>OZ244804.1:0-5539749 GCA_965220065.1 Candidatus Poribacteria bacterium
TATCTGACAGAGCATCGTTAATGTTCAATTTCTGGACAGTTTTGTTCAAAACCGAGGAAGGTACTAAGGTGGGAAACCCAGTTTATATTTTAAATTTATAGGGCCATTTATAATGAATCGTCGAAATACGTAACTATCTATTGGTAGATGAGTTATGATGAGGGAAAAAATAGTGCGGTAATTTTAACGTGAGTTTCGTATTTGTAGCGCAAACTGTTAGTTTGCGTCTTACGGAACACAATTTAACAGATTGTGCTACGAAGACTCCATCAATTACCATAAATACACACGATGAGTTTCCTGTGATTTGATTTATGGAACTCACGTTAATTCTATGTTTTTTAGATTGGTGAATGGGGTTTAGTGCCTCGTTCACTTCTTGTTCGCTGTTCGCTTGAGTATTCCCCAGAGCACGATTTGTGCGTTCGCGCTCGGGGAAACACTAAATGCCGACGGTACCCATGCAGGAGAAAATTCCAGTCCCGGATCTTGTGTCAATTTTCGGAGATCACCGTCCACCGCACGGATCAGATAGATGTCTTTACTCCCGTCTTGAACCGATACATAGGCTATCCACTGACCGTCAGGCGATCCATCAGGTTCTTCACAAACTTGTCCGGCATCCGTTAATTTTTTCGGATTTTCTCCGTCAATGTCCACAGCAAACAGTGTCGGCACTTTCACGCCGCCCAGCTTCTCACTGGAAAAATAAATCTGTTTTCCGTTGGAAGCCCAAGTAGGACCCGTCGCAGAAACCTGTGTGAGTGCTCTCTGTTTTTCACCATCAGCGTTCATAACATGGATACCGCCGATGCCGTCCTGCGTGGAACGAAACGCGATCCACTCGCCATCCGGTGACCACGCCGGTGTTGAATTATGTCCGCCCTTACTTGGGAGATGTTGCACTTTCTTACCATTTACATCCATTATGTAAATGTCGGTATCTGCTGCATGCTCCCGATGTTGGTTGGATGCAAACGCAATCCAGCGTCCATCGGGCGACCAGGCTGGATCGATGTCAGTCGCGCGATTGTTTGTCAGCCGCCGAGATTCCTTGTTATTCATATCCATTACATAAATCTCTGGATTTCCTTCCCTGTCTGAGACGTAGGCAAAAGCGCGACCGTCTGGAGACCATGTTGGCGAGAAGTCATCCGACGGATGATTGGTTAAGTTGGTAAGATTTTTATCATTTATATCGATGATATAGATGTCAAGGTTTCCTGTCCTATCGGAGGTGAAGGAGACCTTACCACTCCCCCAAACGTTCATGAGCAACAGGCTACACTTGAGCAATAATGCCAAGAAAAATAATATTTGTTTCATCAATAAAATTTCTTCCGATTGATTTTATGGTAGATTTTACAATTCTCTATATATCATAGAGGCGAGGTTAGGTCATAGAGGCGAGGTTAGGAAACCTCGCCAGCGGAGGGTTGGATTTCACCATCGCACTCACGTTAAATCTCGGATTGTATCCCTAATTTTCGCTTGAGGATAGTGCCGTGCGTACCCAGCACAACTATGCCAAGCCCTTCGACATACTCAACGTGATATAAATCTTCGCTGGTGCCGGATTCCTCAACTACCCATGTTTCCCCGCGGTCCTTGGTATGCAGGATGAGTCCACCTTCTCCAACAACCCAGCCCTCCATTTTGTTGATGAAAGCAACATCATAAAGGTGTGTGCTTATTCCTGTATTGACTGCCGACCATGCCAAACCACCATCTGATGTGCGAAGAACGATACCGTCTCTTCCGACAGTCCATCCCTCTACGCGGTTTAGGAAAGACAAGCCATATAAGTCATACCCTGTGTTGGTTGTCTGAAGATGCCATGTGGCTCCTTGATCGTTTGTCCAGAGAACTTTCCCCCACGATCCGACAGCCCAACCGTAATGCTCTCCTACCATCTGGATGTCGCGATAGGATGCCGAGGTCTCGTTTTCTTGGTGCGTCCATATTGTATTTCCATCTTTATTATGTAGGACAACGCCTTCTTTACCGGCAGCCCACCCTTCTCCGAAGCCTTGGAAATGGGCGGTATAAAGTTCACACGGTTCTTCCATGGGACGCCTCTCTTGGTCGTAGGCATTTACCACTGGTTTTGTCGTTTCGTTCAGAATCTGCCATGTTTTGCCACCATCGGTTGTCGATAGGAAACTCGCGTCTTGCGTGAGCAACCAACCGATCTGTGCTGAGACGAAGTGAACCGCAATTAGAGGTGTATCCATAGGAGATTCAAGGCTTTTCCAAGTGTTACCACCGTCTAAGGTGTGGAGCATTGTACTGGAATTACCGACTGCCCAGCCTTCGATGGCGTTGATGAAGGAAATATCCCCTAATTTCGATCCATCATCTCCACCCATGATTCGGAACGGACCGTCGGTATGTAAGACATCCCACCCGGCATCCTTCTTCGGCAACCCGGTTTCAATCTCATCAAAAAATCGATTACGCGGGGTATATTTTGATATTGACGGAATTGTGTAGGCGAGAGCGATACCGTCCTCCCCAACGGCAAATATCTTATCCTCCGTAACACTGATATCCTTAAGATTTTTGTCTGTCCCACTATCTTCCCGTATCCATGTTTTCCCGCCATCCTGTGTAAGTAGGAGTGTTCCTTCGTCCCCGACCGCTATTCCTACTGTGGGAGAAGCGAAGAAGATTTTGTTGAGATTCGCCTGTGTGCGCGTATATTGCGTCTCCCACGTTTCACCACCATCAGCGGTATGGAGGATAAGTCCATACTGTCCAGAGATCCAACCGAGTTGGGAATCTATGAAGTAGACGGCGTAAAGTTCATTGAATGTTCCACTCTCCTGGGGTTGCCATGTTTTCCCGCCATCGACAGTGTGGAGGATTTTGCCGGGCCAGCCGATCGTCCATCCTTCGTTTGGTGAGATGAAACAGAGGCCCTTTAAGAGTTCAAAGATATAACCGCGCTGCTCAATCCAATTTTCACCACCGTTGTTGGTGTAGAAGATGCCGCCCATATCGCCAACAGCCCAACCGCGCTTACTGTTTAGAAACTGCACATCGTGTAAACCGATCCAGTCGTATCCTTTTTGGACTTCCCATGTCTCTCCATCTTTGGTATGCAGGATGTAGCCGGAATCGCCGATTGCCCACGCCTCATCTTCACTCACAGCGGTCACCTTATTCAGCCCGACCTCAAGTCCGCTATCCTGTTGTTCCCAAGAGCGTCCTCGGTTTTCGGTGCGGAAGATTGCGCCGCGACGCCCAACCGCCCAACCGCGTCCGCTATCCGCCATTTCCACGCCCGCTAAAGGTTCGGCATTACTTTCGGAGTCGATCGTCCACGTTTTTCCGCCATCGGTAGAATGCAGCATCGTTCCGTAGCTGCCGACTGCCCAGATATGTTTCGCGTCAGGAGAATGGACAGCCATCAGATCGCTACGTGTGCCTGTCTCTTGAACCGTCCATGTTTTTCCACCGTCTTGTGTGTGTATCACACCGCCAACTTGTGATACTAACCATCCTTTTTTCGTATCCGTAAAACAAAGATCATAGATGGCGTGGGAGCCAGCGATGCCGGGTTCCCCACGGGTCCACGTTTTTCCGCCATCTGTGGTTGAGAGAACAGTAGACGCAATCCCGACAGCCCACCCTGTCTTCTGGTCGGAATCGAACTGTATATTCAGCAGACCGTCCTGAGGTCCTACCGATTTATAATCCCATGTTTTCCCACCGTCTGTCGTGTGCAATGTTGTGCCGAGTTGCGCGATCAACCAGCCTTCGTTTTCGTTAACAAAGTGGATATCAAGGAGGGCTTCACCAACACCGCTGGAACGGAACTTCCACGATTCTCCGCCGTCTGCGGTATAGTAGAGGGCACCACCCTCCCCAGTGACCCAGCCTCGCTGTTCGTCCAAAAAATGAAGGCTAATCAGACTCATACTCCCGTCCCTGACAATCTGCTTCTCCCATTTTTTTCCGCCGTTCCCTGTTTGTAAGAAGGTGCCTTCGTTTCCGACAATCCAGCCCTGTTTTTCATCTATGAACTGCATCTTATTCAGACGCGCTTCGGTGCCACTGTTCTGCGTTTTCCAGTTTTTGCCGCCATCTTCTGTGTAGAGGATTGTCCCTTTCTCACCAATGACCCAACCGTGCTTGGCATCAAGAAAGAAAACATCCCTGAATTCTACTTCCCAATTGGCTTGTCTAACGATTTCTGCTGTGACGAGCGGGGGTTGCTGCGCTGTTTTCACACCGCACCCAGTGAAGAGTAAGAGTACGGACGTAACTATTATGACAATACGCATTTATTTCTCCTATGCTCGTGTTTAGGTTGTTGGGTTTCGCTGTGTCCGTATACAAATCGGACATTGAAAAACGGAATTTACCGTACAAATTGGATGGATTTTAGTCCTTTCCGCTCAACCCAACCTACGAGAATTATATTCTTATATTGAATTCACGTTATTTAACAAATCACTAACGCCTAATCCTTTAAACACCTGCTTGACGACTGGGCTCGCACCACGGATTTTAACACGAACATGATCCTATTCGGCATCTCTCAAAAAACCTACCAATCCCGCGGCTGTAGACGGGTTCAGTAAAAATACATCCATCATCTGAAGGCAGATTGTGCCTTCACTTTGATGCTTCAACAGAGATTGTAATGTTCCGCGGATCGTGTGTCTAAGTGTCCAATCGAGTCTACCGAAAAATCGAACAGAAATGTCGGTATCCTGATAACCGACCTTGAGCCAACCCTCTGGACGTGTCATCGCCGACTTCTTCCCAAATAACATTTTAGCACCTCTCAACGATTTTGCAAGTTGAAAAGACGATCTTCGGATTGATAAACGGAGCGATGCAACAGTCAAAAGATGGGAAAGCCTTTGCATCGCTCCGTATTATCCCAAGGAGGCAGGCTTTCCCGGTTGGTTCGCAGTTGTGTAGTATATGAGCAATTTTTGTGTCAAAGGCAATTCATTCGCAAAACTGCCTCTAAAGAGGAACTTCGGGGCGATTTTGTCCATGAATTGTTTCTTACTGTTCAATTTCCGAACAGATCTGTCCAAAAATCTCATGTTACAGAACTCCTTGACATACCTCAATATTTGAAATATACTTGGCAGTAGAAGGAATTTTTATCTTTGCGTCGGATTGGAGACATTCATGCGGGTTTTGATTATTGGTGGTACAGGGTTGATTAGCACAGCGATTACTCGTGCCCTTATTGCGCGTGGCGACGCTGTGACGCTCTACAACCGCGGACAGACTGAGGCTGATATTCCAGCAGGATACGCCACCATTACTGGCAATCGGAAGGACTATGTAGCGTTTGAAACACAGATGGCAGGAGCAGGGAGTTTCGACGCTGTCATCGATATGATCGGTTTCGTTCCGGCTGATATTGAGAGTGCGATACGTGCGTTTCGCGGAAGTATCGGACAATTTATTTTCTGTAGCACGGTCGACGTCTATACAAAACCAGCACGACACTACCCTATTCGTGAGGATGCGGAGCGGGAGCCGATGCCATCCTTCCCCTATGCCTACAACAAGGCAAAGTGTGAACGACTTCTGGAGGAAGCGCACGAGCGTGGCGATTTCCCAGTTACGATCATCCGTCCTGCACACACCTACGGCGAGGGACGCGGACTGATCCATTCACTCGGTCTCGGCGGTGCGTACTACTTCCATCGTATCCGTCACGGACAACCGATTATCACGCACGGCGATGGCTCTTCTCTCTGGGCGGCGTGTCACCGGGACGATGTAGGACGGGCATTTGCTGAAGCAATCGGCAGCGAAAAGACGTTTGGCAAAGGGTACCACACCGCAAGCGAAGAACCGATGACTTGGAATCAGTACCATCAGACCGTTGCACAAGCGATGGATGCACCGGAACCCGAACTGATCCATATTCCAACCGGTCTACTATTTGAGATTGCTCCAAAGGCAGCCGAATGGTGTCGGGAGAATTTCCAATACAACAATATCTTTGATAACGCCGCCGCAAAAGCAGACCTGAATTTCCGCTATACCATTCCGTTCGTTGAGGGTGTACGTCGTATTGTTGATTGGCTGGGTGCCCGCGGACGCATTCACAACAAAGATGAACCCGAAATTTACAACGAGATTATTGAGAAATGGCGGCATCTCAGTACGAAAGCGACTTTTTTCCGAGAGACTGACAGTGCAAGGATGTAAACGCAGTGCGCAGTCTTTCTTTTTTGGGGAGAGACACTTGAAAATTTCTTATCTCGTGACAATATTGACCTCTTTTTTAACAATAATGACACCATCCAATTTGCTGGCAGAAGGTGCTGAGAAAATGAACCCGAAAAAAGTAATATTTGAGACCGACATGTCTACCGACGTAGATGATGTTGGCGCATTGGCTGTGCTGCACGCACTTGCGGATAACGGAGAAGTTGAAATCCTCGCGATCAGTTTCAATGAAATACATCCGAGCGGTGCTGGGGCGATTTGTGCGATAAATACATGGTACAACCGAGGTGATATCCCTATTGGTATCTATAAGGGCAATCTTGCTGATCCCGATGAATCAAGTTATTTAGATGGCATCGCGGCCAATTTCCCACACGATCTCCCGACCACACCAACACCCAGTTCCTTGGAACTTTATCGACAAGTGCTGAGTGAACAACCGGACAACTCGGTGACAATCATCAGCGTTGGGTTTCTCAACAATCTCTATGATCTCCTGACAGCAGAGCCAGACCTCGTTGCTCAAAAGGTTACGAAACTCGTGGTGATGGCGTTACTTATCGACGATCCTTATAACACGGTTCGCCACGATCTGATTGATAAATCGGAATATGTTATCCACAATTGGCCCACACTGCTCGTTATCAGTCAACATGGAGAATCTGTCCATACCGGCGCGAGACTCGCAGAGACATCTGCTGAAAATCCGATACGGGAAGCGTACTATCGAAGGTTCAACGGACAATACAAGGATCGCTCCAGTTGGGATCAGATCGCGGTTTTATATGGCGTGCGCGGTCTCAGCGACTATTTCACCGAAGTTACGGATGGCAAAGGCAGGTTATCGAATGGGTATGAGTGGGAGATGAAGGACGGTTTTCGATCTTATCTGGAAGTTCGGTTGTCAGATAGCGAGTTCGTACGTATCATTGAAAGCCTGATGATTAAACCACCGAGAAGATAAGACTCTCCTATTTTTTGTCGAACTCACATTTTTTCGATACCTCATTCCAACCCTTTAGGAGCCAATTCCCCAATGGAACTTTCCAGAATATCGGATGCTTCGGCGGGTATATGCTTAGCCGTTGAAGGAAGCGGCGTATCAAAAAAGTAGTCAGGATCGGTTTTCTGTCGTCGCCACGTTTCGCGCATTTCTCGCCAAGCCCCTAAAAGTGTGCGCGGTTCGGGCATATCTTCTGCAATTAGATGATGCAATTTCCTCAAATTGTAGCAGGGTACACCTGCAAACATGTGATGCTCAGTGTGCCAATTCATTCGCCAATACAAAAATTCTGCCAAGGGGTTGAGTTTGACTGACCGTGTGCACTTACGGAAGTCAGGATCATTTTCCTTTAAACCACAATGTTGGGGCAGAGAAACAGCGTAGGATCCCCAGTTTGCGATAAATGCGCTGGCAGTGATCATAAGCGGAAAAACCCAATAGCCTGTAGCGAGCGAAACGACAAGCAGCGTACCGTGAAAAAGGAGTAGAATCCGAGACCACCAAATAGAATTTTTGTGTTCTGCGGGTTGGTCGGTATGTAATGATGCCAGCCACTCCTGACTCGGAACGTCCGGTGGTCCTTCTTTGCCGAAAGCACTACGGATGGTACAGACAACCGCGGCAATAAGACCGCCTTTGCTAAAGGTGCGACCGGGTTGCGTGAGCAAATTTATGGTAAAGAGTTGGAGAACAAAGAAGGAACCCAACTTTGGTTCAAGCGGGAGAAGGTTTTCGCGATCGCCTTCGGGATACAAGGTGTAGCGATGATGATAGGTGTGGCTACTGGCGTAGTCAAAATGATCCCACCAACTGATGAGGCTAAACAGATAAAGAAAAAATTTGTTCAGCCACTTGGTACGAAATACGGTGCCGTGTCCCAACTCGTGATTGGCTGTCCCTTTGAAAAAACTGGCGACTGTGCCATGGAAAAATAAGGCAATGAAAAAGCCGAGCCACATCGCTTGCGACCAGAAGAGATAGAGCACGCTACCCGTCAATAGCCAGAGGGCAAGATGCCCACCCGCCTGAAACCAACCTTGCACGTCACTCCGTTTTGATAGATTCCGTAAGGTTGTGCGATCTATTTTGCTTCGATACCATTTTACATAGAGCGTTTTTCGTACTTCGGCAAGGGATTGATACGTCATTTGAATATCCTTTTAAAGCGTGAATTCCATAAAAATATGGCAGAAAAAGAACCGCTTTGGTATAACGAGATAACCTAAACCCTCACACAAGGAGAACTCTATGAATATCATATAACCTTTCTGTGAAATCGACAACTTTTTTCTGCGCTTACGGAGGCACTTAATGACGAGAAAGATTTTACCTATAATGATTTTCGCGGTTGCGTTCTCGCTCGCGAATGCACAAGACTTAGAGGTGAATATGGTTGAACGTTGGGGAATATATGAAGTAACTTTGAATGGACCGGATACAGGTAATCCGTTCACTGAGATTGAATTGACAGCAGAATTTAAACAGAACGGTCGGATTTTTGAGCCTCAGGGATTCTACGACGGAAACGGGATTTACAAAATTCGATTTATGCCCGATGCAGTTGGTGAATGGACGTATACCACAAAGAGTAACATCGCTGAACTCAACGGTAAGACAGGACAGTTTACGTGCGTTGCGCCATCCGAGGGAAATCACGGACCGGTTCACGTCTATAAAGATTTCTATCTCCGCTATGCCGATGGCACCCCCTATCATCAATTCGGAACGACCTGTTATGCCTGGGCGCATCAGGGAGAAGCAATGGAAAAACAGACGCTCGAAACCCTTGCTAAGGCACCGTTCAACAAAATGCGAATGTGCATCTTCCCAAAGGACTATGTTTACAACAAAAATGAGCCAGTCTACTATCCGTTTGAAGGAAAACCGCTAAAGGATTGGGATTTCACCAAATTCAACCCTGAATTCTGGCAGCATTTTGAACGACGGGTGCAAGATCTCTTGGAACTCGGTATTGAGGCGGACATCATCCTCTTTCATACCTATGACCGATGGGGTTTCGAGTACATGGACGCAGAGAGCGATGACCGATACATTCGCTACGCCGTTGCGCGACTGGCGGCGTTCCGAAACGTCTGGTGGTCCCTCGCAAATGAGTACGACTTTATGCCTGCGAAAGAGGAATCCGACTGGGACCGATTCTTCCAGATTATTCGGGATCGTGACCCATATCAGCGTTTACGTGGCATTCACAATGGTAGACGTTGGTATGACCACAGCAAACCGTGGGTAACACATACCAGTATCCAAACGTCTAACATGGCGCAAGGTATCCGTTATCGTACGCAATACGGAAAACCTGTTATCTACGATGAGTGTCGCTACGAAGGCGATATTCCACAGGGATGGGGAAATATCACCGCGGAAGAGATGGTCCAGCACTTTTGGGCAGGCACTGTTTCCGGTTGCTATGTCGGACACGGAGAAACATACAAACACCCAGAAGATCTACTGTGGTGGGCGAAAGGTGGCGTGCTACGCGGTGAGAGTCCACCGCGGATCGCTTTTCTCAAAGACTTCATAGCAAGCGCGCCAGCCTTTGATACGCTTGAGCCGATTGGCGATGAAACAGGACGATATATCCTTGCCAAACAGGGGGAATATTATCTCGCATACACAACCGAACCGCAAACGATAACACTGGACTTGGAAGGAGAACAACCCTATAAAGTCGATCGCGTGGATACATGGAACATGAAGATTGTCCCTGTTGGGACGGCACACCCCGGAGAACATACATTCGCTTCGCCGTATAACGGTGTTGCGTATCGCTTCACACCATACTCGCCAGGTGAGAAACTTCGTCCGGAGGCGAAAGCGTCCGCCGATGTCCTTCAAGGCAGTGCCCCGCTTACAGTGAATTTCTCAGCGACAGGGGATCTGGCGCACCACTGGACTTTCGGAGACGGAACAACGTCCACTGAATCGAATCCGACGCATGTCTACGAAAGTCTCGGACAATACATCGTAACACTCACGGTGATGGACCCGGAGGGAGACACAGCAACGACATCCCTCGCAATCCATGTATCACCGGAGGCACCGGCTGATATCGGAACGCACACGGAATTCCCCGGCTCGCGTGATGGGCTTGTTTTTCTCTGGCATGGCGCGCTTGAGGATAACAGGGAGATTGAACCGCGTGGTAATGCGAAAGTCGGTGAAGATGGCCAGATGGATCTCATTGGTGGGGCATTCCTTACCAAAAACGTGAACGATAAACTTCTGGAGGCATGTCAGAGGAGTAACCAATTGACGTTTGAGTGTCTCGTTACGACGGATAATCTGGATCAGGACGGTCCCGCGCGGATTATTTCGTTCTCGAATGACGCTACCCATCGGAACTTTACTTTTGGGCAAGATGGCAACCGTTTCGCAGTGAGAATCCGTACACCGCGAACCGGGACGAATGCGTTAGGCGGTGAATTCCATTTCGGTAAGATTGAATCGGGAAAACCGATCCATGTCATCGTCAGTTATTTTCCTGGGAATGTCTATTGCTATATCAATGGTGAACTCGTCCATGTGAGTAACGGGACGCAAGGGGATTTCAGCAATTGGGAACTCTATCCGTTGCTTTTCGGTGATGAAGCGAGTGGCGGTAGGAACTGGGAAGGTAAACTGAGCCGTGTTGCGATTTACAGTCGATTCGTCGGTGTAGAAGAGGCGGCGCACAAGTTCACGCTGGTTCAAGGTGAATAAGGATGAGCTGATTTGTAGGGCGGGATCGGTAATTTAGATTCATTTGCCCCACCCTATTGCTTTAAACATCTACACGATATACGCGAGCGGCGGTGTTGTGGAACAGATCTCCGCGTTCATCATCCGAGTAGCCAGATGATAACCGTTTGAATGCATTATACATTACGTTGTAGGAGAACGACACCTTGTCAACTGGAAAGTTGCTTTCAAACATGCATCGCTCCGGACCGAACTGCTCAATACAGTAATTCATGAAAGGTGCCATAGACTCGGCTAACTCTTCAGATCCGATCGGTTGTTCCCGTTCATGCCAATCGAAACCGGTACGCGGCATTCCAATACCTCCGAGTTTCATGTGAACATTGGGACAAGCGGCTATCGCAGCGATACCGTTCCGCCAATTCGCCAACACTTCATCATCTCTGCCACCATAGGGACCGTCCCGCAGCAAACCACCGATATGGTTTGAAATAATCGTCAGATCGGGGACGGCTCTCGCGAAATCCGCGAGTTCCGGGAGTTGTGGGGCGTACATCCATGCCTCAAAAGACATTCCCATGCCTGCCAGCACGCGTGCCCCTGCCCGGAAATCCTCACGCGTCAGTTGCCCTTCCGTTCTATAAGCGGAAGCCCCTGCTATTTCCGAGTGTGGATCCCAAGTGACAGAATGACGGATGCCCCGAAATCGATTTGGACTGGCGGCTTGTAAGGCTTCCAGAACCGGCTCGACGCGCTCACCCAAGTTCAGGTTGGCGTGTCCGACGATCGCCGCGGCGGCACGACTTTCACCATATAAACCACTCGCGCTCGCAGCCGCGAGTCCTTGCACAAATTCGACTTCACCGACGGGACGCATCTCTTCGGGTCCATCGGCGCGGTACATGGCTCTCGCCTCAACGAACACAGTAGAACGCACGTTGTGACCACTGTTAATATCCGCAATCAACTCGTGGAGCAGATACCGTTGGTAGGGGATACGCTCGGTTCGGAAATCCCAAAAATGGTGGTGTGGGTCGCAGATTGGTAACTCTGGTTCCAGTGTGGGTTCTTCGGTTAAAGCGAGCCAGTCATTGTCTCCAAATGGCATTATGAATATCTCCATCTCTACAATCAAGTCAGTGGATTGATCATTGATTTTTTACTTACACTATAGGACCTCAAAGGATTTTTGTCAAACACTTTTTGGTTCCGTTGAGGACTTTAAATAACGTCGATTCAATAAAAGGGAATTGAAAGGGAACAATGTTCTCGCACCTATGACGTTTAGGTTATTGGATTTCGCTATACCTAATCCCCAAGAATGGGTTATCAAAAATCGGCATTCTCCGCATAAATTCCAGGATTTTTAGTTTTTTACTGCTCTACCTGGGGAACACCCAAGCAAAACACCTATGTCCCTTCATGAAAGAACATGGTGTAAAATTTCAGAGTATTCAGAGTAAATCGGAAAAGTGTAGATTTGAAAAGAATCCATAAGCCCACGCAATGACTGGGTTTTGGTCGAGTTCCGTTGAAAAGTGCTCGGAGTTACTCTGAAATTTCATACCTCAAGAGTCCGGAATCGGAGTTCCCTCCTATCTATGGCTATCGACGGTTAGGGATCAGGAATCGGAATTCCGTCCTACAAAAGGGGCGAGGTTAGGAAGCCTTGCCAGCGGCGGTGAAGTGTCAGGCACTATTGTGTTCAAGTGTTTTTTTCGCTTTACTGCAAGCCGAACCTATGTTTAGTGCAACTTTTTTTAAGGGATGCTCCAATGGTATACGTCACACAATTAGACGTGTTCGTGATGGTTTTTTGTGAGAGAAAATGAATGTGTGCGACTGTAATTACGCTTTTCTTGCTTATGTAGTGTTTTAATGGCATAATAAATGCAAACTGGCGAAAAAAATCTTGAAATTGCGAGACTCACACTGGGGTGAAAGGGAGACGGTGGAAATAATGAAACAAGCAGTTGTAGGAGGGAACTTCGATTCCCGACAGCGGATTACTGGGCTTAAATGCCAACCTTTGTGCGCAGCTTCAATAGCATGTGTCTTATTGTTGACGTCCTTCTTTATGATCGTCGGGTGCGGCCCATTGGTGACCACTGATCCGCAATCTGGACTTCCCTATGATGGTTCTAAAACAGATACGGTGTCTGCAAAGACATGGCCCGTGGAACGAACACTCGTTAGCAACGAGGTCAATTGCATTGCGGCAGATTTGGACAATGTATGGATTGCGACGGCGAGGGGAGTTTCTCGCTGGGATCGTCAGCAGAATAAGTGGTTTCACTATACGATGGAAGACGGGTTGTCGAACGATATGGTGAATGCTGTTGCGGTTGATGGGCAATGGGTCTGGTTCGCTACGGATGAAGGTGTAAGCCGCTACGATATGCAAACAAACACCTTTACGACCTTCCGAACCATTGATGGATTAGCGAGTGACCAGGTTTCCTCGATAGCGGTGGACGGGAACTACGTCTGGTTTGGGACATCCGAGGGATTGAATCGTTACGATAAAACGATTGACAGTTGGGCGGTGCGTACCCGGAAGGACGGCTTAGTCAGCAAAGTAATTACAACCATCGCCGTTGAGCCGGAGTATGTTTGGGTCGGCACCGGTAGAGAAATAAATCCGGATCCACATGGATGGGATGAAGATCCGAGGTTCAGCAGAGGTGGGGTAAGTCGTTACCATCGAGATACTGATTCTTGGAATAACTATACGAAATCAGATGGTTTGATAGACAGCGAAATCGCTACGATTGCGGTGGACGATGACAGCGTTTGGTTTGGGACCCGGAAGGAGGGTGTGAGTCAGTATAACCAAGTTGACCAGACGTTCATCAAAACATATACGAAAACAGATCTGTTGAAAAGCAATATTATCTCCTGTATTCGTGCAGATGGGTTCCAGGTCTGGTTCGGAACTGCCAATGCGGGTGTACACCGATTCATTAAGCCCGTCAATACGTGGGTGCATTATACCAAGACAGATGGATTGGCGAGTAATCATATCAGTTGGATTACCACACAAGGTAATGATGTCTGGTTTGCGAGCAAAGAGGATGGTGTAAGCCGATTTGATAAAGTGAGTGGCGAGTGGACAATATATAAACAAGCCGATTTTCTCGCCGATAACGATGTTCGCTATCTAACACGTGATCCCGATGGAAACCTTTGGTTAGCAACAGTTGCAGGAATTTCGGTTTACTCTCCTCAAACACGTAACTGGGAAATCATTTCCAAGAAAGATGGGCTGCCGACGCCCTATATCACGTCAATCAATTTTACGTCTCAACCTTCTGAATCGGAACAGGACACCACCGACGAAATCCTAAACAATGGCGATGCCCAGGTCTGGATTGGGAGCGATCGAGGGCTTGGCACGCGAGCATATTTGGGAGAAGAGTGGACATTTCATGTCCCACCTCGAACACAGACACACGGTGAAGCTTTTGTGACATCAGTTGATGCTGGCACTGCATCACAGAATCACCGGGTCTGGGTTGGTACAAGTTTCGGTCCTGCCGTGTACGATACAACAGCTCAGGAATGGACACAACTGACATCACCGGACACGCCGAAAAATCCGCTTATATTAGCCGTGCTTGCTCACGATGAGAAAGTCTGGTTTGGCGGTGCGGAAGGTGTTTTGCAATACGCAATCGTCGATAAGCAGATGCATCGGGTTGCCGATGGTCTTCCGAATCCGTACGTTAATGTGCTACTTTCCACTGATTCAGAGTTACAAACCGATCCCAGAGAACAGACACTTTGGGCGGGAACACGCCGCGGTCTTGCAAGATATGACAAGACCCGTCAGCGTTGGGTCCCACTGTCCTTTAATGACCAATTGCCGTCGCCGAATGTCACCGCACTTGCCTTTCAAGATGGGATTCTCTGGATCGGCACACCACAGGGTCTGGGAAGTTACACGATTGCTTCTGATTCTTGGAATTCTCTCTCAAATGTGCCGTATAACATTCGCGACATTCTGTGTAATGCAGACGGAACACTTTGGTTGGCGACAGATACAGGACTCGTCGAATATGACTCACAAAATGGAAGAGAGGTTCTACATCAATCTCGGCCGGTACGGGAGCCGTTCCTTGAAACGTTGGTCTCAAACATCAAGTTTGATGGGGATTACATCTGGCTCAATAGCTGGGGGGCTTCGCCGAACGGTGCTCTTGTCCGGTTTCATCGTTCAACAGAGACATGGCGGCGTTTCACGCGCGTAGACATTCTGCAGTCTACGCAGAAAAGAGCGATGACACTTATCCGTTGGACGCATATTGACACGGATGCAGTCTGGTTCACAACGGACTATGGGGTTCTCCGTTACGATAAAACTTCGGATACATGGCAACATTTTACGACAGAGGATGGTCTTTCTACAAACGATGTGGACAAGATTGCTGTGAGTGAACAGAGTGTTTGGGTCATCCCGATGATAGGTTTGGAATTGAGCCATTATAGTAAAGCGACTGGGACATGGGATGTGGTCGCCCCTGACGACGGGACTCAGATTGAGCGATTGAACGCACTTGGGGTCGATGGACCGAACGTCTGGTTTGGATCCGGGCGGACCCTGACTCAGTACAATGAAATCACGGGTGAATGGACAGATTTTGGACCGAGAGACGGATTGGCAGGCAGAGGCGCGGAGTGGATTACTGTAGATGACGATTTCATCTGGGTTGCGCGCTCGGAATGGGATAGAGATAGCAACCGTCCGTTGTCGCGATACGATAAAAAGACAAAGAAATGGACGACATTTTCGACGAATGACGTGCTGGCTTCAAGGACGATTAGACGCATTATCGCTACAGAAAAGGATGTATGGATACTCTACAGACCTTGGGAGGATGCAGGTGTTACCCGATACGACAGGCGCACAAAGGAATGGACGACGATCCGATCCGGACGTGGGACGCTTGAGCTGGCAGCCGATGACGATTATCTCTGGTTAGCTGCCCCCAACGATGGGCTTCGACGCTTTCATTTTGCCTCTGGGACTTGGGCAAGGTTTAGAGATATCAAAGGGCTGCTCCATAACCATGTGGGTGAGTATGGGCTCGCAGTCGATGAGGACTATGTATGGGTGGGTACGTTGCGTGGACTTTCCCGTTATGACAAACAGAAAGAATCTTGGACCCCGTTGACGGCACTGCCGACCCTCGTTGGACGCACTATTCGGACGGTAGATACAGATGAGCGTTTCGTCTGGGTCGGTACGGATAAAGGTATGTCCCGCTACGACAAGATTCTGGGGACATGGAAGAATTATCGGCAGGAAGGTGGCTCCGAAAACATAGAAACCCATGGAGGGCACTGGCACCGACATAGACGAAAAAAGAAAGACTGTCTCTCCGATGACGTTGTGAGTTCTATTATGGTCGATGACCAATACGTCTGGGTTGGGACACGCGACGGGGCGAATCGCTTTGATAAGATAGCCCTGCGGTGGGATCAGTACAAAACTGAGCATGGACTGCCCGCCAACAATATAACTTCTGTGAGTAGCGATGCCGATAGTATCTGGGTTGGCACTAATTCCGGGATCGGAAAGTACCCCCGCACAGCCGATGATCGCAATGCATGGATTACCTACACATCGGGCACTGAAATCCAACCCTCCGCTGTATCCAAGGAGTTCGCAGAATCGTTGGTTACCGATCAAATTTGGTGTATCACGGCAAGTAAAAAACACGTCTGGGTCGGGACACGCCGAGGAGTCAGCCGATATGACATCAGTAGAGACATCTGGAAGACGATTACAGTAGAAGATGGGCTCGCGAGTGATGAAGTGAGTTGTATCGTGATTGATGGCGACAATGTTTGGTTTGGCAGCGACCGCGGTGTGACACTCTACAACGAAAAGACAGAGGTTTGGGCTGACTATACGACAGAAGATGGACTTGCCAGCAATAAAGTTACCTCTATAGGTGTTGATGGGACTGAAGTCTGGATTGGCACCTACAATGCCGGGGTCAGCCGGTTTGACCAGCTGACGAATAACTGGACGACTTACACCCGAGAGGACGGTTTGGCACATAATGGTATCCTTTCCATGGCTGTAGATAGTCCCTACGTCTGGTTTGGGACATATCGTGGATTGAGCCGTTACGATAAACGCACAGGTATTTGGACAACCTTCACAGAATCCTATGGACCTGAGGATATTTTGAGGTGAAGGATGGTTATCAGTTTTCAGTTATCGGTTTTCAGTTAAGAGATTATCATTAGTACGGATGTTTTTTGTCCCTGATGACTGGCAATTGGCAACTATGTGAAAGCGAATTTATGGAAACAAACACAGACAACCAAAAGTCCCGAACCCGTGCCTGTTTTCCTGTTAAAAGTCTGCTTTTACTGTTGAAGGTCTTACTCTGTTGCTCTCTCGCATTCCGCGCTGACGCAGAGGATGCGTACAGCCTATTTGGCAAGTTGTTCCTATCCGGACGTGTCGAATACGATTTCACAAACAGGCGGAACTTCCTCGCGGATACAGAGGAGGAGCGTGTTAGACAAGATAGTTTCGATTTTGATCGCCTCTTTCGGCGTGGCTTCCATAGTGTCATGGTGATTGAAGAGACCGCAGGCAGTGTGAAAAATATCTTAAGTCTCGGAGAGGTCCCGACGACCTTCACAAAATTCACCTTCGATCAGATCGACCTCAGCGGTGTCCGTTGGGAGGTCCGCTCGAATCGGACTGATTGGACAATCCTAATGGTGCCCGGTCTGCTCAATCGACTGAATGGGCGTGAGGGCAGAGGACAGAAATCTGGTATTGGCTTGCGTGAAGTCACAAAATTCGGTAGATCCCAATTAGGGCTCTCTTGGTACTTTCGCGAGACACCGGTATGGGCGGTAGATCTGGAAACCAATTTCACCAACTACGGTATAAAAGCAGAGTTGGCTGTCACACCGAAGAGTGCGTTGCAGAAAAACTTAAGTTCACGTTTCGATGCGACGACAACAGTTCTCAAAGCATTCCAAACCGTTGGAGATACGATTTTTCAGGCGGAAGCGTATCGCGTCGGTCAGCGGTTTGATGCCTCTCGATCCGTCGGCGATAACGATGACCAAGACCGCTACTCCGATAACACACCTCTCGATCCGCCCTCCCTGATTATCCCTGGAGACCTTGATAAAAATAATAACGGTATCTTCGACTATGAAGATGACATTTTGCTTTTCGATGTCGATGAGGATTTCCTTGACGAAAGCGATCGAAACAATAACGGTATCCGTGATGAAGAAGAGAACGATAAAGATCCAAATTACGAGTTCGATGTTGGACTTCAAGGCATCCGGCTCTTCATGAACCGTAAAATAAGTCAGCAGGTAAGTGTCGTCAACCTGGATCTTGGGTTACAGATCGAAGAAAACCTCAGACTCAGAAATACGCCATCCTCAACGAAAGCGTTTGGCAATCTGGTTTATCGGAAAGAACTTGCTCGGGCTTCCTCACTCGTTTTTGAAAATGAACTGAAATTAGTAAAAGACCGGATCCCTGACGAAACATGGTATTATGCCGGATTTCTGAGCGGAACAGAGGAAGGGTTGTATCGGGCGCAGCCGGAAGTCCGTAAAATGGAGAGAGATGGTAATGTTGAGTTCTTCTATATTGATGGTGGTGCCGAAGTCGAAAAACAGCGCAGAGATCCATTACTAATGCAGAATGACCTGATTAACACTGCCAAAATCACGTATGAATACTTAGGAATCGAACGGATGGTCACGACGGCTCGCGCGAAGATTCAATACGACTACGATTTTGAAAAGGACAACCAACATTATGAGGTCGGTATCTTCAAAAGTCTATACCGTTTGCGTCCTTCCAAGTCGTTGGAAATCAGTCCGATGTTCAAAACCACCGTTCGTAACGGCTTCCGAATGGCGGAGGATCGGCTTGAATATCTGTCCTTAACTGGGGAAATTGAGGGTAGGGATGTCTCTCGTCGATTTCGATTGCGCGAAATTGAACGTGCGAATGTACGGGATATGGCTTCGGCACTTATCCTTAAGGTCGTTTATCAGTTCACGAAAACCATCAAACTCACCGGGGGTGGTCAAATTCTCCTGTTCAACGATATGCTTGACAATGATAACGATTTTGTTCGTCAGGCGTTGTTGGCTGAAATGGAAAAGAGTTTTGTCGCTTACGAGAAGCGAATGTTTCTGCATATCGGCGCACGCTATATAGATCAGCGCGCCATCGGGGATGTGAACGATCAGAACTACATGGAAATTTTTGTGCGTGTCTTTGGGAAATTTTAAATCTTAAAACAGATATGGAAGGATGAAAGGATAGAACTCTCCCCGACGTTTCAAAACCGAAGAGCCTCTCAAGCAAACGAATGAATCTTGCGTAAGCCCCATACAATTTCTTCGTGAGTCAAGTTCACAACGCAATTACATCCCACCATGGGTTGATAACCCCGCGATTTCTATGAATATTGCGTAAGCCCTAAATAATCATCAACCTGAAGAAGAAACCGATGAGCAAACATAATAGAATCTATTGGAACCTTGCTGCATTTATCCTTATCTTTATCGGTTTAGGTGCCTCGATCTACCTCAGGAGATGAAAATTGGTTATGAGAAAATTAATATACAGTCTATTGATCGGGATTGTCTTAGCGGGTTGTGGTGAAGATGAGATGGTTGAAGAACAACCTGAGATAAACCAAACCGAAGTCGTTGATGGGACGCCGTTTCGCGTGATTATTTCGGAGAAAGATGGTGCCTCGATGGTTTTGCTCCCTGCAGGTTCTTTTGAAATGGGGGACCATTTCGATGAAGGCACGGCAGATGAACGCCCTGTCCATCCGGTGGAGTTAGACGCTTTTTATATGGATCGATATGAGGTGACAATTAGACAATATAAACGGTTTTTAAAAGAAACAGCCCACGGAACTTTACCGGACCAAACACCTAATTGGATAGCAGAAAAGGCGATTGTACTCGCACAAAAAGGTGCGCAGCAGTTGATCGGTTTCACCACACCCACCGACAATCACCCTGTAGTAGGTGTCACTTTTAACGATGCCGAAGCCTATGCCCAGTGGGCGGGCAAACGGTTGCCCACCGAAGCTGAATGGGAATATGCGGCACGCGGTGGATTAGTCGGGAGACGATACGTTTGGGGAAACCGACTGCCCAGAAAAACAGACTGTAATTTTACCGGGTCCTTTGGTGGAGCACAAGCTGACGACGGTTATCTATATACAGCACCGGTCGGGAGTTATGATGCTAACGGCTACGGATTATATGATATGGCGGGGAACGTCTGGGAATGGTGTGCTGATTGGTATAGTGACAGTTATTATGCAGATTCTGCTCCGGACAATCCAAAGGGTCCAGAAACGGGAACTGAACGAGTCATAAGAGGCAGTGGGTGGTCGAGTTATCTTCAACACCTACGACTGTCCCGCCGCTTAAAACTCTCTCCGACAGCGACCGGATTTCCTCAGACAACCGAATATTCAGGCTTGAAGAAACCGGTTTTGGATAAGAACATCCCTATAGACAAGCCAAAACAAAATCAGGAACAGAAACCACAAGCAGATCCAGCCATAAAAAAAACCGTCCCCGACAATACCGTTTGGATCGGCTTTCGATGCGTGGCAGATTTGACAACAGAGGAATAATCGAATATTCTTCGTAACAAAAAACACCTTTTGACCCCAATTAAACAAACACAGAGGTTTATTTATGAAACGCGTATCCGCAACAATTCTAACCTTAATTTCAGTCGGTATGTTCATTTTGGCTTGCGCGCTTTACGCACAAAATGGGACAACAACAGAGGAGGAAATTATGCGTAATCAAGGAACCGCCAAGGCGTTGATTGTAGATATGGTGCATGCAGCGGGTAACGATTTAGAAATCAATGTCAATCCATTGTCGGATAGCCAGAAAAAATCCAGATTCACTGGAGTAAACGAAGTGATTCAAGAGTGGATTAAGGAGAACGGGGAATCGATCATCAATACTCGCGGCGGTCCATTTGAACCCACCGACCAATACGTCACAACCTACAAGGATGGCAGAATCTACGTTCATGTGCTTTCTTGGGCTGGAAAGAACAATATCACCCTTCCAGCCATCACCGATCGGGTGGTGAAGAACGCGTGGATTTTAGGAAATCTCTCGGCAGATGGCACCTCCTGGGGCATTGTGAGACAGCATCCATGGGGACTTTTGATCGTGGTCCCGGAGGAATACCAAAACGGTGTTGACGACATTGTCGTTCTTGATATTGAAGGGGATCCCGCTACGCTTAAGAAACCGCAGTTGGTTGAAGCAGATCCTTCGTCGGTTATTTATCTTTTTGGGGACAGCGCCAAGACAGATGGCGGTCTTGCCCATTTGCAGGCACAGGACTGGATTGAGGGTTGGAACAAACCATCCGCTTCACTTTCATGGAAGGTGAAACTTCCGGTGCCTTCTGATTATGAAATTGCGCTAACCTACACTGCTGATGCTGATGCAATAGGTTCAATGTTCGAGATTACCACAGGACAAGGCAAAATTACTTGGACAGTCCGCCAAACGACAGGATGGGCAGGGGATTCGCAGAATTTTGAACGGGTACCGCTTCAGGAGACATTGCACGTTCCCGAAGGTGAAAGTCCAATTACGCTGCGTCTCATCGGAGAGGCAAACTCTACAGAAAACGTAAAAGTCCATTCGCTTGAACTGATTTCACCCACCGCGGCAAAGGCAACGATTGCTTCAAGGAAAAAGGCTCAAAAGATACGAGCGAGTACCGATTGGTTCGTCGAGGCGAAATATGGCGTGATGTTCCACTGGTCAACAACGACACAGCCGCTACGTGGCCCACAAAAATCCTATCCAGAAGCGGTGAACGCTTTTGATATCGATACTTTCGCCGATATGGTGCGTGAAACTGGGGCGGGCTACGTCATTTTCACTGCTGTCCACGGAATTATGCATTTTCCTGCTCCGCTGAAATCGATCAAAGCGGTTATACCGGAACGTATTTGTGAACGCGATCTAATTGGAGAGATGGCTGACGCGCTGCAAAAACATGATATACCCCTTATTCTGTATTTCCATCATGGCGTTGGAGATACAAAGTGGATGAAAGCCACTGGGTTTTTAAGTCCAGACAAGTCGGAATTTTTCAGAATTGAACGCGATATTCTTACCGAGATCGGACACCGATACGGCAAAAAGGTTGCGGGATACTGGTTTGATGATCGGTATCCGCTCCAACCGTTTGAAGAATTGTATGAAGCGACCAAAACTGGGAATCCTGACCGTATTGTCGCTTGGAACAGTTGGATTCTCCCTAAAACGACTGAATTTCAAGAGTACTACGGTGGTGAGTTTGGCGATGCTCTCGTAAATCCACCAGCAAGTTTCTTTGCCGAAGATGGCAGCGCAAGTGGATTACAACCACACGGTATGATCTTTCTTGACGATCCTTGGCAGCATGGATATCCAGAGACCGATATTGCGCCACCCATATTTGCCACTCAGCGGCTTATTGATTATGTGCAGATCTGTATTGCCCAGAAGTTGGTAATTACAATGAACATGGGGATTACTCAGGATGGAAAAGTCTCACCTGCAACACTTGAGCAGATGAGAACCTTACGACAAGCGATTCGAGGGGAATAGTCATTGGCAGAATGGTTCTCGGTATGGATTTCTGCGAAATCCTTTCGGTTATCAGTTATTGGTTAAAGACGCGAGCGTAACGAAGTCGTTTCTGTTACCACACAACTCTTGTTCGATAATCGAGAACTGGCAATTTGAACCAAGGTAGTCTCTCCGCTACGATTCCTCCGACGTTTCTGAGGCGTTCTGTTGCACACGCAAGGCTTCGAGTTCGGTCCGAAAAGTCGACATATCATTGATTCTCACTGCCCCGATAGCACTAATGACAGGATCATAAGCACTTGCCCCACTCCCTCCAACAAACAGGGCAACACCCTCTTGGATTCCACGTCGAAGTTTGCGCAATTCATTTACCAAGTGTGGATCGTCTGTCGGATAAACGATACTCAACCCAATTGCTTTTGCCCCATTTTGCACTGCACATCCTACAATTTCTTCAGCTGGCAGATTGGGACCGAGATAGGTGACTTGCCATCCTTGCGAGGCTGCAGTCGTTCCCGCAATTAATGCGCCGATTTCGTGGAGCTGCCCCCGAGGTGTCGCGACCACTAAGTTTGGCATTGAGGTGGATATATCAGATCCTTGGCAAATATTGCCCAACAGTGTCCGGACAACCGCCGCGGTAAGATGTTCGTGCGCAATCCGCAAAGTTCCTGCCTTCCACTGTGCACCAACTTCCTGCATCAACGGTGTAATCAACTTTTCCAGGAAAATAGGCTGGCTAAAGGCGACTGATGCCGCGAAAAGTGTCGACTCAAGTGCTTGTGCTTCAAACTGCTTAACCGCTGCGATGCACGAAGCGATGTAAAAACGAAGCGATGTTTCTTGTGGGACGACCTCTTTCGCGATCCGAGGCAACTGTGCGACTGTCCCACCTGTTCCAATGAGCTCCAGAAGTTCTTCACTCGGCAACTTTGCTATTCGTCCAATGTTATGCCCCGCCTCAGTCGCCAAACGAAGCAACGTGAGACGCAGTATATCCGCATCGGAATAGAGACGACGATTCGTTTCGGTTCGCAGCGGTGTGACCACATCGTACCGTTTCTCCCACGCCCGAATGATAAATTGAGTTAATCCTGTCTGACTGGCAACGGTTTTAATACCGTGTTTGTGTTCATCCGCCATCAACCTTTCCCTCTTTTATTTTTCTCATTGTTTTACATTCCTTCGGTGCCGCTGCGTCAACAGCAAGAGCAGCATATCAAATATAATTTCAGTTAAATGAGAATGGTTCATAAATAATTACAATTGCGACGATAATCACTAACACCTCAGTTTATATCGGCATCGTGGGATAGAGCCTCTTTTGTAGCACAATCTGTTAGATTGGGTCTTTGCCGGATGTGATGTGTTAGATCGCCCCTATCAGTCCGCAAACTAACAGTTTGCGGTCCAAAGATGCATGAATAATGAATCACCTTCAGTTAAATTGAATCCCATCATACAGATTCACTTGATAATTGTAAACTAAATTGTAAATTCTCACGTTTTCGCATGCAAACCTTACGATTTAATATAACATTCTGTCTATTATTTGTCAATAAATTATATCTATCTAAGTTTCAGAACCTAACAAAGAGAATATCTCAATTTCGTTTAGAATCGCCACTTTCTTTATAGTGAATTTTGATTGAACGATCCGATTCTATTTCGCCACACAATTTCTATACAAAATACGAATAATTATGATATTGTCTAAATTATTGTTGACATAATATAGACAATATGTAATAATATTATACATAGTGATTCAGTCCTAATTTGAATAGAAAAATCATACCGATCGCGATTAGACAGCAGATCGGTATGAAAGCACAACCGAGGAAAAGGAAAAAATATAAAGCGATGCAAGAGCATGTAATACTCGTCGATCACACGGGAAAAGAAATCGGCGTTCAAGAAAAGATACAAGCACATCGTGATGGTAAATTACACAGTGCCTTTTCGGTCTTTGTCTTTAACGCTGTAGGCGAATTGCTGCTTCAGAGACGGGCACAAACGAAGTATCACTCCGGCGGATTGTGGACGAATACCTGTTGTAGTCACCCACGACCTGGTGAAAATCATCATCACGCGGCGCGGCGACGCCTCCATGAGGAAATGGGTTTCGATTGTGACCTTAAGGAGATTTTCAGTTTTATTTACCACATCCAACTCGACAATAGCTTATTTGAGCACGAACTCGACTATGTCTTTGTTGGACACTATAGTGGTCAACCTATTCCGAATCCGGACGAAGTTGGTGATTGGAAGTGGATGGACATACAGGCGTTGAAGCAGGATGTTCGGGAGAACCCGAAAAATTACACACACTGGTTCAAACTGGCGTTAGATCGCGTTGTTGAACACTCCCAAAAAATCAGTTTTTGCGATGAAACCTAACCGATGTGTATATATAAGTTTGATATTAGCATTGATTTTCTCGTTGCGAGTTGACGGTGCTGCGTCCGAGAAATCGGTAGAAGAAATGTTGGAAGTTGCACGAAAGCAATTCTATGCCGCAATCGAAGACAAGAAACGCATTGAACCGACAATTGCGTTGTTTAAACGAATTGGACAAGTGGCACCGAAGTACACTGGGCGGACGCAGGTCTATATTGGTTCACTTATTGCACTCAGAGGCAAACACGCATTTCTTCCGCACACTAAACTCAAGTGGGCGAAGCGGGGTTTAGCAATCATGGATAGCGGTTTGCAGAAAAGGCCAAACGATATTGAAGCTCTTTTCATCCACGGTACGACCTGCTACTATCTTCCATTCTTTTTCAGACGTGGTGATGACGCTCAGCGCGATTTCAATGAAATTATCAAATTGATGCCACAGCAGATGGATACACATGACCCGAAGTTAATCAGAAATGTCGTTGCGTTCTTACTTGAAAATGCAAAATTGACGGATGACGAGAAAGTATACCTCCAAACGTTGAAAGACAGATTACAACCGTAGCACCGAGCCGCATATCAATGAAATTTGAATACCTCTTGTTTAATCTCATTGTGATTGTTGGACCGATAGTATCGCAATTCAACCAGCAAATTAGGCATATATCACATTGGCGATCGAAGTTGCTCACAACGATGTTCGTCATGATTCCGTATATTATATGGGATGTCCTTGTCACTGGTTCACATTGGTGGTTCAACGAGACGTATACGCTTGACTTCCGATTGCTCGGTTTGCCGATTGGAGAATGGTTCTTTTTCATCACTGCCCCTTATGGATGTCTGTTGGTATGGGAAACATTGTCGGATGCGAAACTATCAATACGATTGAGACCTCTTCGGCATGTCAGCACAGTTTTATACGTAGCACTGCCGATCGGTGTATGGGTTTTCAGCACGGGCAAACAGTACACAGGATTAGTTCTGATTTGTGTTGGGCTTGTTGGACTGACAGATACGTTGTTACGGACCGAGTTGCTTATGCAACTGAAGACCTATATCTATCTTGGAATTGTTTTTGGTTTAATTCTGATATTTAACGGTTATCTCACGGCGCGACCTGTGGTTTTATATGGTGAGGCGTATCAGATGGGTTACCGAATTTTGACAATTCCCATTGAGGATTTCGGATACGGATTTACATTGATGCTCTTTAACGCAATGCTCTACGAAAAAGTTTTTAATTTTACCTTGCGGAGAAACAACGGGCGTTAGGACTTTGACGTGCGTTTCTCAAATCTTAAAGAAACACCGGATTTAGTCTGGGAATAGACTAAATCCATTCCTTGTATTACATTGCAAAAACCCTGCGCCGATGTTGCAGGTTTTTAATTTTACCTTGCGGAGAAACAACGGACGTTTGGACTTTGATATACGTTTCTCAAATCCGCCTGCGCCGATGTTGCAGGCTGCTGTCTTGGGTAAACTAAAGCGCGTAGCCTGTAAGGAATTGCGCGAGTCTTCAGGAACAATTAAAAATATGGAAAATAAAACAGTAGCGGTCATTGGTGGCGGACTTGGAGCACTGAGTGGTGCGATTCGTCTTGCACGCTTAGGATTCTCCGTTCAGCTATTTGAGAAGAATCCGCAACTCGGTGGAAAGGTGAACGAGGTCGTTTTGTCGGGCTATCGGTTTGACACCGGTGCCTCATTGCTGACGATGCCATCTGTCATTGATGAACTCTTCAATTTCGCCGGATTCAAGAGGTCGGATTATCTCGATTTCGTGCCAATTGACCCGATATGTCGATACTTCTTTCCTGATGGTTCGACGATGGATGCCAGTGCGGATAAGACAAAAATGAAAGCCGCTATTGCCCAGCTATCGCCAAATGATGTGAAGGCGTATGAAGGGTTCTTGAAATACGCAGAACGTATTCACAATCTAACAGCCGAAATCTTTATGTTCACACCGATCCATGAATTTGGGAAACTCATGCGATATCAGCACTTTCGGACGTTATTCAGGCTTCATCAAATTGATCCGTTTCGGACGGTCCACCAAAGTGTGTCACGTTTTTTCTCTGACTCGCGGCTCATTCAACTCTTTGACCGCTATGCGACTTACAACGGCTCCGATCCATTTCAAGCCCCAGCGACCCTTAACATAATTCCGTATATTGAATACGGATTAGGAGGGTACTATATCAAAGGCGGAATATACCGTTTGATCGATGCTTTGAAAACGGTGGCATGTGAGTTAGGTGTTCAGATTCATACATCGGCGAAAGTCGAAAAAATCTGTCATGATGACAAACGGGTGAGTGGGGTGCGAGTTAATGGCGAGAAAGTTGAGGCGAATTACGTACTCTGTGGTGCGGATGCAGTCGTAGCACATGACGAATTGATTGATGGACATCAGGCTCGGAAAAAAAGACTAAATCGCTTGGAACCGTCGTTGTCTGGAATGGTATTCCTGTGGGGCGTTAGAGCGAAACAGCCAGCGTTAGCACACCATAACATTATCTTCTCCAACGACTATAATGCAGAATTCAAGCAGCTTTTTGAACATCGAAAAATACCGGATGAACCGACTATCTATATTGCTATAACAAGTAAGGCTGATACGGCGCATGCCCCAGTTGATAGCGAGAATTGGTTCGTGTTGTTGAATATGCCGTACTTGGTTCCCGGACAGATGTGGGAGCAAGAAAAAACTCGGATGCGGCAGGTTGTGCTGGATAGATTAAAGCAGATGGGTTTCGACATCGCAGATCAGATTGAGGTGGAGCAGATTTACACACCAGAGGATTTCTTTGAACTTTATGCCAGTAACCAAGGGAGTATCTACGGTGTATCGTCGAATAGCAAAGCCACAGCATTCAAGCGTCTACCGAATCGAAGCCGTCTCCTTGACGGGCTTTATTTCGCGGGGGGTTCAGTGCATCCGGGAGGCGGCATTCCGTTGGTAATATTGTCTGGGAAAATGGCGGCAACGCTGATTGCAGAAAACAGTTTTTAATTTTACCTTGCGGTTCGATCAGGTGGGTTTGGTATATAGAGTGCCTCTCGGTATATCCTGCTTCGCAGTGAGAACCACTTCGTTACGAACTACAATTGAAAAAATCATCAAAATCAACAGCCTGCAACAACGGCGCAGGCGACTCGACCGCGAGAAACCTCAAGTTACAAATATCCTCGTTACTCCGCAAGGAATAATTAAAATATGAAACGGAAAATTGTTATCATCGGTTCAGGATTTGGTGGACTCGCAGCAGCGATCCGACTCCAAGCCAGCGGCATGCAAGTCACGCTTCTGGAGAAGAATGCGAAAGTTGGAGGTCATGCTTATCAACTGGTTAAGGAGGGCTATACCTTCGACATGGGACCGTCGATTATCACCGCGCCTGACTTGATTCAACGCGTGTTTGAATGCGCTGGGGTACGGATGGAAGATTACCTTGACTTGGTGAAACTCGACCCATTTTATCGCATCTACTTTCATGACGGTACATCTCTCGATTACACGGACGATAGCGAACAGATGAAACGTCAAATGACCCAGTTCAGCAGAGCAGACGCTGATAACTGCGATCAGTTCATGGCGCATACCCGTCAACTTTACGATGCTGTCATCACAGATGGGTTAGGCGCGACCGCATTTGACTTGCCGACGATGCTCGGTTTTCTGCCGCGTGCGCTGCGACTTCAGGCATTGATGCCCGCCTACGATTTTGTTAAGAGGTATTTTGAGGATCCGCGGCATCGCTTCACCTTCTCATTTCATCCACTGTTTATCGGTGGCAATCCCTTTCGGGCACCTGCCGTTTACTTGATGATTCCTTATCTTGAAAAAACTGGAGGGGTCTGGTTCTGCAAAGGTGGCATGTACAAATTTGTTCAGGCATTAGAGAACATCTTCAAAAGACTCGGCGGCATCGTTGAGACCGACACAGAAGTTGAAGAAATCGTTGTTAAAAATCGAAAAGCAAAGGGAGTTTTAGCGAACGTTAACCAAGAACACGACTCCGATATACATGTTAAAGGCACGCGTTCTTGGTTAAAATTTTATGAAGCAGACGGGGTTATTTCAAATGCCGATCTGTTCCACACCTATGGTGAACTTATTAAGTCCGAACACCGTAGGAAATGGTCTGACAAGAAACTCCGAAAGATCCAATATTCGATGAGTGCCTTTCTGCTCTATCTCGGTGTCCGTAAGAAATATCCCCAACTGAAGCACCACACACTCATTCTTTCCGAGCGATATAAAGGGTTGATAGATGACATCTTTGATAATAAGGTGCTTCCAAACGATTTTTCAATGTATCTCCACATTCCGTCTCAAACCGACTCGTCAATGGCACCGGAAGGCTGCGAGAGTATGTATGTCCTGATCCCAGTGCCGAATCTGGAGAGTAGGATCAACTGGGAAAAGACGAAGATGGCATATACGGACAAAGTGCTAACGTTCTTGGAAAATGATTTTGGACTGACGGACCTAAAGTGTTCAATTGAAGTGCTTGAAACGTTTACGCCGTCAGATTTCAGAAGGGAACGAAACAACCATCTGGGTAGTGCATGGGGAGTTGAGCCAAAACTAACACAAACAGCGTATTTTCGACCGCATAACCGAAGTGAAGATATACAGAAACTCTACTTTGTCGGCGCAAGCACACATCCCGGAGCAGGCGTACCGGGTGTTCTGCTGACAGCAGAGACGACGACGAAACTTGTCGTTAAAGATTTGATTCAGGGGGGTTTATCATGAAGAAAATGTGGAAAGTAGAAGAAAATCGGGTTGCCTTTGAGTATGCTCGTAGGATAACCGCCTACTATTCAAAAAGTTTTTATTTTTCAGCAAGGATGCTGCCCAGAGAAAAGCGTTGGGCGACCTACGCGCTATACGGTTTCTGTCGTCACTGTGACAATCTGATTGACACACCGCGTCAACGCACTGAAACAGAAATCGTTAGAGAGATACAACTCTTGACAGAAGAATTACAGGTTGCTTACAATACAGGTGAATCTCAACATCCAATTATTCGAGCGTTCATTCTCGTTGCCAAGGCGTATGGTATCCCTATTGAATATCCGCTCGATTTACTCAAAGGCGTTGCGATGGATGTCCAGCAGACGCGGTATAAAACATTCGATGAACTCACTCTTTTCTGTTATCGCGTTGCCGCTGTTGTTGGACTGATGATGACCTATGTCCTCGGTTATAAGGACAAACGTGCCTTTGGTTATGCCAAGCAACTCGGTATCGCCATGCAGCTCACCAATATCCTGCGGGACATCAAGGAGGATAAGGACATGGGACGCATCTATCTACCACAGAAGGATTTGGTAAGATTCGGCGTATCGGAACAAGACATCTTGGAAGAAAAAATAACACCTCAATTGAAAGCACTGATGAAATTTCAAATTGAACGAGCAGATCACTATTATGCTGAAGCCATGCCTGGTATTTCTTTACTCGAAACGGAATCGCAGTATGCGATCTATTCAGCGGCTAAAATTTACCGCGGTATCCTAAGAAAGATCGAAGATCGTGACTACAACCCATTCTTAAGTCGGGTATTTGTGCCATCGCGTCAGAAAATCGGGATTCTACTACACGAGGGGCTTCGGGCAAAATTTCTATCGGCACAGGAGAAACTATTTCCTGTACACTCAGGAATAATCCATAGATGATTCAGGCACAGCACCACCTTTGGGCGGACATCATCTTTCAACCGTATCTGACTTGGTTGTTCAAGCGGAATTTTCACGAGATTCAGTTGTTAGGGACATTACCGAAAATACCTGACGATCTACCGGTGCTACTCCTACCAAACCACAGTACCTGGTGGGACGGGTTCTTCGTTTATCTGTTGAACAAAAAGATCTTTCGTCGGACGGCTTATTTAATGATGTTAGAAAAGCAACTATCGAAATATAAATTCTTTAGAAAAATAGGTGCTTATTCAATTGAACCCGAGAATCAACGTAGTATGATTGAATCCCTTGAATACACCGTGGAATTACTGAATCAAGAGATGTCGCTCGTCTCGGTTTTTCCGCAAGGGCAACTGTTGCCGTGGCATACGCGACCGCTCGGCTACAAACGCGGTGTCGAATGGATTTTACGGAAATATCGGAAATCCGTCACTGTGCTGCCCTTGGCAATTCGCACCGAATTTCTCGGTGAAAAGCGTCCGAGTGTATTCTTTCTGTTCGGCACTGTCAGCTCGTTTGACGCAGACACATTTCAAGGGATGGATTGGCTCGAACAGACTGAAACTGCCTTGTTAGATGATCTCGCTTCGCGGATTCTCCGTCAAGAAAAGGGACAAAACCTGCTGGGTTGAAAAGTTGGTATGGTTTCCTTGTTTATCCTGATGCTTATTTCAATAGTTCTGTTGGCGGTTATTTTAGCAGTCACGTTGTTTAACACTGTGACCGCCCCGATGCTAAAAAAATCCGTTGGTCTTCAGAGCCGTCCACGCGTCTCAGTGTTGATCCCAGCACGCAATGAAGAAGTCAATGTTGGTGCCTGCATCGAAGGATTCCTGTCTCAAAACTACGATAATTTCGAGATTCACGTTCTCAATGACCAATCGACAGATCGCACGGGTACGATTATTGAAAAATTCGGCGAACAGTATCCTGAAATTCAGGCACTTCAGGGTAAACCGTTGCCAGTAGGATGGACTGGAAAAAACTGGGCGTGTCATCAACTGAGCCAATCCGCGAACGGAGAAATACTCATTTTCACCGATGCGGACAACCGTCCTGCCCCGAACGCGATTGCGAATACTGTTGCTTACATGCAGAAGTTGGAACTCGGCTTGCTCTCGGCGTTTCCAGAGAAAGTGACTGGCACCTTGGCAGAAAAACTCGTCGTTCCGGTAGTGGACATGTTTGTTTTCGCCGGACTTCCGTTATGGCTTACCTACCTCAGTCGTTTCCCGTCGCTTGCGGCGGCGAGCGGTCTCTGGATTGCCTTTACTCGCGAGGCATACCAACGGGTTGGTGGGCATCAAGCGGTATCAAATCAGATTGTTGAAGACGTTGAACTCAGCCGATTGGCGAAAAAGAGAGGTATCAAAATCTTGACATCGGCGGGAACGTGTGTGGTATCTTGCCGGATGTATCATTCGTTCAGCGAGGTCTGGAACGGATTTTCCAAAAATCTTTTTGGATTGGTCCGCTACAAAATGATACCGTTTTTTATTTTAATGATCGGTCTGTTTACAATGTGTGTGCTACCCTACATCACCGTCTGGTTTGCGTCGCTTAGAGGATTAGCAATCGTTGCTATCGTTATGAACATCGTTATGCGGATGATGCTGGCACTCAAATATAGGCACCCCTTCTTTACAAGCGTAATTTTACATCCATTTGGCGTTCTGTTGACTTTGCTGATTGGTATCAACTCATTTTTTCAGGTCAGACGCGGTCGCCTACAGTGGAAGGGACGACAAATCGACCTTCAAACGACCGAGTAAGTGAATATATCTGTGAACAAATTAAAAATAGGGGCACTTTATCTACTTTTAGGGGCAGGTGGCTTGTGGCATGTGCTCGGTGTGTTCCAAGAAGCCATGCGCGTCCTCGCTTCGCCAATCATGATCGGTTTGGGCGTATGGCTATTGTGGGAATGCTGGCGGATATATTCACGACATGAACAGCCGAAATTTGCCATCCTAAGTATAGGAGTTGTTGTCGGTAGTTTTGGGATTGAATGGCTCGGTGTTCGGACAGGTGAGATTTTTGGTATGTACACCTACGGACAGACACTACAGCCGTCGATTGATGGCATCCCAATCAGTATTGGGTCTGCTTGGTTTGTGATGCTTATCGCCTCGACCGCTGTCGCTCAGAAGATTACTCCGAAATCTTTAGCAGGCGGTTTCCGTTTCAAAATAGCGTTTCTGGTGGCGTTGTTAATGGTCTTCTTCGATCTGCTTATGGAACCGGCGGCAGTGAAACTGGATTATTGGACATGGATAAACGGTCACATCCCTTTGCGGAACTATCTGGCGTGGTTCGGATTAAGTTTCATCTTCGCGACAATCGGTTTACAAATTGGACTCTTTCGCCAACTGTTGCCTCGGATCGCGATTCACTGCTATTTTGCGCAACTCCTATACTTTGGATTGGTTAGTCTAAGCAACTTATGAAATCAACAAATAAAGGCTTATTCATTGCGTTAGGGATTATCGGTTTATGGGGAGTGAGTCTCTCAATTCTCCTCACATTTGATGTGAGCCGCGTCCACCTTGTGGTGGTGCCTTTGGGTATGCTCTGTCAGACGTTCCTATACACGGGCCTATTCATCACAGCACACGATGCGATGCATAGATCAATTTGCCCAACCTACCCACGAGCCAATAATATAATTGGGGCAATCGCTGCCAGACTATACGCCCTATTTTCATACCGCAAATTATTAAAAAAACACTGGGAGCATCACCGAACACCCGCGAGCGATACAGATCCAGATTTTCACGACGGACACCATACGGGCTTCTTGGCGTGGTATTTCCATTTCATGAAAGAATACTTGAGTTGGAAGCAGATAGTTGGTATGGCGATTGTATTTCAAATCATGGAATATATTTTGGCAATTTCCACCGTCAATCTTATACTGTTTTGGGTTTCTCCAGCAGTGCTTAGCACGTTGCAACTGTTCTATTTCGGGACCTATCTACCACATCGAATGCCAGAAAGTGGGTATGATAACCCCCATCGCGCGCAGAGCAATGCATATTCAACGCTCTGGTCGTTTATCACCTGTTATCACTTCGGGTATCATTGGGAACACCACGAGTATCCATACATCCCATGGTGGCATTTGCCAGTCATACGGAGAATGAGAGCGCGCCTCCAATGAACCCTATTATCCCCGTTGTTGGAACATTTGTAGCGATGCTGCTGCTATGGCTGTTCTTTAGACCACCTTTCGGAAAGAATATTGTTCGCCTGAACACGGACCAGCGGATTGTCGCGCTCACCTACGACGATGGACCGAATCCACCTTATACCGATCGATTACTTGATGTCCTTGCGAAACACGATGTTAAAGCCACTTTCTTCCTGATCGGAAATCGGATCGAAAAGCATCCCGAAACAGTAAATCGGGTTATTGTTGAGGGACACCAAATCGGCAATCATTCCTACAGCCACCCACTACTCGGTTTCCTGCCGCCATTCTATGTCCGACGGCAGATTGAACGCACGGACAACCTGCTTCAGCAGTTCAATATTACGGGTGAAACTGAGTTTCGCGCTCCAGTGCTGACAAGGTTTTTGCCAGTGGCATGGGTGCTCGCGAAAGGTAACCGAGCGCATATCAGCTGCAATGTGTGGAGTTGGGATTGGACGACCCAAAACCCCGACAAGATCACTGAAACGGTATTGAAAAAGACAAAGCCGGGTTCGATTATCGTTCTACACGATGGGAAAGCAGAGAATAAGGATGCGAATCGTTCGGGGACAGTTGAGGCGACAGATCGAATCATCACGGCACTAAAGCAGGATGGATACCAGTTTGTGCGGTTGTTGGATGTCAGTAACCAGTGATCAGTCTGCCGCCTCTACAGAAATTTTTGCGTGAAAAGCGTTTATGTCTCCTATCCCACCCCATTGATTCCCAGTCACACACAATTTAAAGCGTTGACCACGACTGAACTGATATGTAATTTGTCCAGTTTTACCCGGGAATATTCCCCAGACTCTGGTAAGTGCATCAAGTGGCTTCTTATACTCATCATTTTTTTCACTGTTCCATTCTGCGGAATCGATGCCATCAGGCACTTTTTCCGTCGGGAGTTTTTTGTCTCCATCGAGGAGGTGGAAACTTCCTATCGCCTCATCTCTACCGACTTGGATGTCAATGGTGAGTATACCACCGTCTTCAAACGCGGTGGTGTCAATGTAGACAACGGTGTAATCCTGATGTACTTCCGCCGGGGTGCGAAAAGTGTCTACCACTTCGTGTGAAGGTTGTTCAGGGGTGAGGATAGCGTCGCCCAATCCGGGACGTTTTCCTTCCATAGACGCTGTGAGAAAAAACAGATACGCCTCTATCTCGTCCTCAAACTCCCCCAAGCAGTCGGGAAACTCGTTATAGTCTATGCCCCCGAGCGGTTCAAACTCATGTGAGATAACCAAACAGTCCACCGGTGAACCTTTTTTCCAACTTTTTATAATTGCTTGTGCCAAGGCGTGTGTTGTGTTGAACGTCTTACCTTCACGTTCGCGTCGCCTTGCGATCGGTTCTCGCAAACTCGGGGTGCGTCCTAATTCCGCATTCGGGACCCACGTGTTGATGAAATTTTCGTTCAAAAATGTTATGATTCGATCTTCGGAGAGCTCAACGGCTCTCAGGCATTTGCCACTCCCTCAGCACGCCTCGTCGAAGAGCGGCCCATCTATTGAAATGACATGGATCGGTTTCTGCTGTGCGGGCGCCGTCTCCAAAGCTTCCTCCAGCGATACCCAGTTAATTTGCTGAAACTTGTAAGAACGTGATGACAGGGCGCGTTCGGCTTTCTCTTGCGTGATTGATGTGGTGAATTCGGGATCGTGAGATGGTGTACCAGCACAGAGTTCCATCTGTGGGCAATAGCCGATCTCCGCAAAAGTTCCGCCATCTTCTTGCGTCCAACCCGCATCGAAGTTCAACGTCGTTTGAGGAACGTACATCTTAAAGGAGACGATTTGCTCTTGGATCCGGTCGATAAATAGATGTCCAGCGAATTGTGAAGGCGTAAACCAACCGCTTTTCATGATGAATTCAGCATGAACACGAAACACGATTTCAGCAATTTCACTGTTGTAAGCGCGCAAACATGCCCACAAACCGTAAGAATCTCCATTATTGATATGTAGATCAAAGCTCGGATTCGGTTGAAGTTGCCGTAATAATTTCAGCGCGCCCTCCTCATCAACCTGCCAGCACTCTGCCACCGAAACCGATTCCGATGGGAGAAATGCTTGAAAAACCGAGGCGGGATACTGCTTCTCCGGTTCAGCAACTTGGAGATTTGCCAACTCGTCCCACTTCACGTGATAGTTGTATTGGGTATATTCAATCGGCGCGATGAAGCCTTTGACGGATACTTCTGCATCATCATCAAGATTAAGTGTGATTTTGTTGTTGAAAGTTTTCATTTTTCTTTCTAAACTTCCTTTTCAGTATAGGGTACCATTGCCATCAGAAGGAGGCAATAATTCGTCTATACACAACTTCGGATGCATCTTTGCCAGTTATGTAGCATCCATAAAACATCGCACATGCTACAATGATTCGGATGTTTCTGCTGGTTCTACAGAAATCTTTGCCTGAAAAGCGTTCACGCTTCCTTTCTCGTTAGATGCCCACCCCAGAGCGACCAATTTAAAGATCTGTCCACGCTCAAAACGATGTGTCATCTGTCCCATTTCGTTGGGACCCAACCAACCTGTATCGTGCGATGCCTCAAGAAGGATTCCTTCGGGACGTTTGTAATAAGGATCAAAGGTAAGTTTGTGATCGGCATCCAAGAGATGAAATGATCCATACGCCTTTTCATCACCCACTTCAATATCAATAGTGAGTGTGCCGCCATTTTCAAACGCAGTGGTATCAATTACGACAACCGTGTAGTCTTGATGTCCATATTCTGGGGTGCGCAAAACATCTAATATCCGTTGCGAGGGTCGCTCGGGTGCGAGAACAGTGTTCCCGAATCCGGGGAGTTTTCCTGCTAAGGAATCCGCGAGAAACAGGAGGTAATTCTCACTCCCCAAGGTACCATCCTCACGGCGGTTATCCTCAAGGTAATCATTGACTGCTACATGTCCTATCGCTTCAAGTTCGGAAGATATAACCCATGCATCTACTGGACCTCTCCGCCATTTGTGCCCAATGATTGTGCGTGCCAAGGGAGACATACCCTCAAATCCTTGGGAATCACGCAGGCGTCTAAGCTCGGCATTACGCGTCCATGTATTGATAAAATTTTCGTTCAGGAATTCGATGATTCGATCTTCGGAGAGGACAACTGCCCTCAAGTTTTTGCCGCTCCCTCAGCATGCCTCGTCGAAGAGCGGTCCATCGACTGAAATGGCATGGATCGGTTTCTGTTGTGCCTGTGATATTTCTGATGTCTCTTCAAACGGCACCCAGTTGATTTGCTGCGACTTATAGAAGCGTTGTATCAGTATGCGTTCAGCCTCTTCTGGCGTGATTGATGTTGTGAACTCGGTTTCCTGAGTGACATCTGACATTTCCCCAAGAAGCTCAATTTTCGGACAAACGCCACCACCTACAGTATAAAAATAGTTAGGATCGTCTTTCTGTTTTCTCCAATTAACATCGAACAGTGTCCCTTCAGGAACGCGCATCTGGAAAAAGGCTACACTCTTTTTACTGCGGTCGATAAATAGATGTCCGGCAAACTGAGAAGGTGTGAACCAACCGTCCTCTAATGCCAATGTCGCATGGATACGGAAGATAATATCGGCGAATTCATCGTTGTAAGCGCGTAGACATGCCCATAAACCCCTGGAATCTCCTGCGTTAATGTGCATATCCAAATTCGGATTAGTCTGCAACTGGTTCAGCAAGATAAACGCGCCTTGGTCGTCAATCTGCCAGTAGTCCCCAACGGAGACAGGTTCATCTGGAAGGAACGCTCGGAAAACCGAGGTAGGATACGCCTTTTCTGATTCAGCAACGCGCAAATTTGCCAACGCATCCCATTCTTCATGGAAGTTGGGGTTCATGTGTTCAATCGGTGCGATGAACCCTTTGAGGAGCACTTCTGCGTCGCCATCAAGATTAAGTGTAATTGTGTTTGGTAGTGTTTTCATATTAACTTTCCGCTACAGAGATTCTTGCTTGAAATGCGTTGACATGCTCTTTCTTCTCCATCAGTTCAGAAGAAGCAATTGCGAGCTTAAAAACTTGACCTCGGTAGAAAGGATACGTAATTTGCGCCGTTCCATTGGGCGGAACATCCGTAGCATTGGCGATAGACGTGTCGTAACGCTGCCCGCGTTCTGTTGGGAATTCGATATCGCTATCGTACAAATAAAATGAACCTGCGAGTTCGGCACTGCCGACACGTATATCAATAGTGAGTATCCCACCTTTTTCAAAGACAGTGGCATTAATTGTTACAACAGTGGACTCCTGATAACCAACCTCCAGCGTTCGGATTACATCTAATACTTCCAACATAGGCTGCATAGGGTTGAGTACCACCTCCAAACCTGTTAAGAAAGGTCTGAAAGGGTTTTCTTGCTCCGGGATATTCTCCTCCTCGCCTAATAGATATGCGAAAGAGTTGTCGGCACTAAACCCGGGATATTTTCCTTCTAAGGCCTCAATGAGAAAGAGACGGTAATTTTCTGCCCGCGTCCTACTGCCCTCCCAGTCGTGACCGCTGTAGAGGTATTTATTCAAAGCGAGTTTACCTTTCAATTCAAAGTCAGGCGATATAACAAAACAGTCCACAGGTGAGCGTTCGTGCCAACCGCTCTTGATTGCTTGGGCTAACGGATGGGTAGTGTCAAACGACTTAGATTCGTGTGCGTATCTTTTGGCAAGATATTCTCGCACACTCGGCTTCCTGCCTAATTCAAAATTAGACACCCATGTGTTGATAAAATTTTCATTCAAGAATTGAATGACGCGTTCATTGGCGAGGACACCTGCCCTCAAGTCTTTACCGCTCCCTCAGCATGCCTCATCAGTGAGCGGTCCATCGAGTGAAATGACATGAACGGGCTTCTGTTGCGCTGGTGCCATTTCCAATGCTTCCTCCAGCGATACCCAGTTAATTCGTTGTGATTCGTAGAATCGCAGTATTAGGGAACGCTCTGCTTCTTCCTGTGTGATTGCTTCTGTGAATTCGGTGTCTTGTAGAACATCTTGTGTTCCGGCACAGAGTTCCATTTGCGAGCAGTAACCTCCATCCGTAATCCATCTCGGAGCGTCCCAACCTTCTAATGTCGTTTCCCAATGAACATCAAAGTTGAATGTGCTTGTAGGGACGTGCATCTGAAAAAACACTACAGTCTCTTGGTTACGATCAATAACAAGATGTCCAGCGAATTGTGAGGGTGTAAACCAACCATCAGTTAAGGCAAATTCTGCATGAATACGAAACACGATGTGTTCCAATTGATTGTTGTAAGCGCGCAGACATGCCCAGAGACCTTTAGCCTCTTCTATGCCATACATTTCCACACGCATCTCCAGTGAGGGATTCGGATGAAGTTGTTTCAATAATTTCTGGACACTGGTTTGTTTAATTTCCCAACACTCACCCACCGAAACGGTTTCGGCTGGGAGAAAATCACGAAAAACAGCGGCAGAATACTGCTTTTCTGGTTCCGCAGCTCGCAGGTTTGCCAACGCATCCCATTTCCTATGAAAGTTGCCTGCGGTATGCTCAATCGGTGCGATAAAAGCTTTGACGTTGACTTCTGCGTCTCCGGCAAGATTAAGTGTGATTTTGTTGTTCAAAGGTTTCATTTTCATCCATCCTGTGTCGTTCTTGGGATAATATCGTGGACCCCGCCTTCACGAATACTTGCTGAAGAGACTAACACAAATCTCGCTTTTTGACGGAATTCCGGTAGGGATATCGCCCCACAATTGCATAAAAGCGATCGGATTTTTGCGAGGGTCGTTTTCAAACTATCGTTCATCTTTCCGGCATAAGGGACATAGGCATCAGCCCCCTCCTCGAACAACAGTTCTGGACCGCCTCCCTCGTGGTAACGTTGCCAGTTGGCGGCTCGTTTTGTTCCTTCTCCCCAGTATTCCTTCACTGTATTCATACCCAATTTTCTCAACTTACTCGGACTTTCATCGAATCTCGCAAAATATCTACCCATCATCACGAAATCCGCACCCATGGCAAGTGCTAAACCGATATGATAATCTTGGAATATACCGCCATCTGAGCAAATCGGCACATAAACACCGGTTTCCTTCAAATACAGGTCTCTTTGCCGAGCGACTTCAATGACGGCAGTCGCTTGCCCACGACCGATTCCTTTCTGTTCCCTGGTTATACAAATAGCCCCTCCACCGATACCTACTTTTATAAAGTCAGCACCTGCTTCTACCAAGTACATAAATGCATCACCATGAACGACATTTCCGCCACCTACTTTCACAGTTCTATCGTACGTATCTTGAATGAATTTTATGGTGTCTGATTGCCATTCTGTATACCCTTCAGAAGAATCAACACAAATAATATCGACACCTGCTGTTACCAGTGCTGGCACTCTTTCTTTGTAATCTCTCGTATTAATTCCGGCACCAACGACCAGTCTTTTCTGGGAATCTATGGATTCAAGGGGATTTTTCTTATGGTCATCGTAGTCCTTCCGAAAGACCAAGTGGACCAGTCTACGATTTTCGTCAACAATCGGCAAACAATTTATCTTGTGTTCCCAAATGAGGTCGTTGGCATCTTCAATCGTAATTCCCTTTTGACCCACAATCAATTTGGGAAATGGCGTCATCAATTCGCTGACTTTTGTATTTAAATCCACTCGACTCAATCTATAATCCTTATCCGTTATCAGTCCAAATAACTCTCCTGAAGACGAACCATCTTCGGTTATAGGAATCGTCGAGTGCCCTGTTTCTTGGGTTAACCTCACCACATCTTCTATAGTGCTATCACACTTTAAATTTGAGTCACTGACGACGAAACCCGCTTTATGGTTTTTAACGGCTCGGACCATTGCTACCTGCTCTTCAATACTTTGGGATCCATAAATAAAGGAGATCCCCCCCTGTCTCGCCAGTGCGATCGCCAAGTTGTGATCCGAAACGGCTTGCATGATTGCCGAGGCAAACGGGATATTCACTTCCATAGGCGGTTGTTGTCCCTTCTTAAACTTCACGAGAGGGGTTCTCAGGACAACGTTTTCAGGGATACACTCCTTCGTCGTTAAGTTAGGTAAAAGCAAGTATTCACTGAAAGTCCGGCTTGCTTCAGAAAAAAAGTGAGCCACTGTTCATACCTCCTGTCAAAAGAAAAATGGTTGTCGGTTGTCAGTACGGTTTGCTCCGCAAACCTTTCGGTTGTCGGTTAAGAGAGGATTTGGTTCAATAAGATCCCTCTTTAACTGAAGACCGATAACTGATAACCCCTCTTCCGCTCATTTTGAGATTCTCAATTTGGGTCAATACATAATTACGCCAATTTGGAAACAATGGTGCATAATTCCGAGATTTCATCAATAACATGACCTTGCCAGTTTTCTACATCCGATCTGTGTGGGTCGTAGACATCCGTTAAATCGGCACGTTTCAGTATAGGTAGCATGCCGACCGCTGCCGCACCCGTCAATTCTTCACCACTCCCGTCCCCAACGTAGACACATTCCTGTGGTTGGACCCTCAGGCGTTTACACGCTATCTCGTAGATACGACGTGAAGGTTTCTTAACCCGCTCTTCGCATGAGAAAACAGAGGCATCAATGTATTGAGCCAATGGAGACTCCGAGAAAGCAGATGGGATAGGTGGTCTGCAATTAGTGATAAGCCCTAACAGTAAGTTGTCCCGCTTCAGTGTTCCTAATGCCTTTAGGACCTTAAACTCTACTACAAGTGTATTTTTCGAGAATTCATAATGTGGGATGGCAGCCTGCTCAATCTGTGTCGTAGCTACCTTAAGGTTTAAACGACGACATATCTCAAGTATATTTTCTTCAACAGAATGGTAGCCACCTGAGGATTTATCATTGATCGTTTCCAGCATGCGTTGCCGGAATTTTGGGTATGGAATATCAAGGGATTTTGCCATTTGAACTTGAACTTGGTCGTACGCTTGACCGCTAAAATTTTCAACTAAAGTACCAAATAGATCGAATACAATAGCCCTATATGGCATTTTTTTCTCCATCTAAGGTTGGACAGTTGATTCAAGGTAGCAACAAATATAAGATGGTTAACCCATAAACAACAAGTTTCTTCAAAGCTTTTTAGGGACGTTCAGAGAGGTTAGAAAGTTCGTAGGTTGGGTTAAACACACTGAAACTCAATTTATTCACTGAAACGGAAAGTTGGTGCGGTTGGGAAACCGCACCAACCTGGAGTTGGAAGATAGGACAATTAAATCAGTGCTACGGACAGGAGGGTAGTGGAACTATGAAGCATGCTGATTTTCATACGCCGCAATGTCCGTTTCATACTGCAAGGTCCAGCCAATTTCATCAAGACCGTTCAGCAGGCAGTATTTCTCAAAATCACCGATTTCAAAGGTGTGGGCGGTGCCATCAGGACAGATTACCGATTGTTCCTCAAGGTCTATCATCAGTTGGTATCCCTCGGTGGCATGTGCCTCTTGACTAAGCGAGGTAATAACGTCTGCCGGCAGAGCAATCGGGAGAATGCCGTTCTTGTAGCAATTGTTGCGGAAGATGTCGGCAAACGATGGCGCGAGGATTGCCTTGAAACCGTACTGTTGGAGTGCCCATGGGGCGTGCTCACGGGAACTCCCGCAACCGAAGTTCACGCCTGCGATGAGAATGCTCGCGCCTGCGTAGCGTGGGAGATTCAGTACGAATTCTGGGTTGGGATCGCCACTCTCAAGGTAGCGCCAGTCGTTAAAGAGAAATTCACCGAAGCCGGTCCGCTCAATCCGTTTCAGGAATTGCTTTGGGATAATCTGGTCGGTGTCAACATTAATCCGGTCGAGTGGGACAACGCGTCCCACGTGTTCTTTGAATGCTTCCATATTTTAATTATTCCTTGCAGTTCGGTCAGGTAGGTTGATCGCTTCACTTTCTTTTCCGTAGACCCGCCTGCGCCGGTGTTTCAGGCTGCCGATTTAGGAACCTGAAAAAAACATAGCGTAAGCGGAGCGTTAATAAACTCATAAATTAAAAACCTTGCGGTTCGGTCAGGTGAATCTGAAATCTTAGTGTGACTTCTCGTATATCTAGAGGAAACACCCAAGCAAAAACCCCTCCATTACATTACGGGCTGCTGAAACTGCTCAAGAACCTATCCGAAGGTTCGGATATCCACAAAGTGCCCCGTTACTGCAGTCGCAGCCGCCATCTGCGGACTCACCAAGTGCGTGCGTCCGCCTTTGCCCTGTCTACCTTCAAAATTTCGGTTTGATGTACTGGCACAGCGCTGTCCCGGCATTAAGGTATCGGGATTCATACCGAGGCACATACTACAACCGGCTTCACGCCACTCAAAACCGGCGGCACGGAAAATCTCGTCGAGTCCTTCCGCCTCCGCTTGACGTTTGACAGCCTGTGAACCCGGAACGACCATCGCACTGACGGTGTCTGCGACTTTTCTACCTTTTGCGATTTCCGCGGCAACTCGTAGATCGCTGATACGGGAGTTGGTACAACTGCCGATGAAAACTCTATCCACAGCAATATCTGTAATTGGCGTACCGGGTGTGAGGTCCATATATTCCAAGGCGTGTTCGGTAGCACTCTTTTCGTCGGCTGTCGCCATGTCCGCGGGATCTGGAACGCGCCCTGTTACATCGGTCACCATACCCGGATTCGTGCCCCATGTCACCTGCGGTGCGATTTCTGCGGCATCGAGTTGCAAGGTTCGATCGTAGGTCGCACCTTCGTCAGTCGGGAGTTGCTTCCACTCTTCAACTGCAGCATCAAATGCTTCACCTTTCGGTGCGAAACGTCTGCCAGCGATGTACTCATAAGTGGTGTCATCGGGAGCGATCATACCGGCACGTGCGCCTGCCTCAATGGACATATTGCAAACCGTCATCCGTTCCTCAATGTTGAGGGCACGGATAGCAGAGCCTGTGTACTCGACAACGGCACCGTTACCACCGTCAATACCAATATGTCCAATGATAGCGAGGATAATATCTTTTGCGGTTACGCCGTAGGGGAGTGTGCCGTCAATCCGAATCTCGAAAGTTTCCGATTCCTGTTGCAGGAGACATTGCGTGGCGAGTACATGCTCAATCTCGCTCGTGCCGATGCCGAATGCGAGGGCACCGAGGGCACCGTGTGTTGAGGTATGGCTATCCCCACAAACAAGGGTCTTACCGGGCAACGTGATGCCGAGTTCGGGTCCGATGACATGTACGATGCCTTGTTCAGGACTATCAATGTCGTAGAGCGGGATGTCAAACTCCGTGCAGTTTTGCGCGAGCGTTTCCATCTGCTTCGCCGCAATCAAGTCAGTGATGGGCAGCGACCTATCTGTTGTGGGTACGTTGTGATCCATCGTGGCGAACGTCAGATCTGGACGGCGTACCTTTCGGTTGTTAAGTCTTAATCCCTCAAACGCCTGCGGGGATGTAACTTCGTGGACGAGGTGCGTATCAATATAGAGGATTGGGACCTCGTCTGCGGCGGCGCGAACGAGATGCGCCTCCCATATCTTTTCATACATAGTTTGTGTTTTCATACTTCTTACACTCTCTCAATAAATTAAATCTGAAATTTCTAAATGTGCCGCGAAACTATCGAACAAAATTACTCAAAGGGTTGCAATATACCGTCTTTTACTATCAGAGCCTTCTGTTCATAAACGGCATCCCCGTCGGCATTAAAAGAGAACTTGCCGAAAACCGTGTCAAAGTCGCTGATATTTGCAAGTGCGCCTCGGATTGAGATTGCATCGGTTGACTCGGCATTCTTAATCGCCTCTGCTAAAATATAGACGGAGGCATACGATGCTGTGGCAAAGACGTTTGGGATCATGCCGTAAGTCTCGCTATAATTTGCTACAAAAACTTGATTTCCCGGTGTGTCATCTGTGGGAAGCCACCCTATGAAAGTTATCGCACCTTCGGCGGCAGCACCCGCGGCTTCTACCTCAACACCGGTTAGCGAACTCATAATAACAGGAACGGATATACCGAGTTCGTGCGCTTGAATCAGTATTCCTGGTTTTTCGGGGGGCAATGCCGAGACAAAGATGGCATCCGGATCCAACGCCTTTATTCCGGTTAGTTGTGTCGAGAAGTCGGTATCACCGCTCTGGAAAACTTCCGTGGTTAGGATCTCAACACCGATCGCGGTGAAGGCTTCCTGCAACGCCGCGTCTCTATCTGTCGAGAAGAGATCGGTTTCGTCATACAACGTAGCCACCCGTTGATAGCCGAGTTTCGCATACGTTGTCTCCACACCTGTCAGTGCCAGGATATTTGACGCGAGCGGGACACGAAAGACGAAGTCACCGATTGCGCCAAGACCGCGGGCACCCGCTGTGGGACTAATTGCTACGACATGGTTTTCTTGGGCGATTGGGAAAGCCGCTTGGGTCGCAGTTGAAGACGCGGGACCGAGAATAACAGACAGACCGTCTTGGTGAATCAGTTTGTTGAAAGCGTTAACTGCGCCCTCCGGGGTACTGGTATCATCCTCAATAATAAACTTGAGTTTTGCATCGCTGGGTTGTAGGTTGTTAATTTCATCAAGGGCAAGGTTAAGCCCTTGTTTCATAAGTTCACCTGCAGAAGCCAAGTGTCCTGTCAAAGGTAAAACGACTCCGATGGCAATCTCATTGCCCTCATCCTCTGTCTGGGATGTAGTAGGTTGGATAATTTGTGACGCTCGCTCACAGGCGGAGAAACCTATTATCAAAGTGGCAATTGCCAGGATACATGTGAATGATTTCAATTTAATCTGTTCCTTTCTTTTTATAGTTATCAAACCCGCATGACGACAGGGAAGATGAGCGGTGTCCGTTGCATCTGTTTCGAGAAAAATCGGCGGAGCGCGCCCCGAATCTCGTCTTGGACCGTCTCCGTTTCTTGCTTCTGTTCATCGCTCAGGTTCTCAATGACACGCAGGGTAATTTCTTTTGCTTCCTCTATCAGTTCTTCCGACTGGTCCATGTAGACGAATCCACGCGAAATAATTTCTATCTGTTTTTTAATTTTTCCTTGCGGTTCGGTCAGGTGAACTGAATTTTGAAAGGCGTCCTCCGTAGATCCGCCCTCCATTACATTATGGGCTACGGTTACCTCCAATTGCTGCCCGCGATCTTCCTGACTGTTGGCTGTTGGCTCTGGATTCTCATCCCCTGTATCGCTGTTCAAGATGACGATTGGAACGAGAATGCCGTCTTCGGCGAGTTGGATACGGTCGCGTAGGACGATATCTTCAAGCTCAAATTCTGGCTTGCCATCGACGAGGACACGTCCGGAACGTCCCTCGCGTCCCAATACCTCACACGTCTCCGAAGTAAGTTGAATGAGCTCACCATCTTCAGCGACTTTAATGTTGGCACTCGGTATCCCGACAGACTCGGCGAGTTCGGCATGCCGCATCAGATTTTGATATTCACCGTGCATCGGCATGAAAAACTCAGGTTTCAGGAGATTGAGCATCAACTTCAGGTCTTCGCTTGATCCGTGCCCTGATACGTGGACATTTGCATTGCGTTCATGATATATCTTCGCACCGCGTCTGAGCAAATGATTGACAACGTTTCCAATCGCCTTCTCATTGCCGGGAATGATCCTTGCAGAGATAACGACGGTATCACCTTCTTCTACCTTCAGAAACGGATGATTGTCGAGTGCCATCAATGACATGGCAGAGCGGGGTTCACCTTGACTGCCGGTACTCAAAATCACGACCTCATGCGGTTTGAACATAGACGCATCGCGAGCATCAATGAGATAATCTGGGTTCAGGTTGAGGTAACCGAGTTCTGAAGCAGTACGGACATTGTTTATGAGAGAACGTCCGGTAACGGCAACGAGCCGCCGATGTACACTTGCCAAGTCGATGAATTGCTGGATACGGTGTAGACTCGAAGAAAAGGTGCAGAGGAACAATTTCTGCTCAGCCTTCTGAAAGATATTATCTATCGTCCCATAGATGCTTCGCTCAGAAGGGGTTTGTCCGGGGCGCTCTGCATTTGTACTATCGGAGACGAGCAGATGGACACCTTCTGAACCCAAACGCGCGAGCGTCTGAATGTTGCTCAACTTACCATCTACAGGGGTCATGTCGAACTTGAAGTCGCCTGTATGGACGATAACACCGGCCGGTGTGCGCAGCGCAATTGCCACTGTATCTGGAATGCTGTGTGTAACATGGATGAATTCGGCTGAAAAATCACCCAATTCGACTGTATCGCCTGGAGCAATTGTATTGAGTTGTGCCTTGCTAAGAACATTGTATTCGCGCAATCTGCCGCTGGCAATCGCGAGCGTGAGTTGCGTGCCATAGACCGGCACATTCAACTGCCGTAGCACGTAGAATAAGGCACCAATATGATCCTCATGTCCGTGGGTTAGAAGGATCCCGCGAATTTTCTCTTGTCGTTCCACCAGATAGTGGATATCTGGGAATATCAGATCGACACCGGGCATGTCAGCATTCGGTAGCATGAAACCTGTGTCAACGACGATAATGTCATTTTCGGTTTCATATACCATCATGTTAAGCCCAAATTCACCTAAACCTCCCAATGGGATAATCGAAACGTTTCCTTTGATTTCTTCAAATTCCAATTTTTTAATTATGGGCCTCCTGGGCATTGTTCCACGATGGTGTTTTCTGCATTCCAGAGCGACTGGAAATTTGCACCGTTAGGATCCTCTTTTACCTGAGAACTATTAGACAACAATATTGATAAGATTACGGTTCGAGACGACGATCACTTTCCGAATCGGTTTTTCCTCAATGAACCGCTGAACCCGCTCATCTGCGAGTGCGGCTTCCTCAATTTCTTTGTCGGTTGCATCAGCAGGAAGTTGGAGCCTGTTGCGGAGTTTCCCATTGACCTGGGCAATGATGGTCACAGTAGCACTCGTCAGGACCGATTCGTCATGTGTGGGCCACTGTGAAAGCGCGATGAATCCAGATTCGCCGAGACGCTGCCACAACTCCTGCGCGATGTGTGGCGCATAAGGCGAGAGCAGATGCAGGAAGACCTTCAAGGTCTCCTTAGGTAGCGTTTTCGCTTGTGTAGCAGTATTAACGAAAATCATCATCTGGCTAATCGCCGTATTCATCTTGTCAATCGACTCCGTGTCCTCCGTTACCTGTTTGATGGTTTTATGGAGTTCGCGCCAGAGTTCTGAGTCGGTTGTGCCGTCAGCATCGGTTAGTTTCTCGCTGAGTTCACCGGTGTCTTCATCAATAACAAGCCGCCAGACGCGTTGAAGGAACCGATAGACGCCTTCGACACCCGCGTCCTGCCATGGCGTGCTGGCTGTGAATGGACCGATAAAGAGTAGATAGAGGCGAAGGGAATCCGCACCGTATTTGTCAATGACATCGTCTGAGTTGATAACATTGAAGCGGGATTTGGACATTTTCTCTATCTGCGTTTGGAGAGGCACCCCAGAGGCTTTCTCAACGAATTTACCATCTGTCTCCTCGGCTTCGTGCGGATAGTAGTATTTGCCTTTCGCATCTTGGTAAGATTGCGCGAGGATCGTCCCTTGGTTGAGCAGTCCTTGGAACGGCTCTTTTGTAGAGACTAATCCACAGTCGTAAAGCACCTTATGCCAAAAACGTGCGTAGAGCAGATGCAAAACGGCGTGCTCAGCCCCTCCCATGTAGGTATCAACCGGCATCCAGTATTGTTCAAGTTCAGGATCAAAAGGTGTCTCGGTATTGTGCGCATCAAGGAAACGGAGGTAATACCAACAGGAACCTGCCCATTGCGGCATGATATTCGTTTCTCGCGTCCCTACTCGCCCATCTGATAGCGTCACATCCAACCATTCGGATCCGGCGCGAGCAAGGGGAGGCTGCCCATCCTCTGTCGGCTTATAGGCATCAATAGGCGGTAGTTCAACTGGCAATTCCGCGTCTGGCAGTTGAACAATGGTTCCGTCGTCAAGGTGAGCGAGTGGGAAGGGTTCGCCCCAATAGCGTTGCCGTGAAAAGAGCCAATCCCGTAAGCGATATTGGACTTGGCGCGATCCCCTTTGTTCACCTTCAAGCCAAGCGATCATCTTTTCCTTCGCCTCAGAAACACGCAAACCGTTGAGAAAATCGGAGTTGATGCAAACACCATCTCCTTCAAAAGGTGCTTCTTCAATTGGCTGATCACCGCCCTTGATGACTTCAACGATAGGAATACCGAAAGCCGTAGCGAATTCGTGGTCGCGTTCATCGTGTCCGGGAACAGCCATGATGGCACCCGTTCCGTACGTCATCAGGACGTAGTCTGCAACCCAAATCGGGATAGGCGCGTTGTTGCACGGGTTGATCGCATAGGCACCCGTGAAAACGCCTGTTTTCTCTGTGGCAAGGTCTGTCCGTTGGAGATCGGACTTGTTGACGGCTTCTTCAACATAGGTATTAACAGCAGATGCCGCATCAGGATGTGTTATCTCGGAGACGAGCGGATGTTCAGGTGCCAATACGCAATAGGTTGCACCGAAGAGTGTGTCTGGACGCGTTGTGAAAACGGTGAACGTCTTATCGCTATCCTTGATCTTGAAGGTGATGTCTGCACCCTCCGATTTACCGATCCAATTCCGTTGCATCTCCTTGAGACCCTCGGGCCAGTCCAATAGATCCAAGTCTTCCAGCAGCCGGTCCGCATAGGCAGTAATTTTAAGCATCCATTGCCGCATCAGACGCCGCTCAACCGGATCGCCAGTTTCAACATACTTGCTGTCCTTTACCTCTTCGTTTGAGAGGACGGTGCCTAACGCTGGACACCAGTTGACGGGTACGTCAGCGAGATATGCCAAGCCTTTTTCATAGAGTCGGAGGAAAATCCATTGCGTCCATCTATAATATTCAGGCACAGAGGTATCAATTTTACGCGACCAGTCGTAAGAGAAACCGATGCGTTGCATCTGTTGCTGAAAGGTTTCCGTATTCCGCTTTGTAATGTGTGCTGGGTGTTCGTTTTCACGCACTGCTGTTCGTTCGGTCGGAAGTCCGAAAGCATCCCATCCCATCGGGTGCATCACGTGATACCCCTGCATCCTCCGAAAATTAGCGAATACATCGGTCGGTACATAGTTTTTGGCGTGCCCCACGTGCAGTCCGGCACCAGAGGTATAGGGAAACATGCCAAGCACATAAAATTTGGGCTTAGTCTTGAGTATTTCGATATCGTTTGGGATTTTAAATGCTTCTTTTTCTTGCCACTCGGCTTGCCAATAGGATTCTATTTCTACCGGGGCATAAGGATGGTTCTCCATATTTTAAATTATGACCTCCTGGGCTAAAGCAATGCCCAAGCAAAAACCCCTCCATTTCATTTTGGGCAGGTTTTCGGTTAATCCGCGTCTACTTCGGGTGACTGTGCGGTTTCTGTTTTCCATTTTTGATCCTTTGCATAGGGTTTTTACAAGAATAAATTTTAACACAACCCCGCTGCATTGTCAAGCAGGCTATTTTGTTCGATAAAAGTCTTGACATAATTTCATAAATATAGTATTATGTTTAATCAAGTTTTTCATAAACCTTATAATTTAGGGAAAGTGCCAACTTCGGTGAATGAATTTTACAGACTTTCTAATATAAATACAAGCCATAGCAAGGAGGGAAAATTAGCGTGTCAGATGAACACAAAGTACTCCTCACTATACCGATGTATCCTGATATGGAACTTGCCGCAGCGAAAACCGGTTCTGTCCTCGCTGAATTGAAGGACTTCAACGAGGAGGCAATTGAAGAAATTCAACTTGCTATTATCGAATCTTGTATCAACGCTTCTGAGCATAGCCAAAGCGAGGATAAGGAAGTACATATTCAGTTTTTAGTTACCGACGATCAGCTGGAGATCAAAATTACTGATCGAGGGGTTGGTATAACTGCAGATACACTCGACGGCACCCGCTTACTCGGGAGACCCAGTGTACACCCCGATTTACGTAAGCGTGGAAGAGGCTTACAAATTATTAGAGCTTTAATGGACGAAGTGGTTATAGAAAGCAGCCCTAACGGGACGACTGTAAGTTTCACGAAAAAGAAGACACCCGAATAGGTTGCAGTGTCATTATTGCACAGGTTTCCTATAGAGGCATGCCGGACACTATGTCTACAACGCAACTTTGAACCCGTCACGGGCAATTCATGAAATTGTGTTAAATGTGCTGTTAAACGTTTTTCTAACTGTGTGCTTCTGATCTGCCTTCTACTCCGTTTCAGGCAGGTGCTCAGTCAATTCACACAGGGGTGGGTTCGGTAAAGTCCCTTCGGACCTCACCAGACACCATCGTGGAATGAAATTAGGTTTCCTTAAATGGCATAATTTGTCTTTGCTTTACATTTGGAACGATGCCCAGATTTAATAGTTTAAAATCTGTTTTGGGGAAACCGTTCACACGTCCATGTTAAGAACTTAAGGAGGTAAGCGATTTGTTGGACAAATTCGATATTCAAATTCGCGAGGCGAAAGAGCACGCCGTGATTGAAACAACAGGATACCTGAATGATGCCCTCGGAGAACAACTTGCCGAGAAAGCACAGGAACTCATTCAGAACGGTTGTACGCAACTCGTAATTAACCTTGAAAAAACAACACTCATTAACAGCATTGGAATATCTATACTTATTGAGATTATAGAAGCACTTACTGAACGCGAAGGCACCCTGAATTTCTGTGGGTTGTCTGCCACACAGGAGCGGACATTCCGCATGATGGCAATCGCTAAGTATGCTGGTATCTTTCCAGACGAAGAATCTGCTATTGCCAACCTATAACTTTTTTAGACGTAAATTTTAATCCGGAAATAGATCGAGAAGTTTTGCTTTATATTAGAGGTGCTTTGGGTGGGAGATGTTCCGGTCTTCAGTAAAGCATGTAGTAACAGATATAACATAAATAAAAACCTTAACCATCAACGTGACTCCGTGATAAATGTTAAAGCACGAGTTGATGGTTAAATTATCTGGATGCCATCTTATGAAAGATCCAAGCAAGTCTATGTCAGAAAGCAATTTGCAGGTTTCTCATCAGACACCAAATACCGCAGAGCAGACGATGGAGCGGCTTATTTTCAGTCTGTCCGAGTTGGAACATTTAGGGCAAACGTTGATCTCTGGGCACAGCAACTTTAATCATTCAAGTAAAACCTATCTCCGGATCACGCTTGGAACTTTGCAAGTCACACGCGGAGCGATACTCCGTCACCATCCGACGAGACAAAATCTTGAAGTCGTTGCATCATCGCCTGATGATGTATTTCCCCCAATCACAGTGGAACCGAGCGAGATCGAGAGTTTGCTGCAATATGCATTCATTGAGAGTGCAAATCTTCCAGACGATCTTAAACAATTCTTCGCTCGGGCTGCCGAGTTCGTCAAGACTATTGATATACATCTTTGGGTACCTCTGAAGATTCAAGATGAATTCCTCGGGATGATTGGTTTGGGAAGTTTTCTGGGCAGAGAGGCATTGGAAGCATGGGAGATGGAATTGTTAACAACCCTTGCTCATCAAATTTCAATCGCCATCGCTTATTCACAAATGGTGGAAGGCGTTCAAAGCGAAAAATTTCGATTGTTTATGCTCGCCGAAAGTGCACCGCAAATCTGTCAACTCCTACAACCTGAAGCCGCCGCGGAACAGGTCGTGCACCAGGCTGTCTCGCTCTTAGACGCTAACGCTGGCGCACTCATGCTCACGTACCCGGAGCGCCAGGAACTTGAGATGCACTACACCTTCCCAGAGACATTGCTTGAAGATGCCGCAGATGATTCCGATCCGAATACATTGTCCCGCAAGTCCACACGCGACTTGCGCATTTCTTATGGTGAAGAGGCGTCCGTATCCTTGGAAGCAACGTCCGCAGATATGCTGAAATCTGTCGTCAAGGAAGGCTTGCCCGGGCACTGTCCACCAAACTCTGACACCCTTTTCGGAGGAAAGAATTTGATGGCAGTTCCCATTCCCGGACGCGACGGTGACATTCTGGGAATCCTCGTTGTGGGTGATAAAGAGGAACGTGGGGGTAGTATCGCTCCCTTTACCGATGAAGATGTTATCCTACTTGATTCTTTCGCGAAACAGGGAGGGGTCGCTATTGAAAACGCACACCTACATCAGGAAGCATTGGAGGCGCGCCAGTTACAAGCGGAGATGGAAGAAGCTCGCAAAATACAGGTGAATCTCATTCCAGAGAGGCTACCTGACATCCCCGGATACGAAGTTGCCGGGCATTATGAGCCACGCGGTCCCGTTGGCGGCGACTATTATGATTGTATCTCCTTACCGACCGGGCATTGGGGACTCGCAATTGCGGATGTTTCTGGAAAAGGGATGCAAGCGGCACTTCTTATGGCAACACTACGTGCGGGGCTTATCTCTGAATTGTCTCGTGGAAAAAGATCCGCCACAGAAGGTTTAGAGCAAAATGATCTGAATATATCTGCTTTGTACGCTGAACTTACCGATATGGCTCTGACGCTTAACTCGCTCCTTTACGCCAGTGGTACAGAAGAGAAGTACGCTACTTTCTTCTACAGTCATCTTAACCCCGATACGGATGTCTTGACGACACTCAATGCAGGGCATAATCCGCCCCTACTCATCAGAAAAGATGGAACCTATAAATGGTTGGGTGAAGAGGTAGGAGGCATCCCTCTTGGAATGTTTCCAAACGATATGGTTCCGAACATCGCTGAATATGAAGCGGAGAATGTCAAACTTACAAGTGGTGATGTCGTCGTATATTATACGGATGGTGTCACAGAAACCGTTAATGTTGAAGATGAGTATTATGAGGAGGACCGACTCGTAGAGGATTCCAAAGCGTGCAAGGATTCTGATGCTGAGGGTATCCGAGAATATCTTCACGGCGCAGTCATGGGGTTTCAGGGGGAAGCCGATCAATTTGACGACCTTACCCTACTTATTTTGAGGAAACAGTAGTCAGTTATAAGTTATAAGTTAAGAGGTTTTTGGTACAGCAGGGCTCTTAACTTATAACCTACGAGGGTTTTAGAAGAAAACCCGAACCTACCACTTATAACCCTCTTTAACTGGAAACTCCAAACCGTAAGGTAAAATTAAAAAATGCAACAAAGTCCAGCAGTCGGACGCTCGTTTTTAGATCCAGCAATCCTTGCCCGAATCGGGAATCTCGAACTGATCGCAAAATTTGTCGTTGAAGGCTTTATCTCCGGACTCCACAAAAGTCCGTATCACGGGTTCAGTGTCGAGTTCTCGCAATACAGGCAATATATGCCTGGAGACGATACCAAACATATAGATTGGAAAGCCTACGCTCGCACAGATCGGTACTATATCAAGCAATTTGAAGAGGAAACTAATCTCAATTGCTACCTCCTTTTAGATGCAAGTGAGTCTATGTTACATCCGATAGGTGAGGCACAAGTAGATGATCCGACGATAGAGGAGAGTGGAACTGGACAAAGGCTAACAAAGTTGCGATACTCAAGTTTCCTCATCGCCTCCCTTGCCTATTTTATGGCGAAGCAGCGGGATGCTGTTGGGTTTGCATACTTTGATGATACACTGCGCCAATACCTTCCGGCTCGAAGTAGCACATCACATTTGCACTCGATTTTGCTCACGTTGGAGACGCTACAAACCGCAAAAAACACGCGGATGGGGATGCCTTTGCATCAAATCGCAGAACGCCTAACCAAACGCGGCTTGGTACTCTTCGTCTCCGACCTCTATGATGACAATCAGACAGAGGTTGTTGAGGGTTTAGAACATCTCAGATATGAAGGACATGAGGTCATTGTCTTTCATGTGCTGGCACATCAGGAACTCGCATTTGCTGGCTTTGAAGCGGGAAGGGGTGCCGAAGCACTGATTCGTTTCATTGATTCGGAAAATGATGCTGAGATTATTACAACACCCCAAGCGATTCAGGAAAGTTATTTGAATAATTTCAATGAGTTTCTTGATACTTATAGACTTGCCCTGCGACAATCGGGTATTGATTATAACATGATAACAACGGCGACACCCATTGACTTAGCATTGGCATCCTATCTCGCGAAGCGTCAAGGCGTCCTTTGAGGAAAGTTGAATGATATTTTTAGCCCCCTTGTTCGCGGTAGCAGGTATTGTAGGTGCCTCGATTCCACTCATCTTGCATCTGTTAAACCGGGAACGTGCGAGACAGTTGGTGTTCGGGACCATCCGTTTCATCCAGATGTCGCATCAGACAAACGTGAGACGGCATAAGTTGAAACGGTTACTGCTTCTGCTCATGCGTATTCTGATGTTGGCACTGCTCGGCTTTGCCTTTGCGCGACCGTTCTTCGCCGAAGCTCCGGTCATTGCACAAAAAACAGGTGGAAAACGAAACGCAGTTGTTATTCTGGATACCTCCTATAGTATGCAATATGAGGAAGTATTTGAGAACGCGAAAAAGGAGGGTATCGAAATTCTTGACGGGCTTGATGCAACCGATGCCGCTTGTCTTATTCTCTCTTCAGACAATGCCCGTGTCGTTGCACCACTCGGTTCAGAGTTCTCGCACATTAGGGCGGCTTTGAACGATGCAGAAGCCACTTATAAACCTACAGATTATTTAGATGCATTACAAACTGCTGACGAAATACTTGCGTCTATTCCTATCGGTGAAAAACAGATTTATGTAATTGCGGATATGCAAAAGCGGGGATGGGAAAACTTCATTGAAACCGACAAACTTCATCCGGATGTCCAAATTCAGTTTATTGATGTCCATCCTGAACAATCGCACAATTTTGCGATAACAGGTCTCAATGTACCGCCTGTTATCCTAAAGGAACAGCAAGCCGCTTATCTTATTGCACGCGTCCGTAATTTCAGCGATGAGGCAGTCGAAAATCTACCAGTTCGTCTATTCATAGACGAGAATATGATTCATACCGTCCAGCTTGACATCGAACCCGACGACCTCGCGGATGCCGCCTTCAGGATTGACTTTCAGGACGAGGCGACACATACGGGTTGGGTTGAACTGCCGGAAGATGCACTCGGGGTTGACAACAAACGCTATTTTACCTTACAAAGCTTGCGATCAATCAAGGTTCACGCCGTCAGTGACAAACCACGGACGCAAAATCCTTCTCAAAATCTTTATGGACAGACGCTGGAAACATTTTTCATGCAAATCGCGCTTACGGCAGGTCGTGATGCGGTGCCTATTGATTTTACCGAATCGAGTTCGGTCCCCAATACGGCGATACTCAATCGCACCGATGTTCTGGTGCTCGCCAATGTAGCACAACTCTCTTCCGAAGAAGCCGGACGCGTGGCGGCTTATGTTGCTTCAGGCGGCGGATTGATTGTAACAGTGGGTAGTCATATAGACCCTGATGTCTATGAACAGCGTCTTGGTGGTGAGATAGGTTTAATGCCTTGTAACTTCGTCCAACCCGCCGGCGATGCTTTTGACCGTCAACAGTTCCGTGTCCTTGCGACAGTGAAATATGAACACCCGATTTTCGCTCCGTTCAAGGAACCGAATCACGGCGATTTTGGTAAGGCGCGGTTTTATCGAATTTTTCAGGCAGTACCAACAGCAAATGCTACCGTTATTGCGGCTTATGATGATGGCAGTCCTGCGCTCTTTGAAAAGCCTTACGGACGCTTGGGACGTGTACTCTGTTTTACCTCAACCATAGACCGAGAATGGAACGATCTACCGATTCGCGCTGTTTATTTACCTTTCCTTCATGAATCTATTAAGTATCTCGCGCTTAAAGATGCCGAAACGTTGCCTGATTACCGAGTCGGAGACTATGTCGAACTGAAGGTTTCTGATACCGAGGATGAGGTAAGGACAGAGAACAGAGAGGTAGCTATCTTCAATCCGAACAATATTGAGACGCGCTTGGGACGAAACAAAAATATTGTGCGCACAGCGGAGAATACCGGACAAGGCGGGGTCTTATATACAGATGCTGCAATACCGGGGATCTATTCAGTTCATAGGTCTGGTACAGAGATGCCCGACTACTTTGTCGTCAACGTTGATACCACTGAGTCCGATCTTGCGGCGCGCGATGTTGAGGAACTCGCAAGTATGCTGAAAGGCGCAGCGGATGAGTTAGTCGAGGATAAACCGACGGCAGAACTCGTGGCGCAATACAATGAAGATGTGGAGAGGAATCAAAATGTATGGATCTATCTCATGTTTGTAGTCTTTGCTTTAGCAATAACGGAGATGTTCCTCGCCAACCGTTTTTAATTTTACCTTCAGGAGCAATAGATTAAAAAATGAACTTTGAACCGAGTGCACCCATTGAAGTACCACAAATTGTATCGAAGGAGCAGGTCCAATTTTTTATCGATAACGGGTATCTTATTGTCCCAGATCTGCTTTCTCTGGATGAGGTAGAGGAATTGCGGCAGGACACTGTTACGCTTGCCAAAGGTGGATACCCGTGTGACAGTCTCCAACCACTTCCTGAAGAGATCGCCGATGACGAGGCTGTGGGACGGATACTTTGTATTCATCAACCTCATTTTGTCAGTCCAATTATTGAAAAGTACGTCAAGCACCCGAAAATCTGTGGTATCCTGAGTCAGATAACTGCCGCGCATTTGCCTTACTGGGATGGAAGCGTCAAGTGTATGCAGTCGATGCTCTTTGTTAAACCCCCAGATTTTCAAGGTCAGGCATGGCATCAGGACGAATTTTATATTCCGACCCGCGATCGCTCCTTGATTGGCGCATGGACCGCAATGGACGATGCAACCAAAGAAAATGGATGTCTATGGGTGCTTCCCGGCTCGCACCGTCGAGGTTATCTCTATCCACAGAGATACCACGAGGACCCAGATGAGTTCGATTTTGCGTGGGAGAGTTACGGATTTGATGACACAGATGAGGTCCCCGTTGAAGTTACCACCGGCACATTAGTGTTTTTTAACGGTTATCTACTCCACCGCTCTCGTAAAAACCGTGGAGATACATATCGCAGGGTTTTGGTGAACCATTACTGCAATTCATGGTCGTTGTTACCTTGGTCAATTCAGGACGGAGAGCGTCCCGCCAGTGCCGATCGCCGATGCATCATTCCGGTCTCTGGCGTCGATCCTTATGCGTGGAAAGGTTACGATCCACCGTCTAACAACGTCTCCCTGCGGACCTGCAAAGCCGTTGATGAACTGGAGCCTTTAGATGCAAGCTAATATTGAACGTTTTTCTGACCTTCGGCAAGCCTTGGAAACTATGATGCAGCGGATTGAGACGGGCGAGGATATCATGGAGCAGTTAAAGCAGATTGACGCACTCTCTCAAGAACTCGCACCGACAGCACCTAAGATGCTTCTGCACTATCTTGAGCGAAAAAGTTATACAAAAGCGTTAGCGTGGCTCGAAACTTTAGAATAGCCGTCAGCGGTCAGCCGTCAGCCAAGGATCGTGGTGGGGAATCGCAATCGTTAGCAACTGCCAGATGCTATACTGATTGCTGATAGCCGATTGCCAATAAATAATAAGGAAGAGAGATATGGTAAGAGAGGATGGGCGCCGACTAGATGAACTGCGTCCCGTCACAATCAGGCGACACTATATCAAACATGCCGAAGGCTCTGTGCTCGTCGCGACCGGTGATACCCGTGTTATATGCACTGCCTCTGTAATTGACCAACAGCCGCGTTTCATGCGGAACCAGCGTATTAAAAAGAAGGGATGGGTAACGGCAGAGTACTCCATGTTACCCCGTTCTACTTCCGAGCGGATGCAGCGTGAGGCAACCCGTGGTGGTGTCAGTGGGAGAACACAGGAGATCCAACGTCTTATCGGTCGTTCTTTACGTGCCGCTGTAGATTTATACGCCTTAGAAGAGCATACCGTTTGGGTTGATTGTGATGTGATTCAGGCTGATGGTGGAACACGCACCGCATCTATTACGGGTGCCTTTATCGCACTCTGGGATGCCTGCCAGGAGCTGGTTGAACGTAAAAGAATTAAAAATTTTCCTATTACCGACAACATCGCCGCTACAAGCGTCGGACTTATCGACGGTCAGCCGATGTTAGACCTCTGCTATACGGAGGACTCAACGGCGGATGTTGATATGAACATTGTTATGACGGGAAGCGGGCAATTTATAGAGATACAAGGCACGGCAGAAGAGAAGCCCTTTTCGCGTGACGACTATGACCAAATGCTGGATCTCGCCGTTGGCGGTATACAGCAACTCGTTCGACTCCAGAATCGGATGATGTTGGAGAATTTAGATGAAGCTCGTACTGGCGACGCGTAACCAAGGTAAGGTAAGAGAACTCACGGATATGCTTTGCAGTGAAGCAGGTTCCAAGCAACAGATCGAAGTCATCTCTTTGGAAAATTATCCAGATGCACCAGAAGTGGTTGAGGACGGGAAAACGTATATGGAGAATGCCGTTAAAAAGGCATCTATTATTGCTGAGTATACGTCCCATCTCACCCTCGCTGACGATGCTGGATTGGAGGTAGATGCGCTCGGTGGGGCACCAGGCATTCACTCCAAACGCTGGGCGGGTGAAGACGCAACGGATGATATCCGGATTGCGAAACTCCTTCAAGCACTTGAAGGTGGCACCAATCGGCAGGCACGCTTCATCGCTGCGATTGCGGTGGTACATCCGAATTCCGAACCTAAAGTCGTTCTCGGTGTTTGTGAGGGACACATCAGGCACGATCCTGTCGGAGAGAGCGGTTTCGGTTATGATCCGGTGTTTGTACCTGACGGTTATAATCAGACTTTCGCAGAATTAGGAGAAAAAATAAAAAACCGGATTAGTCACCGAGCAAAGGCATTGGAACAAGCAATCGCCTTGCTTTAATAGTTTTCAGTTCAGATTCGCCCACGCGCTTCAAAAGCTTTGTATCAGTAGGCGTGGGAGGGTCTGGGTCGTCAGTTGTCAGCAATCGGTAAACAGGTGCTTGGTTAATCAAAATCTCTTTTACTGACTGCTGATGGCTGATCGTTGATAGCCAATAATGAGGAGAAAATGGCAGCACTTAACGATTTACGCAACGGGTTGGTTATCCGACTCAACAATACAATTTACACCATAGTCAGCTGTGAGCACGTCAAGCCCGGGAAAGGTGGTGCCTTCGCACGCACCAAAATCAAACGTGTTTCCGACGGTGCCGTCCTGGACAGGACGTTCCGTTCTAATGAAAATGTTGAAACCGTCAGGGTCAGGGACCACGGGATGCAGTATATGTACCGAGATGGTGAGGTATTGTGGTTTATGGATAACGAAACATTTGAACAACACACACTTTCTATAGATCTCATTGGGGATGACTTGAAGTTTCTAAAGGAAGGTGAAACTGTCACCGTCAAAATGGAAGGGGTAATTCCGCTTGCCGTTGAACTTCCGAACTTCGTTGAGCTTCAGATTGTTGAGACCGACCCAGGATTACGGGGTGATACTGTCAGTGGCGGTTCAAAGCGTGCCACACTCGAAACGGGTGGTGTCGTGAATGTTCCTTTGTTTGTTCAGAACGAAACGCGTATCAAAGTTGACACGCGCACCGGAAAATATGTAGAAAGGATATAGTAGGTATGGATGCGTGTTGTGTAGCAACACGCATCCATACCTATTAAAAACAGAAATGCGTCAAAACAAATCCACGGATAAATCTCAATCTGCGGAACAAAACTACAGCGACGTCTTGGAGATTGTTGAACAGTTAGCGGAAATTCTTGTCCGCAGCGACCTTTCGGAAGTTCGCATCCGGGATAACGAGTTTGAAGTGCAGGTTTCCAGGGATCGCGGGAATCCCGGCGGATATGAACAGGTCGCGCTACGACCGGCAGAGACGAACATAGCAGTGGGAGCATCGCAGTTTCCTGTAGAGAACCCTGATGCCGAAGGTGGCTCGGAAGCGCAGAATGGATTCATCAGTGCTCCTATGCCCTCGCGCTTCTACCGTTCCCCTGCCCCTGACGAACCGCCCTTTGTTAAAGTTGGGGATATAGTCGCAAGGGGTGAACCTGTTGCTGTCCTTGAAGTCATGAAAACTTACAATCCCGTCGAAGCTCCGTTTAACTGCGAGATTTTAGAGATTCTCGCTGAAGATGGCGATGCAGTTGAATATTCACAACCGCTGTTCCGAGTGAAGCAGATTTCTTAGGAATAGTCGTTAGTCACCAGCGATCAGCCATCAGCAAGAGGGCATTGTGGCGGACAAAACTGCTTCGCAGTGAGAATAACTGTCGCATGTTCTACTGACTGCTGATAGCCGATTGCCGATTGCAAATAAAAAACATGATAAAAAAAATACTGATAGCAAATCGCGGTGAGATCGCTGTCCGCATCATCCGAGCATGCAAAGACATGGGGATTAAAACGGTAGCGATTTATTCAACCGCCGATGAAGACGCATTACATGTCAAATACGCTGATGAGGCGTACTGTATTGGTCCGCCGCCCTCATCTGAAAGTTATCTCAAATACTCGAATATTATCACTGTTGCGGATTATGCGAATGTCAATGCAATCCATCCTGGGGCAGGTTTTCTGTCTGAGGACGCACAATTCGCCGAAATTTGTGAGGCGCATCAAATAAAGTTTATTGGACCTTCTGTCTCGGATCTTGCCACGATGGGTGACAAAGTGAGGGCGCGCGAAACTGTCGCAAAGGCGGGCCTGAAACTTGTACCCGGCAGCGGAAGTGGTAGGCGTAAAAACAGCAAAAAAGGGACAGTTGACACCGCTGAGGATGCCGCGCAACTCGCTGAGAAAATCGGATATCCTATCGGGATCAAAGCCGTCGCAGGTGGGGGCGGTCGCGGCATCCGAATCGCTGAAAATCAGCCGAGTCTGCTGAATCTTTTTTACACCGCGAAGGCAGAGGGTGAGGCGGCGTTTGGGAATGGCGATGTCTATATTGAAAAATGGATTGAAGAGGCGCGACATATTGAAGTCCAAATCCTTGGCGATACCCACGGCAACGTCGTCCACTTAGGCGAACGGGAGTGTTCTATCCAACGGAAACAACAGAAACTCTTGGAAGAAGCACCCGCCGCCTCAATACCACCGAAACTTCGCAACGACATTTGTAAAGCCGCTGCAAAAGCCGCAAAAGCAATCGGCTACACAAACGCTGGGACCGTTGAGTTTGTCGTTGATAAAGATGAGAATTTCTATTTCTTAGAAATGAATACACGGATTCAAGTCGAGCATACGGTCACGGAGAGTATCACTGGCATTGATCTCATCAAAGAACAGATTCGGCTTGCGATGGGAGAGGAACTCGGATATAACCAATCTGATGTTCAGATCCAGGGACACGCAATTGAATGCAGAATTAATGCCGAAGATCCAGCAAATCAGTTTATGCCCTCACCGGGGCTTGTCACAATCTATCATCCCCCTGGCAGCATCGGTATTCGGGTGGATGGGTATCTCTACACGGGGTATACTGTCCCCTCGCACTACGATTCACTCGTAGCGAAACTTATCGCTGTTGGCAGGGATCGTGAAGAGGCGATCGCCCGGTTGAAACGTGCGTTGTCTGAATTTGAGATTGAGGGCATAAAGACCACGATTCCACTCTTCCAGAATATCCTCAACGATGAACGCTTTCGCAGCGGATCCATTTTTACCAATTTCTTAGAGACATGAAGAATAGCCGTCAGCCATCAGCCGTCAGCCATCAGTTAAAGAGGGTTCTGATTAAATCAAACATCTCTTTACTGATAACCGAAAGCCGAAAGCCGATAGTCGTTCTCGCGCTGGCAATTTCTATGCTATCGGTTTCTATGACGTTACAGGCAGTCACCTTTATTGATGTTACAAACGAAGCCGGCATCCGTTTTCAGCATTCAAGCGGAACCCGTTCCAGCCTGCTTCCAGAGGACATGGGCTCCGGTGCAGGCTTTGCCGATATAGACAACGACGGGGACATCGACCTCTACATTGTCAATATCCCTGGTCCCTTTACGCCGGATGGAAAAACGAATAAGGGAAACGCCAATGCTCTCTATCTTAACAACGGTGATGGCACTTTTGCGGACATCACACGTGCCGCAGGTGTTGGACACCAAGGCTACGGCATGGGGTGCGTCTTCGCGGATTACGACGGTGATGCCGACCTCGACCTTTACCTAACCAACTATGGTGAGAATGTCCTTTATCGGAACAACGGGAACGCCACTTTTACCGATGTGACGGACACTGCCGGTGTCGTTTGTAACTTGTGGAGCACAGGTGCCGCCTTCGCAGACGTAGATGGGGATACCGATTTAGACCTCTACGTTTGCAACTATGTCACCTATGACTTAGAAGCGTTGGAACAGATGAAAGAGGAGTCCCTACAGTCTGGAAAACCCGTGCCGAGTGCCCTGAATCCGCATGTCTTTGAACCACAAGATAACGTTTTCTATCGTAACAACGGTGATGGCACTTTTACGGATGTAACCGATGACACAGGAACCGCGGCAGTAGGCGGTAGAAGCATGCAAGCCATCTTTAGCGACTTTGATAACGATAACGATTTAGACCTCTATGTCGCAAATGATACTACCACGAATCATGTCTATCGCAACGATGGTGGTGGAAATTTTACGGATGTCAGTACCGAGTCATGGGCGGCAGATTTTCGAGGTTCTATGGGACTCACTGCTGGCGATTACGACGCTGACGGTGATACCGATCTCTTTATGAGCCACTGGGTAGACGAAGAAAACGCTCTCTATAGAAATTTGTTTGTAGAGGATGGGGATGCCAAACAGATCCGATTCGTAGATGAATCTTATACTGCTATGCTTGCTGAAGAGAGCATTAAACAGATTGGATGGGGCACGACCTTCTTTGACTACGACAATGATGGAGATTTGGATATCTTTGTAACGAACGGCAGCACCTTTCAAGAACTCAGACGACCAGAGGTGCTTATTCCTCAGCCCGATATGTTGTTCCGAAACAATGGAGATGAGACATTCAGCAATGTTAGCCAAGAGGCGGGAATTGCGGCACTCCCTCTTCGCGTCGGCCGCGGTGTAGCGTTTGGGGACTATGATAATGATGGTGATGTCGATATTTTCGTCGTCAACAACCATGCACCACCGACATTGTTGCGTAACGAGGGCGGGAACCGCAACAATTGGCTCCAGGTCAAACTCGTTGGGACGGGCACAAACCGTGATGCTATCGGCGCGAAAATTCAAGTAAAAACGGCGGATCGGACACAGGTCAGAGAAATTTATGCAGGTGATAGCTACATGTCCTTTAATAGTCTCCTCGCGGAATTTGGCGTGGGAGACGCCACACAGATTGAGACGTTACAGGTCACTTGGCAGAATGGGAAAACGCAGAAACTTCATAATATACCAGCAAACCAGCGAATCCGTATAACGCAAGAATAGTTGTCAGCAGTCAGGTCGGGTTTTCTAATGAGATTTAATAAATAAATTAGGTAATTGACGGGAGACCATAAATGGTTTCCCTACTACAAACGGGCCCGCTCGTAGTAGTGCGATTCATCGCACGTTAAGAAATTGCCCGATTAAATTCTTAATCTGCATACGGAAACCCTTTCAGCAGTCAGTTAAGAGAAAAAGGAGTTAATTCATTTTTCGTAGAAAAATGAAAAACCTACCTCTATCGTTAAACGAAAACCTCTTAACCGAAGGTTTCCAAGAGCCGACAGCCATAAAAAAATGAGAAACTATTTCTATTTTTTCATTCCCTTATTCTTAGTCTTACTCGCATGTGGTGGAGATCCCACCATTGAGCGTGGCAAAGCGTTTCTTGAAACGGGCGACACTGCGTCCGCCATTCAGGAGTTTCAGGCGGCACTTAAGCAGAATCCTTCTAATGCTGAAGCATACTATCAGCTCGGTTTGGTGTATGAAGGATCGGCGGATGCTTCCCAAGCAATTGATGCGTTCAGAAATGCAGCGAGGTTGGCACCGAAACGTGCAGAGATCATACTCGCACTCGGACGCGTCTATTGGTACAGCGGCAACCGCTCCTTGGCGCGCACCGAGTTTCAAAATCTGCTGAGCGGTTCCCCAAAAGAGGACATCCTCCTTCAGTTAGCAGGTCTCACAGGAGATGCTTACCACGTCCAGCGTATTCGCACCGAAGGCAGTGACGATTACGAGCAGACCTTCACTGAAAAAGGGAATATGATGACGTTTACCGCAAAGTATACCGACGATTATAGTCCCGCAATTTCACCCGATGGAAAATGGCTTGCCTTCGCCTCAAATCGCCTCCAGAACGCTGAGTTGTATCTCATGGATCTCACAACTCGCTCACTCCAGCAGCTCACGCATACCGACGAACTTGACGAATACATGCCTGCTTTTTCACCGGATGGTCAGTTGATTGCCTTCGTTTCAGAACGCACACGTGGGGGTATGATGCTCCCGTCTGTCCAAGCGAGTGGTTCTGATCCGAGGCGTGCGACTATCTATCTCATGGATATTGATGGGAGAAACCAACGTCCGCTCATCGATATAGAAGGCGCGCAACGTGCCCCTGTCTTTTCACCCGATGGTCAAAAAATCGCCTTTGAATCCAAAGCCCCTACACAGGGAGCCCAGAGCGAACCCGGAAGCACCGAGAACAACGATACGTTAGAAATCTACGTCGTTCATGTTGATGGCACAAACATGAAGCAACTGACGCATAATGATGTAGACGATGGGCATCCAACGTGGGCACCCAATGGAAAGCAGATCGCCTTTACCGGGATGGTAGATGACATCTACCAAATTTTCAGCGTCAACGCAGGAGGCGGCACGGTCCAGCAACTAACGTTTGGGGGGATAGGGTCCCATTACCATCCCACTTTCAGTCCGGATGGCAAACGGATTATCTATGTCTCGAACGCGCACAACCATTATACGCTCTGGATAATGAACGCCGACGGTACCAACAAAACCCAACTCACAAGCCACATCGGGGCGCATTTTGAACCCAGCCTCTCAAAAGACGGAAAAACGCTTGTATTCAGTTCTGACCGTTCGGATCACATGCGAATCTATCTCATGGATTTGACAAAACCCATCCAAAAAGAAGCATTAAAAGCAAGACTGGCAGATTTGTAGTCTCGCACGCCTCACCACCTCTGTAGGGGCGAGTTTGACTCGCGATTCTTCCTGACTGTTGATCGCAGGTTGTTGGCTTTGCTGAAACAGACCCAGCTTGCAAAGATGATTGAGGCGCATCCGACGTCTAAGTGGCCTCCGGTCGCATGGGATGTCGCACCCAAAGGGAAGTTAGCAACCACTTGGGGACACCTCAAAAAGAAATACTAATCATGTGCGTTGAACATAAAAGTAGCGGTATGCTGTGTAGGATACCTGAGTGCTAAATTGTATAAACAACACTTATAGCGTAAACTTTTATGGTAACACCTAAAAATAAACGGACTGACCCATGCGTGAAACAATAGCCATCTATCATGCTGCAAAGTGCTTACAAAGAAGAAAATTATGGGCACCCTAAACGCTTTTGAATTCAAGCAAAGGAAATTGATACCAATAAAAAAAGTGGGGATTCTCCTTATCCTCACACTGATGGGATACCTATTCCTCGGTATCGCCCCTACAGCACAGGGCTTCATGTCTTTTAGGCATTGGCATGGGGTAAAACAAGATCTGTTAATCCACAAGGTGGACAAGCCGCAGTGGAAGATAGGATACCGCATCGCAGCGGATTGCCCGGAGGGGTTCCGAGAAAAAGAGCCTGAACTGAAAGCCGCCATGACAACCGCACTGCAAATGTGGTTAGAGCCGTTGCGGAAGATGCAGCCCGCGCGTCCGATCATCGACGATTTCCTCTTCCTGCGACAGGCGGATTTTCACGGTAATGAGGACAAGATAGCGGATCACGCGGCACTGAGAGAACTCGATGCAAGGATCACGTTTGAATGCCAGAAAGGTGGGGGGTAGCTCGGATAGCTCTGGCTGCGTCTCCCGATGTCTATATTAGAGTAGTGGATGACCTCAATAAAGATTTTATGTTAGGCCTTATACATGAGTTGGGTCATGCCTTTGGTCTTGAAGATACCTACGTCAAGCAGGAGAGACACAAGGACTGGAAGAACAAAGGGGGTTTAGAAGCAACGGTTGGCACACAACCCGCCTCAGCCATGGCTGGATGGTCTGCTGATGAGCATTCTATTCGTATCGCTGAAGACGATGTGCGTGGTATTCTCTGGCTCTATAAGCATTTCCATGAAGGATTGCCGACCGAAGACTGCTTCTTCCCCGATTATGTGTTGGAAGAAGAGCCTCGCGGCTGCATACCGAAGTATCCACTCATCTTTGAACTCAAACACGGTTACCCCCACCGTGCGATCCGAATGCTCGACGAAGATCCAAATCTTGATGTTAACGCTCAAGATGAGAGTGGCTTGACAGCTCTACACCATGCGGTTATGCAGGATGCGTATGAAATCGCGGAGCATCTACTCGCACAGAGACGCATCAAGCCGTTTCTACGGGATAACGAGGGACGCAGCGCATTGGCAATCGCACGCGCGGCGAAACTCAAGGACATAATTACCTTATTGCTCGAACATCCGTTAACATTGCCTGTCAACCCTAAAAGCAAGCTGACAACCACCTGGGGGCACCTCAAAAAGCGGTATTGAGGGCTGTGTAGGTTGGGTTGAGCAGTGCAGTCCGAACGTGCATGGTCACAGTGCCCCGTTGGGTTTCACTACGACCATGGGGGTTCAACGCCATAAAAACCGGACGTAGACTGAACACTTTGGCGGTTTTTCATTTATATTCACCCAAGTTGTTACTTACAAGTTTTTAGGTATGCAAGAACCACTTTTCATTGAAAGCCGTTGAGGAACTCCGTGTTCTTGTAGCGTAAACTTTCAGTTTGCGCACGCATGGGAAACCCAATCTAAAAGATGATGCTACAAAGATGACCACTTGCGTTATATGAGACGCGTCTGACACGCGCCCCTACCGCGCCCGTTTCAGCGCGCCCCATGTCGTCGTTAGACTCGATTTAGGGGATACATCCCACGCAACCGAAGGCCACTTAGATGTCGGATGTGCCTCAATCATTTTGGCAAGCTGTGTCTGTTTTAGCACGCGTGCGAGTTGTGCGGGGGTACGCCTGTGCGTGTTGAGAAGATTGACTTTGATGCCTGCTTGTGCCAACAGTAACTTCACCATCTCGGCATTGCCTCGTTGCACGGCATGATGCAGAGCCGTAAAACCGCTGGAATCGCGTGCGTTGAGATCGAGGGTGCGGTCATCGATCAGTATCCGCCGCACAGTTTCAAAAACTACCATACTTGGCTTCAAAAATCAACGGATACTTCGGGCAGCATCTACCATCCCACTCAACGCGGACGTAGTCAGGGAAGAAGCAGTCGTCCGCGGGATGATCTTCGTGCAAGTACTTGTAGAGATAGATGATGCCGTTCTTATCATCCTCACCGAGTCCAAACGGTGAGTGGATAAAAAGGTGATGGTTAACACTTGCCATGACCGAGGCCGGCTGCTTACCTCTAGTAAAGGCAAGGCCCCCAGTACTCTGCCGAAGACCCTCCACATAGATATCTTCCAGTCCAAAAGCATGGCCCAACTCGTGAACGAGCGGATAAACAAGGTCTCGATGGACCCCAACTGGTTTGGCCATTTTTATGCACAGGTCGGGAGCAGAACCTAACGACCTAACCGCGAAGGATCTTCCTTTCCCCTTGCAGTCAAAGGTGATACGTATATCCAGCTGGTTAAGAGATGGCTTGTCCTCCTGACACTCTACAAAATCTGGCTGTCTTAGGAAAAGAAAGTCATCGGTAAACTGCCTGTTCGGATACCGTTTACGCAGAGGCTGCAGCCAGGACTGCAGTGCCTTGACAATGGCTCCCTTTATCTGCTCTTCCTGCTGTCGAAACGCCGCCGGGCAATCCACAGTGAAGTTATACCCAATCTTCCACTGCGGCTTGTCTATTCTTTTTAGCAATAAACCGAGTTCTTTAGTCATACTCGCTATGAATCCATGTGCGGTGGGTGGGAGGCTGAAAAACAGTCCACACATCACCATCAGCCCCAAGATACCCATGATCTTTTGTAGGCGTTGCTGTATCCCTTGCATACCGAAAATGTCCTCATCTGTTTTCGCATTCGCATTTCTCATGTCCATACATTCAAGGTTTATCGCACAAACTTGTCCGTTGGCACCCTATGAGACACAATCCACAGAAAGTATAGCAAATTTGAAAAGAATTGGAAATAACGTTATACCAAATCTGAAAAATCAAGTCGCATTACAGAGAGTGTGGAACTCTATGAGGCATCGGCATGTAAGAGCGCAATGAATTGCGCGACTCCGAACGGGTTTTTTTAATGAGAGGCGTTTATCTGGAAATGGTATAAGTTGATAAGACGCAGAGGCGGCATCTTTTTTCTTGAGATTTTCTGGCAAACTTCGTATACTTCTATTGGTAATAATAGGACGCTAAGGAGATAGTCTTCATGCGAAGTAGACGGTTATTCCGCAGACACGCGGTTTCTGTACCGCCCTTGAAAAAGAGGCCGCTTGCGTTCATTTTTATCTTAGCATGCCTCGTGTGGCTCAGCGTCGTGCCTCAAGCATTAGGCTTCATTGTATTTGAGCACGAAGACGAAGGCTGGGACGATCTCAACACCTTGATTACGAAAGTGCATGAAGACCAGTGGACGATTCATTACAGTTATGGCGACAACTGTCCTCCGGAGCAAAGGAATAATGACGCGGCGTTGACAGCGGCGGTCACCGAAGCTCTGCAGATATGGTTGCAGCCGTTACGTGAATATACGGATCGTCCGATCGTCAACGACTTTCGCTACAAGTTGAGTACCGATTGGAATGCCGCCGATTTCGGTATCATCTTCTACTGTAATCTCGCTATGTCACAGGCATTTGTGGGCACTGATTCGTCACCACGCATCGAGCTGCATCGGACAACAAATGTAGCACTACCTGGTTTTATGTCAGGTCTCTTACACGAGATGGGGCATGCCTTTGGGTTGGCAGATACCTACGACGTACCAGTGGCGGGTGAACTGGGACTTAGCAAAGGGGGATTAGATTCTACCAGAGGCACACAGCCGAGTTCAATCATGATGGGAGCTTCCGGACATAGAGAGGAAGGAATGCTCGGCAGAGACGATAAGAACGGGATCATTTGGCTCTACAAGGTGACTTACGAAGGACTGTCCATCAGAGATTGTTTCTTCACTGACTATAAACTGGAGAACGTTCCGCTTGGGTGTGTGCCAAAACAGCCGCTTATCTTTGAACTGAAACATGGGCTTGAGGTGAGGGGTCTTCGGATGATCGAAGAAGATAAAAGCCTCGATCTCAATGCCCAAGACGCGGAGGGCAGGACGGCACTCCACTACGCTGTGCTACACGAATACAACAGGTGTGTTAAAGTTCTGCTAGGACACAAGGTTATCTTGGGCGGGCGGGTTATCAACCTTCCGCGTAATAACGATATCAATGCCAACGCCCAAGACAAGGCAGGCAGGACGGCACTCCACTACGCTGTGTCGCATGAGTTGGATGAGGTCGTCGAGGCGTTGCTCGCCCATGAGGACATTCTCCCCTTCCTGCGCGATACACACGGTCGCAGTCCTCTACAGATTGCTCGTGAAAACAAGCTTGATCGGATGATTACCCTACTGCTGGAACATCCTTTGACGTTGCCTGTCACCCCGAAAGGTAAACTCGCAACCACTTGGGGATACCTTAAACAGCAGGATTGACAGAAACCCACGCTTTCTTCGAGTTGAGGAAAACCGTAGCAGGGGACACCTATGAAATTGTTGAAAAAGACGAACTTTTACTGCACCTTTGTGATAGCAGGCATCTTGTGCCTCAGTGTTGCCTCGGTGGCATGGGGCTTTATATCACTACAGCAACAAAGAGGCGTGCGACCCAACACCCTGGTTGATAAGGTGCACGCGCCACACTGGAACATTAGCTACAGTTACGCCGATGACTGTCCGGCGGAGGCGAGGAACAACGATGCGGCATTGACCGAGGCAATCACCGAGGTGCTACAGATGTGGTTACAGCCGCTGCGGGAGTATACCGATCGTCCAATCGTCAACGACTTCCGCTACGTGCTTGACGCTGACCGCGATGCGAGTAATCTCACCGTCATCTTTCATTGTGCTGAGCGGCGTGTATCGACTGCCAGGTTGCTTGTCGGCAAGTCACCGCAGATCGATATGCGTAAGGGAACGAAGGTCACGCGCAACTTCATGGAAGCTGTCATGCATGAAATGGGACATGCTTTCGGCTTAGCGGATACCTACATCCCTGTGGGTAAATGGGGCGAACCGGGGTTGAGCAAGGGCGGTAAAGATTCGACCAAAGGCACACAGCCGAGTTCGGCCATGTCAGGCTTGCCGAGAAATAAGGAGGGAGGGATGCTGGGCACGGATGACAAGAACGGTGTCATTTGGCTTTACAAGGTGATTTACGAGGGATTATCGCTCAGAGACTGTTTCTTCACCGATTATCAACTCGAGCACGAACCCCTCGGTTGCCGTCCTAAACATCCGCTCATTTTTGAAATCAAGCATGTGTCGGAGATAACTGCTGTCTTTGTCATCAGAGAAGACGAGACTCTCGATCTCAATGCCCGAGACGCCGACGGCATGACGGCACTGTATCATGCAGTGCTAAATGGGTATACACGGGTCGTTGAGGCACTGCTGGCGGCGGATACGATCCAGGTGAACATCTTCAACAATGCCAGACGCACGCCTGCAGCGTTAGCGCGAGAACTTAAGCACTTGCCGCTTGCTGAGCTGATCGAAGCACACCCGACCGCGAAACTGCCACCGTGGTCGGTCATCCCCAAGGGCAAGTTGGCAACGACATGGGGACACCTCAAAAAGCGATACTAAGAACTTAAGCACTTGCCGCTTTGTGTCGTGGTCGGTCATCCCCAAGGGGTCAAAAAGCGATACTAAGCATTGTGTCGGTTGGGTTTCACTGCGATCCTGGCGGCTTCACTGAAGCAGACTCGCAACCTTGACGAGGTCTCGGATATCCACGACTCGGTTGCCATCAACATCTGCTTTGTTTTTCCCTCGCTTTCCAAAGTTTGTAGCGACTACCACTAAGTCCAAGATGTTGACACTCCCGTCCCCGTTGACATCCTCAATAACCTGCTGGCGGGTGTCTGCTGGCAGCAACGCGATTATCTCAGTCAGGTCTGCCGCACGAGCAATATCTAACGCAGTCCGTCCTTGTTTATCACGTAAGGATGGATCAAGGTCCTTGTGTTCAAGTAACCGCTCCACGACTCTTTTACGATCAAGTGCGGCTGCATGATGTAGCGCCGTCATACCGCTCGGATCTTGGGTATTAACATCTATCGTTGGGTCTTGGTCGAGTAAATGGAACACCGCTAACCAATAACCGTATTTGGCTTCAAAGATGAGTGGGTATTTGGGACGACAGCCGAATGTTTCTTCTTCATATACATAATCGGAGAACAAACAATCTTTCGTCTCTATTCCTTCGTGAGAAGCCTTATAAAGCCAAATAATACCCCGCTTGTCGTCTTCACCAACGCCGGGAGAAAGAGCAGCCATCTTTGATGATGGCTGTGTGCCGACCGTTCTGTCCAACCCGCCACTACTCGTGCCTCCTTGCCGAAGATGGGCACTCAGGTAGGTATCCGCCAAGCCAAAGGCGTGCCCTAACTCATGGGAGAGAGCACTTGAAAGTAAACGTAAATCAACATTAGTTCCCCGACGCATCATGACTTCAGGGGTGATATCTGAAACAAACGCTAAGGAGAATCCTTCCACACACTGAAACGTTATGAGTAGGTCAACTGAACGTCGCACATCCAGATCGTCCAGTTTATCGAAATGAAAATCCGCTTTCACAGAAAACTGGAAATCGTCGGTAATCGGACGTGGAAGCTGCATATCACGGAGTGGCTGCAACCACTCCCGTAAAACGGTGGCAATCATCTCTTCGAATTCCGCACTTTTTTCTCTGTATTCAGGCGGACACTGGGTACTGAAGCGGTAGCCAATCTGCCAACTCGGTTCATGAACCTTGTGAATCAGTAAATCCCGGAACTTCAGAGCCTCCTGGATCGATATGTTGATATTAGGAAACTGATGGGGGTGCGCGATGGGAATGAATCCCGATGCTGTGCGACTGAAGAAGAGGCATCCCATCAGTGTGAGGTGTAAGATAAGGTTCGTTTTTTTTCTATCCGGCGTTTGTACTTTCATGCTTTATTCCTTTCTCTTGGGAACACTTCAAAAAACTAAGCATTGTGTCGGTTGGGTTGAATGTCCATGCGTTCAGCGGTTGTCGCACAAACTTGTCCGTTGGCACCGTGTCAGACACAATCCACAGAAAGTATAGCAAATTTGAAAAGAATTGGGAATAACGTAAGTTGATACGGCTCTGAGACGCGCCTCTTTTTTCTTGAGATTTTCTGGCAAACCCCGTATACTTCTATCGGTGCTTATAGGACGCTGAAGAAGTTTCTCACCTCCCTGACACGTTCCGTTCAGTTGGTTAAGGATAGGCATTTAAGGGAACCAGCTTTCATGCGAAGTAGACACAAGGATTCTATACACTGGAAACAGGCACGGCGCGTGTTCACTTTTGTGTTAGCATGCCTCGTTTGGCTCAACAGCGCCGCGACAACATCGGGATTTATCGCAACGCAGCAGCAAAGAGGGGTACGACCTAACACCCTGGTTGATAAGGTGCACGCGCCACACTGGAACATTAGCTACAGTTACGCCGATGACTGTCCCGCGGAGGCGAGGAACAACGATAAAGCACTGACCGAGGCAATCACCAAGGTCCTACAGATATGGCTGGAGCCACTGCGTGAATATACCGACCGTCCAATCGTCAATGACTTCCGCTACGTGTTGGACGCTGACCGCGATGCCAGCGATCTTAGCGTCATCTTTCATTGTAATGCTGGAATATCGACTGCGGACACAAGGGTTGTCAAACCACCACAGATCGATATGCGTATGGGCACAAAGGTCACACTTAACTTCATGCGGAACTTCACACACGAGATGGGACATACCTTTGGTTTAGCAGATACCTATATCCCGGCGAATAAGTGGGGAGACCCGCAGCTGGATAAAGGAGGCAAAGATTCAACCAAAGGCACGCAGCCCAGCTCAGTTATGTCAGGTTTACACACAAGTAATGAGGAAGTGATGCTTGGCACGGATGACAAGAACGGTGTCATTTGGCTTTACAAGGTGATTTACGAGGGACTGTCCATCAGAGACTGTTTCTTCAACGATTATCAACTCGAGCCCGAACCCCTCGGTTGCCGTCCTAAACATCCGTTAATCTTTGAGATAAAACATGTGTCGGAGATAACCGCTGTCTTTGTCATCAGAGAAGACGAGACTCTTGATCTCAATGCCCGCGATGCCGACGGCATGACGGCACTGCATCATGCAGTGCTAAATGGGTATACACGGGTCGTTGAGGCACTGCTGGCGGCGGATACGATCCAGGTAAATATCTTCAACAATGCCAGACGCACCCCAGCACAACTCGCCAAAGATACCGGGCGTTTTCAGCTCACCAAACTTATCTGGGAACACCCGACAGCGAAACTTCCGCCGTGGTCGGTCATCCCCAACGGAAAATTGGCAGCCACCTGGGGACATCTTAAAAAAAGGTATTGACGGAAATCCACACCTTATTTGATTTACAGAAAATCTTGTATGAAACCGTTGAAACTTATGAAAAAGACGCACCTTTACTGTGTCCTGGCACTTACGGGATACCTGTTACTCGGCACCCCAGCACACGGCTTCATAGCATTGGAGCAGAGGCACGGCCTCCAAATGAATCTGCTCATCCGCAAAATCGATAAGCAGCAGTGGACCATCGGCTACCGTTATGGGACGGAATGCCCCCCTGAGGACAGACAGAACGGCAAGGCATTAGAGGAAGCGATTACCACAGCCCTACGCGCATGGTTACAGTCGTTACGGGAGATGCAGCCTGCACGTCCCATCACAGATGATTTTCGCTATGTACTGCAGCCCGACTTCAACGGCGACAAGTTTGCTGACCGTGCAGGATTGATGGCAGTGGATACACGGATAACATTTGAATGCCGGCAAGACGTTTCGCTTGCGCGGACAGGTAGGGTAGGTCCACCAGATATTTATATGCGAGAGGGAACTAAAATTACGCCATCACTAATCTCTGTCCTAACCCATGAACTCGGGCATGCGTTTGGATTGGACGATACCTACCTTCGCGAGGGTTTTGTCAGCACGGGTGGCTTAAAGTGGACTGTAGGCACACAACCCGCCTCGCTCATGAATGGTCAGTTCAGGAGGTCCCTAATCGCTGAAGATGATGTGCGTGGTATTTTGTGGCTCTATAAGCGTTTCCACGAGCATCTCGATCTTGAAGATTGTTTCTTCCCTGATTACGTGTTTGAGGAATGGCCACGCGGGTGTATCCCGAAATATCCCCTCATCTTCGAGGTCAAGCACGGGTATTTCAAGAGCGTGGAACTGATACTTGAGGAAGATCCGAGGCTTGATATCAACGCTCAAGATGACAGTGGCTTGACAGCATTGCACTATGCAGTTATACAGGAAGCGTATGAAGTCGTGGATCATCTACTCTCAGAAAGACGCATCAAGCCGTTTCTCAGGGATAAACAGGGGCGCAGCGCATTGGCAATCGCACGCGAAGCGAAACTCAAGGACATAATTACGTTGTTGCTCGAACATCCGTTAACATTACCCGTCAACGCCAAAAGAAAGTTAGCAACCACATGGGGACACCTCAAAAAGCAATACTGATCCCAAATCTGCAGCCGCTATCGTCTGAATCAAGCATTTCAAGGACGGAAACCGAAACCTGACAGCATAGCGGGGGTTACCGTTCAAGTTTCAGAGCACCCCACGTCGTCAAGGTTTGACCGGTGCCACCTAATGGACGACGGATGTCAGAAACCGCGAGCAGCAGTGTGACGATCTCGGAATCCCCGCGCTTGAGTGCCTCCTCTATGGCAGTGCGTCCATCTGAATCACAGATTACACAGATTTCGCAGACTTTAGGTTTCTGTCCTGAGTGAGTTAATAAAACATCCAAAAGGAGAATCCAAATGAAAAGCATGAGAACCATTACTTCTTTACTGACAGTTTTATTTCTCGTGTCAACCCTCAACCTAACAACGGGTGATGCCCAAAATTCCCCGCAGTTGATACATACCCTTGTGGGACACACCCACTATGTCGGGAGCGTGGCGTATAGTCCCGATGGCAGGACGATTGTCAGTGCCGGCTTGTTTCCCGATAAGACCATACATCTATGGAACGCAGCGACCGGCGCACTGCGAAACACATTGGTACACGAAAGAGTTACAAGTGTGGTGTATAGTCCCGATGGCGGAACTCTCGTCAGTGGGAGTTACGATGGGAAGGTGCATCTATGGTCCCCGGAGTCTGGAACGCTCTTAAACACTCTCACGCCGGAGTCTTATACTTATATCAAGAGTGTCGCGATTAGTTCCGATGGCAAAATGATCGCCAGTGGAAGTGATACAGGCGTGTGTGTCTGGAATCGACACACGGGTGATCTCATCAATGAAGGTTATGACAGAGGCGATGTTGTCGCGTTTAGTCCTAATGGTAACACGCTCGCAACTGCGAGTTATGGAGGGGTATATTTCTGGAATCCAGATACGCGCGAGCCCTTAGGCAAACTCGAACACTTCTCACAGGTGAGGAGTTTTGCGTATAGTCCCGATGGTGGAACTGTCGCCAGTTCGGATGGGACAGAGGTGTTCGTCTGGAATGTTCATACAAAAACGCGCCGAGATACCTATACAATCCTTGCCTGGGTCAATGCTATCGCGTTTAGTCCCGATAACAGAACTATCGCTTGTAATAGTGGAAATAGAGAGGTCGAACTTTGGGATACACGGACTGGCACTCTCTTACACACCCTCACGGGACACAAGGCCGGAGCCAGGAGTTTTGCGTTTAGTCCCGATGGCAGTATCCTTGTTGTCGGCACTAATGACAAGGAAGTGCTGGTGTGGCGTATCAGTCCTTCTATATCCGGAGAGGCACCAGAGTTCACGGAGGGGGATACTGCGACACGCACTATTGCTGAGGATGCCGCAGTCGGTGTGGACATCGGCACACCTGTTACCGCTACAGACGCTGACTCTGAAACACTCACCTATACCCTCAGCGGTCCGGGTGCGGGTGCCTTTGGTATTGATAGCGACACCGGGCAGTTAAGAACGAACGCACCGCTTGATTATGGAACGCAGCCCACCTATACCGTGACAATCACCGTTTCGGATGGTGCCCTCTCTGACACTATCAGTGTCACGATCAACGTCACGCAGGTAGAGACACATCCCAATGAAGATGTGAATAACGATGGTGTTGTAAATATCCAAGATTTGGTATTGACCGCTACGAACTTCGGGGCAACGGGTGAAAATGCGGCGGATGTCAACAATGATGGGGTCGTGAACATCATGGATCTCGTCTTGGTCGCGGGAGCGTTCTGAACATGGCAGCCGCACCGTCAAGGCATGCCTCTGCTTCGGTGTCAGTATGCGAAATCAATCCGTGAAATAGAAAACACACAGCAGATCTACCGCTCAAACTTCAAATGTAGCAGAATCTGTTAGATTGGGCATATCCGGGCGCAAACTGAAAGTTTACGCTACAAAAACTCGCGGATCCCAACGACCTCCACTGAAAACGGCCTCTACATACCTAAAATCTTGTAAGTCGCAACTTGGGTTATAATAATGACCGAAAGTGCTACTTGAAAAGCGGATTGACTTATACGCAAAACAACAGCCATCTCTCGTGCTGCAAAGTGCTTACAAAGAAGAAAATTATGGGCACCCTAAACGCTTTTGAATTCAAGCAAAGGAAATTGATACCGATGAAAAAAGTGGGGATTCTCCTTATCCTCACACTGATGGGATACCTATTCCTCGGTACCACCCCTACAGCACAGGGATTCATGTCTTTTAGGCATCGGCACGGGATAAAACAAAACCTGCTAATCCTCAAGGTGGACAAACCACAGTGGAAGATAGGGTATCGCTTCGCCGTGAATTGCCCAGAGGATTTCCGACAAAAAGAGCCTGAACTGAAAGCCGCCATGACAACCGCACTGCAAATGTGGTTAGAGCCGTTGCGGAAGATGCAGCCCGCGCGTCCGATCACCGACGATTTCCTCTTCCTGCGACAGGCGGATTTTCACGGTAATGAGGACAAGATAGTGGATCACGCGGCACTGAGAGAACTCGATGCCAGGGTCACATTTGAATGTCGAATCGCTGGGTCGATTGCTCGGATACGCCTGGCTGCATCTCCCGAGGTCTATATCAGAAAAGGAACTGACATCAATAAACTTTTTATGTCCAGCCTTATACATGAGTTAGGACACGCCTTTGGTCTTGAAGACACATACGTCATGGGGAAACCTCCTCCTGGGTCAAACCTGCCGCTTATGAAGAACACGGGTGGTTTAGACTTCACGGTTGGCACACAACCCGCCTCAATGATGGGTGGTGGGTGCAGCAGTGGTGATGCATCGACTCTCGATATCACTGAAGACGATGTGCGGGGTATTCTCTGGCTCTACAAGCATTTTCATGAGGGATTGCCGATTGAAGACTGTTTCTTCCCCGATTACGTCTTGGAAGAAGCCCCTCGCGGGTGTATACCGACGTATCCACTCATCTTTGAACTCAAATACGGTTATCCCGACTGTGCGATTCGGATGCTCAATGAAGACCCAAAACTTGATGTTAATGCGCAGGATGACAGCGGTTTGACGGCTCTACACCATGCGGTTATGCAGGATGCGTATGAAGTCGCGGAGCATCTACTCGCACAGAGACGCATCAAGCCGTTTCTCAGGGATAAGCACGGACGCAGCGCATTGGCAATCGCACGCGAGGCGAAACTCAACGACATAATTACCTTGTTGCTCGAACATCCCTTGACGTTGCCTGTTAACCCGAAAGATAAACTCGCAACCACTTGGGGACACCTCAAAAAGCGATATTAAAGGTGAGGTAGTGCCGTAGGTTGGGTTGAGCGGTGAAGTCCGAACGTGCATGACCATCAGTGGACAAGAATTTATCCCATAAATTCATCTATAAGGATCGCCAGCGAAACCCAACACCGCATTTTCCTCATTAGTATCAGCTGCAGTCCAGATCCACTGCAGCGTTAAGTATCGGAAACACCCAAGCAAAATGCATCGCCGGTTTTCCAGTTGTATGAGACGCGTCTGACACGCGCCCCTACCGCGCCCGTTTCAGCGCGCCCCACGTCGTCGTTAGACTCCTTTTGGGTGACACATCCCATGCGACCGGATGCCACTTCGCAGTTGGATGCGCCTCGATCCTCTTGGCGAGCTGTATCTGTTTTAACACGCGTGCGAGTTGTGCGGGGGTGCGCCTCTGCCCGTTGAGAAGGTTGACCTTGATGCCCGCTTGTGCCAGCAGTGTTTCCACCATCTCGACACTACCGCGCTGCACGGCGTGGTGTAGCGCAGTCATGCCTTGTGAGTCGCGGGTGTTGACATCGAGCGTGGGGTCATCGCGCAGTATCCGCCGCACAGTTTCAAAAATACCATACTTGGCTTCAAAAATCAACGGATACTGAGGGCGGCATCTGCCATCCCATTCAACACGGATATAGTCAGGGAAAAAACAGTCACCGGCGGGATGACCTTCGTGCAAGTACTTGTAGAGATAGATAATACCCTTCCTATCATCCTCACCGAGTTCAAACGGAAACGGTACGGGAATAGGCAGATTAAAGTCAAAGCTATTACCTGCCATGACCGCATCCGGCTGCTTACCCAAGGTAAAGGCAAGGCCCCCAGTACTCTGCAGACCGTCATGCACATAGGTATCATCTAACCCGAAAGCATGTCCCAGTTCGTGAACGAGAAAAAAAATGAAACCCCAATCATCAGGGCCTGCTGCCGCACCTTTTCTCAAGCATATATCAGGAGCCTCGCCAGCGAGTGATACTCTTGCAAAGGATCTTCTGGGATTTTCCATACAGTCAAAGGTGATGCGCGTGTCCAGCTCGCGGAGTGCCAGTCTATTCTCCTCACACGCCGCAACATCCGGCTGCTTTATTAAAAGAAAGGCATCGGTAAAATGCCTGTTCGGGTACCGTTTACGCAGGGGTTGCAGCCAGGCCTGCAGTGCCTTGACGATGGCTTGCTTTATCTGCTCTTCTTGCTGTCGAAACGCCGCTGGGCAATCGGCGGTGAAGTTATAGCCGATCTTCCACTGGGGCTTATCTATCTTGTCCAGCAATATATCCAGTTCTTTAGTCGTCCATGCTAAGAATCCGTGTGCGGTGGGTGGAAGGTTGAAAAACAGACCACACATCACCATCAGCACTAAGATACCCATGATCTTTTGTAGGTGTTGCTGTATCCCTTGCATACCGAAAATGTCCTCATCTGTTTTCGCATTCGCATTTCTCATGTCCATGCATTCAAGGTTTATCGCACAAACTTGTCCGTTGGCACCCTATGAGACACAATCCACAGAAAGTATAGCAAATTTGAAAAGAATTGGAAATAACGTTATACCAAATCTGAAAAATCAAGTCGCATTATGGAGAGTGTGGAACTCTATGAGGCATCGGCATGTAAGAGCGCAATGAATTGCGCTACTCCGAACGGGTTTTTTCTTAATGAGAAGCGTTTATCTGGAAATGGTATAAGTTGATAAGACTCAGAGGCGGCCTCTTTTTTCTTGAGATTTTCTGGCAAACTTCGTATACTTCTATTGGTAATAATAGGACGCTGAAGAAGTTTCCCGCCTCCCTGACTCGGTCAGATCGGTTGGTTAAGAATAGGCATTTAAAGGAGATAGTTTTCATGCCAGGTAGACGGTTGTTCCGTAGGCATGCGGTTTCTATACCGCCCGTGAAAAAGAGACCGCTTGCGTTCGCTTTTGTGTTAGTATGCCTCGTGTGGTTCAGCGTCGTGCCTCAAGCATTAGGCTTCATTGTATTTGAGCACGAAGGCTGGGACGATCTCAACACCTTGATTACGAAAGTGCATGAAGATCAGTGGGTTATCCATTACAGTTATGGCGACAACTGCCCTCCAGAGCAAAGGAATAACGATGCGGCGTTGACAGCTGCAGTGACCGAGGCACTACAAATGTGGTTGCAACCGTTGCGTGAATATACCGATCGTCCGATTGTCAACGACTTTCGCTACAAGTTGAGTGCTGATTGGAATGCCGCCGACTTCGGCATCACCTTTTACTGTAATATTGGCATATCAAGGGCACGAGTCAGCCCTAATGAGTCACCGGTCATCGAAGAACGTTCAAATGCAGATGTAGAGCAAGCAGGATTTATGCCAAGCCTCTTACACGAGATGGGACATATTTTTGGCTTGGCAGATACCTACATACGGGTGAAGGATTGGGGCAAACCGGGACTTAGCAAAGGTGGTTTAGATTCCACCAGAGGCACCCAGCCGAGTTCAATCATGATGGGAGCTTCCGGACATAGAGAGGAAGGAATGCTCGGCAGAGACGATAAGAACGGGATCATTTGGCTCTACAAGGTGACTTACGAAGGACTGTCCATCAGAGATTGTTTCTTCACTGACTACAAACTGGAGAATGTTCCACTTGGGTGTGTGCCGAAACATCCCCTCATCTTTGAACTCAAACATGGGCTCGTAGGGAGGGGTCTTGAGGTGCTCGAACAAGACGAAAATCTTGATCTCAATGCCCAAGACGCGACGGGTATGACGGCACTCCACTACGCAGTCATCAGATGTACTGAGGAAAAGAACGCACCAGACAGGGTGGTTAAGGTTTTACTGGGGCACAAGGTTACCTCGGGTGGGCGGGTTATTAACCTTCCGCCTAACACCGATATCGATGTCAATGCCCAAGATGAGGAGGGCAGGACGGCACTCCACTACGCAGTCAGGAACGAGTTGACTGAAGTCGTCAAGATGTTGCTTGCGCATGCGGATATCGTGCCGTTTCTACGGGATAACGAGGGACGCAGTGCCTTACAGATTGCCCGTGAAAACAAACTCGATCGGATGATTACGCTACTGTTGGAACACCCCTTGACGTTGCCTGTCCACCCGAAAGACAAACTGGCGACGACATGGGGACACCTTAAACAGCGGGATTGACGGAAATACATACCTTATTTGATTTATGGAAAACACTGTATGAGACTGTTGAACCGGTTTGGGGACCCTGCAGGAGGAATGGCAGCGGACGGCTGCTATACTCGCAAAACTGCCGGGGGCGTAGGTGTTTAACAGGTGCAACGCCTTATCTTATTGAATTAGATTCGGTTCTGTGTGAAGGAATTTCTTGCATCACGGGAATAACATAACTCCGAACCGTCAGGTTTTCTGATAGTGTCTCTGTTTCTACGCGGGGTTCTGCCTCTTTCCGATGATCGAAGACGACATAGTATCCTTCGGTGGCTCCCTCCGATTTCAGATAAGCGGCGAGCTGCTGCTTGCCCGCTTGATAGCGTCGCATACCTCTCCAAATCTTTGTTTCAATGATATATTTTCGTTGATTGTGCATCAGAATGATGTCCATCCGCCCACGACCTGTCTGTGCCTCAATGTGCATAACACCGCCAATGCGTCTCACAAACTCGTCAAGATAAGCGAGGAGCAGGTGCCTGCCTACCGATTCTTGTGGGGTGTCTGGCACTTGTAGAATCCTGAACCCTGCACGTGCAATAAAATCTCGGAAGTTATCAAGTAGCGCTGCGAGTTCAATCTGTCCAGTAGGTGTGAGATACTCATTATCTCCGAGGAAGTACTCCTGCTCCAATCCATTTACAATCGGTTTGAATGCCTGGAGGATGCAATAGACATAAACCGGATTGAGGATCTCACACATACCGTCACTCCCTTCTTTAATGACACCATAAGTGGCGAGTTCATTAATGATGTCATTGTGTAGGTTGAAGGGGACACCGTCATCATTTGCCATAATGCGCATCAGCATGCTCTCAAAGCGCGGGTCTCTACGGACATTGGTTGTCAGATGCTGAATATTGGTATTCGGCGTGTGGAGGAGTTGTGCGTGTGCCGTTGTGAAGTGTTCCATCGCAATCGGCTCGGTTTTCGGGATATTTAGTTCCTCGGTGAGAATCTGCGCCAATCGGTTGACGAGCACGGGTTGGCCAGCTGTCTGTTTATGAATAGCAGTTATGACCTCGGGTGCGAAGGCTTGCCCGACTTCGTCAGTATACTGTCCAAGGAGCTCTTGTACCTGTTCAAGGGTGAAGTTGGGTAAATGGAATTCCTGCTGAATATTGAAGGGTGAGATAGACCTATCATAGTTGAGTTGAATGATGTTCTTGATGCCGACGATACCGACGCTATGTGGGCATCGGGTCCTACCGGAAAGATAGATATGGCGTAGCGAACGTAAAAATCCCTTGACAGCGTCTCGTGGGATAGCATCGAATTCGTCAATGAGGAGGACAACCTTCTGATTTTTTAGAAAACTTGCGAGTTCCTCAAAAAACATTCTCATCGAAACGTGATCGATGACCTTCACGTTATCTAAGAATCGTATGAGCGTTTCAGAGGGAACCTCCCCGCGTCTCTGAAAAACGTCTTCGATTTCTTTGCGAACGTCCGTATAGAAGTAGGCATAAAAGTCGGTCGGGGTGTAGTCTTCATACTCCTCAAAGTTCAGCTGAATTGGGAAGTAGGTTAAATCTTGAGTTGCGAATGCGTCAAGTGCCAGTCGAAAAAAGGTGGTCTTACCGGTCTGGCGCGGCGCGAAAAGCACGATGTATTTGCCCTGTTTGACGCGGTCGATGAAATCGGCAGTCTCTTCTGTGCGGGGGACAACATAGTTATCCTCAAGATACAAGCGGCCTTCGGTCCCAAAACGTCTCATTCCCTTTTCTCCGTAGCATTCCACGATGGCATCAGGGTCCGTCATCGCATAATTTGGTGTTAAATCTCACTGTATTGTATCACATCTCGGTGTGGAATTCAATATTTATTACGACTGACACCGGCGGTATTCAATTCTCCAATAATTTTGGTCTTTTGCTTGAGAGCCTTTTGCTGTAGGAGCGAGTTCCTGCTCGCGATGCCTCAGCGAAAATGCCTAAAGAACCGAAAACTGAATGATCCTGTCCAAATTCCGACCGCCGATCGCTGATGGCTGGCTCCTTATATCAAACACAAGAGTTCTGAGAGGCACCTGTTTTTTCTTGAGATTTTCTGTAAAACTTCGTATACTGCTATGGGTGCTTATAGGACGCTAAAGAAGTTTTCCGTCTCCGTGATAGGGTCGGATCGGTTGGTTAAGAATAGGCATTTAAAGGAGTCAGCCTTCATGGGAAGTAGACAGTTGTTCCGTAGACACAAGGATTCTATCTGGAAAAAGGCACGGCGCGTGTTCATCTTTGTGTTAGTGTGTCTCGTGTGGCTCAACATCGCCGCGACAACATCAGGATTCATATCACTACAGCAGCAGAGAGGGACGCGACCCAACACCATGGTTAACAAAGTGCACGCGCAACATTGGAACATTAGTTACGGTTACGCCGACGACTGTCCCGCGGAGGCGAGGAACAACGATGAGGCATTGACCGCAGCAATCACCGAAGTGCTACAGATGTGGTTACAGCCGCTGCGGGAGTATACCGATAAAGGAGATAGTTTTCATGCGAAGTAAACGGTTGTTCCGTAGATATGCGGTTTCTGTACCGCTCGTGAAAAAGAGACCGCTTGCGTTCGCTTTTGTGTTAGCATGCCTCGTGTGTTTCAGCGTCGTGCCTCAAGCATTAGGCTTCATGACCTTCGATCACGAGTTTAGAATACATTTTATCGTCCTGCTTGACAAAGTGCATGCGCCGCATTGGAACATTGTCTATGCCTACGGTGACGATTGTCCGCCTGAAGCAAGGAACAACGATGCGGCACTGACCGCGGCGATCAGCAAAGCCTTGCGGACGTGGCTACAACCGCTGCACGGCTACACCGCTAAGCCGATCGTCAACGATTTCCGCTACCAGCCCACAGCCGACGATGCGGGTGCTCGCGTTGCTGCTGACCTGTGGATATTCTTTCACTGTGAGCATCGGAATTCCACTGCACACACCGGTGGGAATAGTCCCGGCATCCATCTGCGCAGCGGCACGAAAGTCGTCCAACACTTTATGGACAGCCTCGTCCATGAGACAGGGCATGTTTTCGGTCTATCGGACACTTACATCCCGTGGGCAGATCGGCATAAACCGGGCCTCAGCAAGGGGGGTTTAGTGCTTACCCGAGGCACACAACCAGCCTCGGTGATGAGTCTCCACGTTCCCTACTTTGGGGTCGAAGCTGTGAATGATCCTGTCCCCCTTGATGGCATCGACTTTATCGGTGTAGACGACATCAACGGCATCCTCTGGCTTTACAAGCATGTGCATGAGGGGTTGCCGCTGGAAGACTGTTTTTTCCGGGACTATGAACTGGAGGAAGAACCCCTCGGCTGTCGTCCGAAATATCCGCTGATCTTTGAAATCAAGCAGGTGGGCGAGTATCCGCTGCTCTTTAAAGGGACTAAGCAGTCGGACGGAGTGTGGGCACGCAACATAATGGATGAGGACCGCACCATAGACATCAATGCCCAAGATGCGGAGGGGCTGACGGCGTTACACTACGCCGTGGTATACGGTTTTGAGGAACTGGTGGCTAAACTCATCGCACATAAGGACATTGTGCCGTTTCTACGGGATAACGAGGGACGCAGTGCCTTACAGATTGCCCGTGAAAACAAACTCGACCGGATGATTACGCTGCTGTTGGAACATCCCTTGACGTTGCCTGTCCACCCGAAAGGTAAACTCACAACGACTTGGGGACACCTCAAAAAGCAGTATTGAGGGCAATGTAGGTTGGGTTGAGCGGTGAACCCCCAATCGGCAGGACCACCAGCGAAACTCAACACCCCCAAACTGTCCGTTGGCGCCCTGCGAGACACAATCCACAGAAAGTATAGCAAATTTGAAAAGAATTGGAAATAGCGTTATACCAAATCTGAAAAATCAAGTCGCATTACAGAGATTGTGGAACTCTATGAGGCATCGGCATGTAAGAGCGCAATGAATTGCACTACTACGAACGGGTTTTTTAAATGAGAGACGTTTATCTGGAAATGGTATAAGTTGATATGACTCTGAAGCGGCATCTTTTTTCTTGAGATTTTCTGGCAAACTTCGTATACTTCTATTGGTAATAATAGGACGCTAAGGAGATAGTTTTCATGCCAAGTAGACGGTTATTCCGCAGACACGCGGTTTCTGTACCTCCCTTAAAAAAGAGGCCGCTTGCGTTCATTTTTATCTTAGCATGCCTCGTGTGGCTCAGCGTCGTGCCTCAAGCATTAGGCTTCATTGTATTTGAGCACGGAGGCTGGGACGATCTCAACACCTTGATTACGAAAGTGCATGAAGACCAGTGGACGATTCATTACAGTTATGGAGACAATTGTCCGGTAGAGGAACGGAATAACGATGCGGCGTTAACTGCCGCGGTCACTAAGGTGTTACAAATGTGGCTGCAACCACTGAGGGACTACACCCCAAAACCTATCGTCAATGATTTTCGCTACCAACGCATCGACATCGCGGATTGGAAGAATGCCCCCGATCCGTCCATTATTTTTCGCCCTGCTGATCTTGGCATTGTTTTCCATTGTGATCTGGGGATTTCATACGCACACATAGGTAGGTTCCGCTTCGATGAAACATCCTACCTCGAAATGCACTCAACGACAACAAACGTAGAAGCAACTGGTTTTATGTCAGGTCTCGTTCACGAGATGGGGCATGCCTTTGGGTTGGCAGATACCTACGACGTACCAGTGGCGGGTGAACTGGGACTTAGCAAAGGGGGATTAGATTCTACCAGAGGCACCCAGCCGAGTTCAATCATGATGGGAGCTTCCGGACATAGAGAGGAAGGAATGCTCGGCAGAGACGATAAGAACGGGATCATTTGGCTCTACAAGGTGACTTACGAAGGACTGTCCATCAGAGATTGTTTCTTCACCGACTATGAACTCGAACCCGAGCCACTTGGGTGTGTGCCAAAACATCCGCTTATCTTTGAACTGAAACATGGGCTTGAGGTGAGGGGTCTTCGGATGATCGAAGAAGATAAGAGCCTCGATATCAATGCCCAAGACGAGACGGGTATGACGGCACTTCACTACGCAGCCATCAGATGTGCTGAGGAAAAGAACGCTCCAGACACGAAGGCTGTGATAGGATTTTTGGACGTGGTCAAGGTGTTGCTGGGGCACAAGGTTATCTTGGGTGGGCAGGTTACCAACCTTCCACCTAACACCGCTATCAATGTCAATGCCCAAGATAAGGAGGGCAGGACAGCACTCCATTACGCAGTGTCGCACGAGTTGGATAAGGTCGTCAAGGTGTTGCTTGCGCATGCGGACATCGTGCCGTTTCTACGAGATAACGAGGGACGCAGCGCATTGGCAATCGCACGCCAAGCAAAACTCAAGGACATGATTACATTGTTGCTCGATCATCCACTGACGTTGCCTGTCCACCCGAAAGGTAAACTCACAACGACTTGGGGACACCTCAAAGAGCCATATTGATCCGGAAGGTGGGGCAGCTATCGTCTGAACTCGGATTTATGGAAACCACAAACCGAGTGTTTTCACGCCAAAACTTGATTCTGATATCCCAATAGCAAACAGTTGACCCCGCCTTCATATCGGTGTTATAATTTGGATATAATCATAACCCTTGAATCATTAAGGAATGGATTCGAACGATGAAACTAAAAATCGTCATTCACGACGCTGAAGAAGGTGGATATTGGGCAGAAGTGCCATCAATTGCCGGTTGTGCCACGCAAGGCGAGACCTTTGAGGAATTGCTCGAAAACATCTATGAAGCCATCGAAGGGTGTCTATCCGTAGACGTTACCACTATAGAGATCACAGAGAAAGATCGAGTGATGGAGATAGCGGTTTGAAAGCGTTAACAGGTAGGGAATTCTGTCGCTTGTTGGAAAAGCGGAATTGGCAGTTAAAGCGAATTAAGGGCAGTCATCACATTTACGCCAAAGACGGAATTCCAGTAAGACTTTCTGTGCCTGTCCACGGGAATAAGACCCTCAAGCGCGGATTGCAGAGGCACTTTATGAAGATAAGTGGGATTAAGGAAAGCGAATTGTAGTGAGAAAATGCAAGTTGCGCGGAAACCATCCTAAAGGTAAACCTCCAACAACGTGGGACCCCTGAAAAAACGATACGAAGCATTGTGTAGGTTGGGTTGAGCGAAACCCCGTCCGTCTTTGCGCCTTATGACACGTTAGGTTTCACTGCGATTATGGCATCTTCACTGCAGTAGACTCGCCACCTTGACGAGGTCTCGGATATCCACGACTCGGTTGCCATCGACATCTGCTTTGCTTTTCCCCTGTTTTCCGAAGTGTGTGGCGACCATCACCAAATCCAAGATGTTGACAATCCCGTCCCCGTTGACATCCTCGACGACTTGCGGTGGGGTATCTGCTTGCAGGAGTGCGATGATCTCAGTCAGGTCTGCCCCACGCGCAATATCTAACGCAGTCCGTCCTTGTTTATCACGTAAGGATGGATCAAGGTCCTTGTGTTCAAGTAACCGCTCCACGACTCTTTTACGATCAAGTGCGGCTGCATGATGTAGCGCCGTCATACCGCTCGGATCTTGGGTATTAACATCTATCGTTGGGTCTTGGTCGAGTAAATGGAACACCGCTAACCAATAACCGTATCTGGTTTCAAAGATGAGTGGGTGTTTGGGACGACACCCGGACGTTTCTTCTTCATATACATAATCGGAGAACAAACAATCTTTCGTCTCTATTCCTTCGTGAGAAGCCTTATAAAGCCAAATAATACCCCGCTTGTCGTCTTCACCAACGCCGGGAGAAAGACCTGCCATCTCTGATGAGGGCTGCGTGCCGACCGTTCTGTCCAGTCCTCCACTACTTTTACCCCCCTGCCGAAGATGGGCACTCAGGTAGGTATCCGCCAAGCCAAAGGCGTGCCCTAACTCATGGGAGAGAGCACTTGAAAGTAAACGTAAATCAACATTAGTTCCCTCGCGCATCATAATTTCAGGGGTGATATCTGAAACAAACGCTAATGAGAATCCTTCCAGACACGAAAACGTTATGAGCAGGTCGACTGAACGTCGCACATCCAGATCGTCCAGTTTATCGAAATGAAAATCCGCTTTCACAGAAAACTGGAAATCGTCGGTAATCGGACGTGGAAGCTGCATATCACGGAGTGGCTGCAACCACTCCCGTAAAACGGTGGCAATCATCTCTTCGAATTCCGCACTTTTTTCTCTGTATTCAGATGGACACTTGGTACTGAAACGGTAGCCAATCTTCCAACTCGGTTCATGAACCTTGTGAATCAGCAAATCCTTTGACTTCAGAGCCTCCTGAACCGATATGTTGACATTAGGAAACTGATGGGGGTGCACGGTGGGAATGAATCCCGATGCTGTGCGGCTGAGGAAGAGGCATCCCATCAGTGTGAGGTGTAAGATAAGGTTCGTTTTTTTCCTAACTTTCATGCTTTATTCCTTTCTCTTGGGAACACTTCAAAAAACTAAGCATTGTGTCGGTTGGGTTGAATGTCCATGCGTTCAGCGGTTGTCGCACAAACTTGTCCGTTGGCACCGTGTCAGACACAATCCACAGAAAGTATAGCAAATTTGAAAAGAATTGGAAATAACGTTATACCAAATCTGAAAAATCAAGTCGCATTATGGAGAGTGTGGAACTCTATGAGGCATCGGCATGTAAGAGCGCAATGAATTGCGCGACTCCGAACGGGTTTTTTCTTAATGAGAAGCGTTTATCTGGAAATGGTATAAGTTGAGAGGACTCTGAAACGGGCATCTTTTCTCTTGAGATTTTCTGGCAAACTTCGTATACTTCTATTGGTAATAATAGGACGCTAAGGAGATAGTTTTTATGCCAAGTAAACAGTCGTTCTGCAGACACATGGTTTCTATACTACCCGTGACAAAGAGACGACGTGCGTTCATGTTTGTGTTAGCATGCCTTGTGTGGTTCAGCGTCGTGCCTCAAGCATTAGGCTTCATTGTATTTGAGCACGAAGGCTGGGACGATCTCAACACCTTGATTACGAAAGTGCATGAAGACCAGTGGGTTATCCATTACAGTTATGGCGACAACTGTCCTCCGGAGCAAAGGAATAATGACGCGGCGTTGACAGCGGCGGTCACCGAAGCTCTGCAGATATGGTTGCAGCCGTTACGTGAATATACGGATCGTCCGATCGTCAACGACTTTCGCTACAAGTTGAGTGCTGATTGGAATGCTGCCGACTTCGGCATTACCTTCCACTGCCACATTGGGGCATCGACAGCACCAGTAGGAAGAAATCAGTCACCGGGCATCGACATGCGTGCAACGACAAACGTAGCACTCCCTGGTTTTATACCAAGCCTCTTACACGAAATGGGACATATTTTTGGGTTGGAAGATATTTACACACGGACGGACAGAGACGAGCGGTGGCTTACCAAAGGAGGATTAGATTCTACCAGAGGCACACAGCCAGAAGCGATTATGGCTAGCAGTTCTTGGCACAGAAACGGGAAACCCGTGCTCGGTAAGGATGATAAGAACGGGATCATTTGGCTTTACAAGGTGACTTACGAAGGACTGTCCATCAGAGATTGTTTCTTCACCGACTATGAACTCGAACCCGAGCCACTCGGCTGTGTGCCGAAACATCCACTCATCTTTGAACTGAAACATGGGCTTGAGGTGAGGGGTCTTCGGATGATCGAAGAAGATAAGAGTCTCGATATCAATGCCCAAGACGAGACGGGTATGACGGCACTTCACTACGCAGCCATCAGATGTGCTGAGGAAAAGAACGCTCCAGACCCGAAGGCTGTGATAGGATTTTTGGACGTGGTTAAGGTTTTACTGGGGCACAAGGTTATCTTGGGTGGGCAGGTTACCAACCTTCCACCTAACACCGCTATCAATGTCAATGCCCAAGATAAGGAGGGCAGGACAGCACTCCATCACGCAGTCAGGAACGAGTTGACTGAAGTCGTCAAGATGTTGCTTGCGCATGCGGACATCGTGCCGTTTCTACGGGATAACGAAGGACGCAGTCCTCTACAGATTGCCCGTGAAAACAAACTCGACCGGATGATTACGCTGCTACTCGAACATCCGTTAACATTGCCCGTGCACCCGAAAAGTAAACTCACAACGACGTGGGGACACCTCAAAAAGCAGTATTAAGGACAATGTAGGTTGGGTTTCACTGCGATTATGGCATCTTCACTGCAGTAGACTCGCCACCTTGACGAGGTCTCGGATATCCACGACTCGGTTGCCATCGACATCTGCTTTGCTTTTCCCCTGCTTCCCAAAGTATGTGGCGACCATCACCACATCCAAAATGTTGATGCTCCCGTCCCCGTTGACATCCTCGATAATTTGCGGTGGGGTAACCGCCTGCAGTATCGCGATTATCTCAGTCAGGTCTGCCTCATGAGCAATATCTAACGCAGTCCGTCCTTGTTTATCACGTTAGGCATTTAAAGGAGATAGTCTTCATGCGAAGTAAACAGTCGTTTGGCAGATATGCGGTTTCTGTACCGCCCGTGAAAAAGACACGACGTGCGTTCATGTTTGTGTTGGCATGCCTCGTGTGGCTTAACATCATTCCTACCGCATCCGGATTTATATCACTACAGCAGGAAAGACTTGGACTGCGACGGAACATCATGATTGATAAGGTGCATAAAGATCATTGGGTCATCCATTATAGCTACGGAGATGATTGTCCTGTGGAAAGAAGGAATAACGACGAGGCGTTGACGGTTGCGGTTACTGAAGTACTGCAAATGTGGTTGCAGCCGTTGCGTGAATATACCGATCGTCCGATCGTCAACGATTTTCGCTACAAGTTAAATGCCGATTGGGATGCCGCCGACTTCGGTATCACCTTCCACTGTGATATAAGAGGTGGATCACATGCGCATGTCCTGCCGGATGAAACGCCAGGTATCACTATGCACGGAGGCATACAAGTGAATAAGCCTTTCATGATGCTTCTCTTGCATGAGATGGGGCATATCTTCGGCTTGGCAGATACCTACATACCGGCGAAGGATTGGGGCAAACCGGGGTTGAGCAAAGGAGGATTAGATAGTACCAAAGGCACACAGCCAGCATCCCTTATGTCCGGTCACTTAACAGGCAAGGACAAGAAGCGGGGACTCGGCACGGACGATAAAAACGGGATCGTCTATCTCTACAAGGTATCTTACGAAGGACTCTCAATCTTTGACTGCTTCTTCCCCGACTATGAACGAGAGAATCCACCGCTTGGGTGTGTGCCGAAACGTCTGCTCATCTTTGCACTCAAAAACGGGCCCGAGATACACGCGCTGCGGATGCTCAAAGAGGATGAGCATCTCGACCTCAATGCCCGGGATGCGGACGGCATGACGGCACTACATCATGCAATATTGAATGCGTATACAGAAGTAGTGGAGAGCCTCTTAGCACATCCAAAGATCAGAGTCAATATCCGCAGCAACGATGGACGCACGCCGGCGCAGCTGGCAAGAGATATGGGGCGTTTTCAGCTCACCAAACGCATCTGGGAACACCCGACTTCAAAACTCCCCCCGTGGTCGGTCATCCCTAAGGGCAAGTTGGCAACGACCTGGGGGCACCTCAAAAAGCAGTATTGAGGATGACGTAGGGTCGTAGGTTGGGTTGAGCAATGAGGCCCCAATCGGCATGACTACCACGGAGTAAGTGTTTGGCAATAAGGATTACCTGCGAAACCCAACACCTTTGTGCTGATTGACGATTTCTCTTAAAAGTATCTAATGTTTTGGGGCATGCCCGGTGTGGTTTTCTAACCCAACCGAGTTTTACACAGAAACCTTGAAGCCTTCAAAAACCTCTTGAATCCCGTAGGGATGGTATCTCTATAGAAAAACGTCCCTCATGGATCCTAAGCCCCGTAAGGGCGGCATCTATAAAGACTGCGACGAAAATGTTAGGGAATTTTCACAGCATTTGGTAGGAGCACCTCTACAAATGCCGCCCCTACGGGGCTTGCTCTTTGCCGAATACGCACTTCTACAGAGATACCGTCCCTACCGGACTCAAGACCGAACATTTACATCGGATCTTTTACCGGATATACGAAGTGCTTTGACTTCAGAAGGCTGGGCTTAGAGCAAAAAACACGTCTACTTTTTCTAAAATTGACACCTATGGATGCGGTTACAAACCGCACCTACCGGGTTTGGGATGAAACAGGACCGAAAAATGGAAAACTGAAGAACCCTAACCAAAAGCCATTTCCCCTTGACTTTCCCCTAAAATCTGTTATCATTTTCAATAATCCTGATTCAGAAAAGAAAACAGATATGCGAGCGATTTTTTCTATTTTCCTTATCTTCTTCAGTATCGGATGCAATACGGATGCACCCCGTAGGAGGGATTTGCAATCCCGAATTCCTTCTCCGCAATTCACTGCACATTATCAGAAAGGCATAGATGCACTGGACGTGAACAACTTCGCTGAAGCGGAAAAAGCGTTTCAGGCGTGCCTACAGATTGATGCCAATGCCCACGATGCCCGCATGTTGCTCGCACGCACCTATGTCAGACAGCAGAAATGGGTGCGTGCCGAAGAGACACTGCAGAAGTTGATAGGGAGGCTTAAGGATATCGGGGAAACACCCCAGCAAAAACACCCCTCCCACAAGGATCAACTCTCCAAGGCGTATCTAACGTTAGCACAGGTTTTCAGTTATCAACAACGCTTCTCTGATTCTACGACTGCGCTCACTAACGCTTTGGAAGTAAACCCTGACGATACCGAGGCACGCATCAGACTCGGCTATTTCTTAGGGGCACCGCAACAGATGCTTGTACCGGATCTCTCTGCATCTAAACGACAGTTTGAAAAGGTGTTGGAACTCGAACCGAACAATCTGGAGGCGATGCTCCAGCTCGGTTTAGCCGAATTCCGGCTCGGCGAAGCCGACAAAGCCGCTGAACGGTTTGAAAATATTATCCGAAATTATCGTCGGCATTCGGGCGCGTACTACTATCTCGGCGTCTATCATCTCCGACACGGCGCACCTGAAAAAGCCGTTGAGAATTTCAAAGAATCCCTCCGTCTTAAACCTCGTGACCCCGAAACTTTGTGGAACTTATGGACGGCATACAGTGAACTTGGCGGCTATCCAGCAGACCTACCAGCAGAATTTAAGATTAAGCCGTGGGAGGGGTTTATAACCCCGAATTCTGTAAAAGAGGATTCTCCATTTATTGATGTCGCATCCGATTTAAAAATGGACAAAGTCGACGGCGGGCGCGGCAGTGCATGGGGCGACTACGATAATGACGGAGATTTAGACATTGTTGCTGTCGGCACATACCAACCCCACGCCCTCTTCCGTAATAACGGCGATGGCACCTTTACGAACACCGCGGATCAAGCAGGCATTGCCGATCCAAGAGGCGGTTGGGGGTCGCTCTTTGCTGATTATGATAATGACGGTTACCCCGACCTCTATATTACGCGTGGGGGGTGGTCGGGTCCAGCAGAGAACACGCTCTATCATAACAACCGCGACGGTACGTTCACCGATGTCACACACACTGCAGGCGTAGCAGACCCACAGAGTAGTTTCTGTGCGGCGTGGGCGGATTACGACAACGATGGCTATCTCGACCTTTATATCGCTGACGGGGTCATCGGTGATGGCGCGGCGAATGTCTTATATCGCAACAATGGCGATGGCACTTTCACGAATACCGCAGAAGCCGCAGGTGTCGCGGATACAGGCAACTCTCTCGGAACCGCTTGGGGGGATTACGATAAGGACGGGCATATCGATCTACATGTTGTCAATTTCGGGCAATCCAATGTGCTTTACCGCAACAACGGCGATGGCACTTTCACCGATGTCACCCCAACCACAGGCATGAATCTCCCTGTTAGCGATGCCTTTGTTACCTTCTTTCTCGATGTAGACAACGATGCGGATCTGGACATCTTCATCTCTAACTCAGGCTCTTTCCAAGCCTTCATCGCGGGTCAAATCACGGGCACTGCCCCGCACGATAGTGATAGGCAGGTGCTTTACCGTAACAACGGCGACGGCACCTTCACGGATGTCACCCGCGAATCGGGACTCTACCACGCTTACGGCGCGATGGGCGCGAACTTCGGAGACATCAATAGCGACGGTTACCTCGACATCTATCTTGCTACCGGCGCGCCACAGATGGGACGACTCGAACGCGACGCACTCTTCCGTAACAACGGCGATGGCACGTTTACCGATGCGACGGCTGCTCTGGGTTTAGGAAACATCGGAAAAGGACACGGCGTAACCTTCGGAGATATCGATGTTGATGGTGACCTTGATATCTACGTCCCTGTTGGTGGAGCGTTTATCGGCGACCAGTGGCATAATCTTTTCTATCGCAACGCTGGGACTGGAAACAACTATCTCACGCTCAAACTCGTCGGGGTCAAAAGTAATCGGGATGGTATCGGTGCGAAAGTCACCCTGCATATCGGAGATGACGTAATTTACCGAGAAGTCAGCGGTGGGTGTGGGTTTGGATCAACCAATAGTCTATCCCTTGAGATTGGGCTTGGCACGCATACGAAGGTTGATACCCTTGAAATCGTCTGGCCCTCCGGTCAAGTGGATGTGCGTCGAAACTTGTCTGTCAATCAGAAACTCGTTGTCACCGAGGGCTTTTAAACTTTCCTTGCGGTGAAACAATGCGACTTGGGTTCTGATGCTTTTTTCTCAAATTCGCCTGCGCCGTTGTTGCAGGCTACGCGCTTTTTGTAAAGATAGGACTTACACACATTCCACTTTATCTCTCCACACAAACGCCCCTATCAGGTAACATGAGAATTGGGAGGGAGACAGTGCTCAGACTCAATAACCTAAAAAATGCGAAATTCACCAAAACCTGTCCTACTCACAGAGAATGAAATGGCTCTCTTCGTTGACTATTATCAACTCACAATGGGGCAGGCAGATTTCAATGCGCAGAACGATACAATTATCACGGCAAACTACTATGTCCGAGAAGTCCCGCAAGGTGAGTATCTCATAGCGGCTGGATTGGAACAGGTTATCCACTACATCTTAAACTTACGCTTTACCGATGCTACACTTGACTGGTTAGCACAACGCGGCGACCTGAATCCTGACTACCTTGCCGATCTTAAGAACTTCCGCTTTAATGGATCCATTTTCGCTGTCCCGGAAGGCACGCTTGTTTTTCCCAATGAACCGATTATCAACGTCACAGGTCGCTCCAGGGATGTACAACTTTTTGAGACCTATCTGCTCTGTGTCATGAACTTTCAGACGCTGATTGCCACGAAAGCCTCTCGAATTGTAGGAGCCGCGCGAGGCAGACCTGTATTCGACTTCGGGGCGAGGCGAGCACACGGCAGAGATGCAGGAATCCTTGCCGCTCGTGCCTCTTTCATCGGTGGCGCGAGGGGGACATCGTTGGTGCTCGCTGGACGCTATTTTGATATACCTTACGTTGGCACGATGGCACATAAGTTCATCTCTGAGCGCCCTACTGAGTTAGATGCCTTCCGCGATTACGCGACTGCCTTTCCGAACAGTACCACCCTCCTAATTGATACCTACGATACACTTCAGGGGACGCAGAACGCTTGCATTGTCGCAAAGGAGATGGAGACACGCGGTATGCGCTTACGCGCAGTCAGGTTGGACAGCGGCGATCTTTTAACCCTCAGCAAGGCGGTCCGTCGTATCCTTGATGCTGAAGGACTTGATTATGTCCAAATTATTGCCAGTCATGAACTTGATGAATTCCGGGTAGATACGCTGCTCAAAAACGGCGCACCGATTGATAGCTTCGGTGTAGGCACACGGCTCGCGACGGGTGCTAACTTTGATTCGATTACCGGTGAGGGGGGCACCTCTGCCCTCGGTGGTGTTTACAAGTTGGTTGAAAGCGATGGCAGACCCGTCGGGAAACAGTCTCTCGATGAACCGTCTAAGGCAACCCTACCCGGTAGAAAGCAGATTTATCGTCTCTCTGATGCCAATGGGAATTATGTTAGAGATTGCGTGACGCTCTGGGATGAACTGATCTCTGAGGGACAGCCGCTCCTAATTCCGATTATCCAAGATGGGGAATTGGTGTATGATTTTCCGAATCTACATGACATCCAGACACAGACAACCGCAGAACTCAATAAATTACCGGGTTCACATAAAAGCTTGAGAGAAGCAGAACCGTATCCTGTGGAGTTGCATCCGACGTTAAGGAATTCATTTTTTTAACTTTCCTTGCGGAGCGATACGCGGGTCTGGGTATTTGAATTGGGTTCGGGGATATCCGCCTGTGCCGCTGTTGCAGGCTATGTTTTTGGAAACGACAAAAGACAGAAAGCAGTTGCCTGCTACTGATTGGATTTCGCTTTTTCTCTTCCAAGACGTTTACGTTTTTCTTTGATGAACTGCATCACCGCATCTGAATCAGCAGAAACCTGTAGATTCCCGAGGACGCTTGCTTCTTCTATGAGCGTCATTATTTGCACAGGGTTGTCTGTGAGTAGGTTTTCCGCCCTTTTGTAATAGTAAGCGGCTTGGGCGTTTTCATTACGATTTTCACAGATAGCGGCGAGGTAGACGTAAGCAGCAGCCAGACGAGGAGACTGTGTCCGGTTTTGAATGAACTCCTCAAAAGCGAAACGCGCCTCGTTGTAACGACTGTCTTCGTAATGGACACGTCCAATCCGAAACTGCGCCCTATCGGCGAAACTGTCCTTGTATCCGCCTGCGATGTAACGATCCCGTTCTGGATACCCGATCGTGGTTTCGTAGGCTTGCAGTGCTTCGTTGTAACGGTGAAGTCCTCTGTAAAGTTCGCCCAGCTGAAAGTTTGCCATCATCGCTTGTAAAGTGTTCGGATGCGTTTCAATAACCTTTTTGTAAGCGTGGATTGCTTCGTTAGGGGTCGAGAGTTGCTCAGCGTAGATGCGTCCACTGCGGTAGAGTGCTTCGGCGGCATGCGTCAATTCGGCGTGATGTTTCAATACCTCTTGATATGCCTCAATTGCCTTCGGATAGTCCTGTAAGGGTTTCCGTTCATAGATAGTCCCGATTTGTAACCGCGCACGTGCTGCCTCTATAGGTGTTAAGTTTTGGGCTTGGAGTTTCTCACGCAGGTTTTCAATGGCTGTGAGTTGCTGAAGTGTCGGCAGTCGTTCCACTGCCTGCGCCGCTTGAGGGGTATGGGGGGACGTGGCAATCAGATATCGGGCGATACTTAAGGCTTCAGAAAAATTTCGATCCGCACTCGCTTTGTTCAATCGTTCTAATTCCGTTTCCGACACCCGTTCTGTGAGTTCCTCTATTTTCTTATCAATCTGTGCCTTCACCTCGGACACACTTTTGTCATGCATTGAGATCTGTCCTAAATACCCCGGGTCGAGTTGTGGCAGATACGCATGATGGAACGTTTCAAAAGCCTCTATCGCTTTCGGATAGTTTAAACTTTTCTCATAACAAACGCCTGCCCAATAGAGAACGGCATGCATATTCCAGAAGTTCGGGTATCTCTGTTTCAGTTTCTCAAAGATGGGGATTGCTAATGAATATTTCTCGGATCTGCGATGGATACTTGCCATTTGAAAGAGTGCCTCGGCAGCGAAATTGCTGGTCGGGTAATCTTCAACGACTTTTCTGTAGGTCGCCATCGCTAAAGCCGATTGGTTCAAAACGGTATGCCGTAAATACGCGATGCGCCATCTCGCTTCTGGTGCCATTATCGCATTCGGATGTTCTTCGAGAAGTGAGCTATACTTTTCTATTGCCTTTTCAGGTTGGTTAAGTTGGGAATGATTTCGATAGAGTTCAGCGATCTGAAATTGAGCGATGGCGGCAAGGGGGGTGCCTTTATACTGGATTGCGATACGTTGCTGTTCTCGTAAGTCCGCGAGGGCACTGTTGATATCACGTATCTTCTGCAAGCCGGTTTTATGCACGAAATGTGAGGCAGGTGCGAGTTTAATCAATCTATCGTAGGTTTGGATCGCATCCTGGTAATTGCCCATGCGGCTATGGACATCCCCTTTTTTGATAATGGCGAGGAAGAGTTCCTCCGGAGCAAGTCCATTGTTCTCGAGTTTTAGGATTTTATCGTAAGCCTGAATCGCTCTGTTGTACTGATGCGTATAGTTATAGTGGAGCTCGCCAATCTGGTAGTAGCACCAACTTTTTACAGCGATGTCTTTCGCAGATTCCGCAAGTGCTTCGAGTTTATTATTCGCTTCCGTGTAGCGTCCTGCGTTAATTAAGACGTGTACCTCTTCAAAGTGGGCATAAACAAACGGACAGCAGAGAACAATCAGCAGCACGAATGAGAGATCTCTAACCATGCCCCTTGTGACTGCCTTCCATTGGCGCAAGCCGCGTGTGGACTTGCGAGGCAATACAGGCAGGTTTTCGGTGAAGTCGCCATTGGGTTCGGAAATTTTAAGCGTTATCATTTTGCTGGCGCAAGCCGCGTGTGGGAGACTTGCGGGACAATATTTGCTAAATGTGCGTAAGTCGTATTCTTGCTCTTCCGCTATGGTGTGTTCAAGGTTCCAGATTGAAGGTTCTGAAGATGGGCGTCCGCGACCTTCATCCAATTGGTTCCATCTGCCTGTTCCTTCATGCGGTAGAGCTGGCTTTCTGTTTCCCACGTATCGTTTCGGAGGTGCTGCGTGATGAATGCCTCCTCTAAATTTCGTTGAATATGTTGCTGACGATATTGTTCAATCCGAGCGACAGCGGATTGTGTGTCAGGCAACAGCATCTCGGGTTCTGGCGCAAATAGTCCTCCCCATAGGAGTGCGATCGTAATTAAAGCGATAGCAATGGTACTCGCGGCAGCGGTTCTTTGCCACCGGAAGAGAGACCCGAAGTTAACAAGGGACGCACGGACCCGCGAGAGCAACGTTTGCTCGGGTACCGCAGCGAGACGTTTGTACACATTCATTTCAATGTCTTGTAAGGGGATTTCGGGCACACGCAATTCTGCTTGTGCCTCGTCTGTCAACTGTAGGACAGCACGAAAAGATTGGACTGCTTCCGTACAATCTGGACAGTTCTCAAGGTGTTCTTTGAAGGGTTCCTCTTCTTCTGGCGACAGGAGTTTGGCAGCGTAATCGATGGCTTGCCCTTCAGATTTTATACATTTAGGCATAATGAGTGCTTCTCCTTTCTCTATTTAGATTTCATTATTTTCCCAGAGCGGTCGTAACAAAGTCTGCAGGCGTTTTACGGCACGGTGAAGATGGATCTTCACCGTCCCTTCCGCCATATCCAGCGTTTCAGCGACCTCTTTAAGTTGTAAACCTTCATATCGACTTAACATAAAAACGGCTTTCTGCTTCGGGGAGAGTTGATCGATCGCCTCACGGATGATACGTCCGCGTTCTTGCTCTTCTACTTGTTGAACAGGGTCGCTGTGGAGATCGGTAGCAACGAGGTTCGCTTCAGGGATTTCCATATCCTCCAAAGCATAAACAGGATGTCGGCTTTTCGTACGGTGATAATCAATAGCGAGATTGGACGCGATTTTGTAGAGCCATGTTGAAAATTTGGCTTTCGGTTGCCAATTCTCAAGAGCGCGGTACGCCTTAAAAAAAACTTCGATGGTGATATCCTCAGCATCCTCATAATTTCTGACCGAACGCAGAAGGTACGAGAAAATCTTAGCTTTGTAGCGTTTCATCAACTCATCAAAAGCGTTTTGGCGACCGGATTGAAACTGAGCAACTAACATTTCATCATCTATCAATTTATCCATGATTCCCGCTATACACATGCCACCCTGCTGGGGCTAAAATCCGATGCGAAGAAGGGAAAAATACGTCCAAACCTACCCCTCTATTCTCTCTAACTCCTTAAACGGAGATGATTTGAATAAGTTTACAAAATTTGTCATTGATTGTCAAGAATCTTCGGTTTTGCTACAGAGCCATTTTTGGTATTAGACACTCTAAAGAGGCGAGGTTAGGAAACCTCGCCAGCGATGAGGGGAGAGTATCCATTTACTTTTGAGATTCACCATAGTTTTGTACGGAAAAGGTCTTGACTCTTTTTGTAGATTTTGCGATACTATCTACAGTTGACGTTGTTGACTGCTACACTTTGGCGAAAGCGCGTAAGCACAACCAACGGGCGCGCTGGGGTCTACGTGAAGGATTTTTAATTATCTATTCTGGGCGGCGTTTCCGTTGTCAACGCCGATCTAAAATTGGTAAAAAACCTGCTTTAGGTTATGAAAGGTGTATTAACAATTGAAAGACTGCAAGGACAACGGACGCAGCAGCTCAGAAGCAATCGTTTAAAAAAGGAAAAATTAAAAAATGGCACACACGCATACCCATCCCGAGCAAAAACCTTTGTTTATTCCCGCTTCGGAGACCGCGGAACAGATGGCACGAGCGGCGGGGAACTTTTTGGATACATTAACACCCGCGTTACGCCAGAAGGCGGCACTTCCATTTGATGGAAATGAACGACTTCGGTGGCACTACATCCCAATCGAAATGTGGGAGCGGGAAGGTGTTTCTCTGAATGAACTGAATACAAAGCAGCAGGAAGCGGCGTTCACGCTCATGGAAAGCGGCTTGAGTGCAAAAGGTTATCGGAAAGCCCGCGCAATTATTAATTTGGAGACAACGCTTGGTGAAATTGAAAAAGCCGCTGGAGAAGCGCGATTGGTGCGCGACCCAGGACTCTATTTTTTCACCGTATTCGGCGATCCGACCGGTAATGGCGCATGGGGATGGCGTGTTGAGGGACACCATGTTTCACTCAATTTTACCGTCGTGAATCGTGAACTTATTTCGCCAAATCCGTCTTTCTTCGGCTCGAATCCGGCTGAAGTGCCTCAAGGTGAGAAAAAGGGATTAAGAGTACTTTCGGCTGAGGAAGATATGGCACGCCAGCTCCTTACAAGCCTAAATGCTACGCAAAAAGGTCAGACAATCATCAATGCGGATGCCCCCTCCGATATTTTGACCCGCGACGTACCTAAAGTTGAGTTTGAGGCTGTTGAAGGATTAGCCGCAGAATCTATGGAGGCGTCCCAGCGCGAACTTTTGATGAACCTCGTCCATGAATACATTGATCGACTACCTGATGAAGTCGCCCAAATCGAACTCCGCAAACTACGCGAAGGGGACGTCAACGATATCCACTTCGCATGGGCGGGAGGTGAGACACCAAAGACCCCACACTACTATAGGTTACACGGTCCATTCTTCTTTGTAGAATATGATAACACGCAGAACAATGCGAACCACATCCATTCCGTGTGGCGGCACATCGCAGACGATTTTGGTGTAGATCTGCTTCGGCTACACTACCACAAATCCGACCATCACGATCATTAGGTTCATCAAGCGAATAAAAAAGCCGCCAAGATTGGCGGCTTTTCTCGTTTTTTTAGGGTATTTCTTTATCGCACAGATTTTAAGATGCCCCATGTTGTTGCTAACTTATTAGAGGCTTCGACAGCAAGCACTTCATTCGTAAGGACAACCAAACCCGTATGCTCTGAGTTTTTCCCAAAAACGATAGAATGGGTATACCAACCGCTCCATCCCTTCTGTCCACCTTGTCCGGCTTCTTTGTCTCCATCATTGACACAGATACCGAGTCCAAACTCAAAACCTTTGCTGAATTTCTTGCCTTTGACCTGCAACTCTTCGGCTGTGAATCTGAGTTCATAGTAAGTTTTCTTCTCATTTTCGTCGCGGATCACAACGATGTCGTCATCTGGAGCAATGCCTGCCCCGCCCGGATTCTCATTGAGAGCGACGGGGAGAATATTCTCCGCTTTATCATCTAACCCGACATTGTAGAGCCACATCTGTATCCCCGCACTCCGTTTGCCGGTCATTTCAAAAGCGAGTTGTGCCCCATCGCCGTTCCACGCCGCAGCTTCAGCGTGTTCGTGTTCATCATCGGTGACAATGAGAGCGATGTAAACGGCTTCTGTGTCCCAGGTAATCATGAAACAGGTCTCGTGGTCATCCGCCCCTTTCCATTTTCCACCGTTGTGTGTTTCAAACACATTTCCAGAGTATTCAACGCCACAAAACGGTTTTCCATCGGTACCTGTGACGGTTTCCAGGACACCCTCCCATTCGTCAAGTTCACCATCAATCTTAACGTTAATCCCTGTAAGGGCATTATAAACATCGTGCGTTTTACTACGCCACTGCGCGTCTGCTATCGTATTTGTGATGAAAACGAGCAGAGCAATTGTCATAAGAATACGCGTGTTCATTTGTTGCTCCTTATCACCGATTACCAATCATTTCACGACCTTCATCCGCACCAAAGCAGAAAATATATCGGTCGCTTGAACCGATGTAAAGCAAGCCGTTGGCAATGGCGGGTGATGAATACATTTCTATGTTCCGGTTAATGATGCTCGTATCAAATTCCCACTGTACCTTTCCATCGCTGGTAGCGAGCGCGTAGATGTTCCCGTCTTTCGTTGCCGCATAAACAGTGTCCATCGTTACAGCGGGTGAGGAAACAACGGGTCCAACGAGATCCGTTTTCCAGTTGAGTTGTCCATCTGTTGACTGGAGGGAATAGACATACCCATCGCGCGAACCGAAAGTGACGGAACCGTTCTGAACGCAGATAGCCGTTAGAACGGCATCTTCTGCTTCATATTCCCATACGGTGTCCCCAGTTTCCGTGTCAAGGGCAACGACTTTACCTGCGGGTATCGGAGCACTATCCGAAAAATTACCCCTTCCAAGTCCAAAATAGACAATATTTCCTTCTGCGCTCGGACTTCCCCACACGGGATACGGCATCTGTTTCGACCATGCCTCAGCACCTGTTTGGGCATCGACAGCGTAAATCCGGTAATCTCCATAACCTGTACCGAAGTAAACCTTGTCCTTATGCATAACAGGCGACATGTCGGCGTGAACCGCCGGATAGTGCCAAATTTCTTGTCCTTCTAACGCATCAATACAATAGACCCCGTCAGCACCTGCTGTGAAATAGAGTTTCCCCTGACTGATGAACGGGGTTGATTCAACATGACTCGTTGTTTGGAATGACCAAATCTGTTCACCCGTGTGGGCATCAAGGCATCGGAGGTGGCAATCACTATCGTGGTGATAACCTTCACCGATGTAGACCCTGCCACCAGCAACCGCGGGTGATGAAAAAATCGGAGTCGGAGAAGTATGCCGCCAGAGAATCTTCTGCGTCTCCGTATCAATGCAGTAAGTCGCACCACCTAATGAAAAGATCGAACCGTGTGAGGAGCCGATATAAAGCCGATTCCCAACAATCGCTGGAGACGAGGAGAAGTCAACCGCCATCGGCTCTTCATCTGTGAAAATCCATGCAAGTGTGCCATTTGTTGGTCCTGAGAGGGTGTCTACATTTCCAGTCCGACTTTTTCCACCTCGGAAACTTGACCAGGACTTATCTGTATGTGTGTCACTTCTTCTTGTTATGTGAATCGTTGCTTGAGGGGAGGTTGTAAGTGGGTTTATGGTCATCAAAATGAGTTTGTAACTCCCCCATCCAAACCCGACGAGGAAAATTAAACTCAGAACGGAAACCGAGATTTTATGCGCACCCACAAAATCTCGGAACTTATAGAAAAGCATTTTTGTCGTGTCCCGTGCAAACACGAGCGCGGTGATCAGTGCGACCCCAACGAAGGCAAGAATCTGCGGGACGATACTTAACAAAGCCGTGAGCGGTCCCAGCAACTGCGGAATAACTGCATGCGCAGGGCTTGCGGAAGTTTCCAAGAAAAGGAAGAGGAGACTCAGCAGAATGGCTTTCGGCTTTCGGCTTTCAGCATTTGGTTGGAAGATTGGAAGACCGGAAGATTCTTTTTTCTTTTCTTCCCTTCCAGTCTTTTGCTGACTACTGATTGCTGACTGCTGACTGCTGACTGCTGTTGCCCGTTTCAATATCGCTTTTCTCATTTGTGTTTACCTCGTCTACTCCTTGGACGTTTCCAAAAATCGGACAGCGAAATGCACCAAATTCTCAAGCATCCGCCGGTTTTTAGAGACTTGGGCATTTCTGTCGTTACGGAGGCTGGTGACAAGATACATGCCTTTACCGTATTTTAGTTTGGCGACGACAATTTCTTTTCCCTTGTTAGTTGTCGCTAGGACTTCATATTTTTCGTTCCACTCATTCCATGTATCGTCAAGCGCGAGTTGCCCTGAGCGGATACGATTCGGTGCTTTAAAGAGTGCACCTGCGTGGTCAGTCGCTTGGAAATCATTTCGATGCGGACTTTCTACGCCGTTGAGCGACTCAGGCAGCCATCCTGTTTCACATGGGCGTTCTTCATCACTATCCTGTCCAGAAGCGATAACAATACCACCATTCTTCACGAATCCCTTAATCCGTCTTTCTCGTTCCCGGTTCAGTCGGTATCTGCCATCGGAAAGCGTACGGAAACCGAGCCATAGGATATCCGCTTCACGAAGGGTCGGTAAATTGCGATCGCTTGTCGCATGATAAACGAAACCGAAATCTGCTACAGCGTCAAGTTCGGCGATGGCGCGAGATTCCGACTCATACCTATCTGTTTTCAGCAGCAGCAGTTGAAGGGCATCTCCACTGAGTAGGGTACGCAATTCTTCTTGAAAATCCGGTGTTGAATCGCGTCTTGAGACTTTGTCATTATTGAGGTATTTTTCAGTGTGTGTAAACAGCCACCAACCCCATTCGTCTCCCCGTTTTGTGGTTTGGGTTTGAAACCATTTCCCACCTATGTGTGCGAGGCTATCAATTCGTCTGCCTTGTCTGAGATAAAAAACGATAATCGGGGCACCCTGCTTCATAAGACGCATTGCCTCTTCTCTGTGATCCACTTTTCCTTTGTAGACATCAAGTCGGATCTTGATCTCCTGAAATTCACTGGTGCCTTTGAGATTCTCTTTCACCTTGACTTTCGCTGTCTGTCGCTTGGTGTTAACCTCGGAGACCGTTCCGAATACGACATTCGTGCTTTCCGCAACGATTTGTCTGATGGTGTAACGTTTTGCGATGTATCCTTCTACAGGAAACTGGATCAGCATCAAGATACCCGCAACAAGCAAGCTGAACAAGTAACCAAATTTCCGGACACTGTTTAATTTAAATAGAGAACGATTTGTTTTCATGGTATTTTCTCCTACATTTTTATGTGGGATACGCTTGTGCTGTTTATGAGCGTATCACAAAAGAAATCGGGGTTACTAAGGGAAACACCCAAGCAAAAACACCCTTCCCACGAAAGTTCACTCAATTTTGACAGCAGTTCCAGTCGCTGTCACCATCAGCATACCGTTATTGGCACCGAGTACCTGATAGTCAATATCGATACCGACGACGGCGTGTGCACCTTTCCGCTGCGCTTCTTCTTCCATCTCTTGAAGGGCTGTTTCACGCGCTTCCGCATATTTACTCTCATAAGTGTCTGAACGTCCACCGACAAAGTCTGTGATACTCGCCATAAAGTCGCTAATAACATTCGCGCCCATGATCGCCTCACCCGTAACGAGTCCGAGATACAGTCGAATCTGTCTGCCTTCAATTGTATTAGTGGTTGTTGTAATCATTACTGTGATTTTCCTCTCGCGGCGATGTCCCATACAGATTCAACGATCCCGTTACGGATGCCGTAATATCTGTCGTGCAGGTTCACCGTCGTACAACAGTGCGTTGGTAGAATTTCAAGTTTATCTCCCGGTGTGAGGGAGACGTTCGTATCGGATACTTGCCCAACAGTTTTTAAAGTTCCGTGCTCTTCAGAAAGTCCAGTCAGCTCCACCCCCGTTATACCGATCGGTTGGGGAATCCCGAACTCTTTTGCGAGCACTTTCAAACCTGTATCCACTATCATTCGATGTGGATCTGGACGGCTCACAACAGTTGCCAAGACTGACAGAGAGCAGTCGAACTGATCTCCAACACCTTCTACGTTTCGGTAGGTAGAATCCATGAAGATGTAGGAGCCCGCCTGCACCTCTGTCATTTCTGGGATGCTTCCTGTGAGGTTAAAGGTGCCTGTGCCACCACCACTCATAATGGAAACCTCTATACCGTGTTTTTCGACGTAGTCTTTGGTATCAATCAGGTGTTGCATGGCTTCTTGCACGTTTGCCTTGCGTTCCTTCAGGTCAGGCTTCGCGACGGTGTGCCCCTCGTAGCCCATTAATCCCTCGAACTTCAGATTTGGGCTTTGACGTATCTGGTTTGCCAGTTCTAACGCCGGTTTACCGGGTTCAACACCACATCGATCCATACCGATATTCACTTCTATTAACATCCTGACGGTTACACCTTTGGCGGCGGCAGCCTCGGAAATGGCTTGCACGTTCTGAGGGTTGTCGACTGCGACCATAATTTCCGAGTGCCTCGCGAGGTTGATAAGGCGCGCGATCTTATGTGAACCGACAACTTGGTTGGCGATCAGGACATCTCGGACGCCAGCGTGGATGACGGCTTCTGCCTCACCGAGTTTCGCACAGGTGACGCCGATGGCACCCGCGGCAATCTGTTTATGCGCGATGATGGGCGTTTTATGCGTCTTCATGTGAGGTCTCAACTGCGCGTTTACCCTGCTGATGTAGTCCGCCATCGTTTGTATGTTGGCTTCCATTTTATCCAAGTCGATCAGCAGAGCCGGTGTGTCTAATTCCGTTTTGTGCATGCCGATGAAAGGTTCAGTTCCAGTATTCATTTTTTTAATTATTCGCAAAGCGTTCAATCACGTAGATTTAGGCTTTGACGTTCCTTTCTGTATATCCGCCTGCGCCGTTGTTGCAGGCTGCTTTAATCCTATACGTTATGCGGACGCCTAAAGTTGCTTAACGGGATTTGACAGCGTGCCGAACTCATCAATTTCTATCTGGACAGTATCACCTGGGGCAAGGGGTAGATCGTTTGGCACAATGATACCCGTGCCTGTTGAGACAACAGTCCCAAATGGAATCGGGTTATCCCGCATCAAGAATTCGGTGAGTTCTTCAAACTTCCAATTAATTTGAGATGTGTTGACATCGCCTTTATAGATAGTGTCTCCATCGCGAAGAACGGTGCACTGCATGTCCAGATTATACGGATCGTCCACTTCGGATGGTGTGAGGAACATAGGACCGAGTGCGCAGCACCCGTAGAAGACTTTAGATTGTGGAAGATAGAGCGGATTGTCGCGTTCGATATCCCATGCGGATACATCGTTACAAAGCGTATATCCGATGATTTCTCCGTTATTGCCGAGAACATAGGCGAGTTCCGGTTCGGTTGCTGTCAAAGAGGAGTCGCTCCGAATGCCAATAAAACCGTTGGGTCCGACGCATCGCGCCGGTGTCGCTTTGAAGAAGATCTCCGGACGGTCAGCGAAATAGACACGACTATAGATGTCCTGTTCGCTGTCGTCATCACGCATGTCCGCACTCCGTTTGTAGGTTACCCCACATCCCCAAACTTCAGGGGAATCAATTGGGGATAAGAGATGTGGAACATTTTCGTCGGGCACGACATCTAATTTCTTGAGTGTAAGCCCTTCGGGTTCGGTAGTTTCGTTTCCTGCTTCTGGCAGTGAGCGGAGTTGCATCGGTGCGGGTGTCGCGACTTTCTCTTGAATGTCGGCGAGTATTACGCCAATGCTTACCTGTTCCCTGTCAGCGAGTTCCAACACCTCTAACACACCGGGGGATTCCTCGCTCGTTACATCAATCACTTCTTCATCACGGGTGACAATCCCGACCCGTTTGCCTAAATTCGGTAGATGAAATTGAATTAGCTTCATTATTTTTAATTTACCTTGCGGTTCGATTAGGAGACTTAGTGGATAACGTTAATCAACGTATATCCGCCTGCGCCGTTGTTGCAGGCTACCACTCCGTTTCAAGCTTCGCAGGTCGGGAATCGGAGTTCCCTCCTACCGGACCTACTTTCCACTCGTTCCAAACTTGGTGCTCTTGATTCAATTTAGGAAAATTCGAGTTGTGCCCATACCGTTGCGTCCTTAACGACGGTGTCTGGCGTAATTTGTGAGTGGAGTAGATGCCCTTGGGTCGTCCGAAGCGTCGGTTGTCTGGCATCTTGATAACGCCAATCTAAACTCCATCGGATGTGTGAAGCGCGGTTCGGTAGCCCACGATGGAACAGAAGATTACTGAAAATTACGACATCCCCCGGCATAATCTCAATCCGGACGGCATCCGCTTCAACAGGTTTGATATAGTCATCGTGTATACGTAGGTAGTACTCGTCCTTTTCGTGTGGAACAACACCCCACTTATGGCTTCCCGGAATGAATTCCATACACCCATTTTCAACGTTGACCGGCACTAAAGGCGTCCAGACGTTCATCATCCGCAAGACATCCGCCTCTTTTGAAGTGTAACCGGCATCTTGGTGCCATAATACCTCTGTTCGTTTGTTCTCTGGTAGTTTCGGACGAACAGAGTAGTTCGGGTATAATCGGATTTCTGGACCGAGGATAATACTCGCGAGTTCAAGAAGGGTGGGATGTGCGAACACGTCAAAGAAACCTTCCCGATGGAGTTCCGAACGGAAAATGGTTGGGTTTTCGTCGGGATAGTCTTCGTAGAGCCGAATTAGGCGGGTTTCAAAAGAGACATCGGGGTAGGTATCCGTCAGTTTTCCTTCTGTATACCGGCACACTGCGAGTTCAGCGACTAACGCTTCGCATTCGTGTTTGACAGTCTCAAGCGTTACCGGTTCCAAAACGCCGCGCAGGATGGCGAACCCGTTCTCATCGAAATTCCTGATAACTGATTCCATTTTCAGGTCTCCCTCTCTGCGTGGCATTTTTCGTATTAAGCGTATATCTCTGTTTCTCTTCTAATTTCCACTCGGAACCAAGTCTGCTTTCACAAGAAACGCGACGACAGCACGCGCGGATTCTTCAAGCGAGAGTTCTGCTGTGTTCACTGTGACCTCTGGATCGACAGGTGGTTCGTAAGGGGCACTAATACCGGTAAACTCCTTAATCTCTCCAGCGCGTGCTTTTTTGTATAAGCCTTTCGTATCGCGCGCTTCACAGACTTCAAGCGGACACTCCACGAAAACTTCAACGAATCTACCTTCAGCGATCAATTCCCTTGCCTGATCCCTATCGGCGCGATAGGGCGAGATGAAGGCTGTCATAACAATAGTGCCGGCATCTGCAAAAAGTTTCGCGACTTCACCGATGCGACGAATATTTTCCTCGCGATCTTCAGGTGAAAAACCTAAATTCTTGTTCAGTCCGTGGCGAACGTTGTCGCCGTCCAAAACGTAGGTGTGGTGCCGTTGTTGATGGAGTAGTTGTTCAACTGCATTTGCTAACGTCGATTTACCTGAACCGGAGAGACCTGTAAACCAGATTACACAGCCTTTCTGATTCAGCAATTTTTCTCTATCTTCCGCCGTGACAATCGCATCGTGCCACGTAATATTAGTTGCTTTCTGTTGAGCCAATCGATTATCCCTCACATGTTTTAGAATTCATAAAATTGAGGCACTTCAAATCGCCTCTATCGTCAGATACAATCATTGTATTATTATACGCTCAGAAATCAATAATGTCAAACAAATTCGCAGAAACATTCAGTCCTTCTGTAGGACGGAACTCCGATTCTCAGTAATATAGATAGTTTCGTTTACGGAAATTTCGGTGCTTGAGAAATCGAGCGTTTGCGTATGTCCACTTTGCCACTTTACCTTGATCGATTGAATTGTCTTTTGAGCACCGATACCGAAAAGGAGCGTTTGCTCGCTACCAGAGGCGTAACTGCCCCCACACGTTACCTCCCGGAACAGCGTCATTTCATCTGTCCGCACCCACACCTTCGTACCAATTCCATCGCGGTTGCTTTCGGTGCCGACGAGCCGGATTTTCACCCAGTTGTGGACTTGGGAATCGTTTCGTAGCAAAATAGGGGGGGCACCGCAACAGGTGACGAGAATATCCGCCGCGCCATCGTTGTTATAATCACCAACGGCAACACCGCGCGCCACGACAGAACGTTTGAAAAACCGACCTGCTGTCTCAGACAGGTCTGTGAATGCTCCTGTTCCTGTGTTCCCAAAAATCTGGCATTGTTGCCTGTAGGAGAGCGATGGTGTAACCTCTGATACGTTGTCCCACACGTGCCCGTTTGCGATAAAGAGTTCGAGGCTGCCGTTGTTATCTGCGTCAATAAACTGGGTACCGAAGCCGAGTTTTGAGAAACTTGCATCGGCGAGTCCGGCTTCAAAGGTGGTCATCGTATAAAAGCCGTCATTATCGTTGTGGAAGAGGCTGTTAATTTCCAGAGAGAAGTTCGTAACGAAAAGATCTTGAACGCCGTCATTATCGTAATCACCGGAAGCGATCCCCATACTCGCTGTTGCACGTCCTTCTGAGTTATAGGCAACCCCTGCAGTGATCGCGACATCTGTGAATGTGCCATCTTTGTTGTTCCGGTAGAGGAAATCAGGAACAGCGTCGTTGGCAACGAAAATGTCAGGATACCCGTCATTGTTATAGTCTGTAAAGAGGACCCCCAACCCTTTACCGGCGTTGCGCACCATTGCACGGGTCGTAACGTCTGTGAAAGTTCCGTCGCCGTTGTTCCGATAAAGTGTATCACGCGCGCCAGGATATTCATGTGGACCACAATAAATATGGACACCTTCCAGAAAGCAAGCATGGGCGGTCTCTAATTGATAATCCAAATAGTTTGCCACATAGAGATCAAGGTGTCCGTCGAGGTTAAAGTCTCCGAAGGACGCGCTAACGCTCCATTTACCGTCTCCAACACCGGCGTGTGACGTAACATCCGTGAAGGTACCGTCCCCATTGTTCCGATAGAGTTGGTTTCTACCGAAGCTGGTGAGGTAAAGGTCAGCATCACCGTCATTGTCGTAATCTGCCGCGAGGCATCCCATGCCGTAACTGTGATTTTGCTGAAGTCCTGCTTCTACTGTGGCGTCAACAAATGTTCCATCACCTGTATTGCGATAGAGGACGTTCAGGTCATTGGGATGTCTATGGAGTTCGGAAGTCGGACCGAGCGTACCGCTATTGACGAGATAGATGTCGAGATGCCCATCGTTATTGTAGTCAAAAAAGAGTCCACCGGATCCCATCGTTTCCGGTAGGTACTTCTCTTCAGATGCACCGTTGGTATGTTTGAAATGGATACCCGCTTGTTGGGTCTGATCTGTAAAGCGGACTGTCGTTTCATCAGCAATGGCGGGTGTCACAATACAGCAGATAAGTATCAGGAAGAGGAATTTTAAATAGGACTTACACACTTTGTAGTGGGTGTGGTTTGATGAAGATTTAGAATTTAATCGGGTAATGTATAGTGTTATTGTTTGAACTGGGATTTCTGTGACTATCAACATCGTAGGTTGGGTTGAGCGAAACAAGAAAACAAAGGGACTATATGCTAAGAAAATCGGATTTCCTAAGACACGTCATCATACTAACACCACAGCGAAACCCAACGCTTTTGTGGTTTCCGAAACGCAAACCTTGTGAGGTTGGGTTTCACTATGGTCTTGGTGTATACGATGCTATGTTGGATTTCAGGGGTATTTGGAACACCTACATCTGCCTTCTCAACACCGTTCTACCCAACCTACGGGAGCATGGAAACCCTAAATTGACACCTATGGTTAAAAATAAAAGCACCCAACGCGTGGGTGCTTTTAAGTGTTTGTTCACCTTAGAATCCGGATTTCAGCGAACCCCAAGTTGTAGTAAGTTTGTTTTGCGCTTCAACAGCGGTCTGTGGATCGGTTTCGTTCGGATCAAATTCCACATCCGTTGTCGCGAAAATTTTGTCGATATATGTACCGTCTTCGCGATGGGCGATGTGCAGTGTATGATCGCCAGCATCCAGTTCCACGGGAACAGGATCGTCGCCGTGCTGAATCGGTTCTGTTCCCTCAAAAGGACCGTCGCGCGTATTCAACCGGAACCAGACCCAGTCGGTTGTATAGTTAACCCGGAGTGCCTCTATTTCAAAAAAGTCCCAGATGTTCATGGTAGCGTCGTTGGCAGAGGCGACATCACCGTCGGCAGCATCGAATGCCCAGAAACAGGAGTTATCGGCAACTGAAGGGGCAATCACACGTCCCCAGAAATGCCAATCGTCTGCTTCAACGGTGAATTCGTATTTCACCCAGTCACCACCATCGTTTCCAGTCCCATTGTGTGAACCGATGTAAGCGCCACCGGACGCCTCTGTGACGGTGTAATCGTCTACATCGTTCTCGGCGTTACCTGGGTGATCGGTCGGTACTTCAAAGACTTCAAATTTTGTGCCGTTTGAATCGTTAAAATTCTCCGCTTCCCAGCTGATATATTTCTGTGCGAATGCCGGCGAAACAATAAGGCTTAGCATCGCCAATAGAATGAAAGTTCGCATTAAAAACCTCCTTAAAAGAGTGGATTAAAGTTATTGTAGCACATTTGAAAAAAATATGCTACTTTTTTTCAGATTTTTTTGAAGTGTCCAGATCAGAGAATTATTCCTACTGTAGCAGGAGACACTGTGAGATAAGTCCATCTACATCAATGCGTCTTCGACTTCTTCAGGCAGTTCGACTGTACTTGGATCGACATCAATGGGATACTCAGTACCGTACGCCTCAACGAGGTCATCGAAATCGACGTTGTCTACGCGCTCAAGATCGTCACCCGGATAGACAAGCCATGTACCGTAGCAACTATCACAACTGACGAGATCTACATCATTTTGTTCAATCGGAAACTGCGTCAAGGGATTATTACAATCAGGGCAAGGTAGCATATACCTTCCTCCTCGGAGTCGTCTCGATCTGGTAATCGAGTGCTAAGGGTTAATCAGCCGCGGGAGCAAAAGTGTCAGGATTTTCCGCCGCGGCATCGTAATCATCAATCAACTCCGTAATGACGGGGTTGGCCCCGCAAAGTGGGCAGTTCTCATCTCGGCTGATTTTCATTTCGCGATAGGTCATACTGAGTGCGTCGTATAGGATGAGTCTACCGATGAGAGGTTCACCGATACCGATAATGTATTTAATCGCTTCGGTTGCCATCATAACACCAATTACGCCTGGGAGCACGCCCAGGACACCCGCCTCACTTCAGCTGGGCACCATGCCGGGTGGCGGGGGCGTCGGATACATGCATCGGTAGCACGGTCCCTCGTGTGGTTTAAAGAGGGTTACCTGTCCTTCAAATTGGAAAATACTGCCGTGAACAACAGGCTTGTTCATCAACACAGCGGCATCGTTGACGAGATAACGGGTCGCAAAATTGTCGCACCCGTCAACAATCAAGTCGTATTCCGAGAAAATTTCTTCAACATTATCGGCAGTCAAGCGGAGATTATACGGGGTGATGTCGATATCTGGGTTCAAAGATTTGATCGTCGTTATTGCGGACTGGACCTTCGGTGTACCAACAGATTCTGTACGATGGAGGATCTGACGCTGGAGGTTACTGAGTTCGACAACATCGGAATCGATAATACCGAGGTGTCCGACACCCGCCGCACCGAGGTACACACCCGCGGGTGAACCTAAACCGCCCGCACCGACCATGAGCACCTTCGCATCGAGGAGTTTCGCTTGCCCCTGTTCCCCGACCTCAGTGAGCATGAAGTGACGACTGTAACGATCGAGTTGCTCATGCGTCATCGGTTTATCTTGTGCTGTCGGGTAACCCGCCGCCATCCAATCGCGATATCCGCCCGCGAGAGAGACGGTATCGGTGTAACCCATTTCACGTAAGGATTTCGCAGCCAGGAGAGAGCGGAGTCCTGCCGCACAGTAGATGATAACTTTTTGGTTTCGATCGGGAATGTAATTCTCAACCGAAAATTCCAGCATTCCCCGTGTGACGTGCACGGCGTTCGGGATATAGCCGGCGCGGTATTCATCTTCGTCGCGCACATCGAGTAGCACGAAATCGCTGTCTTTGTCCTGTTCGCTTTTTACTTCGTCGATGGTCATCTCAGGGATTTCTGTTTTCGCTTCCTCGACGATTTGCCTGTAGGATTTCATAACGGTTTTCTCCTGCTATTCCCCTGATCTTCTTGTAGGAGCGAGCTGTGCTCGCGATCCTTACCCACGGAAGAGGAATATAAAGATCCGAGTTTCATAAGTTTGTGTCTCTTGCACTTGCAAAATTATATCATAACCGCGTGATATTGTCAATCTTTTATTTTTTGGTATTCCACAGACTTCTTGTTCGGAACGAACTTTAAATCGCGATGCTTGGCTTCTGATAGGCACAATTCACGGAGGCTTCACGGAAAATTTTCTGAGGTCAGGTGTTACGCGGGTTCGTGAAATGTAAATGCCCTTTCTTCGTAAAAAAATAAAATGGAAAATTAAATAAAACAGTATGTCGGATTTAAATCGACCCATTAATCGTACTCTTGGCTGGCGAGATTTCGTGAGAAAGGTTTGCAACCCTAATCTCTCTCATTCAACAAATTTTTACGTAAATACATACGACATAATCCTGAAAATGGATACTTTTAATTTTCCGATCTCTAGCCCATATGGGTGAAATATTCAGAACTTGCGTAAATTTAGCATCGGGTTGGGAGATTTTAACCCCTCAATCTCCCTTATCCAAAACCTTACATACCATCTAAACGCTCAGTCCTCATAAAACCTCACCTGTTAACCACTGACAGCTGACCACTGATAACTGACAAGTAAAAAATTGACATACCGACTATAGACATGCTAAAATAGATATGGGCGTGCGAAGTCCGTCCAATAGATTTATGTAGCCTCTCCTGAGATTTGAACACATTATCACGGAATAAGGAGTTATCCATGTACAACGCAAACCCTTTCCGCCAGCCAGGACAATGGTACCGAGGGAATACACATAGCCACAGCACCGAGTCTGATGGTCAACTACCGATGTCTGACCGGTTCGGAGCATATCGTGAGGCAGGGTACGATTTCCTCGTGCTAACAGATCATCGTAAGGTTAACGATGTCAGTGCTTACAGTACATCAGACTTTTTGGCAATATCAGGGAGCGAAGTTCATCCATCGAACCCCTATGGTGGTGCGACGTATCACTTTGTCGCCATTAATATTCATGAGACACTGAATTGTGCAAAGATGCACCCGAACGCAGTGCTTGATGAAATTAAAGCGCAGGGGGGTGAAGCCGTTTTATGCCATCCTTATTGGTCCGGGCATACCATTACAGATTATCTACCATTGCGAAATTATTTCGCTATTGAAGTCTACAACGATACCTGTATGAGTATCGGCAAAGGCTTTTCGGAACAGGCGTGGGATGATCTGTTGGATAGAGGGGGACCCGTTCTCGGAATCGCTTCTGACGACGCACACGGCACCGAACACGACTGTTTTCACGGATGGATTATGGTGAAGGCACAGGACTTGACGATTGAGAGTATCATGGAAGCCCTCCGATCAGGGGCGTTCTATTCTACACTCGGTCCTGAAATTGAGGATATGACATTAGACGGTGGCGAAGTTACGGTTAAATGTTCAGAGGCACAATCAATTGTTTTCAAAGCCGAATGCAGTCGCGGTCAGCGAATTCTACCACCAGAGGGTGAACTGTTGACCGAAGCGACATATAGCATTCCGAATGGTGCGAAATATGTTCGGGTTGAAGTAACAGACGAAACAGGTAAGAAGGCTTGGTCGAACCCGTTCTTTTTCTAAAACAATGCGTTTTAGGGTTTCGCTGGTGTTGTGATGCAAAACATTCTGGTGTGTCAGACAGGTGGCTGGATCGGTGATATGGTGCTGCTAACCCCGGCGTTGCGCGCCTTAAAGCAGAGGTTCAGTGGCTCCCGTCTGGAGCTTCTCTTGCGTCCCCGTGTCGCAGATTTAATGGGATCTCACCCTTATGTTGACACCTGCATCGTTGATGAGAAAACCGGAGGACGTTGCCGATCGCTCACGAGGTTAGTACATCGAATACGAGATAAATCTTTTGACCTTGCCGTCGTGTTGCATCCTACTTCATTCCGAAACGCTTTGCTACCGTTCCTCGCGCGAATTCCAAGCCGTATTGGTACGAATGTCAGTGGACGTGGTATGCTGCTAACGAAATCTTGTGCGGATGATACAAACGTCCATGAGATACATCGGTATCTACAGGTATTGCAGCTGCTGGAAATTGATACCGCATCGGACGGTTTGGAGTTTTGGCATACGGATGCTGACCGGCACTTCGTTGAAAATCTCTTGCGTGTTGAAGATGTTTCACGTGATGATCGGCTTATTGCTGTTAACTTAGGAACAACGTGGACGACAAAACGGTGGGACGTCGAAAATTTTGCTGAGGTAATCCAACAAATTACACGCCTCGTACAGGGAACGAAAATCGTCTTAACCGGTTCACCTACGGAACAGACACTCTCGGAAACATTGCCTGCTTCGCTTCCGACAATTAATCTCGTTGGAAAGACATCAATTTTGCAACTCGGTGCGTTGTTAGAGAGGTGCGAGGTCTGTTTAACCTGTGATAGCGGTCCTATGCACATCGCCGCCGCGGTCAATACACCGACAGTAGCACTCTTCGGTCCGACAGATCCGGTACGTCATCGTCCTTATGGGACTGGGCATACAGTCATTGAAAAGTCGGTCTCGTGTCGTCCGTGTTACAAGCGGTCGTGCCGTTTACAAGACACACCCTATCTTTGCATGCAGGAAATTGGGGCGGGTGAAGTCGTAAAAGCGGTTGAAACAGAGTTATATAAGAAGGATTGTGTTGTTTAGACATAAAACTATGGTAGATTTTAGAATTACGTGGACAGTATCCGAGGGGGCGAGGCACGGTGACCTCGCCCAACAGAAGTGAGAGGGGTTCCGTAATATGTTTACAGATTTATATAATCCACCATAATAAAAAGGGAGACTGAATGAAGGACATCCGCGCATTGGTATTTGATTTTGGCGGAACTTTGGATGGAAACGGTATTCATTGGTTGGAGCGGACATATCAGTTCATCCGCGAGCGGCATCCGGAAATTACGCGTGAAGCGTTTGACGAAGCGGATAGGGCGACGATAACAGAATTCGCATTTGGTGATTCTTCTATTGAGTGGTCTTACCAAGACGCTGTAAGCACCGTGGCATCGCGCTTGCGAAAGCAGGATTCTTCTATTAAGTTGTCTTACCAAGACGGTTCAATGCTGCCGATTGGAGCGGTCGCGTCTGAATATGCAGCGCGTTGTACTTTGCGGGAGACTGCCGAGGCGATTGCAGTGGGAATTTATAGGCGGTTGGGGTTGAACGAGAAGATGAAAGACGAGTACGTTGATTGGTTCTGTGAGGGTGCCGCTAAAAGCCTCGCAGAGAATCGGCGATGGCTTGAAACACTGCGCGACACCTATCAACTGGCAGTGATTAGTAATAACTTTGGGAACACTCGGGGGTGGTGTGATGAGTATGGACTATCACCTTTGCTTGAGGTGATTATAGACTCTACAGTTTTGGGGATAGCGAAGCCGGACGCTCGCATATTTGAAGCGGCTTTGTCGGAATTAAGAGTTATGCCGAATCAAGCGATCTACGTTGGGGATAGTTATCCTGCAGATATGGTTGGCGGTAAGAATGCCGGTATGTGGACTGCGTGGCTTGTTGGAGATCAGATGAAACCGTGTCCAGATCCTTCTATCGTGGATGTTCAACTCACTCATCTGCACGAGTTGATCGATTTTCTGGATGAAGAATAAAATTTTCAGGAGATAATGGGCAGACATCTCGTTCTGCCCATTAGGTTGTGTTGTCGGATGCGGACGTTGCTACAATTCTCGATGAAGACCGATGACTTTACCGAGAATCATTACGTTCTTGACATCGAAGATACTCGGTTCAATTGCAGGATTTTCCGGTTGCAACCGAACTTGGTCGCCATCAATAAAGAAGCGTTTTACCGTTGCTTCGTCCTCAACCAGTGCTACGACGATATCACCTGGGTCGGCGTTTGATTGCCTTCTAACGATGACGAAATCACCGTCCAGAATTCCGACCCCGATCATGCTCGATCCGATGATACGAAGTGCAAAGCACTCGTAATCGTTAAGCATCCGCGTCGGCATTGGAAGTGTTCCTTCTATATTCTGCGATGCAAGGAGCGGTTCACCTGCCGCTACACGTCCAAAGATCGGAATCTCAGTAACATTCCGTGGCACTTCCGCCAAAGCCGGATTTGCGTTTTGTCCTTCCAGCCATTTGCTGGTTTCAAGCTTCGGGTCTGCCTCTTTTAAAATCGAAATTGCACGCGGTTTACCATCTTCCCGGCTAATATACCTTTTTTTCTCAAGGGCATTGAGATGGTCATGCGCCGCCTTCTCAGAAAAGCCAAATTGGCGACCTATCTCACGAATCGTCGGTGGGTAACCTTCCTTGATACGCGTCTGAATATAGGTGAAAATCTCGCGTTGTCTACCTGTCAAGGTCTTTGCCATGGATCTGTCTCCTCTATCTCCTATAGTAAGCATTAGTTTATATTTATATATTATGCTATATTCAGTTTAAAAATGCAAGGAAAAAATTAGTCTTTTTTTTCAGGTATGGTAATTGTCTGGTTAAAGAGAATTGAAACCAAATAGAACTGTTAACGTCTTAATTGAGGGATTAAAGGAAAAATTGAAAATGCAAAGCCTTCGTTTTTTTTCGTGTATTTTCGCTAAACCCAGTCTTGCCGCTTTGATAATTGCTTCGGTGATTATAGCTGTAGACGTAGGGGTTGCGAAAGAGAAATCGGTAAAGGTTGAACTTGACGGCATGGTCAAGGACTTTACACTCAAGGATGCTGGTGGTACCGCTCATGCTCTGTATAGACTTAGTGAAGAGAAGCCTGCTACAGTTGTTCTGTTCCTCGCTACGCAATGCCCAATAGCAACAGACTATGCCGAGCGAATCGTTGCCTTAGTCAAGACTTACGATGAAAAGAACGTGCAATTTATCGGGATAAATTCAAATAAACAAGAGAAGATTGAAGAAATCTCGGAATACAGTGAGAAGTACGGTTTTGAATTTCCTGTACTAAAAGATCCGGAGAATAAAATTGCTGATTATTTCGGAGCGAGAAGAACGCCAGAGGTCTTTCTTCTCGATGCAGAACGCGTCCTGCGCTACGCAGGTGCGATTGACAACAGTCCGAAGGAGCCTACGAAACACTATCTCCGAGACGCTTTGGATTTAGTGATCACTGGAAAAGATATTCCAAAATCATCTAAAAAGACAAGAGCTGTCGGATGTACGATTAAGCGAGTTAGGAAAACGAGTGTAGATAGAACGCCGTGAATTCCAACCGCAACCCTTGAATCTCTTCGTTGAGCGCCACACAGGGGGCGAAAAAACAAAATGCTTCGATTCTTTTATCATCTTTTTCAAGCAGTGTTAACACTATTTTGGCTTGCAGGTATATGCATGTTTCTGGCGATTTTTGCTGCCATCGGGTTTGCAGGAGGCATGTTAATCGCGTGTTGGGAAGATGTCCGCGATATTGATCTATATCGCCTTGAATACGGTGCCGATATCCAGACCTGGCGGCAGCATCTGGAGGTTTACTCTGCAGTCTGCGAAGTGCAGGAAACCGATAAAATCGCATTTTTGATCGATAAATTGAGACGTCTAGAATACAAGAAGGTTGCGGAACTCATTCCAAGATTGAGTGCTCCAGGAGAGTATGCTGTAGCGAAAGATGGGACCGTTCGTATCCATCTGCGAGATTTTGAATATCCGAATCTTGATGTGAAGTCTGGACACGTTCGGATTTCAGTGAAGGACGGGAAAATTGCCGCTATCCGGAATGCGGACAATTCCGTGCGCCAGAATTTCCACCTTGAACCGGAGAAAATCGGTGAGTTTGCCGATGATGAGGGTTCCACGCGTCGCCTGATTCCCTTATTACAAATGCCTGACAAGCTCACAGGCGCATTCACTGCCATTGAGGATCGACGATTTTCTGAGCATTGGGGAATTGATCTGATACGTCTTGCCGGGGCATTCAAAAACAACCTATTGCACGGCAGGCGTTTGGCTGGGACCAGCACACTGACCCAACAGTTAGCACGAAATATCTATCTCTTCGATCAGCGATCCGACAGGAGTGTGATTCGGAAAGCGAGAGAGATACTTCTCGCTGTGAAAATTGAGAAGGCTTTCTCGAAAGATGAGATTTTTGAACGCTATCTGAACCACGTTGATTTAGGACGGTCGAGATATGGCGCGAAAACGTATCATGGCGTTCAACAAGCGGCACTCGGATACTTCGGCAAAGAGGTCTCGGAACTGGACTATCACGAGTGTGCATTGCTCGCCGCACTTCCGAAAGGTCCCTATGCTTTTTCACCGTTTTCCAATCCGGAAAACGCATTGAATCGACGGAATATCGTACTCGATCAAATGTTTGATCAGGCTTATATCACCTCTGAATCTCAATGGCGTACAAGCCGGGATGCCCCACTCCTCCCGCGAAACCTACCCAGAAAAGGGACAAGAACAGCACTGAAGGAGGCGGGACACTTTCTTGACTATGTTCATGAAGCACTTATTCGACTGCCTGAACTCAAAGACAATTTGTATAGTGGCGGATTGAAGGTTTACACCACAATAGATATGTCTATGCAAACCGTTGCCGAAAGAGAAGTCGCAAAGCACCTCCGCGTGATGGATAAAACATACGGGGGGCGGCGTCTACCCGATTACGATACCAATAAACGAAGTCCACACGGCATCGATCCGATTAATGATTACTTGCAGGCGGCACTTATTGCTTATGAACCGAAGACGGGACACATTAAAGCAATGGTCGGCGGTAGAGACTATAACATTACTGAGGACAAGATTAATTTCTATAATCGAGCTATCGGTACTGCGAGACGACAGCCCGGTTCCGCATTTAAACCGATTGTTTTTGCGGCGTTGTTAGAGGACCCGGCAATTGTAACACCCACAACAATCATTGTTGATGAGGAATGGGGTATACTTCCTTTCCCTGGACAACCGATGTGGTATCCCCGTAATTATAGTAAATTCTTTAAGGGCAAAGTTACTGTGCGCGATGTGCTCATGAGTTCGATTAACATCCCAACAGCGAAAGCGATGTTGGAAACACCAATCGCCGAAAACGGTAAATGGGAAGGTCTAAATCGTGTTGTGGATTTGAGCAGGAAAATGGGTATTAAAAGCCCATTGGATCCAGTGCCGGCACTCTCTTTAGGCGCGTCGGGTGTGACAGTCCTTGAACTCAGCTCTGTCTATGGTATTTTCGCAAACGGTGGCGTTCAGACGAAACCGGTGCATATTCAGTACGTGCTGGATACGGCAGGGAAAGTTATTTATACCTCTGATAACCGTCAGGATGGGCGAACCCGCGTCTTAGATGAAAGGATCGCATATCAGATTACCTCATTTTTGGAGAGTGTGATTCAGGATGGAACCGGTAGGCGTGCGGGGCGGATGGGATTGACTCGACCAGCAGCAGGTAAAACAGGTACGACCAATGACAACGTAGATGCTTGGTTTGTTGGGTATACCGCGGATCTTGTTGTCGGTGTTTGGGTCGGATTCGATAAGAATCGATCGACGCGCCGGAACTACAATCAAGAAGGTGCCAAGGCAGCACTGCCGATCTGGGCACAATTTATGATTGATGCCGCTCGAGGTCCAGAAAAGCCGTTTCCTGTGCCGAGAGGTATTGTCTTTCGAGAGGTTGATAAAAAGAGTGGACTCCTCAAGAAGATCGGTAAATGTCCAGAGGAGAATATTAGTAACGAACCCTTCATTGAAGGACAGGAACCCCAGAAACTTTGCACGCTTCATTAGTTAGCATCAAGGGCATTCATCTCTTCTGTATGTGGGAAATCCATAGAAATCCCCAAGCAAAACGCTCCGATTCCCATTATCTCTGACTTTCCTCTGCTGGCAAGGTTTCCAAACCTCGCCTTTTCCAATCCTGCAAAGATCGAAGAAGCCCATAAATCCTAATTCAGTCGAAAAACGCCTGCAACCGCTAACGGCTGATAGCTAATATTCTGATTGCTGACAGCCAATTCTCTACACATTTTTGGCGGAGTATGGTATACTATATAAGACCTGAAACACAACACAAACCGTTCAAATTTCTTGTAGTTTCATGTAGACCACCACCGGCACCCCCATATTGCAAGTCGAACAGAAATGTGACAAGGAGCAGAAGCCAAGATGAGAGAGAACTGGGAATTGCTGACCAAGATTGATGAGCCAGAAGATGACATTCCCGAACAGGATAACCCACAATTTGAACTAATCTCAGACTTTTCGCCGCAGGGCGACCAACCCGAAGCTATTGACAAACTCACGGAAGGGCTCCACCGTGGAGACAAAGCACAGACACTCCTCGGCGTGACGGGTTCAGGAAAAACTTACACGATGGCGAATGTAATTCAGAACGTCCAATTGCCCACGCTCGTCATCTCACCGAATAAGACACTCGCCGCACAACTTTACAACGAGTTTCGGACATTTTTCCCAAATAACACCGTCCACTATTTCGTCAGTGATTACGAGTACTATCAACCTGAAGCATATATCCCGTCCACGGATACCTTTATTGAAAAGGATGTTCGGATTAACGAAGAAATTACACGGATGCGGCTCGCTTCAACAGCGTCCTTAATATCGCGTCGCGATGTTATCGTTGTGGCGAGTGTTTCCTGCCTGTACGGGCTCGGTTCACCGGATGAATTTGAAAATCAGAGGGTCCAGGTAACCGTTGGCGATGTCGTTCGGCGCGACGCCCTCCTACGCGCCTTAGTCGATATTCAATATGTCCGCAACGATGTTGAGTTCTGGCAAGGTGTATTCCGCGCGCGCGGTGATGTTGTTGAAGTCTTTCCTGCTTATAGTGAGCACGCGTATCGTATTGAGCTTTTTGGCGACGAGATTGATCGAATTAATGAAATTGATACAACAACAGGAGAGGTGCTGGCACAACGGGATTTCCTTGAAATTTACCCAGCCAAGCACTTCATGACGGATGGTGAAATCTTCGATCAGGCGCTCATTAATATTGAACTTGAACTCCAAGACCGTATTCTGACTTTTGAGAAAGAGAATAAATTACTGGAGGCGCAACGCATTGAGCAGCGAACCCGATTTGACTTGGAAATGTTGCGGGAGGTCGGCTACTGCTCCGGTATTGAAAACTACTCACGGCATCTCTCAGGATTGCAACCAGGTGATCCACCGTATTGCCTGATGCACTATTTCCCTGATGACTTTCTTCTCTTTATTGATGAGTCCCACGTAACGATTCCGCAACTGCGCGGTATGTATCGAGGTGATCGGTCCCGAAAGGAGACGCTTGTCAATTATGGTTTCCGTTTGCCCTCTGCTTTGGATAACCGTCCGCTCCGGTTCGACGAGGTGGAAGCACGGGTCAACCAAGTTATTTTCGTCTCGGCGACCCCTGGTCCCTATGAAATGGACAACAGTGCGCAAATCGTCGAGCAGATTATCCGTCCTACTGGACTCATTGATCCCGAGATTTCGATACATCCAGTAAGAGGACAAATAGACCATCTCATTGGCAAAATTCATGAGCGCGTCAGGAGCAAACAACGTGTCCTCGTCACGACCCTTACCAAACGGATGGCGGAGGACTTAACCGAGTATTTGACGGAAGCGGGTATCCGTGCTGACTATATGCATTCAGAGATTGATGTGTTCGACCGTGCCCGCATTCTGCGTGAACTTCGCGAGGGTGTTTTTGATGTGCTGGTCGGTATCAACTTACTTCGAGAAGGACTTGATCTGCCTGAAGTTTCTCTCGTCGCGATCCTTGATGCGGACCGCCCAGGTTTCCTCCGTTCTGTCAGATCTCTCGTTCAAACCGCTGGGCGGGCAGCGCGAAATGTTGATGGTGAGGTACTCTTATACGGCGATGACGTCACAGATGCGATGGGAGACGCAATCAAAGAAACGCGACGCCGCCGTGAGATTCAAATGCAGTATAATACCGATAACAACATCACACCCGCGACAATTGAAAAGGCTATTCAGGAACTTATCGCTGAATCATCTGAAGCGTATAAGACCGAGAAATCTGACACGCCAGCTATCGCCCCAGAAACCCTTGAACCCCAAGACATTGAAGCAACAATAACCGACTTGACGCGACGCATGCGAAAAGCGGCGTTGGATCTCGATTATGAGGAAGCCGCCGCTTTACGTGACCAAATTGCTGAACTGAAAGAGCAATCAACGGAGCAGACAGTTTGAGAGCGACTGCGTGCCTCGAATAGGACTACGGAATTTAAAACTTGTATCTCAAAATATAATCTGCTAAAATGCAATAGTTGAACGTAATTCTATAAACTTAAATTCGATCCCCCGAAGATTAATGATTTTGGTAACTTGCTTATTAAAATATTGTCTTCTTGAGGAAAAGAGAAAGGACTTTGCCATGTTTGTTTGTATAGCTTGTGGCTATTTGTGGAAAGAAGCGGATAGTCCACCAGAAGAGTGTCCGGCGTGCACGGCACCTAAAGAAAAATACATTCCTTATGATGACAGGGCAGAACGTTGGGTCAAGCGTGCTGTCGCGGCACATGTTATGTACCCGGATGAACAAGGCGCAGACCTTCGTGCAGAGAACTCAGCACTCTCGTCTCACATTAGGTTCGCCCTTGTCGGGTTACTCAGTGATCTTGAAAAAGGATAAATGACTGTCAGCAGTCAGGGCAATAGTTGTCGGTTGTCAGTCGTCGGTTAAAGAGGGTTGCTGTAACAATTCACCTATGCCTTGGAATATTCCAAACTATGGTAGATTGTTAGAAACCCGCCTCTTCACTGATAACCGATAACTGAAAACTATGCCTCTGGCAACTTATAACTTATATAGAATATAGAAAGGAAGCGGCATACCCTATGCCAAGTTCTCTATAAAGTAGAGATGCCGCAAATGAAGAATGAAACAGATACGTTATCTGCTGATTCTATTCCTCCTTGCTATGCAAGGGATAGTATCAGCACAGGATCTCTCAGATCGTGTGGTAGAACACATTTTTCCCAACGGTCTGAAGTTATTGATGATTAAACGCGATACCGCCCCCACTGTTGCCCCTTACATCCTCTTTAAAGCCGGTTCCGTTGATGAGTCAGATGACTCACGCGGTATCGCGCACATGCTCGAACACATGTTGTTCAAAGGCACCAAAACAATCGGCACAAAGGACTACGAAAAAGAGAAGGTCGTACTCGCTGAAATCGATCGGATAGGTGATGCACTTGACATGGAGCGCGCAAAAGGTTCCAGAGCGGATGCTGATAAAATAGCCGAATTAGAAGAAGCACTTAAAGCGCAACAGGAACTCGCCAAGGAGTGGATCGTTACCGGCGAATATACCGAAATCTATACGCAACACGGGAGCACCGGATTCAACGCTGGCACCTCTGTTGATTATACCATTTACACAGTGGAATTGCCGTCTAACAAGTTAGAATTGTGGGCAATACTTGAGTCTGATCGGATTAAGAACGCTGTCCTACGTGAATTTTATGTCGAACGCGAAGCCGTCAAAGAGGAACGACGGATGCGTGTGGACACCCAACCAGGTGGTAAGCTTTATGAACAGTTTATGGCTGCTGCCTTTACCGCGCACCCTTACGGCATACCGATTATCGGATGGCCCTCGGACATCGCCATGTTAAATCGGCACAAAGCAGAAGAGTTTTTCCGTGTTCATTATGCCCCAAATAACTCTGTCATGGCTATTATCGGGAATATTGACATAGATGAGACCATTGCCCTTATTGATAAACATTTCGGTGATATTCCGTCCCAGCCGCTCCCGCCTGAAGTCACAACCGAAGAACTGCCGCAGGAAGGTGAACGTCGTGTGGAAGTCGAATTCGATGCTGAACCGCAACTCATGATTGGGTACCATAAACCCACAATCCCACACTTCGATGATTATGTGCTGGATTTTATCAGTGCCATCCTATCCGATGGACGTACCTCTCGGTTTTACAAAAACATCGTTGAAGAAGGGATCGCCCTCTCGACAAATTCATTGAACGGATATCCGGGCGCGCGCTACGATAATCTCTTTTTCATAGAGGGCGCACCGCGGTCTCCACACACAACCGCCGATCTTGAAGAAGCGATTTACGCCGAACTCGAAAGACTCAAGACCGAACCTGTCGCAGAAAAAGAATTTAAACGGATCCTCAAACAGGTGGATGCCAGTTTTATTCGAGGTCTCAGCTCAAACGCTGGAATGGCACGACAACTCACCTTCTTTGAAGGGATCGCTGGCGATTGGCGCTATATACTACAATGGCGTGAAAACATATATAAAGTTACGACAGAGGACATCATGAGAGTCGCAAAAACCTATTTCACGAAAAGCAACCGCACCGTCGGCACACTCGTTAAGAAAGAGGCAGTAGCACCCGCCGATGAAGATACGGAGGGCAGCGAATAATGCAGAAACGAACCTTTACCGGACTTGTCTTCGCGACACTCGTCGCCTGTCTCATCGTGTGGGGTATCCCATCTACATTTGCCAGACCCCACGAAGAACTCACCTTTGAACCGATCGAGTTTAAACCACCCGCCCCAGAAAAGCGGATGCTCTCCAATGGGATGACACTCTATCTCATTGAGGACCATGAGTTACCCCTGTTTAACATCAATGGGTTGATTAAAACCGGGGACATCTACGATCCTGCGGATAAGATCGGCTTGTCTTCCATATTCGCATCCGTTATGCGTACCGGCGGAACGGTGTCGCGTGAACCCGACGCACTGAACGAGGAATTGGAATCTATGGCGGCTTCTGTTGAAGTCGGTATGTCCCGAGAATACGGGACAGTTAACCTTTCAACCCTCGCAGAAGACATCGAAAAAGGGTTAGAAATCTTTGCGGATGTACTCAGGAATCCGGCATTCCGAGAAGACAAGCTGGAACTCCGTAAGCAGCAATCGATTGAGCGGATCCGTCGGCGCAACGATAATCCTATCCAACTCGCGTGGCGTAACTTCTCCGCGCTGCTCTATGGTACCGACCATCCCTTCGGGTGGTATACTGACATTGACGGCATAGAAAGCATTACCGTTGATGATCTCAAAGCGTTTCATGCGAAATATTATCATCCGAATAACATGATGCTCGCGATTACAGGCGATTTTGAAACAGAATCTTTGATTGCACAGTTGGAGAAGGTGTTTGAAGGCTGGGAATCCACAGATATTGCGTTTCCTGACGTTCCAACCGTGGATCCCGACCCGAAAGCGTCCGTTAACTATATCTTCAAAGATCTCCCGCAGTCGGTGATGTTAATCGGACATTTCGGCATCAAACGCACTCCCGATTTCCCCGATTTCTTCGCACTCCGTGTCATGAACGATATTCTCGGTGAAGGCGGTTTCACCTCTCGTCTCATGAAGGAAGTGCGTGAGAAGGCGGGTCTCGCCTACATGGTAGGTAGCATCATGCAAACGACTTACTATACGAATCCGGGGGAATGGTTCGCCTATTCGCAGACCCGTACTGAAAAGACGGCGGAAGCGATCTCGCTCATTATTGATGTCGTCAAAGGTCTCCGAGATACGCCTGTACCTGAAACTGAGTTACAGCGCACCAAAGATTCACTCATCAATTCGTTTGTGTTCGGGTTTGAGAGCAGTTCCCAAATCGCTTTCCAACAGATGATGTTGGCGTATCGCGGTTATGCACCCGATTTCCTTGAAACCTATACCGATAATATCGCCAAGGTTACAGCCGCGGATGTGCAGGCAGTCGCACAAAAGTATCTCCACCCAGACGCACTCACGATTGTCACTGTCGGCAATAAAGCCAATTTTGACCGAGCCCTTGATGAGTTCGGTGAAGTGACGGAAATCGAGATAGAGCAGCCAGCACCGCCACCTGCGGAACCGATGCCTGAAGCGAGCGAAGGAGACATGGCGAAAGCCAAAGAGGTCGTCGCAGCGGCAGTCGATGCTTATGGTGGTCTTGAAAAACTGAAAGCCGTCGAGAACATTGTTATTGAAGGACGTGCGACCGCCAATTCACCCATGGGACCGATGAACCTTGATGTAAAGGGGTATCAAGTCTATCCAGACAAACTCCGGCAGGATATCAAGATGCCTCAAGGTGAAATGAGTTACGCCTTCAATGGGACTTCTGGATTTGCACTGACCCCTATGGGAACACAACCTTTACCGCCTGAAATGACGGCTTCCATGAAAGATGGTATTTTCAGAGAACCGATTTGGTTGCTCGCGAGTCTCATGAAGGACGATAGTTCAATTCAATATGCTGGCACTGAGGAGGTCATGGGGAAATCCGCCGCGATTGTGCTTGTTCCTCAGCCTTCAGGTGAAGTCCTCAAAGTTTTCATCAGTGAAGAGACGCACTATATCGTGAAAATGAGTTTCCGAGAGACGGAACAGGGTGTTGCCGTCAATAAGGAAACACTTTTGGACGATTATCGCGATGTGGATGGGGTCCAAGTGCCACATCATATTGTTCAGAATGTGGAAGGTCAACTCTTCACCGAAACTCGTATAAGCGGCGTCACGCTGAACGCAGAACTTGACGAATCGCTGTTTCAGGAGCCAAAATGAAGACCCTAAATTTACGCGTTCGCTATTTTCAAGATAGCACGCCAGCAGATGTACCGTGCCGTGAAACCGCGTTCATTCGGCGTGAGTTTGATATGCCACTGCCTGTTGAGGAAACGGCTTTGGTACTCGTTGATTTGTGGAACGTGCATTTCATCGAAAGTTGGATAGAACGCGCGGCGAAGATAACGAAGGAATGTGTCGTCCCTGTGATAAGTGCAGCACGGGAAGCGGGTTTAACAATTGTGCATGCCCCCTCTCCGTCGGTAGCAGAACAATATCCGCAACTCAAGCGGCACACGCCGCCTGAACCGTCTACCCCTTTAGCGTGGCCCCCCTCCGATTTCCGAAGTCGCGAGGGGAACTACGCCGTTTATCGGGGTCCTCGGAGCCAACCTCCGAGTATCGATATCCATTGGGACAAACTCGCATCGCAGCTTTCTGTCTCACCGGCGATTGACGTGAAACCGGAAGACTTTGTTATCGCAACGGGACAACAGTTGCATGATCTACTGGAGGCGCGAGGGATCTTACATCTGCTCTTCGCGGGTTTCGCAACGAATTGGTGTGTATTGGGCAGGGATTACGGTATCCGATCTATGGCGCGGTATGGCTATAATATTATCCTGTTCCGTGATGCCACAACCGGTGTTGAGTTTCCTGATACTTACGATAACCTGCTCACAACGGAGATCGCCATTCGGGAAGTGGAACAGCAGTACGGCTTTAGTGCATCGAACACCGATTTCTTTGATGCCGTTGAGAAACTTCCAGCATAAATTTCTGTTGATAGGTTCTCATTTTTCACTATTAGGCGAGGTCCAGAGACCTCGCCTATTTTCGTACTACCACAAAATGGAATTGTTCTAAGAAGGCGAGACGAATGCGCTTTTGAACTTGCGGAACCGTTGTGTAAAGAGTGCTACAGCCTCTGGATCCTGACGTTTCGGTGAAAATTGATAGGTGCCTTCACCTTCCTCATCATACGATAGTGCGTAGACACCACGGGCATGCCGAGCAATCGCGATAAGTCCCAAGGCTTTTCCGTGGAGGTATTCGTTTTCAAAGGGTTTTTTGTGTCCCTTGGCAATGGCGATGAGTCCGCAGGCATAGGAAGAACCGAGTGAAATAAAGCCAATAGAGGCACCTGGACTTATCGAGATCACGCCACAAGACCCCCAAAGACCGATGGAAATCACGCCACAAGACCCCCAGAGACCGATGGAGATTATACCACAAGAACCCCAAAAACCGATGGAGATCACGCCACAAGACAAATTTCCGAACGAAATCATTCCTGATGAAATTAATTCGTAACTTATATTAGAGAGGCCCAAGGCATGCCAGACGTTTAAGAAACCTGTGATGTCAATTCCTGTGAGCTCTAAATACCACGCAATTACGCGTGCTGCGAAAGGGGCAGAGATCAAAATAATTAGAGTCGCAAAGATGGTATTGAATTTTCCAACGTATCCATTGAATGTGTTTCGGAAAATAGACGCATCAAAAGGATAGTTGTGAAGGTTTTCAGTTTTCGTCTCGGTCGCCACTGTTTCCTCCAAGTGTTAGATCTTCAGATATAGCTTTTCTAAGTTCAACTTTCCTATATTCACTGCGAAATACAAAGAAAAGCATACCATAGAGCGGTGTCCCAATCAGTCCACAGAGCCCAAATCCGTACCATATACCGTAAGGTTGTCCTGACAAATACGCGATTATGCCAACTACAAGTAAGAGACATGATAGAGCAAAGCCAAAAATGTCAACCCCTAAAACGAGTTTCTTTGCTTTTCCTTTTGGGATAAAAAAACTTGCTAAAGTCCCGACAATTCCACCGAGAATGCCCCCTGCTGCACCTAATATGCCGCCGACCATCCCCATATTACCAATCCAAGGTTCATTCATCAGAGACCTCCTTTTCTTTTTTCTTCATGGTGTCTTTCTCGTTACCACCAAACATAAGGTCTTCGGACATAGATTTTCTGAGCTCAGCGTCTCTTGCTCTTTTGAGGATTACCCAAAAACCACTACCAAACCCAACGGTACCAAGGAGCCCACAGAGCCCAAATCCGTACCATATACCGTAAGGTTGTCCTGACAGATATGCGGCTATGCCGACTACAAGTGAGATGAACGACAGGACAAACGCGAAAGTGTTAACGCCCAAAGTGAGTCTCTTGGCTTTTCCTCTTGGAACAAACCCGCCTGCCAATGTTCCGACAACTCCACCGAGAGTACCAAATGTTCCGCCTAATATGCTTCCCAGTATTCCGGGGTTAATCCAAGGTTCATTCATCAGAATTCCTCCCTACTTTGATTCTTCATAAGCCTTGATAAGTGCTCTTGCGGCGGCTTGCGTCAACGTACCTTCCGCGACCAGCAACCGAATTTTCAATAAAAACGGGTTTTCCGCATCGGAGTCATCAACGATATTAATTTTGTCTATAAGCCGATCCAACCGGATTCTCAAGGTTGGATATGAAACTTTATACTGTTTTGCTAAGTCCTTGAGCGACCCGGAGGCTAAGACAAATCGTTTGACGAAGTGGAGTTCTTCTTCACTCAAAGCAGACAGCCACTTCGGAATTTGTGTATCCGTCATATTCCTTCTTCCCTTAAACTTAAACGTGGTTTAAGGCATTTATAATATGATAACATTAAATAAAATTAAAGTCAAATTAAATTTTATTAAAGTTTTAAGCGATGAAAAATTGGTATAGAGTGCTGATGGAAGAAATTATGGGAGGATTGATTTTCAATCAGTAGCAAAACTTTCCAATGGTGGAAGCTCAGGATAGTTCCCGCGGGCGTGTCGCCACGCGAGGATGCCTTCGGAAATCATCCAGATCTGTAAGGCCTCAACGGCGATACCGAATCCGAGGAGCAAATATTTGCCAGTGAAAAGCCAACCTGTTTCTGGGTTGAACATCTGGTGGAGCATCGCCCAAGCGGGCATGATGAGCATGACGATCATCGGGAGGAGGGCAAACCAGATCGGTTTGTTGCGGCGTAGGAGATAGAAAACGATGACCATGAAGGCTAATCCGGCTAAGAGTTGATTCGTCGCCCCGAAGAGGGGCCAGAGCGTTAAACCCCCACTGCCAGGCCCACTCGGTCCTTGTAGCAGGGCAACCGCCGCGGCGAGCACCAACGCAAACGCAGTTGCTATATAACGGTTCGTCAACGGCTTGAAATTAACCGTTTGCGCCAGTTCGTGGATAACATAGCGTTGGAGTCGAGTCGCTGTGTCTAACGTTGTTGCGGCGAAACTCGCAACGAGGACCGCCATGATCGCAATGCCCATCTTGAGCGGTATACCAAGGGAAGCGAGGAAGTTCCCACCACCGTCAACAAACGCACTCACCTTTGCCTTGAGTCCGTGGCTTGCCCAACCGCTGACGACCGTAGTCGTCCCATCAGGATTTGTTTCCGTTTTGATAGCATAGCGCGTTTTCCACGCCTCATGATTCGTAACAGGGGTTGTACTATCTGCCTTAACAATCGGTTGGAATGTGTAGTTTGCGCCTGTGCCTGTCCTGTTGAAAACCCCCATACCGATACCAGCGCAACAGGCAAGAATAACGATAACGGCAAGTCCACCCTCGAGTAGCATTGCGCCGTATCCTACATATTGCGCGTCGCCTTCGGACGCAACCTGCTTACTGGAAGTTCCGGAACTCACCATACAGTGGAAACCACTGACTGCACCGCACGCAATCGTAATAAAGAGGAAGGGCCAAATCGGTGGGGCATCCGGTGGAATGTCTGAAGCAACAGCAGGCGCGGAGGCTGTCAGATCTGCTCTGCCTGTCAAACCTGCGAAGGCAAGTCCAAGCACCAATAGGAGAAGTGCTAATACGAGTTCATGGCTGTTGATGAAATCACGGGGTTGCAGCAGCGTCCAGACGGGCAATACCGAGGCAATAAAACAGTAGACGAAAAGCACCAACGTCCAGATCACCACGACGTTTAGATAAGTTTTTCCGAGCAGAGGGATACCGAACCATTGCGCCAAGTCAATCGGCAGCAGATATGCCCCAACTGCCATTCCGATGTACATGATACCAAGCGCAACAATGGATGGGATGAGGATATTGCCGCCTCTACGATAGATCCAGACACCAATGGCGACTGCAAGTGGGATTTCCACCCAAACGGACAGGACGGATTCAGGATAGTAGGAGAAAATCAGGGCAATGACCAAACCGAAGATGGCAAGGACAATTGTCAGCCCCATAAAGAGGACAAACAGGAAGAGAAACTTCGCTCGCGGACCGATCATCCGACCCGCAACTTCACCGACGCTTTGCCCACGATTGCGAAGCGATACAACAAGCGAACCAAAGTCATGGACAGCACCGATGAAAACCGAACCGAGGACGACCCAGAGCAACGCCGGTAACCATCCCCAGAAAACGGCAATGGCGGGTCCAACGATGGGACCTGTACCAGCGATACTCGTGAAGTGATGCCCGAAGATGACCTCTTTTTTCGTTGGAACGTAATCGACATCATCTCGCAATTCTTGACTCGGCACTGTGGCTTGGACGTCTAATCCGAAGATCTTTCTCGCTAACCATTTGCCATACGTATGATAGGCAACGATGAAACCGATAAAACTCAAGATCGCAATAATAAGCGTATTCATTTTTTAATTTTACCTTGCGGTTAAACAACGTCCGTTTCAACTTTGACGTGCGTTGCTTATATCCGCCCTCCGCTACGCTTACGGGCTATAGATTTCGTCTTTTAATTAATTAGAGGACTTACGCACGACCTCTTAAAGTCCCCTGATAAGGGAGGTTTAGAGGAACGAAAATTCGGCTTACCGGATCCCCATCAAAACCTCGAATGTAAGCTGATCCAGTTTCTCGTATCCGAGTCCTTTTTGTGCGAGGGTATCCGGTTCAAAATCTATCTTTCTGAGTTTTCCGACACTCTCAGCGTTGTAATTTGCCATGAGAGATTCGAGTTCAGGATCGCGTGCTTGTATTTCAGCGAGGATTCCCTGTATTTCCGCATCTTCATTGAAACGGCGTGCTTTTTCTTTCAGAATCAGATAACTCCGCATGCACCCTGCGGCAAAGTCCCAGACCCCTTGTTCGTCTTCAGTCCTGTAAGCGTGTGCGTCAAAGTGGCGAGAACCGTCCCAGTTCATATCTTCAAGGAACTTGACGAGGAAGAACGCGCCTTTGATGTTTTCAGAACCGAAGCGCAAATCTTGGTCGAAACGACTCATCTTCTGGTCGTTGAGATCAATGTGGAAGAGTTTGCCTGCTTCATAAGCTTGTGCGACACCGTGAATGAAACTCAAACCTGCCATTGTTTCATGGGCAAATTCGGGGTTAACGCCGACCATTTCTGGATGATCAAGCGTCTCAATAAAGTGGAGCATGTGCCCAGTTGTGGGAAGATAGATGTCACCACGAGGTTCATTCGGCTTTGCTTCAAGCGCGAAACGGAGATCGTAACCTTGATCTCTGACGTAGTGCGTGAAGTAGTTCATCGCCTCACGATTCCACTTGACGGTATCAGGACCGTTTTTGGAGGCATCGACTTCTGCACCTTCGCGACCGCCCCAGAATACATAAATGGTCGCGCCGAGTTCAACGCCGAGATCAATGGCATTCAAAGTTTTCTGGATTGCAAATGCTCGTACCTTCGGATCGTTAGCGGTAAATGCACCGTCTTTAAAAATGGGATGGTAGAAGAGATTTGTTGTTGCCATTGGCACTTTCATACCGTGATCGGTGAGTGCCTGCTTGAATTCACTAACGATTTGATCGCGTTCAACGGCTGTAGCATCAAAAGGTACCAAGTCGTTATCATGTAAATTAACGCCATACGCGCCGAGTTCGCTTAATTTTTGGACAGTGTATGTGGGTTTCAAGGGGGGCCTGACAACATCACCAAATGGATCGCGCCCGGGATTACCGACTGTCCATAATCCAAAGGTGAACTTATGCTCAGGCTTAGGCTGATACAATTCTGACATTCATTTACTCCTATTATTTGTAATTTTGGCGAAGCTTATAAACCAACAATCAGATTATACCATATTTGGCGGATTTGTTGCAAATTTTTATTCTGGCACGATTTCGCTTGTGTTTCCATATAAGGAGTGTACCATTGGAAGGAACTGCTCAGGGTAGGGCGCGATTATCCGAAAAGAGAAAGGATAGACATTCAAATAACAACCGGTCGGCTCAGAGTTGGAGTTTAGTTTTCACAGAATACGTTGACCTGTCACATTATACGCCTCGATTTTCGCTGTAGCGATGTTGCAACTCGGATACTGGTCCGAGAACATCGTCCAGATCATCGTATCCCGTGGTGCTTGATTTTTCCGAGGTAGGCGACGAGATAGCGTCGCTTCGTGAAAGAAACCGATCTTTTCTGCGACTCTCGCACTCGCTCTGTTCTCCGGATCGCAACGGATTTCTACACGGCTAACTTTATTAATTTTAAAGGCGACTTGGGTTAGGGCAGCCGCTGTTTCTGTCGCCAATCCCTTATTCGTGTATGTGTGATGAATCCAGTAACCGATTTCTAATGCTGCTTTGCCGATTCGCGGATGCAATCCCGTGCCGCCGAGTACTCGGGTTTCGTCCAAATTAAAAATCCCGTAAGTGAAGTCCTGTCCCAAGTCAAACTTACCGCGGAACCGACGGATGGACTCGATTTTTGCCTGCAAGTCTGTTGGTTCATTCATTGCCCACGGCATCTGTGGACGGAGATGCTCTAAATTCTCATCAATTGATGCTTTGAGTAGCGGGGCATCCTCAGGCTGCCAGCACCGGATCACCAGTCGCTGTGTATGAACACGGTAAGCAGGACCGACTGTGTTGAAAATCAATTCGATGCTCCTTTTCCGCATGGAAACCAGAAATTGTTGTGCTTTTAGAAGTCCTCCACCCCTACGAATTCAGAAAGTGATTTGTGTTATGAGGTTATAGGGGACTGGTCTTCCGAAGGTTGATCTACACTTTAAGTCCTTAGATTAGAGCATTAGACGGAAGATGCTTATATAGGCAGTGCCTTAGATATCGAGGTGCGTGGAAATCTGTTCCAAGACTGTTTCATAGTCTGCTTCCAATTCAAGTGGCGCATTCAGATAGCGAGGGGGTGGTTCCCCAGGTGTGACGTTGTGATATGCCACCTTGAAATCCGGGAATTTGAGTCCGTTCGCAGTGGAGATGACGATCACCCTCTCATCCGGCAGGATCTGTTTTCGCTCGACCATTTTTGTAAGAACCGCCAACGCCACTCCGGTGTGCGGACAATTGAACAGACCTGTTCTATCCGCTCTCGCTGCGGCGTCTGCCAATTCTGCCTCAGTCGCTTGGTCAACAATACCATCGAACCGTCGTAACGTTCGGATAGCACGGTGAATAGAGACCGGATTTCCAATCTGAATCGCTGTGGCTTGTGTAGGCTGCGCCGTGATGGCATGGAACTCTGTGAACTGTGTTTGATAACTTCGATAGAGTGGATTCGCGCGTTCAGCTTGGGCACACGCGATGCGCGGAAGTTTGTTGATAATACCGAGTTCCAGCATCATTAAAAAGCCGAGTCCAAGTGCTGAAACATTGCCGAGGTTACCGCCGGGAATAATAATCCAATCCGGCACTTCCCAATCGAATTGCTGCACAATCTCGATACTAATCGTTTTCTGCCCTTCAATTCGGAGAGAATTGATGGAATTGGCGAGATAGAAATCTTTCCGATCAGAGAGTTTTTGGACGATTGCCATGCACCCATCGAAATCCGTCTCAAGCGAAAGCGTCAACGCACCATTCGCAATGGGTTGAATAAGTTGTTCACGTGTAACTTTCGCTTTTGGCAAAAGAATAATGGCGGGAATACCTGCTGCGGATGCATACGCTGCTAAAGCGGCGGAGGTGTCGCCTGTGGATGCACACATGACAGCCCGCAGATCTCCCGACTCAGCCATAATCTGTTTAACCATTGAGACGAGAACGGTCATCCCAAGGTCTTTAAAAGAACCGGTGTGGCTGTTACCGCACTGTTTAATCCACAGATCGCTCAAGCCGAGTTGATTACCGAACCGTTCTGCCCAGAACAGGTTGGTGCCACCCTCACACATAGAGATGATGTTCTGATCGTCAATGTTTGGGCAAACAAGTTCCTTTTTCCCCCAGACACCGCTACCATACGGATATCGTGTGCTCATGTAGCGGTGTTCAAAGAGGGATTTCCAGTCTGCTGGACGGCACTGCTTTAGCACGTCTGTGTCGTGCCGGACCTCTAACAATCCACCACATTTTTTGCACCGATAGATGACCTCCGTAAGCGGATAGGTCTCATCGCATCCTTCACTGCACTGGAACCATGCATCGTAGTTCATTGCTCTGCGTTCTCCTCCATAGCATCTGGAAGGGCGTCTTGTGCAGGTTCGTTTCCGTTTGATGTGTTAAGGAGTTCGTCAATTTCTTCAAGTGAAGGCAACTCAGAAGCGTCTTTCAAGCCGAATTGTTGGAGAAATTCATCCGTGGTTGAGAAAAGCAGTGAGCGTCCATCTTTTCTGCCTGCGATGCAGACCAGCCCTTTCTCTACCAGTGAGTTGAGTACACTGTCACTGTTCACGCCGCGAAGCGCAGCAACGTCAGCGCGCGTAATGGGTTGCTTGTACGCTACGATTGCAAGGGTCTCTAATGCTGACGGAGTCAGTTTGACACGAACCTGTCGGGTATAAAACTTCTGAATCCACTCTGAATATTGTGGATTCGTGCAAATCTGATAGCCGTTTGCTATTTCAACAAGACGAAAACTGCGTCTCATTTCTTGATAGTCTTGGCGCAGTTCGTCGAGTTCCGTTCGGATCGCGCGTTTGTCTAACTCCGGGAGCACCTCTTGAAACTGTTCCACCGTAATTGGTTCGCTGGCGGCGAACAGAATCGATTCGAAAATTAATTTAGGTTTTTGCGCCCATATCGCGTCTGGTTCCTCTTTCGGATCTAAAGCGGTAACGTATTCAGAATCCATAAACAAAGTTCCTAATTGTTTCGTTCTTCTGAACGAGTGTTTTCAACAGCCGACGGTGACGGGATCTCTCGATCAGACACCTCATACTCCTGTTTGACGATATAGATACTCTCAAAATGGTCGGTTTGAACGGTAACGATTTTTCCTATCCGGATGAGTTCTAAAATGGCGAGGAATGTTACAATTCGATCTGCCTTGGTTGAAGATAACGGGAACAGTTCATCGAATAGCAATTGATCTGAACGCTCTAACTGGAGGTTGATAAAAGTGATTTTGTCTTCAACGGTTATGGCTTCTTCTTCAACCGTTTCATAAGTTTCTTCGATGTCTATCTCTGCGGCTCGGGCGTTCACACCCTTAAAGGCGGTAAGGAGATCGAACAGCGTGGCTCTGATTTCAAACGCACGCGTACCTTCTAAATCCTCGTGTAGTTTAGGATTTCTGGTATAGATTAAAGTTTGGCGTTCGGCATACACATCCAAAATTTGGGCAGCCTCTTTGAACTGTTTATACTCCAAGAGTTGTCTGACGAGTTGCTCTTGATCGCCGATTGTGTATTCGGTATCTGGTGTGAGTTGTGGGAGGATACTTCGCGATTTGATGTGCAGAAGTGTTGCCGCCATCACTAAAAATTCGGATGCTACATCTAAATCTAACTCCTCCATGAGATTCACATATTCCAGGTACCGATCGGTGATGTGCGCAATCTGGATATCGTAAATATCCATCTCCTCTTTCTGAATTAGATGAAGGAGTAGGTCGAGCGGTCCCTCGAAACCCTCTAATTTCACGGAGTATATTGGGGCTGTAGAGGTAGGGGTTGAAGTTGTTTCAGTCAACATTTTTATCGTAAACCTACGATTTTCGCGATCAGATTTAGGGTTTCAAAACTAATATTGCTCAGGAATCCGAACACATAGTTCGGTATACCGAAAATACCCGGTAGAAAAATAAGGCACATCAAAATCGGCATCCCATATGGACTCAGCTTCTCGAATTGATGCGCTGCACGTGCTGGAAGCAAGCCTCTCACAACACTAAAACCGTCTAACGGAAAGAGTGGAAGCATATTAAACGCCGCGAGAAACACACTTATCAATGCTGTGCGAATTAATTGCCTGTTAATCTCAGCGTGAAGTGCAGAGTCAGCCGGATTGAAGCCTGTAAATTCCAATATTATCCGAAGTGCTCCCAAAATCACGAAAGTAAGGACAATATTCATGAAAGGACCGGCGGCGGCAATCAGCATCAAGTCCTTTCTCGGGTTTTTCAGGTTGAACGGGTTGACCGGCACCGGTTTTGCCCAGCCGAAGAAACCACCCCCGAAAAGCGTGCCGAGCAGTGGGAGTATCAATGTACCGATAATGTCAATGTGTACGCCTGGGTTCAATGACATCCGTCCAAGGTCGCGGGCTGTTGGATCCCCTAACATGTCCGCTGATTTGGCGTGTCCCCATTCATGAAAGGTTAACAGAATGATGAACTGTGTAACTACAAGAATTGCTTCATAAGGATCGAAATTAGGCATTATGTATTTGGCACCGCTTGCAAGCCAAATCTTGCTATACAGAAGTCCGCAACCGGGTGTATGCCTCCTTTTTTTCGGTAATCTCTCCGTCCAATTGTGCCGCAAACAGCTTCCAAAGCTGAGTCTCAAAAGCTTTGCTCGGTTTTTCCCCAAACGCTATCAAGTCTTTTCCTGTGATAAAGGGTTCTATTCTCCGTAGAACGAAGAGGTAATCTGTTATCTTCCCTCGTTTCCACTTCGGCAGTCCTGTGTCTACGTAACAGAGCACTAATGCCTCGGGCGGATAAGGCTTTAGCAATTGATAAATTTCACTCGGTTTCGCTGTCTCCTGCAACGACGCCAGCGTTTGTTCCAACTGTTTGTAAGTAGTGAGCGGCGTCTCTACCCGATAGAGGTTCCCGTCCCCACAGATGTAGGTTGTCGTATTTTTTGGATCAACAACACACCATTTCCCGCTTTGTTGGTCAACAGAGGCGTCATCCGATAATGGGATTCCGAGTTTTCCAAAGGCTTCCTGTGTCACCTTTTCGAGCGAGACCTGCTGTTCTGACGCTTGGGTACGGCTTATCAATCGTTGAAGCTGATGTTCCAATACCAATCTGACGCTAAACGCTTCAATCTGGTATATCGGCGTGTCGGTTCCAAAAAACGCCATCCAGCGCACCCGTTCAGGCTGAAATTCTTCATTCTTAAGATGCATTGATGCCCAGGTTGCCGCTTGTTCTGCTTTCTTAAAGTCACAGGTAAACGTTGTCGATATATTCCATCCTTCAGAGATAGTATTCCATACGTCGAGTCGTGTAAGATGTGCCACGATCTCCGGTGCATTCTTCTCCGTAAGTATTCTATCAATCTCATTCCGTATCCGTGCCCCGCTGAGTTGCGCTAATACTGCGAGTGCTTCCCGCATCAGAGCCGTATCGGTTTCAGGGATACAAAACCCGTAGCGTCCGGCATACCGAAAGGCACGAAAAATGCGCGTCGGATCATCCGTGAAACTGTGCTTATGCAGTACCCGAATAGTCCCGGTCTTGAGGTCTTCCAGACCCCCGGTTTTATCGACGATCTCACCAAATGCGCTTGTATCTAAACACATCGCCAAGGCATTAATCGAAAAATCCCGCCTGCGTAGATCGTCCGTGATTGTCCCACGTGCTACTGTAGGTAACGTCCCGGCACCTTGATAAGTTTCACAGCGGGCGGTAACGAAATCCACTTTGGGAAGGTTAACATCGGCGGGTGTGACAGTCGCAGTGCCGAATTGCGGATGTGCCTCCAATGCCCCGTTCCAACGTTCACACATCGCGTTTGCGACTCGGAGCGCATCTCCTTCTACAACGATGTCGATATCGAGACTCGGTCGTTTGAGCAGGAGGTCCCGGACGAATCCACCGACAAGGTAGGTTCCTTTTCCGCCTACCTCACCAATTTCATGTAACAGATCCAAGATCGGTTCAGGAATATTGGGTGTCATTTTTTCTATTTTTTAGCTATGAGAATCTGGGCATCGCTCCACTTCGTTCCGCGCCCCTTCCCAGTAACGGGTGGGGACCCCGGTATCTGGTTACCTCATTCACCTGCGGGAGATACAAAGGGATTACGAAGGGACCTTAGCCGTCCTGAACCACGTATGGATTCATCGAAAACCTACCCGTAATGTAATGGAGGGTAGTCCAAGAGCACATAGTTAGAAAGCCTATACGAAGGCAAAGACTCGCGTGGGTGCTCCAGAACTGCGCGCTAACTTTAGCGGCGCAATTACGACATAGAAATGCGTCGGCAATTGGCTTAAATTGCATAGATCTTCAACATGTGGGATACCGGCTCCAAGAAAAACGAGATGTGCAGGCGGTAAACCATCGTGCAGAGGTGGATGTCCTGCTACCGAGTCGATGCTACATGCATCTGTCCCAATAACCTTTATGCCTTTTTCGACGAGGAATTCAGCCGCATCCTCGCTGAAGCCGATCCACTCCCGGTTGAAATTGTCTTGGTATACGAATCTGTCCATCCCTGTCCGCATAAAGACAATACTGCCTTCTGGAATCTCGCCATTTTCGGCTATCCATGCCTTAACATCTTCGGCGGTCACAGCGTCTTTCGGTTTCTTGATCGCGGAAAAATCCATCAACACGGCGTGTCCGGTCAACTTCTCCTTCGGGATCTCGGCGATAGTTGCGCCACCGGGATACATTAAACAGGGGGCATCCATGTGCGTCGAGTAGTGTCCAGACATATCAACACGGCTTTCAAAATAGCCATCTTTTTCCAACGTCGCTTGGTCATAAATTTTAGCAGGATCAATCGGTAATTCGCATGGACTCTTTTCATCGACCACATAAGACAGATCCAGCACATTTTGAAAGTCAAGGTGCATTTTGTATTTCTCGCTCTCTTTTTTGTCTATTATGAATATAGTATAGCACATATCCACGCAACAATTCAAGCAAATCAGTCAAGGACTATTGAAGTAGTTCAACACCGTATTATGTAAGATCCCGTTGGTTGCCACGAGTGAGTTTGTATCTGTCGTGATGGGTTGTCCCTGTATATCCGTCACTTTCCCACCCGCTTCTCTCACGATAACAGTGATAGCCGCAATGTCCCAGATACTAATCGCCGCTTCAACGACAGCATCCGCTCTTCCAGATGCCACGAGATGATACATGTAGAAATCACCGAAGCCTCTGGTGCGCGCAGCATCGTTAATAAAATTGTAGATGCCGGGGAAGGTGCCTTTTTCTACGAACCACTTCAGTCCACCGTGGCAGACCATGGCATCTTCAGGTTGCGTTACGCTGGAAACCGTTATCGGTTCGTCATTTAGGAAAGCACCGCCGCCTGCTTCCGCGTAGAGAAGCTCGTTCAAAAGTGGAGCGTTGGAAACGCCGAGGATGAGTTCTTCACCTTTCATCAAGGCGATCTGCGTGCCGAAGATCGGGATTTTTCGGATATAATTCTTTGTGGCATCGATTGGATCGATGATCCAGACGTAAGGGGAGTCCCCTTCTTCGATGCCGTACTCTTCACCTAAGAAACCGTGGTCGGGGAACGCCTGCTTGATGGTCTCGCGGATGGCTTTTTCCGCTCCCCTATCGGCGAGCGTGACCGGCGTTTCGTCGGCTTTCATTTCTACCTTCATGGTATCGCCTGTATAGTAAGCGGTGATGATTTCTTCAGCATTTTTCGCCGCTTCCAACGCGACGGTTAAAAATTGACTCATATTTTAATTATTCCTTGCGGTTCGGTCAGATAAATTTGATAACTGGAGTGCCTTTACGTAGATCTGAAGAAACACCCAAGCAAAAAACCCCTCCGCTACGTTTACGGGTTACGCGTTTAGGGTTAACGAACACCTCTTTACCGACTGCTGATTGCCAGCTGCCATATTTTAGCGGAGTGAAATTGCGGGACAATAAATCCTTTTCCATTCGCGGTGCCACCACGTACCTTCCGCGCGTTTTGTTGTGAGATCCGTAAAGCCATAATCGTAAAGGGTTGCGCGGACATAGCGCGGTGGTGTATCCGGGAACGGGTCTTCCGCCAACAACTGTAACACCTCAGGCTTACCTTGTAGCAGTGCTCCCATGAAATTGAGAAACCACGGTGTGTTTTGATAACTGCCTTGCAGGGCGGCAAACCACATCTGCCAGTCGAGGCGCGGTTGATGCGGGGCAACCCATTTTGGAGCGACGGTCAGATCTCCGGGTTTCCAGCGAAATTGGTAAGTTTCCCACGTTATCCGATCGTTGCTACCTTCAACGATAATCTCTGGGCGCGATTCCGTCATATCTGCGAAGAGTCCGTAGGTATTCACGCTCCGAAACGGCATAATCCAAGCGACATCTGGAAACCTTGTCTCTCTGAAGAGCTGTCCACCGAAACGGATGCCGCTCAGCAGAAACAGAAGCATTGCAACTACCGCTATGCCGATGCGTCTGTATCGGTGAAGAGGTCGTTCAACGAAGCGGATAGTCGGAATAAACCGCTTTGGAAGTAGAGCCTTCCACGCCACATCGTCAACCAAAAGGAGGCATAGCGCAATCGTCAGCAAGTTGAAAAAACAGTAGTTCCCTGTTAAGACGATTAGCGCTTGTAGACCGATTAACCCAATACATCCCGCAGTTCGTAAGCGTCGTGGTGCGAAAATCAGGAACGGGACGACCAATTCAGCCGCAAACATGCCGATCACGGAGGTTTTCTGGAGCCATTCCGGCAACTGATGTGCATACCATCCGAACCATGTCGGCAACGGTTGTGTTTCATAATGGAAGTTGAGAGCCGTAAGGTTTCGCCACACCTCGTCACTGGCGAGTTTAACAAATCCAGAGGCAAACATCAGACGGAACAGGAGCCACCGTAGAAGCCACAAAAACGCAGTGGACGGTTGGGACGCGCGTGTGAACCTTTCACGGAGTTGCAGCGGTGCGAAGAAAATTGCCAAAAACCCTGTCTCTAAAAGCAGGACATCCCACTGGAAACTTAGAAATACTTGCCCCACTGTCACAAGCGACAGATAAAACGTCCACAAACCGACTAAAGCGAATGAGGGGACAAAGCCTGCGATTAAAACGAGAGACAGAAGCACACCGCCAGCGCACAAGAAACTGAGGAAGGCATCCGATGCATTTAACCAGAACAACGTCGGAACGAGATGATAGCCTTCTATTCCGATTTGCTGACGGACCGCCTCCAAAAACTGGTCTGCTGGTAAAATCCCATTACTCCCAACGAGTCCGTGGATCTGAACCCACAAAGATAAAAAAGCGATAAGGTAGATACAGCCGAGTCCGCGCAGGAACAGCCATCTCGAAAAGCAAAACGTTGTTCTCTCTGTATGTGTTCCCGACAGCCATCGCGTCATCGCAGAGAAAAACGGACGATGCTGTGCAATGAAACGATAGATACCTTCAGATACACTCGCAAAACCGGGCAAGCGGTAGTAACACCAGAGAAACGGACCGTTGTTCAAGGCTCGCAGGACAGCCTCTGCTCCGCTGAAAACCGTTCCATTCTGAAGGATTAACTGAACTGAATTCTCAAACGCTGAAAGGGGGATCTCTGGGAATTGCGTGGCTACCTCTTGATAGGGAGCGTAATCGACGCGGTCCCCGGTGACGTGTTGCCACTGCGCAATCCAATATCGGCAAAAGTCGCAGGCGTTATCGTAAACAAGAAGCGGTTTGCTACTTTGTGATTGCATCAAGGTTCCGGGGGAGGTTGCCCAATCCATTACGCATTAACATCGGGGAAAGATTAACGCCATGCGTGGTGAATTTTGGCGATAGCTTCTGCAATCTGATCCATATCCGTTTCTGAACTGAGGAAGAGATTCTGGAAAAGCCATACGCTCTGCTCGCAGACGGATGCGGCGTTTGGACACGGCAATGATCGGATAAGATGTGGGTATGTCTTCGCGACGTGTGCCATTCCGGGTTCTTGTGAGAGTGGAGAACGGTAACCGATAGAACACGGGATACCTTCGGCAGACAGTGCGTCCACAAATTCCTGCCGCGATTTACCGCCAAATCCTTGGGGATCATACTTCAAACAGTAGAGATGATACCCGTGTTTGGTAACCCACGGGGCAAGTTTCGGTGGTGTTATCCCTTCAATCGCTTTCAAAGCGTTGGAGAGATAGATTGCGTTTCGATTGCGGAGATCGGTTTGTGTCTCTAACAGTTCCAATCGTACGAGTAATATTGCGGCAAGGTACTCTGACGGACGATAGTTCCATCCGAGTCGCGGATATTCCCATCGCGCCCCACCGGGTGCGCGTCCGACATTCATAAAAGCACAGACCCGATCGTGAATATCTTTGTCGTTCGTGGTGACCATACCGCCTTCCCCGGAAGTCAGATTCTTTGACGCCTGGAAACTAAACGCACCGACACTGCTGAGGGATCCCACCTTTTTTGTCTGATATTCTGCCCCGTGAGCCTGTGCGCAGTCCTCAATAATCGCGAGATTATGGCGTTGTGCAATTTCTCGTAAAGCTCCCATATCTGCTGGATGACCGCCGAGATGGACAGGCAGAATCGCTCGCGTTTCTGGACCAATAGCCGCCTCCACCGCTTTCGGATCGATGGTGAAGGTCTCCGGTGAAATGTCCACAAACACCACGGTGCACCGACGTTCCAACACTGCGCTTGCGGTTGCTACGAATGTGTAGTTCGGTACAATCACTTCGCCACCATCGCTAAATCCATCGAGATCAAGCGCGCCGGCTAAAGCGGCACTGATTGAATCGGTCCCGTGTGGCATAAAGAGCGCGTAGTTTGTTCCAGAATACTGGGCATACTGTTCATTGAGACGCTCAATCATCGCGCCACCGGAACCTTCATTCGCACTCAGGTACACTTCACGGAGCAGCGGTTCAACTTTTGACTCCCACTCCTCAGTTGTGGTACGGGGCCATGGGGACCATGGATCGCTTTCTATATTTCGGACAGGGGTGCCGCCTGAAATCGCTAATGGGTTGGACATGTTTTCTAATTTTCCTTGCGGTCAAATAACGTGGGTTAGAACTCTTGCATGCATTTCAGGTTTATCTGTTTCGGGGGGTGGGGTTTCCATCTTCATCTACATACACAACTTCCCAGCCTGCTGGTGGCGCACCGGTATTCAAGAGGTGGAGTCTCTGTCTCTCAGAGAGGTCTGCTCCTTTAGCCGAGAGAATTTCTCCGGTTTCTGATTTTGTTTCGGAGCATGTGTGCCAGAGTTGTGCTGTTGATTCAGTTTTCAAGACGTAGATTCTTCCCGGAACTTGGGGCAACGCGTTTTCACCTACCATAAACCAATTTTCCGCTTCTGGATGGGCTTGATCCGCTTCAGTGATACGTTGATACTCATGTTGATACTCTTGGATGAGGGTGTCAATATAACTCGCTTTAACGGTTTCCCAATCATTTTCAGCGTAAAATTCTTCCAAAATTAGATTTGAGCGTAAGTCGAGATATTCACTATAGGTTTTGAAATACTCTATCGTGATGCCTTTACTCAGGAGCATCTGAAGCCATTCTTCACGTGGGTATTTGGTATCGACATCTGCCAACGTGAACACAATGTGTCGTTTTCCGCCATGAAGTGTCCCCGCAGTCGTCACCATCTCATGAGAATTATATCTGGCATCAAACGCTTTCATAAGTGCCTCAACGGTTTGGGGTCCAGTATATTTCTCTGTTTTCACTCTGTAATCTGATTTCAAGTAACACCCAACAAAAATAACGCCAAGGATGAGCAAAAACAGGTAAATTCGCGTAGTATATCTCATGATTTTTTCTTCTCCCCTATAGTATATGTCAACTTTCTACAGAATATACACGATTCGCGAAAAAATAGCAAGAAAAAAAGAGTATATTTGACAATCAGGAAAAAAATGTATACAATCAAAGAGGATTAAATTTTTTATTGACTGAAAAGGAGTCAAAAATTGAGAAATTTTTTGTTTATACTACTTATAGTCGGACTTGCTGCAACCTGTATTATCGGCTGTGAGCGACCTATGGCGAAACCGATGATGGATGCCATTACACCAACTGAAATGATGACAATGGAGGATCCAGAGGCGTTTGCAGTCGCCTTCGTCCAAGCGGCGGTTGATTTGTATAAATCAGAAGGACGCGAAGCCGCTATAGCCTACTACAATGATCCTGCGAGTGTTAACGGGCAATGGTATGTATTCATCATTGATGATAGCGACCTTATTGTTTCACACGCTGCACTCCCCGAGCTAATCGGTGTGGATGTAAAAGATGTTGTAGGTTTTGTCGATTACCCAATAGGAGCAGAAATCGTCAAAGCAACAGAAGAAGGACACTGGATTGAATATTTGGCGCACAATCCGCAAGCTAACAAATTGGAACTAAAGCGGACGTGGATAATTCGGTACGATGGATATATCTTCGTTTCTGGGTATTACGAATCGTGGGGTCCAGATCCTGCCACGTTAACACCCGTCTCAAAAGATAATCCAGAAGCATTCACGCTTGCCTTGGTTTTGGAGGCGATCGCCCGTTATGAATTTGAAGGATCCGAGGCTGCGGCAGCATACTATAACGATCCTGCAAATATTGATGGGCAGTGGTATGTGCTTATCACTGACGAGAACGATATCTATGTCGCCCACCCGTTAAGACCGGATTTCATAGGAATGGATATTAAGACTATTCCCGGCTTAGATGGGTCCCCTTTAGGGGCAGAAATCGCCATGGCGACGGGGTCAGGGCTTTGGATTGCGTATTCGTGGCCCAACCCCGAAAGCGGCGAGGTAGCGTTGAAGCGTACATGGGCAATTCGGCACGACGGTTACCTCTTCGGTTCTGGATACTATGAACCGGGGTCCAATTAGGGGATCGCTACTAATTGGCGGATTGCCTCCACCGCTGTGGCTGTGTCTTGAAGCGGTTTATTCGGCACATCGGAGATGAGAGAATTGATAATGTGTGTTTCTAATTCGTCAAGTCTGCACCGATTCACGATGGAACTTTCCTCCATGTACCGATAGACTTCATGTCGCTTCGGCGGTCTCACACCTTTATGTGATAGTGTTAGAACGGCAACGCTGCGTTCACTGCTCGCCGCCTCACACACCATTGAAAAACTGTCCGCGGTGACGATGAGCAGATCGCTTAGGGCGAGAATGGCTTGGTAGGGATCTTCCAGTTCTGAGGACGTATCAGGGGTAATAAACAACAGGCACCCGTCGGTGTGTTTTAGGGTCGATACTAAGTGTTCCGTTACATCGGGTGGCGTTCGGCGGGAGGTTGTTATCAATATCTGAGTGTTCATCTTTTCTGCAACGGCTTTGCAAATCTCACTGAGCCGTTCGGCATCCTCTATCGTGATAGTCTCGTGCCGGTCTGTCCCACCGAGTAGGACACCGATTCGCGGACCGTCCGATAGATTTAGTTCAACCTTCAATCGTTTCCGCCTGGCATCCAAGGCGTCTGGTGAAATCGGGTTTGGCACGCCGATCGTTCTGCAAATATTGTCTTTGCGCGATGCTTGCTGCCAAGAGATCATTGGAAGGATTGCGAGGTCGAAATATCGAGTGCCTACTGGTGAAGGTCTGCGACACGTAACCGTCTTAGCACCGAGAATTCTACCGAGGAGTAGGTTAACCGCTGCTACCGATGAACCTGTTGAGAGGACAATATCGGCGGCTTGGAGTTGGACCAGTACGTGATAAGACTCAGGCATAAGACTCCACCGCAGAAGCGTGTGGATCAGGGGTATGGGAAGCGATGCACCTCCAAAAACACGCATAAAAACGCGAAGGAGATTGTCACGCCATTTACGCCGAAATTGTATCTCAAGCCATACCGCTTGGCATTCAGGCATTTTTTCGACGATGCCTAAAGATTGTTTGTAATGTCCCGGTTTCTTGTCGCTTAAGACAACAACTTTCATTTTTAAAGTAGCAGTCACACTCCGTGTGCCATAGCCTGTAAAGTAGTAAACATACTCCGTAGCCTTTACTCTTGGATCGTTCGAGTTAAGGTATATTCAGCCAGTTCTGTTACACCATCTTCGTCTTCGATTTTGACAACACCGACATGCGGTGCAAACCATAGCGTCTGCTTCCCTTGAATCGTCTCAGCTGCCGAAAAAAGCGTGTGAGTGATTTCGGTCTGGTATTCTACCTGATATGTTTTCTCAAAGTTCCCAGCGGGGGTTTCCAGCGGACTTTCGGCGACGACTTCCCCTTTAACGCTTATATGCGCCTCAAAAGGTATTTGGAGCAGGACGAGGTTTTGCAAAATGATGTTTCCGTTAACCTTTATGTTCAGAGCGTCCCACTGGAAATTGGGAACCAATGGTATCTGAAAAAAAACGAGTTCAGGATGCGCGAACGGCTCTACTGCAACGGCCAATTCTAAACCAGCGAATTCGTCTTGTACGGCTTTGGGTAGTTCGGTGTGAAGGTAATCGGTCACCTGTTCACTGACCGTGAACATAACCTCGCTCGAGGTAGCCCGATAGTATGTAGAATTCAGGAAATCAAGTTCGGTCCCCGTAATTAGCGGTGTATCCTCGAAGACCTGATAGTCCTTCCCCTCAATATTCGCCTTGCCACTCACTTCTCGTGTCCATTGGCGGCCATCAGAATCTCTGTAGATCCATCGGCTTCCAACGGCATCGGGAAAGTAGTTTGGCATCTGTTCCACCGGTGCTGGTGTTTCATCCGAACCACAACCGGATAGCAGTAGGATACTGCAAAGTGCGAGAAGAATCGGGCGCATTTCATTCCTTTTATCTATCGGGTGCACTTAAGATTAAAAAGTAGTATAACACATTACGGTGGAAAGTCTATCGTTTTTCTGCTCTATCACGGGATACACCTCGACCCCACACCGTTATTCATCAAAAGCAGAAGTTCCTGCACTCCAGCGGAGTGCCATGTCTATAGAAAACGATATACGCAGAGTTCCTGCACTCCAGCGGAGTGCTATGTCTACCGTTGCATAAGCGTAGATTTGGCAGATTCGCCCAAAGATGGTATAATCACGGTGAGAATTCCGTTGGGATTAAAGGAGCAAACATGTTAGGCGCGATAATAGGCGACATCGCTGGTTCTATCTACGAGGCGACCCCGATCAAAATCAAGAATTTTCCTTTTTTCGCTGGTTCCTGCCGTTTCACAGATGATTCTGTCTGTACCGTTGCCGTCGCTGATATTCTCCTACACGACTTATCACCAGCAGAGACGATGCAAGCGTGGTGTCGTCGGCACCCACATCGCGGGTACGGTGGAAACTTCGGTATGTGGATATACGATGATCCGCCTGAACCCTACGGAAGTTACGGAAACGGCGCGGCGATGCGTGTCTCACCCGCCGCATTCCTAAACCGCGACGATCTCGGTGCCGCACTCTCCGCCTCCGACAAGGTAACCGAGATTACCCATAACCACATAGAGGGTATGAAAGGTGCACGCGCGACGACACACGCCATCTATCTTGCATTTCGAGGTGAACGTCCAGAGGACATCCGACAGGTTATTGCCTCCGAATACGGCTACGACTTGACCCAAACGGTGGACGAAATCCGTCCCTTCTATTTTTTCGATGTAACCTGCCAAGGTTCCGTCCCACAGGCGATAACCTGCGCGCTGGAATCAGAAAGTTTTGAGGATGCAGTCCGTAACGCTATCTCTCTCGGTGGCGATTCTGATACGCTTGCCGCCATTACGGGTCCCATCGCCGAAGCACTGCACGGGATTCCTGATGAACTCATAGAACGTGCAGAAAGCATCTACCTCATTGATGCCCCAGACATTCTTGATATATTGCAGGAGATGTATCGGTTCTGTTAGGTGTGATTTGGAACCGTTCCATGTATTGTAGGTTGGGTTGAACGGATTTCATCAAAACCGTAAAAAGTCATAGAAAATGGATCTTCTCCATGCGTTCTACGTCGAACTGCTACCGAGTGAAACCCAACACTTTTGTTTCCAAGTTCTCGATATTATAAACGGTGTGAAGTTGGGTTTCACTATGTCCTTGGATGTATACAATACTGTGTTGGACTTGAGCGATATTTGGAAACTGCTCATCTATCTCTTGATTTCGTTCAACCCAACCTACGGCACTTCCTGTAGGAGGGATCTCCGAATCCCGACGTATTCCTTGACAAATAGATTGAATGTGTTATATTTTAACACATTGTTCAAACTATTGAGGACCAAAAAGCCATAGAAAATTTTAGTTAATCTTGGAGATTTAAAACAAGAATGCCTATACCTACCACTGACCAAATGATGCTGCCCGTTCTTCAATATATCGCTGACGGTCAGGTATATCGTCGAAAGAATATTATTGATATGCTTATGGAACGTTTTTCACTTACTGAAGATGAAAGGAGGCGTCTAAGTGATGGCGTAACGATGGAGAGACCTCTAGAGCATAGAGGACTTATAGAACGACCTAGAACAAGGCATTATCGAATAACGACTCTCGGGCTTGAGATTTTGGCTCAAGCCTCTGGAGCAGATAGCCGGGGTCCCGAGAAATACATTGAAGAAAATTATGAAAAAATTAGAAAAGGGTTAGTAGCGGAACTTCTACAGAAGATTAAAAAAAACACCCCTGCTTTTTTTGAGAAACTTGTTATTGACCTGCTCGTTGAAATGGGATATGGAGGTTCAAGAGAAGATGCTGAAGCCGTAGGACGCAGCGGTGATGGCGGGATTGACGGTGTCATAAAAGAGGATAGGCTTGGTCTTGATGTGATTTATGTTCAAGCAAAGCGGTGGGAAGGAGATGTTGGTGAGCCGCAGGTTCGAGATTTCGTAGGAGCATTACAGGGCAAACGCGCCCGTAAGGGAATTTGCATTACAACATCAGGGTTTTATAGCACTGCGCAGACCTACATATCAGCAATTGACTCAAGAGACTCAAAGGTAATTCTTATTGATGGGGAACAACTTGCGGACTATATGATCGAACACAATGTTGGTGTCTCCATAGAGAAAACCTACGAGATCAAGCGCGTAGATTCCGATTACTTTGCGGAAAACACTGAATAATATGCGGTATGGCAGCATAAAGGAAGAAAACATCATGCAAGGTCAAATTCCACGGACATTGGCAGAACGAATCGTTTGTGACGAAAATATCCTTACAGGGAAGCCCGTTATTAAAGGCACCCGATTAGCCGTTGAATTCATCATTGATTTGCTGGCACACGGTTGGAGTGAAGCAGAGATTCTTGAGAATTATCCTCATATTGTGCAAGAGGATATTCGGGCATGTCTTGCGTATGCCAGTGCCGTGCTACACACGCAAAAAGATTATCAACACCCTATGAAATTGGTTGATGCGCCTATTAGCAGATGAAAATATCCCCAGTTTAGTCGTGGAATTTATTTCCTCTCGCGGACACGACGCGATTTGGGTAGGAGAAAAGGCACCCGGTATCAGTGATCGGGAAGTCCTTTCTCTCGCTACCGTTGAAAAGCGAACCCTCATCACCTTTGATACTGATTTCGGTGAGTTAGTTTTCCGCTTAGGATTAAGTGCACCTTTTGGGATAATTCTGTTTCGACTTCCAGCAGATCCACCTTCGAGCATTGCACAAACTGTAATTGAAGTCCTTGAGAGTCAAACAAACTGGATAGGGCACTTTTCTGTTATTGATGAAAATCGCATCCGTATGAGGCAGTTGCCACGTTCCTAATTGCCTATAGATGCCTCACCACTCCATCAAACCACTTCCATCCAAACCCCCGGCACGAATCCCGGATACTCTCCCTCACTGAACGCTGGATAATAGACAGCCTCATCACGGAAATCGTGAACGACCTCTCCACCACTTCCATCAGGGATATGCACCCTGCAGGTATACTCACTCTCTCGGAACAACTGCTGGGGTGTGGGGGTAGACGCATCGACGCGATACGCTGACAGTGCCGCCTCATCCACCGTAATTCCCAACCCCGGTGCATCCGATACCTGAATCGTCCCATCAACGACAGGGAGTCGTGTTTCGAGCAGGTCAGATTCCCACAACTCGTGACACGTAATCGCCGGCAATTCCGCTTGCGATAACACCGCACCGAGATGTACGGAGTATGCCGTTGTGATACCCGTGCCGACCATCTGGAGCCAGTACGGTTGCGAAAACGAAGCACAGAGCGCGTTCGTCCGCAGGAGCGAGTTCACACCACCGCCGACAACGAACCCACCGCAACAGCGCGCATGCAGACACGACTCGTTGAAATGCTCGACGATCCGATTTTGAACAACCCCTTGCAACAGCGCTGCACCCTCTACATCCGTGCCGAGATAGTACGGACTCTCGTAAATAGCGACATTCGGATGTTTATCTAATCGTTGCAACACGGGAATGGCGTTATCCGCAGTCCGCAGAAACCCGTTGAAATCAATATCGAGCCGATAGTCTGCTGGCACAGCGTTCCCGACAGCGTCCACCTGCGCGAAGATGTCCCGCCACGGACGCGCTTTCAGTTTCGCAGACGTGTAACCCCGTTTGACCGATTCTTGGACTTCCGCAACCCAGTCTTCTGGGGGCATATCGATGTCCCACCACGAAATAGGACACCGATCACGAACCTTCGGTCCGATGAGTTGATAGGCGGGTACATCTACAGATTTGCCAACGGCGTCGAAAAGCGACATTTGGATGCCGAACCCGATGCTGTCATCGTTCATACATGCAAACGCGTTCTGTCCGATGACTTGTTCAATATTCGCCGATTCATCCGATAGATTTTCGCCATATCCGATAACGCCGTTACTGAGTTCGACCCGATAAACGTGGACACGCTCTCCATGTGTCAAGGCGCGGTGCATGTGTCGGCTGACCCGTTCGTGATAGAACGGCACGTTCAACGAAATCGCTTCGAGATGTTTGATGCTAAGCATGAGGTCCTCCCCAATTAAAACTGTCGCTAACGAAGTTTCAACCCCGTGTTTCACTCATATTCCTCCAAATTGTAGCACACTTCTAAAATAACAGGGAAAAATATTGGGCAGTGGGCTTCCGTAGGAGGGTTCCGATTCCCACTTCTCATTTTATATTTCCTTGAAGAAAACCGACGCGATCTGCAACGAAAGGTGTGAAAATGGGAATCATGGGTTCTGTGAACGTGGGCAACAGAAAACTGCAAACTGACAACGCAATTGACACCGCCGCCTTTTGTGGGTATAATATCTATAATGTATCCAACATTAAAACACCGCGACGTTCACAAGCAAGGAGCAAGTTATGGCAAGAATCGAACCCTTTTTTGTTTCAAATGAACTCTTAGATCAACCTGAAAAACTCCGGGAGCGCGCACAGCAGGACGGTTACCTCTTTTTTCGTGGCTTGATTGATGCCGATTCTATCTACGAACTGCGTCGAGATTTCTTGGAGATCTGTCATCAGCACGGATGGGCACAGGGGGGTGAGTCCCTGATGGACGGTATCCGTATCGGTGGTCCCTTCATGGAAGGTGATGATGGTTATTGGCCCGTCTTGGATGAATTCCAGTGCTTGGAATCCTTCCACGCGTTCGCACACCATCCTGCGATTATAGACGTCTGCGACAAACTCTTCGGTGAAAAGACGCTCGTGCATCCGCGGAATATTGGAAGAATTATGTTCCCGGAGAACACAAAGTACACGACGCCTGCACATCAAGACTTCATCCACATTCGCGGGACAGAGGAAACCTATACCGGATGGATACCGCTTGGACCCTGTCCAGAAAAGTTGGGTGGATTGTCAGTGCTCTCTGGTTCGCATCGAGGGGGGATTTATCCCGTCAAACCGGCACTCGGCGCAGGTGGACTCGGTATAGATACAGCACCTCTGGAAACGGATGGATTCTACTGGGTAGCCGGTGATTACGAGCTCGGCGATGCGCTCTTCTTTCACAGCCATGCCGTTCACAAAGCCATGCCGAATCAGACTTCGGATCGGATACGCCTCTCGGTAGATTACCGCTATCAAGGGCACTCCAAGCCCGTCACAGATGGATCGCTTCTACCGCACTTCAACCGGATGGCGTGGGACAAAATCTACAAGGACTGGGCTTCAACGGAATATCAGTATTATTGGAATGCGTTCGATTTGAACAGGGTTGAACGGTGAAAAACGCTCTACGGATCCTATTCTATAGCATTTTTTGCTTTATAGTGAATCTGTCTGCACAGGCACCCGATATGGTCCTCATCCCAGCGGGTGAATTTTCGATGGGGAGCGACGGTGGAGAACGCGACGAAAAACCGATACATACCGTTTACCTTGATGCGTTCTATATCGACCCATACGAAGTAACAGTTGGAGAATACAAACGGTTCCTTGAAGATACAAATCATCGCCCCTTACCGAGTTCGGTTTCTCGAACCTCACCGACCCATCAGCATCCTGTCGTAGAGGTCAGTTGGCACGATGCAATGGCGTATGCGCAATGGGCAGGAAAGCGATTACCTACAGAAGCCGAATGGGAAAAAGCCGCACGAGGTGGCTTGATCGGACAGGATTATCCGTGGGAAGGTCCGATTAATGCGAACAAAGCAAATTACAACAAAAAAACAAAATCTGGCACGCATAAGGAGCGCACAACACCTGTAGGGACATATCCTGCGAATGGCTACGGTTTATACGATATGTCTGGGAACGTCGCTGAGTGGTGTCTTGATACATATCAACGAAAGTTTTATGCGAATGGACAGCCGCGTAATCCTGTTGCTGGGGCTAAAGACGTTCAACGGGCTATCGCGAATGCTGATGCTAACAGAGAGCGGTGTGTCGTGCGTGGTGGATCGTGGAGTTTCAATGCTAAAAGCGTGCGCGTCGCAAATCGCCTCGCAGAGAAACCTTCGCTGTTGAGTAGTGATGTCGGGTTTCGTTGTGTGCGTGCCGTGAAACCTTAAAAGTAGTAGGCACACTCCGTGAGTCCTCCGTGCATATATGCCATCATAATAGTTCCAAGGGAAAGAGAAGCCATTGATTAAATTGCAACATAATCCTAATACTGCGAATATTATCTATTTTGTAGTGGTGTTAATGGGATGGATGGGAATTACTGCTTTACCAACCTCTGCTGAAAACTACACCGGTGATTTTTTGACGAATGGTGTTGGGGGCAGAGCCCTCGGATTGGGCGGTGCCTATGTGAGCATCGCTGACGATGTAACCGCTACCTATTGGAACCCCGCTGGCATCGCGGGTATCCCCGATAATTATCAACTCTGTCTGATGCACGCCGCACGGCGTTCCGGATTAGGCGCGTTTAACTATATCAGTGGCACAACACAAGTCCTGTCGAAACTCAACCTCGGGCTGTCATGGTTTCGAGCAGGCGTGGACGATATTCCCATCTATCCACTCGTTCCAGCGTTCGATCCGAATATTACGCCAGAGGCTCGGCGAAACCTCGCAAAGAACCGACCCAGAGAATCCGATTTCATTCCAGTGGGTTACCTAAACGACAGCGAAAATGCCTATATTTTAACACTCGCCACGCGTTGGGTCGTGAGCCAGTCGTGGTGGGATAATTTCGGACGGGATTCTCTGCCGCCGGAGTTTATGTGTGGTATAAACACCAAACTCATTACACAGAGCCTGAGTGGCGGAGATCTTGATACGTATAATTATGGGAGTTGGGGATACGGCTTTGATGCGGGATTCCTCGCCCGTTTGCCCGATTTCAATGCACTTTTCAATGTAGAAAACTTCGGCAGCCTCGCCTTTGGATTCAATCTTCAGGACATCTCGAAAACGACTTTAACGTGGAATACCGTGTCTGCTCCGAAAGAATCTATTCCGGCGAATTGGAATATCGGCGTCGCGTACACGAACAATCACGTTTTCAACCGAGAGATGATTCTGTCCTATCAGTGGCAACAGCGTTACGGCGGGCAGTCGCATATCGGCATAGAATATCGTATCAGCGAACCGTTGGCACTCCGTGTCGGTTACCGAGATGATCGCATTACGAGTGGAATCGGCATCCAGGTTCGCCAATTTCGCCTCGATTACGCACTCCTTCTCGGCGACCTCATCAGCACACATTTTCTGAGCCTACTCTGGCACTTTTAATTGTTCCTTGCGGATAAGTAACGCTGTTTGGACTTTAACGGTTTTCGTGTTACGAGTCGCCTGCGTGTTTTTGCGAATCAACGCTGAATGCGCGTGTGGCATTCATCGGGGTGTTTCTGCGTATTGTTGCAGGCGACGGTTTTGATGCTATCGTAAGAGGGTCATTTGTGAAACGAATCCTCTTAACTGATAACTGACTACCTCTACACATTCGGTCTCGATAAGTTCGGTTGATCGCGTAGCAAAATCAGAAGCGGCGCCAAGACCACCGGAATCATCACTAACCCATCGAGTACGATCGGCAAGCCGTATTGATCTCCGAGAACACCGACGACTTTATTCAATAATCCTCCGACACCCCACGCCGCACCCATCATAAAACTCGACGCAATGTTTTCATGCCCGCGTAGGATCATCTGTGCTAAGATGATATTAACCGTAATCGAACTTGAGAGCACCACATTCCCTAAAAAGAGGAGCACAAGGAAACTCGGACCATCGGAGTGCAATGAAGCGTAGAGCAGCGGCGGCGATCCAAGGAGTGAGACCAATAACAGGACGTATGTATTGACACGGGTGATAAGCCAGCCACTCGACATGATACCTACGGAACCTGCGAAGATGAAGAGCGCAATCACGAGCGAACGCATCTGGTCGGTATAATTTTGATCATCCAGATAGATAGATAGAAAGTTTTCCAGTCCGACGGCTGTGACGGTTCGGAGTGCCGCGATAATAAATAACACATTGAGCGGTAAAAGATGTGGACGGGCAACGGTCCAAAACGGTTCTTGCTCCCTCGGTTCCTCTTCTAACCTGCCACGTGGCGTGGCTGTGAGATCCAGAGACTTCTCGAATTTCAGCACTTTCGGCACCAACAACGCTAACATCACCCCAGGGATCATTTCCCAAACCAAGTATTGCAAGCCGAAATTGTATGGAATGAACATCAGCACCAATGGACCGAGTGCCCGACCAACGTTACCACCTGTGAGAAAAATGGAGGTTCCCATACCTCTACCCTCTGCGGCGAGCGCGCCCGCATAGGTCGTCGCTTGTGGATGGAAGGAGGCGATGCCGAGTCCGCCTATCGCTAATAACAGATATACGGCACGCGCCGAAGGAGCAATCCATAAAAGGCTTAGACCGATTGCAGTGAAACCGACACCAAAGGTCAAGAAATGCACCGATCGTACCCGATCCGATAGCCACCCGAAGAGTATCTGGCCGAGCGAACTGAAGACGCTGTAAATCGAGATAAAGTTGCCAGCTAAACTGTTCCGTGTTGCCGCTGAAGTTGCTAACTTTGTCAGAAGGAGCGGTTGCAGGTGTGATAAGAGGGTCGCGTAGGAGTCGAGGACAGTGTGGGATAGGGTCAGAAAATAGAACTGTTTCCGAGAAGATGGACTCGAAGAATTTTGATTGTCTTTCATGGGCGAAATGAGTACCCTGTTTCTATGTAGATTAAGATAAGGTGTATTGTAGAATACATCTATGTAAAAAGCAAATCTTTTTTCTCATGACTGACTGCTGACCCATGATTGCCATTTCTTCTTGACAATTAAACCCTCGGCATATACCATGATACGAATCCCTTAAACATAAAAAATAGAAAATATCCATAATACTCACACAGCGAGCGTGCCTTTGAACAGAAAGCAACTTCAACGGGTTACCAAAATCGGTTTACCGACGGTCTTCGCAGTCGTCATCGCTTACTTCCTTTTAAAAGAGATTGACATTCAAGAAATACCCAAAACCCTGAGCCGATTGTCAATAAAGGCACTTTTAATCGGGTTCGGATGCTACTGTTTGTTAGTCTTAGCGAAAGCCCTACGGTTCCGGGCACTGCTCGACCTCGATAGCGGTGTCCATCAGGTCTTCCCAATCTTGGCGATGCATACCTTTTGGGGCAATATCCTCCCCATGCGGACAGGGGATGTCTCTTATGTTTATCTGATGCAACGCCGTCAGAAGGTAGATGCAACACAGGGCGTCGCTTCGTTGCTCGTAGCAAGCCTGATTGATTTAGTGCTCCTCATGGGCTTGGTCGTCTCCACAGCGTGGCTCCTGCGCGCTGCGCTTCGGGACACATTCTCTGGCACGGTTCTCTATCTCATACCGCTTCTGATGGGTGGCGGATTGGTCGCTGTGGTAGCCTTCGTCTACACCGCCCCACAAACCTGTATGAGATTCGCAGAACGGTGTGCCAGTCCACTATTGGCACTTGAGAAGCGATCCATTTCATGGACGGTCGATAAAGTCTTGGCAGTGCTTCGGGAACTAACGACGTTCCGATCGAACCGTCGATTCTTGGAGGTCTGGGCATATTCCGTCCTGTGTCTCATTATCCGTTTCGGGTTTCAATGCTACCTCGTCGCCGAGATGGGCGTTGGGATTCCGATGATCGAGGTGCTGTTCGCACTCGCATTCACCAACGTCTTTAACCTGTTGCCCGTTCAAACCGTCGGGAATTTCGGGACAACAGAATTCCCCTTCGTTTGGTTGCTAAACCATTTCGGCACATCTATAGAGACTGCCACTGTTACGGGATTTAGTTTACACATTCTGATTTTACTTTTCTGTCTACCTTTAGGCGCGTCCGGGTTCTTGATGAAACCGAAGGAGCAATAATATGAGAATTATCGATCCACATGTTCACGTTTGGAAAAACGATCCCCAGTTCCCATGGGCACCGGAGACAACGAGTCCACCTGCGGAAGATGCCACAGCAGAGATGCTATTGGAATTGATGGCGGCGAATGGTGTAGAAAAAACCGTTCTCGTTCAGGTCATTCATTACCGATGGGATAATCGTTATGCGGCTGACGCAATGAAAAGGTATCCCGATAAATTCATGGGCGTCTGTCGAATCAACCCCGAAGATCCGGACGCACCTGACCATCTCAGTCGTTGGACGGAGGAGGACGGTTTCCACGGGGTCCGGCTCAGTCCCTCTGTCGGTGAGGCGGGAGATTGGTTTGCCGGACCGCTGATGCCACCTATCTTCAGGCGTGCGGAAACCCTTGGTGTCCCGATGCTGATGCTCACCGGAGCCGAGCGATTAGTAGATCTCGTACCACTTTTGGAACAGCACCCAGACCTTGATGTTGTCATAGATCACATGGCAAGTTGCTCGTCAGACGCACCTGAAAAACTGGAATTACTACTGAACCTCGCACGGTTCCCTCGCGTCTACGTCAAAATTAGCCATACGTGGTCGATCTCGAAAACGGGGTACCCGTGGGCGGATACCTTTGAACAGGTTAAGAAGGTTTATCAGGCATTCGGAGGTTCGCGATTGATGTGGGGCACCGATTGGCCCGTCTGTCTCAGTCGCGCCAGTTATTCGGAAACACTGTCAGTCGTCCGAGACGAGATGGACTTCTTCACACCCGAAGACCGCGAGTGGGTGTTAGGAAAAACCGCACTCCGTCTCTGGCAATTTCAAAACGCCTAATCCTATAGGATGGATTTCAACCATACTGAATCTAACACCAATCTGGTAGGTGCGGTTTCTAACCGCACCGGATTCTCTTCTGTAGGAGCGAGTTATACTCGCGATCTTACTGACCGCTGACCGCTGATAGCCTCGCCTGTAGGAGGGATCTCCGAATCCCGACTGCTTTTAAAGTCCCCCTGATAAGGGGGATTGAGGGGGTTACTGACCACTGATTGCTAAAAACTGAAAACCATTTTCCCTTGACAAATTTTTTTCTATGTGATACCATAAAAATACGAAGAGTAACAACGTATCCCCGTTCCTAATCCTCTGCAAATAACAGCACAGTGGCAAGGCACCACGCTTTACAAACCCCTATACACTTACGGGTGAGATTCCAATCTTACCCATCCACTGGGAGGAAAAAACGATGCCATTCTGTCCACAATGCAATGCTGAATATAAACCAGAAGTATCGATGTGTTCGGATTGTCAAGTAGTGCTTGTGCCGCAACGCATATCCACAGAGGTTACCAAATATGGGGACTGGTACACTGTTGAATCTGTCCCAAACGAATTAGCAGGAAATATCCTCCAAAGCGTCTTGAAGGAAGACGGCATCCCCGCCTATCTACGCTGCCATGAAGTCCCTTATTATGGTGGGGTGAAAGGCAACTTAGGACAATCCGAATGGGGTGATGTCCTGGTGCCAGTTGAATTACTTCCACAAGCACGGGAGTGCCTTAAAGTCTATTTTGATTCATTACAGGACCGTTAAATTCCGCAAGTAGGTTGCCATGAAAGCCGATCAACTCTACCTCTTTAAAGAAGCAAAATCTCATAAATCTCACAGTCGCATGGCTGATAAGGTTTATGTAAGAGGGCACCGTCGGCGCAACGGTAGTTATGTCAAAGAGCATTGGCGGAGTCGACCTCACCGAAGGTTTAGCACTATCAAACGGTTTAATTCAACTGAGGAGCAACTCTCCTTCGTTGTAGGAAATGAAGACTCAAATTGACAAAGTAGTAGGCACACTCCGTAGGTTCTTCGTAACACATATTGCAAAGTAGTAGGCACGCGCCTTGTGCCGTAACAATTGTGTCCAGATGACGTGAACAAATAGACTATACTCAAAAAAATGCTATGATCTACTTTTTTCGAAGCTTGCATGTGTCCCGTTTTGCGTTCCGATGCTTGCAAGCTCAAACGATTTTACTGTTTCTCATTGCAACGACAACACTCTTCGGTGATGTCTACCGCATCAAAAAGGGCGATACCCTTCTGATTTCGGTGATTGGACAGCCTGAATATACACACTCCGCGCAGGTACGTGAAGACGGCAGAATTAGTTACTTCGGTGGCGATCTTGATGTTGCTGGACAGACAGTCGAGATGGTTAACCAACAGATCCGCGAGTTCCTCGTCTCAGAAGGGCTTGTCAGAAACCCCGTCGTCATGGTCTCACCGGTGCTACAAGAGAACGGCGTTTTCGTCGGCGGTGCAGTCAAACTTCCCGGACGTTATCCGATTTCCCCAGAAACCGACATCGGTTTATACCGTGCCATCGCGCTTGCGGGTGGTATGGCGGAGAACGCTGATTACCAAGTCGTACAACTCATCCGTACCAACGTGCCAGACACCGTCGAAACCTACGACCTCTCACCGACCCACCCTTACCGCGATATCCGCGTCAACGTCAACGACCTCGTGTTCGTCATGCCTCTCAACACCGTTGAAGTGCAGGGACAGGTACAGACACCCGGTAAATTTTTTATTCGGGATCAGATTAGCATTGAGGAAGCACTCGCACGCGCGGGCGGTCCCACCCAAGAAGCAGACCTGACCGCTTTGGTAAAAGTTGAAATGAACGGGAATCTGTCGGAGTTCAACCGCTCAGAACAGTTTTGGAGATCGACACCGAAGGCGGGTGCTTCTCCGTCTCTATCAAACGGTGATGTGTTGTATGTCCCGAATGTCTTCAAAGTTGAACCTATCTACGTAACCGGTTATGTTCGCACTCCTGGAGCACAACGGGTGCGCGGTCCGTTGAATCTCTCACAGGCGGTCGCGCTCGGTGGCGGGTTTGAAGCGTCAGCGAACCGTGAAGAGGTCCTCATCCATCACAGGGACGGCACAACCGTAGTGGTGCCTTTTAGGCCCGATCCTGCTGAGGGTGCGACACAGCAGGTTTTACTCTACCCGGGTGACATTTTAGAGGTGAAAAAGAAGTTTCAGGTGAATTGGGGTCTCGTCAGCACATTTGCCTACATCCTCATCGGTGGGATAAGCCTTATTGTGAACTTAACAAACTAAGTTGTAAGGACTCCAATCGGTTGGTGCGGTTTTCTAACCGTACCAAATTATTCATCTGTAGGAGCGAGTGTTTTTTCTTGCGTGTTTCCCTAACTCACGTAGGAGTGATGACCGTATTACGATAACTTATAACTTATAACTTACAACTTATAACCCCTTATGCCAACCCTCAACATCAAACCTACACACAAACCCATCAAAACCTACTACGCCGAACTCAAAGAATACGAGCGACTCGGCGAACAGAACGAAGGCACCGTCCGCGCCGCATTCCAAGGTCTGCTCCAGCACTACTGCCACCAATCCAAACTCACACTCCTCTGCGAAAAGACACATCTACACAGTGGGAGAAAGAGACGAATTCGACCAGACGGCGAAGTCGTTGATACCTTCAAACTGCCCTACGGCTACTGGGAAGCAAAAGATACACAGGACGACCTCCACGTTGAGGCGTCTAAAAAGTTTGCTGCAGGCTACCCCTCAAAAAATATCGTTATCCAATCCCCGACGCACGCGCTCCTCTATCAACACGGAGCGTTGCAACTCGATTTAGACATCACCGAACCGAGAAACCTCGTCCGTGTGCTTCAAGGCTTTTTCGCCTATCAGGAAGAGAACATCGCGGCATGGCATAACGCCGTCGCTGAATTCAGAGACAAGGTGCCAGAACTCGGCGAAGAGTTAGCAACACTCATCGAAGCGGAACGCCAAAACAACCCACACTTTCAGGAAGCCTTCACCCGTTTCCATCAGCAGTGCCGTACCTCAATCAACCCGAATCTCTCCATCGCTGCTGTAGAGGAGATGCTCATCCAGCATCTGTTGACCGAGCGCATCTTCCGCACTGTCTTCGATAATCCCGACTTCACGCGCCGCAATATTATCGCCCGTGAGATCGAAACCGTCATTGATGTACTAACCGAGCGGACGCTGAATCGCTCGGAATTTCTGCGTCTCTTGGAACCCTTCTACACCGCAATCGAGCAGATCGCCAGCACAATCACCGACTTCTCACAAAAACAGGGATTCCTCAACACCGTCTATGAGCAGTTTTTTCAAGGCTTCTCCGTCAAGGTCGCAGACACGCACGGCATCGTCTATACACCGCAACCGATTGTCGATTTCATGGTAAAAAGCGTCGAGCATATCCTCAGGACCGAGTTCAATCGTTCCCTCTCTGATACCGGTGTCAACATCATCGACCCGTTCGTCGGCACTGGCAACTTCATCGTCCGCATCATGCAGGAACTCGACCCTATCTCACTGGAGCGGAAATACACCACTGACCCGCCGGAACTGCAGTGCAACGAGGTGATGCTCCTACCCTACTACATCGCTAATCTGAATATTGAGCACGAATTCTATACAGCGACGAACCGGTATGTCCCCTACGCAGGTCTATGTCTCGTGGATACCTTTGAAACCGCAGAAGACCGACAGATGCAGCTGTTCACGCCCGACAACACCGCACGCGTTGAGAAGCAGAAAGAATCCGAGATGTTCGTTGTTATCGGCAACCCGCCCTACAATGTCGGACAGGTCAATGAGAACGACAACAACAAAAACCGTGAGTATGAGACGATGGATGAGTCCATTAAGGATACATACGCAAAAGACTCCAAAGCGACACTCAGGAGCCAACTTTACGATCCTTACGTCAAGGCAATTCGATGGTCGTTGGATAGGATTGGCGAGGAAGGTGTTGTTGCATTTATAACAAACAACAGTTTTATTGAAGGATTAGCATTTGACGGCATGCGGAAACACCTTGCCGCCGATTGCGATGCGATCTATATTCTCGATTTGGGTGGAAATGCGAGACAGGGATTGAAGGTCTCCGATGCAAATGTGTTCGGGATTCGCGTCGGTGTCAGCATCAATCTGTTTGTGAAGAAAAGGGAGAATTCATCGGAGGCGCGTATTTTTTACTATCGCACCGATGAATTGTGGAACAGGGAACAGAAATTTGGTTTCATGGATGAAAGTCAACATATTGGTGCTATTCCGTGGGAATCCATTCAGCCAGACAATCGACATACATGGATCACTGGGGGACTTCACGCTGAATTTGACACCTTTATCCCAATGGGAACTAAGGAGACCAGAAGACAAAGAGTTGACTCGGTGGGTGTAATTTTTCAGGCTTATAGTACTGGAATCAGCACGGGGCGGGATGCTTGGGTTTGCAATTTCAACCGAAATATTCTCAACGAGAATGTGAGGAAAATAATTGAGAATTACAACACCGAAGTTGTTCGATGGGCACAACGAGGCGATCGCGATGCTGAACTTGATGATTTTGTAAAGTCTGATGACACGGAAATCAAGTGGAGTCGAGACTTAAAAGCAAAATTAGGGCGTGGAAGAACAATAGAATATGCGGAACACAAGGTGAGATCATCGCTTTATCGTCCCTTTGCAAAGTCTCACCTCTACGTTGATCAAACGATGATCGACGTTGTATCTGTGTTTCCATCTATTTTTCCTACCTTGGAGACGTCAATTGAAAATCGGGTAATTTGTCTGACGGATAAAGGATCTGAAAAGCCTTTCATGGTTTTTATGGGCAACAAGTTTGCTGATCGCAAACTTGTGGGTTCAGGTTGTGGAACTCAGTGCTTCCCCTTTTACATCTACGACGAGGACGGCGCGAACCGCCGCGAAAACATCACCGATTGGGCATTAGCGGAATTCCGTAACCACTACCGAGACGACACCATCACCAAGTGGGACATTTTCCACTATAACTACGCCCTCTTGCACCATCCCGACTATCGTGAAAAATACGAAGCGAACCTCAAACGCGATTTGCCGCATATCCCGTTTGCGAAAGACTTCTATGGGTTTGCGAAGGCTGGCGAGCGGCTCGCAGAAATCCACGTCAACTACGAATCCCAACCCGAATACAATGGACTGAAGTTTATCCAAAATCCGGACGCGCAACTTGATTGGCGTGTGGAGAAGATGAAACTCTCCAGAGACAAAACTTCGCTGATCTACAACGATTTCCTGACGCTGTCGGGGATTCCCGAAAAAGCGTTTGATTACCGACTCGGCACCCGTTCTGCATTGGAATGGGTGGTGGATCAGTATCGGGTGAAAACGGACAAACGGAGTGGGATCGTTAACGATCCGAACCGTGCCGACGATCCGCAGTACATCGTCAAATTAATCGGTCAGGTCATCACCGTCAGTTTAGAGACGGTGGACATCGTTGAGAACTTGCCTGCCTTGTAGGTGGGGGAAACACCCAAGCACAAACACTCGCACGGACAGAGGGAAGTCGGGAATCGGAGTTCCTTCCTACATCTGATTGTGCTATACTATCTCGCAACTACTTTTGTGAGGGACGACATGAGACGCTTTATATTTGCCCTTTTTTCCGTTAGTATCACGATATGCCTCGGTTGCATGGCAACAATACCCATCCATACCGAGCAAGACACGCAACAGCTTGAGGAAGCAAAAGCGTTCTTCAAAAACCAGTTTGAAGACGATATGCATCCGATAATTCAGGCGTATCTGGTGGAAGTTCTGCACGATCCAAACTCTTTTCGTTTGCAACGTTTTGACTACACCCTCGCGAATTATCCTACGATGATGCCCCATAAAAAGCGCACGATCCTACCGAGTAAATCCCCTAAAGTGCTATACAAACAGGTTCTAATCCCAGCATATCATATTCGTATGCATTTTCGGCACAAAGTTCCGATAGGGGGTACACAGTTTGAAGAGATGCGTTTTTATCTTCTGAAGGACAAACAATTAATCCTACCAAACAACCTTGCTGTTTCTCTAATCGAATAATTTCCGTTCTGTGTTCCACAAACTCTATAAAGATTAAATAAATGTTTCGATAATTGAGGGGAGACCATGAATGATTTCCCTACTACAAACGGGACTGCTTGTAGTAGTGCGATTTATCGCACGTTCTGATTGGTTATCGGTTGTCAGTACGGGTTGCTGATCAACCCTTTCAGTAAAAGGCGCGGTTCAATCCTAAAAGTGCCCATAGTCCTAATTCAGACGACCGATGCTTGACTTCCACACAGCGATGTGATATACTAAAAATTGGACTTCATCATTAGGAAGGTAAAATGAAACAGTTTAGAAACCAGAACCGTTTGTGGACAGCGAACTATCACACTTTTACGTATACCCTCATCATAGTTCTCAGCCTCGCGTGTTTGCCTGCCGCCGCCGATAATACGGACATCCACGAAAACGCCGGTACCCGCGCCATGACCTTCCTCAAAATCGGTGTCGGAGCAGAGGCGATGAGCATGGGCGAATCCCAAGTCGCGGCGACCGATGACCTTTACGCATCTTACTGGAATCCCGCCGGTCTCGCCAGGCTCAAACAGCCGCAACTTGCACTCATGCATAACGAATGGTTCGCCGGGATTAACCACGAATTTGTGGGGTTCGCGCTTCCACTTAAAGGGGCAGGGACTTTTGGAGTGAGTTCGAGTTTCCTGTCTTTTGGGGAATTGCAGGGACGCGATCGGGATGGGAATGAGACGACGATTTTCCGTCCCTACGATCTGGCAGTGATTCTTTCGTATGCCCGTGGCTTCGGTAATTCTCTGGCTTTCGGTATGAACGCGAAGTTCCTGCGCGAGCAGATTGCCGACGAAAGTGGGACAGGAGTCGCCTTCGATCTCGGTGGACTCTACACCTTTCCTGAGACCCCGCTGTCCCTGGGATTCAACGCACAGCACGTCGGTCCGCGAGTGAAGTTCATAGAAGAGGCGTTCGGGCTACCCTTTACCTTCAGGCTTGGCGCGGCTTATAGACTCTGGAATGACGCGCTCCTCCTCACGACGGACATCATCCGTCCCTCCGACAACGATATCGCCATCGGGGTCGGTGCAGGCTACACGATCGGCAATGTCTTACAACTCCGCACTGGCTATAAATACAAAATCGGCGGCAACGATTTAGGGGCGATTTCAGGACTCACCGGTGGTTTTGGGTTGACCTTCCTCCGCTTCCAAATCGACTATGCCCTCATCCCGTTCGGTGTTCTCGGATTAACGCACCGCGTCTCCTTAGTCGCTAATTTTTAGAATGCCTTTATATCCTTCGCTGGCAAGGTTCGTAACCTCGCCTTCCAGACCACAGATCCCTGATTGCTGACTGCCGACTGCTGATTGCTGACAACTATTCCGAAGCCGCCTGAATAAACGCCTCAAAAAGTTTACGCCGGTGTTCCTGAAAATCGGCAGTTTCGATCATCCGCTCTGGATGGTATTGCACACCCAACACAAACCGCTTTGATTGGTTCTCCATCGCCTCGACAATCCCTTCCTGTGTACGTGCTGTGATCTCAAACCCTTCACCCTTCTCCTTCACGGCTTGATGGTGCGCGGAGTTCACTGCGTCTCTGCGTTTACCTGTGATTTGGTTTAGCCGACTGTTAGCTATAATCTCAATTGTGTGCCGAGAATCCACACCCTTTACTTGCGATTGAGGTGAGGCGTCTCTTGGGAATTCCGAGGGTATATCTTGGTATAGACTGCCACCCATCGCAACGCTCATAATCTGAATACCGCGGCATATGCCGAAAACCGGAAGGTCAGTTGCTATTGCTTCTTGACAGATCGGTATTTCCAAAGCATCGCGATCTTCGCTAACATTGTACAACGCTGGATGCCACTCGGCATCGAAATTATCTGGATGAATATCGCCACCACCTGTTAGCAAAAGTCCATCTAGGTCGCCAAGTTTAAAATCCGATATACCCGGATAGAGTGTGAGAGGGTTGCCTCCGAACTCTTTGATCGCACGAATATAGTTATTAGAAGCGTCGTCCTCAATATTTTCGACAAATGTAATTCCGATAGTAGGTGCCATATATGAAAGCCTCCTTTTGAATCTTTTTTTATACACACATGAGTTTGACTTAATCCTGTAGGTTGGGTTGAACGGAGAAGACGAAAGCTTATTGATGCCAAAAAATCGAAATTTTTTCGGTAGACTGTCATGTGAGATGTTTATAGTGAAACCCAACAATTCACCAACCAGTGTTCGATAAGCGTTGGGTTTCGCTGGGGTTTCGAGATATTCGGGTATCTTAAAAATCTGAAGATTCCCGCATCAACGCCCGCGATTTCCCATGTCCGCTCAACCCAACCTACGTCCGCAAACTCTATATTAAATTATACCCCATTTCAGAGACAAATCACAAACCGATCAGGATATTGGATAGATGTGATATATCGGGACTATAGGGAGACCTGTTTGTAGTAGGGCAATTTATTGCCCGTTGCACAGCGTTAGGACGTGCGATAAATCGCATGACTACGAACATCGTGCTTGTGAATTGCTGACAACTGACCACTGATAACTGATAACAGACCCCTAAAAACCAATCATATTTGCATTCTCTAAAAATGCGTGGTATAATTTTCGTGAAGGAACCTATGATACACGAAATTAACAAAAACAAATTATCTATTACAAAAGACAACGCACCGGTCCTCACTTACTGTTATGGCGATTCTGAAAGTCCACCCTATTTTCATCCGCTCTACGCACCGAACAGACAGGTGGTAACGGAAGGGGAATACACTCAAGGACAATATCCGCCAGGGATCTGTTTCACACTCGGAACGGTCAACGGCGAGCAACTCGACCCGAACACACTGACCCGCGAAAGAGATCCGTCGAACACGGAGGATTCGGGAGACTTCACGATCGTCACGACATGGAACACACCGGAACCGCTGCTCATAGAAACTTGCACTACGGATGTCCATCCACCCCAAACCGAAGTCCAAGTGCTGGACATCACTATCTCGTTGTACGCACCTACGACCTCGCTTGAATTTGCGGGTAACATCGGGCTTGGATGTCGGACAGTTGAGATGGAGTACCGCAAAGCCGCGGATGCAAACGGACGGATCGGCGAATTGGCAGTGAATGGGAATCGGTCGGTGTGGGGAACGCTCTCCGGTGTCACGGCGACTGAGCAGAGTGTCGTTGGGGTCGGTATCTTTCCGCATCCAACAAACGGTGAAACAACGTTTCTCGCCGAGGACGCATCATTGGGATACCTCTTCGCACAGGCTGTTCCCTTCAAAGTGAACGTCGGAGTGACGCGCACTTTAAAATACCGGGTCCTTGCGTATATAGGCGATCTCTATACAGTCGATGTTTGGGAATACCATCAGGACTACATCGGGTGAGATGCTTTTCGGTTCGGATTTTCTCTGAAAATCCTTTCGGTTAATGATTGTCAGTTAAGAGGGTGTTTAGCTTAGGATTTCTTTAGTTCATAACCCATATTTGGAAGAATGAAAAACGATACGTTGTTCCCACTCTACAATAAAGGTGAAGGCGCAGACACACCGCATCCGCCGCCAAAAGTATCGCAAGACGGAAGGTCTTCTGGTGTAACACCAACACATGCCCGTCGTGTCTACATCGAAACCTACGGATGTCAGATGAACGTCAGCGACAGTGAACTGATGGCTGGCATCTTGACGCAAAGTGGACACCAGACCGTCTCACACCTTGACGATGCCGATGTTGTCCTCGTCAATACCTGTGCGATACGGGAAAACGCAGAGACGAAAGTCATTAATCGGCTGAAGCATCTGAATCACCGGAAACGCCGCCACCCAGAACTCATTATCGGGGTCTGCGGTTGTATGGCACAACACCTCCGAGACCGACTCTTGGATGCCGCACCGTATGTTGATCTCGTCATGGGACCGGACGCCTATCGGAATCTGCCTGTGGCTTTGGATTCTTTGGCACGTGATGTCGAGTCATATATGTCCCTGACCGATCGCGACCCGTTTGTCGGGTTACGGTTGGACAAAAACGAGGATTACGCCGACATCGCTCCGATCCGAAAAGAGGGGATTCGGGCGTGGCTCACCATTCAGCGCGGGTGCGATAAGATGTGCACCTTCTGCATTGTCCCTTTCGTTCGTGGTAGAGAACGCAGCCTCCCGCTAAAACTCCTCGTTGAAGATGTCGAAAAACTCGTTGATCAGGGGTTCAAAGAGGTTGTGCTTCTTGGACAGACCGTTAACTCCTATCATGATGACAGTGCCGATTTTGGAGACCTCCTCTACGCTGTCGGCGAAGTGAACGGGTTGGAACGCGTGCGATTTACCTCTCCGCATCCCGCAGACGCGACGGACAGTATGATTGATGCAATGGCGAGTTCACCCACCGTCTGTAAACATCTGCATCTCCCGCTACAATCCGGTTCAACCGAAGTCCTTGAGCGGATGCGCCGCACCTATACAGCGGAGGCGTATCGTACACTCGTCTCAAAACTCCGTGAACGCGTCCCTGATATTTCCCTGACAACCGATATTATCGTCGGCTTCTGTGGTGAAACCGACAAGGAATTTATGGAAACGTATCAGATGATGGAGGATATCCGATACGATTCAGCGTTCATGTTCAAGTATTCCGAGCGTGAGGGAACACTCGCACACAAAGCCTTACCTGACGATGTTCCTGAAAAAGTAAAAGGAGAACGTCTCAAACAGATTATTGAACTCCAAGAAAACATATCCGCGGACATCAACAATGCGGCAATCGATGATACCGTTGCAGTACTCGTAGAAGGCGAATCCCGTCGCGATGCTGATAGATACCACGGAAAAACGGACGGTTTCAAGACAACAGTATTCCCCAAAGCGAACAGCCAAATCGGCGAAATCGTTAACGTTCGCGTTCACAGCACAACAGCGCATACCTTAATTGGGGAGATAGCCTGATGGACAAAGTTAGGATCAAGAACAGAGTCGAAATTGAGAAGATGAAGCGAAGTGGTCAGGCAGCAGCGACGGTGCTAAAGCGCATCGGAGAGGCAATTGCACCCGGGGTATCGACTGCCGACTTGGAACGCATCTCACGCGATACAATTGCGGAAGTCAACGCTACATCTTCTTTCTTAGGCTACCAGCTCCCGGAGCATGAACCTTATCCCGCCACAATATGTGTCTCGATGAACGACATCGTCATCCATGGGATTCCAGATGAAAGTGAAGTGCTACAAGAGGGCGACATCGTCGGGATTGATACCGCCGTCAGCATTGACGGCTACCACGGTGACAACGCATACACCTTCGCCGTTGGGGACATTTCACCGTCAGCCGCACGGTTGCTTGACGTAACTCGGCGTTCTCTCTACGACGCAATTGCCGAGGCGAAACCCGGAAACCGTATCGGTGATATCTCTTCTAAGTTACAGGACGGAGCAGAAACTGCAGGGTTCTCTGTCCTTCAGAATTTTGCTGGACACGGTATCGGGCGGAATCTCCATGAAGCACCAGAGGTGCCTTGTATGGGGCTGGCTGGACGCGGTTTACGTCTGAGACCGGGGATGGTGCTCGCGATTGAGACGATGGTGAACGTTGGGCTTCCCGATGTCCAGATACTGGAAGACGGTTGGAGCGTCGCGACGCTTGATGGCACCTTATCCGCCCTCTTTGAGCATACGGTGGCGATCCTCTCCGACGGACCCGAAATTCTAACCGGCAGCGAATTGTGGGAAACCTAATTATCCGCGCTCGGTAGGCGAGGTTTCTAACCTCGCCGGTTCGTGGTGTACAATAACTGTAAAATCCATCATAAAAAAATGAAAATTATAGCCATCATCACTGCCCTCCTCGTTTTTATCTCACTCTACCTTATCTTCGGATACGCACGCATTGAAGGCACAATGCTCGAAGTCCAAAAAATATTCTACTATCACGTCTCTGCCGCACTCACCGTTTTTGTAGCCTTCGGTGTTAACTGCGTATTTAGTATCAAATACCTCATCCAACGGAGACCCAACGACGATCTCCTCGCAGTCGCTGCGGCGGAACTGGGTCTCGTTTTTTGCACGATCGCGCTGCTGTCGGGACCAATCTGGGCGCGATACGCGTGGAATACGTGGTGGAATTGGGAAGCGCGTCTCACGAGTACACTCGTCCTCTGGCTCATGTATGTCGGTTATTTTATTCTCCGTTCCGCGCTGGAAGACGACAAACGTAGACTGTATTCCGCTGTCCTCGGTATCATTGCCTATCTTGACGTACCCATCGTCTATTATGCCGTGGACATTTGGCACGGAGGCTTGCATCCAGACCGTGGCACCAAGTGGAACCTTGAAACGACGATGCGGCATACATGGATGGTGGCACTGCTCGCACTCATTATGCTGTTCACACTGCTGCTCATCGTGCGGTATCGGATGAAGAAAGCGGAAGCGCGTTATGAAATCATCCGTCAGAAATACTTAGGGGAGGCATCTCAATGAAAATAGCGGTTCTTGTGAGTTGTTTGGTGGTTTTGGGATTATTCATCTTCGCAACCCAGGTCCCGATCACCTTGACAGAAGATGAAGTCGCGAAGGCTATTGGGGAAGCAAGTTCGGAATCCGAAGTGCCTGTAGATGAAGACATCTTAGCACAGGCAGTGCAACTGTCCGTCGCAAAACTGGAGGAAGCGCAGAGCACACGCCTCAAATATCTCGCCTCCGCCTATTTCGTCATTTGGTTAGTCTTTATTCTATACATATTACACTTAGAGCGACAGCAGCAAAAACTCGACAAACGCTTGGCACAATTAGAACAGGAATCCGAGTCTGACGCAGAGTGAATCCAATTGCCTTCCACGTCCCGATAGATGTGGTTTCCTAACCAACCTTTCTCACCATAGTAGGTGCGGTTTCTAATCGCACTGCTGATGATGGACACACTATAAACGAATCTCCGAATCCCGAATTCTGATCCCCGACTGCTGACGGCTATTTTTAGACCATACCCTCACCCAACCTCAAAATACATAAACTTCTCGCCATAGTTACGCTTCTCAAATATACAACAGTTGTAAACGTTATATACAAAAATCGTTAACAATATCAACATCGAAAAATAGGAGCAAAAAAATGAAAACGTTCCTCTTTAAAACACAACAGACGCTTGAGCGGCCCCTGACAGAAGTTTTTGAATTTTTCTCCAATGCACATAACCTCGCTGAAATTACGCCACCGTGGCTCAATTTTGAGGTGCTAACCCCCGCACCGATTGAAATGACAGTCGGAACGCGTATCGACTATCGGCTGAAACTCCGTGGTTTCCCGATCCGTTGGCAGAGCGAGATTACGAAGTGGAATCCACCACACTTTTTTGCGGATGAGCAACGCCGTGGTCCTTATCGTCTTTGGCGGCACACGCATACCTTTGATGAGGTAAAGGAGGGAGTTGTTGTAGGCGATACCGTTGAATATGCGGTTTGGGGAAATGAGCTGATTGGTAGGCTTTTTGTGCGTCCCGATATAGAAAAAATCTTTGCGTATCGCGCCGAACAATTAAATGAAATCTTCCATTAGACGGGACGCCTTACAGGAAAAAGAGTAATCCCTCATAGAAACGGATGCGTGCGTAGTAGCGCATCACGCGCGCTACGTGCGCTAAGGTCTCATTGGCACCTTCAAAATAACCGTGAGGCGGTTTGTCGCTTTCCCAGACCTCGCGATGCATAGCGGTATGTCGCTTCGTTAACTGGCTGAGTGCAACGCTCACGGGTTTCCAGAGCAGTGGATCTCCCGTCTTATGATAACGGACGAGCGCTTGTGCATCGCGGACCCGTCCAAGACCACCGTTATAACTCGCTAATACCAACCGATGCCGATGTTCGTGTGGGCTTTCTGATAAAGCGTTATACAACATCCGTAGATGACGCGTCGCCCCTGCGATGTTCTGATTCGCATCAAACGGATCTTGCACGCCGAGTTCCTTTGCCGTATTTGGCATCAATTGTGTCAACCCCAGTGCACCCACCGCGCTTTTTGCCTCTTCGTCAAACCCAGATTCCTGCACAATCAGGGCGCAAACCAATCGAGCGTCCAACCTTTCTTTTGCCGCATATTGCTGAATTACCCCTCTATACTTGAGCATCTTCGGGGTCAGTACAAGCAACCGTAGATCCAATGGGACGTTGATGACCCAACCGAATACGAGGATTACAGCAAGTGTCGCAAGAATGATAATGAGTGTCCGTTTACGTCGCATTTCTATCTACCCAAAATGGTTGTTAGTTGTCAGCGCGTAGGTTGGGTTGAACGGGTCCTATCAAAAAATGAAAAATTATCAAGAGACACTTTTTTGTCCGTGCACCGCACTTAAAAAATATAACCAGTGAAACCCAACAATCACCTGTCGCTTCATGGCGTTGGGTTTCACTCCTTTCTTTCTGTATATAACGGCGTATTGGATTTGACTTGTGTTTGCGATGTAGCATCGCACTTCTCGACTCGTTCAACCCAACCTACAAGACTGATAGCCGATAACTGGCAATTATTAGAACAGGTAACCCATCTGAATCGCGAGTCGATGTACTTGGTGTGTTGCTCCTTTACGATGCTCCGCATTTTGCGTGTAGTGCCACACGTATAAAAACGAAGCGTTCCATCCATTCAATGGACGGTAGGAGAACCGTCCACCGACTTCTGTTGCACGGGCAACAACACCCGTCGGAAACGGGAGCGTCCTGAAATCTTCCCCGTAAAACCGATCTGCGATTCTGCCTTCACCTTGTCGGGTGAGCACAGCGCGAATCTCTGCTTCGGAGGAGACAGTCAACTGATAGGTGGCTGAAAATCGAACTGCGTCTGAATCGGTGCTGATTGGGTGTCCGATCGCGTAGCCAAAGTGTGTGAACTGATTATCAGGCACCAGATGCGTGTAAGCCCAGCGGTTGACGCGTGCGTATTCGCTGTGGATTCCGAGATGGCGACCCAGGTGTTTCGGATACCATGTCGCTCCCAAGAGCCACGCGACTGCGTGTGGATCGTTTGCACCGGGAACGTATTGGATGTCGTCGATGACCCATTCACCATACAGCCGCACACCATCAATAGGACGGATTGCGGCATCGAAGGCGAACATAACGTTATCGTCGGCTTTGGCATTGTATTGTAGCGCGTAATAGAGCGTAATCGGGTTTACGTATTTCCATTCGAGCGTCTGGGCATCGCCCCCGTAAAGCACCCACTCCGCGACACCGATTTCCACGCGATCGTTAAATTGGTAATCGAGTCGGTGTCCGCTGATATAACGTTTCGCGAGATAGCGTTTTTCGCCGTCATCATACCAAGTAGGGTCGAGTTGTGCCGTAAAAGCCGTCGCTTTGAGCCGTTTTCCGAGTCTACTGGTGAGTCGGACCTGGTCTAAGGGTGGCGAGTTATCAGAGATGCCGACCGATTTGTATGGACTCGCACCCCAGAAGAGCCAATCTCTGCCGATAAGCAGATCAAGGTGCGCGCTGTTGACTTGCAAGTATCCTCTTTTAAAATCTCCAGTATAATCTCCGCGCCAGCGTTCAAGACGTTGTCCCGCTGTCGTCCCATCCAGCGGTGGACTCTCAAAATTATGTCCCTCAAATTCAGAATAGAGCGTTAGGCGCGGTGCTTCTCGCTTTTCAAGTTTCCCAAGTGTGTAATGAAGCCCCCATTCAAACGCCGGAGCCACTTTTTCTTCTGTCACTCGGAGTTGTGGCAGGAATCGCATCCGCCGTCCGCCTTGGATCATGAGTTCTTTCGCGAATTCCCGTTTCAATTTTTCTAAGAGTTTCCGATCTATCTCTGATGGAGCCACAGCACCTCTGCGAATGCGAGATTCAGCCTGCCGTATCGCTTTTGCTACATCTGCTCTTGACAGAGGTGCCGTGTGTCGATGGAATCCGCCTGTGATACCATCGGTTTCCAACTTTGCGAGTGCCTCGGCGACCCAACCATCGAAATTTAAGGGAACATCGGGCGCGCCGAACGCCGCACTCATAACGAGCGTAGAAACGAGGAGGATATATAAGATATTCAACTGCTGGCGAGGTTTCCTAACCTCGCCCGTCCATACTGTATCGTTAATTGTATATTTCACTATTGGTGTGTAAGATCTTCAGTCCTGAAAAAGAGGAATGTAAGCACCAGCCATTCTTCCTACATTTGAATGGCGGGAAGATTAACTATGGCTCCATCTCCAATTTCTTAACATAGGCATCGATACGTCGGAACTGCCACGTCCATTGTACGTTGTAGAGGAACTGCCGTAGGTCAAAGCGATTGTCGTCTGGTGAATAAGATTCGGCATGGTAGGAAGGCGTTAGCGTTGTCATTTTGTGTCGATTGATGGAGTAGTATCTGAAGAACCGTTTGACCTTCTCGGCAACCTCGTGCGGTGGCAGATGGTCCCATTCCTGTACCAGTTTTTCAAACATGCTGACAGGACCGCACTGCTCCATTTTTCGGAGTTGTCCGAAACGGCTCAATTCGGCGTATGTCATCCCCATATCGTCTTCATCGATTTGCGTATAGGTCTCGGTGATCGGTTCCAACTCTGCTGTCGGTGGTGCATCAACAATTTCCGAGAGAACGGTATAACCGAGATGGTCTTTAGCCCAATTCAGGAATCTTCGTAAATCGTGTTTACTAATTCCACCGATCGGATTAATGTCCCCACTGCTGCAATCATATTTCGTGAGATAGCCCCGCAATGCCTCATCGACATTACCCGTGCCCAATACAAGGAGCGTGCCTTCCCGATTCCGCACCCACGGCATCATCTGAGCGAACAGATAACTCAACACCATCCGCAACCGTGCTTGTATGTTCTGAAGTGCCTGATTCTCTCTATAACTGCCACCTTCAACCTTAAATCGGGGTGTCTTCTGGGTGATACGAGTAAAGAGCGTCTGCAGGGCATTGACGAGTCCATCCATATTGATGTTGAGATGATATGCACCGATCTGCTCCGCGAGAAGTTTCGCGCGTTTTTGGGTATCGCGAGAACTATTCTCTGTGCCGATGTAGCACGTATAGAGTAGGCGGTGGGCGAGCACACGTGGATCCGTAAAAACGTCCGGGGTTTCGCCGTCATCCAGCCATCGCGCGACATCACGAATAGTTGCGGCATCTTTGTCGCGTATCGCTTCTGCCACCAATTGGCACATTGAACCGACAAGGGTTGCAACAGCACCACTGTCAGCACCCCCGGAAAGCGGGATGAAATACCCCGCCGCACCAGATCTGCGTAGATAATCCCAGAGCCAGCACGCCGGACCCAGAGCGATCTCTTCCTCCGGTTCGTGCGTATGCGGTTCGATTTTTCTGCTCACGTTCAGGACACTGTTTCCGTATGCAGGTTCAAAATCGAAGTCAATATCTATCTGCGGCAACGGCTCCATTTTGCTCGCTTGTACAGCCCGACTCGCCTTCGCACCTCGATACGCACGCACGTCCTGAAGGTTCACCGCCGCGGTAACAACCTCTACATCTTTGAGCGAAAATTGGGAACCTTGCGCTAAAATCCCACCGTTTTGGGCAATCAGTGCACAGCCGTCGAAATAGAGCCTACCCCCGTCACACCCTTGTTGATTGGCATAGAGATAGACGCCACCGTTCTTGGCACTTGCGTTCCTGATGAGTGCGATGCGCGTATCTAATTTCCGTAACTCGTGGTGAGAACCTGATCCGTTCGCTATGATTTCAACACCGGCATTGCCGAAATGGATATGTGGACTCATCGGCACAAAGAGTTCCTCACAGGTCTCCGATGCGAGGAGTGTATCGGGGGTAGCAATCGCCGCGATCCCGATAGGTGCCGTCCGTTGTCCGGTCAGTTCGGCAATCTCGCGAGGAAGCGTATAAGGTTCGGTGCGCCAACCCCGTTCCCACGCTGTGAACCAACGGTGTTCCCGATAATTACCATCGCTCGCCAGGACCATCTTGGGACGAATTAACAGGAGGGTGCCGTCTAAGACGAAAACCCGACAGTTATACCGAACGTTTTTATGCATAACGGGCATCCCAATGTCACACAGAATGCCATCTGAATGTCCGCCTTTGAGAATACATGCCAGCGATTCCCAAGTGTGCAGTAGCGTGTCCAATTCCAAAAAATGGTCTTCGCAGGAGTACCCCGTGATCTCCAATTCCGGTCCCAACCGATACCGAGCACCGCGTTCTTTCGCAATCTCTATGGATTCAATGATGCGCGCAGTGTTCCCTTCAAAATCAAGACTCCATTGATTCAGGTTGCACGTTGCGAGGACTGCTTTCATTTTTTTAATTTACCCTGCGGTTCGTTCAAGTGGATGCGTCAAATAGCGTTAACCTGCCTCCATCCGCCTGCGTCGTTGTTGCAGGCTACAATTATCTTTCTTTACTCTCGGACTTTCACACGTCCCCAGAGTGTTGTCAACAGATGGGGTTGGGGTGAGACCGGCAGTGCAAACGCTGGATCGAACCAATCCGCAGCATAATTCCCGCCTTCATCCGTGAGTTGTTCGGATATCCCCCCGGCTAAGGCAACTTTGAAGAGTTGAATTCCGTTACGGGTTCTCTTTTGGTAGACAAGGGCATCGCCCTGGGGTGCCAAAGCCGGATGCGATCCGGGACCATCCACTTTAACCTCACGCGGTTTCCCGTTCCGCTTACGATTTACAATATAGAGTCTCACGGTATGCAGGTCAAGGTTCTCCACGCTTATACCGGAAAAGACGAATTTGGTGCCATCAGATGTCCATGTCGGATGAAATATCAAAGGAAACCCGTCTGGCGAGATTTGATCTTTTGCTTTGGTTCGCACGTTAACAATCTCAATTCTCGGTTTGGCTATCTGTATGCCCCCAAATCCGTCATTGATCGGTATGAGCGTCTCTGCAGAGATGAAAGCGATTTCAGAACCATCTGGTGCCCACTCAGGATGCATACCGATTGCGAGTCGTTTTTCAGCACCACCTTTAATCGATGCTGTATAAATAGCCACCTCACCGCCATCGATCCGATAGTAGGCGATCTTTTCGCCATCGGGTGACCATGTCGGATGTCGCCGCTCAACTCTTTTGCGAAAAATACGCTGAACATCGTTTCCATCCGCATCCATCACGTAGAGGTCTGAAATCTTCCCGGCGCGATCGGAGGCAAACAGGATCTGTTTGCCTGTCGGTGACCAGACAGGTGAGTAATCATTCCCGCGATGCTGGGTTAAATTCGTCTGCCCACTGCCATTGGGATTCATAATGTAAATTTCAGAATTACCGTCTCGGTTCGATACAAACACAATTTTTTCTGTTCCGGGCACCTGTGCTGAAACCGGTATAACAGGTTCAAAAACGAACAGACCGAGCCCACAAACAAGAACAAAACCAATCAATTTCATTTTAGACTCCTTATGTTTTATCCTCATAGCGTGTTGGAAGTTAGGTCTTCTGTGGCTTCTTACGCGCCGCCGGAAATAGGATATTGTTCAGGATTAACCGATACCCCGGCGAATGTTTGTGCAAATCAAGATTCGTCGGTATTTTTCCCTCACCGACGAGATGACGGTAATCCTCCGGATCGTGTCCACCGAGGAACGTAAAGGTTCCTTTCCCTAATTTACCGTGGATGTATTTCGCGTAGTTGCTACCTTCTATCTGCCCTAAGATGGTGACAGAACCACGAATCTTGTCCATATTAAAGGATGTCGTCTGTCCCAGATACCCCGGCACAACGCTGACGTGATTCTGCGTGAGCATCGTCGGGATCGGGTCGTGCTTTGCGGCGAATTCAAAGAGTTTGAAATCCTCTACCCCGCTTTGTGCGTCCCGATCAGGGTTCGGGTTATCTATGTCTGAGAATTCGTATCGGTAGGGGTTCGTGTAAAGACTAAAATTTTCAAATGCCAAAGTACGCTGAAAGTCGAGTCGAGCCTCGGCATCCGAATCGATCGGTGTCCCATCCAATTCAGGAGCAACGATATCGACTGCACCACCGAGTGCCGCCAAAGCAATGTCAAGGGTTTCTGGGGCAGAGCACATGGCGAAGATAAAGCCACCATTGACGATATAGTCAGCGATCATCTGTGCAGTCTGCCCTTTATGCTCTGCCACCCTTCGAAATCCTGCTGTTGTGGAGGCTTTTTCAAACATCAGCATCCGCTGTTGATACCAGACTTGGGTAGAAAATGCGGCGTGGAACTTGCCGTGCTGACCGGTAAAGTCCTCATGATGCAGATGTAGCCAGTCGTATTCCTCTATCTCTAAGACGCCGCTTTGAACCTCCTTGTCCCAGATTTCATCGTAGGGAATCTGGGCGTAATCCAAGGCGATTTTGACTGCGTCGTCCCAAGGGTCTCGGTAGGGGGACGCCTCTGATGGCGCATAGACAGCGATTTTGGGGGCTTTTTCCAGCAAAATCTCGTCCATGTTGCTACCCTCGAGGATAGATCCCTTTATACTGAGGTAGTCAGCGTGGTTCATCGGTTCAAAACGCACACCCATCAACGCCGCACGCATCCGAACATCTTGCGAATCCGGTAGGACGAACGCCCCACCGCGATAGTTAAGCCACCAGTAGCATCGGTACTCACGCGGCACCTCTAATGCCCAGTACGTCAAGCCGTAAGCCTTCAGATGATTGGTTTGTGTCCCGATCTCCATCGGTATCAGGAGCCATTCAGCCACAGCCGCATTTACTGTAATAACGCACAATATTAATATAAAAACTAAGATTTTTAATCTGTTCAATCTGCTCACCTTGGTTCTTCTGTAGGAGGGGCGGAAACACCCCGGGGAATGCCACACGGAGAACCTTCATACCCGGGGAAGCCCTCACGGGCTTCATACCGTTGATTCTGATTCGCAAAAACACTCCGATTCCCGACTCTTAACTGACCGCTGATTACTGACTGCTGGTTGCGGGTTCGTGCCCGAACACGACCTGTCCATTGGACATGAGTGGTGCTTCAGTCGTTTCCGGGTTCTGCGTATCAATCTGCCAGAGTTGTCCGTTATTCTCATAGAGAATCCAACGTCCCTCCGGCGGTATCCATACCGGATGCGAGCCACCTTTTTGTGTTAACCGCCGTTCCGTCGGGACGCCTTCATCTGAGTAGGTAGTGAGCCAAATCTGTTGATAGGTGCCTTCTGTTCGCGTGAACGCCAATTGGTTCGGATTCGCGGGTGACCATGTCGGTTCCGTATCATCAACAGGAGACACCACAATCGGTTCCACACTTGATGTCACTTGATCGAAAGCGTAAATGTTTCGGTTCTGTCCATCGTCGTCCGGGTTTTCGATCGTTCCGGCTGTGACGTAAGCAAGCACTGAGCCGTCCTTGTTCCATGCAGGTGTGAAACTCTGTAACGCCGTTGACGGCACAACAAACTCGGATTCCGTTGAAAGATGCCGTATGACAACGCGACTCCGATTCCCATATTCAGGACGTGTATAGGCGACATATTCCGCATCGGGCGATATTGCGGCGTCTCTTGCCATTTGTCGACTGTCAAGTAGTAGCGCACCGTTGAGTTTCTCACGGCTCCGAACGATGACATTGCCTTCTCTATCCTGAAAGATAAGCGTTCCGTCGTTCGCGACTGTTGGGTTGTGTCCGGCACCCAATGGCGCGTTCGTTCCGTCCGGGGCAAGTCCCCAGATTATATCGTCGTATGCAAAGTAGATATGCGCTGGTAATTGTTGGGGTGTTGATGCCTTTTCGGAAATGATGTCTGCTTTCGGCGTGAAACGCTCTTCATCACCGAATTCCCAGCCTGCCCCGTTAGCTCTCCAGAGAAAACCGATCCCCTTTGTCCAATATTTCCACTCCTCGTTCATGCGTCCATTACGGGTGAGCCTAAAAATATCTTCAGGTTCACCGTACTGTTTTTTGATTTCCCAACGTCCGCCGTCCTCAATCTCCGCCATGTTTCCCTTTTCGTCGATATAGCTGCCAAGAATGTCTATATCAATATGCGGCGTTGTCTGTCCTGAAAACACACTGACCGCGGCAGGTTCACCGCGCGTCGGACGCCGCGTGCCATATATCCCGACGCCATCGGTAATTCCTGTTTTTCCGTCATTATTTGCGTCCATCACCGCCATGACGTAGTAAGTCCCCGGTAGGACACTCACCTGATAACTGCTGTCCCCCGTCAGAGAAATTGGCATGGCGATCGGCGCGCTGAAATCAGGGCTGTAAGAGAGGGTCAAAATTCCGCGTTGAACGGAATGACCATCCCACATGATGCGTCCTGCGATGCCACCCTGTTCAATATGTGCTTCAATGCCGGGAGGGGCGGCGTGGAGATGCCCGTTCGCGTCGTAACGCGCGCTGATCACGAGTTCGATGTCGCGGTTCTCGCCCTCCGTCAGTACGATCGGATTCGGGGGCTGGGTCGTGATGTCCACTGTCCCATAACCGCCCAAACCGTCGCCTTCACTGTATCGACCGTTTTTATCTGCATCGAAATTAACGATAACGTAGTATTCACCCGCCGGAAGCGCGATGCGGAATATACCGCCAGCCGCGGTTTCTCCGCTTGCAATCGGTATGACTAAAGCCGGTTCGGCGTATACTTCAATTTGTGCCGTCGCATCTTCAGGAAGCGATACGTGTCCCGTCAGAATACTCGTATTTTCAATCGCCGTCCTTTTACGGGTCTGATACGTCGCCGTAATCGCTATCTCAATATCTTCAGTGAACTTATTGGGCGAAATTAGCACAGGTTCAGGGAATTCGCCGCGCTTCCGCATATTTTCCACGCCGTAGAACCCGAAGTCGTCGCCGGTGTCCAATTTATTCGTGTTGTTGTTGTCAACAATCGCCATCAGGTAGTACTTCCCCGGTAGTAGGTTCAACGCCCACGCACCTGTATCCGTCACCGGAGCGATACCGGCGCGATATTTCCAAGAGAGATCTGTATACGCGAGAATCAATGCTTTTCGGTTGCCAAGTGTTGCTTGAGGGTTCACAGGACCCTGACCGAGCCTGAGTGTGCCTCGGCACCCGGATGTTGCGGTCCGTAAAGCCGTCTGGAATTGCTGGAGTTGACTCGGGGCATATTGAGAAGTCGGAACAATTTTGATTTGCCCTTGGGTGTACGTCGCTCGCGCAGTGATCGGGATCTCTAAACCCCGAATCTTCTGTCCTTTATCTATTTCAATTAACGCGTACTTTTGCGTTTCGTCGGTCCAATCGGTGATACCGAGGATACCCAAACCGTCGCCTGCATCGAAGTTCCCAGATTTATCGACATCAACATAAGCAACGATATAGTAACGACCCGGTTCAACGCGGAGCGTGAATTTCCCATCTCCGAGCTGTGGTATCCCGCTGATATACAACTCTCTGAGTTCCTCATCTCGGTAGACCGAGACGCTTGTGTGTGAGAGGTCGTGCCCCTCCCAGGTAACGCTTCCTGATAGGGTGGCTGTCATCCTTCGGGTGACGGCGTTCTCTTGGGCAAAAATTTCCTGGCAGAAAATCGCACCGAGAATCGCAATACTAATGATGAGTCGTAACGGCATCAATCGTTTCATTTTGTATTCCTGTACACCTGTTTTTTTCTACTGCTATTATTAATGTTACTCCAATTCCAACACATGCTTGTGGAAGCGACCTTCAGTTCGTGGTTTCTATACTAACCCAATTTGCTACTAACAAACTTTTGAAGGTGAAAGGAGATTTCTCGCGCACTTTCCTCACTCCAGAGGGTCGATATGTCTATAGAATTAGATGATTATATGGTAACACATGCGGGTATAATTTGCAAGTGGCGAATATTCCCCAACAACGGGAGCCCCTGAATAGTTCCCTAACTACAAACCAAATTGCTTATGAAGATTAAACAAGTAATTCGGTAATTTATTGGTGCAGTTCGATGTCCCTTCTCAGTAACGGGTGGAAACCCCGGTTGCAAACCGCACCCACCGTGCTATGGTAAAGGAAAAAATGAGTGTACATCTCTTCTGTAGGAGGGAACTCCGATTCCCGACTGTCAGTGGGTTAGGTCGCGATTCGGAGGGTACGCCCCTATAATAATAACACTCACTGCGAGGCAAGCTGACACCCAAAATTCATTTGCTTTTGCGCCGACGATGTGTTATAATTATATACAAATTTTTTTATCTATGCGGGTGGAAGTATAACCTGCTTTCCTGCCCCTGACAGAATCTACCCGCCCTCAACCTCAATTTGAAGTTAAAGAGGAGCAATTTACAATGAGAGTAAAAGTCTATTACATCTGTGCTGTCCTGCTGATGTTGAGCCTCTCGGCACCCGTAGTCTTCGCAGATCCAGGTGCCCAAGAAGACAATCTGCTTGGATGGTGGTTATTTGATAGCGAAAAAGACGAGATCGGAAACTGGGACGATATAGATCTCCACGGTGCCGAGCTTAAAGGCGGTCAGTTGATTGTTGAGACTGGGAAATGGGCACACGCACTTGAATACAGCGGACCCGACATCGAAGAGAAGACTTTGATGACATGGGTCGCGCTGGACAACCTCGCCGCAACCAAAGGCTCAGCACTCACGTTAGATAAAGCGACAGAAGACCAGTTCAACGCCATCGTCTATGCTGAACGCCAACCGAATCAATGGATGTCCGGTAGCAGTTGGTTCCATCGCACTGAGGACTTCCCAAAAGCGCACAATGAAAAGAAAGAAGGCGAAATGGTCTATTTAGCCTTCACTTACGAAGATAAGGGTGGAACTTACAAGATTACCGGATACCGCAACGGTAAGAGTCTTGGAAGTTATGAAAAAGGTGAGATCAAAACTTGGCCCACAGGTGATGCTGAAATAATTTGGGGTAAACGGCATACAAACGGACTCGGGGGTCCTGGAGATCTTAACGCACACATTGAGGAATCCCGAATTTACTCCGTCGCGTTGACTGAAGCTGAAGTCAACGGAATGGAACCCGAGAGTCTCGACGTTGTACCTCAAGGAAAACTCGCCACGCAGTGGGCAAAGCTTAAACGGAAATAGGTTCTTGATTATAGGGCGAAACCTAAATGGATTCGCCCTATTTTAAGTTGATTTAACGAAAACTGCCGACCGAGATGGACGTTATGAAAAGTCGACTCGCACTTTCTTTGATCTGCCTCAGTCTCTATATCGTTCCTTTTGCAACGGCTGAAGAACACGTTTGGACCTTTGATAACAATGCCTCCGATTGGACTCCCGCGAACGGCAGTTGGGAAGTCGAAGAAGGCATCTATAAACAAACGATGCGCTATGGTGAAGCACAGAAGGCGTTGGTTAACGGGGTAGAATGGACAGACCACACGCTGGAAGCAAAGGTCCGTGTTGATGACGGGCACTGGGGTGGTATCGTTTTCCGGGCGCAAAATGAATTTGAGTACTATGTGTACCTCATCTGCCCAAAAGAGAATAAGTCTGAGTTGTGGCGGCACAAGCGCAGCACCGCTTTTAAAGACGGGTTTGAAGCACGCGACGAAATCGAACACGACATAGAACCTATTGGTCTTACGATTACGCGCAACGAATGGTTCACACTCCGCGTCGTCGTTGAGGGGAGTCGTATCGCCGTTGCTATTAACGATATAGAGCAGGGTGTCTTTGTTGATGATACTTACCCCGTTGGGAAAGTCGGGGTCTGGACGTGGGATACCCAAGCCAGTTTTGATGACGTCAGCGTGAACAGTTCCACGACTGCCGCTCTTACGGCAATTGAACCCAGAGGAAAACTTGCCGTGTCGTGGGCAACACTAAAAACTCAGTGATACTGCCGCATGGATTCTGAGACTTGCGTGGGAGGGGTTTTTAACCCCGAATTCCTCCTCAGGACATCATAAATATTACTGCATTCTCAGAATGTTACATTTTTCGCAAAAAATTATTTTTTCCGCGCGGGAAGCCGCACAAGAAATACCGATAAACCCTTACAGGTATTAGGTTTTATACCGATAATTTATGTAACCCTAATGTTACACGGGTGTAACATTTTTTAAGAAAACTCTCATTATCTAAACGCGTTTTTCAGGCGCGATAGGAGGAATTTTCATGGCAGATGTAGGGAGTGCTGCACCGGATTTCACACTTACGGGTGCAGTTAACCAAGAAGATGTTGAAGTTTCATTGAGCGACTACGCAGGCAAAAATTTGGTAGTTCTTTTCTACCCGCTCGCTTTTTCCCCAGTCTGTGCTGAACAGGTGCCAGATTTCAACGGAAGTTTGTCGGCGATTCAAGCGAAAAACAGTGAAGTCATCGCAATCAATCGCGATTCGACGTTTGCCCATAAAGCATGGAGCGAAGTGCTCGGAGGTGTCGATTTCCCGCTCCTCGCAGATATGAACCTTGCAGTTTCTAAGCAATTCGGTATGGCACTCGAAGATGTCGGTATTACGACACGTGGTGTTATTATCGTTGATGCGTCTGGGAATATCGCCTTTAAACACGTCGAAGCGGCTCCACCCGACAATACGCTGTCAGCTGAGCAAGTTCTGGGCGAGTTGGACAAGTTGCAATAGGTATTTCGGCGTAACCGGGACCGTCCGAACGGTCCGCGTGCCTCGACCATACGGAAAAGCGGGCATCTGGCGAAACTTGCAAACCGTGATTCTTTACCGTGCCAACGCCCGCTTTTCATTTTAACTCTTGGTTCGTAGTAGGGCAATTTATTGCCCGTCAATACACCATTAGAACGTGCGATGAATCGCACTACTACAAACACATTCATTCGTAGTGGGAAAAACATTGATTGTCTGTTAGTCTGGACATCCGGTAAATTTCTAAAACCGAGTGACTCTAACTTTTAATTTTCGCAACATTGACAACGCCAAGCGGATATGGTATAATACCATTAATGCGGGTGTAGCTCAGCGGTAGAGCGTCAGCTTCCCAAGCTGAGGGTCGCGGGTTCAATTCCCGTCACCCGCTTCGTATATTTGCGCACTTGAATATTTGATAGGACTTACGCACTGTAGCATAAACTGTCAGTTTGTGCTATGTAAGGAGTCGCTAACTCACACTTACATCTACAAGTGCTACCGTCGTAATAGACGGAACGCCTCATTTTGCGTAAGTTCTGTTTGACTTAAAATCGCCTAAAATTGAGGAAACCCATGGCACGAGACCAACGATTGACGAAAGAAGAAATCCAAGAAGATAAATTTATTGAAGGGCTTCTGAAAACCTACCAGTTCCTTAAAGAGAATCTGCGAACGATCGTCATTGTAGTAGGAATAGTTGTTATTGCTGTCGCAGGCTATGCGGCATATTATCAGAATCAGGAGAACCGTCGCGCCGAAGCAACGATCGCATTGCGCGAAGCCACCGAAGCCTATCGAACCGCTGAAGCGAGCCTTTTCGATGCGGAGAAATTAGCGGAAAGTGAAGAATCTCTCGCAACCGCACAGACGCAGCTTCAACAGGTCTTTGAGAAATATCCGAATACCGCTTTCGCTGACAAGGCACGGTATCAATACGCAAGTTCACTCTATTATCAGGGCAACTACGCAGAAGCGCGCTCACAATTCCAACAGGTCATCGAAAACCATCAACCCGGAAATCAGATGTACAGCCTATACGCGCAAAAGGCAGTCGGCAACACTTACGAACAGGAAAACAACTACGAAAAAGCCATCACTGCCTACCAGGCAAAAGCATTCCCGCCCACACCCGAACTCTCGCCAGAGATTCGAAAGTTCGTCCTTGCCGAAGCCAAATTTAATCAGGCAATTGTTTATGAAAAGTTAGAGGACCTTGATGCAGCGCGTGCCGCATATAAAGAGATTATGGATGAGTTCCGAACAACACTTGAAACAGGTATTGCACAAAAAAGCCTTGAAGCGATTGAGGAAGCAAAAGTGGTTATCGCTGCCATCAGTGAACCGTTGGACCTCTCAAATGCGGAGAAACTGGAAACCGAAAAACACTATTATGACGCTTATGTCGCGTATGCCGACGCGATTCGCTCCTATAAAGTCAGCAAAGACATTCAGGGTGGGTTGTCCTCGGAACTCCGAAAACAGATTGGAAGTTTTGAAAAACAAGCGATGACAATTATAAATAACATTCAAAACGCCCGTCGTGCCGACGACGAGGGCAGAGAAAATTCAGCACTCTACAGCTACGACCTGGTTGTTGAATTTGAAAAACTCGGATTAAGCCGCCGTCTTTACGAGAACGCATTGCTCCACTACAAACGTCTTGAATCTTCCCAGTAATTTGTAGGTTTACCAACATTTTTTTATCGCTATTTTAAGGAGCCGCAATAATGTTTTATAAATATGGTCGTCCACCTTCTTTCGCTTCCAAAACTGTGGGATTCGCCCTCTTGGGAGTGTTTTTTTTAACCTTTATCCCGTTTATATCATTAGGCGAAGCGGCACTGACAGGAAATCTCGCGTATGCAGTCAACGGATTCGATGAAAACCTTGGGCGCTTCGATTGGAATCTCTATACAACAGCAATCAAAGGTACTAAAGATTTAAGAGCCATACCTTTAAACGTCAAAGGTATGTATCCCTCGTGGGGTCCGAACGGAGAACTCCTCTATTTCATCCAACGCGATGCTGGGCACTCTAATGTTTATTCCGTTAATCCCGAAAATCCAAAGAATAAGAAGTTGATTACGCCATCGGCTGGCACGTATCGGTTTCTTTCCGTTTCTCCGAATGGCAAAAAACTCGCCTTCAACGGTTGGACAATAGACCAGCTTCCTCAAGACAATCAGATTTGGGTGCTGGATATTGACAGCGGTGAGATGGATGTTATGACAGCAGTGCCACACCAAGGATGGCCCTATTCATTTTGGGGAATGTCCTGGTCACCGAATAGTAAACGGATCGCCTTCTCGCTTTCCAGACCCGGCTGGTTGGAACATCTCTACCTCTTAGACGTTGAGACAAAAGAGATAGAACTCTTGACCGAACTCCATAAAGACTTTTATCCGGTGTGGGCACCCGATGGACAACGTATCCTCTTCCTCAGATGGAATAGAGAATTCGATACGTTCTGCACAGTCGACGTTGAAACTAAAACAATTGAGACCCTGTTTGATGTGGACAAAGCCACCGGTTATTGGGCAGATTGGTCGCCTGAAGGAGACTTTATGGCCTATTCCCGATGGGGTTCCATCTATCTCTATGATTTCGCTACCAGTGAAACCGAAGTCATAGTCGAGGTTGATGGGAGCGTCTTTGTCGTTGCTTGGTTGCGCGATGGGAGTATATTACCCGTCGAACCGCAAGAAAAGTTAGTCACGACTTGGGGTAACCTCAAGCGCAAGAATTTTTAAATGTTCGCAAGGCGTTAAATGAAGTCTTCTGTGGGTTTTCGTTTTTCTGTTATATCCGCCTGCGCCATTGTTGCAGGCTGCCGTCTTAGTATAGAATGGAAAACCGTAGCCCGTAAGCGTAGCGGAGGGCGGGTCTACGGAGAGGCACATTATCTGTCAAACCCACCTGACCGAACCGCAAGGAATAATTAAAAAGCCGCAAGGAATAATTAAAAAGTGGTATCCAGTGTTGAACAAGCGTTAGAATACAACAAAATCCGAGCGCTTCTCAAAAAGTACACCGCTTCTCAACTCGGGACGGCGCGTGTTGACACGCTCGCACCATCTACGGATGTCAACAAAGTTCGCTATCTACTCACGTTGTGTAGTGAGGCGAAAACTTTTCATGAAGAGCATGGCGGCATACCGCTGAACGGTTTAAAGGATATCCGAGCGTCGCTAACCCACGCTGCGAAGGTAGGCGCGCTCTTAAATGCTGAGGAACTTCTTGATGTCCGAAAGGTCGCACAGATTCCCGCGGACATCCATCGTACCTTTGAGAAACGCGACCGAGAAGAGTTTCCCAACCTCTTTGCTATTGTCGATGCATTACCTGTGTTTCCAGAGTTAGTTGAAGCGATTCGTTACTGCATCGATGCTGAAGGGGTCTTGCTGGATCGCGCAAGTCCTGAATTACGTGCCATCCGTCGCAAATTGTCGCGCCTTCGTGAAAATATACACCAAAAACTGGAATCGACGCTGCGTTCACCAGAACACCAAAAAGCAATTCAAGAGCAGGTTATCACCTCACGGAACAACCGGTATGTCATCCCAATAAAACAGGAAGCACGTTCGTCTTTCCGAGGTGTCGTTCAAGGGCAATCCACAAGCGGTGCAACCTTTTTTGTAGAACCTTTGGACATCGTTCAGATGAACAATGAACTCCATGAAGCCGCTGAAGCCGAACAACGTGAAATTCGACGCATCCTCCTCGAACTCACAGATCGCGTGCGCGACAACCTGCACGAATTAGAACTGTCTTTGGATCTGTTGGCAGAGTTCGATTTCTTGAACGCAAAGGCACGTTTTAGTTTCGCCCTAAACGCCGTTGAACCGAAACTGAATACCCGCGGCGTTGTCGAATTGATTGAGGCGCGGCATCCCTTATTGGAGTTCCATCTTCAGAACGAACGGAAGTCGGATGCCGATGCCGATAGAGATGAAAATCTACCGACGGACGTTGTTCCAACAAATATTCATATCGGCGAGGAGTTCAATACACTGATTATCACGGGTCCGAATACCGGTGGCAAAACTGTTGTTCTCAAAACGGTTGGGCTTTTAGCACTCATGGCACAATCGGGTTTGCATATTCCAGCAGAACGCGGGAGTCAGGTTGCTATCTTCGACCATATCTTCGCTGACATTGGCGATGACCAAGGCATAGAACAGAGTCTGAGTACTTTCTCCTCACATATCACCAAGATTGCGGAGATGCTTCAGAAAATCGAGTACGCCGAATATACGGCATATACGCTTGTGTTGTTGGACGAGATCGGTGCAGGAACAGATCCCAGCGAAGGGACTGCCCTCGGTATGGCACTCCTTGATTGGCTCGGAGAGAGACAGGTGAATACTATTGTCACGACGCACTATGGTGCACTCAAGGCGTATGCCCATACACAACAAAGTATGGAAAACGCTTCAATGGAGTTTGACTGGACAACCCTACGTCCGACCTACCGACTGCAGATAGGTATACCCGGAAGTAGCAATGCCATAAAAATTGCCTCACAACTCGGGATCCCCTCTGAGATTCTTGAGGAAGCACAAACGCATTTGGGGAATAATAACGTGGCTGTTGAAGATCTCCTCGTGCGTTTGCAGCAAACACAAGATGAATTGGACACAGAACGCGCACGCTTGCAGAAAAAAATTCAAGAAGCTGAAGTCGCATCCGAGAAACATACACACCTCCTTCAAACCCTTGAAACCCAACGGGATACCTTGAAACAGCAGGCTGAAAGTGAAGCTCGTAATATCGTCGCCAACGCACGCAAAACCATAGAGAAACTGGTCGCTGATATTCGCAGGCAACAAGCCTCTAAAGACAGTATCCGAAACGCTTTCTCAGAAATAGAGGCTGCCAAAAAATCACTCAAGAAAGAACCTCCGAAAAAACAGACGAAACAACCGACGCTCAAAGTTAATGTCGGTGATAAGGTCAGAGTCAAGAAACTCAACCGATTTGGAGAAGTCACGGCTATTAAACCGCGCGGTAAAACGCCACTTCAGATTCTGGTTGGGAATATGCAAACGCAAGCCGCCTACCACGAAATCGATTCTGTCCATCCAAAACAAGAAACATCAAACCTCTCAACGTCTGTCCTCGATATCCAATACAGTAAATCCAACACAATTAGTAGTGAGCTTAATATCCGAGGACTGCTTGTAAAAGAGGCATTGGACTTAACCGATAAGTATCTTGATGATGCGTATCTCGCGGGTATCCCGACAGTTCGTATCCTTCACGGCAAAGGGACCGGGGCATTGCGAAAAGCCGTTCATGGCGAGTTGCGTGAGAATCCGCGCGTAACCAAGTATCAACTTGCACCACTCAGTCAAGGCGGTGAAGGCGTAACCGTCGTCACATTCAAAGAGTGAGGTCGCAATAAAATTGTATCCTAACTAACCGCGGTAGGTGCGGTTTTCAACCGCACCGAGTTTGAAGAAAACGGGTCACTATAATACATAAAGGCAGATTCACCGTGAACAGTCCACAAACAAGAGGCTCTGTGCCACGCGAAACCATTGATGAGATTCGGAACCGAAGCGATATCGTTGAAGTCATCTCTGAGTCTGGTATCGTCCTGCGTCCCGCAGGTCGAGATTACAAAGGACTCTGCCCGTTTCACGATGAAAAGACCCCCTCCTTCACGGTCTCACCGCAAAAGCAGATGTTCTACTGTTTTGGATGTCAAACGGGTGGCAATGTTATCTCTTTTGTGCAAAAACATGAAGGTAAAAACTTCATGGAGACGCTGGAGTGGTTAGCCGGTAGACTGAATATCGACCTACCGAATCAAGATGTCCGCGGAAGTGCTGATCGAAAACGGTTCACATCTTTAGAAGACCTCAATCGGTTTGCTGTGGAATATTACCATAACCAATTGCTGATTGATAGAGCAAGCGCGTCGGCGATGCAGTATCTCAAGCACCGGGGTGTCCAACTGAAAACACTCCGTTCCTTCCAATTGGGCTACGCAAAGTCTGGGCATCGCGAGCTTATTAAAGTCGCAACAGATAAAGGTTTTACGATCCAGCAACTCATTGATGCTGGGCTAATTAAGGATGAAGATCGAGGTCCGCAGGATCGGTTTTGGAACCGGATTCTTTTTCCGATTTCCAATGAACGGGGTGTACCCGTCGGCTTTGGTGGACGCTCGCTTTCCGAAGAACATCAGCCAAAGTATTTGAATTCTCCCGCAACAGTTCTATATGATAAGAGTAATATTCTTTACAACCTTGACAGAGCGCGTCAGTCTATCTACAAAAAGCAACATGCACTTCTTGTAGAGGGGTACATGGACGTTTTGATGCTTTTTCAGTCTGGAATTGAAAATGTAGTGGCGTCTTCTGGTACCTCACTGAGTGAAAATCATGCGAACTTGTTGAAGCGATTTGCACCGGAAGTTATCATTGTGTATGACGGGGATGCCTCCGGTTTCCAAGCCGCACAACGCGGGTTGCACCGACTGCTCGCAGAGGGATTGCGGGTGCGCATCGCCCTGTTACCCACAGGAGAAGATCCAGATTCATTTACGCGACAACATGGGGCTGCCGCGTTCACAGAACTCACAGACAAAGCGATCAATCTCATCGAATTTCAAATTCAAGCCGCCATCCAACGGCAGGACATTCATCGGATTGATGTAAAGACCCGGGTCGTTAAAGAGATAGTGGAGACACTCCTGAATCTCGAAAATCGCGTGGAACGGAACGAATACATCAAATACGCGGCAAGGGAACTCCATGTCGAGGAATCCGTGCTTTGGCAGGAATTACGGGATGTAGGGTTCAAAGAGGCTCCGGTTGCCAATCAGAGACGGCGAACCAAGGCGAATAACCAGAGATTGACACCCCGCGCACAAATTGAACGTCAATTGATTGAAGCATTAATCCAAAGTCCGACGTTAATCTCCTATGTCAAATCTCAATTTGACCATCAAAGTTTCACGGAACCTAACTTCGTTAGAATCGCACAGTTGCTATGGGAAGCTTCTACGGACGACGAGACTGTAGATATCCAAACCCTAATTAATGAATGCCCTGACGAAAAACTGAGCGCATTCATTTCAAGCGCGGTTCTACAGAAAACACCTCCACCGAATCTACGGGTACGCGTGGAAGGGTGTCTTAAAAAACTACAGCATTTCCTCTTGCGAGATCTTGAGCAGCGTGTTCGCTCGCACGCACTCGCTGAGGGGGCAGATGAACGGGAAACCCTTGAGGAATTGGTAAAACTCTCAAACCAGAGACGTGCCTGGCACAATCGTGATACTGTGGATACTCGTGGTGAAAACCCAAATGAAGGAGGGAGTTGATGATGGATTTAAAGGATCATCCTACTCTTGATTATCTGGATACCGATGGCAATGATGAACTTGGATACGAAGATGACATGGCAGAAATAGTCGCCTCAAGCACAGGTTACACGGACGATTCTGTGAAAGTGTACATGCGCGAAATGGGGAAATTTCAACTCCTTGATAAGAAACAAGAGGTTGAACTTGCCAAACAGATTGAGGCAGGACATCGTACGGCTCATGAAGCAACCTTCGGCACAGCACTTGCCATTACAGAGGTTCGGAAGCTGCTCTATAAAATTGTCACGGCGAAAAAGCGTGCTTCTGATATTATCGATATGCCTGTTTCCAGTACTTCGACCCAGAATAAGGAACGGAAGTTACGCGAGCAAGTCAAAAAAGCACTGGGTGTACTTGAGAAGTTGGAGATGGAACGCCTGACTGCTACCCCACCTCCGTCTACTGAAAACGGTGGGAAAACCGCTGCGAAATCAAAAACGCGGACCAACCTCATTAAAACGCTTGACGAACTTAAGATTGACCGAGAGGAGATTTCTAAAATCTCTGACCTCGTCAAACAAGCCGAGGATCAGATTAGCACATGGGAACGTGAAATCCAGTACCTTCAGCAGATACATGCTATCCCTGATGAATGGCTTAACGGAAGCAACGGAACTGCTCATCAATTTGAAACCGACGCGGCAAAGTCCGCATACATAAACATCGTTCGTTTACAACGCAATATCCGCCAGCACATGACCGAAATTGGTGTGCCCCGGGAACGACTCAAGACCCTCACAGGGCAGATTGACAAGGGTGAATCCGAAGCGCAAGACGCAAAGATGGCGATTGTTGAAGCGAACCTTCGACTTGTTGTCAGCATCGCCAAGAAACATAGGCACCGCGCATCTGGGCTTGAATTTCTCGACTTAATCCAGGAGGGAAATATCGGGTTGATGCGAGCAGTGGACAAATTTGATTATCAGCGCGGATATAAATTTAGCACCTATGCGACATGGTGGATTCGACAAGGTATCACACGGGCTATCGCTGACCAAGGACGCACGATTCGTATCCCTGTCCACATGCACGAGCGGATTAACAAAATCAGGCGTGTCCAACGCTCACTCTTACAGGAGTTGGGCACCGAACCCTCAGCTGAACAGATTGCCACCGATCTCAGGATCTCCGCCAGTAAGGTCAACGAGGCTTTAGCAGTCGCACCTGAAACAGCCTCCTTAGATACCCCGATCGGTGAAGAGGATGAGAACCCGCTCGGTGCTTTCATTATGGATGTTGACTCTCCTTCCCCTGTCCAAGAAGCGGAATTAAATATACTCAAAGAGCAGATTCAAGAAGTTCTTGCCGAACTAAACGAACGCGAAAGAAAAGTGATTTCGCTCCGTTTTGGGATTGAGGACGGTTATCCAAGGACACTTGAAGAGGTCGGCAATATTTTCGAGGTAACACGCGAGCGAATCCGGCAAATTGAGGCGAAAGCACTTCGGAAGTTACGCCACCCAAGACGCAGCCGCAAACTCCGGGATTTTGTTCATTAGCAGCTAACGTCGTTGTGGGGAAACAGATTCTTGTAGGTTGGGTTGAACGAAAACTTACTAAAAATATCCAAAGCAGAGGATTTACAGCCGACAGATAGAAATCCGAAAGTCCCAAACCACGAGTGAAACCCAACGCATTCTGGTTCCTTAAGCGTTTGGTGTGTTGGGTTTCGCTATACCACCTCCAAGAACGGGTAATTGAAAATTGACATGTTCGGTATAAACTACAAGACTTTTGATCCTTTACCGCTCAACCCAACCTACGTTTACTGACTGCTGATTGCTGACTATTAAAATATTTGAAATTTAATGCGAAATATGATATAATTTTTTACACTGGAAATTACGATAAAGGGGGCCCATAGCTCAGTGGTCAGAGCCGCCGGCTCATAACCGGCTGGTCCTAGGTTCGAGTCCTAGTGGGCCCATATCCCGCGTGGGGCGTTAGCTCAGGGGTACGAGCGCTACCTTCACACGGTAGAAGTCACTGGTTCAAATCCAGTACGCCCCATTGTTTGTGTCAAATCAAGGAGAGGTAGATGGAAAGTAAGGATACCCCACATTTCGTCCAAGCAGGCGTCAAGGCTATCGACTGCGATATCCATAACGAAGTCCCAACCTTACAGACGCTTTTCCCTTACATGTCTGATTTCTGGTGCGACTATTGTAGTAACTCCGGATTTAGAGGTCCCGATGCAAATGATTATCCGCGTCAGGCACCGCTAACGACGCATCCCGATGCACCGTCCCCGTGGGATGTGGATCTCAAACATGTCCGTGAACACCTACTTGATGCTTGGAATCTCGAATACGGTATTCTCAATTGTGCCTATCGCGTGCAAAGCGTCCACAACCCCGATCTCGCTGAAGCTATCGCACAAGCAGTAAACGATTGGCAGATAGAATATTGGCTCGATCCCGAACCTCGACTCCGTGCTTCCCTTGTGATTCCAAGCCAACTTCCAGATCTCGCTGCGAAGGAAATTGAGAGAGTTGGCGATCATCCGGGGTTTGTCCAAGCGATACTTCCTGTCCGTTCACGTATCCCTTATGGTAACCGCATTTACCACCCGATTTACGAAGCCGCTGTCCGAAATAACCTCGCGATCGGCATCCAGTACGGCGGTGCTCCGGGTACTCAGCCGTCTGCGACTGGCTGGCCCTCTACATTTATAGAGGAATATAGCGGGATGACACAGGTCTTCCAAGCACAGGTGATTAGCCTCATTGCGGAAGGCGTTTTCGACCAGTTCCCTGAACTGCGTGTCGTTCTGATTGAAAGTGGTTTTACGTGGCTGCCCGCTGTTATGTGGCGGATTGATAAAGAGTGGCGGGGGCTCCGAAGCAACACCCCCTGGGTGAAACGTCCGCCCTCTGAATACATGCGTAAGCACATTCGATTTACTTTACAACCTATTGATGCCCCACCGACTCCGAAGCAACTACTTCAAATTATCGGGCAATTGGAATCCGATGAAATGCTAATGTTTTCAACGGATTATCCACATTGGCAGTTTAATACGCCCAACGATGCTTTCCCGACAGAACTACCGGGCACACTCGCTCGTAAAATTCTACACGAGAACGCCCGTGACTTTTATCAACTTTAGTCCATTTTCACTTTTTAAGTCTTTTGGAGAAAAACGCAATGAAAAACACAGCGACGAAACGTTCTAATGTAGGTCGCAGCTCGCAAGCCCATATTGCAAAGTCAGTGATTGATTGCGACGTCCATAACTCTGTCCCACCAGGCGGTCTATCCCCTTATCTATCTGAGCGGTGGCAGGAGCACTACAAGACTTTCGGGCTCCGAGGCCGTATCGGCGGCTATTATCCACGGGCACTCCTGAATGCCGCACGGCGGGATGCCTGGCCCCCCTCAGGACTCGCCCCGGGTGCGGATTTGGGGTTCATGCAGGAGCAATTGTTGGACGCATTCGATATTGAGTATGGCGTGCTTACCCCGCTTATGCCTGTTGGTGAACAGTTGAATCTTGAATTTGGTGATGCACTCGCACGGGCAGTCAACGATTGGCAGGTCGCCGATTGGGTAGAAGTTGACCCACGCTTACGCGCCTCTATTGTTCCGCCTTATGAGGATGGAGACCTTGCGGCTGAGGAAGTCCATCGCTGCGGTCCCAACCCAGCGTTTGTTCAACTCTTGCTCCTCGCACGGACGAGGGATCCGCTTGGAAATCGAAGATACTGGAAAATGTACGAAGCCGCCTGCGAGTATGACTTACCCATCGCTATCCACTTCGGAGGCAATCAGGGTCCCATTACAGGTGCCGGGTGGCCCTCCTATTACATTGAAGATCATGGCGGTATGCCACAAGCCTTCCATACCCAAGTCACCAGTTTCGTCATGGAAGGTGTATTTGAGCGTTTTCCGACACTCAAGATTGTCCTCATCGAAGGTGGGTTTGCATGGCTGCCACCGCTGATGTGGAGACTTGACGCCACATGGGAGAGGTTGCGCGTGGAAGTGCCTGACCTTAAACGGAAACCCTCGGAATACATCCGAGATCACTTCTGGCTCAGCACACAACCGATGGAAGAGCCACCGAAACGCGAGTATTTCGAGCAGATGCTTGAGCAGATGGATATGAACGACAAACTCATGTTCGCTTCCGATTACCCGCATTGGGATTTCGATTCGCCTGACCGTGCTTTACCCAGTTTCCTGAAGCCGGAACTGCGACGTAAGATCTTGTCAGAGAATGCCCGCGAACTTTACGCGTTTGATAAGCTGTAGTGAGGATTTCCTCTTAAAATAGGTAGGCGCGCTTACAAAGCGCGCCAATCCATCACTGACTGTTGATAACTGATAACTAACTCCTAACGGTAGGAGGGATCTCCGAATCCCGACTCTTAACTGACTTCCTTCTGACTTCCTGTCCCTCTAATAAGGGGGATTTAGGGGGTTGGGGTTCCTAACAACTGATAACCAATAACCACATGCCTAAATACGTAGTAGCAACCCCAGATGAAATTCCTCCCGGTGAACGGAAAATCGTCGATATCGGCGGTCGTTCCATCGGTGTTTTTAATATTGATGGCGAGTATTTCGCGATCCGTAATAGTTGCCCACACCAAGGCGGACCCTTGTGCAGTGGGCTGGTCACTGGATTTTTAGAGTCCCCCATGCCGGGCAGTTATAACTATACCCGACAAGGTGAAATTCTCCGATGCCCATGGCACAGTTGGGAATTCGACATCAAAACCGGACAATCTTGGTGGAGTCCCGCCCAACGACGCGTCAGAAGGTACGAAGTCCAGGTTGAGAGCGGTGAGGACATCGAAGCGTCCAATTCTGGGCGCGAGAAAGGTCCCTATGTCGCTGATACCTTCCCCGTCACCGTCGAACAACAGTACGTTGTCATCGAAATCGATTAGTGTTTCATCCATCTTGAATTTAAGGGTTGGTTCGTAGTAGTGCGATTCATCGCACGTTTCCACTCAATAACGGGCATTGTCCCGCAAGTCCACACGCGACTTGCGCATAGTTGCCCTACTACAAACGAAATTGGACACCCGAAATTTGAAACCAAGCAAGGGACTAACTATCCTCTTCCGCTAACCCACTGATTAACTTTTCCTGATCACCCGGCGAATAGAAATACGATCCCGGTCGCCAGTCCCCGATATCCCCGATTAACCGACGTTGACGCGGCGTGCATCGCTCCATGAGTTCAGGTGTTGCCTTTTCGTAGTCGAACGGGCGGAAACAATGATGGCTGTAACAGTAGATTAGCGTTTTTCGGGCGTGTTCCGATCGGTTTGCGACAACACCGTGCCACAACGCATGCGGGAAAACAGCGGCATCTCCTGCTTTCACACACAACTGCACCGCTTCAGGAATATAGGGACCGTCCTTGACACCCGTTTCTGGAAACGTCCGATTATGGCTCCCCGGCACGACAGTAAAGTTTCCGCTGTCCGGCTCCTCAAGATCCGTCAAAAAATAATGGATTTTGACTTGCAGGGGTGAACTCGATCTGCTGACCCGAATGGTTCGCATCGCCTGTCCACCGTCCGTATGCAGATACCCTTGGTCTTTGGGATTCGGCGGACGCACGATCACCTCCGACATACTCAGTTGGATATAGTCCCCCATCAACTCGCGCACGATCGGAAATGTCACAGGGTGATCCATCAGATCTACGAAAATATCGTTGTCTTCCATCACATTTCGTTTATCGAAAGCAGAATCGGCAGTGACATTTTCGCCTTTCCGAAACTCCGCATCCATTTCATCTACCGTTGCTCTCAATGCTTGGACTTCTTCGGAAGAGAGCACTCCTTTCAAAACGAAGTAGCCCTCTGTCTTCCACTGTTTACGCTGATCCTTTGATAAAATTCCCATTAATTCGCCTCCGTCATCCAGTTTTACGACTTCCCTTATTTACGGTCTTTCCTGATAACTGAAAACTAAGTAATAAAATAGATGACAAATAAATTCATGTCAAGTAAAATAAAAGTAGGTCTATTTAGTTCTCATGTATGAGGGATCCCCGAATCCCCACCTCTGACGGTTTCTGTTTTGACTGACAACTGACAACCCTTAAACGGAGTTTTGACCATGCAAACACATTCACAGTTAAAGGAAAGCCATAAACTCACCGACGCGCAGATGCGGGAATTTATTGTCAATGGGCATCTCACCGTAAAAGCCGATCTGCCCCGAAGTTTCCATGAAACGATCTATCGCAAAACACAGGAACTCACTGAGAAAGAAGGGAACTTAGGCAATAACATCTTGCCGCGCGTCCCCGAATTGCAAGCCGTTTTTGAAGAACCCGCTGTCCGTGGCGCGTTTACGAGTATTCTGGGCGAGAATTACGCCATGCATTCGCATCGGCACCCTCATCAGAATCGTCCGCACAGTGATGGGCAGGGGTTCCATAAGGATAGTTACTGGGGTTATCAGAAGGTACGCCACCACTGTCCCCGTTGGGCGATGGCGTTCTACTATCCCCAAGACTCACCGCTCGAAATTGGACCCTCCGCAGTCTTACCGAGAACGCAGTACTACGATACGCGTATCACGAAAGATAATGATGGTGAGTTAGCACTCAGTGGCGAAGCAGGCACCCTAACGATTATCCATTTCGACCTCTGGCATCGTGCCATGGCGAACCAGACGGACAAAACGCGTTACATGATGAAATTTCAGTTCGTTCGGATGGACGCACCTCAGGGACCGGAGTGGAACGTAACGGATCCACACTGGAAACTAAAAGATGCTGATTCAGCAACCCCTGTGCATCAAGGGACATGGCGGCATGTCTGGAATTGGGTAGCAGGCGGGTCCAACGGAAGTGCAGCACAGCCTGTTTCCAATGGAAACTTATCGAAGCACATCACTTCATTAAGTGATGACGATGCCGCTGTTCGCTCCCGTGCCGCTGATGACTTAGGGATGTTGGGTGAATCCTCCGCAGAAGCAATTCCACACCTCATCCAGGCACTGTGTGATGTTTATGAGCCTGTCCGTTTGAACGCCGCGTACGCACTCGGATCGATTGGAGCACCGGCTGTTCCCCAACTCATTGAAACACTCTCCGTTGAAGACCAAATCATGCGACGGATGGCCGCGTACGCACTCGCTGCGGTCGGTGAACCTGCTGTGTCTGCCCTGAGCGAAGCGTTGCAACATACTGAAGACGTTGTTCGCGTCGAAGCTACCTACGCTTTGGCACAAATAGGGAATCCAGCGGAATCTGCTATCCCAGCATTGATGGAACGCACGAAGGACGAATGTGATGAGGTCCGCCGCTATCTCGCCGAAGCCTTCGGAGGCTTAGGACCCATTGCCGCTCCCGCTGTGCCCGTTCTGGCTGATATGCTTGCGAGTGATCCCGACGGACAAACACGGTTTGAGGCGGCGTTAGCATTAGCACAGATTGGACCCGCTTCAAGCGATGCCATTCCAGTGTTGGCAACGGCATTCAGTGACGAGAACCGATACGTCCGAGACAACGTTGTCTTGGCACTGAAACGAATCGATACCCCAGAGGCGGAGTCGGCACTGTTTGACTATCTGCTGATGGCGCGGTGGTGTCCGATTACAAATCGTGAAAGCACATTCTAAGGACTTCGCACATGAATTATGAACTCATCATTAAAAACGGAACCGTAGTCGATCCCGCACAGGGTATCCATGCGCGCAAAGATGTGGCATTCGCGAATGGGCGCGTCTCAGCAATCAGCGACGATATACCGACATCTGAGGCACGGGAGGTATTAGATGCTGAAGGATGTTTCGTCACACCCGGCTTAATCGACTTGCACGTGCACGTCTTCTACGGTGTCAGCCATTTCGGAATCGAACCGGATCCTACCTGCTTGGCACGCGGCGCAACAACCGTTGTTGATGCGGGTTCAGCGGGAGCGGACACGTTTCCCGGTTTCCGTAAATACGTCATTGACGTCAGCAACACCCGCATCCTCGCGCAGTTGAACATCTCTTCACAGGGGATGCTCACGCAGGAGATCGGAGAACTGGAAAATCCTGACTATGCAGATGTCGGAAAAGCGTGCCGGATGATAGAACAGCATCGCGACATCATTTTAGGAGTCAAGGTGCGTTTAACACGGGAGACGATTGTCGGTGCGAGAGCAAAAATGTTGCCGTTACATAGGGCGAGAGAAGCCGCTGATGCCGCAGGACTTCCCATAATGGTGCATCCACAAGACGCGTGGTGTGAATCCATAGACGAGATATTGGCACTGATGGGCGAGCGTGATATTTTAACGCACTGCTTCCACGATATGGAATGCGGTATCTTGGACGAAAACGGCAGAATTCGGGATTCAGTCCATGACGCGATTGAACGAGGTGTTATCTTTGATGTCGGACACGGTGCCGGCTCTTTCAGTTGGGATATCGTTCAGAAAGCAAGGGCGCAAGGTGTTGAACCGACAACAATCTCGTCTGACCTGCACATCTATAATGTCCACGGTCCCGTTTACGATCTCGTCAATGTCGTCAACAAATTCCTGTATCTCGGTATGTCGCTTGACGATGCCTTGGCGAAAGTTACGAGTATCCCCGCAGAAACCATCCTGATGCCAGGACAGGTAGGTACGTTGGCTGTCGATGCATGGGGAGATGCGGTAATTTTTGAACTGCGCGAGGGTGAATTCCAACTCGTAGATGCCCACGATCAGGTTAGGATTGGCAAACAGATACTGGAACCGATCGTCGTTATCAAGGGCGGACAGGTATATCGTCAACACCGAACCCACAACTAAAATTTTCCAATCACAGTAGGTGTGGTTTCCCAGCCCCACCCTATCTCAACAATCCGGTAGGTGCGGTTTCTAACCGCACCGAATCTCTTCCAAACACTTACAGGCACACCGCTGGCGAGGTTTCCTAACCTCGCCTTCCGACCGCTGATATCAAATCCGCTATGGATGCTGTTCTCCAGCCTTCGGTTTCTCTTTCGGCGCGTTGGAATCAGATCCAAATCGGATATGAAGGGACGCACCGGCAGCGTGTTCCTTTCCGAAAAGCAAGTGCTTTACACCCCCGAAAACAACTGTTGATCCTACCAGTACGACGGCACCCCAAATCAATGTCTGCAAAACCCATTCGGTGAACGAAAAGAGACTACCGGATTGTTTCGGAACCGATAGTGGACCGAGTGCCATCAGGAGAGTGCAGATAATCGCATTGAGCGTAATCGTGCCTTCTGTTACCAGACGGTGTGGACTGAAACCTACCAAAGCGCGTTCAAAGTTGAAGATAACCATCCACCATAGGAATATGAAATAGAGCAGTTGTCCCTTCCCCAACCAACTCGTCGGAATAAAGGCGAGCGACTCCCGGAAATGGACCGACAAAATCCATACACACGCGATACCGATGCCGATATAGAAGAGTTCAAACCAGCCTATCCACCCTCTTGAATGTCGAAACCAACCGACGACGGGCAGACCAAAAAACCGCTCCGGTAAGCCTTCAACCAAATCAACCCATGTCCCTGCCGCTTTCCTATAGTTGACGTATGTCAGCAGAATCAGCACAGTGAACACAGCAAACATCTCCATCCACTGCGGAAAATTAGGGTTGGTTTCCAAAAGCGGGGCTCGGTTAAGAAGGAGACCGAACGGTATTGCAATCCCAAGTCCGAACAGAAAGCCTTGGGTCTGCTCCATGACGCTGTGCCAATTCGTGTGGCAATTCGTTTTGTTACCCACCCAAATGTAGATGAGTTTCAGCAATTGTCCAAATGAGAACGCAATACCGCCTCCGAAACCCGTCATCAATGTAGCGAAAGCCACACCGCTGAGTTCATAACGCGAACAGTATCCCAAGATCCCGATAACCATGCCGACACAACCTGCCCAGTTGTCTCCGCGCGGTGGTGTCATACGGAGGCGACAAACGTTTACCAACAACAAAAACCCGCCGAACCAGCAGATCCCCATATACAGGACAAGGTTCGTACCCATGTCCAAACCGCCGCGGAAAAGCGCGACAATCAGTGCTGCGACGATCGCCACCAGCGCAGACACCCAATCTGTATCGTACCAATAGAGCGGACTTTCGTGGCGTTGCATCCGTTTCGGTGCGAGGACTCTATCAATAATCACCGCCTGAAGCGACCAACCGATGAAGACTGCCGCGATCGGGGTAAAGAGCAAGGACAGTTGGGTATGCGTCAGGAACGCAGGTAAGGCAGTTCCAGCACCACCAAGGGCGGCCCATAGGAAACCGATAACGAACAGATTCGCGAACCCGTAAAACACCGTTGGTGAGTGCGATGAATGGCTATATCCAACGACCATCATATATGACATACTTCCGCCGAAGGACCAACCGATTGCCCCAAACATCGCGAAGTAGTGGACATGCCGCCACCAATCCTCTCGTCCAGAGAGCAGCGCAATTGCCATGGCAGCGAGTCCACCGGCGAGTGCCGCACCATATTCATGCCCGAAGTTACCACGTATGCCCCAACCAACACAGACGGACAAACCACACAGAAGGACCATTTGCCACGGAATAATTGCTATGTCCATATCTATACCCCCCATTCTTCACATAATCTGTTGCATCTTTCTGTAGGAGCGAGTGTTTTTGCTTGGGTATTTCTTCACGCTCGCGATGCTTCCCTCACAATTTCTTGCATCTATTATGAGAGGATTCGCTTTTATTGTCAACTTCTGTACTACGCCAATCTTTTTGTAGGAACGAACTGTGCTCGCGATTCTTTCTGATGCCTGAGCGATTGTCAAATGCCAACCAAGCAAATTCTGTTCATGACCACTAAATTACGGATTTTTTGTCAATAGAAAAGCATTTTTTGCAGATTAATTTGACTTATGATTCAGATTATGATATTATATAATCATAGTGGCGCATATACTTATATATATGTAAGATAATATAAAAATTAATATTTTATTACGAATAGTGGTTTTGTCACATTTTTCTTACCTTACTATTTCGCAAAACCATCTTATCTTTTAGGAGTTTATCATGAAAGAAAGAACGGTTGATCTCAAGACCATCACCTTAATAATCGCGATAGGACTCTTTGTAATCGGCGTAACCCACATTGGTCATACAGCACCATATTTCATCGATGAAGGCGACACTGCTACACGATCCGTAGATGAAAACGCTGCTGTAGGCACAAACGTTGGTTATCAGTTCTTGGTAAATAAAGACGGTTTTGGAATCGTCAGATTCAATTTTCCTGATCATAACGATAAGTTCGAGTATGTTGTCATGGGAAATAATGAGGCTGTTCAGATAAGAACGAAAGTGAGACTTAATTATGAGGTGCAGAGCAGTTATACTGTGCAACTTATAATCAAATATTCTGATGGCACCCTAAACCCCAATGAGAGTTTTTTAAAAGTAGCTGACACCCTCACTGTCACTATCAATGTCAATGATATGCCTGAACGACCCACTGTAGGTTTTGGTTCAGGAAACGCTTCTACTGCGGACGCTTTGCCGACGCTTACCAGCGCAGAACGCGAGCATATCATTTCTTTGCTTACACTTGATACTGTTATTTTCAATGAACTCTTCAATGCATCCAACGATACACACGACTGGGTAGAGTTACGAAACGTCACCAACGCAGATGTCGATCTCAGTGGGTGGCATCTGATTGTCTCTACAGGTGGGACAACCATAGTCCACGAGTTTTCGACAGGCACAGTGCTTCCTGCTGGAGAGTTGCTCTTGCTCCTCAATACCGATCCAGATGACCCTGACATGCCGTTGGCAACGTCCGAGGAGCCTTCGTACCACTACCTTTATGATGAGGCTTTTACTTTACCACAGGAAGATTTCATGTTGCTGCTGCGGAGTCCGTCTGCTTGGGAAGATAGCGCGGGTAACTACCTCTTTGGGCAAGAGAAATTACCGACGACAGTAGATTTCGCTTTAGATACAGCATGGTTCCGTGCCAAAGCAACTGTCTTCGGACATCGAAATAACGCATGGATCATCAGTGGATACCACGACCGACTTGGTTATGATAACGATACGCCAGAAGATATAAGCCTCGGCACACCTGGATATCCACATGAGACAATCATAGGGGATGCAAATGGTGATGGTGCTGTCAACATTCTTGATCTCGTCTTAGTTGCTTCACAGATCGGACAGTCCGGCGGAACGGATGCTGACATTAATAGTGATGGCACTGTTAATATCCAAGACTTAGTTGTGATTGCCAGCGGACTGGGGAATATTGCAGCTGCCCCTTCCCCAGAAGCACTGACGGTAACGAAGGTAGAACAGTGGTTGAAACTTGCCAAGCAACATGTTTCTACACGCCCGATTCAAACGTCTTTGTCTCAGCACAAGTTCTCTTACGCACGCGGAATTCAGGTATTGGAAGATATGTTGAGAATACTGAGACCGAATACAACAGCATTATTGGCAAACTATCCAAATCCATTCAACCCAGAAACATGGATACCCTATCATTTGGCGACTGCCAGTGACGTGCGAATTACCATCTATGATGGATTCGGCACTTTGGTGCGTCAATTTGATTTGGGACATCAACCTGCGGGTTTGTATCAGACTCGGGATCGTGCTGCATATTGGGATGGAACGAATGCATTAGGAGAATCTGTTGCGAGTGGAATTTATTTCTATACGCTCAAAACTGACGATTTCTCTGCCATACGTAAGATGCTAATCCTCAAGTAAGTAGAGGCTCATGCCAAAAACACTAAAGCATGGGGGCGGGGTTATGTCCCCGTCCCTATCTCTTGTCTGAAAAATAATTATTGTGGTAATTTGTTACTTTCACAATTCAAGGACTCTTTCGCTCAAGGGTCAGAAGGTCATTTCTACAAAATACCAGGACAAGTTATGAATAAAATTTATATTTTTATACTCAGCCTGATTCTCATTTCAATCATAAACCAACACATCGGTTTTGCACAGGATGTTTCACAATGGCACATCCCTGATGGTGCTATAGCGCGTCTCGGAAAGGGCAGAATAAACGGGATAACCTATTCCCCCGATAGTACTCAACTTATCATCGCCAGCAGCATCGGGGTTTGGGGATATAATGTGGATACCGGGGAAGAACTCCCTCTGCTTGCAGAATATACCGGTTCTGTTCCCAATGTCGCGTATTCACCAAATGGTCGCACACTGGCAAGCGCAGATGAAGATGGCACGGTCCGGTTGTGGGATGCTACTACGGAACAAATGATCGCTCCACTTTCTGGACACACCGATTGGGTGACATCTGTCGCATATTCCCCAGACGGGAACACCGTTGTCGGTGGAAGTCGAGATAACACGGCGTACTTGTGGGACGTCAACACCGGGCAACTTAAAACAATTCTTACTGGACATTCGGATTGGGTGACATCTGTCGCATATTCCCCAGATGGCAAACGAATTGCTACCGGAAGTGAAGACAGTACCGTCCGGTTGTGGGATGCCGACACAGGTCAATTGCTTGATACACTAACGGGTCATACCGGTTGGGTTTATGATGTAGTCTTCTCACCAGATAGTAGGTGGATAGCCAGTGGAAGTAGAGACCGCACCATACGATTGTGGGATACGCATACGAACCAACCCGTCGCCATACTTACAGGACACACCGGTTCGGTGACTTCTATCGCTTATTCACCCGATGGTCGCACAATCGTGAGCGGGAGCAGCGATAATACTGTGCTTTTATGGGATGTTATCACTGGAAAATCTACTGCCAGGCTTATGGAGCATACAGGTGAAGTGATATCGGTTGCGTATTCACCCGATGGCCGCACACTTACAAGTGGCAGTAGGGATGGAACCGTCCGTTTATGGGACACCGATACCGGTCAACCTATCGTTACGCTCACAGGGTATATTGATAGGATAACTTCCGTAGCGTATTCACCCAAGGGTACAACACTTGCCAGTGGATATGAGGATGGGATCCTGCGATTGTGGGATGCTGACGTAGGTCAATTACTTCACACATTTATTGCGCATCCCAATAAAGTTGCAGCCATTGCATATTCACCCGATGGTCGCACAATCGCAAGTGTCGGGGGTATTGGCGACAATACCGTGCGTTTGTGGGACGCTACCACAGGGCAATCACTTGCTGTACTCACTGGACATATTTCCTCCGTTTATACGGTTGCGTATTCACCCGATGGCCGCACAATCGCAAGCAGTGGCGGATTTGGAGGAAACACTATCTGTTTGTGGGATACTGACACAACTCAACTCAAAGCTACGCTCCCCGGGCATATTCGTAGGATTAGTGGCATTGCTTTTTCACCAGATAGCCGCAAACTTGTGAGTGGGAGTCGGGACGGGTCGGTGCAGTTGTGGGATCTCTATACTGGACAACTCAAAGCCACACTCACAGAGCATACTGACAGCATTTATGCCGTTGCATATTCACCCGATGGACGGACGATCGCAACTGGCGGACGAGATGATACCGTGCGATTGTGGGATGCTGACACGGCGCAACTCAAAACCACCCTTATCGGACATGCTCACGATGTCCGCTCTATAGGATATTCTCCCGACGGCGGCACACTCGTAAGTGGTGGTGAAGATGGCACGGTCCGGTTGTGGGATGCTACTACAGGATATTCGATCACTACGCTCACTGGGCATACAGGTTGGGTAACATCGCTTGCATATTCTCTGGAGGGCGAGACGCTCGCAAGCGGCAGTGAAGACGGGACGGTGCTGCTATGGGATCTCACACTCCTGTTCGCACAGGAACAACAACTACGGCAGGCGGTCTCCCAACTCCAGCAGCATAAAGAGCAGCCTAAAGTGCAAGTGATTTACTTTCATCCAAGCGACCGGACACCCGATCAGGGTATAGAATCACAGGCAGACAGGGTGATAAAGGACGTTCAATTGTTCTACGCACGTCAGATGCTAAATCACGGATTCGGTGTAAAGACCTTCGCACTTGAAACGGATCTAACCGGCAAAGCAGTGGCGCACCATGTAGAAGGACAATTCCCTGAAATATATTATCACGACCACCCCTATAACAAGATATTGAAAGAAATTGATGCGCAATTTGACAGGTCACGGAATATACTACTTGTCTTTCTGGAGGGGGGTGATAGTGATATTCTGGGGGATAACGTCTGTGGTCTCGGTGGAACCCATCCGTCTGGTGGCGGCACAGCGATCCTTCCCGCTACTGACAACTGTTTTAGTTTTCGTATTGTTGCTCATGAGCTTGCCCATGCTTTTGGCTTGTATCACGATTTTAGCGAACCCAATCTTATGGATGACGGCAGCAGATACCTGGCTGAAATTTCCGCATGCGCCGCTGAATCGTTAAATGTACACCCATTTTTCAACACCCCTCAGGGGGACCTCGCATCCACAACGATTCAGCAGTCCCTACCGCTTGAGTCTTCCTCCGATACTGCCCGTTTCCATTTTGAGGTAACCGATCCAGATGGTCTCTATCAAGCGCAGTTAATTACCCCATCAACCCCTCAAGATCCGATTCAGGGACATAAAATGCTTGGCTGCCAACGATTGGACGGAGAACGTGCCACAGTCGAATTTATCCCTTCGGCATTAATAGCAGGACCAGAGACTTCTATAGGACTTCAGATAATTGATGTTCATGGAAATGTAACACTACAGTGGCAGAAAAACGGGATAGATCCGTCTGGACATCTTGATATGAACAAGGATGGAGTCGTAAACATCCTTGATCTGGTGTTAGTCACCTCACAGATCGGGCAGTCCGGCGAAACGGATGCCGACTTGAATAGTGATGGCGTTGTCAATATTCAAGATCTCGTTTTGATCGCAAATGGAATGGATGAGGTATCTGCACCTTAAGGGAACAACATCTCGACACTCCGTGTGCCGTGACACTGACAACTAACGGGTGTGTAAATAATTTGTCAAAGGTCGCGATCCGGAGGGTACGCCCCCTACCGGAAACCTTTCTTGTAGGAGGGAACTCCGATTCCCGACTTGAGTCGCTTAATGCCAAAAACTTTACACACCCACAACTAATACTACATATTGCATCTATTTCGTGTATATGATACGATAAACGCATACACAACGCATTATCTGCTGGAGGCTAAATGTTATGAGTCGTATACGGATAGGTGTTATCGGATGTGGCGCGATTGCCCAAGTGCATCATCTCCCGAACCTTACCGCACTCCATCGAGAATTTGAAGTGCCGATCGTCTGTGATCTCTCTCGCGGTGCGGCACAAGCCGTCGCAAAGCGGTTCCATGTGCCGCAATTCGTGACAAATTACAATGAATTGCTGAGTACAGATGTGGATGCAGTTCTGCTTTGTCACGGCGATCCAAAGACGGAAGTCGCACTCGCGGCGTTTAAGGCGGGGAAGCATGTTTTTATCGAAAAACCCGTCTGTTTTTCGCTTCAAGAAATGGATGCAATGCTCGCGGCGCAGCGTGAGGCAGGCACTGTCGCACAAGCGGGATACATGAAGGTACATGACCCGGCTTTCCAACTTGCCAAGCTCGAAGTGGATGCCATGGAAAGTTACCGCTTCGTGCAGATTAACCATCTCCATCCAAATAATAGCTTGCATCTGAGCCAATTTGATGTCGAACGATTCAACGATGTTCCAGCCGACGCATTTAAACCAGCGGGTGTAGCCCGTGAGAAAGCACAAGCAGAAGCCATAGGTGATGTCTTATCACAAGTGGAATCCGATAGCGACATACAAAACAAGGCAGCACGAGTGTTCTACTTGCTTGCGGGCAGCATGATTCACGACATCTATAGCCTGCGGGTAATGCTCGGTTCACCAAGTGAAGTGGTGAGTGCAGAAGTCTGGGCTGATGGACGCGGTGTGACGATCGTGTTTGGCTATCCGAATGGGGCGCGTTGTGTCGCAACATGGGTAGACCTGCCGGATCTCTGGGACTTTAAAGAGACTTTGGAAATCTACGGTGATACCAAACGCGTAATCGTATCCTATCCGACCGGTTTTTCACGAGGTATTCTGTCAGAGGTAACAATACACGGGATAGATCCCGATGGCACGACCTATAGCAAAACCCCGACTGTCGAATGGGAGAGCGCGTTTGTACGCGAGTTACGTCATTTCCATGCGTGTATCACAGAGGGTGAACCGTGTTATACTGCGCTGGAATCCGCTCGGAACGATATCGCACTCATTATTGACATTGTGCGGTGCTATGTACAACGAAAATCTGTTGGTTGTGTATAAACGCACTGCTGAGAGATGGGCGAGGTTTCCTGGGAAAATGCAGAAATACCCTATCAAGGGGAACGTCCAAGCAAAAACACCTCACCCATTCATCGCGTTCTATCCCTTATTCCTCTTCCAAGGGTTCGGCAGGGACAACGGGTGGTTCCACTTCTGCTGGCATCATGCCATCCCCCATGTTTTCGCCTTTTATCGTAACGGTCGTATCTCTGGAACCCGTTACAATAAAGCCGTCGAGAGTGAGTTCTGCTTCAACAGTCGGTGGAGGTTCAATGTCTTCTGGGATTGGAAGTCCGTCTAACGGTGGGAACCCTTCAGGCTGTGGGAAGTCTCCTGGGGGTAGCAGACCTGGTGGAAGTCCTGGGAAACCACCAGAACCCGAAGGGGTCAGAGTTACCGTGATTAAACCCGGATCCATCTGATCCTCTTCCATCTGTTCGATGAGTTCGTCCAGATTTTTGGGGACAGGTTTTTCCTCCTCATCCCCGAATCCACCGAAACCAAATCCGAAATCGGGAATAGCATCAGGTGGCGGTCCAAGTTCACCCAATCCAAAGAAGTCTAACGCACTTCCAGAAACGTTGATGTTCGCTTCACCAGCGGGAAAATCTTCGGGTACCTCAAGGGTGACCTCTCTCTGAATCGTCCGTTCGTCTCCAGCAGTACTCCAGTGCGGAACGAGGACGACTGAGACAGTGACACTCTCACCCGGTATAATCTCTTCAGGTGCGATAACCTCTGCGACCTCGGCTTTCGTGATTTGCGGTTTGTCTGTGATAGAGATAGATACCGCTTTCAATGTCGCTCTGCCTGCATTGTTTGTAAGCGTATCGCTAAAAGCCTGAACAATCCGATCAACGTTTAACAAGACATCCAGAAATGGGACCGGAGAAGTACTCCTGAAGGGTTCAGTATAGACGGTGTCGGTTTCCTGAAACTGGAGTGTAACAGTCCCGTCCACTGTAGCATTACTTAACTCCATCCGAAGGGCATCCATTGTGATTGCAGCGACAAGTGGGATATACCACTCTTGTCCGTATGCCACGCGATGGTGTTTTTCTATTGTTGTTGGACTGTTAGCAGGGTGGTAAGAAGTCTTAACAGGGATCATTGGTGGCGGAGAACCGAGTTCACCAACGATCGCCGGTGTAAGGTCTTTTGTTACTGTTCCGATTGGATTGCCATAAGCTGAGGCAGATTTATAGGATATCATAAGATTCGGAACGATACCATTGACAACGGCTCTATAGACTGGTAGGGCAGACTTCCCATCACCAAACATTGGATGCCCGAACGCTACAAACTTATTGTCATAAACTTGTGTTACGGTTCCAAGACCTATTGCGTTGGCGATGTCGCCTGTCGCTATAGCCGCACCAATCATATCCCCGGGGGCGAGTCTGGCTGAAGTCCCTGCCGGAGGTGCCGCAGGCGCGCCACCAATATCGGCAAAGAGTTCAACGAAATTATATCGTGAGTTAGATAGATATGAAGAGAGTTCTTGAATTCTATGGGTCTGTATCCCTGTAATCATCACGGGTGTTTTAACGGGTGTGTAAGTAGCATTAATCCCAGCGGCAGGAGCGGCAGGGGCAGCCTCTTGCGCAAGAATTTCACCAAACGTTTGGTGATCGATCGCTGCCTCCATTGCATCAATGGATGTTACCCAGAACCGAGTCGGTGCACTTGAGAAGAGATTACCATAAGCAAGTGCCCCCATGATGCGTCCCGGAGGACCAACAGGACTCCCTGACATCCCTTGGGCAATGCCGCCCATAGCCTCAGCCGCTTCGTCTATTAGTTCGCATTCATAGAGCGGAAATCCGAAACCGAAATCCCGAACACCGCGGAACCGAGCATTAAGCACAACTCTGCTTGTCCCCTCAAGCACCGTAACGATTTGGACTGGCGTTTTATCCGTCAATTTTCGGGCTTCATCCTCATACATGTTTTCCAAGACGACATCGCCTAAAAGGGGAGCCGCACTGAAGCCGGTTATCGGACCATCCACTACTGGATTTTCAAGCTGTGTCTGCTCTTCATCAGGGGAGCAGCTCAGTTGGCAGAGCACCATAATAGCGATACCTGCCAAGACAAAAAACTTTTTCATTTATATCCCTCCAGAATAGAGTCTCCTCTATCTGTGTTTGTTATTTTGATTCAAGTTGCTACATTAACAGGACTTACGCAAATTAAGCAAATATCGGGCATTTAGACGCAAAAAACGGTAATTTTCGTCCTTTAAACCCCCTAAATTCCCCTTATCAAGGGGACTTTAAGAGGGAATGCGTAAGTCCTAAAAAAGTAAACGAAATGTTGACTCATTCGGATTACTTATATCCAATACGTGTAGTATCGCGGCTGTGGAGTTGTGATTCTAAAGTTGTGATTCTAATTGGTTAGTGGATTTCAATTAACGAAACTATTCAAATTAAAATCGCAGTACACTGTTATTTTGGGCAAGTTTCGTGCCAATTTCTTTGAAAGAACAACCGTTTGGCTCAGAATCGCTTAAATTTCATATTGACTCCTTCCTAAAGTCCGCGTGTACACAGGTTTCGTCAACGCGCGCAGTCTTTGTAAAATACATAGTGATTGAAAAGATGGACAGCCACTTGCAATTCACCTCCTATTACGAGTATGTAATTATTGCAGTGTATATGGCGCAGAAATTGTGTAATGCAAAGTTTCTGACATCACTTTTTGGCGTAAAACATTCCATTGGCAGGTCTTCAGGGATATTATAAAAAAAATAGGCGCGGTTTTTGACCGCGCCTATAGTTTAAAAAGACTGTGAAAACTACCAAGCAACCCAACCACCATCGACTGCGATCGTTTGTCCGGTCACCCAGTTTGCCGCATCTGATGCTAAGAACAGCACCGCACCGACAACTTCATCTACCTCGCCGACACGCCCCATCGGGATACGGCGGACAACGTCTTCATAAAATTCCTTGCGTTGCAAAAGGACATCCGCGAGCGGAGTCCGTGTAAATGCTGGTGCCACAGCGTTCACTGTAACGTTATGGGGTGCCCATTCAACAGCGAGTCCTTTCGTTAGCAGGACAACACCACCTTTACTCCCTGAATAGGCAGTTCGCAAGGGGCCGCCTACCAAGCCCATCGTCGAAGAAATATTAATAATCTTTCCATTCTCCCGCTCTATCATCGGTTTCACGAGCGTCTGCGTTAGGAAGAACAGTCCTTTAAGATTGAGATCATAGATCGCGTCCCAATCCTCTTCGGTTAACTCAAGTGCGGGCTTCGGGCGGTTCGTGCCAGCATTATTAACGAGGACATCGACGCTACCCCAGACATCGAGTGCCGCTTGTGCGCCTGTCGCAACCTGTGCCATATCGCTGACATCGAACACAACCGATTCCGCTTCGCCTCCGTTCTCACGGATCTCGCTTGCGACCTCCTCAAGATCAGACGGGGTACGGCTGTTCAAGATGATTTTCGCTCCCATCTGAGCCGCGGCAAGTGCAATACCTCTGCCGATGCCCTTGCCGGAGCCTGTGATTAACATTACCTTATCTTTCAATTCAAATCCTGGAAACGCCATATTTTAGCCTCCAATCGCTAATTTCAAAGTATTCTCTAATAACATTGCGCGGGTCATAGGACCAACACCGCCCGGGACCGGGGTAATAAATCCCGCGACTTCTTTAACTTCTTCAAATTTAACATCCCCGACAGCACGTCCATTGACATGGTTAATCCCGACATCGATGACGACAGCACCAGGCTTCACCATATCCGCAATTACAAACTCCGGTCTACCGACAGCGGCGACAAGAATATCTGCTTTCTGAACCTCTGCTGTCAAGTCTACCGTTCGGGAGTGACAATAAGTAACAGTAGCATTTCGATTCAACAGCATCAATCCAACAGATTTGCCGACGAGTGGACTTCTACCGATACAAACGGCATGTTTGCCCTCAATCGGTTCACCTGTTAGTTCAATCAGGCGGATAATCCCTGTCGGTGTACAAGGTGTCACACCCTCGCGGTTGATGAGGAGGTTCCCTAAATTGACAGGGTTCAGCCCGTCTGCGTCTTTATGTGGGGTAATCTTATCAATGACTGCCTCTTTATCTATGTCCTCTGGCAGTGGCATTTGCACCAGTATTCCATGGATATCCGTTCGCGCATTGAGGGCTTCAACGTGCTCAATCAGGGTGTTTTGATGAATGTCTGCGGGTAAGCGGTGGACTTCGGAGTGGAAATGCACCTTTTCACAATCACGTTGTTTGTGTTTGATATAGAGCGTTGATGCAGGATCATTGCCCACTTGAACAACAGCGAGGCCCGGTGTGAATGTGAGTTTTTTTAGTTTCCGCCGGATCTGGCTCCGGACACGCTTCGCAAGTTGATTACCATTAAGGAGCTCGGCTGACAAATCCCTTTTCCTCCAATTTACGCTTCTCTTGACGCAATATATTATTACAAAATTATTCGGTGTTCCTGTAGGAGCATCGCCGCCTTACGACTTCCGCTTCCGTAGGAGCAATCTGTGGCTGCTGTTAACTGACTGCTGATGGTTGACGACTGTTAACTCATTAGTATACCATATATCCCTGTTTTGAAGCACTGTTTTTTCAGGGAGTCGTCAGAAACATCGACGATAATAACCGTTCCTCAATTTATTTAATACGGACATTGGTTTATACAAATTGTTGACCTTTTCTCATGGATACTGTATTATTATCGCTAAAAGGTAGGTGAGAAAAGTCAATAATCCCTCGCTAAAGCGAGGGGCTTGTGTGAACCGCTTGCCAAGTGGTCAATCCATAAGTTAAACCGTTGACTACAGTAAAATATCGCGGTATCTTGGCGTGGCAGCCAGCCTGATGTTTTGGATGCTCCCCAAGTCTGATTCCTCTCAGATACTGTGATCTGGATGGGGCAACATATACCCTGAAAAGGAGTTTTAACGACATGTTCGTTCCTGTAAAAAGCCAAGAAGGTGAGCGTCTGATGCCGACTTCCCCATCAGTTGCAAGACACCTTATCAAATCAGGGAAGGCAACACCATATTGGAACAACGGCATATTTTGTATACGATTGAATTACAAAAGTAAGGCATGTAGACAAGAAATAGCAGTAGGTGTTGACCCTGGCAGTAAAAAAGAAGGCTTCACAGTTAAGTCAGAGAAACATACCTATCTAAATGTCCAAGCAGATTCCCACAATAAAGTTGGCAGGAAAGTTGAAAAGCGTCGTGAGTTGCGGAGAGGTAGGCGTTCACGGAAGTGTCCTAATAGAAAGAAGCGCACTAATAGACTTTCTAATAAAGAACGTATACCAGCGGGAACGCGGGCAAGGTGGGATTGGAAGTTGCGTATCTTGGATGCGTTATCAAAGATGTTTCCTATCACACACGTATGTGTAGAGGACATAAGAGCGAGGACGCTAAAACATGCGAAAAGGTGGAATACGTCTTTTAGTCCTCTTGAAGTGGGTAAGCAGTGGTTCTATTCAGAGATAGAAAAACGATGGGAACTCCTAACTCTACAAGGATGGCAGACGAAAGAGACTCGTGATAGATTAGAACTGAAGAAGTCATCTGATAAGATGTCAGAAACTTTCATGTCCCATTGTGTGGATAGTTGGTGTCTTGCATATCACACTATTGGTGGTCATGCCATCGTGGATAACACTGATATATTCTGCATATCGCCTTTACCGATTCAGCGAAGAACTCTACACAGAGAACAACCGAAAAAAGGCGAAATCCGTTCAAGGTATGGTGGAACGGTGTTAGCGAATGGACTCATAAAGCATACGCTGGTCAAGCATGTCAAACATGGATTAACACGTTTGGGAGGTATAAACGCAAAAGGGTTGTTTGCTATCTATAATCTTAACGGAAAACGATTAACAACAAGCGCGAAGGGAAACAGTTTCAAAGTTCTAACACGGCTTAACTTTAACTATAGGAGCGGGCATTTCTCCCCAACCTAAAGGATGGGGTCTCCTGCCCGAAGAGTGATGATTCATGTAGGTGTGGGACATTCGCAAAGTATCTCAACTGTGGAAGCCGCGGAGCGCGCAACACTGATGGCAATGGGAAACGCGGGTATCGCCAAAGCCGACCTCGCCATCGTATTCGCGACCATCAATTATCAAACGGAATATGGAGACTTGTACAAAGCCGTTCAAACTAACTCCAATTGCGATGAACTCATCGGATGTAGCGGGATGAGCGTCCTGACGTCAGCAGGAGAGTTTGAGGAAGAACCTGCGCTCGCGGTAATGGTGATACGTAGCGAGCAACTTTCAGCGGTATCGTTTAGCGCACAAGGCTCGGCATCTGAAGTCGTCGAGCAGATACAAAAAGACATTCAGGCGGAACTTGGTGATGATTCTCTTTTGGTAATTTTCCCGGATGTTCGGGCTGTGAACCCGGCAGAACTCGTGAAGCATATTGGTGATGATGGGGCAGAATTACCCGTCGTGGGTGCCGCTGTATCTGGCGATGCAACAGGGGCACAGATGTATCATTGGAAGGGCGAAGAAGCAACAGAGGGCGGGTTGACAGGTATCCTCTTAAAGGGTAATTTCAGCACGGAAATCGGCGTTGCACAAGGATGTCAACCCATCGGTAGACCCCGTGAGGTCACCAGAGCGGAGGGACGCGTTATTTTTGAATTGGATGGTGAACCCGCATTGGAAAACTTTAAAGGCGCACTACAGCTGCTCACCCAAGAAGATATTCGTCGGTCAGGCGGCACAGTTTTCGTCGGGATCGCAATGGACCCTGAGAACAAAAATCCGATCCGCGGTGATTTTTTGATCCGTAATCTTGTCGGTATTAATGAGGAGCATAACGCACTGGCTGTATCCGAGGAGGTAACGGAAGGACAATTGGTGCAATTCCATCTGCGGAATCCAAACGCAGCCGCAGAAGAAATACAGGTGATTATCACACAATTAGCCGAGAAAACACGGCAACAGCCACCCGCATTTGGACTCTATTTCAACTGTTTAGGTCGTGGTAAAGGGTTATATGGCGCAGCAAATCACGACATCAGTGTTATCCAAGAGAAGTTCCCAGGGCTTCCCGTTATCGGATTTTTCGGGAATTCAGAGTTCGCACCGATCGGTGGACGGAACTTCGCACATGCCTATACCGGTGTGTTTGTGCTCTGCACCACAAACTGAATTCGAGGAACTAAATATGAACGAAGGACTTTTTGTCAGTCAAGAATTTACACCTGTTAACGGATTTACGTCAGGAATCGAGGGACCCGCGTGCGATGCAGCGGGGAATCTATACGCTGTTAACTATGAGCGACAACACACTATCGGCAAAGTGACGCCTGATGGCACTTCGAGCGTTTTTATTGAACTCCCACCCGGTAGTATTGGCAACGGCATCCGTTTCAACAGTGAAGGCTGTATGTTCATCGCTGACTACACGAACCACAATGTCCTCAAGGTAGATATGGACACACGGAACATCACTATCCATGCCCACGAACCGACAATGAATCAGCCCAACGACCTCGCTATCGGCGCGAACGATATTCTCTATGCGAGCGATCCGAATTGGGGGGCGTCCACCGGACAAATCTGGCGGGTGGATACGGATGGAGCGGTAACCCTACTAGAAGTAGACATGGGCACGACAAATGGTATTGAAGTGAGTCCCGATGAAAAGGTGCTGTATGTCAATGAATCCGTACAACGCAACATTTGGGCTTACGACTTATCTTCTGAAGGAGAGATTAGCAACAAACGCCTCCTGATTCAGTTCCCTGATTTCAACATGGACGGAATGCGGTGTGATATTGAAGGCAATCTCTACGTCACACGGCACGGCAAAGGCACAGTCGCGAAACTTTCACCCGCTGGTGAGGTATTGTTGGAAGTCCAGTTAACGGGCAAGCTCTGTTCCAATATCGCTTTTGGCGGTCCAGACGGACGCACCTGTTACGTCACGATGGCAGACAGAGGGAATGTAGAAGTGTTCCGCGCCGATCTACCCGGCAGAAGTTGGCAGTTGTTCCAATAACGAAGCCTCCTTGACAGATGCCACATTTTGTGGTATTATTGTTACGTATAACTATCTATTATGGAGGTTACTTGTGAAACAACTGTTTATTGTCTTAATTCTCGCCTTGGTTTGCAGCACGTATGCCGCTGCCGATTTACTGGAAGGACTCGTTCTGTACATGCCGCTTGACGAGGGGACGGGCAAAGCGACCGAAGACTTCTCGGAAAACGGATTTAAAGGTGAACTCAACGGCGGCGCGAAGTGGGTTGATGGAAAATTCGGAAAAGCACTTGAATTTAGTGCATCATCCGATTTTGTCGCAGTTGAAGACAACGCGGCATTTCACATCGAAGATGAAATCACACAAGCCGCATGGATTAATCTCGACCGACTGCCGAGTGCGCACGCTATCGTTTTTGGTACACGCATGGGTGGCGGCGGAAGACATATCGGATTCGGCTATGGGATGAATCCCGGAAACGGCATCAAAGTCTGGACGAACGGTGCCGGTGGCGGATTCTTGGACATCAATGATAACAAAACCGGGCTTGATACTGGTAAATGGTATTACCTGTCCTATACACATACCTCGGACAACAAAGGTAAGGTCAAGATTTACGTGGATGGCAAAGTCACACACGAGCAAGACTCTAACAATCCAGTTGCACCGGCAGGAGCTACGAGCCAAGTTCAGATCGGCACATGGTCTGGCGAAGCGTGGCCCGGTATTGTTGACGAAGTCCGGCTCTGGAATCGCGCCCTCTCTGACGACGAGATGGAACAGAGTATGGAGATGGGGGCTGATGAATTTTTGGCTGTGAATCCAAAAGATAAACTCGCCACATCTTGGGGCAAAATTAAGAAACTTCGCTAACCGAAACGAGGCGGCAATTTTTGTCGCCTCTTTCTTTTTTGAAAGCCCACAAGACTCTGGACACTATGGAAAATTACGAGTCCGTCTTAAAACGTCTCGAAAAAACAGCGAAACAGTATACCAATATCGCGCCAGAAAATGGACAATTGCTCTCTATCCTCATCCGTTCCATTCAAGCGCAAACCGTGCTCGAAGTCGGAACAAGCAACGGCTACTCCACAATCTGGCTCGCTGCTGCGTTGAAGGAGACAGGGGGTAGACTCATTACCCTTGAGTTTGATCGAAAACGGGCAGAAGAAGCACAGGCGTATCTTCAGAAAGTCGGGTTAGACAGTATCGTCGATGTCCGCATCGGAAACGCGCTTGATGAAATACCGAAATGCGATGCTACCTTCGATCTTGTGTTCCTTGACGCAGAGAAAAATGAGTATCGACGCTATCTCGAATTGGCTTTACCCAGCATCCGTCCCGGTGGGCTGATTGTCGCTGATGACACCGTAACAATGCGAGATGAAATGCCCGACTATATCGAATTCGTCTTTAGCACACCCATGTTACACTCTGTTGATATTCCTTTGGATGACGGGATTATTTTGAGTTATAAAACTGAGGTATAGAAGTTGATGGTACATTTATAACCTTGATGAAGAGGTATTTAAAATTTCCGTTCAATCTAAACTTTCAGACAAATCCACCCGTTTCACTGAATCCGTCATCCGCGGTATGACGCAACTCTGCCTGCGGTATGATGCAATCAACCTGTCCCAAGGCACACCCGCGTATCAACCCCCTCCAGAAGTCAAAGCCGCCGCAATTGAAGCAATCCAAGAAGGTTATAACCAGTATAGCATCACTTGGGGGGCACCCGTGTTTCGCGAAGCGATTGCCTATAAGATGACGACGTTTAACTGCATCCCCACTGATCCGGACAGAAACGTGACCGTCACCTGTGGTTCAACCGAAGGCATGCTCTCCTCGCTTCTCGCAATCATCAACCCCGACGACGAGATTATCATCTTTGAACCTTTTTATGAAAACTACGGACCAGATACTATCATCTCTGGGGCAACACCCGTCTATGTGGCGTTACAGGAGACACCAGCATCTGACAGAACTATCCGTTTTACCTACGACGCGACCGAACTCCGCAATGCCTTCTCTGCTAACACAAAAGCGATCGTCATAAATACGCCGAATAACCCACTCGGCAAGGTTTTCACCCAAAGTGAGCTTCAGGAGATCGCCGACCTTTGCTGTGAATATGACTGCCTCGCGATCACTGATGAGATATATGAGCACATGATTTATGATGAGAAATCCCATCTCAGTATCGGTTCACTACCGCAAATGCGGGATCGGACGATTACCGTGTCAGGGTTGAGCAAGGCATATTCTATGACGGGCTGGCGATTAGGTTACGTCATCGCACCGGAGACATTGACCGATGCCATTCGCAAAATGCATGACTTCCTGACAGTCGGGGCACCGCATCCGCTTCAGCGCGCTGGCGTTGCTGCCCTTAATTTGCCGTCGAGTTACCATCAAACCTTGGTCGCGAAATATGACAAGAATCGTAAATATCTCGTCGATAACCTCACGAAAGCGGGGTTTCTATGTCATGAACCGGAGGGCGCGTATTACATCATGACCGACATCACCGATTTTGGATTTTCTGATGATACAGCCTTTGCGCATTGGTTGGTGAAGGAAATAGGCGTAGGCGGTGTGCCGGGTTCGAGTTTCTATAGTCGTCCACACCTCGGTAGGACGAAATTTCGGTTCATGTTTAGTATGGCAGACGACATCCTCGCCGAAGCCGCCGAACGCTTGATGCAGATCAAAGCGAAAATCTGAAAAGTAGTAGACACACTCCCTTGTGGGCGGGGTTTGTAACCCCGACTTCCCCTGTAGGAGGGATCTCCGAATCCCGACTCCTAACTCTAATCCTGTAAATCCTGATTCAGACAATGGACACCGATATGGACATCTCCCTTGAAAACGAAACACAACATATTTACAAAAAAGAAATTGAGGCATTGATTCAGAGGGAAGAGAAGTATAGAACCCTCGGTCCCGCTGAACTTGAAGCGATTGTGCGCGCATTTGAACTGACTTTGACCAATGGGCGTGAGAAAGTCCGAGCCCAAATGCTTTACGACCTTATTCACCAAAAAAGAGACGACTGATATGCAGTTAGAGCGGATTCGCCTTAAGGCTTTCGGCTGTTTCCAACAGCGCGATTTTGAGCTTCACGACGGCATCAATCTCATTTTCGGTCCCAACTTCAGTGGGAAAAGTACGCTCGTCAATGCAATCTTTTTTACATTAACCGGAAAACCGATTGTCCCTCGCGTGGATACCTCTGCTATAAAAAATGCCAAAGCCTATAGCGGCACGGCGGGTCTCCAATTCATCGTGGATGGTGAACGTTATCAACTCTACCGTGCGACGGGGAAACGCATCCAACTCCGTTCAGAAAAGAACGGCGCATGGCAGATTGTTTTTGATGAGAACCGTGTGCGGGTAACGGAAACACTGCTACAAGAACGGTTTGGCATTATGCACGAGCAGCTTGCCCTCACTACGTTCCTTCGTGAAGGCGAGATTTTTGAGTTCCTTGCTCGGCAATCCACGAGTCGGCGCGATATCCTCCATACACTCCTCGGTATTGACAGGCTCATAGAAGTGCGAGAGCGGTTCATTGACACACGCCGCATCGCGAAACGTGAGCAAGGAAGAATCCGTGCGCATCAAAATAGTTTGCGGTTCAATGCACAGAATGTCGATCAAACCGAACTTGAACGAATTGAGGAAAAGTTGAAAGGCTTAGAAACCGCTTACGGTGCCGAAACGGGAGATGCGGCGTTAATCGCAGAATGGCTACAGCATCAGAAGCGTTTACAAAAGCGTTTGGAGGCACTCACACGCGAACAAAACGAGGCATTGAGTGGTTTCAACGATGTCGCACATCTGCGTGAAATGACAACTAAAATCGAGACTGGTATTCAGGAAGCCGCTGGATTAGAAAAAAAACGAGAAGAACTTATACAGCAGATTGGTAGCCTTGAGTCACAGATTGCGGCATTGACACATGTCTGCGATACCCTCCGTACCCTGATTGAGAGCGATGAGCAGCACTGTCCGACCTGCTATCAGAAGGTTGAGCGTGAAATTGTGCAACAGATTATTGACGAGAAAGAGAATGAGAAATCACAACGCCGCGCCGAATTGGATACCCACAAGCAATCGTTGGATACGGAAACCGAGAATTTAAAGAGTCGGCGTGAACTTGAACATCGGCTTCAAACTTTTCGAGGACTTTTAACACGGTTTGAACAGCACTCCGGCGAAATTGCGGAAATTCAGAACGAACTCAGAGATCTGACGACACGATTGACGGAGAGAGGGATCCAAAAGGGCGAAGAATTGCCTTCTGAAACACCTATGGGTTTGGACAAACCGAAGTTGAAAGCCCAAATTGATCGGGAACGGCAACGCCTGGACCAACTCAAGCAGCAAGAGGCAGTCCGTTTAGATCGGCTTGGCGCGCTCCAACGCGTGAACAGAGACGCCGCTAAAGTTGAAAAGACGCTCTTGAGCTTAGAACTCGCCTGCGCTGGGGTTGACAAAACCATCGAAACCCTCCAACGTCAGATCCTCAAACCCGCTGAAGAGGAGTTGCATCACTGGCTTGAAAAGATGGAACTCTTTTCTATTTCTCGCGGGAGCGGGGGACAAACCCGTGTTGACTTACAACGCCAACACCTACTCCCTTCGCTCACGATAGATGGTGTCGATCGGAGTTTGATGCTACTCAGCGGTAGCGAGAAGATGTTCCTCTACCTCTGCTTTAAAGTTGCGCTCGCCAAAGTTTTAGGTAACCCCGGCTTCTTTGTATTCGATGATCCAACGCTCCACTTAGATGAAGAACGAAAGGCGTTGATGGTGGGTTTTATTTCTCAACTCGCTGAAGAACATCAAGTCGTCGTGACGAGTTATGATGAAGATGTCCGTTCAGGTCTTGAAGGCGCGAATCTCATTGAAATGACCAGAGACATAGAGTGATGGAAGATTGAATTTATTTTTTTAGTAGGATACAGTTAATATTATACCACTCCCACCGATAAGGAAAACGATGAAAAGGTTTGGAACTGAAGGTCCCCTGTCTCCAGAGAAGAATTAGGTTGTCAGTCGGAACGCTGAACTCACTGACTTTATTGATCGCATCAAACAGGGAAAATATCTTGTTATCTTCGCCCCGCGCCAAACCGGCAAAATCACGTTTTTCCAATTCGTACTTGATATGCTTGTTGCCGAGGATCCAATCTACTTCCCTATATCCTTAAATTTCAAAACCTATGAAGATTGTTCCCCTTCCGATTTTTACGAAAACCGCACCGAAGACATACGCGAGGCAGTCGAGAATCTTTTCCAGATGAGTAGTGAGGCACCTCCTATGGTCCTCACGCAATTTTTGGAAGATACACAGATAACCAGTCATCGCCTATTTGCTGAAGAACGTCAGGTCGTCGGGACGAGTTACGATGAAGATGTCGATTCAGGCTCTTAGGCAAGTTTTATACCCAGTCTCTAACAACCCCACATCTATATCCAACCCCTAAGATTTCCAATAATATTTTCAAGACAGCCCGCGTAAAGGACAAGCAAACTCTAAGTTCATTAAGGGCAGGCATCCCCACTCAAAGAATTGCGCCTGTTTTACCCCTGATCATCGAAAAAAATCGTATGCTTTAATAGTTATATATGGGCTTTTTCGTTTTAATTTGAAAAATATTTAAAATTGTCTTAATATAACTATATAATCCAATTTGCCATTCAATGAAAAACGGGGCTTGGCACTTAGAAGTTTGAAACCGGCAACTCGGGTCATTTCTAACGATTAACTTCCCAACAGGAGACAATTTATGAAAACAAAGTTATATTTCCTGATAACGCTGCTCGCATTTTTTTTACTCATTGTTTTACCCAAGAGTTTTGCCCAAGGCACTTTGGCACAGCCGAGTGTGCGATTGGTTTATTTTCTCCCCAAAGATCGCGCTGTCCGGCCGGACAGGATTACAGCATTCCGTAAGATAGCTGAAGACGTACAACAATTTTACGCCGACGAGATGGAACGCCATGGCTATGGGAGAAAAACCTTTACTATTGAAAGCAATAAAAGGGGAGTGTCTGTAGTGCACCGTGTTGATGGAAAGTTCAATGAGGATTACTATTACGACCCGCTGACAGAGAAAAAAATTTTCAAAGAAGTCTCTGAACACTTTGATGAAATTCAGCACGTATATTTTATTGCCATAGATCTGAGTCACGAAGCATTGGCGAATGGTAAGGCATGCGGTTTCGCTATCGAGGGTTTTGGCGTAATTCCAGCATCCGGTTACTGTTTTGAAGACAATCGTGGCTTTATGCACCCGTTGCGCGGGATGATCCATGAACTCGGGCATGCCTTTGGATTGCCGCACGATTATCGAGATGGTTTTGACAGCGAAGCTGCCATAGGGGGAAGGGGTTTTCGATTGACCCAGTGCGATGCGGAGTGGTTATCTGTACATCGATGTTTTAATACCAAAGCAATATCTGAGGACGCGATAGCGGACATTAAACTACTCTCTGTACGTCCCCTGAACCAGGAGGTCGTAAATCTGCGTTTTCAGGTATCAGATCCCGATGGGCTTCACCAAGCCCAGTTGGTGGTGCCGGAGATCTTCAACACAGGACGGGGAACCTATGGAACCTCTGGGTTGGTCGATTGCAAACGATTAAGCGGCAAAACGAGTACCATCGAATCCATTGTTTCAACAGCAGCGGTTGTTGATAGAATAGTGTTTCAGATGATTGATGTCAACGGCGGCATCACCTCAGCAACGTTCCCAATTGCGTTGGATGCAGCAGGTATTGCTGAAAACAATTTAGATGCTAACAACGATCATATCGTGAACAGTTTGGACTTGACACACGTTGCCTCACGTTTGGGACGACGCGGGGAAAATTCAGCGGATGTCAACAAAGATAGAATCGTCAATACGATTGACGTGCTCTTCGTCGCCTCAAGTTTGTATGCTGTGTCTCGAGAAGCCGTTGAGACGCTCACGCCAGCAGTGGTTGAAAACTGGCTGACTGATGCCAATCAGCTTGAGGTTGAAAATGCAATCCTGAAGAAAGGGATTATTGTTCTCGAACACCTCTTGGCTGAGATAGCATTTTTGTCAACGCCCGTGGGGGGAACCGGTCAATCCGAAGCGGTTTTTCCCGGACACACAGATATTGTTTCGTCTATGGCGTTCAGTCCCGACGGACAGACATTCGCTAGCTCGGGTTGGGATCACAAGATTCGATTGTGGAACACAGAAACAAAACAACACGAAATCACCCTTATAGAACGAGCACTCATAATGGCCGTCGCCTTCTCTCCAGATGGGCAAACGCTTGCCTCTGGCAATTGGGACGGGGATATTCGATTATGGGATCCAAGCACAGGGGAACTCAAAAGAACGCTCAGGGGGCATAGTGACGGTATTGAATCTGTTGTCTTTAGTCCGGATGGAGCGACGCTTGCCAGCGGCAGCGCAGACGCAACCATTCGATTATGGGATCCAAGCACAGGGGAACTCAAAAGAACACTCCTTGGACAAGCAAGAATGAGATCAGTAGCGTTCAGCCCTGATGGAGCGACGTTTGCCAGTGGAAGTTCGGAGCACACCATTCAGTTATGGAACCCAGACACGGGAAAACTGAAAAGAACGCTCACTGGACACACCGATTGGGTCGAGGGATTAGCCTTCAGTCCGGATGGCAGTACGCTTGCCAGTGGCGGTGGTGGCGAAGAGCGGACGCTTCGGTTGTGGAATTTACACAACGGACAAGAAAAAAGGAAGTTCACTGACTATACGGGAGCGGTATCGGGCATAGCGTTCAGTCCGGATGGACGGCTACTTGCCAGTGGGGGGTGGGGAACGAAAATTCGGTTGTGGAACACAGAAACGGGTAAAGACGAAAACGCTCTTGAAGGACACACGGGACGAGTTTCCAGTGTTGCGTTCAGTCTGGATGGGCGGCTGCTTGTCAGTGGCGGTAAAGACGGAACAGTTCGACTGTGGGAAGTTTCCGCCGTCCCGGCAGCTACGTTGGAATCTCCGACATCACCTATCGTAGACGCAGCCACCGATGTCAATAAGGATCAGAAAGTTAACAAAACCGATTTGCTTTTGGTGGTAATAGCACTTGGCGAAAATCCGCCAGCAAATCCAAGTTTTGATGTCAATGCCGACGGTGCCGTCAACATTGCGGATGTCCTCCTTGTCATTGAAGCCCTTGATGATCCGGTAGCTGCAGCCGCCCCTTTACTCGGCGAAGCAGGAATGTCTTTGGATCCCAGATTACTGACAATACACCTTGATCTCTTACGAGCCGAAAGCGACGGCTCGCTTAAATACGAGCGAGCGATCGCCTTCTTTCAAGGGCTTTTGGCATCCATTCGTCCCGCGGAGACGCAGCTCCTCGCGAACTATCCGAACCCCTTCAATCCAGAGACGTGGATACCGTATCAGTTGGCAAGACCAGCAGATGTCACTTTGCGCATTTATGCTGCGAATGGTGCCTTAGTGCGGACGTTAACGTTGGGATATCAGCCTGCGGGTATCTATCACAGTCGGAGTAGCGCGGCGTATTGGGATGGCAGAAATGAACTGGGTGAGAAAGTAGCGAGTGACCTCTATTTCTATACATTATCTACGGGTGATTTCACAGCAACGCGTAAGATGCTGATACGGAAGTAACCCAAGTTACTACGGTAAAGATTTTAGGAAACCTGTAGAGACTGTTTCATTGAAAGTCCTTGAGTATCTGGAGTTTTTGTAGCGTAGACTGTTAGTCTGCGCTCCTGCTGCTTGCGTGGGGATACGGGGGCACAATCTAACAGATTATGCTACAAAGATGACAACTTGCGTTAAAGTAATATGTGTCCAGCGTTTGGGCACCACGGTGAATTATTCTATATAAAGTCTCGGATCGCTATCGTCGTTGCGATCAGTGCCGTTATTTTCGCGTGGCTGAAATAATGGAAAGCGAACTATCTAAAACCGTTCAAGATAAATGTCTCCATTGTCTTTCTGGGTGTTGCTCCAAACAACAATCCACTTTCCTGCCCCAACAGTTACCACAAACGGCGGATAATGTTTCCCTTCACTTGTGGAGATAGCGATCCCATTTCTCTCCCACAACGGTTTGCCTTCTAAATTAATTTGCTGACGGTAAATCGCATCACTGCTCTCCTCACCGAAGTCCTCTCGAAAATCTAACCACACCACAGAGAAACGGTTTTCCGCGGTTCGCACGATGAAAGGTCTATCCTGATGTCCACCGGCTGTGCAAAGCGGTATGCCATCCTTTTTCCAGACAAGCGTTCCATCAGCACGGATGCGCTGCATATATAAATCGGAATAGACATCGCGCTCGTCCCGCCAGACGACGATGAAACCGCCTTCACCATCATTCACAACCGAAGCATGTTTCTGGATCCCCTGGGCAGTACAAATAGGAACACCCGTGTCCTCCCACAATTTACGACCGTCAGGTGCAACTCGCTGGGCGTAGAGTTGATCGTTGATGAAATTTTCGTAAATCTGCCACAGGACGATAAATCCGCCTTTACCATCGGCGATGACTCGCGGTTCACCTTGCACCCCTTCTGCTGGTGAGATGAGTCGCGGCGCGTCCCACAACGGTTCGGCGTCGAAACTCAGTCGGTATGCCATAATGTGCCAAGCGTCATACCCGATGACATCCCACCAAACAATATAGAAGCCGCCCGTTCCGTCCGCAAGCAGAATCGGATCGCTCTGGAGGGATTCAGATGGAAAAACGGGTATTCCGTTAGGCTCCCACATTATTTCGCCTTTCGCATTGATCCGTTGGATGTATAAATCTTGGAATTCGGAACTGCGGCGTTCATCTTCCCAGACGCAGATGGCACCCCCTTCACCGTCGCTCAAAATCGCTTGTGTCGATTGATCCGCACCATTTACGCAAACAGGTATACCATCTGTCTGCCAAAGGACATCACCTTCAAGATTCACGGCTTGGGCATAAATATCCCAATTACTTCTGGCGCGCCTGTCGTTCCAAACAACGATTGCGTGCTGTTCGTGCCGGATCATCCGTAGACGTCGCTGATTCCTACCTACCTTGCAGATTGCGATGCCATCTTCTTCCCAACGCGTTGTGCCACTCCTATCAACACGCTGCGCATAGACATCCCAATCCTTTCCTGTCCGGTAATCCTCCCACATAACAATAACACCACCCTCGCCATCGTCCACGACCCATGGGAGAAATTGTCCATCTTGGGCTGTCGAGACAGGGATTTCAGCAAGAGAAGATTGGCAGAGCGTGCAGAACCCCACAATCAGGAGAAACGTCCCTATTGATAACAATTGGCTCAATCGGTGAAAAGCGTTTTGGGTGTCCATAAGTTGATTAATGTTCCTACTGTATTCAGGTCCAGTGCTTCCCAGTGTTGGACGGGCAGTTCGATATGGGCAAGTGCCGCGGTTGGCATCCGTCGAGCCTGTCCAGTCAAGGAGCCTACGAGTTGTTCCATCGTCGGATTATGCCCCACGACCATAACGCGTTCATACTTATCTGGTAATGTTTGTAATGCTTCAAAGTAGACGCCTACGACGGTATCATAAAACACGTCTAACTTTTTGACTTTCCGCGTATAGCCGCACGCTTTTGCGACTCTGCTCGCGGTTTTTCTGGCACGCTTTGCTGATGACGTAAGGATACTGTCGGGAATTAACCCTTGTTCACGTAGGTGTTTCCCCATGCGCGGCGCGTCTCGTTTACCCCGTGCATTGAGAGGTCGATCGTAATCAGAGAGTTCTGGATAATTCCAACTGGATTTGGCATGCCGTAGAATCAGGAGCGTTTTCATTTTTTAATTTTTCCTTGCGGTTCAGTCAGGTGGGTTTGGGGATTGACGCACCTTTATGTACATCTGGGGGAAATGCCCAAGCAAAACCCCTCCATTTCATTACGGACTACGCTATTCGGACGATGCAGAAAGCTTCACAAGTGTTCTTCATTAAAATTAAACCTCGCCTCCCGGTCACCAACCACCATTAGCGTGGTTTGTATCCGCGCCTTCCCGTGAATATCCAAGGAATTAAGGTCTTTACGAGGCACTTCTCGTATCGTATCATAATTGGGACGGAATGTCAATTTTTGACTTGCATTCCCACGCCTTTTGTGATATTATTTTATAATGCGCCTGTCAACGCATTTAGGAGAATCTCCGTTATAGAGTTCAACACAATTCAAACTCTGGAGGAAATAAAACATGTTAGTCAAAATTAACGGAATTCTCACAACACTATTCTTTGTTACGTTACTGTGTAATATCAGTGGATGTTACGTTGATACCAGCAATATTGATGATGAGCCACCTGCAGTGCCTCGAGGCGTCAGAACCATTACAGGCGATGAGCAGGTTATTGTTGAATGGTATCCAAATGGTGAATATGACTTGGCGGGTTACACAGTGTGGCGTGGACGCGACGACACAGATTTTAATGCGTTAGTAGAAGTGTCGGAAAATACCACGCGCTATACCGATACGACAGTGCGAAATGGGGAGACTTACCACTACGCCGTTTCCGCTTATGACATTGACGGGAACGAGAGTCAGTTGAGCACCGAAAATGCTTGGGACACGCCGCGACCAGAAGGGCAGAACATCATCCTTGATGACTACACCCTTTTCCCTGGAAGAAGCGGATTCGATTTCTCACGACCGGAGAAGGGGAGCATTCCGTGGGACACACCCGCAACTGATGTCTATTTTGGTTTCGATACTGAAGTCAATGTCAAGTACCTCTATTCCGATAATGACACGTTCATGCAAGATTTGGGGTATCATGAATACTTTGATGGCGTTGATATTGTTCCGGAGATGGGGTATACAACGCTATTTGTCGAACTCATTGAGGGACACGTCTATGCTATTTATACACCTGATGGAAACTTCGCCAAGATTCAGGTGCGCAAACTTTCTGATGATGCCGTCGTTTTCGATTGGGCATACCAAACCGAACCAGAAAACGTCCAATTGGCACCATCTCTCAAGATCCTTCAATAAGGAGTACGTTTCATGCTAAGAAAGATTGGGGCGGTGAGGATGCCGCCCTTATACATGCTTCTTGCGATTATGATACTTTTCATCACCGGATCTGTTTCAGGAATCGCTGAAACTACATCCACTGATGAGAAATCTGATGCGGAAAATCAAGGAATACAACCCCTTTTCCGTAATTATTTCTCGGATACTGCTGAACCTGAATCGGAGTATCCGCTGTTTCGGGAACACGCGGAACGCTACTATCCCGCTCTTGATCTCAAAAAAGCGTCGCGATTGTCAACTTTTATGCCCGGATTGGGACAAGCTTATGCCGGCAATTATACAAAGGCGACGTTTTTTCTCACTGCTGAGTTAGGGACCTTTGCACTTGCTGGCTATAACATCGCACGCGCCTTGCATTACAACGCTCAAGGCGTTTTTGAGACGGGATTTCAAGACATACGGACGGGTGAATTCTTGACATACGAGCAGGGACGGACTCGGATGAAGAACCACGCATTTCTCAGCGGTGTTCTTCTCGCAACAGGCATCGGAATCCACATTTGGAATATTTTTGATGCCCCGAAGACAGCCGAAGCGTATAATAATCGAAGGTTTTCCGTACAAGTGCAACAAAGGGATAATGGTATCAGTTCTCTAATCTTTACACATAAGTTCTAACACCTACGGAACGGAACATGAAATCAAAAACTCGCTTCATCGAACCGCAAGGTAAAATTAAAAAGTATGTAAAGCATCTAATTTTCATCTTTTCACTCATAGGAACTCTTGCCTTAAACAGTGCTTCCCGTTCACTTGTTGAAAATCCAGACATCTCTCCCACTCCACTAAAGGTCGGAGAAAAATTAACCTATAATATTAGTTGGAAAAAGATACCTGCCGCCAAGCGAACAGATTGGATCGCCAAGGAGGGGCTACTCAATGGGGAGACTGTTTATCACATCCAATCTGAGATGAAAACCCGATCACTTTTCAGAGTCTATAGTTTTCAGAGACAAGAGGAGACTTATTTTAATCCGATCACCCTCTCACCTGTACGCTTTCAGAATCGCCTGCAGGATCAGAAATATCGTGCCACCGTCACGGTTGATTTTCGAGAGGAAACGGCAGAATATGAAAAAATCTCTCGCCCGAAGCCGAAATCGCCTGAAAAACGCGAGGCAAAGGTCTTAGAAATACCCACTGGCACACAAGATGAACTGTCAACACTCTACTTTCTACGTTCTAAAGAATTCGAACTCGGCAAAACGTATGTCTTTCCGATTATAGCGAAGGGAAAGGTCCAGAAGGTTACCCTCACTGTTGAGCGTAGAGAGATCGTAAAAAGTAAGGCATTAGGCATCGTCAAAACGCTCGTCTTGCAAACTTCAGCTGGCGACCGCTTCTGGCTCACGGATGACGAACGTCGGTTACCTGTCAAAGCGGAGAGCAAAATAGGGCAATTGACGGTGAAAGTCACTTTAACCGATGTCGAATTTACAAACTAAAAATATCCATTAGTAGTCAGTCTGCTTTGCAGTGAGAGTGGTCAGAAAGAGTCGTGAGCACAATTCGTTCCTGATGGTTTCGATTAACCGCAAGGTATAATAAAAAATCGAGAGGACATCGATTTGCAGTATGCCAAGCACCTCATCTTCATCTTTCTTTTCATCGGTTGCCTCGCCGTAAACGCTGCTGACCAATCGCTTGTTGAAAGCCCAAACATTTCACCTCATCCACTGAAGGTCGGTGAAACGTTAACTTACAACATTAGTGTGAAAAAGGTGCCAGCCGTCCGACGGATAGACCGGATTGTCAAAGAAGAATTGCTGAATGGAGCGACCATTTATCATGTCCAGTCTACGATGAAACCTCGTGCCCTTTTCAAATTTTATGATTTCGAGAGGCAAGACGAAACGTATTTGAATCCGAAGACGCTCTCACCTGTTCGTTTTCGGAGTCAGTTTCGGAAGCAGAAGAGTCGGACCACTATAACAGTTGATTTCCGAGAAGGAACGGCAGAATATGAAAAAATCTCGCGTCTGGATCCAAAATCGCCTGAAGAATGCGAGGTAAAGGTCATAGAAATACCCATCGGCACACAAGATGAGCTGTCAAGGCTCTACTTTTTACGCGCTAAACAACTTGCGGTCGGTAAAACCTATTTCTATCCGCTTATAAAGGAGGGCAAGCTTCAGGAAATTACCCTCACTGTCGAGCGTAGAGAGAAGATAAAAAATAAAAAATTGGGCACCGTCGAAACGCTTGTCCTGATAAGTTCAACAGAGAGCCGCTTCTGGTTCACGGATGACGAGCGTCGGATACTCGTCAAAGCAGAAGCCAAAACGGATGGTTCAACAGCTGTCCTCACTTTAGTCGGTATCGAATTTTCAAAGGAGTAGTTATCAGTTATTGATTATCAGTTTGCCTCACAGTGAGAATTAAAGAGGGGCTTTGTAACAATTCACCTTTCCTTGGAATATTCTAAATTTGGGAAAATTGTTACCAGTCCCTTCCTCTTGTTACTGACATCTGATGACTGATAGCCATTTAAGGAAACAGTAGTGATAGAACTTTTACGCAAAGCAGAAAATTACCAAACCTTGGTAGCACATCTCAAAGATGGTAAGAAACTCCCGTGGCTCAGAGGATTAGCAAACGCGTCAACTGCGTATCTTTTGGCGACGCTTATTGACGATTTTCCAAATAAATCCTTCCTGATTATCCTTCCTTCACAACGTGAAGCCGAGCAAGTTTTAGAAGAGATATGTACATACACGGCGTACCCTGCTTTAGAAACGACACAGATGCTCGATGTGCAGTCCAAGATGAATCTGTTTCCCATCTGGCACCGAAAAATTTTTGATGGCATCGCGCCCCCCAAGGAAATCGTCGCCGATCGGATACGATGTCTGGAACACTTATTATATAAGGAACGCAGCATCATTGTAACGTCAAGCCAAGCGATGCTGTATAGACTTCCACCACGCCAACGATTTGCTGAGGCATGCTGTGTCCTTAATCTCGGAGATGAAATAGACCCAGACGAGGTTGCCGCAATGCTTATCCGAGGTGGATACCAAAACGTTGAACTTGTAGAGGTCAAAGGCGAATTTGCCCGTAGAGGCGATATCTTAGATGTCTATCCCCTGACTGCCGACACCCCAATACGGGTCGAGTTTTTTGGTGATGAAATTGATACAATCCGTTCTTTCGACCCGATTTCGCAACGTTCGACTGAACCCATCGAATCGGTTACACTTACACCTTTGCGGGAAGTCCTTTCCACTGATGTATCTGTCGACTATTGGCAAACCCAAGCGGACGCTCTCATTCAAGAACACGCGACACCACAACTGAGAACCGCCGTTCGGGAAGTAACGCAATCTTTAACAGAGGCGGCATCTTCTCAATATCGGCTTCAGGAAGAGTCGGGAATCGGAGTTCCCTCCTACATGGATGGAATAGAGGGATTTTTGCCGATGCTCGTTCCAGAAACAGAACTACTCACCGATTATCTACCCGATGACACCATAGTCTGTATTATTGAACCACAGTGGCAGAAGCGCGAAACCGCGCAAATGCACGAACGGATGCAGGAGTTGTACCAGAAGAAGTTGGAGGAATCCAACCTCATGGTCCCACCGGATAAACTTCTCGTCTCCTTTGAAACGCTTTGTACCGAATTAGAGGAGTATCCCGTCATCTCATCGTCCTTAGCCCCACCCCGTGAAGTCATAGACAGCGAGATGCCGCCCTTGCCTTTTGAGATGAAACCGTTGGCACTGCCATCAGGCAATTATCAAACGATTATCAATCAGATGAAAACTTGGACAGAGGAAGGAATCCGTGTTCATGTTTTCTGTGAAACGCCTCAACAGTCAAAGCGTGTGTCTGAAATCTTAGCAGAGCGCGACTTGTTTCCTCCAGATGTGGATACCAGTATCGGGACAATTAGTGAGGGGTTTCTGAATGAATCGCTAAATCTCGTCGTTATTTCCGAAGATGAGCTCTTCGGCAGTCGTCATCATCGCCGTCCCATCCGACCCCGTCCTTCTACAGATGGAACACCAATTCTCAGCCTCATTGATTTAAAAGTTGGGGATTATGTCGTACACGTCTCGCACGGCATCGCCATCTATGATGGCATACGTCGATTGGCAATTGACGGAAGGGCACAAGATTTCCTGATACTCAGGTACAACGGAGATGACATTCTTTATGTCCCGACGTATCAAGTCGATCTCGTCCAGAAGTATATCGGTAGCAAAGACAACGCCTATAAGCCACGCGTTGATCGGCTGGGTGGAGTTGCTTGGAGTCGACGAAAGGGACGCGTCAAAAAATCAATCGAGCAAATGGCGGGTGAACTCCTCAAGTTGTACGCCCTTCGCCAAGCGCGCAAGGGTTTCAGTTTTCCGGTTGAGGTGCCTTGGCAAACCGAATTTGAGGCACTTTTTCCGTATCAAGAAACCGGCGATCAGTTGCAGGCTATTGAAGATGTCAAAGCAGATATGGAAGATGAACGTCCGATGGATAGGCTCGTCTGTGGAGATGTCGGATACGGAAAAACTGAGATCGCATTACGTGCCGCTTTCAAAGCCGTCATGTCCGAGAAACAGGTGGCGATTCTTGTCCCTACGACTATCCTCGCTCTCCAACACTACGACACTTTTGAGAAACGTTTTCAGCCTTTCCCTGTCAACATTGAAATGTTAAACCGGTTTCGCACGCCGAAAGAGATAAAGCAGATTAAAGAGAGATTGGCGAAAGGCACTATTGATGTTGTTATTGGAACACACAGCCTACTTTCCAAAACGGTTGAGTTTAACAATCTCGGACTCTTAATAGTCGACGAAGAACATCGCTTCGGCGTTAAGCATAAAGAAAAAATAAAACAATTCAAAGAAACCATTGATGTCCTTACATTGACCGCTACACCCATTCCACGGACGCTCCACATGTCGCTTGTTGGCATCCGAGACTTTAGCACTATCAACACACCGCCAGCGGATCGATTACCTATCCAGACGTACGTCATGCCTTATGACAGCGATGTAATTCGCGAAGCCATTACCACAGAATTAGGGCGCGGTGGACAAGTCTTTTTTGTCCACAACCGCGTTCAGGACATTCAGAGTATCGCTTTAGCAATTCAACAACTGGTGCCGGACGCGCGTGTCGCCGTCGCACATGGGCAGATGCCTGAACGTGAATTAGAAACCATTATGCTGGAGTTTGTCCGGCATAAACACGATATCCTCGTCTGCACGATGATTATTGAATCAGGACTGGATATTCCCAACGTTAACACGATCCTCATTAATCGAGCGGATGCCCTCGGTTTGGCGCAACTCTATCAGTTAAGAGGGCGCGTCGGACGTGCTACTGTACAGGCTTACGGGTACCTCTTCTATCCACAGGACCGAGCAATCACAGAAGGCGCACAGAAGAGACTCCGTGTTATCGAAGAATTCACAGACCTCGGTTCGGGCTTCAAAATAGCACTCCGAGACTTAGAAATTCGAGGTGCTGGAAATATCCTCGGTGCTGAACAGCATGGACATATCGTTACGGTCGGTTATGAACTGTATTGCAGGCTACTTGAGGAAGCGGTGATGGCACTAAAGGGTGAAAAGGTTGAGGAAACCGTAGAGACCCGTATTAGCCTACCCGTTGAAGCCTATCTGCCCGATGACTACGTCCCTGATAGCCGTCAAAAAGTCTCTATCTATAAGAAAATTGCTGGGCTGAAGGATCGAGACGCACTTAATGAACTTCGTGATGAGTTGCAGGACCGATATGGTGCGATACCCGAACCTGCTGAGATGTTGCTGGAGGTTGCTAACATCAAACAACTCAGCCAATATCTCGGTATCACAGCTATTGTTGCCGGAAATGAGCAGGTGAAGGTTACCTTCGATGAAAGAAAACCGCGAATTAATGTGAAGAAATTCGTTGAGATAGTTCACCAAAATAAAAACCTACAGTTACAGCCACCAGCACAACTCCAGATTCGTATGCCGGGCGTGACTGGGGTGAGTATGTTGACCGAATTACAACAAGCACTAAGATTGTTTGTTGATATGTAACCCAGGGCTATTAGCAATCAGCCATCGGTTATCGGCTGTCGGCTATCAGTTAGTTAAGAGATTTTCGTTTAACAAAGATTTCCTTTTGTGCCTGACTGCTGACCGCTGACCGCTGATGGCTATTCTGCCGATAACCACGAAACCGCAAGGAATGTTAAAAAAGTCAACTAAAGATAACATGCTACGCGCATCGTCCAAAGCGCGTAAGCCCAACTAACGGGCGGGCTGGATATACGGAAAGGCACTTCATTTCCCAAACCGACCTGACCGAACCGCAAGGAATGTTAAAAGTATGAAAAGAATGATTGTTATTTTTGTTATGGTCACTGTGACCTGTCTACTGACATGGAGGTATGTTCAATCCGATGGTCATGAACAACCCATGTCTGCTATGGACGAAAGCAAGGTAATTTTGGCAGAGTACAAATGGAATGACAAGCCTTATCAAATCTCATTGGCAGATTTGAACGCCGCGATTGCTGAATTGCCGGTTTATCGTCAGCAGAACTATGAGACTCGAGAAGACAAAGCCGAGTATCTTGAGGAACTCATAGATGAACGGCTCCAAATCCTCCGTGCCGCCGATGACGGTTTTGATTCACTTGCTGAACACCTCAAAAAGCTTGAAGACTATACGCATCAGTTAATGGTTGAAAAATTGACCGAGGCTGAAGTGGATAACAAAATCGACGTTACCGATGAGGATCTCATGGCGCATTACCAAGCGAATTTGAGTGAGTACATTGAGGAAGCGAAAGCTCGCGCGATCTGCATTACACTTGATGATGAAGATTTTGCCAACGAGACATTGGATGCTATTCTGGCAGGCAAAGACATCGCTGAGATGGCAAAGGAACTCGCCGAAGCAGGTAAACTCGCCAACGGACCTGGCACCAATCAGGATGACCCAGGGAATACCTACATGTTTACCAAAGCCGCATCTGCGCGTTGGACGGAGTTCATTGATGCTGTCTTTGAGCAAGAGATCGGTGAAATGACAGATACCCTTTTTGAGGTAGATGTCAATGAAGAAACCTTCTACCTCATCTTCCGTAAAGAGGAGCATCAGCCAGACCGACAGCAGGAATTCGACGAGGTCAAGAGTGATGTCCAAAGAACGGTTGAGCGCGAAAAGAAACGCTCACGCATCAATGAGTGGGTCACCGAGATCACTGAGAAAGGCAAGTTGAAAACCTATCCCGAAAATATTCCGGAACCGCCGAAACCTGAAGAAGCGGAGACCGAAGAATCGGAATCGGATCAATAGGCAGGAGAATAGCAGTCAGCAATCAGCAAGGAGGTTCTACTTTATCAGACAACCTCTTTACTGACAGCCGATAGCCATTAAAAAAGGAGTTAGATAAATGCTCACAGTAGTTGCCCGCTTCATGGGCAAAATCAAGAATCAGTCCGGACTTCCGGTTATCCCCTTACTTTTAATCGGGATCCTTGTCACACATCCCGCCTTCTATAGTTGCGGCGACAAGGCGATCGGTGCTGATGGAACGGTCATCGCTGAATTTGATTGGAACGGAAAACAACGCATCACCCTTGAAGAGATGATGCAGGAGATTAGCGAACTTCCCGAATATAAGCAGCGTCAGTACCAGGACAAGGAAGGGTTGGAAACCTATATGATCCTCATGGCAGAGAGCCGACTCATTCTCAACCTCGCCCGTGATGAAAAATTCAACGAAGATCCGGAAATTCTCAAGAAGGTTCAGGACTATCTTCACGAGTTGATGGTCAAGAAAATTACAGCGCAAGAGGTCGATGATAAACTTTCTTTGACTGAGGACGACTATATACAGTACTACGAAGCGAACAAAGCGGAGTACGTTCGTCCTGCGCAGGTTAGACTCTCCTGTATCACGCTCCTCAATAAAGAGCGGGCTGATGAAGTCTACGCGCAAATCAAGGAAGGCAAAGACATCCTTGAGATCGCGCAAGAACTCTCCGATCGTGGTGAGCTCGTCGGTCCCGGTGCGAACCCTTCCACTCCGGGTGACACCGACTATATCAGTAAGGCTTCTTTCCCTTCAGGAACTGAACCCTTCTTAGATGCGGCGTTTTCTGCAGAGATCGGTCAGTTCCACGATGGTGTCATTGAAGTCGAAGTTCAAGGTGAAAAGTACTACATGATCTTCCGAAAAGACGAAGCTCGCGATGAATACCAAAAACCGTTTGAGGAGGAAGATGTTCGTAGGAGTGTCATCCGAAAAGCGGAACGCGAGAAACGGCAGGAACTCATGGACAACTGGGTTGCCGAACTTCGAGGCCGTGCCGAAGTCAAAACGTACATTGATCGCATTCCAGAGGCAGAACCCGAAGAAGCAGAAGAGGCATCGGAGGAAGAACAACCCGAAGAGCCTTCCGTAGAGGCAGAACCTGAGGAATAGCGATCAGTTGTCAGCACGCAGGCTAACGCCTGCTTTGGGTTGTCAGTTGTCAGAAGAAAGTTATCAGCACGGAATACCCTATGGGTCTTTCGTGCTGACGACTCATAAAGGATGGGTCCACATGGTTTACAGAGTAGTTGCTTATCTTATACTCATTCTACTGCTCATCAGCGGTGGCGTGCGGAGCAGCACCGCTCGCACCTTTGACAGAATCATCGCTTACGTTAATGACGATGTCGTGACCAAGCGGGAGCTTGATGTCTTGGTGAATCAACGCGCCATGGAGCTCCAACAGGTCTATCGTTTCAGTGAACGTGAGGCACTCAACGAGGCGGAACGACAAAGATCCGAGTTACTTGACCGGCTCATCAGACAAATGCTCCTTTTGGAAGCCGCACTCACACTGAAAGTTACTGTCAGCGACGTGGAAATAGAACAGTACGTTCAAGACTTTAAAAAGAGATATAAAATCGAAACAGACGAAGAATTTAAAAAACAATTAAACAGAGAAGGTATGACCCTCGTAGCGTTTCGGGAGCAATCAGAGCGGAATCTCAAAGCAGAGAAGCTTGTTATGGGGAGAATTGTCCCTCGACTGCAAGTGCGTGAGAGCGAGATCCAGAAATTTTTTGAGGAAAATAGGGACCAACTCCCCACTAAAACAGATAAGGTGCATTTGCGGCACATTTTTATTGCGTTTAAACCGAATCAAGCCGATCGGGATGCCGCATTTGAAACTATTAATAAAGCTCTTGAAGAAATTACAACCGATGGCACCAAGTTTGAAGAGTTAGCAAAACGATATGCCTCTGAGCGGAACCCAAGTTCACAGGCAGGAATTCTCATAGAAGCTACGACTGAGGAACTCGAAAGGTTTCCAGAGATATTCCAAGACGTACTCGCAAACTTGGAGGCTGGCAAATTCAGTGAGCCTGTTGAAGGAAATGAAGGACTCTATGTTTTCACTGTTGAAACGAAAACCGATAAGATGGTCGCATTTCGGTATCTCATTGTCCCTGTCACGCCGAGTGCACAGGCTATGCAGGAAGCGCGAGCGCGTATAGTTGAAGTATTCAAAAAATTGGAGAATGGTGAAGATTTTAATGTCCTTGCCGAGTCATATTCCGACGATACTGAAACGCGAGAAAACGGTGGGGACCTCGGAGTCCGTTCCTTAACAGAACTCAATCCCAACACTCGGAAGATCATTGAAGTGCTCGAGCCCGACACGTATAGTCAACCCCACGAAACTGAATCCGGTCTTCACATCTTTAAAGTTGACGAGCGAAATAGTCCCAGTCTCAGTGAAGTAGAGAAACAGCAGATCACCTCAATACTTCGCCAACAGCGGTTCCAAGAGGAATGGGACGCATATACCAATAAACTTCTTGAAAACGCTTACATTAGAATCGAATTGAAAGACTTTTAATTTATGGCCTCCTGGACTGTTCCCCATTTCATTACGAGCAGGTTCTTGGTAAAAGTGCCATGTGGATGTAGGAGGGAACTCCGATTCCCAACTTCACCAAAAACGTAGCCTGCAACAACGGCGCAGGCGGATATATGGTTGGCACGCAAAAAAACAGAATCTCCGTTGTTTCTCCGCAAGGTAAATTTAAAAACCCGCAGCAACGGCGCAGGCGACTCTCCCACACGGATACCGTTAAATACCCAGAGGCTATGACTTATCCGCAAGGCACATTAGAAAACCAGCATCACGCCTTCCTTATCCCTACTTCCGGAATTGAGCGTCGTAAGGGCTGGGTTACCCAGCCCCTACTGGCGTTACTCTTCATTGCATGTCTCCTTTATGCAATACCGTTCAGTGTCGCACAGGAGGCACAACCCTCTGACCCATCGGCGGCTGAAGAATCTACAGATGAGACTGGGGAGGAGGGATCTGCCTCAGAACGATTGAATCCCGAAACAGATGTACCTGAAGAAGGCATGATCATCGGTGATGGCGACGATATGGCTATGATCGATAATTTCGTCCAAATTCACGGAAATGCTCTTATAAAATTTGAGGATGTCATTCTCCGGGCAGACCATATCTGGGCAGACTTTGATGAAAACTTAATGCGTGCATCCGGGAACGTCCATCTGACGATTGGTGACGAGGAGACCTACTCTGATGAACTCATCTTCAACCTTGACAACAAAAAAGGAATTGCTCGGAACGGGTTTACATTCAGCGATCCATGGTATTTCGGTGGCAGTGAAATCTTTAAGATACAGGAGGACCGCTCCTATATCCGCGGGGCATCCCTGACAACCTGCTCACTGAAGCATCCCCACTACTATTTCAGTGTTTCCGAAGTCATTGTCCACAAAGATCGAGAGATGATTGCGAAAAATATCGTCTTACGGATTGGTGGGTTTCCGCTCTTCTATTTTCCTGTCATTCGACGAGACATACGGAAAGGTAAGATCGCAAAAATTATCGTCAAAATTGGAACGGATAGCTACCAAGGTCCCAACATCAGCATCATCTTACCTGTAGCACGTAACCGCCGTTATGATGGGGCACTGCTCTACGACAGAAGTTCAAAACGCGGACAAGGGTTCGGGTTTGAAGGTAAATACCGATTCAGTGATACACAATTTCAGGAAATCTATATCCCTATTCCACCTGATGTAACACCGAACCAACGCACGAAGTTAAAAGAGAAGGCGGAGGACTTACAAGACCGACTTGACGGTGAATATGATCGCTATTGGCTACGGCAAATTTTTATTGAATATAAAATCACTGACGATGATGTCAACCGTGCGAGAGATAAGGCAGAAACAGTCCTCGCGGAGTTGCAAGAAGAAGGGGCTAACTTCACACAAATCGCACAGCGCAATTCTGACCATTTTGACACCCGTTACGATGGTGGCGACCTCGGATTCCTCGTCCCGGGTGAAGTTGACGAGGGAGGAAAACCCAAACTCGATCCAATTTTAGAGGAAGCCGCCTTCGCACTACAAGAGGGCGAAATTAGCCCTATCGTCCAAACCGAATCTGCCTTCCACATCCTGAAAGCCGATCGCGTCGTTGATGTCTATGGCGAACGCGAAATTAAACTTCGCCGGATTGACATTGCTATTACCGCCAGTGAAGATACGGAATACGTCCTACGTGAATTGGCAGATGACATGCTCAAACGCGCCCATGAAGGTGAGCCATTTGAACAACTTATACACATCCCTGATCAATTCAGAGACATCGCTGAACCGACGTTATCCGAACCTAATGATGGTAAGGGCTTACTCTTAAATGAGATGGAATCCTCGTGGCGCCCCGCAGTTAGACGATTAGAGAATCCGGGAGATGTTATTGAACGTCGACCTATTACCATGCCCGAAGGTCTTTACCTTTTCCAATTAATTGAAAAATCGGAGACACCGACTTTCGAGGAGCTCGCTGAACAATTTGAGGCGGAATGGGATGAATTTTACGAAGATGTGATGAATCCTAAACCAGAAAATACTGAGGAAGGTAGTGACTCACAAGAAGATACATCCGAAGATACAGAAACACAAGCACCTGACACTGTATCCTCCGCACCAGAGACACCCCAACAGCCTGACGCTACTGATACCGATGAAACCCAGAGTGCAGAACAGGGTGAGAATGATACTGATGAAAATCGGAGTGTAGAGCCAAACGAGTCAGAGGATGATACTCATGAAAATCAAAGCGTAGAACAGAATAAAACAGAAGGCGAAACGACTGCCGATCAGTCCGATAGCGAAGAAGGGACAGAAGACCTCGCCACTGAAGATGATGCCGAAGACGAAGAAGACGAGCTGAAAGTCTATCGGAAACACGGTTTCCGAGGACGGTGGGAAGATCCGAGTGCCGTCGCCTCAGATGCACAAAGGTTATATGCCGGTGAATATAGTAGTCGTCCTATTCAAACTAAAAAATCCTTCCGACTCATCAAAGTTGACAAAAAGAGAACCTATCGAGGCGATATTTACTTCTACGGCGCAGACCGGTACTCCTACGAGCGGCAGAATGCCACACGCATCGGCAGACGGTGGAATATGCGATGGGGGCATACGCAATCTTTCTATACCCCATGGGATAGCCGTGAAGAAGGTAGACGTCCTATCAACTTCACGGGTAGAACAGAGTTGCAAGCCCGTAATTTCAAGGAAGAACTAAAACTCCCCGGAGAATCCAGGCTTAACACTTTCGGAATACTCACCTATGGAACCGGTTTATCTACGGTCGCTGACGGGGATCGCGACGAGAACGACAATCTCACATTTTCTCGGGAAACGATTGGAGATATTACCGGGAGGCTCGAAGTCCGACACGTTCACGACTTCACAGATGAAGGCACAACCTCCTTACAAAAGCTCCCGCAATTCACTCTGAATTTCTCACGGATGCGTGTGAGTGCACTACCACTCCTTGGGAGTCTCAATGATCGTCTGGAAGATGTTGCTGAAAAATACAAAACTGAAACACCGATTCTTTCACTTTTCACCGTTCCGACTCTTGAAAGCACCAGTTTCGACCTGGATCTTGAACTCGGTAACTTCTTTAGAGAAGTCTATAAGGGTAAAGTGGAGGAGAGAGATGTATATCTACAGACGTTGGACCTCGGGTTCGATATCCGCAAGCAATCAACACTCCTGATTACCCCCTTGCGGGAACTCCAAATGAGCCTTGATCTCAACACAAATATGATATGGCACGACCAAGACCAGGACAAGAATAGGAACATCGTAAAAGGGGTTTACAGCTTTAATGGATCCGCTACAAACACGCTCTTCCGTGTTTTCAACGTCGGTTATATTCCTGGACTCCGAAAGTTGAGACACGAAATCCAATCCTCACTGAGATTTAATTATCAGCCTGCCGTTGACGAAGATGAGAACCTGTATCCTTTCGGTCCCAGCACTTACTTCTATGAACGGAAGAGGCTCACCTATAACTTCAATACAAACTTTGAAATCAAGACCCGACGGAGCCAGTCGGCACATCGTATCTTCTATTTTGATACCCGACTCTCTGCTGATTTCACGGATTTCGATCCCTTGTATAGGCGGAAGTATGAACCCATTGAGAGCGATTTTACATTTGTGCCGCTTCCGAGTCGGAACCTAAATATGACCGTCCGATTCACACACGATCCCAACCCACATCCCGACGATGGGAAACAGTTCAAGATGGTCGGATTCCGGACCAACATCCGATACACCCGACCCGCCTGGAACGTCAGTATCGGTAACTCTTTCAGCAAGCGGCATACTTCAAGACGGGCTGCTCGATCGATTACCGCCACGGGACGCTACCGCTTTAACCAAGATCTCTCATTTGATGTGAGCCTTATCTATTATCCTATTGATGGGCAATTCTATTCACAACGTATCAGTATGACGCGTAATCTCCACGATTGGAACCTCCGTATCTCTTGGAACCGTGTCGGCATTAAGCGCGATAATGTCCCCTCAAACTATAACAGCGTCCGTCAGGACTTCACGTTCCAAGTGAATCTAATACAGGAGCCTGCGGTTTCGATGGGTGTTGGTTATGATGCAACGACTGAAACTTGGGGACTCCGCACCTTACCGGCGGGCGCACCATATAACGCGTTCGGTACCGGAAACTCACTCGGCAGATCCTACTTCTAATTTCTCAGTACGCACTGAGTAGAAAATTTCACAAAGATTTTAGAGAATAAGGTATAATTGTTATTCCCAGCAGCGGTTGATGTGATTAGAAACCGCACCAAACTGGAGAACTTAGATTTGGCTGAGGAATTTATATGCTACTCAAGGATCGCATCTGCATTGTAACTGGTGGGAGTTCAGGCATCGGACGTGGTATCGCACTTGAATGCGCACGTGAGGGTGCGCGAGTCGCTGTCGTCGATATACAAGAGACACCTCTCCGCGGTAAGTATCACGAAACCGATACCAGAACACCGACTGTCACAGAAATTGAAAAACTTGGAGCAGAGGGGTTATTCCTTGAAGCCGATGTCGCCGACGATTCACAAGTCGCACGCGTAATCCAGCAGACGGTTGAACGCTTCGGTGGACTTGACATTCTCGTCAATAATGCCGGTATTCATATCCCGGGTGGCGCGCAGGAACTCTCAATCTCTGATTGGGACAGCGTCGTTGGTGTCAATCTCCGTGGCGTGTTTGTCGCGACGAAACTCGCACTCCCTCACCTAAAACAATCGAAATTTGGTAGAATTATCCAGATCGCTTCCGTGCACGCTTATGGAGGTGGGGCAGGACCGGCGTATGCCCCCGCGAAAGCCGCTATCGTCAACATGGTTCGAGATACTGCGTTGGAAATCGGGCAATTCGGCATTACCGTCAACGCCATCTGTCCAGGTTATATTGAGACAGCGATTCAGGATTACCTCACTCCTGAACAGATTGAGGAGGCGTTAGAGAAAACGGCTTTACCACGTTTCGGTCTACCGAGAGACATCGGGCGTGCTGTGGTCTTCCTCGCCTCCGATGATGCGGAATGGGTTACCGGTGCTTCTCTGCTCGTTGATGGTGGATTCGCCGCAGGCGTTTAAATAGTAGCAGGCACACGCCGTGTGCCGTTATGCCAAAAGGACTATAACATCATGCAAATGAACCAATGGGGAACAATCCGCTTCACAGATAAGGTCGCATTGATCACAGGTGGTGCTTCGGGCATCGGTAGGGCAACGGCGAACCGTCTCGCCGCTGAAGGCGCGCACGTCATCATCGCCGATAAAAACGCCGAAATGGCAAATAAGGCCGTCTCTGAAATCCAAGAAGCCGGTGGGAAGGCACTTTTTGTAGAAACGGATCTCGCTGATGACGAAAGTGTTCAAGCCGCCGCGCAGGAAGTCTCTGAAAAATTTTCCGCACTTCACATCCTTGTCAACAACGCCGCTATCGCGAGAGGTGGTAAAATTGAAGACGGAGGATGGATTCCAAATTGGGAACCCGAAACTGCAATCGGTCTTCGCGGGTGGGTCGTCATCACGCAGCACCTGTTACCGCTTTTGAAACAGGAAGGTGCTGCTATCGTCAATCTCTCATCAGAGGGGGGTTATCTCGGCAGACCCGGGGGATGGGTCTACGATGCAATTAAATCCGCATTGGTCTCTCTCACGAAAACAATGGCGTATGAATTCGTGGAATACGGTATTCGCGTTAACGCCGTGGCACCTGGATGGGTTGTCACAGAGATGCACTTCGGGAGAGCACCTGATCCTGCCGCGCGCAAGAAGGAATTAGAGGAGACATCGATCAATTCCTGCATTATGAAACGCCGCTGTGGACCGGAAGAGATCGCATCCGCTATCACATTCCTCCTGAGTGACGATGCCTCTTACATCACGGGGCAAACGATACATGTTGACGGGGGACGCTGGGGAATGTCCGTCGGTCGATGATTTTTAATTATTCCTTGCGGTTCGGTCAGGCGAGTTAGGATATTCAGGTTTCATTCCGTAGATCCGCCTGCGTGTTTTTGATAGGGTATTTCTGCGTATTGTTGCAGGCTACGTTTTTGGTGCTATATCAGATCCTTATTTCAGTTGCGACTTAACCAGAAATCCGCTCGTAACATTGTCCTGCAAGCCTATAGAGGCTTGCCCGAGGAGAGCACCCCGGGATCCATAGTTATAAAAATGCCCAATAAAACCCACACCACTGCTGTTGTCCTCATACCACCGGAATCCGCACAGCCACCCATCCAAGCCATCCGCAGCGTCCATGACCGTAACTTCGCGCGATGGATGCCACACATAACGCTGCTCTATCCATTCGCGGAACAACACGACTTCGGATCAGTTATCCCTGCCCTCACACAAACCGCACAACAGATAGCACCCTTCTCTGTCGAACTCGCTCGCTTTGATGCTTTCCGACACCGAAAGTCGTGTACGATGTTCTTAGTTCCAGAACCCGAAGACCAAATTGCGCGGGTACACAGTGCCCTGATGCACCATCTTCCCGACTATGACGACACAGCACGATTTTCTGGTGGATTTCATCCACACCTATCCGTTGGGCAATTCTCTCACCGATCCCTTCGCACCGAACAGCAACGACTCCAAACCGAATGGCAACCCGTCCAGTGTGAAATGGAAGCGATCAGTCTCATCTATCGCTCACCTGAAACAGATGATCGGTTCGTCGTTTCGGAACAGTTTCCGTTCCAAACACGGAGTTAATAATGAAAACAAAAATTTTCTTAACTTTTCTCACAATTGTAATTATATCCTTTGCTGGATGCGAACGGGTAAAACAGGTAATTACACCTGAAGCACTCTCCACCGATGCCGCCTCGACTGTTAAAATTGGTGTGATCCAGCCGTCAGGATACTACACGGGTTTCGCTCAAGGCGCAGAACTCGCGCGAACCCAAATCAATGCCCGCGGTGGTGTTCTCGGACAGCAAATTGAATTTATCGTCATGGACAACCAAGGTGCACGGGCAGTACCAGATGCAGAAGAAAGCGTCCACATCGCAAAAACACTTATTGAGCAGGAGGACGTTGTTGCGATTCTCGGTCCCATTTTCTCTAACAATTCAATACAGGTTGGACCCGTTGTTCAACAACTTCAGCGTCCCATCATTCCCGGCTCCGCTGGCGATCATGTTACCGCTGCGGGGGATTTTGTCTTTCTTGTTGTCCCTCCGACATCAGCCCACGGAACGGTAATAGCACAATTCGCAATCGATCCATCTGAACTCAGTGCGGCAACCGCCGCGACCCTCCGTCAAACGGATAGTGCCTACACAGGAAGCTTGACGCAAGCATTTGAAGAGAATTTTCAGAAACTCGGCGGGAAAATCGTTGCCAGCGAAGTTTATGGAATTGGCGATAAAACCTTTGATACGCAACTCACAAACATTAAAGCCACAGCCCCGGATGTGCTGTATATTGCTGGCGTTATTCCAGATATTCACTTCGCAATGGCACAGGCGAGAGAAATCGGTATTGAAGCGACTTTTCTTGGACCCGGGAGCTGGGATGAGTCTGAAAAACTTTTCAACATTTTAACTGACAACGCGCCGTTAGAAGGGGCTTACTTTACCGCGGATTTTAGTCCAGAACTACCGAGTGCGGAACACTTCGTCAAGGCATATACGGAAAGCTTCGCAGTCTCTCCAGATAGTGCCGCAGCCTCAGGCTACGATGCTATGTCCCTGTTAGCCTCCGCAATGGAAAGAGCACAGACACTCACCCCATCTGCGGTTCGAGATGCGTTATCAAGCATCACCGACTTCCAAGGGGCAACGTTCATGTCTCACTACAATGTCAACCGACATCCCGTTAAAAGCGTTGTAATTAACACGATTCGCAACGGACAAGTAGAACTCTTTGACATACTTCCCCCGCTAAAGCAGGGGGATTCTGAGAAACCTCCTGCGCGGGGCGGATTCTGGTATCATCAAGAACCGCTTGCGATCGCAAGTCTAACATTCTCTACTCCAAAGGTTGATGCCCCAACCTTCAGGATGTTTATCGCCGCATTCATATCGCGGTCATGGTGAGTTTTACAATGTTCACACGTCCATTTTCTATCGCTCAATTCAAGCGAAACAGGTGTATCACAGACGTGGCAAATAGAAGTTGTCGGTTGCCATTGATCAATGCATTCAACACGCTTGCCACGTTTCTTTGCTTGCCACTTGAGTTTCTCGAGAAATGCGTAGAATCCTATATCGGACACTTTACGACCCCAGAGGCGTTTCATGCCATCAAGGTTCAACGTCTCAAAGAACAGCACATCAAAACGACGCACAAGTTCAAGTGCGAGTTTCCAATGGTGATCCTCGCGTTGCCTTGTAATCTTGCGGTGCATGCGCGCGTGGTGTTGTCTTGCGCGTTCTCTATTCTTGCTTCCACGCTTTTTTGTCGACAGTTGACGATTGGCGGTTCTGACTTTATCAATAGACTCGGTGTAAAAGTGGGGCGATTCGTAGTGTTTGCCATTGGAACACGTCAACATCGTTTTGACTCCCATATCAAACCCTGCAGCATTACCCGTCATTGGTTTGAGATGGGATTGACGATGATCGGTAACAACAGACATATAGAAATCACCAAGGGCATCTTCTTTGATCGTAACAGTTTTGAGAGTGCCAAAAATAGGGCGACTGAGATTAAATCGGTATGTTTTCCCCATGATTGTCACGCGGTCGGTGTAGATACCAAATCCTTTCTCGCCTGCTACAGGGGCGGCAAACTTGTAGCCAGATGGACACATTGTAAACGAGTACGGTTTACGAAACGATCTGAATCTTGGAGGTCGTTTGGCGATTTTCTCAAAGAACCGCTGGTAACCTTCATCAAGACGTTTGAGAACTTGACGGGCTGCCCAAGAATCCAACTCGCGCCAATGTGCGAACATATTGGGATGCGACTTACGCAGAATCGTGAACTCACGAGACATCTCACGATAGGACATATACGGCAGCCCAAGAGCATACCGCGTGCGTTGCCATCCAAGAAAGTAGTTCCAGATTGTATGTGCGATCCACGTCTTTCGCTTCAGATGACGATTGCGTGTCGCACGAAAGAGTTTGTAATGTGTGGTATACACCGTGATTCCTTTACATCGTGATACCGACTTCGATCGGTGCGGTGGCACTCTCAAGCGAGAGGCGAAGCCCACCGCCACGATGTAAGAATATTAAACCACACTTTACAAAAAATGTCAAGTGTTTTTGAAAAAACGCTTTGGTCTAATTCACAAGGGCGAACCTGTATCCCCCAGCTAAAGCAAGGGGGTTTTAGGTTCGGAAACGTAGATAAATCGAAAGGTTAATTTTTAATTATGAACACGAAAACTGTCCTAACCCTCATCGCAATTTTAATCATATCTCTTTCAGGATGCGAACGAGCCCAACACGTCATCACACCCGGGACGTCTACCTCAGACACCATGTCCACCATCAAAATCGGTGTGATTCAACCCTCAGGACTTGCGCCCAATTTCACCAAAGGCGCGGAACTCGCAAGAGGGCGGATCAACAACAGCGGCGGTCTGCTCGGAATGCAGGTCGAATTTATCGTCATGGACAATCAGGGAGACCGCGAAATCGCTGATCCTGTAGAAAGCGTTCGCATTGCCAGAGCACTCATTGAGCAGGAAGGCGTTGTTGCGATCTTGGGTCCTCTACTCTCGACGAATTCCATGCAGGTCGGACCCGTCGTCACCGAGCTTCGACGTCCCATCATAACGGGTTCATCTGGAGAGAAGGTAACCTCCACTGGTGAATTCGTATTTATTACGGTTGCCCCTTCCTCAGTCCAAGGCGCGACGACAGCACAATTTTCGTTAGACCCTACCGAGTTAAATGCCAAAACCGCCGCAACGATCCGTCAATTCGGAGATGTATACTCCGGGGCTGTTGCCGATGCCTTTGAAGCGAATTTCCAGAAACTCGGTGGTGAACTGGTCGCAAGTGAAATCTATCAGCACGGCGATAGAGACTTCACAGCGCAATTGACAAAGATTAAAGCCGGAGACCCGGATGTCCTCTTAATCGCCGGTTTCAGTCCGGAGATTCCGTTGATGGCATTGCAAGCGAGGAATATGGGCATAGATGCAGCCTTTATCGGCACTAACGGTTGGGATGAACCGGACAAACTCCTCGGCACTTTAAATGACAATACCCCTTTAGAGGGATCTTACTTCACAAGGGATTTTAGTATCGATTCCCCCGCTGCTGCTCCCTTTGTTGAGGCATACACCGCGATGTATATGGAACCACCCGACGGACCCTCTGCTTGGGGATATGATGCAATGGCATTGTTAGCACTCGCTATCAAAAACGCCGGCACATTGGAACCCGATGCCGTTCGGGATGCGATAGCAAACACGACCGATTATCAAGGCGCGTCCACGATCTCCCGTTTTGATGAGAACCGTCATCCCCTCAAAGGGCTGACGCTCTACACGATTCGTGACGGACAGATAGAACGCTATAAGGTTGTTAATCCTTAACAACCTTATTAGGAGATTACTGAATTAAATTCTTAAACTTCATCTAACCTCGACTACATCAATTTTCATCGGAGAGAATATTATGAACACCATCCTCTCAGAAATTGAAAACCGACTCTGGAGTGCCGCCGATGAACTCAGAGCCAATTCACGCCTTCGGGCATCAGAGTACTCAACCCCTGTGTTGGGGCTTATCTTTCTACGCTACGCCGATCATAAATTTACGCAGGCGGAGCAGGAAATCAGCAATGAAGCCTCTACGAGCAGGCGCAGGCGGACGGATCCGAGAACACAATACCAAGCGCGCGGCATATTTTACGTGCCGGAGGAAGCACGCTTTCAATACCTGCTGAATTTGCCCGAGAGCGAGAACATCGGACAAGCCATCACCGATGCTATGAAGGCGATAGAATCAGAAAACCCTCAGGTTGATGGTGTCCTACCGAAGACTTACAATCGCCTTGAAAAGAGCACGCTCCTCGAACTCCTCCGTATCATGGAGCAGATTCCTATGGATATTGAAGGCGATGCTTTCGGAAAGGTCTATGAGTACTTTCTCGGGAACTTCGCTATGAGTGAAGGCCAACGCGGGGGTGAGTTCTTCACGCCTACCTCTCTTGTTAAACTTATCGTCGAGATTCTCCAACCTTTTCACGGACGTATTTTTGATCCCGCCTGTGGCTCCGGCGGTATGTTCGTCCAAAGTGCTGAATTTATTCACAACCACCAGCAAAATGGAAATCAAGGGGATATCAGTCTTTACGGGATTGAGCGCGTCGCGGAGACGATCCGGTTGTGCAAAATGAACCTATCTGTGCATGGACTCGAAGGCGACATCAGACAAGCCAATAGTTACTACGAAGATCCACATGACTGCCTCGGTACGTTTGATTTTGTCATGGCAAATCCACCCTTTAATGTAGACCGCGTCGACCGAGAACGCATCAAAGATGATTCGCGATTTCCGTTCGGCATGCCCCGCGTCGACAATGCCAATTATCTCTGGATTCAACTTTTCTATAGCTCCCTCTCCGAGACTGGACGCGCAGGCTTTGTTATGGCGAACTCTGCCGCCGATGCACGCGCCTCCGAACTTGAAATACGCACCCGGATTATCAAAGACGGAGCAGTTGATGTCGTTGTCAGTATCGCCTCAAATTTCTTCTATACGGTTACCTTGCCGTGTACCCTCTGGTTTTTCGATAAATCCAAACAGAATGGTGACAGACGCGATAAAGTTTTGTTCATCGATGCCCGCCATCTCTACCAGCAGGTGAGCCGCGCACATCGGGAATTCACTCCGTTGCAACTCGAATTCCTTGCGAACATTGTGAGACTCTATCGCAGAGAAGATCCTGAAAACCAACATAACAGTGCGGATTTCCTCGCCACAAAATTCTTGGATACAGCGTACATTGATGTTTCTGGACTTTGCAAGGTGGCTACCATTGCCGAGATTGAAGCACAGGGGTGGAGTCTCAACCCGGGTCGGTATGTCGGAGTCGCCGAACAAGCACCCGATGATTTCGACTTTGCAGAGCGATTTGGTGAACTCAACGAGGAATTAGAAATCCTAAATGCCGAGGCACACCAATTAGAGGAACGCATCGCTGAGAATGTTGTAAAAATTTTGGAAGATCGGTAATTTCATGATACAATAGACATCAACAAAGCCGAAAAACGTATTTAGGAAGGAGACCGTCATGGAACTTGCAAGTGTCTTTGAGTTTGTCAACCCAACAACGATTCGGATTAAAGGAACACGGGTTGGTATTGAAATCGTAATTGAAAAATTTCTTGAGGGTGCAAACCCGAAGGAAATTCAGCGACACTATCCACATCTGACCCTAAAACAGATATATGCAACAATTACTTACTACCTATTCAACACAGAGGTGATAGATGCCTATATTGAAGCTGGGTACAAACGGATGGAAACTGCCTATGAGACACAACGAAAAAACCCACCGCCGGGTGTGAAGCGTCTTCAAAAAATACAAGCACAACGTGAAGCCCAAAAGATGGCACCTGTGAACAGTGGTGAGGATTTAGTATGAGTTCGTGGCATAACCTAACCATTAATGATTTGGGACAGGTAATCACAGGTTCTACCCCACCTACGAAAAAAGCGGAGTATTATGGGAATGAATATCCGTTTATCACTCCAACTGATATGAAAATAGATTCTCGCATTGTTCATACCGAACGATTTCTATCACAAACAGGATATGAATATAATAAAAACCGTCTACTTCCTCCCAGGGCAGTTTGTGTAGTCTGCATTGCAAGCATAGGTAAAACTTGCATGACAACCGCTCCAAGCGTAACAAACCAACAAATTAACAGCATTATCGTAAATCAACAAGAGCACGATCCATATTTTGTATACTATCTTTTTAAAACTAAAACAGAGGTACTTTATAATATAGCTAGTGGTGTCGCAACTCCTATAATCAATAAATCAACATTTGGAAATCTTGAAGTTTGTGTTCCGTCGCTCCCAACCCAACACAAAATCGCCACCATCCTCTCTGCCTACGACGATCTCATCGAAAACAACACCCGCCGCATCAAAATCCTTGAGGACATGGCACAAACCCTCTATCAAGAATGGTTCGTCCACTTCCGATTCCCCGGACATGAGAACGTCTCGATGGTAGAATCGCCGTTGGGACCGATACCAAAAGGATGGGAAATAGTGGCTGCAAGTGATGCCATTTTCATAAACCCGAAGACTTCTGTACCACGCGATACTAAAAAACCATTTGTCCCAATGAAGTCCGCAACAGAGCGTTCAATGTTAATCACTGACGTAGAAGAAAAAACAGGAAACAGTGGAGCGAAGTTTAAAAATGGGGACACGCTATTTGCGCGTATCACACCGTGTCTTGAGAATGGGAGGACAGGCTTTGTCCAATTTCTCCCTAACGACAATGATGTTGCTTTTGGATCTACCGAGTTTATCGTCCTTAGATCTAAGACATTGAACCCCTATTATGTCTATCTTTTAGCACAGACACGTGATTTTAGGGAGAATGCTATCAAGAGTATGACCGGAGCGACAGGTAGGCAGCGTGTCGTTAATCAATGTTTTGATGATTATCTTTTGCCAGCCCCCAATAAGGCTATACTTGACCGATTTAAATCTACAGTTGCGCTTTTGTTTAGAAAAGTCCAGAACCTTTCGGAAAAAAATATGAATCTTCACCAGACCCGCGACCTCCTCCTCCCCAAACTCATCTCCGGCGAGATAGACGTATCCGAACTTGATATTGATACTAACACCATATAATCAAGTACTGTCTTTCGCCAACCACGCATTTCCTTTCGCAAAACAGCTAATGTTATGCTAAAATATGTACTAACGACAGCAGACAGAGGTAAAATCCATGTCCGAGCAGAAAGCATTTTTGGAGAAAATTCATATTAAAAACTACCGGAGTTTACGGAATGTTACGCTTCCGATCAAACCCTTGACGGTTCTTGTCGGACCGAATGCAAGTGGGAAGTCAAATACTTTGAACGCATTGCAACTTTTCAAGGGAATCCTGAGTGTTGAAACCCCTCCTACAAAAGCAGATTTTCTCAGAGATCGCCTTTGGGCGGGCGGAGCCGATCATATCACCTGCGAACTACACGCCAAAGTGAAGAAGAAACCAGCGCGATATACATTAGAATTTAAATCTAAGGATGAAAACCTTACCATTGACGAGGAATTATTGGTTAACAATGTCAAGGTTATCTCAGTTCAGAATGGAGAGGGTAAGGTTAAGGACGAAGAGGGCAAAAACATAACAACCTACAAATCCAATAAACTTGCTTTGAGGTCAGCTGGTGATTATGGACATAAACCCGTTACGAGTGCATTAACAGAGTTTATTCAAAGGTGGGAATTTTATGACCTTCAACCAGACTACATGCGGACTAATGCCGATAGACCTGCTTCTGGTACAAAAGATACTCGAGAATCGCTAAAACTTAATCGTTATGGTGTAAATGTACCAGATATACTTTGGGACTGGTACCAGAATACACCGGAGGATTTCGGTTACGTTAATGATTCCCTTGTGGCTTCCACGAATATTAACATAGACTACCGCAAAATTGATGGAGACTTCCAACTCTGTCTGCTTGAAGGATACAAAGAGCCGATACCTTTAATAAATGCCTCTGATGGAACATTGCGTCTATTGGCATATCACACTCTGCTCAATCAACCTGAATTACCACCGCTTATCGCTATTGAAGAACCGGAGCGGAGTCTGCATCCTGGGGCATTGACAGACATTGCTTATGTCCTTGAACGACTCGCTGAACGAACGCAGGTGATTATTACAACCCATAGTTCGCAACTTTTGGACAACTTCAAATCTGAAAGTCTATCGAATTCCCTCGGTGTGTTACTCCTACGTAACCGTCCCGGACTCGGCACAGCAGTCCTCAACCTCGAGGAGATTCGCTGTAAACGGGAATCACTTGACGGTTGGATTTCGGATTTTGGAATGGGTAGTGCTATTTTTGATAGCGAGTTGCTGCAAGATCTTATGGAGGAACCAGTATGTTAAGCGTGAGAATTTGGAATTTGCAATCAGACAGTGATGCCGCGGTAGTCAAATTTTTGGAAAAGGAATTCTTGAGATTTCGGCAGTTTGGGGATATCGCCATCCGCAAGACTGGAAGAAGTGCTCTTAGTAGGTGTCATAAGAAGGGCGCGCCTATAAGCACTAATTTAAGAAAAGCGATTGAACATTACCTTAATCAGGATGACTACATCATTTTTATTCTTGATGCCAAACCACAACAACAGCAAGTGTCAGAATTACTTGTCAATCAACTCAGACGAGTCGTCAAAGATGGAAATTTTTCTGATAAGGTCTTTTTTTTCCCAGACCTTCAGGAATGGAGTTCATCCGTACCATCACAGTGGCAAAGCATTGTTTCGCGTTTCCACACCGAAGTTGAAAGTGAGCGTAAACGGTTTCGGGAAGAATGGGATAGGGCCATAACACCCTTTCACAATGCGTTTGCCGACACGCCAGAGGAAGAGGTGATACGCGATTTTGAGGAAGCACTCGCAGAGGTGAGGCGTGAACGAACCTGAAAACCGGTGGAGGGTGTACCGAGCAACATTTGATACTAATATCTTTGTCCGTTCAGTAATTCAGAAAGAGAATCTTGCTAACCATTTAATCGCACTTTGGCGTGAAAGGAGATTTATCCTTGTCTTATCACAACCCATTGTTGACGAGGTGCAGAGGACCTTATATCGCTCCTCGCTCCGCCGAAAATATCAATATACACTGACCGAAGTTGCCGATCTAATCAACCTGCTATACCAAGCAAACATGATTGAGATTATTGACTCTCTGGAGTTGTGTCGGGATACTACGGATAATATGTTTATTGATTGTGCAGTTTCAGGACGCGTTCAGTTCTTGGTATCCTATGATAATGACCTTATAGGTGATCCCAAACTTAAACAAGACCTATTTGAATTTGGTGTCACAATTATTAGTCCGCCGGATTTCTTAGAGAAAATCCGAGCGGCAGAAATAGACGGTTCTGACGCTGCTCAGTAATTAGCCATGCACAACCCATACAGCGAAGATGAACTCATCGAACAACCCGCCATCAGTCTACTTGCAGAAATGGGGTGGGAGACGCTCAACTGCTATAGTGAATTCGATCAGGGTGATAGTCCACTCGGTAGGCAAACAAAATCCGAAGTCGTCCTAACCTCTCGTCTTCAACCTGCATTACAACGCCTCAATCCGACCGCAACCCCAGAAGCAATCGCCAAGGCAATCGAAGAACTCACCCGCTCCCGTGCCCTTATGAGCGATGTTGAAGCCAACCGAGAAATCTATACCCTTCTGAAAGACGGTGTCCGAGTCACTATCAGCGATCCAGATGGTGAAGGCGAAACCGTTGAAGTCCTTCAGGTAATCGACTGGGAAAATATAGAGAATAACGATTTTTTCGCGGCAACGCAGTTCTCAGTTACCGGTGAGATGTATACGAAACGTCCAGATCTCATCTGTTTTGTCAACGGGATTCCCTTAGTCCTGATGGAGTTCAAACGGATTGATGTGAACCTCCACGCCGCATATAACGACAACCTTCGAGACTACAAGCAGACCATCCCACACCTCTTTTGGTACAACGCCTTCATTCTTCTCTCTAACGGCACAGACAGCAAGGTCGGAAGCCTCACCGCCAGTTGGGAACACTTCGCCGAATGGAAGCGTGTCCACAGTGAAGACGAGCCTCCCAAGGTCTCTTTAGAAACGAGCCTGCAGGCACTGTGTGAACCCCAAAGGTTACTTGATGTTGTCGAGAACTTTATCCTTTTTATGGAAGTGCAAGGCGGATTGATCAAAATTCTCGCCAAGAACCATCAATATCTCGGTGCCAACAATACGATCCAATCCCTGCAGAAGATTGAAGATAACCAAGGCAAACTCGGTGTCTTTTGGCACACGCAGGGCAGCGGGAAAAGCATTTCGATGCTCTTCTTTGCCCAGAAAGTTCTTAGAAAAGTGCCGGGAAACTGGACCTTTGTTGTCGTAACCGATCGCAAAGAATTGGACGATCAAATCTACAAGACCTTCGCGAGTACAAGTGGTGTCTTGACGCAACAAGAGGTGCATGCAGAAGATATAAGACATCTACGCCAACTCCTCAGTGAAGACCATCGTTATATCTTTACCCTCATCCAGAAGTTTCAGGCGCAAGGTGGCGAGAAGCATCCGATTCTTTCCGAGAGGTCAGACATCGTCGTTGTTACCGATGAAGCGCACCGCAGTCAATACGATACACTTGCCTTGAATATGCGCACTGCACTTCCTAACGCTGCCTTCATCGCATTTACGGGTACACCGCTTATGGCGGGTGAAGAGAAAACAAAATCGGTATTCGGGGACTATGTGAGTGTTTACGACTTCAATCAATCTATCCTCGACCGCGCAACCGTGCCGCTCTACTATGAAAACCGTGTACCAACCCTACAACTGCTAAATGAGGACTTCAACGAAGACATCGAACAGATTCTTGAGGATGCCGAGCTGGATGAAGCACAAGAGGCAAAATTGGAGCACGAATTTGCAAGAGAGTATCATCTCATCACGCGAGAAGATCGGTTAGAGACCATCGCCGAAGATATCGTTGTCCACTTTATGGGTAGGGGTTATCAAGGAAAAGCCATGGTCATCTCAATTGACAAAGCCACCGCTGTCAAGATGTTCGACAAGATGCAGAAATATTGGAAGCGGTACATTGAGCATCTAAAATCGGAGGTGACCACACATACCGGTAGCGAGCGGATCTTCTTAGAGGAAAGAGTTCGCTACATGGAGGAAACTGATATGGCGGTTGTCGTTTCTCCGGGACAAAACGAGATTGACGATCTCAGCCAAAGGGGAGTGGACATCAGAGCGCACCGCGCCCGTATGAACGCGGAGGACTTAGATACCAAATTCAAAGATCCCGATGACCCCTTCCGCATTGTTTTCGTCTGTGCGATGTGGATCACAGGTTTCGATGTTCCGTCATGTTCCACTATCTATCTCGACAAGCCGCAGCGAAACCATACGTTGATGCAGACCATTGCCAGAGCCAACCGTGTCTTCGGTGATAAGAATAACGGCTTAATTGTTGACTACATCGGGATTTTCCGTAATCTTGAAAAAGCGTTGGCGATCTATGCTACCGGTGCCGATGTGGAAGGAAACCAGAAACCGATTGCGGATAAGTCGGAACTGGTTGAAAAACTTAGAGCGGCGATCGCTGAAATCACCGAATTTTGCGAAGGTCTCGGCATTGACTTGAGGGCAGCCCAAACGGATGACGCTCTGCAAAACATCAGCCACATCAATGATGCAATGGAACGCATTCTGATTAACGATGAAACTAAAAAGAGGTATCTACAATCCGCAACGAACGTCATAAAACTATACAAAGCGATTCTGCCCGATCCGGATGCCCATGAATTTACCAGAACCTGCCAATTGATCAATATCATCGCACAAAAAATCAGAAATTTAACGCCACCGGCTGACATTTCCAGCGTGATAGCAGAAGTCGAAAATCTGCTTGACCAGTCAATCGCACCAGAAAGTTATCTCATCCAAACGCCTCCTGATCCCTACAACACTGAACAGGTCGATTTGAGCCAAATTGACTTTGAGCAGTTAAGGGAACAATTCGGTACAGAACATAAACGCATTGAGGCAGAAAGACTCAGGGGTGCGATCAACGCCAAACTCACTTCGATGATTCGCCTCAATAGGAGCCGAATGGATTATCAGGAAAAATTTGAGCAGATGATTGCAGAATACAACACAGGCACCCTTGGTGTCCAAGATTACTTCGAGCAGCTTTTTGACTTCGCTGATGAACTCCATCAGGAAGATCAGCGCACTACTACCGAAGATCTCTCTGAAGAGGAATTGGCAGTGTTCGATTTGCTGACACGACATGAACCTCATCTAACGGTTCCTGAAAGAGATGAAGTGAAAACTGCTGTGAGACGATTGCTTGAGACACTCAAGCAGGAAAAATTGGTGCTGGATTGGCGGAAACGGACACAATCGAAAGCCGAAGTCAGAGAAACCGTTGACAACATACTTGATAATGGACTGCCCCAACCTTACACGCCGGAACTGTTCGGACAGAAAACTGAAGCGGTTTACCAACACATCTACGATTCTTACTACGGGGAAGGCAGAAGCATATATACCGAAAATTAAAGGCGCGGCTTGAAACCGCGCCTACATTTGCCAAACACCTCAAATTATCATCCGATCTCACCGATCTCAATCAATCGATCGTCCAATGACAAATCTGGGCGTGGGAGGTCACCGAACAGTGGACGGAAATACCCAGCCCCCGCCGGAGACATCTGATACCGTTCCGCATCGTAGAACCGTAAATCCAAGCTCCTCCGAATGACGTGTCCAGCATCATCGCGCTTGAGTACTTGTTCTAACGACAGCAAGGTCGGTTCGATGCCGATTTCTGTTCGCGTAATCGTCGCAACACCGTTGAACATTCCATCTGAAAGTGCCTGCACCGCCATCCCTCCTGCCTTCATAGCGATGTCTCTATCTAATGCAATCGGGCTACCGCACCGTTGGAGATAACCGAGTATCAATGCCCGGAACGCTGAACTTGAAATTTCAGGGAGAAGTTTCTTCATCGCCTCAACAATAATTTCTGAACAACCTCCCGGTTTCGTATGTCCAAAAGCATCAAGTTCCGCCTGTGAGGTAATCATGAGTTCCCCATCGTCGTTTCGGATACCTTCCGATACAACAACGATGACGTTCCCTTGTTGCGCGTGTTTTTCGCGAATCGCTTCTGCCAGTTTCTCCGGTTGATACGGCACCTCTGGGACAACGATAAGATCCGCCTGTCCGTATGCTGCAGACAGTGTTAACCAACCCGCATCCCTTCCCATCGCTTCAACAACAATCACACGATCGTGGGAGTAGGTAGTTGTCCGCAGATCTTGGACGTAATTGATGACTCTGTTCGCCGATGAAGGGAAACCGGGACAGAAATAGTTCACCATCTTCGAGTAATCGACGGCATCCCCTTCAGGTGGATTGATACCCACATCGTTATCAATTGTTTTAGTGACGAACGTGGTTGTGAATTGATCCGACAGCGCGGTCCCGACCGTCAAGGTATCATCGCCACCTATCGGAATAAGACCGCTAATATCCAGTTTTTTCAGATTGCTGACCGCTTCATCTAATTTGCCATCTTTTATCAGGTTTGTACGTGAACTCTTTAAAAGCGTCCCACCCCGGTTTTCGTCAATCAGATCAGGCGTTAGCGTAAAGTAGTGCCCACCCTTCAAAACACCACGCCAGCCCTCCATAAATCCGACAAGTTCAAAACCGAGTTCTTCGGCTTTCAACGCAATGCCCTTAAGGGTGGCGTTAAGAGCGCTTGTATCGCCTCCACCTGTCAAAACACCTATCTTTTTTGCCATATCAAGCTCCTTAATTATTTATATGTTTTTTATTCTATTGTCCAATGTTATTTGCACCACCAGTGGTCTTTCGACCACGCTTCCCAAGCTATAGTGAATTATAAAAACAAGCAAGCACTTCCTGGCAGATGCGGTTTGAAACCGCACCTACCGCGATGTCCAAATAATTGACTTTACCGTAGCCCCACAAAATGGTGGCAGAATTACTTGACGACTTCAAGAAGAACCGGTTTATCCAAAGCGAGTGCCTTTTCAAACGTCGGCTTAAAATCGTTCGGATCTTCGACACGCAGCCCAATCGCACCGAACGATTCAGCAAACTGCACGAAATCCGGATTGGCGAGTTCAACACCGATCCGTTTGCCGAAGCGACGGAGTTGTCCGCGTTCGATTGAAGTGTACTGGTTGTCGTTCATCACAAGCGTCACAACGGGTAGGTTATACAACACCGCCGTCGCCAGATCCGGACAGGTCATTAAAAACCCGCCATCACCACTCAGGGCGACGACTTTACGTTCTGGATAAGCGACCTGTGCGCCGATGGCACCCGTTAATCCGATCCCCATCGCAACGGATACACCGGAGAAGATGTAACTCCCTGGATGATAACACGGGAAATGTGCCAAAGCACCATAGCCAGTAATGTTAACGTCAACCGACAAGATCGCATCGTGAGGCATCACATCGCGCATCTCTTGGAGAATCCGAGGCCGTTCAACGGCTGTCCATCGTCGCCGTAGTTCGCGTAAGCCTTCTCCCCAACCGCCTTTCCACTTCTCGTCGCGCAGCGCGGCGTTTAACTGACGTAAAACCAATTTCGGATTCGCACCGATGCCGACAGTCGCAGGGTATTCTTTGTGAATTTCCTCTGTGTCCGCTTCAATATGCAACAACGGTTGTGGAATCTTGAGGCTCCAGTTGCCTGTATCACGATAGTTAAACCGGGTACCGACAGCAACAATGAGATCAGATGCCTCCATCGCCACTTGGGAAATACCATCGCGGAAGACACCGATGGAATTCGGGGAGTCCTCCGGTACTGACCCTTTCCCAAAACCTGTCATCACGATTGGAGCGTCCAGCAGTTCCGCGAACTCCAGTATTTCTGCAGTCCCGCGTGTATGGTTAATGCCGCCACCTACGATAATAAGTGGACGTTCTGAAGTGCTTAACAATGCCAGTGCCGCATCTACGTCCTGCGGACTTGCAGTCGTCTGAATTCCGTCGTGCCGTGGAGGGATTGGAAAGTCGGCTTCGGCATCCAAGGCATCTTTTGCCAACTCGATCAGCACAGGTCCCGGTCTACCAGAGCGTAAGGCATTGAAACTCCGATTGATGGCACCCGGAATCTGGTCTACCCGATGCACAATTTCCAGATGTTTCGTCATCGTGCTGAAGGCGGCTCTCTGATCCAACCCGTGAAAACTCTTCTTCGGATCCCGTGATGCCAAGTAGGATGGGTTCTGCCCAGTAATCCAGAGTACCGGGGAAGACGCTGTATTCGCCTCACCGATGCCGATCGAGGCATTGTTTGAGCCTGGACCCGGGACGGTCATACAGACACCGATGTCGCCTGTCGCTCGCGCATAGCCATCCGCCATGAATGCTGCACCACCTTCGTGCCGTGTGACATAGTGCTGGATGCTGTCCTGATTGTTGTACAATGATTCGTAAACAGTGTCTAAATGGTTGCCCGGCAAACCGAAAATGTCACTAATACCTTGTGCCTTTAAACATTCAACGAAAAGATCTCCACCTGTCATGATTACTCCCTTCATATTATTGACAATAGAAGCAACTCTGAATCTTACGAAGCTACAAAAAGCCGCCCCTGTTTAACTGTAAACACACTATTGAAATACGTCTTTCCATTCGCGTGCCAAAAATCAACGCGTTCTTCCACTCCCTTAAACAGATCCCACTCCGCGACATGAGATGCTTGGTAAGGGATCTCAACCAAGGCATCAATGGATTCACTGCCTCGATTATAGAGATAAAAGCGTTCAGATTCTTCCGAACCCCGGTGGTGTACCTGAACGACATCCGTCTCTTCATTGTTGGGCTTTACATATACCAATATGGAGCGGTTCACCCATTTTCGAAGGCATTTTTCGAGTTTCTCAATTTTCTCGTTTTGCGGACCTCGTAGAATAGTTGTCCGGCGTCCATAGATGAGTTGTTCCAGTGGATACGGTTCAAGTCCGATCCTACCGTTGAGCAAATACGGAATCGGTTCATCTGCTATCAACCTACCCTTCGCTTTCGTGAATGCGCGCAGACGCTTGACCGTCTCTTCTTGAAGCGATATACAACTCGGAAGCAGAATAACGTTGTAAATCTCATTGACGCCTGATCGGTCATTCGTGAGACTGAGTCCACCGCTCTTATTGTCCCGTTTTCCTGTGTTACCGGCACGCACAATTTCTGCTGAACCCAGTTCCTGCTCCGAGATAATCCGAAAGTCGTAACCCAATTCCCACACGCTCTGACACAACCATCCCCACGCTTTCGTCAATCCATTCCACTGTTTCTCATCGGGTTTCGTCCAGAGGCTCTGTGTCGGTGCGACCATAAGGAGCGGTCTCTTTGGATAACCGTGCGATAATTTCTGCGTTATAGTAGCGGATTCCGAGACTACCCTCTGATCTTTATGTATCCACAGATTAAAACCGAGACTCGCATCTTCAAGCACTGTCCGTCTGTTCGTTTTCTGGGATGCCTTTCGTGAAATACCGGCATACTGTGTATCGCTGCAGACCCATTTTGCAATCACGAGTCGCTTCGGTGTATCTATTTCGGTGGCGTTTAGAATAGGGCAGTCCACTTGTGCCAACATTGCCCCTAATTCAAACTCCAGTGCCCTTGCACTCGCAGGGAGACTTAAAGCAAACTGTAGTCTTTCCTGATGACAGAAATCACGCACACCTCTAAGAAAGCAAATTGCGAATCGCGTTGTCAATTCGCTCCAAAATGTGTTCCTGATTGCTGCCGAGTTATAAGTTTCGTAGAAAACTAAGGGCAGATATGTTGTAAGTGTCTCCTCAGACGTTTCTAAAAGTGTAGGACTCCACGGTGCAGAGGTGATACCAGCACCCAGAACGCTTGCCAAAGACAAAAATTTCGGTAATTCGCAAGTAAAACCGATAAGGTGTTTCTTGCCGTAGATCTTTAGATAGTCCACCAGCACACGTTTTACGAACCTTGAAACCCCAGTGCTGTTCAAAAGATCTTCCGCTGCTTTTTCCGTTTGGTAAAGGTGAATCACCGTCCGTCCACGTAGCCGTTCTGCGACTGCAAGATCGCCTGCTATGCAGCGTTGAACGTACTCGCTGATATTATAGCAGGGAGCATCCGCCTGTGGATGCGCGATTAAGTGGTGCTGACTCAATTCGACGCTGTTATGCAGATGAGACTGATGAAGTTTCGCCTGAATTGCCGTCGTTGTTTCCGATTCACCAAAGGATTGTTCTATGGCGTTCAATTGGTACCGCGTTTCCAACAACTCAGTCGGGAGCGAAACCCAGGCGCGTTCTCCGCGTCGCAACAAATGCGTTAATTCTGCTCTATGACTTGCTTCTTTTCGCGTCCCACGCCACAACAGCATGTTGCCCGCGTCAAAGGGAACCGTCTGCACAACTATCCGCTCCTAATTTTCTAATTATGTAGCCCCTGTCCCGTTCTCCAAATGTAAAGCAAAATTATGCTATTTTAACCCAAGTGGCTACAGACAAGATTTCGGAGGTGCGAACCCGATTTTTCACTGAAAAGCCTTGATGAGCCGCGAAGGTCTCGTAGCGTAAACTTTTAGTTTGCGCATCCACAGACACAAACTGGAAAGTTTGTGCTACAACTGGCAACTTAGGTTATTTTAGGCATAATTTCATTATCAACGGGTTGTTAATTCAATTCCAGCTGGGCTAAAAGCATGGAAAGGGATTTGAATACACCGAAAACCACCGCGTAACGAAGTGGAGCGGTGCTCAGAGGCACATAGTTAAAAAAGTGATTTGCAACACTGGTACGTATGTGGTATACTTTTAACACCAATGGAAGGGTAAAAATTCACGACTTCTCTTCCAGCTTTTATACGCCATTTATATTAAAAAGTTTAGCATACCTTGAGAAATGATACAATTAAAAGTTTAATCCAATCTATATTTAAATCCTGAACAAATACTACACCAACGAAATAAAAATGAACGTCCTGGAAAATCTTATCTCAGCATTTTCTGTGCTTCGCGGAAGCAAACTCCGCACGGTTCTCACACTCTTGGGGATTACGATCGGTATTGCGGGTGTGATAGCGATGATGTCTTTTGGCGCAGGTGCCGAAAAACTATTGATGGCAGAGGTTAACCAGATCGGTGGACCGAGTATGTTCGGTGTTTACCGACCCGGGAAAATCCGCAAGAACGGACGTTGGCAACGCAACACGAGTCCACATCACTTGGAAATGCAAGATCTCAGCGATGTCTTAGCAGAATGTCCCTCCGTTGAGGTTGCCACTGTCGAGGGGAGTTACTACATCAATCTCGGTGTTGATGGGAGATTTCAACAAACGTATCTCCGCGCGACGACGAACGAATACCAAGCCGTTCGTGAATGGAAGACGCAATACGGTAGATTCCTCGCTGATACCGATATGGACACTTGGACAAAGGTCTGCGTTATCGGTTCAAAAATCTGGCAAGAGCAGTTTAAAGGACAGGACCCCATCGGTAAGGAAGTTATCATCAACAACCATGGAAACAACAAACGTTTCACTGTTATCGGAATTATGGAGAGTCGAGGGGATGGACTCGAACGAGGCAGAAGCGATGACAATATGCTCTTCATCCCGATTACAACCGCACAGAAACGGTTTTGGGGACACGATCACGTTGGACACATCATGGTGCGTGCTAAGAGTCCACTCCTCGTGGACCAGGCACTCAAAGAGGTAAAGACCATCATCATGCGCAACCACGGCGGTGATGATACCTTTTTCCGAACATGGTCGGCGAAAAAAGGGATCGCAAATGCGAAGAGGATGATCTTTATCATAGAGTCCGTCCTCGTCGTTATTGCGTCTGTTGCGTTGATTGTTGCGGGTATCGGTATTCTGAACATCATGCTCGTCTCGGTGACAGAGCGGATCCCAGAGATTGGGTTGCGAAAAGCCGTCGGCGCGAAAAGTTTCGACATCCGCTTGCAGTTCCTTACAGAATCCGTTCTGTTGTGTCTGTTTGGCAGCTTGCTCGGCATTGCGTTCGGGGCTGTCGTCGGAAAAGGTTTCGCATGGATAGTAGGTAAATTTATACCAGAAATGGCGTGGCCCTCCGTCCTGACACCAGAAGCCGTTCTCATTTCCGTCGGTGCCGGTGCCGCAGTAGGCATCTTCTTTGGCTATTATCCCGCCAGCCAAGCCGCTAAAATGACTCCCATTGATGCCATCCGTCATACATAAGAGGTGCCGCATACGCTTTAGCGACAAATTTCGGCAAACGCTGTCCTACTCAGGGGGAAAACCATGACAGTCTTAGAAAATCTTATCTCGGCGTTTTCTGTGCTTCGCGGTAGCAAACTCCGCACAATTCTCACACTTTTAGGGATTACGATCGGTATTGCGGGGGTCATCGCGATGATGTCTTTCGGCGCGGGTGCCGAAAAATTGATGATGGGGCAAATTGAAAATATCGGTGGACCCAGCATGTTTGGGGTTTATCGACCCGGGTATATTGAAAAGAACAAGCGTTGGCAACGTAACACCAGTCCGCATTATCTGGAGATGCGAGATTTGCACGACATTCTGTCAGAATGCCCCTCTGTCGAAGTCGCCACTGTCGAAAGAAGTCATCCAATTGATTTTGAGGTTGAAGGAAAACACCGACGGACTTATCTCCGCGCAACCACGAATGAGTACCAAGCCGTCCGACGCTGGCAGACTGAATACGGCAGGTTCATTGCGGATACCGATATGGATTTCTGGAATAAAGTCTGCGTCATCGGGGCAAAAGTCTGGAGAGAGCAATTTAAAGGACAGAATCCGATTGGCAAGGAAGTCGGTATTGACAACAAACGCTTTACTGTTATTGGCATTATGGAGAGCCGTGGCGATGGGTTGGAGGAAGGCAGAAGCGACGATAATATGATCTTCATTCCGATTACAACCGCACAAACCCGTTTTGGGGGACGGAACCGGGTTGGCGCTATCATGGCACGTGCTAAAAGCATTGAGTTAGTGGAACAGGCACTCAAAGAAGTAAAAACCGTCATCACGCGCAATCACGGTGACGACGATACCTTTTTCCGAACGTGGTCCGCGAAAAAAGGAATTGAGGGTGGAAAAAGGATTATCTTTATTATGGAGATGGTGCTTGTTGTTATCGCCTCTATCTCTCTGATTGTAGCAGGCATCGGTATTCTCAATATCATGCTCGTCTCGGTAACAGAGCGGATCCCGGAGATCGGATTGCGAAAAGCCGTCGGCGCAAAAAGTCTTGACATCCGTTTACAGTTCCTTACAGAATCCGTGCTGTTATGTCTGATAGGGAGCCTCCTTGGTATCGCATTTGGGGCTGTCGTAGGGAAAGGCTTCGCGTGGGCAGTGAGCCAATTCTTTAATGAACTTTCCTGGCCCTCTGTTATTACACCGGAAGCCGTCCTCATCTCCGTGGGTGCGGGCACTGCGATAGGTATCTTCTTCGGCTATTACCCCGCCAGCCAAGCCGCTAAAATGACTCCCATCGACGCAATTCGCCATACATAAGGTGCAGACCAATTGTAGCAGCAATACTTAATATTCACATTGGGAGGAGAAAAGTTATGCTGAATTCGCAAACCAATCCTGAGTCTACCCAAAAAGCAGCGGCACACAAAACGCCAATGACGTTGGAGGAATTTCTTGAAAACGATGTAGAGGGTTACGAATATGTGAAAGGAGAATTAGTACCGATGTCCCCGCCTTCAATGATACATGGTGAAATAAGTGTCAACGTTGTTCGTTATTTGGATTCGCATGTCTATACGCATCAATTAGGACGTTTGTATATTGCCGAAACGACTTTTGACTTGGGGGATAGGCTGGTGAAGCCAGATGTGGCGTTTGTTTCAACGGAACGATTACCCGAAAATAGAGAGAAGGGTTCACCGGTGCCCCCGGATTTAGCGGTTGAAGTCGTCTCACCGACAGATAAACACTACGAGGTCACAGAAAAAGCGTTGGCTTATCTGAAAGCAGGAACACGTCTTGTCTGGGTGATTGAACCCATCGCGAAGACGGTGATGGTCTATCGGTCTGAGACAGATTTCACAGTGCTTACGCGTGAGGACACATTGACAGGTGAGGATGTCGTCGAAGGATTTACGTGTCCGGTTGAAAAGCTTTTTGAATAAATTTCGTTGTAGCGTAGACTGTTAGTCTGCGCAAAGGAGAAACAATGCCTATTTTTAGATTAGACGGCAATCATTGAATTTACAATGAAAGAAATTCTGACGTTAATCCGCGAGGATAATCCTGATTTCAAAGAAGAGACCGTGAATGGACAGATAACTGCGGATACTGTCAATCATCCTTCACGTCGGCATCATTCCGTTACTGAGGATAAGTATTGGCGGATATCAAAAGGAAAATACCGTCTATATGACCGAGAAAAAGATGAAATAGAAGAATGATAATTGGTTTGGAATGTAGGTTGGGTTGAGCGAAACATGAGAAACCGAGCACACTTGACGCAGAAAACTTAGCATCTCCAAGGGACTTAAACACCCCAAAATTCAGCGAAACCCAACACATCAATATACCTCTGTTTCTACGATGGGAATGTTGGGTTTCTCTATTGACTTCCTACATGAAGGATTGTGTGAACAGACAACTAACTCTTTGAATTGATGGATTTTCTATTTTTTACCGTTCAACCCAACCTATGCTAACTCCTCACATCGAACTGACATTATTTAGAGTTACTCAAAACGTTGTGGTTACAAAAAACCGCAAAAATCCGCGAAATCTGTGAAATCCGCGCCAATCCGCGATTCAGACGAGATACACTATCTATGCAACAATCCGCCTTCACTCCATCCCCTCCCACACAAGGCATCAAATACATCGGGTCCAAGCTAAAACTGATCCCGCACGTCTTGGAACTCGTCAAAAAAATCAACGCCAAAACGATACTGGACGGATTCTCAGGTACAACCCGCGTCTCGCAAGCATTCGCAAAACTCGGTTATACCGTCATCTGCAACGACACTGCCCCTTGGTCAGAAGTTTTCGGCACCTGCTATCTGCTCAACACAAAACCGAAAGAAGCATATCAACCGCTCATTGATCACCTCAACGCCGTTCCGCCTATGGACGGTTGGTTCACGGAACACTATGGGGGACACACCAACGGGGGCTGTGCCATCCAAGAAGATGGACTTAAGAAGCCGTGGCAACGCCACAATACCCGTAAACTGGATGCGATTCGAGAGGAAATCGAGACTCTCAAACTCGACCCGACCGAAAAAGCAGTCGCACTCACTAGCCTGATGCTCGCACTCGACCGTGTTGACAGCACCCTCGGTCATTTTTCCGCCTACCTCAAAGCGTGGGCACCCCGTGCCTATAAAGACTTGGTACTTGAGGTGCCTGACGTTTTGAGATCAGCGGGAGAGCATCAAGTCCACCAAACAGACATCTTTGAACTCGTGCCACGTATCTCTGTAGATCTCGCCTATTTCGATCCACCCTACGGTTCAAACAACGAGAAGATGCCACCGTCCCGTGTCAGATATGCCGCTTACTACCACCTCTGGAAAAGCGTTGTGCTCTACGACAAACCCACCCTTTTCGGCAAAGCAAAACGGCGAAAGGATACATCAGACCTCCTCGCCGCTTCTATATTTGAGGAATTCCGGCAAAACGATGATGGACAATTCATCGCCGTCCAAGCCATTGCGAAATTGATCCAAGAAACACAAGCCCGATGGATTCTGCTCTCTTACAGTTCTGGCGGTCGCGCGACTGCACAACAACTCAACGAAGTCATGCAAAACAACGGAAAACTGCTTGCTGTCCTCGAACTTGACTACAAAAAGAACGTTATGGCAGGTATGCGATGGACACATGAGTGGGTGAACGCTGCTGAAGTACCGAACCGCGAATTCCTTTTCTTACTTGAAAAGAACTAAAGTTACAACTTCAGCGGTTGCGAAGTATCCTTACAAAACGCCTTCACCCTTGGATGCTCCAGGACTTCTGGGTTCAGCATATACGCCGGTGCACGCCCCTCGATCGCGTCTGTGACCTGTTCAATCGTCCGAAGATCCAATCGAATACCAGATTCAACAGTCATGCCGGCGTTGTGATTCGTACAGATGATGCGCGGATGGTCTTTGTGGATCGCCCGCGGTCCGTTAACCGGATCGTCAACGACATAATACCAGAGTTGATTCTCGCTGACGGCTCGATTGGCGGCTTCATCGTCAACAAGATTTCCGCGCGACGGGTTGATGAGGGACGCATGCGGTTTCATGGCACAGAGTTCCTCGTAGCCGACAACAGTATCTGCCCCCGATAGGTGTAAAGATACAGTATCGCTCTCTTGGAAGAGTGCCAACGGTGTCTCAACAGCCTCCGCACCATATTGCGCCGCAATCTCAGCGATATCCGGACGGATATCGTAAACCAGAAGCCTTCCATCCTCACCCAGAAGTGGACGCGCACGACGCGCAACCTCTTGACCGATCCGACCAAAACCGTATAAACCGAGCGTAGAACCCATCACTTCATGGGTCTTGATAAGCCCGAAGTTCCCGTTATGAGAGGCGTTGTTTAGCGTATAGACCCGCTTCATGGTCGCGAACCACTGGGCAATCGCATATTCAGCGACAGTCACCATGTGTTCAGGAGCAATTGTGACAATGACACCATACTCCGTCGCCAAATCAACGTTAACGGTTTCATATCCCACACCCCAACGCGCAATAATTCGGAGTGAATCTGCCGCTTGGTAGAAGTTTTCATGAAAAGGCACTCCCCCTGCGATCACACCAATAACGCCATCAGCGTGTTCCGCGGTAAATTCCCGTGGGTGGATACTCAACTCACCAAGTTGCTCTAAGTCTGCCAACGCCGCCAGACGCTCCGCAGTATCGAATTCGGTATTTTCAAAAATAGGAGAAAGTAAAATTTTTGTCATAATTTTTTCTGTTTAGCGGCTGATACGCACGCTCCCTGCTTCCATCGCTTTTTCTGCCTCTTCTGCTGTTGCCCAGTTGAAGTCCCCGGGGAAAGTATGTGCTAAGGCGGAATAGCCACCTGCAAAATCAACGGCTTCTTGTGGTGATTTCCCGTTCAAGAGGCAATAAATTAATCCTGACGAGAAACTATCACCGCCACCTACACGGTCTACCAGTTCCAAATCCTCATAGATACGTGACAGATAGAATTCTTCACCGTCATATAGGAGTGTCCGCCAATCGTTCAGCCAACCCGTTTTGGCATCACGCAACGTCGTACCGATCATTTCAATGTTGGGGAAAGCGTCCTTAACACGTTGTGCAACCGCCTTGTAACTATCAGGTTCAAGGCTGCTATACGACTCGGTTGCCCCTTCCGCGGCAAAGCCGAGCGATTTCTCAAAGTCTTCCTCATTCCCGATGAGAACAGAGACATGCTCCATCATCGGTTTGTTTGCTGCTTGTGCTTCCTCTGCACTCCAGAGTTTAGAACGGAAGTTCAGATCGTAACTCGTTTTGACCCCTGCCGCACGTGCCGCCTTGAGTGCTTCTGCCGAGACAGCCGCTGCGGATTCCGACAACGCAGGTGTGATGCCACTGAGATGAAACCATCGCGCGCCACTAAAAATAGATGCCCAATCGATCTCACCGGGGTGTACTTTAGAAATCGCAGAGTATCCACGATCGTATGTGACACTGCTCGCACGCGGGCCCGCGCCTAACTCAAGATGATAGAACCCGTTGCGCTCCAATCCGACGCCATCGAAATCGACCCAAACGATGTTTGACATGTCCACGCCGAGTTCGCGTCCCTTGTTACAAATATAACGACCTGACCAATTGTCTACGAGTCGTGATACCCACGCAGTCCGCAATCCGAGTTGTGCGGCGTTCACTGCGACGTTCATCTCTGCACCACCCGCTGTCATTGAGAGCGATGTCGCCTGCTCAAGGCGCATATATTCCGGGGCGGTGAGTCGGATCATCGCTTCCCCAAACGTAACTAAATCGTACATAGTCATTCTCCCGTTATGATGTCTGTTTTGTTCTGGTATTCGTTATAGAGATTTTCAATACATTGTCCGCAGAAACAGTAGACCCTGCCGTATCCGCCGACCTCTTTTTCAAGCAATTCGGTCATAGTGAATTCATTTTGGCAGATCGCGCAAACTTCTATCAGGTCTCCCGGTTCAGGCTCTTCCGTGCCGGCTTTCCGTCGAGACATAAAGTGCAAAATCAACCAAACGACGATAGGTGTGAGAATTACAAAAATAATAAATAACATGTATAGTTTCCTTACAACGGCATAGAGCAACCGATGTTCCTGTTACTATAGCGGATAGTCACGAACGTGTCAACGGAAATTCTGTGCGTGATAGTTGGTAGTCTCTTTGTGGAGTGATCTCCAAATCCCACTGTTTATAAAGTTCCCTGATAAGGGGTTGGTGACTGCTGATGGCTACCGTTCATTGAAGAGGTATGACGGTTCGTAGTAGGGCAATTTATTGCCCGTTCGTTAGACATGGAGATACTCAGACTCATTTATCACTGACGCGGTTTCTAACCTCATGCCCCTACAGTTGATGACTGACGGAAACCGATAGCCACTCCCCTATATGTTTACCTTCACCCACCCCGTTGGCGAGGTTTCTAACCTCGCCTTCTGACAACTGATTGCTGATAGCCACTCCCCTATATGTTTGATAAATTGCTGAGATGTATGCTAAAATACAGGGACACTTTCCAATAATGGAGTAACCGATTCACACATGTCCAAAATAACCCACGTAGACGTTTATCCCACTGCTGTCGGAATGACAGACACCTTTAATATTGGGACAGGTTTCGTCGGGGATCCCGGATCCGCAGGCGACCATGTTTTTGTCAAAATCACAACGGACGATGGCTATATCGGTTGGGGAGAACAACGCGCACTCCCTTCATGGAGCTACGAAACCACGGAATCCATCACAACCACCGTTCAGCATCACATCGCCCCATTACTGCTCGGACGAGACCCACTACATCTCAACCAAATCCATGAGGCGATTTATCAGGAATTGAAACCTGCCGTTAGCAACGGACATCCTTTCGCAAAAGCCGCCGTTGATATTGCTTTACATGACCTCCGAGGTAGAATCCTTGAGATCCCATTACATACCCTCTTCGGTGGAAAACGCCATGATACGCTGCCGCTCTGCTATGCGTTGAGTATTGATACGCCAGAGATAATGGGCTTGAAAGCAAAAGCCCTGTTCCCGTGTTCCTGTTTCAAAGTGAAGGTTGCTGGGACACCTGCAGAAGATGAAGAACGCCTACGCGCAGTGCATGAAGCCGCACCAGACGCCAAACTCTGGATTGACGCGAATCAGTCTTATACACCATCAAATGCGCTTGAATTGCTGAAGCGAGTCTCAGACGTCCGGGAAATTTACTGTATGGAACAACCCGTCGCAAGTCAGGACTGGTTCGGTATGAGGCGAGTCCGAGAAGATGCTCCGATTCCGATCGCCATTGATGAGGGGTGCTTCACCTACTTCGATTTAGCGAAGATCGCACGTTTGGAATGCGCAGATGCTGTCGTTTTGAAAGTGTGTAAGTCTGGAGGGTTAAACGAGTGTCTTAAAAGCGTGCCTATCGCCGAGGCAAATTCGCTTGAACTTCTCGGTAGTGGATTGACGGAAGCGGGAATCGGGTTTATCGCAAGCGTCCATCTTTTTTCAACGTTGGATCTGGTTCTGCCTGCTGAACTCAACGCACCCGCTTTTCTGGAGACTATGGCAGTGAGCGGTGTCCAAATCCATGACCATGTCGTCACAGTTCCAGATGCCCCGGGGTTAGGTGTTACACCTGATGAAGACTACATCAAGGCGAATTTGCTTTCGGAGGTCACGCGATCACGATCATCGTGATGGCGTGCCTCCGCGATCTTGAGAGTTCTTAAGCAGTATAAATATTTCTATGAGAATCGCGATAGCGATTGCTACCGCGCAGAGTAGATAAGGACTCTGAACGCCTAATGATGAATCCGCTGAGATACCTCCAAGGAACGGACCGAACAGGATCCCGACCCCTAATATGGCTTCGTGCCATCCGCTCTTATTCCCTTTATCCGCATGCCGATCCAGCCCGTAGTAGAGGCTACTAAAGTAAGTAAACGCTACAGATACACCGACAACCGCAAATGCAAATGCCCAGAGAATAATGTGTTGCGTCAATCCTATTCCGAGGAAACTCAGAATTGCCAGCAGTTGAACAATCAGTAACGGACTGAAACGATAATGCCACCGCGTCGAGTACCCGGTCCCAAGGACAACGAACGCCAGTGTTTTAACACCACCGAGTGTCAGCATCAAATTTCCGTATATTGTCGGGCGTATTCCCATCTCCAATGTGAGTTTTGGGGCGAGTTGGCGGAGTACACCCAGCGAGAACCACGAAACAAAATTCGCACATCGAGCCAAATGGAGATAAGTCATCCGAACGGGCAGAAGTGGATACAGTATCTCAGGTGATTCTGGGTCGGACTCATCTGTGTCGACGGATAGATGTGATGGGTCGGATGTGGTAATACGAGAGGCCCAAATCGTTACTAAGGTGAGTAGGGCGAAAATACCGGCGAGATAGAAAGGTCTGAACGGATTCGCACCACCGTACAGATAACTCGACAACGCCGGACCCAAGGTCATGCCGATGCTCCAGAATAGATTAAAGAGCATAATTCGGTGGATTAATTCGCCTTCACCTTCTTGTTCAGCGAGCCACGCCTCGTAAGCCGGAAAGAAAAGTGCCATGCTTACACCGATGCCGGGGAAGAGGCTCATCAGATGTCCGCCGTTTCGACAAAAAGCGAGCCCTATACTGACTGCTCCAAGTATCAGGCACGCGGTATAAAGGATATACCGCCGCTCTATCCGATCCGAGAGTCGACCGAGTGGGATCGCGAGCACAGCAAAACACCCTGTGCTTACTGCCATCAACACACCAAGAAACGTTGTCGAGAGTCCTAAATGACTGGTATAAAAAGAGGTATTGGTTAGAATACTGCTAAAGGAAAGGTCAATCAGTAGAACTGGCAGATAAACGGTGAGCAATTGGATCGGTTTTAGGCGTATCAAGGCATCGGGATTGGAAACCCCTCCTACAAATGTTATGGCATCACAATCGCGGCATCGATCATGTGATAGCCTGTCGCACCAACCGGTTCTACTTCGATCCCGATTTCGTCTTGCGTCACACCATTGTTGCCGGTGGCTCTCGCGTAAATTTCGACAGGTTCCGACTTCTCAGGAACTTGCCAATTCCATTTCCAGAGCACCCACGCAAGCGGAGTATCTTTCGCCCAAATCTCCGCCTCTTCCCATGTCTGTCCGTAGTCGATACTGACTTCTACCTTCTTGATGCCGCCGTGGTTGCCTGCATCGAACGCCGCACCGCTGACTGTGTAGGCCTTGCCACCGGGAATTGCCTCGCCTTCACTCGGTGTCCCGATCATTGTGGCGAGTTTCACATTCGCGATCGGATCCCAGCCTCGTTTCTCCCAGTAACTTTCGTGTTCCTTCGCCAACTGAATGTTCATTATCCATTTCGGATTTTTCGTGCCGTAATGACCGGGGTTAAGCAATCGGATTGGGAAACCGTGTTCAGTCGGTAGCGGTTCACCGTTCATTTCATAAGCGAGGAGCGTATCTTCACGCATCGCGTCTTCCAGAGGGATTGCCGTATGGTAACCATCCGCACACCGGAAGACAACCACTTTGACTTCAGGGGTCGGTCCGACTTTCTCAAGCAGATCACGCAATCGAATCCCTTTCCATACCGCATTGCTCATCTGCTCCGTACCGATCGGGTCACCGATACATTTCAAGGTTCGCATCGCCGTGACAGACTCCATCGCCGTGATGTCTTCAAGTCGCAGCGGTGGAATCCGTTTTTCCGAGAGACCGGTGATTACCAATCGCCACGCCGCCGCGGCAAGTTCAGCTGGCTCACCGATCTGCAGAATATAGAAGTCGGCATTCGGGGTTATCAGTGTGCTCGGCTTAAGTTGTGCCTGCGCCGCTACCTCTCCTTCTAATTGAAGAGGTAGGACCATCCCTGCGGCACTCACCGCACTCAGTTTTATGAACGTTCGTCTCTTCATTTTTTTAATATTCCTTGTGTTTTTTTCTGTTTCGCATTCGCATCGTAATTTTTACGACCCCTCTCACCATAATTGCCGTGCCGCCGCACAGGAATAAGGGTAATCCCCATCTCCAGTGAAAGAAAAAGTAAGCGACAAAACTGACACACATCAAAATGATGAAGGTGTTCAAAAGCTTTTTGTTTTCATACCATTTCTGCATTTTACACCAAGAAACAAATTTTCATCTTTATCCGTTTCGCGTCACGCTTTTTGGGAGACCATGCTTGAAAGAATACCCAGAATTCTGACTTTTCACTCCGTAAGTAGAACGCCTTTGTCCGATGAGTTCACCGGAACATTCCTCTACTTTGCGTTCCCTCTTGAGTACTCGCTGCAAAATGATACCATGTACGAGGTTCACTGTCAAGCGAAAATCAAGGCTCAGTTCAGATATTAATTGCGCTGTGTTTGAAAAAATAGTATGCTATCTATACTATTTACACACAAACCAAATCATTTTACAAAAAGGACCGCAATCCCTATGGCGAAACAACCGAATATCATCTTTCTGATGACAGATCAGCAACGTTTTGATACGATCGGTGCACTCGGAAATCCGATCATTCAGACCCCAGGACTGGATCGTATTGTTCGGGAGGGTACAAGTTTTACATCAGCGTACTGTCCATCACCTGTATGTGTAGCCTCTCGTTGCAGTTTTCTGCTCGGTCAGTGGGTACACGAAACGGGGTGTACGAGCAATTCGCCGATGCCGCAGGACCGCGTCTCAGTGATGGAATTGCTCAACGAAGCAGGGTACCAGACGCACGGTATCGGTAAAATGCACTTTTCGCCGCAGGGACGCAAGATGTGGGGGTTTGAGACACGAGACTATTCCGAAGAAGGTCCCGGTCCTGATGATTTCACGGAGTTTTTGGGAGAAAACGGTTACGACCATATCGTTGCGCCACACGGTGAACGCAGCGAGTACTACTATATCCCACAACCCTCACAGTTGCCTGCTCGCCTACACCATACACAGTGGGTAGGCGATAAGACCCTGGAGTTCCTCTCTGGACGCGATGAACAGCGTCCCTTTCTGTGTTGGAGTAGTTTCATCAAACCGCATCCACCGTTTGAATCTCCTGTACCGTGGAATCGACTCTATCGTTCGGTTGAAATGCCACTGCCGTTCCTGCCCGCGGATTATGAGCATCTGCATACCTACTGGAACCGGCATCAAAATCGCTATAAGTACCGGGACCAAGGACGCGATATGAACCTCCTTCGGACGATGCGAGCGGCTTACTACGCCGCGATCTCTTTCATCGACTATCAAGTCGGACGTATCCTTGACTACCTCGAATCGGAGGACGAACTGGACAACACGCTCATCTTGTACACGTCCGATCACGGAGAATTGCTCGGCGACTACGATTGCTACGGGAAACGTTCGTTCTTGGACGCAGCTGCTCGAATCCCGTTACTTGTCCGCTATCCTGAACGTTTCGAGGCGGACGCACGGTGTGACATACCAACGAGTCTGGTTGATGTCCTTCCAACCTGCCTCGGTGCAGCAGACCTACCCTCACAGGCAGATCGGAGTGGCACTGACCTTGCCGATATTGCTGCCGGTAATACACAACGAGATGCGATTGTTGGACAGTTGGGACAGGAAGGTACGGGACTCTATATGCTGTTGACGGAGGAATATAAATACATCTACTCTGCCGCTGATCGAAAGGAGTGGCTTTTCAGACGTCTGTCCGGAGGACTTGATGACCGAAGCCTCGCCGGTAATCCGGCTTATGGCAGAATTCTCAACACCTATCGACAACGCTTGATTGAATGGTTCCGAGCGGATGGCTATGAACTGCCGCTTGATGGCAACAAATGGCGCGATTTCCCACCCCCGGTTGAACATGATAATCCTGATGCAGGTCAGCTTTTCCAAGATGGTCGTTCCGTGAGCGATCAGTTTCCGACGGGGTATTCACCGCATATTGACCCTCTGAGACCGTAAATTATGCCAATCCGTTGTACTACGAAAAAGTTGATGTCAAAGGCGGCATGGAACGCCTACAATACGTACCGCAAAGGGGTCAGTTACCGTTCGCAACTTTCAAGAACAGCTGCGTTATTCAATGCTTCGCGCGCAGACATTTCAGCATTCCAGAATAAACGATTAGAAAAGCTCCTCCGGCACGCATACCTCACGACCCCCTACTACCGTGAATTGTTCAAAGTAGAATCCCCAGATATTTCACAAATTCCGACGCTTGAGAAAAGTAACATTCGTGAGCAGTTGGAGGATCTCTGCTCTGAAGCCGTTCCGCAGAGGTGCCGTATCAAAAACGCTACTGGGGGCTCGACCGGCACGCCGCTGACCTTCTATCAGGACAGAAATTACTGGAATCAACGGAATTTGAGTGTTTACTATTTCGACCAGTGGGCAGGCTGGAATTTCGGTGAACGCCAATTAATTATCTGGGGTGCCCTCTCAGACGTGGGAGCCTCTCGAGATTGGAAGCATCAGCTCAACAATTTTTGGCGGAACCACTATTGGCTCAACGGGTTTCATCTCACAGACGCGACAATGCGAAGGACATTTCAACGGATGGATAGATACCATCCGCAAACGATTCTCGCCTATCCTTCATCGCTGTACCAATTTGCTACGTATCTTTTTGACAATGGTTTGATCCCCAAATGGAATTTAAAAGGGATCATTACTTCAGCGGAGATGCTACACTCGCACTATCGCTCCTTAGCAGAGACCATTTTCGGGACGAAGATTTATAACCGTTATGGAGGTCGAGAGGTCGGATTGATCGCTATGGAATGCATCGCGGGACACATGCATATCAACTGCCGCGACCTCTATCTTGAAATAGACAGTCCTGATCCATACACCCAGCCAGGGGACATCCTTATCACACAACTGAATAACTATGCAATGCCGTTTATTCGGTATCGGATTGGAGACATCGGCCGTCTCTCCGATGAGGCATGCCCCTGCGGAAGTCAGCTGCCTGTTTTGGCGGAACTCCTCGGACGTAGCACAGCTACCTTCCGAACGAGAACTGGCACATTGATACACGCCGGTTACTTCACACAGCAATTTTATAACGTCATTGGTCTGGAGCAGTTCCAACTGATCCAAGAGACTTTTAAACACTGCGTCTTGAAGGTAGTTGTCAACACACAGTGGACAAACGCAGCGCGGCGATACATGGTGCAGAAGATTCAAGAGGCACTCGGTGCTGATGTTATTGTCACAGTAAAATTTGTAAAAAATATTCCATTTCCGGTTTCAGGTAAACGGGAATTCACAATCTCAAAAATTCTTTAATTTATGGGACTTGGACTGCGCTCCATTTCATTACGCGCAGGTTTCTGATGAATTCCAACCATGTTTGAGTCCCAGGACCGTATGCGAAATTCACCCTCAACCGTAGCCCGGAACGTAGTGGAGGGCGGATTTAACAAAAGTACGCAATAGTTTTAACCCACGCTGTTCCTCCACAAGGTATAATTAAAAAAGTTCCCGAAGCGGTGCAACACGTTTTGTTCCACCTGGGACGTAAGCCAAAATAAGCCCGTCAATCAATAGATTCCGATCCGCGATAACACCTGTACTCCGCTCCGCCGTTACACCTTTGGAAAGTAATAGGTAGAATGTGTCTTTTTTCCAGCCGGGTGTTGTGAAGAAATTCCCTTGTCCTTTTGAAATAACGAGGTCTGCGTCCAACAGCGCGTTGAAAAATTCAGGAGTCCCCTGATAGAGATTTGTTCCGATCGTCTGTGCACCTGACGACATGAGTTTTACAACACCCTCCTGCACCGCCGTCTGGAGTTCATGGAACTGCGGTAGGTTTATAATCTCCTGTAAATCTGCTAACGTTGCGTCATTACTAGCGTTGTCCACCTTCCCAACGATCGTGATACGATGTCCACACTCAATGAGGTCTTGAATGAAGGCGATGTCAAAAATGACTTCTCCATCGTTGTCGGCAAGCCAAAGGATCTGCTGAGACTCAGCGTCAATCACCTTTTCATAGAACGCTTCATAACAGTCGATAGAAAAAGATGTTTCAACCACCGCACGGAGTGATTCGGAGAAGTAGTCAGGATTCGCTTTCAGTCTTTTGACGACCCGTTCACTACTGTAATCGATAATATTGCCCGCAACGACCAACTTCAAACGGGTCAACCAATTGTCCTTCCAAAACTCCGGTAGTAGCGCGAGTGCAGTCTGTCGTGCTTTCAGTTTGTCGTAGTGGTAGGGGTTCGGATTGCCGGTGTGGAGCGTCACCATCTCAAAAATACTCCCCCATAATTCTTCGGGTGTGAGGGATTCGATGAGGTAATCTCCGTTCGCGCGTCGAAGATCCAGAAGTGTTTTTACAGCATCGCACGCGACTTGTTGTAATTGCGGATTACCTGTGGCACGTGGAATCAATTCTGTCGCACTATGGGACTGAACATGTCGTCGAAGGTTTTCCCAATCTGGTAACGCCTTTTTCTCCCCGAAGGTAAAAACCCCGGGGATATATTCATCTGTTACAATTTGCTCGAAAAGCAACTTCGGCACAGCAGGTGGGGATTGCGCTGTTGGAACCCCGAGAGTCCGATGTGCCAAAACCGTGTCGGAAGGGATTACCGTCCCACGTGCCACTACAGTTGAGAGTTGCACGGTGTTTCCCACATTCACCGCATCAAAGGTGCTGTTTTCAATCGTACTCCCTGTGGCAAATCCTCGGACAGGTGCTGCCAATCTTTCGGGTAACCGACTCGATTCAAAAATCGTGTCATTTGCGGTGACATTCTGCAGTCCGACTGCGTCTCCTACCGTTGTCGCGCCCAGCAATGTGGCGTTTTCAAGCCTACAATAGTCCCCAATCCGCACTTTTTCACCGAGATGCACCCTGCCGAGGAGATAGCACGCCGTGCCGATCTCAACATCTTCACTGCCCAACGTTATCTGTGCGGCTGGGTCAACGCGAACGCCTTTCCGTGCAAGAGACTCCCGTGTCTGAGCAAACAGTGCCGCTTCACCCGATAGAACATTCGACCATCGATTAACGCCCGATAGCACTTCGCCTTGGTAGATAAAAGCATTCGTTTTCAGTCCATCTTCATAACAGTGTCGAATCAGGTCGACATGGTGGAGCTCGCCGTTTCGGTTTGTATGGGGTTGCAACCGATGTATCCGCTCTATCAACGCGCTTTTCCGAATAAGTGTTATCCCCGTATTGGTATACGCTTCACCGCGATGCCACCGATCCCGCATCTCCTGTTTTTCTGCCTCCGTCATGTCATACCACTCTTTGGTCCCTGTTAGGTTTCCGTCTGCATCGAAGAAGAGTCCACCTTTATCGACGACCGTCTCAGGGACCTTGCCGCAGAGGGTAACATCCGCGCCAGAAATGAAGTGGGAGAGCAACGTCTGTGCGAAAACCTCTCGATCCAAGAACGGTTCATCACCGAACGCCACCCCGATCCATTCCGCATTAGATTCGTGAAGAGCAGGCAACGCTGCTTGCAGCGCGCCACCTGTACCGTTCATCTCTTCTTGGATACAGGGAATAACATCGGGACCCAGCAGTTCCGTAAGAGATCCATCTTTCTCAATACGCGATGCCATCTGTGGGTTAATGACGACAATATCTGGACGATTACCGGAGAGGTAGCGTCGCGAGTGTTGGAGGGTGTTCTGCCCACCGAAGGTGATGTCCAGTGTTTTGCTCAAGCGTCCACTCGGATCAATACGGGTGCCTTTACCCGCCGCGAGCACCACCCATTGCGGTGTAAGGTCGTTTTCAAGGGTGCCTGTGGGAAGTGTAGCGAGAAAAGTTTCGAGGGCAGTCGTATCCGTTGAGATTGCCGCGAGTGTCCCTTCTAATGGGCAACCGAGAAGGTTTTCAAGGAAATCAATCTTCATTTAATGGTTATCGTCCAATTCGGTTTGAATATTCTGAAAAGGTGTAGGGAATCAACACCGTAGACACTACGCGCATTCGATATTAATTCCCTGCATATAGAACTTTCGTAACTACAGTTCCTAATGCGTGCCTTTCTGCTTGAGATGTCCCCAAACGGTTGCTAACTTTCCACTCGCTTCAACCGCAAGCTCACCCGCCGCAAGGTCGGCAATCTCGTCGTCATCTAAGACTCTATCGTAGATACGTACATCGTCGATGAGCCCGTTCCATGAACGCCCTTGATCCTTTTCGCCCTTGCCGATGACCAATTTGGTGGCATCCGTCAATTTCCCTTTCGTCGCCGGGCTGTTAAAGGTCGGTGTATCGAGTTCACCGTCGATATAGAGTGCCAGTTCGTTGCCACTGCTCCATGTCAAGGCGAAGTGTTGCCAGGACTCCGTCTGCACGTCGCTTGAGGTTTCAAGCCGTTGAACCCCGCCTGTTGTGGTAATACCGGCTTTCACGAGGTCGCTACCGCCTGCTTCAAAACCCGCGGCATCATATCGCAACGAGAGGACAGTATCGTCGCCACCCGGATCGCGTCCATCAATGAACCCCCGGTCAGATTTGGTTTCAGCAGACTTCACCCAAACTGCAACCGTGATAGCGGTCAGTCCATTGATATAGTCTGCCCCGTTATCGTCTTCAGCGGCATCGCCACCCCCATCAAATGCCAAGGCACCCCCAAGTCTTCCACCGTTGGGCTTCCATTTGACCCCGTTCCCTTGAAGCATCGCGTCGTTCCCATTTCCACTCGAATCCGCGGCGGTTTTTCCGTCTGCCTCATCAAGATTCCAATACCCGAGTAACCCCTCTTGAAGATTCGCATCCGCGATAGAACTCAAGGCAATAGAAACGATGAAGATGAAAAGTAACTCTCTAATTCCGTTCCACATTTTGAATTCCTCCTTTAACCGTTATCGGTTTTAGGTGGTCGTTCCATTTTCAATTGCTGTATTTCACATCCAATTTCATTCAGAATTTAAGAATTTATGGGCTGTGTGTCTACATCAGAATTATGTGTTTTTGAGTTACTCATTTATGTGGGCGATGTGCAGTGTCCTTTATCTCTAAATTATAGCATTGAATCCATGTTTTGATAATGTAAAAATAGGGCAGATACAGCGACCTGCCCTATGTCCACGTTTTGTGGGAGGGGTGTTTTTGCTTGGGTGTTTCCCCAGTAACCCCGAATGTCTATCACACTTAGACATTACACACATCAAAAGCGTGTTGCATCGCATCGAATGCATCGCCTTTGGGACCGAATTCATGTCCAACATAGAGATCATAGCCGGTGTTGACGATGGCGCGCATCACGGCAGGATAGTAAATCTCTTGCTCGTCATCGAGATCGTGCCGTCCGGGGTTACCGGCGGTATGATAGTGCCCGATATAGTCACTATAATCCGTGATGTTACGGATCAGGTCACCTTCCATGATTTGCATGTGGTAGATGTCGTAAAGCAGTTGTGCTCTCGGTGAACCTACCCCTTTGCATACCTCAACACCCCACTCCGTTTTATCGCATTGATAATCTGGATGGTTGACTTTACTGTTGAGTAGCTCAACGCAGAGATTGATCCCTTTCTCTTCAGCGGCTTTCGTAACACGCGACAAGCCTGCTATTGTGTTATCGCGTCCCTCTTCGTCAGATCTGCCCTCTCGGTTTCCAGAAAAACAGATGAGTCCGGGAATGTCGTTTTCCGCCGCGATGTCGATGTTTTGGAGGATTTCATCTTCAATCCGGTCATGGTTGCTCGGATCGTTTAATCCGGACGGAAGCGATGCGTGTCCGACGATAATCGCGACACGCATCCCGTGGTCTTGAACGACGGACCAGTATTCTGCAGGTAGCATTTCAATGGATTTATAACCGATTTCAGCGGCTTTCTTAATGACTTCTATTGGATCTCTGCCACGGCTAAAACCGCCGAAACAGATGGATTGATTAATTGGCATAATTCTCTCTTTCTTTTTCAAGTAGAAGGCACGCTCCGTCGTGCCGTAACCTAATTTTTTTCTACAAGTCTACCGCCTTACCCGTACGGAAGGAGGTACTCGCCGCAAGCATAATGCGGAGCGTCTCTAAGGCATCGCTGTAAGGTGATAGAATTTGGGAGGTGTCACCCGTCTTTACGGCATCGATAAAGACGCGATCCCTATCCTGTCCACCGTCGTTCGAGAGCGGTTCTGTCTCGCCACCGCGGTTCACTTCGTTTGAACCGCCCACGGTAACAACAAGTCCGCGCGTGAAGACTTCAAGATGCACGCGACCGAAACCTTCCATCGCACAAGCCGAGACTATGTTCGCAACAGCACCGTTCTTGAATTCGATGTTCACCATGCTGATGTCGTCTATGTCATAATTCTCAATATGTGTCATACTGCCGCTCGCCGCAACGCCATGGACAGTCTTTCCATCGCTACCGACGAGGAACCGTGCCAAATCGAAGATATGTGTTGTCTGTTCAACGTGTTGCCCACCGGATTCTGCACGCACACGCCACCACGGTGTACCGGGCATCCCACCCATCCAATAGCCGAGAGCACCGAGAATTTGCGGTTGCGCTTCAAGCATCGCTTTTGCATTCTGTGCGTTGCCACCGTAACGCCAGTGATAACCGACACTCGTGACTACGCCGCTCTGTTCAACGTATTCATTGATGATAACCGCCGGTTCTAACTCGGAATGGATCGGTTTCTCAATAAACATCGCGATGCCTTGTTCACAAGCGATGCGTTCCTGTTCGCCGTGCGCAAAAGGCGGTGTACAGATATAGACCGCGTCCAAATCCTCTTTGTCGTACATGACACGGTAGTCGGTGTAAGCGTTGCCACCGAATTCTTCGGCACGCTGTTTTGCTCGGTCTTCCGAGATGTCACACATAGCACAAAATTCAACGTCCTCAAAGTCGTCTTTAAGGTTGCGCATGTGTGCACCCGCCATGCCGCCGGTTCCGATAAAACCGAGTTTCACTTTATCCATATTTTCTCCTTAAAATGGGTAATTACAGAATATCCCTGAATTTTACGGATATAGTTTAGCAAATGCTTCCGTTATATAGCAAGCAATTTATTTCCATCTGTGTATGATATGCATTGTGATATAAATTTTCTTTGTGCTATAATATTTTAAATAGATTCTGCCATGAGTCGTCAGAAAAAAGGTATTTCATTGAATCAGAAGCCTCTTTACCGACTGCTGATAACCGATAGCCGACAGCCAATAGCCAAACAAGGAGGAAACAGCATGGGTTTCAAATTTGGATATAGTACATTACGTTGGCAGACACCAGATTTTGAGGAATTGTTGACGCAACTGAAAGATGCCGGATGGGACGGTTGGGAGATGCGGCAATCCTTGGACTGGGTAGGCACGCCACAGCACATTCGACAGGTATGCAACAATACAGATTTACCTGTCGCCGCCGTAACAGCGCGCGGACTACCGATTGACAAAGACACAGAGCAGATGGAACTCAACAAACGGCGTATTGACTTCGCCGCAGAAGTTGAAGCCGATTGTTTCATGTTCATGGGCGCGGGAAAGCCTCAGGGACGTCCGGTGAATAATTCAGATCTCGCCGCACTCGCTGATGTCTCCGAAGAGTGGGCAGAATATGCCGCACAATACGGATTAGAGGTCTGTTACCATATCCATACCAATACCACAGTGGACTCGATTGATGACTGGGCAAAATATATGAGCCTCCTCCGGAAGTGTAAATTGTGTATAGATGTCTCACATTCCGCACTCTGGGGATACGATCCGATTGAATCCATCCGACGTTATAGCGATGTCCTTGTCTATGTCCATCTTCAGGATTATGCAGGCTACACGGGTGGAGATGGCAACTCGTACGATGTAGACTGGGTGGATGTCGGTGCTGGCACTGTCATGGATTTCCCCGGTATCATGTCAACGCTCGAGGAACTCAATTATGACCGCTGGGTTACCGCGTGCCCCGGTCAGCTTGAGGAACGTTCGGATCTCGAACGCATGACGGTGAACCGAGAATATCTGCGTCAGTTAGGCTATTAACCGCTCCCGGTAGGTGCGATTTCATGAAGTTTAAGAAAATATTTCGGTAATTTGATATTTCCCCCAGGCCCGGTAGGTGCGGTTTGTAACCGGGGTCCCCACCCGTTACTGGGAAGGGGGGTTCCCACCCGTTACTGGGAAGGGACACCGGACCTCGTTGGAAAATTACCGAATTAAAAAATTAACTTTCATCTAACCGCATTGGGCTTAGACGCGAATCTTTGTAGGAGCGATCTCCGAATCGCGACGTGTTAAATTGAAAAACTAAAGACGGAGACAGAGTCTATTATGAACAAACCAGCGGAGGACATCCGCTCTATTCTCGCTACTGATTGTGGTAGCACAACGACGAAAGCAATTCTAATTGAAAAAAGAGGAGAAGAATACCAACTCATCGTACGGGGTGAGGCACCGACCACGGTCGAAGCCCCTGTCGAAGATGTAACGGCGGGGGTTATCAATGCCGTTACTGAAGTTGAGGAACTCGCAGGACGCAAACTTCTCAATGACGGTGTAATCCTCAAACCACAACGTGGAGATGAAGGCGTCGACATCTACATATCAACCAGCAGTGCCGGTGGCGGGCTTCAGATGATGGTAGCGGGCGTCGTCCGCAATCTGACCGCTGAGAGTGCGGAGCGTGCAGCGCTCGGGGCGGGTGCAATCGTGATGGATGTCATCGCTTCCAACGATAAGCGACTCCCACACGAAAAAATTGAACGTATCCGGCACCTACGTCCCGATATGTTGCTTCTATCTGGAGGTATTGACGGAGGGACAACCTCACACGTCGTTGAGTTGGCTGAGATTATCGCCGCTGCGCGTCCGAGACCGCGCTTAGGCATCGCTTATGAACTTCCCCTCATCTATGCTGGGAACATAGACGCTCGCGAATCAATTACAGAACGCCTTCAAGGCGTAATGGCGTTGGAGATAGTCGATAACCTCCGCCCCGTTTTAGAACGTGAAAACCTCATGCCGACGCGCCACAAGATTCAGGACCAGTTCCTCGAACACGTTATGGCACACGCTCCGGGGTACAGAAAACTCATCGACTGGACAGACGCACCTATTATGCCGACACCCGGTGCAGTGGGTGAGATCATTCAAACAGTCTCCGAACAACAAGATATTGAAGTCGTCGGCGTTGACATCGGCGGGGCAACGACAGATGTGTTTTCTGTCTTTAAAAACAGAGAAGGAGAACCGATCTTTAACCGCACTGTGAGTGCCAATCTCGGCATGAGTTACAGCGTCTCCAATGTCCTCGCTGAAGCCGGCTTAGAAAATGTCCTGCGTTGGGTGCCGTTTGATATTGAGGTCAGCGACCTCCGCAACCGAATCAAAAACAAAATGATTCGTCCAACCACTATTCCCCAAACCTTACAAGAATTGATTCTTGAACAAGCGATTGCACGTGAGGCACTCCGACTCGCTTTTGAACAGCACAAACAACTCGCCGTGGAATTGCGTGGTGTCCAACAACAACGGACGATCTCTGAAGCCTTCGACCAAGCAGAAAGCGGTCAAACCCTTGTAAACATGCTTTCTTTGGATATGCTTGTCGGAAGTGGTGGTGTTTTATCGCACGCACCGCGGCGACAGCAAGCCATGCTCATGATGATAGACGCATTTCAACCTGAGGGCATAACCCATCTCGCCGTTGATAGCATCTTCATGATGCCACAGCTCGGTGTTTTGGCGCAGGTCAACCCCGAAGCCGCAACGCATGTTTTTGAACGGGATTGCCTTATCCATTTGGGCACGACTATCGCCCCGGTCGGTGTTGCAAAGGTAGGTGAAACATGCCTTTCAATAGAAGTGAGTACCCCGAATAACGCACCTATCACTGAAGATATCCCCTATGGCGACCTCCGACGCTATCCGCTTCCGTTGGGCGAAAAAGCAACGCTGACACTCCAGCCATCACGGCGGTTCGATGTCAGTGCGGGGAATGGGCATCCCGTAGAAGTAGAGGTGATGGGGGGTGTCGTCGGATTGGTTATTGACACTCGTGGCAGACCCCTTGAAATACCGACGGATGCGCAACAGCGCGTCTCGCAACTCACCAAATGGCAAACCGCTTTGGATGCCTATCCATAATTCACTTCACAACTTAGCGTAGGTGCAGTGGTTCTTCTGTAGGAGGGATCTCCGAATCCCGACTCCGAATCCTGTAAATCCTAATTCTGACAATTGACTCTTGACAAATTTTCGTTATAAATTTACAATGTTAAACAACGTTTACCTTTCTAAGTGAATCCAAATTCTATATTTAGATTCACTCAACTTTTGGCGGGCAGACAGATTTCCAAAATCTGCTACCGCCTGCGAATTGTCTATGTATAAGGAGGCAAATTTCCAATGAAAAAGTTTTATCAATTCACGCTCGCGACTGCAATTATGTTCGCGCTGCTTGTGAGCATCTCCCACCTCGCACTTGCACAGGGGAAAGTCAATATTAAAGGGGGTCCTCTAAAAGAGGGAGATTGGATGAAGGATCCAGCCGGGGAACTGAATGAAGACCACTCGGACAACAAAAACTGGATCACTCTGTGGTATGGTCCCGATGGAAACTATGAAAACAGCGGTGGTTTTGGTGCCTCTGCTCCAAAAGACCTCATCGAAGAAGGCACAGGGGGTAAGTTGGATCAGCTTAAACTTTCGACCGTTGAGGGTCTGGAATTGACCCAGACGGTTGATGTCAATTGGAAGAAAGGCAATGGTGGTCCGCGAGGTTGGACAGTCTTTGAACTCGATCCAGCGGATGCCCATCACATGAACCGCGACGGTCCCATTGATAACATTGATACGTATACGATCTGCGTTATCGACGCACCCGAAGACATGACATCTGTGATGTCTCCAGCACACGATGACCATGCACAGATCTGGATTAACGGCGAAAAATGGTACAACAATTCCAGGTGGACGGGTGCCGCACTGCAGGTGGACTATAACATTGAAGTTCAATTGGTAAAAGGCGCGAATGTTGTCGTTTATCGGTGCGGTGAATCTGGCGGGCATGCGTATATGAACCTGCATTTCGACGATAAGACGCATAAAGCGGTCGATATCTACCCACAAAAGGCGAAAGATCAGAAAAGCTTCTTCAATGAAGTTAAGAGCGTTCTCGCCGTTGATCCGGTCGGAAAATTGGCAACAACGTGGGCAGACCTTAAACGCAAATAGAACGTCTCACCGTCTCTATAGGCGTGTTTTCTAACTCTATCCTTACACATGGCGGATTGTCACACTATCTGGTGCTACAATCCGCCATATTTTTTACAATGCCACTATGTTTCCCATTTTTTTAGGGCTATTTAGTTTTCCGTTTTTTAGAAAGATTTTGAGCAACCATCCCGGTAGGTGCGGTTTCATGAGGTTTCAGAATTTAATTCGGTAATTCCGTAAAAAGGCTCGGTGCGGTTCCGTGAAAGACCCTACCGGGTCTGGGGAAAATATAGCATTACCGAAATATTTATTTAAACTTCATCTAACCGCACCGGATCCTGAAAAATAGGCGTAAAATCCAATAATTTCTTAAAACTGAATGACCCTGCCTATTTTTTTACATTTTCTTGACAAATTTTGTAACAAATGCTATGTTACCAAATTGTAGCGTTGGACTATTTCCACGTTACATAACCTACAAACGAATCTGGGTTATACTGTTTTTAACTCAGCGATCTCAACCATTTACCCCATACGGAGGAGACAAAAATGAAAAGGGTATATCGGTTTACGTTTGCAATAGCAATTATGTTCGCACTGATTGTGAGCGTTTCTCACCTCGCATTCGCACAGAAGCACAAAGTCAATATTAAGGGCGGTCCGATACCGGAGAAGAATTGGCGCGACGAAGCCGATGCCGCACAGTTGGGCGAGAACCACGCCGATGTTAAAGATTGGATCAGTCTGTGGTACGGACCCGATGGAAACTATGAAAACAATGGAAGCTTCCAAGTTTCCGGGACCAGAGACCTTATCGACGAAGGTACCAACGGTAAACTGACGGAGCCCAAACTTTCAACGGTCGAAGGCTTGAAACTGACACAGACCATTAAGATGGAGTGGGCTAAGAAACACGGCGGTACCCGAGAGTGGGATGTCTTTGAACTTGAAGTCGCAAATCAAGATAATATGAATAGAGATGGTCCCGCCGATAACATTGATACGTATGTGATGTGTGTGATTAACGCGCCCAAGGACATGAAGGCCGTGATGTCACCCGCGCACGACGATTGGGCACAGATTTGGATCAATGGCGATAAATGGTACAATGACCGGACCTGGACAGGGGGCGCGCAGATAGTGCACTACAACATCGAAGTCCAGTTGACGAAAGGCGCGAATGTTGTGCTTTACCGGTGTGGTGAGTCCGGCGGTGCCGCATATCTCAATTTGCACTTTGACTCAGACACGCACAGGCTCTGCAAAATCTACCCAGAAAAGTCGAAAGACCAGAAAAGTTTCTTCAACGAAGTTCGTGGTGTTCTGCCAGTCGATCCTACCGGAAAGGCGACAAGCACTTGGGCAGATATTAAGCAACTGAAGTAGGAAGTATAAGCCCTTGTCTACTCTCTTCAGACAAGGGCTTTTTCTTGCCCTCTTTTTCTCATAACCGACTCGTGACACGCCCTATAGAAAGACTCTCCAAATCCCGACTGCCCCACTGACAGCCATATTATTCTCCAAAACCCGAGCGGGGTGACATGTCTATAAAAAAAACGCAACCAGTTCCACGTCTAAAGTTTTCTTCGCATTGGATTTTAGCGTTTGCGGGGCGGCATTTGTATAGAAGTATCTATAACACGGAGGCTCCAATGAAATTGAAAATGCATGAAAAGTTGAAATATATGTTTTTAGGCGGATTATTGACCCTCGCGGGTTTTATGTTAGGAAACATAAACAATAATACAGAAGCACAATTTGGATATGAAACGATAGAGAAATTGACCGTCGAAGAGTTAATCGTGCGGAAGGATATAAGGGTCATAGGTGATGATATGGACCCGCGAGTTCATATCTCTTGGGACAGAAATGGTGGACGTGTGGTAACTTACGGTCCAAAGGGAATGGGTGCCGCTTCTCTTTTGGTTGCAGAAGGTAATGGTGTTGTGACAACACAGGGATCTAAGGAGAAAGCCGGTGCTTCTCTCATGGTGAATGAGGGCGGTGGGGTTCTATCACTTTTCGCGCCTGATGGAAATGCAAGGATTGTCTTAGGTATATCTGAGGGAGACGGTGTTGCTTACTTAGTCAATAAATTTGAGGAAGCCCGTGTATTGAAACCTTAGTTAATTGTTCCACAACTTTCTTGACAAATTTATGTCCACGTGGTATAATAATTATAAGTTGTAATCTTGAACGCGGTTTCGGCGTTTATAACCTGTTAAAGTATCTTAGGAGGCACCCTGATGCCCCCTAATCGCTTTAGTTTTTAAACTCTAAAAAAGGATGTAGGATACAGAATGAAAAGATTTTATACTCTTACACTCGCAATCGCGATTGTATTCACACTTATTGTTAGTGGTTCACAACTTGTCTTTGCACAGGCGAACGCGATTACCGGCGGTCCCTTGGCAGAAGACATGCTCTTAGAAGATCCAGAACCCAATGGTGACAACCTCAGACAAGATGACAGTGGTGTAGATACATGGATCAGTCTATGGTACGGTCCCGAAGGAAACTATGAAAATAATGGAACCTTCCAAGTTTCCGGTTCGATAGACCTCATCGAGGAAGGCAGCGGCGGTAAACTGAATCAGGCATCGCTTTCAACCCTCGAAGGTCTGCTTATGACCGAAACCATAGATATGGAATGGGGCGACGACCACGGCGGCGACCGTGCATGGACAGTCTTTGAACTTACCGTCGCTGACGACCACAATATGAACCGGGATGGTCCCGCTGATAATATCGATACCTATGTAATGTGCGTTATTGATTCACCGAGCGATATGCAATCCGTGATGTCCCCAGCACACGATGACTGGGCACAGATCTGGATTAACGGTGAAAAATGGTACAACAATACCAGGTGGACAGGCAAGAATCAAACGATTCTTCATACTGTTGAAGTTGATTTGCAAAAAGGTGCCAACGTCCTGCTCTACCGGTGCGGTGAATCCGGTGGTGCCGCCTATCTCAACTTGCACTTTGACGATGCGACGCACGACGCCGTTACCATCTATCCCGAAGAGGGAATGGATAAGCAGAGTTTCCTTGATAAGGTCAATGACCTTGCTGTCTCCGTTGAACCCGCTGGAAAGTTGACAACAACCTGGGCTGACATCAAACGCCAATAAAACCTGTTGTTATTTTCGTAGGCGCGCTTTCTAAGCGCGCCTTTTTTGTTTTCTCTCTTGTTTTTAACCCTACGACTGCTCCCCGATTATTGATCGCCTCTTTGTAGGAGGGAACTCCGATTCCCGACTTTTACGGATTGCTGACGGCTGATTGCTATTCTACTGGCAACTTTTCGCAATTTCTTGCAAATATCCAAAAATATCTGCTACAATAAAACTATGTTGAACAAGCTGATCTATTGCGCACTTCTAACTGTTTTCGTTGCTGTCCTCGTCGGATGGATAGACGGTTGGAGCCGCGCTGTGAAAGCCGGAAACGAGGCATATTTACGCGGAAACTACGACACAGCACAAACGGCTTTTCAACAGGCGACACTTGACAAACCTGACGATCCCGTTGCACACTATAACTTGGGAACTGCCCTTTATAGACAAGGTAAGTTTCGAGATGCAACACGGACATTTCAGGCATCCTTATCAAGGTATTCCGAACAGTCCGCCAAACAGGTTAAAAGTATCCTCAGTCAATCAAGTATCCTGTATAATTTAGGAAACGCCCAATTTAAAATCGGCGACCTCACAAGCGCAATTGCATCTTATAAGCAAGCTCTTCGCTTGGATCCGCAAGATCCTGATGCCCAACATAACCTCGCATTGGCACTTCAACTCTTAAGACAGCAGGAAGATCTCGCACAGCAGTCGAGTAGAAGCACTACCCCGAAAACCGAGCTGGACGACATTGGTAGAGCGGAAACACGTCGGCTCGTAGAACGTTTCAGTGAGAATGAAAATAGGCTACGGCGAAAATTACTACAACAACAGCGCAAAAGTGGATATCGACGTGAAAAGGATTGGTAAACCTCAAAAGGATGGAAAGATGGAAGGATGGAAGAAGGGAAAGATGGTGGTCCCATTCTTCCACGCTTCCACGCTTCCAACCAAGAACCTTCTACTCTTTTTCGTCGGCATCGTTTTCATCTTTCTCACAACAGAGGCAGAAAGTCAAAAGATTAACGTCGCTGCTGTGGTGAGTCCTCGGCACATCCAATTTGGAGAGAGGGCGAGATTGGACCTCACGATTTCAGGGGAGACCTTCATCAAACATATTGAAGCACCACAGTTCAATTTCCTACCTGCATTCCTTGCGGTGCCACTGCATTCCGAAACCACACCACGGCTGGAAGCAGACGAAATCGCAGTTTCTATGGCGTGGGCTTATGAATTGATCCCACAAGCCATCGGCGATTTCACACTATCCGATATCCGTTTTGCATATCAAGGCACACCGTATTTCGCAAATCCGGGTTCGATTCGCGTGAGCGGTACCGACACCTATGTGGATATTTCAACCAACGCCGTTCATCAAGTTGAAGCGGAGGTGGATACATCCGAACCGTATCTCAATGCCCCGTTGACCTACACCTTTCGCTACCTTTATACAACCGTGCTTCCGACTCGGGAACCCCCAACTCCCTTACTTCCAGCACTCTCCAGTTTTCGCGTTGAAAAAATCTCAACGTCTTTGCCTCAAACGCGGCAGATTCGCGGAAAAACCTTTTGGATTGAAGAACATGTCCGTCAGTTATACCCACAAAAAACAGGACAGATCCTGATTGAACCCGCAGAGCTGGTTCTCCCGCTGCACAGTGGTCGCAAAATCTTGAAGACAAAACCACTGAAATTGACTGTGCAACCGCTACCGGAGGCTGGTAAACCACAACACTTCAGCGGAGCAATCGGCGAATATCAAATCTCTGCTCAGATCACACGTAACTGGGTAGAAGTGGGGAACGCCTTAACGCTATCTGTCCGTGTCTCTGGACGTGGCAACATGAGAACCGTCACTGCCCCCAAACTCCCACCAATACCCGGAGTGATTGTGAACGGACCCAGGCTTACTGAGGATTCCACATCAACAAGTTTGGCATACACCTATACCCTAATCCCTTCTCAAAGAGGTGTCTTACGCATCCCCACCATCGAATATACCTACTTCACTCCGAGCCGTGCGGTTTACGCAACAACACAGACGGCACCCATCCCTGTCTCTGTGCGCCCGAATCCGAACGGCACAATTGAAGATGAAACCGGTGATTCCCCGTGGTTACTCTGGTCAATCCTCTTCGCAATCCTGATAGCGGCATTAGGAATAGGAGGGTATCTCTGGTACCGCACCGGATTTACCATACCTACGCGAAGCACACCAAATACCGAGACTGGAACGGATACGTCCGACAGTCGGGGACGCAGAAATCGAAGAACACAGGATACAGATACAGAGCCGATAACCCCCGCTTCACAAGCCCGTGAAGCACTTTCCGCGCTCGTAAATAGCGACACCACAGAAAATGCGACGACGACATTCGCTAACGCACTCACACATGTGCTCTATCAGCATCTTGAGGATATATTCGAGTTGTCACAGCGGAATATTGACACAGCGCGCGAGGTATGCACGCACGCCGGAATCTCCGAACCTGTTCTTGGCGAGCTTGTTGACCTTCTCACGAAGTGTGATTACCATCGATTCGCACCTGTGCCGCTACCCCTGGACGAACGAAATACTTTAATCGCTCGCGCCAAGACGGTTATTAACGAAATTGAAAACCTTCGGAACACACACGATGCGTAGTGTGGTTCCTAAATTTGTAGGGGTAGGGCTTGTGCCTACCCAATAAAAATGCAATATTTGTATAAATAACTCTTGTGCTATCCAAATCAACTCGGTTTAAAATAAAAAGGAGTCATAAAAAATGGACATATTTTGGCTTTTAGCTCGTTGGCTACACGTTATCGCCGCTGTTGTATGGATCGGCGGCAACATGATTTTAGCGATGGTAATCGTCCCTCATTTCAGACAGAACCTGCCACCTGTCCAACGCATTCTACTCTTGACCCAGATAGGGAAACGGTTTGAGCCTATCGTATGGGGATGTATCGGTGTGCTATTTTTTACGGGCATTGTCAATCTCTTCGATGCCCTCGACCTCACCTCCCTCGCCCCGATTTCCAGCGCGTTTATGCGGACGTTCATCATCAAAATCGGACTTTTCTTTCTGCTGATTATCCTTACGGTATTGCACAGTATGATTTTCGCACCCCGACTCGCAGCAGCAATCGAGACATTAGATCCCACACTTGAGGAACTCCCGCCGGAAGTGAAGCCTCTTCGTTCCCAGATGTCAGTAATATCAAGCCTCATGGGAGTCATATCGCTGCTCATCCTACTCGCCGCCGTCGCCCTTCGGATGGGGATATAGCACACCCAATCAAGGTAGGTGTGGTTTCCAACCGCACTGGTACGATCAATCTACTGTTCCGGACTACTGATTACTGACCGCTATTCTTCTGTAGGAGCGAGTTGCGGTCGCAATACTTACTAACTTCTCCGCTGGCGAGGTTTCCTAACCTCGCCTATTGTCGATACCTGTGTGGCTTCGGATTTCCTATAAACTAAAAAAAAGAAGGTTACAGTCGTTTTGAGGCTCAGCGATTTTCAGATTCTACTCTGAATACTCTGAAAATTGACACATTCAAACAATCAGGACCTATACTCACAGAAATAGCGACGGGAACTCGCTCCTACAGGAAGAGAGACCATTGGAGAGGAAACTGTAAGTTAGAGGCTACACCTAACGGAGAAAAAAGAGGAGATAAGAACCCAAGAACAGAACGTTAATGACCACCAAGGCACCACGCCCAATCCGAGTCTTCAACCTCGGAAACAGGTAGATAGAGGCGGCGAGCATAACCAATCGCTCTATCGGTGCGACGATCCCAGCGTAATGCTCATCATCCCAATAGGAAATGGGGCTTTCAAAGACAAAATCGGAGAGTGGAAAGAAGTGATGATGTCCATCGTCGTGATGCGTAATAAAGTCGAAACCGCAATGGAGGAGCATGCTCCACGCAAAAATGACAATCCTATCGGAGTGCAGTAGGTAATACCCGATTCCTAAGACGATCAGGATCAGAGGGACAGCGTTGAAGATGTCAAAGAAGGTTTGCCAAGCCTCCATGAAGTATCGGGAATCCCAAATTTCACGTTGTGGCGTCTTACGGATAAAAGTTTCGACTGCGAAAAAGATGAACATCGGTAGATCAGGAAGAACAGCACCGATAAAGGCATAGAAGTGAAGGAAGGGTTTGTCCCGCTTTGAGAGAAGGGCTATATTGAGGACAACATGCGATTGGGTAACCATTGTTGTATTCGCTGTCGGCTTTCTGGCTATCGGCTTTCGGTTAAAGAGGTCTCCTGTAACAACTTAGATCTAAGTTAGAATATTCCAGACTGGGGAAGATTGTTACCAACCCACCTCTTTGCTGATGGCTGACTGCTGACAGCCGATTGCCAATTCAAAGATGCCAAATCTCGCCAGCGAAGGTCGGGAATAGGCAATCGAGCAGGACCGCAGGAAAACTGCCATTCGTCCAACAATCAACAAAATTTGATGTCAATTCCTCCGTCCGGCACCGTCCGCATAATAGTTGCAAGAAAGTTAAGTCAGGAAATGCGGCATCCCCATCTTCAACGTCCTTTGGGTTCCAATCGGCAATATCCGTGAGGCAACCCCGTTCCAATTTAAGGCGTATTCCAGTGCGATAGAAGTTGAGTTTGAGCTCACCCGTGTAACCCTCCGCAACAGTGCCGATGAGATGCTTTTCGAGTGCGGGTTGAATGTGCCGTAGAAACGCTATTAAATCCGGCACGCGGATATACCAGGCGTAGGGCGGCTCCTTACGAACAAGGTCTTTGGGTAACGCCTGATAGACCGGATGCTCACGTCCCAACATGAACTGAACGCCTGTCGCTTTCGGGTTGTCATTCTCGGCAACAATCGGGGTCGTCTCTGCTTTTTTCCACAACGCTCGCAGTAGGGATCGGATGTGATGTAGACAGCCGACCCCCGGTTTCAGCTCCATTTGCATGACAATAAGATTCTCGTAACACCACTGGAAATGTTGAACATAGCCGAGTCGTGTTCCTTCCATATCTTCAATGAGTAAGAATTCATACCGCGCCTCACTCCCCGCTGAACGTCCATTGAATTCGTATTCCCACATCGCCGGGGTGCGAGAGCAAGCGAAGACTTTTTGCTCAACAGTACTCCCATAAAGGTCTCGGATGAAAGCATTATCCGCATCTGTTCGGGGGCGGAGACGACACGTCTCGGTCTCCCCTTTTTTGAGCATCGGGATATGTATCCCGTCAATAACGCGTTCTGCTTCCATATCCAGTGCCATCTCATACCCGAACAGTCGGTAATACCACGGGATACCTGTGATACCTTGCATCAACTCACCGCGCGCCTCGCTCAACGCGTGAATCACCTCGAACTGCTTTCGAACCAAACCTCTTCTGCGGTACTCAGGTTCTGTCGCGACAAATTCAGGTTGCCCAAACTTGAAGGGGATACCGCTATACGTCCACGTCTGCGAGATAAGGCAGAGGGATGACACAATTTTCCCTGTCTTAACATCTTCAACAACAGTGAAATCGCTTGCCTTGCAGGTGGGATGATCTCCTGACATCAAGTCCCGAATACCTGGACCCACGCTCACTTCTTCATGAAGTCGCGTGTTGAATTCAGCAAGTTCATCCGTATCGGTAGGGGTAGCAAATCGGAGTTTTAGGTTGTCGCCGAGATCCATCGGCATTTGTGAGAGGATACTGTTTTTTGGCATTTACACTTCCTATAGAATGGTCAGGACTTACGCAGAAAGCAGCATTCTGTCTATGACTTCAGCAGAAACTGTAATGGCAAGCGTCAATTCTCGGTCTCCCAATATGGAGACCCAAACTAACAGTTTATGCTACAGTGTGTAAGTCCTAATGGTGTCAAAAAAGATTGTATAACAAAGCCAAGAACACGTCAAACGAAACCTATAAGAGACGCTTGATCCTGTAAATCCTTTAATCGTAATTCTGACAAAAAAATCAGAATATTTTCGGAGATACTGATATAATGGCGGAACATTCAGGAAAACCCTGCATAAAATTCAGATGAAAATCAAATCACGTCCCGCACTCTACTTTCTCATCCCGTATCTGCTGGGCATCATCGCAGGCAAATGGACATCTATCCCGTTTCTGTGGCTCTGGATATTTGTACTCCTCTGCTTTATCGGCAGCCTCGTAACAAGAAAACGTCGGCGGTTCCTTTGTTATGCGTTGCTCCATCTATCTATCTTTGCTGGCGGAATGCTCCGTTTAGAAATCGCATCCGATTCGACAATCCCAACCCACTTTTACAACGAGCCGATCAGTTTTTCAGGCACGACTGTATATCAACCTGAACGTGGGGAGGCGTGGGATGCCTGTTATGCCGTCGGTGAACTCCAATTATTGGCAGACCCGACACAACAGGTATCGGCGAAAGTCCTCATCAGATTTCAGGAATTGTTACCACTCCGATACGGTAAACATCTAACGTTGACCGGTGTTCTACGCCAGCCACAATCCAAACGTAATCCGGGTGGCTTCGATTACCGAGCCTCCCTTTCTCGGCAAGGGATTGTTGGGATAATTGACACGAAAGGGCTTGTACGAATTGGTGAACAGCGCGGATTTCCACCCTTACGCTGGATAGAGAGACTCCGTCTCCAGACTGAACGTCTGATTGATGTGATCTATACAGAAACCGAAGTCGAAACGCCTCTTCTTGAACCCTCATTGCATGCCAAGCTTCTCAAAGGTATCTTACTCGGTAAACGCAGTGATGTTCCCACAGAAACATTAGATCTCTTCCGAAACAGCGGAACCTTCCATGTGCTCGCCGTCTCAGGTCTGCATGTTGGACTTGTCGCGATGTTCTGCTATTTCGGTTTCGCACTTTTTCGGTTCCCACAGAAGATACTTTGTCTCTTGACGATTATAGCAGTGCTGATTTATGCATGCCTCATCGGTTTCCGTCCCTCTGTCTTTCGTGCCTCGCTGATGGCAATCCTATTCCTCCTTGCGACGCTCATCGATCGGGATGCCGACCTCTTCAATCTGTTAGCGTTTGCGGCGTTAGTGTTACTCCTTTTGAACCCACTGCAACTCTGGGATGTCGGATTCCAGTTATCATTCATTGCCGTTACTTCCATCGTCTATTTCGTCCCGAAAATGGAGAAACCGCTACGTCGGCTGTGGAAGAGTACCGAAGATTCTGTCCTGACACAATTTCGGAACGCCGCAATCAAATGGGTGGTCCTTTCCTATTTGGTAACGTTCGCGGCACAAATCGGGACGGGACCCCTAATAGCCTACCACTTCTTCCGAGCATACCCACTCGGCATCATCGTCGGTCCGTTCGCAGTCGGACTCGTATCGCTCATCGTTGCGGCGGGCATGGTATCCGTATGCGCCGGTTTTATCTGGCTCCCGTTCGCGAAGCTGCTTGGCGTTCTCAATCACGCGATTATCTCTATCTTTCTGACGCTGATTGGCGTGTTCGGACAGATATGGGGAGTCGTCAAGCTAACACCACCAACTTTAGGACTGTTCATCCTCTACATCGCTGTCTGTTTAGGTATTACACATTGGCGGGTCGTCCATCGTCAATGGAAAGTCGCAATCCTAATCGGACTGTCCGTCGTAACCATCTGGATTTGGGATACCGCCTTCCACGAGAAAGGAAGACTCTTGGAAGTAACTACGCTGGACGTCGGGCAGGGGGACGCCGCAATCGTCAGATTTCCAGATAACCGAACGATGCTGATTGATGGTGGCATCCAACGAAGTTATTACGACAAACAGAAACGGAAACGAGTTGAATACGATGTGGGCGAACGGATTATTGAACCCTACCTTGACTTTCACGGCATTCGGGAACTTGATATGGTAGTCCTGACGCATCCAGATCTCGACCACGGCGGTGGATTGGCATATATTTTACACAACTTTAAAGTAGAGCAGGTACTCGGTATATCGGATATGCCGCTCGACTCCGAGACGCATCATCGCTTACATGCCATTGTCAAAGCACGGAAGATCCCGTATTCGTTTCCATACGCCGGAGAGATCGAATTTACATCAACTGCAACACTCAATCTCTTGCATCCAATCGATGCCAGTTCCACGAATCTAATGGATACAGACAAAAACGACGATTCACTCGTGATGAAGATTACTTATGGTGAAGTAGACATTCTCTTCACAGGGGACATCGGTAAAAACGCGGAGTCCCGACTCATCGCGTCAGGGCAAGACCTACGTTCAGAAATTCTAAAAGTGCCACATCACGGAAGTCGCACATCGAGCAGTGCTCCGTTCTTAGATGCCGTTCAGCCGCGTTATGCAATCTTTTCACTCGGTCAAGGTAATCGCTATCAATTTCCACACGCCGATGTGGTGAATCGGTATCGGGCACGTGAGTGTCCGATGTTACGAACCGACGAATCAGGAGCAATCACCCTCCGGACCGATGGAACAAGATGCTGGATTGATACAGAACTGTAGGAGCGAGGGTTTTTTATAACCCAAGTTGCCACTCATAGTAGACATAGCACTCCGCTGGAGGGCATTTACCGCTATATCCGCTTTCTATAGACCTACCGCCCCTCTGGGGTGTGGGAAATGCCTAAGACCTCTCGCTGGGACGTTCAGAATTTGTTAGTAGCAGATTGGGGTAACTATAAAGGCGGTGCAATAGCAACGCGAAGTATTTCTTGGCGAAACGCATGTTCAAAAGCGGTGTTAATTTCCGATAATTGATATGTTTCTCCGATAAATTCTGCAAATGGGTAACGGCTCCGGTTCTCCTCCACAAAACGTATGGATTCGCCAAGAGCAGTATGATGATAATTATGAATGCCTCGCAACGTCACACATTTTGTGACGAGTTGGTGGGCATCGACGGTAATATCGGCGTTGGGATAGACATAACCGAGTGTCACACATCTTCCACCGACTGCTAACCACGTAATCAGGTGAGGAATTCCAATCGTAGCACCGCTGACTTCTACACCGAGATCAGCTCCCCGTCCGTTCGTCAATTCTTTGACTGCTGTGTCTATTTCCACAACAGATGTCTTATCTGGATTGAAAGTGTGTGTTGCACCGAAGCGTCTGGCAATCTCCAAACGACGTTCATTGGTATCCACAACGACGATCCCTTCATACCCTTTCTCATGTAGATAGCATGTCGCATAAATTCCTAACATGCCGGCACCGTGGACAACTGCTGTCTCACCGGACTGTGTGCCGATGTTCATCAAGCCGTTCACTACGGTTGCAAGCGCACAGTTGATGGGTACCGCCTCTTGATCTGTCATAGCGTCAGGAATAGGATAGACGGCTGTTCCTGGATGCAATAGGATATGTGATGCAAACCCGCCTGAAAAGGCACCCGCACCTTCACTCCGGGCGTGGCCGTATTTGAACATCGTCTCACATTTCTGTGGAAGGTTCCGATTTGCACAATAGTCACACGTTCCACAAGAAGTTGTGAGACTCCATGTAATCCGATCGCCTTCACTGAGCACATCTCCAGTTGCTGAACGAAGACGCGTTGGTGCCGCAACAGTTCCGACTATTTCATGTCCGAGTATACATGGAATCTCAGCACTTCGGCGACCTGATACTGTATGAAGGTCGGAGCCACAGATAGTTGAAAGGGATACGCGGACGAGAATACTGTCTGGAGTGGCAACTACAGGCATCTCGCAAACTTCAAATGGTATACCTACGCCGTGAAATTGCGAAATCTGTGCGGATATTTGCATTGTACGACAATTCCTTTGCTTCTTGCTATAGGAGCGAGTTACACTCGCGATTTTTACGGTTGTTGACCACTATTTTGCTACATTTAATTTGACAAACCCAAAGGGTTTGCGTATCATAATATTATACACCATTTTATAAAAAGATAGGGAACGAAACGAAACAACATGGACAGAACTGCTGAAGTCCTTATTGAAGCCTTACCTTATATCCGACGCTTTTATGATCGGCGGATTGTTATCAAATATGGCGGTGCCGCGATGGAGGATGAATCGCTCATCCATTCCGTCATGCAGGACATTGTACTGATGAAATATGTCGGCATCCGACCCATTATCGTTCACGGCGGTGGACCGAGAATCACCGCATGGATGGATAAGATTGGGAAAGTCCCGGAATTTGTACAAGGGTTGCGAGTCACCGACGCTGAAACGGTTGAAATCGCTGAGATGGTGCTTGGCTTGATCAATAAGGAGATTGTCGCTCGCATCAACCAACACGGTGGAAAAGCGATTGGGTTGTCTGGAAAAGATGCCAACCTGATACTCGCGGAGAAGCAGGAAACTCAAGTTACCGACGAAAATGGACGACTCACAGATGTTGACCTGGGGTTTGTAGGAAAAATCATTGGTGTGAACACCGAATCAATTACAGCACTCGACCGAGCAGATTATATCCCCATCATCGCACCAATTGGTATTGGTGTTGAAGGACAAACCTATAACATCAATGCCGATACAATGGCGGGTGAGATCGCATCCGCATTCCAAGCAGAGAAGTTGATTGTTCTCACGGATACGCTCGGCATCCTCCGCGATCTATCGGATACCTCCTCGCTAATGCCGACCATTCGTATGAGAGAAATAGACCCGTTGATTGAAGAGGGACTCATCGCAGGCGGTATGCTTCCTAAGGTGGAGGCATGCACGACAGCACTCATGGGTGGGGTCTATAAAACGCATATTATTGATGGACGTATTCCGCACTCGCTACTCCTTGAAGTCTTCACAGAGGGTGGCATCGGGACCGAAATCGTTAGATAAATTTTTAATTTTTCCTTGCGGTTCGGTCAGGTAGGTTTCGTATTGGCGCGTCTTCCCGTAGGTCCGCCCTCCGCTACGCTTACGGGCTTAGCACTTCGTCGCATCAAAGAAGGGAAGCAATGACTACATCTAAAAAAATTGCCGCAATCATTACAACATACTATCAGCATTCACATGCAGACGTGATTGCAACGAAATACATGAAGGGGTTCCCGACAGACACCGGGCATCGGATGCCGCGCGTGGAATTGGCGTCCATATATCTGGATCAGGTAGACGATCGGGACATCGGGATCGGTTTAGCTGCCGAGAATAACGTTCCCATTTACCCAAGTATTCGGCAAGCATTGACACTCGGCGGGAATGAACTGGCTGTCGATGGCGTGCTACTTATCGGTGAACACGGCGACTACCCATATAACGAGATCGGACAACACATGTACCCGCGTCGCTATATGTTCGAGCAGATTTGTGGTGTTTTCGCATCGAGTGGTAGGTCGGTCCCTGTGTTCTGTGATAAACACCTCTCCTATAATTGGGACGATGCCATTTGGATGTATCATCGCGCAAAAGCACTTGATGTCCCGTTTATGGCAGGTTCCTCACTTCCTCTCAGTTGGCGGAAACCCTTTTTGGAACATCCTCTTGATATAGAATTGGAATCGGCTATTGGTATCGGTTACGCCGGTGTAGAGTCTTATGGTTTTCATTCACTTGAGACGCTACAGTGCATGATTGAACGTCGACAGGGCGGTGAGTCTGGAATCGTGGCGATTCAGTGTCTGGAAGGAGATGCCGTCTGGGAGGCGGGTAAGGCTGGCGCGTGGTCGCTCGATTTAGCAGAAAGGGCGTGTGCTCAGATCGAGAATCGTCCGGATACGACTTTTATAGAAGGTTGCCCGAATCCAACGGCATTCCTATTGGAGCATAGTGATGGGTTCCGTTCTGCTGTGTTGATGTTGACTGGCTATGTATCCGATTTCGCTTACGCGGCGAAGGCAGATGATACCCACTACGCGACAGAGTTCTATCTACAGAACGGACCCCCACATGCCCATTTCAGTTATCTGAGTCTCAATATCGAAGAGATGTTCGTGACAGGGAAACCCCAGTATCCAGTAGAACGGACACTGCTCGTGACGGGTGTTCTCGATGCGCTCATGCACTCGCGGGCGGAAGGTCACGTCCGAATCGAGACGCCACATTTAGCAGAACTCACATATCGTTCCTACCAGAAGATGCCTATCCGACCGACAGCACCGCGTCCTGAAGGTGCGACGCTAATATAAAGGTGCGGTTAGAAACCGCACCTACCAGGTCGGGGAAAGTAGTCTTAGCGTTCAGGACGTGCCGGTACGCCGGTCTCCGCGGATTCGTAGATGAGATCCATCAATTCAGATTGGATAATCCCGTTCATCGGACTCGTCCGGGGTTCCGCTCTGCCGAGAATCGTATCGATGAAGTTATCATCAGGTGAGCCCGCGGACATATCGTCTGTAATCGGAGGCGGATCCAACGCTTCTCCACCTTTCCAAACGCGAATCCAACCGCCACCCCAGCCATCAACTTCGATTCTGCCGTTCTCAAACACCAACGCCATGTGCGTCCCACCAGGACTTGGGCAATTGCCACTTACCGCCATCGCCGCGAGAACACCGCTTTCAAACTTCACGTTGATTGAGGAATTGATGTCAACGTCCCGATCTTGGTTGTCTGTGTAGGCGTAGACTTCAGCGACTTTCGACTCGACTGCCCAGCAGAGACTGTTCAGGAGATGTGCTCCGCTATCGTAAGCTTGTCCACCACCGGAAAGTTTCGGGTTCTGCCGCCATGTACCCGTTGTGCCACCTTTCCAGCCTTGCGTGATATAGCCAATGACCAGTTCCAGCTTGCCAAATTCGCCGCTACGGATAATTTCACGGGTATAATAGAAATTGGGTGAACATGGTGTATTGTAACCGATAGTCAGCGTTAATCCGGTTTCTTCCACCTTTTCTGCGATCGTATACGCATCTTTAGAGGAAGTAACCATCGGCTTCTCCATCAAAACGTGGCATCCTGCTTCAAGTGCCTGCATCCCCTGCTCAAAATGGAGCGTGTGCGGAGTAGAGATGACCACGGCATCCGGCGATGTCTCTTTCAGCATCGTGCCGATGTCGTCATAAGCACTCGGGCGCGGACTCAGATCGGACAGGTTCCGATCAATATAACCGTTCGCAATGTCAGTATTCACATCGCAGGTGCCGACGATTTGCACGTCAGGGTTTTCATTCATGCGTCTGGCGTGGCCTGATGAGTTTCCACCACATCCAATCATGGCAAGTCGAATCTTCGCCATATTTTTCTCCTTGTTTAGTAGTTGTCAGCGGTCAGGGCGGTTTTTTCTTACGAAAAAACCTTTCAGCAGTCGATAAAGAAAGAGGCGTTCAGTAACGCTTGCGTCTTTGCTGATTGCTGACGGCTATTCTTGCTGATTGCCGATTACGGGCTGCTCCCAAACTTAAACGATCGGGCTTTCATACTTAAACTTCGATAAATCGTCGACACTGATTGCGCCATCGCCGAACACCCGCGTAAAGGCATGCCCGTGATGCGATTTCGTCTCACCATGCATGTAGCAGACACTGAACGCCCGCCGCGGAATATCCGTATCGTTGGTACCAGAACTGTGCAGCATCCAATTGTGGAGTAAGACCACTTCACCTGCCTTCAACTCCATCGGTAGCGGTGTCGCCTGCGCAACGATGTCGTCAATGTGTTCCTGTGTGAGAAAACCGGATCCGTTTTCAGGGTTGATGAGCCTGCTATGTGACTTTGGAATGATATGTACGCAGCCATTCTCAATCATTGCCGGATCGAGAGCCGTATAAATCGTAATCTGTGGGTCGCGATCGAGGTCTCTCCACCTGTCTTGATGCCATGTCAGCTGCGTGCCTTCATGTGCGGGTTTGTTCATAAACATTGCCCGAAAACAGGCAACAGGGGTGTCATCTCCGTAGATTTTCGCACACACCTCTTGGAAAACAGGTTTCTGGAGATACGCCAAGAAAATCGGATCGAGTTCAAGGTTCTGTATTTTCCGATACAACAACGTGGCACCTTTGTGCCCTTTAGACTGCGGTCCAGGGGAGTTCTTTCCGGGCTCCCGATCCAGTTGCATCATGATTTGGTCATAATCCAGCGATGCCTTACCGAGCATGATGTCATCCATCTGCTGCTGCAGTCTCGCGAGTTCAGCATCCGTGGCGACTTGTCCGATGCGCACGTAACCGTTTTCCCAAAAATGTTCCCACTGTTCATCTGTTATATGGTGTTCCATGCTGTGCCTCCCAGTTGAGCATATCGTGGTTCCAAACAAATCTTATACAAAAGTATAACATATATTTTAGGAAGTATAAAAGAAAATTACAACTATACCATCTGTTTTTACTGAAATCATCTGATCTTGATTCCCCTTTTCAAAATAATGCAACCTTTGTGTACCTAAGTATCGTCACCCCAATCATTGGATGTGATGACTTTTGGGAAATACTCAGAAAATAAGTTTATTTCTTAATTTTCAAAAATAATGCAACCTTTGTGTACCTAAGTGTCGTCACCCCAATCATAAGATGTTAGATTTTAGCGAAGTTGCGACTCGCAAACTTAACAGAATTTCCACTAAAAAGGAGAAAACCATGCGCTTTGTAATGATTAATCTGATTCTGGTCTGTTTGTTGTTGTTCGGTATCGGTTATCTTGCTTTCGGGAACGTTGAAACCGATCCTAACCCCAAACTGAATGCTCACGCCTCCATTCACTGTGCAGATGTCGCTCCTTTGGACAGAATTTCTCGGAACGTCCAGGGAACTCCACAAAACTGGGCGGTCACGTGTTCAACTTTAGAGAATTTGTTGTATGTTTGCCGACCTGATAAAATAAAACGACAATCGAACCCTTAAAAGTAGGTCACTTCTATCAAAGAGTAATCGTTCCAGAGGAGACTTAGGATGGCACACACCGATGCTGAACTCATCCGACGTATATTACGAGGGGACCAGGACGCATTCAGTCCGTTGGTCAAGAAATATCAGAAAGGGGTTCACACACTTGCGTGGCGGAAGATCGGTGATTTTCACATCGCACAAGAAATTACGCAAGATGCGTTTCTCACTGCGTATAAGAAACTTAGAACCTTGAAAAACCATAACCAATTTGCAGGATGGCTGTATGTTATCGCGGCGAACCTATGTCGTGACTGGCTCAAAAAGAGTCGTCTACCGATGGAGTCCTTAGATGCTGAAGATGCTAACAATACGAATGAGGTGGACAAAGTGTCATATTCTCGATATGTAGCAGAAAAACAGGAAACTGAAGCCGATGAGACGCGTCGTGAGATCGTCAAGGAACTGCTCAAGAAATTACCGGAAAGCGAACGGACGGTGATAATGATGCATTACCTTGGCGAGATGACGATCAAAGCCATTTCCGAGTTTCTCGGTGTCTCCCAGAATACCGTCAAGAGTCGACTCAGTCGCGCCCGCAACCGTTTACGGAAAGAGGAAGATATAATTCAAGAGAACCTTGGTAGCTTCCAACTCCCTGATACCTTAGCCGAGAACATCATGCAGGAAGTCTCGCGTATCACTCCCGTTCCACCTGCAGCGAGTAAACCGGTGGCACCTTTGGCAGTTTCTGCTGCCTCTGCTGTCCTGATCTTTCTGTTGATGGGTGTTGGTACACAATACCTCTCTCGCTTTCAGAAACCCTACAGCCTCGACGCTACCTCAGAACCGACGGTTGAGATTATTGATGCGGTGTTTGTCTTAGATTCACCCGCAAAACCTGCGATTCGGAGTCAGGCAGGAAGTTCAGTTACACCGGGGAAAGGTCCGGGGTCAGGTCAACAATCCGATGAAACCCTTTTTGCGACACTCCCGATTGATAACACACGGGTTGCCACCCCGAAACCACAGTGGACCCAGACAAAGGGACCCGTAGGCGGTAGCGTCCAGCGTCTGTTCTTCACAGCAAATGGCAAGCTCTACGCTGGCGCAGGCGCAGATCTCTACACGTTGACAGACGATGGAAACGCATGGCGAGCCATCACGCCTAACGTCCCTATTCAGGGATCATGGCAAATCACAGAACACGAGGATACCCTCTATATCGTCTCCGATACCGAATTGCTCGCTTCCGCAGATGGAGGCAAGACATGGAACACGTTGGGAACACGTCCTGAAGGTCAGTTGATCGATCTCTTAATAACAGATGAAGGTTCTGCGGCGCAAGCCGATATTATGATGTACTTGGCTCTCACTGATGGCGTATTCCAGTCTACGGATGCTGGGAAATCCTGGACATCTCTGAAAGATGGTATCAGTGATAGAAAGATTCGTGCGATTACGGCTATTGAAAACACGCTGTTTGTCGGGACCGATGCTGGACTCTATCGCCACGGATCTGAAGGTTGGGAACAACTGCCGGTCGGAGAATCCGAGAATGTCCGAGCATTGGAAAGTGCGGAACACCAACTCTATGTTGCTGTAGGTGCTGGGGGTACAGCACAGGAGATGTCACCAACCGCCTCAATGCGAATGACGATGGGAACCACTCTGTCCCTCTATCGCTCAACAGATTTAGGAGACTCGTGGCAGGCATTAGACTTTATTGTAGAGCGAGAGTCTTCGCAGGGAAATGGTTTCGGTTTCACAATCGGTGCGCAAGTTAGCGATTCAGGAACAGTACCTATCTTGGACACCAAAATCGTCGCATCGCGAGAAAGTCTTTTGGTCCTAAATGGTGGAAAAAGTTATTACTCAAATGATTCAGGTAAAACTTGGGTTAACTTGGGTTCAGACATTTCAGATATAGGGTATATTACCACTACGAATACGGATATCTTCACTTCAGATATAGGATATATTTCTCCTATGAATACCTTCTACAAAAGCGGCCCTTTTGGAATTTATCGGACGACCGATGCGGGTAAAACATGGCACCCATTTAACACGGGACTGATAAAGACGGGGGTCAAGGATTTAGTTGCTACATCTAACAAACTCTACGCCAACATGGGGCAGACACTCGTCGTCTCACCTGACGGTGGCGAATCTTGGACTCCAGTTTCAGGGGACACCCTAAACCTTACGGCGATTCTGGAATTCAATGACACGCTCTATATCAGAGGGGTCAAAGGAGTGCTACCTCAACTTTTCCAATTTTCTGATGAAGACAACACCTTAATCCCTGTCCCCGGAATACCGATTTTGGAGGGGAAAGACTATAACGAGTTAATAGGTGAGGAAATGGAGAGGGATCTTTTAGCAACGGTTAATGAAGAAATGGAAAAGGACCTTTTAGCAACAGGGCAAGACGAAGATCAGAAAAACAGTGAAGTGGATAAAAAACTTAACCTTGAAGACGTGCTTAACCTTGAAGACGTAGATGTAGATAGAGTCAGTGAGACATATAGCCAGATCGTCAAGAAAAGCTTAGTTAAACTTATTGGGGCGGTTTTGGGGAGTTTCGCTGTCAGTGATACTGCTTACTATATGGAATCTGAACAGAGACTCTTCAGATGGAAACCCGGAACAACTCAGTGGTTTGATACTGGATTGGTCAATCAAAATGAGTTCACTGCTGAGTTCACTCAGGTATTTGACGACACTAAGGATCCTTTTGACTTCCGTTTGAAACTCGCTGTTTTAGGGAAGACCGTCTATGCTGGTAAAAGCGATGGACATCTTTTCCAATCATTCGATGAGGGAGATACTTGGGACGATATCACTACATCGCTTCCGTTCTCTGTTACATACTTCAATACAATCGCTTTTGCCGGATCAACCATTTATGTCTCAACCGATAGAGGTGTTGTATCTTCAAACGATGGCATCTCTTGGCAGGCGACAACCGATGTAGAAGGTATGCCGCTTATCATAGAACAATTAGCAGTAGACGGCACAACTGTCTATGGGACACACCAGCAACGGGTGTACCAGTTGAAAGCAAATGCTAACACGTGGCAACAGGTTACACCGGAAATTCCAGTTCGTGTTCACTCTCTTGCTGTCGATGGTAACGCACTGTATGTCGGCACCGCTGGCAGTGGTGTGCTACGTTTTACGCTTGATGAATCCGAATAAAAAATCTGAAATATACTAACACGCTAAGGAGATTAAAAAATGAAAAGCATAATTTTACGAGGCAAGATTCGCAATTCCCTCACACTTCTGATCACAACTTTGGTGACGATCATAGGCTCGCAACTGTCGCTTCACGCAGGCACAGATCGGTTTCTCTTTGACATGGATGCGATGAAAGACCCTGGCAGTTTGGTGGTGAAACTCCAAGACACGCGTGCACCGGTGTCCAAATTTATCGCATCGCAATTGTCCGAAGATATGCAGTGGGTGTTAATCGGATACAACGGCACAAGCACACCCTCTGCTCAGCAGCAGAAGGTACTGCTTTCAGACCTAAATCAACTACTTCAAGTGGATTCTCTCTATGATGCGCAACGGTTCGCTGATATTGAACTCAGTGAACAGACACAGGCACTCCTTACGCAAAACCCGAAGAGTGGAGAGGCGTTGGTGCATCTCAACCGGTGTCTCTTAGCAGATGCCTATCCCTACGAATTAGCCTCGCTTTCGGAGGAACAAACTGCTAAGGATATTAAAGGCATTGAAACGTGCCGAGAAAATTTGCGGCAGATAAAGCGCGCCCTTGATGACTATAGAGCCGCCAACGCCGATGCATATCCGCAGTGGCTTTCCGATCTTTCTCCACAATATTTGGAGAAGAAAGCACTCCTCTGCCCAGCAGACCCGACGGCAGGTGTCCCTGGCGTTCTCACCGAAGATGCTTCTGACCCAACACTGCCGTGCAGTTATCTCTACGAGATTCGACCTTCTGAGAAAGAGGAGCAACAAATACTGTGGACATCGGAAGGCGGGATGATACCTATCGTTCGCTGTGAACACCATCGTCTCAACCTAAGTCTTGACGGAAAACTCTATCGTAACGGTCCGCAAAGAGACATCTATGATAGCAATAAGGTAGGATTCTCCGCGCTCGCCGATGTTGTGCGTGGCCTACGTAAACAACACGGAGACGCGTTTCTCAAGAGCCAAGAAGGTAGAGAGAGCCTCAAACAAGCCACCGAAGAATTCCTCAAAAAATTCGTGCCAAAAATGTTGAATGCCCTGCAGAAAGAAATTACTTCTCAGATTGAAGCACAACTCGGAAAAGGCATTCTTGAGACACCAATAGGGATGAATATCCTCAAGGAAGCCATCCCGCAGGTGGAAAACCAAATTAAGCAACAACTAAAGTCGCAACTCCAAGCACAACTGGGAGAAGAATTCCTAAAAACCGAAGAGGGACAGGACATCCTTCAACAATTAGCGGATTTGATATCCCTGTGATGTGCTATACAGTAAGTCCCATAAAAGACGTTGTAGCATAAACTGTGAATTTGCGCTACAACGAACACCGAACCTTAAAAAAACATAGGAGAAATTACCATGCTAACGACATTGATTCAAAAAGAGATCATGCATCACATTCTCAGCGTCCGGTTTGTCGCACTTCTGCTGATGTGTGCGCTGCTCATCCCACTCACCCTTTCCATTAATTATCGCAGGTATAGCCAGAACGGGACGGATTATCAAGAGTCCGTGAAACGCACACGGGCAGAAGCCAAAGAGAATCCACCGAATGCAAGCGATCCAAACGTGGAGGTCTCTAAATTCTTCCTCAAACCTACACCTTTGAGCGTCTTTGCAAACGGTTTAGAGGAGGCACTGCCGACCTATCTTGGGATGACGCGTAATGGCGTGCGGCAAGGTTCAGCAGGGGTCTCGCAGGCATCCGTGGCGTATGCCCTCGGAAACCTCGATTTCCTATTTATTGTCGGAACTGTTTTCAGTCTGCTGGCGCTTCTGTTCACATTTGATGCTGTTGCTGGAGAGAAAGAGGCAGGCACGCTCCGGATAAATCTATCAAATCCGCTTCCCCGAGATGTATTTCTGTGGAGCAAACTGATCGGCGGATACATTGTGTTCGTTGTTCCCTTTTTGGTATCCTTCCTCTTGGGGTTACTCCTGATCGTCTGGCAGGGGTTTCCGCTCGGTGAGCTCAATGTTGCGCTGCCAGTCCTCGGTCTGACGCTTGTCTCGCTCCTCTATATTGCGGTCTTTTTTTCGATAGGTGTGGTCATTTCAACGTATGTCGATAACTCCAAGACGGCGCTGATTGTCGCATTTACGTTTTGGGTGTTTGCCGTGCTGATTGCGCCGCGGGGCGCGTTTGTCGTCGCGAAGCTCGTCGCACCTACCCGGACACAGCAGACTGTTTATATGGAAAAAAGCGCACTTCACAATAACCTGGCGAAAGACAAGCAGGACCAGATGAATAAAAAAATGGTTTTAGCTTTCGGGGGCGAAGGCGGCGGCCTCACCCTAAATGACCCAGAGGATCAGAAAAAATTGGATAACCTCAGAAAACCGATTGAGGAACAGTTTCGAGTGGAGTTCCAGAACCGAGCAGACAAGATTGATAGAGACTATCAACGCGAAAAGGATCGGCAAGAGCAGATTGGCGAGATGCTTTCTCGGATTGCGCCAACGTCCTCACTCACCTATTTTGCGATGAATCTCACACAAACCGGCAAACTCAAAAGGGACCTCTACTTTCAAACGGGTGAACGGTACTACGATCAACTCGATGATTCGTATTTCAGCGCAATTTCAGACGATGCACTCGCACAGGTTTTACACTTGATGAATCAGATGAATGATTCTTCTGAATCCGAAACAGAGGAAATCTTACCGCCTCCAACGTTGACAGAACCCGCTTTATCGGACACATTGCGTCGCTCTGCAATGGATGTGTTCTTACTCGGATTCTTTGCTTTAGCGTTTACGGTGGTGGCGTTCCTGAAGTTCTTCCGTTCCGATATTTGATGTGAGGTGATGTAAGGGTAGGTAGAAGACTTGCCCTTACTATAAAACGTGTATCTTTCAATTTTTTTTATTATGCACCCATTCTGCCTCAAAATCGTATCCTTAATTATAAAGCGAAAAAAATAACCGGAGGAAAAACCGATGTTAGAAACCCGTGACCTCACGAAAGTCTATAACGAAAACGTTACAGCCGTCAACAAATTGAATCTGAAAGTGGACAATGGCGAGATCTACGTTGTCCTTGGTGCCAACGGTGCCGGGAAAAGCACGACCATGTCCATGCTCCTAAACTTCATCGAACCGACGAGTGGTACCGCATTGATAGGTGATATCGAGATTCCGAAGTTTCCACTCGAAGCGAAGAAACATCTCGCTTACGTTTCGGAGAACGTCGAACTCTATCGCAACTTCACGGCGCGCCAAAACCTCTCCTTCTTCGCAAAACTCGGTGGACGAAAGAAAGTATCCAACGCGGAACTCGATGCCACGCTTGGACGTGTCGGTTTACCGGAGGAAGCCTTTACACGACGCGTGAAGACATTTTCCAAAGGGATGCGCCAACGTCTGGGGATCGCAATCACAATCATGAAGAACGCGCAAGCCGTTCTGCTTGATGAACCGACTTCGGGCTTGGACCCCAAAGGTGGTGCTGATTTCCTGAACCTGCTGCGTGAATTGAAGGAGGAAGGGAAATCCATCTTCATGTCTACGCACGACATCTTCCGAGCGAAAGAGGTCGCTGACAGGATCGGCATCCTCGTACAAGGCAATCTGGAGCGGGAACTCACGCGTGAAGAAATTCTTAAAGAGGATCTTGAAGCACTCTACCTGCATTACGTCGCAGGCTATGAACCCGAAGAAGACGCAACAGAATAAGAGAGAGAAAGGTGGAAAAGAAATGGAAAGATTGAAGAAAAAATGGAAGAATGGAAAGGATGGCTGGAAAGATGGAAGGCTGGGGACCCCAGCCTTCCAATCTTCTAACCCTCCAATCTTCCAATCTTTAACACTCGTGCTGGTTTTCATGAGCGCGACGGGCATCCTACGGTTGATGGGTCCGCCGATTGTATCCGCTGAATCCGCCGAAGAATTGCCGTCCACTAATGACAGCAACGGGAAAACGAAAGACGAACAGAGTCGCCAAATCCTGATAGAAGTCGAACGCCTGAAGATGGAATTGGCAGAAAAGTTGATGAAAAAGAAACAGGTCGATCTCGAAAATCTCAGGACGATGATGATGGAAGAGGACAACATTGTCACCGTCTCCGAGGTGAATACTGCAGAGGAGGCTTACGAACGCGCCGTCGATGAATATGAACAGGCAAAACTGACACTCCAACAGGTCGAACTTGACTCACTGAAAGATGAGTGGCATATCACCGTTGAAACGACAAGCCTCTATGAATCTGCCGATGGTCGGGAGTTATTCTCAATTACCTTGCGGAATAGTTCCTCTCCCGTCAAACTTGTTGAAAGTTCAAAAGTGCTCGGACGAGAGATTATCATCAGCGCACAGATTGACGACATCTTCGTCGCGATTAAAGAGCAGGAAGGTTATGGTACAAGCGGAGCAACCATCACCGAACCTTATGAACAACGCATTGAAACGCTCAAAGAGGGTGAATCCGTCACGCTGGAGTTTGAACTCATAAAAGAGAATGTGCGCGATGTCGTCGTAGAGTTGACGTACTCAGGTGAAGTTGACGAGAAGAATATTCACCTCAAACAAGAAGATCCGTATATCTCTGTGGTGTCCGCGAGGCGTTACAAGGAGGGCGACCGACGGCGTCTGGAAGTTGTCCTGATCTATGGTGCACTGAAAAGTGAGACAGAGGAAGCAGATGCTAACACAGCACAAGAAATCAACAATGTCTATGTCTCTATCAAAGACGAGACGGAATCTATCATCGGTTATCCTTATGAACCTCGGATTCCAACGATGAAAGACGGACAGGAGAAAACCCTTGACTTTGAACTGCGGCGGAATGTGGACAACATCATCGTTAATCTCAAATACCTTGATGAGGATATTTCCTACAAAATCCATCTTGAGGAAGACACGCGTTACATCTCCATCCTCAGTGCGAAGAAGTTCCGCGTTGACAACCAGATGATGGTGACAATTCAGTTGAAGAACACGTCGACAACCGAAGCGATGTCGAGCGATGCGACGCCTGAAGAGATTGCCGCAGCAAACGAGATTCGTGGAATTTATGTCTCCTTACTGGATGTCACCGATGACACGAACATTGTGAAACCGTATGAAGAGAAGATCCCAGTCCTGGGTTACAATGAAGCCGTAGATCTGACGTTCCAACTCCAGAAAGACGTTGAGAGCCTGAAGGTATCGTTAGATTATCCTGAACTTGACGAACCCGATATGCGCTTGATTTATCTGCAAAAAGAGTCCGCGTTGGACGTGGTCAATGTCAGCTCACTCCGCTTTTCACAGGAAGGCAACCTCGGAAGCAGCGTCACTTATGACTTGACGCTCGATCGGTTGGCAGAGACAGAGAATACCTTCCAACTCCGCGTCATTAACCTCCTCAACCGTCTCTCCTTTGAGTTCCAAGACCCAGAGACGCAGTCTCGTCAGTCACAGGTAAAATTTACACAGGAACAATCAAAACGGAACCTATCGTTGATTGTCTATCTCCCGGAGGAGCTGGATGCGTCCTACCTCGATAGCACACTTGAGTTCTACGTTGCTGTGATTGATGAAGCGGAGGCGAATGAACTCGGGGGTGTCAACAATCGCTTGGATTTATCTGCGGATAGGATTGCGGGTATCCAAGGGGGTGTGGAACGGTTTGAACTGATTCCAAAGGGAGTGCCTGAGATTGAGGTATTCGTGCCGAACGCGTTCCAGACGATCAAGATCGGCGAAGAGGTAAACATGACAGCGACGCTGAAGAACATCGGCACCCGCGATCTCGTGGACATTCGTATGCTTGTCGATGTCAATACGGATTGGAAATACACGGTTATCCCTGAAGTCGTTAGCACATTGGCACGCAACGAGGAGACAGAGATCCAACTGACGTTGAGTCCACCAGTGGACATCGGGGTTGGGGAATATCAAGCGAAGTTGAATGCGGAAGTCACCGTCGATAATCGTAAGTTCGAGGCACGCGACCGTTCGATTACAGTGCAAGTGGAGTCTCAAACGCAAATGTCAGTGACGACGTTGCTGTTCGGTGCGTTGATCCTGCTGATGATTGGGATTGTTATCGTTACAATCCGTATCAGTCGACGTTGAGGAATGGGTGTCAGCAGTCGGCAATGGGAACCTTCAGCAATTCGTGCGGTAGGAACATCGCTTTATCTTTCACAATACCCTCTTACTGACTGCTGATTGCTCTTCCTGTAGGAGCGACCTCCTGGTCGCGATCCTCCAGTTTGTAGTAGTGCGATTTATCGCACGTTCTTACAACTACTGACCGCTATAAAAGGAAATTATAATGAACAAAGGATTGATAGTTTTCATAATCTGTTTACTTTTAAGTATTGTAGATGTTTCTGCTCAAGTACAACGACTCGTCCCACTACAGCCAGCCCGCGCAATCGAACTCGCACTACAGAACAATGAGGCGGTGAAACAAGCAGAAAAAGTCGTGGAGCGCGCCAAGGCAAACCTCCGCGTCTCTAAGGCTGTTTATTTGCCACAGGTCGGGGTCACCGGCGAATATCAACGTCAAAAAGATGGTGATATCGACGACAGAGACTATCTCACACGGGCACAAGCAAGTATGCTCCTCGCACAATTCGGCGAAATTCCAGCAGGACTTGATGACGCCCAGGAACAGGTGCGTAAGGCGGAAATTGAATACGAAAACGCCAAAAAGCAGAGCGTTCACACCGTTCGGAATCTCTGGAACAATATCATCCTCACACAGGAAGAGATTCACGAACGACGTGCCATTGAAACCGAACTCAATAAAAAACTCAAAGGTACACAAATCAGGCACGCAGAAAAACGGATCCCTTTCCTCAGTCGACTCAATACTGAACTTGAACTCTCCGAACAGCAACTCGCCATTAACGAACTTCAACGACGGCTTGATGTCGACACCGCTGCACTTATCAGCCTCATCGGACTCGATCCGCTCTCACAAGTCACCCTCTCACAATCCCTGCCTGAGGATGATATGACACTCGAAACTGCTGTTGAACTTGCCCTTTCAAATAATCTTGACTTGCGAGATTTAACCGGCGATATCGTCCGCCAAGAACGTCTCGCTGGTGAAACAATCTGGAACCGGTTCCCTGAACTTTCTGCCGAAGCGCGCTACAAGGATCTTCACCTGCTATTGGAGCAACATCAACAGAACCGGACGTGGGACGCAAAGGCACTCTATGATCCGCTGATACTTGACCGAGAACGAGATAACGCAAGCATTCTTCAAACAGATTCGAGAACACGGGATGGCTGGGAACTGCGTTTCAACTTCAACATTCCCCTATACGATGGGAACCAGACGAAGAACCTCCGCGCCCGAGAACTTGCGGAACTCGAGAGGCTTCAGTTGGCGTACGTCGAAAAAACGAAGTCCATCCGTGTAGAGGTGCGACGCGACTACCGTGCCGTGGCGAATGCCAAAGAACGCATGGAGATCGAAGAAACACGGGTGAGGATTTTTGAGCAAAGGTTACGCACCATCGAACGCGTGCTGGATGAAGTCACGGTTGAAATACCCGGCTATCAAAATATGACTTATAACGATGCGTTTGAAACACAAGCACAATTTACCGAGGCACAACGCGTCTTTTATCAGACGCGTCGAGATTATGCGAGAGCAAAGGAACACCTCCGAGAAACAATGCAATGGATCGAATAAACTACTCACCAAAGGAGAATAACATGAGAAGTGATTTAACAATACACACTGAACTCAGCGATTTCAATGATCAGGAACTTATCGCGCGCGCCCAGAATGGCGATACAGAGGCGTTTAATCCGCTTGTCCGTAAATATCAGCAAAAAATCTATCATCTGATTTACCGCAAGGTTGGTGACCGAGAGACAGCCCAAGACCTCTGTCAAGAGGTGTTCTTGAAGGCATGGCAGGCACTGCCGAACTTCAAGGGACACTCCGTATTCTACAGTTGGCTTTACCAAATTGCTGTCAATCGTAGTATTGATTTTCTCCGCAAACGGGATAGAGGAAAGGTTTTAGGATTTGAAGAATTACCTCAGAATGCGGATGATACACTTCAAATGACCGATCTACAACCTTCGCCGTGTGAGGTGCTTGAAAAGAAGGAACTCGGACACATCATCCGTAAAGCCATCCGTAAACTGCCGTTAGGTCAGCGAAATGTTATTTATCTGCGTCACTGGGAGGAACTCCCGATAAAAGAGATTGCCTCACGCTTGGGTAAATCGGAGAACACCGTTAAAACATACTTGCACTATGCCCACCGCAAACTCCGAAATATACTGCGTCCGTACTTGCAAAACGACCCTCTCGCAGGGTAGATAGAAATTTGAACCTATTCAAAATTGGTATCAATCACTGAGGTCGTTGTAGCAAAAGAAAGCGAGGTCCCATGCCCCAGGTATCCTATAAATCCGATCTGAAGCGGTTTTAAACTCACCAGAGATCGGTTTTTCATTTTTTTGAAAAATAATGCAACCCTTTGACACCTAAGTTACGTCACTTCAATCAACAGACGTAATAATTTGGGAGGAGGCATGTAATGCCACAGAGCGATGCTCGACTCATTCAGCGAGTCTTACAAGGGGATCAGGATGCCTTCAGTGCTTTGGTAAAAAAATATCAGAAAGGGGCTCACGCGCTCGCTTGGCGAAAAATCGGTGATTTTCACATCGCACAGGAGATCACACAGGACGCGTTTCTCAAGGCGTATCAGAAGCTTGGGACATTGAAAAATCCGAACGCGTTCGTGGGATGGCTCTATGTGATCGTGGCACGCTTGTGCCTTGATTGGCTCCGAAAGAACCGCATACCTATCGAATCCCTCGATACTATCGATTCAAGTGCGGTGAACAAGGGGGCATACTCTCAATACGTCGCGGAAAAACAGGCAACTGAAGCCAATGAAGCGCGCCGTGAAGTCGTAAAGAAACTCCTCCAGAAACTGCCAGAAAGCGAGCGAACAGTGATGACGCTCCATTACCTCGGCGAGATGACGATCAAAGCCATCAGCGAGTTTCTTGGTGTATCTCCCAATACCGTCAAAAGCCGCCTGAGCCGCGCTCGCAATCGTTTACGAAAAGAGGGAGATGTACTCCAGCAGAATCTTGGTAGTTTCCAACTCCCGGATCAATTGACAGAAAACATCATACGGGAAGTTTCACGTCTGAGTCCCGTTCCTGTTTCCACGGGTAAGCCGGTAGCCCCCTTGGCACTTTCTGCTGTTTCAGCCGTCGTGCTTTTCCTACTGATCGGGGTTGGCACGCAGCATCTCTCCCGGTTTCAGAAGCCTTATAACCTCGATGCCACCTCGGAACCGACGGTTGAAATTATTGACGCGGTTTTTATTTACGATTCCCCTGTGAAACCCGCCGTCCGGACTCAGGCAGGAAGTTCGGCACTCCCCGGTAGAAGTCCTGGGGAAGGTCAGAAACCTGACGACTCCCTTAGTGCCACACCCCCCATCGACACGATAGAGGTCTCAACCCCGAAACCGCAGTGGACCCAAACTGGGGGACCCGAAGGTGGTGGCGTTCAGAACCTATTCATAACATCTGACGGAGATGCTTACGTCGGAACAGGTGCCGACCTCTATAGATTGACGGACGATAGAAGTCGGTGGAACCTTGTCAACGCCAACATGCCCCCCAACGGATCATGGCAGATAACAGAACGGGAGGATACCCTCTACGTTGTCTCCGATACAGAAATCCTCGCTTCAATGGACAGAGGCGAGACGTGGCATCCACTCGGGACACGTCCAGCGGGTCCACTAATTGATATCGTCATAACAGATGGGACCCTTGGGGCGCGAACCAATATTGTAATGTACTTGGCACTTGTTAATGGTGTATTCCGTTCCACAGACACTGGCAACTCTTGGACTCCCGCAAGCGAGCAGTTGCTAAACAAAGAAATTCGCACCATCACTGTCGTTGAAAATGTTGTGTGTGTTGGGACGGATTCTGGACTGTATCGCCTCAATTTGAAAGACTGCACGTTATTATCGGTGGGTGAATCCGACAATATCCGCGCAGTGGCGAGTGCCGGGCATCGACTCTATGTCGCTGTAGGGGAAAAGGCTGTGAATCAAGGGATCGGGTTCGGTCTACCAGCACGACTGATATCCTCGACATCTCTGGCACTGTATCGCTCAACAGATTTGGGAGATTCATGGCAGACCTTAGACTTTAAAAAAAGAAAAACAGAGCCATTATCCCAAGATGAAATGCCGATTCATGTTGCTTCCGGACCTTCGGAATCCTACCAAAAGGGTAAGGATAGATCCAAAGACGCAGAAACGACTTCAACATTCAAAATGGTAGCAATGCAAGAAAGCCTTTTCGCAATGGACGACAAAGGTAGTTATTACTCAAGTGACGCAGGTGAAAACTGGGTTACCTTGGATTCAAATATACCAGACATAGGAGATGTTTCCAGGCTTGTGTCTTCGGATGTGAATACCTTCTATCGAAACGGAACGTCTGGGATTTATCGCACAACCGATGCCGGCAAAACGTGGCATCCATTTAGCACGGGATTGGTAAATACAAGCGTGATGAATTTGGTTTCTGTCCGGGATGTGCTGTATGCCAATGTGGCGGGCGAACTTCTCGCCTCTTCCAACGGGGGTGAGGTGTGGACACCCGTCCCAAGCAGCCTCGGAAACATCACGAATCTGGCGAAATTCAACGATGTACTCTATGCCAGAGGTATAGGAGACACTCGCGTTCAACTCTTGCGCTTATCTACCGAGGGCAATCGGTTAAGCCCTATTCCGAGAATGCCATTTTTAAGGAAAAACGCCTCTTTAGATGTGGATGTTGCTGGAGATGACAATAAGGCCGTGGAAGAGATCCGGCAGTTGATGCGTGGACTTCTCGGCGGTTTCGCTGTCAGTCGTAATACGTACTATATGGAATATGAACAGAGACTCTTCAGATGGAAACCCGGCACGCCTGAATGGGTTGATACCGGGTTCATAGATGAAGGTGAATTCATTGATACGGCTGGCAGTTTTAACAATCCCAGTTGCATCGGTTTCAAAATCGCGGTTTCAGGGAGAACTGTCTACGTCGCTAAATTGGACGGACACCTCTTCCAGTCGTTTGACGAGGGAGATACGTGGAACGATGTTACGGAGGAACTTCCGTTTTCTTTTGCACATTTCAAGGCAATAGAATTCGTTGGCTCCGCTATCTACGTGGCAACTGATAGAGGGGTCGCATATTCAAGCGATGGTACGCACTGGCACGTTACATCCAACCCTGAAGGTGTGTCAATCGTTATAGACCAATTTGCAGTGAGCGGAACAACGCTGTATGGCGTAGGAAAACAACGCATCTATCAATTAAAAGAAAATTCTGACAGATGGAAACAGATGACCTCCGAGATTCCGAGTCCTGTTAGTACTCTCGATGTTGAAGGGAACGTGCTTTATGTTGGGACCTATGGCAGTGGTGTGTTACGTTTTAAATTAGATAACTAACGAAACGGTTAAAAAATAAACAACAAAGGAGAAATTCCCGTGTTAATGACATTAATTCAAAAAGAAATAATGCATCACATTCTGAGTGTTCGGTTTGTCGCGCTTCTGTTAATGTGCCTTTTGCTCATCCCACTCACCTTTTCTATCAGTTATCGCAAGTATAATCAGAGCTTGACAGATTATCAAGAATCGGTGAATCGCGCACGATCAGAAACGAAGGAAAATCCGCCGGATGCCCGACACCCAAACATAGAAGTTTCCAAACTGTTTCTCAAACCCACGCCGCTGAGCGTCTTCGCAAACGGTTTAGAGGAAGTGCTGCCGACCCATCTTGGAATGACGCGGAATGGCATTCGGACGGGGTCAACAGCACTTGCGCAGGCACCCCTGGCGTATGTACTCGGAAATCTGGATTTCCTATTTATTGTGGGGACGGTTTTCAGTCTGTTAGCACTTCTGTTCACATTTGATGCTGTTGCTGGAGAGAGAGAAGCAGGCACACTTCGGATAAACTTATCAAATTCCCTGCCCCGAGATGTATTTTTGTGGAGCAAACTGATCGGTGGATATATTGTGTTTGTTGTTCCATTTCTGGTGTCTTTTCTCTTGGGATTACTCATACTCGTCGGGCAGGGATTTCCTTTAGGTGAATTCGGGGTTGCGGCACCCGTGTTCGGTCTCACGCTTATCTCGTTACTGTATATCGCTGTCTTTTTTACGATGGGTGTGCTCATCTCAACATGCCTGGATAACGCTAAAACCGCACTCATTGTCGCGTTCACATTCTGGGTACTCGCCGTACTCATCGCGCCACGCGGCGCGTTTGTCATTGCGAAATTGGTCGCACCGACCCGAACACAGCAGACGGTTTATATGGAAAAAACGGCACTTCGCAATAACCTGGCAAAAGAAAAACAAGGGCAGCTGAATAAAAAAATACTTGAAGCTTTTGGGACGAAGTTGGCGATAACCCCAGAGACAGAAAAAACATTGAACGAGATTCGGAAACCGATTAACGAGGAATTTCGACTGAAGTTCCAGAATCAGGCAAATAAGATTGACAAGGACTACCAACGCGAAAAGGATCGCCAAGAGCAAATGGGAGAAATGCTCTCTCGGCTCGTGCCAACGTCCTCTCTGATCTATTCTGCGATAAACCTAACGCAAACGGGTAAGTTAAAAAGGGACCTCTACTTTCAAACGGGTGAGAGATATTACAAGCAACTTGATGATTCATATTTCAGTGAAATTTCAGACGACGCGATGGCACAGGTCCAACAAATAATGGATCGACAGATGAATAATCTTTCTGAATCAGAAGAAATCCCACCGCCCCCATCCCTGACGGAACCTGATTTATCGGAAACATTGCGTCGCTCTGCTGTGGATGTGCTCTTACTCGGTTTTTTCGCTTTAGCGTTTACAGTGGTGGCGTTTCTGACGTTCTTCCGTTCCGATATCTGATGCGAGGGATGCCTCACTACCATTGGCGGGGTTTCCAACCCCGCCTACCCGCAATGCCAAAGTAATTCTGAATTTACGATAAAACGTGAATTTCCATAATTTTCCCCACCATACCCCCATTTTTCCTCCAATCATTTTTTGATAATCCGCCGCTGAAATATTTCCACACCTACTTTTGGATAGATCAGATCTGTGCTATTATTAACAAGTATCCTGATTGCTGAAAGCCAGTTGAAAAATAATGCAACCTTTTGACACCTAAGTTACGTCACCTAAATCAATGAACGTACACAATTCTGGAGGAGGCTTGCGATGGAACAAAACGATGCTCAACTCATCCGACGCATATTGCAAGGGGATCAAGATGCATTCAGTGGTTTGGTGAAGAAGTATCAGAAAGGAACTCACGCTCTTGCGTGGCGGAAAACCGGTGATTTTCATATCGCACAGGAGATCACACAGGACGCGTTTCTCACTGCGTATAAAAAACTTGGAACTTTGAGAAATCATAAAGCATTCGCCGGGTGGCTCTATGTGATTGTGGCACGTTTGTCCTCTGATTGGCTCCGAAAGAATCGTCTGACGATGGAGTCTTTAGATGCCGACACTACGAACGCAGTGGACAAAGTGTCATATTCTCAGTATGTCGCAGAAGAACAGGCAACCGAAGCCGATGAGACGCGCCGAGAAGTCGTCAAGGAGCTTCTCAAAAAATTGCCAGAAAGCGAGCGAACAGTAATAACGCTCCATTACCTCGGCGAGATGACGATCAAAGCCGTCAGTGAGTTTCTTGGTGTATCCCCGAATACCGTTAAAAGCCGACTCAGACGCGCTCGCAATCGTTTGAAAAAAGAAGAAGGCATAATTCGCGAGAATCTTAGCAGTTTCCAACTTACGAATCAATTGACAGAGAACATCATGCGAGATGTCTCGCGTCTCACGCCTGCTGCACCTGCTACGAGTAAACCGATGGTGCCGTGGGCGGCAGTGGGGGCAGCTACGGTTTTGATTGTGTTGATGCTCGGTGTAAGCAATCAGTATCTTGCCCGCTTTCAGCAGCCGTATAGTTTCGAGGCACTGTCTGAACCCACGATTGAAATCATTGACGCGCCTATCGTAATTGATAGTGTATCAAAGCCAGATGTCCGAAGACAGTTTGGACGATCCGCTGCTCCCAGCAAAAGCATCGGTGCTGGCACACAGATTTCTGAGACAACTCTAAAATCTAATGCTCAAGAGGATCAACGTAAGTTTGCCACGGCACAGTGGACGCAGGGGTACGGACCATCAGGGGGGCATTTCCGTGATATCTTCGCTACGTCTGAAGGCACCCTCTATACTGTTTCCCAAACAGGCATGTACAGATTAGCGGCAGGGGCAACCGCGTGGACTCGCATCAACGCAAGTGTTCCAATGAGTGCATCCCTGATGCCGATGGTAGAAAATCGTGGGGTCCTTTATATTGTGTCTGTTGATGAAATATTTGCTTCAACGGATAACGGTCAGACGTGGAACGCGTTTTGTTCGCGACCAGAGGGTAAGCCTGTTGGGCTCATCGTCATAGATGAAGCGCGAGAGCCACGGACGCGAGCAGATATAACGATGTATCTCGCGCTGAGAGATGAAGGGATTTTCCGATCCACAGACGGTGGTACACAATGGAGACATCTTAACGAAGGATTGACGGTTTCCGAAAAAATTTCCGCAGTGGCGGCTGTTGGAGAGACTGTGTTTGTTGGAACAGAGGTCGGCCTCTATCGTCTCGATTCGGGTGTTTGGAAACAGTTGCCGGTCGATACGTCAGGAGCCGTTTGTTCTTTAGCGGTATCCGGAAATAATCTTTATGTTGGAACAGGTTCCGAGCTATTGGTGAAACTATCTCCACCAATGGACATCTGGGAAGTCGCGGGACAGAACAGGGAACATTCAATCAAAATTCTCCACTCAGCTGACTTGGGAGCAACTTGGACCGACATAACACCCGAACACATATATAGTTATACAGGGCCACCAGCGGGTATAACCGTTTTAGCTACCGGCGATACGCTCCTGGCATTGGGTTTAGTTCAATCTCGTTCAACAGATGGCGGACAAACTTGGTCAAAACTTGGAGGTACCCCGCATTTTATGGCGATGAGCAGCCTCCCAATCGTGGCGATGGATGAGAAGACACTCTACAAAGTTGGAGCATTCGGCATTCATCGCACGACGGATGCGGGTGAGTCTTGGCACCTGTTTATGGATGGTGTACTGGGCACAAGGGTCATAGATTTGGTTACGTTCAACGACAGGTTATACGCAAACAATAGTTATGAGGTCTTTCAGTCAACCAACGCAGGCGGGTCGTGGCACAGGGTTCCTATGGTTGCTGATGGGGTGCCGTCCGCATCAGCCAAACGAAAGTCGCGTGGTGTTAATTCCGTTAATTCCAATTATGGTTCAAAGTTCGTAGTTTCTGACAACGTTCTCTATTTTGTTTTTTTGGTAGGAGACTTCTTACAGATTTTCCGTTTATCTGCAGATAGCAATATGCTGATTCCGGTTCAAGGCGTACCTACTATCGACAGGGAAGAAACGACGCTTTTAGAATTTAAGCGCGGCGATACATATCCGAAAGCTAAGACGGTTGCGATCAGTCGTAACGTCTTCTACGTGGAGTACAGACGAAAGCTTTTCAAGTGGCGATTTGGAGATCCAGAATGGACAAATACCGGATTAATAGATACCAGTGAAGCAATTGATGAGGGTTCCCACGCTGGCTTCAAAATAGCGGCTGCGAGAGAAACTGTCTACGTCGGGAAACGGGATGGTAGGCTGTTTCAGTCGCTTGATGAAGGAAGCACTTGGCGAGATATTACTCCGAACCTACCACTTCGCTTTACTCGCTTCAAAGAGATCGTTTTTTCCGGTTCAACCGTTTACGTTGCGACCGACGCAGGTGTCTTGGTTTCAGAAACCGGAGAACATTGGCGCGTGATAACCGATAGGACAGATACGCGGGTCGTCATCACCCAATTCGCTGTGGATAGCATCGCAGTTTATGGCATTGGGGATACAGGGGCTTATCGCTTGGATACCCGTGGGCGATGGGAACATATCGCTTCGGAAGTAGCAGATGAAATCCTCGCTCTCGCTGTTACGAACGGTAGACTCTATAGTGCTGTCAAGGAACGCGGGATATTTCACATCTCGCTTGAAGGAGCCGCGGATAACGGGTTGGGGCACGAATAGAACGGCGCACGGTTTCTTAAAACAGACGGTTCTCCATAGGAGTTCACTGCCTTATCGAAAACCGACTGAGTCCTTTTCATCTGTTAAAAAAATATTTAACATTCCTTAAGGATTCTTTGGCACGCTAAAATAGCAGTAGATGCTATAGTAAATAGATCGACACATAACTACTTTAGGCGAAACCCTTCTGGACAGTTGTCCAACCAAGTAGTTCTAAATTGAGGGCGATAGGTAACCTTTGCGCTCAATTATCCCCTTGTGCCTGAGGATGCAAACGAGATATAAACCTAAATGGCTTCCGATAACTCTCACACACCCAATACAGAATCAGCATCGCGTCCGTCGGCGATCAAAACCTTGCGGCGTTTTTGTTTCGTCGCATGGCACGTCAGCCCGTTCGGTGCAATCGCACAGGCACTTATCACACTCATATACGGGGGTATTCCTATCGGAACCCTGTGGGCAAGTCGAGGACTCGTGAATCTCATCGCCGCGATTCTTGCCGACGAAGCAGAATCCAATCTACAGACCGCCGCACCCTGGGTAATTGCATTAGTCCTTCTGGCAATTCTCAGAAACGTCACAGGGACGTATGATAGCTACCTACGGTGGAAGATGCAGAACCGGATTAGACTCTACCAGCAGCGTCTCCTGATCGAAGCCGCGACCCATGTCGATTTCGCTGTCTTCGATCAACCACAGACTTATGATTTGATTCAACGGGCACGACAGGCACTCGGACATCGACTCGTCAATGTCCTGAGATTTCTTACGGAAATTGGACAACTCTGTGTCACGCTTGTCGGATATGGTGTGCTCTTGTGGATCGCAGATCCACTACTTGTACTCGTGGTGGTCCTACCGGCGATCCCGTCGGCGTGGCTAAAAATTAAGACTGCCAAAAGCGGATACATCCACGACTACGATGCCACCCCTGTCCGGCGTATGATGGCATACATGCTGAGTTTATTGCTCGGTTCGTCCTCTGGACAGGAGGTCCGTCTCTATGGTCTTTTCAGCCCACTTTTCGGACGTTGGCGAACGAACCATCAAAAGTGGCGGGAAGAATCGCTCGCAAAGGTCTGGCTCCAAGCAAAAGGCTCTATCGGCACGACGCTTGCTGAAGTGCTTGCCTATTCTGTCGCGATTTTCATACTCGCAGAACGGATCGTAAATGGAGAGTTAACACTTGGAGATTATGTCGTTCTCATCGGAGCAGCGGGGACTTTTCAATCGAATCTTGAGAGTTTACTGAGTGCCATACAAGACATCTTTGAAGACCTACCATTGCTTCAAGATTTACACTTTTTCTTAGAACGGGCGAAAAGGGATCAGAGTCAAGCAGGAACACAGCAGTTTCCGCAACCCCTACAAGACGGATTAGAAGTCCGAAATCTCCGCTTCCGGTACCCAGAAGCAACTGATGATGTGCTACAAGACATTAACTTTCATGTACGTCCCGGAGAGGTCATCAGTATCGTCGGTGTCAACGGGGCAGGGAAGTCAACGCTCATAAAATTGCTGCTCGGTCTCTATCAACCCGGTGATGGCACAATCCGCTATGACGGCGTGAACGTGAAGTCAATTGAACCCGAACAGATCTCGCTTAACTGTGCATCCGTCTTTCAGGATTTTGCGCGGTTCCGTCGACCGGTGCGTGAGGAGTTGGTGCCAGGTCCATCAAACTACCATATCGATGACGAAACGCTTTGGCATGTTATCAAGGCAGTCGGGCTCCAAGAGCGTTTCCAAACCCTTTCCCGCGGCTTAGATACATTTTTGGATCCGTCACTCGGTGAGGAAGGCGAAGGTGCCGAGTTATCTGGCGGAGAATGGCAAAAGGTCGCACTCGCACGGGCTTTGGTCCGAAACCCACAAGTCCTTGTGCTTGACGAACCGACTGCCGCCTTAGACCCACAAGCCGAGGTCGAACTTTACCGACAGTTTGTTGAACTCGCATCGGGACGGATGACGTTCCTAATCTCACATCGAATCGGATCTGCCCGTCTCGCAGACCGTATATTGGTATTAGATGCTGGTCGTATCGTTGAAGATGGCACCCATGATGCCCTCCTCGCTAACAATGGACGTTATGCCCAATTCTTCAGAGCGCAAGCCCGTTGGTATCAGTAGAAACTGCTCACAAGCATGGAAACTGTCTGTTTTGATCGAACCGCAAGGAACAATTAAAGAATGCGAAACACTATAGAAAAAATAAAAATCTGGGGTTCGACGACCAAAGAAAGTTTCGTCGCTTATGCTCGAACTTTGGTTGTGATTTGGCAGAGTGGTTCGCTCGCTGTCTTGGGTATGTTTCTGCTCACCTTATTGCCCGGTGTTGTACCGGCTTGTCAGTTTTTCGTGACGGAACGCTTAGTCAATGCAATCATCGAGGCAGTCGGCGACGCAAACTGGTGGCAGACGGTTTTACCGTGGCTCATCGGATTACTGGGGCTACGTATTCTTAGTACCGGTGCCGATTTACTGCGAGAACCGCTGTATACGCACTTAGGTGAAAACATTGAAATCTGGATTAACGACGGTATTGCCCAGAAAGTCGATACAACAGAGTTAATCGAAATCCAGACCGCAGAATTTCAAGATTCACTTGAACGGGCACGCGCTGTCTCCGGACTCGCGCTCCAGAATATCCTCTGGTATCTCGTTGATAGCCTTCAACAACTCATCAGTGTCGTTACACTCGGCATCGTGCTGTGGCAGTACCATCCACTGTTGGCACTCCTCCCCGCATTGACGGGGATAGCATCTTGGTGGAGTGACACGCGTTTTTCGGCGGATCTTTACGGTTTTGACGTAGCGCAGACAACCCAACGGCGTGAACAGGATGCATTGGAAGGCACCTTGACGGATCGTGGCGCAGGTAAAGAAGTCCGGTTATACCAAACCCAAAACGCATGGATAGAACACTGGCATCAATTGGGACAATCGCTCATAAACGGACAAATGGGTATACGACGAAAGAAATTCTCGGTGTGTCTCGCGCTCGATACCACACGCGGGTTGTTATACGCCGGTTCGCTCATCCTATTGTTGTTAGAGGTCTTTCGTGGCGAGCTGACCGTCGGCACATATATCGCCGCTGCCGCCGCTTTGGTCCAATTAGACGGTATCTGGGACGCTGTCGCCTTTCAATTTCAGGCGATCGTTGAAGAAATGCGTCCACTGTTTGGGGATCTATATCGGTTTCTTGGCAGACCGTCTGATACTCGGGACTCTGATACAGCCGACGGAGAAATAAATGAATTCGACGGAAACAATACGGTTCAAGATATTGCAGTAGAAGATATCTCGTTTTTTTATCCTAATTCGGAAAAACCGGCGTTAACTGATATAACACTCACATTTAAAAAAGGCGAACGTGTCGCAATCGTTGGACCCAACGGTGCAGGAAAAACCACACTGGCACGTGTATTACTGGGACTCTACCGTCCACACGCCGGCAGCATTCGTATCGGAGAGATACCGCTAACCGAAGAGAATCGTCGGGCGTGGCTAACACACTGCAGTGCCGTGTTTCAGGACTTTACCCACTATCATCTCACCGCACGCGAGAACATTATTTTCGGCGACCTCGAACATCCCGAACGCATGGAAACCGCAGCCATCGCCGGTGGTGCGGCTTCGGTTGTTGACGGACTCACTGACGGTTACGAGACAATGCTCGGTCCCACCTTCGGAGGACGCGATCTCTCCGGTGGTGAATGGCAGCGACTCGCAACGGCTCGGAGTTTCATGCGGGAAACGCCGTGGCTCGTTGTTCTCGATGAACCCACCGCGGCACTCGACCCGCTCGCTGAACAAGCCGTCTACGAACGATTTATTGAACGCAGTGCCGGACGTACGTCGGTCTTAATTTCACACCGCCTGTCATCAGTCCGCACCTGTGACCGGATCCTCGTCCTTGATAATGGAGGAATTGTTGAGGACGGTGACCATGAAACGTTACTCGCAAAAGATGGACTTTATGCCCAGTTCTTTAAAGCACAAGCGCAATGGTATGTTTGAAGAATCATCTATACGAGAGCGACTCACATATACCATCCAGCATCTTGACTCTATACGCATGGCAGGGAGGACAAAGCATTGAAATTTTACGAAGGCATTTCAACAGGACTCGCTGCCATTCTACAGGAAAAAATGCGTTCGGTACTCACAATGCTCGGCATCGTTATCGGTGTTGCGGCTGTCCTCGCAATGCTCGCTGTCGGTGACGGTGCGAAACGTATTGTCACGCAAGAATTTGAAAAGTTTGGTGGTCAATTTACCGTGCGGCGGAATCCTTGGATCTGGCGAGGTGATCGTGTGTTTCCAAACCGTAGTAGTGAGCAATTGAAGTATGAAGATGTCTTAGCGATTGAAGCCGAATGCCCGTCCGTCGCATCTGTGATACCCATTGTTTCTTCTGAAGTACTTGCACAGGCAGAAGCCGGGGCAACAAAATGGACGGAATGTGAGGGGGTCAATTCATACTTTCCAATCGGGATGGAGTGGAAGATTCAACAGGGACGCTTTTTCTCCGAAGATGAGTTCAATAACCGTAGGAAGGTCTGTGTGCTTGGCTTAGAAGTCGCGACGGAATTGTTTGGAGATCAGCATCCAATCGGCACAGAAATCAAGATTTCACTTCAAGGAGGAAGACCTGACCGTTTCCGTATCTTAGGCGTAATGGCGGAACGTGGTACAAGCCTTCAATATGGATTTAGTTGGGATGACATCGTGTACATACCTTTGACGACCGCACAAGACAGATTTAAAGGGACACACTATGTCAATTATCTCAACGTCAGGGCGGTGGACTCGGATTCCATTGAAAAAGCCGCTGAGGAAGTCAAGTCCGTCTTAAGAAAACGACATCGGAACCAAGACGACTTTTTCGATATTAGTTTTGCGACCGCCGCTGTAAAGGAACTCGATAAAATTAGTCGCATTCTTACGGTCATGCTCAGCAGTATTGCAGGCTTCTCACTGTTTGTCGGAAGCGTCGGAATTATGAATATGATGTTAGTTTCTGTCAACCAACGCACCCGTGAGATCGGACTTCGCCGCGCCATCGGAGCAAAGCGCAGAGACATTTTCCTGCAGTTTTTGATTGAAGCAGTCGTGATGTGCAGTGTCGGTGGCTTGTTAGGAATCCTCCTTGGCATCGGCACAGGCTACCTTTGTTCACATATCGCCGTCAAAGTCGTTAAGGTAATTCCCCACTGGCCAGTTGTCATCTCCCCGCACTGGATGACAATCTCGGTTAGCATCTCCGCTGGTATCGGTATTCTGTTTGGACTCTATCCTGCGATCCGCGCCTCACACATCTCCCCAATTGAGGCACTCAGAACGGAATAATACCAAATCAAACAGTTTTCGGTCCGGATTTTCTCATGAAGATTAAGAATTTAATCGGGTAATTTCTCAACGTGCGATAAATCGCACGACTACGATCAGATCTGTTTGTAGTAGGGCAATTTATTGCCCGTCAATTGCCCATTTTATTTTTAAAACCTCATCCGAAAATCCTTTCGGTCATCAGTTATCGGTAACAAAAGGTTTTCTTTTGATCAATACCTCTTGTTACTGACGACTGATAACCGATAACTGACAACTACGAAAAAATAATGCAACTTCTCAAAACCTAAAACCCGTCACTTAAATTAACAGGTGTAAAATTTTACCCAAATTGCTACTTGCGAATTTAATGCCGGTTCTACTTTAAAGGAGAAAAAAATGCGCTTCGTAATGATTAACCTATTCCTCGTCTGTTTGTTTCTGTTTGGTGTGGGTTCCCTCGCTTTTGGACATGATGAAATTGAAACGACTTCTGAATCACACGGTCCCTATATGGGCGACGCATCTTGGGATGCCGCGCTTGAAACGTTCTATGAACTTCTCAAGACAGATCCAAAAGCGGCGCGCGTGGAACTCGAGAACGTTGCCAAAACGTTGTTCGATGGACATCCGCGCACAGAAGAGTGGGTGGAACTTTTTTACCAAGTCTTCTATCAAATCAGTCTAAAGGACACTGAAGAAAAAGAAACCGAGCCGCCCTGGCAGCTTATTTCGGAAATCAAACGTCTATATGAACTCGGACTCGAAATACTAACTTCTATGGATACAGAGAAGTACGCAAAGCAGATACAAGTTCACCAAGATGCCCTTGATTACTATACAGAACTCGCTGAATTCGCCGAGATTATGGGCGATAAATCACTGAAATCTGAAGAAGCCACTCCGAACAAGCAGAATCCCACTTCTCAATCTGAGTCAGAATTATCTGATGCGGAAGACCAAATCGCTCATCAGCAGTATATGGAGAAATTTTTCGAGTTGCTATCTACCGACCCGGAAGCCGCACGTCAGGAACTTGAAACCTATGCTGCAAAGTCATATCAGGGACATCCTCTTACAGAAGAATGGGTGAAACACTTTTTTCGTATGGGGAGTGAAGGGGAAGCATCGGTTTCAGATATTATCCGTTTTACGGAAATGACAAAACAGATACGAACCGATATGGATCCTGAAAAGTATGCTAAAGAAATCAAGGGATTAGAAGATAATTTGGCACAACTGAAAATGGTTGCAAAATTCTATGAACGCGACGGGATAACTGACGCAAAAATCCCATTCAACCCAAACGTAGGGGACAAGAAGAGTGAACAGAAAAGTGCTTCGGATGCCCCCAAGGTCTCCCATACTGAGAAAATCGGCAAACCCGCGATGGATTTTGAGGTAGTAGACTTGAAGGGTCAGGAACTCTCACTGAAGAAATACCGCGGACAGGTCGTGCTACTTGATTTCTGGGCAACATGGTGTTTTCCGTGTAGGGCAGAAATGCCGCATCTCAAAAGGGTTTATGATAAATACAAGGACCAGAAATTTGAGATTATCGGTATCAGCTTAGACCAGACCAGAGCCGTGCTTGATTCATACGTTGAAAAACAGAATATTACCTGGACCCAGTTTTTGGATGACGGTGCTGTTGCTAAAATGTATAACGTCACAGGGATTCCGGCGACCTTTCTGATTGATGGAGCAGGAATCGTTCGTAAGGTTAAACTCCATGGGCGGACACTTGAAGACGCTGTCGCGGAACTGGTGAAGGAGAATCTGTCCAAGCAGACCAAATAGTTCTTGTAGGGACGTCGGGTTCTTGTGCCGAGGAGGCTGGTGATGGAATACAACGATGCTCAACTCATTCAACGGGTATTACAAGGCGATCAGGATGCGTTCAGTCCCTTAGTCGAAAAGTATCAGAAGGGTGTTCACGCCCTGGTGTGGCGGAAAATCGGCGATTTTCACATCGCTCAGGAAATTACGCAGGACGCGTTTTTCAGGGCATACCAGAAACTCGGAACCCTAAAAAATCATAACCAGTTTGCGGGATGGCTGTATGTCATCGCGGCACACTTATGTGCTGACTGGTTCCGAAAGAATCCTCCACCCGAACAATCCTTAGAAGTTACCGATATGAGCGAGGTGAATGAAGTGTCATACTCTCGATACGTCGCAGAAAAACAGGCAGCCGAAGCCGATGAAGCGCGCCGTGAAGTCGTAAAGAAACTACTTCAGAAACTGCCAGAGAGCGAACGCACAGTCATGACGCTTTACTACCTCGGCGAGATGACGATCAAAGCTATTTCCGAGTTTCTCGGGGTCTCTCCGAACACCATCAAAAGTCGCCTCAGCCGCGCCCGTGATCGTCTAAAGAAGGAAGAAGACATGATTCGACAAAATCTCGGCAGTTTCCAACTGCCTGCCAACCTAACACAGAATATTATGAACGAAATCTCACGTATTGTTCCCGCAGTTCCTGCTGCGAATAAACCTGTAGTGCCTTGGGTGCTTTCTGCGGCTTCGGCTGTGTTGATTTTCCTGCTGATGGGTGCCGGCACACAATATCTCTCCCGTTTCCAGAAGCCCTACGATTTGAATGCAACATCGGAACGAACGATTGAACTCATTGAGGCGGTTTTTGTCTTAGATTCACCCGCGAAACCCGCAGTGCGGAATCAGGCAGGAAGCTTATCGACGCCCGGTAGAAACCCCGGTACCGGTCAAAAACCCGATGCGCAACTTTTCGCCGCCGCACTTGTGGATGAAACTGAGGTTTCAACACCGACACCTCAGTGGATACAAACAAAGGGACCCGCAGGCGGGCTTGTCAATACCCTTTTCACGACAAGGCGTGGAGACATCTATGCAGGTAGCTACACGAATCTTTACAAGTTGGCAGACGACGGACATTCATGGAAACTCGTCATCGCTGGAAGCCTGTCTTCGCTCAACATGAAAGATTTTATAATAGGTAGTAGCACGCAACAAATGGTAGAGCAGGACGATACACTTTACATCGCTATTGATGCGGAGATGTTGATTTCTACAGATCATGGTGAGACTTGGGATTCGCTCGGTGCGCACCCAAAAGGGCAGCCTGTTGGACTCGTCATAACGGATGCGGTTCCTGGGACAGAAGCCGAAGTCACAATGAACCTCGCTCTTGTTGAAGGTGTGTTCCGTTCTGTGGACGCTGGCAAATCGTGGATACCATTGAACGACGAGAACCTCGCGGGCCGAAAAATACGTGCAATCGCCGCCGTTGAAAACACCCTGTTCGCTGGAACCGACAGTGGACTCTATCGCCGCAATATGGATACATGGGAAAAATTGACCATTCGTCCAGCGGAAATGTCCGAAAATCAACTCCCTATCCATGCATTAGCCGTCGATGAACACCGTCTCTATGTTGCCCCGGGGAACGAACTTACAAACCAGAATCAGATCGGGATGCAACTCAAATCATCGCTGACAGGGCATGCTCAATGGTCGCTTTACCGCTCAACCGATCAAGGCAATACATGGTACTCCATAGATCCACGGAAGAGACAAGAGCAGGAGGAAAAGAGGCAGCAGGCGGGTCAATTTGGAATAAGTTTTCCATTCCCTGGTGCAGACGCAACAGAAATCTATATGCCCAGTGTCAAACTCTTCGCGGCAGAAGGAAAGGTTATCGTCGTAGATGCCTTTGGAGAATTCTTCTATTCCATGAACACCGGGGAAACTTGGACTGCTTTAGATGCAAAGCTTAGTTCAGGTTATAACGTGCCTCCGCCTGTGCTAATGATGAACGAGAACACTTTCTACAAAGGTGGACCTTCTGGGGTTCAGACCACAATTAATGGTGGCAAAACGTGGTATGAGTTTAATAGCGGACTCGTGGGCACTCCTGTTCAGACGCTTATCGCTGTTAAGGGTGAACTCTACGCAAATTCAACAAATGGGTTTGTCTCCTCAACGGACGGAGGTGAATCGTGGACCCCGCTTCCCGGTGAGATTGACCACGGTGTCATTATTAAGGCATTTGACGGTGGCCTCTATGTGAAGAGAGCGAATCACATGAATACCCCTTCACCTATAGCCCATCTATCCACCGAGGACAATAGTCTAACGTTTATCCCCGGCATGCCTGCTTTTGAAAGCGTCACGTCACAGAAAATGGACGAAGAAATGAACAAAATTATGATGCAAGCATTTACCGATAAGGCTAAACAAAACCTTGAAGAAGGCGAGTCACCAAATCCCGAGGATGTTGATTTTAAGCAGTTAAATGAAGCTATGAGTAAGGTTATGCAAGAACAAGCCTCGGCTGGTATGCTGGCGTTTATTGGAAGCTTTGCCGTGAATGGCGATACCTACTATGTGGAATACGGGAAGACGCTTTACAGATGGAAACCGGGTATGGGTGAATGGCACAACACGGGGTTAGTCGATAAGGGCAAGGATCCTTTTGCATCCTTATTCTCCGGTCCTTTTGATTATTCTGCTGATGCTTCTACTGCTTACGATACCATTAATTCAAGCGGTTTCAAAATCGCCGTGTCGGGTAGCACCGTTTACATCGGCAAACGGGAGGGGCACCTCTTTCAATCGTTTAATGAAGGGGACACATGGAACGATGTTACTGCAGATATCCCGTTCTCTTTTGAAAAATTCAAAACGATAGCGTTCGCGGGATCCACCGTATACATTGCAACCGACAAAGGCGTTGCGTATTCGAGCGACGGCACACACTGGCACGCAACAACCGATGCCGAAGGAAGAGCACTTGTCGCCTCCCGATTGGCAGTAGAAGGCACAACGGTATATGGACAGACTGATAAACACGTGTATCTGTTGAAAGAGGGGGCTAATATATGGAAACGGGCGACACCCGAACTTCCAGGCTCTGTTATCTCTTTCGCCGTTGATGGTAACACACTGTATGTCGGGACTGCGAATCGTGGGGTCCTGCGGTTCAACCTTGATAAATCGTTATAGTTTTGATCCAACTATACCCACCGTAGGCGTGCCTCCCAAGCACGCCTTTTCTATGCTGTAAACGTGCTTTGTAAACGCATCGTTAAATCTTTCACACGAAAATTGACAATGAAACCTTAAGTCATTATAATAGTCTTTGAAACCTTTGAAACGCTATATGCCCAGAAAATAAATATGAAATATATATTATACATCACAGTCTTGCTACTGCTTCCTCTATCTGCGAGAACATTTGCAGAAACGCCAGACGGCACAATTCCTTTCGATTGCCCTGACATACCAAACCCCAAGTTTCAATTCCACTTCACCCGCGAACTAATTGCACTCGCCGTTACAACAACCCCCTTCAACACAGTCGATGAGCTTTATATCCAAATCTACGATGATGAAGCAGGTATTTACGATAAACTCGCGCAATACTACGGCGAAAACTTGAAAGCGAAAAACTGGCACGGTGTCCAAGAGGATGATAGGCTCCAACTCTATGTACTGAACGGAGCGGCCACACAAAGTCCGCAAGTAGATAATACTTTCACGGGCATCTTCGCAGTCGTCCAAGGCGATGCGGGCATCTATCTGCTAAATATCGTTGGCAGCGTCCCTGTAGAACAGATGGGTCAGCTCTTAGCGAATCTTGGTGAACTCGGTATAGAGATCCCTGAATTGAAATCGCTTCCGGCGTTGGAGATTGATAAGCGATCTTTATCTTCACCGACAGGCTTCCGGACTGCCGATGGTTCCCCAATTTATGACATTCAGATTAAAGGCAATCAGAAAATTGATCGGACGGAGATTCTCGAAACGCTTCGAGCAGAGGACGAGGACATCAATAAAGCAGTGGAGGCACTGCGAAAAAAAATGGGATCTCAATTAGAGAAAGTAGAGTCGAGTGTTAAGGAAGAAAATGGTAGACATACCGCCGTGATTACTGTAAAGGAACGTTCTCCATCACGATCCTCTGGTTCCTTCACAGCAAACCCGATGATTAGATTTAATCGCGTTTCCGGTTGGAAATTGGGGTTTACCTCTGAAATTGATGTAGCAAGAGCGCGTTTTCCAAATGATATGCCTACCTCAAATATTTTTGGGTATATAGGCTATGGGTTCGCGAATAAAATAACGGATGTCGAAATTGGTATAGATACACTCCCGTTTGCGACATACACACGATTTAATAATCCCGAGGCGAACGCTGACAAATGGTATCACGGGTTCGGAATCAATACCAGGTTCCATCGCACGACCGACATCACACCTGATAACGTGCTTCCCTATCATGTTCCCAATTCTCTCAATGACCCCTTCGGTTTGTTCTATAACATTTTTGGTGCCAACGACTTACACAACTACTATTTAAGGCGCGGCTTTGAAATAGCTTTTCGATGGCAGCATCTGCCACGTATGGAGTATATTCCCCCAAAGCACTTGGTTACGCTGATGCTTCTTGCTGAAAGTCACAGGAGTCTGGAAAAAAGCACGGATTGGCATCTCTTCAATTGGCGTTCGACGTCAAAAGCGCGAGAAAACCCAGCAATAACTTCCGGTCACATGCGGAGCGTCATGTTCATATACGATCTTAACCTCCGCCAAGATCGCCTCGGTACAGGTTCCCTCGGTTGGCATAACACATTTTCGGTTGAGCACAGCAGGACCGCCTTGGGTTCGGACTTCGATTTTACACGCTATCAACTCCATCTCCGCTATGCGCATGCACTCGGTAAACATCAGATACGGACCCGCACCGTCGGCAGTTTTTCAACCGCAGCCCTACCGATTCAACGTCAATTCACCATCGGTGGACCCGGCGTATTGAATGGCTACCCGCTCTACGCTTTCGCAGGGGATCGTGGTTATCTCTTCAATATCGAATATTTCTACCCTTTCCCAGAACTGTTCACCTGGAGAAACATGCAATTTGATTTTTTTACTCTCTTTCTGGTGTTTTTCCTCGATGCGGGTCAAACATGGAACATAGGTGACGAAACGTCTACACTTGTGCCGAAGAGCGATGCCGGCATCGGCTTCCATTTCGGTGAACGCGACTCCTTCCTCCGGTTTAATGTTGCGCAGGCTTTTGAATCGGAACAAGGCGTGCAATTCAATATCCTCTGGTTTTATAGTTTTTAATCAGTGTAACAAGAGACAATAAATGTGCTGACATACAAATCGAGTTTTTTACTATCCTTTGGATTCCATATTGTATCAATATTGATAGTATCGTCCACTTTCGGAGATCGTTTCGCCTCAGTGGATATGGCATTCAAAATGGGAATCAACGCCGTCATCTATTCGCTCACACTAAATACAGTGAGTTCCGTAGCGGTGTTAAAAAATGCAACCTTCGGGTCCCTAAGTGTCGTCACCCCAATCATAGGATGTTAAATTTTTTAGCAAAGCCGCGATAAAAATGTTTGCGATCTGAGACAATCAAAAAACTGCAACTTTTCGGAATCTCGTTTGTAGTAATTAGGACTTACGTATTCCCTCTTAAAGTCCCCTGATAAGGGGGATTTAGGGGGTTTAAAGAGCGAGAATTACCGCTTTTTGCATCTAAATGTCCGATATTTGCTCAATTTGCGTAAGTCCTGGTAATGTAAAGGATACATCGTAGAAGGGATCTCCGAATCCCGACCTCTTTTGTAGATGTACCCGTTTCAAACGCATGAGGAATAACAAAATGCGAAGACGCACAAATCGCGCGCTACTACTATCTTTAGGGTTTCACGGCTGTTTGATGTTAGCAATTTCGCCATTTCTTGTGAATCATTTCGCTTTAGAGAAAGAGAGTATATCGGCTGAGATATTGGAACCAGAGTCCGAAAAGCCAGTGAGACGACGGGTTTTACCGGCGCGTTCGCCTATAGTTCCACAAGTGAACGAGACGGAATCATCATCTTCCCCTGCTTCACCGACATCGGCACCAGAAGTGACCGTCCCGAAGGCACCTGTTCATGCTGATGTGATCCCGGACATCGTTACACACACCGATGTTCCGCAGGCAGATGCACTAAGCCCTGTGTCCAATGCCAGTTTTGGAGAGGATGGAACACTGGCAGGTCCCGTTGTTACTGAGGGTCAGCGAGGCATCGGGGTTGGGGGACTCGGACGCAGCGGATACGGAAACGGAAAACACTTGGTTTCCCACGGGACAGGAACATCAGATGTGGGACTCGAAACGTTTGATGCTGTAGACAAGGGACTCGGTATCTTCGACACAGACGTGATGCCAGGACACGGATTAATCGGGCAAGTCTACGTTCCCGGTATCGTGATTGAGCGGATGCCCGATTTCGGGGCTTTGACACCGGTCTATACTTTTATTGCGGCGAATTTAGATGTCTCTATAAGGGAATACACACAAGGGTTTCCTACACCAGAGATGCAGACTGTTGTTGAGAATTTCGCGGTTCGCTTCCGCGGTGTATTGGCAGTAGATACGCCGGGTCGGTACAACTTCTGGCTCTTGTCGGATGATGGCTCGAAGTTGTATATTGACGACACCCTTGTTATTGATAATGATGGAATACACGGGATAACGCGGAACAAGGGGCGCAAGCAGCTGTCGAAAAATGCCTGGGTATCGTGGCATTTTGACGGACATTTCATGGATATGGGTAAACGGGGAAGTATGGAGTTAGCAGTTGGGACGCATCCATTTGAAATTCAATACTTCCAAGGACCCCGTTATGAAATCGCACTTCAGTGGTTCTATCAACCGCCAGATGCCCATAGACAGATTGTCCCACCTGAAGTTATCTATCGTCCCGGTAAATCCCGCGTGCCAGATGCGTTGAAGAAACTACAGCAGCGACTTAAGCATATTGAGAACAGGGACTGAAATGCGAAAATACACAAACCGTTCCTTATTGATATCGTTTGCGCTCCACATAGGATTGATGTTGGCGATCTCACCGTTGCTTGTGACGCATTTCGCCTTGGAGAAAGAGAGCATATCGGCTGAGATACTGGAACCAGAATCTGAGACGCAGGTGAGAGAGCGAATCTTACCACCACGTCCACCTGTGGTACCACAAGTCAGTGAAACGGAAGCATCCCCCGCTTCTCCCGCTTCACCGACGTATGCGCCAGAGGTGACCGTCCCGAAGGCACCCGTTCATGCCGATGTAATTCCGGATGTCGTTACGCACGCCGATCTCCCGCAATCAGATGCGCCGAGCCCTGTATCCAATGCCAACCTTGGCGAAGAAGACGGCACACTCGCAGGTCCCGTTGTCGCTGAGGGGCAGCGAGGCATTGGAGTTGGTGGACTTGGACGCAGGGGACGTGGAACCGGCGGATATGGGAATGGAAAACACCTTGCAAAAGGCACAAGCACAGCGGATGTGGAACTCGCAACGCTTGAGGGCATAGGCACAGGGCTCGGTATTTTCGACACAAATGTGATGACCGGACACGGATTAATCGGTGAAGTCTACGTTCCAGGGGGTCAGATCCATCGAATGCCGGATTTCGACCTTTTGACCCCTATCTATACCTTTGTTACACCAAACTTAGATATCTCTAAACGAGATTATACCGAGGGGTTTCCCACACCAGAAATGCAATCTGTTGTTGAGGATTTCGCGATTCGCTTTCGTGGGGAGTTAGCAATCGACACACCCGGATTGTACCACTTCGGGCTTTATTCAGATGACGGGTCGAAACTGTATATTGATGGGACTTTGGTAGTGGATAATGACGGTGTCCACATAGCGAAGGGTGAAAAAGGAAGCATAACGCTCTCGACAGGGGTCTATTCTGTTGAAATTCACTATTTCCAGGGACCTCGACACTCTATTGCACTACAGTGGTACTATGCCGTCCCGAATGAACCTTATTCTGAGACGACTCGTTCCCGTTCGATAACAACCCCCGCATGGAGTGTACGCTCGGAGGAATATATACTCGGAAAGATTGTGCCGCCCGAAGTTATCTATCGTCCCAGCAAACCCCGCATTCCAGAGGCATTGAGAAAACTACAGCAACGCCTGAAGAACATCGAAAGTAGTCAGTAAGGGAGATTTTGGATGAAATATACGATTACAAAAGCATTCATAGTACTTTTGCTTCTCATTACGCATACAGTGCAATCACAGTCCAATAACGCCACTGTCACCTTTGATTGTCCACATCTGCCATCATCTGAATTCCAGTTTGATTTAGACAGACGGGTCATTGCACTCGTGATGGAAGATCCGACTTCCAACGTTGCCCCTTTGTTTAACAATATAGAAAATTTACAACTCCGCAGTTATCGAAGTCGGTCTGTCAATCTTAAGGAAGTCGTTCAATATTACGGAGAAACCTTAATTGAACGAGGCTGGAACACATTGGGACACCCCATCCAAGAGGGTGTCGAAAAAGATAATTTGCATCTCTATACCCTCCAAGTAAATGACACTATTCAGGGAATCTTCACTATTATTAAAAGTGGCGATGATGTGTATCTGATCAATATCGTTGGCGAAATTCCGAGAAAGCAACTCGGTTCGCTGCTACTCAATCTCCATCAACTCGGCATTGAAATTCCTGAATTGATGTCGATCAAACCCCGAGACCTGGAAATCGCGCCTCCTCCACCGCCACCAACCCTTGAAATTGTCACACCATCGCCAGTCCCTCCTGTTACAACCCGTACTGCTGAGGAAGCCCCATCTTTACAAGAAACCCAAGAACCGACAAAGTCATGGAATTGGACTTTTGATGGCAAGCCGATTCACGACATTCAAATCCAAGGGGTCGATGGGATTGATAGTTCCAACATTATGAAAATTCTTGAAAATGGGTCTGGCGATATGACTGAAGTCATGCCTATTCTTACAACCGTGCTCCTCAATAGTTCCAAAAAACCCTCTTTACGCGTTGAAGAAAAGGACACTAAACGCGTTGCTGTAATCACTGTGGAAGATCTTCCTATTACACGAACATTGTCAGTGTTGAAATCTTTGAACATTTCTGGTTCGGATATTAATAAAGTCCATAATTCATTTAGCAAGTTGGTACCACAAGAATCTGCCCCTCAAATTCCAGACATAGGCACACGATTTTTGGCAGGGGATGTCCCTATCCACGAAATACGCATCCAAGGGAATCAGAAAATATCGGATACACAAATCCAACAAGCACTTGAAAACAGTTCCGAAGACCTTGAACAAGCACTCAAAACGCTCTATAAAGCGATGCCCTACTTTGACGCGGTAAACCTACAGGTAGACGAGAAAAATTCAAAGTACGTCGCGACGATTACTGTTGATGAAAAACCGCTTTCTACCGATGCGTATCTCGGTCTCAATCCACCGCTACGCCTCGGTTTCAACCGAGTAACAGGATGGGAAATCGGCACCGGTTTTGAACTGGGCAAACGAAAGGATGTCGGACCCCTTTGGACGTGGAACATCAGAAATTCTGAAAACAATTATGCGCCGAAACTTTTTGGGAGGGTAAGTTATGCCTTCGGTAATCCGCGTTTACATTACCGTATGGGTAGCAGAATAGATTGGGGAAACCCTTACATCTGGAACCTCGGACTAACAGCACAAATTCACCGTTTGACAGATGTAGTTGCCCCTGAACTTTTTCCGAACTACAACAATCCGTTACCTATTTTTCAACGCATTATTGGGACACCAGACCTTCAAAATTACTACCTACGACAAGGGGCTGAGATCGCATTGCGATGGTCACCCGTTATGCCAACCCATTTCTTCAAATTGGCAATGGTCGCTGAATCGCACGCGAGTCTACAGAGGAGCACAGATTGGTTTGTCGCCAATTGGGGATCGAAACTCCGGGTGAGAGAGAACCCATCAATAATTCCCGGTCAAATGCGAAGTATCACCTTTCAGTACGATTTGAATAATATAACGGATTCGGTGGGTTGGCACAATACGCTTTTCATCGAACACAGCAATACCGCCATGGGCTCCGATTTCGATTTCACACGGTTGCTGTTGCACCTGCGGCGTACCTATCGCCTTGGAAATAACCGAATCCGAATTCGGTATCTGTTTGGGTTTTCCAACTCGGTGCTCCCAATTCAACGCCAATTTGTGATTGATGGGATCGGTGGACTCAGAGGGTATCCTTGGCGAAAACAGGAAAGTGACTCTGAAGGTTTAATAACCTACAAGAGTGGACATACCTCCTCTCCGTACGCGTTTGCCGGAGACCGCGGGTTTTTGCTCAACGTTGAATACCACTACCGTTTATCCAATCTGTTCAGTTGGGGTGTTTTCAAAAACGCCTTTGCGATTGTTTTCCTTGATGAGGGACAAATCTGGAATGCGTCCGATCTGGAGTATACCTTCGATCCGAAAGGAAATGTTGGGATCGGTTTACAGTTCGGAGAAAACGATGCTATTTTTCGAATCAACATTGCAAAGGCATTTGAATCTACCAAGGGCACCCAAGTTACGACAGTCTGGTCCCATAGTTTTTAGTCTAAATTCTTACTTTACATTTGAGCATGCCTATGGACATCCGAATCTGGTTTAAAGGTGGATTTAATTCATTCTATATGCTACACTTTTTTCAGACTTAAGAATGGATTTCTTACCCGATATTAAAACCTACTTTCAAACCAGAAAAAAATGCGAACCATCCAGTTGTTGGCTGTTTTCATCGCGATGTCCTTATCTGTTATCCTACCGAATTCGGAAGGTGAGTCGGACCGATTCACCTTCGTCCGTCTAAAATATGGTGGCCAACTCACCAGACGCAGCAGTTGGAGAGTAGATTGGCCCGCCTCCGATCGGAATTTTATTTGGCAACTCCGCAAACAGACAAATATCGATGCCGATCCACGTGAAAAAATTATTGACGTTGGTGCGACGGAGTTGTTTGAATATCCGTTTGCCTACATGTTAGAAGTCGGAAGTCTGAGATTAAGCCGAAAAGAGGCAAAGAACCTACGTGAATACCTCTTACGAGGCGGTTTTATCTTCATTGACGATTTCCATGGTGAACGCGAATGGGAACGGTTTTACACGGAATTCAAGAAGATTTTCCCAAGTCGAGAGCCGATAGATATCCCTATATCCCACCCGATTTTCCGATGCTTCTTCAAGATCGAAAAACTCGTCCAGATTCCCGGGCTTCGCTCTATTTTTAGTGGACGCACGTATGAGAGATACGATGGTTATCCCGCATACTGCCGCGGCGTTTATGACGACAATGGACGGCTTATGATGATGATCAATTTCAATACCGACCTTGGAGACGCGTGGGAGCATGCCGCTGAGGGTTTCTACCCACGGGAATATTCAGATATGGCATTGAAGATGGGTATCAATGCGGTTGTCTATGCTCTTACGCATTAATTCTTCACAATCATAGATGCACCGATAATAATCTTTTGGCAATCAAGATCGGATATGCTATAATTAACCCACCACAATCTTTTGGCGAACAGAATACTTCAACACTCGCAAAATGGAGAAGCATAAATGCTCAGTCGTAAACAGAAATTAGAGTTCCATGAAAACGGCTATATCTCTATCCCTGGTGTTGTGCCGCGACTGATGATAGACGCGGCACGGCAGGCAATTAATCATTCCATCGGTGCTGTGGGTATGAACGAAGGAGACTTAGAGCGCTATCGAGCGCAATCTTACTGCAGCGAAATTCGTGAAGCCCCTGAGATCGTTGATCTCTTCAGTAAAACACCAATCCTCAAACTTTCAGAGTCATTGATGGGGGCAGGGAACGTGCAAACGCCGACCTCGGGACAGATAGCACTGCGTTTCCCGGGTCCGTTGCACGTGGATCCAAACGAACCACACGGACACCTCGATGGGTTAGGAAGCGGTCAGAATGGAATGGCAAAAGGGGTGTATCGGCGTGGATTTACCGCACTCGCTGTGATTTATCTCGCCGATGTTCCCGAACCGTATAGCGGGAACTTCACTGTCTGGCCCAAATCGCACAGTTTCTTCGCCGACTATTTCAAACAGGAAGGGCACGAGATATTGGCGAATGGAATGCCCAAACCGGAGTTGCCGGAGGAACCAGAGCAGATACTCGGTAAGGCAGGCGATGTGGTATTGACCCATCATCAGCTTGTTCATACGGCGGCACCAAACGCCGCCGCTGATATCCGCTATGCTGTCATTTTCCGATTGCGGCACATCGATTGTGAGAAAAACGGGTATGATGCCTATACCGACATCTGGAATGAATGGCCCGGTATTCGAGAGGCAATAGCCGCATCTGATGCCTAAAACCACTGTTCGGAAAGCATAAAAAAAGGGCGGCACTGTGATGCCGCCCGTTAACTTTCTACTTCTACTGGATGTCTTTAATGAATCCCCAAGTGGTACTCAACTTGCCCTTGGGATCCACATCAAACGGGTTTTCGGGACCGCTGGCAAGGTGCTCAATCTCTTTCTCAGAGAGGGCACGGTGGAACAACATAAACTCGTCCAGAATTCCTTTGTATGCCCATGTGGGTCCTGTGGCTGCATCGAATGCAGCAGCTTCTGATCCAATCCCAATGAATCCATACCGTGCCTGCCCCGCGCCGATCTCTTTTGCGGGCGCGTCTTCCTCTTGATCTAATTTTCCATTAACGTATATCCGTTTCTTTTTACCGTCGAACGTCGCGGCGAGATGATGCCATTTATCATCTGCGACATCCGTATCACCGAACCAGTCGTGGCAACACGGACAACAAGTGTCAAACGCAACAAAGGTTGTCCCCGCATTTCCACCGACATCATCACCCACAGCGAAACGGAAAAATTCGCTCCGATCCCAAGACGCAATCATGCCTCTTTGATCCGTCTTAACCCATGCCGAGAAGCTAATCAATTTAATCGGATCGACATATTGGTGTTCCCGGACTGCAATGTAACTCGTTGCAACACCAGGAAACTCCATGCCTTCCCCGACCTTGCCTTTCACCGATTTGATGTCCTTGTTTTTGATAAGTCCATCATTTCCGTTACCGGATACATCCATGACATCATCACCCTTGAGAGTGTCTTTGTTAAAACTGTAGTAGATGATGAGATCATCCTCTTTGACCACTTGTGCATCGGTCATCAACACCGGTCCCATCAAAATTAGTAGTGACATCACTAAACTGAACGTAAGAGCAGTTTTCATTGGAAGTCTCCTTCTGTAATAAGAGGTACACGTCATTAGTGTGCTGTTAAAACCATTTAATCTCACGCGGTCAACATCCGATGATTACAATATAAAATAAAAAACATAATAAATCAACAATTTTTTTGTCTTTCGCCACATCAACAAAACCTTAATTTCTCCTGCAATTCAAGAATATCCACCGACACCTAATAGCATCCTTTCTTCCAGATCAGCATCTTCAAGAAAGGCATGGGTTAACCCATCTTCGGGTTGTGCACCGCCGTGTGGCGATTTCCGTAGCCAGGTCGGTGTATAACTTAATATTAACATTCTCCGCTTGGCTTTTAGCGTTGGTAAGCCGCGGTGCCAGAGATTGCCGTGGATCAGGACACCGCCACCCGCTTTCACCCGTAACTCGACCTCACCCTCTACCGATTCGTAACTATTCGGTGTTGCCTTGTCTAACCAATCATGCGATCCAGGAACGACTGCGACAGCACCGGTCTCCTCGTTCAAATCATCGAGATAGATGAGGCAGTCAATGCAGTGTGGTCGTGAGAACCACGGCGGCAACGGGTTAGATACGACACGTAGGTGTTGGTGCCAAGGCGTTTGGTGCTCGCGATCATCACCGGGATAAGTGATGCGTGCGCTCAGACCCCGCAACCGTACAAGAGGTCCCATCATCGCACGGGCAATTGATAAAGTCGGCTGGAATTTTAGGAGTTCTAAGAATGCTTCATCTTTGTCCATCAGATGACGCGGAATGAAGCCCCAACCTCGTTTACCAGCCATAGCACTGTCTCGTTTTGCCCATTCACGTTCCTCCAAATGATCGAGAGCATCCCGCAATTTTTGGAGTGTCTGTCCCTGAAAGAGTCCTTCCCGGACGAGGTATCCCATCTCGGAGAACGCCTGCAATTCTTCAGGACTTGCGTGCACCTCAATCTCCCAGTGTCCCCCGGATTCCGCATCTGGATTGTGGTCGTTCAGCACCTTGTACTCGAGTTTATGTCTTTCCATATTTCCCTCGACTGATTTTATAGTTGTGTTTTAAAATATGCAATTAATCAGTCGCCTTCAAGACTTCTGAATAATTCCCGATATACAGGTAAAGCAAGTTCCAATTTTAACGCTTCCTTAATTCCAAACCATCCGATCATTGAATGCTCTTCTATCTGTAGACACTCTGGTTCACCTTTCCAATCCGTTACCACGAATACATGGTAGGTGTGATCGTTATTGGAATCAAATAGGGTTGAAATGTGTTCAAACTGAATTGGTGTAACACCAATTTCTTCTTGCAGCTCCCTGATGAGTGTCTGTGTTAGTGTTTCAGCGTTTTCGCAGTGTCCACCAATCATGTCCCAGACATCGGGATAGGAAGTTCGGTGTTTAGCCCTTTTGCCCAACAGAATTTTGCCATTCCTGAACAAAATTCCGAGAGCACAAACTTTTAATTCCACGGTTTATCTCAATAGACACAACTCGTCCTACAGTGTGTCGGGAATGAATTCGTCAAATTGTGGGCATCACATTCCCACCGCACACCGGAATATACGCGCCGGTGATGTAACTCGCGAGATCTGACGCAAGAAAAAGCACGACATTGGCGATTTCTTGGGCAGTTCCACGGCGTTGCATTGGTACTTTACTCCAATAATGTTCATCGGACGCACTCGCTTCACTCTTTTCACTGACAGTCCATCCCGGTGCAACCTGGTTGACAGTGACACCCTGTGCACCGACCTCTTTGGCGAGCACTCGCAAGACACCGTCCATTCCCCGTTTGCCCGATGTGTAGGCACTCTGTCTTTCAAAGTTTTGCATTGAACACTCGGTATTAATGCTGACGACCCGTCCCCAACCTGATTCGATCATCGCAGGGACAAAGGCTTGTGCCATGTATACATTGTGTAGAACGCATGACTGGAATTGGCTTTCGTAGTCCTCAGCAGCCTGTTCTAAAACCGAAGTCCAGCTATACTGAATTACGGCGTTATTGACGATGATGTCTGCCGAACCGAGTTGCTCTAAGACAGCATCACGCATAGCGTTTATCGAACCCTGATCCGTGACATCCGCTTGCACTACGGCGGCTCGTACGCCTTTGGCGGTGATTTCATCTTGCAGAAGGTGTGCGGTTCCTTGGTCTCTATAGTAGCAGATTGCGATATCCGCCCCCGCTTCAGCCAAGGTTCTTACCATAACACGCCCTAACGCGCCTGAACCGCCTGTAATTACTGCTACTTTATTGGAAAGGTCAATCGGAATCATTACCACTCCATATCCTAAAGATACCGTGCTCTATTACGGCTGTAACAAATCACCAGGAATACGAGACATCGGATAATTTGCGTCTTCGTCGCGATTCGCAATGATTTCTGGAACTTCCCTATCCCAATAGTCTGGTATAGTATTCGGACGACTATGCCATGCGAGAATTAGCGTGCGTCGAACATCGGTAAAATTTCTGTGGGCGGAGTGTAAGATACGTGCATCTGCCATTACCAATGAACCCGCTTTTGCACAGATATCCACTTGCTCCGGGTGATCACTGAACATGATGGGATGATCTTCATCAATAAACCGCGCCCCCTGCTCATGTGCTGGCACCAATATATCGTGTAAATCGATGCGCTTACGGTGTGTTCCTGGAATAACCTTTAAACACCCATTTTCCCGATTTGTATCCGTAAGATAATAATTAAGGAAAATCGTTTGGGGCCACGGTGCACAACTCAGCGGATCGTTCCAGCGCATCCAATCTTGATGCCAATAGAGTGGGGGACCCCCGGATTCCTTCGTCAGAATAATGATCCCACCAGATGATACGAAATCTCCGAACCCAATCTGTTCCAAAGCATCGCGTGATGGTTGCCATTCCAACAGTTTTTGAATGTGGGTGTTATCTTCACCGCGGACGTTGACGTGCTGTCCTTGATAGATAACATCCTCGGGTTCTACATGTCCTGCGATAAGCCGTTCCGACTCGTCATGAAGCTCCTGTATAAACGCCCCTGTCAGAACATCATCAACAACGCAGAAACCCTCTTCGATCATTTGCTCCCGTTTTTGTATAGCGACTTCAGGTGTCATTACACGCTCCTCTACTTACACAAATTAAATGTGATTCTGAAACTCAGTCTAATCAGGTGTAGCTCGAAAGTTTGTCTTATTTTATACGAATTCACAGGAGAAAACAACAATTTTTCTCATTCATATCCGTTTACCCTTCGCTGTAGCAATGAATCTTGACCGACTTCACATTTTATGTTATACTTTGAAAAAGATAGGAGGCAAGCAGATGGTTACTTGGGGAGACATCCAAGCAACTTGTGACGATATTGTCCGTAAAATCAACCAGAAAGGCAGACTTAGCGCATGGAAACTACAGGACGAACAATAAATATTCCGAAACTGGAAATCTCCGATCAGGAACGTGCAGAAAACAAACTCACGCCAGAAAGCGTCGATGCAGGCGTACGCCTGTTGCGCGAGGCAGGATTGGTAGTGATTGAAAGTGTTCTCCCATGCGATTGGATAGCAGAACTTGACATCGCTATGGAAACCGTGCTTAGCAATGAAGATAACGGTCATGAAGGTGAACACCCGATGTTGAAAATGCCGTTTATGGATCCACGCATCATTGATAACCCGTTCGCGATGCCGATTCTGAAAGCGGCGATGGGTGAGAAAGTGTACGCGTATCTGCCTTACGGTTGTAACTCAACCCGTCCCGGTAACGAAATTCAATGGATTCATCGAGATTCGGGACAACTCTTCCCCGAACTCCCGTTTGCACTACCGGTTTCAACGATTGTCGTTAACATTCCGCTTGTTGATTTCACAGTGGAAAACGGCGCGACAGAGGTGTGGCCCGGTTCACATCTCATTATTGATGACGAGGCAGTGCGTAACTCCCCATATAACGTTTGTGAACCCGAACGCGCCGCAAATTACCCTTCATTTCAGTTAGAGATGCCTGCCGGTTCAGTCGTCGTGCGTGACATGCGGTGCTGGCACCGAGCAATGCCGAATCGGACAAAAAATACTGTTCGGCACATGCTTGCTCTCGTCTATTTTCGACGGTTTCACCATGCCCCTGACGCACCGGGAATCTTTCGCGCACCGATTCCAAAAGAGATATGGAACAACATGTCTGAGGAATCACAAGAGGTATATCGGTTCCAGACCCACGATTGAGGAGAAATATGAAACGAACACTGCTAATTTATCCCGACATGTCGGAGATTGACAAAGAACACGGTTTCTCGAATATCAACGGACCTTCACTCATTCGCGTGCCAGAATGGGTAAAAAATCCTCTGGGAAAATATTATCTCTACTTTGCACACCATCGCGGTGCGTATATCCGATTGGCTTATGCTGATGCAGTTGAAGGTCCCTACACCATCTATCGTCCCGGCGCGTTGCATCGGGACAATACAGTATTTCAAGGATGCGATCACATCGCTTCCCCAGACGTTCACATAGATGAGGAAAATCGACGATTCTTCATGTATTTTCACGGAAATTATGGTGGAGGACAGGCAACCTGCTGGGCGACCTCCACTGACGGAGTGAATTATACCGCTTCGGATACACTGGATAAACGGAATGGTGCCTATTTTCGGGTCTTCTGGTGGAAGGGACATCCCTACGCGACATACCACGGCTGGATAAGCCGTGCGGAAACACCAGCATGGACAGCAGGCTTCATTCAACGAGATACACCCCTCTTTCCACGTAAATCCGATCAGGACAACACAGGTTTTCCGCGCCACACAGCAAACCTCCTCGAAGGGGATACCCTGACCGTTTATTACTCGCTGTACGGAGATAGTCCAGAACGCATCCGTAAAAGTACCGTGCAATTGACAGACGATTGGAACGATTGGAATCCATCTGAACCAACAGAGGTAATCGCGCCAAAATACGATTTTGAGGGTGTGAATCTACCGATTAGACCGTCGACGGGTGGGTTAGATCGCGAACAGGTGCATGAACTACGCGATCCAGCAATCTATTGTGAGGATGGAAAAACGTGGCTTCTCTATTCGGTCGCAGGCGAGCAAGGTATCGCGATTCTTCGCTTCTGATGAGAACTATAGTAAAGCCCGAAAATATTTGGACGCTTTAGAAAACACAAGACCCGACCTCGCTGGCGGGGTTTCCTAACCTCGCCACATTTGTGCTAAGACTCTGGAAGCCTATAAACACCCCGTCGAACCTTTACAATTTCACCCATCTCCACAAGGCGCGTGAGTTCTGTATTGATTGCTTTTGGATGTCCTTGAATCGCCTCCGTGAGTTCGGGTGTCTTTTTCTCTCCATCGGCGAGTAGTGCAAGAATTTGCTCGCGGAAAGGGACACGTGGGGCTTTCCCCAGCCTTTGCAACACTCGGTTCGCCTGTCTTGGGGAACATCCCAGAACTTGCTCTACCTCTTTTCTACTGGATTCAGGGGTCAAATTGTCGCGTTCGGTCTCGAATTGTTGACGTGTCGCTATCACGTCAGCGAGTTTGTCTAACCCACCGGCGACATCGAAATCTTTCCAGTCAAAAAGAAGCGTTTCAGGTCTGTCAATGATCTCAGGAATTCGGAACCCCGTAATCAACATAACTTTCTTATTTGCTGAACGATTCAGCTGAACCAGCTCCATAATCTCTGTGAATATACGGATGACCACTTTTTCATGAACGCTTTGGACGCGAGCGTCTTTGTAACGGCAGGACTCAGGTTCCATTTCATAAGAGAGGGGCTCCTCTTCGTTTCCAAAGTAGGTCTGAGTGAATTCCAATATGGTGCCAGGTCCTATTTCCGGCATGCCAACAATCCAGATGACCTGTGCCTCTTGAAAAGCGGTCTCCAATCCTTCCAGCCTTCGAAACGCCGTCAAGAAACAGACATTCTCGTTTTTCGCTATGCTTTTCAGCTGCTCAAGTGCATAAAGAACGGTTATAATCCCATGCTTAATATTCGGATCCCTTTCTATTTCGGCTTGAATTCTGGAAAAAATGTGCTGCCCCGTTTCAGACATCCCGATAACGTCCCAAGTGCTGCTGAAGTCTAAAATTGTCTCCCGTGGATACATACTGCTTCGAATCTGAAAAACACGGTTTCCGGGAACCCACGCCATCGGTTGCATGCGAAGGCTCTCGGTTTCCGCATCCAAGAACGCCCGATGTAAATGTTCACTGTAGAGGATCGGTCCCTTGACCAAAAGGTGTTTGACGCTCGGATGGAATACCGGCGGCACCCAGAACTGTAATGCTTCGTCCTCCCATCGCATCGGGGCATCAGCGTCCCGCGTATAATGTGAAAAGAAACGCTTGAGTTGATGCCAAAACGTCCAACTTGGATCCGCACAAACCGCTGGGAACTCCTGAATGTTTTCAACAGTCGACGTATCCAAGATACCCAACTCAATGGCATCCGCTATCGGCATCAGAATTTTCATGTCTTCGTTCGGCACAAAAGCGTGGAGTCGAAAAAAGGGTAACCCTTTTGCCGCTAGTTTATCTGCCGCCGCATCATCCAAAGGAAGATAAGCAGAGATTCCTCGCTCAAACTCAATCGTAAAACGTGCTAATTCCGCACCGGTCTCCGTATCAATAGCTCCGCGTGCGACCACTCTCCCCTGTATATTGATGTGACACATCTGTTGGACAATTTCTTCTTCCAGCCATTCAAACGTCTCGACCACTGTGCGGAGACGTTTGGTAAAACTACCGTGGAATCTGTCTCTGATTTCTACCGCATTCAGTAAAGCTATCGCAAAGTTGCCTAAGGCACTACCTTGCCAGTTGACAACCCATTCCTTCAATGTGGTTCTCGGGAGTTTGCATCTAAGAAAAAGTGCATTCTCTCTCTTGAGATTGATGATACAGAGGGGTTGTGTTCCATCGCGTGCTTCGAGAAGTTGTTCCACTCTTTTGGCATACTGAGGATCCAAAATCAGTCGAAAATCCCCTAATATTTGTGCGTGAGTCGTTTGAAATGTAGAGAATTGCGATAAATAGCCACGCTCGCGACATGCTGTATAGACGGGGCATTGTGGACAGATAATTTCGCTCGGATCCCCACCCTTTTGCTCAATTGCTTCGCACCGCTCGGGATCCTCGCAGACGTTTCCACGCTGAAAAGGGGTTGCCATGCGTACATTAAGGGGGATATCTTTCACCTGATCCCAGAGATACATCCGATCCCGCCACGGTGTAACCGATCCCACATTTCGGTTTTGAAGAAATTGCTCAGCTGCTACCCCAAGTTCAACACTCGGCACTCTTAAACAGATTGCCTTACGCAGAAAGGGTTCCATTTCACGGCTTTTCTCTACGTCTGTCTCGGGAACACATCCGAGGACGCGCACGTTTCTATCAAAAGCACGTTGCACCTGAACACTAATTGCTTCTGGCGGTTCATCAATCTTTTCCGTAGGTTTCGACTTGTGTAACACCCGAGACGGACGTTTGAGTGCCAGTGGACTGAGGTTCCCTTCCCGAACGGCAAGCACCTTATCGTCTATAGGGAGCCCCGTCTTGGGAATCGGCGGTAGAATACCCGTATCCTTCCAGACATCTGTGATGAGCGTTGCCTCCATAGGGAATTCCGTATCAGATGTAGATGCACACACCCATACACCATCTTCATTCTCCCACAAGGTTACCTCTGTGTTGCCAATCTCATCATCATGTCGGTGCCAATAGTGAAATCCATCTTCTTGTCTGACATAAGAAAACCCACGCTTGAAGAACGCCTCTTTGGCGAGGTCAAGTTTACCCGATCCCAAAGAGTATGGCACCTCGGGGGTGCTCTCCGTGTGCTGTAAAATTTGGAAAACCGGTTCGTGAAGTTTCGCGCGAAAGGCATCGATAGGAGCAAAGAGTACCTCTTTAGGAATCACAGGCGGTTCTAACAAATTTCCAAGCAGGATTTCATAACGCCCATCCCAGCAATTGTATCCTTCCTCGCCCAAAATTTCAAGATATGCATCGTGGTGGTACGAATTCTCTTCTGATGGGCTCGCTTTATAGACATAAATCCGTGCCTGTTTGGTCCTTGGATGCAGATACCCCGGTATCCTACAAGAAAAGCGCAACCCACCAGATTTTGACAATGTTAACAACGGGTTCGCAGCAGTGTGAACAAGTGCTTGAACGCAAGCAAGAACGGCATCCGGTGCGGCACAGATAGCTTCATATTTAAAGTCAATGTCATGCCAAGGTGCACCATCGCGTCCCGAGGGAATACCTGTATACACTTGCATCCCCCATGACCTGTGCCACTGGGTAATATCCCAGTCTGCCGCCTGTTGGCGTTTCAAGAATCGTTCACCCCCAAAAGACCGCGGAGGGCGGTCAGTGCCAGGAGCCTGCCCTATCGGCATAAAGGAAATGCCTGCCGCTTCCAAGTCTTGCAACATCACAGGGTATCTGTGCGCACAATAGACTGTGAAGTGGTAAGGAAGCCCTTTGTAAAACAGAGGCGTTACGGTCGTCTTCCGTTGCTCAAGAGGCTTTTTGTGCCGTTGGTGGCAGCGAGCAATTATATCTTGCAGAACATCGGTGGTTATTGACATACTACCCTAACTACAAGTAAGGTAATTTTTCTATTCTTGAACCAAGTAAATTCCAGATACTCATTCTACCAAGAAGCGGAAAACTAAAATCCAAGACAGAAATCCCCAACCTTATTAAATTGACTTTTTTACTACTTTTTTACTAACGTGAGTTCAATATAAGATACTAAGTGTGGGTGGGTGAAAAAAATCATAGATGTTTATCAATGAAAATCACCACCCTTCCACATAAGTTATATAGTGCATATTATCAAAAATACCATTTTTGGTCAAATTTTAAATTGATCTAATGTCAATCGTAACCAGGATTTATATTCCAGTCATATTGAGACATGTTTTTATAAATTAAAATAATAATATAATTCTATCTCAACAAAACTTTTTGCGATTTCCTCTATTTTTCCGAAGACCTATCAGATACATATTTCAGATCAGATCCGGTTTGTGTTTCCCTCTTTTTTCGCCAACGGTAAAGCAGGCAACTTGTTTTAGCATGGCAGCAAGTCTCGTGCCACACCTGTATCCAAACCCCTCCTGAGATTTCCAAATATACTTTCAAGGCAAGACACCCAAAGTACATGCAACCCTAAACTCTTTCAAGGTAGAGCATATCCACTCAAGGAAGTGAGCCTGTTTTACTCCTACGCATTTCATTCATATGCGCACATATGCAAAAATTGTAACGCATCCCACAAAAATTGCTGCACCAAATCAACAGTTTTTGGGAATTGGTGCTTTTGGGGAATTAAAAGCAGTAATGGAACGTGGGAATTTTTTGCTGGCAGTCTGTAAATTTCGGTAAATGTGTTAAAGATCACAGCGGTATTCGGAAAGAGGGTTCCTCCCACAAAAAATTGGATAAGATTTTAAAGTATTATGCACTTTTTAAGCAAAATTAGCGATACCTATGGACATAATTTGCTTTTTGTCTGAAAAATTCCGTATAATTTTTTAGTTATTTATAGTCTTTTTTATTTTTATTTTGATTAATATTTTAAATTGACTTATTATAACTATTTAGTGCATCAGCTGTCTCTCGATCAGTCATGAGAACCTGAATTTCGGAGGTTTTGCCAACACTTTTTTCATAACATTTCACGTCTGATTTGCGAAAATCGCAACCTATCAGGGTTTATGCAATTTGTTAAACGGAGCTCGGGGGAAGGTGGAGGCGGAAGGTCAAGATCCATCTGAACTCATGATTGAATTTGAAAGCACAGAGAATCCCGAAGATGCGGAGAACGAAGGCTAACAACATGGTATTCAACATTTCGCTGACGATCACGCTGGTAGGGTATCTACTGCAATTCTACGGCTCGGCGTTGTTATGGTTGTGGTCGTGTTTTGTGTGCTGAGCATTGTTTTCAAAACGGAGATTAGAGTTCTCAACGGATGAGGTATAATTCTATGAAATTGCGTATGGGGGATGTGTTAATCGAGACCGATTACATTGAGATCGTTGAACGAGTAGCACACCATACTGTCAAACTGTTTTTCGTATCAGGGCACGTGTTAGAGGTTCATTGTGGTGTTAAGTCAAAGGCACCTGCGATCTGGAATCAGGACGCTGACGGATTTATCCAAACCCTCCAAAATACTGATGCAGTTAAGCACCTCGGTAAAGAGTTAACCTAACCTTTTACAAATATCGCAGAGTTATGTTAAAAAAAATAGTTTATTCCACCCTCGTTTTCTTGCTACTGAGGACTACAGTTTCTGCTGTGCTTGGACACAGGGACTTCCCCACTTTGTTGGAGGATGTGAATAAAGACGGCGTGGTGAATATCTAAGATTTGGTACTTGTCGCTACCGCTCTCGGTCAACTCAAGGATCGTAGTGCTCAACACGACTTTGATGTCAATCGCGATGGAGTTATATGGGAATTAACTTCCAATGTATTGGAGATAATAATTTGTGTCTGAAGGAATTAGGTCTTGACCGAAAGCAACCCACCCAAATAACGGGATATTGATAACTACACAACTTCACCTTTCCGTATATTTGGATTACCAGTAGGTCAAGAAAGAGGGGAAAGTATTGTTGAATAACGTCAAACCTGTTTTCCCCTCTTTTAAACTACAAGCAATAACTCTCGCAATTTCATGCGGTGACAGCAAACACCTTTTTACATAAAGGTAGCAACTTCGGTTAATTTACGCGAGTGGCTACCTTTGTAGCGTAATGCGATCACCCTCCAACCATAGACCTCAACGGGGCGGAAGCCTGCGTATGGAGAATGTTGAATTAGAAAAAACTAAAGTATTCATTCAATTCAAACTATCACATGAGGTTTCTCAAAAATTATCCAAAGTTTGGTATACGAAAGGAATGCTATGACAATTCATCTCGATCATATAACAATAGACCCTAAATGGGTAAATCACTTTAAGCGGATCGGATCAAAGGTTTGCATACTCGGATTTATAACAGGAGAATCTATTACTGTGGCATGTGGTGTAAAAACACCGGACCACAATACTATAACGTTCTCTGGAACTCCTGAAGACCTGAAAGAACTCTTATCAGAATATATTGAAGCGAACGAGTTATCCGAAAGGAGAACCAACAAAAGAAAAAATCGTCCACTTACGACAGCGAGCAGCTATCATACCGCTTGATGATATATCAAATGCCCCAGACGATGCGTTGAGTTTAGCCGGCACTAAATTAGGCTCCAGCGTAATTTGTGGTACATAGTCGTATATCCACGCCGTTGGCAGATAGGATCACTAACACCTGCAATCCGCATCACAATAGGGCAACTGATGACGATGATCGGATGGAACAATGATGACGCAACAATCCACATTCATTCAACTACCATCACCTCCTATGCAGGGGATTTATAATATTATTCAGCGGATTAAAGGGACAAAGATTTCTTTCTTTATTACTGGGGAAACCGGTGTTGGTAAGGAGGGGGTCGCACGATACATCCACGAAAGTGGACCCCGGCGTGACCAAACTTTTATCACCATCAACTGTGGTAGATTCGCCTCAGAACTCCTACAGAGTGAACTCTTTGGGCATGAGGCAGGAGCGTTTACAAGCGCAATCCGTCAACGACAGGGGGCATTTGAAGTTGCAAACGGAGGCACCCTCTTTTTAGACGAGGTGCTCGAAATGTCGTTAGACGCGCAGAAAATGCTCCTTCGTGTCTTGGACACAGCCGCCTTCACGCGTCTGGGAGGAAATAAAGCTTTGACCGTAGATGTTCACATTATCGCTTCAACGAATAAAAATATTCTGAAAGCCCTTGAAGAAAAGGAATTTCGGGAGGACCTGTATTACCGCCTTAAGGGTATGACGTTTCGCCTACCCCCACTAAGGGAGCGTCCCGAGGATATCGCACCTTTAGTAGACACATTTATCAACGAGTTCTCTACGGAATACGGGAAAAGTGTTAAAGGGGTTACCCCAAGGGCACTTGCGCTTCTTGAGCAGGAGTCATGGCCCGGGAACATCCGTCAGTTGAGACACACCGTTCAGATAGCTGTCGCTCTCGCAACGACCAACAGACTCGAACCTAAAGATTTTCCCGAGATTAATCCTGAGTTTGTTCAGATACCTATTTCTGTATGGGAGGCACTACCTCTGGAGACAAGACGCACAATTACGTATGGATTTTCAAACCAGACATCAGGATTTCGGTATAGTCTATCGGCTTCCAAAATGACGCAAAACATGGAAAATGGGGATTTTCTGAATATAGAAGATATGAATCAGAATCAAATTCTACGGGCGGTTGCGCAGAAACGTATCGAACAATATCCATCCTTACGTGAAGCCGCTAAATCGTTGAATATTGATACTCGCACGCTTCAGAGACATGCCCAATGGAAAGAAACAGACGAATAAAGTATTTATTCTCATAGCACCTACTCCCAAAAGAATTTATTTATGATGCTACGTGACCGTATACGACAAGCCATTATCACCTATTTAGGAACGCTACCGTTTTCAGATAAAGAGATTTTAACAGATGTGCCGATTCGATTCGGCGTTCTCGGAGTCAGCAGTGTTGCGGATTATGTAGTTTGTGATGCCAGCTATTTCGTCGTTATTATTCTCTGTGAAGTGCCTGCCACGGAGCACGCTGTGTTGGAGGCGAGCAAACATCTGAAAAGTATCCTCTCCGCGACCGACACGCAGTTCGGTGTTCTTGCGACAAGCACGAATCCGGATAGCTGGTTTTTCTCTGAGAACTGCCGCAATAACTGGTTCATCAAGATCCCACGATCAGTTTTTGAAAGTCGAGTGGCACGTTGGCATCCTGATATGCGCCGGTCCCCATCAATGCTGAATTTACAAGAAAGGGTCAGGGTGTCAAACAATATAGCACAGCAGCGGCTTAAGGAGCTACGGAAGTGGCGATGGACCGCCATTAGTTTCGGAATAGGTTTCCTTGGCATCGGATTGTTATTGATATGGTCTATCCTCAAATGAGACAAAGGAAATTTGCCTCGTGAATAGACCTCCTGCTAAAGCAGGAGACTTCTGCAAAAACCTATCTTCACAGAAGCTTTCGTGCGATCAACGACCACTGCTCCACGCTAAAGCATGGAGGTTTGACGCTGAAGAAGGTGATAAAACATATAGACGTAAGTTATGATCTGGAAGGAGGGAATTAGATTGAATTATACACGCCAAGCTACACAAACACAAGCGGCAAATGGTTTGAACGCTCTGTCGTCTGCTGTCCTTCGTGTTTTACAAGATTGCAAGGATTGGGTGCTACCTCATCAAATTTCAGAAATGCTGAATATTGACTTTGCCCAAGACCCCCTTGATAGAGTGGATCGCCATGCAATTATACATGGAATTCTGGTACAACTAATGGTTGACGGGAAAGTTGAAGGCAAAATTTCTGAAGACAATTTTTTGAGGTACTGGAAATTTATACAAAACTAATAAGGAATTACCCAAATACCAATCAGGCTGTGCAAGGCTCAGGAAAACATCCTGCTTTTGTTAAGTTCAGGAAAAGTAAATAGTGATTATATTATTGACGTTTCTCAATGAGTCTGCCGACAAAAAAAACCAAAACGCCGAGCGTTAGGAAGCCCATCTCAACGCCCATCGCTTTGGATTCACTGTAGCCATACGGATTGAAACAGCCTAAGTAGAGTCCCGCGCCTAAGCAGGCTATGCCCATCAGTTCCAAAGTTTTACCGATATAATACACGAATTCTCCACTGCTATTAGTGGTATTTTATTTAACAGTAGGGCAAGGTTTTCACGCCTCGCCCTATGTTTGCAAACTAATAGAGACTTTTGATGTGTCCCCACAAAATTAATTTTTGGTGCCGAGTCGGTTCGATTCTCGCAGTGAAAACGAGGTCGGGAAGGTGATCGTTCTCTTCAGTGTAACCTTCTGGAGCCCAAGCGATTTTGTGCTGTAGGTGCCCGCTATCAACATCGTTATACGCGATAAAGAACCCGATACTGTTTCCCTTCCTTGCAAGATTATCAAGACGAAAACTTAACTCACACGTCTGTCCATCGTTTCCCCATGCGACTCGCGTCAACGGCGATTTTAGCGTGCCCATTTCTTTTTCAATCGGGATTTTAAATTCGTAGAGATCCTCCATTCGTCCCGAATGGTGTGGGTCCACGTAAACTATAAGATGATCCTCACGAAGCACTTTCTTTTGGCGGTTTTCCAGCTGATCATCTACTAATTCAATAGCGACGTAAAGGAAACCGTTTCGCCAAACCGCTCCGAAAGTTCCTGTAAAATCGGGAGATTCACGCCAGCGGTTCCCACTCATTAAATCTTGTTCCAGTTTCCCGGGAATTGCTCTTTTCCAGACTGGATCATCAAGATATCCATCTACAATAGGTGCAACAGGTGCGAGTTCAGCATTATATTGAAAATTTTGAAGATTCCTGCCTGTGACGTGTCCTAATGCATGAGACACCATAACCAGCAGAAGGATAACTATCGAAAATATCTGTTTGTTAAAATTCATAAACTCCCCCTTTTCAGGAAACCTGTAGGATTGGATTTTATGTCAGTTGAATTTCAAAGCTCGCTATCTTGATTTTTGTATGCGGATTTTAATCTACACAACTAAATATTATTGAACTCTGTGCTTTTTACCGCGCTGGTGCATATTGTAAACTTACCAACGCGAATCTAACCATTTTGTTGCACCTAATTTTTTATTTCTTCACTATCATTATAGTATACCTTAAACAGAATTATTTATCCAATTAAAATTCACACTAACGGATTTAAGATGTGGAAATAGACGTTTTTTTTAAATTCAGTTGAAATTTGAAAAAAAATTTGTTATACTTTTAAACTAAGCACATTTTGAAATCAATTTTTTGTCAGTGCTCAGAAATTAACAGAGAGGCAATTGATTGTGAATAAAAGTACAAGAAGCATGGTCATTTGGTGGGTAGTTGTTGCTGGACTCGTCGTCCTTGGCATTTATCAACTATTCAACCGCAGAGATCCGGTTTATCAACTCGCGACCTCTGATTTTCATCAATACATAACGCGCGGTTCATCCCTATTTGAAGGATATCTGGTTTTAGATGAAGAATGGGTTGAAGGACAGTTCAATAAAAATAGACTCAATGAAATCCGCGCTGAGATTCTGGAAAGCGTGGAGTTTGAAGAGCAAGAAACCCATCTCCCGCCAAAATGGCAAGGCGAATTTAGAGCAAGCCGCGACGCAATCGATGATTATGACATCCAAGCGAAACTTGACGAGAACGAGATTAACTATAACGTCAAGCCACCCTCTAAGTTCCCGCAAGGTTTGCTTATTTTCGGGACAACCGTTGTACCGCTACTTATTTTCTTAGGCTTGATGATTTTCCTGTCACGTCAGATGCAAGGAAGTGGGAATCGAGCCTTATCTTTTGGCAAAAGTCGTGCCAGACTCCACTCCGAAAACCAAACAAAAGTGACATTTGAAGATGTCGCGGGTGTCGATGAAGCAAAGGAAGCACTTGAAGAAGTTATTGAATTTCTAAAGGCACCGAAAAAGTTTGAACGACTTGGTGGTAAAATCCCCAAGGGAGTCCTCCTGATGGGACCTCCAGGGACCGGTAAAACGATGCTTGCCCAGGCTGTTGCAGGTGAGGCAGATGTCCCCTTCTATAGTATCAGCGGTTCCGACTTCGTCGAGATGTTTGTCGGCGTAGGGGCGTCCCGGGTCCGGGATCTGTTTGAAACCGGTAAAAAGAATGCCCCCTGTATCATTTTTATTGATGAGTTGGATGCTGTCGGTAGACACCGAGGCGCAGGTATCGGCGGTGGACATGATGAACGTGAGCAAACCTTAAACCAGCTCCTCGTTGAAATGCAGGGTTTTGAGGCATCCGAAGGTGTGATACTCATCGCAGCGACGAACCGTCCTGATGTTTTAGACCCCGCTCTCCTGCGTCCCGGTCGATTCGACCGGCAGATCGTTGTTGACCTCCCAGATGTCCGCGGTAGGGAAGCAATACTCAAGGTCCATACAAAAACCCCTTATAAGCTCGCTGATAACGTTAATTTGGAAATCTTAGCGAAGGCAACGCCGGGGTTCTCTGGGGCAGACCTTGAGAATATGGCAAACGAAGCCGCCTTGCTTGCCGCACGATGCGACAAAGAAGAAATCGACATGATGTGCTTTGACGAAGCCAAAGACCGCGTGCTCATGGGACCCGAACGGCGCAGCCTCGTCATTAGCGATGAAGAGAGAACCGTTACGGCTTATCACGAAGCCGGGCATGCCCTCATGTTACACTTCGTACCAGAAAGTGACCCAAACTACAAGTGTACTATTGTTCCACGCGGTAGAGCCCTCGGTGTAACAGCAAAACTCCCTCTCGAAGAACGGCATAATATGAGCAAAAAACGTCTACTCGCCCATATCATTTTTGCCCTCGGAGGCAGAGTTGCTGAAGAAATTATATTTGGCGAACAAACTACCGGTGCACAAAACGATTTTGAGCAAGCAACAAGCCTCGCACGTCGAATGGTCACACAGTGGGGTATGAGCCACATGGGACCTCTCACCTACGGTAGACGCGACGAACAGGTTTTCCTTGGGAAAGAATTAAGTGTCCATCAGGATTATAGCGAAAAAACTGCCATTGAAATCGACAAGGCCGTCCATGATATTGTAACAGAGTGCTATAATAAGGCACGAGAAATCTTGGATACGAATCTTGAAGGCTTAAAGTTACTCGCCGACGCACTCTTAGAACGGGAAACGCTTGTTACCGAAGAGATTGATGAGATCCTCGGACCCCGGCCGCAACTGCCCGCAAAACCGATCGTATGAACTGTCGTGGCAAACCGCTCACTTTCGGTCAACAGACACATGTAATGGGCATCTTGAACGTCACACCCGATTCTTTTTCCGACGGCGGGTGTTATCTTGATGTCGAACGGGCAGTCGCACACGCCGAACGGATGGTCTCGGAAGGGGCGACTCTCATTGATATTGGAGGAGAATCCTCCCGCCCCGGGGCATCCCCGGTGTCCATCCGTGAGGAATTGGCGCGAATCCTACCCGTCATTCGTGCTATTGTTGACACCGTTGATGTCCTTCTTTCCGTTGACACATATAAAGCTGAAGTCGCTCGGCGCGCACTCGAAGCCGGCGCACATCTTATCAATGACATCACAGCATTGCACGGGGACACGGCAATGGCAGCGGTTGTATCAGAAATGGAAGCGGGACTGATTCTAATGCACATGAAGGGCACCCCCCGTACGATGCAACAAGCACCTGAGTATAACGATGTCGTTAGTGAAATCTGTGATTCGCTTCAGAAGAACGTCGAGACTGCCGAATCTCAAGGTATTACCGCCGATCGCATCATTATCGATCCAGGGATCGGATTTGGCAAAACAATGGAACATAACCTTGAAATCCTAAAACGCCTTACGGAATTCCGCGGGTTAAACAAACCTCTGCTCATTGGTACTTCACGGAAATCATTTATCGGTAACATTTTAGACCTCCCTGTAACCGAGCGCGTTGAAGGAACAACCGCCACAGTGTGTTGGGCTATCGCCCATGGAGCGGACATTATACGAGTCCATGATGTCAAAGCAAACGTCCGTGCTGCCCGAATGACGGATACCCTCTGTAGATAAACCGATGCACCAGCAAAAAATTCAGGGAATCGGCATTGATATTGTTGAAGTTGAACGGATCCGAGACGCATCCCGGCGATGGGGCTCACGGTTTGAACAACGGGTGTATACACAGCAAGAACTCGCTTATTGCGGAGATACTCCATCTCGTTACTGGCGGCTTGCGGCGCGTTTTGCTGCTAAAGAAGCTACGCTCAAGGCACTCGGTACAGGTTTGACGACAGGTATGCGCTGGCAAGATGTCGAAATTCGGGCGAATACTATTGGAAAACCTGAACTCATCCTACACGGCGAAGTTCAACGCTACGCTCAGGAACGCAATATCAGTGCATCATTCGTCTCTATGTCCCATACAAATGACTATGCTGTGGCACAAGTTACACTCTGTTCCGTATAACTTTCAGTTATCAGTGAACCCTCATGAGTTGTCAGCAAGTAACCTTTCATGGAATGTTACTGACAACTGACAACTGATAACTACAAAGAGGTAAGAAGTGAAATACGTCCAAAATTGTGGTGCGACTCTCCTGTCCTGTATGGTAATCCTCTTCTTTGTTATGAGTAGCACTACCTCAGTAGCAAATACGAGAGCGTCTGCAGATGGATTCCTGAAACAGTTGCTTGGAGCCGAACATTACGGAATGGGCGGAAGCTTTGTTGGCGCGACCCGCGGTGCCAATGCCTTAGGGAGCAACCCTGCCGGTATGAGTGAAATAGAGGGAAACCGATTCGTTATTCACGCGACCCGTTTCCCACGCACTGTCGCTCTGATTTCCAAACTGAACTCAAATGCCAATTATGAGGATTATAGTCGGTACGAGCAGCACTCGTCCGGTGTCGAGACTTTAAATTGGGCATTTCCAATGGACAAATTCGGCACGCTTGGATTGGCACTTGCTTTTGAACAAGCAGGTGCGTTTCGTCGAGTAAACTATCTTGGAAAGGCTCTTAACAGTTTTCCCGAAAATAACCTTGCGCTCGGTCTCAGTTACGGGGTAAATCTATTTGGGGGCACAGTTATTGGTGTTGACACGAAATGGCTCCGGTCCAAGGCAGTCGGTATCAATGGCAACGAAGACCTTGGGCACGGATATGCCTATAATGTCGGCATTATCCAGCAGATCGGAGACACCATTCAGATTGGTGCTGTTGTTCAAAATTTGAGTAATGGACTTTCCTTTTCTGATCCATCTATCCCGGATACAATGGAACGTTCGGTCGTAACTGGTATCGCATACCAACGCGAAATATCTGATGTGGCTTTGAGATTCGGTTTAGACGCGCACCCACCTTTCCGCGATGGTGTACGAATAAATATTGGGGCTGAAGCGTGGTATCGCCACCGAATCGGGATTAGAATCGGGTACCTCAGAGACACACAAAAGCGGTACACATCGGTTTTTCTCTTGCAAGACGGTTCATTTGAAACGGAAGAACGGCTCTGGGTAGCAGAAGGCGTCTGCTTTGGAATCGGGTTCAGATTCGGAAGCATCATCCTCAATGCCGCATATACACCGCAATTCACACCAATTGTGGTAGATGAAGAACGTATCCATATCGTGCAGGGAAACGCTGTGTATGCTTTTTCAATTGGACAAACCTTTTAGCAATCAGGACTATAATCGTGACGTATGTCAGACCAATATAGAACGATAGTGGGAGTCGCCCACGCGTCCCACGTTGTAAAGAAATCTCGATTTTTGGGGGAGGCAGTTGCTGTACATACCCAAGAAGCAGTGAAGGATTTTCTGGGTCAGGTGCGAGAACGAAGCCCGCGTGCTTCGCACTACTGCTATGCTTACACCATCGGCAGTGATGCCACACTACGTGAATATGCTACAGATGCAGGAGAACCTACTCATTCTGCTGGTCCACCAATTCTCTCAGCGATTCGCGTTTTTGACTTGTCCAACGTTATCTGTGTTATCACTCGATATTATGGTGGTATCAATCTCGGTGTCGGTGGATTAATTCGAGCTTACGGTCAATGTGCAAGGGAATGTCTCCAAAATGCAACAATTGAAAATCGTATCTTTTATCAAAATATGTATTTAAGGGTCAAATATCCAGACATCGGTACAGTTGTCACTCTGGGCAAACGCATGGGCGGGAAAGTAATAGATATAAGATATGACCCCGACCCGATTATTCAGATTCAGATTCGGCAAAACGCGCTCGAACCCTTCCAAGCACAACTTCAAGGTCTTGGAATCGTAAAGTGATAGGCTCCATTAAGTTTAATGGCAGGAGGCTCACGATGAAGAACATTGAGATAAAGTACACAACAACACACGAATGGATTGAATTTCTCAATTCCAAAGAGTGTAATGTTGGAATCACCGAACGGATTCAAGAAGTCTACAGCAGTGTCATTTTTATAGAGTTGCCAATTCTCGATGAATACGAGCAAGGCGAAATTATTGGACGCGTTGAAACATCAGACGGACGGAACTTCTATATTTATGCCCCTGTAACAGGTGAAGTTTACGAAATCAACGCCGCTCTCGAAGATGATATTGAACTCCTTAACCGTTTTCCAGAAGGAGATGGATGGATTTGTAAATTCCGGCTTGAGAACCCAAATGAAGTGGACACGCTCCTCAGCCGACAAGAATACGAGGCGCATGAAGAGGAAGAGCTCAACGAAGATGAGTACTTACCAGAAACGAATTTTTATGATAATATTGAGGATTATTGAGTCCAGATTCGTCTCATAGAACACGGTTTCCCGTCCTATACGGATCCCATTACTCTATTGCAGAAGTAATAAAAATACGCCGGACAATGCTCAACTTTGGCACCGGTAGAACAGTCTCAATTTGGTAACCAAGGTCGGTCAGTGTACTACTGAGATCTCGAAGATCAATGAACGCTGCCTTCGGCGCACACATCCGTAAATTTGATAAAATCTCTATTTCTTGCGAGCTATCTCTGACGAGATTAATGCCGTAGGGTAGATCTGTTGCAATAGCGTCATACTGCCCATCAATCTGTCGCGCATCACCCAGTGCTACGTCTGCTGAGAGCCCGAAATGCCGAAGATTCTTCGTCGTTGCACCTACCATGCGTGGATTGACATCGTAACCAGTTGCGTGGATACCGCTATGTGCCGCAGACATCACAATGGTGCCGGTTCCACAGCACGGGTCAAGTAGACGATCCCCTGGGAATGCCACCAAATTGACGAGTACACGCGCAAGTCGAGCCGGTAGCGAACTTGATGTCACATACGGGCGCTGGTTATGCGCAAGCCATACATTATCGGACTCGGAAAGGAGTTGACCGAACCACATTTTATCAGCCGTCACAACCGTCAGAAAAGTCGTCCGCGGCTGACACAGATTTGCACTACCATCAATGACATTACCAACGTCCCGCGCGAGTGTCATAGAATTTACTTTCAGATTGCGGGGCTTTTTTACGACAGAAACTCGAAATTCGTCAGCATGTAAACCTATAGACCTGATGTTCGCGCAGAGCTCGGTGAGACTGGTTGTTTCAAAAAGGATTTCGCTGCAACTTTTTAGATAAGCACCTCGACGCACATCAACGCACCGATCTGAAATCGCTATACCATCCGTATTTGGCACAGAACCTGTCAAAGCAACGCATTCCGCACTCACTAACTCTGTGAGTCCATGTGGTGTTGCTGTGAGATAAAGGTATTTAGGCATTGCTTTGAAACTCGTTTTTTACCAGTCAGTGGTTAGATACCAGTTAAGAGGCGTTTTGTAATAATTTTCCCTAATTTGGAATATTCCACGGGAGGTAAATTGTTACCAGAGACTTCTTGCGACTGACCGCTGAAAGGGTTGCGTAGCAACCCGACCTGATGGCTGATAGCCAATTTGATTATACCACTACTTGAAGAAAACCACAATCCGATATCATAAAGGAAGACTATGCCACAGACAGAAAAAATTCGGATTGGGCACAGCCCAGATTCCGACGATGCTTTTATGTTCTATGCTCTCGCCAAAGGGTTAATTCCGACGGATCCCTATGAGATTGTTCATGTCATTGAAGATATTGAAACCCTCAATCAACGCGCACTTGCCGCCGAACTTGAGGTTACAGCAATCTCTGTTCACGCCTATGCTTACGTCGCAAAGGATTATGTGTTTATGCCGTGTGGCGCGAGTATCGGCGATCAGTACGGTCCCCTTGTTGTTTCCAAAGCACCGATAGACACACTCGCGGGCAAACGTATCGCTATTCCGGGCAAAATGACAACCGCATATCTCACACTTAGCCTCTTCCAACCAGATTTTGAGGCAGAGACTCGGCCCTTTGATAAAATATTAGACGCCGTCCAACAAGATGAAGTAGACGCTGGACTCATTATCCATGAAGGACAACTAACCTACGCACGCGAAGGTCTGCACAAAGTCATTGATTTGGGTGAGTGGTGGTATGAGGAAACAGGACTCCCGTTGCCTCTCGGGGCGAATGTAATTCGCCGTAATCTCGGTCCTGAAAAAATTCGTGAGATAACAGTCTTACTCAAACAGAGCATCCAGTACTCGCTTGAACACCGAGAACGTGGGTTGGACTACGCAATGACTTACGCACGCGACATGGAAACTTCTCTTGCAGATAAATTTGTTGGGATGTACGTCAATGACTATACGCTTGATTACGGGGAAAAAGGTAGAGCAGGGGTGCAAGAATTGCTCCACCGTGGTAGCGCAGCTGGGATTATTCCGCACCGTGTAGATGCTGATTTCGTCTCGCTTGAATAGTTTGTTTTGCTGTTCTATCAAGGCGAGGTCTCCACACCTCACCCCTTTGGTATACCTACGAATGTCATGGATGCAAAACGCCGCAGATATTTCCACTTAGAAAATGCTGATGGTAAGAGACTCGCCTATGGGATTCTCTATGATGAAGGAAACGTACAACTTCTGTGGCGAGACGATTATGGTCATACAGCAGAACAGTACGCATCTATCAATCTGGTATTAGATTTGGTTCCGGGGATATCTGTGTTGCGCCTTGAAGATGATGAGGCGGAAAACGACGGGGATTAGAAAAGTGATTAGAGATATCAACACACCGAGATTTTCACTTAACGAAGCCGCTGATCCGCCAATTTGATAATTTCTCCATTTTCTTGCGCAACATACATATAACCGAGTCCGTCTAACACAATCCCTTCCTGTTCGTCCCCGGGTAAGAGGTATTGTCTTAAAACAGTGCCTTCCCGTTTAAGTTCCACCAAGAGGTTTGTTGTATCGCTAATTAATACCAGAAAATCGCCCTGAGCATCGTAAGCCAAGCCTGAAATGTCAATGAAGTCCATTTTGTAAGCACTGATGATTGCACCGTCTGCCTGTTTTGCTGTTGTGGAACGCAGCGGCACTACGACCTCGCATACGACCGAGGGTTCATCTTTCGCTTTGAGACTGAAGGATTGGTTGCCGACCCAAAAAGTACCACCCTCGGGATGTGAAGCATCTGGAACGAAAGCGATCGCTTCAATACCCATGCCCCCTTTCCTCAGGAGTTGCTCCCCTTTAAAATTTCTGCCGATTCTAAATTCCCTTTGAAGCGTGAGATCTTCTGGGTCAAGTTCCAGGATCACTTCTTCGTCTTCCACAGCGGCGTACAGCAAGCCTGTCCCCGGATCCACAGTAATCCCTTCAATATCCCGCCCGCTTAATCCTTTTGACTGGATGAGCCGACCTTCGAGACCTACCTCATGGACACTCCCTGAATCATCAGCAAGAAACAGACTCCGGCGCATTGGATGGTAGGTAATACCAGAAGGCTCCGCTATTTGCCTATGTGTTATATTCCCGATCCAATTATACGGAAGTGCGATTGGGCGCGACGCTGCCGTTTCTTTCGTCGCCGATTGCTCCATTTGGACCAGAAAATATACTAACGCGATACTGATAATTATGATCGAAAAAATCAGAAGCACTCTTTTGTAAGACATCATATCTCCTCCATCTTACATCCTCAAAGAGTTCTTTCTAAAGCTCTTATCTATACTTTATCATATTCTTCCCAGAGATTCAAGAAAAATAAACCGTCCTATTGATTGTAGATTTTATTGTAAATGTTAGAAAATAATTAACGCATCTTGACATCCAGCAGAATTTTCGTTATAATGTGAATACAGATTACATAGGTATTCAGGCAACCAATCGACCAAGAAGCAAAGTGTCAATTGGGTATTGAGTCTACTATGAGAACGTTCTTTATGTTTTCACTTGACAAACCGTTTCTGCTAATGGTATTTTAATTTCACTTGCAATTTCATTTGTAAGTACGCCTGAATACTAAGGAGCAGGTTATGACGAACATGCCGAGGCTCGTCGTTGAAGTCTTTGAACATGTGAATTTTCATGGACGCAAGGTTACACTTGTTGAATCGATCCCGAACACCGGAGAGATTGGCGCACAAGATATTATCTCTTCGATTAAAATCTACAAGGGACCAGGTTTTAACGCGTCCCCTAACTATAAAGCCATCTTTCATGAGCATGATAACTATAAGGGACGCCGGCTGGTGCTTGCTCCAGGCTTCTACCCAAACATCCATGACATCCCCTACAACTTCGGTGATGCGATTACAGCTATCAGTTTTAGTCCATCAGCACATCCGACACCACCGGAGTACGGAGCAGTCCCGGTCATCATTGAGGTATTCCGTGATGTAGATTATACCGGTCAAAAGAGTGTTGTCATGCGCGATGTCAGTTCGATGTTCGATATCGGCATGAATGATACTGTTTCGTCAATCCGAATCCAGCGTGGTCCGAGTTTTCCGTTCAGTGGATGTCATATTATTTTTTACGAGCACGTTAACTTTGAAGGACGGCGGTTGAACCTAAGCTTAAGTTCACAAGAATTTCAGTTGGCATTTCGGAACCTCAGAGCACTTCCACATTCGCAATCATTTTCAGATATTATTTCTTCGATAAAAATTGTGCCTTTGGGCGTATTCCGTGTGCTGATTGTTGTTGGTGATAACGCATCGGGCGAACCGGCAATATTAGAGTCCCTTACTTTGGTTGAAGGGTTAGAATTCCAATTTACGACCGTGCACATTAATGATAATCCTGACAATCGTGGGGACCCCAACAATGCAGTCAAACTCTCAAGCATTACGCTTTCAGAGTACGACATCATTTGGTTCACTTGGAACGCAACCGGACATGACGGTGAATATTTTGTTGAAGACGCGGATCAAGCGATTCAGGAGTTCGTTCGTAAGGGAGGAATCGTTTGGGCTTCCGCAATGGATAACAATATCACACCCCCCGATGGCGTCCATACGACTGAGCCTGCCTGGCGTGGCGACTGGCTACCAGTGAATCGGCACCCGATTCGCGTGATTAATTCCAACGATGGAAACGTTAGAATCACCGATGACGGTCAAAAAACAGGTATGTTTACCTGGCCCCATAAGGTGAATGTAGATACGCTCGTAACCGATGATCATTGGGTGACAAACGACGGAAGTTACCGAAAATTAGCTGTCAGAGAGGATAACGGAGATCCGATCAGTGTACAGTTACAATGGGGAGACGGATATTATGTCGCTTTTGCAGTTGATACCCGTGACGCATATCGGATGACTATAGCGAAACCTCTCGTTGAGAATGCTCTCTGTTACTTAGCAAATTTGGCATGGCAGACTTCTCCACGCCAACCCCTCAAAGGGCGATACCGGACGAACCTCAGCAGCGAGACCATTTTCCGGTAATATTTTTAGGAACATCTTAGAAAGTGAAAGAAATGCAATTAAAAACCGGGCAGATTCCTATCTCGGTTAGAATTAACCAGACACCGAGGTCCCACTCGTTACTGGGATGGGATGCGAAATATAATAGAACGATGCCCAGATTCTAATAGTTAGAAAATCATTCTATAGGAGAGTTGAATGCGTTTCATTGCTGCTATCGTTTTCTTAATTGCTGTAGCAATCGCTGTTGGTTGGTTTGCCTATCAAAACCTCGACCGTTTCGGGCAGAACCAAGTCATACGGTGGTTAACAGTTATTCTCTTCGTATTATTTGCGAGTCTGGCTACATTTGCCGCTACCGTCATTCGCTACCGAATACCGAAAGCCGATATCGCACTCGTGCGAACGGGTGGTGCAAGAGAGAAAATTCGCATAACCGGCGGTCTCTGGGTTAACACCATCATCCATGAAATCAAAGAGATCTCCCTCAACACGATGCGAATTGAGGTTATCCGAGAAGGTCCAGAGGCATTGATCACTTACGACTTTAACCGCGGTGACGTCGAAGTTGTTTTTTACCTTAAAGTTGAGCCTGAAGAGACCGCCATCCTACGCGCCGCACAAGCACTCGGTGATAAGTCTATGACCCCGGAAACCGTCCGCGAATTAATTGAACCCAAACTCGAGGGAGCATTGCGAAGTGTTGCAGCCGAAAGTGATATCCAAGATCTCCTCCAGAAACGTCAAGAGTTTGCTGACAAGGTGCAATCCGCATGCGGTGAGGATCTCGAAATCCAAAACGGATTAACCCTTGAAACCGTATCTATTATTCGAGTAGATCAGACCCCCGTTGAAACGCTTGATGCCGAAAACCGATTTGACGCTGTCGGTATCCGTGAAATCACCGAAATTACAGCTGAACAGGAACGAGAAAAAGAACGGATTGTTCAGGAAAAAGAAGTTGCAATTGTTCAGATTGAGGTCGATGCCCGGATACAGAAACTTGAAGCTGAACAACAACAGGCATGGGCAGAATCCGATCAGCAGAAGAATATTGCTATCTATGCCGCCGAACGAGAAGCGGAGACCCTCAAATTCCAATTTGAGATGGAACAGGGTGTGCAAGAACGTGAATACGAAATGAAGCAAGAGGTCGAGCGCGCACGTATCAGACAGGAACAGGTCATCCAAGAACGCGAAATCGAGATGAACCGTGACATCGAAGTCGCTCGCGTTCAACAGGAACAGATTGTCGCCGAACGTGAAATCGAGAAGAATCTTATCGTCGAAACACAACAGATTGAGCAATCCAAAGTTGTACAGCTCGCCGAAATTGAGCAACATCTCGTCGTACAAATGCAGAGAATTGCACAGGAGCAGACAATCACTGTTCGTGAAATAGAGAAAGTATTGACGGTAGAGAAAGCACGCATTGCCCAAGAAGAGGGAGTCGCTTTACGAGGTATTGAGCGTGACTTGACAGTGCAGACAGCACAACTCGGTATGGAACAACAGGTCCAACAGCGTGAAATCGAGAAGAATCTCGTCGTTGAAACCGCACAGATTGACCAGATGCGTCAAGTCGAACTCGCCGAGATTGCCAAAGTATTAGCTGTAGAAATAACCCGGATCGCACAAGAACAGCAAGTAGAAACGAGAGACATTGAAAAACAACTCGCCATAGAAAGAGCTCGTATTGCCCAAGAAGAAGGGGTCTCCTTGCGGGATATTGCGCGCGATTTAACAGTCCAAACGGAACGCTTCAGTCAGGAACAACAGGTTCAACAGCGTGAAATTGAGAAAAACCTCGTCGTCGAAACCGCCCAAATCGATCAAGTACGACAGGTTTCACTCGCTGAGATTGCTAAGACCTTGACGGTGGAACAAACCCGCATCAATCAGGAATTGCAGGTTGCCATAACCGACGAGGATCGGAAAATCGATGTTGCGAATAAACAGCAGGTAACGGCACTCGCAGAGAAAGAGCAGTTAGTTGCAGAAGCTGAACGTATGGGCGCAGAAGTGAATGTGACGGCAACAGAACAGGTGAAAGAAGCTGAATGGCAGCGTGAAGTCGCAATCATTGGTGCCGAAGCGCAAGCGCAACCGATCGAACGTCTTGCCGATGCTGTCCTCGCCGAGGCACGTGCGAAAGCACAAGGCGAGATGGCAGAATACGAAGCTCGGAATGTTGCTGAACAACGCGTCCTCGTCCAAGAGGCAATTATGGAACTCATTGATGAATTCCCAGATATTGTCGAACAACTGATGCGACCTGTTGAGAAAATCGACAGTATCAAAATCTTGGATATGGGTAACAATGATGGACAAGGGGGTCTCAACCGCAGCAATATGGGTAGGCTTGCAAATGCATTGCTTGATACGGGTGCTATCTCCCCTATGCTTAAGGAACTGTTTAACTTCGCAGATGTAGACGCACAACAGATTACAGACAAAATTGCTGAATATCTGGCTGACCTCGTCAACCGGCCGAGTTAATCCTTTTCATTGATTCCGTCTTTGGAAGAAGTATGCGACATCCGCCATACCAAACCTCAAAGAGAAAGCCCAAGCGCCAACGATGTCGAACGTGCCGCTCAGATAATGGCAAGCGGATCTGTCCGGCACTCAGCGGTATGTTAATTTGCCCAGAATGTTGTAGAGCCAAACGTGCCAAGATCCCTGGATGTGACGAAAAATGCCGATATTACTCACCACTCATCGTCTCAAGTAGAGCGCATAAAGCCCCTGATTTTCCATTGCATCGATGCTTCGTCAGTCGGTCTAAGGACACCGGTATGTTAATCGTGGTGGGTACACGAAAACGTCCAGATGGCAACCTGAAAGCGATGTTCCTACTCCTGGACCTCTGGAAGAAAGGCATTCGAGATTGTTTCTTTGACGCTAAACTTTCTGAGAAACAGTTTGAGAAAGTATCACAAAAGATTGCTAAGAACTATGATCTCATGGAACCTCCAGAACCGGATGATGACGCGCCTAAAGAACTCGTCCGTCTGCCAAAGGATACACTCGTTATTGAAGCGGATGCGGCAATCCATCTTGATAAGGGCGTGAGAATGGTTGAGCATGAAGAAGCCTCCGGTGGAAAAGCTATCGATAGTTTGAAAGGAGCGCGTGCGATACACGAAATTTATATCCCTAAAACCGGGAAGTGGTACCTCTGGGCGCGTGCATTCTTTGAATGGAGTAAAGATTCGTATTGGATCGGTATGGATGATGCCTCCGCACAACCCTGGGATAGGGACGGGGGTCCAGGTGCTATCCGAATTTGTCCTGATCCTGATGATACCTCTAAGTGGCACCGCTGGTTATGGAACACCGGACCAGACAGTGTTGTAAACACCAAACAGGGTATCAACCCAGCCTTTTTCCAGATTAAACGGGCAGGATACTACCGTCTCTGGTCGAAAGGCAGAGAAGCCGGATCACGCTTGGATCAGATACTGCTTACCCGCACCCGCGATTTCAACACGCAGACTGAGACGGGAGGGAAATCGCTCCCCATTAAGCACGCACCGCACCCCTACGAACCCGCCTCTATCCACGAATGTGAAAAATTAATTCGCCATGCTGTCCAGATCGCGACCGCTGTTAATTCCGAAATACCTTGGGAATTTAAATACTGGCTTCAGGATATATGGGGCGATATTACGCAATTCCCAGAAATAGAAGGTTCGCTCTACAAATGCCCCAAATGTGCCGCAGATCTGCCGCAACAGGCAGTTGACCTCATGATACAACATGCCCAATCCGATGATATCCAGTTCTACATCCTGTGCCGGAAGTGCGGAGGGGAGTTTGATTAAGTCTGCCCTAGCTCTATACTGCCTCTCTTCATCCATGCGAATCACCTTACACAGATCGATTATTGGTATCATCGTCCTTGCCCTTTTTTCGCCTCTAAGCATCGCAGCACCACCAAATCCCTATCTTTTTTTTACTGAGGATTCAGCAAGTGGTCAATTCGTGCCGAAAACACCTCAAAGCAGAGAAGAATTTCTCGAAGCACTTGAAGAGTGCTGTCTCGCCAGAGAACAAGGTATCTTGCAGTCAGATGGCATAGAATATGTTCTCGCTTTGAAAATAGATTTTGCTGACATGCCAGGGCGTAGAGAAGGAGCAGCATTCGATAAATATCTTTTCGCAACGGAAGGTGTTTCTCTCAAAACCTATTATCGTGAAAACTCTTATGGGCAGATGGATGTTCAGCCCGGTCCGATGGGCGGAGTTATCCCGAAAGGCAATACATGGTTTCGTGCCAAAAAATCGATGACCTATTACGGAGAAGGCAGAAGAATCCTTGAACGCTATCGGGAATTAGCTCGCGAAGCGTGCGAAGCAGCGGATGCAACGGTAGATTTTTCGCAATATGACAGAGACAAGGACGGAACCGTCGATCATGTCTTTCTCATCCATTCAGGTAATGACCAAGCCTCCACAGGCGTAATTGATGATATTCAGTCGCTTCTGGTACCCTCTGTGAATGCCATTCATGATGGTGTGCACGTCAGTACCGTCGTTCTGGTAGCCGAGGAACCCGATTTTGAGCATCCGCGCTTAGGAATCTATTTCCACGAATTCTTCCACGATTTTGGTGCGCCCGATGTCTACGGATTTGACTTCCCAGATGCCCGAGACCATAAATGGGGATTGATGAGTCAATTTGGTCCCTATCAAGGTCCAGAGGAATTTGGGATCGGGAACGGCTTACATCCGAGCCATATTATGGGATACCTCAAATGGGATTTTGACGCGAGGCCTCAAAATGGTCGTCTCGGTTGGATTCAACCCGTTCAGATAACGCAAAACCAAAAGATTGATGTACCCAGTTTCGAACTCGGACCCAAAACCAATAAACTTTTCAAAATCGATATTCATTCCTCAGCTACCCCCGTTCGTGGAGAAGCAACGGAATTCTTCCTGATAGAGAATCGGAACAAAATATCAGGTGCCATTTTCGACACCCACCTACCTGAATCGGGTATTCTGATATGGCATATTGACGAAACCAACCCCTATCCTCCGGGCACTTATGATGCCTCCCAACAGATTTGGCTTGAGGATCCAGCAGATCCCGAACATCTTGGAATCTACCTACAGGATGATGTTGAACTTATAGATATACGAACGGTAACCGATGGTGCCGCTTACTCCGCGGATGATGGACAAACCGCTTTTACACCCGGAACCGTGCCAAATAGTAACGCGAACGACGGCACTGTAACCGGTATTTCAATTACGAATATCGGACCAGAAGGACCAACGATTCCTATCCTTGTGTCGTTTGGTGATACCTACGAACCAAACGATACGTTTGCGACTGCGTTCCCTATTACATACGCACAGACCTATGAATCCTTCCTTTTCAACTTAGCTGATACGCGCGATATTTACGCATTGGAAGCCACTCGTGACATCACGATTTTAGTAACGTTGGCTGACATCCCGCCAGGTAAAAACTATCGCTTGTCTCTCCACACCGCAACAGGTGAGCAGATCGCCACAGGAGAAAATGCGACTGACATCGGAGGATTGAAACTCATCTATCAACCCGATAAAACTGATACATACTATATTATCGTAGCATCAGAGGGTGGATTCAGCAGTGTTGATTCTTACCGTTTGCGTGTAGAGCAACTTCAGGCAGGAGATTTCGCACTTGAGGAGATAAAAGTATATCCAAATCCTTTCCTTATCGGCAATTCAGTAGTGACATTTGCCTATCGGCTGTCTGCTTCGCAGATTGCCGATAATATTAGCCTTGAGATCTTCATTCCCACGGGGGATCTTGTCTACAGTGAAACGCGAGAAACCGTGGGAACGCAAGGTAAATTTGAATGGCACGCTGTAACACGTAACGGTATCTCCCTTGCTCCAGGCATTTATATCTATCGTATTTCTGCAATGCAGGCGGACATGCTTGTTCAAGAAATCGGGAAACTGAGCATTGTAAAATGATTACAACAAATTCTTCTCACATATTTCTTGACTAAAAATTGCAGTTATGCTATTCTAAAGCACAAAATCAGTTTTAGACGCACCACGTTTATCTTACTCTGGCTTTCTCAAAACCATCTGTAGACGCTCACGTGTGGGTCTTTTGAGTATCTCCGGAGTGGAACCGAAAAACGAATTTGCCATTCTGAGAATGGTAACCAAGGAGGCGACATTATCAATGAAATGGTTGAATAAATTCACAATACTCAATCTTGGGTTGCTATTTGTACTGACCGTTAGCGTCGCAGGTTGCGGAACAGCACTCGGCAATTTGTCACCAATTCAACCCGTGCATAATATAGCGGCAGCGTTGGAGTTACAGACCAAAAATCCGAATGAAGAGGTGGTTATCCCGGCTGTCCCTTCTGAGGCACTCGCGAAGCCGGTGCTGGACAAATACGGCATGAGTACTGTTGGATTCCGAATTGGGAAAGCGCGTAATGCCAACATGGAAGCGTTAACTTACATCGTCGCATTCAACGAATATGCCCATGCCGAAGATCAGTGGGGTGAATTCCTCAGCGATTGGACGGATACCCAAACTCTGATAGAAACAGGAACCGGTGAAGATAGGAAGATGGTTGAGATCATCATGATGTCTGACCATCCAGAACTGTTTGATGTCAATTCAAGACAGCCAATTCTAACGAAAACTAAGGATGGGATTACTGTTTCTATCGCATATTGGCGGCGACCAGACCTTGACCGAAAGTACAATCGAGGAAATGCTTTTTCACCTTTTTATGAGACTGAAGCACTCCACCAAGGCGACAAAACAGATGTGTTTTATGTGAAGATTACCAATAATCGAAGCGAACACATCATCTTTGATGTCAAAAAATGCACAATCATCGATCAAGGTGAGAATATCTATGGTGGTATGAATTACGATGATTTAAAGGAGCGTTTCACATACATGGCGCGTGCAACCGGGCTTTATGTCACAAATGGACTCGAAACTGCACGGCGGATTCTCATCGAGAAACGGATGCCTATCGTAGAAAAGCAGGTAGGTACACGTCGGACAGGTATTCCCCCGGGTGAGAGTTCCGAAGGTTTCCTGCCATTCGTACAGACGAAGTTGAATGCCCTCGAACTAAAGGTTATACTACCAATTGAAAAGGCTCCGCCACCGGGAGCAGCACAACGTTATCAAACGGTAGAATTTGAATTCCCCTTCACGCATGATAGAGGAATTCGGGTTGCACAGCCTTCACCGAGACGCTATTAATGATAGTAACGTTCGCACATCAAGATGCTCGTGGATCATATCCGCGGGCATTTTTTTTATTCTTCTATAATATCGCAGTTCGGTAGTGATTCTAAAAATTGTTTTCCGTAATTCGCCGTTCTAATCCGCGGGTCGAGAATCGCGACAATCCCGTTATCGGTCTGCGTACGGATGAGCCGTCCAAATCCCTGCTTTAAGCGCAATATCGCTTCCGGTAGACTAAATTCAAAAAACTCGTTCCCACCCTCTTCCTTAATCTGCTTCACGCGCGCTTCCATCACTGGATGTGTCGGAACTTCAAAGGGGAGTCTTGTAATGATCACATTACTGAGCGATGCGCCGCGAACGTCAACGCCTTCCCAGAAACTGGAGGTCCCAAATAGAACCGAGTCTGTATCCTCACGAAACGCCTCAAGCATCGCCGTTCGCGAAAGTTCGCCTCCCTGTTTGAAAGTATCAATCCCTATTTCCTCCAAATCAGGTGCGACAGCCTCGTAAACTTCGTCCATCATCTTGTAACTTGTAAAAAGGACAAACGCTTTGCCATGGGTCAGTTTCAGGTAGTGTTTAATTTTCTCAATCGCCGCTGGGACAAACCCATTACTGTTCGGATGTGGCATATTACGTGGGATATGGATCTGGACTTGCCGTTTAAAGTCAAACGGCGAATTAACAAGAAGTTCACGACTCTCACTTATCCCCACCCGTTTCTTAAAGTAAGCGAAGTTACGATTTGTAGAAAGCGTAGCACTCGTCATCACAACGCTATTTTTTACCGTGAACAGATGATCTTGCAACATCTGATTCACATTTGCTGGGGTGGCGTTGAGAAGAATACGAGGCGTACGTCCGCGTGTTGATATTTCAGCCCAATAGACATAATTCGGATCGGTCTGCCGAATGATCATGTCCAATTCGTCACGGAGGCGTTGACAATAATGTTGATGGGCTGTAATTTCCTGTTCATCATCGTCCGTCATAGCACTATCACGCAGGCGTTTTAAGGTTTTTTCAATATCGGCGAGTGGAGCATCAAGCACATTTTTGACGAAATTGCTTTTATGGATACGTGGTGTCAGGTTGTTACTGTTTCCTTCGCTACCGATTTCTTCTTGCATAACTTCAATAATCGTTCTGAAGAGGGTATTTGCCTGTTCACGTGCTGTCTCGACTTGAGTTTTCAGTTGCCGTGAATCAAACTGTTTCGCTAAGCCGTCTTCACTCCGTTCATTGTACAGAGAATCCAAGAGCCATTTGACGCGAGTGTTGCTGAAGTCAATGCTGGCATGGTTCGTGGCTGTCGCTTCTAAGTGGTGCGCCTCATCAATAATGAGATAATCGTAATCAGGTAACACACTCATAGCCGCCTCACTATCCTTACGGATTGCGAGATCGCTAAAGAGTAAATGATGATTCACAATAAGCAGGTCGGCGTTGTACATTTCTCTTCGGGCTTTGAAATAGAAACAGATATCATAAGTCTCGCAATTACGCCCGAGACAATTATCTCTATCGGAAACGACCTTATCCCAAACCTGCGGTTGCGGTTGCCAATGCAGGTCAGATCTGCTGCCATCTACTGTCCGATCCACCCACTCCTGAATCTCCGCGATTTCCTCCACCTCCTCACGTGTATCAAACAATCCTCGCTCATAATTCATCAAATTTTTGAGTCTTCTTCGCGAGAGGTAATTACGCCGTCCCTTCGCCAATACTACACTGAAATCGCGTGGAAGCACACGCTGAAGAAAAGGAATATCTTTCGTGACGAGTTGTTCCTGTAGGCTGATAGTATTCGTCGAGATAACGACCTTTTGCTCCGACTTCAGGGCGAGAGAAATAGCCGGAATCAGGTAAGCAAAACTTTTGCCAATCCCCGTTCCTGCTTCGACAATCAAGTGCTCAGATGCCGTAAAGGCACGAGCCACCTCATGTGCCATCTGTAATTGTTCTTGACGAAATTCGTACGCTTCAAGCTGCTGAGAGATGAGGCCACCGGGACTAAAAATTTCTCTGAGGGTGATGTTTTGTGATGTTTGTGCCATTTTTTAACTATGTAAATCTGAACTGTGCTTCATTCCGCACAGGATTTCGGTTAATTTTAAACACCTTTTCGCATCCAACACAGGTTCTCTACTTCTCCGGAAACCATCGTGAAATGAAATTAGGTTTCCTTAAATGGCATAATTTGTCTTTGCTTTACATTTGGAACGACGCTCAAACCTAATAAATTAAAAATTTCTGAGTCTATTCCTATCTTCTGAGGTTAACAGTTATCCTCTCCGTGCCATGACTGCTTTTAACGTCAAGGATTAATTCCTCGGCATTTTGATTCGCCTGAAGAAGTGCCTCGAAAGTCCGCACGTCCGTAATTATGTGGTCATTCATCGCCATAATAAGTGCCCCGATTGGAATGCGCGCCTTGTACCCAGGTGCCTGTTCCTTCACCGTTTCAACAATAACACCGCGATCTTCATCAGTCAGATACGTATATCTTTCAAAATCTCCGGCTTCCAACTTCCGAATCGCCAACCCAAGTTTCTCCCAAGATATAGACTCTATTTCAACAGATTGCCCCGCATATTCGGGCGGCATTTCTCCAATAGTCACATTGAACGTTCTCTCATGTCCCTGCCTGAGAACCCTGATGACAGACCGCTCACCCACTTGCGATTCCGCAACGAGTATTTGAAGTTCAACAGGTTTTTGCACCCTCTTGCCATTGTATTCATAAATAATATCGTTGTGCCGTAAACCTCCGAGATAAGCCGGTGTATTCCTACCACCAGGTCTGACCCGAATGCCCCCTTTTACCTCTCGCATAAAGACACCAAGGTAACCACGGATAACCCGCCCATTCGCGATGAGTTGATCCCCAACACTCCTAACAAGATTAATCGGAATAGCGAACCCCGCGCCTGCCATCGCCGGAGCCGGTGTATTTTCATTGTTATTAAGGCGCCGAATTAATGCATTGATACCAATAACTTCACCGTGGATATTCAGCAACGGTCCTCCGCTACTACCGGTATTAATCCAAGCATCTGTTTGAATAAAGTCTTGGTATCGAATAAAACTAAAACCTCGGAGGATCGAACGACTCTTACCACTCACAACACCTGTTGTCACGGTGTAATCAAGTCCAAAAGGATTGCCGATAGCAATCGCAAATTGCCCCACCCGGACCCTTGAGGAATCAGCCAATGGAATGACAGGAAACGCTTCATCTCGATCAATCTTAAGAACCGCGACATCAGTGTTTAGATCCGTACCGACGAGTTCTGCCTCAAACCTACCACCATCCAACAAAGTTACTGTGATATCTCTCGCATCATGAACAACATGATGGTTCGTAAGAATATAGCCCTCTTTGCGAAAAATAAAGCCCGATCCAACGCGATTTTGAGATTCAGTCCCTTCTACACCCCTAACGGAAATTCTGACAATTGCAGGTTTACTCCGAGCTACGACATTCACAAACGCATTTTCAACAGAAGTCAAAAGTTCAAGATCGCTCTGTCGGTTAATCGGTTGAGCACAAGAAGAAACCAAGAATACAGTGGATAACAAGAGAATACAGAAATCTATACTTTTCCTCATTGAAGTGTCTCCTTAATCAAACGCTCTCAATTTACGTCTCATTTCACGAGACACACGGACGCCTCTTCCGGCTTTCCAATAGGAGAGATTCCGTGTCCAGTGTAATTGCAACCCATTAATCCACCGATTCATCCGGATTGTCTGCGGACAGGTCTTCACCTCGATGTAAACGGAGTGCGAGATTCGCCGTCTGTCGGCGCGCCCGTGCCGTCGGTGCATGCGCCGCGAGATAGCGTGATGCCGCCACGAGCGTCATCTGTGCGCGCGCTTCGTCCAATTCCTCTGCTTGTTGAAAGGCTGCCTCCAGCATCTGGAAAGAGTGGAACTCCGCATCTTCGCGTAGGAGGATATGACCAAGCCGCTCCAACAACGCTTCACGAGGATGCCCAAGCGACAGATACTTATAGATGTACATCCCTGCTCTATCCACTTGTGCCTGTGTGTCAAGGAGCGCAACAAATTCATCCAAAAGTGTATCAGCACCGGTAGGAAGTGTATCGGTTTCCCGACGGTATTGCGGCAGACGCGCCGCAGGCATATTGAACCACCGATCAAAATAGATAGCTATCGCACCGTGAAAAATCCCACGAATAATCTCCACTGAAGGCGCGCGTTTCGCACACTGATACAACGCATTGCAGTAGGTGTAGGTGTGTAACACTGCAATCCAATCACCAAATTCGTTCTTTGTGTGGAATTGCGCGATGCGGAGTGCCGCAGCATACGTCAGCGTCTGAGTCAATCCAGTGAGCGTTGCTCCCTCCCGGATAGCGCACTTGATTGCATCGATCGTTTCAAGTGGGGCATCAGCAAGTAGAACTTCAACCAAGGCATCACTGTCCGTCCAAGTTTTGTCTTTGCCTGCAGCCACGAGATCCTCAAGTTCATCAAAAGCCTCTCTAAGGACCGGAACAAAATCAATTGGACTCCGCCAGCGATTCTCTTCCTCTGCGCGGGACGAACTTGCCAGCATCCCAACGAGTGTAGGTATTATCTCGTCAGCCTTCTCCCAACCGATCCGCGCAAGGAGTTCAAAAGCTTTATTGATAAAATCGAGCGTATGCCCACCATCTCGATAAAAATGATCTGTTGCCGCCGCTACCATCATATCACAGACCTGTGCTTCGGTCGCACCGTTGGCAATTGCAGTCATAATCGTCCGTTCCGCGCCATCGGCGTTGCGAACTTCAATGAAATAACGGAACCACGTTTTCAACTGCGATAACGAGTGAGTATCTGTTTCGAGTTCTGCCAAGGCAATTCGCGGTGCTGATGATGACGTTTCATCGGAAACATGGAGTAAACCTTGATAGAGTGCGAGCACCTTGTCGGCATCCGATAATTTTCCAGCAACGTTTGCCATGCAGGTGAGAATGGTCAGGGCGGGTCCCCAGCCTGCCCGCCTGCCGCGTGCCCCATAAAGTGCACCAACTTCAACAATAGCATCAGGCGCAGTGTCCAGTGCTCGGAGAGCGATAACCGATTTCGCGAGGATAAGATTGATGCTCTGTTCAAGACCTTCACGGAGTCGTCCCTTCCACCGCTCAATCGCATTTGCACCATTAGCACTAACGTCAACGTAGACCTTACCGTTCCGAATTTCGATAGGGTAGGGTTGAACGTCATCCGCAAACGGGTGAAAGGTGCAACCACTTGCCAGATCGAACATCGCGTGATGCCAATGACAAATCAGGATGCCATCGTAGACGCTCCCACGGTTAAGCGGATAGCCCATGTGCGGACAACGATTGTCCACTGCGAAAATTTTGCCATCGCTTTTTGCCAAAGCAATGGGTTGCCCCCCAACATTGACGGCTATAACACCTTCGTCAGGAATCTCTGATACCTCAGCACATTCAATGAATTCTGTCCCACTGTGATGAGCATTCAGTTCATGCCGTGTCCGTTCAGCCATCGTCCGATCCTCCTTTATCTCCATTTTTGTGTAGTCTATTTTATCATAGTACCTCAGTATTTGTCAAAGTGTTCTTCACTACCGAAAAATTGCCAATTTCTCCAGATAAGTATACGTCTCTCCCTTTGAAATAACCGAGATATGACAGATATAAACACCTGGGGATACCGCCAACCCATAGGAGGTTTGCTGATTCCACCATGTCCGCCAGATACGTTGGTCCAATCGGTCAGCAACGCCTTCGATCCGTTTTATCAGATTACCACCCGAATCATAGATAAGTACCTGCAGGTCTGTTATATCTACATTTGCGGCAACTCGAAATTCAGTCAAGCCATCGGAACGTGCCGGATTCGGAAACACGATCACATCTTCCCAAGCAAACGCCTGCGTCAAAACAACGGACTTCTCGACCGAGACCGCCCCCAGCGGATATCGCGCCGTCACGAGAAGCGTGTTCTCCCCAGGATGTAATGGCACGCTTGCAGTATAGGTCAGCGTCTCTCGATCCAAAATCGCCAGGATCTGACTCGGATGGACAATAACGTCAATCGGAAAATCTGAACGAAATGTCCCTTGAATTTCCAATTTACCCTCTTTAGTGGTCAGCGGAACTTCTAATGTTACTTGTGGCATCTGTCGCGTCGGATGGAACATAGATGTGAGCAGACTGTCCATCGTAACGAGCACAAGTTGCGTTACTTTTCTCACCAAACCGAAATTCACCTTATCCACAGTATCACGAGACGTGTGATAGAAAGGATTTTCATCGTAGTTTTGAGAATCCCGCCACGGTGTAGAACTCTCGGTTAGTGTAACGGCATCATAACCACCATCCCAGAACGATTTGTGAGAAGAAATATCAACGAATTCATCTTGGGTCCGGCGAATCTTCAAGCCGATGTTATACCACGTGTTTGCGATTATAAGAGCACGGCTTATCCACGCAGAATCGTTATTGGTAACAATTTCAACAAGGTCGGTTTTCCAATTGAAGCCCAACATGTCCAGATTAAAAACACCAACGATTTTTTCGTGAATAGGATCGGTTTCATCGTTCCCATCTGGAACGGACGCCTCGCGAACATAGGAGCGACTCCCAAGGAAACCGAGTTCCTCACCCCCAAATGCAATAAATCTTATCTCGTGTTCATATTCATAGCGGCTTAAAAGGTAAGCAATTTCCAGCATCGCCGCGACACCTGTCCCATTATCATTTGCCCCCGGTGCAGAAGATGTTAATGGATTCCAATTCGGTTCGCGCACAGCCTGCGTGTCATAATGTGCACAGATGATAAAGACACGGTTGCTGGATGAAGTTGACAGCGCTGGCAGGACAGCCGTTACGTTTCTGATGCCACCAAACACCTGCTCACTGACTTCCAAACGGGGAGAGCGGCGAAACTGACGCATAATGTAATGCACAACGTCATCCGTCGCCTCGCGATGGTGTGCGCTGCGTGTGCGATGCGGCCGTAAGTTATGCCCAGATGCAGAATTCTCCTGCAACGCCATGACCTGTGCCTCAAGCGCATCGGATTGCACGAACGTGAGTAGCTCGTCCCCACGGCTCAAGGTGTGATTACCCTCTTCTGCCATGATAGGAAAGGGAAAAAATACAACAAGTAGGAGAATTACGTGTCTTTTTAGAGAGGCGTGTAGGCTTCGTCTTAATTGCCTTGACATAAGAACGAAAATTGGGTACCCTATTTAAGAATTGTTTCATATTATAACAGATTCTATTGGCATTGTAAATAGGAGAGAACCAAATCACCAGAGCCATTCAATTTAAGGAATAATTGAAAGAATGCCAGCAAATCTACCCCCGACCTACTATAAACTCAAGCACCAGCATGAAGCCGCGAAAACGGATGAAGAGCGACTGAGCCTATTAGAGGAAATGTTACGTATCATTCCGAAACATAAAGGTTCAGAAAAGGTGGTCTCTGATATTCGTCGCCGTATCGCCAGTCACAAAAGAGATCCTTCAGAAAAGGGGGGTAAGGGAGCCAGTAAAAGAAGCCATAGCGAACACATTCCAAAGCAGGGAGCCGGACAGATAGTTCTTATAGGACCACCGAACGGCGGTAAATCACAAATTCTATCAAACTTTACGAACGCCAAACCAGAGGTGTCGCCAACCCCTTATACGACAACCCTGCCAACGATCGGAATGCTCCGCTATGAAAACATCCAATTCCAACTCATTGATACACCTTCTATTTTGCTGGATTTCATTTCATCAACAGTCCTGACACTCACTCGCAGTGCTGACTTGGTTCTGCCGATTGTAAGCCTCGCGAGCGATAATCTATTGGATGACCTCGATATGGTGGTGGCGTTCCTTAAAGAGGCAGACTGCGAAACCCCGGAAAATGGACATCTCATCATCGCGAATCAACTCGACGCGAGAGGCGCAGAAGAGCGGTTGGAAATTCTCGAAGAATTCTACGACGATACGTTTCAAATCCATCCGATTTCTGCCGAAACGGGTGAAGGTAAAGAAACCTTATCGCAAGTAATCTATACGGAATTGGACATTTTGCGCGTTTATCCCAAGGCACCCGGCAAAGCCATAGAACGTGATGATCCCATCGTTCTCCCGATAGGTTCAACCGTGCTTGATGCCGCTATGGAGTTACACAAAGATTTCGCCGAATTCAGGTTCGCGCGGATATGGGGACCCGAATGGCACGATGGGCAGTCTGTCAGTCGCAATGATGTCATTCACGATGGGGATGTGGTTGAATTTCATTTGTAATTCCCCTACAGTAACAGGTGGATATAGATGTTGAAACGAAAGACAACCTCTCCATATCTAATATACTCACTCATCATCCACGTCACACTGCTATTAATAATGTGGTGGGTGGCTCCCCAGCAAGTTCCTGTACTGCCGTTCTATGACGAAATAGAAGCTTCGATAACCCACGTTGAACGACCGCCACTTCCGATTAAACAACTACCCGTTGTTGAACCGGCACCACCCGTCGTCGAAAAAGAGAAACCCAAACCGCCACCGAAACCGAAAGCAGGCTTGAGCGCGGCTTGGCAACTTGGAACTCAAGACACCCCAGAAGTTTCAAAATCTGAAACACGCAGACAGGAAAATGCTAATCAAGCGCAACAGATCGGAGATGGATTATCGCAATTGAATCCTGTCGTGGGGAAACCAGTTGGTTATGCTCCTGAAAACCGATTAGCAGTGCAATCACTCGATCAGCCTACCGTGTCTCTGCCCTCCACACCGGAAACAGACTACGTGGCACCGCAAGGGGAAACCAACCCAGTCTCTTTAGATACCAATAAGACCTTATTAACTGGCACCTCGCCAACTGTTAATGCACCGAAGATTCACTACGGTAGCGAACGCGGGGACGCGCTCCGAGCTACTGGCATGGGCAACTCTTGGGGAGGCGGTGGTGCCTCCGGGGGTGGCAATGTAGGAGGCGTTTTCGTCTATATGATGAAAGACATTGCCCGAACACTCGCAGAAGCAAGCGTAACGAAAAAAGTTGATGTTGTTTTCGTTCTTGATGAAACGGCAAGTATGACAGATAACATCCGTGGGATTCGCGCTTACGTCGATTTTCTATTTGAGGCATTCGAGCGGGAAGGTCACGATGCCACTTTTGGGTTGGTGACCTTCACGGATGAAACAAGGAAATATGGACGCACTGACGATCTCGGAACATTCAAAAACTGGCTTTTTAAGATAGGCGTTGACGGCGGTGGAGACATCGCAGAAGCCGGTTTAGATGGACTCATGACTGCGGTAACAGAGACCAAATTCCGAAAAGGTGCGCAGCGATTCATCTTACTCGCGAGTGACGGGGCTTTTCACGATGCCGACTACAATGGAAAGTCTGCTTATAGTTTGGATCAGGTTATCGAAACCCTACAAAACGCGCAAGTTCGTGTTGATGTGATCGGAATAGACTATTTACCGATCCGACAGATCGCGCTCGCAACGGGGGGCACATGGCGTGCTATTCCCGGTAGAGGATATCTGGAATACATACCGCCACTCACTTTAACAGTGAAGTTGTTCTCCAAATTAGGCACACTCAATCTTGAAAACGGGCAGATGGACGATATAATTACCGTCTACATCAATAACCCACCTCGTCCTAAGCAACTTATCTTGACATGGAAAGTCCTTAACCCTTTAGGAGAAAGGTGTTACGGTCCATTTACTGAGAAAAAAATTATTCCAGATGATAGTTCAACAGTAGTAGAATTGAGACCTGTCTTGGACAGTGGCGTTTTTCTGACACTACCGGGAGTTTATACTATCATCTACCGACTTGAAAACGACCACGGGCATCAAAGTATCCTGCGCCGGACATTAACGTTCTAACTTTACATGCCCAGTCCTGCTGGAACAACCTGTAGCAGGGAACTCTGATTCTCAATTTCATTTATATTAAACCAAAACCGAAGCCTGCAACAACGGCGTAGCGATTTGAATACGAAAATCGCTAAATGCACAGATACTATGACTTACTCGCAAGGTAAAATGAAAAACCAGATTTTTGAACAGTGTCGCCACCACTTCAATGACATCGTTGCCATCCGAAGGGACATACATCAGTATCCTGAATTGGGGTTTGATGTACACCGCACAGCAGGTATCGCCGCCGATGCACTGGAGGCACTCGAAATCCCTGTCAAGACGGGTATCGGTAGGACAGGAGTTGTCGGAGATTTAGAGGTGCCGGGAGCAACAAGACGTATCGCCTTACGCGCAGATATGGACGCGCTTCCGATTCAAGAACTCACCGATGTTCCCTTTAAATCTAAGATCGATGGAAAGGCACACCTCTGTGGACACGATGCACACACGGCAATGCTCATCGGCACAGCCCGAATCCTATCAGAACTCCGAAGTAGCCTCAAAACACACATCAGATTTATTTTTCAACCGAGCGAAGAGGCCGCTCCCGGCGGCGCACCAGCGATGATCGCAGACGGTGCGTTGGAAGACGTAGATGAAATTTACGGGATCCATGTCTTTCCACTCTTTGCTGTCGGAGAATACGCGACATGTCATGGTCCAATGCTCGCACAGTCTGACACCTTTCAAATCACACTCACCGGCACAGGTGGCCATGCGGCGTTTCCACATCTCACTGTCGATCCAATTGTGATGAGTGCGCAGTTTGTGACAGCGATCCAGTCTATCATTTCAAGAAACGTAAACCCATTGGATTCGGCGGTCATCAGCGTCACACAACTCCATGGAGGCGATGCAAACTTGCAGAACGGACTTACAGGGGCGGCACTTAACGTTATCCCTCCGAAAGTCTTGATCGGCGGGACAGTCCGCACACTTCAAAAAGCGGTGCAGACACGAGTCCGAGGACAATTAGAGAGTATTCTCGCAGGATTAGCAAACGCACACAACGCCACTTATACATTCGACTACCAAGAAGGGTATCCGGTAACTTACAACCACGAACCGTGTGTCAACACAGCTATCTCCACAGCACAAAGATTAGTTGGGGAGGAGAATCTCATATTCCCGATGTCCCCGATACTTGGAGGCGAGGATTTCGGATACTACTCACAAAAAATTCCAGCGTGTTTCGTGATGGTAGGGGCAGGTGATGAAGAGAAAGGCATCGTAAATATGTGTCACCATCCACAGTTCGATATTGACGAAACCTGTATGATTTACGGTATGGCATTGCTCACAAATCTCGCGATGCTGTAATACTTTGAAGCCTTTGGGAAATCCGGAACGATGGATCTGAAGAAAGATAATTCTGTGTCAACGCACAATCCACAGTCACATTCGTCAGTCGGCACCCTCACTCTTATGTTTACCGACATTGAAGGTTCAACACTACTTTGGGAGGCGCACGGCAATGAGGTTATGACGGAGGTCATCAATACACATAACACGATTTTGCGGACTGCAAACTCGGCGTGGGGTGGCACAGAGATGGGAAATGAAGGGGACGCTCTTTTCTTTGCTTTTCCTACGGCAAGTGCCGCCGTTATGTGTGCGCTTGAGATACAGTTAGTACTCAAGGCATATCCGTGGCATGAAAATATCAAGACGTTACGCGTCCGTATCGGTATTCACACGGGTGATATGATTCTATTGGATGACAAGTATCATGGGATGGCCGCAAATCTTGCCAAGCGAATTACGGACGCAGGACACGGTGGACAGATCCTGCTCTCCGCTGTGACGCACGAACTCGTTAAAACACAATTTCCATCCGGCAGTTTTGTTGCACTCGGTACACATCGACTGAAAAATATTCAACATCCAGAAGCGATTTTTCAATTCCTCGCACCGCAGGCTTCCATTTTAAAAATTACGAGTGAAGAACGATGGCAAGAAGTCTTCAACAAAGAAGGACAAGAAAACATATCGCAGGATGAGAAATCTGCCAACCCTGTTCTTATTCCCAAACTACAAACCGAGTTCCCACTCCTGAAAACCGTTAACAATTCACCCAATAACTTACCAGCACCTATAAACAGTTTCATCGGTAGAGAAGCCGAAGTCCGTCGTATTGTAGAGTATTTCACCGATGAGCGGGAACGACTGGTGACACTGACTGGACCTGGCGGTATCGGCAAAACGCGTCTTGCCCTACAGGTCGCAACGGAGCTTCATGATACGTATCCTGATGGTGTATGGTTTATAGCGTTAGCTGATTTGAAGCAACCTACGCATGTCATCACGGAGATCGCGACGGTACTCGCTATTCCGTTGAAACCAACGCAGAATGTCTTGGAACAGGTCGTTTCATATCTTTTAGGAAAAACACTTCTATTGGTGTTGGACAATTTTGAGCACTTGATGGAAGCCTCCCAAGATATCAAAACCTTATTGCTCAGAGGTCCGACCCTACACTGCTTAACCACATCGCGGGAACCCTTAAAGATTGCAGGTGAACAACGATTCATCGTGCCTCCCTTATCTACCCCATCTGAAGATGCGGATTATGAAGCCCTCCAGCATTACGAAAGCGTCCGACTTTTTTTGGCGCGAGCAGAAGCCGTCGCGCCCGACTTCCAACTCACAACTGACAACGCCAAAGCGATTGGTGCGATTTGCCGTATGGTTGAAGGACTCTCCCTCGCGATTGAACTTACCGCAGCGCGCGTCCGGGGTATGACGCCGCAAAACATTCTTGATCGCTTAAGAGCCTTACTTGACAACTCACTCTCGAATAAGCCATCTGCCCTTCTTTCAACCAGTAATCGGGACGTACCAGCGAGGCACCAAACCCTTAATGCGGTGATTGACTGGTCCTACAAACTTTTAGAGCCTGAAGAACAACTTCTGCTCTGTCAACTCGCGTTTTTTTCAGGCGGATTCTTCTTGGAAGCCGCTGAAACTATCTGTAGTTCAGTGTGTGTTCAGACAGAACAGGATTTGCCCTATACAGAGACAATTGACCTCATCTTTAATCTCCACGATAAATCGTTACTCGTGACTGAAGAACATCTGACGCGAACCCGCTATCGACTCCCCGCTCCGTTACAATTGTATCTTCGGGAGAAGCAACAGCCCACTGGATTCAGAGGGGCACATGCCCACTATTACCTCACGTTAGCACAAGAACAAAGTAGAAAATTCGAGGGTCCTGAACAGGCCGAGGCACTCTCAGAAATGGCAATCGAGCTCGATAACTTTCGTGCTGTTTTTGGGTTTGCGCAGGAGAATAATGAATGGCTCCTGTTTGGGCAACTTGCTGCTGCTCTCTCGAAATTTTTCTATATACACGGGTTATGGACTGAAGGATTGGGATGGCTGAAACAAGCAGAGGCCGAACTGTGCCAACGACTCGACGAACATCAAGGATTAGAGGACACGCCTGAAACGAACGAAGTGTCGGTCCAACTGACAATAGCGGGACTTCGAGTGGCTCTCGCAACATTCTATAATGAACAACAGGAATGTGAAACTGCCCGGCAATTATGCGAAAACGCCTTACATGTTTTCAGAACGATCGGGCAGCAACTCGGTGTCGTCAAGGCACTAAATCAGCTCGGTGTTATCGCACGGTATGAAAAAAAACCTAAAGAGGCGGATACACACTTTACCGAAGCCTTAGAAATAGCGAAGGGATTAGGCGACAAATGGCATATCGCTTCTGTACTAAACAATCTGGGAAGCACGGCATATAATCGTCGCCATTTTGAAGATGCGAAACTGCATTATACCGAAAGCCTGCGCCTCGCTCGCGAACTTGGAAATAAACTGAGTATCGCATACGCTCTCAATAATCTCGGGAAAACTGCGAACCAGCAAGGTCTACGAGAGGAAGCGCAACGCTACTATACAGAAAGTCTACGTCTCAGCCGCGACTTCTCTACTTCCAACGTGGGGCTTCCTTATCTACTGGACAGCCTTGGCAAGGTAGCACTTCGCCACGGTAAACACGAGGAAGCACGGCACTACTATACAGAAAGTCTGGAGTACCGCAAAGAGAACGGAAACCCCCATGAGATCGCAGATTCGCTCTATCAATTCGGACAGTTAGCTCACGCGGAAGGCGAATTTGAACAGAGTTTGTGCCTCTTACTTAAAGCCGCGTCAATCTACGCCGAAACAGACGCGACAACATCGTTTTATGCAGAGGCAGTGAATAACGCTATCCAGGCATTAGCGGCAGAACTCGGCAGTGAAAAAGTTGAAAAACTCAAATTAGAGATGGAAACGCGAACACTTCAGGAGATAGTTAACACGTGTCTATCCTGATAAGACTGCGCAAACACAGCATCTTTCAAATCGAGATATGGCATTCAGAAAAAATGGACACTACAATGCAACAACGAGTCACCTTTCTTGTTATTCTATTCCTGTTCTCTCATCTTACACTTGGAGATGGCTTATATACTTTCGCCCAAGTCGAAGTTACCCCGATCACCCCAAGTGTGAATCCGATGTTAGACCCAATAGAAGCCGCACATGACCATTACCACGAACGACGGTATACGGAAGCGATAAAAGCGTACGAGGACTTGATTGAAAAGGGTATACCGAAGACGGACGGGACGTATATCCCGCTTCGGCAGAGTCAAAAGGATTCGATTCGGTTGATGTTAGGACAAAGTTATTCCAAGGTCGGTGAGGATCCTGCCGCACAGCGAGTCTTCAAAGAAATTGTTGACGAAAATCCTAACGGTTCTTATGCGACACAGGCTGTGCATCGGTTAGGAAACCTCTACTGGCAGCGCTACCAGTTCAGAGAAGCAATCAGGCAGTGCAAACAGATTCTCAAGCAACACCCCGATACAACTTCCGCCGCGACAGCCGCCTATCTCCTTGGAAAATACCAGCAAGCAGAAGGTAAATCCGAGGAAGCAATGGATAGCTACAAGTACTTTCTTGACAATTTTCCGCACTCACCTTACCGCGTGAGTGCGTTCAACAGCCTATCCCAGCTTTACATGACCAACCAACGCTACACAGAGGCTGAAAAACTGATTCAAGAACGCATGCGACGCTACCCCGATGATATGACACTGTTGGAACAATTAGCGGAACTCTACCAGCACCAAAACGCTTATCCGAAAGCACTAACACTCTACCGGAAGGCACTTGAACGAAATCCGAATAATACGAATCTTCGTAGGAAATTAGGCACGCTCTATGCCGAAACTGGTAAAACCACACAAGCCGTAGCCGAATGGGAAAAAATAACCGCAGACGAGGCGAATCAAGTTGACCAACAGAAACAACTTGGAGCAATCTATCTCTCCCATAAGATGTATCCAGAAGCAATCACCGCATATCAGCAAGCCATACGCTTAAGTCCAAAAGACAGTTACCTCTATACGCAATTGGCAGCAGCGTACAAGATCCAAGGACAAATTGAACAAGCCGCCGAGGTCTATATTGATGCCTTGCAAAAGGTTGGGCTTACAGGGAATCAACGCGAAACCATCTGGAATGCCATGCAAGAAATCTATGAAGGTGATTACTACAAACCAATCCACGATAAACTCGTCGCTCGGCTTGAGAAACGACGGGCACAAAATCCACAAAACGCCAACATCGCCATGACCTTGGGAGAACTCTATTTTCATGCTGGAAAAGTGTCCCAAGCACTTGAAACGTTCACACAACTCCATCGAAACTATCCGACACACACCGATATAGCATTAGAGACACACGCACGAATGTTAGAACGCAACGAGAATCCACAAGCCATAGATTTCTATAAGGCACTGATATCAGGCTCAACAGACAGCACACGTATAAGAAACGTCCGTGCTCAACTTGCCGCACTCTACCAAAAAATGGAGCAGTGGAACGATGCCATCACGCTTTTAGAAGAGTTGGTTTCCAACCGCGAGGCTTCTGTCAAAAATAGATTGCTACTTGGGCAGCTACAACTGCACGGCGTCCATGCGCCGAAAGTCGCTCAGAAAACTTTCCAAGTCCTGCTCACACAACGTTTGGTTACTACCCAATTGGTAGAAGCACAATTAGGTCTGGCAGAATGTCATGTCTTGCTGAAACGCTATACACTTGCGAGAGAAGTCCTCGAACCGATCGCCAACCGCCCCAACCGTTTCCGCGCCGTTGCCCGCAAACTGATTGGTGATTCCTATTTCTTTTCTGCTGATTTCGACCAGGCAGCCAAAGAATACAACGAAGTCATTCAAATCTCAAAATCCGATCAGCTCACAAACGATGCCCTTGAGCGGATAGTCCTCATCCAAAATCATGCCGATTACCTCAAAATTCCACTCACGGATTATGCGACTGCTGTGCAATTCTATCTAAACGGAGAGACTGCGGAAGCACTACAACAGTGCGAACGGACCCTTGAAACCTATCCACAAGCGACTATCGTTGATACGGTATGGCTTCTCATCGGTGACATCTATCGCGAAGAAGCTAAAGATACTGAGGCGATCAACGCATACGAACAAGTAGTTGTGCGAGAGAGTCTCAGCGTCCCGAAGGCACTCGTGAACATCGCTGAAATTTACCGACAAAAAGCCGACTATGCCAACGCCGCTGCCACTTACACCACGCTTATTACTGACTACCCTGAAAACGTTATCGTCGTCCATGCTCGTCAGCAACTTGATGAAATTATGAAGTTTCAAGAGAAAAGATAAGCAGTGTATCGGCGACCCTTCAACCCTTCAAAAGCCCTCCCTCCAAAACAATTGAAATATAGCCCTGACCTGTGGTAAAATAATAGAAAACAATGGACAACACAAAGGAGTCAGCAGATGCCCCACCCTGCTCACAATTTATTTAATACGCACCGAACCCTTGAAGGCGATGGGTTTGCGTGCACCTATTATTCGCTTCCTGCCTTAGATGAAGCAGGTATCGGATCGACAGCCACCTTGCCCGTCAGTCTCCGTATTTTACTCGAATCATTACTGCGAAATTACGATGGACACCAAATTACAGACGAGGATATTGTAAATTTGGCAAATTGGGACGCCCAATCTCCAAAAGCCTTGGAGATTCCCTTCAAACCGGCACGTGTTGTCGCACAAGACTTCACAGGCGTTCCGCTCGTTGTTGATATTGCCGCGATGCGTTCTGCTGTTGCAGAACTTGGCGGTGATGCCGGCATGATAGAACCCCTCGTCCCTGTTGATTTAGTCATCGACCACTCCATCCAGGTCGATGCCTACGGTTCAGAGAACGCATTTCAATTCAACACCGAACGGGAATTTGAGCGTAACAAGGAACGTTACGAGTTCCTCAAATGGGGACAACAGGCGTTTGAAAAATTCAATATCATCCCACCCTCTATCGGCATTGTACATCAGGTGAATCTGGAGTATCTCGCCAAAGTCGTTATGACAGAAGATTCCCTCGCCTATCCAGATACCGTTGTCGGCACCGACTCACACACCACAATGATTAACGGCTTAGGTATCGTCGGGTGGGGCGTAGGTGGCATAGAAGCGGAAGCCGCGATGTTAGGGCAACCCGTTTATATATTGACCCCGGAAGTCCTCGGCGTTCATTTGAAAGGCGAACTTCGTGAGGGGGTGACCGCAACAGACCTGGTTTTGACTGTGACGCAACGCCTCAGAGCCGCGGCAGTTGTTGACAAGTTTGTGGAATTCTTTGGCGCAGGTGTAGAAGCACTCTCTCTACCGGATCGAGCGACACTCTCTAATATGTGTCCAGAATACGGCGCAACTATCGGATTCTTCCCACCCGACGCAGAGACGATGCAATACCTCCGTCTCACTGGGCGCGACGAAACACACGTTGACATGGTAGAGGCTTATCTCAAAGCCCAAGGTATCTTCGGTATTCCACGCCTCGGAGATGTTACGTACTCCGATGTTCTTGAAATCGATCTCGCCGATATTGAACCGAGTATCGCTGGTCCGAAACGACCACAAGATCGGATCGCTTTGTCGGATGTCAAAAACACCTTTACTGAACTCCTCGCACGTCCTGTAGCTGAAGATGGATTTGGTATAACAGAAGGCGTAGACGATAGCGACGGCATAACCCACGGATCGGTTGTTATCTCGGCAATTACCAGCTGCACAAACACAAGTAACCCTTCCGTGATGATCGGTGCCGGATTACTCGCGAAAAAGGCTGTGGAAAAAGGGTTGCGTGTCCCCGATTACGTTAAGACCAGTTTAGCTCCGGGTTCGCGCGTCGTCACCGAATATCTACAGAATACCGGTCTATTGCCCTATTTAGAAGAACTCGGCTATAACGTTGTAGGTTATGGATGCACGACCTGTATCGGCAATAGTGGTCCGCTTAACGACGTGGTTCAAGAAGCAATCGACGCAGGAAATCTCGTTACCGCAAGCGTTCTCAGTGGAAATAGAAACTTTGAGGCACGCGTACATCCAGAGATAAAAGCCAATTTCCTCATGTCCCCGCCACTCGTCGTTGCTTATGGTGTCGCGGGACGGATCGATATTGATTTCACGACTGAACCTCTTGGGCACAACGACGCAGGGGAGGCTGTCTACCTAAAGGACATTTGGCCCACCCGCCAAGAGATCACCGAGATGATCGCTGCCGCAGTCGATCGACGGACGTTCCGAGAGATGTATGAATCAATCGGTAATCAAGCACCGGAATGGGAAGAACTCGCAGGCGCGACGGGAGTCCTTTATCCGTGGAACGAGAGAAGCACCTATGTCCAGCATCCCCCGTTCTTTGAAGGGTTTGCCCGCGAACCTGTGCCTATTTCAGATATTGTGGATGCCCGTATTCTCGGTATCTTTGGAGATTCTGTCACCACCGACCATATATCCCCAGCAGGTGCGATCGCCGCCGCAAGCCCCGCAGGAGAATACCTCCAAGAACGCGGCGTCGAAACCCAAGACTTCAATACCTACGGATCCAGACGTGGGAACGACCGTGTGATGAGCCGCGGCACGTTCGCCAATCGGCGTGTCCGTAACCTGATGACCCCTGATATAGAAGGCGGATGGACACTTCAGTATCCTGAAGGCACACAAACGACTATCTACGAAGCGGCACTCGACTACAACGAAAACGGCGTCCCAACCGTTATTTTCGCTGGACAGGACTACGGTATGGGAAGTTCTCGCGACTGGGCGGCGAAGGGACCTAAACTCTTGGGAGTCAAGGCCGTTGTTGTAGAGAGTTTCGAGCGCATCCACCGGAGTAATCTCATTGGGATGGGAGTCTTACCCTTGCAGTTTCAGCCCGGAGAGAACGTTCAAACGCTCAACCTTGACGGAAGCGAAATTATCAGCATCACAGGCTTCGCCGAAGATCTCCAACCGGGACAGATGGCAACGATGAACATCGTCCGCGCAAACGGTGAGACACAAACAACGGAGCTGTTAATCAGAATTGACTCTCCTGTAGAAGTGGAATACTACAAACACGGTGGGATTCTGGATTACGTCATTCGGAATTTCCTGTCTGCCTAATTGATCTTCCCAACTATGGTAGGTGCGGTTTCCCAATCGCACCTTAGAAAGAGAACTTGACTAAAAGGAGGATCACAATGCCATATTCCGATTACCCCCACGGGACTATCGCCGCCCGCGGTGAACAGATCTATCAGCAACAACTCCGCGAAAAAGTTGAATCGGAGCACAAAGGCAAGTTTTTGTCTATTGACATTGAAACAGGTGCCTATGAGATTAATGCTGATGAAGTGACATCCTCAATGGCTCTTCTTGAAAAGCATCCTGAGGCTGTTCTTTACTGTGTGCGAATAGGGTCTCCAACTGCCCATCGCATTTGAACAGATTGTTGAAAAAAATTTGCTATTCCCCAAAGACACCACAGCCCTAATTATTCTGACTTTCCTCATCATCGGATGTGGAACCGACTCGGAATTTAAGAACCCATGTCCCGGGTCTTGGATTTCACGATGTGGTAGCAACACTGAGATTTTGATAATCGGACCCTATAGAACAGAGTGCCCAAGTTTCTCTGGATCAGATTGCTATCTTGAATTCAACGAGGAAAACCAGAGGTGGGAATTTTTCTATGACGGGATACGAGGGTTCGACTTTGAACCGGGGTTCATCTGGACGCTGAAGGTCAGTCTTCATGAGTACAGCGGAGATATTCAAGATGTGGGAAAGTATGAGTATCGACTCATAGAGGTGTTGAGCAAGGAGGAGGCATCGGTAGATGAAAGACCACCGCGGATTCCGAGTTGAAGGTAGATGACGGAATCGCGAGCACAGCTCGCTCCTACAGAGAGCGTTGCTTTAGCGTATGGAGTGCGGTTAGAAACCGCACCTACCAGTGGAAAGAGTTTGACTATCGTCCATGAACTGCACGTAAATCTAATCGGGCATCGACATTGTCGGAGACAGCGTTTGTCCAATCCACATCGTTAAGACTCTGCAGGCTCATTAGGGCGACGTTCACCAGCGGGTTAGAAATAGAATAGTTGAGTAAAAAACTGTCTACATCAACATTCGCCATCTCATTGGGGAAGCAGTGCTTCATGAGATTCTGGAACGCATTACTGGTGGTAGAGCGCATCAGTACAATTCCCATCTCTTGTGCGACTGCATCTGGGATGACACCCCGTCTGCCAAACGCATCACAAGTGCTCTGATACATTAGGTTGTAATGGATCTGCATCATGTCAAACGCACCCGTAGCAATCAGTTGCTCAGTGCCACCGGAGGGACCGTCTGCCGAAAATCCGATAAATCGGACCTTGCCTTCTTCCTTGAGTTTGAGATACGCGGCCAACCCACCACCGTTCAGAATTAGTTCTGTGTCGTCCGCGTAGAACCATCCACCGTGGAATTGCAGGACATCAATATAATCGGTGCCGAGTCGTTGGAGGCTGCCCTCTATGTCAGCAGCGATGCCCTCTGGATCATAGGCTTCCGTCTTAGTAGCGACGATACATGATTCCCGCCGTCCAGCAATCGCCTTACCGATAATTGTTTCGCTGTAGCCACCCCCATAATCGGGGGCAGTATCGAGATAGTTAAGCCCAGAATCCATGGCGTAATGGAGCATGTTGACGAGTGATGTTTCATCGTGTTCCGGGCGGACCCTACCACCACCATACCCGATCTCTGATACGCTCAGACCTGTTTTACCGAGTGTACGATATTGCATATTTTTAACTTTTCCTCCCGGGAGAACAAAAAACCTTCTATACGATCAAACAATCGTGCGTACAAAGCGTAACCTACGGAAATTACACAAAATCCATCTGTGAGGTACGGCTTTTATTTCCGCGTATCGTGCGGTTGCTCAGTTTGACACAATCTTCCCCAAATAACCCTTCAACCTGTTCAATAACCTGCGGTTCATTTGCCACACTATACTTTTGCGCGCACCGTGCGATAACTTCACCGTAACGAGGACTCATGAGACGCAGAATCAGATCCAAATCCCCTTTGTTAGCACGCGCAATTTCTTGAAGCCTTTCCAATTTCTCGACATTCTCAATATCAGACTCTGGAATCGTTACTTCAAGCGCAGATGTCTGTTGTTCACTCACAGACTCTATATCTATTATCCGATCTGCCAGTATCTGGCGTTCTTCCCTCTCGGTGTCGCCATTTTCAGATCTCCGATTCCGACTGTTCTGATTAACATTGACTTTCCCACGAATCCAAACGACCCGACCTTCAACGAGTTCTCCCGCTTTTTTGTATGCCTCTGGGAAAATAACGACCTCTATCGCGCCTTCCAGATCCTCTAATCCGATCACCGCCATAGGAGCCCCTTTTCTGGTGGTAATATTTTTAACTTCCGTTATCAATCCCGCTACATCAACCTCGGAATCAATACGATGTTGAACGAGGGTTTGGGTGCTTGCGCTCGTGTAGTTTTCAATGATGTCGCTATATTCTTCAAGCGGATGTCCGGAAACATAGAAACCGAGTTGTTCCTTTTCACGCATCAGCCGTTCCAACGGCTCATATTTCGGAGCATCAGTGAGCGTTACAGTCGCTGTTGGCATTTCCTCTCCATCGCCAAAGAGACTCATCTGTCCGCGGTCCCGTTCTGCTTGCGCGTTTTGCGCCACTCTCATAATATTGTCTAAATTGACGATATGTTGTGCGCGGTGTCCCTGAAGTGAATCAAATGCGCCGCTGAGGATTAAGCTCTCAACAGCACGTTTATTAACCTGTTTCATATCCACGCTTTCACAGAAATCCTCTAACGATGTAAATGAACCGCCTTGTTCTCGCGCTTCCACGATAGCATCTATCGCGTTATCGCCAACGCCTTTGACTGCAACAAGCCCGAAGCAAATATCGTTGCCATCTACCGTAAATTCTCTCCGACTGCTATTGACATCCGGCGGTAAAAGATTGATTTCCATTTCCAGAAATTCAGCAAGCTTTTTACATTCGGTACGGTATCCGGTAATCTTCGACGAATCGCCTGCCTCACCCGTCATCATTGCCGCCATGAATTCGTGTGGATAGTGCGTTTTCAGATACGCCATGCGGTACGATAACATCGAATACGCGACGGTGTGCGATTTGTTGAAGGCGTAACGTGCGAAGGGTTCGATCAGGTCAAATATCCTTTCCGCCTCTTTTTTAGCGATACCATTTTCCGATGCCCCTTCAATAAATTTATCACGTTGTGCTTCGAGCAGCACCACGTCCTTCTTTCCCATAGCGGCACGGAGTATGTCTGCTTCACCGAGCGTAAAGCCCGCCATATCGCGAGCGATTTGCATCACCTGTTCCTGGTAGACACACACACCGTAGGTGTCTTTGAGAGCATCCTTAAGCGACTCGTGAATATGTTCTACAGGCTTGAGTTTATTCTTTCGATCAATGAACTGTTGCATCATGCCGCTTTCCAGTGGACCTGGACGATAGAGCGCAGGAATAGCGGAGAACTGTTCAAAGTTATCGGGTTTCAGTTGCGTGACAACGCGATACATACCCGGAGAGGCTTCCAATTGGAATAAGCCCTTGATTAACCCTCTACTGAGCAGAGAATACGTTTTTTCATCATCAAATGGTATCTCCTCCAACTTAATTGCTTTACCGTGGTTCGCCTTAATCATCTGTAGGCAGTCGTATGTCTCGGTAAGACTCCGTAAGCCAAGAGAATCGAATTTAACGATACCGACATCCTCAACCGTTTTCCCTTCAAACTGCGTGGCGACTTGGTCATGTCTATCCTTGAATAGCGGGGCGAAGTTCGTCAACGGACCGTTTGAGACGACAATCGCGGAGGCATGGCAAGAGACGTGCCGTTTCATCCCTTCGACAGATTTACTGAGATCCATCAATTCTTTATTTTCAGGGCTATCAGCGAGTTTCTGAAAGTCAGGCACCTGTTCCAAGGCTTCATCAATCGTTATTCCAGGGGTCGACGGAATAAGTTCTGTTAACTTTTCAACATCTTCGAGAGACACTTCAAGCGCGCGTCCAACATCCTTTATGGCGGCTTTTGCTCCCAAGGTCGCAAATGTGGCGACTTTACCGACAGAATCCTCACCATATTTTTTCCTCAGGTAATCGATAACATGTTCACGAGCACGATCGGCGAAGTCAATATCGATATCCGGCGGACTAATACGTTCAAGGTTTAGAAACCGTTCAAAAAGGCAGTCGTAATCCATCGGATTGAAGGTAATCACATCAAGGGCGTAAAGCACAAGGCTACTCGCGGCAGATCCACGTGCAGAGAGAGGATATCCCTGTTTGTGTGCGTATTTAACGTAATCCCATACGATGAGGAAATAACCTGAGTAGTCGGTTTTGCTAATAATATCCAGTTCGTAATCCAGTCTCTGTCGAATGGGTTCAGAGAGTTCACTGCCATACTTTTCTTGTAAGCCTTGGTAGCAGAGTTCTTTGAGGTAACTGTCATTTGTGTGCCCTTCGGGTACCTCGTATTCCGGCATCACGTTTTTGCCATATTCGAGTTCAAGGTTACACCGATTCGCGATCTCAAGCGTGTTGGTAATGGCTTCTGGTGGATAATCCTTGAGTGCTTCCCGCATTTCATCAACATTTTTAAAATAGAAATGGTTATCGAACCGGAGCCGGTTCTGCTCTTTGACGGTCTTTTTCGTCTGTATACACAGGAGCACATCGTGCATCTCATGGTCGGATTTACGGAGGTAGTGGCAATCGTTTGTAGCAACGAGTGGAAGATTGAACTCTTTCGCCAACTGAACCATCACTGGGTATGCTTCAAGTTCCTTGTCTATATAGTGATTCTGCACCTCAACGTAGAGGTTATCTTTCCCCATTATCTCCATCAGCGTTTTGAAGTTTTGGATACCTTCTTCCCGTCGATTTGAACAGAGAAGTTGTGGCACCTGTCCTTGGATACATCCCGTCAATGCGATAATCCCGCTCCGATATTCACGCAAGATTTCCATGTCGATGCGAGGTCTGCTGTAAAAACCCTCTGTGTACCCAAGCGATATTAATTTTAGGAGGTTCTGGTAACCCGTTGCATCCTCTGCGAGCAGTGTAAGGTGATAGGGACCGCCCTGCCCCTTCCCGCGTTCATGCCGACTACCGGGTGCAACATACACCTCGCACCCAACAATTGGATTGACCCCCGCTTTTGTCGCTTTACTATATAATTCCCATGCCCCGAACATGTTGCCGTGGTCAGTCAGTGCGACAGCAGGCGCGCCATTCTCGACTGCCCAATTGACCATATCCTCAATGCGACATGCGCCGTCCAACATGCTATACTCGCTATGGTTATGTAAATGAACAAATTCGGTTGCCATCTTTCCCCCAATGTTTAATGAGTTCAATTGTTGAATATATTAAGAACTATGAAACCATTTTTATAATATCAGAAACAGACCAAAATTTCCATATAAATTTTCCGACGAAGTGTCTCCAAATTGTACTTTTTCACTAAAAATCCTACGATTAGGATGTGAAGTGGTTGCAGACCCGACCAGCGAAATATCGACATAAATTTCACAACTGATAGCCGAATTCTTACCCTTTTTTGTTGATATGCTTATGCTAAACCTGTTATACTAAAAGATATTATATTTATAGAAATGCTCCCGGACCTTACCGATAATATGTAATCCACTGGAGCGGAAAAGGTATGGACTCATCATCGCGGATTCTCGCGTTCATCTTAGATGGAAAAATCAAGACTTCTCTTCCTGTTCTTAACCCTATTCTTCGTGATGCTCGGGTTTGGCATCATCATTCCGAATCTCGCTTATTACGCTAAAGATACCGGGGCAACCACCACCGAAATAGCGATATTAATGTCCATCTACTCTGGAATGCAACTGTTGTTCGCGCCGCTCTGGGGTAGACTCTCGGACAAGCACGGCAGAAAACCCGCAATTTTGCTTGGATTGCTTGGAAATGCCATCGCTTTAGTCGGTTTCGGATTGGCAAAAGATTACGTCTGGCTTCTTATCGCCCGTAGTGCCGCAGGTATCGCTTCAGCCGCCGTGCTACCCAGTGTAATGGCTTACGTCGCAGATATAACCACATCAGAAGAGCGTGGCAGAGGGATGGGCTTAATGGGTGCGGCGATGGGACTTGGCTTCATTCTTGGTCCAGCGATTGGCGGTATTATGGGCAGTCACGATATGCCGTTCTTTGTCGCAGGCGGGTTGTCTACACTTAACTTCCTTTTCGCGCTTATCCTACTCCCAGAATCTTTACAGAAAGACATCGCTGATGAAACCATTAAAGATCAGCATGAATGGATCTCTCCACGCGAGATATTTCGTCGGACAACCTTGAAATCGCCTCTCACGCCTCTTTTCCTTGTTGCATTTTTCTCAACCTTCAGCTTTGCAGGATTGGAGATGACGTTCCCACTGTTCATTGAGGATCGTTGGAACTACGGAGAGAGAGAAATGGGGTGGATGTTCATGTTTATGGGTGCGATTGCGGTCCCAATACAGGGGGTCTTGCTCGGAAGATTAATAAACGGCTTGGGGGAGCGGCGCATTATCCTCATCGGATTACTACTCAGTGGAATAGGTATAGCACTTTTACTCAACGCTTACTCCTTCGTAACACTCACCATTTATCTCACCATTGCTGGCGTTGGTAATCAGCTGATCCGTCCAACGAATGCATCATGGATTTCCAAACAGACTCAGATTGGTCAAGGCGCGGCTATCGGTATTATGGACGCTTTCTTGAGTCTGGGACGCATACTGGGACCCCTCCTTGGCGGTTGGCTCTACGCAAAAGAGGCTTATCCGTATGCGGTGCTGGCGGGGATTTTGCTCCTTACAATGTTCGGTTTGTACATTCCTTTGCGCCGAATTAAGAATTTCTAATTTTCCTTGCGGTTCGGTAGAGTCGGTTAATACTTTTACCTGCCTCGCCGTATATCCGCCCTCTTAGCGCAAGCCTATAGAGGCTTGCGGGATAATGTTATAGGCTACAGGTTTTCTCCAGAAAAACTAATAGAGGAAGTATATTTCAAGTTATTTTGTCGTCCGAGGGTCTAAGGGGGGCAATCGGTGTTCGACACGCCGCGTGTTATATTCACGTTGATACCGCCGATGTACTTCATCATCAGGGTAGTGTTCAGTCTCTGGATACGGATATTTGGACATCCCGTGAAACGGTAAGGGTTCAACCGTTTGCGATGTGAGTGTATTGATGTCCCCGTCTTTGTCCCATCCGTCGCTATAGAGAATAAAATCGCGCACCCATCCTGCTTTTAGTGTCGGCAATCGTGAGGCATCAAATTCCACTGTGATCTCGTCCCCCGCATTGAGGATAACGTACATATCATCTACCGCCTGTAATAACGAATTGACATCGCCGTAACGGGTGTAATACCCCGCCAAATCTCGCCACTGTGCCGCTTGTGTAACCTTTTGATAGTCAAACAGTTGCGGGGCATGCGAGTTCGGACGATACATCTCAGAAAAGCCTCGGTAGTGTAAATCTGCGCTATCCGGGTTCAATGTCGTCATTTCCATCGGAACCGTCTGTGTACCGACAGTGAAAAACGCTGTATCCCAGTAAATTTGCATATCGGTTTCAATCCGTACGCGCCGATCCTCCGACAGAAATTTACCCATCAGATCAACGGTGATTGTTTTGTTTTTCCCTGCGGGGAGTCCAATCATATCAATAACGATTTCCCATTCATCTTTCTCGTTCTTCACGGCAACGGAGGGGAAACGAGGATTGATTGCAGGGTTTTGGAACAGGGCAACATTGATACTGGTATCTGTCGGGAAGATCCATCCACCGAGGAAAAGCGTCAGTGGTGTGTCGTTTGGAACATTACCGAGATCAAGGATTATGGCATGCGGTTCAACAACGCCCTGATACGGTCCAGGAGCATGTTCAACGGCATAGCGGTAATCAAACACCTTTAAAGCATCGGACACATCTTTATCATTATGGTCAACAGCAGATATGGGATACCTCTTTTCTGAGACACCATAAACCTTGAACTCTGCAAAGGGTGGCGGTGTATACTGTTCATTCACGAAAATATCAGTGTCTTCAGGGTGATCGACCGCTATCAACTTCACCTCATCAAAATAGGCGGTTTCCCACAATTCTTCTGTAATCTGAATGGAATATTTACCGGACTTCGGTTGTATCTGCGTGCCCGAAATCTTCACGAAATCCTTTGTTTCATCAGGAGCGACAAACCCCATCGACGTAACGAGTCCCAACGGTGCACGCCAGAGCAGATCCGTGACGAATTGATAGTGTTCACCGTCGTAAACATATAGAAACGGACAAGAGCCTTTTAGCACCTGTTTTTCCAAAATTCGCTGTCTCACCTGTGGTTTAACAACGTTCTGTGGAACACCGTTTGTCCAGACGACACGCACGACATCTGCGGCATCAAATCCACCCAATCCGAAATGGGATACCTGTTCTGTCACATATTGGAGTTGATACAGATCGCCGACCTTCACTTCCAATTTCGAGCCGATGCCATCTCTATTAACTTTGTTGTTTCCCGCAGTGATACCTTCCAACCGTACCTGTATCCAGTTGTTTTGATTCCCACCGTCGTTTTGCAACGCCCGCAGTTGTCCATCGGTATTGATGAAAAAGAGATCGAGATCGCCATCGTTGTCATAATCACCAACTGCACCCGCAATTGCGGTCTGGAGAATCATATCCCCCGTCGGTGTGACCGATTCTATTAGGGGATACGGTTCCATAAAAGTCCCAGTCCCATCGTTCCGAAACAGGAACATGCCTTTATCCCCACCAACCCAGACATCAACAGCCCCATCGTTATCGTAATCTAAATTTTTCAAGAAAGTAGGTGGCGTATCAAGGACACTCGTTTCTGAACTCGGTGCGTCAATAATAAAACTCCCATCACCTCTATTGTAATAGAGATAGATATAATCTTCTGTCGCCAAAAAGAGGTCAACGTCGCCGTCGTTGTCATAATCACCCGCAGCAGCTGCGAAATAACGCACATCCTGAGGGATTCCCGTTTCATTGGATACCGCTCGGAGTTTTCCTTGACGGAGGTTATCATAAAGCGTGCATCCCATTCTTTTATGTGTCACAAAGATGTCAATATCGCCATCGTCATCAAAATCAGCAGACACTACTTCAGATGGTATGCGCTGGACGAAAGACACATTATCCGCATCTGACATCACAAAGGTCTGCTCGCTAACATCGGTGAAAGTTACATCGCCTCCACCATCGCCATTATTCCGATACATTGTGGTGTTAGCTCGACTTGAAAAGAGGTCGAGATCGCCGTCATGGTCAAAATCAACAGGAAAAAGGACCTCGGTTCCGTCTGATGTCTGTTCATTTTGAATGAGTGAAGAGGTATCCCAATTGCCATCTGCATCCATTTGCAGATATGTTATCGCGTCATGAGGTGGCAATAAGAAGTTCAGTGTCCCATCTTTATTGAGATCCGCGAACGCAACGACGTGTTGACTGAGATCACTTTCAAACCGTTGGGCAGGCACAAAATTTTCACCCGTGTTCCGAAGGAGGCGACCCGCTGATGCAATATACAGGTCCAGATTCCCATCGCCATCGTAATCAATTAAAGACACAGAGGCAGACCTTCCTACAGGTGCACTCACATTGGCAAGCCCAAGCTGTTCAGAGACATCTACATATGTCACGTCAATCGGTGTGCTCAGTTTGGCTGTGATTCGAGCCTTGAATCCTGGGCTAAACGTTTCTATCGGGTGTCCAAGGATGTCGGTAACCAGCTCACCGATACCCTGTTGATAACGTGGGCTTGCTCGTTGTACATTCTCAAAAATTCGGATGTTTCGTGTAGCGATCTTTAGGTCGCCTTGTTGTAATGCCGTTATCCCTTGTGTTAGATATTTCAGTTTTTCTGGTTCAGTGTCGCCTAACAAGAGCATCAATTCCTGACAAAGATTTTCAGCATCTTCAAGTTTCTCCTGTCCCAAAAGACCTTGCGTCAATTTCAACAACACGACAACATTCACCGGGGAACGGGTATGGAGTTCCTGCAAATGTCGAACTGCTCCCCGTTGCGCCTCTGGATCGTTACGTTGTGCCAGATAGTGACGGACGAGTTTATACCGAAACTCTAACTCATCGGGTGCCAACCGCACGGCTTCTTTCATCGCCTCCACGGCTAATTCGCTCTGTCCTTGGAGTTGATAGACTTCAGACAAGATAAAGTGTAACTGGCTATCCATCGGTGCGACAGTGATCCCGCGTTTGACCCATTCTTCGGCGGTGTCTGCTTGCTGTAAGCGCAAGTGTGCGACAGCAAGGTTCCCGTAACCGATTGACTCATCGGGGAGTAATTCGATAAGTGCTGTAAACGCCTCGACTGCCTTTGACGGTTGGGATTCTTCGAGATACGCCAGCCCTAAATTCTGATGTCGTATCGCCTCTTCAATAATTTGAGTATTGTTCGCTTCTTGAGCCTTTACCGTCCAAGCAATAAAGAACCATACCAAGAGCAGCATATATTTCATGTATTTTTTTATATTAAGAGACTTAAACCTAAATATCATTTTTTAATTTTTCCTTGCGGTTCGGTCAGGTAGATTGATAATTTCACGCCCTTTTCCGTAGAGTCGCCTGCGCCGATGTTGCAGGCTACATCTTTGTTTATATTCTTTCATTTTTCTTCCTTCTGAATATCTTCTGCGGCTTCCCGAATTGCCTGTCGTATGCTACTCCGCCGGAGTCTGAGGGAGTCTTCCAACTGCTTGAGGTGCAACAGCCATGATTCCTTAGAATCACCTTCTTCTGTGCCAAACCCATCTGTCATAGAGAGCCGAATATATTTCAGCCGTTCGGCCTGTAGGACCTTCAACTGAGCATCATAGTCCTCAATCCCAGATTCTAACAGAGACACCAGTTCACGAATCTTTTCCAACGTCCGTCTCCTTCTCGTTGTGTTTTTTGGATTAAACGTTTGTGCCGAGGAAATTACACTTTTTACTTGTAGGAGCGATTGTTTGTGCTTGGGTGTTTCCCTATGCTTGTGATCTTCTGAAATATCAGTTTATCTTATTTTGCGTTTGCAATCAAACAGAAATTTGGTGGGATTGCTTGTCTGAATCTCGGATTATCGCGGATGATACAGATTGCGCGAATTTTAAGAGGGTTCCATAAATCCATGCCATTCTGTAATTCATATTGCCTTGTATTTCCTCATGAAACTGTGTATAATGGAGGTTAACATGGAGGCAGAGAGATGATTACATATATCCGGATGCAAAACTTTAAATCTTGGCAAGATAGCGGTGCAGTGAAACTCGCTCCTTTGACTGGCTTTTTCGGGACAAATAGTTCTGGAAAGAGTAGTCTACTACAGATGCTATTGTTGCTTAAACAGACGGTTGGGAAAGAGGAAGTTCTCTTCTTTGGGGACGAAACTTCGCTTGTTAATCTTGGTAGTTTCCGTGAAGTGATTCACCGACACCATTTCCAATCGTACCTTGGATTTGAGTTTGCTTGTAAGCTCACCCATCCCCGCTCTGTCTACGAAATGCCTGAAGACGGTTCCCCGTGGAAACAGACGATCGACCGATTTGCTTTCGATAGCATAATTCAAAATGAAAACGGAAAATTAGCCGTTAAAAAACTTATGTACGGTTATACCCCCAGAGGTGCTGCAGAAATAGTCTGGGAGGAAGGTAATACATCTTCGTCAAACCAGCTGAGAAACAAATACGAACTGAAATTGGAAAATTGTTATGGCGTACTATCCTCAGGAACAACCGAGTCCGAAAAGTTTTTAAGGAAGTTTTCATCGGCATTTGAAGAACTGTTTTCGCATGTTTACTATCTTGGTCCAACCCGTGTCCATCCACAACGACTTTATCATTGGAAACAGACACATCCGAAGGAGATAGATGCGTGGGGAAATAAAGCAGTTGACATACTACTCTCGGCGCGCGTTAGACAGTTAACAACTGCCCACAACGGAAAAAAAGTCTCAATTGAGGAGCGGATATCCAAGTGGCTTCAAAAACTGGAACTCGCCCACTCCTTTTCGCTTGTCCCGAAAGGCCCTTTAGACGATAACAATTACGAAATTCGCATCCGAAAAACCCGGAACAACACAGAAGTCACGTTAGCTGACCTGGGTCACGGAGTCAGTGATTTATTTCCGCTATTGGTTCATTGTTGCTATGTTCCAGAAGGGTCAACCCTGATTTTAGAACAGCCGGGCATTCATCTGCATCCAAAGGCACAAGCTGATCTGGCGGATCTGTTGATAGAAGCTATCACGGAACGCAACCTCCAGATTTTAATAGAGAGCCACAGCGAACATTTTTTGACACGGTTGCAACGGCGCGTCGCGGAGGAAAAGATTGCCGCTGACCAGACCGCTCTCTATTTTTGCCGGAACGATAAAGGTTTTTCTGAAATTGATCGGTTGGAAATAGATGATTTCGGTAACATCAAGAATTGGCCCGAAAATTTCTTTGGCGAAGTGATGAGCGATATGTTTGCTATGACTGATGCCCAGAGGGAACGGATGGCAGAGCAGAATACGGAGGATTAATGGGCGCGGTTGTAATTGATACGAACGTGATGGTTGTGGCGAATGGTAGAACTGCGGCACCACAGGCAACTCAAGAATGCGTTCTCCGTTGCCAAGCACGACTTGCTGAGATTCTTCGAAGTTCTGAAAAGATTCTCCTTGATGACAATAAACGAATCATTCAAGAATACAAGAATAACTTAAATGAGAGGGGACGCGGACTCGGAGATCGATGCTGGCAAGAGTTGGTGAGAGGGATGTGGAATTCAGAGATAGTTATTAGAGTGCCAATCACACCATTGGCTGGGAATGGGACCGATTTTGAAGAGTTTCCCAATGATGATGCGTCCCTAAAAGACTTTCATAAAAAAGATCGAAAATTTGTTGCTGTTTCACTTACTTATCAGCGCGATAGTGGACAAGAAGCCCCTATCCTAAAAGCAGAGGATAGTGGGTGGGAAGAATTTAAGACAGCACTTGCAGCACACGGTGTCCGCGTGGACTCTATATGTGATGGCTGAAATTAGAGTTCTTAAAAGAATATGCGTCGTAACTACCACCTCCTTATCCTACTTTTTCCCGTTGTCTTTTGGCTCATCTGCTTTTTTCTGCTCCCGCTCGTTTCGGTGTTTATTTACAGTTTCATAGAACGCGGCACTTATGGCGGAGTTCGGTGGAACTTTACACTGGAAAATTACCAACGCCTGTTTGATGGATTGTATCTCGGTATCCTCTGGCGTTCGGTATCGACTGCATTGATCTGCACTGCCATCTGTCTACTCCTCGGTTACCCCTTCGCTTACTATCTCGCACGCTATAGACCGAAACACCGGAACGTTTTATTGCTACTTGTCGTCGTCCCGTTTTGGACGAACTTCCTCATACGGACCTATGCGTGGATACTCATCTTGCGGACGGAAGGACTCCTGAACAGCCTCTTAGGAGCCGTCCTCCCGAATTGGAGTCCATTAGAACTCCTGAACACGCCACTCGCCGTGCAGATAGGACTCGTATACGGGTACCTGCCGTTTATGATACTTCCACTGTATGCCGCTTTGGAGCAATTGGATGTGTCGCTATTAGAAGCCGCACAAGACTTAGGCGCGTCGCCGAGGCGCGCGTTTTGGCATGTAACCGTGCCGCTCAGCTTACCGGGTATCCTCGCTGGATCCATGTTGGTGTTTATTCCAACGGTGGGTGCGTTCCTAACGCCGGATCTGCTTGGCGGTGGAAAAGTGAGTTATATCGGTAACGTCATTGAGAGACAATTCAAAACGGCGCGAGATTGGCCCTTCGGTTCCTCTCTCTCGTTTATGCTGATGGGCATCGTTCTGGTCGGCACTGTGCTATACTTTCGCGCTTTGCAGCAGAATGAGGGGCAACCTGATAGTCCCCGTTAGGACAAACGAAAAAACTTAGCCAAGGACTATTGTTAGATCAAGTTTCAACTGATAAAACTATCTGTTTTAGTAGGGAAACTATTTATTACCCGTTTGGAACGTGCGATGAATCGCACTACTACGAACTTACCCGCAACTCAAACAAGGTTATTGTAGCCCGTAAGCGCAGCGGATGGCGGATATACGGAGCAGAAATTGAAACCTTCAACCTATCTGATCGAACCGCAAGGTAAAATTAAAATATGAGAAGGATTCTTGAAGCCAACATAGGGTTGGTTTATTTCTTTTTATACATGCCGATTTTAGCGGTTGTGGTGTTCTCCTTCAACAGCGGAGAACAGATTTCTATTTGGGAAGGCTTCACGTTCGGTTGGTATGCGAAACTGTTCGAGGATGCGGCGTTGTGGCGTGCTTGTCGAAATAGTTTGATGGTAGCCGGGGTTGCCACTGCTATCGCTACCGTTATCGGCACGGCGGCGGCACTCGCCATAGAACGACACCGCTTCCGCTTCCGAACTGCCCTTGTCCGAGTGCTCTATCTCCCGATTATTATCCCTGATATCGTGTTGGCGATCGCGTTGTTGACCTTTTATGTACAAGCCCGTATTCCGCTCGGTTTAATCACTGTAATTATTGCACACGGCGTTTTCAACATCGCGTATGTCACTATCGTCGTGCGGGCGCGCCTACAAGGCTACGATAACACATTAGAAGAAGCCGCACGCGACCTCGGTGCGAACGAATGGCAGACATTTTGGCAGATAACATTCCCTCTGATTGCCCCCGGAATCATCGGTGGTGCTCTGCTCGCCTTTACACTCTCTATTGATGACTTCGTTATCACTTTCTTTACCGCTGGCGTGGGTTATACGACACTGTCCGTTCACATCTATTCGCTACTGAAGTTCGGGATTACACCAAAGATTAACGCCATCTCAACGATGTTGTTGGCGAACTCAATCGTATTTATCCTGCTATTTCTATGGTTCCAAAGGGATGCATCCTCTTCCCAAAAGCAGGAAGCACAATAGCAAGCCTATCAACAACAAATCGAAACTACTCGCAAATTTGCATAGGTTATGATATAATTCTTTTACTGACACGGCAAGGTTAGAAGACAGACGACATGCCTTATCTCCGAACACACACAGAAATCGATCTGCTGGCAGTTCGACACAACGCTGAAACAATAAAGAGATACACGGGTAAACAACTGATTGCCGTCGTGAAAGCAGATGCTTACGGGCACGGAGCAGTCCGTGTAGCAGAAGTATTACGCCCAGTCGCTGATATGTTTGCAGTCGCGACCATTGAAGAAGGAATGAAGTTGCGTGAAGCGGATATACGTAAACCGATCCTTATCCTCTTTAGTTGTTTGCCTGCACAGGTAGGACCTATCGTTGAATTCAATCTCACACCCTCAATAGGGGACTGGGAATTCGCGACAGCGTTGAATGAGATTGCTTCAGAGACTGCCCCTACGAAAGTTCACCTCAATGTCAACACTGGAATGAATCGGAGTGGTGTATACTGGACGGAAGCACTGCAGTTTCTGAGTAAATTGAAGAACCTGCCGTATCTTGAAATAGAGGGTCTTTTTACACATCTTGCTACCGCGGATGAGGTAGATAAAAGTTTCGTTTCTGTGCAGTTAAAGCGATTTTCATCGGTCCTTTCGGACAACGACGGGAAAATGGTGCATGTAGCGAACAGCGCGGCGACACTGGCGGTTCGTGAATCCCATTTCGATGCCGTCCGTCCGGGTTTGAGTCTGTACGGTATCTATCCCGCAACTGAAAAACCTATTCTACTCAAACCGGCTCTTACATGGAAAGCCCGTATCGGTTGGATAAGCACTATCTCGGAAGGAGAGGGCGTGAGTTACGGGTTGACATACAAAGCTCCGTATCCAATCCGCGTGGCAATGGTGCAGATCGGATATGGTGACGGATATCCGCGGGCACTCTCTGGCACTGGTGAGGTGTTGATTGGTGGGAGGCACCGTCCGATAATCGGAAGGGTTTGCATGGACGTAAGTGTCGTGCAACTGGAACCTGCAGATAAAGTAGCGATCGGCGATGAAGTCGTTCTGATTGGAAAACAGGAAAACACTGAAATCACGGTTGATGAAATTGCCCAGCACGTTGGCACTATTCCTTATGAAATCTTAACGCAGATAGGTCCGCGCGTAAAAAGAACTTTTCGTCCGGTTACTCAGAACAACGAAAACTATGGTGAATTCTATAAATAAGTGGACATTTACAAATCGCACCCCCTGACTGAAACCTTGAGATTCCCCCCTGATAAGGGGGGATAGGGGGGTTAGATGTTCTTGGATACTGTCTAAGTAATTCTAAAAGCTACCATAAATCTCGTCGAAAACCAGATGCATCCGCATGAAGATTAAAAATTAATTCGTTAATACTCGGGCAGGCACAAGGCCTGCCCCTACAATCGTTTTTTCAAATAGAATTACCAAATATTTTCTGAAGCCCTATTAAGGTCGTCTGCGCGGAGGCACAATAACTAAAGAATGTTGATTGAAGTAAAGAATCTCTCACTTTTATTTGGCACAACAACCGCATTAGACAACCTCTCAATGCGGGTGCAAGGCGGTGCTGTCGGTTTACTCGGACCGAATGGTGCGGGGAAAAGCACATTGATTAAGACACTCCTTGGGTTCGTTAAACCGAATGAAGGCACAGCAGCTGTGTTCGGATTGGATGTCCAAGCGAATCCGATGGAAATTCGGAGACAAGTTGGGTACATGCCGGAAGATGAATGCCTAATACCGGGTATGAGTGCTGTCCAACTCGTCTCTTATGCAGGAGAACTCTGTGGAATGCCGAGACGAGATGCGTTGCAACGCGCACACGAGGTCCTCTATTACGTCGGTTTAGATGAAGAGCGATACCGACCCGTGGATGGGTACTCCACGGGTATGAAACAGCGTGTAAAGTTAGCACAAGCCCTGGCACATGATCCGAAGCTCCTACTTCTTGACGAACCAACAAATGGGATGGATACAAGTGGCAGAGAAGAGATGCTCGAACTCGTCAAAGATATAGCGATCGACAAAAATATCAACGTCATCTTATCTTCACATCTGCTCCCCGATGTGGAGTTCGCATGTCAAGAGATAGTTGCGCTATCACACGGTCGTGTCGCTATCCAAGGACAGATTCAAGATCTCAAAGAGAACAAGGGACAATCTTTCGATCTGAAAGTCGTGGGGGACAGCGAGGCTTATATCACTGCTTTGGAACGCCATAATTTTCAGGTCGAATTACACCCCGATAAACGTCTGCGGGTTACATCCGGTAATCAGGAACAAACGGAAACAACCTTCTTCTTCAAAATGGCTCACGATACAGGGGTCCAACTCCGCCAACTCCGTGGTGTGAAACATACGTTAGAGGATATTTTCGCTGAGGTAATGAGTGTGGATTCACAATTTCTTAACGATTAAATCTGAGATGCTGTGGACGTTTGCATCGCATTGTCCCGCAAGCCTCTATAGGCTTGCGCAGAATGCAGATGTTTTTTTAAAGAACAGCGATATGGCGTTATTGAAGTCTTTTAACGTCCGACCTTCTACGACTATCTTAGCACTTTGCATCTTAGCCGTGGTGATACCATCACTGAGTATGGCAAATGAGGCACTTCGTATCGCTGGAATGGGCGGCACCCGTATCGCAACGTCTGCAGAGGACGCAGGCATATTTGGGAATCCAGCATCGCTTGTGCGTGTAAAGCACCATAACTTCGCGTTCGGTACTGCTGCTGAAAATATCCACTGGGTAGAACTACCGAAACACGGAACTGTACAATTTGCCGCCGAAGCCAATATCGACATTTCGCCAGCACTCTACTATTCACATGCATTCGGTAAATCGGGCGTGAGTGCCGGGTATGCCGCAAGATTTACGAATTTTGCGAACTTCACTTTTGAAAGCACACGTGCTGAATACAATCGAAACGCGCGTCAATTTTCCGCCACAACCGACCTGTTAACACACTACAACTTACGCCAAGAAAGAAGTTGGATAATCGGATTCAGTCGCGAACTCGGAAAATCAGTGGCGGGTCTGCGTCTTAGATTATTGAGACAAACTGTAAACCGAGGAACGATGATCTCGACTTTAAATTTGGAAGCACGCCACGGACCTGAAGTCGATACAGATGCACCTGAAGAACTCATTGAGGCAATCGTTGAAGAACTACAATTCGGGGACAGAGTTCGGGATATCGTTCACGAACGACAACCGACGCTTGAAAGAACAGTCAACAGATTAGAATTGGACTTCGGATTTCAACGTCCGATATGGTTTGACACAGAGCAGCCGAATCCACCGTTGCTGGTAGGTATTCTCTTTGAGAATCTCCTGCGCGCAGATTTAGTGGAACCTCTCCCTTTCCGAGTCGGTATTGGTGTCGCTTATGTGCCTCAGAAGTGGATTACAATCGCAGCGGATCTTTGGCGGGACTTTAGGCAACAGGGAGTGAGTTTTGCCATTGGCAGCGAATTTCAGAAAACATGGACTGGAAGCGTGCCAAAAACTGTGGCACTCCGAATCGGATTGGGACGTACACAGGCAACTCCTCATTTCTCATCTGGCATTGGACTCAGGCTTGGAACCACATATTTGGAATACACCCTGATGTTCGGAAATTTCACCTATGAATCTTACAGACATCTATTCGCATTCACCCTACGTATCTAACGCAAGGAGGTAACCTCGCATGGCAGATAGAAATAACGTTATTCAGGTTGGTGTCGCCGAAGTAGATATTACCCCAGATTATCCGATTCGACTAAGTGGTTACGGGAGTCGCCGCACAGAGTCCGACGGTACCATCCAGCAAATATGGGCAAAAGCACTCGCTATCGGCAGCGATGCAGATGATCCTGTTGTCTTAGTAACGGTCGAAAACTGCGGCTTACCGGACGAGTTGACCGAGGAAGTGTCCGACCGGATCAAGGAGAAAACTGGCATCTCGCGTGCCCATTTCGCGGCATGCTTTACACATACACACAGCGCACCGTGCCTAACAAACGCCGCACCTTTCCTGTTTAGTTCGGATATACCCCCCGATCAGCAGAAAACGATAGATCGGTACACCGATCAGTTCAAGGACTGGATGGAAGCCGTTGCCTTGGAGGCACTTGCGAATCGCGAACCATCACACTTGAGTTGGAGCATCGGCGAACTGAGTTTCGCAAAAAATCGGCGCACTGAAGGTGGTCCGGTAGATCACTCATTACCGTGTATGCAAATCACACGTGAGGACGGCACACTCCGCGCGATATGGGCAAGTTACGCCTGCCATTGCACGACGTTGGCTGGCACAGATAATCATATTTGTGGAGACTGGGCAGGATTTGCCCAAGATGCCCTTCAAGAGGCACTACCCGGTGTAACTGCTCTAATCTCCATCGGATGTGGTGCCGACGCGAACCCTGAATCTCGGATGATGCCGATGCCAGATGGAAAAGAAGAGGTCTTCAGCACCCGTCTTGCGTATGCAAAAGCCCATGGAGAGGCACTCTCGGAGGAAGTTCAGCGTCTCTTGAAGAGTGATGCGAAACCTCTCACCAGTGTTCCTACTGGCGTGTTTGAAAGGGTTAATCTGCCGTTTGACACTCTACCGACCCGTGAGGAATGGGAAGCACGTGTAGCGGAAGGTGGTCACGATGCCTATCACGCCCAAAAGCATCTCGAACGCTTGCAGGAAGGACTCCCGTTACAGACGGAACTTTCCTATCCGGTGCAGGCATGGAGATTCGGGGAGGAGCTCGCTATTGTTTTCCTTGCGAGTGAGGTGGTCGTTGACTATTCGCTCCGTTTGAAAAGTGAATTAGATGCTGATCGGTTGTGGGTAGGCGCGTATTCAAACGCGTTTCCGTGCTATATTCCGTCGGAGCGAGTGTTAGCCGAGGGGGGCTATGAAGGTGGCGGCGCGATGCTCTATTTCGGTCCACCGAACAGATTTGCCCCTGGTGTTGAGCAGTTGGTGATTGATACCGTGCATAGATTGTTGCCGAGTGGATTTTAGCAGAGAAAAAAATAGGTGCGGTTAGAAACCGCACCTACCGCTTTTCGTTAAATCCGCTTTTCGTTAAATCAATCCCGCTTCCGAAACAGTCTTGCGTAAAGACTCAAGGTTCTCAGGAACCATCGGTGCGAGAGGCAACCGCAATTTCCCGTTGAGTTTCCCCATCAGTTGAAGTGCGGTTTTCGCTGGAATCGGGTTCGTCTCAATAAAGAGGTCGACCGCCAGCGACAACGTCTTATAGTGGAGTTTGCGTGCGAGTTCAAGATTTCCGGCGTGGAACGCGTTACACATCTCCGCGACATCTGCGGGTGCGACATTCGCTACGACCGAAATTACGCCTTTACCGCCGACAGCCATGATCGGCAGCGTGTTCACATCGTCTCCCGAAAGCACAACGAAATCATCAGGACATAAATCGACAACCTCACTGGCGCGTTTGAGTTCGCCAGTCGCTTCCTTGAGTGCAACGATGTTCGGATGTTCAGCAAGTCGAGCAATCGTGGGTGAAAGGATGTCAGTACCACAACGTCCCGGAACGTTGTAGACGACGATCGGGATGTCCACCGAGTCGGCGATCTTCATATAGTGGGCATACAAGCCTTCTTGGGTAGGCTTGTTATAATAGGGCGTAACAATCAGAGCGGCATCCGCACCAGCATCTTTAGCGTGTTGCGTCGCTCGTAAGGTGCGTGTTGTTGAGTTGGAACCGGTACCTGCGATAATGGGAACCTGCCCATTCACGGTTTCAACAGTGAGTTCTATTACCCTATCGTGTTCAGCTTCAGACAACGCGGGGGATTCACCTGTTGTGCCACACGGGACGATGCCGTGTGTGCCGCCGTCAAGCTGAAATTGAATCAGTTCCTTGAGTTTCGCCTCGTCAAGCGATTCATCGTCTTTAAAGGGTGTGACGAGCGCCACATAAGAGCCTTGAAACATGTAAACCCTCCTTGTTGGCAACGGCACAATGGACTTGCAATACGCGCTTGCAAGCTGCGCCGCTTGGGCCTGCTACATTTAATAATTCCATGCGTCAGTTGTGAGTTCACCGACGTAGATAACGCGAGCATCACCTTCAAGATAGACATCCTGAGCTTCGCCGTTCTCCACATCGAAATGAATCTTCAATTCGACCCCACTCGCCGTTTTGACAGCAACCGGGGATACAACCTTTCCTAACGTCGCCGCAACAATAGCAGAAGCGATTGACCCGGTGCCACACGCGAGCGTTTCATCTTCAACACCGCGCTCATACGTCCGGATATCAATCAACCCTGGGGACTGAATACGGATAAAATTCGCGTTCGTTCCAGCGGGCTTGAAATCGTCGTGATAACGCGTCTGCTGCCCTAAATCAAAGACGTTCGTTCCTTCCAAATCCTCGACGAAGAAGACAACATGCGGCACGCCGCTATTCGCGAATCCGACTGTATGCATCCCATCTGTCAATTGGAGTGGAACATTGAGACGGATATCCGTAGGGTCACTCATACGAACTTTAACGTTCTGACCTACTATTTCGGATTCATAAATTCCAGCATTCGTCAGAAATCGCATTTGTTCAGACGCGAGACCGTTCAGATAGGCGAATTTGGAGATACATCGCGCCCCGTTCCCGCAGGTTTCCACCTCGCCGCCATCGGCATTGAAGTATCGCATGCGAAAGTCAACGTCGTCGGCTTTTTCCACGAGGAGAACACCATCAGCCCCAACCGACATACGGCGTTGGCAGAGTTTTTTCACAAAATCTGTATCGGTACTATCAACGATTTCCGCCAAATTATTGATAATGACAAAGTCGTTGCCTGCACCGCTGAGTTTCATAAAGGGTATTTTATCCATTCCAGGTCCTTTACTGCGGAGATGTGATTTGGCTATATGATAATATTATTCGGATTTTGAGTCAAATGTTTTTTGGACGCGTCCAAGGTAGACTGAGTTCTTCTGTAGGAGGGAATTCCGATTCCCGACTCTTACTGACTGCTAATGGCTGATCGTTCTTACGAAACACCCGACATCAGAGCATGCGTGCGGAGTTCCGACACGATCCCTAAAACACCGTCGTAACTATCACAGGTGACGAGACGGTAACGAAAGGGTTTGACGTGTGGGATGCCCTTAAAATAGTTGCTATAGTGTCGACGCATTTCAAGAATACCGAGTTTCAATCCCTTCCACTTGATGGAGAAATCAAGGTGCTTTCTAAAAACCGAAATGCGTTCATCTATTGAAGGAGGTGGGAGCAATTCACCGGTTGCGAAATAGTGTTTTATTTCGTTGAAAATCCATGGGTACCCGATCGCGGCACGCCCGACCATGATACCGTCAACGCCGTATTGTCGCCGCATCTCCGCCGCTTTTTGTGGACTATCCACATCACCGTTGCCGAAGACAGGAATCGTCATCCGCGGGTTGTCTTTGATTCTACCGATGAGTGTCCAGTCGGCATCCCCTTTATACATCTGACGACGGGTTCTGCCGTGAATCGCAATCGCGCGGATCCCAACATCTTGCAACCGCTCGGCGACTTCAACAATATACTTCGTTTTATCGTCCCATCCGAGTCGCGTTTTGACGGTTACAGGTAGATCCGTGGCTCTCACCATTTCGGCAGTCATTTTCACCATTTTAGGGATGTCTTGCAGGATACCCGCACCTGCTCCCTTACACGTGACCTTTTTAACGGGACAGCCATAGTTAATGTCAATAATGTCGGGTTGGACTTTCTCAGTGATTTCTACAGAGGCGCGCATAGAATCAATGTCGTGCCCAAAAATTTGGATCCCGATCGGTCTTTCCGCTTCAAAAATGTCCAGTTTGGCAACACTCGGTGCGGCATCTCGGATGAGTGCTTCGGAGGAGATGAACTCTGTGTACATGAGATCCGCCCCGTTCTCTTTGCAGACGGCGCGAAAAGGCGGATCGCTCACATCTTCCATCGGTGCGAGCAATAGTGGGAAATTTGGAATGTTGAGGTTGCCGATTGTGATCATGGTATGTAATCTGTGAAGTAATTTTATACAAAATTTAATTATTGGATGCGTCGCATGTATTCATCGTGTTTGCCGATCCAAAACCAGACGAAGGTCCCGTCCTCTTCAAACGCCAAAGCACGATAGCCCCTGTTAATTCTCACGGACCAATCCATTTTTCCGACTTGCTTGAAATTCAAAGAAGGGTGTTCCGGGTCTCGCTGTAGCAATTGAAAACATTTATCGGCTTGTCGTTGGATCTCTTGGGGTAGATTTTGATAGTGCTCCCAAAATTCTCTACGCGCTTTATAAATTTTTGCACCTACCTGCCCGTAAATCCTCAAGGGTTTCTTTGCGAAGTCGATCAAACTTTCCGGCTTTTATGTCTTCCTCAATCTGTTTATCCCAAGCTTCCCAGTCAGCTTCTAAAGTTTCATAAAGCGTGCTTTCAAGGGTTTCCAGCAAAGTTTTCTTCGTTTGCTCCTCACATCTCACCTTCGGATGTTCCTTGATCCATCCCATCCATCCGTCGCCGTTTTTTTCGATGTGGGCGGTATAGGTTGTCTCATACTCTGAATCGTAGATTTCTACGGTCTGAATTTTTTCCATGTGTGCCTCCTTGGGTTCAATCTGTTTAAGACAAAGTTATTATACCTTGCAAATGTGCCATTGTCAAGATACCAGCAACAGGAATCGCCTCTTGACACTTTTCCTATTTCGTGATAAATATAAAGACAAGATGCGGAAGGTTACCTATTCATGAAACTATAGCGAGGTATTTTCTTATGAGATGTATTTTTGTGGGTATCGAATACGCTGGAAAATCAACACTGGTCGACCTGATGACCAACTATTACCAACACCGGAAGTTGAGGGTTCACGTCGATGACCACTTTACGATCCCCGATTCATCGCTCAGCCCAGAATCAAGAGCGGCGTATGTAAATTTCCCAGACGACGTGAAGGAACGGATGCAGCGGATGCAGCTCCAGTATCACGTTGAAGTGATAAAAAACTACCCGAACACCCTCATCGCCGGGTGGCACATTGAGGAGCTTGTCTACTCGTCCTTCTATGGAGATGACCCAGAAAGCACATACTACCCAAAATATCACATCAACGCGCAACGTGGCTATGAAACACAGGTGATTGAAGCAAGATTGCCAGATGTGGTGATGATCCACGTCACCGCCAGCGATGATGCGATTAAAGAACGGATGGCAACGGATCCACACGAATATCAGGTTATCAAGGAAGCCGATATCCCAACGCTCAACCGGCTTTTTCAGGAGGAGATTGACAGATCCCTGTTTACCCTAAGTGGACGTAAGATTGTGCTGGATACAACGGATAAGACCCCGAGCGAATCACTTGATGAACTGCTCCTACTTTCAGAGCCCTTGATCACATTCGGTGAACTTGCTGTCCGCGCAATGGACGTGCCAGATTCAGATTATCAGGTACGTTATGAAAACGGTGTTCGGAAGGTAATACCGGTATAGGAAGGTATTGGCGAGGCATAGGAACCTCGCCAACGGACATTGTATTTGGAATTATCTGCTCAAAGGATGCTCGCGGTTTGCGATTGGGAAGGGGACGCGTCCTCCTGACAGTTGAGACTCATAGGCACCGAGGATCATCTCCAAGGCGGCAACAGCGTCTTCTGCGGCGGAGATCGGTTTCCGATCGTTCTCAATCGCATCAATCAGATCGCGAATGGCGAGTTCATTTCCACTGGAGAAAGGTGTTTGATCTAAGTCGATTGCCTCCCACTCCTGATCAGGATTTGAAGGGAGTAGCACCGGATACGAGTAGACCATGAGTCGGTTTGCGACATCACCGCGGAGCGAAAAAATACCGTCGCTACCGACGATTTCCATACCGTATCTGCCGGAGCCAGCCTGATCTCTCCGAGATTCAAAAAAGCCAGAGACACCGCTTTTGAAAGCGAAGTAACTGTTGATGCAATCGCCCGCGACGGGTCCAACAGGTTCTGTTGGTTTGTGGTCGCCACCGTAAGTTACTTCTTTGCCGTTTGTCGTAACGTGGGATTGCATCCACGCGACATCCCCGACGAAGAAACGCATCATATTAAACGTGTGGGTACCGAGAACAATCATATCTTCACCACCACCGCGATGGTCCTGCTTACCGCTGGCATGGATGGCTTGGATCGTGCCGATTTTCCCATCGTCAAGCATCTCTTTGATCGCATGTGTCGCGGGGAGATACACCGCCTGATGCGCCACAGCAACCTTTAGTCCTTGTGCTTTTGCCGTCTCAACGATTATATCGCCATCTGCGAGCGTACTTGTCATCGGCTTCTCGCTATAGACACTGCATCCTGCCTCAAGACACGCAGTGACCATGGCAACGTGATCCGATGTCCAACGGGGGCAGACACTTACAATATCAAGATCCTCTTTCTCAAGCATATCCCGATAATCGGCGTAACTACGCGATGCCCCTGCCTCTGCTGCCGCCTTTTCCCTACCCTCTTCGTTCGGATCAGAAACAGCGATAAATTCAACGTTCTCTATATCTTTATATGGGGTGTGGAGTCCGTGTCCGAAGTTACCGGCACCCGTATGCCCAATTGCCGCGGCACGATACGTTTTCTGGCTCATTTTGCCTCCATTCTATGTCTTAAGTCAATAGTACCCACACGCTAAAGCGTGGGGCTTGTGCTTCCTCGCGGTAAGCATCTTTCCCGAAGGTCAAACGTCTAACAACCGCTCCACTTTAGGCAGCTAAGCCTGCCCGTTTGATATTGATAGCCGCGTTGATGTCTCGGTCATGGTGTGAACCACATTCGGGACATGTCCACTGTCTATCTGCAAGAGAGAGTTCTTTGTGATGGTATCCACAATCACCGCAAGGCTTTGTTGTAGGTGTCCACTGACTGATTTTGACAAGTCGTTTGCCGTGCTTTGTACACTTCTGTTCGAGTATTTGCAGAAACTGGTAGAAGGCGTGGTCAGAGACTTTGCGTCCCCAGAGGCGTTTCATGCCGTCAAGATTCAGCGTTTCAAAGCAAAGTGTATCAAACTCTGTGCAAAGTTCGTCAGCAAGCTTCCACTGCCAATCAAGGCGCTGACGCGCAATCTTTCTATGGAGTCTTGCCAAAGCACGAGCGGCACGATACCAATTGCCCGAACCTTTGGCTTTCCGACTCAGCACCTTGTTGAGAGACTGCAGCGTTTTCAGGGATTGTTTGAGAAACTGCGGGGATTGAATCTTGTCACCTTCGTCACTTGTGAGAAATGTTTTGTTTCCATAATCAAAACCTGCGCTCTTACCCGTCTTGGGTTTGAGTTTGGAATCGTCAACATTCTCGCACGAAAAGTATATCCAATAGTCTCCGCACCTATCTCGCTTGATGGTGATCGTCTTGATGAGACCTTCTATTTCTCTGTGTTTGTGCAAGGAAAACCATGTATCTATGCAATTGATTTTGATGCCGTTTGCTTCCAGTTCATAGCCTGCTTGCGTGAACGTCATAGAGTTGTATTTGTGGCGAGGCTTGATTTTCGGTCTGCCGACCTTGCGTTGTGTCTTTCCTGCTTTTCGGTCTTTTTTGTTGTGAAAAAATGCGTCTTGCGATTTGCCATAACGCAATACAACGTCTTGGACAACTTGACTCGGTAGGGACCTCCAGTGAGGTTTTGTCCGTTTTTTGAGTTTCGCAACATGCCTTTTGAGTTTGTAGGCGGAAACATCTTTACCGAACATGCGGCGATACCGGCGTGCCAACAGCATGATATGCAAATGGACACCCTACATATCGTCAATCATGTTGCCGAGTTTGATGACGTTCTTTTGAGACTGAAGTTTGAATTTGTAGGCTTTTCTCATGGGTTATCAGGTATCAGATTTTATCCGTGTTTCAGTCGGAGGAAACCAGCACATTACCAAGCGGTAATGCTGAAACTGCTGGTTCCAACCTGATACAATAATTATACTACATTTTTTCTCAATTGTCAAATCTTTTTTTCCACAATTATAGGCGGTGTCTACATCCCCGCCCTAAAGGACGGGGGTTTGACACCGAAGATTATGCTAATATCCCTTCTGTTTGTCAACAACGTTGATCAAGGGCTCACCTTTCACGTAGCGGTGTAGATTGTCAATAAAGAGTTGCATGGCACGTCTCCGAATATGTTGCGAAGCACCTGCGCTGTGTGAGGTCAGAATCACATTCTGCTGTTCCCACAGCGGATTATCCGGTGGACACGGTTCTGTATACGTTACATCCAGCCCTGCGCCTGCTAATTTCCCGCTCTGAAGTGCGGCTACCAATGCCGTCTCGTCAATAACCTTACCACGACTGACATTTACAACATAACTCGCATCGGGCATCTGAGTAAATTGCGCATCTGATAGGAGTTTATGCGTTTCTGGGGTGCTCGGACAACAAACCATGAGAACGTTTGACTTCGCTAAAAACTCCATCAATCCGTCTAAACGGTAAAGTTCTGAGATCGTATCGGGCTTATCGATGGGTTCCACATCCATACCGATGACATTAAATTCAAACACCTGTGCGCGTGCTGCAATCGCGCGTCCGATGCCACCCAATCCCAGTATCCCCATTGTCATACCCGCCAGTTCGATGCATGGAACACGTTCCCAATGCTTCGTTTTCATAAATTCCAATTGATCAGGAATCCGACGGGTGATGGATAAAAGGAGGGCAAAGGCGTGCTCCGCAATCTGTGTGCCATATAAACCTCGACAGTTAGTGAGTAGAACATCGCTCGCCTTGAAAGCGGGATACATGAATCCCTCAACGCCTGCATGCGGTTGATGCACCCACCGCAACGCCGCTGCTGCTTCCATTTCATCTTCGCCAAGGCGTCCAAATAAAATATCAACATCGGCGATGTGGTCACGCAAGGATTCACCGTCTGGTAAAAAGCGAACCTCAACCCCTGGGGGAACATCCGATAGCATCGCTTCAATTTCTGATGATTGCCGACTCCCAATCAAGACTTTAGTATTAGCCATGCGTCTCTCCAGTAACAGTTATGTCATTTTCGCCTATAGAAAACCGACTTAACCGCTAATCGAATCTGCGTGCTTTGCCCACTGAAAATCAAGTTCACTGATGCCGCCCGCATCGTGGGTCATCAAGTCAATTGTCACACGGTTATAGACGTTAAACCATTCAGGGTGATGATTCATGGATTCGGCAATTAAGGCAAGTTGTGCCATGAAACCGAACGCCGTAACAAAGGTATCAAACTGGAATTCCTTGTGCAACTTACCGTCTTCCACGGTCCAACCGTTGAGTTGTCCCAAGTTTTCCTGAATTTCAGCGTCTGAGAGTTTCTTCGCTGCCATTGAACGTTCTCCTCAAGATGTATAGTGGAATTGCGAAAGTGATTACGATGTCGTAGCCATAAAACTTAGGGGTGAACCGAGGATATTTAACTCTCTTGTAGGAGGGATCTCCGAATCCCGACTCTGACTGGTAAATAGCCCTAAGTGCGAAACAAATGACATTGACCGAAATTGTAGTGGAAATTATAAATAAATGCAAGTTAAAATAGTACCAGTAATTTTCATCATGACGCTCTTAATTTCCCAATAATCACACTATGTGAGCACGTACGCAATAAAATAGATTTCAAACAGGAGACACCAATGCCAGGAGCAACGACCCTTTACTTTCCAGAAGTGGGACCCGAATGGCAAGACTGGGTCCAAGTCACAAACGTAGGAACTGAAGACACCCGTGTGACCGGAATCGCGAGGCATGCTGGCAACGGACAACCCACATGGTCTGCGGAGAAAACAATAAGTTCCTTCGAGTCGTGGATACCCCCAGTCGACGAGATTAAAACGAATTCCTCAATGCAGTTCACTGCGGATCAACCGATTGTGGCAGAACGACACATGCACAAAGACACGAATGTGCTGGATTTTGTCGGCGCGGCTCCAGAGTATGGAACTGTCGGGCAACGACTCTTTTTCCCAGAATTGGTCTCCGGTGCTCACGACTGGTTTCGGGTGCTAAACGTAGGTGAGGCAGATGCGCACGTCAATATCACCGTCCGAAACAGGAACGGCGATGTCCTCAGACAGCGACACCACGTCATCAAGCCTCTCTGTTGTTGGGATCTCAATGAAGGTGTTATGGGAAATGTCACCGGCACCGTTGAAATGCAAAGTTCACAGCCGATTGTCGGTGAACGCCATCTCCACTATCAAGGTGGGAAGACATCTGTCGGGCAATTTGGACAGGTGATTGCAGATGCCCCGCGTACACTCTTTTTCCCAGAGGTAGGACCCGCATGGGAAGATTGGGTTGTGATCGTCAATGTCGGAAGAGAAGATGCAGAAGTCACGATGATCGCACGGAAAGATGACGACGCACGATCGACATGGACAAAAAAACGCGATCGACTACGACCTTTTGAGTGCTGGACACCTCCGATGGACGACATTAAGGTGAAATCCTCCGTAGAAGTGCGCAGCAATCAACCGGTTGTCGCAGAACGACACATGCAAAGCGGGACAGCTATTATTGATCTACCTGGGGCATCGGTGGAGGGCGGACAGGTTGGCATTCGGCTCTTCTTCCCTGAAATCGCAGGGGGCGCGTGGGACTGGTTCCGATTTCTTAACGTCGGAGAAGCAGATGCCTTCGTTAACGTCATCGTCCGCAACCGGCAAGGTGAGATTCGTCGGCAGGTGCATCGTCAAATTAAGCCGCTCTGTTGTTCCGATATGGATGAGGGGGCAATGGGGAAAGTGCGAGGCACCGTAGAAGTGCAAAGCACACAACCGATTGTCGGCGAAAGACACCTACACTACCAGACTGGACACAAAGGTGCTGTCGTTGGTGAATACGGCGTCGTGATTGGAGAGTAAAATATGGCATGGATTCAAACCGTAGATGAGGCAGATGCCACCGGCATCGTGAAAGAGGAATATGACGCGGCGATTGCGCGGGCGGGACAACTTTACAATATCGTCAAACTTTTCAGTGCGCGTCCGAAAAGTATGCGCGCTTTCGTTGAACTCTACAAAATCGTGATGCACGACCCGGACTGCCCACTGAGCCGGATGCAACGGGAAATGATCGCAACTGTTGTATCGAAAGTGAACGAATGCCATTACTGAATAATTGCGCACGCCGATGAATTGCGGGAACAATTCACAGACGAACAGATTTCAGAGATTGTATCAGATTTTCAGATGGCTGATATTGACGAAACCACGAAAGCGATCCTTGCGTTTGCCGTTAAGGTGACGAAAGCGGCACCTACGATTACACCGGCAGACTTAGAACACCTCCGCAGTTATGGACTCACTGACGAGGCACTTTTCGCTATTGTGGAGGTCGTGGGCTTTTTCTGTTATGTCAATCGGATAGCGGACGCTTTTGGAATAGAATTAGACGATTTTCTGAAAGGGAGGGATTTTAATGAATCTAACGGATAAAATTGCGATTGTGACAGGAGCGGGACAGGGTATCGGCAAAGCAATTGCCATCAGACTCGCAAACGCTGGCGCAAATGTCGCCATCATGGATTTAAACATGGCAGCCGCTGAAGCGGTAGCACAAGAGATTGAAGGGACCGGACGTAAGGCATTGCCCGTTCAAGCGGATGTTTCGCAATCCGCAGATGTCAATACCGCTGTGGATAAGGTTATTGCCAATTTCGGTCGTGTTGACATCCTCGTCAACAATGCCGGTATTGCAGGACGGACGCTCCCACTCACCGACTTAGAAGAATCGGATTGGGATGCTGTGATCGGCGTAAACCTAACGGGTGTTTTTCTCTGCTGTAAAGCCGTCATCCGCCCAATGATTGCGCAGGACTACGGAAGGATTGTGAACATTGCCTCAATTGCTGGGAAAGAGGGCAATCCGACGCTCATTCCTTATTCGGTGTCTAAGGGAGGTGTCATCACCCTAACGAAAGCACTTGCGAAAGAGGTAACGGATTATAATATCCGTGTGAACGCGGTGTCCCCTGCGGTGATCCAAACACCGATTTTGGAGGGCATGGCACAATCGACCATCGACTACATGGTGGGCAAGATCCCGCTGGGACGGGTCGGGAAACCGGAGGAGGTTGCCGCCGTGGTGAATTTCTTGGCTTCGGATGAGGCGAGTTTTGTAACGGGACAATGCTACGATGTCAGCGGCGGGAGAGCTACGTATTAAGTAGCAGTCGGCAATCAGCAATCAGCAGTCAGAAGGCGAGGAATGGTTAGTAAGGATCGGGAATCGGAGTTCCCTCCTACAAGAAGAGGCGGAGTTTTACCTCCGCCTCTAATTATAGTCTCTCAATTGGAAAACCGTTTTTACTCTGCGATGCAGTAGAGATACTGACCGCCGCGGAGATATAACTCCGAACCCACAACTGCAGGTGAGGCGTTGAAACTATCGTCCAACGTGTTTTCCGCTATGATTGTAAACTCTGGACCGTGTTGGACGACGTTCACTGTTCCGTTCCGTCCAGCGATGTAGACGCGATCCGCTGCCCCGACAATCGAAGCGTAAACACCAGAAACACCCTGCAACCGTTTCGGACCGTAGTATGCCTTCCCCGTCTTGGTGTCGAAAGCAGAGATAATACCGTCGTTACTTTTCAAGAAATAAAGTATATTCCCATAGAGAAGCGGCGATGGAACATAAGGTGTGTCCCGACCGTGTTCCCAGACGATTGCCTCTGAACCGCTAATATCACCCATCGCTTTTGCGAGTTGAACTGCTCGTAATTCACTGCCTCGGAAACCACTCATCAGATAAACAAGCCCATCCGCAGCGACAGGGGACGGAATACTATTCGCCGTCAATCCATCGCCCTCCCATAAAAGTTTCCCGGTTTCCAAATCGTAGCTACGGACGCGATTTGTACCCGCAGTAACCACTTGAGGTTTCCCGTCCTGTTCAACGACGATCGGTGAAAACCAAGTCGTTCTTTCATTACGGTCAGTCTTCCAGAGGACCTCCCCTGTCCGCTTATCAAGAGCGGTGATAAAGGAATCACCCTCATGGTCCTGAACGATCACGAGCGTGTTGCCGTGAAGAACAGGCGAACTCCCTTCACCGAAGGTGTTGCGTTTATACATCATGCCGATGTCTTTTTCCCACTTCACATTGCCCATCATATCCACACAGTAGAGTCCGCGCGATCCGAAATAGGCGTAGATGTATTCACCGTCGGTAACCGGCGAATTCGAGGCGTAAGTGGCATCCCGATGTGTCCCCTCGTGCGGACTTATCTCTCGCAGTGTTTTCTGCCATAGAACACTTCCATCACTTCGGTTAAGAGCAATAAGATCAAATTTATACTTGGGACCGCTATCTCTTTGAAAAAAACCGCTAAATGGATTGGTATCCTCAGATTCCTTCTTCTCTTCCTTACCCTCAATAGCGGTTTGGATGAAAATTTTGTCTTCCCAGATAATCGGTGCGGCATGTCCTGTTCCGGGAATAGTGATTTTCCAACGAATGTTTTCAGTTTCACTCCATGTCGTGGGCGGATTCGCGTCGACAGCGACACCGGTTGCGTGCGGTCCTCGCCAATGATGCCAGTTTTTCTCGAAACCAACAGGTTGTGATGCACTTGCCGCAATTACTGCCAAGGCAAAGATACATAGGGTCAAAATTACGATTCTTTTCATCTCTATCTAATTCCTTTCATTTTTTGTAATAAGAGCGGTGCGGTTAGAAACCGCACCTACCGAGGAAAGGTATAGGCACCTAAAGAATAGGGTTAGGCTAAAATGTCCTCAATGACCAAAGGTTGTACCAATTCACGATTTGCGGCTTCCAGTTTTTCGCGACTTGAAACAACACACACCGAAGCTTTATCTCGATTTCCTTCCAAGAGTTGGAGAAGTGCTCGTTTCACTTCAGCAGGTGTTGCCTGTTGGAGTTGTGCGTAGCGTTCCTCTCGCATCTCGCGCGTCTGCCCAACGAGATGTTGACTCAATGCATCGCTTGAAGCTTGGCTTGGGCGAATCGGTTTCTCACCATCTTTCGCCGTAGCGATAATCGCGCGATCTATATCTACCTGTGTCCACTCTACCTCTTTAACATAGTCAACAGTTTGCTCGAAGACATTGATTGTGCGTGCGACGTGTGGATCGCGATACGAGGATTGGGAGAGGACTGCATCATACGGACTATAGGTGAACCTTGCACCGTAAGCATTGCCTTTAAAGCGGATTTCACTCAATATGTAATCCAGTCGAATGAGATGTGCACCAATCGTCAGCAGTGCTGAATCCGGATGCGAATAGTGGGGTGCTGGCATTACATGTGCACAGTGCGCAATCTGAATCGGGCCTGCTAATCCCTCCCTCGGTGGTGTATCAAACTGCTGGACCGCAATCGATTCTGAAGTAACAGGTCCGTCTCGCATCGCGTCAAGCCATGCCCCGAGCTTGGCTCGCGTTGTGTCAAAGGCAGTATCGGAACCCGTGAAGCTGGCGGTTACCCGTCCACGTGCTAACAGGAAATCGCGAATCTCTTCTATATGACCCATAAGGTCGGTATTAAGTTCGTCAAAATTGTTGAGCAGCGTTTCGCTGGTGTGGAGTTGCGGGAGTCCATAGATTATTTCGGCAAGATGCGCATTTGACGAAAGCCCGCGTGAAGCGTGATGAATGGCAGTACTTGAACCATCGTGGATCATCTCCGTCTGATATTCAGCGACGGCTTGCACCAAGACATCCCGAAGGCGTTCCGTATCGCGCGGATTCACAGCGAAAAGCAGATCGTGTAAGACATCCAGGGCAGCGTCCATTTTACCATCAAGTGCCTTGAGATGAAACCGTATATTCTGCAAGGAACGACTTGCATCAAGAGCGCGTGTGCTGAACCCCGCTGAACATCCAATCCCACCAGTGACCGCCGATGTCCGTTGTGCCATCTCTTCATAATTCATATCAGCGGCACCGAGTTTGCCAATAGCGTCAGCATATCTCGGCAGATACGCCCAGAGACGCTCCGGCAACCCCTGCAAATCGAAATTTAGTACGAGGTAGTTAACGCCATTAGCGAAAACATCGTTGCGGAGCAGATCACGCCCCCCGACATTCTCTATCGTTGTAGAGATATGTCTCGGTTTCTCAGGCAAATCGCTGACCTGAAGTTGTGGCAGTCTCGCAAGTGCTTCCGGTGAATTCGGTACACCGTTGAGACGTTCCAGTTCAGCGGCATCGGCGGCAATTCGTTGGACCTCTTCATCAGTGAATTCTGCCCGTGTCTCTTTCATCCGTTCGGCGAGTTCAGCATCCATTCTCGCCTGCATATCCCGATCAGGCGATAGGATATTGGTCAGACGATGTGGGTTCTCAATAAATTTCTCGCGGATGAAGTCGTTGAAAATTGATGGATTTTCCTGCCACTGCTGACGGACATCAGCAAGGGTTTTTCCCATCTTTAGGAACGTATCTGAATCTTTTTCATAGATCCAACCGTCAATGACACGATAGAGCATACGGAGCGGGAACATCGACGCGACTTCTTGGTAATGATAGGTCGCTTGCTGGAAAGCCGCTTCAACCTTCTCGCTATCGATCTCTGAGTCCGCAACTTGCGTTAAGGTGTCGGTTACTAATTGCGTAAAAGCTTCAGAGCGATCGGCTTCACTCCCTTTGAGAATGAGATAAAAGACGGCGGCAGGTCCAATAGAACTGGCAGCAGCATAGGCGAGATCAGCACCGAGTTTTGAATCAATAATCGCTTTACGGAGGGGTGCGGCTTCATTACCAACGAGAATGAGGCTCAAAATCTGACCCAAGGCAACCTCTTCTGCGTTGGTTGCGTCACCGGTGATCCAACTGAGCGAGAGATACGTCTTTTCTGTGAGCGGTTCATCTGCACCAACCGGATAGGTATCTGTTACAATCCGTGGCGTATCCCACTTCGGTTGGTGTGTGACCTCCGGTCGCAACGGACGCAGGGCAGCACTCGCAGCGTTTTTTGGGATTTTATCCAACCTATCAGCGAGGAAGCTGAGATAGTCGCTCGTTGGAATGTCGCCGTAGAGAACGAAATAGCCGTTACTTGGGTGATAATAGGTTTCATGGAACCCTTGAAGTTGCGCATACGTCAAGTCCGGGATGGCATCTGGATCACCGCCGGATTCACAGGCATAAAGCGTATCGGGAAGGAGTTGACACATCATTGACCGATACAACCGAGCTTCGGGATCTGAGAATGCCCCTTTCATCTCGTTATAGACGATACCCGTTATTTTTAGGTCGCCGGTGGGATCTTCTGGATCAACGGGTGCCAGGTGATGTCCTTCACGCTTGAAAGTGTTTTCCGTCAATAACGGATGGAAAACTGCGTCAAAGTAGACCTCCGCCAAGTTGAAGAGATCTTTTTTGACATTGCTGGATACCGGATAGCAGGTAAAATCGGAACTTGTCATGGCGTTGATAAAGGTTGCCATGCTCATTTTAATCATCTCAAAGAAAGGCTCTTTCACCGGGAATTTCTGGGAACCCGCTAAGACGGCGTGCTCAAGAATGTGCGGGACACCTGTATCGTCTGAGGGTGGGGTCGGGAAATTAATGGAGAAGAGATTCTCTGTATCGTTTGTGTAGAGATGTAGTAAGCGGGCACCGCTATGTTGATGTGCTAATTCAATCGTCACCGCTCGTAATTCATCGATCGGTGTGACGGCTTTTACTTCAAAGCCGTGCAGTTCTTCGCCGGGATGTAAATCTACCTCCGGCATTCGGGTCGCATCCAATATTTTAACCTCCGTATCTATATTTTACTTTTCTAAATTGGCGCAAACGAGTTCATTGTCGTTCCGAATAAAGACGTGTTTATAGGCAAAAGCGGGATGTGCCCACGTAACACCGCCTCTCCGGTTTAACTGGTCGCGTGTCGGTTCGATCAATTTGGCGCGACTGATAATATTCAGTCCTTCAGGAGAGAGTTCTGTAATGAGAAGTTCGCCCTGTTCATTGAACATCCAGACCCTATTCTCTGATGACACAGGATGCTTGACGAGATGGATATTGCTCCAGCGCGCTTTCCGTACAGCGGAGAGGTCTTCCCAAATCCGATCGCCGTTTCGCGCATCTAAACACCGAAGCTCGCCATAACTATCCACACCGTAAATGTAATCACCGAACCGCACTGGGGTCGCCATTGTCGTCTGAAGTGCATCGGTGTTCTGTTCGTTTTTACCCTTGCGATGCCAGCCAAGCTCTACCGCCAATTTATCTTCAGGCAACTTCAGAAGAAGAGACCCTTGACGGAACTCAGTAACAAACAATTCGTTCCGATCGAAAATAGGCGTAGCAATCGCTATTTCAAAACTCTCTGGTGGAAACGGATAGAGCCAGTAGGTTTCGCCGGTCTGTGGATTGAGACCCGCTATATTCGCACCCGTCCAGCAGATTAAAACCCGCTTACCTGCTTGCGTAATGACAATCGGTGCCGAATAAGAGGCGTTATCATCCAATGCTTTCCATTTTTCTTCACCCGTTTTCCTGTCAAGTGCGACGATACACGCGTCTGGCTTTCCACCGATCTGAACAATTAGGTTTTCGCCCTCAACAATAGGAGCACAGGCGATGCCCCAGATAGGCATATTAATGTTATATTCGGCATTGAGATCCCTGTTCCATACGACCTGACCCGTGACAGCATCAAAACAGTGCAGATGTCCCATCGCGCCTAAGGCATAAGCGAGTCCATCCTGCACAGTCACAGTCGCACGGGGTCCTGCTGTATAGTCAATCTTGTATACACAATCGTACGTATAGGACCAGATGGATTCACCTGTCTCCCAATCGAAGCAGTGAACGCGTTCCACCTGTTCGGGCTTAGTGAGTCTGTCTGTAACGTACACGCGTCCATCAGCGACGCTCGGTCCACTATAGCCGCTTCCGATCGGCACACGCCAACGGAGTGGAATTTGCTCTCCTTCAAATTTTTCAAGGATACCCGTTTCGTTCCAAACGCCTTCTCGGTTTTCACCACGCCACTGGTGCCATTCATCGGCACTGGCGAATTTCGCCTGAACTGCTACTACAACAAATAGAGCAATGAGTACACATGTAAGCAACTTCATAATTTTTCCGTATAACTCCTCAACCAGAGGACCATCCGGTGATAGACCTCTGTTATCTCTTTATATTCTGATTTTAGTTTGACTAATTCCGCATGTGGTCCGTCGATTCGGCTCTGTTTGAGCGCGTCAGAATTCCGATGCGTATCGCCTTGATACGTAATCTCTACCAAAGGTTCAAGGTGCGCGACATCGGCACCGGTGTCGCGTAAGTATTCCCAGATGAGTCGGGTCGCGCAGGTGCTATTCCTATTTTGAAATGCGGGAGGCTTGTGATCGAATCGGTAGTTTTCAGGGATATATGTGTTTCCAACATCAACCACACAATCGGCGTGCAACATGAGTTTCTTTGGCACTTTTCGACTCACAAACAGGACCTCTGACGCATGTTCTTTGAAGAGAAAATCTTGGGCGATCCATGCGCTGACGATTGCATCAAGGTCTGGATTTGCGTGTGTGATAATTTGTTTCAAACCACAATCCTCCGCTATCTATTATACCGAATTTGCGGGAGGATTGTCAAGCACGTCATCAGGGCCATTCAATTTTAAGAAATCATTGGATTTTACGTCTTTTTTTCAGGGTCCGGTGTGAAAACCTTCTTCTAGCGAAATGCTGCGAAATCTAGCGAAATGCTGCGAAATATTTTGATTTGGATTTCCTTAGATTTTTAACATAACATGTATTAATTATTAACTATTGCGAAAAACACAACACAAAAAACCTACAATTGAATGCCCCTGAGCACGTCATAGGACAGAGAGCCGACCGGGACGAATGGAACAAGGAATGTCTCTGACGTTGTAGGAGCGAGCTGTGCTCGCGATTCTTAACCCTTACTCTTCAGGCGGTGCATCTATAACGCATCGAAACCCTCGTATGAGAGATCCGGGGTTTCCGCCCTGACGGCTGGCACATCGGGTGAAATCCAAATTCTCTGCCCAACCACCGCCTTTTAGAACATGTCCGTCGCCGGTCTCAGGTCCCTTCGGATTGATATTGGGGGGTGAAGTCCGATAATAGTTTGGGTCATACCAGTCCGACGTCCATTCCCATAAATTTCCCGCCATATCGTGTGCGCCGTAAGGACTCGCCCCTTGTGGAAACTGTCCAACAGGCGCGGTCTCTTTATATCCATCTTTGAGTCCTGTACCGTCATTACCGCTGAGTTTTGTTCCATCCCACTCGTTCCCCCAGGGCCAGTGCCGCCCATCTGTGCCACGAGCGGCTTTCTCCCACTCTGCTTCCGTTGGTAGCCTTTTGCCCGCCCAATTCGCATAGGCGACAGCATCTTCCCACGCTAAGACCGGCGCGGGGAAGTCAGGTGTGTTATGAGGAGCATAATCCAAATACTGCTTGGGTACATAACCCGTTTCAGCGAGGAACCGCTTGTATTGTATGTTTGTTACTTCGTACTTGTCAATGTAGAAGGCATCCACGAAAACTGTGCGTTGGGGACGCTCATTGTCGAACCGAGCAATATCGCGGAGCGGAAAAATTTCCTTGAAGTGCTCAATATCTGCATCGCTGGTTCCCATCAGGAATTCGCCCGCGGGAACATAGATCATTACGGCTTCATCTTTGGCGGTTGTGATCGTTTGAATGGGAAGTGTACCAACGAGAGGGGAACTTGCTCTCTCATGGCAGGCAAACGCTAATAACATGAGGATCAAGAGAACAAGAAGCGAGGTTAGGAGACCTCGCCAGCGGGGGATTCTGACTGCGCTAAATCTCATCTCTAATTTTATAGACGGGTGTTTCCAGACGACTGGAGGTTCAATTGGTAGGCGCGCTTTGGAAACGCGCCTACCAATAAAAAATCGAGATTGAAAATCTCTCCTACCGAACCGCTTTCAGATCACCCCACGTGGTGGAGAGTTTACCAGCAGGTTCAACCGGTGTTTGCATCATCAGCCAGGTGATAACTTCAGCGGCGATAGCACCTTTCGGTTCGTCACCACCGTTGGTTTGTATCATTGGAATCAACCTACCGAGGTTCCCATCGCGGACGATAATTGGATCGGCACGGGTGCCATCGTCATTTTGTGCGAGTGAAACTTCAATTTCCCAATCGCCATCGAGCTGATCGGTGTGGAAGGGACGGTCGGATGCGTAGTCGGTTAGACTCGGAGAAATGTCCGCACCTTCAGACGTGACGACCATAGGCGTATCATCATCCCACATCACAATGCCGTCGATATCCATCATATTCTGGAGACCACCTTCTCTGTTTCTACCAGCCAAACCCCAGAACATATAGTCGGCGTGGTTGATGAAAACATCGCCATCGGTGGTTTCGATGAAGGTTTCGGCGATAGAGCCGTCGGTCTGCGCATTGCCTTCCGGATAGATTTCAGGTGGGAAATCACCGTAGAGGACACAAATATCCAAAGCACCGTTGCCTGTGGCACTTTCCATCCAATCGGCTAAGTCTCCGGCTTGACCATCACTATCATACCATGTATTCGTGATACCGGCATCGTCGAGCATGCCGACACAAATCTCTGCCTGTTCGTCAGCCGCCGCCTTACCAATCCACTGCGTGATTCCGGTGTAGATAGCAACTTCACCGGCAGCAAATACGGACGTTAAAGGGAGTGCCATTAGCGCAATAAGGGTGAGTGAAAGAAAAATATTTCGCATTAAATTTTACCTCCTGGATTTGAGATCGCCCCACGTTGTGGAGAGTTTCTCTTGGGGATCCACATCGAGTGCCCCAATCGTTTCAAGATAGTAGTTGAGAATAATTTCCGAGAGGACTTTACCCTTCGGATCGTCTTGACCATTCGTCTGATAGACCTGAATCAAACGTGCGTCGGTTTTCGTATTTCGGATGATGCACGGGTCGCACCGGTTCATACCCTTCGATTTTCCTGTTTCCGTCGCAAATGCGATCTCCACTTCCCAATCGTCTTCGAGCTGATCCACGTGGAACGGACGATCGGTGGCATAATCCTTCAGCGTCGGTGTGAATTCTTTCCCTTCCTTTGTGACCTTCATCGCTGTGTCATCATCCCACTGGACGATACCGGGGATGTCCATCATGTTTTGAAGTCCACCTTCACGGTTTCTTCCAGCTAAGCCCCAAAAGAAATAGTCGGCACTGTTTGAAAAAGTATTGCCGGCATCAAGGAATTCTTCAGCAACAGAACCATCGTCCTCTTTATTGCCTTGCGGATAGATTTCAGGTGGAAAATCGCCGTACAGACTAATAAGGTGATAGCCTTTTTCCTCGGTGTGATCCTTCGTCCATTTTTCAATGGCTTTGGCGTTCTCATTGACAACCTTGCCGATACCTCTTTGACCTTCAACTTCTTTGATGAATATATCGGCTTGTTCTTGTGCCTGTCCCTGACCGATCCACTGCGTTATCTCCGTGTAGACGAAAATATCGACTTTCGGAACGGCATCGGCTGTGGGTGTCCAGAGCGCGAGGGTCGCGGCGCAGAGTACGCCAGCAACAATCATAAAAAATCTCATTGAGAAAGATCCTCCTATAGTTTAAATACATTAAGAGGTTTGAAATATCAAACCTCACGGGTGAAATACGGAAATTATGGAAATGCCCACAATTTCCATTCATTTTACATTTTTTTCAGAAATTTGTCAAACAAAAAATTGACTTTTCTATGAAATGGTATTAGACTGACAATTAAAGCAGATAACGTATAAACGATTGTATTGTTACACCAAATGGATACAAAAAGGATGAACAACAATACCCTACAAAAATATGTCCAGAAGATAGAAAAGTTGCGAAGGGGCGAGAAGGGCAGCGAAGGACCTGCTCCTCATAAACCTATCCTACTATTAGCAGTCATTGACCTGATTAGACAGGGACAGATTCATGAAAACAAGATCTTTCCTTCTCCGAATTTGGCAGAGACATTCATAAAATATTGGTCAAAAGTGGTAATAAATCGACTTCCCAATTTTGCCATGCCATTTTTTCACTTAAAAGGCGATAAATTCTGGCACCTTTATCCGAACGCAGGAAAAGAAGATAAACTGAATAGACGTCGTAAGGTGAACTCAATTTCTTGGATTCATGAAGTTGTTGCATATGCAAGTTTGGATAAAGAGTTTTTTGTTTTACTTACTAATTCTCAGGATAGAGAGGTAATCTGTCAAACACTGATGAATAAGTATTTTCCAAAATCTAAGCAAGAAATCGAAAGTCTTATTGCGGAGGAACAACAAATTGGAAAGTACAGACAATTATTGATTCAAGAAGTTGCTGAACATACTTTTTTATACGAGGAACAGACAGAATCAAATGAAAAAGAAAATCCAATTCGTAGTGAGGCTTTCCGTCGAGAAATCATGGAAATATACAATTATACTTGTGCTGTTTGCCGCTCGCGTATTCTCACAATGGATGGTAAAAGTGCAACGGAGGCTGCACACATTATTCCGTTTCGCGATACAAAAGACGACAACATACGAAATGGAATATCACTTTGTAAATTACACCATTGGGCTTTTGACGAAGGCTTAATTTCCTTCAGTAAAAGGCACAAGATTATGGTTTCGGGACTTATATTTGAAGAGGGACCAACAGAATGGATGCTGACTGAATTAAGCGACAAACCTATACTCTTACCCAAACACAAACTATTGTATCCAGCTCCTGAAGCCTTGAAGTGGCATCGTGAAAGAACATTCAAAAAAGAAATTTAACGTATCTCATACCATATAAACGTTGGCACTTCAGGGTTACCGCCGTAGATCAATCCCCATCATCAAAAAATGCTGGTCGAAGGCAAATGCCTCAAGGATGTCATTCTCTTGACACACCACAAAACTCGTGCAATCGGTAAAGGATAACCGCGTCGAATCATACTGACGAAAAAGTGTTATTGCTTCTTGAAATATGCGATTATCAATTTCTACAAGGGTTAAAACATCTGTCTCCACGAGTAATTCAATACGGTCTAAGAACATAACTGATAGCAAATGATTCGTGTCATATCTGAGACGAGTGACGGTTTCATCAATTACATAATCTGTGGTTAAAAATCGAGTTTTCTGTTGTTGAACGTGTCTATAAACTGCTACAGCTTCACGATGGTATTGATCGTTCGGATTAAGAAGAGCAATCCAGGCACCGGTATCAACAAAAATCATGGTTTTGATTGCAGTTCATAGATAACTTCGTCGTGGTTGACAGAACCATCGGTTCGGTCAGATGGTGCCATTCCAATCATCTCATCCAGAATAGCGTATCCTGCCTCCATCTGATTCTTTTCAAAGATTTCACGGATCTGCCCGCTATTCACAAGAACAATGAAATAATCAAGTGCCTCTGAGGCACTGTTTAAGATGTTGGCAAAAACATGTTGTGGATTCTGGTTTTCAACACCAAAATGTTCCGCTATTTTTAAATAGTTTTGCCCCTTCCGATGCACACACCTACTCGAACGAAAACTATCCAGTTTCCGTAGAAAAACTATATGAACCTCAGCACCTTCAAGGCCATTCAAATACAGGACAGTTTCAAGGAGGGCAATATCATTTTTATCTTTAAGGGCTTTCCGTTTCTCATAAGGAATCAATTTTTTCAGCGATTCTTCATTCAGGGAATCAATCAGTATCTTGGCAAGGCTTAACACCAAACTATCAAAATCCCATTGTTCGTTGGTATCAGGAATACGCAACGATTTTAAGTGGGACGCATCGGCATCGCGCAATGGTAAGAGCCATTGCCAACCGAGGTATGTTTGACTCGCTTTTTGCAAATCATGATAACGTTTTTTAATCCCCATCCTATCTTCCTTTCTGTCATCATTATGAATATGTACGTCAAAGTATATCACATTTTTCCCTTGCATTGCAAACCAATTTCATCTAAACTCATACAACAATTCAATTCTGCTTACGGGGAGATCAGAACATGACTATCCGAGTCGGTATTGTTGGCACAGGCGGTATTTCACGGGCGCATCAGCGGGCTTACACGAGAGCAGGCGGTTTCGAGATCGTCGCAGTCTGCGATATTGTCAAAAGCAAGGCAAATGAACGCGCTGAACAGTGGGGTGTCCCGAAAAAGCATGTTTTCACCAGTTACAACAAAATGCTCGAAATGGACGAAATCGATACAGTAAGTGTTTGCACTTACAACCAAGGACACCGGCGTCCGACGGTTGCGGCACTGAACGCCGGCAAACACGTCTTCTGTGAAAAACCGATGGCGGCAAACCTCCCTGATGCCACCGCCATGGTCCGAGCCGCGAAAGCGTCAGGCAAAATCTTGCAAATCGGTATCCACAGCACGTTCAATCCAAGACTCCAATTCGCGAAAAAGGTGATCGATGAAGGTCTGCTCGGCGATATTTACTATTCCGAGTCCTCGGGGGGCAGACGCCGCGGGAACCCTGCTCGCACGTTCATCTATAAAAAGACGGCAGGCGCAGGTGCCATTGTAGACATCGGTGTCTATAACATGCACAATTCGCTGTATGCGATGGGGTATCCGAAACCCGTGCGTGTCTCCGCTATCACTGAGGATTACATCTCGCAGCAAGACCCACAATTCCGGGGTATCATGGATGTCGAAGAATTCGGTGTGGCGTGGGTCCGCTTTGAAGATGGTGGTGTGATGGTGTTCAAGATCTCTTGGGCGATTCATCAGGATTCGCTCGGTCCGAGTTTCTGCCTCGGCAAAGAAATGGGGATCTCCTTGGATGGACCGGTGGTCTATGCCGATGCTTATACAGATGATCTGAAAAAACTGGTGGAATCGGAAGGATTGACAGCAGAACCGGATCCACCGGAAGGGATGACGACAATCCGTTTTTCAGGATTCCCAGAGGTAGATGTCTGGGAGGCACAGATAACAGCGTTCCGAGAAGCCGTCTTAGCGGATGCTCCTTCTCCGATACCACCGGAGGGCGTGCTCCTCACAAACGTCATTATGGATGGTATCTTCCGTTCACATGAATCGGGTAAAGAGGTTGCTGTGAGAGTGCCGGAGATTTAGGTTCGATGTGGTGAATTTGCTATAAGGAGATCAGAATATGACTGTCCGAGTCGGTATTATTGGCACAGGTGGCATTTCACGTGCACACCAGAGCACTTATGAGAAAGTAGGCGGATTTGAGATTGTCGCGGTCTGCGACATCATCAAAAGTAAGGCAAACCAAGCCGCGGAAGAGTGGGGTGTCCCGAAAAAACACGCTTTTTCAAGCTACAACAAGATGCTTGAAATGGACGAACTTGATGCTGTGAGCGTTTGCACGTACAATCAGGGACATCGGCGTCCAACCGTCGCGGCATTGAATGCCGGTAAACACGTCCTCTGCGAAAAACCGATGGCGGCAACGCTCCCCGATGCAACCGCCATGGCCCGGGCGGCAAAGGCATCGGGCAAAATCTTGCAAATCGGTCTCAATCCGACGTTTAGTCCGAGACTCCAATTCCTAAGAAAGGCGTTCGATGCGGGATTGTTCGGCGATATCTATTACTCTGAATCTGCGGGGTGCAGGCGACGCGGGAATCCGGGGCATACATTCATCTACAAGAAGACCGCGGGTGCTGGGGCAACCGTCGATATCGGTGTCTACAATATGCACGCTTCGCTGTATGCGATGGGATACCCGAAACCGGTGCGAGTCTCCGCTATCACCGAGGATTATATCTCAATGCAAGATCCGAGGTTCCGTGGTATTATGGACGTTGAAGAGTTCGGTGCCGCGTGGGTGCGCTTTGAAAATGGTGGTGTAATGGTGTTCAAAATCTCTTGGGCAGTGCATCAGGATTCACTCGGCGGCAACTTCCACCTTGGAACGAAAGCGGGGTTCTCGTTGAATGGTCCAGTTGTTTACGCCGATGCGTATGCTGGTGATCTCAAGAAATTTGTGGAATCGGAGGGATTAACAGCGGAACCGGATCCGCCGGAAGGGATGACGACGATCCAGTTCTCAGGATTTCCAGAGGAAGATAACTGGGCGGCACAGGCGATAGCGTTCCGGGAAGCCATTAAAGCAGACGCGCCGTCGCCAATACCACCGGAAGGTGTTCTGCTTACAAACGTGATTATGGACGGTATCTTCCGGTCACATGCCGCAGAGAAAGAGGTTGCAGTGAGGGTGCCGGAGATTTAGGTATTCTTCGGTGTGGTTTCATGAAATTTAAGAGTTCTATTGGGTATTTCTGAACGTGCGATAAATCGCACTACTACGAGCAGCCCTGTTTGTAGTAGGGCAATTTATTGCCCGTCAATTGAATTTATTTTTTATAAAACCGCACCTACTGACTGCTACCTCCAATCGCATCTATCGTGTTTTGGGACGGATAACGGAGATCCATGCCCGCATCCCGCGCACATCTACGGTCAATTTCTGGGAAACTCTGAGAGAACGTCGTTGCTTTAACGCATCATCAAGCAGCGCGTCTTGAGAAGTGAGTAACACCATCCTCCCCCTCGGCTTCAGGACGCGCTCGTATTCTCTAAGACACTGACGATATAGATTCGTAAGTTGCGACACATTTCCGACCGTCTCACCGAACGGGAGATTACATACGATTTTATCAACAGTGTTCGATCCTAACGGCAAACTCTGGGCATCCCAGTGAAAGAATTGGCGCGGCTGATGCTTCCTTCCGAAATTCGCCACGGTAGCGTCTAAAGCGTCCGTGGAGACATCACCGCCAATCAGGTAACGATACCGCTTGATGAAGGCGCGCTCCAAAAGGATCGTCCCGGCACCACACATCGCGTCCAAAAAGACATCGTCTGGATGGGGTCGTGAAAGGCGCACCATACTGTACGCCAATGTCGGTTTGAGAGACGCAGGAATGTGTGCCTGTTTATACGGACGTTGTGCCATATCGTTTGAGGAAAGCTTGATGCTGATATAACCGTCGTCTCCGTGTACCTCTGCCCAAATATCCAAAGCCGCATTTGATGACTTCAAATACCATCCGCGTTCTAACAATGCGCGTTCAATCACACGCTGGAGATCTACTCTACGGAAATTGCGTTTTCCTGAGAGCCGACTCGTTACCCGAAACGGCATCCGTTTCCGTGCCTTGATACCCACCTGTCGACAACAACGAAATGCCTCGTTGAAATTGAAGCGCGTCAGCGAACCGCTTAATGCCGATAGCGAACTGCGCGAGCGGGTCATCTTCGGCATCTGCTTTAAAATGAGAAAAAGGTGCTCGGCTGTCCGCAGCGATAGGAGGTCACGTGGGTTACCCGTGTATTGGAAAAGAATCCGCTGCGGCTTCCGTTGAAGGATCTTCAGGTGTCCTGTGTCGGCAAAGCGATCGGATAACTCTTGACGTGCGATGGTTTCGAGCCCCGCACTTACCGTGATTGCATATAACATATTGTTTACCGGATATCAACTGTCAGCAGTCAGTCGATTTTAGAAAAAAATTCCGGTAGGTTGGGTTGAACGGATAGTAGCAAAACATTAGCCACTAAAGATTATTGATGTCAGGTGAATACACCTTCCATCTCAGAAATACCGAGTGAAACCCAACGTTTTCCCAACAGATTTCCGAAGGCACCGAAATATAATACAGTTGGGTTTCACTCAAACGTGCGTGTACAGAGCGGTCTATGGAAATTAAGGTGTATTTGGTGTATCGAAATTTACCTTTTCAACTCCGTTCAACCCAACCTACGATTAAATTAGCATTTATTGAGGCAAAGGGGGTTCGGGCCAATTCAAGTGACGATGCAGGAACCGGAATGTGTCCTGCGAATTAATCTGATGACCACCATCAAAGAATTCGATCTCCGTTCTATCAGCGATTCCTAACTGAACGTAAAGCCGACGGACGACAGCGAATTCGTGTGCAACCCATTCATCAGGTGCAACACCATCATCATGTCCACGCTCCACCATAAACGGACGCGGTGCAATCAGCCCCGCCATCTCACCGTAATTAAAGGTGTTCCCCAGATCGAATTCTGGCATCTCGTACTCGCCCGTGAACATATAACTGTACCGAGAATGATAAGTCGCATTTTTGACGATCCATTCGTTGAAATCCGCGGAACAGATGGAGCAGGCGTAGCGTTCCAGCACGGCGGGGACGCGCATTGCCGTTTTACCACCGTAAGATAACCCGTAAAAGCCAATCCGATCGGCATCGACGAAGGGCTGTTCGGCGAGCCAGTCAAGCGTCCGCTCATGTTGACGAATGATCAACGAAAAGAGTGACCATTTTATCGGATTCGCCTTACGTTGAATGACGCGGAAGGCATCTAAACCGATATAAGGGTTCTGAGGTGCGTAGGTGATAAATCCCCTGTCCGCCAAGCTTGCGGCATAAGAGTAATAAACCGATTCTATTCTCGGATCCGCAGTATCCTGCGGTCGTCCCTCTAAGCCGTGCTGACAGACGACAACGGGACGTTGCTCATCGGGTTGGAGATCCTTCGGCAGGAGCAAGATACCGTAGGCGAAAACACCGTCCCAAACATCAAGGACAACTTCGTATCCCTTCCAGAGCGGTTCATCATAGATGAGGCGCGTCCTTGGATTGGCAGACACATTCGGGGGCGGACACCTACCGATAACTTCGTCCCAGAAATAAGATTTTGCATCCGTACACGTCTCTTCCCAGCGTGTCAGCGAAGACGTATCGGTTTTCTCCCAGAAGAACTGCTGCCGTCGCGATGCCGCTTCTCTCAAAAAGCGTTGCGATAGATTCACCAGCTGCATAAACTGCCGCTGCTGACGGGCATCGTCATCAAAATTGTCAACCGTGGTTAAGGATGGGAGATAGGAACTGTCAATGTGTGCGTTTTCAACACCGAGCCCGGCAAGCAACACGGTTAAGGTCTCTTCAGACCCCGGTAATCCATCCACAGGAGAAATTAGACGTAAGGCATCGTCGCTGTTCAGTTGCTGATAAAAATCACGGGCGCGTTCAAACTCCGGCTCTACGGCATGGATCGGGGGCGAGACCAACTGTCCCGGTGCCGCACCCCCACGTCCCTCGCGAACGGGTGGCGGTCCGGCGACTTCAGGACCACGGCTTGTTTCGATAACCAACGGACGCGGCGCAATCAGACTCGCAATTTCAGCATCACCAAACTCGTGTAGGAGTCCCCACACATTTCGATAGATCGGTTCTCGCCAGACCTCCTGCCGAGATTGGAAATACCCACTGACAGCCGTTGTTTGAATCCTTGTATCGACTGCCGCACTGTAGAGCGCAATCAATCCGCCTTCACCGTATCCAATTACACCAATCGGGGCATCAGCAAGAGACATCCAATCCACTAACGACAACACCTTCTGAACTTCATACCCGATGATGTGTCTTCCGAGTTCAAACGCCATTCGATAGATGAACTCGCGATGTGGTTGATTCGTCATCGCGCCGAGGGCCGGGTTTCCTGAATAGGTATCGTCGCGGTTAATGAGAAGTGGGACAACGACACGGCATCCTGCTTTCGCCAAACGTCTCGCAAACTGGGCGTTGGCTGGCAACTCATCTGCTACGCCTGCTATCATCTCCGGTGTCCAATCGGCATCGGGCAGCGCGACAATCTGCGCAGTCATTGGGACGTTGTGCTTCGGTTCCAACAAAAGTCCTTCGCCTTCTACCTCATCAAACACCTGCCAGCGGACGCGGGATACAGTATAACTCTCATCTTCCGTGAGTTGCGCGGAGGTCTTTGTCGAGGCACTATAGGAGAGTTCCTCTATCGGTAGCCGTGAATCGAGGCAACCGATCCGTTTACGAAGCCGAGCGCGGTTTGGTTCAACAGATTCGGTATAGGCGTTGTGTGAACTATAATCGCGATTCCACAATCCTATCCGACCTTCGACAGAACCAGCTATCGCACGGGAAACATAACCATCAAGAACTTCAACCATCTGTGCGGCAAGATCGCCTTCTAACGTTAAAGCTTCTGTCCCATGTAGCGCTTGATCAGTTTCATTTGACATTTTTTAATGATTCCTTGCCGATTTTTAATTATTCCTTGCGGAGAAATAACGTGCATTTCAACTCTCAAGTGCGTTTCTCATATCCGCCCTCCGCTACGCTTACGGGCTAACGGGTTGGGGACTAAAGAACGCCTCTTAACTGATAACTGATAACTGACAACTGACAACCATTAAATCACCCCATCTCGCTTTAACTGTTCCACTTCATCTGGACGCATTTTTAACAAGTCAGTTAGGACCTGAGTCGTATGTTCTCCGAGACTCGGTGCGGGGGCGTCTACGTCTCCAGGGGTTTCAGAAAGTTTAATCGGCACACCCGGCACTTCTACCTCTCCTGTGATCTGATGTGCAATGCGTGTAATCATTTCCCGCGCTTGCACCTGCGGATGACTGACGACTTTGTCCATTGCATTGATGGGACCACACGGCACACCAATTTTACCCAGTGTCTCAATCCAGTCATCCGTTTTTCGGTGCGACATGATCTCTGAGAGAATAGGAAACAATTCACTATGGTTCTCCGTTCGGTCAGCGTTCGTTCGGAAGCGATCATCTGAGATGAGCTCCTTCCGATTGACGTGTTCACAGAACTTTGCCCAAAGGGTGTCGTTTCCGAGTGCGATAATGACGTGTCCATCCGCAGAGGCAAACGCTTCAAAAGGGGTAATCGCTGGGTGTCTCGCACCGAGGGGTTTGGGGGCTTCACCTGTCGCAAAATAGCGGACAACGGCATTTTCCAAAACAGCGACGAGACTGTCTAACATCGCCACATCGACAAACTGCCCGCTACCTGTTCGATTCCGATGGTGCAATGCAGACAGGACCCCGATTGTCGTGAAGAGGGCGGCGGTGATGTCGCTAATAGAAGTGCCGACACGCACAGGGGGTCCGTCCGGTTCACCCGTGATACTGATGATACCACCCATGCCTTGGATAATCATGTCGTATGCACCTTGTTGGGCATAGGGACCCGTCTGCCCGAAACCGGAGCACGCGGCGTAGATAAGTGCCGGATGTTTGGCTTTCAGCGTATCGTAATCCAACCCCAATTTCTCCATCGTCCCCGGACGGAAATTCTCAACAAGGATGTCGGTCTGCTCCAACAATTGCTTGAATATTGCCTGTCCACGCTCGGCTTTAAGGTTGAGCGTCACGCTCTGCTTCCCACGATTCACGCTCATGAAATAGAGACTGAACCCATTTTTGAAGGGACCGAAATTTCGAGATTCGTCTCCTGTACCGGGTTGTTCAATCTTGATGACCTCTGCCCCGAGGTCACCGAGGAGCATAGTCGCATACGGACCTGCGAGTACCCGCGTTAAATCCAAAACCTTTATTCCATCAAGGGGTCCAGGCATCTGCTACCTCTCTTGTATGCTATAACGCTTCACCAACGATCAGGCGATACGCCTCGCGGTATTTCTCACTCGTTTTGGAAATAACGGTCTCCGGCAGTTCTGGCGCGGGGGGTTGTTTGTTCCAACCGATTTCGGAAAGGTAATCTCTCACGAACTGCTTGTCAAAACTCTGCTGCGGTTTACCGGGTTCATAGAGATCGGCGGGCCAAAACCGAGAAGAGTCAGGTGTGAAGACTTCATCAATGACGATGAGTTTTCCATCGCGCTGTCCGAATTCAAACTTGGTATCGCAGAGAATAATCCCAGCATTTTCGGCGTGTTCACTGGCGGCTCTGAAAAGGGCGAAACTGACTTCAATCAACTGATCTGTAAGTTCACTGCCGACCTCGTTACGCATCTCCTCAATGGAGATCGGTTCGTCATGTTCTCCCTGTTCGGCTTTGGTCGTTGGCGTGAACAGAAGTTCCGGGAGTCGGTCGGATTCTTGCAGTCCGTCGGGTAACTTCTGACCACAGATCTCTCCCGTCTTCTGATAGGAGGACCAACCGGAACCTGCGAGGTACCCACGCACGACACATTCAACATCAACCCTATCGGCTTTGCGGACAAGCATCGAGCGTCCTTCGAGGAGTTCTGCGTCAGGTTGCAAATCGTCGGGATACTCTTCGACATCCGTTGAAATGAGATGATTGTCGGCGACAGATTCAGTAGAGTTGAACCAGAATGTGGATAAACCGGTTAAGACTCTGCCCTTATCTGGAATGCCGTTCGGCAGAACAACATCAAAGGCAGAAATACGGTCTGTGGAAATGATCAGAAGTTCGTCCCCGAGGTCATAGAGATCTCGGACTTTTCCACGGTGGGCGGGTGTATAATTCGTTAAGTCTGTAGACGTAATAACGTTCTGAGACATATTTGCTTCTCCTATATTTAAAAAGTTGTCAGTTGTCGGTTACCAGTTAAAGAGAAGTCCTACCGAGTTTACTCTTCACTGACGACTATTCTTACGCGATAAAATTGATTATCACACTATTCTTTTAATAGATCTCGTAGCACAACGGCTGTTCTATTTGTAGTTTCAATTTGGAGTGCCCTGTCTACCTCCTGTCTCGCAGATGCATCTTCAGCGAGATAGTAATAGCATGCCGCCTTAAGCGCATAGAGTTCGGCTTTGGAACGATAGTCATGCCGGAAGAGATATTGGGCATCCCCTTGCAGCGCATTATCAACCGCTCGGATAGCAGATCGGAAATCGTTTGTATCTTTATGACGCAAAAAAAGCAGGTTCGCAAGCCCGACCCAAGCGTCCGCGTTTGAGGGATCAAGTTGCACGGCGTTCTGGAAAGCTTCTTGTGCCAGCGGCGGATTCAGCGACAGACTGAGGTGACTCCATCCCACGCCGTTATGAGCATCGGCAAGATTTTCATCGAAATTGATCGCTCGCTCAAAACTGAGTAATGCCTGTGCATAGTTCCCTGACTCGTAGGAATGCCATCCGCGTTCCATGTGATTCAACGCACTTGACGTATTCGGATCGGAGTCACTGGAACAACCGCTCAGCATCAGGAGGCAAGCGGTAAATAGGACTTTAATTATACCTTGCGGAGGAATGATGTGTGTTTGAACCTTCAACTGCTTCCCTCACGAGTCGCCTGCGCCGTTGTTGCAGGCTTGGTTTTCGATAGAACGAAAGGTAAAATTAAAAGTCAGACTTAAGCGTTGACAAAAGCGGACTTCGAAGTGCCATAGCAACAGCAACGGCATTTGCAATTATACCAAAACCTAAGATGAAAAGCAAGGTAATTGTGAGGGAAAACCACGGAAAAGAGGGGAGATGTCCCTGCGAAGCGAAGATTGCGGCAAGTCCAGCGGCAATCCCAATAAGCATTCCAATCACGAGCAGAAAGCAACTTTCAAGGAACAGCATCCGCGAGAGTAATCGCCGTTGGAAACCGAATGCCCGCAGGGTCGCTAATTCGCCACGACGTTCAATGATATTTCTAAACAGCACCAGTGCTAACCCGAAAGTACCGAGTAGCACCCCTAAACCACCGAGGCTTTGAAAAGTGGAGATATAGGTATTTTCAACCGCTCGATAACTCGCAAGGCGCGCCGATGCAGACGCAAGGTCAAAACCGTAATCCGCTAATGTTTTCTCTAAGACCTGTGCCGTTTCCTCTCGCAAAGCAGGGGGCGTTTTTATGAGAAAAAATTGGTATCCGCTTTGACTCGGAAAATAGTTCGTGAAATTGGATTCAGAAATAATCAACTGGCTTTGGAACAGACTGTTCACAACCGTCTCAAGTTCGAGATGGAGCGGCTTTCCGAATTCATCTTGGACGATAAAATCGTCGTCGGGATTGTGATGCAAAATCCAACGGAGCGATTTTTCATCGCCGATCGCAGGCACTTTACCGTTTTCAGTGGGCGTTAGATGCAAACTGACCCAAGGGGATCCGTCTAACATCGCATCAGAAGCACCCAAAATCTGTGGTTTCTGCGGCTGGTAGAGATTCAGACAGCTGACATCTTCACCCGGCAGGACACGAAACGGGATGACCTCTGACGCACTCAGAAGTTCAGACGCTTTATCGGAAAAACCGAGTTCAAATCTACCGTCCGATGTGTTCAAATTATGATGTAAAGGGAGCGAAGATTCAGCGACAAAGGCGTATTCTGTCTCGGGTAGGGCATCGTGCCGATTTGCCCCCACCGCCACAATGATACAGCACGCTATACTGATTGTGATAACACAGGTTTTGCTCCGTCCCGGTTGCCGCGCAGCGTTTCTGAGAGCAAACCGCATTCTGTTCAACCGTTTCGGTACATTCTGTGATTTTAACCATCTATCGAATACCTCTGCCCCTATGCCGATGACGAACAGTGCCACGAATAGTAAACTGACCACAGGCTGTTCGATCCATAGTCCTACTCCGAATCCAATCGCGGCGATTAACCAGCGGAGGAATCTCATTTTCTTCGCCTTGGATTCGCCTGCTACAGTTGCCTCAACGAAATCGGTTTGACCCGCGAGGAGCGACACGGTAGAAGTTTTGCCTACTTTGTGGACAGTTAATCGGATAGAAAGCATCACAACAGATAGCGAAATAATCGCTCCAATCAGCAGACTCCATCCACCAACATGAAGTTCCATAAACGGGGTACCGATGGCAGGTAACCACCACGTCTGCAACCCATATATCATCAATTGCGCATACCCGACAGCGAGCAGACATCCGAATATACTCCCGATACCAGCGATGATGCCACCTTCAGAAAGGAACCGGCGGCGGATTTTCGTAAGCGGATAACCGATCGCTTGTAATATACCGATTTCACGCGACCTCTGCTCTACACCGATACGGAAAAGCATTCCCACTAACAAGGCGACAGCAATGATGATAAAGGTACTCAGACTGCTAAAGAGCATCCCGAAATCTGTTGCACCCGTGGAGGCTTGAAGTCCGTCAGATTGGAGGGCAAGGAATTGAAATCCAATCTGTTCGGGTTGAATCTCTTTGAGCAACTCGGTCTCAAAGAGAGTGCGTGTTGCTTGAAGGTCTGAGCCTGGGGTAATACCGAACCGAATGGCAGTGAGATTTCCAAATCGGTTTTTCCAAAGTTGCTTACCGGTTTCCAGCGGAATAAACGCTTTCGGTGTTGCTCCGTATTCATCCCAATACGCTTCGTCTTTACTACGAATCAGTGAATAATCAATCGGGAATGGGGACTCCCACTCGGACATATCCGCCGTATCATGGATGCCGGGGAAAGTAGGGATGATGTCTCTATCGGCGGCGATTCCCTTGATCGGTAGAATCCCTTTCAGGCGGAACAGAGCCGTTTCCGTGATGTATTCTTCCGCCGCTCCAACGCGATAGTATGTAACGCTGACCTCGTCCCCAATTCCCACGCGAAGGTCAGTCGCCGTCCATGTATTGAGGATAATCTCAAGACTTTCTAATTTTCCTTGCGGATCAACAACAGTATCTGAGGTCTGAGAGTCTGCTATGTACGCGTCTCCCTCCATTTCATTTTCGGTTGTATTTCTGTTAAGAAGTTCAAAAAACTCATCTTCATCAACGGGAAGTGCGACGATTGTCGAATATGGAACCGTGTTACCCTTAGCAGAGATTGTATTCGCGAGATAGGTGAGTGTCGGAAGCGTCGGAATTCGGTTTTCAGCTGCGACAGTTAGCGCAAGGTCAGAAAAGATCGGCTTTAGGAGATACTGTTGACTTCGGAGATCAAAGTGAGCATCGTGTTCCTGAATGTCCAAGTCGAGTGCGTCCATACGCAACGCAAGGTCGTCAGACGAAACTGGGACTTCTTCCGCCGTAAACAAGGCGTTTACCCTATCTTTTTCCCCAAGGACTTTTTGTAAAACTGGGAGTGCGATGAAAGCGTTCACCGGGAGACTTTGATGTGCCTGAAGAGAAAATCTTCCAGCGTTCTCAGTGGGAACGACTTCACTCACAATCAAGCGTAGGCTTTGGATCGCCGCGGATGTGTCGCGTTCACCGAGAAGGAATTCTGGATGGATGTCGGCGGCTTGCGGTATATTTACGAGGAGCGTGTCGCCTGCTTGGACGTTCAGCTCGTTCTGGAGCGTTTCGTTGATGACGATGGCATTGAAGGTTTGCTCTGCCGTTTTATTTAGGCGTGGAGCGGTCTCTCCTTCCCAAAAGGCGAAGAAGTTTTCAGAGACACCGAGGATGTTCACCTTTGATGCCCGTGTCTGTGTTTGCGGAGCGACGATTGTCCCATTCAGCAAGATTGCAGGAACCATGTTCTGTCGGTCCAATATGTCTGGTGGGAAAAACCGGTCAGCAAGGAGCGCATGTTGAATTGTGCCGAGCCGTTCCTCTGTTAAGCCTCGCAGACTTCCTCGCACCGAATCCCCGACAATCAATGCCCCAGCAAGCACACCCGTCGCGACAGCCGTGCAAAGCGCGACGACGAGATGTATCTGCCAGAAGTATTTGAAATTTTTAATTTTACCTTGCGGAGGAACGACGTGCGTTTGGGTTTTTGACGTGCGTCCTATATATCCGCCCTCCATTTCATTACGGGCTTGGGGTTGCGTTTTATTTTTAAATTAAAAAACCTTTCAGATGTTAGGTATCTCCGTTGAGCGTGAAAGTTCCATCTAAGAGCCGCAAGTGTTGCTGAAAACGTGAGGCGAATGCGAGGTTGTGTGTAACAACGATGAGCACATTCTGCTCTACACTATGCAACTCAAAAAGCAAATCAGCGATCGTTTCAGAAGTAGCAGTATCCAAATTTCCGGTCGGCTCATCGCAGAGAAGAATACCGGGTTGATTGATAAGGGCACGAGCAATCGCGACGCGTTGTCGTTCACCCCCCGAAAGTTCACCCGGTCGATGCGACGTCCGATGCGTAAGCCCAACCCGTTTGAGGAGTTCATGCGCCCGTTCAGTCGCGTTAGGTTCCTGCTTGAAGGCGAACGTCGGGACGAGGACATTCTCAAGCACGGAATATTGTGGAAGCAGATGATTATCTTGAAATACGAATCCGATGTCCGCGTTGCGATATCGCGCCAGTTCAGGCTCAGAGAGCGTAAAGGGATCGGTGTTGTTAATCTCAACCTGTCCAGCAGAGGGTTTTTCTAAGGTGCCGATGATGTGTAAAAGTGTGCTTTTACCGGAGCCAGAGGGACCCGTAATGACAACAGACGTTCCACCCGTGAAGCGAAACGAAATATCCCGTAGAACATGGACTGTCCCATAATCTTTGGATACATTGGACACTTTCAGCATTTTTTGATTTTTCCTTGGTTGCGCTCCATAAAGCAGTGGAGTTACAACCCTCGTCAGCGGCGAGTATTTCCGACTTTACAAAAAGCAAGTAGCCCGTAACCAAGTGGAGGAGTTTTTACTGGGGTGTTTCTTCAGATTTAAGAAAAGCTCTTGATGGTTCAGACGCACGATGTTTCTCCGCAAGGAATAATTAAAAAATTTGATCTGCAATGAAATCTGGGATAGGAATTGAACGTAGTTTTTCGCCGGGGTTGGTTATACAACAAACCGTCGTAATTTGCCCACGAGCGATGTCTTTTCCTTGATGCGTAAAATGAAATTGGTAGGTGAGGGACTTCGTCCCTTTTTTGGTAACTCGGAGGTGAATGTCCACTTCATCTTCAAATCGGAGCGGACTTAAGTATTCACACGAAGCTGCGAGTCGGGGCCATCCGATCTTATTTCCGTTCCATTCGGTTGCGACACTGGTACCTAAGTTACGTAGGAATTCGTGTTCCGCAGTCTCCATAAAGACAAAGAATCGTGTAAAATGGACGATGCCTGCCATGTCGGTATCGACAAACTCGATTTTGCGTTTGGTCTGGTACTCGGTGTACATTTTAGGGTTAACGGTTAACAGTCTTCAGTTTTCGGATTTAGGGTTATTGGTTATCGGTTCGCATTGCTACGCCATGCTTTCGGTCTTCAGTTTTCGGTTTAGTGTTTTTGCTTGGGTGTTTCCCCTCGTTTAACAGATGCCTCTTGTAACTGATAACTGAGAGTGGAGCGAAGCGGAACGCACCGACAACCGATAACCCTTCAGCTACATTTTTGGAAAATCCGGTACATCCTCATATCGACTCCACGTCTCAGCGTAAATGCGCCAGTGTCCATCAGTTGGATCTACCATGAGATTGAGTTTTTTAGTGCCGTAATCGGAATAAGCGGGTCGGCTACCACTCGCTGGTGTGCCAGTGAATTTTTGTAGAAACTTGACATCCGCCACTGCCCGATCTCCGTTAACCTGCAAGTTAGAGATCGAGACCTGGATGTCAGCGTACATAGTGTTGAGTTTCCTCATCTTAGTACGGAGTTGCCCTTTTGTCAAATAAACCGAAGTTTCCTTTCCACCTCGGACATTCACACGGGTAACTTGCGCTTCATCCGAATAGATAGACATATAGGTATTGAGGTCCTTTTCTTCCCATGCCGCCTGCCATTTTCCCAACACCTGTCTCACCTTGAGGTGCGTATCCAATGGCGCATTCCCATCGAAAGTGCCGCCAGACGCTTCGCCAGAAACAGTGTCCACCGCAGGCACATCCGGCGCGAGTGCGATAGCATCAGACACGACATTGGCCTGATCGTTTATGAGTTTCCATTTACGTCTGAAAAACCCTTTTTTCTCAATCGTAAGTGTGCGGGTGTGGGTCTCAATGGTATCGCCACCATTTTGCAAAGTTACCTGAATGTTATCAACCAAGTGCCGGTTTTTGTGTCGTGGAACAGCCGTGTACATGGCTCCTGTGAGATCCACGATATGGGTTTGCGACATCATGTCTTTAGCACGTGCAAAACTCGAGGCTCGTCTCTTGCGGGCAGATTTATCCCATAGGTCAGTATACGCCTTTAAATCCTGGGATTCCAAGGCAACCTTCCAAGCCATCACAAGGGGTGCTACAGGACCCTTAGGCTGTTCTGTAATCCCCGTTTGCTGCGTAGGAGGCGTTGACACTGTGGGCGCGAATTCACTACCGACGACCTCCTCTTGGACAATTTTCCACCGCTGTTGAATAATACCTTTCTTTTCTATAACAAGATTTCGTAGTTGCTGTTGCGCTTCACCCGGATAATAAGCCGTGAGTGGAATCCCCTCAATCCGGAAGCGGTTCGTATAGCGGGGAACTCGATAGGGTTGACTGGCACCACCAAGGTCAACTTCAAAATCTACGTTATCTCTAAAGAGTCTCACTGTCTCCTGATAGCCCATACCAGGACGTTGGCGTGCACTTTTCACCCAGAGTGCTTCATACCTTTTCTCATCACCAGATTCGAGTGCGCTTTTCCACTTCACCAAAAAGGCTGTAGGGGTCTCACTGGAACTCATGAAGATCACAAGGAATAGAACAAAAGCGATGACGATTGCAGCAATCGCACCACCCCACAGCAGGTTCCGGGGTATAGTGAATTTCTGTTGGCTGTTTTGCCGGTTCTGTGCGTCGTTCACAATTTAACCTCCGCAGAGTAACTATCGGTTTTCGGTTTTCGGTTAACAAATCTCTCTTTAACCGACACCTAATACCTTTACCATCAAAGCGTTTTCCACATCTTTCAAAAGCGCGAATTGATGGTTAAAACCGATAACCCTTAAAAATTTGGTACGTTCTCATAGATTTGCCAGATTTCGTGATGGATTCTCCAGTCGTTACCAACTTGATGCATCCAGACTTCGCGAATCCAAATATTGTAGAGCGCCGTAGCATTTTCGTCCGCTGCTGGCGTCGCCAATCGGGTCAATCGATGGATACCGATGACGCTTTCTCCTTCAACCTCAGTATCGGCTTTCGCTTTGTTCCACGCGTGCGTGCGCATCTGGTGTAGATCTGCTTCAAGTTGCTGGAGATCGAGTTTACTGCGATGTTCTTTACTCTCGCGAATCACGACTTTGTCGGCAATAATATTAGGTTCATAGTGTGCCAGATGTCCATTGAGATTGTTCGCATACCATGCGCGCTCCCAATTCCCAAGTGCCATCTTACCGGCGGCAATCTGTTCTGCAGAGAGGGAAATGCGCCCCGTCTTCACAGGATGAAGCGGAGGTTGACTCGCAACATACGCTCGCGCCTCTCGTGCTTTCTGTTTGAGATATTCCGCATGCTTTGCACCTGCATTCTGCTGGTTGGCTTCTGCGAGCTTCTCGGTATAGATTTGCGCCTGTTCGCGGAGTTGTCTCCTAAGAGAATCTATCTCAGCAATAACGGCTCGTTTCTGATACCCTTCCTCTTCCACCCTTCTGTCAGCAACTTCAAGTTTCCGACGGAGTTCTGCGACCTCTCTACCGTAATTACGGATCTCGGTTTGTGCTCTTCCAGCACGTCCCCGAATCTCTTCTAAAGTTTCAGAGAGTTGCGCGACCTGTTCCCCATAGGCTGCCCGTGTATCACCCAACTCATGATTCTCTTTCTGGAGGTCTCGAACGGTCTGTTTTAGTTGCTTCTGCTCGCTCTGAATGTTTTGCATCTCGGATTGAAGCCCTGCAAGTTTTTCCTTTTTACTGCTAACAGTCTCGCGGAGTGATTCCGCTTCAGCCGTCTTCTGGAGTATAGAGGCATTCAATTCCGAGTTTTTAGTGATATTCATGGAATTCGTTTGTGCCAATGTGGCGTTCGCTATCGCTTGATACGCGAGGCGGAGTGCATCGTTTCCCTGTTTTTCCTTGAGTGCTGTTTCGGCAGACGCAAGGTTGGCTTCGGCGGTCTCAAACAAATCAGATGCGAGCGTCGGTGCATCAACAGCCACTGCCGCTGCAATAGCCGCCTCAGCGTCGGCGATCGCTGTGTCAACTGCTGATGTTTCTATGCTTCCGAGTTTTCCGCCACATCCTACTAAACCAAACGAAACAAGAAGTATCCCAATGAATAAAATCTCACCGGGTGCGACGTTATTCTTCTGTGATAAAGCGATGAACCGTTTCATTTTCTAACTCCTTTTACTTATTTTTTTCTGGCTGGTTCAATTACTATTTTCTCTTACCTACACGGCATTTTGCGGTGCTTTGCGGTGCTGCGTCAGGACGCGCATCGTTGATGCTCGCCGGGCAGTAATGTAGGGCGTTCTCGAAAAATATAGTGCTGATCTTTGAGATATAGGGTGAGCGTATTTCGGCTTCGGGACACCGCGAGGACAATATGCTCAGTCTCTCTCGCAAATTTATCCGCCGAGCGGTGGCGGAGTCCCGTTTCATTAGAGGAGATCGTCGGACTCGTTCTCAACGTTACATTTGCGCGCACGATGCGTTTTATATCCCCGGAAAGAATAATTGCGCCATCCATTTTCGACAACTCATATAAACGTGGCGGTGTATAGGCGCAATTAATCCGGAAGCCGCCTTCTGTCAAGTCCAGAATCTCCGGCGTATCGCCCAAGACGATAAGCCCCCCAATTCTACTTTCGAGGATATAATCAATACCTTCCCTCAGATAAGTCCCTGGCGATAGCAGCTTCAGTGCCGCAAAGAGTTCGTGTGTTTTTTGATTTTCTGTTGAGATGCTTTGCACTGCAATCACCTCCTACATTAATAGCGTAACATGTCCAACGGGCAGTGTCAAGGGAATCTCCTGTCGTGAGGAACGCCCTGTTTTTTTCCCAGAAATAGGTTCCGACGTGCCTGTTGCAAATCGTTCCAGCTTGCATGAAAAAACATAAAGTCTACAGAAACAGAATACCTTCAAAATTCCGCTTGACTTTACGCGCATATCAATGTATAATGTATATCAACTCTGCACCTTCGACGAGAACATAGTTTATGCGCAACCTATCTATCAAACGGATGTTCGTCGGAAAATTTATGACAAAATTCAAAAAGGAATGCGTGAAAATCCTCGATTTTTCACACTCAAATTATGCGATTTAGTCTATTCAGCGCGTTTTTCGCGGCAGTTATTTCATGCAATAATAATGAACTGCCTAATGTAACGATTGAAACTGAAAAAGGAAACATCATTATTGAACTTTATCCGGAGGCCGCTCCAACCACAGTAGAAAATTTTGCCAGATTGATCGAAGCAGGATACTACGATGGTGTGATCTTCCACCGATACGTCCCGGGTTTTGTTATCCAAGGCGGCGATCCAGAGGGAACGGGTAGGGGTGGACCTGGATGGACAATTCCGGGTGAATTCCAAGATCTAGGACTCCGAGACAAGATGCCAGTTCACGAAAAGGGTGTTGTTGCGATGGCACGGACACAGAATCCCGACTCAGCAGGAAGCCAATTTTATATCTGCATCAGTTCAGATCCATCACCTTATGCACATCTAAACGGCAGCTACACCACGTTTGGGAAAGTTATTGAAGGATTGGATGTGGTAGACGCACTCCGTGAACGTGATGTCATGACCAAAGTGACGATCGAAAATTACGGGAATTATCGGAATGAAAGCCCAACGCTTTAGCTTTGGGATGAAATTCCGCCTTTTTGGAAAGGACCAAACATTTAAAATATATTTGACATTCCGTCCAAATTGTGGTATAATTAATACTATCACACTGGCAGACAGTTCAAGCGTAATCGCAAGGTTACGTGTCTGCCGGCCCACTTGAACGGTGTTAAAGGTGTGATGTGTGATATACCATGAAGACCTACAAATATCCGTTTTATGATCAATCCAATTGTATTCGGCTTGGTAACTTGCTTGACGATATGTGGCAAGTGCATGAATACTTCCATAACTGGCAGCGTCAACGGTATCAGGACAGTTTGTCGTATGCGAACTACGAGGCAATGTGTCTACACGTAACCGAGTTGAAACGCACCACACACCCACATTGGAAAGTCTTGCCAAGCCAAGCAATTCAAGAGGAACTCAAACGTATTCACTTGGCGTATGAGCGTTTTTTCAAGAGACTTGGCGGCAGACCACATATCAAGCCGAGACACAAGTTCAAATCTTTCACCTTGAAACAAACGGGCTGGTCTCTGAAAGAGAATCGTATCACCCTCACCTTTAGGGACTGGGACAACGGTAAATGGCGATTTGATAAAGTTCCATACACTTTCCATAAACACCGTGAATTTGAAGGCAATATCAGTCGTATCACAATCAAACGCGACGCTTGTGGTGATTATTGGTTGTATATCATCACAGACTTTGTGGAAACAAAACTTCTGCCGACAACAGGTAAAAGCGTTGGGGCAGACTTCGGCATGAAAGACGCATATTTGACGCTGAGTACGGGTGAGAAAAAACAGCACCCACAACCTTTGAAGCACTCCTTGAATAAACTTCGGTCTCTCAACAAAGCATTGAGTCGTAAGCAAAAAGGTTCTAACGGGTGGTGGCGATGTGTGAAACAAATCGCACGTCTCTATCGCAAAATCAGCAATCAGCGTAAAGACTTTCATTGGCAGTTAGCAAGCGAATTGTGCGAGAAGTATGATACGATTGCCATTGAGACTTTGAACCTTGACGGTATGAAACGCCTATGGGGACGTAAAGTCTCTGACCTTGCCTTCCACGAGTTTGTTGAGGTTTTGAAGTATAAGTGCCAAAAACATGGGCGTGAGTTGCGCCAAGTTGGTCGGTGGACACCGACAACGAAACCGTGTAGCGACTGCGGATTTCATAACGAAACCCTAACTCTCAACGATCGGCAGTGGACATGCTCCGAATGTGGTTCACACCACGACAGAGACATAAACGCTGCGAGAAACATTTTGCGGGCAGGGATAGCCGTTACCTAAATACGATATGCCCTGTATCCACGCGATATAGGGGAAACGCCCGCAGGTGGAGACGGAATAAGACGGTGGACTTTTCAAGGAAACCGCACTGTCTACGAAACCGAAGCCCACGCCTTTAGGCGTTGGGTGCTATCACACAGTCGCACCGTAGTATTCTATCCAGTTTCAAAAATTGAAAGTAAATCTGGTTCGTAGTCGCGCAATTCATTGTGCTTTCAGGCGGTGCGATAAATCGCACAACTACGAACCGCCCCTCAAACTTGAAATAGCAGTAGTACCTTTAATCGGAAATTTGGAAAGGATGGACACAATATATGGATGAATGGAAACGTCTCGTCAGAGACACTGTCAACACCCCAGAAAAACTTGCCGCCGCATTTGATGTTGACTTAGAGGAGATGCGGCGCGTTCACAAAGAATTCCCGATCCGCATCAACCCCTATTACCTGAGCCTTATAGAAGAACCCGGGGATCCGATTTGGAAACAGGTCGTTCCCGACCCAAGAGAATTGATGAGTACCGGCGTAGAGGATCCACTGCACGAAGAAGACGATAGTGAAGTGCCAAACGTAACGCATCGATACCCCGACCGGGCACTCTTCTATGTCAACTACATGTGTCCAATCTATTGCCGTTTCTGTACCCGAAAACGGAAAGTCGGGGATCCACACTCCATTTCCGAAGATAACGTTGAAAGAGGACTCGCCTACATTCAAGCACATCCAGAGATCCGTGACGTCATCATCTCTGGTGGTGACCCGCTCATGCTGACGGATAAAAAGATTGACATGATCGTCGGGGGACTCCGAGCGATTAAACATCTGGAAATCATTCGGATTGGTTCACGAGTGCCCGTAACGTTGCCACAACGTATCACACCAGAGTTGTGTGCGATTCTGAAACAGTACCACCCTTTTTACATTAACACCCATTTTAACCATCCACGCGAGATTACACCCGAAACCGAGAAGGCATGCGGCATGTTAGCCGATGCGGGTATACCCCTTGGTAACCAAGCAGTGCTTCTGAAAGGTGTGAATGACGATCCTGATGTGATGGTGGAACTGATGAAAGGTCTACTGCGCATCCGAGTCAAGCCGTACTATATCTATCAAGCCGATCTCATCGTCGGTACCGACCATTTCCGGACAGCAGTCCAGACAGGTTTAGACATTGTTGCCGCGTTACGTGGACATATATCTGGATTAGGTGTGCCACATTATGTTGTAGATGCTCCCGGTGGCGGCGGAAAAATCGCCCTGATCCCTGATCCTATTGTCGCGTTCGATGATGACGAGATTCAACTCCGCAACTACGAAGGCAACGTCTATAACTACCCGAGCACACCCTTCTTTGATGAAGACTGGTAGTGGATTTCACCTCACCCATCAATTGGAGGATTTGTGATGGAATGAGTCGCCTTTTTTACACTTGTAGTGGTCATCGGTGGACTCTGCGTAGTCGCGGGTAAGCCATACACCATGCCAACAAAGACTAAACCCGCAAAAACAACAAGGGAGACACATCTCTCCCCTACAATACAAAGTATTTAGACGCTGCAAACTAAACCTGTGCCGTAATCAATTCAGACGACACATCTGGTGAATTTTGAACAGGCAGTGTAAACGAAGGCTGTGGAACCTCATAACCGGCTTCTTGTAGCCCTTCGATATGGAAATCGATAGCTTCGGCAATCAATGTGCGCACTTCTTCCAATGTTTCACCGGCAACACCGCATCCTGGGAGATCCGGGGCATAAGCACTATAATTGTTTTCGCCTTTTTCAAAAATAACGACATATTCCATAAGGTTTTCCCTTCAATTCTTGAGAGAGGCTTGTTTTAGAATGTTATTGAGTGTCCCTTTGGAGACATCTTCACTGGGTTTTCCTGCTATCGTCACGATTCCGGATTTGGTTGGATGTTTATACTGTTTATGACTCCCTCGCGTCCGGTCTAGATACCAACCATCATCTCGAATCATTTTAATGACCTGTCTAAACTTCATAAATAGGTATCGATTGAATATCGGCTACTGAATTACAAGCCTATTTCAAAGGTCTTTCGTAATTATAGCACCCGTCAACATCAAACACAAGGAAACATAATCCATAAATGTCTATTCTTCTTTACCGTTTATCTTCTCAAGGAACGGGCTGAGCAGATCAATCGGGATTGGGAAGACAACGGTCGAGTTCTTCTCCGCACTCACTTCGACCAACGCCTGAAGGAATCGGAGCTGCACAGCCGTCGGGGTTTTGCTGAGAATTTCAGCGGCATTGGTTAACACCTCGGCAGACTCAAATTCACCCTCGGCGTGTGTGACTTTGGCACGTCGTTCCCGTTCCGCCTCCGCCTGTTTCGCCATCGCACGCTGCATCTCGACAGGGAGATCTACGTGTTTGATCTCCATCGCAAGCACCTCGACCCCCCACGGTTCACAATGTTTCTTGATGATATCCTCCAAGTCCTGATTTAGCTTCTCCCGCTCTGAGAGTAGGTCATCCAGTTCAGCACGTCCAAGCACACTCCGGAGCGTCGTCTGTGCGACTTGGGCAATCGCAAAACCGAAGTCTTCAACCTCAATCACCGCCCTGTCCGCTTCGGTCACTCTGAAGGTCAGCACAGCATTAACGCTCACAGAGACGTTGTCTTTCGTAATCACATCTTGTGGGGTGACATCATTGACGATCACCCGTAGACTGATGCGTTGCATCCGTTCAATCCAGAACGGTATCATAAACACAAGTCCAGGACCGCGGGTCGAAACCAATCGTCCGAGACGAAAAATAACAGCACGCTCGTATTCTTTGAGAATTCGGATGCTTGTCGCGATCATAATCACAACAGCAATTGTAATAGCAAAATAGATAGGATCAACTTGTGGCATTATTTTAAATTTTCCTTGCGGTTCGTTGAGGATGGACTAGACTTTGAGGTTCCTGTCCGTATAGCCGTCCTCCATTACATTACGGACTACGTTTCTTTTCCTAATTTTCCTTGTGGTTTGTTCAGGTGGATTTGAATATTAACATTCTTCTACGTAGAATTGAAGAAACACCCCAGCAAAACCCCTCAACTTCGTTTCAGGCTCGGTTTCTGATGCTATCAAGAACCACAGCCGGTGATGTCGCGAATCTTCTGAAAAAAGGCGCGTTTGCGCGGCGTGTTGATTTGCCACTGCACTGGCACGGATTGGTAACCGTTGCAATAGTCATTCTCGCCTGGATCGAAGTAACCCCATGATGCATATTGGCTGACAGCCGCGACACAGTTATTCAGAGGTTTATCGAAATCAAAATGGTCATCTTCATTGAAGAGGATAGGCATCGGACGGTATCCGGGGACCTCACGGGTTTGCTGCACCATCTCAATAATTCGGTTCGGATCCTTCACACCGTTCCCGTGTACGAGCAGGAAATCGGAGGAACGCACGACATTTTCAAGTGGCACTCTGCCACCGCCGTAACTCGTCCCGACGAGGAATCTATTCCCATTATGCGTCGTTGCTTTCACGCGCTCAATCAATTCATGTACCCGCTCAGGCTGCAGAATTTCATGTGAGTATCTCACGTTGCACTCGTTATTAACCTCAACGATAACATTGGTATACCCCTTATCGAAAAGCCAACCCGTTACCTTATCAACGGCATTCTTGACGGCATTTTCGTCAGCGATCCGATGGTCCTGTCCGAAGTAGAAATAACCGAGGATAACAACCATACCGAGTGCGTCAGCGAAGTCAATGATACGTTCAAGTCTCGATAGGTAATCGGAATTCAGACGACCGTCGGTTTCTATACCTGAGTTGTGCCACGGTTGCGCTTTGGAGTAGCCTTCAGGACTGCCACCTTGGAGGTTAATCGTGAACGCCAATACACCGTGGGCGCGCCATGTCGGCATCGCGGCTAAAAATTCACGTGTATTGCGCTCTGGATCCCATTCACCTGTATCTGGATATTTCCAGAGATGTATCGTCTCTGGGTTCCGATCATCAAAAACGCCTTGCACCATACGGGTATTGAGAAGCAATCCTTCAACTTTATTCCCTTGGTAGGAACGTCCCGGATAGGTAATCTCTCCGTTAATGTAAAAGGCATCGTCAACGATACTCACTGCTGTCTTCATCTTTTGTTTCCTTTCATCTTTACGCTTGTCACTATAAAATAATGGCGACAATTTATGGGTTCCATGACGCTCCGCAGATAGAGACAGAGGATTGTTAGCGAAAAACAGTCCCATCAATCCGCTGCTTCCCTTTCTTAAAAAAGTTTTACGGTTCATGAACCCACCTTATCACGTATTTTAAAAGCGGCTACTGTGTCTTCTGTGAAAGCGCCTTAAAGTACTGTCGGAGTTGCTCGCGATACTGGAATGGAATATCTTCAAATTCCTTCGCATAAGGTGTGGTCTCTAACTTCCGGACAATTTCAAGGAGTTCAGGATGCAAAGGTGGCACCTCTTGTGCAGGTGTTTCGGGTCTCTCCGCTACCTCTGCTTTGCGTTGTTTACCGACATCCCGTTTCTGCAACGATTTTAAGCTGTCAAGCATCCGAGTCAAAATTTGTGCCTGTCTATCAAGGACTTCCTCATCGAGTTCACCTTGGCGAAGTGCTTTCTCGACCTCAGTCATCTCCTCAGCGACATCTTCAAGACTCCCCAGCATTTGCGCCATCTGCTCTGCGCGCTCAGCGATCCGCTCAGTTGCCTCTCGGATCATCTGTTGTTGAGCGGCAAGTTGCCGCATCATCTGCTCAAGCCCTGGGGTTCGCCCCTGTTCTCGCATCTGCTGATTCAGATTTTGTGCCATCTGGTTCAGTTGCTCTTGACTTTCGGCAAGCTGCTGCAACTGCTCCATCATGTTTTCTAATCCGCTGGCACCCATCTGTTGGTTCATCTGCCCCATCGCCTCAAGGAGTTCAAAAACCGCCTGATTAAGATCAGCCAGCGCGGCTTTTTGTATCGGTACGGCAAGGCTTGGTCGCCTATCCTCTAAGGCACGTGCGGCACGGGAGAGTGCATCGTTTGAGGCGTTAAGATGGAACATTGCTTCAGGCGGCACCTGTATCTGTCGGTTCCCCAACTCCCAAAGTTTACTGGAAAGTTGTGTAATACTTTCCGCTGTACTAAGCTCATCAGCGGCGAGTTGTTGCAAACGAAGAATCTCACTTGAAATGTAAGCATCAGACTGCCCAGCAGTGAGGATGTCGTTCGTTTGTGTGAGGACATTCTCATGAAGATGTGAGAGATGGAGACCACTCGCAACGGCTTCCTGTAGTGCGGTCAAGGTTTCGTTGGCGTTTGCACCCTCCATGAACGCCAAAGCGTTATCCAAACCTTGCGCGAGTTCTGAGAGTGTCTGTTCTGCCCCTCGTCCAGATTCGAGTGCTTCACTATTCTGCCCACTGCGGAGATTCTTACTGGTCACTGCAAGCATTTCAGGCAGTTTATACTCATGCGCAAACTGGTTGAGTCGTATAATTTCATCGGCGAGCCGTTCTATTTGCGGGGGTGCGTTCTCGTTATTCCGCGCCAGCTCCCCCATCTTTGTACCGAGTTCCTCTAACTTTTCACTAAGCTGGCTGAATTCATCCGCTACTCGATCCTCTTTTTCGGCAAGGTCGCTTGTAGGTGCAGACTGTTCTAACGACTCCAATGTATCCATCAATTGCTTTTGCTGTTCGGCGAGCGCCTTCGCCTGTTTCGCCGCAGCTTCGAGTTCCTGTTCAAGAAGTATCTGTTCATAGAGTGATTTGGCACGTTCCAACTGCTGTAAAAACTGCTCTTGACTGAGATTCGCTTCCGCCATCGACCTCTCCTGCTCGTTCATCTGCTGTTTGGCGAGTGCCTCTGATAACTTCTGTAGAAGTTCCTTATGTTCTTCAGAAAGCGCTTTCTCCATCAGTTCTTGCAGTTCTTGATACTTCTCGATAGTCTCAGTGTCGAAGAGTTGGTTCTGTTCCATCTCTTCTGCTGTTTCTTTCATGTTTTCGATGAGTTGCTTCGCCGTCTCCTCAATCTGTTTCTGATTCTCAAGCACCTGTTGCATCAGGTTTTCGTCATTGAGGGTGAGTTCCTGGCTTTTCCTGATTTTATCAAGGAGCGTGTCAACCAGACCGGTGGCATCTGCCTGCTCGTCAACGAGTTCCTCAAGCCCGCGTTGCTCGGTTTCCTGTTCCGTAGCGACCGCGTCATATAACTCGGAGAGGGATGGAAAACGGAGGGTGAAGGTATGAGACTTACCGATATTCGGTCCCGAGACATCGTCGATGTCCAAGGCTTGAACGTAATACGCGAGCGTTTCACCAGGGAACATCCCTACCCGATCAACATCCCACGTGTATGCCACAAAAACCGACCTTTGCGAAAGCGCGTCCTCTACCGTCCAACGTTTTAAGGGCACATTTACCTCCTCGGCACCTTCACTCTCAACACGGTATACCAGTCGGAGTTCCTGTATACCATAGTCATCCGTCGCCTCTACCTTTAGTTCAACTAGCATAGCATCGTCCAATACGGTATCCCGTGCCGGTGCGACAATAGCAACATCGGGTGCGGCATCTTCGAGAACGGTAATCGTCCAGTTAACGGGGTCTCGATTCGTGAACCCGTCAACGTCGGTAATGTAGATACGATAATTTTCACTCTGTCGAGCGACGAAAGATCCGTGTATTATTTGCGGTGTGGAGAGGACTTTCTGTTGGGAATCGGAGTCCCCTTCTACAGGTAATTGTGTAATAGACCCCCGTAACTCCCCTTCCTTAACCGCCAATAGAACATCATCTGACGCCTCAAAAGCGATATGTGCCCTCTGAAGCGATTTGTTGCTCTCCCCAGTGAACACAATTTCTGTTCCAAATAGCACTTGGATGTCCCCGACATTTACTGGAAGGGTTTGGGGCTGTAGCTGCGTGTAAACAGGGGGATTAAGTCGATACTGGAACTGCGTGACAACCGGTTCATTGCTGATTGTTATTTGATACTGCTCCGATGTCACCTCTTTGACCGAAACATAGTATTGAAGCGGACGCGTCACGTTTTCAAGCGTCGCACTGTAGGGAAACCTCGAAAGCTCGGAAACCTGTAAACTACGTCCGGTATCAGCGGGTCTATGGTGCATCGGCAGCGATTGCCATTCTGCTTGTGGGAGGCGGTTGGAACTCTGAATTCTGATTTCTCCAACGCGATAGTAAAGTTCAACAGGAGCACCAAGATGTCCGCCTACCTCAGCGGTTACATTGACATCGGTCCCCCGTTCAATTTGGATGTTGCCAGGCTGGACTGTCGTAATCTGAATGGACTTCTTTAGATATTCTTGATCGTCTTGCAGCGTTTTTGGTAAGGTCTGGAAAGCCTGTGCGAAGCCTGTAAACGTCGTGGGCAAAAGAAAATAGGTAACGAGAAGTAGGAGAACTCCCCCAACGGCAACACCTGCACTTCGTCGAATCCTTCGAAACTCCGACTGAAATACCCGTTTGTGTTGCACCTGTTCCATATCCCGGCTGGCTTGTATAACCAGATGCTCAACGAATTCTGGAGCATACCCAAGACGGTTGTCCTGCAAAGTTCGCCAAAGCTGGACAGCACTGAGAATTCGGTTTTCAGCGGCGAAGGTTTCCGATGTCTGTGTCGATTCAAGACGCGATGCGACAGCAGCGTCCGTTAACTTATTGCGGAGTGGTAAAACCAATGACCGAACGATCACATAGATGGCACCACCTATTGACAACAGAACGATCGCAATACGTATCCAGCGCGAGAAAGGGAACTGCCATAACTGGAAACTTACCGCTAAAATGATAATTGTCCCCGTCAGCACAAGCGCAAGGATACCGATGCACTTCAGGAGTCCTTCAGAGAAAGTGAGCCACCGCCACCGCCGCCGAATCGCACGCAGCCGATCAATAAGATCTCCATAAGCCACATTCACATTTTGTCTGTCCATTTCATCGCGTCCTTTAGTGAGTCAGGGCATATACAGCAATATTTACCGCCATTTTCGCCGCGAGTTCGCGGACCTGGGGTGTATCGTCTGGATGTACATCGGCATCTTCAAGCCCATCACCGATGTCAGCACTGTAGACATAATAAACGACCATACGTCCATCATGAAAGAGTCCAAACCCTTGTGCAGGTTCAGCGTCATGTTCATGAATCTTGGGGAGTCCTTGTAGTTCATAGAAACAGCGATAAATCAGATGCGTGTTTGGTATCGGCTGTAGTTCTTGCTCTGGAAAGATTCTCCGCATTTCACGACGAAAGCTCTTGTCAAGTCCGTAATCGTCATTCGCGAACAGAAAACCGCCGTTCTTGAGATAATCCCGTAGTGCCTCAATCTCACTTTCAGTCAATCGGATATTCCCGTGCCCGACCAGGTAGAGTATTGGATATTGGTAAAGGGTATGATCCGTCAACTTAATAATCACCCGGTCCTGAGCAGTCTCAATATCTGCTCGGTCTCGGAGGAGTTGAAGCCAATTTTTGATAGTTGTCGGGTCGCCATACCAATCACCGCCACCACCATAATGAATTTGGGCGATAGTTATCGGGACATCGGAAGCCTGCAAAACCTGCTTCACCTGTACACCCATCACAGCACAACAGAAGAAACAACCGATCCAAAAATAGTTATCAGTTAAAGAGGTTTTAATGTAACAATTTATCATTTCTTACCTGAACATTGACAATAGGCGAGGTTAGAAACCTCGCTAGCGGCGGTGGTTCGCTAAACAACTGTCTATATATTTTCGGATTCTATTAAATAAAACCACCTCTTAACTGACCACTTTTAACTGTTAACTATAAAAGTCCAATCCGTTTACGCAAAAACCATTCAGTCCCTAATAACCCGACGACAGTGATGAGAACTAAAGGATGTGCCCAAAGATCGCGTTCTGCATCAACGAATATTGGATTTTGAACATCGGCAATGTTTTCAGGAACAGATTCCGCGTCAGCCATCGTAAAATAGGCACCACCGGTTTGTTCTGCGAGTCGTTTCAATAAATCTTCATTGAGTTGCGGATTCTCCAATTCGGCAAGTTGCGGATGCGCATAAATATTGATCTGATCCTCGCCTAATTTCAGATTGCCGCTTCTACCGGTTGCGCGAATGCGGTACTTCCCCTTTTGCAGTAAGACAAATTGGGCAGTATAGAGATTACTCATATCGGATAAATAGTTGTCGGTTTGCATCGCAGTGAGATTTGTCGGGTTATCAGTTAAGAGGTTTTCTGGTGAACCCACCGTCTCTTGCTGATTGCTGACCGCTGACTGCTGACCGCTGACGGTTTCCGATTGCTGACGACTATTAATTTGGAAGGGGACACCATCAGGCGGCACGACTTCGATCTCAACGGTTGCCCCCGCTCGCGGTTGATAGGTTTCGGAGTACAAATACGTTGCAACCTTCACAGTATCCCCTATCGCATAGGTCAAAGCATCTGTCGTAAGATATACGTTCTTGTCATCGGTGTTTGTTGCCATCCACCGTATCACCTGCGCCCAAAATCGAGGATAGATTGTGTGATAACGCGTGTCCCTGTAAGTTGTAACACCAAAATCCCAATTCCAGAAGCCTTCCGCCGTAATTATCAGACTTTTACCTAAGCCTGTCCTTTGGAGAATCAGAATGGGCATACCTCTCGCATTTTCCATCAGGGTAGTTGCACCACCCCTGAGACGGAATCCACTGAAAGATCGCGGCAATGCCGGCATGTTCCGCCACAAACGCAAATTACTTCCGTCCAGCCCTGCGGTTTGACCTGTTTGGGCAACCTGAGCATCATCAAGCTGCAACATTGGATGAAATGCACCGGATTGGGTCAGTTGCACAGTGAATTCCGTATCCTCTACACGACATCCATTCCTTGGGATGTCAATGGGCAAAAGAGAAGCCAGCTCTGTCTTTCCGAGTCCATTTACGCCGAGCATGTTCCGCGAAGGTAGAAAGATAACCGGTTTACCTTGCGTCTCAACGAAATCAACAATCGCGCGTTGTTGTGTTTCGGTGAAATGCTCAGCATCCACATCCCCTAAGATCAGCACATCATATTTAGAAAGTTCAGCGAGTGTTTTAGGAAACCTCGGCGTCTCTGACACCGGCGTTGCTTGTGGATAATACCCATCTAAGCGATCAAGCAGACTCCCTACAGGCAGAGGCTCTTCTCCTTTATGTGATAAGATTGCACAGGTAGCCTCAATATCCGGATCTCTTTCCAATGTTCGTTTCAAAAAGGTGTAGTCCCATCGGGGTCTGCCTTCGAGATAGAAAACGTTCAACTTTGCCTTCACAACCTTCATAGAAAAAGTCTTCTGATTGTTCTCCGCCGTGAGTTCACCATCAAGCGTTGGAAGTGTAACATTGTATTGAAAGTTACCTTCCGACTGCGGCATCACCTTTAATTCAATCACCTGCTTTGTGCCAGCATCTACAGAGTCTGTTTCCTGAGAGGGATTGAAGGTTAACGTTGCAGTATCTACGAGTTTTTTACTTTCCACCTCCCGCAAAGACAACTGGGTTGTTTTACCGGTGTAGCCCGTTTGCATAACACTCACACGAATGACACTCTCATGATTTGTGTAAGCAATTGGCGTGTAATCGACACGCTGAATCTGAATGTCTTTCGGCGGTTCCACAGAACCGACACCTATCGGATAGATCGGCACCTCCAATGCTGTGACCATCTCCAAAGGGAACTGTCCAGAATTATGTGCCCCATCTGTAAAAAGAACAATACCAGCAGTTTGCTGTCCCTTCCACGCCGCCCCGGCTTCTCGGATAGCACCCCCAATATTAGTAAGCGTACCTTCTGCTGCTAAGTGTGGCGTTGGAGAATCACCCGCTTGTGCTAACATGACACTTTGTTGCAGCCGCGTATCGAAAGGATAGAGATGAACTTCAAATCGATCTTGTAAGGTTTGTAGGAATTGCTCAGGAACATTGAAAAGCAGTTGATTCACCTGACTGAGTCTTGACAGCGGTATTTCGCTCATAGGGACATCAACAAGTTGCATGCTTCGCGAAGTATCCACTAAAATAGAGAGGTGCGTCGGTGGTGTAATGTCTTTCTTTTCTATGACAACGGGGGCTAAGAGACAACCGAGCAGAATCGACGCTGCAGCGATCCGCAGCAGAATGAGTAACAATCTATACCTCGGGTGCAACGGACGCGCTATCCGCAAATAAACATATATAGTTATACCGATAACAACGCCGATACCGAATACAACTATCCACCCCGGCAAAAAATAGGTGAACCGCATATCTGACTTATTCCTTTCACCACATATTATAGCCGAACAAGGGTATCAATGTCAAACGGATTTTCCTCTCCTGTAGGAGGGAACTCCGATTCCTGACTCCTAATTCTTGCTGACTGCCATATCAATAGGACTTACGCACTGTAGCATAAACTGTCAGTTTGTGCTGTGTAGGGAGTCGCTAACTCACACTTACATCTACAAGTGCTACCATCGTAATAGACGGAACGCATCATTTTGCGTAAGTCCTGATCAATACACCATTTCTATGATAGAATGGAAAACGAAATATCGTGCCAACAGGATTAAATACGATAAAGGGAATATAAAAATAAGTTTGACAACAGATAACCCTCTTTGTTAAAATATGCTTAATTCAAACTTTGTAGAGATGGAGTGGAACATGGCTGAACAAAATAATCATGAGATCACTGTCGAAGCCCAAGAGCAAACACAGGCAGAGAGCGGTGTGATCGTCAATGCTGCGCAGATGCAGTCACTTGATATTAGTGATCGGTTCACTCGGACGAAAACGTCAACCGGTTGGCAGATTAAATTAGAGGCAGCAGCGCGCGTCACTATCAACTTCATGACCAGTATGCGAAAGTTTGAAATAACATTGATGCAGGACGATATTATTGAGCGTGACGGGGATGATCTGATTCTGATTCGGAACCAACCCACTGATGCTTACCGTTCCCATAGAGGTGTATCATCATCACCACTCGCCCGGGGTAATGAGCGGACGTTAGCTTCTGAGCCAACCGAAGGTAGGACAGTATAACTTTCTTCTGTTTCTTCTGTTACAGTAAGGTATAGGGGGTAGCAGCCCATTTTAGAACGTATCTATCAGCTTCTCTCCAGCTTAAAAGGCGGAACGATGATTCCGACAGAAGTGGTACTGAGCCCACAAAGTTACGCGAAACTCGCTTCTGAACTCGCCGAAAAACTTGGGTGTCAAGGCATATCGCATTTGCAAGTCTCGCATCACCTCGCCTTGTCCGTCTCTATCCAACAAGAAAATACCGATTTGATTGTCCTGAAGGAATTGACCCCTAACCCCTGTCCAGTCTGCCACCGTCGATTGACATTCCTTCGAGAAACGATGGAACGTTTTGAGAATGACAGTGCCGACCTGATCCGCTGTCCAATGGGACATCGTTATCCGGGTGTGCTAAAGGTGTATTATCTGAATATTCTCCGGCACAGTGAGCGGGATGAAACCGAAAAACCGATAAAAATGTGTCCGGAGTGTGGCAGCACGAAGATCCAGTACTTAGGACCGAAGGCGATGTTTTGTCTCGACTGTGATTGGGATAGCGATATGGAGGCACGGTATTAGATACCGGAATGGATAGAAAGTTGTGTATTTGTATAAATGGGCACCTTGATGAAGTTTAAATAAATATTTCGGTAATTTGATATATTCCCCAAACCCGGTAGGTGCGGTTTCTAACCGCACCGAGCCTTTTTAGGAATAGGACTTACGCATTCCCTCTTAAAGTCCCCCTACCCCCCTGATAAGGGGGGATATGGGGGGTTGGGGATTTAGGGGGTTTAAAGGACGAAAATTACCGGTTTTTGCGTCTAAATGCCCGATATTTGCTTAATTTGCGTAAGTCCTGAGGAAATTACCAAATTAAATTCTGAAACCTCATCAAAGCGCGCCGAATGTGAATGAACCTAATGGAAGTGCCCAGCGTGTGGATCGGCGGCTGCAGCAGCAGGATCTGGCGGCTCTTCAATCTCTGTAATAAGCGTTTCCGTTGTCAACAGCAAGCCAGCGATACTGGAAGCGTTCTGAAGTGCGGATCGAACGACTTTTGTCGGGTCAACAACCCCTTCCTCAAGCATGTCGCCATATTCAGTCGTTGCGGCGTTGAAACCGTAATTCCCTTCACCTTCCTGGACTTTGGCAACAACGACCGAACCTTCCATACCTGCATTCTCCGCAATCGCACGCACAGGTGACAGCAAACTACGGCGAACAATATTGAGTCCTGTCTCTTGATCTTCCGCCAATTCCAAACCACTCAAGGACGCTGCAGCTCGTAAGAGTGCTATACCACCACCGGGGACGATACCTTCCTCAACTGCGGCACGTGTCGCGGCGAGGGCATCTTCAAATCGTGCTTTCTTCTCTTTCATCTCGACTTCCGTAGCAGCACCGACATTGACAACAGCAACACCACCTGCGAGTTTCGCGAGCCGTTCTTCCAACTTCTCTTGGTCATACTCGGAAGTTGTTTCCTCTATTTGCGTCCGAATCTGTGCGACTCTTCCGTCAACAGCCTCTTTGGCACCACTACCCCCAACAATTGTGGTGTTATCCTTGTCAACAACGACGCGTCGAGCGGTTCCGAGCATGCCAACAACGATGTTTTCTAAACGGATACCCGTCTCTTCGGAAATAACTTGACCACCCGTCAGGATAGCGATGTCTTCCAACATCTCTTTCCGTCGATCACCGAAACCGGGGGCTTTAACGGCGGCGACTTGAAGGTTACCACGGAGTTTATTCACCACCAATGTAGAGAGTGCCTCCCCTTCAACATCCTCAGCGATAATGAACAGGGGTCTGCCGAGTTGCATCGTCTTTTCCATAATCGGCACAAGATCCGTCACCGTGGAAATTTTCTCGGTATTGATGAGAATATAAGGGTTCTCAAATTCGACCACCTGTGCCTGCATGTCAGTTACAAAATTCGGTGAAAGGAAACCGCGATCGAACTGCATACCTTCAACAACATCAACAATCGTCTCTGAGGTTTTGCCTTCCTCAATCGTGATAGCACCGTCGTTTCCAACCCTGTCAAGAGCTTCAGCGACGGTAGCACCGATATTACTGTCGTTCGCAGGATCATTCGCTGCGATTGAGGCGACCTGTAAAATCTCCTCATGTGTATCAACGGCACGGCTCTGTGCGGTGATTGCATCAACGGCAGCAACTACGGCTTTGTCTATACCGATCTTCAGTTGCATTGGGTCGGCACCGGCAGTGACGTTCTTGAGACCCTCATGAAGGATTTCTTGACCCAGCAAGGTAGCGGTGGTGGTTCCATCGCCTGCGACATCGTTTGTTTTGGTTGCAATAGATTCAAGTAACTGGGCACCCATATTTTCGTATGGGTCCGGGAGTTCAATTTCTTTTGCGACGGTGACACCATCGCATGTTACCAGCGGTGCCCCGAAAGATTTTTGAATGACAACATTTCTACCACGGGGACCAAGGGTAACCTTCACAGCATCGGCAAGTGTATCTGCGCCGCGCTTGAGTGCCACCCTCGCTTCTTCATCAAAGATAATTTGTTTTGCTGGCATTGACTTCCTCCTGTATCAATTTTAGTGTGGCAATATTACGTAATCTAAAGGGTTGCGACTATAAATCGCTGATATAATTATAGCATACACGACGCATAAAGTCAATTTTAATATTGTAGAACGCGAAGAGAAAAAAATAGGCGAGGTTCTATGAGGTTGAAATAAATATTTCGGTAATTCTATCCCAAAAAATCCTCGTAGGGCAGGTCTTGTGCCTGCCCATGCATTACCGAATTAAATTCTTAATCTTCATTGAACCTCGCCTACGAGTGAAGAGATTTTAACGTCCACGCCGATCTTTCAAACTTCCCCAAGTAACAGCCAATTTCTCCGCAGGATCCACTGCGAGTGTCGCTTCGCCTAAAGTAATCGCTGGAATGACAGGCACTGAACCCAATTCCAAAGAGACAGCATCTATGGTCTCAATCCAATCATCGGGTCGCGGGTTTTCCCACTTTGTGGTAACCAACCCTGCGTGTCCACAAGGACCGCCCTCTTTCTTTACCCAGCCCCAGACAGAGTTATCGTCTTGGAGTGCAGCATCATCGTGGCACCAATCATCCGAGTTAAAACCTGAAATCATTTCAAGCTCTTCCTTCTTCCCAGTCCGATAGTGCATCACGAACTTGTAGCTGGGAACGCCGTTCTGTTCCCAACCCGTCGCATGGAAAAAATAGACGAACTTTGCCTTGCCGCCAACGACGATGTCATTAACCGCCTTGGGCCATATCGCGGCGTTGGTGCCGAAGAGCACAATCGCACCATCTATAATTTGGAACTCTACCTTTCCGTCGGGTCCTTCAAACGCATCCACCTCACCGATAGGCAAGCGAGAAAGCGTGCTATCCCCAGGCTGCTTCGTCCACCACTGGTGTTTAACGAGTTTCGAGTTGACGAAGGGTTCCAAGTCAACATGCACCCACTCGTCTAACGCTGTAGCGATACCTGCCGTAAAAAGACTGACAACACAGAGCAGTGCAATCAGTCCGAACCACTTAACCAGTTTCATAAGAATTTCTCCTATGTTAATTTATGGGTTATGGGAATAGTATAACAGGACTATGAATTGATGTCCATACATTTCGGCAGGCTGGCAAAGATATTCAGTTGTCTGAATCAGGATTTACAGGATTCAAGGATTTGCAGGATAATTTCAGTCTTTCGACTTCGGCACGGCAGGCTCCACAAATAACGTCTTCTCACGCGTGTAATGCACATAACCGGCGACGTTACCCTTCCGCTTCACGACATACCGCGCCCATGTATAATCGACAGGCACATTGCTGGCATGGTGTGCCTTGCTGTAGTAAGCGGCAAGTTGTGCGGCTTGTAACAACGTCGGCATCGGAATGTCCTGACGGTTCTCTGGATTGCGGATGATAACATGTGAACCGTGAATCTGCTTCGCATGCAGCCACATATCACGGGGTTTGGCAATCTGACGCAAGAGCAAATCGTTCGACTGACTGTTACGCCCAACGTACATCTGAAAGCCGTTGACAGAGGTATACCTTCGGAAAGGACCGTCACCGACCTCCTGTTTCCGCTTACCCCGCTGCGGCGACTTGAGATAGCCGTTCGCAACGAACTCCGACCGTAGACGTTTTAGTGCATCCAAAGTATCAGCGGCTTCTAATTTGGATGCATAGAGTCGGAGCGTCTCCTGATCCGCCTCTATATCCGAAATGAGTTGTTGGATGCGTGAATGTCCTCGTTTCGCTTTTGTGTACTTCTTGAAATAGGTCTGTGCGTTATCGGACGGACTTTGCTCCGGATTCAGTGGAATCGACAGCATTTCGAGATCAGGACTGTAATAGTTCTGCAATTCTATCTGTTTCTGTCCGCGAGTGATAGCATGTAGGTTCGCGAGAAGCAACTCCCCCTGAATACGATAATCATCCGCTTTCTCTGCCCGTCCCAAATCGGCGTGCAATCCTTCGGCTTTCCGTTGGAGAAGATTCTCCTGTTTCGTCAACGCTTGCGTGAGGGTTCGGCGTTCCGCTGCGATGTCCTCCTTCAGGGTGACCGCCTCGTAGTATGCGGTAAGCGCATCGCTCATTGTGTCAAAAGCCTGAGAGAAAGCATGTGGAAACTGATGAAGTCCCATAGCCGACGCGGCAATCGGTTCATCTCCATCCATGAGGAGTTGCGGTGAAGCATGCGTCGCATCGAAACAGTCGATCACCTGTTGATAGGCTCCCCAGAGTCCGATTTCTGGTGCACGAGCGACTATCTCTTTTGCGAGCATCGGACTCAAACCGTCAATTTTGTTAAAGAGTTGCCGCCAACGCACCTCTTCTTGTCCACCAACAAACTCCGTGAACGTCGCTTTATCCAGCGTCAGTGGATCTAACTTCTCCTGCTGGGGTGGCAACGTATAAGTTTCACCGGGCAAAATCTCTCGATGTCGGCTCATCGTCTCGTCAATACGTTTGAGACTCTCCAGAATCCTGTCGTCGGTTGCGTCGATCAGGATAATATTACTATGTTTGCCCATAAATTCAGCCATAACGGCTTTAGGGGACGGCTGTATCGGCTCATCAGAAACGGGTTGAACGGTTATCTTGAGTATCCGATCCCAACCGAGTTGTTCAATCGCTGTAATCGTGCCACGTCTGAGATGTGTTATGAGAAAATCCGCCAGATAGGATTGCTTTTGTCCGGGTGGCGGTTTCTGGATGAGGTGTGCCCGGGCATGCAACGAATGTGCCGATAGCGTCAGCCAATGTGTCTGCGGACCGTGACCTATCTTAAATGAAAAGGTGTGGGAATTCGTCTGTTCAATGTGCCGAATTGTACCGCCCAAAAGGGTTTCACGCAATTCTCGGACAACCAGACGAAGTGCTAAACTATCATACGACATAATGGAGATCTCACCTCATGAAAACTCAGCCACCAACAGCCAAGGACGCATAATCCGCGATTCAGATAACATACCAAAGCTGACCCTTGACAACTGATGGCTGATGGCTGACGGCTAATCACTAACTAATGATACCGTTTTAGGTTTTGTGCCACTCCGCGGAGTTGTTCCCGAACTTCTGACGGAACACGCGGATTAAATGGACCACCGCCCCCAGCGGCAATATCGTCAAAACCGCTTAAGATCATCGCTTCAACAACAGCAGAATAGTTATAGACCCGCTCGTTCATGAAACGGATCTCCTCAAGCGGTGCAATGTCGGCTTCAATACGGGTGGAGGTCTCGTAATCACCTCGACGCTGTGCATTGTTAATCTCGTCAGAGGCACGCGCAAAGGCGACGGCGATACCGGAGGTATGCCCTTTTGTCCCCAGTTGTGCAGGACGGGTACATCTATCCCCGATGCCCCACATCACAATCCCGCTGTCACCGACACCCTCGACAAGCGGCGTAACATCCTCTTCACCTGTCCCGACCTTCACACCCACGAAATGCGGTGAATCGTTGAGGAGACGAATGACCGCTGCCATGTCGCGTTTCTGACGGAAATAGTAGAGAAATCGCGCCTCGCAATGGGTCCCATATTTTTCACCAAATTCCATGTACTGCTGGTAGATGCCCTCTGGACTTGAAATTCCTGTCAGAGGCATCAGCAAATACACATCTGGCGGTTTATGAAGTTCAGACTGCGCTTCAATGAGTTGGCCGGCTTGACCGATGGGATTCGGTACAATACCAGACATGAGGATACCATCATCCCCCATTTGTCGTCCGGTTTGATCGATGAGACGAAGTTGCTCGGCTTCGCTGATGTGATGGATCAGACTTGTCCCAGCGATAGCGATGACACGCTGCCGTCCCTCGTCAAGATAGTTGTTGCGCATCAAATAATCAATGTTTTTGCCATGTCCGGTGTAATCAATATCGTCTCCCTCGAAAGGGACAATCGGAATCGCAGTAACCGAATTGAGTGCATTCAAAAGATTTGATAGTTCTAATGGCATAAAAAACCCCCTTATTCAGTTTTCAGAGGAATAGTTGTCAGTTAAGAGGTGTTGGTTAGAACCAAACCTGTAGCCTGCAACAACGGCGCAGGGTTTTTGCGAATCAACGCTGGATTTAGCCTTTAAATAGGCTAAATCCGTTCCTTGTATTACATTTGCGCGTGTGGCATTCAGCGGGGTGTTTCCCCCAGATATACGGAAAGGAACGTTATTTATCCAACCCACCTGACCGAACCGCAAGGTAAAATTAAAAACTTTTCCGTAGGACGAGTGCTCCTGTAAGCCCACCCGCCGCGATGTCAGTTTGCAAATCTATTTCAAGTGCGTTGACTCGTGTCTGTGTCATTGTCCTTTGCAAACGGTTATTGAGACGCTTCGTTGAAATCCGTGCCTCCACAGCACTGACGACGTGGTTTAAAATCGCCACGCCTAATATTGTACGAGCGAGTTGAAAGGTATCGTTCGCCTTCTGCCGTAAGTCGAACGCTTCCAAACGGTATCGCGAGTCAAAATCGATGTCTAAATCGGGTTCATTTTTCAGGTTTGGATCGAGATCCGTCCAATACCATTTGCCCGTGCGCGCCCGCGTCTCGTCTGAGTCGTAGACGTGATTCCATGTTTCATATTGCGTGGCGTGCTCAAAATCCTCTATAGGATCCCAATCCTCAAAGGAGCCTGGACCGATAAAAGTAACATGTTGTCTGACGACATCGCGATAGTCTTCTCGAGTGTTTGACGCATTGTTTCGCAGAAAAAAATACGTTCCGAGTAAAACCACGTCTGCGGCAGCGTAGAGATAACCGCGTTTCGCACCTGTATAGAGTTGCCCCATCCCCGGAATAACGAGCGAATAAAGGAACGCCTCATTTGGAGATTTCCGAACCTGAAACTCTTGGGTCGCCTCCATCACAACAGAGGATTGATTCGCGAGGGTCCGGTTCCCAAGCACCGAATCAAGATAGAAAGCTGTGAACAGTGGCGCGCGAGGATCTTCGGATGCCACACAGAGACCGGATGCTATACAGAACAACAGCACGATTATTAAAATTTGGGTCTTAGATTTCACTTTTTTGTTGTCTTCCTTCTAAAAGATGAACATCACAGTGGTTTCATAGAGTCGCGATCGGCTTGGACCGAAGCTCGGTCCAATTGTAAAGTCAATATTGAATAGATACACTCGGGCACCTACACCGGCAGTAAGGTAATCCGTAAAGTCCGGTAAGTTAATGCCGGGTTCCGACTTGTAGCCAACACGCAAGGCGAGCATACCGCCGAGCCAGTACTCTAATCCGAGATTCTTTTGAAGGTGGCGCCATTCAAATGCCCGAATACCGACCCCACGATCAGAAAGCAGTTGCTCTCGGGTTAACTTTTCCTCTCTTTCGGCGTTGAGCCGATCCAAATCAACACCTAATTCGTGTTCATCCTCAGCTAATTTATCGATGTAGGCTGTGCCACCAATGAGGAGGCGAATGTGGTGATACCTTGACTGATAAAGACTCATAGAAGTACCGATTCGTAAGAACCGCGGTAACGGATCCGCTTGGTTTTCATCAATGAAAGAGATACCCGGTCCAACGTTCTGAATAGCAACACCGAGCGTCGTAGGGATAGGATCGAACGGAAGGAGATACTGCATTCCCAAATCAACCGCATAAGAACTTCCACTCTCGCGTCCGAGCACCATCCGAATCATTTTACCGTTAATCCCTGCCGATAACGACTCTGTAATACGGTCAGCGTATGAGAGTGTCAATGCGAAGTTGGTACCGAGGCTTTCCTCACGAAGGATATCGGGAGAATCGGTTGTCACGGCGATTGTGCCCTGTCCTTGCATCTGGAGCGTCGCACCGATGGTTCCGACATCGCCGAGTGGTATCGCGCCAGAGATGAAGGTATAGTATAACCCTTCCCCTGCTTCTCCGAAAGGTGCACTGTAATCTGTATAAAACATTGAGGCTTGCGCCGCTTTTCTACCAGAGCGAACTTTACTTTCAGGCATATCTGCGAGTCCACTTGGGTTCCAAAGCGACGTGGTTACATCCCCGGACATCGCAGAAAAAGCGTCACCGAGAGCTCTCGCTCGCGCACCGCCACCGAGGTTCAAGATTTGCGCACCCGTCCGACCGGGTCCCGCAACAGCCACCACTGGAAAAAAGACGGCAAGACATAAAAGCAGTCCGAAGATTTGGCGTATAAGAAAGTACACTTAATTCCTCCATTGATTGATTCAAAAGCAATGCTACTTACATATTATATAACAACGCGAGTAATAACGCAAATCGCTTTAATTTAGTTTACATTCACCGCGATGAAACATTGACTCTTGACAGAAAAACGAATACGTGCTAAAATCGTAAAATAGATTGACACCAAAAGGAGGACTGAATACACAAACCAATGCGAACAATTAGGGCTCAGCTTAGCCCGTATTTTATATTAACAGTCTACCTCATCCTCTGTTTGTGGAGTCTTAAGGTATTGCCTGCAGACACGAATGAGGAACCCCCGGAAATTCTCACGAAACGCGCGATTAAAGCAGTACGCATCGAAACACCTCCAAAAATTGATGGGAAATTGGACGACGCATGTTGGCAAAATAGTGCCAAAACCGGTGAATTGCTTCAATTCGAACCACAGAGCGGTGAACCCGCAACCCAGTCAACGACTATCTATCTCGCCTACGATGCCAATAACCTCTATGTCGCATTTGAATGCTTTAAAACCGACATGAACAGGCTCGCCGCGAATCTGACGCGGCGCGATTCTTTCTTCTTCTCCGACGATCATGTCGAAGTCTTAATCGATACCTTCCTTGACGGCAGAAACTGTTACGCATTCGCCTTAAACCCACTCGGCACACAAACCGACCGACGTCTTATTAACGAAGGCGCGAACCGGCGTACAGGTCAGTCCAGGATCGGGACCGCCATTTCATGGGATTGCGACTGGCAGGGTCAAGCCGCAATAGGAACAGACAGTTGGACCGCAGAATTTGCCATTCCGTTTGCCGAACTCCGATTTTCAAAAAAAATGGAAACAGCAACTTGGGGTATCAACTTCTGGCGAAACGACGAATCACCCGCTGAAGAACAGATGTGGGCAGATTTAGGGGAACGCCAGTACGCTGTCTCAGAATTCGGACATCTCACGGACCTTCCACTTTCAGGTTTGGTCACTAAAAGACCTGTGAAATTCAAACCGTATGCCACACTCAGACCACAAGTCCGGCAACCCGCAGAGGGTGAAACTTCAACGGCTCTGGAACCCGACGCCGGGTTAGACCTCCGTTATCCGATTGGGGATTTTACCGTTGATCTAACACTCAATCCAGATTTCGCGCAAATTGAGGCGGATCCCGACCTCGTGAATCTCACCGATATCCCGCTCCGCTTTCCCGAAAAACGCCCCTTTTTCCTCGAAGGAAACGAACTCTTTCAAATGCCACTTGACCTGTTTTATAGCCGAAAAGTCGAAGCACTGCTCGGTGGTGGAAAGGTCATCGGGAAATTCAGTAAGTACAATCTCGCCTTTGTGGGTGCCGTCGCGGGATCGGAAAACCCTGACAGAGAAATATCAGCAGGTGAATTGCCCCTCACGAACGCTAAAGATAGCAACTTGGGTTATAACTACTCCGTTTTTCGGTTGCAACGGGAGGTCGGCAAAACGTCATCCGTCGGGTTCTTAGGCGTTAACAAACAACGCGGGGGCACGTATGACCGAGCAGGCGGACTTGATGCCCGTATTCAACTCCCCGCCGCTACGAGTCTTAATCTGGAGTACGCAAGAGAGTGGAAAGCAGGCGGTTTGGATATGGCTGAGAGTACCGAGGACGACCTTGTCTTTATTCAACTCGCCCGACGCACAAATGTATTCTCAATCGATGCGATCTATGCAGATATTGGGGAGTATTTTAACCCTGAAACAGGATTCGTTCCTCGAGTGGATAGACGTGGTGTGGTTATCAGAAGTCGCTATAATAAACAGTACAAAGGGGCTGTTGAAAGACTTCGCGGCGAAGTCGAATATGAACGCCTCACGAACCACGCAGGTGAACTCACAAATCACAGGGCAGGTTTTAGCGGACTCTTCGGGGTTTACGATTTCTTTTTCCTCATCGGACCTGAATGGTACAATCACATTGACGATGACGATAATCAATTATATGAGGACAGAACCGCGCGTTTCTTCTTCGGGTGGTTTCCACCGAAATATGTGCAAATCCGAAACACCGGTAATTTCGGTCTACGGAATGACAAAAACATTTTCTTTCTCCGACCCGAAATCACAATTCGTCCAACTGCCAAACTCAGTTTTGAGTTCATCTTACAGCGACTCCATGAAAAGCAACCCGACGCAACCGCGTGGGAACTTTCCGAATGGACGCGTCGTTTTGTCGTGAACTATCAGTTTGCACAGCGTATGTATGCGAGAGCCAGTGCCGAATTCACCATTGAGAAAGAACGGCGAGTCTTCGCGCTCTTCGCCTATGAATATCGTCCTGAAAGCAATCTCTTTATTGTCTACAACGACAACCGTACTGTAGAAGGAGACACTGAGCGAATTGTGTTCATCAAAGTTGCACACCTGCTGAAAACAGACCTTTTTTAATTGTTCGCAAGGCGTTAAATGAAGTTATTTGAAGGTAAAATTAAAAATTGGATACCGGCGGTGCTCTCAGCACTGTTGCTGTTCCTCAGCTTCCCAAATTTAAACCTTTTTCCGTTTGCTTGGGTCGCGATGGTGCCATTTTTCATTGCCTTGACGCACGCAACAGGCTGGAAATCCGCTTTTTGGATCGGATACCTGACAGGTTTTCTGTTTTTTGCAGGCCTGCTTCCCGCCATCCTCCTTCTCTACCCGTACGCAAATATCTTCGCTACACTGGTCGGATACCTACTATTAGCAGGATACACGGCACTCTATTTCGCTGTCTTCGCAGTGTTGATGAGGTTTGTACCGAAACGTTCCAACATTCTGTTTTCTCTGTCCGCGGCATGCATCTGGACAGCATTAGAGTGGGTACGGAGTTGGCTGATAACAGGGTTTCCATGGGGCAGTATCGGTTATTCGCAATGGAACAATCTACCGGGAATACAGATAGCCTCGCTCGTCGGCGTTCACGGTATCAGCTTCGTGATCGTGCTTTTCAACGCTGGCATCGCCATCTTGTTTTGTAACCGTCATCGATGGCGACAAGAAATTCGGGTCGCAATCCTGCCACTGATCCTGACGCTTTTTTGTTTCGGTTACGGGGTCTTCCAACTCCAAAACGCTGACCCCTTGGACAAGGACATAAACACGACGAATCAAACAGACACTGAGACCTTAAAAGTTGCACTCATCCCGGGCAACATTCCACAACTTCAGAAGTGGGATCTCCGTCAGTTTCCAAGGAATTTGCAACGCTATATCGGTTTGACCCATAAAGCCAGCAGAGAAGATCCTGACGTTATCGTGTGGCCCGAAACTGCAATACGAAGCAGGGCATTGACAGGTGAGTGGCCCACATATTACAGAAGATTTTCGCAAATGCTTGGTGATATAGGGATGCCAATACTTCTCGGCACGGCTAACACAGGAGACACAGACACAGCGATAGGTCAATTTTCCATAGGCACTAAAAAAAGAGATATGGAAATATACAACCGCGTCCTTTCGATAGCGCCAGATGGAAAGATACAGGGAGACTATGCGAAGATGCATCTTGTTCCGTTTGGGGAATACGTGCCTCTGACACACCTCTTGCCGGATTTTATTCCCAATTTTATCCAGTTTGAACCCTTCGCGCATGGAAAAACAGTAAACCTTTTACCGGTGTTTGACGTTAAAAATAAGACGAATCCCCGGAAGATAGAGGTCGGTGCTTCGATTTGCTTTGAGTCGGTGTTTCCAGATGAATTTCGTAGACCCGTAAAAATGGGTGCCAGCGTGATGGGGATCTTCACGAATGATGCTTGGTTCAAAGGGACTGCTTTCCCTGAATTGCATCTATCAATGGCACCTTTTCGCGCGATTGAGAACCGCATTGCTGTGTTCCGATGCGCAAATGGTGGATTTACGTGCGTCGTAGACAAGTTCGGTAGGATAACGACTCCTTTGATTACACCCGATACGACTCAGGAAATTCTCATCGTCTCTGTCCCACTTCTTTCGTTCACGGAACATCAACAGACACTTTATACCCGCTACGGCGATTGGTTTCCGATGCTTTGCGCTCTTATTTGCCTTGGATGGTTCGGTAGTCAAATAGTAATGTGGACTCGTCGTAGACATTCATAATGATTCATGAGGAGTAATATGCTTGTAGATTTAAAAAACCAGGCTGAAGAGATGCAAACCCGCCTCCAAGAACTCAGAGGTTATCTTTGACCTGGCTGAAAAACAAAAAGAATTAACAGAACTTCAAGAGGCGACAATCGCGCCTGATTTTTGGAGCAATACGCAACGCGTGCAAAAGGTTAACCAACGCATCGCCATCCTCCGAGATGAACTTGAGGCGTACGAAGACCTTTCCCTAAAAATCGAAGATATTCAAACCCTGCTCGAACTCGCGACCGAAGAAAACGATGGAAGTTTACACAACGAGATTGCCGACGGATTGGAAACTGTCATGCAACGTCTCGAACAGATGGAACTCCGCTTAATGCTGACAGGCGAGTTCGATGAAAACAACGCAATCCTCAGTATTCACTCCGGTGCTGGTGGGATTGACGCACAAGATTGGGCAGGGATGTTGATGCGCATGTACCTCCGTTGGTGCGACCAACGCGGCTATCAAACCGAAATCGTAGACCTCACCTCAGGAGACGAAGCCGGTATCAAAGGAACAACAATCCGCGTTACAGGTGCCTCGGCTTACGGCTATCTTCAAGCCGAAGCGGGCGTGCATAGGCTCGTTCGGTTATCTCCCTATGATTTCAACAAGCGGCGGCATACCTCCTTCGCCGCTATTGACGTGACCCCTGAAATCGACGACACCGTAGAAGTGGATATCCAACCCGAAGACCTACGGATCGATTTCTATCGCGCGAGCGGTGCTGGCGGGCAGCACGTCAATGTCACAGATTCAGCAGTTCGGATTACACACAAACCCACCGGAATTATCGTGCAATGCCAGAATGAACGTTCACAGCATAAGAACCGAGAAATCGCTATGAAATTACTCCGTTCCCGTCTTCATGAGAAACATCGTGCGGAACGGGAGGCAAAACTTTCAAAACAGCGAAGCGAACGCTTAGATATTGACTTTGGGAGCCAAATCCGGTCATACGTCCTGCACCCCTACCAACGCGTCAAAGATTTACGCACGAATGTCGAAACAGGCAATGTTAACGCCGTATTAGATGGTGCTTTAGACCCCTTCATCGAAAGCTACCTCAAAATGAAGGCTCAGCAGAAATAATACTGCTTTTTTGGTTGCTTTATGGACGAAACTAAGGTATAATTGTTAAAATATTATTGAAAGTATAACAACAGTCCATCATATAAAATAAAATGAAAAAGGGGAAGTGTTGTGGAAGAAACAAAGGACATAATTCAGCAACGTCGCGAGAAGTTAGACGAAATCCGCAAATTTGGCGTGGAACCATACCCGCACAAATATGAGCCTACACATACGACCTCCGATATTCACAGAGACTTTGCTGACATTGAAGAAACACCCGACGAAACTCAGAAGATCCGAATCGCCGGTCGGATCATGACCAAACGCGACCATGGAAAAAGCAGTTTTGCCCATCTGCAAGACAGCGAAGGTAGAATTCAGGTTTACGTCCGACGCGACAACGTCGGAGCAGAGCCGTACAAAACATATAGACGCTTTGACACTGGCGATATTGTCGGTGCCGAGGGAGCAGCCTTTCGGACGCGTACGGGTGAACTCACCGTCCTTGTTGAATCTATACACCTCCTTTCAAAATCTATTCGACCGCTCCCTGAAAAGTGGCACGGTTTACAAGATAAACAGACACGTTACAGACAACGCTATGCAGACCTCATCATGAACCCTGAGGTGAAGGATGTATTCCTTAAAAGGACCCAAATTGTTCAGGCGATTCGCGACATGCTCAACGAGCAAAACTTTATTGAAGTGGAAACGCCCGTCCTTCAACCAATTTATGGTGGGGCAAACGCTCGTCCCTTCACAACGTATCACAATACATTGGAGCAATCACTCTATCTGCGGATCGCAAATGAACTCTATCTCAAACGTCTCATCGTAGGAGGGTTCGATCGTGTTTATGAGTTCTCGCGTGACTTCCGAAACGAGGGAATGGACAGGGATCATAACCCCGAATTCACAATGCTTGAACTCTACCAAGCCTATGCTGATTATATCCAGATAATGGAGCTTACTGAGACCCTCATCGCCGACACAGCAAAAATTATTCACGGGACGACGAAGATTCATTATCAGGAACATGAGCTCGATCTCACGCCTCCTTGGCGCAGAATGAGTATGGTCGACGCGGTTCGAGAATACAGCAGTATAGATCCCATTCCACTCTCAGCGGATGAACTGTACAAAGCCGCAGTTGACGCTGGCGTTGACTTGGCAGGTGATGAGACGAAGGGGAAGATCATCGCCGAACTCTTCGACAGATTTGTGGAAACGAAACTGATTCAGCCGACATTTATAACGGATCATCCTATCGAGGTCTCGCCGTTTGCGAAAAAGAAGCCCGATAATCCAGAGTTCGTTGAACGCTTTGAGTTTTTTATCTGCGGGATGGAGGTTGGAAACGCTTTCAGCGAACTCAACGATCCAATAGACCAACGTCAACGATTTCTTGAACAGGCGGACAGTTTAGAAGCAGGCGACGATGAAGCCTTCATGGTAGATGAAGATTATCTACGTGCGTTGGAGTATGGTATGCCACCGACCGGTGGGCTCGGTATCGGTATTGATCGGCTTACGATGTTGCTAACCAACCAATACTCCATCCGAGACGTAATCCTGTTTCCTCAGATGCGCCCGGAACGCTAAGATGAAAACCGCACCGACGCTTCACACAGAAAGGTTGATACTCCGTTCGTTTACACTGGAAGATGCCGCTGACGTGCAACGTCTTATTGATGATCCCGATATGGCATCGACCACTGATGAAATAGAATATCCTTATGAAGATGGAACAGCAGAGGAATGGATTCAGTGGTGCTACGAAGCGTTTGAAGACGGTGAACGGACGAATTTTGCTGTTATACTTAGAACAGATGGCACGTTGATTGGCAAAGTTAGTCTGACATTTCGGATTCACTTACCTTACAAAGATGCAGAACTCGGCTATTGGATTGGGAAACCTTACTGGAACTGTGGGTATTGCACCGAAGCCGCAAAAGCCGTCGTCGCTTATGGGTTTCGTGAACATGACATCGAGTCTGTTTACGCCTACTATTTCAAACGAAATCCGGCATCCGGACGGGTGCTGCAAAAAATCGGAATGCATTTCGCTGAATATATTCCCAAAGACCAAAAAAGATATTTTTTTGAAGATACAATTCAATACCGTATACTAAAAAGTGAGTTCGTAGAAAAATGAGGTCCGCGCCGCCCCTTCTTACGGAAAGACTACTACTTCGGTCCTTTATACTTGAAGATGCCACCGATGTGCAACGCCTCGCTGGGGATCGCGACATAGCCGCAACGTTACCGAATATGCCGCACCCCTATGAAGACGGTATGGCTGAAAAATGGATTCGTTCCTGCTACGAAAAGTTTGAAAAAGACGAAGTGCTCAACTTCGCAATTACGCTCAGAACAGACAAAAACTTAATCGGCGGGATAGCACTTAGACTCGATCAAGAGAACGAGAATGGTGAGATCGGTTATTGGATTGGGAAACCTTACTGGAACTGTGGATATTGCACAGAAGCCGCAAAGGCTGTCGTCGCGTATAGTTTTGAAGTGTTGAAACTAAATCGAGTTCATGCGAAGCACTTCAAACGAAACACCGCTTCTGGACGGGTCCTGGAAAAAATTGGGATGCAGTATGAAGGGTGCTTCCGGCAACACGTAAAAAAATGGAATAACTTTGAGGATTTAATGGGATACGGGATGCTAAAAGTAGATTTCGACGCTGAGGTTGTTAAAGAACCGTTGTGAGGTTAGCAAAGATTGCTTACCAATTGGAAAACTGCAAGGACAACGGACGCAGCAGCTCAGGAGTAATCGCTTAAAAGTAGACTTCGACGCTGAGGTTGTTAAAAAACCGCTGTAAGGTTAGCAAAGGATTCTTACGAATTGGAAAACTGCAAGGACAACGGACGCAGCAGCTCAGGAGCAATCGCTTAAAAAATGAGATTTGAATGGTTTGTAGCCTCCCGCTATCTGCGTTCTCGGCGAAAACAATCCTTTATTTCAATTATCAGTATTATTTCCATTGGGGGTGTCGCCCTTGGCGTGGCAACAGTAATACTCGTAAGTGCTGTATTAGATGGCGTTGAACAGGGACTGAAGGAAAGATTTCTCGCAAACGAGGCACATGTTGTTCTCCGGTTGCATGATAGTAGCTTTTTTAGTAATTACCAACAACGTATCTCACAAATTGAGACAATTGATGAAGTCACAGCGACATCGCCGGTTGTTTGGGCACAGAGTGCCGTCTTTCAAGAACGTAGCGACACCATTCAGGACGTAATTTACATCAAAGGCATCGACCCTGTACGGGAAGACCAAGTCACCGGCTTCTCAAAATTCGTGGATGGCTCAACTGAACTCCAAGACTCCGAGTTTATTGAAACAGCTCGACTCATCAGAGATGAAACTATCACGGGAGGGATTGTACTCGGAGGACGTTTGGCAGCTCGCCTCGGTGTCATTAAAGGGGACGTGCTGCGACTTATCGTGAACCTCGCGAAACACCCCGTTAACGAGTCAATGCTCATACCGGACTTGGCGAACTTCGTTGTGATTGGGTTCTATGAATCTGAGCTGGCGGTTTATGATAACAATTTCGGATTTATTCACTTAGAAGCCGCTCAAAAGATGTATAACAAACCGAATCAGGTAAATACAATCTTTGTTCGGTTAACCGATGCGGAATTCGCACCTCGGATTGCCAGACGGATTGAGGATAAAGTTCAGTTCTCTGTTTTAGAAGGAATGCCGGATGCCAGAACATGGATGGAGATGCAGGCACCACTCTTCTCAGCACTTCGATTAGAAAAGATAGCAACTGTCATCATAGAAGCACTTATCATCCTAGTCGCATCCTTTAACATCGCAAGCACACTCATCATGACCGTGATGGAAAAGACAAAAGATGTCGGGACACTACGAACACTCGGCTCTTCACGCGGAAACATTATGAGAATTTTCGTGATTCAAGGGAGTGTCATCGGGATGCTTGGAACGTTATTAGGCACGGTCTTGGGTCTTGTTCTTTGTTGGCTTCTGAGTTACAATTCAGCGCGCCCGTCTTACTGGTACGCCGTTGTACTCATTGTGCCAATTTTCCTACAAGTACTAATTGCCCTGAGGCGACTCACACCACGCCGTCAGGGATGGACGTTCGCAATCGGTATTTTATGGCTCATAGCGATAGGGTTCGCGCTCTACTGTGCTGTTACACCAATTTCGCTCGCGGATCTCGGACTGAGTCAAGTCTATCAGATGAATCAACTGCCGATACAGGTGAATTGGTTCTTTGTTGTTTTCATCAATATACTTTCATTTTTAATCTGTTGGCTCGCGACACTCTATCCGGCATGGCAAGCGGCAAACCTGAAGCCGGTTGAAGCCCTGCAACATGAATAATTTTTAACTATGGGAATAGAGACACTTATCCGCATCGTAGATTTACACAAATCCTATTATGATGGCGAGTCAGAACTTCCGGTTCTTCAAGGCGTCAACCTTGAAATATATATGTCAGAACTACTGGCTATCGTCGGAGCATCAGGCGTAGGGAAAAGCACGTTGCTTCATATTATTGGGACACTCGACAGACCAACGGCAGGAAACGTTTTATACGACGAAGAAGACGTATTCACACTATCCGATACAGAACTTGCTCGATTCCGGAACAAAGAGATTGGCTTTGTGTTTCAATTTCATCATTTACTACCGGAATTTACAGCACTTGAAAATGTTGCAATGGGCGCATTAATTACATCATCAAACAATAAATCGGTTTATAAAGAGGCAGAGTCATTACTTGATTATGTTGGGCTATCCGAAAGGCTTTCACACTATCCAAGCCAATTGTCTGGTGGCGAACGGCAACGGGTCGCCATTGCGCGCTCACTGATTAATCAACCGAAGGTTGTACTTGCTGACGAACCAACAGGCAACCTCGATCGACGGAGCAGCGACGCGGTATTAGAACTGCTCTGGGATTTGAACGCCAAATCTGGGCAAACCTTTGTTATCGTAACCCACAATCAAGAACTCGCCCAACAAGTAGATCGGGTTATCCAACTCGTTGACGGAAAGGTTTTTTAAAAAATGTTGATTTATATCGACGGGAAATTTCTACCAAAAGCAGAAGCAAAGGTTTCGGTATTCGATCACGGTTTGCTTTACGGTGACGGCGTTTTTGAAGGCATCCGTTCCTATAACGGCAGAGTTTTTAAACTCGATGAACACCTTGAGCGGCTTTACGATTCTGCGAAATCAATCATGTTGCAGATCCCGATCCCTATTGAAACAATGAAGGAAACGGTTCTGGAAACGCTCCGTCGAAACCATCTCAGTGAAGCCTATATTCGATTGGTTGTAACTCGCGGTGTAGGAGATCTCGGACTCGATCCGGATAAATGTCCAAAGCCGAGTATCATTATTATTGCAGATAAAATCGCTCTCTACCCACAAAAATTCTATGAAGAGGGATTGGAAATCGTAACCGTCTCTATCCGAAGAAACTATTCAGAAGCCATTAACCCGCGTATTAAGTCACTGAATTATCTAAATAATATTTTAGCCAAAATTGAAGGCAAACAGTCCGGGGCAGAAGAAGTATTGATGCTTAACGCAGAGGGTTATGTTGTGGAATGTAGCGGCGATAATATTTTCTGGGTAAAGAACGATGTCATTGTCACACCACCGGTTCACATGGGGATTCTGGACGGTGTAACTCGGAACAGCGTTATTGATCTCGCACGTGACGCTGGAATGCAAGTTGAAGAACGCGTTTTTACACGGCATGATCTCTACATTGCGGATGAATGTTTTCTCACCGGCACCGCCGCCGAGGTTATACCGGTCGTGAAAATAGATCGACGCGCCATCGGGGACGGGCAACCCGGTAAGATCACAGAAAAATTAATCGCCGCCTTCCGGCAGTTCGCACATAGCTCCGGCACCCCAATCTACACGACCGAAGCATGACGGTGTTATATCCCGCGCCCACACATGCGTGGAAAAGCCTACAGCACACAGAGGAGACCCGATTATGAATGCGCCAAAAAACACTTTTATTCTCATAAGTCTATTCATCGGACTTGCAGCGATTACCGCTTTCGCAGAAGAAACCGAAACACCAGTATTTGGTCCCCAGCCCGCTACTATCTCCGAACAGCAAATTGAAACTCAACCTGCTAAAGATACCACAGCAGATACCACAGCAGATACCACTATACCCACTGACGATTCAATGCTTCTCGTCAAGAAAATCTCTTTTGACGGCGTGAAAACTACCTCCGAAGATATGCTGCGCACGCTCATCCAGACCCAAATTGGATACGAAGTCTCTGAAGAACTCCTCACACAAGACCTGAAAAGCCTCTTCAAAGATACAGGCTTCTTCTCTGAACTTACAGTAGATGTAGCATCCTTTGAAGGCGGCGGATTAGAAATCATTTACAAGGTCGTTGAAAGCCCTAAAATCTCTGGAATTAATATTATCGGAAACGAAGATTTGAGTACCGGCAAACTCAAGGACGAGATTACACTCCGCCCTTCAGAAATTTATAGCGATCGACGCCGATGGGAAAGTGAGCAGGCACTACAGAAACTTTATCATGAGAAGGGGTACTACCTTGTCAGTATCCAAACCCACCTCGGCGATAAAGATGAAGAGGCTAACACTGTCCAAGTCACGTTTGAGATAAATGAAGGACCGAGGGTGCGAATTGAGGAAATCAACTTTATTGGAAACACACATATCTCCGCGAATACGCTACAGAAAAAACTCAAAACCCGAACCGGTAAACACTTTGATCAGATGTTGTTCGAAGAAGAAGACATGTCGCTGAACCTCCGAAATTATTATCAGGACCGAGGCTTTGCACAAGTGAAAGTCGTCGGCTACGAAAAACGGTTCACAGAAGACAAGACCGGGTTAATGCTTGATATAACCGTTGACGAAGGTCCCGAATTTATTATCGGAACCTATACACTTGATGTGGAAGGCGGTGCTAAAAATCTCTTCTCGGAAAAAAAGATACGGGGGATGCTCGATCCTGCGGAAGGAGAGGTCTTTAACCGCGCTACTTTTGACGAATCCATTGCGAAGTTACAGCAAGCTTACCTCGATAAAGGTTACCTACTTTCAGAAGTCCTACCGACTCCCATCTTCAATGAAGCCGATGGCGTGGTTGACATTACCTTGAAAATCAACGAAGGAGATGTCATAATTATCGACAAGGTCATCATCACTGGGTTAGAAAAAACGCAAGAACACGTCGTTAAACGTGAGTTGGACTTTTTGGACATCACGGCTGACGAGTTATTAGATGTTAAATCTCTGCGTAAAGCGCGGCAACGTTTGTTCCAAATGGGTTCCTTTATTCGTGCCGTCGATTTTGTACCGAGTGACACCGATGAAGAGAACCGAAAGGAATTAAGAGTTAACATAGCGGAAACACCCCGAACGGGGATGTTAAGTCTCGGAGGCGGCTATGGCAGCGAAGGCGGTATTTTCGGTGTTGCAGAGGTCGGACAAAACAACTTCCGCGGACGAGCGTATCGGGTGCATTTAAAAGGCGAATTAGGCACAAGAGACCATCACACAGCCGAACTCAGTTTTGGAACCCCTTGGATTTTGGGAACACCCACCCGGCTTAACGCTCGCATCTACGACAACCGCCGTTTCCGTCGCTACTATGGAACGATCGGTGCCCTCTATAACCGTCGTCAACTGGGAAGTAGCTCCTCATACGGTCTATACGACCGGTACATTTGGGCGAGACGCGGGGCATCGCTGACACTCGGAAGACCCATCGCCCATGACATTGACCTGTCCGTGCGTTTTCGGAATGAACATGTGGAATCACATAACCCGGATCGTCAGCTATACAACCGCTCCACACGCAGTATTCTGTTCGCGCTCGGAAGGGACACCCGCGATTATCGCACCTCCCTGTTCGACCCGACAGCAGGTTCCTTCCATACGCTCTCTTATGAATACTCCGGTGGTATTCTGGGAGCGGACAACAAATTCCAGAAATATTATGCGGACACGAGTTGGTTCTACAGTGGATGGTGGAACCACGTTATCGCCGCGCATGCCCGCGCAGGTATCATGCGAAGTGAAAGCAACGATGCCTATTTCCTGTTCTATGAACGCTTTTTCCTCGGCGGTGTAGATAGCATTCGTGGCTACGAAGATTGGGAAATCTATCCTGATCCAGATGAAAACGGTTTTATCAATCCCTACGGTGGTGATAAGGTCTTCTTCGCAAACTTTGAGTATCGTGTCCCAATTTCTCAGCAACTTACAGCCGCTCTGTTTTTTGACATAGGGCAGGTGTGGGATGAAAGCACTACAAACGTCTTCAGCCAAATCAACATGAAAAAAGGACTCGGTCTTGAGGCTCGGTTCACTATGCTCGGCATGTTAGTTCGGTTAGGTTGGGGGTACGGCTTGGATCGCGTCACCGGTGAACCCGCTGGCAAATTCCATTTCACGGTTGGTCCGGGCTTCTAAACTACGGTCTTCAGTTTCCAGTTTTCAGTTAAAGAGGCATCTGGTTTAATAGCTTTACCTCTTAACTGACCACCGATAACTGTTAACTGTTAACTTTTATTAAGGATTTAAATTATGAAACCATTTCGGTTGGGTGCTTACCAAGCACGCCTCACTCTATTCATTATCGGTCTCACAGTTTTCTGTTTCAGTGCGGGGAGCATCGGACAGGAATCTTTCAAAATCGGTGTCGTAAACACACAAGAGGTTTTAGAAAGCTCCAAAGAAGCGACAGATGCAACCGAACTGCTCCAAGCGGCAAGTGAACGCTTGAAAACGAAATTGCAGCAGTTAGGAGACGAAATCAGAACACTACAAGAAAAGAAGGCAAAGACTGAACTTTTCGTGGAACGAGCACAGACCGCGGATTTGGATAACGAAATTCGACTCAAACAGCAGGAATACCAACGTGAGGTCGAAATCGGTCAGCAGGCACTGCTTGAAAAAGAGCAAGAGTTAATGGAACCGATTTACAACAGCCTTCAAGAACTGATTGTCAAAGTTGGTGAGTCCGAAGATTTTGATATCATCCTCGAAAAACGACTTATCACACTTTATGTGAAAAAGGAACACGATTTGACCCAACAGTTAATTGGCTTAATGAACGAAAACAACGAAAACTCTGAATAACGCTACACTGCCTAAACTCCAGTTGTGGGGATGTTTTGCTGGGGTGTTTCCCCGAATAACAATTCACATCTATGGAGAAAGGAACGGCTAAATGCGTATGAAACTCAAGGAAATTTGTGAACGCTTGGATGGTGATCTTTCTGGAGACGGTGATATTGAAATTACAGGTGTCTCTGGGATCAAAGAGGCACTCCCAAGCCAAATCACCTTTGTTGCTAACCCCAAGTACCTCGCCGCCATAGCAACAACACAAGCCGGCGCAATTATCATTGGCCGCGGGGTTAACGGTAACGGTAAGCCTACTATCTGTGTTGAGAATCCCTATTGGGCTTTCGTCAAAGTTATAGAAATGTTCGCATGGGACAAAAACCATCCCGCACTTCCCGGGGTTCACGAGACCGCAATTTTAGGAAAGAACGTCAAACTCGGTGAGCGCGTCTCAATCCAAGCGTTTGCCTATATCGCTGACAACGTTGAAATTGGAGATGATACCGTTATTCAGCCCTTTGTCTATATCGGCGAAGGAAGCAAGATCGGTTCCGATGGTCTTATCTATCCACATGTCAGTATTCGAGAAGAGGTAACCATTGGCAACCGAGTGATCATCCACTCCGGCGCCGTTATCGGTAGCGACGGCTTCGGATTCGCACCCGTTAGCAACCGACACCACAAAATTCCGCAAATCGGAACCGTGGTCATTGAAGACGATGTCGAAATTGGGGCGAATACTACCATTGATCGAGCCACACTTTCTGAAACGCTTATTAAACGCGGCACCAAATTGGATAATCTCGTCCAAATCGCACACAACGTCGTCATCGGAGAAGATTGCTGCCTCGCCGCACAAGTCGGCATCGCTGGTAGTACGACACTCGGGGACCGAGTCAATATCGCCGGTCATGGCGGTGCCGCAGGGCATTTGACACTCGGCGAAGACAGTGTTGTTTACGCCAAATCCGCAGTTACAAAGGATATGCCCGCTGGCAGTCATCTGTCCGGATTCCCCGCACGTCCCCACAAACAGGAATTACGGATTCACGCGGCGACCCGGAAATTGCCGGCACTGCTCCCCGAATTTACAAAACTCCAAAAACGCGTAGCAGAACTGGAAGCGAAAATTCAAGAGTTGGAGGATGAATCGTAGCCCCCCTAAATGAAGACATTGATCGCGTATCTTGAGTTGGCACGTCCACTTAACGGAATTATCGCCTTCATCTCTGCCTGGCTCGGTGGGATGTTTGCCAGCCAAGGGAACATGGAAAACCTCATCAATATCCGACTCCTATTGGTTTCCATCTCCGCGCTCGTCTTGCTTTCTGCCGGAAACGCCATAAACGATTACTGTGATTACGATATCGATCGAATCAATCGCCCGCGGCGACCCCTACCTTCTGGACGTATTCGGCGTACCAATGCCCTAATTTTTGCGATAGTACTGACCGCAATCGGTATCTATTTGGGAACCCTTATTAACAGAAATGCAACAGGCATAGCCCTCCTTGTATTCGTTGCCCTCGCATGCTACGCTTTCTATTTGAAGCGCACCCCTTTTGTCGGTAATTTAGTCGTCAGCGGATTAACGGGTCTAACCTTCATCGCAGGGGGCGTCGCGATAGACTCGGTGCAAGGCACACTCATTCCAGCAATCTTCGCCTTTTTGTTCACAACGGCGCGGGAAATCGTCAAAGACCTTGAGGATACAGAAGGGGACTTGAGAAATAACGCGAAAACCCTCGCAACGCTCAACCCACGGATGGCTGTCCGAACAGCCATCGGATTCATGACCTCTGTCATTCTGTTTAGCCCCATTCCATATCTATTCGGTTGGTATTCATGGCACTACTTGATTGTCGTCCTTATCGGTGTTGACGTGGTGCTCATCAGTTTGGCAATTCGTCTATACCAAGATGCCACCAAAGAAAGTTGCGCATCCATTCAACGTTGGATGAAGTGGGATATATTCGTCGGACTCGGAGCGATCTATCTCGGTTCTTTTCTATGATAAACTACGATAAGGTTATTACTTTCTTGGAAAAGGAAAGCCTGGATGCAGATGCCGTTTCTCGTTTTAAGCAGGCGTATCATACCTTCTGCAAAACGAGCACATGGGACCCGGCATATCAGGTATTTGTTACAGGTTGGCAGCAGCTGGATGGGGTCATGCTGTTAGAACCAATGGACACTTATGACAGTGACCACCGAGTTCATCTCATAACGACAACTGAACGGAGCTTGAGAGAACTGCTCCTCGCTCTTCCGAGACAATACACAGGCCTGTTTCATCTCAACGAACAGTGGATAGAAAACAGAATCCACGATGTTTTAGAAGGGGACGTAATTCAGACCGATGCGGGTTCTTTCTATCGGGGCATCAAACGTGGCAGTAGCACAAGCGCGGAACAACGAACTGTCTCGAAACGGAAAGATGCAATCGTATCGCACATTCGCAAGTTAGCCTCGCTGAAAGGGAAACTTGAACACTCCCAGTTTATCATTGAAGGACCTCTGATAGTAGAACGAGCAATCATAGATGGACTTCCGATCCAAACGCTTCTGTATACGAGTGGGTTTGCAGGGACCCCCGAAGGGAAAGTTTTGCTCACGCATGCAGTATCAGAAAATCTATCTTTGTATCAGGTAAACGATGGCGTGATGGGTTCAATTACGACAACGCGACCCGTACCGTCTATAATGGCTTCTGTTCATCTCAGTTATCCCAACTTCCTTTCGGAATCCGGAAGCCTCAATTTCCACTTTAGTCCAAGATGTATATTGCTCATCGCAGAAAACATTGGGAATCCCGATAATCTTGGGATGACGCTCCGGACAGCAGACGCGGCAGGCGTATCCGCCGTCCTATTGAGCGGTGAAGGTGCAAGCCCTTTTCACAAAAACTGCATCCGTGCTTCTCGAGGGGCAGTCGGTCGTTTACCCTTATTCTACACACCGGATAGCGGTGGCGCAATTGAGGCACTCCACGTCTCAGGTTGGCAAGTGCTGGGTGCTACAGCAAGTGCCAAAAACCAACTGCCTGATATGGACTTTACACGCCCCACGGCTATCGTCGTCGGTAACGAGAATACGGGTCTCTCCACTGATGCACGTGAATGCTGCACGGAATTAGTTCGCATCCCTATGGCATCAGGACAATCATCACTCAACGTGGGAGTCGCCGCAGGCATTCTACTTTATGAATTAACGCGACAATACAGAATTTGACAAATGACCATAAATATGATAGAATTTTTAAAACAATTGGCGATCCACAAGTCTCCAACATCAGAAAGGGCATAGCATTTAAACCGATACTTATTCGCAGAGGCAAAGAAGGAAAATCGCATTTGAGATCAAATTGGGTTCTTAACTACTTTCACGAGGTATTGAAAAAGCACCATGCTGGTTATTTCGTTCTAATCGATCCGGAGCAGTGTGAAATTGAAAAATGTGTCAAGCTTGCGCGCGAAATAGAGCAGGCGGGGGCAGACGCAATTTTGCTTGGTGGCAGTTTTTTAACGAACGATTTGCACCTCATCGCGAAAGCCCTTAAGCAGGAAACGGAACTCCCGTTGGTGTTGTTTCCGGGAGATTCGATGCACCTCACCCCCCACGCCGATGCGATTCTGTATATCAGTCTCATCAGTGGACGCAACCCGAACTATCTCATTGCCGAACAGGTCAAAGCAGCACCGTGGATACAACGTTACGCCCTTAAACCCATTCCAACCGGCTACATGCTAATTGAAGGCGGAAATAAAACCGCCGTTGAATTTATGAGCGGAACAATGCCCATTCCACGCGATAAACCCGACATCGCCGGACCGCATGCATTGGCGGCACAATATCTCGGCATGCAAATGGTATATCTGGAGGCAGGTAGTGGTGCTGTGCACTCTGTTCCAGAGGAAATGATTACAGCAGTGAAAAATCAAATCAGCATCCCACTCATCGTCGGTGGTGGTATCCGCACACCAGAAATTGCCGCAAAAAAGGTAGAAGCAGGGGCGGATTTCATCGTCACAGGTAATGTTCTCGAAGAAAACGGATCCCTTGAATTGATGCGGGCATTCGCTAACGCCGTTCACGGCTAAAATGAACGACTCAAACATACGTGCTTGCCAAGCACACCTACAGAAAGATAAAAGGATTCACCCATTATGCCTGAAGTGAAAAAAATAAACATAAACGCCGAAGTAGAAGAAGTTACTGATACAGAAACGTCTGACAATAACGATTCCAATGAGAATAAAGAAAAAACACTTGTCGAACGGATGCGAGAAATCGCGGAGACAGCACTTGATACAGTCAAATCGGAAGTAAAAAAGGAGATAGAAGAACGCATCGCGCCTGTCGAAGAAACAGCTGCCAATCTCACTTCGGAAGTCAAAGAGGAAGTCGAAGCGATCGTCCAAAGGGTGCGTGAGCAATACGAAACAGAACGCGAAGACTTATTGAACACAGAAATCGAAAGAGAAGTAGAAACCGCTGTACAACAGGTCCATGAGGAATACAAGGCGGAACGCGATCGTCTCCTACGCACAGCCGCAGAAGCTGAGAATACCAAAAAACGCTTGCAAGCGGATTATCAACGGCAACTCAAATTCGCAAATGAAGGAATTTTAGAAGGGATGATCCCGGTCTTGGACAGTCTGGAAGCCGCGATCAAAAGCGTCGCAGAACAGGATGATGTAAGCGATACTTCACCCACTTTCACGACCTTCAATGAAGGCGTTCAACTTGTCCATAAACAACTCTTAGACGCACTCAAAATCCACGGACTCACCCCGATTGAAGCAGTCGGTGAAACATTCGATCCAAATCAGCACGAAGCACTCCTTGTCACAGCATCGGACGATGTACCTGAGGGAAATATTATTGAGGAATTTCGGCGCGGTTATATGTTACATACCCGTGTCCTGCGCGCCTCTCAAGTTGTCGTCTCGCAGGGACCCGCCGAAGAAGAAGCATCAAACGACGTATCAGATGATACGGATGCTACTGCCACTACTGAATAGACACACAGGAAGGACAGTATATGACGCAAAAACGCGACTATTATGAGATTCTGAACGTCAATCGTGATGCCGACGAGGACGAAATAAAGAAGGCTTATCGCAAACTCGCCATACAATTCCATCCGGATAAAAACCCGGGCGATGAAGTCGCCGAAGATAAATTCAAAGAAGCCACAGAGGCTTATGAAGTACTGCGAGATCCTGAGAAGCGGGACCGTTATGATAGATTTGGACACGCAGGACTGGAGGGCATGGGCAGCGACTTCGGAGACTTTGGTGTGAACCTTGACGACATTTTTGGTGATGTCTTTGGCGACCTCTTTGGAGGATTCGGTGGCGGTGCGCAGCGCGCACCGAAACGCGGACGGAGTTTACAATATAACCTCGACGTAACACTGGAAGACGTTATCCACGGCAAAGAGGTCACAATCCAAGTGCCACGGGTTGAATCGTGCCCCACATGTGAAGGCAGCGGTGCCAAAAGCGGAACGAGTCCTGTAACGTGTCCTCAATGTTACGGCAGGGGGCAAGTCAGCCAATCACAAGGTTTTTTCACAATGTCCCGAACTTGTCCGAGATGTCATGGTGAAGGCGCAATTATTCAAGACCCCTGCCGATCTTGTGGCGGAAAAGGTGTCGTTCGAAACACGCATGACATTCCGATAAATATTGAAAAAGGCGTTGATACTGGTTTCAAGTACCAACTACGAGGTGAAGGCGAAGCGGGGGCAAACGGCGCACCTCCGGGTGATTTGTTCGTCGTTATCAATGTTGAACCACATCAACGTTTCCAACGTGATAGAAACGACCTTATCACATCAGCCAAAATTTCGTTCGTCCAAGCCGCCCTCGGTGGGAAAATAGAAATTGATAGTCTTAATGGAAAGGAAGAATTGCATATCCCACCGGGTACCCAGTACGGTGCACAACTGCGCATCCCTAACAAAGGTGTTCCGCATTACAGACGCTCTTATTCAGGGGACCTGGTTGTGAGGATGGAGATTGAGACGCCAACACATCTCAACACAGAACAGCGAACTGCATTAGAAGAATTTGCGAAACTGAGAGGAGAATCCCATCAGAGCGAACACGGTGGATTCTGGGATAAACTGCTCGGTAGACACGAAGACGAGGAGCCCGAATAGAGACTGCTGCTTCCTTAAGTTCTAAATACTGGGGATTAACAATCGGCATTCTTAGTTTAAAAATAGGATTTTTAGGCTTTTACCGCTCAACCCAACCTACGTTTAAACTAAGGCAGAAACGTGGTAAACATGGACTGGGCAAGAATCACGGTGACCACCTCTCAAGAGGCATCAGAAGCCGTCGCGAACCTGCTCTTTGAATTAAACGCAACCGGCGTTGAACTCAAGGATAACGATGCCGCCACGGTCAACCTCATCGCCCACTATCCGTTAGATGACAGAGTCGGCGGACGAATGCAGAAACTCCGCGACTTCCTTGCCGAACTTCCAGCGTGGGGTATTCAATCACACCCCGCAACGATTGACTTAAAACATGTCAAATCCGAGAAGTGGGAGGAGGCGTGGAAATCTGCCTTCCCACCGCGGCGTGTTGGCAGAGGGATTATCATCGCACCAACGTGGAGCGGTATTCCCCACGACAAAACGGAAACCTTGATACAACTTGATCCGGGTTTGGCATTTGGAACAGGTTACCATCCGACAACACGACTCACCCTCGAATTATTGGAACGGACTGTCAAATCGCACCATCAGGTCGCTGACATCGGGACAGGTTCAGGTATCTTAACAATTGCCGCTATTAAGTTAGGAGCGAAACACGCTGACGCGATTGAAATCGATCCGACAGCAATCCCTGTTGCAGCAACTAATTTTCAGGTAAACGGTGTGGCATCGCAGGTATGTTTATCTCAAGGCGATGGGCTTAAAGGAATAGAGAACAGATACCATCTCATTATAGGGAACATTCTAACGAAGGCAATTCTCCCAATCATCCCGTTCTGCGCACAGCGACTCTATCCTGAAGGGATCGTCATTTTCTCTGGGATTTTGGAGACGGAACTTGCACAAGTTAAGTCGGTTTTAGAAGCAAATCAATTTCAATGTCTTGAGGTAGAGAGCGAATCAGAAGATAATATCACTTGGGTAGGGATCAAAGCCACTCACCGCTCCGTTGCTAAGCCATAGCATTGTGTCACTGACTCTCTTGCGGCTTTTCCTTCGATAATCCGTGGCAGAGGTTACAACTGCCCACATTGAGATGTGGCATCGTTGGTGATTTTTCATCGCCTCTTAAGTGACACTTCAGACACTCAACTGCTTCCTCTGACCCACGATGCTCCTCAATATTAGAACGGGCAGGTGCGGCATTGAAAAAAAGAATAACCATAACAATCGCAAAGATAAGACCAATAACGCTGACAATAACAAAAAGCGTTCTGGGACTGGCTTGTTCCGTTGGCATATCGTTAAAAGAAAACTCCTTACTTGAAAAATGGAAAGAGGGTGGGAATATTTTCTGAGGTGAGTGTGGAACCGTATTCGCATCCTTCAAATGCCTCAGCATATTTGATCTGTGCTCCCGCTTCTTCGCCATAGAGTGCTATTAGCACATCTCGATACTTTTCGGCAACATCTTGGAAACGATTTAACAAGCGTTCAGCAAGCCACGCACGCCGTTCCGATGCACCCGTTGGGACGGAGTCTAACGAACCGCCGTTGTAAGGAAGCCACTCGTAAAACTGCGATACGTGACAGTGGAGCATATCAATCTTCTGTTCAACGACAGCATCAATGCCAACAACGACATCTGGCGTGAACGGGTTGGGCTTCATGAAACCGTCGCTCAAATAGGCAATAACGGGATTTTTATCCAAATGTGGTGTGAGGACGCAGATATTCGGCACGGTAACCATGTATGCCGCGTCCTGAACCAAGGTAGACGTATATCGATGGTCAGGGTGATAATCGTTGGGTCGGTGAGTCATAATTAAATCTGGACGGAACTCACGAATGGCGCGAATAATCTTATATCGGTTTTCTAACGTCGGCATAAGCTCACCATCGTGATTGTCCAACAATTCATATTCAATACCAACGACTTCAGCGGCGGCTTGCGCTTCTTTATATCGCCGCTGCGCTAACGGACCGCCACCCATCTCGTGATGTCCTGCATCGCCGTTCGTAACCGAGACAAATTTAACGCGATGTCCCTGTTGCGTATACAAGGCAGCGACGCCGCCTGCTTTTATATCACAGTCATCGGGATGTGCCCCGAAAACCAAGACATTTATCTGTTTTTTTGACATTTTTTTTCCACTTTTAGGACATGATTAAAACTATGAATAATTGGAAAGTAGAAGTCTACTATAAACCTGAAGTTCCCGATACCGTTGGACAAGGCATACGTGAGGATATAACCGATCTTGGCATTAAGGGTATTGATTCTGTACGCACAGCCACAGTCTACTGGATCGAAGGATCCCTCGACGCAGAAACCATTGACCGAATCGGAACAGAACTCCTCGCTGATCCCATTACACAAGACTACACCTTTGGAACCGAAAATGATACCGAGACAGATTGGACACTTGAAGTGCAATTTAAGCCCGGTGTTACGGATGCGGTCGGTGATAGCACCGTCAAAGGCATCACAGACTTAGGCATCGCGGGTGTCACTGCCGTTCGCACGGGACATAAATATTGGTTCACTGGCACTCTAAATGCAGAAACCCTTGAGACAATCGCCCAGCGGCTGCTCATGAACGAGGTCATCCAAACATTCTTTTACCAAGAACCGGGATCATGAACCATATTTCCTAACTCGCATACACGCGAATCACTGTACCTAAATGGAACTGAACCAAGGCAGCAGTCGCAACTTGACGAAGTGCAAAACCGACGCCAGCCACCGGACTCACGCGTTTCGGTTTCCCTAACGTAATCTCCTGAAAACCGTGCTTCCGAAGTAATTTGGGTAAGGAGCGCGCAGAAAAATAGTAGAGATGATCGTGCGGGTGAACATAGGGCCAATCCGCTTTCTGGAGACGGCTCTGCAAACCCTCGCCGTTCGGCACTTCAATGACGAGGGTCCCTGTCTGAGGCTTCAGAACTCGGCGTAACTCGCTGAGGAGTGGATTTAATGCCGAGATATGCTCCAACACATGGTAGAGCGTAATCACATCAAAGTAGGCAGATGGAAAACCTGCGTCGAACACCTCTCCGCACTTTACATCTAACTTATACGTTTCCTGTGCAAAAGCACTGCCACTCCTGGATGGCTCAACGCCATGCGATTCCCAACTCTGTTCACGTGCGAGGCGGAGGAACGTACCGATACCACATCCGACATCTAAGAGCCGTCCCTTACGTTGATGGCGTTTCTCCAACTCCGATAGACGTTCCTCCATCTGCAACCATTCCATGTTGTCCGTATGGATGCGTTCTACTTTATCCGGCGGATAGTAGGTCTCAACATACTCATCCTCAAGCGTCTGACGATTTATCCGCGGATTCACATAGCGCAACCGACATTGCTTGCAGACGACCACCGACAAGGTGTCTTTACTGAAAAGTTCTTCTGCTTCGTCCCGTTCACAAATTGGGCAGTCGATATGTTCGAGGTTATCTGTTTTCATCATTCTGTAGGAGGGATTTGTAATCCCGACTAAAAATACGGAACTCCCTGCGCTTCCACATAAACTGCGTAGAGAGACTGACTCCCCATCATAAACAGTCGATTCCTTTTCACACCACCGAAGCAGAGGTTTGCACAAATTTCTGGGAGATGAATTTGCCCGATACGTGTTCCATCCGGTGCGAAAACATGTACCCCATCGTATCCATCGCCAGCCCAGCCTGCACTCGCCCACAGGTTTCCGTCAATATCACACCGAATACCGTCAGCAATACCGGGCGATGTATCACAGAACACCTCTTGCTCGCCTAACCTCTCGCCATCTATCACATCATAGACAAAGAGATGCCGTGGCGTTCCCTCCTTATGCGTAACTCCGGTATCCACGAGATAGAGTTTCTCATAATCGGGCGAAAAACAGATGCCGTTCGGTTTCTCGAGTTCATCCGTTGCAATGGTCGCTTCTCCAGTATCAGGATTGAGGCGATAAACGCAGGTCGGCAATTCAAATTCAGCGACGTGTCCTTCATAGTTGAGCATAATCCCGTATCCGGGATCGGTAAACCAGACATGTCCATCGGGATGGACGGCGACATCGTTCGGTGCGTTGAGCGGTTTCCCGTCAAAGCTGTCCATCAGCACGGTAATCGTTCCATCATATTCGGTTCGTGTGACGCGGCGTGCGCCGTGCTCACAACTGATGAGCCTTCCCTGCCGATCGCGGGTGTGTCCATTGGTATAGTTCGAGGGTTTGCGATAGACACTCACCTCCCCCGTGGATTCCTCCCATTTCAGGATCCGGTTGTTCGGAATATCGCTCCAGAGCAGATACCCGCCGTCACCGAACCAGGCAGGTCCCTCTGCCCAGCGCGATCCTGTCCATAACCGCTCCACAACAGAATTACCGATTGTATATTTCCCGAAACGAGGGTCTAACGCCTCAATTGCCGGATCGGGGTAGCGGACAATTGAATCATCCCATTTTCTTTCTGTACGCATGCAAAACTCCTCCAAATAGCATTGCAAACAGTATACCACAAATTGAGAAGTTGTATACAGAAAATATAAGAGACAATCAGTTATCGGTCCCGATCAGAGGCATTCAATTCTTCTGTAGGAGGGAACTCCGATTCCCGACTTCTTCAAGTCTCCTGATAAAGGCGATTTAAATGGTTCCTGATCACTGCCAACTCTAATAAAGCGTTTGTAGTAGTGCGATTCATCGCACGTTCTGACTGGCAACTGAAAGGGTGCGTAATACCCCTTCTGACTGCTGACTGCCATAAACTGAATGCCTCTGCCGAACGCTCCCGCCTTCCTTGACATCTTCTCAGAATTACGCTACAATGCAAGTTATCAACACATCAGCGGAGGAAATCATGGCAGCTTCTGCAGCACAAACACGGCTTACGCCTGAGGAATACATCGCTTTTGAACGCAAAGCACTCCCAGACGGAGAAATCGTCAGATACGAGTACATCAATGGCGAGTTAATCGGGATGTCCGGTGCGAGCCGAGAGCATAATCTTATTACCATTAACATATCTACTGCACTCCATTCCCACTTACGAGGCAGCCGATGTGAAACCTATGCGAATGATATGCGCGTGAGCACACCGACGACAACCTCTTACTTCTATCCTGATGTCGTTGTCGTTTGTGATGAACCGCGCTTTGAAGACGATGTCTTTGACATACTTCTCAACCCCATTATCTTAGTAGAAGTCCTCTCACCCTCAACTGAAACTTACGATAGACGCGAAAAATTCGCGCATTACCGACAGCTTCCATCATTGCAGGAATACGTCCTCGTCGCCCAAGACAAGGTTCTCGTTGAACATTACCGTCGCGAAGAAAAACAGGGAACCCCGCCCCTTACAGGGAAAGACTGGATTTTCACCGATCTCCAAGATATCGGGGAAAGTCTCCCACTCACCTCCATCCACTGCGAACTGCCCTTGCGGGAAATCTATGAACGCGTCCCATTTTCTGATGAAGGTTGAGGCATATATGTCGAATAAAAACACATCCCTAAAATCCGGTATCCGAGATAACCTTCTTCGTGAAACAGTCCACGATTTCTTAGAACAGGAAATTAAAAACGGTTCCGCACTCTCCATCGTATCCGCCTACTTCACCATCTATGCCTATGAAAAGATGCAACACTCCCTTAACAAAATAGAGGAACTCCGTTTTCTTTTTGGTGACCCCGATTTCGTCAAACGTATGGATCCGAATAACACAGATACAAAAGCGTTTGACATAACGGATACAGGTCTACAACTCAACCAGCAACTCCGACAGAAACCGATTGCCAAAGCGTGTGCCGACTGGATAAAAGAGAAGGTAGAAATCCGCACAACCCGCGAATCAAATCTGATACACGGGAAAATGTACCATATCGCCAATAACGGCATTAACAAAGCGATTCTGGGTAGCTCCAACTTTACGGTGCGTGGACTCGGACTCAGTTCAAATAACAGCAACATTGAACTTAATCTTGAAGTGGATAGCGACCGAGACCGAACCGACCTCAAGGCGTGGTTTGATGAACTCTGGAATAACGATCAACTCGTTGAAGATGTGAAAGAGAAAGTACTGGCAAAACTGAAGCAGATAGGGCAAGATCACCCACCAGAACTTATCTATTACAAAACCTTATACGAACTTTTCCGTGAAGAAATTGAGACCCGACAGACGAACGAACAGACCCTTGAGGATATACATCTATATGACATGGAAATTTGGAAGGAATTGTATGAATTCCAAAAAGAGGGAGCGAAAAGTGTTATCGCTCGGTTGTTGCGACACAACGGTTGCATCTTGGCGGATAGCGTCGGGTTAGGGAAAACATATACGGCACTCGCGGTTATCAAGTTCTTTGAATTGCGAAACGAACGCGTGCTTGTTCTCTGTCCGAAAAAACTCCATGAAAATTGGGCACTCTATCCGGCATATAACTCACAAGCATCTAATGAGTTCCTCGATGATAAATTTGGATACACCCTACTCTCACACACCGACCTATCCAGATATAGTGGTGATTCTGGCGGCATCAATCTGGCAGATTTCAACTGGCAAAATTTTGACCTCATTGTGATTGACGAATCCCACAACTTCCGAAACGATACCAAACCTCGTGAGGACAAAGACGGCAATTTCCGCCACAGTCGTTATTCCCGCCTATTAGAAGAGGTCATCAAAGATGGCACAAAAACCAAAGTTCTGATGCTCTCCGCGACCCCAGTGAATACCTCACTCACCGACCTCCGCAATCAGATATATCTCATGACAGAAAAACGCGAGGATGTCTTTAGAAACAGTTTGGGGGTTAGCAATATCCGCACTTTAATACGACAGGCACAAAAAGCCTTCAAAGCGTGGGAGGAAAATGCCTCTAAAGATGGCACGAGAGATAAGACAGAATTATTTAATACGTTAGGCACAGAATTTTTCCAACTGCTCGGTGGCGTTTCTATTGCGCGTTCCCGAAGGCATATCATAAAATATTATGCCGAAGAAATAGAAAAAATTGGTGAATTCCCGACCCAACTGGATCCAGTCAATTGCCATCCACCTACCGACCTATCAGGTGAACTTTCATATAAAGCATTAGCAGATCAGATAGGTGATTTTGAGTTGTCCATCTATAGACCCTCCAGTTATGTTGTAGATGAAACAGCAAAACAGCGGTTGGCAGATGAAAAACAGAAATTCCGTTTCAATCAATCAGACCGTGAGAAGTTCCTCATCGGCATGATGCAGACCAACTTCCTCAAACGGCTGGAAAGTTCTGCTCACTCCCTCACCAAAACACTTGAACGCACCCTCAACAAACACGATGAAATGCTGGACAAGATTCAACGCTTTCAGACAAACAGCAATATAACGGACGCAGCAGTAGATGTCCTTCCCGATGACGATGAAGACGATGAGGAATTTTTAATCAATCGTGCCAGAAATCCCTACCATCTCAAAGAATTGGATTGCACCCGATGGAAACAGGACATCAGCCAAGATAAACAGACCTTAACCGCTGTATTGGAAAAAGTGAAATCCATCACACCGGAAAGGGATGGAAAATTGGAAGAGATTAAAAAGCATATTCGAGACAAGGTGCTAAAACCTACAAAGGATAAGGACGGAAACCCCAATCACAAACTGCTCATCTTTACCACCTTCAAGGACACAGCAGAATATCTCTATGATAACTTGACTGAACTTACATCGGAATTAGGGCTGAATACGGCAATGGTCTCTGGAGATATGACGCGAGCGACCTGCGGAGAAAATAAATTCAACGATATCCTCACGAATTTTGCACCACGCGCAAGAGGACGTTCTGACGACACCAGCGACAACATAGACCTGATGATTGCGACAGATTGTATCTCAGAGGGACAAAACCTTCAGGACTGCGATACCGTCCTCAACTACGATATACACTGGAATCCCGTCCGCATCATTCAGCGATTCGGACGTATAGACAGGATCGGAAGCAATAACGTCTCGGTCAAGATGATTAACTATTGGCCCACAGAAGATATGGAGGTCTATCTCCGTCTACGAAATCGCGTTGAATCCCGCATGGCACTCGCCGATGCTACCGCAAGTGGTGATGACGACCCGTTGAACGAATCGGCTTATGAACAGGCACAAATGGAACTCAATTTCCGGGACAAGCAGTTGGAACGACTTCGTGAAGAGGTGCTCGATTTAGATGACCTCTCTGACAGTGTGGTAATGAGCGACTTTACGTTGGATTATTTCTTTGCACAACTCCTGAAGTATCTCGAAAGAAACAGAGCAAAACTTGAAGCAACACCAGACGGTGCTTATGCCGTTACCAATAACGCAAACAATCCTTCGGAAAACGGGGTTATCTTCTTTCTCCAACAGACGAACGCTAGCACAGATAAACATCAGAAAACCGCCAGTCCCATCCATCCTTACTATGCCGTTTACATCCGAAACAGTGGGGATATCCGTTACGGGTGTATCAATGCGAAACAGGTATTGGATCTGTTTGAAGTATCTGCTGTTGGCAAAGAGGGCGCAATAGATGATTTGTGTCTCTGGTTTGACCAAGAGACGGAATACGGTGATAACATGACCCATTACAACAAACTTTTAGACGCCGTCATTTCGCATATCACGCGATCGCATACGAAGACACAGAGCCAAATTTTGAAGAGCGGCAGTCCTCGCGAGGCAAGACTGACACCCACATCCAAAGCCCCTAAAGATACGGGTGATTTCAAATTGGTGACGTGGTTGGTAATTACATGATTTTCTGAATCTTGGTTTATTCAGCAAAAGGAACACAACATAATGAACAAAGACGCAATCAAATCCGCACTATCCGCAATATCACCCACCGGTGACTTTTTAGAAAAATCCAAAGAACTCCTCGGCACGATAGGCTACCGCAGTGAACTTACCCTTGAACTTTCCGGCACCGTTCACGACTTTTTTGAGGAATTTCCACCGCTCAATCCAAACACCAAAACCGAACAGGAATTCCGAAAACACGTTGAATCCGTGCAGCTCGTGTTCCAATTCACAAGCGACGAAATCGCTGATGATCCACAGGGAACGCTTTTTGAATCCGCGTCCTTCGACAAAGGAAACATCAAAAGTTTCCTGTTTTGTGCAGTTGAACTAAAAGATAACACCTATTCCCGCACCAAATACGCCGAGTTCACACGAGAAATCAACAAACGCCTATTCGCACCCACTGTCATCCTATTCCGTGCAGGTAATCATCTGACGGTTGCATTTGCCGATCGCCGTCCAGACAAAACCGACGAGGATCGCGATGTGCTCGGACAGGTCACGCTCATCAAAGACATCCGTCTCCACAACCCACACCGCGCACATCTGGATATCCTCTCCGAACTCTCACTTGAAGCGTGCGTCCAGTGGATAGACGACAAGCAAAAACCGAAAAACTTCGATGGGTTGCTGGCGGCATGGCTCGCCAAACTGGACACTGAAGAGCTCAACAAACAGTTCTATCGAAAACTCTTCGCGTGGTACGAATGGGCAAGAGAAGAAGCAACATTTCCGACAGACGAAAACCGCGTCATAAAACCGGAGGAGCATGTGATACGGCTTATCACACGCCTGCTTTTTATCTGGTTTATCAAGGAAAAAGGACTGGTAGCAGAGGCGTTATTCAACAAATCGCAAATCCAAGACCTATTGGCAGAGGACGATTTTGATAACGGCGATTCCTACTATCGCGCCGTGCTACAAAACCTGTTTTTCGCTACGTTGAACACCGAAATAGACAAGCGAAAGTTTAGCACTGTTGGTTATTCCACCAATCGTGATTTTTCACGTTACCGCTATAAAAATCAGATGCGCGACCCCGATAAACTATTGGAGGTGTTCGGTAAAACGCCGTTCATCAACGGCGGATTGTTCGATTGTCTGGATAGCTGGGAAGCGACAGGTAAAGAGAGTTACCGAATCGACTGCTTTTCTGATAATCAGTACCATAAGTTATCCATCCCCAACCGACTCTTTTTTCATATACAGCAAGGACTAATCCCCCTACTTGAGCATTACAAATTCACCGTCGAGGAAAACACACCGATAGAGCAAGAGGTGGCACTTGACCCCGAACTGCTCGGTAGAGTATTTGAAAACCTCCTCGCCGCCTACAACCCGGAAACCGGTGCGACAGTCCGCAAACAGACTGGATCCTACTACACACCACGCGCAATTGTCGATTACATGGTGGAAGAAGCGTTAGTCGCCACGTTATCCCAGAAATGCCACCCAACCGATAGCGATGCACAACTCTGGGATGAACGGTTACACTATCTTCTCGACTACGCCCAAGCGTTCGATGATGCCAATGAATGGTTTGATGATGTTGAGACAGATGCAATCGTCCGAGCAATCTCCGAACTCAAAATATTGGATCCTGCAGTCGGTTCCGGTGCATTCCCTATGGGGATGCTCCACAAACTGACACTTGCTCTGAGGCGACTCGACCCGGATAACAGTCGATGGGAAAAGTTACAGAAAGAACGCGCACTCCAGCGAGCAGAAATAGCGTTTGATACACAGGACGACCCGACACGGCGTGAAGAACTCATCGAAATCGACGAGACTTTCAAACGCTACCGAGACTCAGACTTCGGACGGAAGTTATACCTGATACAAAACAGCATTTTCGGGATAGACATCCAACCTGTGGCGTGCCAGATCGCAAAACTCCGCTTTTTCATCTCGCTTGCTATCGAGCAGGAAGCGGACAAAGACGCTGATAACTTCGGCATCAAACCGTTGCCGAATTTGGAGACACGCTTTCTCGCCGCAAACACACTGATAGGACTCACAGCACAACGGATGCTGACGAGTAACACCGCGCGAGATCTGGAACAGCAACTGAGCAACAACCGCGAGCGGCATTTCCATGCGACCACCCGTCGACGTAAACGTGAATATCAACGGAAGGACAGGCAGTTGCGAGCGGCATTGGCAGCAGAATTAAAAAGCATGGGCACCCCAGCAGATGATGCCGCAAAGATTGCGCAGTGGGATCCGTATGACCAGAACGCCACCGCCGATTGGTTTGATCCTGAATGGATGTTCGGAGTCATAGATGGATTTGATGTGGTGATTGGCAATCCGCCGTATATTAAGGAATACACCTTCCGAGAAGCGTTTGATGGACTCCGAGAGTCTCCATACTATCAAGGTAAAATGGATATTTGGTATATGTTTGTCTGTCAAGGATTGGATCTCGTGAAAAATGGTGGAGGTTTAGTTACATTCATCGCTCAGAATAATTGGGTTACCAACTATGGTGCCTCAAAGATGAGAAACAAAGTTATCCAAGACGCGCAGGTTGTGGGACTCATAGATTTTGGCAGCTTCAAGATATTTGAATCTGGCATACAAACGATGATAATGATTTTCAGAAAGAACACAGCGTCCGACAGTTATTCGTTTGATTATAGACGACTTCACGGAGCCGATCTTAATATTAATGATGTGCAGTTACTCCTGGGCAAACAGCAGAATAACAAAGCAGAGTACTTAACGCCGACAATTAAAAGAAGCGAATACACAAGGGGACCTTTGACATTTAGCAATCCTGAAGTTGAATTCATCCTTGAGAAGATATTGTCAGCGTCTCAATTCCGTTTACAGAAAAAAGAAGTGGCAAATGGCATACATCACCACCACGATTTTGTAAATCGCCAACGTAAATCAATTTTAGGGAATCAATATGAAATTGGAGATGGGATTTTTGTCTTAAGCCAAAAAGAGAAAAACCAACTATCTTTTACAGGAAAGGAGTTGGATCTGATAAAACCTTCCTATACAACGAAAGAATTGGGGCGTTACTACGGCAATTCTACAAACCAAGGTGTGAAGTGCCAACGCTTATTAGGGCCAGAATTTCGCAAAGTTAAGACAAGTTTTGTCTCTCAAATTCGGCAGGTGTCAGATACCCTAACGCTGAGTGAGGGCGTTTTTGATGATACACCTGTCTGATAAAATGATCGATACGTTCTCTCGCCTCATGAATGTTTTCATAGTCATTGAGGTAGACTTCTTCCTCCTTGAGGGTTCGGATAAGTCTTTCAGCATACCCGTTCTCCCAAGGACGTCCGCGGTGTGCTACCGAAATCTCAACGCCATGTTCTCTGAGCGTGGTAACATAAGCGTTTGAAAGATACTGCACGCCTTGATCGGAATGGTGGATCTCTGGAGACCCGCTTTGGTGTAAGGCTGCCTCCAAGGGTTTCAAAGTCAGAGATTGCGTCAAGTGCTGACTCAGCTGCCACGCTCTTATCATACGCGTGAAGACATCCATGAGTAAAGCAACATAGATGAAGCGTCTGTTGAGACGGACGTAGGTAATATCACCGACCCAGACCTGATCGCATCTGCAGATGTCAAGACCTTCGAGTCGGTTGACCCACGGGTCCTGCCTTTCAAGGGAGTTCGTGGTTCGACAGACGCGTTTCACCGAGACCGAGAGGTTCGCAGCTTTCATCAAACGGGAGACGCGCCTATACCCAACGGGGTATCCCTCGTTGACCAGCAACTGCGTGATACGTCTATATCCGTATGTGGGATATCGCAGTGCCAACGTCTCTATCTTCCCTCGGAGCTGCGCTTCAGAAGGATCGCTTTTCGGATGATAGTAGAGCAGGTTCCGGTTGAAATCCAGCGTCTGACAAATCAGCCGCACCGAATAGTTCGTCCGTAACTTCTCAACGAGGCATCGCTGTTGAGAGGGTGTCACTCCAAGAAAGTCAATGCTTTTTTTTCGATATCCATTGCCACCGTCATCCTCCCAACGAGGCGTTCAAGGTGAGCGATACGCTCAGCATCCTTGCTCGATTGCTGATCCGTTGCGCTAAAGACAGAGACAGCATTTTCAAGGAAGTGCTGCTTCCATTTTGAGAGTTGGTCTTCGCTAAGGTTGTGGCGCCGACACACTTCCGCTTGGGAACTTTCGCCTCTAAGTGCTTCAAGAACAACTTCGGTTTTAAACTCGGCGGTGAAGTTTCTTCGTTTTCGTTTCGCCATCGGAATGCTCCTTTCGGTAAGATTGTATTCTACCACAATCTTGGTTTAGGGGGTGGCCCTAATTTCCGATGGCAGTACACTTCAGAAGACTATGATATGGCAATAGAACTGAACCCAAATGATGTTATAGCCTATAATAATCGCGGTGGTGCTTATCTAAGCGAAGGCAAGATTGACCTGGCTATTGAAGACTGTACCAAAGCAATACAACTGAATTCAAATGATGCCTCAGCTTATTACAATCTCGGTAATATCTATAGAGAAAAAGGCGATTTTAGCACCGCGATCTCAAGTTATACCAAAGCGATAGAACTACAACCTGATTTTACCCAAGCCTATTGCAATCGTGGTGTTACTTATGCGGATAAAGGTGATGCTAATAAAGCGATTGAAGACTATGATATGGCAATAGAACTAGACCCAAATGATGTCTCAGCCTATCGCAATCGTGGTTATGCTTACAGCAAGAAAGGTGAACTTGATAAAGCCATCCAAGATTACAACATAGTTATAACACTGCAACCGGATTTTGCAGAAGTTTATTTCCACCGAGGCTTTATTCACATGGAAAAAGACGATTTTGAAAACGCCATAAAAGACTATACCAAAGCCATACAACACAAACCCGATTATGCCGAAGCATATTGCAATCGCGGTTATGCTTATGCGGGCAAAGGTGATTTTAATAAAGCGATTGAAGACTACGATATAGCAATAGAACTGGACTCAAATGATGTCTTAGCCTATCGCAATCGTGGTTATGCTTACGCTCGTAAAGACGAACTTGAGGTTGCCATCAAAGATTATACCAAAGCGATAGAGTTAAAACCCGATTATGCCGAAGCATACTTTGATCGGGGTTTTGCTTACATGGGCAAAGGCAACTTTGAAAACGCCACAAAGGACTACACCAAAACCATACAACACAAACCCGATTATGCCACCGCCTACAGCGGTCGAGGCATAGTATGGTTGTTACGGCGGGAATGGGAAAAAGCTAAATCAGACTTGACCACTGCCAGAGATATGGGAGTAGATATCGTCGACGTTTTTCCTGACGGCTTCGGAAGCGTTGAAAACTTTGAGCAAATAGCAGGTGTTCAATTACCAGAAGACATCGCCACAATGTTAATTCCGTTCAAACCTGATTATGCTGATGCTTATAACAACCGGGGCAATGCTTCCGACGACAGGGGTGATTTTGATAGTGCTATCAAATATTATACAAAAGCAATACAACTCAAACCCGATTTTGCCGAGGCATATTGCAATCGCGGCAAAGCCCATGGCAAGAAAGGCGAGCATTCCCTCTCTATCACAGACTTCACAAGGTCCATAGAACTTAATCCTGACTATGCCGAGGCATATTTCTATCGTGGCTTTGCTTACAGCATGAAAAGCGAGATTGACAAGGCTATCACAGACTATACTAAAGCGATAGAACTCCAGCCTGATGCCCCCATAACTTATTACCATCGCGGTGAAGCATGGTTACTCTTAAAAGAATGGAAGAAGGCAAAAGCCGATCTGATTACTGCCAAAAATATGGGAATGAATATTGTTGAGGCACTTCGGAGCACTTACAGAAAAACTATTACTGACATGCAGTCTCAGGAAGATCCGAACTTCAGTGTATCTGAAAAAGAACTACAGGCAGAAACAGTATTTCAACACGGGAATATTCTAATGATATTCGGGCAATTAGATATGGCAATTGAAGCATACTCTGAAGCCATTGATCTCAACCCGTGCCATGCCTCTGCCCATAATAACCGAGGTAATGCTTACCGCCTTACAGGCAAGATTGATAAGGCCATCACAGACCTTAATAAAGCAATAGAACTACAACCCAATTTTGCCGAAGCATATAACAACCGCGGTATTGCTTTTGATGACAAAGGCAATTTTGATAGCACTATAAAAGATTGTACAAAAGCAATAGAACTACAATCCGATGACGCTAGCACCTATAATAACCGAGGAAAAGCTTACGCTCACAAAGGCGAAATTCACAACGCTATCAGAGACTATACCAAAGCAATAGAACTCAAACCTGAGCAATAGAACTCAAACCTGATTATGCTGATGCCTATAATAATCGAGGCAATGCTTACGATGCCAGGGGTGATTTTGATAGTGCTATAAAAGATTATACCAAAGCAATAGAACTACAACTTGATCTTGCCGAGGTCTATTACAATCGGGGTACTACTTACGCTCGCAGTGGCGATTTTGATAGTGCTATAAAAGACTATACCAAAGCAATAGAACTACAACCCAATTTTGCCGAGGCATATGGCAATCGAGGCAATGCTTATAAAGCAAAAGACGAGGTTAATAGTGCTATCAAGGACTATAACGTGATGATACAACTCAAACCAAATGATGCCAGGATTTATTTCAATCGTGGTGCTGCCTACGCCGACAAAGGTGAGCTTGAAAATGCTATTAAAGACTATGATAAGGCGATAGAACTTAACTCTGACCATGCCGATGTCTATTACTATCGCGGTATTGCTTACTACCGAGAAGGCGATCTTGAAAATGCTATCACCGACTATAACAAAGTGATACAACTCAAACCTGACTTTGCCGAGGCATATAACAATCGAGGTGCTGCTTACGCTGACAAGGACGATTTTGAAAATGCTATCACCGACTATAACAAAGCGATAGAACTTAACTCTGACTTTGCCGAGACATATAACAATCGGGGTGTTGTCTACATGACAAAAGGCGATTTTGATGATGCCATAAAGGACTATAATAAAACGATAGAACTTAAACCCGATTCTGCCGAGGGGTATTGCAATCGCGGTGAAGCACAGTTACATCTACAAGAATGGGACAAAGCCAAATCAGACCTCATGACTGCTAAAAATATGGGACTGGACATCATCACTTCATTCCATAAGGACTACACAAGTGTTGAAGACTTTGAGCAAAAAATGAGCATTCAGTTACCAGAAGACATCGCCGCACTGCTAACTCCTCCTCAAACATAGTAGTAAAACAAAAAACTGTCCGCTTAGCAGATAACTTGATGTTACAGAGTGCCAATCCGCGTCCTCCGTGTCATCCGCGACAATCCGCGATTCAGACGGTTTGACAAAATTGAAATTGACAAGCGATCATCTAATATGATATGATTTAACATAGAAGAGAGACACTGTAGAAAGAAAAACAAAGTGAAGTGTCTGGATCTCGGATTGCATGGAAGACTCAGCTTGCTAAGGATTTAAAAGGTACCAAAAATGACAAAATACGATGTCGTGCTGTCATTTGCTGGAGAAGATCGACAACACGCCAAGGCATTAGCAGCCCTTCTTAAAGCAGGTGGATATTGGTTTTTTTACGATGAAAATGAGTTAGCGCAGTTGTGGGGCAAGAATCTCTACGACTACTTGTCATCGGTTTATAAAGACCGAGCGCGCTATTGCGTGATGTTCCTGTCTCAACACTATGAACGAAAGTTATGGACAAACCATGAACGCCAGATGGCTCAAGCCAGGGCATTTCAGGAAAACCGTGAGTATATCCTCCCAGTTCGTCTTGACGATACAGAGATTCCGGGCATTCCTCCCACAGTCGGCTATCTTGATTTACGCGCAATGACTATTGAAGAAGTCTATGAGGTTTTAGTAAAAAAGTTAGCAGACACCATATCGCAGACAACGGAAACTAATTTAGCGACCGCCACTAAGAACGATGCTCACGAGTTTGTATTGTTACGTCCAGAAGACGGGAAATTGTATTTCATTCCATTTCAAGATGCCCGTTGGGATTCGACAGAAATTTCGCTTGAGCTGCTTCCAGAATCCCCTGAAGAAACCGCTTTTCTTCGTTCATTAAGAAGCCAAATCAATGAGGCATTTACAAGGGATGTTCATATTGCTTTCTCACTCGGTGAAGATGCAGCGTGGGTAAAACCGCAGGAAGTTACTCAAATTGCGGACGGATCTCAAACCGTTTGGAAAATCATTCTGAAGGAAGAAAGGCCTAGACAAAATGGAAGTCTGCTTGGCGATTTCACGTTCGGTACCATTTCGCCAGATAAGATGGCTGAAATGCGGGCAAAGCGTATCCTACTTGACGAAAAATTAGAGGCACTTCCAAGAGATTTTCAGAACCGAGCAGGCCCCGCGGGTTTATTCAATGAAACTACGTTGGAAATGTTTGTCCGTGGTGGGAACGAATTTCAAATCTCTGCCTCAGCTATTCCATCCTTATACCGATCTTTCGGACAAACAGGAAAGCGATTTGAGAAATTTGCCCGCTTGACATCGGTTCTCCAACTGAAACTTTCAAACACAGTTGATGAGATACTCAAATTAGATTTGAAATTGCTGAATTCCAAAGAGGTACAAGTCGGGTTTAGAGGACGACGTCCTCGGCGGTATACCAACGTTGAACCATCCATCATTGAATTTAATGGAGTTTGTCCGCTTTCTCAGTAATTGCCAAATTTTTGCCTGATTACACGGACTGTGTTCTTTCAGGTAGACTTTGATCTAAGTTCGTGTTATCTGTTGCATCTATGGTTCAAACAACTGGACTACTTCGATCAGAAAAGATCATTATAGTGGAAAACGAAAAAGTCATACTTGTCGAAACCCTAAGTAAATTCATAGAATGGGCGGCACAATTTAGCGATGGACAATACCTGTTTCGTGGAGTTTCAACAGAAAACTACAAAATAGAGGCATCCGCTTACCGCCGCCTGTCAGAAACTGACAGAAATAACCCCAGTAAGTTACTCAAAATCAACAAGGATTTGATAGAGAAAGCACGAAGTCTGGGACACGACCAGAGAGATGGTCAAACATTATCCGATCTGGAACTCCTTGCTGAACTTCAGCACTTCGGTGCAGCCACCTGCCTGATAGATTTCTCACAGAGTGCGTTAGTCGCCCTCTGGTTCGCCTGCCAGCAAGGATCCCAAACGGAAGCGAACGGCAAAGTATTCGCTGTCCGTCACGATGATATGGTCCGCTTGAAAACAGTTAATCCCGACTTGCTAAAAAAAGATATTGATTATTTTCTCAAACCGGACGAAAACGGTAGATACCCACTCTATCAATGGCAACCCAAACTTCAGAACAACCGTATCATCGCCCAACAATCTGTTTTCGTATTCAGTGGTGCCCAAATTGAAGCAGAGGCTGAATGCGTCGTAGATAAAAATAACAAACAAGATATCTTAACATCGCTGGATAAAATCTCAGGCATCACCGAAGCCAATATTTATCCTGATTTTGACGGGTTTGCTCGTCTACATGCCCACGATGAACCGTACATTGAACCCGATCCCCAAGACTATTTACAGCGAGGTATTGAAGCTCACCAAAATGACAATCCGGATGATGCGATTGCGTACTACACCGAAGTCATACGGTTAGATCCAACGGACACCTCTATTGCTTCCATAGCCTATTACAGTCGTGGCCTTGCTTACGCCGGAAAAGGCGAGGTTGACTTCGCTATTGAAAATTATAATGAAAGCATACAACTAAATCCAGATTTTGCCGATGCTTATAATTATCGCGGCATCGCTTACAAGAATAAAGGCGAGATTGACCGTGCCATTGAAAACTATGACCAAGCTATACGGATCAAACCGGATAACGTTTTGTTTTATAACAATCGCGGCATAGCACTATTGCACCAGCAAAACTGGGAAAAAGCCAAATCGGACCTGACAATTGCCAGAAATATGGGAGTGAATATCGTTACCTTATTTCAGAGCTTATATTCAAGCGTTGCCGACTTTGAGGAGAAACAAGGGGTCAAACTACCAGAAGACATCGCCGCACTGCTAACGCCCCCGTAGGCATAGTAGTCCAACAAAAACTGTCCTCTTAGCAGGTGACTTGATGTTACAGAGTGTCAATCCGCGAAATCCGTATAATCCGCGATTCTGACAATAGAGAAATCCATTATCTTCACAAAAACACACATCTCAAACCCCGCCAATCAGAAAAACCTATTCAAAACGGTTGAGAATCAACCCAAGTTACTCACTTACCCCCATTTTTAATGGGAGTGGTGCCTTGAAGGTATTTGTTGAAAAATATATGGGAAGGTCAGGGGTGTTCTGATAGAATACCTCCTTATAGCAGAAAAGTTGTGAACCCCTCACAACTTTCTAAGGAGGTATTCTGATGAAAAAGAGATGTTACCCAAAACGGGTAAATCCAAAACTTATGCTAACACATTTTTCAGAAATGTTCAAGTCTGTGGGTTTGAAAAAACCGGCGTTTCGGAATCTACTGCTGACGATTCTCGGGGTCTGTGTTGCTAAGACCTTTCGTATCAACGAGATCGCCTCACGATTACCCATTGTCGTTGCAACAGAGAAATCCAAACAGAAACGGTTGTTGCGGTTTCTTGAGACGTCCTTACCTCTTGGGGATATCCAGCGTGCATATTTCGCCTGTGTTGTCGGACGTCTGTGGCCAGACGAGACGTCTCGGAAACTTTTCCTTGTCGATGAGACGGATCTCATCCGAGGGTGGAAGGTGATCGTTGCGGCGATTGCCTTCCGCCATCGTGCGATTCCAGTGCTTTGGCTTCTCTATAAAGATAAAGAGATTCAACACGGGAAATATAAGAGTCATAATGAGATTGTTCAAAGATTTTGTCTGAAACTCTATGAACTTGCTGTCTCGAGTGCGCCGCAAGCAGGACGGTTGGAGCCGATTCTCGTTTTTGACCGGGGGTTTGCTCGCGCCCAATATGTCATCAAGTTTCTCAAGGACCGAGAGATTCCGTTTATCCTGCGGGTCTGTCGCACCGTCGGGATTCGATACCAAGGAAGTGAGAAGAAACTTGATGATTTTGAAAATAAGTTTCACGCAAGCGTGCTTTATCACAAGAGGCATCAGATTCCTGTTGAACTCTACGTCCGCAGAAATAATCCCAAAGACCCGATGTATCTGATCTCAAACGGCGTCTGTGGGCATCAGCTCTATCAGTGCTACAAACGCCGGATGCAGATTGAACACGGTTTTCGAGACATCAAGTCACGTTTCGGATTTGGGCAACTCGTCTTGAAGAAACCCACCCGCCAGCGTGTCGCTATTTTATGGCTACTGGCGTGTTTGGCTTACGCATTGCTGTTTCTCAGTTATGAGAAGGCAGCGACACGCTGGGCGAAAGCGTTCAATGGACGTCAAAAGCGATATTCGGTGATAACCGTGATCACGCGCGTCATCAGAGATCTTTGGCATCGGGAGTATCTCGTGTCATTTTTCGGAAACTTGTGTTTTTCAAGAGACGACATCTACCTTGGCATTCACTGACTTTCTCAGATACACATACGTTCATATACCCGCATGACTATACACGAAAAAAAGTGGGGGTAAGTGAGACCCAAGTTATGGTATACTTTATTTAACTATTTGTACTAAGCTTTGGACAATCTGTATCCGATGAAGGCAACGTTTTCAAGCAACGGCAGATTTTTCTCACAGTTACACCTGTCGATAAAACTGAGAAAAAACACCGCGCACACTGTAGGTTGGGTAGAACGAGTGGCACCGAAACCTCCGACACAGACACGCCCCTTGGAAGTCCAAAGGCACCTATAAATACCTTAAGTTCTGAGTGAAACCCAACGTTGTTTTTCTCAAGGTCCTGTGTGTTGGGTTTCGCTGTATCTGTCTACAAGCGACGCGTCTGGGTAAACGGGTGTTTGGGTGCCAACAGGCGGTTCTGGGTTTTACCGCTCAACCCAACCTACGGGATCCCTGAGGGTTGATTGCTACGGGAAATTGTCCAAAGTTTAGTACTTGTAGGAAGAGGTGAGTCCCATGAAAACGCTCGCGTTGGAGACGGATTATAAGATCAAACTGCCCCTTGACTGGGTGAAAGAATTGAGGTTGGAATCGGGTGTCGTGCTTGAAAAGACAGATGATGGCATCCTAATTCGTCCCCACACTGACCAAACGTGGGATGAGATTTATGCCGAGAAACTCAAAATGGGGAACCCTTCAACATTGGACTTGTCTGAGGTAAGCGGTGATGACCTTATCTTCTGATCAATTCACGTCGCGTGGGTTAGATGCGGTTCGGTTTTGAGCATAAAACGGATATCCAGCTGCCAGAAGACATCGCCGCACTGCTAACACCTCCGCAGGCATAGTCGAAAAACAAAACTTTCCTCTTAGCGGATTACCTGATGTTACAAGAGGGTCAATCCGCGTCATCCGTATAATCCGCGATAATCGGCGATCCTGACCAGAGAGACATCCAGTATCTTCACAAAAACACGCATCTCAAATCCTGCCAATCAGAAAAGTCCATTCAAAACTGTTGAGAATCAACCCAAGTTATGGTATACTTTTTTAACTATTTGTAGGAAGAGGTGAGTCCCATGAACGACTATAGAGACATTATTACCATTGAACCCGGTAAACGCAGCGGGCAGCCGTGTATTCGGGGAATGCGGATCACCGTTTACGATATCTTTGAATACCTTGCATCGGGTATGACAGTCGCGGAAGTGCTTCACGATTTTCCCGAGTTAACCGAGACAGATATTCGCGCCTGTTTCGCTTACGCCGCGGACCAGGAAAAATCGCAGGTGGTCGTTTACACAGATGAAACTTCTATTCGATCAGAACCTATCCGACCAACTGGTGACGCTGCTGGCGGACCTGTTTCCTAATTCCACCCATGTCAAAACGATAGGGTTAAATACGGCAACGGATACCGAGTTATGGAATTACGCTCGTGATAACGACTATCTCATCGTTTCAAAGGATACAGACTTTAGGAATAGGAGCGTTATTCACGGTTATCCGCCAAAAGTGATTTGGATCGGAATAGGGAATTGCTCGACCAATGCCGTCGAATACAATTTGAGAAAGCATTTCGTTGATATTAAGGAATTTGCGAGGGACGCAAATGCGGCATTATTTATCTTGCGGTAATCGGATTAAACGCTGACAACCAACAGAGAAATCGCCGCGATGTTAACTTCTCCGTAAAAATAGCAGTAAGGTGATGTATCGCCGGTTTGCAAAATGTTACACTTTTCGCCAATTTATTTTTTTTGAAAACAAAAATCGAACAAGAAACGTCCATGAACCCTTGCCACCACTGGGTTTGTTGCCGATACACTCTGTACACCAAATGTTACACTGGTGTAACATTTTAAGGAGCTTTCAATAACTTTTAGTTTATAATAATTTTCTAATCTGTTAAAAACAGAACATCTTTTACCTTCCGATTTTTCTCACACAAATCGATTTTCCCATCGCGACACAAATCCAAAACCACATACTTCTATCGATTATAATATGTGGACCTCTCGTAGGGGCACCCCTCGTGGGTGTCCGCAAACTCATCGTTTACTCTGAATAACCCGTTCTCATTAACGAAAATCGGTTCGTAGTAGCGCAATTCATTGCGATTTGCGTAAGTCCTGAACTATTTTTAGGAAGAGGTGAATACCATGAAAAACTATAGAGACATTATTACCATTGAACCCGGTAAACGCAGCGGGCAGTTGTGTATTCGAGGAATGAGCATCACCGTTTACGATGTCTTTGAATACTTGGCATCAGGTATGGCGGTCGCGGAAATTCTTCACGATTTCCCTGAGTTAACCGAGACAGATATTCGCGCCTGTTTTGCTTACGCCGCGGACCAGGAAAAAGCACATTGACAAACGCATCCCTAAACGGTATAATTTGACATGGAATTGCTCGGAGGAATATAGAACAGAAACAACAACGCATGAACACACCTATTGAGATCTCTAATTTAGCAGACTACATCAACCAAATAGATAAGATAACCGATCCCGAAAAAAGTTATCTCTATCGTGGTCAAGAAAACGAAGCCTGGCGAGTGACCAGCAGTGCTTATCGTCGGTTGGAAAAACAAAGCAGTCCTGTTTCTGGTGCGTTGTCCGGATTTTTACCCGATTTGTTCGTGGGTTATCTGAAACAAATTGTTGATGAGGTTCAACTCAAGTATCCGTCTACATACACAGACCTGTCCCCGTTAGAATGTATGGCACATTTACAGCATAACAAGGTTGCAACAGGATTCATCGACTTTACATTCAACCCTCTTGTTGCCTTATGGTTCGCTTGTGATAATAGAGAGCAAACGAACGGCAAGGTTCTTGTGTTAGAAAATGATAGTGAAGCGATTGAAGAAATAACAACCAAAGATAGGCTCCAGCAGAGTATAGATGATTTTTTCGATGTGGATCAAGCACAGTGGTATCTCTGGGCACCCACGTTGGACAGTTTAGCAGTAGACACGCAGCGAATGACAATGCAGCAGTCTGTATTTCTATTTGGTTCACCTGAAGTAACGGGAGAAATGATCACACAGGAAATGGTAATTCGTAGCGAGCACAAAGAAAATTTGAGAACGGCGTTGGCAAAAATGGGAATCTCGGAAAAAACCCTATTTTCTGACTTGCTCGGTTTTTTTGAGCGAAACACTTCTGAGCAACCGTATGATCTGACACTCGCTGAGCCTTACTATGGAGGCACCCGTGATGAAGAACACACTAGCCAATCCAGACAAAATCCACCACAACTATTTTCAACGCGGTAATTTTCGATTGGCCTCTAATAAGTGCGATGAAGCCATTGAAGACTACACCGAGGCAATTAAGCGAAATCCCGACCATGCCCGATCTTACAAAAATCGAGGGCTCGCTTACTTTACCAAAGGCGAGGTTGATCATGCCATTGAAGACTATACCAAAGCGATACAACTGGCTCCAGATAATGCCCATGCTTACAACAATCGCGGGATTGCTTATAGCCAAAAAGGCGAGTTTCATCTCGCCATCACGGACTTCAATAAAGCGATACAACTCAAACCGGATCTCGCCGAGGCATACAATGGGCGCGGCTTGACATACCGTAACAAAGGTGAGATTGACCGCGCTATCAAAGACTATACGACTGCAATAAAACTAAGGTATGATTATGCGAAAGCCTACTCCAATCGAGGCAATGCTTACGGCGATAAAGGCGACTTTGAACAAGCAATTGAAGACATTAGCACAGCAATAGATCATCACCCAACCTTTGCTGAAGCCTACTCCAATCGAGGCAATGCTTATGTGAGAAAAGGTTTAACAAACCTCGCTCTGAAAGACTATAACGAGGCAATACGTTTGAATCCGAATCTCGCCGAAGCCTATTGCAATCGCGGCGTAGCTTATGAAAGCAAAGGTGAACTTGATAATGCCATCAGAGACTATACCACAGCGATAGAACTCAAACCAGATTACGCCGAAGCCTACTCCAATCGCGGCAATGCTTACAATAAAAAAGGCGAGTTTAATCATGCTATCGAAGACTGCAACACAGCTATAGACCTCAAACCGGATCTTGCCGAAGCCTATAACAACCGCGGTATCACTTTCGGCAGAAAAGGTGAGTTTGATTGTGCTATCACGGACTTTGATAAGGCGATACAACTCAAGCCAGACTTTGCAGAGGCATATAATAATCGCGGCTTAGCGTACCATCTCAAAGGCGAAACTGAATGTGCCATTGAAAATTGGACCAAAGCAATAGCACTCAAGTCAGATCTTGCTGATGCCTATTATTATCGTGGTGTGGTTTGGGCACACCTGCAACAGTGGGAAAAAGCAAGAGTCGATCTGACCGTTGCCAAGATTATTGGAGAAGATAGCATCCCATCTTTTCAACGCGATAACAGAAGTATTGTAGACTTTGAGCAGAAAACGGATATCCAGTTGCCAGAAGACATCGCTGTCCTGCTAACTCCCCCGCAGGCATAGCCGTAAAACAAAAACTGTCCACTCAGCAGATGACTTGATGTTACAAGAGGGTCAATCCGCGTCATCCGTATAATCCGCGAAAATCCGCGATTCTGACAGATACCCAAACCCATTCCCCAATCCCAGACGCTTTCGATCCGTGTCCTCCGCGTAAATCTACGACTTAGACACGTCCATGAAATTCAAATTGACAAACAGCCGCATACATGCTATGATTTAATATGAGAGGGAATTCATATCGTGGAGAACAGCGTTTGAACACACAAGAAACCGAACTAAACAGGATTTTAGAGATAATCGGTAGGATAGCAGAAACAACCGCCGATGGAGATTATATTTATCGCGGCGAACCTGAACATTTTGAAAAGGTTTCTTCAAGTCTTTGGCGTAAGTGTCGGGAAGAGATTGGGACGGAGGAATTTGATATAGAAGCCATCCAAGCGCGAATGCTGGAATTGGCTAAAGGCTATACCCACGAAGAAGACGATTTCGAAATCCTGACGGAACTTCAACACTATGGGGGACATACCAATCTTATAGACTTTACAACCGACAACCACATAGCCCTTTTCTTCGCATGTGCGAGTTCTCTTGGAAAACCCGGCAGGATTATCTTGTTGGAAAGAACTGAGGAGATAAAAGATTATATCAAATCTCCTCGAAATCCGCAAAATCGCATCATAGCGCAAAAAAGTGTCTTCGTTCGCCCGCTCAACGGTTATCTTGACCCAAAACAATACAACGTAATTGATATTCCTGGATCGCTTAAAGAACCCATATTAGACCACCTGCAAAAACAACACGGTATCTCAACGCGAGACGTCTACAACGATCTCCATGGGTTTATTAGAGACCAGAGCAGCCACCAGAAAACCGCCATAGAAATTTATCAAGCCGAAATGGAGTTGATCGAAAATACTTTGAAAACTTGATACACTCAATACCAAACATAACGGAGGGATAAACATGAAGTCTGAAGTTGTCCAGGATCCTAACGAAAACGCCATCCAACGTTTCACCAAACTCATTATGGAAAGACCAAGTTTTGCCACGCCCTATAACTATAGAGGCATCGCGTATGGCAATATAGGCGAAATTGACCGCGCCATTGAAGACTTTAACACGGCAATCAGACGCAAAGACAACTATGCCGAAGCCTATAGCAACCGTGGCAGCGCATACCGTATCAAAGGAGACTATGATCGCGCCATCACAGATTGTAACACCGCCATAAGATTGGATCCTGATTTGCCAGAGGCATATAACAACCGTGGGATAGTTTATAAACTCAAGGGTGAGACAGATCGCGCCATTGAAGACTATAACACAGCCATAACGTTAGATCCGAACTTTGCTTATGGCTATTACAATCGCGGTATTGTCTACCACGAAAGGGACGAATTTGATCGTGCCATCAAAGACTACACCAAAGCAATAGAACTGAGACCAAATCTTGTCCATCCTTACAACCATCGTGGTAACGCTTATTCCCAACAAGGGCAATATAAACTTGCTATCAAGGACTATAACGAGGCAATACAACGCAAGCCGGATTTGGCAGAAGCGCATTACAATCGCGGTATGGCATTCTTACTCTTGCAAGAATGGGAAAAAGCCAAAGAAGATCTTACGACTGCCAAAGACAAGCAAGGAAATATCATCAGTGAACAGTTTCGCAAAGAATACGAAAACATTGCCAACTTTGAGCAGAAATATGAGATTAAACTACCAAAAGACATCGCCGCACTGCTAACTTCCGCGTAAGAATAGCAGTAAAGCAATTTATCGCCGGTCTGCAAAATGTTACACTTTCCGCCAAATTATTTTTTTCGCACAAAAAAAAATCGAACATAAAGAACACGCCTAAACCCACACAAGCATTGGGTTCTCGGACAACTTTAGCAAGTTATCCAAAATAAAAAAAAAGTTACCGAATCGTAACTTTTTAGTAAATTCGTTAAAAACAAATTAACGTATGTTATCCATAAACACTGATTGAAAACCGAGTCTGAAGTTTCAGAGTAAGCATTTCAGAAACCACCTATCAAAACCGTTCAAAACCCAGTCAGTGTCTATATTCACAACCTTTTTAAAACCCACCCTTCTTTAGATTTTACTCTGAATACTCTGAAACTCCCAACATTTTCTTATCCTTATGTCTGAGCCGTGCTCCGTGATCGGGATCTTATTGACTGCTAACTACTGAATGCTTTTGAAGGGTGTGTAAATATTTTGTCAAAATCTCGTAGGTTGGGTTGAACGAGGCCTGATTGAAGACCTCATAGCGGCGATGATTCTCAAACGCACAAAGCACCTGAACGCACCAGAATACAAGTGAAACCCAACGCCTTTTCACACCAGCACCCTTTGGGATGTTGGGTTTTGCTATCTCTATTTACACAGAACAGGTCATTGAAATAGCGGAGTTGCCGGGGGTAAACTCCAGTGTTTTGGTTTTTTCCGCTCAACCCAACCTACGATTATACCGAATGCCAGAAATTTTACACACCCCTTCTGAACAAAAATCTTGAAAAAAACACTTAAATATGAGATAATATCTTTTGGAATCAAAATACCATATAGGGCGAAACTTACAGGTTTCCCATTTTACACAAGCAAAGGAGCAAATACGCAAGATGCCACTGAACAGGAAAGTCCGTTACGGCATGGTAGGTGGTGGACCGGATGCCTTCATCGGTGCCGTCCATCGTAAAGCCGCGGCACTCGACGGAGAAATCGATCTCGTTGCGGGTGCGTTCTCATCATCACCCGAAAAATCCCAACAACAAGGTGCCGAACTCTTCCTTGACGCGAGTCGGGTCTACGGATCTTACAAGGAGATGGCAGAGAAAGAGAGCCAACTTCCCGAAGGCGAACGCATTGATTTTGTCTCAATCGTGACGCCGAACCACATCCATTTCGATGTCGCCAAAACCTTTATCGAAGCCGGGTTTCACGTCGTCTGTGATAAGCCGATGACAACAACGGTTGCCGATGCTGAAGCGTTATGCAACCTCGTCAAAGAACACGATGTCGTTTTTGCACTCACACACAACTACACAGGCTACCCAATGGTGAAGCAGGCACGCGAACTCGTGAAAGCGGGGAAACTCGGAACGCTCCGCAAAATCGTCGTTGAATATCCTCAGGGCTGGCTCGCCACATTTTTAGAGGACGAAGGCGCGAAACAAGCCGTCTGGCGCACCGATCCAAATCAAGCGGGTGCCTCCTCATGTATCGGGGACATCGGTTCACACGCAGAAAACTTGGCACACTACATCACAGGACTCGACATCGAAGAAATTTGTGCCGACATGACCACTTTTGTAGAGGGACGCTTGTTAGAAGACGATGGAAATCTACTCGTGCATTATGAAAACGGAGTCCGTGGCGTGCTTTATGCGTCCCAAATCTCGGTAGGTGAAGAGAACAACCTGCGTATCCGTGTCTACGGCACCGATGCCTCGCTGGAATGGCATCAGGAGAACCCGAACTATCTCTATGTCCGCTTCCCCGATGGTCCCGAACAGGTTTACAAACGCGGCAACGATTATCTATCCGAGGTCGTTCAACACAACTCGCGGATACCTTTCGGACACCCCGAAGCTTTCATAGAGGCATTCGCAAATATTTATGTAAACGCTGCACGGACAATAGCAGCGAAAATCGCCGGCGAAGCCCCAGCTGAATTCGACGCAGATTTTCCAACCGTTCAAGATGGGGCTCGCGGGGTACACTTCATCAATGCCGCTGTAGACAGTGGTAAACAACGCGCATGGATCGATGCGAGGTATACGCCGCCAGCATAATCTTTTCGTAAGGTGCTATAGAAGAAAATAATCGTGTATTCTGGCATCTCACGGAAATGGGAGGGACTCTAATGGATACCCATAAAGAAGGGACGCATATCCCTTACGCCCCTACAGAGGACGATGAGCTTTATCCTGACTCGGATGGAAAACCTATGGCGGTTAGCGACCTTCACAGACGTATCCTCATGCGAACTTTACAAGTCCTTGACGCACATTTTGAAGAAAGACCGGAAGTTTATGTTTCTGGCGATATACTCATGTATTATGTCGAGGGAAACCCACGTCAATCGGTGTCGCCAGATGTTCTGGTGGCTTTTGGCTTAGGTAAGAAACCCCGGCGGAGCTATCTCGTCTGGAAGGAGGGGAAGGTCCCTGATTTCGCAATGGAGTTTTCCAGCAAAGGCACCTATCGCAACGACTTAGGTCGCAAGATGGAACTCTACGCTTCATTGGGAATCCAAGACTATTTCTTGTATGATGCGGAGGGTTTATATTTACCGTCGCCGATAATGGGTTTTACCTTGGTTGATGGTTCGTATGTCCCAATTTCGGCAGGTCCAGACGGAGGTTTGCACTCCACCGCCCTCGGTTTAGATTTCTATGTCGGTGATGTGGGTTTAGGTCTTTACGATCCGGTTGAGGATAATTGGCTGCAAACACCAGCGGAATCAGCATCTGCACGCGCTGATCGAGAAGCTACGCGTGCTGAGCTGCAAACGATACGCGCTGACATGGCTGAAACACGCGCTGACGAAGAAGCCGCCGCACGTCAGAAGGCGGAGGCGGAACTCGCAGAACTCCGAGAGGAGCTGGAGCGTTTGAAAGAACGGACTTAATCTTTATTCTATCTGCCAAGTGTCTAGCACCCATTCGCGATGTAGGCATCATGAGCTGGAACTCGCTTCCACAGAAAGATAAAGTTGATACAGCACTGGGCAAGAAATGACCCCGAAGTCGGGGCACTACGAAGGAGACATAATACCATGGCAAGACCTGTAACACTCTTTACAGGCCAATGGGCAGACTTAACATTAGAAGAATTAGCAGAAAAAGCGAGTGGATTTGGCTACGATGGCTTAGAACTCGCCTGTTGGGGCGACCATTTCGAGGTTGATAAAGCACTCGCAGACGATAACTACTGCCAAGGTAGGCACGATCTACTCGCAAAATACGGACTCAAAGTTTGGTCAATCAGTAATCACCTTGTCGGACAGGCAGTCTGCGACAATATTGACAGCCGACATCAAGGCATCGTATCAGAGGCGATCTGGGGCGACGGAGATCCAGCAGGCGTTCAGGAACGTGCCGCCGAAGAGATGAAAAATACAGCGCGCGCAGCCGCAAAACTTGGCGTAAGCGTCGTCAACGGTTTCACCGGTAGCTCGATATGGCATCTGCTGTACTCTTTCCCCCCGAATGACCCAGCACAAATTGATGCCGGTTTTGAAGATTTCGCCAATCGATGGAATCCGATTTTTGACGTTTTCGACGAAGTTGGTGTTAAATTTGGGCTTGAAGTTCATCCCACCGAAATCGCCTTTGACATCGTCACCGCAGAACGTGCGATCGAGGCAGTCAACGGCAGAGAAGCGTTCGGATTCAATTACGATCCCAGCCATCTCGGTTATCAAGGCGTTGACTATGTAGCATTCCTTGAACGGCTGAGTGATCGAATTTATCACGTCCACATGAAAGATGTCTGGTGGGCGGACACACCCCGTTTATCCGGTGTATTTGGCGGACATCTGAACTTCGGGGACGCTCGCAGAAATTGGGACTTCCGTTCCATTGGTCGTGGCAACATTAACTTCGAAGAAATTATCCGTGCTCTCAACACCATGGAATACGACGGTCCACTCTCCATTGAGTGGGAAGACAGCGGCATGGACAGAGAACACGGGGCACGCGAATCGTGCGCTGCTGTCAAGGGTTATGACTTTGAACCCTCTGCCGTTGCCTTTGATGCGGCGTTTGAAGAATAAGAATAGGATTAAGTAATTCCCCGGTAGATGCGGTTTGAAACCGCACCTACCCCGTAGGGATCAGTAAACACGACTATTCGTTTCAGGCAGGTTTCCTCATCAATTTTAGATCGGCGTTGACAACGGAAACGCCGTTCAGACATACATGGTAAAAAAAATGGCGAAAGGAACAATTCATCCTCCTGAATCTCGATCCTTTATCGACCAACGCACCGGAACACACATTCGGCAGGTGACGATCAGATCCGCTGTGCACCATCACCCTTTTTTCATCATACCCGCGTATGACGATGCGATGCAGCGGTTGATATTCGTCTCATACCGAACAGGAACACCACAGTTATTCGCAGAAGAGCGAAGCACGGGTGAACTTCGCCAATTAACAGATAGACCTGACATATCGGAATGGTCGGTGCATCCTTCACGCGATGGAAAAGCGGTCTACTTCACAGCAGGCACAAGCGGATGGAAAGTAGATTTGGAGACGCTTGAGGAGCAAGAACTCGTTAATTTCGCCGCGACGGCGATGCAGGATGAAGGCATGGTCGCTGCCGCTATGGGCACAACTGCTTTGAGTCACGACAACCGATGGTGGGCTATCAGATTCAAGATCGGCAAAGAATCCGCACTCGCTATTATAGATATAGACACCGGCACGCACGATATAATCCTACAGAGAGATAGCATTGGACACCTCCAATTCTGTCCCGATGACGCCAACCTGCTCTATTACGCAGGTCCCCTGACGGATCGGGTGTGGGTAATCCATCGCGACGGAAGCAGGAAATCGTCGCCTCTATGCTCAGAACGTTGAAAAGAACGAATGGGTCACACATGAAACATGGATCCCAGGGACGCGTGAACTTGCTTTTGTCGATTGGCCCCGCGGCGTGAGATGTGTCAACGTTGATACTGGAATCGTTCGACAGGTGGCAAGGTTCAACGCATGGCATGCCATTAGCAATCCCGCAGGAACACTTATGGTAGCAGATACCAATTTCCCGGATATCGGTATCCAAATTTTTGATCCACGCGATGGCATTGGCGAACCGCAGACGTTATGTTATCCCAACGCTTCATCTATCGGTGAACATTGGAACCGACCGTTCCCGTATGCTGCAGGTCCAATTCAGGTTTACGCGCCACAACATACACATCCACACCCGTCTTTCAGTCCAGATGGTAAGCATGTTGTATTCACATCCGATCGGAGTGGATATGCCCAAATTTACGAAGCAACCCTTGAAATAGTTAACAGTTAACAATCGTCAATCCTAAAAGACAACTTTTAAATGAAACCTTTTAACTGAAAACTGATAACTATAAAAAAGGAGTAAAAAATGCCTATTGTCATACCGCGCCTCGTTGTTGAGGTGTTCCAACATACAAACTTCCGGGGCAGAATGGGATATGTTGTAGAACCTGTTTCCTTTACGCGAGACATCGGATTTCAAGACAATATTTCTTCTGTTCGCGTCTATAAGGGTCCGAACTTCTCGTCAAACCCGAACTACAAAGTTATTCTTTACCAGCATCGCAACTTCCGGGGTCAAAAATTAGCACTTGGACCCGGATTTTATCCGAACCTCCATGACACCGCTTACAACTTCGCCGACAGAATTTCATCAATCAACTTCGGTTCCACACTGGAAGTGGTTGGACCAGAATGGGGCACTATTCCGCTGATCGTGGACTGCTACGAGCACGTAGAATTTCGAGGTAGGAAAATCACGATCCTGCGCGATATCGCCAATCTACGGGATGCACAAGGCGGAAGTTGGTTCGAGGATCGGATTTCGTCAATCCGTATCTTCAAAGGTCCAGACTTCCCACGCCATGGAGCGGAGGTCGTCTTTTACGAACACCCCGACTTTGAAGGCGCACCTCTACCCATCCGTATGGAACCGTCGGAATATAAAAAAGAATTGCCGAACCTCCATTTACTCCCTCAAAATTTCGGAGACTCCATCTCCGCTGTGAAGATTGAAGGATGGGCATCTTCAGGTGAATTCACAGAGATGGTATTTGAAGATGAGTTCATCGGAAACCGTATGCGCCCGGAATGGCGGTGGGATGATCCGAAGGGCGGCGGCTCCTGGGCAGAACGCCAAGGCTACTTAGAAATGCGAACTGAACCCGGGCAAGACCTCTGGCACGGTCCAGATGGCAGAAGTGGCGATATGAGTGCACCACGTCTCCTCATGGAAGTCGCTGGAGACTTCGCTATTGAAACTCGCATGCGAATTTCGCCACAACTGAAAGAACACGGTGGCTTATTAGTATGGAAAAACCCTAACCGATTCCTCAGACTTGAGAAAACATCAGGACCACACGCCTTCAGAGGCGATGTCCGATTTGAACGCCATGTTGGACGCTCATTCAACTTACGCGGGCGCAGCGGCGGGCTCAGAAATGTCCGAGAACTCTTCCTACGCATGGAACGTAGAGGGAACCAATTCTCCGCCTTCGCCAGTGGTGACGGCATCCAATGGAAAAGTTGTGGACAAACGAATGTCGGCATGGGACGTTCAGTGCATGTTGGATTACACGCACTATGTCCAGGGAACATTCCGCCAACCTTAAGTCGTTTCGACTTTTTCCGGGTGTTCAAGCGGAAGAGTGAGGTCGCCGAATACCGTCCCATCGTTTCTGAACAGCAGGGTCGAATGTCTGATGAAGAACGTGAACGTCAAATCGCTGATCGACGAGAACGCGCTATGCGCGACATGTTTTAATGGATTTCGGCAGTCAACTATCGGTTTCCATCAGTTAAGACGGATTGAACGTTTGGATCCCTCTTTTCTGTGCTGACCGCTGATTACTGACCGCTATTCTGAAGGAGGGAATCAATCATGCGTCTGAAAAACAGTGTTTTTTCTCAGAACAGACAATTTGTGAAATACTCACGACTTTACACCGTAACCTTTCTCCTTCTCGCGTTTCTCCTATGGAACGCGCAACCCACCGGCGCGATTATCGGTGCGGTTGAAAATGGTTTAATCGCTTACTGGTCCTTCGATAAAGACACAGTAAAAATTAAAGCAGAGGCAGTAGATATCTTGTCAGGACTTGCTGCCGCTGTTCATGGGGACCCTGAACTTGCCCCTGCCGGCGATTGTAAAGTCGGCGAGTGCATCCTTTTTGATGGCAGCGTTGACCGCCTCCTCGTTGAAGATTCAAATCCACCGACAATTGATCGTGATTGGGAAGAGATTACCCTGGAATGTTGGGTATATATCAACGCCTTGGACGACAGTTGGAATCGGATTATCTCACTTGATGATATGCCAACGAACAGCGCAGTCGCGAGTCTCTATTACGACGATGACGATAACCAACACGGTTTCTTCGTCAGAGCCGGCGGGAAATCAACGGTGGCAGCACAGGACAATGTCCTGGAGGACATCCCACTTGAGGAGTGGTTGCATCTTGCAGGCACCTATGATGGCGCAACGGTTCACTATTATGTGAATGGAAAACAGGAAAAAAAGTACGCCATGAAGGGTGGTAAGATTTCCAAAGGAGGACTGCTCCTTGGCATCGGAGATCGATCAGATGGGTGCGATTGCGACACAATTCAGGGGTATATTGACGAATTTCGCATCTACGATCGCGTTTTGAGTGCCGCAGAAGTCGAGAACAACATGAAAGCCACAGGGCTTGATGTCAGTCCTTCAGCAAGCAAACTAAGCGTTACATGGGGACATATCAAATCCAGACGGAGATAATTTTTTTAACTTACCTTGCGGATTTTTAATTTTACCTTACAGAGGAACGACATGCGCCCTATCTATCACGTGCGTTCCTTAAATCCGCCTGCGCCAGTGTTGCAGGCTTCGTGTTCGTGTACAAGTTCGCAAATCCGTTGCGGTTTGACCAAAAACCTGCGCGTCATGAAATGGAGCGCAGCCCAGGAGCAATTAATTAAAAAATGGAAACGATTGGAGTTGGTGTTATCGGATGTGGTGGCATGGGCAGAAGCCTTGCCACCAGTGCACACACTGTTGAGGGAATAGAGGTCATCTCCGTCAGTGATGTGCAAGAAGCACTGGCTGAAAAACTTGCGACAGACCTTGGTGTGTCCTATACATTAGACTACCACGAATTACTCGCCGATGATCAGATTCGTGCAGTCCTAATCGCGTCGCCACCGTTCATGCACTCACCGATGGCAGTCGATGCCGCGAACGCAGGAAAACACGTTTTTTCCGAAAAACCGATGGCACCTACATTGGAGGCTTGCGATGCCATGATTACCGCCGCAGCGGATAACGGTGTCAAACTCACCATCGGTTTGGTATGTCGCTATCATGGAACGCATTCCGTTGTTCGCGAAATCGTTCAGAGTGGCGAACTCGGCGCGCCTGCCTGTATGAAGGTGCATCGCATCGGCGGACCGTGGCGTAGTGGGTATAGTCACACACCATGGCGACTGGAACGCGCGAAGTCTGGTGGGACCCTCATGGAAATTAACGCCCACGAAATCGACTTTATGCGCTGGACCTGTGGTGATGTAACATCCGTCTATGCCGCCGGTGGACAATACGGACCAGATAAGAGCGACTATCCAGATGTGGTGCTTGCTTCCTTGCAGTTTGCAAACGGAGCAATCGGCTTGCTCCATTCCAGTCATGTCTCCGCTGTTGGTGGTTATGGTGGACGTGTCGATTGTGAAGGGGGTTCCATCTATTTTCCACAGACATGGGGAACGGATGCGACTATTCAGATTAAACCCTTCGAGGGTGAAGGACGACAGATCAAAATCGCGGATATCAAAGTCCCGCCGCCGGTTCAAGAAGAGATTCGTGTTTTCGCGGAAGCAATCCGTAACGATACATCACCACCTATCACAGGTTTAGACGGTCGCGCCGCGGCTGAAATCGCAATAGCGGCATACCAATCTGTTGAGAGTGGACAACCCGTACCGTTGCCCCTTTAATGGCAAGTGGTTTTCTGCTTCTCTTCATAAACATCAAATTGCAAGCCCGCAATGAAATGAAGGGCGGATCTACGGCAGGGGACGTGAAGGCTTAACCCCCTTGAACGAACCGCAAGGAATAATTAAAAGTGGTTTTCTGCTTTCTTTTCATAAACGCTAAATCGCAAGCCCGTAATGTAATGGAGGGCGGATCTACGGCAGGGGACGTGAAGGCTTAACCCCCTTGAACGAACCGCAAGGAATAATTAAAAGTGGTTTTCTGCTTTCTTTTCATAGACACTAAATCGCAAGCCCGTAATGTAATGGAGGGCGGATCTACGGCAGGGGACGTGAAGGCTTAACCCCCTTGAACGAACCGCAAGGAATAATTAAAATATGAAAATTTCAGTCTGGGATGGCGGACTTTCAGATAGCTACCTCAAACAGGTCACACAACTCGGTGCAGATTGCATCGATTTTGGAGGCGGTAACGCCTTTCCCGGGGTCGAGGAACAGGGTTACCCAGACTTGGACGAGGTCCTGAAAATCAAAAAACGGATCCGTTCCTGGGGCCTCGACATCAACCGTGTAACACTCCCGAATATCACAGAAAAGTTTATGCAGGGTCAACCCGATGGTGAAAAAGAATTAGAGAACACCTGTAATGCCCTCCGGGTTTTCGCAGAAGCCGGTGTCCCTATCGCACGCCAACGGTTTTGGGGTGATACATTTGACTACCTTATGACGCGCTATTCATCCGTACATAGGGGCGGTTACACCTCTCGTGGCGAAAGCCGTGCCGCAACCCAAGATCCACCACCTACACCGACGATGGAAGCCCTCGACGAATGGTGGAAACGGTTTACCGAAATCTACGGAGCACTCGTCCCTATCGCCGATGAATACGACATTAAACTCGCTATCCATCCATCAGACGTGCCGAATCCGGACACACCGCTCGGCAGTCTCGGATTCCACCGTGTCACCGATACCTTCCCCAGTAAGAACGTCGGCTACCTCTATTGTTGTGGCACTCGGGCGGAAGCCGGTGGCAGCGCGATTGTCCTTGACGAAATCAACAACTACGGACGTAAAGACCGTATCTTCATGGTTCATCTACGGAACGTCCGCGGCAGCCTCGCAACCGCCGGTGCGTTTGAGGAAGTCTTGCTTGATGATGGTGATATGAACGCTTTCAAAATCGTCCGCGAATTACAGAAGGTCGGATTTGAGGGATGCATCAACGCCGATCACATCCCGAAATTAGAAGGTGATGTTGGATTAGCCTACTCTGTCGGTTATATCAAAGCGTTGTTCGCGGCACTGGCAGCATAATTCTATAGGAATAGCTATCGGTTTCCATCAATAAAGACGCAAGCGTTTCAGTAACGTCTCTTTCTTTACTGACTGCTGATGGCTGACCGCTGACAACTAATAGGCATGTGTACACCTTAGACCCCCTAACCCCTCAAAATCAGGATAAGTGGGATGTCGTTCTTCGGCTATGTCCAGATACGACTGCTTTCCAAAGTTTCGCATGGCGAGAGGCATTAGCAAGCGCGTTCAGCCAACTTACCCCAACTTACCTACTCATCAAGCAAGATGATTCAGTGATAGGGGGGCTGCCTGCCTTCGTTTTTCAACCAATACCGGGCATCCGTCTTTGGCACTCAATGCCGTGGAATCTGTTTGGGGGTATATACCATATTGAATCGCGGCACATAAATCCTGAGCCCCTGATAAGATCCATTGAAACCGAAGCGGTGGCACAGGGATGGTGCGAAATCCGTTGGACACTCACACCCAATCGCACCGAGACAGACAACGATCTTTTCACCGAAATGGGCTACGCACGGACAGATCACTTCACACATCTTTTGAAAACGAACGGAGATGTTGAATCCCTCTGGCACGCCTATAACAAACGGGTACGGGGTGCCGTCAGAAAGGCAGAGAAATCAGGTGTGACAGTCACGGACACAGACAGCGCGGAGGCTTTAGCCACCTTTTACGACATGTATCTCATGACAGTCAAACGGTTAGGGGGCACCCCGAAACCGTTTGCGCTTATGCAAACACTCCTACAGCAGAAAATCGCCAAGCTTGCTATCGCTACATATCGCGGGACGATTATCGCAGGACTGCTCTATCTACGCTTCAATAAGACCGTAACGTTATGGTGTGAAGCATCTGTGCCAGCGTTCTTGAAATATCGTCCGAATAACGCGATTTTCCACCACATCATCACACAAGCGTGTCGTGAACAATACGAATGGGTGGATTTCGGCGCATCTCCACCAGAGAACACAGGTTTAATCGCCCATAAGGAACAGTATCGGGCTGTCCGGACAAACTTCGCCAGTTACACAAAGATCATTTCGCCACTGAAAAGAACATTGTGGACAAAGAGTGAGGGGGCACTCCGTCAAATTTATACATGGATGCAGTTTTTTTAATTTTACCTTGCGGATAAGTGGGGCGGTTTGGAACTTCACGTGCTTCTGTGTAGAGTCGCCTGCGCCGGTGTTGCAGGCTTCGTGTTCGTGTACAAGTTCGTAAATCCGTTGCAGTTTGACCCAAAACCTGCGCGTATTGTCCTCGGATGCCACACGCGCATCCGTTCTGACGGAGCGCAGTCCAGGAGCAATTAATTAAAATATGGAAACGACTCGTAAACCCAATTTAATCTTCGTCTTCGGTGACCAGCATCGCCAATGTGATGTCGGATGCGCAGGAAATCCACAAGTCCAAACGCCTGCGATGGATAAACTTGCCCAAGAAGGGATGTTCTTTCCCAATACCTTCACCAATGTCCCGATATGCGTGCCAGCACGCGGATGTCTGATGACAGGCAAATATCCGTTGAATCACAAAGCTGTCTCCAACGACTTACCACTCCCGCTAACAGAAACCGGCATCGCAGAGGTATTCAGAGAAGCAGACTACGCCACAGGTTACATCGGCAAATGGCACCTCGGCGGCATGCCGAGAGACAAGTTTATCACACCTGAGATGCGCTTCGGCTTCGATCATTGGGTCGGATGGAATTGTCACCACGACTATTTCAATGCCCCTTACCACGACTCTGAGGGCAACGAATTCCAGATCGACGGTTATGAACCGGAGTTCCAGACCAATAAAGCCATTGAATACTGCCGCGATCATGCCGATGAACCCTTCTGTCTCTATATGAGCTGGGGACCGCCACACAATCCCTATGAACACGTGCCGGAACGCTACAAAGCGATGTATCCACCCGAAGAGATTCAGTTGCGTCCGAACGCCGTGGACACACCCGAAACGCGGAAAGATATATCCGGCTACTACGCGCACATTACGGCTCTGGATGAAAATCTCGGACGTTTGATGACTGCACTCGACGAAATCGGTATCGCTGACGATACGATCCTTGTCTACACGTCTGACCACGGCGATATGCTCGGTAGCCACGGACATACCAGAAAAGAACGTCCATGGGACGAATCGAGTCGTATTCCTTTCATGATTCGTTGGCCCCACAAAATTCCAGCAGGCGTTACCCGCGACACCTTGCTAAGTCTCGTCGATTTCATGCCGTCAATGCTGTCGTTGTGCGACTTGCCGATTCCAGAGGGTGTGGAGGGTATCGACCTCTCAGAAGCGATGCTCGGTAACACAATTGACGAGCCGCAGTCTGTCCTGCTTGAAGTCCCGTTGCACGGAAGTGAAGGTTTCAACTTCGGTATTCGTGAGTGGCGCGGTGTTCGCACACATCGCTACACCTATGCCCGCCACTATGACGAAACAGGGTGGCTGCTTTACGACAACGACACCGATCCGTACCAGATGAACAATCTCATTGATGATGAAGACTCACAAAATCTTCGCGCAGAACTCGAAGCGGAACTCCAACGATGGTTAGCCCGCGTAAACGATCCGTGTCTGTCCGGACTGGAACACATTCGGCAACTCGGTTTATCGGAGTTGTGGAACATTAGCGAACAGCGGTTCGGCGGAAGAAATCCTCGTTGGGCATAATTTTCCAATTACGCTTTACCACAAAGATAACAGAGGAGATACCAGACCATGACTGACGAAGAAAAATTTCGATTCGACTTAACTGGATTCCTCGTTCGTCCGGCGATCCTGGAACGCGACGACGTAGATGCAATCGTTGATCAGATCGACCGGATGCATCACAATAAAGAATCCTTACCGCCGGAACACCGTGCCGTACCGGGCGGTCCCGCGAGCGTCCTGATTGACCACCCCAAAGTTCTGGAGGTCCTACATGAAATTATCGGACCCGAGATTCGGTTAGAGCACTCTTACTCTGTTTGGCGCGAAAAAGGGCAGAGACACGGTGAACTCCACGGTGGTGGACCACAACAGGCAGATCCAATCTTCGGGTATCGCGTCAACAACGGGCAGATTCACGCTGGAATGGTGCGTGTCGTCTTTGAACTCACAGACATTTCTAAAAAGGATGGTGGGACGCACTTTATCGTTGGGAGTCACAAATCCAATTTCCCGATGCATCCTGACCACATGTCGTTAGAGGAAGGGAAGCGAAGCCCGTTTCTGATGACCTACGAATGTCCCGCTGGCAGTGCAATCTTCTTCACGGAAAACTTATGTCACGCCGGTCCCGTGTGGCAACGGGAGACACCGCGTGTGGCAGTCCTAAACGCCTACGCGCACCTCGCAACACATTGGCACCGGCTACCGATTCCGCCTGAGGTTCTGTCCGCTTTACCGCGTGAAAAGCAAGCGTACTTCCGTGAACCGTGGGTTGCGGATTTCCGCACGCGCCCGGCAACAAGAAACACGATTGAGCGGTTCCTTAGCAACGACGAACCGCCTGTTAATACCGATCGCAAGCCGTGATTTATAGTAAAGTCGAAAAATAAGTTGACGGATGTAGCATAAACTGTTAGTTTGTGCATCTTTCGCACGCAGATGAACAGTCTACACTACAATAAAAGTGTTCACGTAATTGTGGACTTTACTATAAAATGAAGAGGGACCAGATATTATAGGTAAAAATATGAGAAAACGCGTCCTCATTATCGGCTGGGATTGCGCCGCACCTGAACTTGTCTTTGACGCTTTTAAAGCCGATATGCCCAATACACGTCGTTTGATGGAAGAAGGCATCTATGGAGAATTAGAAAGCACGATCCCACCGATCACCGTGCCAGCGTGGATGTGCATGATGACCAGCCGTGATCCGGGTGAACTCGGCATCTACGGCTTCCGCAACCGCAAGGATTATTCTTACGACGCACTCACTATCGCCAACTCCCGCGTCATCAAAGTGCCGACGCTCTGGGACCTGCTGGGGCAGGCGCAAAAGAAATCGGTCGTTTTGGGCGTGCCGCTCACCTATCCAGCGAAGCCGTTTCCGGGATGGATGGTTACCAGTTTCCTCACACCCAACCTCAATTCACAATGGACCTTCCCACGGCGACTTACACGGGAAATCACACAAGTCGCAAGCGACTACATGATTGATATACCCAATTTTCGCACCGATCGGCGCGCCGAACTGGAGCAACAACTCCTCAAAATGACCGCAGAACGTTTCAAACTCGCACGCTATCTGCTTGAAACAAAGGACTGGGACCTCTTTACAATGGTTGAAATGGGGTCAGACCGACTCCATCACGCTTTCTGGCGATTTTGGGATAAAACACACCCAAAGTATGAACCGAACTCGCCGTTCTCAGATACGATGCGGAACTACTACCGCGCCCTTGATGCAGAACTCGGAGACACATTAGCGTGCGTAGACGAAAATACTACAGTCATGGTCGTCTCCGACCACGGTGCAAAACGGATGGACGGGGGTATCTGTGTTAATGAATGGCTCCGAAAGCATGGCTATCTGACGCTAAAAACCGAGCCGAGTGGAATTACGCGATGGACCCCAGATATGGTAGATTGGGACCAAACAAAGGCATGGGGAGAAGGCGGGTATTACGCTCGAATTTTTATAAACGTTGAAGGTAGAGAACCTAACGGGATTGTCAACGTGCAAGATTATGAGAGCATCCGCGATGAATTGAAAGCGCAACTCGAAGCGATTGTAAATGAGGAGGGACACAACATCGGCACACGTGTCTTCAAGCCCGAAGAGGTTTATCGAGAATGCCGAAACATTGCGCCTGATCTCATCGTCTACTTCGGTAATCTCTTTTGGCGTTCCGTCGGAAGCGTCGGATACAACAGCATTTATACCTACGAAAACGATACCGGTCCCGATGACTGCAACCACGCCGAGATGGGAATGTTCATCATAAAAAATGGGGAACAAGCACAAGGACTGGTTGCTTCCAAAAGTCTGTACGATATTGCCCCGACAGTTCTGAACGAGTTCGGCATCGACATCCCAGAAGCAATGCAAGGGCATCCGATGTAGGCGCGAGGTTACCTCGTCCTCACAGCGTTGACAATCGCCTCCGCGACCACTTCCGCCGCGAGAACACCAACAGTATTTACACTGCTCCCAGTGTGTAATCCTGTGGCAAGCGCAAAAAGCGTATCTCCATCGAACATCGTATGCGCCGGACGAATGGCGCGTGCCATTCCGTCGTGTGCCATCTCTGCGACTCGGTGAACCTCTGCTGGGGAAAGCGTCGCATTTGTAGCCACAACACCGATAGTCGTGTTGGTTCCCTGAACCAAATCTGCGTCCAAAAGCCGTTCCGTGATGTCCACGAAATCGCCATTTTCTTTTCCACCTGCGAGTATCTCACCCGTCCTTGGATGCACAATATTCCCAAGCGCATTCACAACCACAATTGCCGCAACAATTAAACCTGAATCCAAACGCATACATGCCGAACCGACACCGCCCGGAGAAGACGTAACACCCGGAGCTTTACCGACTGTTGCCCCTGTGCCTGCGCCGACAGCACCCATCACTACGGGTTCATCTGTAGCATTGAGGCACGCCTGATACCCCATCTCTTTATCAGGACGGACATTCGCGTCGCCAACTCCGAGATCAAAGATAACTGCAGACGGAACAATCGGCACACGAACAGAACCTGCCAGAAAACCGACGTTCTGTTCTTCAAGATACTGGACGACACCCCCCGCCGCGTCTAACCCGAAGGCACTTCCACCCGTCAGGAGCACGGCGTGTGCCTTTTGGACTAAACGTCCCGGACGGAGTGCTTCTGTCTCCCGCGTGCCCGGGGCAGCACCACGCACATCAACGCTGGCAGTCGCTCCTGCCGGACAGAGGACAACGGTACATCCTGTTCGAGCGGTTAAATTGGTGGCATGCCCTACCGCGATTCCGTCTATTGCCGTGAGTGTTCGATTTGTTGATTCCATAGTTTATACGATGTCTCGGGTTTCTGAAGATTACTATAACGAATTCCGATGAAATCTGCAAGAATAATGCTACAAACACCGCCATACGCACCAAGTCAAACTGGTTGACTAAAAAAGAGAGCACTGCTAAAATCAACCGTATCAGGGAAGTCGGGGTTACTTAGGGGAAACCCCCAAGCAAAAACACCACTCCTACAGCACATAACAAGGGGACAGAGATATGGCGAAGTTAGCACTTAATGGCGGTGATCCTGTCGTCAAAGGTAGTTTAGGGAAAAATTGGCCCATTTATGATGAAACGGAAGAAAACGCACTTTTAGAGACCTTGCGGAGCGGTGCCTGGAACCGACGCGAGAAAGTCGATGAAGTCGGTGAAAAGTTCGCGGCGTTCCAAGATGCGAAATACGGCATTCCACTCGCTAACGGCACTGTGGCACTACAATGCGCACTAAAGGCGGCTGGTATCACCGCGGGCGATGAAGTCATCGTGCCTGCTCTGACATTCGTGGCGACAGGAACGTCAGCTGTGTGCGTCAATGCGGTGCCAGTCATCGTTGACATCGACCCACTCACTTACAATATCGCACCCGATGCGATTGAAAATGCCATCACACCTCGAACGCGGGCGATTATCCCGGTGCATAACGGGGGTTACCCCGCTGACATGGACGCGATTATGGAGATCGCTGAAACACACAATCTCAAAGTGATTGAGGACTGCGCGCATGCACACGGTTCACAGTGGCGCGGGAAAGGACTTGGCTCAATCGGACACCTCGGCGCATTCAGTTTCCAGATGGGAAAGACACTCACCTGTGGCGAAGGCGGAATGGTGCTGACAAACGATGAAACCCTTGCAGAAAAGGCAGGTCAATTCGCACAACTGAATATGCGGATGACCAACTTCCAAGCGACGCTCTTACTGAACCAACTGGAACGGTTTGAAGAGCAGGTAGAGACGCGCGAACGCAATATCGCATACCTATCCAAAGGCATGGAAGCAATAGATGGACTCCACCCTATCCCGCGCGATGCGCGTGTCACACGATGGTGTTTCTACTATTGGGATTTCCGTTTTGTATCTGAGGAGTTCGGTGGTGTTTCACGCGATCGGTTCTTAGAGGCACTTCGCGCAGAAGGCGTTCCGTGTGGTGTCGGTGCGCATGGTGAACCCATCTATAATGAAGGTCCCTTTGGCAATCCCGAACTGTTTGATCGTCTCGGATTACCTCGTAAATACCTTGGAGATCAAGCAATTGACTACAGCACACTCAATTGCCCAAACGCAGAACGGGTCTACAGAGAAGAGGTTTGCAGCTTCAGTCATTCCATGTTTTTAGGGGGCACAGACGATATGCAACAGATTTTAGACGCGTTCCAGAAGATTCGTGCACACGTCGACGCATTGTAGAGGCAGAAGGCGACATCAATGAATAAGAATTACGCACTCTCTGTCCCGGTCTGAAAGGCATAGAGTTTTGCGTTATGCAACTGGAATCTTAACCGAATTTCCCTGCCTCGCAAATTCGCTAAATTCTGACTCAGTTCCCATTTCACACGGCAATCTGTAACAGTCGAATGAACCAATTGACTACTGGCAAGCGGGTTCCCTACTTTATCCAGAATCGCTACGCGCACAGAACCACCCTCCGATACATCTGCTGTTATACCGACCGATGTGCCATCAAAAGTCAGGGGTTGGGTCGTTATAACGGCTGGCATATCAGTTGCGATCGGTTCGTAGCCTGCCCAACCATCGGATCGAAGCGTTGCAAGTGCAAGGTAACCGTTACGCCAGTTGAAAAAGTAACCATCTCCTGCACCGTAGTAGATGCGAATTTCATCGTCCAAGAAAATTGGGGCAGAAGGAAAAATCGTTCCCCAATCGTACGGTGTCTCCCCATAACGCTCCGTTTCCGAGGGGGTATGCCCCATGAATGGAATCCCTTCCTGTATACGGGACCAGTGAATCGTGTCCGGACTCCACGCCAATTCAACATGCTGTTTGACATCAATATTGGAGTCTTCTGGATACACCATCATACCGAGCAGTCCGATGTAAATCCCACACGTTGGAAACACTATCATATCATGCGCCTGTAGAAGCGGATTGGGACCTTCAAGGATAGATTTATCTGGTGTCCAGTGTAGAAAATCAGGAGACTCCGTCCGTGTTACGAGGCGAATATTACGAGCATGCTGACGGGTAATACCGACATATTTACCCAAGGTCTCTGCCCAAAAAGCGTTGGGGTGCGTGCCGTGTGCCTCGACCTGCGGTATTGGAAGAGGTTCGCCCCAGTGCAACCCGTTTGCAGAGAAAGCGACAGTCATTTGTGGCTCTCCACAGAAGAACATCTTATAACGTTTCGCTGGATCGGTTTCACGCTCGTCCTTGAAAACGCCCGCACCATTTACGCGGCGCATCAGAATGTTATTCTGTTTGCTTCCATCGAACGCAACGAGTCCAAGCTCAGGTTTCTCCCAGTGAATGCCGTCTACCGAACAAGCATAACATAGCCCCATCTCCCGCGCGTTCGGCTTTACATCCATGTAGTTGCCCCAGTCCGGGTGCCGTTTTTCGGGTGGCGTGTGCGTTACCCGTTCATCTATGATAAACGGATTGTACCAGCATTTGTAAAGTTTGTCCTCCATATCATAGATGACGTTAGCGTAAACGTTGTCGAAACGCGGTTCCCACGGTTTATCCTCACCAAAAAGTGGGTTCTGTGGATGCTTGATAATCTCCCCAAGGGTGAGTTTTGCCTCGACAGCCTCTTCAATGATGCGATCATCCAAAACAAGGTATTGGGACGGAGGAATAGGATGAGGTGAAGACATTTCTGTTTCCGTAAGAGTAATACTGAAAGGAGAAAGGGTCGCGACCAGAAAACCTTGCAAACAGAAAAACGTCGCGACCCAGAGGTATATGCGCGCTATTGTTATTTATAGCCGCGTTTTACTTTAGCCCATACAGTTGGAAGTTTATCCGCTGGATCAACATCAAATGCGCCAGAGATATTTTGGTTAATCTCCGCTTCTGTCAGTGCTTTATCATAAGCGCGGACGATTGCGAACGATCCGTTGAAAGTCCGACGACGTTCATCGAAGGAATTGGCACCGATTGAAATGTCGTTTATCGGTAATTTCTTATCGAATTCAAAACCGGCTTGTTTGCTGACTTCTTTACCGTCTTGATACGCCACAATCGACTTGCCACTCGTGCCGACGACCGCTATCCAGGTCCAGACCCCTTCTTCAAGTTTCAGGTTAAGCGGTTGAACACCTTGTTTACTCCCCTTGGCATGGATGGAAACATCCAAATTCTGACCGCCGACTATCCAAAGTCGAATTCCCTGCTGACCTTCCCGTGGACTGTTCTGGAAACCGGCGAAATGGTGCTCTTCAACAAAAAAATCACCATTGCGTCTACAGAGGAACTCCAAGGTCCAATCTTGAAAAAATAGTGGTGTGTTTTTTGCGGGTGGACCGCCAAAGGTTGAAAGAGACTCCGTGGTTGTGTAATACTTTGAATTCGGTTCACTGATACCGAGTGCAGGAATTTTAATTTCACCCTCTTCGAGGTCCATTGGTTTTTCTGTGGCAAGCAATTCACCGCCTTCAGCACCGAGATTTTCCCATGCATCCGGGTGGGCAGGGTTGTCAGCAGCATTGAGATAGAGCACAGGATCCTCAACAACACTGGCAAATGTAGTATGACCCACCATTAACAGGAAAAGCAGGGCGGTGCAAATTGAAATAAAGGTTCTCATGTAAAGTTTCTCCGAAAGTAAAAACTGTGTCCTAACAGCAATAGTTAGGGTTCGTAAGGTTAATAATTAATTTCTATTATACCATACGAAAATCTGATTATCAAGAAAACCGTCGAAGCATGCTCTGTAGACACACCTATTGTGAAAGGAGGGTCTCTACTCATAGACAGGTAAAACTAAGGTAAGTCTAACGGAATAGCCACTGTTTGAGGCAACAGACATTCCGTCTCATTACAGAGTTGGTAGGTGAGTTGTAGCGTAATTGAGACATCTTTGTCGTGCTTCATATTCGGCTTCCGTTTTAACTGCAACGGAATCGTGAGGTTGTCTTCATACACGTTCAAGGCTTCATTGCTAAATTCAAAACGTGTCGATCTCCCTTGCGGATATGCTACATCGAGAATTTCAAACGGGGTATCCGCATCCACCGTAATAGTTGTCGGGATTAAATTATCTTGACCCGCGGGGTTCGCGTTCATGTGCCATCCCTCAGCAATGTTGAGTTGAAGCATCACATTGAATATTCCACCATTATGGGATTGGATTTCAGCAGTTGCAGTCACGAGTGAGGGTGTTTCATTCCTAAGCCCTTCTTCCGACGTTAAATAGTGGTTGAGAGCAAAATGCATATACATGAAGGATGAAGGACTTTGCGACATGGATTGCGCGAAAATTTGCAAGGTTTCTTCAGCATAACCTCGATAATCCGTCCCAAATTCCAATAGATTTGCGACAGCGACAGCATTGCCTGACGGAATAGCGGAGTCATAAGGTTTCTTGGTACGCACAATAAGATGCTTAGCATCCGTCTTCGTGTAATAGAAGCCACCGTTTGTGTCATCCCAAAAAAGCTGAATCATCGCATCAGTCAGTCTTTTCGCGGAATCCAACCACTTTTCATCACCCGTAGCCTGATATAATCCAAGTAGCCCCCTCACAAAAAAGGCGTAGTCGTCAAGGTACACATCCTGCTTCACAACACCGGCAGTATAAGTATGACATAATTCACCATCCGGCTTTTTTAGGGTGTCAAGAATAAACTGAGCCGCCTTCGACGCCGCGAGAAGATACCGCTCTTTCCCAAGCACCTGATAGCCATAAGCGAGCGCATCTATCATCAAACCGTTCCAATTGACAATAATTTTTGTGTCCAGCAAGGGGTACTCGCGATCAAAGCGTGCCGTTAAGAGTTTCTCTCGTGCAGATTTTACTTCCTTGAGAACATCCTCCACCGCGGCACCATTAGGAACATAGAGAACATTTTTACCCTCAAAATTGGGTCCCTTGTCAATCCCGTAAACATCAGCGAAACGTGCCGCTGTCTTCTTACCGAGAATTTTCTGAATCTCATCAGCAGTCCAGATGTAATACTTCCCTTCTTCGGCATCCGTTTCAGCGTCCAATGCGGCGTAAAACCCGCCTTCAGGTGCCGTCATCTCTCGGAAAACGAAACCGAAGATCTCTTCAGCAATACGCCGATAGCGAGGTTCTTGTGTTAGTTGATGTGCCTGTAGATAAACTTTCGCCAATTGCGCGTTGTCGTAAAGCATCTTCTCGAAATGCGGAACGAGCCACTTCTCGTCAACAGAATACCGGTGAAATCCGCCACCGATCTGGTCATACATCCCACCGTAAGCCATCATATCCAGCGTATATGTCACCATTTTTAACAGTGATTCATCGGCGACGCGTTCGTATTCACTCAGCAAGAATTCAAGATTGGCTGGACTTGGGAATTTCGGTGCGCCACCAAATCCACCATAGGCTTCACTATAAGTCGTCCGGAGATAGTCCAACGCGGCGGTCGTAAGAGACCTATCCAGTGGTGTAGCAGTAAGTGCCCTGAACCCTCTACTTGTTGCCAACTCAATAGTATCCGAAACCTGGTTCGCCGATTCAATGACTTCCGTCTCTCGCGTCACCCATGCTTCATGCACTGCATCAAGAATCGTTGGGAATCCCGGTCTGCCGGGTACATCTGTCGGTGGGAAATAAGTGCCAGCATAAAAAGGTTTTAAATCAGGGGTGAGGAAAACAGAGTTGGGCCATCCACCGCGCTGTGTCAGCAACTGCGTCGCTGTCATATAGATTTCGTCAAGATCCGGACGCTCTTCCCTATCAATTTTGATATTGATAAAGTCTTTATTCATCATCGCGGCAATTTCTGGGTTTGAAAAGACCTCCCGCTCCATGACGTGGCACCAGTAGCATGTAGAGTACCCGACAGAAAGAAAAATCAGCTTGTTTTCTTTCTTTCCCCGTTCTAACGCTTCATCGCTCCAAGGATACCAATCTACGGGATTATGTGCGTGGAGCAATAGGTAAGGACTCGTTTCATGGATAAGCCGATTCGTCCACTTCCATGATCCATCTGGGTTCTTGAGTGCGACTTCATCGGCTCTTACTATCACTAGAAAATTAAGAAGCAACAGACAGGCGAGAAATTTCTGTATTGTATTTTTCATACTGGAAACCTTTGTTGAAAAATGCAACGTGCGATGAATCGCACGACTCTAAATCTATGAAATTCTTTTAAAGTCCAATTCGCGCAGCAGAATTATTGCACAAGTGCCTGCTGTGCTACCGTGCGTCCGCGTTCCGTCAACGTCAACTGTGTCTCCTCTTGAGAGACACAACGATTGTTCAGGGCATATTTCACAACTTGTGCTGCAAATGCGGGATCCCAGCGAAGGTGCTCATGCAGGTGTGCTATTTCCGATTCTGCCTCAGCTTCCGGAAGTCCCTCGTGATTAAAGAGATGAATCACTAACATGGTTTGGGCAAACTCCCATTTTTGGCGCGTCCGCCTACGTGCGATCGCAATCAGTCCACGGTTTGGAACAGCCAGAAAAACCAGACCGAACACGAGGAGGGTCATTGTCGCAATCGCCCCTGCAATAGAAACATCAAAGAGATACGCCAGCCAATAGCCACTTACAGCGTTCACACTCCCGATAACCGCACTCAAGACAAGCATTAGTGAAAGCCTGTTTGTGATGAGATAAGCGGTAGCAGAGGGCCCAGCGATGAGAGCAACGACTAATATCGAACCAACAGCGTCAAATGCGCCAACTGTTGTAACGGATACAAGTGTCATCAGTCCGTAGTGAATCAGGGTAGGTGCGAACCCTAATGCGGCAGCTAAACTTACATCAAAAGTCACTAACTTCAATTCTTTGTAAAAAAGTAAAATAAAGGCAAGATTTAACAGAAGGATTGTTCCCATCACATACAGAGAAATAGGACCCAGATCGTATCCGAAAATATTTAACCGATTCAGCGGCGCGTAGGCGAGTTCACCGAGAAGGACAACATCCATATCCAAATGAACGTTGCCTGCAAATTTGGAGATCAGGATGACTCCGATGCTGAAAAGGGCAGGGAACGTCAAGCCGATCGCGGCATCCTCTTTCACCAGTTTCGTCCGTTGCAGCAATTCAACGAAAACAACGGTGAGCACCCCTGTTCCTGCGGCGGCAAGAATTAGGAGCGGCGAGGACAGACTTTCCGTGAGAAAAAAGGCAAGCACGATGCCGGGGAGTATCGCGTGGCTGATAGCGTCGCTCATCAACGTCATCCGCCTCAGCACTAAGAACACGCCGGGCAAAGCACACGCTACCGCTGTGACAATCGCAATGAGTTGGATATCAAGATGCTCTTGTATCACTTCTCTTAATCGCCCTCACGTTGCGGATGCTTCAACAACCGACTCGCTGTTATCTCCAGGTTGTGTTTGTTGCGTTGGTACCGAAACCAGTCCCATAAAAGCCCGCGATTCGGAGCCAAAAGGATCGAGAACCCCACGACAACTGTTGCACACAACACAATCGTTGGCCCCGTCGGGATGCGTGAAGCACTACTACTGATAATCGTTCCACTCACGCCCGCGAGCGCCCCAAAGCACGCCGCGAGAAAAATCATCACGCTGAACTTATCTGTCCACTGCCGTGCGGCAACTGCTGGCGCGACCAACATCGCACTCATCAGAACAGCACCCACCGATTGCAAACCGAGAACGATTGCTATAACAAGGAGACTCGTCAACAGAATATCAAGCGCGCGGATTGGGAACCCAAGCGATGCCGCGAAACCTTCATCGAAAACCAGCAACTTCAACTCTTTCCAAAAGACAAGCATGATGGCGATTGCAATGCCCCCGAGTATACCTATGGTTAAGACATCGCTCTTCAGCATTGTGGCGGCTTGTCCGAAGAGAAACGTATCTAACCCCGCTTGATTTGCATTACCAGTCCGCTGAATCAGCGTATGCAGCACTAAACCGAATCCGAAAAAAGTAGAGAGCACGATCCCAAGCGCGCTATCGTATTTGATACGCGTGAGCCTGACGACACTGAAAATAAGTAGCGTGCCGAGCCAGCCTGCAATTGCTGCCCCAAGGACCAGAATTAGAGGTGTTTTGCTTCCCGTCAGCAGAAATGCGATTGCAATACCGGGCAACGCGGCATGCGAGATTGCATCACCGAGAAGACTCTGCCGTCGCAAAACCGCATAGGTACCGAGTGCCCCGCTCACAATGCCAAGTAATGCAGCACCAATAGCAACAATCATGAGCGTATAATCAAGATGGGTTAAGATACTCAAATTTTCCATATAAATCAATAGAAGGTGGGAGGTTTGGATACCATAGTTACGGTATACGGAGTATGCCTACTACTTTGTTATAAATGCGACGCGACCGCCGTAAGTTGTCCGCAAATTTTCAGGTGTAAAGGTTTCATCAATAGGACCGCTCGCTATCCGGCGAATGTTCAAGAGCATTACCCAATCGAAATAGTCCGTTACGGTTTGTAAATCATGATGCACGACGACAACCGTTTTCCCCTTTTCTCGCAGCTCTTGAAGCAACATAATAATTGCTCGCTCTGTGGTAGCATCAACGCCTTGAAAAGGCTCATCCATCAAATATACCGTAGCGTCTTGAACAAGTGCACGGGCAAGGAAAACACGCTGTTGTTGCCCACCGGAAAGTTGACTAATCTGCCGAGTGGTATATGCCTCCATACCCACCTTCTCCAAGGCGTGCATGGCGAGTTCGCGCTCCTGCTTCCCGGGTCGTCGCACCCATCCAAGGGCACCGTAACGCCCCATCATGACGACATCCAACACGTTTGTTGGAAAATCCCAGTCAACGGTGCCCCGTTGGGGGACATAGCCAACAATCCGACGTTGTGCTTCATAAGGCTTGTCATAAATCAAGACATTGCCTGCCGCGGGACGTACCAATCCCAAAATCGCCTTGATCAGTGTTGTTTTGCCCGCACCGTTGGGACCAACAATCGCTAAAAGCACACCTGGTGGCACATCTAAGTCGACATCCCACAAGACAGGTTGATCTTGATAGGCAACGGTCAGATCCGTTACTTCAATGGCTTTCGTTTCGGACGCTTGCATACTTAATTCCCGACCATAGAACTGGTGGATGTCCTTCCGATAAGTGCCGTCACAATCGTATCAATGTTATGGCGAACCATACCGATATAGGTGCCTTCAGGTGTTCCTTCGCTCCCCATAGCATCAGAGAAAAGCTCTCCACCAATTTTCACTTCAAACCCTTTTGAGTTCACAGCCGCTCGGACCGCCTCAAGACTCCTTGACGAAACAGAGGATTCCACAAAAATAGCGGGAATGCGCCGTTCGGCTATAAAGGTCGCCAACTCTTGAACGTCAGCGATACCTGCTTCTGTTGCGGTGCTAATCCCCTGTAGTCCGCGCACCTCAAACCCATAAGCCTTCCCGAAGTAGTTAAAAGCGTCGTGTGCCGTTACGAGCACCCTTTGTTCAGATGGCACGCGCTCTGCCTGTGCCTTCACGTATTCGTGCAGTTCCACGAGTTTCGCGAGGTAGCGTTCAGCATTGGTGTAGTACATGAGCGTATTGTCCGAATCGAATTCACTCAACGTATCACGAACCCGCCCCACCGTTTCCATCCAAAGTGTCACATCAAACCACAAGTGCGGGTCGTATTGCCCTTCAAATTCCGGCGGTCTCAGCAGCAGACTCCGGTCAACTGCATCTGTCACGGCAACAGTTTTCGTATCTCCCGACATTTTGGCAAGGATGTCACCCATTTTAGACTCAAGATGCAATCCGTTATAGAAAATGAGTTGCGCCGAAGTTAACCGCTGTACATCACCGGCACTTGCCTTATAAAGGTGTGGATCTACCCCGGGTCCCATTAATCCTGTGACCTCAACGCGTTCACCACCAACATTTTTAACAATATCGGTAACCATACCGATCGTCGTGACAACGCGAAGTTTCCCACTTGTGGAAGCATCAGGTTGTCCTTTCGGATCGCACCCAATGAACACAAGACCGACTATCAAACATAGTGAAATATAAACTCTATACATACTTTTAATTCCCAAAAAAGAAGTGCTCTAAGAGCTCACCGACGAGGTAACCAACACCTGCAACACCAAGCCCTACAACAAACATGTCAATACCACTGCGAAACAAACCACGTCCGGTGAAGACACTCCGAGCAGCACCGACAGCAAAGTGAGACAACATAGCTAATGTGAACGAAATCCAGATCGCAACTAATCCCTCTGTAAAAAGGAATGGTGCGACAGGAATGAAAGCACCAATAGCAGTTGCGAACCCAGTAATCCAGCCTTCTTTTAACGGGGTTGCATAGACTTCCCCGATTTTAAGTTCGGTTTGAATTTTCTCTCCGAGTGCTCTTTCCGGATCGCTCATCACTTCCCTGGCAAGCTCGCGAGCCTGCTCTTCCGGCATACCTCGCGCCGCATAAATAAGCGCGAGTTCCTCCTCCTCAATGTCAGGCATGATGCGAATTTCCTCTTTTTCAATCTCAATCTCGTGCTCATATACCTCTTGTTCACTTTTTGCCGCAAGGTATCCCGAAGCTCCCATAGAGAGCGCGTCAGCGACCGTCCCAATGATGCCTGTCACAAGAATCGTGGAGAGATCCGATGTCGCCGCGATGACCCCAGCGACTAAACCGAAGTTCGCCGTTAAGCCATCGTTAAACCCATAAACAATGTTGCCGACCATCCCCCCAGATTCCGTTTTGTGCCACGGTTCGCCAACCGTGCCGGTGAGTTCTTTCAAACTCTCGGTATGCATCGCGGATTCTTTGGCTAAAATAAGTGCTGTCTCCTTCGCATCTGCCAATGTGCTGTTCCTGTGGAGCGTTAGATAGTCCTTAACTTCACTAGCCTCCTCACCGAGCATCTGTGAGAGTGGAAACTCACTTCCGAACCTACGAGCATACCACGCCATCAATCTTGCTTTCAACGTTGGCAGCTGCTTCTTAACTTTTATATCGTAGGCGTTGAGCATCTCGCGCCAACGTATGACATGTCGATTCTCCACCCCGGCGAGTTCACTTAATATGTCCTTTCGCTTCGGATCGGATTCAAGACCGGCGAAAACACTATACAGGAACCCCGCGTCAACTTCATCTTGTAAATGATGTTTCCATATCTTGATTGTTTTTCTATCCGGTCGAATCTGTTTTTGCTGTTCCATTATTAGACTCCATAGCGCAAGCCTATAGAGGCTTGCGGGACAATGGGATTAAGCGCGCTTCACAGCGCGCCTACACATTATCCGGATCTTGCACATTCTCGACAAAGACCTGTTTCGCGACCTCACGCCCAATAACGACCTGCTGTCCAGCAATGTCGATAGTAAAAGGACCCTCAAAGGGAGCCACCTCAATTACTTGGAACGCCGTACCCGGGTAGAGATTGAAACTTCCTAAATGCCGGAGCATCGCTGAATCGGTGTCACTCACTTCAGCAACAACACAGGACTGTCCACTACGCAAGTCCGTCATTGGAACGGACGGAGTTTTTGTCACAACGCCGTTTTTATCGGGTATCGGTGCACCATGTGGGTCAGCAGTGGGGTAACCGAGAAACTCGTCCATCCGTGCTTCCACATCTTCCGAAATGACATGTTCCAATTTCTCAGCTTCATCGTGAACACCATCCCACGGGACACCGAGTGCCTTGAATAGGTAAAGTTCCAACAAACGATGGTGCCGGATAATTTCAAGTGCAATTGCCTTCCCAGCATCCGTCAGTGTGACGCCCTGATAGCGCTCATGTCTCACCAGTTGCATCGTCTTTAGTTTTTTAATCATCCCGGTGGCAGATGCTGGCTTCACATTGAGGTATTCCGCCAAAGTACCGGTCGAAACTTTACCGACCTTCTCTTGCAATTTATAGATCGACTTGAGGTAATCCTCAGCTGCATGTGTAAGCATTGTTCTTTCCAATCCGCAAAGGGAACTGACAATGCTCTTCGTTTTCCCCTGCGGTACGTTAATGTATGGGCGTTATACCCATTCAGTTTTAGGCACTATGTGCCAAGATTGTTAGAAACATTGAGAAATTAATTTAGGTATACCTAAATTATATATTATGCAAAACAAAATGTCAAATTTTAATTATTCCTTGCGGTTCGGTCAGGTGGATTTGGATGCTCACATGCCTCTCCGTATATCCGCCTGCGCCTGCTTCGCAGTGAGAATGCAGGCTACGGTTCCTCTTTAAGAAATAGAAGCACACGGACTTCTGATTTGCCCAGAAGTCTCTTTACTGATTGCTAATTGCTAAAAGTCGTTGAATACCTTTACGGGTTGTCCCGTCTCAATAGACTCCCACGCAGCCACACCGACGGCAATAGACTTCGCCCCGTCAATCACATTCGGCGATGGTTCTAAATCTTCCTCAAGACACTGCTGAAAATGGCGCATATATCGGATAACTGTCTGCCCGTGCCCATAAACACTTGTATCTATTTCAGGAGGACAGATCACTTCAAAGGGTTCTCTGACGGACATTTTATCGAGCATCAGCTTGACGTGTCCTTCTTTGTTGTCCGTAAAATCCCCAATTACCGTCCCTTTGCTTCCGAAAACGGAGATTTGCTGCATCGGCATCGGAGGATGGACGACATCGTAAAGCCCCATCGCTCTCGCAATCTGTCCACTCTTAAACTTCAGGTTGAGAAAAAAATTGTTCTTTATAGGGTATTCCGGTGTGAGCAAGCCTTTAGTCCCATAGGCGTGCACCTCATCTACATCACCGAGGAGACAGCGCAATAAATCAACAGGGTGCACAATACCGCCGAACATCAAATCTTGCGGCTCATGGAGGCGCCACGGCGTGAAATCATAGACCTCGCGCATGTCGTGGACATAATAGGCATCCGCCAGCATAATGTCGCCTAAATCACCATCGTCGAGAAACGCTTTCATTGTCAAAAATTGGAGATCAAACCGCATCGACTGCCCTACAAGGAATTTGACCTTGTGCTCACGCACCAGATCCACCAGCTGTTGTGCGTCGTCTAACTTGGTCACCATCGGCTTTGTGCAAATGACATGCTTACCGGCTTCTATCGCCGCGACGCAATGCTCAGCATGCAAGTGGTCGGGGGAATAGATAGCGATGACAGAAATATCTTCGCGCTGCACCAATTCTCGATAATCTGTCGTCCAAAAGTCCACACCAATTTGGTTGGCATAGTTCTCCAGCACATCTGCCCGTTTTGCACAGATACCCCGGAGTTCATATTTAAGGTCTGGTACATCCTTTAACAGTATCGCAGTTGATCCCATATTCGTGGGATTCATCCCAATAACGCCTAATCCTATTGCCATTTCGTATCTCCTTCCTGATTCAGTTGACGTACCGCTATTCTATCACAATTCACTTTTGCTGGCAAATAGGAGATTATTTTCCGATAAATGAAACCGAATAAAAGTTTACAGAGGCGTTTCATAAATATGTTTCCTTCCACAGTTAAAGTTTCACTGGCATATTCAAATGATACTGACTGTTTTCTACATTAGTTTATAATCTGGTCAGGCTCCTTCAAAAAATGTGAAGAATGCTAAAGTATACAATTTATGGGACTAAAGAAAATAACGAAAATCCAAGGCGTAAAGAGACCATACCTCTTGAAATCTGTTGCCTTCTGTGACTATTTGATGTAAAATTATTGAAGGAATACCCCAACGGAGGAAAAATGACACAAACTGAACCACAAGAGATCTCCGGTCTTGACACCCAACGAACCGAGTTAAAAAAAATATACAGATGGATTTTTGAGCTTGGTGCGGCTGCGCTCGTTCTCTTTTATATCTACAGCGCGGGGTTCGGGAGTGCCAATGAGCAATTCCATCTCGGTTTCTATATGCTACTGACCTTCGCGTTGATCGGCATCTTTTACCGATGTCGAAAGAATTCCCCAACATCCCGTCCATCGCTCATAGACTTGGGCATGATTGCCCTTAGCATCTTCACTATCGGCTACTGGATTGTAGAATACCCGGATCTCGTCAATCGGGCAGGCAATTACAATCAACTCGATATTTTTGTAGGTGCAGTCGCAATAGTGATTAGTTTTGAAGTGAGCCGTCGGACGGTCGGGTGGGCATTGCCCATCATCGCTATGGTCGGTATCTTATATGCGCTTGTCGGACGCTCTTTGCCGGATGCTATCTCGCACCATGGATTTACACCCCGCAGGATTATCGAATACTGTTATTTCAGTCAAGCGGGTGTATTCGGCATCATGGCGAACGTGATGGCAACGTATGTGATTCTCTTTATCTTCTTCGGAGCGTTTCTGGAGAAATCGGGGGTCGGGCAATTCTTTATCAATCTGCCGATGTCCTTGGCGGGCCGTTCAATAGGCGGTGCAGCGAAGGTTTCGGTTATGACCTCTGGTTTTTTTGGCTCTGTTGCGGGAAGTGCGATTGCGAACACAGTCGCCACTGGAACGTTCACCATACCGTTGATGAAACGGACCGGGTTTCGTCCACACATCGCTGGTGCAGTTGAGGCTTCCGCCTCTGTAGGCGGACAATTTCTACCACCCGTGATGGGGGCAGGTGCGTTTCTCATGGCAGAACGGACAGGGCTTCCATATAGTCAAATTGCGCTCCTATCCATCGTGCCAGCGGTTCTCTACTTTTTATCCGTCTGGGTCATGGTGCATTTTGAAGCGAAAAAGCAGGGAATTGAACGGATACGAGATTCAGAGATCCCCAAATTTTTACCTCTCCTTAAAAGCGGCTGGTATTACTTACTGCCGTTGCTTACGCTTGTCGGGATCTTAATCGCTGGCTACACCGCTTACAAAGCGGCATTCTTCTCGATTCTTGTTACAATTATAGTAAGCTATTTCCGTCCAGAAACACGACTCACACCGAAACGTATCTGGGAAGCAATGGTGACGGGTGCAAAGAACTCGCTCGCCATTGGCGGTGCCGTTGGCACTATCGGCATTATGGTCGCTGTTATAGATTTAACAGGCTTGGGACGGATATTCCCGGACTTAGTGCTGTCGGTTGCGGGGAGTAGCAAGGTTATCGCGATTCTGCTTCTCGCGGCGGCATCTTTAGTTCTGGGTATGGGTATTCCTGTGACCGCCGCCTACCTGATCACTTCCGAACTCGCTGTGCCGATCTTGACCACCCCTGAGATGGGCATACCGATTATTGCGGCACATCTCATTATCTTCTGGCTGAGCCAAGACTCCAACATCACGCCGCCGGTCGCCTTGGGTGCATACGCTGGTGCCGCCATCGCTCGTGCCGATCCATGGAAAACAGGGTGGGCATGCTTCAAGTTTTCCAAACTCCTCTATATTATGCCACTGCTGTTCGCGTATACGCACATCCTATTTACAGGCGGCACTTTCTTTTCCTACGCTCTATCTGTGGTATCGGCTGTCGTCGGCACAGTTATCTTCTCGATTGTAACGATGGGCTTCTTCGTCCGCAAGACGCATTGGTATGAATGGATATTGCTTGCGCTTGCGACGTTCCTCGCCTACGTCTATAACATCTGGACGTTCCTTATCGCCATAGTCCTCGTTGGGGTTGTATACATCCTCCAGAAACGTACTTCTAATTTTCCTTGCGGTTCGGTCAGGTAGATTTGAAATTTGAAGTCAATGCTCATAGAACCGCCCTCCGCTACGCTTACGGGCTACAGGTCTTCAAATAACTTTCAATGCTGCACTCTGATGGCTGATTAAGGTGTACCGACGATTTGTTGGAGTCGCTGCAAGATTGCATCAGCGGCTCTGCGAGATTCCTGTAGGTTGAACTGTTCAGCGGCATGTCCAGCGCGGTAAGTATTCCCGCGGTAGTATCGCCAGAAAATGAGTCCTCCCCACAACGCCGCGTCTATGTAATGCCCATCTAATGCGGCATCTATGGTGAGAAAACCGAGTGCCCCGTTTAGTAGAAGCGCATTTAACCCATCGCCCCAATCACCAACATAGACTTGCCCTGCACCGGGGAAGATTGTTGACAATACCCTTGCAAGTCTGGCAGATTTCAGAGGCATATCAGTAGCCGCATCAAAAAGCATATCCAGTCTTTCATCAGTGGTATAGTTTCGCAGTGATTCGCGCGCTTCCTCCCACCGAAACTGATAGATATACGCAACCGCTTGCAAGAAAAGTGCGCGTCGGTACAGTTGCGCAGAAGGCGCTCGCATCGTCACCTTAATTAACTCCAACCGAGCGAGGTCGTAGTCCTGCACAGCGATCAACGTCACGGCGAGTTCCAATTGGTATTCTGATTTCGTTTCGGCATCTGTAACGAGATGTGTTGCAGCCCGAAAAGCGGCGACTGCCTCCGTCCACAACCCTTGTGCTCTATAGGCGAGTGCAATGTTGTAATATACCGCGCCAACACGTCTGTCCTCTGGATGAAAAAAGAGGAAGCGTTTATACTCAGTGATGGCGGCATCGTAGCTGCCTTGCGCGGTGAGATGCCTGCCGAGGGATAAGGGAAGTTCCTCTGCAACTGCTGTGAAACCACTGAAAAATAAAGAAGCACTGATGAAGAAAAGAGAGATAGATTTGTTGAAAACTTTGGACACTTGGAACAGAACTCCATAAGCACACGGTTAGAAATCTCGTTATTGGATGTAAACATCATCAGAAGTCACAACGTTCACCTTGCTGAAACGCCGCTTTGTCCATAGTATACGCCATCACAATCGGTATGTCAAATGCATATTCACGAACTTTTTTCAGACTTACGTGTCTAAATTGAATAAACATACTCAAGCATTGAATGCCACCTTTGCATGAACGGCTTCCTCCATAAAACAAGAGGCTTACTATCATGAAAACAGACACAATTAAACAATCAGAAACCTTTGTTCACACGAGGATGAAAGCCCTCTTTACTGCCCAAGAGCATAGCCCCACGACCTCAAGAAAAATTAATCTTGCTCGCCTCACACCATTTCAACGTGGACTGCTCGTTACAGACGGAACGGTTACACGGTTCATCGAAGCGTATACACTCTTGCCGGTGGAGGTCGTCCTACTACAACAAAAAAAACAAATATTAGATACTGAACATATCTGGCTCAAACTGCCCGCCGGAGAAGAAGTCATTTCACGGCAAGTTATTCTTCAAACCCACTCGCAAGAAGCGTCATCTCCGACAATTCATACCTACGCAGACTCGTTAATTGTACCGCAACGTTTGCCACAGTCCCTTCTAAACGAGTTAGAATCCGACAAACAAGGATTAGGAGGGCTTTTACGCCACAGTGGTTTAGAGACTCGGCGTGAGCTACTCTGGTGCGGCATAGAAACCTTAAGCGATCTACCGCCTGCCATTGAAGATCTTGACGGTGGGACATTTATCAGTCGTACCTATCGAGTATTTGTGAATCAGGAACCGCTCATGTTGATTAATGAGAAGTTCCCGCTCTAATTTCTCTTGGAAACAGTTTTTCAGGACAGTGTTCACGCGCTAATACTGAAATCTTAAAGAAAATCAAAAGTCGAACGGCGCGCATTTCAAAGAGGATCTCATGTTACGCAAAATTCTACTCATATTCATTGTTTTGAGTGCATCAATTGTAGTAGCACTCTTACTCAACATTTTCGATGCCCCTACCGTTGAAGCAGAAAAAACAGAAGGGATCGCTGAAACTTCCACAAAACCGTCAATCGTGGCTTTAGCGACTGTTATGAAAAGTTTCCGCGCATCATTGAGCAGTGAACTCCTTGACGCAGCATCTTATCCACTCGGACATAAGGAATCCTATTCTTGGACCAATTTACCGCCAGGTAGGGATGAAGATCGAGGGGGTATCCGTTTTGGTGAGCTGTCCACACATCAATTGACACGCTTCTATGAAGTTTTGAGCGTATTTTTGAGTAGCGACGGTTATACCAAAGTCTCCCTCATTACAAAAGATGTTGAAACAGATCTCAGTAACATCAGTCCGGGTTTCTGGGCATCGAACCCTTACCATATCGCCTTATTTGGAAACCCGGAGACGGACGGTTCATGGGGTTTCCAACTGGATGGACATCACTTGGCACTCAACTTTTTAGTGCACGGTGACGCCGTTTCCGTCGTTCCTGCCCTCATTGGAACTCGACCCGCAGTTATCAACAATATCGAAGTACTTGGGGACGAAAGAGGCACAGCCTTCGCTTTACTCAATAGTCTTGACGTAAGTCAAAGAAAGAAAGCGATTCAAACAGGTCGTCGCGGACTCCGAGTGGGTGCTGGCAGAACGACAGACCCTTTCCTGAATTACGACTATTCCGAATTTGTAGGGGACGGTTTGAGAGGATCAGAGATGAATGATATCCAAAAAGAGAAACTTCGGGAGCTGATTAAGACCTACGTCTATAACCTTGAAGCCGAGTTTGCCAATATCTGGATGGCTGATATCAATGCCGGACTCGACGATACCTATTTCGTCTGGATCGGTGGTACGACTCCTAACGATCCGATTTACTACCGCGTTTTTAATCCTGCTGTCTGGATCGAATTCAATAACGAAGGTCGTGGTTTGGATCATATCCATACCATTATCCGTTCGCCCAACGGAAATGACTATGGTATTTTCGCTTTGAATCACGGTCCCAAAACGCTTTTGGAGCATTACGTTCTTGAAGATCACCACAAAATGAGTGATAAGCTATTCGATTACAGCATTACGGATCTACGAGACATAAAAAATACGGAGGCACCCTAATGTTAGATCAGGTTTTAGAAAAAGTCGAGGAACAGTGCCGAGCAGAACGGGTGCCGATGCTGGGACCTGACAAGGCGAAATTGCTCGCCAGTTGCGTTGAAAAAGCGAAACCCTCTCTGATTGTGGAATGTGGAACCGCGATCGGTTATTCCGGTCTGTGGATATTACGCGTGTTGAGAAATTTAGGGACTGGTCGCTTAATAACGGTAGAAATAGAGGACGCTAACGCACAGCGAGCACGTGCGAATTTTGAAGCGGCAGGTGTCGCAGAACTTGTGGATTCACGTATCGGCGATGCCGCAGAAGTCCTCAAAACTATCCAAGACCCCGTGGATTTTCTGTTCCTTGATAACAACAAAGATGGCTATTTCGCCTGCTTCCAAGCGATTCAGTCTCGGCTAACCAACCCAGCGACAATTGTTGCCGACAACGTTGGCAGAGCAGAGCAGATGGCAGATTATCTGGAGTATGTCCGTTCACACTACGACTCCGAAACACATTGGTTCGAGAGTCGGCGGCGACCCGGCAGACGGGATGGGATGGAGATAAGTATCTATTGTCGCTAATCTAAAAGAAAGAAAGTGATGGCGAGGAAACACCCCGCTGACTCTCACTGCGAGGCAACACGCGCAAATGTAATACATTGTCCCGCACGTCCACACGTTGTCCTCGGATGCCACACGCGCATCCGTTCTGGCGCTACGGATTTAGTCTATCCCCAGACGAAATCCAGCGTTGATTCGCAAAAACACTTCGTCTTTTATACAGCACTTGCTAAAAAGGAGGCACTCACCTATGATGCAACATTCCACTACTGATTTTCAACTTAATCGACATATACGCAACACCAATTTTTTCCTCCTCTTGTGGATGTGCGTCCTATTCGTTCCACACGGTGCCGATGCGCAAACCGAACGGGAGTTACCACGCATGTCAGCACACCGAACTTCTGAGGAAATTAAAGTCGATGGAGTGTTTGATGAACCCGTTTGGCAAAGCGTAGAACCGATCCGTGAATTATATCAGATCCAACCCGATCAAGGCGAACCCGCGACAGAACAGTCCGAAGTACGTATTCTTTACGATGACAAAAAATTGTACTTCGGTTTCATTTTTTTCGACGAGATGGATAAGATCGTCGCTAACGACATGCGTCGGGACTCTCCAGGCTTGCGCTCCAACGATTACGGTTTTTTGTTATTAGATACCTACAACGACCGACGAAATGCCGTCTTTTTCCGATTTACCCCAGTGGGTGGGATGGAAGACACAGCGGTATCCAACAGTGGTGGTAGCCTCAACACAAGCTGGGATATTGTTTGGGAGTGCCGTTGTAGAATCAATGAAGATCATTGGACAGCAGAGATCGCTATTCCGTTCAGCCAACTCCGATTTGAACGAAGCGACGTGATGAATTGGGGATTAAACTTCGGTCGCGAAATCGCACGAAAGCAGGAAATTGACGCATGGAATGAAGCACCCAAAACATACGGCGGATTGGCAAAGTACCGTACCGCATATTTCGGCACACTTGAAGGGTTAGAGGGCATTACGCCATCGAGGCACCTGGAATTGCTGCCTTATGTCCTACCCGGTGCGAGTTACGATTCGTCAGCGGAGGAAACTGAAGGTGTATTTGATGCCGGCTTGGATTTTAAATATGGCGTAACTCCGAACCTGACTGCTGACTTGACCGTTAACACCGACTTCGCCCAAGTGGAAGCCGACCAAGAACAGGTGAACCTCACCCGTTTCAGTCTCTTTTTCCCGGAACAGCGTCCGTTTTTCTTAGAGGGTGCCAGCATCTTCGATGTTGGGATTCCACGTCCGAGCTTCCGTAGACCACCCCCTTTACTGCTTTTTTATAGCCGTCGCATCGGGCTCGCCGGAGGACGGGCAATTCCGATTCTGGGTGGCGGCAAAATGACTGGAAAAATCGGACGCTACGATATAGGGGTTCTCAACGTCCTGACAAACAAATTTGAAGATGACGAGACGGGAGTTCCTGAGGAGGACCTATTCAGTGAACCCCGCACAAATTACTCAGTCGTGCGGGTGAATCGAGACATCTTAGAGGGTTCGACGGTTGGAGGAATCTTTATCAATAAGCAAGATGCTGATGCGTATAATCGCACTGCAGGACTCGACTTTTCTTACCGTCCCACGCGAGAGATCAACATCCAAGGGTTGTGGTCGCGAACTTTTGAAGCCGATATTCTTGGCAATAGCAACGCCTTCTTTTTCGGTGGCGATTGGCGCACAAATCTGTTTCGACTCGACGCTTCATATACAGACATTGGGGAGGACTTCAATCCCGAAGTCGGGTTCGTTCAACGTCTGAACCCAGATAATCCTATCAATTTCCGTCGCCTTCGCGGTGAAGCAAGCTATACACCATGGCCAGACAAATTTGGTATCCGTGAGATTCAGATTGGACCGGAAGTCGATTTTATTCTGACCCATGAGAACGAGTTAGCAGCCGGAGAGATCACCTTTGACACGCAATTTGAGTTTGATACAGGTGATGACATCGGGTTCGAAGTCAAGAACACAACCGAAAATCTTGATTACCCTTTTGGGATTCAAGGGGTTGACATTCCGGTTGACGATTACAATTTTACATCGTTTCAGGTATCGGCTCGGACCAGCGGTGCTCGGATGATCGGTGCACGCATGCAAGTGGAGTTTGGTGAGTTTTATCACGGCACGAGACGTGGCTTCTCAATAGATGGGAACGCCAGACCAACTGCCAGGCTTAGCATAGAACCGTTTATCGAATTTAATCGTATTACCCTACCTGACGAAGAATTCGATGCCAACGCCTTCGGTGGACGTATCGGCTATTCCTTCTCAACAATACTCTTCACGAAGTTGTTCTCACAATGGAGCACCGATAGGGATATCCTCTCCGCGAACTTTCTCATCAACTATATCTACCGCCCCGGCAGCGATATCTACCTCGTCTTCGATCAGAGTTATGATACCCGTGATGGCGGTTTCAAACTCCTCGGTTGGACGGTTGTCGGGAAAATGACGTACTGGTGGAACCGGTAGTCCGCGGTGCGGTATTTATGCTTGGGGGTTTACTGCCCCCACGGTCTCGCCTGCTTGACTGCGAGTTTGCCTTCGTTCGTAATCTTGAACTCAATCTCCATAGCGAAATCCGCCGTTTGCGCCGCGGGACCGTACAACTGCCCGAACTTGTTGTGTATTGCCGCAAGATAACGACTCAATTCGCGTAAGTACGCATCCTTTAGAATTCGCGCGCCATCTGCCGTCCGATTGGATGTTGTTATGACCCTATAATTATTGCTATCCCACCAATCCAACAAAATCTCCTCTGGAACAGACTGCCCCTCAGGGTTGGTTACCAAGTTCTCGCCAACTTGCGTGTTGAGGTAATAGTTTCCCTCAGTCTGATAAACGACGTCATCAGTTACAGCAACCCCATTCGCCAATTCGCTTGCAAAATTGGGATGAACGAGCACTCCCATAGCCGTAGTGAAGTGATCAATGCGATAGAACTCGCGCGCTTCAAACGCACGGAAATTCCAAAGGCTTGCAAACACCTGTTTAATCGACTTAGATAGGTGTCCTTCGTCTGGATGATGTGTGTAGGAATCATATAAACCTGCTCCACTAAAGCCCGGTAAATCCTCATTGTTCGTGCTCGAACGGCATCGAAGGGATATGCCCTCTGGAAACGCGTTGTGTAATTCCGAAAGTGCGTTCATCATCCATGTCGGCATCTTTCCGTTCTTGATGCGCTCTCTAAACGCTTTCAGCTCAGCTTCCCTCGTGTCATAACTCTCCTGAAATTCGGAATTTTTGAGCAGTGCTTCTACCTCCTCATAGAACCCATTGTGTTTCATAAACGCATCGTAAAAGTAGAACGGCACACCAAAACCGTTCGGTACTGTCCCTTCGGAAAATCCCAACGTGCGTAGTGTTGCCATGTTAGCCGTTTTCACACCGAAACGTGCAGCGTCTGAAAAATCGATACCATCAAGGGGCAGCACCTTCGTAACAGAGAGATCTCGCGCAGGTTTCTGTGTCCTCGAGGGACGTAAATCGCTGAAATGTGTCTCTACCTCCTTAAATGTTGCCTCCCTAATCTCGAAACCATCGGCACTCACCTCGTAATAGACATATCTATCAATGAGTGGCGCAACTTCGTTGTTTTCCCACGCATTAGCGATGAAAGCGTTAGGGACCTTGTCTTGAATCGCTCGGAGGTTAACGTGTGAAAGGGGCGTTTGACGCACACCGGTTATAATCCCAGCGACTCGCGACATCTCGTTCGGTAGTGTCTTGCAGATGACGATGTCACGTGGTGAAGGACGTTCACCCATCTCTAACATACGCAGCCGCCCGAACGACGCTGCTTGATTCAGCGGAAGATAGCCGATATTCGCATAGAGATCGTCCTCAAAATAGACAGGGAATTCCGCTCCGTCATAAAGGTCTTTTTCGTGAAAATAAATATCGATTGCGCCCCATAAAGGACAGTAACCGAGCCGGTTCTTCAGTGAGGGCATTTTCGCTACAAGCAGATCGTGTGCAAGCTTAATTTCTTCAAAAGGGAATGCATCGTTTGGATTAAACTCAAAGGTATAAACACCGGGTTCGCCATTCGGTGCTGTGGAGAGTGGACGGTAACTCAGCACACCCCGCATCTGCCCTTGACCTCGTTCCAAACCCGCCGCTCTCATGAAACTGCCATGGGAGCGATGGGTCTCCGTATTCATGAAGTAAAGTTGTGGATTTTGTGTATGCGTCCTCTCAATCTGAAATTTTACAAATTCTATTCCCGTCAGTTGGGTATCAATACGTACATCTGTTCCCTGATACGATAACTTTTCAAAGGTCTCTCGATCTGGAATTGTAGCTGCGCCATCCTTGAATGCGACCTGCTCCGGGTTTAGGCGCGGTCCTGTGGGCTCTCTGGAACCGCGTCGTCCACCGAACCCACCCCTTCGGCGGGATCTATTTCCCTGTCCACTTTGCATTTCACGGATCTGTTGCGCACTGAACTTGTTGCCTCTGGCGGCTTCGAGTCTCATCACCCTAAACATAAGTTGCTTTTCGGATTCACTGAGTTCATCATTCTGATCAAGATCAAACCGTTTCTCTTCCTGTGAGAGCTTATCTTGGGTCCAAGTATTTAGGACAACTGTCAGTGAAAATACCAAGGTACACAGCAAAAGGGTTATAATAACATGTTTCCGTCTCATCTGTTTCCTCTCTAAGCGTTGAAAATTTCTGTGGGAGCATACGTTCTTTACTTAAGATTAGGCAAATAAGGGCTGAATTTGTTCAAAAAAAACACCTATCTTTTTTCTTTACTGTCTTTGCTAAACGTGTTATGATTCAGACAAGACTTCGTTTGCCACCGGAGGTCAATTATGTCTTTCAACATGCTAATGCTTACGTGTGTGATCGCTGCGCCACCAGAGCCAATAGCGAATGAGTCGGTCGCGGATCCAATCTTGCTCGCCCACCGGGGTTTGGTGCAGCACGCGCCCGAGAATACTTTGCCCGCTTTTGCCGCGGCTATCGAATTGGGATTATCGATAGAGTTGGACGTCTATCAGACCTGCGACGAACACTTGGTGGTCATTCACGACAAAACTGTGGAACGCACAACCAACGGTACGGGTGAAGTGATCAAAATGACGTTGGCGGAAATCCGTAGACTGGACGCCGGAAGTTGGTTCGATACGCGTTTCAGGGGTGAGAAGGTGCCGACATTGGAAGAAGTATTCAAACTCATTCGCGAGCGTCAACGAACCCCAGTGACCATCGCACTGAATATGAAGGTCATCTCGCCGGGGATTGAGAAGAACATCGTGCGACTCGTCGAAAAATACGAACTGTTTGATCAGCTTTGTGCGTTCGGTCAACCCAGCGATTCGAGTCATCGCTTTAAACAAGCCAATCCGAAGTTGCAAACCACGGTTTATCTAAATAGTAGTGAAGCCGAGCAGTTCACTGCGGCTCTGCATGATCCGCTGGCAGACTGCCTTTGGGTGCACTTCGTTCCGACTGCGGAAGGGATGGAACAGGCGCATAAGCTTGGTAAGCAGGTCTGGCTCGGCTTGCATATCGGCGAGCAGCAACCTGACACTTGGGACAAAGCCCGCGCCATCAAAATGGACGCTATCTGTACCGATTGGCCGTTGGAGTGCAGTCAACATTGGCGGCTTGTTGCAAACCCCTCTGATCTCTGACGCTTCGTTTAGCACCAACAGATGTCCTCTACACATTCAGCGTTAATCCACAACATACCCAAGCTAATATCTTTAGCAGTTTAGCGTTCCGCTTTCAATTTTGCCCAAGCCGTCGCCAGTTTCGCTTGAGGGGAAACCGCGGCAAAACCGAGTGCGACAGATAATCCACTGTCCGCAATCGCTTTCACATCAGCACCTGTGAGTGCGACATTAAAAAATGCGATCTCATCAATGAGACCTGTGAATGCCTCCTGTTTATCGTCTCTGGAACCGATAAACTTCGGTCCTGTTTTAAATGGGCCCGCGGCGGCATTAGATGCTTCTTCTTCACCATCGACATAGACCTTCACCTCTTTACCGTCATAAGTACCCGCAATCTGATGCCACTTATCATCGTTCAGCAAGGATTTAGACCATGTATTATGGGGAATCGGTTGGGCACACTGTCCCGCGAAATTTAACTTGTGATCCCTTAATGTCAAGATAACGTCGCCACAGGGACCTACGATGATGTCAGACCATGCAGGGGCGGCAGGCGTTTTAATAAAAGCAACGATTGACACTTCATCTTCGTAGTCAGAAAAATCACCGACAGCAACATGCGCACCACCTTCAAACTTTAAAGCCCCTTCAAATTTGCCATCGACCCATTGGGCATCAACAATCTTTCCATCATTGCCATTTTCGGAGGAATCCTTTGCCTCACCGCCTTTACCTTCATCAAAAAACCATATTCCCAAGAGTGTGTCCGCATCGAGCTTGGCAGAACTTAGATTCGGAATCATGAAACTGATGCAGATTAGGGCTGCACACACCAAAATTGCTTTTGCTAATCGGATGGATCTCATTTTCACCTCCATTTGTAAATGTAGGGGTTAATCGAGCGTAATCCTATCACGGGTTACGCTGTCTTTTAGCACGGACGATTGAATTCAATCAGGTTCAATAACGAGATAACTAACGCTTTTGGGCTTCATTTTAATTGGAATCTCAACGTTGTAATTCCGGTCAATTTCATACCGTTTGGGTCCCCCTTCTTTTTCACGAATCTTGGCACTTTTAGACAACCCAGTATAATAGAGCGGTAATTTCAAAGTGATCTGTTGCGCTGTCGGCGTAGGATTATAGAGCATTGCTAATCCACAGGGACTGATTTGCGGGTTCACGTGAAGCACACAATCAATAGAGCGTCCATCCGGGCGGCGCACGTGAATCAGGTCAGAATCCAATATCGGGCGATACCTTTTGTAGAAGTCAACCCATTTTTTCACTACGACTTTCGTTTGTTCAGTATCAAAAAGCCGAGGACCGCGATAGCATGCAATCACACCACTGCCGAAGTTCTGTGCTAAATGTGATTCGTAGTCATCGAGGTGTTCACAAAGCGGTTCAAATGTTGCAGCTGCACCACCTCCATGGTACTCTACCAAGGGAACGAACATCCAGCCCATACTCGGTGTCTTTTCATAAGTTCCGTCGTAGATATTCTGTCGGGCAATTAAAATTTGTCGCTCACGGGGCAAGCTGAAATTCGTTTCGCGATACCCCATACCGCATTTGTTTGAGCCGTTGAGGTAATACTGATCTGGGGAATTGATATAGATACCGCGTGCTCGACATTCGTGATAAAAACGAACGCACGCTTCCCACTGACGCAACTGTGAATCCTCCAAACCGTTATGGTGTTCGTGCGTCGTTGCGGCACAGACATCACCGTGATAAGGACCATCAGTCTCTATGACATCCATTCCGGTTTCATCCATGAAATTTAGCACTCGTTGGAAATAACCATCTGCCCACCTGCTGGCAAGACAAGCACTCTGTCCAAACCTACTTCCGGGTTGTCCGGTGTCCGGGTCAATACAGTTGAAGTCGTCACCCACATTCCGAGAAGCACACATCAAAGTATATCCACCGAATTGAATCCCTTTACTATGTGCATAATCCGTCAATTCCTTCATTACAGCGATGTATTCCACGTCTTCGCTTTCAATATCGAAACCACTCCCGAAGGTCATAATTACCATTTCAAATCCGACCTCTGCACATTGATCGATCGCTAAACAGAGAGCGTCCGACTCGGCACTCCGAACGTGCATTAGAATCGGATTCTCCGTGACCTGTGGTGCGACCGTGCGATACATCTTACGGTGTGCGAGTCCTTTTCGTTCACGATCATCAGTATCATGCAGAATTTCAAAGGTGCGAAAACTTCTGAAAGTTTCCCCGGGCTGAAGAAGCACGCCTGGACCGAGTGGATAATGACTCGTCATTAAGAGTGGCATCTGATAGTGGTAATCGACCTGTGTCTTGTAATCCGCATCTGGTCCCCACTGTGTCGTTTCCATCCCACTGAAGGCATAATCGCTTTCGACATGTAGACGATGTTTTTCTTCTTCGTTGATCGCGAGGATTTCACAGTTTAAGGCATCCAGTTGAATCGGTTTTTGCCCCTCATTACGAACAGTAACCCACTTGGACAGTACCGGAATGCCTTTGTATAGTTCATAATGCACACAAATCCTAATCGCATCCACGGATGGTGGGGACGCGAATTCAACGATCAGCGTCACACCTTCTGGTGGATATACCGATGATGTAGCAGATCGCCTACGTACCCACGGATAGCGGATTTCAGTTTCATCGACACGATATTCACGAAATTGAAATGCGTTTTGGTCACTGGTCAAGTCCGCAATCCAATCCGAATCAAGATAAGCGTAGTCGGGTTGTCCTTTCAAGCCACCCACTTCAAATGGGTGCCCATCAATCGTAAGTATTACCTCTGGTTTAATGCCACGGAGAAGACTGCTATCAGTAATTTGATTGGTATAATCGACCGTTGCGAAATTAGGTGAAGTGACGAATGTCCGTCGAATGAGTCCATTATTGAGAATAAGCCGATTGTCCGTTTCCTCTACTGAAGCGGGCTGACAAAAAGGGTGAACCAACCAATCATTTTGCTGTGATGTGTGTTGCATGTTAAGTCCTCATTCCATTGGGGTCCAAAGTTTGGATATCTGGAATTTATTCTAACATAAGTTCGATAATATAAGGTGAATTGAATTTCAAATTGCCCATTAGACCTATCTCTGATAAAATAGCGATCACACCGAACCCTTTGAGAATATACCTACAGAGGGAAAATATACTATGAAAAACGTTATAATCCGGACGCATTGTGTAATACTAATTACTTTGTTAATTTCCGGCGAGAGGCCGATCTTGGACAACCCATCCAAGAAACAGCAGTCCAGTATCAAGGCATGGTAGGTCTTTTTGCCCGCGAATTTGAAAAAGGTTGGGCTGTGTATAATCGTAGCGGTTCCAAGCAAACCATCACTTTCGATGACAGCAGTATGGGGGTTAACAACGGTAATCGTCAGTTCCACCATGAGATTCCAGATTTTGACGGAGAGATTCTCTTGAAATAATCACCAGCTCCGACAATTGATCGCCATAATCCTGCAAATCCTCTAATCCTGTAAATCCTGATTCAGACAACTCTCACTGCGAGGCAGACCAGAACCAGATCCCCTGCCCCAACTATATTTTCCTTGCTTTATTGGCAACGTACCGGTATAATTAAGGAAAAAGAACACTGCAATCTTCAGTGAACGGTCATGGTCCCAAAAGAGTCCAGGTTTAACCAGAAACCGATAGGGTGATCGTAGCATGGTGACACAACAAAAAATACCAGAAAGGTTTTGGTGCGTTAAACAGATAGACATCTTCCGGGACCTGGTCTCTGAAGCGGATGCCGACGCGCTTGCACGAATAACGACTTTCGTTGAGTTAGAACACGGGGATACGCTCGCTGCCGAAGGCGTTTATCTATTGAAGGAAGGTCGTATCAAAATTTATCAAACGCCACCTGAAGGTGATGCTATCACCTTGGACGTTTTGGAACCCGGTGAGTTTTTTGGGGCAGTCGGATGGGAAAATGACGAAGCACACCCGAATGTCACCGCTGAGACGCTTACAGAAGCGGTTGTCGGAGTCGTTCCTGTAAAGAATTTCCAATATTTTTTGAAACGAAAACCGCATTTGGTGATGCCGCCACAGAAAACTTTAGGGAATCTTATAAGGAGGCATCTACGCTGGGGTTCGGAGAAATCAGGGTATTTTAATATCGTAACCGCATGTCAGAAACCGCGTCGGGGAATGACGAACCCTTTTCTGAACATCGCGTTCCGAAGCCCTGCGTCCCGACTCGCGCTGCTGTTACAAAACTGCGCCGATGCCCCGGAATATAGGCGTACAGCAATGGGACGTAGTTCGCAGTGTGTCTTACGTAAACTCTCGACAAAGCGATTGGCACAATTAATCGGCAGCTCCGTTGAAAAGATGGAGACACTTCTAAACCAGTTTAAACAGCATCAGATAATCGAGAAAGGGTTTCGGCGGATTCGGATCCTTGACCCGTGGCAATTAAAAAAGATTGCCAACGCACGGATGGAAACGCTACCACCTCTTCAAACCCAGTCGGATTCCAACTTTCTACCTCTACCAGACACGCCGCCTGCAACATCGGCGCAGGCGGGTTTAAGGAACACCGTTGAGAGTTGAAACGGACGTATTCCTTCACAAGGTAAAATAGCAATTAACAGTCGGTTGTCGGTTAAGAGAGTTTCGTTAGCCCAAACCCGTAGCCCGCAACAACGGCGCGGGTGGATCTACGTAAAGGCACATTATTTATCAAATTCACCTGACCGAACCGCAAGGTAAAATTAAAAATTATGAGCAAGAAGAACCCTTATTTGCAGCTTGATCAGCAGATGGTCGGTGACATTTATACTTCACAAGAAGTAATGGACAATCTGACAGTCTTGTGCGATGAATACGGTGCTCGGTTCGCGGGGACCCCTGAGGAATATGAAGCCGCAAACTTCATCGCCGCGTGTTTCAAACGTTACGGACTCCAGAATGTCAAACTTGAAACGTATCCCTACGCTGGCTGGACACGTGGCACGGCGACGCTTGAGGTTATCGAACCGATTCGTCGAACACTGCACTGCATATCGCTTCCCTACTGTCCCGCTGCTGCCATCACTACGGAGCTGGTCTCTGTTGGATGTGGAAGCCCTGACGAATACACTGCACTCGGCGATACGGCTACCGATACACTGGTTATGGCGAAGAGTGCCTCACCACCTGATCTCGGAAGATGGGTACACCGTAAGGAGAAGTTTGAACGCGCCGTGCTCGCCGGTGCGAGTGGATTCATTTTTGTCAGTGAACACCCCGGCGTCGGACCCGAAACGGGAAGCCTTCAAAATGACAGACGCGCCCCTATCCCCGGCATATCCGTTTGCAAAGAGGATGGCGAATTCTTAGCGCGATTGATAGCACGACGGAATGGAAAGGTAACACTCAAACTCCAGACAACCGATATCAATGAGCCACGGACCTCGTGGAATGTCGTCGCAGATTTACCCGGTCATGAGAACGCCGAGGAGATGGTGATTGTGGGGTGCCATTACGACGGACACGATATTTCGCAAGGTGCACATGACCCCGCTTCGGGGATGGTATCTGTCATAGAAGCATCGCGTGTGCTATCTACTTATGCCGCGGATGCGCTGAAGTGTACCGTCCGTTTTATCGCTTTCGGAACAGAGGAAATCGGATTGACAGGTGCATTTCGTTATGTCGATGCACACGCCTCGGAGTTGGATAACATTCGGTTTATGCTCAATATGGATGCCGCGGGCGGCTCAAGTCGTAAGGGTATAGTCCTCCATCGTTGGGACGCATTGGAATCCTTCTTTAACACCGCACGCGAGCAGATGCACACTGAAATGCCGGTTGGACAAAAGGTACACTCCTACTCTGACCATTTCCCATTTTTCCTCAAGGGTGTGCCTTCAAGCCACATGGGCGACCCAGATGCTCCGCCTGGTGGTAGAGGTTTCGGACATACGGCGTATGATACGCTGGATAAGGTGGAATTGGAGAATCTACGGGCTGCCAGTGCAGTCGGTGCAAGAGTCGCACTCCGGTGTGCGAGTACTGACGATTTTCCTGCCAAACGGAGAACATCGGAAGCCGTTCAAGAAATTGTTGATACCGATCCAGGGTTAGAGGGATATCGCATTTCTCTCAAACTTTGACCATCAACCCGACTCAAATAAAATGTTAAAGCACGAATTGATGATCAAGCGTTAAGTTATGGGCACGACACATTACCCAATTAAACTCTTAATCCTCATTTCAATACTTGTAGGAACGCTTTGGAGCACTGCCTACAGTGCGGGGACCAATAGAGAATCTGCCCAGGATGCAGTCACAGCATCGCGGCGCACCGCAATTGTCACAGCGGTAGCGAATGCGAGTCCCGCAGTCGTCAATATCAGTGCCGTCCGGAGCGTTGAAACGCGTACGTCCTTTGATGAATGGTTCTGGGGCGAGATTACGCTTCCTCGCAGACGACGTGCCTTACGAGAGGTCGGTTCTGGCGTTATTGTAGATAAGAAAGGACACATCCTGACAAACCATCACGTCATCAGAGATGCCGATAAAATTACCGTCACGATCCCTGATGGACGGGAATTTGATGCACAGGTTGTCGGATACGACCTTTTCTCAGATCTTGCCCTCTTAGAGGTTGATACCGATGGGCTGTCCCTACCAGAAATTCAGTGGGGCGATTCCGATTCCCTTCTGATAGGTGAATGGGTTGTGGCGATCGGAAATCCTTTCGGTTTGTCGTTAGGTGATGCGCAACCCACGGTCACAGCTGGTATCGTGAGTGCAACACAACGCATTCTCACAGTCGAGGATTTGTATCATGAAGATCTGATTCAAACAGACGCTTCCATTAATCCCGGCAACAGTGGCGGCGCGTTGGTAAACATCCACGGTGAACTTATCGGTATAAACACCGTCATCCGTTCCACCAGCGGTGGCTCACAAGGTGTGGGTTTCGCGATCCCTGTCAATAAGGCGAGGCGGGTCGTCCGACAGATTACCGAGTACGGCAGTGTTATTCCACCCTACTTTGACGTGGAGGTCCAGCCCGTAACTGAAGAGTTGGCAGAAAAATTGTCCATGTCGCGCAACACCGGCATTTTGGTATCGGAAATAGGAAAACACAGCCCTTTTGCTGATACAGGTATTAAACGGGGAGATGTCATTGTAGCCATTTCAGGACAACGGATAAAGGACGAACAGGACTTTAACGCACGCACGCGTCTACTGCCACTCAATCAACCCGTCCAATGTGAGTTCATCCGACGTGGGAAAAGGAGGCAGACTGAATTCACACTGAAAACCAGGCAGTGGAATTATGCACCACCCGGATGGGGGATAACACTCGCCCAGCCAGATAAGGCGATGGCGCGAAAATATAATCAGCGCGGTATTATTGTCACGCACGTTGATAAGGACAGTGGGTTGGCGAGCGCGTTGGAACGTGGGGATTTTATCTACCAAATTGACGATACCTTGATTCCTTCGCTTGAAATCTTTAAAGTTATGGATGACCGTATCCGTACCCAAAGTAGAGCACAAGTTTATTTTCAACGGGACGGCGTCCATCAAGCTATCCCTGTCACTTTTTTTAATAGAAACAATCGGCGGAGATAAGTGTTTTTATAGTAGTCAGTTTTCAGTTTTCAGTTTTCGGTTACAAGAGACTTCAGTTAACCAAAACCCAAATCGCGTAGCCTGCAACAACGGCGCAGGCGGATAACGCAAAGAAACAAGAATATCGTAACCCATCTGACCGAACCGCAAGGAACATTAAAAACATGAAATTGCAACTACCGACACTCATCGCCGTCTGTCTTGCTATCCTGCTCATTGGTGGTATCTACTTCTTCGGCAGAGACAAGGCAGAATTGGGAATCGCCGTTAATTTGGAAAGTGAAGAATTCAAGCAACTCCGAACGCATGCTACCGATGCGTTCAACGCTGGAAAATATCAACAAGCCATTGAACTTTACAGCGAAGCGTTAAAGATGCGTCCCGAAAACGCTGAAATCTATAACGATCTTGGGACCGTTTACTACGAGCAAGGTCTCAAATACGCCGGACCGAGTTGGCCATCGTGGGAGCAGGAGTTGAGAGACAACACTATTGATCAGGCAATCTCCGAACTTAAAGTCGCTGTTGACAAAACAGGTTCCGGTGCCATCACGCTCAAAACACGAGATGAAGCGGTCGCTGATGCTATTGAGGAAGAGGCGACACAACTCGGTGGAGAGGTATATAGACAGCGTTGGGAAAATGAAACAACGCTTAACGTTCTGATTGGACAAACGAAAATCTATATGCTGCGCGCTCGCGACCATTACATCCGGGCTTTGGATCTGAAACCTACGCATAGCGTTGCATACCGCAACCTCGGGTCATTTTATATGAAGGTAGGTAGAACGGATAAAGCACTCGATTATTATCAAGAGGCATATAAATTGGATCCGAGAGATGCGGAGTTGGAAGAATACCTGAATCAGTTTAGAAAATAGTTTATAGTTTTCGGTGCAGGTTGCTACGCAACCCTGTCGGGTCTCGGTTCTGGGTCACAAGAGGGTTTTGTTAAACCATATCCCTCTTTAACCGATAACTGAAAACCGATAACCGATAACCATTTAGAAATATGCATCACAAACGCTGTCCAAATTGTGGATTCCTGAATCCGTCCTTCAAATTTTGTGGTGAATGTGGAACGTCCCTTGAGAGTCCGGTACGTTCACGTCAAATTCCGGCAGTAGATACCGCTGTCGTTGAGCAAACATTACCGCATGGGGCAGAACGTCGCCAGTTAACCGTCCTTTTCTGTGATATTGTTGACTCCACTGCATTCACCGAAAAATTGGATCCCGAAGAACTCCGAAATCTTTTAGAGGTATACCGGACATGTATCATGGAGGTGGTTTTAGCACAAAGTGGACATATCGCACGCTACTTCGGTGATGGTATCCTCGTTTATTTCGGTTATCCAATTGCCCACGAAGACACCGCACATCGCGCCGTGCGAGCCGCGTTAGGTATCGTTGCCGCTATTGAGACGCTGAACCCGTATCTACAGGCTACCTTTGGTGTTGAAATCAACGTCCGACTGAGTATTGATACAGGACTTGTTGTCGTCTGGCATATATCAGCGGAAGAATCTCCAGAGGCGATTGACATCGTCGGTAAAACGCCGAATCTCGCCGCAAGAATGCAAGAGTTGGCAACACCGAACAGCATTGTCATTGGGGAAACAACACATCAATTGGTTGAAGGTTTCTTTTATACCGCCACCCTCGGTGCTTCTCTACTTCGTGGCATTTCGCAACCTGTGAATGTGTATCAAGTGTCGGGTGAAATTCCCGCACAGAGCCGATTGGATATTGCCAGTGAAAGTGGATTGACGCCTTTAATCGGACGGGAGCGCGAGGTTGAATTGCTCAAGCAGGGATGGTCACAGGTACTGGCATCTAAAGGGCAAGCCCTGCTGATTGAAGGGGAAGCCGGCATCGGAAAGTCGAGATGTTTGCAACTCATTCAAGAGTATGTCGAATACTCCCCTGAAGCGGTGATTGTGGAATGTAGGTGCTCTCCCTATTACCAGAATAGTCCGCTCTATCCTATTCTTTCGCTGTTCCAAGAGCACGTTGTACAGTTTGCCAACACCGATACCGCACAGACGCGCCTTGACAAACTTGAGAATTTACTGCGCGATTACAATATCCCGACCGTCGGAGGCGGTACAGCATCTCCTTCAGATTTTGATCGTGAGGGACAAGAGCACGCGCCAGAGACGCTGCCACTTCTCGCCGAATTATTGGAGATACCCTTTGAGGTACAACAACAAACGGGAACCGGTGTAGGGGCTCGCCCGTATGGTAGACCTGTTGAACAAGACACATATCCCTCAGGCTGGAGACGCAGACAGCGTCGACAACAAACTTTGGAAGTACTCGTTCAAGTGCTACTGAAGATGGCTGAACAGAAGCCGATACTTTTTGTCGTTGAAGATCTGCACTGGATTGATCCTTCCAGCATAGAATTTCTTACACTTTTAATTACACGGATCGAAAATGCTCGGATTTTCGCGGTTCTGTCCTGTCGCCCCGATACACAACATTTTCGGCAGAGTTCACAACCTGAAGAAGACGAACAGCCGCTACAGGATGAAATCTCCGATAGTGATATCGAGAGTTCTGTCCTTGATAGAGAAATGCTGGAACAACTTTTACATCCAGAGTGGGCAAATGCACTACCGTTGGCAGCACTTACGCCTCCACAGGTGGAGGAGATGATTCAGCACGTCGCAGGGGACACGGCACTGCCATCGGAGGCACTGACACGGATTGTCGAAATGACCGAGGGTGTCCCTCTATTTGTTGAGGAACTCACCCAGATGATGTTGGAAGGCGATCCGTTGACATTGGCTTCTGACGTGTCCGATGGAACGGGTCCACATTCGCAAACAATGGAGGTGCCTGTAACACTACAGGATCTACTGACAGCGAAATTAGACGAACTCGGTGCTGCCAAGGAAATCGTCCAACTCGGTGCAACGCTTGGAAGGGAATGGACAGCTGAGTTATTACACGAGGTTGCTTCTGGACTTTATGTAGGGAATCGTCTTTTCACGGATTTCGCATTGTTGAGAGGTGAATTGAACAAGCTCGTAAACGCCTACATCCTCAATCGGAATCAAGTCGCTGACAATCAACTACGCTATACGTTCCGGCATCCACTCCTGCGTGAAACCGCCTATCAATCTCTACTTAGGAGTAGGCGACAGCAGTATCATCAACAAATTGCAGAGGTATTGCAAGACGGTGGTGGTTTCCAACCGGAGCTGGTCGCTTATCATTATACCGAAGCGGGTCTCCCTGACAAAGCGATTGACTATTGGCACCGTGCTGGGCAACGCGCACTTGAACGTTCCGCAAACGTGGAGGGTATTCGCCATATCACACAGGGACTCGCGGCACTTGAAAAACTTTCGATGAACGCCAGCACACGAGAGTCGGAGGCTACTGCTCAGCGAGAATTGGAGCTACGGACAATTCTTGGGAGCGCGCTCATTGCGACAAAAGGGTATGCTGCCCCGGAGGTAGAGGTCGCCTATACGCGAGCGAGGGAACTACTGGAAACACTTGAGAGTCAGGAACCGACTTTAAAAAAAGATGCTGATGCTTCGCTTGATCGTATAAAGGATCTCCGCTTTCCGATACTATTCGGATTATGGCTCTCTCATCTCGTGCGCGGACGATTCCTCTCCGCACGTGAACTCGGTGAACAGTGTTTTGTGATTGCACAGCAAACCGGAGATCCAGCTTTTGAGGTAGAGGCGCATCGAGCACTCGGCGCAACGCTTTACTATTTAAGCGAATTCAGAGATGCATTGGCACATCTTGAGGCAGGTATTGAACTCTATCAGCCGCAGCACCATCCCGTCCCGACGTTCTTACACTTCGTAGCGGATCCCGGGATGACACTGCTCGCCTATTCTGCGCCGCTCTTATGGTGTCTCGGCTATCCCGTCCAGGCGGAAGGACGAGTTGCGGAAGCCGCAAGAATTGGGAAAAACAGGAGTCATCCTTTTAGTGATGCTGTATTGCTCCATTTTAAATCTGTGCTTTATCAGCACCAAGAAAAAGCAGAAGAGGTGGAGACCACTGCAACACAAATGCTACAGATATGTCAGGAACACGGATTTTCCCTGTGGGAAGCCGCCGCAACAGTGATGAAGGGGTGGGCACTCACAGAGTTGAATCGGTCGGAAGAGGGTATCGCAATGATCCGTAAGGGCATTGCGGCATGGGAGAAGACCCGGGCTGAATTGCAACTGCCGCTTTTCCTTACCCTGCTCGCACAAGCCTATCAACGCGCGGGACAGTATACATTAGCCTTGCAAACACTCGATTCCGCCTTGAGTGTCGTTACAAGAACGGGCGAGCGTACCTATGATGCGGAACTCACCCGTCGGAAAGGTGAACTTTGTCTCGTCCTCGGTAAAGAAACCAAGGCGGTTGGCGGAAAGGACGTTACTTCTGCTGTTACAAAGGCTGAATCCTATTTTCAGGAGGCGTTAGCCATAGCGCGGCGCCAAGGCGCAAAATCGTGGGAGCTCCGAGCCGCCCTCAGTTTGAGCGAATTGTGGTGCACGCAAGACCGTTATCGGGAGGCATACAATTTGCTGAGACCGATATATATGTGGTTTTCGGAGGGTTTTGATACGAAAGACCTCCGACAGGCAAGAACCCTTCTGGAAAAACTGAAGGATAGCCATCAGCCGTCAGCTTCCATCAGCCGTCGGTAAAGAGGCTTCTGGTGAACCGGAGTGTTTTTGTGCGGGAGTCTCAACTGGGTTGTGGAATTTTGACATTTCTTTTATTTTTTACGACTTACACATTCCTTCTTAAAGTCCCCCTGATAAGGGGATTTAGGGGGTTAAAAATATGGAAAGTACCATTTTTTGCGTCCAAATGTCTGATACTTGCTAAATTTGCGTAAGTCCTGTTTTCAAAACATTAAACTAACACGGTAGCCCGTAAGCGTAGCGGAGGGCGGGTATACGTCGAGTGACGTATTTACCTAATTAACCCAATCGAACCGCAAGGAAAATTAGAAATATGAGACTGGGTGTTGTTGGAATTAGTGGGGATTTTCGCACCCTCACATCGAATGAGATCGATAGAATCAAGGCGTTGGAATTTACCGGTTTAAGTTTCCATTTCCGTAGCGCAGAGATTCCATCTGTACCACCAGATGCGATGACTCGCTGTGTGCAGATGTTAGAAGCCGCGAAACTTGACCTCGTGCAATTCGGCATCACTTACGAGGAATGCCTATTTCATCCAGATGTCGCTGTCCGGGAAGCGGGTATTGCCAGCGTCCAGCGCGGCATGGCAACTGCCGCATCTCTCAATGCACACCATTATCTATTTCGCGCAGGTAGCCTCAACCCCGATGGTGCTTGGACATCTCATCGAGATAACCATCTACCGGAATCAATGGAACGTTTGATTGACACCTTGAAACCGATTGCAGAGCATGCTGAACGGCACGAACTGACGCTTGTTATGGAAACACATGCAGTTTCAATCATGGATTCACCCGAAACCTGTCGAGAGGTAGTGGAGCGTGTCGGTTCCGAGAGGCTTCGCATCGTCATGGATTTCGTCAATCACTTTCAAACGCTTCGGCAGGTCTATCAGAGCGAGGCACGGCTTAACCACATTTTTGACGTCATGGGACAGATCGCACCGATGGCTCATATCAAGGACATCAGCGTCCAGAACGGTTTGGTGCTCCATCTCAATGAGGAGGTGCCTGGCGAAGGTGAATTGGCACTGGGTGTAGCATTAAAACGTTTTGATGCGCTCTATCCGGATGGTTACGGATTGATAGAACATCTCCCTACGGAGAAAATCCCACTTGCGAACGCGAATGTCCGGCGGATCGCCGCCGAAAACGGAGTCCATATTTATTAATGGTTAAAGTTGTTGGTCGTCGGTTAAGAGGTTTCTTCAACCCTATCGCCTTGATAATGGGGTTTAGGGGTCAAATCTCTGTAGAAAAAAATGGGGGCTTGAGGATGAAAGGCTTTATAGATACATTCATATTCCGCTCTCCACCCCGTAGGGGGTTTTTACTTAGGTGTTTCTTCAAAATCTCTGTAGGGAAAATAGCATGCTTAATTCTTGCCTCAATCTTTTTCATTCTTTCGCACGCAGCGTTCGGACAAGAATCGAATGTCGTTGAGGAGGTCCAAAAACAGGCGCGGAGTTGGTGGTCAAACTCACAGGTCTACATCGGAGTTATCCTTCTCGTCTTTCTAATCAGTAGCATCGGATATATAATCAGGCTGTTTAAAAAGGACAAACTTCTTAAGAAACTCCTGAATAAATACGTCGTTTTTCAGATGAAAGACGGCAGACGTTACCGAGGCACCATGCGACTGGAATTCACGGGGATGGAGATTATCTCTGAAGAATCCCGTCAACGTGGACATGCCCCAAGTTATATTTTCACGAATGCAGAACGTGATGAGGGGATTGTTGCATACATCCGTTACCATGATTCCATGAATGAGCGTGAACTCAGAGAACGCGCATGGGAACTTGAGCGCGTCCACCATCCGCCTATTATCTACAAGATTGGGCGAAAAATCCGGAATATGTTCATCGCTCTCAATGAAGCATTGAAGGAAGCCATTAGCATGGCGTGGAGCAGTTTCAGAAAAGGGGCAGATAAGCGTTTAGGGAGATACGCTGAAGTATATGAGGAGGGTGGCGGCAATCTGGAACAAAGGCTCGATAGATTGGAAGAAGAATCTACAAGCTACCTGGAGCAGGAGAGTTATGAACGTTTGATCGAACGCCTGATTGGAACACGGGTCAAAGTCCGAGTCCGTTTCGATGAACATACCGCCGAGTACACAGCTCTCCTCAAAGACTACAATAGCAAACATATCGCGCTCATGGATGTGAAAGATGATGACAACAACGGCTACACAGACGAATGGGAATATGAACATGAATTTAAGAAGGATCTGGCACAACTTAACCGCCGAGATGATCGCGGATTGCGGTGTCGTGCAGAAGGCAATGAAATCATCTTTGAAAACAATACACCCTATACAATCCAACTGGGGCGCATCCGGTTGACAGAGGACTCACCGAAGTGGGAAAAGGATTATAAATTCAAATACCATATCGGTGCCTTCAGCGTTCAAAGACTTGAGGTAGAACCTGTTGTTAAACATAACGTAGAACCTTTCGAGCGCGTCGCCGTTCGAGACACGCGCGCCATAAACAATTACAAAAAAATTTGGTTCAAGTTTCGCTCCTTCCGCGACGCAGATATTGTTTTCCCGCGACGCTACTGCATAATAGTGGAAAGTGCAGAGAAATACCAGCCCGAACTTTTCAGTCTTACCGGCTTGACAGACACCATTTTAGACATGCGTGATACGGAAGACATCGCTATTACAGACAAAGATGGCAATCCTATCCACGGTATCAACGTTGTTCACGGATATGTGACAAATATCAATGAAGAACGTATTGATTTAAAGGCAATTGATGCGAGTTATAGCCGAAGATGGGACGTTGAAAACGCATTTCGTCGTTTTGATAACAAACTCCGTCATGGATTCCCTGTTTACAAGCGGCTTCTACCGATAAACCGCGCCCGAATTACATCGCACGCTTCCCTCGTTGAGCAGATACACAGCAATCCAGTCCGACACGCGGCGTTAGCACCCCTGGTTTATCCCCAATCACGCAGTTTAAATACTGCGGAACGGCGAACACGTCGCCGAAAACGGATGCGGAATCGAATTGTGAGGGGCATAAATGCCGCAATTTGGAAATCGGGAAATGGGCTTTCCGAAACGGTTGATACAAAACGTTCGGAAGTCGAGATCGCAATGCCGCTTAAACTCATGGCACTCACTGGAAATACATCCTCCGTTGAGTTCCCGGTCCTCGAACGGTTTGAATACGTTCAGGATCATCATATAATTTACAACGCTGTTCAGTCTTTGCGAACGGATCGGTTGACAAAGACCGATATTTTATGGATTGGCAATGGCGAAATTTACAAAGCCGGCTATCGGTTAAACATAGATACTGAACATCGCATTAAAAATTTCGTCAGCCAAGGCGGGATTGTCATCGTTTCCGGACAAGATGTCAAAGCCAGTGCCAAACAGCGCCGCGGCACCGGATGGATTCCGGAACCGCTCACCGGCGTTGAATGTGAAGAGACTTATGAACTTTCTCCTACATCCCAAGGGAAGCGCTCACGTATTTTCCAATATCCGAATCCACTTAATGGGAATCATGCCAATCCAGAAACGCAAGACCAACCCTTTATTCGATTGGATGATATGTGGTTGGATCCTCTTGGGAAATGGACCTCTCTCGCTAAAATTAACTCGGCTGCGGTAGGTCTTCAAGGGAATGGGTTTGAAGAGGCCTCCGCACTACTACTTCTTCCATTTCAGAAGGGATTATACATCGTCACCAGTTTGAAGAATGAAACGCAAGCAGATGTCCAAGTCAACGATAAAATGATGGAAAATCTGCTCCATTTTTCTGTCAAATGGCTTGACCGACAACGTAAGACGATTTAGTCTCCTGTAGAAAGGATCTCCGAATCCGACTCTTTAGGGTAAGTAAACTTATAGAGACTTGCGGGACAATGCAATTCACCTGGAACCCAGCAACACATCATTAAATACCTCATCCCCTTCCGTAATAACCAGCCCAACCGCTAAAACGACTATCGGCAGTTTCCAGTTGTCTACAAAGCCAGCTAATTTCTGCTCGTCTTTCTGTGTAGTGACAATCAGATCTACCGCTGTTTCTTGAAAAGCCATTTCTATCTGCTGTTTGTCGGTTTCTGTATAGACGTGGTGATCCGGAAATGCCAGCAGTTCCACGCCTGCAACGCAACATTGCGTGAGGGTCGCAACAAACGCGTCTGGATTTCCAATGCCACACACTGCGAGAACCCGTTTCCCCTCAATTTCTTTTATATCGTAGTTATTGGTTATCGGTGGTCGGTTTTCAGCGAAGAGATTTTCTGATAAACCTGCCCCCTCTTGCTGACTACTATTCCGCTGATTGCTGACAGCTAACGGGTAGAGGTGTGTTGGCTGGTGAGCGCTTGTCAACACCGGTGTGCTCGGTGCTAACGGTTTCACCAATTTTTTGATATGTACGGATATGTTGGGTATGTCCGCATGCGTCAGTAAGATGAGATCTGCGCGTCGTAGGGCGGTGAGTGGTTCACGTAGGGTTCCCGCGGGTAGTAATTGCTCTGGACTCCCGAAGGGATGTGTCGTGGGAATAGTAAGGATATCGACATCGCGTGCGAGTTGCCGATGCTGAAATCCATCATCTAAGAGTAGGACATCTACCTGAAAACGTTCGAGTGCAACCTGACCTGCCGAATAGCGGCGTTTACCTACAATAATTGGGACACTCCTGAGGTGTTTCGCCAGCATGTAAGCTTCATCACCGCTTTCTACAGGAGAGGCGCACACTTTTTCGCCGTCCGAGACAATTGTCACTTTTTCTCGAACATGACGTTTATACCCGCGCAGCAGAATGGCGACCCGCATCCCCTCTCTTTGGAGATGTTTCGCAATGGCGATAATAGCAGGTGTTTTACCTGTCCCCCCAACAACAATATTACCGACACTGATGACTCGGCATGGTAACTTACGCGCTTTGAATATCCCGTATGTGTATAAGATATTCCGTAGTTGGACGCTTGCCGCATAGAGCCAACTCAATGGAATTAATAGAAAGCGTAGAGGCGTGGCGAGAATTCTCTGCTGTAGCGAAGCAAGGTCGCGTAAATGTGTAAGTTTCATCTTTGTAGCATAAACTGTTAGTTTGTGCCAGTCCAAAGGACGCTAACGGACATGAGAGAATGTTTGATTGAAACTGTCCAATAATTCTGAAATCTACTACCAGTGCCAGTAGCACGCCACAACGGCACGTGCGGACCTTAAGCAAAAACTGATACGGCTTCAATGGCTTGCCTTTACGCTTGGTGAATCATTGAGAAAACCAAGTCCGCCGTACGTTCAGCGGCACCCGCTGTCCCGAGTTGTGCGTGCACCTTTTGGAGTGCCTCCCGTTGTGTCTCTCGTTTTTGCGGATTCTGTAGGAAATCGAGGGACAGATTCGTCAAAGCAGATGGTGTCAGCTCAGTCTGTAGGAGCTCTGGCACAATGTCTCGTCCTGCGATAAGATTGGGGAGTCCGCTCCGTTCCAAAGGCGTCAATGACCTGACGATGTGCCAGTTAAGTGAAGCGGTCCGAAAGACGATAATCATCGGTGTGCCGATACATGCCGCCTCAAGTGTCGCTGTACCAGAGGTAACCAGCAACAGCGTTGATGCTCGCATTGCCGGATAGGTCACGTCCTCCACGATTTTGATGTGTGGAATCTGTATTCCTGATTGGTTTTGTTCCTGTTGGTACTTCACAATGAGTTCCTGTGAAATTCCTGGGGCTAACGGGAGGATCCACTCGGCATTTGGGTAGACCTGAGCGATGTTTGCCGCAGCTCTTAGCATGACTGGAAAAATGTGTTGGATTTCGGAACGGCGACTCCCCGGCATCAATCCAATGACAGGCGTATTCTCATCGTCTGTGAGAGGGGTTTCTAACCCCGATCCCTTTAGATTGAGATGTTGGCGGGAGGCTTGTGTGGTGAGCGAGGTCTGTGCGAAATCGACGAGCGGATGCCCAACAAATTCGGCGTTCGCTCCTGCATTTCGGTAAAATTCTGCTTCAAATGGAAAGATTGCGGCAACAAGGTTTGCCCACTTTGCCAACTTCTGTGCCCGCTTCGCACGCCATGCCCATGCTTTCGGGGGAATGTAATACACGACTGGAACACCGTGCTTCCGAGCGAACTTCGCTAACGGCATATTAAATTCCGCAAAGTCCACAAGGAGAAGAACATCGGGACGCCTCTCACGGATGCGCCGTTTCAAATGCGCCTGTTTCCGAAGGAACATCGGCAGCGCAGTGATAACATCGGCGAACCCCATGACAGCGGAATCTCGGATATGGAAATCGAGTGTTACCGATGCTTCTTCCATCTGGTCGCCGCCCATGCCGAAGAGTGTTATATCTGGACGAAGTGCCGTGAGTCGGCGTGCGACATGAGAGGCGTGTAAGTCACCAGAAGGCTCTCCAGCAACAATCATAATTTTCGGCTTTCGGCTTTCGGCTTTCGGCTTTCGGTAAAAAGATGTTTGTGGCATCAACAAATATTGTAACTCCCACAAGAACTTACTGACTGCCGACGGCTGATGGCTGATAACCCTTCTACGGCATCATCCCTGGAACCTTCAGTCCGTCAGTCTCTTTGAAGCCGAACATCAGATTGAGATTCTGCACGACGGCTCCGGCTGCGCCTTTACCGAGATTGTCAATCGCTGCCATCGCGACGATACGCCGTGTCCGCGCGTCTACTTCGAGCCCAACATCGCAATAGTTACTGCCGAGAACTGCCTTCGTTTGCGGATATGTACCGGTTGGAAGCACTCGAACAAACGGCTCGTGCTCATAGAACTTTGCGTACATATTAAGGGCTTCCTCGGTAGAGATCTCTTCTGTGAGACGCATGTAGACAGTGCTAAGGATACCACGTGTCATCGGCACAAGGTGTGGTGTGAAGGTCACGCGAACCGGTTCAGATGCGACAGCACTCAACTCCTGTTCAATCTCGGGTGTATGCCGATGGACCCCGATATTGTAAGCGATAAAATTGGACTCTCGATTCGCGTAATGCGTGTTTTCACTCGGTTTCGGACCAGCACCTGAGATGCCCGACTTCGAGTCGACAATGATGGAATCTAACGCCACGACCCCGAGTTTAACGAACGGCATTGCTGCAAGTATCGCGCTTGTTGGATAACATCCTGGGTTCGCAACGAGTTGGGCGGAACGAATGCAATCGCGATAGCGTTCTGGTAATCCGTACACAGACTTGGACATGAGTGATGTGCTTGTATGTTCCACATGATACCAGGCTTCGTAGGTTTCGGCATCTTCAAGCCTGTAATCTGCACTGAAATCCACGACGCGCAAACCTTGTGCCAAAATCTGCGGGACAAAAGACATCGCTACTTTATGCGGGACAGCGAGCACAACGGCATCCACTCTATCTTTGAGGGAGCCAAGATCTAAGGGTTCAAATTTGGACGATAGGAACCCTCGAAGATTCGGGAGGACGCTATCAATACACTGTCCTGCGTAGGTCTCGGACGTGCAGAGTGCTACTTGGAGTTCACCGGGATGGTTGACAAGGAAGCGCAACAATTCACTGCCGCTATACCCGGACGCACCAACAATTCCAATCTTTATCATTTAAGTCTCACTATATGTTTTTTATTACAAGGTTATAAATTGTATAGGAATTGTAGCACATTTCGAGCGGCATGTCAAATTATTACAGTTCACGCCCGGAACCATTCCATTCTCGAAAACCCGCCTGTGGGAGGGCTTTATAAGCCCGACTTATTGGGGCCCTCACTATTCTGAAAATCCTGAGTCAGACAACTGCTCGCGACGCTTACTGACTGCTGACTGCTGGCAACTGATAACTAATCACAAGAAATAAATTGACAGACCCTCGTCCACGCGGTAAAATATAACAGACTTCGGCTTATCGATTAAGCCGCGATTGACTGTAGGAGCGAGTGTTTTTGCTTGGGGTTTTTGCTGGGGTGTTTCCTCTGCGGATTTCCCCCATGCTCGCGATTCTTATACCAGCTTATCCACAAGGAAAATTAGAAATATGAAGTTAGCACGATATGAATTAAATGGAACAATCAGTTACGGCATTGTATCAGGAGACAATCTGAGCGTCCTATCGGGATGCCCGTTCAGTGAATATAGCGAGACGGGTGAGACCGTCGCATTGGCAGATGTCAAACTACTGGCACCGACGACACCCACAAAGGTGTTAGCTGTCGGCTTGAATTATCGGAGCCATTTAGACGGAGCTCCAGAACCGGAAAACCCTGAGATCTTCATCAAGACACCTTCCTGTATCAACGATCCAGAGGGCAACATCGAATTGCCCGATGGCGATGATGAAATACACGCCGAAGGGGAACTCGTCGTCATAATGAAGGAACGGACCCGGAAAGCAACACCAGCAGAGGCAGCTGCCAATATCTTAGGTGTGACCTGCGGCAACGATGTCAGCGCACGCACATGGCAGAGCAACGACATGCAGTGGTGGCGTGCCAAGGCATCCGATACCTTTGGTCCCATTGGTCCCATCATTGCGACTGATGTTGATTACACCGATGCACAATTGGAAACCCGCATCAACGGCGAAGTCGTTCAGAAACAGACGACTGCCGATCTCATTTTCCCAGTAACAACGGTTGTCAGTTTCATTTCGCAAGCGATTACCCTTGAACCGGGGGATGCAATCTTTACCGGCACACCCGGCACAACGAGCGCATTGAAAGCCGGTGATGTCGTTGAGATTGAAATTGAGGGCATTGGCGTTCTGAAAAACCCCGTCGTAGCGTAATAACGCCTTCGTAGACGCGCTTTCTGACGCTTGCTGGCGAGGGTTTCTTCAAAGGTTGTGAATAAAAAAGCCCAGAAACCCTAAGTCCAGCCGAGCGCAAGGTGGATAGAATTAAAATTGTCCAGAGTTTAGTAATGAGTTACCACGAATGACAAAATTGTTTAGGGGTTTCATATTATTATTGGCAGGCGTGCTCACTGTTTCAATGCTCGCCGGCTGCGGCGATATCGATGACACAGATGAACCCATCCCAGTTAACTTCGTAAGTGCAACCCCTCCGGGCGGCGAGATTGCCGCGAATGGGACGATCACGGTTACCTTTGACAACACACCCGTTGATCTCACGGTAAGTCGTGGTACTGTCGTGGTCGCAGGTAAGACAGCGTTTATCTCGGGGCCATTTACCCCTGGTCCTCTCCCATTGACGCTCAGATGGGCTGATGGAATTCAGATGCTCAACTATATCGTTTCTTCGCCTTGCTGCGCCGCGCCGAGTATCACGGGTGGCACTGTCAAAGATGGGGACACGGCTGTTGATCCCGAAGCTATCAACAGCGACGGGAAAATTGTGATCCTATTTAGTGAAGATGTCTTTGGGAACATCGTTCTCCAAACCGAAGGCGGGGATGATGTCGGTTGGATTGGTAAAGTTGAAGGCAACACAGCGACGCTTGCACTCGTCAAAGGTAGAGAGCTCACCACCGAAACGACCTATGTTATTAAGGGTAAAATCTCAGACGCTGCTGGCAACGCTTCTGATTACAGTGTAACCTTTGTAACCAAGGGTAAAGCGTAAATTCAAATCCTACTTTGATGTGCGTTGGCGAGATTTAATGAAGTTTCAATGAATATTTCGGTAATTTGACCCTTTCCGCTGACCCAGCAGGTGCGATTTCTAACCGCACTGGATCTCATGAGGAAATTAAAGATGCGTTTTATACATTTATCTTCTGCATCCGATGAGTCTTCAAGGCTCGCAAGATGCACCATAATTACTGTGTTTCTGCTGAGTATCGGTATAGTGATGCAGGCATCGGCAGTCCTGTTGTTTCATGATGACTTTGAGAAGGATGAGATCGGAGCAGAACCCGGTAAATGGGAGGTCGGACACGACGGGAGCACAACCGCAGAAGTCGTCGCAGATCCGAAAAAGGCGAGTAATAAGGTTTTGTTGACTGCGGACAAGGCATCCAATCAATCACGACACGATGTCGGTGGCTCTATCTATGTCGTCGGGGATGCAGGTTGGAACGATTATGTCGCTGAATGGGATATGATGTTCCCTGATGACTTCTATATGGGAGTTGTCTTCCGCTTTCAGGAGGGCGAGAAGTTTTATTTAAGTGATAGGCGGCAAGGTGGCAGAGAGTACCACTTTTACAAACGTCAAGGCGGTTGGGGAAAGGTCAAAGATGGGATGGTAGAAAACAAACCCGACATCTGGTATCGCGCACAACTCGTCCTCTCCGGTGATGAATTCACATTCAAGTTAAAAGAACGGAAGGATAAGACCCCGTTTGACAGGGTGGATCCAGCGACGGAAGGTAAAGACGGGAACTTCAAAACAGGTAAGTTTGGCAACTACGGTCTTGTCTATATCGACAACATTTTTATCGGTGATACCGTTGAAGACCTTGTTTTACCTGTCGAGCCACAAGATAAGTTAAGCACGACATGGGGCACCATTAAAGCCTCCTACTAATGGACTGTCCATTTTTAAATTGTAGATAGATTGGTTCGTAGTCGTGCGATTTATCGCACTGCTTTGGAGTGAGATCCGTTTAACGACGGGCAATGAATTGCCCTACTACAAACGGAGTTACTCCCAATTAAGGGAAGTAAAAAAATGGCGACCTATATTGCACACGGTGAAAAAGACACCGTCATCACAACCGAAGAGAAACGCGCATTCCTACACGAGGCACTCCTCAAGTTAGGCGGTATTCCGAAAAAGATTTTGGTAATCCCGCCGGATATAACACGCCTCCACTCAAACGCAGGCGAACTCACCCAACTTCTCTACGAGTTGTGGGAGGCCGCAAACGGCACGACTTTCGATATCCTCCCCGCTATCGGTACGCATGCCCCGATGACCGAACCGCAAATTGCTGAGATGTATGGCGATCTTCCCAAAGCGACCTACCATGTCCATCACTGGCGGACTGGACTACATCACTTCGGTGAAGTTCCCTCTGAGTTCGTACAAGAGGTGTCGGGTGGCAAACTTGATTACAGTATACCTGTTGCCGTAAATCGCCATCTCGTGGAGGGGAACTACGAACTCATCATCTCCGTTGGACAAGTGATTCCGCATGAGGTTATCGGTATTGCCAACGGATTTAAGAACATCCTCGTCGGTGCGGGTGGTGTTGAGATGATCAACAAATCCCATTTCCTCGGTGCCGTAGACGGGATGGAACGGCTCATGGGACGAACAGATACCTCTGTCAGAAGGGTCCTGAATTACGCCCATGCACACTACTTGAAATCACTCGGTATTGTGTATGTCATGAGCGTTATGGACGCAGAAGCATCCGGTGAGCGTGTAATGCGTGGTCTTTATGTCGGCGATGACGCACGCACCTTTGAGACCGCTGCCGAGTTGAGCAGAGCCGTGAATATGACTTTCTTAGATGAACCTTTAGAGAAGGTCGTCGTCTATTTGGATCCGAGGGAGTTCAAAAGCACGTGGCTCGGCAACAAGGCGATCTATCGCACGCGAATGGCGATGGCGGACGATGGCGAGTTGATTATTATCGCACCCGGACTTCGCGAGTTCGGTGAGGATGCCGAAATTGACCGGCTCATCCGAAAGTACGGTTATCGCGGTACACCCGCGACGCTCAACGCTGTCTCAGAAAACCCTGAGTTGCAAGACAATCTATCCGCCGCGGCACACCTCATTCACGGCAGTACCGAGGGGCGTTTCAACGTCACTTATGCGACCGAACACCTCACCCAAGCCGAGATTGAATCCGTCGGTTACCAATGGGCACCTGTAAGCAAAGTACTTGCCGAATACAATCCTGCAACGCTTGCTGATGGGTTCAACGACGACGGCTTTTTCTACATCAGCGAACCCGGACAAGGGTTATGGGCACTCCGCTCGCGGTTTAGCGATTAGATAAATTCACATAGAAGGAGGGGAAACAGAATGCAACCATTCAAGATTATAGTCGAAAAACATACCGATGGTTATGTCGCCTACCCACTGGGATTGAAGGGTGTCGTTATAGGGCAAGGTGACACCTACGAGGAAAGTGTTGAAGACGTAACTTCGGCAATTCGGTTTTATATTGAGACTTTCGGAAAAGAAGAACTCGAAATCGAGGAACCTGCCTTGGACGTTTTTGTAACCGAAGTGAATGTCTGATGCCGCGTTTTCCAACAGATGCCCCAAAAAACAGAGTTATTCGTGCCTTAGAGCGATTGGGATACCGTATAATTCGGGAACGGAATCATATTTGTATGGCACGTGAAAATCCAGATGGAAGTCGAAGTGTATTAGTTCTGCCGAATCATCGGCGTATCAAAGGTTCAACTTTGCGCCGAATTTGTACTCAGGCTGGAATTTCGAGAGATGCTTTTCTGGAAGCTTATAAGCTGATATAAATATAAAGGTGGGTTCAACTGACGGAAATCTCCTTATAGGAGCAACCCCTTGGGATGTGGAACGCAATAGAAAAATTGCGAATTTAGTGCATAAAGAGGCTGTTCAAAAAGTCCGTTTTTCACAAGAAGGATCACAATTGGTGGTTATAACCACGTGAAAATACGATTCAGGTGTGGGACGTTGCGAAATCAGAACCACAATCTCCTGCTATACGTGGACACACATCCGTATGTGGTGCTGTCAAATTCTCACCCGATAGCACCCTTTTGGCGAGCGATAGTTTTGACGGCACCATCCTGTTATGGGATATAAAGCCTTATCTTTCCTCTATTGACACTACCTCGGAACTAAGCCAGTAATTCCGATAATTCAGACAAACTCTGAATCGTTTCACGCCACCTGCTGGCTTGTGTACCGTCTCGGTCAAGCAGTATCGGACGAATCCCTACACCTTGTGCCCCGACGACATCCGCCTCATAAGTATCCCCAACATGGACGGCTTCTTCCGCTGAAACCCCGACTGCCTCAAGCGCGTAGTTGAAGATATGTGGATCCGGTTTCTCAGACCTGACGCGAGCATCATGTGAAGCAACAATGGCATCAAAATACTCAGCGATTCCCAACCGTTCGGTGAGTGGATCCAGCGGTGTATCCCAATTGGAAACGATCGCTAACTTGAAGCCTTCATCCCGAAAATGCTGAAGGGTCGGGACAACATCACTGTAGAGTGCGGAACTGTTTGCCGCAAAGAGATAGTGTCCAGATTGCAACAACTCCCACGCTATTTGTTCGACATGCTTCTCGATACCGACTTCTCTTATAAATTCGCATTCTCGCTTCATCACAGTTATTGACAATTCCAGCAGAGAAAATTCGGTAGGAGGGTCAGGTGCCGATGTACCCGTAAAGAGACGTTCCATTGCTGTTTCACAGCGTTTCCAATCGACCTCAACGCCATATCTTTTCGCGATCCTTTCAAGGTTTTCTTCAAGTGAATGCCTGTGAAAATACAATGTTTCGTAAAAATCAAAGAAAACAGCTTTTATCATTTTTTAATTTACCTTGCGGGGAAATGACGGGCGTTAAGATTTCTCCGTGCGTCTCTTAAATCCGCCTGCGCCGTTGTTGCAGGCTACAGGTTCCGCTTGCAGCGTTAGTCGCGTCCAGAAAGCAATTTCGGTAATTCGGACAGGTTCTGGATTGTCTCGTGCCATCTGCCGGTTTGTGTGCCATCTCGGTCGATGAGTATTGGACGGATCCCCGCATTTTTTGCCCCAATGATGTCCGCTTCGTAAGTATCCCCAACATGAACCGCTTCCTCCGCTGAAACCCCGATTGCTGCGAGCGTGTAGTTGAAGATGTGCGGATCCGGCTTTGCTGACCGGACGCGGGCATCGTGCGAGGCGACGATTATATCGAAATAGTGTGCAATACCGAGCCTTTCGGTAAGCGGGTCCAACGGCGTATCCCAATTGGAGACAATTGCTAACTTGAGACCCGTGTCTCGTAAATGCTGAAGTGTCGGAACGGTATCTTCATAGAGAGTCGCGGCGTTGGCGGCAAAAAGCGAGTGTTCGGATTGCAAGAGTTCCCATGTCATCTGTTCGACATGTTCCTGAACGCCGAGAGCCTTTACAAATTCGTAGTAACTCTCAATGATCTCTTGCATCGTTTCAAGGAGTGCGTGCGTGGTGGGATCAGAGCCTGATGCCTCCGCATAGAGATTCTCGCGGGCTGCTGCATAGCGGGCTGCGTCAATTTCAAAACCGTATCGATCTGCAATTTTCTGAAGACGCACGATAAGCGGCTGTCCCCACGTGCAGAGTGTATCATAAAAATCAAAAAAAACCGCTTTTACCATTTTTTGGATGTTCGTCCTTATATGTAGTGGGTCGGATCGGGAATACCCGCCTCTTTAAAGCCCCTTTTTCTGAGTCGGCAACTATCGCATCTACCACATGCTCTGCCTTCAGCATCTGGATCGTAGCAACTTAGGGTGAGGCTATAATCGACACCGAGTGCCGGTGCCAATTTGAATAATCTCTGCTTTCGTTTTATCAATAAGTGGCGCGCGAATTCTCAATCTCGTTTTACCTTCAACCCCGGCTTGTGTCGCGAGATTTGCCAGCGTTTCATAGGCATCTATATATTCCGGACGACAGTCTGGATAGCCGCTGTAATCAATGGCGTTGGCTCCGATAAAAATAGTATCAGCAACGAGGACTTCAGCATAAGCGAGGGCGTAGGAAAGAAAAATTGTGTTTCGGGCGGGGACGTAGGTTATCGGGATGCCGTTTCCCATGTCCGAATCAGATCTGTCCTTTGGAACTTCGATATCGGTTTCCGTCAATGCTGATGATCCGAAGGTCCGCAGGTCAATGTCAACGACAATGTGTTGTTTGACACCTAATGCTTTGCGATGTTTTTGGCACACTGTAGTTCCACTGTGTGTCGCTGACCATACCGAAAACTCATGCAATATGTGTCGTAACCTTCATCGTGAGCGATGGCGAGTGCTGTTGTTGAATCTAACCCGCCACTGAATAAGACGACTGCTTTTTTACGCAAATTTTTCCCTTTATTACGGCGTTGGCTGTCAGCAATCAGTAAGAGAAAAGCCTTTGCTAAACGAATATCTCTTAACTGAAAGCCGATAGCCAATACGTTGACCACTAATTTTGTTCAAACTCTAATTTCGCGAAACGGAGGAAAATACCACCCCCCGGTCTGGCAAGTGGACCATTGATAGCCAAGCATGCGATGACATGTGTCGCACCGGGGTCCGCACTTTCCGTAACCACGACGCGTTGAGGGGTATTGAAACCCGAGGCGGCACCACGCCCTGACTCTCCAAAAGCCAAGTCAATTTCACCATCGACCCAGACTTCGCCGTAGTCGTCGATACACGTGTGGAACCATACCTCTGAACCGGCGATTGAGGTCCCATCAACTTCCTCGGGAAGTGTCACGGTAATTCGATACCAACCGAAACAGAGTCCTTCAGAGATAACTGCTTGGATGTCCTCACAAGTTTCCCAACCTGAATCGTCGTAATCAGCAAGACGGGCGGGACTCTCTTTCATCAGATTAACCAAACCCCCGTTCGGTTCACCCGGAACGAGACCATCGCCATAGCGCCATTCGGAATTGGTGAGTTCACGATGTTCCGCATTTTCTAAATCGAGTTCTGCAATAATCATTAGGCGTTCCTTCCTTCGTTTGAAATTTTTAAATGATTATGTATAGGCGGCGTTTCCGTTGTCAACGCCGATCTAAAATTATTAAACAACCTTTTTCAGGTTATGAAAGGTTTCTTAACGACCCGACCTCTGTATTCTGTGCAGGTTTCCTATAGAGGAACCTGCGGGACAATGCGATGCAGCAGTTCAGATTGAATCGTTAAAAAGTTTGTAGGTAATACCTGTTGAAAAAATCAGGAAAATTCCTGCTACAATAAATGGAACGTGAACAGAGAAGTTAATCAAAAAACCGCTTGCCACATAGCCGAGGAGGAACCCAGTACTCCACGCTAAATGGGTGAGACCGACCCCGTGCCCCTTCTCATGAGGCTCGGTGAATTCGTTGATAAATCGAGGGATAGTCGTTGAAAGTCCCCACGCCGCGCCTGCACCGAGTATCCCAAAAACTTCCAGAGCGATTAAGGAGTCATGAAAAAACGCCATACCAAAAGCGAGAAGTGTAACGATGGCATTCGCCACGAGCGCAGGCCTCCGATGCCCAATCGCATCACATATTCTTCCAACAGCCAATTGGCACCCAAAAGCAAATAGCAGACTCATCGCACCGTAGTAGCCTGTTGCTTTAACGCCAGCGATACGAGAGATCAAAATCGGCATGAGTAGGTTCACAGAGCCCCAATAATAGGTCGGAAAAACCCGTAAACCGATCAGCATCTGTATATTCCGGCGCCGGCTTAGATCTATATACGCCTCGATATTAAGGGCTGATTTCCATATCCCACCTTGCTTCCGTTGGCTATTGGAGGACTGTTGTCGTGCCAGTCGAGGTAAAAAGAAACACGCACCTACAAAAAACACACCCGCCAAAACTACAGCTCCGATCCCGAAGGTGCTATAGTTGATGCGATCGATGACTTCGCCTGCGATGGCACTACCAACCGCACTTCCAACAGTCATATTGATAAAGTACAGTGCTGTCGCCAACCCTAATCGGTTTGATGGCACAACGCTAATGAGATAGGTTTGACCACCTGCAGTCTTGAACCCGGATGCGATGCCCTCATAACAGAGAATGCCCCAGATAAACAATGGTGTTTCTGTCGTGAAAAGCGCACCTACGACGATCGCACCTGTCATCCCGATAAGTATAGCTGGTTTCCGTCCGAACCGGTCGCTGAGCGTTCCGCCTATCAGTGCCGAGAGTCCACCTAATCCGATAGGCAAGGCACGCAACAGTGCCGCAAATAGCGCGGTCTCTTCTAAAATCGTCTCCGCGTAGACCGGAAACAACATCTGGACGGGTCCTGTCACCAAACCGACAACGAACACGATGACGCAAAGAAAAATAAAACCGCGACTCCACATTCTTTTAACGATTAAATCTGAGCTGCTGCGTCCGTTGTCCTTGCAGTCTTCCAATTGTTAACAAACTTTTCATAATCTAAAGTGAGTTTCTTAACAATTTTAGATCGGCGTTGACAACGGAAACACCGCCCAAATTTAATTGTTAAAAATACGGATCAGACTATCTGTAATATTGGGTGCAGCCGTGCCGAGTCCACACGCGCTCGTTGCTCGCATGACTGCACCAATCTCCGAAATCAATGCCTCCGAATTGGGTTGCAAAGGTTCGGACAAAAGTTCTGTCAGTCGATGTGTCCCGATACGGCAGGGGAAACATTTTCCACAAGATTCCTCGGCAAAGAATTCCATTGCGTTGCGTGCGACATCAAGCATATCTCGCGTGTCATCAAACACCATGATTCCCGCTGCGCCAAGCATCGCGTCGACCTTTTGGAAACTCGGTTCATCAATAGTAATGTCAAAATCGGCTTCAGCAATAAACCCACCGGATAGCCCGGCTGTCGTAATCGCTTGAATTTCGCGTCCCTCTGGCGCACCACCTGCCCACTCGTAGAGCAGCATCTTTAACGGAAGTCCGAATGGCACCTCGTAATTCCCTGGTCTCTGGATGTCGCCCGAAAGGCTAATAATCTTTGTACCTGCCAAGTTTTCGTCGTGGCTGAGGTTTTTATACCACACTGCGCCGTGTCGTAAAATCTGGACAGCGGCGGCGAGTGTTTCCACGTTATTTACAACGGTGGGCAGGTCCTCAAATCCGTGTGTTACAGGGTAAGGCGGGCGATTCCTTGGAAATGGGTGTTTCCCTTCCAGACTGTTCAATAGCGATCCCTCCTCCCCACAGACATAAGCACCAGCACCGCGTCGGATGTAAATATGGAAGTTGAAGTCTGCACCGAGAATGGCATTGCCGAGCAGTCCTGCTTCTTCTGCTTCTAAGAGCGCGCGTTCAAGTATTTTCAAAGTTTCTGGGTACTCATATCGGAGATAGATAAAGCCGCGCGTCGCACCTGTTGCGTAAGCGGCGAGCGTCATCCCTTCAATCACGGCGTGTGGGGCGTAGTCGAGAATGACCCTATCCTTGAAGCAACCGGGTTCGCCTTCATCTGCGTTACAGACGATCGTTTTCGGTTCGCCGGGGGCATTCAAAACCGATTCCCATTTCATGCCTGTTGGGAATCCTGCGCCACCTCTACCCGCAAGTTGACTCTCTTTAAGCGTTTCAATCACATCTGTTTGTGTGAGGGACGTCAAGGCACGGGTCAGGGCTTCATAGCCACCGGTACGTTGGTAACCCGCCAATGTATTGCGCTCAGGTTCTCGAATTTCAGCGAAGATGCATTCCTCGCCATCACCCGGATATGGTGGGGGTAAAGGAGTGGGTTGTACGGAGAGCGTATCTACCTGTTTTCCGACGAGTACCTGATGCCCTTTCAGCACTGGCACGCAATCGTCGCACCTTCCTGCACACGGCATCGGGGTTGCCCCTTCATCTTTGAGTGCTTCAAGGATTTCCAGTCCGCCTTGCAACCGACAGACGGGTCCCGTACAGACGCGCGGTGCGTCCTGTCCTGGCATTTCGCGGGAAAAATGGTGGTAGAACGTTAATGTACCGAAGAGTTCAGCAAGCGGGATCCGAAGTCCGACTGCGATGTCGCGAAGAATTGCCTCCGATATAAACCCGTCTCGGTCGTGGAAGGCGTGTAGCAATGCGAGCAGTGGGGCGGGTTCATCGCGCCACTGGGCAATCACTTCTCGATTCGTCGGGGTTGCCATCTATTTCTCCAGTCCTGTAACACAAAAAGTTGTTTCTTTCTGTAGTTTATCAATTTTCTGGCTTCACGTCAAAACTTTTTTGACGATTCACTTGGTAGAACTATCATTCCGGAACGTCCACTTTGAACGGAACTATCAGTTCATCTAACGCTTTCCGTTGCCCGTGGTCGCGGCTTTCCAATTCGTGGAGTGCTTCTGGAATCTCGTCTTTATGTGCATCGAACGGAAGCCACCAAGACGAGTCTACATGATGGAACTGCTTCGCATAAACCCAGCGCAAGAACACCGTCATCCGTGGATACTCGTTATGGTTCCATCGTCGTCCAGCATGCCGCGTGTTCGGCAAAAACACGATGAAATCACCAGCGTTCACGGGGATATTGTGAACCGTCGGAGGTGCGTCGTCCATCGTGATATATTCTGGATACTGAAAATTGGATTTATGGCTTCCCGGAATACAGGCAAATCCATTGCCAGTGGGCACATCCACAAGCGAGACAGAGAGGTTGAAGAAACTCGCGAAGATCTCATCGTTGGCGACTTGATATTGGTGGTGTGGACTTCGGAACCATCCTTTATGTCCGCCGTGCAATTCCAAACCATCAGCGTTGGGGTAGCAGATATTCGCGACGACATCGAAAACGCGCGGATGGTTCCAGGTCAGGGCAGTCGCGACGCGCAGGATTTCTGGGTTCAAGATGAGCCGTTGGAACGTTTCGTGTCCGTAATGCATGTTATAGACCCACCACGGTTTTCCCTCTGGCGCGTTAATTCGCATCGGGAACTTGAAATCGTCCGCATCCCATTCGTACCACTCAAACATCTGTGCCTTCATCAGTTCGACATCCGACTTCGGGACGGCATTGCGCACCACAAAATAGCCAAGCAGGTCGAGATGCCACTTTTCTTCCTGTGTCAGCATAGTTCCTCTCCTGTCTCCAGTTTTTTGAGGATCCGTTTGGCAAACCCCTTTTCGTTTCGTTGGATTGATTCCAATTCGTATTCGTCGTCAGAGATACAGTGTCGATGCGCTTCTATTGGGAGGTTATAGTTCTCATTGAAATAGAAGCTGAATTGATACCGATTGAAGACAACGCGACGCGGGTAATCAACTTTCCAGAATTTCGCGCCGTGCATCAACCGCGGTGAGAAAATTAGGCAATCCCCTGCCTTCAACTCAAAAGTAATGGCAGGTGCCCACTCATTATCAATGTCGAGGGTCGTAGGAAACTTGATTCGCGATTTGTGCGTGCCGGGGATACACATGAAACCGTTGTCCGTCGGCACATCAACGAGCGTTATGGCAGTATTGACGAAATTGCTGTAGATCTGTCCGTTGCCGGCTTGGTAGTCGTTATGTGGATTATGGAATCCATCGGGGAATTCAAAACCACTGGTATCGCGATGGAGTCTCTCCTTTTCACCTTCAGAGATGGGACGTTGCTTCTGTAAGACCAAGGCGCAATTGAAGAGTCTTGGACGGTTCCACATCAAGCCCATCACAACCCGCATCACTTTCTCATTCAGCGATAATCGCTCGAAAATCTGGTCGCCGTACTGAACGTTGTTCAGGACACCGCTGTATTCGTCTTGGGTGACATTCACCGGTTCAGGGGCAGCGTCAGGATCCGTGAACCATCTGTTCGCTGTCTCAAGCATCCGTTCAACCTCTGCTGGCGATACCACTTGTCGAAGTACTAAGTAGCCAAACAGATCGTAGTGCCATTTCTCCTCTTCCGTTAGCGTGGACGGGAGATTGATGGCACTGTCTTCTCCGCGGATTAGCATATCGTCTCCTATTTCAAACTATGGTGAATTTTAGAATTAACGCCAGTTTGAAAATAAATCTGTAGGTTGGGTAGAGCGGTAAAGACACCGAAAAAATCGCAGAATGTAGAGAGATCTGACGTTTTTCAAGACCCTTTCTGTGTCAATAACGGTAGAAAACCCAACTTGACTCTTTTATCCTCACGTAATTACAATGAGCCACTAAATTCCAATCGATCGAGAAACCTTGGTTTGCTGACAACTTTATCTTTATTTTTATCGACCAGTTTGCCCTTAAAGTTGAATGCACTACTAAGTTCCCCTTTCAAAAGATAGGTCCTACCGGCTTCTACGTCAGCGGAAAACCATGACTGAAGTTGACGGTTATCCGGCGTGTCTCCATCAAAAGATTCGTAGACAACGAGCAATGACATATCGCGCTTTCCAGAGGCAACCAAAATTTCGTCATCAATAGAGACCTTTTTGAGCGCATCAATCTTCTGACTCACAGCTAACTTGCCATCAATGCGAAACACGATGAGATGATACCGTTGGATCCACCCTCCGTCTGTATCAATTTTGATAGTGGCGAGTTCAGATTTTGGTAACTGTGGTGCTTCGTACTCGCCTTCTGATGTAAATTTATTTATAACCGTGCCACAACCCGCAAACAACAGAGACAGGAGTATACCCGTGAAGAGGACAGAAATACTCGATTTGGGTTTCATATGCCGTTGCGTCTCGATTTTATTCGCATAGCGATGTCCGCGCTTATTACGTTTCATTTTGTCCCTCCTAAACCTTGCCGGTTCATGCTGTGTCGTTAATTGTAAAATCTACTACAAACTGCCTGAGCGATGCTTTCACTTCATTCGGCTTCTCTACCCAAGGATAGTGTCCCGATTCGGGAATTGATGCGAACGTGCTACGAGATAGTTTAGAGGCAAGCGTTTCTATAAAGTGGATCGGACGAGGATCGCAGGCACCGTGAAGAAAGAGAACAGGCATTGACAGATTGTAAACGGATTGCCGGAATCTTGAATCTTTGGTGTAATTCTTCCAGTCCGCGCCGACCTTTTCGTTCGCTTCGTTGCTTACAGGATATTCATCAAAACTTGGAAGATTGTCAGCTTGATTCGAGTCAAATACATCTGTCATGCGACTTAACGTGTGAAGTCTGCTTAATATTCGTTCCCCTTCAGTGCCCTCAACGTGTTCCCTTTGTGCACGCAGACGTTGATATTCTTCACGCTCTGGTTCATTCAGCGCATTTAAGCGATTTTCGCGATATTCATCGTGCCATCGGTCATCTATACCTGTGCCTGCGATGTGAAGAATCGCTACCGTTCGAGTAGGATATCTAACGGCGTAGGCTAATGCAAGTCCCGCACCCCACGAATGCCCCCCGACAATCCAACGTTCAAAGTTAAAATGCCTTCTCAGTCCCTCTAAATCATCAACAAATATAGACACATCATAAGGACCGATGGGTTGTGAACGTCCACTCCCGCGTTGGTCATATCGGACGACCTGACATAGGTCGGGAACCATATCGGCGACTGGTCCGAGATAGTCGTAACCGCCGGGACCCCCATGACAAAGCACCATCGGTATCCCTTTGCCTTGAACGGCTGTCCAAAGCCGAACATCATTAATCTGAAGTACTTGCTCTTCGGACACTTTCATTCCCTGTGTTTTATGATATTAATGAGTTGATATGAGGATACCAGTTTTAGACACACAAGTCAATCAAAAATCAGTTTGATTTTTTTGTTGACAATCTTTCTCAAATTTGCCATTATGGCGACAATCGAAATGAGATAAAACCGATTCAGAGGGTACCCGTTAATTTTTTACAGCGTATCACTGAACTGGAAAAATGGAGGCTATCATGAAACCGAAACGTTTAAATTGGTGGGCATTGCGAACCGGTTTTGCCCTCCTCTGTACTTTCATCTTAATTATTGGGGTGGAAGCTCAAGTTGTTACGGACGGCTTAGTGAGTTATTACACGCTTGACAAAAACGACATCGTCGGCGATACCGTTAAAGATCTCATTGGCGGCAAGGATGGAACAATCGTCGGTGAGCCGGAGTCCATCGAAGGTCATCTCGGAGAGGCACTCAATTTTGACGGAAAACCGGATTGTGTGGAGCTGCCGATCATTTTCAATATCGGGGAGAAACCCGCGTCGTATGAAGCATGGTTTTTGAAAACCCCTGACAGTCGCATCGGTTGGCAATATATCCTGACAAACAAAACGAATTTCTTCGACCATTTCTTCCGGTTGGGCTTTAATCAGAACACCGGGCAACTCCGATACTATACCGAACAGGCAAACAACATAAAAAAAGCGTGGGTAACCGATGAGGATTACGCCGATGGCAAATGGCACCATGTAGTAGCGACACGCGAAGAGGATAAGGCACAGGTGTATGTCGATAGCGTCCTCGTCAAAGAGGAGGAGGCAATGTCCGGCAATTTAGGCGGCGGTGAGACGAACTGGAACATTGCTCAAGATGGTAATACCGATGGGTACTTGATAGGCGCGGTGGACGAAGTGCGCATCTATAAGAAAGTGCTAACGCCGGAAGAAATCACGCAGAACTTTGAATCACAGGGTTTGGCGGTCCAGCCCACTGGGAAGTTGAGTCTCACCTGGGGGCGGATTAAAGCCGCGCAATCTTATCGTTAATGGTTGTCAAATTCAGACAAAATAAGTGGTTCTTTTTTGTTCATGTCTTGACGGAAGTCCGTGTGACACAGAAACTTCTGAGTGTCCTGAACCTTTGAGGCTTCCATTAAACTCTATTCGTTAGAAACGAGGACTGACAATGAAAGTAGATCCCCAACAACTCATTGATGATGGCTATGTCGTGCTACGACAGGTTGTTCCGCCTGATCAGTTGGAAGCGTTGAGAACGAGCTTTGAAACCCTCGTTGAGAAGCAAAAAGTGGTCTGGGCACGGGAACGGACGCCGGACGAAAAACCGGGAGGCGTTTGGACAACGAGTGGGCAACCGAGAGTGTTTTTCGATGAGGTCGTTGACGCAACAACCGCGAATACCGTCGAATTTTGTCTGCATGAGAATACCCTCGGCGTGAGTCGTCAACTCATGAGAGCACCCAACGCGGCGATCACACTGATGGCATTGATGTGTAATCCTGTGCGAGATCACGGTCCGGCGAGTTGGCATCGTGATATTGATCCAACGGTGCAAGCACCGCTCAAGGGGATGCAGATGGATTATGTTAAAAACGGACCCGGATATGTTCAGTGGAACATCCCGCTTTACGATGATAGTGTGTTCTGGCTCGTACCGAGAAGCTACTGCCGTCCAAACACGCCAGAGGAACACCAACACCTTTTGACACGCCCACAGGAACCGATGGCGGGTGGGATTCCCATCGAACTTTCAGCAGGCGATGGGGTTGTCTATAGTCACATGGGCTTGCACTGGGGCAGCAACTATAGCACGACATTACGACGGACGGTTCACCTCGGCTACCGTGCCTTCGGTGGAGATTCGTATCCGATCGTTGACCATTTTTATTGGAATCTGGAATTCACACAGCACCTTCCCGCTGAGGCGCGCACCCAATTTGAACATTTCTTCCAACTTCAGCAGCAGCAGAGCGATGTGATTGAATCGACCTTCCACGCCATCCGTAATAAGGATGCTGACGCTTTTCGGGATAGGGTAGCGAAACTACACCCGGGCGAAGAGGAACGCATGGTCGCGGTCGTATTTCTCTCAAAGTTAGCGGATAAAGTCCGCAAACTCAAAGACCCCGAAATCAGCAAACTTTCGATTGAAGAACGTATCGGCGCAATTTCCGCTCATCGACTCAACTTCCATCTTTATGAGGATTTCGCAGATCGTTTTTCTGCCGAAGCCGCCGAGGATATCTGGAATCGGTTTTCGACGCTATACGAGAAAATCGAGGCAGAGATTGCTCGGTCTGTTTCCGATAGAACGTCTCGTGTAATGCGATATCAACTGACCGATATGCCAGCGAATTTCGAGGTAGAGGATTTTATGCGGAGTTGGTAGAAATGTTGGACAGCTTTCAAACGGCTTGCGTCAATCAAGTGCGTCCGTTGTGCGAGACGGATGCGATTTACGTTGGAAGATTGAACAATTTCGCCCTGAAGCGAATAGGAGTTAACTATTGACACAAAATCGAAGTGTAACCATCAAAATTGAGGCGGGTTCGGTCAATCGGCACAATGACCTGGTCCGCATGCGTTTCAAGCCGAAACGTTACTTCCCCGATTGGCAAGAAGGCGTTTCAGCACTTGCGATGTCCGTGACTGATGCAGAGGGTCGTGTCTCCGGCGAGGATGTCCCATGTCAATTTGAACCAACGCTACGTGAACTTGCATGGCAGACAGACGCACTTCCGGTGGGGTCATCGGCATATTACGCGATCCGACAGACCAATGACCCACCACCAAAAACCCGTTATCAAATTGAACAGAAACCCGCGCATTTGCTTATTTCTGCGGATGACGCGTTATTTGCACGCTATAACTTTCTCGGTGTTTGGAAGCCTTACTTTTGGCCCCTCAATGGGAATCATGGAACTGTGGTTCGCGGGGCTGGCGGCGAGGACCATCCGCATCACACAGGGCTTTATCTCGCCTACGGGGGGCACGGTGAAGGTGGGTCCGCGAATATCTGGTCTGATTGGGACGAGCCACCTTATGGACCCTGCGGGAAGATGTTGCACCAACGCTTTGTCCGAATCACTGAAGGGAGTGTCTACGCTGAATTTGTCGAAGACCTAATCCATGTCACGGGAGATGGTGACGTTATCATGACGGAAACGCGGACCGCTCGGGTATGGTATGGGAGCGATACGCGGCGGTTTCTGGAAATTACGCACGAAACGACACCACCGTTGGACATCGGCGATCGGCAATTCCTTTTTGTCGCGCGGTTGAATCCGTCAATGGGTATCCCGGAGGAAGGGCACGTTGAAAATTCTGAAGGGCAGATTGGCAGAACAGCGGTGCATCATCAACGCGCCCGATGGTGCGATTTGGGAGGCACAGTGGGAGATGGGATGTCCGGTATTGCTCTGTTTGATCACCCAGAAAACGCTGAACATCCCGGCTTTTTCGGGGAAATCGCTGTGCAGGAACAGATGAGCATCCTCCACCATCCCCCTGATGAACTGGAGGATGACCGTTTCCGTCTCAGATTTGGGATCTATGTCCACGAAGGTGTTACGCCGACGGCAGATGTTGAACGGCATTATCAGTGCTATGTAAATCCGGTACAGGCATTTGTCATCTCACATTAGCACGCTGCATTAGACCGCCGCCAATTCACTTCTACCGCTTGCGGTGCTTGACATCCAGTTCGCGAAGGAGTGCCAAAGTGTCCGCAAACGGCAGTTCACCCGTTGAAGCCGTGTGTTCAAGGTAGTCGCGCGTCTTGTTGTTGAAAACACTATAAAAGGCGCGCGCCTCAGGATCTGGATGGTCTCTCCAAAGTTCAACAGGTATGATCGAATCCTCGCTCAAGTACCGACGGTTCGGATGTCCGTAATAGACTTGCACCGTCTTGCGTTCTGCCTGAGTGGGACGGGTCGTAGCGGTGTGTAGAACACCGATGTTGAAGAGTATCGCTGTCCCAGCGGAACCGTACAAATCGACAATTCCACCACGTTCCAACTGCGCGTCTGTTTCGAGAATTTCAGCGTCCACCGATTCCGGCGATAAAGAGAAACAGTGCGTCGTTTCATCAACATCGGTTAGATACAGCATCAATTGTATGAACCCGATGCGCAGCGGGTGTTCAAGCCAATGCCTGGGACCATCTCGATGCCAACCGCGATTCAGTTCATCTTCATACGGTGCCATGTGTCGGAGGCAGATTTCTGAAAAGCAAGGGGCATTACCCATCAGCGTGTGTAGGCAATCCATGACGATCGGATGCCGAACCGCATCGTCGAATTCGGGTGAAGTCAGAAGGGCATCGCAGTTCACGGTCTGGTAATGTCCGATACGATACCAGTGGTCTTCAACTTCAGTGCGGTCGCGGTCAAAGGCATGAACAAAATGCTCAACTTCGGCATCGCTCAGGATCTTACCAAGCGAGACATAGCCATTTTCTTTAAAAAATGCATAATCTGCTGGTTTCATGTTTTTAATTATACCTTGCGGGAGAACGGCGTGAGTTTAGATTTCGATGTGCCTTCCTAAGAACCCGCCTGCGCCGTTGTTGCAGGCTACAAATCCGATTTTAAGAAAAGCACACAGAACCAGACAAACAAATAGACACCTTCTGTCAACGCGCTTGTAACCGTCGAATTCGGGCGGGTGTATCGTCATTCTGAATCTCCGAGGAGAGAATCTGGAGGCTCCGATCTTCAATCGGCAGTTCTACTTTTACACCACCACGGCGATGCGATTCTCGGAGTGCGACCGCCACTTCCAATGCCGCACGTCCATCTTCGCCCGAACATTTTGGAGAAGTCCCGTTCTCAATAGCGTTAATGAGATCTTCAACGATCGTGATTCCCATTCCCTGCATCCGCACGGGGATCGGGAATGGACACTGGGCAGGCACCCCGCGTCCGCGCCGTCCACCGGGAATCACACGAATCAGCTCGAACGTTTCGGCGTTGTTGACGGATCGGATACGCCCGGTTGTGCCGATGACATCGACCTCCCACGGTGCCGCGCCACACGATGTACTTCGCAGATACGCACGCACACCGTTATCAAAAACGAGGTACCCGTTTCCCTGCGGATCACTTTCGCCCGCGGCGACTTCATCAGACTCCATCTCACCGAAAACCCACTCCACGTTTCCGCCTGCCATGTAACGCAAAATATCAATGGCATGGCTACCATTATGTGAAAGTCCACACTGCGCATAGACTGTTACCTGAAGAACATCGCCGATTTCACCTTCGTCAATAAGTCTACGTGCTTCACTAAAGAAGGGATTCCAACGTCTGGCACAATTGATCGCCAGCGCGACCCCTTCTGCTCGACAGGTATCCACCATCTCGTCAGCTTCAGCGAGACTGAGCGCAATCGGTTTTTCTGCCCAGATCGCTCTGACACTCGAGCGCGCCACATCTTGCACGATGGTCGACCGTATCCGTGCTGTCGTGCAGACACTCACAATGTCCAGATTTTCCTTCTCCAGCATTTCACGATAATCGCTGTAGATATGGTCGGAACTCAGTCCCCACCGTTCGCCGAAAATTGCGGCTTGTTCGGCGTGTAGATCGGCACCCGCCGCCAGTTCCACATTCGGTGCCGCATGATAGGTCGGACCGTGGCAATAGGGCAGAAAGATCGATCCACCTTGTGTGATTTCATCGTCAAAAGTACTTCCCATACGTCCCAAACCAATTACACCTGCTCGATACGTTGTCATCTGTTTTTCCTCCATCTCCCTACTCCACATAGGGGATTGCTTCAATCGTTTGTATGGATTCTCTCATAAACAAAATCTAACCACTTGTCTTGTGGTGATATGATGTTAGGTTTTGGCGAAAGCGGTGTCCAATACGGCTTAAAAATGTGTCCTTGATCACTCTTCAATTCCCACGCATCTGCTGTTTCCTCTTGTGTGGACATAAGAAAAAAATGCCTTTTTTTCTGCGCACTTAAGTGTTCATTCGGGATCCAGCCTGTAATGTTAGTATCAATACGTATGGGCTTGTGAGATTTGTCATATTCATACTCGATGTACGAAATGTGTGTGAAATTCTCCTGTGCGGAAAGGTAATCAACGGTAAGCCCCTTAGGTAGTTTTCGCTCGTAGGGAATTGCCTTTAAATTAGGTTCGATATAAACTTGGGTTGTTTCTGCTATGATTCTTTGGTTATTTTTCAACTCATTCTCAAAACACCCCAGATAGCTGTCAATTTCTACAAGTTGTAAGCCCGTTTCTTCATAAACTTCTCTCTTTACAGCGGTTCCAATATCTTCGTCCTTTTCAACAGTACCTGCCGGAATTTGAATCCCCGCAGTTGGATGTTTAAAGACAAGTAATTCCTTGACACCATCCCGCTCTCGGACGATGAATGCTGTAACCTTTTCGATAACTTCATTCACTCCGATTTCTCCTTAGATCGTGTTCGCGAACCTCAAGATTACTCAGGTGTACCTATTTGCCATCACTGTCGTTATCTGGATTTCTCAATTCCGCCAATTCAGCGGACCATTTGAATTTTGGAGATCCTTCCGGATTGAACCCTTGAAGATGTAGTAGATGCGTACGGGTAATTGCCTGCGTGTATCGCCAGTCCGTATCGCCATAAATCTCTGTGAGCAGTGCGGCGAGCGACGGGTCGTATGCTTTCAACTTGTCCCGGGTGTCGACATGGTTGTGTTGGTCGTCATTTGCTCGATTTGTATCGAACCAAGATTGTGTGCCTTCAGCCCAGTACTCCGCTTTGTTTGTAATGGCGTAGGTGTCTTTCCACAGTCCTTTTTCGACTGCCGCGTCGAACATTGCCTGGAGGCGATCATCAAAACTCGGATCCACCGTATTCAATCCCATCTGATGAATCGCATGCGCGAATTCGTGAACCAGAATATTTTCAGTCGAATACGGGTCCCCTTGATAATTAAGCAGATTTTCCTCGCCGCAACTGACAGCGGGTCTCGCTGGCGTGGACCCCAAGCCGCGTGCCCGTCGATCCCAATAATAGTCGGGTTGTAGATCGCTGTGTTCTGGAATCTGGGTTGTGAGTTCGTTATATGCCATTACAACGAAACGGACGTTGTTTTCCGCGAGTGCCTGCAACACATCCAGATGATGTCCAATCACCTGCCGAATGAGCCATGCCGCTTCCTTTATGGCATACGGGTTTACCTTCGCGGATGCGACGACAGGCAATCCTTCCACATCGATCCACTGTGTATAAAACGGGTCGAGGTTAAAAGTTTCACGAACGATAGTTGGAGGAGGTACAGGTTCAAGTATGCTCATGATCAATTTGTCCAATCTTCCAGTTGTAATCCGAATCCAACAATCCTTTGAAAGTCTGAGTCAGCCGTGACGAGTACTGCATCAAGTGCCATAGCAGTCGTGGCTATCCACAGGTTGTTCTCTGAGAGAGGGTTCCCTGTCCGGCAAGTACTACTCCCTTTCCCGATACTTCAACTCCTGCCAGATGGAGCGCATCTGCCACACATCCATCGAAACGACTTTCGCCTCCCCACCGATGGCGAAAAGCGAGAGTCCGTTGCTCTCTTCTTGCTGTGGATAGACGCGGGCAACGGCGCACTGCCGCGAGAACAGCGGGAATAGTTTGTCGATACCTCGCCGTGGAAACGCCCATTCCGGCAGACACTCCCCATTATCAGCAAAGACTTCGATAAGACTCCGGTCGAGAAAGATGCGGAGACGCACCTTGCCGTCACTGCTCAGACGGAACGGCGCACTCTCAGGCGGTTTACCGACAAGATCTGTCCGCAGGGAGGAATAGGATGTGTCGATCTGTAAACTATCATTGGTCTTACCGTGTCTGTGGTTATAGATAGAGATTTTTGTCCGTTCACTTCCGTCAGGGGAGCGGAATACATACAACCCAAACTCCCGTGCTGTCCCGATCTCCACGGTCATGTCTATTTCAATCGCTTTGCCGGATACAGTGTCAAGAACTCGTTCTTCGTTTGCCGACAGCGCAATATCAGTGAGGCAAGTGTGGGTGCCCCGTAGACCTTTCACCTCTTCTACCGGTTCTATCGCCAAGGCGTTGTCCGCTTTTAGGGTGAGGTGCCACGGGAGCGTCATACACAACCCCGACGCCGCTTCTTCACTCTGTCTTCCGTCTGAGCAATTTAAAATGGTGATGAGACGACCACGGGAATCTATTGTCGCAGAGGGACAGGAAACCATCCCACCACCGAAGGTGCCGTGGTTGATTCTACCGTGGTATTCAGGGGTAAACCTATGTGTTCCGTAGTCGTATTCACCAATGTAGTAGCGCGCCGAACGTTTATGACTGAAAAGGAGCAGGATGTGTTTATCGTTTCCAATAGGCAGGAAATTTGGCACAGCACCGTCTTCACCCAAGTCGCAGAAGACATCATCAATCAGTAAAGGATGGAGATATTCCCAGTGGGTCAGGTCTTTTGAATAAAAGAGATGTGAAGCAGATCTGCGTCGTTCTCGAATCCAACCGTTCGCCGATGTCCCTGAGATCGAATAGTACCCGTCCGCTTCTTTCCAGATGCACGGATCGAAGACGTTGTAAGGCTGCTCGTATTGGTTAGTTTCAACATTCGGAATGACTGGGTTATTCGGATGTTTCTGCCAGTTGAGTAGGAGCGGATCGCTGGCAGTGGCGATACTATTTCCCGACATTTTGCCGTGATAAATGGCGATCACCCGTTCATCTTCCACGAGACACTGACCGCTAAAGCAGTGCAGTTCGGTATCTGGATACAAAGCCGGTGGGAGATCATACCAGTGCACCAAATCCTCACTATAACAGTGTCCCCAATGCACCCGATTGACCTCCGGTGGACCGAATTGATAAAACAGATGATACCTACCTTGCCATTCGCAAAGCCCATTCGCATCCCCCATGCCGTAGAGGGAGGACATGTGATAGATAGGACGGTAGGGATCTGATGCCCACGCCTCTCTCCGTTTCTTATAGTCGCGCACCGTCTCATCCATCTCAAGAGCCGCGAACTGTTTCGCCTCTGTATGGGGATAGGTTTTACCTCGGAGTTTTTCCCATGCGTCTTCCATATCGGAGTATCCCTTATTCAAAATCCCGTTTGTAAGTCTTTGACTTTGCGTGCCGCGAACTACTTCTCAAACTCCAGGTCTTGCCAGCAAAATTGCTTTCAATAAGATGCTGAAAAATTCGATGGCGCGCCGATGGTCTGAGTTCAAGTTGATCCGTAGCGGGTGAGAACGGGTGACTTTCTGTCTCACCCGCCAGAATAGCGTAGAATTTACCGCGGTTATTTGGAAGAAAGACAGGTCCTTTCCATTCCTGATATTCAGTTACTGGAGATGTGTCCTGAACAGACATTTCCACATTCAGCAGAACCTCTGTCCTGTCCCGCAATTTGATGGAAGCAGGGAGTTTATTGTCAAGTTGGATATCGCCTTGAACGTAAGGCGTCTGGAAAAACGTCCTTTCCGATCTACTGGTATTTATTCATAGATGTTCTGCATCTGCCAAGCATCTAAGGATTTAAGTTCACAGGCTTGCCCTTGCGAGCGCAATGAAACACCGACACTCTCTTCCTTGTCGGGATAAACGCGCATTGCCACGCACTGCTTCCCATTCGCGAAGACCTCCACGACGCTCTTGTCAACAAATACCCGTAATTTGAGGGTTTCGTCTTGAGCAATGGAGACGGCTCCGGTTTCCGGGGCGCGTGAGAGGACATCCGATGCGAGCGATGAATACGATGAATCGATCGTGAGTAGACTATCGCGGACGCGATCGGGGATGTCTGGGTTACGCATACCGCGTTCTCTGTAAAAGGCGATGCGGGTGAACTCCTCCTTCTGCGGTGACCGGAGGACATTGAGTTCAACCATCGGTGCTGATTTTACATCAATTTCCAATTCAAGTTCCATCGCGTTACCGTTTATGCCTTCCAGTACGACTTCCTCGTTTGCGGGGAGTGTCATTGCATTGACATGCTGGTGCGCATACCGCAACGATTCGATGTCGCCAGCGGGTTCAACGCCGACTTCATCTCTGGAGAGGAGCGTCAAACGACGCGGCAACGTCATAATCTGATTCCAACCTTTGGTCGGCTTTGCTGGATTCATGTTGTAGATGACGATAAGACCGCCGTTACCGTCAGGTGTGGCAGACGGGGCATGAACACCCGCAGGCGATGCGGCTCCGAAATTGTTCTTCGCACCTGCTGTCACGACGAACTTGTCGCGTTCGGTATCATAATCACCGAGCAGATACTGACCGCCGCTCATGTGGCTGAAGAAGAGGAGCATGTGCCGATCGCCGATGGGCCAAAAGTAGGGACACGCACCGTCATCACCGACTAAGGTGTACATATCATCTTCAAGGAATGGATGCAAGTAGACCCAGTTTGCGAGGTCTGCTGAGCGGAGCAGGAAATTCGCACGCACGCGTTTACCACCTGGTCCGTGTGGGAGAGTGCCACCCGAAAGCGAGTAATACATGCCGTCTTTTTTCCAGATGCATGGGTCGAAAACGCGATAGACTGGAGTTGTGCCATCGGCGTGTTGCGCAGGGATAACCGCTTTGCCAGAGACCTTTTCCCAGTTGAGAAGCAACGGATCGCTTGACACTGCTACCATGTTGCCGACAACCGTTCCGTGATACATCGCTATCACACGATCCTCTTCAACAAATGCTGATCCAGAGAAACAGCATCTTTCTGGGTTCGGATATATCGCGTAGGGTAAATCGCGCCAGTGGATAAGATCATCACTGACTGCGTGCCCCCAGTGCTGCCGTGTATCTTCAGGCGGATAGGCTTGATAGAAGAGATGCCAGCGTCCCTGCCAGAAACAGAGACCGTTCGGATCGTTGAGCATCGCTTCAGGGTTGATGTAGTGATAAATCGGACGGTGCGGATCGCCCTCATACGTTTTCCGATAAGCGTTGAGCCGTTGCATCAATGGATTCGTCTCCAACGCCGCTTCCTGCTCTTCCAGTGTGTTTGGGAACGTATAATGGGGTACACGCGAAGTGTAGTCTTCGTTGGTTGCCATCGTTTCTCCTCTGTTGTGTAATATCTATGAAATTCCGTGATTTTTAGCATAGCATACAAAGAGGTTGAATGTCCACAAATTTTAACTGAAAACTGATAGCCGAATATTCCTCATTGTTGATTTAGACTTGAGATTTTGCTATACTTTCTTCATAAAGGTTTGGCGTTATGTCTGTGATGAAATAACATTCATTTGGTTATTCTAACCCAAGTTGCTACTTACAGGATTTTCGGCATGCAGATAACATTTTTCATTGAAATTGGTCATTATGTGTAGGTGTTTTGTAGCGTAAACTTTCAGTTTGCGCACAGATACGCACAATCTAAAAGATTATGCTACAAACTGGCAACTTGCGTTATTCTATGTCAAACACAAGGGGATTTTCATGAATACGAAAAACTTAGTTGCCGAATTTGTCGGCACTTTCGCGCTGATCTTTATCGGGGCAGGGGCATTGGCGATAGGTGCAGGCGGTTTAGTAGGGGTCGCACTCGCCCACGGCTTGGTCATTGTGACGTTTGCTTATGCGTATGGGCATATTTCTGGCACGCATATCAATCCGGCTGTGACGCTGGGGCTCCTGATAGCCGGAGAGATCGAATTTGTAGCGGCTATCGGCTATTGGATTGTACAACTTCTTGGCGGGATTTTGGGGGCAGTTGTGCTTAACGCCGTGCTACCGGAGGCAGGCGACTTGGGTGTGACAATTTTGGGTGAAGGTGTTACCCCAATTCAAGGGCTTGTCGTCGAAATTGTGCTCACTTTCTTCCTCGTCAATACGATTTTTAATACCGCTGTGAGCGGGAAAGTGGGGAACTTCGCTGGTCTCGCGATTGGCCTTACGTTGGTGCTTTCCATCCTCATGGGAGGACCATTGACACGAGCTTCGCTCAACCCGGCACGAACGCTGGGACCTGCTGTTGTCAGTGGTAACTATGCAGACATCTGGCTCTATTTTGTGGGACCGTTCATCGGTGCAATCCTCGCCGCGCTGCTCTATATCGGCGTCTTGAAAGATAAAGGAGAGGCATAGCGCGCGTATCATAGACAAAAAGAAAAGGCTGGCACATTCACGCGCCAGCCTTTTTTATTTTCTGCTACGGTAAACGTATTAGGATACAGTTGTAATAGGGATCTCAGTCGGTTTTACGGCTTCCGGCTTCGGGATGGAAAGGGTCAACACACCATCGCTAAATTCGGCTTTGATGTCATCTGTCACGACGTCCCGTGGGAGTGTGAATCTCCGTTGGAAACTGCCGTACCGCCTCTCAGTTCTGCGATAGTTATGGGGGTCGTCCACCTGCTCTTGCCGTTTTTCCCCGCTGAGCGTCAAGAGGTTATCTTTGACGGAGACATGGAGGTCTTCCTTTGCGACCCCGGGGAGTTCCGCACGGACTTCAAAAACATCGTCTGTTTCCGAAATATCAACCGAGGGTGCCCAGTTGTATCTATCCGCATCGTTCTTTGTGTGCTGTGTGGCGAAAAATGGACTGTAGAATTTGAATAGGTTTCTTGTCGGTCTGCGTAAGGTCAAATAAGTCATTTTCATTCTCCTTGAGTGTGATGTGATCTGTGGTTCATGTGTTGTTTGTATTCTTTCTGAGGGTAGCCTCGTGGATGTGTTAGGTCTGCGAGGCTACCCGGGTTGTTGATTAAGAGTTTACTTTGATCGGGATCTCAGTCGGTTTTGCCGCTTCCGCCTTCGGAATTCCGAGTGTTAAGACACCCGCTTTGAATTCTGCGTTGATGGCATCGGTTTCAATGTGCCTCGGTAGCGTGAAACTCCGTTGGAAACTGCCGTATCGTCTTTCCACACGGTGATAATTTTTGCCCTCCGTTTCCGCTTCCTGCCGTTTCTCACCTTTGACGGTGAGGAAGTTGTCGGTTACAGAGACATTGACATCGTTTTCGGAGACACCGGGAAGTTCGGCGCGGATTTCGTACCCGTTTTCCGTTTCAGAGATGTCTACCGTAGGTATCCAAGAGGTTTCTTCCGTATCCGTTCCGTCTTCGTGTGGCGCAAAGAGGTCGCCAAAAATGCGTCCCATCTCGTCGGGGAAGCTGAACAGATTTCTCATCGGTCTGCGTGTCGTTAAGTAAGTCATTTTTTTCTCCTTCTGAATTTTGTTTCTGTAGATATTAGTTGCAAGTTTTGTGCCAATCTCTTCTGAGGCGATCCAAAGGTGTTCGCCTCTCTGTTTCTATATTGAGCAAATTCCGTGCCAAAGATAGGAACATATCTTACAGTCAGCGGTAGGTCTCGTGCCTACCCCATAGGTCTTCTACCACCCCATACAGTCTGTAGGGATAGGTCTCGTGCCTACCCCCTCATAGCGGGATAGGTAAAAAAGGCAAGTTCGCCAAATTGGCACAACCCGTGCCACTGTGGCATTGCCTATATGTCAAAATGACTTTGGTAGTTAGCAGAATAGGGGAGGCGCGTATTTCATACGAGCGTCGGCATTAAGACGTTACGCGGTGTTCTGCGATCCGGGCTCGGATACCAGCAATAAGTGTCCGCAATGCAACAGGATTTTCATCTTGAAATGGGATAATCAGATCAGCATACTGCTTGCAGGGTTCGGTATAGACGGGGAAGTTAGGGATGACATCGCGCCGATACCAGTTAATAGCCCATTCTAAATCACCACCACGTTGTGCAACATCCCGAAGCATCCGGCGCAGGACACGCTCATGGGCATCTACATCAAGGAACAGTTTAATATCCATCAGATCTCGTAAATCTTCACTCCAGAAGATAAGGTGTCCTTCCACAATAACGATCTTGCTGGGTTGCACGCTCGCTTTTTCGTCGCCGCGTTGCGCGGCACGCGTGCCGGGGGTGGGTGTGTCGATGGCATCACCATCGCGGAGTTTCTTGATGTCTGTGATGAGGGCATCCCAGAGGACGGCATCCGGGTGATTCGCAGTGATGACGCGTTCCCGTTCCGCCTCCGAGTATTCCGACCAGTCGCGAAAATAGGAGTCCTGATTTAGCACGACAGGCGAGAATTCCGTGAGTTGTTCTGCCAAAGCACTCGCGAACGTCGTCTTTCCGGAGGCGGAACCGCCCATAATTCCGACGGTGATCGGTGTAAAATTTTCTGGTTTCGGCATAGTTTTCTCCCTTGTGTCTCTTTTCGTATATTAGCACACCTTGATTTAGGAGTCAACGCCATTTTATTCGCTGAAAAACGGCTTCGCACCTATGGTTGGAAGAAAAAGAAATTTGACTTGCAAAAAAAAATGTGTTATTATATAATAAAAGTAGTTAGGTTTTATAGCGCAAAAAGCGAATTTGTATTAATAATATAAACACTTTTCCAGAAATAACGTCTTACAGGTTATAAAGATGTCCGCTTTAATAGCGGAATTTGCTTTCAGAACGTTAGGGTCGCATTTTTTGACTGCCCTGATTTTTAGGAACTTAATGATGCGAACACTTCAGCACAATGCTACCACAGCACAGATACCTCATGTCCAAGTTGTTCCAAACTCCTTACGGAACGCGTTTTCCTACGCATGGTCTCTTTCTACGCCTCTTACAAGTAAGGGCATGTTTGCAGGCTTTTTTGGACTGTATCTATATCTGTACCTGTACTTGTATTTGTACAGCAACGACAGGTGGTGAAAGTTCGCAGGTAATACCTATATTACAAAGATTAACCGATTCCAGTATCACCACCCGGCGTTGAAAAGAAATTTTCGATGTTGGGTATTTTTTTTAACCGAATTTGATTTGCGACAGACAAAATTTTTCGGTGCAGCTTGCAAACCGAAAACTTGCTATTACAAAGGCGGAGGTAGTTGAAAAGCATGGTAATTGTTACCAAGACCGATGCGACACAAGCAGATGTCGATGCTGTTGTAAAACGGATCGAAAGTGTAGGATTGAAAGCACAAGTCTCAGTCGGCGAGAGACACACTGTTATCGGTGTTATAGGAGATAAAACATTGCTTGGTGATATTCCGATAGAGTCAATGTCCGGTGTTGATCGAACGATGCCAATTACGGCACCGTTCAAATTAGCAAGCCGTGAGTTTCGGGATGAGCCGACGGTTATTGCGGTCAACGACACAAAGATTGGTGGACGGCAGGTGCCCGTCATTGCCGGTCCGTGCGCAGTAGAAAGCACGGAACAGATCGTAACCATTGCGCAACAGGTCCGAAAAGCCGGTGCCAGTTTCATCAGGGGTGGTGCCTTTAAACCCAGAACGGGACCTTATAGTTTCCAAGGTTACGGTGAAGAAGCACTCAAAATGCTGGAAGCGGCGAAAGCCGAAACCGGACTCGGCATTGTCACCGAGGTCATGACGCCACACGAAGTCGAACTCGTTGGCGAATATACAGATATGTTCCAACTCGGCACGCGGAACATGACAAATTTCTATCTGTTGCGTGAAGTGGGACGTGCAAAGAAGCCTGTCATCCTTAAGCGCGGGATGTCCGCGACAATTGAGGAATGGCTCCTTGCCGCTGAGTATATCCTCGCTGAAGGTAATCCTGATGTCATTCTCTGCGAGCGCGGCATTCGTACTTTTGAAACGCACACCCGCAATACACTCGATTTGAATGCCGTGCCTGTTATTCACGAATTAAGCCATCTACCTATTATTGTTGATCCGAGCCATGGCACAGGGATCCGAAGTCTCGTGTGTGATATGACGAAGGCATCTGTGGCGGCAGGGGCTGATGGGTTGTTGCTTGAAGTACATCACGATCCAGACCATTCGATGACGGGAGATGGCGCGCAGTCGCTGTTCCCAGACCAATTCGAGACCCTGATGCAGGAACTGAAACAGATTGCTATCGCTGTTGGTCGTGAGATGTAAATAACAGTCAGCAGTCAGCGGTCAGCGGTCAGTAAGAACTCTGTGGAAGTTACGAATATTTCTAACTATCACAAGCAAGTTATCGACTGCCGACTGCCGACAACTGACAGCCACCCCAGAAATAAAAAATAAAAATATTTGGAGGAATAGAGCCTTGGACGATTTTCAAAACAACCCGCAGAAAGTCTATATTTTCGATACGACGCTCCGCGATGCTGAACAGACACCCGGCGCTGCACTCGGTATTGAGGAAAAACTGGAGATTGCCAAGCATCTTGCCAAATTAAATGTTGATATCATTGAAGCCGGATTCCCAATTTCGTCGCCGGGAGATTTCGACGCTGTCAAACGGATAGCCAACGAGGTTGAAGGACCAGAAATCTGTGCGCTCTCTCGCGTTGTGGAAAAGGACATTACCGCCGCCTGGGGAGCTATTAAGGATGCCCCCCGCGCCCGTATCCACACTTTTGTCGGAACATCGCCGATTCACATGGGACGTATCACACGGACGACGCCAGAAGATACACTCCGGATGGCAACCGAGGCAGTTGCCTATGCCAAAAGTTTATGTGATGGACACTCGGATGCGAATGTCGAATTTTCACCGATGGATGCCGGACGGACGGAATTAGCGTTCCTTTATGACGTCGTCGAAGCGACAATCGCCGCAGGCGCAACTGTCGTTAATATCCCAGAAACCGTCGGATGGACAGTACCAACGGAGTTTGGTGACTTGATTAGAGGTATCATGGAGAATGTCCCGAATGTTAACGATGCCATTATTAGTGTACACTGTCATAACGACCTCGGTTTAGCGGTAGCGAACAGCCTTATAGCGGTCGAACAGGGCGCACGGCAGGTGGAGTGCACAATCAATGGACTCGGTGAACGGGCTGGTAATACTTCGTTGGAAGAAGTTGTCATGGCGATCCGAACCCGACGGGATTATTTCAAAGCGTATTACACCGATATTAACGCGAAAGAAATCGTCCCAATCAGTCGGCGTGTGAGTCGGACGATGGGCATTACCGTTCAGCCGAACAAGGCGATTGTCGGTGCAAACGCATTCGCACATAGTTCAGGTATCCATCAGGACGGTATCATCAAATCGCGCGTGACTTTTGAAATCATTGATCCAAAAGAGATCGGATGGAAAGAGAGTCAATTGGTTCTCAGTCCGCGTTCCGGACGCAATGCGCTCAGACACCGACTCAGCGAACTCGGCTACGAAGTGGACGCAGATCAATTGGACAAAGTCTATGAAAGATTCCTGCGGGTCGCTGATAAGAAGAAATCAGTGCAGGATGCCGACCTTGAAGCCATTATGAGCGATGAGATTCGCTCCATTCCTGCCGTCTTTGAGCTGGATTATATCCAAGTCGTCAGCGGGACCAGAATCTCACCGACAACGACGGTCGGTGTTCGGACGGAAGATGGCATGGTTGAGAAAGCCTCAACAGGGGATGGACCCGTGGATGCGGCGTTTAAGGCGATAAGCCAAATTGTCGATATTCAACTCAATCTCATCGACTATCAGATCCGTTCCGTAACCGAAGGTGAAGACGCTATCGGTGAAGTTTCGCTGAAGGTACAGGACAATGGAAACATCATCACCGGGCACGGTGCCAGCACTGACATCATTGAGGCGAGTGCGCGGGCTTACATCCACGCTGTTAATAAGTTAATTCAGATCCGTTCGGAAGGATAATGAATGGTTGTCGGTTTTAACCATCTACTCGTGCCTTTGAATATTGTATCGGAGGCGAGTAGATGGTTAAAGTACGGCAATCTGCACAGCAGATTGCCTTTCGATCGTCGTTTAAAGAGGCAGTTTGGTTCAGTCAAGAACCTCTTTAACTGATAACCGATAACCAATAACCGACAACTATAAACTACCAATCCTCAACCAATTGTACCAACAACCGCACACCGTAGCCGGACGCACCTTCAGGAATATAGGAGGATCCTTTCATACCCCAAGCAGTGCCAGCGATATCAAGGTGAACCCACGGATAGCCTTCCGCGAATTTCTTCAAGAACGCGCCGCCTGCAATCGTCCCGGCAGTGCCATCACCAATATTCTGCACGTCCGCGACCTTGCTTTTAACTCCTTCATCGTAATCGTCCCAGAGAGGTAACTCCCAGACCCGTTCGTGTGTCTTTAAAGCTGCCGATTTCACTTTCGCCATGAGTTCCTGATCCGTCCCCATTGCACCTGCCGCGATGTGTCCTAAACAGGTAATCACAGCACCGGTGAGCGTGGCTAAGTCAACAACCCCCTTCGGATTGTACTGAGCCGCCCATCCGAGAGCATCTGCTAACACCAACCGTCCTTCGGCATCGGTGTTGAGGATCTCAATCGTTTTGCCGCCGTAAGAGGTGACGACATCCCCCGGCTTAACAGCGGTCCCGCTCGGCATATTTTCAGTCGCCGCGATGACACCAATGACCCGCACGTTTGGCTTCAGGTGTCCGATTGCCTGCATCGCACCGATCACCGCAGCCGCACCCGACATATCGTGCTTCATCTCGTGCATACCACTTCCACCTTTGAGCGAGATACCACCCGTATCGAAGGTAATCCCTTTTCCGGCAAGCACGACGGTGTCCTGTCCTTCGCCGTCTGGTGTATATTCCAGGATAATGAACCGCGGTTCTTCGACACTGCCCTGCGCGACGGCGAGGAGGGTACGGAAGCCTTTCTTCTCAAGGGTCGCTTTGTCAAATATTTCACAGTCGAGTCCCGTTGCTTCTGCCACCGCTTGTGCCTTTTCAGCGAGTTGTGTCGGTGTAAGGTAGTTTGCGGGTTGGTTACTGAGGTCACGAGCGAGGAGTGTGCCGTTGGCTATCGTTTCCCCGCGTGCCACAGCGTCTTCTATTGATGCCTTGATTTGCTCGTTATCAACCAAAAACGTAATAGATTCAAGCTTCTTTTTCTTATCGTCATCGTCGGTATCCGTTTTGTGTTCGTTGAACTGATAGAGCGAGAGAAGGCTTGCTTCCGTGGCGGCTTGAATCATGTCAGGCGTGGCTTCGATTGGAATCGGAATAGTGGCGGAGCTTAAACCCATGTCGCGGATCGACCGCGCGGCGTTACCAGCCGCCTCACGCACCCTCTCGACAGTGAGATCGTGATATTCACCCAAACCCACCAAAAGCACACGGGGTGCCGCGATGGTGCCGTTTGTATAGAGCCAGCTGGTTGTCTTGTGTTTGCCTGTGAAGTCGCCGAGGTTCATCACTTCACGAATGCGTCCACCGAGAGCTTGTTCTATGTTTTGGAGGGGTGCGCTATAGAAATCCGGATTTTCCAATATACCGATGGCGATGACATCGGTCTGTTCTTGGGCAAACCCGCCGGTTTTGACAGTAATATTCATATTTTTAATTTTCCTTGCGGATAAGTAACGGTGTCTCAGGCTTTAACAATTTTCGTGTTTGAGCCGCTTTCCTAGCGCAAGCCTATAGAGGCTTGCGGGACAATGTTACAGGTTTGGTTTTTGATGTATCCAGTATTCCTTTTTAAAGAGGCACAGAGATTCGCCAGGAACCCGCTCGTAATGAAATAGAGAGCGGGCCAGAGGACCATAAATTAAAAGTCTTAATTTCTCCGCATCCCCGTCATGACCACGAACGGCTCCTCGCTTGTGACAGTGATGGAATGATAGGTGTTCGCGGGAACATCCATCCGGTCGCCGGCTTCGACAGTCCCCTGTTCATCGGCGACCTTCACATCAGCCGTACCGGATAACACACAGACAACCTCATCTTGCGTGTGAATATAATCGAGATAGGCACCCCCCGGACGACCTGTCCACTGATATGCATCGAAGCCTTCAGATGTTAACTGTTGCTTTAAAGCGTCAGCGTCCGGATACTCTTCTGACCAGCGTGATTTCCAAGTCATAAAAAATTTCCTTTAATCCCTAAGTATTTTAAGAATCTGCTTTGCTAACACATCTTTAATTTCCCTGTGGCGCGGCACCGGTTGAGAAACGCGAGTGTTTGGATTCTGATACCAATCATGCTTCCCACCATGACGAATGAGCACGCACCCTATCTTTCTTAACTCACGAATCAAGTCTCGTCTTTTCATGCAATCTGCAACTCGGCAACCTTTCGAACACAGGGAATAGTCCCGCTCGTGAGTTCCTTGTAGATATCAAGGAGGTTTTCCTCTAAGGCTTCTATGGTTTCGCCTTGCGTCCAATAATCAGGGTACGCCTCCAAATATCCGATAAACATTGTTTCATCTTGCCAGTAAATGTACTTTTGCGTTTTCATAGATAGTCTCCTCTGCTTCTTGTGTGCCAAAAATATTAAAGCGGCTCTAACCGGACTGGACACACTTTTAATTCAGCCGTATGCGTAATCGGGTCGTAACCAGAACCGGTCAGTAGGTTGACTGGAACATCCGCGAAGCTGAAACTCGCGAAGACTGTGCCGCGCGGAGAACGGTTCGTCGCTTTCACTTTGATAGTGATACTCCCCCGTGCACTGCTCATCTTGCACCATTCCCCGTCGGTCAAATCCCATTTCTCAATATCAGTAGGATTCACTTCCAGCGATTCTTCCGACAATAGGTAATCAATTCCCTGTGCTCTACCCGTCTGTGTGCGGGTGTGGTAGGATTGCAAGCGTCTCCCCGTTGTGAGCCATACAGGGAAATCATCGCTAATTGTCTCAGCCGGATCTCGGTAATGTACATTGGAAAAGATACCGCGTCCGTTGACGAACGTCTCTTCGTGCAATCTCGGTGTACCCGGGTGTTCTTTGTGAGGCACGGGCCACTGGTTGTTGAAGATGTCCGTGGCACCTTTATCGATGCGTTCCCAATCCAATCCAGTATAAATCGGTGAAAGTTGGCAAAGTTCGTTGAAAATCGGTTTCGGCGCGTCAAACTCGAAGCCTTTAAAACCGAGACGTTCCGCAATTTGACAAATAATCCACCAATCCGGTTTTGCTTCACCCGGAGGTGGTACTGCAGCACGTAACCGTTGAACGCGACGTTCTGTGTTCGTGCAGACTCCGTCCGTTTCACCCCATGCGGTTGCGGGTAGCACGACATCGGCGAGTTCCGCGGTTTCAGTAAGGAAGATGTCAATGACAACGAGGTGCTCCAACGCACGGAGCGCGTGCTCACAGTGTTCCCGATCCGGGTCCGATAGCAACGTGTTTTCGCCATCAATCAGCATCGCATGGATGCTATCCCCACAGAGTTCTAAGGCAGTAACTTTGGTGATGCCTTTCTCCAAATCAACCTCTGTGCCGTATGCCGCTTTAAACTTCGACTGATACTCTGGATCCGTGACGGCTTGGAAACCGGGATAGTTGTTTGGCAACGCGCCGCTATCTCCTGCGCCTTGAATATTGTTCTGCCCGCGCATCGGATTGATACCTGTCCCCTCACGCCCGACGTTCCCGGTCATCAGGGCAAGATTACAGAGACTCTGCACGTTCTCAACACCACAGATATGCTCCGTGATCCCTAACGTGTAGTAGATAGCCCCTCTGTCCGCAGTACCATACCACGTCGCCGCTTGTTCAATATCCCTCGCGGGTACGCCTGTAATCGTTTCTGCCCATTCCGGTGTCCACTGGCTGATATGCTCAAAGAAATCGTCAAACCCCGTTGTGCGATCATTAATGAATTCTTCGTCAATCAAGCCTTCACGAGCGATCACGTGTGCCATTCCAAGGAGCAATGCTGTATCCGAACCGACGCGGAGCGGCAAGAAGAGATCCGACATCTCCGCTAATCCGATGCGTCTCGGATCTGCGACGATGAGTTTGGCACCGCGGGCGACCGCCTTTTTCAATCCTGTTGCCGCAACAGGATGGCACTCCGTCATATTCGTGCCGATACAGAAAATTACATCCGGTTTCTCCATATCAACGAGCGGATTCGACATCGCTCCACGTCCGATTGTCGCTGCCAGACCGGCAACGGTCGGGGCGTGTCAGGCACGGCTACAGTTGTCAATGTAATTCGTCCCGAACCCCGTACGGATAAACTTCTGCATCAGATACGCCGCTTCACTCGGTGCACGCCCAGAGGCAATACCGTAGATGCTATGTCTACCGTGTTCAGCATAGACTTTCCGGTATCCCTCAGCGGCTTTGTCAAGAGCCGCTTCCCATGTGGCTTCGTGGAGTTCCCCATCTTCTCCACGTACGAGTGGGGTTTTCAGTCGATCAGGATGCTGGACAAAGTCGTAAGCAAATTGACCTTTAACACAGAGTGCCCCTTGATTGGCAGGTCCATCCATTGCGGGATGGATACCGACGATTTTTTCGTTGCTTGTTAGCACATCAACAGAACATCCGACACCACAGTAAGGACAGATTGTGCGTGTTTTGTTGGGTACAGCGTCCGCTACGTCATCAGCCGCACGGAGTGCTTTTTTATCGCCGAGTGCTCCTGTCGGGCAGGTCTGAATACACTGTCCGCAGAAGGTGCAAGCAGAATCCTTGAGAAGTCCATCGAATTCGGTCGTAATCTGTGTATGGAAACCGCGATTCATAACGTTGATGGCGTGATCGCCTTCTTGTTCAGCACAGACCCGGACACACCGATAACAGGAGATGCAGAGTTCATAATCTCTGAGAATGAACGGATTGTCATCGGTTTTGCTCGTGCCAGATGTTGCCCCTGTTATACGTGGGGTTCCGTCTATTTCATACCGGTCCCGAAGGTCTGTGAGTTCGCCAGAGGCATAACCCCGTAATGGAGACACATCGACTTCACGATTTTCGCTGACGACCATTTCAAGCAGCGTTTTCCGGTACGCCTCTATTGTATCTGTTGCTGTGCGGACGACCATCCCAGGTGTGGCTTTCGTTGTACAGGATGCCACCGGATTTCGCGCACCTTCTAATTCGACGATACAGAGGCGGCACCCACCGAAAGGCTCAAGCCTTGGGTCGTAGCAAAGCGTTGGAATCTCTTTCTGATGGCGTTCTGCGATTTCAAGGATCGTTTCACCCTCGGAAAAGGCGACTTCAACACCATCTATCTCCATTTTAAGCATCATGGTCAGGCTCCAATGGTTATCGGTTATCGGTGCGTTTCGCTACGCTCCACTTTCGGTCAACTAACAACTGACAACCGATAACTATTCTTCCAAATAGGTTTGCGACACCTTCAATTCACCAGCAATGATTTTGGCTTTGGCATCCGCAACGACTTTTCGCACCGTCTCTGGTATCTTATCCTTCAACACAGGATTGTAGACGTAAGTCAGTGCTTCATCTTCTGCCATTGTGAAGCGATAGGGGTGTGGTTCAAAGGTGCCTTCCATCACAATCTTGGCGATGTCTACAAAAACCTTGGGTGTAACAATAGCACTCGCGACGACAGTTGTCGGTGACAACTCGCTCTGGTCTCGATATACGCCAAAAGCGTAGACGGTCTTACCATCGGCTTGTGCAGCTTCTACGGCTTGAAAAACGCCGAGTCCGGCGACATCCGCAACTGGAAAGAGAAAATCGCTGCCTTCATGAATGTGTGCGAGTGCGAGTTCCTTGCCTTTACCGATGTCCACCCAATTGCCGACATACGCCCGACTGACCACGACATCAGGGTTAACACTCTTTGCCCCCTCTTCAAACGCACTGAACATACTATTGATAGCCGAAATGTTTTGTCCACCGACAATCCCAATTCTGTTTGTTTGGGTCATCGATCCGGCTATTACCCCCAACAAATAAACAGGCTCCTCAATCGCGAAAACTATCGGAGATATGTTATCGGTGACAGTGTTACCCGTCGATGTGATAAAAACGGTTTCAGGAAAATCTGGGGCAACTTGTTTCGCAGGATCCTGATATCCAAAGCCGTGTCCAAAAATAAGCTGATACCCATCCATGGCGTAATCGCGAAAGTGTGCTTCCTGATCAGTGGGGGTCCGGCTCTCAATGTGGCTAATTTTCGCTCCTAACTCCTTTTCTATCGCCTTCAGTCCATCATAAGCGAAAGCGTTCCAGCCGCCATCGGTAATAGAGGCAGGTAAAAGCAATGCAACTTTGAACTTTTCATGTCCTTTCGCGGAGACATCCGTATTTCCGATGAGTATAAGTCCGATTGCGATGAGGCACAGAAGTAGGACATAGATTGCAATGCCGTATCCCGATTTACAAGGCATACGTTTCACGTAAATTCTCCTCCCTTGCCTAATAGCATAGGCATCTTTATAAAATATGTAGAAATACTTTCTGACTACTTTTACTCTTCGTTACCTCCGACAGTGAAATCAATTTGCGGAACTTCCAATGTGCCTGCAAGGATTTGCAGTCTCGCCTCTTCAACTTTTTGCTGCACCGATTCAGGCACTTGATCCCTCAGTACTGGATTATAGGTTAAAGCGATTGCGCCGTCGGTTGTCATTGTAAAGACATAGAGCTTAGATTCAAACGTCCCCTCTCTGACTGCCGTCGCGAGTTGTACATAGGCTCTTGGTGTAATCACGGCATTGGCGAGCACTGCGCGTGGGGAAACAGCACTTTGATCTCGGTTGGCACCGAAGGAATAAACGGTTGTGCCTGCGTCTTGCGCTAAGACGACTGCTTCAAACACACCGATTCCTGCCTCATTCGCGTTGTGGAAAATAAAGTCAACGCCCTCTTGTATCTGTGCAAGTGCCAGTTCTTTCGCCTTAGCGATGTTTTCCCAGTCTCCCACATAGGTGCGTTGCACGACTGCGTCAGGGTTAACGCTTTTCACACCACCTTCAAACGCCATGAACGTGCTACTGCCAGATGGGAGTTCCTGTCCACCGATAATGCCAATCTTATCAGTTTGCGTCATCAGACCGGATATCATCCCCAAAAGGTACGTGGCTTGTTCAAGTCGGAAAACGATCGGTGCGACGTTCTCACGAATAGCCCCACTTGCCCCTGCGGACGTAATAAAAACGATTTCAGGATAGTCTTGTGCGACTGCTATCGCGGCTTCCTGGTACTCGTAACCGTGCCCGAAGATGAGATGGTATCCTTGCATCGCATAAGAACGAAAATCTGCTTCCCAGTCAGCGGACGTTAGACTTTCAACGTAGCTGATTTCCGCCCCTAATTCCGTTTCAATCGCTTTTAATCCGTCATGTGCCAAGGCGTTCCATCCTTGATCACTAATGGAACCAGGCAGAAGCATACCTACCTTGAACGTTTCCGATTCTGGCACATGGATAATTTTGCTACTCTCTTGAAGTCTCTCACAACCTAATATGAATACGATTACCAAAAGACATAGGATTAGGGTGGAACTTACAAGTTTATCCGCCAATTTCCAGTAAATCTGTTGTTTCATAAAGTGAATCCACCTGCGTTGTTAAAGATGGATTAATCCTCTTCACTGAAATCGATCTGTGGCACTTTCAATTCACCAGCGAGGATTTTGGCTTTTGCGTCCTCAACGGCTTTTTGCACATCTTTCGGCACCTTATCCTTCAATGCGGGGTTATAGGTCAGGGTGATTGCCTCATCCGTTAGCATATTGAAGGTATAGATTTGGGGATTAAATTTGCCTTCTTTAATGATCTTAGCAATCTGCACAAACGCATTGGGCGTAATCACAGCATTTGCAATGATGACTTCTGGGGAAATATCGCTCTTGTCGCGGTTCGCTCCAAAGGCGTAAACAGTTTTTCCCTCTTGTTGGGCGGTTTCAGCGGCTTCATAAGCACCGAGTCCCGCGGCATCTGCATTCGGAAAAAGGAAATCAACGCCCTCATGAATCTGTGCGAGTGCGAGTTCCTTGCCTTTGCCGATGTCCTCCCAGTTCCCGACATATACCCAAGACACCTCTACTTCAGGATTCACACTCTTCGCGCCGCCTTCAAACGCCATAAATGTGCTGTTGACAGATGGGATGTTCTGCCCACCCATCACACCGAGTTTATTGGTTTGGGTCATCTTTCCTGCGATCATCCCTAACAGGTAAGCCGCCTGTTCAACACGAAAATTGACAGGTGAGATGTTGTCGGTGATCGTGCCACCAGAAGACGTAATGAAAATCGTCTCAGGAAAATCAGGTGCGACTGCTTTCGCGGGGTCTTGAAACTCGTATCCGTGTCCGAACACCATATTGTAACCGTCGAGGGCGTAGGCACGGAATTGTTCTTCCTGATCTGTTGGGGTTCGGGTCTCAGCATGGCTGATTTCCGCACCGAGTTGTTTTTCAATCGCTTTCAGCCCTTCATACGCTAAAGCGTTCCAACCCGCATCACTGATTGAACCGGGAAGCAGCATAGCAACCTTGAATTTTTCATGTCCTTTTGCCTCAAGGTTCGTGCTCCCAATCAGCATGAGTCCAATGACGAAAAAGCACAGGTATAATGCATAGATTGCAACGTTATTTCGTAACTTATAGGATATCTGTATCACTTCAAAATTTCTCCTTATTTACAAAAATGTTTGATACAGTATAGCACGTTTATGCGAAAAATGCAAAGCGTTAATACATTACATTAGAGGCATCCAGTTCTTCTATAGGAGGGGGGAAACACCCCAGCAAAAACACTCCGATTCCCGACTTACTGATTCATCCACCTTCTTAACTTACCGCTTATAACTTATAACCAACAACTCTGCGGCAGATTTTCTATTGACACCCCCGCGCAAATAACATATACTTTTTACCGTTATTTCGTAGAAGGTGTCGTAGTGATACAGTCTACTATTATACAACCCTTGACCTTCCTGAACAACATATTGTCACCACCATCTGGGCAGCGGATGAAAATTAGCCACGTCTATGTAGCGTTTCCACACAATAGTCAGAGGAGATATGAAAAACGAATTTGAAGTTAGGGTTAATGCAAAAACCCACTTAGTCGTCCAAAATGATACAGGGCGTTGTTTGGGAGGTGTCGGTGCGAATTTTTATCGTCCCTTCGTCTTCCCGTTCTATACACCAGCAGGACATACTGTTGTTCAAGAGTTCGCCTTTGATCATCCGTTCCATAACGGTATTTTTGTTGGACAGGGACCCGTACAGGTCGGCGACAGAGAAGCAGGTTTCTGGGCATCGCCACCCCGCCGCTCTTTTACAGACAAAGTCTTTGAGAAATTAGGACGAATGGATACACAGAAAGAGATTGAGATTATCCCGCATGCCGATGGTGTTCAGTTCGTTCAAAATGTTATCTGGCGAGATGAAAACGAAGAACCGTTGATTGATGAAATCCGCACCGTCAATCTCTTCACATTTGATGATGCTACAGTCTGCGATATGACGAGCGAAAAAATTGCGTCTTACGGTGCGGCAACATATCCGCAGACGAAGTTCGGAAGTATCGGTATCCGTGTTGAACCGAGACTGCTGCCTGTCATGGGCGGTATCGTTTTGGGTGACAACGGACGCAAAGGGGGCGTCGAGGTCGTTCACGAAGGTGAATCGGATTTTGTTGCCTATCAGAATATATTAGCAGGACATGGTCCTTTTGGGGTCTGTATGAGGATTCTCAATAAAGGTGTCCGAGGTCCGTGGTTTATTCGGGATTATGGGATGGCACTCTATAATCCGACATGGACGGGTTCCGTATCAACACCGGCAGGTGAGCGTTGGAAAGTCTCACTTCGGGTTATCGCTTACGATGGAGAATTAACACCGGCAAGAGCAGAGGAGTGGGTGTCTTCATGAATAGAAACTGTCAGCGGTTAGTCTTTTTTTACGATTGATTCGAAGTTGCTGCCAATATTCCAATTGTTAAGAAGCCTTTCATCATTCAGAGACAGTTAAACTTAACCCAAGACCATCGTGAAACGAAGTGGAACGATGACCAGATTAAATAATTTAAAAAGCATACTTGAACTTCGGAACGTTACGAAAACCTTCGGCGATCTTGTCGCTGTTGACAGTGTCGATTTTGAACTCCAAGCCGGTGAAATCCATGCAATTTTAGGAGAAAATGGCGCGGGAAAATCCACGCTGATGAATCTCATCTATGGGCTTTACCAACCATCGGCGGGACGCATCTATGTTACTGATCGTGAAAACTGGCGCCACAGGTTTCGGGCAAAGTCACCGCGGGATGCGATTGCGAACGGTATCGGCATGGTACATCAGCACTTTATGCTGATTGAAAATTTGACGGTCGCTGAGAATATTGCCTTAGCACTTGGACAACGAGGGGCCAACCCTACAGGAAGCACGTCTTCAAACGGTGATGACAAGCAAGAACTCGGGAAATTCCTATTTAAGAAGCAGGAGGCTATCCATATTACTGAGGAACTCGCAGAACAGTTTGGTCTCACAGTCGATCCGACTGCACTGGTACGGACACTCTCGGTAGGTTTAAAACAGCGCGTGGAGATCCTCAAAGCACTCGCTGTTGACGCTCGGATCCTAATCCTTGATGAGCCTACTGCTGTTCTGAGTCCACAGGAGGTAGAAGACTTCTTCACAGTTCTGCGCAAACTCCAAGCCGATGGTAGAGCGATCATTTTCATTAGCCACAAAATGAAAGAGGTCTTGAGCATCAGCGATAGGATTACCGTCTTAAGGCGTGGCAAGAAGGTTTACCTCGGTCCGACGGGTGAACTCACTGCCCGCGAACTCGCGAGGGAGATGATTGGAGAAGACATCACCGATGTTAAACGCTCGGTTTCTGGCACGCACCGCGAGAACGATCCTCCGGACAATGTTCTACAACTCTCAAATCTAACCGTCCTCGGCAGTCGAAACGAGGTCGCGGTGTCAGATGTCTCTATGGCCACCTGCCGCGGTGAAATCGTTGGAATCGCAGGTGTGGATGGCAATGGGCAACGTGAACTCGCCGAGGCGATTATGGGCTTACGACCCCGCGCCTCCGGAGCAATTAGCATCTTAGGAACCGATCCGAGAGGGATAAAGGCGGTACGTCAACGTGGTGTCGGCTATATCCCTGAGGATAGGCAAACCACAGGCGTCATCGCCGCGTTTTCGGTTACGGAAAACCTCTTGTTGAACGTGACCCATCTACAAAACCTCGCTCACTGGAATGTCCTTAACCAGAAAAGGAAACGTGAAACAGCACAGCAACTCATCTCGGATTATGACATCCGTCCGCCTGTTCCTGATATTCCAGCCTCCTCACTCTCCGGCGGCAATCAACAGAAAATCGTCCTCGCCCGAGAAATCTCGCTTCAACCCGACTTACTCATTGCTGTCAACCCCACACGCGGTTTAGATGTCAATGCCGCTCGTTATGTCCATGAGAATTTGTTGGCACAACGCGACGAAAAGAAATCTGTCCTGTTAATATCAACGGAGTTAGATGAAGTCTTGCTGTTGAGCGATCGGCTCTATGTCATGTCGAGGGGCAAGTTGATCAAAGCGACAGCACAACGCAACGACATTGAGGCGTTGGGACTACTTATGACAGGAGAAAGTTTTTAAAGTGTAACTACCGAACCTGCGATAAATCGCACTACTACAAGCAGATTCGTTTGTAGTAGGGAGACCATTCATGGTTTCCCGTTAATTATCTAACGCATTTTTCCAATATTCATTTAAATATGATACAAAAAAGACTCAATATTCAATGGCTCGCAACACCTGTTCTAATCCTTGTAAGCGCGTTTGTAACGAATGCCATCATCATGTGGCTTTGCCACTATAATCCACTGGAGGCTTACCAAGCCGCGGTGAGTGGTGCGTTCGGTACCGGGAGAAAGTTCGGAGAAACGCTGGTAAAGAGCACACCGTTTCTGATGGCGGGACTTTCGGTTGCTATGGCGTTTCGGTGCGGGATTTGGAACATCGGCGCTGAGGGACAATTTTTGATTGGAGCATTGACGGCGACATGGTTTGGGACGAAACTCGCGCCAATTTTCCCACAAAACCCGTGGATCGCAGTGCCGTTGTGTCTCGGACTTGCTACAGTCGCCGGGGGCGTATGGGGACTCATCCCAGCTGTCCTCAAAGTGGTGCGCGGTGTCAACGAGGTTATCAGCACGATTATGTTGAATTACGTCGCGCTTCATCTGGTGAGTATGATGATAGATGGCGGTCCGTTGCAGGAAGCCGCCAAACGGGGTCCGCAGAGTGACCGCATCGTTCAATGGGTATTTTTGCCTCGACTTTTTCCACCGCATCGGGTTCATCTCGGCATTGTTATCGCTATTATATTAGCAATTATTCTTACATTTATTCTCTTTAGGACAGCGTTCGGATTTCAACTCCGCGCAGTCGGAGAGGGTGCGGCGGCGGCAGAAGCGGCAGGGATCTCCATTGTACAGAACACGCTCCGTGTTTTTTTCATCAGCGGCGCACTCGCAGGACTCGGTGGTGCAATTGAACTAACTGCTTTGACGCGTCGACTTTTTCTCAACTTTTCACCGGGATACGGTTACACAGCGATTGCTGTTGCCCTGTTAGCGAAACTGAATCCGTTGGTGACGGTTGCTGCCGCGTTGTTATTTGGCGCGCTGACAACCGGTTCCTATAGCATGCAGCGAGAGGTCGGCATCTCTGACAAAGTAACGTTTATAATGCAAGCGACGATTCTGCTTTTCGTTATCGGGTATGGTTCTGTTCAACTTTTCCGTAGACGCGTATCCTCACAGGAATAGTCATCAGCAGTCAGGAACAGTGTTCACTTAATTCGCTCACCTCAATTTATAGGCTGAGTAAAAAAGACGAGGCATGAGTGACAGAAAACCTGCAAGGACAACGGACGCAGCAGCCCAGGAGCAATAAATTAAAAAATGTTTGAGGAAATTCTTTCAGCAACAATTCGAGGCGCAACGCCACTCTTACTCGCCGCACTCGGCGAGGTCATCTCGCAACGTGCCGGTGTGCTTAACATCGGTATTGAAGGGATGATGCTCATCGGCGCGTTTTTCGGGATGGTCGGCTCCTTCTATACGGCAGACCTCACCATGTTCGCGCCGTGGTTCGGACTTTTAATGGCAGGTCTCGGTGGACTTATTGCCGCTGCGTTGTTTGCGCTCTGTGCGATAAGACTACGCGGTGATCAAGTGATCATCGGCACGGCAATGACGCTCTTGGCGTTAGGTTTGACAGAGGTCATCTATCAACGACTCTTCGGCATAACGGGAATCGCACAGGGTGTCCCAGCATTCCGACAGATTGACATTCCACTACTCTCCCAAATCCCTTTCTTGGGACGTGCCCTGTTTTCACACAATATCCTCGTTTTCATCACATTTCTGCTGGTGCCGTGCGTCTATTTTTTCCTCTACCATACGCAACAGGGCCTTCGTATCCGTGCCTGTGGCGAGCATCCAAGGGCGATTGCCGCGGCGGGAGCGAACGTTCTCCGTTTGAGAACGATTTGTCTACTCTTCGCGGGCGCGATGGCAGGGATGGCTGGTGGTTATCTCTCCCTCGCCGATGTGCCCTATTTTACACCCGGCATGACAGTCGGACGCGGCTTCATTGCACTGGCGATCGTTATCTTTGGGAAATGGCATCCTGTGAAGGCATGCGGTGCTGCGTTGCTCTTTGGACTCGGTTCGGCACTTGATGCGCGGTTTCAAGCACTCGGATGGGGTATTCCATATCAGTTGTGGTTGATGTTGCCTTATTTACTTTGTTTGGCGGTATTGGCAGGATTTGTCGGGCGTGCCGAAGCACCCCTCGCATTGGGAAAACCTTACGGCGAGTCGGCGGAATAGCTATCAGCAATCAGTCATCAGTTATCAGTTAAAGAGAATTTGTGGAATTCACGCAATACGCGACCACCACACGCCTTAACTGACAACCGACAACTGAAAGGGTTGTGGAGCAACCCGCACTGACAACCCTTAAAATGTGCTGCCGAGACGAACGTGGAACGCTCTGGTCGGGTCTAAAGCACCCGGTGCAGACACCAGTGGAATGGCATAATCTATTCCAGCTGTGAGCGCTCCAAGGTCAAAGTAGAGTCCTGCCCCGACGGAGGAGGGTACTGGTACTGCGGGATCGATGTCCTCTAATGAATTCCAAACGTTGCCGGCATCAAAAAAGAAGGCACCGCGAACCATCCAATAAATTGGGAAGCGTAGTTCCGTGTTAAAGATGAATTGCACATCGCCGCGATGGATTCCTGCGCTATCTTCAGGACCGAGAGAGCGCTCTGCATAACCGCGAACTGTTGTCCCACCACCTGCCCAAAACCGCTCAAAAGAGATAAGTTCTGCGCGACGGTTTGAACGCAATCCGGTCGTGATCCCGAATCGGACAGCGGTCGCTAAGACAAGTCCACCGGTAAGTTTTTGGTAATATCGGGTATCTGTCGTCGTTTTAATAAAACTGGTTTCGCCCTGCAGGAAACCCCCGGCGTATTCAAGGGTGAGATCGTTCAACATACCACCCGTAGGATTCAAATAACGCACGCGGCTGTCATACATCCAAGAGAATCGAATGCTGCTCACGGTTGTGCTGAAAGGGTTCTGCTCTATATGCGCGCCGATAACGGCAGGAGTGCTTTGCATCGGTGGAACGGGTTGGTTCAGGTCTCGGTAGCTATATCTTAGATCGAGATGATGCAGCTCGGATAAGTCTCTGCTGAGGATGAAACTCCCTTGAAGTGCGCGGACGTTATCGTCTACCTCTAACTTCTTGGCTAATATCTGTAAACTTCCACGCGTTCGTCCGATCAACCACGGTTCAGTGAGCGTTGCATCAAAGAGATAACCTAATTCATCTCGCCACCCGAGTCTCGCGCGTGCACGTCCTCGAATATTCCGCTTAAAGAGAAAGTTGCTGTCCGTGAGTGCCAACGTTCCGCGGAAACCCTCTGCGAAACTATAACCGCTGCTTATACCAAACGTCCGTGGCTTCTGTTTTTCGACCTTTATTATAACGTCGTTGATTTTCCTTGGATTGCCGAGAGAAGGGTTTACCGCCTCCGACGATTGCGGTGTTTCTGTGCTGCGGGCGGATTGTGGAAAACGTTCATTTTGGACGCTGTGAAAAAGCCCTAAGCCGTAGAGATTTTGCAAGGCACTGCTTAACTTTTCTGAGGTCCAAAGGGTTCCTTCAAGATGTGCCACCTCCCGTTCAAGCACATGTTTTTTCACAACATCTGTGTCCCCTTCAAAATGGAATTTGCCGAACACTACCTGTTGACCCTCCTCATCCACAAAGAGACGCAGGACCCCATGTTCATAAACCTCAAGATGTGGGACAGATGGCAAAGATTCTGCTGGCGAGGTTTGAAACCTCGCCAGCGGCACATCTGGTGCTTTTTGTATAAGTGTATACCGTGGATTACCTTCAAGGTCCTGGATACTCCAACGGTTGCCAATATGGGTAGCAATGTAAACGCCGGTAAGCGTCAGGTTGTGTTTCTCGAATTCCTTCCGGATTTCCAGAGGGAGTCTACCATCCGCAAGGGGTGCCGAGAAATTACCCGTTACTCGAAAAACTGGGTCCTCTGTTTCTGGTATGTACGTGTTGCTGACCACCGCATCAATGTATCCGAGTTCGTAATAGGCTTTTAAGATTGCGTCGCCGTAGGCTTTCCGCGCAAGCGAGGCATTCGGTTGCGGGAGCGGAAGTTCACTCTGCAAACGTGCGAGAAGCGTAGCGGTATCTAATGCATTGTTCCCACTAATGTCGCATCGGTGAATCATCTCTTTATATTCTTCAATGATTGTGACATGTATCACAACTTCGCCAATATTCCGGTTGTTTGGCTTCTGTTTATCGAGGTTTGTCTGGATGGTTGCCTTCGGATAACCTGCTTTTCCATATAAAATTTCGAGCCGATGTATATCTGTATCGAGTTCTGGCTCATAAAAAAAACGTCTCTGTTCCTTTTGAAATAGCAACCTCGCGATCTTCGCTTGCAAGTTTCTCAGAAAGCCACCTATCGGTTTCATCGTCATTTCTCGCTTCAATTTTGCATCCGAAAACGCCCGGTTCCCGGAAAAAGTAACATCCTTAACGACATAACGCGTCCCTGGATTAATCATAAGTCGAACACTGGATGCATCCAGTATTTCCTCATGAACGATGGTGTCGTGGTAGCCTTTTGCTTTGAAATAGGATTTTATCCGGCGCTCCCATATAGACGGCGAGGCAGTGTTTATTAGTAAAATTATATCTTCTCTGAACGCATCTTGCAGCGATAGCGGCAGTTCTCCGACATCCAAAACAAAATTGATCCGAACCTCCTTGCCTTCATTGACGCGAAATTGTAGCAATCCGGTTTCATGTTCAAAGTTTGGGTCGATAGTGGCGGTGGGATAGTTATTTTTACGGTAAAGTTCCAACATATTTGCCACATCGGTATCCACGGCGGATTTATTGTAAGTCGGGAAAAGTCGGCTGAAGTTGCAGACCGCTTTAAGGCGATTCTCTGAGATAGCCGTGTTGTTCTGAATTTGCAATCTTTTGATGGTTGAAGCATCCCCGACAGTTATTTGATAGGTTAACGTACCAGTGTTGGTAAGCCCATCGGGTGCTATGACTTTAGCGTTGAAATATCCGTACTCTTGACAGACCAATTTAATGCGCTGCACATCGGTTTTGACGATTGTAGGGACGTACTTCCCTCCCTGCTTTGACCGCATCGTATTCTCAATAGCGTTCTTGACTTCGTTTTCAGGGATGCCTGAGAACACAATTTGTTCGATACGCGCGAAAGGCGTCAGTTGGTAGGTTAAGGCAACGCCATCAGGAGTACCCTGCGAGTATACCTGAATTTGGGAATACTGCTGTGTCGCATAGAGTTCTTTGATGCTTTGTTGGATGGTATATCGAGATAGTGTGGCACCAGGATACACAGCTGTCTGATTTCTAAGTATGTTAAGTTCTTCTGTAGTTTCTTCCGCAGGGGTTGTGCCGATATAGTACTCTATCTTTGCAATCCGTTTTTGGGTGGATACGTCTGATTCCTGTGCTTCTACAAATTGAAAAAAAAAGCAGCAGAGCAATACAATAGCAAGCCGTATAATAGTTATCGGTCTTCGGTTTTTGGTTATCCGCAAGAGGTATTCGTTTAACAAATCTCTCCTTAACTGACAACCAACAACCGAAAGCAATTGCGCAGCAATTGTGTACTGAAGACTATTAGAACCGCCCCTTGAATTCAATGTCAATCCCGTGTTCCCTTTTTTCATTCGTTTCAATTTTAATGGATACATTTTTTCCAAGTGGGTATTCCGCGCTGATATATCGTGCATCCTCATCAAGCGGACGATGGAAACTAAACGTGAAACTACCGAGTGCGCCTGAGAGCGCGGCATTGTGTAAGATGAAATCTATAATATCGTCATGTGAGAGGACTTCCGTGGTCGTTTCAGGCGGCGCGCTCAGGATGAAGTTGGGATTGCTCAAGGTACCGGTAAAGGAAGCATAGACCTGAAGATCTACTGTGCTCCCATCTCTCGGTAGCACTCCTCGAATGCGGTTCGGTGTACGGAGGAAAATATTGAGATCCGGATCAAAATCGACAGTGCTCTGGTTACTGATTCGAGAGCCTTCGAGAAATTCAAAGGTCTGCGCAACGAATCCAATTTTTCCGTTGAGTACTGAGACGTTCCCACTGAAAACCGGCTCATTAATTGGACCGTAAAGTTTGCCTAAGCAGGAGATTTCAATATCTGTGGGTCCCGTGATAGATGAAAGCACACGAAAATTATTCGGGATGTTGATATCTACGCCATCCAGATGTAAATCACGGAGAATAGGGTAGTCCAATACGAGTTCCGTTTCCTTGACCGAAACCCCTGTGAGCCAATCCCGAACGCTTTCCCAATTTTGTTGATAGTAACCGTCGCTGATATGTAAATCCCCTGTTAGATATGGACGAGAAAGTTCTCCCTGCAGACCGAATGAGGTGGAAGCCAAGTCAATCCGATATTGTCCTTTTTGTTCAAGAACCGTTGATGTGAGACCAGCGGACAGGTTCAAAACGGGTGGTTTCTCCCAGATGCGTCTGTCTGGTGGGGCTGTGACACTGCCACCAATCGAAAAATTCCCATCATTCAAGGTGCCATCGAGTCGCCTAATATTCGCCCCTTTTTCTGATAACTTAATGTCGCCTTCTACCCCTTTAACTTGAACACCGGCTTCCGGAAGTTCAAACCCAATAGTATTGAAAAACACCCCACCGTCGGCTTGTGGAGCCTCTATCGTTCCTGTCAGTTTGACATGAATCTCGCCCGTTCCTGTTGCGGTGCTGAGTCCCGGAACCACAGAGGGTAGCATGGTAAGGTCGTTGGCTTTAATGTCCAAAGTTCCGCGCATCGGTGTCTGTTGGAGTTCCGTCCAAACCTTTTCTGGGGCCTGTTGCAGTGCCGTAAGAAACGGGATAATTTCAAGTTCGTAGGGCATCATCCATGAGAAAGTCATCTGATTTTCCCCAAATCGAACCTCGACGTACCTTTTTTCTGTTATTTCCCATTTCCCGTTCTGGTATCGGATTCTCCATCGCAGATCAATCGGAATATCGTGTAGATAGAGTTCGGCGGGTTCGCTTTCGTGCCGTCGCACGGTTATCTTTGGATCCGCACTGGTGCCACTCATCTGCAGACTTCCAGACAGCGCGCCGGTAACCCGATACGGGGCGGGCCACGTCTCCGTTATCGCCGAAACATCAAAATTCTTGATTCGAAGCGCACCATCAAATTCCCCATTCATTGACCATTGGCTTTCAGCATCTATACTGAGCGTTGTCTTGGCATCAAATGTTTGTTCATCGCCGGGTAAACCTTCAGGTTTTGTATCCTCATCGGTGAAGGTCTGTTTGACTGAAAATACGTCTTGATTTTCAAGAGTGAAGGTTTCCGTTAAAACCAAGATCCCATCATTGAGAACTATTGGGGTTGGTGTTTTTGCTTGGGCGTTTCTTCGCGGATCTTGGAAGTCATAATGCCGATCCATTGCCTTGAAAGCAAGTCGGACGTTATCAATTGATAAATTCGCATTTGAAACAGCTACAACGTCTGTGAGTGAAGGGATCTTTCGGACTTGCGGAAATGGTGTCCCTTCTCCAGTCGCTAAGAAACTGTCGAACGGCACTGTTAATGTCCTCAAGGTCGTTGTTATATGTCCCTCTACCTCTTCCAACACCTCCGGCGGTACAATTTGACGGACAGTGGAACCGAGTGGGAATCCTTCTAACCTCAACCCTTGTAATCTCAAGTATTCTGGCGTTAATCCGTCTAATACTATCTGTCCCTGTTCAAGTTTACAGAAGCCATCTCCTATGTCAAATTGGAACTTTGCGAAATCAATCCGGTCTTCCCGCATGCTAAATTGCATCTCCATATTCCGAAGGGGTTCGTGGAAGTCCCTGAGACGTAGTTTCAATGCCTTAACAAACAGGTTACCCGTCACCTCCGGCGATTGACTTGTGCCTTGTATTCCCATATCTATGTCAACGGTACCATCTGCCTCTGAAAAGACAGTCTCAATCCCTGGGAAAAAGTTGAAGGGCAGTTCGCTACCTCGAAAGCGTACATCGATGGGCGCGGCAATAAAGCGTTCAGATATACCCAGTGTTTCAAATGTCAAGTTAAACGGAATAACGCCTGCGAGGGTTAACGTCCCTTCACGGTTTTTGAGTTCTATTCCGAGAACGTTTATGCGTTCATCTTCGTATTGGATTTTGCCTGAACACTCTTTGTCATGGAGCATGCCGTGCCAGTCTATGGCGATTTCAGGGGAAGTGAAAGTCCCCGCAATGATTACCTCGACTGCCGCTGTCACAGCAGGTGATGTGAGTTGTAACGGGATATGAACAGCGAGAGGGTCTGCACCGTCAGTGGTTTCCCTCGGATTAGATCTGAAGCGGAGCGGTGCCCTGTTAATAAGACGGAAATCATAACCGTCAAGTTCCAGTTCGTTTATTTCTCCACTTATCGTAATTTGTTGTAGATCTAAGCCTGTACCGCTAAGATTCATATATCCTGAAGCGAAACCGTAGTCCCCAATTTCCACTTGTGAGGCGAATACATCAATATTGAAATGGCTATCGGTAAAGAGGGTTTCTGGTGAAATTGAATCCTCATCCTGACTGCTGACTGCTGACTGCTGACTGCTACTTCGGCGTGAGAACACGGCTTCCCCGTAGACATTATAGGGACCCTCTCCCATCTGTCCGTTTGCCTCCATCCTTTGAACACGAACGGATTCTGAATCGAAGTGAATGTCTACACGAAGTCTCTCCAGCGTAATATCGGGGATGTAAGACGTAAAACGGATCGGACGTTGTCCGACTGTTTCTGTGTATAGTAGAACAAGTGGCTCAGCGAGTGTGCCCCCGATCTCTACTGATACCTCTAAAATCCCGGTTACCCCGTCACCGGAGCCAATGTTATTGATAGTTTCTACCGGCAAAGTGGCGAGATCCAAGGCAATCGTATCGACGCGGAGGTGTAACTCCGAGTCGTTGATTGCTTCGGGTTCAACGTCAATGTACCCTTCCATGTTCACGTCGTTACCGAAGAGATTGAAAGCGCAATTCTCAAAGCGCAGCGTCTCCTCCTGATATGTTATTGCAGCACCCGCATCGGCAATGTCAATATTGCCCACTTCTGTTTCTAATATTAGCGTCGGGATTGCCCATTCTAACTCGACATTGGGTTCGGTGGATGTTCCTGTCACTCTCAAGTCATAACGGAGGACACCGTCTTGCAGTATGCCAAGCGGAAGTCCCAATGCTTCTGCAATCGGTGGTAGCGCGAACCCGTCAGATACAGCGTGAAGGTTCATCATCTCACTTTTGGCATCAAACGTTCCTGTCAATTCAAGAAATGAATTTTTTAATGATTCGCTAAGCGTTAAATCAAGCGATTGGTTTAATAACGGTTTTTTCTTACCCTCCGCCTGCGCCGTTGTTGCAGGCTGCCCTTCTTTTAAGGGTTCAGATGCTCTTAAGGAAAGATCATCGATTGTCCATGTGTCGTCTTTGAGATGCAAACGGATCGGTTCAGAATTGGTGAAGGCAATGTCCTGCCCTGATGAGGTTCCATAGCGGAGTTGAGAAGTCGCGACAAAAATATCAACATCGTACGGATAGACTCGCTGTTTCTGGGATTCCGGGGTTCTGTTCTCGGTTGATGGAGCGAGATCTGCTAACGTTCCGCTTATGGACGCGCTCCCGCCAGCGGTTCCCGTAACCGACGCAAGTGCCGGATGCAATATGGGCAGGATTGGTGTAATATCGAAGGTCTCGCTCTCTGCTGTGAATTGGTAAGGGTTGCCCGTAGCCATGCTGACGGAACCCTGAATCCGACTCGTTTCCTCAAACCCGTGTCCATGAAAGTCGTAAATATCGGGTTCACCTGTGATGTTTTTCCGTTCCACGAGTTTACCGAGCAGATAGACATCACCAAGCGGATACTTCGACCCGCGTTCGTTGTGCAAGAAGGTTAGTTCTGAAAAATCGAGTTTAATTCGGAGATCGGTACTTTCAGGTTTTTTGAGCGTTCCGACAACCTGAACATCGAATCGTCCTTCAAAGGGAAAATCGCTGATATTTGCCGCCTTCGCGATCTCCTCTAAATGAACAGGCGCGTCGCTTTCGAGGAGGAGGTCATAGTTGCCGTTGGGGGCTACTGCAACATTAAGCGTAAGCTGCTGTCCACGCGTCGTTATCTTGAAGTCTGGCACTATGAAGTTGTAATCCTCAATCTCCAGAGGAAGCGTCAGCGGATCCAAGTGGATATCCCATGCCACGCCTTCGGTAACACTGAAGTTGGCGCTGCCATCCAGATTCATGAGGGTTCCATCTAATTTGAGTTCACCCCTGATTTCGCCTTCTACAGGATATTCGGAACCTAACAGTAATTTCGGATAATGTTGAACGTAAACGGGATCGGCGACGACGCTGATGTCCACAGGAAAATCATCCCTTACCTCCACAGTCCCAGTAATTGTGGTGCGGCTATAGACCTGGAAACCCTCCGCTGGAGAGGTTAAAAAGAATTCCTCTGTGGGAGGGGTTTGTAACCCCGATGCGACTTCTATTGTGTTTTTCGTCATCAAGCCGTTTTCGATATAAATCAGTCCCTCTTGATAGCGGAAATCGCCCGACAAAGCACCGATCGGAATGTTATTAAAAGTCGCATTCGAGATCTCCATAAACCCGTTCAGGATCCCATCTGATAATTTCGCAGTCAAATTGCCTGTCCCTCCGAAATCCTCACTGTTGGCAATTTTCATCAGATCATCGAAATTGATGCCCGACGCTCGAATTTCCAAAGCATCTTGTTGTTCTACAGGGAAGGGACCTGCAATGTTAATCTCGGTTTCGTCTAAGTTCCCGTCGATTTTCAATTCACCCGCTGCTATCGTGCCCTTAAGTGTTGAATCGTCAAGTCTCACTTCGTCGAGGGTTGTTTCTGTCAGCACTATCTTGCTTTCGAGTTCGAGACTTGCGGGATCCGTGCTATCTCCACTGAACTTTCCACTGCTTGCGAGAAGTCCTGTGCTGTCTAAGAGGTTTTCTGGCAGTTGGGTGAACATTGACAGTAGCGGTATCAGTTGTATATTGGTAGTGTCCCATTTTCCGCGGTAAGTCATCGGATGGGTTGGGAGTTGTTGAAGGCTCTTTAGCAAAGGACCTTCCAACGCGCTTTCTGAGGTGATGCTCCCATCACCGACCATAGTGCCATCGGCGACTTGGAAACTGAGTTCTTTGAGTGTGAGTGTTGGGGTGGGTTCAGAGTTGAAATCGGCGTCAACATGTCCTGCCGTCAACGCTATTTTGAGTTGGCTATCGGTTTCTATCGGCTGTCGGTTTTCGTTTGGCAAAGTCCTCTTGTGACGCAAGCCGCGTGTGGGCTTGCGGGACAATGCTGATTGCTGACTGCTGACTGCTATTTCCAACGTCGGGATTTCTGCTGAGAGCGTGCCTGCTAAGTCAGCGTCCGTACCTTTTACTGTCAATGTTGCGTCGACATCGCCTTCAAGTTCAACGCCTTTGTCAAAAAATGGAGACCCTATATCTGCGAGGTTCAGATTCAAGTCAACTTTACTGTTCCAAGCAGTGGCGGTTTCTGCGTGGGTAAATTCACCTGTAACCTCCAGATTGGAGTCGCCGAATTCGAGTCGGAGTTTCTCTAATGTACTACCGCTGGCTAAGATCTGAAAATCTGCATCAAACGTGTCGATCTCAGTTTCGGTACCGTTGATCGTAAAGCTCCCGCTTTCAATCTCAAACCTGCCGTTATGTTTCCAAGTGTTGAGAGGTCCCTTCACCTCAATATGGATTCCATCAATCCGGACATCAAGGTTGTGTTGCGTGTCGGTGTAGCTGATTGTTCCGTCAGTCAATTGGAGCAATTCAATGCCAAAATCGAATTGCGCGTCACCTTGTCCGTCCTGTTCCGTAAAGATATGTGTCAGATTGAGGTCACCATCGGCGTTCCTAAGCGCGTGAATCTCCGCCTTATTCACCTGCAGTGCCTTTACCTCAAATTTACGAGCGAGCACCCCCAACAGATTATATTTCAGTACGACCCGACCCGTAGAAATTACCGGTTCGTTTTCCTTGGAAATCTCAACGCTTTTAACGCTGACGCTCCCTAAAATATTTCCCTCTATGTTGCCGACGTTTACCCTGTAGTTAGTGTCTATCCGATTTTTCAGTTCGGTCTCAAGCCGTCTCTCTACCCAATCCAGGAAAGTCCTTGAGCGGACAAAGAAAAAAGTCCCGCATAACCCGACAATAAGAAATAACCCAACGAAAATTTTTAATTTTACCTTGCGGGGAAATAACGTGCGTTTCGACATTAGTGTTCTTCTCTCAAATCCGCCTGCGCCGATGTTGCAGGCTACGGGTTTGGGTCTAAAGCAAAACTCTTTAACTGATAGCCGATAACTATTCCTCAAAAGATGCGTGCGCGGCTTCTACAATCTCGGCAGTCGCGTGCTGAAGTTGATAGGAATCCGCGCGCTCATCATCGACCGTAAGCCAAAGCAGGTACTCAATATTTCCGATGTCCTTGTGGATTGGCGAATAAGTCAATCCTCTTACCGTGGCTCCGAGTTTTTCCGTCACAAACGCTCTGAGGTTATCTATCGTCTGGATGTGTACCTGTTTGTCAGACACAATTCCACCTTTTTTGACATGGGCTTTACCGGCTTCAAATTGTGGTTTCAACAGGGCGATGATGTCGTAATGGCTATCAGCTATCAGTAATCGGCTATCAGTGCTGACTGCTGACTGCTGATTGCCGACAGTCATTAAAAGTTTGATCACGCTCGGCAGAACCGTTCTTAAAGAGATGAAGGAGACATCAATCACAGCGATGGAGGCAGAATCCTCTGGGGCATTCAACGCCGATGTTTTGAGGTGTGCAGGCGTTAGGTGCCGGATATTCGTTTTCTCAATCGGTTGTACTTGTGGATGCGTACGGAGCTTCCACGCCAGTTGCCCATAACCGACATCAATGGCATAGACGAATTTTGCACCGTGCTGGAGGAGGCAATCTGTGAACCCACCCGTTGACGCACCGACATCAAGCGCGACACGATTTTGGACGTTTATATCAAAGGTACATAACGCCTTTTCTAACTTGAACCCGCCTCGGCTCACATATTTTTGTTGCTGCTGTACGGTCACCTCGGCATCGGACGGAATGCGCTGCCCCGGCTTTATTCTGGAATTCCCGTTGACGGTCACCGCCCCTGCAAGAATGAGCCGTTTCGCCTGTTCCCGACTCTCTACCAAGTCGTGCTCTACCAGAAAAGTGTCTACCCTTTGCATTTCTTTCATAGAAATCAGCAGTCAACCTTCAGTGAAGAGGGTTTTTTCTTACTTGCTGTGTCAACGTTGAAATGACGGTTTAGGTAGCACAAGACCCCTTACCGCTCCCTGTAGGAGCGAGCTGTGCTCTCGATCTCTGTACCCGTCAACTTTGGCGTGACAAAACAATTGTCGGTTCCCTTTTTTGGTGATAGCTTACGAAAACCGAAGGGACGCTCGCCGATAGCCGATGGCTATTGTACCATCGCTTGTGCGGTTCGGACAATCGCATCGGCATCGCAATTACAGAGGGCATAGAGTTGCTGAACATCGCCGTGTTCAATAAATTCGTCGGGTATACCGAGATTTGTGGTCTGCACGTCTTTGATCCCTGCTGCAGCGAGTGCCTCCAAAACCGCACTCCCGAAACCGCCCATTATCACACCATCTTCAATCGTAATTACCTTGCCGATCCGTTCCGCAAGCGGTAGAATCGCCTCAGTGTCCAGCGGTTTGACAAACCGTGCGTTAATAACCGCCGTTGAGATTCCAGAATCCGCTAACGTTTGTGCGGCTTCCAGCGCGGGATAGACGCGGTTCCCGACTGCAATCACGAGCACATCCTCACCCTCTCTCACAATTTCACTTTTTCCAATCGGGAGTATCTGCGGTTCCGCCGCCATTTTCACACCGATGCCGGTACCACGCGGATAACGGAACGCAATGGGACCCTCTTGATACGCCACGGCTGTCTTCACCATAGATTGTAGTTCGTTCTCATCTTTGGGTGCCATGACGACCATATTTGGCATGGAACGGAGGTATGCCAAATCGAAAACGCCGTGATGTGTTGGACCGTCCGCGCCCACAAGTCCACATCTATCCAACGCGAAAATAACGGGAAGATTTTGGATGCAAACGTCGTGTAACACTTGATCGTAACTCCGCTGGAGGAAGGTGGAATAGATAGCGGCAACGGGACGCATGCCTTGGGTCGCGAGTCCACCGGCAAACGTAACGGCACACTGCTCTGCCAAGCCAATGTCGAAGCATCGACTCGGAAATGCGCTGGCAAACTTATCGAGCCCTGTGCCACCGGGCATCGCTGCCGTTACACCAACAATCCGGGCATCGCGTTTCGCCAATTCAATCAACGTTCGGCTGAATACTTCCGTATAGGCGGGTGTTTCAGGTTTCGGTTTGGTTGTCTTTCCTGTTTTCAGGTTGAAGGGACCACTGACACTGTAAAACCCGACAGGATCTTCTACTGCTGGCGTATAGCCACGCCCTTTTTCGGTGACGACATGCAGTAAAATTGGACCTGTGAGGCTGCGAATGCCCGTCAGGACAGGTATCAACGCCTCTAAATCGTTGCCGTCAAGGGGACCGAAGTATCGGAATCCGAATTCCTCGAACAGAGTCCCCGGTTTCAATGATGCCTCGATTTTCCGTGCTATCTGCTTGGCATCTTCTGAAATCAGATTCATCAGTCCCTTCGCGCCAGAGCGAAGGAAATTGTACTGCGGTGAACTCGTGAGTTTGTGAAAATGTTTAGAGAACGCGCCAACAGTCGCTGAAATGGACATATTGTTGTCGTTGAGAATGACAGTCATGTCGTTTCTAAAGTCGCCAGCGGCGTTCAACGCTTCAAATGCCATTCCACCTGTTAACCCGCCATCTCCGATGACGGCAACGACTTTGTAATGTTCGTTGACGAGGTCTCTGGCAGTTGCGACACCTAATGCTGCAGCGATGGAAGTACTGGAATGTCCCGCCCCAAAGACATCATATTCACTCTCTGCCCTGCTGAGGAACCCGCTGATACCACCACTTTGTCGAAGGGTTGGGAACGATTCCCGCCTTCCGGTAAGCAGTTTATGCGGATACGCCTGATGCCCTATGTCCCAGATGACTTTATCGCGGGGTGTGTCATACACTTTGTGCAATGCTATTGCGAGTTCGACAGTCCCGAAGTTCGGCGCGAAATGTCCTGGATGTTCAGAGAGCACCGCCAATAGATAGGCGCGCATCTCTTCAGCAAGGGTTTTGAGTTCGTCGAGTTCAAGTTTTTTCAAATCTGCCGGGGTGTCAATTTTTTCTAAGTACATATTTTTAATTTACCTTGCGGTTCGGTTAGGGTGGTTTCATCAATAAAGTGCCTCTCCGTATATCTGCCCTCCGCTACGCTTACGGGCTAAGCGGTTTGGACTGATGCTTGTGAAGACTCTTTAACTGAAAACCGATAACTGAAAGTGAGCGTAGCGAACGCTCTGATAACTACTAAAAATCTGTTTCGAGTACGTTTTCTACCCGTTGTTCAGCATTTTCAAGCATCTGCCTGCACGATGAGATTAAACCGATGCCTTCTTCAAAGAGTTTGAGGGAATCCTCAAGCGGTAGTTCGTTACCCGCTTCGAGTTGTTCAACAATTTGTGTTAGCTTTTTAAGTTTTTCTTCAAATGTCATTTTTTATCCTATAACATTGCATTATGAATTGTAGGAGGGAACTCCGATTCCCGACTGTTAAAGGTCGTAAGCATACTCCGTGTGCTGACCACTGACCGCTGATTGCTACTCCTCTGACGAAAGTTCCTCAACCCGACATGCAAGATGTCCATCTGCGAGTTGAATCTCAACCCTATCGTCTATTGACACTTGTTCAGCCGAGGTGAGGACCTGTCCATCTGTTTTCCGACTGATGCTATACCCGCGCTGCAATGTGGCTAACGGGCTTAGTGCGTTTAAACGTTGTGCAAGTGTGTGAAGATCGCGTTCGCTATCGTTAAGTCGGCGTTCCACAGCCGTCCGACACGCAGCGTCCAAGGCATCTACCGTTTGGTGAAGTTGATAAATTGCGTCCTTACGCCGTGTCGGTGAAAGCCGCATTTCAAGGTCTTGGAGCCGTGTTTTCTGTGCATCAAATCGGTCATTCATGATTCTACGCAGCCACGCGTCATATCCCTCTAATTGAGCAAAAATTTCCTCCTGATCTGGAACGATATGTTCAACTGCCGCAGAGGGAGTCGGTGCCCGGTGATCTGCCACCATATCCGAGATGGTGAAATCTGTTTCATGCCCGACCGCGGAGACAACGGGAATCGTGGAGTCGAAAATCGCACGCGCCACGAGTTCTTCGTTAAATGCCCAGAGATCCTCGATTGAACCACCACCGCGACCGACGATTAAAACATCTATGTCGTTTCGCTGATTCATCACCCGCAGTGCTTGCGCGATCCCTTCTGCCGCGCCCTCGCCTTGAACAAGCGTCGGGTGTAGCAATACTTTGGCTAACGGATACCGCTTACGGAGTTGCTGACAGATGTCCTGAAACGCCGCACCTGTTGCGGATGTCACGACCCCGATTTTTTTCGGGTATGCCGGCAACGGTTTTTTATGATGTGCGTCAAACAAGCCTTCATCTGCAAGTCGCTGCTTCAATTCTTCAAAGGCTCTTTGCAACGCTCCAATTCCGAGTGGTTCTACCTTATTAGCGTTAATCTGATATTGTCCCCTGGCAGGATAAAGATTCAGTCGCCCTTGCACGAGCACTTCTTCACCATCCTTCGGGACAAACCTGAGTCCAACGGCACTGCTCCGAAAAATAACAACTTGGATTTGGGTTTTGTCATCCTTGAGCGTGAAATAGATATGCCCAGCCCCGGATCGACTGTAATTCGATACCTGTCCCTGTACCCACACATTTTGCAGGTGCGGCTGTTGTTCTATCAGACTTTTCAGCAGATCCGTTATTTCACTGACACTGTGGACAGTTCTTGTTGCTGCCATTGGGATTTCTAATTGCATAGTAGTTTTCAGTTTTTAATTATACCTTGCGGTTCGGTCAGGTGGGTGAAGATATTTTCGTTTCTTTGCGTTACCCGCCTGCGCCGCTGTTGCAGGCTGCTCTTCTGTAGCAGGGTCTCCTGTTAGGAAACCATGCCTCTTCACCCTTTCCTATCAAGGCACATCACAATCAATCACATAAATCACAGTTGCTCTTATAACTGACAACCGATAACTGATAACCGACAACTAACTAATACTGATGTTGGAACGGCGTGATACTCACTGCCATGCCGGTTTCTTCGTCAAGTTCTATCTCGGCACCGCAAAGTTTGACGTTGCCTTTGGCAACCCTGAATCGGGTGGGCATCATCGTCAAAAACCGTTCGAGTACATCGTCAATTCTTGTACCAATTACTGAGTCGTAGGGTCCAGTCATACCAACATCTGTAATGTAAGCCGTACCTTGTGGAAGGACGCGCGCGTCCGCGGTTTGGACGTGCGTGTGAGTGCCCACCACTGCTCCTACCCTGCCGTCTGCGTGCCAGCCCATCGCAATTTTTTCGGATGTCGCCTCTGCATGAAAATCAAGGAGGATATAGGGTGTCACTGCTTTTACTTCGGGTAAAATCGAATTGAGTGCATGAAACGGATTGGTGTAAGGACTCATGAAAATCTGTCCGGCGAGATTGATGACACCGAGTTGAGTTTGTCCGTTATCGGAGGTAACAATGGTTACGCCACGTCCAGCGACATTCGTTGGATAATTCGCAGGTCGTATCAGTTGTGGTGTTGTATCTATAAAACGGAAGATTTCTCTATTATCCCAAACATGGTTCCCTGTTGTAATCGCGGAGACACCAGAGGCAAGAAGCTGGTCGACGATATCAAACGTTATCCCTTTACCACCCGCGGCGTTCTCTCCATTCACAACAATGAAGTCGTATTTATGCTGATGTTCTTCCAGAAATTGTGTCGTTGCGACTCTGCCCGGATTACCAACTATATCTCCGATAAACAGTATTTTCATATTTTTAATGTTCCTGGCGGTTCGGTCAGGTCGGTTTGATGCATAAAGTGTCTTTCCGTATATCTAGGGGAAACACCCCAGCAAAAACCCTGCGCCGTTGTTGCAGGCTACGAGTTCGTTGAAAGAGCACATAGCCCGTAATGTAATGGAGGGCGGATTTGAGGAACGCACTTCAAAGTCCAAACGCACGTGTTTTTGCGAATCAGAATCAACGGTATGAAGCCCGTGAGGGAACTTCCCCGGGTATGAAGGTTCTCCGTGTGGCATTCCCCGGGGTGTTTCTGCGTATTACTCCGCAAGGTATAATTAAAATCCTTCTAACTCCGCGAGTGTAAAAACGGAAGCAAACGAACAACCGAGCGCATTAATCTTCGCTGCTCCGCCTGCCTGTCGATCAATGGCGGCTACGACGTGTTCCACCGTGTATCCTTCGGCACGGATCTGCTCAATAGACGTGCAGACCTGTCCTGCAGTCGTAATCACGTCCTCTATAACGACAAGCGTGCTTCCCGCCTGAACACCCCCTTCTATGAGGTTGCACGTGCCGTACGTTTTCGCTTCCTTCCGTACGTAGAAACAGGGCAGTCCCGTTTGCAACGAGACTGCCGTCGCGAGTGGAATACCGCCTAATTCTAAACCTGCTAATCCATCGCATTCGGCTGGTAGCAATTTCGCCATCTCTTCAGCAATCGCAGTGAGCAGCGTAGGATGGCTCTCGAATCGGTACTTGTCCCAATAGAAGTTGCTGATATTTCCCGAGCGGAGCACGAATTCTCCTGTGAGATACGAGACCGCACGAATCTGTTTTGCGAGTTCTATTTTTGTCATATTTTTTATAGTTATTAGTTATCAGTACGCACTGACAACCGACAACTGACAGCCATTAAAATACCTCAATATGTGCGGTATCGTCTGCTATCACTTCTCCGATGACAGCCGCTTCTGGGCAATCGGCGGCATGGAGTTCCGCTATTGCTGCGTCGGCGTTCTCTGCTGGAAGTGAGAACAGCAATCCGCCAGATGTTTCCGCCTCCATCAGAATATGATGCATCGCATCGCTGTCCGTGTGGAAAGTAACCTTGTCTGCGAGGAACGTCATATTCGCAAGGTAGGCTTGCGTATAGGTGTCCTGCGCAACGAGTGCCGGAGCGTCGGCGAAGTATGGTACAGCACTGCTATTGATCTTTAAGCGAACATCGTTACCCGCTGCCATCTCCGATGCATGCCCCAATAAGCCATATCCCGTGACATCTGTACACGCACTTGCACCGTGCTTCAGCATGACAGATGATGCGGAAGCGTTGAGTCGGGTCATCGATTCGACGAGTTGCGGTAAGACAGCGTCGCTGATTTTATCGAATTTGAGTCCTGTGGTGAGGATACCGATACCGAGGTTTTTGGTAAGAATAAGCACTTCACCGAGACGCGCCCCGTAGTTCTTGACGAATTTTTCCGGATGCACGATACCCGTTACGGAGAGTCCATACATCAACTCTGGGGCATCCACCGTATGCCCACCGACAAGTGCCGCCCCTGCCTCAATCGCCTTTTCGGTGCCACCTTGGACAATGTCACCGAGAATGGATAGATCCAAGTCAGCCTTGGGCCAGCAGGTGATGTTCAATGCTGTTTTCGGGACACCACCCATGCTGTAGACATCACTCAACGAGTTCGTCGCGGCGATCGCGCCAAAGGTATACGGATCGTCGACGATAGGCGTGAAGTAGTCCACCGTGTTAACGAGAGCGAGTTCGTCAGAAATGCGGTAGATCCCAGCGTCATCGGAGGTTTCAGTACCGACAAGTAGGTTCGGGTCCGTGGATTTCGGGATTTTCCCTAAAATGTGCGCAAGCTCACCCGGAGCGAGTTTTGATGCTCACCCCGCACATTTGACAGTCGCCGTGAGTCGGATTTTCTCTTCTGCCATTTTTTAATTATCCCCTAACGGGTTCGGTCAGCAGGGTTTAGACTTAGAGTGTTCTTCGGCGTAACCCGCACTGCGCCGTTGTTGCAGTGCTGCCATCTTTGGTATAATCAAAAACTTAAGTCAACTGTAGTTACTGCAAATCCTCCAAAACGGATTTCACATACGCCACACTCCGTCCATCTTGGTGGAACTGATCGCCATCGCGTATCCCTTCGATTGCCAGATACCCGTCGTAGTTGACATCCAATAACGCCGCAATCGCGAAACGATAGTCGATTTCACCGTCAGGCAACGGGGCTTGGACGTAGATAGCCGTTTCCAGATCCGGGATATGCACCCGATAGAGGCTCTTGCAATGCCAATAGTTGACGTGCTGCGCGAGCGCGACGATCGCATCTTCGCACGATTCTTCTGGAATATCGTAAGTCCAATAGATGTTGCCTAAGTCGGGGTTCACACCGACGTTCGGTGCATCGATTAGTTCTAACAGGTGTAATGCCGACCAGCTGTTGTCCGCAATCGAGTTTTGATGGATCTCTATGGAAATTTCCACCCCCAGATTGGCAGCGATACCGGCGACTTCGCTTACGGCTTTTGCTGTGCGCTCATAATCCACAGCACTCGCGAGACGACTTGATCCTTGCGAGACGGGTTCACCGCGATACGTGCCTTTACCGTTCGGGTCGCGGGGTGGCGTGGTAACCGTGGAATTCACAACGCCCGCACCCATGTTCGCCGCGAACTGAACAGCGTTTATCATACCTTGCTTGTTGGCAGCAGCAACACGCGGATGTGCGGCACCACCACCGCCGCGAATCGCAACGCATGGCATACCTGCGTCTTCAAGTTCTGAGCGGAGCGTCTTGGCTTCAGCGTCAGGAAGGTTCATCGCAGGAAGTTCAATGCCCTCGAATCCAATCGCTTTGGCATGATCCAAAAACCGTCGTCGGTCTGTTGCATCGGTGGGTAACCCTCCACCGTTGTAGGGATACGATGCACATCGTCTAAAAGCGTACGCAATCTTCATTGAATGTCTCCTTATATTCCGCTGGCGAGGTTTCAAACCTCGCCCTTTCGCAGATATGGCTTTGTCATTTATGAACCACCATCAAATAGATACGCTACAGCCTGCTGAAACTGGCGAAAGAGTTGAGGATTTACAGCGTCTATTGCTGCTTCGGTCTTCCGAGCGTCGTTGCTATCGGGGGACCCTTGTTGAGGTGCGGTTTCTTTGTGGGCACTCGCACCGCTGTCATGTTTAGATAGTTTAGCACGGACGACGCTTTTTTGTAAAGCGACATCTCGATCGGCGATCGCACCGAGAATACTACGATAATACCATGCCTGATCCTCGACACCGCCGTGAAACCGATCCCATACAGCCTTACCGATGACATCGTATTCTGAGATGATGGTGCGTAGGTTGTGAAGTTTGTCGGCACATGTTACGATGCAGACTTCAGGACTCGCAGTTCGTAAGGCTTCGATCCGTTCGGTTTTACGGGCTCGCCATCGCAACGCTTTGTTTTCGGAACAGCCTTCGACAATGTCTGCGATAGCGTCGCCAAAACGTTCTCGAATGAATTCCAGCGTCAGATCGGTGTCCTCAACGGTATCATGCAGGATACCCGCAATAATCACGGGTTCGGGGCATCCCGCATCCATTAGAATGAGTCCGACGGCATAAGGGTGTGTGATATAGGGCGTGTGCGTGCCTTTCCGATATTGCCCGTGATGGGCTTCAGCGGCGACTTCTATCGCTTCTTCGATCTGGTTTTTCCGGGTACCGTTCTGCGTCATATTTTGAAGGTTCTTCCGTCATTATTTCTGATCTCAATTTGCTTCTGTCTCATACGAGTTGGGCCAGAACACTACTAAAGCTCCCATCCCTATAACTGTACCGGTTAAACAACCTACTGCGCTCAATGTGACCCTGCGTAATTTGACTTGACTTCTGTAAGCCTGAGTGTAGGTATTGATGTAATCAGGGGATTTTCCCAAGAGTCGCTCGGGTGGCGGGACTGGGGAATGAGATATAGCGTGAAGTGTTGGAAAAAGTGCGCCTACGCCGTAAAGCAAGCAACAAAAACCCCACAAGTGTTCATCATTGCTTAAAACAAGCATTGGAATGAAAGGGGCAGCACTTCCAATACAACCTACAGCAAACCACCCTAATTCAGCACTATTTTTAACATCCTTTCTGGCATCACTTTTAGCGTCTGTAGTTTCTGCACTTGTAGTCATGACTGGAATGCTGAAAATTAAGACTGCCATCAGAAAAACCGATGAGATCCTGATTAAATTTTTAATTTTCATTTAGATTGTGCCTATACGTGCGCAAACTGAAAGTTTACGCTACAAAACCTCTACGGATAATGAACGACCGCCCATGAAAAGGGGTCAAGCACACCTATAATCTTGTCTGTAACAACTTGGGTCAGAAAATCAGAGACTTAAAGGTTGTTAAATGATACACTATTTTCAGTGAACCCGTCAAGACATTTTTGATTTGCGGAATGTCTGGTTTCCACTGGCAAGGTTTCTAACCTTTTTATATCTCTAAACGCGGTAGGTGCGGTTTCCTAACCGCACCGAGTGGAATTGTAGGTTGGGTTGAGCGGAACTAAGAAAGGCAATGTTGGTATTTCAAGCGTATTCAACATTCTGTGTGGTTATATCAATCAGGAATATAGCGAAACCCAACATCATACTGCCATATTTCCGAGTACCTTACAGGAAGAGCGTTGGGTTTCACTTGCTCTCTGGTTGAAATGACGTATCAGAAAAAAGTTTCGTTTTTCTATGATTTCCACGATTTTGGTGGCATCCGTTCAACCCAACCTACGATAACTGAAAACTGCTGATTGCTAATATTCTGATCGCTGACTGCTGATGGCTGACTGCCATATAAGGAAATACTATGACAACACTTGCTATCGCCGGAATCATGCACGAATCCAATACATTTAGCGACGCCCCCACCGATGCCGCTGCGTTCTCCCAAACCCATGCGAGTAATATGATAAAGCGTTGGGGAGAAGCACATCACGAAATAAGTGGATTTATCCAAGGCGCGACAGCGTTCGATTATACGATTTATCCGACATTCATGGCGACTGCGATACCAGCAGGACCTGTAACGGACGATGTCTTCGACAGGATGACCGAAATATTAATTCAGCACCTCAGAGCCGCGCCGAAACATGAAGGGCTGCTACTCGCACTGCACGGCGCAATGGTCGTTGAGAGTTATCCCGATGGTGATGGTGAGGTCTTACGACGGCTTCGCGACGCATTCGGTCGAGACTTCCCGATTGTTGTCACCTTTGACCAGCACGCGAACGTCTCCGAGCAGATGGTCGCCGACTCGACGGCACTCGTGATTTACAAGACAACGCCGCACATCGATCAACGCCAACGCGGGCTACAAGCCGCAGAATTGATGATGCGGATACTCCGAGGCGAGGTTACACCCACGCAAGCACTCGCCAAACCACCCATGCTCCTCAATATCTTGTATCATGTCACCAACGCGCCGCCGATGGAGCCAATTCTCAACGCCGCGAAGCAGTTAGAAGAAGATCCGAATATCCTCGTCGGGAACGTCGCCGTGGGCTACCCGTATGCCGATGTCCATGAAGCCGGTCCTGCCTTCGTCGTCGTCACTGATGACGACCCACAACTCGCTCAGACCGAAGCCGATCGGTCTGTCGGACATGCTCTGGAACGCCCGCGGACAACTCACGCTCGATCTTCCCGATGCGGCGCAGGCAGTCGAGCAAGCCATCCAATCTGATAGCCCGCCCGTTATTCTTGTTGAGATGGGGGATAATATCGGGGGTGGTTCACCGGGAGATAGCACCTTCATTTTATCGGAGTTGGTACGGCAGAAAGCATCGGGGTTCGTCGTTGTCGTTTTTGATCCAGAGGCTGTTCAGAGTTGTATTCAGGCAGGGGTCGGTGGGACGGTTTCCCTCGAAGTCGGCGGAAAAGCGGACAATCTGCACGGCGATCCCGTTCCGATTCGCGGCAATGTCCGGCTCATCCACGACGGTCAGTACATAGAGACGCAACCTCGGCACGGCGGGCAGAGATACCACGATCAAGGCTTGACGGCTGTCGTGGCAGTGGGAGATTCTTTGGTTGCTCTGACGAGTCGGCGACAGACCCCGTTTAGTCTCCAGCAACTCTACAGTCTCGGTATCGATCCGACGGAGATGCGGATGATCGTCGTCAAAGCCGCGGTCGCCTACCGTGCCGCCTATGAACCCATTGCAGGGCAGATTATCGAGGTAGACACACCCGGATTGACGGCAGTGAACCCGTTACATTTTGAATATCACAACATCCGCCGTCCCGTGTTTCCTTTAGATAATTTGTAGGAATATTTTGTCTGAATCGCGGATTATCGCGGATGATATGGATGACGCGGATTTTAGGAATTTTGTTTATTTTCGGTTTTCGTTGTTCTGACCGCCGATTGCTGATTCGTCTGAATCAGGTTTCTTCGATCTTCATGGATTTTCAGGATTGGCGTAAGTCCTATTGTTCTACCCATTTTGGATTTTATTTTCTGACAGGTTCGTAGTAGTGCGATTTATCGCACGTTCTTTCTGATCACTATTCTCGGTAGATACGGTTTGTAACCGCACCGGGCAGTAGATGGAACATGAAACAACCAAGGAGGTAAAACGGATGACCCTTACTATATCTGTCGCTTTTAAACCGTTACGCTATTCCGCTGTATTTTTGGCAACGTTGTGCATCCTTTTTGTGCAATCCATTGATGTAGCGGGAGAACTGGTGGCGCGCTGGGAGTTTAATGAAGGTAAAGGCAATACCGTTAAAGATAGCTCCGGCAAGGGCCACGATGGCACCTTCGCTGGTGGGGATCCACAGTGGGTACCTGGTGTTGCGGGCAGTGCATTGGCGTTTGATGGTGATGACTACGTTGCTATTGATGCTTGGATTACAGAAACGGGTGCCGCAGACTTCACGATTACGGCTTGGATAAAAACCACCAAGACCAGCGTTAGTTTTCTGACGAAGAACGATGGGGATCGGGTGCTTCACTTTCATGAAAAACTGTTTTACGTGGGAGATGCGGCGACTTCAGAAGGCGGTAAGACCGGAGCCGTCGAATGGGTCGGTCATAGTTGCGACTGGATACGAGGCGATACAGATGTTTCGGACGGTAAGTGGCATCATGTCGCCGTGACTTGGAAGTTCAAAGGACTTGAGGGGCATATCTATGTCAATGGTAGAGAAGGCGTTCATCACATGGGATATAACGGTGGGGAGGATATTAAAGGGAACACATGGCAGATTGGATTTACGAGTGGTTGGCCCGGTGGTGTCGATTACGAGGGTGCCGTTGATGATATCCGAATTTATGACTCGACGCTGACTGCCGATGAGATTGAAGAGGCGATGGTAGAAGGCATGGCGGTTGACCCGACCGGACTTCTCACTGTGAGTTGGGGAAAGATCAAGATGCAATAGATGCAAACGGATGCGTTTTTCAGACCTTGAGGTTTATAATTCCGCAAAATGTTCCAAAATGTTACGTTTTTATAACATTTTTAAATTGGCATCTCTGTGCGCATTTCGGTTGAGAATTCACTGGTAGCGCGGGTTTCTTGGGTGTTTCTCTGTTGCGATTCTGTGTGGAGAAAAAAATAATTCGGTGAAAAGTGTAACATTTTTCATTTACCCGCAAGCCGAAGAAAGTGCCATGTAGACGGCATGTTTTAGGGGTCTCTTTGCAAACGGGCAAGTTGCTCACGGAGTCGTGCGACTTCTGCTTCTGCTTTTTCTGCGCGTGCCTCCGCGACCTCTGCGGGGGTCTGTAGCCACTCCCCGGCACTCGGCGCGTAAATCGCCAAATCCCCATCATCACGCAGATGGAAATCTAAATTCAATGCCCTCGAATGAATACCCCCATCAGCATTCGCGGGGATGCCTACATACGCACCATTCACCAACTCGAACCCCATCAACGAAGACGGTAGATAGCGACCCTCCGCATCGTATAAGAAGTAGTCCTGAATCCCCATCGCCGCGTAGATGTCCATTTTATCTGTTAAGTCATTCTCGTAGGTGCTTTCACTTGAGAACTCCATCACGAATTCTGGTGGCTTGCCTTCCTCCCATACCTTATAGGTGCGTCGCTTCTTCGGACCTATCCCAAAAGAGACGAGGACATCTGGTGAAACAGCCGTGCGATGTGGACCCTCTACGTCATACATCATAATATCGCCGGAGACATAGACCTCCGGTATTTGCGAAAAATGTGCCTCAAGTGCCTGTAGTGTCCAGATGAGCAACGCTCTGTGCAGGTCGGTAGCCGCCATAGGCTTTCCATCCGTTTCTGGATAAAGTTTCGCCGCGTCTGTAGGGACGTAAGGGATCTTGCCCCTGTTTAGGTGAGTTGCCATGGGTATTTCTCCTGTTCCGTGAGATGCGTAAAAACAAATGTTAAGGTTTCAATTCTGAGCCGTGTTGTGTGTTAAGTATATCCGAGAATCTCGATTTTGTCAAGGGATTTCCAATGTTGCGTAGGGGCATCCAGTTCTCCTATAGGAGCGAGTTGCGCTCGCGATCCTTGGTTCGTAGTCGTGCGATTCATCGCACGTTCTTATCTGACGGCTGACGGGTGTTATTTCGTCTGAATCACGGATGACACAGATTATCATAGCCCCATAAGGTCGGTATCTGTGTAGGACGGTTCAGATCCCCTCCCACAATACCCCATCAATCTCCGCCATAACCCGCCGCGTCTCCGCAACAGCTACCAAAATCGCACGATACTGCTGCAACGCTGCACGACTTAACGCCTCACCGCGCCGATCCTTCAACCACTTCTCACACACCTGATACGCACCGACCTCATATTCCCAGACCTCCACAGGCACATCCGTAAAATACTGACTCGGATTGATCCAAACCCGTCCGTCCACATACCGCACCTGCGAGACGACACCGTCACCTTCACCCTCAAACCGATGCACCGCCGGACCCCGTGTCCCTGTGGGAGCGACCTCCGATCGCGATTCTTTCAACAGATGACAATCAATCAAACGTTGTCCCAACGCCGCGAGCGTACGGAACTGGTCAATGTCCTGCGGCAACGGAATACGCGGGAAACCCATATTTCAGGAACTCATAATACCGTTCACGATAGGTCGGACTATACAGATTGCATAGATATAGGCGAGAATCTCCTCCGGCGAGACACCTTCAGAGAGGTTAAACGGGGCAACCTGTGGGAGTCCCAATGCCTCTGAAAGTGCTGTGAGAAAGGCAGATCTGAAATTAAGGGAACGCTCTGCCGAGATCCCCAATTCCTCTGGATTTGGATACAAATAGAGCGGGAAAACATGTCCAGATTCACTTCCTCTGTTTGAGATATAACGATTTTCGGTAATTTGGTCAGTTATCAAAGTGTGTTGCCATGTGGGACTTGCGACAACACGACAGACGCAAAGCGCAAGATTCTCCTTACGGAGATGGGGCATAATTGCAGAGCGAGGCATACAATGGAATCCTCGAGACTTTCCAGTGTAATAGGTCCAGCGTGCGTCGAATGGACGATAATGGATGGATGCGATATGTTGACTAGAATCGGGATGATTACGGAGGTCTGCTTGAGCGAGATGGACTTTCCAATCTCGGGTGTCTCGTCTCAGTTTGTATTTCTCGCGCGCGTCGTCTACGGAAAGTGAAACGAAATCAGTTACAGTATCGCGTAGTTTTTCAACGGTTCGATGAAGCGTTAACGTATCTCGTGCAGTAGCTATACCGATTGAACTGTTATAAAAAATGTCGGTAATCACCCATCCTGTTTCGTATTCTGTTCTTTGTTCAATGGATTGCGGGACAAAGAGGTAGTAGGGGGATGTTGGTTGCAGTTCATTCCATTCGGTGGTTTGGACATCAGTCTCCGAAAGGGTGTTGTATTTCTCCTCTCGACTTCCCCACATATCGGCGTAATAGACTTTCGCTGGTGTAGGTTTTTCCTGTTCTTTAACGCACAATAGAATAGAGACTCCTTGTATAATGTCAAAGACGTTTTCATCTCTTTCTGCTTCAGGAATAACTTCCGTTATCCTACCGCTTCCGTGTAGGTTAAGGTGATAGATGGTGTTGAAACTATTTAACAAACTTTGTCGCATGCCGCGAGAAGTGGATCCGTCAAGGAAACTATTGTTGACAATGTAACCGACAACACCCTCACCGTTTTTGTCAATTCGCCACTGTGCCCACCGAATGAACTTCACATAGTCGGCTTGAAGTGCTTTTAGGTTTGTTTCACCGAGTGGTTCTCCATTCACTTGTTTATAGTCCTCAATGAGTTCCCCAATGAAAGTTAACCTTCTACCTTCTCGACTTGGATTCGCGGAATCACGAGGATAGGGCGGATTACCGAGGATAACAAGCAACGGTTCGTCCCGTTTCACCGACAATGCGGCGTTCGCTTCGTCGGAGATAAACTCCGCAAAGGGCAGGGAGGGCTGCATCTCTGCGGGCTGTTCCAAAGTATTCGTGAGATAGATACGGAGGCGTTCATCGGCGTGCCACCCCTGCGCTTGTAGGAACAGACTCAACTTCAGATGCGCGATTGTATACGGTGCAACGAGCAACTCAAACCCAAAGATCCGTTTCACTAACGCCGCGTTGATATACTGGTTCCACTCCCCCGTGCCGTATGTCTCAGTGACCGATTCGCGGATGTTATCTAACACTGTCAACAGGAAACCGCCAGTCCCCGTTGCCGGATCGAGGATGAGTGTATTGTCATCGGCGAGACCGTCGGGTCTGTTCAATTCCGTTTTCAGCAAACTATCCACCGACCTGACGATATACGAGATAACCTGTGGCGGTGTGTAATAGACTCCGCGATCAACGCGCCGCTGCGGATCGTATTCGGCGAGGAAGGTTTCGTAGAAGTGAATGACCGGATCTTCGAGATGGTTTCTGGCGGCAAACGCCGTGCGGAGCATCTCTGTCGGGACGTTTCGGAGCAACGACGCGATGTCGTCCAGAATGTAAGTAACGTTCATCTCCAGTGTCGGAGAAGCAACGTGATAGAAGAGTTCAACGAGAAACGGATTCGATCTCGGAAGTCCCTCGACAGCGGTGTGCCGTGAGAAGTTCGTCGCGTTCGGGAGTGTGCAACGTGCCGCAAACAATCCGTAGGCGAGCGTCTGTGCGTACATATCCGCAAAATCGTCAGGGGTCAACGTAGAGATGAGCGTTTCCTTGAACGCCGAGAACATCGTGTGGATGTTGCTGTCTTCATCGGTGAGCGTTGTCGCAATCTGTGTCTGGAGTTCCCGCGTCCGTCTCGCAAGGTATCTCGCCAATACCTCTGGTGACGAGATTTGGACGTTTCCAGCGTTCAGAAACCGTTCCAGTAGCGTCTCTAAATTTTCAGGTGCGTCCGTAATGTTTGCTGTCGCACGGAGTTGCCCGTCCGTCCACAACTGAAATTCGACGAAATTGGTGAGGATGAAATTGTCAAGGTTTTCGATAAATCGAGCATTTTGTTCTGCGGCATGCCCCGTCAACGCGTCCAGATCTCTCCCGTGTGCTTCTGCCTCGATATAACCGATAGGTAGCAACCCGTCCATCGCGATGAAGTCGGGTCTACCGATCTGATCCAACCTTCCCGGTTCTTGTGTAAATGCGATGGTATCTCTATCGAAATGCTCAACGGCAATTCCCTCAAGGAAGATTTGGAGATGTGGGAATAAGGAGAGTTCTGGGGTTGCCTCTGAAGTGCTTTGTGTTTGTTGGACATCCTGTAGATAACGGTTGCAATGTGTTTGAAAATTCATATCTTATTTCACAGTCAGCCTTGCTATGATGAATTATAGAAATAAGCAAATATCTTGTAGGGGCATCCCTTGTGGGTGCCCGCATGCCTGTAAATTGATAATACCAGCTCGGCAAAATACCGTTTCCATTATATGCCTTCTGTATCTCATAGGCAAGGCATTTTTTTGGATCATTTAGCCCTTCTGTAGGAGCGATCTCCTGATCGCGATATCTGTTTATATTAATCCCGCACACTTCGCTGTCGAGGTGTTTTTGCTTGGGTGTTTCTTCAATTTCCCTCTAACCTCGCCAGCCCAACCGCTGATTGCCGTAGCCAATTGGTAGGAGGGAACTCCGATTCCCGACTCCAAAGGAATTATAAGGATCTTCTTCGTGTGGGAGGGGTTTCTAACCCCGACTTTTCTTGCGCGCTCCTATTCCCTATAATAGACTCAGTAAACTGAACGGCTCTGACCATAGGGACAAAATCGCTTGACAGCGAGATATCTGCATGGTATCCTTATCCCCAATAAATTGGTTTCTTTTCCAAGTCGTGCCGGGTGTGAGGGATAGGAAATGCCTTATTGTACCGTTTGTAAGATAGAAACTGATTATGAATACGATATAGCACTTTCCAACGGAGAATACCTTCATTATTCGTGTATAATCACGTTGCAAATGCGGAAACATGAGGTTGAAACGGCACTGCAGAAACAGAAATCCCAACTCATTTTGTCGCTCTTTGTGCCAAATGAGGGTGTAGAACGAGACGGTGTTACAGAGGCTGAACTTGCAGATTTGCGTGCCAAACTCGCGAAGTTAAAATCCATTTTAACCGAAATCTATGACCATCTGCCGTGTTGGCCCCCAGATTGGGATGAACGGAAACGACGGATTATTAAGGAAAACGGTTCGATCTGTTCAGATTGTGGTGAGGAACAGGATGTCTATTTAGTGCATGATATTCCGGTATTTGAAGGTGGGACGAACGAGTTAGATACTCTCAGACTCATCTGCAGAGCATGTTATACGAGTATGTACCGGGAACCCGATATTTTTGGCATTTCTACGCTAAATCCATCACAATCGGAATTCTCGGAACAATTTTCTGAAATCCAATCGGCTATTGACAATCATCAGAAAATCCGATTCGACTATAAGAAACCGAGTGCGAAGAGATGGACGACACGCGTCGTGATACCGGAACGGTTCTTAAATATACCCAACAACCGCGCTTCAGGTGAGACGTTGTGTGTGGAAGGATTTTGCGAATTACGGCAAGATACCCGTGTTTTTGCACTTGAGCGGATGCAAGACTTAGAGGTAATTGAGGATTATACTAAAGTTTAGAATTAATTAGACACTCCACTCCAGCGAGGTTAAAAACCTCACCTACCAAGAAAGGGGTGAATGTCTATTTATTTTTAGCTTTCACTATAAACAGGACCGGAAACACTCAACTGCCTACTTAACTATTGGATTTACCATAAATCAAGCCCAAGAAAATCTATGGGGGAATCCTATATCGGATGCGAAACTCCTAAAATCCCCGTCATGACTGCAAGCATCTCTGCCACCGCTACTAAAACCGCACGATCCTGCCGCATCTCCGCATGATTTGACTTATTTCCCTTCCAATCCCTTTACAATTCCCTACACATCAACAATGGTCAATAGTACCCACACGCTAAAGCGTTTACTGTTACCCATAAGTATAGGTGGTGAGATAAGGTCCATTGAGTTTTTCTTGTCTGGGGTGGTCCCCCTGTGTTATGTTTAAAACGTCTTCTGAGTTAGGTCGTAAAAAGTATCGATTTCTTACAGAGGAGCTAAGCATATCATCACATCCACCAGCATCCGCTGCGTCTTGGAGTCGTCAGGAGTTTGCGGGTCTTGATTTGGGAGATACCCGTCTCAATGACAGACTCGTCGGGATTGCCGATGCGCTCGCTGCGCAGCCAATGTCGCCGATTAGCAGAGCGTGTGGCGATTGGTCGGCGGTGAAAGCCGCGTATCGTTTCTTTGACAATGACAAGGTTTCGGCAGAAAAAGTTCTCGATCCACACTTTCAACAGACGATTGAACGCATGCGGGCTCATGAGCGCGTCTTTGCGATCCAAGATACAACCTATCTTGATTATACTCATCATCCGGCAACCCAGGGATTAGGTCCCATCGGCAACGCGTCTCACAACTGCCAAGGTCTGGTGAAACACGCGACCTTCGTCGTCAGTGCTTCGGGACTGCCCCTTGGGTGTCTGACGGATCAGGTCTGGGTTCGGGATGCGTCTGAGAAGGGCGATTATAAAACCAAACCGCTCGAAGCCAAAGAAAGCTACAAATGGATTCAGGCACTTTCACAGACGCATACCCGCACCCCAGAAGGTGTTGAGGCGATCACGATCTGTGACCGTGAAGCAGATGTTTACGAGTTTTTCGTTGCGGCAAAAGAGCATCCTTTTGTCATACGCTCGGCACAAAACCGTCGCAGTGAAGATACCTACGGGACCCTGCGGGATTTGGTGAGTCATGCGCCCCTTGCTGGTGAGGTGACGCTTGATGTCCCCCCACGCCCGCAACACCCCGCGCGTCAGGCACATCTACAAGTGCATTTCGCCCAGACGACGCTGCGTCTGCCGCATCGCTGCAAACAACGCCCCGAGATGAAAAACTTACCGCCTGTCCCGGTCTATCTCGTGTCGGTCATAGAACCCAATCCCCCTGAGGACATAACGCCTCTCAACTGGCTACTGCTGACGAACGTAGAAGTTTCTAACTTCTCTGAGGCACTGCAGCGCATCGAATGGTATACCCAGCGCTGGCACATTGAGGTCTATTTCAAAGTCCTGAAATCCGGCACCAAGGTTGAGCAAGCTCGATTTCAAACCAAAGATCGTCTCCTGCGCTATATCGCTTTACTCAGTGTCATTGCCTGGCGACTCTACTACATGACGCTGCTCAACCGGCATCTGCCAGAGGCAGATTGCACGCAAGTCGTGACGGAAAATGAGTGGAGAGCGCTTTACGCCCTGACCCACAAGACCCGCACGTTCCCCAAGAAAACACCCACTGTTGCCCAAGTCGTGCTCTGGATCGCCAAACTCGGCGGGTTCTTAGGGCGTAAGTCTGATGGACCCCCCGGCGTGACCGTCTTATGGCGAGGGTGGCAACGGCTAACAGATATTTCCAACACGTTCGCGCTTTTTGACGAACCTGGAGAGGAGTATACCTCTTAGAACTACCACCGACATACACCACACAAAAAAATTGTGGGTAACAGTAAAACCTCAAGGACGGGGGTTTGACACCGAAGAGTTTACTAAAATTTTCAGAGTATTCAGAGTAAATGTTGAAAAGTGACAGATTTAAAAAGAGACTATAAACCCACGTAATGACTGGAGATTCGTCGATTTATGATGGAGATTTCTGTGAGGTTGACTCTGAAAGTTTTATATACGGCGAGAGCTATGAGAAACGAGAAAAAAGTCGGGATTCGGAGATCCCTCCTACACAGAGAGGGTCAGTAATCAGTGGTCAGGAGTCAGAAACCCCTAAATCCCCTTATCAGCGGGATTTTAAAAGCAGTCGGGAATCGGAGTGCCCTCCTACAGAAGAACAGCAGTCAATGGTCGATTACATTTGAACATAACCTTCGCAGGCTTCATCCAAATCGGCAAGGACGTTCCCATCCACCTCCAGAAACCGACCGTTCAACATCACGAATCGAACCGCTGAACCGGAGGCATCTCTTCGTAAGAAAAGATATTCACCCACAAACCGAAGATCTGCAGCAGACATCTCCGCCAAACCGTCGTCAGAAATGAGAAATGTATCCGTTGCGTTGGGCAGTTGGAGAGTGAAACCGGTCCCTAAAACATCGGGATCGGTCCGCACTTCGATAGCAGAAAGCGTCGGACATTCTTTAACTTCAGGTTTCATAGGAAATAACAATGTATTCATTGCGGTGGGTGATTCCCGATGCCACCGATAGACAACGCTGTCTGCATCCAACCTTACTGAGAGATCGGTCGTCTCCACTGCACCGATGAACAGATTGCTCTGGCGTGGGTCCTGTGTCCGTGTGTCCCCTGCATCGGAAAAGATATGGGGGGTGACCTTTTGACCGAGGTGAAAAATCTGTTCCAAGGTGTGTGCCGCATCGCCGAGGACGAGGTCATGCAAGATGAAGTATTCGCCTTTCGGGTAAAGGATTGCGCGTTTGTGGTGAACGTTTGTGGTTTGATGCCACTTTTCGACGCAATCGAATGCGGGTGTCGTTGTCCATTGTGTATCAATCCTATCGGATGGGGATAGTGGTGTATCAAGCAGGCGGACGGAACCCGTTGTCAGTTGTCGTCCGTGGGCATATAACACGAAAGTTGAGGTGTCCGCGTTACTCGATTTTCCGGATGGCTGCGCATCGAAAAATAGGTATTGTGCATCGGGTTCCCAACTGTCCCGCATGATATAACAGCCGGTCTCAGGCAGCGCGTGCGAGGTGGTGTCAGCGTGTGGAAGATCCTCACGCCGAAAGTCGCTATTGACTATCGTGCAGAGTTCAACAGCATCGAAATTTGGAGCGGGGAGCGGACCAAGAGGTGGAAACGAGCAATCGGGTTGACGCATACGGATACAGGTCTCTACCTGTTTTTCGAGAGAAGTCTGTATCTCTTGAAAGTAGCAGGCACGCTCCACGGGTTCTCCGTCAGCAAGATAGCGGTCCGGCTCTGTAGGCTCTCCATAAACAGATAGGAATCTGACGAAATCAGCGATCGCCTCAACTTGGGCGCGCAGTGTCCGATCTTTGTGGAAGCCATCTGAACCAAAGAACGCATCCACTATCCACTTATAGCGACGCAGCGCGAGCATGTGTAGTTGTTCGCTCCCTCGGAATTCGGGGAGGAGGCGCGCGGCAATACCCATCTCTGTTGTTGCAGTGATAGCCGGTGTCGGGTGAATAGACAAGCGAAGCAGGCATTCAAGATAGGTTTTCGCAGTCGTATAGGTATCGGATCTTTCTGTTAGTGGGAATGATTCATGTTCAACCTGTGAATCTAAGAATTCTCTCCGAAAGTCTGTATATGCGGATTTTGCGGCGGGTATATCCTCTGCGAGGAAAGCGGATTTCACGACTTCCATACCCGGATAATCCAGATTGAGGGCGTCAAAAAAGTCGTTATCGCTGAAGGGTAAATTGTATTGATTCCGAGGTGTGAAGTTGCGTTCGAGAATGGTGTTATAAGTGGTCACCGCAGATGCCAAAATCGGGAGGTATCGTTCATTCGCAAGCGAGAAAGCGACATCGATCGGTAGCGTGAGATGGGAATCTGTCGGTGCGGGAGCAACCTCTGCCAACACCGCCGAGATCCTTCCAAAACCCGCAAGCCGCCAGAGTTCCGATTGCGGGAGTGGGGCACAGATACAGCCTGCCAATGCCAGCGCGGTTCCCGCTTCAAGTCTTGGACGGGGTTCACCGTCTGGGTAGGCGTAGAGATATTCGGTATGCTCTAACAGAATACGGGCAAATTCGCGATACCCCAGCTCAGTGAGCGGTTCATGTGCCGCGATCGCGACCGCTTCAATGATACGGGCGGCGACCGATTCCAATCGCCATGCGGGATATTGTGGTGTGAATTCGATCGGTGTTGGATCTGCCTCAGCGAAGGTGTAAAGTTCCTCAAAATCCGCTATCGGCTCAAGTTTTCCGATTGCAAGGAGTTCCCGTTTTGCAAGGGTTTCTGCGAGTGTTTGAATATGTTCAGTTTGGAGCGTTGTCCATTTTTCCAATGACATGTTCCGATACCTTTGTAGGGGGATCTCCGAAAAAAAGGGACCGGTAAAAACCAGTCCCTTTCGACATACGTTGAAGTTGTGTTTTATTCGGATAGTCCTGAAACTGCCGCATCTTCGTTGTCATAATTTTCAAACATACTCACGAGACGACTCAGAGCGACCAAGTTCTTGATGCCTTTGCTAACATGAACGACACCGATACGCCCGTTCTTTCGGATCGTGAGGGCACGCGCCTCCAGGAGGGCACCGAGTCCAGCACTGTCGATCATATTGACGTTCTCAAAGTTGATGAGGATACGTGGCTCGTCGGAATCCTCTATTTGCGGCACGATTGCCTCTCGTAATTCCACCACGGAGGGTCCCATCAATCTTCCACTGGGTTCCACAATCGCTACGTCCCCTTGTCTACGAATTTGAGTTGACATTGTTTTTCTCCTTTTTCATTTACAAAAACATTGAAAGTGTATATTACTTTTTTACTTTTTACACAAAATTTGAATGCTCAATTGAAGTATTCGTTACTTTAGACGCATTTCCTCGAAAAAAGTTAGATTTTTTTTCACTTTTTTTATTAATAATCCGTTTTATGGATAATTTTTCAACTTTTTGTCGGATTTTTGAACCACAACGCTTTCTGATGGCTGATGACCCTTGTATGACGAAAAAAAGGGACCGGCAAAACCGGTCCCCATTTGACATGGCTAAAAAATTAGATTATATTAGATTATGCGGATAATGCCGAAACTGCCATATCCTCACTGTCGAAAACTTCAAACAGATGGATAAGGCGGGTAATAACAATCACATTTCTGATATGTTTGCCGAGATGGACGATTCCAATACGCCCCTTCTTTTTGGTTGCAACGATATGTGCTTCTACAAGCACACCGAGTGCAATACTGTCAATCTTATAGACGTTTTTGAGGTTGATGAGCATACGTGGCTCGTTGCAAGCCTCTATCTGTGGCACGATCGTCTTCCGTAATTCCGAGGCGGCAGAACCCACTATTCTTCCGTAAGGTGCCAAGATCACGATGCCGTCTTGTTGGCGAATTTGGGTTGTCATGTTTTTTATCCTTTTTTTTTATGAAAGCTTGGAATTGTCTGTTTTTTGTTTTGAGCACTTTTAGCGATATGAATTTGCAAACAATATTAGCAAATTACGTGCCAATACTACTCAGGAAATCCATAATTCACCCAAAACAGGTGAAATTCCAAATATGTTTTTCGCGGTGATGCGTCCAAAACATAGACAGATACTGGGTTTATCGAAAGGTTAGGTAATATTCACATTTTTCAAAAAACATGTTGCTGAGAGATTGCCTTTGTCCATTCCTATACGAATACACAAAAATTGTAGGGTCCCTCTCAAAAATTGCGTCATGGGGTGATTGATTTGGACGAAAAAAATAATTTGACACAATCAAATGATTGTGTCATAATGACCTATCTTTATATCTTTTGCTTTGCGCCTTTATAGGGCGCGCTTTTTCAAAGAAAGGAAGGAAAATCTGACAATGGCAGTTACATTTCACCACGTTCATCTTCGTTGTGAAGATTTAGAAGGTGCGGTTCGTTATTATGAAGAGATGTTTGATGGGAAGGTCACGGAGAAGGTCGAAGTCCGGGGCTTACCAATCGTCCGGATGGAAATCGGTGGCGAAAATATCTTCCTCTCACCTAAGTTTGGGGACATGGAAGTTGAAGACACCAGTGGCAACCCACGCTGGGGCGTCTACCAACTCGCTTTTACCGTAGAGGATTTGGATGCAGAGGTCGCGGCACTTCAAGCGAAGGGCGCGGAACTCGAAGATTTGAAACCCAATGGATTGATGATGGCGTTTTTCAAGGGACCCGACAACGTTCAAATTGAACTCATTGAGGCTTAATCGTTCGCGGAAATCGCTACCTCGCCCCGTTCGTAGAGAGTACTTGCGTCCGATTTCCTCAAAATCGAGACGGGCTAACAAGGTGTTGTTATCTAACACACCGTCTTGACGGAACGCTTAGCGAGGGGACGAAAGTATGAAATTTAGCGAACTTTTCCATACGATTCAGGGAGAAGGGCAACTTATCGGTGTCCCCTCTGTTTTCTTCCGAACGAGTTATTGCAATCTGAGATGTGTTTGGTGTGATACACCTTACACATCTTGGAAGCCTGAAAACAGGGACATCTCTGTCGCTGAAAGCGTTGCCGCAATCTCGCAATACGGCTGTAAGCATGTTGTGATTACCGGTGGCGAACCGTTTATTCAACCAAAGGCGTTGATGGCACTCTGTGCGGAATTGGATAAGCGGGGACACCACATCACAATTGAAACGAACGCTACACTCTTCGCAGCGGTCGCCGCGCATCTCATTTCCATGAGTCCCAAATTGCGTAACTCTAATCCTCCGACAGACAACCGATTTTTCAAACGTCACGAGCGTGGACGCCTCCGCCCCGACGTTATCCGCAGGTTTTTAGATAGATATCCGTGTCAGGTGAAATTTGTCGTGGATACACCTGAAGATTTAGCGGAGATCCAAGCGTTAGAGACGGAAGTCGATATTCCTGCCGAGACAATCCTTCTGATGCCGCAAGGGACAACCCCCGCCGTGCTACAACAGAAACAGGAATGGTTGGTGGATCTCTGTAAAGAGAACGGATATCGCTATTCGCCTCGTGTGCACGTCGATATATGGGGCGATAAACGAGGCGTCTAATTGTTCATCTGTAGGAGGGAACTCCAATTCCCGACACTGACCGCCGATAACTAACCGTCAATGAGGAACGGAAATGAATTACGACGTTCTACTAAAAGGTGGCACTGTCATTGATGCCGCACAGAACTTGAATGCAATGCGCGATGTCGCAATTGCTGGCGGTGTTATCGCTGCGATTGAAGGGGATATCCCCGAAGATGCAGCGACACAGACCATCAATGTTAAGGATAAATTCGTGACACCGGGACTCGTTGATATCCACACGCATGTCTATTACGGTGTGACGACATGGGGTATCAGAGCCGATGGGGTTTGTCCGACAGCCGGAACAACCACCGTTGTGGATGCTGGCAGCCCGAGTTGGGTAACGTTCCCCGGCTTCCGTGAATTCATTGCAGAACCGGCACAGACGAACATTCTCACCTATATCCATATCTCCGGGATTGGGCTTGTCTATGGACCTGTCGGTGAAATGCACGATATGGCTTATGCCAACCCTGAGCGCGTTGCGGAGACTTTACAAGCACATCGGGATATGACCGTCGGCGTCAAGGTACGTCAGGGTAAAATGCAGGTTGGCGATAACGGTGTTGAGCCGCTGAAACTTGCCATTGAAGCCGCCAAGCAGGCAGAGACACCCGTCATGTGTCATATCGGTGCGGGTGTGCCACTTCCTGATATTTTGCGATTGCTACGTCCCGGCGATGTGATTACCCACTGTTTTCAAGGCAACGGTGATAACATTGTTGACGAAAAGGGGAGCGTGATTCCTGAAGCGTGGAAGGCCCGCGAGGATGGTATTATCTTTGATGTCGGGCACGGTGCTGGCAGTTTCCGTTATGAGATCGCACAACGCGCTATGGAACAAGGCTTCATCTCCGATGTTATCAGTACCGATCTCCATACAGGCAACATCAACGGACCCGTCTACGATTTGCCGACAGTCCTATCGAAGTTGATGCACTTGGGACTCTCGCTTGAGGAAGTAATTGAGAAGGCGACTTTCAGTGCCGCAAAGGCTATCCAACGTGAGGCGCAACTCGGTCATCTGAAAGTTGGAACCGTCGCCGATGTCGCAGTCTTTGAAGTACTGGACGGTGAATTTGAGTTCTTTGACACGCACGGCACCCAGTTTATCGGCAATAAAAAATTGAAAGCGGCATTGACAATACGCGAAGGAAAAATCTAAATCTATTTTTCGTCCAGTTTTGAGTAACCAATTAATGAAGTATAAGGATTTAATCAGGGAACTTCCGAACGTACTATAAATAGCACTACTACAAGCAGTTTCGTTTGTAGTAGGGCGATTCATCGCCCGTCAATTACTATGGTACGGACTTCACAAAAATCCAAATTAAATAAATACAAACATGGTGAGTACGAACAAAAAACTAAGCGGTTGTTATAGACGGGTTCTGACTTTTCTATTGGCGGTTGTAGCAGTCAGTTTAATCGCGGGTGGCGTGATTTACCGCCGAGTCGGTGGTCCTGAAGGTGGACGCTATTGGATGGCAGAACGTGCCCTAAACGGTGTAGAAAAACACCTGAAGTCCAAAAATCGTCCCGATGGTATCTCAGAAGATCAGGTAATTGCAGTCTTTAGGAGCGTGCGTGAGGCAATCCAGCAACGGAAAGTCAATCTTACATCGCTTTATAGGGTGCTGAAATCGTATCAGACGGAGTTTCATAACACAAAACCGTCCACCCCTGAGGCACAAACGTTCCTTATCGAACTTGAGAAGACAATTCTTAGGGATGCAATTAAAGAGTGATGTTTAAACCACATCATTCTACCTGTTGATTATCCTCCCCTTATTTCCCATTGGCGCGGAATGTAATACAAGGAATGGATTTAGTCTATTCCCAGACTAAATCCGGTCTATTTAAAGACCAGATCCCCTGGGGAAAACACCCAAGCAAAACACCTCGCCCTCTTGTTTGTAGTAGGGAAACCATTCATTGCCCGTTTTTATCGGATTGCCGACTGCTGGGCACTGACGGCTGAGAGCTGACCGCTTATGAACTTCGATTGGCAACCATCTCTCGAATTTGAGCTGTGTAAACGTCGTCGCTCAGATCCGTGTGTATCACCTGCGTAAGCGCACTTTTGTATCTCGCCTTGAGGTCACCCCACGCCTTGAGGAGTGCTCTGCTTTCGGAGGCTTCAGGCAACGCAACAGCACGTAAAATTTGGTGTATAACCGAGAGGTAGAAGAGGAGATGATGGCTATCAACACGTGCCGCGATTTCCGTAGATGAACGGGTTTCACGATGCGAGGTAACCCACGCTGCATAAACGTTGACCAACTCTCGGTTCAAGAGCGAAACGAAGTTCGCACCCTCTTGGTTTGCCCCGATACTATTGAAATATTGGACCAACCGCCGCTCTTGCCAATCCCAACCCACACTCGAAAAGTCGATGAAAAAAGGGGTTTCATCGGAAATCACGATGTTGCGACTCTGGTAATCGAGACTATCAAACGTCGGCGGTGCCGTTCGGAGTCGGTTGGAGAGGGCTGTCCATGCCTTGTCAAGGTGTGTCGTTTGTGATGAGGTCAGGGAGCTACAAAGATAGCCCAAGGTTTTTCTGCCGTGTTCAAGTGAATCTTGCAGCGGAGTGTCCAAATCGAAACGGAAAGCGTACGGTGTAAGACGTTCTGTATTTTCTGCGAAAACGTTTTCGATCCGACAGAGTTCCATAAGTGCGGTCTGCAAAATCGGTTTGAGCGTAGATGACGATCTGCTGTGTGCCATAGCATCGAGCGTCAATTCACCACACCATTCCAACAATAGGGCATGAGCGTCTTCCGATTTCCAAATAATTTTCGGGACACGACATCCATTACGGTGTAGTATTGAGAGGACGGTGGATTCGATCTCATAAGGCGTATAGCCCGCATTAACAACCGGTGTGGTGATGTCGTGCTGTTTGAGCAGGTAGTTCATGGAACCGAGTTTTAAACGGCAGACGTTATGTTTTTGCTGGCTGCCGTGCTGAATCGGTTTGAGTTTCAGAGCATCTACCTCTGTTTTGAAGTGAGCGGCGATCCGTTCAACGAGATGTTCCACCTGTGTCCCTCCTACTGTTTTATACCACAGAACCCGTCCCGAATCCACAATTTTCTTGACATCCAGTTAAGTGGTATGATATAAAATACTTGAAACTCAATCGTTTATGTGGTAAAATATTTACATTAATTCCGATGAAAAATGTTCATCAGGAGTTACACAATCAATACTGGATACGACACACCTCTCGATTTGCACAGCGGGTTCTCTCGTGTTGAGAGTCTGATGCAGATATGAAAGAGGTGGACGCGAAAACCCAGTGGGGGTGAAGTTACCCTCGCGAACTTAGGAGGTTTTTTTGGCTGTTACAATGAAAGAACTCCTTGAATGTGGAGTTCACTTCGGACATCAAACCCGTCGTTGGAATCCGAAGATGGCAGAGTACATCTTCGCAGAACGAAACGGGATTTATATTATTGATTTACAAAAGACGCTACGGATGCTCGAAACCGCCGTTGATTTCGTTGAAGAGATCGCCTCGAACGGTGGTGGCGTATTATTTGTCGGCACGAAACGACAGTCCCAAGAAGCCGTGCGAGGTGAGGCGGTTCGCTGTGGTATGTACCACGTGAATCAACGATGGCTCGGCGGTATGCTGACGAATTTCCAAACCATCCGTCGGAGTGTCAATCGGTTGGATGAACTTGACGCGAATGAAGCCAATGGACTTTTTGATCAGATGCCGAAAAAAGAGGTAATGCGTCTGCGACGTGAGAAAGGTAAACTCGATGGTAATCTCAGTGGGGTCAGAGAGATGAAAAGACTCCCTGAAGTCATTGTTGTTACCGACACACGGAAAGAGCATACGGCTATCGCGGAAGCAAACAAACTCGGCATCCCGATTATCGCTATCGTTGACACCAACTGCGATCCTGATCCGATTGATTTGCCGGTTCCGGGTAACGATGACGCTATCCGTTCGATCCGTCTCATCTGCACTGTCTTATCCGATGCAGTCATTAATGGTAAAGGAGAGGCATTGGAAGGGGCAGAGGTCGCAACGGAATCAGAACAGCCCGAAGCAGCTGTGGTGCAAGTAGATGCGATACTTGAAGAGGAAAGGCACGAGGAAGAAAGTGCCGCGATTCTGGAAGAAGCACAACTGTCCGCAGAGCCGGAGGCGATTGGCGATGGTGAGCAACGTCAGACACGTGCGCCACGTCAACGACGGAGAGGAAGACCACCTCGGCGACAGTCTCAATAAATTGGCAATCAGTAAAATAGCAATCGGCAGTCAGCCGTCAGTGATCAGTAAAGGAGAACCTTCGTTAAAGGATACCCTTTTAACTGACTGCTGAAAGGGTTTTTTGGGAAAATCCGTCCTGACTGCTGATCGCGAATAAATAAGAGGAGGATAGATGGCAATTACAGCAAAGCTTGTTAGCGACCTCCGTTCACGGACGGGGGCAGGGATTATGGACTGCAAAAAGGCGCTAACAGAGACGAATGGAAATATTGACGAAGCGATTCAGAAATTACGGGAGCAGGGATTGAAAGCTTCCGAAGTCAAAGGCAGTAGAGCGGCAGAAGAAGGATTGATTGTTTCCTATATCCATCCCGGTAGCCGTGTCGGCACGTTAGTCGAACTGAATTGCGAAACCGATTTCGTCGCACGAACGGAGCAATTCCAAGCGTTGGCGAAAGAGATCGCGATGCAGGTCGCAGCCGCAAAACCGAAATATGTTAAACCCGAAGATGTGCCTGCCGAGGATCTTGAAGCAGAGAAATCAATTCTGAAAACACAAGCCGAGCAGGAGGGTAAACCTTCGCATATCGCTGAACGGATTGTTGAAGGACGGATCGCAAAATACTATACAGAGACCTGTCTCTTACAACAGCCCTACATCCGCGATTCAGACAAAACTATTGATAGCCTCGTAAAGGACGCAATAGCCCAATTAGGTGAGAACATTGTCGTCAAACGTTTTGTGCTCTACGTCCTTGGCCAGTAGATAGGAGATGTAACCCTACAGTCTTGATGTGAACCAGAACTGTAGCCTGTAAGCAAAGCGGAAGGGTTTTTGCTTGGGTGTTTCTTCAGGTCTACGGAGATTACCACCTAAATCCAAGACCCACCTAACCGAACCGCAAGGAATAATTAAAAAATGCAACAGCAAATTCTTCAACAGACTGAATCCCGAATGAAGAAGACAGTTGAGGCGACAGCGACGAAATTGTCTCACGTACAAACCGGGCGTGCGACACCGGCACTCTTAGATCAGGTTAGCGTTACGTATTACGGTAGCAAAAGTCCGCTGAGTCAGGTTGGCACGATTACGACTCCTGAACCGCGACTGCTTGTCATTCAACCTTGGGACAAGACGCTAATTACAGAAATCGAGAAGGCGATCGCCCACTCAGATTTGGGACTTTCAACGAACAATGACGGAAGCGTTATCCGGATCCAAGTTCCCGAACTCACATTGGAACGCAGGACCGAGCTGACGAAGGTCGTACGTAAACTCGCTGAAGAGGGTAAAGTTGCAATTCGGAATATTCGCCGTGATGCCAACGAAGCCGTTAAGAAAGCCGACGGTGGTGATTCTGCGGGAGGCGGTAAGAGCCGGGGTCGTGGCGGCGATAAGAAGCGCGGGAGAGCGAGTGCTGATCCCGTTCAGCAACTTACGGATAAGTACATCGACCAAATTGACGAGTTGACGGAATCAAAAGAATCCGAATTATTGGAAACTTGAGGAATGGTTATCGGCTATCGGTTTTCGGTTTTCAGATAGATGGTTATCGGCGCGCATTGCTACGCAATGCTTTCGGTTTTCAGTCATCGGTTAAGAGGTATTTTTGATAGAGTGTTTTCCCTCGTTTAACTGATAACTGACGACTGAAAGCGAACGAAGTGAGCGAACTGAAAACTATTCTTCCGATAACTGGCAACTGACAACTGACAACCACAAAAAATATGTTTTGGCGGAGAGCCTTGAGTGTGGTTGTGCTGGTGCCGTTAGTCCTCCTAATTATTTATCGGGGGGATTGGCTCTACCTGCTACTTGTATCTGTCGCTGTGGTAATGATGCAAGTTGAGTACTGTCGTTTAGCGCAGCACTTCACGGAAAAATTGAATCCAGTGATACCGGCGCTCTTGACAGGTGTGTTCTGTTTATTCGCCTATTTTTTGCCTACATTGTCCACGGATGCCACACGCGCATCCGTTACACAAACCACCTCTGCCTCAACGGTAATATTCAGTTACCTCACTTTCGTATTCATTTATGTTTTCGCCGAAAGTATCTTTAGAGCGAAGGTCGCCGGTGAATTGCTCGCTGTCACACTGAAACTCACCGGTATTTTAACGATCGGTTGGGCATTAGGCTACCATCTCATCTTGCTCCGAAATGCGGAACCTATCGGCAGACAAATTATTTTCCTATTGGCTGGAATCGTTTGGTGTAGCGACACCGGCGCGTATCTCGTCGGCAGAGCGTTCGGTAAACACAAACTCGGCACACCCGTCAGTCCACGAAAGACGATCGAGGGGACTATTGGTGGATTGGTTGTAGGCACTTTGACGAGTTTCCTGCTGAGCGCGCTTCTCCTGAAAGGGACACTCTCTTGGGGACACGCCGTCTTTATTGGACTACTCCTCAGCGTTTTAGGACAACTTGGGGATCTCAGTGCCTCTCTGATGAAGCGAACTGCCGGTGTTAAGGATTCCGGACACGTTATCCCTGGGCACGGTGGATTCATTGATAGGTGTGACAGCCTAATTTTTAGCACACCCGTGCTCTATTACTATCTGGCATTGACGGGGCATTTGGGATAAATTTTTGTGGCGATGGCCCTAATTACAATAAGGCGTAATAATGTGGAGTTGGTTAAAAAGAAGAAAAAGAATTGCGATACCGATCCCCGAACCCGGTTAAGAATTAACCAGAAACCGTTGCGTAATGTAATGGAGCAACGCCCAGGGGCCCATAGTTAAAAAGATGAAGCACATCGCCATACTCGGTAGCACGGGTTCTATTGGGAAGAACACTCTCAGTGTTGTTGAAACACATGCTGACGCATTTAAGGTAGTCGGTCTCGCAGCGAACAGAGATGTTGACACCCTTGAACAACAGATTCGACGGTATCGTCCGGCGTTGGTGGCTTTAAATGAACCGATGGCGGCGGCACAACTCCGAGAACGGATCCGAGATCTCAACTGCACGCAAGTGCTCGCTGGCACCGAAGGGCTTCAAGCCGTAGCGACGATGCCGCAAGCGTCCCAAGTCTTGGATGGAATGGGCGGAAGTGCAGGGTTGCTACCGACTTTGGCCGCAATTAACGCCGGCAAGGACATCGCCTTTGTGAATAAAGAGGTGATGGTGATGGCGGGACCTCTTGTGAATGCGGCTGTCCAAGCGAACGGTGTTAATTTGATACCGATAGATGGTGAAATGAGTGCCATTTTCCAATGCTTGGAGGGCGCGCGCGACCAGCAGGCAGATATCCATCGACTCCTGATTACTGCATCAGGTGGCCCCTTCCGAGAGGTGCCGAAAGAGACACTCTATTCCGTCACACCGAAGCAAGCACTCCGGCACCCAAATTGGAAGATGGGACAGAAAATCACAATCGACTCTGCAACAATGATGAACAAAGGGCTGGAGGTCATTGAGGCGAAGTGGTTGTTTGATATAGAACTCTCGAAGATTGACGTCGTTGTCCATCCAGAGAGTATTGTCCATTCTATGGTGGAATGGACAGATGGCTCTACACTGGCGCAACTGGGACCTACAGATATGCGTATTATGATCCAATACGCTTTAACCTATCCCCGTAGACTCTCAACACCCGTGCCACGTTTGGATCTGATGGAGGCACGCACATTACACTTTGAACCGGTTGACTTTGAGAAATTTCCATGCCTCTCACTGGCGTATACCGCTGCGGAAGTCGGTGGCACACTCCCCGTAGTGCTCAGTAGCGCAGATGAGGTAGTCGTGGAGGCTTTTCTTGATACATGCATCGGATTTATGGATATTCCGGCGATTCTCGAGCGTGTGATGGATGCGCATGAGGTAATTACTGACCCAACACTTCCAGATATCCTTGAGGTCGACCGGTGGGCAAAATCAACAGCACATTCAATAATAAAAAAATAACACACAATTTAATAAACTTTGTCGGGATAGGTCTCGTGCCTGTCGAAAATAAAAAGAGAGGTAATAAACACCATGGAATTCTTCGTCGATCTGATTAGCTCCATAATTCCGTACATAAAAACGGCATTTCTCGCTATTATTCCGCTCGGGTTTATAATTTTTATTCATGAACTCGGTCATTTTTATGCCGCGAAGCGGTGTGGTATTAAAGTAAATACCTTCTCCCTCGGCTTCGGTCCCAAGCTCGTCGGATTTCAGCGAGATGAAACAGATTATAGAATCTCATTACTGCCATTTGGTGGCTATGTTCAAATGGAGGGTGAGAATCCAAATGAACAAACCGGTGCGCAGGGTGAATTCGCGAGTGCCCCGATTGGCAGTCGCGCCTTTGTCGTCGCCGCGGGTCCCGCAGTTAATCTATTGTTTGGTTTGCTGATATATTGGCTTGTCTTTGCTACTGGGATCAATACGGATTCTGCTCGATTGATTGGTGGATTAACAGGCTTACCCCTCGGTGAAAAAGAAGCAATTCAGATCGGTTGGATCGCGGATGATGGACCCGGTGCAGTGGGTGGACTCATGCCTGGCGATACAATTCTTTCCGTCAATGGGGATTCAGTCAACCATTGGGCGGTGTTCCAGACACGGGTTTTCACGAGTGCAAATAGACCGCTGGATCTTGTTGTAGAACGGGATGGCGAACGCAAGTTCCTTTCTGTTATACCCGATGCGGAGCCGAGTGTTAGAGGAGATATAGGTATCATTCGAGTGAGCAGTAGAACCGAGACAACCGTCAGTCATATCGAAGAGGGAAGTCTCGCGGCGCAAATTGGGATCCAAGTCGGTGATCATATTGAGAGTATCAATGGCAAGAAACTCCACAACGTTCCTTATTTTGGGTATGGTGTCTGGCACGCTTCCGAAGACTGGCGTAACGAGAAATATCAGGCACTTTATCAAAGTATTAGCGAAAATCAAGATGCATTGGCACTCGGTATTCGTCGTGGTGATGAGACGCTCACCCTCGAACTGCCGGTACATTGGCGTGTAAAAGCGAATGTTCAAGAGAATAGTATCGCGCAAAACGTTGGAATCCAAGATGGGGACGTACTTGTAACGCTTAACGGCAACTCAGTGAACAATGCGACGCTCTATTCGGAACTCAAGACAATGGCAAATCAACCGATTGAAGTCGGATTGATGCGGGACGGTCGCCTGAAAGAGGTAACGCTTAAGACGGACTCCCAAAGTTCAGCGGAAACCGATACTGAGGGCGCGCTCTTCGGATTGGCGTGGCAGACTTCCCTCAGTGGAATGGAATTCGCTGCGAAAACAGCACCTTTACCCGATTATAACTTTTTTTCAAGTTTCGGCAAAGGCGTTGAAGCGACATGGTTGACGTTTACAACTGTCGGCAGGACCTTGCAACAGCTGGTAGGTGGAGAGGTATCACCGAAGCATCTCGCCGGTCCAATCGGTATCGCGAACGCTACGAGTCGTATGTTTGACCGGGTCGGGTTGAGCAGCGTTCTCTTTTTCATTGGGTTTATTAGTATCAATCTTTGCATCGTCAATCTGTTACCGATTCCGATTGCTGACGGGGGACAACTGCTGTTTTTTGCTGTTGAGAAGATCCGAGGTAGACCTATGCCTCGCAAAGCGCAAGAAATTGTTCAGCAAGTGAGTATTGTTCTCCTGATTGCGCTCTTCCTGTACATCACTTGGTTCGACGGTATATCCCTGATTCACGATCTGCGGAATTAGAGGAACAGTTATCAGTCGCCTGCTACGCAGGCTTTAGGTTGTTGGTTGTAAGTGAAGAGGGTCTCTTGTAACTTATAACTTATAACCAAAAGCGAAGCGTACTTATAACTATTAAAAAATGGATAGAGATAGTCTGAAAAAAGATTATGTAGAACTTGTTGCAAGTGTGAGGGAATACGTGGAAGAACAACTTCAACTCGGTTTCATAGAATCAGAAATGGACGAACCTGAGCAGGAGTCGCCTTATGCGAACCTCAATCTGCCTGCGTTGGCTACCGATGCCGCAAGTTGCACCAAATGTCCGTTGCACGAGACACGGAATAGTGTCGTTTTTGGTGTTGGAAATACGGAAGCTGACCTTATGTTCATCGGTGAAGCACCGGGAGCTGATGAGGATCGACGGGGAGAACCTTTTGTCGGTAGAGCCGGTCAATTGCTGACGGATATCATTGTGAAAGGGATGAAACTCAAACGCGAGGATGTCTACATCGCGAATGTGCTTAAGTGTCGTCCTCCCGGTAACAGAAACCCTGAAGCTGATGAAGTTGAAACCTGTAGCCCTTATTTAGTGCGCCAGATAGAACTCATTCAGCCGAAGGTGATTGTTGCACTCGGAAGTTTTGCGGCACAGATGATGCTTGGAACGAAGATCGGAATCACAAAACTTCGCGGGGAGTTCCATCCGTGTAATGTTCCGGGACTCCGTGTCCTTCCACATAGGAAACCACCGATGGTCATGCCGACGTACCACCCGGCATATTTGCTCAGGAATCCGGCTGGCAAAGGTGATGTGTGGGAAGATGTTAAAAAGGTGCTTGCTTTTTTAGCGGAATAGCAGTCAGCAATCGGTCATCAGTTGTTAGCATGCTTCGCATTGAAAACAGTTGTAAGGGTAGGTCTTGTGCCTGCCCGCATGCAATCGTAACATATCCGCAGTCGCGCGGAAATTCACCAGAAACCGGGGTCCCCACTCGTTACTGGGAAGGGGACGTGGAACGATGTCCAGATCCAATAAATTAAAATATGCGAACATCGCTTTTCCGCTATCGGTCGATCAAGTGTTCACCTACGGTGTGCCGCCGCAGATGGATACCGCTTTACAACTCGGAACCCGGGTATTAGCCCCTTTCCGAGGCGTGGCGCAGGAAGGGGTCGTCGTTGAACGCCTCGATGAAACCGATCTGGCTCCTAATATTATCAAAAATATTTCCAACTGCCTTGAAGAAACCCCGACTTTTTCTACGGATTTGCTCGCGCTTACCAAATGGATGGCGGGATATTATGTCTGCTCGTGGGGTATCGCGCTCTTTTGCGCTGTGCCGTCTGCTGTGCGAACGCAGAAAGAACAGAAAGTACAACTCGTATCGGGAGCACCCGCACCACGTGGAAAAGTTCAAAAGGAACTCGTCGCCCTTTTGGAAGCGGAGGGTGAACTATCTCTCAATCAACTCGCCCGCCGTGTGGGTATAAGTTACCAGAATCTCCGTCCAAAAATTACCGCGCTACAAGAAAAAGGGATCGTTAGCCTTGATGTCACACATAAACCGAAAGCCAACACGCAGTTAACCTCTGTAGCAACTTTAGCTTTACCGTCAACTGATATTAAGGCGGAAATTGATTTACTTAGGTGTGAAGCGGACGGTTCCAAAGATTCGTCTGGTCCACGACTCGGCAGACGTCGGAACGTTGCCGCGGCGAAGCATGCCGAAATTTTGCAACTCTTGCTTAATGAAGGTGCTCCTTTAGCGACAGCCGACCTAACCAAACGGGTGAATGCCAGCATCTCTCTGCTCCGCACACTTGAAAGGCGGGGTTTTCTGTATATCACACGGGCAGAAGCCATTCGCAATCCCTTGAGTTCTGAACCGATCGCCGCAACACAGCCATTTCACTTGAATCCTGCGCAATCGGTGGCGTTCGCGGAGATTCAAAATAGACTCGCATTACATACTGTAGGAAGGGTTTGTAACCCCGATGTCCCTCGCTCCTCTACTACCGAGCGCGCCCCCACCTTTCTGCTCCACGGCGTAACCGGGAGCGGTAAAACCGAGGTCTACATGCAAGCGATGACAGAAGTCCTTGGAAAAGGGAAATCTGTCATTGTATTAGTGCCAGAAATATCGCTCACGCCTCAGGCTGCCTCTCGGTTTGTTGGACGATTTGGGGAACGAGTGGCGTTGCTGCACAGTCGGTTGAGTGATGGAGAACGTTATGATCAGTGGCATCGTATCCGAAAGGGTGAAGCGGATATCGTGATTGGACCGCGTTCTGCTGTCTTTGCGCCAGTGAAAGCACTCGGTATGCTGATTATAGACGAGGAGCATTCGGATTCCTATAAATCCGATACCATCCCGCGTTACCACGCACGGGATGTCGCGCAGAAACGGGGTGAACTCGCAAATTGTCCTGTCCTACTTGGGAGTGCAACACCATCCCTTGAGAGTTTTCATCGTGCGAAAAATGGGAGGTATCGGCTTCTCAGTCTGCCAGACCGTGTTCTTGATAGAAAAATGCCCGATGTCCATATCGTTGATATGCGGACTGAATTGAAAAAGGGCAACCGAACTATCTTCTCCGATGTCCTCCGAAGTTCAATTGAAGAATGCTTGGAAAGGCAGGAGCAAATTATACTGTTTCTCAACAGACGTGGGCATTCCACTCATGTTTTCTGCCGAACTTGTGGTTATGTTGAGCGTTGCGAAAATTGCTCTATCTCATTGACTTTTCACTTTGAGACGAAGCGTCTCGTGTGTCATCATTGTGGGGCTAAACGTCCGACGCATCCGACCTGTCCGCAGTGTGGCAGTCCTGCTATTCGCTATTTTGGATTGGGGACAGAGGCAGTTGAACAAGAGGTGCGGAAAGCGTTTCCACAGGCACGTGTAAAGCGATTTGATGCCGATTCAACAACCCGAAAGAACGCACATCAGCAGATTTTGGGGACATTTGAGCAGCAGGAGATTGATATTCTGATAGGGACACAGATGGTGTCGAAAGGGTTAGACTTCCCGAATGTCACACTTGTCGGGGTCATCGCCGCGGATACCAGTTTGAACCTACCGGACTTTCGGGCGAGTGAACAGACGTTCAGCCTGTTGACACAGGTCGCTGGACGTTCAGGACGTGCCGAGCTTGAAGGGAACGTTGTCATTCAGACCTATATGCCTGAGCATTACTGTATTTCCGCCGCACAGAAGCACGATTATCTCAGTTTCTATGCGCAGGAGGTCGAAGCACGCGGCGAGTTACGATATCCACCTTTCTCGCATGTCGGGACCCTTCTGCTCCGTGGCAAGGATGAAAAACAGGTTGAGGAGGCAGCGCACGCTGTCCGCGATCAACTTCAGATTTGGCAGACAGATGAAGCGTCTACCGCTCAGATAGATGAGAAAAAAGACGATGTCGGAGAGACCGAAGTAGAAATTCTCGGTCCCGCGCCGGCACCACTCTCGAAGATCGAAGGGAAATTTCGGTGGCATTTTTTACTTCGAAGCAACTCTGTTGAAAGAATCAGTCAACTCCTTAAACACTTAACTGACGAGCCACCCGTTGCTATTAAATCGAATGCTATTGAATGTGTGATTGACATTGATCCTACGAACATCCTCTGATAGCAGTCAGCCATCAGGTCGGAAAACCTTTCAGGTTTTCCTTTGGGCAGTCAGCTAAGAGGAATTTTGAAAAAACACATATCCCTTTTAACCGAAAGTCGACAGCCATAAAAAAGGAATTAAATATACATGGGTAACCGGATATTCGATAAACTTGCTGATACTGACTTACTTGCACGTAGCCCGATTCTGGTTTTTGCGGCGGATCCGCTTGCATCTGCCGGGATTAAAGGGCTTGGACAAGTACAACACCCGAAACCACACTACCGAACGCACGCGGAGTTTTTGCAACTCCAGCGCGACCTTGTTGCAGATGGCAATTTAGATGGGCTTCTCATGACACCTGCCGATGCAGAAATCCTCGCGCTTGAAGAAAATCTGTTTGAAGACACACCGATTACGCCAATCGTACGAATGAACTCAGAGACGGCTATCTGGAATCCGAGATTTGGCGTCTATACTTCGAGTCCTTCGATGCCGTTTCAGACGGTATTTCCAGAGGATATGCAACGCTATTGTGAGGCACTCATCGGTCCCGCACTCGAATGTCGAGTCAACCTTGGGTTATATTCTATTACACTCAACAACGATCCGATCGCTGATGAGCGGATGTTACACGCGTATGTGCAGTTCGCACACGTTGTCGGTGAAATTGAGGGCTTTGATCACCTCTTAGAGGTGTTTTTACCGAATGTAAAGATGCCGGGGATGGATGAAGAGAAGCGGGGCATGTATGTCGCCGATTCTATCGTCCGAACGATGAGTTATCTCCGAAAACACCAACGTCCGCGTTTTATCAAGACGGCATATACGGCGGCTGATGTTTGGAGCGAGTTGTGTCAATTCGACACGACGTTAGTCATCGGCGCATTGGGGGGACCCCGTCAGAATGCGCGTAGCACATTCGCGCTTGCGCACAATGTCGTCAGCAATGGTGGACGTGCTATCCTATTCGGACGCACCATCTTCGGTGAAGATGAACCAATAGGTTTTGTCCAGTGTCTGCGGCGTGTCCTTGATGGTGAGGACGATCCGCAGAACGCCCATGCGGAGTATCAGAAGTTGTTACGCGGTTCCCGAACAAGTTAGCATATCCATCAACCTGTAGAGGCAGGTCTTGTGCCTGCCTATATAATACAGTGGCTAAGAAAACGTACATGTCCGCAGTCGTGTCGAAATTTACCAGATCCCATCGTGAAACATAGTGGAACGATGTCCAGATTTAATAGTTTAAAAGAACCGCGTGTACTTCTGCTCCTTCCAACGCGGACTTACCGAGCGACGGATTTCCTCGAAGCCGCCCTGAAGTTGAATGTGGAGGTGGTTGTGGCATCGGAGGAAGCGGCGACGACGGCAGACCAATCGCCCCGACACTCGCTCGTGCTTGACTTCAGCGCGCCTGCTGCTGCAACACAGACAATCGTTGAATTCGCTGAAACCCATCCGATAACGGCAATCGTCGGTGTTGACGATGATACGACGCTACTGGCGACGACTGCATCAGAAGCATTGGGACTTCCCCACAACCCCGTTGATTCCGCAAAAGCGACACGCAACAAGTACTTCCTACGCCAGACCTTGGCGACAAACGGGGTGTCGGTGCCTGCTTACCAACGCTTTTCCATCGAAGACGATCCTGCTGAGATAGCCGCAAAACTCGGAACAGATACACAAGTCGATTTCCCGTGTATTATCAAGCCGTTGTCCCTCTCCGCGAGTCGCGGTGTTATCAAGGCAGACGCACCCGCCGAATTCATCGAAGCCTTTCAGAGGACGGCGAAACTCCTGCGAACTTTACAAGAATCCACGGATCCTCCTACGCCATATCTACTCGTTGAGAACTATATTCCCGGTATAGAGGTGGCACTGGAGGGTATCCTGTTGGATGGTGAGCTTAAAACACTCGCGCTTTTCGATAAACCCGATCCGCTGGAAGGTCCCTTTTTTGAGGAAACCCTTTATGTTACGCCTTCCCGTTTGTCGGTGGAGGTCCAAGATGCGTTGCATCGTGCGACTGCGGAAGCCGCTGATGCTTTGGGCTTAAGACATGGACCTATCCACGCCGAACTGCGCTATAACGACAAAGGTGCTCACCTTATTGAGATTGCGGCTCGGACGATTGGTGGACTCTGTGCCCGGACGCTGCGGTTCGGAACGGGGATGTCGCTTGAAGAACTCGTTATCCGACATGCCATTGGACTTCAGGTCGAAGAATTGCAGCGTGAGAAACGGGCGGCAGGTGTGATGATGATCCCTGTACCGAAGGCGGGTATCTTGGGCGAGGTGCGTGGTAAAACGGCGGCGCATTGTGTAGACGGAATCGTGGAGGTCAACATCACAATCCCTATTGGTGGGGAGGTTGTCCCACTGCCGGAGGGAGCACGGTATCTCGGTTTCATCTTCGCCCGTGCTGAAACACCGGAAGCGGTGGAATCGGCATTGCGTGAAGCACATCGACAGTTGGAATTTGTAATTTTGGCATAGACTGCAATTTTCCTGCTCTGGTAGGGGCGGTTTCTAACCGCACCGCAATAATTATCAACTTACTTGGCATAATACTATGTTCACGAAGCCATACACGATAGCACTCATCCTGATTATGCTGCTGGCGAGGTTTCCTGGGGAAACACCCAAGCAAAAACACCTCGCTACCGTCTCCAGTGCGGAGACGGATAAACCCTTCTTTACAGAGGTGACCGATACGCTCGGTTTCACACAGGCACAAACGTCTTGGCACGCTGGGACACATGCCCTACCAGAAGTAATCGGGAGTGGGGTTGCGCTGTTCGATTACGATAATGACGACGCGCTTGATGTTCTGCACGTCCGATTTCCGCCTCCCGGGATCCCTATCCGTTACTGGAAAGGCGGAGAAGGGGGTACTCCCGCACCGAATCGGCTTTTTCGGCAACAGACGGATGGAACGTTTCTTGACGTTACGGAAGCCGCTGGTATCGGACATGAAGGCTACGGACAAGGCGTGGCAATCGGTGATGTGGACAATGACGGGGACGCGGATGTCTATGTGACGAACTACGGTGCTGATACATTCTATCGAAACAACGGTGACGGGACGTTTACTTTACAAGAGGCAGGACTCTCAAACGAAGCGTGGGGAACATCTGCAACGTTTGGCGATTATGACAGAGACGGATACCTCGATCTCTATGTCGCAAACTACGTTCAGTTCGATCCAGAGTCGGTGTGTCGCGGAAAACATGGTGCGCCAGATTACTGCAATCCACAGGTCTTTGAACCCGCCACGGATCGGTTGTTCCGAAACAACGGTGATGGTACATTTACAGATGTGTCGCAACAGACGGGAATCGTCGCAATGCCTGGCAGAGGACTCGGTGTTGTGTGTCTCGATCTGACAGGCGACGGTTGGGCGGATTTTTATGTCGCGAACGACGGGGAAGCCAACCAGCTCTGGGTAAATCAGAAAGATGGCACTTTTACTGAGGAAGCCATATTGTACGGTTTGGCGTTTAATGCTTATGGACAACCTGAGGGGAGTATGGGTATCGCTGTCGGTGATGTCAACGGTGATACACGTCCAGATCTGTTTGTGACACACTTGTCGGGTGAAACGAATACGCTTTACGTCGCTTCTACCTACGCTGTGTTCGTTGATATGACTGAGATGGTGGGGTTCGCCGGACGCGATCTACCCTTTACGGGGTTTGGGTGTGGTTTCGTGGATTTCGATAATGATGCCGATCTCGACATTGCACTCGTCAATGGTCGGGTGAAGCGCGGTGCTGTTCTTGAGGGTGCGAGCACTGGTGAATTCTGGAATTTCTATGCTGAACCGAATCTTCTCTTTGAAAATAGCCGTCAGCGGTCAGCATTGTCCCGCAAGTCCACACGCGACTTGCGTCGCGATCAGCAAGAGGTATCTGGTTCATCAGAAACCTCTTTACCGACAGCCCGTTTCACTGACGTGAGTTCGCGTGCGCCTAATTTCACAGGACGGATTGAAGTGAGCCGCGGAATGGCTTTCGGTGATGTCGATAGAGATGGCGATATTGATGTGGTGGTGAGCGGTCTCGACAATCGACTCCGATTTTTCCGAAACGATGCCCCGCCGCCACAACATCATTGGCTTTCCGTGCAGGCGATCACCCAAGGTCGCGACGCACTTGGCGCACAGGTAACACTCCGGACAGCATTACGGACATTGACGGGTTACGTGCTATCAGGGACCAGTTACCTCAGCAGTAGTGAACCGAGTGTGCATTTCGGGTTAGGGACAATCGATACAATTCAGGCGATTGAGGTCCACTGGCAGGACGGCAGCCGTGAAAGATTTCCTGGCACAACTACGAATCAACGCGTGAAGGTTTATCAAGGGAAGGGGATACCTTTTTGATGAAATCACCCTCTTATATTATTGGCTTGCTTCTTTTCCTGCTAATCAGTGTGCCTGTTTTTGCGGATAGTGGAATTAGCCATCAGCAGTCGGAAACCGTCAGTAGTCAGTTAAAGAGGGTATACGCTGACGCGAAACCTCTTGTTCCTGACAACCGACAACTGAAAGGATTTTTTGAAAAAAAATCCGTACCGACAACTATCCCTGAACCTGCCGATCTCGACCTGGTTGAAGAAAAACCGCTTTTAAAGGCGATTGAAACTGCTCAAAAAGCAGTCCAGAAATCTCCCGATACTGCGGATGTGTGGGGACAATTGGGGCACATCTACCTCAGCCACGGGTGGGAGATTCCAGCGATACCGTGTTATCGTCAAGCGAGTATCCTCGCACCTGATGAATTCAAGTGGCTCTACTTTCTTGGGCGTTTGACGAAGCAGCGTCAACCTGAAGAAGCCGTGAAACACCTTACCCGTGCACTCACCTTGGATTCTACATCTGCACCTGCGCATCTCTATCTCGCTGCTGCTCTCCGTATTTTGGGGAAGTTCGATAATGCCCAACAGCATTTGGAACACGCAAAACGCCTCCAACCGAACAATCCTTTTTCTGAACTCTGGCTCGGCGAAATCGCACTCGCAAAACGGCAGTTGAAACTCGCTCGGACACATTTAGAGAAGGCACTCCGCTTAAATCCGGAGCAAAGTGAAGCGCACGCACTGATGGCACAGGTTACTATTGCGTTGGGAGATACGCAAGCGGCAAAACAGCACGCACAGGCGGCACGCCGTCCAAGCCAATACGGTGAATTGGCAGATCCTTTGTGGTGGGACGTACTTCGAGCCGGTGTCACCGCTCCATTGTATGCAGAACGCGGTAGGCGTTATATGTCGGAAGGGGATTATGCGAGTGCTGTCACTGAATTTGAAACGCTGATCTCAGACGAACAGAAGGATATAAAGGTCTGGTTCGACTATGGTGTTTCACTCCTCTATACGGGGACCCGTCACCGCGAAGCCTTAGCAGTCTTAGAACACCTCCTGTCGCTACTCGACAAGGATATAGAGATTCAGAAGCAGAGGAGTGCAGACGAGGTAGCCTACTTGAAAGCGCAGGCATATAACTATATAGGACAGATCCACTATGAAACCGGACAGACCGCTGCAGCGATCCGTGCCTGCCGAATGGCACTTCAGTTTAAAAAAAATAAAACAGACAGCGGTTCTCACAAACAGTTGACCCCTTCGGATTACGACCCTTTTTTCTCAAATATACACGCGAATCTTGCGACGGTGTATGAAAGCACAGGGCAGCTTGGAGAGGCAATCCGGCATTATCAGGCGGCACTTGAACTCGTGCCATCTCAACTGTCTGTGCATCGCGATCTTGCGGGTGCGTATTGGAAAAAACGGAGTTATACAGCCGCGGAACCACACTACAAACAGGTTATCACCCATGACACAACGGATGCCCAAGCCATGTATAGACTCGGTTTAATTTCTCTGATGAAGGAGGACTATCTCGAAGCCGTCTCACTGTTTAAAAAGGTTATCGCAATTGAGACGGCGCACGTTCGCGCGTATGGTGCATTAGGTGTTGCTTATCAGGAGCTTGGAAAGATTCCAGAGGCGATTGGTATCTTTGAACGGGTTTTAGAGTTAGAACCGAGGAATAAGGTTGCGTTAGAGAAACTTAGGGAACTGCATGAATTAAAATAGATTTTTAATTTTACCTTGCGGAGAGATAAGGGGCGTTTTGACTTTGCAGTGCGTTTCTCAAATTTTAAAGAAACACCCCGCTGAATGCCCGGGGAATGCCATACGGAGAACCTTCATACCGTTGATTTACGCGCATTCAGCGATGATTCGCAAAAACCCTGCGCCGGTGTTGCAGGCGGTTTTCTTAAACTAATTTTATACTAAAGTTTGGACAATCGGTATCCGATGAAGGTAGCGTTTTCAAGCAACCGCAGATTTTTCTCACAGTTACACCTGTCAATAAAACTGAGAAAAAACACCGCGCACACTGTAGGTTGGGTAGAACGCGTGGCACCGAAACCTCCGACACAGACACGCCCCTTGAAAGTCCAAAGGCACCTGTAAATACCTCGAGGTCTGAGTGAAACCCAACGTTGTTTTTCTCAAGGTCCTGGGTGTGTTGGGTTTCGCTGTATCTGTCTACAAGCAACGCGTCTGGGTCAACGGGTGTTTGGGTGCCAACAGGCGGTTCTGGGTTTTACCGCTCTACCCAACCTACGGGGTTCTTGAGGGTTGATGGACCATCCGAAATTGTCCAAAGCTTAGTAATTTTATAGTAAAGTGTAGAATTATGTGATCGGGAAGGGTACCCATAGACGCACTGCGGAATTTACGATAACCCAGTACGTCTACGAGTATTAAAAAAAGGAGAGGCTCTTACCTAAAATGGTTCGTTGCCTTAAGATGCCCCCAAGTTGTACCGAGTTTACCTTCGGGATCGACTGACAAATATGCCTGAAATCCCTCCATCAGCACCTTGATATCGTCTTGTTCGAGTGCCGAGTGGAAAATGGCGACTTCGTCCATTGCACCGGGAAAGAAGTTGCCGTTTGGATCCCAAACACCACACCCACCGATATTGACGTTAAAGGCAGACGTGCCATGATTTGCCCAGCCACCTTTTTTCTCGACGTATTCACCGTCAATATAGGTATGGACGTATTCCGTTGTAGCGACACAGCCGACGTGATGCCATTTACCATCATCGTGTTTGTATTCCCAAGGTTTCTGTGTACCACCAGCGGTGGGGGTCCAGAGATTAACAGAGTTCGGGTTAATAAATCCGAATTCAGGTGCGTCGTTCTGTCCGACGAGTCCCGTACGGTTGGCGTTAACATCGCCTGTCTGCACCCAAGTAATAATAGTGAACTCTTCGAGGTTGTCAAGGAGTTTCTGTCCTGTTTTGACGCAACTCGCTTTTCCATCGAATTTAAGTGCCGTGCCGAATTTGCCCTCTACCCATTCAGGAGATTTCTCTAAGTCGGCGTCGTTTCCTTCGCCAGAGAGATCCCCCGCGACACCGCCTTTGCCTTCATCGAATAACCATATACCGACCGCAGTCTCAAGGTCGATCTCAGCGGTGCTAATGTGAACAGCCATGAGACTGAAACACACCACACCGAGCGTTAATAACACTTTCTTCATCGTTACTTCCTCCCAATATTTAGCGTGAACGTGCTTGAAACCCACACCTACAGTGTTGAAATTCATCCTTAAGTTATAATTATGATAACCTATGCCATATAAAGTTGCAAGAGAAAATGAGGAGGGATGGGTGTAGGAACAGTTCAGTTTGTAAATTGGAGGGCGCATAGACGCGCTTGGAGAGGTCCGAGCGCGTCTATAGGGTTAGAAAAGGACGTAATTATTACCTGAGATGATGCGTTGACTTAATATGTCCCCAGGTTGTACCGAGTTTATCTTTCGGGTCAACAGCCAAATAATTTACATAGCCTTTGTCCATCAGTTCCTGAATATCTTCTTGTTCCAGTGCCGAATGGAAAATCATGACTTCGTCCATGAGACCCGGGAAAAAGTTTCCACCTGGATCCCAGACGCCGCATCCACCGATGTTAACATCAAAGGGAGCCGCGCCGTGATTCGCCCACTTCCCCTTCTGCTCGACGTAATCACCATCAATATAAGTATGGACGTAATCCTGCGTAGCGACACACCCGACGTGATGCCATTTACCATCACCATGTTTGTGTTTCCAAGGATTATTCGTTAGACCAGCCGAGGGGGTCCAGAGGCTCAGCTCATTCGTCGTAATAAAACCAAACTCAGGTGCATTGTTCTGTCCGACAAGTCCAGTCCGGCCAGGGGGAGGAGACGTGGTTTGTATCCATGAAAGAATAGTGAATTCTTCGAGAGCCTCAAGCAGTTTCGCGCCAGTCTTGACACATCCGGCTTTTCCATCAAATTCGAGTGCTTTGCCGAATTTTCCATCCACCCATTTGGATTTGACGACTTCGCCATCGTTTCCTTCACCGGATATGTCTTCAGCGACACCGCCCTTGCCTTCATCAAAGAGCCAGACACCCACCGCAGTCTCAAAATCAATCTCAGCGGTGCTAATGTGAACAGCCATGAAGCTGAAACAGATCACACCGAGCGTTAATAATACTTTTTTCATAGTTCTTCCTTCTTATGTTTACCGCGAGCGTGCTTAAAACGCATGCTTACGGGATTGAAATTCATCCTTATACTTCTAATTATAATAGCGTATATAACATGAAATTGCAAGAAAAACCTGATTCAGCAAAGCCTGCTGTGTTTGTACACATTGTGGCTTCTCTAAACCAGGTCTATGGATAAAAAATGCAGTTTGATGGGTATCAGTTACGATCCCGAAGGATGCAGGATCGCTTCGTCGATTCGATGATATTTGTAGCGTTCATCGGGTGCGAACACGATCTCTAATTCACGTTGCGCACTCATAGCAGAGTCGGATGCGTGCACAACGTTATGTGTGATATTGATTGAGAAATCGCCTCGGATGCTTCCGGGTAGCGACTCCTTTGGATCTGTCTCCCCGTTGAGGGTACGGACTAAGTCTATTACGCCGCGTCCTTCAATGGCTAAGGCAACAATCGGTGCTGAAGTCATGAATTCGATAAGTACATCGTAAAAAGATTTGCCGTGATGGACGGCGTAGAGTTCTTCTGCTGTGTCGCGCGGGAGCTGCAACAATTTCATTCCAACGATTTTGAGTCCCTTTTGTTCATAGCGGGCGATGACTTCACCGATAAGCCCACGTTGAACACCGTCCGGTTTGATGAGAACCAGCGTCTGTTCTGTTTCCATAGTCCCTCCATTTTTTCCTTGGCACGTGCCTACACAGCACGCCTATATTGACGCTTTACGGTACAAGCAGGGATATTCAGTTTTCCATGTTTTGGAATGTTTTCGGGAAATCGGATCTGGTAGGAGCGGTTTGTAACCGCTCCGGATCGTGAAAAAAAGACAGACAACCCGATAATTTCTTAAAACTAAATGCCCCTACGATACAAGCATTCGGGCTTGACAGCAAGCCATTTTAAGTATACCATATTTTTTAAGGTGTTTTCAATTTTATTCCCAAAAAATGATCCAGTAGAGGCGGTTATGTACGATAAACTCGGAGAGGTAATACTCAAGACAGAAGAACGGATGGAAGTCGGTGTGATTACCGCGCCGGATGTGCCGCATGCCGAAGAGATGAAACAATTCCTGGGGCATAAACCGGGCAACTATAAGTGGCATATTGAGCGGTGTGTTATAGAAGTGCTTGATGCGTTGGAGACCCGTTTCTATGTCGGTAAACTTGACGGACATGTGATTACCAACATTATGACGGTCGAGTACGAAGGGGTCGGTATTTTAGGACACGTTTTCACGCTCCCGCAACAGCGCAGGAAAGGGGCAGCAAAAGGCGTGATGGCGTATCAGATGGAGGATTTTCGACAACGGACAGGCACCGCGCTCTATCTCGGTACCGGCTACAATAGCCACCCGTATTACATCTATCATAGTTTCGGATTTGAGAGTGTATTTCCAGAATCCGGTTTTATGAAGTATCATGTGAATGAGGACTTCGAGGAGCGGTACTTCACACCTACGCCTGCACATCCGAAACCCGTGGAATGGCACGATTGGCCCAAAGTCACGGCATTGTCAGGTATCGTCGGATGGGACACACTGCGGAGTCTGAAGTGGGGTGTCTACGGTCCTACGAATCTTGAGGGCGGATTTCTCAGTTTCAAACACGATTTGGAAACCGAAGATGCTTACGATGATGCGAAGTTGTTAATTTCGTCGGGCGGTGCGATCGTCGGATGGGCAACTGTCGGTCGCGATGCGCGTTGGCAACCGGCGACTGCGGTGTTAGATCTCTTCTTTCATCCGAATTTTGCAGACGATGTTCCTGCTTTACTTTCTGCGATAGCGTTTCCTGCGTCAAAGGTTCAGTGTTATGTTGACAGTGGTGCTGAGAAGAAGGCGAGGGTATTAGAAACCGCAGGATTTACCTGTGAAGGTCGGTTCAAAGACCAATTCACATACAGCGGACAGTCCTATGATGTTTTGGTATTTGGGCGGGGGTAACTGTCTGAATCGCCGATTTTCACAGATTATGCGGATTGCACGGATTTTTTATGGATGAACGGGGTCGTTGTCAGAATCAGGATTTACAGGATTCAAGGATTTTCAGGAGAAGAGCGGGTTAGTTAAGTGGATCCAGTCTCCCAGAGGGACGGAAACTTTTGGATAGGATAGATGAATTCAACTAATCTGTCTCACCTGCGCTTTGCAGGGCGTTATTGATGAGTGATTCGCTCAGGTGCATTCCGTTATCCTGCAACCGAATTAAAAGAGGCTTGATGACATCAATCAAGCCTGTTTGCTTTGCCTCAAGCAAAATGCCGATTGTCCCCTTAACGGTTAATCCAACTTCTTCGGCTGTCTGTCTTCCGACCTTTTCATCAAGAAGAACGAGACGTGCATCGTGTTCATTCGCAAGAGCCAAGGTCTCGGCTTCACCGTCATCAAGTTCCACATAAATCGCCGCGGTTTGCGGATCCGTTAGATCGACGGTTTTAATCCAAGGGGCATTTTCGAGGGCTTCCCGACGAACTATCGGATCTTTTTCGAGAAACTCATTTTCAACTTTTCGTGGAATCCATACCTCTGTATAAAGATCACGCAACAAAAAAAGAAGGTTAAGCCCGAAGAGTCCAACAAGCGGACTGTTATTGCTAATCACTGGCTGGGTTGGCATCCTTAAAATCCGCTCTTGGCGTACTCTTCCTCATCAGGACCAAACGGAGACAATCCATAATCCCCCATCAGATACCAGAATTCTTCGCGTGGGACCCCTGCAAGTTTAGAGGCAAGTCCACTGCTGAGTTCACCGCTCCCATAGTACTTCATGCCCAACGCGATTCGTGCTTCCTGATCAATCTCAAAGGGGCCTGTTAGTGGTGTTAGCAGTGCCACAATTTCTTTGGGCAAATGCTCCCCTATTTTCTGTTCAAAAGCAGCAATGCTCTCATGGGTGTTCTGAAACGCAGCGGCAACATCTACGCCTTGTAGGACTGCAGCTGTCAAGTCGGTCTTCGCTGCTTCCCACCCTTTCGCAAGTAACCACGCCTCCCCTCTGGTCCAATAGGATTCGGCGACCTTGGGTCTGCGTTTCAGTGCTTCCGTATAATCCGCAATTGCGCTGTCTAACTCGGCTTTGGCGCGATACGCGTTGCCCCGATTCGTGTATGCCTCCACAAGTTTGGGATTGAGTTCTATGGCTTTGCTATGATCTTCAATCGCCTTGTCCAATTCGTTTTTGTCGTAGTAAGCTCGCCCGAGATTGAAGTATGCTTCGGCAAAATCTGGATCCAATTCTATGGCTTTCCTATGGTTTTCAATCGCCTTGCCCATCTCGCCTTGTTCCTTGTAGATAATCCCGCGGCAGGTATAAGGTTCAGCGAGTTCTGGTTTGCATTGTATCGCTTCGTTATAATCTTCGATCGCCTTATCAATCTCGCCTTTATCGTGGTAAGCCTGCCCGCGATACGTATACACCTCTGCAAATTCTGGATCCAACGCTATCGCTTCGTTATAGTCTTCAATCGCCTTGTCTATGTCCCCTTTGCTGTGATAGGTTACACCGCGCTCGGTATAGGCTTCGGCAGCCACTTCGGGTTTGAGACGTATCGCTGTGCTAAAGTCTTGGATGGCTTTCTCAAAAACCAACAGGTTGCGATAAGCCTGACCGCGTCCGAAGTAAGCAAATGGGTTGTCAGGCGTGAGACTTATGACTTTGCTAAAGTCATCGACTGCTCGGTAAAATCTGTCTTCTGCATAGTAAGCCATGCCGCGTCCTCTATAAGCAAGGACAGCATGCTCAAAATCCAGATCGATAGCCCTACTGAAATCTTTAATGGCTTGGTTGTACTCGCCCTTGTTGATGTAAGCGGTGCCTCGATTATGATAGGCGTTAACATAATCAGGTTGCAGTTGTATTGCTTTATCAAAGTTTTCTATGGCGTTATCAAAATCGCTTTTGTTAGCGTAAGCAGTGCCTCGGTTGTTGTATACCTCGGTATAATCCGGTTCGAGTTGTATTGCGATGTTATAGTCTTTTATAGCATTATCAAAATCGTCTTTTGCCGCGTAAGCAGCACCTCGATTGTAATAGAACCCGGCACACTCTGGTTTGAGTCGTATTGCGATGTTATAGGCTTTTATAGCATTATCAAAATCATGTTTGTTGGCGTAATTAGTCCCGCGCCCGTTATATGCCTCGGCATAATTGGGTTCAAGTTTTACTGCGGAGGTATAGTCTTTTATGGCGTTATCAAAATCGCCTTTATTGGCATAAGTAAATCCGCGATTGTAATAGGTTTTGACATCATCAGGATTGAGTTGGATTGCCCTACTAAAGTCCTTGATAGCGTTGTCAACATCGCCTTTCTTGGCGTAAGCAGTCCCCCGATTGTAATAGGCACCAGCAAATTTCGGAGCCAGGGCAATCACCTTGTTAAAATGTTCAATCCCTTCGTCAAATTTGCCCCTTTCGCAGCAATCAATACCACGGTAGCTATAGATACTAGCCTCACTCACTCCAATATTATCTTTATTGAACGTGCTTATATGTTTAGGGTCATTCGCCCCAACATCATTCCGATTATGCGAGCTTATATATCTATTAATCGGGATTGAAGCGGCATTGGGAGCAGGGCGATTTAGACTCGATTGTAGCATCACTTTTCCTCTTCTACAGTAGGAATCTCTTCTTGCGTTAAATTATACAATGCATACAAGCGTTTAGCAATCTCTTTTTCCAAATCCGGTATAGTCCTTTATGGCGTTATCAAGACCACCATTGATTTGTTTCAGCATCGGCAGGAAGTTACCTTGTTGGAATACCCATTGAACTAATCGTCTGTTTTGGACACTCTCGGATGGCGGTTCCGTCTGAGACGGATTTCTTACTTTAAATTCGGCGGTTGTATTCGCCTTTTGCGCGGCGTGCGTCTTCTCGTAGATGCTCCAATTTTCCTGCTTCTATATCCGATTCAAGCTGTTTATCCCAAGCGTCCTCACGTGCCTGAAGTGCTTCACGGAGTCTGATTGCAAGCGTGTTCAGAAGCTCTTTTTTCGTTTTTGCCGTGCATTCGACTTCAGGAAATTGAGGAATCGATCCGTGCCATCCAGCAGCTTCTTTTTGGAGATGGGCGGTGTAGGGTTCCTCAAGGACGGAGTCGAGAATTGTGGCGCGCTGAAACCGTGTGTTCTCAACTTTGTGTTCTGATAGGGGATCGACATGGGTTTGTTGATTTTCGATAGAGCTCATAGGTGCACCTCCTCAAATTTTGTCGCTATCAGTAGAACTTTTCTGGCAGGATAAGAAAGTCAAGCCGAGATTGATAGACATGGGCTTGGTGTAGAAAAGGTTCTATTCTCTCTTTACTTCATCAAATTATACCGGAAAAACAGCGATGAATCACGTAGAAATCAGAAACATTCAGTTTTCCATTTTGTAGCACATTGCGCTACGGCTCGATTCCGGTTGATTCTCTGCCGTGTAGATGGATTTTCTGAATCCTACGCTTTGGATTTCCTGAGGTTCGATAGAAGACCGAAAACTGAATGGCTCTGGAGTGAGGTCCATTTTTAGTTGACAAATTTTTAACAACTGAGTTTATGATAAAGTTGTTGACTTTTTTGGATGTTTGGTAATATATTCTTGATATCCTTTGAATCCCATCTCCAAGAGGGCTGCGATGAGAAAACAAAAATACAAAGTTAATCTGACATCTGAAGAACGTCAGACGCTACAAACGTTAGTCCGCAAACGTTTTTTGATTTTAGGTTTCGCCCTAACTTTCTGCGTGTGCTTCACAACATCGGCGTTTGCACAATTTTCAGAACCGCAAAGTTCGGCACAATTGCGTCTACCCATCGGTGCAAAAGCGCATTTGGGTAAAGGCGGTGTTATGTCCATGCAATACTCGCCGGATAACAAGCATCTTGCTGTTGCGACAGGGGCAGGCATTGTGTGGATTTATGAAACCGAAACGTATCAGCCTGTCACCGTTTTAGAAGGACATCCAGGGCAAGTTGTCGATGTAAAATTCAGTTCGGATAGCAAACGGATGCTTTGCCATGTTAATAATTTTTTCTACCTTTGGGATACAGAGACATGGCAACTCTTGTATACATTCGTTGGTCGTCGTGGAAGAAATGTTAATCATTTCTATTTCAGTGCGGATGATACATCTATCATGATAGTGTATCCGTCTAATAATTTTTTTGAAGCGTCTGTAGATGTCTACGATGTAGGAACCGGCGTGCATATCGAAAATATCCCGATAGAAGACGAACTGTTAATCCCGTCTATGCCTTCTCCGCCTCCGTTTTTAGATGAGGATGACACAAAGCAACTTCCTACACCGAGTATCCATTCACCGACGTTTTTGGAAGAGGATGGCACTCGCTGGCGCAGCGTTCCAAATAGCGATATGATTGCGACGTGGGAATCACCTTGGGGAGACTATGCCATTTCCATTCGTTTTTTTAATGTCAATACAGGTGAATACCTCTACGAGATGATATGTTGTTTAATCAACTACCCGGGTAGAGATCATGACACACTTTATGTGTTTAGTGATGTCGCATTTTCGCCAGATGGACAACACGTTGCGATCGCTGGTGAGGATGGAACGGTCCGTATTTTTGATATTCACAATAGAAATACCCTCTTTACAGGACCTGTCGCCATCATTGACGGACATACATACTATATGACGAGTATCGCATTTTCGCCAGATGGAAGCACGCTTGCAACGGATTCCGTGACATTATGGGATGTTGGCACACAGACACTGTTAAGGCGACTCCCTGGCGGGGGCGGGCAGGGAAGCATGGCATTCTCACCAGATGGACAGATACTGGCACTCCCTGGCGTGGGAGGAGCGGTGAGTTTTATGGATGTCAATACCGGTCTGCCGGTGCGAACGATTCATGCTGGTTATGATGTGTTCTTTTCTCCAGACTTGAAAATCTGCGCAGCAGTCCGAGACGGTCGGATACATCTTGTGGACACTGACACTGGTAGGCTCGTACATGAAATCAGTACACCGCAGACACTGCTGACACGAACCGGAACCGCTTTTCTTGTTAATAAGGAAACGGGCGAACTGGAACCCAAGGAGTACGGGGGTAAACCAGCAAATCTTTCAGTGGGGGCGTTTAGTCCAGATGGTCGGATGCTGGCGGGTGGCACACTTAATGACTGGATATTTATCTATGATGTTCAAACAGGTGAACAGTTATATTTTCTGGATCCGCCGGGAGAAAACCGTGAATATCTCAGTCTCGCTTTTTCACCCGATGGACGTATACTCGCAAGTGGTGATAGAGCAAACATCATACATTTATGGGAGATAACGAGTGGAACACTCCGACGCACGATTCTTGATAAACGCGCCGTTACCAGTGGCTGGGACGAAACACCTTCAGAGTTACGTTCTATCTCAAATGTCTATCTCGCTGATGTGTCGAGCCTGGCGTTTTCGCCGGATGGCAATGTATTGGTGAGTGGGGATCGCTCCGGTAACATCGACTTTTGGGATGTCGAAGTGGGGGCGCATTTACAGAGACTTCGTGGATATTATGGACCTGTGATTGATTTGGCGTTTTCGCCAGATGGCAACACACTCGCGAGTGCCACTCACGATATTGTGCTGCTCTGGGAATACGATCCGCTGAACTTCACAAAGCATCCTGATGACCCCAGAGATGTCAATGATGATGGCGTTATAAACATCTTAGACCTCGTGAGCGTTGCCAGAGCGATGAATAAATCTGGGTATCCTATTCATGCAGATGTCAATGATGATGGTGTCATAAACATCTTAGACCTTGTGCGTGTTGCCAATGGTTTCTAACGATAGCGAGCACAGCTCGCTCCTACAAGAGGGGGTGGTCTGTAGGCGAGACGTTATCATAATCGAACCCGTTTGGGAATTAAAACATATTCCCTTTCTCGGTAACATCGCCGTCATAGAATCTGATGAATCCTACCGAGCAAGACCGACTCAAAATTCTGTAATTTGGGAAGTTCCAGTGGGTTTCTGATATGCTCACACAAGGCGTGTAAAGTTTTTGACACTAAATCCTCGAAAACACCAAAGTAGATGTCAACCGAATTTGAATATTAGATCTCCTATTAATGTCATACGTTACATAGCACTCCGGAATCAACGGTATGAAGGTTTCCTTATGGCATTCCCCGGGAGTGCGGTCATTTGAACATATTGTTTCTATAGACATACCGCTCCGCTGGAGCATAATCCGCGAAATCTGTCTAATCCGTATAAATCCGCGATTCAGACAATTTATTGCGTGATTACCGCCACGGTGCGGATTATCTGAGGGTAATCATACCACATTCAATGAGCAATATCAACCGAATTCGCGAATCATAGGTCCTCGCGTATTTTAACTTGACAAACCCTTAACCCTTGTGGTATCCTATTCTTAGGTTCACAAGGAAACCTCCAGTCCGCGGGAAAGGTCCAACCTGCCTTGTTTCTTCCGAACACCTATAATCTTCTTTCTGTGCCTGTAAATGCGGACGACAGGTGTAACGAGAGGAGATTCTCATGCAACAGAAACAACTGCCCCCCAATCCGAGCCTTGAACACCTTAAGTCCCAAGCAAAACAGTTACTTAAGGGGTACAAGGAAGGCTCTGTAGATGCGCTCCAGCGTATTCGTTCATTTTTCCCTAAACTTTCCGATGCCACAGACGCGGAAATCCAAGACGCGGCATTCGGTTTGCAAGACGCACAACTCACCATTGCCCGTGAATACGGGTTTGCAAGCTGGACGCGGTTAAAGGAAGAAGTGCTGCATCAAGAACAGATAGCGGCTGGAACACCCGCCAAAGATCTCTTGTTCCAAATACTCCGCACGCCTGATCCGACGCAAACCGATATTCAGCGCGTAGACGATCTGCTGACTGCTGAACCTTCGCTCGTTTCTGTGAGGGATGCGGAGGGACGAACCCCTATCGAAGCACTCGCCTTAAGAGGATTGATAAATTTCGGTAAAGAGAAATGGTACAGACCGATACGGCACCTCTATGACCGCTTCAGGGAACGCGGAGCGGCAACGACTGTCGTTACGGCGGTTCTCATGGACGACCGTGAATACGTTGAGACATCTATCCGTAACAACCCAGAAGTGCTTAAACAACGTTTTGACATATCGAGGAAGTGGAAAGGAGGCATAAGCCTTCTGGCGATTGCCGCAGGGTGTGATCGGATAGAGATCGCCAAAACCCTGATTGAGGCAGATCCGTCGCTGGTAACGGCGGGACAGACTGAAGGTAAAGCCCCAATGGATTTATTGGTGAAACCGTGGCATCACTCGGCGTTGGAAATCGAACCCCGAAAACCCTTCTACAATCTTTTGATTGAAAACGGGGCAGTGCCGGATTTAGCGGCGGCAATTATAATGGATGATGAGCCAAGGGTCGTAGAATACGTCTCAACAGATCCCAAGATATTGGAGCAACAGTTTGTCTGTGGCAATCAGATGCTGTTTCGTCCTATTGAAATTGCGGCGGCTTATGGACACGACTTCATTCTTGGCATCTTGTGTAAGTTCGCTACAGAGGAGGCAGTGGATATTACGAAGGATTTAGCCTCCGCGTTGACACAAACTTTTGCTTTGGACGTAACGGAACACCTGCTTGAAACCACCAAACCCTCTGCTCCAGTTTTGACGAATGCGCTCGCTTTTGCGTGTGAGATTTATCAGCCTGAAAAGGTGCAACTCCTGCTCAAATACGGTGCCGATCCGAGCGCGCCCTTTAAGGCGAAGTTTCGCTACGATGTCGTGCAGAATCTGAAAGTGGGTGACGATGACGCTCATACCTGTGAGCGGTCTCCGCTTTTCTTACCGGGCACAAACACACTGGCGTCCGAAACCGTCTCTCATACCTATGAGATGTCTCCGCTCCTCGTGGCGATAGGGACATGGTATGGGGTGAGAGAAGCGGCAGAAGCTCTTGACGAGTGTTTGGAGGTCGTCGAGGCACTCCTGGAAGCGGGGGCAGATGTGCATCGGAACTATAGGGTGGATATGGATGGTGAGATTTTGGAACTCACCCCGTTGGCGTATACACAGAAACTGGCGTCCCTGTTCCCGGATAAACCGTTTGGAAGGATCATCGAAGTTCTTTCTGCAGGTGATGCGACTTGATGTGGGTTTGACATCAGGGTCATTTATAGTAAAACTTAGAATTAAAAATACATTTTAATAATATTGGGATGCTTCGGTTTCCGTAGAGGCGAGGTCTCCTCGCCCGCCAAAGAGTGTCTCATTAATTTTTGGGCTTATTGTAGTTTGCATCCGATGAGGCACAAACTAAAAGTTTGTGCTACAAAATGGAAAACTGAATAGTCCTGGGTTTGACATAACGGTTAGGCTTAACATAAACTTGTGAGTTTTTGATTCTATCAATCACTCACAGATTAGCGATTTTAGATGTGCGGAATTTTATGGTTCCAGTGTTGGATAATCATACCATTCAAGAATGCGCCATTCTCCACTTCCTCGAAGTTCCAAGACGAAAATCATGCGTCCTGATGGATTGGATACCCCGCCTGCTGTAGAAGCGAGTTTGAGGTCGTAATCATAGTCAACTATCGCGAGCGTCTCACTCAAGAATTCGGTATCCCTGTTCTTAGAAAGATTCAGGTCGATGGTCTGGTAGGCATCGAACATTTTCAATGCTCCCTCGCGTTCCGCTGAACCGCCCCGAAATATTATGTCATCACCGAGATTATTGGGTGTGTCCATATCACTGACATAGAAGAAGTCGTCTTCCCATATCGCCGACATATATCCTTCAATATCGTGCATCTCGAAACTGTTTCTCCATTGCTCCTCAATCACGGAATTTATCACGGATTTCTCTAAATCGTAGTCGATTTCATCCTCTTCTACATTGGAATCTTCCTGTTCTATTTCCTCGATAGGGTCTTCCGCTTCGAGGATCGAAAAAAGCCACGCTTGAAATTCTCTGATTTCAGCATCCGTGCTCTGTGCTGTAGGCACGCGTTCTGGAACAGGTGTGGTCTCTATGTCAGGAGGCGTGATGTTTGTATCTTCTTGCAGGACATTCGTTCCCGTTTTATCGAAGACTGTTTCTGGTGTGTTTTTGACGGAAGGAGGCACAGTGATTTGCCGGCTCACTGCCTTAATGATCTTTTGCGAATGATCTTTTGCGGCTTTTCTACTTCAGGCGATTGGACTTTCAGCGTCTGAAACCCAATGAAACCGACAACAAGAATGCCAACGATACCGATAATGGTTTTGGTGTTCGTTCCTACCTTCACTGCCTTGACACCCCCTAAAATCAATACGGTTAATGCTTGTCTTTTCTACCTCATTTATTCCAAAAACCAAGCCTGCAACAACGGCGCAGGCGACTCGAACACGAAAACCCTCAAGTCACAAACACCGTTATTTATCCGCAAGGTATAATTAAAAATTACTTTCGCACGGCGATTTTTCCAACTTTTTGTTTGCGGATGTCCCCTTTGCGAGCGGTGAATTTGTAGAGATAAACCCCGTTCGCAAGCGGTTCGCCATCGCCATCATAACCGTCATAGTGGAATTCGTTGAAAGAGACGGACGCATCAAGTGTGTCAATGGCGAGGATACGGCGACCTGTAATCGTATAGATTTTCAGGCTTACCTCGTCCGCGCTTTCCGTGAGGTAATACGCGAAATACGTCCCGCTTCCCGGCACAAATGGGTTCGGGAAGTTGGCAATATTTTTGATTTCAAATTCCCCAGCTACAGTTCCAGTGCGCTCCGTGTCTGAGACATTGCCGTTTGCGTCCTGCGCCTGCAACCGGATGCGGTATTCTCCGGGTTCCAGGACAGGGGTATAGGTTATCAGGAGTAAGCTATTGCTCGTAGAAGATGCCGCAACCACATATTCGTCCTGGGGTACATTTTCACCGTTTTTGGTGAGAATTATATTTTCCGGACGTGAATCGACCCCGTTTGCGTCCTCAATCTGTGCTGAGATGGTGGGTGTATCGGAGATGTAGTCACCATCGACGAAACCTTGATGTTCAAAGGTAAGCTCAAGTGCGGGGGGACTCGTGTCACTGTGTGAGAGCAGTGCGAATGTCCCCGGCAGTTTGACCTCCGCAGAGATAGTATCTCCACTCGTTGTTTCCTCACCGACCCGAATCCAATTTCCGTTATCAGTATCCTGTCGATAGATATGGACATCGCCCGTGCTTTTCGGAAGATCTTTTTTTCGGAAAGTGGCGGTTACTGTCAGGGTGCGAGGGGTGTTTTTGCTTGGGTGTTTCCCCAGCAACCCTGATTCTTCCAAGTCGAATTGATAGGCGAGGGTTTCCGATGTTGAGAAGGTTTCCGCGGCAATATCGGGCTGGTTTGTAATGGTAAGGGCTTCTTCGGCATAAATCAGGACGGTGCTCGTTTGCACACTTCCGGATGGAACGGTAATATGAAAGATACCGTCTGGACTCTGAATCGGTTGATCAAGCGTTTCGGGTGTAAGAATAATACGGTTGCCCGAAAACTGCCGCGATGTCCAGTTATTTCTTTCACGTTTCTCAATGATGCTTCCCTTTGGCAGTTCAGCAGAGGGTGGATCTACGTATGCCGTCACCAGATATTCACCCGGTGACGGTTGCCAAGGCACGCTTACGGTAACTTGGTTACCGGGTAGAACTTCGGGAATTATTTGGAGGTCTCCGATTGGCGTCGCGTTCTGGAGTTCCCTAAGTATTGACGCAACGCTGACGTTTGTATTGGGAGTATCCATGCTTCCACTCAACGCTCTTACAAAGAACTGGATGGGAACGTTTCGAGCCGTTTGGTTCTCTGGGTTTCGGACTTGCACTGAGAGCGTGAAGGGTGGTGTTGTATCCCATGTAAGGGTTTGATCCAAAACGAAGAGGTCAATGTCAATTTCATCGTATCCTACATCGTAGGTGATGAGTTCTGTTTGAAATGTTCGTCCACTTTTAACTTTGATCTCAGCGTAATAATCGATAATTTCCCCGTAAGGGTATCTGGGGATGGGTCGCAGACTTCTGTAAGCCGTGCCAGCATGCGGCACAACAGGCGTCGTGAAAAATTCGTGACCATCTGTGCTCCAAAACAGCGTCATTTCGTCAATTGCAGCTGGGTCCACCACTTCCATGTAAAGATATGCTGGTTCGTTCGCGGCGACTGGAAACGGAACGAGGCGTACGTTGTTGACATACCGATCTAAAATATTATAGGTGGCATGCCCTAAAGCCTCTTCATCTGCGTTCCAAGCGTAAATTTGGACAGCACCGACATCAAAGTCAGGATCAGCGGGAACTCGTATTTCTGTGCGAATCTGTCCATTGACCACAGGCACCATTTCCGGTTTCAGTTTTATGTTTTTTGAGAGTGCCGTCTCAGTTGTCGGAACAACGGTTATTTCAGCATCTCCACTAAAGTTCCGATCGGGTAACTTCCCAGAAACCGAGAGAAAGGTATCTCCTTGAGAGACGTTTCGTCCTGGGTCGGCACTGATGTCTGTTGTGACTTGTATGGTGTTGCTCGGTATCTTCAAGCGAGTCGCGGGATCGCCGAAAAGCGTGAAGACTTCAGCAAGATCAAGGAATCTGGGTGTATTGATGAGAAACTGGGTCTTTGCCTGTGCAAGAATGGCACCGAAATTGTGTGTCTGTTTGTTGAAGATAACGTCAAAAATTTCGGCGTTCAGGTAATAATCACCATCTAACAGTCCGATGCTGGTTGCGGCAATGACGGCAATGGCACCACCGTTTTCCGAGCGCAGGAGTTCTTCAGCGAGGCTATTTTTATTTCCCTCGAATGACCCTGTGTAGCAGGTCATACTGATAACGAACGGGAGTTGTGAGATATTGATTAAGTTCTGTTCGGGGTCTGCAAAGTCGAGCATCCGACTGGAAGCCCATCTCCCACCGCCGCCGTGTCCGATATAGTTCACTATACTTGCCCCCTCATTAAAGCCGTCGATAACGCGTCTGCCGATAGGAGTAAGGGTCGTGTCGTCAGTGAAAATCGGCGCGTCCGTATGGGGTGCATAGATACGTTGGGTTTCGTATCTGCCGCTCAGTTGATTGTGGGAAATGAGTTGACTCGTTTGCCAGTGGAATCTGAGATCTGAACCTGCAAGCATGAGGAGTCGCTTATGCCAAGAACCGACTGGAGAAGAAGTCTCATAGTTGATAGTGCGTTCGATGAATATGCGTAGATCCACTCGATTATTGGCTGGCATTCTACCGATAAGCATGTCGGGGAAGTTATCTTCGCCTCGAAATGTAACGAATTGGTGGTCCGACGCACTGGAGCCGTAGCCTGGGATTTGCACCTGCATCGTTGGGACAAAATTAGGTTTATTTTTGATGTCTATATTTGTATCACCTATGAGAAGGACATAAGTTGGAGCAGGGGACTGCCAATTGTGGTAGGCGTAATTGAGGAATTCACGGATAGCCTCGGGATTGAGTATACCGTGGTTAAATTCATCGTAGATGTTTTGGACATCGACGACCTTCGCACGTAGTCCTTGTTGAGAGCGATGGTCAACAAGTGGCTGAACGTCCTGAATGAAGTGGTTATGTGTAATGATGATGTAGTCTGCGGCGTTGTGTGTGCTGTACAGCTCGGACGGAGGGTCTACCGAGATTATCGGTTTTCGGAATTGGTTACCGGTAAGTGCAATGTATTGGATCGTAGGATCGCTTGCTGCCTTGGGTCGAATTTGGGTGGACCGGAAGAAAACCCGATAAGTCCCAGGAACACTTTCGTCGACGAGCGCGGATAAGCCTACGTAACGGGTCCCGTCAATTCCGTAAATTTCGATGTCTGGGATGGTAAAGTTTTTTAATTCAACCTCGAAGTTCGAGTTTGCTGCACTTGTGGTATCAAGGAACGGGGTAATTGCAAAGGGTAGTACATCCGCCTCTGCTTTAAAATCTCGCCAGTAGTCGATTTGAAGCCAATTGAGCAGAACGATGTCGATAGGTGATTCAGGGTTACCGGGATTTGTAATCCGAATGGCGTTCCTTCCTTCATTGAGAAACGACTGTGGGATATCCTGATTATGAATTTGGTATTCGATTTCGCCGTTCCATCGGGCTTCCCCAAATTCGATTTTATCGTTTAGCCAAACAGTACATAGGTGTGGTGTGTTGGATCTACCGTAAAGGCTGACTCGGATCGTTGTGGGTAAAGCAGTATTTGAAACGCCGGGCAGCTTGAAGTTGAATGTTTTTAATGCAGGAGCACTCAGTTGGGACCAAAACCAGCTATCATTTGGAAGCGGTGGTAACTCCGTCAAGTGGAACTGACGCTGTAGTAACCCTTGACTAAATTCTGTATAGGTCTGGCTCGCTGTAAGATTTACATGACGGAAACGTCTGAAGTGTAGGTCCTTCTCGATATGTGCGCGTGTGAGGAAACGCTGGTAAGACTGCGTGTTATTTGCTTGTGGAAGTGAGGTCTTTGTGGCCATTCGGAGCCCTGGTCCCGCACCCCAGGAGAGCCAATAGATGTTCTCATCGGAATAGGGATCAATATAACTGGTTTTTCCCTGTTGCCGTTCGCCATAAAAAATGATTTCGTCTGTTGGGTCGAATCTTTTATCGTTCTCGCCACGGACAAAAATCGGTATCCGCTTTCCTTTGTTTGTCAGTGTTAATGTCGCTGGGTTTATCGTCTCTATATTAGCACCGGCAGCTGCGAGGTCTTGTGCCGTAATGCTGTACATGCCAGATTCGGTGACGCTGATTTTATATCGCGGTCCTGTGAATGGAGTGCTTGGTGCCGCAGGTAATCGCGAGATGGGAGAACGCCATTTAACGGCACTCTGTGGGTTAACAAGCATATCAGCGAAGATTGCGTCATAAGCGGCAGATTCGGTGTGCAAGCCCATTGGTATAGTAGATAGTACAGTAGGTGGCACAGACATTCCAGACGGGTTGGGTAACCCAACCCCTACGAAGCGTACCTCTACCACAAGCCGATGGTAGAGCCGCACTTCACGGCGGGCAGGGTTGTACTGGACAGGATTCAGTTGGATTGGGAGGACGCGGTTCTCTCGGATCCAACCGGCTTTTCTGATTTCTGCAAGGCGTTGTGGGAAAAATCTATCGTCGGTATCGCGAGCAGAGCTCGTTCCTACAGCGGGCACAGTTGCCTTTATCTTGTGTGTGCTGAAATCTTTATCAATTACCCGCAATTGGAAATCCACGTCGGGTGGCACACTCATGAGCGTAGATTGCATCGGAAGGCGAGGCATACCGGGTTCTGCAGTGAAGTTACATCCCGGGAAGGATAGCGTTGGACCTGAGACGTTAGAAACTTCCGAACTTTCTGAAAACCGACCGCTGACCGCTGACTGCTGATGGCTATTAAAAAGGAAATCGGATTTAGGGATGGCAAGTTGGATCGTTACACCTTGCGAGGTACTACTGACCAATTCAATCTCTCTGTGGGTTTTTGCGCTGTTGCTTGTCGAGGCGCGGGTGCTTTGTGCTCTTAAGGAAGTCGGTGCGGCATCCGCGATTCCAAAAGAATAGGTTTCCGAGATCGGGGTAGGCAAGGGAGAGGTTTTCAAGCAGAGGAAGAGTGCTATTAATAATAGTGGTAACCGTTTGAACGCAGGAACGCGCAGTGCTAAGGGGCGAATTTGCATTTTTAAATTATTGAGTTTTTGCTCCGATTGGTTTTACAGCCCAATCGGGTTTTTGATGCATTCTTTCCGGCATCGGTGGCGACTAAAAGTTTGTGGGCGGACCGTCAATATATATGCCTTAACGCTATCGGGTGTATTTTATAGAGTTTGTTGCGAGTCGTTTCGTTTTTCTTTAAATAATGTGAGGCGTGGCTTTCAGCAGTCAGCTATCGGAAACTGTCGGTTATTTGTGTGGCAGTTACAAAGGTATGTCCGCCACAAATAAGTGGCGGACGACTGACGGCTGACAACTGATTGGTATTTTGCCCTATGGGTTCTCAGCGAGGTGATAGATTTCTATCTCTCGGATTTGGGCGACTGCGGGTTGCATCACGCGATAGTGTGGATAGTATTGACCGACGAGAGTCGTCCGACGGTCGATGACTTTGTCTCCCGGTTCTGCCACTATTTTATTTATAATGACATCATCGACAGTTCGGGTAACTGCGACGCGAATCATCTTCGTCCGGAAATTCAATCTATCAAAGACGAACTGGGGTTGCGCACGTTCGTCGCCGATATTGCGTCGTTGAATGATTGTATGAAAAGTCTCCCATTCGTCGGTTTCAGGGTCCAGGTAGCCCATCTCGAACCGGAAGAGGTTGCTGTTGTGGATAACAATTTTACGGACAGGATGTACTTCAGCGAATTGGATGATGAAGTTCCGTTCATTTTGCGCCGGGAGTGTCGCCAAAGTTTCCAGACTTCCATCGTTCATGCCGGGGTGGTTCGCTTCGGTGCCGTAAGCGGCACTCGCTATATTTTCGCTGTATTGTGTGGATAACACCTGCGCAATTCTACACGCATTGAGGTGTAAACAGATTGCTATGAGGCAGCAGACAGTTAGAATCATGCGTCTCATTTTGGTTCCTCCTGAAGTGTTATATCGACCCGATCAACAATCCCCATGACGAGTTCTCGGATAGGTGCGTCTTCAATGCCGAATACCTCTTGCGCTACACCGGGACCCGCCCCGACTATCACTGTGTCTCCTTCGCCAGCACCGACATAATCGACGGCGATCGTTGGGGTGCGAACGAGTTCGGATTTGACGCTCAACGGTTGGATGAGCAGCAGTGTACGATTTTCGTATGCAGGATGTTTAACGATAGAAACGACTTTTCCGATTACTTTGGCGATGTACATTTTTTTAAGACTCCGTGTAATGGCTGTCGGCTATTGGCTGTCGGTTGTCGGTAAGTCGTGTGACAGTTGTAAACGTTGTTACCGCCACAAACGAGTTAACGAAGATCGAGGACTGACAGTTGTTCTGCTGATTGCCGATGGCTGACTACTGACTGCCATTCTTTGGGTCAAGCAGCGAAATGGAATCGACGATGCCAACGATGGCAACATCGACTGGCATCCGCTTACCGGGGATGACGCTTACGGCATCGCCACCCGTAACGAAGTAGACCGTTTCGCCAACACCTGCGTCGTGTAGCGTATCCACAGCAACGAGTGGTTCAGAAATGGGGTTGTGTTTTTCGTCTAAGGGTTGCACAATGAGGAGACGGGTACCTTCTAAACTCGGATCTTTTCGAGTTGCGACGACCGTTCCAATTACTTTACCTAAATCCATTTTTTAATTTTACCTTGCGGTTAAACAGCGTGGGTTTGAACTTTAACGTGCTTTTCAGAGAATCCGCCTGCGCCGTTGTTGCAGGCTACATTTTTTTATTAAGAGAACACACCTATATCTTCATGAGACGAGATTGTACTCAACAAGCTTTGTATGGAGTGTATTCCGATTAATGCCGAGGATGTCTGACGCTTTACTCCGATTTCCTTTAGTGTGCTCAAGCACTATTTTAAAGAGAGGTTTTTCAAAAATCGCTCGGATTTCAGCGTACAGATCATCTGGCACTGTTTCGGATTCCATATAGTGTTGGACATGCGCTTGGAGCAGATTGTAAATTTGGGCATCAAGATTTCCGGGTTCACTGGCAGGGCTTGATTCTTCGAGTATCGGATCGAAATGCTCAGGCAATAGCATTTGTCCTGAACACATCACGAGTGCTCGCTTGATCGCATTTTCTAATTCGCGCACGTTCCCCTGCCATTCGTGAGCGGTGAGCAGTTTCGCAACTTCCGCGGATATGCCGATATTGGGCAGTTGATATTCTTCGACAAACCGGCGGGTGAACAGGTCTATGAGTTCTGGTATGTCCTCTTTTCGTTCTCGGAGTGGTGGCAGAGAAATGGGGATGACGTTGAGACGATAGTAGAGATCCTCTCTGAAGGCTTTCTGCTCAATTGCGGTTTCAAGGCGTTGGTTGGTTGCGGCGATGATTCTGACATCAACGGCGTGGATCTCGGTCCCGCCCATCGGTTCAACTTCTCGTTCTTGAAGGACACGTAACAATTTCGTCTGAACTTCAATCGGCAATTCACCGATTTCATCGAGAAAGATAGTCCCGCTGTCTGCCTGTTGGAATTTTCCCTTCCTCGCGGTGTGTGCATCGGTATACGCACCTTTGACGTGTCCAAAGAGCGCACTTTCAATGAGACTTGAAGGCATGGCACCGCAATCGACGACGACGAACGGATTGTCGGTTCGGTCGCTGTTTTGATGGATGAGTTGGGCGACCAGTTCTTTACCAGTTCCGCTTTCACCTAAAACGAGGACGGTTTCGTCACTGACGGCGGCGCGTCCAATCTTGTGATAGACCTCTTGCATTGCCGGACTTTGACCGACCATTCTCCCCTGTCCTTCAACATCAATGGAGGCAGTAGAGGTCTTGACGTTCTTCGTTTGGTTGCTGGCATCTGCGGCGCGCGACACGAGATCCAGCAAATTCCGCTGATCTATGGGTTTGGTAAGGTATCCGTAGGCGCGTTGCTTTGCGGCATCAATGGCGGTCTGTGTCGTGCCGTGGGCAGTGATTATGATAATCGAAGCGGTGCTGTTGTGACCCTGAATGTCTTCAATGAGTTCAATTCCGTTAGCATCGCCTAACCAAATATCGAGCAGAATAACATCGACGTTTGTTTCCTTGACACAGGCAAGCGTCTCCGCTCCGTTTCGGGCTTTGAGCGTCTCATAGCCCGCCCGCTGTAGCGTCGCGGCGAGTATTTGTCGAAGGCTGTCGTCGTCGTCAGCAATAAGCACAAGATTTTTCATGTTTTATTTTAGATTGTCGGTTTTTAGTTAAGAAGTTATAGGTTAAGGGCTATAAGTTATAAGTGAAAGGCTTCCCAAAAACCTATTATAGTAAAGTTTAGAATTAATTAGAGGATCCAAAGAGGCGAGAGAAACACCCAAGCAAAAACACCTCGCCAGCGGAAACCGTAAAAACCTATTAACTTATAACCTACTACTTATAACTCACAACTGGCAACTATTCCTCAATGGACAGGAAGGGACATAACAAACGCGGTACCGACTTCGAGGCTCGCATCGACTTCAATGCTCCCTCGGTGTTCTGCGAGAATTTTTTGGCTGATGTAAAGTCCCAATCCTGTCCCTTTCTGTTTAGTAGTATAGAACGGATCAAACAGCATCGGTACGTCTTCAGGTGAGATCCCGGGTCCGTCATCTTGAACTCGGACGTGCACAGTTTCCGTTTCTGGAACGTATTCTGTCTGAATTGCCAAAGTTCCCTCTGTGTCCATTGCCTCTATGGCGTTGTAAAATAGATTCAGAAGTACCTGTGCGATTCCGTCCTCGTTTACATGGACCTCTGGACAATCATCGTATTGCGTGATGACTGTAGTGGCACGAAGCTCCAACTCTGGTCGGCAGATAGCGAGGCTACTATCAAGGAGTTGATGAATATCGCTCCGTTTTGCGACTTCCATTGTGGGTTTGCTGAAAGCAAGTAATTGTTCAATGAATCGGTTTAACCTGTCCACCTCTTTTATGATGATACCTGTGTACTCATTAATCTCATTTTGAGAGAGTTGGACGTTATCGGAATGAGTTTCGATGTGTGAACCGAACTCTACATCACTGTGTTGGAGCAGTTGTGTGCCGAGTCGGATGCTACCTAAGGGGTTTCGGACCTCGTGCGCTATCGTTCGGACCAGCCGACCGAGGGTCGCCATTCGTTCGGATTCAACGAGTGCATCGATTGTCTGTTGGATTTTGACGCGCTGTGCGATAATGGAGGCGATAATTGTCAAGAGTCGTCGGTCATCCTCTGCGGAGAATTCATCTGAGGCTTTGTCTATCGTCAGTGTACCGATGACGTTTTCTTCCACGATAATCGGAATGCACCAGAAGGCAATCGCGTCTTTGGATTCAACCCGTTCCGGCTCGAAAAGTTTGACGTAGCTACGCGGGCTTCGGGTTTGCGGAACGCCGATCGCTTTCCCTGATGCAAGGACCTGTTTTTGGATGTCTTCCATCTGATCGTCCGTACCACGTTTCATCTCTGCTGGCGTGAGTCCTAAAACGGCTTCTGTGGAGGTAACGACTTTCCCGTTTTCATAGAGATGCAAAGCCCCGCGGTAGATACCGAGTCGCTTGGATAGGATTTCGATGATACGCTGAAAGAGTCCCTCCAGATCGAGGTTGGCGTTCGCTGATTGGCTCACCTCAAAGAGTGTGGAGATGTCTCGAACCTGTTTTTCTAAATTCGCGTTGACGCTGTTTATCTCCTCTATCTGTTCGACGCCACTCCGCCTCTGGGTTTGGAAGTGACGGATGATGCGGATGACGCCATAGACGGCAAACGGATAGAGCAATGCTATGATAATGCTTTCCGTGTGGTTCGGAAAGCGGAAGACGTAGATCCAATTGGCTACGGTCGTAATGCCGAACAAAAAGTTTTGCCCGCGGGGTCTTGTGTAGAGCACCGAGAGAACGATCACCCCGTAGTAGCAGTGGCTCACCGCTGGATAGTATTCCGATATCTGAAACAGGTGCGTACTGACGTTAATCAGGAGCACGAAGAGTGCGAGAAAGAACGTAAGCATCTTTTTTATGGCTGTCAGCCGTCAGTCGTCGGCTTTCAGTAACTGAAAACTGTTAACCGATAACCTAAAACTCCAGAAAATTATTGAGCATCTTTAGTCCGACACGCCCACTCTTTTCGAGGTGAAACTGTGTTGCAATGAGATTATCTTGAGCAATCGCGCTACAAAATTCAAGCCCGTACTTCGTCTTTCCGATCACGATGTCCTCTGACGTTGGTTCAGGATAGTAGGAATTGACGAAATAGAAGTGTGCGGGATTTGGAACATCTTTGAAGATTGCGTGCGATTTCGTCTGATACACTTCGTTCCAACCGATTTGCGGTACCTTTAGGGTCTCAGTTTGTGTGTTGGTAGTTGTCGCAGGATATTTCTTTACGTATCCCGGTAGGAGATTTAAACATTTGGCATCCTCTTCCTCACTGTGTTCAAAGAGAATCTGGATACCGATACAGATACCAAGCATCGGTTTGCCGGTACGGAAAAAGTCTTTGAGGACCTCGTTCAATCCGCGTTTCTGTAATGTTTGCATGGTGGCTTTTGCGGCACCGACACCGGGAAAAATCACGCGTTCCGCGTTGCGTATTGTTTCGGCGGTGGATGTAATCTCATTTTTATAGCCGAGGTATGTTAAGGCACGCGCAACGCTCGTCAGGTTCCCCGCTTCGTAATCTATAATTGCAATCATTTTTTTAATTATTAAATCTGGGCATCGTTCCATTACATTCCACGATGGTTCCTGGTGAAGTCAGAAATCTTTGAGACCCTGGAGTGGGTTGGAATTCGATGAAAACCGGGATCCCCGCCCGTTACTGGAAAGAGGTGTTTCTCTAAGGGCATCTCGCCCTTAAGACCCCTTCTGGATTATGAAAGGTTGCTTGACGATTTAATTTACGGCTTTGTCAATTGCTTTATAGAGGTTAGCCGTCTCGATTCCTGCGATAGCGGCTTCAGAACCTTTGTTTCCTGCCTTGATACCGGCGCGCTCAAGTGCTTGCTCTATCGTATCTGTAGTGATGACACCGTAGATAACAGGAATATTGGTGCTGGAGGATATGTTAGCGATTCCCTTCGCGCTTTCGGCGGCGACGTAATCAAAATGAGGGGTCGCCCCTCGGATAACAGCACCGAGGCAGACAACAGCGTCATAGCGTTCGCTCTCGGCGAGACGTTTGGCGATGCCGGGAATTTCAAAGGCACCGGGGGTCCAAAAAACATCGACATCGTCCAAATTGACACCGTGCCGCTTTAGAGCGTCCAGTGCACCAGCGAGGAGTTTTTCGGTAACAAAACTGTTGAATCGACTGACGACAATACCGAACTTGAGATCTTCGCCGAGGAGATGTCCTTCATAAACGTTTGGCATTTTCTAATTTATTGCTCCTGGGCTGCGCTCATGGCACAAGCCGCGTGTGGGCTTGCGGGACAATGTTTCGCGCAGGTTTTCGGTTAATTCGCGACTGGATTTGGGATCCGCTCGCGAGTATATAACTTCGGTTATGCTTTTCTAAATTTTTTTGTCGTTCGTTGCTGATGGTTCCAGATGGTTATTCTTCATGTAGGAGGAGGTGTCCGAGTTTGGAACGTTTCGTTTCTAAATATCGGCGGTTAAAGGCATTCGGCTTGGTTTCCAAGGGGACACGCTCGACGATTTCAAGCCCGTGTCCAGACAGTCCTGTAACTTTTTGTGGGTTGTTTGTCATCAATCGCATCTTTTGGACACCTAAATCGGCTAATATCTGTGCACCAATGCCGTAATCTCGTAAATCTGCGGGGAACCCAAGATGCTCATTCGCTTCAACGGTATCCAATCCGTCATTGTCTTGCAACTGATATGCCCTTAGTTTCCCTTTCAACCCCATTCCTCTGCCCTCTTGTCGCATATACACGAGTACCCCTCTGCCTTCCTTCTCGATGGTCTTGAGGGCGATTTCGAGTTGTTCGCCACAATCGCACCTGAGGGAGCCAAAGATGTCGCCGGTGAGACATTGCGAATGCACTCGGACTAAGAGTGGGGCGGGATCGGTGAGATCCCCTTTTGTGAGGGCGATGTGTGTTTTATCCCCCTCGACGGTTTCACCGCTTGTATCGGTGCTTTCATAGGCGTGCAGTTTGAACTCACCGTGTGCGGTTGGGATGTCAGCGGTTGCAACGCGTCGAATCAGTGTTTCTGTCTCGCGACGGTATGCGATGAGGTCAGCGATCGTGATGATTTTGAGTTGGTGTTGCGCCGCGAACTTCATGAGTTCAGGAACACGTGCCATACTGCCGTCTTCGTTGAGTATCTCACAGAGGACCCCCGCGGGGTATAGATCCGCCATTCGCGCTAAATCGACGGTGGCTTCGGTGTGCCCTGCTCGCCGGAGGACACCGCCGGGTTTCGCTTCTAAGGGGAAGATGTGTCCGGGGCGGACGAAATCTGAGGGTTCAGCGTCGGGATCAACGAATTTTTGGATGGTGTAGGCGCGTTCTTGTGCGGAGATGCCGGTCGTCACCTCTTTCGCATCGATGGTGACTGTAAAGGCGGTCTGCATTTGCGCGGTATTGGATGCCACCATGGGGTAGAGTTCGAGTTCTTCAAGGCGTTCTGAACAGGTCGGTAGGCATATCAAGCCCCTGCCGAATTTCGCCATGAAATTGATCCGTTCTGCTGTCACCTTTTCTGCCGCCATGATGAGGTCGCCTTCGTTCTCGCGGTCGGGTTCATCAACGACGATAACGATATCTCCATCTCGAATGGCAGTGAGTGCTTCAGGAATAGTGTTAAATGTATTTGACATTCTCGCCTGCTTTAATGGTTATCAGTTACAAGAGAATTTTGCTAAACGAAACCTCTTAACTCTCACTGCGAGGCAAACTGAAAGGTTTTTCGTAGAAAAACCGTACCGACCACTGACAACTATTCAATATAGCCGTGTTTCGCTAAAAAGCTTAAATTAAGGGTTTCAGAAGCGTGCCGTTTGCTCAACTCCGTCTTCTCTTCGGTATTTTTTAACAGCGTTTCGAGGTAACGCGCGACGATGTCGACTTCGAGGTTAACCTTAGCCCCTGCCCGTTTCGTTCCGAAGGTCGTAACGTCCTTTGTGTGCGGGATCAGCGTGACTTCAAAGGCATCTGCGTGTACATGAGATACGGTTAAACTGACACCGTCGACTGTGATAGAGCCTTTGTATGCGACGTAGGGTTTGGTGACGCGACTCATTGTTACCTCCATCACGGAGGCATCACCCTCGTCTGTCCACGAGCGGATTGTCGCGACCTCGTCAACGTGTCCGAGCACGAGATGTCCACCCAATCTATCGCTGAGTCGGAGTGACCGCTCTAAATTGACCTGATCTCCTACTTTCCGTTCACCTAATGTTGTGCGGCGCAAGGTCTCAGCGGATACATCTACGGTGAATGTTCCCGATGTGAGGAAACGGATCGTAAGACAAGCACCGTCAACGGAGATGCTGTCGCCGACTTTCGCATCACTGAGAACGTTGGTCGCGTGAATCTCAAGCGTCGCATCTTGAGATTTGATCTGAATGCTTCTAATCGTTCCGAGTTCTTCGATGATTCCAGTGAACATGCTATAGATACCCCTCGATTAGAATGTCGTGTTCAGGAATCGGTGTGACATGCATTCGCTGTAGGTTCACTGCCTCAGATAAACTCTGGATTCCTACACCGCCGATCGGTCCAGGGGCATTCTGTCCGCCGATGAGTTTGGGAGCAATGAAACACATAACTTTGTCCACGATACAAGCAGCGAGGGCTGAGGCGTTGATTTGGCTACCCCCTTCTATTAAGACGCTTGTTATCTCGCGTTTGCCTAATATTTCCATCAAACCCTTGAAACAGACTTTGTTGTGTGCGTCTGGAACGACGATCACTTCCGCACCAGCCTTTTCGAGGGTATTGATGTTTTCGGGGGGTGCCTCTGGCGTTACTGCCACGATAACACCAGCCTCGCTTTCGGCATTGAAAATATGTGCGTCTGGACGGGTTCTCCCGTGCGAATCTAATATAATCCGGATTGCGTCTTGCCCTTCTCTGTCCTGAAGTCGTGTCGTTAGTGTCGGGTTATCGCGTGCGACTGTCCCTCTACCGACGAGAATCGCGTCTACAGCGTCCCGAACCTCATGTCCCCGCTGCCGCGATGCCTCGGACGTAATCCATTGAGATTCTCCAGAAGCGGTGGCGATTTTACCGTCGAGACTTATAGCGGTTTTGAGGATTACAAAGGGTCTACCGGTTTGAATGTATTTCCGATGCACCTCGTTTAGGTTTGCCGCTTCTTGTCTAAGGACACCTACATGGACGTTTATGCCAGCATTTTGGAGTTGTTGAACACCCTTACCGGCGACGCTCGGATTCAGATCGACCTCTGCAACATAGACCTGCGTGATACCTGCGCGAATCAATGCCTCTGTGCAAGGCGGTGTCCGTCCCCAATGACAGCACGGTTCAAGCGTTGTGTAAAGTGTCGCGCCTTTGGTATCCGCACCCGCGGCGTTCAACGCATGGACCTCGGCGTGTGGTGTTCCTGCTTTCTGGTGATACCCTTCACCGATAACCTTTCCGTCTTTTACAATGACCGCGCCGACGAGAGGGTTGGGGCTTGTGCGTCCTTTTGCCCGTCGTGCTAAATCCAGCGCGCGTTGCATAAAGACTATATGTGTTTCATCCATAGCGATGCGTTATGTGTACCCGAAATTCTATTTTTATTAAATTATATCACATTTCGGTGAGAAGTCAAAATCATTTTTGTTGTGCTGCGATCTCTTTCAGGGATTCGAGGATTTCTGTCTGTTTCGCGAGGTCAAATTGATGGGAACCGATGTACATATATCTAATAATCCTTGTTCTGTCAATGATAAATGTTGCCGGACGCGCGATGTTGTAAGCTTCTAAACTGAGCCAATGATAGACCCCGTAGCTTTTGATGACGTCTCGTGTTTTATCGACCAGTAGCGGGAATGTGATGCCGTTTTTCTCGGCATAGCCTCGCAATTCACGGGGCCACTGTCCTGCAATCGCGAGCGGTGTGGCTGTATATTCTGCGTAGCCTGCGACGTTTTCTTGTACTGCCGCCAACTGACGACGGCTGTTCGGTCACCACGTCCCTCGAAAAAAGGTGAGGACGACGTGTTGTGTCTCGCGATATGTTTCAAGCGATACCTCTCCGCGTTGATGCGATGGAAGCGTGAATGGCGGTGCAGTATCACCGATGTTGAGAACCTTGTTTTTCCGTGGCATAGGCACACTGTATCAGAAATTGCGGTGCATGTCAAGGTTTTGGTAGATGGCGATCAGCGGTCTGGTGTTAATCGTCAGAATCAGGATTTACAGGATTCAAGGATTGGCAGGATTAGAGACGTTTCGTGTCTGAATCGCGGATTATACGGATGACACAGATAACGCGGATTATCAATGGGAAGTCAGGAATCGGAGTCAGCAAGAATCGGTAATCGGAGTTCCGTCCTACAGATGAATAGAAGCAATCAGCCTCGGAGGGACGATATCTGTGTAGAAAAGTGTTGGTTGTGAAATTCAAGCCCCAGTGGGGCGGCATGTGTATACAACCGGTCGCGGATCTTCCTTGAATGTTCTCATCAAATATGCTATAATTTTGAGAAGTAGCATCAATAATGCGCTTGAACATACTGAGTTGGCTTTGTGCCAGATTTCTGTTGATAAAAAAGTGTGCTTGTGCTATACTAAGTAGATGTAAGTTTGGTAGTTGATGTTGTGTGAGGTAAGGTATGGCGTATTCCCACAGAACGAAAATATTGAAGGTAAAGAAGCAAGCGTTGTTCTCCGAAATCAATTCTGCGTCTGCGTCTGTATGGAATGAGTGTCTGCGTTTGATGGACATGTATCAGTGGCGACGTGGTTATCCTCATGCTCATGATAATTTCTGGTTTGGTAAGGATTGTGAGGGTTGGATTGATAAACATCTGTCCAAGTCACAGCCGTTGCATTCCCAAAGTATTCAGGCCGTTAGGAAGCAATATTTTAAGTCGTGGAAATCTTACTCGGCATTGAAAAAGAGTGGGGGCGTTGCGAATCCTAAACCTCCGAAGAAGCGTAAGAAATATATGACTACCCGTTGGTTGAAGTCTGCTATTACTTTTGTGGATAATAGTTTGTTTGGTAAGCGTCTTGTTCTTTCGATGGGTTCAGATAATCCCAAATTGGGTATACAACTGCCGTCTAACTTTAACATATCTGAGACGGAACATATTGCAACCATTGATTTGGTATACAACTATGGTCAGTGGGAGTTACATTTTTCGTATAGATATGAGGTTAGCGACACTGATGCTGGCAAGGGCGTAGTGGGTGTGGATATTGGCGAAGTGCATCCTATGGTGAGTCATGATGGAACTGATACGCATATTTACAATGGTCGATATATCCGTTCGTTATATCGTCAGAGAAATAAAGTGCTATCTGAATTCAGCCATGCGATAAGTAAGTGCAAGCGTCATAGTAAACGTTGGTGGAAACTCACAAGGCGTAAGTGGAAACGCATCAAAAAGATTGACAACCAAATCAAAGATGCTCTCCATAAACATACCACCACATTCCTGAAATATTGTAAGGACAAAGGCATTGGCACGATTGTTTTGGGTGATTTGACGGGTATACGCGATAAGATTGACTATGGCAAGCGTGCCAATCAACGTTTACATCAATGGGCATTTGGTAAGATAACGTCTTTGATTACCTACAAAGCTAAGGTGTTAGGTATCAAAGTTGTGCATATTGATGAGGCGTATACCTCACAAACTTGCCCTGCGTGTGGCAATAGAAAGAAGCCTAATAATCGCGAATATGCCTGTAAATGTGGGTTCATATATCACCGTGACGGCGTAGGTGCGATTAATATTTTGAGAAAGTATCAGGGTTGCCTTAGCGATCCTGTAGTGGCGGCAATGGGTTCTACCCGGATGGCACCGCCCTTGGGCTTTCGACTGGAAGTCCCTGTTGCTCTGGCTTAAACCCAGAGAATGTTTCTATAAGAAACAAAAGGAATCTCCAGCCTTTAGGCTGGAGAGGATGTCAATGCTTTATGTATGCCCATGTTGTGGTAAGTTTGTCGCCGGGGGAAACATCAAATGCCTTTTCCAATCCATCATCCATGATACTCTGAATCTCACCCTCACTCAGAACCACATTAAAAATAGCGACATCGTCAATGATGCCTCTGTATTTACCAGCATAACCGGAGCCGATAAGCAAGTTAAGGTCGCTGGGGACGGAGTCTCCGCATGGGTGTGCACCGCATTTCAGCCACTTACTCTCGGCGGTAACTTTACCATCTTTGTACATCCTATACTCACGTTTTGAAACGTCTCTCGTCTCAGCGACGTGAATCCATTCGTCATCTACGAAAGTACCAGGGGAAGGTCTTGTAACCTCCACATACGGTTGACAATTTCCGCCACAATCGCCCCAATAAAAACTCAATCGACCATCTGTTTCTTGTGTCAAGCAGCCTTCGCCGCCGTATGACTTGCAAACTATGTTTTGGCGACCCGCAGCTACGTTTTCGGGTCTAACCCAAAAAACGATTGTCACATCTCCATGGAACTGAAGCGATGCGTCATTGCCCATATCCACAAAAGATGTGCCATCAAACTCAAGAGCCTTGCCAAATTTACCATCCACCCATTTGGGTTTATTCATGAGAGCACCGTCATTCCCGTTTTCAGAAGAATCTCTTGCGATAACTCCCTTACCTTCGTCAAATTTCCATATTCCTACGATAGTGTTAGGGTTTAACGCGGCATCACTTGAAGTGATTAGCATACCTGCCATCAATAGAACGACCATACCGATCCACATTAATCTGTTTTTCATTTGTCTATGCCTCCTTATATGATTGATGGACTCCCGATACAAATCTTTGAAATGTCAATTTATTTTCCGACTTTACTATAATTGCAATATGATAACAAATTTAGCAAAATAGTCAAGAAATAGTCTCTGCTTTTGCCCAGTTTTTGGTGGGTGTTGAATGTATAGGGCTTGTCGTGTTACCTACGCGCTGAGTGGACAGCAGACGGAGGCTGCCTACTACTTTTAAGGGGGTTACATCAATTCAACGAAGACTTCGTTTGCGAGGAAAAGACCGCGAGGTGTCAGACGGAGATGCGTGGCTGTGCGCTCCAGCAATTGTAAATCAATCCATTTTTTGAGGATACTTCCGAATGCGACCTCGATTTCTTCGCCGAATCGGTTTCGGTAGGTATCAAGGGAAATGCCTTCGCGTTTGCGAAGTGCGAGCATGAGCGTTTCTGCCTTCTCAGCATGTCCCGTCATACGTTCGGTGTCGGCGATCGGTTTATGGCGTTGGGAGAGTTTGTTGATATAGGGTGCGATACCCCGAATATTCGTATAACGCACACCGTTGACATACCCGCACGCACCTACACCGAGTCCGATGCACGGCTGATTGTTCCAGTAGATAAGGTTGTGTCTCGCGAAGTGACCGGGTTTGGCGAAGTTACAGATTTCGTAATGGACATACCCGTGCGCGGTGAGTGTGTCAATGGTGTATTGGAACATATCCGCTTCGGTATCCTCGGTTGGGAGGTGGAGTTCATCGGCTTGCCACCATTCATAGAAGGGTGTCGTTTCCTCCATGACGAGGTTGTAGGCTGAAATGTGGTTGGGTTCAAGGGAGATCGTTTCGTTGAGGGTGTGGTGCCACGCCTCCATCGTTTGGTCGGGGAGTGCGAAGATGAGATCGATGTTGATGTTCTCAAAGCCTTCTTCACGTGAGAGGTGATAACTCTGGAGGAATTCGGCAACGGTGTGGATTCTGCCTAACTGTTTCAAGGTTTCGTCTTGCATGGCTTGCAGTCCGAAACTGAGTCGATTCACGCCGTTGTCTCGCATCACTTTTAGTTTCTCACTATCAACGGTTCCGGGATTGCATTCTACTGTGATCTCAGTGTCCGGCGTTGTTTGGAAATGCTGATGCATATCCGCAAGTAACTGTGCCAAAGCGTCCGCAGAGAGGATAGAAGGGGTGCCGCCCCCGATGAAAACCGTATGAAGAGGGTCGGTTTCCGGGGCGTAGAGTCCCATTTCTGTGCGGAGTGCGTGTAGGTATGCTTTCGCCTCCTCTTTATGGAAGGTATACGTATTGAAAGCACAGTAGTAGCACTTCGTCGCGCAGAATGGGATGTGGATGTAGACAGAAGAAGCCATTTTATTCTGTAAATTCCAGTCCGACTCGGATTGCCTCACCGCTGTCGGCGTAAGAGAACGCTTCGTTAATGTCGCTGAACTGAAAGGTATCGGAGATGATTTTGTGGAACGGATACCTGTCGCGTGTTCGACTCAGGAAATCGAGTGCCCGCGGGATAACCCACGGCTCGTAGACGATGACACCGCGAATCGCTTTACTGCAACGAACGATGTTGCCGGGATCAATTTCTGTGGGGAATCCGAGATTGATGTTGCCGATCCAGAGATAACGTCCGCCCCACCGGAGCATCTCCACGCCTTCAGCAAGGACGCGCGGCGATCCAACAAACTCGGCGACGAGGTCTGCGCCGATGCCGCCGGTCTGGTCGAGTACGAATTCGACGCGAGATTTCATGTCGATTTCGTCGACGTTGAGGGTCTCATCGGCACCGAACTCCCGCGCGAGTGCGAGACGTGCGGGTAGCCGATCGAAAACGATAATTTTCCCTGCCCCCATCTCCTTTGCGACCGCGGTGGCGTAGAGTCCGAGTCCGCCTGCCCCCTGGACCACCACGGTATCGCCGAGTGTGATACCGATCTGGTTCAATCCGTAAATGACTTCGGATAAGGCGCAGTTGATAGGGGATACGAGCGCGTCGGGGAGTGTGTCGGGGACCTTGAACACCCAATGTCCGGGTTTCATATAGTAGTACTCGCCGTAGGCACCGTGGAAATGCGGTGCTTGTTCGCTGGAGACACCGAGCCAGTCTCGGTAGCGGTTCGGGCATCCCGGTTTTCCGTTGAGGCACATCCAGCAGTGTTGACACGGTTTGAAGTAGGAGTAGGCGATGCGGTCGCCTTCAGTCAACGGTTGTCCCGTGCTATCCGTTGTGATATTACGTCCCATGGCTTCAATCGTGCCAATCATTTCATGTCCGAGCACTTGCGGGATACCGCTCTCGATTTTGGGTCCGTGTCCGCGCCAGAAGTGTAGGTCGGAACCGCAGATGTTCGCCATACGGATCCGTACGAGCAGGTCGTCGGGTGTGACGGATGGAATCGGGTATTCCCGGAATTCCATAGGCGTATGTGCTTGTGTGAAGACGGCAACTTTTCCAGTTTTCATATTTTTAATTATTCCTTAATACTCATCAAAATGGACGACTTTCCAGTGTCCGTCAATCTGTTCGGTGTTAATGATGACGTTTCGGGTATGCGTTGTCGCGCCTCTGATTTTGATGGTGAGTCTGTAATTGAATAGCACGTGTGTCGGTTCTGTTTCTGTGCCAATAAGTTCGTATTCAATTTTCGGCATCTCATCAATTTGTTGATCCAAGGATCGAACTTCACTCACACGAGCAATTTCATCTTCCAATTTTTCTGCGGCGAGTCCGTGGCTGAGTTGGAGTGCCGCTGCTTGGTCTGCGTGTTGGTAGTAGTTATAGATGAAGTCTTCGCTAACTGCCTGCGGTGTGTTCCTGTTTGAACACGCAAGTATTAACAGGATGGGCAATAAGAAGTATCTTGGTTTCATTGTGCTTATCACTTGGCGCGGATCATCGCAACGTTGAAAATGCGGCGTTCGTAGCCGTGTGCGGGGCTGTTCGCGACTTTGCCGAGTGCCCATAATGTTGAGGAACTTCCACCGTCGAAGTTGATGGCGTGTTTGATGCCGAGTTCACTAAAAAACGTTCCCATGTGATAGAGTGTCATTCCCATACTGTATCCCGGCTGTCGACCGTCGATAGCGATGAGGAACAGTTTTTCATCGTTAAATCCGAGGGCACTACGTGGGTGCCGAGATGCCGCATTACGATGTCTGTAAGCACTCCCACCCCGTGACTCGCCAAACTCGATGAGTTCAGGTTCGACCCTACCATCCCGGACAAGCCGCAAGTTCCCGCCGATCCCCTGCTGAACATCTTGCCATTTTTTAGGCGTGAGCGCGATTTCCAACGTCCCCGCTGTGGATTTGGTAATTTTGTCTCTCCAGTGGCGTGCCAACCCCGGTTCAACCGCAAGGACGACTCCATCGAACGGGATGCTACTATTGCCGCGCGGGTTCACCGCAGTGACGACGAATCTGCTCGTGTATTTTCCAGTGAGTGGAAGTTGGATTTGTCTGAGCGTGAACTCGTAGCATCGGCGTGTTAAAGTTCTACGACCAAAGCGTGGTGTATAGATGACAACAGGACATGATGAATCGCAAATTTGGTTGATTGCATCTATCGGAAGCGTATCGCCGGCAATCTTGAGTTTACCGTTGAGTTTCACTCTGTCCAAAAGGAACTCGCCATGGGGGGTTACACCGAAACTCGTTTCGCCCCACGCTGTTGGCGGCGAATATCCCCATCTATCAAGCGGTGTGGAGATACTGATCAGTTCACCGTTTTGGATGTGCAGATTGAACATCATACCGCCGCGTCCGCGGTTGTCTTCTCGGATACCGAAACTTCCGTTGACCCCTGCGAGCGGGAGCATCTCTTCTTCCATGAGTCGCCGTGTCGCATCAGTGATGGTTTCGCGTCCTAAGATTTGATCGTTGGCGAGTTCAACGTAGAATTGGAGGTTACTCGCCGTGCGATCCATCTCTGCGATATAGACCGCGGCACCCCCCGTCCACCAATACCGAAGGAGTCGAAAACCTTCGGGCCATCGGTTGCTTTGGAGTTCGTCGCGCCGTTTAACGGTGTCAGGCAGTGCCTCTGGATTTTTGTTATTGCTGGCACCGATGCGGAAAAACGAGTGTTCCCGAGCGCGTAATGCTCCAATAATTAAGATAAAGATCAGGATAAGCGCGCATACAGTAATGAGTCGCGTGATGTCAGGTCTGTTTTCTTTTGTCATTTTTTTATGAGCCATCAGCGATCAGCACAAGAGGCATTTGATAATCCTGAGATCTCTTTACCGATTGCTGAGGGTTTCCGACAGCCGTTTTATGTGCTTGCTTTTAAACCTATGCCGGTGAGGATTGAGACTGTTAAATCGCCTTCTTGGATGATACCTGTTTCTTGGAATTTCTGATATGCTTTAACGATGACAGCCGATGTCGGTTCCACATAAATCCCTTTGGCAGCAAGTGTTTTCATGCCTTCCTCGATGTCTGTGTCGTTGACTGTGGTACATGCGCCATTTGTGAGGTGGAGTGCTTCTAAAATATTATCGGCTCGGATAGGAAGCTCAGCGGTAATACCTTCAGCGAGTGTGTCTCCAGTTTGTTTCATTCTTGAGATAGATGTTCTGTTCTCAGCATAAGCGTTATAAATTGGGCAACAGACCTCAGGTTGGACACCGAGGAGTCGAGGGACATTTTCGATAATCCCTTGTGTCTGCAATTCACGGAATCCAATGGCGAGTCCCAAATAGATACTCCCGAATCCGACTGGGCATATAACATGTGTCGGCGCACGCCATCCGAGTTGTTCGGTAATTTCATACGCGAGTGTCTTTGTGCCTTCTAAGAAAAAGGGGTGCCAATTATGCGAAGCGTAGCAGGTGGTTTCCGCGGCGAGTTTGACTGCTTCTGTTGTTGCCATACGGTTTCCTGCCACCAATTTTAGTTCAGCACCGTAAGCGGAAATCTGTCTCAGTTTGCCTTTTGAGGTGGACTCAGGACAGTAGATGGTGCAGTGGATGCCTGCTCTTGCACTGTAGGCGGCTATCGCGGCACCTGCGTTGCCTGATGAATCCTCAACAACCTTCTCGACACCGAGAGCTTTGAGGTGCGTGAGCAGGACGGATGCACCTCGGTCCTTGTAAGAACCGGTCGGACAGAGATAATCCAATTTTACGAAGTGTTCAGGCGCGTTAACGTCGAGTGGAACGAGAGGGGTCATGCCTTCACCGAGCGTGACAATCTCTGTCTCCCCATCGATCGGTAGTGCTTCGCGATACCGCCAGAGCGACATCGCTGCCGGAACTTGTGCGTTCGGTAGGATACGCGAGTCCGCGACGAGGTTCAGCGGGCCTCCACAGTTGCACTTGTAGCGCAACGCTGAGATTTGATATGTGGTGTTACATTTGGCACATTGATATTGCATTGTTCGAGTGTATTTGACCAACCCAAGAGGCGAGATTGGGGGATTTCGTCTGGGGATAGACGAAATCCATTCCTTGTATTACATTCCTCGCCAGCGGCATGCCAACCAATGTTTAAGTGTTACTATTTTAAAATAAGCATTCGCTGTGTTTGCTGGAAAGAGGGAGTTGTCAGTTGATAGAAATAGACCCCGCTTGCAACGGGTTCGCCCAAGTTGTTACGCCCATCCCAATAGGCGGCGCGTTCTTGATCCTGATAGAAACCTGCAGACTGATAACCGAGCGAAAGCGTTCGGATGTGTATGCCTTTTGTGTCATAGATGGATATAGAGGCTTGACTATCCTCTGAAAGACGATAGGGAATCCACGTTTCAGGGTTGAAGGGGTTCGGGTAGTTCTGTAACAGAAGACTCTGTTTCGGTGTCCCGATACCCTCAAGTGTCACATTCAGAACAGCGTTTGCCAGATTCATAGGATCCACAGCGAAATTGAACTTTTCTGAAGCGATATTTCCGTGCGTGTCTGTCACAGTTACTTCCAATCTGTCTCCAAGCTCCACGACGCTACGGTAGTTGAGATCGGCGGTTGCCGCGGCGAAGTAATTACGGCGTACCCGCGCTGTCATGACGGTATTCGTCCGTGTGTTTCGGATGCTGACAAGATAGCCGTTGGTGTGCTGTCTACTCCGTAGATACCCACTGACGACGAACGCCCATGTTTGATAACGGGTTACGGCGGGGGATGCAGCGACGTCTATCTGATTTGTCCACTTTGTTCCGGTAAAGACGATAGCGCGTGCCTGTGGGATGTTGACGATGTATCCTTTTGCACCTTCAATTGGGAAGCCATCGTCAGGTGCGTTGGGAGTCCATGCGACAAACTTCTGTTTTGAAGCATCGAGCGTAACAACCGTTGTCGCCCCTGTCTTTACTGCAAGCGAGCGTGCTGTCATGTGGACAGTTGGTTTCAACGGAACGGACAGGAGGTTCAAGCCTTCGGAGAGATGCATTGAGAAGATATTGCCAAACTTTTTTGTGTCTGATGGTGTTGCAGGTCTGCCGACGAAACCATATCTCCGACCGTCTGTTAAGTCATAAAAGCCGACAATACTTCCATCCTGATTAACATTTCGGACGACGGTGTTAACGCTGCCTGGGATCTGCACTTCATAGAGGATACCATCTGGCAGGAGGAGATAGGACCGCAGAATATCATTTACAGCTTTCGCTCTGAAGGCGACAACACCGAAATCGGTGATGGTGTTCACAAATAGGAATTCAAGATTCGGCATTGCTGGAACGTCAATAGTGGTGAAACTACCGTCGGGATTACGTATGAATCCATGAGGCCTTCCATTGGCATCGGTGTAGCTACCGACGACAGCCCCTGCGGCGTTGACGAAGTCCCCATAAGTGTTAACTGCGCCGGGGAATGTAATTGTCAGTTCCCCTGAGAAAGCGTGGCTGACTCCCGCTGCATCAACGACGTTACCACTCAGTGCCCCTGTTTCATCGCTAAGACCGTAGATGTGGGTTTCGGCGGCACCGGGAAAATCGTATTGTTTCAACTCACCATTTTCGTCTAAGACGACACCATGGTAAAGCCCCTCACTATCCTTGTAGTGTCCCGCAGCGACACCATTATTACCCAGCGCATAGAAACGCGTCTTCTGTGAGTCGGGGAAATCATAAGTTGTAAAAAGACCATCAATGAGCGTAAAAGCGATTTCTTTTTCACCATCAGCACTCCGTGTGTTACCTGCGTAGTCCCCGAAGTCGTTACTTGCGGTCACCTCCAGAAAATCGACGCCGGGGACTTCAATCGTCTCGAAGCTGTAATCCGCGATCGGTATTTCGGTTTCAACCTGTGCAAGCGCATATCCGGTGAAACAGACAATTAGACTTATGAATAAGAAAAAATTCGTTTTTATCTGGTAATCCATGGTTATCCTTCTTTAACATGCGTTCGGAAACCGTCAGGAAACGGATTTTGTTTATAGGAATTTGAGAACGACATCCTCCGCATTGCTACTCGCGTCGTGATAGATAGGATCACAGAATCGGATATCTAAAACTCTAAGGATAAACAGATTGTCGCTTACAGCAAGGGAGGCGGTTCACAGATTGGGATTTACGCGTCTTTTTTCGAGTTAACAGTGTGTCACAGCTATGCCGAAGCACAACTGTGACACCTGTAAGTTTTATACGGATGGACTCTACTTTACAATGACGAGTCGCCGAGTTTGCTGGAAAGAGGGAGTCGTCAACTGATAGAAATAGATCCCACTTGCGACGCGTTCTCCGAGTGCATTGCGTCCATCCCAATACGCCGCACGTCCTTGGCTATTGTAGAAACCTGCGGATTGGAAACCGAGCGAAAGTGTCCGAATCAACTGACCCGTTGTATCATAAATGGATATTGATACGGGGTTGTCTTCGGAGAGTTGATACGGTATCCAGGTCTCCGGGTTAAACGGGTTCGGATAGTTCTGTAACAGGAGACTCTGCATCGGTTGACCGATACCATCAAGTTTGATGGACAAAACGGCGTTTACCAGATGCTCAGGGGTCACTTTAACGCTGAGGGTTTGTAGTTCAACATTCCCACTTGGACCAATGACGCGCAACTCAATGACGTCTCCAGCTTGGACGACGCTGCGTCGCGTCAGGTCAGCAGTTGCGGCGGCGAAGTAATCGCCTTCCACCGAGGCAGTTATGACGCTGTCTGTTCTCAGGTTTCGGACGATGACTTGGTAACCATCAAGTGCGGGTTTGCCTGCCAAGTGTCCGCTGACAACGAATGCCCACGCTTCCTGCGGCATCTCCGTGGATATGGCAGTTGGTGATGCAGCAACTGCTTCGGTTGGATCTGTCCACGGTGCCCCGACAAAGGCAAAGTTGCGAGCTTTTGGGACATTGACGATATAGCCGTGTCCGCCCTCAATTGAGAAACCATCATTGGGTGCGCTGGGTGTCCATCCGATGAAGCGTTGGTTTGGAGCATCGAATGCGATGATAGTTGTCGCCCCTGTCATCGCGACAAGGGATTTGGCGTTCATCGGTGTTGGGGGTGCCAATGGCACGGAAAGCATGTTCAACCCTCTGGACAACGTAACGGTGTAGGTATTGCCAAAATGAGTGCTTTCTGCCTCATCAGTGGATCTTGCGATAAAGCCGTGTCTACGTCCATCTGCTGAATCATAGTGTCCGACAACGGAGCCGTCCTGATTGATATTCCACCCCTCTGTGATAACGCTGCCTGGAACCTTCAATGCCTTTAGTTCGTGCTGGAATGAGCCGACAATGGTGCGCGGGACATCACCGATCCTTTTGGTTCTGCCAACGAGAGTGCCTACATCGTTGATACCGTGGACAAAAAAGTATTCAAACTGTGCGGCTTGTGGAAGGTCAATAGATATAAATCTGCCATCTGGGATACTCACATAAGGATGATATACACCGTCAGCATCTGTGTAGCTACCCACCAAACGACCGCTCGAGTTCACGAAATCGGCATAAGTTTCCGTTGCCTCCGGGACCTCAATAATTGTGTCTCCTGAGAATCCGCGGCGAACACCTTCAGCATCTATAAAATTACCCGTCAGTACCCCTGTCGCATCACTGATACCGTATATTTCCGTTTGGACGGAATCTGGGAAATTATATTCGCTCAACTCGCCATCTTCTAAGACGACACCGTGGTAGAGACCCTCGCTATCTTGGTAGTGTCCCGCAGCTCGTCCATCATTACCGAGGGCATAGAAATGTGTTCTCTGCGAACCGGGGAAATCGTGGGTCGTAAAAACACCATCAATGAGCGTAAAGGCAATTTCTTTTTCACCATCAGTGCTTTTCGTATAACCAGCATAATCCTCAAAGTCGCTACTCGCTGTCAACGCCAAAAACTCTACACCCGGAACGTCGATACTTTCAAAGGTATAGTTGAATTCGGTGGGTGTGGCAACAGGTTGATCCTCAACGGGTGCCTCGGTCTCCGTTACGGGTCTGGCGATGAATCCATGTGTTCTACCATCCGCCGACTGATAGTGTCCGACGATAGAGCCGTCCTGATTGATGTTATAACCTTCCGTGCTAACGCTGTCTGGGACCTTAAATAGCTGTAGTCCCTCTTGGAATGTACCGACGAGAGTGCCCGGAAGATCATCAATCCGTTTGGTTCGGGCAACCATAATCCTTGCATCGTTGATACCGTGCACAAAAAAGTATTCCAAATCTGGTGCCTGTGGAAGGTTGAGAGGCACAAATCTGCCCTCCGGAGTACGCACATAGGGATGATATACACCGTCGGCATCTACGTAGCTACCCACCATACCACCGCTCGAGTTCACAAAATCGGCGAATGTTTCCGTTGCTCCAGGGAACTCAATTATTTCGTCCCCCGAGAATCCGCGGCGAACGCCAGCAACATCTGTAAAATTTCCTGTCAGGGCACCCGTCGAATCACTAATGCCGTATATTTCCGTTTCGACGGAATCTGGGAAATTGTATTCTGTCAACTCACCATTTTTCAAGACGACCCCATGGTACAAACCATCGCTATCTTGGTAGTGTCCGGCGGCGTTTCCATTATTAGCGAGTGCGAAGAAATAGGTGTTCTGCGAGCCCGGGAAATCATAGGTCGTAAAAACGTCATCTATGAGCGTAAAGGCGATCTCTTTTTCACCGTCAGCACTTTTGGTGTAGCCAGCATAATCCTCAAAGTCGGAACTCGCCGTCAGCGCTAAAAACTCTACATCTGGAACGTCGATCGTCTCGAATGTATAGTTGTCGCTGACTGACTCGCCAATTTGTGCATCTACGTTGTTAATTAAGAAAAAGGCATTAAAACATATCAACAATGTAAACGCGTAAAACAAAAAGTCTGTTTTAGCATAAGCGTGCATAATCAAAACCTCACTTAAAGTATTTTCTCTAAAGATAAAAAATGATGTGTTAGATGTTCCGTCCTGCCCGATGATACTTGTATCTGGAGTTTCGCATCGCAAGTTTGCATTCAGCAATACGGAAAAAGCGAGACTGAATATCCTCAGATACATTCAGAAGGACTATTTCTTCAGTATTTAAAGTATGTAATAATTTTGAAAAAAAAACAAGAAATATCTCAAGCGATTTGTCGTTGAGACGAAGGAAAACAATTTGGTGGGTTGGGATTTACACGTCTTTTTTTGGGGATGACTAAACTTTGGACAATTTTAATCGATACAGATATCGGCCCTACGGGGCTTCCTTATCGGTTGAAACGGCATTTCTATTGGTACATTTGGATTTCTTTTATTTCTGAGTTAGGTTTATATCTCGAACGTATAGAAAAATGAGAAATGTTTTGAAAAGGGTTCATCGCCTTCACAAAAATTGTCCAAACTATAGTAGGGATGAAGGGAGTGTCCCAATTACACCGATAGCATAACTGTGACACCCCTAAGTTACTGATTGCTCTATTTCACAATGACGAGTCGCCGAGTTTGTTGGAAGGATGGGGTCGTCAACTGGTAGAAATAGATCCCACTTGCGACGCGTTCGCCGAGTGCATTGCGTCCATCCCAATACGCCGCACGTCCTTGACTATTATAGAAGCCTGCGGATTGGAAACCGAGCGAAAGTGTGCGAACCAACTGACCGGTTGTATCATAAATGGATATTGATACGGGACTGTCTTCGGAGAGTTGATACGGTATCCAGGTCTCAGGATTAAACGGATTCGGGTAGTTCTGCAACAGGAGACTCTGCATCGGTTGACCGATACCATCAAGCTTGATGGACAAAACGGCGTTTACCAGATGCTCAGGGGTCACTTTAACGCTGAGGGTTTGTAGTTCAACATTCCCACTTGGACCAATGACGCGCAACTCAATGACGTCTCCAGCTTGGACGACGCTCCGACGTGTCAGGTCAGCAGTTGCGGCGGCGAAGTAATCCCCTTCTACCGAGGCTGTTATGATGCTGTTGGTTCTCATGTTCCGGACGATGACTTGGTAACCATCAAGTGCGGGTTTGCCTTCCAAGTGTCCACTGACAACGAACGCCCACGCTTCCTGCGGCATCTCCGTGGATATGACAGATGGTGCTGCGGCAGCGGCTTCCTCCGTTGGATCTGTCCAAGGTGCTCCAACAAATGCGAAGTTGCGGGTTTCTGGGACATTGACGATATAGCCGTGTCCACCTTCAATGGCGAAACCATCATTGGGTGCGCCGGGTGTCCATGCGATGAACCGCTGGTTCGGCGCATCAAGCTTGATAATGGTCGTCGCCCCTGTCATAGCGACAAGGTTCTTGGCGTTCATCGGTGTTACTGGTGCCAATGGCACAGATAGCATGTTCAACCCTCTGGACAGTGTGACGGTGTAGGTGTTGCCAAAACGATCGCCCTCTGCTTTGGGAACGAGTCTGGCGATGAACCCGTGTCTGCGCCCATCTGCTGAGTCATAGTGCCCGACGACAGAGCCATCCTCATTAATATTCCAACCCTCTGTGCTAACAGCGCCCGGAAACTGCAATTCTTTTAGATTGAGGGGGCTGCCGACATAAGTGCGCGGGACATCACCCGCCGCTTTCGCTCGTCCAACGACAGTCCTTGTCCTGTTGAGACCGTGGAGAAAAAAGTATTCCAGATTTAGTGCGTTTGGAAGGTCAATAGATAGAAATCTGCCCACCGAACTACGCATGTATGCATGATATACACCATCAGCATCTTTGTAGCTGCCCACGATATTACGTGTCCAACTCACAAAATCGGCGTAAGTTTCCGGTGCCTCGGGAAACTCAACGATTGTCTCCCCTGAAAACCCACGGCGAACGCCCGATGCATCTACAAAACTACCTGTCAGCGCCCCCGTTGAATCACTATACCCGTAGATCTCCGTTTCAACAGAATTCGGGAAATTGTATTGCCGCAACTCACCATTTTCTAAGATAACACCGTGAAAAAGACCATCGCTATCCTTGTAGTGTCCCGCAGCGACCCCATTATTACCCAACGCATAGAAATAGGTGCCTTGCGATCCGGGAAAATCATAAGTCGTAAAAACACCATCAATCAGGGTAAAGGCTACATCTTTTTCACCATCAGGACCCCGCATGTTGCCGGCGTAATCAAAAAAGTCGCTACTTGCCGTTACCGCTAAGAAATCTATACCCGGAACATCAATACTCTCAAAGGTATAGCTGAGATCAGGAGGTGGTCGCACAGCAGTTGGCTGTAAGGGTCTTGCGATAAATCCGTGTCTGCGTCCATCTGCTGTGTCATAGTGTCCAACGACAGAGCCGTCCTGATTGACATTCCAGCCTTCCGTGCTAACGCTGCCCGGAACCTTCAATTCTTGTAGCCTGAGGGGGTTACCGACATAGGTAAGCGGAACACCACTCGCCCCTTTCGCTCGACCAACGGCAACCAAGGCATCGTTGATACCGTGCAGAAAAAAGTATTCCTGATTTGGTATTTCTGGAATATCCAGAGTTGCAAAACTCCCTCCAGGTCCACGCAGGTATGCATGATATGTGCCTTCAGCATCTACGTAGCTACCCACGATATTGCCTATCGTGCTCACAAAATCAGCATAAGTTTCCGATGCCCCCGGGAACTCAACGATTGTCTCTCCTGAGAATCCACGACGAATGCCAGACGCATCTGTAAAATTACCCGTCAGTATCCCGGTTGAATCACTATACCCGTAGATCTCCGTTTCAACAGAACCCGGGAAATCGTATTGCCGCAACTCACCATTCTCTAAGATGACCCCGTGGAAAAGCCCATCACTATCCTCGTAGTGCCCCGCAGCGAGTCCATTATTACCGAGTGCGTAGAAGTAGGTGTTTTTCGAGTTGGGGAAATCGTGGGTCTCAAAAACACCGTCAATGAGGGTAAAGCCGACCATTTTTTCACCATCAGCACTCGGGATGTTGCCAGCGTAATCCTCAAAGTCGCTACTTGCCGTCACGGCTAAAAAATCGACACCCTCAACTTCAATCGTCTCGAATGTATAGTTGTCGCTGATTTGTGCGGCGGTGTTACTTAGGAAAAAGGAATTGAGGCATACGAACAACGTAAATGTGTAAAACAAAAAATTGGTTTTAATATGAGTGTGCATAACACAAACCTTTCTTAAAGTATTTCTCCAAAGAAAAAAATAATATGTTAGATACCCATCCTGAACAATGATGCTTGTATTTGAAGTATCACAAGTTAGCGTTCAAAAGTCCGATAAGAACGAGAATCTGGTATCTTGGTACACGCAAAAACTCTGTAAGGAAGTATGTAACATTTTCTAAAAAAAGGCAAGGAAAATCTTATCTGTTTTAGGCATAAAAAAAGTGTCACAGTTACACCGATAGCATAACTGTGACACCTGTAGGTTTCTGATTAACTCTACTTTACAATGACGAGCCGCCGTGTTTGCTGGAAAGAGGGGGTCGTCAACTGATAAAAATAGATACCACTCGCAACGCGTTCACCCAAGGCATTGCGTCCATCCCAATAAGCGGCACGTCCTTGACTATTGTAGAAGCCTGCAGGTTGGAAACCGAGCGAAAGTGTGCGAACCAGCTTACCCGTTGTATCATAAATGGATATCGATACCGGAGTGTCTTCGGAGAGTTGATACGGAATCCATGTCTCTGGGTTAAACGGATTCGGATAGTTCTGCAACAACAGATTCTGTGTCGGTTGACCAATGCTATCAAGCTTGACGGACAAGAGGGCATTCGCCAAGTGCTCAGGGGTCACTTTGAAGGTGAGGGGTTGTAATTCAGCATTTCCATTCGGACCGATGACGCGCAACTCAATCGTGTCTCCGACCTGAACGACGCTGCGTCGCGTCAGGTCAGCAGTTGCGGCGGCGAAGTAACCGCCTTCCACCGATGCGGATATAACACTGTTGGTTCTCAGGTTCCGAACGATGACTTGGTATCCATCAAATGCTGATTTACCTGCTAAATGTCCACTGATAACAAATGCCCACGCGTCCTGCGGCACCTCCGTGGATATGGCAGATGGTGCTGCGGCAGCGGCTTCCTCCGTTGGATCTGTCCATGGTGCTCCGACGAAGGCAAAGTTGCGAGTTTTTGGGACATTGACGATATAGCCGTGTCCGCCCTCAATTGAGAAACCATCATTGGGTGCACTTGGTGTCCAACCGATAAAACGCTGGCTTGGCGCATCGAACGCGATGATGGCTGTCGCGCCTGTCATCGCGACAAGGTTCTTGGCATTCATGGGTGCTGGGGGTGCCAGTGGTACAGAAAGCATGTTTAAGCCTTTGGCCAGTGTGACGGTGTAGAAGTTGCTGTAACTTTCCGCTTCCACTTGTGAGGTAGGTCTGGCGATAAACCCGTGTCTACGTCCATCAGATGAGTTGTAGTATCCAACGACAGAGCCGTCCTGATTGATATTCCAGCCTCCCGTACTGACGCTGCCCGGTACCTGCAATTCAGAGAGTCCATGCTGGAATGAACCGACATACGTGCGCGGGACATCACCGACGGCTTTTGCACGGGCGACGATAATTCTTGTATCCGTGATACCGTTGACAAAAAAGTATTCAAGCGTTGATGCGTCGAGAAACTCCGCAGTTGCAAATCTGCCATCCGGACTATGGACGTATATATGATATAGACCTTCAGCATCTACGTAGCTGCCCATCACAACGCCTTGCGCGTTCACAAAATTGGCATAAGTTGCTGAGGCTCCGGGATATTCAAGGATTGTCTCCCCTGAGAATCCACGACGGACACCCGAAGCATCTATAAAACTCCCCGTGAATACTCCTGTTGCATCACTATAACCGTATATGAATGTTTCAACGGCACCCGGAAAATTATATTCTCGCAACTCACCGTTTTCCAAGATGACCCCGTGGTAGAGACCCTCGCTATCCTCGTAGTGTCCAGCAGCGAGCCCATCATTCCCCAGCGCATAGAAATAAGTGTTCTGTGAACCCGGGAAATCATAGGTCGTAAAAACGCCATCAATCAGCGTAAAGCCGACTTCTTTTTCGCCATTGGGACCCCGCGTATTCCCGGCGTAGTCCTCAAAGTCGGAACTCGCCGTCACCGCTAAGAAGTCTACACCGGGGACATCAATACTCTCAAAAGTATAGTGAGAGTTGAGGGGAGAGATAACAGACGCATCGCTGATTTGTGCAACGTCCGCTGTGGGTCTGGCGATAAACCCGTGTCTGCGTCCATCGACTGAGTCATAGTATCCAACGACAGAGCCGTTCTGATTGATATTCCAACCGTCCGTGCTGACACTGTCCGGCACCTGCAATTCATGGAGTCCCTCCCGAAATAAACCGACATACGTGCGCGGGACATCACCGACGGCTTTTGCACGGGCGACGATAATTCCTGTATCCGTGATACCGTGTGTAAAAAAGTATTCAAGCATTGATGCGTCGAGATACTCCCCAGTTATGAATCTGCCATCCGCACTATGGCCGTATATATGATATAGACCTTCAGCATCTACGTAGCTGCCTACGATACGACCGCTGGCGTTGACGAAATCGGCGTACGTTGCTGAGGCTCCGGGGTATTCAACTGTTGTCCCCCCTGAGAATCCACGGCGAACGCCGGAAGCATCTATAAAATTACCCGTGAATTCCCCCGTCGAATCACTATAACCGTAGATCTCCGTTTCGACGGCACCCGGAAAATTATATTCTCGCAACTCACCGTTTTCCAAGATGACCCCGTGGTAGAGACCCTCACTATCCTCGTAGTGTCCGGCAGCGAGCCCATCATTACCCAACGCATAGAAATAGGTGTTCTGCGAGTCGGGGAAATCATAGGTCGTGAAAACGCCATTGATGAGTGTAAAGGCGACGTCTTTTTCACCATCAGCACCCTTCGTGTAGCCAGCGTAATCTTCAAAATCACTACTCGCTGTCACTGCTAAAAAATCTACGCCGGGAACGTCAATCGTCTCAAACGTATAGTTTTCACTGGCGGGTGTGTCAACAGATTCATTGGCGACTTGTGCGGCGGTATTCCATAAGAAGAAGGAATTGAGACACAAGAACAGCGTAAACGTGTAAAACAAAAAACTGGTTTTAATCTGAGTATGCAAAATGAAACCTCACTTAAAATATTTTTTCAAAAAAAATAGAAAATAGAATGCCAGATACCGAGTCCTGAGGGATGATACTTGTCGTTGAAAAGTAGCAAGTGTGCGTTCAGCAATACGGTAAACGCGGGGAGTGGGTATCTGGTAAATTTACGTAAGTTCGACCTAAAAACCCATATATAGATTGGGTTAAGCAATAAAAATAGGTGAAACCATTGTTAATCGTAATGGATTATAAATATATTACAAAATATATTCAATAAATAATACGCCGATATGATTAATTTTACAAATTATTGACCCAGAAGTCAAGTTAAAATAAAAAACAGACGATAGGTAAACCGTCTGCTTTATCAGATCAACATAGATTCAAAGATAGTTTTTTGTTTTAATACGTATACGCAATCAAGGCACCGACTATGGTAGATTTTAGCATAACTTAGGCATGCTAAAGAGGCGAGGTTAGAAACCTCGCCAACGGAAGCTTAACGCTTCTTTCTCTACAGCGGTGTGAAAGTTATTCATCCCAAGGGAGTGGTACACCTAACCGTTCACTGACCCCGCGAGCGGATTCCTGTTCCACCTCCCCGTAACGGATACCTTCACGGCGATGCAATTCTGTGCGTTCCACTTCAATTGCCCCGGGTAACAATGCTCTGTCGGTTCCCGGCATCGGTTCGTAAGTTTCACGGACATCATGTACCATCCGATCGACTTCGGCATGGAAAACAGCGGGTGACACAACGGATTCAATATCTATGGCGAGTACCATACCCCCCTGTGGTGGACGCCATTTTGCGGTGTCCTCCGGTGGTGGTTCGGTGAAGCCGGTGAGTCCGCCACCGAGCAGATGTGCGACAGCGGTATAGCCGATACTCTTGAAAAAAGCCGCCGGGATCATAGAAAGCAAGGGATCAAAATCGGGACCACGCTGGTAATCCGCCATGATACAGGTTGCGGCATCAAGTACAACTGGAGGTTCCTCGCCAGAGGGAATAGCGAAACAGATGGGTGGGTTGCCGTAGTAGCCGATCTGTGGTTTGGGATCTTGGTTTCCGGCATTGCCGTGGTTCCGGGCTCCCTGTACCGAAAAGCCGATGCATCCGGCTTCGTTACACATACGGGCATAGTGCCCAGCAGACCCGTAGTGTCCAATGTAGCGGACGAGTCCCATCCCGATGCCGACCTCTTTGGCTTTGGCGATAGCGTGCTCGGTTGCGCGCACCATCGGGAGATAGCCGAGTGTGCCGTTACCATCGAGCACGACAGCCGTTGGCGTTTCGTGGATGACGCGGATATTCGGGTTCGGATTGAGGTTTCCGTTTTCAAAACCCGCACAATATCTATTAACGGTCTGTGTGCCGTGACTACGAACACCTCGTAAGTCGGAATTGACGAGCAATCGGCTGATGAGTGCGGCGTGTTCATGTGGAACGCCGGCTTTCTCAAAGCAAGCAGTAGAGAAGTTGAGAAGTCGTTCCTCATTTACTAAGACGAAAGTTTCTGGTGGTCTATTCATTTTTTTCTCCTGAGCAAGGTTATTCGTCCCAAGGTAATGGCACCCCTAACCGTTCACTGACCCCGCGCGCCGATTCCTGTTCCATTTCACCGTAACGGATGCCTTCGCGGCGATGTTGTTCCGTGCGTTCCGTTTCGATCGCACCCGGTAGGAGTGCTCTGTCTGTCCCAGGCATCGGCTCGTAGGTTTCGCGAACATCGTGCACCATCCGATCGACTTCTGCGTGGAAAACGGCGGATGGCACAACGGATTCGATGTCTATAGCGAGCACCATTCCCCCCATACCCGCACCACCCCATTTTGCGGTGTCTTCCGGTGGCGGTTCGGTGAAGCCAGTGAGTGCACCGCCAAGGAGGCTCGCGACAGCGGTGTATCCTACGCTTTTGAAGAAGGCGGCTGGAATGACTGAAAGCAGGGCATCGAAATCGGGACCGCGTTGGTAATCCGCCATAATACAGGTTGCGGCGTCGAGTATGACCGGTGGTTCTTCATCAGACGGAATGGCGAAACAAATGGGCGGGTTACCGTAGTAGCCGAGTTGCGGTTTGGGGTCTTGATTGCCAGCGTTGCCTTGGCTCTGATACCCCTGTACCGAAAAACCGATACAACCGGATTCATTGCAAAGTCGCGCATAATGTCCCGCAGATCCGTAGTGCCCAATATAACGCACCAATCCCATCCCGATGCCGACCTCTTTCGCTTTAGCGATGGCGTGTTCGGTGGCACGCACCGTCGGGAGATAGCCGAGTGTGCCGTTTCCATCGAGCACAACTGCCGTTGGTGTTTCATGGATAACACGGATATCGGGGTTCGGATTGAAACTCCCGTTTTCAAAGCCCCCACAATATCCGTTGACGGTTCGGGTGCCGTGACTGCGGACGCCGCGTAAGTCGGAGTTGACGAGTAAGCGGCTAATGAGTGCGGCGTGTTCGTGTGTGATGCCGGCTTTTTCAAAGCAAGCGGTGGAGAAGTTGAGTAATCGTTCTTCGTCTACGTGAACGAAGGCTTCTGGTGGTCTATTCATATCGGTCTCCTCTTTTTTTTGGCTATCGGTTGTCGGAAAATTGGCTGTCAGCAATCGGGGCGGTTTTGATAGGGTGTTCCCCAGTTTTTTCTTTCGAAAAAACCTGTCAGCAATCGGTAAAAAGGTGTTTTTGCTTGAATGTTTCCCATCGTTTAAGATAACCCTCTTTGCTGACCGCTGACTGCTGATGGCTATTAGAAAGGATTCGTCTATTCCTCTTTTGAAGTCGAGTTGGTTTCCCAGAGTAGTACCGTGCCGTCCGTACTTCTGGTAGCGATCGTCTTTCCATTGGATGAATATACGACAGAGGCGATGTCCGTATGTGCCGTGAATGTGGCTTTATGTTCCCCTGTTACGGCATCCCAGAACCGAACAGTACCATCCGTGCTCCCAGAAGCGACTGTCTTTCCATCAGGTGAATACGCAACCGAACTGACAGTCTTTGTATGTCCTCTGAGTCTGGTTTTGTGTTCCCCTGTTCCCGCATCCCACAATTGCACGATGTCGTCGCGATACCCACCCGCCGTAGCGATCGTCTTTCCATCAGGTGAGTATGCTAATGAGTTGACTCCACCTTTGTGTTTTGTGGATATTGTTTTCAGTGCCTCACCTGTCACGGTGTGCCACACTTGTATGTTGCCGTTCCAGCTTCCAGTTGCGATCGTCTTACCGTCTGGCGAATAGGCTACGGCACATATATAATCGGGTCCTTCATATATGATTTTGCGTTTCCGTGTCTGCACGTGCCAAAGATACACGGTTCCTTTATGGTCTCTATAGTGTCCTCCGACGGCGGCAATTGTATTTCCATCGGGTGAATATGCCACAGAGGATATATCGTATCCAGAATCTGTGTTGGCATGTTTGAATGTGGCTTTGTGTTTGCCGATTTCTGTAAGCCACAACCGAACCGTATTATCGGACAAGTTCACAGCAGCGATTGTATTTCCATCGGGTGCGTATACCATGGAAGACAGGATACCCTCCGTGTGTTCGGTATATGTTGCTTTGAGTTTCTTAGTCTCGGCATTCCACATTTGCAGTGCGTTGCTATGGTAGTCTCCACCTGTGGCGATCGTCTTTCCATCAGGTGAATATGCGACAGCGTTGATCGGAGTATATCCTGTGAGGACGGCTTTGATTTCACCCGTGACAGCGTCCCACAATCGGATAGTGTAGTCCTTCCAACCTCCGACAGTTGCGATCATCTTTCCGTCAGGTGAATAGACGACGGCGTTTACTGGACCCGTATGTCCGGTAAGTGTGGTTTTGAGTTTCGTCGTCTGTGTATCCCACAATCGTAACGTATAATCCACACTCACAGCGGCAATTGTATTTGCATCCGGTGAATATGCCACAGCATTAACAGAGGGACTCAACCACGGCAACAGAAAATGAATCCAACTCGTCCGTGCAAGCACGGCTTTCTGTTTTCCGGTGGCGACATCCCACAACCGCACCACGCCATCTTTGCTCCCAGATGCGATGATACTACCATCGGGTGAATATGCGATGGAGTTGACCTCCTGCGTATGTCCAGATAGTGTCGTTTTATGGGCACCCGTTTGTGCGTCCCACAACTGTACAACATTGTCGCTCCAACCCCCGGCAGTAGCGATGGTGTTTCCATCGGGGGCATACACAAAAGACTGGACGCTACCTTTTCCTATCCTTTCGAGTGTTCCTTTAGACTTTCCTGTCGCAGCGTCCCACAAATATACCGTGTTGTCCCGTTTTCTTGCAGTAGCGATGGTGTTTCCATCGGGCGCGAATACGACGTTAGCAACATGCTGCGTCTGTACCCTGACTGTGGTTCTTTCCTTTCCGGTTGTGCTATCCCGCATCTGCACTATATGCCCCGCGATTGAAGGAAGTCTCGCCTCTCTCATTCCTGTTAACACTGTCATCTTGTTCGTGCTTGCACTGGCGATAGTGTTCCCGTCGGATGAATACGCAAACGCGAAAGGAGGCACCCCGTTTGTGTACCTCATCAGGCCTAATTCTTCACCGGTTTGCGGATCATAGAACCAGATACCGATAGAGCTGGAAATCGCGAGTCGACTGCCGTCCGGGGAAAAGTGGATCTCACCTAATTTGCCCTTACCGAGCCTTGCTATTGCGCCTTCGGGTAAACCGAATTGCGTGTAGTCTTGAGCGATAGCTGAGAAACAGCAGATGAATAGGGTGAGTATTGTACCTCTCAGGAAAAGGGAAATTATCATAATGCCTGCGTTCTATTTTCGTGAATTTTATCAGATCTTTCGTTCACCGCCCGAAAATTAAGGGTCGATCTGCTTGTAAAATTGCTTCTCACCGTCTTTGATGGTGAAAATTACCGCGCTTTTTGTTGGATGACGATTTTCGTCGTAGCTGGCGATCGTCGTCGCGCCGATGTAGTTTTCTGTAGCGGCGAGTTGCTGACGGATTTCATCGGGGTCGAGACTGCCTGCGCGCTCGACTGCCTTAAAAAGCAATTTGACGGCATCGTAACTGACTGCAACACCGCCAGTTGGTGTGGATTCATAGATGGATTCGTAAGCGTCAACAAAGGCACGGGCTGTCGGTTCATCTGTGTCTGGCGAGAAATGTCCGCTGAAAAAACTACCTTCTGTTTCGGCATTTTGGTTATTGAACAGAAGTTCGTTGTCCCATGAATCGGCACCGAGAAAAATAGTGGGGTCACCTACTGCATTTCGCAATGGGAGTGCTCGCGCCAGTTGCGTTATTAAGGCAATATCTTGGACAAAACCGGATGCGAAAAGCGCATCGGGTCTTGCAGCAGCGATGCTTGTCAATTGTGTTGTAAAGTCTGATGGCTCGTCTTCGTAGAATTCGGTGGCGACAATTTCACCACCGAGTTTACTGAAATTGAGTGCGAAGAATTCAGCGATCCCTTCCGTATAGAGATCACCCCTCCGTATGAGAAGGGCGGCAGTCGTAATATTGAGGTCGTCTACCGCGAATTGTGCCATGACAGCACCTTGAAAACTATCCGTGAAGGATGCCATGAAGACGAAATCGCCGGCGTTCGTTACGTTTGGATTGGTTGCGGTTGTGGTAATCATCGGAATTCCATAACGCTGTGCAATTGGACCTACCTCAACGGCATGAGACGAACGGTTGGGTCCGATGAGTGCAATAATGTCGTCTTCAACGATGAGTCGTTCAGCGATTTGGACGGAGACTTCCGGTTGTGCTTCTTTGTTGATGTGCCCTATCAATTCGACCGGCGTCCCAAGAAGCCCGCCTTGCTGGTTGATTTCTGTGACAGCCATCTCTGCACCATTTGGATAGGTAACACGTTCGCCCGCAACGATAAAACCTATCTTGAGGGTTTTCTGTTCTTGCTCCGGTGTAACAATCTTTTGGACTCTGTCACATCCGACATGTATGATTAGCGACACAATAAGACTTATGAGTGAAAGAAATTTGCGCATTCCATTATTTCCTTGTAAAAAATGATTTGTTTTGTTTAAGATATTTGCTACAATGTTTTCAAGCGGTTAAAACAAAAATTGGGTAGGTATATGAGGGCAGTGCGTGCCCCCTTCTATTGTTATTATTATCCTTTAATTTTTGCAAATAAACAAGTAATTTCTATGGGACCGCTGTCAAGCATCAATAGTGGGTTATCGGTAAGAGGTCTTTGATTAAATTAGATAATTTTTTATGGAAAATTTGATTACAGTGATTGGACGCGGTCATTCTGGAACGCGCGCCATTTCTCATACGTTATACGCCAGTGGGGTTTTCATGGGAAGCCAATTGAACCCTTCCGGCGATAAAATTCCACCGTTCGCGATGTACGATGCCTGTCGAGTGATGGCACAATATGTCAAGTGGGAAGGCGGTCTATCGTGGGATTTTGAACCTCTATTTACGATGCCGATCGATCCAGAATTTGAGCGGCTCGTCAATACCTATCTTGAAGATGTACTGCAGGATCCGGCACGACACAAAGGTTGGAAGATACCGGAGACTACGTTAGTCTACCCATGGATAATTCGGATGTTTCCTGATATAAAATACATCCACTGGATTCGGGATCCACGGGATTGTATTCGGGGTAGCCACAAAACCGATGATCTTCGGGATTTCGGGGTCGTCTATTCTGAGACAGACGATATCTATGAAAGACGTGCGATTTCTTGGATTTATCAGTATAAACTCATGCAAGCAACGCCTATGCCTAAAAATGTTATCCAGATACGCTTTGAGGACTTCATCCTGAATCAGGAGACGATCCTCAAGGAGCTTGAAGCGTTCTTGGAGATCCCATTGGGTCGGATCATCGTCCGTGCGGACGCAGTAGATCGCTGGAAGCGAGACGTTGCGGAATTACAGCCGGGTGCGTCGTTCCCACAATATGAGTTTGAGTTTCTGAAAGAGGCAATTGTCGAGAACGGTTATCCCTTAACAGCAATGTAACAGAGAAAGGAACTATTATGTCAACGACTTATCGTGTTGGACTTGTCGGAGCAGGTGGAATCGCTAACGCACACGGCAACGCGTGTCAACAAGCCCCGAGTGCTGAATTGGCGGCGATCTGTGATGTGTCGGAAGATGCCTTAGCCAATTTCGGTGAACGGTTTGACGTGGACCCCGAAAACCGGTATCTCTCTTTAGAGGAGATGTTAGACGCTGAGAACTTGGACATCGCTATTATCTGTACCTGGGGGGCTTTCCACGCTGAGGTCGGTATCCAGCTTTCTGAATCCCGCCAAGTCAAAGCGATCTTGTGTGAGAAACCGTTCACGTCAACAGCGGCGGAGGCGGAAGCGTTCGTCGGTGCGGCGCAAGAGAACGGTGTTTTAGTGGCGGAGGCGTTTAAATTCCGGCATCATCCGATGCACCTAAAGGCAAAAGAACTTATTGATTCGGGAGCGATCGGGGACTTTAAAACGATCCGTAGTACCTTCTGTACGGGTGGCGGTGGCGGTGGACCTGAAACGCGACGTCCTGAGATGAATTGGCGGTTTAATAAGGCGAAAGGTGGCGGTAGTATATACGATTTGGCGTGTTACAATATCCACCACGCCCGCTTTATGTTTGGTGCTGAACCGATTCGGGTGTCAGGGATGTCTCAAGCCGGGTTAGAAGTGGACGATGGTTCCTATCTATTGTTAGTATTCCCGGGTGAACGTGTTGCGCAGATCTCTACCGGTTTTAATTGCGCGGGTGGACAGTATGCTGAAATGTCAGGCACCGGCGGCATGTGCCGATTGGATCGGGTGTGGAACAATGAGAACTCAACCGTCAATATTGAACTCACCACACGAGACGGCACAGAAGTTATTGATTTTGAGCCGTGTTTCCAGTTTGCATTGCAGTTGGAACACATGTGTGACGTTTTGACGACTGGAAAACCGCACCGTGTCTCACCGGAAAGCTGCGTGAATCAGATGCGTGTCATTGATGCCGCGTTTGAAGCGATGGCGACTGGTCGGACAGTCGAATTGGGATAACAGATATAGATGGATTAATGGTTATCGGTCTTCGGTTATAAGTTATAGGTTATAAGTTGTTGGTAACAAGAGGGAATTGTTAAACTCTCAACCCCTTATCCTAAAACTTAAAGGTTTTTTCGCAAGAAGAAACCGAACTTATAACCACCACTCCGACAACTGATGACTGATAACTGACAACTACGTACTATTATGGCTAATTTTGTGGAGACAAAGGCTCTTACTTTTGACCTGTTCGGTACAATTTTGGATTTAGGGGGTAGCCTTACACCCTTCATTGACGGATCACTGGGGGCACGGGATGCCGATGTATCGGCGGATGAATTCTGGGCACAGTGGCGGTACCGTCAACGCATTGAGCAGTATCAAGATACGATCGTCATGCTCGGACATAGCGGCTACTTGGAGACCGTTCGACGTGCCGTGCACTACGTCCTGAGACACAACGGCATTGATGCTACCCCTGATACGGTAGAAGAATTTATGCGCGGTTGGCAGTCCCTTTCCCCTTTTCCAGAGGTGTTGTCTGCCCTCGCGAAGATGCAATCTCGGTATCAGTTGGTAGTGTTGTCCAACGGGGATCCGTCGTTTTTAGAATATCTCGTCTCGGAACGGGTCGCGTGGGATTTTGACGATGTGATTTCGGTAACATCAGTCGGTGCGTTTAAGCCGCATCCGGCAGTCTACCGTGCCGCGGCAGGACAGTTAGGGCTTGAAGTTGGCGAATGCGTGATGGTATCAGCGAATTCATTTGACATTATGGGTGCGCGAGCGTGTGGCTTTAGAGGGGCGTTTGTGAACCGCTATGAACTTCCGTATGAGGACACACCCTATCAACCCGATGTGACGGTGAGCGATTTTACCGAATTAGCAGAGGCATTGCTATAAGGGATATGAGACGGGTCTGCTTTGGCGGTTCTAAACAGATTTTTAATGAGAGTTGCTTATCGTCTCGCAGCAGCCTTGATTTGACCCCAAGTGAGACTGAGTTTTCCAGCAGCCTCTACCGCTAACCCTTCCGCTTTAAGATTGTTGGACACCTCTTTTTCACTGAGTGCCCGATCATAGAGACGCACTTCGTCAATCATCCCCTTATGTACGAAGTCCTCGTTGTCATCTTTATAAGAACCGATGGAGAAGAAGACGCGATCGGGGTAATTAATCGGTCCCGATTGGACACTCGAAGTTGCTTCCAGTGTCCCATTTACGTAGATTTTCATCTCCTCACCGTCGTATGTTCCGACGACATGGTGCCATTCTCCCATGTCGTATGTGTTGACGGAATTGAGGTAGGTTAAGAGACCATCGCCATCATCAGCTCCATCCGAAGATAGTGCGAAGCTGAACGCTTTCCATCGGGTACCGAGCAGCCAACCTTTTTCAAAGGGACCATTGTCCTGAACTGCTACGATGTACCCACCCCATTCGATGAACTGCTCATCCCACACCCATAATTCTACGGTCATCCCTTCTGTGGGGAGTTTGGCTTTCTTGATGTCATCGGTCATTTGAACACGGGCACCCGCGCCACCTTCCAATTGCACTGCTTCCTCAAACTTACCCTGGACGATTTGAATTTTTCCTATCATCTCGGCGTCTTGGTCACCCCAGATATCCTGAACCGTATTCCCTTTTACAGTGTTTTTATTGAAACTCCAGTAGCCGATTAATCCATCTTCGATGACGACTGTCTGGGCAGCGACAGGGATTCCTATTCCCAATCCAGCGATTGAAACAACGACTAAACTCAGAACTACCTTTTTGGTTGTTGCATTCATAACGAATGGAAACATTTTTCTCTCCTTTTAATCTACGCTACTTCATCTGGCTTTTCACGTTGCCCCACGGTGTGCTTAAAAGCGATATTGACGGGGAAACAGGCAGTTGCTGCGGTGCGAACCAATTACCGGCATGATTGCTTCCGTTGTCTGTAAGTTGTGTGACCTTTCGACTTATCAGGTTGCTTCTGACGATTTGTGAATTGCTTCCAATGACACCTTCCGTGTAAATGAGTTCATTTCCAACGGGTGCCCAAGCCGGATCATTTGCCACAAAAGACACAAAATGTCAAGCTCACGAAAACAAAAAGGGCGACTGAACTCCTCAGGTGCCCTTTTTGTGAAAGGAAAATCCTTTACATGAAAACGCTTGCTTAATCCGAAATTGGGTTTGATACGTTTAGCCAAATCAAGGCTTGAAGAAATTCGACATCTTCCCCAAGAGGTGTAATACTATTTCTCGCGGGTTGAACGGACGCAAATCATGTGCCGCATCTTACAACCCATTTTTTCGCCCGTCGTATTTTTGCCACGAATATGAACGGGGAAAGAACGTCCGAACGCCGATGAACACTGAAAACCAATAATCTTTGACGCTTAGTACCCGGCTTTGATTTCCCCCCATGAGGTAGCAAGCTTATCTGCCGGCTCAACAGCAAAGGGATTCCCAATCACCTTAACGTCAAGTTCGACCCACTCATAAGTCGGTGGGTCTGTTTTACTGGCTTCGTGTGAATGCCCACTTCCCTTATCGGTCCACGAATCCCACTCCGGCTCGTCCGGAATATCGGTGTTTGCTTCACGGGCAACTTCGACGCCGTTAATCCAAATCACACAACCATCGTCAAAGTCTGCTCCTAGCTCAACTTTGCTATTTGACCTGATGGACTTGACCTCGAAGATAGCGCGGCTGTAGACCATTGCTAGGGTTCCATTACCAATGACCAGATTGTCATCGTTGTCACCGTAACCGACACCGTATTCGCCCTTTTCCCAATCTTTGTAATCGTCAAATTTGGGTTGTGTCCAGCCGGTGGGATCTTTATCCGAAGGGATATTTTCCTCAGGCTGAATGGCAATGCACTCGTGGCCTTCATCGACCACGATTTTACCATCAATTTTCAACTGAATAATTAAGGTTAAATCACTGCTGCCGGCTGAATCGTTGACAGCCGCTCCAGCAATGAGATTGTCTCCTTTGGCAATCGGCGCCTTTTCACCACTTGCTTCAAGTGCCGCATTAGCGGGCATTATTAATGATGCAATCATCAAAATAACGATGCCTGCCTGAATAATAAGCTTCATGATTTTGTCCTCCTTCAGAAAAACGGTATGAAATTGACTCGTTATTGTAACTTTCATTTCTTGAATACCTCCCTTTGATGCGATGGAAAACTGTGTGTTCCAAGACATAAGAGCACACTGGCCTTTTTATTCTCGAACTTATATTAACGTGAATTTGAAAATAAATCTGCACGCACCAAGCAAACCCCACTGCAACACAAAAGCCCGCGAGGAGAGACTTCGTGCAAAACGAAGGCCGCGCGGGCACGAAAAAATACAGCACAGCAATACCTGCTGATACTGTAATGTGAAGAAAATTACTCGACAAATGTAAAGTGGGGGGGGGGGGTAAACGCTGTTAACACTGCGTTAGCACAGCAAATTGGCGGTGACCAACAGATGTAGCAGCGCGCACTCACATCACTGATATCAGGCATCTGAGGTATAGCGAAAATCGATTTCGCGATGTTAGCAGTGAGATGTCGGTTCTGCCTGTGTGGCACCTTGTTGCTACTACTCATTTTTCAAACTCACGTTATATTACGTTATATAGTGAATGCTGCCAACCTCATTTGCCAATATGTTAACATGTTTGTCAAAAAAATGTCAAGAAAATGTCAAATATTTTTTTTAGCGTATTTTGCTTGAAGGAGTGAGTCGGCAATGAAGACTGCCGTGAATTGGGCACGCTGTTTGTAATCTGGACACATCGCGTTGGTTGTAGTAGTAAGGAATGAGGTATACGATTGATTGTACACCAAGGGATAAGCGGGGTTACGGACCCCGCCAGCAAATAAGAAGGAGTGGAAGGAAAGAAGCCGGAAATAGGTTCTTAGAGAAAAGCGAGAAGTGTGATATCTACGACCAGACGAATACTTCGTTATCTTCGGGGGAGTATCCGATAAAGACTGCCAAGACAATTCGGGCGCGTGTGCCTTGTACGGGTGGAACCTCGTGGATACAGCGCGTGTTGAAAAAGTAGAGGTCCCCCTGATTCAGATCGACCTGATAGTTCTCTACTCCGTTGTCAGCGGCGTATTGATCAAAGGTTTCTTCGATAATATGGGGTTGGATTTCCTCAGACCAGAGGCAGCGGTGCAAGAGGGCTTGTGTGCCTTTCCCGTGTTCGTCTGCGTTCTGGACGCACAGCACGCCTGCAAACTGATGCTCAAAACGATAGACATCGTAATTGGTGCGCTGCTCGCGATACTTGACGTGGTCGATATGCGGCTTATAACTGTGTGTTTCGTAATGGACCCGGAAGATCGCGGGACCGTAGAGTGAACCGTCGGGTTCACGCGCGACCTTCACCTCTTGTTTGGGGGAAAGCGCGCTGAGGGAGTCATAAATCAGATCAACAGGGTCATCAAATCCGTCGAACAGAAACTTAAAAAGGTGATGTGTCGCTTTGGCGTGTGCCAAGAATTTCGCTTTATCCACGCCGCGGTTGCCGAGACTCGTGCCGATGTCAATACGGGTACGTTTGTCAGGAGAGTTGATGTCGGCTTCATCGCGCATCAAACCCATATTCGTGAATCGGTCGATAAGTCCTTGGCATTGCGCTGGTGAATAGGCGTCCCGAAGGATGATGGCGGGCACTTCCGCCTGGGAGAGTGCGTAAATCGGATCGCTGTAAGTTTTACAAACTGTCTCGAGGTCAGGCTCAGCGGGGAGCCAATTGTTTTTGGCGTTCATGGTAACCTCCGTCATGAACTCAGAGCGGTATTGGACACCGCGCGCACACATTTAGAATCTCGGATTGAAGAGGTAATCGTACTCATCTATATTTTTCTCGACGAAGTCAAGAAACTCAGCATTATGATCGAGATCGCTGTTTTCAAAAGCGGCTTCACATCCGGTTTTATACTTCAGTAGACGGTTGGATTTCAGCCAACTCACTCGGTAAATCAGTGCTATCATGTGGCGTGGCTTATCGGATGGGTTGGGGACCCCTCGATGCCACAGTCGCATATCTCGAATGAGGACGCTCCCCTTTTTCGCATTTCCACGGATAGGGGGACAGGTTTTGCGACGTGCCTCCTCCTGCTCTTCATCTACGCCTCCATCACCTACCTGAAGATGTGAACCGGGCCAGAGTTCTACACTTCCATTTTCCTCAGTTGTATCCTGTGGTGAAATATTGACGACGACTTCTGTGGTTGGATGTGCTACTTCTTGGTTTGGCCACAAGTGGGCACCGTCTCTGTGGAGCGGTTGTGTGGTGCTACCGGGACAGTTCGTGTTGCCGTTGTAAAAGTTATTATAGAGTCCGGGACCAAGCAACTCCTTCGTCACCTGTACAACATACGGATTCGCGACGATGTCTCTAAAAATGTAGGGAGCAAAAGGTGGCGGTCCCTGTTGGAGGTGCCCTATGAGTTTGCCTGCGCCACCCCATTTTTCCGCATTAATAAGGATCTGGGAATCTGCATCCATCCGTTCGCGAAGAATGTCTAAGTGGTCGTGATTGATGACATTCTCCAAGACAACATAGCCATCAACGCGGATTGCCTTGATGGCTTGTTCCACGTGTGTGTCTGTTAGTTTTCCGGCTTCTAATTCTTTCGGTTGAACGGTTACTTTCATAATGTTTTCCTTTAGCCAAAAAATTCCGCATAGAGTGCTTGAACGGCAAACTCCATATCTTGGGATTTTATGCCGAACATCATACTCACCTCGTTAGAACCTTGATTAATCATCTCAATGTTGACTTTCGCACCGGCTAATGCACCTGTGGCACGCGAGGCGATGCCTACAGTATGACGCATACCCTCACCGACGACCATTATTAAAGAGAGTCCGCGTTCCACGAAAATGTCTTCGGGTGCAAGTGTTTGCCGAATTTGTTCAACAATTCTGTTCTCTTTTGCCGTCGATAGGTTATCTTCTCGAAGGATGACGGACATATTATCTATACCGGACGGGACGTGTTCAAAAGAGATACCTTCGGCTTCCAATATCTGCAACAGTCGCCTGCCAAACCCGATTTGACGGTTCATCAGGTATTTGCTGAGATAGATACAGCAGACACTGTCCATCGCCGCGATACCGACGACCGGAATATCTGTTGACGTACGGCTTGGAACAATCAACGTGCCATCTGCTTTCGGGTTATTGGTGTTTCGAATATTGACAGGCACATGTGCTCGGTAGACCGGTTCGAGTGCCTCGTCATGGAATACGGAAAATCCTGCGTAAGAGAGTTCGCGCATCTCACGATAGGTTAACTCGGCGATTGGTACCGGATCTTTAACGATAGACGGGTTTGCGACGAACACAGAATCGACATCTGTAAAATTCTCATAGACTTCTGCCCGAACAGCACTGGCGAGAATAGCCCCTGTAATGTCTGAACCACCGCGCGAGAAAGTGACAATGTTGCCTTCTTTCGAGTATCCGAAGAAGCCGGGAAAAATGGTGATACCGGGCCGTTCGTGTAGATCCCGCAGTCGGTTGTATGCTTCGGGGAGCACTTGGGCGTTGCCGGGCTCGTCCGAAAGTAGTAAGCCAGCATCCTTCGGGTTCACATAATGTGCGTCTACGCCGCGTGCCTGTAAAACTTGTGCGATGAGACGAGCGCAGTTATCTTCACCTCCTGCTTTCATTGTTTCCATATAGAGGTCGGCATCGGTTGTGCTGTTTTCCAAACGTTCCGTTAGGTCACGAGCGATAGGCTCGACCACCTCGGGAGGGAGACCTAATTCAGAGGCAATGCTCCTATACCGTTCAATTACTTCGGCACATTCCGAGGCACCGATTTTGCCTGTCAACCGTTCTGATGCAGCAGCGATGAGTAAGTCTGTTACTTTGATGTCTTGGCTATCTCGTTTTCCGGGAGCAGAAACAACAATGATACGGCGTCCCGGATCGGCGGTAATGATGTCGCAAACACGGCGGACTTGCTCCGCTGATGCGAGAGAGCTTCCGCCAAACTTTGATACTTTTAACAATCGGTTTCCTCCAATTTTATACTACTTTTTAAGATGTGAGACGTGTGTTCCTTCAGCTGGCTCAAACCGTTGTGAACTCTCACCCATATAGTGACAGATAAAACTCCGCCGCCACCGATCATTCGTTTGATTCATGTAGGAACCATGAATAACCTTGCCATCGAAGAAAAGCGCGTCACCGGGTGACATATCTATTCCCAATTCTTCAACGTTTTCCGGTTTGATGGCTTGTACATCTGTAAACGAAATAGCAGTGTCTGCTGTTTCAACGGGTAGCAGTCCGTTTTGATGGGAACGTGGGATAAGCACCATACGCCCAACAGACTCGTCCGATGTATCTAAGGCTACCCAAACACCAATGATCGGATCTATGGGGATGTACTGTTCGTCTTGGTGCAGTGCCTGACCTCGGGCACCGGGCGGTTTGAAATAGAGCATCGTTTGTAACAGCACCGGCGTATCATCCATCAGTTGTTCCGTAAGCGTAAGCAGGTTGGTATTCGCTGCCCATTCTTGGGTTAACTCGTCCCAGTTGTGCATATTAATCATGCGCGGGAATTGGTGATTTGGGTCATCGGCGTGGTCGGTTGTGCCACCGGAGTCGCCGGGTTTCGGACCTTCTGCGCGGCGTTTCATATAATGCTCACGCATCAACGTTACTGTGGCTGTACTAAAAAGATGAGGAATGACCACGAAACCTTGCTCTTTGTAGTGGTCTCGCTGTTGAGGGGTTAAGCGCATGGGCAATTTCTCCCATAGGTTGCCTGTCCGTTTTGGATACTGTCTTCAAGCCTATGTTTTAATTTTATTGTAATTTTGGATATTTGTCAAAATTTTTTCTGTATGTATACAGAACGTTTGGTTCTTCGTAAACAGATTCGACGTGACTTTCTCGGAGAAATGTGCTATACTTATGCAAAATCTTATTGTATGGAGTTTATCTTTTGGTCAGTGACCCCGTCCTAAAGGGCAGGGACCTGTGCGAAGCGTACACCAAACGTTCACTCCACAAGTTAAACTGCTGACTACAGTAAAATATGGCAGTATCTTGGCGTGGTAGCCGGAACTATGTTTCAGATGCTCCCCAAGTCTGATTCCGCTTGGATACTGTGATCTGGATGGGGCAACACACAACCCGAAAGGGAGATTACAAACTATGTTTGTTCCAGTAAAGAGTAAATCTGGTGAAAAGTTAATGCCGACTCGTCCAAACAAGGCGGGTATGCTGATTAAGAAAGGATTAGCAACGCCTTATTGGTCTAATGGTATATTTTGTATCAGGCTCAACTATGATACGACAGAATACAAGCAAGAGATTGCTGTCGGCGTAGACCCTGGTAGTAGGAAGGAAGGCTTCACAGTCAAGAGTGAATCACACACTTACTTAAATGTGCAAGCAGACGCACACAATAAAGTAGGTAAGAAGGTTGAAAAGCGTCGTGAATTGCGGAGAGGTCGCAGGTCGCGGAAGTGTCCGAATCGGAAGCATAGGACGAATCGTCTTGCGAACAGAGACCGTATCCCCGCAGGCACGCGTGCGCGATGGGAGTGGAAGTTGCGTATATTAGACTGGTTTTCCAAACTCTATCCAATCACATACGTCTGTGTTGAGGATATAAAAGCACGGACGATACAGCGTGCGAAGAAGTGGAATCAGTCGTTTAGTCCGTTGGAAGTGGGTAAGCAGTGGTTCTACACTGAGATACAGAAGCGTTGGAAACTCCTAACGCTTCAAGGGTGGGAAACAAAGGGGATACGCGATAGATTAGGTATCAAGAAATCGTCTGATAAACTATCAGAGAAATTTGAGGCACATTGTGTTGATAGTTGGTGCTTAGCATACCACACAATTGGCAGTAAACCTATTGTAGACAACACTTCAATCTTCTATATATCGCCAATCCCTATACGGAGACGGGAACTCCATAGGCAGAACCCGCAGAAAGGCGGGAAACGCCCTCGTTATGGAGGAACAACTTGGAATGGACTCGTAAAGAACACACTCGTCAAACATATCAAACATGGTTTAACTCGTATCAGTGGATTTGGTAAAGGGGGTATTTCACTCTATTCTTTAGAGGGAAAACGTCTGTGCCAAAATGCGAAAATACAAGATTTTAAGGTGCTGACACGCCTTAACTTTAACTATAGGAGCGGTGTTTCCTCCCCGCGTTAAAGCGCGAGGGTTCCACACCGAAGATTTTAATGAAAAACGAATGGGTTGTTTACGAAGGAAACGAAGGTCCCGGAAAGGGCAAGCATATTGTTCTCGTCAGTGGCGATGAAGAGTATCGCTCTGAGGAGGCGTTGCCGATGTTGGGGAAGGTGTTAGCCACGCATCATGGGTTTAGATGTACAGTGCTGTTTGCTATTGATCCGGAATCGGGAGTAATTGATCCGGAGGTACAGACGAATATACCGGGACTCCACCATTTAGAATCCGCGGATATGATGGTGCTGTTCACGCGTTTCCGTGAACTGCCCGATGAGCAGATGAAATATGTCGTTGACTATACGAACGCTGGCAAACCTGTGATGGGTCTCCGCACAGCGACACACGCTTTCAGTTATAGCCGCAACCTTGAGAGTCCGTATGCAAAATACAGTTTTGACAGTGAGGCGTTTGAGGGTGGATACGGCAGGCAGGTCCTCGGCGAAACGTGGGTTAACCACCATGGACATCACGGCAAAGAGAGCGCGCGCGGCGTAATTGACGAGGCGATGCAAGATCATCCTATTCTCAAAGGCGTTGACGATGTCTGGGGTCCGTCCGATGTCTACGGCATTAATGATTTGACAGGCGACTCACAGGTGCTTATCCACGGACAGGTATTGGTCGGTATGGAGCCAACAGATGCCCCAAAACCGGATACCATCACGATGCCGATGGTGTGGATTAAGACCTATACAGGTGATGAAGGCAATACCTCACGCGTCTTGAATACAACGATGGGTGCCTCTGTCGACTTAGAAAGCGAAGGGCTTCGTCGTCTTCTCGTCAACGGTTGCTACTGGTGTATGGGGATGGAGAACGCAATTCCTGATAAGGGTGTTGTCGATTATGTCGGTGATTATGCGCCAACGTTCTTCGGTTTCGGCACGTTTACAAAAGGGGTCCGTCCTGAAGACCATGCGCTGTAAGAATTAGAAAGTTTCTCGTGCCTTGCCCGTTGTGTTTCTATAATTGTGGGTGAGGCACGAAATTTTGCACTCTCAGCGCGATAAAAAATGTGTCATATTTTTTACAAAAATGTGTCAAAAATTTGACACGCCACAATATATGTTGTATATTATATACCCTTCTCTACTATAACCTAAGTTACTGCCCAACAAATTCTGTAGGGATAGGTCTTGTACCTACCCTGTACCCCATAAATCACATATAAAAGGAAATTACTGTGCTAAATAGAAAAAGAATCCAAAACGCGCAAGACAGAATGAAACAGCAGGGGATTGATGCTTATCTCATTCTAACACATGATGACTACATATACTTTTTCGGAGAGGATCGGTATCAACCCCGCGCGATTATTCCGGCAGAGGGTGTGCCTATCGTTGTAACATTCACAGGCGAGGAAGATGAGGTGAAGGCATCTTTAGGTGTTGAAGATGTCCGAGTATTCGGTTCTGTGGGACAACAGATCAAAGATGTTGTTCAGGTGATGCGGGGCATGGTAGGTAAGAAGGAGAAACTCACAATCGGCGTGCAGATGTGGTTTTCAACCCCTGCTTTCCTATTGAATATGTTCCAAAGGGCGAATCCGTTTGTCGAGGTAGAGGACATCGCCCCCGTTATGGATGACCTCCGTATGATAAAGGACGCTTCTGAGATAGCACTCATGCAGCGTGCGGCTGAAATTGCGGGTATCGGCATGGAAACGGCGGTCAAGACGCTCAAACCCGGTATAACGGAGAACGAAGTCGCAGCAGAAGTGGAATACGCTATGCGAAAAGCGGGTGGACATGGTGTAGCGACACCTGTGTTCGTGAATTCGGGAATCCGATCGGGATGGCTGCACGGAACAGCCTCCGACAAAGTTATTGAAAGCGGAGACCTTGTTGTGCTTGACTTAGTGCCGCGTCATAAAGGATATTGTGCGAACCTCTGCCGCACCTTTGTTATTGGTGAACCCTCTGCGAAGCAGGCAGAGATGTTCACAACTTACAAACGCGCACAAGCCGCAGGAAAAGAGGCATTAAGACCGGGCGCGAAGATGCGGGATATTGACGCAGTCGCGAAACAAGTTTTCACTGAAAATGGCTATGGGGAATTTTATGTTGCCGGTATCAGCCATAGCATTGGATTAGGTTTTGAAGAGACACCTGCACCGACGATTCATCCCGGCGACTCTGGCATTCAGATTTGTGACGGAATGACAGTAACTGTTGGACATCCAGTGCTTTCTGTCCCTGGAACAGGCGGCGTGCGGTTGGAGGATACATTCCACATCTCGGAAGGGACAGCGCAACCTTTGACAGTCTTCCCTTCCGAATTAGAATTATAATAGACACATATACCAATAGAGTGGAGGATTCACGATGAACACGTCATTTGAGAGACCCTATAGACCTGTAGACCTAAATACATCTCTGACGAAAGCGTTTCCCTTTATGGAAATGGCTGAAAACCTCATGGAAGAAGCCGAATCTGCTACGTCAGGTCGGGCGTCGTTACATTGGCGCGTGGAGATGAACTGACAGTTATCTTGGTTGCTCTAAAAGCAGACAGCGCATTAGAAGAACATCCTGCCCCTGCCGCTGCCACTGTCGTTATGCTGAGCGGAAGCATTATATTTACAACAAATGCTGAGAAAATAACGATAGAACAGGGTGAAGGCGTTACCTTTACAGGTGATGTTCTTCACAGTGTCTATGCCAGCGAAGATAGCGCGTTTCTCGTTGTGATTGGGGGAAAGCAGCCTGGATAGCACCTAAAAGATAAGGTGTAAGGTAAAATGAATATCATGCGGAGCATATGCGTATTTTGTATATGTCCGCACGATATTCAAAGGTTTATAAGATAAACGAATGTCCACTAACGTTTAGGACGGCGCAGCACAACGCCTCCCTGCCCAACGACCCACAGCGTATCTCCATCTTTGACCTGCGTGATAACGTATAGGTTGTTGTTGACGCCGGTGTGTTCCTGCTTCCCAAGTTTCCCCACCGTCTGTCGAATGAATGATCGTTCCAGAGGCACCGACAGCGTAGATTTCCTGCTCAGAGAGTGCTAAAATATCGTAAAGCGTTTCTGACATACCACTGAGCTTCGATTCCCAAGTGAATCCACCATCAGTGGTGGATAGGATAATCCCCGCACGTCCAACAGCCCATCCTTTCCGTTTTGTTATGAACGATACGGCGTAAAGGTCATATCCTGCGTGTGTCTCGTGGAACTTCCAGTATTCACCGCCATTGACGGTTCGCTGGATGACGCCGTTGCTTCCAACTGCCCAACCGAGGGGTGCGAATTTCATATCAACGCTCGTGAGGGTTTTACCGGTTGAGGTGCGCTGCAGCGTCCAAATCGGACCGCCATCAAGATTGTGAATTATCTCTCCATTCTCACCGACAGCCCATCCTTCAGAAAATTTGCCAAAGGCAACCGCATTGATGGAGAGTGGAGGTAGGTTATGCTGGGGAAGATCGGGTAGGACACGTTTGGGAAGCTCCTGTTTGTCGTCTATCGACCAGTTCTCACCATCTATGGTGTAAAGCAAGGTGCCATCCCTTTCCATCGCCCAACCCCATTTCGGATCAAGACTGATGAAGTGGACATCGACGATACGGTCGGTAGTGCCGCTCTGTAAGTGCTTCCAATTTTCTCCACCATCTTCTGTTGATAGTAGAACACCGTTGTCCCCGGCAATCCAACCGTTTTGCTCATCAAGGAATTGCACATCATGGAAGTTATCGAGCGATTCACCCAGTTGATGCTGCCATGTTTTTCCGCCATCTGTGGTGGCGTAAATTTGACCGGTAGATGCTCCTGTCTCATGGGAACCACCAATATCCGCCCGGGCGGTTTCTCTATCCGGAATCTGTTCACCGGAGACTACCCAACCGTGCCCGTCTGGCAGGAAGTGTGCGTTGTTAATTCGCATTGAGAATCCAAAGGGACGTTCTTCTACCATTCTCTCTATCCAACTTTTTCCTTCAGCGTCTGTGGTTCCTTGGTCAAGCAAGAAGTCCATTTTTTCCCAATATTTCCCTTGGTTTTGGGTTGTAAGGATTGTACGTTCGCTATTAATTGCCCAAGCCTCAGTGTGATTGCGGAATTTCACGGCAAGTAGCTGGATATCGAAATTCGTCCCCTTAAGGTCGCTCTCTACTTTCAAATCCCGTTGCCAACTCTCTCCGCCATCTGTGGTAAGGAGTGAATGCCGTTGTCCATCACCACCCAACCCGATTGGGCATTTGCAAAATGGACACCGACACAGCGGTGATGAGTCTGGCTTGGATTTCCCAATAATCACCACCGTCAACCGTGTGCAAAATAAATCCGCCACTTCGCCGTTGTGGTGCAACCGCCCATCCTTCTTTGCTGTTAATAAAATGTAAGTGCGTGATCGGCTGATGCGTTGTCCCTGTTTGCTGAGTCGTCCAGGTTTTACCGCCATCGCGTGTCCGCAGAATTTGTCCTCTATCAACGCCGAGCCATCCCTCTTTCGGGTTGATGAAGTGTATAGCACGAATGTTGCGGAAGTTTTTCAACCCTTCACGGATAACCTGCCACGTCTTCCCGCCGTCTTCGGTTCGCAGCAGGACGCCTTGACCGGTAATCCAGCCGTAGTTTTCATCGATAAAAACAATCCGTTGCAATGTTTCTGAGACACCACTCTGCCGTGTCTGCCATGTGGTGCCACCATCTGTGGTTCGTAAAATGGTGCCACTGCTGCCGACTGTCCATCCGTGCTGTGCAGAGGAAAAATAGGTATCGGTAAATTCGGCTTGCCAGTTTCCCTGACGGACGATTTCCCAGTGGTATTCAAACGTTTCAATCGGTTTTTCCACCGTTTCATTTTCTTGTGCAACAGGCGGCAATTCGACTGTGAACTTCTCCGTATCCACAGAATAGCGCATCGCGATACCATCTTCACCGACAGCAAGAATACCATCTGGAGAAAGCGAAAAACTGTAGAGGTCGTTGGACGTGCCACTTTTCTGTGATTCCCATGTCATCCCACCATTGATAGTGGTTAAAATAACACCTTCATCTCCAACAATTAACCCGTGATTTGCATCGGCAAAGTAGACTTTGTTCAGATTCGCCTGCGTTCCACTTCGTTGAAATTTCCACGTTTTTCCGCCGTCGAGGGTGTGTAGAATCTCACCGAGTTGTCCGACCACCCAGCCAGTGTTTCGGTCGATAAAGTAAGCGGCGTAGAGTTCATTGTAGCTCTTGCTGTTCTGACGTTTCCAAGTCCGACCTCCGTCTATGGTGTGAAAAACAATACCGGGCCATCCGACCACCCAGCCTTCTTTCTCATCGAGGAAAAAGATGCCTTTTATCATTTCATGGAAGTAGCGCGGCACTTGTTGTATCCACGTCTTGCCGCCGTCTGCAGTGTGAAGCACAGTGCCTAAGTCTCCGACAATCCATCCTTTCTGAGGATTGATGAAATGGAGGGCATTCAGCGTATACCACCATCCACTGGTTTGTCGTTCCCACGTTTGACCCGCATCGGTGGTGTGGAGGATGAGTCCCCCGTCGCCAACTGCCCAACCTTCTCTGTCAGTGGCGAAAGATAGATTCCGAATGCGGTGCCATGTGTCCATCTCGATGTTGGTCCAGGTCTTGCCACTATCGTTACTCGTCGCGATTGTGCCCTTCTCTCCGACGGCAACCGCCCGATTTGCATCCGCAAATGCGACACTTTGCAGGGTGTCTGCTGTCGTACCGCTTCGCATGTTCCATGTTACGCCACCGTCTGTCGAGTGCAGGAGGGTGCCGTTCCAACCGACTGCCCATGCCTCTTTAGGCGTTGCAAAATGGACACCTGTCAAGTCGTTCTTGGTCTGGTTTTCTGTTAATCTCCAGTTGTTTCCACCATCTTCGGTTCGGATGATAAACCCACTTGCCGCGACTGCCACACCGTAGTCATTGTCAATGAAGTGGAAGTCGTTGACGGTTGGGCGGACATGTCCATAAATGGGTGGGAGCCGACTGTCCTGTGAGTGCCATTCTACGCCACCGTTGGTGGTATGAAAAATAGTCCCATCCGTGCCACCGCTCCATCCCTTAGAAGCATTTGTAAAAAATACCGCACGGAGGTTGCAAACTGTCGTTGTCTGGTCTTCTCTCACGATGTTATCCTGTCTGTGCCACGTTTGACTGCCGTCTGTGGTGAGAAAGATTCGGTCGTAGTCTCCGACGATCCATCCCCGATACTTGTCTATGAACCAGATACCCCCGAGTCCGAATTCGCTCGTTTCCTGATGATGCCATGTTTTTCCACCATTTTTTGTGTATAACAACCCATCCTGTCCAGTAATCCAACCGGTCTTTGAATTGGAAAAATAGACATCCATAAGTAGCCCGTAAGATGGCGTCTTTTGAAGCGTCCAGTGTCGTCCGCCGTCATCCGTTGTGGCAATCAACCCCTTATCTCCGACAGCCCAACCGTTACGGAGATTTGTGAAATAGACGGCTTTGAAATCCTCATGTGTGTTCACCGTCTGTTTTTCCCAGTTCTCGCCCCCGTCAGGGGTATGGAGAATCCAGCCTTGATGCCCGACAATCCATCCGTGTTTGGCATCTACGAAGTAGACGTCCGTAAAATGGGTTTCCCAGTCGGCTATACGCGTAATCTCTTTTTTTACACAACCCATTAGTAGGAGAGGGATTCCAAAAAGAATCGCCATCCAAAAGCAAGTAATGTTTTGAAGAATCCTTTTCATCTGTTTTATCTCCTTTAGTAGCATAATCTGTTAGATTGTGCCTTGCGGACGCAAACTAAAAGTTTGCGCTACAAGCCCCTTGAATCCTGAAATCTCTTCAATTATTTGCATTTTCAGAGGGTAGATAAATCCCAACTGCGGCACCCGCATCCGTGGCGAACCAGAGTTTGCCATTGCTATCCTCAAATACAGACCAGACCTTGTTGTTCGGCAGACCATCATCTGTGTTAAAGTTTTGGAACCTTTCACCGTTATAGACGCTTACACCGGATTCGACTTCAGGGAAAGCCATGGTAACACTATCCTCGGTTTCATGCATCTTTGGAGGTAGTTTCTTAACACCCGTAAACCAGAGGTTGCCGCCGCTGTCTTGGGTGATGTTGTTAACGCTGTTCATCGGGAGTGCGTCACTTTGTGGAAAGATCGTCAGTTTTTTGCCATCGAATCGACGAACGCCGGAACTTTCCTCGTCAGTATCATCTTGACTCATCCATAGATTATCATACGCATCAAACTGCAAGTCTGTTATGTGAGCGGTTTGTGCTTGTCCCATCTCCTGGAACGGACTGAAATCCGGGTCAACACCGAAATAACGGAGCCTTGACGTTTGGGCGTTGTAATAGATAATACCGGCATAGCTACCAAACCAAAGGTTTCCTGCCGTATCTTGGGCAACTATGCTGAGTTGTTTCCATGCTTCGGGTAATATATTCATCCCCATCGGTCCATCAATACTAAAATTGTGGAATTCTGTACCATCATATCGACTCACACCGAACCCAGTTACGAACCAAAGTGTACCTGTCTCGTCTTCAAAGATATCCGTAACGTTATCATTGACGAGGCCGTCGGAAAACGTCGTAAAAATTCTGAACGCATCTCCATCGTAGCGACTCACGCCTTTTAGCCGGATGGGTTTCATTGTTCCTACTGGTGTTTCGTCATGCGGGATGAGATCGAGTTCACTCAATGGGGTTTCCATCCATGACATGTCCATTGTTTTTTCTCTTTGCAGAACGCTTGAAAACGCACCGTCACCGAACCAGAGCATGCCTCGCTGGTCTTCAAAGATGAGACCTATCGTGTTTTGTGCTAATCCATCTTCTGTGGTGAAGGTTTGGAAACTGTCTCCGTCATAGCGGGTGAGTCCATCGGTCGTTCCGAACCACATCGCGCCGTGGCTGTCTTCAAAGATGGTGAGCACCGTGTTTGATGCCAACCCATCTGCTTTGGTGAGGGTCTTTTCGATTTTCAGTGATCCAGCACGAACAATATACATCTCACCATTTAATAAGATACATATAACTAACCATATAATGTGGAATCTGATTCGCATAAAACGATCCTTCTAAAAATGAGATTTGACTTGCACGGTTCGCCCAAGTGTACATCAATTGGAGTTATGAATTATAGTAAAGCCCACAATTAAGTTTACACTCTCTAATGTGGCGAGGTTAGGAAACCTTGAAAGTTTCGCTTCTGTTGAAATTGCCTCACAGTGAACGTTAATTTTATAATCCTCCATAAATTTAGCAAGTTCCGTGCCAATCCGAACACTACTATACTAACGGCGTTTTCTAAAAAAATCAGAGAAGGCATCGCACAAAATTTGGCATCCTTTAGACTCGACTGCACAAAATAAGGCATACTTATATGAGATGAAGTCCGCCTGCGAGAAGTGAAGTATTCCTGACCTCAAATATCGGAACGGAAGAACTTCAGGAACGCCACTGACGTAAACGCTAAAGCGAAAAAACCGAGTAAGAGCACATCCACAGCAGAGCGACGCAATGTTTCCGATAAATCAGGTTCCGTCAGGGATGGGGGCGGTGGGATTTCTTCTGATTCAGAAAGATTATTCATCTGTCGATCCATTATTTGTTGGACCTGTGCCATCGCGTCGTCTGAAATTTCACTGAAATATGAATCATCAAGTTGCTTGTAATATCTCTCACCCGTTTGAAAGTAGAGGTCCCTTTTTAACTTACCCGTTTGCGTTAGGTTTATCGCAGAATAGATCAGAGAGGACGTTGGCACGAGCCGAGAGAGCATTTCTCCCATTTGCTCTTGGCGATCCTTTTCGCGTTGGTAGTCCTTGTCAATCTTATTTGCCTGATTCTGGAACTTCAGTCGAAATTCCTCGTTAATCGGTTTCCGAATCTCGTTCAATGTTTTTTCTGTCTCTGGGGTTATCGCCAACTTCGTCCCAAAAGCTTCAAGTATTTTTTTATTCAGCTGCCCTTGTTTTTCTTTTGCCAGGTTATTGCGAAGTGCTGTTTTTTCCATATAAACCGTCTGCTGCGTTCGGGTCGGTGCGACCAATTTCGCAATGACAAACGCGCCGCGTGGCGCGATGAGTACGGCGAGTACCCAGAATGTGAACGCGACAATGAGTGCGGTTTTAGCGTTATCCAGGCATGTTGAGATGAGCACACCCATCGTAAAAAAGACAGCGATATACAGTAACGAGATAAGCGTGAGACCGAACACGGGTGCCGCAACCCCGAATTCACCTAAAGGAAATCCCTGCCCGACGAGTATGAGTAATCCCAAGAGAAAAGACACCAGAAATGGAACAACAAACACAATATATCCACCGATCAGTTTGCTCCACAAAAATACATCTCGGGGCAGGGAATTTGATAAGTTTATCCGAAGTGTGCCTGCTTCTCTCTCTCCAGCAACAGCATCAAATGTGAACAGAAGTGCTAACAGGCTGAAAACCGTCCCCACAATAAATAGGAAATCCAGATTTCCGAGTACATACGCGAGAGGTGCTTGTGCAAGTGCTGGTGACCCCGTCCGAATGCCATTACGCGTCATTCCAAGATGGGTCGGCAGCACTTCCTCTAAACCGTTTGCGAAAACGCTCAACGGCGTGGGTTTGAGAAACAGTTTGGAAACTTCTATGTTTGGATGCTGGGCATCCGGCGGATTTTCCTTTGTTTCTGTACGTGCGCGATTCACCAATTCTTGATAATCTGTTAAACTCTGATTATACTTGCGATAACTGATAGAAAAGGTGAGTGGGATGAGCAAAAGGCACATTAGCAGGAGTACGACAAACCGAACACTCAGAATGTGGTGCATAATTTCTTTCTAAATCAATGTCATTAACACGGGAATTTCTCCTTTGTTTTTTATTTTTTAACCGTTTCGTTAGTCGTCTAATTTAAAACGTAATACACCACTGCCATAGGTCCCAACATAAAGCACGTTCCCCTCAACAATGAGAGTACTAACAGGACTCGGAATCTCGGGTGTCATCTGTTCCCATCTGTCAGAATTTTCTTTTAATTGATAGGCGCGTTGTTCAGCTACGCCATACAGAGTTGTTCCGTTCACCACAAATTGGTCTATAACGATTGGCACACCTTCAGGGTCGGAGGTAACGTGCCAGTGCGTGTCATCGCTTGAATATGCAATCCCTCTATCGGTTGCCACGTAGATAGCGGAGCCAGCGAATTCTATTGCCTTGAAATGTCTAAAAGAAAACGGAAGTTCCCCCGTAACATCGTTCCACGTATCTCCCTCGTCAAACGACTGGAAGAGGTGTCCGTCCAATTTAGCGATGTAGACAGTTCTCCCTGAAACCGCGATTTTGAAACCGATGCAACTGGGATTGTTAAAACTGCCAGCCGTATCAATGAATTCACCTTCATCTATGAGCTCGGTATCCACCCATTCAGGCGTGCCGGGTTTCCATCTGAAGAGTCTCTGTTCATATTCCATATAGTACGTATTACGACTGACAGCGAAACCGCCGAGAAGTCCGCCCATCAGCTTCAGGATATCTTCCACGGTATCACTGTAATCTCCAGCTCTTGCTTTTATCGATTCGATATAGTCTGACCTCCCTAAAAATGGTGTCCCCGGAATAGGGCTTAACCGATTGTCCTTGGTAGATAAGCGTAAGAGTTGAACGCGAGTGTCTCCTATACCTCTGGCATAGAGCACACCGTTGGATGTCGTCAGATTCATGATGTTTCCGAAGCGGTTTGAGACAGGTGTCCATGACTCACCGCCGTTGGACGAGGCGAGAAGTTCGCCCCCCACATTGGCATACAGTACATTCCGCACAGAAACTAAATCTATCACATTTGTATTTACCAATCCTGTGCTAAATGGATGCCACGTTTTGCCGGCATCGGTCGTGCGATAAATCCCAGATTTTCCGTTCCGATAGAAGGTATTCGCATTCAAAGACACAAGCCTGGAAACATCTCCAATGTCTGGTATATTTGAATCCAAGGTAATCCAGTTTTCACCAGCGTCACTTGAGTAATAACTGTCTTTATCGTCCATTGCGAAAAGGCTTTCTTCCACTGCCACCATTTTGAAGGTTGAAGTCGTTTTCGTTTCTGAGTCTTTGGATCTATCCTGATCCTTTTGGTAGGATTCCGAAGGTCCAGAAGCAATATGAGTCATCATTCCATCTTGGGATGATGACTCTGTTTTTCTTTTTCTAAAGTCTAAGGTCTGCCACGAATCTCCCAAATCTGTTGAGCGATAGAGTGCCAGAGATGTTGCCGAAATTAGTCGCGCTGGCAGGCCGAACCCGACCTCTCGGTTCACAGGCTTTTCCCCCACGGCGACATAGAGTCGATGCCCGGCACTCGCCACTGCACGAATATTCTGGGATTCACCCACCGATAACAAGGTGCAGCCTTCCGAATTGAGGCGATACAATCCAGAATCCGTTCCGACAAACACGACATTTTCAATAGCCGTGATGGCGCGAATTTCTGTGTTCACCAACTGCCCACTTACGGACACCCACGAGTTACCAGCGTCGACAGAACGGAATACGCCATTACCAAGTGCTAAGTACATTACAATATTGGCTTGCGCTCCAGGTGCCTCATCTGTTATGATGAGATTAATCAGTTGGCCCTCCGAACGCGTAGCGAGTGCATCCCACGTCTTGCCTCTGTCCATTGAAACGAGGATTTCTGTATCGGAGACAACGTAGAGGGTATTGTCCCGTTCTGTTATCTGCCATGATCCGTTAAGGGGCATGTTGGCGTTGACAAGGTTCCACCGACTTCTATCGTCCGTCAATCTATAGAGGTCGGTCCCTGTTCCGACGTAAGCATCTCCGTCAGATGTTATGAACAGGTTCTGAACGCCACCACCTTCGGGTCCCCCAGTTTGGGTCCACTGCGGTTTCGGAGTTGAGACCTCTGTCGTGTCGATGGGGAGTGTGGCAACAAGGGAGGCGTTGGGTTTCTGACCTGCTCCAGGACTTTTACCGGGGAGTGCCGAACTTCCTACCTGAGTCCGGACAGCGGGTTTCGCAGGGGAATCGTAAATAAAAACCGCGTCAATAATTTCGACCGTTGGTTCCGAGGTGGCATCAAGGTTGTAAGGCTGCTGAAAACGGGAAAGATGCTGTGTGCCAACCCCGATCAGTAGGAAAAGCACGACGGCTGAGACAGCGGAAAGTGCCAAGGGGGTTACCGGCTTCCCCGTAGGAACAGGAACGGGACTCAGACGTGAAACTTCCCGCATGATGTTCTCTGTCAATTGATTCGGGAGTTGGAAACTACCAAGATTCTGCTGGAGTACATCTTCCTCTTTTCGTAAACGGTTGCGAGCGCGGCTGAGTCGGCTTTTAACGGTATTGGGAGATACACCAAGAAATTCGCTGATGGCTTTGACCGTCATCTCGCCGAGATAGTGAAGCGTCATCACCGTTCGCTCGCTTTCTGGCAGTTTCTGGAGTAACTCTTTAACGACTTCACGGCGCGCTTCATTGGCTTCAGTTGCCTGTTTTTCCGCGACGTATTGAGAGTATGCCCCCTTGTTCACCGCACTTGAATCGATAGTATCGAGGGATTCGATAGGTATGCGGTTCTTTCGGAGCCAATCAAGGCACAAGCGTGCCACGATAACATAGAGCCATCCGATGAACGCGTTAGGGTTCTTCAATGTCCCAAGTTTCTGATACGCCTTGAGAAACGCGTCCTGTGTGATCTCCTGTGCGATGTGAAAATCACCGATTTTCCGCCAAGCGAGCGCGTGAGCCCCTTTCTGATATTTTTTTACCAAAGGACTGAATGCGTCCTGATCCCCTTGTAAGACTCGCTGAATGAGTCGAGCATCGCTCTGTGGCATTACATGCCTCCTCCCAAATGATTACGTTTGTTGATTGAAGTGACGTAACTTAGGGGTCAAAGGGTTGCATTATTTTTCAAATGGCTTTCAGCAGTCAGCAGTTGGAATTAATACGCCTGTGTTAGATGTCAGCGCGCATAAATGTGAGATACGTTCCTGAGAGAAGTACCGCAATAAATAATGCCAACAGCAGCAACTCGGTCACGGCAGTATTGAAATCTTTGCTGAAGTTGAGTGTGTCTTTAAATTTGGGAACCGATTCTGGGTCAACCGACTTCTGCGACATACCCGCGCGAACACCAAAGATATGAAGGCTCTCTGGATCTGATCGGTCAGCATCAGCGATGAATGCCCGGAATTGTCGGGCGTAAGATTGAACATTCCCTAAGAATTGCGAATGCCTATCGAAACCCGTTCCAGCGAAGGATTCAAAAAGGTGTTGAACGATCGTAACAGGTGAAATTCGAGTTACGGCGCGAGCGCGTTTCATCTGAGAAATTTGTTGTTGTAGGAACTCTTGGTGCAAGCGTTCCTGCTGCTCGGCGTCCTTGGTGACAATCTCACCCCCCAACTGTATCTTTTGAATCAAAACCTCAGGCGTATCCTCCCAAAGAGAATAGTATTCATCCCAAAGTTCATCGAGCGCAGTGTCAAGTTTTGAGGAGCGTTCTCTAAATTCATCACTGGACATAGGTGATGAAAAATCACTAGCAATAGAGGCAAGCGTACTTGGGACAAAGATAACAAAGACGACCCAAATCAGCAGAAGTATCACAAGACTCACAGCACTCCGTTGCACACGCGCCGACACGAGTAAGCCCAACGCCAGAAAGAGACACGAGTATAGAAAGGCAACAAAGAAAATAATACTTAAGCGTCCCCACGCCTCCGCCCCAAGATGAATATCCTTGGCTGTGGAAATTATCAACAGATTCGTCAAAACTGTGATCGTAAAGGGGACACTTATACTGATCAATGCGCCTAGGAACTTACCCATCAGGACGGTGTGCCGTGGGATTGAATTTGCGAGCATCAATCGGAGTGTGCCGCGTTCACGTTCGCCAGAAATTGCATCAAACGTAAACAATAGAGCGATAAGACTTAAGACGTAGCCGATTATAAAACTCCAATCTACCTTGGTGACATCGGGTCGAATGTTTCGCAAATTGGGAGTACGCGATGGATACGCCAGTATCCAAAAACTCTCTAATTCGCCAGCACTCCAGCGGTGATATCCTGCCTGTGCACTATCTGATAAAAAGAGTGCTCCACCATCTGCACAGAAACGGAGAGGCGACGGTTTTTTGTGAAGATATCCAGGACCTTGCTCGGCGAGTTTATATAAGCTGTCACCCGCATAAGACTTTAAGTGATTGTGATGCTCGGTAACAGCATCGCGATATTCTTGAAGTCGTTTTGGATGCTCTTTGAGATGAACAACTGCAGATGTCACCATTAAGCTCAGCATCAATAGTGAGGTAAGTGCGAAACGGAGACTATTTAGATTATCGTAGAGCTCGCGTTTTGTGATATGCCAAATCATTTTTTAGTTATCAGTTGTCAGTCGTCAGTTTTTAGTTAAGAGGTTATCGTTAGATTTCAATTATTAGGTGGATAATTTCCAGTTATCAGTCATCAGTTACCCGTTGTAAGAGGGCTTTAACTTGACCAAAATATCTCTTAACTGACAACCGATAACGGATTACCGAAAACTATTCTACACTTCGCTTTTGATAAAGATTAATGATGTTGCCATGAAAAGAGTAACATTGATTATCAACAATAGGCAGACATCTGGTAATGCCCGCTTCATATTTATGCGGATATCGCTTCTTTTAAAACTGAATTGCGGGAGTGTACGCCAATCAACTTGCTCCTTGTCGGAAGAAAACCAGTGTCGCTTCCCAAAGACCTGTTTATCGTAGAAATAGTCGATAACTATTTGCCGATACTGTCGGGCTGCGTCGAAAAAATCGCGGATACCCTTTAAATCGGTGCCCGCCCACGCTTGGGTCGCTGAATCGTAAATACCAATAGGTGAGAATTTCAACAGCATATTATCCACCCTCGCGGGTTGTATAAAGATGTCTTCGAGTCCTTGCTTTCGGAGTAGCCATGTCTTCTCTGCAGTATTAATAATACGAGGCTCAAGGAAGCGAAAATAGTTTTGAGCATACGGCACTTGGGATTCAGAGGCTTCACTAATTTCCTGAAGATTCAGATAGTTCCTGAAGTGAACATCTAATGTTGTTTCTCGTTTCATAAGGAATTCGCTGCTCCATCCCAATCCGCCTATATTGAACCATACACTCTCACCTGGAACAGGATCGTTGGTGAGAAAGTTCTTGCGTTCTCTATCAAATTCATTCCATACCTGTTCCATATGATTCACGGTAGAATCAATTCGTGCTTGTGGCACCCGCGAAGGTGATGTCACCGCGAGAACCATGTTCGGATACACCAATACCAGAAAACCCCAGATGAACATGGACAGCATGAGTGCGGTACTAGTCCTACGCGTCACCTCAGAAATCAGTAGACCGATGAGATAGAACACCGATAGGTACACCAGTGAAGTTAAAATAATCCCACCGATACGAAGAAAATCATCAGGAGACAGTGATAGAAATCGATGACTCGTTAATAAGACCATTGCGAGAATCAGACTCAGCAGCAGTGGCACAAGCAAACACGCCATCGCGCTGATGTATTTCGCAAGCAAAATGTATCCACGCCGTACGGGTTGCGCCAGGACTAACCGTAGCGTTTGCCGTTCGCGTTCTCCGACGATGGCATCGTAGGCAAATAGCAAGGCTGTCAGACTGAGGATAACTTCAAAAATAAAAACAATATCAATTGAGGTGAAGATGTTAAGAAAAGGATTGTTTGACCCATGTTTCTCTGCATCCCAAAGAGTTGGCACGAAAGCGTGGTAGACTCTAACTTGGTTTCCCAACCGCTTATCAAATCCGATATTGAAAATGCTCAACGGATTCGGTGGACGATCTACGTACAACTGATAGCCTGAATAGGCTTTCAGTTCCTCTAATTTACTCTGATGCACTTTGAGAGCGGTATTGTAACTTGCCAACTGCCGCTCGTAATTCTTGATGAGCACCACGGTATTCGAGACCACCAGCAATATCACAATAAAGACAGCTGCAGCGAATCGGAACGTCATCAGATTATCAAGGAGTTCTCGACGGATCAGCGTTGTTAACATTTATTATACCTCAGGATGTCCAAACTTGATATGCGCTCTGAGTTCTAAAACTTCATTATTGCCTGGGGTGCCGCATCACAATCCCTAATTGTCCAACCACCCAGAGAGAGCCCCCATCTTTGACCCGTGTGATTGCATACAGGTTCTTATTGATCCCGGTATATTCGGGTTTCCACGTTTCGCCGCCATCTGTTGAATGGATGATAGTGCCAGAAGCACCAACGGCGTAGAGTTCCTTTTCAGAGAGTGGTAGAATATCGTAAAGTGTTTCCGATACATTGCTGAACTTTGACTCCCAAGTAAATCCGCCGTCTGAGGTAGATAGGATAATCCCGGCACGTCCGACTGCCCATCCCTTCCGCTGACTGATAAATGAGACCCCGTAAAGGTCATAGCCGGTGTCAGTTTCGTGGAATTTCCAATACTTACCCCCATCTATTGTTCGCTGGATGACACCGTTGGTGCCGACTGCCCATCCGAGGGGTGCAAATTTCATATCAACACCTGTGAGATTCCTGCCCGTTGAACTCAGTTGCTGTTTCCAGATTAAGCCGCCATCTGGATTGTGTACAATCGCCCCAGCCTCTCCCACAGCCCACCCTTCAGAAAACTTACCGAAGTCAACATCATTTATGGCAAGCGGATCCTCTGGTGTGATTTGCTCAAGTGTGTTTTGTGTTGTCCACTGCAAACCATCCTGTGTGTAAAGGAGCTTTGCGTCCCGTAACATTGCCCATCCCCATTTGGGTTGAAGACTCACGAAGTGAATATCAACGATGCGTTGCGTAGTGCCGCTGTCTAAAGCTTTCCAAGTCTTTCCGGCATCCTCTGTGGAAAGCAAGATACCGTTATTGCCTGCAATCCAACCATGCCGTTCATCAAGAAACAGTACATCACGGAAGGTTCCGCTTTGTTCGCCAAGTTGATGGTGCCAGCTTTTACCAAAATCTGTTGTGCGATAAATTTGACCTATAGTATCTCGCGCTCGATGCGTATCGTCCCCCTCGATGTCAAGGTTATCTCCGATGCGAGGTGCTGCGATAATTGCACCGACCCCCCAGCCGCGTCCATTTTCAAGGATATGAGCGTTCGTCAAATTGAACGAAGCTGAGGATTGTTTTTTTGCCATTTTGTGAATCCAACTCTTATTACCAGTAGCTGCAGATAAACTCCCAAATGAACCTTCCATTGTTTCCCAAGTTTCCCCTTGGTTTCTGGTCGTGACAAGCCGTTTCTGGTTCACGATACTCCAAGCTTCTCTATGATTTCGGAATTTCACGGCACTGAGTTGAACGCCATCGGGCATTTGCTTTGAAGCCTGTTTCCAAGTCGTACCCCCATCGCTTGTTGTAAGAGATGTTCCATCCTCGAGTACCACCCAACCGGACACCTTATCCATAAAACGGACACCGACACCATATTTATGCGTTCTGGCTTGAACCTGCCAGTAGTCGCCACCATCTACGGTATGCAGAATGTACCCACCTTTCATCAGGTGTGGTGTGACTGCCCAGCCCTCTTTCATATTGATAAAGTGTAAGTCGGTGATAGGGGACCACCCAAGATTAGTTTTCTGCAATCGGAAGGTTTTGCCGCCATCATTCGTGTATAGGGTTTGTCCATCATTGGCACCGAGCCAACCGACTTTCGGATTAATGAAATACATCGCGGAGATTAAGTAGATATCTTGTAACCCTTCACGGATTACCTGCCATGTCTCACCACCATTTTCAGTTCGCAGGAGGACCCCATTGCCCCCAATCCAACCGTGTTGCTCATCAATGAAGACAATTCGATGCAAATCATCGGATACACCGCTTTTTTGTTGTTGCCACGTTTTGCCACCATCTGTCGTATGGAAAATTAGACCCTCGTGTCCGACCGTCCATCCGCGACGTGCGGAAAAAAAATACGTATCGGTGAAATATGTCTGCTGCGTACCGATCTGAAGAATCTCCCAATCCGATTCAATTGGCTCAGGAATTTGTACATCTGTCTCGACCTCCTGCGCAGTCGGTGGCAATTCAACGATAAACTTCTCTGTATCCACAGCGTAATGCATTGCGATACCGTCTTCGCCAACAGCAAGGATACCGTCTGGGGAAAGCGAGAAACTATAGAGATCATTGGGGGTGCCACTGTTCTGTAACTCCCATGTTATGCCGCCGTTGATCGTTGTCAAAATGACACCTTTATCTCCAACAATTAATCCGTGATTCGCATCGGCAAAGTAGACCTTGTTCAGATTCGCCCGCGTCCGGCTCCGCTGAAATTTCCACGTTTTTCCGCCATCGAACGTATGTAAAATCTCGCCGAACTGTCCGACTACCCAACCAGTATGCGGGTCTATAAAGTACGCAGCGTAGAGTTCGTTGTAAGTGTTGCTATTCTGCCGTTGCCAGGTCCGACCCCCATCTATAGTATGAAACACAACACCGGGCCAGCCAACGACCCAACCTTCTTTTTCGTTGAGGAAAAAGATTCCTTTAATCATCTCGTGAAAGTAACGAGGTGCTTGTTGTATCCACGTTTTACCACCGTCCGCAGTATGAAGAACAGTGCCCAAATCTCCAACGACCCAACCTTTCTGAGGATTAATGAAATGGAGGGCATTCAGGGTATACCACCACCCGCTGGTTTGCTGTTCCCAAGTTTGACCAGCATCAGTCGTATGAAGGATGAGCCCGCCATCGCCAACCGCCCAACCTTCTTTGTCAGTAGCAAATGATAAGTTACGGATACGATGCCATGTATCCATCTTGATATCAGTCCAAGTTTTGCCGCTGTCTTGACTCATGGTGATTGTACCCTTCTCTCCAACGGCGACTGCGCGGTTGGCATCCGCAAATGCGACACTTTGCAGGGTATTGGCAGTGGTCCCACTGACCATGTCCCACGTTATTCCACCATCGTTTGAGCGCAAGATGGTACCATTTATACCGACTGCCCATGCCTGTTTAGGATTTACGAGTTGAACACCTGTCAGATCGTTCTTTGTTGGACTTTCTACCCGCCGCCAGTTGTTTCCGCCATCCTCTGTCCGATTCATAAATCCGCCTTGTGCGACGGCGAGACCGTAATCTTCGTTAAGGAAATCAAAACTGTTCACAGTAGGGCGTATATGTCCATAAATCGGAGGCATTCGACTGGTCTGAGTTTTCCATTCTGTTCCGCCATTGATGGTATGAAGGACGCTGCCATCTGTGCCCCCACACCATCCCTTAGAAGGCGAAACGAAGAATACGGTGTGGAAGTTGAAGACGGTTGTCGTGGCGTCATCTTTAACGAGATCATCCTGTCTCCGCCACGTATCACTACCGTCGGTGGTAACAAAGATTCGGTCGTAATCACCGACGACCCATCCACGATTTTTATTTACAAAATGGATCCCCTTAAGTTGAAACTCGCTGGTTTCCTGGTGATGCCATGTTTTGCCACCGTTTTCTGTGTATAGGAGTCCATCTTGACCAGCGATCCATCCGGTCTTCGAGTCGGTAAAATAGACATCATAGAATAGCGTAGAAACACTACTTTTTCTTACACTCCAATGCTGTCCACCATCGTCAGTCGCAGCAATTATCCCTTTATCGCCGACTGCCCAACCGTTGCGGAGATTTGTAAAGTAAACCGCTTTGAAGTCTTCATTGGTATTGACTGTCTGTTTTTGCCAACTCATTCCCGCGTCAGGTGTATGGAGAATCCATCCTTGATGCCCGACGATCCATCCGTGTTTTGCATCGACAAAATGGACATCCATAAAATGGGTTTCCCAATCCGCTTTACGCGTGATTTCCTTTTTCACACAACCGATGAACAAGAGAGGGATTCCAAAGAGAATCGCCATCCAAAAGCAAGTGATATGTTGAAGAATCTTTTTCATCTATTTTGTCTCCTTTGTAGCATAATCTGTTAGATTGTGCCTTGCGGGACGCAAACTAAATGAAGATTAAAAAAATAATTCGGTAATTGTTTGTGTCAACCCTCCAAGGGGAATCGCGAGCACAGCTCGCTCCTACAGGAAGAGATGATTGAGAGTATTACCGATTTAAATTCTGAAACTTCATAAAGTTTGCGCTACAAACTTCTTGAATCCTGAAATCTCCTCAATTATTTGCGTTTTCAGAGGGTAGATAAATGCCAACTGCCGCACCAGCATCCGTAGCGAACCAGAGTTTGCCATTGCTATCCTCAAATACCGACCAGACCCTGTTGCTCGGTAGACCGTCATCTGTGTTAAAGTTCTGGAAGGTCTCCTCGTTATAGACACTTACACCAACGCCGGCTTCAGCATAAGTCATGGTAAGACTATCCTCGGTGTCATGCAGCGTCGGTGGTAGTTTTTTGGTGCCAGCAAACCACAGGTTGCCGCTGGTATCTAATAGAATATTGTGAACACTATTCATTGGAAGTGCTTCACTTTGTGGAAAGGAAACTGATATTTCGCCATTGTATCGACGAATACCGCTGCTTTCATCACCCATTCCTTCTCGACAAATCCAGAGATTATCGTAGACATCAAACTGCAGGGCTGTCACATTTCCAGTCTTCGCCTTCTCTATCTCCTGGAAGGGAATTAAATTTATATCAAAATATCGGAAATGAGACGTTTGGACATTGTAGTAGGTGATGCCGGCAGTACTCCCAAACCAGAAGTTTCCTGCTCTATCCTGTGTAATCGTCGTAACTTGGTTCCACCAATCGGGTAATATATCCATCCCCATGGGACCATCGAAAGCCATACCGGTAAAACTTTCGGCCTCGTAGCGATTCACCCCAGACGATGTCGCGAACCAAAGCATTCCTGTTTCGTCCTCAAGTATGTCCTTGACGTTATCTCGGAGGAGGCCATCGGCAGGCGTAAAGATTCTGAACACATCTCCATCATAACGACTGATACCTCTTGGTGGAGTAGAGGTCAGTGTTTCTGTCGGAATTTCGTTTTCTAATTCTTTTGCAAGTTCACTCAAAGGCATTGCCATGTACGACATGTCTATTGGTTTCCCTCTTTCCAAGGTACTTAAGACGATACCATTCGCAAACCATAGCATTCCATGTCGGTCTTCAAAGATAAGTCCCGTCGTGTTACGTGATAATCCATCTTCTGTTGTGAAGGTTTGGAAATTCTCACCATCATAACGGGTGACACCATCGGTTGTTCCAAACCACATAGTTCCATGGCTATCTTGAAATATAGTGAGGACTGTATTGGATGCCAAGCCGTCTGTTTTGGTTAGTATCTTTTCAATTTTCAATGATCCTGCCCGAACAATATACATCTCACTATTTAACAACAAAATACACATAACTAATCCTATAATGTGGAATCTGATTCGCATAAAACGATCCTCCTAAAAATGGAATTTGACTTGCGTCGTCCGCCCAAGTGTATATCAATCGGAGTTATGAATTAAACTATTTTTCCAGATTTAAGATAAGAGCTCCCCTTTGAGGCAGCACTCGGAGATTTTCATGGATAACGAGAGAATCTAAGGAGATTGCCAGCTTCCCCAGAGGCATTCAGTCTGCTAACGTCCGTGTAATTCTGAAAATCCTGATTCAGACGGCAGGTGTCAGTGGTGTCTAAGACTCCCTATAATCTGCGAAATCCGTGATTCAGACACCTAAAACGCCTTTCGCTTAATATCGCCCCACGTCGTAGTGACCTTATCCTTAGGAAAAATCGAGAGCAAGGGACCGCGCATTGCCCTTCTGATTTCATCTTCACTGAGGGCACGAGACCATATCGCGACTTCATCAATGGAACCGTCTTCAAAAGCGTACTGTGGATTATTCTTCACACAGCCAATCCGAAAATCCTCTTTATTTGTGCCCTTGAAGTTAACATTTTCGTTTACATGGGTTATAGGTTCTCCGTCAAGATAGATTTTCGCGCCATTATCCCCCACAGTTCCCACAATGTGATGCCACTTTTTATCCTCCATTGTATTATTAACTAGGATAATTTGCTGGCTTTGGGGTATACCCGCCCCCAATACTATTCCAATACCGGAGCCATCCTCGAGCCGTACGGCACCACCAATATCCTTTTCATCGTAGACCGCCATACCGTATGCCCTATGGAGGTCTTGGGTACGAATCCCTTTATCGAACCATTGGGAAGAATGCCCCTTCCAATTCTCGTGGTACACCCATGCCATCATCGTTATTTCGTCGTTGATTTCCAATTTGTGAGAATTTGGAATATTCACACAATCTTCAGTCTCACGAGTGATACGGATTGCCTTCCCATATTTACCCTCGACAAATTGCGTATTTTCAATAACCTCAGCATCCAGACCGTTGCCGGATTCATCACGAATGTGCTTGCCCTTAACGTTGTCAAACGTGAAGTAAACAACAAGCCCTTCAGTGATATCTGCTGTAGTGTATCTTACTGTGATAAGTATCAGAAGAAATAATAAAAGTTGAAGAGATACATGTCTCATTTTTGTCCTCCTATTCGGTTAGGATTTTTTCGATTTTGAGCTCTGCTGTATGAGCAATGGATACTATCCAGTTTGACAACAAAAGTACAACCGGCCATATCACATAAAATCGTTTTTGCATTGAAAAACTCCTTCTATTTAATTTTCTTTGTGTGTTGGTGCCGGTGTATAAACGCCTACGCCAACACCTTTATCGGTAGCGAACCAGAGTTTGCCACGGCTGTCCTCAAATACCGACCAGATGCGGTTACTCGGCAGACCATCGGCTGTGTTAAAATTTCGGAAGGTTTTGCCATTGTATACACTTATGCTGGATTCAGCTTCAGGAAAAACCAAGCTAACACTATCTTCGGTTTCGTGTCTCATTGGTGGCTGGTTCTCCGCATTCTTAACACCAGTAAACCAAAGATTACCGTTCCTATCCTGCAGAATGTTGTCAACGCTATTCATCGGCAGTTGCTCACTTTGCGGAAAAATTGCCAGTGTTTTGCCATTGAATCGACGAATGCCGCTATCCTCTTCGCCCCGACCCCTTTGACTCATCCAAAGGTTGTCGTTCGCATCGAACTGCAGATCCGTTATGTGTACGCTTCGTGCTTGCCCCATCTCTTGGAAAGGGGCGAAATCCGAATCAACAGCAAAATGACGGAAACGGGTCGTTTGGACATTGTAGTAGGTAACACCAGCAGTGCTTCCAAACCAAAAATTGCCTGCGGTATCCTGCGCAATTGCCGTGATTTGACTCCACCAGTCAGGTAATACATCCATCCCCATCGGTCCGTTCACGGTAATAGTGTTGAAAGTTTCCCCATCATAGTGACTCACACCAAACGATGTCGCGAACCAAAGCGTACCAGTTTCGTCTTCAAAGATATCTTTAACGGTATCACCAGCGAGCCCGTCGGCTGTCGTAAAAATCCTGAACTTTTCGCCGTCGTAGCGACTCACGCCTTTTGATGGAATACGTCTTGTCATTCCTTCGGGCATTTCATTATGCTGTGCGATATCGAGTTCACTCAATGGCGTTTCCATCCATGACACGTCTATAGGCTTTCCTCTCTCCAGAAAATTTGAGAGTACACCATCAGCAAACCAAAGCATGCCTCGCTGATCTTCAAAGATAAGCCCTATCGTGTTCTGTGCTAAGCCATCTTCTGTTGTGAAGGTTTGGAAATTCTTGCCGTCATAACGGGTGAGTCCATCAGTCGTTCCAAACCATACCGTGCCGTGGCTGTCTTCAAAAACAGTAAGAACCCTATCGGATGCTAAGCCATCCGCTTGGGTCAAAGTTTGCTCGATTTTAAGTTCTGCTGTGCGGGCAAACGTGACGGTATCCCCTGATGTAAGAGATGCTGAGGTCGTATCGGAGACTTGAGTGCCGACACCTCTGCTTTCTTGGGGGGTATCAACCCGTCCGCCTTGATTTCGTACTGATGGTTTTGCCGCAATATCAAGAACGATAAACGCATCAATGATTTCGATAGTCGGTTCAGATTCTGCCTCAAAACTATACGGTTTCTGAAACCGAGCGAGATACTGGTTACTCACACCGAGCATTGCCATAACCACAACGACAACCGTGCCGAAAACTATCCACGGTAGCAAAGGTTTACCAACCGGTGGTTGTACGGGACCCATGTCGGCGACTTGCTGCATGATCCGATCGGTTATGTGTGCGGGGAATTGAATAGCGCCGAGTGTTTCAGAAACGAAAGGTTCTACCTGTTGCGCCTGCAAGCGTTTTCGTCCGCGTCGGAGCCGAGTCTTAATCGTATCCACCGACACCCCCAAGAATTTACCAATCTCTTTCGTTGTCATCTCGCCGAGATAGTAGAGCGTCACAACTGTGCGCTCACTCTCTGGCAGCTTTGATAGCAGTTGTTTCACGATTTCACGGCGATTCTCGGCAATCTCCGTCTGTCGTTGCTCGGATATATGATGTGCATAAGCGGCTCTGTCAATTTCTTCCACAGGTGTATCCTCCAACGATTGCATCGTAAACTTTTGCTTTCGGAGCCAATCAATACAGAGTCGATTTGCGATGACATAAAGCCATCCAGTAAATTGATTCGGATCTTTGAGCGTTGAGAGTTTCTTATAGGCTCGAAGGAAGGTGTCTTGTGTGATCTCTTCAGCATAGTGAAAGTCCCCGATCTTTCGCCACACAAGCGCGTGAACACTCTTTTGGTGCTTTTCGACTAAAACGCGAAACGCTGCTGCGTCGCCCGATAATATTCTGTAAATCAATTGAACATCGTCTTCCCTTTTCATGGGGGCCTCCTCATCAAATGCAAAACCTCGCAAAACTAAGCAGGGCATACGATTCACACCCTCTATTCCTTTAAGACGAAATCTTGGCGTAGAAAGGGTTCAAAATCTTAAAGAGAAAGGAATTTGATACAATTTTTCTATAGACATAGCACCTTATACCATCTCCAAAAGTTTATATTGCATTCGCCTCACCGTTCACCCAGGCCCGGTAGGGTCTTTCACCTAACCGCACGGGACATAACCAAAAACGGTAGGAAACCCTTTTAAGAGAAATTATCAATTAGAAATGGTATTAGGAAGGTAAGGACGGGAATTTTACGCGAAAAACCTATGAGGCACCAACTTGGGTTATGTATAGTTTGTTGAGTTTCCATTGAAACGGTAAACATAAACAGTGATTTGCAATTTGTGTGCCACTCCGAAATAGTGCGCTAAATGTGAAATTAGACAATCTTTAGGACAAACACTTGGAAAAACACTGCACCAAATAGGGCAAGCAACAGCGGGACATGCACAGATTTGTGCAATCACCTTGACCCTGTGTTCCTCTTATTTGCCAATATCAGTGGAACATTTCATGATATATAATGACGGGAGTTAAGGACGAAATGGTTGCATATTCTGCAGAAATTGGGGGAAATGAAGAAAGGGATAGATTGAATCTATCCCCTTTGGTGTATCCTGAAAGGGAAGTATTGGGAGGTGTTTTCTGAATAAACGATAGGATTGCCAAATATCGTTTAGAGCGAAAGAATTCCACCCTCGACGAGCATCGGGGCACCCGTCATGTATCTGGATTCATCGGAGGCTAAATAGACCGCCGCCCAAGCGATGTCTTCCGGCTCTCCGATGCCCAACGGATGCATCTCTTTGATCTCTTTGTTAATTGCTTCTGGATCGGGTTGTTTTGATAGGAATTCTTGGTAGAGTTCGGTGTTGATTGTCCCGGGACAGAGACTGTTGACACGGATATTGTCTTCAGCGTACCGAACCGCCATACTTCGTGAGAGGTGTACCACGGCGGCTTTGGAGGAGGTATAGGCAGGGTGCATCGGGAACCCGACGTACGCCGATTCACTCGCCATGTTGATGATCGAGCCGCCGCCGGCTTCGCGCATCAATGGAATTATCGCCCGTGAGACGAGATAGATGCTCTTCACGTTGACGGCGTATTGGTGATCCCAGTCGTCTTCGGAAATCTCTTCTAATTCGCCGACGACAGCGATACCGGCGTTGTTGAAGAGTACATTGGGGGTGCCGAGTTCAGAGGTGACGTGGGCAACGGCACGTTCAATTTGCGCCGTGTCGGTTACGTCGCACTCACAGAAAAGAGCATTTCCACCAGAGGATCGGATCTGCTGCGCGGTTGCTTCGCCGCGTTCGGCATTCAAGTCCCAGATAGCCACAGCGGCACCTTCGCGTGCAAAGAACTCTGCACTTTTCGCACCGATTCCGCGCGCTGCACCGGTGATAATTGCGATTTTGTCTTTAAGTCGGTCTGCCATATATGTTCTTTCTCAGATAGGGAGTTTCGCAACCATAGGGGCTTTTACCAGTAAAGAATCGCGTCTTTCCCTGAGCAAGTCTGTTCTACATTTGATGGTTCCGTTGTATCCGTTTTGCGATCGTCCTGATGTCGGGTTCATCAGCGATCCACTCCTTGCGTTCCTCTGTAAAATTGCCTGTGCCTTGTTCACACTGCCTAAGGAATCGAATCATTCCAGCTGCACCAAGTTTCTCAGACAATAATTTAAGCCCAACTTCGTAAATTTCCTCGTCAGTCATATTTCTTGTATTCATGTCCTGTTTCCTCCTGTAACCATCTGTCCGGGTATTCAACCCGAAGGCGAAGTTGTGTATTGACGCGTTTTGCTGTTTTGAGTAGCGAGTCATCTGTTGTGAGAAAAACATCAGCGTTCCCACTTTCAGCACAAGCAAGATGTAGAGCATCTAACCGTTCAAAACCAAATGCCTCAAGTTGTTCACCTCGTTTGTTGAGAATTTAGCACGCGTTAATCTCTGGGATTTTTGGAGATTCCCTTCCTATTATACCTGAGTTAAAGATACCATAAGGTTTATTGTAATGTCAAGTTTTTTCGGAAAAAATATAGGGACGGATTATGATCCGCCCCTATATTTACGATAAAAGTTTATAGAACTGTTTAAAGGCCTCCAAGGAGGGATACCCACCGCTCCCATGCGGCTTTGGTGGCGGATTTTTGTGCGTCGTTGGCGTCTTCTGCCATACCGCGCCTCAGGAAGGCGTGTCCGACACCTTCATAGATGACGGGTTCGTAGGTAACACTTGCGGCATCCGCGGCGGCTTTTGTGGCATCAATCGTGGCATTGATACGGTTGTCGCTCTCGCCGTAGAAGCCATAGACCGGTGCTGATATTTTGGGGACATCTTCTATGGGTGCGGCGCGACCGTAGAATACGAAACCAGCGGCGATTGTATCGGAATGGACGGCGTAACTGAACGTTTGTCCACCTCCCCAACAGAATCCTGAAACGGCAACATTATCATTCGTTGAAGGTAGGTCTCGGACGTATTTCTGGACGGCATCCAGATCCGATGCGACTTGGGAGGGAGAGAGTTCGCGGATCGTCCGTCGGACATCATCACCGGAATCGAAACTTTCTGTACCACCACCCTCAGGACCCATACCGGAAAGCAGGTCGGGACAGATTGCGACGAATCCTTCAGCGGCAAGTCTGTCTGCGACAAGACGGATCCAATCGGTAAGTCCGAAAATCTCGTGGATGACGATAATAGCCGTGGCGGGTTCTTTCACTTCAGGGTAAACAACAAATGCGTTGACGGTCCGCGCATCGGTGGTTGTTATTTTCACCCATTCGCCATGGCGCGGTGATGCTTCGAGTTGAGACTTTATACTATCGGCACCCGCGTTTCCAATGAACAATAAACCTGTGACAATAATGCCTAACATAAGAACATGGTGCATTTGCATAATCCTCTCCCTATTTTTTCCTTGTTTTCTGAATAATGGATTCGACGACTTTCTGCATTTCGGACGCAGGCATTGCCCCGAACAGGAAGAAGCGGATATCCGCGCTTGACCAGCTGAAAGCGTGTGTTGGTCCGCGCTGATGTTTATGAACGTGCGTGCCGTCAAGTTCAATGACATCTGAGCCTCTACGTCTTTCACTGCCGCGCCGCGCTCGCTTGTCCGTTGTTTCAAATATGGAGAAACGTAACAAGCCATCTGTGTAGATCAGATGGATGGTATTCTGCTTGTCTTTTATGCTATGAATATCCTGCAACTGGAATCCCGGTGGCAAGTATTCAGGCTGGATGGGTTTGGTTTTGAGTATCTTTTCTCCTTCGGCAAGCGAAATTGAATGGCTCCGTTGCGGTTCAGGTTCTATCTCTTTTTGAAAGATTTCCCATTTTCGTTCCACGATTTCAGGGTCAAAACTGATTCGGGTATAAACGGACATTGCCCGAAGCACACCTTCGGGATCGAGTGCTTCTATCCGCAGAATAACCCCGTTTTTACGCGCAAAGAAAATCCGATGTGTGGCTCTGCCAGCGAATTTAGGGGTAATTGTTAGCAGGTCGGTTTCGTAATTCGCTATTTCTTCTGTAGACGGCGATTTTTCCAAGTTGTAGTTTTGTGCAATCAGCTTGACGTCTTTTTCGGAGAAGAAACTTTTAACCTGATGCCATTTGTGATGTGCGTGATCCCTATCTCGACCGTTTCTGCGGCTCTCATCGCGGTCTCTTCTGCGGTTATCTCTACGATTTTCATTTTGACGTTCGTCATCGCGTGGACCTCCGAACGATCTACGTTCACCTACCACAGAGAGTTCCTTCCCGTAGGAAATATCTGGGGATTTATGGATGACGAGTTCTTCAAAGGTGCGTGTACCTCTTGATGAAATGAACGTCCTCAAACGGACTCCCACGTAGTTGACATCACGCTCGGCTTCTGCAATGCCTTCAAGCGTACCAATGTCAGCTGAAAGTGTTTGCGGTGACCAGAGAAAAAAAACTAAAACTGGCAGGCACAGGAGATAGTATTTAGGTTTTAAACCCTTGCGAAGGATTGAATATGTATATATTCGCATAGATTCACCTATTTGGTTCCGACTCAGCAATTTAATTCCCGACATCCTCCAGATACAGGTTCAGGAACAGTTCAGTGTCATCGGCAGTTTCTGTGAATATGGAGTCTTCCGAAGCCGTTGTGCTAAAGGAGATACCGATGTTTGCATCAAATGTGTTGTCTACTAATTGTTCGGTGTGTAGCCCGAAGTAGAAATCGAGAGTCTCTTCGTATTGCGATCCATTTGGATAAAAGTAGAGTGCCCCTAAAATCAGGACAAGCGTCAGGAAACCGGTTGCACCTGCTGTAACAGGGCGGAGGAACCAACGTCCAAGATCGGGCATCCATCGCCCTATGTCGGGTATCCATCTGGAACGGGTAGGTGCCTCCTCTTTGCGTGTCTGTGCGGCTTGCTGGCGTATTTTCGCCATCACTGCGTTTTCAAGGGATGCTGGCGCGGGATGTTCAAGTGTTTTAACCCGCTCTCGGTTTTGGCGGAACGCTGCCAGCATATTGGAACACTCGTCGCAGGAATGCAGATGTGCTTCAATCCGATCGCGCATCGCAGGTGCCAATTCATTGTCTAAATAGGCGGAGAGTTCATCTTGAAACTGCGTGTGTATTTTTGCCATCACGCCATCTTTAAGTGTTGACGGCACTGGGTGTGCGATATTTGCGATCGTCCGGCGATTCTCTTGGAATGCCGCCAACATATCGGAACACTCGTCGCAGGAACGCAGATGTGCTTCGATCTGCTTACGTCTGCTCGGTGTTAATTCGTTATCTAAGTAGGCGGATAATTCCTCTTGAATTTTTTTATGGTTCATGTCTTCAATCGAGGATAGTGGTAGAAGGTGTTTACCACTTGACTCGCTCCAGTTCTTTTTTGAGTGCCTTTCGGGCTTCATGTAACCGGGATTTAACGCGTCCGAGTGTGCATCCCAGAATTTCAGATATTTCTTCGTAAGGTAGATCTCGGAGTTCTCTCAGTACAAGGATCTCTCTATGACTGGTCTTGAGTTTTGCGAGGGCAGCGTGAACAATTTCTTTCTCTTCGGTACGGAGTGCTTCCTCTTCGGGTGTTACTGTATCAAGGGGGACCCACGGTTGTGAATCATCAATTTCTGTTGGGTCGGTTTTCCTGCGTTGATACTGGTCGATGTGGTTGAGGCATTTGTTTTTCACGATGCGGTAGAGCCATGTGGAAAATCGGGAACGGAATTGGAATTTCCCGATGTTCTCCCATGCGGAGAGGAATGCATCTTGCGCGACATCTTCAGCATCTTGGTGATGACCGAGCATACCGTAAGCGATGTTGTAAACCCAGTGTTGATATTGAATCACGAGGGTTCCCATTGCATCAGCGTCGCCCTTTTGACAGCGCAAAACAACCTCACGTTCCTGCGCGAGATCTAATTCTTCTGTCTTGCTTATCTCCGAATAGGTTTCCATAGTAGCTGTAAGGGTTGCAACGGACATACTTCTTCTCCAAATTCCCAGTATAAAGAACATGCTTTTTATTTTCTTCAGAGCCGTTCAGTTTCCCAACAGTGTTGATTCTTCAAACCTAAGATTTCGCTTAAATCAAGCAAAATTCTGAATATAAGGGGAAACTAAATGGTTTTCTTGTTCCATTAGACCTCTAACGAAACAAAAAGTTCGTTTTACTTTATCAGGTCTTACCACTCTGGGATCGGTGCGGTGTGTAACCGCACCTACCAGTGAAGTGCATAAGCCCTATCTATTTAAGCACGTTTTCTTTACCCGGCGTGGTTTGGAGCTGTTTGAGTTTGCCACTACCATTTGGCCATCTGCCGAGAGCAACATCCTTTTCCTGTTTTTCAAACGTCACTGCATCAAGCACTTGGTTACCACGCGTATCGGTATCAACGAGCATCACAGTCTCACCGTTACGAGACAACTTGAAGTTCGCATGGAGTCCGACATCGGCTTTGCCGTCTTCGTCTAACCACACAAGGAGATAGCCTTGTGCAGGAATCGTCGTATTCTCAGGAAACGCCCATTTTTTGGGATTGTCCGTCTTATCTGATAGATACATCCCCGTAAGATTCACGACGTCCCTGGTGAGGTTGTGCAACTCAAGCCAGTCCTCGTGTTGTCCTTGCGGGTCGGCAATACTCTTGGTATTGACTGCCATGAGTTCGTTGATGACAACTGGCGTCTCTTTTGCAACGGGAACACCAATTCGGTACTGCGCCGCGCCTTGCTCTGATCTTGCGGGTGAAAAGGCAGTTGTCCCGTGTGTCTTGACGGCGTTTGCCTCTACGTAATAGTAGACTGTGGTGTCTGCGGGAAAGCCGGGGATCTGTCCAACATAGTTATTCCCTTCTTTTGCCATAGTCATCTGATTGAAAACTGCATACCGATCGGTACTATAATACAATAAAACCGCGTCGGTGGCAACTGATTTGTCAAGTGTTGCTTTAACCGAGACGGGTTGATTCGCTACGGGAGGCGTGTCAGATCCGATCTCAATCGAAACAATCTTCGGTGCCGGCTTGCTGAGTTCAGGATGATTGCTCAGATGCTCGCGGCGTTGGTTCACAAACCGCTCAAGGTCCGCGGGAACACCGGTTACAAATTCTTCATATCCATAAAGTTTCTTATCGTCTCGCTGAACCTCTGCATCAATAAGCGTTTGATATTCCTTGATAATCGGTTCAAACACTTCCCAATCGAGCCATTCATTCGCAACGGTTCGGACGTGTGCGAGATATCGTGCGCGCCACTGCGGATTTGAGAGCAATCGCTTGATAAGCGGACGTGCGGCGTTGTCTTCATGGGCGATAGGAGATACCAGCCCATTTTCTAAGTCCCCCCATGACCAGCCACCGGGACCTCCACCGCCGGGACCCCCACGACCTGATCGACCAAACCTGAGACTTTCATTGTTATCGTGCGGTATGAGGTGGAATCTGCCGTTGACATCTTGATAGAGGGCGTAATCACCGCCTTTGTGGATGTAGCCGTCGTCATCCATAAAGACGTTTGAAACAGCGAGTTGCCACAGCACCTGGTCGATATTAAGTACGGATGGAAGATTTTCCACCAGTTCCGCGTCAGGTGTGGAATCGTCAAGCATTTTCGTGAGTGCGATAAGACCTTCCCATGGGTTTTCGACATTCCTGGTTTTGAGTTGATACGTTTCTTGATATGCGGAAGGATCGTCTCCAGCATAAGTCAACGCTCCACCTCTACCGGGACCTATCTTCCAACGGATACCCCCTCTTGTACCGAACCACTCGGCGAGAAAATCCTTGTTGTATTGTTGGAGATTGATATAGACGCCCCAATTCTCACCGTTGATAACCAATTTCACAAAGTTCGTTTTCATTGCGGGGATATAGTCACGGGAGATTTGATTGTAGAGTACTTCACGCAGGAACGACGCATCAACATGTCCGTTGAGTAGATTGAGCGTCTTGTAACCATAGAGACGTTCCCCATCTTCACCGTAGTCAACGGCAACATTAAAGGATTTTTTCTCCGATCCGACTGTAAAGTAGGAGGAAGTACCTCGAAAATGGACACCGACTTCCGGGTAGACCTTTCCATCGACAATCAGTTCTGCCGGAACTTCAATATCCGTGCGGTAAAACGAACCCATCTGTTCGTACCAATCTTCATGGTGGAATCGGAGATAAAGCGTACGGAGTGTTTGTGCGTCGTAGAGTGAGGGTGAACCTTCTGGCACGGTATTGAGGCTTGTCTGTACATCGTTCTGAACACCTTCACGTAAACTTTCTTCGCTCATGAGAGACACAGTTCCACCCCCGCGCGCATCGAGTGCCGCTTGCCGTTCGGCACCGGTGAGTTTTCCGTTCTTATCTTCGTCGAATTGATTGACCAGTTTTTCTGGCGGTTGCGGTCCGCGTCGTCCACCGCGTCCACCCCCAAAGCCAAAACCGGGCATCCCACCTGGGGGACCTCCGAAGCCCATGTCAGGACCTTGGTCATCCTGCATTCGCTTAATCTCTTCTGGGGTCAGTTTATTGCCTGTGAGTGCTTCGATACTCGTAACCCGGTGCATGAGATCGTTCTCTTCATCACTAAGAGCATCGTTTCCATCAAGGTCAAACCGCTTCTGGTCAGTCGAGAGTTTTGAGGGTTCCTGGTTGTCTTGAGCATTGGCATGTATTGCCCAACCCATAATTATGAGCGCAATGAGTGATATTGTTTTCAGTTGTTTCATGGTATTCTCCTTTTCGATTTTAGATTCGGATAAGATAGAAAAGTTCGCGGTTTCTCCGCACCCTATGTTTACTCTTTATCCATTTTTACCTCTGTGACGTGTTCAATCCCTGAAAGTTCGTTAAAAAAAGCAAGCCATTCCTGTGGATTTGCCAATCTAACCCGGAATGTGAGTTCAACCTGCTGTGATTTTTTGATCCGTTGTTCGAGTAGACGTTCGTAGGTTAAGTACTTGTTGAAAACTGGACTATAGATCGTTTCAGATGTCTGATTCGGTGGTAGGCAGAATTCTAAGCTGAACTCATTATCGTTGCCGAAACGTTGATGCCAATGGTACATGCAGAGGATAATGATACCGATGAGAAAGGTCGCCAGAATTGCAACAGATGGGTTCCCCGCACCGACTGCCATTCCAACTGCTAACGCGTAAAATACAAAGCCGATATCACGGGGATCTTGAATAGCCGTCCGGAATCGGATAATAGACAATGCACCTACAAGGCTAAACGCCCTTGCGATGCTATCACCGATAACCACCATCACCACAGAAATCAACATACATAGGATGATGAGTGTGTCGGTAAACGATTTTTGTGGGACTTTGGCGTGGGTCCACCAGTAGATGTTAACAATGAAAACGCCCAGCGCAAATGAGAGCAACACTCTGAGGGCGTCAGCACCAAGCGTTACAAGTGGGGGTAGCGTTAAAAAATCAAATATTATATGCATTCCAGTCTGCCAATGAGAGGATAGTATTATAGTCTACCACAATTAGACAGATAGATGTAGAAATTGTTGAAAAATTGTGTCAAAAAGGCGAATTAAAGAGGCGAGGTTAGAAACCCCGCCAGCGGAGAAGGTGCTTTAAGATGTCTATGTCTTTTTAGGATTCACCATAAATTAATGGAATACCTATTCCGTTGATGTACTCGATTCTGCTCCATAGAGCACTATACGGTCAATCATTCCTGTAACCCCCATTGACGATGACAACACAACACGGATAGCGTCTGTGGAGAGCGGAGCCCGAATGATATAGGGCGATGTTCGCACTGGCGTTTTGATTGCCTTGACGACTCGCCAATTGTCTTCACCCATTCGGGCGTAGACGGTCATGTTTCGCAGGGGCTCAATGGGATCAAAGTGGATCTCGATTCGACTGATAGAACGTCTTTCAGGAAGTATCCACTTCTGAATTGCACCTGTACCACCCTCAGACATTTCAAACGTCTGTTTCATACCACCGTCGACACGGACTGTGTTTTGCGCTGCTATGGACAGACAACCGAGCATCACGAGCGGGAGTAGGGCGAGTGTGAAAGTTCTATAGATGGCATTTATGAGACGTGTCATAATTTGTTTCTCCTATTGTTTTTATAGTAACTATTCTTGAGTTTGTTCTTCATGGCGAATTAGGACACCAACGAATATCCCTGAAAAAACCAGAATCGCGAGTGCGTAAGGTGCCGCTTCGGCGAACATTGCTTCTGATGTGTAACTCCAGACGTTGAGCGCGAGTGTTTCATATCCAGCTGGCGATAAAAGAAAGGTAAGCGGTAATTCTTTCATCGTCGCCAGGAAAACGAGTGCTGTGGCAGTCAGCATGCCACGCGTGAGAATTGGGAGCAGTGCCCTGAAAAATGCTTGTAGCCGTGAATACCCAAGCGATCGAGCGGCTTCTTCTAAATTGGGTGAGGCTTGGTAGAGCGAACTCCGTACCGGTCCGATGGCTTCCGCGAGAAAATGTAGGGTACACGCATAGATTAACACGGGTAACGTTTTGTAGATAAAAGTCAGCGTATTTAAGACAAAAAAAATAAGCGACAGTGCGAAGGCGAGCGGCGGTATGGCATAAACAATATAGGCGACACGCCCTAACATGTTTGACAGTCGTGAGGGGTGTCGGACACCTACATAGGCGAACGGAACCGCCAGAAACGCACACAGAATTCCTGCGGGTATCGCAATCGACAGTGAACCGATGAGGGCATTCACAAGCCCTTCCAACACAGCAGTATCGAATCCTCTGAACATCCAAAGGAGTACGGCACCCGCTGGAACAACCACAGTCGCGAATGAGATCACACTGAGGTATAGGTAAGCGGGAACTCGCCACGGACCGAGTGGGATCTGCGACAGTTGACGGGAAACCCCACTTCCTGCTCGGTGGAGAACCACTCGATTTAGCAATTTTGCCTCTAGATAGAGCAGGCATCCGGTAAATACGAGGAGCATGAGCGCAAGCCACGCCGCATAGATGTGCTCGAAAGAGAGCGTATACTCTGTGTAAAGCGCGTAACTAAAGGTCTCATACCGCATCAATGACACGACGCCGAAGTCCCCGAGGACATGTAGGCTAATGAGTAAACTGCTCGCATAAAGCGCAGGACGCAACTGCGGAAGGATAATGTGAAAAAAAGTTTCGCGATATCGGTAGCCAAGACTTCGAGCGGATTCCTCAAGGCTTGGGTCGAGACCTAACAGGGCGGTACGCAGATTTAAAAAAAGGTAAGGACTCGTGTAGGCACTAAGGGCGAGAAGTGCGCCCCAGTAACCGCTGAGGCGCGGGATGCTCTTTCCAAAAAATTGGGCAACGATACCGGTATTCCCACCGAGTGCCAGCAACGCGTATGCCATGACATAGCCTGGAATAGCGAGTGGTAAAACGCAAAGCACCGTAAAGAAGCGTTTCCCCTTCAGATTCACTCGGGTTGTTAACCATGCGGCGGGGGTTGCCAAAAGAAGATCTAACGCGAGAACACCGGCGGTTAGCAGGAGTGTATTAAAGAAAAGTCGGGCATTTCGCCAGCGGAAGACGATCTGCACAAGTGCAGTGCCTTCCGCAGAAAACGCTTTGACGAATAGGTAAACCAGTGGGATCAATCCACCAGCACCTACCACAACTGCCGGTATGAGGAGAGAATAGTTGACACTTACTGTTTTGGGTTTTGACATTCAATTCCAGTTCCCTCAACTGCCGACAGGTTGTTGTGTCTATAGAATCTCAACGTTTCTCAACAGTTTGACTGTACCATCGAGGTCGTCCATATCATTGAGATTGAAAGTCGGTGCCAATTGAAGCAGTTCAGAGAGGGGGATCAGGCTCGCGTGCGGCGTTACACCCTCAATGGCGGGATATTCAAAGACATCGCTGGTGAAGTATTGCTGCGCTTGATGGGATAGCAGAAATTCCACAAATTTCAGTGCGGCTTCTTTATTTTTGCTGCTTTTCAATAATCCGATACCAGCGATATTGACGAGGTTGCCCGGATCACTTCCCTTAAAAAAGGTTTGTTCTACGGGGAAATCGGAATCCTTGCTTTTGAAGCGAAGGAGATAGTAGTGATTCGGCAAACCGACATCAATTTCTCCTGCCGCGAGTGCCTCTATAATAGGGGTGTTCTTCGCATATTTTTTCACACCGTTTGCTTTCATGCCGCGGAGCCATTCTTTTGTTCGTTCTTCACCTACCTGTACGCGTAGAGAAGTGACAAATGCCTGAAAGGACGCATTCGTCGGTGCCCAACCGACTCTGCCTTTCCACATGGGTTGTGTTAAATCGAAGATACTTTCGGGGAGTTCTTCCATCTTAACGCGCTCTGGAGAGTATGCGAGCACACGCGCCCTACCGCTTGTTGCTATCCAGAAGCCTTCGGCGTCACGAAATCCTGAAGGGACCTGTGTAAGGATGGATTCTGGTAATTTATCGAACATCGCTTTTTTGCTGACGGCACCAAGTGCACCAGCGTCCTGTGCCCAAAAGAGGGCGGCTGGACTTTTGTCGCCTTCAGTCAGGATTGCGGCAGCGAGTTGGGTCGTTCCACCATAACTCACTTCTACTTGGATGCCACTCTTCTCTTCAAACTGTTTGATAATCGGTTCAACGAGACTTTTGCTTCGTCCGGAGTAGAGGGTCAACGTTTCGGCGTGAACTGTCCCGATGAAGGTGAATAAGAGCAAAACAAGTGCGCAATAACTGAATAAACTGGATCGGTTGTTAAACATAATATCTCCTTTGGTAATTAATAGACCAGGACTTACGCAATTTTGACCATAGCATGCTCTACTCGATTGTGCCCGCTAAAAATCTCGTACGTGTAACGGAAACACAAACTAACAGTTTATGCTACAAAAGAGCAGTGTGTATAAGTCCTATAGACTGTCGTTCAATCAAATCTGGTATGAATTTAGTCAGATTTAATTGCGAAAGGTTCAAAGTTTTTGAATAGGAACTTAATGCGTGTTTTGTCGAGGTTTGGGTGCCACGCGCCAACGTGTATTCATACCTGCTGTAATATGATCGGCAACATGGCAGTGATAGAGCCAGTTGCCGGGGGTTTTCGCCGTCATATCTACTGTAACCATAGAGCCGGGAAGTAGATCTACCACGTCAGTGCGTTTTCCAGCATTTAGCACCGTCTGACCGTGCCAGTGTGCGGTGTGCATATCGACTTCAGTGCCTAACCCGATAAGATACCAACGTACTCGGTCGCCTTGTTGAACTTCCAACCCTTGCAGATTGCCAAAGATATAGCCGTTAATGGCGTGCTTAAGGTTTCCCTCTTCAGCCTCCTCAGGAGAGTCGTATTCCGCGCTTTTGCCACTTTCGACGATGGTGCGGTCGTTTTCATTGAAGATGAGAAACAGGGTCGTGAACGCCTTATCGATATCTTTGGGACGCGGATCGTCCTCTGAGCGTTCCATCCCTTTTTTGGTGACGACGATGGTTCCGATTAAACCGTCATAGACTTCCGTGACTGCATCGACATGTGAATGGTAAAGCCAGACGATAGACGACGGATCGTTCGGACCGGGAGCCGCATCGCTATCTGCTTCCCAGTGATAGGTAAACGTTCCTCCTGGTGGCACGGCGGCACCAGATCCCTTCATATCGGCACCTTCATTTTCTTCGTCGTATTGTAGCCCGTGTACGTGAATGCTGAGGGGTTTGTCTGCACGATTCAGAAAATGCACCCGAACGCTATCCCGTTCGACAACGTGTAGTTGGGGTCCGAGGATGCCCATCCACACAGGTTGTTCGACTTGCGTCGTGTAGGTGTCGTCTGTGTATTGGAAGTATCGGTATTTTTCGTATACAAGTGCTTTGCCCCAAACGTCCAATCCCATATTTGGTCTGATGAGATTTTCTCCGCTCGGCGCGTAGTTCCATTCAACTTTCTCGGCGGCAATCCAATATTCCCGTGTAGCGGCTTCAGCAGAGTTGACGCAGAGGTAGAGTAGAACACTCATGAGGATCAGGAATGTATAAAACGTGATTTGTAGGTTTCCCGAATTGAGTAGGGAATGCGGTTGGTGGGTATTCCATGTTAAGTTCAGCCTCGTGATATTGAGACTCATTTTCAAAATCTGAGACTTTAAAGCAGATTTCATCAGATACTAAAAACCTCACTGGGCTAAATTTGCATTGAATTATATCACAAAAAGCAGGAGGTGTCAAAAAAATCTGACAGTTTGTTGTTTGTCTGTAGCATCTAACCTCAATCAATTTGCGGATCAAGGGCATCTCGGAGCGCGTCCCCGAGCAGGTTGAATCCCAAGACGATAAGGAAAATAGCGATACCGGGAGCGGTAACAGCCAAGGGGGCGCGGCGGATAAACTTGCGATTTTCATTGAGCATCGCCCCCCATTCGGGTTCGCCAATCTCAGCACCGAGTCCGAGGAAACTCAGTCCAGCGGCATCCAAAATGGCGGCACCGATACCTAAAGTCGCTTGGACAATCAACGGTGCGATACAATTCGGGAGAACCGTGGCGAGAAGAATACGGCTGTTGCTGGCACCGATGACCTTCGCGGCGACGACATAATCTAACTCTCGGACTTTCAGGACAGCGGCGCGCAAAATTCGGGCATATTGCGGAATATATACAATAGAAACGGCGATAATCGCGTTCGTAAGGCTCTGCCCTAAAATGGTGACAATGACCATCGCGAGAAGGATACTCGGCATCGCGAGCATCATATCCATCACGCGCATGATTAGGTTGTCGAGTCTTCCACCGTAATAGCCTGCAATTGCCCCGAAAAGGGTCCCGAATCCGATGGAAAATGACATCGCGATCAGTCCGACCTTCAGCGATATACGCGTTCCATAGACAACTCTACTGAAGATGTCACGTCCGACACCATCTGTGCCGAGGTAGTACGTACCGGATGAGTCTTTGAGGCGTTCAGCGATGTTGGCGTGTCTTGGATCGTGTGTTGCGATAAGCGGCGCGAAAATGGCGACGATAATGAAGAACAATATGATAGACGCACCAATGGTGGCAGAACGGTGTCTTAAGAGTTTCCGAAGGACGTATTGTTGACTGGTAACGGTTCTTGTGGCGTTCATCTGGCTTCGTTTCCGACTCGGATACGTGGGTCAAAGTATGCATACAGCATGTCCACGATAAGGTTGACGAGCATAAAGATCAATGCGACGAAAAGCACACCGCCTTGCACTGCGCGAACATCACGAGCCTCGACGGCGGCGCGTAACCATGAACCGAGTCCGGGCCAAGAAAAGATATGCTCGGTTAAAATCGCTCCCCCCAATAAATAACCGAACTCCAAGCCTATAATTGTCAGGACAGGCACCATACTATTTTTCATTGCATGTTTACCGATGACCTTCCACCGCGGTAAACCTTTCGCGTAAGCCGTCATGATGTAGGGTTGGTTTAGCACCTCAAGGAGACTGGATCGGGTCATGCGAGCGATAATTGCTAATGGGATCGTGCCTAACGTTATCGCGGGGAGGATGAGGTGCGTAATGGCGTTCCGAAAAGCGGCGAAGTTTCCAGCAAGGAGGGTATCAATGAGATAGAAACCTGTGCGCGATTGGACATCTAAATCCAATACGACATCCAGTCGTCCTGTGCTCGGTAGTATCGGCAGGAAATAGGAGAAAAGCAAGATAAGCATCAATCCCAACCAGAAGATTGGCATAGAGATACCAGCGAGGGATATTGACATGGAGAAATAGTCTAAAAACGTTCCGCGAGAGACCGCCGCGATGATACCTGCCGCAATACCGAACAAGATCGAAAATGCCATTGCCGCGAGGGTTAGCTCAGCCGTTGCTGGGAAATAACGTTTAATTTCTTCGACGACGGGTTGTTTTGTTTTGAAGGAGCGTCCGAAGTCAAGGTGTGCGACATCCCACAAGAATTTGGCGTATTGGTGATACAAAGGCTTATCAAGTCCCATCTCTTCTCGCAGTTTGATGAGTGCCTTTTCGGTTGCGCGTTCCCCCAAAATAGCGACGGCGGCATCGCCGGGAATGAGATGCACCATCAGGAACACAAGCAGCGATACCGCCAACAGGGATAAACCGATCGAGAGAAAGCGTTGAAGAAGATATGAGAGCAATTTTTTAACGATTAAATCTGGTCACCGTTCCACTCCGTTTCACGGTGATTTCCGGTCAATTCTAACCGCCTCTGGATTATACAAGTTTTTTAGCAATAGGACTTACGGAAAATTAAAATGAGACGTTTATCTTCGGATAGCACAGGGGTTGACTTCCATCGGATCGATGCGGTTACAAACCACCCCTACCGGTGAAGTGTGTAAGTCCTAAAAAATTAGAAAAATGGGTTGTGTAACTTCTCTTCACCCACAGTAGTGGAAGGACCGTGCCCCGGAAAGAGTCTAACAGCGTCTGGCAGTGACAACAGATTGTCTCGAACGCTGTCAATTTCATCCTGAAGGGAGATATTAGGACCGCCAACAGAACCAGCGAAGATCGCATCGCCGACGAACGCCACGTTCTGTGCGATGAAACTACATCCACCGGGCGTATGTCCGGGGGTATTGACGACGCTTACTGTGAGTTCACCAACAGTGAGGGTGTCTCCGTGTGCCACTTCACGTAATCTCGTTTCGCTCTGTGGTTTCGGTTCGTTCGTATGGATGTAAGTATCGCATCCAGTGGCGGTTTGAATCTTCGGTAACCCATCGGTGTGATCGCTGTGGGCGTGTGTCAAAAGGATCGCAGTGGGGTTCACATTGTGGGCATCTACCTGTTCCAAGATGAGGTCTGGATGCGCGGCAGTGTCAATAATCGCAGCGTCATTGGTCGTTTGGCAGATGAGGAGATAAGCATTGACGGGCCATCCTCCCACCGGCGCGCTAATTGTGATAACCTCAAGATCTGAATCGCTCATCTGTTGCGGCGGTTCGGGTTCCCACTGTTCCGTCGCAATATCGAGGAGTTTGGTGCCGTCTAAATTTAGGACTTCTGCGAGTCGATAGACTTGCGTTTCTGCCGGTTTTAAGGTATACTGTTCCATACGAGCAAGGTCTGCCTCTGTGATACCTGTCGCAGTAGCGATTTGGCTTGGAGACAGGTTCTGCCCGCGTCGGGCTTTGCCGATGATGTCACCGAATTCATCTTCAAGTGCATAAGCCATGGTGATGTTCTCCTTAATTTTTTCGGATTTAAGAAACATTGTATCAAAAAATTCGGTATAATACAATTGAAAACGGTAGGCATCAAAAACGGAGGAATTCTGATGGACATACCAAGAAACGGTTATGAACAAGCCGCAATATCCCTCGCGCCGCTGGAAACTGATATGACGGTAGACGATTTCCTCGAGAGTGAGTTGGAAATATATGAATATGTGGAAGGAAAACTCATACCAATACCGCCTACGCCAGTGGAACACGGCAATATTAGTATGAATCTCAGTTTGTCTTTAGGTCAGCATGTACGGGAAAATCAATTGGGACGCATCTATGTGCCCTATACAGGTTTCAAGATCGGTGACTGTGTGCTAATACCAGATATTGCTTTTGTTTTATTACCCCAGATACCAGACGACCTGAGTAATGTATTTCTGCACTCGCCTGATCTTGCGGTTGAGATAATTGCACCGATGGATTTACAATATAACCTTTCTGAAAAGGTTTTCGCCTATCTGGACGCGGGAACCCGTCTTGTCTGGGTAATCGAGCCGTTATCCAGAACGGTGACGATCTACCGTTCTAAAACAGACATCAAAGTGCTCACGCGCAATGACACGCTCACTGGCGAAGATGTCGTTGAAGATTTTTCATGTCAAATCGCACAACTTTTTGAGTAGATAAAGTTGAGGCATGGTAAACGAATTAGGAGGATGAGAGATGAATCAACAAGACGCTCGCGAATTCACACAAGAGGTGCACCCCTCGGAACACAGAAACCCAATGACTTTGGAAGAATTCCTTCAAAGCGACTTGGAGGGATACGAATATGTAGAAGGAAAATTAATACCGATGCCGCCTACGTCAGTGGAACATGGTAATATTAGTTCTAATTTGCAGTGGTATTTATACTCATACGTCCGTGTGAATCAACTGGGCCGTGTCTATACCTCGGATACAGGCTTCCAAATTGGGGACCGGGTGTTGATGCCAGATGTTGCGTTTGTTCTATCAGAACGAATGCCAGATGATTTGAGTAAGGTGTTTCCGAACCCACCCGATCTTGCTGTTGAGGTAGTCTCGCCATCAGATGCTTTTCGGAGTGTCGTAAGAAAAGCCCTTGACTATTTAGAGGCGGGAACGAAAATGGTTTGGATTGTGGAACCCACTTCACAAACTGTGCGAGTGTATCGATCTGAAACGCCTATCAGGGTGTTAGGAATTAACGACACGCTCACGGGTGAAGATGTCGTAGAAGGTTTTTCGTGTCAAGTCGCACAACTTTTTGAATAAGGAGGAGGGCGAAGCTTGCAAGCCCTTAAAACTTAAAGTATGAAGCTTGGTTTAGTTACGTATAATATGGCGAAAGATTGGGATGTCCCTACAATCATTGAAAACTGCGTAGAAACAGGATTCTCAGGCGTGGAATTACGGACGACACATGCCCATGGCGTTGAGGTTGACCTTTCGGCAAGTGAACGGACGGCGGTAAAACAACAATTCGCCGACTCCCCGATCGAGATCGCCGGTTTAGGTTCCGCGTATGACTATCATGCCACGGATCAAGCAGTACTTCGCCGAAATATAGCAGGGACGAAGGCGTATTCTCAACTCGCCGCGGATGTCGGAGCACCCGGCGTAAAGGTGCGTCCGAATGGACTTCCCAACGAAGTCCCCGTCGAAAAGACGTTGGAGCAGATCGGGTTAGCGTTGCGCGAGTGTGGTGAATTTGCCGCGAATCTCGGTGTGCAAATTCGGTTGGAAGTACACGGGGGTGGCACTTCTGAGCTCCCACATATCCGCACGATTATTGATGTTGCCGACCACGATAACGTCTATGTCTGCTGGAATTCTAATTTCGGTGAAGTAGAGGACGGCTCTATTCTGAACAACTTCAACTGTGTGAGAGGCAGGATAGGCTTAGTGCATATCACAGAGTTACACCGGCGCGAGTATCCCTGGCGGGAACTCTTTACATTGTTGAGAGAATCCGGATATTCGGGTTACTGTTTGGCAGAAATCGCAGGGAGTTCCGATCCCATCCGCGTGATGAGTTTCTATCGGGCGTTGTGGGAGGAGTTGTCAAGGTAAACCGGTTTCTCTGTGGCGCGCCCTCCATGGCGCGCCATCTGACGCAGTTTGGGATAAAATAGACGAGGACAGACGCTATTGTCGAGATTGCAATTTTATATCTTATCTATTGGGATATTTCTGTTGACTTCTATTGGTGTGAGTGACACACTTCAGAGTATTCGTTTCGGCAGCGATGTTTGGGACATTGAAATCGTTCCACAGTCGCTTGCCATGAACGTCTATCCGGCCGGAATGGACATAAAAGTTCAGGCTTCATTGGGTCAGACAGGATTAGGTGCTGTGACGGATTTTACTGATGAAGGCAACGGTGTTCGTTGGAAACTGCCGGAACGCTCTCTTACCGTTCACGTTGAACTGAGCTCGGACTCACTGACGATCGAATTCATTCAAGATGACCCCACAAACGACACGCAAAATTTCACCTGGCCCCTTATTGAAAACACCGAATCCATCCGCGGCTATATTTTCCCCTTCTTTGAGGGGAGTTACGTACCGAAAGATGACCTCACATGGCGAGACTTTTTGTGCGATCAGGGACCGATAAACACGACAGCGGGTCTCTCTATGCCGTTTTGGGGATTGGATCTCGGTGAGAGAACACTTACCTACATTTTAACCAACCCTTTTAACAATAAAATCCATTTCAGTGAGATATCAACGTCTGACTTAGGGATGCGGGTATCACACGCCTTCACGCCGAATTGGGAACGGAAAAGATACGGCGTGCGTCTCTCACTTGGGACAGCATCACCGGTTGCACCTGCCAAGCAATATCGGCAATGGTTGATTGAGAACGGTGAGTTTGTTTCGTTTATTGAAAAGATTAAAAAGGTTCCAGAGGCGGAAAAATTGCTCGGCGCGGCGCATGTCTATCTCTGGGGAGGCAAGCTCCTCAGTCAATACGATGTGACGGATTGGAAGGCGTTTGCAACAGAACTCAGTTTTGCGGACGATGAAACTACAGTTGGAACCGTCAGAAAACTTATCTTTTCACAACTGAACACAGAGGCACAGGAAGCTCTTCGAGATGTGGCACGGGCTGATTACTCTTCTAATAACAGCCGACGCGTTGTGAGCCGTGCAATAAGTGAGCAACTTGAGAAGCCTGATTTTTATAATGCCTCCGCGTGGACGGGGATGCCTCCCGCACCAGAAACAGAAAAATTAGTTTCGCGGGACGTATCAACGCTATCGCTTATAGAAGTCTACCGACGCAACTGTCTGCTATTTTACGCGGTGTTCCCTGACACACTCCGGCATCCAGATGAGTGGGGAGATGGTCTCTCTGTGAAACTACTGGAACGGCTTGCTGAAAGTGGGTTGGACAGACTCTGGCTCGGTGCTGATTCATGGCAAGACGGATTTCGGCATCCGACTGCTGTCGCGAAAGCGAGAGAACTCGGTTATCTGATCGGACCCTATGATTCCTACCACAGTATCCACCATCCGAATGAAAAGGACACATGGGAGACTGCCCAGTTTGACCTATCGCTTTACGAGACTGGCGCGGTTGTCAACGCGGATGGCACGAAGAATCGAGGCTTTAAAAAGAAAGGGTATCACTTAAGTCCGCTCGTGGCGCAGCCTTATGTTGAAGATCGCGTCAACGGCATCATCAGACAGATGCCAACGGACTTCAATACGTGGTTCATTGATTGCGATGCTTATGGTGAACTCTTCGACGACTATGCGCCCTCCCATCCCGCGACGCAGTTAGATGATATGAACGCTCGACTCGCCCGTATGGCGTGGATTCGGGATACGTATAACATGGTCGTCGGTTCGGAAGGCGGTGCGGCCTATTCGCCGCGATCAACGATTCACTTCGCACACGGGATGATGGTCCCTGTCATCGGATGGGGCGATCCAGATATGAAAGAAAAAACCTCGCCTTACTATATAGGCGGATACTGGCCCCCCGAAGGTCCGGCAATTCACATAAAACAGGTGCCTCTCAAATCAAAATATCTGTATCTCTATTTTGCCCCACATTTCCGACTCCCGCTCTACCAGATTGTGTTCCATGATTCCGTGATCACGACGAACCATTGGCTCTCTGGAAGCCTCAAATTTGAGAACGCGATCGAGACGTTAGCACTGTTGGAGTTGCTCTACAACGTCCCGCCGTTATACCATCTGAACATGGCGGAGTTTACAAAGCATAAAGCGTGGATACAACGGCACTACGCCTTCTTTTCACCGTTGCATAGAGAAATCGGCGGTCAAACGATGACCGATTTTGAATGGTTGGACGATAACAGGCAGGTTCAACGCACCGAGTTTGGGAGTACTGTTGAACTAATCGCGAACTTCGGGACGGACCCGTTTGAATATGAAGGCGTGATGATTCCGGGCAAAAGTGTAGTTGCGAGATGGATCGGGACCAATAAAACTCATGTATTTTCTGTACATCTGTGAAAAGTAAAAGGAAAGTTATGAATCCTATTGAATTTTATCAGGCGAAATTGAATTATGAGACCGATTCTTGGGATCTCTTTGAGGCACTCAATAACGGAGAGTCCATTGTTGTCATAGATGCGCGTTCTCCAGAAGCGTATGCGCAGGAACACATTCCAACAGGAATAAATATACCGCATCGAACAATGTCTGAGGCGACGACAAGGGAACTCGATAAATCTAAGGTGTATGTGACCTACTGCGATGGTATCGGTTGCAATGCCTCCACCAAAGGTGCCCTGAATATGGCGAAATTGGGGTTCCAGGTTAAGGAGTTGATAGGCGGTTTGGATTGGTGGAAACGTGATGGCTATGAAACAGAAGGTAAACAAGGTATTCCGGGAACGGAAATTACGTGCGGGTGTTAAATACGACAGTAAGGCTTAATTTGCGATTGCGGATAAGATAGTATATGATTAACATCACACCTTGTGCTAATTAGAATTTCATAGATTTTTGGTTATGCGAGAACGAGGTCTTTGAGGTTTCATCAAAGGTCGTCCCAAACACCGATTTAGGAAAGCCCTGAGCAGACATGCCCCAACTTGTGGCTCATTCGGGTCTGAAGCCCCCAATGCGTCCGCGCACGCACACGAGAAAACCCGAACTGTTCTGTGAGTTGGGCAAGCGTTGTCTCAATGCGTCTGCGCAACCGCACTTGTATGACGCAATTGAAGGGCAAGCGTAGATAGTTGTGCCGCCAATGGCTTTGAATTTAAAGAGGTAATTTGGTTTGATGCTTGAGGTACGGGTGCCTTGCCTTGTTAGAGCTTCAGCCATTGACGCACCGCATCCTGAACTGCGGATAACTGCTCAGGCTAAAGATTTTCCAATTTTCTCAAGAACTTCACTTCTGAGACTGTGACGAGACTTTGTGCGTCGAAAGCACCGATGTCCAGAAATCTCGTTTTTATAGGGATTTCAAATCTCGAGCCAGGTGTGCTCGTTGTATGCGTCACGACGGTGACAAGTGCGCGATCTTGAATAAGAGCAGGTGTGCTAATAACGAGGCAAGGTCTGACTTTGGCTACCATTCCAAGATCAACGATCCGGACTTCACTTCGGTTGTGCTTCGGCATCCGCTGCCTCTGTTTTGTCGTGTTCAACGAAAAGTGCGTCTGCGATTTCCGTGAGTGCCTCATCTGTTAGAGGCGGGAAATCCAGCAGAGCGACCTGCTTTATGATTTCAGAGGCGAGCGCATGTTTTTCTATCTCAGGAAGTTGGTTAAATGCTTCTAATATGTTTTGTGAGGTTGCGTGCATCCGGGACCTCCGCATAGCAAGGACATAAAGTGTATGTGAATTATACACGAGACTCTAACGAAATTCAAGGCTTTCCAGATTGATTTATAAGTTGGGATGTGATCGTAGTGTGTGAGGACGCGACGAAGAAAAGATACATTGGTTTAGAGAGTGGTCTAAATTTCCAGTGGCAGTACACATCAGACTCCTTTGACATTTTTCACAGATTCAAGCACCGGTTCGTCACCAATAGTTGACTGATGGTGTTTAGTTTGCAGCGTTTCTTTTTAATAAAAACTTCTGTGAGTGCTTTTAACGCTAACAAGTTCCCGCGACTCGCATCGTCCATCTCATCATTACCGAAGGTGAGTTTCGGTTGAAAGCGATGATAGTTATCTTCAGGTATCAATTGTTGGAGTTGATAGTTCACAGTATCGCTAGCACCATCAAAAATCATTGTGATAAGCGTCTCTATCCAGCGAAGTTTCCCCCAGTCCTTCGCCGCTTCTGCCTTCAGAGCACCCGTAAGATTCCCTGTTCCGATGGAAACAAGCTGGATTTGATCATTGGGTCTGCCCTCGCTTCGTAGTATTCGTTTCGCATCCGCATAGGCACACATTGCGGGATTGTTTGCGAAGATACCGCCATCAACAAGGGTTTCAACGAGCTGCAGATCAGACAGCTGTAGGTTAAGGTCAATAGGTTCAAAATAGGTGGGGCAGCGGAAGTAGCACGGGCTACGTCCCGCATCAAGGGACTTTCCAGCGGTGTGTCATCTATAGAGTAACTCTTGAAGAAACGGGGGTGTCCACCCCGCTGACAATCAAATTTATTTTGCCAATGAACCCAGGTACCTCGCATGTCGTACGTTGGAATTAACACCCGGGTGAAGGCTTGATCGAGTGTGGTATCTCTAAAATATCTTTCTAAGATATCCTCAATTCCGTCTGCCGGGTATTTCTTGTTGAGGAATCCATACCCTGAGTAGATACGGTGCATGGCGGACCTATTGAAGATATTTTCCCCTTCGCCCATATACAAATCGACTAAATCTGCTGCTGTATATGCGGGTCTTCCCATGTGGTCTGGCTTGGTAAGTGCCAGCGCGATGATACCGCCGGTGGAGGTGCCTGCAATGAGATCAAAGACATCCGCAATTCGCAACTGACATTTCTCGTTGCGATTGCCCAGCAGGTTCTCCATCCGTTGCTCGATGCAGGCGAGAATTAAGGCTGGGATGAGACCGCGGATGCCGCCGCCATCAATAGCCAAAACTGTGAAGATTTTTTTCTTTACTTTCTCCGCTGCGACTTCCACTGTCACAGCCGTATCATCCAGTTTGAATTCGACCTGTATTTTGTCTTCTGAGCAGTGCTCCTGCACAATGCCGACGGTTCCCTTTGGGATCTTGTCACAATGATTGGGTTTGAGATCCTCTAACGAGTAGACGGATGATCCTTCGGGGGCATTCTTTGAGACACGATTCATCTCCTTCATGTTTTTCGTTTTGTTGAGAGGCTTCCTTAAGTCGGCATATTGCCCGATTCTTATTCCGATAAGATAGCCAGCCGGTTAATATCAAAAGACCAAAAGCCACAGGGACTGTTATCCAGACGGAACTAACCGTTATCCAGACGGAACTATTTAACTTATTTACAAGGAAGAGTCCCCAAACAACGAGGATTGAGAGAGAAATGTTAAAACTGAGATATTGATATCCGTAGGTCCGGCTCGTTAAACTGTCAAAAATTCGTAACTGCTCAGAGGAACTGGTGCTTTGCTTCTAAAACTTCCGATCCATTGAACGAGGGAAGTTACTGTTGCGCGCAAGAAGTCTATCAAACCTCCGGCGATGAAACAAACGACACCTACCAAAACCAAATTGGTGACTTTAGGTTCCTCCCACAGGAGGTGCGCAACTTTTTCCTTCACGACTGGAAAATTGATACAGATACATACAAGAAAAAGCACGCGGGGTACGAAAAAGACTGCGAGCTTCAGCAACCATGACCTCCTTATCAATTCTTCAGTCTGATTTGAGAGATGATCTTCTTAAACTCGAGAGTGAAGTTTCTTCGTTTTTGTTTCGCCATCAGATACTCCCTTAACCATAGTCTTTTTAGATTTAACACGCTTGACATCCTTATGCCTCCTCTTACTGTTTAAGCCGCCCCCATGTCGTCGTGAGTTTGCCTTTTGCTTTGACTGCCAGTGGGATGCCGGTCCTTGCCCCACCTTCACCTACCAGATGATATGCGTTGCCCGAGGCATCTGAGAATATCCGTCTTCCGCTGGGTTCATCAAAATGCCACAACGCGAGTGTCTGCCGGTCTTTTTTGAACTTGTCGCGCGGTGTAAAACCTCGTTTATTCACACCGTAACGAGCAACTGTCGAGATGCGGACCTCATCAATATATCCGGCAAAGGGTCCCCAAAAGTATTCCCCGCGACGATTAATCTTTTTTCCAAATCCTCCGAGTGTAAAATCCTTTGGACGCTTGAAACCTGAGATATCGTGTGCGAGTGTTGTTCCTTTTGGGAAGATGTCTACAAAATCATTAACGATGGTTATTGTTTCTTTTCCATTTGACTGATAAGCGATATGATACCATTGATTCAGGTTAAAAGATATCGACGGGTGGGGAGTCGTGGCTCGCCCTTTCGCAATAGGCAGATGCGCTTGAATCATGAAGAGCAAATCTCCCTTGTGAGTATCCTCCTCAATACATATCCGCATCTGTTGGCTGAGAATCATTGCGAATGTGTTATTGTCGGGCGGTGTGGTTGGATATATCCACATTTCGACGGTAAACTCGTCCGTGTCTTTTGGGAAGAGTACACCATGGGTTTGAAAATCCAGAACAGCGTAGTCGTCCACCCCGTCAAGGACTAAATAGTTACCATCTGCAGGCGAAGCAGGTGGGAATGCTTTAGCACTCAGCGGAATTAAAGCGAGCAAAATGAAACATGTAAGGGTGTGTCGGTAAACCATTTTTTCTCTCCTTTTCGTGAAAAAGAAAAACCTGTGAATTTTGTCATAAACTTCAATCCCCAATTTCTACCAGCAAGGATTCCATTTGCCTACGCAAAAGAGTGAAACCGTAGCTGTTTTAGAGATATCTTCCAATCTTCATATTAGGTTTTAGTTGATATTTAGAAGTTTGAGCACTGAAACGACTATAATTGCGATTACCAAAATTGTTAAAAAAGTAAAGAGGAACCCCTTCCTAACTGAATGAGATTCCGATTTTATGTGGGGAATTTGTTGCATAACTTTCTCGCTTACATTTCCAAATCTCTGCGCGCCGCCAAGCACTTCTTGAATTAGGAGTATCTCGTCCCTTTGTAGAAATTTGTGCGCCCGCTGAAGCCTATTTGTAACTGCCTTCTCTGACACACCTAAGTATCTCCCAATCCCCTCGGTTGGCACTTTGCCGAGATAATAGAGTGTTATGACCGTTCGCTCACTCTCTGGCAGTTTTTCCAACAGTTTCCTCACGAGTTGATAGCGATACGTGTCTGCATTTGTCTCACGCCGCTTCGGCACATAATGAGTATAGGAAGATCGTCCTTTCTTTCCCATTGGTGTATCCCCAGTAATTACATCATAAATCTTAGATTTTCTATGATATTGCTATTCAGGAGACCATATCCGAAGGCCTTCAAAGTCAAAACGAAAAGGAATGACTTGGGCCCCCACTTCTCTAAATCCTCTCCTTGCGGCATCAATACAATCTGGATTACAGTGGAACACTAAGCAGCCACCGCCGCCGGCTCCGCATGCTTTCCCACCTGTACAATCATTTTTTTTTCCAATACCAACCAATTCATCAATCCGTTCCGTATTTACAGAAGGATGTAACTGTTTTTGAAAGTGCCAATTCTCATCAAACAATTGACCTAAGTCAGAGAAATTGGCGGTCTCAAATATCTGCTTCATCTCATCAGCAATTCTGCGAAGTGCTTTCAAAGCCTCGTGCGTCCTGCGATTTCCCGCTTTGTAAGTGTCAATTACATTCTGGAGAATGCTGCCTGAAAAATGCGACTCCCCTGTGTACACAAGTAGTAGAGACTCCTGAAGATCTTCAAGAACGTCCTCAGTCAGTCCGAGTGGAGTTGATTTAACAAATTCGCTATTACACCGTAGCAGGTTTATCCCACCGAGTACACTGGCGTAGTGATCTTGCTTTCCACATGGAATGCCTGTTTCCTGTTCGACACCTGCCGCGATGTCAACAATTTGGCACAGACTTAATTTCTTTTCCACAAAAGTCGAGAGTAAGCCTACAAGCCCGACACCAAGAGTGCTAGAGCCTCCCAATCCGCTTCCTTTTGGAACTTCGCTCCAAGTCGTGAGATGGCAGCCCTTATTAGGACGAAAGCGAGACAAGATAGCTTGCGGAAGATTCAGTCCGCGTAAGCATGTTGATACGTCCACCGGATAAAAGAACTCCTTGAGATCCACAGCATGGAGACTTACACATGCGTCAAGGACAGGTGTGAGAGACGCGTAGACATGTAGATCAATCGCTGCATTCACCACCAACCCTTCATTTTCCATCGCGAACGGAATCAAATCTGTCCACCCACCCGCAAGGTCAATCCGCGTCGGCGCACGCGCATAGAGAGGTGCGCGATGCAATAGATTTGCTATGGCTTTCTCTTGCCCAGCAGATGAAAACTGCTGGCAATCCTCTCGTGTTTTGTGAAGTAAAGCTGAACGCATCATGGGCTGAGTCTCCTGTATGGATAACGTGATACATCCGATGTTTAAGCATCCAAGACTATACAATTCCAGAGAAATTCGATCGTGGCGTACTCCCCAGCTTTTTGCATGAGATTCGTATGCGTTTCACGCCATAATTTCGCCGTGCTTTGCAGATGAATCTCTCTATTTTCCCAAAGTTCTGAAACACAATACCCTGCTCGATCTTGATAGGTATCCAGCAGTTCAACCTCCAAGCATCCGGATGCCTTTCGTAGCACAGGAAGCCATTGGGTTTCCAGAAATTTCTGCAAATCTTTCTTTTTCTTTTTTTCCCGCAGTGTGAATATATAAAAAATTCTCGATCTCGCCATGTTATAACTCCTTTTTCATTTTTGATGTTTCTGATATTTGCCGGAATAGGCAATCTCCTACTGAGGCTTGTTCATAAGAAACGCACACTTACTGAAAAAACGTGAAGAAGGGACCTCGACACAAGAGCGTCAAGATAACCCCCAAACAGATCACAGGCGCGAACCGCACAGAGTGCTGAATCCGGATTGTGTTATCAAAATCCTCAAATTTGCCATCTTCTGAGAGTTGTTTCAATTCTGCCGCTTTCTCTTTTGACACGCCCCCAGGCAACGTCCCTAGGACAACGTTTGAATTCAGCACATTTGGGAGCGCGAACCCTTGCTTACTATAGGTAACTTCCCCATCATCGCCTTTGATTCTAACAATCTGTTCAGCAGGTACCATGCCCTCTTTCAAATCAGAGATATCTACCTCGCGATCTAACACCATACTGTCGAGATTCTCAATGAAATGCTTTCCAAAGAAGAATACCGTAAGATAAAACAGGTATATCTTCAAAAACGGGACATAAGCCTCCGACCAAGCATTCAGCGTCCAAGGGGTTGTGATCACCATCAACTCAATCAGCACCACACACACAACATAGTTACGGATCCTTTCCAGACCGAATTTCTTTACAGAGTAACTCAGGATGAAATACAGAGAAAATACAACCAAGAGTTGATGCCACAGTCCCAGTTCAATCCCTGACCAACGCAGCGAGAGGATAACAAACTGCCGTAACCCAAGCAGAAAGATAAGCCGAAATATCCTCTCAAAAATCTGTTGACGAAAATCTTCCTGTTGGAAAATTAACATAAACGCCTGCCATTTCTGTTGAACATCCGTTTTCAGACAGAGGTAGGTAACGAGGATCACACAATACGGCACGAAAATATTAATAATCAGGGATGTCGGTGTGTATTGTGCAAATGCCATCGACTCCGAAAACAATCCCACTGGCATCAATAGAGACGCGCCCCAAACGAGTTTGGCATCGCCTGCTGCGAAAATGCCAAACCAATAGAGCACCAGAACGATCAAAAAACCACCAACAACCGTAATGATACTGTTTAAGAGGCCGCTGTTCCCTAACATAACCGAAATGACTTGACTCAGGATGCCCGCGTAAATGAGCCCGTAGCTGCAAAAATTCTTGATTTTTCTTTCCCGCAAATCTGTATAGGTCGCATAGCAACAGAAAAGTAGCAGAAGACCGATGAACAAATTCTGGTAGTTTAGCATTTTTCAATTCCTTAAAAGGGGTGGCGATGCTTTGAGCGCACCCCACCGCACTGGCAGTTTCCCAGTTGCTGTGACGGCACGAAACCCGGTATCAAAGACTTCGACATCTGGAGAAAGTTCCCAATCTTCTGTGTCGCCACCAAAAACATAAATCTTGCCGTTAACCGCCGCTACAGAAAATGGCCAGCAGATGGTTGGAGCAGTAGGAATCAAATGCCATCTCTCAATAATTGGGTCATACACTTCAATACTGGTGATCCACTCACCTACCACAGCCCCCCCTGCCTGCACAGCATCACCGCCAATGAGATAGATTTTATCCGCAATAACAACCATCGAAGATACCCTTCTCAGATTTGGCATATCAGGTTTCTTTGTCCATCGATTGATTCTCGGTTCGTAGACCTCAATCGTCCCCAGGAAAGGTCCCCCGCGATTGCCGACTTGCGGCCAGCCTGCCCCACCGATGGCATAAATAACGTCCTGGACAACCGCTGCCTTAACATTAGAGCGTCTTGTCGGCATTTTTGCTCGCTTTGTCCAGGTATCGGTAGCAGGGTCGTAGACTTCTACGAGATCAAGGCGCCAGCCCCCCCCAGGTTTATCCCTTGGGTGGACACGTCCACCAATGGCATAGATTTTACCCGCAACGACACCGGTGCCGAACTCTATACGGGGAGTAGGCATATCCTGTTTTCGGACCCACGTATCGGTTTGTGGATCGTACATCTCGACGGTTTTCAGAAATTTGAGATTCACCCCTCGGTTGTCTTTCCCTACATATCCTGCCAAGACATAGATTTTCCCAGCAACAACTGCCGTTATCGGTTCAGCCCGGGCGGTCGGCATATCAGCGAGTCGCTGCCAGGTGTTGGTCTCTGGGTCATACACTTCCACCAACGACATCCCAAAAGGCCCCCGCCAAATACCAGGAAGATCGGCGCGCCGAACACCCTGCTCATGTTCAAAGAGGGTGCCACCGATAAGATAAATCTTACCATCCACCACAGCGGTCGAGAAGCCAGTTCGCTGCGTTGGAAGTTGAGAGATAACCCGCCACTCATTCGCAGCAGCATTTTCTATTGCCAGATGAGAGATAACTACAATAGCCAACTCAATCATAACCCTTTGTAGAAACTGAAGTATTCTGCACATCATCAATGCCTCCTCCTCAATAGAAATCGAATGTCAAGGATGTGCGGAAAAAGCCAAAAGCGGTGATTTTCTCAACTTCTTCCGCACAAAATCTGCCCTTTAAGATTTATCCTTGTGGAAACATATGCGAAAATAGCTATCAGGTGTCAGACGCCAGCTATCAAGCACTTGTAACGGTCCTGTCATAGGCACCTGACCGCTGACTACTGACGGTTTCTAACAGCTATTCCGCATCTACCTAAGGACAGCCGACTCTACGGACAACCGTCCCTTATAGGTTCACAGAAATAGTACACATCACCGTTGTCGTGGAAACCCGAACAACAAGTTTGTTTGTCGTTACAATCAACGTTATTGCCTTCATCACCACACGTCCACGCTTCTGCGGTGTCGGGTGTCAACAGCATTGATGCGAAAATAGCACCTGTAGCGATACTGCCAGCGGTCAAAGCGTTCTTATGCGCGACATGACCGTCTTCTTTGACGAAGAAGTCACTGAGACGCTGCTTCGTGACTTCGCCTATGTGAGTTTGCATTTGATTTCACCTCCTTTCATTTATTGGATAAACTTACCAAATACTGTTCATGCGATGCGCCGTTGAGGACATGGAAAAGCCTAAGGATAAACCTTAAGGGACAGATTCAACAGTCAACGGCAGCAGTCCACACTCCCATGATTTGGCAAGACCTTGCATGTAGTTTAGCATTTTTCAATTCCTTAAAAGAAGTGGCGGTGCTTTGAGTGCACCCCATCGCACCGGCAGTTTTCCAGTTGCTGTGACGGCACGAAATCCGGTATCAAATACTTCAACGGTTGGAGAAAGTTCCCTATCTTCTCCACGACCCCCAAAGGCATAAATCTTGCCGTTGACCGCCACTGTAGAAAATGGCAGTTGTAAGGTTGGAGCAGTAGGAATCAAATGCCATCTCTCCGTAGCCGGATTGTACACTTCAATACTCTCAATCCGATCACCTACCGCAGCACCTCCCGCTTGCACATCAAAACCACCAATGAGATAGATTTTATCCGCAATAACAATTGTTGAAAAATCTGATCTCAGATTTGGCATGTCAGGTCTCTTCGTCCACCGGTTGATTCTCGGTTCATAGACCTCAATCGTCCCAAGATTCGGCCCCCCATGATTGCCGACTTGCGGCCAGCCTGCCCCGCCGATAACATAAATGGTGTCGTCAATAACCCCTGTTCCAAATCCATCACGTCTTGTCGGCATTTTCGCTCGCTTTGTCCACGAGTCACTAACAGGATCGTAGACTTCAACAAGATCAAGGCGTCCTTCGTGCCCAGGTTTCCAGTCCTTTGGATGGAGATACCCACCAATGGCATAGATTTTGCCAGCGACCACACCAGTGCCGAACCACATACGGAGAATTGACAAGTTCTGTTTTCGTACCCACGTGTCAGTTTGCGGATCGTACATCTCAACGACTTTCAGAAATTTGAAATTCTCACCCCGGTTGTCTTTCCCAGCGTATCCTGCCATAACGTAGATTTTTCCATCAACAACTGCTGTCTCAGCACCGGCGCGGACGGTCGGCATATCAGCAAGTCTCTGCCACGTGTTGGTCTCTGGGGCATACATCTCGACCAACGACATTCCAAACGGACCGTTTTTATGTTCAAAGCGCGTGCCACCGATGAGATATATCTTTCCATCTACCACAGCAGTCGCGAAGTCACGTCGATGCGTTGGCAGTTCAGAGATGACCTGCCACTCGTTCGCAGCAGCATTTTCTATTGCTAAATTATAGAGAACCACAGCAGCTAAGCCAACCAGAACCCATTGTAAGAACCCATGTATTTTTAACAGCATCGATGCCTCCTTATCAATATCAATGCCAATCAAACGTCAAGGGTGTGAGGAAAAAGAGAAAAACAATGCTTTTCCCAACTTCTTCCTCACAAAATCTGCTCTTAAGATTGTTCCTTAGCGTCCTTTATTTTATAGGCGGAAAACTTGCGAAAACAAATCTATATCTGATTGTGCCTTTAAGACACAATCAGGTAAGACCCCTTTACCTACCACATCCGCCTACGCAGGACGGCCATCTCTTATATATCGACGCAGAAATAGAACGGCTCACCGTCTCCGTGGAAACCGGAGCGACAATCCTGATCAGCCTTTCGACACCAGACGAAATTGTCTTCTTCACCACACTTAAACCTATGATGAGCCTCTGCGGTATCAGGGGTCAGCATTACTGATGCCAAAATAGCACCCGTCGCCACTGTCCCTGCGACTAAAGCATTCTTATGCGCAACATGGCCATCTTCTTTGACGAAGAAATCACTGAGACGCTGTTTCGTCAGTTGGACTACGTTTCTCTGCATTAGGTTTCACCTCCTTTCATATATCGGATAAACTTGCCAAATACTGTTCATGCGATGCGCCGTTGAGAACTTGAAAAGAATCTAAGAATAAACCTTAAGAGACAGATTCAACAGTCAACGGCAACAGTTCGACTCCCAGGATTTGGCAAGACCTTGCATGGCAGTATGAGGGGTCTAAAAGGATTCTGCCAAGTATGACCTCCAAGTTCAGAGAAGATTTTCTAAGATTTTTCCAACACGTTCTGGCTTTTTGCAGATGGCTTGAAGAACGGTTTTAACCTCCATCGGCGTGTGCTCCTCCAGAAGTGTCATCGCAATTGCCTGCTCTATGTCAATCGGCACTGGAACCTTCGATAGCACGAATGCCTCTGACTCAATTCCACCGCATACCGGATTGTAATGTTTTCTAAAAAGCAAACGATATTTCGCAGATTTATACTCGGGCCCCTTACGATTTTGAAGATCTCCAAATAAACGGAGGATTCGCTGGATCGTCTCTTGCCATGACCAAGTTGAAATCGCCTTTAATCCTGCTTGCACCAAACCCGCCCGTTCGTTGGGATTTTCGAGCAGAGATCTGAGTTCTTGCGATATGGATTCAACGGGTAGATCCACTGGATCGAAAAGACTTAGCGAAATTTGAATAAACCGACACGCGCCTGAAATCTCTTCAGGTGTAGAATATCCCCAAATAACTGTTGGAATGCCACACGCAACTATCTCAAGCAGGAGTAGCGGAGATGTCCCGAGAATCGCCGGAAACACCAACGCATCTAACGCATTAAAGATAAAAGGACTCGCCTCTTTGTCCTGTAGAGATGCAATATTAAAAAAGTTAACACCGTCATCACTCGTTTCATTATCCACTTGAGTGGAATGAATGACCAGATAGTTGAAATCTGGGTTGGCAAGTCGTAGTTTTTGCAAGAAACGACGCATTTCGTGGGGATGGAGTCCCGGCACAATCCCTACCAACGGCTTTTGTAAAATTGCTTCATTCCCGAGTGCCTGCGCCAATTGACGCTTACATTGCGTTTTATCCATCGGTTTGAAAATAGATGTATCAACACCATAGGGAATATGATGAAAAACACTCGGATCGGAAACGAAATCTGAAAAGAAGGTCTGCGTCCAAGAAGCATCACAAGCAAAGGCATCAAAGTCTCTCAACGCCGCACATCTCTCAAGCACGGTGTTACGTGCTTCATGATTTATCAAAGCCTCGTTGGACAGGCGGAGTATAACTGGATGCCTGTTAAATTTCAGGTAAACCTGTTCCGATACGGTCAGTGGTGCTAAAGCGAAGACACCATCACTGTCCCCCGGAATAAACTTTGCTGGCGAAAACGAGCGATCACTTCTAAAGAAAATCGGTTGAACACCTTCAGCACGCAAACCTTCTTCAATTTCTTGGTGATTATTATCCTTTTCAGATACAGGCAAATAAAGGTCGGCGTGATTTGCCAGTGTAGTCAGCAGATGATGATTCGCCGCGCTCAATAGAAAAGAGGTTGTCTTTTTGTTCTCCAAAATCCCTTCTGTCAGAAAAATTTTCTGACGCTCATTACACCGAGTGGGTTCCATCTCTGCTGGATGTGATGAAAACAGAAGTCCCATCTTTGAAAGTTTAGAGAGAAAAGCGAGTGCCTCAAAAATCTCAGAACGACCATATTTGTCGGCGATGGCTTCAATAATGGCATCTGTTTCCGAAACACTACAAGCGTTCAAAATATCGCAGACAATATCATTCACCGGAATAACAACACCCGCATTAAGATCAGCAACAAATTGCTTACCATTTTGCCTGAAAAAATGAAGGTTATGCAAATTGCGAGGAAATTGGATCATTGTTTACCTCCTCTATCCGTTTACGGCTTCCTCAAAACCAAAGACCTTTTCGAGAATCGCTTGGGTTCTGCCCTCACCATAGAGGTGATGTAACACCGCCTCGACCTCATGTCGGGTGTGCTTTCTAAGAAGTGACAGTGCCAAACCCGCTTCTATGGATTGGGCATAGCGATCGTTCATCAGCGGTCTTTCCTTTTGAACGGTAACGTTATTCAATATCGCTTGGTGCTCAATCCGTCTTCGACGGTTGTTAAGGTAAGGGGCAAAAGAGACAGCAAAATGTCGTTTAGAGCCGTTCTCCAACTGTTGAATGCGTTTCAGTTTTTTAAACAGCGCAATAACTTTCTGCGCGGTTTTATCCCATGTAAAAGCCAACGCTCTTTCTCTCGCTTTCTCTCCCAACGCCAATCGTGCCTTCTCATCGGTGAGGAGGGTATTAACCGCATCCGCCATTACAGTCGGTGAAACCGTTCCAGCGAAACTCCCAATCTCATCATCATAAGCTCGCGCCGGCACAACAATTCCTGCATCGCCGACCACCTCAGGAAGTCCATCAAGTTTTGGTACAACCGGTGGTATCCCACAAGCCATCGTCTCTAAGAGCGCAAGCCCAAACGTTTCTTCACCCACCATTGACGGGAAACAGTAAACATCAAAGGCATTCAGAAGTCGGGCAAGTTGGTCTCTTGGTTGCTGTGGTGCGTAAATCAGATTTGGGGGTAACTCCTGATGTGCGTAGATATTCAGCGTTGGCGCAGTCAGCAGAAAACACGCATGTGGCAGAAGTTTTGCAATTTTTATGTAAATTCCGGCACCTTTCTCGGGTTGAAATCTTGAGAAAAAACCGACAACAGGTGAAGTCGCAATTTCAGATTTGTTCAGCATCTTCGCAATTTCATTTTTAGCTTTCTGCTTGTCCATCGGATAAAATTTGTGAGTATCAACTCCCAACGGTATGGTATGAAAAATATCTTTGTTACAGACAAATCGACCATACAAATCCTTCACTGAATTCGTTGGAACCAAAAAAGCATCAAAAGGGCGCATCGCCGCATACCAGAGTAATCCCGAGTTAATGCCATCGCCATTGTGCCCTCTCGCAGAATAAATTGGGACAACAAAAGGAGCGTCAATACAATGTAGAAGAGAAATAAACCGCTTTGCTGGATGACTTTCCAACAGAACACCATCGTAATTATTCCTTATCAATTTTAAAAGAGTAGACATATCGTCCTCTTGGAATCTTATACCCTGTACACTCTTATTAAATTTTTCATCGCGCTCACCTACCACGTCAAGAGACGCATAAGTTTCCAGAGATTTCACGAGACTGTGATGCGCAACTGATACCCCTCCAGTTGCAAGTGTGATGTCAGCTGCATAAGGACTCCTTTGCAGGACAAGGAGTTTCAATTTCTCGTCGGCTTTTGACCCTAACGCGGGCGAACCGCTTTCAAAGTTTGAAAAAAGCAATCCACGTGTCTCCATTGTAGCCAATGAATCTAATGCCTCAATGACTAAATCGCTGTCATATTTTTCGCCAAGCCGCTCTATAATCTCTTCACTTGAAAAGGACGGACAGAGGTCCAAGATATCCCAAGTGATGTTATTGATTTCCAACACAAGGCATTGGCTCAGATCGGCGACATACATACGACTGTCCTGCCGGAATTTATGTAGATGAGCGGTAGATTTCGGACATACTAACATTACGCACCCCCTCGCTAACGGCAACTTCCGCTTACTTTTCCACGCCAAACGCTACCGTCAATAATCCGTCCATCAATCACCAAAGTCGGAGACCCTTTGATATTCAGTGCTTCCTTCCTTTGTATCTCCTGAACAAGTTCCAATGTTAATTTTTCCGCTTCCACCGCTTCCGCAATCCTGCCGACATCCAGTCCAACATCCTTCGCACAATTCACCCATGCTTCCTGAAGGTGGTCTGCACGACACAGTAAATAATCAAAGAGTTTCTCTGGATATAGCTCAGCGATAACCATTTGTCGCTTGTTCTCCATAAGCTCGGGTTCACCATGTAGACTTGTAAACCGAATATCTCCACCCGCATTTTCCGCAGATGCCTCTTCTTTCCCTATTATAAACCGCAACTTGAAGTCAATGGTATCCCCATACGTTTCAAAAAACGGCAGCAACTCCTGTTCCGCTTGCACGCCGTAGGGACAATACGACATCACAAAAAGTTCAACATCCGGTTTCATAGGTCCACGCATGCGCTGCTCAAGAATCTGTTTGAGGCTCAACTCAGTTCGGCTGTGATCAACTTCGGACATAACGTATTCAATAAGTTGGTCGAATCCCGGAGAATGTTCAGGCGTGTGGCACTCCATACAAACTTTTTCAGGAACTTGACCGCGAATATTCTCTTTCAGCGGTGTGTAAGCATGGACTTTACCGGGACCGTGGCAGGTTTCGCATCCGACATCCACAAGATGGGCGCGCTCAGGATTACCTATCTCGTAACCACTTTCATAACCCGATCCAGTGACGTGGCAAGTGACACACTCTGGATAATAGTCCCTACCCACCGTGCGTAAGGTGTTGAATGCCGTCGCATGCGAGGCGTGCGACCACTGGCTGAATTCCTCTTGATGACATTCTTGGCAGGCTTGTGAACCGATGTAGCTGTTTCTATCATCCTGTTCAAGAGGTTCCGAAGAAAACAATCGATGACTGATGATCTGGAATTGATGGTCGGTAGCGACTTGATGATAGAAATCATCCAAGAGTTTCCTAACGTCCGGATCGTCAGAGACAGACTCTGTTAGCGCAATTTGCTGAACTTTCGAGGATATATCCCCCACGCCATCGGATAGCATGAGCGCACCAAGCGTCTTCCCCTTGGAATGACAATACGCCAATAACACATCACCAATTTTTTCGGTTTCGCCTTCGGACGGACTCAAAATCGCTGAAAAACTCGGATATTCCCGTGCCAACGCTCTATTGACTTCTATAGGTGAATGACTCAGTCCGACAACAAAATCGGATTGCTCCTGAACCTCTGACATAAGCGAATTAAGTTCCTCAGACACAGATGCCATTTCCAATGGGTCTTTAAGGTCGAACGCGACCATAGCGATTCGTTTCTCTCCTATCGTTTTTATCAAATACGAGTCAGAACCCTGGATCAAATCTGAATCCAAAGATGTAAACGACAGGTCCAATTTCTTATTCTGAACGATCCCAGTCTCTGCATTAAAAGGAAAAAACGCATCATAATCCATCATTTCCATCGCCGTAAGGGTCGTTTGCACGCGGTGCTGGTCTCGCATATGAACCCCAGTGTCAGTTGAAGGGTCATCTGATTTAAACGAATGCGGTTTCATGTCCAAGTGTTCAGAAGGCTGAAGACCGCCGAGATCTACCAATAACGGAGAAAATCCGTTTTCTCGGATAGCCGCTATTGCTTTTGCACGCCTCGGTAACCCGCCCGATTGCCCAATAAAACAACCGCACGGTTCAAGCTGTGCTTGTGTGTTCCCAGTGAAGAGAAGCAGCGGCACCCTGTCCGATGAAATCTCCTTCAACTGATGTAGGTAGTCCGCCAAAGAGGTCGCATGAATCTGAGAAGCGAGCTGTTTTGTTTCTCTAATATGTTGCAACCGTTTCGCTTCGCTCCATTGTTGATAAACAAACGGACCTATAACAACAACAGTCAAAATCAGCGTAAGTAGTATGTATTTTTTCACAAGAATCTCCAGTTTCCCCAAATTTAGGCAGTTGTAGCAGTTGTCATAACATCCTTAGCGCGTCTGCTCTGCCAAACGAAACCACCAATCCGATAGATTCCACCATCAACAAACAATCCATCGTAGGTGTCGAAGTATTTTAAACGTCATCGGATTCTCCTTACCAACACAAACAGGATGTCCGTAGTGTGCAGGAAAAGAGAGAAGTGATACCTTCACAGACTTTTCCCACACTTGAGCGAGAGTTGCTTCCTCAGCATCCATTTAAATATACAGTCATAGAATCATGTGCCGTTTCTGTGTTAACCCCAAGCGAAAATCACTAGCATCTTGGGTTGTGAAAACAAAAAAAGATGCCACTACTATTGCAGCAAAATTCATCACTGTCGCACATAACATCACCGCACTGAAACTTATGATGCGCCTCTGCGGTATTGGGAGCGAGTAGCAGCGATGCGAAGATTGCTCCTGTCGCGACAGCCTAGCGACTAAGGCATTCTTGTGCGCAACATGCCCATCTTCTTTGACGAAGAAGTCACTGAGACGCTGCTTCGTGAGTTCGACTACGTGTGTCTGCATTCAGTTTTACCTCCTTCCTTTTTAGAAGAAAAAGGTGATTTTTTAACCCACGATGGAAAAAAACATTTTAAACATGGGTATACAACACCCCTTTAAAATTAAGGACACAGTTTTAGGTGGGACAGGGTGCAGAATGTGAGAAAATTGAGAAGAATCTGTATCTACATAAAAAAAAATAAAAAACCCGCCTGAAATTACGGCGGGTTTATTCCCAGGGATAGGGCGTTACAGGTCTACCAGTTTAATCGAAACCTGAACTTATGGTGGATCTTAGAATTAATTGGACACTCTACACCGGTGCGAAAGGGTCTATTTATTTTTAGGTTTTACCATAGTTTGGATGTCCAACGCTTAAAATTAAAAAGGCGAACCTTATGGTCGCCCCTGTTGCTTTTAGAATACCATGACTAACAGTCGAATTTTAGCATCATTCCCTTCCAAAATAGACGTATTTGTTGTTAAGTTCTACCCGATCGGCGTAAATCCACGGCGAGCCCCTCAAGTTGAGAGGCTACTTCCTGAATGTTAACGTCTACACCTTGACGCACTAATTGATAACACAGGTCCTCCCACTTTTGGCGTTGTGTCCATGCAATCCTACAGATTTCGGTCCAAATATCAGATCCAAGAGGCAGCGAAAGGGGTTGAATTTCATCAAAATGGATACCCGCTAAAATGCTAAGGGAATCCATAATGGATTTACCTTCCTTAATCACAAGGTTAACAACTTTTCCACATTCTTTAGCAGTCAGACCTTTCACCTCAACAATCGCAATAGCCAATACCCATTTATCTTCTTGTCGCTTGAGTCGAGTGATTTGATAGGCTTGCTCAATCCCGATATATCCTTCATCAACCTTCCACAGAATGCCTACCGGAAGTTGAGAGATACGATGTCGGACGATCCAAAACTTATCCGATTTACCCATTTCTCGTGTGATGGATTGATAGGTTCCGAATGCCTGATATAAAACATCTACCGCTTTGGCGACCTCAGAGGGTTTCTTCTGATTATGGGTACCTACAATCTTTCTCGCAGTTTCTATCTCCATCTCAATCGCCTCCTTAGATCATTGTCCAACTCCTTTTGACGCTTACGATAAATGGTTACATAATTCAGCCGAAATTGTATGCTATTAGCACACTTAGAGGCTTTATGCCTTAGCATTCTTTTCGACAAATCCATAATCACTATCTACTATTCCTCCGCAAGCAATATCTGAAATATTCCGCGATCTTTAGTGGCACCATAGAGTTTGTTATTACTTATATCAAGAGAGACAACTTCACCTGGCACTTCTGAAGCAAACTGTCTCCAGCGTCCATCAGTATCCAACCCATAAACCCCCATATCTCCAGCACCGTAAACTCTGGGACCCGTCACGGCAAAATGATTCATAGCAAAGTGATTTATGACAATAGGTGCCCCTCTCCTATCCATTATTACACGCCAGTGTTCCCCAGTTTCTGAAACTAAGACCCCTGCGTCTGTCGCGACGTAAACCGTTGCGCCCACAAAGACGATCTCTTTGAACGAAGTAAAGTGAAGCGGTAGATTGGGTGTAACATCCCTCCAATTGGTTCCTTCGTCAAGCGATTGAAAGAGTCGACCATCCCGTTTCCCGACATAGAGTGTCTTTCTCGAAACGGCTAACTTAAATCCCTCGTCGAGGAAATTGTCATGAGACGGCTTAACAAGATCTACTAACCCTGTGTCTGTCCACGCTGAATCACCAGGTCTCCATTTAAAAAGTCTGCGATTGTATTCCACATAAAACACATCATTACTAATTGCAAACGCCTTAACCTCCATCCATTCTTCAACAGCGCGCGTCGTCTCTGTCAACTGATTTTCTCTCGTTCCCTCACTATCAAAAGCAGGTGTGGTTTGAACTGGAATCAGTTTATTGTCATCTCCAGATAAACGGGAAATGCGCAAGTGATTTTTTTCAGGAGCAATAAAATAGAGCATCCCACTATCAATCACAAACTTTGCGTAAAGATTGGCATAAATATAAGCACCATCATCTTTCACTGATTTACGAGAGACCTCTTCAGTACCGATATGGACTTTTTTCCAAGACATGCCTTGGTTGACCGATTGATATACCTCATAGGTAGTATATGCGTATAACTTGTTGTTGAATACAACCAAATCGTTTATCCTTGTTCCCAGCACTCCGTCCATAAATATATGCCATGATTTGCCGCTATCCGTGGTGCGATGAATACCGAAAACACCCGTTTTGTAAAACGTTTCATCGTTCACCGCCGCAGCGGGTAAACTATTGAGCATATATAAATTCGTGTCAATTCCAAGATTTGTCCAAGTGTCCCCGCCATCCATTGAACATAAATTCGTGGCACCGAGTGCTAAGAGCGTTTCACCTGTCACCAAAAGCTTTACACCCGATGGTAGTGCTGACGGACGATATTTAGGTGTTATTTCAGTCCACGATGCTCCCAAGTCAATTGATCGATAAATCCTGCCCGAACTCGGTTCACTTCTTTGCCCTATTGAACTTGCATCCATCGGCGTTAATTCAACCAGATCAGGTCCTATTCCAACGTAGAGATTCCTATCAAGCACTGCCAAGGAGTAGACAGCTTTTGATGTGCCTACCGACAATCTTTTCCAAATATCTGAATCCAGGCGGTAAAGACCCCGATTTGTGCCGGTAAACACTGTCTTTCCAATAGCGGCGACCGCGAAAATCCTTTCGCCTGTTAATCCATTGTTAAGTGGGTTCCATTCAAGTCCGCCGTCTATGGATCGGAAAATTCCTTCATCTCTAAGCGCGAGATACATTATGACATCCGATCCTATGTTCGGCTCTTCTGTTGCATCAATGATGATGAAGCCAACAGTATCACCCTTCGGTCGGACACAAAACGCACGCCATGTCTCACCTTTATCCGCTGACGCAAATATCTCATTCGTAGAGACAATGTAGAGCATCCCATGATTCTCCACTATCGGCATTAGAGATTCATCCATCGGAATACCTGTATTCAGATACCGCCATGTGCTCGCATCCGCTTCCAATTTGTACATACTCCTTCTTGAAATAGCAAAAGTAGTTCCATCAGAAACAGTATAGATATCGTGTACATGACCGCCGGGAGGACCATCCGTTTGTCCCCACTGCTCAGTAGAAAATTTGCGTAGATCCTCCTGGGAGTATGTCCTTAACGTTGCCTCAGAAAACTCCATCCCAGCTCCTACGTTTTTCCCAGGTGCAGCAGACCGACCAAACTGGTTTCGTATAGACGGTTTTGATACAACATCAAGAACGATAGGTGCATCAACGATTTCAATCGTAGGTTCAGATCTCGCCTCGAAACTATATGGCTTTTGAAACCGAGCAAGATATTGTTGACTTGCACCCAGCAGTAACATAACCAAAATTGTCGCCGCACCGAAAGATACCCACGGTACTAACGGTTTGCCAGCCGGTGGAACTGTTGGGTTAATATCGGCGACTTGCCGCATAATCCGCGCCGTTAAATCGGCAGGTAATTGCACGCTTCCGAGCGCTTCCCTCACCAAGGATTCTGCTTCCTGTAGACGTTCGCGCCCTCGACGCAGCCGACTCTTAATTGTGTTTACCGACACACCTAAGAAGTTGCCTATCTCTTTCACCGTCATTTCGCCAAGATAGTAGAGTGTTACGACGGTCCGCTCGCTCTCTGGCAGCCTTTCTAAAAGTTTTTTGACAATCTCAGCGTTATGCTCAGCGGCATCTGCCTCGCGTTCCAGCGTTAGGTAGTGTGTATAAGAGGATTCATCTATCTCTTCCGAGGGTGTCTCTTCCAGCGACTCCATCGCCGGTTTATGCCTCTGAATCCAATTAAGTGTCAGTCGATGCGCAATCACATACAACCATCCTGCAAAGGACTTAGGATCTTTCAAGGTCCCAAGTTTGTTGTATACTTGGAGAAAAACATCTTGGGTTAGTTCTTGGGCATAGTGAAAATCTCCTATCTTTCGCCAGATAAGCGCGTGAACCCCCTTTTGATGCCTTCCGACCAAGGTGTTGAACGCTGAATCATCACCTGACAATATCCTGTGTATTAATTTAACATCGTCTTCTAACATCCGTAACCTCCAAAACGAATAAAAAAATCTTATATTATTCCAATAGCGGCCCTTCGCCTGGCGCAGCCCAATAGGTTATGCTACAAATATGTAGGGTTAAAGGTGCGAAATAAAAAAGAATGCTTGACAACATCCCTTTTAAAATTAAAGACACAACTTTTTGAAGGACAGGGTGCATTATGAAAAAAAAAAAGCAAATTTGCAATCAAAATTGCAAATTTGCTTGAAATTGTATGCTGCTTCCACCGCGGAAAACAGCAGGAACGCAAATATAGGTTAACTATCGTAATCACATTTAGATTTCCAACTTGTACATGTCCCTGCTATGTATTCTTCACACCATGCTTTACACCAGCCATCCGGCCCACAATCATCATGGGTTTGACATGATGCTTCTGCAGGTGGAGCATACATCATCTGCGATAACAAAAGGACCCCACTGGCTACACCCAAAGTTAACGGTGCCCGTACACCGACTCGTCCACTCTCAGATGTAAGAAACCGTTTCGCTCTATCGCGTGTCTCTTTTCTCATTCGGATTTACCTCCTTTCCGCCGGATTTACATCCAGCCAAATTAATTTTCTAAACTGAGTTGGAAAACCTATTCCAACATCAAAGACCTACTTGAAAATCAGGCGTAGAGGTCCTTTGCTGGAAATACTCGAAAACCAAATTGTGCAGAGCACAATTTGTCTTAACTTTATATTCTCAATTCAGTAGACTTATATCTTAGGGTCAATCTCCGCTAAAGTGGGTCAAGGTTTCATATCTCTTCCAAATGCCAAGTCGCCTCGCCGTTGAACAGAACTTTCCATTTTGAAATGCTTGAAAACCGACGCGACTTCAGTGGATTTGTGCTGTTCCATGAGTGTTTCTGCCAAAGCCTTTTCGAGATGTTCATACCTGTTAACTCCCAATCTATACACATTGGATGTTATTTTACGCGTCTCAGAACTATACCGACGACAGAAAATAGGACGGAACAAATTTTCATCCCTTGGATAACTCCTGGTCATCAACGGACGGTTCTCCTCAAACAATCGGATAATATTTCTTGCTGCCTTCTGCCAAGTGTATTTCCGAGCGAAACCTTTCGCAATCCGTTCATATTCAGCGCGCATCTTAGACGGCTCCAACCCTTGATTGATCGCTGCCGAAAGTTGGTCCATGGATACATGAAAATCACCAAAATTATTCCATTCCAATCCGATACTCACCCCTGCTCCTTTTACTTCTGTGGGGAGACCGTATTTTGTCATAGCGATACACGGCGTTCCATAAGCCATTGCTTCTAAAACCACTGAAAGCGGTGTACCCGGCATCGCAGGAAAACAGACCAGATCCAGTGCCTGAAAGAAAACCGGTAAAATTGCAGACATCTCCTCATCATCTGCTCTGAAAATCACTACATTCTCCGGCAGATGCTTATAGTGCTTTGCCAATACGTAATCATAAACAAAAATCGAGAGATGTCGGTTGGCTCGCGCAAACGCAGAAATCCACTGTGCCCCAAGATGAGGCTCAAATCCAGAAACCAATCCAACAACCGGACGCTCGGCAAACATCGGTCTATCAAAAATAGCAGCGGTGTGTTGCTTTGCTAACCCTTTATCAATCGATTCAACAACGTTGATACCGTCCGGAATCACATGGATATGCTTTCCCGGAATACCAAACTCGCTCAGCCATTCCTTCATCCATGATGCTTTGACAACCAAACTATCATTTGTTTTCTGTGCCACATAGAGAGCCAAGAGTGATTCAAGCAGCGAACTTTGTAGTTTCTGGCTGTTTTCTATACAGTGAACAATTGGAATATCTGGGACCTGATAGTATAACAGGTCATTCTCCATTAATTGAGAAAGCAGTAAAATACCATTGTATCCCTCTCTGGCATACCATACAGGCGCAAAGGTATCGTCCTGATCATTTGTTATCTGCCGAATACGAATCTTCCCTAAATCTCTCTTGTTACCGGGGCGTATACCGCCATCCGTAACTTGCGAAAAAGATAGTGTTTCTAACGATGCTTTACGCGTAAGGGCAGATAAAAGTTGATACCGATTCATAGTCGTGATGTAATCAATCGATGATTCTTCATCCGTAAAACCGAATGGAACCAACAATCTGAGTTCTCCACGTACAGGTTGAGAAGCGTTAAACTCACCAGGTGACTCGGGAATCCGTGCTAACAGCTGCCCTCGCTTACCAAACCACTCCAATCGTTTAATACCTTCAAAAACAGATGACACCTTATACTTTTTTTTCAAAGCCTCAACGATTTGATAATCCGTCTGAGTCCCATAGCGACTCAGGATATCCCATTCTACATCGTTGATTTCAATGATGTCGTTGGTTTCAAGGTCAGCAACATATTTGCGTCCCTCTCGTTCAAATTTATGGTGCGGTTTTAAGTGATAACCTGAGTGATGGGTCATTGATTCTTTATCCTCCTTTTTACGCAGTCGCCTGTATTAAGCCGTGAACCCTTTTAAGTGTCGCCTTTGCTCGCTCCTCATCCTCAACCACGGCAGCAAGGACCGCCTCGGCTTCCCTCACAGTGTGATTCTTCAAAATGCTTAACGCAAGACCATCCTCAACATGCATCGAATACGCTGTATCCCTTATTAGGCAGCGCTCATAATGTTGATCCATCCCCAATACAATCGATTTGTATTTCAACCACTCACTGCCTTGATGTGTTAAGCCTTCCGCCTCTAAACCATAAGCTGCTTCTGACGGCGTCGGTACAAACATATTTAAAAGTCTGTTTGGACTGACAAGCCGTCTCTTTTCGTGGAGTCTCTCAAAGCACTTTATAATCCGTCGCGCCGTTTTGTCCCAAGTGAAGGACGCTGCCCGTTCCCTTGCCTTTCGAGAAAGTTCCTGTCGCATTTCCTCATCATTCAGCAGCAAGTTAATCTTCTCCGAAAAATCTAAGGGTGAAGGGTAACTGACAACCGTCGCTATATCTTCTTCAAAATTCTCGGCATCGGCAATCAGACCCGTATTTCCAACAACCGATGGCACACCATCAAAATTGGGAACGATCGGTGGAACGCCACACGCCATCGCTTCAAGGACTGTCAAGCCAAAAGTTTCCTCGCCTGACATTGAAAGGAAACAGTAGACGTCAAATGCGTTATAGACCATCGGCAACTTCTCACGCGGATGGAATCCGGCGTAGACGAGATTATCAGGAAGTTCCCTTGATTGATACCTTCCAAGGTTCGGTCCTGCAATCAAGAACAACAAGTGCGGATTCAATTCAGCGAGTTTTAAGTAGATAGATGCCCCTTTTTCAGACTGCACCCGTGAAAGGTAGCCAACAGTTGGCGTTGTTACAATACGTTCGTCTCCAACCTGTTCAGCCAACTCCTGCTTGGCTTTTTGTTTATTCATGGGACGGAACAACGCCGAATCTACACCATTGGGGAGTGTATTAAAGAAACTCGAATCCCAAACGTAATCTGAATAGAAGTCACGGACATAATCCGATGGCGCCGTGAAAGCATCAAAATCTCGCATCGCCGCGTAATGTCGCAATATAGAGTTTATCGCTTTCCCCCCATGTCCACGGGGGGCATGACACTGAACTAAGATCGGTGGGAGTTCTATATGCTCGTAAAGGGGTAGGAGCCACGTTTCCTGGTCGCGATGTAAGGTAAGAATACCGAAATAGGTTTCGTTGAGCCTTCGACTGAGTCTACCGAAGTCAGACACGCTGATATCAACTTCATAGACGTTATCGGCTAACTTCCGATTCTGGTTGCCTGCAAAGTGAAGATCTACGTATTTGGTGAGATGTTCAAACATGTAAGACAGTGCCATGTTCGTCCCCGCATACAACGTTTCGATATCAAAATACGAGTCAACATTGATACCCGGTATCGCAACAAGCAACTGCCGCCGATCTGCTCCTACTGAGATGATCTCCTCGAGATTTTTACCGCGATTGAATAATAACCCTTCCTTTTCAAATTCCGAAAATCCTTCAAACGCCTCATAAATCTCGTCCTCTGCATAAGTGGTTTTCAGGACTTGGACAATTTCTTCATTTGTCTGCTCTTCCGCCAGTTTCAAGATGTCGAACATTACGGCGGAGAGTTCGATAATGCTCGCTTTTTCAAGGTCTGCAGCATAAAATACTGCGTCCTTTTCAAAGAGGTAAAGCGAGTGTAAAATTCTTGGGAAATCAAACACTTTTTTCTCCAATCTTTTCGTTGTTTGTAATTGCGCTCTTAAAATTAAGGACACCACATTTTGTAGTATGGGGTGCATAATTTGAAAAAAATATGCGAACATAAAATAAATAAAATCACACCAAGTCCCCACACATTTCGGTATGAAAGCCACAATTCACCAAAGAATTAGGCATAATTCGTTGATAAAAAACCAATAATCTGTTGTGAAAAAAAGGGACATAATTTAGGGAAAATATGCGAACGTAACACGCCGAATTGATCTTTACTGGAAAGCAACGGTGCTACTTTAGAAGTGGAGATAAAAATTAAAGTATCAGACTGCACCCTCAGTAACCCAAAATTGTGTCCTTAAATAATAAACGGACGCAAGTCTGAGATAAAAAATATAGAACAATCCACTCAGAGAGGAGGAAATAACAATGCGTATTGATTCACTGGTTAAACACGTCGAAAGCCTCAACGATAACATTCGCGTTGAGAGAACAGATGAATACCTTAGCGTAAAAGGGAATACGTATTATGTGAGAGGCAAATTGAAGTTATTAGGTTTTCGATGGAATCGAAATAAACGAGAATGGTATTACCTTGCTAAGGGGACTGAACTGAAGTGATACACATTTGGATGGCTTGCAATATTTATAGTAAGCTTTGGACAATTTCGGATGGTCCATCAACCCTCAAGAACCCCGTAGGTTGGGTAGAGCGGTAAAACCCAGAACCGCCTGTTGGCACCCAAACACCCGTTGACCCAGACGCGTCGCTTCTAGACAGATACAGCGAAACCCAACACACCTAGGACCTTGAGAAAAACAACGTTGGGTTTCACTCAGACCTTGAGGTATTTACAGGTGCCTTTGGACTTTCAAGGGGTGTGTCTGTGTCGGAGGTTTCGGTGCCACGCGTTCTACCCAACCTACAGTGTGCGCGGTGTTTTTTCTCAGTTTTATTGACAGGTGTAACTGTGAGAAAAATCTGCGGTTGCTTGAAAACACTACCTTCATCGGATGCCAATTGTCCAAACTTTACTATATGATGTGAAAATCTATTCCTTTTGGTTTTGCGATAAGCAGGTAAAAGTAATTCCCTCGTTCCCAGTTCAGCAGATCTGAAATTCTTGAGGAACATTTCTGCCAAAGTGCCTCAATGTGGCTATGCCTGAAAACCTATTCTCGTTTCAGTTTTCCCCATATTGTCGTGAGCAATTGGGGTTGTGGTAAGACTGGTAACGCATACGCTGGATCAAACCAATCCCCAAGATGATTCCATCCGATATGCGTCAGTTGTTCGGACTGCCCACCATCTAAGTTAACTTTGAAGATTTGGAAACTCGCAAGTCCAATAAATCGTTTATAGAGTAGCGCATCACCACGTGGAGACCAAACTACTGAAGTTGCTCTCGGACCCGCTTCATCAATAATTTGGGTGACACCTGTTCCATCACGATTCACTGTATAAATCGTCTCTTTCTCAGTGAAGTCTTTAAGTGGCACCCGATGCAGCCAAGAAAATGCCAACTTGTCTCCTGTTGGAGACCACTTCACGCCAGGTAGCCATGACGGTATCGCCTTGGGTGGAAAAAGGGTTTTCTGGTTGCGCGTACGCAGGTCGAAGAGCGTTATTTGCATCTTTTCTGCCCACCCCGTGATAAGGGCAAGTTCCATTCCATCTGGCGACCACGTCGCAGGACCCCCAATTGCGATGCGTTCCTCATCTTCTTCACCGAGTGTTGCAACATGGACGACCTGTTCATCACGTATGATACGCGAGTAGGCAATTTGTTTGCCATCCGGCGACCACGCGGGTCCTACTCTTAGTGCCTCCTTCCCAAACACTCGCTTCACATTTTCTCCATCTGGATCCATGAGGTATAGGTCCCAAGCACCATCTCGGTCAGAGACGAAAAGGATCTGTTCACCTGTTGGCGACCAGACGGGTGTAATATTCTGTGAGCGATGGTGTGTTATTTTTATTTGCTGGCTGCCATCTGGATTCATGAGATAAATATCACGAGTCCCCTCACGGTCTGCCCAAAACGCGATTTTAGCGGTTTTCGGGGCTTCTGCCCAAATAGAGCAAAGTCCGTATAAAAATGTCAAACTGAAAGTGAAAAATAAAAATAGAAGTCGAGGTGTCATGAGAATTCCCTCCAAAATTAGACATAGGCACTTAAAAACTACATTAGTTGCGTCGAGCTTCTCAGACAATGGTTGAGTTATTAACTATGCATCCCGACAAGTGCCAAGATCACACACCTGACCTGCCGGGCAAGGAACACCACCACCACACGGACAGGCATCGGCTTGTGGCGCTCCTATGATTGCCTGTGCAAATAGGACACTAGTTGAAAGTATGATCACAATCGCTGATTAATATGAGAAAAAATTGATTTCTCTATCAATCGTTTTTCTTTTTCACCTCTCCCCACGTTGTTGTGAGCAGCTGCGGTTGCGGTGAAACCGGCAGCGCATACGCCGGATCGAACCAGTCCCCGCCAGAATTCGCTTGAAAAATACCGCCAATATGCGTCAACTGTGTCTGAACTCCGCTGCTTATATCAAGTTTAAAAATCTGTAGAGCACCTTTAATTTCTTGTGTATACAGGACTTCTTTGCCGTTTGGTGATAACTTAGGATTTACTGCCTTCGGGCCCGCCTCATCAACAAGTTGTTCGAGACCGGTACCATCGCGATTGGCGATGTAGATTGTTTGTTTATCCGTCCATCCCTCTGGGAATTTATCTTCTCCAGGCTTGAAGTCTGGCGGCAATCGATTGTTATTCCAAGAGAAGGCGAGTTTATCTCCCATCGCAGACCAAGAGGGACTCATTTGACCTCCTCTTTCTTTTCTCGGCAGGACTCGTTTTTGCGCACCTGTGCGAACATTGATGAGTGTCATTCGTCCATCTTCAAGGCGACTATAAGCTACTTCTGCACCGTCGGGTGCCCAGGCTGGAAACAAGCCATTCGCCAAGAAATTTGCTTCTGGTTTCGCGAAGTTGCTAATGTGGATAGCGTATATATCCTTATCCCAGTTGATGTACGTGTAAGCGAATTGTTCACCATCTGGAGACCATGTAGGGTTTGATCTCCACTCATCTATTTTAAATTTGAAGACGCGCCGAACTTTAGAGCCATCTGCGTTCATCCGGTAGAGGTCTCGCCGCCCTCCGCGATCCGAGACGAAGAGAATCTGCTCACCTGTTGGCGACCAGACAGCGTTCAGGTCATTTGCGGGATGTTGTGTGAGTCTTACCTGTTCAGAGCCATCTGGGTTCATGATATAGATTTCACCGTTGCCATCCCGTGCGGAGCTAAATAGAATTTTCGGGGTCGTCGGTGCTTTGGCGAAAACTGAACAAATGTTTGTATTGAGAATCAACATACTAAGTAAGAAAAAGATTAACACTCTCATTATTTTCGGGACCTCCATATTGGATGCTTACTCTCAAGTACAATCTTACTTGGAGCCGATGGGATTTCTTCTTCAGTTCAAAGAAGAAATCCCATCGGTGCGTTATGTTATTCTTAATGACAAGTGCCTTTTATATCAGGCCAGTCAGCATTGTGACAACGTTCGGGCTTCATACACTCCTCATCAACCCAACATTCCTTAAATGCCTCTGCCCGTGGTGTGCCAACAACGGCATGTGCCAACAAGACACTTCCTGCTGCTACACCCAGCGTCAGTGGAGATTTGACTCCCACTTTGCCTTCCTCGGATTGGACGAAATCGCGGATTTTACCGCGGAGATTTGTTTTCATTACGTTCACCTCCTCTCTTTTTACCGGAAATCTCGATCCGGCGGGATTCGCTTCCCAATCTGAGTTGGGAAACCTATCTCCAACGGGAAGTGGCTATTTACAAAAGCCCACTCCTTGTTGGAAAAGTTTGTAAACGGATTCAATTGGGTAAATATTCACTTTCCCATCAAAGCGTTCCACGTCGGTTATGTCACAAAATCTATTCCTGTTTGAGCGCTCCCCATGTAGTTGTAAGCAGTTGCGGTTGTGGTGATACCGGCAATGCATACGCCGGATCAAACCAATCTCCTAAATAACTCCAAGACTCGCCATCTGTAAGTTGAACCGATGCACCTGAGCTCAAACTCATTTTGTAGATTTGCAGGTCTTCGTTGGCATCAATGCCATTGTAAAGAAGTTCGTTCCCATCCGGAGACCATACCGGTTGAGTGGCTGCTCGACCTTCTGCGATAACTTGCTCAAGACCGGTGCCATCACGATTCACAATATAGATCGTTGATACTCTGAAGTCTTCCAGCCGAACCTCAACGCGATTATGCCAAGAAAAGGCGAGCTTATCGCCAAGCGGAGACCAGGCAGGACCCCGAACCCACTTTGGTTCCTTGGGGAAAGGGAAGAACTTCAGTCTGTTCGTTTTGACGTTGAGTAGACTGAAGCGTCTCGGTTTGTCCAATGCGCCGCCGCGAAAGATGATTTCTGTGCCATCGGGAGACCATGCCGGCGAATAGCCGATCGCCACACGCTCTTCATCTTTTCCATCAATTGTGCCAATATATAGGGAAGAATTTCCAATTTGTCCATAACTATAGGCGATGCGTTTGCCATCGGGAGACCATGTGGGACTACGTCGTGTCTTCCATTTGTCAAATACCTTTCGGACATTAGAGCCATCTGGGTCCATGAGATACAAATCCCAAGTTCCCCATGCCTTCAACTCACGATCAGATGCGAAAAGGATGTGTTCACCTGTTGGTGACCAAACCGGATAAATATCGTTTGCGCGGTGATTGGTGATATTAACCTGCTCACTTCCATCAGGATTCATCAGATAGATTTCGCGATTTCCATCACGAAATGAGGCAAACGCGATTTTTTGGGTTTCGGGTGCTTTTGCCCAGATGCGAGAAATGCTTGAACACACAAGGATCAGACTAAAAAGAACACACATTGATGTAAATTTCACAATCCATTCCTCCTACAATGAGGTCAGAGTTATTTTAAGTTCCCAGACAGATATCGCCCCTACGGGGCTTGAGGGAAAGGTGGTTGTTTTTCTACAAAGATACCGCCCCTCTGGGACTGAAGCGTCTCAAGAGGGTAAGTTTCTATAGATGCCCCTTAACTGCTATCGGTATAAAAGATGGAAAACTAAATAGCCCTGCAATGAGGTAGCAGACACTTCCGTCTCTTCAGAAGGAAACGTGCTTGCTAACCTACAGAGGGAGGCGACAAAAGCCGCCACCCCCTCTGTAAACGAGAAAATCACCTTGGGACACATGTTAAGAAAATCATTTCCAAGGTAATCAGAGTGGAACTCTTCGCTTGAAAATGCTTGAGAATATAGACACAATAATAGATATAATTGTCTCCATTTTACAATGAATGGAGACAATGTCTTGGCTATAAACTACCAAAGGCTATATAGGTCTGCAGACTCCATCAGGAGCACAAAAATCGGTCATATAACAATCATGGTGATCCCTACAAGGTACAGCCTCGGCATGTGGTATTCCAATAATAACTTGTGCGAGCAAGAGACTACCGGTAGCCACACCGAGAGTCAAAGGTCCTTTGAGTCCAACCTTGCCTTCCTCAGATGCAAGGAAATCGCGAATTTTACTGCGAAGGTTACTTTTCATCTTAGTTTTTCTCCTTTCTACCGGCTCTCCTATTCCGGCAAGGTTGACCTCTCAACGCTGGTTGAGAACCCATTCCCAAGACGAAGGATATCGTTACTGGAGCGGAGTTCTCCTCTTGGAAACGCCTAAAAATATCTTTTCAAAAGACTTACAATATTTGCTGCCCATTCACTCAAAATCACTCGCACACAGGAGTTGATTGGTTCAAAACTAACGGTTATCCACTAAAATCGTCGGGGAGGTACCGAAGCCAACGATAATCCCAACAGGACGACAGGCGTATAGAATGCATAGACCACAGAGTTCTGTAAGGGAGATATGTTACAGAAGCTGCATCAGTTTCAAATAAAATGGACCTTGGCAAAGCACCGTTAACAGCGCACCGACGGAAATGACAGGGGCAAAGCGTATCGAGGGTTGGACGTTTATCTGATTGCCAAATTCAGCAAACGCACCTTCCGCTGCAAGGTCTTGTAATTGGAAAATCTCTTCTGCAGTTAGACCTACCGGGTCAGGTGAAATAACGATATTATCCTTCTGACCACTCGAAAAATCCACCTGTTGCTTTTCGTAGCGGACAGTGCCATCCGGCTGTTCCACCCTCACAATTTGCTCAGCGGGAATCATTCCAACCTCAAGACCATTCACGTCCACGACCTTGTCCAAGGTTATACTCGCTAAACTGAGAATCAACTGCTTCGCAATAACAAAAACGACGAGATACAGTCCTAAGAAAAAGGCGAAACCGGAGAGAAATACCGATACAGAGGGTGTCGCTTGCAGCGCCAACCCAACAGATGTGAAACCAATGATTAAGTAATAGGCGGGTGTTTTCGGGACCGACGATAGTAATTTCTGTATCAATGTGAACGCCACCAAAACTAAAACGAGGTGCAGCAACCGATCAGGTTCCCACTCCAACTGCTGGAACAAGTAGGTTAACCCGGATCCAATACCGATAAACATAAGGAGGCTAAATAGCTTTTCGAGCATCGTCCCCTTTTGAAAGTAAGATTTAAAGAAATACCGGAACAGATTTAATTTGTTCGGCATTAGCGCAAACTTGAAAAGCAGATAACCGAGGATTCCTATTGAGTATGGAACAATAATATTGAGGGCAAGTATCACGGGTGGAAAACTTAAAGCACCGCTGAGGCTTCTAAATAGGGACAGCGGGAAAATTAAGCAGAGTCCCCAAAAGAGTTTAGAATCTCCCGGCGAGAAAATACCAAACCAATAGAAAGCAAAGGCGATAAGCCCAGCCCCAAAGAAGAGTCCTAAGATGTAGAGCGGTGTTGTTGTACCAAGATACCACGCCATCAATTGACTGAGTATCCCTACATAAAGCAGACCGAGTGAGCAGAAATTGCGAATCTTCTGCGTCTTCAGATCAGTGTAACTCGCATATCCACAGAAAACGAGTGCTAATAAAATCAGAAAGTATTCATAGTGTGACATAGTAGAAAACTGCCTCTCTTTAGGATTTGATGCTCAACGCGAATGTATCAACGAAAGCTCCAGCTTGACGTTGGAATTCTTTTGTTTCAAAATCAATAACCTCAAGCCCAACCTTTTCGTAGAGTGCTAAGACTTCATCCGGCGTGTCAAAATCGTAGAGGTGCATCATCAGCGGGAGTTGGACTGGTAGTGCCGTTATTGCGTATCCACCGGGTTTTAGCACACGCATCGCTTCTGACAGTCCAGTTTCCGGATCAGGGATATGTTCAAGCACTTCAATTGCGACGACCACATCGAAAGTGTCGTCAGGATAGGGTAGAGTTCTCACATCTCCAACCGACAGCTTACCCCTTCCAAGCACCCCTTTCTTTGTCAGAAGCCTTTGTGCGTAATGGAGGCAGTAGTGACTAATGTCAACACCATCAACTTGCCACGAGGTATTCTGCTGTAGAATGAACGCGGTCAACACCCCAGGACCGAAGCCAAGGTCACAGAACTGCGACTTCTCTCCAAAACGATCTAAATGCTTACCGATGAATGCTTTCCGTTCCAAAGCAGGCGGAAATGAGATATAATTCAGATGTTCGCTGATTGGGTAATATTTCGTTTCGTAAAGTTTCGTTTTTACCGCTTCAAAGTCCCTATCTGCTGTGAGTTGAGTAGGAATCTCAAGCGCGAAAAGTTGTTCAATGCTGACTTCGCCAGAGTGGAGAATGTCGCTGACAATTTCTTCAGTGTGTGCCCAACTCGTTTCGGGATGTTGAATCAAGTCTTCTGTCTGCTCTAAAATGGAAGACAACAAGTACTGAATCGTCTGACCAAAACGGGCGCGATGATATTCCACGGCGTGTGGATACAAGTTTGTGTGTGTTTGAAAACGTGCCTCAAACGCAGTTTCAAATTCAGGATAGTTCATTCATCAGTTCCCTTTTTTCCTATAGGACTCGAAGTTGGTTGATATTACGTTCACAATAATTTATCCGCAGGTTAGAGAAAGACTCTATTTCCGATAGATCCTACTTCCGTTTGAGTTCTCCCCATAGTGTCGTGAGCAGCTGGGGTTGTGGTGAGACTGGCAACGCATACGCCGGATCAAACCAATCTCCTAAATAACTCCAAGACTCGCCATCTGTAAGTTGAACCGATGCACCTGAGCCCAAACTCATTTTGTAGATTTGCAGGTCTCTGTTGGCATCAATGCCATTGTAAAGGAGTTCGTTCCCATCCGGAGACCATACCGGTTGAGTGGCTGCTCGACCTTCTGCGATAACTTGCTCAAGACCGGTGCCATCACGATTCACAATATAGATCGTTGATACTCTGAAGTCTTCCAGCCGAACCTCAACGCGATTATGCCAAGAAAAGGCGAGTTTATCGCCAAGCGGAGACCATGCGGGACCCCGAACCCACTTTGGTTCCTTGGGGAAAGGGAAGAACTTCAGTCTGTTCGTTTTGACGTTGAGTAGACTGAAGCGTCTCGGTTTGTCCAATGCGCCGCCGCGAAAGATGATTTCTGTGCCATCGGGAGACCATGCCGGCGAATAGCCGATCGCCACACGCTCTTCATCTTTTCCATCAATTGTGCCAATATAGAGCGAAGTGTCTCCATAATCATAGGCGATGCGTTTGCCATCGGGAGACCATGTGGGATAACTTCGTCTTTTCCATTTGTCAAATACCTTTCGGACATTAGAGCCATCTGGGTCCATGAGATACAAATCCCAAGTTCCCCATGCCTTGTGCTCACGATTAGATGCGAAAAGAATGTGTTCACCTGTTGGCGACCAAACAGGAGTGATATCATCGGCGCGATGCTTGGTGAGATTGACCTTCTCGCTGCCATCAGGATTCATAAGGTAAATATCCCGAGCCTTTCCTACACCGGCTGCGCCAAACACAATTTTGGCCGTATCTGGTGCCTTTGCGAAAACAGCACACACTTTCAAACACAACAGGGATACACCGAGAAAATAAAAGAGAAACTGGACCTTATATTTCATGAGAAATACCTCCTTAACGGGAATGAGCCTCGGAGAAATATAAACTCGATTTGGATAGTTTATACCTATATCGTCCCTCACAGTTCTGAGGCAGGCGCGCCTTCAAAGCACGCCTCCTCATTGGTTCGTTAATATTCGTCAGAAATGATCAGTGACGAAGAAGGCAAAATCCTCTCGTCCGAACCATTTCTAAGAATAATACTATATTGGATGACAACTGCCGTGATCATGGCAGAAATATCCATCACCACATTCCCAGTGATGCTTACAAGACTTTGCATCAGCTTCTGGTGTTCCAACGATAGCCTGTGCGAGTAGCACGCTGCCCACCGCTGCCCCGAGCGTCAGTGGGGATTTGATGCCCACCTTGCCTTCTTCGGACTGGACGAATTCGCGGATTTTACCGCGGAGATTTGTTTTCATTTCTGTTCACCTCCTCTCTTTCTACCGGAAATCTCACCCCGGCGGAATGTGCTTCCCAACCTTAGTTGGGAAACCACCTCCAAAAAGAAACACACTTCATCAAGAAGCAGAAGTTTCTCGTCGGAAATGCTTAAAAACTGTCTTGACTTCAGTAGGGGTATGATGTTCCGCTAACATTTCTACCAAAGCAGTTTCAAGACAATCATATCTGTTGGTTCCAATTCGGTACACGTTAGATGTTGTGTCTCCGGTCCCCGGATTATATCGACGGCAGAAAACTGATGGGAGCCAAGTTCTTTTCCCGTTGGATACATTCACACTTGGTTTCCGATGACCCTCTTCAATGGACCGGACAGTTTCTTGTGCTACTTTTTCCCAAGTGAATTTTTGCGCCAAACGCTTTGCGGCGGTTTCACATTCGGCGCGTGTATGAGAAGGTTTTAACCACTGATTTACCACGTTGGACAACTCAGACATCGGGACACGGAAATTACTGCAGCCACGCCATTCCGACTTCACAACGGCACCTGCCCCCTCGACCTCTGGAGGCAGTCCATATTTCGTCATAGCGATACATGGAGTGCCGTCCGCCATCGCCTCTAAGACCAACGAAAGTGGTGTTCCCGGAATCGCAGGGAAACAGACGAGATCCAGTGCCTGAAGGAAAATAGGTAGAACGGAACGGGTTTCCTCATCATCTGCGCTGAAAATTACCACATTGTCTGGCGGATTTTTATAATATTCCGCTAAAAATGAATCGTAGACAAAAATCGCAAGATGTGGATTGGCATGAGCGAACGCAGAAATAAATTTCGCCCCAAAGTTGGGTTCAAACCCGGAAATCAATCCTACAACGGGCTGTTGTGAAAACATCGGTTTTTCAAAGAGAGTGGCGGTATATTGCTTCGCCAAGTGCTTGCCTATCGGTTCACCAACGTTGATACCGTTCGGAATAACGCGGATGCTCTCTCCCGGAACACCATATTCCGTCAGCCGTTCCTTTACCCATGAAGATCTGACGATTAGCGTGTCGTTTGAATTTTGGAGGGCAGAGATATTTAGAAACGTTTCAAGCGTCGAACCTTGTAACTTCTGAATATCCTCTATACAGTGAACAATTGGCACATCGGGCAGCTGATAGTATAAGAGGTCGTTTGTCAAAAATTGAGAGAGGAGTAGGATACCATCGTATCCATTCATTGCATACCAAGATGGAGCGAAAGCACTGCTTTCTTCTGTCTCTATATCCCGAATCCGGATATCTCCATAACCTTGAAAGTCTTGCGGTTTTGAGTCTTCTTCTCCTGCCTTGGAAAAAGTGAGCGTTTCCAAGTCCGCGAATTGCGTCAAGTGCGTCAGGAATTGATAGCGATTCAGATTTGTTGTATAGTCGAGAGATGTTTTCTCGTTTGTAAAGTGGAACGGCACCAACAACTTCGGTTTCCCATCCTTCTGTTTCCAACTGTCTGTATCCCGTTTCGCGGCTCCATCTATTGCGCTTAAAAGGGAGCCTTTCTGTCCAAGCCGTTCCAAACGTTCAATCCCATCGAAGATAGACTCGACTTTATATTCTTGCTTGAGTGCCTCAACGATTTGGTAGTGTGTCTGTGTTCCATAGCGACTCAGAATTTCCCATTCTACATCGTTGACGTGAACGATATCGTTCGTCTCAAGATCTGCGACATATTTCCGACCCTCTTGTTCAAATTTACGGTGTCGGTTCAGGCGGTAGTGAGCGTGAAGTGTCATAGTCTATTCGCCTCCATTTTCTTAAGCGGTTGCCTGGATTAAGCCACGAACCCTTTGAAGAATTGTTTTCGCCTCTGCTTCATCTTCAATGAATTCAGCAAGAAGTGCCTCTGCTTCCCTTGCTGTATGGTTTCTCAAAAGCGTTATCACAAGCCCGTCTTCAACACGCTGGGAATAGAGGGCATCTCCCATTAGAGAACGCTGGTAGTGCTTGTTCATACTCAACAGGATAGACTTGTATTTGAGATGATGTTGCTTCGGATTTGATACTTCAATGTCAGGTGTGAAGGCATTCAAGAGTTTGTTTGGACTCACAAGTTGCCTTTTTTTATGAAGTGATTCAAAGAGTTGGATGATACGTTGTGCGGTTTTATCCCAAGTAAACGATAATGCGCGTTTTCTCGCTTTTTGGGACAGTGTTTGTCTCATGCCATCGTCGCTCAAGAGTCGGTTAATCTTCTCCGAAAAATCTGTCGGGGACGGGTAACTCACCAGAGGACCTATATCTTGGTCAAAATTCTCAGCATCGGCGATTAATCCTGCATCCCCGACGACTGAAGGCACGCCGTCAAAATTGGGAACGATCGGTGGAACGCCACACGCCATCGCTTCAAGGACCGTCAAGCCAAAGGTCTCCTCGCCGGACATTGAAAGGAAACAGTAGACGTCAAATGCGTTATAGACCATCGGCAACTTCTCGCGCGGATGGAATCCAGCGTAGACGAGATTATCAGGGAGTTCCCGCAATTGATACCTTCCGAAGTGTGGTCCCGCAATTAAAAACAACAGGTGCGGATTCAACTCAGCGAGTTTCAAGTAGACAGAAGCCCCTTTTTCTGATTGCACTCGCGAGAGATAGCCGACTGTGGGAGTCGTCACGATTCGGTCGTCTCCTACATGTTCGGCAAGTTCCTTTTTTGCTGTTTCTTTCTCCATCGGACAGAACAGAGCGGAATCTACACCGTTGCGGAGTGTGTTAAAGAAACTGGGATCCCAGACGTAATTTGCATAGAACTCACGGACATAATCCGATGGCGCTGTGAAAGCATCAAAATCTCGCATCGCTGCGTAATGCCGTAACATTGAATTGAGTGCGTTTCCACCATGTCCACGGGGAGCATGGCATTGTACAAGAATAGGCGGCAGTTCTTTGTGTTGATAGAGGGGTAGGAGCCATGTCTCGTGGTCGCGATGTAAGGTGAGAATGCCGAAATAGATTTCGTTAAGCCTTCGGCTGAGTCTACCGAAGTCAGACACCCTAATATCAACTTCATACACGTTATCCGCCAACTTCCGATTTTGGTTGCCTGCAAAATGGAGATCTACGTATTTGGTGAGATGTTCAAACATGTAAGACAACGCCATGTTTGTTCCGGCATATAGCGTTTCAATATCAAAGAACGAGTCAGTGGTGATGTTAGGTATCACAACAAGCAACTTTCGCCGTTTATCTTCTATAGCGAAAGTTTCTCTGAGATTTTCACCCCGATTGAATAGCAAACCTTCCCTTTCAAATTCCGAAAATGTTTCAAATGCCTCAAGAATCTCGTCCTCTGAATAAGAGGTATTCAACGTCTGAACAATTTCTTCACTCGTCTGCTCATCCGCCAGTTTCAAGATATCAACCATCACGGCAGAAATCTCTATGACCCGTGCTTTCTCGATATCTGCAGCATAAAGGACCCCCTCTTCCTCAAAGAGATAGAGTCGGTGTAAAACTCTTGGGAAATCAAACACGTTTTCCTCCAACTTTTTTGTTGTATATGATTGTGCTTTTAAAATTAAGGACACAATATATTCGGGCAAAGGGTGCAAGATCATGAAAAACTATTCCTTTTCCCAGCGAAACTTGGTTTCTCTGCTACCCCCGAGCCTCTGAATTTTTTCACTCACCCTCATTGTTTGTTCAATCAGGAGATCCTCGCTCCCGATAGATTCAACATTGAGCCTTAACAAGGGTTCCGTGTTCGATTTCCGCAAATTAAACCGCCAATTCCCCTGACCACGACCATTCGCAGCAGGTGGACGGAAACCTGTGTGAAATCTGACTGACAAACCGTCAACTGACATTTCAATACAAGGATGGTTCCCCAAAGCGTATAGTGTCTGTTGAACGCCCTCCATAGCATCTCGCATGTGCCGCTCGGTTTCAAAGGAGAAGTTAATTTCGCCTGAAACAGGATATGCTGATCGGAAACGGTCAACAGATTCAGCGAGTGATGTCAGGTTTGCGCTGAGGTATTCAAGGACGAGTAATAAGGGAATCATCCCGTTATCGGTATAGAAATTCTCTCTGAAGTAGTAGTGTCCGCTTGCTTCCCCCGCGAAGAGTGCACCAGTTTCCTGCATACGGGTTTTGATAAACGAGTGTCCGCATCGGTTGAGGAGTGGTGTGCCATTCGCAGAAACCACAGCGTTCTCTACTGCCCAGACGGCTCTCGGATCAAAGATGACAGTCCGTTCTCCTTTCTCTTGAAGGAGTTTTTCGGCAAGCAATGCTGTAATGTAGCACCCCTCGACAAACGCCCCGTCTTCATCAAAGAAGAAACATCTGTCGGCATCTGCATCCCATGCGACCGCCAAATCTGCCTGTGTTCGTTTCACCGCTTGTGTGGTTAATTCCCGATTTTCGGGTCTCAACGGATCAGGTCTGCCGGCGGGAATCTTGGAGAATGTGCCATCGGGTTGGGTAAACAACCGCTCGCAGATCTCGATGGGTGTCTCTGCTAACAGGCGTTCTGCAATCTGTCCAGCAAGTCCACTGTTGGCATTGATGACAATCCGTTTGCTGGAGAACTGCTGCAAGTTTGTGAATGCGCAAAGATGCTTCAGATAGACATTCAGGAATGGAAGAGGTTCAGGGATTGCGCGACCGTGTGTTTTTTGCTTCCGAGATAGGGTGTGGTTTTTGAGGGTATCGCGGATATCAAAGAGACCGGTATCGGCTGATAGTGGTGCGGCATGCCGGCGGACGACTTTCATGCCGTTATATTCAGCTGAGTTATGAGATGCCGAGATGATGATGCCACCATCTGTCTGGTAGTGCACGACAGCAAAATAGAGCATATCGGTCGAAATCTGCCCAAGGTTGAGGATCTCGACGCCCGAATCTATAAGCCCCTCAGCAACGCTTTGGAACAGCAAGGGCGAACTTTCACGGACATCGTGTCCGAGAGCAACGATTTTCGGTCGGAAGCGATTTGCGAAGACACGGGCGATTTGATAAAAATCTGTCGGTTGAAAGTCAACGCCGAAAACGCCACGAATATCATACGCCCTAAAGATGTCACGATTCATTGAAAGTCTCCGTTTTGGAAGTGTTGTCGGGCATACGCCAGTCGCTCTGGAACGCCAATGTCAATCCAATCCGCATCGGTTTGTAAGGCGTAAAGATTAGAGATCTTCGGAAAAACATCCCGTTCGATTGAGAAATTATCACGGTCTTCAGGAAACGCCTCAACAATAGTCTGGTTGAAAAGGCACACACCACTGTTGATGTAGCCAAAGCGATAAATAGGCTGTTTCTCGCGGAAGGCTGTCACTTTCCCATCATCATCCGACACAATTTCACCATAGGGACGAATGTCATCCACACGCACACCCAGGAGAAGCCCTGCCATGCTTTGGTGGAAGTGCCCTAACATCTTATGAAGTGAAAAGTTGGAAAGCAATACATCCCCATTCAGAACAAAAAAAGGAGATGTGGTGATACATCGCATAGCATTCTGAATCGCGCCGCCGGTACCGAGTCGCTTCGCCTCTTTGGCGTATTGGACGCTCACATCGGCGTAGTGATGACCTACGCGCGCATAAAGCACATTGTGTAGGTGACCCGACGCAAGGATAACTTCCTCAACACCCGCGTCCTTTAGCAGTTGGATCTGCCACTCCAATACGGTTTTGCCTGCGATGTCAAGCAGAACCTTGGGAACCTTTTTTGTGGCATCGCCTAACCGCGTTGCGAGCCCCCCACATAAGATAATCGCTTGCATCCTTATCTCCTTTCAACGCTTGTTTTATTTACGAGACGAACTCATGAGAATCGCCTCCCTATAAATCGGGACACGTTCATTTGTCGATATAGCGGATTTTGCACGTATCCAGCGAAACGATTACCGTTCCCTGTATATTCACCTTGTGCATTGCCCCGTCAACAATATCCTTTTTGGGTTTTGCACAATCGGCTTGGACGAAACAAAGCCTGCCTGTATCGACAAAAAAGCGTCTACCCTCACTGTCCGTGAATTCGCCGTCTCCGTCAAGTGTATTGAATTCATAGTATCTATATGGAAGTGTGTTGATTTTATGCCAATCAAATTCGTCAAGATAGCTCGGATCCGCGATATACCAAAGCCCGTTTACATCTCTCAAAATAACGTCAATCATCATTTTCAATGCCTTAAATATAATCTCAACCCTACAAATCGTCGATTCATATTTGCCTCCCCAACCTCACTCTTAAAGTGTGATGCCCCTTTATAATTAGGGACACAACTTTAGGGTGAAAAGGGTGCATCATGCAGAATATAAACATCTACCGGACGTTCCCTGAGTATTATAGTAAAGCCTATAATTACTTGGAAATCGGCAGTAGGCGATGTTAGGAAACCTTGCCAGCGGGGAATAGTTCGTAAGCGTAGGGGTTGGAAATCCCTTGCACAGGGAAACCAACCCCTTAGGCCGCCGCAAGCAGCTTACTGTTACCCATAAATTTTTGTGTGGTGTGTCAATGTTGGATCTTACGAAATTCTAATGAGCACAAGGCGTTAACATCCGTCTGTTTCATTTGTGGCAGAAACACTTTTTCTGAAAATTATTTAGAAAAGTGAGTTTTAATTTGCAATCGCGAATGAAATAGTGTATAATTACACTAACATTCCCCCATAGCTCAGTCGGTAGAGCAGATGGCTGTTAACCATCGTGTCGGCGGTTCGAGTCCGTCTGGGGGAGCTCTCAATTTTGCTGACGGGCTTTGCCACTCATTTTGGTTGTCAAGGTTCGTCAGCAAAAATTTTTAATCTGCTCCTACCGAAACTTGTGCCACTTCTCCAATGGAGGTCAACATGCCTAAGAAATTTACCGATGCCCAACTGGATGAACTCTTAGCGAAAGGCTACTTAATTGTACCCGACTACTATTCAGGTGAACAACTTGCGGAGATGCAGGCTGCCCAACGCCGCGTACTCCAGACATGGGAAGAAGTCAAGGAGGATCCACCTCCAGGTAGAGCGATTTTGACCGAATTCCCACCCCCTGAAATGGCTTTATTACGTGCAATCGTGGACCACCATGCCTGGGAATTCGCACGTAAATTCCTGAAAACGGAGCATATCCACTACCGAGCTGGGTGTATGATCGCACGCTATCCCGGATTTAAAGGTCCCGGTGTCGATAGTGATCCGAGCAACTTGCACATTGATAACGGCAACAACTCACTGTTACCACAATCCGAGAATGCTCGTGAATTCGGACAAATCGGCTTTTGGGTACACCTTGAGGATGTTGACGAAGACCAAGCACCGCTCAGACTATTGGCTAAGGAACACGGACGGGACACCTCTCAATACGAACCGCTTGTTTGCAAAGGCGGAACTGTCTGTATCTTCAACAACTATACATTGCATTCGGCAAGTGATTATCTGCGGGAAGATGGACAACGTTTCACGTGGGGATTCGGTTTGGGACGGGCAGACCACTATTGGGAAGGCTTTCGACACTACACCGACAAAGGTCGGAATCCGACCTTCTCGAAATTCATCGGTACGCTAACAGCCGCAGAGCGTGAAGTCTTTCGGTTCCCACCTGCAGGACATCCGTACTACACGCCGCAAACGCTTAAGGCGTTGGAGGAACAGTATCCGGGTTGGAACGCCCGCGGCGAGTATTAAAAAAACAAGATTATTCCAAACGGTGCGTTAAAAAGGAGTTTTTCGGAGTGGTTCGGACATCAACCATCCGATGACGTCAACGATGTCATCTTGACGATCCTGTAGCATCACTTCGATGAGCGCAGGTTTTTCAGCGGCGAGCGCGTCCCGTAAAGTGTCCTTGAAATCTCCCAGATCCTCAACCCGCTCGGCATACGCACCAAAGGACTTTGCGAATTCGACAAAATTCGGATTTAGCAAGTCTGTGTCGATTGTGCGTCCTTCACACCCTTTCTGTTGAGACCCCTTAATCGCTGACAAAGCCCCATCGTTCACCACCACCGCAACGACATTGATACCGTATTTCATGGCGGTCGCCATTTCCACGGCTCCCATTAGGAATCCGCCGTCACCACTAAAACAGATGACAGGGCGATCTGGATATGCGACTTTCGCGCCGATAGCCGCAGGATACGCGTGGCCCAATGCTACACCGATATTCGGATAGAGAAAAGTCCTTGGATCGTAGATAGGAAACTCGGCGAACGAAGCGTAGCCGAGCGCATGGACATCAATGGCGTAGATGGTGTCTCGGGGTAGCACGTCCTGGAATTCGTGAATGACTGGTAACGGTGGCTGGGCATCGAATCCCACTCGAAGTTCCGCCAGGACCTCGTCCCACCCGTTTTCACCGGAACCAACGTCCTCGATGAGTGCCTGCAACGTCAGTTTCAGATCACCGACGACGCCTATATCGCACGGGTATTCAAGTCCAATCTCGTCCGCGTCTTCGTCGATTTGAATAAACGGTTGCGGTAGTTCCAGACTCCAATTTCGGGTATCGATGGATGTAAAGCGTGGTCCGATACCAATTAAACAATCCGTACGCTCGAGTGCTTCGCGTCCGAGATAGCCATAGCAGATTTGCAGTGCCAACGGATGGTCTTCCGACAAAACCCCTTTTCCATTGCGGGTAACAATCACAGGCGCGTTCAATTTTTCTGCGAGGAGACGTAACTCGTTTCGGGCGTTTGAGTGAAAGACGGCAGACCCAGCAAAAATCAGGGGCATCTTAGCGTTGCGAATCGTTTCAACTGCAGTGCTGAGCGATGCATCGTCAGGCGGGGGTAATTCGGCACGTTCGACACGCGGTGGGATTCGGACATCGCCTTCTCCAGTGACGACATCCATCGGAAATTCCAAGAAGGTGGGTCCCGGTCGCCCGCTGCGCATCGCTTTAAAGGCGTTTTCGATGACGACAGGAATCTCAGCAACGGTGTGTGCGATGGCGCAGTACTTCGTGATTGACTCAAAAAACCGCATCTGGTCCAAGCCGTGGAACATTTTGCTGGGATGTTTGCTGTAGAGACTGGAATCGCTTTGTCCGGTAATCAGTAGGACAGGTGCGCAATCCGTGAACGCCTCTAAAATCCCTGTCGATGCGTTGCTGGCACCTGGTCCCGGCACGGTGATAGCGACACCGACTTCACCCGTTGCACGAGCGAAACCGTCTGCCATTTGCGTCGCGGCGTATTCATGCCGGACGAGATAGTGATCAATTGTGCCTTCGCCTCTTCGCAGTAGGGCATCGTAGATTTGGATGTTTTGGGTGCCGGGCATTCCGAAAACCGCTGAAACGCCCTGTGCTTTCAAACATTCAATGATGATATCTCCGCCTTTCACTTATGAGTCTCCTTTGTGTTCTCTGAGGAAATTTTCTAACCATGCGTCGGGATCATAGCCCAGTCGGCGTAAGAGTTGGCATCCGACACGTTTTAGAAAATTCGGGATAAGGTTAAAGAGTTTAAGTCGCCAGTTCATTTTTAATTTATTGTTCCTGGGCAGCTCTCCAAAAGAATCTTGTAGGTTGGGTTGAACGACAATCTACTAAACAGTATATAACGCGGGTGGCCTCGAAGTTCAGAAACCTGAATATACCAAAGGGCAAGTGAAACCCAACGCTTTTTGCTTCCAACGTGCTTTGTTTGTTGGGTTTCGCTCTATCTATCTCCATTAACGCTACATGGAAAAGCAAGATTTTTACTATAAACACAGCGGTCTTAGTCTTTACCGCTCAACCCAACCTACGGGAACCTCATTCGCATTTTTAATTATCAAACTCACATTAAAATATAAGCTTAAGGAATCGGGATTACAAACCCCTCCTACAAGATAGTCTCGCCACTATTTTTATCGAAAAAATGCATCCGCTCCGGGACAAACGTGACGTAGAGATACTGTCCGATTTCCGCTTCAAAGTTGGGTGCTGTGCATGCTTTGAGAATTGTGTGTGCGCCTGATGTATCCGTTCCGAGCGTCAGTTCAACGATTGTTTCCGCACCAAGGGGTTCACTGCTATAGACTTCAGCCTGAAACGCATTAGGGATTGCCTGGTGGCTGACAATAACATCTTCAGCATGTGTGCCGAAGATAATATCCCGATCTGGATCACTGTCATTTACAGCTTTAGCAGTCTCAGGGTTCTGAATGGCGACTGAATTATCTCCTCCAAGATGGCTTGCTAACGTCAAGTGAAGTTCACCGTGAGTGCTGGAGATCTCACACGGAATGCAATTCATACTCGGATTCCCAATGAAACCTGCGACAAATAGATTGGTGGGATGATTATAGATTTCCGCGGGTGTTCCCAATTGTTGGATTCTGCCGGCTTCAAGCACAGCGATCCTGTCCGCCATTGACATCGCTTCAATCTGATCGTGCGTCACATAGAAGGTGGTTGTGCCGAGTTCACGTTGCCGCCAGCGGATTTCCGCACGCATTTCTGTCCGAAGTTTCGCATCGAGATTGGAGATCGGTTCGTCCATAAGGAAGACTTGGGGACGACGCACCATGGCGCGTCCGAGTCCTACCCGTTGCGTTTCGCCGCCGCTCAACTGGTTCGGTGTCCGCATGAGTAGATGCTCAATATGAAGCATCTGTGCAATATCTCTGACACGCCGGTCAATCTCTTCTTCGGAGAGTTTCCTCGGATGCAATGGGAACGCCATGTTCTCGTAAACGCTCAGGTGCGGATAGAGGATATGCGACTGGAAAACGAAAGCGACATCGCGTTCGGCAGGCGTTTTGTCGTTAACACTCACGTCGTCGAGATAGATAGCACCTTCTTCGGGTTTGTCCAGCCCGGCGATGCACCGAAGTGTGGTCGTTTTTCCGGCACCCGTCTGACCGAGAAGCACAAAGAATTCTTCGTCTCGGATATCGAGGTTGATGTCGTCAAGTGCGATGAGATCACCGAACCGTTTTGTGATGTTTTCGAGTCGTACTGTTGCCATGGATAATCTACGCTTCTGTGTTGTGGATATTGCTAAAGTGTAGCACAAATTGCGTTCAGAGGTCAACAAAAATTGGCTGTCGGTTGTCAGAGGTCAGTAACCCCCTTAATCCTCGTTATCAGGGCGACTTGAAGCATCGCGAACAGAGATCCCGCCTACAGAAAAAATATATGCAATTCGGTGGCGTATAGGGTATAATTAAGAAATAGTTTCTATATTTACGCCTTACATGCACAGAAAATGCTGGAGAAAAAGATGTTGGATCGCTCAGAGGCAGAACAGAGCGCACATAGAAATCTGTCTTTAATGGACAAAATTAGACGACAATACGATTTAACCCCATCCATCACACTGATTTTCGGGCTGACGGTCCTCTTCTTTGTTGTTTTCCTCATATATCCGCTCCTCTACGTTTTCAAAGAAGCCTTCTGGATTGAAAACAACTTCAATCTCACCTATTTCAAGTTGATTGTAACCGATCCGAATATCCGGGAACTCGTTATCAATAGTTTCAAGATCGGTGTAATGGTGACGCTGGTGACGAGCATCATCAGCCTTCCACTGGCGTATTTTTTGACCCGATACCGGTATCCGGGGCGTGACATGCTCCGTTCTGTTATCCTGATTCCGATGATTATGCCACCGTTTGTTGGTGCAATCGGAATGCAACAATTCTTCGGATTATACGGGAGTGTCAATATGCTCCTCGAGAAGCTCAATCTGATGGATTTGGCGGAGCCTATCGACTGGTTCGGCGGTGGGTTCTGGGGTGTGGTGATGTTATCAACGTTGCACTTGTATCCGATTATGTATCTTAACATCGTCGCCGCACTCTCGAATGTCGATCCGAGTTTAGAGGAAGCCGCCGAAAATATGGGGGCATCACGTTTTCAGGTTTTTCGCCAGATAACGTTGCCGTTGATGATGCCCGGTTATTTCGCCGGGGCAATCCTTGTCTTTATCTGGGCGTTTACCGATCTCGGCACACCTCTCATCTTTAATTACAATGAAGTCGTTGCGGTGCGAATTTTCCGGCAAGTGACCGAGGCAAACCAGAATCCAATGGGATACGCCCTTGTTGTGTTAATTATCGTCCTGACGGCACTCGCCTTTTATATTTCCAAGCGGTGGACAGGGAGTAAACACTATGAGATGCTCGGCAGAGGACATGTGACTTCGCGGGAAACGGAGACAAACTGGGGCATGCGGGGTGTTATCTATCTCTTTATCGGTGGATTGACGTTTAGCGCGTTGTTACCACACATTAGTGTCATTCTTGTTTCCTTGACTCCGGATGCGAGCCAGTGGCGATTGAGCGTGCTACCACAATCATGGTCCTTCGCACATTATATTGAGACCTTCACGCATTCCGATACGTTGCCGAGTATCCTCAACAGTTTGAAATACAGCGTTTTCAGTACACTGTTAGCACTTTTGGTAGGGGTTGTAGTGTCATATCTATTGACACGTAAACGTCTCCCATTCCAGAATCTATTGGATGCAATCGCGATGTTACCCTTAGCACTGCCAGGCGTTGCAATAGCCTTCGGGTATATGGGTAGCTTCGCTGATACGACGCTTCTGTTAAGGCATCTTCCTGAGACGTTCATTAATGTGATCGATCCGAGAAAGAATCCGACATTCCTTCTGATTATCAGTTACGCAGTCCGACGGTTGCCCTATATGTTGCGTTCCATCTATGCAGGACTCCAGCAGACAAGTGTCACCTACGAAGAGGCGTCACAAAACATGGGGGCAACACCTGTTCGGACGTTGTATAAAATCACCTTGCCTTTGGTCATCGCGAACATCCTCGCAGGTGCGATTCTCGTGTTCTCATTCTCTATGCTTGAAGTCAGTGATAGCTTAATCTTGGCAATGCAGGATAAGTACTATCCGATTACGAAAGCGATTTGGTCCCTCTCTCAGCGACCAGACCACGGTCCATATACGGCAAGCGCATTGGGTGTGGTCGGTATGTTAATTCTGATAGCGTGTCTCCTTGGTGCCGGACGTGTGCTTGGTGGGAAGTTGGGAGAAATATTCCGAATTTAGGAGTGATAGAACTATGGAAGGTGCGTCAAACATGAAACCTGCGTCATTACTCCGCAAGGAAAGATTAAAAAACATTCGCGATGCGTTGTTAGAAGCGCAGGAGGTACTCGATCGGTTTATCGGCAACCCTGAGAATATCGAGATCCTCGCGGAAACCGCAGAAATGATACGAGATGTGTTTGCGCGGGAAGGTAGGGTCTTTACCTGTGGAAATGGGGGGAGTTTGTGCGATGCCATCCATTTTGCTGAGGAATGCACAGGTAAGTTTCGGAACGATCGAAAACCGCTTCCTGCGATCGCACTCAGTGATGCGGGGCACATCACCTGCACAGCAAACGATTTCGGATTCGCAGAGATCTTCGCGCGTCCATTGTTGGCACTCGGACACCCCGGGGATCTGCTTGTCGTCCTCTCAACCAGCGGAAATTCTGAAAATGTTGTCCGAGCGGCGATAGCGGCGAAATCTCGCGGGATGAAAGTGTTTGGATTGTTGGGGAGAGAGGGTGGTAGTCTTAAACAACACTGTGATATTTATCTCATTGCTCCGGGCGACACTGCAGATCGCATTCAGGAAATCCATATTAAAGTCCTCCACATTCTCATTGAACAGGTCGAACGCCTAATGTTCCCAAAGAATTATTGATTGTGCTTCGAAATTTTGCTACTATGCAGGGATTCGGTGCGGTTGGAAACCGCACCTACCGGGTGTGTGGCAAGAGTCGGAAGTTTGAAAACCATACAGTTTATGCACTTACGGTTTAATGAAGGAGACCACCTATGGAGACATCACCGAAAAATAAGGCATATTGGCGAAAAAACCTCCAATATCTTGCTATTTTATTGGGAATTTGGTTTATTACTTCATATCTCTGCTCGGTTGTGTTCGTAGAGCAACTGGACAAAATCCGTATTTGGGGGTGTCCCCTCGGGTTCTATTTTGCACAGCAGGCATCAATCTGGATTTTCGTTGAGCTCATTTTCGTTTATGCGTGGTTAATGAATCGTTTAGAGAAGAGATATAGTCAACCTGAAGATGGGGAGGACACAGATTAAGTATGAACGTACAAGCATGGACTTTCATAATGGTGGCACTCTCCTTCGCGTTGTATATCGGTGTAGCACTTTGGTCCAAAGCACGCTCGACTGGTGATTTCTATGTTGCTGGGAGCAATGTGCATCCCGTTGTGAACGGCATGGCAACCGCAGCGGATTGGATGAGTGCAGCTTCGTTTATTGCGATGGCAGGGATGATCTCGTTCATGGGACGCGATGGATCTGTGTATCTGCTCGGATGGACGGGTGGGTATGTCCTGCTCGCGTTGCTATTGGCTCCCTATCTCCGTAAATTCGGCAAATATACCGTCCCTGATTTCGTCGGGGATCGGTATTACTCACAATTGGCTCGGATTGTTGCCGTGGTGTGTGCAATTTTCGTCTCGTTTACTTACGTCGCAGGACAGATGCGCGGGGTCGGCATTGTCTTTTCTCGGTTCCTGAGTGTCAATGTTGAGACCGGCGTGCTAATCGGCATGGGGATTGTGTTCTTCTATGCCGTCCTTGGTGGGATGAAAGGCATCACCTACACGCAGGTCGCACAATATTGTGTGCTGATCTTTGCCTATCTCGTGCCTGCTATTTTTATTTCTATTCTCATCACGGGCAACGCCATCCCTCAGATGGGGCTGATGGGAAAAGTAACAGATGGCTCTGGACTCTATCTCCTTGACCGACTCAACGGTTTGAACGAGCAATTGGGGTTTAACCTCTATACCGATGGAAATAAAGCCACGATTGATGTCTTTTTCATCACGGCGGCGTTGATGTTGGGAACCGCAGGACTCCCACATGTGATTATCCGATTCTACACCGTCCGAAAGGCATCTGAAGCAAGGATTTCTGCGGGTTGGGCACTGCTATTCATCGCACTTCTCTATACGACCGCACCGGCAGTGGCTATCTTTGCCCGCACAAACCTGCTCAACACTGTCAGTTATGAACAAAACGGTGAGTTGACAGATGTGAAATATGAGGATGCCCCAGACTGGTTTAAGAATTGGGAGGCGACAGATCTCATCCAATTCGCGGACTTAAACGGAGATGGCGCGATTCAGTACCGCGGTCCAAACTCGGATGTCCAGAATGAGTTGACAATCGATCCAGATATCATGGTTTTGGCGAATCCTGAGATTGCGAAACTCCCGAACTGGATTGTCGGTTTAGTGGCGGCTGGAGGTTTAGCAGCAGCACTCTCGACCGCCGCAGGTTTGCTATTGGTCATCTCCACCGCAGTTGCACATGATCTCCTCAAAGGCGCTATTATGCCGACACTGCAGGAGAAACAGGAATTGACTGCCGCCCGTATTGCGGCGGGTGTAGCAGTTTGTATTGCTGGATATTTCGGCATAAATCCACCAGGATTCGTTGCACAAGTCGTTGCCTTTGCCTTCGGTCTTGCGGCGAGTTCATTCTTCCCTGCGATTGTGATGGGAATCTTCTCCAAGCGGATGAACAAAGCAGGGGCAGTCAGTGGTATGATTGTCGGTATCACCTTTACAGCGGCGTATATCATCTTTTTCAAGTTTGTCAATCCCGATCTCAACACATCGGAGCATTGGTTATGGGGTATTTCACCCGAAGGTATCGGGACCCTCGGCATGGTGCTAAACTTCATCGTATCTATCGCTGTAGCTGCCGTGACACCATCTCCGCCTGATGACGTGCAAGCACTCGTTGATGACATTCGAGTTCCTTAGAAATGGAGGTATTCAATGAATACAAAATTTTCATGGAGGTGGCATCGATTTTTTGTCCAAGGCATAGCCACGCTTTTTAGGTGTAGCGTACAGGCTGCCTCCATAATCTCCTGTCTAATCCTGATGTTAATGAACCCTTTGGTGCATGCCGCGGAGGTAGAAGATTTCATACCAAAGGATATCATTTTGTATTTGAAACTTCAAGATATAGATGAAGTCTACGGCGAAATCGAGATTTCGGAAAATTGGGAGAAAGTGCTTACACTATTGCCAGATGTGTCAGGTTGGCAGGAGATGCAGCAAGGACTCGCGATGTTCCAAGGAATGCTTGGGACTGGTCCGTCGGGCATAATTGAAACGGTGGGGTACCGAACGGCATTGGCAGTTTGGCTCGAAGAAGCGAATGATGCGCAAATTGGTATCGTGATACATTCAGGCGGAAATCTCAACAAACTCCAGCAGTTAACCAAAATTGTAGAAGGGCTCTTAGGGATGGATGCTGCAAATACCTTGCACGTGGATGCCGGTGTATACCAACGAGTTCACTACAACGCCTTAGAAATCAACAATGGTATTTTTAAATATGGGTTTGTGGATGACTTTTTTGTGCTCGGCGTGGGGGAAGGCAGTTTTGAAAAATTGATGGATACCTATCGAACGGATATGCCTTCTGTTCAGCAGAACAAGGAATTTGCTGGAGCGTTAAAAAAAATAGGTTCAGGAGAAGTTATCGTATATGCTAACATCCCGCCAATTTTGCCCGTGATAGGTTTAGCAGAGTGGGAACGCAGGAACCTCGCTACTTTTGAATCTGTGTTTGGACGGCTCAATTTATTGGAAACAGGTTCCTTCCTTCAAGTTGCCGCTCAGTTTACCCCGAATCCACCTGAAAGCGAGATAGGTCTGTTTTTAAAGGAGGGACAAGGGCTTGAAACCCTGAACGCATTATCCGGTGAAGAAGATCTGTTTTTTGCCGTAGCACCCGACTTTTTAGAAGGTGTATGGGAGGTGGCTCGCACCGAGATGGATAAGGACGCGACGGGCGGTACTGACGCGGCAATTTCTTTTTTGGAAGGGATCCTTAACCTTGATTTGGAAGAGGATATTGTGGCTGGCTTGATGGGTGAACTCGCTTTGTCTGTTCCTGACCTCAGGCATTTCGATCTGCGAGCTGTAAGAGACATTAAGGTCGAGGTAGATGGTGCCTTTGCGCTTGATGCTGGTGATGTGGAAACGAATGGTGGCATTATTTTCAGACCCAGCAACAGGATGAAATGGAATCTGATCGGCAATTCACTTTCTAACCTACAAAATGCCTCTGTTTCTCAAACGGATTACAAAGGCATTACAATATCGGGTTTTGCCTCAAATATCTATTATGGTGAGATAGATGGGCTGTTCCTTTTGGGTTTCTCGGAGGATCAGGTCTCTACACTTATTGATGGGATTAAAGAAAAAAAGAAACCGTCCTACTTAAAATATCTTCCAGAAACCCCGACTGCGTTTGCCCAACTGAATTTAGCGCGGGCTTTGGAGATGGAAAAAGGAACGCCACCGGCGGACAAACTACTTGTCGATTCTAAAGAGATACCGCTGTTACTCGGTTGGCTTTCTGTCGAAGATGGGACGTCTCTGTTGGAAGTGAAGTTGTCGGAAAAAGAGACACCTATTGAGGTGCTCGCGAAACTGGTTCCATTTTTGCTTTGGAATATGGATGTCCAATGGGAATAGTCTCATTAAACTCTACTGATTGAGGAGGAGAGAATAATGAATGCAAGCACGGGGATATATGTAAGACGATGGTTTTGGGTGATAGTATCTGTCGTTGGTATCTTACTTGGTATGGGAATTAGTCAGGTGGTCCAGGTTCACGAGGCGACGGCGGAATCCCACGATGATGGTTTATCCGAACTCGCTGCGGAACTTGAGGAAATCAAAGCAAGGCATAGAATGCTGCAAGCGAAATGGCAATCCGAATTGCTTGCGCAGATCGTGCCAACTTTGACGGACGAATCTAATAAGGTGAAACGTGAATTTGTGGATTTCCTTGAAGAAATTGGGAACCCCGGTACCCCGGCTCTCGTTGCGATGCTTCGAGACCCAAATCGGCGTGTCCGCCAAAGAGCTGTTGAGGGGTTAGGACAAATCGGTAAACGGGAAAGGAAAGCGGGACGGAATTCAGATGCTGTTGCAATCGCATTGGCGACGGCACTCGAAGATTCATCTAAAGATGTTGTCCGTGAGGCGGTTGAGGAATTGGACGACGTTCGTCCGACCTCACCGGAATCGCTTGCTGTCGTCGTGCCGGCACTTATCTCAGTACAGACGGTAGATTCATCCAGCGTACGCAACGAGGCAGTCGATGTTTTAGGACGGATCGGCGAAATCCTCGCGAAAAAGGGAGAGTCCACTGATACTATCCGAGATGCATTAATTGCAAGTCTGAATGACGACTCCACGAAAGTCCGAACCAATGCGATTGGTGAGTTGTCTGATATACGAGCCGCCTCTACTGAAACGTTCACCGCGTTGATAGAGGCATTGTCAGACGGTTCTGGCAACGTGCGTGCAAGTGCTGAAGATGCCTTAATTGAATTGGGTGAAGACGCTGCTGAGGCTATCACACCGATGTTGGTGGATGCGTTTACGAATATTCAGTCGTCCAAAACGCGCGTACAGGTCGTTGATGTGCTTGGCGCAATCGGTGAAGAACTCATAGATGACGGTAAGTCTGGAGAAATAGTTGTGAAACCGATTCTCGTAGCATTACGCGATGCTGCCGAGGATGTCCGCCGTAACGCCGCTGATGAGTTAGGGGAAATGCGCGCAACATCTCCTGAAGTGAAGACAGCCTTGACAAACGCGATCAATGATAGTTCTAAAGCCGTTCGCGATGCCGCGAAAAAGGCACTTCGACGGATTGAGAGTGCCAAATAACCTCTCGGATACAGTGTTGATTGAAAGTGGGATCCTGCTATTTTTTCTGGTTCATCGTTTGACTCATAGATTTCGGGGTTAGTACTATTGTGAGTATTTTAAAATAATGGTGTCTGCGAAATGTTTTTCGGAAGGACGACCGTAGGCAGTTGTTAAACTTATCTCCATCTCTTGCGTCTTAAGTATCAACAGATATTATACGATAGATTTATAGAAAAAATACGAGGCTACTTCTCGCGTGAGGTCCGGAATCCCACCGACAGGTAGAGTTTTTACACTATGCAACAGACACTGAATACGGATTCGCTTGTTGAGGTGATGCGACAAGCGTCTCTCATTTCTGAACAGGACTATACAGACATTGTTGCAGAGATAAAACAGACCGGCGCATCCGAAGCCGCTGTGCTTTCTAAGCGTGGCATCCCCTCCAATCTCCTTGCACTCGCGACAAAGAGTGTCGAATGTGGGACCTCCTTTACTCAATTGGAAGGTATTATTCCTGATCCTGATGTGCTGGAGAAGGTGTCGCCAGGGTTCGCATACCGAAATAAGATCGTGCCTATTGAGCGAATGGGCGATCAACTCACTGTTGCGATGGTGGATGTTCTGGATGTCGTTCTCATTGACGAGATTGAGCTCATCACAAATTGCCATATTATACCTGTTCTTGCGGATGAAGCAGATATTGACGAGGCAATCGTCCGTCTCTATGGACGCACTGCTGAAAGTCTACTGAGTGCTGGTATCAAAGGACCTGTTGGTGCGACTACCACCCTTGAGCGCGAGACTATTGACGATTTTGGAATTGATGAGAAAGACCTCAGCCAAGATCCGACGGTCATACATGCTGTTGACCAGATGATTATTGATGCTGTCCGGATGGGCGCAAGCGATATTCACATTGAACCCTACCCGGCGCAACTGAAAATCCGCTTCCGTGTTGATGGTGTGCTGGAGGATCAACCCCAACCCCCCGCCTATCTCCAATCCGCAATCACTTCGCGTATCAAAATTATGGCGGGAATGGATGTCGCAGAACGGAGACGACCGCAGGATGGTAAAATCAGTCGACAGATTGGTAGCGTCGGTAACCGGCAAATAGACCTCCGTGTCTCTACTGTGCCAACAGTCGCGACGCTACACGGTGAAAGCGTTGTCCTCCGTATCCTTGACCGGCAGTCTATCGATTTCGGGCTTGAAGAACTCGGGTTAACCGAGGAAAACCTCCAACTCTTTCAACGTATGATCCGTAAACCTTACGGTATCATCCTCGCAACGGGACCCACGGGTAGTGGCAAAACTACATCGCTTTATGCGTGTTTGAAAGAGATTAACTCTCCCGATGTCAAAATCATAACCCTTGAAGACCCAGTTGAGTATGAATTAGAGGGGATTAATCAAATACAGGTCAATCCCGATATAGGCTTTACCTTCGCCCAAGGACTCCGCCATATTCTACGACAGGATCCAGACAAGGTATTAGTCGGTGAGATTCGGGACTACGAAACCGCGGAGATGGCGATTCATACCTCCCTCACTGGACATCTGGTCTTTAGTACGCTCCATACGAACGATGCTCCAGGGGCGATCACTCGGCTTATTGATATGAACGTTGAACCCTATCTCGTTGCCTCCACGGTAGAGGGAGTCATTGCCCAAAGACTTGCTCGCCGTGTCTGCCGGGCGTGTTGTGAGATGTATTCTCCTGATATGCACGAGTTGACAGGTCTTATGGGTAACGGTAATGGCAATGGCAATAGTACTGCTATCCCCTACGATTTGAAAATTCCGCGCGCCGTCGGATGTAAGGAGTGTCGCGGGAGGGGTTACAAAGGGAGAATCGGCATCTTTGAAGTTTTACTGATGACTGATGAAATTCGATCAATGGCACTCAAGCAGGCATCAACGAGTGAGATTCGCCGCCTCGCTGTCCAAATGGGTATGAAGGGATTACGTGAGGATGGTTGGCGTAAGGTCGCGGCGGGATTGACAACAGTTGACGAGGTCATCCGTTTAACGCAGGAAGACGAATTTGATTTCGTGGAAGTTGTGTAATCGATTCTAAATTTCGCTATGCTAAGAAATGGAGGTCAGTATGAAATTGGTAGTGATTGCAACTATTATTTTCCTTTTCACCTTCTCGGCAAGGGCGGGAGTGTTTGTGGAGGATTTCGATAATAACTTCGGCATGTGGCAGGAATTTCTTATGGGCGGTGCCCTTCCCGGTTCTTGGAAAATCGTTAATAATGAACTTCATGCGGTAAGCCCCGATGGCTGGACCCGTCTACTCACCGTTGGTGATGCGACTTGGCGCGATTACACCATCGAATTTGATGTCAAACCGCTAAAAAAACCAGGTCGTGGCAATATCACTATTGCTGCTCGGATCAACGGAGACTGGGCAGTATGGTGTATGATCGGTAATCACCCATTGCCCGGTAACATATCCATGGCTGTGTGTGCGGCTGGTAATTTTCGAGACCCTTCCCCTCTTTTCTTCTTCGGTTTTAAACCTCACGAATCTTTGGGATTGAAGATATGGTCACGGCTAAAACTGGTTGTTGAGGAAAACACCCTAAATTTTTGGATTAACGAAGATCATGCTCTCGGACCTGTCCAACTTCCGGACCGCGAAACTTTTATAGGTCGTGATGCTGTTAGAAAGAAGCATATTGAAGAGCATCATCCGGACGAGAATCTGAGATTTCGACCAATGCGATTAGATGGGTTCCGAGACTTTCTAAGTGGTGCAGTCGGTTTAGGGCTCTCGAACCAGACGGCGAGATTCGACAATGTTGTAATTACCGGAGACAGTATTCCGAATAGTGGTGGACTGTCGGTAATCCCTAAGGCAAAACTCGCGACCGTATGGGGAAGTCTAAAACGTTTTTAAGATATAGGTGTGCTCCGAATTGTAGCGGAGGGATTGATTGTGCCGACATTCCGATATGAAGCACTGACCCATGGCGGTGGCACCGTTACGAATACAATAGAAGCCGACTCCAAAGCCGAGCTCGTTTCTCGTTTACGGCAGATGGGCTATTGGCCCACAGACATTGTTGAAGAAACGGAGGATGCGGCACCCGCTGATGTCCGTCGTTGGTTTAAGATCGGCACACGTGGGGTCAAAGCGACGGATGTTGAGTTCTTTACGTACCAATTGGCGACGTTGGTGAACGCGCACGTTCCCCTACCACGGGCATTGGAAGTTACACTCGGTCAAATTCAAAATCCTGCGCTTCACCGTATCGTCTCGCAAGTGAAGTACGATGTGGAACACGGTGCGACTTTTCACGATGCTCTCACCCAGCATCCGAAGGTGTTTTCAAATCTTTATGTTAACATGGTAAGAGCCGGCGAGAGTGGCGGTGTCCTCGGCTTGGTCTTGGAACGGCTCGCAGAATTCGCCGAACGCCAGAGGCTTCTCAAAAACGATGTCGTCTCGGCACTTTTCTATCCTGTTATCTTGTTGGCACTGAGTGTTTCCGCTGTTGCGGTACTCATGATTCTTGTCATACCGAAGTTCACTGCAATGTTCAACGATCTCGGTGTCGAATTGCCGTTGCCGACGCGGATTCTCATTGGTGCTACCGACGCTTTCCAGACCTATTGGTGGCTCGGACTTCTCGCGATTATCGTAGGTGTAGCAGGCTTGAAACAGTATCTACGTCGTGAAACCGGTCAGGTCTGGTTTGACCGTCTAAAATTGAGATTACCCCTCATTGGACCCATATTTAGCACGTTTGCGATTGTCCGCTTCACCCGAACGATGGCAACGCTTTTAGAAAATGGTGTACGTATGCTACCTGCTCTCCAGGTCGTCAAAGATACTATCGGGAATAAGGTATACAGTAACGTCGTCGCTGCAGCAGAAACGGAAGTTGAACAAGGCTCCTCGCTCGCACGTGAACTTGGTAGGAGCAAGGATTTTCCTGAATTCGTCACCCACATGGTAGCTGTTGGCGAGGAATCTGGAGAACCTGTTCATATGCTCAGTAAACTATCAGAATACTACGATTTGGAAATAAAAAAGAGCCTTGAACGTCTAACAGGTTCCATCGGACCTCTTGTCATTTTGCTGATGGGGCTTGTTATCGGGTTTATCGCTGTCGCGATGATCCTCCCGATTTTCGAGGCAAACCAATTATTAAGCAATTAAATAGTTATGAGTTACCAGTTTTCAGTCTTCAGTTTTCAGTTAAATTTTGTGGTGGACAAAACGTTTACAACGCTTACACGCTTTTAACTGACAACTCTAAAATGGAGAAAAATAAATGTACGCTGGACTTAAATCCGATCAATCCGGGTTAACGCTCATTGAATTGACGATTGTCATCGTCATTTTAGGGATTTTGGCTGCCTTTATCGCGCCGCGTGTTATCAATGCCCCACAGCAAGCGAAAGTCGCCAAGGCACAAACAGAAGTTAACGGTATCAAAACGGCGTTGGAACAGTATGCGATCGCAACGGGTGAATATCCTACAACGGAACAAGGGTTAAGTGCCTTGTGGCGAGCACCGAGTCCCGCACCCGCAAATTGGGATGGTCCCTATATTGATAGCCCCAATTTCGTCGATCCGTGGAATAACCCTTATGTCTATCGCCAACCCAGTACCCATTACGGATACGATTATGACCTCTATTCAATGGGTAAGGATGGGAAGGTGGGTGGCACTGACTTGGACACTGATATCACGAATTGGGTTGATGAAACCACCGGAGCCTACTAAAACGATGTTACGAACACCGGAAGGATGGAAGGACGGAAGAAATGCTTCCCATCCAGTCTTCCAGTTTTCCAGTCTTCTGACTCCAAGGGCTACAGGGTCCCCGGCATTCACAATTACGGAGTTGCTTATCGTCTTGACCCTCATCGGTATACTGTCGGTCATCTCTATACCGACGCTGAAAGGGTTCGCGGCAACGCGCCGCTTAAAAGCCTCTGCTTATACGCTCCGTAGCCTTCTCACGTTTGCACGGGATATGGCAGTCACGGATCAAACGACACACCTCGTCGTTTTTGACTTTGACAGTGATCGATACTGGCTTGCCTCCAGTGAAACGTTCAACCCCAGTAATCCGCTGACGTCGGCACTGACGGCTCAAAATTCTACTGTTGTAGCTGCTATACAGAATAATCTCAACAGGAATTCGGGGTTACAAACCACTCCTACGACTGGCGCCTCCACTTCACGGGTGCCTTTAACACGATCCAGTGGTATCTTGGGGGTGCCCTACCCGATGGAACAGAATGTAACATTAGCCACGATCGTAACCAATCGCAACGGTAGGACTGTTCAAGTCGATTCTGGCGTCGAGTACATCTATTTCTCGCCGACTTCCACCTCCGAGGATGCTTTCGTGTACCTCCAGAACTCTCGGAACCAGATAATGTCTGTTACTGTCGAGGCAGCAAGCGGACGGGTCCGTGTGCGGCAACTCACACCTCAGGAGATTGAGATGTTAGGCTTTGAAACCTCCGACTAATTTACCTTATGACACATCGGAAGCACTGAAAATATGAGATTGCTAATTACGCGTCCAGCACCAAAAGAAAGAGATGGCTTTACCCTCGTCGAGGTACTTGTGACGTTGGCGATTTTGGCGGCTGTCTTGCCAGCATTGTTGCAAGCGTTTGCTTCCGCTGCACGTAACCAAGGGCTTTCCGACAACAGTACCACCGCACTCTATCTTCTCAAATATCGGATGGCTGAGATTGAGATGGAAGGGTATCCAGATGTTGGTGATGAATCTGACGAGTTCGGTGAAAATACACGTTACCGTTGGCGTTCCGTCGTTGCGGACGTAGATTCTGAAGACGTTGAAAACATCCGTCGGGTTCAAGTAACCGTCACATGGATACATAGAAACAGGGAACGCTCAATATCTATGAGCACCTACATCGCAGATCGGCAAATGCCGCAAAATAGCAATCAACCGTCAGCCGTCGGTAGTCGGTAAAGAGGTATCTGATGAACCAAAGTTTTCTTCGAGAAGCTGAGAGTGGGTTCACACTCGTTGAGATGCTCATGGCAGTAAGTATCCTTGTTATCATTGGCGGTTCGGCGTATTTTGCCTTCAAAACAGCCGTGGATGCCTACCATCAGACGGAGGAGAAAATATTGGCGGCACAGAGGACTCGGGTCGCCATGGATCGGCTTGTGACGGATCTTAGCAATATGCGGATCTCGCTGGAGGATCCAGAACTTGCTCTCTTTACGCAAGATGGTCCGAGTCAATTCGGCGATAGGGACATGCTCAGTTTTGTCACGCTCATCAAGACGGATCCAGATCCGTTCTTAGAGCAACTCGCAAGTTTCCAATCTCAGATTGCCTCTCAAACGCCTTTGCCACTTTTAAGCGACGTGCAGCGTGTGGCTTACTTTGTCGGATCCGAACCGTTACCCGGGGAATCCGCTTTGAGTTCGTCAGACTTCCAAGAATCTCTTACAGGAGAGACTCTTGACGCACAAAGCGGTGGGCTTGCTCTCTTCCGAGTTACAACGACAGCACTCGATCCTGAAGTTGTACTCGGTGCTCTCTTACAGACCGGTCAGGTTCCAGAGACGGATGAAAATGGTGAACCGATTTATGTCAATATCGCAACCCTTGTTGCCGGACTGATCAGTTTTGATCTCCAGTATTTCGATGGAGAAGCAGAAGCGTGGCGCACCTCGTGGGACGATACTGAAAGCCTTCCGAGTGCTGTGCAAATCCGAATAAACGTCCAAGGTGAAGCACAGATGCCTTCGAACATTGATGTAGCACAGAACAGAACACAGAGCCAGTCTACGATGCAGTCAGTAGGTATGACGCAGGCGACGATGGTGTATCTTCCTGCAAGTGCCACCGCTGGTGGACCAGCAGGTGCACCTTAGGAGAATTCATGGATGATGCAATTCACAAAACGGAATGCCTGCACATTCTACAGGGAACAGAGGGGTTTATCTCTCGTTTCAACGCTCTGGATACTCACGATTCTGTCTATTCTTGCGGCACAGTTACTCTATTCGATCCACATAGAGCAGCGAACCCAACGAAATTTCTTAGACAGGTCGAAGTTCCACTACGCTGCCAGAGCAGGGTTCGAGTGGACACTTGCTGTCATGCGCGATGACCAAACCCCTTTTGACTCACTCGGCGAAATTTGGGCTGAGCCGATCCAAGGGCAGGTTGAAGATGGGGTTCAGATTGGCAATTTCTTAAACTACCAAGTAACGGTTGTAGATGAGGCATCTAAAGTTAATATCAATATCGCCGATGTGGGACTTATCAGTAATTTGCTCGCGCAGGCGGGGTCTAATCCAGATGATGCCCTCACTGAAGATCTTGCTAACAAAATAGTGGAAGGACGACCGTATCGTACCGTTCGAGATCTCGCTCGGGTTGAAGGCATGACCTCCGAGCTTCTCTATGGAAACTCCGAGCAAGAAAGAGCCGTCAGCAATCAGCCTTCGACTGTCAGCGGGAGTGCCTCTGGACTGACAACTGATAGTCGACAGCCGACAGCCATTCCGTTGGGACTCGTTGGATTGGCTACCATCTACTCGGTTGATGCGAGCACTGATCCGAACGGAGAACCGCTTGTTGATGTCAATACAGCGGATGCAGAGGAGTTGACGAAAGTTACTGCCCAGCAAAATCAACCTGTTTTCACACAGGCTGAGGCGGAGTCGCTCATCCAACAACGTGAATTTGACAGATTTGCTGCGCTTATGGATGTCCAAGCGGTTTCCGATGAGCTTTTCAACAACATACGGGACCAACTGACGACTGAGGATGCTGGCGGAGGGGAAACAGAAGAGAAAGCCAACGATCAGGAAGGGGATTTTGTTCCAGCACAGCAAGGGACACCGCAAATACCGGATGAAAGTGGGAAAATTAATATCAATACCGCCGATGTGGAAACCTTGGAATCCGTAGAGGGTATTGACCAAGGCATTGCCGAACGTATCGTCAGCCATCGTGAAGCGCAAGGACTTTTCCAGAACATCGATGCAATCAAAGAGGTGCGGATGTTAACACAGCAAGAATTCATCGGTATCGTCGATAAAATAACACTAAAAGAGGGAGAGACGCGCCAAGGGCTTATCAATATAAACACAGCACCACCTGAGATATTAGCACTGCTACCGGGAATGGATCCACAAAAGGCACAGGCGATCGTCGAACGCCGTGAACAGGACGCATCGGATGCCTCACAGGTCCAGAGTCTTACTGAAGATGAAATAAAAGGAAATCCGTTCACTAACATCTCACAACTGTCCCAAGTAGAGGAAATCGACTTTGGAACGTTCCGTGAGGTGGTCGATTGGGTAACTTACCGTTCGCATGGGTATCGTATTGAGGCAAGTGGTGTTGATGTCGCTGGCAAAGCCGTCTCGACCTGTGTCGGCATTATTGATCGGACAGGTGACCAAATAATTGTCCAGTATTGGCAACAGGATTAGAGGAATGGCTTTCAGCCATCGGTTCTCAGCAATCAGAAAAGAGGTGTGAGGGTTCTCAAGACTTCTTGTGACTGACTGCTGACGGCTGATCGTTGACTGCTGATGAAAAAATGGCAAAAAACCGAGTTGTGGCGATAGACATCGGCACAAACACAGCGAAAATGGTTCAGATTGAACAGTCATCTACAACCGTGCATCTTACCAATGCAAACGTCGTGACGTATCCGGATAAAGATGATCGGTTGCAGGTATATGAATCGGTGAAACACCTCTGGGACTCTTTAGGGGATCTACCGGTTGAGGGTGGTATCCGTGCGTTGTTCAATCGAAATAAAACAGAAATAGCTCTTGCCCTTCCCCGTTCTTTAGTGAATACCAAACGCTTATCCAATTTGCCGGCGGCAACGGATGACCAACTCGCAAGTATCGTCGCGATTGCTGCCGAAGCCGAACTCCCTTTCCGAGTTGAAGAGGCTATCTTTACGTATCACGATGTACAACAGACACCTGAGACCTCTTCCGTAGAATTAATATCCACACGGCAAACAACAGTTTCAAACTATTTGGATCTCCTTGGACAGATTGGCGTTTCCGCATCGGCAGTTACGCCTTCAATGATAGCTATAGCGGAGGTGGCGGCGCGTAGCGGATGCACAAAACCTACATTCATTGTTGACATAGGTGCTGAACAAGCAGATTTCTGTTTCATGCAAGGTGGAAAACTCAAGTTTTCACGGAGTTTCCGTTTCGGCGGTAATCATCTTTCTGAACATCTGAGTCGTACTTTGAATATAGATGTTGAGATGGCAGCGGAAGAAAAACAGCGTATCTCAGCAGGCGAAACTCCCGCAATCACATGGACAACCCAGTTTATCAGTGAACTCCGGCGCTCCATTGCCGCCACTACACATTTTGAAGCGGAAGTGAACACTGGTAGATATCGGGACCTCACCCTACCCGAGACAGAAACTGAGCTCTGGTTGTGTGGTGGTGGGGCACGTGTCCCCGATCTGGTATCTGTTTGCGAAACGGAACTCAATATTTCAACACAGTTATGGAATCCGCTTCATGCTCTCCAACAGGGTGCGGGTATTGACATTCGTCCTATGCGTCCAAGTGTAGAGGCTATTCTTGATGAATGGGGTGATACCCTTGCTGTCCCTTTAGGTGTAGGACTCAATGCGTTGAACTCGGCAGACCGGGTTTCCCTATTGCCGCAGGAGGCGGTTGAGACACTCACACAAACAGCACGGCAACGTCAACTCTTTGCCGCTGCCGGGTTAAGTGTTTTGATAATTGGAGGCATGCTTTTTGGGGGTTATATGCTTCAACGCTCGCAGCAATATAGAAATGAAGCAGTAGAAGCGCAACTCACGTATTACGCACAACCGATGTCTGCTGCAAAAGCCCAACTTGGGAAGGAATTGGCACTCACCGATATGTTAGCGCATCACATCTCACCCCTTGATATTTTGCATGCCCTTAGCGAGATGTTTGGCGATAGGACACAGGTGGCATGGACTAATTTTAATATTACCAACCTGCACGAGCCAGCGACAGCGCGCATTACATTCAATTTGGAGAGTGCTTCTCATAATGCCATTAATACACTTTTGGGCGCGCTTGACCGTTCTGGGGTGTTCACCAATGTCCGTCCGGGTGAAGTCACAACTATTTCTCAAAATAGAAAACAGATTTTTCAAGTTCAGGTCCGATGTAACCTAACGACATCCGCTGTGAAAGCATTTGCCAAGAGACGGTATCCCTTGCCTGAACCACAAATCGATGAAGGAGCAAGTATGGAACCTTATGTTGCACCGCCTGTACTGGACACCTTTGAAAACGAAATGGACGAAAAAGCAAAATAAACGAACCTGATGATAATTATATGTTTCTAAGGGATTAACTTATGGAACTGGATCTCCAATTAACACCACGCAGTCGAATCTTGCTTGGTATCTTGGGTGGAATGCTCTTAATTTTGATCGCTATACAGGTAGGTCCCGCTTTTTATCGTTTATTTGTGAATCATGACACCAAAGCGAAACAAGAGCAGTTGTTGCAGACGCAAAATTTGGTGCGTGTTGCAGAAGTACTCAAGCCCATCGAATCAGAAATTTACGAAGAGACCGGTTTGACACTCGCACTGAATCAGCAGGGAAGTACAAACTCACAACCTGCCAAGACACTTTTTGATACTGAATTACCGGAAACCGTCATTAGATCCCGTATTGATGCACTCGTCAGGCGCGCTGGCATTCAACAGAATTATCAACTCCTCACGAAACCGGGTACTGCTAAGCACACACATAAACTGACGGCGCAGAATCGAGGGAACCTTGTTCTCTATCTCTATTTTAAGCATATAGAAACGGAAGAAATGGAACTTACTGAGGCAATTGAACAGCAGGCAGAGGCAGACGCCTTTAACATGTTAATGGATGCCTGGCTATCTGGAACGGAAGCCGGTCCGAATGAGAAAACGGATGAAACAGACAATTTAAAATCTGGAACGGAATCTGTGGCAAAGGAGACAGGACGCGCAGATAAAGCAAAACCGGCTAATCCAATGGACGCCCCTGTGCAGTGGAAATTCTCCTCGCTTCCGGATACAATACCTATCGATCTGCGAATCAAACTCGCAGCATTTATCAGAAGTATGATAACACGACAACTTCGGGGTGCGACAGATTCGAGACAGGATTTCTTTGAAACGCAACTCCACAGAGTCGAAACCCCAGCGACGCCAGGTATCTTCGGTATCGGGGCAAAGCCGGCTACCGTTGAAATCCAATTGCGAAGGGATAGCACTCTTTTGGAAATTCTCACGTATTCTGATGAGTCCGTGGATATAGGTAAACTCCAGTATGCGCTTGTTCAATACGTTGAGGAGATTCAGGAACAACGTGCGACACTTTTAAAGCAACTCGCGCTGGCACCATTGACGTATCAAACGGAGCACTACACAGTTGAAATGAAATTCAAAACAGATCTTGAGAAACTCGTCAACTTAAACCATCTCATCGAAACGGGTGCCAAATGGCTCACAGTGCGCGATTTACGAATCTCCGCCGATAAACAGACAGCGGCGCGCCCGGCAGCACGCGGTCGAGATTCTGGAGGTGGAACCAATTTGAATGTGGACATGCTCCTCATCGCTCGAATATTTTAATGGTTGTCGGTTATTGGTTGTTGGTGGTTAGTGAAGATGCACTCTGTAACACCCCACGCGCGGCTGGAATACGTCAAAGCGTATTGAATTGTTACCTAAAAGCCTCTTAACTAAGAACCTCTTAACCAACAACTTATAACTCTAAAAAGGATTAGATGTTATGCAAGAAAAAAAGATTTCGTTTCTGTGCAGGTTTCCTATAAAGGCTTGCGGGACAATACTTTGTTTAGGGTTGCTTCTTTTTGGACTTGTTGAGCTTTACGCACAAGAGCAGCAACCTACAATGCGCGTTGCCGAAACCGATGAAGCAGGGCGCGCAATCCGTTTCGACTTTAACTTTACAAGCCAAGAATTGAAGGGGCTTTTTGAATGGCTCTCTCGGGAGGCGGACCTCACTATCATTGCCAGCGAAGAAGACATTAAAGATAAAAGATTCTCACTTATTAATCTCAATAATGTAACGATTGAAGAAGTCATCGAAAAAATCAAAACCGTCCTCACCCAATATGACCTCACGCTCATTCAAACAGATAGCACACTCTTGGTCACCACCTTCGCACGCGCCGTGGCAACGAAAGGTATTGTTAAGAGCATCCCGCCGAACCCCGAACGGGTTGATATGACTGACGAAATCCAAACATATATCATCCAATTAGATACCGTTGTCGCTGCCGAGCAGGTTGACCGGCTCAAGCCGCTTCTCAATAAACAGGCGAACATTTTTGCAGACTCTGCTACGAATGCACTCGTCATCACCGATGTCTCCTCTAATATACACCGAATTGTCTCCATTCTCCAGATCGCAGACGAAGGCGAACGCTTCCCTTTAAAGATTCTTATTGTACCTCTCACCTACGCTGAAGCCGAGCCGTTGGCACAGACGCTCACAAACGTTTTTCAAGAGGAAGGCGAGGGCGAGGATGCTAAAGGGCAACGCGGTCGACTCGGCGGCGATGCGGAACAGGCAAAAGCCGCAGCGGCGGAAATGAAAGCCGATGGCACCGGCTACGAAGTACTTCAAGGCAGAATCAAGATTATCGCCGATGTTAACTCAAATTCACTCGTGCTCAAAGCCTCCGAGGCGAATCTCGTTTTCCTCCAAGAAATTATCAAGGAACTCGACATTGCACCCAACGTAACAACCGAGATACGCACGTTCCGACTTAAATACGCAACCGCTGCAGATGTCGCACAAACCCTCCAAGAGGTCCTTACCGGTGATGCTCCCGATAATCGACGCAGAATGGACGCTTGGGATCGTGCGAAATTGAGAACCTATCAACGCGAACAGGGGATTGATACGTCCCAAGGCATCGTCGGTACTGTCAATGTTTCCCATAACGACCGAATCAACGTCGTTGTCGTTTCCTCAGATCCGCGTAACTTCTCTATTATTGAGAAAGTCATCAATGAACTTGACCAGGAGCAAACACAGGAAGAAATAAGACTCTATTTTCTGAAGTTCGCGGATGCTGAAACTCTTGTTCCAAGTCTGCAAGACCTCTTTGAAGGTGGCAGCGCGGGGGCAGACAGAGATGTCCCTTGGTGGCGCCGCCGAGACCGGGAACCGACTGAAAACACTACCGGTTTCGGAGTCCAAGGCGAGGTTCATCTCGTCTCGGATTTACGCCTCAACGCCATCCTTATATCAACGAGTGCGCAAAACTTTGAAACCATTGATGCACTCATCAAAAGACTTGATGTTAACATGCCGGACCAGGAGTGGGGAACCCGCATGTATAAACTCAAGTACGCCGATGCAAATAATGTCGCCGCTGTCATCAATAACGTCTATCAGGGGAGTTCCCAAAACACTGGAAACTTTTTCTTTTTCCTCGCTGAACGGAACCGTAATCAGACCCAAGGTTCACTCGCTGGCAACGTTACTGCCGAACCTTATCCGACGCTCAATGCTGTTATCGTCTCAACCGCAACCCAGCGCAACTTCGAGCTCATCACGGAATTTATTAACTCCATGGATGTTCCCACACCGGAGGGACAAAAGGAGATTACTGAAGCAATTCGTCTTGAATATGGGAGCGCGGATCATCTCCAGCAGGTCCTTGAACAGGTCTGGGCGGGTGAGGAAGATGGCGGTGGTTTTAGTTTTAGCCGTTTCTTTGCTTCCGGGGGTAGACAGGAACAGCAAGACATCAATTCCTTACGTGGAAAAGTCACCGTCTTTGCTGATGCCGATACCAATTCCCTGATTATCACAACGCAACAACGATACTTCGCGGAGGTCAGGGCACTTATTAAAAAGTTAGACTTTGTCCGGGGACAAGTCTGGATAGACATTCAGATTCTCGAAGTGACGCTTGATGAAACAACCAAACTCGGTATTGAGCTGACCGCTCAGGAGAACAAGATTTTTGGTGTCTCTGCAAGACCCGGAAACCCGTTGATTGGGGAACTCGACTCGCAACTTGGTCTTGAACAGGAGATCTCTGGGTTTAACCTCGGACTGGCAACCAAGGAGTATATGGCACTCCTTCACACGCTGATGCGCGAGAACAAGGTGCAAACCCTTTCAACGCCATCGCTTTTGACGCGTGATAGTTGGAACGCCACATGGAGTAGCGGTCGCCGTATACCGTATCTCCAAAGCGTTGATACGACCAGCATCTTGGGGGAGACCGTCTCACAGCCGCTTTTCAACTACGATTTCATTGATCCACCTGTGGGCATCAACATCTCACTTACACCTTATATCGCCAAATCACAAGTAGGTGAGGACGGCAAACGGACGATCGGATTGGATATTGAGAATATCAGTGCCAGTAACTTCATTGAGTTTACAGATTTCAATGCTCCTATTACCGATGATAACGCTATCAGTGTCTATATTGATGTTGAAGACGGTCAGCAGATTGTCGTCGGTGGTATCATCCGTAAGAAACAGAAACAGGTAGAGAACAAGCTCCCGATTTTGGGCGACATTCCGTTTATCGGTAGACTCTTCAAGAACACCGAGACTGGTGTTGAAGATGCTGAGATTGTTATCATCATTACGCCACACATTGTTGATATCAACAACCCTGAGGACCTCGAGAAACTCAAGGAGAAGGCGGACAATTGGCAAAATAATGGGAGCACTGAAAGCGAAACGGAAATCAAATAGATAGGGCTATCCAATTTCCCATTTTTTACGCAATTTTTTGACTTCCAGTCCTATAGGTGCGGTTCCTAATCGCACTGATTTTGTCTGCACATCACAGTTTTCCTGTGTAGAAGTAATCTCTTCTGCAAATCGACGAAAATGTCAAAACAAAATGCCTGTATAAAATTGTCTTGACGAATCATAGTAAGATAATTTATAATGGAAAATAGATTTTTATGTGTATTTTAAGGTGGATGTTATGCTGAAAGTTATTATTTGCGTTTGCCTTGCCATTGCGCTTCTGCTTCTCCCCCAGATCGGTGGTGCCGAGCTCCTCGTAGCGGATGACTTTGAAGGTAAACTTAAAAATAAATACTGGAAAGGGCAAGATGAGTCCTGGAAAGTGAAGGGTGGTAAATTGGAGATCCATCGCCTTGCTGGTGATGGAAACGGCGAGGTTGATTTTGGATACGGACTCATTGAGTTTGAGGATTTTGGACTTCGCCTTGATTTCTACCTGTTTGACGATGATGATTTTCCGAGCAAAATGGAGCTCCTGTTTCGCGCCAACATAGACTATCACTTCTATCAATTAATTATCACCCCTGCGAATGGATTCGGTCGCCCGAACTCCGCACGCTGGTATAAACGGGAAGGAAACGATCGCGGGACATGGAATGAGTATCGCGACTTCAGAGCCGAATTTCCCTTCCCTATCCTGACAAAAGAGTGGTACACCCTCGCTTTGCTTGGAGACGCCAACACGTTTCAACTCCATGTCAAAAAACAAGGGGAGTTGGTGTTTCAAAAGGTTTCTGAATGGACAGACGTTAAGAATCTACATCCCAAGGGGGTTCTGGGTTTTCACACGAACCAACTTCAACACTACTATATTGACAACCTTTACCTTTACGACAAACCAAATGAAGTTAGTCTCGCGGTCGAGCCTAACGGCAAACTTGCCGTAACATGGGCGAACCTGAAGCACTAACAAACCATTTCTATTGAGATAAAAAGGAGATTCTTTAGTTATGAAGAAAAGAAGCATTATCACAATCCTCAGCCTATCCCTTTTTGTTCTTGCTCTGACGAGTGTTCCTGCTGCAGATTTAGCAATCTACTCAGGTCCGACAAATCCGGGTTGGATCTCGCAAGAAGCGGCTATAGCCAATGCTGAGGCAATCATGAACGACGATCAAATGAAAGCCATCTTTGAAAGTATTGAAAACTATGGTGATGGTGATGAGGTCGGTTCCGATTCACCCTTAGGCAAATGGATGCAGGCACATACCGGAAATGGACAACAGGATGTCTTCATCGCTGCGTCCGGAACAGCGCCGAGTGCTATCTATCAATTTCCGAATGTAGATCCGGATGGCTCTAATATCGAAAACTTCATTGAGGATGGCAACGTTTTCATCAATGTTGCAGACTGGATCTTATATATGAGTTACGAAGGTGGAACTCGGAGTGCCAATAACGGCGCGGCGGGGGCTGCGAATGTTTTTGACATTCCTGGACTGAGTTTCGGAAACAGAGGCGGACCTGCGGTCCCGACGGAAGAAGGGAAAAAATACATCCCTTCGCTGGTGGAATTTCAGTCCGATAGACCATGGCACCTTGAACAGTTCGATGGCACCGACTGGGAAGTGACTGCCTTTGCTATTTCAAATAATGACCCAAATTCCGCAGATCCAGCAGTTGCAGTGAACACTACTTATGGCGGAATCATCGCTGCTCTATGGCAGAAAGCCCAACCCACCTGGAATGGTGATGACCCGCGGGCTGGTGGTGTTATTGAATTTATTGCCAACTGGCTCATGGAACACGGAAGCATCGCAACGCCAGTAGAGGCTCAAGGTAAAGCAACCACAACCTGGGGAAAAATTAAACTGGGGCGTTAGTTGCCTTTTCAACGATCTCTTTCTTTACGAAAAGTCGGGTGGAATGTTAACGTTCCACCCTCCAACAATTACAAACTGATGGCAACCAAAAAGGAGGTTTCGCACATCATGAAAATTTATCTAAGTATAGCCCTCTTGGCTATTTTCGCTTGTGTCGCTACGGTTTCAGCGAATGATTTGGCTTTCTACTCGGGACCCACAAACCCCGGTTGGATTTCCGATAAAGCCGTTCAGGAAAACGTCAAAGTGATTAAAGATGACCCAGGGGTCAAAGCCTTATTTGACAGCATCGAAGATTTCGGCGACGGCGATGAGGTCGGCGATGATTCTCCACTCGCGAAATGGACTGTCGAGCATACCGATAACGGTCAGCAGGATGTTCTTATCCTCGCTTGTGGAACCTGTCCGAGCGGACTTTATGAGTTCCCAAACAAAGATCCTGACGGATCTAACGTCGAGAATTTTGTTGAGGCGGGGAATGTCGTCATTAACGTCGCAGACTGGATCTTCTATATGAGTTACGAGGGCGGGGTCCGAAGTCCAAACAATGGTGCTCAAGGAGCTGCCAATGTTTTTGACATTCCTGGACTCAGTTTCGGTGCCCGGAACGGTGCCATGAAGCCAACCGACCTCGGCAAAGAATTCATTCCATCGATGGACGCTTTCAACTCTGACCGTCCTTGGCACGTAGAGCAGTTTAAAGGATCGGATTGGGATCTGGTAATTTTCGGAGAATCAGACAAAAATAATGCCGATCCCGCAGTCGCTATTAGTAAGAAACCCGGAAAAGACGGGGTAGGTATGATTGCCGCTATGTGGCAGGCTGCGAAACCTGAATGGCCCGAAAAGACGGATATCCGCGGTATCGGGGTTGCTGAGTTCATCAACAACTGGCTGGCAGAAGAAGGGGAGTTCGCTGTTGAAGCGAAAAATAAATTAGCGACAACTTGGGGTTCAATCAAGCAGGTTCGCTAATTTCAGATACACCGATGTCGGGATACCGACAAGTAAATTGTTTCGATATATGCTATAGGACTTTCCGATTCGCCGTTTGAGGCAGAATTGGAAAGTCCTTTTTTATGCCCTATCGGATATGGCTATAGAGTTTGGCAAGCCGCTCCGGTGAGACTTTTAGGAAATATAGGAGCGTTATCAGCCAGTTGTTTAATGTCGTTCGGATGATACCCCTCGCTTCCCATCGCCTCGCTGATAAATGGATGTGTGGAACAACGAGCGTTGTTTTGCCGAATTTTCGCAAATCTTTTGAAAATTCCATCTCTTCCAGAATCGGAACGTCTGGAAAACCGCCGATCTTCTCAAAGTCGGTACGTGCTAAAAAAATGCCGCTATCCCCATAAAATACCTTTAGGTATTTGCCTCGGATGTTGCCTGCGATCTCAATCATACGGTAGAGGATATTTCTGCCGTCGATCTTCTGACGGAACCCACCGCCGACGTAACCCGATGACAGTGCTGTTTCTACTGCTACTAATGCTCCCGATTCAAGCCTAATATCCGCATGTAGAAATAGGAGGATGTCCCCTGTTGCCGCCGCCGCACCTGCGTTTAACTGTTTTGCCCTTCCACGCGCCGATGTTAGGACCTCGCCATATCTCTTAGCAATACACACGGATTCATCGCTGCTGCCACTGTCTACGATAATCAGTTCGTGGGGTCCCAATTCGGGCTGAAGTTGAGACAGAGTTTGCTCCAGGATCTTTGCTTCGTTCAGAATCGGAATGATAATCGATATTTTTCGCGATTTCGCCATGTCCGAACCTAACAGAAGTTTATGATAGTGAAGAAAACTCTTAAAAACCGTGTCCGAACCTAACAGAAGTTTATGATAGTGAAGAAAACTCTTAAAAACCGTTCAAATCTCCAGTCGCGTTGGAATTAACCAAACACCATTGTGGAACATTGTCCTGCAAGCCTCCATAGGCTTGCACAAGGAACAATGCCCAGATTCCCATAGTTAGAAAAGTTGGTTGAGGGCAAGTATCGGAAAAACAGACGCATAAATCGGATCGGCGTAACCACCGATGATCTCCCAATAGATGCCGACGCACTGTTCGGGCCAGGAACCGTCTTCCCGCTGGTGTTTAAGTAAAAATGTGATTCCTTGTTCAGCAGCGGTATTTTCGGGATTCGCGAGTAGGAGTGCGTAGGTGCTCCATGCTGTCTGTTCAACTGTGCTTTCAGTCGGATTCCCAAACATATCTTCTCCCCATCCACCATCGGCATTTTGTGTGCGTTCGAGCCATGCGACACCCCGCTGAACTTCGGGAACATTTTTTAATCCGACCTTGACAAATGCGGCTATAGCGCAGGCGGTGCCATACGTATCTTTTGCTAACCAGAGATCTCGCCAATACCCATCGCGATGAATCTGTTTGCGGAGCCAGTAGATTCCAGCAATCATTGCCTCGCGAGCATGCGGTATATCGGGGATATCGCTCTGATCAAAAGCAAGGAGTGCTTCGATAGCATGTGCTGTGATACTCACACATCCAACATCTCCTTGACCGGGTTGATATGTGCTCCAACTGCCATCGCGTACCTGTTGGGTTTGCATCCATGTAATGCCGCGGTGAACCGAGTTATCTAAAGCCTCACGGTCAATAGGTGAACCTACGAGGAGTGAACGAATCAGGGCGAGGGTCCCGAGTGCAGTATCGTCAGCGTCGCTTGGAAGCGTACTGTCTCTTAATCCTGAGAACGCCCATCCACCATCTTCATTTTGATGGTTGATGAGCCACTGTGCCGCACTTTTAACTTTATTCGTGAGCTCATCAGTAGGAGGGAACTCCGATTCCCGACTTTTCACTTCATTATGTGTAACGTACACGTCTGTGAGCGCGATAATGCTCAGGGCGGTGTCCCATACATTCAGGTTCAATGCCTCTCGGCATCCCCCATCACGGTTTCGCGTCGTGCGGAGCCAAGCGATACCGCGTTCGATAAATTCTGTGGTCTCTTCATCCGCTTCCCATTTTTCCTGAAGTTCAATGAGTGCCAAAACAGAAAGAGCTGTGATGTAGTTCACTCGAAACCAGCTCCCATCGCTGAGAACGTGCGTTTTCAACCATGTTGCGAGAGATGCTATCATTTCAGGACGTCTTGCAGTGTTCAGTTCGATCATGATGAAGACCGGCACGAGTGTATGTTGTTCGGCAATGAAGAGGGCATCGAACATTGGCGTGTTGAAAAGCGCAACAGGCGGCAGACGATGTCTCGGGGGCTTCAATCGACTGCCAAGGAGCGGAATCTTCATCAGTTGTCTGGCGAGTTTCATGAGGGGTATGGCGTTTTCGGAGAGGGTCAGTTCATTCCAATCGAACTGATTGAAAGCGGCATACGTCAATTTGACTAAGGCAAGGTGAGGTTCATATTTCGGGACAGACGCAAGCAATTTTTCGAGGGATGGATCGGGTGCACGCTGCTGGGTTTGCTCCAGTATTAAGCGAGCAAATCGGGTCGCTTCTGTATTTGATACGTTTGCGGTATCCAATCCCCAGCCACCATCCTCGTTCTGATTTGCGATAAACCACTCAATCAGATCCGGATCCGGGGTTTCGTTTTGAACAAGTTCAATCCACGCATACGCGCAGGTAGGGAAAGTACTTGAGGAGAGTTGTCCCTCGAAGTTTCCATCTTTACAGTGTTGTGTCAGTAAATGAGCAGTGCCGCGTGCTAATGCGGATTTACCTTCCTCTATCATAATTTTTTCCCGATATGTCTTTCCAAAAAAGCAGCATTTCTACGCTTAACGTTTGAGGCATCCCCATAAAATTGGCAAGGTCAGTTGGGAAAATTAGACTGCCTGTGGCGCGTCCAAATTTGGACTTAGCACATCAGTCTCCCTTGCAATATCACTGATTTGGACTTCTTCCATCAAACCTTTCCAGTTAAAGCGACAAATTGTGATGTATAGTTTAGCATACAACTGTCGTGAGCGTCAACTTTTCTTCCCTAAATCAACAAGATTGGTAAGCGAATTGTTTCTCATTCTCAATTGACTGCAACTGTCAGAATATGCTATAATTCTGTGTTAGGCGCAGATAGATTTTAAACCTTGAGGTGCAACTAAATGTTCAGTCTTAGTGGTTCTCGGTTCGGTTTTTTCTTGCGAAAAAACCTTTCAGTTGTCGGTTTTCAGTTAAGAGGCTTGCGTTCAACAAAACCCTCTTTGAACAAGCTGACTCTTATATTTCCCGTGTTGACCGACAGCCGATAACAGTGTATTTGGCTGTTTACACTCTGTGTGTTGGGGCGATGGGTCTGTTTGCTGCTCTTGCTGAAGATGATACAGCCCCTGTGCAATTAGAGAAAATCGTTGTAACACCTTAGAAAGTTGTGAGGGGTTCACAACTTGTATTCTATCAGAACACCCCTGACCTTCCCATATATTTTTCGACCTTGGCGCGTGAGTTCTTCCCTAAATCAACAAGATTGGTAAGCGAATTGTTTCTCATTCTCAATTGACTGCAACTGTCAGAATATGCTATAATTCTGTGTTAGGCGCAGATAGATTTTAAACCTTGAGGTGCAACTAAATGTTCAGTCTTAGTGGTTCTCGGTTCGGTTTTTTCTTGCGAAAAAACCTTTCAATCGGTTTTCAGTTAAGAGGTTTCGTTCAACAAAACCCTCTTGTGACCGACAGCCGATAACAGTGTATTTGGCTGTTTACACTCTGCTTTCTGGGGTAATGGGTCTGTTTACTGCCTTGCGAAGAGGGTGCCGCGCCTGTGCAATTAGAAAAAATTTTGTAACACCCGGTCGTTTTACGATTTACGATGGCGCGTTGCAAAAATCTCCTATCGCAGGAAATTGAACGTTTCCCACTCATTGACAACGATGTCATGCGAGCGGGTCATATTTTTCCGGGGGTGGCTTCAGTGATTACAGTACGCGCTTCAGTGTCCGAGGTGGAGAAAAGGACGATATTTCAGTCAGATTAGATGGGATGGAACTCTATAATCCTTATCATCTCCAAGACTTCGGTGGTGCAGTCTCGTTGATAGGTTTAGGTCTCATTCAGAACACCAATCTGCTGATAGGTGGATTCCCTGCGGAGTATGGAGAGAAAATGTCTGGGGTCTTTGACATCACGACGAGGACGCCAAACACTGAGAAATTCTCCGCCAACTTTGGGGTAGACTTAATTAACGCAACAGCCACGTTTGAAGGACCTCTTTCAAAAAAAGGGAGTTGGCTCCTGTCTGCTCGCCGTGGGTATATCGATCTGATTCTCATGCTCATGGATATCGATGAAAACTATAAACCGCAATACGCTGACATCTATAGCAAATTAACCTATCAAGTTACACCGAAAGATACCGTCACGCTAAATGGTTTATATGGTTGGGATACGAATCGGATTCGTGTAGATGATGTAGACAATAACTTGGATTCCCGATACGACAATTCGACAACTTGGGCAAAGTGGCGGCATATTTTTGGGGATTCACATTGGACGGACCTTTTTGTTTTCGCTGGCACATCCAGTCAGGATAGAACGACAGGGAAAGCGGATGTTGATAATCGCAATTTCGGGTTCTTCGGTACAAAAGCAGAGTTTACAGCAAATCTTTTTGACAAACACACGCTCCGCAGTGGTGTTACATGGCGGTGGTTGACTGCACAGTATCAATATGATGTTCAGGAACGGCAGGCGGGGATAAACGTCTACAAGCCAATTCTCGCCGATGTTGACGATAAGGGGAGCGAATTCAATCTATTTCTGCAAGATGAGTGGCAGCTCCATTCCAAACTTGCGCTCAATGTCGGTGGACATTATCTCTACCAGCATTATCGAGAGGAAGGTATTCAGCGTTATGAAGTCGGTCCGCGAGTCGCGCTTGCCGTGAAACCGACGAAGCATCTCGTTTTGCGGGGGGCTTGGGGGATTTATCACCAACCCGTTCACCTAATGGGAATTCCGGTCGAAGATGGCATTGAGACGGTCGGACGTGCGGAGCAAGCGGTGCATTATATCCTTGGATTTGAGTACACCCCTGTTGACAGCTTCTTGGTACGCGTTGAAGGCTATTACAATACTTTTGATAATCTTGTTGGCAGACTTCGTGAGTTTGGAAGGCAGAATCAGGTTTTTAACTCACCTGAGTCTGGAGATGCCAGAGGCGTTGATGTATTTATGACCCATGTCGTATCAAACCGTTTGACATGGACACTCGGCTACGCCTTTGGGATTGCAGAAGAGATCGCAAATGGGACAAAACGCTTCCGTCAACACGATCGGCGGCACTCTTTCGCAGTTAGCAGTAATTATGAGTTCGCACCGACGTGGTATCTCTATCTGAGTTGGCGTTTCCATACAGGTGAGCCGAGAACCCCTCTCGTTCACCGAGAAGTTAGGTTACCTGATGGCGGTATTATCTGTGATCGACAGTTTGGTGATGTACACTCAGCGCGGATGCCTGCCTACCACAGCCTCGATTTTCGTATTACAAAGCGGAGCCCGTATCGACGATGGGAGTTGTCTTGGTATTTTCAAGTATTGAACTTGTATAACCATGCCAATCTGGATCAGTATGCTTTTAGTCAACTACGCGATGAGGATACAAATGCTGTTATCGGATGTGCGATTGAAGAAGAACCTCTCTTTCCGATTGTCCCTACATTAGGAGTTACCGTAACCTTCTGAGTGAATGTTAAGAGAACCGAGAAATGTTCAAGTCTATTAAAAAAGCAGTAAAAAAGATCTGGCGACGATATATCGGAAATTTGCGAGATCGAAAATTACCGAAGGTTGCTCCCAGCGTAGCGGAAGCGATTCTTCCGTTGGAGACGGACGCGTACGCTATTGCACCGAATCAGCTCAAGGACATGATAAACAGAGGTATTCCCTTCGTCTTGTTGGATGTTCGGGAAGAGTGGGAGTATCAGATGGTCCACCTTGAAGATGCCGTATGGATTCCCTTCGGCGAACTACCAAGGCGTTGTAACGAAATTACCCCTGGACTTGAGGTGGTTGTTTATTGTCACTGGGGTATGCGGAGCCTGGACGCGGCGTTCCTTTTGCAGCAACTCGGTTTCAAATCGGTGAAGAGTTTGATCGGCGGTATTGATCGATGGGCACGGGAAATAGATACACAAATGCCACGGTATTAGCTTTTAAGCTATTAAATCTGGGCATTGCTCCATTTCATTACGCAATGGTTCTCGGCGAAGTTAGTAACCTTTTTAAACCTAAAGCGGGTTCTCGACTTACCCGAAAACCAGCGTGTAACATTGTCCTGCAAGCCTCTATAGGCTTGCACAGGGAACGCTGACCAGATTCAGTAATTTAAAAATCTGATTTAAAGTCTTGGCTTCGGAGACCGTATTTCTGTATCCGGTGCTGAAGTTTGCGGCGCGAAATCCCCAACAGTTTTGCCGCTTGAATCTGGTTCCCATTGCTTTTTGATAACGCACTGCACACGTATTCCTTGATAATTTCGTCAAGGGAAACCCCTTCCTCAGGAATATCAAAATCAACATCAGTGGCTGGAAGCGACGTATCTAAAATCTCCGGTGGCAGTTCGTCTTTGTCGATTACCTCATTTTCTGAGAGCACAAAGATACGACGGAGGTAATTTTCTAATTGCCGGATATTGCCGGGCCAGTGATACCGCCTGAGTATAGACATTGCCTGTGGCGTGACCTGTTTCGGGAGTGCTTCTGCGTATTCGCTACTGAACTTCTGGATAAGAAAATTCACGAGCAAAGGAACGTCCTCTGGATGCTCTCGAAGGGGTGGAACGTGGAGCGGGATAACATTCAGACGAAAGTAGAGGTCTTCCCGAAACGTGCTGTCTCGAACGGCTTGGATGAGATTTTTGTTCGTTGCGGCAATCACACAGACATCTACTTTGATGTTCTGAATCCCACCAATTCGTCGTATCTCGCGTTCCTCAAGGACGTGCAATAGTTTACTCTGTGTCTGGATTGGGAGATCCCCGATTTCATCAAGAAAAAGTACGCCTTCATTTGCGACCTCAAAAAGTCCTTTCTTTTGGTGTGCGGCATCTGTGAACGCCCCCTTTTCATGTCCAAACAATTCGCTCTCAATGAGAGTCTCAGGGATTGCGCCACAGTTGATCGAGATGAACTGCTTGTTTTTTCGAGACCCGTGTTTGTGAAGGGCACGCGCGATGAGGCTTTTCCCTGAGCCCGTTTCGCCTGTGATGAGAACTTGTGTAACACCACGACGCAAAATCCGAGCCATGTTTTTGAATAGCTCCTGCATCTTCTCGCTGTCACCGACGATTTCATCAATCTGGATTTCGGGTGTTGCGTCATCGCTTTCCGCTTCGATGCTGCGAAGCGCGCCTCGAGTCTGTAGTGCGTGTTTCACTTCTCGTTTCAGAACTTCGATTTGGATCGGCTTTTCAAGATAGTAGAATGCACCTTCGTGTGCAACAAGATTAACAGCGTCGTTTAGTTCCGCAAACGCTGTCATGATAAGCACTGGCAAGTCTGGATCCGTCCGCTTTATTTTCCGAAGTAGATCTCTCCCCTCAAATCGGGAGGACATCCACATATCACTGATGACGAGGTCAAACATCTGTTTCTCTAAACTATCAAGCGCGGTTTTACTGTCTCCAACGATTTCAACCGTGTACCCTTCGCGTTTCAAAATACGCTGTAAGATGGTTAGTTGTGCTTGGTCGTCGTCTACAATCAGTATTGATGCCATCGTTTTGATCTCCTCATCTCAGTTCTGAAGTTATAGCAGTTCGTCCGCATTCAGCGGGAGACTGATTTTAAAAGCGGTTCCCATTCCAATTTTGCTTCGGACTTCAATTGTGCCTTTATGAGCCGTAATAATTTGGTGTGAAACGGCGAGACCGAGACCTATACCACCCGCGGCGTCTTTGGTTGTAAAATATGCATCGTAAATTTGTTCCTGAATTTCCTCTGGGATGCCTATGCCGGTATCTCTGATTTCAATCACCGCATCTCTCTTGTTCTGATCTATCTGCTCCACAAGGGTTGTGATGTAGATGCTACCACCTTTCGGCATTGCTTGGATACTGTTTTGCACGAAGTTGAAGAGCGTCTGCCGCATTAAGGCAGTGTCCAGCGGGACATTTGGTAGATTCTCATCGTAATTTCTGATGACTTGAATTTTGGCTTCCTCAGCGATAAGCGCGAACTCAGATAAAACCTGCTCCACCAGCGCATTGAAGTCTGTCGGTTCTACATTCAATCTTCTCGGTCGATTCAGCGTGAGGAACTGCTCTGAGGTCTGTTTCAGTTCCGTTATTTTTTGGTCAACGATCTCTAAAAGTTCTTTCGCTTCTTCGATGTCGTCTTGGTTCACCTTTCGTTGTGAGAAAACAGATTTCAGGTGCTGGGCAGTCATTCCGATTGAATTAAGTGGATTCCGAATTTCGTGCGCCACGCCAGCGGCAAATTGTCCTAAGGCAGCAATCCGTTTTGAATGAGAGTCCCGTAGTTGCCACAGCATCCTTGCGAGATTGTAGGTTGCCCTCCCGATTTCATCTGATGAATACGTCTCTTGAAGTGATAGATCCCCATTTTCAGCGTTCTGTATAATACGAGTCATCCGTTCTAATGGCTTCATAATTAGATGATTTGTTGTCAAATCAATCAGAATGACGAGGAGTGCTCCAACGATTACGATGAGTATTGCATGCATTAGCAATGAATACCGAATGGATCTGCCGATATAGGGGACATCGTAAAGGACTTGTATGTAGCCGGTTAATGCTTTCTGAATCCACAAAGTCTCATCTTGTTTCCATAAGTTATACAAATCGCCTTTTTCCTGATCCCTCATTCGCCAGCGGCTACCTGTCTCCTCAGTTATCACTGGATCGTCTGGCACGTAGACATCTTCACCAAAGGCTGGCTCCCAGACTTCATACGGTAGCGTCCCGTTATCGAGTATGGGTTCGTATGCGAAATCCGGGGACTCCAATTCAACCGGCTTTGGTCCGGTCAAAATGGCATTGTATTTGATAACAATAGCCGTTGCGTTCTGTCCCTCAATAGCGTGTATCGTCGCGCCTTTCGTCTCGATTTGTTCAAGATCCGCTGAATCAAGATTTATATCAACGGTATCTTCACCGGCAAGGAGGCTCGAACGGATACGGGTGTCGTTTAAGGAGACGTGGATATTCAGAACATTTTGCATATCCGGATGTTCCCGCTTCAGTTTATTCAGTGCTTGATCCAGTAGCTGGGCATCGAATACCGTTGTGGATTCGATTTCTCTCTCAACGGCATCAAGGATCGTATTTTCAGCGATTTTCCTCAGTTCAGCACCGCGTTCTGCCCCCAAAGCATGGAGCGCATTCATATCACTTCGGACACGGATGCTATCGAAAAAGTAAAACGCCACGAGAATTGCTATGACACAGAGATTAATAACAAGGGAGTACTTCCATTGAAGTCGCATTTTAACTCATCACTCGTTGCACTGCCTTTTCCCACTGCGCGAGTTTTTTGTTGCGTTGCTTTGCGTCTATTTGTGGTGAGAAGACGCGGACTTTAGAAGTGGAACCGTCAAGTTTTGATTGCTCGGTTCTATTCGCCTCAAGTTCTTCGATGTCGTTCCATACACCCGCTGTGATACCCGCGAGGTATGTAGCACCTAAACCTGTTGATTCTATGTGTGCCGGACGTTCAACATTTATCCCAAGAATATCCGCTTGGAATTGCATGAGGAAGTTGTTAGCCGCCGCACCACCGTCAACGCGTAGTTGCTCCAGGGACATCTCTGCATCCGTCAACATTGCCCTGACAACGTCCGCGGATTGATACGCAATTGATTCTAATGTGGCGCGGATAATTTGCCCACGGGTAGTCCCTCGCGTTAAGCCGAGGATAGCACCACGCGCATCGGGATCCCAATACGGCGCGCCAAGTCCAGTAAAGGCAGGAACAACAAAGACACCCTCCGAATCTGGTATATTGGAAGCAATTTCTTCGGTTTCCGGTGCGCTCTTAATAAATCCAATGCCGTCTCTGAGCCATTGGATGGCAGCACCGGCAACAAATACACTTCCCTCCAGTGCGTAAACGGGATTTTCGTCTAAACTACAAGCGAGTGTTGTTAGCAGTCCAGTTTTTGTTGATACCTTTTCAACACCTGTATTTAGCATGAGAAAACAGCCAGTGCCGTAGGTATTTTTCGCCATGCCGGGTTTGACGCACAATTGACCAAAGAGCGCGGCTTGCTGGTCCCCCGCTATTCCGGTGATTGGGATCCCATCCAGTGATATATTTTTACCAAAGGTTTCAAGCCAAAAATTCCGGTAGAAACTCGCTGTGCCGAAGTTGCTCGCAGAGGGACAGACTTCAGGTAAAATCGCTTTCGGGACGTTGAGGATTTCCAAAAGGGTTTCGTCCCATGAGAGTGTATTGATGTTAAAGAGTAGGGTGCGTGAGGCGTTTGTGTAATCGGTTTTATGGACTGCACCATCCGTTAGTTTCCAAAGGAGCCAGGTATCTACGGTTCCGAATGCGAGTTCTCCGCGTTCTGCGCGTTCCCGAGCACCGCTAACGTGATCCAGGATCCACGCGACCTTTGTCCCAGAAAAGTAGGCATCAATTACAAGCCCTGTTTTTACCTTGATCTCTTCTGCAACTCCCTGTTTTTCAAGGTGTGTACATTTATCTGCAGTGCGACGGCACTGCCACACAATCGCAGGATAGATCGGTTTTCCTGTTTCCTTGTCCCAAACGAGTGTGGTTTCACGTTGATTTGCAATTCCGATAGCAACGATATTCAGGGCATTTTCTTTTTCAAAGAGTGCGTCTATTGCTTGTAAAGTAGCGTTCCAGATTTCCTCTGGATCGTGTTCTACCCAACCGGGATGGGGATAGTATTGTGTGAATTCTTGGTATCCTTGTGCGATAATGTTTCCTTTCACATCAACAAGGAGAGCGGTAGTACCCGTTGTCCCTTGGTCGATTGAAAGGATGCAAGCGGTATTCGACATGCTATGCGTACTGCTCCTAAAGTGTTTTATTTAGAGTAACACCGACGGGAAAAAAAATCAAGTGAAAATCAGTGTTTGCTCCACTTCGGATTTTAGTATTTTTCCTAATTCAGGTTGACATCGCGTCCGTGGTTTTGGTATAATGCATTATTATGTTTTCAATGGACTTAAACATAAACAGACTTCAATGATTCAGAGAGGAGTAGATGTTGTGAAAAAGGTTTTGCTTTGCGCGCTTGTGATGTTCTGCTTAGCTGTATATCACAGTTATGCGCAGATTGAGTGGGATGCTGAAAAATTTATGCCGTTGTCCGAAGTGAAAAAGGGCATGAAGGGAAAAGGCTTCACTGTGTTTTTCGGAACAACGGTGGAGGAATTTGAATGTGAAGTTGTGAGTATTGAATACAACTTTATTCCAGGGTGGCATGTTGTATGGATGGAGGGGTTGAGCGACAACTTTAAACGTACAGGTGTCGCGGGCGGAATGAGTGGTAGTCCTATTTACATTGACGGACGGCTTATGGGTGCGATTTCTCTCGGTTTTTTTAACCAGCGGGAACATTCCAATGGTTTTGGGGTAACACCCTTTGAATTGATGGTAAAAGTCGCCCAACGTGGCATGGAACCCAATCTAAGTTACGAAGGTACTCAACTTTTTAACCTTGATTCAGCAGCCACGACGCAGGAATATGGATTGGATATGGGGCAGTCTCTGCTTCGCGATGGTCAGGTGGCACAGGTTCCGCGTGCTTTTGATGAAATGTGGCTTGAGAGTATTGCCGATACGCCTTCCCAAGTGAGATCCGCACAGTTATCTATTCCTGTCGCACTTCCAACACTTAATTCGGAGGTAATACGGTTTATCAAACCGGTCTTTGATAAATTCAATTTTACGCCAGTCCAAGCAGCCGGGGGCGGAGGTCCCGTTAAGGAATCGCCGGTTGAGGAGGGACAGATAGTCGGAACGGAATTTGTCCGAGGGGATGTTTCATTTTTTGGGTATGGGACAATCACTCACGTAGATGGTAATGAACTTCTCGCTTACGGACATTCTGCGTTGGCAGAAGGGAACGTCAACATCCCGCTTTCTGGCGGATACGTGCATTTTATTTTTCCGAGTCGTTCTCGCTCCTTTAAAGTAGCAGGACCGACACAGCCCATCGGGACTTTGGTGCAAGACAGGGATCCTGCGATTGCTGGTATCATTGGAAAGCACCCGAGTTATATTCCTGTAAATGTCAACGTGCAGACCGCCGATGGTAAGCAGCATCAGAAGTCCTACGAAGTCATTCGGCATCGCAGTTTCTCCCCGATTTACACCGGTATAGGGGCATGGATGCTCATGGATACACTTGAGTTTTATTTGGGAGACTACACGCTCAATATGGGAGCAACTATCACGCTCAAAGAACATCCCGACCTCGAAAAGCGCGAATTAGTCTATAAGAACATCTTTTCTTCCAGAGGATCGCCAGGATTTGGGATCATGCAAACCCTCATGATGCCAATGCTGCAGTTATCCCTCAACCAGTATACGAGTGTTCCGGTCGAAAATGTCACCATTGATGTGAGCATAGAGGACAAACGGCGAACGGCGAGGATTCAAAGTCTGCAAATGGATAAACTCCGCTATCGACCTGGAGATACCGTTGAGGTAGAAATTACTTTGCAACCCTATTTTGAAAATCCCATCGTGCAGACAGGAACAATCACAATTCCTAAAGATGTTCCAGATGGACTCGTCACGCTCCTCGCCACCAATGCCAGTTTCCACGAATCGTGGCAGCGGAATCGGGCACCCTTGAACTTTCGCCACAGGGACATCAATCAATTGGTCGAATTGTTGCAACGGGGTGAAAATAACTCGGAAATTATTATGGAACTCTTTGTGCCTGAGCCCGGACTCACTGTTCAGGGTAAAGAATTCGCACATCTGCCACCTTCAGTCATGTCTGTCATGAATACCGCAAAGCAGATTGGCAATAGTGGATATACTGTGGGAACAACGTTACACATTGATAAAATGTCAACAGACTATGTCATTTATGGAAGCGGCATGATTCGGCTCGTTGTGGATAGGAACGCAGAATAATGTTAAAGAGCGGAGTAGGGACTGAGATGCGGACATCTCTCCCTATAGCACCCGTTAGCAACATGGAAACACAAGGATCTTCTTCGACAGCCCGGGTGAATGCTAAAAATAATATAAAACCTTAAAATTTGGTGGCTTGCCAATATTCACTTTCAAGCTTTACCTAAATAACCCTACAGGAGGGTATTTTCAATGCGCCGTGTCATCTCCTTATGGAGTCTTATTTTAACCGTCTTTATTTATGCAAGCATCGCGTCCGCAGTCAATACATCGTTATGGGAACAAGAAGACCATGCGGATTTTGAAGCAGGTAAGCCCAAAAACCTTTCGCTTACAAGTACCGGAAATGTTATGTTATCTCCCAAAATTGATTCCTTTACGAAACTCAAAGAGACCCAAGTCTGGGCACTTGTGGAAGATTCAGCGGGAAATCTCTATGCGGGGACCGGGAACGAAGGAAAAATCTATAAAATTGCTGCCGATGGCGACACCGCCGAACTCTATTACAATTCACCTGAGGTTACCATTTACAGCCTCGCGATCGGACCCGACAATGCGCTCTACGCTGGTACTGGACCCGACGGGTTGATTTACAAAATCACTGATGCGACGACGCCTCCGACGACCCTGCTCAACGAAGGGGACAAATATGTGTGGGCGTTGAAATTTGATGATGCCGGTAATCTCTATGCCGCGACAGGTACTGATGGTAAAATTTACAAAATCACGCCAGAGGGTGAATCCAGTGTTCTGTTTGATGCCGAAGAAAAGAATATCATGACGTTCCTTCTACACGAAAATGGTTTCTATGCGGGAAGCAGCGACAACGGCATTATTTACCATATCACAGACGATGGTACTGCAAGGGTTATCTATCAAGCGAAAGAGAAAGAGGTGCGCGCCCTTGAAATGGATACCCAAGGCAATCTCTATGCTGCGGTGGTTACGTCCCAACCTGCTGAACCCGCAAGGAGCCGACGCGGTGGTTCAAGCGGACCCCCGACCCCTTCTGGTCCGCCGCCTCCGGGTGGTGGGGCACCGCAAGAAAACAAGTCTAACATCTATAAAATTCGTCCGGATGGTACGGCTGTCTCAATTTGGAATTCACCGGAACCGCTTATCCTGGCTATCGTTCTCGAAAGCGACTCGCAAATTCTGGTAGGCACTGGAGATGAAGGAAAACTCTACCGTGTCAATCCGATGAGCGGAGACGCTGTGGAAGTCGGTAAATGTTCGGCGAACCAGGTCGTTGCCATACATCAGAAAAAAGGAGATGGGGACCCCAAAACGCTCCTCGCGACAGGTAACCCTGGTAAGCTTTTTAATCTCACTGCTACCTACGTTACAGAGGGTACCCTTGAGTCAACCGTTCATGACGCGAAAAGTTTGTCTCGCTGGGGAAAACTCTCTTGGGAAGGTGAGATGGCAGAGGGAACCGCGATTGCTTTCTCAACCCGGACGGGTAATACGAAAAAGCCGGATGATACTTGGAGCGACTGGTCAGATGATCTCACAACAGCGGAAGGCTCTCAGATCCCTAATGGAGATGGTCAGTACATCCAGTGGCGCGCGAAATTCACAACCAGCGACACGGCGCAAACGCCTATTTTAAAGAAGGTTACCCTCGCCTCCGTGCAGACGAATGTTGAGCCACGTTTCACCAGCATTGAAGTAGACGATGGCACGGGTGGTGGTAATCAAGAACGTGGTCGCCGATCCGGAGGCGGTAATTTACCGCCCCCAAGCGCGCGCGGCGGGGATAGCGGTAGCTCAGGCAGTGGAGGCGACGCTCCTTCCAAAAAATGGAAGGTGAGTTGGAAGGTTGAGGATGCAAATGCCGATACGTTGCAGTATACCCTCTACTACAAAGCGGTTGACGAGAGCAACTGGCGTCTCCTCAAAAAGGAATTGTCCAAAGCGAACTATGAATGGGATGTCACTACCGTCCCAGATGGACGATATACCTTGAAAGTCGTTGCTACCGACAAACTCAGCAATCCAGTCGGATGGGCTAAATCCGCTGAGAAGGTGAGTATGCCGGTTGAGGTAGACAATACGCAACCTTCTCTGGGGGAAATCCAAGTCACTGCTAACGGTGATAGCACCTACAAAATTGCCTGTGACGTTACAGATATGACCACACCGATCCAGAAGGCTGTCTATAAGATTGACAGCGATGAACACTGGAAAGTTATTTTTCCTGATGATGGCATCTTCGATTCCAAAATGGAGCAGCTCCTACTCGAAACGGGTGAGCTTCCCGAAGGGGCGCACACCATTATCATTCAGGTAACGGATAGGGCACGAAACATGGCTGTTGGTAGGGCAAGTTTCTAACGGGTTCCATTCGCAGGGCGGGTTTAAACCCGCCCTATTTTTTTATCGGATCGACACATTAAAGAGGAATTGGCCCTATGGCAAGTGAATTTCTTGTAGACGGAGATCTATTTGTCGAAGTTGTGGACAACACCGATGGCGGAGGCATTCCCCCCAAACGCCTCCAAACGCTTAGCCAAGCACACCGGGACGGCAGTTTTGATAGTACTGCTTTTCCATTCGAGCGTTCCAACGGTTATAACGGTGTGCGTCAGCTCTACAGTCGAAGGGGACCTCAAGAGAACATCTTTCGTTCTGGATGGGGCAGCAGCCTCAATTTCGAGTTCATTTTTGACGTTTCAGGCGCAGCGATGACACCGCGTTGGATTGATGGAAAAAATGGAAGTCCGCCAACGCCAAGCCAATTGACTCGGCTAAATGACAATTCGGTTCGGTTAGAGACGTTTGTCCCCGAACCGCATCACGTTGACGTGAGCACTATCTTTACGCTCATCTCGCCCCATTATATCAATTGGGAGACAACGATTGTAGCCCGGTCTAATGGTTTCGAGGAAGGTTGGCTGGGGTTGTTCTGGGCAAGTTACATCCACGCTCCTGAGAACAAAACGACCTACTTTCTTGGTCGCCGAAACAAAAACTGTCCCGTCGAATGGATTGAATCACTGGAGGAAAGTCCGCCCAATCCGCGCGTTTTTGCTAGCGAAACCGACGCCCTGCTATCAATTGAACCTGATCCAAATGGTAGATTGTTTCACAACATCCGTCCGATTCGCTATGCTGTTCCGATGTTTTACGGACGCTGGCGTAACATGATGCTAGAAATGATGTTCAAAAGCGAGGCTGATTTGCGATTCGCTATTCAACCAACGGGTGGAGGCTTGGAGAACCCGGCATGGGATTTTGCACTGGTTATTAGGAACTGCGAGGTGTTAAAACCGTATCATTTTAGTGGTTGTGTCGTCTTCAAACCCTTCGTCAGCTCTGAAGATGCGTGGAGGGAATATCGTCAGTGGATCGAGACGACCACATAGAATGAGTTCAAGAATCACCTCCGCGGGAGGAAAGTGTTCATTTATTTTTCGGATCCACTATAAAGGATATAATGACATTGAACGAACCGAAAAAAATCCCAGCGGGAACACCTTTTGAATTCGGTGAGCATCGTTTTTATTTTGGTGAGGAGATCGTTGAATTAGCAGATTCCACCGCACTTCTCAATAATGACGGTGCGTTGCACAGAAAGATGCGTGAGGATGGGTATCTCTTCATCCGAGGTTTCCATCCGCGGGAACATGCCGAGGAAGCGGCACGTTGGACATTGCAAGCCATTGCCCAAAGTGGTGGATTGAAGCCCGGTACTCCGATTGAAGACGGTGTTATCGGTGCAGCGAATCGGTCCTTTAGTTTCTTTCGACAAACTGAGGTGGCGCATGCCAAACCAATTCTTGATGTTGTCGATAGTCAGCGAACGATGCAGTTCTACGAGGAATTCCTCGGGGGTTCAGTCATTACATTTGACAAACGGTGGCTTCGCTGTATGGCGAAGGGTGGACACAACCATTTTCACTACGATAGCGTGTACGTGGGACGCGGCACACAGAATCGGTACACGATGTGGAGCGCATTGACGGACATCGGACTGGAAAACGGACCCCTCGTCATCTGTCTCGGTTCCCATCGGCATGATCGGTTAAAGTCCACCTATGGCGCGACCGATATGGACCGTGATTTGACAGAAGCCGTGTTCAGCACGGATCCACGCGAGATGGTTGAGAAATTCGGATTCACGCTGGCAACGACGCATTTCCAGCCGGGAGACGTTATTATTTTTGGGCTTTACATGATGCACAGCAGTGCTCCCAATCGTTCTGATCGCTATCGTATCAGTATTGATACGCGATACCAACTCACTCACGAAGAGAAAGATGACCGTTTCTTTTTCCGTGAAGACGGCAGTTGGCTCGGTAATTTCTACAACAAAGGTGCAAGTTACAAACCGATAACGGAACTCCGACAGGAGTGGGGATTGGAATGATACCTCTACCTTTAAATAAAAATGCTTACTGATAAGAATGTAGATGGGATCGTAGGTTGGGTTGAGCGGTGAAACAAGGAATTCCTACAGTTATGCGCAAAATAAGCATTTTCGGGCAATGCTCCTTAGCGCGAAGCATAGCGAAACCCAACAATACAACGTTATCGGTGTCAGAAGATGTTGGGTTTCACTCGTGTTGTGGTGATCTTATGCTTTTAGGTGTTTTTAAAGGTGTATTTTCTTGATGGCATTTTGAGTCAGATCCGCTCAACCCAACCTACGGACTTATATCACGTTCACGTTCACAATATTAGGTCTATCAGAAAATTTCACTCAACGCACTGGTGTAAAAGGAGAATTTCGTATGGTTTACAAGCAATGGAATTTAGCGGTTTTAATCGTCGTCTCGATTTTTTTCTATGTTGGAAACAGTATCGCAGAAAATTCAACCGCAACTGGCACTGTATTTCTTGATACAAACGGAAACCAGGTGATGGACGACAACGAAAAAGGGTTGCCTGAGATTCGCGTCTCTAATGGGCAGGATATTGTAAAAACCGATGCCAACGGGCAGTACTCGCTCGCAGTCAGTGATGACACGATTCTCTTTGTCATTAAGCCCCGTGGGTTTATGACGCCGATTGATGAGAATCGTCTCCCGCGGTTCTATTACATTCACAAACCGCACGGTTCGCCAGAAGGACTGAAGTATGCCGGCATCGCACCAACAGGTCCATTACCGGAATCGATTGATTTTCCGCTCACTGAACAGTCCGAGCCGGATACCTTCAAGGTACTCATTTTCGGGGATACACAGCCCTATAATATGCAAGAGATCGAGTGGCTGGCACATGATGTAATTGAAGAAGTTATCGGGATTGATGCGGTGTTCGGAGTTAGCCTCGGCGATTTGGTAGGTGACGATTTAGACTTATTCCACCCCCTTAACGAGGTGATGGCTACCGTTGGGATACCCTGGTATAATGTCCACGGTAACCATGATATGAACTTTCTTGCTACGGACGATCAGTACGCCGATGAGACTTTTGAACGTGTTTATGGACCCGCCTGCTACTCATTTGATTGGGGACCTGTCCATTTCATCAACATCGACAATGTGTACTTTTTCAACGATGAGGAGAACAGGCCTAGGTACTCCAGTGAGGTGGGAGAAAGACAGCTGACGTTCATTCGAAACGACCTTGCTTTTGTGCCGAAAGATCAGCTTGTTGTTATATCCCTACATATTCCGTTGACGGAGATGCGTGATGTGAAGGAATTGATGAATCTGCTCGGCGATCGGCCTTACACGTTATCCCTGTCAGCACACACGCACTTCCAACGAGATGACTTCGTTGGACCGGAGCACGGTTGGCATGGAGATGACTCACATCATCACCACAATCATGCAACCACATCGGGCAGTTGGTGGCGAGGCACGTTTGATGAAGTCGGTATACCTCACACAACCATGAGAGATGGTGCACCGAACGGATATGGCGTCTTCACATTCAGCGGGAATCAATATTCAATTCGGTTTAAAGCCGCCCGTCGCCCAGCGGATTATCAGATGAATATATGGGCACCCTGGGAGGTTGCGGCGGCAGAAACGGGTGAGACAGATGTAATCGTTAACGTTTTTGGAGGCACCAAACGCTCAACGGTTGAAATTCGTCTCGGCGAGGTCGGTACATGGGAACCGATGACCTATATGCCTCAGGAAGATCCATACTATAAAGCGCTCAAGGCACGGGACGATACCGACCAACTTGAACGAAAACTGCATATCGCCCTTCGGGAAACGATGAAGCCACAGTTGAAGGAGGAGAGCGAGCTGCCACAAAGGGGACGAGTGATTAACGGAGCTGTAAAATCAACGCACATCTGGCAAGCGAAGCTCCCATCGGATGTCCGCAAAGGAACGCACGTTATCCACGTCCGGACAACGGATATGTTTGGTCAAACCTTCACAGGACGCCGAATCATCCGGGTGCGCTAATCCAGTATCGGTCTTCAACCACCTACAGGCACCGTAGCGACTTGCCTTGGGTCCCTCAAATTATCCGTTTGTCACAATTTCAATGGATGAATAGACGATATCCAGTAAGGTATCTAATTCTGAAATCGAGATTTGTAGAGGGGGCATCAGGACGATAGTGTTGACAAGCGGTCGAAGTATCGCCCCACGGGTGAGTGCCTCTTTACAGACTCGGATACCTACCTTCTCCGCAAAGGAATAAGGTGTGCAGGTGTCCGAGTTTTTCATTAATTCTACACCGGCGGCAAAACCGCACACTCGGACATCTCCGACGTGCGGCAGCGTCCAGAATTCCTGAAGCCGATTCTTGAAGTGTTCAATAGTAGATTGGAGTTGGGAAAGGAGATTTTCGCGCTCGAAAATGGCGATATTTTCTAACGCGACTGCACATGCTAATGGGTTTCCCGTGAAGGTGTGTCCGTGGAAGAAGGTTTTGAGGTCTCGGTACGCACCGAGGAAGGCGTTATAGATTTCGTCAGTCGTTAGCGTAGCCGCAAGCGGTAGATAACCACCTGCGAGTCCTTTTGCTGTGCAGAAGAGGTCGGGTGTAACGTCCTCGTGCTCGCACGCCCACATTTTGCCCGTGCGACCAAACCCGGTCATCACTTCATCAACAATAAGAAGTGTTTCCGACTGTTTTGCTAATGCGGCGAGTTCCTTTAGAAATCCTTGCGGTGTGATAAGCATGCCGCCCGCGCCTTGAATAAGGGGTTCTAAAATAATACCCGCAATTTGTCCTTCATGTTCGGAGAGTGCGCGTTCCACCGCATTGAGCCAATGAATTTTATCCGCAGATGCCTTATCGGATGTATCCACAGCGCGCAGGGGGTGATAGGTTTCAGGGGCAGGCACACGGATACCTTTGAAAAGGAGGGAATCAAAGGTAGTGTGGAAACTATCAATACCACCGACACTCATCGCACCTATCGTATCGCCGTGGTATGCATTGTCGAAATGGATAAATAATTTCCGTTGTGGTGTTTTCTTGTGTTGCCAATACTGATAGGCTATCTTCAAGGCGACTTCGACAGCAGTTGAACCGTTGTCGGAGTAAAATACCTTGTTCAGCCCAGCCGGTGTGAGTTCCACCAATTTTTGTGCAAGCTGGATCGCAGGGATATTGCTGTATCCGAGCAGTGTGGTATGTGCGATCTTGTCTATCTGCGTTTTGAGTGCAGCGTTCAGCTCTGGATGGTTATGCCCGTGGATGTTGGTCCACATGGAAGCGATTCCATCAATATACCGATTTCCGGCAATATCAATGAGGTAGCATCCCTCGCCTCTTTCAATGATGACGGGTTCCTCCGCCAGCCAATCCTGCATTTGTGTGAACGGGTGCCAGAGGTAACGCTTATCCCAATCAACAAGCGTTTCTTTTTTAACCATAGCCTATCGCTACAAGTTTTGCTATTCCTTGAATTTACACAAACCCTTTGCTGGCGAGGTTTCTAACCTCGCCTACAAGTGTTGCTATCCCTTCAGTTTGGCATAATGCACTGTTGGTTCAAGTCCGAGTGATTCACATGACCCGCTTTTGGAGACGATAATCGTCAATACTTTATCTCGGTAGGTTGCCTGAAAATCTTCTGGTTGTCCTGAGATCGGCATGATATTTGTGAAACCGTTCGGGAACGAGCTTGTACGACCCACAACAGAGGCAAACCTTGGATCGTCCAATTGTGTCTGGACAGTTAAAATACTTTCAGGTGCCGCGGGTTCACCCGGGGCATACGGTGAACTGAGTTGGATTTCATACGTGTAGTCCGGCATTCTATCAGGAAGTTCATGTTCTTCTTTGGCGACGGAATTTGGAACCCACCTCGGGAATTCGATTTCCACCTCGTAGTGATTCGCTAACTCCGTAAGGCGATTTACCATACCGTAGCGTCGGTAACGTTCCCGTAAGTCGTCAGAATAGATTTCACCATCTGTGAGTACCGATCCGGGCACCGTTAGACGTTCTTCAGTTCGCTGAACGGTGAGTGCTGAACGTAAGCCACTCAGGAGTGGGGCTGCAATGAGTGATGGGAACCATCCGTAGAAGGCGGCACCGTAGCGTGGTTGTTCGACTGTGGAATTGAACTCGTCTTTGAATCGGTAAATGCCTTCAGAAATGGCGATGATGATCCCTAAGAAAATCATCAGGTTGCCTTCACTCGTAAAAAGGTTGGCACTTTGCCCTTTGACCCCGATGAAGAAGAGGATAAGCGGATAGAGTGTTAAATTGATGAGGCTGTTGATACCTGTTGATACCGCCGAACTAAAGACCAGCGTATTGCCAGCCATCTCCTCAAGTCGTGCTTTGAATTTGGCTGAAAAGGCACCGAGAAGCGGTTGCCCGAGCATTGTTAAAATATTGTATGGTGCGCGAAGTCTTGAGTCTGGGACCTCCGGTATTTGCACAAATTCTTCGGGTATGCCTTGTTGCTTCCCTTGTGCGGTTTTTCCTGCTTCGCCGGTTCCTTCATCCGCGGTTTCAGGTTTAACGAAGGTCTCGAAAAATTTACGGTTAATCTCAATAAACGGTTCCCATTCGCTGGGCACATCACTTTGCATGGCGATCGCGTCAACCGGACACGCAGGTTCGCATGCCGCGCAGTCGATACATTCGTCCGGGTTGATGTAAAGTTGATTTTCGCCTTCGGTGGTGTGTATACAATCGACCGGACAGACATCAACACATGCGGTATCCATTACATCGACGCACGGTTCGCAAATTATGTAAGCCATCTCACCCTCCTTTTTGGTGCTTCACTTTTAAGTATACCACATTTAATTGTTGATAGCAAAGAAATATTTCTGTTTTTCACGGTTTGACAAACAGGCTGATGATGCTATAATGGCGCGAGGACTAAGGGACGTAAAAGGAATCAAAGGAACAATTAAAAATCATAACATCAAAAACCAAGCACGGAATGAAATGGAGTGCGACCCAAAATCAAAAACTTTCCAATTAGGACTTACGCACGCTGCTCTTTTGTAGCATAAACTGTTAGTTTGGGTTTCCGTTACACGTGTGAGATTTTTAGCAGGCACAATCGAATAGAGCGTACTATGGTCAAAATTGCGTAAGTCCTGCCAATAACAGGTTAGGAAACTTATCCGCAAGAAAGAATTAAAATAGTGATTAAAAAACCTGAAGATTTTATTGTCGAAGAATTAGCACTTTATGAGCCTACCCGGACAGGAACGCATACCTTTTTCGCTATTCGGAAACGGAATCTCGGTACTTTGGAGGCGATTAACCGGATAGCCCGGGACTTGCAGGTACATACCCGGCAGTTTGGTTACGCAGGCTTGAAGGATAAGAACGCCGTCACAACACAAGTCCTATCTGTCGAAGGGGTGTTACCGGAGCGGGTTTTGAAAATTGAGCAACCCGATATTGAAGTGCTTTGGGCGAAACGGCATCCTCATAAATTAAGAGTGGGACATCTCCGGGGCAACAGGTTTCAGATAATCCTCCGCGATATTCCTCATGATACCCTACCGCTTGTCGAATCAGTGATGAAGCAGATGGCAACTGAAGGTGTACCGAATCGCTTTGGAGCACAGCGGTTTGGGAATAAAAACGATTCACATCTGATCGGTAAAGCGTTAGTAAAGGCGGATTGGGATGCAGTGGTGCGTTATATGCTCACGGATGACGCGCTACAGGTCAATGATACCGCTCGCCGTATGCAACGGGAATTAGCAAGAAAACCCGTCGAAAGGGTGATAATGGGTATTCCACATCGACTGCGCAAGTTGTATTTGTCGGCTTACCAAGCGTATCTCTTTAACTGCGTCTTAGAAAAGCGGGCTCCTTGTTTGGGCAAACTTCTTGAAGGGGACATCGCTGTGAAACACGACAACGGAGCACCTTTTCTTGTTACGGACGCGGCTACTGAGCAATCGCGAGCAGATGTATTTGAAATTAGTCCTTCGGGTCCGATTTTCGGATATAAGATGCGTCTACCAACTGGCGACGTACTCACTTTGGAGACATCGCTCCTCGCAGATGAAGGGGTTCGGTTTGAAGCCTTTCGTAAGGTTGTCGGTATCCGTTTGCCGGGAACGCGTAGACCTTTACGGATGCCGATGCAATTGCGTGAGGTGTCGGCTGTCAATGATGGTGGGGTCCAACTCGGTTTTACACTACCTGCAGGTGGGTATGCGACTGTTGTATTAGAGGAGCTGATGCCGAATATACAGGTGCCGTAGATTGGGTTAATTGTCTAAATCAGGATTTTCAGGATTATAGGATTTTCAGGATGAGAGACGCCTCTTGAGCACTGAGCAATATCCAAATATCAACGGTTGCCCTCAATCTGCTGGTACGGTTCGCTTGGATTTGCGATATCTAAAAAACGTCCATACGCCTGATGCCAGTAGGACGACCAGCAACACAATTAAGCCGATATTCAAGAGATAACGTCCACGGTTCAGGTCCCAGAGGCGTTGACTTGCCAGTTTAGCGGCAGAACTTCCGCTTTCCGCTTTTATTTTTACCTCTTCCCAATACTTTTTGGCAAGCTCGGGCTGACCATGCTGGTCGGCAAGTTTTGCTGTAACGACGAGGTAGTTAACATCCTGAACGTCTTGTTTCTCTACGGCATCGGCGAAGGAACTAAGCAATAGAACTGTTAGATCAGGGGACATTTGTGGAAAATCGCTCGTGAGTTCAATGCCATTCTGAAAAGCAGTGACAGCCCCTTGATGATTATGCCGGTCGAATTCGATTTGTGACACTTCAAACCAAGTTCGCTTCACAAGCTGCAGGGGTTGTGCGATGTCGCTATAGCCATCGAATGTGAAGGTTGCCGAACCGTAATTCAGGTTACCCTGTTTCACATAGAGCATGTAAGTTTCACCGAGACTCAATAAACCTGAATCCTTCCACTCATCGAAACGGTAGATTCCATCCGCTTCCACAGTCTGTTGGTGCGCCGTTCCATCAATCCAAACAACAGCTCCGGCAGGTGACGCATCGGATACACCTGTAACAGTGCCTTGAACAGCAATAGGTTCAAGTGCCCAGCCAATATGGACAGATTCTCCAAGCTCTAACTGCAGTTCAGCAGTTTTGGGCGGTGGGATGATGTACCCCGCTTTCTTTACAGTTACAGTGGAGGTGCCTTGTTGCAGATTTTCTGTGATGAGTTTCGGGGTGCTTCCAACCTCTACGTCATTGATGAAAATACTTGCGTCTTCGGGGAATGTTGTGATCTTAAGCGCAGGGCTAAGTTTGAGCAGTGCCATTTCGACATCACCAGTCGGTGCAAGAATTCCGTCCATAAACTCAGGATGCGTTCGCAACAATTCGTAACTTTCTATAATGCTGAATTGTCGATTATCGTTTGTATCGGTTGTATCTACTGTGAGCGTATCGTGGAGTTGCTGAAGGAGGGCTGTTGTGTGTGCTTTCTCTGCGGGTTGGATCGAGTTGAGTGCAGCAGTGCCAAGCGTCTCACGGTTCGCGTAGTAAGCGTTTAGGTTCGTATCCTCCGTGTAACCATCGACAATAACAACGGTTTCCTTTCTTTCTGTTTCTCTGAACCAGTCGTTGAGGGTGGCATCTTGGATCCCTTGCGCGTCTCCTTGCGTTAGCAGGTGCATGGCGTTCATACCTCTGGGTTTGGTAACCATCCCGTGATATAGAAATATCAGAGTATCCTGAACCTCGGTTTGCCTCCCAATTTCTTGAAGCATGGCATGGATCTCTTCAGCCGTAGCGGTGTCACCTTCGACACGGTGGATCTGCTCACTGGGTACGTTTCCACGTGTCGTTAGGAGTTCGATCAGTGAGTTTATCGGTTCATGGGCACGTGCTTCCGGTGTGGTGTCCACAAATAACCAATGTGTCCCAGAATTAGCCGAGAGCACTGATGGTGATGCAAAGATAGCGAATGTGACGCATATAAAGATGCGGATAAAAAAAATATGTTGCTGTGACATGTCTTTCGTCCGGAGTGTGTTTCAGAGTTTCTAATTTAGCAGTAGTTTAACAAAAATTCTGGGAGATTGCAAGAAAAAAGAACCTCTTTAGGTATTAAAATGTCTAAACTTTTATCAAGAAACTGCGTCAAAATATTATAAAATAAATCTTTTTGGCGTGCCTTGAAAGTTAAAGCTTAACTGTTAAAATTTCAGAGTCTGTCATGTATGAAGGTCTGCTGTTAGGCATTCAGTTCACAAGGTTAGCAGCAGGAGCATTGGGAAAATTGGAGAGACTCACATTGATACCACGATTTATAATAGTGTTAAAACCGACACCAGGCGTCCGCCAAGAAGCGCGTCTATAGATGTTGGAACGGACAAGGAGATGTTAATGTTTCACGGGAAAGTTATGTTCACTGTTTTGTCAAAATGCCAAGGAGCGCGCCGTGCAGGGTTCCGAAGTTTGCTCTTAAAATTCATCTTCACTCTTCAATTCGCAGTCGTTTTTTGTATCGGCGCACAGGAATCTGCCCTCGAAGTTGATTTAAACCAACCTTTGACACTTGAGCAATGTATCCAAATGGGCTTGGAAAAATCGACGAGTATGCGCAATGCGCGTTTGAATCTTGCGATACAGGAACTTCGGTTAAAAACTGCGCGTGCTGACTATTTTCCACGAATTTTTTCAACCGGTGTTTACGATTTTTCTGACCAAATTGATTTCGGCTTTGAACCTGAAAATTACGATTTGGGACTGCGCGGTCAATATACAATTTGGGACAATGGTCAACGCGAGGGCGGTTTCGCACAGGCGAAAGAATCACTGAGTGCCACTGAGAGTCGCAATGAAGGAATTAAACAGAGTGTAATTTTGCAAATCACAGAAGCCTACTATGATGTTCTCCAATTTCAAGCACTTGTCGAAGTGAGCGAACAGAATTTGGCGAGAGCACAGGACAACACCCAGCGAACTAAGGATTTCGTGGAGGCAGGTTCACTCATTCCAGCAGATGTAGCGACCGCAGAGGTACAGGAAGGCAATAGAAGATTAACGCTACTCAATAACCAAAATTCACTTCAAGTTGCAAAAGCACGCTTACCACGGCTTCTTGGTTTGGACCCGGGCGTTTTAATTACTGTTTCGGCGGATGAAGCGTTTCAGTTATATCAGCAACGCGGGACTATTGAAAGAATACAAATACCGGTTGAGGAATCCATCCAAATTGCACTCGACAATCGTCCAGAATTTAAGGAAACGCAAGCGCAATTAAAATCACAGGAATGGTCGTTGACGCTCGCGAAACTACAACGTTGGCCCCGACTGAACGCCGATGCCGACTATAACGTCAATCTTGACGATTACCTGCGTGAGCGTGAGAATTTCTCTGACTTCCGAAGTTGGAGTCTCGGCGTATCCCTAAATTTCACGCTTTTTGACGGTGGTATTTTGGGAAATCGCGTCAAAGAATTAGGGATGCAATTAGAACAGGCTCGTGAAAACGCAAGTGACTTGGAACGTTCCGTCGCCTTAGATGTCCGGCAAGCGTATCTAAACCTCAAGCGCAGTGAAGCCGCTGTCGATATCGCCAAAACTATCGTTACCAATGCTCGGCTCAGTTTGGAGGTCATTCAAGGACGTTTTGATGTTGACAAAGCAATTTTGCTTGAACTCCTTGATGCACAGACGAGTTACGCGCAAGCATTGACGGATGAGGTGAATACGTTCTACGATTACAAAATAGCGCAAACCCGTTTACAAGATGCAATGGGAGTGTTACAGTAGCCATGAAAATTCAAAAAAAATGGATTATCATCGGAGTAGTTGCCTTGGTTGTGATCGCTGTTGGAGCAATTGGTGCTACTCGGATGGACTTCAGTTTCGGTCAAAACAAGAAGGAAACCGAGGATAAGCAGGAGATTGTACGCCGCGGCGAATTTATCGTTCGGGTACGTGAGTCCGGCAATCTACGTTCCTTTCTTGAAGTGGATGTCCGTTCAAACGTGGAGGGTGAAATCGTTGAAATTTTCGTTGATGAAGGAGATGTAGTTGAATTGGGAGACTCCCTGCTCCGAATTGATGATGAGCAAATTCTGGAACAGAGGAAGCAAGCTGCGGCGAATCGTGACGCTCGAAAAGCACAACTTCAACAGGCAGAACTCCAAATTCAGATTACTGAAAAACAGCAAGAGAGTGGTCTGGCACAAGGACGCAACTCTGTTGCTGTTGCACAGGCGACTTTGGATTCATTTGTTGCAACGACACAGCAGCGAATTACCGAAGCAGAAACACAAGTAGCGACCACACAAATTGATCTCAACCGCGATCAGATTGGATTAAAACAGGCTGAAATCGCTTTATCACAAGCGAACCTTATGTTGGATCGTGCGAAAACGAGTGTTGAATCCGCAAAGGTAGCATTTGAGACGGCTGAATCCGAGTACAATCGAAACAAAGAACTATTTGATAATAAGTTAGTTTCAAAACGGACGCTGGAGGAATCACAAAACCAACTCGCTGGGGCGAAGTCGCAGTATGAAAACGCACAGAAAGAGGTCGAGTCGCAACAGGAAACCATTAAGTCCCAAGAAGAAAATATCAATGTCCGAAAAGAAGCAATTTCGAGTCGAGAATCGACCCTTGAACTCAGTAAAAAGAATGTTCTGACCCTTAAGGAATCGGAAGAAGCACGAAAAAAGCAATTGGAAGCAGAATTGGAGAACGCTCGTACACGGCTCCGACAATTAGAAGAAACGACTGAGGAAGAAAAGCAACTCACCCGTCATGCAAGAGTCGGCGCAGAGGCGAGTTTGCTCCAAGCCCAAAGCCAACTGGATTCCCAACAAGAACGCTACGCATGGACGACAGTCATAGCGCCTATGGCTGGCACGATTACGCGCATCACTGTCGAGCCGGGTGAGATTATCACCTCGGGACGCTCGGCGTTTTCACGTGGCGATGCGATTATGCGGATTGCTGACCTCAATCAGATGATTGTGAGGACCCAGATAAATCAGGTGGAAATCGGAAAAATAAAAGAGGACCAACGCGCCGAAATCAGCGTTGATAGTTATCCCGGACGGGTTTTTCCGGGGAGGGTTAGTGAAATTTCACCGAGTGCGACACCGCGCGGTCCGCAGAACCAGAGTTCTGTGATCACCTTTGAGGTAGATGTAGAGGTCATCGGTTCGCCAGCAGAACTGCTGCCCGGTATGTCTGCTGATGTTGACATCATTGTGTTTGAAGAATCTGATATCCTTCAACTTCCAATACCCACTGTGCTGAGTCCAAAGGTCTTCACTGTTAAAGCGAAGGTAAATCCAGCGGATCTTTCGCAATTTCAGACAGGTCAGAAACTCAAAATCCGAAGTTTGATCGGAAAGGAGTTCGATGGACGGGTTGGCAAGATTGCCAAGGAGGAAACCCGCGGTAATCTTGAAATATTAGTCGAAGAGGAACAGAAAGGCTTAAAGAACGGTCCGATGGAGATCGCAATTGTTATCTCCGAAGGAAATGTACTCTCCAATATAGAAGCCACAGTGAGTAGCGAACGGCAGTATTTTGTTATGTTAGATACAGGTGAATCCAGTAAAGATGACAAAGAACAGAAGGGGGTTAAAACCCACATTACAATCGGACAACGCAATAACACCCACTTTCAAATCACTGGTGGTTTGAAGGAAGGAGACCGCGTTTTTGTGCCTTCCATGCAAGAACTGACAAAGGGACAAGAAGAATCAGAGGAAAGGGAAGAGAAATAAGTCAATCTAAACGTGCTCAATTGTATTTTTCGTTTATTGCTTTACCTTCATAAGATCAAGGTTAAGGAGGAAACGCTGTGTTAATAGATGTGAGAGATTTGACAAAAGTCTATCAGATGGGCGATGTGCAGGTACATGCCTTACGGGGGGTGTCCTTCGAGATAACACAAGGCGAATTTATTGCGATTATGGGACCATCTGGTTCAGGCAAATCAACCATGATGGATATTCTGGGGTGTCTTGCAACGCCGACCTCCGGACAGTATTTTCTTGAGGGTGAAGAGGTTGGGAAGCTGTCCGATAATCGTTTAGCTGACATTCGGAATAAAAAGATCGGTTTTGTGTTTCAGTCGTTTAACCTGTTGCCGCGAACCAGCGCACTCAACAATGTTGAATTACCTCTTATTTACTCCGGTTTGGGCAGGAAGGAACGTAAACGGCGCGCCTTTGAATCCTTGGAAGCAGTGGGGTTAGCAGACCGAGTCGATCACAAGTCGACCGAGTTGTCTGGTGGACAAATTCAGCGTGTAGCGATTGCGCGCGCTTTAGTCAATAGACCTTCAATGATCTTTGCTGATGAGCCGACAGGTAACCTGGATACCCGTTCTGGGGACGAAATTATGGCGATTTTCAACCGCTTGAATGACGAAGGAAATACCATCATCATGGTGACACACGAACCTGAAGTCGCTGAACATGCCAAACGTGTGCTGCATATTCGGGACGGTTTAATCGAACGGGATGTCAGACAGAATGGACAGAATGGCGGAGATACTGGCTAATCTACGGAAAGTCCGCTATGCACCACGTCAAAATTACCACTCCATCCCGCTTACACTTTTCTCTACTTGATTTGAATGGTGCATTGGGACGGATTGATGGAGGGTTCGGTCTCGCAATTGCTGAGCCTAATTTTCAAATTGTTGCTGAGCGGGCAACCGGTATTCATCTACCAACTTCTGTATATCGCGATCGGGCGGCTACAGTCCTTGAGCGACTTCAAAAAACCTATCCCTTCCCCGGCATTCGATTAACATTTCAATCCGAAATCCCTATGCATTGCGGATTCGGATCTGGAACGCAACTTTCTCTTGGTGTTGCGCAGGCAGTCAATGTGCTATACGAACTTGGGTTAGATGTGCAAGAACTGGCGAGGGTTGTTGGGCGCGGTGGCACTTCAGGCATTGGGGTTGCGGCATTCAGGACTGGCGGGTTCATTGTTGATGGCGGACATCGTTTCCCTGAGCAGAAGTCATCGTTCCTTCCATCTTCCGCACTTGGCGATATTCCGCCACCTCCGGTTTTACTCCGTTACTCGTTTCCAGAGGTACCGTTGCTAATTGTGATGCCGAATTGTTCACGGATTTATGGTGATAAAGAAATTGAGCTGTTTAAGACACTCTGTCCACAACCCGAATGGGTTGCGCAGAAACTTTCACACATCCTATTGATGCAGATACTACCCGCTCTGGTTGAAGGGGATATGCCTACCTTCGGCGAAGCCTTAAATCAAATTCAAACATTTGGGTGGAAAAAAGTGGAAATTGACGCACAAGGTGCTGAACTCCAATTGACACTTGACTTCCTACGCGACAGTGGGGCTTTCGGGGCAGGCGTTAGCAGTTGGGGGTCGGCAATTTGCGTGGTGGGTGAGGATATTGAGAGGTTAAGACAGGACACCGAGGCATTCCTAAAAACGCTTCCGGATGGCGGTTCCTGTTTTGTTACGCAGGCGAACGACGTGGGAGCACAAGTTGTGTCGGGTTGAAAATAGAAACGGGCGGATGGTGACATCCGCCCGTCATTGGTATTACCCCTTACTTGGGGAATAGTATGGGTTATCTCCGGCATCGTGATCCGTCGTGTCAATCACGTGCTTAATCTCAGGAAAGACCTCTTGAATCATCGCCTCAATACCATGTTTGAGGGTAACATTTGCCATGCCGCAGCCTTGACAACCGCCCCCCATATGAATGTACACAGCATCGTCCTCGACGTTCAGGAGTTCTATCTGACCACCATGTGCCGCAACCGCCGGATTAATCCGTTCATCAATAAGCTTCTGAACCTCTTGTGCTTTTGGATTGTCCCATGTTGGTGTGTTTGGGTTCTCAATATTAAACCCGCTCGAATTCAGGTCATCGACGTAGTCAATCACAGTACCTTGAAGATCAGGTGCGCTTTCCGCGTCGACAAGTACATTAAAATTCTCACATTCAACAACAAGGTCATCCTCTTGTGCTTCAGTAGCTAAACCGAGACTGTATTGGAAAGCGGTGGCAGTTCTGCCTTGAATACTAATGCGTAGTCCTTCAACTTCAACCTCTTCGGTTTCTATCACTGCCTGAATTTTCTCTTGTGCGGCTTCTGTGACTGTAAGCAAAGAGGTTTCAGTGCCCTTGAGCTTCTTCAAGAAATTTTTCATAGTTGCCTTCCATGAGTGGTGTTATGCGGCTTGATATTGAGAGTTTGACCGAGATTCGCCCATGTCGTCATACCTGCCCTTCAATCGGTTGATTGCCTCTATTTCCAGTTGACGAACTCGTTCTCGTGTGATTTCCAAGGCGACACCAATTTCTCGGAGTGTTTTCCGTTCGCCGTCCTCAAGTCCAAAGCGCATTTTCAATACTCTTTGTTCGCGCTCTGACAATCCAGATTTGAGCAATTGAGTGGTCAGATCTTTATTAATCATTTCTGCGATCGGACCGTCTTCTCCACTCGTCGTTGGATCTTCGATTAAGTCGCCTAATGTTGCAGCAGAACGCTCGTCGCTCAGTGGTAAATCCATTGAGATGGTATCGGCGTTAAACGTTAAAATTTCTTCGACCTGTTTCACTGTCAAGTCTAAAGCGTCCGCTATTTCATCGCGCCGTGGTTCACGTTGTAGTTCTTGACACAACGTTGCGTAGACAGCGTCGAACTTATTCATTTTTGCAACTACATAAGAAGGTAATCGAATGGAACGGGAAAAATTGTCAAGCGTACGCATAATGGCTTGTTTAATCCACCAAATCGCGTACGTGCTGAATTTAAAACCCTTCCGATAGTCAAACTTGCTTGCCGCTTTAATCAGTCCGATGTTTCCTTCTTGAATCAAATCTTCGAGTGGAACGTTGTGACCCTGGTATTTAACTGCGATAGAAATAACGAGTCGTAAATTCGCTTGGACAAGTTTATCTCGTGCGCTACGTGCTTCGCGCTCCGCTGCTTCAATCCGTTTCGTCAGTTTCTCTTTTTGTTCGTCAGAGAATGAGTCACCTTTCACCAGTGCGTCTTGTAGTTCGCTTACCAGTGCTTTTCTTGCTTCGCTCCTGCCAGTCTCAATTTGCTCTGCCAGTTGTTCTTTCTTCTCGCGAGGCAATAGGTTTACTTCCACTAAGGCGTCTAATGGTTCGTTTACTGCTTTAACCTCTGCAGTTTCGATTTGTTCTGCCAGTTGTTCTTTCTTCTCGCGAGACAGTAGGTTTACTTCCACTAAGGCATCTAATAGTTCGTCTAATGCTTTAGCGTCTGCAGTCTCAATCCGTTTCGCTAATTCAACTTCTTCCTCGCGGGTTAACAGACGGTGACCTGCTACGCTCCGAAGCCAACTCGTTAAAGCGCTCTGATCGCTACCTTTATAACTTTCCGAGGGTTCTGTTTCATCTGGTGGATATGTTGCATCCATATATGGATCAACACTTTCAATACTTGCTGTTTCACCGAAAAACTCGGCTTCCATCTTTCTCCTCTCCTTACTACAGAATTTTGATAAAACAAAAATTAATGATACATTATGTTAAAACGATTTGTCAAGTAAAATGTTTAATAAAAAAGCGTCATTACGTCAAAAAACCCGAAAAAACAAGGATTTTAACAAGATTTTACCGAAAAAAAGAGCACAACGCGTCAATTGCGTCATCATTTCACATAAAAATCGCGCGAAACACTCTCAATTATGACAAGACTTACACAAAATCCGTTCCTTTCCTCACAGAATCGGAAGATTGGAAGCGTGGAAGTCTTCCCTCCATTTTTCCTTTCCTTCCATCCTTTCACCCCAACATTCGCTTTGTGTCGAAGTCCTGTTATGGTAAAAAATGTTATGTAGAATGTCCGATTAAGAGCACCGCTGATGGTAGTGAAGTCTCTGCCGCTTGCTCAAAGGCTCTCGCGATGCAGGGAACATCAGCGTCTGTTTCGAGCATCTCGTAAGGAAGATTCCATGCTTTCAACGTCGGTTCAAGGAAAGTCGCTACAGAATCGACCCATTGTCCATCTCTGTCCCGGTTGTGGTAACCGCGATATCCGATAAATACCACGACCGGAACCTTCATGTTGACAACCGTGCCTCGGACCGCATCGCCTGATTCCAAGAATCCCGTGTTTTGGATGATAATCACAGGCTTTTTACCGCCAACGTACAACCCTGATGCAATGGCAAATGCTTCTCCCTCGCGAGTGACCGTAATGACTTCAATATCAGTCTCTAATCGTAGGAGTTCATAAATTCGGGCACTGCCGTTATCTGGAACGCCAACAGCGTGGGTGATCTCCTGTTTTTTCAATTCGTCTACTATCTTCTGTGCTGATGCCAATTTTTAATTTTTCCTTGCGGAGGAAGGACGGGCGTTTCGACCATCAAGTGCGTTCCTTAAACCTGAAGAAACGCCCAAGCAAAAACCCCTCCGCTATGCTTACGGGCTACAAGGTGTGATACTATCCCAAGAACCCCTTTGTTGTGAGACAAAAACTTCGTAACGGACATCGTGATTTCTATCGTCTGCCTTCAACCAAGGAGTCAACCACTGTTGGATCGGCGAGCGTAGAGGTATCACCGAGGTCGGAGATGTCGCCTTCCGCGATTTTACGGAGGATACGCCGCATAATCTTACCGGATCTGGTTTTTGGCAGTGCGGGAGTAAACTGAATCTTGTCAGGCGTGGCGATAGGTCCGATTTGTTGCCGGACTGCCTGCTTGATGCCTGTTTCTACCGTATCCGATGCAGATTCACCCGTCATGAGCGTAACATACGCGTAGATGCCTTGTCCCTTGATGTCGTGTGGATAACCAACGACTGCGGCTTCTGCCACTGACTCGTGTTGCCCGATTGCCCCTTCGACCTCTGCTGTACCCAATCGATGTCCGGAGACGTTCAAAACATCGTCCACGCGTCCTGTAATCCAATAATATCCATCTTCATCGCGTAGGACCCCATCACCTGTCATATAGTAACCGGGGAATCGGCGGAAATAGGTGTCCAAAAACCGTTCATGGTCGCCGTAAACGGTTCGCATGATGCCGGGCCACGCCGTTTTAATACAGAGATAACCGGTTGCAGGGTTCCCCTCCACTTCGTTCCCGTTTTCATCAAGGATCACCGGTTCAATTCCGAAGAAAGGGTAGGTTGCCGAGCCGGGTTTCAGGGGTGTTGCGGCAGGCAGGGGGGTCATCAGAATCCCACCCGTTTCGGTTTGCCACCATGTATCCACGATTGGGCACCGTTCCTCACCGACGATATTGTAGTACCACAACCACTCGGGTTCTTTGATCGGTTCACCCACCGTACCGAGCAGTCTGAGCGTGGATCTGTCGTACTTTTCGACCCATGTATTCCCTTCTTTCATCAGGGCGCGTAGTGCCGTCGGAGCAGTGTAGAAGATATTAATATTGTGCTTCTCAACGACCTGCCAAAAACGTCCAAAGTCCGGATAGTTTGGTACACCCTCAAACATCACGCTAATCGCACGATTCGCAAGTGGACCGTAGATAATGTAAGAATGTCCAGTAATCCAGCCGATGTCGGCTGTGCACCAATAAACATCGCCTGCGTGGTAATCAAAAACCTGTTGATGTGTGTAAGACGTGTAGACGAGGTAACCACCTGTCGTATGTAAAACACCTTTCGGTTTACCGGTTGAGCCGGAGGTATACAGAATGAAAAGCGGATCTTCCGCATTCATAACTGCGGGTTCACAGTCGGTATCGGCGTTTGCCATCGCTTCGTGCCACCATATATCCCGCGAAGTATCAAAATCGACTGCATCTCCAGTGCGCTCCACGACAACGACCTTTTCAATAGATGGACATTCCGCCACTGCCGCATCAGCATTTGCCTTCATCGGTATATCGCTGCGGGGACCGCGCATTGCAGTGTCTTGCGTTATCAGCAGTTTACATGCCGAATCGTTAATCCTGTCTCGGAGGGATTCCGCTGAAAATGCTCCAAAGACGATGGAGTGAACAGCACCAATCCTCGCACACGCTAACATCGCGATTGCCAACTCTGGAACCATCTGTAAGTAGATACAGACGCGATCGCCTTTTTCAATGCCTTGTGCCTTCAGGACATTGGCAAACTTTTTGACCTCGGCGAGGAGTTCAGAGTAACTGAAGGTTTTATCTTCAGATGGGTCATTCCCTTCCCAGATAATGGCGGTTGCATCGCCGTGACCGGCTTCTATATGCCGATCGAGGCAATTGTAGCAAGCATTCAGCGTGCCACCGTCAAACCATTTAATCTCGCCGTTAACGAAATCGTAATCTCGAATCGTATGCCATTTTTGATACCACGTCAATCGTTCCGCGATCGTTGCCCAAAATGCTTCCGGATCTTGAATCGATTCGGCGTATTGTGCTTGATATGTTTCTAAACTATTGACGTGAGCGTCACCAATCGGATAAGCAGTTTCTGCTGGTGGAAAAACGTTATTAGCCATATTATATTTTTCTCTCCTCTGTGAATCAATCTGGAGCACGCGATCAGAACGCTCCTAACAAGTTGTGATGTGGTATATTTTATAAGGAAAACGGTAAGCTGTCAACCCCAAAAGCGTGGAAGGGTGACAGCCACTACATCCATCGTCATCGCGACGAGCCAATGAATTACGGCTCCGTAGATAAATGAGCGCGTTTCCAGAGCAAGTATCCCAAGCAATACACCCGCAATGACGGAACCAATCGCCTCCGGTAACGGCTTTGAATAGTGCATCACTGCAAATGGGATCGTCTGAATTAAGAGCGTATAGTTCCCGAATTTCCGTTCTAACCCGAAGAGCATAAATCCACGGAAAAAGAATTCCCACGAAAACATGTAAACCCCGTAGGCGAGTTGATAGGGTAGGAACGCCTGCCAACTATTTGCCACCACCTTGCTGAGTGGGTACTTCGCTACGAAAGGTGGATACACAATGACTGCGAGAATAACCACAGGTATCATCAGAGACCATGCCGCCCCTGTTATGCTCCATCCAAGTTTCTGATTCCCGAGTTGGAATCCGTAGTCCCTCAACCGCTCCTTTGTTCCAAATTGCGCGACGAGAACAGGCAAGAGCAGTAAGGTGACTGCTGTCGTCAAAAACCAGTAATAATACGAGTGGCTCTCCGCCAGTGGGATGTTGCTAAAGTATTCTGCGAAGTGAAGTCTGAAAAAACTTCGGCGACTGTAGTATCTGTGCAACGTTAGTAGGAGCCCAGAGGCAAGCAGAATAACGGTTGCCTGTTGTTCCCAACCGCGTAGATATTTCTCTTTTAAGCTTTGGAGACGGGAATACATCTTGATATCCAATAGATTTTACGGTATTATACTGTCACTCGTGGAATTTAGCAAGAGGCAGTTTAAAGGGGATAAGGGCATTCACTCCTTCTGTAGGAGCGAGCTCCTGCTCGCGATTTCTTACTAAGATGTTTTCTACTGAACAAATCGAGCGAATCTTAATCATCAGACTCGCACCTTTGGGAGAAACCGTTCTCACAACGCCTGTCATTCGTGCCTTACGCCAGCACTTTCGAGATGCCTATATCGCCTACATGGTAGCACCGACCCGAGAGGATTTAGTTTCTGCAAACCCACACTTAAATGAGGTGCTTACCTATCAGGCTTCAGTGCCGAAACTCATCTATGAAATTGCTCGGCGAAAATTCCAAATGGCTGTTGTGTTGCAACCGACGTTCCGTCTCGTCCTTCATACATTTTTTGCCAGAATCCCGTTCCGTGTTGGGTTTGAAACGAACGCCGGTGGAAAGAAATTGTTGAGTCTCGCGATCCCGAATAACACCTCACAACATGAGACACAACGTTACCTTGATGTCGTTCGTGCATTGGGTATTGAAGTCGTAGACAGTGAACCCGAAGTGTATGTTGATAGTGCGAGCATCGCGTGGGTGGACAATTTTCTTGAAAACCGGAAGCTCAATGATAGCAAATACATTATCGGTCTCAATCCGGGTGCCGCGACCGCTTATCGCCGCTGGCATGCCGAGAATTTTTCCGCTCTTGGTGATCGGTTACATGAAAGGTATGGCGCACATATTATGATCACGACTGGACCACGGGAAGGTGAATTGGCAGACCACGTTGCGAAGCAGATGGCACATTCACCGGTGATCGTCGATCAAGCGACCCCGATGCAACTTGCGGCACTTCTGCAACGGTGTGATTTATACATCAGCAACGATACGGGACCGATGCACCTCAGCACCGCCGTGAGAACACCGACGGTTGCCCTGTTTGGAGCCTCGAATCTTATCCAGTGGGCACCGACGTGGGACAGACATGCAGTGATGGCGCGCAAAGAGTGTTCATTGATGAAGACGCTATCGTCCAAAGAGTGGGACGCACATCCCGACCACGCACGCGAGAATCTTGAGGCGATTACCCCAGATGCAGTTATGGCGACAGTGGAGAAACTCACATGGTAAGTTCTGAACGCGACCGAGTTGTAGGATTACATGCGCAACTCATCAAAAATCGTCTAACCGACGTTCGTGATAGGATGTATCGACAGACGCTCTTTGAGACAACCACGCTTACATTTTTCTGTGGACTTATTCTGCTTGGCATTCTGTTCCTTCTGAATCGGGTGATTCTCCTACCGATGCCTGTATCAAAGATCAGTTGGATCGTCATGTCTATCGCAGTGATTGCGGGGGTCTGCCTCAGTTTGAAATATCGTAAGGATTTAAACTTTGTCGCGCGATCTGTTGACGAAAAGATGGAACTCAGCGAGCGTCTCAGTACGGCACTTGGGTTGGTGCAACACGATCCTCAAAGCGAATTCGCTCAACTCCAGATTCAAGATGCGGTAGAGACGGCTACAACCTTAGACATCGGAAAAATAAGCCCGTATCGTCTGCCAAAGTTCCTGAAACTGTTTCCGATTCCTGTGTTGCTAATTGGACTTTCTTTCGCTGTTTCACCCTTTTATGAAGTCCCGCAGCCACTGACTGATTCACAGCGGCAAGCGTTAGATGGAGCGATTCAAAATCTTGAAGGAGAACACGTTGAGAATTCGGCATTAAAGAGCCAGATCACCAACACTATAAAAGAGCTGAAAGCCGCATCAGATCTCAACACGGCACAAAAATATCTCAGTAACTTAAAGAAAGAGGTTCGTAAGCGGCAATCGGTGCAAACCGCTGTTACCGAAGCCACAGAAGCGAGCCAAAGTTTTCGTGGTATGGATACCAACCAACTCACGGCAGAACTGAAAAACCTCACTGAACAGGTTGAGATACCACCGGAGCTTCAAGCGGAACTGATGGCACTCTTTGAACGTTTGGCTGAAGATCTTCCAAAGGGCACGCTCAGGGATTCATTGGATCAGATTCAGGGCAAAACAGTCACACCGGAGACGTTGGAGGACATCATCGCTGCGCTTGAGAAGATGGAAAAATCAACCGATCTCGCGCAACTGGAGGCACAACTCACGGCGAGTCAGAAAGAACTGGCGTTGGCAACTCTTGAAACTGAATCTCCAGGAGGCGGGGTAGCGAATAGCGATGGTGCCCCTGGACAAGACGCCGGGAGTCGCGAGGTCCAAGGGACACGTGAGAGTGCGTCGAATTCCGATCCAGCTTCAGAATCACAGACAGCCCAGTCAAGCGAAGTGAAAAGCGGAACTAAAAACGCGGATTCTATAACGCCACTGATGGGTGAGGAAACACCAGTCGGACAGCAGAATGGAAAACAGTTGACGCTTACAACCGGTGCCTCTGGGAATACGGAAGGTTTCTCTCGCGTCTTTACGGGTGAGGTCACCGACGATGCACCTGCCTATTTACCCTTTGCCGATGTGGTCCTCAATGCGTCGCGTGCGTATGCTGAAGCCGTAGAAAATAACCGTATCCCTGTCCGATATCAGACACAGATTAAATCCTATTTGGAGGCAGTTTCCAAAAAAAAATGAAAAAGAGCCGTATTAAAATTCTAATTACTGTTGGGATCGTTGCGGCGGTTTATCTCGCGTTGAGGTACTACGGCGTGACAGACGAAATTCGCTTAGAGAACGTACCGAAAATCAAAACATGGGTGGCGAGTTTCGGGAAAATTGCTCCCTTGATTTACATTGGACTTTATCTGGTATCTACTGTCTTTTTCCTTCCCGGTTCTCCCGTGACTGTGTTAGCGGGTTTCGTCTTCGGACCTTTGTGGGGTGTCTTTTACGCGTCTGTCGCTTCTATTATCTCTGTCTCCGTCGCTTTTCTCATTGCCCGATATGTTGCCCGTGATCTCGTTGAAGGTTGGGTCAAAGACAATGCGCAATTCCGCAAAATAGATGAGCAGGTTGAAGAACAGGGATGGCGTATCTTAATGTTGACGCGCTTGGTCCCTATTTTCCCATTTAACCTTCAAAACTATGCCTATGGACTAACGAGTATTCGGTTCTCCACTTATGTATTGGTCTCTGCCATCTTTATGTTGCCGGGAACGGCAGTGTTTGTCCAGTTCGGTGGGGCGTTTGTGAGTGGTGAGGGAAATATTTGGAAGACGCTGCTTTATCTGGGAATAGCTGGCGTGCTTATGCTCTTACTGTCCTTGATTCCGAGATTGCTACAAAAATATCAAACGAAATTGTAGCTAAGAGATACCGGTAGAGCGGATGCGTCACGGGTGCTTCTGAATTAACGCCGCTACAGCAGCAAATGCTTCTTCGCGGGTTCGAATTTCACCGTCAAATTGACGGTCCTCAATCTCTTTTAGCAACTCCCCAATTTGCTCCCCTTCTTTCAAGTGAAATTCCTGAATCAGATCGTTCCCTGTGATCAGTCTCCCCTGCTTGTAGATTGGCAGCATGTGTTCATAATAAGTATCAGCGATCTGTTTTAGAATCGCCGAATCAATCGGAGATGACGCTGCGGAATACAGAAGAATACCCCACCAATCGGACGTATAAGTTCTGAGGAAGCGATTTATCTGTTTCTGTGTCAATTGTGGGATTATGTTTCTAAGTTTCTTGCTTCCAGAGATGAGATATTCCATAAACTGCACCACTTTTCGGCTGAACCGAAGACGTTCGCCGATACCATCCAAATTGTCTCCCAAGAGTAGGCACAATTTGATGAGTGAACGCCTATTGATTTCTACGCTGAGTTCCTCTTGGAGATAGTGGTTAATTTCCTTACAGTAGGCGTGAAGGTTCGCAGGAATTGGACTTTCCTCGAAGGTCTCAAGTGAAATCCAAGCCCGGTGCGTCCCCTTTAGAGTCGGAACGACTTGTGTGAGGAGTCCTGCTGCATCCATTTGTTGTAAATATGGGTGGGTTTTCTTAACGTAAAAAATTTTCATCAATTCGTCCCGGCATCGTTCCGCCGCTACATTAGGCAGCATCGACCTGTACGCTGTCACCAACTCGATTGCATTCTCGGAGATCTGGAAGTCTAACTGCGCTGCGAATCTGTAAATTCGTAAAAGTCGAACCGGATCTGCTATCACAACCTGCTTGTTCGGGAATCGAAGCGTGCCTGTTTCCAAGTCTTTTATCCCACCGCAGGGATCGATTACCTGAGAGAGATTATGTTCGTGCGACTTATCTGTAAATGTCTGTGCATTTTCAAACGCGATTGCCATGGCATTAATCGTCAGGTCACGTAGACGTAAGTCGTCGGTAAGCGATGCAGCTCGGTATTGTGCGAAATCCATGATGAGTTGAGGGGTCCGAGAAATGTCATCCTGCTTAACAATCACGCGGGCTGTAGGTGGGTTTTCTTCTAAGGCGATGGCGACTGCTCCGATGTCGGTCGCAAACGCTTTAGCAAACTGGATTGCATCAGAAGCCAGCGTAAAATCAATATCTGTCGTCTGACGTCCGAGCAACAAATCCCTCACGCTGCCTCCGACGAGATAAAGCTGCACACCATGATCTTTTGCAAAAGTGATGAGTGCCTGCACAGTCGGGTCGTCGAATAGTTTTTGGAGTGTCTGTGTTGCTATCTTCACTGGTTGGCTCGTGCCTTCTGTCGTTGTGCTTTCCGGGAACGAAATAAGATCCCATCCAAATGGAGATGTGTTGCGTAGCCAATAAAACTTGCTACATAGAACGGGAAGCCACTACGGACGGCATCCGTAAGTCCTTCCCATTCTCGCAAAGCATTGAGTGAGTCTACGAGGGTGCCAGATGTTTCCCAGTCTGAATATGCCGCATAGATCGGAATTAACAGAAACACGCTGGGGAGCAAAATCATCGTAATTTTGGCGTGTGTCCATCCACGGTGTTTGCTCATGATTGGGAGCATTGCGAATAGACCGAGCATCGCGGATTCCAGATATTTTTGCAAAAAAACGATCAGCACTACATTCACCGCAAAGAGAACAGTATAAAATATTTTCTGACTCTTGCTCTTAATATCAACGTCTGGCCACAATCCGAACAGGACTGCGACAGCGAAACAACCGACGATTTTTACAATGTCTGTCACCGGTGGAATGGTTGGATTCCACCCCTGTGGCACAGTATCATAAAGGATTGGAACGGCGAAGGTGGCGATAAGTGAGATGGTGAAGAAAGTACTATAAGCGACCAACCCGCCGATCCAGTGTTCGCGAAACATACTCATAAGGATAGTATAGCATACTTAATCATGGGAATTAAAATTTCTTTTGCCGTCATCAACAGGCGTGAGTCGCTTGGTTTTAATTTGACTTCCAGTAGTGAATATGATACAATTATATTATAATCTTTACGAAACTTGCTTTTAGCGATGGGTTTTTGAAACGCATTAGCCTTTGATCCTCAGGATTAAGATTACTGACAATTGGCTTGACTGAAAAAAGGAAAACGGGTATTATGTAACAATAGAGGTGGATGGGCGAGAATTGATACCCCGTTGCTTCGGCATCGGTCGGGTCGTAAAACACAGTCTTTAGAATTTAAACCATCTTTCGTCCTTGATTTATCCGTTCTTTTCAACTGTGTGCTACGACATCATATAAACCGCGAAGAACCTCTACGATTGGGAGTATCGCGTTTTTTTATTTTTTATATTATATTTTGGTATGACAACAGACGAGAAAAACGCAATTATTGAGATGTTAGCACCGATGCTTGATATTGATGGTATTGAGCTTGTAGATGTTGAAACACATTCAAAAACGCTGCGACTCCTCATTCATAAACCCGATGGACTTTCGGTGGCAGATTGTCAAGCCGTGAACCAAATCGTACGTCCGATTTTAGAAGTTCATGAGTACTTAGCAAACTATGCTCAGTTGGAAGTGGCTTCCCCCGGCATAGACAGACCCTTGCGAACTGCTAAGGATTTCCAACGGAATTGCGGACGGACCGTTCAGATAGAAATCGCCTCAGAAAATAAACGCGAGCGTCAAGTACAAGGCACCGTCGTAGAGGTGCGTCCTGAAGAAGTCGTCTTAGCACAGTCTGATGGAAAGGAAATCTCCATCAAAATATCGCAAATTCTCAATGCCCATATACATCTGAGATGGTAGCGAATAAGAGCCAAAGACGCACGCTGTAAATATAAAAATATGGAAAGGAGCACGCGGACTGTTGATACGGGGTGACGCTTGCCAACCTGTATAATAAAAAACCGCGGACGATTATTATGTTAGAAAACCTCCAAAACGCTATACGTCAAATTACTGCACAAACAGATTTACCCGAAGAGGTGGTCGTTGAAGCGATAGAGGAGGCACTGCGTGCCGCTGCGCGCCGCGTTCACGGTGCTGATGCCAACTTTTCTGTTGAGATTAATTTGGAGGAAAATGATATACGGTGTTATGTGCCTAAAAAGGTCGTTAATATTATGCGGGACTTCTCAACAGAGATTCCGATTGAGGAGGCGTTGAAACTTCAAGAGGACATTGAGGTTGGGGAGATGCTCGATGTCCAAATTACCCCGAGTGAGTTTGGACGGATTCAGGCACAGTTAGGAAGGCAAATCCTTTTCCAAAAAATTAAGCAAGCGGAACGAGAAAAGATTTATCAAGAGTTTGAGGGGCGCGAGGGTGAGGTCGTCACGGGTTATGTTCAACGTTTTGAACGTGGTGGTATCATCTTGGATCTTGAGCAGACGGAAGCGTTTTTACCACCCCGCGAGTTGCCGCGTTCACATAACTATGAGCGTGGTAAACGTTTGCAATGTCTCATTCTGTCGGTAAAGAATGAGATGCGTGGTGCTCCGATTATTGTATCTCGAACGCATCGTGATCTGGTAGCGGTGTTATTTGAGCACGAAGTTCCTGAGATTTATGAGGGGCAGGTTCAGATTATGGCAGTTGCCCGAGATCCTGGGAATCGAGCGAAGGTAGCAGTCAGAGCGACAGAAGAAGGTATAGATGCCGTAGGGACATGTGTCGGCGTCAAAGGGATCCGTGTCCAGACGATTGTCGGTGAACTTGATGATGAGAAGATAGATTTACTGGAATGGAGTGAGGATCCCAGCATCTTTATTGCCAATGCTCTGGGTGCGCGAGTCGGTGTGCGTAGGGTCGAACTGAATGAGGAAGAGCAGAGTGCTCTTGTGGTTGTTCCTGACGATCAACTTTCTTTAGCGATTGGACAGCGGGGTCAGAATGCGCGACTGGCTGCGAAATTGACGGGTTGGAAGGTTGACATAAAGGGTGAATCTGAGGCAAGTGTTTCGATTGATGAACTCTTTAAACCGGAAAATTCTGATAATACAGATGCACAAACCTCGGACAGCCAAGAAGAAAGTCCTGACCAAAGTCTGCAAGAACAGGAAACTGTTGATGCGCCGGATTCAACGGAAGCTGAACAAGTCGTTGATTTGGTGGAGGGCGTTGAAATAGACGCAGACTCAGATACTGTCGAGGCTGAAGTGGTAGAGACTTCAGACGAGGCGATTGAGGCGGACACATCTTCCGCTTCTGAGCGTGATGATCTTGATACTGAGTCTTAAAAGTAGGTGGCGTCATTGAGAGATGTTATTCGCACTTGTATCGGGTGTCGTGGGAAGTTACCGCAGAAGGTGTTGGTTCGGTTCGTAGGTCAGGGCGGCGGAAAACTGCAAATCGACTGGCACAAGAGATTAGGTGGGCGCGGAGCTTACGTTTGTCCCTCTCAAGACTGCATTCGGAAAGCGTTTAAGTTTCCCAAACGGATTAATTCTTTATTGCGTGTACAACTAACAAGTGAGAATATAGCACAATTTGAACAGATGCTTCTTCAGACGATCCAAAAATCCACGAGCGAAAAATAAAAAAAGGAGAAAGTACGATGAGCAAAGCCCAACGACAGCAGCGGAAGTCCGCTAAAGATAGTCAAGAAGAAAGTCAAGTCTCTGGTATGCGGGTTTATGAATTGGCGAAAGAATACAACCTAACAAATAAGGAACTTATCGCTCTACTTGAGGAGCATGGAGTTCGCGTTAAAAACGGGATGAGTAGCCTCGATTCGGACACCGTCGCGCTTATTGAATCAGAATTGGCTGACGAACCGGTTGATGAAACCGAGTCTGCATCCGAAGAGGTGGTTGAAAACACTTCGGAGTCGAAAGAAATTGACACAAACGGTGGTTTGAAGGTTGAGGAAGGCACAACTGTCGCTGACCTTGCAACATCCTTGGAGTTGCAACCTTCAGCGTTGATTATGCGCCTCATGAAGTTAAAGGTGATGGCGAACATAAATCAGCGGCTGGATTATGATACGCTTGTGATGCTTGGGGAGCACTTGAATTTTGAAGCGGTTCGGTCGAGAACACTTGAAGAAGAACTATTGACCGAGATACCGGATGACCCAGAATCTTTACAACCTCGAGCTCCAGTCATTACAATCATGGGACATGTCGACCATGGCAAAACATCTCTTTTGGACTCTATTCGTCAATCAAATATCAGTGAATCTGAAGCAGGTAACATAACACAACATATTGGAGCTTATCACGTAAAATTAAAAGGTGGAAGCATCGTTTTCTTAGATACGCCGGGGCATGCCGCCTTTACCGCAATGCGAGCTCGTGGCGCACAAGTAACCGATATTGTCGTTCTCATTGTCGCGGCTGACGACGGAGTCATGCCTCAGACAATTGAAGCGATCAGTCATGCAAAAGCTGCGAAGGTTCCGATTGTGGTCGCCATTAACAAAATAGATGTGCCCGGAGCCCGTACAGACTACGTCAAACAACAGTTGGCAGAACAGGAACTTCTGCCAGAGGATTGGGGTGGACAAACAATTTGTGTTGAGACTTCGGCTATAGATGGAACGGGGATTGACTTTTTGCTTGAAATGCTCCTGTTGGAAGCCGCTCTGCTTGAACTCAAGGCGAACCCAAATAAGCCAGCACGTGGTGTTGTTATTGAAGCAGAGGTTGATAAAGGGCGAGGCGCGATCGCAACCGTTCTCGTACAATCTGGAACATTGAGAGTTGGCGATGTCTTTGTTTCAGGTAGGTACTCCGGAAGAGTTAGAGCAATGATGGACGATTTCGGAAAACGGATGAAGGAAACTGGACCTTCATGCCCTGTTGAGGTGCTCGGTTTTACCGGCGTACCAGAGGCAGGCGAGAGATTCTATGTCGTTGAGTCTGATAAGGACGCACGGGCTATCAGTGAAACCCGTCAAGACCAGTATCGCAATGAAAAACTCGGGGCAAATAGCCACGTCAGTCTGGATAACCTGTTCCAACAAATTCAGGAAGGCGAGATCAAAGAATTGAACGTCGTTATTAAAGGCGATGTACAGGGTTCCTTACAAGCCGTCGCTTCATCTCTACTCGAGTTGAGTACCGATGAGGTTAAGATCAATATTATTCATCAAGCGGTCGGAGGGATTACCGAGACCGACATTTTGCTCGCCTCTGCTTCTGACGCAATTGTCGTTGGCTTCAACGTGCATCCTACAACGGAAGCGGTACAGGCAAAAGAATCTGAGGGGATTGACGTTCGGACTTACAACGTCATTTATAATCTCATCTCCTATATCCGTTCGGCTATGGAGGGCTTGCTTGATCCTGAAGTACGAGAAGTCGTTATCGGGCGTGCTGAGGTCCGTGAATTATTTAGAGTGCCGCGCCTCGGTTTGGTCGCTGGTAGTTACGTCAATTGGGGACGAATTTCCTTCAATCAACCGCTTCGTATCCTTCGGGACAATCGATTGATTCACGAAGGTAAAGTCAATTCGCTTCGCCGGTTCAAGGATAATGTCAATGAGGTTCAAGCGAACTACGAATGTGGGATAGGAATTGAGACGTTCGATGATTTGAAGATTGGTGATGTCCTTGAATGTTATGTTTACGAACAGATCGCGCGTTCACTTTCGTAAATTCGTCATGTTCGTATGATAGCGTATTTTCATAAGGGTGCGGTTATCAATTGCACCCACAATTGATCGACATTGACACTTTCATGCACATTGGTGTTTGTAAAATCCGTCTCCGAATTCCGGAAAGTCATTCGCTGAAGGCGAAACGCCGGGTTGTCAAAAGCCTCACCACGAGACTCAAAAACCGCTTCAACGTCGCTATTGCTGAAGTTGAAGCGTTGGAGGCACATCAGTTCGCCATATTAGCTGCAGTTTCAGTTTCCAACGATGTCGTACATCTGAATAAGATTATCTCACATCTCATCACTTTTATTGAGACGAATGTAGATGCTGAATTAGTGGATTACGAAACGGAATTTTTCTTTTAATACAGATCGCAAGCCAAAACTTGCTGTAAAGGATAGGATTGATATGGTAGATAATAGAAGGCAAGATCGGGTGGGAGCACTCATTCAGCGAGAATTAAGCGAGATTATCCAACGTTCTGTCAAGGATCCGCGCGTCGCGTTTTGTACTATCACACAGGCATCCGTGTCCCCGGATCTAAAATATGTGGATGTGAAAGTGAGCGTTATCGGCGACGAGGAGCAGAAAAGCAAAACGCTCGCGGGTCTAAAGAGTGCAGCAGGGTTCCTTAGGCGCGAGATCGGGAGTCGTCTGACGCTTCGCTATTCGCCGGAACTTCGGTTCGCTATAGATGAATCTGCTGATTATCTCTTCAAAATAGATGGGCTCCTCAAGTCTGTGGAGACCGACGACGAAACGACATAAGACCACGCAGCGGACACTTCATGAACACCTTACAAATGGCTAATACGCAAGACTACAGCGCACTCCTTACTCTATTTGAACGATACCATAACTTTGCCCTTTCAACGCATATTAATCCTGATGGTGATGCAATCGGTTCCGAGTTGGGACTTTACCTCTTTCTCACAAAACTCGGGAAATCTGTTAAAATATTTAACACGGATATAGTACCCCCAAACTATCGGTTTCTCCCATTTTGGGATAGTATTGAGAGCGGACATTCCGTAGGGACGTATCGTCCTGAGGTGTTGATTGTTTTAGACGCAAGCACGCTGGATCGAATTGGAAAAAGGCTTTCCAACACCTTGCATCCTATACATAGCCTCGTTAATATTGACCATCACGCCACTGCAGAGGCATTTGGCGACATCAACCTCATTGTCCCTACCGCCTCTTCCACCTCAGAGATTGTTTACAAACTCATTAAACACCATCAATTCCCAATATGCGAAGCGTGTGCGCTTTGTCTCTACACAGGGCTGATGTTTGATACCGGCTGTTTTCGACATAACAATACCACAGCCGAGACCCATCGAATCGCCGCAGAATTAATTGAGATTGCAGGGGTCGCGCCAGACGAAGTCTATCGGAATGTCTATGAACAGGTTCCTGTTGCTAAGATACATCTGTTGAGTAAAGTCCTCAGCACATTGCAAACAACAGATGATGGAAAGATAGCATCGGTCTATGCGACACAAGCGATGTTTCGCAAAACTGGAACGACTGCTGATGCTGTGGAAGGGGTTGTCAACCAGATTCAAGCAATAGTGGGTGTTGAAGTGGCACTCTGTGCGTCTGAGATGGCAGATCGAAGTACAAAAGTGAGTCTGCGGAGCCAAGGAGACGTTGACGTTAGTCAACTTGCCGCAGAGTTTCAAGGGGGCGGACATGCTCGCGCTGCGGGATGTCGGATTGCCATGCCTTATCCATTAGCCATTGCTGCCCTTATTCAAGCTTCACAGCACTACATTGATCCAGATCACATGAGATATGGTGATTGCCAGAAGGATTGAGGAACGTGGAAAATGCCGGTAGTGGAAGCGACCTACAGGTCGCGACCACGTCTTGTAGTTTAAACGACATAGTTGAATTTGATGGGGAAACTGCTGTCACTTTTGGTGTGTTTGATGGTATCCATCTTGGACACCAAGCGGTTATTAAGACACTTCTGAAACGCGCCGCGCACGAGAACTTGATGAGTGTATTGGTCGGTTTTTACCCGCACCCACTCGCCTTCCTTGCCCCAGAACGATGCCCACCTATCCTGACCCCCCTCTCCAAGCGCGTCGAAATACTTCAACAATTTGGCATTGATGAAATTGTCATCCTCAGTTTTGACGCACAGATTGCATCAATGTCTCCTGAATCCTTTGTGGAACGTGTGCTCTTAGAGAAATGTCGAGCAAGACACATTGTTGTCGGATATGCTTGCCAATTTGGTAAAGACCGTGCCGGGAACGCAGAACGATTGGTCGAGCTTAGTCAAGGATATCCGTTTGATGTTTCTATTGTTCCACCTACGGAGGTGGATGGTGCCTCAGTCCATAGCACTCGTATCCGAGAAGCACTCGCACGAGGCGATCTTGAGCGGAGCTCACAGTTGTTGGGACGCCCCTATTCCTTGATCGGTAATGTCGTTCATGGCGATGGGCGTGGAAGGCAAATTGGGTTCCCTACCGCGAATATAGAGACCCAGAATCAGGTCTACCCGCCTAATGGTGTTTATGCAATCCGTGCAAAATTAGAGGAACGATGGTTAGATGGGGTATTGAACATCGGAATACGTCCTACGTTTAACGGTGTGAATATTCAGGTAGAGGGACACTTCTTCAATTTTGATGAAATAATCTATGGTAAACCGATAGAAATATTCTTCGTAGAGAAGATTAGAAGTGAACGGAAATTCCCAAATCCTGAATTTTTGATTCAGCAAATACAGCGCGATATCGCAGCGGCGACAGAGATTCTCGCGTCGTCTACCACTTCATAGATGATACCGCTTAAACTTAGGAAGCCCCATGGGATTGTGAGTTTAATTTGAAATTTGGGTTGAGTTGTGATACTATATATGTATCGAATACAGATAGAGGGAGGTCACTCTCCCGATTACGATTGAGTTTTTATTCCATATATGTTAGGACTTACGCACTTCCCCGGTAGGTGCGGTTTCCCAACCGCACCGATTGCTATTATTGATCGAATTCTCTCGTTTTGCGTAAGTCCTGTATGTTCTACAAAGGTTAGTTGTTCGACCAAAAGGAGGTGAACGCAATTGGCAATTAATGCAGCAGAGAAGAAGGAATTGATCCAGCAGTACCAGATGCACCAACAAGACACTGGTTCCCCGGAGACTCAAGTGGCAATTTTGAATGCGCGTATTCAACAGTTAACTGAACATTTTCAGACACATCGAAAGGACTATCATTCGCGCTATGGACTTTTCCGATTGGTTGGCAAGCAACGCCGCTTATTACGGTATCTTTACAAGAAAGACGCAAAGCGCTATTACCGTTTAATTAATGAACTCGGAATTCGTGACACTATCGGATCGAGGAGGAGTTAGATTTTATACTGACGCCGAGCGAGTTTATCGTCTCGGTGCTAAGTGGGAAACGAATAAGTCTTATCTTTTGATAAATGCCGTGAGAATTGTCCGAGTGGCATTGTCTGATGTTTTAAAGACTGTATGCATTGTTCTCAAATCGACGAGACTTTTTTCCGGTGATGGCTATTCTTAACCGCTTTTTTATGTCTCTACTTGGTGACACGACGAAATAAATAGGAAATACAGGAGTATTATATAGAATGAAAGTTGAAATGCAACTTGGGAGCGAGAAGTTATCAATTGAAACCGGAAAAGCTGCGAAACAGGCAGATGGTGCCGTTTGGGTGCAATACGGTGGAACGGTTGTTTTAGTCACGGTGGTAGCCGATGATGCTGAACGAGATCTCGATTTCTTTCCTTTAACAGTGGATTACCGTGAAAGGGCATACGCCACTGGGCGAATACCAACGGTTTATGGTAGGCGCGAGCCACGTCCCGGGACATCAGAACAGTTGGTAGCTCGTTTAATTGACCACTGCATCCGCCCTCTCTTTCCAAAGGACTTTAAGGCTGAGGTGCAAGTTTTATGTAACGTGTTTTCATCGGATGGTATCCACCCTGCGGATGTGCCTGCCCTTATTGGGACTTCAGCAGCATTGTCGATTTCCGATGTCCCCTTTGATGGACCTGTCGCGGCTGTCACCGTCGGAAAAGTTGAAGACAGATTAATCATCAATCCTACTTACGAAGAATTACATGCCTCAAGTATGGAATTGTTCGTCAGTGGCAAGGCTGATGCTGTTATGTCGGTTGAAGGTGGTGGGCATGAAATTCCTGAAGATGAAGTCATTGACACAATTATCACCGCCCACGAGCAGATACAGGAGATCATCAAACTTCAAGAAGGGTTGGCTGCGGGTTGCAGTACCACAAAACGCGGCTATGCCTCTAAAAGTGTTGAGTCTGACCTCAGTAGCCGTGTCCGGCATCTCGCCACTTCCCGCATTCGAGAATCCATCGGGATGGCAGACAAGAAGGCACGTGAGGATTATCTCGAACAGGTGCAGGAAGAGGTGCTCTCAGAAATTCTTGAGGATATTGCTGAGGAAGTCGATCCGAATGCAACAAAAGACACCATTTCTATCTTAAGTGAAATCGAAAAAGAAGAGATGCGTGAGGCAATTCTCACACAGGGAAAACGGGTTGATGGTCGAGGCGTAGCCGACATTCGCCCGATCGCAGGTGAAGTGGCATTGCTCCCGCACACCCACGGCTCCGCTCTGTTTAGCAGAGGTCAAACACAAGCTCTCTGTGTAACAACGCTCGGCACATCCGGCGATGAAGATGTCCAGCGCGGACTTGATGGCGAAGCGAGACGCTCCTTTTTTTTACATTATAACTTCCCACCTTTCAGTACCGGTGAAGTCAAACGTATGATGGGACCCGGTCGCCGCGAAATTGGGCACGGGGCACTCGCGCAAAAGGCTCTTGAACCGGTCATCCCCGATAAAGAAGAATTTCATTATACCATTCGGGTCGTCTCCGAGATTTTGGAGTCTAATGCCTCATCTTCAATGGCAAGTGTCTGCGGTGCAACACTCGCATTATTAGATGCAGGTGTGCCACTTAAAAGACCCGTCGCTGGGATCGGTGTCGGTCTTATCAAGGAAGGCGAACAGGAAGCCATCCTGACCGATATGCTCGGAACTGAGGATTTTCTCGGTGATATGGACTTCAAAGTGGCGGGAACCAGTGACGGTGTCACCGCTATACAGATGGACATCAAGATTGCTGGTGTCACGCCTGAGTTGATGCGTCGGGCAATTCATCAGGCAAGAGAGGCACGCCTGTCGGTCATCGAACAGATGAACGCTGTCATCGCTGAACCGCGTGCGGAATTGTCACCCTACGCGCCTCGGATTTACTCCCTTCAGATTGCACAGCAGAAAATCAAAGACCTCATCGGTCCGCGTGGTAAAACTGTGCAGGGCATCCAGGAAGAAACAAACACGACCATCAATATCGAAGATGATGGAACTGTTGAGGTTGCCGCGACAAGCGCAGAGGATGTTAAACGCGCTGAGGAGCAAATTCGGGCAATCACCGCCATGCCTGAGATTGGCAAGGAATACACCGGTAAGGTGGTCCGGACAGCACCTTTTGGTGCGTTTGTCGAGATTCTGCCGGGTAAGGATGGGCTTGTCCATATTTCACAAATGGGGGATGGGTATGTCCGCCGTGCCGAGGATGTTATGCAGGTTGGTGATGAAGTTACCGTCCGCATTCTCACTATTGATGAACAGGATCGCGTAGATCTGACACTTGTTGCCGCAGGGGGCGTGCCTGTTGCGGAACTGAATATTGAATCAAGTGAGGATCGCGAGTTCTCATCCGATTGGAATAATTCCAGAGAATCCCGAGACTCCGGCGGGCGCGGCAACTACCGAGACAATCGAGATTCTCGTGACTACCGTGACCGTGATAGACGTTCTAATGACTCACGCGATCGGCGCGGGAATCGCTATGACCAACGAGATAATTCCCGCGACTTCCGTAACCAACGCTCACCACGCATTCCCAAAGGGCGTTCTCGGTAATAGGAACGCGTTGTAACAACCAATTTTCATAGAGCACACAATAGGGTGAAGGGTGATTCCTTTACCCTATTTCTATGTTGAAGCCTCAATACCGTTGATTTTAGGCAATTGCACTTATAGACAGGGAAAATTAAAAATTTGGCATGTTCCCCGTATTTATGCTATAATATGAATGTCGTAAAGTAATCCTATCTTTAGGCAGGGACGATACAACCGCCCGTATAGACGAAGTAAAATACACCACCGGAATGAGGATAAACCGATGAGATCACGACGGAATCTAACAAAACATGCCTTTGATAAAGGAGATTTGCTCGATCAAAAATGGCTAACCTATTTTTTAGCCGTTGTTCTAATACTCCTTGTTCTTGTTTTTGTTGTTCTATTGTCGCCTACCTATAAGCGGTATGTTGTTGATACTGTTAAATCTGTGTTTTATGGTGGAAAGCAGACAGCACCGCGACCCAAAGCGGCTCCAGTAAAGTTTCAGCGACCTGCACTAACGAATGGTCTGATGTTTTAAACGGAACAGACAAAACCGCGACAATTAGGAGATACGAAAACTAACTTTGGAACACCCGTCGGTCTTTTTTCCGACAAAACTCGGAGGAGAGAAATGTCTAAAACGTTGTTCATCTTAATACTACCGATTTGGCTGAGTTTAATCTCTGGGTGCGGTTATGTTTCCAAATCAGAGTATTTGGAACACATCTCAACCATTCGTATCACACCTGTTGAAATCCTGGATGCAGATTTTGCTTATGATAATGCCTCCCAGCGTCCCAATGATGAAGTCATCCATGAGAAGTTAACCCAACGCTTTAATCGTAAATGGCGAGACGGAAACGATGCCGAATTTACGATGCGAATACAGGATTACCATGTAAAGGAGCACGGATTCGGACCGAATGGTGAGGTCGAACTCATACGGATGACCCTTCAGGTAGAGTATCAATTTATAGATAGGGTCCGGGGTCAAATTATTGAGGAAAGTGATAACTACCTCCAAGTTCACGATTTCTATATTGTCCCCAATCGGGCTGAACCGATGGAAACCGGTGAAGAAGCCAGAAGGCTTATTGTAGAAGAATTGATCGAAGACCTTTACAACCAACTTGCTGAGCAGTGGTAGTAAAATATAGCGCAGGAGCCCTCGTCCGAATGAAAAGTAAGACAAGACGTCCTTTTCAAAGACTTCATCGTTTTTCACTTTGCGTGACCTTTTTCTGTAGTTTGGTGCTGATTTCGTGCGGTGAAGAGAAAGGGAATTGGACAGCTGTTCAACAGGAGGACGAATATATCTACGGGGTTTGGCACAGTACTACACTGCAGAGAGCAGAACAGGCGATGCTGGAGGTCTTTGAAAACATTAAAAGCGCGTCGACACTATCGACAGAATTACTAACGGCACAAAACGATGGACAAACAAATATTTCGCCTGAGTTTCTCTTGCCGGGCGATGGTGCCATATTGGATTGGGTGCAGTCGCGCGCACCATCGACCTACGAAGGCAAAAGCCTCTATCGGGATAGAGCCGAATCCCCTGATCTGTTATATGCTTACGGCTTCCAACGGCAAGCGGAGGTGGAATATCAAACACCTCGATTTGGTTCAAAGCCTTTGATCTTGCTCGAAGTTTTCGATATGGACACCCCTGAAAATGCCTTTGGGATTTATAACTTTCACATCTATCCGCAAGTAAAATTTGAGTGGGTCGGCAGCAAAGCGATCCTTTCGGGTGGGTATCTCCGATTTTCAAAAGGGAAATATTTCATTCAGATCGAAGGCTACGAATTCGCGACCGGTATTCGTGAAGCGATGGTGATGCTCGCAAAAAATATCGCCGCACGGATTAAAGAGCCTGCTGCAGAACCAGGGTTACTGACTTTACTCCCAAGCAATAAGATGAGTGGAAGTGTCAAGTTATTCCGATCGAATTGGGTGTTGCGTCAGCTTTACAACACGTTGCCCGCCAATGTGCCACAAATGAGTGATACTGCACTCGGAGTATCCGCTCGCTATCGAGATAACCCAGATTTAAAAAATTGGATGGAGGCACAGATCGTGTTTATCATCCGTTTTTCCGATCCTTCTGCGGCGGAATCTGCCTATATCAGTTACCGAGATTCCGTGATGGAGGCGGCACTGCCTCTTGAAGTTGGCACAACTGGACCGGTTCTTGTGAACGAATCTTTCGCGCCAAAAGCGAATTAAGAAAGCGCGTCTCCTTTAAGAGATTTAACCAAAGACGTAAGTCCAACCATCGGGCCGGGCTGGATATACACAAGGGAACATTATGCCTCGAACCGACTTGCCTAATCCGCAAGGAAAATTAAAAGAAGGAGTTTTCTGATGCGAGGAGATTTTGAAGCCTATCTCAACGATTCATTTCGTGATGAAAGTGGAAATCTTGATTTAGCATCATTGTTGGCATTAGAGGATGAAGCTGACATGGATGTTGCGGTTATTATGCCGAATACCCAACCGCTTCCCGAAAATGGTGAACTCGCCGACGCGATTCGCGGTAATTCGCGGGCACTTGGCTGTGCTTTGGTGCATCCAACGGAACCAGAACCCGTTGAACAAGTGAAGTTGGCAGCCGAGGCGTGGGGAATGCGCGGGATCAAACTGATGCCTGCAGTTCACAACTACGATGTAGACAATGAAATCGTGCGTCCTGTCGTTGAAGCTGCCCGTGATTACGGACTCATTGTTTCAATTCATTCCGGACCCAACAATTGCCATCCCAACCGAATCGGCACTGTGGCAAGTTGGGTGCCAGAAACCCCGGTTATCATGGATCACATGGGATTTCCAGACGATTTAGATTCGGCGATCTCTGTCGCAAAAGATAACAAAAATATCTCGTTGGGGACGACTATCTTACGCTTTCATCGGCGTTGGGGGACGGATCCAGATACCGTTGTTCCAACGGAAGTCAAAACCGCTGTTGATGCGCTTGGACCTGAGCAGATAGTCTTCGGTTCTAATTTACCTGAGTACCGTCCTATTCAGGTTATCAACGCCCTCAAGCGGTTGGAACTCGGCGATGATGCCGAAGCACAGATTTTCGGCGGAAACCTCGCTCGTATCTATGGGCTTTAAAGAATGAAGCACACGCCCCTTTATCAAGTCCATAAGTGAAGCGAACACCCCTTAACGCGAAATTCACCGAATTCGGCGGTTGGGAGATGCCGCTTCAGTATAGCAGTATCGTTACGGAACATTTGGCTGTCCGAAGCATCGCCGGTTTGTTTGACCTGTCACATATGGGAGAGATTCAAGTCTCTGGACAGGGAGCGAACGAATTGGTGCAGAAGCTCAGCACGAATGATGTGAGTCGTTTAAGCAATGGGCGTGTGTTATATACCCTACTCTGCAACGAAACAGGTGGGATCGTTGACGACCTACTCGTTTACCGACATGCTGATAATCACTATATGCTGGTGGTTAATGCCGCCAATATAGAAAAGGACCTGGCTTGGGTGGAATCCTGTAACGATACGGGGGCAGACGTAAAAGACCTGTCCGAGGAGACGGCTCTCATTGCCCTGCAGGGTCCACAGGCAATCGACCTTCTGAATCCTTTTGTGCCTGATCAGGATGCCTCCGGGATTTCGTATTTTCGATTTATAGCCGGTGAAATCGCTGGTGTTCCTACCGTTATCTCCCGGACGGGTTATACTGGGGAAGTTGGTTTTGAGTTGTATGTTCCGGCGGCGGACGCCGAGCGTTTGTGGACTGCTCTGTACCCTGCTGTCATCGCGGTAGGAGGACAACCCGTGGGGCTTGGTGCTCGCGACACATTACGTCTTGAAGCCGGACTTCGCCTCTACGGTATGGATATGAACGACGACACGAATCCGTTTGAGGTTGGACTGGGTCGGTTCGTCAGATCTAAAAATCGGCAATTTATCGGCAAAAAGGCACTCATGGCACAGAAGAAGAGCATTGCGAAGCAGATGATTGGATTTCAAATGCTTGACCGTGCTGTAGCACGTGCGGGTTACGCTGTTTATCAAGGCAATGAACGCATAGGTAGCGTGACCAGCGGTGCCCCTTCGCCGAGCCTTAAATGTAGTATTGGTTTTGCTTCTCTTGAATCACAAGCGGTGTCTGAAAGTGAAAAAATTGATGTAGAAATTCGAGGTAAGCTGCACCCCGCGAAAATCGTGGAGGTGCCTTTTCTTTCAACAGGAACGTGATTTTTTTCGTGTATATAATATACGTGGACTACTCAGTCTCGGTATTGATTTAACCATAAACCGGCACGGACATCATCTGTGCTAACCGGATTTAATACTTAAAAATATGATTCCAGAAAACTTAAAATACATGGAAAGTCATGAATGGGCAAAGCAGGAAGATGACATTGCCACTATCGGTATCAGTGACTATGCCCAATCTGAAATCCAAGATATCGTCTATGTCGAATTGCCAGAAGTAGGCACCCAATTAACACAGAAAACGGAATTTGGCGTGATAGAGTCTGTCAAAGCCGCTTTTGACCTCTATGCCCCTGTCAGCGGGGAAGTTATCGAGGTAAACGAATCCCTCCTTGATGCCCCAGAACAAGTCAATGAATCTCCTTATGATGAGGGGTGGTTTCTCAAAATCAGAATGACAGACGCCAGCGAACTTGATGCCCTTCTCGATGCCGATAGTTATCAAACACATATTGAGGCGGAGCATACTTGATCTTTTATCTATGCGCCAAGCGTTAAATTATGCCCTTTGTTTAACAATAAGTTCCGATTAAGACCCGCAAGCCGCTGTTGCTGGCTTGCTTATGGCATTTTTATTCATTTCTATTTTAAGGAAAGATAACTGTGACCTTCGCAAATCGACACATCGGTCCCCGTCCAGAGGATATTGAATTGATGTTGTCAACGCTCGGCTATTCTTCAATGGCTGATTTCGTTGAAGATGTTGTGCCAGCGGACATTCGTATATCCTCCGCTTTCAGTTTAGATGGAGATGCCTCTGGCCTCTCAGAGTCGGAAGTACTCGCCGCACTCAAGAAACTCGCCTCACAAAACCGAGTTTTCCGTTCCTTTATTGGGATAGGCTACTATAATTGCTTTGTTCCCCCAGTCATCCAGCGAAACATTCTGGAGAATCCGGGTTGGTATACCCAGTACACACCCTATCAAGCTGAGATTTCACAGGGACGTTTGGAAGCATTGCTAAACTTCCAAACGATGGTGATTGATTTAACCGGCTTGCCTGTTGCGAACGCTTCTCTTTTAGATGAAGCGACAGCCGCCGCTGAGGCGATGGGGATGTGTGTTGCAAATGTACCGCAGAAGATCAGTCGAAACTTTTTTGTGTCAGAAACTTGTCATCCACAAACAATTGCCGTCCTGCAAACACGCGCTGAACCGCTCGGCATTGAATTACAAATCGGTGACCATCGCGATGTCAATTTTGACACACCGATCTTAGGTGCCATCGTGCAATATCCGGCTACAGATGGGACGATCTACGATTATAGTGAGTTCGCTGAGCAAGTGCATGCCGCTGGCGGTTTGTTCGTCACTGCGACGGACCTGTTGGCACTAACGCTCTTACGTCCCCCCGGTGAGTTTGGTGCTGACATCGCTATCGGTAGCGCACAGCGGTTTGGTGTGCCCCTCGGATACGGCGGTCCCCACGCAGCTTTTCTTTCCACACATGAAGAGCTTAAACGTAGTATTCCCGGACGAATTGCGGGTGTTTCTCAAGATGCGACCGGCAAACCGGCTATCCGCTTGGCACTCCAAACGCGGGAGCAACATATTCGACGTGAAAAAGCGACAAGTAACATTTGTACCGCGCAGGTCCTGCTCGCTGTGATGGCAGGGATGTACGCGGTCTATCACGGACCCACAGGACTTAAGCACATCGCTGAACGCGTCCATTCACTCACTTGCACATTACGTGCAGGACTTGAAAAACTTGAGTTTGCAACGGGGGAATTACCCTGTTTTGATACCCTCTCCGTTGGTGTTCCATCAGGGACAGTGCGGGCGTTGCTTGAATCTGCACAGGCGAAACAAATCAATCTTCGGACGATTGATTCAACACATATCGGTATCTCTTTAGACGAAACGACAACATCTGCTGATGTTGAAGAAATCCTACGGATATTTGGTGCACAGACAAACCTCAAAACCGAACCTGTAGCGGCAGGTCTCGTGCCTGCCCTTCCAATAGATTTGCAACGGAAGAGTTCCTACCTGACGCATCCTGTGTTCAATAGTTACCATTCTGAAACCGAGATGCTCCGCTATATCCACAAGCTTCAAACCAAAGATCTTTCCCTTGTGAATGCCATGATACCTCTCGGTTCTTGTACCATGAAACTCAACGCTACGGCGGAGATGGTTCCGGTGACGTGGAGTGAATTTGGCGGACTACACCCCTTTGCACCACGAGAGCAAGCAGAGGGATATCAGAATCTATTTTCACAGTTGGAAACGTGGTTAGCTGAGATAACCGGTTATAGTGAAATCTCATTGCAACCGAATGCGGGTTCACAAGGTGAATATGCGGGATTGTTAGTCATACGTCAATACCACCAAAGCCGCGGGGAGTCACATCGTGATGTTTGTCTGATACCGACATCTGCTCACGGCACAAATCCCGCGAGTGCTGTGATGGCGGGTATGAAAGTTATCGTCGTCGCGTGCGATACCGATGGGAATATAGACCTCGAAGATCTCCGATTGAAAGCTGATGAGCATCGTGAAAATCTTGCCGCCGCTATGATTACATACCCTTCAACGCACGGGGTCTTTGAAGAGAAAATTCGAGAGATTTGCGATATTGTTCATCAATCCGGTGGACAGGTCTATATGGACGGCGCGAACCTGAATGCCCTTGTCGGAATCGGACAACCAGCAGATATTGGAGCAGATGTATGTCATTTGAATCTTCACAAAACTTTCTGTATCCCACACGGTGGCGGTGGACCAGGGATGGGACCTATTGGCGTCAAGGCGCATCTCACAGATTTCTTGCCCACGCATCCGCTTGTCCCTGTCGGGGGTGATACTGGAATTGGTGCCGTGTCTGCTGCCCCGTGGGGGAGTCCAGGCATTCTGCCTATCTCTTGGGCATATATCGCGATGATGGGAACGCAGGGGCTTATAGCCGCGACAGAAGTTGCGATCCTGAACGCTAACTATATTGCCAAACGGCTTGCCCCTCACTATCCTGTCCTGTATACTGGAAAGAACGGCTTAGTGGCTCACGAGTGTATCATTGATTTGCGTGCCTTCAAGAAAAGTGCCGATATAGATGTGACGGATGTCGCAAAGCGACTGATGGACTATGGATTCCACGCACCAACTGTTTCCTGGCCCGTGCTGGGAACGATGATGATTGAACCCACAGAAAGCGAATCGCGAGCGGAATTAGAAAGGTTCTGTGATGCGCTCATTTCAATACGTGAAGAGATAGCGGAGATTGAAGCCGGTGTCGCTGATCAGGTAGACAATGTATTAAAGAATGCCCCCCACACTGTGGAAGTGGTTACACAATCTGAGTGGTGTCATCCGTATTCGCGTGAAAGAGCCGCGTTTCCAAAACCTTGGATACGAGAGGCTAAATTTTGGCCCGCAGTCGCACGTATCAACGAGGTTTACGGGGATAGAAACCTTATGTGTGCTTGCCCACCACTTGACGAATACTAATCAGAATGATGTTGAAAAAGAAAATCAGTGATTTTTTGAAAAGGACCCGGTATGAGAGGGACGGAGCGGGAATATGAGATAAAACCATTCGTTTGGATTGGTGTTTCCCACGAGGTCCTCAAAGGATTTTCTTCAGAAATTCAAGGTGAAATGGGATACACTCTTTCGCGTGAGAAAGCAGACATGGCTCAGACCCCGTTGACTTAATCGAAAACCACCGTGAAACATTGTCCTGCAAGCCTCTATAGGCTTGCACAAGGAACGGTGACCAGATTTAATAGTTTAAAAGTATGAAAGCAATAATTATAGGTGCAGGAGAGGTAGGATTCCATATTGCCAAACTTCTCACTGTCCAAGCTAACGATGTTGTTCTCATTGATGAGTCCAATACCGCCTGCGACCGGGTTAATGAACAATTAGACTTGCAAACGCTGCACGGCTCAGGGGCATCCCCGCGCCTTCTCAAAACCGCCGGGATTGACGAAGCGGATCTCCTCATTGCCGTTACGAATAGCGATGAGATTAATATGCTCGCTTGTCAGATAGCCGGCAGATACGGAGTCAGCACAAAAATTGCACGCGTCTCAAATCCTGACTATTTCTCCACGGAGAGTGGATTGACGCCTAAAGATTTCGGCATTGATCTTCTGGTGAATCCAGAACAGCACTGTGTTGCTGAATTTGTCCAACTCTTGCAGATACCTGAGGCGCGGGAGATTGTCGAATTTGAAGACGGAAAAGTCCAACTTGTTTCCTTTCGTGCAAGACAGTCAAACCCCTTAATAGGAAAATCGCTCGCGGAGTTAGACACGAGTGGCCTGCTCACGGATATCCGATTTGCTGCCATTAGTCGTCGTGGTGGTTCTAATAACGGCAACCCGATTAGTAACGGCAATAGACACATTATCATTCCGAGAGGGGCAGACGCTTTGCAACAAGGTGACGAGGTCTTTGTCATCGGCAGTGCGTTGGCAGTTGAACAATTGTTACGTATTAGTGGTATCACGTTCAATCAGCAACTTGATCGTGTTATCATTGTTGGCGCAAGTCCTATCGGTATTGGACTTGCCCGTGTGCTTGAAGAAAACGACACCAACGTCAAACTCATTGAAGCCGATGAAACGCAAGCACAACTGGCATCCCGAACGCTAAAACGCACCACCGTTTTACAGGGAGACTATCTCCAATATAGACTCCTTGAAGAAGCGGGTATAGACGGTGTTAACGGATTCGTCTCCGTTACCGGAGACGATGAAAATGATATTATGGCATGTATGACTGCCAAAGAAAACGGTGCCCAGCGTGTACTCGCACTCGTTCAGCGACCCCGTTATCTCCCCTTGTTGGCACGTATTCCGAGACTTGATGGCGCGGTCAGCCGACATCTCACTGTTGTTAGCAACATCCTGCGGCTTATCCGTCGTGGAAACATAGTTTCTGTTGCTTCGCTCCACGGTATAGATGCGGAAGTCATTGAAATTGTCGCTGGTGTTAACGCGAAAATAGTCCACAAGGAACTCTCCTCTTTCAAAACAAGATTTCCAGAAAACGCCTTTATCGGTGCCGTTATTCGACGGGAAAAACTCATTATTCCAACCGGTCAGTCTGTTATCCAACCCGCAGATCGCGTGATCGTCTTTAGTATGCCCGGCGCGATTCCAATTGTCGAAGACCTTTTCGCCGAACGCCGAGTCTAATAGCCGATAACTATTAAAATGAGCCTTAAATTAATCGCTTATACGCTTGGTAATTTGCTTATTTGTCTCGCGGGAACGATGCTGCTTCCTTTGGGAGTGGCTATCTATTACCAGGCAAGAGCGGGTGAAACCGAGAGTAATTTGACAGCATTTGTCATCTCGGCGATACTTACCGTAGTCGTTGGTTTGGCTCTCCGTTTCAGTATTCGCGCACGGCAGGAGGAACTCGGCATACGCGAAGGCTTCGCGGTTGTCGCTTTGGGATGGGTGACGGTTGCCCTTTTTGGTTCGCTCCCCTACATATTTGCAGATGTATTTCACAGTGAGGGGCACTCATCGTGGGTAGAGTTTTCCTTCTGTTATTTTGAATCTATGGCAGGGTTCACGACGACAGGTGCCACTGTCCTTACTGAGATTGAGCATCTTTCACACGCCGTGCTCTTCTGGCGGAGTCTTTCCCACTGGCTCGGTGGGATGGGAATTGTTGTGCTTGCTGTCGCCATTCTTCCAATGCTCGGCATCGGGGGTATGCAGCTTTTTCGTGCCGAGGCTCCCGGACCGCAGACCGATCGACTCACCCCCCGTATTGCCCAGACCGCTAAACTTCTCTGGGGTGTTTATCTCTTGCTCTCTTTTTTAGAAACGGTGCTACTAATGCTCGGCGGAATGTCGCTTTTTGATGCCCTCTGCCACACCTTTGGCACGATGGCAACCGGTGGGTTTTCGACAAAGAACCAGAGTATCGGACACTACAATAGTGTTTATATCGACATGGTAATCAGTTGCTTCATGTTCCTCGCCGGGACCAATTTCGCACTTCATTATCGAGCCCTCCGGGGCAATGTCAAAGCTTATCTCCAAGATACGGAATTCAAATTCTACTGCATCGTTATCGCAGTGAGCATTACCTTAATTTCATGGAATACGATTAGATTTCAGGTCGATGGGGATATCCCCTATGATTCGATGTGGACATCGCTACGCTATGCAACGTTTCAGGTCATGTCTATCATTACGACCACCGGCTATGGGACTGCTGACTATGAAAGTTGGCCCGCCCTCTCTATATTCATTTTGGTGACACTTATGTTCTACGGGGGGTGTGCGGGTTCCACTGGTGGCGGTATGAAGCAGGTGCGATTTCTACTTCTCATCAAGCAAAGCGGTGCCGAAATTAAACGCCTCCTCTTCCCGCATGCCGTGCTACCTATTCGCGTTAACGATCGGGTGGTACCAGCTGAGGTTATGACAAATGTCCTCGGATTCTTTTTCTTTTTCATCGGGATTTTCGCGATTGTAACATGCATTATGGCAACTTTGGGACTCGACCTTGTGAGTGCGGCGGGGGCGACAATCGCTACGATGGGAAACATCGGTCCCGGTCTTGGTAGTGTCGGACCGACCGATAACTATGCCCATATTCACACAGCCGGAAAATATGTGCTGTCCTTCTGTATGTTACTGGGACGTTTAGAACTTTATACCGTGCTTATCCTCTTTTCACCGAATTTCTGGAAAAGGTGAATAGTCCGTGGAAGCACGCCACACAGTGACCGCTGGTGCAGTTTAGAGTTCGCCTGACTTCCGCGACCTGTCAAGAACCGACAAATTCCCAATCAGGGCGCGACAGAACTGAAAACCTGCGCGTAATGTAATGGAGCGCAGCCCAGGAGCCCATAGTTTAAAAAATGAACACCGAAAAACTACGCAGAGAATACAGAGCAGATAGTGGACACCTACTTGAAGAGAACGTTTCTTTCGATCCGTTTGAACAATTTGAAAGATGGTTCTCGGATGCGACTGCCGCTAAACTTGATCTGCCAGACGCAATGACGTTAGCAACGGCAACGCCGCAAGGTATCCCTTCCGCCCGAATGGTGGTCCTCAGAGGCTTTGATGCGAGAGGCTTCTGTTTCTACACCGATTATGGAAGTCAAAAAGGGAAGGAACTTGCTGAGAATCCGAACGCCGCGTTGGTATTCTATTGGCGTGAACTCGATCGGCAGGTCCGCAGTACCGGAACTGTTGAAAAAATGACAGCGGAGGAATCAGATGCTTACTTCGCCAGCCGTCCTCTCAGCAGTCAACTCGCTGTATGGGCAGAGCGTCAGAGCCTTGTAATTGAAGGAAGAGAACATCTCATAGAGGGATTCCAACGGGCGGAGGGGACATATTCACAGGATACTATTCCACGTCCACCAGATTGGGGTGGATACCGACTCGTGCCGAATCTGTTCGAGTTTTGGCAAGGGTGTCCAAACCGCCTTCATGATAGGCTCTGTTACACGCTACAGTCCGATGGAACATGGGAAATGACGCGTCTCTCACCATAGATTTATAGTAAAGCCCGAAAATACTTGCACACTCTATAAAACACAAAACCTCACTTCGCTGGCGAGGTTTCCTAACCTCGCCACATTACAGCGTGTAAACTTAATTGTGGGTTTTACTATAACAGGACTTACGCATCCCTCCCTGCTGGCGAGGTTTCCGAACCTCGCCAATGGTGTAATACATAGCGTTTCATGGAAAAATTGCGTAAGTCCTATATAAAATAAAAGTCGCTATTCCTTATATATTTTTACGATTGCATCAAGAGAAGTCACTGTATTTGCTGTTGACTTTCTGCCAAATATGCTATCATATTGCCTGAAAAAAGGGAAACGACAAATGAATCGGGTTCCACAGCACTGCATTATGCCATTTTAAACCGTTCGACGAGGGACATAAAAGCGTTGTTGTCTATAAAAACGTTGTTGTCTCATGAGGATATCTGGATTAGACCGAGGAACCAGGCGGGTAAAACGCCGATTGATTTAGCGCGTGATTTAGGAGATAAGAATACGTTGGATCTCCTATTGACGCATCCGAACCAGCATCTAAGTGTTGCCCCGGAAGGGAAGTTAGCAACGACATGGGGCAACCTAAAACAAGGCGATTAACGCGACCTATCTTCTGTAGGAGCGATCTCCCGGTCGCGATTCGTGCCGCAAATCAAGGAACATCGGAAAAATAAAATGTCTGTGCGTCTATCTAAAAAAATCGTAACCCCTCAAGGAAAACTTGCAACAACATAGGGAAATTTGAAGCGGTTTTAACCTTGATGGAAGTTGCTTTGAGAGGAATATCACTATGAAATCTTTGACTATTGTAGTAATCCTGTTTCTGCTCCCTTTCTCTGCCTTGGCGGGGACGTTTCTGGAAACCTTTGATAATGGAGATTTCGAGGGATGGCAGGAACTGGGCCACCTGAATGAGGCTGCTGGTTCTTGGAACGTTATTAATGACGAACTTCACGCCGTAAGTCATGACGGGTTTCTACGTCTACTCACAACGGGTGATGACACATGGAAAGATTATACCTTTGCATTTGATGTCAAGCCACTGAAAAAACACGGTAAGGGTGCTATAGCAATTGCCGCACGGATTCAAGGAAGTCTGTTATTCTACTGTCGTTTTACGGACACAGTGCTCTTAGATAATCCCGTGGGATCATGGTTGAGTTGTATGAGGGGCGATTTGCACGATTTAAAATTCGTAATGCTTTACTTTGAATCCCATCCGCTTTTAAAATTGAACAAGTGGTCGCATCTAAAGTTAAGTGTTAAGGGAAAACACTTCATTCTTTCCTTAAATGGTAAGGAAATTGCGGAAACCGGAGATGATTTTGCTCTAATGCATAACGGTCAAGAAATTAAAACAAAAGCAGGCAAACTGACTGGCTTTCAGACAGGCGGCGTGGGCCTTGGTCTTGGGAATTACACGGCACTCTTTGATAACATTACTGTCACCGGCGATAGCATTCCGAATAGCGGTGGATTCGCCGTAACGCCTGGCGAAAAACTCGCGACGACATGGGGAAATTTGAAGCGGTTTTAACCTTGATGGAAGTTGCTTTGAGAGGAATATCACTATGAAATCTTTGACTATTGTAGTAATCCTGTTTCTGCTCCCTTTCTCTGCCTTGGCGGGGACCTTTATAGAAACCTGTGATGATGGAGATTTGGAAGGGTGGCAGGAACTGGTCCATCTGAATAAGACACCCGGTTCTTGGAACGTTATTAATGATGAACTTCACGCCGTAAGTCATGAGGGGTTTCCGCATCTACTCGCAACGGGTGATGATACATGGGAAGATTATACCCTTGAGTTTGAGGTCATGCCCCTGATAAAACACGGTAAGGGTACTATAGCAATTGCCGCACGGATTAAAGGAAGTGTGTTATTCTATTGTAGTTTTGGGGACCAGGTGATCTTCGGTAATAAGGATCCGCTTATTGGACCATTTTTGAGTTGTATGAAGGGCGATTTGCACGATTTAGAATTTACAGTCCTTTACTTTGAACCCCATCCGCTTTTAAAATTGAACAAATGGTCGCATCTAAAATTAAGCGTTAAAGGGACACACTTCATTTTTTCGTTAAATGGTAAGAAAATTGCGGAAACCGGAGATGATTTTGCGCTGCCGCACAACGGTCAAAAAATTAAGAGAAAGGCGGGCAAACTGACTGGCTTTCGGACAGGCGGCGTGGGCCTCGGTCTTGCAAATTACACGGCACTTTTTGATAACATTACTGTCACCGGCGATAGCATTCCGAATAACGGTGGGTTTGCCGTAACGACCCAAGGAAAACTCACAACAACATGGGGACAGTTGAAAAAGTTTTAACGTCAACAGATATCGCATTGAAAGGAGAATCGCTATGAAGTCTGTGAGCATTGTAGTAACTCTTTTTCTTCTACCTTTTTCTGTCTCGGCGGGGACGTTTGTGGAAACGTTTGATGACGAAGATTTACAAGATTGGCAGGATATCACCATGGTGAATCTTGATGCCGCTCAAGCTGCTTGGGAGGTAATTGATGACGAACTTCAGGGGATGAGTCAGGCACCCTTGGTGAGTTTACTTACGATAGGGGATAAGACATGGCAAAATTACACCGTCGAATTTGATGTCAAACCTACGAAAAAACATGGTCCAGGAAGTATAGCGATTGCGGCGCGAAAGAAAAAAACTTGGATTGTAACATGTATGATTGGGGACATGAAGTTTCCAGCACCAGAATCAAGAGTTACCTGTTTTAGTGGTGATTTTCATGACAATAGATATATAGTTATCAAATGGGAAGCTGTTCCACTGTTGACATTGGAAACATGGTCGCATTTGAAATTGAGTGTTCATGATACAACCTTCACCCTCTGGATTAATGGTAAGCAAGTATTGGAAGCCAGAGATCAGGAAGCTAAGTTTCTGACCGGTGGTGTGGGTTTCGGGATCGCGAATTATACGGCGAAATTTGATAATCTTGTAATTTCTGGTGATAGTATCCCAAACAAGGGGAGATTATCGGTAACACCGAGGGATAAACTCGCGACAATCTGGGGGAAGTTAAAAGTAAATTCGTGATTCAGACAAAATCGCTGTAGGACATCTATTTTGTTATTGGCTTTCATTTTTTTCTTAAAAAAACTTGACAATATTTTTAAAATATGAGAAACTATTAAGCATATTAGGAAATTGTGTTTCTGAGTCTGCATTAACCTTTAACTTTGGCAAAGTTTGCGAGCCAATATGATGTGTGAGGGCAAAATAGATTAGAAACAATGTTAATAGATTATCTTCCAATCTTGTTGTTAGGACTCTTCGCGGTCCTCTTTGCGGGTATTAATCTCGCCCTAACCCATATTCTTGGACCCAAGCGCCCGAACCGCGTTAAACTCTCCGTTTACGAATCTGGTGTCCGCCCAATCGGCGATGCGAGGCAACGATTTACAATTCGGTTCGACCTCGTCGCGATGCTCTTTATCATCTTCGATATCGAAGTGGTGTTCCTCTACCCCTGGGCAGTGGTCTTCAAGAAATTCTCTGAGACGAGTGGTTTGTTTATTTTAATTGAAATGCTGGTATTTATCGGCATTCTTCTTCTCGGCTATATTTACGCTTGGAAGAAAGGAGGCTTAACATGGGATTAGATTTTGTTGGACAAGGTGCCGAAGAGACGGATGGGAACATTATCACAACGACTATTGATAAGGTCGTCAACTGGGGACGGAAGAATTCGTTGTGGCCCATGCCGTTCGGGACAGCGTGTTGTGCAATTGAGATGATGGCGACCTTGGCTTCCAAATACGACCTCTCTCGGTTCGGTTCTGAAGCGATCCGCTTTTCACCTCGCCAATCCGATCTGCTCATCGTTTCTGGTAGGATTTCCATCAAAATGATGCCGGTACTCAAACGTATCTACGACCAGATGCCAGATCCGAAGTGGGTCATTTCAATGGGAGCCTGCGCTTCCTGTGGCGGTGTGTTTGATACCTATACGCTTATTCAAGGGGTCGATCAGTTCATCCCCGTAGATGTCTACATACCCGGATGCCCACCGCGACCCGAAGATCTCATTGATGCGGTGATACAGGTGCAACAGAAAATCACCAGTGGTGCTTCACCTAAGGGAGTAGAAGTAGTCGTATGAATGAAGAGAAAGAAGTTGAAGAACAGTCGAAACCTATTGTACTGGAAAAATTAGAGGAATATCACGCAGATGCGCTTTTGGCACAGGACGAAACACGTGGCACTGTTGTCGTTGTTGTACGTAAAGAACAGGCTTACGCCGTGTTGGAGTATCTGAAAACAGATCCTGAACTCGCCTATACCTTTCTCGTTGATGTTACCGCTGTCGACAATTCTCAGATGGAATCCGAGTTGATGCAGTTTGATTATGCAAGGTTTATGGTGGTCTATCAGCTCTATTCCTATCAGGGTCAGTGTCGCGTCCGAGTCAAGGCACCTGTCCATGAAAACGACCTGAGTATTTCATCCGTCACGGCATTGTGGCAAGGTGCGAACTGGTTGGAGCGTGAGACTTATGACATGTTCGGTATCAATTTTGAGGGACACCCCGACCTTCGAAGGATCTTGATGCCGGACGACTTTGATGGACACCCGCTCCGAAAGGATTACCCCCTCCGTGGACGCGGCGAGCGCGAAAGCTTTAATTTTGATAAACAGAATGCCTAAAACAGAGTGGTTATAAGTTATAAGTCACAAGTTATAAGAGAGGTGGATTCAACGAAAACCTCTTAACTTATAACCTACCACTTACAACTTATAACTCTAAAAAAGGAGTATTTTATGCAAGGTGGGCTGGAACGAGCGACAGGCGAGAAGATGGTTCTCAGCTTCGGTCCGCAACATCCGGCAACGCACGGCACCCTCCGTATCGTGTTGGAGCTTGATGGTGAATCCGTTTTGAAGGCGACACCACATGCCGGCTACCTGCATACCGGATTTGAGAAACTCGGTGAACATTTGGATTACAACCAGTACATCGTTGTAACCGACCGGATGAACTATCTGTCGCCGTTGTCTAACAATTTCGGGTATGTGCTTGCTGTTGAACAGTTGCTCGACATTGAAGTCCCAAAGCGGTGTCAATACATCCGTATTTTGATGGCGGAGCTCTCACGAGTCGCAGATCACCTGTTATGGTTGGGAACTGCTGCCTTGGACTTAGGTGCATTCTCTGTATTCCTCTATAGTTTCCGCGAACGCGAGAAGTTGTATAGCATCTTTGAAAAGACAACCGGCGCACGATTGACGACCAGTTATACTCGTATTGGCGGTGTGCTTCGCGACCTCTATGCTGGGTGTGAAGAAGATGTACGCCAATTCGTCAGCAACTTCCCGAAGGCACTGAAGGAAACCCATACACTCCTTACACGGAATCGTATCTGGATGGATCGGACGAAAGGTGTCGGACCCATTTCAGCTGATGATGCCATCAACTATGGACTGACAGGTCCCTGTCTCCGAGCCACCGGCGTAGCACATGACATTCGTAAGGCTGAACCCTATTCCAGTTACGATGAAGTTACATTTGATGTGCCAGTTGGAACCAACGGGGATGCCTATGACCGCTACCTTGTCCGGATGGAGGAGATGATTCAGAGTTGTGGTATCGTTACCCAAGTCTTGGATAATATGCCTGACGGACCCGTCAACCTCGAAGATAACAAAATTACGATGCCGAATAAGTCCGATGCCTATGGGCATATTGAGGGCTTAATCCACCATTTTAAGGTTGTTATGGACGGACACGGAGTGGAAACTCCAAAGGGTGAGCATTATTGTGCAACCGAGTCACCGAACGGCGAACTCGGATTTTATATTGTCAGTGATGGTAGCGGCACGGCTTATCGTATCCGTATTCGTCCGCCGAGTTTCTTGCACTTCCAAGCACTCCCTCACATGTTGGAGGGTGGAATGGTTTCCGATACCGTGGCTGTCTTGGGAAGTCTGAATGTTATTGCCGGAGAGTTGGACCGCTAAAAAGGAGAACACAATGGAAAAGGAAAACACAATAGAACTCAGCGGCATTATGCTTTTTGTCAAAGACATGAAGACTGTCATTGCATTTTATAGAGACGTTGTCGGATTAGTGCCAGACGAAGACCAGCCGTTCCCAGAAAACCGTTTTTTCCGCTTTAAGACGGGGGTTGGCACGTTGTGCCTCCACAGCGCAAGCAAACCCAACGAAGGCAGACAAAAACTCATGTTCCACGTTGAAAGCGTGAGTGCCATTCATCAGCACATAAAGTCGAAAGGGAAACGATTACGGAAACTTGAAAACAGCGATGGGCATGCCATTTTCGATATTCGCGATCCAGAAGGCAACCGTATTCAGTTTTACGGAAACTACTAAAACAGACTGGACGTGTTAATTTAAAAATAACGATTTATCGGTTTTCGCTAAATTTTTTTATGCTCCACGGAAAATCGGAAAAAATAGGCATAAACCCTTACAACTATTGGGTTTTAGACCGATAACCACTGTGAGCCAAATGTTACGCTATCGTAACTTTTTGAGCAAAAGTGTAACTTTTTTAGCCAAATTTCCAAGCATCGTCCGCGTTATGAAATTAACCAACAGAATCGAGGCATTCATCTCTTAAATTAACACCTATTGCTAACGATTAGGGAACATATATATCAGCAAACACAGAAATAGTCATCAGTTATCAGTTGATGCCACAGCGTATAAGGTGTTTTACAGTTGATACACTTCAACTGACTGCTTTCACTGCAAGCAAACAGATAGTCGATAACTATTCCAAGGAAACACTTATGTCTGATGAACTCATTCAAATCGAAACGCCTTTCGTGTTTAACGAAGAAAACCAACGTGAATTCGACGCGTTGATAGGACGGTATCCCGTTAAAGAAGCGGCGATGTTGCCAACCCTTCATCTCGCACAAAGGCAGGCAGGGTATATTACGCCTGCTGTCATGAAGTATGTCGCGGAACAACTCGAGGTTTCTGTGATGAAGGTCAAGGATGTCGTTACTTTCTATCCGATGTTCTTTGAGGAGCCGGTGGGAGAGTACGTCATTCGGATATGCCACACCCTTCCTTGTGCATTGCGAGACTGTAAAGGCGTTTTGGACCATCTTAAGGCGAAGTTGGACACAGATGTCGCTTCTGAAACAAATCTCGCGAAGGGTACAACTGCTGATGGTAAGTTCACGCTCATGAAAGTGGAATGTCTTGCTTCTTGCGATGTCGCTCCTGTTATCATGGTGAACGATGATTTGCATAAAAATTTAACCGCAGAAAAGGTTGATGAAATCCTAAGCAATCTATCGAGAGAGTAGTTGTAAAAAGGGAAATTAAAAACGTTTAGACCCCAGAGGCTGTTGGAGAGCCTACTTTAGGTTTGGAAAGGTTCCTAACTTTACTGGAAACCGTTGCGAAATGAAATTATGCCTTAAATGGCATAATTTGTCTTTGCTTTACATTTGGCGCAACGCCCAGGAGTAACAAATTAAAAAATGGTAGAAGAAAGACGAATTCTCTACGAGCATCTGGATGTGCCTGATATTAACACGTTCGATGTCTTTCGGCAATACGACGGCTACACGCGTTTTGAAAAGGCAATCGCTGAATATCAACCAGAAGATATTGCGAAGATGGTGATGGATTCCGGGTTGAAGGGTCGAGGCGGTGCCGGATTTTCGACAGGCTTGAAATGGAGTTTCGTTCCAAGAGATATAAAGCCATGTTATCTCTGTTGCAACGCCGACGAAAGTGAGCCAGGGACGTTCAGTAATCGCTACGTTTTGGAAAAGAATCCACACCTCTTAATTGAAGGTATCCTAATTTGCTGTTACGCGATGGGCATTGAGACGACTTATGTCTACATCCGCGGGGAATTCACACTCGGGAAACAGATGTTGGATGCCGCTATCAAAGAGGCTTACGAACAAGGCTATCTCGGCAAAGACATCCGTGGCACGGGACTCAACATTGACATCTATTCACACCCAGGCGCCGGTGCTTATATCTGTGGTGAAGAGACAGGGCTCATTGAATCGCTGGAGGGCAAACGCGGGCAACCTCGGAACAAGCCTCCATTTCCTGCTGTCGAAGGTGTGTTTGGAAAACCCACTGTAGTGCAGAATGTGGAGACATTATGCAATCTGCCTTTTATCGTTGGCAACGGGGTGGAGTGGTACACCCAAATGGGACCTACGTATGCCGATACGCGATCTGATCCGCCGACACCCGATCCCAACACTGGTACAAAACTCTATTGCATTAGTGGTGATGTTAACGAACCCGGTGTCTATGAGCTTGATCTCGGTTTGACCTGTTCAGAGCTTATTGAAGTCGCTGGAGGGCTGCGCGGTGAAGAGGTGAAAGCGGTTATCCCTGGTGGTAGTTCCGCACCGATTCTAACGCATTATGAGTTGGATACGCGGCTTGATTTTACCTCACTCACGCTCGCAAAATCGATGCTTGGTTCCGGGGGCATCATTGTCATGAACGAGACACGGAATATCGTCGATTGCTTACTCAATATTATGAAGTTCTACGCGCACGAGTCTTGTGGACAGTGCACGCCGTGCCGCTGGGGAACCCCGTGGGTCCGGGATATTGTCCAACGTATCGCCGACGGAAACGGACGAAAAAGCACGATGACCCGTCCCAAATTCGGTGTCGCTGAAAACGGTAGATGGGGCGATACGGGTGAAACAGAGGAGATCTATGAAGACTTAGATTTGCTGGAAAGTGTTGCCAATAACATTGCGAATGTGGATACGATGACGTGGAATACGATTTGTGTCTTTGGCATCGCAGTTTCCTGGCCCGCCGTGAGTTATATGCGCAAATTCCGTCCCGAATTTGAAGCCGCCATCCGAGAAGGTAAACTGGTCACTCTGCCTGTTGCCGAGGCGACCGTCCCACCGGAGGAAAATTACGCGTATCAACAGCGGTTTGTTCCGAAAGAGTTCGCTGATCTGTAAAACTAACCTCAGTCAGCAATTAACGGTCGCGGTCAGCAGCCGGTAAAGAGGTTTTCATTAGTTCCAAAGCAGTAGCCTGCAACAACGGCGCAGGCGGATTTACGGAACGCACGAGAAAGTCAGAGCGTCCGTTATTCCTCCGCAAGGAAAGATTAAAAAATGGCATTTGTTAAACTGAATGATCTTGAGATAGAGGTCGAAGATGGAACGAATGTAGTCGAGGCGGCAAGACAACACGGCATTGAAGTCCCTCACTACTGTTATCACCCAGGATTGACCCGTCCAGCGAATTGCAGAATGTGTCTCGTTGAACCGCATGTTTTCTTCCCACCTGCTGGTGCAATCGTCCCTGATCGGCAACTCGCAACTGGGTGCACTACGGTGCTGAGAACAGCACCCCCCGATAGGAAACTTGACGGAAAGTACGACTTTATTGTCCGCACAGATAGCGAGCGCGTCAAAAAGGCACGAGCGGATATATTGGAATTTCTGCTTGTGCATCACCCACTTGATTGTCCTGTCTGTGATCAGGCTGGCGAGTGCGATTTGCAAGACTACTCACATCGACATGGATATGATAAGAGTCGCTATCTTGAGGTCAAGAACGTTCCGCCCAAGAAGGACTTAGGACCCGATGTGTTGCTTTACGCAACGCGCTGCGTCGTCTGCACCCGGTGTGTCCGATTCGCTGATGAGGTTTCCGGAACCGGCGAATTAGGCTTGGTCCATCGCGGTTCCCATGACGAAATCGATATTCCGCGGAGCCACGAAGGCGTCCCTTTGCAAGTACTGGATAACAAATTGGCAGGAAATGTCGTTGATATTTGTCCCGTTGGGGCATTGATCAGCAAGGATTTCTTGTTCAAGTCTCGTCCTTGGTTTTTGGAGAAAGCGAACAGCGTCTGCTCAGGATGCAGTGTCGGTTGCAACATTACCGTAGAATATAAAGCCGATGGTGTGTACAGGCTTAAGCCGCGCTTCCATGAAGACATTAACCAGCATTGGATGTGTGACGATGGTCGCCTCGGTTACCACTATGTCAACAGCGATGACCGACTCCAACTTCCACTCAAACGGGTTGATGACGAACTCACACCAACACATTGGGCAGATGCCTTAGCGGTAATTACAGAAAACGTGTCGGAAATAGAAGCTGAGGACATTGTTGTTATCGGTTCTGCACAGGGAACCAATGAAGACAACTACATTTTACAGCAGTTGGCGCATGATGTGCTGAAAACAACGCAGTTGGGACTCTTTGGGCAACTGCCTGGTGAAGAACACAAGTTCCCGCAGTTTACAATTGAAGCCGACAAGAACCCAAACGCGGCGGGTGCCCGAACAATACTCGGTTCTGCAAATGGCAACGTCGTTTTGGAGGGTGAGGCACTTTGGGAGAAGGTATCGGACGCAAAAGTCGTTTATCTCGTCAGCGGTGGACCGGAACGACCTCTCGAAGATGCTGAAAAAGCGGCGTTGGAGAGTGTTGATTTCCTTATTGTACAAGACGTTTTGCCTTCAGAAGTAACGCAGTTGGCAGATGTCGTGCTACCGGGGACCACCTTCGCTGAGAAGGATGGCACCTTCACGAACTCAACAGGTTGGGTGCAACGGATTCGTAAGACGATTGATCCACCGGGTGAAGCGCGTGTGGATTGGGAAATTACGCAACAACTTGCCAAACAGTTGGGCGGTGAGATGAACTATCACTTTGCTGGTGAGATTGCCTTGGCAATTGCCGAGAATGTCCCAGGCTATGCTGACGCAACACATCAGAAAATTGGGGACATGGGTATCAAATTAAGCCTCTGACGATTGTTTTTACGCTGCCCTGCCGTTGTTCGGGCAGGACTCCACATTGTTAATAAACCTTTCATAACCTGAAAGAGGTTTCTTAACGATTTTAGATCGTTGCCGACAACGGAGGCAACGCCCAGAGATAATAATTAAAAAAATGGAAAATATCCCTCTCGTTTTAATCATCAGTTCACTCGTCAAGATTCTCATCGTTGTCCATCTGCTGCTGATTGGCGTGATGATAATGATTTGGGCGGAACGACGGGTGAGTGGATGGATGCAAGATCGGTTAGGACCTAACCGGGTTGGACCTCAAGGTCTGCTCCAACCTGTCGCAGATGGGCTTAAGTTCCTGTTTAAAGAGGATCTCATCCCAGACCATGTGGATAAGCCACTTTATGTGATGGCACCAGCAATGCTGTTAGTCCCGGCACTTGTTGCGGTTGCAGTCGTGCCGTTTGGAAGTTCTATTACGGTATTGGGACATGAAATACCGCTCCAGATTGCAGATATCAACATCGGTATTCTGTATATATTGGCGATAACATCTCTTGGAGTCTACGGTGTTGTACTCGGGGCATGGGCATCTAATAACAAATATTCGCTCCTCGGCGGTTTACGCTCTTCGGCACAGATGATTAGTTACGAACTAACGCTCGGATTGGGGATCATCGGCGTGCTGATGCTGACGAGTTCGCTCAGTCTTCGGGCAATCGCAATAGAACAAGGGGCATATCCATGGCAATGGAATTTCCTGATTCACTTTCCCGCATTTCTGGCGTTTACAACGGCAATGTTTGCCGAAACAAATCGATTACCCTTTGACCTCGCTGAAGCGGAACAGGAGCTCGTAGCGGGGTATCACACCGAATACAGTAGCATGAAATTTGCGATGTTTTTCATGGCTGAATATATGAATATGATTGTCGGCTCTGCCGTAACAGTGACGCTCTTCTTAGGAGGATGGCATTTCTTCGGTTTAGAAAATATGGGCGGTCCTGTGTGGAGCGGGATAATCTCGTTCGGTATCTTTTCCGTCAAAACTGCTATTTTCCTGTTCGTGTTTATCTGGGTTCGATGGACGCTTCCTCGGTTCCGCTATGATCAACTTATGAACTTCGGTTGGAAATTTCTGTTGCCTGTCGCCTTGACTTCAATTGTCGTAACCGGCACTTTGTGGATAATGACCAACTCTCGTCTAATCGTGGGGATCGGCAATGTCGTTTCCGCGTTTATTGTTGTCTCTATTGTGGCAGGACTCCTTGTGATGAGAACGCCTAAGCCGGCAATCCAAGATAGCGACGATCGGCTCACCCCGTCCGCTCTCGATGCAATAGAGTAGGAGGCATGCTGATGAATGCAGAACAGATTCTATTTATTCTCTTTGGAGCGGTTTCGCTAATCGGGGCGATTGCTGTGATTTCGTTCCGACATCCGATTTATAGCGCGCTTTCGCTTATTGTCACGTTTTTCGCACAAGCGGGGCTTTTCGTCCTGTTGGGTGCACACTTCGTTGCAGCAGTACAAGTGATTGTCTATGCCGGTGCAATCATGGTGCTGTTCCTCTTTGTGATTATGCTCCTGAATTTGGGGACACTCTCGGTACAAGGGGCTATTGGGAGGAAACTAAAAGGATTAGCGATTATCTTAGGCATCCTTTTTGCCGCTGAAGGGATCTATATCGCCGTGAATGCGCTCAACGACACCGCAGTGGCATCGGCGGAATCTGGGGCGGCAGCGGTAACGACAACCACTTATGACATTGGCGAACTCTTGTTCAGCAAGTACCTCTTACCGTTTGAGGTTACCTCGCTTATTTTGTTGGCGGCATTGATTGGTGTTATCGTCTTAGTAAAACGCGATAGTCAAGAAGAGAGTTAAAGTTAGTAATCAGTAGATGAGATATTTATCTTCATAGCGTCAAAAACGTAGCCTATAATGAAATTATGCCTTAAATGGCATAATTTGTCTTTGCTTTACATTTGGAAGGCGGATTACGCTAAGGGCTGTCAAAGTTCCAAACCTGCTTGGTCGAACCGCAAGGAAAGTTAAAAAAATGTCATTAGAATATTATCTCATATTGAGCGCGCTCTTGTTCACAATCGGAGTCATCGGGGTCCTCATCCGCAGGAACGCTATTATCATCTTTATGTGTATTGAACTGATGCTGAATGCGGCGAATCTCGCTTTTGTAGCTATCAGTCGTAGCCTGGGCGAAGCAACCGGACAGGTGTTCGTTTTCTTTGTGATGACTGTCGCTGCTGCCGAAGTCGCAATTGGGCTTGCAATTATCGTGAGCGTCTTCAAACATCAACAGACAGTTAATGTGGATGAAGTTAATTCGTTAAAGGGCTAAGCAAAACTGGCTATCAGTTATCGGTTATCGGTCATCAGTTAAAGAAGATTCTGATGTGCGTCACAAATCTCTACTGAATACCTCGAACCAATAGAAGGATGAAAAATGACAATAGAATTAATTGTTGTCCTGTTAATTGCCCCACTTGTTGGGTTTCTGATTAACGGGTTATTGGGGCTTGCAAAAAATAAGGGGCTAAAAGGTAGCGAACAACTGAGCGGATGGATAGGTTCGCTCGCAGTGCTTGTCTCTTTAGTCTGTTCAATTATTGCTTTTGCCAGTTTGCACGGCGGTGCTGCCCCATTCGATGAAACGCTCTATGAATGGATTACAGGCGAGTCGTTCGCTTTCAATATCGGGTTCCGTGTAGACGCACTCACGTCAGTGATGTTATTGGTGATTACAGGTGTTGGGTTTCTCATCCACGTCTATTCTATCGGCTACATGCATGGCGATGAAGGATATACACGTTATTTTGCCTATCTGAACCTGTTCGTTTTTGCAATGCTAATCTTGGTCCTTGGAAACAACTATCTGATGATGTTCGTCGGATGGGAAGGCGTTGGTCTCTGCTCCTATCTCCTTATAGGATTCTGGTATGAGAAGCAAACGGCGACAGATGCTGGGAAAAAGGCATTCATCGTGAACCGGATTGGTGACTTCGGATTCTTGCTGGGGATGTTCACCCTGTTTGCTGCGTTCGGAACCCTCGATTTCGCATCGATATTTGAAGCCGCTGAGGCAGATAATTTTCAGAAAGTCTTTGGTGCGAGTACCCTCGTCATTGCGACCTTGTTACTCTTCGTTGGTGCGATAGGTAAATCGGCACAAATTCCGCTCTATGTATGGCTCCCGGACGCAATGGAAGGTCCGACCCCTGTGAGTGCCTTGATCCACGCCGCTACAATGGTGACAGCGGGTGTATATATGATAGCACGCTCCGCTGTGCTTTATAATATAGCACATACTGGCGAAGTGGTCGCATGGATCGGTGTTTTGACTGCCTTCTTCGCGGCAACGATAGCACTTACCCAGAACGATATAAAACGTATCCTCGCTTATTCAACTGTCAGCCAACTCGGATATATGTTTCTTGGTGTTGGTGTTGGTGCTTATGCCTCTGGCATTTTCCATTTAGTAACGCATGCCTTCTTTAAAGGGCTGATGTTCCTCACAGCTGGTAGCGTGATGCACGCCATGGCGAATGAATTGGATATGCGAAAGATGGGCGGCTTAAAGGCAAAAATGCCGATAACACACTGGACCTTTTTAGTCGGTGCCCTTGCTATTGCGGGATTCCCATTTCTGAGCGGTTTCTGGAGCAAAGATGAAATCTTGCACAGTGCCTGGGGGAGTTCGCCTATTATTTACGTCATCGGTTTAGTCACGGCATTCCTGACGGCGTTTTATATGTTCCGCTTGATCTTCGTGACGTTTTATGGTGAATCTCGCGTTGAACCCGATGTTGATTCGCACCTGCACGAGTCGCCACCAGTCATGTGGGTCCCACTCGCAATTCTGGCGATTCCTTCTGCCTTGATCGGATTGCTTTTAGGTTGGGGTGGACATGAGAGTTGGTTCCACCACTTCACGAAGAGCGTTTTTCCAGAAGCGCACCATGATGCATCGGGGAATATGATCTTATTCATGGTGATTTCATCTGTAGTCGGTTTGGCAGGCATTGCGTTCGCATGGTCGCGCTATCGCGAAAGAACACCGTCTGACGAACCTACCAACGCATTACACAGGCTTCTTGCGAACAAGTACTATGTTGATGAGGTATATAACGCACTCATCGTGCAACCGATTAAAAATGGTTCTCATTACCTGCTATGGCGGATTGTAGATAACGGCATTATTGATGGGATTGTCAATGGTGTTGGGGCTATTATCCGATTTATTGGTGGAACGTTGCGACGCCTCCAGACAGGGCTTGTCCAAGTGTACATTGTGTCAATGGTTCTCGGAATCGTGTTATTCCTCGCATACTATCTGTTTTTCACTTAATTTTTAACTATGGACCTATGGGCACCGTTCCACTTCGTTACACGGTGGTTTACGGAGAAATAGAGAACCTGCTTTAGGTTTAGAAAGGTTTTTGACCTTACCAAAAACCGTTGCGTAATGTAATGGAGCAACGTCCAGATTTAATAGATTAAAAAGCGGTTTTGGCTTTATCCTTGGTTCTGGCGGTGATTTGTTCCTTTAAGAGAGGAAATCGCGATCGTTAGGTTGTGCCTATCGACGAAGTTAAGTTATCCTAAGGAGGTTTCCTTGTTACTTTCAATAGTCATTTTTTTACCACTGCTCGGCGTGATAGCCATCGCGTTGCTCAGAGGGCTCGGTGCATCTGCTATCAAAGGCATCGCACTCGTCATTGGACTCCTGACGTTTATTGTCTCATTGGGGCTGTACACCGGTTTTGACACAACAACGGCAACGTTCCAAAACGTCACGCAGCAAGCGTGGATTCCCGGTTTAGGGACAAGCTACCACATCGGCATTGATGGTATTTCCCTATGGTTGGTGTTGCTTACGACTTTTCTGACACCGGTGTGTATTCTTGCCGCATGGAACTCGGTCGAGAAAGGGTTGAGTGGCTTTATGATGTCGCTCCTCGCGCTTGAGACCGGAATGTTGGGTGTCTTCTGTGCTTTGGATCTGTTCCTCTTCTTTGTATTTTGGGAATCGATGCTGATTCCGATGTACTTTCTCATCGGTATTTGGGGTGGAGAACGTCGAATTTATGCAACCGTGAAGTTCGTCCTTTATACAATGGCGGGCAGCGCGCTAATGCTGGTTGGTATTTTGGCACTGTACTTCCAAAACAACAATAGTTTCGACCTCACGACGCTCAGCGGTCCGTTTGAACATTCACATCTATTGTTCTTGGCGTTTTTCATTGCCTTTGCCATTAAGGTTCCGCTCTTCCCCTTCCACACTTGGCTACCAGATGCCCACGTTGAAGCCCCTACGGCGGGAAGTGTAATCCTTGCCGGGGTGCTCCTAAAGATGGGAACCTATGGGATAATCCGTTTTTGCCTGCCACTTTTTCCCGATGCCGCGACTGAGTTCACACCGTTGATTGTACCACTTGCTGTAATAGGCATCATCTACGGGGCATTAGTGGCGATGGTCCAACCCGATCTGAAAAAACTGGTCGCGTATTCCAGTGTGAGCCACCTCGGATTTGTGGTGTTGGGATTGTTTTCTAAAAATCCCGCCGGTATTCAAGGAAGCGTCTTACAGATGATTAATCACGGTTTGAGCACAGGCGCGTTGTTCCTTTTGGTCGGAATGATTTATGAGAGACGACACAGCAGGATGATTGTGGATTTCGGTGGGTTGGCGAAGGGGATGCCGATCTTTGCTACGATTTTTATGATTGTAACGTTATCGTCAATCGGGCTACCGGGGTTGAATGGATTTGTTGGCGAGTATATGATACTGTTTGGCAGTTTTGTTCAGGGAGCCTTCTCGAAGATATATGTGGTGCTCGCAACAGCAGGCGTGATTCTGGCAGCCGTGTATATGCTGTGGATGTTCCAGCGTGTGATGTTTGGGACACTGGATAAGACAAATGAAGCCTTGCCTGACCTAAACGCACGTGAGATCGTTGTGATGTTGCCGATACTGCTGTTCATCGTCTGGATTGGTGTTTATCCAAAGCCTTTCCTGAGTAAGATGGAGAAATCAGTAGGACTTGTCGTGACGCAGGTGCAAACCGAGCCTGCTGTGGGACGCGCTGGCGAACAAATATTACAAGACACTGAACTCGCTTTACACGGAACACAGCGCGCACAAAATGAAAAAATTGAAAAGGAGGCAGAGGCGAAGTAATTGAAATTTAAATTTACAACTTGTCTTATTCTTTGTGTGATTTTGGGGCTTATGCTGTCGGTTTCAATGGAAGCCTTCGGCGCAGAGGACGCACACGGTAGTGAAGGCGCACATCATGGTCATGGCGTAGACGGGGCAAAATTGCCTATTTGGAGTATCATTCCATTTGTGGGTATATTACTCTCTATTGCGATTTTCCCACTTGTGTTAGATTCCCATTTTCTGGTCCATCACGGTGGGAAAATGTCATTGGTTTGGGGGTTAGTCTTCGCAATTCCGTATCTCATAGCATTTCGAGGAGAAGCCTTTTACGACATTCTACATATCTATCTGATAGACTATATCCCCTTCATTATTCTGTTGTGGGGATTGTTCACGGTTGCGGGTGGGATTCTCGTGCGTGGGACATTGCGTGGCACGCCGATAGTTAACACCTTCTTACTACTTATCGGCACTGCTATTGCTTCATGGGTAGGTACAACTGGCGCATCAATGCTTCTCATTCGCCCGCTAATTCGAGCAAATGCGTATCGGCAGAGCAAGGTCCATCTGGTTATCTTCTTCATTTTTCTCGTGAGTAACATTGGTGGTTCTTTAACACCGCTGGGGGATCCACCCCTCTTTTTGGGATTCTTGCACAACGTGCCCTTCTTCTGGACGACGACGGCTCTCTTCCCACACATGCTGTTTATTAGCATCATCTTAATTGCGCTTTTCTTTGTGATAGACACATTTATGTTTAAACGGGAAGGCGGTGTAGTGCCAGACGATGGTACCAATGAACCCATTCGTGTGGATGGACTCTTCAACTTAACGTTCCTGCTCGGAATCGTCGCTGCTGTTCTGATGAGTGGTAGTTTCAAGTGGGGAGAAGTTAATATCTTTGGTGTGCATGTATACTGGCAGAATATTGCCCGCGATGTGTTGATTGTCGTGATGGGACTGTTATCCCTCAAATTCACACCTTTTAGTGGCGAATTGCGACAAACAAACGAATTCTCATGGGAGCCGATTGAAGAGGTAGCAAAGGTATTCGCCGGTATCTTTATAACCATTGTTCCAGCATTAGCGATTCTAAAGGCTGGTGAAAACGGCGCGTTACGTGGGTTAATTGGGGCGATAAAAGAGCCGATGCACTATTTCTGGATAACGGGTGTTCTGTCGAGTTTTTTAGACAATGCTCCGACCTATTTGACGTTTTTCAACACGGCACTCGGGAAATTGCATCTCACTGAAGCCATGATACCGGAAATTTTGTCTGGACAATTGACAGGTCCCGAGCACTTAGAGTTCGTCAAATTGCTAACGGCTATCTCTGTTGGGGCGGTGTTTATGGGTGCGAATACCTATATCGGTAATGCTCCGAACTTCATGGTAAAGGCAATCGCGGAACAAAGCGGTATCCGCATGCCGAGTTTCTTTGGATATATGCTCTGGTCGGTAGTAATTTTAGTTCCCCTCTTTGTGATTGTAACGTTTGTGTTCCTATAAGGGGTATCAGTTATCGGTTTTTTGTGCTGTACTCCATTCGATTACGCGCAGAGGCTTGGAGACATCATGAACCGTAGCCTGCAACATCGGCGCAGGCGGATATTGGGAAAAAACCGTCAAATTTCTAACAGCGTCGTTCTTCCGCAAGGTAAAATTAAAAAGGAGATTTTGAATGCCAATAGAGATTAACTGGCAATTACTGATGCCGGAGCTGATTATCGCTTTAACGTTACTCATCGTCCTCGTTTTTGACCTGTTTGACTCCATTTCAAAATCGATCCTCGGCTGGATGACGATCGTTGGTTCTGGGATTGCGCTATGGGTCTCTATCCAGATGCATCAAGCAGGCACAGTTGGCACCCAGTTCAACGACATGTTCAAGGTGGATAATTTCTCCCTCTTTTTTAACATTATTTTCCTTGTTTCGACGATTTTGGTCGCGTTGATTTCGTTGAGTTATTTGGGTAGGGACGACAGAAAACAGGGACCTTACTACCTACTTATTCTGCTCGCGACGCTCGGTATGATGTTGATGGCTGCAGGTAATGAGTTGATTATTGTCTTCCTCGGCTTGGAGTTGATGTCATTATCGTTGTATGTGTTGGCGGGTTATTTTCGAGAGAGTCCTGCTTCAAGCGAGGCGGGCATGAAATACCTGTTGCTCGGCGCGTTCGCAAGCGCGTTCTTCCTCTACGGGATCGCTCTGATTTACGGGGGTGCCGGGACGACGAATGTCCCCGCAATCGCGGAGGCAATTACCGCCCCGAATAAATCGCCACTGTTGTTAGCAGGAATGTTTCTCCTGATTGTTGGGTTCGGATTTAAGGTCGCCATTGTTCCTTTCCATCAATGGGCACCCGATGTTTACGAAGGCGCGCCTACAACGGTAGCCGCTTTTATCTCCGCCGGACCAAAGGCGGCTGGATTTGCCGCGTTCCTCAGAATTTTTATGGAAGCCCTACCAAATCTGCAAGTCGAATGGAGTGGCGTTATCATTGTGCTGGCAATGTTAACGATGACCGTCGGAAATGTCATCGCGATTGCGCAGACGAGTATCAAGCGGATGCTCGCTTATTCGAGTATTGCGCATGCAGGTTACATCCTCATAGGCTTAGCGGCGGCAAATAACGACGGGATCTCGAGCACTATGCTTTATCTGCTTGTCTACTGCGTGATGAACATCGGTGCGTTCGGTGCGGTCATCTTGGCAAAAACAGAGGATGGCGAGAGTCTCGTGATTTCTGATTACGCAGGACTTGGGCTCCGAAAGCCATTGCTTGCTATGTTTATGACGATAATGCTTTTGTCACTCGCTGGTTTTCCACCGACTGCCGGGTTCGTCGGCAAATTCTATATCTTCAAATCAGCAGTTCAGGCAGGGCATATCTGGCTTGTTATTGTTGGCGCGGTCAACACAGCAATATCGGCGTTCTATTATCTTCGGGTTGTTGTCACAATGTATATGCGTGAACCGGAAGAGGAGTTGCCATTCGCGTCGTATCCGAGCACGCTTGTTGTGGGGTTGGTTCTCGCGGCGATTGGTGTATTGCTTATAGGTATTTTGCCATCGCTCATGCTCACTCCGGCACAAAATTCAGTCTTTTAATGGTTATCAGTCATCGGTAATGGGTTAAACGTGTCGCAGTGTGAGAGGGTTCTGACCCCCAAACATGCACACCACAAACTGTAGGGGCAGGTCTTGTACCTGCCCAATTTTTTCTAATAAACCGTTTGTTTTTCAACGACGGAGAGAAACCAGTAAGGATAAAAATAAAAAATGTCAGATGTTAGGTTAGGTTTTATTGGCACGGGCGGCAACATGAATCGCCACTTGCGTGAATTAACTGAAATCGGCGGTACAAAATTCGTCGCCTTCTGTGATATTGTAATCGACAAAGCGGAACAGGCGGTTACCCAATACGGCGGTAAAGCCTATGAAGACTATAATCAGATGCTTGCACGCGAAGAATTGGATGCCATTTATATTTCAATTCCGCCGTTTGCCCACGGTGCCCCTGAACGTGCTGTCATTGCTACCGGACTGCCGATGTTTGTAGAGAAACCGGTGCACATGGATGCCGACGAAGCAAAAGAGATCGCCGCTGAAGTGGAAGAGCGAGGGATTATCACTGCTACCGGGTATCAGGAACGCTATCTTGATATTATTGACAAGGCACAGGAACTTCTCGCTTCTCGACGCGTGGGGTTCTTCATGGGATATTGGATGGGGGGTATGCCGGGTGGATGGTGGCGCGAGAAGGCGAAATCCGGCGGGCAACTCATGGAGCAGACAACCCACGAATTTGATATGGCGAGGTACCTCTTCGGTGAAGTCAAAACCGTTTATGCTGTCGCACGCAACGATCTGATCCCGAATACTGATTACGATATTGAGGAAGCGTCTGGTGTCTCGTTACAATTCGAGAGTGGGGTCTTCGGTGTTATGTTTTCCGCCTGCTTTACAACGAATGGGATGCGGCGTTCCGGCTTAGACATCTTCTGTGAGGACGGCTCGCTTGAATACCATCTCCGTAGTGCACTTGTGCTCTCTACTGCTGATGAGACGACCACATGGAATCCGCAAAACAATTGCACAATTGATATGGATAGCACTTTTATTGAGGCAGTCCGCATAGGCGATGGTAGTGCAATCCGATCACCCTATGCCGATGCCGCTAAAACCGCAATTTTGTCAATTGCCGCCAACGAATCTCTCGAAACGGGTCTACCTGTCCACTTAGGTTAACTGAGAAACTTTTGCGTTGTTATCAGAGCCATCCGGTTTTGCAACCATTTTTGTAAGAAATCGTGACCAGGAGATCGCTCCTACAGGAATGCGTCGGGAATCAGAGTTCCCTCCTACAGGAGATTTGAATGCTTCTGGTGTTTTATATCCTATCCTTGCATCCCTTGTCTGTGATATGCTAAAATATTGGTAAAGCACCCCTTTCAAGTTCCAAGGACAGTCGGAATTAACCGAGAACCACCGCGAAACATAGTGGAGCGGTGTCCAGAGTTAATAGTTAAAAATATGGAACATCAAATTAATCTACCCATCACTGGGATGCACTGCGAGAACTGCACAAGCACCATCACACGACATCTGAAAAAAATGGAGGGTATCCTTGCCGCAGAAGTCAGTCTCGCCACCGAATATGCCTCGGTTACCTTTGAGGCATCCATGCTCAACGAGGAAGCCATCGTTGATAAAATCCGGGATCTCGGTTTTGATGTTGTCGATGCGGACGAGGAAGAGGAAGCTCGTGCTAAGGAATTCCGACGGCAAAAGATGCAATTCATTGTCGGAGTAATCTTCACGCTTCCGCTTTTTCTCCTCAGCATGGGTAGAGATATGAACCTGTTGGGTGAGTGGGCATCTGCACAGTGGGTTAACTGGCTAATGTTCGGTTTGGCATTACCCGTGCAGGGGTATGTTGCTTGGGATTATTATGTTGGCGGCATCAAAGCCTTGCGCAACCGGTCAGCCAATATGGATGTACTTGTCGCGATGGGTTCATCCGTGGCATTTCTCTATAGCCTCGCTGTAACGATTGCATTAGGGATGGACGCGGGGACGCGCTTTGGGACGCACGTCTATTTTGAGACAGCCGCAGTTATCATTACGTTGATCAAGTTAGGAAAACTGCTCGAAGCACGTGCCAAAGGTAAGATAAACGCAGCCCTCAAAAAACTCCCGCAACTCTCCCCTAAAATCGCGTGCCGCCTAAAAAACGGCGAAGAGCAGCACATCCCCATCGAACAGGTCGGGGTAGGCGACATCCTTCTTGTGCGTCCCGGCGAAAGTATCCCTGTTGATGGTGTGGTGCGCAGTGGTAAAAGTGCGATTGATGAAAGCGTCTTCACTGGAGAAAGCCTGCCCGTAGATAAGGGATCCGGCGACCTTGTGACCGCAGCAACCATGAACCAGAGTGGAATGCTCACAATGGAAGCCACACACATCGGGACGGAAACAGCCCTTGCCCGTCTTGTGCAATTAGTACATACAACGCAACAGAGCAAGCCTCCCATTCAACGCGCCGCCGATGCGGTTACAAACGTGTTCGTGCCTGTCGTCACCGGGATTGCTGTTGTGACGTTTCTCGTGTGGTGGTTCCTCATCGGAGAAGGGTTCACGCCAGCAATGCTCCGCTTAGTTGCGATCCTTGTCACAGCCTGTCCTTGTGCATTGGGACTCGCTACCCCAACCGCCGTTATGATGGGAACCGGTATCGGCGCGCAGCGCGGTATCCTCTTCCGAAACGGTGAAGCTCTTGAGCGCGCTGGAGACTTAACCACAATTGCTCTCGATAAAACAGGCACTTTGACAGAGGGGAAACTCACGCTTACCGATATTCTCACAGATATAGACGAGTCGGAACTCTTACGACTGTCTGCTACTGCGGAACGCGGTAGTGAACATCCCATCGGAAAGGCAGTTGTCCAAGCGGCTAAGGAACGTGGATTGGATATGGCTACACCGAGTCAGTTTGAAGCTGTCACTGGACACGGTATCACCGCACAGGTCGGTGAAAATAGTGTCATCATTGGCAATGTATCCTTAATTCAACAGCACGGTATTCCGACTAAAAGATTTGAAGAAGAAGCAGAACGTCTACAGACCGAGGCGAAAACCGTCCTATGGGTTGCTGTCGATGAACACGTTGTAGGGCTTCTGGCGGTGGCAGACACCTTGAAATCGGAAGCGCAAGCTGCAGTCGCTCAGCTCTACGAACTGGGATGTACTGTGACAATGATGACGGGGGATAACCGCGTTACAGCTAACGCGATCGCCAAGGCTGCACGGATTGGTGATGTCATGGCAGAACTCAAACCCGAAGATAAAGCAACTGCCGTTAAAAAATTACAGGCAGAAAATGGTGGACTCGTCGCGATGGTAGGCGATGGTATCAACGATACCCCCGCATTGGCGCAAGCCGATATTGGAATCTCACTCGGCACAGGCACCGATATTGCCAGGGAGACAGCACACGTGACGCTCATGCACAGCGATTTGCGTGGACTCCCCGATGCAATACGACTCAGCCGTGCGACGATGCGCACGATTAAACAGAACCTTTTCTGGGCGTTCTTCTACAATGTCCTTTTAATTCCTGTCGCCGCGGGCGCACTGTATCCGCTATCTTTCGTACCGACGATGTTTCGGGAACTCCACCCGATGCTTGCAGCGTTTGCAATGGCGTTTAGTAGCGTATCCGTTGTGCTAAATAGCTTACGATTGCAATGGAAGCAAAATTCCCTGCTTTGATTAAAGCACGCCTATAGGAAAATGGAAAATTTGTCTATGAAAACAACCTTGACATCACTTATTCTTTTAACACTGTTTTCACTAAACACTTTTGCACAAGATTTTCTACCACACACGGTCCTTGAACAGAATATAGAAGGGTTCCAGTTCAGTTCCCACGATCAGACACTCATAGGTTGGCGTGGGCACGAAATTTACTTATGGGATATTGCTACGGGCACGCGTAAAACCACACTTAAAGCGGATGGTGAGGTCCGAAGTGTATCGTTCAGTTTTGACGGAAACATGTTGGCGAGTGTAAGTGGAAGAGCTATCCAATTATGGGATATTGCTACAGGCACGCGTAAAACCATAGATAAAGGGAATTGGAACAGCGTGTTGTTTAGTCCAGTTGATCAGATATTATTGGCAAGTGAACGTCATGGAAAGATCCGATTATGGAATGTTGCCACGGACCTTCCCAAAGTCACTTTTGAAGGTGAAGGGGGTTCCGTGTCTTTCAGCCCGGATGGGAAGACATTAGCGAGTACAGATTACGAGAAAATTAACTTATGGGATGTTGCTACAGGCGCGCACAAGGAAACCCTTAAAGTCCGTACAGATTGGATTTTTAATATACTTTTCAGTCCAGATGGACGCACACTTGCTGTTAAGACTAGTACTACCACCCACTTATGGGATGTGGAAACGCGGACACACAAAGCAACCCTTGCCGGATTCGGTGTTTTCAGTCCAGATGGACGCACATTTGCCATCGGGAGCGGTGGTGCCATTCACCTATGGGATGTGGAAACAGGGAACCCAGAAACTACCATTGATACCCTTGAAGGGCGTACAGAACTAATTACCGATCAACCACCCATCGCCCAACCGCCTATTGGCAAACCGCCGTCCTTTACATCAATGACCGATTCGAGGGTTTATACAGTCGTGTCTTTCAGTCCAGATGGGAAGACATTGGTGAGCGCCACTGGAGCACTCCAATTCAATGACATTACCGGTACTGATAGAGATTTATGGTTGACTATTGATCTGTGGGATGTTGACACAAGATCGCACAAAATAACTCTTGATGAATTTAAGGAAACAGGGGTCTATCGCTTGTTGTTTAGTCCGGATGGCCAGACACTAACGGTGATTACGACGGTAAAAACTTCTGATAATTCTCTTTCTACCATCCTTTTGTGGGATTTCTCGACCTAGGTTGGTATCGCACCTTCCACTGTGTCCAATACCTGTTCTACACTGATCCTTGCAATTACTTCACAACTACCGGCACCACATCCTCCCGGATGCCTCCCCGGATGACAAGGATTGCAACCCAAACTTATCCCGCTCTGTACAACCCTATGTGTATCACCATAAGGACCGCTCCGAATATGGTTCGTTGAACCGAAAAGCGCGACGACAGGTGTTCCCACGGCTGCAGCGATATGCATCGGTCCCGTGTCGTTTCCGATATACACATCACATGCGGAGATTAAGGCTGTGAGATGCCGAAGATCATCGGTTTCTGCAGAAATGGGTGGCGTTTCCATCATTTCTGCAACCCGCGTTTGGAGTGCCCGTTCGTTCGGACCGGCAAAGAGTAAAATCGTTGCGTTAAGTTTCCCTGCTAAAATACTCGCGATGTCAGCATAGTTCTTTCCGTCCCATAACTTATATTTCCAATTCCCACCCGGATGGATCCCGATTAGCAATCGTTCTGATTCAATACCGGTTTCCTGAAGAAAATGGTGAGCCGCAGCCCGTTCCGCTTTAGTCAATTCTAAGAAGGGATGTGCTTTCGTTGTGTCAACACCTTGTCTCTGCAGCACCTCCAGATATCGGGTGACGGCGTGGCGATTGCTATTCCCACGTGCCAATCCCCAATGTTCTGCACCGATGCATCGTGCTATGAGACTGTCCCGTAAGTTGACAACGAGATCAAATTTACCGAGTTGTAAGGTTTTTATGAGGCACAGTCTCCCTTTCCAACCGGCGTGTTCGCCTTGATTGTCATAAACAAGAGTCGCATCGATATTCGGATCAGTCGCAAGAAGGTCAAACGCTCGTGGTCCGACAAGGAAGGTTATGTGTGCATCTGGAAAGTGTCTGCGTAGGGGTTGGATAACAGCAGTTGATAATACTGCATCGCCGATGAAACTGAAACTAAAGACAAGAATTTTCTTCATTCTTTTCGGTTATAAGTTATAAGTTATAAGTTATAAGTTAAGAGGTTTTCGGCGAAGTGAAGTGAGGCTTTTAACTTATAACCTACAGGTTTTTCGGAGAAAAACCGAACCAAGAACCTATAACCCCTCAATAGTTAAAAAGCCTCAATCAGCTCAACAGCAGCTGTCAATCCATCTTCTGCTTCTATCCGTTTTCCCAAAACCTGCGCACGCGCGGTCATCGCAGGGGTCGCAAGGACTTGCTGAATCCGTTTCGCTAAACGTTCAGAAGTAAGGTTACGACGGTGCAGGTGCTTCGGTGCCACTCCTAAGTCCGACAGACGTTTTCCCCAATACGGTTGGTCTGCGTTATGCGCCACAACAACAGAAGGCACTTTTGCCCGACAGACTGAAGCAGTCGTCCCTGCGCCACCATGGTGCACAACGCAGCATCCCTTCGGAAACAACCACTGATGCGGCACATACTCCGTGCAGAAGATATTCGGTAGTTCATCCTGTGTGCCGAGTTTCCCCCATCCCGATTGGATGATTGCCCGTTGGTTTGTTCTATTGACAGCATCAATCAAGATTTCTGTTGTTTCACGTCCATTGGATCCTCCCATAGAACCGAATGAAATGATAACTGGAGGCGGACCTTCCGCCAAAAAAGCAACGAGCTCAGGTGGCGGAACATAACTGGAGGAAGCGAGATGCCATACACCCGTGAATTTGTGATTCGAGGGGAAATCCGCTGGTGGACAGAGTGTCGGGGACGCGGCAATGAGGTTCAGGTGCGGCGAGTACATCCCGTCTAACGCTATTGAACGTCTCGATTTTCCGCCGACTGACGCAATGAATTGATTAAAGAGTGCATCTATACTCGGAGCAAGACGGAGTTGCACCAATTTCCATACAATGGCGTTGAAGGTACGTCCGCAATTTGGAAATGGATGCGGCGCGAAGTCGAGTGATTTGATGAAGCCGGGACAATACGTTACAGTGAACCAAGGGATACCGTTGCGAATTGCCGCCTCTTGTGCGGGGATGTCCACGGAATGGCAGATTACTATATCAAACCCTTTCATTGCGGTCAAACAATCCTGATACCACTGCCCGCCACGGCGCACAATTCCTTCCTCTACAATGAGCCGTAGCATCGCGGTCGGGTCGCGCTTCGGGATAATAGCATCCATCGCCGCGTGGAATTCTGCCAAGTCAAAACGGACGCCTATCTCGTGGTATTCCGTGCCAATCTCAAGAATCTTGTCCTTATAAAGCTCTGGTGCACAGACGCGCACCTGATGCCCTCTTTTAAGCAGGCGTTCCGATAGTGCCAAGACCGGATAGACATCTCCTGTGGAACCCCATCCTACTACGACAATCTTCATTTTTCTCTCGCTTCTACAGCTGTCGTCGTTGCATTCCAAACCGGTTCAACAGGGAGTTTTTTCGTGCATTCCCATCCGATTTTACACTTGTGTGCACTGCAGGGCCAGCACGGCATATCCCGCCGCACGATAGATGCGTTTTCGCTCAACGGATGCCACGCCACGTGATCGGTGGGACCGAAGATCGCTATTGTCGGGACGTCCAATGCGGCGGCGAGGTGCATCGGACCGGAATCGTTACAGACAATCAAGTCGCAGCAGGAGAGCAGTGCCCCTAATTCGCGGATTGTTTCTGGCGCGTGAGCAATAGCAGGGGACTGCATCGTTTTCTGGATATTTTCCGTTAATGCTTCTTCTCCGGGACCCTGTAGAAGAAGTATTGTCGCCTTATAGTGGTGTGCCAGCTTATCTGCGAGTTCAGCATACTGTTTTTCGGGCCAACGTTTATCGAACGAACTGCCGCCGGGATGGATGCCGATGAGAAACGTATTGTCGCCGATACCCCACGATGCCATCCGCTTTTTGACGATGCTAATTTCATTAGGCAACAAACGGAATGTGAGTTTCCGTTTGCCCTCACCGTTACAGATTAATCGGACGAGTTCTAAGTTTCTATCAGCTTCATGGGTTTCGCCTTTTGAATATTTACCGCGCCATGCGTGTGTGAGGGTGGATCTGAAACGTTTCTGATAACGTCCTAAACGGTAGGGTGCACCAGAAAGAAAAGCAACGAGATGCGACCACATTGCTGTCTGCATGGCAACGACAAGTTGAAACCGTTCACGACGCAACTCGCGATAGAATTGGAATTGCGCGAAGAATCCTCGGTGTTTTCCATCCCGATCAAAGACGAGTATTCTGTCCACATCGGGATTACCGATTAGCACAGAAGCATTAAGCGGTCGCGCTAAGACTGTGATTTCTGCTAATGGATAGTTTTCTCGCAACAGCGAGATCGCCGGGGTCGAGTTAAGCAAATCTCCGATCCCGTCAACGCGGATGACGAGTATCTTATTGATATTAGAAAGTGGGGCATCAGCGTCCAGACCATCGAGTAGCATAACTTTACCCTTGTATATGGAGTTAAAGTGTTGTTTATTATAACACGAAGCGATAGAAATGGCAAATCCCAACGCATGGATCTTAGCATGGACGTATCGTTTGTATTGACATCAGAAGGTATGGTATACTATAATTATGCGGCACAGAGCACCACCTACAACTGAGAGCGACCAGAAACCCTCAGCACTCCGTTTTCTTTTCGGGACGCTCGTCTTCGGTTCGGTCCTCATTATCCTTACTTGTTATTGGATCATCTCCGCGGAAAACCGGGTGGTATGGGAACTGACGGATTTTTCTATCTTTCCGACGGTACTCTTTACATTTTTTTTACTCGCCCTTGTCACTCCGTTCCTGAAAAAGATTTTCAAAGGTTTCACGCCAACAGCACGTGAACTGGCATTGACGTATACGATGGTATCCGTAGCAACTGCGCTCGCGGGGCACGACATTGTTCGGCAGTTGGTGCCTATGATTGCCAATGCGGGATGGTTCGCAACACCTGAAAATGAATGGTCAGATCTCTTCTTCCGATTCATGCCTACATGGCTTACGATTACTGATCGCCGGATTCTACAGGGCTACTTTGAGGGTGATGATACGTTTTGGCAGGAACACTACCTAAATGCGTGGATGTGGCCCATCATCGCGTGGAGTGGATTGGTGATTGTCATCCTGTTTATGATGCTTTGTGTGAACATCATCATCAGGAGACAGTGGATCGACCACGAGAAGTTGAGTTATCCTTTGACAACGCTTCCTGTTGAATTACTCGGTAATACGTCTACACTCTTTCGCAATAAGTTGTTTTGGCTCGGTTTCGGAATCGCATTTGGACTGGAAATTCTGGCGGGGTTAAACTACCTTTTTCCTGTGATTCCAGCACTCAAGATTAAGTATCAACTCTACTTTTCTGAACGACCTTGGAATGCGGTCGGACGTTTGCCTGTCTATGTCTATCCATTTGCGATAGGGTTTGGGTATCTCATGCCGTTGGAGTTGTCGCTGTCGTTTTGGTTCTTCTATCTGTTTTGGGGTGCACAGCGCGTCTTTTTTAGCGCAACAGGGTGGACAACCGCTATCGGTTTACAAACGGAGCAACGCGCTGGGGCATGGCTCGGTATTGGGACACTCGCCCTTGTAACAAGTCGGCGACAGATTCTGCAAGTCCTCGGTGGTGTGTTTTCCTTTAGAGCCAAAGATGGTTTATATCGGCTTGCTGTTTTTGGAGTGATAATTGGCATGGCGTTTGTGTTAGTGTTCTGGTATTTCGCCGGGCTGTCGCCGTGGGTTGTTCTCGGCTATTTCAGTATCTATTTGGTGTTGTGTCTTGGGATGACGCGCATGCGCGCCGAACTCGGACCCCCGACACATGAACTACACAATGTGCATCCCGACAGGATTATGTTGCTGTTTGCTGGGAGTCGATCACTCGGTGCGCAAAACCTAACGAACACGACCCTACTCTCATGGCTCGCGTATGGTTATCGCTGCCATCCGATGCCGCATCAGTTGGAGGCGTTCAAAATCGGCAGAAGCTTCCGTTTGAGTGAAAATCGGTTGGTTGTTGCTCTGATTGTAGCGTCGATTGTGGGAACTATCATTTCAATTGTTGGGCATGTGGCACTCTATTATGAATACCGGTTCGCACATTGGGGGGTTGGTGAATTTAACCGCTTGCAAAGCTGGATTATCGCGCCGCGGGCACCGAATCTACCTGCTATCCAGCATATTACATTTGGCTTTCTGTTCACAGGTGTGCTGACGTTTCTGAAACGTCAATTTTTGTGGTGGCCCCTCTATCCTGTTGGTTATGCTGTCGGGAATGGTTGGGCTATCGGTTGGATGTGGTTCTCGATCTTTTTGGGATGGCTCTTCAAGCAGTTACTGTTCACGGGGGGTGGGGTCCGAGCCTATCGCAAAGCATTACCACTGTTTTTGGGATTTGTATTCGGTCAGTTTCTCGCGGGGAGCCTCTGGAGTTTGATTGGGGTGGTGTTGGATATGAACATGTACACGCTTTTTCCATGAAATGGTGCCATCAGGATACGATTTGTGTGTTTAATCCAATGTCCTCAAGCGACGAGCAACATATCAGAAGTCCTCTAATGCTTGTGCTTCGGATTCAAACACGCCTATGCTCTGGGTCAGCCCAATGGTATTGAAGATATTTCGGACTTGTGTGGAGGGGTGCGCGACTCGCAGAACTTGTCCTTTCTCTCGCATCTTCCATAGCAATCTAATGATTTCACCGAATCCGCTACTTGTGATGAAACTCCTACGCTCAAAATTAAGCAGGACTTTTTCTGCGTTCTGTACTTTCGTCTCAGCGTAGGCATCGCTTAACATAGATTCAGAAGCGTCGGTGAGGTACCCCGTAATGTCAAATATTGCTATTTTTCCGTCATGTCGAATAGAGATTTGAGAATTTGCTCTCACAATTTCCTCCTGTAAGATTAGTCCTGAATTCGTTCAATCTGATTATTGGTCGTAGTGCGATCTGTTAATCTTCAGTAAAAGTTCGCTGAAGCGGCGTATGTTCTGGTTGCTCCTGGACTATTGTTCCATCATCCAGATGAAGCCATGTCTCAAATTGCCGCTCACCTGCCTGTAATGTTATGACACGTGCACCACGGGGAAATCCTTCTCTACCGTAGGTATTATAGCCAGAAGCGCGTCCATAGCACAGACGAATCCCGTGCAAATCCCCCCAGAAGTCGTTGATATGTTCGTGTCCGACAAATGTTCCCATGACATCGCCTGCCTCATGCATCGCCGCGAAGAAGCCTGTATTCAGTCGAGGCGCACAGACGTTTTCGTATTTTACGCCATAGCAGGTGTGAAAATCCCATACCTCGTCGTATTCAGGAATCGGGATGTGGAAAAAGGCGAGTGCAGGAAGCGGGTGTCCCGCTGCAGCAGTAAACTTTGCTGACGCTTGCAAGTACCACACAATTTGCTCCCGCTTAATCCAATCATAACCATCGATATTTGTTTGGGAGTAGCTACCGGAATCGATGAAGTAGAGGAGTGCTGCAGGGACATTCGCCTCAGCATTTTGGATGGGTAAAACGTAATTTCCGACACCGGGTATCTCTGTCGGTCCTGGTTCCGCAAGAGATAACGTGCCTTCTTGCATGACTGCCATCAACTCGTTGCGATCAGCACTTCCTTCGTCATCGTGATTACCGAAAACCGCTGCCCACGGTGCGCCGCACCCTTCTACAATTTTAACGACTTCTCGGAGAGAGTCGGCGGCATTGTCGCATCCACCACCCGATAAAATATCGCCTGTCAGCACAATTAAATCTGGAGATTCAGCTTTCGCGACTTGTTTTATCAACGCCGCTGATTGCTGATCGGGTTCCTCACCATTTTCCCAATGAATATCGGTAAATTGCACGATTTTGAAACGCCGGTCACTACGGAACTTCAATGTGTTTTTCACTATCTATTGCTCTCCTTTGCGCGTAATCATAACATAATTCCCAAAAATTACAAGCGAATTCTTTGTGAAAGAATCATTTTGTTTGGTGTTATGTAAAGGATATCGCACTCCCTCTTATGGAGACATTTATCCTTGAAAAGATAGAGAAATTTGTATGTCTATTCTTTTGCTGAATGGGTAAACTGAACATCTCTGCTATAATAATCTTGCTATCTCCAACTTTTCGTGGTAACATATATGCTATGCCAAGTAACTGTTCATTGGACACCTACGACACTCGGACGACTATTCTCTCTAACGAAGCGGTAGCCGAAGCACATTACTTGCTGCGTTGTGAATGTGCTGAGATCGCGCAGCACGCACGTCCAGGACAATTTGTCCACGTCATGATTTCACAAGATACAGGAATGTTACTCCGCCGTCCTTTTACTATCTATACAGTGGAAAGGCACGAGATAACGATGCTCTATCAGATCATTGGCGACGGAACAAAGCAATTGTCGGAGCTGCCGGCGGGCACACCCTTACAAGTCTTAGGACCGCTCGGCAATACGTTTAATCTGACCATAGAGCCTGAACCCGCCATTCTTGTCGGTGGAGGTGCCGGTATTGCGTCGCTCATGTTACTGGCTACTGCATTGCGCGAAAACGATATACAGACGTTCGGATTAGTCGGTGCCCAGCATCGTGCTCGACTCTTGAGTGTGTCAGATTTAGAATCTATCGGCATCGTAGTGCATATCGCTACGGACGATGGGAGCATCGGACATCACGGGTATGTAACTGATGTTCTCGCGGATTTACTGAGTGAAACCAAATGGCACCGTCCAATGATTTATGCATGTGGACCTCATGGGATGCTCGCGGCTGTTACAAAAATTGCCGCTGACTTTGAAGTACCTGCCCAGATTGCGATGGAGAATCGAATGGGGTGTGCGATGGGTGTGTGTCTCGGTTGTGTTTGTCCCGTCCGAATAGCCCCAAATCGAGTTGAATACCAACGTGTGTGTACTGAAGGTCCAGTCTTCAACGCAACCGACATCGCTTGGGATATTTCTTAAGTGGACGCAAGGTGTAGAAGGGAAAGATCGGAGCAAAACCCAATCATTAAAAAAATGAAAATGACCTTTTATCAAGAATTAACAACCATTAGCCTCAGCGGTGAGCTTCTATCCGATGCGATTTGTGAGAAGCTTCTAACCGCATCGGAAATAGAATTACTCCCGCTTTTGGACGCAGCGTATCAGGTTCGCAAAACCTATTTTCAGAATGAGGTACAACTGCACATCCTCAACAACGCTCAGAACGGCTACTGCCCAGAGGATTGCCACTATTGCGCGCAGGCGAGTTCCGCAACGACAGACATCGAAACCTACCCCTTAAAACCTGATGCCGAGATTCTCTCAGAAGCTGAGCGCGCTTATGAGTCCGGGGCATATCGCTACTGCATTGTGATGAGTGGGCGCGGTCCCTCACCCAAACGGATCAACCACCTTGCAAAACTCATCCGCACTGTAAAAGCGCGCTATCCGATCGAAGTGTGTCTTTCCGCTGGGTTGGTTGATGTAGAATCTGCTGGTATCTTGAAGGATGCCGGATTGGACAGACTGAACCATAATCTGAATACTTCCGAAGCCCATTATCCAAAGATATGTAGCACGCATAGTTATCAAGACAGAATGGATACATTGCATGCCGCTCAGACAGTCGGGCTTGCTTGTTGTTCAGGAGTGATCGTTGGAATGGGTGAAGGGACTGATGACTTGATTAAGGTGGCGAAAGAACTTCGGCAACTTAGGGTCGCCTCACTTCCGGTAAACTTCTTCTTGCCGATATCCGGCACGCGACTGCCGGAGTTTGCCACGGCACAGCGGAGCGTGCCTGCTACTTTAACTCCCGATTATTGTCTCCGCGTGTTATGTCTCTACCGATTCCTGAATCCGCAGGCTGAGATACGGGTCGCTGCGGGCAGGGAACATCATTTTCGGAGCATGGAAGTGATGGCACTCTATCCAGCAAATTCGATGTTTATAGACGGTTACCTGAATGCGGAAGGTTCGACGGCATCTCACACACTCCAGATGATCAGAGATGCCGGGTTTGCGGTGAAAACAAACGGTGATGATACAGAACAGCTCAAGGGAGAGGAATCAGAAAAGAGAGACGTACTTCTTAAGGAGTTGAAAATACTTCGCCCGCGTATGGAACCCGATGCTTAATAGTGCAGGCATACACGAGATAGGATGAAATATCCTTATACACTCGCCATTTCAACCGTGCCGGGAAGTTTACTGAGAATCAGTTTCTCCATTTCGACTTTATGGCTAGCATTATCAATGTCGATCCCAACGAGTCTACCTTCGGCATCATAATCAAGAACGATACCCTCCGAGATCTCTTGACTCTCTACACTGGACTGCTCAGACAAATTGATATACAGTGAATCGGTTTCTGGGTAGTAATTGAGTTTCATGGCTTGAACCCTCGGTCTGGAAAAGCGTTATGAATCGTAATTTTATCTTCGAGCGTAATAACTCTTAGATAACGTCCTCCGACTTCAGGAATTTCAGCCCAAAAACGGAATCTGTTGTGCTCCTGTGGTTCTGAATGAACAGCGTTCTCAATGACATAAATGCACCACTCTTTCTTCAGATAAGGTCGTTTACGTAGAATTTGCTGCTCAAAATAGTTTGTGAACTTATACTCAGTCATTTACAGTGACATCACCCAATCTGGGTCAGACCGCCCATATACGGTTGTAGCACCGCAGGGATACGCACTGTCCCATCAGGGTTCTGATACGTCTCAAGCAGCGCGATGACAACGCGTGGCAATGCGGTACCAGACGCGTTCAGCGTGTGAACGAACTCCGGTCTTGCACCCGCTTCACGGCGGAATCGGATATTTGCACGCCGTGCTTGAAATGCCTCGAAGTTGCTACAGGAAGAAACCTCTAAAAACCGCTGTCGTGCTGGTGCCCAAACCTCAATATCGTAGCATTTCGCCGCGGCAAAAGAGAGTTCCACTGTGCAATGTTGCACGACCCGGTAAGGCAAACCGAGCGCCTGCAGAACACTCTCAGCGTTCGCTAATAGTGTTTCATGTTCAGCGTACGAGCTTTCAGGCGTGGTGAACTTTACCATCTCCACCTTGTCAAATTGGTGAATGCGTTGTAAACCGCGTGTATCCTTGCCGTAAGCACCCGCCTCGCGCCGGAAACAGGGGGTGTAGGCGGTATAGTAGATAGGCAGTTCATCACTAGAAAGAATCTCACCTGCGAAAATATTCGTCACGGGCACCTCGGCGGTCGGGATAAGAAACAGATCGCTATCGGGGTTCTCCTCATCCCTATCACATCGGTACATATCTGCCTCAAGCTTCGGAATTTGCCCTGTCCCTGTCATTGTAGGACGGTTCGCGAGGAAAGGTGGTGAGATTTCGGTGTAGCCGTGTTGGGTCGTGTGCAAATCAAGCATGAACTGAATCAACGCACGCTCCAATCGCGCCCCTAAACCTTTGAAAAGCACAAAGTTACTCCCCGCGACCTTAGCACCGCGTTGAAAATCGACAATATCCAACTGTTCTGCTATTTCCCAGTGCGGCTTTAACTCGAAATCGAAGTTGGGCAATTCACCCCATGTCTTGATTTCGATGTTGTCATCTTCGCTGGTGCCGACAGGTGTGCTTGCCTCCGGCATATTGGGGATTGTCAACAGGATGGCATCTATCTCGGTTTTCGTAGCGTTGGCTGCGGCGGTGAGTTCCTTGATGTTTTGGGAGAGTTTCCGCATCTCCGCGATAGTTTCTGTTGCGTCCTGTTTCGCCCTTTTACGCTCAGCAATTTGTTGTGAAACTTGGTTCTGATGGGCTTTGAGAGATTGTGTATGCGTCAAATTCTCACGCCAACGTGTATCTAATTCTACCAGCCTGTCCAAGTCGGCTTCCGTATGGCGATCTGTTAACATCTGGCGGACATCTTCGATATTTTCGCGAATAAACTTAAGATCAATCACGGCGGTGCCGCTCCTCTATTGTCGGTGCTGCTTGAATACCTGTATTCAGAAGTGAAATTCGTAGATAGCTGGTCTGTGGTAGATTGTCTTGTAACGAAAAAGCCACAGCATTGTAGAGCACAACCTGTGGCTAATTCAGCATAATAAAAACGGGCCCGACGGGACTTGAACCCGCGACCTCCTGCGTGACAGGCAGGCGCGCTAAACCAAACTGCGCCACGAGCCCATAAAAAGTGCCTAACAGGTAGGCGGGACAGGACTTGAACCTGTGACCTACAGCTTGTAAGGCTGTCGCTCTAGCCACCTGAGCTACCCGCCCAGAATGAGATTTGGGTATCATCTCACCTCAAGGACTTTATTAAGTATACCACAGAGTTTGCTGTTTGTCAAGAAAAAATTGTGTTTTTTCCAAAAAAATGAAAAAGGATAACTTTTTTCAAAAAAGTAGCTTTTCAGGCACTCTTTGCGGGTGAATCCTAATGCACTATAAACCCAATTCCGGCAGAATTATTCACGGGGTTTGTCGTTTCCGCTGTAGGGTCGCTCACCGCGCACAAGCACTCTCCGGGGATTGTCTTCCCACGTTAGTTCATCAGGACTGTGGTAACCGAGGGTCATACTCATCCGCGTCCTATCTGTGTGGTTAATCCCCGCCGAGTGGACTATCATGCTATCAATAGCGAGCAAACCACCAGCTGGCATCGGTAACGGAATTGCTTGGCTTGCCGCGATATGTTGAGTCTTTTCGTCGTTGAGACTCGCAAACGCAGGCAGATGGTGCGATCCCGGAACAACCCGTGTGCAACCGTTCTCTAAGTTTGTGTCCTCGAGATAAATTAGAACAGTCGCAATCGTCCGAGACCAATGGCGGACATCGCGATGCAACTCAAGCGAATGTGTTGAACCTGCATCTCGAAGATAGATGTGGTTGTGGCGATTCAGCACAAATTCTATATTCGAACCTAATAATGATTCCAACGGATTGAGGATTTCGTCGCAAGTGATCGTTTCTTGAAAGATGCCCCCGCGCTGCCAAACGGCAGAGATTCGGATAATTCTACCGTCTTGTCGAGCAACAGGTTCCACACCTTCTGCCATGTCTTTCAGCGCAGCGGATTTGAGTGCCTCTACATGGTCCTTAGAGAGTTGCGTTGGAAATCTGATAAAACCGTTGTGGCGAAACAGTTGGATTTCTTGGGGAGTCAGTTCCATCGGTTCCCTTACCTCGTCTTGTGAGTCAATTATATAATGTTAGTTTAACGCGAATCGATAAGGAAGTCAACACAGAAATAAGGAGATAGCGTTTTCTTAGAAAGCGGAGACAATTACACTTTGACGGTGCAATTTGGTAACGAAAGATGTGAATATTTCGTTTTGTTTATAGGATATGGAATAAAAGACAGAGACAAACAACATCGCGCCGAGGAGAAAAATCATGAAAATATGGTGTTTTTGCCTGCTGATCCTTTCTGTGATGGTAGTATCTGGATGTGTAAGCATGTCCGGTTATAGGAAGGCTTCATTGCGTCATCAGGCATATACCAGCGGACAAAGGCATGCGACTGCCGCTGAATGGCGTGCGCTTATCTCGGAATATCAGGATGTTATTGATACGGATACGCAAGGACCCTTCGCTGACGACGCGCAATACGCGATCGCTTCCAGTTGGATGTGGAGCATCAAAACCGGTGACACTGAAGCACCGCAACAGGCGATTGAAGCGTTCCAGAAACTGGTTCGCAGTTATCCTAACTCGCGGTATGTTTCACGAGCACATTACGGGTTGGGACGTTGCTATGCCTATATCGGAGACGATTACCAAGCCATCACACAATATCAGATTGTAGAGAGCCGCTATGCGGATTCTGAAGTGTCCGATCGCGCCCAATTAGAATTAGCACGTGTGTATGTAAGGCAAGGTTACCTGACACGCGCCGAGACACTCTATGCGAATCTTATCGGATCTTCAGCAGATCGAACAATTGTTGTTGCTGCCACTCAGGAACTACGACCTCTCCAAACGCGCCCCTTTAAAATACAACGAAAACCGAGAGGATCGACGCCTGAAAGGGAGGTTCACGCACAAACGCAATCCAAACCGCAACCAGAGCGAGCTACCCCTATACCCGAAACGAAAAAGCCTTTGGTTCCCGAAGCACTGACACGTGAATTTGGATTAACCGCGAAAACGATTGTTATTGACCCTGGTCATGGAGGCAAAGACCCAGGAGCATTGGGTAGAGGTGCTTTAAAAGAGAAATACATTGTTCTCAGCATCTCTGAAAAACTTCGTGAGGTACTAACGAGAAAAGGTTACACTGTCCTGATGACACGTGATACCAATCGTTACATTCCGCTCAAGGAACGTACTGCCTTCGCAACGCAGCACAAAGCAGATCTTTTTCTCAGCATTCATGCAAACGGTAGTGAGAACTCTAAAGCAGAAGGTATTGAAACCTACTATCTGAGTGTCACCAATACCGACAAAGCCGCAGCAGATATTGCAGCGCGGGAAAATGCAGATTCCGGTTACAGTATTCAAGAACTGGAAGCACTGCTGAAGGGAATCATACAGGAGAGCAAAAGCGAAGATAGCAAACGGTTGGCAAGACACATACAACAAGCGTTGGTACAAGCGACTGGCGCGGTTGACCGTGGGGTCAAACACGCACGGTTTGTCGTTTTGATCGGAACAAACGTGCCTGCTATTCTTATTGAGACCGGATTTGTATCGAATCTCGCGGAAGGACGAAAACTCACAACATCGGCATATCAACATAAAATTGCCACTGCTATCGCACAGGGCATCGAGACGTTCTTGGGGAAGACCGAAGAAGCACCTCTTGTTAAAAGTGCCAACCCAAAACTTGCCGCTACAAGTGCTGAGGAGAACAGGTAATGTTTTTGACCCATACCGGAAATAAACGGCGCAGTATCCCGATAGTTTTGCTCGTATGCGTGATTTTCTGGCGCATCGGTGGCCTCAGCCCTGCTAACTCACAGCCAGCACAGATTGCGATTGTCTTACCGACAGCCACATCCGGGATATCAGACGGAGACGTTCAATATGCTCGTTCTGTCGCGAAGCGATTCAGCCGAATGCTCGGCATCATCGGATTCTCTACCGACACCTTTGAAGAATCATTGATCTCTAAGGCGCAACTCAAATCCCGTAAGTTAATTGTACTTCCATTGAACGCTGTCTTGTCAGCACAGGCGACGCGCCTCTTGAAAAATTTCGTCGCAGGTGGCGGTAAACTTTTCGTGACCTATAACTTAGCGGATACGGTGGCACCGCTGCTGGGTTTGCGTCAAACGGATTGGCTAAAAGAGGAGTCGCCTGGACAGTTTGCTTCAATTCAGCTGAACGCTCCCGAAATACCTGATATACCGACCTCCATCAGACAGGCATCATGGAACATTACAGTCGCAACACCGACAACGTCTCAGACGAAAGTTATCGGGTATTGGCATAATATGGCAGGGGAATCGACGGGTTTGCCTGCGCTTTTTATGGGCGAAGGCGGTGTATTCTTCAGCCACATCTTCCTCCCAGACGATATCCTGACCAAGACACGATTCCTTGCCGCACTCTTAGGACATCTCATTCCAGAATTTCGGCAGCCCCTTGCTAAACGCGCTATAGAGACAATGACAGCTGTAGGGCATACAGATGGGCTTAAGGCTTTAGAGGCGTTTGTTCAGGAAAGTGGCGTGCCGGAAGCAGGACACGCTTTAGAAACAGGAAAGCGTTTGATGGAGAAGACACGCGTCGAGTATAACAGTAGGGCTTACAATCCTGCGATAACGACAGCACGCGCAAGCCGAGAGGCATTTTCAAAAGCCTATTTCTTGTCGCATGTTAGCCTTGAAACCGAAGGGCGCGCCGTGTGGAATCATTCTGGACTTGGCGCCTATCCCGGTGATTGGGACAGGTCCGCCAAAGAATTGGCACAGGCAGGTGTGAACATGATTCTCCCAAACATGGCGTGGGCAGGGGTGGCGCATTATTCCAGTAAGGTCTTGCCCCAGAGCAAAACCTTTACACAATATGGAGATCTGTTAGCACAGTGCGTTGCGGCGGCACGCAAGTACGGTTTAGAAGTGCATGTGTGGAAAATTACATGGAATTTGGAAGGGGCATCGAAAGGATTTGTTGAAAAAATGCGCAAAGATGGACGAACCCAAGTCTCCGCAACCGGCAAACCTCTCAATTGGCTCTGCCCATCACATCCGAAAAACGTCCAATTGGAATTAGAAAGCATACTGGAAATTGTAACGAATTACGATGTAGATGGCATCCATTTGGATTATATCCGTTATCCGGGAAGCCATGCGTGTTACTGTGAGACATGCCGTAACAGGTTCGTGCTTGCGACGCGACAGCCGATAGATGTGTGGCCCGTTGCAGTCTTGCCGAATACTGGGAAGTATGGTGATAGGTATATTGAGTGGCGGTCACAACAAATCACACGTTTGGTTCGCTTGCTACACAAACGGTTGCGAGAGGCGAATCCTAACATTGAACTCTCTGTTGCCGTCTTCGGTGGGTATCCAGCGTGTGTCACTTCTATCGGACAGGACTGGATCGCATGGGCAAAAGCGGGTTATGTTGATTTTGTGTGTCCAATGAACTATACAGAGGACACAAACTATTTCACGCAGTTGTTAGTTGACCAGATCGCTTTGATGCCTAAGGATGTAGCTATTTATCCGGGTATTGGCGCGACTGCCACGAATTCGCTACTGACACCAGATGCGGTGGTTGAGCAGATTTACCTCTCGCGTTCCTTAGGAGCTTCAGGGTGGACGATTTTTGACTATTCCCTTGATATTTCTCAGACCGTATTACCAGCAATCGGAATGGGTGTGGCGAAGTCCAAAGCGCGACCTCCGCATGTTTCTTCTCGTCTGAATCAGGATTTGCAGGATAAGAAAGATTAGTGTGTGATCCTCCAGTTAACGTAGTTCCATATTTCTACTTCACCTAAAAATCCACTTGCACATCGCTGCGAAGTCGTGTAGACTAAATAGGAGAAATGTGATCGAATTACTTACCTGAAACGGCAATGAGCAGTGAAAAAGGAGATTTTTTGATTAATGGCGCAAAAACCGAATATTCTATTTTTAATGAGTGATGAACATAGTCCACACGCTATGGGGTATGAGGGGAATTCTATTGTCCAAACACCGAATCTTGACCAGCTCGCAGAATCTGGAACCTATTTCGAGAGTGCCTACTGTCAAGTCCCGCTCTGCACCCCCTCTCGGATGTGTATGCTAACTGGAAAACATGCCCATCGGTGTTCAGCGTGGAATAACGGATCTGTCCTGTTTCCTGAGCATCTTACGATGCCTGCGCATTTTGCACAGCACGGTTATGCAACTGCACTCGTTGGAAAGATGCACTTCGGTGGCAAAGAACAGAACAACGGTTTCCAATCTCGACCCTACGGCGATTTGCGCGGGTATGCCGGGCACCAAACAGATCCGTTGAAGACGCCGTCTGGTACGCGACAGCGAACGCGACTCGCTGGAATCACCGAGATCCCGACCAGCATGCTGCAAGAACGGGTTATCAATGGAGAAACACTTGAATACTTAAGATCACAACCATCGGAACAGCCGTGGTTCCTACTGGCAAGTTATAGTCGTCCACACTTCCCACTCACGGCACCCAAACGACTCTTCGATAAATATTGGCCCGATAATGTCGATATGCCCAACGTTCCAGAAGGACATTTGGCACAGACACATCGCTTCGCAAAAGGTTTACGGGACAACTTCAAAACGGATGAAATCCCACCTGAAGAAGCTCGTAAATCGCGAGCGGCGTACTATGCCTGCTGCGAGTTCCTCGACGAGACCGTCGGAGATCTGCTCACACTTTTAGAACGGGACGGCTTACTGGATAACACTATCATCGTTTATACGACCGATCACGGTGAAATGGCAGGAGAACACGGACAGTGGTGGAAATCAAGTTACTATGAAGCAGCCGCACGCGTGCCGTTGATAGTATCGGATAGACGTCTGTCGCAATCACACGGAGAACGGGTGACAGCACCCGTCGAATTGAACGATCTATTCCCAACGTTGTGTGCCAGAGCGGGTGTTCCTATCCCTGAAGGTTTAGATGGCTCTGATCTGACAAATCTTATGTCGGGTAACGCTGATGGTTGGCGGGACACCGCTATTACCGAGTACTGGTCAAATCAGACCACAGGTCCGATGCGTATGCTCCGAACCCCTCGCTATAAATACGTCGCCTTCCCTGAAGATGAATCCATTCTCTTTGACTTAGAAACAGACCCAGATGAATTCGAGAACCTTGCTGGTCAGGCAGCATCTCAAGAGTTGGAGGCATCCCTGCATGAACAACTCATGAGCGGATTTTCATGGGAGTCTGTTAGGCAACAAATAGCCTCAGATCGGGAGCGAAGCCGAGATTTCAAAGAGCCGTGGGGTAAAGGCACCCCGAATCAGTACACACTACCCGATGGACGTGTTGTCGATGCGGAAACCTGTCTCTATCGTCCCTCAGTGAGAGACGAAGACTGAATAGTTGTCGGCTGTCAGCCGTCGGTTAAAGAGGTTTTTGGTAACAATTTATGCGGTCCTGGAATATTCCAAGTAGCGATTGATTGTTACAAAGTGCCTCTTAACTGAAAACCGATAACTGAAAACCAATAACTATTAAAACCGATGTTGCTAAACGCGCCTCAAAAACCCGATGTTAACAACCGGAAAATCGGAGCGGAACCCCAAGCGTTAAAAAACCAAAAAATCCGGTTCCCTGCTATTTTTGTAGGACTGCTTTTGATAGGGGTGATGTGTGCAATCACACCCTACAACAATTATTTCCTACAAAATACCAAGATCGCGGGCAATCATCTCCCTGTTGGTTCAATCTTCGGGCTTCTCATTTTAGTGTTTCTTGTCAATGTGCCGTTGCGTAAGTTGATGCGAAATGGACGTTTCGCCTTCTCCGCGCTGGAATTAACCGTTGTCTGGATGATGTTAATCGTCGCAGTCGGCATTCCCTCAATGGGTTTGTTGCAGTTTCTGCTCCCTTCGCTTGTTGCCCTGCAGTACTTTGCGACGACGGAAAATGATTGGTCAGAAACACTCCATCCGCACGTCCCAGAGTGGCTCGTTGTAACGGAACCCCGTGCCGTAACGGACTTCTACGAGGGGATTTCTCCCGGTGAAAGCGTTCCGTGGATGCTCTGGCTCAAACCCTTACTCATCTGGGGCCTTTTTGTTCTGGTCTTCTATTTTACAACGCTCTGTCTTTCCACAATCCTCCGAAAGCAATGGGTAGAACGCGAAAGGTTTTCGTTCCCTTTAATTCAGATTCCGGTACAGCTCGCGGCTGAACCGGCGCGCGGCACACTGCTCAACACCTTTTTCAAAAACAGACTTCTTTGGGCTGGCATGATACTACCGGTGGTGTTGCACCTTATCAATGGGTTGCATGCCCACTTTCCGAGAGTACCGGAGATTCCGCTTATTTACAATATCTACACCGTCTTCACCGAAAAACCGTGGCATACACTCGGATGGTGGCCCGCGATGCGGTTCGTCATCTATTTTTCGGTCATCGGGATAGCCTCTTTACTCACGCTTGAGGTATCGTTTAGCCTCTGGTTCTTCTACCTCTTTTTCAAACTCCAATATATCATCATGAATGCAATGGGACTCAGCATCGGTCCATGGATTAGCTGTAGCCGTCAAGTGATGGGGGGTTACCTCGTTTTTGTTCCCGCGGTTTTCTGGATAGGGCGTGAACATATCATGGCAGTTTTTAGGAAGACGTTTGGTCTCGGACACGCAAAGACGAGCCACTCCACCATAGAAGGAGGACCGATAGACGATTCAAACGAACCGATCTCGTATCGTGTAGCACTGCTCGGATGTCTCTTAGGGTTTATTGTTCTTGTCGTGTTTTTGGTCCTCACGGGTGTAACAACGTGGGTTGCGGTTGTGACGCTACTCTCTATCTTTATTACATCAATCGTTTTGTCCTGGATGGTAGTTAACGGCGGGCTATTGCTTGTGCAGGCTCCTTTTTTCCCTTCGGAATACATTGATATTACTTTGGGTTCCAACGCATTAGGGCATAAGAGCCTCGCGATTCTGAGTTTCCAACGTACCTTCCTACGCGATTGGGGCGAGTTTATGATGCCAAACTTTCTACACAGTTTCAAAGCGGCGGATGAGGTGAAACTCGTCCGCCGTCGTGTTGTGCCGATTTTGTGGGTCTCAATTGTCGTAGCACTCCTTGTTTCTGTTTACGCTTCACTGACGCTAATTTACGACAAAGGTGCTCTGTTTTTACAGAGTTGGGCTTTCGTGGTCGCGCCGAGGAACTATTTCCAACGGATGAGCAGCCTTATCCAATTCCCCATCGAGACGAAGTGGGATGAGGTGTACAGTATGATTGCTGGCGCGGGGTTTACAGGTTTTATGCTCTGGATGCGGCAAAACTTTGTCTGGTGGTCCCTACATCCGATCGGTTATCTGCTGGGGGCAACCTACCCGCCCTTTCACCTCTGGTCGTCAATTCTGATTGGGTGGTTCATTAAGTATATGGCACTTAAATTTGGCGGTGCCTCGACGTATAGGAAAATTCGACCCGTCGCGTTCGGCTTGATTTTCGGTGAATACGTGATGGTAGGATTATGGATGATAGTTGGGCTTTTCACAGGAATCGGTTATTTCGCTTTGCCATCGTGACCTATAGGTTCGCTTGCAAACAGAATTTGTGAATCAAAGGCGATCATGGGCAGAAATATCTCTTGACCAAACTAAGAAGTTAGCAACCCAAAACTACTATACCAGTAAACTTTTGTACGACTTATTTCGTCTAATTAGAAAAAATACTTGGCAAAATATTGGTTAAAAAAGCGCAATTAGTAGTTTTGGGATTGGTTAAATTGAGTTTCATGGGGAATTATAATACCCTAAAGTCAAGTAAAATTACTATAAACGGTTGAGAAAATTTAGAAAAAGTTGTATACTTTATAGACCTATCCAAAAAGGAGATTAAAAAAGTAATGAACAGTTCTGTGAATAGGAGCCCCACTATGAGATGTAAACTAACACTCATTCTGGAAGAACAACCAGAAGGTGGATTCACAATAACTTGTCAAGAATTACCCGAATTGATTACAGAATGCGACTCTTTAGACGAGGACGAGATTAAAGAGGTCGTCACTGATGCGTTTTATGCCATTGTTGAACTTTATGATCACCAACAACGGTCTTTGCCTGAAGAAATTCAGATTTTAAACGACAATACGGAGGATGCTGCAGTTAGGCATCTATTGGAAACAGTGGTGCCTATCCATGAAGTATCGCGAAGTAGCCAAAAAGCCGCGTCAGTTCGGCTATGAAGAAATAAAGAGAAGAAGGTCAGGCTCCCATCGTATCTGGGAACATCCGCAAACTAAACTGTCAGCATCTATCCCTGATTGGGGTAGTAGAGATTTGAAAATAGGGACACTCCGAAGTATTCTTAAACAATTGGAGATTAACTATCAAACGTTTCTTGATAGTTAATCTATAATTTAAATATCAGAACATATACAATCAGCAAACACCTTCTTGAACGAATTGATATTGGGAGTATCACAGAAATGATACTCCCAATATGCTTTAAGTGCATTTTCGCAGTAAGTAGTTTTAGTTCCAAAAATTTAGGTTTTTAACCTGAAAAAGGAAAATTAGAAAACATGCGATCAAATCAAGGCTCGCTCACTGAAACATGGAAAACACGCGCCAAAACCCGACATACTGTTATTGGAATTCGGACGTGGCATGTTAACCTAAATCCTCGCGCTATGCCCAGTTTGGGGTTCGCCAAGGGACAAAAACCTAATAGCGCAGCCACAAGGGTTGCCCCTACCGTGCAGACAGCGCATGTCGATTGGCGCGGCCCCTTCGCCGCACAAGCAGGAGCGTTAATCGTCGAAATTACCACCGATAAGGGATTGAAAGGATACGGACTTGGAGGCGGAGGACTTGCTGGCGCGCTGATTATCGAGAAACACCTTCAGAACTTCGTCATCGGACGCGATCCACTTGATGTTGAGGCGATTTGGGAGCGTTTGTATCATATCACCTCAATCTACGGACGGCGCGGCTTGGTGATTTACGTCCTGAGCGGTATAGAACTCGCGATCGTTGACCTATGTGGAAAGATCATAGACGCGCCCGTCTATAGTCTCATCACGGATACACCACGCCTTAAGATTCCTGCATACGCGACAGGTGCCGATGTCGGCTATTACGCCGAGAACGGGTTTGCCGCTTGCAAGTTACCGCTCCGCAACGGTCTCGCTGAGGGTGAAGATGGGTTTGTCCAAAACGTTGAGATGATACACGCCGCACGAGACACTGTCGGAACCGAAACAGAATTGATGGCAGACATCTATCTCCGCTGGGATGTGGACTACACGCTCCGTTTCGCTGAGGCAGCTTCTGATGTGAATCTCAAATGGATCGAGGAACCTATCCCGCTTGACGACTATGCAGGCATGGCACAATTAGTTCGTGAAGTTCAACCGGCTTGGATTGTCTCCGGTGAGCATGAATTCACACGATACGGGTTTCGGGAGTTGCTAAGATGGAAGGCGGCGGATATGATCCAACCCGACATCAGTTGGGCGGGTGGATTTACAGAATGTTTACGCATCACTCGTGAAGCCGCTGAACTGGATATTCCGACATGGCTCCACCAAGCAGGTACACCGTGGGGATTGCATCTCACTGCTTGTCTTCCGATGCCGTGTATGGCAGAGACCTTCGGTCCTTCCCGGGACGGCGTTGAGAACGAGTTATATCGCCGCTTACGACCCGTACCGCACGATGGGTTTTTCACCCTCAACGATGCCTCCGGTTTCGGTGTAGATTTGGACGAAGAGTTGTTAGAGGCATACACAGTTGATCGGTTGTAGAGGGTTGCATTGGAGCGGTTTGAAACTCGTATTACACATCTGCTTCCTGATGTTTTTCCTTCATCCGTTTGACGGCATCTAATTTTGTTTGTTGCCAGTCGGTCCAGTCTTTCTTTCCTTCATAGCGGACAACATCGTGGATTGTAGCGCGCGGTTGATAAGTAATGTAATTCCCGGTGTGCCAAGCAAGATTCCGATACACCATGAAATCTCCCGGTCCCAAATGCACTTGAACTGCACCTGGGAACTGCCTGCAATGTTCTAAGCAGTACTGCTCGGCTTCAGCGTTAGATTGCCCTTCAGCAGGTTTCCGCAGTTTCGGATCATTTGTTGATTGTTCTTCGCCGGGCATATCCCACTGGCGTAGATGACTGCCGGGGACGAACCACGTACACGAGTCGGCATAAATCGCGCAGTTAACCTGATTGAAGTGGCGTAGGTCGTACCACACTTCTGTCAGTTTCGCTTTGACAATCTTGTCACGTGCCTCGGGCGGAACCTCTACAACGCCATCTCGGTGCCAACCGATGTGCCATGGATGTTCGAGCGGCTCAACGAGGAGTCCCATGATGTCAACATGTCCATGTGTATAGTCAGGACCAAGTAGTTTTTCGATAGCGTCTTGAAGTTCCGGCAACTCCGTGTAGTCATAGAAAGGTTTCAGATCCAATTCATCGCCATAATTGGATAGCGGTTGGATCCGCTGGGTCTGCGGTCCATTGAGTTTATGTGCCAGATCGCGGGCTTTCTCTGCCTCTCGACGTAAATCGCTGAGCAACGATGGTGGAACAATCCCTTGAAAGATAAGATAACCTTCCGAGAGGTATTCATTGACCATAAAATCTTGAAATTGAAAAGCCATTGTCCTCCTCAATACAAACGTGGTTTATGTGCTTGTTGTCACTTGCTACGTTTTGAAGTGCGATTTCACTATAGAGGCGATCTCTTCTGCGCGCTCCCAAGATACGATTACCTTCCGCTTCATCTCTAAGGTTTTGGGCTGAAGTGCCGCTATGTGTGGTGGTCCGCTACCCCATTCGCTATGTTTTCGACGAGGGACGACGTGAATGTGAAAGTGAGGTACTTCCTGCAGGCTCGTTACGCCGTTGTTCTGGTAAACAGTGATGCCATCTGGATTGAAAGCTTCAATCAAGGCTTCGGCGGCAATGCGCGTTTTATTCATAATTTCAGTTGCTTCGTCATCCGTCAGATCCAATATCGTTGGGGCGTGTCGGCGCGGAATAACCAGTAATTGCCCGATTTCAAATTGCCTTTGATTGATGAACGTGAGCGTCTTTTCAGTTGCGTTGACGATGTGTCTGGTTTCGCCACGTCCAGCAGCCAACTCGCAAAACGGACAAGGATTCCGAATCGGCATTTCGAATCGGGCGACGGTAGAACTCATTCTTCGCTATCCTCCAGTTAGACCATCACACCCCGCCATTCATCTTTCGCACATGTAATATCGACGACATTTCCGTCCGGATCAGCTACTTTGAAGGAGCGTTCCGGTGGCTTGTTGTCATCAATAGTATCTCCCTTTTTCACATTATCCATGATCAATTCAAAACCGCTATCCTTGAGAGTGTTGTAAATGCTCGCCAAATCCTCAACAATGATACCGAAGTGGATAAACTCTGTGCCTTCCTCAAAAGGTGGACGTTCCGCACCGTTGTATTGGAGAATCGTCATGTTCAGCGTGCCGTCCGATAGGTCTAACCCACCGCGGCCTCTATATCCAACGAACTCAAAACCGATAGTTTCGTAAAATAGGCGCGAGGCTTCCATATCCTTCGTCCGCAGCGCGATGTGTCTCAAAAATGCCATTGTGGTTACTCCTTTTGGGTGAGATAAACTGAAATTCGTCAATGATGTATTGAAATTAGATTTTATTTTATAATAAAAGACTTTCAACTGTCAATAAGAACATACAACTATTCAGGAGTATTTAGTTCTTCTGTAGGAGGGATCTCCGAATCCTGATTCTTACTTCTCTTGACAAAAACATATATCTGTTTATAATGAGAGGAAATTCGATGAAGTTCACGAAGGATTTTACATGCATCCTCAGGGTCCTAATTTGCTCTATATCCATTCTGACCAGCATAATTCGTATGTGACCGGTTGTTACGGCGACCCGTTGGTGCAGACCCCTAATCTCGATAGTCTCGCTGCCGAGGGGGTGGTGTTTGAAAACGTCTATTGCCCATCTCCGATCTGTGTCCCATCTCGGATGTCGATGTTGAGTGGACGCTACCCGCATGAGAACGCCGTCTGGACCAACAGCCACATACTTGATTCCGGTATTCCTACATTTGCGCATGCGATGGGTGCCGCGGGCTATGAACCGGTGCTTATCGGACGAATGCATGCACTCGGACCCGATCAGCTACACGGGTATGCTGAACGCCTCGTTGGGGATCACGGTCCGAACTATCATGGGGGGCACGGTGTTGACCACGGCGAACTCTCTGGCACAGCGGGACCGGCACGCGTGAGTCTCGAAAAATCAGGACCGGGGCAGAGTGCATATCAGGTGCACGATGAGGATGTGACTGCCGCAACAGTGGATTACCTCAATCGACTCGGCGTCCAGAAACGGGCGGGACTTTTAGATGCTCCATTTTCGATTTCTGTCGGGTTTATGCTACCACATCAACCTTTCGTTGCTCGTAGGGAGGATTATCAGTTATATGAAGCACAGATGACGATGCCTCAAAATCCTGAACCTTTCTCAGAGGTGTTACATCCCTACTTTCGGTGGTGGCGCGAAAAGTGCGGGATTGTTGAAGTTTCTGATGCTGAAATCCTTCGTGCACGCACAGCGTATTGGGCGTTGGTAACCCGAATGGACGTGATGATTGGGCAGATCTTAACGGCACTCCGAGAAAACGGGTTAGATGAGGACACCCTAATCCTTTATAGTTCAGATCACGGCGAACAGGTCGGTGAACACGGACTCTGGTGGAAACAGACGTTTTATGAACATTCCGTGAAAGTTCCCACGATTTTATCGTGGCGCGGTGCTTTATCGGAAGGCGTACGATGCGATCGAGTTGTTAGCTCGCTTGATTTGAATGCAACGATGCTCGATGCACTCGGTGCACCATCTTTACCCCATTCCCGCGGTCGAAGCACCTTACCACTTCTCCGCGGTGAGGATACACAATGGGAGAATATCGCCTTCTCTGAATATTGTACCGAAGATGGGTGCTATCATCGGATGCTCCGTGATGGCGAATGGAAGTTGAATTACTACCACGGCCAACCGCCACAACTTTTCAACTTGAACAACGATCCAAACGAATTGCAAGACCGAACAGATGATCCGGCATGCCGAGACATTTTGGCACATTTGACACAAAAGGTATTGGACGGTTGGGACCCAGATTCGGTTGCCGCGCAGATGGCAGCGAAGCGAGCCGACACACAACTTCTCGGCAGATGGGGACGGAACATACAACCAAGCGATCAGTACCGTTGGAACTTGTTACCAGAAATGGATTATCTTGAACGAAAGTGAGGTGCCAGACAGCCCTTGATTCACGTTTGACAATATCTGTTTTGAGGTGTACTACATAGAGATGGAATCGCGGCGCAAGACGTACAGAAGATCACTCGTTCTCCACCTCAGACGGTTCATTGAGAAGCACACCGCCATTGACAGTATCAGTGATGAGAATTTGCACCATGAATTTATACTGGATGCCCCGCGTGAGGGCAGCAATATATTCCGTGCCATCTTCAATGATGACGAGATAGTCCTCAGTGAGGTCATTATTAACATCCGCAATCAGTATACCCTCATCGTCCTTGAAGATCACAAACGCCTCAAGTTCAACATATTCAGCCTGATACGTATCGGTATCCGCCAAGATTTCAGCAACTGTTGTATCAATTGCCAACTCCTCAAGTGTTTTCCCAGTTACCAGCAAATCTATGCAGAGCCTATCAAAGGCGAGATAGTAGGTTGTGAAGTCACTCTCTAAATGCTGGTAACAGAGTGCGACCTCATCAGCAATCTCGTACGTGGGTCGATCTAACTGGTCAAGAACAACATTAAATTTATCATCACCGCAACCGAACAGTATCACCGGAAGCACAATCGCGGTAACAAGTAAACAAAAAGTAATAGGTTTCATTAGGTCCCCTTAAAAGTAGTTTCTAAATAGTATAGCATACCCTGAAAAAAGAATAGGGTTTATTGATCAAGCTTCCAAACCCAGTTACGCCCTTCACAAAGACCTGCTTGAAACGAAGTGGAAGGCAGGGGGAAACTCGATAGTTAGGAAAAGGAGATACAACATGACGAACAGTTCCATTCTCAAGGGTGAGCCTTTTAGCGAAGAGAAGACGGCACAGATTGCCGAGCAATTCTTCAGTGATGGCTTCGTCTATATTCCGGGAGTGTTGACAGAAGATGAGGTTACCGCACTACGGGACAAATCTGATGAGTTTTTCGCAGATCCTAAACTCGCAGAGATAACAAATCCTGAACTTGCGGATGTCAGATACATCCAGATGGGTGCGCATGCCGAATCCCAGGAAACGCTACCCTTCATTTTACGGAACACGATCGAACTCGATCAGATTTTCCGGGACATGCTGCTCCGTGAACCGATTCTGAGCTTAGCAGAGGCAATCGTCGGCGAAAATTGCAAGTTTTGTGGACAGAACGTCCTACGGAACCTCCCTGGACTTTCGATTGACCGATGGCATGTTGACGGCTCGGTTCACTTTCCTGTTACGGAAAAAATGCCGCGTCACGACCCTCGTCTACGAATGCCTGTAATGTGGTTCACCGTCCAGATGGCACTGAGCGATATTGATACGCTTGAAGAGGGACCAACGCAATATGTCCGTGGCAGTCATTACTCCGGTAGACACCCGAACGATCAGGAAAACCCTGAATTTGAAGGAAATACGCCGACCTCTATTTTCTGCAAAGCGGGGGACATTTATCTGCAGGACCCACAATGTTGGCATCGCGGTGCTCCGAACCTTTCAGGTAAGACGCGTTATATTTTGCAATCTCAGTATGCGGCGTATTGGGCATATTGGCGGTTTAGTCTCTGCAACGGCGTGCCTGTCCCTGAAGAGGCTCTGGAAAATGCTGATGATCGTTTGATGAGTCTCTTAGGGCGCCCGCGTGTGAGTGACTTGAATTAAGGGGGTTGGAAACGAGGAAAACATGGCTGAAACACCACTTCACTTCAGAACAATTACCGAGATCTCGGAGGCGATCGCCTCAAGACAGCTATCTCCTGTAGAGATTACGACTGCAATGTTGCAGCGCATTGACGAGTTGGATGGTCGATTGAAGAGTTACGCCACGGTGATGGCGGATTCCGCAATGAATGCCGCACAGAAAGCAGAGCGGGAGATTGAATCGGGAGTCGTATCGAGGTCCACTTCACGGTGTGCCTATTGCGGTGAAGGATCTCTGTTTTACAAAGGGTGTCCGCACGATGGGGGCGGCGAAAGTACTCGCCGATCATGTCCCATCGTTTGATGGCACGGTCATTGCAAAACTTGAAGCAGCGGGTGCCGTCCTGCTTGGCAAGCTTAATTTGACTGAAGGCGCGATGGGCGGCTACAACCCCGAATTCGACATCCCAAAAAACCCGTGGAATCCTGACCGATGGACAGGTTCATCGTCGAGTGGTTCCGGCGTCGCGACGGCATCAGGATTATGTTTCGGTTCCCTCGGCAGCGACACAGGCGGTTCCATCCGATTTCCTGCAGCGGCATGCGGCATTGTAGGAATTAAACCGACATGGGGGAGAGTCAGTCGTTATGGCGTACTCGCGCTTGCCGAGTCGATGGACCATGTCGGTCCAATGACGCGATGTGTCGCTGATGCGGGGATTATGCTTGAGGCGATCGCCGGGTTCGATCCGAATGATCCGACCTCTCTACCAAACCCGGTGCCAAGTATGCTTGAACGGGTTGGACAGGGCATCCAAGGGATTCGCATGGGATTTGACGAGAACTATGCCACGAACAATATTGACACTGAACTCGCCGAAGCAGTGTGTGCTGGCGTGGAAGTCTTAGCGGATCAAGGTGCTGAAATCGTTGAAGTGCAAGTGCCGGATGTCGATGAATACGTCTCCGCATGGCCCACGCTGTGTTCAACAGAAGCAGTGTTAGCACACGCTGCCACCTATCCGTCCCGCCGCGATGATTACGGTCCTTGGTTCCGAGGATGGCTAGATATGGGAGCGGAAGTAACAGGCGCGGGATATGCAAAAGCAAACAATTTGAGAGCCGCCTGTATAGGACATTTCAGACGGGTGTTTGAGGGGATTGATATACTGGTATGTCCATCTATGTCCGCGCCACCACACCGCGTCTCACCAGAGATGTTGTATGGACGGTACGATGCCCGAGATCCGAAATTCCAACGGTTCACCGTGCCGTTTGACTACAACGGCGCACCAACGCTATCCGTGCCGTGCGGCATGAATAGCGAAAGCCTACCGTTGAGCATTCAGTTTGTCGGAAAACATTTGTCAGAACCGTTGTTGTGTCAGGTCGGGCATGCTTATGAGAGTGCGACCCCGTGGCACAATCTCCATCCCGATGTTTGAGGAGGATAGCAGTGCTACTTCTGTGGTAGGTGATACCCCTCTTTCAGCGTTTGGATGCTATATAAGCAATTTTCTGCGGTTATATAGAGCGTCTTGCTTGTTTTGCCACGTCCAAAGGCGACATTCGTGGGTTTATCGGGGGTCTTCACATACGCCAGTTCCTCCCCTTCAGGCGTGTACACGCGGACTCCCGGTCGGGTTTCATCTCGCACCGCCACGAAAAGATTTCCTTCGGCATCAACCACCATACCATCTGGACCGTCCTGTGGGGCATAGTCGACAAGCGTTTTTCGGAAAGTCGCTGTGCCTTCTGGTGAGAGATCATAGGCGAGTAATGCCATATTTCCGTTACGCAGTGGTATATCCTCAGGAAAACTGCCCATCGCCCCGTTGTCATGACTAATCACATAAAGGGTTTGCTGGTCAGGAGAAACTGCAACACCGTTCGGTTTGCCTGCGTCTGTAACAACGAGATGAATAGAGCCATCCGGATCGATCCGATAGACCCCAAAGATGGGTTGTTCAACCGGCTCATGCCCGGCGTACCGAGGATCCGTAAAATAAACGCGTCCCTGCTCATCAATCGATAGATCGTTGGGTGAATTAAAGGGTTTGCCGTTATACAGACCGGCAATAATTTCGCTTTTCCCCGTCGTCAGGTCTGTCCGAGTAATTCTGCGTCCCCCAAAATCCGCGCCCTCTGCGATAACTAAGCGACCTTGGGCATCAAATTTCGTCCCGTTGGACATCCCACTCGGAGAACGGAAAATGGTTGTTTCTCCGGTCTCTGGATTGTGTTTCCAGATATTTCCAGCGTGCATATCCGTCTGATCTGTGAAAGTGATGTCGCTGAAATAGACCGTCCCGTCCGGCGCGACGGAGACACCTTCCGTAAAGTGTGCGCCGTTGAAGAGTTCTTTAAGTTCGGCATCCGGGGCAAAGATAGTATTATGACTCGCAGCGTTTCCAATCAGTACGGGTGCTAACGCGAAACCTGCCGCAACAGCACACGCGAGCGTTTGTGACATATTTAGATTCGACATATTCCACTCCTTCCAATTCCATTTTTCAATGGCAAAATTCTATCACACATTCTAAACATCGTCAACCCATCGGATGTGGACCGTGGGTTATCACACCCTGTCGGGCATGTGCGTAAACAGCGTCTTGGATTTCAAGGATACGCACAGCATCTACAACTGTTGGCTCGAAGGCACCACCGTCTCGGATGGCATCAAATGCCGCGCCCATCACACCTTGAATCCTTGCACCGTGTGAGATGTCTTCGCTGAACTGGACACCTTCGGTGGTATGCACTTCAATCAAAGGTTCACCGTTACGACCGTATTGCTCAAATACGGATGCCTTCGTTCCAATGAATCTAAAGAAATGATCGCCACCGCGCGTCCCCGACGGATAGTTATAACCCGATTCAATGATGCCCGTGATACCATCTTCTGTTCGTAGCACGCCAACACCACTGTCCTCTACACCGCGGCTGTGCATGGAATTGGACATGACCCCACCAACGACTGTGATTTCCCGATCACCCGTAAATTGAAGGAATGTATCGATGCCGTGTGCCGCTTCGACTGCCCAACAACCGCCACCCGATATACTCGGGTCGCTATGCCAAGCGGAGGGGGTCGGGTCGTAGCGGGATGGGGGTCCATTGTTCAATCTGCTGTTATATAGGACAAGGTCTCCCAAACTCCCATCAGCGACCATCTCTTCGACAACGCTCACGATTCGGCTCGCTCGATTCGGTAGCACAAGCGCGCTGAAAACACCGTGCTTTTCGGATGCCTCAGCGGCTGGACGCAACCGATCCGCACAATCCGCAAACGGTTTGTCCAAAAGGTAAGGGATACGCCGATCTACGCAGGCCTGCACATGGTCGGGCATCTCGATGTGTTTTCCCGCGACGAGAGCGGCATCCGGTTTGCTCGCATCAAGGCATGCTGCTGCTGTCTCATATCCGGGACATTGAAAATCGTCTGACAACTGTTGTCGAGGTTCCACTTCGGCATCCATGACCCCTACAATCTCGTGTCCGAGTTCATATGCCGTGCGTGCCATACTGCGTCCGTGATGACTATAGGAAAGAACAGTTAATTTCATTTTTTAATTATTCCTTGCGGTTCGGTTTTTTAATTATTCCTTGCGGTTCGGTCAGGTGGGTTTGATGCATAAGGTGTCTCTGCGTATATTCGCCTGCGCCGATGTTGCAGGTTTTTAATTATTCCTTGCGGTTCGGTAAGGCGAAGTAGGAATCTCACGTGCTATTCCGTAGATCCACCTGCGCCGTTGTTGCAGGCTACGGTTCCGTTAATCTTACTTTCAATTATTCCTTAAAGCAATAGATTAGAAACTTTCATCTATAAAATGAATACATCGGCATGCCTGTGATGAGGCGAATCAACACCCATACACCACCTACCATGAATTCGCCGAGAATCAGCCCTAAAAAGAGCGGATATGCTTTGCGATAGAGACGAATTCCACCCACTTTCAGCAAGATTGTTTTGATCCCCCAACTGATGAGTATCGAAAACCACAACCGACCGATCGTTGACCTTTCACCGGCGACCATGTAACCCGCAGGATGGAAGGGCCAGAACGGGAATATCGTTCGTAGCCACCAGAAGAAGCCAGTAAAAAGTGCTCCGATGCCAATAAAAATCACGGCAGGAATATCGGTGTCAACTGGGTGATAGATCCAGCTTTGCAAGAGGTTATACCCCCCTGTCCCGAGGTCACTGACAACACCGATGTTGTATCCGACCACGAGATATGCCCAAAACGATGCCAGAATCCCTATCACCGAAGCGAACATCATCGCTACGATGAGTCTGCCGGAGCGCATGCCTGTTTCCTCTGCGAGTTTGAAGCCTTCAAGTGTATGCGGCATTGGATGGGCGCGCGACCCACGATTAAAGGTGAGATAGAGACGCATCATCGTTAAACTGCGATGTGAAATCAATCGGGTCCCAAAAATATCTGTGAGAATATCGTGAGGTGTTGCGTATGTTCGTATCGTTGGTGGTCCGACTTCAGCACGGATACGCGTCAGACTCATCGCCAGCAGGTAATAAATTAAAAAATAAAGCCCGATTGTCCAGAAATCCATCCCACCTTGTCGTGAGAAAGCGAATAGGAAAAACAAACCGCACACTAACCCAATTGCCGCCCAGCGATAGCGCATCGGTTCTCTACTGTCGTCAATGTCGCCGGGTGCTTTCCACCATCGAAAGATATACTTGAGGATCCTCAGGAAGTAGCGTCGTCCACCCCAAAGTGCGAGACAAGCAAGTATCAGATAACCGCCCATCACTTGTTGCCAGTCGTAGGGAAATCCCGGCATAACGTCGAGACCGAGCGCGCTGCCCAATATCCGTTGCGCTTTCCAGAACCAATAGAAGAACCAAATCGAAAATGACATTTCCAGTGGCATCAGATAAGCGAGCCCAACTGCGAACGAGCGAATATAAACCGGGGTCCACCCCATCGAACTCCACGGTTTCTGTGTGAAGTATTGACCAAGTTCGGCGTGCCGCACCGGGACTTCAGGTATCTCAGGGAAAAGCACGTGAAGACCATTGATGAGGTTGATACCACCTGCGATCGAAAACCCAAGCCACATCATCGGGGACCGGAAAAGTCGTCCGTCGAGTCTTGTCATTTCCAATGGCAATTGCACGATAGGATACGTCAACCGTTCGTGTTCAATCCACTGTTTTCGGAGAAAAACGTCCAAGCAGATCATCACCCAGATGAGAACGGTTAGAAAGATGGTCCACCAAAGAATCGGGCGTAGCCATCCCCGCAGGTGCACCATCCTGTAGATAGTGCTCTCTCCGTCGTAGAACGCCTGCAGGCTTGTCATATCGTTGGATGTCAGCCACGGAGGGAGATACCGCCAAAACAATTGCTTCCACTCATTTTCAGGGGTTGCAAACCAGAAAGCGTCGGATATCGTTGGAATAACCGTTTGCATCATGTCGTGCCCCGCGATTGCCGAAGAGAGCGACAGTATCACGAAGACTGTTAGGAGTTCACCCTGTCTCAAAGCAAACCGAGGCAGAAACCGATTTAGCAATAGATTGAAGGGAATGAGCACCATCAACGTAATAATCACGTTATAGATGAGGGACATCGTCGTTGGTAAGGTGCTCCAGAATTTGAGGTGGTTTGCCATGATGAAGTAAGTATTCACTGGAATCAGTAGCAAACCGAGGACAATGGCACGGAACGTTACACCGGGATGGGAATTCTGATTTTTTTCTGTTGCGTTTGCCATATAAAGACTGGAACTTGGGATTTGTAATGGAGCAATTTATTATTGATGATTATAGCACAATTCTTATTTTTCATCTCCCACTTTTTTTCGTTTCCTTCTCGCACGCCAATACGCAAACTGCCGGAGGTAGTAACCGAGATTTTTGGGGATTTTCTCAAACTCTGGCACGAACGGACATGTCCCGCCGATCACCACTAATTCCTCCTTGGCACGCGTCATCGCAACGTAAAAGACACGACGCTCCTCTGCAAGGTCATTATCGCGACGCGGAAAACGCCGCTCCAATGTATTATGGATGAGGATCACCTTCTCCCATTCTCTACCTTTGGCTTTATGGATCGTTGTTACTTCAACACGTTTCGCGTGCTTGGAAAGCATCTCTTGAATCTGGTCGGTTTCGTAGTTGGTGCGCGCCAAAACAGCGGTTTCCTGAGAGGATTTCAATTCACAGCGTAGGAGGGTTTCTATAGTTTCAGGCGTTGTGTTGACGATTTTTATGTCCTGTTGCGTCGGGTTCTGCGCCCGAAGGTCTTTACTGATGCGTTGCGCGTTTCGCTCAATCAAGGCTCTTGCGTGTTCAACGATCGTTGACGTGGAGCGATAGTTCCGCGTGATTTCGTATTTTGCGACACCCCGTCGAGAGGTGAATGCCTGCATAATTTCGGAATCGCCACCGCGGAACCCATAAATCGCTTGGTCGTCGTCGCCGACAGCAAAGAGATTCTCAGATAAAAGCGAAATCAGTCGAAAATCAGCAGGTGAAATGTCTTGGAATTCGTCAACAAGGAGATACGGATATGTGTCGTGGTAGGTTTGCTGAAGATCAGGACATGTTTCAAGCAAATTCGCGGCGTGGATAATCATATCCTCGAAATCGACAGCGTTTGCCTCAGTTTTGAGCGTTTCGTATTTTACGGCAAACGCCTGCACTACACGATCCTGAAGCATCGTTGGGTCGAACAGTCCTGTGGTGATCTGCCGTTTTGCTCGCATAACGGTCTCTTTTATGTCGTTGAAGCGATCGCGAAGATTCTCAAAGTCGGGATCTCTATCAAGGTGTGCTGTGTATGGAATCTCAAAATGCTGGCAGAACATTTCAAGCATGAGTTGGTTGCTATACTGTACCCGCAACGGATCGGCACGATTAAACACATCTGCCCGGTTTCTATAGAACGCAATCCAGTGTGCCTCGCGACGATTCGCCGCTCGTCCTTGCACCCATTCAAGCACATCAAAACTGAATTGTGTTTCACCTTCAGATCGGATCGCTTGCCGGAGTCTGTCGTTTGATGAGTGGTCAAAGTGTTCCTTCCGCCGTCGATCTGGGTTTATCGTCTGTCCTATGTAGCACCTACCGGTGCTTTTGCTTTCTATTTTATAGATAGCAACCGAGGCATCGGAGGCTTCCTGTTCAATCTGTCTCCGTTCTTCCGCGATAATTTTATCTATCTGCCCAGTCCAGATATCAGGTTCTTGATTAAATCCCGCGCGTTCATAGTTTCCAGTGATTATATCTTTACCGAAAGCGTGAAGCGTTCGGATTACAGGTTTTTGGGACGTTGCCGTTTCATCGGAAGATTTTGATGAAGCGAGTCCACGCACTTTTGTCAAGCAAGATTTGGCTTGCAAGCTACGCCAAATACGCATTTCCATCTCTTCAACGGCTTTTCTATTAAAGGCGATCGCGAGGATTTGTGAAGGTGAGATGTTGTGCGTCTGGATAAGGTTCAGAATCCGTGCAGTTACGACTGTCGTTTTGCCACTGCCGGGTCCCGCGATGACGACAGCCGGACCCGTGACATGATGCACGGCTTTTTCTTGATTTCTATCGAGTCTCATATTTTAAGCAGTTTAAGTGCTGGACCTTCGCAGGTGCAGAAGTATTTCAGAAACCATTGCTTTGTCTGCACACTGAATCTACGAAAAAGCCATCAGCAGCGACTCTGGGGCTTTTCCGTTAGGATCGAATGAATTTAGTAGGACTTACGCAATAGTTTAAAAATTCTAAAAATAAGGCTGATACTTCTCTTTTTTGTCATCGGTATCCACCTTTTTTGGGTAACTTGATACGTTTGCCTGCCATGCGGACGGCTTGCTCCGCATTGCTGATAGAACCACGCAATCTGATCGTAGTTCGGATTTAATGTAATTTTGTGTGTCTTAGCTCACGGCTTTAACCCCTAACGAGTGGGTAGGCAGACACGTAACCTGGCAGTTACGCTCGTTATGTCTGCCACCGTGATACAATAATCATATCACAAAATACACTTAAAAGCAAATATTTTTTGCTACAAACGCACGAGTCAACTCGGTTGGACTCCGGGGGATGCCATAAGGCATTCATCAAAGTTTACGGATTGGAAACCCCTGCCTTATGAAGTTTGAAAAAATAAATCGGTAATATAGTTATTTGTGTTATCCTCCTACCAAAGGAGGTATTCTCTCATGGCAAAACACCATAGGCTTGAGTTAAGTGCATCCGAAACCCAATCCCTCGTTGAGCTTCGAGATAAAGGTGAACCGGCTTATCTTCGAGAACGGGCGACTGCGATTTTGAAGATTCATGCCGGTTTTTCTCCGCATGAAGTTGCCCGCAGCCGACTGTTGAAACCCCGGGCTCCTGACACGGTTTATGCGTGGCTGCGTCGCTACCGTGGACACGGAATCCGAGGCTTATTCAATAGACCCGGTAGGGGTCGGAAACCTGCTTTTTCTCCCAAGTCGCCGGAAGAAGCCGAGTCGGAGGTCTTAGCAGCCATTGGAGGTCCTGTGGAAGAAATAAATCCGCATCAAACTCGCTGGACGCTGCCGACGCTGGGTCAGGTCGTGCCGTGGCTACGGGACATCTGTGTCTCGGGTGCGCATCAAATCCCTTCACGCTTAGGTATCAGCTATAAGCGTACCAGGGACTACGTGCGAAGTCCCGATGCCGATTATGCTGAAAAACTTTCGCGTGTAGAGCAAGTTTTCGCAGAAACTTGTGAGCAGCCAGAAACACACGTCGTGGTTTATCAAGATGAGTTTCGCTTCTATCTCCAACCGACCTTGTCAAAAGATTGCACAGAGACGAGCACGAAAACCCCCTTAGCACGTCAGAGTTATTTATCCCAAGAAATGTGTTATGGTATTGGTGCCCTGAACCCAATTAAATTCTGAAACTTCATTAGGCAGGGGAGGAAAATCCACCCTCGTGTGTGAGTCCAAAGCATTTTTTAAAACACTTGACATTTTTCATGAATTGTGGTTTAATATAGGTATCCGTTGGACCGAACATGTATAGCGTTACCGCTTGGTAACGTGTCGGTCCCACCCACTATACAGGGTAAAAAAACGGATAACGGATATACCATGAGATTAACCTTCAAGTATCCTGTGTATCCTACAAAAACACAGGAATCAACATTGTTCGCGTGGTTTGACCATTTGTGTGAACTTCAGAATTCTGCGCGCAACAATCGCAAGTTTACGCACGAAGCAGAAGGTCGTTTCGTCACGCAGTCCGAGCAACAATCCCTTTTGACGATAGCGCGTGAAAAACATGACGATTTTCGCTCCGTGCCTCAAGATTTCCAAGTTTCCATCCTCAAACGCGTTGACAAAGCCTTTGATGCGTTTCGTAGGCGTTGTAAAGAAAGTGCATCGAAAAAAGGCTATCCTCGCTACAAAACGCGTATCCGTTCTCTAACCTACTGTTTGCGAAAATACAAACTCAAGACGGGTGAACGTGTTCGCCAAAATCCGATTCGCGAAACAGGCACTCGGCATGACCGTTTGAGAGTGCCGAAGTTAGGTGAAATCAAGATACGTATGCACCGTCCCTTACAAGGTGACCCAAAAGAGGTCACAATCGTCAAAAAAGCATCGGGGTGGTACGCCCATATCTCTTGTGAAATACCCGACACGCCAAAAGTTGAACCCACGGCCGCTGTCGCAGTTGACGTTGGCACGACAGACTATCTAACGACTTCCGAAGGTGAAAAAGAGGAGAACCCGCGCTGGTATCGCAAAGCCGAAGGACTGCTCCGCAAACACTCTAAAGACCTTTCTCGAAAGAAAAAAGGCAGTTATCGTTGGCAGAAACAAAAACACAAACTCGCTTTACACCATGAACGGACAACAAATAAACGCAAAGACTTTATCGGCAAACTCGTCTACAAACTCTACCACCATCAGAAAAATAATGTGTTGATAGCCGAGAATCTAAATACCTCCAATATGGTAAAAAATAAACACCTTAGCAAGAGCATAACCGATGCCTCTTGGGCAACCTTCTTTCAATGGGCAAGAAACATAGCCGAAAGAGACGGTTTCCATTTCCATCAAGTCGATCCCAAGAACACTTCGCAAACTTGCTCAGCTTGCGGTGAAAAATCGCCAAAGAAACTCTCGCTGGCGATACGAACTTTTGATTGCAGTTTTTGTGGCACGTCTTTAGACCGAGACCACAACGCTGCACTCAATATACTCTTAAGGGCGACTTGCGCCCTTCGTGGAGAGCGGTGGGTTACCACCCTCGATGAAACGAGAAACTTATCGGTAGACCGATAGGGTTTGTTTTTTAACAAGCCCCCTGCCTTTAGGCGCGGGTACATTGACATCCCTATAATTTCCAATAGCCAACCAACAACAAATGCTTGCATGAATCCGCAACCTATGATATGATAGTCGCATCTCGTATCAAGGAGAAAAGAAAGCAATGAGTCTTTTGGGTATAGATGTTGGAACAACGGGGTGTAAGGTTATCGCCTTCCGCGAGGATGGAACGACGCTCGCACAGGCGTATGGCGAATATCCGTTGATCCATCCGCAACCCGGCTGGTCGGAACTGGACGCGAACGTCGTCTGGGAAAACATAGCGACCGGTATTCAGCAGGTTGCATTACAAACGAAATCCGATCCAATTGAGGCAATCAGTGTCGCTTCACAGGGCGAAGCGGTAACACCGGTATCCGCCGATGGTCAGATTTTAGCGAACGCCATTACCACTTTCGATGCTCGGACAACCGGCATCTGTGATGTGTTGAAGCAACAGATAACGCCTTTAGAGGTGATGCAAATCACCGGAATGCCGATGAGCGATATTCATACGTTGGCGAAACTCATCTGGATGCAGCAGAATCAACCCGCCCTCTATCAACAGGTGTGGAAATTCCTCGGTTTTGAAGACTTCGTCTATTTTAAACTCGGTGTCCCGCCTGTGGTAGACTATTCTCTCGCTGCACGCACGATGGCGTTTGACATTATCAACAAAACTTGGTCGGAAAAGATGCTCGGTCTAGCAAATGTAGATGCGGCACTCTTTCCAGACGCCGCGCCATCAGGTACGCCAATCGGCGAGGTCAGTTCCAAGGTCGCTGATGAACTGGGTCTACCCCAGGGCGTGGTATGCGTTACGGGTGGACATGATCAACCGTGTGGTGCCTTAGGTGCCGGTATTATTCGGAGCGGTGAGGTAATGGACGCAACCGGCACTGTTGAATGTATCGCACCTGCTTTCACGGAACCCGTCATTAACCAAGACATGATAGACGGGAATTTCGCCTGTTATCCACATGTTGTTGATGGATTATATGTCACACTCGGATTCGTATCCAGTGGTGGCGTTGTGCTGCGATGGTTTAGAGATACGCTCGCACAAGCAGAACTCGCACAAGCAGACGCAGAAGGACGCGATGTCTACGATTTACTGATGCAGGAACTCCCTGATTCCCCGGGGACAGCCATGGTGCTGCCACACTTCACGGGTTCAGGAACCCCATATCTCGATTTGGAATCGAAGGGAGCAATTGTCGGGCTGACGCTTTCGACCACGAAAAGCGAACTCATCAAAGGGATTCTGGAAGGTATTAGCTACGAAATTAAACAGAATCTCGCTATGCTTCAAGACGCAGGGGTTGTGATAAACGAGGTCCGCGCCATCGGCGGCGGAGCGAAATCCGAAAAATGGCTCCAACTCAAAGCGGATATGTTTGGGAAAAAGGTGATTGCCCTTGATATATCGGAGGGTGTCTGTCTCGGCACTGCTATCCTTTCTGGCACAGCAATAGGCAAATACGATTCCATTGAAACGGCGGTCGAGCAGTTGGTCACGCCACGCAATGTGTATTATCCCCGTGCCGAACACGCGCAGCGTTACGACGAGAAACTGAAAGCATACGAACAGATATATCCGGCACTACGCGCCCTGAATTATGAGTTGTAATACAGGTGTTAATGGTCTAACAATTTACGGAACGTGCTATAAATAGCACTACTACAAGTAGAGTTGTTCGTAGTAGGGCGATTCATCGCCCGTCAATGACGCAATTTACCTTTTCCTTCAGAGAGGGACAGGCGTATGAAGAAGCACGTTGTAGGCATTGACATCGGTGGAACGAAACTCGCGACTGTTGTCGCTGATGAGACTGGACAGATCCTCGGCAAGGTACGTAAACCGACACTCTCAGAAAAGGGACCGGAATACGCGATTGGCTTGCTGTTCGATATGGTTCGCGAGGTTGTCAGTCAAGCTGGCTTGGAACAGAAGGCTATTTCAGCAATAGGCGTGAGTTGCGGCGGTCCGCTGGATACAAAGACAGGGATTGTCTATTCACCGCCGAATTTACCCGGATGGGACGCACTCCCGCTTAAGACACGGCTGGAATCCGAATTTCAGGTGCCGGTGACGATTGAGAACGATGCGAATGCCAGTGCGCTCGCAGAGTTTAGGTTCGGCGGTGGACGCGGCTACACTGCTGTCCTCTATATGACCATGAGTACAGGTATCGGGGGTGGTATTGTTATCGACGGGCAGATCTACCATGGAGCCAATGACAGTGCGGGTGAGGTAGGGCATCAGATACTTCTGCCGAATGGACCGCGGTGTGGCTGTGGAAAACAGGGATGCCTTGAGGCACTCTGCTCCGGTCCTGCTATCGCACGACGCGCACAAGCCGCGATACAAAAACAACTTGAGGATGAAAAACCATCAACAGCACTGTTAACCCTTGCCGACGGACGTATCGAAGATGTCAAGTCGGAGCATGTACTCGCCGCAGCGCGCACGGGTGATGCTTTGGCTTTGGAACTCGTTCAGGAGACGGCATATTACATGGGGTGGGGTATCGCAAATCTGGTCAACATATTAAATCCTGACATCGTTTTACTTGGAACTATTGCGGTTGCCGCCGGCGACCTCTTGCTCGATCCGATTCGGGAGACAGTTTCACAGTTCGCTATGACCCGTCCCGCAGAAGTGGTTAATATCGCGCCTGCCCAATTAGGTGATGCGTTGGGGGACCTCGCCGCTGTCGCATTAGTCGTCTGAAAATTGCTGACCATCTACTCACTTATAGACGCACCCAAGTAGGCGAGGTTTCAAACCTCGCCTACCGTGGAGGCTCAAATAATTATAGGATTTACTATAAATGGAGAGAATTCAGAGTTATATTTCCCACTTGCAAGGTGTTTTAGAGCGACTCACACTGGCAGATGTCCGGCGTTCTATAGATGTAATCATGGAAGCGTATTACGCCGAAAAGCAAATTTTTGTGATTGGGAACGGTGGCAGTGCCTCCACAGCATCACATATTGCCTGCGACTTAGGAAAAGGCACGAGCGTTCCCGGCAAACCCCGCTTCCGTGTTATGAGTTTGACGGATAACGTCGCGACAATGACCGCATGGTCAAACGATGTATCTTATGAGGATGTTTTCGTTGAACAGTTGAAAAATCTTGTGAACCCGGGCGATGTCGTTATCGGTATCAGTGCAAGCGGCAATTCAGAAAATGTGCTTCGGGCTATGCGACACGCCAAAGATATTGGATGCCAAACAATCGGATGGAGTGGCTTCGGTGGAGGCACGTTGGCAACGATTTGTGATGTGAACGTCGTTGTAGATAGCGATCGCTACGGTCCCGTTGAGGATGTCCATCTTATCCTGAACCATGTCCTCCACACATGGATCCAAGAAGAATTTATATCAAATTGAATTGCAAATCGGTCTTGACGTTTATCGTCGTCTTAGGGTATAATTGAATTAATCGTTAATTGTTTAAACTATTACCTAAGCAATATAAAAAATCAATCCTAAGTTTTGAGGAAGGGTGGAAGCGCGGGAAGATTGGAAGAATCACCGGGTCCGCCATCTTCCAACCTTCCATGCTTCCAACTTTTCAGCCTAATCGCGGATTCAGAACTTGAGCGTTAATACTCAAACTTGCTTAAAAAATATTTCAGAGTCAGAAACGGTGGGATCCGTAATCCGAACAGAGATACGGATAAGGAGTGATTCCATGAGACGCAAAATACATTTTCCGATTTACGCGTTCCTTTTGATGGGGTGTCTTTTCACGATTGGCGATCTATCCGCTCAGGACACCGCTTTGGTTTACGTGATTGACATTCGGAACGAGATCGGGAGCGGACTCGGCACCTACATCAGCGATGGCATTCAAACAGCAGAGGAGGCTGGTGCTGATGCTATTGTCTTTGATGTGGATACACCGGGCGGTAGAGTAGATTCTGCCGTAAATATCATCCGATCTATTCAGGATACACAAGTTCCCACAATCGCTTTTGTCAATCGACAGGCTATATCTGCCGGTGCGATGATTTCTATCGCTTGTAATCAGATCGTCATGACTTCGGGAGGGACCATCGGTGATTCGGCACCTGTTAATATTCAAGGACAGGAGGTTGGGGAAAAGGCAATCTCTTATATTCAAGGAACTATCCGTGCGACGGCAGAACGCGAGGATCGAAACCCTGACATTGCCGAAGCGATGGTAGACAAAGAACTCGTCCTTGTTAAACTCGCAGATGGTCAGATTATTAAACTTCTACCCGAAGAGTACGCTGCGCGTGAAGAAGAAGGCGAAGAGATGGAAATCCTCTGTGCCCAAGGAAAACTGCTCACCTTATCCACCCAACAAGCATTAGAATACGGGTTCGCAGACGCACAAGCCGAAACCCTCACAGAACTATTGGCGCAATACGAAATTGTTGAGGTTAATGGAACGAAACTACCTCTCACAGAAGACGGCATCGCGCGACGAGAACAGGATTTTGGTGTTTCAGAAATTAACCGCCTGAAAACGTTAGCGGACGCACGAATTACTGAGGTCGAGGCGACACTCGCCGATAGGATTGTCTTCTTTATCACAAATCCCCTCATCAGTTCGCTTCTCCTTTCATTAGGAATCCTCGGTATCTTTATAGAGATTCGTACACCCGGTTTCGGTATCCCCGGGTTCCTCGGTTTATTGTGTGTAGGACTTTTCTTCGGTGGACACATGCTGACGAAAATCGGTGCGGAATGGGCATTCCTCCTTTTCCTTATCGGACTGGGACTCATCGCATTGGAGGTCTTTGTGATCCCCGGCTTCGGTGTCGCTGGAATCCTTGGTATTACGCTGATGATAGGAAGCATCTTCTTCGTTTTCGATAAGGCTTACGAATTCCGTACAGCGGTTATGTGGCTCTCAATCTCCGTGATTATGAGTGCCGGACTGGTTATCCTCGCCGCCTTTTATTTACCTGAGACGCAGCTCTTTCGGAGGCTCGCTTTGTCAACAGTGATGGATACCGAAAGCGGATACCACTCGTCGAGTTCCGAGGATTTTCAGGCGTATCTCGGACAATCTGGGACAGCCTTAACGCCTTTGCGTCCTTCTGGAACGGCTCGAATCGCTAATAACAGGGTAGATGTCGTCACCGTCGGCGATTTTATTGCACAAGATAGCAACATCAAAGTTGTCAGTGTGGAAGGCTCTAAAGTTTTCGTAGAAGCCGTTGAAGATGATTAATTTTTTACTCGGTCAATGTGTCCTATAATTGTGCTAACTCAGACAGGTAGCCTTGCAACAACGGCGCAGGTGGATAGACGGAACGCACATCAAAGTTCAAACGCACGTTTTTCCTCCGCAAGGAAAAATTAAAAAGTCGGTTGTCGGTTAAGAGGTCTTCGTTATACCCAAGCCCGTAGCCTGCAACAACGGCGCAGGCGGGTCTACGGAAAGGCACGTCAAGGTTTGAACCTACCTGATCGAACCGCAAGGAAAAATTAAAAGAGGAAAATTAAAAAATGATGTGGTTTTTAATCTTCCTGATAGGCATCGGAATCCTGTTAGTATTTATTGAGTTGCTCATCCTTCCGGGCTTTGGAGCAGCAGGTGTGCCGGGATGTTTCCTTATATTGATAGGGGTCGGGGTCGCTTGGTGGAAATTCGGCTTCCAGACGGCTTTGACTTATACGGGGGCAACACTGGTAGGTGTCATTCCACTGGCAATTGTGGGGCTATCGATCATGCGTGCAACGCCTGCTGGTAACGCCTTTATCTTGAGGAAAACGCAAGATAAGGCGGAGGGATTCCACGCACCTCCGTCGGAATTGGCGAGTTTAGTTGGGAAGTCCGGTAAGGCATTGACACCGCTACGACCCGCAGGGGCCGCGCTTATCAGTGGACACCGTGTTGATATTGTCACACAGGGTGAATTTGTTCCTGCCGATACCGAAATCGAAGTAATTTTTGTAGAGGGCAGTCGTGTCGTAGTCCGTAGTTTGCAATAGTTGTCAGCAATCAGTAATCAGCAATCAGCAAAGAGGATATCTTCGTTAAACGATACCCGCTTCTACTGACCGCTGAAAGGATTTTTTGAAAAAAAATCCGACCTGACTGCCGACGGCTAATCCATGGAGGCAGATAATGGTGGATCTATTTACAGGGGGAATCGCCCTTGTTGTCCTAATATTTATCATCGCGTTTTTTTGGTTCGTTCCCGTTGGACTCTGGATCGCCGCTGTAGCAGCGGGAGTTCCTCTCCGAATTTTTGACTTGATCGGGATGCGCCTTAGACGGGTGAACCCAAATGTTATCGTGAAGGGGTTAATCAGTGCACACAAGGCTGGTTTGAAGGCAGTGACTGCCGAATTAGAGGCACACTATCTTGCTGGTGGTAATGTGCTTAATGTCGTCAGCGCGCTCATCGCCGCAGATAAGGCGAGAATTGAGTTAAATTTTCAACGCTCTGCTGCGATTGACTTGGCTGGACGCGATGTCTTTGAAGCCGTTCAGGTCAGCGTCAATCCGCGGGTAATTACAACACCGAAAATCAGTGCGCTCGCTTTAGATGGCGTTGAACTGATAGCCACCGTCCGTATTACAGTGCGTACGAACATCAATCGGCTCGTCGGGGGTGCGGGTGAAGAGACCATCATCGCGCGTGTCGGCGAAGGAATCATCAGCGCAATCGGTGCCTCTGAAACTTACGAAGACGTACTTGAAAATCCAGACATCATCTCTAAAACGGTACTTGATCGCGGGCTTGATGCTGGAACCGCTTTTGAAATCCTTTCTATTGATATTGCTGATGTCAACGTTGGGAAAAATATCGGTGCGGAACTCCAAGCGGAGCAAGCCGAGGCGGACTTGGTCGTCGCACAGGCGAAGGCGGAAGAGCGGCGCGCGATGGCGGTCGCTCAGAAGCAGGAAATGACTGCAGGTGTCCAAGAGATGCGTGCGAAAGTCGTTGAAGCAGAAGCGCAAGTCCCGCGTTCTTTGGCAAATGCGTTCCGTGAAGGCAATTTGAACACTGATACAGAGCAACAATAGAATGACTATCAGTTGTCAGTTATCAGTCGTCAGTTAAAGAAGTTTTCTGTAACAATCTTTCCCAGTTTGGAATATTCCCAGAGCGCAGTGAATTGTTACAAAAGTGCTTCTTAACCGACTGCTGACCGCTGACAACTGACAACTATAAAAAAATGGAGAATATTAGACATGGCACCAACAATGATCGCAATTATTGCTGTCCTGCTTATCCTGTTCATAATTACTATTAGTTGGCTCGTTCCGATCGGTCTATGGATTACCGCTATTGCGGCGGGTGTGAAGGTTGGGATCTTTGATCTGGTCGCGATGCGTTTGCGGCGCGTCCCACCCACTGCGATCGTAGAACCTCAGATCAACGCGACGAAAGCAGGATTAAGCCTATCCCTTGACGATCTCGAAGCACATTTCCTTGCTGGAGGGCGTGTTGCAAGTGTCGTATCGGCATTGATTGCCGCAGATAAAGCCAACATTGATCTCGGTTTCGCGCAGGCGGCGGCAATCGATCTCGCAGGTCGAGATGTCTTACAAGCCGTTCAAGTCAGCGTTACGCCGGAGATTATTGACATCCCCAGCAGAGACGACCCCAGTGGTGGTATCACTGCCGTTGCCCGTGATGGTATCCAGTTAATTGTGAAAGCGCGCGTTACGGTGAGAGCCGACATCGATCGTCTCGTCGGCGGTGCGACTGAAGATACGATCCGTGCGAGGGTCGGCGAAGGGATTATCACGACGATCGGCTCATCGGGAAGCCATAAGCAAGTCTTAGAAAATCCAGTTCGCATCTCAGAGACGGTGCTCGCAAAGGGCTTAGCTGCGGGGACTGCTTTTGAAATTTTGTCTATCGACATCGCTGATATAAATGTTGGTGAGAATGTCGGTGCGAAATTACAGACCGACCAAGCGCAGGCTGAACTCAAAATAGCACGCGCAAAAGCGGAGGAACGTCGCGCACGCGCACAAGCGGAAGAGGAAGAAAATAAAGCGTTAGTTGAAGAGATGACCGTCAAACTGATTGAGGCGGAAGCGGAGGTGCCGCTTGCTATCTCGGATACCTTTGATTCCCAGCGGATGAGTGTGATGACGTATTACGAACTCCGTAATATCCTCGCAGATACAGAAATGCGTCAGTCGATTGCTTCACCCGGTGGCACACAAGAAATGGATACAACCCGGTCTGCGCATTCACTCGGACTTTCGTAAGTCGTTTCAGTTCTCAGTTAAATATTACACCAAACCCATAGCCTGCAACAACGGCGCAGGGTTTTTGCTGGGGGTTTTTGCTGGGGGTTTTTGATAGGGTGTTTCCTCAATTTCCTCAATTTCTTCAGATATACGGAAAGGCGCGTCAGATACCAAAACCCACCTCATCGAACCGCAAGGAAAAATTAAAAAATGGAAAGTATTATTCAGATGTTGGCACCGCTGCTTATCGTGATTTTGATCTCCATCTTGAGCAATTCGCGTCGGCGGAAAGCACAACAACGGAATGCGGAAAGAAAAGGGGATGAACGTGCGATGTCGGAGAACGACGAGGCACCGCCCCCTTTCATGGAAGATTTCCCGTTCGAGACGCAACTGGAGCAGATGATTCTGCAGCAGGATGAAAAAGAAGACATCCCGGTCGCTGAAGAACCAACACCTTCTGAATCGGAGAGCCCCGAGCCGGTTGTTGAGACACCACGCCCCCAACCGCCTCCGGTACCTGTAGATTCTTCAACCGGCAGGCGATCTGTCCCAGCGACATCACTGCTGAATTTGTCGCCACAAACTTTCCGTCAAGGCATCATTCTTTCTGAAATCCTGGGTCGTCCCAAGTCGCGTAGCCGTCGGCAGTCAGCAGTCAGTCGTCAGTGAAGCGGTGCTTTGGTAACAATTCATCCTGTTTTGGCGTACGCCAAGGCACCAGAGAGCCAAAACCCACCTCATCGAACCGCAAGGAAAAATTAAAAGTCTTCTCAAAATCCAAAATACGCAGCCCGTAATGAAATGGAGGGCGGCTGGACGGAAAGGCACGTCAAATGCCAAAACCCACCTCATCGAACCGCAAGGAAAAATTAAAAATTTTGATTTTTCTGCTGTTTGTAGGTTGTTCTCAACGCCAAGAACTTATAGAGCCGCAAATCCCCTCCCACTCTGAATTTCCACCTTACACTCGGCACCTCAAAGGTTTCAAAATTTGTCTGGATCCCGGACACGGTGGCCAAGGTCATGTGCCAGATTACAAACGGGGACCAACAGGTGTTCGGGAGGCTGAAGTTAATCTACGGGTAGCCTTTCACCTACGCGAGATGTTACAGAAAGTCGGGGCGACTGTCATTATGACGCGCGTTGATGATTCTTATGTGAGTTTACCGATGCGCAGTCAAATTGCCAACGAAAGTCGTGCTGACTTCTTTATCTCACTGCACCATAACGGGATTGATAATCCAAAAGTTAACTATACCTCTACATGGTATCACGGCGATGCAGACGACTCACGCCAAAGTCTCGATCTTGCACGCTATATCCAGCAAGGCGTCTCGGACGCGCTACAATTACCCACCTCTCCGGCATCGGGACTGTATTCAGATAAATTAATAGCGGCTTCCGGCTTCGGAGTGCTGCGACTGACCAAATGTCCGGCAGTTTTGTGTGAGGCATCTTTTCTCTCGAATCCAGAGGAAGAGGCAAGACTGACAGAGAAGGACTATCTGAGAAAGGAGGCATACGGCTATCTTCTTGGCATTGCTCGTTACGTTGAGGGCGGATTTCCGAAAGGTGTTCTGATAGAACCCCAACACGCCTCTGTCATCCAAACGAAAACGCCGCTCCTCCAGATTCAGGTGATGGACGGGCTCCATGAGCGCGGCGCGTGGATGCTTAAACGCCAACAGATTTTCACCGACTCCATCCGAGTTAAAGTTGATAACGTGGATGTTCCCTACCACTACGATCGCGGGACAGACCGGATTACTGTCTCCATTGAGAAACCGTTACCGAACGGTGTACATGTCGTCCAGACTGAATTGGTGAACTATTACGGTAATCACAGTCTACCTCTATCGCAATGGTTTAAGGTGGCACCGCCTGCAGTGGCGTTAGATCTCAGTGCATGGACAGACACACTTCCTGCTGATGGGAGAAGTTACGTCGGTATCTCTGTAACTGCCCGTGATGCTGAGGGAATGCCAATTGCTGACGATGAACCGATCTACGCACACTCGTCAAGTGGAACACTCGTAGAGACGCGCCGACTCTCAAAGAATGGCTCTGCACAGTTTTATCTCTATGCCCCTGATGCGCTGGGTACAGCAACAGTGGAAGCCTCCTATAGACAGACGCGCCAATCCTTGACGATCCATTTCTCGAAGGTTGACGGCGCGATTGTGCAAGGACAAATTTGTAATGCGGATTCCGGAGAATCACTCCAAGATGTACAATTACAAACCAATTCGGGCTTGACAGCATCTACAGATACCGAGGGACACTTTTTCATCACAACCGATTCCGAATCGAAGGATTTCGGCGAAACGACGCTTCACATTTCCAAGTCAGGCTACTATCCCGACAAACGTAAGATTCACATTCAACCGAATCAAGCAACGGTCGTTGACGTTGAACTTCACCCAATTGCCGATGGTGCATTTGCTTCGACCACCATTGTTCTCGACTCACAAACAGATACGTCTGAAACACTGGAACTCATCACGAGATTGGAAGGAATGTTGAAACTCGCTGGGGCAAAGGTTTATAATATTCATACCTCTGGGTTAAAAATGTCTGTGGAGAAACGGATCGAGAAGGTTAACGCCATCAAGGATAGCGGGTATTATTTGCAAATTAATCATGCGGAATGGCGTAAGGGACAATCCGCTGTGATTGCGGCACACTACCGAGGCAATCAGGGAACAGAAACGTTTCTAAAGCGGATACTTGAACAGTTCAACAGTACACTCTATGAAACCCCAATTGTCACTGTTCAAGACAGAACGACCCCTGAAATCCAGCAGACGAACAAGATGGCAATGATACTTCAAATTCAATCTTTAAATCGCCCGAATGCTTCTGCTGCGCGGGAGGCTTATGTAATCTTCCTCGGCGCATGGACGTTTCTAAAGGGTAATGGAAAAATTGCAGCAGAAAAACAGAAGCGATTTATGGTGTACTTACAAGAGATGCAAGCGTATTCTTCCTATTAGAAAAAATTAAACCAAACCGCGTAGCCTGCAACAACGGCGCAGGGTTTTTGCTGGGGTGTTTCCCCCAGATATACGTCAGAGAACGTCATGACCCAAATTCACCTGAACGAACCGCAAGGTATAATTAAAACACAAATCACAGATTTACAACTCCAGCATCCGTTCAAGATTGCGCGCCGCGCGACAGATGCGTTCCGACAGGTGATCTCCGTGGAGATTGATGGTGGTATCGGTGAGGCGGCACCCGCTCGGTTTTATGGTGAAACCGTTCAGACGGTGAGTGTCGCATTGGAAACCATTGCACCAGCACTTCCCAAAGATCTTGATGCAATCCATGATGTTATGGAGGTCGTCGAAGCAACGCTCGGTGGTAATTACGCAGCAAAGTCCGCCATTGATATGGCATTGCACGATCGCCTCGGTAAAAAGCTCGGTGTCCCGCTCTATCAACTCTGGGGACTCAACCCTCGGAAGACCCCTTGCACATCGTTCACCATCGGACTGGATGAACCTGAAGTGATGGCAGAGAAAACTCGGCATGCTGAAGCGTATCCGATCTTGAAAGTTAAACTCGGTACACCGCAGGATATTGAGATAATTCAGAAACTTCGCGAGGTCACAGATAAACCTATCTATGTCGATGCGAACACAGCGTGGACACCGAAGGAAGCCGTTCGTAAGATTCGCGACCTCGCTCGGTATGGCGTTGAATTGGTGGAACAACCTACAAAACCCTATGACCTTCCTGGACTCAAGTTTGTCCGTGAACACTCAGAGTTACCGATTATTGCCGATGAAAGTGCCAAGCGGGCAAGCGACATTCCGGTGCTCGCTGAATGCATTGATGGGATCAATATCAAACTCGTCAAGTGTGGTGGATTGCTTGAAGCACACCGAATGATAAATGTTGCTCGTGCACACGGTTTAAGCGTTATGCTGGGTTGTATGATAGAGAGTTCACTCGGTATCACCGCCGCTGCACACCTGACGCCTCTCGTAGATTATGCCGATCTCGATGGTCATCTGCTCATTGCAAACGATCCCTATACCGGTGTAAGCCTTGATAAGGGACAATTGATACTACCAAACCGCCCCGGCATCGGGGTTATTTGAAATGTTTTCACTTAAAGTTATATACAACAACTAAACCAAATGGAGAAAATGAAAAATGACAAAACAGAACCGCAATGTCCTCATTACCGGCGGCACAGGTATATTAGGGAGTGCCGTCACCAAAGCGTATCTCGCCCAAGGCGATAACGTCGCTGTGACGTATCTGTTTGATGATGAAGTTGAACGCTTCAAAGAGTTCAATTCGGACTTTTTTGACGATGTCACCTTCCTCTTTGCGAACGTTACAGAGGAAGCCGAGGTTCAGAAAACCGTCGAGGAATTCTTATCCAAATTCGGTTCGCTGGACGTATTGGTGAACATCGTGGGTGGGTTTGTCGGCGGGATTCCAACTGCGGAACTTGAAGAGAGCAGATGGGACTTCATGATGAACCTTAACCTCAAATCGGTTTTTCTGTGTTGTAAAACAGCAATACCACACATGACGGAACGCGGCTACGGCAAGATTATCAACGTTTCCGCACGCGCCGGATTGAAAGGTGAGGCGGGGTTGAGTGCTTATTGTGTCTCTAAAGGCGGTGTCCGCACCTTGACCGAGTCGTTGGCGGCTGAGGTGATGGATTCAGGAGTAAATGTCAATGCGATTATGCCAAGCGTTATGGATACCCCTGCGAATCGTGAATCTATGCCGGACGAGGAGCATGACCGGTGGGTAGCACCTGCCGATGTCGCCAAAGTGATATGTTTCCTCACTTCCGATGATGCAACGATCATCAACGGTGCGGCTATCCCCGTTTACGGCAGGGCTTAATTCATCGAAACGGTTCATCCAGTTGCGTCTGCACAAGCCACTCCAAAATTTGCAGGCGCAACGCCGTTTCAATATCCGCAACTTCAGATCTACCGGCAAGGTTCTGTATCTCATTTGGATCGTTTTGCACATGAAATAAAAGATAAACCTCACCGTTTGCATTGAGTGCTATCTTCCATTCCCGATTTAAAAGCATAATCTCGCCTTCTATCTCGGAAATTGCAAAGTCTCGGTGTGTCGCTTCAGGTTGCGTCAACACGGGACACAACGATTTTCCGAATTGACGATGTTCTAACCCGCCACCCGCCATCTCAACAAGCGTCGGACCGATGTCGATCCACTCCACTGGACTTTCACAAATACTCCCCGCGTTTGTACTGTCAGGGGTTCGCACGAGTAGTGGGATCCGAACTGCACCGTTCAGAAAATTGCTTTTATAGATGAGTCCGTAGTCACCGTTCATTTCACCGTGGTCGGAGGTATGGACAATAATTGTGTTTTCGAGTTCGCCGCGTGCCTCAATTGTATCGAGAATCTCGCCGATCTGATCATCAATGAGTGTCACGCTACCTGCGTAATTCGCCCGGAGTCTTCCGATTTCGCCGGGTTCAAACGCCGGGTTCAGACGCTCCATGAGCCTGTCCAAGTGTCCTGTGGGACGCCTTTCCATAAATGGACGCGGGACTGCTGGCGGCATATCCTCCGGATTGTACATGCTGGCATAAGGTTCCGGTGTATCCCACGGCTCATGCGGACCACCAAAACTCACCCAGCAGCACCAAGGTTCGTCCGGCTCATAATTCTGGAGGTATTGCTTCGCCTGTTGTCCGACGTAGACATCGGCGTAATCTTCGAGTCCCAACGTCGAAGGACGGACGAGATACGGCTTCGTGCTGAACCGCTCGCGATAATCGGAGCGGTAAGCATCCCATAAACCCTTTTCCTCCCACAGTGCCGTCATGTGGGATAAGACATTCGCGCTTGCCCGCGGTCCACCGATTTCGTTCACATCGTCCAATCCATAAGCGTTCATTAACCCTTCGCGTTCGCGCAGATCACCACTGTGCGGATGGAGATGCGTTTTCCCGAAAAGACTCGTCCGATATCCAGCATCACGCACGGCTTGCATCCATGTCGGCGTTTCGGCAGGCATCTGGTGATTCATGTTGTTCCAGACATGCGTGTTATGGGGATACAACCCGGTCGCCAAGCTGAGTCGCGTCGGGATACAGACCGGCGATGTGGTGACGCAGTTTGTGAATCGGATACCTTCACTGGCAATCCGATCCAAATTGGGGGTCTGGACCCAATCGCCACTGCAACTCATCGCGTCCCAACGCTGCTGGTCTGTCATAAGAAAAAGGATATTCGGAGTTGACATTGCTATCCTCGTTCAATTCCGGCTTCTTTAAAAGCGTTCGCCAGCGTTTCATAAGAGAGCGTCGCGGCGGCGAGTGGATCGTAGTCTTCCCGTGCTTGCACCATAAAACTCACCTCAGCGGTAATGAATCCGTCATAACCGTGCGCCTGCATCCGCTTGAGGTAGTCGACGTAATCGAAAGGACCTTCACCGGGGATGAGGAATTCGTGGTCGGGTGCAGTGCCGCGCTGGTCTTTGACGTGTGTATGCGCTGATACCGGTGCTAACGCCGCTACCGTCTCTTCGGTTGTCATACCGACAATATCGAAATGACTGATGTCGAAGTTAACCTTGAGATATTCGGAATTAACGATTTCAAGGAGTTCCAGCACCTTCGCGGGTGTATCAATGATCGCACCGACATGCGGTTCCATAGCGATAGTGACGCCGCGCGATGCCCCGTAATCGACGAGTTCTCCCACGCGTTCTGCGAGGAAATCTTTCTTAGACTCCCATTCTTCCGGTTTTCCGCCCGGGGTCGTATTGACAGCAGGCGGTTCGTCCCCTTGCGCGAGTTCAACAGCCAAATCAACGCCGCCTTTCAACCGCCACATGTTTTTCGCATGGGCTTCTGGATCTATCTCCAACAGACTGGAATGCGCCGCGATGGCTGGCAATGCCAAATTATGCTGTTGGAACAGGGACGCAATCCGTTTCCGTTCCGCGGCATCAAGCGTGCTGAGTTCGGTCGTAAAGCGCGGGATGATGGTGAGTTCAACACCATCGTATCCGAGATTCGCGAGATGGGAGAGCGCGGTGTCTATGGGGACGGTAGGCATCCCCCACGTGCTATATCCGATTTTCATCTTTTTAATTTTCCCTTTTTAATTATGCCTTGCGGTTAAACATCGTGGTTTGGGACTTTGACGTTTTATTTTTAAACCCGCCCTCCGCTAAGCTTACGGGCTACAGATTTTGGACTATGAAGAAAGTCTCACGATGGATGGTTTCTGATAAAACTCACGCCTGATTAATTTTTCCTTAGATTTGATAAAAAGTAGATTTTCCGGAACAATATTGGTTATTCAATCTGGGATGCAAAAAGTTGTTAAACAATATGTTAACCCATTTGATTATTTAATCCAAATTGCTACTTTCCTTCCAGGACTTTATCAGAGCACTTTATTATCCCTTTTCATTCTCCATTAGGTTTCCTTATTTCAACACGGGCACCCTTTCTAACAGAGCCATCCAGTCCTTCCATAGGACGACACTCCCATTCCTGACGCCTTCTTCTGTAGAAGCGATCTCCCAATCCGAGACACTCAGTACTCTCACTTATTGATCAAAGTCTCTGAAAACCTTCCAAAATTTCAAGTAATTTTGCCAACTTTTAGATAAAAATTCAGATTTTTTCATTTTTTTTACAATTATGCACGTTTCCGCCTAAAAACAAGGTCTTTATAAAGTGTATGACTTTATAAAGTGTATGACAATGTAAGTTTAATTTACGCACCAAAGTTGAGTTAATTATATGTATTACCATAAAAGGGATTCTCTATAAACATTATACCACTTTTCTGTGAGATTAACAACCTTTTTGCATTTGAAAACACATGTTTCTTCTTCATTGCTTAAGAGGCACGCAAAAAGTACAAACACAGATTGAACTTTATACCAGCATAGTGATAACAGGACGTATTTCCTTTCACCAAGATAATAGAGAAGCCTTTAAGAACCTTTTCCTCTAAACATGTCTACCCCTGTGACCAACACGTCCGAAATTTATCGGTACAGCTGCTTTGTTGAGTTGATATTTCAAATGCTAATACCTTCATTAGTGCGTTCTCAGACACGAGTTGAGCTGTGTCGCAGTATCCCATTTATTACTTCCACACCCAATTGCTTCCAAAAATTCAACTTTTTTATCAGTTAGTGACCTAATTTGCTTTTTTCGCCGTCTTGTAAGGCGTAAATGGGGATTCAAGATCTTAATTATTCTTCAGATATTATTTTACTTGAACGAATCCAAAATGGTGACGATATCGCCCTTGTGCAACTCATTAACAAGTACAAGGCATTATTATGGAAAATCATCCATGATGAAATTCCAGATATCAACGCAAGAGAGGATGTGTTCGCAGACACGCGCCTTGCTATTATACAGCGACTTCGCAAGAACGCTAACGGCATTCGTGCTGTGGATAAATGGATTAAGCAGGTAGCACGCAGCAAGTGCAAAGAATATTGGCGGCAGACTAAAAAACGCCATGAGGTAACAGAACTTGCTGAAGAACTGTACGATACTGCTCAGAATAGTATCCAACATTGGGAGCCACTTTGGTCAGAGGTTCTTGAGATAACTTATAAGATGGGTCCCATTTATGTGGAGATGGTTGAGTGGTGGCTGCAGGGATGGACAGCTGCAGAAATCGGGAAGCATTTAGGCATTCCCGAGGGCACAGTGAAGTCCCGCCAGAACACAATAAGGCGTGAAATTCGCGATCATTTCAGTGTGAAGCGTCTGTCCAAAAAGCAGAAACGATAATACAAACTCAACCTCTTGTTTGCTGATTACAATGTGGAGATATGTGACAAGGTTTCACATTTCCTACAATTGAACTGGGAAAATAACATTCGTGGAAGTAGAATCCTGAGTTTTTCCAGTTATTTCCGAAATCCCAACTTCCTTCAAGGAAGCGACAAAAAGGAGAACAATTATGACTCGTATTTTAGCTCTTCAGAAACTGAAAGTCAATTTGACTTTAGCGAAGGATGTCACAACGATTATTTCGGGGCGCAGTACTATCCCCGGTGTCGGAAGCTGCTACTGCCCACATAATAATTAAGGCAGTGTTTTTATACTACACCTATGAGGGGTTTTACTCTCGTATCTAAGAAAGCATAGCAATATACAACCTCTACGGATAATCTCTTATTGTTACGCTTTCACTTACTTCACCTGCTCCTTTGAGGAGTGAAAAGGAGAACAACCATGACTCGCATTTTGGCACTACAGCGGCTAAAAGTAACTAAAATGATTGGTAAGCATGAGAGTGCTCGGTCAGCTGCTGTAAACACGTGCACCCCAGGCACTAATCCTGGTACTTACAGCAATAATTAAAACAATCCTTTGTTTTTTACTTTACATCAAGAAAGTATAGCAATATAGGGCTTCCGTGGATAATCTCTTATTGTTACGCTTTCATTTACTTCACCTGCTCCTTTGAGGAGCGAAAAGGAGAACAACCATGACTCGTATTTTAGCTCTTCAGAAACTAAACGTCTCGGCATCGTCGTCGGGCGGGCAGATCTCCCTTCATTCTGCAGTTCCCACCATCCGTAGTTGTTACTGTCATGTTAACAACTAATGTGGCTTTTACCTATTTTTTCGGGGTGAACCCCCAAAAGGAGAACAATTATGACTCGTATTTTAGCTCTTCAGAAACTAAAAATGCGTGTTAAGGTATTTTCGCGCACTTCCCACCGTTCAATACTTCCTGATATTCCTGGTGGAACTTGCACCTGCCCACTTAACAACTAAGGTGGTGTGTTTGTCCGCACAACACTTGAGGGGTTTACTCTCGTATCCAAGAAGCGTAGCGATATATAGTCTCCATGGATAACCTTTTATTGTTATGCTTTCACTTAACTTACCTGCTCCGTTGAGGAGCGAAAAGGAGAATAATTATGACTCGTATTTTGGCACTTCAGAAATTAAAAATGAGTGTTAAGGTGTTTTCGATCACTTCCCTGCGTTCAATATATGATGTTCCTGGTGGAACTTGCACCTGTCCGCTTAACAATTAAGGCGGCGTTTTTGTAACACGCCTGTGAGGGGTTTTACTCTCGTATCTAAGAAAGCATAGCGACATATGGTTTCCATGGATGAACTATTATTGTTATGCTTTCACTTACTTCACCTGCTCCTTTGAGGAGCAAAAGGAGAACAACTATGACCCGTATTTTAGCACTTCAGAAACTAAGCGTCTCGGTGTCGTCGCCGGGCGATCAGGTCTCCCTTAATTCTGCAATTCCCCGCTACACTAGTTGTCGCTGTCATGCTAACAACTAATGTGGCGTTTACCTATTTTTTGGGGTGAACCCCAAAAGGAGAACAACTATGACCCGTATTTTAGCACTTCAGAAACTAAACGTCTCGGCGGCATCGCCGGGCGAGCTAGTCTCCATTTATTCTATACTTCCCACCTACCGTAGTTGTTTCTGTAATGTTAACAACTAATGTGGCGTTTACCTATTTTTCGGGGCGAACCCCCAAAAGGAGAACAACTATGACCCGTATTTTAGCACTTCAGAAATTGCAAGTCGTTAAAGTGCTTGATGGAGTGCGTGTAAGCGGTCGGAATTCGGCTGCAGATCCTGGACCTATTTGTGGGACCGTGTCTAACAACTAAGGCGGTGTGTTTGCCCGCACAACAATTGAGAGGTTTACTCTCGTATCCAAGAAAGCGTAGCGATATATAATCTCCACAGATAATCTCTTATTGTTACGCTTTCACTTAACTTATCCTGCTCCCTTGAGGAGCGAAAAGGAGAATAATTATGACTCGCATTTTGGCACTTCAGAAATTAAAAATGAGTGTTAAGGTGTTTGCGCGCACTTCTTACTGTTCAATAATTGATCTTCCTCTTGGAACTTGCACCTGTCCGCTTAACAATTAAGGTGGCGCTTTTGTAGCACGCCTGTGAGGGGTTTTACTCTCGTATCCAAGAAAGCGTAGCATAACAATTAAGGCGGCTTTTGTGCAACAGATATGAGGATAGTTATTCCTCGCATTGAGAAGAAAAATCATACGTGGTCCTTAAAGTGGTGAAATTTTACACTTTTGTCATGTGTGATTTTTCTTCCGGATTTATTTAGAATTAGGGAAATATATGTCATGTTAGTAACAGATCCGGGTTTCTCACCCGATTTTTATTTAGGTCATTGTTACGTACCATCAGATTGGTACGAATCCTTTTCCCACTATACTCCTACTCCTGAATTCCTGAGTATAGCGCGTAATATTTTGCCTTTATCATGGAGGTTATATTCCACAGGCGTTTGGACGCAGGCTTCTCCTTTATATGAAAAATCGCGTAAACAGGGTTGGAAGATTCATGTTTCTGCTCTACCTGGGAATTCATCAGAGATACTCAAGCGGAGTATTGAAGTTTGTATGGATTGTGAAGTATCGTTCAAATTTCTATCAGATCCTTTTATTTTTCAAACGTTGTTGTCAAAAGGATCTACGAGGGAATCCAGCGGTAAATTTATCACAATCTATCCATTAGATGATTCGCATTTTGAATTACTAGCGAACGCTTTGCATGAAAAACTTTCAGGCTTTGAGGGATCTTATATTTTATCAGATAAACCATATAAGGATTCTCAAGTCGTTTTTTATCGTTACGGAGCATTTTCGGGGTACCCTCAGCTGTCAGTATTTGGTTATGAAGAGGTACTCCTTCGTTCTCCAGATGGTGAGCTTATTCCTGATGGTAGATCTCCCTTCTTCAATCCACCACCGTGGGTTTCAAATCCTTTTGATGCGGAAGAAACAAATGAAACCGATGCGTCGCCTGAAATGACAATTTACTTGAAGAAAGGACGTTATCGCATTGAGGAAGCGATGCATTTTTCTATTACAGGAGGCGTTTATAAAGCCGTGGATATGGATACTGGAAAGACGGTCGTTATTAAAGAGGCAAGACCCCATACCAGTGTCGAGTCTAATAATGAAGATGCGATAACAAGACTTCAAAAAGAACACCATTTATTAACAAAACTGAACGGAAGTGGCATTACCCCTGAACCTATAGATCTCTTTTTTGATTGGAAACATCTTTTTTTAGTTGAGGAGTATATCTCGGGGAATACCCTTAACACCCCGGTAGGCACCCTTGATTTTACCGAAAACGCCAACATTTTTGTTGAGAATCTGTACACAATTTGGTTGAACCTCATGTCCGCCGTAAAAACAGCACATGACAACAACCTCATTATCAATGATTTTTCTCCGGGAAACACAATCATTTCTGATGATAATAAGACGTTTCGCCTCATTGATTTGGAAGCTGCTTGGGAAGAAGGCACTAAATCACCTAGTTCAAGTTTTGGGACCATCGGATTTACGCCGCCAGGAGGCGTGAAGGGAAAAAAAGGGGATATTTATAGTTCTGGTGCCTTGATATTTAGCTTAATCTATCCGCCCGTTCCCTCGCTCTTCAATTTAGAGGAAAAAACAAAATACGTTTTCCTGGATCTTGCAGAAAAGGAACAGTGCATTTCTGGTGAGATGAAAACACTATTATTGGAGTGCCTTGATTCGGATGAAAATGCTCGCCCCACAGCATCAGAAACTCTCAATCGATTAGAAAATATCTCTATTGAACCCACGCTTCCCTCAGCGAAAAAGAAAGTTGAACTGGACGATAAGTTACTTGGTAAAGTACTTGATAAAACATTGGACTACATTAAGTCCAGTACAGATTTTCATAGAACAGATAGATTATTTCCTGCAGACCCTCTTGTTTTCATAACTAACCCATTAAGTGTAGCTCATGGAGCATCTGGTGTGGCTCACGCGCTTTCATATATAGAAGGGGAAGTTCCTGATAGGGTGATTTCGTGGATGCTAACGCATGAGATTTCAGAGGATAGCTATCCCCCTGGTCTCTATCTCGGACTGTCTGGTATCGCTTGGATGTTTTGGAAACTGGGGTTAAAAGAGTTGTCCTTGAAGTTAATGAAAATCGCATCCAATCATCCTTTACTATGGAATTTATCTGATCTCTACTATGGCGCGACAGGTTTCGGTTTGGCTTGCCTTCATTTTTATAGAGAAACGGAGGAGGCGTATTGGTTGGAACAAGCAACGCGTGTTGGAGATAAACTTATCAAGACAAAATCAGAATCGGACAAAGGATTCTATTGGCCAGACATGAGCGGGAACGTCTGGTCGGGTTACGCTCGCGGTGCATCCGGCATTTCCTTATTTCTACTCTATCTATACCTTTTAACTGGAGACATCAGATTTAAAGAATCTGGTAGAGGTGCCTTGGATTACGATTTAGGACAAGTGGTTGAATTAGAGGATAAAATGAGAATTCCTCGAGCCACGCCAGATTCTGTATCGCCTAACCATCAAAACGTCTATTCCCATTATTTGTCAGATGGTACGGCGGGCGTTTGTACGGCACTTCTTCGTTATCTCTCTGTTTTCGGAGAAGATTCGGACAAAGATATATTAGAACAACTCATGCCCGATACTACCCGTAATTATACCGCATTTCCAACCCTACTTACCGGACTGGCCGGACTGGGAAATTTACAATTGGATGCATTTAATTTTACCGGAGAGGCAAAGTATGTCTCATCGGCATTCTACGTTACGGATGGTATGCTTCGTTTTCAAATAGAGAGACCCGAAGGTATCGCTTTCCCAGGCGAACAACTTTATAGAATTTCTAACGATTTTATAAGCGGTTCTTCAGGAATTGCGATGTTTCTATATCGTCTGATAAATCGTGAAAAACGCCTCCCTAATTTTATGTTTATGTTAGATGATTTGCTATGTCTTTCCAAGTAGAGTGAACACATCCATCCCTTTTCATAGACATAGGCAGAAAGGAAGATGAAAATGAAAACAGTCCTCCTCACTCGGCATGCTGGAACTGAAGATGAGGGATCCAGTTTGTACCGGGTTTTCAGTGGGATAGAACAAATCACTGCCCAGCATTATAATGTCATTAGGTTGAAGCCCGAACCTTGGAGCAAGCGGGATTTGGATAAGTGGGTTCTTCAAAATGCTTTGCAGACAGATTTACTTATCACCTGGGACCCATACGTCCTCAAAGTTTTAAGAGAAAACGGATGGAGCGGAAAAACCATCCTTACAGCACTCGGTGGATTCCCTCGCGGTGCTGCCAATTTTCGCGGCGCAATGCCTTATCTCTATCAGAGCGATACAGTCTGGTTCAACAGTAGCGCAGATATGGGAATTTATACATCCCTCGTTACCCAAGACGGGACACAACCTGAAGCAGTTTGTATCCCGTTTAGCGTGAATGAAGAAACTTTCCAGCCTCTTGAAAACGAAGAAACTCGCCAGAAACTCCGAAGTGCCTGGGGTTTCAAACCAGACGACTTTGTTCTCGTTTATGCAGGACGTGTTACTGTTGAAAAGAATGTTCACGCGATTTTTGAGGCTGTCTCCGAAGTTAAACGTTTAGGATATCCTATCAAGTTAATAATCGTAGGAAAGATTGAAGATGTCCCCTTTCGTGAATTTCAGATGCATTCTGTCAATCTGGAAGGGAAAATAAATGCTCTTATTGAAGCATTAGGAATCTCAGAGAATGTCACTATATACGAATGGCAAACCCCCAGTAAACTGAATGAACTCCTCAATGTTGCCGATGCTTTCATGAATCTTACACTGCACCACGACGAGAATTTTGGTTTGTCTCAAATTGAAGCGATGAGTGCTGGTTTACCTGTCATCGGAACCGCATGGGGAGGCTTAAAGGACACTATTGTTAACGAAGAGGTCGGATTTTCTATTGATACCTGGATAACAACAAACGGAGTCCGATTTGATGCCCCTGCCACCATTGAAGCAATGAAGTGTCTGATTGAAAGCAAGAAACTTCGCGAGGCGCAGGCACAACGCGCCAGAAAACACGCTATCACAAATTACAGTGATAATCTTTATCGCGAACAAGTGACGCGACTCATAGAAACCGCTCTCGAGTGTCCGACACAAAAAATCAAACCATTCCTTACTCCTTTTGGAGCTCGTTTCCATCAAAGATTCGCCTGGAACGGCTATCCAACGAAATACTCAAAGAGTGGACGAGCACCAGATCCTATCTACGATAAACTATCAGATCCTGACTATATGGATTTGATTCGTCCCTACACCTCGCGAACGGCTCACAAAATAGAACAACAAAGTCTTCTATTCCAAGCTATGACCGGACACTTGAATGGAGATTTCTTCGTTTCAGAAGATTTACTCTATTCCATCCGAATCCCTGTCTCCCCGGAGGAGTCAGAGGTTATTAAACAATTGAGTCGTTGGCAGGGGGTTCCCAGAAGAAATTTGAACTATTCTGACGATATACTCACTTCACTCATGCAAAAAGGAGTGATTGGCATTTCAAAGGAGACTCAATAATGTTCTATCCACTATCACAACTGCGAAGACCGCCGCTTCCAGATCCGCAACCGTTTCCATTCCCTAAGGGAGGAGATCCAATGATGTTCTATGTACCATGGCAACCGCCAAGACCGCCATTTCCAAATCCCATGCCTGACCCACTTCCAAGTCCGCGGCCAGGTCCACAACCCGAGCCGCTTCGTTGGTAAATCCCAATGACGAAAAATGCAACTGCAGTGTCAATCAGATGGCACTGCAGTTTTTGTTTAATCTCGACCCCTTGCGACGATTAAGGAACTTTCTGTTAAACTCGATCAAAAAATTGTGCCGAGCCAATCGTTTATCAGGAAATCAACGCGTTGAATCAAGAGGGCGACACGTCCCATGACGGTGTTTCCGAATGCCGAGCCGAACCCTATCATAAGGAAGGCAATACCAACCTTTGAAACACCTCCAACAACCCCCCGATGCTCTACAGAAAAGAAGAAATAGGTGAGTGTACAGACAACACCAATAACCATAAGAATCGCGCCAAAGATCTCAAATGGACTTAGTGTTCCAATCCCTGAAAATGGTATAAGTGTTCCGTAGACTTGTGCGAAAATATCTGTTTGCAGCACATTTGGAATCTGTATTCCCGAGGTAATGGCCATCAAAATTGCAATAGGATAGCGAAGCAACCAACCGTGCCGTGGAGACAGTCGTGCAAAAAATAACAATCCAAGACAGACAGGTATCAATGTGAGGAAGCCAAGTGGTGAAGCTTCACCTGTTACCGCCTTTTTGATTGGGTTCCAAGCATACGGGATAAATCCCAGGTAGATGTTGAGAACGATAAGATATCCAACGGACATGCCGACTAAAAGATGCTCTGCAAACCGGTAGAATGGGTTATCACGATAAAGAAAGCTATAGATACAGAGCGTCAAGAATGCTGCAATCCAAATGCCTAAAAATTCCATAAAGTTTTACTCCTCTCGTCGGCGCTGAAAAAAGAAAGCGATGTTTCCTATCACGACCAATCCGACAATCAAAAGATGCACGAAAGATGCGGTATTTATTCCCTTTGTTCCGTCTCCTGTTACCTTTATTAATTTTTCGTATTCTCCAGCACCTCGGAATCCCGACATCAAACCTACCAACTGTCCTGTCTGTAGATACGGGTACATCTGGGATACAATCACACCTGTAACCCCTGCGGCAATCTTCAAATCATATTTGGTGTTGGCGTAAGTAATCCAAGCTTCTACTGAGGCTCCAGCCGCGAGGTCCAGAAGGAGCGAAATTTGATCGTAGTTCGTGATATTTTGCATTATCGGAATTTCGCTGATTGGGTTCCCTGAATAATCGCTGTCAAATACACTAGCAATTTCCGCCCCCATCCCAAGGATAACAAAACTACCGCCGGGTCGATATCCAAGTAGGACATAATCTTCACCGTACACAGCCCCCTTTTCCTCAGCGACTTTCCGCATCACCTTATCTGCGAGTGGAACAGCTTGAAGGTCCAATGTCATTCCAATGATTTTTATCCCTGTATCAAAACAATGTTTCATAACTGCCTCAGCCATCGGTTCCGGCTCCGCGAAAGAGGAGGGACCATAATCAAAAGAGATTATAATCGTCGCGCCGGTAGGAAGTGCGTCAATATAATCATAGAGTTTCTGTGTGGGTTCAGAGATGTTGAGTGGCATATTAAGAGGCAATAAGATCGGCGCAATGACGACCACCGCAACGAGAATAAAGATAATTCGTCGATCCACATTCATCAATTTTTCAAACATCTGTTAATCTCCTCCGCCTAAATGTGAGCGCTCAATTCCGAGAATGATTCGGATAGATTGTGAAATTGCGCCGAGACTCACCCCGATGATAATTCCGCGTCTCGCTGAGAGATTCGGATTATCCAATATCCACTGACGAGCGTTTGAGGCAGCTTCAGGCCAAATTAAATCTCCGACAGGCACATTGCCCATCATTACAATCACTGCAGTGACAAGGAGTAGCGTCGCCTCAAACGTTCTAGCCCGAAAGGCACGATAGGCGGCAGACGCAATAAAGAAGGCGAGAAGCGAAAACATCGTCGCTTCCATCGGTACCTGAACGTTATTGAACAGCCATGCGAAGGTAGCGTGTTGAGGTCCATAAGGAACCCCTGTTACGACCATCGCGATCAGCCCCCCAAATACAACAAAACTATACTGCCAATATTCGACACGTCGCTGAATACGAGTCCAATGTGTTTGGATAAGTGTCACCACGGCTAAAATCAAAACGAAGGGTGTAATCACCCGTGCCCAATTTGCAATTTCCTTGTAAACTGCCTGAGAAGTGGCATGTGGGCTGAACTCAGTGATAATCATTACAATCCCAAAAAGGAAGCAGAGGACTAAGGGAACTCGTGTTTTCATAATATCTTATTAATATGGGCTTGCAGGCTACGCCCTAAATCTCCTAATTCACTCTTTCTAAGAGTGTTGTAATCCAATTGATGCCAAGAATCTCAAGAACGACGCCAAACACAATCATCCCAAAAATTATAACTTTGCTCAAGTCCTGCCCCTTCAGACTCCCGAGGAACATAGGATCCTTAGAGAGGTACGCTGTCGCTGCATAGAGTTCTTCACCAATGAGCGTATAATCACATGCAGCGATAAAGAAGGGAAGCTGGTGTTCAGAATCTGTTCCGGCGATCTGAATTGCACCAATAGAATTTCCGGTTTCAGCAAGGATGAGGGACTCGGCAAAAAATGTTCCCTGTAAAAATACCGCGGCAGGTTTCTCACGAACCATCATACCATCAACGCCTGCGGCATAAGCGAACTGGCTTCCAGTGAGATAGAAAATATTTTCCTCGTTGTAGGCATCTGGGTGCCCCTCCTCAAGATAAGAAGTCTTTACCATCTCGCGCACCACATTTAGCACAATCGGATCATTACATGGCACACGCAGCGGGGTTTCATAATCGGCGGTCCGTCGGGCAACCTGTCCCAATATCGTCATACTGGCAATAGTAGCCACTCTCTCTATATCGGCCATCCCTAAAACATAAAGGATGGAACGTCCCATTTCTGTGGCTCTACCAATTGCCTCATCTACTGCCTCTAAACCTGGGATACGCCGGACAAATACCTCTTTACCACTTCGCGCCCTATAGATACTCCAAACAATGACTGTAGCAAAGAGAAGCATAAAAATAAGGAGTCGTGTTTTCCCTGTGTGAAACCATTCACCCGTTCCTTTAGCGGGCGCGGTTTCCTCAGAATTCACTGTTGCTTCTGTGTCACTCACGGCGCGCACGACGTAGGCGTAAGCGTTCCCTTTTTCGATAGTGGCATCAACATAGGTCGTCGTTCCAGCAGGCAACATCTCGCCGATTTCTTCGAGACCGCCACCTGCAATCCGACGTAGGATTTGATACCCGCTGATACCGCTATCCTCTGGTGCGGCATCCCATTTTATGGTGATGCTGCTACCGTCATCGTTGGGTGTATCCACTGCCGTGACATTTGACGGTGGCGAAAGCCCTTGGCTGAATGCAACGCCAACGCTCATGCATAAAACCAAGTAGACAATTAAGCATTGAATTATTTTTGTCATAAATATTATATTTCCTTATTATGTATCAATGTGAGAGGAGTTTGGAATCCTGAAACGAAAACCGACCAAGATTATTGTGATTTATGTGGTTTGCCATGATGCTGAGACCTTCGATAATCATGGAAAATCAGATAATCATATAAATCATAGTTCAGACTTCTTACCGACAGCTATTCAAAAACATTGCGCTATCGCTTGTAGAACATGCCGATCGTCTACATCGTCTCGGATAACGACTTCTCCGATACGTGTCGGCAGAATGAGGCGGAGTTTACCGCCTAACGTCTTTTTATCTAAATACATTGCGTCACATAAGGCTTCAGGGGTCAGGTCAGAAGGGAGCGTGATGGGCAATTTTGCACGCTTTAAGAGGGCGCGTTGCCGTTGAAAATCGGTGTCAGAGAACATTCCTAAATTGACAGCCAACTGCGCCGCACAATTCATACCGATGGAGACCGCTTCGCCGTGTCGATATCTGTTATAGTGTGTCAGTGCTTCCAGGGCGTGTCCAAAGGTGTGTCCGTAATTCAGCACCATCCGCAGTCGGCTTTCTTTCTCATCCTTAGCGACAATTTCTGCCTTGTTGACGCACGCTTGTGAGATAACTTCAATAAGTGTTGTGTCGTCTAAGTTTAGGAGTGCCTCCAGATTTTCTTCAACTCTTTCAAACAGTGGTTCATCACGGATAACACCCATTTTGATAACTTCGATAAGTCCTGCGCGAATGTCGCGTTGTGGCAAGGTCTTGAGCGTTCCTACATCAATGACGACCAACTTCGGTTGATGAAACGCACCGATGAGGTTTTTGCCTTTTGGATGATTAATCGCAGTCTTGCCACCGACGCTCGCATCAACTTGCGCTTGTAACGTCGTAGGAATCTGAACGTAAGGAATACCGCGCATGTATACCGCCGCGGCGAACCCAGCGAGATCACCGATGACACCACCACCAAGAGCAATGATTATTGAACCCCGATCGAGTTGGTGTTCCACCAAACTGTCCTGTATCCGGGAGAACTGCGCCAACGATTTGCTCTCTTCGCCACCGGGCACTTCAATCGTGCCGATATCAAGCCCGGCCCCTTTGAGGCTCTCCAGAACAACGGGCAGATAGCGCGTTTTGACATAAGTATCCGAAACGATGAGCACCTTATTTGATTTTGTATGGGGTGTAAGCAGTTCCCCAACACCGTTGAGGAGTTCTGTCCCAACAACAAGTGGATAACTGTTATCTCCAAGTTCCACATGTAAGGTTTTCGTCATTTTGGATTCCTGGTGCTTTTCCGAAACATCCGTTTGATGTGCATGATAATTTCACCAAATGAGCGTCCCGTTGTGCTTATCATGTGATCGGAAACCTCTGCATAGTAGGGATGTCGTTCTGCCAACATCGACTGGATTTTCGCGAGTGGGTCAGGAGTTTGGAGTAGAGGTCGGTGTGCTTGGTGTCCAACACGCTTATAGATTTCCTCCGGCGTTGCTGTAAGGCAGAAGACAACGCCATTTCGCTTCAGTTCTATCATATTGGCTTCTCTCAGGACGACTCCACCACCGGTGGAAATAACGTGGTTTTGCAGTTTCGACACCTGACGAACGGTTTCACTCTCAAGCTCCCGAAAAGCAGGTTCCCCGTCCTCCGCGAAGATGTCGCTGATACGCCGCCTACTGTTTCGTTCAACAATTTCGTCTGTATCCACGTAGCGCATCCGCAGTTGTGAAGAAATCCGTCTTCCGATAGAAGTTTTTCCTGTGCCCATAAAACCGACAAGCACAATATTGGGGCGTTTCTCGACGGGTCGTTGCACCTGATTTCTACCTTTTAATAGTTTTAACCATCAACTCGTGCTTTAACATTTATAACCGAGTCGAGTTGACGGTTAAAGTTATTCGTTATCAGTCGCCAGTTAAAGAGGTCATTGGTAACAGTGGTACCGTAGGTTGGGTTGAGCGATAAAAACTCAATCTTCTCTCGTTGCTTACGAAACTGCAGCCAAGACTCGATGCTTGTAAACAGATCCAGCGAAACCCAACAAATTCACCGTTTTCAGAAAAATATCGTTGGGTTTCACTCAGGCTTTGGATGTTCAAGGCCCCCCTGGACTTTGAAGTCGATTGTCTTTGTCCAATCTTTCGGAGGCACTCGTTTAACCCAACCTACGGTGTGTGCATAGTTTTCTCTGCGTTCTGCCGACATGTGCAACTGACAACCGATACCTGATAACCATTATAGCACCTTCAAAAAATATTGCAAAGGTTTTGCACCAATTTTTGAGGTATGGTATAATTACAAAAATGATAAGATGTTTCTTTTTTTTTGGAAATATCAAATAAAAATCGTAGCCTGCAACAACGGCGCAGGGTTTTTGCTTGGGTGTTTCCCCCAGATATACGCATAAGCAATGTATTTATCAAACCCACCTCACCGAACCGCAAGGTATAATTAAAAGATGGCACGACAGCTCAGAATGGTACGTCCCAATTTAGAAAATTTACCCGAACTCGAACTCCCGCCAGGCTACGGTATGCGAACCTATTGTGAGGGAGATGAGACGCATTGGGCACATATCATTAGCGACTCGTTTGGGGGCAGGAAACGCACCGCTCAAGACACAAGGAATGAGATTACCGGCAGAGACGTATTCGTTCCCGATGGACTCTATTTCGCAACACATCAGGATATTCCCGTTGGGACTGCTTGCGCATGGCGGGAATCTGTAGATGAGAAGGATGTCGGATATGTGCACATGGTCGGTGTTGTCGCTGAACACACCGGACACAAACTCGGAAAATGGGTCTCGCTCGCCGTTCTCATCTATTTCCGCGACAATGGATTCAAATGCTCAATGCTGGATACCGACGATTTTCGTGTTCCTGCTGTCAAAACCTATCTGAACTTAGGATTCATCCCTGTTTACGTTGAAGACGAACAACCAAAACGGTGGCGGGATATTTTTCAGAAATTAGGACTGCCCTCTATGTCCTCGCAAATCGAGAACGTCAGAGAAACACTTCCTGAGGATCTGTGGGTGAAAGTATCGCGTTAGAAATAGCATGGAAGATCAACTCAAAATGGCTCGTCACAGCTTAGAAAACCTACCGACGCTCCAGTGTCCTGAAGGGTATCATATCCGCACCTACCAACAAGGAGACGAAACACATTGGGCGCGAATCATGGATAGAGCCTTCGTAGACAACGAAAGAACCGCCCAAGATACCTACACCAACGTTATTAACCAACCCAATTTCGATCCAGATGGCTTCTGTTTCGTTATTCACAAAGATATGCCTGTCGGTACAGCGTGTGCGTGGCAGGAATTTCTTCGTGGCAAACCGATTGGCTACATTGACATGCTCGCTGTGCTGCCAGAGCACACAGGGCATAGACTCGGAAAATGGCTAACAGTGTTTCTCCTACACTATTTTAAAGCGCGACGTGTGACATCCGTCATGTTAGACACAGACGATTTTCGACTCCCCGCAATCAAAAATTACCTCAACTTAGGATTCGTTCCTGTCTATGCAGGTGAAAACCATCTGCGGCGTTGGCGAAGTATCTTTGAAAAGCTGGACCTTTTCCAAAAATGAGCGTACTTCTCGCCGTGAGAAACTGTTTTCGTTTATCGAATCCCTTTGTTATACCCGCGATCCTCATCAGTGGCTTCAGTTTTCGACTCATCGGCATAAACGTCGGCTTGCCTGATTCTCCCGACCCCCGTGAAGTGCTCATCGCACGAGATGTTATGAACTTAATCCACTTCACAGCACCGCCTCAAATCTACAACTGGCCCGGAACGGCATGGTTTTACACCATTACTGGGGTAGGTAAATTGCTGTCGCTTACCGGTTGGCAATTAACGGAAGCCCGCGTCATTTTATTGGCACGTGGCATCAACGTCCTGTTGTCTACGGCGACACTTTGGTTCACCTACCGCATCGGCACTCACTGTTTCAACAAACACATCGGTCAGATGGCGGCAGGATTGCTCGCTGTGGCGATGTTACATGCCACGAATGAATCGCGTTTTGCACTTGTTGACATCCCCGCGACTTTTTGCGTAACGCTGTTTCTCTATCTTGTGACGCGTGAGCGGTCTTCCTCAGACGCGCTCACATTTCAAACAGCAGTATGGCTCGGCGTTATCGCAGGAGTTGGTTTCGCAGTCAAATTTACAACTGTTTTCGCGGGTTTCTCCGTGCTGGTTTTCACTCTAAGTGAAGACTTTCTCCCACGCGGTAGATGCGGTTTGAAACCAGGGTTCCCACCCGTTACTGGGAAGGGACACCTACCCGGGAGCTCCGTAACTCCTAAAAAATTAGCAACAATCATCGGCGTTTCCGCACTAACCTTTACGCTCCTTTGTCCCTATTGGCTCATTGATCTGGTTTCACCGGAGTGGAATTTCTTCTTTGAGGATTTCTGGTACGAAGCCACGCATTACCATCGCGGGCACTTCGGTCTCATCGCTGCAGCGGAATCTGGGTTACTCCATCGGTTTCTCTATCTGTGGACGCTCCTGAAATGGGGTATGGGATTGCCGCTTGCACTCCTCGCGAGTTTGGGAGTCTTGTGTGCGCTCATGTCGCTTAAAGCAGTCAGCAAAAGAACCCTGTGGAATTCAAGCGAAACGTGCATCCCACACACCGACAGCCGACAGCCGACAACCGATAGCCAATATTCAGAAGTGCTTCTGCTATCTTTTGTGCTTCCCTATCTACTCTTTATCGGGATACATAAAGTTAAGTTTGCACGTCACCTACTCATACTCTATCCAACACTCACCGTGCTCGCCGCTGCCATGTTCGTCCACCTTCCGAGTATTGTGAAAACCCTATTTCAGTCGGTCCGTCCACGTGAGATTCTGAATTCCCCGCATTCCACTGAAAGATTCAATACATTTGGGAAATGGTTTAGCATCGTTTTGGGGGGTGTTATAGTGCTTTACTCGTTAATTTATACCCTTTCCTTTGCCTCTATCCAGTTGTCGCAACCCACTAAGATTGCTGCATCCGACTGGATAACCACTCACATTCCTCAAGAGGACGCTATCGCTATTGCGCCAGAGATCCTATTCGACTGGCTCCTTCCTGATTTAGATTTCGTCGTAACAGATGAAAAGGTGAAATGGGTTTTTATTCTTGTGCCAGATCTTGAAGTGTTCCGAAAATACCAAGAGGCACCTCAACGTTATCAAGATGAGGATTGGTATCCTCTCAGTGAAATTGGATTCGAGGAAACGTTTGCGTTTTACGAGCGAGTCTTAGGGGAAGGAAGTCGATATGAATTACACAAGACCTTCCGGGGCCCGCCGAAATTCTTAGGTATCGAAATAATATCCGATAGTGGTGCCCCGTTTCCGATGCGAGCACTTGCACATCCAGAACTCCGCATCTATCGCTCTCGCGATTGAAGGATGCTGCGAAAAACATTTGACAACAACCAGCATTGTTCGTAGAATAGGTTTGGGGAAATTGCATATCTGTCCGATTCAGGCAAAAACATTCAACGCGCAAAAACCCAAAATCCCTAAAAATTTTACCGCAAATCCGGAGAAAAAATGAGACGTTTTGGCACCCAAGGTCGCGTCTATCCTGAGCGGCACTACATTGTCTCCCGGACTGAGGAGATCGCCGATTTTATCGACCGCATCAAAGACGGACGCTACGTCGTCCTCTTCGCACCGCGCCAGACCGGCAAAACCACATTTTTCCGATTCGCATTAGATACGCTTACCGCGACATCATCACGCTATTTCCCGATTCAACTGAATTTTGAAGCCTATAAAAACCTCTCCGCGCCCGATTTCTATGAAGCCTTTTCCAAAAGGGTTCGCCGGGAGATTGCGTCCGTTTTCCGAAAACGCGAAGGCGTGCCGACTGAGGCACTCACGCGCTTCCTAAGTAACGCAAAACTTACCAATCATATTTCAATGATGGAATTCTTTGAAGAGTTTGCCGATCTTCTGGAATGCCACGATAAAGGTAGCAAGATTGTCCTCATCATAGACGAATTTGATGGCATCCCACAGGCGGTTCTGAGCGATTTTCTTCATGCGCTGCGCGATATCTACCTTTCTGATGAAAAACGATGTCCCCATAGTGTCGGCATCGTGGGGGTCAAGAGCATCGCACAACTTAACTACGATAGATCCGTTTCGCCGTTCAATATCCAAGACGAGTTTCACTTACCGAACTTTACCCGCCAGCAGGTGCAAGAACTCCTTGCGCAGTATACAGATGAAGTCGGACAAGCCTTCGCACCGGCAGTTATTGACACACTCCACAGACAGACAGCAGGGCAACCCTTTTTGGTCAACCGATTCGCGCAGATCCTTACCGAAGAGATGGACATCCCGAAAAGTGAACCGATTACCCTGGAACACTTTTCAAAAGCCCATGGGCAGCTCCTTCGGGGACGAAACACAAACATTGACCATCTTGTAACGAACATCCGTAGGGATCGACGGTTTGAATCGCTCCTCATGAAAATCACTTCTTATGATGCAGGCGTAGACTTCAATTTGGATAGCGACATTATCAACGAACTCGCAACCTACGGTGTCATCGCCGAAGGGGCGGATGGTATGTGTGAAATTGTCAATCCGATTTACCAGTACCGTATCATGCGGGCATTCAAACCGATAGTGAACGGACTGGAGCAGGAATATTTACCCGAAGACAACCGTTCCGAGTTCCAAGACTCCCTCACACCGGATGGCCAGATTCAGATGCGAGCACTCCTTGACAATTTCCGGGACTTTATCGCACGCGCAGGCTTCAAGATTCTACAAGTGCCAGAGACTCCCCAAGAATATGTCGGACAGCACCTCCTCTTTGCGTATCTTGACCATTTCGTCCGCATTGTCGGTGCGGATATGTTCCTTGAAGTCCAAACCGGGCGGGGCAGGATGGACCTCATCCTTCTGCACAACGGTCAGAAATACATCGTTGAGACGAAGATTTGGGAGGGCGAGCGGCGGTATCAAGCAGGGAAAAAACAACTGGCGGCGTATCTCCAGTTAGAGGGCGCAATAGAAGGCTATTACGTCGTGTTTGACCATCGTGCCACCCCAGAACCCCGTGTCGAAACAGAGATACTTGAAGGATTAACGATTCGGAGTTACGTGATTCCAGTCATGCAGACGCATCCCTCAAAGGTTTCATGAAACTTCAATACATATTTCGGTCATCGATGGGAGCCCCTGAATCGTCTCCTTACTACAAACGGTCTCGTTCGTAGTCGTGCGATTTATTGCACGTTCAGAAACTACGGAATTAAATTCTGAATCTCTATCTAACTCCAACCTCACTCCCAACTGCCGACTGCTAACGGCCGACTACCTCTTTGTAGGAGGGAACTCCGATTCCCGACTCTTAACTGACCACCGACCGCCGATTGCTGACTGCTATTTGGTAGGAGCGCCCTCCCGGTCGCGATGTATCTCACAGAATCCACAGCAGGTTTCCGAAAACCGAATAGCCTTACAGTCCCTATATATATTTTTTTGTTGACAAAATTTGCGTTTTCCTGAAAAATTGTGTGTAATTTATAGTTATATTCAGACTTTATAATTTTTAATATGAATAATTTTCAAAATTGACTTATTGTAACTTGAAATTGTGTCACACAAACTTTCTATTTTCTGTATGTGCGGGGCGTAAACCTTTGTAGCGTAGACTGTGAGTCTGCGACAACGACTGCTCATTGAATCGGTGCTTCGGGTACGGAAAATTATGAATACATCCACTTCAACGTCACGTAAGTGAGTTTTTAAGTCAGGCATATCTGCTTAAATCAAGAAATTCCATGGTAGAAACAGAGCGAGAAATAAAATTAAATTTAGGAGAAATAAAGATGCGTAAAACCATTTTGTCTATTTCCATTTTGATCCTGTTAACGCTAACCCCATTGGCGACAGCAGATTTCACGGTATCTAATGAGAGCAATACAAAGATCCTGTTCACGGTCTCCAGATATCTGAATGCCGGTACGCATGCCGGTAATAACTACCCCGCAGGATGGTGGACAGAAGGCTGGTTTGAAGTTCTACCCGGTGCAAATATAGTATTTCCAGTTCCGGCAGCGAACAATGCTAATGTGTTTCTCCATGTAATAGTAATACGCGGTGCTCCTTCAGAGGTTAAACCTACCGATCATGCAAGTCGGGTTGGTGCTGGATGGTTGATACATCCCACCAACGCGTTTATATCTGTGGAAAAGGCGGATGGCTCAGGCACGCTCCTTAAAAGTGATCAGCTGGCAAATCAATTAATTAGGAAACATTTCTATGGATACCCTAACGGTAGTTTTATAAGAATATCGGCGGATGGTCGACTTCTTCTTGGCAGGAATGCAAGGGTTGAGGAACCAGTGGAGGTCACCACTCAGGAGGGTCGTGTTGAAACTCCGGAGCGTCGCGTTGAAACGAACGCAAGGGCATCAGGAGATCTTACCCTTCAGCAGATGGGAAATAAACTGGCTAACGCAACCCTGATTTCAGGGCTGAATATCCGGAAAGGTGATATAACTGAAGTACCATCGGGAAAAAAAACTCGCAAGTATATGAGAAATGCATTCGGGTATAAAATCGGTATGGGTAAAAACCGGTTCGTCCTTCTAAAACAGTTCTCCTCAACGTGTGGTACTACGTCCGCTGAAATGGTTCTCCGTTACTATGGACAGGACGTCGGACAAGAAGAAATCTGGGATACGGGTGGGATTCATATTATTGCAACCGGAGCTTTCCCAACTGAATTAGAGCAGGCACTTGATAGGTTAGGCGTTCAGGCGAGATGGTATCCAGGGGTTCGAGCATCTGGCTTTAAGAATCCCACACTTGCCGACTTAAAATCGTGGGTCAGACAAAATCGACCCCCGATTGTCCTCTTGAGATTCGGGGATTATCTCCATTATTTGGTGGTCGTGGGTTACGATAATCAGGGCGATTTCCTACTTGCTGATCCGAACGGATATTTTCGCTGGATGACTTCTGGTGATTTAAGGGTCGGTTGGTCGATAATACCCCCTGTACTCCCTAATACAGAGTATGAAGTTAAAAATGGGTTTAAGGCATTCGTTTTGAAGGGACTGACCACTGGCGCACATATCCTCACAAAAGGGTTTAACGTTATTGTTCCGTTCAACCCTCCGAGCACACACCTCCCCGAAAATTATAGTGTGCCATTTAAGGTTGATAAGCCCGGGCGTACCGACCCTACAGGGGGCTATATAGCAAGCGGCGTAGCGGTACGGGGTGGGAATAGATTTAATCCTACATGGACTACTGATCGCTGGGAGGAAACATTTACGTTTACCGAGGACATTGCGGACTACCGAGTCGCAGGTGTCGTCCCGGCCGAAGTTGAGAATCTTGGAGGATTAGAGCCTGCTTATATTCAGGGACATCAGAAAGTGAACAATAGAACGGTTAAAGTCTGGGGTAGGATTACCCCTGGCAGAGTCACAAAGGGGCGGATTTATGTATTTGTTCGGGGATTCAAGGAACCCGTGCACGGGTCCAACACGGTGTCGAGCACCCAGAGTAAACGTTATTATAGTAAATGGGGCTTCGGTACGGACAGGTCCTGGCACACCTTTACGTTCCCAGGGGACGTGTTAAGTTATACAATTTCGGCGGGAATCGATTTTGAAGATAGATGGGGTGCTAAACTCTTGGAGCATCATAAGACTGGCAATCAGGTGAAATTCAGGATTGAGCTTGACAGACACAAAGCTGAGACGAATGGAATTACCGTGAACGTAACGGCGCATTACGAGCCATTGGTCGCTGGCAGTTTTAAGCTTTCTTATTCTGGTTCTTTATCGAATATACCCTCAGGTCAGAGTAAAACCCTGAAGGTTACAGTCCTTTCGACGAAAGGTCATCCGATGCCGGGTGTCAGAGTCAATTTTTCAGATACAAATGATTCTGAAATAGCGTTTTCTCCAACAGTTGTGAATACCAATAATTCAGGGGTCGCAACAAGCACGATGAAAACAGGTAGCCATGGAAGTGCTGACTTTAACATAATCGTTGCGGGACTGAGTAGTAAGCGCTATACCGTTTCAGTGGCCAGAGTGCTAAAAGAACACGTAGAAAAAAAGTGGTTCTCGAGTAAACATGCAGGATGTGATGTGCGCGTTTTCGGAAGATGCCTTAAATATAACTCGCGATCTTGGTATACCTCAAATGGATATATTGACGTGCCATCGTGGGTCTCTATACAGACTTATTCTATATCTACACATGTGCCCCTGGAAGATCGGCTGACCGCGCCGTCCGTCAAGGATCACGGGCGAAGTGGCAATAGGGTACATCTGACGCTTAGATTTCGGACACATTGGACTGATACCAACGATATTTTAGTAAGAGTACACGCGAAGTACTGGGGGACTCACTCGTCCCCTGGTGCTCCATTGAATCCTGAGGTGCGTCCTGACCCTGATACGGTAACTGCTGCTTGGCAGGACCTATCCTACATCCCGCCACAAACGGCACTCTTACCGAACTATCCCAACCCATTCAACCCAGAAACGTGGATACCCTATCATCTCACAGAACCTGCGAATGTGTCTCTGACGATCTATTCCGCCGATGGGAAATTGGTTCGGACATTAGCACTGGGACATCAACCTGCGGGTATCTATGAGAACAAGAGCCGGGCAGCATACTGGGATGGTCGGAATGCAGTCGGTGAACGCGTCGCGAGCGGCCTCTACTTCTACATGCTAACTGCTGGGGATTTCGCCGCCACAGGCAAAATGCTAATCATGAAGTAACGAAAGGGAGGTCAGACAGATAATGTACTGCCTTCAGCCCCATCGGACGATATTTGTGTAGCATGCGGCCCCCAAAGATCCAAACCCCAGCGAGGCGATAGGTGGATAAAAAATTAATCTTGTGGGAGGGTTTCTAACCTCGACTTACCCGTAGATGTAAGGGGAGAGTTCCTCCAAATCCGCGTAATCCGTATCATCCGCGAAAATCCGAGATTCAGACAGCCATGGGCGGGCACACAGTTCCCGCCCACACAAAGTAACAAAAACGATGAACGGCACAGTGGACTGTGCCGACGACCTTCAAAAAGGAAAATCCAATGAATTTAAGCATGTTAATGAATTACAAGCAATCAGTCTATCCGTTGTTCCTGATAGTTTTTATGATAGTAATTACGACACTCCTTTGCTGCGTGGCTTTCATCGGATGCCCCGAAGCAACGGAAATGACAGAAAACATGATGCGGCCGGTGGGTCCGGAAACAACGACCACTCCTGAAACACCAGAACAATCCACCGCGGATACCGAGCCTCCCGAAACAACAACGCCTCCTGGAACGACAGGACGACCCACCGCGGATACCGAACCTTCGGCAACGACTGCCCCTGGAACGACAGGACGACCCACCGTGGATCCTAACGTAGACCCGAATGCGGATCCTAACGCAGATCCCAATGTGGATCCCAATGCAGACCCTAACGCGGACCCGAATACGGATCCCGGGGCGTAATTCTGTGATCGATGAACTGACGGCGGTTCAGTCAAGGAGAAGAAGAATGCGAAAGACAACTTTCATCATCACCCTTTTGACCCTCCTAACCCTCACCCCATTGGCAAACGCACAATGGGAGGTAAATGAAGTCACCAATCAGACCACAAAGACGGTGTTTATCATATTTTCCACATGGAGACCTGCGACCCAAATCCTTCCGGAAGGGCATCGCATAACGGGCCATTACAAGGTCGCATCCGGTCAGACACAGGCGTTTTATGCCTGGGCAGATCATGCTTTCTATATCCAAGTCTGGCATCCCGATAAGGAGATTATTAAACCCGTAGACGCCTCAACGTTTAATGCGCCGGTTGTTTCCCAACCCTTTGAGATTGTCAGAGCGAAGGAGATTAGTCATACGGGGGCAAACACCGTCCTTTATCCGCAACCCGCTGGAAATTATACTACTGAGGATGGATTCCTCAAGTATGAAAACGGAACTTCAGTCAATATTACCTCTGCATGGGTAAGCATTGATGAGACAGATGCTGAGATGGAGGATGGTGGGCCAAATGGTGATGGCATGGAATTGGACACAGATGCCTCTGAAGGTGGAGCCGATTCCGCCGCCGATGCTGCTGCCTCTGCAGATGATTATGGTGGTGCAAATGGTGGTGGACCAGGTGCTAACATAACAATCCGTACTAGTTCGGGTAGCTCTACGCTGAATCAAGGTAGTACAGCTCAACTTACTGTATCAGTGACAGAAAACGGTAATCCAGCCGCTGGTAAAACCCTATCTTTAAGTGTACCAAGTGATAAGGCTACGATCTCCCCAACCCTTGGTACTACTAACAGCAATGGTCAACTTTCGGCGACTCTGAAAATTAATGGGAACGCTACTGCTGGAACGTTTAACATTACCGCGGCGATAGCAAATACCAACCAGTCGACAACACTGCCCATTACAATACAAATAGGAGCAGGACAGATAAGCGTCTCTGCTTCACCTGCTACAGTGGAACCAGGACAGAAGGCAACGATAACCATTACGGTCCGAACACCGAGCGGGAGCCCATTTCCGGGGGCGGACATCTCACTTGCCACTGCCTTTGGAAATATCCAGCCGACTCTTGTTACAACGAACTCCCAAGGACAAGCGACAGCTACCTGGACAGCGACGCAGTATACTGGCACGCCTCACCCGAATGAGATCGCAACTAACACGATTACTGCGACAGCGGTTGCTAATAAAACGGTGAAAGGGACGACGAGGATTCCGATGAAATATATACCAGGGTCCATCTCTCTCAATGGTATTCTAAATGAGATAACATCGGGTGACTCAAAAAAGGTAACTGCTATAGTGAAATCGAAGAGCGGTAGACCGATGCGGGATGTGACCGTCCGCTTCACTGAGAGCAGCTCTTTTCTACGATTCAGTCCAACGAGTGTTAAGACCGACAGTTATGGAGCGGCATCAGCGGTGCTGAGGACTGGAGGATATGGCCGCCCAAACTTTAGGCTGGAAGCCGCCGGACTGTCTAAAACCTATAGTATCACGATAGCCCGAGAACAGAGACCTTTTACGATAAAACGTTCAGTCTTCAGCAGAAAATCGAGTTGTGAGGGGCCCTGGGAAGATTGGGCGATAGTTGTTGATACTCCAGGAGAAATCGTAGGTACGTTTAGGATAAACTATACAATACCAGCGTCTGATGTATGTTGTATGGAGTATCAGGGCATGCGCCGAGAGGATTCCAATACGATCCGGGTATGGGGAAGAACTCGGACACATTGTAGGGACCAGAACGAGTTATACATGACAATAACTGGACAATACTACTATGCTGCCCGTTCGCCCGGGGCACCTTCTCTACAGCAGCCACAACTCCGTCCCGAAACCGACCCGTTGTCTGCGTTCTGGGAGGACCTGTCACAAGTGCCATCAGAAACTGTGTTGTTGCCCAACTACCCAAATCCATTCAACCCCGAGACGTGGATCCCGTATCACCTCTCGGAACCGGCAGACGTGACGTTGCGTATCTATGCCGCGGATGGTAGGTTAATTCGGACCTTGGCATTGGGACATCAACCTGCCGGTATCTATGAGAGCAAGAGCCGTGCGGCGTATTGGGACGGCAGAAATGCCGTTGGAGAGCGCGTTGCCAGCGGTCTGTATTTCTACACGCTCACTACAAGTGATTTCGCTGCCACGGGCAAAATGCTGATAATGAAATAAACGCAATATACCGATCCCAATACGGATCCAGAGGTGTCGTTCTATGATGAATGACTCCCCACTTATTCCTAATAAGTAAGGGAAATTGAACTACCGACCTGGTAGGGTTTTTAGGCATACCCGGGATCCTTTACCGATCTCGACATCGGTGGAGGATCCCAATGTCAGTGTAGAGGAGGAAGAAAGATGCGGAAGATGACTTTTATCATATCTCTTTTTGTCAGTTTAATGGTAACTCCGTTGGCAATTGCTCAAGGGTGGCAGGCGAACGAAGTCACCAATCAGACGACCAAGACCATCTATATGGTATTTTCTACGTGGCGCCCTGCGAAGGCTCCACTTCCAAAGGGATATCGTATTACCGGGCATTACAAACTCGAACCGAATCAAACCCACACGTTTTATGCCTTCAATAACCATGCTTTTTATCTCCAAGTATGGCACCCGGATCTGGAAGTTATAAAACCAAGGGTGACCCGTAAAACCTTTAGTGCTCCTGCCATTACTGACCCCTTTGAGATAGTACTACAGAGGCAAATTAGTGTTGCCTTCAGTAGAAATACTATTCTTTATCCGAGGACCTCTGTAAATTATCCCCTTGAGGATGGGTTCCTTAAGTATGAAAACGGAACTGCAGTCAATATAACCTCCGCATGGGTAAGCATTGATGAGATAGATGCTGAGATGGTGGATGATGAGACAGATGCTGAGATGGAGGATGGTGGGCCAAATGGTGATGGCATGGAATTGGAGCCATCAGACCCATCAGAAGGACCTCCTCCTGGGGCAGTACCCCCTTTATATGTACCCCCTATATATATAGACGAATCTCATGAAGAAATTACAGGACCTATTATACCGCCAGAACAAATAAGCCTTTCTGCTTTGCCTTCTACGGTAGAGCCGGGGCAGAAGGTAACGGTAACCATTACGGCGCGTACGACGACTGGGAATCTGATTCCAGGGGCGCAGATCTCACTTTCCACGGCATTTGGAAATATACGACCGAATCTTGTTCAAACGAACGCTCAAGGACAAGCGACATCCACCTGGACAGCACCGCCGTATACTGGGACACCTCACATAGACGAGATCGCAACTAACACGATTACGGCTACGGCGGATGCGAATGTAAAAGTGAGAGAAACGACGAAGATCGTGATGAAATATACACCAGGGTCCCTATCTGTCAGTGGTATTCCGAGCAGTCTTACATCGGGTCAGGCATATTCCATAGTCGTTACAGTCAAATCGGAGAGCGGTACACTCCTGTCTAAGGTTAGAGTCACGCTAACGACGCATGATGAAATAGCGTTCGGTTCATTGAGTGGGACCACTGACAGTTCAGGAGAGTGGAAAACAACGTTGTCCGCTGAAAGTGGCGGTTCCTTTACTGTGAACGCGGGAGGGCACAGTAAGTCTTATACGCTCACAGTGAAACCAAGACCCGAGCCTACAGTGAGTAGTTTTCGGCACACTCGTATTCCCAATAGCATATCTTCAGGCGAGAAAAGATCCCTCACGTTTACACCCCTCTCAAAGAATCGCACGCCTATGTCCGGGGTTAGCGTCACGATAACTGAAACGGATGATGATGAAATATCCTTTAGTTCATTGCGTGGGACCACCGACAGTTCGGGACAGTGGAAAACAACACTGTATACTGGAGGTGTAGGTTCTGCAGATTTTACCGTGAAAGTGGGAGATCTTAGTAAGACTTACACTCTCACGGTGAAACCAAGGATAGAGTCTATACAAAGAACGAATGATTTTGATGCGGAATGTCGGAATAGGGGGTGGATGGAGCGCACCGTTGCACTTAAATTCCCCGGGCCCATCATATCGTATGAAATAAGTATAACGGGTAGCAGTGCAATTATGTTTAGGGACGACTTTGAATTACATTCTCATCGAAAGTCCAGCAGCGATACTGTGACGGTCCGTTTCAGTGTATGGGAGGATGATTGTCGTAACCGTAACCGCAAGGCGAACTGGGCTACGGTTTATGTATATGCAAAGTGTGATCTGACCGCACCTGCACGTCCTGTCAACGGCGCACCTTCCCTGCTCCCGCAAGCGTATGCCCAAGACCTCTCCCTGGTAGCGGCACATCCACGGATGCAACTCCCGACAGAAAACGCACTCTTACCGAACTATCCCAACCCGTTTAACCCGGAGACGTGGATCCCGTATCACCTCTCCGAGTCGGCAGACGTGACGTTGCGTATCTATGCCGCGGATGGTAGGTTGGTTCGGACGTTGGCATTAGGACATCAACCCGCCGGTATCTATGAAAGCAAGAACCGTGCGGCATATTGGGATGGCAGGAACACCATCGGTGAACACGTTGCGAGTGGTCTCTACCTCTATACGCTGACTGCTGGGGACTTCGCGGCTACCGGCAAGATGTTGATTCTGAAGTGAGACCATTATGGTATTAGAACGATATGCCCTCACGATGATCGGGAATCACAAGGAGAATTTCATTATGAAAGGCAGAAACATTTATCTCACGCTAACTGTGAATATCTTGGTGGCAGTAACTTTATTTTTCAGTCAGCTAAGTTTCAGTTTCGAGATTGAAGAACTTGGCCCAGCCGAGAAACTCGCACAAAAGGTGTATAACAAACACACCAAAACACTCACGCGAGCAGATGTTAACGAGGTACTCCCCGATGTCCTCAAGCGGATGAAAGCCCCTGACGTTCAACGCCTCCTAAATGATCGGAGCATCAAGCTAATTGTCAATAATCCCGATCTCCTCAAAACGTTTCTACCGGACGTCAGTGATAAATTCATAAGGATGCTGAAAACCGATGCGCAATTCAAAAAGTTGATTCGCGATGCTGACTTCCAAAAAGTGCTTCAGGATCCAGCTGCTATTAACGCACTTGTCGAATTGATGACCGGTAAGAGGCCACCCGAAGATAGTCCCCCCCAAGAATCATGGGTGGTTTTTCGTTCATTCTTCCGCCCCGCGGTCTTCAACGGAGAAAGGATTAATTTGAAATTGACGGGCTTGCAACGCGGAAAAAAATACCGTTCAGGGTCCAAGCATAAAATTATCTTTACTGTAACAGAGGAGCGGACTGGGAAGCCAGTGGCATCTGCTCGTTTCAGTGTAAGCACCTCCAAAAATTCGCAAGCAATCGCGACGTTTAGACCTGCCGTAATTACCACCGATAAAAACGGCACAGCAGAAACTCAGATAACCTTTGGGAAAACACCAGGGCCCCTCTCAATTAATGTGGATATGAAAAACACACAACCCGAAGAACCGATGGTGTTTTTTACGACATTCACCGACACCACATCCTTGAACAACGAGAGGTTCAGCGTCAAGATTACAGGTTTGCAACCCGGAAGTAAATACCCTCTAGGATCCAAACATAAAGTTATCCTTACCCTGACAAATGGGCGGACCGGTAAACCAGTGCCGTCCGCGCGGCTCAGCTTAAGCTACAACAAAAAGTTGCCAGCAACCGCGACATTTAGACCCGCCACTCTGACCACCGATAAAAACGGCACAGCGGAAACCCTGATAACCCTCGGAAAAAAGCCAGGGAACCTCGGAATTAATGCTGCGGTACTGAAAATCGAAGAACCAAAGGTGACTTTTGGGTCGGTAATCTTCTCGGGAATCCTCGTGGACGGAGATGGTGTTGATTTAGATACTAAAGGCTGGTTAAGCAGCAACATAGCACAGTCTCCAGGGTCGAAACATAAAGTTACCTTTATCCTGACAAATGAGCGGACCGGTAAGCCAGTACCGTCTGCGCGGCTCAGGCTCAGCATTGACTCCAGTTCGACAACAACCGCAACGTTTAAACCCGCCACTATTACTACCGATAAAAACGGCACAGCGGAAACCCAGATAACCTTCGGGAAAAAACCAGGGCGGCTCTCAATGAGTGTGAAGATGGAGAAAATCGATCACGCAACAACGCGGGTGGTTTTTGATGGCATGGCATATACTGCCTATGTGGACAGGAAGGAGGTCGATTTAAAGCGAAACTTGACATCAACCACAGGATACCGTCCAGGGTCCAAACATAAATTGATTCTTACACTTACAAATAAACAGACCCGTAAACCCTTACCATCTACTCGCCTCAATTTAAGGGTCCACCGCGATTCGACAACAACCGCAACGTTTAGACCCGCCACAATTACCACAGATAAAAACGGCAAAGCAGAAACCCAGATAACCCTCGGGAAAAAACCAGGGAACCTGAGCGTTGCTGTGGATATCCGAGCATCACGTAAGGTAGATTTTTATACGAATGGCCCTCGGCTCTCTGGTGGGGCCGGGATAGACATAGATATAACGCTTGATGGAGCGTCTGGGAAACTTTCGGAGTTTTCAGATTTTTCGCATCCGCTTGGACTCACGAAAACTCGTAAAAAACTTGTCGTTAAAACCAAAAGTGCTGGACAGCCAGCGAAAAGTGTTCCCTATGTGGATCTAATTTTTAATGACGTTAGTCGGCAGTCTAAGGGGAGCGTAACGTTTGCACCAAAAAAGGTTCGCACCGATAAAAATGGTCACGCGGTTACCTACATTACCCTTAGGGCAGGACAAACGGATGTTTCAATTGAAGTAAAGGTGAATATGGTTTTGGTTATGGTCAACCTTAACCCGGATCCTTACAGTCCTGTTCGGTCCTCTCTCTACGATCATCCTTATGATAGTCTGACAAGACACTTGGACCAGATTAAGATTTACGTAAATGGTAAACGTGTCCTTGGTTATCTCCTCAGGAAAGCCCAACACCCAGCAGACCACGAGAAATTCCGAGTCCCAGAAGTCTTAGAAAACTTCTTCCCTATACGCGGAGGTCCCTTTACTACTGGTTTTGAGGGAATATTGCCGCTAAACGCCAAAGTTTATCTTCAGGCCAAAATATCGCCAGGTGCTTTATACACTATTAGCGGTAAGGATCATGCAGACCTCAAACTGAATCAAGGCTACGCTACCAGCGATAAAAATGGTCTGATAAAAATTGGGATGAATACGGGGTCAAAATCTGGGGTAAGTAAGATTAATCTGAATCCCCTGAAAAATGCTCAGTTAAAAGGCACGGTGAGGATCTACGGCGTGGACGATGATACATTTGTTGATGACTATTTTAAGGACAAGCTAGACCTACCACCCATTAACATTAATTCCCAGACCGAATTTAAGTGGCGACACACTTTGACGTACAGAAAACAAGATAAAACGCTTGATGGGATGCGAGTTGAAATCGAGATAAAAACCGGCAGAATTCTGAGCGGAGGTGTGGAAACAGGAGTCTTCGCGAGACTGTATGAGGGCACTTCAGCCAAAACCGATGATCTTGAAGATGTGAATGTTGGGAACTTCATAACCCCGTGGGTTAGCCCATCAGCGTATGCCTCTCCTGAAGTTTGGAGAAATTTAACAACCGAAAACATTCAGAACCCGAGTGATCGTCCTGCCCTATACCTCATCAATGTAGCCACCTTCAATCAGCAGGGCATACGTCAGACAGATAAACTTGTACGCGAGTTCGGTCGTAACTTCTTCCTCCACACCGGTCGAGGTGCATACTCGAATCTATTGGATCTAGCAGAGTACATAGGTATTGATCTATCAGATTGGCAAGAATTCCCTGATGAGTTTGGGGGTGATAGAGTGATCGTTGTTTTTGACCTTCAACTGGCTCCAATCAATTGGACACCCGTCTTCGGTGCGCCTGCGGCAGTAACCCCTAACCTCTTCTCCCTCTCGGATGTTAACGGCGATGGGCAAGTAGACGCAGCGGATCTGGTGTGGGTCTCCAACTACCTCGGGCAAACTGGGTCAATCGACCCACGCGTAGATGTCAACAGAGACGGTATCGTCACGATTGCCGATCTGGTGTGGGTCGCACAATACCTTAGCCAGTCGACATCTTCGACAGCACCCGCCGCTGTTGTTGTTCCCGTAGGACTGCAGTATAGCACAGTTGCTGGATGGATAGACCAAGCGCGCGTAGAAGATGACGGGTCGCTTGTTTTCCATCAAGGTATTGCGAAACTTGAATATCTGCTAACCCTGATAATCCCGGAAGAAACGGCACTGCTCACCAACTACCCAAATCCGTTCAATCCGGAGACATGGATACCGTATCACCTTACGATGCCAGCGGATGTGACACTGACGATCTATGCGATAGATGGCAAGGTCGTGCGGCGGTTGGATTTGGGGCATCAAGCGGCTGGCTATTATCAGAGCAAGACGCGTGCGGCGTATTGGGATGGCAGAAACAGTGTCGGCGAGCGCGTCGCCAGTGGGATTTATTTTTACACGTTGACTGTTGGCGATTTTTCTGCCACGAAGAAGATGTTAATAAGGAAGTAAAATCGGATTTTGTAAGGGCGGATCTCTGGATTCGTTCTTTACACCCATTCTTGATTGGGAGATGCTTTTCATGAACAAGCCAAGGGTTTTCATCTTGGTGACTCTATTGGGCTCCATCTTTTGTCTGATACATGACAGCGAATCTATGCCACAGGAAGGAGCGATACCTGCTATAAAGGTGCTGAAAACGACGGAGAGTTTCACTATTAGAAGTGTTGATCGACTCGGGACTGGACGAAATGAGGTCCCCTGGGTGAAGGTTCTTGAATTCCCAGGCCCAGTGGTGCAGGCGAGAGCTATCTGGCATGAAAGGATTGGAAGGGGGGCTGTAACAGACGTAACCGTGAGGGGCAACAGCGTTACAGTCTCAGGCAAGGTTCAGTATCTGTTAGGCCACACTGCTGTATTAGATGTGAGAGTCGAGGCAGCTTACCTTTCGATATCACTACCGGGCGCGGGGGATTTGAACCGCGATGGCGCTGTGAACATTCAGGATCTGGTGTTCATTGCCTCTCATTTCGGATGGACAGGTAAGCATGTTGCGGATGTAAATAAGGATGGTATTGTCAATATCCAGGACCTTGTTTTAGTTGCTAACGCGCTGAGTGGGGTAGCCTCTGCCCCTAACGTTCATGTGCAATCTTTAGGGATGTTGGGTGAGCGAGAGGTGCAGCAGTGGCTTTTACAAGCACAACAGTTAAACCCAATGGATATCAGGTCAAAACTCGGGATGGCTGTACTTGAACAACTCCTCGCGGTTTTGAGAACTCCGAAAAAGACAGTATTACTCCCCAACTTCCCGAACCCGTTTAACCCAGAAACATGGATACCGTATCATCTCGCAGAATCAGCGAACGTGACACTGAGGATCTATTCCGCGGATGGGAAATTGGTTCGGACGCTGGCACTCGGACATCAACCTGCGGGTATCTATGAGAACAAGAGCCGCGCAGCATACTGGGACGGCAGGAATACTCACAGCGAGCGCGTCGCCAGCGGTCTGTATTTCTACACACTCACCGCTGGAGATTTCACAGCTACAAGAAAGATGTTGATAATGAAGTAATTTGTTAACCTACCCCAATACGGGCGGATTTCAAGGTCCGCCCATTTTCGTTGAAGATGTGTAGGAGGAATCCCATGCAATTACAGAAGGTTCAACTTTACATCGCTTTGATGTTCGCGTTGTTCCCTAATTATGTGTTCGCGTCCTTTTCTCTAAAGAAAACTTATACTTTACGAGAATCCCAAAAGAACGAAAAGTGGCTGTTTGACCGCCGTGTTCTTAAACTTGACGCAGCGGATGCATACTATCTGCACGGCAGCCCCTGGAAGAAGACCTATACTTTCCGTGGTAGATATGGTGATTGTGAGGCAGATCATTCTGACAATTTCCGCGGTAGATACTTATGGTGTCCGGTAAATCATTTCAGGTATACCCGCAACTATACCCAGTGTTTTGTCTGTAATTATAGCTTCAGGGAACATTTTCATTGGACGCAGCAGAAATTTTTTGTAGAGGGAATCGGTCAATTTGACAGCAGCAAAAATACCGCGAGACCGTACGTCTCAAAAATCCTCGGAGAAGGTTTGGAACGGATGAGTCGATGGAAGACATCCACCGTGCGCTTGAACACGGATTTTAATCCTAAAATTAGTGTCCGCTGCCAGCACGGGGCGTGTGTAATTGGTTTTCCATAATCTGGGGTGTATAGGAACTCCTTGTAGCGTCCATTGTGAGTTTGCGCATGGACCGGCATAAAACAGAATCAGGAGAATCTCATGATTTTACAACAAATGAAACCAAGAACAGTGGCGATCCTATGGTTTTACGGACCTTTTGTTCTACTGTTTGCTATCGTAGGCTTCCTTAACTGCGTAGCGGCAGAAAATGAAACCGAGTGGATGCCGGACGGGCATCTCAGAGCGGGAGTGCGAGAAGCTCTCAAGCTTGCCCCAGATGCCTCGCTTACACCGCAGGCGTTAGAGGCGTTGACAGAGTTGCAGGCTGCCCGGCAAGGGATCACATCTCTCATAGGGTTAGAGTATGCCACGGGATTGGAGGTGTTAAATCTCTCTGAAAATCAAGTCAGTGATATAACACCCCTGGCAAATTTGACGGGATTGAAGACGTTAGAGATTCACAGTAATAACATAAGGGATCTCACGCCCCTGGTAGACCTAACCGGGTTGAAGGTGCTAAATATCTCCTATAATGAGATAAGGGATCTCACGCCACTAACAGACCTGACCCGATTGCAGGAATTAGGTCTCGCAGGGAATGCGATAAGTAATCACACGCCCTTATTAAACTTGACGGGACTGAAGAAACTAAATATCTCCAATAATTCAATAAGTGATCTTACGTTATTGTCGAATCTGACCCAATTGCAGGAATTAGACCTCAGGGGGAATGATGGGATAAGTAATCTCACGCCACTCGTAAATCTCACCGGATTGAAGCGGTTATATCTCAATAATAATCAGATCAGCGATATCAGTGTTCTCACGCAGTTGACAAACTTGGAAGCGTTAAAAATCCAGTCAAATCCGATTCAGGATGTAACACCTTTGCGGACACTCCGTAAAAACAATCCGAAAATAACGATAGATGAATAACGATAAACGAACAGATACTCTCAAACTTGGAAGGAATCCCATGCAATTAATGAAAACGCGTGTAATCAGCCTAATCACCGCGCTGTGCGCCCTATTTTTCATGAGAGCCGCCCCTGCCGAAGTCGTCTCCATTTGGGATGAAAACCTCCGGGCAGTGATTCTCAAGAAACTCAACAAACCCAACCCCAAAGCCACCATCACGACATCGGACATGCTGCAACTGACGGAGTTGCGGCTTGAGGATGTCAACTTTTCCACGCTCAAGGGCCTGGAACACGCCACGAATCTGACAACACTTCATCTCAGCTGGGATGACGCAGTGTCGCCGATGCAACGGTCCGACCACACCTCGGATGTGTCGCCGCTCACAACCTTGACCCAACTGAAAACATTGGTTCTCAACGGTAGTAACATCAAAGATGTATCGCCGCTGGCAAACTTGACACAACTCACGGAACTGCGTCTGACTTTCAGTAACCTCAGAGATGTATCGCCGCTCGCAAAATTGAAAAACTTGAGGGTGCTGGACCTTCACAATTACCGCTATGACAATGACCGTAGCGTGGATATGTCGCCACTCGCACACTTGACACAACTCACAGAACTGAACCTCACCGGTAATGGGATATCAGATGTATCTTGGCTGACCGGCTTGATGAATCTAACAACGTTGAACCTAACTTACAACGCCATTGTAGATGTATCTCCGCTCACCGGATTGACGAACCTGACAGTGCTGGACCTTAGCAATAACAACATCGTAGATGTGGTGCCACTCACCAGCTTGATGAACCTGCCACAGCTAGATTTGAGTAGCAACCGCATCGTAGATGTCTCGCCACTCGCAAAATTGACACAACTGGTGAAACTCGATCTTACGGGCAATCAAATAGATGTATCCTCGCTCACCGGCTTCACAAACCTGACAGAGTTGGACCTGAGTGGCAACCGCATCGTAGATGTATCGCCACTCGCACACTTGACTAACCTCACAGAACTGGGGATTTCCGGCAACAAAATATCAGATGTATCCTCGCTGACCGGCTTGACGAACTTGGAAAGACTGAGCTTAGGTGGCAACTTTCCGCTCTCATTTTGTGCGCCGCTTGCGCACTTGACGAATTTGACAGAACTGAGCCTTGCGCACACCGTCATCTTTGACCTGTCCGCCGTCGGCAACTTGACGAATCTGGCACGCCTGCGTCTGAGCAACAGCCGCGTTTCAGATGTATCTTGGATCGCTAATTTAACACACCTCACGATGCTGGACCTTTCTTGGAACGATATCTCAGATATTTCAGGGCTTGCCAATTGCAGAAACCTGACGGAACTGTCTCTTGACAACAATCCACTCTCGGACCTGACCCCTCTCGCTGAACTCACGCACCTGAAACGGCTGCGGATTGACAATCGCCACCACAACAATGCGATCGTAGACATGTCACCCCTTGCAAATCTAATACACCTGGAGGCGTTGTCTCTTGAAAGCAATGCGATCGTAGACGTGTCGCCACTTGCGAACCTAATACAACTAACAACGTTGTCTCTTGAAAGCAATGCGATTGTAGACGTGTCACCCCTTGCGAACCTAATACATCTGAAAGAGTTGTCTCTTGAAAGAAATGGGATCGTAGACGTGTCACCCCTTGCGAACCTAACACACCTGAGGTCCTTGAGGGCTGTGTACAACAACATTTCTGATATTTCACCACTCACCGCGCTAACACAATTGAGAAGTCTGGGAATTGGGGGAAATCCGCTAAATGCGGATGCTTTCAGCGTACATATCCCGGCAATGAGGGCGAATGGTACAAAGTGTTACCCGTAAAGCTACTATCAAAATCCTTACCCTTTCGGCAGAACAGCAGAGCAATGATGTTCAAAGTAGGAGAATGTATTATGAAAATCTTTATCAACTTTTCTATATTCATAAGTCTTTGCGGCGTTGTCTTTTTCTTCACCACTCTGGTGAGCTATAGCCAGAAGAATGTAACAGAGAAAGCCTTAGGTGAGTCTGCTCCCGTCGAAGGTGTAGCTCCCGAAGGCATGGTGCTTATTCCCGCTGGCGAATTTGTGATGGGTAGCAACTACAAGCTGGCAAGCTCAGGCCCCGTGTTCTATACCGATGATATGTTCTATGCTGAAAAGCCGGTACACACCGTCCACGTTGATGCGTTCTATATGGATAAATACGAGGTGACCAATGTGCAGTATAAGGCGTTTGTAGATGCCAATCCACAGTGGCGGAAAGATGGGAAGCTGCACGGATCGTTTTACACTAAGTCTTATCTAAACGATTGGAATGATAATAATTATCCGGAGGGCGAAGGCGACCATCCGGTGCATTATGTGACTTGGCATGCGGCGATGGCATATGCCGAGTGGACAGGTAAACGTTTGCCGACAGAGGCAGAGTGGGAGAAGGCCGCACGCGGCGGGTTGTTGGGTAAAATGTATCCGCATGGGGACACCATTGATAAGACCAAAGCGAACTATGACAGTAATGTTTTCGATACGACTCCCGTCGGGAGTTATCTCCCCAATGGGTATGGTTTATACGATATGGCAGGGAATGTCTGGGAATGGTGCCTTGATGCGTATGATGCAAGTTTCTATGCGAAGTCTCCGCGTGAGAATCCACTCTCAGGGGCGGACACGATACAGGAGATATTAGATAAATATACGGATGTTAAGGAGGCTCGCGTCATACGCGGCGGCGACATGAACAGTAATCCACCTTGGGTGCGGGTCGCCTATCGCGGTCGCATGAGACCAGGGACCATACTCAGCGGCCCCGGTTTTCGGTGTGTGAAGGATGTAACCCCTTAAATTTTTTTACCTTATAAGGAAAATCCCATGATTTTACAGCAAGTGAAACGAAAAACAGTGGCAACCCTACAGTTTTACGGACATTTTGTGGTGCTATTTGCTGTCGTAGGCCTACTTAACGCCGCGGCGGCAGAAAATGAAACCCAGTGGATGCCCGACGAGCATCTCAGGGCGGCAGTGCGAGAAACCCTCAGTATTGCACCAGACACCTCGCTCACGCCGCAGGCGTTAGAAGAGTTGACGGAGTTGCATATCGAGGATGTCAACTTTTCCACGCTCAAGGGTCTCGAACACGCCACAAATCTGACAATACTTCATCTCAGCTGGGATACCGCGGTGCATCCCAGAAACAGGTACAACTACGCCTCGGATGTCTCACCGCTCACAAACTTGACACAACTGAAAATACTGGTTCTGCATCACAGTAGAATTAAAGATGTGTCCCCTCTCGCAAAATTGACGCAACTCACGGAACTGCATCTTACTCCCGATAGTAACATCGTAGATGTATCGCCGCTCGCAAAATTGAAAAACTTGACTGTCCTGAACCTTAACTGGAACCAAATAAGAGATGTGTCCCCTCTCGCAAAATTGACGCAACTCATCGAACTGAATCTTGCCGGCAATCAGATATCAGATGTATCCTCGCTCACCGACTTGACGAATCTAACAGCGTTGAACCTAACTAACAATCGCATCGGAGATGTGTCCCCTCTCGCAAAATTGACAAATCTGCTAAGGCTGGACCTTACCAATAACCAAATAGGAGATGTGTCCCCTCTCGCAAAATTGACACAACTCATAGGGATGAACCTGAGTGGCAACCGCATCGGAGATGTATCCTCGCTCGCCGGCTTGACAAACCTGACTGAGCTGGACTTGAGTGGCAATGACATCGTAGATGTGGCACCCCTCACAAAATTGAAAAACCTCCTGGAACTGCGTCTTGCTGGCAATGAAATATCTGATATATCCTCGCTCACCGGCTTGACGAATTTGACAGAACTCCACCTTGGAGGTAACGTCATCTTTGATCTGCCTGCCATCGGCGACTTGAGGAATCTGGTACATCTGCGTCTGAACAACAGCCGCATTTCAGATGTCTCTTGGATCGCCAGTCTAACACAACTGACAATACTGGACCTCTCCTCTAACAAGATCTCATATCTTTCACCACAACTTGCCAATTGCAAAAACTTGACAGCATTGGATATTTCCTACAATCCACTTTCGGATCTGACATCTCTTGCTGAACTCACGCAACTGAAACGGCTACGGATTGTAAACCCCTCCAACGACAATGTGATCGTAGATGTATCACCCCTTGCAAACCTAACACAACTGACAGAGTTGTTTCTTGAGGACAATGCGATCGTGGACGTGTCGCCTCTTGCCAACCTAACACAATTGAAGAAGTTGTCCCTTGACAGAAACGCGATTGTAGATGTGTCGCCCTTGGGGAATCTCATACACCTGAAAGAGTTGTCTCTTGTAAGCAACGCGATCGTGGACGTGTCGCCTCTTGCCAACCTAACACAACTGACACTTTTGAGTGTTGAGGAAAACAGCATTTTTACTGTTTTACCGCTCACCGTACTAATACCAGCACAACTGAGAGGGCTGTCGATTCAAGGCAATCCGCTAAATGCTGATGCTTTCGTACATATCTCTGCAATGAAGGAGAAAGGGATATCGGTCCGTTCTGACTACAGAAAAGATTAAAAGTTTGGACAATTGTCTCCAAACTGTAAGCAAGTTTAAGTATTAACATTCAAGGGCAGCTTTATTCCCTATGGCCGCCCAACAGGTTCAATAATTCCGTTAGGACACCTTTCAATCCACAAACATCTACAATCACAGAAATCACAGTTCAGACAATGAGCTGTAGCATAGACTGTGAGTCTGTGCATAAGGGTACGCAACCGAACAGGATACGCTACAAAACCGTGCGGGTATCAGCGCTTTTCAATGAAAAAGGGAGCTGAGTTAAACCTGCCCTATCTCGTGCAGTGAATATGGCGTATGCCCTATTTCGTGCAGCTTTTTTCCGCATTCCACAGGAAATTCCACCGATTTCCATTCGTATGCTATTGTCCAGAGTGGCACGGAATTTGCGCATTGCTACGGTAACATGCGTTCGGTTTTAGTACTTAAAAAGAACTCGCGTTTTTTGGTCTTGAAGATGTTATTCATATAAGTACCTCCAAAATCTACCATAAATAACCCGACAGGAGCATTTATATGTCCCGTCAAAATTACACCAAACGCATCAGGTTCTCAATCGGTTTTATTATCGGGATGTCGGTATGTATGTCTGCACCCGCTCTGGCGTTTATTACGTGCGCCCGGCATCACCCTGATTTCAACAGCATACTCGACATGAACGTCTTGATGCATCGGATCCATGACACACATTGGGAAATTAATTACGGATTTCCTGAGACGTGTAATCACGACCACCACGCGGATCCCAGACAACTAATAGAATTTGAAGAAGCGATGGAAACGGCTTTGCGAGTATGGTTACAACCCCTCCGTGAGATAGAAACCCAGCATCCTATCGTTGACAGTTTTAGTTTCAAACGCACCGAGTTAGACACTTGGGAGGAACTCACACCCGGACGCGTCGAGTTGATAGACATCAAGTTTGACTGTTCCTACGATGGTGTCATCTCGTATGTGCGTTTCAAGAAAGATAGACGCGTAGGTGTCGTTATAGGTAATTTGAGATTCATGTCCCGTATCAACCCTAAGATGCCGATCCTCGTACATGAGTTGGGGCACGCTTTCGGTCTCGGAGATACCTACGTGCGTGATGGTGGTGCTTTCAAAAGCAGCGGTGGTCTTAAGGGTACCATCGGTATACAACCCGCTGCTACCATGTGTATGGAATATAACACGCATCGTAAAAAATATCTTAGGGAAGACGACAAAAGGGGGATCGTGTGGCTCTATAAGGTCTTCTACGAAGACCTATCTATCACGGATCCTTATTTTTCAGACTACACCTTTGAAGAAGCCACTGGCGGGTTTCGACCGAAATATCCGATCCTCTTTGAACTCAAACAGGGATTTCAGGGTTATGCCATTGAAATCATAAAAGAGGATCCAAATATGGACATAAATGTTCGGGACGGCTCCGGACGCACGGCTCTTGATTATGCCGTTATAGACGAATACCTCGTTGTATTGTATACCTTATTATCACGTCCAGATCTCAAGGTTAACGCTACGAACAGTGACGGTTTCACCGCCCTGCATTTGGCGGTCAGTCATGGCTACGAAGCGGGGGTGGAGGCACTTTTGATCCACAAGAACATTAACGTCAACGCTGCAGACAAAGAAGGACGAACTCCACTCCACTTCGCCGCTGAGGCGGATGATTTGGCATTGACGAAAGCGTTATTACAGCATACCGAGATCAGGATACATATTCAAGATAACAGCGGATTCACGGCTTTAGATTATGCGGGCAAATATTTCGGCAATCACAACGGCACTCAGGTACTTGACGCGCTTTTCAACGGCGTAACGAACGCTAACGCAGACCCCGTCGCGGCTCCACCGCCTGAAGGCATGGTGCGCATCCCCGCTGGCACGTTTCTGATGGGGAGCGAAGAAGGTCCCCTGCAACTGGTCTACGTCGACACGTTCTACATGGACGCGACCGAAGTCACCAACGCCCAGTTTAAGGCGTTCCTCATCGAGAACCCGGGCTGGCAAAAGGGGCGCGTTGGCTCACGGGTTGCGCACGCCGATTACCTGAAACACTGGACTGGAAATGACTACCCGAGCGAGAAGGCCGACCATCCTGTGACGCACGTCAGTTGGTATGCGGCGATGGCATACTCGCGGTGGGCAGGCAAACGTCTGCCGACAGAGGCGGAGTGGGAGCGGGCGGCTCGAGGCGGTTTATGGTATGAAAAATATCCGTGGGGAGATACGATTACCCCCGAGGATGCCAACTACACTAAAAATGTAAACGATACCACGGCAGTCGGACAGTATCCCGCGAACGGGTATGGTTTATATGATATGGCGGGTAACGCCTCGGAATGGTGTTTGGATGCATATGCCTCGAATTTCTACGACGATACTTTCTCCCGAAATGGGGTTGTCCGTAATCCCCTACGGAATGAGCACAGTATGAAGGGGTTAGTGAATAAATTTACAAATGTTGATTCTTGGTCTCGCCGCGTCGTGCGCGGCGGCTCCTGGACCCATTTTAAGTTGTTCTTGGAGGTTGGCGAACGCGACTCCAATCCGCCTTCGGTCTCGCCCAACAACACCGGATTCCGTTGTGTGAAGGATGTAACCCCTTAAATCTTTACCTCAACTTTAGAACATCTTCACAGCGGATGCAGCCGAAATTAGGAAGAATACCACGGTTATAGGCAGCTTAGGTTATTAAAAACGCCCGATTTCGTGCAGTCGCGTCTAAAAAATGCCCAATTTTGTGCGATGCGTTCTCTAAGTTTTGTAGAAAACGCCGTCAGTATAGGAGTGTTCAAATTGGCACCGAACTTGCTAAATCCAAATAGCGTGAGTTCAATATCAAACAGAAACACATAAGGAGCGTTCCCATGAAAAAGCGTTTCGCGATCTTCTCAATAGTGCTCACCGGCTTACTTACGATTTCTCTCAACAGCTGCGAGAAGCGAGTGACACACCAAGAAACAGTAGAAAATGAAACCGAGTGGATGCCCGACGAGCATCTCAGGGCGGCAGTGCGAAACGCCCTCGAACTCGATCCGGATGCCTCGCTCACGCCACAGGCGTTAGAGAAGTTGACGGAATTGTATGCTCCCCGGCGAGGGATAAGCTCCCTGAAAGGATTAGCGTATGCAACGAAATTGGAGGTGTTGGATCTCAGCACTAATGTGATAAGTGATCTCACACCCTTGGCAAACTTAACGGAATTACAGAGGTTAGATCTCAGCGGTAATGATATAAGTGATCTCACACCCTTGGCAAACTTGACGGGATTACAAGAGTTAGATCTCATGATGAATCCAATTCAGGATGTAACGGTCCTGTACACGCTCCGTCATCCAAATTTAATCCTACATAGCCCGATTCTGCTACCTGAGCCAGGGTTAATGCCGGACGGTTTTTTAGCACAGAATGTGCGAAATGCTCTCGGTTTGGCTCCGGGGAGCCCCTTCACGTCGGAGGCACTGCAAGGATTAACGAAGTTGTATATTTCTCCGGGTGTAACGGACCTCACAGGGTTGGAACACGCGACACGATTGCAGGCGTTATCTCTTGTTAGTAGTGAGATAAAGGATTTCACGCCGCTGGAAAGTTTGGCGGGATTGCAGGCGTTATCTCTTGGTGGTGAGATAAAGGATCTCACGCCGCTGGCGATTTTGACGGGATTGCGGGAATTAGCTGTCCGGAGTAATGAGATAAGTGATTTCACGCCGCTGGCACACTTGACGAAATTACAGAAATTGAATCTCAACAGAAGTCAGTTTGTAGATATAACGCCGTTGGCACGTTTAACGGAATTGCAGGTGTTAATCCTCACTTCTAATGGGATGAAGGATATCACACCCTTGGCAAACTTGACGAAATTGCAGAAGTTAGATATCCGCTATAATGAGATCAATGACATCACACCGCTGGTGAACTTGACGGAATTGCAGGAGTTAAGTCTCGGCCGGAATCGGATCGATGACATCACGGCGTTAGCAAACTTGACGAAATTGCGGGAGTTGAGTCTTCAGGAAAGTTCGGTGGTAAATATAACGCCCTTGGCAAACTTGACGGAATTGCAGGAATTATTTCTCCGCTATAGCGAGATCGATGACATCACGGCGTTAGCAAACTTGACGAAATTGCAGAGGTTGGGTCTTGAGGACAATCAGATTATAGATATAACGCCACTGTCTAACTTGACAGAATTACAGTATCTAGATCTTGCGGATAATGAAATCGATGACATCACGGCGTTAGCAAACTTGATGGAATTACAGAAGTTAGAACTTGCGGATAATGAAATCGATGACATCACGATGTTAGCAAACTTGACGAAATTGCGGGAGTTAAATATCCGCTCTAATCGGATCGATGACATCACGGCGTTAGCAAACTTGACGGGATTACAGAAGTTAAGCCCCCAAGGCAATCAGATTGTGGATATAACGCCACTCGCAAACTTGAGGGAGTTGCAGGAATTAGAACTTTGGCGAAATCAGATACATGACATCACGCCACTATCAAATTTGAGGGGGTTGCAGAAGTTGGATCTGCAGGACAATCGGGTTGTAGATATAACGCCACTATCAAACTTGACGAGATTGCGGGTGTTATCTCTCCACAACAATGAGATAAAGGATCTCACACCGCTATCAGACTTGAGAGGATTGCAAAGGTTATTTCTCGGTGGTAATGAGATACATGATCTCACACCCCTGTCTGACTTGACGGGATTGCAGAGGCTATCTCTCGGTGGTAATGAGATAAAGGATCTCACACCCCTATCAGATTTGAGGAGACTGCAGGAGTTGAGACTCCACGGCAATCAGGTTGTAGATATAACGCCATTGGCAAAATTGATGGAATTGCAGGAGTTAGAGCTGTGGGGCAATCAGATAAGCGATAGCAGTGTTCTTGCACAGCTGAAAAACTTGGAGGTGCTGCGTATCCAAGCGAATCCTATCCAAGATATAATACCCCTCCGGACACTCCTTGAAAGCGATCCGAAAATGACGATAGATGTTGGATTCATAGGTGCGTCTCCGTGTCCACTAATGTATTGGATAGATACACGCAATGGCACGCTTCATTGCCGCATCGGTGACACCGTAGTGAACCCCTTTCCAAACACCCAAAACGCAACAAACCTTGCCCTAAATGGTTTTGACTACTATTGGACTGAAAAAACGGACGATCACACATGGAGGATCCGATACTCACATGGACGGGTCGGACATTATTGGGGAGTTCGTGGGGTGGAATTAACGGACACACCCATGGGAATGGCGATCGCTGATCGTAAAGTTTATGTGTCAGTGGCATCGGGGAAGATTCAGCGGTTCGGTATTTACGGTTCTGACTTCGAACCCGATTTCATCACGGGGTTGGCTTCACCGAAGCATCTGGTGGCGGATACAGGCAGAGAGAAACTCTATTGGACGGAGGAAACGACGGATGGCATATGGCAGATCCGATGTGCGGCACTTGACGGGTCAAACGTTCAATCGGTCAGGGCGTTAGAGAGTGCGCCGCTCGGACTTGCGATTGACGTTGTCGCAGGTCAGCTCTACGTATCAGTGGCTGCGGGTAAGATTCAGCAGCTCCGGGTTGATGGTTCCGACTTTCAACCCGATTTCATTACCGGCTTGGCTGCGCCGGGGAGCATTGATGTGGATGTCGGAGATGGTAAGTTATATTGGACAGACGGGGATAGCATCTGGCGTGCGTCCCTCACGGGTGAGCACATTGAGCGTGTCCTCACAGGCTTAGGCATGCCTATCCACTTAGTTCTGAACGTATCACCCTAAGCAGACATTGCACCGGTAAACGACGGGTGTTTATCAAACTTCCGAAAGCAGCCGAAGGTATTGCTCTCTGCTCATGCCAACAGTTCGCATATTATTTCTGATAACGGTAATCGGGATCTCATCATAACGCGGAATGACGACAGCGCGTTTGGCATCAGGATGGTGATAGATAAGATGTGACCCTTTTTGCCTCACATAAAGACACCCAAATTTTTCAAAAATCCTAACTTGGGTGCGCCAGTCTGTCGGCGACAGTTTCGACATTAAAACGCTCCGAGAGGGACGGTCCGCTGATTAAAGGCAACTACGTGTTTATCAAGTTGAAGCGTGGATTCTGACGTATTCAAATCGTAACCTGCATCTTCTAAAAATGCCTTGAGTGTCCCGAGCGTCGCGGCTTCTTCCAGATGTATTTCGATGACTTCAAGGAGGTTTTTTCGTGCGTCTTCAATGTCCGTTCCGCAGCTCACAACATCCAGTTCTGGACAGTAAGCGGTGTACATGTTACCCTCTTTCCAGATTTCTTCCGTTACCACAAGGTTCTTCATCCTAACCTCCAGATATAAGTTGGAATTGTTCAGAATATTAATAGAGTATACACGAAAAATTTTGAAAAAGCAAAAGATATTTGAGGAATTCTATTGATGCAAAGCAGGCAATTCAGAGAAAGGAGAACAAAATGACACGAAAAACGCTTGTAATCAGCCTAATCCCTGCACTGTGCGCCCTATTTTTCATGAGAGCTGCCCCCGCCGAGGTCGTCTACATCCCGGATGCAGACCTCCGGGCAGCGATTCTCAAGAAACTCAATAAACCCAACCCCAAAGCCGCCATCACGAAAGCGGATATGCTACAACTGACGGAGTTACGGCTCAAGGATGTCAACTTTTCCACGCTCATGGGCCTGGAACACGCCACAAATCTGACAACACTTTATCTCAGCTGGGATGACGCAGTGTCTCCCATGGAACGGTTCAACTACACCTCGGATGTGGCACCACTCACAAACTTGACACACAGGCGAAACACCACTATCAGGCAGTCAATAAAATGGGGCGTGAAGTCACTGACTTAGATCCGGAGAATGCTTCGGGGTGGAGAACCCGCGGGGTCGCGACGTTGAGGCTTGGTGTATCGGCGGCTCACAAGGGCAATCAGGAACAGGCACAACGCCACTATAACGACAGTCTTGAAGCCTATAGTCAAGCCATTGCTTTAGACGCAGAAAATCCCGCCGCCTACGCCTCGCGTGCAGACGTGCATATCTACGCCGGCATTTTGGAAATGACCAGAGCCAATTTCGAGCAGGCACACCACCACTATCAGGCAGCGATTCAGGATTCGAGTCAAGCCACGCGCATGGCACCAACGATGGAGTATGCCCTCTTCTTTTCCCTTGGACTCAACGCGGCGTATATCAAGTTGGGGGACGCTGAAGTTGCCTTGGGAAATATTCAAGAGGCCCAAAGCCATTACCAGTTAGCTATTGAGAGCCTTGGGGCAATCACGTTCCTCGGTCAAGGGGCTATTGCAGGTGATGCTGCGTATGAGCATCTCGCCGCAGGGAAACTCAAACTCGGTGAATCTCATGCACGCTTGGGAAATGTTCAGCAAGCCGAACAGCACTATCGTGAGGCACTCGAGGATTGTCGGCAAACGATTGCTTTATTTCCGAAGCAGGCGAAGGCTTTCTACATACAAGGTCGCGTAAAAGCGGCACTTTCGGACTACACGGGTGCTATTGCGGACTTCGAGCGTGTGATTGCCATCAAGCCTGACTATGCGCTTGCGTATTATGCCCAAGGGCTCGCAAAACAGGCATTAGGGCAAGACGATGCCGCAGAATTCGACTTTGCGAAAGCACGCGTGCTCAACCCGGATATCGATAAGTTATACCCTTTCAGTCACGGCGGAGAAGAATGAGATTGAAGGAGGAATCCCATGCAACTAAAAAAGACCCAACTTTATATCGTTCTGATGTTCGCGGTGGTCCCTAATTATGTGTTCGCGTCCTTCTCCCTAAAGAAAACCTATACCTTACGAGAATCCCAAAAGGACGTAAAGTGGCTGTTTGACCGCCGTGTTTTTAAACTTGACGCAGCGGAGGTATACTCTCTGCACGGCAACCCCTGGAAGAAGACCTATACTTTCCGTGGTAGATATAGTGATTGTGAGGCAGATCATTCTGACAATTTCCGCGGTAGATACTTATGGTGTCCGGTAAATCATTTCAAGTATACCCGCAACTACACTCAGTGTTTTGTTTGTAATTATAGCTTCAGGGAACATTTTCATTGGACGCAGAAGAAATTTTTTGTAGAAGGGATCGGTCAATTTGACAGCAGCAAAAATGCCGCGAGACCGTACGTCTCAAAAATCCTCGGAGAAGGCTTAGAACGGATGGGTCGATGGAAGACATCCACCGTGCGCTTGCACACGGATTTTAATCCTAACTTTCGGGTCCAGTGTTATCACAGCGGGTGTGTAATAGGTTTTCCATAATCTGCGGCGTCGAGGAAACCCCTTGTAGCGTCCACTCTTCAGATGTCAACCCTCAACACTGCTATTCGGCGCGCATTTCAACCTTGTCTAAGTTCTGAAGAAATACATCAGGAGTATTTGTATGAAAAAATGTTTAGTGTTCTTCTCAATAGTGATCATCGGTTTGCTGGTTTCCCTATCTCTCAGCGGCTACCACAGACCAGCAACAAACGGCGACAATTTACGGACATCCCCCGAAGGCATGGTACTGATTCCTGCCGGCGAGTTCTTGATGGGGAGCAACGATGCAGAGTCGAACAACAATGAACAGCCCGTGCGCACCGTTTACATTGATGCCTTCTATATGGATAAAACTGAAGTCACCAACGCACAATATAAGGCGTTCCTCATTGAGAACCCGCGCTGGCAGAAAGAACGCGTTCGTTCAACATTCGTCCATCCCAACTATCTGCAACATTGGAATGGGAACAACTATCCGAGTGGGAAGGGCGACCATCCGGTGCATTATGTGAATTGGTATGCGGCGAGGGCGTATGCCAAATGGGCAGGGAAACGTTTACCAACCGAGGCACAATGGGAATACGCTGCCCGCGGGGGTTTAGCCGGTAAGAAGTACCCGAACGGGAATATGATCACAGCACAGGATGCAAACTACGATAGGAATATTAACCATACAACGGCAGTGGGGCGATATCCATCGAACGGGTATGGTTTATACGATATGGCGGGTAACGTCTGGGAATGGTGTCTGGATGAATACGACGAGGATTTCTACGATACCTTCCCGCGAAATGGGGTTGTTCGCAACCCGCTATCGCGTGCGAGCAGTCTGACGCGGTTAATAAGAAAAGTGGGTAATATTGAGGTTCCCCGCGTCTTGCGCGGCGGGTCCTGGCGCCCTGCAGCAGGAGGCGTGCGCGTCGCACTGCGCGTCGACGCCATGCCTTCGCACTGGGCCACCACCTTCGGTTTTCGGTGTGTGAAGGATGTAACCCCTTGAGTCTTTGCGGCTTTAGTTGCCTGATCGTAAGCGTGCGAGTTGTTCTCGGAGGTGGACGACTTCCGCTTCCGCTCGTTCCGCACGGGCGGTTTCTCGTTCCGCACGGGCGGCTTCTTGTTCCGCAGATGTTTGAAGCCACGCCGCAGCGACAGGGTCATAAATACCTAACCCCTCACCCCGTAAATGGAACGTTAACTCTAAGACTGGCGATAGCAATCCTCCATCCGTATTGGGTGGAATCGCAACATACGCACCCTCCACCAACTCAAACCCCATCAACGCAGATGGAAGGTATAGCCCCTCGGCATCATACAGAAAGTAGTTTTGCATCCCCAGTGCCGCATACAGCTCCCGTTTCTGACCTAAATCGTTTCGATACGCGCCTTTACTCGAAAACTCCATAACAAACTCAGGGACTTTCCCCTCCTCCCATACGTTATACGTTCGACGAAACTTCTGACCTATTCCGAAAGTAACGAGAACATCCGGAGAAACGGACTTCCGAGCGGAACCTTCCTCGTAATACATCATGATATCGCCGGAGACATACACCCCTGGATCCGAGGCGAAATGGGTTTCAAGAGTTTGTAATATTCGGATAAGCCAGTATCTGTGCCGATCACTTACTGCCATGGGTTTCCCATCGGTATCTGGATATAGATCTGTCGCGTCTGCCGGCGCGTGAGGGATAGCGGCGTCTTTTGTGTAAGTTGCCATCGGTGTTCCTCCTTTTCCGTGGGACGCATAAAAAACACTGGATACTACTGATTCACATCAGGGGGTTCTTGAAATGACCCTTTTGAATAGGGACAATCGTTGATAGGATTTGATGAAGCACATCCACCGCAATCGTGTCAGCATCAATGATTCGAATCAAATCTTGAGGGTAGTAATCAATTAAGGGTTCAGTCTCTCGTTTGTAAACGTCCCACCGGTAGCGAACCACAATTTCTTCGGAATCGTCGATCCGATTTTCTTTCAGCGAACGTCCTCGGATGCGTTTAAACATCACCTCCCGATCCTCACAGACCATATAGATCACCTTAAAGAGTTTTATATAAGGTGCCATGAGACCGGCTTGTGCAATGTTCCGTGGGATGCCATCAAGGATGAGCAGATCGGTTTCTGGGGAGTAAACCTGCTCACGGACTTTCGCCGCCATGTAGTCTTGCCAGATTTTGATTGTGATGTGATCTGGGACTAATTTACCGATGCCTGCGTATTCTTGGAAAATCTGTCCACATTTGGAATTGACATCAAGTTCGCGGAACATATCTCCGCTGGAGACATGGAAAATGCCAGGAATTTGTGCCAGCAATTTCCCTTGTGTTCCCTTGCCAACACCAGGGGGACCCACAAGCATCACTGCTTGATAACACGATGTATCCGCCTCGTGTAGAGGGCTCATATCCATTGTCATGTCTGTTTTTGTCCTCTGCCGCCTTTATGACTCATCGTCGAGTTAGCGCATTTCAGACGCATGTCTATAGTAAATCTTACGCGCCAAGAAGGTGTTCAAGAATGTAGAAGTCCAAACCTTCATAATCTCGGGCTGTGATAAATTCCTGTTCGACCTCTTTGTCAAACGTTCGGACCTTCTCAAGTAGGTTAAGAAAGGTTCTACGACTACTCAATAGGTGTTTTGTTGAGATGTCACGGGGTTGGGTTCGCATGACCTTCACATCTAATCCGATAAATTCGCCGTTTCTACCGTATCCGTTTTCTTCCAGGACCCGTACCTGATTAAACGCACGCCGCAAATTGACCGAACCGAACGCCTTATCTTGGTCGAATTTTAACCCATTTTGGTCGTTAAGATGGACGCTCCAAAGTTTTTTATGATAGAGCGCATACCCCATCTCGTCCGATGGTTCCAGACCTGCGAGAATAGCATGCGCGCTTTCGATTAACCCGCCAACGCGCGCCGGTGCGTCACTGGCATAGGCTAAACCGATAGCATGTCCGATGGTCGGAACGTAAGCGATGTCCATCGGTTCGTTCGGTTTTGGTTCTATAAGGATTCGGACTTCTGGATCGTATTCGAGCAAGGCGTTAATTGCATCCAAAATTTGCCCAACCGCCCCTGCTGAATCTTTCGTTTCCCGGATGTAGGTACCTTCACGTGCAAGCCACAACACGAGATTTTTGCACCCAATCTCGTTAGCTATATCCACACACCGTTTTGAACGTTCCAGGGCATAGTGTCTTTCTTTTGGGGAATTAGAAGTGTAGGCTCCATCAATCGTCTGTGGAGATTCCCACAACCGAGGGGCTACGACTTCTGCTGTCAATCCGTGGTCGTCGAGTTGTTTTTTGACAGATTTTGTCTGCGCTATCAGTTGCGCATGTGTTTTCTCGTCAATATCCGGCACAATGTCATCGTCGTGAAACTGAATTCCAACAAAACCGAGATCGCGATAAAATCCAACCTTTTCATCGAAACTGAACGCCTCCCGAACAGGGGGTCCAAAAGGGTCTGTTCCTTCGTGTATATTCCATGGTCCGAAAGAGAAACAATATTCAGTTGTTCCTTTAGCGGGTTCGCTCATCATCTTCTCCTGTAGGGAACGTTTTTTCTTTCATTTCGTTACAAAAATTGCCTCAATCGCTTTGTTTTCAAAACGCTACGTTAACGATAAAGGATACGAAAAAACTGCTTGACTTTTCTAATCAGTATACAGTATTATTTAAAATGTGTCAAGCAATTTTGTCGTCACGGTTTGCAAACCGATACTGCAAATCAGGGATGCTGGATGAAAAAGGAACCTCCCCGGAATGTTACCCATATCTCGTGCGATTTTCTCTTATTCATATCTATTTTATTTTTTCATGCTCACGCTGTATCTACCTATCCAGCATATAGAGGCAGCGGATCACGAAGGCAAAGGAAGCACACCGCCTCCAACTGTCAACGACACAATTAGTAAAGCGCGGACACTGATATTAGGGACACCATCAACAGAAACCTTCAGTTTTACAGATGTTTATCATATAGAATTCAGCCTAAATATACCGGGTAATATCGAACTGATCGCCACAGAAAGCGATGTCATCACCGTTACGCTTGAGAAACAGGCACCGGAAACCACAAACACAAAACAGGACGATCTAATCCGCGACTATCTTAATAACATCACCTTCACAGGAACACAAAGCGATGATACGCTCCAGTTGAGGATACGACTACCGGGTAATTCTCCTGAAGCACAGCCGGGTCCGCCACCTAACCCAGAAAATCTACAAGCTGTGCGCTATGATGGGATCCAACTGAAATGCACAATTAAAACGCCAGCAGATGTCTCTGTTAAACTCCATACCAAAACCGGAGATATATCCGTTCAACGTATCCGTGGAAAGATAGAAACCTCGACAGAGAATGGAAACGTCCATTTAAATGAGACCTCAGGCAATTATAACATCAGTGTGACCAAGGGCAATATTGACGGACAAATTTTGCTAACCCAAGGACAAAATAAGTTAGAAACCCAAAACGGCTCAATTGGATTGGTGGTACTTGACCCCGTTGCGGCACCAATGGACATAACCGCGCAAGGCGGTAGCATCCGTTTACGACTCCCTGAAAATTATGGCGCAGATGTCGAGTTTGAGAGTCAAAAACAGCAAATTGTTGTCAATTTGCCCGCACACTTTGATGAGGAAACAGGATTCACCCTTATTAACGACGGAGGACCGTTGTTTCGGTTGAAAGCCACCAACACAATTTCACTGCTACCCAGTTCACCAAGCGGCGAAAAAGCACCCACAGAGGCTGAAACGAATCCATTCGCGGATGCCGCTCAACCTGTTCCGCAAATCGTCAAAGCACCCGTTATCGACGGCAATTTATCTGAAATCGAGTGGCAAGCAGCTACGCTGCTCTCTCCGTTCCAAAATCCAGATGGCACCGATGTTCCAAGCAATCCAACTGAAACTTTTTTAATGTGGGATGCCGAGAATTTCTATGTCGGTGTAAAGGCGTATGTGTCTGATACGTTTCTTCCCTACGTTTCACAGACCCAGCATGATTCACCAATTTGGGAGGACGAGTGTATTGAAATCCTGATTGACCCTAACCCGAAAACTGATATCTATTATCATTTTGTTATCAACCCACTTAGTGCCTATTTCGATCAGCGTGTGAATACACCCGGAGAACCCAGTTTTCAGTTTGCCCCTCGTGATGTTCAAGCTACTTTGAACCGAAGAACGATGCAAACAGCGTTCGATGCAGATAGCACATGGAACTCAGAAGCGAAAGTTGCCAGTCAAATTAACACGACCTTTTGGAGTCTTGAAGTCGCTCTCCCGCGTAAAATGTTGGAGCCTTCCCCTGAGATGGATTCTCAGTCTGCCCCTTCTGTTGAAAGCAGATGGCTTTTTAACGTCCATCGTAAGCTGTATAGCAGCAATATGAAGAGTCTTATTCCCGCTAAGTCCAGGGAATATAGTTATTGGCAGCCGACTTACGATAACGAGTTTCCATGGTGGTTCCACTCACCGCATGAGTATGTAGGAGCACTTTCGGGACGTTATGGTCCGGCGATGGGGATTTTGGAATTCGTTACGATACCATCCACTTCTGAAGACTTTGCATCTGAAACGAAGGTGCGGGTTGCGACTATTGAAATTGAAGGTAACACCAAAATTCCAACAGAGGCTGTTCAACAGTCCCTCCCCATTCAGCCTGAAGATATTATCACAAGCCCACAACTTTCTTGGCTCATCACAGAGTTGGGGGAACAGGGTCTATTTCAAGATGTGCGATTGGAAACGAAACAGGTCAACGTTGGCGATGAAGAAGCAGTCAGCAGTCAGCAACCAGAAGGTCTTGTTTCACCAGATACCGCTTTACCGACAACCGACAACCGAAAGGATTTTCGTAGACGGGGAAGCCCACACGGGCTTCATACCGTTGATTCATCCGAACCGAGAACCATTCCAAGTATCAGTTTGCATATCCGAGTTACCGAAGCTCCTGTGCTTTTTGCTCGGGAAATTAAAATCGAAGGGAACAGGAGTTTCCCCTCACGATTCATCATGGAGTGGTTTCAGTTAGAATCTGGCTACCTCGCTGTCGCGGCTGTTAGACTGAAACAACAATTAATTGCCGATTTTTATTTAAATCGTGGATATGAATTCGCCACGGTTGCCTATCAATCTGCCAATGATGTCCTGGCATTTAGCATTGATGAGGGGACATTGCACGAAATTCGCTTCACTGGAAACAGTCGAATCCTGCGGGCAGAACTGTTGTCAGCACTTGACCTGAAGACAGTGGATAGTGATGGAGAACAAGGTTCACAAACCTCAGATATCTACCATCATTCTCTTGGTCAGTCAAAGATAAACAGCATGCGTAAAAAGCTCAGTGAAAACAACGAGCATTTCAAATCCGTGCGGGATTGGCGTGTCCAACGCGAGGGCGGGAAAAATGTCATGATTGTTGACATTGAAGAGCAACCTTTAGCGAGACCCGGTGGTTTCCCGATTCTTCAATTCAATCGTGTTCACGGACTCATACTTGGCGCGGGTGGAACGCTCTCAACGCGCCTCACGGGTACGGAACAGGTTTTCGGTTCAATCAGTCGTGGGTTTTCGAGCAAAATATGGAACTATCACGCGGGGATCGAAAAGGGGTTCTTTAAACGGCAACTCCTCAAATTCGGAGGGAGTTTCTATAAACTCACCGATGTCAGTTCTAATCTCTATCTACATCAAGGTGATGCTACCCTGAGTGCCACCTATTATGGTTCAGCACTTCAGGATTATTATCAACGTCAGGGTTCTCAGGGGTGGATAACTTACGCGCCATCAGAATGGTCATATCTTAGACTGGAATTCACTGGGGAAAGGCACGACAATCTCTCCAAATCGACGGATTGGAGTTACTTAAATCGAAATCTGATTAAGCGAGGAAATTCACGGATTAATCGTGGACAATTGAGAAGTCTTTCTCTCGTTTATGCATTTGATACACGGGATCACAGATCGACTATCACACGACATTTCCACACGCTGTTTTCTGCAAATCAGCGAACTCGGCGTGGCTGGCGCGGCCAATTCGCAGTTGAAATAGTAGGGCAGGGATTTGGAGGAGATTACGACTTCAATTTCTATCGGTTTGAGTTGGCACGTTACACGCCTTTATCCGGTCCGCACCAGCTGAACATTAGAGTCGCAGGTGATTTTTCTGATGCCCCCTTGCCAAGGCAACGGCTCCTTCACCTTGGGGGTGGTAATACCCTGCGCGGCCACAATTTTAATGTATTCGCTGGGGATAACCGGCTTCTACTTAACCTTGAGTATCGGCTCATCAAAGAGACAATCCCCAGCGGACAAGATGCCGTGTTAGGGTGGACACTCAGTTGTTTCTTGGATGCAGGCAGTGTGTGGTGGCATGATGATGCCCCTTTTTCCGATCTTGAAAATTTTACGACACGGCTGAAAACATCCATCGGTGTCGGATGCTCTGTTTTCGTAGATCCATTCGGGAATCCCTCACCCTGGAGCCTTGCTCTTGAGGTAGCAGAACCACTCAATGCATCATTTTCTTTACGAAATCCGATCATCATTTTGCGCTTGGATCGCATGTTTTAAGAGTTATCAGTACGGGTTGCTACGCAACCCTTTCAATTATCAGTCGTCGGTTATCAGTTAAGAGGTCTTCTTAAACCCAAAGATGTAGTCTGCAACAACGGCGCAGGGTTTTTGCTGGGGTGTTTCCCCTAGATATACGTAAAGGAACGTGATGTATCCAAACCCACCTGACCGAACCGCAAGGTATAATTAAAATATGAAGACAACACCACTTTATCCCATCCATGAACAACTCGGTGCAGCATTCGAGAAACAGCATTTGGAATGGAATATTGCTACCGAATTCACCGATGCTGTCTCCGAACATCATGCGGTCAGAAACAACATCGGTATTACTGACGTGTCCTATCGAGGTAGGCATCGATTAACGGGTGAAGACCGAGCGAAATTTCTACATCGTATCATCTCCAACGATGTTGAAAGTCTCTCAACCGGACAGGGCACTTACGCCACGATCTTAACGCACCGTGGCAAAATTATAGCCGACATGAATATCTCTGTTCTCGAAGACGCAATCAGTATCGACACCGCGCCTGAGACAACAGAAAGCCTTTTTAACGAATTGGATAAGTACATCATTGCTGACGATGTCGAATTTTCTGACGTAACCGTCGAAACCGGGGAGATTGCTGTCCACGGTCCAAAGTCAACAGATCTTGTTCAATCTGTGCTCAGTATAAATGAACTCGCTGCGTTGCCAGAACGGTATAATTGCTTTCGTGAAGCAGATTCGCTTTTTAAGCACACAATTGTCTGTGTAAGAACAGATGGTACTGGAGAGATGGGTTGGACGCTTTATACTGCTGCCGAGGAATTAGTTTTGCTTTGGGAGACATTAATGACTGAGGGAGCACGCTTTAACGCTCAACCGATCGGTTGGAATGCTCTTGAGTCACTCCGTATCGAAACAGGCGTACCGAGATATGGAGCAGAATTGACAGATTCTGTTATCCCGCTTGAGGCTGAATTAGAACACGCTATCGATTTTGAGAAGGGATGTTATATCGGACAAGAAATTGTAGCGCGTATGAAGTATCGAGGTCACCCAAATCGCCTCTTGCGCGGTATTGAAATTGATACAAACTTAACATCACAAGACTGCCATCGGCATCTTCTGGGGGCGAGGGTTTTCAAAGAAGACAAAGAAGTCGGTTGGATTACGAGTGCTACCTTTGCCCCGACTCTCGAAAAGTCGATTGCCCTCGGTTACGTTCGGATGCAAGTTACCGAAGCAGGTAGCCGTGTCCGCATTGAAACACCAGAAGGATCCATCGATGGCACGGTTGCGCTTCTGCCCTTTTTAGCATAGCCTAATCGCTAAAAACTTATATGGCTATCGGCGGTCAGCAGTCAGTCGGGCATCGGAGTTCAACCCTACAAAATCCAAAGACAGTTTGGATTAACCAAAACCACCGCGGATTGTCCCGTAGGTTTCCTCTATAGGTTTGCGCCAGGAGCGGTGACCAGATTTAATAGTTAAAAAAAGGAATCATATAATGGAACACTCAAGCTTTTCTAAAATTCTACTCGGTTTAGATGGCTCTGCCCACACACAAGCGGCGATTGAATACGCCTGTCAACTCGCTCACAGCTATAGTGCAACAATTACAGGTGTCGCTATCATCGATCAACCCGGCATTCAATCTTCAAGTGGACCCGTGCCAATCGGTGCGACGCGTTATGATATACAACTTGAAGAACAACAGCTAAAGGAAACACAAGAGAAGGCAGGAGCGATACTTGATGGTTTTTCACGTATTTGCGATGCTCGCAACATAAATGCCATTTTACACGCCGATACTGGCAGTCCTGTCTCCGAACTTATTGAGGAGTCCAAATTTCACGATTTCATTGTCATTGGAAAACAAACCGCTTTTGAATATAATGCCAATGAAACTTATGAGACGCTTCAACACGTTTTAAGGAACGGACTTATCCCTGTGTTGGCTGTGCCAGATTCGGTCCGAGAAATTAAGAAGGTCCTGGTCGCCTATGACAATAGTATTCCCGCTTCTAAAGCAGTACACATGTTCCTACTGCTCGGTATATGGAACGCCTGTGATATAACGCTGCTTACTGTTAATGACGATGCTGAAGCCGCACAAGGGTTATTAGACAATCTTGGGGAATTCTTTGAGAGTTACGGGATTCAACCGAATCTCGTTACGCAAAGCGGGCATCCAGATACCGCCGTCAAATCCTATATTGCTGAGAACGACATTGATATGTTGGTGATGGGGGCTTACGGCAGAAAAAGCGTCCGTGAGTTTTTCGTCGGCAGCGTTACACAGCACTTAATTCAAGAGACAACGATTCCACTTTTCCTTTACCATTGAAGAATAGTCATCAGTTGTCAGCGATCAGCAAAGAGACCCCCGTTAGACGAAAACCTCTTAACTGATGACTGACAGCCAATACAAGGAGGTAAATTTAAACCGATGATATACAGCAAATTCTATTTTCGTATATCTCTTCTACTGTTCCTCCCTATGCTCTTAGGCGGATGCGGTCTTGCGAAACTGGCAAGAATTCAAGGGGAAGGCGACCTCGCTGTGGTAGAAGCCACCCTTGAGGGGAACATCGGCACGCTTGAAAACTTATCTAAAATTGGGAGCAAGAATCTCATCGTTAAGACGGCTCGCGCGTATTCATCCTACGCCGGCTTTATTGAGGATAAGATGGAGGAGGCTGAAATAGCAGGCGACTATGAGACTGCAGAGGACATGCGCGCACGGGCCATTGACCTCTATATACGTTCGGAGGGATACGCGCTCAAGGCTTTAGCGAAATCCGATAAAACCTTCAGTGAGGTAAGAACCGTTGATATGACTGTGTTTCAAAAGGCACTTCAGAAGCTAAAAAAGAAGGATGTTGAACCCCTGTTCTGGACGGCTTATTCGATAGCACGCGGTATTAGTCTCCAGAAAGATGATCCGATGCAAGTGATTGACTTGGCTCGGGTGGAACTAATGATGAAGCGTGTGCTTGAACTGGATGAAACCTTCTACTTCGGCAGCGCGCATCTGTTTTATGCTGTCTATTACGGCGATCGAGCGATATCCATCGGCGGAGATCCAGAGAAGGCAAAGGAACATATTGCGCATGTAGAGCAGATCAATGCTGGCAAATTTTTGATGAGCAAACTCTATCTCGCACGTTACTATGCTTACCCGAAACAGGATGTGACACTTTTCAAACAGTCGTTACAAGAAGTCCTTGATGCACCATCGGACATTTATCCTGGGGAGGAAGCCGCGACTTCGTTGGCGAAATCGCGTGCGAAACGCTTGCTCGACCAGGCTGATGACCTTTTTGATCCAGAAATGGAAGAAGGAGACACTGAATAATGAAGAACGAAAAAACAGACCTTGTAGGAGGGGTTTTTGGGGAAACACCCAAGCAAAAACACCCCGATTCCTTTTTTAAATTAGCGAGCGTGTTTCTACTGATTTTCGGAATGTTTTGTCTACCCTTAGCGCATCTTGATGCCGACTCGATTAAGTTCGCAACACTCGCGCCAAAGGGTTCCACATGGATGAATAATTTCGAAGCAATGGGGAAAGAAATTCGCGCCAAAACAGATGGTGATCTTCGACTCCGTATCTATCCAAATGGGGTCCAGGGAGATGAACTTGACGTTATTCGCAAGATGCGCGCAGGATTGATCCACGCCGGTGCTATGACCGCTACGGGTCTCGGCGAGATACAGGAAGAGGTACTGATTTTCCAACTGCCTCGCATGTTCAGAACCTACGAAGAACTTGATTATGTCCGAGACTATCTCCGTGAAGATCTCGACAAAGCCTTTATGGATGCGGGGTATGTTCTACTCGGTATGGGAGACATCGGCTTTTATTATATATTCAGTAACCAACCTATCCGCACTATTGCCGACCTTCAATCCCCAAACGTCAAGATGTGGGCACGTACAGCCGACAGAATTGGACTTACGTTCTACAAAAACGCTGATATCGCAACTGTGCCGAGAGAGGTTACACAAGTACTATCTTCGCTTTACTCAGGGCACATCAACACCCTAACTGCGTCTCCTTATGTCACCATTGCCCTGCAATGGTACGACAAATTCAAATATATGACGAACCTTCCCGTCAGTGTTGGTGTCGGTGCAACAGTCATAACAAAGGAGAAATTTGATGAGCTTTCTCCGGAGCAACAGAAGGTTGTGCGTGAAGTTGCGAACGCGCATCAGAGCGATTTAATTCAGGCGATTCGCAAGGATAATGAAAGGGCACTTGAGGCACTGCAAAAGAAGGCAGGCATTGAAGTGATTGAATTCGAGGACGATTCCCGAGAGGCATGGGATGTCATCGCTATGGAAACCCACAAAGCACTCGTCGGCGAGATCTACTCGCAAGAGTTTCTTGACAAGATTAACGCCCTTTTGCAAGCGTATCGAGAGAAAAATTAAGGGACACTGATCCAATACGCCAGTAACCTTTCGTTAATAGGCGCGCCTCCAAAGCGCGCCTATCAATTTTGTGTAAGTCCTATTTTGCTAAACTCTGGCAATTCCCCTTGCAATTGTCCTTCACACCCGTGTATAATTGGACTTATCCTAACCCAAGTTGCTACTAACAAATTCTGAACCTTTTAAGAAGATTTTTAGGTGTTTCTCCACCCCGTAGGGGTGATATGTCTGTAGAAAACGGCGTATCTAAGCAACCGCACCCCATAGGGGTGCCATGTTTATAAATATATGGCAACTCTCAACATCAAACCGACGCATAAACCCATCAAAAACTATTATACCGAACTTGCGGAATACGCAAAAGTCGGCGCAGAACACGAAGGCGCAGTCCGAACGGCATTCCAAAATCTACTCCAACACTACTGCCGACAAGCAGACCTCATCCTCGTCTGTGAAAAGATACGTTACACCCGAGAAAAAAAGCGGATTCGGATAGATGGCGAAGTCACTGACGCATTCGACTTGTCACACGGACACTGGGAAGCTAAAGATACACACGACGACCTGCCTACAGAAGCACGGAAGAAATCGGAAGCGGGCTATCCGTTTAAAAATATCATTGTTCAATCACCGACCCAGGCACTCCTCTATCAAAACGGACACCTCCGACTTGATGTAGACCTCACGGATCCGAGCAACCTTATCAATCTGTTGAACACCTTCTTTGCGTATCGAGAAGAAAACATCGTCGATTGGTATGCCGCCGTTGAAGAATTCAAAGAAAAGGTCCCGGTGTTAGGGCACGGTGTCGCAAAGCGCATTGAGACCGAAATGCAGGATAATCCCCAGTTCGGACAAGCCTTCGAGAACTTCCATCGGCAATGCCGAGCCTCTATTGATCCGAACCTCACCGAGGCACAGGTTGAAGAGATGCTCATTCAACACCTCCTCACCGAGCGAATTTTCCGCACCGTCTTTGACAATCCCGATTTTACCAACAGAAACATCATCGCCCAAGAAATTGAGAAGGTGATCCAGATCCTCACCCGTCGTTCTCCAAGCCGTTCCGAGTTCCTCCGCCCTCTGGATCCGTTCTACGTTGCGATTGAGAAAACCGCCGCCACCATCACCGATTTCTCACAGAAACAGGCTTTTCTAAACACCGTCTACGAGCAGTTCTTTCAAGGCTTCTCTGTCGATATCGCTGATACGCACGGTATCGTCTACACGCCACAACCAATCGTCGATTTCATGGTGAAAAGCGTTGAACACGTTCTCGTGACCGAATTCGGACGCTCGTTGTCGAATATGGGTGTTCATATTATCGATCCATTTGTCGGCACTGGCAACTTTATCGTCCGCCTCATGCAGGAGATTCGGGGGCGACGATTGCCACAGAAATATCGTGAGGAACTTCACTGCAATGAGGTGATGTTGCTCCCTTACTACATCGCCAGTCTGAATATTGAACACGCCTATTACGAGAGGACCGGCAACTATGAACCTTTCCCACATATCTGCTTCGTGGATACGTTTGATACGTTCGGTCTGATGGACGCTCCTCACCAAACTGGAGAGTTCACCTATTTTACGCCGGATAACACCTTGCGGGTTGAAGAGCAGCGAGAGATTCCGATGTTCGTTGTTATAGGGAATCCACCCTACAATGCGGGGCAGAAGAATGAGAACGATAATAACAAAAATCGGCCGCATGTGGGTGTTGATGCGAGGGTACGGGATACTTTTGCTGCTGACTCCAGTGCACAACTGAAAAATTCGCTTTATGACCCGTATGTCAAAGCTTTTCGATGGGCAATAGATAAACTCGGTGATACAGGGATCACCGCATTCGTAACGAACAACAGTTTTATTGACGGACAAGCATTTGATGGCATGCGGAAACACCTTTCCGAAGAGTTTGACATACTCTATATTCTGGACTTGGGAGGGAATGTACGAAAGGGACAATCGGGGGACGCTAACGTGTTCGGCATTCAGGTCGGCGTGAGCATCAACATCCTTGTGAAATCAAAACGGGAGGGCGGGAGTTTTCCTGCGCGAATCCGCTATAACGACGAGGTTGCGGATTTGAATAAGACACGGACCTTTGCGTTTCTGGACGAGAACCAGCACATTGGGAACCTGGAGTGGCAAGAGTTGACTCCAGATAAACGGTCTACGTGGCTCACTGGAGGACTTCACGCTGATTTTGATACCTTCGTCCCAATCGGAAGTAAAGAAGGAAAGTCAGGAACATTAAAAGAGGTGATGTTTAGAGTTTATAGTAACGGTGTCCAAACGAATCGGGATGCTTGGGCCCGCAACTTCAACCGAGACGCGCTCGCCGAAAATATGCAAGCGATGATGGAATTTTATAACTCAGAAGCATCTAAGTGGGAACGGCGTGTTGAACGGACACAAAATGTTGATACATTTGTCTCAACCGATAATACGAAAATAAAATGGACAGATCGACTGAAATCGGAACTAACAAAGGGCAGGTTAGTCACCTTTGCACCGGAACGAATAAGGAATTCTCTTTATCGTCCATTTACAAAATCTAACCTCTACTTTGATAAATTGATGAACCAGCGGACTTACTTGTTCCCATCCATCTTTCCAACACCTGAGACCGAATTGGATAATCGCGTGATATGGATCAAGGTTGGACAAGAGTGGCCAATGTTCGCGCTAATGGTAAACCAAATTCCTGATAATTTACCACAAGGCGGTTCTCAATGTTTCCCCTTCTACACCTACGATGAAAATGGTGGAAATCGCAGCGAAAACATTACCGATTGGATGTTGACACAGTTCCGAATGCATCACCAGGATCATACTATCACAAAATGGGATATCTTCCACTATACATACGGTCTCCTGCATCATCCTGATTATCGCGATCGGTATCAGGAAAACCTCAAGCGGGATTTACCCCATATCTCTTTTGCCGAAGACTTCTGGGGATTTGCGAAAGCAGGCGCGCGATTGGCAGATCTCCACATCAACTACGAATCACAACCTGAATACGATAAACTCAATCCAATCGAAACCCCGGGAATGCAAGTGGATTTGTCTGTGGAGCGGATGAAATTCTCCAAAGATAAGACGGAGTTGAAATACAACGATTTTCTCACATTAGAGGGCATTCCTCTGGAGGTGTTTGATTATCGGTTAGGGAATCGCTCGGCGTTGGAATGGGTCGTGGATCAGTATCGTGTCAAGATAGACAAACGGAGCGGCATCAAAAACGATCCCAACCGCGAAGAAGATCCAGAATATATCCTCCGTCTCATCGGTCAGGTGATCACCGTCAGTTTAGAAACGATGACTATTGTTAACGCACTTTCCGAATCTCGATTTTCTGATGCCATCGTAGAAGACGTGGTAAACACTCGAACAAACATGGTATAATAAAAATTCAAGATGCTACTTCAAAAGGAGATACCCACATGAACAAAACGATTTCATTGGAACAACTTCCACCTCAAATTGAGAACTTGCTTCGAACAAATTGGGAAACTCAGGAAAGCCTTGTCCTTGAACACAATGGAAAACCTGTGGCAGCGATTGTCCCGATGGATGAATATCGCAAATGGCATCCTGATAAAGATGAAAACGCCCTTGATTACGAGCTCCCCGCGGACCTACTTGAGGCTTATCACACGTTGCTTGATAAGAAATTCTCTACAGGTTTAACGTCCGAGGAAGAGGTTAAGTTAGCAGAGTTGGACCAGCAGCTTAACGACGCTGAAGCAGCACAACCACTCATACAGTCAATGCAGAAGCATGCCGCCTTGCGAGATGAAAATTGGAAGCAGAGATTTGAAGAAGTTGTTACTAAACTGCGCGAATTGAAGGAATTGGTGTGAATCAAAAAACATCACCGCGTATCCGCCGACGAGAATTCCCACCTGTGATGCAAGGCAGGACTGGGTATCGGAACGCTGTGCCTTATCTACGCAGAGACTTTGATTTCCGTTGTGCTTATTGTGGTATTCACGAACAAATGAAAGGCGGCCCCCAGGCCTTTTGCATTGACCATTTCAAACCGAGAAGCAGAGGCGGACCTATTAATGACTACACCAATCTTTATTGGGTTTGCATTCCGTGCAATATGATAAAACATGACAGATGGCCGACAAGCGAACAACTTCGTCAGGGATATCGCTTCGCAGATCCGTGTCGCGAACAGGACGTTGGAATTCATTTCGTTGAATCTGACGATGGTTTACTTCAGCCGCTTACAACTTGTGGTGAATACCATGTTTCCACACTGCGTCTGAACCGTGCATGGCTGCGGCAACACCGTCGTGATCGGACCCAAAAGTGGGCACGATTCAATGAAGCCTATCAATTGCGAAAGGAACTTGAGCGTGCAGTTGAGGCGCGCCCAGTTGACGATGCCACTCGGATAATGCAACGCTTGCTCTTTTTCCTATCTGAAGAGATCGAAGCGTTACGAAACGAACTTGCAGTGGCTATCCCGATGTGGCAAAATTTCTAAAGAACATGGTATAACACTGCCTGAAAATAGCACTGAGAACAAACATAGAAGATGAGTTGGTTAAAATTAAAAAATCTTATCCAATCACTGGACCAACAACACAAAGGACGCAAAACAGGCGAACCTTTTGAAGAACTCGTTGCCAAACTACTGGAATTGCTACTTGAAATTCCTTTTGTACTTGCAAAATCCGGCACTCAACCCAGTGGCGATGCAAGGAGTTTAACGGGTGAAATATCTGTTCAAGCCAAAAATTATAGTGACGGAAGTACTCCTAGCGATACAGAAATTGAGGGAGATATCCGTCGAGCGTACCGAACTTTACGGGATCTTGATGTCTACATCCTAGCAATCTCCCGCGATACAGCACAACTGCGTGATACATTAGATGCTATTGTAGAGGACACTGGTTTGGATATTGTTGCCCTTGAATTGACGGATAAATTATCAGATCTCGGAGCGTTGTGTGCTACCTTCTGGGAGGATATCTCCTATTTCTTTAATTCTTCGGACACTGATCAAGAATTCTCAGATTGGATTCAAATAGCATCAGCGGATTTAAAGACAAAGGAGCGGTTGAAGCAAGTCCATCTCAAATTGGAAGAGGGGATTCAAACTCGACATCAAGTTTATAAAGATACACGGAAATATCCCCATAAGCGTTTTGGTTATGACACGGATCACACCTTGCGTTTTAAATATCCAATTGACTTATCCAAAGCAATAGATAGAGAATCACTAGAATCGCAAATCACAAATTGGTGGGACACCCCAGGTAAACCTATCTGTTATCTTGAAAGAGAGGAAAGGTGAAGTGCCACCGTTTATTCAGACCAAAATTTATCAAAGTTAAGACAAGTTTTGTCTTTGAAAATCGAGAGGTGTCAGATACCCTAACGCTGAATGCGGACGTTTCTGATGATATACCTGCGTAATAAAATGACCGATACGTGCTCTCGCTTCGTGGATGTCGTGATAGGCGTTGAGATAAACTTCTTCCTCCTTGAGGGTGCGGATGAGGCGTTCAGCAGATCCGTTCTCCCAAGGTCTGCCTCTGTGTGCCACCGAAATCTCAATGCCATGATGCCAGCGCATTGAGAGATACGCATTTGCAAGATACTGCACGCCTTGATCGGAGTGATGGATCTCACAAACGCTCTGCTCTAACGCTTGCTCTAAGGGTTTCAAGGTCAGAGATTGCGTCAAGTGCTGACTCAGAGGTTCTCCACGCTCTTATCATGCGAGTGAAGACATCCATGAGCAGAGCGACATAGATGAAGCGTCTGTTGAGTTGAACGTAGGTAATATCACCGACCCAGACCTGATCGCATCGACAGACCTCAACGTCTTTGAGGCGATGCATCCACGGACGCGTTCTGTCAACGGAAATCGTCGTTTGACAGACGCGTTTGACAGAAACCGAGAGGTTCGCAGCTTTCATCAAGCGGGAGACCACACGTTTATACCCAACGCTGTATCCCATACGCAGCAGCAGTTTTGTGATACACCTATATCCGTATGTCGGATACCGCAAGGCCAACGTCTCTATTTCATCGCCGAGCCTCGCTTCAGACGGGTCCTGCTTCGGGTGATAATAGAGATTGCTCCGGGTGAAACCCAGCACCTCACAGATCTGTCGCACGGAATACTCCGTCCGCAAGGCGTCAACCATTGCTCGCTGCTCCGTCAGGTTTGGTTCAACCCCGTCGAGGCTTTTTTTTGGATGTCAAGTGCTACGGTCAACCGCCCAACGAGCTGCTCAAGATGCGCAATACGCTCCGCCGCCTCGTTGGAGTGTTGATCCGTCGAGGTAAACAGAGTGCCTACATTTTCAATGACTTGCTGCTTCCACTTCGAGAGTTGGTCTTCGCTGAGGTTATACCGCCGACACAGTTCTGCTTGGGAAGTTTCACCGCGGAGGGCCTCAAGCACGACTTTCCCTTTAAACTCGGGAGTGAAGGTTCTTCGTTTGCGTTTCGCCATCGGAATGCTCCTTTCAGTAAGATTGTATTCTACCACAATCTTGGTTTAGAGAGTGACCCGAATTTCCGGTGGCAGTACAATTACCCAAATATTTTATTAAACTTCATACGGGGTGCGGTTGCTTAAATACGCCGTTTTCCATAGACATAGCACCCCTACAGGGTGATATCACATCTGGAAAACCTCGCTGAGTACCCAAAATTTGTGAGTAGCAACTCGGGTTATACCATGAAATTCATTTGCTATTTTCTCGCGGGCGTGGTATTATTATATCTTTGAGGAGGGCTTCAACATCCGTGGCATCTATTAATGACATCGCAAACGAATTCATCCGGGAAGAGATCGAAGAATTCTTGGAAGAACCCGACGAAATAGCACGCACCATTGATATTTTTGCGCACGCGACTCCTGCTATGCAAACCATCTCTGCTGCCCTCATTGACGGCGACCATCACACTGTCGATGAATTGACAGAAGCAGCCCTGGAAGAAGGCACAGAGGCATTGGAGATTATGGATGATGGACTCATTGCTGGGATGGGAATCGTTGGCATCAAGTTCCGAGAAAACTTCATCTTTGTGCCAGAAGTTTTGGCGTGTGCCCGTGCAATGAAGGCAGGGATGGTACATATCGAACCGATTCTTTCGGAGTCAGGTATTGATCCTGTCGGGACAGTGATTATGGGAACCGTCAAGGGTGATCTACACGATATTGGCAAGAATTTGTGCATCATGATGTTGCGTGGCGCGGGTTTTGTGGTCCACGATTTAGGGGTGGATACCTCTGAAGATGAGTTCATTGATGCCGTTGAGGAACATGAGGCACCGATCCTCGGGATGTCGGCACTCCTAACGACGACAATGCCGAACATGGGGAAAACGATCGATGCCTTTATTGATGAAGACTTGCGGGAAGAAGTCAAGATTATGGTAGGGGGTGCTCCAGTTACACAAACATTCGCCGATGATATGGGTGCTGACGGGTATGGCAAAGATGCCCTGGCATGTGTCGCACTCGCCAAGCAATTTCTTGAGGAACCGGAGGAAGAGTGGTAGGTAGTTACGGGTTGTCAGTGCGGTTTTTCTGCGAAAAACCTTTAGGTTGTAAGTTAAGAGGTTATTGTTTAGCGAGAGACTTTTAACTTATAACCAATAACTTAAAGTGAGCGCAGCGAACGTACCTACAACCGAAAGTGGAGCGAAGCCGAACGAACCGAAAACCGTTCCTCTGATAACTGATAACCGCTAAAAATATGAAGAAAATAGACAAAGCCGAATACGAGAAACGACTCAATAAAATCACACAAATTTTTGAAGATTTGGTTGTTCACGCCGATGAGCAAGCCACTTACCGGTGTCCCTACAAAAATCGCTTTGACCATTGTACAGCGAAGTTCGGTTGCCGAAACCAGCGAAAGATTGATGAAGGGACCGGACTTTTGTGCGTCGGAGACGACAAATTAGATTATCGCAGCGCATGGGAGACCGACGCGCCTGACTTGACCGGAGGAACACACAACACCGGCACAATTATGTGTGACGGACAGGCACATCAACTCACCCCTGGAAAAACTATTTTTGACTACGCAGACGACTTAACCGTCCAAGTACCCACCTCCTGTTTCCGAACTGGACAGTGCCACGAATGTATCGTTGAGATTAAGCGTGGTATGGACAGTCTTCGCCCCCCAAATGAAGCAGAAGCCTTCCTTCGAGACAACTACCGTCTCGCCTGCCAAGCAATTGTTCTTGATATTGACAAAGACATCGAGTTCACACCACTGCGACGCTCACCAAGGATCCTGACACACGCTACCACGACGGACAGCAGTGGGCCCGAATTGGATCCACGCGTTACGCATCGCGATGGCGTTGTCTACTACAACAATGAGTCTATTGACCGTTACCGCGGGCATCTTTATGGACTTGCTTTGGATATCGGAACAACGACAGTGGTGGCAAATCTGGTGGATTTAGAGAGCGGAAAAACGGTTTCTGTCAGTTCCTTTGAAAACCCGCAGCGCTTTGGCGGTAGCGATATTATGAATCGCATCAGTTACGACGGTGAATTCGAAGGTGAACTGCGTCGCTCGTTGATTGCCGCACTCAACAGCGAAATCATGGAGATGTGTGAACGCCACAACTTCGCCCGCCAAGAGATTTATGAAATCGTCGTTGCTGGGAACACAACAATGCGCGATATCTTCTTCAAACATGACGTTCAGAGTATTGGACAGAAGCCGTATAAATCACTGATTGAACATGAGTATCGGGAAGGGACCCGTTCAACCACTTCGCTCACTGAAAAAGTGCGTCGTTTAGGTCTCCGTGCGAATCCGAAGGCGATGGTCTATAGCCTGCCGTTGATCGCCAGTCATGTTGGGGCAGATGTTGCCGCGGATTTAGTCTCTATCGACATCCCCGCACAAGATGAGATCATTATGTTAGTTGATGTCGGGACGAACACAGAAGTGGTCGTCGGAAACGCGAAACGGATGGTCGCGGCGTCATGTCCGGCGGGTCCTGCTTTTGAAGGGGGCGGCATTGAATACGGAATGCCTGCTTACCCGGGTGCTATTGAGTCTGTGAAGTGGAACGACGGTCAATTCGATTATGAGACGATTGGTGGTGAGACACCAGAGGGGTTATGCGGTTCTGGGTTGATTTCGCTTCTCGCTGAGCTACGTCGGAACGATCAGATGAGTCCAAAGGGCGTTTTTGCGGACAGAAAACAACGCGTTATGTCTCTCTTGCCGGAACACGGTATCACCTTCTCACGTGATGATGCAAGTAACTTGGCACAAGCAAAGGCGGCAAATTACTGTGGACAATATATCGTTCTGCGGCACTTCGGCTGCGTTCCAAAAGACATTACGAAACTATTTCTGGCAGGTGGTTTCGCCAATTATGTTAACCTACAGGATGCCATTGAAATCGGATTTCTCGCACCCGTTCCAGAAGCAAATGTCGTCAAGATTGGTAACGCCGCGGTCGCAGGTGCGACAGCTGTCCTGCTTTCTGAGAAAAAACGCGCAGATATTGAAGCGTTTGTCAACAATATCGAGCATATTGAGTTGGAGACGACCCCCGATTTCTTTGAGGTATTCGTGGAAGGTTGTCAATTCAAGCCAATGCCAGCAACCTTGTAATTGGCAGTCGGTTGTCAGTTGTCAATTCTCGGTTAAGAGACTTTCGGCTCACAATAAAGGGATCTTCTTGAGATAGCCTCAAAACCCATAGCCTATAATGAAATTAGGTTTCCTTAAATGGCATAATTTGTCTTTGCTTTACATTTGGAGGGCGGACATACGGAGAGGAACGTGAAACCATCAGCACACCTCACCGAACCGCAAGGTAAAATTAAAATATTTCGAGAACGTTTGAGGTCCGAGGAACCGATTTTATACGACGGCGGATTCGGTTCGCAGTTATTCGCACGGGATATAGAGCTCGCCAACAGTGCCCTTGCCAACGACCTACATCCCACTGCCGTTACCGACATTCATTCGGATTATATCAAGGCGGGTGCTGAGGCGATCGGGACAAACACGTTCGTGGCATCTCCGCTTCACTTGGAGATGGCAGGTCAAGACCTATCCGATGCCAAACGGCTCACCCGACTCGCAGTCCAACACGCAAAAGCAGCTGTCGAACAGAACGGACGAGATGTCTACATTGCTGGCTCTGTGGGACCCTCTCCCGGCGCGATTGAAGCCGATAGCGGCGATACCACTTTCGGCATTCCAAATGAAGATGCGAAAGAGGCGCATAAATTGGTTATCCACACCCTCGCAGAAGAAGGCGTGGATTTCCTCTGCCTCGAAACGATGTTCTCTGCGAAAGAAGCCGCGATGGCTGTAGACGTTGCCCGCGAGACAGGAATCCCTATTGCTGTGAATATGACTTACAAATGGACAAAGGAACGGCGCACCGACAAGGTTATCTACCGAACGGACTGGGGAAATTCACCAGCGGATCTGCTCGATATTCTCATGAACAACGAACTTTCGGATGGAGATTCGCTGTTGGAATCCGTTAGTATCCTCGGCGTGAACTGCGGTGCTGAATCCAGACGTGATGAACATACTGGGATGCCTTATGCGATTGCTGGAACCCAGCAGTTGCACACAGCACTCACCGAAGTAGGCATTGATGGTAAACAGATGATGGCATATCCCAACGCTGGCATGCCGAAGCTTGATGAAAACCATCAAACTGTCTATACGCAGACCCCAACAGAAATGGCAAGCTATGTTCCCACACTCCTTGAGGCGGGGGCTTACTTAATAGGTGGCTGTTGTGGAACAACGCCAGCACATATCAAAGCCCTCCGCGAAGCAATCGCGTCGTATCGTTCAACAGAAGCGTAATTGTTGGAAGAAGTAGAACAATGTCTGGAAAAAAATTAAAGAGCGCGTAACTTGGATTGTCCTCGGATGCCACACGCGCATCCGTTCTGTGGAAAACGGGTAGATAGAGAGGAACTTTCAGGAATCCTGGGGAAACACCCAAGCAAAAACACCCACCTGAGCGAACCGCAAGGAAAATTAGAAAAATGGAAACTGTAACACTTACCTATAAAAGACTGCCGAATCGAGTCAACCACTTTCAACAAGAACTACTCTACCTCGATGACGAGGTCATTGTTACGTCTCAACGGGTTAAGCCGTCCTCACCTATAGTTCAGAACGGCGAGACGGTTTTAGCGGACAACTTCGCCGCGGTCTGGTTTGTGTTTACAGGTTTATGGTATGATGTCGGAAAGGTCTATAATCTGAATAACGAATGGACCGGTTACTACTGCGATGTCCTGAAACCGGTTAGACGGAGCCTGGATGTAAACGGGAAACTGAATCGTTTTGAAATAACGGACTTATTCCTGGATCTTTGGATAAATCCAGATGGCACCTACGAGATTCAGGATGAAGATGAGTTTGAAGATGCGGTTCAGAATGGAGCAATTGACGCTGAACTGGAAAGAAAAGCACTGGAGGTCCTAAAGGCATTAATTATTGAAACTGAGTCTGGACACGTGGAACGTCGCTTGCAGACGGTAATCAGTAGAGCGGGGTTCCCAAATTTGCAGGATTATATAAAAACGTTACCTTAGACAGCAAACGAAGATAAAGAGATTACGGTGGAAACGATAACACTCATCTATAAATGGCCTCCCGACCGGGTACATCACTCCCAACAACAATTGCTTTACGTGGATGAGAATGTCATTGTTACATTTCAACGGATTAAACCATCCTCGCCTATAGTTCAAAAAGGTGAGATAGTTTTAGGGGATAACTTCACTGTCATCTGGTTTGTATTTACAGATTTATGGTATGGTGTCGCTAAAGTGTATAATCTGAATAACCAGTGGACCGGTTATTACTGCGACATTATGAAACCGGTCAAGCGCGATGTAGATGTAACAGGAAAGCTTAATTGCTTTGAAATAACAGACTTATTCTTGGATCTTTGGATAAATCCAGATGGTACCTACGAGATTCAGGATGAAGATGAGCTTGAAGATGCGGTTCAAGAAGGCATAATTAACACTGAATTGGAAACAGAGACTCGGAGTGTCCTGAAGTCATTAATCGCTGAGGTTGAATCCGGGCATTTGGAGTATCGCTTACAAGAAGTAATGAATAGAGCAAAACTTACAGATTTTCCGGACTGTGTAGAACACATTAACGGGGGATGAAGAGATGGCGACATTGGCAATAAACGGCGGTGAACCTGTCCGCACAAATTCTTATCCGACATGGCCCACGCAGGATCCTGCTGATATCGAAGCATTTGAAAATATCTACAAAAGTGGACAATGGGGTGTAGGTGGACCGAAGGTTCCAGAATTCGCACAGCAGTTCGCTACATTCCAAGGTGCGAACTATGGCGTCTGCGTCAATAGCGGCACCTCGGCACTCTATATCGCTCTAAAAGCCGCTGGCGTTTGCCCCGGCGACGAAGTTATTACCACACCGTATACCTTCCAAGCGACCGTTGTCGCTATTTTGATGACACACGCCGTGCCGGTCTTTGTGGATACTGCACCGGACAGTTTCCTGTTAGATGCCTCGAAGGTCGAAGCCGCAATAACGGAAAAAACGAAGGCGATTTTGCCGGTTCATATTGCCGGGTATCCAGCGGATATGGACGCGCTTGTTGACATCGCGAATCGACATAACCTGGGGATTGTCGAAGATTGTGCCCAGGCACACGGCGCGGAATGGCGTGGACGCGGGGTCGGCAGTTGGGGGCATTTCGGATGCTTCAGTTTCCAGTCGTCAAAAAACCTTTGTGCAGGTGAAGGTGGCATTGTCCTCATGAACGACAGAGAACTCTACGAACGTGCTTACGCGCTTCATAACTGCGGTCGCACGCTACCTGATGCTGAGTTCGGAGAGGCAGAACCTTTTGGAGGGAACTTCCGAATGACGGAATGGCAAGCTGGGTTACTCCTGTCCCGCTTGACTCGACTCGAAGCCGAAACCAACTACCGACATAAGAACATGCGGTGGTTAGATGGTTGGCTTGGCGAGATTCCGGGCATTATCGTCACACCGCTTGACCCGCGCGCGACGCGTGGTGGATGCCACGGCTATAAGGCGATCTTTGATTCCGAGGAGTTTGAAGGCATATCACGTGAGACGTTTCTCCGTGCAATGCGCGCCGAAGGGATACCGATGGGATATTGGTATACTACCCCCATGTATAGAGCCGCCTTTCTCGCCTCTAATCTTTTCGGTCAGGATCTCAATTATGAGGGTGTGCAGTGCCCTGAAACTGAGAAGATATGTCAAACGGGTCTTTCCTTAAGTCAAAATGTGTTGATGGCGAGTGAAGAGGACATAGAGGATATTGTTAAGGCGGCGATTAAAATTCGTCGGAACGTCGCTGAGCTAAAGTCGGAAACCTCGTAGTGGAATAGTTATCAGTTGTCAGTCACAAGAAGTGTTAGGGCAACCACAAGCGGTAGATAACCACAAGGATAGTCTTTACTGATGGCTGATGGCTGACAGCCATTTTTTTCCTATCCTTTTGGTCTGTGGTGACTCTATATAGACAACCCGATTTTTTAACTATTAAATCTATCAGCGGTTAGCACTCAGTTAAAGAGGGATAGGTACAAGACCAGCCTTACTGATGACTGCACATCCTCCAAAATCAGCTTAAAATTAACCGAGAACCATCGTGAAACGAAGTGGAACGATGATAAGAAACTTAATAGTTAAAAAATTTTACTATCCTTTTCAGTCTTAAGGGACTCTATACAGGTAAATCCATAAGCGTGAGCCTATAGAGGCTCGCGGGACAATAGGAGAAAATCATGTCTAACGAACGTGAAGCCCAGAAAGAAATCCGTCGGCAAAAGGAAATCCGTCAGATTCTGAGGCTCTTAGAAATGACTGCACGCATCATAGAAACTTCAGCGATTACAGACCAGTTTTCAGGGAGTGAGGAGCGCTGCGCTCGACAATTTAACAACGCACTTGAACTCCTGACCGATCTCGGTGCAGTGCCCGAGGATCTGTTTGAACCTTTGGAAGACCATGATGCCTCTTTTGGCGATATTTGCTTTGCCTGTCACCAAGTCGCCGCTTACGTTAAAGAAAGTTGTGCCGATGATTTTGTTGACTTCGCACAAGTCAAGCAAACGATTGGTAATGAGTTGAAGGATGTCAGTGAAGTAGTGCGGCAATCAATGCCCTCCTTCCTCAAAGATATTTGGGGCAGTCAGACACAAGAAGGTAACGCTGGAGCTCCTGAAACCGTTGAGGTGGTCTCAGACGAGGATGAGGACGTGACGTCTGTCGAACAGCGTATCGCCAAACTTGAAGGGCAAATGGAAACCGTTGTCGAGATACTTCAAGAGATTCGGACACAACAGGTCGAACAGAACAAAGAACTTTAGAATAGGAGACAGCCATCAGCGATCAGCAATCAGCAAAAGAGTTACCTCACAGTGAGAGTTCACGAAAAAACCGCTTGCCTGAAAGTCGATCGTCGATGGCTGATAGTCAATTTGATGAAACTACTTATCGTGTTGACCCTTTTTTTTTCGGCACTGTTTCTATTCTGCAGTGCTGGTTGCCAATTTACATCACTGGCAGCAGAGGAATCTATCTTGGAAAAGATTGAAAAAACATATAACGTCAAGGCTGGTGGAAGTTTAACAATTGTGTCAGAGTTCGGGGCAATTGAAATTCAAACCGCTGAACAAGATAAGGTTGAGATTGTGGTCACAAAAGCAGCAAAGTCCTTGAAGCGATCGGCGAAAGAAGCACTTGCTGATTTTGAGGTAGCATTCTCGCCCGAAAATATCGGAGCCCCTACATTTGGACAGGAGAATGATACTCCTGATTATTTGTCAGTTGTGCCCGAGGATGCCGATGTTTATATTCAAGGGAAGTTCAAACATGGGCGAGAACGCTGGCGGAAAATACTCAATCGCTTGGAAATTCGTTTTCACGTAACGGTCCCCAAAAACTATAACGTTGATTTGAGTACCCAAGGCGGTAGCATCAAAGTCGGCGATCTTGATGGTACGGTTCGCGCCCACACTTCGGGAGGAAGTTTACGTTTCGGGAACATTACAGGAACGGTGTGGGGACGGACATCCGGTGGCAGCATCAAACTCACATCGTGTGGCAGTCCAGTCGATCTGAAAACGTCTGGTGGTAGTATTGAAGTCGTTGACGTGGCCGGGGATGTTCAAGCACAAACTTCTGGAGGCAGTCTCCGCTTTGGTGCAATTCAGGGTTCTATTTGGGGCAAAACTTCAGGTGGGAGCATCAAGGTTGCGAGTTGTAGTGGAGGTGCAGATGTTCAAACCTCGGGCGGTAGTATTAGACTGGAGAGCGTTGGCGGGAATGTAAACGCGAAAACCTCAGGAGGTACCATCCGTGCCACTATGACAACACAACCGCAGGATGAGTGTAGTTTGCGCACATCGGGAGGCGGAATAACTCTCACGCTTATTCCAGATATCGCCGTTGACGTAGAAGCAGAGACCAGCGGTGGACGCGTTTCGACGGATTTCGCAGTCGAATCGGCCATCCAGGGGAAGGTTCCCAGAAATAGATTGAAAGGTAGCATAAATGGCGGCGGACCCCTGCTAAAATTACGCACTTCTGGTGGTAGCATTCGCTTGCAGAAAGCGGCAGATTAAGCGCGTTTCGGGATCGGCAGATAGAACCTACCAGTGCTTAAACGAGTACATCCGTTGTCCAAGAAACAGACCTAAAATTGCCCATAGACTTCCCATCACGAATTCGCCGAGCATTGTCCCTAAAAACAGTGGCAGTGTTCGGCGATACGCGCCGATCCCACCGTGGCGAATCAGTATAGATTTTAGCACCCACGCCAAGAATACAGGAAACCAAAGCCGACCGAAGTTCCAATTGCCCGCAAGCGGATAGGCAAGCGGATGCAGCTGCCACCAAATAAATCGCAGGCGCATAAAGAGCGTCGTAAGCGTTAGGGTAATACCGAAGCCAAAAAATCCCATGCGTCCCCAGTCTGTGTCGTTCGGGAGCGTTAGCCAGCGTTGTAGATCACTGAAAGCCTCTTGTCCACGCCATGTTCCGAGATTACCGTGTAGGTAGCCCGCATGAAGGAACGCAACGAACCCAATCATCAGGCCAATAACCGTCGCACCCCACATCACCCAAAGAATCTGACGAACGTTGATTCCACCTCTGTCAGCGAGTTTAAATCCTTCCAATTGATTCGGCATCGGTTGCGAACGGTAATTACGGGTAAATCCATAGAGGAAAGCGAACCCCGTTAGCGTCGGGGCACCAATCTTTCTGGACCCAAAGAGTGAGGTGAGAAAAAGTCCAGGACCGGCACGATAGAAATCCATCGTCGGTGTTCCGAGTTCGGCACGCATCCGGGTGAACGCTAAAACAAGTATAAATTGTATGCTGAAGAACCCAAGTACACCCCACCAAGACATCCCTGCCTTCAGGCAAAATCCAAACACAACTGCGATACCAATCAGGAACCCAACAAACGCACTGCGGTATCCCATCGGTTCGTTTGTTGTAGCAAGGTTCGTTTTCAAACCTAAGATATTGCGTGTAACCTGCCAGAGGTGCTTGTGTGTTATCCAAAGGGCAAAGAAACAGAGACCAAAATACGCACCCGTCGACTGCATATCAATGTGCGGATAACCCGGTGTCTGATTCATCCCTGTCATTGCGCCAAAGACGAGTTGTACCTTCCAGAAAAGGTAGAACAGCCAGCAAGAGAGCGACAAATCCAGCGGCATTAAGAAACCAATTCCGATGGCATAGGGATTTAGATGAATAGGCGTTGAACCGATAGCATTTAGCGGTTTTTCTGTGAACAAGATCCCAATATCGTGGCGGATGGGGATGCTCGGCACGTAAGGATAAAGAAAACTAATTCCATTGAGCAAATCGATCCCGCATCCGATAGCAAAACCTATCCAGAGGAGCCGGTTTCGGTAGAAACCCGCATCCTTCGTCATTTCATAAGGGAGTAGGATAATCGGGTAACTCAGTTTTTCGTGTTCAATCCACTGTTTACGGAGGATGACACTGAGCATCATCATAGAGAACGCCAACGCAGAGAAGAACACAAGCCACGCTAATACCGGTGTGAGCCATGCCTGAATATGCTCTATCTCGAATAGATTTGAAGTGCCTTCATAGTAGCCGGTTAAGGCACGCCGATTCATGACAGCAATCCAATCCGGGATGTAGCGGAAGAAGAGCGTTTGCCATTCATTCTCTGGCGTAGCGAACCATGCCGCGTGCCCCAAAACACACATTGTCGCCTGCAAAAGGTCATGCCCGCAGACGACGCATGCAAGCGTTACCATGAGATACACCGTCAGCATTTCCGCTTGTGTGAGCTGCCATTTCGGGAGATGGCGTGTTAAGAATAGATTGAATATTGCAACGAGGAAAAGCGTAAAGACGGCGTTGAAGAAAATCGCCATCGTGGTGGGATACTGTGTTGTCCACACCGTTTCCGTTTGAACAACGAGATAGATATTAAGTGGAAGCGATAATAATCCTAACAGAATGGCTCGCCAGGTGATATTCTCGGTTTTTTTAATTATACCTTGCGGTTCGATCAGGTCGGTTGATAGTTTCACATTCTTTTCCGTTTTTTAATTATACCTTGCAGTTCGGTCAGATAGATTTAAAGTTTGACGTTCCTTTCCGTATATCCGTTCTCCATTTCATTACGAACTATGCACTTTAGTTTACCCAAGACAGTAGCCTGCAACAACGGCGCAGGCGGATTTGAGAAACGCACGTCAAAGTCCAAACGGACATCGTTTCTCCGCAAGGAAAAATTAAAAAGTTCGCTCCTGACCGTAGAAAATCCGCGGTTTGAACGAAGGTGAAAAGGGTGGATCAAGCGGGAAGGCGAATTCTACCCGAAGAATACCTGTACCACTAAACTGCGAGAGACTCCCACGCAACCCAAATCCAACACTCCGCTTGGGCCTCGTTAAATTGAAGGTGTGGTTGCCGTTCCAAATGTACCCAATATCTGCGAACACGATCCCGCTCAACATGACTCCGAGATGTACCCGCCTGTCGCTAAATGGACGCGCCACAGCCGTCGCGACTGCAGCCAGTGCTTCATCTACTTTTCGGAAAACCGTTCCACCGAATATGGTTCGGCTTTCGAGACTCACTAACATCATCTTCTCTCCACTAAACTGTCTATAGGCGTAGCCGCGTAACCCATCGAACGCTCCTAAGAGAACCTGACTGTGTCCACTCCATCCAAACTGCATCTCTGTTTTAAACTGAGCGACAAATGTCTGATGAAAATCAAAGAGCCCGTTCTCTCTAAAACCGGTTTCAAGGGTATAAATATCACCTGTGTTGAATACATCGGTATAAAACCAAGCAGTTTGCGCTTGGAGGAGGGAGCGTTCAATCCGAGTCGTGAAATTCGTGCTAAATGCGAACGTTGTGAGGTTGAAAAACCTATCTCCGCTCATCCATCCCGATCCGAGAGCCAATTCGGCGTAAGATTCTGAACGGTCTGAGGCGTATAATGGTGAAGCGTATCCAAGAGAAAGTGCGTATTGAGAGCCAACGAGGAAATTTTCCTCTTGCCCCATCCGTCGGAGGAACCGGGCTTTTTGATAGGCAATGCGTTGCCTCCCTAAGGTGAAGCCGATCCGCTTTATGTCTCGGTTCTCTAACATGGCATCGGATGCACTTGATTTTTCAAGTAGCACGTATTTTGAACGCCGCGATGCCGCCCACAACCCTATATAATTTTGTTGTTGCCTGTCCCCGAAATAGCGTCGGACGTTTGCAAAAGTTCCCTGTAGATTTTGTTCAAACGTATCGGTTTTCTTCGCGTTTTCATACCAATATATCGGATTAACCGATTCAGAAAAACGCACATTCGCGCTCCATCGACTTTTCAGCGTATATTGGGGACGTTCCAATAGCACAAGCAAGGAATCGCCATCGCGTTTCTGGATATATTCACCATCAAAGTTCCAGTGTGAATTGAAGAGCCGCGGGTTATTATACCGTCCTCTCACAAGGCTCCGCGTCTTTTCGCCTACTTCGCTAATCCTTTCGTAGCGCCACAGGGTGCTTTGACCCGATCCGAACAAGTTCGGATCTCGAAATTGTAGCAACCAATACCGCTTCTGGTTGTTTAGGTTCAGATCTCCTCCAAGTGGAAAGGATAGGAGTTCCCGAATCGTCACGTGAATCGTAACTGATTTCGACCGCTCGTCCCATTGTGCGTCAACCTTTGCGGCACCAATATAAGTTTTCCGCCGGAGAATCTGTTCGCTTTCCTCTCTATCCGCTTCTGTATAGATATCGCCTTCCATAAACAGGAGTTCTCGGCGGATAACGTCTTCTTTCGTCTGTATATTGCCAGTTACGATGATGTTGCCAACACGACCTTCGTCAACTTCAATGGCAAGATAAACACCATCTACAAATTTCTTCACAGAGAGTTGCTCTTCATCCACGCGCGCGAAACGGTATCCGTTCTCACGATAAAAACGCGTAATCGCTTCAAGATCGGATTTCAGAACCGTCTCATTATAAACACCCCACACATCTGTCCGCATCAGCGAGCGGATTTGCTGTTCAGAGAACGATTCATTCCCATCGATTACGAGGCTCCGTACAACGCTCACTTCACCTTCTAAAGATGTGTTTTCATTCTGTGTAATGCCTACCGTTTCTGAAGAGTCGCTTTCGGTTAAGAGGTTTTCGTCTAACAAAACTTCCTTGCTGATTGCCGACTGCTGACCGCCAATAGAAACCATCTCGCTGATACTCAGTAAAACGATTAAGCACATTTTTAATTTTACCTTGCGGATGAATAACGAGCGTTTCAAATTCAACATATTTTTCTCTAAAGTCGTCTGCGCCGTTATTGCAGGCTTCGGCTCCGATCTTAAGAAGCACCTACAGAATAAGCGAAAACTAATTAGGGTTAGAAAGGCGGTTTGAGAGAAAACTTTCAAGAAGCATGAAACAGACAACCAAAACGAGCAGTTCACCCCAAATTTCCCTACCGTGTCGCTTAACGTTGTAGGCATCAGCGACTACCGTTGTTTCGTTGATTTCCGGATCGGCTGTTGATTGTGCTCCAATCCGTGCCGCCGCCTGTGCCAGTGGAATCTCCATTAAGTCAGCTTCGGTCGTATCGACATTAACCGCAAAAAAGTCGCGTTGGATGCTGCCTTGTGTTCGCACCTCGACCTGATAAATACCAGGACGTTCTGTACCCTGAAATCGCAGGGTACCATCTTCGGCAATCGGAAAAATGGCTACCGGCTGTCGGTTATCGATTTCCCGTAGGGGCTGGGTAACCCAGCCCGTATGAGAGGTTTCTGGTGAACCCATCCCCTCTTGCTGACGACTGACTGCTGACCGCCGACCGCTGACCGCCATTAAATGAATAGATGCTTTCCCACCGGCACTCCGAGGATAATGCGCAGTATAGGTGTCCCCGACATGTCCACCCCATGTTAAAAGATGATTGCTGGCTATTGTCGTGTAAAGTACGCTCTGTTGGAGCATCGGAAGGAAATATGGATTAACGAGCAGATCGTTTGTGTAATTGGCTTTCAGCGGTCGGCGGTCAGCAGTCAGTAAATTGTTACGACGGTTGCTATCGTTTTCACCTGCCACACGGTTCTCTTGGCTGATGGAGACTGATGGCTGACGACTGGCTGCCATTAAACCACAATTATAAAGTAGCACGGTACTTGCTCCTTGACTTCGTTCAACGAGAAATGGCGTATCGTCACCGAAGCGTGCGATAACATTGGATTCCGACGAAGGCTGTAATGCTATACCGTTGTAAAACTGTGGAGCGTATTGCATAGAAAACCCTTCACTTGGAAAGATGTCGAAGATAGGATGTGTTTCCTCATACGCCTGCACTCGCTGTGGCGGTATCCACTTCAGGGAACTACCAAGCCGGGCAGGCAACCACACATTACCAGATTCGTTGTAGCTTGCTGCGTCACTGCGGTTGCTCACGAAAACAATGATACTTTTGCCCTGGCGGGTGAATTCTTGGAGTTGCGCACTCATCTGGCGCGACATCGTCAGCACGTCAGCGAGTACAATAACGTCATAATCTTCCAACGGAAAGCTTACAAATTCATCAGGTGTACATTGCGTTGGCAGAATCATTACGCCGGTGCTGTTTTCTGTATCTTGATATGTGTTTCCAGACGGAAAGGGTAGAGTCGCGGGGTTATGTGGATTTAACGCCAATGTTAGATATTCCGTTTCTTCTCCCACACAAAGCACACGCACTTCACCGAGGGCATCCAAGGCGAAATAACGCTGATTGTCAATATTAAGGCGATCGTCTGTCAGTGTGAGATAACCGATATGCGTGCCCGGCGTAGAAAAGTTGTATGTTAAAGTGGTGTTCAGCGACTCGTTCGCTGCCACAGAAAAACTCATCGTTTTCTGTTTCTCGCCTCCAATAAACAGGGTCAGTATATTTTGATCCAAAGGTGCTACTGAATGATTCACAGTCGTCACATTCAATTGAAACGGTAAATCTACGCCTATTAGTTGATTAGACGGACGAATTTCTTTAATACTTATGTTATGCGCTTCACCCTCTGCAACCGGAATCAGAGAAATACGAGCACCGGAACGATTTGGAAGCCTATTCCAGTTATCCCATCCGTTTTGAGCGAAGTCTGAAATTAAATAGATTTCTTTGTTCAATTGCTCTGATTCAGTAAGGATTTCGTGGGCGAGTTCGAGGCTGGGTTGAACATTTGTGGTACGGTAGGAAGTTTCTGTATCTTTAATCGCTGCGATAACGCTCTCAATGTCGGGGGTGAGTTGTCGAAAGACGGGCTTCGGGATATCTGACATGAGTATGAGGGTTGCGCTATCGCCATGTCGCAGGGTATCAATGATGTCGGCTGCCAGAGTTTTCGCCTTATCGAGCCTGACACCATTAATGTCCTGATACGCCATACTGTAAGAGTTGTCCAAGACAATAACCACATCTGTCTTTGCGCGCACGGACGCTACTGGCAATCCGAGCGTCAAAAAGGGACGTGCCAAGGCGAGTGCAATGAGCGCGATAATTGCCATACGTAGGAGCAAAATGAGAAGTTGACGGAGTTGGAATCGACGTGCATTTTCGCGGTGCGCCGCCGTGATGAATATCAGACTGCTAAAATCAATTGTCACAACACGACGACGGTTCCAGAGATGAATGACTAATGGGATGCCAGTGGCGAGGAGTCCAAAGAGAAAAAGTGGGTTGAGAAATGCCAATTTTTAATTATGGCCTCCTGGGCCGCTGCGTCCGTTGTCCTTGCGGGTTTCCGATTAAATCGTGACTGGAGCTGGGAATTTGCACAATTTTTGATCCGTGCATCCGTGAGACATTCCTTTTGTTGACGATCTCTCAGTCCGAAAAGCCTTAAATCCTGAGTTAGACACTATCGAAACCCAAGCCTGCAACAGCGGCGCAGGCGACCCGAGATTGGGAACTCTTAAAGTTTTTACGGCGAAACTTATCCGCAAGGTAAATTAGAAAATGGTAATTTCAAGTTGATTGAGAGTATGGAAAACATCTTCCGCGTACTCCACAAGATTGTCCGACTCCAAGGTGCTTCCACCGAGTTGAATGTGGTTCGCATCAGCAATAACCTGGTCCAACGTTGGGTCCATTTGCACCCATTTACCGATGTAGACTTCGGGCCAGAAATGGTAATAGAAAGCATCCTTTGCGAATACGATACCAGAGCAGATGCGTGCTGGAATGCCAGCGGCACGCGCCAGAGCGATAAACAACACTGTGTGCTCCGTGCAATCTCCAGAGAGCGACTGTAGCACTGTTAATGACGAAGCAAAGCCCCCACTCATTTTTTTCTCCTTAATGGAGGCATAAACCCATCGACACAATTTTTCCGCCGCATGCCATGAATTAACCTCGTTCTCCAAGATCTCCTTAGCCTTCGCCCGAATGTCAGGGTGATTGGCTTGGATATAGGCACTCGCAGTCAGGAATTCCTCTTCTGCATTCTGGATAGGGAGATTCGGGCAGTCTTCGGCAACAATTACCGGAACCTGAATGGAAAGTTTGTAGGAGGGGTGTTTCTGCTGGGGTGTTTCCCCGATTCCATTATAGCTTGGCTCAAGTTTCTGTCGACAGGTGGACATAACAACTTCAGCAATATTCCCTGTTAAGAGTTTCACTTCTGCCTCAAGGTGTTCTGCTTTTGGGATCGGGAGTTTGCCAGAGGGAAGGATACGAGTCTTTAAAATAACATCAACTTCTTCGATACCACCAACGGCAGTTTCCTTATCGGTTTTCGTCGTTACCATGGAAAGCCCCATCAAGGGCACCTCTGTCCGATAGTTCACGCCATCGGTGTCAATCCACAATTTTGCGGTAACGCCATTCATCATGTCCATTGTCTGTTTCAAAACATAGACCTGTTTTTCATCCGACTGATAGGTTAAAGTCTCCTCCCCTAAAACCTCAATCTCCGTCTTCACAGGTTTCAAAAGATCGAAAACGAACATGTGAAAAGTCTGCTTATCGCCTGTTTTAAGTCCTTTCTGGGTTAAAAGTGACGCTACGCCTGTATGCTCAGAAACAGTGTCGGGTGGCACTGAGATTTCTGACTCGGTGATTTCACCGTTGAGTGTTGTTCTCACGTGGGCGATTCCATCTGCAATCCGTCCTTCGATCTGTTTTAAGCCGGATTCATTAGAGGTCGAGAAGAAGTGAAGCGGCATTAAGTCGGGACCTATGTATTCAACGCGGGTAATTTCAACCGTTATGTCAGTCCCAAGTGCCTTAAAGTTCATCACTATATCGGTTTTGTTCCGAGCCACCTGTTGTCCTTGATACTCAGCTTCGTAGAGGCTGGGGGATTTAGTCTTTAAATAGACTAAATCCGTTCCTTGTATTACATTCCCAGCCCGTACAGACGTGTGCATATAGCCGATCTTCGTATTCATCAAGGTAAGGTTATACCAATGCTCTTGGGGATGGTTTAGCATGTTCTGGAATGTATCTTGTTTTTCGTCGTCGGTGTCTGCTGATGTAGCGACTTGCAAGCCAATATTAAGAAGTATCGCTGCCATACATACAAACATAAGGCAGCGTAGATGATAAAACTTCAATTTTTGGTTCTTCCTTGCGAGTACATGAAGGGATATCTAAAAATTTTTAATCAAGATACGTTAATTATACCTGATGGGTGTGCTTATGTCAAGTCCACTGCGGAAGGAATACAGTCATACACGAGTTGCCATAGCGACCGTATGGGTGTGTCGCTGTTTGACCTTCTGATAGTTCCCAAATACGTTCAGAAAATTACGCTTGATGAACGCTCGAAGTCCTGAAATCGTAACAACGTAAAGTCGTCCATTCGGTTTGAGATACTGCTGCGCATCAGCAAGAAAGATCTGTAGGAGTTCCTTACCGACATTGGCGGGTAGATTAGAGGCAATTAGGTCGAATTGAATATCAGGGAGATGGCTAAAACCGTTGCTCAGAAGGACATGACAATTCTGGAGTTGATTCTGTTTTACATTTTTACACGCGTAGTCAACTGCTACGAAATCCTTATCGACCATATAGACGGTTGCCGTTTGTGTGCATTTGGCGAGAGTGATGCCGATCGCACCATATCCACATCCGAGGTCAAGACAGATGTCGCCCTCTTGAATATTCAGGTGTTCAATCAACAGGTGTGTTCCTGCATCAATCGCTTTTGGCGAGAAAAGCCCCCACGTTGCGGAAAATGCAATGGACGCACCGCGCAATTCCGTCCGGAAGTTGACTTCTCGTGGAAGGGAATCTACTGCCATTTTATTAGGACTCCGAGTGCATCACCAGGAGTATTCCAGAGAAGGTCAAACGCATCTTTCGCCTCCGTGTAGTGGAAGCGATGGGTAACCATTTCAGATGCTCGAATTTCGTTGTTCCGTATTTTTTGCAAAGCCCGCACCGCAATCTGAGAACGGGGTTCATCGGTCAAGATACCCGCCACGAGACGTTTGCTCATCATCTTCGAGGAATGTAAAGGTAAGGGGGCCTGCTGGTAGAGGGCAATGAGTTGGATAATACCGAACCGACGTGTCATATCTTGTGCCTGTTCAAACGATTTAACCCCAGCGTATCCACCGACACAATCTATCACCAGATCCGCACCTTTGCCATCTGTGAGACCCAAAACTGCTTCCACCGGATCCACTTCTTCAGCATTGATGACTGCATCAGCACCGAGTTTTGTCGACAATTCGCATCGTAGCGGCAGCGCGTCCACGGTTATAATCCGTTCAGGATTGTAACCCCGCAGCACCTGCATCATGAGGCTTCCGACCAAGCCTTGTCCCAGAACAACGATGGTATCTCCAGCCTTAACACCAGACGAGTCTGACCAAGCGACAGCACTAGTCGCAAGTGGGAGGAACGTTCCCTCTTCAAAACTGACGCCTTCAAGGAGTGGGACGATGCGTCCCTCAGTTGCGTTCGGTTCAGCAACGACGTATTCCGCGTGTGGTGCTACAACCATGACGCGTTCACCGACCTCATAACCTTCGACCTCTGCCCCAACTGCATCCACAATGCCTGTAAGGGAGTAGCCCATAATTGAGGGGGAAACAGCCTCTTCTCGGATATAGCGTCGAAATAGTTCGGAACCTCGGCTGATTAACGTCGTGTCAGTCTGTACCCGAACCTGTTGCGCATTGATTTCCGGTATCGGCACTTCCTCTAATTGGATGTTGCCGAACCCTTCTGGTTTGGTTACTCGAATCATTTTTTAACTTTCCTTACGGCTCGTTGAGGTGAGTTGAGGATTGAAAGCCCTTTCCGTAGATCCTGCTTCGCAGTGAGAACCACTTCGTTACGGACTACGCGCTTGGGTTTCATGGAACACCGCGCGAAAACCTAATAATTAAAAATCTTGTAAGCGACTGGCTAAATCCTGACGAGTGACGGGTTTGTCAAGAGACATCAGATAGATATGGAACGTATCACTTCTGTCGGAAACATACGCGAGATGCCGTCCATCGGGCGAAAAGGCGGGTTGAATAGATCTGCCGATGTCGCTGGTGATCCGCCGTTCGTTTTTTCCATCTACATCAATGAGATAAATCTCCCAGTCGCCTTCCCGCGCGGAGACATACGCAATCGTTTTTCCGTCAGGCGACACTGTCGGGTTGTAACAACCATAGCGATTCGGGTTGAAGTGTTTTTCGTTTCTTCCGTCAATGTCTATTGTATAAAGCTGGTTCAACTCGTTTCGCGAGGAGACAAATACAAGCGTATTTCCGTCCGGAAAGAATGCGGGACTCCCGTCATCGGTTTCGTTAAAGGTAATACGTTTCGGTTCTACGTCTTCTGGGGTGAGTTGTGCCAAATCAAGTTCCGCCAAATTGAGGAGATACAATTCCAGATTCCCATCTACGTTGGATTCATAAACAACCTGATCTCCAGCAGGCGATGTACGAGGCACACGGGCACCGAAACTCACAGGTAAAACGGTTCGCGTTATTTTGCTATGAATATGTGTTACATGGAACCCAGCGTAAATCGGAGTAGAGCCGCTGCTTTGGATGACAACTTTCACTTCGCGAGATGACTTCGGTTCGCTGCTATAAAACAGATAGTTTGGGGTTTTGAGGAACGCTGGTGAACTATCGTTGAAATCTGTCGTGAAGGTTACACGCCGTTGAATACGCCCATTTAAGTCCATTAAATAGATTTCGCCATTGTCGAGTCGAAATGAGGCGAAGGCTATTTGTGTACCATCTGGTGAGAAAGTTGGCGAATAATTATCTGAATCGCCACGGGTCAACCGCTTTGTATGATAACTGTCCCCTACAAGTTCGATAATCTGGCGCAAGACCTCAGGATCCAGTGTACTCCGCTGAACGAGTCGGAGCACACGAAAGGCGGAACTTCTATCACCGAATCTTAAATAGGTACGTGCCAATTCAATTCGTGCGGCAATCCGCTCTTCCGGCTGTGCGGCATACAGTTGTGAAGCCTTTTGCAATTCGATAACTGCGTCGTTGTAACGCCCCAAGTCATTGTAGGCTTTCCCTAATAACATCCGTGCCTTCGGATCCTCAGGTGCCGTTTCGATAAAAGTCTCCAGTGCTTCCATCGCGGCTTGCGGCGTTCCAGCGTTCAGAAGTTCTTCACTCTTTTTGAGAACCGACGTGTCATCCTGGCACGCGGTCATCAAGACAACAAGAAGTATACCACATTGAACTATTTTTTTTAACGATCGGGTTCTGTGCATCGCTCCACTACGTTCCACACTCGCCCCAGTAATGGGCGGAGACCCAGTTTCTGACGAAGTTAGTTGTTAATCATCATCAAGATAGCAGTTAATAATCAAGAGTCGGGAGTCGGAGTTCCCTCCTACAGAAAATAATTATTGGGACCTTCTGGTTCTACGTCTGCCTCTCCATCCATCGCCAACTGCGTAGAGCCAACATAAAACACCTTGGACGGAAGCACTGATTTTCAGTTTCCAAGAAGGTCGGTACATCAACTTTTCGCCATCATCGAACGTCCAGATGTGAAATGAATAAGGCTCCTGCGCTTCAGAGCCATCAGCCTCGGCTGTTGATGTGCTATCTGTCGCCGCAGGTTTGAACCGCATCAAATCGTCCCACCCTGTTACTGGCAGCGAATTCAGGTAGAAAATACCAATTGCAGAAGCGAAAATGGCAAAAAGAATAATCGCTTTTGGAAATTGCCCTAAGTACAGTTGACCGAGTCCTGGAAGAATTGCGGATAAGACCATCGCGACGAAAGAATTGCTGGAGGTGCCACGCGCGTTTGCAGGGTCTACCATTAATTAAGACTCTCCTTGTGCCACAAGGTAGACCCCGATACAGATGATCAGAGCACCTATGATACGAATCTTAGGAACAGACTCCTTGAAAAACATCCAAGAAAACAGGATTGACAGTACATACCCAGAACTTAGCATCGGATACGCAATGCTCAGCTTAACACGCGACAGGATAATCAGCCAGACGAGCGTCGTGAAACCATATATCGCAATTCCACTGAGAATATAAGGATTCAGGAATGCCTGTACCAATTTATCCATAGCGTCTCGTAGACTATTGATACGACCGATTGTGTTCATACCGTGTTTAAACAAAATCTGTCCGATGACCGTTAGTAAAACGTTGAAGAATAGCAGTAAAAAATCTTTCATAACTTTATTATATCACACCTCTACTTTTATCACAATTTTTAAGCGGTGCATTTCAGAGGAAATAGTTATCAGTTATCGGTTGCCGGTTACAAGAGGGTGTTATTAAAGGAACCTCTTAACAGATTACTGAAGGTTGAAAGCTAATTGCTATAGGTTATAGAGATACGTTACTTTAATGACAACGACACGGTTTTCCAGTTGTAACTCGCGACTGGAGGTTGTCCCAACAACCGCATTGCCCCAAGCCTCGTTATATGCAACGAACAGGTGGCTCTTTGGGCTATATTCCCATCCAAATAGAAGACTTAGCAAATAGGTCTGATGGATTTCCATAGAAAATGGACGTTCCCTATTCGCTTGTGCGAACAGCCGGAGAAACGACTCTCGCGTGAATAAGTAAGTCGTACGCAATGAACTGACGAAAAACCTGCCATCAATTGCCCCCTCCAAATCAAAACTCTGGGCGTAGCCGCTGTCTAATTCTATGGACAAATTGCTCTGTGGACGAATGGTAGATTCAAGCGTGAGGCTCCGCTGTTTACCCGCTTGCTGTCGTCGAAAATTAAAATAGTCTGCGAAATCTATAGCGATACCCATAGCAATCGGGTATGTGGAGTTGGTGTCCATCTCAAACCCATATCTATCTGCTGTAAATACCTCAGTGAGTTCAACTTCCCGACTTCGAGTATAGTAGACATTGATGTCATCTAAGAGGATTTCCCTGAAGTCCATCCCGACGTCCACACCAGCACTCCATCTGAGCAAATCTTCATCGAATTCAGGCGAAAGGGACAATTCTGGGTTCCGCAATCCCCATTCCGTAAAATACAATGGTGTATACAGGCTTTGAGAAAGACGCGCGAGTATCCGAGAAAAAAATTGGTGCTTTCCCCAGTGTGGAGAATAAGAACTTCGCATAGAGACACGTTGCCAGCCACGGTTTCGTTCCTTTCGTAGAAACCCCGTCTGATTAATTTCAAAGTTCGGACCGACCCGTTCAAATCCAATGTCGCTGCTCCAGAGGTAGTTGCGCTGCGCGAAGTCAACCGTATACGCAAAGTTATCACTATCTTCGCCCGGATGGAAACTCCCTGCGTATTGTCCCGTGAGGTGATAAGTTCTGCCCAGAGCGAGGTTCATATCAATGCCACCTACTCGGCTGTGACTCCATCTTTCACTGCCGGGCTGTTCCTTGTTCACGAATAGAACCCCAATGTTCGAACGTTTGAGGATGTCACGTTTAACACGGATAGCGGAGAACCATGCCTCTTCCTTTTCGGGGGGTGTACTCTCAGAAAACCTGAATTCACCGGTCTGATTCCCCAAAACCCCGATAGAGTAATCGCCGACTTTACCGGTAAGTTTACTGCCCCAGAGGATATTACCGCGACTCCCAATACGGCGGCTGAACATTAAGTCATAAGGCGTTTCAAAGAAACTGTTTCCTTCAACAAAAAACGGGCGTTTTTCAGGAAAACGTGTCGGGAATCGGGTCAGATTAATTTCCAGTTGATCTGCTTCAACTTGTGCGAAGTCGGGATTAACGGTAACGTTCGCCTTTAGCGCACTCGTGAGGCTGTATTGTACATCCAATCCCGTCCCGAACTGGCGCGTTAAATTGGCATCAGTAGCACTCATACCCCCACCTAAAAGATAAGGTGAGATTTCAAAATTTTTGCCGGTCTCAATGCCTTGAATGCCTACGATATGCCCCAAATCGGACATTCGCGTGACAACACCAGCTTGTGTCAATTGTTTCCATACCGTGACTTCGCTTTTCCTGCGGTTTACGCGCTCGATGTCAAAACCCCAGATTTGCGTCGGTCCGGATTTATGTGAGAAGTCGGTAAATCGGAAGTTTGAGAATGGGATTTTGAACTCGGCACTCCACCCCAATTCATCAATATTGCTCTCAACCCACCAAATCCCTTTCCAGTTGCTGTCGCGTTGGGTGTCCTCATATCGATAATTATCACTCTGGACACCAGCTGGGTTTGTTGCAAATTTATAGCCTGTGCGATGATCGTGATGTGGGTCAATAAAGAAAGAGATAACATCTGAGGCATAGATATCGCCGCGTCGCGTCATCCGATTGATAATCTTGTTGGGTTCAGCGTCGTAACATCGGAATGCGATGTAGAGGTTATGCACATCATAAGCGATGCGGAATTCTGTGTCGTCAGTTGCGGGATTCCCGCGTGCCGGTTCGAGTTGAATAAAACCGCTACGTGGTTCTGCCTGCCGCCATACAGCATCGTCCAGTATCCCGTCAATTTGCGGAGGTTCGCCTACGATTCGGTGGGCTTCGATAACATGCTCACCCATACCTTCTGGGTGCGCAAAAAGGAGGAGTGGATAGGCAATGAATAGCAGTAGGACAACTACGATTTTTGACATGCGTTAATTATAGTTGAAACACTGCATGTTGTCAAATTTTGCTGTTCTGTGTGAGGTTCTCACCCTACCCTTTCCAGCCTTATGATAGAGCTGAATCATAACAATTGTTGCTTTTTCTTGAAAAAATCGTTAAATTCCTTTAAAATTCTTGAAACGTGGTTAGAACAATGTGCCTGTTTCTTTTTCGGTATAGCGGATTCGAGCAAAGAACGTTAAAGCACAAACTCACCTCATTTAACCGCAAGGAATACTAAAAAAATGGTTGAACTTACACGGGAAGACATTGAATTTTTCAGAGATGAAGGGTACCTGGTGAAACGGAATGTTCTTAATCCAGAGTTAATGGAAAGGGCACGGACAAGACTCTGGGATGGTGCGCCTGAAGGACGCAGACGCGAGGATCCTGAAACATGGGTCGGTCCCTTCACACCAGAAGAAGAAAACCCCGATGGAAATAATCACCGACGCGGATTTCGATGGAATTTCCGTGAACCCGGTGGCGAAGATTGGATGGTTCAGCTGCTTGCTACCGATCCAAACGTTTGGCGGATGGCAGAGCAATTTTTGGGTGAGGGAAATTTGACGCAACCCGACCGTGTGCGTGGTATCTATTGTACTCTACCTTACGGTGATATCCCGAAGAAATCGATCGGGTGTCACGTAGACGCGCATCCGTTTCATCTCGGTGCCGTCGGTTATATTGACGATGTGCCGCCGGAGGGTGGCGGATTTACGGTCTGGCCCAAGAGCCATAAAATCTTCTATTACGATTACCATTCCCAATACAAGAACGAACCGACACCGCAATACGAAATCGACCGCGAGCGTCTCAGCAAAGAGCAGGGCGTTGAATGCTACGGGAACGCAGGGGATGTCGTCTTCTGGCACCATCGGATCGGTCACGCTGCGGGGCATAACTACTCGCGGCAGATCCGGCAAGCCGTGCTATACGACTTTCGGAAAACGGAGTTAGAGCATACCCAAGAGGAACCGCCAAACGAGGATATGTGGCGGGATTGGCCCGGCATCAAGGCATTGGATTTTTAATTATACCTTGCGGGTCGGTCAAGTGGGTTGATAGTTTCACGTTCTTTTCCGTAGACCTGAAGAAATTGAGGAAATTGAGGAAACACCCCAGCAAAAACCCTGCGCCGATGTTGCAGGCTACGTTTATTTCACCGTAGACCTAACGCTTTCAATGTGCTCGCCATCATGTCGTGAGCGATTTGTGCCTTCTCCATCCGCATGTGTGGGAACGTTTCCACCGAAATGTACTTATCGTAACCGACTTTCCCTAAACTCTCGGCAAAGGTTCGGAAATCCAACTCATCTCCCTCCTCTCCTGGAATTAGGAAGGTGCTATAGGGATACATTCCTGTCACGCCTTTTACATGGCAATGCGTAGTGAGCGGTCCCAGTTTTTCGGTGACTTCGGCGATGTCTTCACCAAGATGGTAGAAATTGGTAATGTCGTTGAGGGATCTTAAGGCATCAGAGCCGACGTGTTCAATCAGAAGCGTGACTTTTGAAGAGGTATCGATTGTCGTTGCTTCGTGATTGTGAATGTTCATCGTGATACCGAGTTTCTCGGCGCGTCGGCAGATTGGCTTCAAGACATCAACAAGGAGTCGCCATGCGAAAGCGTCGCCTTTCTCGCTGCCATACCCAGTGAGGAAATTAACGCCACCCGCCCCAAGTGCAACCGCCACGTCTTGAAGCAGCGCGTAATGGTCAACCGCGCCCTGCTGGTCTTCTGCTGCCAGTTGGTATAGACCTCCTCCAGTAAACGGATTAATAACAGAAACTTTTAATCCGCTATCGGTTACCATTGTTTTGACCTCTTTGAGCAGACCATCGGTAACCTCATCAGAGCGGATATGCGCTTCTGGTCCGCACATCATCTCAATTGCATCATAGCCTGCATCGGCGAGAATCGTGATAACTTCTTGTAGAGGGATGTCTTTCATCCCACCAGCATGATAAGAGATACCAATCACTGTTTCAGCTCCTTCTGTCTTTTACTCTTTTTAATGCGGTTTGTTTGAGCGCGACTGTTTTTCTAATCATCGCTCTCTTATGAAGAGTGAACCATCCTGCGTGGCGCATATCAGTTTTTCACCATCTGCTGAAAAAGTCAATTCCCGAATGGGACCCTCCTGCACAGGAAACACAGATATAGGAGTGCCACCACTCGTTTCCCACAACTGAACATAGTTATCCCTCCCTCCGCTCACGAGCAACGCACCGTCGGTAGAAAATGCCAACGCACTGACCGAGTCGGTATGTCCCCGTAATATAGTGAGCAAGTGCTTGTTTTCCAAATTCCACAGCCGAACAAGTGTGTCCGAACCACCACTCACCAGCGTCTCACCCTCAGGTGCAAAAGCCAAAGCCAAGACAAGTCCGTCATGTGCCGAAAAGGTGGACAGCAGACCACCCGTTTCGACTTCCCACAAGCGAATCTTGCCATCCGCACTTCCACTGGCGAGCGTTGTTCCATCCGGTGAAAACGACAGACTTCTAATTCGTCCTGGTGCTTCAGTGGAAGCAGCAAGTAATCGCTCTGTGCGTGGATCCCATCCAGGAAGCGGAACACCATCAGGTGAAGATGATGCTAATGCGTTCACCAGATTAGAATCCCCAGCCAGTGTTAGAACTTCGCGAGCCGTGGCAGTATCCCAGATCCTGAGCGTATTGTCTTCGCTCCCACTGGCGAGCAGAGAATTATCTGGAGCAAATGCCAATGCCCGCATGTGCTCCGTGTAACCTGAGAGCATTGCGAATTGGGCTCCAGTGGCGGTGTCGTATATCCAGATACGCCCATCGCCGCCTGCGGCGAGCCGCGTGCCATCTGGCGAGAATGTGATAGCCATTACTTGCTTTTTATCGAACCTTGTTTTGAGTCCCGGAGGTAACTCCGATTGGATGCAGTTCCGAAATATTTCTGTTTTTTCCATTTTTCTAATCACTACTGAAAGTAATGTCCAAATTTTGGTTAAAAGTGGCAACTGGTGTTATCGTATAACACCAAACACCAAGCTCGTAACATTGTCCCGTAAGCCTCTATAGGAAACCTGCGCTAGGAGAGCGACTCGAATACAAAAAACACCAAAAACTCAAACCCCACTACCTATCCGCAAGGTAAAATCAAAGAATCCAATCTAAAACGACACCTGTATACACATTCGGTTCGTTGAGGAGTCCGTCATAAGCCTGCTTAATCTGTTCCGGTTTGAGACGGTGAGAGATTAAAGGCTCAACGTGCAATTGTCCGCGTGCCATCCAGTCAAAGATAGTTTGCTGTTTGCTCCATTGAGAGGTACGATTTCCGATGTCCGGGTACATCGGCACACACCATTCCAATGCGCCACGGATGGTAATCCATCGCAGATGGGTTTCGGAGAGCAGATCGGTTAGGTTCCCTTGGACTTCGACGCGCGGCGAACCGAGGATGATGAGTTGTCCGTGGTTAGCCGTGGCGCGAAGTGCTTGCATAACAACGCCACTATGTCCAACAGCATCGACCGTAATATCACCAAGTTCACCACCGGTAATTTCCTCAACTTGTGCTTGTGCCTTGTCAGCAGCACCACCGACGGTATGGCGAATCCCACACCGCTGTGCAAGTTCCCGTCTTTCTTTCACCGGATCGACACCAATCACGCGACATCCGTGAATCTGAAACATCTGTGATGCTAAATTCCCAACAAGCCCCAATCCAAAGACAACGACCCATGGGTTCGCCCCGATTTCTCCGACAACTATTGCGGTCATTGCAACGCCTGCCATTCGTGAGGCTGCAACCACGCCCGGATCCACTGCCTCCCTAACAGGCGTGACCAACCGATCTTGTGAATACTGAATCGTTGAAGCGTGCCGCCCGTATGTGAAAACCCGATCACCGGGTGCAACACGGGTAACACCAGTACCGACTTCACGCACAATGCCAACATTCGCGTAACCAGAACGCCACGGGTATTCACACCATTCTCCCTTCTGGAAAACTTTAGGTTCTCTTCCCGTATAGTTTGCCAGTTCCGTACCGCTACTGATAAAGGTGTATTCTGTGTCTATCAATAATTCGTTGGAACCGAGCACCGGTGCATCTATATCAGCAGTCTGGAGCTCCACTTGGTTCTGACCTGTTACAACAACCTCTCTGATTTTCATTGTGAATTTTGCTCTCCTAATTGCTTTAATTCTTCTGACTTAATCTTGCGGATCAGGGCTTGCATCCGTTTGTATCTGAAAAGCCCGACGAAGAAGGTCGCAATGCCGAGCAAAATAAAGATGATACCGATCACCTCAACGATATATGAACTAAAAATTTCTTTGAGATGTACAAAGGATAAGCCCGCAACGAACAACGTTAACGCCGTGCGGATATAGGCGAGAAAGGTTCGCTCATTAGCGAGGATAGTCCGATCCGCGGCGAGATGGTCTCGCAAGATAAGTTGGTCTTCCAGTCCTGTGTAAGGTGTTGGTTTCTCTGGCATTGGCTTGTTCATTTTTTGTTCCTTGCGGTTAAACAACACGAGATTGGCGTTTGACTTACCTTTTCGTTTCAGGCTTGGGGTTCGGTTTTAAGATCTCACTGCGAAACCAGTACAGCATGATCGGAAACCTAAAAGTTAAAAAAAGAGATTCAATACAATGACACCGGCAAGCCATCCGTAGAAAGTCCAAAGACCCCGTAACCTTTTTGCTGTACGCTGGTATTCCACCGTGTAACATGCGGGATCTTGGAAATAGATCGTCAGTCGTTTTGGCGTGGACAAGTCAATTTTGGGTGCGAATGTGCCCATCACAACGATACTTATACCAAGTAGCACAATATTGATTGTGGGCAGGATACTGAGAACCGCGCCAAATACTGTCCAACGCCATCTTGAAACCTTACGGGACGCATCACCCCGTGCGACGCGAATCAGCGATGCGGATGGTATCCTTGTTTCTGGAGCCATGCGTGAGGTCCGGATTGGAACGCGAGACTTGTTTGTTCCGCTCTCTTATCTTGTAGAGACGTTTTCTGCGCACAACACGCATCAGTCCTCATAACGTAGATTTTTCCCGTTATCGGGACCGCCTTGATGCCAAACCCAGACGTTGCGAAAATATGCCTGTTTCTCCGGAGGCAATCCTTCAATCACGTGCTTTGGCACCGATGGTTTATGAAATTGACAGCCGACGAAGTTATAACAATTAAAAATAGCTATCCGCGGTCGATTTGGATTTTGCCACGCAACCCCAGAATGACAAAGGTTTTCCGTGAAGATAATGACGGAACCTGGAGGACAACTGTACGTTTCAAAGAGCGGCGAATCTGTCTGTCGATGCCCTTCAGGAATTTGGAAGTTTGCCTTGTGGCTTCCCGGCAGAAATAGCGTGCCACCTTCACCCGATTCGACTTCGTTCAGTTCAAAGACAACTCGCGTCAGGGCGGAGTATATCTTCCCGTTTCGACACTGATAGTTGAAGTTAGGATTCACATTTCGTACGCCACCGTGCGGTGGAGGTCCGCCGTCTCCAACGGTGCGGTAGGTGAACCAACTGGATTCCATCCGAACTTCTCCTAAAATCTCGTGAAGAATATCCATCACTACTGGATGATCAATCAAAAATGATGCCGTGCCGCCTGGAAACCGCCGTTCGTGTGGCGGCAAAGATTCAGGATCCGTTCGGATAGTTTCAATTTGCGCTTTTAGTGCCGCGATTTCTGAAGGTTTTAATACTTCAGGAATTAGCAGGTAGCCTTTGAGATCGAAGATAAATTTCTGTTCTTCCGTCATAGCAATCCTCTCTATCAAATAATGCCTCCAGTTCTGTTAACGATCATATCAGATTTTGGGTTTAATTGAAACGAATTTTTAAATGCTCCTTGCGGTTAAACAACATGAGATTGGCATTTGTTTGACACCGAGGCATGCTGTGTGCTATACTAAGGGCATGCTATGAACAGCATTTTCGGTGTAGCTCGCAAACCGAAAACTTGCTATACAAAAGGCGGTGTAGCTCGCAAACCGAAAACTTGCTATACAACGGTGCAGCTCGCAAACCGAAGAAAAGTCAGTGTAGTTCGCAAACCGAGAATCGCTGTGGAAAGCATCGACATATTGTTGAATTTTATTTACACAACAAAAGGAATGGAGTAACCACTTTGATGGATTTCAAGCAAACATTAGACAGCAAAATCGCAGATTATAACTTACTCAATCATCCATTTTACCAAGCGTGGAGTGCAGGCGAGTTACCCGTCGAAACGCTACGGTCCTACGCGCGTGAGTATGGTGCTTTTATCTCTACAGTGCCGATAGGATGGGAAACACTCGACGAAACCGAAACCGCAGCGGAAGAGATCGAACACATCGATTTGTGGGCTGACTTCGCTGCTGGACTTGACACCGCTGTCGCTGAAGCACAAATTCCGCAAGTCAAGGCACTGATGGATACAGCACATGAACTCTTTTCGGAACCTACGACTGCACTCGGTGCGCTCTATGCGTTTGAGGCACAGCAACCGGCAACTGCCCAATCGAAACTCACGGGTCTAAAAGCGTTTTATCAACTCCCAAAATCGGTAGAGCCATACTTTGAAACGCATTCACACAATGAACATGAATCGGAAATACTGCTTGAGCGTATCGGGGCATTACCATCAGATTCACACGCCACTGTCGTGCAGGCATGTGAAAAGATGAGCACTGCTTTGTGGAACGCTCTCACGGGAATTCACGATGCGGAATGCGCATGATACAGTGCAGGCGTATTTTGACGCGCTTGTTGTTGGTGATGCTGAAACCCTCATTGCAATGATGCTGCCTGCCTCATACTACGTCAAGATCGGCACTGACGCTGACGAAGTTGTTGAGGGAAGCGCAGGAATCACGGCGTATTATCGAAACCACGTCGCGAGCACGGAGGATTTCAGCATTGAATTTATTAACCTTGATGTGCAGGAACGGAACGATGTCGCTTGGTTCTACACGCGCCAGATTTGGCGGCTCAAATGGCAAGGCACGTCGGAGGAATTCGTGATGCGGATGACGGGCATCTTGGAAAAGACCGATAGGTTATGGCAGTTTGCGCAGATCCACGCCTCGATCGGGCATCAATAACGGAGAAACTATTGCAAATTTCAACGATCTCTTTTGATGGTGATATGACCTTATGGGATTTCCGGAAGGTCATGCGTCATTCGCTCAAGCACACATTGGCGGAGCTACAAAGACAGCATCCGACACCGCGCACTCTAAAATTAACAATTGACGAAATGATTGCTATTCGCGAGCAATTTGCTGAAGAAGTAAAGGGCAAAATTTGGAACCTTGAAGAAATCAGGCTGCGCGCATTTGAGAGAACACTTGAACATGTCGAGTGCCCAGATAAAGAACTCGCTGCGCATCTGAATTCAATATATAGGAAACATCGGTTCGAAGATATAGAATTGTACCCGGATGTCATCCCGACTTTTGATGTTCTGGCACCACATTTCAGACTGGGATTGCTCTCAAATGGAAATACCTACCCGGAACGCTGCGGACTTGAGGCGTATTTTACCTTTGTTGTTTTTTCTCAAGATGTACAGATTGAGAAACCGGATCGAAGAATCTTTGAAATAACTGCTCAGCGAGCAGATTGTGAACTCGTGCAGATACTCCATGTAGGGGACTCGCTCGAAAACGATGTTGCCGGCGCGCGGAACGCTGGTGCGCATTCTGTCTGGCTCAACCGAGAAGGAATACCGAATGACACAAAAACTCGACCTGATTACGAGGTGGCTTCATTGACCGAAATTCCAGCAATTTTGGGGTTGGGTGGAAAGTGAAAGTTTCAGAGAGACCCAAATAACACTCCATTATGGAATGCGCGTAAACCCTATATCACATCCACCCGTTTAGTTTCAGAGAGAGCAAAATAACACGCTATTGAAAAGAAATTATTCTCCGAGGTATTTCTACAGTCGAAACCCACAGTAGTATCTTTAAATATAGGAAACAAAACCATGAAAGACCTAATGCGTAAACTGCTTTGCTTCTATATGGGAGGCGTATTGATTGTTGCAATCACGGGTTGTGCCTCACATTCTATTTTAGACGGTTTTTCCGAAGACGCTAATCACTCCTTCCGTGAAGTGAGATGGGGGTTCAGTCAAGAGCGTGTTGAACTGGCTGAAGTCGGGAATCGAGTGTATGAAAGGACTGAAAACGCACTCGTCTATAGTCATAAAATCAACGGTGTCGATTGCTTGCTTATCTATACGTTCAAGGATAACAAATTGCGAACAGCAGGCTATGTGACCCAGAACCCCGTAATGAATGCGGAACATATAATTAAGGAAGCCGTTGACAAACACGGTATGCCAACAACCGTAAATAATACGGAGATGGTGTGGAAAAACGCCGACACCGTGATATTTGCCAACGTATATGATTCAGTAAAGAGGGTAACACAGACAAAATATCAACACACCTCTGGCGGTCTGCTCCGGGACGTTCTGGAGCGGAATCTGGCGAACCGGGATAAGGTGGGGGTTATTAAATACTTTGATGGCGTGTTCGCATACGTTGATAGAGAGTTCTATGACCAACTTTATGAAATGGAATTCCCTCTATCAGAACTGTCCTTCTATGAAAAACAACTGATGGGTGTTGTTGAAAGAGGAAAACGGACGATTATCCCTGGATTAGGGACGGTTCCACAAGGGGCAATTCAACAATAGTTGATAAGCATGATCCTCCTGAGTTTTTATCGTCTTCTCCTTGCATAAAATTATTTCTTTGTGGTATCATGATACCTATGGAGAGCACGAACGGCACTACAACAAAACATATCCTGAGCATCACGAAGCCGAGCGCGGCTCGGGTTGCCCTGGCGAAAAGCGATACCCCAGATGCCCTTCAAAAACTCTGCCGAGAGTATTGGACTTGGCATTTTGACGAATCGTTATCAGAAGCCGCTCGGTTGCTGCTAAGCACGGAACTCGGTTGGGAGACGCTGCCGCAACTCACAACACCGCCGGTGGGTGAAGTCATCTCTCCGCTCGGCTATGCGCTTTCACACGAGGATGAGGACATCCGAGATGCCGCGCTACAGGTATTGGACGCAACCGTTCATATTCCTGCAGGCGTTGCTTATATCGGCGAAGAATGTGCCCCGTTGGAAGTAGATGGGTTTGAGATCGGAGTCTATCCTGTAACCAACGCACAGTACCATCGGTTTCTTCAGGATACAGGACACACGCCTCCTCAGGATTGGACGGCCGGAGTCTATTCAGCAAACAAAGGCGATCATCCTGTCGTCTGGGTTACATGTGAAGATGCAGAAGCTTATGCCCGTTATGTCGGAGGCAGACTGCCAACGGTTTCTGAGTGGCAATACGCTGCTCGCGGGACTGATGATAGACTCTTCCCATGGGGCTATGAAGTTGACAGACCGCGGTGCAACACCGCCGAACTCGGCGCGGGAACGACGACCCCAGTCGTTAGTTTCAGAGACGGCATGAGTCCGTTTGGCTGCTACGACATGGTTGGCAATGTTTGGGAGTGGACGGATACACCCTATGACGATGAAGGGAATTTCCGCGTGGCGTGTGGAGGCGCATGGTATTACAACCACGACTATAGCACCTGCACCAGCTACGATTTTTTTAGCAAGGGGTATGCAGAATTTGTAATTGGCTGCCGGATCGCGTGGTGATGTTACACAGAGGACCAAAGTTTGCTTCAATGGGGAAAGATTGATGAAAGATAACAAAACCAAGGAAGAACATGCCTTAACACCTGAAAAATCATCGGTACCCTCAAGCGGATTGCAAAAAGAACTCATCCAGCGTGGGCGCGTCGACATTCACGCGCATCAGACCGCTGCGAAGCACTTAAAACAGGGAGCAGAGGCATTAAACGTTCGAGACTACGCGAAAGCGATTGAGGAATTCCAACAGGTAATTCAACATAATCGCGAATCGGCTGAAGCACACTTTCACCTCGGTTTGGCACATTTTATGCTGGAAGACTATGAGCAGGCGATAGACGCCTACAAAATGGCAATCGCGTGCGAACCGAGCGAGGCAACAGCATATCTCAATCTCGCAGCAACGTATCGTTTGCTCAAACGCTATGACGAGGCTATTGACGTTTACACGCGCGCCATTCGTTTTCTACCGAGCCATCCAGAGTTGCATTCTGAACTTGGGACAGTCTACACATTTCAGGGGAAGCGGCGCGAAGCTGTCAGTGCTTATAAAACAGCAATGCGCCTTAAACTTCAATTGAAACTTCAATCAGATTTTGACAAAAGCGCGTAAGCCCAACCATCGGGCGGGCTGGGGTTACGGAAAAGTGTATCGCTACACATTACGCCTAAACGAACCGCAAGGAACATTTAAAAGATGTTTGTTTCGGATGAAGATTTGATGGTGAAATGTGGTAAAGGTGATATGAGTGCCTTCGAGCTGTTGGTACGGCGATATCAGGACCCTTTGATTAACTACATTCACCGCTCCATTGATGATTATCAACGCGCCGAAGATCTCTCCCAAGAAACGTTCCTCCGAGTCTTCAAAAGCGCGAACCGTTATGAACCGACGGCATCGTTCAAAAGTTGGCTCTATACAATTGCCACTAACTTATGCCGAAATGAGATTCGGAACCGTACGCGCCGGAACACTTATTTTTTTGAAGATCTGGTTGAAGAAGGCGAGGATGTCAACTATGCCGACATCATGCGGGACACCCGTTATCTGCCAGACTTGCTCTTGGAAAAAAAAGAACAGAGACAGATTATCCGTAAAGCACTCGCACAGTTACCAGAAAATCAACGCGTAGCGTTAACGCTCGTCACCTATCAAGACTTACGGTATGAAGAGGTTGCGAAAATTCTTGGGTGCTCAGTCGGTGCTGTGAAAGCACTGATTCACCGTGCTCGACAAAAAATGAGAAAACTGCTCATCAAAGCAGGAATAGCGGAATAAGCATCAACGAACCGCAAGGTAAAAGAAAAAGACCGAAACCGTAGCCTGCAACAACGGCACAGGCGGATATACGAAAAGGCACTTCAATGTCAAAATTCACCTCAACGAACCGCAAGGTAAAATTAAAGACCGAATTCTCAGATGTTTATGGCTCGACGTGTAAAGGGCAGTTCGTGAGTCCAGCTGAACTCTCAGCCTACATCGATAAAGAACTGCCTGCGTGGAAACGCCACCTCATTCGACGGCACCTTAAACAGTGTGAGACCTGTGCCAATCAGGTCCAACGGTTGCAACACACAGATAATTTCCTACGCCGAAGTGGTGAAATCAAAGTGCCTGATGATTTTTTAAGCGGTGTAATGGAGCACGTATCGGAAGCAACGAAATACCAGAAACCCTACGACTCGCTTCGGTCCCGCGTCACACACTTCATTGGATCGTCGCTTGGGTGGGCGCGATATAGTTCAACATTAACTGACAGGCTTCGCTACAGTATTCGGACGCGTAGTCCAGTTTACATATTTGTACTGACCTTCGCTGTTTTTACGATGGTAGGAGCAACACTTTACCAATCCTCCAGCGATAGATTCGGTCAGTCGATGCATCGGGAATCGGAGTTCTCTCCTACGAAATCACAGAAACTGGATGGCGAAAAATTCATTTCCTTTGAGGTCATACAACACGAGCCGCCGAAACGCTTACTAACAACCGTCAGCAGTCAGCAGTCAGTAAGATAGCCGATAGCCAATAAAAAAATGAAGTCTGTAACTCGTAGAGCGTTGCTCACCTCGCTGATATTTCATCTCTTTTTTTTCATTACAACGTTTTACGTCGTGGTGCAGAATCAGCCGATAGCGTCAGAGAAAACGGGCTTGGATGGAGACATTATCTCAGTCGAAAACACCTCTCGCCCAAGAACTCCACTCAAAAAGGTGTCGCCGCGTTTTCTCGCTTCTGAACGTGATTTTACAAACCTTCATGCCAGTACTGGGGAGTCACCACCATCCCTCGCCTCCCCCGTTACAGTGAACACCGAAACGCCACGTCCTGCCTTAGGTCGCAGTTTGCAAGATGAAGTTAAAGCAGAAAACCCATCGCCATCTTTAGATCTGTCGAGAAAAAATTGGAACGCAGTGAGCACGGCTACCCGTACGCTTCAGAATGTTGAGGAAAGTTTGTCGAAAACAGAAGCCGCAAGTCCAGCAGGAGATACCACCTTCGGTGTAAAACGCTCTGGTCCACCAAGAATTCAGCGCGCCCCAGAGATTTCGACCCTTAAAATAGTAGAAGAAGAGGAGGGGTTGTCCCCAGCGCAAATGGCAGAAATTAGCGAAAAACGGAAGGAATTGCCACATGTTCCGTTTTCAACGGTTATGAAAACCCTCGCCCAAGAGATTGTTGAAACCAGTGATGGCGGTCCAATTGACGTCGTTTTCGTCATTGATGCCAGCGGGAGCATGGGGGATAATATTAAATCTGTTGTAGAACACTTGAGTGAGATGGTGGATGTATACAAAGCCTCTAAAATAGATTATGCACTCGGTGTGACAGAATTTTGGGCGAATAAGAACCGTAATAGAATCAGAGTTGTCCAGTTAACAAAAAGCTTCATTGCCTACAAACGTGCCCTTCAAGCGATTGAAGTACATCGAGACGAAAACGCTTTAGATGCTGTCGTTCAGACTGTCAAAGAACTCCGATTCCGACCGACATCTAAGAGACATTTTATTCTTGTTACCGATGAACCTCTCTCAAGTCGAGAGGGATTAGAGGTGGATGATGTCATCGCATATTGCCGAGAATTTGGTATCTATGTGAATGTCCTGGGACTCCCTCTAAATGCTCACCAGAGACTCGCCGCTGAGACGGGTGGTAAATGGCATATCATTCCTGAAGAGCCAAAACCACAGGTCGTCCAAAAACCCTATACCCCGGGCACGACTCGGAACAAAGTACTATCGCTCCGTCAGGCGCAATGGGGAGATGTCACAAAAATCGGTGGCAATCTGCTTCAATATGTCCAATATGGTAGTGGTTCACCAGTCGATATCATTCTCTTTGTTGATAGCAGTGAGAGTATGGACGGTAAACTTCCACACTTCCTGAAGCAACTGGATCTCCTTGTTCGCGATTTGGATAACGCGCTTATAGATTATCAGATGGGTGTAGTGCGTTTCCGGTCGCGTGCGTCTGTAAACATTGTCAACTTTTTCGACCCGCCACAAACGCTGGAACAGATTCGGAAAATCGTTGAACTGCCCTGTAAAGAAGATGAAATGTTATTGGATGCTGTAGCGGAGAGTTTACGAAGGATTAAGTTCCGTCCGAATGCTCAACCCTATTTCATTTTGGTTACAGATGAACCCGCGGAGGGTGAATACTCGTCACTCGCGATTATCCAAATGTTAAAGAAAAAAGATATCCTTGTAAGTGTTGTCGGCACCTATGACGATTTCCAACAGCAGGTGGCGAATAAAACCGGTGGTGTCTGGGTGCCTATTCCAGAGGGACACACCACAAACAATTCGTATTGGTAAAGGATTAATATTGAAGGTCGCAGTCCTCGTTTCAGGGAGCGGAACCAATTTGCAAACCCTGATTGAGCAGCTACATCAAGACGAGACGAGTGATATTGACATTGCAGTTGTACTCAGTGATCGGCGTAAGGCTTACGCCCTTACACGAGCGAAGCGTGTGGGTATACCAACACACGTTGTCAGAACTCAGGATTATGAAAGTCGCCTTGATTTTGATGCAGAAATTTCAAGGGTTATCGAGCACTATGCCGTTGAATTAATAGTCCTTGCGGGCTTTATGAAGTTGTTTCAATCTCCCTTTGTGCAAAAGTACCGGAACCGGATTATCAATGTCCATCCAACGCTCTTACCGGCATTTCCGGGCGCACATCCTGTCGCTGATACATTGGCATACGGTGTGAAGATCGCCGGCGTCACCGTGCATTTCGTTGATGAGGATGTAGATTCGGGTCCTATCATCGCACAATCGGCTGTTCCTGTCTTGGATACGGACGACGAGGAGAGTTTACACAACCGGATTCAGGTTGAGGAGCATAAACTCTACCCTAAGGTTATTAAATGGTACGCGCAGGGGAAACTGAAGATTGAGGGACGAAAAGTAATCGTGCAGTAGTCAGTTATCGGTTGTCAGTTGTCGGTAAGAGGTGGAACGCTTTTTACACATTGTCAGCGATTAACAAAAGCGCGTAAGCCCAACAACGCCCCCTGCTACGACCTCCGTCAATGAACCGCAAGGAACATTAAAAAAGAATGTTAGCAATTTCAACACTGTGGAACGCTTTGAAGCAACAGGACGGTGCTACCCTGTTCGATGAGCTCAATAATCTCGGCTTTGAAACGCTCGAACTCAGCAGACACCTTACACCCGATCAGGTAGAGCAACTCAAGCCATATCTCCGCGAAAACCCACCCTGTTCAATCCACAACTTCTGTCCTATTCTCCCTGGAACATCGCAAGTAGAGGCAGAACAGGACAAAATTTCACTTTCGAGTCTCAATACAGACGAGCGACTGGAGGCTGTCCGCCGCACCGTCCAAACGATGGAACTTGCCGTTGAATTGGAGGTGCCAATTGTAGTCCTTCACCTCGGCGAAGTTGACACCTACGACAGGTCCTATTTGATGAGAGACCTATACAATTATGGTGAGCGTGAGTTTGAAGCCTTCAATCAAAAAGTGACCGAAGCTACAGAGTGGCGGAAACGTAAGGAGATGAGACACCAAAACGCGGTGTTACGGAGCCTCGATGAACTCAACGAATCCGCTCTGAAGATGGAACTCTGTATCGCTATTGAGAATCGTCCACACTATTACCAAATTCCGAATTTTGATGAAGTTGGATTGTTTTTTGAGGAGTTTTACGGCAGTCCGATGCGGTACTGGCACGACATAGGGCACGCCGCGCTACAGGAAAAACTCGGCGTGTGCTGGGCAGATAGATGGATCGAGCAGTATGTGGAACATCTCATCGGCGTGAATCTTCACGATCTGCGAGAGCTTGAGGCGTATCACCCACCTGGGACCGGAGACTTGGAATGGGACGAACTCTTCAAGCAGATTCCAGCAGATGTCTTGAAAGTGTTGGAAATTCGTCCCTGCGAAGCGGAACCGGTGGTAGAGGCACGAGAATTATGTTTTAATTTTACCTTGCGGGTAAACGACGTAGATTGAGACTTTGACGTACCTTCCTCAAGAGCCGCCTGCGCCGTTGTTGCAGGCTACGGTTTTGGTCCATAATGAAGCCCATAATTACAAGGTAAAAGAAAAAACTGATGTTTAGAACGACTCCAAAAGCCACCTACTTTTTCACCGAGGTTGAACACGATATCCTGAAGTCAGTATGCGCGTATATGGTAGGCGTTCCAGACGATACCCCATTGGATATGCCAGTCATCGTGATTGATTCGTTTGTCCAGCAATTGCCAAAAGCTTTACGCAAGCAACTCCGTTTTGGACTCCACCTATTTCAATGGGGTCCATCTCTATTCATCTGGAAGCCGTGTCGTTTCACGCAACTCGCTCCGCGTGATGCGGTGAGGTATATCGAAAGTTGGGCAAAGAGCCGTTTCAAAGTTCGACGACGACTTTTCCGAGGTTTGCGAGACATTGCCTTTCTCGGTTTTTATAGCAATCAGTCATCAGCGAAATAGCGGTCGGTTATCAGCATCCGTAGGTTGGGTTGAACGGATCCCATCTTCACTTCCTTATCAACATTTTGCCGGTAGCCGTGAAATTGCCAGCAGTGAGCGTATAAAAATAGACACCACTTGCGACCGACTCACCCACTTCGTTTTTTCCATCCCAATACGCTGCACGACTTCGGTACTGATAGATACCCGCAGGTTGATACCCCAGTGCCAACGTCCGCACCAAAACCCCACTTGTTGCATAGATACGGATCGTGACTTCCGCGGATTCCGCGAGTTGGTACGGTATCCAGGTCTCCGGGTTAAACGGATTTGGATAGTTGTGGAGTAAAGCCGTTTCATCAGGATATAACGTAGGCGCAGCGGGAGCACCACCTCCTACAGTAACAGTAATCTCCGGCGGAGTCACATGAATCTTCTCACCTCTACTGGAACCGGCTTGAAAATTGTCTACATCTAAGCGGCTCTCCCCATTCGCAATGGCTGTGAATCTGACGGAGAACAGTGTGCCTTGTCTGGTCATTTTGCCTTTAGAGAGTTGCACTGCCTTTATACCAGTGATTTTACCGGTGGTGTTATTGATCGTGCCTGCTTGAAAGAAGGTGCGTCCGTCACCCTGTTTCAGAAAATCTCCCTCGGTTGCGCCGCTACTTACTTTCAGGACAGCCTTGTTAAATATAATGTTCGTCTGCCATCCCGCTAAATTGTCGGCATTCTCAGTTTTCAGATGCACAGTGAACGTATCACCTTTCTCAATCTGTGTTGTATCCGTAGAAAAGGTGAAATTAATGCTCGGTTGGAACACTTCATACTTGGCATCGGGTGCGAACCCAAAAAAGCCGCTAAACCCACCATGACCTCGGTTGTCAAGTGCGACCAACAAGGCATTTTTTCCCTGCTTCAGTGTTACGGGGAAAAAATCTTGGTAATCGCCGGCACCCCGTGCAACAAATGCTTTATGAACCAACTCACCATTGAGCCAAACCTTCACGGCATCATCACTCCCGACGAGCATCGTTGTCTGTTGTTCCTCCGGTGAATCCAAGATGACCGAACCGTAGACGATGTGATCATATATTTCCTCACCTGTTCCCCAACCGAGGGCATCGGTCATTCGATTTATGTTATCACCATCAGTAGCAGAAATTCTGTGGAGTGCCCATTTGCGCTTTCCGACAGCCTTCCCTTCCGTCGCACCGTTAGTAGCCACCTTGAGTTCCGTTGCTGCCCCTCCAGTCGCTCGAGACAGAAAATCTGTGCGGTCATCAAGTCGTGTTCCCGGGACTATCGCCCATAACCAAGGACCCGTTATCTTCGGACCGCCTGCTGGAAAACCGGGATTGCCATTCATCCGGACAAAAGTCTTTTCAGGTAGTCCATCTAAAGGTGAAAAGTCGGATATGGCGTTGTTGCGAAGGTCCAAGCGCTCTAAGTTTTTAAACCCTTTGAGAGGCGACACATCCGAGATAACATTATTTTCAAGATAAAGCACTTCCAAGCGTGTGAGGTGTCTCAGGGGCGACACCTCCGTGATGAGGTTGGCATCAAGATTCAGATGCTCCAACCTTTTTAGGTGTGCTAACGGCGATAGATCCGAGATCGTGTTATCAACGAGGCTGAGCCATTCCAGTGCCGTTAATTCCGCGAGCGGAGAGAGGTCTGAGACGTTGCAGCCTCGGACCTCCAAGCGTCGGAGTGCCTTTAATCCCTTCAGAGAGGGAATGCTTGAGATCGATCTATCATTGCCGAGTTCTATCCATCGGAGTTTTGGAAGTTTCGCTAAAGCAGAAAAGTCCGAAATAGGGGTCCGCCACGCGTCTATCCGTTCAAGGCTGATGAGACTCACCAACGGCGACACGTCCGATATCGGATTCCCTGAAATCCCGATCCCGTTCAATTTGACTAAGCCCGCCAGTGGCGATACATCCGTGATTTGGTTCTCCTCAAGTCCCAGCCAATCCACATTGATTAAGCCCGCCAGTGGCAACACATCCGTGATCCGATTCCCGCGCAGCTTGATGTTATTTAGCCGTGTCAACTCGGCGAGCGGGGAGAGATCCGAAATCTCGTTGCGTCGCAATTCAATCCGTTCAAGGCGCTCCGCATATTCAAGCCCCCTTAAGTCACTTATCCCTCGCTCATCAGCGACGAGTCGCGTCAATCGCGCTAAATCCTCCGTCTTCAGTAAAGCACCAGAGGGTTTTCCCAAGGTCTCCGCAATCGCCGCACGTAGATTCACATCCGGAACAAGGTTGCTCGGATCCCGAATAATACGTGGACGCTCAATAGGATCCGGCGTCGGATCTGGGATCACAACCGGCGTCGGTAGCGGACACACATCATTATACACACACGCAACTATCTCACTAAAGTTCGCCGTCCACGCATCACGTTTCACATTCCCACCACTCAGTAAGCCTGCTAAACCCAGTTCCCGTAAACCCGAGTTCTCGCCAATCGATTTCACAAACACAGACTCCTGGAGTCCTAAAGACGCTGCCGCATGCGACGCATCCAGTGCCTCTTGAAACTCCTCATGAAAACGATGCACCGGTTCAATACCCCCAAATATACCCCCGGTCGCCTCTAACGCATCTCGGTAGCGCGCCGTATCCTCATCTACCGACCGATCCATCTCCGTCTTTTCTACATACAAACGCAACACCTGCTCCTTTGTCGGACTCGCAGGCAACTTCTCATACGTGCCACGCACCACATCCTCAAACGTCTTCATCCCCTCCGTATGACAACCGATACACGACAAACCGTTGCGAACCGCAGGATCACTCGCCGCTGGATTCGACACGATCGCCGTCGGCGCAACATCTATACGATTTCCCGCACCCGTCCGAGATATAATACGCCTGAAGACCGTTCGGGAGATTGAAGATAACCTCACCCCCGTCCCTGTCAAAAGACAACGGATTCTGCAAGATGTTCTTCAAACCCACACTACTCGCAAAGTCGTGGCTCTTCCAATACGCACCATTGCGGAAAGAGTGTCGCTCCACGACGCGATTGTGCGCAGAAACCCCCGAATCGTTCGTCCCCGCACGCATCACACGCAACCCCGGGGCCCGGCGAAGATTCCCAGCGACATCTATACCCAGCTCTCGCTCCAACGCAGACTCGGTTTCTGGCAATGCCAAAATGTCGTGATACAGCGGCGGCAACGACGCCACGGCAAGAAACCAGTCCACATGCACGAACGGCACTTCACAGACCATCTCTTCACGCAGAGCCGTGAGCTTCCCATGCAGCACCGGACGCATCGTCGCATCAAACTCAATCACATACGGATACGCTGTTTCAATCTGCGTCCAAGCGTCCCGGGTATCCCACTCGTAATCCCGCAAGTCGATGTAGAAGACCGTCCCTTGTGCGTCAATCGCTTCCGGCTTGACGACGGTATATCCCCATGACAAACTATTCACGAGTTTCGAAAGCGCAATCGCAGCAGCGCGGAGCACCTCGGGACCCTCCCCAGCGTTATAGAGATGTGTCGTTGTAAAATAACGAGCGGAGGGTCGGTCGAAGGCAGATAGCGTTTCGAGGTGGTTCTGAATCGTCGTGAGCATCTTACCGGTGGTAATGAAACTCACATCGTGTTCGATGTCCCAACTCGGCGCACCGGCTTGAATCCAAGCACCGATCTTCTGAATCTCAGCGGCGGAGAGCGGCGGTTGTCCGAGCGGCATCCGTTTTGCCTCGTCTTCATCAAATAGGCGTTTAAAGAGTTCAGATTGAACCGGGACCCCTCGGACGACAGCACCGCTGGCGACCAATTGTGCTGCCGATTCAATGATGAGTTCTTCGGTAAAGGGACCATTCGGACCGTGGCACGTGAGACATTTCTGTTCAAGGATAAGGTACGCGTCCTGGGCAACGTTCTGCTGGGCTTCGGCGACGCTACCGCCTAACAGGATGGATATTAAGAGCATCAAAGTGAAATATTTATGGATTTTCATAATCATACCTATCTCCTTTTATGAGGGAACAGTCTATTCAGCACCTTTCTTCATTTCCGTATCAGCATTTTGCGGGTAGCCGTGAAGTCGCCTGCGGTAACGGAGTCGCGTGAGGACTCCGTGGACAATGTATAGAAATAGACACCACTTGCAACCGACTCACCCACTGCGTTTTTCCCGTCCCAATACGCCGCACGACTCCGCTCGTGATAATGTCCCGTTGGCTGATGTCCGAGATTTAACGTCCGAACCAAAGTCCCATTTACCGTATAGATGCGGACTGTGACTTCGGCGGATTCGGACAGTTGATACGGGATCCATGTCTCCGGGTTGAACGGGTTTGGGTAATTCGCCAGCAGTGCGGTGCTTTCAGGAGTCAGCACGGCTAAAAGTTGTTGGAGGTTCGCGATGCCTTGCTGGAAAGCGGGCGAGCCGTCATTTTCAAGTTGCGCTTGTGTTATCCAGGTCCGTATGATCGCCGGGTCTAACTTCAGATGACGCAGAGCGAGCGCAGAGGGAGCAGCCGAAACCCCACTGAGTTCACCGAGGTGGCGCGCGACGAGGACGAGGTCTGCGATATTCCGCTTTCCGTCTTTGTTGACATCCGTTCTTGCGTTGGTGGAATTCGCTTTTCCGAAGTCCTGTCCTACTATGATGAGGTCCAGGATGTCTGTCCTTCCATCCCTGTTGACATCCCACGCGGGAATTTGGACGGTAAATTTCTTCCCGATCGGGTTCACTGTATAGTCGGTGTCTTTTGAGAACCCGAAGAAACCGCTAAACCCGCCATGTCCGCGATTATCAATGGCGACTAACAGGACGTTTGTACCCTGTTTCAACGTGACAGGGAACGCATCTTGGTAATCACCTGCACCCCGCGCGACGGGATTGTAGTGGACGACTTCACCGTTGAGCCAGACTTTGACGCCATCATCGCTGCCGACAAGCATCGTGGTTTCCTGCTTTCGCGGTGAATTTAACGTGGTGGAACCGTAAACCACGTGGTCGTATACCTCCGAACCACTCCCCCAGCCGAGGGCATCTGTCATTTGATTGATGTTATCCCCACCAACAGCGGCAAGATTGTGGGCGGTCCATTTACTCTTTCCGATCGGTTTTCCCTCAGCTGCGCCGAAGGTGGCGACCTTCACCTCTGTTGCCGCACCTTTGCTGGCTTTTTCCAGTAGGTCTGCGTTAGAAACGCCTGCCCCGGGCACGATTACCCATAACCAGGGTCCCACGATCTTTGGGCCGCCTTCCGGGAGTGCGGAGTTAACGAAATCCGAGTGTAAGATAGATGTTTTCGCGGAAAATCGTTCCAACTGAGACGCGTCAATGCCTGTGTTTTCGGCGAGGCCCATCCATGTTAGATTCGGTAGGGGAACAAGCGCGGATACATCCGTTACCGCGGCGTTTTGGCTCAGATCCAGCCATCTTAAGTTGCTGAGCTCCGCAAGGGGAGAGACATCCGATATTTGATTGTCTCGGAGGTCTATCCATGTCAAGTTGTTTAATCCTTCAAGCGGGGATAGATCCGATATCTGATTGTGTTCAAAACTCAGGCGTGTCAAGTTTGTTAACCCCTTCAAGGGCGACAAGTCGGAAACTTCGTTACCAGGGAGATAAAGTTCTTTTAAACCCTTGGCATCAGCTAAGGGTGACAGGTCGGATATCTCGCCGCCGCAGACGTTTATCTCTCTGAGTTTCGGCAATTTCGCGATGGCACCAAGGTTCACGACAGGCGTACCCCACCCGTGAAAGTTATGCAAGTTCGTTAATCCTGAAAGGGGCGACAAGTCTGCCAACGGATTATGGCTCATCCCTATCCATTCGAGTTTTATCAATCCCGCGAGGGGCGATAAATCGAATATGGCATTATGGTGGAGCGATATACCTCTCAAGTTGATTAACCCTTCAAGCGGTGAGAGATCGGTTATCACATTATGCCCAAGATGTAGATGCACCACGTTGATCAATCCTGCAAGCGGTGAGAGATCGGTTATCGCGTTCTCTTCCAACCCTATGTCACGCAGTTCTATCAACCCCGCGAGCGGCGATATGTCAGATATTATATTGTTGTTAAGCCCTAAGCCCTCCAGATTCACTGCGACTTCAAGACCTGCCAAATTCTTAATGTCCATGCTCAGAGCGTTAAGTTCCCGCAACGTTGCCATCTCATCGGCTGTAATCAGGGCATTGGGTGCTTTACCGAGTGCCTCGTTAATCGCCTTGCGCAGGTTCGCATCCGGAATGTTAACGGTTTGTGCTGAGGTTGAAAAAGACGTTAAAAAGAAAAGGACGGCGCAGACTATGAAGGGACAAGTAAAAATGTATTGTGCTTTGACTGGTCGCATACAAGTGTATCTCCTTAACTTGCTGGCGTGTGGATGACATGTCCTGCGGGCAGAACACAACCAAATCGCAACGGGTCTTATCGTTTGAGTGATTGGATGGCTCGGGTCAACGCGAGTTCTAATCCTGCCCAAGCAGTAGGATGGACAGCATACTTGCAAGAGCACAAGCGATTGTACTCGTATCCAAAGAATGATATCAAGTATACCCCAAAAACAAATAGGGGCATTCAGTTTTCTCTTTTGTACCGCAAACTTTTAGTTTGCAACCCACACAGGTATACATTAAAAAGTTTGTGCGACATACACTATCGTTATAATAGGTTAATTTTGAATGTTATCCAAGTTAAAAAATAGTAATATCTAAATCCAACTATAGATTATACACAATTTCAGCGAAAAAGCAAAATGTTTACACACATCAACTGAATATATAAACTATGGTAAAACTTAGAATTAATTAGACACTCTAAAGAGGCAAGGATACAATCCTTGAAGAAACACCCAAGCAAAAACCCTACCGGATCGGGGAAAATGTCCGTTTATTTTTCTGGTTTACCATAAATGGCCCTGCCAAATTTCTCTAAATCCTTAAATCGAATTTACATTATTAAAGACACAATTTTTATGAGAAACCTTACATCCCGTGAAAATAAGTTTTTATTTGACAAAATCTTGTATATTTTTAATAATAATTGAAGGTGTATCATATATCAAAAGTTTGAGGCAGGGTACCTGTCTCAAAAACCTTAACCTCCAAATATAACAGGAGGAAATATTTAGGAGAGATAAAAATGATTCGAGCACTTACTTCTACATTCTGTATCGTCCTACTATTGGGTGTCCTGTTCCTCGTCATGCCAACGGATGCACAGCGAGACGAAGCGACAGTCGCGGCGAACTGGACCTTTAACGATGGCAGTGCCAAAGATACCTCGAAGAAAGGACTGAATGGCAACTTCACTGGAAAGCCAAAAGCCGTTGATGGTATCGCTGGAAAGGCGTTGCAGTTTAACGGCAAAAGCGACGGTATCAAATTTCCAGATTCCGTAGACATCAACACCGGTGGTCCTTATACCAATCGGACGGTCGCGGCGTTGTTCTACTGTGATAATGCAAAGATTGACGATCGGAAACAGGTGATCTTCGAAGAAGGCGGTGCCACACGCGGTTTAATACTTTATGTGCACGGCGGTAAAGTCTACGCCGGTGGCTGGAATCGCGCCGAATACAACTGGAACGGTGCTTGGCCCTCTGCGGACATCAAGTCAAAGCAGTGGTACCATGTCGGTTTGGTGATTCGCGACGCAAGGGACAAAGTCGAGAACAAAAAATTTGAGATGTGGCTGGATGGCAAACGTATTGCCCAAGAAAAGGGCGGGCAACTCCATGCCCACGGCGACGATATTGGTGTCGGTCATCTCAATCAGAACACCGTCTATCACGATGGTGGTGGCGGTGGACAAACCGATGTTGACTGGTTCGGTGGTCTCATCGACGAAGTTCTGGTCTACGGTTCCGCTTTTGACGAAGGGGATTTTGCTACACTCGCAGAACCCTTGAGTGTTGAACCGCAAGGCAAATTCACAACAACTTGGGCACACCTGAAATCCCGACGGACTGAAAAGTAATCTCAAGTTTCAGATTGATGTTTAACAACAATAACAATCTATAAAGGAGATTGACACAATGGCAAAATACCGTTTTATTTTTCTATTTAGTATCTTACTCATGATTATTGCTGTAGCGACTTACGCAGCGAAAGATGACGCAACTATCGAAGGGGAATGGAGTCTTGAGGACCTGGATGTTGCCGATACCTCTGGAAAAGGTTTGGACGGAACAGTCGTGGGGGACCCCGAGATCGTTGATGGCGCTGTCGGTTCAGCTTTACTTTTCGACGGCATAGACGATGGGGTTAATCTTCCGAATGACGAGGGTATTAATACGATAGCACAACCCGATTTCTACACAGATCGGACGATCGCCTGTTATTTCAACTGCACCGATGTGGATATCGCTGATCATAAGCAGACGATTTATGAGGAAGGCGGAACAGCGCGCGGCTTTAATCTCTATGTGTTCGAGGGTGACGTCTATATAGGGGCGTGGAACAAAGAAGAATACGGTTGGGATGGGGCGTGGCCCTCCGTCTCCGTAGCATCGGGTGTGTGGTATCACGTGGCTCTGATTTTACGCGACGCAACAAATGAAATCGAATCTGACAAACTCGAGATGTGGCTTAACGGTGAACTGGTTGCCAGTGAAGACGGCGGTGCACTTTTTGGACATGGTGCAGGTATCGGGATCGGGAAGGTCAATGGTGACACCGTTTTTCACAACGATGAACTCATTTCAGGCACGGATGTCCACTACTTTGGCGGTAGCATAGATGAAGTGATTGTCTACAATTCCGCTTTCGATGAAGCCGATCTGGCGGAGTATGCATCCGCAGTCGTCAGCGTTGAACCGCAAGATAAATTCACCACCACATGGGCGGCGATCAAAGCACAGCGCACGCTCCAATAGTATTTACTTACAATTGTGTGTTTCTGTAGGGCGAGGTCTCCGTGCCTCAGCCCTACACTTCTTTTTAAAAGGATAAAATATGTTAGGAGCAATTATCGGGGATATTGTCGGGTCAATCTATGAACCCAAAGATCATCGAATTAAGACCAAAGATTTCCCGTTTTTCGGTGAGGACTGCCGTTTCACAGATGATTCGGTTTGCACAACTGCTGTCGCTGATTCTCTCTTACATAATCTTCCGCCTGCGGAAACGATGCGGAAGTGGGGAAAGCGATACCCGAGATGCGGTTTCAGCCAAATATTTAAAAATTGGATCTATTCTGAAGAGGACACACCCAACTGTACTTTTCGTAACGGGGCGGCGATGCGAGTCTCACCCGCGGCGTTTCTGAATCGAGACGATTTGGATGCCGCTCTCATCGCGGCTGACAAAGTCACCGTTATCAGTCATGACCATCCCGAAGGGATAAAAGGTGCTCGGGCGACAACCCACGCCATCTATCTCGCCTTCCGAGGCGAAAGTCCTACAAGTATCCGCGAGGTTATCACTGCCGAATACGGTTACGATTTGAACCGGACAGTGGACGACATCCGACCCGGCTATGCTTTTGATATGACGTGCCAAGGCACAGTTCCACAGGCAGTTACGTGTGCTTTGGAATCCGATAATTATGAAGACGCTGTGCGTAACGCTATCTCTCTTGGTGGCGATTCCGATACCCTCGGTTCGATTGCGGGAGGTATTGCAGAAGCTTTACACGGTATCCCTAACGATATTATCGAGGAGGCAAAGGCGCGCTATCTCGTCAAAGCACCCGACATGCTTGAAATAATTTCGGAGATGTATCAAACATCGGAAGGCTAAATCCGCAAAAGCGTGTACACATTTTACGGAGGCTCCTGCGTTGAATACCACCTCAGAGCATGATAGATTTCACGACTGCTCTACTCCTGATGCTGGCGAGGTTTCTAACCAGGGCTCCCACCCGTTACTGGGAAGGGACGCCTCTTTAGAATGCAGTCAACCGATTGCAACTATAATCTGTTTCATTCTGTTCCTCTCCCTTATTCCGTTCCCCGCTTTATCAGCAGAATCCCCTATCCATTTCACAGATGTTACCGATGCTGCCGGTATCCGTTTCACGCATGCCAACGGTGCGATGGGTGAGTTCCACCTGCCCGAGACTCTCGGTGCGGGTGGGGCGTTCCTCGATTATGATAACGATGGCTACCTTGATCTTTACCTCGTCAACAGTGCCGCTCCAAGTATGCTCTTCCGAAACAGGGGAGATGGCACTTTCACGGATGTTACAGCGTCCGCTAAAGTTGATAATCAAGGGCGTTATGGACACGGCGTTGCCTGTGGAGATGTCGATAATGACGGTTATGTGGACATTTATGTAACCAATTTCGGTGCGAACCGGCTTTATCATAACAACGGCGATGGAACGTTCACCGATGTTACCGTTCAAGCAGACGTAGGCGATCCCCGTTGGAGCAGTAGTGCGACTTTCTTCGATTACGACAGCGACGGTTACCTTGATCTCTATGTCGTTAACTACGTCAACTATAAGTCAGATGCATCCGCTCCTACCTGTTTGGAAAATCCGACGTTCAATGCAACCGAGAAGGTTCGTGGTTATTGCCATCCGAAGCACTTTGAAGGCGCGCCCGATACACTCTATCGAAACAACGGCGATGGCACCTTTACCGATGCAACTCAGGCTGCCAATATTCGGGATCGAGGTGGCATATTTCTCGGCAAGGGGTTAGGCGTTGTTGCCGCAGATTTTGATGCCGATGGCAATCCCGACATTTACGTTGCCAACGATGACACGCCAAACTACCTCTTCTACAACAAAGGCGATGGCACATTCGCCGAAATCGCTATTCTCACAGGTTGCGCCTACAGTGCGGATGGTATAGCGCAAGCGGGTATGGGTGTTGACGCCGGAGATTACAACGGTGATAGTTTTCTCGATCTCTTTGTCACCAATTTTTCCTACGAGACCAACACCCTTTATCGGAATAATGGAGATGGGACTTTCACCGATGTCAGTTATAAGGCGCGGCTCGGTGAAGAAAGTTATCTCCTTTTAGGGTTCGGAACCGGATTCTTTGATCCCGATAACGATGGATATCTTGATATCTTTATCGCGAATGGTCATATCTTTCCAAATGTTGAGCGGACCACAGATGTCCTCTCATATAAGCAACCGAATCAACTCTTCCGAAATCGTGGTGATAGTACATTTGTCGAGATGCGATTTGATGAACGGAATACTGTCAGTCGTGGGACCCTTTTCGGAGATTATGACAACGATGGCGACACAGACCTTCTTGTCACGCAGTTGAACGACAAAGTGACACTCCTCCGAAATGAGAATCGCCCCTCCAACAACTATCTGCGTCTCAAATTGATCGGCACTCAAAGTAATCGTGATGGCATCGGGACACGGGTTACACTGACCCTCGGTGCTGAATCCCAAACGCGTGAAGTCCACCGAGGATACAGTTATCTCAGCAGCAACGATCCGAGATTGCTTTTCGGACTTGGAGAGCGAAGCGTTGTGGATAAACTTCAGATTCGCTGGCAGAGCGGTGTTGTGCAAATATTGGAAAACCTCGCGGCGAATCAGGAATTTGTCGTAACCGAACCCCTTTCAGAGAAGTGACAGAGGCATTCAGTTCATTGTAGGTTGGGTTGAACGGAGCCTCCTAATCGCCTTCATCTCATAAAAAACGCATCCGCTATTCGTCCAACTGTCATCGGTTATTTACATAGTGAAACCCAACACACCCAAGACATTGAACACACGGAAACCGTTTTTGCTTGGGTGTTTCGCCGCGAAATCTGTGAAATCCGTGTCAATCCGTGATTCAGATAATTAACACCCTCCAACCCGAGCCTAAAACGTGCCAATTGTTTCTGCCAATTTTGCACGTTGGATGCCAAAGTGGCACAGGAGTGGCACCCTATCCACAATTCTGGCAAATTTCAGTATAGAGACAGCAATGGCATAGATCTTGCTATCTATATTATTACGTAGTTATCAGTTTTCAGAAGAATAGTCATCAGCCATCAACAGTCAGGTATCAACCGTAGCCTGCAACATCGGCGCAGGGTTTTTGCGAATCAACGCTGGATTTAGCCTTTAAATAGGCTAAATCCGTTCCTTGTATTACATTTGCGCGTGTGGCATTCATCGGGGTGTTTCCCCCAGGTCTACGCAAAGGCACTTCAAAGATCCAACCTACCTCATCGAACCGTAAGGAAAAATTAAAAAATGAGATTTGATAGATTTACAATCAAAGCACAAGAAGCACTCGAAACAGCACAAGGTTTAGCGGCAGATATCCAAAGTCCTGAACTCGGGGTTGAGCATCTGATGTTGGCTCTCATCAGGCAGACAGATGGGATTGTCACACCGATTCTTCAGAAGTTAGGGGCTGATACCGCTGGAATTACCTCAGCAGTCGAAACCGCCGTTCAAAAAGCACCGAAAGTCCAAGGCGCAGCGGCTGAAATGCGGATTGCGCCTGCCCTACAATCCGTCTTGGATACTGGGTTTAAAGAAGCGACTGCACTCAAAGACGAATACATCAGTACAGAACATCTCCTGATAGCGTGTGCCGAGACGAAACAGAGCGAAGTGGGCAAAACCCTTCGTGAAGCCGGTGTAACAAAGGACAAGATTCTCAAGGCACTCGTCGATATTCGCGGAACGCAGCGGATAACCGATCAGAACCCAGAAGATAAATATCAGGCACTCACTCGGTTTGGTAGGGAACTCACACAAGAGGCAATCTCAGGTAAACTCGATCCAGTGATCGGACGGGACGATGAAATCCGTCGTGTGATGCAAGTGCTTTCCCGTAGACGGAAAAATAACCCCGTACTGATCGGTGAACCGGGTGTCGGGAAAACGGCGATTGTAGAAGGGTTAGCACAACGGATCGCTGATGGTGATGTTCCAGAAAGTCTCCGCGATAAACGACTCATCGCCCTCGATTTAGGTGCGCTCATCGCAGGTAGTAAGTACCGAGGTGAATTTGAAGACAGACTGAAAGCCGTCCTTGCCGATGTGGAACAGGCAGAAGGGCAAGTGGTTCTCTTTATCGATGAGCTTCATACCATCGTCGGTGCAGGAGCAGCGGAAGGTGCTGTAGACGCCTCAAACATGCTTAAACCCGCATTGGCACGGGGTGAACTCCGGTGCATAGGCGCGACCACACTCGATGAGTACCGTAAACACATTGAGAAAGACGCCGCCTTAGAACGCCGATTCCAACCTGTGCAGGTTGAAGAACCATCGGTTGAAGATACGATTGCCATTTTGCGAGGCTTGAAGGAACGCTATGAGACGCATCACGGCGTGCAAATCCAAGACAGTGCCATTGTCGCCGCTGCGACCCTCTCGAAGCGGTATATCTCCGAACGGTTCCTACCCGATAAAGCCGTGGATTTGGTAGATGAAGCGGCATCGCGACTACGGATTGAGATTGACAGTGTGCCAGAGGAGATTGACGAGGTGGAACGTCGGATTATCCAACTCCAAATAGAGCAACAGGCATTGGAGAAAGAGGAGGACGGTGCCTCACAACAGCGTCTTGAGAAACTGACGGCTGAACTTGCTGAACTCAAAGAGAGAGCAAACGCACTTAAAGCCGCATGGCAAAACGAAAAAGCGAATTTGACGCTGATTGGCGAGTTGATGGAACAGATTGAAGCACTCCGTATTGAATCGGAGCAAGCCAAGCGTTCGGGCAACCTCGGCAGAGCCTCAGAAATTGAATATGGCAAAATACCGGAACTGGAGTTACAGCTCAAAACTGTCCGAGAAACTTTAGAAATGGATGCCCAAGGAACGCAGATGTTGAAGGAACGCGTCAGTGCAGAAGACATCGCGGAAATCGTGGCGAAGTGGACGGGTATCCCTGTTTCCCGACTCATGGAAGGTGAGACACAAAAACTCCTCAGCATGGAAGAACGCTTGCGGGAACATGTGATTGGGCAAGATGAGGCTGTGAGTGCTGTCTCCAATGCGATTCGACGCGCTCGCGTCGGTCTCGGCGATCCCGATCAACCGCTCGGTTCGTTCCTTTTTATGGGACCGACTGGCGTCGGTAAAACGCATCTCGCCAAATCGCTTGCCGAGTTCCTATTCGACGATGCGAACGCCATGGCGCGTATTGATATGAGCGAGTACATGGAGAAACACACCGTCTCTCGATTGATTGGTGCACCGCCGGGGTATGTGGGTTACGATGAGGGTGGACAACTAACCGAAGCCGTCCGACGACACCCTTACTGTGTTATTCTGCTTGACGAAGTCGAGAAGGCACATTCGGAGGTCTTCAACGTTTTGCTTCAGATGCTCGATGACGGCAGAATGACGGATGGACAGGGACGCACCGTCGATTTCAAGAACACGGTTGTCATTATGACCTCCAATATCGGAAGCCAGTGGATTAGTGATGCACTTCTGGACGCAAAAGAGATTCGTTGGAAGGTGATGGAAGCGGTCCAGACACATTTCCCACCCGAATTTTTGAACCGTATTGACGACCTGATTATCTTCGATCGACTTGGTATCGAAGAATTGAAACGGATTGTCACGCTGGAACTCACGCAGCTGAGTCACCGTTTCGCGGAGAAGGAGATGACACTGACGCTCTCTGAACCCGCGAAAGCGGAATTAGTAAAACGTGGATTCGATGCGGTGTATGGTGCACGACCACTCCGGCGAACACTCCAGCGGGATATCCTCAATCCGTTGGCGATCCAGATGCTGGAGGGTATCTTCCACGATGGCGATGCAATCGCTGTTGACTTTGAAGATGAAGCGCTCGTCTTTCGGAAGGCATAATTTAAATACCGTAAGGCGAGGTGTCCACGCCTCGCCTACTTTTTTCCTTCAACTTTTGAAATAAGTTTGTAATCTCCACTTGACAATACGGTTCATGCAAGATATAATTGAGAAAACATACTAACAGAAAGCCGGAACTCAATCGTATCCATGAATCGAATTGACAAAAAATTTCAAGAACTCCGAAACCAAGGTACTAAGGCATTTATGCCCTACGTCTGCGCGGGAGACCCAACCCCCGAACTTACCCCTAAACTCCTCCTCACGCTCGAGGAAGCAGGCGCAGACCTCATCGAACTCGGTGTTCCCTTCTCTGACCCAATTGCAGACGGACCCACCGTCCAACGCTCAAGCGAACGCGCACTCACGCATCGCATTTCACTCCAACAGATCCTGGAGATGGTCGCGACCCTCCGCACACAGACAGACATCCCCATTGCCCTCATGGGCTACTACAATCCGATTTTTCGGATGGGGGAGGACGTATTTTGCAAAGCGGCACAAGACGCAGGGGTCGACGGTGTTATCATCCCGGATCTACCACCGGAGCAGGCGCAGCCACTTCTTGAAGTCGCACCGAACTATAACCTCGCCACTATCTTTCTCGCTGCCCCGACCAGTCCACCGGAACGGATGCAACTGATCGCCTCGATCAGCACCGGATTCATCTATTGTGTATCGGTAACGGGTGTAACGGGTGCGCGGGCGACATTGTCGGACGAAATCGCGCCAATGATTGCAGAACTGCGAAAACACACGGACAAACCGGTGAGTGTCGGTTTCGGTATATCAACACCTGAGCAGGCAACACAGGTTGCACAGATCGCTGATGGCGCGATTGTGGGAAGCGCTATTGTCAACGTTATTGAAGACAATATAGACAATGAAACCAAATTGCTCGCTGCAGTGAAGCGATTCGCGTCAGATTTAGCGGCTGGTGTGAAACAGTAAAAGTTGTCTTATATTGGATTCGTGAAATGAAAAGGCGCGGTTAAAAACCGCGCCTACCAGTCTGATCAGCGTTTTCCAAGTGTGGGTGTTCTTCTGATTCTGGCAATCTATATCATTTACATACCGCGCTTGATACCGAATTCTGCTTCAAACGCCTCCCAAATGTCTTCTGAGATGTCAGTTGTTGCCGCTTCATATCCGTCTTCGACTTGCGCTTTATCGGCGGGACCGAACATCACGACACCGTCTACAGGTGCCGCAAGGCAAAACTGCATCGCTAGATGACGGATATTGACATTGCGTTCCTGACACCATCTCCACATCGCATAAGCCTTCGGTTCGGCATTCGGATTCCGTCGACGTTCCTCTTCAACATTGGGTTCGGTGCCGGTCAAACTTCCCATGCCTAACGGACTTGCGAGAATAATGCCGACATCGTGTTCACGTGCCAGCGGCAAGGTCGTCTCAGAGACAGATTGAGACAACAGCGTATAGTCTAAGAAGGTAAGGATAATCTCAATATGCCCCGTTTCGATGAGTTCTTTGTGGAATTCATGCGAGCGGACACCGGCACCGATATGCCGAATACGACCTTCCGATTTCATCTCTAACAGTGTATCTAAGGCACATCCGGGTGCCAGCACGCTCTCCATATCAATTGGATCGTGGATGAGGACAGAATCAAGGACATCCGTGCGGAGGCTTTCAAGGCTGTTTGTGACACTCCATCGTGTCCCATCTGCGGAGAAGTCTTTCCGCCGTTCCGGGTGTGTGCCTACCTTCGCTTGTAAATAGACCTTTTCCCGCAATCCATCAGAGAGTGCCGCTCCCCAAAGGTGTTCGGCGTGCCCCGGATAGGTGTCGATATAGTTGATACCGAGTTCAATGCCACGACGGATTGCCTCAATAACCTCAGCATCCGGGTTCTGCCACATCCACGCGGCTCCGAGCGCGAGCGCGTTCGGACACATCTCCGTACGTCCCATCCGTCGAGTTTCTAATTTTTGTGCCATTTTTTAATTATTCCTTGCGGATAAGTGAAACAGATTTGGACTTTGACGGTTTCCATGTTCGAGTCGCCTGCGCCGGTGTTGCAGGCTTGCCACTTTGTTTTATCAGGTATCAGTAGAACAGGCGTACTTTCTCAATTATCCTGTGGGTTACGGAGAACCCGACGGAGCGTGCCTACTACCTTGCAAGTGCTTGTTTCAACTTATGCGTAGATTCGGCGAGCGACTCTTGCAGATATGGGTACGGAAAACCACCCCACCGATCCGGCGGTGGTTCGTATGCTTGCGAAATCTTCAGGTTCACAAAAGTGGGTCCAGTTTCATTCCAGATCTTCGGGAGTGCTTCATCAAGCGCGTTTAAATCGTCAAATTCATAAACCCGCTCAAAACCGGCACCTCTTGCGATCAGGTTCCAACTGAAACCTGAGTTACCGGCAGGCACCGGCTGATTGCCCGTGACTTCGTAGGTGCCGTTGTCACAGACAAAGAGCAGATAGTTCGGGGGTGGCGTGTTCAGCGCGGTAATCGTCGCCAAGGTCCCTAAGCACATCAACATACTTCCGTCACCGTTGAGCACAATCACTTTTTTCTCCGGTTGAGCGAGTGCGATGCCGAGTGCGAAATCCGCAGCGTGCCCCATCGCACTTCCGACGGAGGCGTAATCCAACGGGTGTGTCGATATTTTACCCCATGGAACGGTAATTCCCATTGTCGTAACGATGACTTCGTCTGTCCGTTGGTTTGCGATAAGTTGTAGACACTTTTCCTTGTTGAGCATAGCTTTCTCCAGTATGTTTGTGGCTATTCTTCCTCTTCTTTCGGCAGGAACTTGATGTGTGGTGGGGTTTTTAAGGCAGTCGTCGTGATTTGAACGTGCTCCGCGAATTCCGCCTCGGTCTCTATTCCATCAATACCGCCTCCCCAGATAGCAAACGTCCGATAATTGAGCCTGCCTTCCGCATCTGGACTGAGGATAACCGGTAAAAGAGAATCTTCCGATGCCTTTATGCTTGCATCCTGCCCTTCGCGATCAGCGAGGGCAATGAGTGCAACACCAAGGGAGTCTATGCCGTCTGGATCCGTTCCCCAACTCCAGACCCACCCCTGTTTTCTGTCCTCTCCAGAAGCACCGCTCAGGTGTGGAATACCCGTAGCAATAGCATAATCCGTGGAGAGGTTTCCATCAATGTGGATATGATGCTCGATCCACGGATTCTCTCCATAGATGAACGCGGTTGATGTTAACCGATGCGTCCTCCCCTGAATTTCCCACTCTGGCACGATCCGTTGGACAATAGAGCGGATAGAACCATCGGCGAGGATACGCACGTAATCCCCTTCAGTAGGTAATGGAATCATTTCCTCCTCTTGTTTATGCCATAGGGCAATTCCACCACAACCTATTAGACCTTCGGAATGGTTTAGCGCAACCATATCGGGTGTTTCAGGTTTGAGAAGTGTGTTCAGCGATAAGCCAATCGCTTGCACTATGTCTAACTGTCCTTCTGTTGTAGGCTCCTGTTCAAGACCGGTTTCAATATTGTATGATTTCCGGACAAAGTAGACTTCTTGATTTTCGAGATCGCGGACAACCCACTGTTGCTCCGGTTTTTCTATTTCTACCTGGACCTGCTGGGAGAGGGCAATCCCGTTGTTCTCAAAATGGTGTCTGAGTTCTGGTGAGAGTGGCCTTTCATAATCTAATTCGGGCTGAAACATCGTATCTACACTGAACAATTCTGCGCGTCTTTTACCGTACGCGATGAAGGCACCGTTCGGCTTTAATAGATACGCAATCAGATTTGATTCCATTGCGGCTACGACATCGAGTTCGGGAAAGATAGCGGCGCGCGTCTGTTTATTGATATCCAGTGTTAACGTCGCCTTGACGTTTGGATCGTAGAGAATCGAAATCTCTTTCGTCTCTTCCGGCTCCAAATCTAACAGAAAGCAGAGCTGATCGCGTTCACCGTCATAATCCAAATCGTCCGCTTGGGCAGGAATCATCACTTCCCGCGGGGCTTTCCCCGTAACAACGGAATAGGCTTTAAAGGTGAAATCGGAATTCACTTTTCGGAGTTGCGTTCCAGTCAGCACGATCGGAACCTGTTTCCGTTGGATAGGTAATGTATTTTGGATGGAGAGACGGATTTTGCTAATCTTCTGGTTGCCGCCGGGCATCGTACAGGCATTGAGTATCAACAACATGCCTAAAATAAACGATAAGCAGATCGTTAAAACAGGTTTTTTAATTATACCTTGCGGAGAAATGACAGGTATTAAGACTCTCAAGTTACTTCCTCATATCCGCCTGCGCCGTTGTTGCAGGCTACAGGTTTAGTTTAACGTTTTTTAATTATACCTTGCGGAGAAATGACAGGTATTAAGACTCTCAAGTTACTTCCTCATATCCGCCTGCGCCGTTGTTGCAGGCTACGGATTTGGATGGAAGTTGGCCACGCCTTGATTGCTGTTAAAATTATATGTCCGGTAAAACTTCAAGGAGACGTTCAACCTCAAATGTCGTGTTGTAAAAATGTGGGGAGACCCTAACACCGCTTCCACGTTCCGCTGTAATTATACCTTCAGCGTGGAGTTTCTCATAAATTTCAGTCGGCGTGTACCGGTCACTTTCAAAAATAACAATCCCCGCTCGATCTGAATCTGCTTTCGGTGTGATGACACGGTAGCCTTTGGCTTCCAATCCCTCTATTAGACGTTTCGTGAGTTCCAAAACGCGCCCTTCGATTGTAGGGATACCGATGTCAAGGAGTAAGTCGATCGCCGCCTTGAGTCCATAAAGTCCGACGCTGTTGTAAGAACCTTCCTCAAAACGGGTTGCATCCGGCTTCTGGGTTAAATCGTAGCTGAGAAAATCGCGCGGGTTTACGACGCTCGACCAACCGACATTCGTATTGATTAGCTGCTCAAGTTTTTCGTCAGCACAATAGAAAATTGCCGCGCCCTCCGGTGCCAACAACCATTTATGTCCGTCGGCTGCGAGAATATCAACATTACAAGATTTCACATCCACTTCAATCGCGCCAAGGCTTTGAATGGCATCAACGATGAACCAAATATTGTGTGTTCGGCACAGATCCCCGAGTGCCTGAATATCGTTCCGGAAACCGGAGGCGAACTCTACATGGCTGATTGTTAAGGCACGTGTCCGTGCATCAATAGCGGAAGCAATATCTTCAATATGAATGCATCCGTCCCGCTCCGGCACCATGCGCGTCTGAACGCCGTAGCGTTTTTTCAAACTCCACCACGGATAGATATTGGCAGGAAATTCAACCGCTGTTGTAACGACATTGTCCCCTTCTCGCCAATCAATACCGTTGGCAGCAATCAGAATACCTTGTGTCGTATTCTTCATGAATGCGATTTCTGTGGTATCGGCATTGATGAGTTGTGCCGCTGCTGCACGGCAGACTTCGGCTGTCTCCGCCCATTGATCGGAATTTACGGCACCGCTCAGAGTCGCATCCGCTATAAAGCCTGTCATCGCGTCCTGCACCCGACGCGATAACGGGGCAACCCCGGCATGATTCATATAGATGTAGGTTTCGGTTACCGGAAATTCACGCCGCCACTTTTTAATTTTACCTTGCGGAGAAACAACGCCATCTCGACGTGTAGGTACGTTGCTTATATCTGAAGAAATACCCAAGCAAAAACCCCTCCATTTTATTGCGGACTACCCACTTTTAATTTTACCTTGCGGAGAAACAACGTGCATTTGAACTATGACGTGCGTCCCTCAAATCTTAAAGAAACACCCCAGCAAAACCCTGCGCCGTTGTTGCAGGCTACCGTCTTGGGACTAACAAACACCTTTTAACCGACTGCCGAAAACTGAAAGCCAATTACTCCTTGCAGAGAAACAACACCCGTTATCTATCCACAAGGGAAAATTAAAGAATCGTGTAGTCTTTTACCCATTTTGCGTTGGCATAAGTGATAAGTTCGCCAAACAAACCGAAGCAGAATATGAAGATGCCACCAGCGATAAAAATAGCACTCAGATCCGATGACCCAACGTTCAAAATTTTCAGCAAAAGAGCGTTGATAGGCGCGAGTGGGAAGATACCACCGAGTCCGAACAAAGCGACACCAATGGGTCCAAAAAACCGAACAGGTCTCCGTTTACACTGAACGATAAAAAAACGTGCGAGTGTGTCTAATGTGGACGCCTCTTTTTTGGCGTGTTGAATTCTGCTCTCAGCTATCCACCCAAGTATCAGTAGAGCTACCGCTAACCCCAAGCAACTCAGTGCCATAATGTTAGCACTTCCAAACAAAACACGTCCTAATACGAAGAAAGGGAGGCTTAGGAATGCCGCAACGCGAAATGCTTTTTGCCTCGGATGGAAAAGCACATCTGACAATCGTTGTCGCAGGGACGGTTTATGTGGATTAAGACGCGAAGCAAAAACGGAGATGATAAACTTGAAGGCGACAATGTCCAGCATCACACGCCATACCCTACCAAGTCCGTACTTGCTTGTTCCGAAACGGCGTGGGTGATGTGTGACAACAATTTCAGCGATACGCGCACCAGCGACTGTAGACATCGCAGGGATAAATCGGTGCATCTCTCCATAGAGCGGGACCTGTTTGATAACTGATGCCCGGTACGCTTTGAGTGAGCATCCGTTGTCGTGGATAGGAACCCCTGTTACCTTGCCAATTATCCAGTTCGCAACGATCGATGGAACACGCCGCGTCCAAAATTTATCCTGTCGTTCTTTTCGCCATCCGCATACTAAATCGTAGCCTTCGTCCAATTTTTCGAGCAGTTTCGGAATATCGGCTGGATCGTTTTGCAAATCGCCATCCATACTGATAATCCGTTGCCCTTGCGCGAACTCAAAACCCGCCGCCATCGCTGCTGTCTGCCCTGCATTCTTTTTAAATTGAATGACCTTCAGTTCCGGTTTCTGTTTGCTAAGCTCCGAAAGCACGGCGAAGGTTCCGTCCTGACTTCCATCGTCTATGAACAACACCTCATAGGGATCACCGACTATCTCACAGACGGCTTGGATTTTTTCAAACAACAGGCGAACGTTTTCTTCTTCGTTGTAAACGGGGACCACGATAGATAGAATCGGCTTTTTAACTTTCCTTGCGGTTAAACGATGTGAGATTGGCATTTGACGTGCCTTTCCATATATCCGCCTGCGCCGTTGTGGCAGGCTACGCGCTTTGGACCAATTTTGCCATGGATATCAATGCGGCACATCCTGATCACGATTGCGATCATACTACTTATAGCCACCGCCACAAACGCTCGACCTCACCACTTGAAGAGAGATGCGGATGAGGTGGCTTACTACCAGTCCGAGGAATTCAGCAAGATCTGATGCGCTTCGGTGAGCGAGTCAAAGGTAGTTCCTGCATCAACCCATTTTCCTTGGACAAGACTATATTCAAGTTCCCCACGCTGAATATAGGCGTTGTTGACATCAGTTATCTCGTATTCTCCGCGTGCCGAAGGTTCAACTGTACGGATGATGTCAAACACAGATGCGTCGAAAAAATAGGCACCTACTACGGCGTAATCACTCTGCGGATACTCCGGCTTCTCTTCAATTGCAATGATGCGGCGATTCCCACTCAAAACAGCCACGCCGTAATGATCGGGGTTCGGCACCCGTTTGAGCAGAACTCGAGCCCCTTGTTGCTGCGCATGGAAGTCGTTAACGGCTTGCTGAATAGGGGTTTCAAAGATGTTGTCACCTAACAGCACAGCGATTCTACCATCGTTGGCGAACCCTTCTGCCAGTGCAAGGGCATGCGCAATGCCCTTTGCTTCCTCCTGCACCCGATAGGTGAGTTCACATCCAAAATCATGTCCACCCCCCAAAACCTTCACGAAGTCTCCAACGTATTGAGGATTTGTCACGATAAGGATGTCGGTGATTCCTGCAGTCGTGAACTGCTTAATGCTATGGAACACCATCGGCTCGTTGCCTACAGGCAGGAGATGTTTACTGGTGACTTTTGTGAGTGGATACAAACGGGTGCCGAGTCCACCTGCCAGGATTACGCCTTTTAATTTTTCCTTGCGGTTAAACATCATAGGTTTGTGATTTGACGCGCCTTTCTAAAATCCGCCTGCGCCTGCTGCGCAGTGAGAATGCAGGCTACGCGCTTTGGACCAATTTTGCATTGGATACTATCACGTCGCTTGGTCACGAGAGCGATGATAATAATTAGAGACATCGCCACAAACGCCCAATCCCACTTCTGATTTCGCGGTGAGGACTAAGGATTCGTACGTTTTTAATCGTTTGGACCTCGTCCGGGAAAAGTAAGCTCAGCGACACCGGATTTATCCAGATCGCCCAATCCGAGTTCAATCATCCGATCATACTGCGCTTTCGTTGCTTCGGCGAGTGGGAGAGAAATACCAGTGGCGTTTGCCAAGTCAAGCGCGATACCTGAATCTTTGGATGCATGGGCAGATGAGAAATAACACTCGTGATCGCGTGCCTCCATGTCTTCTCCGTCGGTTTCCAAAACGCGGGAGTTTGCCCCTGTTTGCGCAAAGACTTCCTGCAACATCGCCAGATCCAATCCGAGTGCGGCACCCAAGCCGAGTCCCTCAGCGAGTCCTGCCGTATTGATATTCATCACCATGTTGACAAGTGCTTTCACCTGTGCCGCCTGACCGGCTTCACCGATGTAGCGGAGCGAGATGCTCATTGAATCCAGAATCGCGCGTGTCTTGTCGAATGTGTCTTTTTTACCGCCACACATGAGGTAGAGTGTGCCTTCTCGCGCTTGTGTGATACTACTTGCCATACACCCTTCAAGAGTCTCAGCACCATGCTTCGCCGCGAATTGCTCAACATCTACGTGGACTTGGGGGCTAATCGTGGCACAGTTAATAAAGACTTTGCCAGACGCGCCTTGAAGCAGGTTGTCCTCTGCATCGTCAGAGAAAATTGTCCGCATCGCCGCATCGTCCGTAACCACGGTAATGACATAGTCTGCGAGTGCGGTAACTTTCGCGAGTTCTCCAGCTGCTATTGCCCCGATTTCTGCTGCGAGTTCTTGTGCGCGTTCGCTTGCAACATCGTACACAACGGTAACATCAAACCCTTCGTCATTGAGATGTCGAGCGATGTTTGCCCCCATTCTGCCGACGCCTACAACGCCAATCTTATAATCAGAATTCGCCATGTTTCCCTCCTTGTTACCTTTGACTTTCACATCGAAAAATTTATGTTGAACACATGATCCCACTGTCGGGATATTAATCATTTTGTGCAAACGCAATTCTTACATATTTTCAGATGTTTGTCAAGTTTTTCCTGTTTGCGTTTGCCTCCTACTGTAGATGTAACCTTCGGATTACGTACAAATCTTGGTAAGAATCAAACCGATTGGTTTAAAAAATTAAAAAAGAATTGACATTTTTTGCAAATTTAGTATAATTTTCCCAACAATGAACGGGAGCCGGTTAACTCTGTTATTCTGACTGAAAATATACCGGCACATTTCTATTTTCCTAAGGAGGACTCACAATGAACCGTTTCACACACGGCTTCGGTCTTCGAATAGATCGAACCCATCTTCTCATGCTTGCCTTCATTTTTCTCGCAGGAACGATTATCGGGTGTGTAGGCGGCGTTAGCATCGTTCCCCTCGGTGCCAAGCTCCAAAATGCTGATACAGCATTTGACGAGGCGGAAACGATGGACGTGCGCGATGATGATCCGGAAGCAATGGAGAAGAAACGCCAAAGGCAGCAAGACCTTTATGATAGAGCGATAGCCCTCTATTCGGAGGTCATTGAACGCGATACGAAAGGGAAGTGGGCACAACGCGCACACTACCAAATCGCTAAAGTCTATAAGCGCCGCTATGATTGGGATAAAGCGGTTGAGCATTATCAAGCCATTGTTGCGTTAGATCCCACCGGATATTACGCCAATGAAGCAAAAACTGGTACAGCGAATATTCGAAAGAACCGCGAGGTCATTAAGGCAAAGCGGGCTGAATATCAAAACTATAAAGCGATTTACGATAGTGAACCGACAGATGAGACCTTTAATATCGCTGCAGAGGCACTCTACGAGGTGGCGCGTGCTTATGAAAGTTTAGAGAATCATACCGAAGCCATCCGCAATTACGAGCGAATGGTTGAGGAATTTCCTGAGCATCCGAAAGCACCACAAGCGCAATTCCAAATTGGTAACGTCTATTTTTACACCCTTTTCGACTATCAAGGTGGCTGGCCCGCTTTTGTTAGCGTTGCCGAGAAGTTTCCAGATTCTTACGAAGCTTCGCAGGCTGGAACGCTCCTGAAGCAGACGAATGAAATCTTGGTAGAGATTAGTTTTCTAATGGATGAAATCAATAAGTTCCGCAATAAAAAAGCGGTCGAATACCAAAAGACAGGTCGAAAAATCACCCCCGCTGATATGTGGGTGATGGGGTATAGTGACCAAGTCGTTCAAAATTTCCAACAGATTGGCGGTAACTGGGAAAAACTTCGCAACTTCCCCCGTGCTATCAACGCTTACAAGACGTTATCAAGAGATCTGTCGCATAAGAAGTTCGCCTCAGCAGATGCCATGTATCGTACCGGTACCCTTTATCAACAGAATGGTGAGTACGAACGTGCGATTGAGGCTTATGACAATCTGTTTGAAAACGCGCCAGAATCTGTATGGCGAAATGAAGCTGTTTACCAACAGGCGGTCTGCTACCGTTCCATCCGTGAATTCGGGGCTGCTTATGAAGGGTTCAAAGCCTATATGAGCATTACAAAGGGAGATACACCCTACCTTCGTGAAGCAGAACAGATTGTACGCCAGTATGAACTTGACCAAGACGAAGACGGATACAAGTTCTACGAGGAACAAGAAGCAGGGACATCCGACCAGGATGCCAGTTCTCATCCCGGTATGGGCAGTTAATTCCAATTTTTAGGGAAGCCACCCTCCTATATTCTGTTTCCCTATGCCGCTTTAGTAGAAGAGTGATCGGTCGTGTGCTGTAGGGCAAGCTCTCTGGGCTTCTCCATCGTTCATAAATGTATGAGATGGATGGCTTGGGGATTTGCCCCTACATACACTACCCGATGTCACGTCTGTGCAGGCTTACCGAAACCTATCCCACGGCGGTACTGACTGATGTCAACAATATTCAAAGAATATTGGAACAATTTCGGACTGTTCTGGCGTGTGATGTTACCACTTATCGTTGTCAGTCTCTTGTTTACCGTTGCTCTACTTCTGTTTTTCAAATTTAGATCGTCGGAGTCGCAATGGATCTTCAGTACGTCAGATGGAAGTTCTCGAACGATAGCATCGACTTTCGACCTATCAAGTGGGACCTCTCAGCCTTCTACGCAATCAGCAGGCGTACATTGGAAACTAAGTTTTACCGCCTTAACTTTATACCCCAAACTCGGTTTTCTATGGTTAGCAATGTGTCCGCTTGCTTTCGTCATAGCACAATACCGCAATGGGGCAAATGTTACTTCCCGTGCCAGTTGGCAACGGACACTCCGTAGGACTGCACCTATTCTGGGAGTATGGATTGTGTTATGGTTGCTCGGTTTAGGTATTTTTGGCGCGGGTATGCTTCTTATGATTGCGCTGCCTGGATTCCCTTCATTGCTTACGCCTTTGCTCTTTATGATTCTCGTAGCCTATTTTGTAGCGAAATGGAGTCTTTACCACCAAAGCATCATTATTGAGAATTTATCGGCAATCGCAGCACTTCGCCGCAGCAGTGAACTGGTTCGAGGGACTTGGGGACGGTTAATCGGTATCTATCTACTTTTTGCTTGGGCTTCGGCGGTAATTACCACAGCACTCCTGAGTTTAACAGTACTGCTGCTTTCCCTTGCAATACCAGATTTTGAGATGGTTCGCGAGGCATTGCTATCAGCGCAAATCTTTACTCTTCTGTGGGGTTCCTTTCCTGAGATAACCTTGGACAGTACTCCCAGTTTCTGGGTATTGGCAGTGTTAGGTACTGCAACCACGCTCATACATGCGATATTAGCACCTATCTGGGCACTCTTAACAACACATCTTTACATAGAACGGGCAGGGATTCAGCAGAATGCCATCTCACATTAGAGAAAGAGTTGCACGCGAGAGCATTCTGTCGGTGGTAAGTGACCGAAAACCTTCTGTCGGATAAGTTCCGGTGTATAGCGGCGGGAAAAGTGAGTCAGGACGATATGTTCACTCTCAATATCCGCCAAAATTGAGGGTAACATTTCAAGATGTAAATGCATGGTCCGCTTCGCTCGCACCCGATGCTCCGGTAGGATGAATGTGCATTCGCAAATCAGGACTTTGCACTGCCTGAGTAATGGATGCGCATCAAGAGGGATACTCCGCGTATCTCCCAAGTAGGCGATTAAGGGTAATTGCACCTCCGTCGTTATCTCGACGCCTGAATGCTTCAGTTCCGCGATATCGCGCCCTGACAAATGCTGAAACTCAGGTTTTAGTTTCTTGCGTACCTCACAAATCAAATAAGACACAGCCGGGACACTGTGGTCGCTTGGCAAAATGTGCGCCACCAAATTTTGTCGAAACGGAATTGCATCACCTACCCGAACCGGCGTGATTTGATATGCCCAACTCCTGCCGGTATCCAACGCCGAGATCCTATCCAGAATGTGCATGAGCTGTTTAGACCCGCTCCACGGGACATAGATATTTCCCGGCGGTATGCCAGCAAGCCAGCGTTGACTGATATAGATAGGCAACCCGAAGTAGTGATCGAGGTGGAAATGGGAAATGAAAACATTGCCGATGCCGATAAAATTCATCGGACATCTGCCTAAATCGAAAACGAGGTCCAACTCTTTTACTCGAACGTAAGTCGCAACGGCGGAACTCGATTTTCCTTCAAGTGTTAAATTACCACAATGCAATAATGCCATAAGAGTTTTCAGTTTTCAGTAACGTAGCGGAGGCGATGGACTGATGTATCAGTCATGCCTCACGAAAGGACAAAAAATGCGTATCGGAATCATTGGTGGCAGCGGTTTTTATCAGATGGAAGGCTTAACAGACATCGAAGAAATCACAGTCGAAACCCCGTTCGGTAAACCGAGCGATGCTCTTATTCTGGGAAACCTTGATGGGAAGCCCGTTGCTTTTCTACCACGGCACGGCGTTGGGCACCGAATCCTTCCTTCTGAGATTAACGTCCGCGCCAATATTTATGCCTTAAAATCGTTAGGTGTAGAATGGCTCATTGCTGTGAGTGCTGTCGGGAGCCTAAAACAAGAAATTGAACCCCGCCATTTTGTTATACCGGATCAACTCTATGACCACACTAAACACCGGGAATCAACCTTTTTCGGTGACGGCATCGCCGCACACATTAGCCTGGCACATCCTTTTTGCTCACTTCTGAGTGACTGTTTATATACTGCAGCGACCGATGTCGGGGCAACCGCCCATAACGGCGGCACCTATATCTGTATGGAGGGACCGGCGTTTTCGACACAAGCCGAATCGAACGTATATCGGTCCTTCGGATTCGACATTATCGGGATGACAGCAGCACAGGAAGCCAAATTAGCACGCGAGGCAGAAATCTGCTATGCTGTTCTTGCATGCTCCACCGATTATGACTGCTGGCACCCCGAACATGATCACGTTACGACGGAGATGATCCTTGAAAATGTCCGTGCCAATGTAGAGACTTCCAAAAAAATTGTCCGGAGTGCCGTTGCCAACATTCCAATTGAAGAACGGAGCTGCGCCTGTTCAAACGCCCTGCAATTCGCGCTCGCTACCCATCCCGACAAGATTTCAACGGCGAAGCGACACGAATTAAAACTCCTTTTGGATAAGTACTTGACGTAACGTCTCATAAATTCTATCCGCCTCTGCTTCTGTTAGAATCAGGGGCGGTGCGATGTAAATGATGTTTTCCGGTTCATCGACAGCGTGTCCGATTTTTCCGACGATAATCCCCCCTGCCTCAAAGTCACGCAATTGACCCACGATTCGGTTGGTTTTCGCTGTCTCAAGATGCGTGCCATCAGCATTGACGAATTCCACTGCTATCATTAATCCTTTGCCACGGACATCACCCACGATAGGTAACTCAAGCAATGTCTTTAATTTCGAGAGTAAGTGCCCCCCTACTTTCTCCGAATTTTCCCAGAGACGTTCCTTTTGGAGAATTTCGAGATTCGCAACACCTGCGGCACATGCCACTGGATGTCCACCGTAGGTACAGACTTGGGCAAATTCTTTGTTTTCATCGGATTCGCCAAGGAACGCGCTAAAGACCGCTGTTGAGGCGACACAAGCACCCAGAGGTAGATAACCACTCGTCAGTCCCTTTGCCAGTGTAATAAGGTCAGGCTGTACGTCCCAATGCTCACAAGCAAACATCTTCCCGGTGCGTCCAAAGCCGGTAATGACTTCATCCAAGATGAGAAGCAAGCCGTAATCGTCACAGATTTGCCGCAATTTCGGGAAATATTCATCCGGCGGGACAATCACACCACCCCCACCGATGATAGGCTCAGCAATGACACCGATTACGGTTTCGGGTCCCTCCCACTGGATTATCCGTTCAATTTCATCAGCACACTCCGCACCACAAGATGGATAGTCCAATCCGATGGGACATCGGTGGCAGTACGGTGGATGCGCATGTATAAACCCCGGAACAAGTGGTTCAAAAGCCTTGCGTCGACGGGTCTGCCCTGTCGCTGACAAGGCACCAAAGGTAAACCCATGGTAACCCCGATACCGACTGATGATTTTGTAACGATTCTCACCCGGATAGGTCTGTCTACCGTACTGACGTGCGATTTTGATGGCGGTTTCATTTGCCTCTGAACCGCTGTTGGAGAAAAAGACATGATTCAAATCACCCGGAAGACATGCCGCGAGTCGCTCTGCTAATACCGTGGCAGGGACGTTAATCTGTGAGTGTGGATAGTAAGGCAACTGCTGTATCTGTGCATAGACTGCGTCGGCAATCTCCTGCCTACCATAACCAACATTGACATTCCAGAGTGCTGAGTACGCATCTAAGTACTCACGACCTTCTACGTCCACAAGCGTTGTCCCGTGTGCCGATTCAAAAACGGCTAACGTTGTTTCTTCAAGGCGTTGATGCTGAAACAGCGGATGCCATACGTGTGCCTTATCGGTTTTCCTATAATTCATTTTTAATTTTTCCTTGCGGATTTTTTAATTTTTCCTTGCGGAGGAACAGCGTGCGTTTGGATTGTAACGTGCGTCCCTCAAATCCGCCCTCCGCTACGCTTACGGGCTGCGCGTCTACGTTTAACAAAAATCTCTTAACTGACAACTAATTACATAACGCCAGTTTGATAAAAGGGACATGTCGGGTTTCGCTATGGCTTCTGACCCCAAGAGGAGCTTTGAAAACCGTATATTTGTTTGAATTTCAAGGGTTTTCGTCCGTATTTACCGCTCTACCCGACCTACAGATTTATTTTCAAACTCACGTTACATAGATGTCGGGGCAGAGATGCCTAAAAGCGTTAGTCCGTTTTTTAATACCCTTTGCACGCTCTGTATTAGAACGAGTCGTGCGTACGTTTTTTCCATGTCTGCAGGATCAAGTACCCGGTGTTGGTTGTAGTACGGATGAAAAATCCCTGCGAGTTCGTGTAGGTAGTGCACCACGCGATGCGCTTCCCGTGCCTCTGCGCTCAAAAGTACAACCGATGGGAATTCAGCTAATTTCCGAATTAATTCATGTTCCATCGGCTCCGTGAGCCGTTTGAGAGAGACTGCTTCAATAGGTTTAGGGGCGATTCCTTGCTCATCTCCCTGCTCAAAAATGCTGCAGCACCGCGCATGGGCGTATTGGATGTAGAAGACGGGATTTTCGCTGGCATGCGTGACTGCCAATCCCATATTGAAATCGAGATGCGTACTGTTAGCACGCATGAGAAAGAAATAGCGAGCGACATCCACCGCAAATTGTTCGCCGACGGTCTCTGCGAGTTCGTCAATGAGGTCATCAAGGGTAATAAACTGTCCTCGACGTTTTGACATATCTGACCGCTTGCCTTCTGCATCAACGAGGTTCACCCATTGAATGATAAAGATTTCGAGCCAATCATCAGGTAAACCCATTGCTTTCACAAAGTTTTTGAGGTGACTGATATGCCCTTGGTGATCCGGTCCCAACAGATCAATAACTGTCGTGAAGTCCCTGTCGAACTTATCGCGATGATAGGCGGCATCTGGCACGAAATAGGTGTACTCTCCGTCGCTTTTTATGACGACACAGTCCTTATCATCACCAAAATCTGTCATCCGAAACCATGTCGCGCCTTCCGCTTCGTAGAGATACGCCTTATCGCGGAATAGCTCAATAATTTCCTCTGGTCTTCCACTTTCGCGGATCGCTTTTTCACTCGACCAGACATTGAAATCGACCCCGAAACGTTCCAAAGATTTTCTTTGTTGCGCCAAGATATGGGCAACACCTTTGTCGCGGAAAAGTTCTACTCGTTCTGCTGGATCAAGTTGAAGGTGGGCATCACCCTCTGTATCAGCGAGAGTCTGAGCGAATTCCCGGAGGTATTCTCCTTGATAGCCTCCCTCTGGGATTTCTAATCCCTCTTCACCGAGTGCCTGTCGGTAGCGGATATCTATTGACTCACCGAGGCGTTCGACCTGTCCACCAGCATCGTTGACGTAGTACTCCCGTATGGCGTTGTAGCCTATAGCATTTAGGAGATTGACGAGGGTATCCCCGACCGCCGCGGCGCGCCCACTGACGATGTTAATCGGTCCCGTAGGATTAGCACTAACGAACTCAATCTGAAGCCGCTTTCCTTCTCCTTTGTTGCAGGTGCCATACCCTTCCTGCATCGTAGCGATTACCTGGAGTGTGTCGTAGAGATAGTTATTGGCAAGGTGAATATTGATGAAACCTGCACCGGCAATGTCAATTTGACGGATGGTTGGATGATCATCGAGATTGATGTGTGCGACAATCATTTCGGCTATTTTGCGTGGTGCCATCCGTGCCTGTTTCGCGAGTCCAAGGGCAATCGGTGTAGCAACGTCCCCGTGTTCAGGCGTTTTGGTGGGTGAGAACGGGATCTTTGGCACTTCGGGTATAGTGATTTCCCCAGCGGAAACGGCGGTGCGGATTGCGCTTTCTATAATATCGTAGATTTCTGCTTTAATTGTATCCATATAAACAAGTCCAATTATGTATTCGTTAACTTTCCTTATGAGATTGGGCACTTTGTCTAACAACAGAATTATATCACAATAGAGAATGTATGTCAAAAATTCCTTTGGAGGCGTTGAGGTCATTTATGGTACATTTTACAATTAACATTACATCACTGAATTGTAGGAGGGAACTCCGATTCCCGACTCTCAGCGCGTGTATCGCGATTCGGAGGGTACGCCGCTTACAGAATATATGTCACTTATTTTTATACTTTACTATAAATAACTGATGGTGTATCAGGATACTTCCGATTCGTCCCTTGTATTTTAAGGGTAAGGAGTTTATACTAAGTGAAAAACATCCTGAATTCAGTAGAAAGGAAGTGGAACAATGCGAGTACTCATCATGTCGGATATGGAAGGTGTCAGCGGCATCGTTGTATGGGAGCAGGTGAACGGCGGTGCGGCAATGTTTGAAGAAGGGAGACGCCTCTACACGGAGGAGATCAACGCCGCCGTGCGCGGTGCGAAAGCCGCAGGGGCGACGGAGATTGTCGTTGTAGATTGTCACGGAGCAGGACAAGGTTGGACTTTTAATTCGCTTATTCCCGATAAAATTCATCCAGATTGTGAGTGGGTGGCGCATCACGGGTGGGGACGCTATGAAGACATGTGGAAGGACGGTTGTGATGCGTGCTTGCTCATCGGTATGCACGCTCGCAATGGTACACCTGATGGTGTGTTATGTCATACGATTTCCAGCGTGCAGTACCGGAACCTTTGGTTCAACGACGACCTTGTCGGAGAGACTGGCGTGAACGCCGCTCTCAATGGGGCACATGGGGTGCCAGTTGCACTGGTTACAGGCGACGTGGCAGTCTGCCGAGAAGCCAAAGAACTCCTCGGCGATGCCCTGCTCACAGTCGCTGTTAAACGGGGACTCAGCCGATATAGTGCGCGACAACTTCCGCCAGTACGTGCCCGCCAATTGATTGAGGACGCCGCAAAAGATGCTCTCACAGATTTAACCCGAGTGAAGCCTTATGTCCCTGATGTCCCAACGACAATCAAAATTGAACTCTCAAGCGTCGATAAACTCGCGGAGTTCAAAGGACGAGCGGGGATTGAAATAACGGGTCCTGTTACTGTTGAAAGCCGAGCAGAAGATTGGCTAACGGCATGGAACCAATTCTGGCCCCACACCTAAGACTCGTCAAGAACGTCGAGCGGATCACCAGAGGCATCTGCACGCTCTAAGATTTCGACTTCATAGCCGTCCGGGTCGGTGACGAACGCCATTTTCATTCCACCTGATGTGAACTGCTCGCGCCATTCATCGGGCCAAATTTCCAATCCTGCTTTCTCTAACCCATCGCAAAATTCGACAATATCTGGAACGCCGATGGCAAAGTGCATCAGATCCTCTTGAACCTGAAGCTCGAAATCAGGCGAATAGGTTAACTCCAACGTGTGCGCATTGCCGGGGAGTTCAAGATGGACAATCTGATTGCCCGCCGGGGATTTGTCGCTCCGACTGAGGACTTTGAACCCCATGTGATCGCAATACCAATTGATGGAACCGTCAAGGTCGCTGACGCGAACCCGTGTATGTAAAAAAACTGCCATGTGAATCTCCTTTTTGAGAATTATGGGCACATAATAGCATACGCCACAAATTTTGGCAAGAAGTTGGGAACGCTTTAGGAACATGTGGCACTAATTGATAGCGGTTTTTAATTGAGAATATGTGGGTCCACATGTATAATATCTTAAACAATAAAAAAAGGAGAATCTCATGACACATACCTACACTGCCCTCATCCAACAACGCGGAGAGTGGTGGGTCGGACGAATCCAGGAAATCCCCAGCGTAAATTGCCAAGAAAAAACACGTGACGAGTTGCTGGATACACTGAAAATCACCCTCGGGGAGATACTGGAAATCAACCGAAAGGAAGCCATTAGCCTTGCTGAGAATGGGTATCAGGCAGTCGCAATTCAACTATGAAACGAAGAAGATTGATTAGACATCTCAGGAGGCATGGTTGTCTTTTGATTCGTGAAGGGAGAAAGCACGCTATATGGGGAAATCCGGTCATGAATACGAAAACTCCTGTCCCTCGCCATTCCGAGATTGATAATCAACTCGCTGTAGAAATTTGTAAACAGTTAGGGATCCCAACCCTATAGATTTCCTGAATATACTGCTCCTACTTTTAAAATATCAATATGGAATAATTGAAATGACCCGAAAAACCGATAGACCGAACGTTCTTTTTATCATGTCGGACCAGCACCGATACGATTATCTGGAGACTGACGAAAATGCGCCGACCGCACTTAACACCCCAAACTTACGCCGTTTGGCGGAAACAGGTGTGAGTTTTCCCAACTGCACAGTGAACGCCCCAGTCTGTGCGCCGTCACGCATTGCTCTCGCATCTGGATTGCAACCTTCACGAGTGGGGGCAGTAGACAACGGAAGTTTCCTACCCGCTACCGTGCCGACCTACTACCAGCAACTCCGCGATCACGGTTACCGCGTTGGGTGTGTCGGTAAACTCGACCTTGCCAAACCTGATGGCTACAACGGGCGCTACGGTGATCGTCCACGCACCTATAGCTGGGGCTTCACACACCCTGAGGAGTGCGAAGGTAAAATGCATGCCGGAAGTTCACCAACACCCATCGGTCCTTATACACACTACCTTCAGGAAAAAGGCATGCTTAAAGCGTTCCACGAAGATTATCAGAAACGCAGTAGCGGCGGTTGGATTAAAGAAGGTTCTCACGATTCTGTCCTCTCAACAGAAGACTTCGCCGATACCTATATCGGTAGGCGGGCAACTGAATTTATTGGGAACATCCCCGATGACTTTCCATGGCACATGTTCGTGAGTTTCGTCGGACCACATGATCCCTTCGATCCACCCACAGAGTACGGGGACAAGTATCGGAACGCAGAGATGCCTCCCGCTATCGTTGATGATATGGACGGAAAACCCGATTGGGTGAAACGCCGGACCGTTGATATTAGCCCTGAGGAGATTACCCTTACGCGACAACAGTACTGCGCCGCGACAGAACTCATTGATGATCAGATCGGAGAAATGCTTCGCGCACTTGAACAACGCCGAATGCTCGACAATACCTATATCATTTATTCAAGTGACCATGGAGAGATGCTCGGTGACCACGGACTGTACACGAAGAGCGTCGCGTATGAAGCGTCCTTGAGAGTACCACTCATCGTCGCTGGACCCGGCATCGCGGGGAACCAGATTTCGGAGAGTTTAGTCGAATTGATTGATCTGAATCCGACGATATGCGAGTTAGCGGGTGTACCTGTGTTGCCGCGTATTGACGCGAGGTCTATCGCGTCTGTCCTCCGTGGTGAATCCCAAACACACCGCACCGAGACGGTGAGTGCCCTCCGAAACTTCCGATGTATTCGAACAGCAACGCATAAACTCATCGAAAACTACAGCGATGTGACAGAGTTATACGATTTAGAGAACGATCCGTGTGAACTCCACAATATCGCCGAATCGGAACGTCAAATTGCTCGGACACTCAGTGGACGTCTGGCAAAACGGTTTCGATCGGAATTAGGCACGGATTGAGTCAATTCGGATGGATACAAACCTGACTTATGACGCGAAGCGTGCGTACCATCACATCACGCAACTCGCCTTTCCCAGACTGGTGGGTAGCGCGGGCGAAGCAAAGGCACAAGACTACATCGTCCAGCAATTCTCAGAATTAGGGCTGGATGTCTCGCGAGAACCTTTTACTTTTACAAAGTTTCCTGCTGAGGTATTGCCTCGCCTTCTCTGTGGTCTCTTCGTTCCGATACTCCTCTCTGTCCCGTGGCTCGGTGAACGGTTTCCGATACCTATATGCCTTCTCTGTCTATTCAGTCTCTTCGTGGCGTTGCTGTTTAATCAATGGCAAAAACGGTTTGAAGGGTTGTATGATGTCGGTAGAAGACATCATTCAGAGAACATTGTTGCAACAAACGGTAGAAAACCGAATGATAATACGTCAGCACTGCTATTCGTTGCACATTACGATTCCAAATCACAGGTATTGCCGATTGCTGTCAGGGCTGTGGCTTACTTTATAGCGATTGTCGGGCTAACCGCCCTGACAACTATAATGGTGATTAACGTCGCCATCCTCGTCTGGTTCCCCGATCACATCATCCTCGGCTGGTTGTCCGATCCCATTATCTGGGGGGTCGCTGGAACGACTGCACTTTGTCTGCTGCTTTTGCAAATCAATTTCACGCAGAACCGCTCTCATGGAGGTTTCGATAATGCCTCTGGCGTTGGCGTTATGCTTGAAGTCGCGCGTGTATTGATGGCACGTGGCGAGAAAAAATCTATTACATTTCTTGCCGCTGGTGCGGAAGAGTATGGCATGTGTGGGGCGTTGCGCTATGTCCAAGCACATGCCGATGAATATGACCAAGAAAATACCTATGTCATCAATTTAGACGGGTTGGGCGTTGGTAACGGCGTTAACATGGTTACACGCTACGGAATTCCTCCCGTCCGGACAGCGGATGTATTGGCAGATCGGTTTCAGGCATCGGGTGAGTCGCTCGGCATACAGGTTTCGGAACGCCACCTACCCATCGGTGTAGGACTGGATAGCATTCCGATTGCAAGTCACGGATTTGAAACGGTTACGCTAACAGCAGGCAATGTGGGCAGTGCAGCTTTGAGGATTCACTCGAAACGGGATAGGAGTGATTTACTCAATATTGAAAGTCTACAACAGGTAGGTGAGTTAATTGTCGATGTCACTGAACGCGCATAAAAATCCATTTCCAGCTACGGGTGTCATCCTCGCCGGTGGTAAGAGTCGGCGGATGGGGGAGAATAAGGCGTTGATGAAGCTCGGAAACGATTCGCTCATCGGACATGTTATCCACCGTATGCAAAACGTCACAGATGAACTCCTGCTTATCACCAACAGCCCTACTGAATATGGACACCTCGGTGTACCGATGCATGGTGATATTCTTCCAGGCACCGGCGCGTTGGGAGGCATCTATACCGGTTTGACGCATGCTTCACACGATGCTGTCCTCTGTGTTGCGTGCGATAGTCCGTTCTTGGAACCAAAACTACTTACCTATCTCGTTTCTGTTTTGGGTGAATATGACGCAGTGATGCCTGAGACTTTTGCCCATCACGACGATACGACTCAGACAACCCTCCAAACATTGTGCGCCGCCTATTCTAAACGTTGTCTGTCTATCATAGAGTTGATGCTACGGGAATCTGAATTACGCGTCCATGCGCTGCAGGAACGCGCACACATAAAGTGTATTTCGCCTGAAATCTGGCAGGCGTTCGATCCAGACGGTATGTCCTTTTTCAACATCAACACACCTAAAGATTTTGAGAGAGCGAATTCCTATATGAGAATCCAAACTATACATTAAACCTTTTCGCTGAAAATCTTCCTCTTTAGGAACTACAATAAAATATACAATCACTTGCGGTTAGGGGATTTATGGTAAAACTTAGAATTAATTAGACACTCTAAAGAGGCGAGGATACAATCCTTGAAGAAACACCCAAACAAAAACCCTACCGGATCGGGGAAAATGTCCGTTTATTTTTCTGGTTTACCATAGTTTGGGAATAGACTAAATCCATTCCTTAGTATTACATTCCGCACCTACCGGTTATATATCACGATGCTATTCTTTTCTTAAATCGAGACCTATCGTCTACAAAATTACGAATATGCAACCTTCTCCTCTATAATATCTGTCACGTGTCACAAGCCAATATTATCGATTGGAGGAAACACATGAAAAACGACGATGCTAAATGGATTGGGCGCATCTTGACAGGTGATGAGGCTGCCTTCACCGCTCTTCTGAAAAAATACGAAAAGCAGATACACGCCTTCGTCTGGAAAAGGGTAAGGGATTACCACATCGCCGAAGAAATTACGCAGGATACCTTTCTCAAGGCTTATGAAAAACTTGACACGCTGAGAGATCCAGACCGATTTTCGGGATGGCTTTATATGATCGCAACTCGTTGTTCTCTCACATGGCTCGGAGAAAGAAGAATCCCGATGCAATCCTTAGAAGCAATAAGTAAAGCGGAAATAGAGGCACTGTTCTATGCCCAATATATGGCAGAACAGACCGAAAAGTTGGGGACAGAAAAGCAACGCGAAGTGGTCGAGTACCTCCTTCAAAAGTTACCCGCACAGGAGCGAACAGCGGTGGCACTTCACTATCTGAGTGAGATGACGTGTGAAGAGATTGGCGATTTTCTGGAGATTTCCCCGAACACGGTTAAAAGTCAACTCCATCGCGCACGGGAGCGGCTAAAACAGGAAGAATCTGTGGTTCACGAAACTTTAGGAGGTTTCCAACGCTCAGACGATCTCATGGAGGACATTATGAATTGGACTCAGGTGAATGAACCCGGTGTAGCGGTTCCAGTAGGCACACTCACGAAAACCTCCGATAGGATGCTCTACGCAGTGATGGGTTACGAGAACATCTACAAATTACCGTTCGGTGAAAATGAATGGCAACTTGTTAACGCTGATTTTTTGCGTCAAGGGACCGAGGGCAACATCCCCATTGCTGAACACAACGGGACGCTCTATATTATCCGATCTGATGAAATGTTTGCTTCAGCGGATGGGGGCAAAACTTGGAATTCTATCGGTCCTTGTCCTAACGGGCATGTGAGGGAATTATTGGTTACAGAAGATACCTTTTACATGGTCCTTAATGAAGGTATTTTCCGATCTGACGATGCTGGAAATTCGTGGATAAACATGAACAAGGGTTTAGACAGCCGTTTCACAAAGAAATCGGGAATCTATACATTACAATTGAGCCAAGAGGCTTTATTTGCTGGTACCTCTCTGGGAGTATACCGCTTTAAAACAGGAATATGGGAACACCTACAGTTGCCGGTGGATAATACTGTGATGGTATATTCTTTAGCGGTGTCTGAAGATCACATCTATGCGGCAGTTGCGGTAAATATAAGGGAAGGTAAAGGAACACCCTTAGAAAATTACTTTGATTTGTGTGATATTAGTAAGGATTCGTGGTGGGTATTCCGATCAACCCATGGTGGCGATTCTTGGACAGATATAACGCCTACGGATGCGCGGAATCTTATGACAACCCTACCTTCGATAAACCTGCTTGCATCTGGCAAAACACTCTTACTGATAGACGGCGAGGACGGGGTCGTGGCTCGCTCAATTGATTGTGGAGACACTTGGAAATCTGTAGAATCTTCCGGTATTACACCTATGCAGTCTACCGTGAGCTGCGCTGCAGCTTTAGACGAAAACACCTTTTACACTGGAGGAATCGCTGGAATTCATCGTTCAACGGATGGTGGTAAAACGTGGCACCGATTCAATACAAGACTTGAGTGCCGTGTGGATAACTTAGTCAGTTTCAAAGCGAGTCCAGATTCAAAAAGGTCAAATGCACTCTATGCGACAGTTGCTGGGAGCATGGTCACATCAACAGACGCAGGTAATTCGTGGACTGCTGTTGACATTGAATTGCGAAAGTGGGTTGAAGAAGTCCCAAGGTTTAATGCCAAAGTAAAAGGTAGGGAATATACACCGCGAATTGTGCAGATTTCTGAAGCCGATGGTGCTCTATATGCAAAAGCAATTCGACGTAATTGTGAGACGGCTTATTATCGTTTCATTCCCGATAAAAATTGCTTAGTTGCTATTGGAGAGGAAGATCATCTTACTCCTGTTGAGGGAGCAGCACCTCCTTCGCGAGATTCGGGAAGGCTCATGTGGACAGCGTTCGAGTTCTTCACACTTCCTTTCGATTCCGATCGGCTACCGAGACAAGAGGAACAAATTTCCTTTACTTCTTCTACAGATCCTGACGCTAATTCTGAGCATTTATCAATTCAGATAATACGTGAGAATCCAAAATTTGGGGCAGAATGCTTTTTAAAACTGTTGGATCAAGTACAAGGCGATCCTAAACTAACTTACGAATTGATGTCGAAAGGTTTATACGGTAACTTCGCGGTGAATGGAGAAATGTACTACATGGAGTACAACTATAAACTCTTCCGATGGAAACCTGGAGACACAAGATGGTCGGATACAGGTGTAGAAGAAACCTGTGAACTCACACGTGAAAACATGTCGCGAGGTTTTAAATTTGCTACATCGGGTGAAACCGTATACGTCGGTAAACGGGATGGACATGTCTGCCAATCACTTGATGGCGGGGACAGTTGGAATGATATTACCTCTCACCTTCCACTATCCGTTGAGTATTTCAAAGAGATAGTTTTTGCTGGGACAACGGTTTACATCGCAACCGACAAAGGAGTTTTCAGTTCAATAGACGGGGCTAATTGGCGTGCGCTTACTGATAGAGCGGGAGAGTGTATTGCCATCAAGTCGCTAGCTACAACGGAGGATACTGTTTATGGCGCTAATGATGACGGCATTTATCACTTAGAACAGGAAACAGGAACCTGGGAACGAATTGTGCCTGAAATTCCAGATGCTATAACTTCTCTCGTTGTTGATGAAGATACCTTTTACGTTGGCACAGAACATCGTGGTGTACTCCGCTTTGAACATGCCAATCAGTAGACGTGTTCGCTTATCAAAAGTTGCAGAATTGTGAGACTTTTTTATCTCAAGTAGCGTCACTAAGTGTTGATGTGGTGTTGATGTGAATTGATGAAGATTCCCTTTTCAGAGGTGTCCGATGAAAAATGACGATACTCAACTCATCCAACGCGTGCTTTCAGGCGATGATACTGCGTTCTCCGTACTTGTGAGAAAATACCAAAAGTCGGTTCACGCACTGGCGTGGCGAAAAATTGGAGACTTCCACATTGCCGAGGACATCACACAGGATACATTCCTGAAGGCGTATCAGAAACTCTCAACACTGAAAAAACCGCAGCGTTTCGCGAGTTGGCTCTATGTGATAGCGGCGAACCATTGCAACACGTGGCTCCGTAAGAAACGTATATCAACACAATCGTTGGAAAACACAAGCAGCGCGCAATTAAAAACAGGGACCTATTCTGGATATGTTATTGCGGAAAACGAGCGGACAACAGCAGAAGCACAGCGCGAGATCGTCAAAAAGTTGCTTGCGAAGTTACAAGAGAGCGACCGCACCGTCATCACGCTTTACTATCTCGGGGAAATGACGTGCGAAGAGATAAGTGAGTTTTTAGGTGTATCGGTTAGCGCGATTAAGAATCGGCTCCACCGAGCGAGACAACGGCTAAAAAAGGAAGAACCGATGATAAGAGAGGCGTTAGGCAACTTCCAAATTACGCCGAATCTCACAGAGAATATCACGCGCGAAATCTCGCGCCTGAAACCGATTGCACCGTCTGGTGGTGAACCGTTGGTGCCGTGGGCAATAGGCGTTTCCACATTAGTCGTTGTCCTTTTGATGTTAGGTGTTGGCAGTCAATACCTGTCGCGTTTCCAGAAACCTTACAGTTTCGATGCGACTTCGGAGATGACAGTTGAACTCATTGAAGCATCTATTGTGCTAAGCCTTGAATCCCAACCTGATGTCCGGACGCAACTCGGGAACGTCAATACGCCAAGTAAGGGCAATGCCTCTCATCAACAGCCCAATGAGGTTTCAGCGTTGGTTGCAGAAGTACAATCAGCGGAAACGGATAAAGACTTTTCTCAATCGAAACTGCCTAAAGAGGCAAAAGCACGTTTTGGAAAGGGCGGCATCAATGCAATTCAGTTTTCGCCGGATGGGACGCAACTCGCTGTGGGAACGGATATCGGTGTGTGGCTATACGATATGGAAACCGGTGAAGAGAAGTTTCTATTTGACGGGATGTGCCAATCCCTTGCATTTTCGCCGGATGGTCGCTTTCTGGCGAATGGCGGTGGCAAGTTTCTTGGACAGGAACTCCAGTTGTGGGAGATAGCTGCGGATCGTAAGGTACCGCTCACTGGTGGACCTTTTGTCGGATCCGTATTGCAGTTTTCTGAAGATAGCAAAACACTCATCAGTTTAGGGAACCAAGGCAACACAGTTGGGTGGTTAGATGTTGAGACTGGACACGGATATGTGAAGGAAACCGAAACACAATTGAGTTTAGAGATACCTAAGGTATTCGCGCTTGCCTACGATAAAATTGCGATTGGTTGGGGTGATGGGAAAATACAGTTATGGGACCCAAAAACGGGCAAAGTGTTATCAACGCTCGACGAACACGCAATGCCAATGGATATGTCGGAGGATCCCTACGTCTTCGCTAAGATGTGGGAAGGTCCCCAAATCTTAGCATTGGCATTTTCACCCGATGGGACTCGCCTCGCCAGTGGAAGTAAGGATAAAACCGTCCGATTATGGGATATCAACAGCCACGCATCGACACCCCTTCAAAAACATACCGAATGGCCAAATGTGTTAGCGTTTTCACCCAATGGTAAAATGCTTGCCAGTGGGAGTGTCGATAAAACAGTGCAGCTGTGGGATACTACCACAGGGGAACCACTCGCGACACTCACTGGGCATGTCAATGGTATTACTGCGTTAGCGTTTTCACCCGATGGCACCATACTTGCAAGTGCCAGTGCCGACGGCACAATCCGGTTCTGGCGACCCAGAACTGGTGCGCCGCTACCGCCCCATATCACAGGACATACGGAGTCGGTAAGAGCCGCGACTTTCTTTCAAGAGAGTTCCACACTTGTAAGTATCGCCTTTAATGGTGAAATTACATTCTGGAATCTGAAAACACCACAAAAACCGACTGTTCATACAGTAGGACATCAAGATTGGTTAGCAACCTTAGCATTTTCACCCGATGGAACGAAACTCGCCAGTGTTCGTGCCGAGGGCAACGTAATCTTCAGACCCGGTTTCAACGACGCTCTTTGGCGTGCAGGTTCTTCAATTCGTTTGACAGATGTCATCACAGGGAGTGAATTGGCGACCCTTACGGATATTAAAACCCCCTCGCTTCTGACTTTTTCGCCGGATGGGAAAACAGTAGCTTTCAGTTCTGAAACTAAAAAGATTCAGTTGTGGAATACAGAAACCGGTGATGAACTGAATATCCCTGTCGTTGATCCAGAAGCCGATCTTCACAATATGCCACACCTTACCGCTTTGGGGCTTTCACCCGATGGCACAATCCTTGCCAGTGGGACCGCGCAAGGCGGCATCCAGACGTGGAACGTCGCAACCGGAAAAGCAGTAGCAGCCTTTGCGAAGCCGATAGACCAAGGAACCCGTGAGCATATTTTAGCACTGTGTTTTTCATCAGATAGCACCTTGCTTGCTGCCTGTTCATATAAACTGATCCGTATATGGGAAGTGGATACGGGTAATATACTTCTATCAGTCCACACTGAGGCGCATAAGCAAGGTAATACATGGACGTACAGAATCCATCCCGAATCGTTGGTATTTTCACCAGATGACACAATTCTTGTTAGCGGATTTGTCGGCGGCGCAATCCAATTGTGGGAAGTTACAACAGGAGACAGAATCACTGTGCTTGATCGGCATACACAAAAGGTAGAGACGTTGGCATTTTCAGCTGATGGTAACACGCTCGTCAGCACCGGGGCAGATGGCACAATCCTCTTGTGGGATTGGAATGAAGTCCTCACAGGTTCATCCAAAAGCGAATAATGGTAAAACAGATACGCGTACGCATTGAAGGATAATTATGTTAACAACACTCATTCGCCGAGAGCTCCTCGATAACCTAATGACATTCCGATTCGCTGTAGCGGTTTTTATTATGCTACTGCTCGTGGTTGCTAATACCGTTGTACTTATTAAGGATTACGAGCAGCGTTTGGCAAGTCATAACGCCGCTGTCAAAATGCATCAGCGGCAACTACAGGAGAAAAAAACGTATTCCGCAGGGACAGAGAAATTATTTGTTGACCGGACCCCGAATCCGTTAAGCATTTTCAATGTCGGGTTCGATAAACAACTCGGTAACGAGGTAGAAATATCACATACGTTTGTTCCATCGCTGTGGGATGCCGGAATGCATGGGTCGGAGAATCCGTTTATGGATATGTTCGCCTCCATGGATATCGTTTTTATTTTTGAAGTGATCCTGAGTTTATTCGCACTGATTTTCGCCTATGACACCCTCGCGGGAGAATACGAGCGTGGCACATTACGCCTGGTCTTGACATCGCACGTCCGTCGCGGGCATATCCTGCTTGCCAAATACATCAGCGCGATGCTCTGCTTACTGGTGCCATTGCTAATGAGCCTGCTCCTTTCAGTCATCTTGCTGACGACGACTCCTTTCATTTCTTTGAATACCGATGATTTTTTACGGATCGGCGGGATTGTTTTAACAACCGTTGTGTATCTTTCCGTATTCTATCTCATCGGCATGCTGATTTCGGCGGCGACGCGTCGAACCAGAACCGCATTGATGCTCTCCATGTTCGTGTGGGGGTTTTTAGTCCTCGTCTATCCGAACATGGTTCTTGCTGTGGTCCCGCAGCCGGAGGCACCACAGGCGCGCCGTGCATCCGCCTTTCATCAAATTGAACAGATGTGGGAGGAATTTGACCGAGAGCGGGAACACTTCCTCGCTACTGACGCTTTCCCCGGCGAAGACTGGCATTTTAAAATTATGGAGTCTGGGTGGTACGGCGCATATCTTTACGGATCCCCTGATCGTCTGTGGTATATCTACAAAAGCCGGATGGAGGCGGACACGCTTAACAAGGAATCTGGACCCAAGGTTCCGCACGCCCAGAATTACTTCAGTTTCCTCGGTCCCCAAGTTATCGGGACAGCAGACCAAACGTGGTTCATTCGAAAGCCCGCACTCGAAGACATCTTCATTCAACCCGCAAATGTGGAGCGACGCTATCTGAAACTTTCGCCTGTGGGGTTGTATGACACCGCAACACAAGCCTGGGCTGGCACCGATCTACTCGGCATCAGAGATTTTTTCGACGCTGCGAGACAATACAGACAGCATGTGATTGACTATTTTTATGACGCAGAAATTTTCAGATCTCGACAGTGGTTTTCTTCGGACAAAGGTGCCGCTGATTGGAGTCATCTACCACAGTTCTCTTTTCAAAGGGTCAATGTGAACACAAATGCAAAGCGAGCCTTGCCGGATGTATGTCTACTGTTCATGATTAATATAGTTATGTTTGTAATAATATTTCTGATTTTCATCAAAAGTGAAGTGTAGAATGGTTATTAGTTCGCTTCGCTTTTGGTTCGGATTGCTACGCAATCCTTTCGATTATCGGTCACAAGAGGATTTGTTAAACGAGGGGAAACACCTCAGCAAAAACACCTCTTAACTCTCACTCCGAGGCAAACTGAAAGGTTTTTCGTAGAAAAACCGCACTGATAACCGATAACCAATAACCAATGTGGGATATCACAAAACGTGAACTTTACGATAATCTCAATAGCCTCCGATTTGCCTTGGCAACGGTGTTACTGCTCGGTTTGATGCTGACCAACGCGATTGTGCATCTCCGGGAACACCCAAAACGCGTCCAGAACTATCACAATGCTGGCACCCGCCATCAGAATCGCTTAGCAAATCATGGCGAGGACAGTTTGTATAAACTCGCGGAGAAGGGACCCGGATACCTCGACAAGAAGCCATCCGACCTCCGTTTCTGTGCAGAGGGCGGCGAGACCTTTCTGCCAAGCAATGTAGAAGGAGGGTTCAGTCGTTGGGGGAAGGGGGGTGAACCGCGCTTAGAAAGTTTCTGGATTCTGGCATATCATTCGGCTACCCCGGATCTGCATAACGTTCGTCCCAATGTTACCAAAGTGGATTGGGGTTTTATCATCGGCTACGTCTTAAGTCTCATCGCCCTCCTATTCACCTTCGATTCGATTTCCTACGAGCGCGAGCAAGGCACACTGCGATTGATGTTTGCGAATTCGATCCCACGGCACACCGTCCTGATTGGCAAGTTTTTAGGTGCATTAATCAGTATAAACATTCCCTTTACACTTGCCGTCTTGCTGAATCTCTTAGTAATTTCCACGTCAAGTGATGTGCACCTCGGTGCGGAGGCTTGGGGACGTTTAGGCTTCATTTTCTTTATTACGCTCCTGTATACAAGCCTGTTTCTCGCATTGGGGCTCCTCGTTTCGGCACGCGTGCAACGGAGCGCGGTGAGTCTTGTGATACTCCTATTGGTTTGGGTCACCTTTGTCGTTTTTATGCCCAGTACGCTCGTTTCGATTGCGGGACGTTCCACACCGCCAAAGGCTGCTTTCGGATTTTCCGAACGCAGTGCCCAACTTGAGGAGGAACTTGAACGCGAATACTACAGGTTTCTGTTATCTAATTCAAATAAGATTCTAACCCAAGCGTTACGAACCCAAGTGTTACTAGTGGCGGGCGAGTACGTCATCAAAGACGCAGCAGCGCAGGAACGCCTGCATGAAGAACGTTTAAAACAGCGGATTTCCCAAGTCCGTCGGGCGCGTGCGATCACCCAAATTTCACCTATCACGATTTTCCAGCACCTCCTTGAAGCCTTTTCTGGAACAGGGTTTGAGCGGCATTTGCAGTTTTTAGAGAACGTTAAATCCTATGCCCGACAATACCGAGTTTTCATCGCTGACACCGATCAAGCCGATCCGGAGAGCCTCCATATCTCTGGGGTTCGTGAAGGGATGTCACAGAAACCCGTCAGTCCAGAAGCGATTCCGAAATTTGAAGATACGTTGAGTCTCAGTCAGGACTTCAACACAGCCGCGATAGAGTTGCTACTGTTGACCCTGTTTGTAGTGGTACTTTTGTCAGGTGCCTATCTCGCGTTTGTCCGTGTCGAGATTTAACGCAAGTAAATCTTTCTTGTCTAAATACTCTGAATTTTCTTTTTAAACCTTTTCGATGAAAACCCCCCTCTTTGTAACTACAGTATGAAGTTGGGTTTCACTATGTTCTTGAGGGTCTATGATCCTTTGTTGGATTTAAGAGGTATTTGGAACATCCACATCTGTCTTTTCAGTTCCGTTCAACCTGGGGAAACACCCAAGCAAAAACACCTACAGAAGACCTTGAAAAATAAAAATTTGCAGAATTGCGAAACTTTTTTATTTAAAGTAGCATCTTAACTGTTGATACGAATTGATGGACATCTCCTTTTCAGAGGAATTCGATGAAAAACAACGATACTCAACTCATCCAACGCGTGCTTTCAGGCGATGATACTGCGTTCTCCGTGCTTGTGAGAAAATATCAGAAATCCGTTCATGCACTCGTGCCTGGCGGAAGATCGGGGATTTCCATATCGCCGAGGATATTACACAGGAGACGTTCCTGCAGGCGTATCAGAAACTCTCGACGCTGAAAAAACCGCAGCGTTTCGCGAGTTGGCTCTATGTGATAGCGGCGAACTACTGCAAAATGTGGCTGCGTAAGAAACATTTATCAACGCAGTCGTTGGAAGACACAAACAGCGCGCAATTAGAAAAAGCGACCTATTCTGGATATGTTATTGCGGAAAACGAGCGGACAACAGCAGAAGCACAGCGCGAGATCGTCAAAAAGTTGCTTGCGAAGTTACAAGAGAGCGACCGTACAGTCATCACGCTTTACTACCTCGGGGGAATGAATTATGAACAGATAAGCGAGTTTCTGGGTGTATCGGTCGGTGCGATTAAGAGCCGACTCCACCGAGCGAGACAACGGTTAAAGAAGGAGGAACCGATGATAAGAGAGGCTTTAGGTAACTTCCAAATTACGCCGAATCTCACAGAGAATATCATGAGTGAAATCTCGGATCTGAAACCGATCGCACCGTCTGGTAGTAAACCGTTGGTGCCGTGGGCAGTAGGTGTTTCCACATTAGTCGTTGCCCTTTTGATGTTAGGTGTTGGTAGTCAATACCTGTCGCGTTTCCAGAAACCTTACAGTTTCGATGCGACATCTGAAATGACAGTTGAACTCATTGAAGCACCTATCGTGCTAAACCTTGAATCCAAACCTGATGTCCGGACGCAGTTCGGGAACGTCCATACGCCAAGTCAGAGCCATGCCTCTCATCGACAGCCCAATAAGGAAAAGTCTGTGGTTCACGAAACCTTGGTAGGTTTCCAACACTCAGGCGATCTCATGGAGGACACCATGAAATGGACTCAGGTAGGTGAACCGGGTATATTGGGAGAAGTAGGTACTTTGTCAATGACTTCCGAAAATACGCTCTATACCGTTATAGGGGACAGGAGTATCTACAAATTGTCAGCGGAGCAGGGCGCATGGCAGCTTGTCAATGACACCTTCCTGCGTCAAGAGACCGGCGGTGATATACCTATAGCAGAGCGGGACGGTACACTCTATATTATCCCATCCAATGAATTGTATGTTTCTACGGATAGTGGTAAAACTTGGCATCGAGTCGGCACATGCCCCACAGGATACGTTAGAGAATTGATGGTTACAGAAGATGCTCTTTATCTTTGCCTCAGTAGCGGTATCTTCCGATCTGATGACGCTGGAAATTCTTGGAAGGATATAGGCAATGGCTTAGACAATCGCTTGCTTGAATACTCAGGGATTCATTCGTTACAAATGCATCAAGGCACACTCTTTGTGAAAACAGATCTCGGTCTCTATCGTCTTGAGGCAGACACTTGGAAACACTTACGATTACCAGTAGATGAAGCCGTGCATGTTGGTTCCTTAGCGATATATGAGGACGAAATCTATGTCATGGCATCAGTGAATATTTTAAGGTTCTATGGAGCATCGGAAGATATTTGGGAACAACTGTGGAAAGGTGAGATGCGTTCGTGGTGGATTTTTCGCTCAACCGATGGCGGAGATTCATGGACAGACGTAACACCCATGAACGCTTGGGATCTGACAGGCTTTCGTCCGGATATAACGTTGATTACTACGGGGAACACGCTCTTGGCGATTGGGAACGATGATGGTATGGTAGTACGTTCGGTTGATTGTGGAGACGCCTGGACATCTATGGAATCTTCAGGTATTTCTCCTATGCAGTTCTGTGTGCGCTGTGCTGTGGCTTTGGACGGAAATACGTTTTATACGGGTGGCAGCAGTGGGATTCATCGTTCAACTGATGGTGGTAAAACGTGGCATCGCTTTCATACCGGACTGGAAAGTCGTGTTGACAATTTAGTCAGTTTCGTGGCAGATCCGGCACCAAACAGGTCTGCATCACTTTACGCCAGCGTGGGTAAACATTTTGTAAAATCGAACGATGGCGGAACATCGTGGGAGGCTGTCAGCTTGGAAGTGAACCCCAGAGGGCCCTTGCCCCAAAAGCAACAACCGGAAATTGTGCAGATAGCAAAAGCCAATGGCGTTCTCTATGCAAAAGGAATTCAAAGCAGTTATGAAACGACTATTTTTCAGTTGTCTCCCGATGGTAATGCCCTCATCCCCGTTACAGGAGCACCCCCTTCTTTAAGTTCATCTGGACTGGCGCACAAAGTACTGGAGGGCAAACGTTTCACTTTCAGAGACGAAAGGCGATCAGGTCCAGAACTTCGAGTTGGTTTTTCTGGTGTAGCTGATACCTTATTGGATGATTTATCAAAGACCCCTGATTTTGGGGCAGACCGTTTCTTTGAAAGGTTGGTAGAGGTGCAAACAGACCCACCAGTGGTATATGAGTTCATACGAGAAGGATTATGGGGTAGCTTCGCAGTCAGCGATGAAACGCTCTATATGGAATACAACTATAAACTCTTCCGATGGAAACCTGGGGATCCAGAATGGCGCGACACCGGTGTAGAGGAGACCGGTGAACTTCGTCGTGAGACGTTGTGGAGAGTCTTTAAAATCGCTGCATCGGACGGAACCATTTATGTCGGTAAACGGGATGGTCACCTCTTACAGTCGCTTGATGGTGGAGACACTTGGAATGATGTAACACCAAATCTGCCCTTCTCTATCGAGCATTTCAATGAGATAGTCTTTGCAGGTTCAACGGTCTACATCGCGACTGATAAAGGGGTTCTTTATTCAAAAGATGGCGTTGTCTGGAATGTCCCTGTCAATGAGACGAAGGAACCTGTTATCATCAAGTCGTTATCTACAACAAGGGATTCCCTTTATGGGGCTAATGATGAAGGTATCTATCATCTACAGGGTGAGACAGATACTTGGAAACAAATTGCCCCAGAAATTTCAGGGGTCGTGACTTCTCTCGTTGTTGATGCAGATACATTTTACGTCGGCACAGAACGACAAGGTGTGCTGTGTTTTGAACCGACGAGAAGATAGGCATATCCTTAAAACATAACTGATCCAAAAAACTTAAAACTATGGTGAATTATCACAATATGTGGACATCTTGTAGGGGGTTTTTGCTTGGGTGTTTCCCAAGGTCTTGTGCCTATCCACAAGTACACCAATTACGATGTCTAAGTAATTCTAAAATCCACCATAAATGCCCCTAACGAGAGAAAAATAGAATGGAAAAATTATTTGATTACGCCGTGCTATTTAGTGCGTTGATGCTTATCGCAGCAGGCTACGCTGCGGCAGACCTCGCCGATGGCCTCGTGGTTCACTTTACATTCGATTCTGTCAAAGGCAAGCGAATTCTTGATGCGTCCGGCAACGGTCTGGATGCCGAAGTTATCAAAAACACTCAATTTGTCAAGGGCAAATATGGAAAAGCAATTCGTATCACTGGTGAAACTGAAGATTGCGTGAATATCCCATCCTCGGATGCCTTAGAAATCAGTGATGAAATTACGATGATGGCATGGGTGTATCAAGAAGATTGGACGGGACGTTCTTTCCAATGGTTTGATAAGGGGTGCTATTCTAAGCACACTGAATCTTACGGTATGGTAGTCTGGGGTAAAAAGGATTTTCCGGACCTCGGAGCCTTTGAGACCGGCTCAGGGATCTCGATGCTTGTTGGGGGTGCAGACTTGCAGCAAATCATTACGACTCTGAACGAAATGAAGAATAGGACATGGCATCATGTCGTCGGAACCTACGGTGATAAAGCTCTGAAAATCTATCTTGATGGAGAAATAATTGCTAATTTACCTTCACAGGTTGATGACTTCTCCGGCACCAACGAGGAGGATTTGCGGATTGGCTGTGCAAAAAATAAACCGCAGTACGCATTTGAAGACGGTTCCATCGATGAAGTCGCTATATGGAGCCGTGCGCTCAGTGAAGATGAAGTCAGAACCGCGATGCGGGGTCCCTTGCTTTCGGTCTCGCCGAAGGGTAGGATCACTACGACGTGGGGCAATATTAAGCGGAAGGCGTTTTAGGTGTCTGAATCGCGGAGGACCCGGTATAAATTTATGACAACACTTTGGCTAATTATCCAGCGAGAATTCGTTTCAAATGTGTTAACCTCCCGGTTCATGATCGGTTTTATCGTCTGTCTGATGTCAACGGCTGCTGCCGTTTTTGTTCAGGTTGCGGATTACGAAAAACGGTTGGCGGCGTATCACGTTGCCCTTCAGGAACATCAAGAAGAAACGCGAACATGGGACCTCTACAGTCAAATTAATCCGAAAGCATACAGGAAACCGAATCCACTCAGCATCTTTAACGTCGGCATGGAAAAATCCGGGGCGGATATGGTGAGCATTAAACTTGCCACCCCTATTTGGGAAAAGGAAGCACAGAAACAAGGGTCGGATAACCCTTTCCTCTCGATATTCCTTTCCGTCGATGTCATTTTTGTTTTCAAAATCGTGCTGAGTGCGTTGGCGATCCTATTCGCTTACAACACAATTTCAGGGGAGAGAGAGGACGGCACACTAAAACTGGTGTTATCTAATCCGATTCCGAGGGACGCACTCATGCTTGGGAAATACCTCGGCGGTCTGTTGTCCCTGTTTCCGATTGTGGTGATGAGTTTCACTATCGGAATCGTTATTGCTTATGCCTCTCCTGCTACTGATTTGAATGTTGGCGATCTGCTACGCCTCGTTATGGTACTCCTTGTTTCGCTGTTGTATGTGTCAATCTGCTATCTTTTAGGGATGCTTTTATCCGTATGGACAAAGGAAGCCGCGACAACACTGATCCTTTCAATGTTTATCTGGGGAATTCTAACAATCGTCCACTCTAACATAGCAACCTTCGCAGTCGCGAAATTCCCGCCGTATAAACTTCAATCTGAAAAAGAGGCTCGGCAACAGGTTAGAGAGATATGGGATGATTTCAAGGAGAAACGGGATGCCTATATTCTCAAGAAGTGGGGATATAATTACCCAGCAAGTGCCATTTCTCATGAGGGACCGATCACGTTAGGCATGACTATGAGTTCACCATGGGAACTTGAGTTTATAGAGTTCTACACCATCAAACCGATTCACAACGCTGATGTCTCCAAATTTCAGGAAGTGTTAGGCTATCAAGAACCCCTTCGCATTGACTACGCAAATAGAGGCGAGGAAATTCTCAAACGGAGGGAAGATACTGGTGAAAGGAACAGGCAACTCGCCAAGGACATTTCCCGGATCTCCTTCGCCGACGCATACCGTTTTGCTGTCGGCGCAATTACAAACACGAATAGGAAAAGTTATAATGATTATATCGGACAGGCGAGAAGTTATAAACGTCAAGTTGTTGACTACCTCGTCAGTAAAGATGTATTTTCAGCGCGGGCGTGGTTTTCCAGCGATAAAGGAAAAGCTGAGTTCGTAGATCTGCCCGTTTTTCAGCATCAATATAATTTCCTTTCTGAAAGCCTCTCGCGCGCATTAGGCGACGTTTTTATTTTGTTGGCGTGGAATATCATTCTGTTCATGGGCACATACGTATCGTTCCTCCGGTATGATATGAGTTGAAGTTGTAGCATAGACTGTTAGTCTGTGCCTCGATATCTGCAAACGAATAGTGGACGGTACAAAACGCAGGAAACGTCATTCCTAAAATCTGGTAAGTCGCAACTTGTATTATAAAAGAGGGTTTTGTTAAACGAAAACCTCTTGTGCCTGATAACTGTTAACTGACCCCTGACAACTATTAAAATGATTTGGCATATTGCGAAAAAAGAGATATATCACAACCTCATGACGCTGCGGTTCGTCTTGATGATAATTCTGCTGCCTGTTCTCATGGTGGCAAACGCGTTCATATACGGCTTCGGCGATAGTGGATATAGAGAAGAGGTCGATACGTATACCCTCGCGATGGAAAGAAGATTATCTCGGGTCAAAGACGATGCCGACGAGAGTTTAGGGAAACTCGCGATGCGGGGTCCCGGCGAGATTTACAAGCGTCCGAGTCGATTCAAATTTTGTGCTGATGGGGCTGCTGAACTCATCCCTAACGCTATCCCCATTGCAGCGCATGGAGGCGGTCGTGGAGGTAGCGGTGGTGTAGCAGAAGACTACAGTTGGCGGGAAGTCTGGACACTTGAATACCTACCCTCAAATCATGGCAGTGACGCGACCACACTGATCAAAATCGACTGGGTATTCATCGGTATCTTCATGAGTTTCTTTGTCATTTTCTTCACTTTCGATGCCATTGCCGGGGAACGGGCAAAGGGAACACTGAGCCTCATGATGTCTAACCAGATTTCCCGAGGGCAGATGCTATTCGCGAAATATCTGGGCACGTTTTTTACACTCATGGTGCCGCTCATAATAGGTATCCTCATGAACCTACTGGTCATCTATCTTTCAGGGAACATCCCTTTTGATGCAGGCAGTTGGCTTCGGATTGTAGGAATGATTGGACTCTTCGCGTTGCATATTTCTATCTTCATTTTTCTCGGACTGTTTTTCTCCAGTCGGGTATCAAATGCCATTACCAGTTTAGTGTGGTTGCTATTAACTTGGGTATGCTTGGCATTTATCTTTCCGAGTCTACTTGGACTCTTCGTTGGCACCCTTGATCCCATCCCATCAATAGAGATCATCTCCTCTCGAAAACGTGCGCAATTGGCAAACATTGAGGACGAATTTCGCCCGACGGAATTATTAGAGACAACAAAGTTAAGCGAAGCCCCCGCGCCTGATAACCCATCAGCAGCGCGCCGCTGGGCGACGTATTTTAAGAGAAGGTACGAAACGAAAACACGCATCGTCGATGAACATGTAGACCAACAATTGCGGCAGGTGAAACTTGCCCGCGAACTCACGCAAATCTCCCCGATAGTGTGCTTTCAATATGCAATGGAAGGGCTTGCGAACACAGGGATCGTCAGTTATATGAATTTCGTCAAACAGGTTCGCCGTTATAGGCAAACGTTTATAGATTTCATCAAAACGGAGGATCGAAACGACCCGGAGAGTTTACATATCTATCCTGTGAGAGAGGGTTTGTCTCAGAAACCGGTGGACCCAAACGCTATACCAAGGTTTGAAGAGCGCATTTCATATCAAAGTGTGATTTTTCCCGTTGGGCTGTTATTCCTTTTTAATATTTTGTTTTTTTTTGTAGCACAGTTGTCCTTCCTTAAATGTGATCTGAAATAAGAACTTCTTTTGACTCTTTTCGTTAAATCTGCTATCATTTTTGCAATTGATGTGGTGGCACGCAGTTAAGCGTATTTTCACTGGTTCCGAAACCCTCTTATTTTTCGTTAACCCCTCAAAAGGAGTTTATCATGAAAAGCGTTTTTATGGTTTTCGCAGTGATGGGCATACTCATCAGTTTTGCACCGTGTAGTAAAGCCAATCCGCCGGACGGATTAGTGCTGCATCTGAGTTTTGACAAAGATACCATTCAAGGCGATACCACAAAAGATCTGTCTGAGGAAGGCAATGATGGGATCATTAACGGCAACGCAAAGATGGTCGCTGGAAAGCATGGTGAAGCGTTGGAGTTTGACGGCAAGAGTGCCTTTGTTGAAGTCCCCTTGGAAGATTCAATTACCTTTTCCACTGGCGATTCACTAACAGTTCAAGTGTGGATAAAAACGGATGATGAGCCACCAAAGAACGATGGGATTGTCGGGAACTATCGTCCGGGTACTGATGCGGTTTGGATACTCTCTGTCAGCGGCGATAACCCAGCGACTCGTGGCAAAATGGCTTTTAGTGTCCGGGATAAGGGACGTGCCAATAGTGCTGGGATAACTTCGCCGGACTTCCTGAACGATGACAAATGGCATGTCCTCGCGGGGGTCCGAGATCAGAAAGCAAAAAAGATCCGATTCTACATAGACGGTAAGTTGATTGATGAAGTTGATGACAATACAAAGGACATCAACAGCGGTCAGTCAATTTGGGTTGGAGAGCATCTGAACCGATTTTACAAGGGATTGATTGATGAAGTGAAGGTGTGGAATCGTCCTTTGACCGCCGCGGAACTTGATCAATCAGGACAGCAACCGTCTGCTGTTGGCGCCTCCGGAAAATTGACGACTGTATGGGGTGCGCTCAAAACAGCACACCGGTAGTGTTCTATCCAGTTTCAAAATGGTGGTATCTGATTTGATCGTAGGGGCGAGGTTCCCTCGCCCTCCGGCAAACTGCTATCTGTTCATCTTACGGGTTGGGGAACCTGGCGGAAACACCCAGGCAAAAACACCCCTACGAGGATATTTATGCACCACCCTTGGTTAAATAACCAAACTAAGAACTCGGCAACTGGCTCCGTTTGAATGCTGAACTTTAACTTATCGAAAAAACGCTCACTCCACCCGACTCGTCACCAACAGCAATGTACTGGTCATTCGGTGACCAAACAAGGCTTGTGACCCCCGCTGCCAGAGCGGCTTCATAAACTGCCAGAGAACTCATTCTGCCTCGCAATTGCCAGACGTAGACCAGACCGTCAGCACCACCTGAAGCCAGCAGTTTTCCGCGATGTTGAAAACGCACAACGCTGAGAAAATCCTGATGCCTAGAAAGCGTAATGGGGCTGGTCCCCTCCGGTCCGCGACCGGAACAATCCCACACCGTAACTTCCTGACTGCCTCCCGTAGCCAAGTATCGACTCGTAGCATCCCACGAGAGTTCTCGCACTTTCGTGGGATAGCCAGACATTTGCAAGTCCTCACCGGTAGACATAATCCAGAAATGTACGGTCGAATCTTGATCTCCGGTGGCGATGTGTTTGCCGTCAGGGCTCCACGCAATCACCAGTGATGAGCCTTTCCATTCCAATCGGCGGACGGCTTCCGACTGTTGTGGGTCCCACAGCGTGACACCGCCGTAGGCAATCGAGGCAAGTTGCTTTACACGCGGTCTCCACTGGAGATCAGAAATCGTGCTCTGATCGTCGAGATATTCGCGAACAAGATCACCGACAGCGTTCCAGAATTTCAGCTTCCGACCCGCGGCAGAGGCGAGTATCGGTTTTTTGCCGCCACTCCAAGCCAAGTGCTCAACCCATGCGGCACCCCCGTCAAGCGAATGGGTCGCTTCGCCACTCGCCATATCCCACAACCGAATTTTCCCATCTTGTCCTGCGCTTGCAAGCACCTTACTGTCTGGACGCCAAGCGATTGACATTGTGCCGAATTCATGCCCTTCAAAGGTATGGATAACCGCTCGATGACGCCCTTCAAAAATTGTCACCGGACCGAGAACCGACGCGGCAGCGATGTATCTCCCATCAGGGGACCACGCCAGATCAATGACGTGGTCGCTGATGGTTGCGGTCCAATTTTCGCGCAGTTGAGAGGGCTGGAAAAAGCGGTTATGCAGGTTGCTTAAGCGAGACATGCTTCAAATCCTTCAGTCAATTCGGCCCGGTCGAGGTTGCGCCCGATGAAGATGAGGCTATTGTAACGCGGTTCAATACCCCACGGGCGGTCGGGGCGCCCGTCGAAGAGCATATGCACACCTTGGAAGACGAATCGGTCTCGCTGACCCTTGATGCTCAAAATACCTTTCATGCGGAAGATGTCGGGACCTTTTGTCCGAAGCAGAGTGCTAATCCAATCGTTTAGCCGGTCGGGGTCGAGGTCGCCGGGGGTTGTGATGCCGACCGATGTAACTTCGTCATCGTGTTCGTGGTCTGGCTTAAATTCGCGTTCAACAACGGGTTTGACAAGGGTATCGCTGCCAAAAAGTTGTGCTTGAAATTCGTCGGGGTGATGCTCGGTAAACAGTGCGTAAGTACCCGAGCGACCAATTTGCACGTCAAAGCGTAATTCGTCCGCTGTGAGATTCAACGCAATGAGGTGTCCGATCGGTTGAAGGGTGCCACCCGCCGAAAGTTCATACTCATCATCGGAGAAAACCATAACGACTGGCTCAACAGCAGCCTCCAAAGCTTCATCGGTTGACGCACTTACGGGCACCAACGCGACTTTCATCGTCGGGTCAGGACCTTCTTGGAGAACCAGTTCATGCGTGCCTACCGAAAGGTTATAAACACCAGCCCATTCAAAGGGATACTCCGGTTCCATAAACTGTGGATCAACCTCCATCGCCCGATCCAGATCGAATCCGCCGACATTGAGAATCTTGTCCATTTCAACCACAGCATCTTTCGTTCGATAAATCTTCGCTGCAGCGTTCATGCTGCGAATTCTGGCTTCCAGTTGCTCTAACTCTCCCTCGGTCACAAGGTCAATCTTGTTCAACAAAATGACATCGGCAAAGGCAATCTGTTCACGCGCCTCGTCGCTGTCATCGATGTGCTGCCAGATGTGTTTGGCATCCACCAGCGTCGTGACGGAATCCAGTTGCAGTTTCTCCTGCATTTCGGTGTCCATGAAGAACGTCTGAGCAACTGGCCCGGGATCCGCAAGTCCTGTGGTTTCGACCATGATGTAGTCGAACTTATCGCGACGCTTCATCAGATTCCCCAAAATGCGGATGAGATCACCGCGCACCGTGCAGCAGATGCAACCGTTGTTCATCTCGAAAATCTCTTCTTCGGCACCGATAACCAAATCATTATCAACACCGATCTCGCCAAACTCGTTTTCGATGACGGCGATACGTTTGCCATGGTTTTCGGTGAGAATGCGGTTGAGAAGCGTGGTTTTACCAGACCCCAAAAAGCCCGTCAACACGGTGACCGGGACTTGATTGTTTAGCATGGCTGTGTTCATCTTTCTCTCCTTGTTAAATTTAGCCAGCGGTCAAGCTAACGATGTCCGTCTGCTTCACATCCGCCAGCGGTTTGTGAATCTTGTATTGCCGGGGCTTTCCCGGTGTTTCCATGATCGCAATGACCGTTTCAATAGGCGGGCAGCCTTCTTCGGTGCATTGCAACTGAGTAATCATCACGGAGACGTCTTCTGATAGGTTAAAGGCTTCGGAGACCCACGATTTGACTTGGGCGAGTTGCCGTGGGTCCTTCTCTTTTTGCGAATTGAAAAAATTCAGCACTGTTGTATGGACTCCATTGTATAAGAAGTGAGAATCCCCGATTCTCTTGTAGAAACAGGTTATAACTCCGATTTCCCAATCAAAGCATGTACAATCGTATCAATATTATATCGGATCATCCCGATGTAGGTGCCTTCAGGTGTCCCCTCATTTCCCATAGCGTCTGTGAAGAGCACACCACCGATCTTCACATCAAATCCTTTTGACTTCACAGCGGCTTTCACCGCTTCGAGACTCCGTGAAGAGACAGATGACTCTACAAAAATAGCAGAGATACGCCGCTCCGCAATAAACGTCGCCAATTCCTGTACATCCGCGATACTGACTTCTGTCGCGGTGCTCACACCTTGTAATCCGCGGACCTCAAACCCATAAGCCTTTCCAAAGTAGTTAAAACAGTCGTGCGCCGTCACAAGGACGCGTTGCTGAGATGGCACGCGTTCCACTTGCGACTTTACGTATGCATCGAGTTCCATGAGTTTCGTGAGGTAGCGTTCGGCATTGCTTCGGTACAGGACAGTATTATCGGCATCGAATTCACTCAGGGCATCGCGAACCCTTTCCACCGCTTGCATCCAAAGCTTCACGTCAAACCATAAGTGCGGATCGTAGAGTCCCTCGTATTCTGGAGGTGCTAGCAGCAGACTCCGATCTACGGCATCTGTTACGGCGACCGTCAGCGTGTCCTCCGACATCTTCGCAAGGATGTCCACCATTTTTGCTTCAAGGTGCATCCCATTATAGAAGATGATGTGTGCTAAACCGAGTCCTTGAACATCTTTAGGCGTCGGGTTGTAAAAGTGTGGGTCTACGCCAGGTTCCACCATCCCGGTCACCTCAACGCGCGTACCGCCAACATTTTTAACAATATCAGTAATCATACCGATCGTGGCAACAACGCGAAGTTTATTGCCTGTGGCAGCATCCGGTTGTCCCTTCGGATCACAACCAGCCCATACCAGTATACCTATCAAACACACTGAAATATATATTCTCTGCATAATTTTATATCTTTTCTGCCTCACATGTTAAACAGGTCTTACAGAGATGCCGATTCACGAGGTGCGCCGATGCGAGTAAAACGCCGCCGATACTGTAAAAGACCACTTCAAAAGTGCCTTCAACGGCTGTCTGAGCGGTAGCGATGAATGCCAATGCCGCTATCAGTACCAAAAACGCTCGCCAGTTCCGGTGGCGTCGAACACCCCACGCTAAACTCCCGATTGCCAGTCCAATTGCGCTAGCAATAAGGATAAACTCAACACGCTCATCCACAAGGAAACTCAACCCAATCAAAGGTAAAACTGTTCCTAAAAGCGGCATCGCGAGGCAATGGATCGCGCATGCGAAAGGGAGACACGCCGCGCACGCCACAGAGAGACACGCCCCAGTCGTATCTGCTAATTCGCTGTTAAAATATCTTTTCACTTCTATCTCCTTAGAAATCAAGAACGGGGCGATGATAAAAACCATCGCCCCGTCCTACACTTTCAAAAATTAAGTTTATACAGAAACTTCACGTTCCGCCCCGGCTCCGGCATGACCGCCTTGATCCGGGATAGATGTTCGCGGTATGCCGTATCCAAGAGGTTTTCAATCTCGAAAACCACCATATTTTCAAGCTGCCACCACGAAAAATTGAGATAGCTGCCGATATCATAGACGAGATAGCCGTCCGTGGGTTCCTCAAATTCGCCGAGTCGGGTTTGGCTTCCTGCAAACCGGGATGTGACATGCAAATGCAACGGGGCGGGTGTGTAACTGATGACGAATTTACCGTTGAGGGGTGGGACACGCTCCAGCGGTCGCCCATTGGCTTGAAGCGTTCCGTTGACGTAACTCATATTCAACTGAAAATGGACCTGTGAGAGGACCTCACCCCCTATTTGGATTTCAGCCCCATCCATCACAACATCGTGTCCCATGTACTGGTAAATCCATAACCATCCCGCGGCACCACTGCCCCACTCTTTTTCACCGCTGTTCATCGGAATGAGATAGTTCTGTATCTGATTCCTGAAAAGCGCGAGATTGAGTCTAAACCTGTCCTCTGCGTATTTGACGAAGAGTTCAGTGCCATATCCGTTCTCAGGTCCGAGTTCTGCATTCCCAATCTCATAGGAATAGATAGCCAAGTGGGGACCATCGCTAAAAAGTTCCTCAATTCCGGGTGCGCGAAACGTTTTCATCAGGGTTGCCCCGGTGCTCAACCTATCCGTCCAATGGTAAATTCCAGAGGTAGCCCCGGAGAAACCGTTGAAATCGCGGCGTTGGACGGTTCCGGCTCGGACAACTGCCCCCGGTCGAAACGGTTCCGAACGCCTAAGGTCGTAGCGGATAGCCCCCTGTAAGGTGAATTTGTCGAAGTTACGCTGATTTAGATAAAATCCCGCCAACGCGAATTCACGGGTGTGCGGGGTCCAATAAAATCCGTCTGTGGCATGGTCTCGGTATTCTCCCCAAACGCCTGCGACGGCGTTGCCCAACACGTGCGCCATCACTGAAACGTTATAGGTTAACAGACCGAATTCAACACCGAGTCTCCCGTTTGACTCCCACTCTTGATGCTGATAACGCGTATAGGCAGTCTGGAGTCTTACCTTTTCAAGCATCGCTGTATTGAGGCGGTACTCCATCTGTCCTTCATAACGTTGCTTGTCGAGTGCGATGTCAACCCCGCTAATATGTCCTTCTGGGGAGCCGGGAACGCCGTAATCTGAACGATAACTGCTCCCAGAGGCACCGATGAAACCCCACGGCTTAATCAGCGAGGCACCCCCTGAAAAATTGACATTTGAAAGGCCAGTGTTTTCGAGTACACCCACCGGCGTTCGTATGTCAGACGCAAGGCGCCGATTCCATTCGACACTCCCCGCAAAATCACCAATTGGGACAGTAAAACCTGTCGTTCCGGTCAAACCTGAGTTGACAGATTCGCTCTGGAACGTTAGATGCATATCGAGCCGTCTCGGTAGAATTTGGGGTATATGATTGCTTTTGACGTTGATAACACCGCCGAGTGTACTTGAGCCGTAAATGAGCGATGCGGGACCCCGCGTAATTTCAACGCCCTCAGCAGTCGTCGGATCAATCGATACAGCGTGGTCAGCACTAGAGGCGGATTTATCGCCTGTGCGTTCGCCGTTTTCAAGAATCAGCAACCTGTCCCCGCCCAACCCTCGAATAACAGGACGGGCAGTTGCCCGTCCCATGGTTCGTTCTGAAATGCCGGTCTCATCTGCCAATGTGTTCGCCAAGGTCATACCTAACCGCCTTTGGAGTTCTTCCTCATCCAATGCTAAATCGGTAGTTTCCTCAAACTGTGACAGATAGCGATTTGAACCGTAGACTCTGATGGTGTTCAGTTGAAACGGCAACACCGACAGTTCAATTTTGAGATAGGGCGTGGAGGCATTGACATCAACGACCTGTTCAAACCGCTGATAACCGACTTTCAAGAACTGAAGCGTTTGCTGTCCCTCGGGCACTGCGTCGAACTTAAACCGACCCCTTGCATCCGTCCGGACGCTTTCTTCAAGTCCCTTAATATGGACGGTAACATCGCCGAGTTGGGCATGTCTAAGTTTTTCGACAACTTCACCCTCCAAGGAATACGGTGGGTTTTGAGCAGTGTGTTCCCCTCCATAACAGTAGGGCAGACTTACCGCTCCGAACACCAACACACATAGACAGACCCCCTTGAAAAGTGCCCCTATCCGACAAGATCTCGGCAAACCCTTATAACAGGACTCACGCAAAATCGCAGAATTCTGCATATCCCCCCGCGGTAGGTGCGGTTTCAAACCAGGGTTCCCACCCGTTGCTGGGAAGGGACACCTACAAGGGGACCGCGTACGTCCTCTATAAATGCCTAACATGGACATCTCCCTTTATTGGACGGTGACCGGTATCAGCAGTGCCGCCGTGAAATCGGGATGATCGCCGTGAAGCAGTTGGAGTTTGATTTTCGTTGTACCTACCTTCAAACCCTCGAGTCCAAACGGTAACTCGTCTTCACTGTGCTCTTCGTGTCCATGTTCGTCTTCGTGTTCGTCTTCGTGTTCGTCTTCGTGTTCGTCTTCGTGTTCGTCTTCGTGTTCATCGTGGTCCAGATGGATCGCAATAATGGCGGAGTCGTAATCCGACAAGCCCAAGCCGAATTCTTCCTCATGTCCATGGTCATCCACGGCTTCTACTTCATGAAGGTGGGCTTCGGCACCGTTTGCATCAAGAAATACGGCATGGACCTCAATCTCTTGACCGACGCCAACGGTGAGCCCACCGCTAGCAGTGCCTTGAAACTGACGATAGACCTCCTTTCCACCGACTTCCAGAAAGAAGCCGTCAACATCGGCGTGAATGGGGGCATCGTGGTCGTGGTCATGGTCATGATCATCATCAAGAATGGGGTTGTCATCTTCACCACACCCCCCAATAAAGGGAAGGAAGGCAACAAAACTCAGTAGCATTAATCGAGAGATAGCGGCAGAAAAGCCGTATCCAAAAACGTGCGTCAACATTGTATTCTCCTATTTATCTGATAACACACGGCGCGAAAAAGCCGCGTGTGGGCTTTCTAAAACGAAATTTAAATGGTTTTCAGTTATCAGTCGCCGGTTTTAACCATCAACTTGAAGAAACGCCTAAGCAAAAATCCGCCGTTATAAGCGTTAAAGCATGCGTTGATGGTTAAGAGGTTTTCGTTTAACTAAGGGAACCCCAAGCAAAACCTCTTTTTTTAACTGATAACCCTTAAAGCATAGGTATCCGAATGGAGGACGAGTGCAAGTACTCCCTCACCCTTTGGACAACGTAGAAATATAAAATAGAAACAGATTTGTCTTTAAGCAAAATCTGGAAGTTCATCGGAGAATACAGGTGGGGCACGACTGCGCGTGTTCGTGGTGAGTCTTAAAGGAAGAAAAACGGAACCCTCATACAGCGGAAGCACCGTATTGGGAAGGAACGGAGCGGTGAATGCAACGAACGCAATCCCCTCTCCAACATGTTGGCTGCAGTAGAAACAGGCTGCACAGGTTTCCTCAGAATGGGCGTGTTCGCAATGGTCGTGATCGTGCGTGAGTGCGATGATACACAGCAGCGCAACATAACAACATAAACCTATTGAAATGCCGATTTTCAAACGATGCTTATATGCAAGCGTGTTTGGGAAAGCGATGCCGTTTCTCATAATCTCTGCCTGTGTTATCATCAAAGTTAAAATCACCCAAAAAAACTTGCGATATATTATATCACGCGATTATGCCAATGTCAAATAAACTTCAAAAGAAGCAGTCAGCCATTAGCAGTCAGCAGTCAGTAAGTATTGGGACCGAGAGATCGCTCGTCTAATGAAGATACCTCAACTGGAAGATGAAAATTAATGCCCTTGCACTTATCGGCGCGATGCTTTATTATATTCAGTATGAGATTATGCAAAGGAGAAAAAATTTAGATGCTAAGTGTTCAAGAAGCCCGCCAACAGATGTTAAATACCATTCCAGTTTTACCCACGGAAAAGCGGGAAATTCTGAGTTGCACGGACTACGTTCTCGCAGAGGCACTGCATGCCGAAGAAAACATTCCTCCGTTCGACAATTCAGCAATGGATGGGTATGCGGTTCGCGCAGCGGATGTGAAAAACGCTTCCGAAGCAAAACCTGCCGTTCTTTCGGTTGTAGAAACCATCGCCGCGGGATATGCCCCAACAAAACAGGTCGCAGCCGGGCAAGCATCACGTATCATGACCGGGGCAATGATGCCTGAGGGTGCCGATGCAGTTGTAATGCAAGAGGTGACCCAGCGAGATGGGGACGGAGTCAAAATTTTTGAGAGTATTGACAAAACTGGAAACGTCCGTTTCACAGGTGAAAGTGTAGCAGAGGGACAGCAGGTCATGGGAAAAGGGAAATACCTACGTCCGCCGGAAGTTTCAATGCTCGCCTCCCTTAATCGCCCAGAGGCTACAGTTTATCGCAAACCTACCGTAGCGATTGTTTCGACAGGTGATGAGCTCTTGTTACTCGGCGAACCTCTTGAACCGGGAAAAATTCGAGAGAGCAACCGTTACGGTCTCTATGCACAGGTCGAGGAAGCAGGAGGCATACCAATTGATATGGGTATTGTTCCTGACGATGAAGCAGAAATAGAACGCACCTTTCGAGCGGCACTCGCGAAGTCGGATGCTTTGATTACAAGTGGTGGTGTTTCGGTAGGGGAGCACGACTTTGTGAAAAGTGTATTGGAGAGATTAGGTGAAGTTAACTTCTGGCGCGTCGCGATGAAACCCGGAAAACCGCAGGCTTACGGTATTTCGGACGGAAAACCTATTTTTGGATTGCCGGGCAATCCGGTCTCTTCGCTCGTTGTGTTTGAACTTTTCGTGCGACCTGCGCTCCTCAAAATGGCGGGACATACAGAACTGTTGCGTCCGACTTTTAAAGCCACTTTAACCGAACCCATTACCAACAGGGACGGACGCGTTAACTATATGCGAGCGATTCTCAAAGAATCTAATGGACATTACACTGCCGAAACAACAGGACCCCAAGGATCAGGTATTTTGCACTCACTCGTCTTGGCAAACGGCTTAATCACGATTCCATCCGGTGCAACGTTAGATGCTGGAGAGACAGTGGACGCTCAATTTCTATTCTAAACGTAGTGCGTGAGGAGTTTTTTATGATTGTAGATACCCATGTCCATGTCTGGGAAATTGATCCCCCGAAGTATCCTGTCGGGCCCACCGCACCGAGTTGGAATTCCTATCCAGATGAACCCGGCACTGCCGACGAACTCCTATCAGAGATGGACGCGCACGATGTAGACTGGACAGTCCTCGTGCAGACGAGTTGGTCCACTTGGGATAATGGCTACATCGCGGATTCGGTAGAACGTTTTCCAGATCGGTTTATCGGACACGGCTTAATCGACCCACAAGATCCAAACAACGCTGAGCAGGTCCGCTATTGGATAAAAGAGCGAGGCTTAGTAGGGTTCCGCTTCCATCCGATGTACTATCCCGATGAAAAGATTTTACTCACCCAACAGAATGGACCGATGTGGGAAGAGATAGCGGCGTTGGATGCGATCATCCAATTTCACCTACGCGCTGCGTTTGCGGATCAGGTTGCCGTCATCGCACAACGGTATCCGCATCTGAGACTTATTCTTGATCACATGGGATACCCACAACTGGATGCTGATGAAACGGCGTTCCAACCGATTGTGGAACTCGCACGTTATAACAACGTCCACTTGAAACTATCGGATGTCGCTGGACGCTCACAGCAAGCGTTTCCTTACGCAGATGTGCATCCGTTTATTGAGAAGTTGCTATCGGTTTTCGGAGCGGAACGGACGGTATGGGGGACAGGCTATCCCGGTCATCACAGACAAAAGCATAACTGGCCCTCCTTAGCGCAGGAACTCCAACTCATCCGCGAAGGGCTTCCATTCCTGACAGATAACGATCAGGAACAAATTTTGGGTGGGACTGCGGCGCAAATCTGGAATTTAACAACGTAGTCCCATCATCCACTAAACTTGCGGGATCTCGACCGGCAGATCCAGCCGGTCACCCCACTCTTTCCATGAACCTATGTAGTTGCTCACCTTTGGATATGCCAAGAGCCGCAACGCCAAATAGGCTTGGGAAGAGCGGTAGCCCCCCTGTCAGTAGCACATTACCTGTTTCTCCGGTGTAATACCAACGGCTTCATACATCTCCCGGAGTTCATCAGCAGGTTTGAATGCCCCCGCTTCGTCAAGGTTATTGAGCCACTCAATGTGGATAGAGCCGGGAATAGCACCTGCTCGTTCTGCGCGAGCGACCCTACCGTAGTGTTCATCGTCGGTGCGTGTATCAAGCGGAACAAAGTCGTCTCGGTTTAGCAGGACACGGATCACATCAGCGTCCATGTGTATATCGTGTTGTGCATTTATCGGAAAAGGTGGAACCTCCGGCGGTTCAGCACCCGCTGTACTAACAGGTCCATTTGCTGATAGCCACGCCTTGAAACCGCCATCTAATAGACGGGTTTCTGGATGCCCCAAGTATTCGCAAAACCAAAACCCCCGCGAGGCGCGCGTTCCTGATATGTCTTCATACCATACAATCGGTTTACTCGGATCAAGACCGCGTTGCTGAAACAGATATGCTATCATCCACATAAAGGCATCATATGTCTCTTTCCGAGTATCAATGAGGCTTAAACCGAATAAATCTAAATGAAGCGCACCCGGGATGTGTCCGCGGATATATTCATACGTCGGTCGCGTATCGACGATGCAGAACGTTTGGTCATCGAGTGTGCCTTTCAATTCCTCAGCAGAGATAACCAGTTGTGGGTTTACGTAACCTTTGTAGGTTTCCGTCATTAGGTAACTCCTTCTGAATTTTTTGTAGGATACATTTGCTGTCCTGTGTCCTACGCCGCTTTTGGTTTCTTTTTAACAAGCTTTATTGCCTTCCACCTTCCAGTACTGTACCAGAGCCACATCGCGATGCCTTGCACAACGTTTGAGAGGGCGATTCCTGACCATACGCCATTAAGCCCAATGAAGTGCGAGAGTAGAATCACGAGTCCCAAACCAACGACGACCTGCGCCGCAAGTGTAATCACCATCGGAGAGAAGGTATCTCCAGCACCGTTGAGTGCTCTTCCTAAGATAAGCGAAAAGGCGATGAATCCGAACGTCGGGGACAGAAATTGTAGATAAACGATACCGATCTCAATAACATCCGATTCCGGTGTAAAAATCCGGATGAATGTCTGTGGAAAAAGGAAGAAAACGCCACCGATGACTGTCATGATCGCGGCACCTAACAGGTTCGCCACTCGTGTTGATCTCTCGGCACGTTCTATCTGATTCGCACCTAAATTCTGTCCGACTAAGGGAACAACTGCGTTTGCAATGCCGAAACCGGGATTCATTACGAGGATCCGAAGCCGCATGCAGATCGTATATGCTGCTACAACCGTCTTACCATAGGGTCCGATGACCCACAGGAAGCCGAGTCGCGAGATATGCCGCCAAAACCCTTGCATAGAACTGTAAACACCGAGCCTTAAAATGTCAAGCATCTCCACGAAATCTACCTGATACCGAACGCTCCGAAATGAAACAGGAGCACGTCCACTCCAACAGAGATAGAATAGAATAATCACGCTCGCGCCGCGCCCGATAAGCGTCGCATACGCCGAACCTGCGACTCCGAGTTTTGGGAATCCCCATAAACCGAAAATCAATAACGGATCAAGCACGATGTTAATCAACGTTGCGAAGATCAGCACCACCATCGGAGTGATTGTATCACCACCGGCGCGAAAGACGGAGCCGAGCGTCATCGACACGAACATTGCACTAATACCGGCGAGAATGATATGCATGTAAGTCGTGCCGAGCCTCAGTACCTCCGGATCCACCATTCTGACGGCGAGTAAACCTTGTTCAGCCAAGGGGTAGCCGACGAGAGTTACACCAACAGAGAAAAAAACGGCTAACAGGATTGACTGCATAGCGATGTGCTCGGCTTGGGCGAGGTTCCTTGCTCCGAGATACTGCGCCACCATAATCCCCGCTCCCGTTGAAATGCCAAGCGAGAAAACCCCGATCAATCGGATTAAGTTTCCGCTCACCCCAACAGCCGCTATCGCACCCGCACCGAGCCTTCCAACGAAGATCATATCGACGATGTTGAATGCCTCTTGAAGCATGTAGCTGAGTATTATCGGTCCTGACAGCCGTAGCAGGTGTCTTAGGGGACTCCCTCGGGTCAAATCGCCCCGTGTTTTTCTCATATCTTTGCTGTTCTGGCTTTCCGTTCGTGATGTTCAATCCCTCTCCGCCTTGATTACATCACCGAATTGAAGTTTGATGGCTCCTTCTGGTGGGATGCTTCTGGGCTTCACTATAGCAGACTTCCGTCCGGTCGTCAAGACAAAAATAGTTGCTTTTCGGAGGGAACCTTGTAAGTCCGATTTGGAGCTTGCGTGTCTATTCTCTGCTGTTCGTAACCTTGCTGTGTTTCTAACGTTCAGACTTTCCAATAGCGTCGAAAACTGGATGTTTCTGGTTTGGAATTGTTTTTCTTTGACAGAATCAATGTAACTTGTTATAATGTCTTATATTTTTCACAGGAGGCAAAAACATGAAAAACGCAATATCGACTTGCAAGTTCTCATTCTTTGGGATTGTGTGTTTCTCAGTGGCACTGTCCATGTTATTCACACCCTTCGCCTTGGCGGCTCTCACAGATGGGCTTGTCCTACATCATTCTTACGATGAGGGAGAAGGCACACTCGCGGCAGACGCGAGCGGCAACGGACACGATGGTGAAATTTCCAATCCTGACTGGGATTCCGGGTACATCGGCGGTGCCCTTCGCTTTGGCGGCGAAGGTAGCGACGCGTTCGTCACCGTTGAAAGCACGGATCTCTTGAACGTGAACGAATGTACGTTTGCGGCATGGATTAATGCCGACCACTGGAACGGCACGCGCCAGATTGTTGGTAAATCCGTTCACGGTGGGTGTGCGGGTAGAACACAATACGGTCTATTCAGCGAAGGGGGTGTTTTCAAACTTCGCTTTGAAACCGAAGGCGGCAGAGCCGACCTCACAACCGATCTTCCACCAACAGGTGAATGGCTTCACGTTGCCTTTACCAACGACGGCGAAACCGCTACAATCTACATCAACACTGAAGTGGTTGTGGAGGGCGAAGTGCCGGGCGAACTGAAAGCCAACGACGACCCATGGCGGATCGGGCAGGATTGTGAACGTCTCAATTATGTCTTCGCGGGCTTGATAGACGAGGTTTCTCTCTGGAACCGTGCTTTGAGTGCTGACGAGATTGGTATGGCATCAGCAGCGGGTGTATCTGTTGATCCTCAAGCGAAATTAGCCACCACATGGGGCGGCATTAAAACTGCTCATTAAAAACATTGTAGGCGCGCTGCCCAAGCGCGCCTATCTCTTTTTATGGTTGTCGGTTTTCAGTTAGCAGTTAGGAGGTTTTTTTAAACTTAAGGGCGTAGCCCGTAACATTGTCCCGCAGGTTCCTCTATAGGAAACCTGTGTTAGGAGGGCGGATATACGGAGAGGCACTTCATTCACCCAGACCTACCTGACTGACCCGCAAGGTAAAATTGTTTCTTTTCATAGACCCAATCTGTAGCCTGCAACAACGGCACAGGCGGATATACGGAGAGGTGCCTCATTCACCAGACCTACCTGACCGACCCGCAAGGTAAAATTAAAAGATGTTTTGGGAACAGATAAAAAGACACTACAATGCCGGATCTGCACACCAATTTCTCCTCCACTTTAACGTTCAAGACTTGCTATATGACGATGTTTACGGCTACTTGCCGACTACAGAATATCTCATGGAGCAACTCAATGTATTGGGTTGTGAACTCATCATGGGATATAATACATCACAAGGTGTCCATTTGCCAAATATTGGACGGTGGCGAGCGACCCAAAAAATGCTGGAGGTCGTCCCGAAATACGAGAAAATGGGTGCTTTCCATTTCCAGAGTATAGCGACATGGCTTCAGACACTTCGGCATTTTCGGGAAGTTGAAGATGCAGATCTCGATGAGCATGACGTCAATCCGCAGGTCGCACGTCGAAGAATTAATGCGACTTTGGCGTTCGATAAACCCCACGAAGATCCGTTCATGCACATAGATCCGGAGCCTTCTGAAGAGCTGCAAGAAAGATTAAGACATCTGTTCCAGCAAGACAGAGCGAAGGTTGGGTTGGTTATCAACTTTCTGGAGCAACTCGCACCAAACGACCCTTCCCTGAGTAGTGCCGCTAACGATGACCTACAACGCTTTTTCAACCAGATGCAAAATTGGGCATCCGATTTGGAAATCCGAAAGCGGAGACACATCATTCTGCTCCTCACGCATAACACGTTTGACATCCATCCGAATCTCATCGTGAATCCAGAGATCCCGCTGATAGAAATCCCGTTCCCAGACTATGAGCAACGTCGCCATTTTATTCAATATCTCCATGACATCTCGGATCTGTCCTCGCAAACGCGGGCAAGTCTTGGAAGCAAGCGTGCCAGAGATTCCCTTGCGCGCGAGACAATAGGACTCAATTTGTTCGGTATTCATGACGTTGTGAAACAAGCAGAGTCTGCCCGACAAAAAGTGGAGGGTGAACCGCTTGTGCAATACCGACGTGAGAGCATTAAGACTTTCAGTCACGGAGTGCTTGAACTCGGTGAAACCTACACGAATACCTCTGCTGATGGCTGGTATGCAATGTGGACAATTAAGGATATTGCGGAGGGGATGAGACATCGGGATCTACGGCGCGTGCCGCGAGGTATGCTTTTTTTGGGTCCGCCCGGCACCGGTAAAGTCTACGCGGCGAAGTTGCTCGCAGGCGAAGCAAACATGACGTTTGTCCAACTCCGCTATGCCAGTCAGGTGGGTGAGGTAACGGTAAATATCAATGAGAACGGAAACACCTATGAGCGGAATCTAAATGCCGCCGTCAATTTCATCCGTGGTATTTCGCCGACAGTCGTTTTTATTGATGAAATTGAACAGGCATCGCCACGAACCGCAACGCATCCAGAAGAACAGCAACCGTTCCCACAAAGCCTCGTGAATGCTATTAGCGATCCATCTTTGCACGGGAGAGTGATATGGGTCGGAGCATCAAGCCGTCCAGACCTAATGCCACAGATTTTTCGACGATACGGTATTTTCGACACCAAACTAATCCTGCTGCCACCAATTGCTGAAGGTAGGATAGAAATCTTAAAGATATTCTGTCAAGGACAAGCCACCGAGCAACTCAATTTCCGAGCACTTGTCGGAGATTCAGCAACCGATGGATTGACTTCACGGGACCTGTTTATGATTGTTCAACGCGCAAATAACATCGCGAGACGCAATCAACGTGAAACACTCACAGATGCCGACCTCCGCCAAGCATTGGATGACTTCATACCCGACTATTCACCGGAAATGCAGCTTTTCATGGGATTGTTAGCTTTACGAGAGGCGAATTCCCGCATCATGATTCCAGACGGACTCTTGCCGCCATACCAAGAATTTGTAGATGGCAATCGGATTGATAAAACGGGAATTAATAGACGACTGATGGAGTTGAGCAATCAACTCGGCTTGAATGCCTGAGGTCCAACAGCAACTGAACCGCAAGGTTTTTCTAATGATGAGCCTCTGGCCTGTGCTCTATTTCATTACGCGCAGGTTGCTGGGAACCGGTAGCCGCAGCTATGAGATTCTGTAGTTTTAACGAAATTGTAGCCTGCAACAACGGCGCAGGCGGATATACGGAGAGGGTTGTTGGTAATTCAACCGCCCTCACCGAACCGCCAGGAAAATTAAAAACTCTTGACAGGTGTTTCTCTGTTTGTTATAATAACCCAAATTGTTATCTACAAGGTTTTAGGAAACCTATAGACCTATTCTCATTGAAAATCCCTCATCTTTACCTAACAGGGAGGAAAACCTGATGAAAATGACTATTTGTTTATCCATCACACTACTTTTAGTGGTGGCACCTTTCGCTATGTCTATCGGTCCAGAAGAGTTTTTGGACGGCTTGGTCGTTTACCACCCTTATGACGAAGGCAAGGGTGATGAAGCAGAAGATCTCAGCGGAAACGAGCATCACGGTGTAATTGACAATCCGGAGTGGGTTGATGGCAAATTCGGGAAGGCGTTGGAATTTGGTGGTGAAGGCAGCGATGTTTTTGTCACTGTTGAAAGCACACCCAAACTGAATGTGGATGCAATGACGTTTATGGCGTGGGTTAACGCTGAACATTGGAACGGCACACGCCAAATTGTCGGTAAATCCGTTCACGGTGGGTGTGGCGGTAGAGTCCAATACGGACTGTTTAGTGAAGGCGGCACTTTCAAACTCCGTTTTGAAACCGAAGCAGGTCGCAACGACATTTCAACCGCTTTGCCTGACACCGAGAAATTCATCCATATCGCTTTCACCAACGACACCAAGAAAGGCATAATCTACATTGACGGCAAAGAAGAAGTTGATGGGGATGTCCCCGGTAAGCTCAAAGGCAATGACGATCCGTGGCGCATTGGACAGGATTGTGAACGTCTTAACTACGTCTTCGCTGGCATTATTGACGAGGTCCGTCTCTGGAATCGTGCCTTGAGCGAGGATGAGATCAATACGTTCATGGAGCAGGGTGTGGACGCACTCTCTGTTGAAGCCGCAGGGAAACTCTCTACAACCTGGGGTCGCCTGAAAGCCGGACGTTAACACTGAAATTCGCAAGTTATTTTTTCACTGGGCGAGGTTTCCGAACCTCGCCTTATTTCCATTTTTCCCTATTGAGGTTTCCGAACCTTGCTCTACCCATTAAAAAATGTCTGAAACTTCAAAAACAATTTCATGTAGAAATTGCGACGCGCAGATCGCGGTAAAAACATTGACGAAAAATCTCAAGGTCTGTCCGCACTGCGGTTACCACCACTATATGAGTGCTCACGAGCGACTCAACCTTATCATAGACGCGGATAGTTTTGAGGAATACGATGCCAATCTCTACTCTATTGATTCACTGGAATTCCCAGAATATCCCGAAAAACTGGAGAGGGATGTCGCAAAAACAGGACTCAGATCCGAAATGCTCTCCGGAATAGCGAATATCGGGGGTTATCCAACCGCTATTGCGATTGGCGATGTCGGATTTATAGGCGGCACGTGTGGCTCTGTTATCGGTGAAAAAGTTACCCGATGTATTGAACGCGCACTTGAAAACCGATTGCCGTTAGTGATTGTCTCCGTGAGTGGCGGGATGCGAATGCAAGAAGGCACACTTGCTTTAATGCAGATGGCAAAAACTGCTGCCGCTTGCGCCGAGTATGCCAAATCTGGCGTTTTTTATATCTCTGTTGTCACCGATCCAACGTTTGGTGGGGCGACTGCCAGTTATACCTCACTCGGTGATGTGATTGTTGCTGAACCGGGTGCACGAATCGGCTTCGCGGGTCCGTTAGCCGTTGCCAGTCTTCGTGAGGAACTTCCCGAAAACTTTCAAAAGGCAGAGTCATTACTGGAGCATGGATTCATTGACTTGATCGTTCACCGGACGAATATGCGTCAGATGCTTATAGATCTGATTGCCTTCGCCTCCTGATATGTGGTACTATCTTTTCTCTTCTTTCCCCATCCGAAAAATAGAACACATGTCATATATAGACTAATGAATGGAACATGAAACCACTGGTAACATAAGACGTTAATAATAGTGTGTAATCGTGACGCAAACATAATGGAACTCAATCCAGTCGCGACGCAACCGAAAACCTGCCCGAAATATTGTCCCGCAAGCCTCTATAGGCTTGCACCAAGAAGGCAGTCCAGGAGCAATAGTTTAAAAAATGCCAAAATCACTCGTCGTTGTTGAATCGCCGGCGAAAGCGAAGACTATCAAAAAGATTTTAGGTAGGGATTTTATTGTCGAATCCTCCGTTGGACATATCCGCGACCTCCCACCGAAGGAACTCGGTGTTGATATTGAGAATGCCTTTGCTCCCAAATATGTCCTGATTCGAGGAAAAGGGAAGGTCGTAAAATCTCTTCAAAGCGAAGCGCGTAAGGTTGATAATATCTATCTTGCAGCCGATCCAGATCGCGAAGGTGAAGCTATCTGTTGGCATCTTTCTGAGGAACTCAAAAAGGCGAAAAAGCCAATTTACCGGATAACCTACAACGAAGTCACCAAAAACGCAATTTTAGAAGCAATCCAAAAACCTGGCGACATTGATATGGCACTCGTTGACGCCCAACAAGCGAGGCGCGTCTTGGATCGGCTCGTCGGATACCAGATTAGCCCTATCTTGTGGCGCAGTGTTAAACCGGGGCTCAGTGCTGGGAGAGTTCAGTCCGTTGCTGTACGGCTTATTTGTGAGCGTGAAGCGGAAATTGAGGCGTTTAAACCCGAAGAATATTGGACGCTCACAGCAACATTAACACCGACCGAGATTGAACATCTCTTCCCTGCAAAGTTACATAAGATCGGAAAAAAGAAGGGCGAAATTAATAACTACGGGTTCCGTATAGACGACGCGCGTGCCAAAGAACTCACTGCGGATGCAAAGACACAGACATATCTCGTTGAAAAAGTCCAAAAACGGGAACGAAGACAGAGACCTGTCCCTCCGTTCATCACGAGCACCTTACAACAGGAAGCGTCTCGGAAACTCCGTTTTGTCGCGAAAAGGACGATGCTTATCGCCCAACAACTCTATGAAGGACTGGAGATTGGAAACGAGGAATCAATCGGACTCATTACCTATATGCGTACCGATTCGACACGGGTTGCCCAAGAAGCTCTCCAAGCGGCGCGAGCGTACATCAAAACAACGTTTGGAGAAGAATATTTACCCAATCGTGCTGTTAATTACCGGGGTAGAAGAGGCGCGCAAGACGCTCATGAAGCGATCCGTCCCACCCTGCCGTTACGAACGCCCACAGACCTGAAGCCATATTTGAGTAATGATCAGTTTCGACTTTATGAACTCATTTGGATGCGGTTTATAGCGAGTCAGATGAATCCGGCTATTTTCGATGGCACAACAATTGACATCCAAGCAGGCACTTATCTCTTCCGCGCCACCGGTTCAGTTATGAAGTTTCAAGGGTTCAGGCGCGTCTATATGGAAGGGAAAGATGATCCTACTACTGATGAACGTGAATCGGATGAAGAGGAGATCAACTTACCGAACGTTAAAGAAGGAGACACACTCAATCTACGCAAATTAGAACCGAAACAACATTTTACGCAGCCACCGCCCCGTTACAGTGAAGCCACGCTCGTCAAAATGTTGGAAGCGAAAGAGATTGGACGTCCCAGTACCTACGCTTCTATTCTATCAACGATTCAGGACAGAGGGTATGTAACCAAAGAACGTGGAAGGCTCTTGCCTACAGACGTTGGAAGACTCGTAAACGAACTCTTGAAACACGGCTTTCCCAATATCGTCGATGTCGAATTCACAGCAAAAATGGAGGAGCAACTCGATGTCATCGCAGATGGCAAGATTAAGTGGGTAGAGACGTTAGGGCAATTTTATCCCGAATTCCAAACCGCACTCAAGGAAGCCCCTGACAGGATGTATGAAGCCCGAAAGGCGATGGAGGAGCAATCGGATGAAAAGTGTGAAAAGTGTGGGGGCAACATGATCGTTAAGTGGGGTAGATATGGGCGGTTTTTGGGCTGTGCTAATTATCCAGAGTGTCAGAGTATCAAGCGTTTAACAACCGAGGATAACGCTCCTACTGCAGAACCGGAACCAACCGACATTGCCTGTGATAAATGCGGTGAACCGATGGTGGTGAGAGTAAGCCGCGTCGGTGCAAAATTTTTGTCGTGTAGCGGGTATCCAAAATGCAAAAATGCGAAGCCAATTCCAATGGGGATCGACTGTCCAGAGCCTGATTGTGCCGGTTACTTGGGTGAGCGCCGTAGCCGACGTGGAAAGGTCTTTTATGGCTGCAGCAACTATCCGAAATGTGAGTTCTCAACGTGGGATAAACCTGTGCCGGAATCTTGCCCGACATGCAACGCGCCCTTTCTCGTTGAGAAAACGGAAAAGGTGAAAGATAGTGACGTCGTAACTACGCACCTTGCCTGTCAAACATCAGAGTGTGACTATACAAAATAGTTGTCAGTTAAGAGAGAGATTTGTTGAAACAGAACCTCTTATAACCGAAAACTGAAGACTGAAAGCCTGCGTAGCAGGCGAACCGAAAGCCGAAAAAAATGATACAGTTACACCAGGTCAGTTTCAGTTATGGCGAACTTAGTGTGCTCGAGAAGGTGAGTTTTCGCGTGGAGCGCGGCGAATTTGTGTTTCTTGTTGGTCCAAGTGGTTCTGGCAAGACAACGCTATTGCGACTGCTATATGCGGATTTGGATCCAATCGGTGGTGATCTGAGTGTAGTTGGACAACAACTCGCAAGGCTGGACAAAATCAGTCTACCCTATTTTCGGCAGAAGATAGGGCTCGTCTTTCAAGATTTCAAGTTCTTAGAAAACAAGACAGTTCGAGAAAATTTGGCACTGCCACAACGACTGATAGGGACCCCAACGCAGTTGATTAAGGAAAATGTCGATAAACTCCTGAATCAGATCGGGTTACATCACCACCACGATGCACTCCCATCAGAAATATCTGGTAACGAGCGACGACGCCTTGCTATCGCGAGAGCAATTATCAACAATCCTTTGTTACTGCTGGCGGATGCTCCGACAGAAGGTTTAGATTTGCGTCTTTCGCTTGAGGTGATGGCACTTCTTGATGCGCTTAACTTTCAAGGAATGACTATTTTCGTCGCCACGAGCGACCGAACCCTCGCTGAGAAATGTAATAAGCGGATTATTGAACTACAGGATGGTGGCATTCATTGAATAGCCATCAGCCATTAGCATTGTCCCGCAGGTTTTCCACACGCGGCTTGCGTTGCAGTTAATAGTTTGTGTGGTATTTACAAACGAATTTACTGCCACAAGCGAGTGGCTGACGACTGAAGACTAACACTTCTAAAAATGAAAAATGCGGTATCACCTTAAGAATGCCATATCCCATATAGCCCGTGCCGGCAGTGCAAGTGTGATGAGTTTCTTCGGCATTGGTTTCATCACTGTTTTACTTGCTACCTTACTGCTGAACCACTCGTTTATCTCACAGCAATCTGAGTTTAAAAGCCATGCCCCTACCCTTATCGCGTTTCTAAAAGATACCGTTGATGAGTCAACCGGACGCACCTTGGTGAGCCAAATAGAGAAAAATGGGCAGGTGCTCGCCGTCAATTATGCCTCAAAAGCAGAAAGCCTCGCTCGCGGTGAAACTCAGTTCCAAGACTTGGGTATCCTCATTAAGGAGGCATTCGCAGAGAATAGAGGCGTAAATCCATTTCCGGCATCCCTGAAAATTTATGTCGATGAAGATCTGATAACACGTAAAACTTTAGAACAGATTGCGTTGAACATTAAAGCCCACAGCGAAATTGAGGATGTGCTCCTGACGGGACAGGGCCAGTTGAAGGATCGTTTACGCGATTCAGAGCGTACAACTCTCATCGCTATCGGAATAGCAGTTGTCGTTATTTGGTTCATTATCGGTTCTGTTATCAACAAAACAGCGATCACCCGCGCAGAGGAAATCATCCTCATGAAACTCCTCGGTATGACCCGCCATTATCTCCTCGCTCCTTTTGTTACGCATGGACTTTTCCTTGGTGGTCTTGGCGCATTGTGTGGACTTGGCTGCTTTTACGGAATGTTTTATATATTCAAATCTCAATTAGGGACGGTCAATTTCCTTACGATTTATCAGTCCATTCTGATTGTTGTCGGTGAAATGGTAGTTGGGTTCCTTGCCGGTTTTGTCGCGCAGCGGAAGTTTGCGTAAAATAGCAGTCAGCCATCAGCTATTAGCAAAGAGGCTATAGGTATACGGATAACCTCTTGTAACTGATTGACGCAAGGGTTTTCTAATGAAGATTAAGAATTTAATCGGGTAATTTTTTAACGTGCGGTGAATCGCACGACTACGGGCGGGCCCGTTTGTAGTAGGGAAACCATGCGCAAGTCGCGTGTGGACTTGCGGGACAATGCCCGTCAATTACCTAATTTATTTATTAAACCTCATTAGAAAACCTGGGAAACACCCTATCAAAAACACCTAACCGCTGATAGCCATTCTTCTCGGAGACCATCTGCAATGACCAATCAAGAAATTAGTGCTGTATTCCAAGCTATCGGGTCCCTTCTACAAATTCGCGGTGAAGATACTTTTCGCGCTCGGATTTATGAACGGGCAGCCGATATAATTGAAGAATTCCCCGATGAATTGGTTTCCAAAGATTCCCAACAAAGCACCCCAAATTATAATAGGGAGGCAGTAGAAAGACTCCGAGCCACACCCGGTATCGGGAAAGCCATTGAAGACAAGACGGTTGAAATGTTGGAAACCGGACGCTGCAAATTCTATGATGAACTCACCGCAGAAATGGGAACAGAGATCCTCGAATTGCTCAATCTCCGAGGGGTCGGTGTAAAAACCGTTGGAAGATTCTATCGGGAACATGCAGTCAGAAATCTTGATGATCTCTCGGAATTGATTGAAAGCGGACAGATGAGGAAAATGAAGGGCATCGGACGGAAAACGCTCCAGATGATAACCGAGAGCTTGGCATTTCAGGTAGAACAGAGGAATAAACGCCCGCTATGGCAAATTTTATCCACTGCCCAAGACATTTCCGATCATCTGATGGAATTAATAAATGACGGCTGGATAAAACGCTACCAATTCACTGGTGATTTACGAAGGCATGAAGAGGTGTGTCAAAGTGTCGCGTTGATTGTTGAATGCGAAGATGAAGCAGCGTTTCGGCTTGAAGGTAGTGTGCCTGCACCGCTACAATCATTTCTTGAACCCTTAAACGCTATTAAAACGACGCAGACACAGATCGTTTTTAAAACGGACAGCCAAATTCAGTACGTATATGACGGCGAAAGCCAATCTTTGGTACCAACCTATCAAGGCTTGCAGGATAACGCAGACAATCAGCGCGAATCGACAGGCGATGTGCGCGACACACTCTCCGTGATTCAATTCTTTATTGACGGAGATTTTCCGGTATCTATCTATCTGTGTACTGCCGCTACCTATGAAGCGATCCTTTTTTTAACGACTGCGACAGATGCGCACATTGATGCTCTTCCTGATAATAGTTTTCTGAACACAACTAACTTTTGGCATGAAGTGCGTGATATGACCGAGGAGGGAATATACGAAAAACTCGGTCTCTCCTATATCCCGGCTGAACTTCGACAGGACGGCACCTCGGTCACAGCCGCTAAAGAGAGCACTTTGCCAACCCTTGTTGAGTTCAACGATTTACGAGGCGACTTACACGCGCATACCGATTGGAGTGACGGACGACATACGCTCCCAGATATGGTGGCGGCGGCGAAAGCAGAGGGGCTTGAATACTTCGCTATCACCGATCATTCTGTCTCCTCTACCGTTGCAAACGGCTTGGATCGGGAACGACTTCTGGAACAGGTAGCGCGAGTTCGCGAATTGGATGCAGAGGTTGAGGGTATCACAATCCTCGCAGGTTCTGAGGTAGATATCCGACGGTATGGCGAGCTGGATTACCCTGATGAAGTTTTGGAACAGCTTGATATTGTCGTCGCAAGTGTTCATAGCCATTTTACGCTATCCGAAGCAGAGATGACGCAGCGTATCATTCGTGCGATCGAAAATCCCTTTGTCAACATTATCGGTCACCCGACAGGGAGATTGCTCGGACGTAGACCAATGTATCCGCTGAATCTTGAGGAGATTATCGAAGCTGCTGCAGAGAACCAAACGGTTTTGGAAATTAACGGTTCACCGAGCCGATTGGATCTCGACCCTGAATTCGTGCGTATAGCAAAAAAAGTGGGTGTGCTCTTGGCAGTCAACACCGACGCACATGACATCGGACTACTCGCTCGCCGCCAATTTGGGTTGAATGTTGCTCGTCGCGGATGGTTGACAAAAGATGAAGTTATCAACACATATACCTTAGACGAATTGCGCGAAAAGTGTAATATTGGTTAATAGTTAACAGTTTTCAGTTACCAGTCACAAGAGTCGTCTGGTAACAATCCTCGCCAGTTTGGAATATTCCAAGACACAGAAGATTGTTACAAAACATCTCTTAACTGACGACTGAAAGCGGAGCGTAGCGGAACGAACTGACACCTATTGATTCAAATGCCAATTTGGATCCTCTAACGCCTCGTAGACGACACCACCTTCCACATTGTTAGGCATCGGAAGCCCCAATAGATAGCAGAGTGTCGGCGTGACATCAACGACACGAACTTGCCGCTGTAATGCAACCCCTTGTCGAACTCCGGCACCCGATAGAATAAATGTAGAGTGCTGTCCACCGATACCGAAACTCACCGAAGGTAACTGCTTGCCGTGCGCGCCATCGAACTCTGGTCGAAGGGCATAGACAACATCACCGACCAAGTCCCCGTGTAGGTTAAACATCTCCGCATCCGCCCGCGTCACGGCTAACGTAAAGGGATATCGCCCAGTTTCTGCGTCCTTGTAAGTATGCAATGCGGCGATGAGTTCACGTTGCGTTGACTCATAGTCTTCAGGCGCAACGATTCCGTTCGGTTCGCGTCCTGCCAAGTTAATGAAAATATGCACCAATCCGACATTGACTGCTCGTGTCTTTGTCCAGTCTATTGCTCCATTTCCGTCCTTAACGATGAACCCTGTCTCTTCCAACACCTCTTCGATGTCCACGGCACGGAATTGGTTAGGCGTGCCGCCGTGGTCGGAACAGACGAGAATTACGGTCTCTTCATCCGCTTGTTCCATCAGTTGTCCAATCATCCGATCCACAGATTCATAGGTTCGTCGTAACCCCTCACGGCATCGATGAATTGTCTCTGGTGCTGCTCCACTGATTTCATCTGCTTGGCTGAGGAAGAAATGGCTGGCGTAGTCCGGGGCATGGCTTTCCACCATCAGGACATCCCAATCGTTGTTTTTGGAAACCAGATACGTCGCGACATCTGCAAGACGCTGATGGTGGTAGTCAAGCACTTCAAAATAGGTATCATCATCCATCTGTCCAAGCGCATCGCGAGCCGGATTTTGAAGGAATGAGCCGATTTCAGTGTCAATCGTCGTGGCAACTGTCTCTGGAACCGTGTATCCTTCTCTGGGCCAAATCTGTGGGACGAAGAGTTCAAAAGCGTCCGCTGTCTCGGTGAGCGTCACGAGTTTCATTCGGACATAACCTTCCACTTCAGCCGTATCAATTTCAAACGTATCCAGCCACCACTCGCTCCATTCACCGACTCCCAGATCCGCAACGGAATCATCTCCAGACCGACTCCGACAGATCCGCACTCTATCATAGCCGTTATCGCCAGAGGCGTAAATCAATCCGTAAAATGGTTTGGGAATGCGCCCAGAAGCATCGGAGGATTCACCCTTGGAATAGGCTGAAGGCATTACGTCTTCTCTGCCACGCGCTAAGGGTTGAATGGTAAGTTCGACCTCTCGCACGGGTTCTGCGGAATCAGGCACGGCATCCCACGCTCCATTCTCAATCGGTTCAATCGTGACAGGATCAATGTGTTGAACCCCCTGTAATGCACTTGGATCGAGTGTCTCAGGGTCCCGCTGTCCCCCGATAGGACGCGCTGCCCATTTCCCTGCGACAAAGAGATGATACCCAGCAACCTGATGGTGGTTCGAGACACCGGGTCCGGTTCCTTCAACCTGAATGCCTGTCGTGACGGTGGGGGGCCAAGACATTTCCCATTTCACCAGAATCGGTTTCCCGCCTATCCGTTCTACGAGGTTCCAGAGGTATTCGGATTGACACAAACCCGTGTTAATACCCCACACCGTTTTATCGAGGCGATCTCCGAGAGCACGGATGTTAAAATCCATAACTCTATGTGTGCCGGGCCATGAGCCGGTAGAGAGTGCAGTCCACCCTGGAGGTGTTAACGTTGGGAATACTCCGATCATCGGTCGGTAAACCCCTGTTTGGACTAACTTCGCCATATTCGGGGTATGTCCCCAATCAATCATATTCTTGGTCAGTTCCATGCTCGCGCCATCCATCCCGATAATGATTGCACGTTTTGCAGGAGCATTTTGAGCACGTTTTATCATTTTTTAATTTTTCCTTGCGGTTCGGTAAGGTGGGTTTGAATATTAACGTTCCTTGTCGTATATCCGCCCTCCGCTACGCTTATGGGCTACAATTTACCAAGAACCCAATCATAATAGAATGGAGAACGGCCCTGAATCAATCAATTAAAAACATCATTCGTTAAGGGACACGCTGAATATAGATGTCGTAATCTTGCCCGCGCGCATCGCTCCAGACGACGATTGCCGCACCCCTGTCCGTAGATACAGCTTGGGGAGTAATTTGCTCTTTCGGGGCGTGGCAGACAGGAATACCATTGACTTCCCAAAGCGGCTTCCCATCGGCATCAAGTCGTTGTGCGTAGATGGCATCCTCCGTCGAATCACCGAAATCCTCGCGATAATCCAGCCAATAGACAATAGTTTCCCCTGCCTCTACAATAGGCACAATTTGAGGAAGACGTTGAACCCCCGCACCAGTGCAGACAGGCATACCACTCTTTTGGAACTCAGCATTTGCGTCGTTCCACAATGCTTCGCCATTTCCGTTGATACGTTGGGCATAGATGTCAGCGAAAATATCCCGTTCATCCCACCATACAACGACGAAACCTCCGCTCCCATCAGGAACACAGTAAGGTTGCTGTTGGTTGGTAGACAATTCACAAACAGGAATGCCATCCTTCACCCATAACGCGTTCCCTTCAGCATTTATGCGTTGCGCGTATAACTGAGCGGTCGTATAAAAATTTGGGTCATTACGGTAGTCCGACCAGACGAAGAACACACCGCCATTTGCATCACTGACAGCAACCGGAGCACCTTGGTTACCAACTGCTGTACAGATGGAAACTGGACTGTTTTCTGCATCACCAACCGAATTCCACATAGGACGACCATCAGCTGACAGCCGTTGCGCGAAAATGTTCCAATCTGGAGTGCTGATGTCCCACCATGCGAAAATCGCACCGCCTTGTCCATCGGCAATTAGAACCGGGTCATACTGATCACCATCGCCCCTATAGACAGGAACACCGTTCATTTCCCAGAGTGGTTTTCCGGTGCCGTCGATTCTTTGGGCATAAATATCTTGATTCCCGTTCCGCCAATCCTCCCACACAACGATCACGCCACCCTTACCATCAGCGATAACGTTCAAGTCGTCTTGCAACGTTGGATGCGTACAGACTGCTATACCTTCGGGGTTCCACAATTTGTTTCCGTTTACGTCAATGCGTTGTGCATAACTATCCTGATTGCCGTGACGGGTGTCACCCCAAACGAGAATAGCACCCCCCTCGCCATCACTGGCAATCAGGGGCCAACTTTGCGAGGAGGGTAGGTCGCAGATTGGAATGCCGTTGGCTTCCCAATGGATATCACCTGTCGCGCTGATCCGCTGCGCGAAAATATCACGATTCGCGTGCCGAGCATCACTCCACGCGACGATAGCCCCATCCTGCCCATCGGTAACGAGTACAGGGAAATGTTGTTCGTTCTGCGCTGTGCACAACGGGAGATTTTCTGTCGCTGAGGAGGACCATTCAGCACTTGCTGCATCTATTACAATAAGCACAGAAAGGATAGTGAAAAAGGGGCAAAAAAGGAAGTTTGATAGTGTACCAAAGTTGTTGTAGTGGAAAAACGCGCCTGTAACTTTACAGACTTTAGCATACTTTACAACCTTTCGTATATGCTGAAGAAGATAATACATTAGCATCGGCTATCAGCAGTCAGCCATCAGTCGTCAGCCAGAGACACCTGTGCCGGGAAGCAATACGCAACTGCCACAAGTACCTGAAAACCGACAACTGACAATTGACAGCTATTTTAACGCCAGTTTGATAAAAGTGAATGTCGGGTTTCACTATGGCTTCTGACCTCAAGAGGGGACCTTGAAAACCGTATATTTGTTCAAATTTCAAAGGTTTTCGTCCATATTTACCGCTCTACCCGACCTACAGATTTATTTTCAAACTCACGTTATTTTAGATGAGCAACTCGTCTCCGATTGGAAAGAACTGGTCTGCGATTTGTTGTAGATCCATGGAGGTATTATGTTCAAAAGCGACAACTTCCACACGTTTATCTTGCTGTTTAATGAGTTCAGCAAGCGGGCAAAAGTCGCCATCTCCGCTCGCCAGAATGACAACGTCCAATGAACCGAGCATTGAAACGACATCCACAGCAATGCCAACATCCCAGTCGCCCTTTGCAGACCCGTCGCCACGCAACCGCAAGTCTTTACTCTTAATCGTATAACCGTTGTGTTCAAGAAGGGACAGAAAACTGGATTGGTTAATTTCCGGTATCTGGACGACATAGGCGTAGGCTACCATGAGATACCGCGGTCCAACTATCAAATCGAGGAGTTTGATATAGTCAACTCTGCGCCCAAAACGATCTTTAGCGGCGTAAAACATATTTTGAACATCAACAAACACACCGACCCGCGGTTGCTCAGTCGTCAGATTATACGGACTCTGACCTTCGGGAACTTCCTGGGTATCCAAGTAAGAAAGCGTTTGACGAATCTGATTCAACGCGCCGCGTGCCGCCTGATGACAGTTTTCCAGAATATCAAAGTGGCTCTCAAGGATCGTTTGAAAGTCTTCGAGTCCTTGATGACCTTTGTAGACTGCCTCCTCAACCAATTTGAGATCGGTAGTGAAAGTCTCCTTGGCTGACTTAATTTGCTCATACTCTCTCAGTTGTTCTATCATCCGTTCTTTTTCAGCCAAAAGGTGTCCACGTTCGTCGGTAAGTTGTTGTAGTTCGGTGGTGTCTTCAATATGTTGCGCTATCTGTTCGCGAAGTATGTGATTTTCCTGTTCAAGAGCCTGCAATCGTTTTTCGTTTCCATGATTTTCCTCCGCTTTCGTTTTTAATCCCTTGTTTTCCTCCAATAGAAAAGCGCGTTGTTGATCTAATTGGTTATGTTTTTGTTCAAGCGAGGTATAGTCTGCTTTAGAGTCTGCCAGTTGCCGTTCAAGGTACTCGATCTCTTGGACAGGAACGTCTGACGGTTGCAGTTCATTTTCTGTGTCGTCAACGTATTGAGAGTCAATTCTTTCCACTTGATCCATACTATGGAAGTCTCCACTCCCATTTGTATATGCCACTTCTATAGATTCGTATGTTGTGTTAAGGAGTTTATAGCCATGCTCAACAACTGCGGTTCGTTGGTCGGTGAGAAGTGCCCAGACGATTTCGCCAAAATCACCACCCTCTATGAGGACATCAGATGTTTTGAAAAACGTTTCGATCTCGGAAATTTCCATATACCCGACTCGGGAGATCGCAGCCTGCGCCTTTTCAGTAAGAAATTGGCTGACTAACGTGTTGACTGAAGTTTCCGAATTTTTTAATTCAGGTCGTGTTGTGCCAACGACATCCAAAAACACATCGGCTAAATTTACGAGCAATTCTCGCTTTGATAAGGCGTACAGCCGGTCTGTGTCGAGTACAATGCCGGTAGAGGCACTCAATTGGAAGATCTCTCTTTCATCTAAGAGTAGGTCGAGAAACCACGTGAGTTGATCCCGCTGTATATGCAATCTTAAATTTGGGTTTGACATTATTATTATACTCCAATTTTTTCACAGCAAAGCGGTCGGGAATCGGAGTTCCCTCCTACCAGCTGCGCTGAAAATGGCCCGTCAAATTTTGATAATTTTTTCCTGTCCTTTCTTTACACTACGCGTTGCATTGCGGGTATCAACAACCAATTGGGCGTGCTCAACGAGCCAATCGTAGTCTATAGCACCGTGGTCGGTTAGGATGACAACACAATCAACACCCTCTACCAGATCTACTGTTAGAGGTTCCGAGTGATAGGTTTCTCTGTCATCAAGCGACAGATCTTTTATATAGGGGTCATGATATAGGAATTCCGCTTTTTTGTCAAGAATTAAACGAATTACCTCAAGGGCAGGTGATTCACGAATGTCGCCGATGTCCTTTTTATAAGTGACACCTAAGATTAATAATTTCGCTCCATTCAGTGGTTTACGTTGAAGGTTCAGCGCATGGATAATTTTGTCCAATACGTATTTCGGCATCTCACTGTTAATTTCGGTGGCGAGTTCAATAAATCGGGCGTGGTACTGATACATTCGTGCCTTCCAAGAGAGATAATGCGGATCAATTGGAATACAGTGTCCACCAAGCCCAGGACCCGGATAGAACGGCATAAATCCGAACGGTTTTGTAGCAGCCGCGTCAATGATCTCCCACACGTCCAGATCCATCCGGTCACAGATAAGTGCCACCTCATTAATTAAACCAATATTGACACTCCGAAACGTGTTTTCTAAGAGTTTTACCATTTCCGCTGTTCGCGGTGAAGATACTGTGTGTGTTTTACTGATAAACTGGGCGTAGAAGGTTTTCGCGATGTGGGTGCATTGCGGCGTAACGCCTCCGATAATTTTAGGGGTGTTTGTCATGAAGTAGGTGCTATTTCCCGGCTCAATCCGTTCCGGTGAATAGGCAAGATAAAAATCGCGTCCGACCTGTTTGGTACTGGGTTGGGTGTTGAGTTTAGGTAGAACGATTTCTTCGGTGGTGCCGGGGTAGGTAGTGCTTTCGAGGATAATCAGTTGTCCGGGGTGAAGGTATTGCGCAACTTGTTGAACGGCAGCGATGATAAACTGCATGTCGGGGGTTCGGTTTTCACCCAAAGGGGTCGGCACACAGATATTGACTGTGTCCAATTCCCGGAGCACGCTAAAGTCCGTTGTTACCTGAATCTGCCCGGACGTAATAAGAGGGGTGAGCACTGCATCGGTGACATCGGGGATGTCTGAAATGCCCTGTTTCAATCGCTCTATTTTTTCTGAACAGATATCGATGCCTGTAACTCGGAACCCCGCACTCGCGATCGCAACCGTAAGCGGCAGTCCGACATATCCAAGCCCGATAACACCCGCGCGAGCTGTCCGGGTTTCTATTTTTTCAAGCATCATTTTTTAGTAGCCAGCGCGTTGCTGTATAAAGATTTGTGAAGATTTTATCGGGACGGTGTCCATTCTCATCCGCACGCAGACAAGGTTTCGTATGAATGTAGTGGTAATAACTCTCCTGTCCAAGTCCTGTTAAAACGAGAAATGTTGTGGCACCGACACGCCGTCCCACTTCAATATCTGTGATCCAATCACCAATCAAACAGGCACTTGACAGTTCAACGTTGTGTTCACATGCAGCGCGTGCTAACATACCTGGCTTCGGTTTTCGACACTCACATCCTGCATCGGGATGGTGCGGACAGTAATAAACAGCGTCAATTGTTCCACCCGCTTTGCTGATTTCGGAGACCATTTTCGAGTGAATATCTGCCAAATCTTCCTCTGAATAGAGTCCTCTGCCGATTCCTGATTGATTGGTTATCACAATGATTCGATAACCATTTTCTGATAGTTCTCGGATCGCTTCCCGGGCGTTCGGAATGAAGGTGAATTCCTCCCATTTTCGGACGTAACCTCTATTGGGTGGATTGTGGTTGATAACACCATCCCGATCCAGAAAGAGAGTCTTCATCTTTTAACTTTTCCTTGCGGTTCGGTCAAGTGGGTTCATAATTTCACGTGCCTTTGCGTATATCCGCCTGCGCCGATGTTGCAGGCTACCTCCTTTAGATAACTTTTAGTTGTAGCCCGTAATGAAATGAGGGGCGAATTTAAGGAGTAGACTTTATAGATTTATCCTATGTTGTTTCTCCACAAGGTAAAATTAAAAAGTTTCAATAGCGTGCAGCAGCTCTTTTGGTGTGACAGTCGCACACCCCATCTTACCGACAGCGATCCCGCCCGCAAGGTTAGACAACATAGCCGCACTACGAAATCCAGCGTCTGACGCGAGGGCAAGCGTGAAAGCGGCAACAACCGTGTCCCCTGCGCCTGTGACGTCTGTCACGATGTTTGAATTCGGTGGAAGGTGTTCTATTTCTACAGTCCTATCTGCCTTCCGTTGAAACAGGGACATCCCGTTCGCATCGCGAGTGATTAGCAATGCCTTGAGGGATAACCGGTTCAGAATTTTCTCACCGACAGCGACCAGATCGGACACATCTATGATTTCTTCATGGACAGCGGCACTTGCTTCCTTGTGGTTTGGTGTAACGGCGGTTACACCTTCATAGTGCCAGAAGTTATTTCGCTTCGGGTCGACGACAATTGGGATATCGTAAGGCTCGGCGTGTTTTATAATGCCCTTGATGAGCTGAGCCGTAACCACCCCTTTATCGTAATCAGCGAAGATAATCGCGTCGCTTGTTGGCAATTGAGAAACAACAGTGTCCAGTAAGTGTTCCCGTATCTGGCGAGAGATCTCCTGTTTGGATTCCCTGTCAATGCGAAGCAAGTGATGCCCCGAATCCGGTTCCCGATCTGCGAAACTTGTAGCGGCACGGGCAATAACACGTGTTTTTGTGCTTGTCGGTCGCCGAGGATCGGTATGGATCCCGGTTGTAACGAGATTCATTTCGGTTAGCATCTGGACTAACCTTTCACCTTCCCTGTCTTCACCGATGACACCGACCAGAGTTGCATTGCCACCTAAGCTTGCAACGTTTTGGGCGACATTCGCCGCACCCCCACATCCGATCTTCTCTGTCGTCGTCTCAAACACTGGAACAGGGGCTTCGGGCGAAATTCGTTTCACATCCCCCCAGATATACGTGTCCAGGATGACATCGCCGATAACCACGACCCGTTTGCCTTGGAGTTGTTCAAAAACGGCTTTTAAGTTCACGACATTATATTAGCACAAATCCACAGGTTAAAGCAACAAACATTAGAATCTCACTTACCCCCATTTTTAATGGGAGTGGTGCCTTGAAGGTATTTGTTGAAAAATGTATGGGAAGGTCAGGGGTGTTCTGATAGAATACCTCCTTATAGCAGAAAAGTTGTGAACCCCTCACAACTTTCTAAGGAGGTATTCTGATGAAAAAGAGATGTTACCCAAAACGGGTAAATCCAAAACTTATGCTAACACATTTTTCAGAAATGTTCAAGTCTGTGGGTTTGAAAAAACCGGCGTTTCGGAATCTACTGCTGACGATTCTCGGGGTCTGTGTTGCTAAGACCTTTCGTATCAACGAGATCGCCTCACGATTACCCATTGTCGTTGCAACAGAGAAATCCAAACAGAAACGGTTGTTGCGGTTTCTTGAGACGTCCTTACCTCTTGGGGATATCCAGCGTGCGTATTTCGCCTGTGTTGTCGGACGTCTGTGGCCAGACGAGACGTCTCGGAAACTTTTCCTTGTCGATGAGACGGATCTCATCCGAGGGTGGAAGGTGATCGTTGCGGCGATTGCCTTCCGCCATCGTGCGATTCCAGTGCTTTGGCTTCTCTATAAAGATAAAGAGATTCAACACGGGAAATATAAGAGTCATAATGAGATTGTTCAAAGATTTTGTCTGAAACTCTATGAACTTGCTGTCTCGAGTGCGCCGCAAGCAGGACGGTTGGAGCCGATTCTCGTTTTTGACCGGGGGTTTGCTCGCGCCCAATATGTCATCAAGTTTCTCAAGGACCGAGAGATTCCGTTTATCCTGCGGGTCTGTCGCACCGTCGGGATTCGATACCAAGGAAGTGAGAAGAAACTTGATGATTTTGAAAATAAGTTTCACGCAAGCGTGCTTTATCACAAGAGGCATCAGATTCCTGTTGAACTCTACGTCCGCAGAAATAATCCCAAAGACCCGATGTATCTGATCTCAAACGGCGTCTGTGGGCATCAGCTCTATCAGTGCTACAAACGCCGGATGCAGATTGAACACGGTTTTCGAGACATCAAGTCACGTTTCGGATTTGGGCAACTCGTCTTGAAGAAACCCACCCGCCAGCGTGTCGCTATTTTATGGCTACTGGCGTGTTTGGCTTACGCATTGCTGTTTCTCAGTTATGAGAAGGCAGCGACACGCTGGGCGAAAGCGTTCAATGGACGTCAAAAGCGATATTCGGTGATAACCGTGATCACGCGCGTCATCAGAGATCTTTGGCATCGGGAGTATCTCGTGTCATTTTTCGGAAACTTGTGTTTTTCAAGAGACGACATCTACCTTGGCATTCACTGACTTTCTCAGATACACATACGTTCATATACCCGCATGACTATACACGAAAAAAAGTGGGGGTAAGTGAGCACATTAGAATAGCAGCAAAGGCATTCAATTCTCCTGTAGGAGGGAACTCCGATTCCCGATTTCTTCTGTAGGAGTGATAAGATTTAACGAAATATCTTACCCAAACCCCGCGTCCGTCTGTCCTGACCGGTGTAGGTGTTGAAAGGTATTTATGCGAAAAAGTATGGGAAAGTTTTTAGAATCGGAAACTCTGATAAACACATCACAGATAACAGTCAGCGAGATTTTTTGAAGGAGACTTAACCGGTTGGCAACTAAAGTAGAAAATGGAGTCAGTAGAAACCAACAGGAATATCGTTCAAATTGTCCAAACGCCAATTTATAGCAAAGTTTAGAATTAATTAGACACCTTAGAGAGGCGAGGTTACAAATCTCGCCAGCGGCGGTGGGGGTTGATTCGCCGAACAAATGTCTACGTATTTTCGGGCTTTACTATAAGTAAAGAGGATACTTACATGATTATGTTCAGGACTCTCGCAAAAGTCATTGGCGTATTCATCTTATTCATAGTATGTTTTATGGGGTGTGGAGACGCTGAAAAACCTGGGGTGATTCCACCTGTCAATAAAGTCTTAGATCAATGGCGGCAGGGTTATGAAACGGAAGACGTTGACGTTTATATCGGTACTTTCTGGGAAGAGGGTTTCCTGTATGTTTCTGATTGGGGGACAGATGGAGATAAAACGGACGATTTAGAGTTTGATGACGTTCGACAAGAACGAGACGCTGCCACTCGTGTTTTTGAGAAGTTTCAGGATATTGAGATAGAACTCTCTGTCCCGCCGGAAATTACTATGAATGCGGATGGCAATCAGGCGGAAGTGCGGAATCACTATAGAATCCAACTCTTTATATCCGATGGACATTCGCTTGAGGGCGGATTTAGTGGTGTGTATGCCGAAGGTGATAACCTCTTTATCTTTGAAAAAAGAAACAATGAATGGCGTATAACTGAATGGCATGACGAAGCCTTTAGCGATGAAGAGATCCGTATTGCGAATAACCTGTGATTTTCCTTGTCTTTTGAGCGAATGTCTGTTAAAATATTCACCGAACCGCAAGGTAAAATTAAAAAACCCAGCAGCCTGCAACAACGGCGCAGGCGACTCTACGGAGAGGCGCGTCAAGCCTGCAGCAGACCTTACCGAACCGCAAGGTAAAATTAAAAACATGAACACATCTGCTTTACGAAATCAGTTTTTTGGTGGAGTTTGCGCCAAATGTATGAGCAGTCCAAAACTTTCTCTTAAAAGATTTATAATACTCTTGCTGAGCGCGCTACAACTTAGTCTTTCCGGACTCATTTCCGCTGCGGATTCCCCTACCGATAATCCGACCATTGGAAATCCAGAGGTCACCCCGAAAGATCCAAAACCCACGGAATTATCTACATATAAATTGCAGGTTGGTGATAGTTTTGTTGTCACCGTGGACGGCTATCCCGAATATAGTAAAGAGCGAGTTCCTGTGCCGGTTCAACAAGATGGCTATGTCTCCTATCCGCTTATTGGACTCATCAAAGCAGCGAATCTCACGGTTTCTGAACTGGAAGCGCAGATGCAGTCCGCTTTCTCTAAGCATCTTCCGACGGCGCGCGTGTTTGTAACGCTCATGCAACCGAAACGAAGCATTCTCGTATTCGGAGCCGTTGAGCCTCGTCCACGCGGGAATCTTCACGTCTTTGAAGTCGGACAGGTATATCTCCTTCAAGCACTCGCAGCCGCCGGAATCAATTACGAAGCCGCAGATCTTACGGACATTTCTATCTGGCGGGACGGAAAACTGTATAAGAAGATTGATTACCTTCAGCTCATCAGCGCAGGCGGTCCCGATGTTCCATTGAAGGACCATGATACTATTTTCGTTCCGTCGGTCTTTCAGCAACGACCCGTGCGTGTTATCGGTGCTGTGGTAGCCCCAGGTGTTTACCCGATAACAGCACCACAGGTGCCAGCAAGGCAGGTGTTGAAAATCGCGGGAGGCTCCAGAACCGATTTCGCCAACTTGCACAAATCAGAAATCATCACCAGTAAAGAGCGTATTTTAGTCGATCTCGCCGCAGAGAATGTTGAGGTAATGATGGGACCCGGGGATACGTTGTATGTCCCATTGGCGGAAGCGAAAATTAGCGTTACAGGGGCTGTCGAGAAACCAGGACAATACGTGATTACTGAGCCGGTACTGCTCGGTCAAGCCATTGCGATGGCAGGTGGGTTCAACGAGGACAGGGCGAATCCAAAAAAATGTTTACTCACACGAGCAGATGGAACAGAGGAAGAATTGAATTTCGATCAGACGCACTCGGATGTTCACTTGAACCCGAAGGATCAACTCAGAGTCCGTGAAAGAACACGTTTAGATTGGCGAGTCATCACCTTCGCGACATCTTTTGTGAACTTGCTTGTGACAGTTCTACTCAGATATAATTAATAATAACGCCAATTTGATAAAAGGGACATGTCGGGTTTCGCTATCGCTTCTGACCCCAAGAGGGGACCTTGAAAACCGTATATTTGTGCGAATTTCAAGGGTTTTCGTCCGTATTTACCGCTCTACCCGACCTACAGATTTATTTTCAAACTCACGTTAATAATAGGTTCGCAACTCCCCAACCCAAAATTAACTGAAAACCTGAACGAAAAGAATCAGGGAACACCCAAGCAAAATACCCTTCCCACAGTGGAGCGCAGTCCAGGAGCAATGAATTAGAAAATGCAAGAGACAACCGATCACAGGCACTTTGAAGAAGTCAAAGAAATTCGATTATCAGACTATTTTTGGATCCTTTTTCGGCATAAATGGAGTGTCCTTCTCATTTTTTTACTTTCCGTTTTCGTGGCGTTTCTCATAACCGACCTGACTCCGCCGGTTTATCAATCTGAAACAACGCTTCGAGTTTTAGACAGTCAACCGACCTCTTCGCTACTTTCACAATTGCCCCTATCAGGGTTAATGGGCGGTCCATCTTTGGGTGCTTATGCCGCACAGATACAATCGCGAGACTTCGTGATTGCGCCCGCTATCCGTCAACTCAGAGAGGAAGGACTTCTTGATCCATTGCCTGTTCATCGTGGGCGGGTTGTCGTGTGGCTTGTAGATTTGTTGAACATTACACTTGATTTGGAAGCGACAGAACAAGGTGAACTTACCCTCACTGAGTGGGAAGACTTCTTCGTCAAAACGCTTATTGACGAGCAGTTAAAGGTTGAAGAAACACCCGACGGAAGCGTAATTACTGTTACTGTGACACAACGGACACCAGAACGGGCACAGAATATAGCCAATAGGATAGCGGCTGTATTCCAGGCAGTTGTCGAAGCAGAAGCTGTTGAAAGAATGCAGTGGTGGGAGAAACCGATTCCGCAGTCGATGCTGGATCAGACAAGGGATAGCCTCACAAAGGCTGAAGAGGCACTCTTTAAATTTCAGCAGGAATACCCAGAGATTACCTTAAATGCAGAGGGCGGAACGCAGGCACAGATAATTCTGGCACTTCAAGTGAAAGAAAATGAATTGATAGATCTCTTGATTAGTGCTGAATTTAGACTGGAAACCTATCAGGCAGAGTTGGAGAACCTATCGGAGGATCTCATCTCGGAAACAATCGCCCGGAACCCTTCGCACTCCAAGCTGCAAGATAATTTAAACGAGTATGAAATTGGAAGAGCGGAGCTGCTCGGCAAGTATGATGAAACGCATCCTGAAGTGACGGCGATTGATCAAAAAATTAGAGAGACGAGAACACGACTTGATAAAGAAGAAAAAGATATAAAAAGTACAACTTCTTCTTACAATCCACTCCATCAAGTACTCACAGAGAAGGTGAATGAGGCGGAGGCAGCCATTATCAGCCTTAAGAAACAGAAGGACGAGGTCGCTACCAAAATCGCTGCACACTTTGAGAAACTCGGCAACTGGTCCCCAACGCAATTGCAGTATTATCGACTCAAGCGAGATATTGAAATTTATACCACACAAGCGGCGGCTTTAGAAGCGAAGCTACGGGAGGCGGAAATTTTCGCACAGGCGCACACAGAGAATATCAAAACTTTGGATATGGCACGGGCACCCGAAGAACCGTTGAAACCTCGCTTAAAACTGAATCTCGCCTTAGGTGCAATCGCTGGTATGCTGCTGGGCTTTACATTCGCTGTAGCGAAAAGTTACTTTGACGACACATATCTCCGTTTAGAAGATGCGGTGCGTCAACTGGACACCTTACCCGAATCACCAAGTTTCCTTGGGGTCCTTCCGTCCATCAAAAAACGCAATGCCTACCGACTCCCGCTAATTGTTCACGATGCCCCGCAATCAAGGTCAGCTGAGGCGTTTCGCGTCCTACAAGCGAAACTCCCGTTCCTGAATCCAAGGGCACCGGTGAGAACAATTCTGGTTACAAGTGCCACTCGGGGCGAAGGGAAAAGCACGATCTCCTCGAATCTTGCTGTCGCTCTTGCACAAAGAGGAAGTAAAGTTTTATTAATTGACGCCGATATGCGCCGTCCCTCGCAACACAATACTTTTCCCGGAGAGCAACTTCCTCAGGAGGACGCGATAGAGACCTCTAACACTGAATTTCCTATTGTGCGCGTTGATGCCCGTAAACCCGGATTGAGTGAAATCCTTATCCATTTAAACGCAGAAAATCGGGACGACCTCCTTCAAGCCACAGTCAAACAAACCGATATTCCTAATTTGCATCTCGTACCGAGTGGCACCGTGCCACCCAATCCAATTGAGCTTCTCAATTCGGAAATGATGACAGATTGGTTGGAACTCGCAAAATCGGAGTACGATGTGATTGTGATCGACTCGCCACCGGTCCGTGCTGTTGCCGATCCAATGATTCTGGCAAACATCGTCGATGCCATTGTCTATGTATTTGACATCACAAAGACCCGACGATTTGATATCCTTACTGGAATCCGGCATTTGACAGAAGCCTTCCCGATGAAAGGCATCGGTGTACTTTGCAACATGATCAATCCGAAGCACGCCAAGTCCTACGGTTATTACAGCCGCCACGGCAGTTACTATGGGCTTGTAGATGAAGAATAGCCGTCAGCAGTCGGCAGTCAGCAATTAGTAACAAGAGGCTTCTGTTAAACGAGGACCTCTTAACCGACTGCTGAAAGGTTTTTTCGGAACAAAAAACCGACCTGACCGCTGATCGCCATTCTACGATTGCATCTTTCCCAGACTCGCAGGTGGGCGTGATGTTCCTACCAACCCCGCAAGGACAATCATTGTTAGGATATACGGCAAACTGTTTAACAATTGTACGGGGATGTTCCATCGGTTCGCGAGTTCCAAAGCGGTGGCGAATCCGAAGAGAAAGCATGCGGCGATGCCGCTCAATGGACGCCAATTTCCGAAGATAACAGCCGCGAGTGCGAGGTAGCCACGTCCGGCTGTCATCCCTTTTGTGAAATAGTGAACTTCAGATGCTAAAAAACAGCCGCCGGTTCCTGCCAAGATACCGCTTAACACAACCCCAATATATTGCCATTTCGCCCGACTCAGGCTGAGTGCTGCGAGTGCCTCTGTTGATTCGCCTGCTGCGCGCAATCGCAAACCCCACGGGGTTTTAAAGAGGAGGATGTGACTCACCACCATCAGCACCGGCAGCAAGTAGACGACAAAACTATACGAACCAATAAACGGCACCTTCCAGTGTGGAAGACCGCCTACCTGCTCAGTCGTCGGTAAGAGGTATTCCGTAACTCCTAACGCTAAGATGTTGATACCAACACCTGTGACAATCTGCTCCGCCTGAAAGGTAATCGTTGCGACAGCGTGTAGGAGTGCCAATGCTAACCCAAAGCCTACCCCTACGAGCAATCCGATCCATACTGAACCCGAAGCCTGTGTGCCGACCACGTAACCAAAAGCCCCGATGAGCATCATACCTTCAAGTGCGAGGTTGATGATCCCGGCGCGCTCTGAATAAATCCCGCCGAGTGCAGCGTATCCCAGCGGTGTTGCCATTCGTAAAGTACTTGGAATCATTTTTTAATTATACCTTGCGGAGGAATAACGTGTGTTTGAACTTTAATGTGTGTTCCTCAAATCCGCCTTCCATTTCATTACGGACTACAGTTATGAAAATTAGTTTAAGACGGCAGCTTGCAACAACGGCGCAAGCGGATATGAGAGAAAAATGTCAACAAATCAATCGTCTCGTTTAACGCCTTGCGAATAATTAAAAATTCGTGAGATGCCTTCTATGCTAACTAACCAGATAATTAGCATGCCTTGACCTGCCAGAAATAAACCGCGCGGGACCCCCAACAAAATGTCAATATCTAAGGCGACCTTGTTCAGCGTTCCAAATAGGACAGCGGCAGCCAAGATACCGAAAGGATTATTTCTACCCAAAAGTGCAACTGCTATCCCGGTGAATCCCCACCCTGACGAGAAATTATCTAAAAACCGGTGACGGTAGCCCATCACCTCAGCGACACCTGCCAATCCAGCAACTGCACCGCTCAACGCCATCACCCATACCGTCACAGTGCCAGGATTTATCCCACCGTAAGCTGCAGCATCTCGCGCATTCCCTACCAAGCGAAGTTCATATCCCCAACGAGTATACGTTAAGAAGACATAACAACATACGGCACACCCACAAGCGAGCAAGAAACTCACGTTTAGGGGATTGCTTTGTGGAAGAACTGGGAGCAAAGATGCCAATCTTGGGAGCCGCGCCGCTTCATGAATCTGTTGCGTTTGTGGAATCATCTGACCCGGTTCTTGGTAGACGGAGGTAACAAGGTAATTCATGAGAGCGAATGCGATGAAGTTCATCATGATGGTGTTGATAACTTCATGCGCGCCGTATCTCGCCTTTAAGAGCCCCGGAATCGCGCCCCATCCGGCACCAGCGATCATTGCACCGCCTATACAGAAAGGGATCAGCAGAAAGGGAGGAAGGTTCAGGTGTATGCCTATCCATGCGGCAGCGAACGCCGCAATATAGAGTTGCCCTTCGCAACCGATATTAAACAGCCCGCTTTTGTATCCGATAGCAACAGCGAGCCCTGTAAATATAAGTGGCGTTGCGTTAAACAACACATAACTGAACTCATCAAGGCTTGAGAACCCGCTGACAAGGATAATACGATAGAATTCCAGTGGATCCTGTCCACGTATCTGAAGCACAAGCCCACACAAAAGAAAAAACCCAGCAAGCGCAAGGAGTGAGGGTATCAAATTAACGAATAAATGTCTGGCTTGGGGTGCTCTGTGCCGCAACAACGCAGCAAACACTTTTTGGATATTCAAGGTTTTCTTGATTAGGACTTACGCACTGTAGCATAAACTGTCAGTTTGTGCCATGTAGGGGGTCGCTAACTCACACTTACGTCTACAGGTCCTACCACCGTAATAGACGGAACGCCTTATTTTGCGTAAGTCCTGTTGATGTCTCTGTTGAAATTTGACAAAATGCCTCAAAACGTGTTATCATACCTGATATTAAGTCTACCAGCAATACACCCATTAATATAGCACAGATGTCGGATTAAAACAATCGTCAGCCTATAGAGGCTTGCGGGACAATGGATAAAAGAAAGGCAGTGATAAGTCCTCATGGAGAAAGAAAGAGCGACCCCCTCACATCTTGAAAGCGAAAATGCCGGAATTGACCCTCCTGCTGTTCTCGGTGGAACACCAGTTTTTGAAAAGACAGCTGATGCGCCGTATCCGAAGTTGGAGCAGTGGAGCCAGATGACAGAAGAAGAGGCTCAGGTCGTCTACGAGATGACGCTTCGGAACGAACTCTCCGGTGCCTCCCCGACTGTTCAGGAATTTGAGCGAACTTGGCGTGAACGCCACCAGACCCGATTCGCATTGAGCCTCACCAATGGCACAGCGGCACTACACAGCGCAATGTTTGGACTCGGTGTCGGTCCGGGCGATGAAGTTATCTGTCCGACGTACACATGGATGGGATCAATTACGCCAGCACTGACGTTGATGGCAAAGCCGGTTTTCTGTGAAGTGGATCCCAGAACATTGTTAATCGATGTTGCTGATGTTCGACGACGCATTACATCCCGAACCAAAGCAATTGTGGCGGTACATCTGTGGGGCAATGTGTGTGACATGGATGCGCTCATGGCACTCAGTGCAGAGACGGGCGTGCCAGTCATAGAGGATTGTTCTCACGCACATGGTGCCTCTTACAAGGGCGTACCGTGTGGCAGCATCGGACAAGCAGGCGCGTGGAGTTTGCAAGGTAGCAAACCCATTAGCGGGGGCGAAGGTGGGATGCTTGCCACCAACGATGTCGCAATCTTTGAAAGAGCTTGTCTGCTCGGACAAGTCAATCGTCCTGCTAACGTTGTCGGAGAAACAGTGGAAGGACTGCGTTATGCGCATCTCCCACCGATGGGACTTGGTGTTAAATTTCGCGCACATCCGCTTGCAGTCGGTATCGCTTCGGTGCAGCTGAAGAAACTTGATGAACTCAATGCAAATCGCCGCGCTTACATCCAAGAAATCTCTGATGGGTTGGAGGAGATTCCGGGCGTTTCTCCTATTGAAACATATCCAGGGACTGAGCCAGCCGGATTCTTCGGATTTCCTATCCACTATCACGAGGAAGAGATGCACGGGCTACCGGCACCGATATTCGCCGATGCGTTGAGAAAAGAAGGGGTTTTGGCAAATAATAATCCGTACCCACTGGTTGTTGGCGATGGTGTGCCTGTATTTTCAGGGAGTCTGCCGACAAATAGCAATCCGTATCCGCTTCTACATACCTTACCGCTCTTCACACATGGACTCGATATGTACATGGACGGTCGCGGGGTCCTCTGCCCCAACGATATGGGTGGAGAATTTAAAACCTATGCTCCAGGGGATTTGCCTGTGACTGAAAGGACCTGTTCGCAGCTCATATTTTTACCGTTGTTGACAGAACCTGTAGCAGGCGCCGTGTCAGGAATTATGGATGCTATTCGCAAGGTATCTTCACACAGCGATCTGATAAATGGTAGTGGGTAGTCAGTTGTTAGTTGTCAGAGGTTACCTGTAAAGTTGCGGAGTTGTGATGACTTTCCAACTTTCGCACACTTCCTAACTTCAAAACTTGAATGTTAATGTTGAAGATCGCTTAGGAGGCACCCTAATCAAAAAAACGGAATTTTCAGCTCGAACCCGCGCCCAGAATATAGAAACCTTCAAGACTGAACTGTTAGATGTTTTAGTTATCGGTGGTGGTATTGTCGGTGCGGGTTTAATCCGAGATCTTGCACTCAACGGCGGCATAAAAGCCGGCTTGATTGAGCAAGGTGATTTTGCAAATGGAACGAGTAGTGCCACGTCTCAACTCGTCCATGGTGGATTTCGCTATCTGCTTAAGCGCGACATTGAACTCGTCAAAAATTCACGTAGGGAGCGTGAAATCCTCTGTCGGATCGCGCCGAATCTTGTCAAACCGATTCCGTTAGCACTGCTTTGTTACAAAGGGGACCCGTATCCGTTAACAGGCATACAACTCGCTGCACATTATTACAATTGCCTCTCTAAAACAGATGAAAAGGAGAAGTCAATAGCGATTCGTGATGTCCGAAAGATACGGCATCTTGTCGGACCTATTGCTACAAACACTTTAAAAGGGTGTGTTCTGTTATGGGATAGCATAGTTGACGATGCCCGATTGACGCTTGCAACACTCAAAGATGCCCATCGGCACGGGGCTATTGTCGCAAATTATGTCCGTTTTCTTGATTTCGTCGGTCATCGAGAGACTGTTAACACCGAGAACCGAATATACAAGGTAGCCGCTGAGAATGTTATTTCTGGACAACGTTTTGAGATCTCGGCACGGAAAATTGTGTCCGCAACGGGACCCTGGAGCGATCATATATGGCGTAAAGATCCGAGTTACGACGGTATACCGCGTTTACTGACGGAAAACGCGAAAGGCATCCATCTCGTCTTACCGCGCTGTGGAAAAGAGGACAACGCTGATGCTTACGGTCTAATATCTTTTACACAGGTGGAGAAACAGCGGAGACGTAATCCGCGAGTTATTTTTATCCTGCCCGGTGCCCACAACACATCCATTGTTGGCACCACCGAAACAACACCAAAGGAGGACTTGGCATCAGTCCGTCCATCAGCGAATGAAGTGACGTATCTGCTCTCGGAAGCACAGCGAATTTTTCCAGAAAAGACGCTCAATAAAGATACTATCATTGCGGCTTACGCCGGTACTCGACCCCTCATCGCGGCAAAACGGCACGTGCACGGATTCACAAAAACCGGTTTTGTTTCGAGGGAGCACTTAATTACAGAGAGTCCAAGCGGAATAATGTATCTCTATGGTGGAAAACTCACCACACACCGTCAGATGGCGGAAGAGACTGTGAACCATCTTGCCGCATTTCTAAACGTCCTACGTGCTTGCAAAACTGCCATCTATCCATTGCCGAATGCGGTTGGGGAGGCATCGGATGCTGATGCAGAACGTCTCGTTAAGCGATATGGCGAAGGGTATAGCACGATTCTAAAGTTCATTACCGAGGATGAGACACTTGCGGAGCGAGTCACACCATCTCTTCCGTTCACGAAAGCTGAACTCCTCTATGCCTATTGGGGTGAAATGACGATCACACTTGAAGATCTCCTCTGGCGGCGCACACGGATCGGTTGGACTCCGGGCCAAGGTGTCGATGTGGCACCCAAGATCGCACAATTTTTGGGCGAGAAACACAATTGGAGCCATACCAAAATCGCCGCGGAGGTCGAGGCATATCGGGAACGTATCCGTTGGTTAAATTTTAATCTGTAGAGGAATGGTTTTCAGTTCAATTTTTTTCTAATGAAAAAAATCCGATAACTATGAAAAAAAATGGAAGTTTATCGTTGGGAAGACCGGAAATTTGGGAAACTTGAACCTTTGCGTTTCGGCGAGGAACGCGACTTCGAGGATCTGCTCGAAAAGGATGCAACGCTGGTTCTCGGCGAACCGCTTTGCGTTATCAGTAGGCAACCGCCGCTGAGCACATCAAAACAGAAGATTGATCTGCTCGCGCTCGACCGACAAGGCAATTGCGTGATTATTGAACTCAAGCGCGGAAAGCCCTCTCGGACGGCAATCACACAGATCTTAGAGTATGCCGCCGGGATTTCTCAACTTTCATTCATAGAGTTGGAAACACTCGCGTATCGCTGGTGCCAACAACAGGGCAAAGAGTTCTCCTCCCTCACCGCGATGCATAGCGAATTCTTTGGATATGAACCCGGTGATATTCGGAAGTCGGCATTCAATCAAAAGCAGCGGTTGGTGCTTGTTTCCGAAGGAGTAGATGCGCGCGTCTTAGAGGTCGCAGAATACCTACGGGCTTTGGGGCTTGATCTTACCTATATTTCTTACTTTTCCTACCACGCCCCCGATGAAATCTTGGTTGCAACCGAGACCGTCTTGGGTGGAACGCTCGTCAAAGAGGAAGAACGAAGTTATGGACACACCACACAGCGATTTATGACCCTTGAATTGTTCATTGAAATGTTACAGGAAAACGAGGAACTCTCGCAAATTGCCCATGAATTTGTGGAATACGTTGAGGCGTGCGGTGCAACACTTCGACCCCGCATCGCGAAACTTAGGATGACTTTTGGGGGACATTGGTGGCTCGACACGTATCCCTCAAGAAGAGCAACTCACTTCCGGGTTGATGTCCACGGCGACTTCACACCGCTTCATATCGTTGAGTGCAGAGCCAATTTGCCCAATGTAACAGTCAAAAATTTCGGTATCTCTTTTAACATCGCCTCCAAAGCCCATCTTGACTATGCCATTGAGATTTTTGAACGCGTTCGGAACTCTATCCTATCTTCATAGTTTTTTAATTATACCTTGCCGAGTCATCAAGGACGTTTGAACTATTATGTGCGTTTCACCTATCCGAAGAAATATTCAAGCAAAACACCTCCATTTCATTACGGACTACGGGTTTTCAGGGTAACCTTAAAGAAAAACTCTGTTAGCCGAAAACCTCTTAACTGACCGCTGACGGCTATCTACCAATTTTACCCAAGACGGCAGCCTGCAACAACGGCGCAGGCGGATTTGAGCAGAATCCCGTGATACACAAAACATCTGATTTAACGCCTTGCGAATAATTAAAAATGCGTTTTGCCCGTCCTGAATTTCTCCATTTTCTATGGGCAGTGCCACCCGTGGCCCTGTTACTTCTCTTTGGATTACAACAGAAACGGAAAGCCTTGTTGCGGTTCTACAGCAATGTGGATCCATCACACCTACAGCGACACAAGGTTCAAGCGGGATTGTTACTGCTGAGTTATTTCCTTCTAACGCTTGCAATCGCACGTCCACAGTGGGGTGCCAAGCCTGAACCCGTTGCGGAGCGGTTAGATGTCATGATCGCATTGGATATTTCGACCAGTATGCTTGCCAAAGATGAAGAATCCGTTCGACGGCTGACTCTTGCGAAAGAGGTTATATTTTCACTATTAGAGGAACTGGAAGGCGACCGGGTCGGATTACTCTACTTTGCTGAGGCGAGTTTCGTGGTATGTCCCTTGACAAACGACACTGCCACCCTCAGAGAATTCTTGGATGCGATAACCGCCGAAACTCTTACCCACAGCGGAACCCGTATCGGCGATGCCATTGAGACAGCGACCGCTCGACTGAGTTCAAATCAGAACGATACGACAGCAATAGATACCGATTTCGAGGGACAAAAGATCCTGCTTCTTTTTACAGACGGGGAAGATCACGGTGAAGAAGCGATTGAGGCGGTAAGAACTGCGACACAACAGGGCGTATATATTTATTGTGTCGGTATTGGCAACGCTGTCAAACCCGTACCTATTCCGCTTTCGCGGGATACTGCTACGGAAACTGCTCCATACAAACGCGATGCCGACGGACAACTCGTGCTAACAGTGTTAGACGAAACTCACCTGCAAGAAATTGCCGAAGTGGGAAATGGGAGTTATTATCATGCGAATGGGGGAATTGCGCGGTTAACGGCGGACTTAGCACGTCTCGAAAAACAACAGTTCAGAATCCGTTCAGATGGCGAGTATCAGGAACGGTTTCAATTATTTGTGGTTGGGGCGTTAATTCTACTTATCTGTGAGAGATGGCTGTTAGCAGTCGGCAGTCGGCGGTCAGCGGGATAGGATAGAGGTTAGCAGGAATGGCTATAGGCTTTCAAGCTCCGCTGTGGACGGTTTAAACCCTCGCGAGTAGAATAACTATTTTCGCTGGGAACTGATGGCTGATTGCTGACAGTCGATCGATATTATGCCTTTCTGAGCGACAATCCACCTGGACGGAAACGCATTAAGAGGATAAGAATAATTCCAAAAATAAGATAGCGTGCACCACCAAATTGGTACGGGATAATGACGCCAGGTCTCAGGACTTCACCCAACGATCCGAGGATCGCTGCACCTATCATTGCCCCCCTTATACTTCCCATACCTCCGAGGACTACCATACAGAGAATGAGGATTGATTCCCAGAATTCAAAGAAAGGGGCACTAATGTTAACCTGGAATTGGGCGACGAAACCTCCACCTAATCCACCGATTGCCGCACTCACTGCAAACGCCAGTGCTTTATAACGACTCACATTAATTCCCATACTCTCCGCCGCCTGTTCATCTTCGCGAATCGCGACCCATGCTCTACCAACACGAGAATGCTGCAGTCGATAGGTGACAAAAATGACCAAGGTTAAAAGAATAAGAATATGATAGTAGTTGTGCCAATTCTGGTTGAATACCACTCCAAAAAGGGCAGGCGGTGGAATATCACGAACAAATCCATTTGGACCGCCAATCAACCACTGTTCATTTTTCACGATACGGAAAAGCAGTTCGGCGAATCCAAAGGTGACAATCGCGAAATAGTCACCCGTGAGTCGTAAAGTGGGTGCGCCACGCAACAACCCCCACAACGCCCCATTAATTACAGCCAGGGGCAACGCGATCCAATAAGTCACCCCAAGCCGTGCCATCAATAGCCCTGCCGTGTAGCCGCCTATCAGATAAAAACCGACATAGCCTAAATCAAGGAGCCCTGTGAATCCGCATACAATGTTCAGTCCGATAGCGAGGAGCATATAGAGATATGCGCGGACAATAATCCGAAGCATGTAATCGCCACTTGGAAGATTCAGGTAAATATCGTACTGCGACAAGAAAAGGGATATCGCATCTACGCCGTACATCAATAACGGTAGAAAACAGACGAATAACCCAAAGATGATATTTTTCGGTGTTAATTTGTTTTTCATACTAAGCTCGGTGTCCTGTTGATCTTCCGAACAATCCGGATGGACGAATAACAATAACTGCGATCATAATAATATAGGCAATCGCTAACCGGTACCCTGAAGATATATATCCGGCCCCAATCACCTCAGCGATTCCGATGATAATGCCGCCAAGCATTGCGCCTGTAATGTTCCCTATGCCGCCGAGAACAGCCGCGGCAAAAGCCGCTACCCCTTTATAGTAGCCCATTGTCGGCGTAACGACTTCCCGCAAACCTACCATTACACCCGCAACGGCTCCTAAAGCAGAACCGATAATAAATGTTATGGCAATTACCTGGTTTGTCCTTATACCCATCAGGTTTGCGGCAACCGGACTTTGCGCGCAAGCGCGCATCGCTTTCCCGATTTTAGTCAGGTAAATTAACCTGTTCAGGGCAATCATTAAAACGAGTGCCAACAGGATAATAAACACGTCCCTATAAGGCAAAGTTGCGCCACCGGGGAGTGGGATCGCATTTTGACTGAGAAAGACAGTCGGGAGGACTTCGGTAGGAAATTGACGGGGACGGGCTGACCAAATCATTCGAGCCAGGTTTTGCAACGCAAGCGACATACCTATTGCTGTAATCAACGCCGACAAGCGTGGTGCGTTCCGGAGGGGCCGGTACGCTACCAAGTCAATCAGCATCCCCAATATTCCACATAGAATCATACTCAGTGGCAACGCGATCCAAAACGGTATACCGAAGACTGTTATAAGCATGAGTGCGATATAGGCACCAAACATGAAAATTTCGCCATGTGCGAAATTAATCAACTGAATAATGCCGTAAACCATGGTATAACCGACGGCGATGAGTGCATAGATGCCACCGAGCACCAATCCGTTAATAATTTGTTCCAAAAATTGCGCCATAGTTCCCTTCTTTGGGTATTGATGCCATAGAGAGACACAGGTGCCCTATCCTCACATTACTGTAAGGGAAAATCCATTTTAAAAAATTAATTTAATTCAAGTAGTTGTTGATCCGCGGCAACAAATTGTCCATCTTTCACAATCTTCACGTAAGCTGGTTTATTCACTGTATCACCATTTTTGTCAAAATAGGTTAACCCTGTCACCCCTTTGTAACCTTCCTCAGGTGTATCTAAGGATGCCAAATGGTCACGGATAGCTTTGCGATTCTCTGCAACGGATGCTTCCGAATTATAGGTTTTTTCGAGAGCATCTGCAATCATTCCAACGGCATCATACGTCAATGCCGCCCACGTATCAGGTGCTACTCCGTGAAGTGATTCAAAATTAGATGCCATCTGTAGTGCGTCTTCTCCAGCGGCACCAAACGTGAAAGGGGTCGTCAGATAAGATCCCTCTGCGGAGGTACCAGCGATTACGAGGAAATCTGGTGAATCCACACCATCAGCACCGAAAAATTGTGCCGTAATCCCAGTCTCACGTGCCTGTTTGATAATCAAACCTGCCTCACTATAAAGCCCGGAGACGAAAATAGCGTCTGGATTTTTCGCCTTAATACTCGTAAGTTGTGCTTTAAAATCGGTATTATCCCGATCGTAGGCTTCAGAAGCGACGAGGTTAAGCCCTATCTTTTCGGATTCCTCAACGAATGCGTCTCTTAAACCACGCCCATAATCGTCGTTATCGAAAAAGACAGCAACCGATTGAAGGTCTGTCAAGACCTTGTCAATGTATTGTGCGATGAATTTCCCTTGGAAATCGTCCCGATACAAGTTGCGGAATGTCCAATCGCTTCCCTCGCAAACGGTCACATTCGTGGAACCAGGGGACAGTTCAACGATACCAGCCCGTTGGTAAATCGGCTTCCCCGCCAACGAGCAGGAACTGTTAAAGTGTCCAACAACCGCGAGAACTTGCAAGTTACTGGCAATACGTTCTGCTACGAGGCTCGCCTCTGCATCTTTGCCGGCATCATCCTCAAAAAGCAGCGTCAGCTTCATACCGTTGATGCCACCAGCGTCATTAATCTCTTTTTCTCGGAGCTCGGCACCGCGTTTGATCATTTCCCCAAATGCTGCTGCGTTCCCTGTAAAGGGCGCGGCTACGGCAACTTTGAGTTCTCTCTGAGTTTCTTGTTTGTCCTTACTTGCGGGTTGGCACCCCCAAATAGATACAAGCCCTACGATTAACAATATTATAATACAATTTCTCATTTTAGTTATGTCCTCTCTTTCTGATGTACTCCCTTTATTGTGTAGGGTTATTTAGTTTTAAGAAATTATCGGATTCCCCATCTCTTTTCGAGATTCGGTGCGGGAAACACCCCAGCAAAAACACCGCACCTACCCGACCTGGTTCCTCAAAAACCCCTTAAAGAACGGAAAACTAAAGCACCCTGCGTATTATCAATGCGAATTAAGCCATTGTGGCTATCGTTATTCTATGGCAAGACCTGCCTGAAGTCAATTTTAAATTCCAATTTATCCTCTTTGCCATTTGGATGGACTATTCGGACTTGAGGGACAATGATTCGAATATCTGTGGCGGCACTCTCAAGTCGGTCAAAAATTAAGAAGCCACTCCGTTTCGCGCCGGAGAACAACTTTGCGTCTTCAAAGATGTGGTCCTCCATCACGATACGTCCCAACTCAAGTGCTTCGGCATCTATGTAAGACTGATAGTGACCGTAGTAGGGATAGTAGCCGTAAGCAGTAGGAATGTAAGGGTACCCGCCCTCCCACGTGTTATTCTGGGAAAGGTCTACATTGTCATAGAGTGAGTCAAAATAATCGTTGGATAGATTGGCGTATTGCACGCCGTTTCCATCAATGAGGATGGCTGCATCGTCAACCAAAACGCGTCGGTTATCCCGGTTATGGACTGTAATGTCGAACACCGTATAAATGGGTTCAACAGCACCACTTTTCTGAACCAAGAGATAAGGATTCACTCTCGGATCTTCGGTGAGTGCAAACAGTTCTACCTCATCAAACGGTTTGATAGTAACGGCAATTCCCTTTTTTTCGACAGTTGCCGCACCTGACTCTGGATCAATCTGTGCGTTAAAACGTCCCGCGATGGGTTCCATATAGACATCAACTGAGGGTTGCGGTGGGACAGCACAACCTGCTGACAACACTCCTATTAAGAGAAGCATACCGATTTTGCCTATAATCTGATACCGGAAGTGGTTGCGATTTTCCGTATGACTCATCAGTCTCACCCTCCTATGTTAATATATTTTACGTCGCGCGCGTTTTATTGTCAAAGTTTTTAATTTTACCTTGCGGATAAACTGCGATCTCCGAAACTTGAACGTCTCCGCGTCCGAGTCGTCCAAAACGTTGTTTTGGACTTGGGTTGCGTTAAACGACTGATTGCTGACTGCCGATGGCTGATGGCTATTCTAAAATTCCCATTTCAGCAATGTGACACGCTGATGCCAGACCAGCATTCCGATCGCTGTGCCAATCGCCGCCCCGGCTATCACATCTGACGTATAATGCCGTCCGAGATAAATACGCGAAAAACCGACGAGTCCAGCACCGATGTAGAGCGGAACTCGCCATTTCGGATACTGATACCCCAAAATCGTTGCTGAACTGAACACCAAGGATGTATGTCCAGACGGAAAAGCAGGGTTCCCCAAACTCTCATCAAGGGGGCGTTTCCGACCAATTAACCTCTTCATCCCATACGTTACCAATCCAGTTCCGAGGAATGCGGAAGACAAGAGCCTTCCAGTTTCCTGATGTGCTTCATCACCGTAAGCCATGAGGAGAACAGAAAGTCCCATAACTGCCCGATAATGCCCAAATTCTGTTATCCCCTCCATGAGCGTCCACATCGGCTCTCGGTGTGGTGGGGCATCATAGATACGATCAAAAAGCGTCTGATCCCATCTCGATAGAAAGTTCTCTGCATTTGCTTCTGATCCTGCTATAAGAGTGCAGAAAACCAGCACACAGATAAGTGATGATTTAAGAGATTTAGAGAGTATGTAACTTGTACACCGATACTGCATCGGGCAACCTGACTTTGTCTATTTATTGTATCTTCTATAATTTTATGGTAAAATCTACAATTACTTTGGGCTCATGGGTAGGCAGAATTAGCAACAGCACCTTCCTTTTTACACAGATGAGGTATCCCCTCCGGGGTTCTGCTGTTCTTCGGTGTTTAGTATACGCTTAGGCACACGCACATCACAATGCTGAAAATGGAGATAAAAAGATGCGAATACGCAATACCGTGGTTGAGTATGATATAGAGGAGGCGGCAGCGATGCTGGATATCTCATCCGCAGATCTCAAACAGGCGGTCAGTGCTGGACACCTCCAGTACTACTATCGACTCGGTGAAGATGACTATCTGTTCCATGAAGCGAGTCTCCGCGCTAACAAAGACCTGCTTTCGCAGGAAGACTATCTCACTAAAGTCCTAAGCACATGTTCATCTGCAGAGACTACCACGGCACCTGATGCATCGGAAGAGGACCCACCGTCCACGCCATCCGATCCATAACCCGTTCCTGCATTTCCAATTTAATCGGTCGATTTTCCATGCATCTTATTCTCTTCAAGCTTTATGCGAATTTGATAGGCGCGCCGATGAAGCGCGCCGACAGGAAAATGGTTTGAATCCTTCCCATTTTCGTCAATTAGCTTTAAGCCTGCCCCAAGTCGTCGCGAGTTTACCTTGTGCTTCCACTGCGGTGAGTGTTAATCCAAGACCGTTGTTCATAATATCATTGACCTCTTCCGCTGATAAACCACGTTTCCAGATGTTGAGATCATCCATCAATCCAGTGAAAGGTCGGTTGTCATCAATGTTACGACCAACGCGCGCCCCTTGATCCCAGTCGCCTGCAATAGGAGTGGGAACACGAGCTTTTTCTTCGCCAACAATTTCACCATTGATGTAAAGCACGGCTAATCCCTCAGCACGGCTGAATGTACCACCGTAATGTATCCATTCGTTGGCTTTATTTTCACCACCCCGGATGTCGAATATTGTTTGACCAGGGCTTCGATTGAGCCAACGATAGTTTCCATCCCCACGAGCTTCAGGGTGTACAAGCCATGTGTTATCGGCTGCGCGGGCGTTGAAAATCGCCATATCTGCGACAGACTCAACGTTGATCCACGCGAGGATACTCATGCCTTCGGTAGGGATGTCCTCAGATTTAACATTGGGACCATCTAAATCCAAGAAACTGCCGGATGCGAAATGGGCGGCTTTGCCAAATTTTCCGTCATTGGATTGCGTGACGTCCCCATTAATCGCTCCGTCGTAGCCACGTCCAGATTTTTCAATGACAGTATCTCCAGTGAAGTCTTCATAATCAAAATAAAGCACTAAGTCAGGATCTAAAACATCAGCGGACGCGTCCTGAATTGCTGTTATAAGTAGACAGAGAGTGCCTATCAGAAGTACACACATCAAATAAGGGGTTCGTATAAGGTTGCGTTTCATCTTTCGAGGTCCTCCTTTAGATGAACCATTCTTCTATTTTTTTTAAACTGTAGCCACTTTCAGGGATTTCGTCTTATTTTAATGCCTTAAGTCTCCCCCAAGTCGTCGCCAGCTTACCGTGTGCTTCCACAGCAAGAAACGCCTCAACACCATCATTCATAATGCCATTGACTTCTTCCTCTGTCAAACCACGTTTCCAGACGTTGAGGTCGTCCATCAGTCCAGCGAAGGGGCGGTTGTTGTCAATGTTATAGCCGACGCGCGCCCCATTATCCCAGTCTGGTGCAATGGGTGTGCCGACGCGTGCTTTCTCTTCACCGACATTTCTTCCATTGATATAAAGTATAGCTTTCCCGTCGGCGCGGCTGAAGGTGCCAGCGTAATGCTGCCATTCATTCGCCTTGTTATCACCAGCGCGAATGTCAAAGATAGTGGCACCGCCAGGACTCCGATTGAGCCAGCGATACTTGCCACTGCCGCGTGCTTCGGGATGTACAAGCCACGTATTATCACCTGCCCGCGCGTTGAAAACTGCCATATCTGCGACGGCTTCAACGTTAATCCACGCGACGACACTCATGCCTTCAGTAGGAATATCCTCAGGCTTGATATTGGGACCATCTAAGTCGAGAAAACTTCCGGTTACGAAGTGGGCGGCTTTGCCGAACTTCCCGTCATTGGATTGTGTAACCTTTCCATTAATCTCACCATCATAGCCACGTCCGGATTTCTCAGCGACGGTACCGCCATCAAAATCTTCATAATCGAAGTACAGCACCAAATCCGGGTCTAAAACATCAGCCGAAAAAACTTCTATCGCAGGCACACAGAGACTGCCTATCAGAAGTAAGCACATCAGATAAGGGGTTAGTCTACAAGTTGGTATTTTAAATATTAGATTCCGTTTCATTACTTTTCAGGTCCTCCTTTAGATGAATCATTTTTTTACTTTTTTACAAAACGATTCACTTACCTTAAAGTTTACCACTTTTCTATTCGGGTCTGCAACTGAAACCAAAAAAATCTTGATTTTAACTTCACTTTGCGTTAAACTGATTTGAGAAACGAAAAGAAAAAAGTGCTAAAAATAGAACGTTATAAGGGAGCTAAGGTTGCAAAGTGTAGGAATTATTCCAGCACGCTACGCCTCAAGCCGTTTTGAAGGCAAACCGTTGGTGAGTCTGCTCGGGAAGCCGATGGTGCAGCATGTTTACGAAAGTGCGTGCCGCGCAAAAACATTAAATGAAGTTATTATCGCTACAGACGACCAACGGATTTATGATGCTGTAAGACGTTTCGGTGGAAATGTACAGATGACCGGTCAATGTGCAACCGGTACCGAACGAGTCGCCGTCGTCGCAGAGCGTTTGACTTGTGATATTGTTGCCAATATCCAAGGCGATGAACCGTTGCTTGAACCTACACAGATAGATATGATGCTGCAGCCTTTTATTGACAGACCAGAGGTGCAAGTTTGCACGTTAAAACAGCGGGTTGAAACCGCCGTAGACTATCGGGACGTTAATGTCGTTAAAGTCGTTACAGATCTTCAGGGCGATGCGTTGTACTTTTCGCGTGCTCCTATGCCCGGAAAGGTCAGTGAAACAGAGTTACATAAGTTCCCAGTGTATCGGCATGTCGGCTTGTACGCTTACCGTCGCGAGCAACTTCTCGCGTTCACGAGGTGGAGCAGTACGCCTTACGAACTCGCAGAAGGGTTAGAGCAATTGCGTTTTTTAGAGCATGGTGTCCCTATTCATGTCGTTGAAACGAATACTCCGCTTATTGGGGTCGATGTCCCTGCCGACTTGGAGCGGGTGAAACAAATTTTGGAGGCTTGACCACAATATTTTTCAACCGCTGAAACTTATCCGCAAGGAACAATTAAAAAACGACTCATCTGGTTAATACCAGAAACCAAGCCTGTAACATTGTCTCGCAAGCCTCTATAGGTTTGCGTTAGGAAGGCGACTCGAACACAAAAACAATCATAGTTCTGAACATCCAAACTTATCCGCAAGGAACAATTAAAAAATGACAAAATATATTTTTGTAACGGGCGGCGTTATCTCAGGTATCGGCAAAGGAATCACAACCGCGTCTCTTGGTAGATTGCTCATCAACCGCGGGTTTAAGGTGATTGTTGTCAAGATTGATCCATATCTCAATGTAGATGCTGGTGTGATGAACCCATTCCAACACGGAGAGGTCTTCGTCACCCATGATGGCGCAGAAACCGATCTGGATATAGGGAACTATGAACGGTTTTTCGGCATCGATCTGAACCAGTACTCCAACTTTACTACGGGTTCCGTCTATAGTGAAGTGATTGCGAAGGAACGACGAGGGGACTACCTCGGTCAAACCGTGCAACTGATCCCACATATCACCGATGAAATCAAACGCCGCATCTATCAGATTGGAAAGGACAACGAAGCCGAAATCGTCATTACGGAGATAGGCGGAACGATTGGCGACTTTGAAATGCCCCCTTTCGTTGAAGCCATCCGTCAGATGGCAGTTGAGGTCGGACGCGACAATACGATGTTCCTCCATGTCTCTCTCATTTATACCCTACCCAACGGCGAAAGCAAGAGCAAACCGACACAACATAGCATCCGCAAACTCCAAGAGTTGGGAGTCCAGCCGGATCTATTGTTATGTCGTACCAGCCAGTCACTGGACGAGGCGTTTCGCCAGAAAATTGCACTTCTCTGTGGCATTAGTGAAAACTATATCTTTGAAGGATTGGACACGAAATGTGTAGATGAAATCCCCCTTAATTTTGAACGACAAGGTATGGGACATCTCGTTCTCAAGAGACTTGGACTCGAAGCACGCCCACCGATGGATGCTGAATGGGTCGCAATGGTTGAAAAACTCAAAAATCCGAATCAGAAAGCCCGGATCGCTATTGTTGGAAAATACACAACCGGCAGCGATGCCTATATCAGTGTACAAGAAGCCTTGAAGCACGGCGGGATTGCTAACGAAGCCTCTGTTGAAATTGAGTGGATAGAAGCGGAATCGCTGACAGAACATCCAGACCTCGATAGTGTTTTTCAGAGCGCCGATGGGATACTGGTTCCAGGGGGGTTCGGTTATCGCGGGATAGAAGGGATGTTGGTTGCCGCACGATATGCCCGTGAAAATAAGATTCCGTATCTGGGATTGTGTCTCGGAATGCAGTGTCTGGTGATTGAGTTTGCTCGACACATTGCGAAACTAAAAAATGCGAACAGCACAGAAGTAGATGAAGAAACACCTTACCCCGTAATAGATTTAATGCATGACCAGCGCGCCGTCGCTGATCTCGGCGCAACAATGCGACTTGGACATTATCCGTGCGTTCTCAAAGAAAATACCAAAAGCTATGCCGCCTATCAACAACCTATTATTGTAGAACGACACCGTCATCGCTATGAATTGAATAATCAGTACCGCTCGCAATTAGAATCGGCGGGTCTCTGTTTTAGCGGTCTGTCGCCGGATGAAAGCCTCGTCGAAATCGCTGAGGTAGCCGATCATCCGTGGATGGTAGGTTCACAATTTCACCCCGAATTCCAATCGAAACCGCTTGCACCGCATCCGCTTTTCCGAGACTTTATTGAGGCGGTCCTCTCCCATCAATACCAAATTAATCATCCGGAAGAGGAAAAGAAATCATGAAAAATACTGCTACAGTACGCACCCGCGCTTGGTACGGGGATGAAGAACTGACATTGAATTTCCCCGTTGGCTGGGAAGTAGACGTATTGGCTCCGAAAGATGCTCCCGCGCTTTCGGATGCCCAGATTGAACGTGCATTCGCTGAACCGATCGGCACTCCCTGCATTTCGGAGTTGGCGAAAAACAAAAAAAGTGCCGCTATTATTGTGGATGACCTGAGCCGTCCAACACCCGCCGCGAAAGTTATTCCATTTATCCTGCGTGAGTTGGCATCAGCAGGTGTTCCGAAATCGGAGATTCGACTTGTTGCGGGCATCGGTGCCCACCGACCTCTCACCGATGAAGATATTGTGAAAAAGGTTGGTGCAGATATCGCCGCCGAGTACGAAGTAACCAATCATAACTTTATGAGCGGGGACCTGCGAGCGTTTGGGAACCTTGAGAACGGCACGCCTGTGTATCTCAACCCTATCGTCGCGGACGCGGATTTTAAAATCTGTCTCGGTGGTATCTACCCTCACAGTTCCGTCGGCTTTAGCGGCGGTGCGAAACTTATTGTCCCCGGTATCGCTGGTTTTACTACGATGTACTATTTCCATACTTTTCCACCGGGTCGCGGACCCGCCGTGATCGAGGGACAGAGCAGTGAACCTGACCGTCGCGACACTGCCGAATTGGCAGCAGGTGTTCTCGGTCTTGATATGATAGCCAACGTTGTGCTTAATAGTCGTCGCGAAATTTGCGGGCTGTTTGTCGGTGATTTTATCAAGGCGCATCGTAAAGGTGCACATTTCGCGATGGATACCTACGGGACAGTAATACCGGAAACAGTTCGAAAAGAAACAGATCTGGTGGTAATTAACTGCTATCCGCTCGATGCTGATGCGATTCAACTTGATAAGGCATTGGCGGCTTTAAGCTATTTTGAAAACGCTTACACGATAGCACTCTATCCTGCAAGCGATAGTAGCTGCTACCACGGGTTGTTCGACCGAATCGATTACGCACGCTATCTCCGACAGCGTGCCGAACAGACACCACCCAAAGCCCCTACGCAGCAGATCGGGCGGCGCGGACAACTCCACGTTTGGTCTGAGCATTTTTTGGCTGATGACTTCTATAAAGAGTATCCAGCATCGCTCCTTTTCCGAAACCTTGAAGAACTGATTCAACTGTTCGCGGAGAAACTTCCAGAAGACACCAGCGTCGCTATTTTACCTGTAGGAGGAATACAGGTACTCACATAAACGCATCGCTGTAAAACATTTGGCTTGTAATCTAACGGCTATGAAGGGTAAACACTAAACACATTTGTAAGAGTACCAATGTTCCTGCAACTATGGTAAAACTTAGAATTAATTAGACACTCTAAAGAGGCGAGGATACAATCCTTGAAGAAACACCCAAGCAAAAACCCTACCGGATCGGGGAAAATGTCCGTTTATTTTTCTGGTTTACCATAAACATGGCACATCTTCTTTTTTACGCATTCTGCGATTCACAAATGGAGGGCAACTATGAATAACACAGCCACGGTGCACTCCCGTGCTTGGTACGGAGATGAGGAACTGACACTGAATTTTCCGACCAACTGGGAAGTAGAGGTATTGGCTCCGAAAGATGCTCCCGCGCTTTCAGATGCCCAAATCGAACGAGCATTTGCTGAACCCATCGGCACACCCCGGATCTCGGAACTGGCGAAAGGTAAGAAGAGTGCCGCTATTGTTGTGGATGACTTGAGCCGTCCGACGCCTGCGGCGAGAGTTATTCCATCTCTCTTAAGCGAGTTAGCGACGGCAGGGGTCCCGAAATCCGAAATCCGATTTGTTGTCGGGGGCGGGTCACATCGTCCGATTACCGATGAAGAGATTGCGAAAAAGATCGGAGCAGATATTGCCGCTGAATATGAGGCGACAAACCACAACTTTATGGGTGGTGATTTACGTGCCTTGGGGAACCTCGATAACGGTATGCCTATCTATCTGGACCGTGTCGTTGCGGATGCGGACTTCAAGGTTTGTTTGGGTGGCATCTATCCGCACGGTTCCGTGGGCTTTGGGGGTGGTGCGAAGTTAGTTGTACCGGGGATCGCTGGTTTCGCGACGATGTTCTATTTCCATACCTTCTCACCGGGGCGTGGCCATGCAGTGATTGAAAGACGGGGCAACGAACCCGATCATCGCGATTTCTCCGAAGCCGTAGCAGGCGTCCTCGGTCTTGATGTGATCGCTAACACTGTGCTTAATAGTCGTCGGGAAATTTGCGGACTGTTTGTTGGAGATTTCGTGCAGGCACACCGCAAGGGAGCACACTTCGCATTGGACACTTACGGCACGGTGATCCCGGAAACGAGTCAAAAAGAGACAGATCTCGTTGTGCTTAACTGCTATCCGCTTGACAGCGATCCGATTCAAACAGGCAAGGCGATGTGGGCACTATCCCATTTTGAGAAGGCGTACAGCATGGCACTCAACCCTGCAAGCGACGGTATCTGCTACCACGGATTGTTCGAGCAGATTGATTATGTCCGCTTCGTTCAGGAGAAGGCAGAAAGGTCAGAATCTGAACTGCCTACACCACAACTCGGAACTCAGGATCAACTACACGTCTGGTCGGAACATTTTTTAGTAGACGATTTTTACAAGAAGCATCCGGGCGAGTTGCTCTTCCGAGATCTGGATCAATTGATCGCATTGTTTGCAGAAAAACTCCCATCACAAGCGAAGATTGCCGTCCTACCCGCTGCTGGGATTCAGGTGTTAGCCCCAGAGAAGTAACAGCAAATGCTGAAAAGAAACACGACTGCAAACACTCTTCTACAAAATATCAATGCTTCCCTTGGTAAGATCGAAACTGGTCTGCTGTGTCTTATTATCGCAATGATGTTAGGACTCGCGATCCTCAAAATCGTCCTGCGCTACGTATTCAGCGCGAGTCTATTGTGGAGCGATGTAATGCTTCAGCACTTAACCCTTTGGCTCTGCCTCTTGGGTGCCGCACTGGCTACTTGCGAAAGAAGACACATCAGCATTGATGTGCTCAGTCGAATACTTCCCGAACATATTACACGCTGGAGTAACCTTGTTGTTGATTGCCTCGCTTTAATTGTCGTTGGGATTCTGGCACATTACGGCTTTATTTTCCTACATGATGAACAATTGAGTGAGGCTGTATTAATTGGAAGTGTTCCGCTATGGTGGGCGAAGGCCATTATCCCCTACGGTTTTGTCCTCATCGGCATCCACCTGCTCCTTCAGATTGGCATCTATTTCACAGGTGGTGAAGAAACTCCAAATACCGTCGAAGGAGAATCAGACTGATGGGATTAATAATCGGCATTGGCTTGGTCGGATTCGCTCTTTTTGGCGGCGCACTTTTCGCTTTACTTGGTGGTGCTTCGATTATCGGATACGCTACAGCGGGCGAACCAATTTCAACGATTCTGATCGATTTCAATCGGCTCACACGAAACTCGACAATTTTAATTATTCCACTCTTTACCTTTGCGGGGTATATAATCGCTGAAGGGAAGGCACCACAACGGTTGGTTGCGTTTGCGCGCGCAAGCGTTGGTTGGCTACCGGGCGGTATTGCTATCGTCGTGCTCTTTACCTGTGCGTTCTTTACAACTTTCACAGGCGCGTCCGGCATAACGATTATTGCCCTCGGTGGATTACTCTATCCAATTCTAAGGCAGAGTTATAATGAAAGATTCTCACTCGGTTTGGTGACGGCTTCTGGGAGTATAGGGTTGTTATTTCCGCCGAGTGTCCCACTTATCCTGTATGCAATCATCGCCCAAGTCCGCATCGACAGGATGTTCCTTGCGGGTATGCTTCCTGGGATTCTGATTCTCGCGATACTGAGCTTCTACAGTTGCGGGTGGAGTCTCTTCAAACGGGCTGAGACAACTCCCTTTGATTGGAGAATTTTCCTGCAAACGCTCTGGGAAGCGAAGTGGGAACTGATACTACCGTTCATTGTGTTAGGAGGTATCTTAACGGGTATCGTTACGCTGGACGAAGCGGCGGCATTAACAGCCATCTATGCCTGTATCGTGGAGGTTGTCATCCACCGTTCCATTTCGTTAAGGGTATTACCGCGTATCGTCAAGGAAAGCACAGTGCTTGTAGGCGCCATTCTCATCATTCTCGGTATCGCTTTAGGGTTGACGAACTACCTAATCACGCTTGAGGTGCCTACGGCTGTTCTTGACTGGATTCAGTCAACAACGGAAAGCCGCGTCATCACGCTAATTGGACTCAATATTTTTCTACTGATTGTCGGGTGCCTGATGGACATTTTTTCGGCGGTGATTATCGTTGTGCCGTTGCTGCTCCCTATTGCCGAACAATTTGGAATTGACAAGGCGCATCTCGGCATCATCGTTTTAACGAACCTCGAAATTGGTTATTTGACACCACCTGTTGGAATGAATCTTTTCATCTCAAGCATGAAATTTGATCGGTCTGTCCTTGTGCTTTATCGTTCTGTCCTACTGTTCATTGCCTTGTTGCTGATAGCACTTGTGTTGGTGACGTATGTTCCAGAGTTGAGTCTGTGGTTGCCGCGGGTACTTGGAAAAACACCGCAGTTGCTGCTCTGAGTCATTCCTTCACTCGCAAGCAAGATTTCAGTGTCCTACAATAGCGTCTCGCCCACGAATTATAGTAAAGCCCCAAAATATCTGCACACCCACCGGTAGATGCGGTTTGCAACCGCACCGAGTCTTGTGTAAAAGTAATTACGGAATCTACTATAAAACAAATAAGTCTGGCGATAGAATCACCAGACTTATTTAACGTTTGTGCTATGATAACATGGTTTGAACACGAATATCCAAACGTGGGATTGATTCAGCTATGCTGTTATTGCTTTGCTTTCAGCTCGCCCCACGTGACAGCCAATTTTCCCGCCGCTTCGACATCCAGACTGACATCCATCATCTCCTGAATCTCAGCATCATCAAGTGCGCGTTGCCAAAAAGAGATTTCATCAATGACCCCTTCAGCTCCATTAGTCAAAGCGATATACTGAATCGTTTCCCATCCAAATCTCGGTTTTTCATGAAGCGCAGGGAAACCGCCGGTTATTTTTCGACTCGTCGCTTGCTCTTTGCCATCTATGTACACAAACGGAGCATCACCGGTGAAATCCCACGTTGCGGCGCAATGAAACCATTTATCTTTTTTGATGATACCTGTTGCGTCGAATTCAACGTCTTGCCAGTCCCCGTCGTCTGCGGCTTCAAAATAGAACCCAAATTCTGCTGGTGTGATGTCTGGGTGAGCGGACCCTTTTCCTATAAAAAAGTAGATAGGTCCAAGACTGGCATCAAAAAGCCGATAGTCTTCGTCAGCCTTGCCATCCCAATCCGGTTTGAACCAGAACAGTAAACTTCCTGCCTCAGTGATAACATTGGGAACTTCAAGGAAAGTCTCCTTACCTCTGAGGGAAATGCCCGCACCATATTTGCCTTCACCAGCAACCCATTTCGCAGCACCACCAAACGTTCCATCCTTGCCGTTTCCTGTGCCATCAATAGCTTTATTTCCACTGCCCTCGCCGATCCACATGAGCAGATCCTTATCGCCAGGGATTCCTGCAAACGCGGAACTCACAACAAATACGCTAATCAGCAAAACCAAATAAACCTGTTTCATGACCTCTTAACCTCCCAATGTTTAAATTTTGGGAGGATTTTAGCAGAAATCATAAATTAAGTCAACTACTTTTCGGAGACGGTGCGTTTCTTTTTTCAGAAGATACCTCTGATGAAGTCTTCTGTGTCGATTTCACAGCCGATGCCACGTGTAGGAGTCGTTTTGGAACGGGTTGCGGTTGCGGTGATACTGGACTTAATTTCGGACGGGGCCGAAACTGTGGCAGTGGTCCCGGAGGTTCGTAAGACGTATGTATTGGGCGTTGACCTATTGAATGCCCAATGACGTGTTCTCTGTCTTCAATGGGTTGCTCTTTCATACAATCATATCTCCCATCTGTTGATTCAACTTCTCTTGAACTTTCTGGCGGTGTCTACGCGTTAAAAGAAAATCGTCCTTTAACATTTGCGAACCCACCAATAGCCATTCTCGGTACTGTTCAAATGTGCTTTTAAATTGCTCTAATGGGAAGTCTGGATTGGCTTCCATTTCGTAGATAAAGCGCTCCAGATTGAGACGTAAACTCTTGAAATACTGCTCATTGTGACTCAAATCTGTGACGCGGTCCGAAATCTTAAGAATAACATGTAGAAGTGCTAAAAATGCTGCACTTCCTGCGATGAGTAGCCACGTTACTTTTCCGGTTGGTGTGCCCCATGACATCCATCCGACCATGACTGAGGCGATAGAGGCGATAGACACGATGCTTTTGACCACTCCATCTATTGGTCTCCACATTTGAAGTGCTGAAGTCATGAGGCTTTCGGTGTAAGCGACGCGGTAGAAGGTTTCAAGTGCTGTCTGCCAGAGAAGGTCTTTCTGATAGTCTGCAGCTGTCCTGTCCATTATATGGATCTCCTTTCGGGAATGCATTCCGTTAACAGTCGTAGGTACCTTATGTGCAATCACATAGATTTATAGTAGATTCCGTAATTACTTTTACACAGGACTCGGTGCGGTTGCAAACCGCACCTACCGACGGGTGTGCAGATATTTTCGGGCTTTACTATAACATGTTATTAGGTAACGAAAGGATTGGGAATTCGGTGACAGATATTTTAATTTTTTCCTGCGGGAGAATATAGTAAAGCCCATAATTACTTGGACGTTGACGGTAGGCGAGGTTAGGAAACCTCGCCAGCGGCGGGGACGTTGAAAATTGAACAACTGTTCACATATTTTCGGGATTTACTATAAACGGTGATGCTTTAGGAGTTCCCAGTTCGGAACAAAGCCGATACCGGGCGAGTGGGAACAGTGACATATCCATCGGATTCTAAAACCATCGTTGGTAAGAACATTTCGCCTCGTAATGGATCAACAGCGGGTGGGTAATACTCTAACATCAAGCCGTTGGCTCGGCTTGCAGCGATATGGATTTGCAATTCTTGTGCCCCGTGGGGAGCAATTAACTTTTTGGCTGTCAACGCTTCTTCTACTACCTGCAACGCTGGTTCATAGCCGGGGAGGATGGCAACATCGAGATTGAAAACGTCCGCGCCTTGATAATCGATGAGCGTTTGGAAATAGTGTACCCCGTATCCGTTTTCTCCGGTGGCAATTTGGATCCCATAATCTTGTGCGACTTCGCGCAGTGCTCTGTGTCCCCTATAATCGTGGCTGTGGATTGGTTCCTCAAACCAGAAAATGTCGTTTGCCTGAAGTGCAGGAAGGCATTCGCACGCTTTTTCAACCGACCATGCACAATTCGCGTCCACCATTAGGGTTGTATCGGGACCAACAGTTTCGCGGACTGCCTCAATCCGTTTGATGTCCGTCTCAAGTCCAGCCGCTGGATCTCCAATTTTCATCTTGACTGCGGTGGCATTGAACGCGTTTATGTTGCGCGCCATCTCTTCGTGAAGTTCATCAAACCCCTTATCTTTACCGTAATAGCCACCGGCAATGTAGGTACGGATCCGTTCTTGTGTGCCCCCAAGCAAAGCGTGAACGGATTTTCCTTCTATCTTTCCTCGGATATCCCAGCACGCTTGATTTATCGCTGCCAAAACCTGCGTATGATAGCCACCCGGTCCGTAGATTTTGTAGTTCTCAGCTAACCGCGCGACGTAAGCGGTATCCGTTACATCCCGCCCAATCAAAGTAGGACGGAACAAATCTACAAACATTGGGAATAGATGGAGTGGACGGGTCGCGGCGGTTCCGCCATTGAAGCCGTATCCGACGAATGCGTCACTTCCATTTTGGGCGGTAACCTTTATCAAATGGAGCCTACCTTTATCGTAGACGTGCATACCGTTCCAAATTGGAGGCTTGTCCCATTCGTAAAGTTCGCTTTCAACGGAGACGATTTTGAAAGTATGTAGAGGCATCGCTTTTTAATGTTCCTTCTTCTTTTACGCCGATTTTGCCGCAAAAATTGTCAAGCGTAATTCCTCATCGAGCAGTTCGTCGTATATAAGGGTCTTTCCGCTTAACATCTCACTTCCGTTTAAAATGATACCGATCCCTTTCCCTCGGCGTTCCCAAAAATGAAGTGCCAACGTTTATTCAGACCAAACACAATACACCGACACTAACCCTCCGAAACCCATTCTTCTGTCGCTTCCGCGAATTCTTTGGACAAATCTTCAGAAATCGTCTGCTCCAAAAGCTCAATCAGATCTTCGCGAAATTTAATCCAATCGTCGCCACGACGGGTAAACCGGTGTCTATCTTCAATTTCAACATACATGGTATCGTTTGGTTCGGACAAGGATTCAAAATAACGTCTAACATTCATGGTTATTCTCCATTATATAGTTGTCGGTTCGCATTGCTACGCGATGCTTTCAGTTTTCAGTCGTCGGTTAAAAGAGAGGTTTTGTCTAACACAGTGCTTGTTTAACTAACAACCGATAACCGATGACTGATGACCATTCTATAGCCATTCGTGCATTTCCCAACCGGAAGAGAGTGCTTTCTCACGGAGTGCTTTCCCCGGATTTACAACGACGGGGTGCCCAACACATTCCAACATAGGCAGATCGGATTGACTGTCGCCATAAGCATAACTCGCTTCCAGTGAAATCCCGTGTTGCTCCGCATACGCTTGCACTGCTCTTGCCTTCTCTTCTCCAATGAGCGGCTCGGTTGTCAGTTCACCGGTGAACTGGCCATCTCGTTCACCAAGTTGCGGTGCCAATACAGAATCAATCGCGAGGTAGTCCGCTATCGGCTGGACGATGAAATCAAGCGAACCGGTTACAAAAACAACTGCGATGTCTTGCTCCTTGTGCTCCTGAATTTGCGACATCGCGGCAGGGAAGATCTTCGGACGCAAGTAAGCCTCGAACATTTCGATAGACAATCTCTTAGTTTCGGCAACACGCACTCCGCGATAATTACGATAAAACGCCTGATTGAAACGAGGACGACTGATTCTGTCCAAAATTAAGTAGTAGACGATTTTGGGGAGAAACCCAACAAGCCACAAGCGTTTTAGAAGGAAGGGTGCCTGAGCAGAGCGCATCCAGATGTAATAATGTACAATCGTAGACTTCAATAAGGTGCCGTCTACATCGAAAAATGCGACTGCTTTTTTCGGTTTTTTAATTTTACCTTGCGGTTCGGTAAGGCGAATTTGAATACTGACATGCCTTCCCGTATATCCGCCCTCCAAATGTAAATGCAGAAAGCCGAAGCCATCCGATAGCGGATAGCGTATGGGGGACAAATTATGCCCCGTATGTCTAAAGCAGGCATAATTTCATTAGGGGCTAAAGTTCGGATTGTCTCAGCATTGTCCCAAGTTCAGCAACTCGATTTTGTGCCAACTCCAAAAATTCTTGGTATCTGTCCGGGTCAATAGATGTTTTGTCCCGTTCTGCCCAACCCTCCGGTGGAAAGGTCAGTGGTTCACCGAAAACGATACGCACGGGATGTTTCTTGGGTAAGTTCCGTCCCTTGGGCAAGGCGTGGTAGGTCCCCTCAATATAAGCCGGTATAACTGGAACCTGAGGTCCGTAAATCAGCAAACTGAGCACCCCAGGTTTGAAAGGTTGAAGTCTACCGTCGAGCGAGCGCGTGCCTTCGGGAAAGATGAGTAAGCCATTATTTTGCGCCATCACTTCGTTTGCTGCCCTGAGATCCTGTAGGAATTCAGTAAAATTGCCTTCTCGTTCTATCGGAAGCGCATTAAGGCATGTCCGAGCAAACCAGCCTTGAAGACGCGTGGCAAACCAATAATCTCGCGCGGCGAGCACCCAGAGATGGTATGCCTTCGTTCCGAGCGCAGTAATCACCGTCAATGTATCCAGGTGACTTGAGTGATTCGGCATGATAATATAGGGTTTTCCCTGTGGAATATGCTCAAGTCCATAGCATTTCAATGAAAAATAGTTCCGATAGATACCAGTAATCACAGTGCGGAAAGCACGCGCATACCACCGCGGCATCTGTCCGAATTCCGGCTTTCCATTTTTCTCAGGACTATCCTTTTCTTTTCTAATGTCCGAGGGGAACGTCTCAATTAACCGAACAACATCACCGACTGTCTCCAGATTGGCGAGTAGAGCATCCGGAATTGTTCCACCGAGTCGAGATTCAAGAACCAGCAGGAGATCAAGGCGCGTGAGTGAATCAAGTCCTAAATCGGTATCCAAACGACTCTCCCGTTGAATCTGGTGTGCCGGCATGCGTGCTAATCGTGCGAGAGTGGAGAGGATTTCTTCTGGTATATCTGTTCTTGGTAGTTGGGAATCGGAGTTCCCTTCTACAACACCTGCAGTGGAATCCTCCTGCAGATCTGTCATATTTTTAATATGCGCTTCCAACCTGCGGATTAGGCTTTGCCGGTCTACATTTCCATCTGCAGCCTTTGGTAGCGGATCGTCCCAGAAATGGGATTTATGGAATTGTTGGTAGCTCGGTAACTCCTTTGCGCGCGCTTGAAGATGGTGCTGAATCTCCGCTTTCGTCGATTCGTCGGGCGCGGTCGGCACAATCACGGCATGTATAGCTGTATCCGACCCGTCTTCGTAGGGGATGCCGAGGACACACATTTCAGAGATAGCCGAATTATCCCGATAGAGAGATTCTAACTCGACGGGATAAACGTTCTTTCCAGAAGCGGGAACGATAATATCTTTGCAATGCCCGGTGAGATAGAGGTAGCCGTCCGCATCCATGTAGCCTAAGTCACCCGTGTAGAGCCAACCATTGCGAATCGCTTTTTCTGTAGCATCAGTGTTCTGATAGTAGCCCTTCATCGTACTCGGTCCCTTAGCAATGATCTCTCCGATACCATTGCTATCTGGATTCTCAATCTGAAGTTCCACACCTTCTACCGCTGGGCCCACCGATCCCCGTTTACTTTTTTGATACGGATTGACACTGAGAACGGGTGCTGTTTCGGTCATTCCGTAGCCTTGATAAAGCGTCATCCCAAACTTCTGAAACCCCTCGTAGATTGCATCGGAAAGCGGGGCACCACCACTGACAAGGACGCGAATTTCCCCACCCATGACTGCTCGTGCTTTTTCTGCCAATGTCTCGCCCGGTGTGTCGACTCGCGCTGCTTGTCGCTCGATTGTGCCCTGGAGCATCTGAAAAAGGCGGGGAACACCGATAAAAGCCGTGGTTTTCGCCTCACGCATTGTCTTTAGAAGCGTTGTGGGACGGAGCGCATTGACGTAAGTCGCTGTTGTGCCGCTGTAAAGTGCCATCAATAAACTGCACGAGAAACTCAACGCATGATACAACGGGAGTGCCGACAGGATCCGCTCCGTGTCTGTTGGTGGAAGTGCTTTCGCTACCGCTTGAACGTTGGAGATGAAACCTCCGTGTGTCAGCATCGCGCCTTTTGCTTCAACAGTGGTCCCCATTGTAAAGATAATTGAGGCAACGGTATCTGGAGAAACTTCTACATTCGGAAAATCGGCAGGAATCTCGGCAGTTAAGGCTTCGCTCTCCGCACCATCGGAAGCCGCTACAATTTCGCAGTTCCTGTTGATGTTTTGTAGCATCGTTTTTGTTGTTGATAGGGTCTTCGCGTCGGATTTTTCTAATACACTTTCGGAGGCTAAAATAGATTTCGCAGTGGTGAATTCGGCGATTGCCAAGATTTCATGGTCAGGCGTTTGGGCATCAAGAGGAACGACAGCAATACCTATCTGGACAGCCGCAAGGTAGGCAATACACCATTCAGGCTGGTTTTCAGAGACCAACACCACGCGATCGTCTTTTCGCAAACCGCTTTCCCAGAGTTGCCACGCGACTTGACGCGATAGGGTATACGTCTCCGCATAGGTGTACGCTTCCCATCCACTTTCGGTTGCCATCTGCAGCGCGATTTTATCTGGGATTCGCGATGCTTGTATCTTAATCAGGTCTACGATCGTTTTTGGGAGAATTTGGTCTGGGGATAGACCAAATTCATTTCTTGTATTACATTTCCATTCAGGTGCAGGAGCAGACTCCTCGGATTCATCTTGCGAACTTGCCTTTTCTTGTTTTGTAGAGGGAGAAGCTTCTGTATCGTCTGCTGTGCCATCTTCAATCTTCAATACATGTCTCTTTATGCCGGGAATGTGAATTTCTTGGAAATACCGCTTCCAATGGATCCGTGAAACATCGAAGTTAAAACGCTGCTGTTCTGTCGGTGAAAGCGCATCGTAAAGTCCTTGTGTTTTCTCCGTTTCAAATTCAAAGTTGGTTCGCGTGTAAGGGGCATAGATTCTGATGTAATGCAGAAGTGCTTTGATACCGCTCTGCTTCAGGACAAGTTGGCGGCGTTTCCGCTTGGCGGCACGTATCGGAAGTTTGCCGAGTGTCTGAACAGTAAGGTCAACTAAGCGTATACGACTATCCAATTTTCGCTGAAATTCTTCTAAACTCGGATATTTCCAGATCGGCACCGTAACCGGTTTTCCATCCTCTATCATTGGATATTTCATAAAATATTCATAGGTCGCCTCAAAGATACCTCGAAAATAGAGCGGATTCTGTGTCCCCGTCGCGACGTGATACACTTCAATACCCCCGCGTCTTGCTGTCGCCTCAGCGGCTGCCAAGATGGCGTTCACTACAAAATCGACAGGGATAATATCAAGAATTATATCCGGATCTGCCGGGAAATCCGGAAGTCGCCCTTTCCCAAAACCGACGATCAGAGGTTCGCACATCCGAAATCCGCCGAGCCATCCGGGTTCAGGTTCATCGAAACTACTCTCAATAATTGAGGGGCGTACGATAGCAGTGGGCAGTTCACCGCGCAATTCCATGACCATCTGTTCAGCGAGGAATTTCATGTAAGTATAAGTATCGTTCCATCCGCGTGAACGTGCGTGCTTTAACCCTTCCTCAACTAAGCGTTCCTCAAGCCATTCTGCCTTCAACTCTGCGACCTGTGCTTCAAGTCCCTTACGCGTTCCTTTTATTTCCGCCTCTGCTTCTTGCTGAAAGTTAGCGAGATTTTCAGGTGACTCAACTTCAGCATGGATAGCATCACTCAGGGAAAGCAGTCCTTCGATTTCCTCAGAGAGCGTTTCTGGAATGGTCATTCCTGTTTTTTCGCGATGTTGTCTTGTGTAGTGTTCGTAGGGTGGTGGAAGTTCTTCAAGCACGCGTCCGGGGTTGTCGCCACAAACATATGCCGTTGAGATGTGGAGAAACACTGCATCCTGACAACCCCTTGCAAAGTTGACAACATGCTTAGCGGCGAGGGCATTCCCCCACAAAGAATCATCGAAGGGTGGATCGAAATCCACAAGCCCCGCGATATTAATAAAAACTTGGACTTCGTTTTGGAGTCTTTGGTATTCCGCATCGCTGAATCCAAGACGCTCATGAGTGAGATCACCTTCAACAGCCGTCAGTTTCTGTTGTGCCCATGCCTCAAAATTTTCGCCGTGTAGCCGACGAAGAGAGGCAAAAACATCTGAGGTGAGAAGTTCATTTTCTAAGCGTTCTTGAGCGGAAGTGTGTTTCCCAGTGATGTCCGTGCGACTCCGAATGAGAAGATAGATCTTTTGGATGTCGGGAAGTGTGGTTAAAATTTTTGCGACCATCGGCTGCCCCAAAAATGCGGTGCCGCCGGTAATGAGCAGAATTTTTCCCCGAAAAAAATCAGTTATTGACATAATTCTCTTTTCTGTGTCATGATAGATATAGGACTTACGCAATTCCCTAAGTAGGTGCGGTTTCCTAACCGGACCCTACCACAAGGGAATAGGCGTAATTACGTGATTTTGCGTAAATCCTGTTAAAAATAACACATTTTCTCTGACATACTCTCCGCCTTAAAAGGCGAAGGTTCTTTTGTTCCTTGTAGGAACATTCCTTGGGTCTAATCCAAGGCAACAGGGACTTCCAAACGGAAGCCCAAGGGCGGTGTCATTTTCATAGGTAGGTTTCCCATGTCCGCCACTACGGGGACACCGAAGTGTCCCAGATACTTTTGTCTGATATTGATAGCACCTACACCGTCTCTGTGATATTGAAATCCACATTTGCAGGTATAATTTCGGTTTGTAGGTTTCTTTCGGCTACTACAGTTTGGACAGGTTTGTGAGGTATATGCCTCGTCTATCTGTTTGACGGTGATACCCAGTATTTTCGCTTTGTAGGTGAGAAGTTCCGTCACCTTACCGAAAGCCCACTGGTGGAGTTTTTGATTGGCACGTTTATTGTAGTTGATATTCTCTCGGATACCCGTGAGGTCGCCAAGAACAAGCGTGCCGATACCTCTTTCTCTACAGAGGTCAACGAACTTTGTGGTGTGTTTGTGGAGAGCGTCCTTGATTTGATTGTCAATCTTGCGGATACATTTCCACTTGCGACGTGTGAGTTTCCACCAGCGTTTCGAATGGCGTTTACAGCGACTGATAGCGTGACTGAATTCAGCAAGCACTTTGTTTCTATGTCGGTATAGCGAGCGGATATACCGTCCATTATAGATTTCAGTATGCTGTCCCTCATGACTCACAATCGGGTGTATTTCACCAATATCAACACCAACGACACCGCTACCACTTTCGGGAGGTTCTATAGTTTTTGAGTAGGTAAAGTGGAGTTCCCATTGCCCGTAATCATAGACGAGATCAATTGTGGCAATGCGGTGAGATTTTGACATATCAAAGTTTTTCGGTAGAGGTATGTCTAACTTTGATCTACCTTGGTTTCCCATAGACAGTTGCAGGCGTTTACCAGAGAGACCGTTTCCTTCTACAAACTTAATGGCAGACTTTTTCCAGCGTGTTGTCCGATAGGTCTTTCGCTTATTCGGAGGCTTCGGGTTCGCAATGCCGCCTGTCCTCTTTAGAACCGAGTAAGATTTCCAAGACTTGAAGTATTGCTCACGAACCGCTTGGATACTCTGGGAATGCAACGGTTGTTTTTTAGACAAGTTTTTGTCTACCCAACCTTCGCAAGCAGGACCAAAATAGAAGTCTCGGTGTGCATGTCGGTAGCCGCGTTGATATTGGTAGAAATCCATGAGAGAGCAGCACTCATTCCAAACAGACGCAGAGGCTGCGTTTGTTTCAGAGAATATCGGTTGAGATTCTATTCTCAGACGTTCTGTTCTAACGGATTTCACTATATACCTTTTTGATCTTCTACACACTGCTTTAGGACTTCAAGCGTAACGCCTCTTGTAGAGGCAACAAAGCGAGAACGTGTCTAAGGGTTAGTAATTCTTAAAATTGTCCAAACTTTAGTAATATTATACCACTTCTATAAAAAAAGTCAAAGGCTGAATAGATAATGCTACCAGAAGAAGAGAAGTTACAATTTTTACGAAAGACGGAACTTTTTGCAGAACTCCCACAAACCGAATTAAAAGCGATCTGTCATATCGCAAGCGAAGTCGCTTATCCAGCCCATTCAACGCTATTTGAGGAAGGGGATGAAGGCGATTCGCTCTACTTATTGGTCGATGGTGAAGTCAGTATCATTAAGGCAGGAACAGAGGTATTGTTTTTCGATGAGAAAGGTTACTGCCTCGGAGAAATCGCCTTAATTGACAATAAACCGCGGAGTGCCACAGTCAAAACAGTGAAACCTACACAATTTCTTAGGATCACAAGGAGCGACTTTTACAACGCTATGGCACGGGAACCGAGAATTGGGAGTGGGATGTTCCGGGTCTTGAACGAGAAAATCCGACGCGACCTTGAGATTCAAATGAGTGCTATCCGTAAGGAAGTTGCTCAAGAAGAATCAATGCGGCTTGCCGCTGAAGTCCAAAAATCTCTCCTTCCGAATAAAGAAATCACGCATCCGTGTGTCAGTTCCGCTGGATATTGCAGACCCGCAAATAGCGTCGGAGGCGACTATTACGATTATTTGGAACTCTCTGACAACAGCGTCGCCATTTTCCTCGGCGATGTCATGGGACACGGCTATCATTCGGCAATGGTGGCGGCAATGACGAAAAGTTGCTTACAAACACAGATCCGTTTTGACGCTTCTGTGCCGGAAGTCATGAAAGCGATTACCCGTGTCACAGAAGAGGATGCCCAAACTTTTATCTACATGACCTGCTGTTATCTTGTCATTCACCCTGACAATCGGTTCGAGTTCGCCAATGCCGGTCATCCGCAGATGCTCCTCTACCGTGCCGAACACGACGGCACCAACAGCGAGAATGGTAACCCCATTGAGTTAGAATCCTCGTTTCTACCGATCGGTATCTCAATGTCCGACACACCGACGCAATACCATAGCACTGAAGTCAGTTGGTATCCCGGTGACCTATTGGTTATTTACTCAGATGGGATCACGGAAGCGTTCAATCCTAACTCGGAAATGTATGGATTCGACAGGTTCAAAGCACTCATTTCACAAAAACTGCATCTGTCTCCCGAAGAGATAAAGGCAGAGATTCTGTCCGACCTTCAGGCACATCAACAAGACGAAAGTGCCAATGATGACATTACACTGGTTGTGGCGAAGTTTCTGTAAGAGTTATCGTTTGTCAGATTTCTGGTTATCGGTCTTCAATTATCAGTTGTCAGTTAAAAGAGGATGTTGCTAAACGGACATCTCTTCACTGAAAACTGAAAGGTTTTTCGTATGAGGTAAATAAATTGGTTAATTGACGGGAGACCATGAATTGCCCTACTACAAACGGGGCTGCTCGTAGTCGTGCGATTTATCGCACGTTTAGGAATTACCCGGTTAAATTTTTAATCCTCATTAGAAAAACCGAACTGACTGCTGACAACTATTCTACTTGAGTTGGCTGACGGCGTAATGCATGATATTTTCCATGAGTGCTTTGTTCATGGAAGTGGTGTATTGGCTATCGTTACGAAGACTGGTAATAATGTATAATCCCTTGCCGTGTCGCCTCGCCCCAACAACGAGTTCTTTATTGTCCTCGGTCGTAGCAAAAATTTCATCGCGTCGGTTCCAGTCCACCCATGCATCATCAATAAAGATTTTACCGGACACAATTGTATTGGGAATGGAGAAAAGGGAATTGCCTTTTTCAGTAACAGCAAAATGTTGGGTTGGTGGGCTTTCAACGCCTTTCAATTTGCCCTGTAACCATCCGACACCACACGGCTTCTCGACACTGCTGTCCTGCCCCGTAACGATGACAATGCCACCCTTTTTCACAAAGTTTTTAATCTTCTTTTCTACTTCACTGGAAAGGAGGTAGTGTCCATAACTGGAAATCTCTTCGTATCCGATCCACAGAATATCGGCTTTTTCTAACTGTGGCAACATGTGTTCTTTGGTGGATTCGTGCACGATGGTGCGTTTACCGACCTTTTTGACAGCACGCAGTGCCATATATTCGTACGTTGCTGTGTTCGTATAGACAGGGGTTTGACTCCATGTTGGATGTGTGCTATTTCCTGTTAGCATCAGAACTTTGATGGCGTCTTTCGGTGCCGCAACCCACATTTTACCTGTTAACATGTCGAGAACGATTGCTTGGAATGCTTTTGTCTTGCCATCGAATGTCCGTGACATCATCGGGTCGATGTGCGTGAATGTCCACCAAGAGCCACTGTATCCACCGCGATAGGCGCGCATCTGGAACCACGTATTGTCAATAAAACACATGCTATCTATACCGTAATGCTCACGATAGAAAACGATGATAGGCATGCCTTTTTTCAGCAGTCTTACCATCTTCTCCGGCGAGGTGCCTCGCTTGTAGTGTCCAGTGGCAAAGTTCATCTTAATTTCTTTGAGTCCGCTTTTCCCTTTGACCTCTTTTTTGACAGTAACAACGCCTCGCAAACGTTTCTGGTCAACGCTCTTTAGTTCGCCAAAAACAATGTTCGTACACGCATCGAGGATTTCCCGAATCGTATACTCTCGCTCAATAAATGCGGGTGCAGTTGGCACGAAAAGCAACCCGATGAGACAAAGCCCTAACAACAAAGCAATGAGGTTATATGTAAAGCGCATGGTGGAATCCCCTTTTTTAATTTATGGTCTCTTAGGCCTCGTTCCGCGAGGGTTTCCGAGGTATCTGAACAGTATCTTAACCGAGGTGCCGATATAAACTCGCCAAATGCCCGAGCGGAATGTAATGGAGCTCGGTCAAAAGTCACTGGTTTAAAAAATTATATTATATCTGCGTTGATTTTTCAACTATTTTCCGTTTCGGGCATACGTTATGTTAAGACTAAAACTTTCCTCTTTACTGCAGCTTGCAAACCAGAACATACGGTTAAAGGATTCACGATTCACGTCAGCACAAATCTATGATGCTGCGACTTACATCGGATTTCTGATTTTCGTCCTCGCTCTACCCTTCGGTTATTCGACGGCATTCCTTAACATCGGACTTTCGTTTGTGCTGTTCGGATGGGTCGGATGCATCATTTCAGAGCGGAAACTCGGTTGGTATCGCACTCCACTTGACATTCCCATTTTACTGTTTCTCGGATTGGGCTTGATAGCCTCACTTCTTGCACCACACCCTGCCACCAGTAGCCTCGGCTATTTTTGGAAACATCTCCGTGCAATCCTACTCCTTTATGCGGTTATTCACAGTCGGTTGGGCACTCGATGGCGACATGTCGTCATTGCCTTCATCGCCGCGGCAAGTATTTCCTCGGCACTCGGACTCTGGTATTACGCAAACGACACCCGTTTAGCGATTGATTTTATGGGGAAAATTGGGTTACAATTTCAAGAGGAACTTGCTGTAGGTGAAGAATTCTCGGATGAACTGCGCGCCGAATTGCGAAATTGCAATGTACCGCTCTCTCGAACCGCAGCGTTTGTATCTTCAAAGCAACCAAACGAATGGCGCATTAACGATCCTGCAAGAGATAGACGCTACACAGTCCGCAAAAGTGAGACGCATCTGATGGTGTACATGATCGAGCAACGGCTCACCGGAACCTTCAAGATGCCCAATGATTTGGGGGCATACCTCGCCCTCACACTTCCGTTTGTTATGGGTTACTTTGTTGCTGGATGTAGCGGCCTGACTTGGGCAGGCACAAGGCTTGCCCCTACATCGGAACGGACGGAAGCATATCGAAAATCACGACGCCTCTTAATTTGGATGACCGTGGGACTCAGTCTGATCTTAGCACTGATGAGTGCAAATCTTGCGTTGACCCTGACGCGCGCTGCGTGGGTGAGCGTCGCCGTTGCTGTCGTTTGCATGGGATGCTATTTTGTTGTAAAAACTTTACATACATATATGCCGTGGAAGCGAAGTCTGCTGGGGTTGGCGTTCGTAGGCGTTGTATTCTGTGTGTTGATAGTGAATACGAATTCTCGTCAGGTGATAATTGGGATCGTTCCTCGACATATCAAAGAACGCGTCCAGACGATGATTGCACACCCCGTTGGGTTCATGAGTGAGCGACCACAATGGTGGCGAACCTCGCTACAAATGATTCAGAAACACCCACTTACCGGTATTGGATTGGGTAGATTTCGCTATGAGTATCAACGCAACGGACCGGAGGAGCAGTATTACACACCCTATCACGCCCACAACATCTATCTACACATTGCCGTTGAGCAGGGCATTGCATCGTTCTTTGTGTTCTTGTGGATTATCACGATTATCTGTCAGCAGGTTTTCGTTATGCGAAAAACCAATGATCTGTGGAAGATGGGGACCTTCATTGGGGCAAGCGGATTTCTAATCTCCGCACTTATTTACGGGCTTGCGGATAATATTTTACATCAGCGGACAGTGTTGCTTTTCTATTTTATTCTTGGAATCATCTTTTACATACAATTGCCTAAGGACAAAAAAAATGAAAAAACCCTTGAAACCGGTTGATATGTCTTCCGTGAAGACTTATCCACTTCGGGATCGTATCAACAAGATCTCCGTCTTCGATTTCGCAACACTACCTGAATTAGAGATAGACCTGTCTCCATTTTTAGCAAGTTTGCCGAACATCCTCAAAGGACAGGACTTTTTGGCTCTCATCGACGATATCGTCGCCGCCCATCAGAACAAGAAGCCAGTCATCGTGATGATGGGAGGACATGTCATCAAATGCGGATTGAGTCCGCTTTTAATTGACTTGGCAAAACGTGGCGTGATTACTGGATTTGCCTTTAACGGTGCAAGTAGCATCCACGATTTCGAGATCGCGCTTATCGGAGAGACTTCAGAGGATGTCGCCGTCTATCTCCAGAACGGGCAATTTGGGATGTGGGAGGAGACCGGACGCTTGATGAATGAGGCGACTCAGCACGCCGCAGATACGGGTATCGGAATGGGTGAAGCACTGGGTAGGCAACTGATTGAAATGGACGCGCCCTATAACGCGTATAGTCTGCTGGCTTCCGCTGGCATCCAATACGATGTTCCGGTAACTGTAAATGTCGCCATCGGGACGGACATTATCCATCAGCATCCGTCTGCAAATGGTGCCGCCATTGGTGCCGCGAGTTTCACCGACTTCCGGCTGCTAACGGCGTTGGTGACGGATTTGGAAGGCGGAGGCGTTGTGTTGAATTTGGGTTCGGCAGTCATATTGCCTGAAGTTTTCCTGAAGGCGTTGACGATCGCTCGGAACTTAGGGCATACAGTATCTCATTTCACCGCCGCTAACTTCGACATGAACCAACAATACCGCTCTGTAGAGAATGTCGTCAAACGCCCAACAGAGATGGGGGGTAAAGGGTATACGTTCACAGGGCACCATGAGTTGATGATCCCGCTTTTGGCACAAGCAGTTTTGTCTCGGTTGTAGATGGTGAAGTATACTTTTATTAGAGAGTTCTGCCGCAAAGAAAAAGCGCGCCATCAGCGCACGCTTCTGGGGATGCGGAATCAGTTCATCGTAGAATTGAGGTTATGCTACAGAAAATACGATAGACTATTCTCCATTTGAAAAACGCACCAGTGAACCGCTTTTGAGTCTTGATGTTCTTTTCAGCTCCATCAACGATGCTTGTATAGCCCGTAATTTTGGCAGGGAAGGGATATGTAAATAGATTCTTAGGAGTTTACCCCGTCTGACGCTATCCATGTTCTCACAATCTTCCAAAATTTCCCGATATATCGAATAAGGCATCTTCAATTCCCCTAATCTGTATGAAGCGAGTATCCTTGACACCGGTTACGATTTCTGCATAACGAGATCGCTGTAAGAAACAGCGATCGGGTCCACAGCATTCAAATGAAGTACGGCTTTAACGTGTTGATGCTCACGTATCGCTTCGGCTTCGGTCTGCCCGCGAAACACTGTCTCCAATTCGACAAATTGCCCTAAATCGGCAACCGTATCGAGATGGATGCGGGTGTGGTTGAACATCCAGACTTCCCGTTGTTTTTTTACGATTGTTTTGACCCCAAGTGCAACGGTTAGCAAACCTTTGAGGGAACCCGTATCGGCGATCTCACAGAGTTGATATTGGCTGTAGCGAGACCCATCTTGATTCGGACGCTCATAATAAATGAGCCAACCCTCAGACCAGCCGTCAGCTTCGCGCAACTTGAGCCGCGGCTCACACGCTTCAGATCTTGAAGAGCCTTTTACTTTCGTTATATGGAAATACGTATCAATTTGGTGTACAGTTTCATGAGGCACCGCATTTAAATCAGTCAACCTCGGATAGAGTCCTTTAAGCGATTGAAACTGTCCTTTGAATTCTAAATTTTTTGCCATTTTTGATATAGTTGGTATGCCAAAATTTGAATTTAATCGTCCGGTTCATAGTCATAAACACAGGATCGGTTGCAAGGTTCATTGTTCTTAAGCAACGCACAGACTGGATGCTTTAGTTGTAATGCACTCCGCAAGCATGTGCGCAATTGTTCAGGATCGAAGTCCTCACCCCATATGTAGCTATAACCGCCTCCGTCCATCGTTGCCTGGGCACGCGCTTCACTTGTGACGAGGACAACGATTTTGATATGCTTTTTATTTCTGCGAACATCGTTGAAAATCCGCCAATACCCTCGCGATGTCCAATCGAAAATAACCAAGCGATAGCGAGCAAGTCGTAAAAAACTCGGTGCATCTTCAGCTTCAACAGCATCGTATCGGTATCCTTCAGCACGGAGCACCTCTTCCACCCTACGCCGGACATTCGCGTGATAACTCACAAACAGCACATCGCCTTGAACTTGTGAGACCCCTCGCGCTTCCTGAATATCGAGCGGTCCGAGTGCCATCTTAACTTGGCGTTGAAGTTGGTAACGAGCAACATGAGTCTGTCGATCTACCTGTTTCAATCGCTGCTGTAAGATGGAATGAGCGTCGGTGCGATGCTTCATTCAATCTCTCCGAAATCCTCATCGGACTGGAAACTATCGACGCACGAGCGATTGCAACGCTCTCCGTGCGCTAACAACCAGCAGACGCGATGCTTCAATTTTAGCGAACTTATGAGACAGGTGCGCAACTGCTCTGGATCAAAACCCCGTCCCATTAGGAAACTGTAGCTGCCCCATGCCATCGCTTCGCGTGCTCTTCCGTCATTGGGAACAATTGTGATAATCTTCACATAAGGTTGATACCGCTTGACATATTCAAAAAGTCGCCATCGCGACCGACGGGTGCAATCAGCAATTATCATCCGATATTTGTTTAATTTCAGCAAACCGATGGCTTCCGAGGTCCGCTCTGGAATATCGCACCCGTAGCCCTCGGAACGGAGGAGGTTTCTTACCTTGTCGTGTAAATCGTCGTTCCGTGAAACGAGCATCACATCGCCTTCCAATTCAGAGATACTAAAATCCTCCTGAATGTCAAGCGGGATGAGTGCCTCGTCTACTTGTCGGTCAAGGCTTCTACGCGCCTGTCGCATCTGATCCTCTACGCGATCAAGTCTGTCGTCTAAGTCTGGGAGTGGCTTAAAAAATTTTCTCATTTCATACGTTTCTTCAAACGAATGCTTATGCACAAAAGAGACTCACTGGGGAATGTCTTTTTAATTTTAACGCACCTTGTCCCACATATCAAGCAATTTTTATTGATAAAAACCGCGAAATCCTCTAAAATCTCAATAGTAGTTATCAGCCATCAACTGTCAATGCTCATACCCACTTCATCGAACCGCAAAAAGAATTGATAAACGAAGGACAAAGGAAATGTCTATACCACAACTACCCATCCCTTCACATTTCGATGCCGGTCAGGTGAGCCAAGTCTGGCGGATCCCTTATCAAGATCGCCAACGCGAGGCACAGATATGGGCGCAGGAACACGCAGTCCGCCCCGCATTCGAGGATAGTTTTCGGACCTGCTTGTTGCTCGTTGATGTCCAAAATACATTCTGTATTCCTGATTTCGAACTTTTCGTCGGCGGCAGATCCGGAAATGGCGCGGTAGAGGACAACATCCGTTTGTGTCAGTTTATCTATCGTAACCTACCACATATCACCAAAATCGCTTGCACACTCGACACGCATACAGCGATGCAGATATTTCACGAAGTCTTCTGGATTAACGATGCCGGTGAGCACCCGGCACCGCTACAGACCCTAATTACACAGGCTGATATTGAGGCAGGTAAATGGCGTGTAAATCCTGATGTTGTCGGTAGTCTGGTTCTCCCACCCCAAGTTCCAGAATCCGATCAATACGCATGGCTGAAGGCGTACGGCGAGCACTACGTTAAAACCCTCACCGCTGATGGAAAATATCCACTCGCGATATGGCCCTATCATGCGATGCTCGGCGGGATTGGGCATGCGGTTGTCTCTGCAGTTGACGAAGCCTGCTTTTTCCACTCCATTGCTCGCAGGACCCAGATACATTATGAAATCAAAGGGCAGAATCCATTGACTGAAAACTATTCGGTCTTGCGTCCCGAAGTCCTTGACGATCCAAATGGGAACCCAATTGAAAAAAAGAACAGCACCTTCCTCGAAATACTTCTCGGATACGACCGAGTGATTATCGCTGGACAGGCGAAGAGCCACTGTGTCGCTTGGACTGTTAGTGATCTCCTTACAGAAATTCAGCAAGCGAATACTGAATTAGCCAAGAAAATCTATTTGGTAGATGACCTGACTTCACCCGTTGTGGTGCCTGGGATAGTGGACTACACAGCATCCGCAGACGATGCTTTCACAAAGTTTTCGGATGCCGGCATGCACGTGGTGCAATCAACAGAACCGATCTTTTAAGGAATCATTACAAAATGAATAGACAAACAGAATTGGGAACCTTCGCACGATTGTCAGGAATGATGTTTCTGCAGTTCGCGATATGGGGCGCGTGGGCAGTGCTCATTGCCGGGCACATGCAAAATCTTGGATTCTCCGGTAAACAGATTAGTTACGTCTTCGGTACGACTGCCATCGGTGCGATAGTTTCTCCAATCATCGCAGGTTGGATCGCGGATCGACTCATGCCTGCACAAGTATTTGCGGCGATATCGCATCTCCTTGGTGGTGTCTGTCTGCTCTTTGCATGGAAGCAAACAAGTTTCCCGATGATGTGGGGTGCGATTTTCCTGCACGCCATTCTCTACATGCCGACAATCGCCTTGACGAACGCGATCGCTTTCCACCACATGGGTCAGTCGGACAAATTCGGTAACATACGCGTCTTCGGGACGCTCGGTTGGATCGCGATTAATTGGATATTGAGTCTATATCTCCGATTTTGGGAAGGACAAGAGACAACCCTTCCACACGTCGGTGATTGTCTTCTCTTCGGAGCCGTCCTTTCATTCATTATGGGTGCCTACTGCTTAACGCTCCCCAACACGCCACCGAGCAAAGAGGCGAAAAATCCTTATGCCTTTCTTGAAGCCTTTTCCCTCGTCTCAAACCGAAACTTCGCTGTATTGCTGATTATCTCCTTCGTCGTTGCTATTGAACTTCCCTTCTATTACAACTTGACATATCTGTTTCTAACCGAGGCAGAACACGGCGTTGGTTTAGCGGGAAGTAGTGCCAATTTAGCGATGAGTCTCGGCCAAGTGGCAGAGGTGCTGCTAATGCTCCTTCTATTTCCGTGTCTGCGGCGGTTTGGCATGCGGTTCACTATCTTTCTGGGTATTCTTGCGTGGCCCGTTCGTTACGCCATCTTCGCCATCGGTCAGCCGGTGTGGTTGGTAATCGGCGCGCAAACATTGCACGGTATCTGTTACTCCTTCTTCTTCGTCGGTGGAATGATCGCTGTAGAGCGGTTGAGTCCGCAAGATATTCGAGCGAGTTCTCAATCCCTGCTCCTCTTTGTCACTAATGGGTTTGGGATGTTAGTTGGACATATTGTGAGTGGTCGCGTGCATGACTTCTTCGCTTATGCAGAAGGTGGACACGCGTGGGCGAAAATCTTTATGGTGCCGATTGTCGTGACAGTCCTCGCTGCAATCGTTTTCATCTTGTTATTCAACGAACAGAAATATCAGTCGGATGCAGATGCAATCGAACAAGACACTATAAGCGCATAGTGTGCCTTGGATATCGGCTATTGATATGTGACAGTTGCAAAGGTTTTGCCTACCACAAGATGCTCTTGCTGACAGCCGATGGCTAATTGCTGACAGCCATTTCCAAGAGAGATTTTGAAGAAGTGTCCAAACGACACTCCCTAAGAGTCGGGGTTAGAAACCCTCCCACAGCTCAGGTGCCGTTGAAATTGACCAGAAATCGCCGCGTAATGTAATGGAGCGGTGCCCAGAGGACCATAGTTAGAAAGATGTTTGATTTTCGAGCTCCGCTCTTCCTAATTCTACTCGCTGTGATCCCTGTGCTAATCTTTGTGCAACGGGGAGCACGCCTCAGCACAGCAAAGTGGCGAAAACGCGTAACCTTCTTTCTTAGGGGGACTGCGTTTCTCTGTGCAATCCTTGCCTTAGCCAATCTGCACCGGACGCGCCAAGAACAACGTCTCGCTGTCGTTTTCTTAATCGACGCGTCCGAAAGCATCCAGCCCACACAATATGAAGAGGCATCCAAACAGATAAACACCACTATCGCAAAATTGAAATCAACAGACAAATTCGGCATCATCGGTTTCGCAAGGGAAGTCGGGGTCCTACTGGAAATCCGACAGAAGCAGGATCAGCCAACCGAAATTCCGCCTATAGTCTCCTTGGAAACACTCACAGAACAAACGAATCGACGAGATGGCACCGATGTGCTTACCGCACTCAAGCGGGCAATCGCCCTATTACCGGACAACTACCATCGACGAATAGTCCTATTTAGTGATGGAATCCACAACACTGGCGGAACATCGCTTAAAGACTATATGCCATTGCTCACGGCAAGCGACGTCGAGATATTAACGGTCCCTCTCGGTACTGTTAACGATGCAGTTCGAGTAGTACAGCTACAGATGCCATCTCAGGTTCGCAAGGGACAAAGTTTTGAAATTGGTGCAGTGATCGAAACTGATGGGAGTATCCCCACGTTAACTGCCACCCTCTATCGCGACGAAATGTCAATCGGTGCGTATGAATGGACATTGCTAAGCGGTATACACCCCCTTACCTTAACCACAGAACAGTTTTTAAAAGAAGGAAACCATAGATATACGCTGAGACTGGACGTAACCGATGAAATCCCTGAAAATAATCAGGGACACGGGGTTGTGACAATTCAGGATAAACCACACGCTCTGTACATAGAGGGAAATTTGGCACACGCTGCGGTTTCCCCAGGCCCGGTAGGTGCGGTTTCTAACCGCACTGAGCGTCATGCTAAACTGGAAACCGTCCTTGAGGAGAACGGCTTCGTCGTCGAGGCAATATCCGCTACAGAGATGCCAGCGGAATTAGTGGAACTCCAGCGCAGCCATGTCTTGATTCTGAGCAATGTTTCTGCGGAGACACTCTCATCTGAACAGTTGCAGGGCATTGAGAATTATGTCCGTGATCTCGGACACGGATTAGTGGTCATCGGTGGTGGACGTGCTTATGGACCCGGAGGCTATACCGATACGGCGTTGGAGCGTGTATTACCCGTAGAAATGACACCACGTGAACGTAAAGACGCTGTCGCGATTGTTTTCGTGCTTGATACGTCGGGGAGCATGGCAAACTATGTTGAGGCGCGGCAGAAGATTGGACTTGCAATCGAAGGCGTGCGTGCCGGCATCCGCAATCTCGATGAGGAAGATGAGGCTGGAATTCTCAGTTTCAACGTAGATGTGCATACTATCTCCGACCTTACATCTGATCACGATGCACTTCGCCAAACCGTGGGGCGGCTTAGACCGACAGGCGGCACCACAAAGATGGAGGATGCTACAAAACGGGCGTACGAGATGCTCAAAGCAAACGACGCGAAGCGGAAACATATCGTCCTCTTATCAGATGGTAAATCTGATGGTGATACGTCCGCTTTCCTTGACTTAGCCAAACAGATTGCTGAGGCGCGCATCAGTATCACGGCAATCGCGATCGGTGATGCAAACAAGGAACTCCTCACGCAGTTCGCAGAGAACGGTGATGGACGTGCTGTCTTTGTGGAAAATATTCAACAATTGCCAGCGATTTTAACGGAAGCCGTTCGAGAAACGCAGCGATACATCGTTCAAGAGACCTTTCAACCCGTTATTACCGCGGCAAATGAATCAATTGTGGCGGGTATAGGAACACCACCTCCGCTCCACGGGTATGTTGCGACGGCTGAAAAAGAGACTGCCCAGGTGTTCATCCATTCGCATAAAGACGAACCGATCCTCGCAGGTTGGAATTTCGGCTTAGGGAAATCGATCGCTTGGACATCAGATGTTAAATCGGCATGGTCAAAAGAGTGGATTCCGTGGCACAATTTTGGAAAGTTTTGGGGACAAGTTATTAATTGGACGTTCCCCGCTGTAGATGCAGGTGCCGACTTCGATCTCAGAGTATCCATGCACCACGGCGTGGCGGAGGTCAACATTGATACACGGACACCATCAGAAGCGTCTTATAATGTCCACGTCGTGGGTCCAGATCGCACAAGCGAGATGGTTGAGATCCAACAGGTTACACCGACACGTTACAGCGGACCATTCCAAATGCAGGACAGTGGCTCCTATATCGTCACTGCTGAGCGTGAAGGCGATACGCGTAGAAGCATCGAAACCCTGTCGCTCCCTTATCCAGCGGAGTACGCCGAGTTTAGGGTCGATACTACCTCGTTAAAGATGCTCACAACTGCCACCGCTGGTATTCACGAACCTACAGCCACACAGATAGCGGCACCGGCGGGGGAGGCGATTGAAAGACAAGCTTCACTTGCCCAAGCACTGTTAGTTGTCGCTGCCATTCTGTTTGTGTTGGAGATGATCCTCCGGCGTTTCAGCCTAACGAATAGGTATCTTGCGGCGTTTCTCGATCGATTCCGAGGGAAATCCGTGGGTAGTCCGGCAGAGGCTCAGGTCATAAACGCACCATTGGAAAATCCCATGCCATCGGATAGACGCCCCACGGAAGACACAGTATCTTCACAGTCCACAGAGACCTCAATGACTCGATTATTAGCCGCTAAAAGGCGTGCACGTTGATGCTACGCGGCCAGTGTGCCTTGTTTTGTTATGGGATTGAACTGTTGAAACGTAGGTTGGTGTAAATGAATTGAGACTGGTGCTGATTTTCAAGATGTGGTCTCTGCTGAATTAAATTTGACGATTTCTTCCCAAAGTATGTTTCCATCTGCATCGCAAAACTTCCCGATAAATTCAGCAGTGAACTTGTTGATGACTTTAGGATACTCCCGCATAAATTGCTCATTTCTCTCTTTCGCTTGATGCCCCAGCGGTTCAATTATGTCAGTGTAAAGGTTATCGTCACCCGAAATAAATTTCCAAAATTGTTGCCCGCACAATTTTAAATAATCTCCCTTATCTGGCGTTCTATTCTTTCCATAACAACAGCCATTGACAGCGACAACATTCGCTGATGATGTATTCGTTCTGAGGATTCGTTTCGCTTGCCTGAAGTTGTCTCGTAGTTTTTTGACTTGACCACTATTTCCCCAATTTGGTCCAGATTTTATTGATACAATATATCTTATACTGTCTCTTTCAAACTCTAAATCAATTCCTTCTGCTGAAGACTTCTGACCACCATATACTCGCGCAGAGACAAAAATTGCAAGTTCCTCCAGAAACTTACCCAAAGTCGTTTCTTCTTGCGAAGATAGATGGTCATCCAAGAGGTTCTTTACAAATTCTGGGGCTATACTAATGTTTTTTGTCTTAAATAGATACGGATTTTTTCGCCTGACGATATCCATTAACGTCAGATTTTCGAGTTTATCCAATCTTTTCTGGTAAAAGTCTTGAATGTTCGTCTCAATATAATCAGTGATCTCTTTTGGTGTAATGGGTTTCATGCTGAATTTCTCGATAGAGCTTACACAGTTTTGACTGTGTGGTGAGTTAATATTCTCTTTCGCTAATTGATATACTGAACGAAAAATTTCAATGCCAGCAGAATCTCGAAATAACGTTTGAGCGATCTGATACGTCGTGTTAGCACCTGCAAAGGGATTGAACGCCCAATCATTTAAGTTGCCATATAGACACTGTAATCACCTGAATTATTGCCTTTGTACAGAATCTGTTAGGTTATGCCAATTGTTGTAGCATAGACTGTTAGTCTGGATTTCCCTTACGTTCGCAAACTAACAGTTTGCGATATGAAAACGTAGAAAACCTCGTAACTAAAATCTTTTAGGCAACAGTTCGCGTTATAATAAAACCCAACACCTCAATCCTACTTAGTTCGTATTATGAGGTGTTGGGTTCGTTCATTTTGGAGGACTTCAGTAGAATGAAAACAGTCAGAAGACGAGCGCGTTAGTGTTATGCCAGCGGTCGCTGTCGAATCTCGTGCCAAGGACCGGTAATCGCCAACGTAATTCCGTGGCTCTGAATGTTCACAAAGAGCGTTGTACCGTCAGGCGAGAAGGTCGCACCCGCAAGTTCAGACATATTACCAGCGTTTCGAGCAAATCTATAGAGATGTCCTTCCGGCGTTATCCCAATCAGAAACTCCTCTTCTGGACCGTCTTCGCAAATAATCAAATCGCCCCACGGTGTGACAGTCAGGTTATCGGCGTTCTCCATGAGATTTCTGTCATTTGGTTCAACGAAAAGTTGAAGCGTACCGGGTTCCTGTTCCTCTCGGCTTGTACCTTCATAAGGACTCGGCATGTATTTCCATATCTGCCCTTTGTACGCAATACCGCCATTCGTGCAAGCAATATAGAATTCTCCGTGTTCTTGACTATCGCCGTACCAAATCCCTTCACCGCGTGCGAACTTCGCTGCATCTTTGCCTTCAGCACCTTGTATGCGGAGATCGTCGTTCGGCGATTCTACATTCTCAATATCCACCCATTCGACTGCGAATATTTCTCCGATTGGAATCGGGTTGTACGTCCACGGGAAAATCTTCTGCATCCGACTTCGCCAGTTTCGGGTATCCATGCTCTTCATGTCACGAATTTTCAGTGCTTGGAGTTTGCCACCTGCCGCGAGTTCACCCTGTTTATCTGGAATAAACCGATAGATTAAACCATCGCCTCTGTCTTCCGTTTGATAGACAATTCCAGTCTTGGGATCAACAGCGACTGCTTCATGGTTGAAACGTCCCATCGCTTTCAACGGGATCGGGTCGGCTAATCCTATATCGGTAGAAACCGGCACCTCAAAATTGTACCCATGGTCCACCTCGTACGTTTCCTCTGCCTTTTGCATGGTTTCTTCACAGGTTATCCATGTGTTCCAAGGCGTGAGACCACCGGCACAATTCCGGATCGTTCCTACAAGGCTCAAGAAATGTTTCTCCAGTGTCTTTGTCCGCGTGTCGTAGACGAGCGTCGTCGTCCCACCGAGGCAAGGTAATTCACCCGATCCAGCGTCATATAGCTTGTCAATGGCGGAGCGTTCCAGTTTCTCGTTATTCCATCCAAAAGGTCCGACGTTTTTGGATGGGGCGGTCAATTCATGATTTCGGACGAGGATAGTTTTGCCATTGGGACCCGGATAAGCCGCCATACCATCGTGTCCGCCCGGCACCCAAAGCCCATCGTCCATCATTTCGCCTGTTCTCGAAAAAGCGTGGGCAGTGAATCCTTCGGGGAGATCAAGCAAGCGATTCGGGGTTGACGTGAATTCATAAGGCGGAGGAGGTCTAAAGCCTGGCACCTTTTGAATCAACGCGCGACTGCACCCTAAAAATCCGAGGCTGACGGCTGCAGATGTCGTGGCGAGTGCGCCATAACGTAGAAATTGCCGCCGAGATAGTTTATTTCTGCGCTGCTTGTAAGCAGAAACTTGCTGTTTAGAAGTCATAAGTTCCCTCATCAAACATTAAAGAGACAATCGGAATTTTTAAGTTGTAAATGCGGATTCCTTTTTTCATCTGTACAGTGAAAGTATAACTCTGATATTTTACAATACTTTTGATTTTTTTTCAAAGGATTATAGCAAATCATAAGCCATTCTATTTTTTTACTCAGATTTGTTTATAGAAACGTCTGAAAAATCAAAACCACTCAGTTTTCAGTTATCAGAATCAGAATTTACAGGACTACAATAAACGCTACAATGACTTGGGCATTGTAGGACGAGAGAAATCCGAAGAAATTGAGGAAGAAGATGGAAATCATTGAATACACCTCGGAAATGCAAAAGCAGATAGTACACTGTTACAACAACCTTACTGCTAATGTTCCACACTGCTATCCCGTGAACGATGATGAATTGGATAAAGTCTTAATGTGTTCTGCCTATGAGACAGAGGATAAGAAACTTCTTCAGTCTCAAAAGACCTTTGTCGCGAGAGCAGGAACAAAGGTGACTGGATTCATACAGGTCGGCATCGGACCCTGTGAAAAACTCAATAAGAACAACCTTGGTGTCATCCGATTTTTTGTCTACCAACCCGGTGAACGACAGGTCGCACAGGCACTGCTTGAGAAAGCGGAAAATCACTTAAATGCTCATACCCCTAATCAAATCATCGCCTTCCCACAAGACTATCGGTACCGGTTCTATCATTTCAAATACGCTTATCTCTCGGTTGCCCTCGGACAGATTCAAGCCCTTTTGGGACATAACGGTTACGAGCGTAAGTTAGGTGAGGTATTCTTCGCATGGAAAAACTATACGGTGATTCCAACAGAACCGACACTGGAGGTTGAACTTTCTGTGAACTGGGAACCCAGTAGAGGGGAACGCCCAAATTGCACTGTGCAGGCATTTCGCGATGGAATGGTGATCGGCATCTGTCAGTCCATATCAGGTGGCGAATTTTCTGACTCCCCTGACGCTCAAGATTGGTTCCATACTAAGTGGCTTGGTATAACAGATAAATTTCAGGGACAGGGTTTAGGGCACCATCTGCTTCAGCAGACACTCCAAGAGATGCGTGACATCGGATATCAGCACGCTGCGATTAGCACCGATTGGGAAAACTATCGTGCTTTTCTCTTCTACAGTAACTTCGGTTATAAGGTTTCGGACTGGACCTATGGTCTTTTGAAAATCCAACCGTAGGACGGTAGGAAGGAGCTCTGCTTCCCGACTCTTGTAGCATCGACTTGCTTCGCAGTGAGAATCTGTGCCTCTTTCCGCTTTACTGACTGCCGATCGCTGACTGCTGATAGCCTCTTATGGCACAGGAGATTTTGTCTCGTCAACAATCCAACGAACCTCTGCTATCCGTGCAGATGCTTCGGATAATTTCGGTCGATAAGTTGCAAATTTCACCATATCACAATTGGCGAGTAATTGCTGTGTTCTTTCAACATAGAGAGTAGCTATTTCAGCACATAGCATCGCCTGCAACAATCCTGTCGTTGTCAACTCCAATGCTGGAATATGATAACGTGCGTCAATGTATTGGCGGAGGACATAAGCAATTTGGGTATGATATGTCTCCATGTCGCCACGCTTTAGCCAGTCAGCGGCTTCAATTGCCGCCAGTTTTTCGTATGCGACCTCATGTGCCAACGGTGTGTCGTTCTCATCTGTTACAGAGATAGGCAGTGATTGACGGCACTTTTGGAGATAGTACCACACCAAAACAGCTACAACACCGAGTATCACTGTACCACCCATAAAATAAGGCAACAGGCTCTGCGGCACCTCTAAGGGTGGTTTGATATCGCGTAGGTTTTGCCCTCCTAAAGCACTCTGCATAAGTATTTGTACAAGTACAGACATATTTCTTTTCGGAAGGTGCGAAATACAATCAGATATACCCGAAGCCAATATACAACAGACTATTCAGCGAGAGGGACAACCACTATCGACTTTGGTGAAGTTGGACAGGCGTATTGACATACCCCACATCCTGTACATCCAGCATCAAGCACCTCTACAACGCCATCTGAAGTGAAGTGAATTGCGTCTTCGCCAATCGGACAGGTATCGACACAGTAAGTACAATCCACATCTTTTGTCCGAAGACAGGTTTCAGCACTGAAAACTGCCAAACCGATTTTAATATCTTCGGCATAAACGGTTTGCAATGCCCCGCTCGGACAAACGTACATGCATGCCAACGAATCGCAGATGACGCATGGCTGCTCCTCAGGATCAATATAGGGTGTATTCGCGATGTCGGGTTGGGTGGTCTGTAAAGGAAAAATAGCGTTTGCGGGACAGTTTTTGACGCAGTTGCCACACCGATGACACTTTTCTAAGAATTCCGCTTCAGGCAAGGCACCCGGAGGACGGAAAAGCGGACGGTTACTCGGTTCCTCAGCAGGTAAATGGTCGCTTATCCGGTCATCAAGGAATTCGGCGACAGGTTGGATGAGTTGGTTCAAGGCTTCCTTGAAAAAGCCGCGCCTCCCCGTTTCATCAGACATTTTTACCTTCCATCCCTGAGAGTCATATCCCGTGTTGCGCCGAACCTACTCTTTGCTGGCTTTAGAAATCCGATAACAACATTTATGGCCGCCTTGCATGAGATGTTCTACTCGAACGACCTTCACACCCAAGGATTGCCGAAAGAGTGCAGTCTCAATTTCGCAGACGTGTGGATATTCTTGCGCGATCAAGGCGATAGGACAATTGTGTTCGGTTAAGACGTAATCGTCCTTATCTTCGTCAAAACGTGCCATGTACCCCTCTTCATCACGGATATGGGCAAGTTCTTTGACGCGTTCGGACAGCGTCTTTCCGTAGAGCCGTTGTTGATACGTCTGCAGCTGTGATTCCATCCGTCCTTGAAAGACTTTGTTGATGAAACCGGGTCCGTTGAATTTTGCGACTTCATGCATTAAACCAACAGCAAAATTAGCATAAGTCGTGGGAAAAAGACCGTTTGCTTCATCTGTTAACTGATAAACGTGAGGCGGACGCCCACGTCCCTGCTTCTCTTGATAGTGCTCAACTAACCCCTCTGTTTCCAGTATAGCAAGGTGTTGTCGGATCCCCATCTGACTGATATGCAACGCCTCTTTCAGCTGACCGATCGTCATGCTGGCTCGCATTTTCAGCAGTTGTAGGATTCGCATTCGAGTTTCGCTCATTTCGCAATTCATGTGATTTTCCTCACAGGATACGCTTGCAAACAATACTCTATATTCATTACATTTAAAATTATATCACAATTGAACGTTTCAATTCAAGGAAATTCCAGATTTAAAGCGAATTTAGGCAGAGGCGTTCACCTGTTTGTTATCAGTCATCAACGGTCAGTTTCCGTCAGCGGTCGGGATTTTGAAATTCCTCCCATAGGAGAACTGAATGCCTCTACTATTTTTCTTTTGTCTATTTACCACTTATATGATACAATTTTGTAAAGGCTATCAGAAGCCAAAAGTAAAAGGACTGGAAGGAGAAGGTCGAGAATGCAGAACGAACTCACCGAATCACAAATTAATTTTTATCAGGAAAACGGCTTTCTTGTCATTGAGAACTTTTTAGATGCCGAAGAATTGGCGGAATGGCGACGTTGTACGGATGAATCCGTTGAGGAACGCCTGGGAAATTCCGTGGAATTCATGACGAACCAGATGGATGCCAAGCAGTTTTACGCGCGCGTTTTTACACAGTGTCTTCGCTTGTCAGACACCCACACGGGTATGCGGAAACTGGTGCATGATCCGAGACTCGGTAAAATGGCAGCGCAGTTAGCCGGTGTCGATGGCATGCGAATTTGGCACGACCAAGCTTTGATTAAACCGCCCCACGGTAACCCGACCGCATGGCATCTCGATGTCCCGTATTGGTCCTTTGATTCACGAGATGCTGTCTCGTTCTGGGTTGCACTGGACGATGCCACACTCGCCAACGGATGTATGTGGTATCTCCCCGGCACACATAAAACAGCCCGCTTTGATAACGTCGGCATTGGAATAAATATCGGTGAACTGTTTAACGTATACCCAGAATGGAAACAGATTGAACCGCAGTGCGCCCCGTGTCCTGCGGGCTCTATTGCGTGGCATAATGGTCTCGTTGCCCACGGAGCTGGCGCGAACATGACAATCCATCACCGTAGAGCGATGACCTGTGGTTTCATGCCTGATGGATGCACCTTTAATGGAAAACGAAACATCCTACCAGAACCCTACTTTAACTCGCTGGAAATTGGTGACGTGCTTAACGACGATATTCAGAATTCGCTTATTTGGCATAAAGACCGAGACGCTTAAGGGGTAAACCCTGATTTCCTACAAATATCTGATGGTTCCCATTCCACCAAAAACCAAGCCCGTAACGAAGTGGAGGGCGGCTCCTGCGAGGAGGGTGATCAAGCCCAAGCCACATCGTTTAACCGCAAGGAACATTTAAAAAATGGCAAAACAGCCAAATATTGTATTACTCGGAGTTGACTCACTACTCGCAACACACATGAGTTGCTACGGGTATCACCGACTGACGACCCCTCACATTGACCGGTTCGCGGAAGGTGGCACGCTCTTTGAGAAAACATATAGCCCACACATTCCGACAACAAGTGCCTACGCATCTATGCTGACAGGATTGGATACATTTAGCACACAGGTCGTCGCGTTGCGGCATCAAGGACCGCTCCGAGAAGAGGTTAAAACGCTGGCTGAAATCCTCCGAGATGCAGGCTACGATACCACTTGCGTCGGGTTCAGTGGACCGAGTGCTCGTGGGTTTGACACCTATCTTGAATATTCTGGATGGGGACCCGACGATAGCGGACGGAGTCCGAAAGCGGAAAATCTCAACAAAACAACCCTCCCAGAACTGAATCGTCTCATCGATCAGAGCGACGAAAAACCGTTTTTCCTGTTCCTGCGCCACATGGACCCACACTCCCCCTACCTACCGCCTGCTCCTTATGAACGGATGTTCTACCACGGTGACGAATGCGACCCAAGCAATAAATCCATGGAACCGGTGATGACGTTTAAACCGTTTTGCGATTACTTCGCCTCATGGATGCCACCGGGAATTACGGATAAAGATTACGTCATCGCACAATACGACGGTGCTATTGCTTATATGGATGCGTGCATTCAGACACTCTTCAATGCCCTTGAAACGCGTGGCGTGTTGGATGAGACAATCGTCGTTATCAATGGAGACCACGGCGAAACCCTGTATGACCACGAGTGTTGGTTCGATCATCACGGACTCTACGACGTCACGCTACACGTACCGCTCATCATCCGTTATCCTGGGCGAGTGCCTGCCGGAAAACGGGTTGCTGGATACAATCAACACAAAGATCTCGTGCCGACACTCCTTGAATTAGCGGACCTCGAAACAGACATCGCATTCGATGGAGACAGCCTTACCCCTTTAATGAACGGTGAGATTACCTCTTACGAGAGTGAATTCTACATTACGGAATGCACGTGGATGCGGAAGCACGGCTGGCGCACCCCTGAATGGAAACTCATCGTTGCACTTGAACCCGATTTCCATTTCAAACCGCCTGTAGAACTCTATAACCTTATCCAAGATCCCGATGAGAATAACAATCTCGTCGACGTACATCCGGACATCGTCAACGTGCTCGAAACACGGATGAAAAGCTGGATTCTCCAGCGGGAACAGGAAACAGGCTTAACGAACCCGATTATGACCCAAGGCGATTGGCACGGACACAAAGGTGTCGGTCCATTTAAGACCTCCGAACAAGCATACAACACGATGCACATCGGGGATGCGGGTGCAGCGGCACGTCTACAGGCAAAATCAAGAGGTGAATAGCATTGTCCCGCAGGTTTCCCACACGCGGCTTGCGTCAAAAATAGACCCACGCGCGTAGCCTGCAACATCGGCGCAGGCGGATATACGTCGATGAACGTTATTGATCCAACTCATCTCACCCAACCGCAAGGAATAATTAAAAGATGCCAGATTATAGACGAGATCAGGTTTTAGAACGACTGAAGACCGAATTGGATAGAGACAACCCCCTACTCGCTGTGGGTGCCGGAACAGGTATCACGGCGAAATTCGCGGAACAGGGCGGCGCCGACCTGATTGTGATTTACAATTCAGGTCGCTATCGGATGTCAGGGTTCGGCTCCTGTGCAGGACTTTTGGCTTACGGTGACGCGAATGCTATCGTCATGGAGATGGGCGAGCGTGAAGTCCTACCCGTTGTCAAAGAGACGCCTGTTATCGCTGGTGTTAACGGCACAGATCCAACGCGCAGAATGAGCAACTTCCTCAAACAGGTTCGCGATGTCGGTTTCGATGGCGTCAATAATTTCCCGACCGTTGGCGTGATTGACGGAACTTTTCGGGTAACGCTTGAAGAAACAGGGATGGGCTTCTACAAAGAGGTCGAAACGATCGGTATCGCGCACGAGCTGGATCTTTTCACCATCGTCTACGTCTTTAACCCGGAAGAATCGGAGAATATGGCTAAAGTCGGCGCGGATGTTATCATTGCACACATGGGAACAACGATAGGCGGCACTATCGGTGCGGAAACGGCTTTCACGCTTGAAGACGCGGCGGTGCGCGTGCAGGAAATTTGTGACGCCGCAAGAGCCGTGAACCCAGATGTCATCTGTTTGGCACACGGCGGCCCTATCTCGAAAGCACCGGAGGCGGCGTTTATCAATGAGAAAACAGATGCCGTTGGCTTCGTAGGTGCCTCCAGCATTGAACGGTTCGCCTGTGAAGAGAGTATTCCGCGGGTAACGGCTTCATTCAAGGAATAGATACAAGGCTTCCGCGAGTTTCAAGCAGTTGTGAATTCTCCAGAGCAAAATTAGCCAAATCCGTAGCCTGCGACAACGGCGTAGGCGAATATTTAGGAAGACGTGTTAAAGCCCAAATCCTGTCGTTCTCCCGCAAGGTAAAATCAAAAATGGTCAAAGAAATAGAGATTTTAACTGCTGATGATGCCGAATTAATGCGCATCAGCCGAGAAGGAACGCTGTCTCTGAATCTAAACGAGATGCAGGCGATCCAGACCCACTTCGGAACCCTCGGGCGCAACCCTACGGATGTAGAAATAGAGACCATCGCCCAAACCTGGTCTGAGCATTGCGTTCATAAAACATTCAAAAGCACCATCCTCTATTCCGAAGAAGGAAAAGCACCAGAACAGATTGACGGCTTGTTTCCAAGCTTCATCCAACGTGCGACTGAGGAGATAGCCAAACCTTGGTGTGTCTCCGTCTTTTCAGACAACGCTGGTATCATCGAATTTGACGAGAAATTCAATCTCGTTTTCAAAGTAGAAACACACAACCATCCCTCAGCAATTGAGCCGTATGGTGGTGCTGGGACCGGAATAGGCGGCGTAATTCGCGATGCACTCGGCACAGGGCTTGGTGCGAAGCCGATTTTAAACACCGATGTATTCTGTTTTGGGATGCCAGATACGCCATACACACAACTACCGAAAGGCACGCTTCACCCGAAGCGCGTATTTAAAGGGGTTGTCGCTGGGGTGCGCGATTATGGCAACCGAATGGGTATCCCTACAGCGAACGGTGCAATCCTTTTTGACGCCCGTTATACCGCGAACCCACTCGTCTTTTGCGGAAATGTCGGTTTAATACCGAGAAATAGATGCGAGAAATCCGTTGAACCCGGCGATCTCGTGGTTGCGATTGGTGGACAAACCGGGCGCGATGGTATTCACGGGGCGACCTTCTCCTCTGCAGAATTGGACGATACATCTGAAAGCCTCGGCAGCGTGGTACAGATCGGCAACCCGATTATGGAAAAGAAGATTGTCGATGCGCTGTTACAGGCAAGGGATCGAAATCTTTATCGTTCTATAACCGATTGCGGCGCGGGAGGGTTCTCATCTGCTGTCGGCGAAATGGGTGAAGACATAGGCGCAGAAGTGCATCTCGAACGTGTCTCTCTGAAATACGAAGGGCTCGCCCCGTGGGAAATCTGGCTCTCTGAAGCACAGGAGCGCATGGTCATCGCTGTGCCACCTGAGAATCTGGATGAACTCATGGAAATATGTGAGGCAGAAGTCGTTGAAGCCACAGTCCTCGGAACTTTCACAGATACGCATAGACTACAGGTTTTCTATGAAGGCACAATCGTTGCAGATTTGGAGATGGAGTTTCTGCACCATGGACTGCCAATGCCTGTGAAAGAGGCGGTTTGGGAGCCGCCACAGCACCCCGATATGGCATCGCGAGATGGAGAAACGGTAAATTATACCAATGACCTCAAACAACTCCTCGCAAGCCCAAATATCGCGAGTAAAGAATCCGTTATCCGGCAATACGATCACGGTGTACAAGGTGGCATGGTTATCAATCCGCTTGTCGGTGTAGAAAACGATGGACCGAGCGATGCGTGCGTCACGACCCCCGTCTTAGGCAGTCGAACGGGTGTCATCGTTGCGAACGGTATCAATCCGAGATACAGTGACGTGGATCCGTATCTTAGTGCAGCAGCGGCGATTGATGAGGCTTTACGGAATATCGTCGCTGTCGGGGGAACCTTAGAAAAGACAGCGTTACTGGACAATTTCTGTTGGGGGAATCCTGATAAACCTGACCGACTCGGTGAACTCGTTCGGGCAGCAAGAGCGTGTTATGATATTGCAACCGCCTACGGCACACCTTTCATCTCCGGTAAAGATAGCCTCTATAACGAGTATCGGGACACAACAACCGGTGAACAACGCGCAATCCCTTCAACACTCCTCATATCCGCTATCTGCGTTATGTCCGACATTCAACACGCCGTTACAATGGACGTGAAAACACCCGGTAATTTTATTTATGTCGTAGGCAATACCTATGCTGAATTAGGCGGTTCGCACTACTTCTACATCCACGGCTTTATCGGAAGCACTGCCCCTGCTATTCGTCCAAGTGAAGGCAAATTAACGATGGAACGTCTCAGTACTGCCATCAATAGTGGATTGGTGCGCTCGTGTCATGACTGCTCTGAAGGCGGCATCGGTGTAGCAGCAGCGGAAATGGCATTTGCGGGTGGATACGGGATGTCTCTCAGCCTCGACGATATCCCTACAGGCGAAGAGCTCCATGCTGACGATTTCCTGCTGTTTTCAGAATCAAATAGCCGCTTTCTCGTAGAGATTGAACCGCAACACCAACATGCCTACGAAAACCACATGGCTGGAATCCCATTTGGTTGCCTCGGCACCGTTTCAGAGACACCCGAATTCGTTATCAACGGGAAGACTGGACACTCGATAGTTGAAACGTCAATTGATATTCTCAAATCTGCTTGGCAGATTTTTTAACTATTCGCAAGGCGTTAAATCAGACAATTGAAATCTCCAACCCACCTGACCGAACCGCAAGGTATAATTAGAAAATCCGCAAGGAAAATTTAAAAAATGAAACCAAAGGCACTTATTTTACGGACTGCAGGCACCAACTGCGATGCCGAAACGGATATGGCGTTCCAACTCGCTGGGGCAGAGACAGCGTTAGTCCATATCCAACACCTCATATCAGATAAAGTTAACCTTGCCGACTACCAAATTCTCGCGATTCCCGGTGGATTCTCCTACGGTGATGACATTGCCGCGGGAATCCTGTTAGCGATCGAGATGCAACACAAACTGACAGACGCCCTGAATCGATTCGTCGAAACGGGCAAGTTAATAATTGGTATCTGTAATGGGTTTCAGGTGCTTGTGCGAACAGGTTTATTGCCCGGAAACGGTACGTCAGAGATGGCACAACGAGCGACGTTAGCGATGAATACTTCAGCAAAATTCGAGTGTCGGTGGGTAGATCTGGCAACACAAGAGAGTCCGTGTGTCTTTACAAAAGGGATCAAAGCGCGTGTCTATCTTCCCGTCGCGCATGCTGAAGGTAGATTTACTGCGCCAGCGAACGTGCTGTCAGAATTAGAAGCAAACAATCAGGTCGTGTTTCGGTATGCTGAGAGTGGATACCCCAACAACCCAAACGGTTCCGATAGCAATATTGCGGGTATCTGCGATGCAACAGGCAAAATTTTCGGATTAATGCCCCATCCAGAACGGTTCCTGACAAAATGGAATCACCCACGTTGGACACGCATACCTGCGAAACCCCAAGAGTCCGGTTCTGAAGAAGGCGACGGATTGGTTATCTTCAAAAACGCGGTTAATTACGCCAAATCGAATCTTTTGTAGGGACAAGTCTTGTGCCTGATCATACCCCATCGAGCCATAAGCATTAATTTAAAGAACCAACCGCTCTTCAAACCCAGCCGCGAATTAACCGGAAACCTGCAAGGACAACAGACGTAGCAACCCAGGAGCAACAAATAAAAAATGTCAAATAAATTAGTGCGACGTCTACTCCCATTTTACATGAAATTACCCGTCTTTTGGGCATTCATCGTTCTTTCGGTGTTGGGGCAGTTGCTTTGGGTAGCAGTTATTTCACAGGACGTCCGGATTGACCTCCGATGGTCGAGCTTCGGCTACGGCTTAGGGATCGGTCTGGGTTTCATGCAGGGGAAGTGGACATCTCGTTTGTGGGATCAATCGTATCTACAGGTTTTAAGGCGGCAGATAACCTTTTGGGAAGCGAAAGGTGCGAAACTGCTGACCTTTTACACCTGCGCCGCGCTCGGTCTGCCAATCCTATGCACGATCCTTCTCCGGTCACTTGACACGTTGGTAGGCATCCAATCCTATGTCTTCGGCTTTATCGGCGCAATGAATGTGGCGTTACTGTTATGGGTGCGACGCATGCCGAAGTAGTATAAATGGAATAAGAAAAACCTCGTGGTAGAAGCGGACCCTGTAGGAGGGAACTCCGATTCCCGACTTATGTCCCAAAAGTGTAAAAGTAATTACAGGTTTTACTATAAATCTCAATATTGAGAAATTTTAGGAGTTCACTGATGAAGGAATATTTAGAGATCCAAAAACCTGAACTCGGCTACATCTATGAGTTTGAAACCGATCAACTTTCTCTTGTGTCTGAATGCCTTGAAGCACACGGCTTTGCGATTATCAAAGATGTCTTGCCCCCTGACTTAGTGGACAGTTTAAAACAGGCAGTCTTTGATGGCACAGATCCGAAAAGAGAATTAGAGCATGGGCAGAGCAGCACTCGGCACGCTTGGGTTGAGTCTGGAGCTGGTGCTTGGCAATTGCTTGGATACGAACCCTTTATGAAAATCCATCGGCATCTAATTGGTGCCAAGGCATTGACCCTCCACCGATCTGCCGCTATCATTCGGATGCCTGGGTCTCAACCCGTTGCATGGCATACAGATTGGTGTGGATTTTCAACGGATACCCCAAAAAATTCGGGTGATGTGCTAAACCGTGGACTCTGGCCCTCTGGAAAATGGTTTTACCTGACGGGGTCTCGTCCGGAACACGGTGGGTTGTGCGTAATTGAGGGGTCTCACGTAGAGAATTGGGCAGGACCCGAAGGCTTCAACCTGACAGCAGACAAGCGTTCTTTCTATAAGATCGGTGAAGAAGAGCAGCCTTATGTAGGTTTCGATATTCCGGGGTTAGTGCCACTTTTCACGAATCCAGGTGACATGATTGTGTTTGCACATCGGACGTATCACGGAGCGTTCCCGAACCAGATTGATGAAATTCGGTTGTCGTGTGGTGTTGGTTTTCGGAGTCGGGATCACCACATCGATATTCCGTGGGAGATTCCAGACGAGGGCAGGCAATTCTTAGCTGATTTACCCCCACATTTTCAGCAATACACGCATGGATATACCAGCATTGACCTTAATTGGCGGGGATGAGCGCGTTTCGAGGTATTCAGAGTCAATCTGAAAATGATAGATTTTCTGAAAAAGCCATAAATCCATGTTGTGACTGGGTGTACGGCGTTTTTTTCAGAAGGGGTCTCAGAAGCTGACTCTGAAATTTTATAGGCAGAAGAGGCTTAAGTTTACACTATAGGATGGACAAGATAAAACGAGACGCGCTAAATCTCCCGCTGTCAAAACTTTAGTGAAGTTTACAATTATCTAACGATAAATTGGCGGGGTTGGTAACCCCGCCAATAGAGACAGTAATTACACATCACACCTACAGATCACCGATGTAGCAGGCAATGAAAAAGAAAGCGAAGTAGTAGATAATCGGATGAATTTCTTTTCTGCGCCCCGTCACTAACTTCAGAAACGCTAAAGAGATAAATCCGAAACCGATGCCGTCTGTAATGCTGAAAGAGAGCGGCATCATGAGCATCGTAAGGAACGCAGGAATCGATTCTGTGATGTCTTCCCAATCGATCTGACTGACATTCCTGAGCATCAACCCACCAACAACGATGAGTGCCGGCGCGATAATAGGATTAATGGGATAGCTTCCCCCGATAATCTTAACAAGCGGAAATAAAAAAATGGACAGCAACATGAAAATCCCTGTAAAGACAGCGGTGAGACCTGTCCGCCCGCCTTCAGCGATACCTGTCGCACTTTCAATGTAACACGTCACAGTCGAGGTGCCGAGTAATGCACCGCCAACGGTACTCCCCGCATCTGTCAAAAGTGCGCCTCTGGCTTTTGTGAGTTTTCCCTCTTCCATCAGTTCCGCCCGATAGCCGATAGCCGTAAGCGTCCCAATACTATCAAACATATCAATGGCAAAAAACACAAAAATGACGGGAATGATTTCCAGTCTGGTAAATATATTGGGAAACTGTAGTTTAAAGAGTGTTGGCTCAATAGAGGGTGGTGCCGCGGCGATTCCATCATACGAAGTTATTCCGACAATGAGACTCGCCACAGTCGAAATAAGGATACCAATTAGAATTGCCCCTCGCACTTTGCGTGCAATGAGTGCCAATGTCACAGCAATACCGAAGATTGAGAGTAGCACGGGTTCGGAGTCGAGGGCACCGCGGGTTATAAAGGTGGCAGGATCTTTTGTAATGATTCCACTCATCTGCAGTCCGATGAAGGCAATAAACAGCCCAATCCCGATGGCAATGGCATTTTGGAGCGAATGCGGGATAGCATTCATGATGGCTTCGCGGATCCCCACAAACGAAAGTATGAGGAACAACATACCCGCTATGAAAATAATGCCTAATCCTTCCTGCCAGGGTAAACCCGAACCTTGGCGGCAAATTTCAAAAGCGAAATAGGCGTTCAGACCCATGCCGGGAGCCAATACAACGGGATAATTCGTAAAATATGCCATGAGAAACGTTGCGAGGGCACTGGACACACAAGTCGCAACCATGACTGCCCCATAATTCATACCAGTGGCTGACAGAAAATTAGGTTGCACGAAAATTATATACGAAATGGTCATAAAATTCGTGAGTCCTGCGATCAATTCGCGTCTCACCGAAGAACCGCTCTCTTTCAACGCAAATAACTTTTCAAGTATCATCTTCCCTCCTTTTATGGTTTTCAGTACGCCTGCTGCACAGGCTTTCAGTTTTCAGTTGTTGGTTAAAGAAATTCTTGTGGCATTCACGCAAAACACAACCGCTGCACATCTTAACTGATAACTCTTAAAAGTTTGGCTGAAGCACACCGTAGGGCAATTGCTCTCCTTTCAAACCCGCAAGCAAATTCTCCATCGCCATTGTCATCATCTTCATCCGCGTTTGAACAGTAGCACTGCCGAGATGCGGGGCAATAATAACATTGTCCAAGTCGAGGAGCGGATGATCGGTATTAATCGGTTCCGGCTCGGTTACATCGACAGCAGCCCCCGCAATCCGACCTTGCTTGAGCGCATCGTATAAAGCGTAATGGTCGACGACAGGACCCCTTGCGATATTGATTAAAATGGCTGTCTTTTTCATCAAAGCGAGTTCTGCTTCGCTGATGAAGTGTGTTGTTTCCTCTGTCAATGGGACGTGAAGCGTCACGAAGTCGGAGACTTCTAATAGATTTTCGAGTGTTACGTATTCTACACCGAGTTCCTGTTCCCAGTCGGGGCGCCGTTCACGTTTGTAGTAGAGAACACGCATGTCAAAGGCTCTTGCGCGTTTGGCAACTGCATGCCCAATTCGTCCCATACCCACAATCCCTAAAGTCGAGTGATGCACATCAGTCCCCCAGAGGATATTTGGGTCATAGTAATGCCACTGTTTATCAACTTGGACGTGGTTATAGGCAGGCACAATGTTTCGAGCGGCGGCAAGCAGGAGTGCCATCGTCATATCGGCAGTGGTATCGCTAAGAACCCCGGGTGTATGTCCAACCGCGATCCCGCGTTCTCTACACGCTTCAACATGGACGTGGTCGTAACCGACTCCGACGACGGAGATGGCTTTGAGATTCGGTGCTGTCGCAATCATCTCTGGAGAGACAAGCTCATGTCCATAAGTCATTAACCCATCAAGTGGCGGAATTCTTTCAGCGATGGGCGGTAAAATGGCACTCGTGTGCCACATATCGACCTCACACTCTTCTGCTATCTTTGCGAGGATCTCCTCCCGGATAGGACGTGTAATAAAGACTTTAAATTGTGACAAAGCATTCCTCCTTATAATAGCCATTCCTATGATCTACGATAAAAAATCCGTATCGGTGTGCCGTGAAATCCGAATTCCTTGCGAATATTGTTGACGAGGTACGCCTCATACGGCTGCTGCACGCGATGGACATTCCGTCCGAAAATCAAGAAGGTGGGCGGTTTGGTCTCCACCTGCGTGATATATTTGAGTGCAGGGCGAGCACCTTTAACCCGTGGCGGTGGATGTGCATTGCGCAACTCCAGAAGCAATTCGTTGAGTGCTGGTGTGGGGATATGCGTACAATACTCACGATATACCTCAAGCGCGGTCGTTAATATTTGAGTGACGCGTTGCCCAGTCAGAGCGGAAGCAAAAACGCGTGGGACATAGCCGAGTTGAGGAAGTTGCGCGTCTATTACATCCATAAACGTCGGATGCGTTGTGTTGTCCTTGTTGATTAGGTCCCACTTGTTCATGACTAAAACGGAAGCTTTCCCTTGCCGTTCGATGAAATTGGCGATAGTCTTATCCTGTTGCGCGATGTCTTGGGTTACATCCAGCACGAGGACAGCGATGTCGCTTTGGCGAATGCTGTGTATTGCACGCTGCACGGTTACGGACTCAAGTTCATCGTTGATAGCAGATTTACGCCGCATTCCCGCTGTATCAACAACCTCGAAGGGGATGTTGTCGTGAACGATGCGGATATTCACTGCATCACGCGTGGTCCCAGGTCGATCATCAACAATCATCCGTTCTTCACCCAATAGACTATTGATAAGCGAGGACTTTCCGACATTCGGTCTGCCAACAATGGCGATTTTCATGGTGGCAGAGGCGTCGTGGGTAGTCTCGTCGGTCTCTGGTAGGGATTCCACAACACGGTCAAGGAGTTCCCGAATTCCATCATTTTGGACGCACGATGTCCACATCGGTTCTGCCAATCCCAATGCATAAAACTCGGCGGCTTCATTGTGAAACCGATCGCTGTCCACCTTATTGACGACGAGAAAGATAGGTTTATCGGCAGTTCTGAGTTTATCAACGACAACCATATCGTGTGGCATAATACCGGTTCGTGCGTCAACGACAAAAAGGACAAGGCTCGCTTCAGCCAAGGCAGCATCCACTTGCGCTTGGACATTATCGATGAGTCGATCCTCTGGATCAACGTCCAAACCGCCGGTATCAACGATGGTGAAGGCGCGGTCTGCCCATACCACGTCAGCGTAGTTTCTGTCGCGCGTCACGCCGGGGGTATCGTGGACGACAGCGTATTTACGCCAAGAACGGCTGTCGGTTTTCGGTGCTTGCTGACGACTATTTCCAGCCATTCGATTGAAGAGCGATGATTTCCCGACATTCGGTCTGCCGACGATTGCAACAATAGGGCATCTGGTTTCCATTAGTTTTCCTCCAGAGCATCGTGAGTCAGTCGCGAATCGGAGTTCCCTCCTACGGTGCGTCCATCTGTTGCTACAGATTGGGAGACGGCAATAACCGATTTTACCACAACAATAATAGGAATTGCAAGCAATACACCCCAAAATCCGAGTACAGATGCTCCAACAATCACAGCAAACATAATGAGTAGCGGATCTACATTCACAGCAGTACTCATAATTTTAGGTGAGATCAATGAATTGTCAAGCATCTGAATGCCAAGAATGGCACCCAACACGAATGCACTGCGAATGAGGAAATCAACGATACCGAAATCCCCAGATGCCAGTCCCATGAGCATCGCTATGTATGCGAAACCACCACCGATAAAGGGTCCAAAGGTCGGTATAGCATTACAAATTCCGGCAAGTAGACCGATAACCAATGCGAACGGCACACCGATAATACTGTACGCGATGCAAGAGATGACCGAAACCATCGCAATGACCGCGACTTGTCCTTTTAGGAACTGTTGTAGATTCCTATCAATTTCGCGCAGATAGATCTTGACGGTTTCGCGATGCCGCTCAGGGACCAGCATGATAAAACTGCGGAAATAGTTGTCAAACGATTGGCTCGCGTAGACGAACACAATAAAAGCAAGGGAGACTGTCGCTAAAAACCCACCGAACCCAAAAGCGATCGAACCGGCGACCTGAACCCCTTCCCTCACAAACTCACTACCGGTTTGGGCTATTGTTGGGATCCTTTCGGTCAAGTATGTTTTCATTTGCTGGACAATAGGTTCGTCCCTATAGGTGTAACTGACCCCTTCCTTCCGTGTGGCAAACGGTTGCCATCCCGCTGTAGGCGTAGGGCGATGCAGAATAGCAGTTTCGGTGCCGATGTATACGCCGGAAGGTGCCGATGCTAATAACGAGACTGCAGCGGTGCCTTCCGTTTTTCGCCACGTGCCGAGACGATACCATTCATAAAGCCCATCGGACGTACCCGCATAAAGTTCGATATCAAATACCCGTGTAGGATGGGTTTGTAACCCCGATTCCTTATCACCCCACGTTCTGCCTGTCAAGGCATGAACTGGATGTGCTGTAGAAGGGAGCAGATTCCACTCAAGAGAGGAACCTTCCAGATACCAATGCACTGTTGTAACCGTTGCCGGAGGAACCGTCTGCTCCGAAGATGGAGTGTCGATCGCTGCTGCGCTGGCGACATAAATTGCCCGATCACCATTCATATCCACAATCGAAACAATACTGACGATGGACTTTTCACGATAAATGTTAGGGGCAATCTCACGCCAAGTTTTTCCTGAGTCTGGACTGTTGTAAAGCCCTTTTTCCGTTCCGACGTAGATCTGGGTATTATCCCAAATCGGAATACTGATAGATTGAACGGAAATAGTATCGAAAGGGATCTCTTCTACCTTGTGCCATATCTTCGGTGTGACGTTCTGAGTACGTGCTGCATCACCATCAATTGTCTCAGTAGTGTCAGTAGGCAACGCTTTATAATACCTATACAATCCGCTTTGCGTACCGGCGTAGATAACATTTCCAGTTGCCGCAAGGGCTTGTATCGGTTTTCCAAGGAGTGCCCTGTTTGTGATACCGATACGAGATAGAATTCCTTCTATCTCTTGTTGAATCTCATAAACCCCATGGTTGGTACCCAGATAAAAAGTTTCTACTTGCGAATTTCTCTTATTGTTAAGGCTTTCATCCTCGTCTTCAACTGCGACTAAATCGACGCTAATGGCGACTGCCCCAAATGTTTCACCAACGACATAAGGAAGCACAATTTCGTGATAAAATTTCAGCAATCCGCTCCCCATCTGACCTGCCTGTTTACTCACCTGTTTTCCGGTGTAGAAAAGCAGTCCACCGCAAACGAGCACAATCAGCACAGTTGCGAGTCCACGTTGATAGCGCGCCTTGAACGGGAGAGCGTTCCAGAGAAATCGAAAGACATAAGCGAAGCCAAAACCCAGAATGAAGGGGGTCAACACGCCCAACAGACGTATAAAAATCCACACGACTATCATCACTATTTCAAGAATGACGATGCTCTTTAGGTCGATCCAACGATAGACGCGGATAAGTAGGACAATCAACAGTAGCGGTACGATCGGATGTAGCAAGAGGATCCGATTACTGTTGGCACTCCCTTTGTAATAGGCAAAGGCTATCCATCCGGCGGCGAGCACGACACTAATAATTGCGAGAATCGCTGTGACACTAAGTGCTGGCTGCTGTGGATTCGGTTCGTTTTGTGTGTCCATCATGCGAATTTGAAAATAGGCAGTGGGTGGAAAATTGCAGGAGTGGAAGCATGGGTTCCCATCCTTCCCTCCTTCCCCAGCGATTTACGCGGTCGCCGGAGTATCGGTAGCATCTCTGGATTCATACGTCTCAATTACACCTGCACCGATGCTGTCACCCCAGACGTTAATTGTGGTTCGGAAGCGATCAAGCAGCCAATCAATAGAGAGAATAAGTGTTATTCCTTCAACCGGGAGGTCTACGGCTCTGAGCACAATAACCATTGTGACGAGGCCTGCCTCTGGAATCCCTGCTGCGCCGATTGCTGCCAAAGTCGCTGTCAGTACAACAACAACTTGTTGCGCTGGATCCATGTTTATCGCATAGACCTGTGCGATGAACATGACAGCCACTGCCTCATAGAGTGCGGTACCGTCCATGTTAATGGTGGCACCTAAGGGGAGAACGAAACTGGAGGTCCGTCTGGAAACTCCGTTTTGATTCTCAACACCTTCCATGGTTAAGGGCAGGGTCGCACTTGAACTCGCCGTTGAGAAGGCGTTCAATAGAGCAGTTGCCATGCCCTTGAAGTAATTGATGGGGTTCCTACGTCCGAGGAATAACAGCAGTAGGGGTAAAACGACAACAGCGTGGAAACCGAGTCCTAACAATACTGTGGCACTGTATTTGCCGACTGCAATGAGTTCGGGCAAGAAGCCTGCGAACCCTTGTGCTTCACCGATCCTGCCGGCGATTAAACCGAAGATGCCGACCGGTGCGACATACATTATCCAGTGAACGAGCTTCATCACGGCTTCGTTTAATCCCGCAATCACGGAGACAACGGGTTTGCCAATATCACCAAGCATAGACAAGGCAGCACCGATGAGGAGTGAGAAAAAGATTAGGGGCAGAATGTCGGTGTGCACCATCGCCTTGAAGACGTTTGAGGGGATCATCCCCTCTTTGCCGGTCGCTTCGTTACCGAGGAATACCTCTTTGATAGTGTTACCCATCGTCCGCTCGGTTTTGTCGGACATCCTTGTGGCGATAGGTAAACTGATGTCGATGCCCCTACCGGTATTATTAGGTTCTATCCTGACGAGCCGACCATCTGAGAATAACAAACGTTCTCCATCGTCCGTGGTGACATAACGGGCGTCCCTGAAGGGTTGCCACGATTTTACTGTGACGGTTGTGCCCGAAATTGATTCGACTTCACCGCGTATATCTTGATCGAGGAGGGTAATGACGTATTTATTGTTATAGGTCCGATTGAATTCCCCGCTCAGTTCGGCAGTGAGCATCTCAGGACCAGAGAGCGTGTAGCTCAGATCGGGACGCGCTTCACCTTGCGAGAGTCCTTTCCCCGGTAAAATGATGTTGACGAGAATTATTCCAATGAGAACAGAGATAGCGGTTGTCGCCATGTAGTAGAGGACAGTCCGTCCACCGATAGAACCGATGTTGCGAATATCCCCTAAATTCGTTATTCCGACTATCATGGACAAGACAACGAGTGGCACCACTATCATCTTCAGTAAGTTTAAGAATATCTCACCCAGTATTGTTGTGTGGACTGCAAAGCCTGGCGCGAACCCGCCGATGATTGCCCCGGCAACGATCGCAATGATAATCCCATAAAGCAGCCCGAGACTGACCTTTGGCTTATTTCCATTTTCATTCATAGTTTGATTCCCTCTCTTTTGTTTTTTAATTTTAGACGCGCTTTTGGCGAGATTTTCACCTCATCAGCGCGTCTATTGGAAAAATGCTGACTACAGTTCCGCATCAACGCGAATTGAGAGTTCTTCCAGTTGTGCCTCCGCTACAACAGACGGCGCGTGTGTCAATGGACAGAGCCCCTGTTGCGATTTCGGGAACGCGATGACCTCGCGGATGTTCTCCTCGTTCCGCATCAGCATGACAATCCGGTCTAAACCTGGGGCAATGCCCGCATGCGGCGGTGTGCCATACGCCAACGCATCGATGAAATAGCCAAATCGACTTTCGACCTCTTCCGGTGTGATGTCCAGAACGTCGAAAACCTTCTGTTGGATATCCCACTGGTGGATCCTGACACTCCCACTACAAATTTCATACCCGTTGCACACGAGATCGTAATGTTGACTCTGAACCTTCCCCGGATCTGTTTCTAACAGCGGCAAAGTCTCCTCTGTCGCCCCAGTGAACAGGTGGTGGAAGGGTTCGTAGCGATCCTCATCTTCGTTCCATTCAAACAGGGGATAATCAACGATCCACAGAAAGTTGTATCGGGTTTCGTCAATGAGGTCCAGTTTACGTCCGAGATGGAGACGGAGATTACCAAGGGCATCAGCGACAACCTTCGGCTTGTCAGCGACAAAGAACATGATGTCGCCCGGTTTTGCGCCCGTTCTTTCCTGCGCCGTTTCAAGTTGTTCTGTTGTGAAGAACTTGACGATACCCGATGACCATTTAGATTTTTCTTGGCCCTCTGTCGTGACTTTAACCCATGCCAACCCTTTCGCTCGGTAGGTAGCGACAAACGCCGTCAGGTCATCAATATCTTTGCGTGAAAAATCTGCACCACCGGGCGCAGCAATGGCTTTGACCTGTCCGCCTGCGGACAAGGTGCGTGTGAACACCTGAAACGCACAGTCCGCCATGACATCCGAGAGATCGGTAAGCTCCATACCGAACCGCGTATCCGGTTTGTCGTTGCCGAACCGCGCCATCGATTCGTGATAGGGAAGCCGTAGGAAAGGCGTTTGGACGGGGATACTGCCCGCATCTTCAAATATGCGTTTCATCAATCCCTCGGTCACCTCAAGCACATCGTCTACGCCCGCGAATGACATCTCAATATCAAGTTGTGTGAATTCCAACTGTCTGTCAGAACGGGTGTCCTCATCTCGGAAGCAGCGTGCTATCTGGAAATACCGATCAACCCCGCTCATCATCAAAATCTGCTTAAATTGCTGCGGTGATTGTGGAAGTGCATAGAACCTACCGGGATAATGACGGCTCGGAACGAGGACATCGCGTGCCCCTTCTGGCGTGCTGTTCATCAAAATAGGCGTCTCAATCTCAAGGAAACCCTGCTCGTTCATATAGTTGCGCGCTGCGAGTGCTGCCTGGTGCCGCATTGCCAAAGTCTTCTGCATCTCAGGACGACGCAGATCGATAAATCGATAACGCATCCGAATGTCTTCTGCTACGTCGATATCGTCTTCAATCGGGAACGGCGGCGTGTTAGCAGTATTCAGAATATTCAGAGAATCCACAGCGACTTCAATTTCACCCGTATCAAGTTCCGGGTTAACCGTGCCTTGGTAAATGCTGAGACCGTTTTCTCCCTCTACATCTTCAATGACGATGTGGTATGTCCGATTATTTTCGACATCGGTCAGTAGCCACCGCGTGCCAGCGACACGGGTCGCTACCTCAATCTCTTCAGAGAGGGTATACTTCATATCGACATCCGAGAACAGAGATCGGAACGCTGGAGAGAGAGCACCATCGGCGAGTTCGGTTTGGTACGCAGCGTCCGCATGAAAGAGCAATTCGCCCGGATCGCGTTCGCGGACGGTGCCACTCACGTTCAGCACGAATTCGCTTCTGGCAGCATCTGCAAGCGCGTGCGCCTTTTCGTCGATTTGTGGATCAAAGACAACCTGTGTGATGCCTGTTCTATCGCGTAAATCAACGAAGATGACGCCGCCATGATCTCGACGGCGGTTGACCCAACCGTTGAGTTGCGCGGTTGTACCCGCATCGGTTAAACGTAGGTCCCCACAATAATGGGTCCGTTTTAAACAAGACGATGTGGTTTCTTGGGTTTCTTGAGACATATTTTAATTATTCCTTGCGGTTCGGTTTTTTAATTGTTCCTTGCGGCTCGGTCAGGTGGGTTTTGAAGAATAACGTGTTTTTCCGTATATCCGCCCTCCACTACGTTACGGGCTACGGCTTTTCATTCTATCCAAAACAGCAGCCTGCAACAACGGCGCAGGCGGATGTAAGAGGAAGCCTTCAATAAACAAAACACCCCTTTTCTCGCCTCGCGAACATTTAAAAATTCCTTGCGGTTCGGTCAAGACGGATATTTTGTATCATTAAACACCGAATCGTTTCTGAAATTCACATCAGAAACAAAATATTATTTTCTAAGCTGTTCAAGTTCGTTCTGGATCTGTTCTTTGGCACTCAATAGATCACTCGGATCTGCGGAGACACGAGCGATTTCATCAATTGCTTCCAACGCATTCCTGTAGGACTCTATCTGTTTTTGCGGTTGATTCATGGCAGCGTAAACGTTTCCAAGGATATAATAGGAACGCCACGAATTGGCATCTGCCGCGATGCCCTTCTTTCCATATCTTTCAGCTTCCTTTAGATTGTCCAATTGCAGATGGAGGCCCGCCATTGCCGCAAAAATAGGCGCGGGCAGTTGCGTGGTTGTCTCCTGTCTTTCAAGTCGTTCGTAAGTCCGAAGGGCATCCTGGTATCGTTCTTGGCGTTCGTATAGGGGACCTAAGAGTAGATAAACTTCAAATCTTTTGGGATCGAGTCTGAGTAGTTCCTCAAGTTCCCTCGTTGCCTTTCTGAGTTCACCTTGCATCTCATACAACGTCGCTAAATGAAGGTGTCCCTGAATATCCCCAGGGTTTTGCGCCATCGTCTGCTGTACCTGCTTCTCAATCTGTCGGAGTTCTTCCTGCTCACCTTCACGGATTAAGCCCGCAACGACACCGAAGTTATAGCGGATTGTTTCGTCAACAGGGTTGGTTTCTACAGCATCGTTCATGAGTGATGCGGCGTTTTGGTACTGCCCACTCGCGTAAGCAATCTGTCCACGGATTAACCGCTGCGTGGCTCTGAAATAGGTATCGAGTCTCTCTCGAACAATCCGCTTCTCTGCAAGAGTTGCACCGTAGTTTGTAAGGTAAGGTAGCACCCGCTCCCGATATTCTGACATCCCTTTAACGTTTTGCATTGTCGTCCCTACCAAGTCTGCCCCACGGAAGAATTCTAATCGAGGACGGTTGTCCGTGTGAATAGGTCCAGTGTCAGCGTATTTACGCACAGTTTCAGGTCCCATCATGAATGAATCGAGCAGGGACGGACCGTCGAGGTCATCGGCAGCGAGTCCTTCACGGATACTCGCGATCTGTGCACGCGCCATGAAGTTTTTGTAGTCAATTCGGAGCGGCTCAGGTGTGCCGATGAGAATCACAAAATCGGGTGTGTATTTGTACCAGAGCGTTGTATGTGGGAACACCTCAATGAAGGTCCGCACAATCATTTTATAGTGCCCCTCGGGTAAGCGATGCAACGGCACCCACTGACACATGATCCCGTCTTCGCTCAGAATCCGACGACACAGTCGGTAAAAGTCGGCGGTATAGATATTGGAACTCCCAGCACTCACAAGCGGATGGATGATACCCGTCGAGATCATGTCATATTTCGTCTCCGTCATCAGGATATGGTTGCGTCCGTCATTGAGTCTATAATTGAACAAAGGATTCTCGAACACATTTCCGTTGATGTGCGTGAAATGCTTTTGTGCCGCGGAAATCACACCACTGGACAACTCTATTGCATCAACCCGCACACCGTGTTGCGTTATTGAATGTGAGGTGAGTCCCATGCCGAACCCGACGACGAGTGCTTGTTTCGGACGCGGGTGCAACAATAGCGGTAGGTGCGCAATGACGCGATGCGATGGAGAATCCCAACGCGAGGCGTCTGCCGCTTGATTTGTATCCACATAGAGACGGTAGACCCCTTCATCATCTTTCAGAGTCGTTACCGTTGCGTCCACCTCTTCGTTGTAATCAATGAGTGTATCGCCGGGGCGTTGCGTTTTGAAAATAGTACTCTTGAGAAAAAGCGGTTGATTCACTGTAAGCAAGAGGATCACAGCCAACCCGACATTGAGAACCGGCATCCCGATGCCTATGCCTTGTAGAAGCGATCTCCACGTCTCGGTTAACCTTTCACTTCTCAAAACAAGCAGACACCCGATGCCTGTGTTCAAGGCTACCGTCAGCACGATACTCGGTCGGATACCTAAAAGCGGGATCAGGATAAACCCTGCGCAGAACGCACCCAAAATGCTTCCGACCGTGTTGACTGCGTAGACGTTTCCGATACTCCTGCCCAATTGGCGTGCATTGCCGGTGTAAATCTTCGTCACAAGTGGAAAACTCGCACCCATCAAAAACGTCGGCAAACACATCACAAGAAAACAGGAAAAGAACGCCCAAAATCTGCTCGCACCGAACGTCGATTGGAACGCTTGGCTCATCCCGTACAACTCCTCAAACGCCGGCATCAAGATAAGCGAGAAGAGTCCGATGCCGAGTTGAACGGTGCCGAAAACTGCAATAGGTTGTTTAATCCGATCGACCCAGCGCGAAAATACCATGCTCCCCAGTGCGATACCGAACAAAAATGCCGCAAGCATCGTCGCAAACGCATACGTCGTGCTCCCGAGGAAGAAGACCATGATACGGGTCCATAACACCTCATACGCCAAAGCACAGAACCCGGAGATACCTATTGCCCACAACACCAATTGTCTTTCAGATGGATCGGAAGTATCTATAGATTCCGTTTGTTGTATTTCTTCAGGGTGCTCGTCTGCTTCTGTTCCTGATGCCTTCTGTGCCAACGCTAATGCGACCGCTGCCACACTGAAATTAATAGCGATACCGATGCCGAGTGTCCATCGGATGCCCAACGCCTCAATCAGGAAAAAGCCCGCCGCCACAGTTCCGACAACGGCACCGAAAGTGTTCAACGCATACAGGATGCCGATGTTCGTACCGAGTTGTTCCAGCCTTTTCACAAAAAATCGGGTTAGGACGGGTAGTGTGCCACCCATCAACGTGGAGGGAATTAGGATGACCCCGAACGTCAATATGAACCGAATCAGTGAGAGGGTATAGAATTCTGATGTGACGTTGCGATGAATCAGCACATAAATCGCGCCAAGTGCCGTTAAAATGAGGGGCCACACAAGACAGAACGCACCGATACCGACTTCCAGAAGGGCGTAGATTCGCAGGGGAGATTGTGTACTTTCGTCGATCTTCCGACCGAAGTAGTAACTACCGAGTGCGAGTCCTGCCATAAACGCTGTCAGAACGGTACTCGTTGCGAAAACAGTGCTTCCGAAGATGAGCGTAAGCTGACGCATCCAGATGACTTGATAAATGAGTCCACTGGCACCAGAGAAGATAAAGATGAGCCAAACGACGGGTTTGATGTATCGCATTGCTTGCCTATGCTATAAACACTTTGTCCTTACAAAACCACTCAAGTTTTTTACATAACATATATGATACATCAGTCCATCCCAGAATTTCAAGTAGAATCCTGTATCTGTTGTGAGGGGATTTCTTGAACGACAGGGATAACGTAACTTCGGAGTGTCAAACCGTCTATTGTTTCCGTTTCTACACGGGGTTCTGGTTCCGCACGATGGTCGAAAACGACGTAGTATCCTTCGCTCGCTCCCTCCAATTTGAGATATGTTGCCAGTTGGGCTTTGCCAGCCTGATAGGACCTGGGTCCCTCCCATATCTTGGTCTCAACGATGTATTTTTGGGCGTTGTAAAAAATCGCGAGATCGATTCTGCCGCGTCCCGTTTGCCCTTCAAGGTAGATATGCCCGTGTACCAATTGGACGAATTGATCCAGATACGTGTAGAGAAGATACTGACCGACAAACTCTTTTGGCGTATCTGGCACTAATAGAATCCGAAAGCCTGCCCGCGCGATAAAATCCTGAAAGTTGTCAAGGAGCAAGCCCATCTTAATCTGACCTGTGGAGGTTAGGTAATCAACCAAACCCTGATGGGTATCCTCAGGGAAATATTTGTCCTCCAGTCCATTGACGAGCGGTTTAAACGCTTGTATGATACGCTGCTGATATATCGGGTTAAGAATCTCACACATCCGGTCAGCCCCTTTTGTGATGACTCCGTAAGTGGCGAGTTCATTAATGATTTCGTCGTCTGGATTAAACCGGATCCCGGTCTCGTAAGAGGCGATTCGCATCAGTATGCTTTCAAAACGCCGATTTCTGCGGATATTGGTTAGCAGATGGTTGATATTGGAGTTTGTTTCTTCAAGGAGTTGCGTGTGTGCCGCTGCAAAGTGCTCCATCTGGATCGTCTCAATTTTCGGGATATCCATCTCCTCGGTGAGTATCTGCGCGAACCGGTTGACGAGAAACGGCTGTCCGGCAGTCTGCTTGTGAATACTCTCAACGACTTCAGGCGTGAAGGCCTGGCCGACTTCGCCCGTATATTGTCCAAGGAGTTCTTGCACCTGTTCGAGTGTAAAATTCGGCAATTCAAATTCGTCTTGGATATTGAAAGGTGAAATAGAACGGTCTAAATTGAGTTGCGCGATGCTCTTAACGCCTACAATACCCACACTGTAGGGACATTCACGCATAGAACGGTGAACATAGATACTACGAAGCGCATGAAGGAAACCGTTCACAGCGTCGCGAGGAATGCCATCAAACTCGTCGATGATGAGGACAAGTTTCTTATCTCCGAGAAAAGCCCCGAACCGTTGGAAAAATTCAAGCATTGCAATATGATCGGTTAACTTCGTGTTCTCTAAGAATTGGCTCAGATCTTTAGAAAGGACAGTGCCGCGTTCTTGAAAGACGCGCGTAATCTCCTCGTAAATCCTTTTGTAGAGTGAGGGATAAAAATCGGACGCGGGGTAGCCTTCATAGACTTCAAAATTGAGTTCAATGGGGAAGTAAGTTTCTGTGGTATCTGTCGCGAGGGCATCAAGTGCCCACTGAAAGAATGTGGTTTTACCCGTCTGTCGGGGCGCGAAGATAACGATATAGCGTCCAAGTTTGACGCGTTTGATGAAATCAGCGAGTTCCTCAGTGCGTGAGACGACGTAATTATCTTCAGGATTCACGGGACCATAAGTGCTGAATGTTTTCATTTTTTTCTAAATCGGGGTTACAAACCCCTCCCACACATTCTTTGAAGGTTAGCATATTATACTACAAGCCAATTTATTCGGTAGGTTCTATCTTCTTCTCCAATCGCTCAATGTACCGGAACGTCGTGGAAAAAATCATGTCAAGGGTGGCAATGTCCCGTGCTTCTAACGGGGCGCGAGAGAAAACCCGCCGCAGCGACTTCAGGTACGTCTCCCATTCGCTGTTATACGGCGACATACCTACCTTATCCAGCAAGCGTGTCACACGTACGTAGAACTCTTCCAAGGCGTTCACTTCGGCATAATCAATCTCGGACGGAGGGTACTCATTCAGGCTTGCAATAAAAACTTCATAAGCAAAGATCTGGACGGCTTGCGCCAAGTTTAGAGACGGATTCTTCGTAGCCATCGGTACGCTCGCAGTCAATTGGCAAAGACTCATCTGATCGGTGGACAAGCCGAAATCTTCACGTCCAAACAGCAGCGCGACCGATTTGTCCTGCGAAATTGTAGCGATTGTCTCTGCGGCTTCCCTTGCGGGGACAGGCTGCGGCAAGCGGACATCGCGGCGACGGTGCGTCGTCCCTACCAAATACTGAATACCTTCAAGAGCGTCTTTCAGCTCGGAGACGACGTGGCAATTTTCGAGAATATCCTTTGCTCCGTGTGCCATATACCATGCCGCATCAACGTCTTGGAACGGCACGGGGTTCACCAGATAAAGCTGCGAGAGTCCCATACCCTTCACAACTCTGGCGACAGAACCGATGTTCCCAGGTTCACGTGGTTCAAAGAGGATAACCCGGACATTAGCGAGGTTCTCCGGTACCGTAACAGGAATGGCACGGAAACTTCCGGTGGGTTGAATCGTTTTCGTGTGGGCGTTTGTTGACATATCATTAGAGTATCTGAAACCGTCCGAATTGTCAAGTCAAATTGCTATAGACGAATGTGTTTGTAGTCGTGCGATTCATCGCACGTTTCAAAGTTAGGCATAACGGGCAATAAATTGCCCTACTACAAACCAGTGGACTTGAAGCATACATGAAAACTAAATTGTCCTACTTCTGAATGGCTACATCCCTTAAGAACGCGCTTGCAATTTACTGCGCTTTGAGGTATAATTAAGAAGGTATAAATCGTGAAATTTAGATAATAGCAACTCTAAGGGACATCGCTTGCAAGCCTATACCCCGAATAGCCCCTTATGTTCGTCTCTACTTGTATGGCTTGCGGGTTTCTAAAATTTGCTGTTAGGAGAAAGCCCTGTAACGGCACAATATTAAGAAAAAAGGAATTTATTTGTCCTATGTCAACTAAAGTAGGTATTAATGGTTTTGGTCGGATTGGTAGGAATGCCTTTCGAGCGGCATTGCAGAATCCCGCGTTAGACATAGATTTCGTGGCTATCAATGACTTAACAAGTCCAGAGACACTCGCACACCTTCTCGAATACGATTCCATTCACGGCATTTTGTCCGACGATATCGCTGCCACAGACAGCGGATTGGTGGTAAACGGAAAAGAGATACAAGTTCTTGCTGAGCGTGATCCCGGTAACCTACCGTGGGGTGAATTCGGTGTGGATGTCGTTATTGAATCCACCGGTTTCTTCACGGAACGGGAAGATGCCGAGAAGCATATCACTGCCGGCGGTGCAAAAAAAGTAGTCATCTCCGCCCCGGCGAAGGGTGAGGACATCACAGTTGTGATCGGTGTTAATGACGATAAATACGATAAATCGAAACATCATGTCATCTCTAACGCCTCGTGTACGACGAACTGTTTGGCACCCGTCGCCAAGGTCCTGCATGAAGAGTTTGGAATTGAAAGTGGTTTGATGACGACTGTTCACGCCTACACGGGTGACCAGCGGGTTCATGACTTCCCGCACTCCGACATGCGCCGGGCACGTGCCGCAACGCTCTCGATGATTCCGACGACAACGGGTGCCGCTGTCGCAGTTGGGAAAGTCCTGCCAGAATTGAACGGTAAACTCGATGGATTCGCAATCCGTGTTCCGACACCGAACGTCTCCGTTGTTGACCTCACTGTTGATCTTAAAAAGAGACCGAGTGCTGAAGCCGTCAACGCATCACTGAAAGAAGCCGCAGAAGGCAGTTTGGACGGGATCCTCGGCTATTCCGAACTCGACCTCGTTTCAGCGGACTTCAACGGGAACAAACTCTCCTCCGTTCTTGACGCTCCCTTCACCAAAGTGATTGAAGATGGGTTAATCAAAGTCCTTTCATGGTACGATAACGAGTGGGGCTACTCCAATCGTCTCGTCGAACTCGTCGCACAGACACTTTAATGGAAAGGATTATGAGAACACCCATCATTGCGGGAAATTGGAAACTAAACAAAACCATTTCAGAGGCGGTCGCGCTCACAACAGCATTAAAAGCATGCGTTGCGGACGACACCGGCGTTGAAATTATCGTTGCACCGCCGTTTACTGCACTCTCCGCTGTCAGCGATGCCATCGCGAACAGCAACATTCGTCTCGCTGCCCAGGATGTCTATTCGGAGGATAGTGGTGCCTTTACCGGCGAAGTCTCTGCGCCAATGCTGAAGGATGCAGGGTGTGATTACGTCATCATCGGGCATTCGGAACGGCGACAATACTTCGGTGAAACGAACGACAGCGTCAACCAAAAGGTGAAAGCGGCGTTAGCACATAACTTAAAGCCAATCATCTGTGTCGGTGAGCAGCTCGAAGAGCGGGAAGCCGGGCAAACAGAAACGGTGATTGAGAACCACGTTACGGGCGGAATTGCGGACTTATCCGCCGCTGACCTTTCATCCTGTGTCATCGCTTATGAACCGGTTTGGGCAATCGGCACTGGGAAAACCGCCACGCCTGCCCAAGCGCAGGAGGTCCATAACTTCATTCGAGACTTACTCACAAAAGAGTACTCGGCAAAAGTTGCGTCGCAGATATGCATTCAATACGGTGGCAGCGTTAAACCGGAGAATGCCTCAGAACTCATGGCGCAGCCTGACGTAGACGGTGCCCTCGTTGGTGGCGCAAGTCTTGAAGCGGAATCGTTCGCACAAATCGTGAAAAACGCACAATAGGAGGAAATCATCAAATGGAAATTATTATCGGTTTCGTAGTGTTTCTCTTCGTGCCGGTCTGTGTCGTCTTGACGCTGATTATTCTATTACAGGACAGCAAAGGTGAAGGACTTTCATCAAGCGCATTTGGTGGCGCGGAAATGCAGTCTGTTCTCGGAGGGCGCGGTGCCGCGACTTTCCTTAGTAAACTGACGACATGGCTTGCTATCGGGTTCATGGTCATTTCACTCTTCCTCATGCGCTTCTATGGCGAAGGTGGGGATGGAGCACTCACGCCGATCGAAGAGGAAACAACACAGGAAGCCACTACAGAACCTGTCGACACCACAGACGAAGGAAGTATTGAAACGACGACAGATGGCGACAGTGGAGACGCTGCCGATGACTCATCAAAGACAGAACTTGACGGCGATGGGACAGAATAGCGGCTGGAGTGGAAGACTCTCGGAGAGAAGAAGGGAAGCAGGGAAGAAGGAACACCTATCCTTCCACCCTTCTGCCCTTCCCCCCAAGCTTTCATGGACGGTACATCCGCTCGTTGAGAATTGGCGCAAATCCATCTTATTAGGGGTTTTTCTAACCCTTTTTTTTATCGGCATCTATTGGGGTTTCCAATCGGTTTACATTGCCCTACTGTCCGCCGCTTTTCTGTTAGGGTCGCTCTACAAATACTTTCTTCCGTTTCACCATCAATGTGAAGCGGATAAACTTATCATCACAAGTTGCTGCTATAAACTCGAGCGATCTTGGGAAACATTTCGCAGCTTTTACGTTGACGCGAACGGCGTGCTACTCAGCCCGTTTGCGCATCCGACACGCCTTGAAAACTTCCGCGGTGTTTACGTCCGATTCGGAAAACACTCCCCTGAGGAAGTCGTTAATTTTATCACCAGCAAGATTGAATCAGAATCTTCTTCCTAAATTTCATAAAGGAACCGCGGATGCAAGAAAAGATAAGATGGGGCATACTGGGTCCCGGCACTATTTCACAGAAGTTCGCCACCGCTTTGAAAGCGATTCCCGATGCAGAAATTACCGCTGTCGGCTCGCGGGACCCCCGGAGAGCCAATGCATTTGCGGACACGTTTCGGATTCCACACAGACACGGGAATTACACCGACCTCGCACATAACCCCGAAGTAGATGTTATTTACGTGGCAACACCACACCCCTTTCACAAAGAGTGCGCGATTCTCTGTCTGGAAGCAGGAAAGGCGGTTCTCTGTGAAAAGCCTCTTACTGTAAACGCTGAACAGGCTGCGGAGATGATCACATGTGCACGGCGAAATAACAGATTCCTAATGGAAGCCATGTGGACCCGCTTCCTCCCCGTAATCGTTAAAGTTCGAGAATGGTTGGCTGAGGGTGCCATCGGTGAACCGCAGACGTTAACAGCAGACAAGGGATCTCGCCAAACCTTGAGCACCGAGACTCGTGAAGGTCGGCTCTTCAACCCAGAACTCGGCGGTGGCGGACTCTTGGATGTTGGTGTCTACACGATCGCACTGGCGTATATGGTCTTTGGCGCGCCATCTATGATTACGAGTCTGGCACACATCGGGGAAACCAACGTGGATGAACAAGCGTCTATTCTCTTAGGCTACGATGCTGGACAAATAGCCAACCTATTCTGTGCCATTCGGACCGAGACTTTGAAGGAAGCACGCATCGTCGGCACCAACGGGTCGATACATATTCCCGAATTCTGGCAAGCGACTTCCGCAACACTCATCCGAACTGGAAGAGACCCCGTACACATCGAAATACCCTTCAAAAGCAACGGCTTTGAAAACCAAGCGATGGAGGTAATCAACTGTCTCCGAGAAGGGAAACTTGAAAGCGATGTGATGCCGTTGGATGAGTCCCTATCCATTATGAAGACCATGGATACTATTAGATTCCAATGGGGATTGAGGTATCCAGAGTTTAGGTCTATTTTTGCTACCCCCACTTAGTTGATTTTGTTACAGGAGAGGATCACGATGAACGTTTCTGAATCAAACCACACACAGAAGGTTAAAACCGCAGATGAATTGAAAACCGTCATTTTAGATGCCGTAGACACGCAAAGTGTCACAGATATTCATACACACCTCTTTAGCCCGCCGTTCGGTGAATTGTTGCTGTGGGGTATTGATGAACTGTTGACTTATCATTATCTCATTGCTGAAGTATTCCGTAAATCCGATGTCTCATACCAGCAATTTTGGGCGATGTCAAAAGCAAAACAGGCAGAACTGATTTGGCAGACACTGTTCATTGAAAATTCACCTGTGAGTGAGGCATGCCGCGGCGTTGTGACGACTTTAAATGCGTTAGAATTGGATGTCGGTTCGCGAAACCTACAGGACTATCGTGACTATTTTTCGGATACTACCGTTGATGCCTTCATCGACACTGTATTTAAGCGTGCAAAAGTCTCTAAAGTGGTGATGACGAACGATCCGTTTGACTCGGCAGAGGCACCCGTGTGGGAGTCTGGGGATACTGGCGACACGCGCTTTGAGGCGGCACTCCGGATGGATGTTCTCATCAATACCTATGAAGAAGTCGGTTATGAACACCTCCGTGGTCTCGGCTACGATGTCGATCCCAGTTTATCAACGGAGAAAACCTACAAAGCGGTCCGCCGATTTTTGGAGACTTGGATTCAGCGGATGAATCCAAAATATATGGCGGTCTCTCTCCCACCCGATTTTCAATACCCCGATGACGGTGTTCTCGGACGATTATTTGATAATTGTATATTACCGATCTCTCGTGAATTTAACGTTCCATTCGCGCTCATGATTGGCGTGAAACGTGCGGTGAATCCACAGCTTCAGATGGCAGGCGATGGGAGTGGTAAGGCGGATTTGACAAGTCTGGAAACGCTGCTCCGCGAAAACCCTGACAATAAGTTTCTCGTTACGCTCCTGTCCCGTGAAAACCAGCATGAATTATGTGTGATTGGTCGGAAATTCAAAAATCTGATGATATTCGGATGTTGGTGGTTTATGAACAATCCGAGTGTCATTGAGGAGATCACGCGGGAGCGGATTGAATTGCTCGGTTTGAGTGTTATTCCGCAACACTCCGATGCGCGAATTTTGGATCAGCTCGTTTACAAATGGAAACACTCGAAGCAGATTATCGCGGACGTTTTGGTAGAGAAGTACCAAACGCTCCTTGATGTCGGATGGACATTCACTTCGACAGAGATTGAACGGGACGTCAATAACCTGTTCGGCGGGAACTTCGATCAGTTTTTAAACGGGAACTAAGTTTACGTGGGGGTTAACAGTGACAGGGGGTATTTTTACACTTTGGACAACCCTCGGCGTAGATTTTCGCGGCATCCTCAAGGGAAATACCGAGGAGACTTGCTAATGTAGCGAGCCATGCGAAAACATCGGCGAATTCCTCACGCAGTCGTGCCATATCCTGTGGCTGTTTGCGGATCTCTTTCGCTAACTCACCCACCTCTTCAACAAACCACGTAAAGGTCATCGGCACGCCGCGCTCAGCATCGCGCGTGTAATAGATATCTTCAATCTGTTTCTGAAACGCTTCAATCGTCATTTTTTATAGTAAATCCCATAATTATTTGGACATTGACAGGGGGCGACTTGATTTAATGCCTTGCGAATCGTTAAAAATTCTCTCTTTGGCAATCCACTGAAACGGATAATTCATGTGTGCCGCTTCCAAAGACAACGCCCTTCAGCGGCGTTACGTCCGAGTAATCTCGTCCCCATGCGATTGTGATATGCTGATCAGTTGGTATCTGGTTATTTGTCGGATCGAAATCTACCCAACCCAGTTGTGGGAGATAGACAGAAAACCATGCATGGGAGGCATCGGCACCCTCTAATGGTTCTTGGTCCAACGGTGGATCGGTTTCAATATACCCGCTGACATAACGCGCAGCGAGCCCCAGTGCCCGTAAACACCCAATGCCGAGATGCGCAAAATCTTGACAGACCCCTCGACGGTGGTATATCACATCAGTCAATGGTGTCGCAATTGTTGTAAAATTCGGGTCATACATAAAATCAGTATGGAGGCGAGTGGTTAAATCTTCAACTGCTTCCAGCAGGGGTCGTCCTTTGGGGAAAGATCTCTCGGCATAAGTCCGGAGATCCGACATCGTCGGGATCATTGGGGAATCGAGGACGTATTGCCGTATCTCCAGAATTCCCGGATCCAGATCTATTTGTAGTTGCTGACATACCTCTTCCCAAGCCAAGTGTTCAGCGAAATCCAATTGCATCTCTCTACCTCTGACTTGCACATGGCTCGTGACTGTAACGATAAGCTCCCTATGGGGTTGCTGGATTGTGAAATAGTAGACGGTATTTCCGAAAAAGTCCTGACGTTCTCGGCACGCCCCAGGTTCAGGATCAACAACGAATTGACTTTCGCTACAGTGTTGATGCGCGAAATTCCGAGGTGTCAAGCGTGCTTCGTTATAACAAAGGTTCACCGAATCGCTGTAGCTATATTCGGTTTTGTGGACAATCTTATAGTTCATTTTTTTACTTATGTGCTTCTGGGCATCGTTCCACTAGGTTCCACGATGATTTCTGGTAAAGGCAGAATCCTTTGAGTACTTAGACCGGGTTGGAATTCACTGAAAACCGGGATCCCTGCCCGTTACTGGGAAGAAGCAATAAATGTAGTAAACCAGTGCCCGGATTCCCATGGCTAAAAAAGCTGCTGGGGTCCCTGGACATGGCTGAAATAGGTCTGTGTCAGGACATCGGAAATATCGACCAGTATCTGCGCAAGCCGAACCAAGAGTTTTTCTAAACCCCTACGTTGCGTTGTATGCTCCGAACGTTCTGAGAGATCCACTGTATTAGAGAGTTGCAGTTGCGTGAGTGCTTCCAAAATGAGTTGTTCCTCCTCACTGAGCCGATAGCCGAGTTTCTCTCTCGGAAGCACACAGATCTGTTCCTCAAGTCGTTTTAACTGATACAAAAGTGAACGCGGATTGTGTTCATCAAGCAGCAACAGTTCAAGAACAGTTGGAAAATGGAGGGCGGCACGATATCGACTGCGGTAAGTGATGAGACTTTCAGCCGCAGCGAGGACAGATTCGAGTAAGAGACGTTCCATCCAGTCATCTTGCACCGCAACGAGACTTGAACGGCAAAGCACAATCAGGAGCAGCGCACGTTCAATACGTCGTCCCATATCCAAGCTGATCCACCCGATGGTTTGCGTCATGCTCTCGGCATGAAGTCCGCTTAACGCTGAAAGAAAAATCATAAGTTGATCGAGTGAAGCCGATTCTGTTTCTTGTAAAACGAAGTCCGTCAATATCTGTGCGTCTGTGCCTCCATCTCCAGGAATATCCTTATCAAGCGCGGCACATAAATCCTCAATATTGTTCATCACACGCCACGTATCAGTGGACCAACGATCTCGGACTGCATACGCTGCACTGAGGAGTGCCTGAAGTGTTGACACAAGACTTCCGCTGTTCTCTGTGTCCCGCATCATGGAAAGGAGTTCGCTTTCCAGCGATTGTTCTTCCTTGCTGACAAAGCCGGGATGAGATGAACTCAAGCCCGTGAGGGAACGGAGCATACTACGGAGATACGCGAGTTCAGAAACGTCCCTCGCGTCCTCACCAACGATCTCCGTGAAAATGGTGGGAGGTGGCACTTCACCTAACGTTGAGGTCTCCAATCCCATCCGGCTCATCTTAACTTTATCCAACATAATTCGGAGGAGGCGCGCTTGCCCCTCGGCGCGTTCCGCATAGCGACCGACCCAGAATAGGTTTTCAGCCGACCGACTTGACAATCCAGCAGGATTCGTAGAAGCGGGACCCCGCACCTCCGTGATACGCCGTTGCCATAAACTGACATGCGGCTCAGGTTCTGAGGCAAGCACCCAGGTGTCCTTACTCACCCCACCATCCTGAATTGAGATTGTCAATTCACCCTTTTCGCCCGCACAACGCGTGAGTCCACCCGGCATCACGGCGTAACCCTCCTTTTCTGCAAATAAAAAGGAACGGAGGATTGCGCAGCGCGGTTCAAGTTTCCCTTCAATCAGTGAAGGCGTCGTTGAAAGGTGAACATGTTCCTGTCCGACGTACAGGTGTGGATCGGCATTAATCTGGCTGCGAAGCGTGTCAAGTTCCGCCGTGCTAAGCTGAGTTCCAAACAGAGATCGCTCACCTGGTTGACGGTGAATGGTTTTAATAACCAACTTCTCAAGGTTTGCCAGTACGTATTCTCGTTGCTTCGACTCCCCGCACCACCATGTTGAAACAGAGGGAAGACGCAGATCTTCGCCCATCAATCGCTTTGCAATATCTGGCAGGAACGGCATCAAGCCCGGGTTCTCTAAAATACCGCTGCCCGGCGGGTTTATCACAATTACATTCCCTTGCCGAATTACTTCTAACAAGCCTGCAACACCAAGCCGCGAATCTTGTCGGAGTTCCAACGGATCGCAGAAGGTATCGTCAACTCGGCGCAGGATAATATCGACGGGACGTAGACCGTCAAGCGATTTCAGCCAGACACGTCCATCCCATACCGTCAAGTCATCCCCTTGAACTAAAGTATAGCCGAGGTAATTTGCGAGATAGGCATGTTCAAAGTAAGTTTCATTGAGTGGACCGGGAGTGAGCACGACGACGTGTGGATTTTCTATCTGCTGCGGTGCGATGCGGACAGCACTTTCGAGTTGGTATTGTAGGTTCGCTACGCTGTTTTGGAGGGCTCGGAAGAAAAAGGAGAGTCGATGAACACCGACTTCGCCAAAGAGATTCGGCAGTGCTCGCGCAAGGACGGTGCGGTTTTCAAGGGCGTAACCCGCGCCCGATGGTGCCTGTGCTCGATCACTAAGTATCCATATATTGCCATCCTGTCCACGCGCCAAATCGGCGGCATAATTCAGAAGGAACGGAAATCCGGACGGAGCCAACCCAACACATGCCCGTAAAAATCCCGCATGGGCATAGACCACTTCAGGTGGTATCACCCCATCTTTGATTAAGGTGCGTTCCCCGTAGAGATCCATCAGGATTAGGTTTAGCAGTTTCGCACGCTGCGTAAGCCCATCAGAGATAGTTTGCCAATCGGTGTTGGAGATAATAAATGGAATAGGATCGAGTTCCCACGGACGGTGCCCCTGTCGGTCTCCGTGCAACATATAGGTAACACCATTCTCACGTAGCAGACGTTTGACCTCTTTGTCGCGAGATTCCATCTCCGCGAGGCCTAAGGTATCCAGGACCTGCATGAAGGGGTGCCAATGTGGATTGACCTGCCCATCTCGGTTCAGCATCTCATCGATCTGTCCGCTCGAAACGCCGCTTGTCCTTCCATGAGACAAACTGAAGGAATCGGGGTTACAAACCCCTCCTACAGCAGTGTTATAGCTATCGTCTATCACCTTCCAATTTTCCATCTTTTAATTTTTAGAATAAAATCGAAAAATATGTTTACAGTTCGTCAACCCTTCCGCCAAGTTAAGAACCCCTACGGAGGTCCAATGTATAGGGATACTCGGCGTTTGTCTCTTCCGGCGGGACGGTTGTCGGACCCGGTGGATTCCCTTCTGGAGAAAAGTGTCCCGTTGATGCCGTAACTGGCGGCGGTCGCATGACGCCCGGTGTATGCCTGTCAGTGCCAAATCGACTCACGCGTCGGGATTCTGCCTCGTAGGCGTTGACAGGGAAGGTGTCGTAACCTCGACCCCCCGGATGTGAGACGTGATAGGTACAACCACCGATTGCACGCCCGTTCCACGTGTCGATGATGTCAAACACAAGTGGTGAGTGAACACCGATAGTCGGGTGCAATGCTGACGGAGGTTGCCACGCTCGATAACGCACGCCACCAACGTATTCCCCGTGTGTACCAGTATTATGAAGAATTAAGCGGCGTTCGTTACACGTCACAGTGTATCGGGAGTCTGTCAATCCACGTACCCGCACCTGAAGCCGTTCAACGGACGAATCAACAAAACGTGAGGTCCCTGTTCGACTGATCTCCTCACCCAGTACATGCCACGGTTCAATCGCCATCCTCAGTTCGAGTTCAATATCTCCGACGTTTACAGTGCCTAACTTCGGAAAACGGAATTCAAAAAACGGATCCAACCACGCCATCTCAAACGGATAGCCTGCTTCTTGAAGTTCGGTAACAACCTCCTGTATATCAGCCCGGACATAGTGATGCAGCATGAAGCGATCGTGTAACTCTGTTCCCCAGCGCACCAGTTTACCTTTGTAAGGCATCTTCCAAAATTTGGCGATTAATACGCGCACAAATAGCATCTGCACAATGCTCATCTGTGCATGTGGTGGCATCTCAAACGCCCGGAGTTCAAGCAATCCGAGCCTTCCGCTTGCTGAATCAGGGGAATAAAGTTTATCAATACAGAATTCCGCACGGTGCGTATTGCCGGTGAGATCGACCATGAGGTGTCTCAGCAACCTGTCTACCAGCCAAGGTGGAACATCTTCCGCGTCGCCTGACTCGGAGGCCGTTTCTACAGACGGCATCTGTTCAAAAGCGACTTCAAGTTCATAGAGTTGTTCATCACGTCCCTCATCTACCCGAGGTGCTTGACTTGTCGGTCCGATAAATGTACCGGAAAAGAGATAAGATAAACCCGGATGATGCTGCCAATAGGTGATGAGGCTTCTCAGTAAATCCGGTCGCCTGAGAAATGGACTATCGGTGGGGGTCGCACCACCGATCACGATGTGATTGCCACCACCAGTTCCCGTGTGCCTACCGTCCAACATGAACTTCTCAGCACCAAGTCCTGCTAACCGCGCCTGTTCGTAAAGCGTTGTGGTATTACGTACCACTTCATCCCAGTTTTTCGCCGGATGGATATTCACCTCAATCACGCCCGGATCGGGTGTCACATCTAAGGACTCAATTCGCGAATCATGCGGGATCTCATACCCTTCAAAAATCACCGGTATGTTCAACGCTTCAGCAGTCGCCTCAGTTGCCTCAAGGAGCCGCAGATAATGCTCTACATGCGTCAGAGGGGGCATAAAGATATGTAATCGTCCCTCGCGCGGTTCAATGCACAGTGCTGTCTGAAAAACTGTTTGCGCTTCCCCGTCTTCTGCTGCAGGTGTGTCTTTCGTGTTCTCTGTCGCTACGATCTCCTCCAAACTCTCTTCGCGTGGCTCAAGAGGGTCGCGCTCATAAACTATCTCTCGCCGTTCCTCTGGCACCCACTCTATAGACTCCAATGGTAGACGCAATCCGATAGGTGAATCACCGGGGGTCAAGAACATGCGTCCGCCTCTGAATTTCCATGAACAACTCTTCCAAGCATCACCTACAAGATCCCAGCGTAGTGGTAGCGCGTAGCCGATCGGTTCTCCAAGTGTTTCAGTCTGCAGAAGTTGCGCGAGTCGCTGCCGTTCGGAAACTTCCTTGAAATCAAATTCAAGCGGATCCACATTGGTAGGGAGTCTATCTTCCGTCCAGAGGAAAAAAAGCACGTCTTCATAAGCCGGGATTATCTGATCCAGCGAAAGTCCCAAGCGTTTGACGAGGTGTCGCATAAATCTTTCGGCGTCTCGGACACCAAGACCATAGTCTTTATGCGGTTCTGCGAGCAGTTTATCGTTTCGCCAAACAGGTGCCCCATCTTTTCGCCAAAAGCACCCGAATTTCCAGCGCGGTAAGGGTTCACCGGGATACCATTTTCCTTGCCCATAATAGAGAGCGCCACCGGATCCGAAACTATCGCGCAAACGCCGTAAAAGTCCTGCCCCCAATTCCCTTTTCTTCGGACTGTCTGCTTCGGTATCCCATTCCGCATCTTCCATGTCGTCGATGGATACGAAAGTAGGTTCACCACCCATCGTCAACCGAATGTCATGCCGAGTTATATCTTCATCAATCTGCTGTCCAAGGGCATTAATGTCAGCCCATTGTATTTCTGTGTAGGGTTTTGTCACCCGTGGGTCTTCGTGGACACGCTGGACGGTATTGCTATAGGTAAATTCTGTCTCGCACGGATCCGTATAGCCAGTGACCGGTGCCGCACTTACTGGATCCGGCACACACGCCAATGGAATATGCCCTTCCCCTGCAAATAAGCCGGACGTAGGATCCAGCCCTATCCACCCTGCACCCGGTGCGTAAACCTCACACCACGCATGCAGGTCGGTAAAATCCTGCGATGGACCGGCGGGTCCGTCTATAGGTTTCTGATCTGCAACGAGTTGGACGAGGTATCCAGAGACAAAACGAGCGGCTAAACCGAGGTGACGCAAAATTTGAACGAGCAACCAACCCGTATCCCGGCATGAACCGATCTGTGTCTCTAAAGTTTGTTCACAAGGCTGTACGCCGGGTTCCATCCGAACCGTGTATTTTATATCTTTCCATAGGCGTTGGTTAATATCAACGAGGAAATCATTCGTTTTCTGCTTCGTCCTTGAAACATCTTCTAACCATGCGGTAAGCAGAGGACCATTCTCTCTAACCTCAAGAAAGGGAGCTAATTCCTCTTTGAGTTGCGCATCGTAAGTGAATGGATAGTGTTCAGCACTCGCCTCAAGGAAGAAATCGAAGGGATTGATGATGGTCATATCTGCGATGAGATCGACTTCAACCGATAACGCATGTGTAACTTCCTGAAAAACAACGCGAGCCTGATAATTGCCGAACGGATCCTGCTGCCAGTTAATGAAGTGTTCTTCGGGTTCAATTCTGAGCGAATAGGCTTCAATTGGTGTGCGGCAGTGAACCGCAGGTCTCAATCTAAAAATATGTGGGGACAGGTTAACGAGCCGATCATACCGATACAAAGATTTGTGGTTAATTGCTACACGGATTGCCATTTTTTAATTTACGGGCTCCTGGACTGTGCTCCATTACATTACGCACAGGTTTTCGGTGATGTCGCGACTGGAATAAGGATCTGTACGGTGTCGCATCAAACCCAAGCCGGCAACAACGGTGCAGGCGACTCGAACACGGGAAACGTAAAAGTCTTAAACCGCGTTACTTATCCGCAAGGTAAATTTAAAATTCATTCTCGGGTTCGCCATTGACCGGCCGCAAAGCAAAAAAAGTCTTATGGACATCATCACCGACGAGGTTTAGTTTCGTCTGGAAAGCATCAAGAAATTCGTGCAAACCCGTCGTGAGAACTTGCTTGACTTGGGCATACGCAAATTCAGCACGCAGTTGTCCCAGACGCTGTTCCGCTGGATTGGAGAAGGTTTCTAACGGGGTGCCGGAGATGGCGTGCAATGATTCTTCTGCCTTGGAAAGACAGTAAAGCACGGAGCGCGGGAATTCACGGTCTAAGAGTAGAAACGCTACAACATCGTCTGGTGAGATGAGTCCATACGTCCGACGATACATTTCAAAACCGCTTGCCGAATGCAACAGTGCTCCCCACTGAATATCATCAAACGGCGTGTTCACATCCCAGATAGACGGGAGTAAAATAAAATATTTAACATCTACGATCCTTGACGTCTTGTCAGCGCGTTCAATCAAGCGTCCCAACTGACTGAAATGCCAAGCTTCACTATGGGACATGATGTTATCTGTCAGTCCCATGAAGAGATGTGAGGCGAGTTTGATTTCCCTAAAGAATTCGTGAGGCTCCGCCATTGCCCACTGTTCGGAGGTGTTTGCTACCAGTAAGTATGCATCATTTAGCTGCTCCCACATCTCTGATGAGATATTTTCGCGTATTGACCGAGCATTTTCACGGCCAGCCCGCAGACAAGAGACAATGGAATTCGGATTTTCGGCGTCGAATGCCAAAAACTTAATAACCGCTTCGCGTGATGTTTCACCATATCGTTCAGCGAATACCTCATCATCACCTGTCGTAGCTACCAAAGGTTCCCACTGCGCCTGCACGCCAACCGGTAAGTCCAGAATAAGGTGGAGGTTGACATCGACAAAACGGGCAACGTTTTCGGCGCGTTCAATATAGCGACTCATCCAATAAATTGATTCTGCAACGCGACTGAGCATGACATCCTCCTACGCCGGGTTCGATAAGACCCAAGTATCCTTACTACCACCGCCCTGAGACGAGTTGACGACCAGCGATCCCTTTTTGAGCGCGACCCGTGTTAATCCACCCGGAAGCACATAAATATCTTCGCCGTAGAGGATAAAAGGGCGCAAATCGACGTGTCGTCCTTCAAAATGGTCGTCGATCAACACTGGCACCCGTGAAAGTGAGAGTGTCGGCTGGGCGATGTAGTTGCGAGGGTTGTCTTTGATGCGACGTGCAAAGTCCTCGCGTTCTGCTTTGGTTGAATGCGGACCGATCAGCATCCCATAGCCGCCAGATTGGTTCGCTTCCTTCACAACGAGTTCATCAAGGTGCTCCAGGACGTATTTTCGATCCGTATCTTCCCAGCACATAAAAGTTGGAACGTTTGGAACGATAATATCCTCGCCGAGGTAATACTTGATGATCTGCGGCACAAACGAACAGACGACTTTGTCATCGGCGACGCAAGTCCCAGGTGCATTGACCAGAGCCACCCGTCCAGCCTTGTAAACCTCCATTAAGCCTGGAACACCTAACATCGATTCAGGTTGAAATACCGTCGGATCAAGAAAGTCATCGTTAATGCGGCGGTAGATCACATCAACACGCTCAAAACCTTTCGTCGTTCGCATGTGTACGAATCCGTCCATTACGACGAGATCGCGTCCTTCCACCAATTCGACCCCCATCTGTTGTGCGAGGAAGGAGTGTTCAAAGTAGGCAGAGTTGTGAATGCCGGGCGTAAGCAGAGCGACTTCGGGAGACAGTACTTTGTCAGTCACAAGGTATCGGAGCATATTCAAGAGTTGACTTGGATACTCCTCCACCGGTTGAATTTGCGACATCCCAAAAAGCTGCGGAAAAGTCCGTTTCATTAACTGACGGTTTTCCACAACGTAGGAAACACCAGACGGACATCCGAGGTTATCTTCTAACACATAGACCTGTCCGTCGCCGTCACGAACCAAGTCCGTTCCGGTGATGTGACACCAAACACCGCGCGGCGGATTCAAGCCGATGCATTGCTGCAGATATCGTTCCGATGAAAGCACAACGTCTGCCGGAACAATGCCGTCTTTGAGAATCTTCTGATCGTGGTAAACGTCGTCTATGAATAGATTCAAGGCGTGGATGCGCTGTTTAAGCCCGCGCTCTATCCATTCCCATTCATTGGCATCAATAATTCGTGGGATGAGATCAAACGGAAAGATTTTTTCGACGCCCTGCTCGTCTGCGTAGACGTTAAATGTGATGCCCATTCGGAGCAAGGCGTGTTCAGCGGCAATTTGGCGACGGTTGAGTTCGCCTTCAGGAAAACTTTCAATCCGTTCCACCAGCATTTGAACAGCGGGACGAGCACTCCCATCTGGCGCGAACATCTCATCATAAAATCCATCAGTGTTGTATCCATCAAATCCTGTCATTGCAGTGGGTCTCCTCTACCTCGCACTGTCAAGAATTTAGTGATTCCGCAGCGAGGATGCAAAAATACTAAGAACTACGGTTTGCGAAATCGCGTAAGTCCTATACTCAGGCGTGATGCAATACTTGTGCCAATGCCAATTTGTACAGAAGATTGATAATCTATTTTATGGTAAAACTTAGAATTAATTAGACACTCTAAAGAGGCGAGGATACAATCCTTGAAGAAACACCCAAACAAAAACCCTACCGGATCGGGGAAAATGTCCGTTTATTTTTCTGGTTTACCATAGTTGCATGCGCAAGATAACACACTATAGGCGTTTTGTCAAGGCACCCACACGCTAAAGCGTGGGGCTTGTGCTTCGTAGACCGCAGCGCTTCCGAGGAAACGTCTTAGGCAGTCTCCACAGAGGGACCCAAGGCAGCCCTCAAGATATTTATCGCAGCGTTGACATCCCGATCGTGGTGAGAGCCACATTCGGGACATGTCCACTGCCTATCCTTCAGAGTCAAGTTTTCGTTATGGCACCCACAATCGGAGCAAGGTTTAGAAGTCGGTGTCCACTGACCGACTTGAAAGAACTCACGCTTATGTTTAGCACATTTATGCTTCAATATCTTAACAAACTGGTAAAAGGCGAGGTCAGAGACCTTACGTCCCCACAAGCGTTTCATGCCCGAAAGGTTCAGCGTTTCGGCAACGATCATATCAAACCTTTTACACAGGTCTGTAGCAATCTTGTCGTGCCAGTCCTTGCGTTGATTGGCAATCTTGGTGTAAAGCCGTGCGAGGTCTCTCACCGCACGCCACCAATTCCCAGAACCTCTAACCTTTCGACTCACAGCTTTGTTGAGTCTGCGAAGTTCTTTCAAGGAGTGTTTCAAAAATTGTGGTGATTGTTTCTTTTCGCCGTTGCTAAAGGTCAAGTAGGTCTCCATACCAAAATCTATTCCTACGCTCTCACCTGTAGCTGAATACGGTTCGGTAATAGAGGTGTCTGTAATCACGTAAAGCCAATAGGTTCCAACACGATCGCGAAGGAGTTGGATGTAGCACACTTTACCGTCCCAGTCGCGATGTTGGTGAAAAGAGAACCCGCGTTTGTCGAACTTCAAGCGTTGCTGACTGTCGTCCCACGCTTTGAAAGAAAGCCGGACACGTCCTTCCTCAAGGGCATACGCCGATTGGAACTTCGCAGAACGATAGCGGTCTTTACGCTTGAACTTTGGAAGTCCGCCAAGTCCTTCAAAGAAACGTTCATAAGTGACATGGATACGGATAATCACTTCGTCAAGCGTATCTCGTGGAATCCACGCCCAATGTTTTTTTCTGCGTTTGAGCAACTTCGTCAGGTGCGGTTGCAGACGAAAACGCCCTGCGTATTTACCATAGATACGGTAATATCGCTTTTCCAACTTCAGAAAGTGGTTATGGACATCTGCAAGGTCCTCAAGCATATTCCCGAGACGCACATTCTTTGGGTGTTCACGCAGTTGGAACTTGTATGTTTTGCGATTCTTTTTCTTTTTTCGTTTCCACATGGAGTTTCACGTACCACGCCTTTATCCCCTGCGAAGTGGGAGGCAGACACGTTACCAAGCGGTAACGCTTCGCATGTCTGCCAACGTGATACATATATTAAACTACAATTTGTTGAAAATGTCAAGTGTTTTTTTCAAAAAAACGCCTTGACCTTACACACGAGGGCGGACTTTCCTCCCCAACCTAAAGGATGGGGTCTCCAGTCCGTATTTTAGATGAATATAGATTAGACCTCTACAGGTCGCTTGCTAATTTTTTACGCAATACGGTTGGTTACTGTCCAATTATGATGCATCGATTGATTCATGTTCCAAACGAGAAGTAGGTTAAATTCCATAATGCCATACTGAGCAAGCAAAGTCAATCACAAATTTGGGAAAATTTTCAAGTCAAATGTAGGTAGGCGGGGTTGGAAACCCCGCCAGCGCGGAGAGTGAATTGATGTCTCCTGAGATGACTGTGTAGTTTGATCCCTGATTATAGTTGTGGGCTATGCGAGGGTTTGGTAAGTCTCCCACGCATCGCCTGCAGCTGCGGCTTGACGTTCCAATTCAGTGCGCCATCCAGCAACCTTACCAGATTTGATTTGTCTGACGTCGAATCCGGCGTACCGATCCTCAAGCGTGTCTCCGAGTTTCTGGGTTTCTGCCCACCGATCCCATGCCGTCTTCATAAATTCGTGCGGTAAGACTTCTCGGACAGCAGGATCGAGTTGCCAAGCGTTTCGTGCGTCTGCGACCGAAGGTTCACCGGTGAATTCGCCCGACCATTTCGACCAGCCGATCGACAAGGTGTTACGCTCGCGCTCAGGCACGGTATGTCCTGTGTGGATATTGTTGCCATTGCGGATGAGTGCCTCTCCCGGTTTGAGTCGGATAGCGACCTGATCGGGTAACGGGTCAACCCCGTTCCAACTCGGTGTATATGGGACACCCTGATCCTTCATGTCTTGTGGAAGTAGCACGTCATGCTCGAAAGGGGTGCGCCATCGGTGGTGGCTACCCGGAATAAGCTCATGGCATTCGTCGTCTGTGAGTGCCAAAAACATGCTCACGCCGCTGCGTTCGGTAATCCGCTTCTCGTTACTTTCTTGAATCTCTTTCCAGCGGATCCGTTCTACCTCTTCGGAATAATCTTCAGGGGTATTTCCGCGGATTTCCCGCTGTGAGAAGTAACCTGCTCCGTCACCCCACCACGTCACATCTCTGTGCCAACTGGGTCCATTTTCGTTCCTTCGTGGGTTTGCCCACAGTAGCATCCCACTAAACGTCAGGTCCTCAGGTTGGAGTCCGTGACACCAAGAGGCAACAAAGTCCAAGAAATCCGCAGAGCCGTGGAATTCGGAAAAACTCGTTTCACCAAAAGCGGGATGGATAAGTCCTCGGATCGCCCACGGTTCATCTTCCGCGGCTCGGTGGACGTAACCCTTCGAGCAGTCGATGATGTCGTAGCAGTGTTCAGGGGCACACGCCTCAGTCACACGGCGGCCTGCCTCCCGAAGAATCGGAATCCATGGGTTGTCAACAAAGTCATTGATGATGACAAAACCGTGCTCCTTTAGGTACGCCAATCTTTCAGGCGTAGCACCCGGAGCCGAAAGTTCAGGTTGGAAATCTGCAAACGCTGTCGCGCGGTAGGTCTCTTTGACTGGTGCTTTATTCGTGCTCATTTTCCTTCCTCCCTATGTTAGACAGTGGCTTTGAACCAATACGCTATTTTAGCATATTTTCGGATATTTACGCAAACTTTGACGGAAGTGTTTCCCCTATAGAAGCGATTTCCTTTGAATTTTTTGCCAAATATGCTATCATTTTCGTAGCGGTCCAAAGGAATTCCCGCCGCTCCCGCAAACTCAGAAACAGGAGATGAATAATGAATACAGAATCGACACCACAAGACAGACGTTTTGGCTTGAGCGCGGACGAGTTGGCGTATTGGAACGAGAACGGTTACCTCGTCCGCTTGAACGTATTCACCCCCGAAGAGAACGATGCATTCCGTCAAGTCGCTGAAGACATTGTGGACAGAAAACGTCCATTCCCACCTGTACACATCGATCAAAATGCACTCGTCAGAGACGGGAAAGCAGAACAGCAAGGCATCTATGCGATGCACAAGATCCATTTTCCAAGCAACTACGATCCAGAGTTCCTTGCACGTGTGCGTGATCCGCGTCTCACCGATCCGCTCGTTGACATCGTCGGTCCAGATATCCTCGGTATCAACACGCTATTTATCTGGAAAGCACCGAAGATCGGTCTCGGTTTTCCATGGCATCAAGATAAGTTTTACTTTCGCACTCGGTTTAATACGGAGACAACTGTTGGGACATGGACGGCTATTGACCCAGCAGACAAAGAGAACGGTTGCCTTTTTGTCATCCCCGGTAGTCATAAGTGGGACATCTTTCAACACGACGATCTCGAAGGCTCACAACAACGGGAGTTCAAATTAGCGCGTGGTGTCCGCGACGAAGACGGTGTGGCGGTAGAAGTACCACCCGGTGCGGTCATCTGGTTCCACAGCCATCTCCTGCATAAAAGTATGGACAATCACAGTCTGCGATTCCGTCGGAGTTTCGTTGCCCACTACCTCAGTGCGCAAGCAGAATGGGTAACCCCTAAACCAGCGGGAGGCTGCGCTGTCATGTGGATTCGCGGCGAAACCTATCCCGACAAGGTCCACGAAGTCGAACGCGACGTACTGCCAATTTCTGAATCTTAGGAAACTTAATGAACGTAGAATCAACACCACAAGAACGACGTTTTGGCTTGCGTCCAGATGAACTTTCATATTGGAATGAGAACGGCTATCTTGTTCGCCTGAATGTATTCACCCCCGAAGAGAACGATGTCCTTCGTCAGGTTGCTGAAGACGTTGTAGACAGGAAACGTCCATATCCAGATACGAACATTAATCAGAACGCCCTCGTCAGAGACGGAAAGGCGGAAGAGCAGGGCATCTATGCGATGCACAAGATTCATCATCCGAGCTGTTACTGTCCGGAATTTCTCGCACGTGTGCGTGATCCGCGTCTCACCGATCCACTCGTTGACATCCTCGGTCCAGACATCCTCGGCATCAATAATCTGTTTATCTGGAAAGCACCCAAGATTGGTCTCGGTTTCCCGTGGCATCAAGATAAGTTTTACTTCCGCAATCGGTTTAATACGGAGACGACTGTCGGGACGTGGACGGCTATTGACACAGCAGATCGCGAGAACGGTTGTCTTTATGTCATCCCGGGCAGCCACAAATGGGATATTTTTGAGCACGACGACCTTGAAGGCTCACAGCAACAGGAGTTCAAGTTGGCACGCGGGGCACGCGACGAAGACGGTATTGCAGTAGAGGTGCCACCCGGTGCGGTGATTTGGTTTCATAGTCATCTCCTGCATAAGAGCATGGATAACCACAGCCTACGGTTCCGTCGGAGCTATGTTATCCACTATCTCAGTGCACAAGCGGAATGGGCACATCCTGCGGCACCCAATAGTAGGCGAAGACAACCCGTCATGTGGATTCGCGGTAAGACCTTCTCCGATAAAGTTCACGAAGTCGAGCGCGATGTTCTACCGGTTTCCGAACCTGCTTGATATTATGAAGAAATGTCTGGGATTTCAAGCGCGTTTGGGAGGAGATCAGAATCTCAGGAGGAATGATTCATGAAAACGAAATTGTCTCTTTCTGTTCTGTTTTTAGTTGGTTTAGCAATTTCTATTACGATAATTCATGCCGCAGAAGCCGAGGACCCAAGGGTAAAGATGGGACTTGCGGCACTTTGGACCTTTGACAAAGGCAGCGTTCAAGGGAAAGAAGTTAAAGATGTTTTCGGGAAGAACAGCGGAACCATTACCGGCAAACCCGACCATATCGACGGGTTTCGTAGTGAAGCCCTCGATTTTGACGGTGCTGTTGATTTGATACGAATGGGTGAGGATATCTTCTTCCCTTCTGTGACGATGGAGGCGATTATTAAGCCGACCCTTGGCACGCGAAATCCCATTTATGACAAGTACAACTACGGCATTCAACTGCTTGATAACAACAGTGTTGGCATCTGGATTCGAGCGGACACGGCAAACGCCGCAAAGCATTGGCCCTCCGCTTATGTACCGTTTCCCACTGACGGCGAGTGGCATCATGTCGTTGGAGTTGTTGAGAACAAAAAGTCTGTCCGAATCTACTTGGACGGTGAGCTGAAAAAGACTACCCCAGCTCCTGATCCGATCAGTATTGCTTACGGTGCCGCGCATAAGCCGACGATCGCCTACACACAGCACTTGGGCGGTATCTGGTACGCCGGTGGCATTGACGAAGTTGCGATTTTTGAGGGGGCGTTAAGTGATGCCGACGTGAGGAGATTACATACACTGGCGTTGGCAATTGAACCCACTGGAAAATTGGCGATAACTTGGGGCACACTTAAGGCTCAGAATTGATGTCGGCGATACACGAAAACGCAGAGAATGAAAAATCGGTGTGAGTGACTATCGCCTGTCCCTCCCTCAATTGCGTCTACCCTTTAATGCGGTGATAGAGATGGCACGGAAATTAACTTTGACATCAAAGGAACACACTAATGACTGTTCAAAAATTACCTGTGATAATATTGATACTGTGGACGGGACTGCTATATGGCACTGGTATAAGCGCAGCGAATGTGTTGGAAAACGCACTCGTCGGCGCGTGGCTTTTCGACGAGAACCAAGGTGGGACAGCGAAAGATGCCTCTGGTAACGGTCATGATGGTAAGATTATCGGAGCGAAATGGGTTCAAGGCAAAATAGGAACGGCACTCGAATTCGACGGTGACGGTAATATCGTGGAAATCCCACATGATAAAGCGTTTGATCTCACGGAATACACAATATCGGCGTGGATCAAAACGGAACCAACCGGTCTCTGGCAAACCGTGATAGGAAAGGAACCCGTCGCTGGGAACCCCAGGAATTATGGGATCTTCGTTGCGGGTAATACAAAGTTGCTCGGCGTGAACTACACCACTGCCGGTGCCTGGAAGACCGCCTTTAGCAAGACAGTCGCTGCCGATGGCAAATGGCATCACGTCGCTGCGACCTTTGATGGCACGTTCCTACGGGCGTATTTTGACGGTGTGATGGAAGGCGAAACCAAGACCGAAATCCCGCCGGATCACAATACGGAACCTGTCCGAATCGGGCGCTGGGGAAATCCGAGAGGCGATTATTGGTCAGGCGTGCTGGATGAGGTTGCGATGTTCAATCAGGCATTGACTGAAGATGAGATTCAGGACACCACGATGGATATGCGGGCGGCATTGGCAGTCGAGGCGTCAGGCAAACTTGCCGTAACATGGGGAGCGTTAAAGCGGACAATAGATTGAACAACACTAATCTGAAATTTTTCGTCTCTCCCTATCTTCCACTGTCTTTTTTCCTTTCTTTGCTGGCGAGGTTTCTAACCTCGCCCTATACCAAACAGGGTAGATGCGGTTTCCAACCGCACCGGGTCTTAAACACAAACCTTGCCTACCTCAAAACCGCTCTTTAGTCCCGTCGGGACGGCATCTGTGTAGAAACGGGCATCAAATAATGAGGTTTTTGGCGTTGGTGGTTGTAGCGAATTTGGCTTCTATACCGACGGGTTCACGTCCACGCTCAATCACGAGTGCATCAAGTTCGCTGTTGCCTTGGATGAAGGCATTGACTTCCGTTTCGAGTTCCGATCCGTGGCGCATATTTCGTAAGATGTTCACCAATTCATTTGTGATTGTTGTTTCGCGTCGGTTCGGCATAATATTCGTAGATTTTAGAATTAACTTTCAGTTATATAAGAATTCGACTTAAGTTTAAAATGTTACAATTCCGTAACATTTTGTGTACAGCACTCATCGACAGAAAATCCAGTGTCTGTAAGGGTTTATAGAGGTTTTTCTTCTGATATTCCGCTGAGGAAAAAAATAATTTTCTGTAAAGTGTAACATTTTCAACTGTTCTGGCAGCCTCGCGTTTTAACTGCGGACTCAAAACACTATAAACATTATACTATATTTATCAATAGTTTTTCAAGTTAAAAATCAGAGCCATTCAGTTTTCCGTTGGTTCTATGGGGGACATCGCGAATTGACGTTTGATCCTACAGGGGGTATCACTGAATTCAAACAGTAATACGGTAGGAGGACTGGCTGGTATGGTGGGATTATAGATTGGGGTCTCTGATTGTTTTTGGGAAAGGGCACCTACGGATTTTACGAATTAGGCGAGGTTGGGAAACCTCGCCAGCAAATGCCTATATTGGGGTTGTCTTTCGTGGCACTGACATTTGGCAAGTGATACGGTATTCTATTCTCATTTCCGCTTCTCATAGTGGAGGCATTGGTTTATTCCACCGAGGCAGATTGACCATTACGAGATCGGCATCAGGTGAATGCTCTGTCAACTTCGGCTTAAATACGATTTCAAGGAACTTCTCTATGCCTTTTTGTATCTCTTGTGGTCCAATTGTAGATACGGTAGAACCCCACGTAACATACAATCGTGTAGGTCTATACGCTTGGATTTCAGGGTCTTTGAGGTGTACAGCTAATTTATCTTTGATAATTCCGCTTCCAACTTTAAGGACAGTGCGATTGTTGTCCGTTCCCGTCCAGATGATATAGACCCCACTGATACCGGCACTATAGTCTCCGAGGCGTGCCTCGAGACGCCCATCGTTTAAGAGTTTTTCATTGAATGGGCACCAGAGGGAGTTCTTGATGCATTTTTGCCAATGAACGGTTATCATCGTCATAAGATGGATCTCCTGTTTTTCTTTCTGGAAGCGATTACGCGGTTCTTGGATAACAGGCTTTTATGAATCGAATTCTTTTTTCTATGCCAGTTACCGTAAATAAATTAAGAGGCAGAAGTTGTTAAAGCTTACGCTTTAAGTTACAACGTGAAATGTACGATTAGCGTTACAGTTTTGTTAGAGAAATAAGGAAAGAGGGCATGTGGGTTCGTCTAAAGCCCTCGCCAAGGAAAGGCACACCCATTACGAAGAAACGTGTTTTTGCTTGGAGTTTTTGATAGGGTGTTTCTGCGTATTTCCCTCAGCGGACCCGTCAGTGAAATGTAATTACCGCGTAGGCTGATCCGGAGGTTGGGGTTGGGAATCGAAGCCGTAGATGCGGCGCATGGTCGGGGTAGCACGTTCGACGACCTCCGGCTTGAGGTGATGCACGAAGTCGAACATCGGTTTGACAAAAGAACGACAACAGAAACAAATTAACGCGATACGCTGTCGATCGGTTTTATTGGCACCCGCAGAGTGCCAGATTGCACCGTTAAAGAGAAACACAGAGCCTTTCGGTGCAGAAAGCCGGACTTCTTCGGGATGGTGGGTTGTACCGGGAGGCGGCTTGATCCGCTGAAGATGGATGCCCGGCACATGACGAGTGCCACCGTTCTCCGGTGTGAAATCGTCGAGCAACCAGAGACTGTTGGCGACCAACGGAAAACTGGGTAGCGGCTCCGGCATCGACCCAAGCACGCTATCGACGTGGTAGCCACCGTCCGGCGCGCCGGGATCGATAATGTTAGAAGTGAGGGTGCTGAGGGTGTAGTCGGGACCGAGCAGATGTTCAAAGTAGGGCATCACCGTGGGGCGCGCAACGAGCTTCTCGTACATCTCACCTTTGTTGACTAACCAGCGAACGTGTTGTCCATGTCCGTCGGTATGTTGACGCGCCAATCCGTTCTGCTTTTCCTCTTCTGCCAATCGGAGTATATCGGCTCTATAGACCTCAATTTCTTCGTCGGAAAGCACATCTGGGATGACGATGCATCCCTGTTCGTCCAATTGCTTTTTTTCCGCTTCGGTGATACCCATTTTGCACTCTCCTTCAATAGGCGAGACTTTCACCTCACCAACGCGTGACCGGATTTAAGCCGCAAAGGGTTTCAAACACTCCTGATAGACGTTGAAACGTTCGCCTTCGTGCTCTTCAGCATCGACAAGTTTCAGCCAAAGTGCGCTATCCTTCTTTTCGCCGCTTAACTGTCGACGGCTACCGAGATTCGATGGATCCGGTCCGCTCCAAACGACTTCGCCACCTTGCATATAGATGAAGTTGTTACGATACCGGTCAATCAGGTCTTTCTGGTTTTCGAGATAAACCAATCCCTGCTCACACGTCGTTCGCCGCCAATTAGCGACTGTCTCTTGCGTATCCGTTTCCACGGAATCAAATTCCGCTAACGGTGCCTTGACTTCGCTCTCCCAATCGATCTCATCCAAGTTGACAGTACCGTATCCGCGCTGTGCCGCGATGAGGATATGGTTCCGATCGCGCTTGAAGGGCGGTGTGGGCCAATCTGATTGTGGATCGTGTCCCATCAGGTGCATACCAACGGTGTCAGTGGAGATCGGATGATCCCCCGCGATGAGTGCGTTACAGATTCTGCCTTCACCGCCCCATTCGCGTCCCCACTGTCCCGTCAACGCATCAATGATATTGAGGCACGGTTTGGTGATGAGTGCCAGATCCGGGAGTACGTAGGAGAGTCGGATGAGATGATGGTAATAACTGCGTGTCCTGCCTTCTGGAAGAAGCATCGGTGGCAATCCGAACAGGTTTTTGGTGCACAAGGTGATGCCCATGAAGGCGTGGTTTTTCATCTTCGCTACAGAGACAACCGCGTCCGCATCGTCAAAACACGAACTCAGCGTGTATCGGTCGAACATTGAACCGCCGCCGGGAACAGCGTAGTCCTTAAAGGGGGGCAGATTGGAATCGACGAACTGTACATCGAATTCTTTCAGAAGGTATTCATAGTTGAAACCGGGGGGCATCCGATGCCCATGGGTATACGGATTCGTGTCGGTAGCGACCAGTTGTGCTGTGGTGTGTTCCTTGATTAATCGCAGCACGGCGCGACAAACCGCATCGTCTACCAATTCTCGGCGGCGCCCCTCAAAGTAGATGATACGCTCAGCCGGTTTCATCATATTGAATTTCATGACCACCTTCTTGGCGGTCTCAATCGGTTTCCAGGCACGGGTGAGCGGATCGGTGATACGACGGAGTGTTTGATAAATCTCCTCCTCCGTTGCCCGATAATCACAGTGCGCCGCCCTAACTTTGAATTGTTTCTCTTGCATGGCGTGACTCCATTTACAGACGTGAATTTTCAAAATATGGTAAAACTTAGAATTAATTAGACACTCTAAAGAGGCGAGGATACAATCCTTGAAGAAACACCCAAACAAAAACCCTACCGGATCGGGGAAAATGTCCGTTTATTTTTCTGGTTTACCATAATAGCATGCTATTGGAAAATTGTCAAGGTTCTATAGTTTTCAGTCCGGATTTTTTCACGAAAAAATCCTTTCAGATAACTATTAAAACTGCTAACGCAGCAACCGACGCATCACCTTATTAGAGGCTGTTCGTGGCAACGCTTCCACTATAACGACGTCGTGGATTCTGAACAACGGGTTGAGATGTTGAGAGAGCGCGACTTGCAGCGTATCATGAACCTCCTGTTTTGTGGGTCTCCCAGATTCCAGTGCTATCAGCACGGTATAGATGACGAGTCGGCTGGGACCGCCGTCTTCGGATGAAACAGCGACCGCCGCTGTCTCCTGTATCCCATCAACGATGTTAAGCACTTCTTCAATCTCTGCGGAACTCACCTTGATCCCGCTCAGATTCATCGTATCATCAACGCGTCCGTGAACCCGATATTTAATGCCTGCCAGCCATGGCTCGTTTTCAAGTCTTTTGCCTAACCTTTCGATTGCATCACCGTGGCGGCGCAGATCGGGACGCGGGGTCCCCGCAAAGTAGACTTCACCGTGGTCGGCATTGAGCAAACTCGTGGAGAGACCAAGGGACGGCGGGATAATAAAAACTTCACCGTTATCAGAGGGGTTTCCACGGTCATCATAAAGTAGGAAATCCAAGCCGAGTGCTGGTGTTGTAAAGGTCGAAGGCGCAGCGGGTTGCACCCGCGTGCCGGTGACATAGCCTCCTCCAATTTCGGTGCCGCCGCAATATTCTATCACGGGTTTATACCCTGCCAAGGACATGAGGTATAGCATCTCCTCTGGGTTAGAGCATTCACCTGTTGAACTGAAGGCTCGGATCGCTCGCCAGTCCAGTCCGTGCATACATTCTGTATTTTTCCACGCACGGACGAGAGTAGGTACGACACCGAGCATGCTCACTTTCGCGTTCTGGACAAAAACGCCGAAGTCGCGCCCTGTCGGCACACCGTCATATAGGGCGATAGTGGCTTTGTTAATGAGACTGGCGTAGATGAGCCACGGTCCCATCATCCAACCGAGATTTGTGTGCCATGCCAATACGTCGTTAGTGTGAATGTCGTGGTGTAGATAGGCGTCTGCCGCACATTTAATCGGAGTCGTATGCGTCCAAGGAATTGCCTTCGGTTCGCCAGTAGTCCCGGAGGAAAAGAGGATATTGGTATGTGCATCAGGATGGCACGGAATGGCGGTAAAGGTTTCCGTGTCGCTCAGAAAATCGTTCCATGTCATATCACCTTCGCGTTGGGTCCGCGCAATCGCTTCCTTAACTTCACATGGCTTTTCTATAGCAAGATTTAGCTTGCGAGCTGCGCTAAATACAATGGCTTTCGGTGCGTCCGCCGCAATCACCTTCTCATATAACGGGAGACGTTTGCTTGCCCTATTGATATAATCCTGTGTGAAGATTGCTTTGGCATTCCCGATACGGAGGCGGATGGCTATCTCGTCTGGTGCAAAACTATCAGCGATGCCAACAACAGCACATCCGGCTTTGACGATCCCCAGATAGATGGCGACGGATTCAGCATTCATCGGCATGTCGACTGCCACCGCATCACCTGGCTCTATACCGATTTCGACGAGTCCGTTCGCGACTCGATTGGTAAGCAACTCCAGTTCGTGGTAGGTGAACCGTGCCAATTCCGCATCGTTCTCTTGTTGTGTAACAATCGCGGTGGCATCGGGAGGCGCACTGAAACAACTCTCAACAATGTTAAGTGTTGCAAGATTCGTTACGATACCTGTCGCTCCTTGTTGGAGATCCGTGTTTGTAGATGTCGTCTTAATGTCCAATACATCGATCATCATCTGCCAAAATGTATCGCGATTCGCAACTGACCAAGCATGGAATTCGGAATAGGTTTTGATGTGTAATTCTGCCATTAAACGGGTGATATTCGCTTCTGTGATGTCTTCGTTGGTAGGAAACCATGCAGGCGGTGGTCCGTATGTTGCGCGATCAAAGTTGGCATACGTCCTCTCATAAAGCAGTTGGTGGAGTGCGAACGGGTGGTGTGGCGTGAGAATGTAGCGTGAAATTTCATACCAAGAGGCAGTCGGCGATTGCGTCTCGAGGATCCGATTGACGGCTTCGGCTATTTTCGATGCTTCTGCTTTGTCCAATCCGCAAGCAATGAGTTCTTCAACGGTCAGCATGAGGCAGAATTCCTTTTTTAGACGCTACGGGTGGTTTGAAGGGAGTCATCGGTCTCAAGTTCGACGAATCTATAGATTTGATTCAAGGAGAGTTCTGCCCCAATGGAAGTAAGAGGTAACACATTCTCAAGTTCGCTAAATTCGCTGAGTACCCATTGTTTGCCTTGACGAAGATAGTGCTCAACATGAACCTGATCCTGTGAAATCAGGATGTATTCTTGAAGTGATTCCAGTTGCGGATAGCGTCTGAATTTCTCACCTCGATCATAATTTGCGGTTGAATCGGAAAGCACTTCAATAACGACTTGGGGATTGATGAGTGTATCAAAAGCATCATCCTCGAAACGGGGGCTATCACAGGTAACAGCAATATCGGGATAGAAGTAGGAGGTTCCTTCCCCAATTCCGACGCGCATATCACTGGCATAGACTCTACATCCTCGGTCTGTCACTTGATTGTAAAGTCCGTTTGCCGTATTCATCGTGATGAGGTTGTGTTCGTTACTGGCTCCGGACATGGCGACAATCTCACCGCTCAGATATTCACTCTTGAGTGTCGCTTTCCGTTCGGCAGCAATGTATTCCTCAGGGGTTAAGTAGGTTCGGGCTGCGATAGATGACATGCGTGTCTCCTAGTGTTATAGATGTTAAACTTGACGATAGAAGTATACCATATTATCGGGAAAATGACAACAGTTCTGCGGACATGAAAAAGGCAAGGTTAAGAAACCTCGCCCGCAAAAAGTAAGAGCGTCGCAACTGGGAAATCATTCCTATTAGGAAAATGACAAGTCTATGCTACTCCGGTGCTAAGGCACGCAATCGGTTAACAACCCTTACAACTTCATCGGTGACAACATCAACCTCTTCCGCTGTGTTGTAGCGTCCCAAACCGAAACGGACGGCAGTCACCGCCAGTTCATTTGGAATCCCCATCGCAACCAAGACGTGTGATGCCTTCACCGATTCAGAATCACATGCCGATCCAGTTGACACCGCGACACTCTTAAGCCCCATCAATAGAGCGTGGCTCTGTACATCGGCAAAGCAGAGATTGAGATTGCCCGGCAGCCGGTGTTCAGGGTGTCCATTGAGATGAATGTCCCCCAAACGCTCGTTTAACTTCTGATGAAGTGAGTCCCGCAGGGTCGCCACGCCATTTTTTCCTGTCTCCATATAATTTTTAGCAAGTTCACACGCCGCCCCTAAACCGACAATTCCCGCGACGTTCAACGTGCCGGGGCGAACCCCGTCTTCCTGTCCGCCGCCGTGGAAAAGCGAATGCGGTCGAGAACTATTTCGGCGGATGTAAAGCGCGCCGATACCTTTCGGTCCATAAATCTTGTGCGCCGTCAGGGATGCGAGATCTACGCCGATCATCTCCATATTTGACAGTAATTGTCCGATGCCTTGCACGGCATCCGAATGGAAAGGTACACCGTGTTTGGCAGCAATAGCGGCAATATCGGTGATCGGGTTTATTGTGCCGACCTCATTGTTTGCGTACATAAAACTCATCAGGATCGTTCTCGGTGTAATCGCGGCTTCCACGTCGTCAGGACTTACCATCCCATATTTGTCTACCGGGAGATATGTGGTTTCAAATCCCTCTGTTGCCAAAACGTGGCATGTATCGAGAATTGCGTGATGCTCCGCTGTGCTTGTGATGATATGGTTCCCCTTCTCCCTACAGGCGTAGGCGATCCCCCTAACAGCGAGATTGTCCGATTCGGTGGCACCACTGGTAAAGACAATCTCCTCTTCTGAGCAACCGAGCAGTTCAGCGACCTGTTGGCGCGCCTTTTCCACAGCATCCTTCGCCGTAACACCAAACGAATGCGTGCTGGAAGCGTTGCCGAAGTTCGTCGTAAGGTAGGGCATCATCGCCTCTAACACTTCCGGTGCAATTGGTGTTGTAGCATGGTTGTCCATGTAGATGACGTCGTTATTCACGAAGGATTCCTTTTCTACAAGTGAACGGCACGTCGGAGCGTGCCTACTACCTTTAAAGTCGTTCTCTGAACATGTCAATTAAAGTCGTTCTCTGAACATGTCAATCATGCCATCGGGTGGATCAAACGGCAATTCAACGACGGTATTCGTCAAACCGCTGTAGTAAATTCCCAACAACAGGTTGAATTCCGCAAGAGATTGCTTCAGGTGTGTTGGATGCACGTTACTCTCGTCGTCAAGCCACTCGAACACTGCGTCTGTGAGTCCACCTTGGGCGATGACATCCTGTGCGCCGTAGTTGAGATCGCCGCCTTCATACCCACTTCCCGGTAGGTTCCGTTCCCAACTCTCAAACCGCCAATGAACAAATCCTTGTTCACCGAAGACGCATACGCGCTTATGCCGGTTGTTTCCTGTCTCGGGAAGTACGCGTGGTGCCATCTCGGGTCCGAATGCGACGGAGACTTGCACGCCGTTTGCGTAAGTAACCAAAGCGGTAGCATTCGCAGGTGAGGGTTGCGCGGAATCGAGTTGTTCCGCACCGGAGATCTGTCCTTGTACCTTCACAGGTCGCGAGTTGTCGATATAGGACGACACGAGTTGTAAGACGTGGGGTGCTTGGTCGACGGGGGGGTTGCGTGCGCTTGCCTCAATGAATTTAATCGCACCGATTTTCCCTTCTGCGACATGGCGCTTAAGGGTAAGATTCTGCGGATGGAAATTGAGTTGTGTGTTAACGACGAACTTCGTTTTGGTGCGTTGGGCAAGCTCGGAAATCTGCCGCCAGTCTTCGCTTTCAACAGCGATCGGTTTCTCGACAATCGCGGCAGGCACGCCGTGTTCAGAGGCTTGGTTCATCAGTGGGTAGCGAATGCGTTTGTTACTCCCGCGTAGCACGGGCGCGGTAACAATGTGCAGAAGATCCGGTTTCTCCTTTGAAAGCATTTCATCAAGATCGGTGTAGCGAGCATCAATACCAAATTCATCCCCGAAATCGTTGAGCAGATCTTCCTGCAGGTCGCAAATCGCGGCAAGTTTGCCACCCTTGACGTGTTGGTATGCGCGTGCGTGCCCGCGAGCACGTCCTCGACACCCTAAAATCGCACTTTTATACATTGTGTTGTCTCCTTTTCCTTATAAATCCAGATACTGCATTATATGTGGAATGAAGTTTTAAAACAACGCCTTTCCTAAAATTCCGCTTTAAAGAAAAACGGAAACGTGGTATAGTATTTTGAAAAGCGATAACATCAAGCGAGGGAAAAGATGCGACGTTACCTCTTTATTTTTCCAGCAATCTGCGCGGTTACGGTCCTCTTAGGATGCCAGTCCAAGGTGCTGCGGATGATTTTTGAGCCGCAGGAACTTTACAACTACGCCGTCACAGAAGGGGTTACCTGCACGTCCCCAGAGATGATAGATGGCGATGCGAAAACAAGGGGATACGCCGACGGACGGTGGATTCACCTAAACCTGCCGACGCAAAAGGCGATTCATCGGATCACCATACGCGGAACCAATATTATAAACGCCATGATATACGAGAAACTCGAAGGTGACGGACGTTGGCGTGCCATTCTGCAGATTCAGAACAACGATAGTCCAGTCCTTGAGATGCGGTTCAGTGGTGTTGTGACAGAAGCAATCCGCATCTACATCAGTGCCACTACCGATGATGAAAAGAAAGCCAGTCAGTATGATCCGAGGCGTGGCGCAATTGTACCGCGGATAGCATTGGGTAGAGCCTTCATACACGAGCTTGAGGTCTACGGATTCGTCTCAAAGGAAAAACAACAATGAGTTATTAAAAGAGGTCAAATTACATAGTTTGAAACGAAGTGGAAAGCGGGTTTCGGGAAAAGCCGTTACATTCCAGAGCACTGTGCTTAACCGCAAGGAATAATTAAAAGATGAAACGCCTGATTTTTGAAGATATATACAGTTGGGGGGTCTTTAGTCGAGACCGACAGATAGACTTTAACGGACATTTGTGGGTGCGTCCGGACGGCAATATCCTGATAGATCCGGTTCCAATGTCCGATGACGACCGAGAACACCTGAAATCACTTGGCGGCGCGAAGTCTATCATTCTGACTAACGCCGATCATGAACGCGAGGCCGCTGTCTTTCAAGAGTGGACGGGTGCTGACGTAATTGTACATGAAGCCGATGCCGACGCGCTGAGCATCACCCCGACCCGAACGGTTCAGGACCGTGAGGCGATCGTCCCCGGTTTACACGCCATCCATCTCAAGCACGGAAAAAGTCCCGGCGAAATCGCCCTCTATTTCCCAGAGAAACAAGCCGTCCTGTTCGGAGATCTCGTCGTAGGTGAACCGATGGGGGCACTGACACTGCTTGCTGATAGTAAGCTGAGCGATCCACCGAAAGCCGCACTCGAATTGCGCAAAATCTTGGCACTCCGATTCAATACAATCTTGGTCGGTGATGGGCACTCCATTTTTAAAGATGCACGCCAATACCTCGTTGATTGTCTGCAAGCGCGGCGCGACATCTACATCAACCGCATTCATATTGATGAAATCGCATGGCAGCATAAAAATGCGCCACATCCTTATGACTTCGAGGACAAAGACATTGACCCACTCATCGGCGGCAAAAATTTAGGGTATCGCGTGATTCGGCTGCAACCGGGTAAGATGAGTTTCCCAATGCATTTCCACAATTTCGGGGAGGAGATGTGCTACGTCATGGAAGGTGCCTGCACGCTCAAGACCCCGCGAGGCGATGTAGAGGTCAGTGAAGGCGATTTCCTTGCGTTTCCACCGGGGACCATCGGTGCACATAAATTTGTAAATAGCAGCGATGCGCCGGTCACGTTATTCATCCTCGGGACGACCACACCGCACGATGTGAGTGAATACCCGGATTCCAATAAGGTCCTACCCTATGTCGTTGGAAAAATTTACCGTAAGGATCCGAGCCTGAGTTACTGGGATGGAGAGGTGTAATACAATCTATGCTCTCCGCATTCTTTGGTTCTCTTTTGCACGGACATCCTCTTGCTCTGGATTAACAACCGCACGCAGAGCAACCTCCATTTCATCACGTATCGCAGTATATTCAGGTTTTGATGCCAAGTCATCGTTCTCCAGTGGGTCAGTGCCCACATTAAAGAGTTGCGGTTCGCTTCCGACGTAATGACACAGTTTGTAATCCCCACGCTTGAGCATGAAGCCAGCGTTAAGCATACCCATGTGATGGTACTCCGAAAAAATGGCGCGTTTTGTTTGCTGTGCCTTCTGTCGTGCTATCTCCAGCAAACTCTCACCCGGGAGGTCAGAAGGCACCTCCAGACCAGCAACCTCCAACAAAGTCGGTAAAACATCTACCAAAGAGACATTTTGCGCCACGCGACCGTTTTCGTCTGAAGGTAGGCGCAGCATCAACGGCACGCTTACCGCCGGTTCATAGAAACACTGCTTCTGCCAGATGCCGTGATGTCCCGCCATCTCGCCGTGATCGCTGGTATAGATGACAACCGTATCCTCGTGTAATGACGACGCGTCAATCGCCTCAAGTATCCTTCCAATTTGCGCATCAAGAGCCGAGACAAGGGCGTAGTAGGAGGCTAACGCACAACGCACAACACTTTCAGGAGGCGGGATGTCGTTCCGCCACGACCAACGGTGGTGTTGGATGATGGGATGTTGAGATTCGAGCGGTTCGTTCCATGTCGCAGGTAATTCGAGTGTGTTTGGATCATACAGTGAAAAAAATTCGGGCGGTGCGATCAGTGGGAAGTGTGGGTGCATGAATCCGCAGTAGAGTAGGAACGGTTTTTCGTCCGGTGACGCGGCTTTTTCGCGAAGGAAATCCACTGCCAAGTCCGTGACGTTTCTGTCGTATCGTGTGTGTTCGTGGTCTCCGGGTCCGCATTCGGTGACGTGTGAGTTTGAACCGCGACGTGCGTCAGCTGTGCGCCGTGGCGGTCTTCCATTTCTGTTACACCATCGAGGCAGATCATCCAGCAAGCGATGCGAGAAACCGTGGAGCCGGTCGGTTCCGTTGAAGTGCGTCCGTCCGCACAGCACGGTCTCATATCCCGCTTCTGTCAAGTAATCCCCCCATGTTGGGTACTGCCGATCCGGAATTACGCCCAAATCCCACGCGTCAATTTGATGTGGATAACGTCCAGTGAGCATTGATAAGCGTGAAGGCGTACAGATTGGATAATTGCAATAAGCGTTGTCGAAGGTATAACTCTGTCCAGAAAGGCGATCAAGGTGGGGGGTTCGGACAACCGGATGTCCACTATTCCCCATCACAGCACCGGCGTGTTCATCTGAAAATAGAAAGACGATGTTCATTTTTTAAACTTTCCTTGCGGAATTTTAATTTTACCTTGCCGAATTGAGATTCTGTAGCAGTATATCCGATTTGGAGAAAGGAAGCGACACCTTTTTACAATTTTGAAAAAAAGTGATATGATATGCACAGGAAACTCCTTAAGGAGGTCATTTTGATGCAAACAATGAACCGCCATGCTAACCAATTGCTCCGATTAGATACGACGCCTATCCGTGATGTTGCCCCGAGCAACACCGTTATTTTTCGAGGGGACGGAGAACCGAAAACGCCTTCAATGATGCTACAGCGGCTCGCTGCGTTCGACCAAAAGTTTACGCTTAAGGAGGATGCCTATTCCCTCGGTGGCACTGTTGAGCAGCTTGAGAAAAAATGCGCTGAAATGTTGGGCAAGGAGGAGGCGGTCTTTATGCCGACGGGTACACTCGCCAACCATCTTGCCATCCGAAAACTCTGCGGCATCAAACCGCGTGCGATCGTCCAGGAGCAAAGTCATCTCTATAATGACAGCGGTGATTGTGTAACGCGGCTGAGTAACATAAACCTTATACCCTTGGCAAAGGGGGACCCCTATTTTACACTCGATACCTTGAAAACCGCAGTAGAACAGGCAGAGAGCGGAAGAGTCATCAATCCGATTGGGGCAGTGATGGTCGAAAGCCCTGTGCGCCGCCAATTGGGGAGGATTATGCCGTTTGACGAAATGAAGGTGGTAACGGACTACTGCCGAGACAGACAGATTGGGAGTCATCTTGATGGCGCGAGGCTCTATATGATGTCAGGCGCGACCGGCATTCCACCCGCGGATTATGCGGTGTTGTTTGATACGGTGTATGTGTCGTTGTACAAATATTTCGGGGCACCGTTCGGGGCGATATTGGCAGGCACGGCTGAGTTCATGGATGGGTTGTATCACGACCGTCGTATGTTTGGGGGCGGGTTGGCATCAGCAAACTTTGCGGCGGCGTTGGCACTTCAGGGCATAGATGGGTTTGAAGAACGTTTTAATCTTGCGATGACGCGGGCAAGCGTCCTTTTTGAGACAATCAACGCGCTGGAGAGCATCACTGTTGAACCTTTTGAACACGGTTCTAATATATTTCCACTGAAGTTAGAAGCGGGTGTTGATAGTACACGTTTCGTTGAGGTACTTGAGGAGCATTCAGTATCTGTATCCGCTCCAGATGACGATCACGCCGGACGTATCCTGCTGACTGTGAATCCAACCGTATTACGTCAGGATATCCAAGAGCTACACTGCGCCTTTGAACGGGCTATCACAGAGAGCCGACATTGACCGCTTGCAGGAATAGGATATCTGTGATAGAATAACAGAAGTTAGGAAGAACACCCCTGTCCTAATAAAGCGGACCAAATGACACTATATATTTGAGGTATAACAGTGAAAGAAAAAATCGAAGCCGCAATCATAGAGGTTCTTGACACATGGATGGCGGCGTTTAATCGTCTTGATATAGTTGCATGGGAGAAAACGTTCCACTTTCCGCACTACCGTCTCGCTTCTGGCACCATGCGAATCCTCAACGAACCGGGTGAACAGGATGTGGAGAGAATAAGAAAAAACTTGACCGCAAAGGGCTGGCATCATAGCGGTTGGGACAGGCGCAACGTTGTCCATATCTCAGAATCCAAAGTCCATGTTGATACGCAATTCACGCGCTATCGCGCCGATGGCACGGTCATTGCTTCCTACGAATCGCTCTACGTTTTAACCTACGAATCGGGACGCTGGGGCATCAAACTGCGATCGAGTTTCGCACCGTGATAGACAGCGGTCAAAATATTGAAGTTAGCATGCCTTCAGGAGATATACCTAACATGAAAGGATTTATACCATTTGGTCTTATACTTGCCCTTGGACTCGTCATTTCGACTTACCTCGTTACAGATGCGCTGCGGGATATACGAATGTCTCACCAGATTATTAAGGTGAGGGGATATGCCGAGACCCCAGTCGAGTCAGATATGGCGATATGGTACATTACAGTCAAAGCAAGAGATAGAAATATGGCAGAAGCGTACACTGTTCTCGCTGAACACCGCGAGAAAGTATTAAATTTCCTACAGAAGAACCAGGTGGAAACTGAGGAGATAAGGATTCGCGCCGTCTCTGTAAATGAGCGGAGGAAACGGGCAGAAAATGGACATGACACAAATGAGATAGAATTCTTTGAACTTTCGCAGGGAATTGGCGTTAAATCAAGGGACGTGCATAACATATCAAAACTATCGACAGCAATCGCGTCGCTGCTCGGGGAAGGCATAGCCCTACGTTCAGGAATGCCTAATTACTATTATACGCAAGTGAATGCGCTGAAAAGCCAGTTGCTGGTAGAAGCGACTCAGGATGCGCGAGAACGGGCCAAAACGTTGGCTGAAGGGAGCGGTGTGAACCTCGGTTCGCTCCGTGCTGCGCGTCAGGGCGTGTTCAGCGTGCGCTCTGCAGATTCGAGTGGTATTTCCGAAAAGAGTACTGATGATGTCTCCTCTATATCTAAGAAGGTTAGTGCTTTGGTAACAGTAGATTACGCGATGAAATAGAAGGGACACATACCGCATTCATCTGACGAAGGTTTGAACATTTTTCATGCCCTCTCACATAGCCGTTTAAAGTGATGACGACATCTCGACCCAATATCGTACTCATTATGTGTGATCAGATGCGGTGGGACGCTGCCGGGTTCGCTGGCAGTCCAGTCGTTCAAACACCCCATCTGGATCGATTGGCAGCGAGCGGTGTCTGCTTTGAAAACGCTTACTGTGCATCGCCGGTCTGCTCACCGGCACGCGCAAGTTGGTTGACAGGACTCTATCCGCATGCGCATTTACAACTGCGGAATTACGGACCCAAACGAATCGGCGAGTTCGGCGGCTATCTGCCTCACGATCGTGTCACGATTGGGGATGTGCTCAAACGTGCTGGCTATCGCTGTGGTATCGTTGGACCGTGGCACCTGGGAGACGACCACCGCTCACAACACGGATTTTCCGATTTTTGGTGTACCTATCGTTATCTCGGAGACTATCCAGACCCGCTGTTTGATTATTTCGACACGGAAGGGGTTGAAAACCTCTATCGCTCAGGGGCACCCGGAATGACGCAGTACGGCAATATCCTGGAGTTTGGTACGATCAATGACCCTCGACAACAACGCACAACTTGGACAATTGACCGTTCCCTCGAATTCGTTCAACAGCAGGATGATGACCCGTTCTTCCTATTCGCGAGTATCAAAGATCCACACCCACTTGTCTTGGTGCCGCCGGACTTACCGGAACGCTATCGCGAAGAAGATATGCCGCTATCCCCTTCGTTGCGCGATCCGCTTGATGGGAAGCCCAAATTTCAAAAGCGAGGAAAATTCCGTATCCCTTCGACGGTGACTGACGATGAATTTCGCCGAATGATGACTTACTACTATGCCCTCATCACACACATTGACAACCAAGTCGGACGCCTGCTAAATGCGCTTGAAGGAACAAATACGGTTGTTGCCTTCATAAGTGACCACGGCGAATTGCTCGGCGACCACGGCTACACTGAGAAGTGTTTGATGTATGAGGCTTCAGTGCGGGTGCCGTGTCTGCTCTCATGGCAGAACCATTTGCCGTCCGATTTTCGCGTCACGACCCCTCTGGCGGGTGTGGATTTGATGCCGACCTTGTTGGGTCTCGCGGGTCATACTCCAGAAACCCCAATTGACGGGCGGTCGGTTGCAGAGGCGATTTTGAGCGAGCGAGAACCCGAACATCAACCGATCTTCGCCGAAATCGCCAGCCTCGATGCGATCTATCACAATGCCAACGAACCAGAGGAACTCGCGGCGTGTGTGATGATAAAAGATGGAGACTGGAAATATATTCGGAACCGATTCGATATTGATGAATTGTACGATCTAAAAACCGACCCGGACGAAATGCGAAATGTTGCTGGTCATCCGGAACACCAGAACCGTATCGCACAGATGCGCCAACAGATCGCAGACATGGTTTCTCATACGGGTCCCGGTCCTTATGCGTGGTGTTTGTAGCTACAATCTCACCGCGAATTCGTCGCCCTATCTCCCGTTTAACAGAACCTCTCTGGAAAAAAATATCACTTCTTTCAACGTGGAGGAAAATTATGAAGTCTCAAGATGTAAAACAAATTAAAGAATCCGTTCGTGAGCATTATGCCGGTTTGGTAAAGACCGATGAATCCTGCTGCTCGTCGCTTACCTGCTGTCCGGACACGAATACGGATAACCCTGCCGAGAAGAATGGCTATACCGAAGCACAGATTTCCAGCATTCCCGCCGACGCTACTGAAAATTCTTTTGGTTGCGGGAATCCACTGGAATATATGGACGTTCAAGAGGGCGATGTTGTGGTCGATCTCGGATCAGGTGCCGGGATTGATGTGTTACTCGCATCGCAGCTTGTCGGTGAAAGCGGCAGGGCGATTGGTATTGACATGACGTCTGAGATGATCAAGAAAGCGCGACAGAATGCCGAGGAAGCCGGCGCGAAGAATGTCGATTTCCGGTTGGGTGAGATCGAATCCATGCCGATTGGAGATGACAGTGTAGATTGGATCATTTCCAATTGCGTCATCTGTCTGTCGCCGGATAAGCATAAGGTTTTTGAAGAGGCGTACCGCGTCCTCAAGCCGGGCGGTAAGTTGGTGGTGTCCGATATGGTCGCCAACAATATGCCTGAGTGGGCGAGAGCCGCGGTAAGCGTATGGGTGAGTTGTATTTCAGGGGCGTTGCCTGAAAACCAGTATTTAGATTCGATTCGCCAAGCCGGGTTTGAGGACGTTCGGGTTCTCAGTAAATCAGCCTATGCAAAAATGCGGCAGATAGAGGTCGCGAGCGTTAAGGTGGAGGCAGTTAAACCCGCATGAGATGATAGCAAGAATCCTCGCGTAATGTTCACAGCCACAAATCTACCACGGATTGGTTGCATCCATCTCCCATTTGACGATGTTTCTGACCGCGATCCGTCCATCTTCACAAAAGAATCGCACCTGTTTGCTATCAGGTCGCATCGGATAAACCCGCTGGACAATGCACATCTCAGCGTTGACAAAAATTTCAATAACCGATCTGTCAACGAAAATATCCAGTTCAAGTGCTTGGTCGTCTCCGAGTGCGAAAGGCACCGTCTGTTTGAACCCCCCAGATTTCAGCACCTCACGTCCACACCGATATAAAAGTGTTTTGTCGGTACTTGCATTTTCAAAGTCAACAACAAAGGCTTGCTGTTTCGCATCGTAGCAAATCACCGTCTCCTCTTCAAGATCCGGCGAACAGAGCAGTTTCAACCCGAATCGCTGCGCCGAATATGGTTCTATCGTCAGTTTCAGTTCCATACAATCTGAAGCAAGCCCGTCAAGGGTAATTTCTTGCTCCGCTTCTACAAACATATCTCCGACTTGGAATGGATTGTATCTCAAGGATTGTAATTCTGGAACCGGTTCGATATTGAGACGGTTATTCGATGTCGGTTTCAGGTGCCACGGCAGCGTCATAATGCTGTTCCAGCCATATTTGTCTGCGTCGCGGGCATCGGCGATCCATCCCCAAAGGATGCGTCTCCCCTTGTCGTCAATGAGGGTTTCGGGACCAGAGAGCAGACTCCCGCGATAACTCAATTGTCCGTTAATTTCGGGGTAGAAGGTCTCATTTTCATAGTTGCCGATGTAATACTGGCATTTATTGAAGGGGTGATGGGTGTGCATCAGCAACATCCATTTCTCCCCGAAACGGAAGAAATCGGAGCAGGCGCAATCTTCAGTTTCTGCTGTCCATCTGCGCGAGGATTTATAAAAAGGACCGACATAGTTCCACTGCTTGAGGTCCTTCGATTTAAACAGACTCGTCGAGTCGCCTTCGTAGCCGGGACGATGGTTTTTATTCCCGATTAAGGCGTAGTAGGTGCCACCCTCTTTCCAGCCACTCGGGTCAAAGATTATGCATTCGGGGAATTCGTCCGTATCGATGGGAATCACTGGATTTTCCGCTAACGGTATCCAATCCGAGAGATCGGCATCGTGGCATTGGTAGATACAGATCCCTCTTCTGGGCATATTGGTGATAATCGTCGGGGTTTCCATTCCGTCCATGATGTCGCCGCTATTGAAATAATCGCCCTTCTTACCTTCGAGCGGCTCATCGAGGTATGCTGTGTGATAGGTCCAATGCAGCAGGTCCCGACTCGAAATGTGTTGCCAACTCGAAAAATCCCTCTCATCGGGACCGTTTCTGATCTTTTGTAAGTAGCCGAGGTGGTACCTTCCGTTGAAGAAGACCGCACCGTTGATATCGTTCCAACGACCGTGTGGCGGTAAGAAGTGATATTTCGGTCGCAATTTATCGGCGACCATCTTTTCCCTGTGTTGATATGACTCCATTAAAAAATCATCATACGTACGCATATTACCTTCCTTTGTGTGATTTCCATACATCTACGAACCTTTCATATCTCAATCCAGTAGTATACGATAGCCGGTTTGAATGCCGGTTATCATCCCAACGACCGACCAGAGTCCGGCACATGTCATCTCACCGAGAATCAATCCGAGAAACAAGGGACGCGCCTCTCTATACGCTCTTAGCCCGCCGTATTTCACGACACCATATTTCAGAAAATAACCGAGCATGATGGAGAACCATAGCTTAAACGATGCCCAGGAGCTTAGCATCGTGTATCCGATCGGGTGGAGGGGCCACCACACAAAAACTTTTCGCAGCCACATCAATCCGATCGTAAACGCACTGCCGAAAAGTGTAAAACCGGTATTCGTCCAGTCGGTTCCCATTGAGGGACTGTTAAGGACGGCACTCAACCAACGCACGCCGCCGCTACCCCCCGTGTGCACATGCAGCGCCCCGTGTTGGTAGCTAACTTTCAGTACGGAATAGTATGAAACGAGCAACCCCAGCACCATCGCCACTCCCATCGCTATGAGGAGTTTGCGTCGGTTGGCTCTAACCGCATCTGCCGCCTTCAGTCCGTTCATCACATTCGGCATCATAAACTCTCTCAAGTGCGAGGTTAAGCCCGTCGGCTGCATGAACAGCCACGTCGTTGTTGAAGGGGTTATATGTGCCGTTCCAAGTGTTGTGAGGAAGAAACTTTGCGGTGAAAATGAGGGATTGATGAAAGGGATACCACCGTTGATAATCTGCCATGTCAAGGCGACAAACACGCCAACCGAAAAGATTACAAAGAGCACCGCAAATCCGAGAGACATTCCCATCAAGACGCTGAGGTATATCAAAAGCAACAAACCTCCGATCAGTCCGAGGACTGTCAATCCAGCGGGCATCGGTTCATTCTGGGCATCGGATTGAGGAGAACCGCGTCCAAAGCCGCTTAAGAACAACTGCTTGATATGTCCTCTGGCTTTGAAAATGGCAAAGCCAGCGAGCGTCAGACACGCACCCGCTTCCTGTGCGGCACTGAACGAATACGCCGTCCATTTTACACCTGGTCCCTTCGTTATGAAAAAACCGAGCATACTGCCGATGAGACATTGTAGTTTGAAAAACAGAAAGAAAAACCAGAGACTGAATGCGACCTCAAGTGTGAGCAGATAACTAAATCCGACCATCGACATCAATATAACAATCTGAAAGGGTCTCAAGGCGTTGAGCGGTCTGCCAACGAGGAACGGGTCTAGCCAAATTCTGATAGGGATATGCGGCAGGGTCGGGAAATACGCCTGAAGCCCGTTCAGGGTGTGGATGAACGCCGGTATAGCGAAGCCGAGCCACATCTTTCTACTTTTGAAGAATGAATTGACAACGCCTGACCGATGGGCGGAGATCTCTACAGGTAGTTGAACGAGTGGAAACGTACATTTCTCATATTCGACCCACTGTTTTCGGAGGATTACAGCAAGGCAAATCATGACGAAATAGGCGGTTAAAACATACAACGCCCAGACGGAGAGCGGTTTCAGCCATGCACCCCAAGGGATCCGATCGCCGACGGATAAACCTTCATAGAAAGAGGTGATCGCACCTTCATCTCGCACGACACGCCATTCGGGAATATACTGAAAGAAAAGGGATCGCCACTCGTTCTCTGGGGTGGCAAAATACTGGTAAGCCGCGAAAGTGGATAGTGCGTCTCTCATCATTCCCGATGAAGGGATACCCGCGACGGTAATCATGATGCACCAGATAACGATGAGTTCTTGGGAGGAGAGCGCGAGTTTCGGATGTAGGGACCGTAGGATGGAATTAACAACCAGCGCCAAGACAGTCAAGACAAAAAATGGCGCGAGCGGAAAATGACCACCTGCCAGAAAGGTATTACGGATGACAAAATCGTTGTAGGGCGCGATCAGACATTCTAAAACAGCCAAGACGATGCCGATAACCAGCGCCCTTTTCGTCATTTTTAATTATTCCTTGCGGTTCGGTCAGGTCGGTTTGATGAATGAAGTGCCTCTCCGTAGAACCGCCTGCGCCGGTGTTGCAGGCTACGAGTTTGGTTTAATGTTTCCAACCTTGAGTTGTAAAAATCTCATGCGATTCTGTTATTATACCGAGTTGCATTATACGGGAATGCTCGGAAAAGTGCAATAGCGAAACACCTTGTAGAGATATACAGTTCTCCTGTACACACGGAAATACTCCGATTCCTGATGTCCTCTATGGAAATTGGTTATTGATCAAGTAGGGGAACTATGCGATAATACTATTATTGAAAAATTTTATTGTCTTGGGTGCGATGCGATACATAACATTCCCGTCGCTATTGCGAAGCATCACGAATAGCGTGTTAATATTGCAAATCAGTAATATCCGATTGACCGTCCACCGGTAACAGGAGGGACAGATGGACAATGAAGTAATGAGCAATGAAGAGAATTATGCTTTTGATGTGGCAGGCTACCTACACATTCCGGGTGTCCTCAGTCAAGAGGAGGTGGCGGCACTCAACGAGGCATTAGATGAAGTCAGTGAAAGTGAGAGGCTGTTAGGCGGGTCCCGTCAACACCGTGAATTGTTCCGCGACCTACTGGTACATCCCAAATTGGTGTGGTATTTGAATCAGATCATCGGACACGGCTTTCGACTCGATCAAGCCCCTCAATTGTTGGGAGATCGAGAAGGTGAAATAGGGGCAACACTCATCGGTGGCGATGAACCGAGAAATCCGTCCCAAGCATATCGCCAGCAAAACGGTCGGCGGAGTTGTCAGGGCGTGAAAGCGATCTGGGCATTGGATGATGTCGCAGAAGGGGACGGTGGATTGGTTGTTGTTCAGGCAAGCCACAAGAGCAATGTTCAAACGCCCGATGATTTGGCGAACGGCGTTGATGATATGGGGGTGGTAGTGCAGCCAGAACTGAAGGCAGGAGATCTGTTTTTACTTGCGGCACCTACGCTCCAAGGCGTTCGACCGTGGAAAGGTGAGTCGAAAAGGTTGTTATCCTACTGGTATGCCGCACGCGCAGCGGTTCAGTCCAATCCTGTTGGACCTCACTCAGAGACCGAATCTTTGCCGGGATGGGCGGAGGAAGCGACTCCTGAACAAAAGGCGGTCATGTATACCCCTGGGTTTAAAGGTTCAAATCCACCACCGGTGCTAAATACAGACGGTGAAAAGACGTGGGTGGAAGAAGACCCATCCATCATTCATCCATCAATTTATACCCGCGACCCGGATTCTGGAATTGATGAGAAAGAGTTCTACTTTTGGGATCTGAATGGGTATGTAGTAGTGCCCGGCGTGATGGATGAGCAGTGGCTTGCAGAAGCCAACGAGGCGGTGGATAAATTCCAAGATCGCATTGTTGTAGGCGAGGAATTAGCTCGCGGGTCGATAAGTCAGGCGGGCACAGGGCGACCGCTCCTGCCGGGCTTGTTAGACCTACCTGAACCCTATAACGCCCCATTTCGGCGTATGATTGCGCATCCCGCTGTGGTGCAGCGACTGAATTGGATGGGCGGTAGCGGTTATCGCACGACTGGAGCGACTGTGTTCTGTGCTGTTCAAGGGACATCGGGGCACTCGCTCCACGATGGAAATGAACCGATGACGCCATCACGCGGTTATTATTTTAAAAACGGGCGGAGTTATGCGGAGACCGTCACCATTACGTGGCAATTGCGTGATGTCGAGCCGGGACTCGGTGGTTTTGCTTGTGTGCCTGGGTCTCATAAAACCCAGTACGCCATGCCTTCCGGGATTCGGACGTGTGATGATACCATGGGTTTGGTGGTCCAACCCACTATGAAAGCCGGAGATGTTCTCTTTTTCATGGATGGCGGTTGTACACACGGTGCCTTGGCATGGAAGAATCCAGTCCCAAGGCGCGGGGTACTGATTAAATACCAGTCGAAAAATGTCAATTGGGGCGGTGGTGTAATTGATCCACAGGACCGGTGGGGTGATATGGTTGAAGATATGACCGAGGAACAATTCGCCGTGATGCGAGGACCCGAACGAGATGGTCGTCATCGAACTGTACCGCGACTGGTTGTCGAGGATGGACAGGTGTCGGTTTCGTACGATCCAGAAGGGGATAGTTATGCATCAAAGCATCGGCGAAAACCTGGTGAAAAACGAGCCTGAAAATCTTTTGACTGAATCCTGAATTGTATGCTATCACTGACCGTTCCGGCACGAAATCTACGAATGGGCAGTGATAGCATAAATAAAAAAACACCTTTATTCGCACCGGATTCGTCATTCTTTCTGACCGACTTTTAAATCGCCCCACGTCAAAGCCAATTTGTCTGCAGGCTCGACAGCCAATATACCGAGTGTCTCTTCCAAGCCGTCGTTCATTATGGCATTGATATCCTCTTCTTCCAGAGCAACACTAAAAATCGCAGCCTCGTCGATAAGACCGTTCACTGGCTGAATGCCGGTTGGGTAGTTGGTTCCAATGACCACAGGGGCGTTCGTATCAGCGATCTCCGCAGAAAAAACCCGCGTGCCGGAAAGCACGCCATCAACGTAAATCTGTGCTTCTTCGCCAGTATAGACACCAACCACATGATACCATGTGTCATCTTCTGGGAGAATGTCGGATGCTGTCCAGACGGTATTACCTGCTTCCCCGAAAGGAGCAAACTCGAATTTGCCATTAGCCGCCCGTTGCAACAGGTAACACATATCGACTTGCCATCCTTGTGCTTTTGTCACCAACCCATGCCAGTCGTTAGGTCTGTAAGTCCCTTTAACCCAGATGACGATTGTGAGTGCCTCACTGAGTTCGGTATCCAAGGTTTTATGGTCAGGGACGCTCACATAATCACCTGCTCCATCCAATTCCAGTGCGTTGCCAAATTTGCCATCGGGGACCCATTCCGGGTCGCCCTTCAGTGTGCCATCATTGCCGTTTTCAGAGGAGTCGGATGCCGTGTCCCCATCCGTCTCATTAAAGAGCCACACGCCAACGGCAGTTGTCGGGTCGATTTCAGCATCGCTGTGTTGCACAAGCATAGCAAGGCAGCACAGGATACTGAAGGCAATGAATATTAGACGCGTCATTGGGTTTCCCTCCGTGATCTATAGGTTCGGAAAACTGACTGACTGTAATAAAAATGAGTGGACATCAAGTTCAAAAATCTGGTAGACTCTTGACATTATCGCACGTTCAATAGATTTATGCAAACGCGTTTTAGGTTAGATTGAAATGGGATTTCAGAGAGTTCCACAAATGATCGGGAAGGGTATTATATGAGACATGAGGTACGGTGGGAACGGATGTTCCCAGATGAGTTGGAAGCGGCACTTGAGGCGTGTCCAATGGTGTATCTACCTTATGGCTTGTGCGAGCCCCACGGTTGGCACAATGCGGTTGGGATGGACGCGATTCGGGCGCATGAATGCTCGTGTCAGGCGGCACAAGCACACGGTGGGATAGTAGCACCGTCGTTTTACTGGCACTGCCATGAGATGGGTGGCTACGGCGCATGGGGACACAAGCAAGTGGATCAAGAACGACCGTGGCTGACAGCGATACCCCCTTGGATGTTTTTGAAGAATATATGTTACCACATTCGAGCAGTGGATGCGCTGGGTTTTCACGGTGCGATTCTGTTTTCGGGGCATTCGGGTCCCCACCGACTGGACGTGCCGGTGGTGATTGAGATTATGCAAGCCCATGTTGGGGTTCGGATGTATTCGTCGATGAGTATCGGTGCGGATATCGAGCGTTTCGAGGACGGCAAAGGATTGGGCGGACACGCTGGACGCGGTGAAACGTCCGTGCTTTGGGCGGTGGCACCCGATTGTGTGGATATGTCGCGGATGCCGACGGATGATGCACGCGCACCTCATTTCGCAATGGGCGATTTCAACGAGTCCTCCAGTCGTCGCGTCGGGGAACAGATGGTGACAGATATCGTGGCACATTTTGGTGAAAAGACGCGTGAGTTGCTATCGGCGTACAAAGCGGAAGTGTCGAATCATATGCCACTCACGTTTGATGATGTCGAAGGGATTTGGGAAGACGAGATCCGACCTAAGTTGGCTGAGTTTGCTTCCATGCAACCTCCTGATCCAGTCCCACCTTCCGATTCGCAATGGTATTTGAACTCGCAGGTGCCTAAGAAAGATCGGATACTATAGAGGCGAGGTTACTATGGCGAACTATCGAGATATGCGGATATTTCAGTTCAGTCAATCAGAGCGTGCAAGGAAGATATCCATTTGGGCGATATCAATCGGACTCCTGTTTCTCGGATTTTTCTCTAACTTATGGCATGTCGCCGAACAGCAGTGGTTTGACACGCATCAGCGGGACACTGAAAGTCTTATTATAGGAAGAATGGTCAAATCTCGCCAAGATGGCATCTTCTCGGTAGGAGGATTGACGGGAGCAGGAATTGCTGATATTCAGCAGAAATGGATAACTTCAAATCAGATTGACAATCAATATTCAGCCTATCTCAATAAGCACTCCTTTGATAAATTTTCGCCGTACATGTCCCAAACTGGTGGGCAGGGAATAGTTTTCAGTCTACTCGATAGACTGATTCCCCTATCACCTCAAATCAAGTTATGGTCATTCTATGTGCTAACGGCGCTGCTCTCGGCAATCGCATTGACCGCGATTGTAGGCTGGTTCTATGAGGAGTTTGGCGGATGGGTCGCTATCTTCGTCGTAGGTTCGGCGGTACTCTCCCAATGGCTGACGGTCTTTGGTAAAAATCTGTGGTGGAGTCTGTGGGCGTTCTACCTGCCGATGATTGTCGTCATGGTCCTCCTTAAACGCCACAGGGTTCCATCGAACCGTCAGTTTATCAGGTTTGGTATCCTCATCTTTATCTCGGTTCTCATTAAGTGTTTCATCAACGGTTTCGAGTACATTACGACTACGCTATTAATGATGATGACACCATGTATCTATTATGCCGTCCTTGACAGATGGAACAGGCACCAATACCTGAAATGGACGCTTGCAGCCGGACTCGGTTCGTGTGTCGCAATTTTTTTCAGTGTCGTAATATTATGTTTCCAGATCGGTGCTGCGAAGGATGGGTTCATGGACGGCGTTGGGCATGTGCTCTGGTCTTTTGGTAAGCGCACTTATGCAGAACCCCAAGACTATCCGGAGGTGTATGCTGCCAGTCTTGAAGCCGGGACGATAGGAGTAGTCATCACTTACGTGAACGGTATTTTCTTTGATCTCAATAACTATCTTTCTATAACGAACGCCTTCGTCTCTGACTTCCTATTGAAAATCCGCTATTATTATCTGATAGTGCTGTTTATTGTGATGTCTGCACTGCTGTTTTGGCAGAGTAAAAAGATGATGGCAGAGCGACGACAACACTCTATTGCATTAATCTGGACAACGTGGTTTTCGATTCTGGCACCGTTATCGTGGTTCGTTATTTTCAAGGCACATTCATATATTCATACGCACATGAGTTTTCTGCTGTGGCAGATGCCCTTTATGTTCTTCGGCTTTGCTGTGTTCGGATCTGTCGTTGTAGCATGGACGAAAAATAAAACTGAATCGAATCAAGGTTAGGTGGCATTGAAGAGAAAGAAGAGGACCTTATTTGAAAGGTAAAGAACTTAATGTACTATCGATTTGTAAAATAAAACGCAAAAACAATTAGCACAAGTCGTTAATGTAACGCTGATATGGTGTGTGCGGAGATAGGTAAAAGATGGCAAAACTTACATCAATTTTGGGAAGTGTGTTATTTCTCGTACATGCAGCTTTTGGGCAAACAACAGGCCAGATTTTAGGAACTGTAACGGATGAAGCAACTCAGGAACCACTTGCTGGTGTCAAAATTGTTATCGTGGAAACCACATTGGAAACAATGACCGGTAAGGACGGTTCTTACAAGCTGATCGATGTCCCCCCTGGACAGTATGAAATCAAAATCAGTCGGATTGGATATGAATCGGTATCTTTAAGTGCCACCGTTTCTCTCAATGAAGGTGCCAAACTCGATATTTCCCTAAGTGAATCAATTATATCTATGCCCAAAGTCGTTGTGTCATCCGAAAAGTTAGCTGAGAGAACTTCTGTCAGTGATATGGCACTGACGAAACGGATGTTGCAATCCAGACATGGCCTGATAGAGGACCCCATACGTGTCATTCAGACAATGCCAGGGGTAACGACACCGGGTGATCTATTTTCACCTTCTCAAATTTACATCCGAGGAGGTGCTCCAGAGGAAAATCTTTTCATGCTTGATTGGGTTAGGGTGTACTGGCCCTGGTATTTTGGCGGGATGAAATCCATTTACAACACAGATATTGTGGAAACCGTTGAACTCTTGACGGGCGGTTTTCCTGCGAAATATGGTAACGCGCTTTCGTCGGTATTGAGTATAACCACCCGCGAGGGGAATCGGGAACGAATTTCTGGAGATTTTTCCTTCGGTTTTATAAATACTCACGGGCGCATAGAGGGACCCCTCACATCAAAGGCATCTTATCTCGTTACTGGTCGCCGCACCTACCTTGATCTAATACTCAAGGAAAGTGCTGAGTTTCCTGTACCATCTTTCGCCGACTTTAACTTCAAGTTCAGTTACGAACCAGCCGCTGGACATCACATTGACGTGAATGGTTTTCTATCCGAGGAAAATGTTGACTTTATCGCTGCCCATCCGGACCCAGGTTCACCGGATAGGATCCTAACAGATGGCAACTTAAATACCCAGAGCATTGAATGGAAGGCACTCTTCAACGCTAATCTTTACTCCAGGTTGTCCTTACTTCGAGCGCAGCCGACGTACAGTGTGGGAGTTGGGAGAAACCTTAATTTTCAGATTGATGGATCAACGATTGGAGTTCGAGAAGACTTGACCTGGGGACTTCATCCAAATCACGAGTTAAAGACAGGTTTTGAACTAACACAGACGACATTTGAGACATCAGGGAACATCCCCCTGGACCCCTCGGAGATTGATCCAACAGATATCTCTGTCCAATTGACCTCCTACGATTTTTCACAAAACACATGGTCCGGCGGCGGCTATCTACAGGATTCATGGGAACTCCTTCCGGTGTTAATCTTGGCTGGAGGAGGGAGATTTGATTATTTTTCCCTCAACGAGAAGACAGACCTGTCTCCCAGGTTCTCCATACACTATAAACTGGATTCAAAAACTGCCCTGCGGGGAGCTTGGGGGTATTATTATCAATTTCCGAATTCGCAGGACATCAACAGAGCACCTGAGCTTCAATCCTCACTGGCGATTCATTATATCGTCGGAATTAGTCGTGAATTTAATAATGCATTTCACGGATGGGTTGAGGTTTACCAGAAGGACTATCAAAATTTGGTCGTGGTCAATACTCTGGAAGATTATTCAAACGATGGGCACGGATTTGCTAGAGGAATTGAATTTTTCCTACGAAAGAAAACCGGTTCACTCGTGGGTTGGCTGAGTTACGCCCTGTCGGTGGCAAAACGCAAGTGGTACTTAGACACACAAGAATATGATTTCGACTTTGATCAACGGCATCTTTTATCATTAACACTTTCATACAATTTTTCCGAATCTTACAAGTCGAAGTGGTATATGCCCGCTGTTATCGCATTAACATCTCGATATGCCAGTGGCCGTCCCTACACTCCTATTGTCTCTGCCGGAAGAAATCTAAACGGTGGATGGGTGCCGGTCAGAGGAGAAACCAACTCCCGTCGTTTTTCATCTTTCGAGAATCTCAATTTGAGAGTGGAATGGCAATTTTCGATGAGCCGTAAACTTCAAGCCACCTCCTTCATTGAGATATGGAATGTGTCTAATCGTAGAAATGTCCTCGGATTCAGTTATCAATATGGCGAGGAATATCTGAATAATGTAAACGCTCAACCCTATTACACAACACCATTCCTACTGGCAGGTGGTTTCAGCATTGGGTTTTAACCGACGAAGGAAACAGGAAAAAGTAGTATGGAGGATGTATGAGCATTGCTAATCGATTGGATCGGTGGGTTGGTAGAGACCGATTGCGTCCCAACGAAATAGATGACAATCGCTTTTTAAAAGCGGTGAGTCTCTTCGCAGATACGGCTATACAATACGGACGAGATAGGTACAGTGGTAAAGATATGCCGCTCTTTGCCGATTGCCTCCATACCGACCATTTGAAAGCACCCAGATCCATGACGTCTCATCGCACCGGCACAGAGCCGAAACCAGCGGTCTGGAGTTTCTTTCAAAATCAGCAGAACCTAATGCGGTTGCTGGCTTCTTTAAGTCAGTTCACTGGGGATGGCAAATATGTCTACGCCGCCGGAGAAGCCGCCGAATACATGTTCAGCAATTACTGGTATCCAGAAAGTGGCGTTCTGCATTGGGGCGGACACGGCTATGTCGACTTAGTAACCGGGAATAGGTACGGGATGAAGGGTGTTGTCCACGAGATAGAGGACGTATACCCCTACTGGGAATTGCTGAGAGCCGTGAATCCTGACCGGGGCGAGATGTTGATGAAAGGGATTTGGGAAGCGAATATCAAGGATTGGGATGCCTTACACTACAACCGACACGGCGATTTCAGAAAGCAGGTCGCTCATGCCAAGACTTGGAACAGACCGTGGGATGGATACAAGGCACCCGAAATCAGTGCGGATCTCTCGTTTATCAGTGTGGCACTGGATCTGGCTTACGCCGCGTATAGCTTAGGTTATCAAAAGCAGGAGGAGGCACCGCGGATTTGGGGCGAACGCCTCTTAAATCTGATTATACAACAGCGGGATCCAGAGACCGGCATCTGGCCCAATCTGGTGCATCCGCAAAGTGACAAACGCGGGCTTAACATATTCGGCAGAAAATATCCGCAGGCGACCGAGCCGAGAGTCTATGTCGGCAATCAGTTGAACCACACCATCACCCAGATGATGGGTATGCTGACAATCGTAGAAAATGCCGAAAAGTATGGACGGATCGGCGAAATGGCGCACATCAAAGAGGCGGTTGAGCAACACATCATCGGTTTCCTAAACGCCTCCTACGATCCGAAAAACAACACGCTGAAAAGCATTGTTATTGATGGAACGGATCTGACAGGTTTTCGGATAAAGGGACCCTTCAGGATAGAGAAGCTTTACTTTGGCGCGAAAGAAGGCGGCGCATTTCTGCCGCAGAACATCACACCGCTCTTTACCGCCGTCTGTGCGCGTGGGTATCGGGTTTCTGGGGGAAAAAGTGCGTTCAGAGACTACCTACGCACGATGTTTAAAGCCTTCGGACTCGGGGACGTCGGTGCTGACAAAAATAGTCAACCGCTGTTGAACCTTGATACAACCGCCTTGGAACCCGCTTATATCTTCGCTCTGGTGGATCTGTACCGTATAGAGCCGAAGACAGAATTTCTGGCGATGGCGGAGCGAATCGGAGATAACCTACTTCAAGGTAGACAACACCCCGATAGCGGACTTTTTACACTCGAAGATGACTTTACTCTCTACAGCAAGATCATGGATAGACCGGAATTGCAGGAGGCTCATGAAGGAAAAACCGTGATTGAGATTTTGGAGGACAGTCATAAAACAGCGAATCTGGATGCAATGGAGCCGTTGGCACTGCTCAGCATCTACGCCGCACAAACCGGACGGTACGACATCATACCTGGATGGACAGCGGGTGGACTCTACCTCAAGGTGAGCAGTGTCGGCCATATTGTAGGCAAAGAGATACAGTTGTGGTTTGATAAGCCAGCACTCAAGCAATTTTACAAAGACAGTAATATCAACTGCACTTGGTCTATTGACGAAGAGTGAGCCAAACAGGTCATTAAATTCCACACACATTCCCTTAGAATATCCAGCACAGCAGCAAAAAACTTGTAGGGCAAGCACTATACCTGAACCCTACAAGTTTTAGTAAGCACTGCATCCAGAACGAAATCTATTTTCACTGTGAATAATCGTTCCGTTTTGCTGGATCCTCCGTGAAGTACTCGACGAATTCCCATTCAAAACCATCCGCATCAATGAAATAGATCCGCTTTCGGTGGGGATGGGGTTCGACTTTGTAACCTTCTTTATATCCAGCAGCGAGCATACGCTCCCGAATACCTTCAGCGTCATCGACAGAAAAACCGAGATGGTTCACATAGGTCCCTTCCCGGTTACCTGTAAACGGATGCTTGCGGTCTGACAAGGCAATGTAAAAATCGTCAGTCCCAAGATGACACCATTTCGTTCCGTTCGCATTATCACCACCGCCCCTGACTCGGAAATCTGGAAAGGCAGTTGTTAGAAAATCGATCGCTTTTTCAAGGTCATTCACGCTCATGTTGGCGTGTTCGAGATAACGGTTCATTTTTAAATCCTCCTGGAATTGAAAGTTCAATTGTATGCTATAGTTTGGACAAATCCTTGGAAATTTTAGGGGTGCAATGAAGTTGGAAAATCTTCGACAATGTGAATTTTCAACGAATTTCCGTTCAACCCAACCTACGAAAGAAAAGTCGAACTCATGTTAGTGTATAATGCAAGAACGACATCAATCGTCGTTGCGTTCACTTAGCAACTCGCCTCGTGCGAGCCGTTCTGCGTTTTCCGTAGACCACAAGATATTCTTCATCAACTTCTGCGCAGTAATGTAGCGGGTCGCTGCCAATAGATGCATTCGCTGTTCTTCCACATCAACCGACAACTCATAATGTCGGAATGCGACTTCCAGTACTTGGAACATGTGCAGTTCTGCATCTTCGCGGAGTAGGATGTGTGAGAGTGCTTGCTTCAATGGCGTAATCTCATGTCCCTCTTCCAGATACTGATTCACCAGAATTTCTGCCTCATAGACTTTCTGGAAGTCCGCAAACTCTTGTAGCCTTTTCAGCATCTTATCAACGGAGTCATAGGTTTCATCAAGTCGCTGTCCCGGTTTCGGTATACGGGCAGCAGGCATGTTCAACCAACGCAGATATGACAAGAAAACGACACCGTGAAAAATACCACGCAGTAAGTGGGCACTCGGTGCATAATCAAAGGCGTGGTAAAGCGCGTGCGCGTAAGAGTAAATATTCGCTACATCGTGCCAATCGCCTTCGTTCTTTAGATGAAAACGAGCCGTCCGAATCGCAGAAGCGTAGGTCATTGCTCGGCAGATGTCTCTCGGATTCACACCCGCACGAAGTTTTTCTTCGACAGCAACAACAATCGGCTCGAAATCGTCACCGAGGAGCGTCTGTGTAAACGCTGAAATATCGAGTTTTGCTTCGTTGGCTTGGTTGTCCTGCCAGATACTATCAAGTCGCTCAAAGAGAGATTCTAACACAGGCACGGCGTCTGCCCAACGTGAAGTCTCCTCATGGCGGGTTCGGCTCACCAGATCGACAATAATCGGGCGTAAAATTTCGTGTGCCCCTTGCCAGTCGACATAATCTAACGCCTCGAACATCTTGTTGGCAAAATCGAGGGCATGCCCATCGCCCGTAAAGTAGAAGTCGGTCGCCGCAGTGTAGACGAAATCTGCGATCACCGATTTATCGTAGCCGCGGTCATTAAGTGTCAACAAAATGCGTTCTGCTGCCCCTGAATGCCGTTTATCCACAAAGTAGCGGAACCATCGCTTGAGTGTTTCAAGGTTGTGTTCCTCACTCATTGCAGGGAATGGTGCACGATAAGGGCGAGAGCTTCCTGTTGTTCGACGACTAATCTGAGTTAAGCCGTGTACGAGAAATAGGTTGTGATCATTTGGGTCTACATCGTCCCATAAGTTTGCAGCCAAGGTAAGAATAGCGACACCAGACGACCATCCCTCGCTACTCTTGTGTGCGCCGTAGTGGAGTCCTTGATGAATAATTTCACTGGGTGCCGCGCCCGCGTCTCGAAGTGCAGTGACGGCTTTTGCGATAAAGAAGGTGCTGCGGTCTTTGAGTCCTCGTTCAAGTGCCCGCTTGCCGCGGTCAATGACACGTCGTTTTGCCGCCTCTCGCTCTCCTTTTGCCAATCCGACATATAGGTGACCGTCATCTCGCAGTTCGACGGGAAAGGCTTTGAGGTCATCGCCGAAAGCCTGAAAGCATCCGCCGGATTTGAGGTCAAATTCCCAGTGATGCCAGTGGCAGATCAGTACCCCATCTCGGATACTGCCTTTGGACATAGGATACCCCATGTGTGGGCATCGGTTATCAACAGCGTAAAATTTATCTTGGTATTTGAAAACAGCCAAGTGTGTGCCGTTGATATGGAATGGCTTACCTTCCACTTCTTGAAACTCATCAGGGCGACAGAGTTGATGGTATTCAAGCTCGGTTTTCTCTACCACTTCTACGGGAAGTGGATCAAAGTGAATCGAACCGGCACCGGTTTCTTCAGGTGTAAAGGTTGAAGTACGCACGATTTACCTCCTGACACGTAGTGTCCAATTCAAGGACATTCGGTGTAAAGTTTTTCATTCTTTATTTCGTCCTGACTATAATTATCTATAGTTTGGACAAATCCAATGAGGTTGCTGCCCGATTCTCATGGCTTTTCTGATTTTTCTTCGGTTTCTATAGAAAACCCCAACTCGTGGAAAATAAACCTGAATCTGAAAGAGCGTCAGCCCCCGGTGAATGCCATAGGGAACCTTCATACCGTTGATTCCGGGATGAAATGTGTGTAGAAACGCCCTGTCCCCCAAGGTCTAAGCCTCCGGTGAATGCCATAAGGTGTATCCCTCTAAAAATTGTCCAAAGCTTAGAATTGTATAGTCTAACTCAAATCGGGTTAGCTACCTTTTGCCTTACAATGGTAGAGCAAGTTTGATGCCAAGTGTTCAGGTTCCTATACAATTGAGATATATCAATGTTTTACAGGGCAAAATGAAATTTCAGATTTTACCGATATATTTCAAATCTGAAACAAAACCGGAGTTAATTGCTGAGGGAGCTTAGAAATAGGACTGACGCAAAATTGAATTGAAACGCCTATCTTCGGATAGCACAAAGGGTTCCTATCACGGGCCCGGTGTGGTTACAAACCGCACCTACCAGCGGAGTATGTAAGTGTTAAAAATATAGGTTATTGCACAAATGAAACAATTTTCATTTATGAAACAAAATTCTTGACATTCGCTTTATCCTGTGATAATCTGTAACCTATAGATAACGAATTCTATTCACGCGTGGAGGGAAAATGGTGAAGTGGATTAATGTAGTTAAAACATCTGAAATTGAACCGGGACAGAATATCATCATCAAATTGGACAATGAAAACATTGCAATCTTTAACACGGGTACAGAATTTTACGCTATCAATAACACCTGTCCGCATCAGGGCGGACCGCTCAATGAGGGAACCCTGGCGGGTGAAGTCGTTACCTGTCCGTGGCACGGTTGGCAATACAATTTGAAAAGTGGATGCCCTATTACCACGCCGAACCTCCGAACCTATCCGCTCCGACTTGATGGAGACACCCTTCAGATCGCAATCCCCCCTGAAGCACCAGCAAACAACACACCCGAAGATACCGTTTTTAATCAAAGCATTGAAACTGATCAGGTCTATGGAATCCTTGAGCAGATTCAGCTTGGAAAGACACTCGATGAAGTGTTTGAGAATATCTACGCTGGACTTCAGAACATAGTGCCGCACAATCGATTAGGCATTGCACTCATTGATGAATCTTCCGGTGATTTAGTGCAGTGCAAAACGAAATCCAACAGAAAAATCTTGCTGGACAACGGGTTTTCAGCAAAGATCAAAGGATCAAGCCTTGAGCCTATCCTCAATTCAGGTGAAGCCCGGATTATTGACGATTTTAAAGAAATTCTCGCAAGAAGACCGACGCACTGGACAAGATTGATGGTCCAAGAGGGGATGCGCTCCAATCTGACACTTCCACTCAAGGTACAGGGTAAACCCATTGGGGTCGTCTTTTTCACCAGTGAAAAACCCCGAGCATTCTCCGAAGTGCATATTGGGCGACTGAAACCCATTGCCGGACAACTCTCGATTCTGATTGAAAAAGGGAATTGGACAGACGAACTTGCCGAAAACAACAGACGATACCGCACACTTTTTGAGATGTCCAACGACGCAATCTTCATTTGTCCATCACTAACAGAGGACTTCGTTACCGTAAACGAAAATTTTTGTGCATGGCTTGGTTACACACATCAAGAACTCGCCAATCTATCCCTGTGTGACCTAATGCCTCCCGATGAATTTCAAAACACCCGCGAAACGCTCAAAGAACTCGACCAGCAGAACCCAATCACTTTCCAAACGGAACTGTCCCGTAAAAACAAAAACCGTTTATCCTTGGAAATTCGCGCCATCCGAATTGCGCATGACGAAGGAGAATTCATCCAGGGGTTTGCGCGCGATCTCTCGGAGGTAAAGGCACTCAGTGCTCAACTGAAGGAACACCATTCGTTTGGGAACCTCATCGGGAAAAATCGGAAAATGCAGGAGATTTTCGGGTTAATTCAACTCGTCGCACCCATGAAAACGACCGTCCTAATTCAAGGTGAAAGCGGTACCGGCAAAGAACCGATCGCTCACGCAATCCACGACAATAGTGAGAGGGCAAAAAAGCCTTTTATCCGCGTCAATTGCGCTGGCTTGGTTGATAATTTATTGGAGAGTGAACTCTTTGGACATGTCAAAGGGGCATTTACTGATGCCATCGCAACGCGCGAAGGGCGATTCGCAGCTGCGGACGGGGGCACCCTTTTTCTTGATGAAATCGGTGAGTTAAGTCTCGGAACACAAGCAAAGTTGCTCCGCGTCTTGCAAGAGGGCGAATATGAAATGGTCGGTTCAACTGAGACAAAGAAAGTAGATGTCCGCATCATTGCAGCCACGAATCGAATCCTGAAAACAGAAATTGATGCTGGACGTTTCCGCGAGGATTTATACTACAGACTCAACGTCGTCCCGATTACCCCGCCTCCACTCCGTGAAAGACGCGATGACCTTCCACTCCTCGTTGAACACTTCATCGAAAAATTCAGTCAGCAGACACAGAAACCGATTCATCGCACCTCACCCGATACTCTTGAAATCTTAATGGATTATGCCTACCCCGGCAACGTGCGGGAGTTGGAAAATATTATAGAGCACGCATTCGTTAAATGTCAGGGTGGAAGCATTGAAAAGCAACATCTACCGCTCGATCTTATTTCTTCGAGAGACGATATTGTTACGCAGGCACTCAGGGAGAGCAACCCACTTGCGGCATTGGAACGTGAATTAGTTCAACGGGTTTTGGAGGAGTCTGATGGAAAGCCACAACTTGCTGCCCAACGTTTGGGGATTAGTCGGACAACCCTATGGCGCAAACTTAAGGCGGTATAGTTGAGGGTTCGGGGCAATCACTTTGTGGTGGACCTTAGAAGAAATCCGGGTGTTTGAAATCCAACCCCGACACGTTTTTCATTGACAACTTCATGGAAGTTAACATATCATATCCGATGAGCGTTGACCCGTTGCTATCGTTTAAAAGGAGTCGTAGAAATGTCGAAAGCCCTCTCCCTTGTGGCACATAACGATTTAGAGAGCCAAGTTGAGGCATTGGAAAGAGATGGGTATGTCTATTTCCCCAACGTGCTTGATGCTGATGAAATCGCTGAATTGCGTGCAACCATGGATCGATTAGAGGCGATCCCAGAATCTCACGATCGGGACGAAACGCCTCAAAATGGCGACGCATTCCTCCACAAGCTCATTAGCAACTCGTTTAATCGAGACCCGTTGTATCTCCAATTCCTTGACAGATCCCCCGTTTTTGAAGTCGCTGAGGCGGCGCACGGCGAGGATTTCCATTGCATCGGCATGCATTCGTGGCTGACGGGACCCGGACGCCCGGATCAGGGGTTACACTCGGATTGGTTGCCGATCCGTCTACCGGCAGATGTTCGTTCCGATCCACGCGTCAAAATCCCGATCTTCATCACCACCGCCCATTACTATCTCAATGATATGTATGAAGAATTGGGACCGACGAAGTTTGTGCCGGGCAGTCACCTCTCTGGGGGTTCCCCAAATGGAGCAACAGAATGGAATAACCGAGGAGAGGAGAGTATCTTGTGCAATGCGGGGGACGTCGTGCTATTCCGTAGTGAAGTCTGGCATCGTGGCTCTGCCAATACCAGTGACGAAGTCCGTTATCTCATGCAGGTACACTATGCGCAGCGGATGATTACACAGAAGTATCCACCCTATCTGAACAAATTTCAGTTCAATACATCGATTCTCGCCCAAGCAACCCCTCGACAGAAGCGGCTCATGGGCGACCATCGACCGAGTAATTACGATTAAATATGAGAAGCAACGAAGGTTGCTTCTCAGTGAGAATGTCCATTCAGAATTATTAAGGAACCTTTCATAACCGTCTGAAGTTGGATTCTTATGCTTTTTCGATCTTTACTTTGATTACAGTATAGGTCAATCTAATTATAGTGAATCCGATAATCTCACAAATCACAGTTCAGACAATATTTTTATTATCAAATTCACGTTAGAGTAAAAAACTTTAACAAAGGAGTTATCAATGAAAACGCGTTTAATCTCCATCGGTGTAAAGTCCGTATTTCTTCTGCTGATAAGTATTTCTATCCTATTGATGGGGTGTGAGAGAATGCCCCAACAGCCAGGAATTCTTTCGGCTCCATCCGCAAAACAAGCAACCGCCATGATTGACGCATTGGGCGACAGTGGCGTAACGGGAATGGCAGTCTTCACACAAAACGGCGACCAAATTACGTTTATGGCTGAGATTCAGGGCGCGACGCCGGGTCTCCACGCCATTCATATCCACGCATACGGTGATTGTAGTGCGCCCGACGGTACATCCGCTGGTGGTCACTGGAATCCCACAGATGTTGCACACGGAAAATGGGGAGAAGGTGAGTTTCATCTCGGGGATATCGGCAATATCACCGTCGGGGCAGATGGAACAGGTCGTATTACATTGACGACGGATCTTTGGGAAATCGGCACCGGTTCCGACATAGATGTTGTCGGCAAAGGTATCATTGTCCATGCGGACGCGGATGATTTCGTTTCGCAACCTTCAGGTGCTGCAGGTGCACGTATCGGATGTGGTGTCATTGTATTGGTGGAATAACCCAAGTTGCTACTTATAAGATTTTAGGCATGTGGACCCCGCTTGTATTGCAAATCGTGGCGTATTTTCGGATTTTTGTAGCGTAAACTTTCAGTTTGCGCACGGATATGCACAATCTAAAAGATTATGCTACAAACTGGCAACTTCGGTCATTTAACCGCAATCCTCTGTCTGAAAAGGAGATATGAGCGCATGAAAGTAAAAAGAATGCTCCTTTTTACTTTAACGCTCCTAATAGTTTCGAGCGTCGGTATTCTTCCTGGGTTGGCGCAGTATGTCGCATATACCCAATTCAGTTTACCCGAGGGTGCCATCGCGCGTATCGGTAAAGGCAGTGTAGGAGCGGGAACATATTCTCCAGACGGTTCAACGTTTGCCGTAGGAAGCAGTATCGGTATATGGCTGTATGATACCAAAACATTCCAAGAACTTGAGTTGATCAGGGGGCAGCGGAGTTGGTTCTCAAGCATAGCATTTAGTCCAGATGGTTCAACGCTTGCCACTGGAGGTGGGGATATGGATCGGACGGTGCGTTTGTGGGACGTTGCGACAGGTTCGATCAAAACCACACTCACCGGAGGGCATTGGGGCGGGATCTATAATATAGCGTTCAGTCCGGACGGTTCAACGCTTGCCAGTAGTGGGGGTAAGGGTATAGACGATACGGACGGAACCGCGTGTTTGTGGGACGTTTCAGCGGGCACCCTCAAATTCACACTCACCGGACATACGTATCATGTCAACATATCGCTCAGTCCGGACGGTTCAATGCTTGCCAGTGGGGATGGGTATAGGGCCGGAACGGTGCGTTTGTGGGATGTTTCAACGGGCACCCTCAAAGCGGAACTCACTGGGCACACGGAATATGTTTCAAGTGTATCGTTCAGTCCAGATGGCTCTACACTTGCCAGTGGGAGTGGGGATAACACAGTACGTTTGTGGGACGTTTCAACGGGCACCCTTAAATCCACACTCACCGAGCATGGATTCCTGGTCGGGCGTAGGTCCCAGGTCATCAGTGTATTGTTCAGTCCGGATGGCTCTACACTTGCCGGTGGGAATTGGGACGGTAGGATTCATTTATGGGACGTTGAGACGGGTGCTGTTAAATTTACACTCACCACGGGTAGGGCTTATAGTATAGCGTTCAGTCCAGATGGCACAATGCTTGCCAGTGGAAGTCAGGTGTGGGACGTTGCGACGGGCACTCTTAAATCCAGACTCACCGGACATACGAGCGGTATCAATCGTATATCGTTTAGTCCGGCTGGTTCAACGCTTGTCTGCGGGCATGGAGGGAATACGATTCGTTTGTGGGATGTTGCGACGGGCACTCTCAAATCCAGATTCATCGGACATACGGGTAGTGTATCGTTCCGCCCGGATGGCACAATGCTTGCCAGTAGATATGAGGGTAACAAGATTCGTTTGTGGGACGTTACGACCGGTGCCGTCAAGGTGACGCTCACTGGGCATACGGACACAATCGATAGTGTATTGTTCAGTCCGGATGGTTCAACGCTTGCCAGTTGGAGTCCAGATGATAGGTTGCGTTTATGGGACGTTTCAGCGGGTGTACTCAAAGCGACACTCGACGGATATGGGGATTGGAGTGGATGGGTATCGTTCAGTCCGGATGGCTCTACGTTTGTCACTGTGAGTCGGAGTTGGGACGGTCCGGTGCGTTTATGGGACGTTTCAACGGGTGCGGTCAAAGCGACACTCGAGGGGCATAGAGACCTCGTCGTAAGCGTATCGTTCAGTCCAGATGGCTCTATAATTGCCACTGGGAATGCTAATTCGTATGGCGGAACGGTGCGTTTATGGGACACTTCGACGGGTGCGGTCAAGGCGATACTCGCTGGACATACGACCGGGATCAGGAGTGTATTGTTCAGTCCAGATGGGTCTACACTCGCCAGTGGGAGTTCGGATCACACGATTCGTTTGTGGGATGTTTCAACGGGTGCCCTCAAATTCATACTCACTGGACATACAGGTGAAGTCGGGAGTGTGCTGTTCAGTCCGGATGGGGCTACGCTTATCAGTGGGAGTTCGGATCACACGATTCGTTTGTGGGATGTTTCAACGGGCACCCTCAAATTCATACTCACCGGACATACAGGTGAAGTCAGGAGTGTATTGTTCAGTCCGGATGGGGCTATACTCGCCAGTGGGAGTTCGGACGGAACAGTCCTGTTGTGGGACATCACGCCGAAAATCTCAGAACCGTAAGCCTTACAGTGGATGTCAATTTACACACTCTGGGCACTTCCATCGGTAATATTTATTTTCCCCAGGTCCGGTAGGGCGGTTTGTAACCGCACCGGGCATCGGTAAAAATTACCCGATTAAATTCTTAATCTTCATTAGGGGTGCGGCACTTTAGATGAACGATTTTCTATCGTCCGAAAGGAGTACTAAAAATGGCGAAAGCTCTCTCACTGGTGGCACATAACGATTTAGAAAGCCGAGTTGAAGCACTCGAAAGGGATGGGTATGTCTATTTCCCCAATGTGCTTGACGCTGAGGAAGTCGCCGAATTGCGAGCCACTATGGATCGGTTAGAAACGATCCCTGAATGTTTGGATCGACACCAAACACCTCAAAATGGCGGCGGATTCCTAAATAAAATCATTAACAACTCGTTTAATCGAGATCCGTTGTATCTCCAGTTCCTTGACAAATCACCGATTATTGAAGTTGCCGAAGCGACGCACGGCGAAGATTGTCATTGTATCGGTATGCAATCGTGGATAACAGGACCGGGACGTCCGGATCAGGGGTTACATACCGATTGGCTACCAATCAGTCTACCGGCAGATGTTCGTTCCGATCCACGCGTCAAAGTTCCAATCTTCATCACCACCGCGCATTACTATCTCAACGATATGTATGAGGAATTGGGACCGACGAAGTTCGTGCCGGGTAGCCATTATTCCGGATGTTCTCCAAACGGACAAACCGAGTGGAAAGGCAGGACGGAAGAGAGTATCTTATGCAATGCTGGGGATGTGGTGCTCTTCCGTAGTGAAGTCTGGCATCGGGGTTCTGCGAATACGAGTGCTGATACCCGTTATCTCTTGCAGGTGCACTATGCCATGCGGATGATTACACAGAAGTATCCGCCCTATCTGAATAAGTTTCAGTTCGATGCATCGATTCTCGCCCAAGTAAACCCTCAGCAGAGACGGCTCCTCGGCGACCATCGACCGAGTAACTATGATTAAGGTTTTTTAACGATTAAATATGAGCGGCTGCGTCCGTTGTCCTTGCCGTATTTTAATTGTTGGAAATCCTTTTTAAACCTAAAGCAGGTGCTTTAACAATATTCAATAGTTAAAAAATGAACACACAACGGACGAGTGACCAGATTGAATTTTACCGTGAAAATGGATTCCTGATTATTGACGATTTCCTGAAGGGTTCCGAGTTGTCATTATGGCGGGATGCTGTTGACGAGGCTGTCGCACAACATGTGAACCGTCCTGATGCCTATCACAATCAAAGCGGAGAAGACAACTACTACAAGAACGTCTTCGTTCAGTGCGTCAATTTGTGGAAGACCAGTGAGAAGATTAAACAGTTGATCCTTGACCCTCGGTTGGGTAAATTAGCGGCAGATCTCGCTGGCACTTCCGGTGTGCGATTGTATCACGACCACGCCATGGTTAAACAACCGTGGGCGAATCCGACGAACTTCCATGTCGATAATCCCTATGACCCGTTTTATTCGCATCAGGCAATCATGTTCTGGATAGCACTCGATGATGCAACCCTTCAGAACGGCTGTTTGTATTTTCTGCCCGGTACGCATAAGACGAGCAATTTTGAGGTTGGCGGAGTTCTCGGACAGGTTGGAATCGGCGAACTGTTCCATGAGTATCCAGAGTGGGCAGAGATTGAACCCTACGCCGCTGAGATGAAAGCAGGTGCCGGTGTGTTCATCAGTGGGATGGTCGCGCACGCGGCAGGACCCAATATGACGACGCATCCCCGCCGTGCGTTTGCTATGCTCTTTATGCCGGAGGATGCCACGTTCAATGGGAAGAAAAGCGCGTTGCCCGATGAAGTGGTTGAGAAATTGAAGGTCGGCGATGTGTTAGCGGACGATGCGCATCTCCCATTGGTTTTCTCGTATCAAGGGGGAAGTACACTGTCAGGGACGTAGTGTTTCATCCAGTTAATTTGAGAGTATGTTCGTAGTCGTGCGATTTCTCGCACTGCTTTGCAGTGAGAACCCGTCCCAAATGGGCATTGTCCCGCAAGTCCACACGCGACTGGCGCATGGTCTCCCTACTACAAACAAAGTTCACCTCCAATTTCACGATAAACAAAGCAATAGATTGGGTTGAGGGCGAAAATCCAACGCTTATCCGCTATCAAAGGCGATAAGAATCTATCTAATAGATTCACTTGTAGCGAAATACAGCGAAATCCAACACCTCTGTGTGCCTATGGCACTTGGGATTTATAAGAAAGTCCCTTCAAAACAGATCCGAAATGCCGCACACGAAACCGATCTTATCCCCATCAAGACCGTCCTCATCCGTCAGTTGGCGGTCTATAGCAATTGGACTTCTTCTCATCCCCATCAATTGTTATTGGATTACCTATATTGAACTGGTACAATATTCCGCACAGCCTACCATCGTCTCGCTTATTTTCACGGTCGTTTTCAATGTGCTTGTGCTGATCGGACTTAACCAAGTATTCAAGCGGTTCCTACCTCGGTTCGCGCTATCTCAAGGTGAACTCCTTGTCATCTATGTCATGCTATCGGTCGCGTCCGCCACTGCCGGGCATAGCATGATGGAGATTTTGGTCTCCACATTGGGGCACGCTTTCTGGTTCGCAACACCAGAGAACGATTGGAAAGACCTATTTTGGCGGTATATCCCGAGCTGGCTTGCCGTGTCGGACAAGGGTGTGCTTTCGGGCTACTACGAGGGAGATTCTACGCTGTACACAAAGCAACATCTATTGGGTTGGCTAACACCTGTGCTGAATTGGTTCGCCTTTCTTTTCGTGATGCTGTTTGTTATGGTTTGTATCACTGTCATCGTACGAAGACCGTGGACGGAAGATGAGAAACTGGCATATCCGATCATCCAACTTCCGGCTCGGATGACGAGCGACGGTTTCTTTACGAATCGGCTGATGTGGATCGGTTTTGGGCTTGTGGCAGCTTTCGATGTCGTTAATGGTCTCCATCACGTTTTCCCTGCGATACCCTCCGTCTACGAGAAAGCATACCGTTTCAGATTCACAGAAAAACCTTTCTCCGCAATGGAGTGGTTGCGATTAGGGATTTATCCCTTTGTTTTAGGCATCGGATTCCTAATTCCGTTGGATCTGTTATTTTCAACGTGGTTTTTCTTTTGGGTGTGGAAGGGACAACAGGTCATTGGAAGCATGATGGGTTTAGAAGGGACGGGGTATCCTTACGTCAACTATCAGGGATTTGGCGCGTATATGGGCATCTTCCTAATTGCCTTGTGGAGGGGTCGGGGTTACCTTCAAGGTTTGCTGGAAGCGAAAACCGACTTTCTTAATGACAATAGTCCACAATTTGTAGCCCATAACGAAGTGGAGGGCGGATCTACGGGGGGTCCCGCGAATGCACACACCCGCCAGAACGAACCGCAAGGTATAATTAAAAAGCCGATGTCACCCTTGATCCTTGTCCTCGCATTGATTGCTGGTGTCGCGTTTCTAACCTTTTTCTGTTTAAGAGCGGGTATGTCCCTCTGGGCGATCCTCGTCTTTTTTGGACTCTATTTCGCTTTCTCAACGGCGGTTTCTCGGATGCGCGCTGAACTCGGATCACCAATGCACGACTTACACTATACCGGACCCGAACGGGTCATGATTGCAGCTGTAGGCACGCGTCCGCTGGGACCGAATAATTTGTCGATGTTCTCTTTCTTCTGGTTTTTTACACGCACCTTCGATTCGCATCCGATGCCGCATCAACTTGAAGGGTTCAAACTCGCCTCAACATCGGGAATCCGGAGCCGTTTTATGCTATTTGCAATCCTTATTGCGCTGTGCGTCGGCATCCTCTCGCAATTTTGGGCACTTATATCCATACCTTACCGACTCGGTGCTTTACATGAGATGTCCCGCGTGCCAATCATATACGGGTCTGAACCGTGGACGCAGCTGCAAAGATGGTTAGCACATCCACTTGCGCCCGACTATTGGGCGTTGGGATTTACGGGAATGGGTTTACTGTTCGCGCTGTTCCTTATGTTGATGCGAATGAAGTTTTTTTGGTTCCCTTTTCATCCCGCAGCGTATGCCGCCGTGTGCGGGAGTTGGGCGGTCAACTACATCTGGTTTAGCTTGGGGATCGTGTGGGTACTGAAATTGCTTCTGTTGAAGTATGGCGGAAGAAATGCCCATCGAAAGGCGATGCCGTTCTTTCTGGGATTGATATTGGGGCAATTTACCGTTGGGAGTCTATGGACAATATTGGGCATGGTGTTTAATATACCTGCTTATGGAATTTGGCCGTAGCATAATGTAGTTATATTTTCTTATCTCGCAAAAATCAATCAAACTAAAAGGAGAGAAAAATAGAATGCAGATTCAAAAAATTCAGGCGTTTCCACTTGCCTACCCAGAACCACATTACAAGGGTATTGAACGTTACATCACGCTCGCTCGCGTGGAGAGCGACGACGGTCTCGTGGGCTGGGGGGAGTGTATCTCACAATTCCGAGAAGCGACACTCGCAACAAAGATAATTATTGATGAAGGATTTGCGCCGATGCTTACCGGTGAAGATGCTCTGGATGTGGAACGGCACTGGCATAAAATGCTCGATCACATCTGGTGGTATGGTCCCGAAGGCATCGCCGCATTCGCTGTCAGTGCTGTGGACATGGCGTTGTGGGACTTAAAAGGCAAGGCACTCGGTCTGCCTGTCTGTCAACTCCTTGGGGGGCAACTCCATGACAAGATCGTTGCAATGGCATCCATTATCTTTGATATGGAAGACTTGGACTGGACGCTCAACGAATTTCGGTGGTTGCGAGAGCAAAACTACCGCGTCGTCAAGGGCGGTTGGGGGATGCGACCAGAGGCGGTATTCGGTCTTGATCGCCAGCGTGATATTGAGATGATTCGTCGCGTGCGTGAGGTCATTGGAGACGAACTTGAGTTTGTCATTGATACACCCGGTCACCGTCGCATTTGGGATGTCCCGACAGCGATTCAACGTTTCCGAGATCTTGAACCCTATCGGCTCAAATGGATTGAGCAACCCCTACCACCTCAAAACTTTGACGCGTATGCCCAACTGCGGTCAGCAGTTATGACGCCCATCGGGACAGGTGAAGATGAATGGGATGTCGAAAGTTACAAACGGCTTATCCAGTCGGGTGGCGTCGATATCGTACAAATTGATCCGGGGCGTTGTCATGGACTCACCGGCAGCCGACACGTTATCAAACTCGTTGAGGCGGAGAACCTGCTGTTCAGTGCGCATTCGTGGAGCAGTGCTTTAAACACGGCGGCGAGTCTGCACATGCTCGCGAGTTCACCGCATGCGGATTGTACGGATTTCAAGCCTCACGAATCCCCGATGCAGCATGAATTGGTCAGTGATCCGTGGGAACAAGAGGACGGATATGTCACCATCCGAGACGTCCCCGGACTGGGTGTCACAGTGCGAGAAGATGTTGTAGAGAAATACGTGTTCGGATAACCGAACCACAAGACAAATTAAAAGATCGAAATTTCCGTCTACTCAAGAATACGCGCAGCTCGTAATGAAATGGAGAGGGGATATACGGAAAAGAACGTTAAATACGAAACCCAACTGACCGAACCGCAAGGAAAATTAAAAATTTGCCTTCACGACACCTTTGATGTAGCTTCCGTCTCCACCCGTTGCTTCTTTGAGGAGTGCTGGATAATCTTGCAACGGGACGATGTGCGTCACAAGCGGTCTTAGGTCGATGTGGCCACGCTCGAGGAGCCGAATCGCTGGCGGAAACGTATCCCGTATCTTCGCGCCCGGGGACGAACTCACCAAGTTAAACCCGCCGCCGTGCCACTCAGAACCGTTAATTGTGACTTCCTCTCGAACCCAACCGAAAAGATTGATATGTCCGCCTCTGCGAACAATCTTCGTCGCGAGATTTAACCCTTGCGGTTTGCCAGAACAGTCGAATATCACGTCAATTGTGCGTCCCTTCAGTTCTGATACCAGTTCGGCGGCATCGACTTCCGTTGGATTATACGCGAATTGCGCCCCAAGCGATTTCGCCAATTTCAGTCGATCTTCGACGATATCAATAGCGATAAGGTCATGCGTGTAGAATTGGCTCAGTGCTTGGATGAACATAAGTCCCATAAAACCGCACCCGATGACTGCAACGTTGTCGGCGGGTAGCAAAGGTGCAGTGTCCAGCCCCGTTACAACGCATGAAACCGGTTCAACGATCCAATATTCGTCGGCGAGGTCTGATTCTGGGAGTACATACATACGGTCGGTTGTGCAATTCTTAATACCGTCGAATCCCAACCCCGCGCCTGTAACACGCATCCCTTCCTCAAAATCCCGGACACCACGCCCGACTTTTGTGATGTAGCCAACACCTTCGTGCCCCGGTGGTGCCGTGCCACCGTCACGAAAGGTCGCTAAATCCCATGCACAGATCCCACAGGCGGCGCTCTGAATCTGCACTTCGCCAGCCTGCGGATCGGATACATCAATATCAATAATCTCGACTCCACCGTTTTCTCCATACTTAATCGTTTGTGTTTTCATTGGTCCGCCCCTCTTCAGTAATTTCCCATCCAATGCGCGGTGTATGCCTAACATATCCATCGTTATGAAGGTGACAAAGGATGCCCCAAACCAGTGAGTTACTTCTGGCAGTATCTCTGTAATCGACCTTGGGTATACCGAGACGTTGCCTGATCTCTTCAAGTTGGATAGGTCCCTCACATTGTGCCTCGCGTAAAATATGCAGTACCGACTCCTTGAGATCAAATAGAGCCATGTGTGCACACCGTTTGTTTGCCTCCACGTATGACCTAAGTATGGTGTTAATCTGTGCTTCGCAGTCAACATTACGGGCTTTGAACCACTTTAAGAGATCTGGATCAACGCTCATCAAATGAGAAGGAAGAGGTGCCGTTTCCCAAAAAGTTTTATCGGTGGGTTGGGCATCTTTATCACTGAGCGCGTCCTGATAAACTTCCTCATCGCTCATTGTATCAACTTTTTCCCAATCCGTTTCATCAGTGACATGTGTGAGTTCTTCACGCGTATATTTGACTAAAGTAGATTTGTCTTTCATCCTTAGTTGCCTTTCTTGCTGAAATAATACGACGCGTGTTGCCCCGCCACGTATAAATCACATACAAGAGACGACCCGCGCTTCGACCGAGGACAACAATTCTTTCTTCGCCGTAGTCGTATCGAACATCTACGCGCTCTATCCGATCAGGGTCATCAAAGACGAGGGAAGCGCGTTTAAAACTAATTCCACGCTTTTGGATACATTCCTGATTTTTCTGTTCGTCCCATTCAAATTCCATTATGGCAGATTTGAGGCGTGCCTTCTCCTAATCCTTACAAACTGTGTACAGTATAACGTACTTTGTGTGGATAGTTAAGGGAAATTTAATAGGATAAAGTATTTTCGCAGTTAGACTACCAGTTCGTGTGTGATCCGTCGCGTCGGCGAAGGTGAGGCGGTTCCGCGAATTTGAAGGTCTGTGACGTTACGAGTTCCTCATCAACGTCAACGCCCAAGCCGGGACCGTCCGGTACCGGTATAACCGCACCTTCGAGTTGGTGTTGCACGGGAAATAGGTCTTCGTCATAGTGTCCTGATGCTTCTGTTGGAGAGACTCGGATTTCTAACCAAGCGAAATTGGGAACCGCCGCTGCCAGATGAACCGTCGCCGCCGTGCAAATGGGACCTAATGGGTTATGCGGCATCAGGTCGATGTAGTGCGTCTCAGCCAAGCCTGCAACCTTCATCGATTCCGTTAATCCACCGACGTTGCATACGTCAAGTCGGGCAAAATTCGTGATACCGCGCTCCAGATACGGAAGGAATTGCCACTTACTGGAAAATTCCTCGCCAATGGCGAATGGGACATCGACCATCGTCCGCAGGGATTCATACGCTTCGGGGGTCTCATCTCGGATCGGCTCCTCCAAAAAGTCAAGTGTGCCAGAAGGCATACGTTGGCAAAAAGATGCCGCTTCCGCAACGCTGAGCCGGTGATGATAGTCGATGCCGAGGACAGGTTCGGATCCGATGGCTTCTCGAAGTGCCGTCAACCACTCCGCCGCGAGACTGATGGACTCGCGTGGCTCAAAAATATTCTCCTCACCCGGCTTCGCACGATGCAACACGTTTGTTCGGATGACGTTCCACCCGTTCTCAAGCAATAAATTCGCGTTCGCAATTAATTCCTCAACTGTAGCCGCGCCCGTCGTTGCGAAGCACGGAACAGCGTCGCGTTGCTTGCCACCGAGCAGTTGATAAACCGGCACGTTCAACGCCTTCCCGACAATATCATGGAGTGCAATGTCGATCGCTGAGATTGCTCCGGTCAATGCCCGACCGCCCTCAAAATACTGGCTCCGGTACATCTCCTGCCACAATCCACCGATCCGCATTGGATCGCGTCCAATCAGGAATTCACGATAGTGTTTAACCGCTCCCGCGACAGCCAATTCTCGACTCGAAAGTCCGGATTCGCCCCAACCATAGATGCCTTCATCGGTCTCCACTTTGACGATGTGTTGATTTCTGTGTCCCACCCAAACAGGGTACGGTTTGATGTCAGTAATTTTCATGATGTCTCTCCTACGCGGACTTTGTACTGGATTCCTAATCCTTATACCAAATTGCTTGGCACTTGTCAATTGGTTTTCGTATTTTTAAACATCAGCCATACTTGAATCAAACAAATAGATATGTTAAAATGGCAGAAACAGAAGGGAGGCATTCAGATGGCTAACGATCACGTTAAAATCGCGGCATGTCAACTGCTCACAAGCGAAGACGTTTCCGCCAATACCGCAAAAGTGCTTCAGCAGATCGAAACGTGTGCAGAGATGGAGATCCAGATTGCGGCGTTCCCCGAGGGGTGTCTGTTCGGTTACTGCTGTCGGACAGATTATTGGGAACATATCTCGCCACAGGTTTTTAAAGAGGCAGAGGCAAAAATCGCCGAAGCCGCACGTCGGCACGGAATAGCCGTTATTGTCGGATCCGCGCATCACGATGGAGAAAATTGGCACAACGACCTTGCGATTTTCGATCAGCAAGGAACCCTCAAATACCGTTACGGCAAAACCTTTCTCGCAGGGGAAAAGTGGTGCACGAACAATCGCGGTCCGCTACCGATTGTGGAACTCGCTGGTGTTGCGTGTTGCTTTATCATCTGTCACGATGTACGTTATCCAGAGTTAGTTAAGTTACCCGCGGCGATGGGAGCACAACTCTGTATCTTCTGCTCTTGTGAGGCGGGGTTGCTATCGGAATATAAACTCTCTGCTTACCGCGCAATGCCGATCTCACGGGCGACGGAAAACGGTATCTATCTCCTGATGGCGAATACACCTGCAAACCCCGATGACATCCGTTCACCCGGATCGTCGCATGGCAACTCGAAGATCATCCATCCAGATGGTAATGTCATCAAGGAGGCAGGATTTTTCGGAGATGACATCGTTTTGGCAACAATAGATCTCTCGCAGGCGACAGGTTCGCAGGCGAAACGGACCAGCAATGAAGACACTATCCTACGGGAATGGTTCCGACAGGGATGTGAATTTGTTGTAAAAGTCTGAAATCAGCAATACATTTATCAGGGATAGGATTCATGCCAAATCACACTGTTCAAATCCGAGCCGCTCGGCTCATTGATGGGATAAGTACATACGCTAAAAACGACCAAGCGATTCTTGTGACCGATGGTCGGATTGATGCCGTTGGACATCACGAAGAGATTACGGAACAGACACCACCGGATGCGGAAGTTATCGACCTTGGGGACGCGTACATCACGCCGGGACTCATCGATGGTCATACACATCTGAGCCTCGCAGGTGACGGTCGGAACTACGTTCAGATGTTCTCGGAAACCGATGAGATGATGGTACTGACCGGTGCGATGAATCTGCAACGCCATCTCGCCGCAGGGATTACAACCCTTCGCGAACACGGTGCGAGGAACAAGGTAGGATTTACACTCAAGGAAGGGCTTGAACGCGGTTATATTCCCGGTCCCCGCACCTTGGTGAGCGGACGACCGATCACTTGCACAGGCGGGCATTTCCACATGTGTAACGAGACTGCAGATGGTGAAGCAGAGATGCGACGCTCAGTTCGTCGCTTGGTTCACGAAGGCGCAGATTACATCAAGATTATGGCATCGGGTGGAGGAACCGCCGGAACGATTCCCGGACGCGCCAGCTACTCAGTTGCTGAGTTGCATGCCGCCGTTCACGAGGCACACCATTTCCATCGGCTCACGGTGGCGCATTGTCGGGCGAAAGAATCGATGGTGCGAGCGGTTGAGGCAGGCATAGATCTGATGGAGCATGCGGAATTCCTCGACCCAGATGGCGAACTCCGGTTTGATCCTAAAATTGCCGAGATGATGGCGGAATCCGGCATCTGGATTAGTCCAACCCTTCAAGCGTGGACAGGGTATCCGCGCATTGTTGAACTCCGTGGAAAACGAGATGCCGATACGATTTCCCCTGATGAAGCAACCGAGTTGCAGCGACTTGAGGCACGGGCGGAAGTCCGTTTAGATGTGATGAGACGCATGCTCGACTACGATCTGCGAGAACGGATCGTTCCCGGCACGGATTCAGGGGTTGGTAACCTTGCGTTTGGTCATCTCGATTATGACTTGCAACTACTTGTTGAAGTTGGATTTACACCGGCAGAGGCACTCATCTCAGCGACCCGTATTTCCGCTGAGGCAATCGGGATGGCGGATGAGATTGGGACGATCGCACCGGGAAAAATCGCCGATCTCGTTGCATTCGAGAGCGATCCAACGAAGAATGTCGACGCGTTCAGCCGAGTGACGGCGGTATTTCAAGCGGGACAACGGGTGAAATGAAGCACAATATGCAGTCAAACATTGACCACGCCATCATTCAGGAGTTGTTGACTGATGCGGAAAAAGATGGCGTGCAAAAACTGGTAGTGGGCGCGGTCATCTCGAAAAATAATAAGTTCCTGCTTTTGGAGCGAGTGCTATCTGACTTCATGGGGGGATTTGTTGAAATTCCGAGTGGTACCGTGGAGGCGGGGGAGGATTTACTCACGGCACTCGCCCGGGAAGTCCAGGAAGAGACAGGACTTCTCGTAACATCAGTCCTTGAATACCTCGGATCCTTTGATTATAGATCCAGTTCTGGGAAAAAAACGAGACATTTCAACTTTATTGTTGAGGTCGAGGACAGTGAGGTCAAACTTAATCCAGCCGAACATCGAGCATACTACTTGGTTGCGTTGTCCGATGCGGCGTTTACAACGCTTAATATCTCAGACGCTACCAAGGGGATTCTCAAGACTGTAGCGCAACGATAACGCGAGCATTAAACCGCTCAAAATTCGTAGATGTCTGCACGTCGTTTCGCTACCTTGTGTCGCACAAGTGCTTGGAGTTCCTCCGGCATTCGCTCAAACGTTTCAGGAAGAACGGGTTGATGACCGCCCTCACGCATAAGATTCCACCAAGGCGGATAGTAGGCGATATTCAGCGCCATACGGTGCTGGTCGTCGGTTGTGTTCTCGCCTTGCCCGTGCCACGCCCCACCGTGCCATAATAACACGGAACCCCGTCGTCCACAAACGGACACTGGATGACTCTCTGCAATATCGGATGCCGAAGGTCTCCGCCGGGCGCGATGACTGAATGGCACAACGAGGGTCGCACCGTTCTCAACAGTAAAGTCCGTTATCATCCAGATCGAATTAATCATCCACGGCGTTTCAGGTAGACGCGCTGGCAAGTCGTGCGTTGAATCGGAATGGATACCGCCCTGTGGTGCACGGGGTTTGACCCATTTTGTACACGCCTCGCCCAATCGTAGGTTATCACCGAGAAAATGGCGGACGACTTGTAGCACCTGTGGATGTGCGATGCACTCCCAACACATCTCATCGAGATTAACCACGCCGAAAAGGGTTTGATACAAATCGTCGTTCGGATCCTGAAAAGTATGGCGATTCGCAGGATCTCGGTGGAGTTGGAAGTATTTCTCTGCCATCGTATCGGCTCGCGCTGTCGGAATTGCATCCTCAATCAGACAATAACCGAATGTTTCGAGATGTTCTATTGCGTCTTGTTGTGCCATTTATGGAATTCCTACACTTTTTAGAGGATTCTTCAGTATCAGTGTGTCCTTATTGTGTCTAATTATTGAAGTAACCCATCAATGCCAAGGCGGGACTGGGAAGCGTGTTGGTATTTTACCACGCTTTATCATGTGAGAACAAGCGGAAAAATTACGAATTTTCAAAACTATATAGGATTTAAGTGGTTGGACATGTTCTGAGAATCCTTGCCCTGACTGAAATTGGCCGCTGGACACTGACGATAAAAATTCCATGAAAAGGAAATAAAATCCATGAAAAAAGAAAATGAAGTCGAAACTGGTGAATGGAATCGGCTTGTAAAGGATGCTTATAACTCGCTGGAGTTTTTGGTCACAATGCATTACCTTCGGAAATACCTCCCTGAATCAGGTAGGATTTTAGATGCAGGGGGCGGACCAGGGCGTTATGCACTTGAACTCTGTCGGGCGGGGTATGATGTCGTCCTTTTGGATATTGACCCAACATACACGACTTTTGCTGCAGAAAACATCGAGTTGGAGCCGAAATCCGTTTCGAGACGATTGATAGCGTCAATTGTTGGGGATATACGCGACCTCTCAGATTTTAACACGAATGACTTTGATGCGGTGTTATGCCTCGGTGGTCCGCTAACGCACATCAGTGATGAACTTGAACGAACACAGGCAACCTCCGAATTGGTTCGGGTTGCCAAACCTGGGGCGATCGTTTGCATTGCAGTTGTGGGTTATCTTGCAATGCTGCGGACGGTTCTCAGTCGGTTCAGTTATGAACTGATAACACCCCCGTACTCGGAACTCATACAGGAAGGAAAAGGGAATAACCTTGTTGGTGGTAACCTATGGCACTTTTTTCGGGCTTCCGAACTTCAGCAACTCGCTGAATCGTGTGGGTTAATCACACTGGAAATGGTGGGGTGTGAGGGACTTTCAACGGGATTACCTGAAGTTACCAACACGGTGGCGGAAGATCCAGCAAAGTGGGAACGTTGGGTCGATTTGGTCTTGGAAACGGCAACGGAACCCTCTATTGTGGACATGGCTGCGCACATCTTGTACATTGGTCAGGCGGGCTAACCCTCATTTCTTTTTATTGCAGAACACCAACATAAATCTATTCTCTTCTATTTCCTCTACCGTTTCTAAAGCAAGGTGTTTCTCAATAATGTACTTGGCAAAGGCAATTGTCCAAAAGTACGTTGGATTCGCGTACACACCTTTGTCAGGAATTGCCCTGATTCCTCCTACCAAACCGGTCTGAACATCATAGCGATCTGGCAAGGTGTCCTCGCCCGCTCTTTTGATTAATTCATCGTGCATAATGACAACGAAAATACCGTTATCTGATAGAATCCGTTTAAGCTGAACTGTTAAACTCTCCAGCGTCTGATACGATAAGTAACCGTTATTTTGCGGCAGCAACGCGAGATCGAAAGAATTCTGTTTGTAGGGTAGAGCAGCTATATTCCCGATATTAAATTGACATCTGCTCTTTCTTTTTTCCGCAACCCTTTTGGCGTGGCGGAGTGGAATCTCTGCGAAGTCAATACCTGTCGCTATGGCTCCCATCTCTTCCATAGCAAAGGTATACCGCCCTGCATTGCATCCTAAATCTAAGGCGCGCATACCCGGCTTTATCAGTTTAGGTAGGTGGTTTTTGTATCTGTCAACGGCAAATTGTGATCTTGGATTATCAGGGTCAGTCGTCGGGTGGACACCAGATATATTATAGTGTTTCCGGGTCGCATCAAATATGTTCATATATTCTCTTCCTTGAAATATGGCTTGCATTGTATGGTGCTGTAGTGTAAATTGGTTAGGTAGAGCATACCAACATTTTGTCATAATTCATCACGTTGGACAAGAAAAATTTATTATATTGACGTGACTCAACCCTGTGACGGCACACGGAGTGTGCCTACTACCATTAATCGAATTCACGTTGTAGTAAGGAGTTCTGCAAATGCTATCAACCGAAAACATGGGAGGCGTTGTCGTCACGCCAAGCCAATTAAGCGAGATGCAAGCGGGTGACTACATCTTACACGCCCGCGACGGTGTGCTGAACAAGGTAGAGGTGGAGAAAATTCGTATGCCTTTGGATCCACAGGCGCACTATCAAGGATTGAACTTCCTTCTGACTCCCGATAGCACCATCTATGCGGTGCAACAGACCATTATCTCCAAATCCACGGATGGCGGCAAGCGTTGGGAACATCTCAACAGAGATCCGTCTGCCTTCGGTTTCAACGGATGGTTGTTGCAAGCCAATAGACACGGGCAATTAATCAACGTAAATCAACAGGGTGAAGAATCGCCAATTACTGTCTGGCTATCTGATGATGAAGGTCAAACGTGGGAGCAAACGAGCGAAATAGATGTCACGCCGTTTAGAAAAACCGTCGCTGGTTCAAGTGTGACCCGACTGAGCGATGGCACGCTTCTCCTACCGATTAAAAGACGGGACGACCCATTCTATGAAGGGACGAACCCAACTTACGTCTTCGTTTCGGACGATGACGGACACACCTTCTCGAACCGCTTCTTCTTATCGGACTACGGCAACGAAGTCAACATTGCAGAACTATTCCCCGGAAGATTGTTGGCAGTTGTTCGGTATCAGCCGGGACCGCCAGATCAACCCCACACGAACAAGACTGTTTTCCTCGCCGATTCGGTAGACGGTGGCGGCACATGGACAAATCTCCGTCAATTGACCAGCGTGCATGGACAATGCCACGGTGCGGCAGTTGGACTTTCCAATGACAGTGCTGTTGTGGCATACGACCACCGTTATCCCCGCGAACTCGGTAGTGGCAGGGCAATGGTAAGCGACGATAATGGCGAGAATTGGTCCGATGAAGTCTATTATCTCTGTCACGGGCATGTCGCTGGTTTCCCACGACACATTAGTTTAGACGGGGAAGAGATACTAACCTTCACCGGCTCTTGCTACGGCGATGTTAGCAAATGGGAAAATGCCACGGGAAACTCCCACTTCTGCGTCATCCGGTGGCGACCGGTTTAGGACCAAGATTATGAAAATTACTGGATTTGAGACGATACCGATTCAAGGTCGCGCAATGGTGCTGAAAATGTTCACCGACGCAGGGATCATCGGCTACGGTGAACCCATGAACTACGAGCATTGGCGCGTTGTCGCCCAAGCCGTGGATGACATGGCAGAATACCTTATCGGTAAAGACCCGCTACAGATTGAAGACCACTGGCAGGCGATGTATCGGTCAAGTTATAGCCGAAGTATGCCAGTGTTGGTCGGGGCACTGAGCGGTATTGAAATGGCGATGTGGGATGTATTCGGTAAAGTCGTCGGGATGCCGATATGGAAACTGCTGGGAGGTTCAGTACGTGAACGGATCCGCGTCTATACCGGTATAGGAGGCACAACACCTGACGAGTGTGCAGAGAGTGCTAAGAATGCAGTTATGTCAGGATTCCGTGCGGTGAAGATGGGAGCTGCACCACAGCCCGTGCGGTTTGTGGACACATCGAAGACGATTGATGCGATGGTGGCGCGGATAGCGGCAGTCCGAACAGCAGTGGGTGACGAGGTGGACATCGCTGTTGACTTGCATCGGCGTTTAAGTCCGACGATGGGAATGATTTTGGTGAAGGAATTAGAACCCTTCCGATTGTTGTTCGCTGAAGAGCCGTGCCATCCAGAAAACAACGAACCCTTGCTGACGCTGTCTCGATCAACGACCGTGCCGATCGCGACCGGTGAGCGACATTTGACACGATGGGGGTTTCGGGAGATAATTGAACGCGAGATGTGCGCAATTTTGCAACCGGATATCCGGCACTGCGGTGGGATATTGGAACTGAAAAAGATTTCAGCGATGGCGGAGATTCACAATATGGCGATCGCCCCACACAACGCCGCCGGTCCTATCGGCGTTGCCGCATCGGTACATGTAATGGCGACTGTGCCGAATTTACTGATATGCGAGGGTGGACACCGACGTGGCGAAGGACTATTTTCGACCCCTTTGGTGTTCAAAGACGGATTCATTGAATTGCCGACAGCCCCCGGTCTCGGTGTGGATATGGACGATGCCGCTATTGAAGCGATTCGAGATGAGACGTTTCGGTTACGTGGTATGTTCTGGCACTCAGACGACGGGGCTTTCGCTGATTATTAACACAATCGGCTCGCCTTTCATAACGTATTATCCCGATCGGTGGGACGTGTGGAGAGGTTCGTTTTTGGCGGTATGTCCCATGAGATATACCCGCAACGCGGACAGCGCATCTCAAGTTCAACGAGGTTTCTGACAGTACCCGTCCTTTCGGGCTTCCGTCGGGTTTGACATTGTGGACACCGAACAGCCCGGAATTCATCCACATCGCTTTTGCCGAAATAGGCACCTATCTTGAAGAGGACAAGCAGCAACACGAGAATAAAAACACATACAAAACTAAAGATGAGAAAAGGCATTTTTAGGCTCTCGCCAAGCGTAAAACAGCGTTATTGGTTTAACAAGGGGCTTGGTATAAGGTCCGCATTGCGCCGTTGTTGCAATGCTGCTTGCATCCTGCAGAAATTAATTAAACTTTCGCAAGCGTGAAAGAAAATGAGCACAATTCTTTAATCTGTCAGCAGTATGAGTGGCTTAAGGGAGTCTCTACGAAAGGTTGCTTCTGTAACGGTATCCTCAAAGAACGGATCAAAAAACGCGTCGGCAGTGTCCAAAAACGCTGGTAGGTTGAGCCCCATATAATCCCCCGATACGTCGTCACATTCAATCACAACCTGCCGCAATTTATCGCGTCCGGCAGTAGAAAGCGTGCGTAGTGGACGCAGCATCCGAGTATGATACTTAATAAAGGCTGCCGACACCTGAATTAACCCTTGAAGGAACAGGCGATAGGTGTCTTCTGCTTGGTGCCACAACCCTTCCCACGCCTCATGTGCCTCCCACCAATAGGCAAAGTTGTAGAGATCTACACCGTACAGGTAATCTTCGTTCTGTCTCCACATCTCTGGCGACAAAGGTTCAGCATCGTGTTCCTCTTCCACCCCGTAACTATGTCCAAGTGGATCGCGAATCGGATGCGGCGTGACGCCCGGTATATGGCGATACGGTGGAAACGGCTTCTGCGGACAATACCGCTGCCAGTTTGCATCAAAAGGTTCGGGTTGTTTAATAACGTCCATATCGTCAGCAACACTTTACATTCTGCCGATCCCGATGTAATGAAAGCCTGCCGCTCTCGCTTCTTCTGGGGAATAGACGTTGCGTCCATCAATGAGAATCGGAGTTTTCATCTGTTTAGCGAGCCTACGGAGTTCAAGTTTGTGGTAGAGTTCCCATTCGGTAACGAGCACGAGTGCATCGGCATCGTAAGGAAGTTCGTATACATCTTCCGTGAAAATCACTTTGTTATCTTCAGTTTCACTGTTCCCACTTAAGGCGCGGTGCGCATTTCCGATGGCGATCGGGTCGTGTGCCCGAACCGTCGCTCCCGCGGCAATCAGTTCACGGACAATGTCAAGTGCGGGTGCTTCTCGAATGTCATCCGTGTTTGGTTTGAAGGCGAGTCCGAGGATACCAATCGTCTTACCTTTGAGTGTGCCCAATGTGCTGCACAATTTTTCGATAACACGTTCCCGTTGGCGGAAGTTGATAGTGCGAGCGGCTTCCGTAATCGGCATCTCGTATCCAGACTGCGCGGCGACCCCTAACAAAGCGGCGGTATCTTTCGGATAACAACTACCACCCCATCCGAGACCGGCTTGGAGGAACCGCTTCCCAATACGTTCGTCCAGTCCGATACCGCGTGCGACTTCTGTTACGTCTGCCGCAACCTCCTCACAAAGCCCCGCAATTTCATTGATAAAACTAATTTTAAGGGCGAGGAAGGTGTTCGCCGCGTATTTAATCATTTCGGCACTGTTCGGATCCGTTGTCATCATTGGAGGCAGATGGTAAGAGGATGGACGTGGAAACTCGCTCGGTGGGTCAAAGGTCTGTTCGAGGATCGGTTTATAGAGGCGACGCAAAGTATCAATCGCTGCATCGCTGTTTGCACCGACGACGATCCGATCTGGATAGAACGCACCCTGCAACGCCAACCCCTCTTGCAAAAATTCCGGGTTTGAAGCGATGGAAATGTTCCCTGGAATTCCACGTTCCGAAAATACCTCCGCCACAACTTCAGCGACACGTTGATTCGTACCTATTGGGACTGTGGATTTGACAACAAGTGTGTAGTGCCTATCCGGCAAGCAGACTTGGGCGACCTCCTTGGCGGCTTGTTCCACATGTTGCGTATCGGCTTCACCGTTCTTCTTCGGCGGTGTCCCCACAGCAATCAGAATCAGTTCTGCCTCCGGCACAACTTCAGCGACACTCGGTGTGAAACGAATCGTGTGCTGCACCTCTTCAAGAAGACTTTGGATGCCGGGTTCGTGAATCGGGCTTCTTCCGTCGTGCAAAAGGTTGAGTTTACTCTCGTCTTTGTCTACCGCAGCGACATCATGATTCAGGTAGGCAAGCACCACAGTCGTGGTCAAGCCGACGTATCCTGTTCCTATAATTGCAATTTTCATATTTTAAACTATCCAACAAAACGTATCTGTCATTTCCAGCACTTGGTGATCAACTTAGTGTTTTACAGTGTGTGATGGTATCAGAAGTGAAGCGTTTTCCGTTGGTTCAATTATTCCCTGCTCATTCTGCACAAGTGGAGTTGTACAAATTAAGGGCTCTTGGGGAATATCTATATGAGATTGGGATGGAAACCGTCCCTCTATTACCTTTAGAGCATCTTCAAAAAGCGAGATTTTACTGTCCAGTACTCGCAATATGGCAACCTGTGAAATTGGCAGCGTTTTTGAATCATGACCAATCCGAACATGGAAGCGTTTTGGAATTTCAAATGGCTCGGCTATGAGATAATCAAGAAAGGAAGCTTGACGCAAAAATTCAAGTTTCTCTGCTAACGTTCCTGGGGTGTTTTAGAGTGCCAGTATGTTTTGTCAGCCTCATCCGCTTCCTCAAAAGAGGACAATACAGAAAACGTTGCTTTATCCATTTTAAAAGTGTCAATTGCGCGCATAGGAAACCCTCCGATTATTGAACAGGTGGGGGTTCGACGTTTTCCAACAATCTATTGATGATATCCAAACTCGTGATCCCGTCCGCTTCTGCGTTGAAATTCGTCAGAATTCGGTGGCGTAGCACAGGTACAGCGACTGCCTTAATATCCTCATAAGCGACATGATAACGTCCTTGTAGAATAGCGCGCGCCTTGGCTCCCAACACGAGATACTGCGATGCCCGCGGTCCGGCACCCCACTGCACCCAATCCTGAATGAAATCAAGCGCATCTGAATCAGGTCGTGTCTGCCGATTTAATTCCACTGCATAATCCACGATCGCTTCGGCAATCGGTACTTTCCGGACGACCTGTTGTATTCGCAAGACCTCTTCTCCTGTGATCACAGGTTCTATCTCCGGTTCATACGCCGCAGTTGTTGTCATCACAATCTCTTTTTCCGCAGTTTTATCGGGATAATCAAGTGTGATATGGAACATGAATCGGTCGAGCTGCGCTTCAGGTAGCGGGTAGGTGCCTTCCTGCTCGATCGGGTTCTGCGTCGCTAAAACAAAAAATGGGAGTTCCAATGGATATGTTCTGCCGCCTGCGGTGACTTGGTACTCTTGCATCGCTTGTAGAAGTGCGGCTTGCGTTTTAGGGGGTGTTCGGTTAATCTCATCAGCAAGAACGACGTTAGCAAAGACGGGTCCATTGATAAACCGGAAGGCACGTTTCCCTGCCTCACCCTCCTCAATAATATCGGTGCCAATGATGTCCGATGGCATCAGATCCGGCGTAAATTGGATTCGATTGAAAGGAAGTTCCAGAATCCGCGCGAATGTACTGATGAGTAGTGTCTTTGCTAACCCCGGCACGCCCACCAGTAAACAGTGTCCCTGTGAAAAGAGTGCGATGAGAAGTTGCTCAATTACTTCGTCTTGTCCAATGATTCGCTTTCTGAGTTGGTTTAAAATATTTTCCTTCGCCCCCTCGACTGATGAAGTCAAGGCTTCGGCGGCTTCTATATCTGTTCCGTTCTGTGTCGCTGAGATGTCGTTTTTCATAAGAAATAGCCATCAGCCATCAGCAGTCAGCAATCAGCAAGAGAGGGTAGCTTCACCAGAAAATCTCTTTGCTAATGGTTTCCGAAAGCCGAAAGCCGTTCCTTTCAATCGCTTGAAACCTTCCACATTTGGATCCCGTCAAAATCAAAGTTAACATCAATGACCCGCGCGCCGGCTTCTTCCAGTTTCTGACGGACGCGATGTTCACGTGTAGGTTCGCAGTAAAATAGTAGGCATCCACCACCACCAGCACCACAAGCTTTCCCACCGATCGCACCGTGCGTCATTGCAATTTTAAAGAGGGATTCTATCTGTTCATTTGTGACAGAAGGGTGTAACTTCTTCTGATTCTGCCAATTTTGGGTGAGGAGTTCACCGAATTCGGTCAATCGACCGCGCATCAGTGCTATTTTTGTGGCTTCAGCAATGGCTTTGAGAGCTTCCAATGCGTTGCGGACACCCGGTTGCCCGCTTTTATAGGCATCGGTTACGTTCTGATGTATATTACCAGAGAGGCGAGATTTTCCGGTATAACAGAGGACAAGATTCTTTTCAAGTTCACAACGGATGTGGGGTGGAAATTTCAATGGTGAGGTCTTCACCTCTTCCCCTTGAAACTCCATAAAATGGATTCCGCCGATTGCACTGGCGTAGTGATCTTGCTTTCCGCCGAGGATACCGAGTTCATGGCGTTCAATATTGCTCGCGAGATCCGCATACTCATAAGGCAGATAGGTCGCTTCCTTAAGTGCCCCGAGCACACCAACGAGTGCGACTCCCATTGCGGCGGAAGTGCCTAATCCACTTCCCGGCGGTGCGGTAGACTGCGTAATCAGGTCGAAACCGCCAATCTGTATGGACATGCGTCGCACAGCTGCCTTGACTAAATCAATGTTCCCATCATATTCAAGCTGACGTATATCGTCGGCTTCAATGAATGTGTCAAAATCCGCAGAATAGATACGGATGCTTTTATCCAGAACGCGCTGGAGTTCAACAGAATCGTCGTCTGCGACTTGGCGTTCACAGCGGAGGGTCGCATAGGCGTATCGGTTAATTGCCCCATTGACGACAAACCCTTTTGACTGTTCGGTAAAGAGGGCTACATCGCTCCATCCGCCAGCAAAGTCGATGCGGACTGGGGCTCTCGTTCGGATTAACATGATGAGTCTCCTGACATCAAATTTTAACCAACGCGCTCGGAAGGCGTACCTGTGATATAAATGATACAGACAAAAGAATGGAAAGGGCACCTACAAACAATATAAGCAAAAAATTGTGTCAATAACTGCAGGCGATCGCGTGGTGTTGGAATATGTTGTGAAGGTGGTTTCCGTTATGGAAAAATCCACAGAGACTTTTGTCGATAGGGGTAACGTGAAAAAGCCGCAGGCATCCCTCAATAAAAAAAGGAGGCACAGCCCGGCGGCTTTTCCAGAAACTGAGCGAAAGGACAGCCAGTTTTAGCCGGTAGCGTCGCGAAGTTTCTTACCAGCTTTAAAGACAGGGACTGTCTTCTCTGGAATATCAATTGGTTCGCCAGTCTGCGGGTTGCGACCTGTGCGAGCTGGACGGTTTTTGGCTTCGAATGTTCCAAAACCAATTAATCCAACAGAGTCGCCATTACTCAAAGCGTCGCAGATAGTCGCAGCAAAAGCATCGACAGCGGCGTTCGCATCTTTCTTGCTAAGGTCTGTTGATTCTACGATACTGTCGACAACATCGCTTTTCATTAATTTTGCCATGTCAAATGTTCCTCTAATTTTTAGTCCGATTCAGAAAATACTACGTTTTCCAAACAGTTCAAAAAACGAGATTCTCACACCTCGAACTCAAAATGGATTTAACAAAAAACTAACAGTAATTATATTATACTATACAAATATAGATATGTCAAGATAAAATTTGGTTAACGCCGAGAAAGTTAACCTGGATTATAGGAAAAAGCCTATGCTCAACCCTAAATGACTCTATTAGAGATAGAGAAGACCTAACACGGTTAACTTGACATAATATATAGATCCTTTAATTTTAATACCACAGACTTCAGTATTTGTCAAGTTTTTTCTGTTTTTAGGCAACTAATTCCGCTCTAACACGGCATTCTTTCCTGAAATATTTGCTTAAAGGGTGTGTTTGTGGTAAAATTATACAAACCTTACTACATCCTGCTTAAACAACATAATAGAGGAAAACATCAGAAATGAGTGAGAGTTATCGTGTTGCGGTTGTAGGTGCAACGGGTGCTGTCGGTAACACCCTGTTGCAACTTCTTGAAGAGCGATCGTTCCCAATTGCGTCCCTGAAACTTTTAGCATCGCACCGCTCTGCCGGTGAAATTCTATCCTTTAAAGATGATCCCATTATCATTGAGGAACTGACACACGACTCGTTTGAGGATGTCGACGTGGTGTTCTCATCAGCAGGCGCGTCTGTCAGTCGCGAGTTCATTCCTACAGCTATAAAAAAAGGGGCGCTCGTCATTGACAATACAAGCGCCTTTCGCATGGACCCGGAAACACCTCTTGTTGTCCCAGAAGTCAATATGGATGCTGCTCGCGCGCATAATGGACTCATCGCCAACCCAAACTGCTCTACCATCCAAATGATGGTAGCACTTAAACCGATCTACGACCTTGTCGGCATCAAACGGGTCGTTGTTTCCACCTATCAAAGTGTTTCTGGTAAGAGTGGACGTGCCGTTATGGAACTGGTTCAGCAAACGACTGAAGCACTCGAAGGCAAGCCCATCACCTTAGATAAATTTCCACATCAGATGGCATTCAACGTCGCATTCGATTGGCCCTTCTTAGACAGCGGTGACAACGAAGAAGAAGTGAAAATGATAAATGAGACACGGAAGATACTCGCAGACGACACGATTGGTGTCTCCGCTACAACCGTCCGAGTCCCAGTCTTCTTCGCGCATTCTGAATCGATAAACCTTGAAACACACGAGAACCTCACAGCAGCCCAGGCGAGAGAGTGCCTCGCCACTGCTCCCGGTGTAAAAGTTGTGGACGATCCCGACAACCAGCAATATCCACTCGCTGTTGATGTCGCAGGGAAAGATGAGGTTTACGTAGGTAGAATTCGCGATGATGCTTCCATAGAAAACGGTTTGAACCTCTGGGTAGTAGCAGACAACCTCCGAAAGGGTGCTGCGCTGAATGCTATCCAAATCGCCGAAAGTCTGTTGTAAGGCTGTCAGAAAGATATGGAACTCGATCTTGCCATGCTGCCGGACTACCTACGTCAACGACATGCTGAGATCGGCATGTTTGAATCGGAGACGGAACTCTGTATAGAAGAGATTGGCGATGGTAATCTAAATACAGTCTATCGCGTCTCGGACGTTGTGAATTCGAAGCGTTCGATCGTCTTGAAACACGCGCCACCCTACATTAAGATATTAGGACCCGAGTATCCATTATCCATCGAGCGTTTGACTTACGAGTCCCGTGCCCTGGACATTTACAACCAGTTCGCAAGTGGAATCGTCCCTGAACTGTACGACTTTGATGCTGAAACCGCTGTCATAGCAATGGAGGATCTCCGGGATGCTCAGGTCTTGCGTGCCGACTTAATCGCAGGCAGAGTCAACACCGACATTGCCGAACAGGTTGGGCGATTTATGGGTACCGTACATAGTCACACCTATATCAAGAACCTTGACAGTACAACCGCACAGCATTATAGACAGCAATTTGCGAACACTACCATGCAGTCGATAACTGCCGATTACGTGTTCACTTTTCCGTACACCGAACATGAAACGAATTTCTGGACCCCAGGATTAGAGCCTGATGTCCAGCGATTAAAAGCGGATACGGACTTTCTACAGCAGGCAGAAGACCTCAAACAGATTTTTTTAACGGCACAGCAAGCCGTAACCCACGGCGACCTCCATACAGGAAGCATTCTCGTCCAGAACAACACAGCGAAAGTGATTGATGCCGAGTTTGCCTTTTATGGTCCCGTAGGATTTGACCTCGGATTGTATTGGGCGAACTATCTCTTATCCTATTTTTCGCATCAAGACACCGTGAGCGTGCAGTCCGCACTCAAAACAGCGATTGCCAAGACGTGGCACACCTACACGCTCGAATTCAGAACAATTGATGAGGCGTTGAAAGAACAGATGTTGCAACGAATCTTCCACGAAGCAGTAGGGTTTGCGGGACTGGAAATGCTTCGCCGTCTTGTCGGTGCCGCACACGTCAAAGATATAGAGGGTATTACTGATATATCCAGAAAACTACGTGTAGAAAGGGCGGCACTTCAATTCGGATCAACGCTTGTTAAACAGCACCAGTCCTTACGAGATATGCCAGCGATCCTCGCTATGCTTTTTTAATCAGGATGGTGCGTCGGTCCCATTATTTGTTGGTAAAGCGGTTTTTGTTAATCCCAAACGCGTAGCCTGCAACATCGGCGCAGGCAGATTTCGGGAACGCCTGTCAAAATCCAAGCGTCCGTTGTTCCTCCGCAAGGTAAAATTAAAAAATATGAGAGACTACTACGAAATCCTCGGCGTCAACCGAGGTGCAACTCCAGAGGAGATCAAAAAAGCCTATCGCAAACTCGCAGTCCAGTATCATCCGGACAAAAATCCGGGCGACCAGGTGGCAGAAGAGAAATTTAAAGAGGCATCGAACGCGTATTCAGTCCTTTCCGATCCCGAAAAGCGACGTATGTATGATATCCGTGGGCACGCAGGCGTTGAGGGTATGGGTTTTGAAGGTTACCGAAATATGGACGACATCTTCAGACATATCAATCTCGACGATATCTTCGGACGCGGCGGATTCGGTGGGTTCGGTGGATTTGGCGATGCATTTGGTGATGCGTTCGGACAGCGGCGCACGGCTGCCCCGCCTCGCGGACGCGACATTCGGATGAACGTCAGTGTCCCTTTCGAGGATGCCGTGTTAGGCAGCATGAAAGAGGTCAATGTCCAAGGGAAGCCTCTCCGGCTCAAAATTCCGCCGGGGATCCAGGATGAAAAAACGTTACGTATTCGGGGTCATGGAGAATCTCTCGGCAGCGGCATTTCGGGCGATCTGTTGGTGACGGTTTCTGTTCAACCGCATCCGACACTGACCCGCGAAGGGGCAGATCTGTTGACGGATGTAAAGGTCTCTATGACGACAGCGACGTTGGGCGGTTCTGTTCGGGTCCAAACGCTAACGGGGGATGTGGACCTGAAAATCCCGTCTGGAGCGCAACCTGGACAGCAATTCCGCTTACGGGGACGTGGTGGGGTAGACACCTCCGGTAGAAAAGGCGACTTGCGGGTGCGGTTGGTGGTGGAAATTCCGAAATCTTTATCTCGTAAGCAGCGGAATCTGTTGAAAGAATTCGATAAGACTTTATAAAAAAGTGTGTCTTGGGAAACAACTTTAACAATCGGCGCAAAAGGCACAGAATTGCAGACGAACTCAAAAAACCGATTTACAAAGGAGAACGAATGATCTCATTATCAGAACGGAGTCAAAACGTAACGCCATCGTCCACTTTGGCGATCACCGCGGCAATCAACGCGTTGATCGCAGATGGCGTAGATGTCGTCAAATTCGGGGCAGGCGAACCCGATTTTGACACACCCGATTATATCAAAGATGCCGCAATCGCCGCACTCAATGCGGGATTCACGAAATACACCCCTGTCCCCGGCACCCCCGAGCTCCGAGAGGCAATCACAGAGAAATTCAAACGAGACAACGGGCTGAGTTACAAACCTTCCGAAGTTATCGTTTCGTGTGGTGCCAAACACACCATCTATAACATCTTTCAAGCCATCTGTGATCCGGGCGACGAGGTCATCTTCGCCGCACCCTATTGGGTAAGCTACCCAGAGCAGGTCAAACTCGCCGGGGCAGTGCCGAGCGTCATTGAGACGACACCGGTGCAAAACTTCTGCATGGCACCCGATCAGGTCGAAGCAGCTATCACCCCAAAGACGAAAGCGATCCTCGTTAACAGTCCAAGCAATCCGACAGGCACAACCTACGATCTGGATACACTCAAGGCAATCGCCGACCTCGCTGTCAAGCACCAAGTCTACCTCATCTCCGATGAAATCTACGAGGCGTTGCTCTACGATGGAGCGACACATCAGAGTCCTGCTTCCTTCAACGAAGAGACCAAAGCGATCACCTTTGTTGTCAACGGGATGTCCAAAGCCTACTCGATGACAGGATGGCGGATCGGATACACCGCCGGTCCTGAAGACGCTGTTTCGGCGATGTCGCGTATCCAATCACACAGCACTTCAAATCCGACATCCATTGCACAGAAAGCCGCTGTTGTCGCACTCAATGAGCCACAAGATGCTGTTGAAGAGATGCGAAAAGCGTTTGAGGAACGCCGAGATGTGATCTGTCAACGTTTTGATGAGATTGAGGGAGTCAGTTATGCCAGACCCCAAGGCGCGTTCTATATCTTCCCCGATTTTTCTGCGCATTACGGTAGAACGCTTGGCGGGCAGAAGATCAAAAATTCAATGGACATAACCGATTATCTGCTAAATTCGGCAGGTGTCGGTGTTGTGCCGGGAGACGGTTTCGGTGCGGATAATTATTTGCGACTCTCCTTTGCGACTTCATTGGAAGAGATTCATCGAGGACTGGATCGTATCAAAAAGGCGTTAGCATAAACATTTTTTAACTACGACTTATAGCATTATTGACGTTTCGGACGTTATAGACACGCCTCCAGAGAACTGGCAGGCGTGTCTTTTAGGGACACATAGGAGATAGAATCGTGGCAGAACAGACGACACCGAACCTCGTTTTCGTTATTACGGATGACCAAGGTTACGGCGATTTGGGGTGCACCGGAAACCCCGTTATCAACACACCGAACCTGGATGCACTCGCCGCAGAGAGTGTGCAACTACAGAATCTGCACGTCGGTCCCACCTGTTCACCGACCCGAGCGGGGATTATGACGGGGCATTATTGCAACTCCACGGGGGTATGGCATACCATTGGCGGACGCTCGCTGCTCCGTAGCGACGAGGTCACAATGGCAGACATCTTCCGACGCAACGGCTATAAGACCGGTATGTTCGGGAAATGGCATCTCGGCGACAATTACCCGTTCCGTCCACACGACAGAGGGTTCGATGAAGCACTCTACCACGGTGGCGGTGGCATCAGTCAAACCCCCGACTATTGGGGCAACGACTATTTCGACGATACCTATTTCCGCAACGGTTCAGAACAACCGTTTGACGGTTATTGTACGGATGTCTGGTTTCAGGAAGCAATGGCATTCATTGAGAGGCAGGCTGAAGGCGATCAGAACCGTCCGTTTTTCTGCTACCTCTCCACCAACGCACCGCACGGTCCATTCCGTGTCCCCGATGCCTACGGTGAGGTATACCGACGGAAAGGCGTGGAAGGCGATCGCGCGAATTTTTGGGGAATGGTCACCAATATCGACGACAACATGGCGAGACTCCGGCACCACCTCCGAGTCTTGGGGATTGAGGAAAACACGATCCTCATCTTCATGACCGATAACGGGTCCGCAATGGGATGCGACTTGGATGCCCAGCAGTTTGTCAGAGCTGGTTACAACGCCGGAATGCGCGGTAAGAAAGGATCGCCGTATGAAGGTGGACACCGTGTGCCGCTCTTTATGCATTGGCCCAGTGGTGGTTTCACTGAAAAGCACGAGGTGCATGAACTCACCGCAAATATTGACCTACTCCCGACGCTGATAGATCTTTGCGATCTTGAAGTCTCCTCAAACGCACCCTTCCACGGCACCAGTATCGCACCGTTGCTGAGAAATGAAACGGAGACGTGGGAAGAACGGGTGATCGTCACCGATTCGCAGCGCGTTGAAAATCCGATTAAGTGGAAAGACAGCGCGACGATGTCGCAACAGTGGCGGCTTATCAATGGAACTGAGCTCTACGATATACAAGCCGATCCCGGACAACAGCACGACATCGCTGACGAACATCCGGAAGTCGTCGCGGAACTGCGTGAACATTATGAAGCGTGGTGGAAACTGGTTTCGGAGCGGTTTGATGAGGATTGTCCGATCGTCATTGGGACACAAAACGAACCCGTCACATGCATCACGACCCACGATTGGCACGGAGAAGGGCAGGCATGGAATCACGGGATGATTCGCCGAGGTTTGGAATGCAACGGCTATTGGGCAATTGAGATCCCTGAAGATGGAGAGTACAGTTTCGAGTTGCGTCGGTGGCCCCTCGCTGAAAATAGGGCGATAACGGACGGCATTCCGGGTGAGCATATCGATCTCTACAACGGTGGGAAGGCTCTGGCATTCACAGCGGCAAAAATCCGCGTCGGAGACGAGACTGCAACAAAAGTGATTCCACCGGATGCGAAGGGTGTAACGTTTACGTTCAATCTCACCGCCGGTCAGACGCGCATGCATACCGAGTTCGCCGACGAAACCGGTGAGTTGGCAATTGGGGCGTATTATGTGTATGCGAAACGGGTAATTTGAAGGAGTTACTGATAGACAGGAGAGGTTGCAACGCGGGAAAATAGGTGGGCGAGTTCATCCATCGACACACCAAGACTCTCTTCAAGGTTCTTTTGCGTTAACCTAAGTTGTTGGACACCGAGGCTCTCTTTAAATTCTTCCTGCGTCAACCCAAAGTCACGATAACCCTGAATGATGGTTTTTAGGTACCATTTTGAAGGTGCTTCAATATCTTTCTCATACGACTCGCGCATCCTGTAAAACATGACCCCGTCTTGGTAATACTTACCGTAATAGTCGGGATAACCTTCGTAGATATCAAGTGCCTCTTCGTGGACCTCTGTAATCTCCCAGAGTCCGCCGTGGACTGTACACTCCTCTGCACGGATAATATCAGCGTGGTATTTGAAAACAAGGCGAAACCCATCAAGTTGAAACTTCCCTACGTGTGTTACACCCGGACACCGCTGTTGCATGTGAGAGAGGTTCATGTTGGACCCGTATGCGAAATATATCATAGGTTTGCTTCTGCGGGGTAAGGTCCCTCTGCAAAACAGGGCTTATCCTCAAGGTTGTAGGGACTGTCCCTTTAATCTTCCCCACAACACAGGGAGTTTACCTGACGGCTCCACGGCAAAGGCTGTGTGATAGATGCCATCATTCATAATGCCCTGAACTTCGTCTTCGGTGAGTCCATCGTTGAAGAGTCCGACCTCGTCCATAATAGTCGCAGAGAGGAAACCGGTCCCTTTGTCAGTCGCGAGCCACGCCGTCTGATCCTGATCTTGGAGTTGGAACTTCGGCACCTTTTGTGAGACTTTCTCTTCGCCGTTGATGTAGATCGTACAGTTGTCTCCGTCGTAGACATTGGCGACATGATACCAGGTTCCATCTTTGACCGTCACGCCACTGGCGACATCCCAAGTGTTCGTCCAACTACGTAGGAGGTTGCCACCATTTTTGTAAGGGACATAGCGGTTGTTACTCTGATCCCATATCGAGAAGTAGTTTTGTTGACCACCGATGTCGGTGAAGTTTATCCAGAGGGTGAAGGTCACTTTGTCTTCGATAATACCTTTACCGAGCGGAATAGTGACCGTCCCGCCCTTCTTAATTTCAAGGGCACCATCGACCTTACCCTTTGCCCATTCGCCTCGCGTAATCGTGCCTTTACGTCCGTTTTCAGAGATGTCTTCAGCGACATCGCCCTTACCTTCGTCCATCAACCAGATACCGACAATCCTATCCGGATCAATCTCGGCTTGACTATAACTGATGACCAGACTTAATGCGAGTATCGTGCAGACAAATACTCTTGTTTTCATGGGTTGCGCTCCTTTTTTGGTCCAGAGAATCATGACCCTAAATTGTTTCTACTGGCAGAAATACAATCGGTATGCTAATTACATTAGACTGATCAAGTATATTGCAAGTTTAATCCGATTTCCTGTTGTTCTGTTTCCGGGAATATAATTTGACAACGGATGGAAATTAGAGTATACTATAATTGCTTGCCGGGATGCTGAAATTTGGTAGACAGGCTAGGTTCAGGATCTAGTGTGCATTATGCGCGTAAGGGTTCGAGTCCCTTTCCCGGCATTTTCTTTAATTGTGCCTTGCGATTAAACGACGGGGGTTTGTGCTTTGACGTTTTTCGCTCAAGAGTCGCCTGTTCGCTTCATTCTCTTTGCAACGTCTCCGGGACCCACCGCAGGAAGATGGTCACCGCGAGATAACCAATGCCCCCCAACGCAAAACCGGAATAACTCAATCCGAACAGATCGGCAAGATTACCGACGATAACCGGTCCTGCCGAACCGCCAAAATCTCCCGTAAGCCGCCACAAACCTAAAAATTCTCCAGTCCCCTCGCGGGGTGCCAAGTCTGCACCGAGCGTCATCATCGTTCCCGAAGCGATGCCGTTGCCCATACGCATGAAGGTTGCGGCGAGTAGTAACCACGTAAATGTCCCTGTAAAGGGCATCAACACCATCCCCGTGGCAAAGATACAAATCCCCGGCACTGTCGCATATCTCCGACCGAACCGATCCATCATATAGCCAGCGATTGGAAACATTGACATATCTACCGCTGAGGAGATCATGACGACCGAGCGAACCTGTTGCGTCGTTAACCCGACCACCTCATCCGCATAGAGTGGAATGATGATATTGCACCCGCGGCGCAACGTCTGTACGCACACCTGCCCTATCCCCGCAGTTGCCAGGAGACGCGCATGCTGGCGCGAGATCTCAAGAAGTTGTTTTAGGTAAGGAGCCCTCTTACCTGCTACTTCGGTTGTGGCGCGCTGCGTCTCGGGAATAAAGAAAAAACAGAGGAAAAGGTTCAGAATTACGATGCCAGCATAAATGAAAAAGGGGAGACGAAGGTTCACTCCAAGAAAGATAGAGCAGAACTGCCCCGCAAAGGTGCCCATCCTGTTCACGCCGCCGAACAGTGCAAGCGCTCTCCCACGATTTGCTATTGGGATCACATCCGTCATATATGCATGCCGCGCGAGCATCCACAATGCGTATCCAATGCCACCCAGTAGTTGTGCACCGATGAGTTGGAAGAAATTCCTCGCCATTCCCATACCCAGTGTTGATAGTCCTATCAGGACTAAACCGAGCAACATTGATGGTTTGCGACCGAGTCTTTCCACTAAAATACCAGCAGGAATATTTCCAAGCACACCAACAGCAAGGACAACCGTCGTCAACGTATAGGATAACTCAAACGATTTAACGTAAATCGAGAGCGTTGGTGAGACAATGCCGCCTCCTATTGCCAATAGGAACGCTGGAATATAGATAGGGAGGATTAGCGAGACTCGGCTAAAGTTACGATTGTTCAATTTGGATAACTTTCAATTTTTAAACAATGAATTCTTGGGTATCGTTCCACGCGCCTCCGCAGTGTCCCTTTCCGGTAACGGGCTGGAACCTTAGACGAAGGCCCGGTATCAAGTGAAGTCAGAAACCGTGGATTTTCTGAAGCGGGTTAACTTCACCGAAAACCACTGCGTAATGTAATGGAGCAGTGCCCAGGAGCCCATAGTTAAAAAAACGCGTCCGTATAGCATGTATACGTCGCTTCATCAAACAGAACAAACTGAATGGAGGCTGGTGCGGTGTTGCTCTGTTCCACGAAACTTCTCACCGCGGTCAGTGCAACAAGTGCGGCTTTCTCTGTCGGGTAGCCAAAGATACCGGTACTAATAGAAGGGAAAGCGATGCTCTGAACGTCGTTTTCTACAGCAAGTCGGAGGCTTTCTTGATAACAACTCGCAAGCAGTTCAGGTTCACCAGAATTCCCGTCTTGCCAAACGGGTCCCACGGTGTGAATCACGTATTTTGCGTGAAGTTCGCCGCCCGTTGTAATAACCGCTTTGCCGGTAGGACAGCCACCCTCACGTGCGCGAATCTCCGCACAGGCTTGCTCGATTGCATCACCACCTGCGCGGCGTATTGCACCATCCACACCACCACCACCGACCAGCGCATTGTTCGCCGCGTTCACGATGGCATCAACCTGCGCTTTGGTTATATCACCTTGGATGAGTTCTAAGTCGGTTTGGGCAATCTGTGCTTTCATGTGATTACTTCCTTATTTTCTTAACGATTTCTCTGGATAAAACCGGCTCTGTGGAGTTCCTGTAAAATAAAGGGTTCTACAGGCATATCACTTTGTAGTTGTGCATAGCCAATCCCTTGGTCGGTACAGAAACGTTGCAGTGTTTCACAAAATGTCTGTTGCTGATTCTGGTATTGTGAGAGCGTTTCGGGATTAATTGTGATGGCTCTCGTTTCACCGGTTTCGGCATCCTCTACCAACCAGTCTCCTCCTGTAGGTGTGTTTTCCAAGTATACCTGTGGGTTTATCTCCTCTGGACTTGTCAGATGAATGGCTGTGAGTGAGAAGCCGCGTCCTGTAAGCAGTTTGAAGCCCTGTTCGTAACCATTTGGGTCTAAAAAGTCGGAAAGGACGGCGACCGCGCACGGGTGGCGTTGATACATTGGGAGTTGCCTGAGACATTCCGTCAGCCGCGTTTGCCCATGTGTTGCAATTGTGTTCAAAACCTGTGTGAGACGTGAAAATTGTGATGTGCTCGATGCGGGTGGCAGTGCCGCCGAGAGCCGTTCGGCGCAAGTATAGACAGCAATACTATCCGCGTGTCCTAAAGCGATATAGCCTAACGCCGCAGCGATCTGTTTGGCACACGTTAACTTGGTTGGTGAGCCAAACTCCATAGAACGACTGTTATCAATGAGGAGGGCAAGCGGTAATCCCTCGTCGGCGTGGAAGAGTTTGATGAAGAGTTTCCCTAAGCGGGCGTAGATGTTCCAATCGACATGCCGTAGGTCGTCGCCGGGTTCATAAACCCGATAATCGGCGAACTCCATACCTACACCACGGTTCGGACTCCGTCGTTCGCCCCTGAATTTACCTCGAAATGAACGGTTAGATCGGATATGGAAGGGTTCAAGTTGCTTCAGGAATTGCGGTGTAAGCATTTTTTGATAATTCGCAAGGCGTTAAATGAAGGGGTTAGAGCATTGACGTGCTTATGTGCAGAGTCGCCTGCGCCGTTGTTGCAGGCTTGCGTCTCCAGCTATAAGGTATTTGACACAATTATCGGAAATAGGTTTATATGAGTTGGATTTATTCTAAAGGTGATTTAACTTTCAGTGGTAAGTCGCGACTGGGAGGTGGTTCCTACAAGGATGCTACCGTGTTAGCGCAAACGGTCAATAGTCTTTCGATAGCGGGCTTCCATCTCGGATCCTTGAGACTGTAAGTACACCTGTTCGGACCGGCGCGCCGCCTCGGTTGAAGGGAGAACTGGGATATCAATGTCTGCTGTACTGATTTGGTCGTTGCCCCATTTGTAGGTGACAATTTCACCTTTACTGATGATGAGGTTCATCCCGACATTCGCCTCTACGATCGGCACACCATTTTCACGCGCTCTGGCGAGCACGGCGTGATTCTGTGACTTGCCCTTTGAACCGTACGACGGAATTAAGAGGAATTGGGCACCGTCTAAAACCAGTGTGCGCGCTATCAGCGGATTCCACCTGTCGTTGCAGATTAAAATGCCGGCACGTCCGAAAGGCGTATCAAACGCACGAATCGTTTCGCCGATGCAATTGAAGTTCCACGACGGATGCGTCCCTTCAGCGAACTGGGTTTTGTGATAGGTGCCGCAGATGTCTCCACTGGTATCAATAAACACGGCGGAATTATAGACGGAAGAGGTCCCACACCGTTCAGCGAACCCGAAACAGAGACAGGTTTTGAGTTGACGTGCCAATCGACGGAATCGACGGATATACGCGCCATCAATCGGCTCTGCAATTTCAAGCATCGCCTCTGGTGTGGCTTTGCCTTCAATGACATCCATCACGACGTAGCCCTCCAAAACACCCTCTGTTGCCAAAATCAACTGTGGAGCGTCCTTAGCGGCTTCAACGAAGAAAGCCTCCAGTTTCTCAGCGTTGGAGGCTTTATCCCATTTGGTAGGTTTCAACGAAATTGCGGAGACCTTGATTGATTGGTACATAAAATTAGAAATGTCTGTGAGTCAGATTGCCCCATACGGGTCAATGTAACATGTAGGTTGGGTTGAACGGAATTGAAAGTTCTATCTTGCATTCCAAACGCCTCTCAAATATGATTCCCTGTTGTATACTATCAAGGACGCAGTGAAACCCAACTTCAGACCGTTAGATCTTAAGAAGCCACACAGGAAAAACGTTGGGTTTCACTCATTATCTCTGACACAGTAGATATATAACTCAAAGACTATTTTTTTAGATGCTGACGTTTCGTTCCGATCCGTTCAACCCAACCTACGATAGATTCCTGTAGGCGAGGTTTGAAACCTCCCCAGTGGGAAAATATGGAATAGATTAGACTTATTTCGGATAGGCGGTGTCCAGAGAGAGAATCGCGTAACTGGTTGCTAGGACAGGTAGTGCCTCCATCCAACGACTCTCATCGTTTACCCAGAACCCATCGGGTTTCTGGACCCCGATCAGTTTCTCTGCGAGTTCTCGGTACCAATCGTGCGAGATGCCTTTTGCGTCCATAAGAACGGGTTCACCGTAGAGTCGTAACGCCTTTGCCATCGTGTGATAGTTGTAGTATAGACCCTGTGCGCCCATGCCGTAGTTTTCTTCCGTTGTGAAATTTTGTTTGATCCACTCGACAGCCGCCTGGACGCGTTCATCGTTCTTATCTACATTGGCATAGATGAAACTCAACAACCCGGCATACGTCATACTGGCATAGGAGCGCGGGCTTCCCGCGGCATCCGTGCCGGCTTTGCTCTCACCGTCAGGCGAATAGATAAATCCACCATCGTTGCCTGCCCACGACTGATCATTGCTCTCGCTCCGATTCTGTGTGCGTTCCAGAAACTTAATCGCCTTGTCCCAAACTTCTTGGTCGTCGGAACCGCTCTCTTTTAGTGCTTGGATGGCAAGGTTCAGGTTGGACAGATCGTGCACGGTTTCACGGCTTCCGTAACCGATCCCACCGTAATAGACGCTCTCCTCATCTGTGACCTGCAGACTTTTCAGGAAACCTTGTGCCCTTTCAATAATAGATGCATATTCCGAGTTACCGGTTGAGGAAAGTGCCATTACCGAGATAGCGGTATTGTAATTCGGAAGTGCGGGTTGCATCTCGATATTATAGATCGCACCGTTGGGTTGTTGCATCCCAATCAACTGCTGAAGTCCCTTCTGGATAAACGGATGTTCTGCCTCCGAGTATTTGTTCTGAGGATGCCGCAAAAAAGCGGTGAGTGCGAGAGCCGTTATTCCCGGATGATTGGCAAATAGTCCATCTTCGGCTTGTTGTCCCTTCAACCACACCAACCCACGGTCAATGCTTGCAATGACCTGTTCATTTAGTTCGTGATATTCCGATGCGCCTGTCTCATGATGTGCAGTTATACCGTTCTGTACGACCGCAAATGTGAGGAATAACACCAGTATCAATCCATGTTGCATTTTCATTCTGTCTCTCCCTTTCGGCAAGTTGTTAGTACAGTGTTAGCAAATCCGATGCCAATGCTGAAAGCCTATTTTCGCGTGAATTCTCGGAATTCAGCGGAAGATTGCGTCAAAAACTGAACGCCACTGTCCATAATCTGAACAATTTTTAATTATTCCTTGCGGTTCGGTCGGTTGGGTTTGGGCTTTTATCGGTCTCTCCGTATATCTGGGGGAAACACCCCGATGAATGCCACACGCGCATTCAGCGTTGATTCGCAAAAACCCTGCGCCGTTGTTGCAGGCTACGTTTTTTGATGCTATCCCAAGAGGGTCCCTGTGTTAAAGGAAAACCTCTTAACTGATAACTGACAACTGGTAACGGTTTTGAAACTCACGAGCAAAACGCGTCTATAGCCGCACGGTTTCGCCCGTATCGGCAGATTGCATCGCCGCGTCATAGACCTGCATGAGCTTGCGGATCTCCTCAGGTTTGACAACCAGTTCCACACCCTTGTTCAGCACGTCCGAGATGTTCTGATAGTAGGATTTCCATGTCGTTTGGACGCTTTCAATGACGAGTTCTCTGTTCTCGCCACCCGCTTCTGTCCAGACCTTGGCATAGTTTTCGGGATCCTGCTGCGCGGCGTCGATATTGCCGGCTACCATCGGTCCCTCCTGCGGGTCCAAGCCGTATTTCACCAGTCCACCGAGATCCCCGACGATATACCAGCGCGGTTTCTCCGCTTTGGCGAGGTTGCCAATCTCAATCTGATACCGCACGTCGTTTTGAAACTTAATGATGAGGTTAGCGTAGTTGCCGATATCGATATCCCATCTCGAATTATAGTGAACGTCACAGTACACAGATTCAACAGGTGCCGTTACGAGTTGTAGTGCCTGATCCACGAAGTGTGCGGGCCAATCGTAAAGGATGCCGCCGCTTTGACGCTTGACCCCGCGCCAGCCGCGAGGCGGTCCGTATCGCATAATTGCGACCTGAAAGAGGTAAGGCCTTCCGAGTAGACCGTCGTCAATAATCTTTTTGACGGTGTTGTAGTCCCAATCCCATCGGCGATTATGAAAGACACTAAGCAGGACGTTGTTCTGTTCACTCGCGGCAATCATCGTGTCCGCTTCGGCGGTGTTCATCGACATGATTTTGTCTGTGACGACGTGCTTACCGGCATCCATTGCCTTGATGGAGAGTTCAGCATGTGTGTCATGCGGTGTCGCTAATACAACGAGGTCAACGGCGTCATCTGCGATGACTTCGTCGATCGTTTGATACATCCGTACGTTTGGGTATGCCTCGCGTGCCGCTTCACGGCGTTCGGCATCCCGTGTCGCAACCGCATAAAGATTCAGCCCATCCGCCAAACCGACGAGATAGGTATGAAATGCGCGTCCCGCATATCCGTAGCCAATAACGGCTGTATTCACCATTTTTTAAACGATTAGCCTCCATGTTTTTTAAGTTATCAAATCTGGTTACCGTCGCTCCAGATTTCGGTGCTTTTCTCTTAAGAGTGAATGATGGTAGCCTGCAACAACGGCGCAGGCGGTCAGTACCAAAAAATCGTTGTTGAACCAAACCAGTCATTTTACGCCTTGCGAATTATTGTGATTGCAGCATTCACGAAAAATGTATGATGGTAGCCTGCAACAACGGCGCAGGCGGTCAGTACGAAAAAACCGTTGTTAGACCAACCCCTTCATTCTACGCTTTGCGAATTATTAAAAAAATCGTTCAGGGTCCAATCGTAGTCCAAATAGCGAAGCTTAACATCCGTCGATTCCAAATATTCTGCGTCTTCAGGTGGTAGATAATCGGCGAGAAAATCCGCCACATCGTCGTACCCCACCTCGAAATCGTCTTCATACCATTTGAAAATTTTCGAGACGTAGACGCGGCGTTTTGAACGATCAATCCGAACCTGTTCAGGATTCCGAATGAAGTTAAGCGTTGCGGTTTCAAGACGCTCCTCAAGCGTCTCGGCAGTATAAGCGCGGTTCCATAGAGGTGGGCAACTGCTCGAAGCGCATACAAGCACGAAGTGCACACGCGGATCCACAAACTCTGTGCGGATGATGTCGTGCTCAATCTGATCGAGTGTATACATCTTACCCGCAGCTTGGAATTTCAGCCGAGAGAAAAAACCGTTGAAGAGTTTAACCTTTCGGACACTTGTTATCGGGTAGTGGTTAACGACCCCTTTAATGACGAGTGCATTGTAAGCGTTAATCCAGAACGTCAGTCGTTCATTATAGGACAACTCCTCTGGATTCGCAAAAGCCAACAGGTCCAGATACGCTATCAGTTTTTCAGGGTTCGCCTTCAGTTTTGTATAATTGACGCGTCCCTTTTCATCGACATGCTCCCGCAAAACCTGATCGAACAGTTCATGCGAAAATGAAGCATTATCCATCGGTTGCTGGCTGCGAGAATCCGCTTCGACGCGGAAGTGGTAGAGGAAGAGGACGCTACATACGGATAAAAGTAAGAGGCATACAATTAAAATTCGTTTTTTCATTTTTTTAGTGATTGTTAGTTGTAGGTTGTCGGTTATCAGTTATAACAAAACCATAATTACGAATACATGTAAAAAGGCGAGGTTAGGAAACCTCGCCAGCGAAAGCGCGGTGTTCTTATGCGTACTGTTCTAATACGTTTCGGTTGATATCAATACCTAATCCGGGTGCCTGGGGAACGTCAACGTATCCATCAACGGCATTTATCGGTTGCTGTGCCAACGCCGTACGGAGACGGTTCTCGGTCATATCGAATTCCAACAGCGAAGGGATCGGGTTGAGTGCTTGGGGTGCATCTGGAAGTGTAGCTTGCCAGTGCAGCGTCGCCGCGAGGCGGATACTACCGCCCCACATGTGGGGCAATACCCGAACATAGTTCGCACTCGCCATAGCCGCGATTTTTCGGCACTCCGTAAAACCGCCTGCAATGCTCAGATCGGGTTGCACAATATCCAATCCCCGTTCCTGTAGCAGGTCTCGGAACGCCCAACGTCCCTTCAGCATCTCGCCACCAGCAATTCTCACCTTCAGTGCGTGTCGAATCTCCCGATAGCCTGTCACATCGTCACTCGTAATCGGTTCCTCATACCAGAAGAGGTCGGAGTCCAGAAGTTTCTGTCCGACATCAATCGCAGTCCCGACATCGTAGCCACAATTGGCGTCGACAGCGAAGAGGGTATCGTCCCCAATGGCGCGTCGAACCGCGGCAACGTTCTTCACATCGTAAGCCTCACCGAAACCGACTTTCATCTTGACAGCGGGGAATCCTGCATCGACGTAGCCTTTCGCTTCGTCCATCAACGCTTGAGTTATGTCGGGTTTGTCTTTCTTGAAGAGTCCACTGGCGTAAGCCGGGATTTTTGATCGAAACGCGCCACCGAGGAGTTGATAGATCGGCATATCAAGTGCCTTGCCCATGATGTCCCAGAGTGCGATGTCTATCCCGCTCAGCGCGCCGATATCACCGCGCATCGCCTCCCAAATCCGTTCCGTTTCAAAAGGCGATTGTCCGATCAGGTGTGCTTCAACTGCTGAGGGGGACGGAACGCTCACACCTTCACCCCAGCCGGTAATGCCAGCATCTGTGCGAATTTCGACAACGATGGCGGTTCGCGCGTTCGTCCAACCGCGTGAGTTCGCGAAGGGTTCAATGAGTGGATAGCGTAAGTTGTATGTTTTAACGTCGGTGATTTTCATAACGTCGGTATTTGCGATGTGGTTCTAAAGCGTCCTTTGTGTCGTGTTGGTACCTACAATGTCCTTCTATTTTACCACATTTTCACATTTTTTGCAGAAAAAATGGAAATAGGATCAGGGTCATTCAGTTTTAAGAAATTATTGGATTTTACGCCTATTTTTCAGGATCCGGTGCGGTTAGAAACCGCACCTACCGGGATGGTTGCTCAAAATCTTTCTAAAAAACGGAAAACTAAATAGCCCTAAAATAGGATAGCAATCAGAGGTCAGCAGTCAGCCCCAAAGAGGCAACAGGGGCATAATCCAAATGGACGGAGTCGGCGTTGGAAACCTCTCCCACAGCGGAAGATTTGTAATTCTGGGAAAGTCGCGATCGGGAGATCGCTCCTACAGAAGAGGGTTATCAGCGGCCGGCAGTCAGTTTTAGGTTGCCCCATGTTGTTGTGAGTTTGCCGCTAGGTGTTATGGCAAATCCACCACTGTTCGGAATGCTATCGCCAGTGACAGTTATGTTATCAAAGCGTGCCGTGTAATTCGCAAGACCGAAACCTACACCCCCTGTCAAGAAGTCGGGAAATTCATCAAAATTAAATTCCTCATGTTGAACCCCCCTGAGGACCAGAAGTTCCGTGGGTTCCATCACTTGCTTTTCATCGATCCAGAAGGTAACGATGTTATCCTGAACGCCTAACTTTAGATGTGCCCACTTATTCAACCTTAAAAGCGGGTGAGGTTCAGCATGAAGGCGTACAAATATTACATCGTGAAAATTGCCATAGTTGCAATATACCCCTTCCTCAGGGATGCCCTCACCATCAACCAGTACTACCGTATCAGCAATGCGGCAGGAAACTACCCACGTCCCGTTCACGCGCGCGGCAATCGCGATAGCCCCGATACCGTGTTTTTTGAGCGGCTTGACATCAAATTCTATAGTATAATCCTCCCACGTTTTATCACCTGTTGTGAGTAAACGCATAGCCGGATCAGGACTTACGGCGTGGAGTTCATCATTGACAATCTCCCAAGAACCGGGTGCTTCCTTCAACTGGACAAGCTCCCGCCATCCGTCCAATTTCTTGCCATCAAAGGTTTCCAGAAATGTGCCTGACCAGCCGGAAAAGGGCAAGAGAAAAAGAACAGTGACAATACACATGAATTTCATCATAAGTCTCCTTTAATTTGTGATTAGAAAGTAAATTTTGAGTGTCGGAAACCACAACTACTATAGTTTTTCGAGGGGGATGTGAAACATCTTGCCATGCCGAGTAGCAATATAAAGTTTATCGTTGCTGACAACAAGAGAACCGACCTCATCTGGAACACTTGGGGAAATCTGATGCCATCTCTGACGGTCATTCAAACGATAGACCCCTGTATCACCAGCACCATAAACGTTGGTATGATCGACAGCGAGTCTATCGATGACGAGACGTTCACCCATTTCATCGGTGAGCACACGCCAGTGTTCGCCGTTCTGTGAAGCCAAGACGCCTTCGTCCGTTGCGACATAAACCGTTGATCCCACAAAGACTATCTCTTTGAAATCGATAAAATGGAGCGGAAGGATCGGTGTGAGGTCTTTCCAACTGTTTCCTTCATCAAGTGATTGAAACAGTTTACCATTCCGTTTACCGACGTAGACGGTTTCTCCTGAAACTGCTAACTTAAAGCCTTTATCGGATCTGTCATTAAGCGATCCACTGGTATCTATTAACCCGGTATCTGTCCATTCCGAGTCGCCGGGTTTCCACCTGAAGAGCCGGTGCTTCCATTCGGCGTAGAACGTCTGTCCACTGACTGCGAACCCGCCAATTCGGCTATAGTCTGTAACTAAGGACGCTACTACTTCTGGAAAGTCCTCGTTTCCTTCACTATTACCTGACAGAAGTCCCTGTGTGAGTGCTTCTGTCCATGCCACCAACTCAGTAGACGAGAGTTCCCGTTCAAAAGTGGGCGCCCTTTGAACCGGGACAAATGTGTTGTCACCTACAGATAATTGAAAAAGGCGTAGGTTGTCTTTTCCAGGAGCAATTCCATAAAGAGCGTCTCCAGCAGTTTCTAACTGTGAAGCGAGAGAGAAATGAAGCGGAGAAAACTCTTCTTCTATCCCTTCACGCTTCTGTTTAGGTGTCTCAATTCCAACGGTTTCCCACACCTCACCCCCGTCAACTGACTGGACGATTCCTCTATCGGTACGTGCATAAAGTCTATTGTTGACCGTAACGAGATCCTGTATTGTCGTTTCCGTTATCCCATTCGTAAATGGGTGCCATGATTTGCCGCCATCGGTTGTGCGATGAACACCAAATGAACCGCCCTTGTAAAAAGTGTTCTTGTTTGTCGTTACGACTCCTTGTGGTAAAAACGTTTCGCCGGTGTGCACCAGAGTTACCGCACCAAGTGCTGTACTCCTAAAGGGGGATTCATTTCCGTGCGTTATTTCAGTCCACGATGCTCCTAAGTCGGTTGAGTGGAAAACCCTCTCTAAATTTGGGCTGTCCGTGATGTGTATCTGTACTGTAATATTTTCAATATTTTCGCTTGATTCGAGAAACTTCCATCTTGATGGCTCAGGTCCCGTTACAACATAGAGATTATTTTCAAAAACGGTTAGAGACAGGATGGCGTGTTGGGACGGATGAACCGATAATCGCTCCCAGATATCTGAATTGAGGCGATAGAGTCCCTTGTTTGTACCAGCAAATATTGTGTTTCCAACCGCGGCTACTGCGTAAACAGTTTCGTCTGTGAGTCCATTTTCCAAAAGATTCCACTGGGCACCAGCATCTGTGGATCGGAAAACACCTTTGGTTTGAAGGCCGAGATACATTACAGGACGTGGTTGTGAGTTATATTTATCTGTTTCATTCATGACGATAAGTCCAACGGCATGTCCCTCTGGTCGGGAGCAAAGGACCTTCCACGTTTCACCATTATTCGTTGAAGCGAATATTTTGTCGGTGGAAACAATATAGAGGGTGTCGGCATGTTCTGCCATTGGCATCCGGAACCGTCCGCTTGGTATACTCGTATTGATGCGCGTCCATGTGGTTGCGTCCGATGCGAGTCTATAGATACCCGTCGGTGCAGCAGCGTAAAGGACACTTTCAGACGTAACGAAAAGATCCAGGACGGTACCTCCGTAGGGTCCATTTGTTTGTGTCCATTGTGAAGTGGAGAACTTAGCGGAATCCTCCTGTGTATTGGGTGCTAAAACCGTCTCGGTGATTTGTTGACCGATCCCTCTGCTTTCACTCGGAATAGCGGCATGCCCGACCTGACGCCGCACAGCAGGCTTTGAATCAACATTAAGCACAATAGGGGCATCAACGATTTCAATTGTGGGTTCAGATTGTGCCTCAAAACTGTAGGGCTTCTGAAAACGGGTAATGTATTGATTGCTTGCACCCAGCAGCAACAAAACCACGATGACAGTCGCGCCAAAAGCCGTCCACGGGAGCAGGGGTTTCCCAACAGGAGGCGGTGTCGGTTTCAGGTCAGCGACCTGCTGCATGATGTTCTCAGTTAGGCTGGTGGGTAATTGGACACCGCCGAGTACATCGCTCACCAAAAGTTCCTCTTTCTCTTGCAAACGCTTTCGTGCCCGATGCAGTCGACTGTGAATCGTCTTCACAGACACACCCAAGAATTTACCGATTTCCTTCGCGTTCATTTCGCCGAGGTAGTAAAGCGTCACGACCGTGCGTTCGCTCTCCGGCAGTCTGGCGAGAAGTTTTTTGACGATTTCACTGCGGCGTTCAGAGGTTTCTGTCTCGCGCTGCTCCGATACATAACGGATATAGGAGAATTTCTCTATTTCTTCCGTAGATGTCCCATCCAGCGATTGCATCGTGGGTTTCTTCTTCCGGATCCAATTCAGGCAAAGTCTATTTGCGATGACATAGAGCCACCCCGCAAACTGGTTCAGATCCTTGAGTGTTGAGAGTTTTTTGTATGCCTGAAGGAAGGTATCTTGTGTGATTTCTTCAGCGTGATGAAAGTCACCAATCTTCCGCCACGCAAGGGCATGGACACTTTTTCTGTATTTCTGAACCAAGGTGCTAAACGCGGTGTCGTCGCCTGACAAAACACTGCGAATCAGTTGAACATCATCTCTTTCCATCAGGATTCTCCATAATTAACGTTTTCGGTTCAAATATCCAACCTAAAGAATTTCAGAAACGCCACGGTTGTTAACGCTGCCGCAAAGAAGCAGAGCAGCAAAACATCCACTATAGACCGGCGCAACGTTTCACCTAAGGAAGTTACGACCAAATTCGGCGGTGGCGCGATTTTTTCCTCACTTGACTCAGATGGATTCATGCGAACTGCTATTTGCATTATCTGTGCAAAGGGATCATCTGAGATATGAGAGAAATAATCTGTATTGAGTTGTGCATAGTAGGATTCACCGGTTTGGAAGTAGGTATTCCTTTTGAGTTTTCCTGTCTGCGTTAAGTTCATGACGAGAAAGGTTAAGGAAGACGTGGGTGTGATTCGGGAAAGCGTCTCGCCCACGGATTCTTGCCTCAATTTTTCACGTTGATAGGCTCTATCAATCTTGTTCGCTTGATCCTCAAATTTCAGCCGATATTCCTTCTCAATAGGTTCGCGGAGTTCTTGTAAAGTATCCTCGCCATCTGTTCTTATCTCAAGGCGGCCTCCTGTGGCATCCATAATTTTTTTTGTGATCTTCTCATCCTTCTCTGCATTGAGATTGTTGCGGACTGCTGTCTTTTCCATATAGACACTCTGTACTGTTCGAGTGGGTGCGATGAGTTTCGCGGTAACAAAACCAGCCCGTGGTGCAATCAACACAGCAAATACCCAGAGCGTAAAAGCGACGATGAGTGCCGTTTTGGAATCGTCCAGATAGGTGGAGATCACCGTTCCTATCGCAAAAAACACCGCAATATAGAGCATTGAAGCTCCTGTTAGGCTGAGTACCCGTGGAAAAACGTCGGGCTCACCCAATGGGAACCCTTGCCAGACAAGCACGAGTAAACCGAACAGGAATGAGACTAAGAACGGGATGACGAAGACGATGTATCCGCCGATCAACTTACTCCATAGAAAAAGATCGCGCGGTAACGCATTTGCTAAGGTAATTCGCAGTGTCCCGGCTTCTCTTTCCCCTGCAACGGCGTCAAACGTAAACAGGAGGGCGAGCAAACTGAAAACGGTGCTGACGACAAACAGAAAGTCAAGATGTCCTAAAGCATAAGAAAGTGGTGCTTCCGCCAATGTTGTTGAACCCCGTCTGACACCATTACGGGTCATTCCAAGATAGGTAGGGAGTGCTTCCTCTAACCCGTTCGCGAAGACGCTCAACGGCGTGGGGTTGAGATATAGTTTGGAAACCTCCTTATCTGGATCCTGGGCATTTGGCGGATCCTCTTTCGCTTTAGCATTTGCGCGTTTAACTGCCTCCTGATAGTCTACCTGATTCTGACGATAGTGTCGATAATTGATAGAAAGCGTGAGCGGTATGAGCAGGACACACATCAAAAGGAGCGCGACGAACCGGACGCTCAAAATGTGATGCATCATTTCTTTCTGAATTAAGGTCATTAACATTAAGGTGTCTCCGTTTCCAAATCGGGATATGATACGCTTCAACTAATAAAGACACAATTTTAGAGGAAAAACTTGCATAATCTGAAAAAATCAGAGGAATTAAGATTTTAAGGTAAATGGGACTTATACGATGGTTTAAAATTGTCTGATACACTGATATTATGAAAACATTAACCCTTTCTGAAAAGAGACAACTGCTATTAGTGGATTATAGCCAATTTCTATTAGCAAGTTTCCATAACTTCACGCACATCTACTCTGCAACACATACCCGGGATGGAATCATAATCAACTTAATCGGTTTCTGCGACTAGAACACCTTCTCGTCTGCGAATTCTAATACCTAAAACTTCTTCAACTGTCCCCAAATCATTGCAAGTTTCGATTGAGGTAATACCGATAACCCACCCTTATTTGGAATATTGTTACCAATGATGGTGATATTGTCGAATCTTGCCGTGTAATTAGCGAGACCGAAACCGGCACCGCCTGCTGGGTGGTTCGCGATGTTTCCTACCTTTAACATGAGTTCTTTACCGTCATGTAGGAAGATAAAGGGATCTCCTGTTTCCATAATTTTTCTTCCATTTATCGAAAAAATGAAATGATCTCCTCTAACGCTCAACTTGAGTTTAGACCATTTATTTGATTTTAAAAGCCGGTGAGGTTTTATTGACAGTGCTTCACCTATGTTTCCAGCAAAATCACGACTGCTACACATCGCTTTTGATTCAGGGTCGTTTAAGAAGAGATCAGAAATCGTACACCAAACTGTCCGGCTTCTTTCAACCCGTGCGACAATACTGATATTTCCGGGACCGCGTTTTTCAAGAGGCTTGACGTTAACCTCAATACTATAATCTTGCCATGTTTCATCACCTGTCGTAAAAAAGCGGGCGCCTCCTCCAGGGTTTGTCATCTCGAGTTCACCATCAACAATTTCCCATGAACCGGGTGCAGCATCATGCGCGTTAAGTTCCCTCCAATCTTTTAAAGCATCCTCATCAAAAGTTTCCACGAATGTACCTGCCCAAACAGAGGAGGTGAGGAGAAGTATACCTAATCCAATGCTTAACACTTTCATAATGTTACCTTTCATAGGACTTACACAATATTGATAGAAATAGCAGGTTTATGAAGTTGTTGTCGTATGTAATGATCGAGTAAACTTTCTTTGAGTTGATAAATCGTTTGACCGACGGTACGGGCGACACGCGTCAAACTCACCACCGCTCCGTTGGCTGCGAACGAGTTGAATCGCTTTAGCATACGGTTTTGCCACGACGGTATCGTTAAAAAGGAGGTATCCCTGGGGATGAAAGTCTATGTCATTTTCCACCGAGCACCAGTGGTGTCTAAGACTCCCTATAATCTGCGAAATCTGCGATTCAGACACCTAAAACGCCTTCCGTTTAATATTGCCCCATGTCGTAGCGACCTTATCTTTCGGCGAAACCGAGAGCAAGGGACCCCGCATTGTCTTCCTGACTTCATCTTCACTGAGCGCACGATTCCATATCGCGACTTCATCGATGGAACCGTCTTCAAAGGCGGACTGTGGCTTATTCTTCACACAACCAATCCGCAAATCCTCTTCATTGACGCCCTTGAAATTAATGTTAGCTTTGTCTATAGGTTGGATTATAATCTCTCCGTCAAGATACATCTTCACACCTCTACGCTCACAGACCCCCACAATGTGATGCCACTTTTTATCCTCCATTGTATTATCAACCATATGGAGTTGCTGGACTTCACCGGTCCCTAATACAATTCCAATACCGGAGTCCCTCTTAAACAATCCAGCACCACCAAGTTCCTTCTCATCAAAGACTGCCATACCGTATACACTATGGGGGTCCCCGCCACGAGTCCCTTTATCAAACCACTGCGAAGAACGTCCCTTCCAATTCTCGTGATACACCCATGCCATCATCGTGATTTCCTCAGTGATTTCTAATTTATGGGAGGCTGGCACATTCACACAATCTTCAGTTTCGCCAGTGATACGGATCGCATTCCCGTATTTACCCTCGACAAATTTAGCATTTTTGATCACTTCAGCATCCAGACCGTTCCCGGATTCATCAAGGATCTGCTTGCCATTAACGTTGTCAAACGTGAAGTAAACAACAAGCCCTTCAGTGAGATCTGCTGTAGTATATCTTGCTGTGATAAATATCAAAACAAATAATAAAAGTTGGAGAAATACATGTCTCATTTTTGTCCTCCTATTGGATTTTCCAAACAAAAAGCCTCAATAAACCGAAGTAGAATAAAATAGAGTTTGAAGGCAATTAAATTCCCTCATAATTCCAAACTCTGACGTTTTCCGCTCAAATATCTGTGCGGAAGAATTTCAGAAATGCCACGGTTGTTAGCGCAATTGCGAAGAAACAGAGTAGTATCGCGTCCACAACCGATCGACGGAATGTCTCTCCTAAGGGCGTTATCTCTAAAGGGGAGGGTTGTGTGATTTTGACACCCGCATGGTGATGTCCCTTATAGGTATGGTCTGAAATTTTGCTGAACACCTCCGTGTCAAGTCTATCCCAGTAGCGATTTCCTGCTTGCAAGTAGTTGCTTCTTTTTCCCTTTCCGGTTTGTGTCAAGTTCGTCGCGAGATAGATTAAAGAAGATGTGGGTGTCATTCGGGAGAGCGTCTCACCGATTTGCTCTTGTCGTTCTGTTTCACGTTTGTAATCGCGGTCGAGTTTATCAGAGTGGTTTTGGAATTTTAAGCGATATTCCTCTTCAAGCGGTGCCATGTGCGCATCGATTTTTTCCGCGTTTTTTCCACCCGGCATGATGAACGTGATCCTGCGTCCCATCTCATCCGTTATCTCGTCCCATTCGAGCTGAGACATTATTTTCTTTTTTTCCTTTTCGAGGGTTGTATTGAAATCTTCTCGCATCGCTGTTTTCTCCATATAGACGCTCTGCGGCGTTCGTGTCGGGGCAATGAGTTTGGCTGCCAGAAACCCAACGCGTGGTGTAATCAGTACGGCAAACACCCAAACAGTAAAGGCAACGATGAGTGCCGTCTTGGCACTATCGAGGTAGATGGAAATCACCGTCCCTATCGCGAAAAACACGGCGATATAAAGTAAGGAGACGAGGGTTAAACTGAGTACTCGTGGAAAAATGTCGGACTCACCGAGCGGAAACCCTTGCCAAACGATTAAGAGTAAACCGAAGATAAACGACACCAAGAAGGGAACAACAAACACAAGGTATCCGCCGATCAACTTGCTCCATAGGAATACGTCGCGCGGGAGGGCGTTCGCTAAAGTAATCCGCAACGTCCCTGCTTCTCTTTCCCCGGCAACGGCATCGAACGTAAACAGCAACGCAAGCAGACTAAAAACTGTCCCGACCACAAAGAGAAAATCGAGATGCCCCAGCAGATAGGAAAGTGGTGAGGCAATTAAAGCATCGGGTCCCTGTGTAATCCCATTGCGTGTTATACCCAGATAACTCGGGAGCACGTTTTCGAGTCCGTTTGCGAAAACGCTCAAAGGTGTCGGTTTGAGAAAGAGTTTGGAAACTTCCTGTTCCGGTTTAGGGGGTGAGTTCGGATTCACTTCCGCCTCTTCAAGGTTTGCCCGTTTAATGGCTTCTTGATAGTCCACTAAATTTTGGCGATAATTGCCGTAATTGATATGCAAGGTAAGCGGAACAAGCAACAGACACATCAAAAGGAGCGCGACGAACCGGACGCTGAGAATATGATGCATCATTTCTTTCTGAATTAAGGTCATTAACATTAAGGTGTCTCCACTTCCAAATCGGGATATGATACGCTTCAGTTAATAAAGACACAATTTTGAGGGCAAAACTTGCATAATCTGAAAAATATCAAATATCTGTGTGGAAGAATTTCAGAAATGCCACGGTTGTTAGCGCAATTGCGAAGAAACAGAGCAGTAACACATCCAAGGCGGCGTGCTGGAGCGTCTCCGCTAAGTTTGACTCCGTGAGCAGCGGGGGTGGCATCGGGTCCGGGATTTCTTCCTGGATAAGAGCCGCCTCTGACATTTTGCTGAACATTTCCGTATCGAGTGTCTCATAATAGCGAGTACCGGTTTGGAAGTAAGTATTCCTTTTCACCTGACCAGTTTGCGTGGCATCTGTAGCAAGGAAAATGAAGGAAGCTGTAGGTGTAATTCGTGAAAAGTTTATGCCGATTGTATCTTGGTGTTTCCTTTCCTGTTGATAACGCCTGTCGAGTTGCGTCGCGAGGTCTCGGTATTTTAAGCGAGCCTCCTCTTCAAGAGGGACCATCTCCTCATTCATTTTACCGACGAATTCTTCATCTAACCTAAAAAAACCGGTCGTTTTCTCCCCTTGTAGGGCATTAGGATCGGATTCCTGTATCATTCTACCCATGATTTCGCCTCTTTTCATTTCGAGAGAGAAACGCATTTCTGCGCGCCTCGCTGCCTTTTCTCTGTACACGCTCTCTGCTGTTGTTGAAGTCGGTGCGACGATTTGCGCCGCGAGAAACCCGACCCGCGGTAAGATGAGGACGGCGAACACCCAAAGGGTAAAGGCGACGATGAGGGCTGTCTTGGAACTGTCGAAATAAATCGAGATCACCGCCCCGATTGCAAAAAACACCGCAATGTAGAGCAGCGATGCGAGGAAAAGACAAAGGACGCGCGGGCAGATGTCGGGTTCAGCCAACGGGAAACCCTGCCAGACCAGTACAAGTAAGCCGATGATTAACGAAATTAGAAAGGGGAGGATGAAGACGAGGTATCCACCGATGAGTTTGCTCCACAGAAAGATATCGCGTGGCAGGGCGTTGGCGAGCGTTATCCGAAGTGTTCCGGCTTCTCTTTCGCCTGCGACTGCATCAAAGGTAAACAGTAGCGCGAGCAGACTGAAGACGGTGCTGACGACGAACACAAAATCGAGATGCCCTAACAGAAAGGCGATCGGTGCCGTAGACAGTGCCGCTTCCCCCCGTTTTATCCCATTGCGTGTCATCCCAAGGGAATTCGGAAGAGCGGATTCTAAACCGGTCGCAAATACACTTAAAGGTGTGGGCTTAAGTATCAGTTTGGAAACCTCAAGGTTCGGGTCTGTCGTCTTCCTTTGTTTCCAAGGTTGCTCCGCAGGGTCCTTATTGTTTTCCTTTTTGACAGCCTCTTGATAGTCAACTTGGCGTTGGAGATAACGACGATAATTGATATGGAAGTTGAGCGGGATGAGCAAGACACACATCAGCAGCAGCGCGACAAACCGAGCACTTAGGATATGATGCATCATCTCTTTCTGAATCAAGGTTATTAACATTGAAGTGTCTCCATTGAATTGATTGGTATAGGGTGGAGATTTCCGCATGATTCTTTGCTCAATAACACACCGCTGTTTTTGAAAGGTTCCTAAGCGGAAGTAGCAAGCCCCCATCCTATTCCATCGAAATGCTGTCGTTTTCACCCAGAATAACCGTGTTGTTAAAATATTCAGGACAGCATTATTTCACGCCGCATTTTAAATTGTAGCACATAGAGTTCAAAGCGCGAGTCCACCTGAGCGTGGCGCACGATATCCTTCAGGTACTAAAGACACAATTTTTGGGCGAAAACTTGCATAATTTGGAAAAATGGAAAAAATTAGCAGTTGGCAGGCAGTGGTCAGTGGGAATGGGAACCTCAATGATATTCGTCTGAATCACAGGTGTATCGGATGATGGGAGATGTTGGGGTTAGAAACCTCTTCCACAAGGAACTTCGAGAAGTGTGATAGGAGTTCACAACAAAAAAGGCGAGGTTAGAAACCTCGCCAGTGATTTGGAAGGGATCAGTGCGGTTTGGGAAATCCCACCTACTATAGTTTTTCAAGCGGAATGTGAAACATTCTGCCTTCTTGGGTGGCAATGTAAAGTCTGTCATTACTCACCACAAGGGAGCTAACGTTATCTGGAACACTTGGGGAAATCTGATGCCATTTTCCATGGTCATCTAAACGATAGACCCCGGCATCACCTGCCCCATAAACGTTGGTATGATGCACAGTGAGTCTATCTATAACGGGGCAGACACCTATTTCAGCGGTGAGCACACGCCAATGTTCGCCGTTCTGTGAAGCCAGAACACCTTCGTCCGTTGCTATGTAAACCGTTGAACCCGCAAAAACTATCTCTTTGAAGCAGGTAAAGTGGAGCGGAAGGTTCGGTGTGATGTCCTTCCAACTGTCACCCGCATCAAGCGATTGAAACAGTGTGCCGTCCCGTTTTCCGACGTAGACGGCCTCCCCTGAAGCAGCCAACCTGAACCCTCTTCTCCAAGACGTAGGTCTTGACTGTTCGTCGAGGTCTATCAATCCCGTATTTTTCCATTCGGAATAGCCGGGTTTCCATTTGAAAAGCACTCGCTGGTACTCCACATAGAACGTTCCATTACTGGTCGCGAATCCACCGGTTACTGCTTGGGTTACAGTACCACGCAATGCTTTTACCAAGTTAGGATCCATTCTCGTTTCATCAGGTAACGAGAGTTTCGCTTCCGCAACAGATTTCCACAATTCGGTGGACAGCATTTCTTTGTAAAAAGCGGGTATGCCTTGAATTGGAACGAATACATTGGCATCCGTAGGTAACCGATAGATACGCAGATTCTCTTCTTCATCCGCAATCCCATATAGCGTTCCGTCTGCAACCACCAAGTTTGAATTAGAGGAGAATTTAACGAGAGACTGTTTTTTCCCTGTCGATTTGGAATCCATCAGAATGCTTTTCCACGATTCACCGGCATCGGATGATTGAACAATGTCGGGATAGGTATACGCATAGAGTCGGTTGTTGAATGCCACCAAACTTCCTATACTCGTTCCTATGATCCCATCCATAAATGGGTGCCACGATTCGCCGGCATCAATTGTTCGATAAATCCCGTTCGTTCCAACCACATAAAAAATACTTCCGTTCACACCTATATATCGCGAATTAAGACCCGTCAAGGCGCGCGTGTTAACGCCAAGTTTTTTCCAAGTTTTCCCCGCATCCGTTGAACGAAATTGCTCAACACCCTGTGTGATAAGCGTCTCATCAGCTACCCAAAATTCCATACCAGCTCCATTAAAAAAGAGAGATCCACCTTTAGGCGTTATCTCCGTCCATGATTCACCCAAGTCATCTGAGTGAAAAATCGAACAATGATGGACGTTCGGATTCGCTTTTCTCCGCGCTTTCATTTCAGTCGGATGCCGTATAGAGTGAGCCTGACCCACTCCAACATAAAGATTGTTTTCAAAGACCGTCAGAAAATGGATGGCATTACGGAATGGCACCGACACCTGTTCCCGCCGTTCTGTGTTGGGAAGATAGAACCCGTTGGCTGTGTTAGCAAATGTCTCGTCTTCAAAAGATTGGGTGGTTTTGAAGGTCTCCACTGGCACGTGCTTCCAAACATCGGTGTTGAGACGGTAGAGTCCCGCGTTTGTGCCAGCAAATACGGTGTTTCCGATTTCCGCCACTGCGTGAATGCGTTTGCCCGACAACCCTTCGTTAAGCGAGTCCCATTGTGTCCCGGCATCGGTGGATCGGAAAATGCCTTTATCTCGAAACGCAAGATACATTGTAATGCCTGTTTGCGAACCGGTCATTTGCGGCGCATCGGCGACTATCAGCCCAACGAGACGACGTCCCTTTGGCTGAGAACAAAGGATGTTCCATGTCTCGCCATCGTCCCTTGAAGCGAAGATTTCATCAGCAGAAACGATATAGAGGGTGCGGTTATGCTCTGCCATAGACATATCCCCGAGCGTTGAAATATCCGTGTTGATACGCGTCCAAGCAGGGGTATCTGCTGTCGATCTGTAGATACCCGTTTGGGTGTCAATGTAGAGTGAGCCGTCAGAAGCGGCAAAGGTATCAAAGATAGGAGTCCCCTTGGGACCACTTGCCTGTGTCCACTGTGCTGTAGAGACTTTAGCGGGGACATCCGCTTCCGTCGCGGTCGTCAGATGCGCTTCAGACATCTGTAAACCCGCACTGTTGCTTTTACCCGGGGATACAGCACTTCCGACCTGATTTCGGACATCTGGTTTTGAATTACTATTCAGCAGAAAAGGCACATCAATGATTTCAATGGTCCGCTCGGATTCTGCCTCGAAGTTATAGGGTTGTTGAAAACGGGTGAGGTAGGGTTGACTCGCGCCTAACAGCAAAGCGATGAGAAGGGTAGCGGTGCCGAAAGCCACCCATGGGAGCAGTGGTTTCGCAACCGGAGGGGGTGTCGGTTTCAGGTCGGCGATCTGTTTCATAATGTTGCTTGTTAGATTTTCTGATAAGTGGACACCACCAAGGACCTTCTGAACTAAGAGTTCTTGGTCATCGAGTAAGCGTTTCCGCGCTCGACGTAGCCGACTCTTAATCGTGTTCGCGGATACACCCAAAGACCTGCCAATCTCCTTCGTTGTCATCTCGCCGAGATAGTAGAGTGTCACAACTGTGCGTTCACTCTCCGGTAACTTCTGCAGGAGTTTCTTGACGGTTGCATGTTGATGCTCAATCGCTTCTGTTTCGCGTTGCTCCGATACATAGCAGGCGTAAGAAAATTCCTCTATCTCTTTTCTACTTGTTGCGTCCAGTGATTGCCCCACGGGTTTGTGTCTTTGGAGCCAATTAATGCAGAGTCGATCCACAATAACATAGAGCCATCCGGCAAATTGACTCGGATTTTTAAGGGTTCCAAGTTTCTTGTATACTTGGAGAAAGACGTCCTGTGTAATTTCTTCAGCATAGTGAAAATCGCCAATCTTTCGCCACGCGAGGGCATGGACACCCTTTCGGTATTTTTGGACTAAGATGCCAAATGCCTCGTCATCGTCTGATAAAATTCTTTGAATTAATTGGACATCGTCTTTTATCATCAGGATCCTCCATGATGCGCGAACAGATTTGGTTGTGTCCGTATTCGCCAGAAGATTTACTCAGAAGAGTATATTGGATCGCATAGTTGCGGTGTTAAGGAGACAATTATAACGCAGAAAACGTGATAACACGAGAAAAAACATAAAACCCGTACAGCAGGGCGAACATTATGGATTCTACCGAGAGCATATTTGGGTCTCACACTCATTTTTTGACCTCTCCCCAGGTTGTGGTTAGCAGTTTTGGTTGTGGTGAAACGGGCAAAGCATACGCCGGGTCGAACCAATCTCCACTAAAATTTCCAAATCCGGGTATCCCACTGTGCGTCAACTGCGTCTGAATCCGACTGTTCACATCAACTTTAAAGATCTGGTTCCGCTGGTTAATTTCCTGTGTATAAAGGACTTCGTCTCCATCTGGCGATAACGCAGGAGCCCATGCATCGGAGCCGTCTTCCTCAAGGACCTGTTTGAGATCGGTGCCATCTCGGTTGACGGTGAAGATTGTCTGCTTGTCTCTCCATGCGTTGTGGAGTTCCCTTTGTACCTTCAGTTCTAAACCATTGATGTCAGGCAACGAGTGGTTATTCCCTGAAAAAGCGAGTTTATAGCCGGATGCCGACCAAGACGGATCGCGTTGCCAAGGGAGTGCTTTCTTGGGTAAGAGTCGTTCAGGCTTTTGGGTCCGAACGTTGAATAATATGATCCAAGCTAACCCTGCTGGGCTCGCGGTACCGCAAGCGATCTCTGTTCCATCGGGGGACCATGCTGGAGAAGAAAACTTCCCGATGAATTCGGGTTCTTGTTCGCCTAAGGTCAAAATGAACATACCATTTGTGCCGCCTCCGATTGGGTGCCATTGCTGGTAAGCGATCTGTTTGCCATCGGGAGACCACGTCGGATATGTTTTCCACTCTTCTATTTTTCTCTTAAAGACGCGTCGGACGTTGGAGCCATCAGGATCCATCAGATAGAGGTCCCGGGTACCCCTACCCCGATCAGAGACGAAAAGAATCTGTTCACCCGTCGGGGACCAAACGGCTTCTTGATCAGTTGCGGGGTGTTTTGTCAGATTTACCTGTTCAGAGCCATCTGGATTCATGATGTATATTTCTCGGTTGCCGTCACGCCCAGAGGTGAACAGGATTTTGGATATCGTCGGTGCTTGTGCGAAAAGTGAGGAAACGCTGGCATTCAACGCCCACAGAATCGATATGACAAGCACTAACGTTCGTGTCGTTTTCATATGACGCTCCTTCAGAATCATTTCACTGTAATTCACTTCAAAATGTGAAGTTTTTCCTCAATGTCTGCCATGAGGACTTGATCGCTCCTCCATCTTGCGAGTTTCAACGCGGTTCGGAGATCCACTTTTGCCTCTGAGACGTTGCCGATTTCGACCTTTGCACACCCCCGTTTATAGTAGGCTTCGGCATAATCAGGTTTTATGTAGACCGCTGTATCATAGTCCTTGGTGGCTCCACTATGGTTTCCCAAATTCGATCGTGCCTCGCCTCGAGTTTTGTAGGCTTCAGCAAGCTCAGGGTCAAGCAGAATCGCGGCATCACAATCTTCAATTGCTCCTTTACTGTCGCTGAGCTGCAATTTCATAGCCGCTCGCCTACCGTAGACATGAGCAACAAGGCTAATGTCCTCCGGAACGAGGCGGACAGCCTCGTCATAGTCTCGAATGGCTCCGTTCTTGTCTTCCAATTTAGCCTTTGCGTCAGCACGATGGACGTATGCACTGGCAAGCATCGTATTCCTTGGTTTCAGGCGAATCACTTCGTTATAATCTTCGATAGCACTCTGATTGTCTCCCACATCAAATTTTGCGATCCCGCGATTGAGGTATGCGACAATGAGGATGCCCCGGGTATTTGGTTTTAGACGAATCGCGTCATCATAATCTTTGATGGCTCCGTTCTTATCCCCTGAATCCGATTTTGCGCCAGCTCGTTTAACGTAGGCGAACGGAAGCATAATGCCCTTCGGTTTTAGGCGAATTGCCGTGTTGTAGTCTTCAACCGCCACTTCATAGTCTTCCAAATCCACCCTTACATTTCCGCGGTTAAGGTAAGCTTCAACATTCTCGGAATCAAGACGAATCGCGGTATTATAGTCTTTGATAGCACCCTTATAGTCTCGCAAGTTCCTTTTCGCTACGCCGCGATTTACGTAGACAGCCGCATAATCGAGCCCCGTGCCAATAGCGGCATCGTAGTCTTTGATAGTTCCCTTATAGTCTCCTAAACTATATTTTGCTGATCCGCGTTTGGCGTAAGCAGCCGCGAAATCGGGTGTTAGGCGTATCGCGGCGTCGTAAGCCACGATGGCATCCTTGGTACTTCCCAGGACCTTCTCCGCATCACCACGATTGGCAAGCGCATAAGCGCGTATCATGGGTTCTTCCCGCCATTCTTCCAAAGATTTTTCTTTTGCAGATATATCTTTGAGCAGGGCTTTGAGACGATTTGAAGGGATAACGTATCCCGAATCCTTGGTTGCGCCGCCTTCTACAGAGATCCCGATCACTTCCCCGGTGCTATTCAGGACGGGACCCCCACTGTATCCGGGAAGCAGGGTGGCTTTTACACGAAAAAAATCGTCAGTGATTCGGCTGATCGTGCCATCTATAGTTCTACCCAAAGTATCCTGGTCCATGGTCCCATGTGTTCCCACGGCGATAACATTTTCTCCAAGTTTCACTGTATCACTATCGCCGAGTTGGAGAATCCGTGTTCCCTCACCTTCAACCCTTAAGATAACCAGATCATATTCTGGATCGCTTGCGACGACACCTTTGATTGTATATTGCGTGGGTTGGTTAACCGATCTCATCTCCCAAGTATAGGACCTGCCATCGATGCCTGCAAAGACATGAACACTGGTGACAATCAGATCCCGTCCAACGAAGAAACCACTTCCGTTGCCGATTGCCCCATCATCGGCGTTAACAATTAAGATTACCGTGGCAGTTTTTCCAATTTGTGCAATTCGTTGGTTTGGGTTCAGCGACATAGTGTTTCTTTCGATGTGCGTATCCTGCAGTGCAAGTCCATCTGCATAGTGGGATAGGAAACCGAACACTAAATACCCTATTAGTGCCGACGCTTTGCCAACGAATTTCATCAATACCTGTTCCTTTATCTTTAAAGGTCGTTGTAATTATATTCCCTTATTATTAAAGACACGCTTTAAGGGCAGAAAGGGTGCATAATCTGTAAACAGTGAAAAAATTTGGATTTTATTTGGATTTTAATTGGAGTGCGGTTGACCATCAACCGTCAGCAAAATCGCGAACATGAGGAGGTCCGCAGGAATACCTGAGCGAAAACACTCGTTCCTGCCAGAAGGGAAACCATCAGCGGTGAGGAGTCAAGATCGGTGGGAAATGGGAACCCTGTGATATTTGTCTGATATGGTCGGGAAATCGCACCTACTGTAGTTTTTCAAGTGGGATATGAGACATTCCACCTTGGGAAAGATCAATATAAAGTTTATTATTACTGACAATAAGAGTGGTAACTGTCCCTCGAATGCCCGGAGCAATCTGTTCCCACTTGCCATAGTCATCCAAGCGATACGTTCCCGTATCACCAGCACCAAAGACGTTAGTATAATCACCAGCGAACCTATCTATCACGATACGCGTCCCCATCCCATCGGTGAGCACGCGCCAGTGTATGCCGGTTTGTGAACTTAAAACCCCTTCGTCTGTTGCGACATAAACCGTTGACCCTGCAAAAAATATTTCCTCGCAGTGAGTAAAGCGAAGCGGAAGATTCGACGTAATATCTCTCCAACTGTTTCCTTCGTCAAGTGATTGAAACAGTGTGCCATCCCGTTTTCCGACGTAAACGGTCTCTCCTGAAACAGCCAATCTGAACCCCCTTCTCCAAGGTCTACCAAGAGTCGACCGTTCGGTGAGGTCTATTAATCCCGTATTTGTCCATTCTGAATCGCCGGATTTCCATTTGAAAAGCACTCTCTGGTATTCCACGTAGAACGTTCCATCACTGACGGCAAATCCACCTGTTGTCGCACGGGTTGCGGCATTATGCAATGCAGTTATCAACCGAGAATTCATTTCCACGCCATCAAAAAAAGAGAGATATTTGGCTTCCGTAATAGATTTCCACAATTCAGCGGACAGCATTTCCTTGTGAAAAGCGGGTATGCCTTGAATTGGAACGAATGTATTGGTATCCGTAGATAAGCGGTAGATACGCAGATTCTCTCCTTCATCCGCAATCGCGTAAAGCTCTCCGTTTGCAACCACCAAGTTTGAATTAGAGGAGAATTTAACGGGAGACTGTGCGTCTCCTGTCGATTTGGAATCTATCAAAACACTTTTCCACGATTCACCCGCATCGGTTGATTGGACAATGTCGTCGGTATACGCATAGAGTCGGTTGTTGAATGCCACCAAACTTCCTATCCTCGTCCCTATGATCCCATCCATAAATGGGTGCCACGATTCACCGGCGTCAATTGTTCGATAAATCCCGTTCGTTCCAACTGCATAAAAAACACTTCTGTTCACACCTATATGTCGTGAATTAAGACCCGTCAAGGGACGTGTGTTAACATCAAGCTTCGTCCACGTTTTCCCCGCATCCGTTGATCGAAATTGCTCAGGACCTTGCGCGATGAGCGTCTCACCGGCAACCCAGAACTCCATACCCGTGCCTGCCGTAAAAAAGAGGGGCTCATTTTTAGGCGTTATCTCCGTCCACGATTTACCCAAGTCGGCTGAGTGGAAAATCGCCCCTCTGAGTGCTTTTGGATTTACTATTATCCCTCTTTTCGTTTCAGACGAGTGCCACATAGACAGATCCGAACCGACGCCAACATAGAGATTGTTTTCAAAGACCTTCAGAAAATGGATGGCATTGGAGAATTGCACCGGCACTTGCTCCCATCGTTCTGCGTTGAGATGGTAGAACCCGCTATCTGCGTCAGCAAACGCCTCAGTTTCAAAGGATCGAGTAGTTTTGAAGGTTTCCACTGGCACATGCTCCCACCGATCTACACTGAGACGGTAGAGTCCCGCGTTTGTGCCAGCAAATACGGTGTTTCCGATTTCCGCCACTGCGTGAATGCGTTTGCCCGACAACCCTTCGTTAAGCGAGTCCCATTGTGTCCCGGCATCGGTGGATCGGAAAATGCCTTTATCTCGAAACGCAAGATACATTGTAATGCCTGTTTGCGAACCGGTGATTTGCGGCGCATCGGCGACTATCAGCCCAACGAGACGACGTCCCTTTGGCTGAGAACAAAGGATGTTCCATGTCTCGCCATCGTCCCTTGAAGCGAAGATTTCATCAGCAGAAACGATATAGAGGGTGTCGTTATGCTCTGCCATAGACATATAGCCCCCAGGGGTTGGGATGTCCGTGTTAATGCGCGTCCAAGCAGATGCATCCGTTGTCAATTTGTAGATACCCGTTTGTGTGTCAATGTAGAGTGTGCCGTCGGATGCAGCAAATGTATCAAAGATAGGAGTCCCCTTGGGACCACTTGCCTGTGTCCACTGTGCTGTAGAGACTTTAGTGGGGGCATCCGCTTCCGTCGCGGTCATCAGATGCGCTTCAGAAGTCTGTAAACCCGCACTGTTGCTTTTACCCGGGGATACAGCACTTCCGACCTGATTCTGAATACTCGGTTTTGAATCAATATCAAGGGTAAAAGGAGCATCAATGATTTCAATAGTTTGCTCAGATTCTGCCTCGAAACTATACGGTTGTTGAAAACGGGTGAGGTAGGGTTGACTCGCGCCTAACAGCAAAGCGATGAGAAGGGTAGCGGTGCCGAAAGCCACCCATGGAAGCAGCGGTTTCGCAGCTGGAGGGGGTGTCGGTTTCATGTCGGCGATCTGTTTCATAATGTTGCTTGTTAGGTTTTCTGATAACTGCACACCACCGAGAACCTTTTGAACTAAGAGTTCTTGGTTATCCAATAAGCGTTTCCGCGCCCGACGGAGCCGACTCTTAATCGTGTTCACGGATACACCGAGGAATTTGCCAATCTCCTTTGTTGTCATCTCACCGAGGTAGTAGAGTGTCACGACTGTGCGTTCACTCTCCGGTAGCTTCTTCAGCAATTTCTTGACGACTGCATATTGATGATCCAGTGCTTCTGTTTCGCGTTGCTCGGATACATAACAGGCATAAGAAAATTCATCTATCTCTTTTCTACTTGTTGCGTCCAGTGATTGCACCGCAGGTTTGTGTCTTTTGAACCAATTAATGCAGAGTCGATCCACAATGACATAGAGCCATCCGGCAAATTGACTCGGATTTTTAAGGGTTCCAAGTTTCTTGTATACCTGAAGAAAAACGTCTTGTGTAATTTCTTCAGCATAGTGAAAATCGCCAATCTTCCGCCATACCAAGGCATGGACACCCTTTCGGTATTTTTGGACTAAGATACCAAATGCCTCGTCGTCACCTGACAAAATTCTTTGAATGAGTTGAACATCGTTTGCTACCATCAGGGGCCTCCATGATGCACGAACAGATTTGGTTGTGTCCGCATTCGCCATAAGGTTTACTCAGAAGAGTATATTGGATCACATAGTTACGGCGTTAAAGGGGCAATTATAACGCAGAAAACATGATAACACCAGAAAAACATAAAACCCGTACAGCAGAGCGAACATTACGGATTCTACCGAGAGCATATTTGCATCTCATTCTCATTTTTCACCCCATCGCATGTTGTGGTTAGCAGTTCGGGTTGTGGTGAAACGGGCAGTGCATACGTAGGGTCGAACCAATCTCCTTCCCAATTCCGAAATCTGGTGTCAGGGGAGCTTTAAAGGAAAATGCATATCCTCGACTTTAATTCGTTTGCACCGTTTTCACAACTTTCCTATTGAATTGGCGCGCCGGGAAACTGCTCTTGGGTCGTAAACTTCGACACTCGTGAATGGACCCCCACCAACGGAATTGTCTCCTCCAAAGATATAGATTTGACCATCTATGACTTCAGTCGCATGTCCCGATTTTCCAATCAGCATGTCCGGTTCTTGGGTCCAACGGTCGGTTGCGGGATCGTAGATTTCAATCGTTGAGAGGGTCTTATATTCCTCACCTTCCCGAAAGTAACCACCCATGACATAGATTTTCCCATCGATTACGCTTGCGGTGTGATTCGTTTTCGGGGCAACCATCCCTGTCGTTTCCTGCCATCGATTCATTTTTAGATTGAAAACTTCAACACTGGAAAGAATCAGATCTGGCTGGTCCTGAATCTCGGGTACTCCCCATCCACCCATCGCATAAATTTCTCCATTCACAACACTGAGCGCGGCACAAGAACGTGCCTGATTCATATCTCTGGCTTTTGCCCATGTGTCCGTTGACGGATCATATATCTCCACAGTTTCCAATCGGTATCGTTCATGAGCAATTGATGTGCCACCAATGGCATAGATTTTCCCATCCATAACCGAGGTAGAAAGGTAAGCTCGAGCCGTCGGCATATCCGCTTTCTGCGTCCACGTGTCCGTTGATGGATCATACATTTCTACGGTTGGAAGATCTTTAACATTGTTGATCCACCCCTTATACGCTTTAACTTTCTCTACTTGCTCTCCACCAATGGCATAGATTTTCCCATCCACAACCGAGGTAGATACGGCAGACCGAGCTGTCGGCATATCTGCCCTTGGTTCCCATGTATCGGTCTCCGGGTCGTACATTTCTACCTTGGAAAGAGTCAGATCCCCAAATACGTCCGTTTCGACCCGAATTTGTCCCCCTATTGCGAATATCTTTCCATCCACAACCGAGGTAGCAAAGTAAGATCGAGCCGTGGGCATATCCGCTTTCTGCGTCCACTGCGCTGTAGAAAATCTGAGAGAATTCCCCTGTGTATCGGATACCAATGGGGTCTCAGAAGTCTGTACGCCTGTTCCGATGTTTTTATTGTCGGAAGTCGCACGTCCGACTTGGTTCCGTAGGTCGGGTTTTGAATCGACATCGAGAAGGATAAAGGTGTCAACAAGTTCAACTGTGGGTTCGGAGACTGCCTCGAAACTATAGGGTCTCTGAAAGCGGACGAGGTATTGACCGGTCGCGCCTAACAGCAATGCAACCAGAAGGGTCGCGATCCCAAAAGCACCCCATGGAAGTAGCGGCTTTGCAATCGGTGTCGGTATCGGTTTCACGTCAGCGATCTGTCGCATAATGTTCTCAGTGAGGTTAGCGGGTAACTGCACGCCGCCGAGAGTTTCCTGAACCAAGCGTTCTTGGTCCTTCTGCAAACGCTCTCGTGCCCGCCGCAGTCGACTGGTAATCGTGTTTACTGAGACCCCTAAGAATTTGCTTATCTCCTTCGCCGTCATTTCACCGAGGTAGTAGAGCGTCACGACTGTACGTTCACTCTCCGGCAGTTTAGACAGAAGTTTTTGGACGATTTCATAGCGATATTTGGTGCCTTCGGCTTCGCGCTGTTCCGCGGCATAATGATTATAAGCGGATTCCTCTATTTCTTCCACAGGCGTGTCCTCCAACGATTGCATCGCAGGTTTGTGGCGTTGGAGCCAATTAATACAAAGCCGATTCGCAATGACGTAGAGCCATCCCGCAAATTGGTTGGGATTTTTGAGAGTCGAGAGTTTTTTGTATGCTTGCAGGAAAGTATCTTGCGTGATTTCCTCGGCATAGTGAAAATCGTTAACTTTCCGCCACACGAGCGCATGGACACTCTTTTGGTACTTTTGGACCAAGATGCTAAATGCCTCGTTATCGTCCGACAAAATTCTACGGATCAGTTGAACATCGTTTTCCACCATCAGGATCCTCCACGGTGCGCGAACAAATTTAGCTATCTCCACTTAATCGGATTTTTTGAGTTTTCCCCAATGTATTAGCAGTTTATCTCTGGGATCAACCGATAGAAAGCCGGTATCATACGCCTCAACGATTGGCGAAAATCTGCTGCCTCCTATGACACCGCCTAAGGCATAGATTGTGCCTTTCACAACCACTGCCGTTGTCCCTTTTAGGAGGGTCATTGATTCTACTTTGCGCCATTTGCCAACTTTTGGATTGTAAACATCAACATCGCTGATATACGCAACCCTATGATCTTCCAGATTCATACCCCCTAATGTATAAATCTCATTATCAACGGCAACGGTTGCGAACCAACCTCTGAACATTGGCATGTCAGGGAGTTTACGCCATTTGTCGGTTTTCGGATTATATTCTTCAATACGTCTAACAAAACGTTCGGCAAGGCCGGGGACCATCCGCCACGTATAACCGCCGAGAACATAAATTTTACCGCCTACAACGACAGCATTGGTCTCGCCTCGTTCTGTCGGCATGTCTGCGCGCTTCTCCCATCTGTTCGTCAACGGATCGTAGACCTCAACAAGACCTGTGGCGGCTCCTGCGCCCAGTTTGTTTTTCTGAATTCTCCCACCAATAACGTATATCTTTCCATTAACGACCGCTGTGGTGAAACCCTCACGAAGCGTTGGCATATTCCGTTTCTTGACCCATGTATCGGTGCCGGGGTCATACATCTCGACATTGTTTTTATATCTGAATGCACCCCGGGGTCCCTTTCGGTCATAGCCTCCAAACACATAGATGTTGTTGGAAAAAACTGCAGCCTGTGGTGCAACCCGCGGTGTCGGCATATTTGCAGCCGTGTGCCATGTGTTCGTCTGTGTGTCGTAGACATCTACAGTCGAAAGCGCGGGTGCACGCCCGCCTAAATTTTCATGGTGGTCGAAACCGCCGATGAGATAAATTTTACCCTTGACAGCAGCAGTGGCATCCCCCATCCTCCATATTGGTAGCTCAGTTATTTGTTCCCAACCCCCAGCAAAACTGTCAGGCACAACAACAAATAAGAGGATAAAAACCCATTGCAAATACCTGTATTTTGTGAACATCATGTTCTCCTTAGGTGTCTATAACGTGAGTTTGACATAAGAGCGTTCAGAAAGAGAACCCCTTCTGTTGTTTTAAAGACACATTTTTAGGGTGGAAAGTGTGCATAATCTGAGAAAAATGTAAAAATTAGTCATCGGTTTTCAGTCAACAATTCATAAATTAACGTGAGTTGGGGATACTGTAGCACGAACTGTTAGTTTATGCTACATGAAACCTCCTTAGAGCAGGCAGCACAGATTCCGCAAGCATCTTGGCATCTCATTCCGATTGCTTTACGTTTCCCCATGTCGCAGTTAGCAAGTGGGGTTGTGAGGAAACTGGCAAGGCGTGTGCAGGATCGAACCAATCCCCGCCAAAATTCCATATATTATCCGTCAACTGCGTTTGAGTGCCGTTGCGCACATCAATTTTGAAAATCTGGTGTGCTCCATTAACCCCTTGTGTATAAAGCACTTCTTGTCCATCCGGCGATAGCTCAGGAGACCATGCATACGGACCTGTTTCATCAACAAGCTGATGGAGACCCGTGCCGTCTCGGTTGATAATAAAGATTGTATTTTTGTCCATCCATGCATTGCGTCCTTGCCTATCCAAGACGACCGCATGGTTGTTCCCTGAAAAGACGAGTTTATCACCTCTCGTCGACCAAGATGGACGGCGTTGCCACTGTATCGCTTTCTTAGGTAGGAATTGTTTTCGCGCTCGTGTGCGGAGATTAACAAACGTAAGGCGTTCATCTATACTACACGCGATTCCCGTTCCATCGGGTGCCCACGCCGGATCCGTGCCGCCTATGACGAGTTCCTCTTCTTTTTCTTTTCCTAAAGTCGCAAGGTAGATCGTAGATCTGGAGCAATTCCAGTCTATACCCCTATAAGCGATCTGTTTGCCATCGGGCGACCATGTCGGATGGCTTCTATTAATTTTTCTATTTCTCTTAAAGACGCGTCGGATATCGGATCCATCAGGATTCATCAGATACAGGTCATAAATACCATCGTTGCGATCGGAGACGAAAAGAATTTGTTCGCCGGTGGGAGACCAGATGGCTTGAAAATCGTTTGCGGGATTTTGCGTTAAGTTCACCTGATGACTGCCATCTGCATTCATAATGTAGACTTCGTAATTCCCATCGCGCACGGAGGTAAACAAGATTTTGGGAGTTGTCGGTGCTTGGGCAAGAAGCAGAGAAACGCTCACATTCAGCACCAATAGGCTCGTTACGGCATACACCAACAGTTTTACTGTTTTCATTACTATATTCCCCCATGAATATTTAGAAGCGTCTGTCGTGTTGTAACCTGTCGAACAAACTAAGATTGCCAAACCATGTTCTACAGATTTGAGAGAATTCATAAGAGTCATTAAGAATGATGGGTCTTTTGGAATTGAATACGTTCAACATTGGGAGTGCCTCCATATTTTGTGAATACAAGAGAGAACCTTCTCTTACTGTTCAAAGACACATTTTTAGGGCGGAAAGGGTGCATAATTTGGGAAAAATGTGAAAATTGGTTATCAATTATCAGTTTTCGGTTCTCAGTTACGAGTGTTTTTGCAAACGCTGAAATGCAATGCGAAGAAAGTGTTTCCCCAGGATTCAGAGATTTTTTCTCAAAGGTGCCTAAATTGATAGTTATGGGGACGCTCACACACCCATGACACCGCTACTTCAGAATCACCATCCGCCGCGTTGCTGAGAAATCCCCGGCGATCAGTGTGTAAAAATACAGACCACTGGCGACCGGTTCGCCGACTGTGTTCTGGCCGTCCCAATACGCGGCACGCGCGCGTGAGGTATACCGACCCGCTACCTGATATCCGAGCGACAGTTCACGCACCAGAACGCCACGCGGATCGTAAATCGCGATGCGAACTTCTGTCGGTGTTTTTAACTGGTAAGGGATCCATGTCTCCGGGTTGAACGGGTTCGGGTAGTTGTGCAGTAGGGCGGTTTCTGCTGGTGTCAGAAGTGCCAAAAGGTCTTTAAGCACTACGATCCCTCTTATCATTGTTGAATCTGTATGTTCAAGTTGTTTCGCGCCGCGCAGCCACCGCTGGACCTCTCCTGCGGTGAGCGGCTCAACGACTTGTGAATGTGCAGCGGGTGCCGATGCAGTCGTATCAAACGCCCCTGCTACCAAGACCAGGTCTTGAATGTTGACCACACCATCTTCATTGATGTCTGCTGTATGCTGCCCAGTTTGACCAAACTGCGACGCAACAAGGACGAGATCTTGGATATTGACGACCCCGTCGGCATTGAGATCACCTTCGAGTTGGGCTGGTTCGCTGACGGACGTGACGGTTTGAGAGGGTTCGACAGTGGGCATGGCGGGTGCCAGTTCCCACACTTGAATCGTATTGTCATAACTCCCACTCGCCAGCGTGCGACCATCCCGAGAGAAGGCCACGGAAGTGACACCATCCGTATGCCCTCTAAGGGCCTGTAGGTATTGCCCGGTTTCCGCGTCCCACAACCGAACCGTATCGTCATACAACAGAAATGTATTGTCCTCACCGCCACTCACCAACGTGCGACCATCAGGAGAGAACGCTACAGAAGTGACATCACTCGTATGTCCCTCAAGCGTCTGCAGGTGTTGCTCGGTTTCCACATCCCACAACCGAATCGTCCGGTCATAACTCCCACTCGCTAACGTGCGACCATCAGAAGAGAACGCCACAGTAAGGACACCATCCGTATGCCCTTCAAGAGTCAGTTTGTGTTCGCCGGTTTCCAGCATCCCACAACCGGAGCGTTCTGTCGTAGCTCCCACTCGCTAACGTGCGACCGTCGGGAGAGAACACCACAGCACGGATATAATCCGTATGCCCTTCAAGTGCAGGCTTGTGTTGCCCGGTTTCTGCGTCCCACAACCGAAGCATATTGTCATAACCCCCACTCGCCAGCGTACTACCATCGGGGGAGAACACTACAGAACGGACACCGTCCGTATGCTCCTCAAGTGTCTGCAGGTGTTGCCCGGTTTCTGCGTCCCACAACCGAACCGTATCGTCCCAACTCCCACTCGCCAGCGTACTACCATTGGGAGAGAACGCTAAACAAGTGACACCATCTGTATGCCCTTCAAGCGTCAGTTTGTATTCGCCGGTGTCGGTATTCCACAACCGGATATTTCCATTCCGACTCCCACTCGCTAAGGTGTGACCATCAGGGGAGAACGCTAAGGCAAGGACATAATGCGTATGCCCCTCAAGTGCCAACTTGTGTTGTTCGCTCGGGATACCCTCTGCTTCTGCTGGCATGCTCGTCACTGTTCCGTCTGGCGTGAGCTGAAGAATATTCCGGCTGCTGTATTTTCCCCATACACCCTCCACTTTAATTTCGCCAATCCATCTGTATTCACCGGGAAGCGTTACCACATAGCCGTATAATCCGGTAACTCTTTCTGAGTCAGGAACATCAACCCAAAGGCTCGTTGAATCATCCCGCCTCTGCCATCTGGAGTTGCGGATTGAATCGACAGAATCAGCCCTTCGGTTTGTTGTAGAATAGACTATTGTTCCGCCTCCTGGCCACGCAAGGGATGCTTTAATTCCGTCTCTGAGTAGGGAAATACGTGATGACGGCGGATACTCGTCCGCAGTTTGACCATAACTAATGCCCTGCGCGCCGATGGTCATCAACACAACGCCTAAAATCACTACCCAGTTTTTTCGATTAACAATTGCGATTTCCATCAAATCTTCGGCGTGGAAATCCCCGAATTTATTCGGGGAGGAAACGCCATCTCCTTTCCTTTTTCGTGTAAAAAATGTATATTCGACCTAAGAACGTTCAGGTAGAGACCTCTTCTATTATTAAAGACACATTTTTAGGATAGAGATTGTGCATATTTTCAAAAAATGTGAAGATTAGTTATCAGTTTTCAGTTAAGCGTCGGGATTCGGAGATCCCTGCTACAAGAGATTTCATTGCTTAAGTCTTCCCCATGTTGTTGTGAGTTTTCCGTGGGGTTCGACTGCGAGTGGGATGCCGGTCCTCGCGCCACCTTCACCGATCAGATGATGTGCATTCCCCGAGGCATCTGAGAAGTTCCGTCTTCCACCGGGTTCATCAAAATGCCACAACGCGATTGTGTGCCGGTCTTTTTTGAATTTATGACTCGGCGTAAACCCGTCTTTGCTGACATCATAACGAGCCACCGTCGAGATACGGACCTCATCAATATACCCGGCAAAGGATCCCCGAAAGTGATCGCCGAAAGGCATCTTAATTTTCTTTCCAAACCCTCCGAGTGTAAAATCCTTTGGATGCTCGAAGTGTGAGAGATCGTGTGCGATCGGCCATCCTCTCCGCCATTCCCTTACTATTGCGAAATTGTTAATGATGTTTGCTTGCGCTCTTCCATCTGACTGATATGCGATGTGATGCCACCGGTTCGGGGAAAGTGCTACTATGCGCCCTATCTCAGCGGGAACTCCTTTTTTAACCATAATATGCGCTCGAATTTTTAGGAATAAATCGCCCTGCTGCCAATCAATACCTTCTTTTACGTTCTCCCAGTGACCATTATCGCTCGCGACCTCCATTCGCACCTGTTGGCTGAGAATCATAGCATATACATTCCCAGCAGGCGGTGTGGTCGGATATATCCACATTTCGACGGTAAACTCCTCCGTGTCTTTTGGGAAGAGTACACCATGGGTTTTAAAGTCTAAAACGGCATAGTCGTCCACGCCATCGAGGGTTAGATAGTTTCCACCTGCGGGTGAAGCGGGTGGGAATGCTTTGGCACTCAGCGGAATTAATGTGATTAAAAAGAGCCATGTCAGGATGTGTCGGTGTATCATTTTTTCCTCCTGTTTCGTCTAAAAACGTGTGTTTGACCTAAGAGTGTTCAGCAAGAGAACCGCTTCTATTATTAAAGACACAATTTTAGAATGGGAATTGTGCATAATCTGAAAAAAATGTAAAAATTAGTTATCAGTTGTCGGTTTTCAGTTCTCAGTTAAGATAACGATAGTCAGCAGTGAGTAAGGTCGCGAGCACACCTCGCTCCTATAGCAGAGAATGCAGACAAATCTTGGCGGTTAGAGTAAAACACAAAAAACTTGACATATTTTTCACTTTAATTATAAGATATAGGCAATCTTATCGCGGTTTCTCGAATTCAATGAAACCGAACATCAGAACGGTATTTCATCGAAAGTTACTCACGTGAGGGATCTCCTCACGCAGAACGTATCGGAGGTGAACATGTCAACGAACGATGTTGCGTTAATGGCGCACCTCATGCGCCGCGCAGGGTTCGGAACAACCCGCACCGAGTTGGAAGCCTACGTCGAAAAAGGCTACGAAAATGTAGTTGACGATCTCGTCCATCCTGAACGCGGGACCCCCATTGATGAAGATATTTTAGAACGCTACTTCGGCGGCGAAGGTGCTTATGTCGGTATTTGGATCTATCGGATGCTGAACAGTAGATGTCCACTTCAAGAGAAGATGGCACTCTTCTGGCACCATGTCTTTGCGACGGGGTTAGGCAAAAATCAGCACATCCTCGCGTCCTCAAATCAGATTGATATGCTGCGACGCGTCGGTATGGGACAGATGCGGGACATCCTACTCGAACTTTCCAAAGATCCTGCGATGATCTTCTGGCTCGACAATAACGAAAATCGCAAGGGCGAACCCAACGAGAACTATGGGAGAGAACTCCTTGAGCTGTTCTCATTGGGTGTGGGCAATTACAGTGAAGATGATATAAAGAGCTGCGCGCTCGCTTTTACAGGCTGGACATTCGGACAACCGATTCCGTTGTATCCGCACGGTTACTACTCGCCACCCTTTTTATTTGATGAAGAGGAACACGATGACTGCGAGAAAACCTTCCTCGGGCATACCGGGAATCTCAACGGTGAAGACATCATTGACATCATCGTCAAACAACCCGCGTGTGCCAGATTTATCTCGAGACACCTCTATAACTTCTTTGTCGCAGATGAGCCGCAGGTGCCGTCGTGGAACGTGACGCCGCCGCAGGATCCAGATGCGATTGAGACACTCGCAGACGCATTCATGGCATCCGATGGGCATATCTCCCACGTCCTCAGTGTCCTTTTCAATTCCGATTTCTTCAAAGAAGCCCAATTCAAGAAGGTGAAAAGTCCAACGGAGCTCGTCATGGGGATCGTGAAACTGGTAGGCACCTTCCAAGGTCCACAACCCGGAATAGGGCAATATGCCAGTGCCACGCAATTGATGGGACAGAAACTCATGGATCCACCTACCGTAGAAGGTTGGCACACGGGTAAAGAGTGGATTGATGGTGGTCTGCTGACTGCACGCGTCAATTTCGCCGTTAACGAGGTCAGCGACGCATCGAAACCCGGAATTCAGGACATCATTACACGCTTAGGAGACAATGGTGGCTCACTCTCACCCGAAGCGTTTGTGGACAAATGCCTTGAACTCGCCGGACCGCTGACGATAGGGGACACGACTCGTGAGTATCTAACCCAATTTGCGGAAGCGAACGGTGAACTCAACCTTGGAGATGATGACGCTGCAGAGGAGAACCAAGCGCGGGTTGTCAGTATGCTCCAGTTAATCGTGGCTTCAAGAGAGTATCAACTTGGCTAATCGTTTGTAATGCTGGTCACGTGACCGCGGTTGCAAACATAGGAGACATCGACAATGAGTACTATCAAGAAAGACCCCGTCCTTGTCGTTGTGCAACTGTCAGGCGGCAACGACTTCATGAACACACTTATCCCCTATACAGCGGGGATTTATCACGATTCCCGTCCGGTTGTCGGCATTAAATCCGAAGACGTACTACCGTCAGATGTAGACGACGCTTTGGGCTGGCATCCACAGGCGGCTCCACTGAAAGCGATGTTTGATGCGGGTGAGGTCGCTGTTGTGCAGGGAATCGGCTACCCCGATTCAAACCGCTCACATTTCCGGGCAATGGACATCTGGCATACGTGTGAACCTCTGAAAATCGGCGATGAAGGTTGGGTCGGCAGACTCGTCCGTGAACTCGATCCGCAGAGCCACAACGTCTTAACAGGTGTCAGTTTCGGACAAGGGCTTCCGCGCGCTTGTGCACTCTCCGGTATCCCCGTCACCTCCGTTGGCGATTTGGATAACTACGGATTGATGACCAGCATTGGTGATGAAGCACACCGGACAAAAGCACTTGAGATATTCAAAGGGATGTACAGTAGCACGATTGGCACTGGTATCGTGATGGACTATCTCAGCCAGACCGGATTAGATGTGATTAAAGGTGCTGATGAACTTAAGAAGGCACCGGCGATGTATAAATCCGAAGTGGAGTACCCGCAAAACTCGATCGCAAAGAGCCTACGGGATGTCGCACGGGTCCACCTCGCCGATCTCGGTACACGCGTTTTCTACACGCAGCACGGCGGCTACGATAACCACGCCAACGAGGTCCCGACGCACCCACGACTCCTGACAGAACTTACGGAAGCCATCCAAGCCTTCTTCACGGACCTACGGTCGCAGAATGCCTCTGAAGAGATCGTCATGTACGTCTTCACGGAATTCGGAAGACGTATCCGAGACAATGCCAGCGGCACAGATCACGGCACTGGTGGTGGCGCGTTCATCATCGGGGATCGAGTGAAAGGCGGACTCTACTCGGAATATCCGTCTCTGGATCCGTCCCGTTGGGTACACGGTGAAGACCTTGAACACACCATCGACTTCCGTGGCATATATGGAACGCTTTTAGAGCAGTGGATGGGTGTAGACCCGACCCATATCGTCGGCGGGAATTTTGAACAGATTCATCCGTTTTCAGTGTAGCTTGCAAACTGACTCAAGAATAACGGTAGGAGGCAATTATGGGTAGACCTTACGGTTTGCTGCGTGCCGGATATCCATTTCACAAAACCCTGAGCATGCGGCGAACGACCAACTTTCCGGTCGATATCGCAGTCGGAAAAGAGGGACGTATATATATCATGTGCCGTAGCGATGGCACGGCGATGATTCGGAAATATCACGTTGATGACGAAGACCTCGGCACGATGGGTGGCTATGGACAGGGCGATGGTCAATTCACATGGCCCGTGACAATTACCGCTGACAGTGAAGAGAACCTCTATGTGTCCGACGAATACCTGCATCGGATTGTCGCCTTCGATAGTGAAGGTGAACACATCGGCACGTGGGGTGAGCACGGCACCGAGTCGGGGCAACTCAACGGTCCCGCGGGTATCGACTTCGATCCAGAGGGGAATCTCTATGTCGCTGACAGTCTGAGCCATCGGGTGCAGAAATTCACAAAAGACGGGAAATTCCTCTTGGGGTGGGGGAGTCATGGTGACGGTGACGGTGAATTCAACATGCCGTGGGGAGTCGCCGTAGACGAACTCGGCGATGTCTACGTTTCCGATTGGCGAAACGATAGGGTGCAGAAGTTCAACGCCGACGGAGAATTCCTCTTCGCATTCGGTAGATCCGGTAGTGGCAATGGTGAACTCAACCGTCCCGCCGGAATTGACGTTGACTTACACGGCGATATCTATGTTGCTGACCGAGGGAATGATCGTATTCAACTCTTCAACGCTGAAGGGCGGTATGTGCAGAAATTCCTCGGAGATGCCACCTTGTCAACAGTGTCCCTGGCTTACATGATGACGAACGCTAGCCCAAATCGGATGCGCGATATGGCGGACCTGGAACCGCAGAAATACCTTCGTTCGCCGAAATCTGTTGCCGTTAGTGATGATGGACTGATGTTCGTGCCGGACTTTGGATCCTATCGCGTTCAGGTGTATCGGAATATGGCGGTGCCGCTGACAGAGCAGGAATTTAGTCCACCGCGTCGGTCGGTTACATTGCATCAGGAATAACATTTGGACAGATACTAAAAACAGAGAAGCCAAGCATGTGGAGGTCCATGTGCTTGGCTTTTTTGCGTACGGACAGATAAACAAATTTTAGGCAAACTCAGAAACTGTATTGAACAATGCATCGTTATACATTTTCATTTTTTTCTCAAAATGCACAATTTCTGACATAAAATCGCGTCTTTAACATTATAAGATTATTATTTTTTTATTAGATTAGGAGGATACCTCGTGGAAAGAGAAGACGATACCCAGTTGATTCACGAAATACTGTCGGGCGACGAAGCCGCGTTTAGCCGCTTAGTCCAAAAGTACCAAAGAAGTGTTCATGCGCTTGCGTGGCGGAAGATAGGTGATTTTCATTATGCTGAAGAGATTACACAAGACACCTTCCTTCAGGTGTATAAAAAACTCTCGACGCTCAAAAATCCCAGTCAATTTGCTGGATGGCTCTATGTTATGGTCAATCGACACTGCATTGCTTGGATGCGCAAGCGGAGACCAATAGTTCAATCGTTGGAGGAGACCCCTGTGAAAGAAACAGAAAAGTCAGATTATGAACGTTATGTCTCCGAACAGCGCGAGGCGGAAGCCATTGAACGCCGGTATGAAATCGTTGAACAACTTCTTGAGAAACTACCAGAGAGCGAACGCACTATCGTGACGCTTTACTATCTCGGCGAAATGACCCTCAAGGAGATAGGTAACTTTTTAGGGGTGTCGGTGAACACGATTGCTAGCCGGCTTCAGCGTGCCCGAAAGCGTCTGCAAGCAGATCAAGAACTTTTGGTTCAGGAAACTCTTGGTGGGGTTCAGTTATCAGAAAATCTAACAAAGAACATTATACAGCAAGTCGCCGATATCGACCCTACACCACCAACGGCTACGAAACCTTTACTTCCATGGATTGCTGTTGGTGCGTCTACTTTTTTGGTGATACTCTTGTTAGGCACTGGCAGTCGGTATTTTGTTCGCTTTCAGAAACCCTATAGTTTTGAAGCAGTATCTCAACCCACAATTGAAATCGTGGATGCACCTATCGTCCATAATATGGATTCTAAGCCCGCTGTCCGAAATCAGATTGGACAGACTGCGTCCGAGGATGAAAGGGGTAATGCGAATCCCCAGATTTCTCGGAAGGTCTCAACATCCGACACCCAAGGGGATTCCTCAAATAGAAATAAGACAATACAGGTGGATGCATATTGGACACCGCTTGCTGATGCTGCCCTTAACTCACCCAAGCACGCTGCCCTCTTTAATAATCTTTCACCGGCTCATCCGAGCCGAGAATATGGGACAGACGCTTTCAGAGTCTTTTTCCCGAAGGAGAGTTTCACCGTAGGAAATCTATGGGAACTTGATGTTAAAAACATTATACCGTTTCTTCGTCAATTTCATCCCGGCGCGACTGCGGAGATGCATAACAATCCGGGCACAGAGTTTGTCCTAAAATTTTTTGATCTGACGCTGTTTCGTTCAAGTAGTTTTGAGTCAGAGGGTGCCTATGCGTGTCTACGGGCAGTCTCGCCAACTTATGCCGAAATCGTCTTCAGAATCCACGCCGAATTCCTACTTGATAGTGAGGCTGGTGCTTACTTTACCCCTGCACAATTTACTGGGCGACTCATACTCAACCGGAAATATGACACGATCCGCGAGTTTTCGCTCTATCTCCCACCTCGCAATACCAATGTTGACATCAACGCCTATGGCTTAGCAGATATGATGTTCGTTCCGCGCATGGAACTTGTCGGACGGAACACACAGGATCAGCGTGATATTGTTTGGAAGACTGCCATCACTGAAAAAGAAGCGATGGATTTGTTAGAGACTGCCTTCTACAAGTTTTCAGAAATTGAGAGGTACCCTATTGAAGATGTTGTTGCACAAGCACAAGCCAAAAAGCACCCAATTCATGTCGTTCTAACATGGGGTGCTTTCGACGATGAGTCTTGCTGAGGGACCGGTAAAACCTTGAGGACAGTTGTCCTCTCTGATTCTAAAGTCATCAAGTTGCTCAATAAACACTATGTCAGTGTGTTCCTTCGCCTAAGAGACCTACCGGAACTTCAGAATGGGGCAAAGGGTGATCAGGCAAGCAAATTAGGCACACTGGTCACCGAAGCCTATGAAACGACTATCACACACAACCGGGATCATTCGGTACACACTTTCGTCCTATCGTCCGAGTTGGAGTTGATAGGTCATTTACCTTACCGAACATCGAATGAATCCTATATAAATAAAAAAGAATACTATACATTTTTAATGGACGCTTTGGAAGCAGTTAAGAAGCACTAAATCCGGAGTGGTTTCTTAGCCACTCCAAAGTGTCCCCACAGCATTATGCCGTGTTTATACTGACTTCATGCGGTGTTAGTGCACTCAGTGGAGGTCAAAACGACTAAATGCAGTTGAGATTCGTCATAGTTATGCTTGTGTTCACCACCATGCCACTCTCTGTTTCAGCCCAAACCGGCGATATACAAGGAACCGTCTATCAGCGAAGCACAGGGAAATCCCTCGTAGACGCCGATGTTCATATCCTTGAAACCGACCAACGCCAAAAAACCGATGAAAACGGAGTCTTCCAGTTTACGGAACTGCCCGAAGGCACCTATACCTTCGTCGTAACCCATCCCGTGGAGGCGGTGCCCACAAGGGTGTCGGTGGACATCAGCAGTGGCGATACCACGGAAGTCAAAATCCACCTCGGAGTCTCCTTTACACTCGAAACAGTTGTCGTAGAAGGGAAACGCCTCCCACCGACGATGAGTCGCACGGAAATCCGGGGGAGTGAACTCCTACGGATTCCGGGAACCGCTAATGACGCCCTCAAAGGTTTAACAACGCTTCCGAGTATCGGTATCCCAAACGATTACTTCGGAACTCTCTACATTCGTGGGAGTGAACCGGGATCTAACCTTTATTATCTCGATCGAACGCCTCTCGGCTACCCTTTCCATTGGGGCGGTTTGTTGTCAACCATCAGTTCAGAAACCATTAAGACAATTGACATCTACGCTGGGGGGTACGGTGCCGAATTCGGACTGGATTCACAAGCGGTGCTTGACATCCATGCCCGTGACAGCATTGAGGAACGGTTAGCTGGCAAATTTAACTTGAACCTTCTCTATTCCGAAGGGCTACTCGAGACCAAAATCGGTGACACGGGATATATCTCTGCCTCTGGACGGCGAAGTTACTTAGACCTCATCGCTGGTCCGATTCTTGAGGAACAGACTGGTCAGCAGCAGCAGTTTCCCTACTTTTCAGATTATCAACTCAAATTTGCCCGGACGCTTGGTGAAAAACATCACCTTACAGTAAATGCCTTCGCTGCAACTGATCATTTTAAAGTTGTCGAAGAGAGCAGTGAATTTACTATTGAAGGCGAAACCGGGGTTCAGACGGTTGAGGGTGCGCTTACCTCTGTTCTTTTCAAAAATGGTTTCGATGGCCAGGGTGTCCATCTGCGTTCGGAATTCACCGAAAATCTCACTTCACACCTGTCCCTGACCCGTTCTCTCAATTTTCTCACGATCGCAGCTGAAATCCCTTTCAATGAAGAGGTTTCTCTGAACAGCGAAGGCGAGTGGGTACTCGATTCCGTCGATTACGGCCACTACGATGTAAAGATTAACGTCCCAGTCTATACGCTCCGTGAGGATGTATCCTATCAGTTAACGCCGAAGTTTCAATTTGAACCGGGTTTCCTCCTCTCGTTCAGCCCCGCCAACAGTTTTGAGGATGGCAGGTTTCCAGAATACGAAACAAGTGATGAAGATGTAACAAGGGTTACCCCAATTATTGAAAATGGGGAGGTCATCGGAGAGGAGACGCGGATTGGACCGGAAACGCGGTTAACGGGCGTGGAAGAGATACATGATGAATTTGGACACGATTTTTACCGTGCCGAAGGGTATCTACAGGGCCGCTATGATCCACTTTCATTTCTGTCAATAGCACTCGGCATTCGACTTGATTATCTTAACGTGACGGAAAAACTTTCTATTCAACCCCGAGGAAGTGTGAGCTTTCAGTTGCCGGGTGGCTCTAACCTTCTCTTGGCGTATGGGCACTATGAACAGAATCCACAACCGTCGCATCTGTTAGCGGAAGATGGCAACCGAGCGTTAGCATCGAGTCTCACGCGGCACTATATCATGGAATTAGAACACGAACTCTCATCGCGGACCGAACTGAAACTTGCCACCTATTACAAGGACGCTCAGAAGTTGGTAACACCCGATGAAGTCGCGAATTATCTCAATCAGGGGACGGCGTACGTCGGGGGTGCGGAGGTATTCCTACGGCATCGGATCCCAGATAGGTTCTTTGGTTGGATTTCGTATGCGTATACGCACGCTGAACGCCGCGAGACGCCAGACGCTGGCTATCAACCTTACCTCTTTGATAACACGCATATCGTCAGTGTCGTCGCCAACTATAACTTCACACCGAATTTTGAGATCGGTGCGAAGTGGCAGTATCTCAGCGGCACTTCCGAAGCACCTATCAGCTCTATCGTTCTCATCCAAGACCCCGTAACACGTGGATTGAACCCGCTCTTGGCGCGTGCCGATGAGCAATTAAGCACTGAGCTCGCGCCGTATCATAAGTTAGATTTTCGGGTGAGTTATAAATGGAACATTTGGGGACTGAAGGCAGGTGGATTCCTTGATGTTCTGAATGTATACAACCGAAAAAACGAGATAAGGTTCATTTTTGAAGAGGCAACCCTTGACGTCCAAGGTCAGGAAGTCGACATTGAACGTGAAGTCTTTGATGCTCCACAACTGCCTCGGATAATTTATTTCGGATTGACACTTGAGTTTTGAGGCGACCTCGACTGAAAGCCATTTTCTATGTGCGGTTCTTTAGAAGGGTTCCCTTCAACTCAATCTATGCACTTTTTTAACAGAACTAAGCTTGTATATTCCATGCGCTTGGCTTTTTTGCGGACTGTAAAAAAATAAACCTCAGGTAAACGCAAAAACTCAATCAGACGTTGAATTGTTAAATCAATGCCCGAAGCGGAGGTCAAAACGACTGAGTGAAGTTAAAATTCGTTATAGTACTACTTGCGTTTGTCACCATGCCACTACCCGCTTTAGCTCAAACCGGGGATGTTCAAGGAACCGTCTATCAGCGAAGTACAGGAAAAGCCCTCACAGATGCTGATGTTCGTATCCTCGAAACCGACCAACACCAAAAAACCGACGAAAATGGAGTCTTCCAATTCACAGAACTCCCTGAAGGCACCTATACCTTTGTTGTGACGCATCCCGCGGAAGCAACACCAACCAAAGTCTCTGTTGACATCAGCAGCGGCGATACCACGGAAGTCAAAATACACCTCGGAGCCGCCTTTACACTCGAAACAGTTGTCGTAGAAGGGAAACGCCTCCCACCAACGGTGAGTCGCACGGAAATTCGTGGGAGCGAACTCCTACGGATTCCAGGGACCGCCAATGACGCACTCAAAGGTTTAACGACGCTTCCGAGTATCGGCATCCCAAACGATTACTTCGGAGCTCTCTACATCCGAGGCAGTGAACCCGGGTCAAACCTCTATTATCTTGATCGAACGCCTCTCGGCTACCCTTTTCACTGGGGCGGTTTATTGTCAACCATTAGTTCGGAAACGATTGAGACCATTGACATCTACGCTGGGGGTTACGGTGCTGAATTCGGGCTGGATTCTCAAGCGGTGCTTGACATCCATGCCCGTGACAGCATTGAGGAGCGGTTAAATGGGAAATTTAACTTGAACATTCTCTATTCCGAAGGGCTCCTTGAAGCCAAAATCGGTGATAGGGGGTATATCTCTGCCTCTGGGCGGCGGAGTTACTTAGACCTCATCGCTGGACCGATCGTTGAGGCGCAGACGGGACAGCGGCAGCAGCTTCCCTATTTTTCAGATTATCAACTCAAATGTGCCTATCCGCTGGGTGAAAAGCATCGTCTCACGATCAATGCCTTCGCTGCAACCGACCATTTTAAGATTGAGGAAGAGAGCAGTGAACTTGAAGAATTTGAAATTGAAGGCGAAACAGTGCCCGAGGATATTGAAAGGGCACGTGCCTCTGTGCTTTTCAAAAACGGTTTTGATGGGCAAGGGGTCCATCTCCGTTCGGACTTCACCGAAGACCTCACCTCACATTTATCGCTGACTCGTTCTCTCAATTTTCTCACCATCGCGCTTGAAGTTCCAGTCATGCAGCAGTTTTCTCGGAACCCCGATGGGGAATGGGTGCATTCCGCTGACTATGGCCACTATGATGTAAAAATTAACGTCCCGGTCTATACACTCCGTGAAGATGTATCCTATCGGTTGACACCGAAGTTTCAATTTGAACCGGGTTTCCTCCTTTCGTTCAGTCCCGCCAACAGTTTTGAAGATGGCAGGTTTCCAGAATACGAAACGCGTGAGGTGGAGGATCCAGCAGAACTTCCGGAAGTCCTTGAATATGCGCAGGAAAATGAAGATTCCGTCACAGTCGCCAGACGGAGTGACGGCACGCATGAGATTACCGAGCGCACTGTTGAGGAGATACATGACGAATTTGGACACGATTTTTATCGGACCGAAGGATACCTGCAAGGACGATACGATCCGCTTTCGTTTCTGTCTGTAGCACTCGGTGTTCGATTGGACTATCTGAATGTAGTGGAACAGATTTCCGTTCAACCGCGGGGAAGTGTGAGTTTCATACTGCCAAACGGTTCTAATCTCCGTTTCGCGTATGGACATTATGAACAGAGTCCACAACCGTCGCATCTGTTAGCGAAAGACGGCAACCGGGCGTTGGCATCGAGTCTCACACGGCACTATATCATGGAATTGGAGCACGAACTCTCATCGCGGACCGAGCTGAAACTTGCCACCTATTACAAGGACGCACAGAAATTGGTTACACTCGATGAAGTCGCGAACTATCTCAATCAGGGGACGGCGTACGTCGGGGGAGCAGAGGTATTCCTACGGCATCGGATTCCAGATAAATTCTTCGGCTGGATTTCCTACGCTTATACACACGCTGAACGCCGCGAAAATCCAGACGCCGTCTATCAACCTTACCTCTTCGATAATACGCACATTGTGAGTGTCGTCGCCAACTATAACTTCACACCGAATTTTGAGATCGGTGCGAAATGGCAATATCTCAGTGGGACCTCCGAAGCACCTATCAGCTCTATCGTTCTCATCCAGGACCCCGTAACGCGTGGACTGAACCCGCTTTTGGCGAGTGCTGACGAACAATTAAGCACTGAACTCGCGCCGTATCATAAGTTAGACCTTCGGGTGAGTTACAAATGGAGACTCTGGGGAGTGCGTGTGGGTGGATTCCTTGATGTTCTGAATGTATACAACCGAAAAAACGAGATAAGGTTCATTTTTGAAGAGGCAACCCTTGATGTCCAAGGTCAGGAAGTTGGCATTGAACGTGAGGTGTTCGATGCCCCCCAACTGCCTCGGATAATTTATTTTGGATTGACGCTTGAATTTTGACAGGAACAGGTGTTAGGATCGGAAAGTCTCACAGCGAATTTAATTTTTTCGTAGGAACACTAATTTTTGAGATTAAGCAACCTTTTGGCAGTAAAATTGCGTCATTATCGTAAACATACAATCAACTACTGAAGGTTTGTCATTTGCAGGTGGCGCTGGTATAATGCAGCAGGAAATCCTACCCTGCATACATCTATCATGAGGAGAAACGCCGATGAAAATTTGGATTATCTTTGGTATCTGTGTTCTGATGCTCACGGGTTGCACGAGTGCCGAGTACCAAAAGATGCAAGCAGAACGCGACCAATTACTCCAGAATTACGAAGACCTCCGTGAGGAACACAATGAACTGAAAATCAAAACCAACATAACTGACACACTCCTCGGGAAGTGGAAGTTCCTGAACCTTGAGATTGAGGAAAGTAACGTCAGCGAGGAGATTGCAGAGACCAAAGCCGCTCTTTATGCCCTTGACTTGAAGAATTTCACACTCGAATTCTTTGAGGAAAAGGGTATGTACAATTACCGTGGCAAAAACGGTAACACAGAGGTGTCGGGTCAATGTACCGTGATCACTGTTCGGTACGGCGACGAACCGTTTCCCTTCATTCGGTTCATCAGACGCTCTGGTCCAGAAATTTCACAACTCCTCTTCGCAGCAAGTTCCGATGGCAAGCCCCTCGGTTTATCAGGTGCACGGGGGCTTGACACAGCAAAGGAGATGAGTATTTCAGTTACGGAAGACAGGTTATATCTCACGATGCACGGCAAGATGCAATTAAGTCCCAACGGCTGGGTACAAAGCGGTGGCGTGCGGTGCTATTTTGAAAGGGTTCAGGAATGAAAATATTAAGTGCCTTCACCTTAGTAGTAATATTGGTGTTCATAGGGTGTACCAGTGCAAAATATCAAGAGATGCAGAATGAACGCGACAGGCTACGCGCAGCCCATGAAGATGCCCTCAGAAAACACGACCCGCGGCAATTGGAAACTGCCTTAACCGATAAACTGATGGGGACGTGGCAATTTCTAGATATGGAGGTTGCTGAAGGCGATGTTAGCGAAGAGATGGCGGCGTTAAAGACTGATCTCCACGCGACAGCTCGCCAAAACCTTACGCTTGATTTTTTCATGGACCGAAACGTGTTCCGTCGATACCGCGGTAAAATTGGGGATACAGAGGTGACGGGAAGTTTCAAAATCAATCCACAGCGTTACGGTGATGAACTATTTCCCTATCTACGGGTTTTCCGGGATACAGGCGTGCCACTCTACGATTTTTTAACGAATATGTCCACAAGCAGATTGAAAAACCAAGATAACGTTTCCATGAAAGCCGTCCAAGATAATTGGCTCGGTGTTTCGGTGACAGATGACAAATTGTATCTGACAATGTACGGAAAGATGGAATTAACTCCCAACGGTTGGGCTCGAAGCGGCGGGATCCGTTGTATTTTCCAACGGATTAAATAAAACTGCAAACGTTTCTTCTTGCAGACCTGCCACCAAGACATTCAAATTTCAAAAAACGCGTATCGAGGAGAGAAAATCGTGAGAATGCTAATACCACTGGCTATCTTTGTGTTAATGTTTTCAAGTTGTACAAACGTACTGTACCAAGAAGCAGGGCAGGCAGGCGATGGGTTAATCGAGGATTACGAAGATGCGCGCATGAAATTCGACCCAGAAGAGATGAAAAGTGAGATAAAGACACAGTTGATCGGCAAATGGCAGTTTATCGGCATAGAAATTGGAAAGGAGACCGTCAACACCCAGACCACAACCCCAACATCTGAAAACGGTGAAACAGCACCGCCTTCAGAACCGCCTTCAGATGCGATCGTCCAAACTCCCGCTGAACTCGAATTACCTCAACTTGACACAGCGGAGCGGACATCTGAGAAGGAGCGGGTGCAATTATCGCCAATCACAGTAGAAGAGCGTGAAGACAACCAAAAGATAGCAGCGGCGAAGATGGCTTTAGCGGCGGCGAACCGTAGAAATTTAACGCTCGAATTTTATGAGGATCGGATATCCTTTCATTACCGCGGGAGCAACCGTGGCAGGAAGGTCACAGGGGAATGTAAAATCATCACCCCGCGAGTGGGGGATGTCCCTATGCCGCTTATTCGGTTTAGAGGGCGCACAGGTCCGAAGATGCTTGAGTTCCTATTTACTTCCGAACCCGCAAGGCTTATGACTGCTAAAAGCAAGCAAGCGTTTGCCGAAAATATGCAAAGGAGGGAGGGAAGAACTTATGTAAATACCAACCAACCCCTGTGGTGGGATAAGGATGAAAACGTCCGCAGGCTGGGTGGGAGAGGTAGTGAAAAAGCCTCGCCCAAAGGGGTTTCCTATGTCCCTGCTTCAGCACTGGGAATCGAAGTGACAGACGACCGACTCTATATAATTCTGCACGGAGATATGGAACTCACACCGAAGGGTTGGGTACGCACCGGTGGTATGCGATGCGCCTTTAATCGGATCGAATAGGGAGCACGTTAATTGTCTGAATTGCGGATTAGCACGGATTTCGCGGATTTTGGTATCGTTGGTACGTTCAACAACTTTGGTAAACCTCTTGAGTTTCAACCCCAAGAAGGAAAATAAACGATGAAAATGTTAATAATACTCGGTGTTTTGGCAATAGTGTTCACAAGTTGTGGAACGCTGGTGTCCCCGGAAACGCAGTATGAACGAGAACGCTTGATTGAGGCTTATGATGCGGCGCGCCAAAAACACAATCCAGAAAGGGTTAAAGAAGCCGTAAAAGACTTGCTCGTCGGGAAGTGGCAGTATGTCGGTTTAGAAGTGGAAGAAGGCAATGTTACCGCGCAGCGGGTAAGACCGATGTCTCAGCCGACAATCAACTCACGGGCTTCTTCTGAGACTGTGGCTTCCAAAGGTGCTATCAGCGAACAAACAACACCCGATGCATCTGAACAAACGGACGCACAAAACCCGCCGAATATAGAGGCAGAGGGACAAACCTCAGAGGCAAATGCGACCCGTCTGCCACCAATTGAGGTAGAGGATGAAGAATCCAATCAACGGATACTCAGCGCAAAAGCCGCACTCGTGGCATCTACGCGTAAGAACTTGACGCTCGAATTTTCCGAGGACCGTGGCTCGTACCATTACAGCGGTAGCAATCGCGGCACGAATGTCACGGGACGGTGTTCCATCACCACCAAGCGATACGGCGACGATCCGCTCCCCTTCATCAGTTTTAATCGGCGGACGGGACCCGAGATGCTTGAATTCCTGTTCGGTTCCGAACCTATCAAACAGATGGTTGCGAAGAAGAAACGGGCGGATGCAGACAGAATACGCAGAATGGGGGCACAAGGCGGACGGAAAGCCTCTGCAAAAGCCTCCTTTACAATCGCTTCAATCGCAGGAATTACCGTAACGGAGGACACGCTCTATTTAGTCCTATATGGGGATATGGAATTAACACCGACAGGGTGGATGCGAGCCGGAGGGCTGCGATGCACTTTCAAACGGATCGAATAAGTGTGAAAATTTTAATGGCACTTGGTGTTATGACTCTCGTCCTCACGGGTTGCACCTCCGCGAAATACCAGCAGATGCAGAACGAACGCGACAGCCGTCGTGAGGTGTTTGAAGATGCCAGACGGAAAGATGCACTTAAACGCAGCCGAGACTTTCTATCGGACGATATGCTCGGTAAGTGGCGATTTCTTGAACTTGTCGTTGAGGAACGGGGTGGAAGCGAGGACATTCTGAAAGTGAAAGCCGCACGCGCGGCTCGTAGGCTTGAGGGACTTACGCTTCGATTCTGGAAAAGTGGGGATACTGCTTACAATTATCAGATCGAAAAGATGATGACGAAGACACATGGAACATACACGACAAGAACAGTCCATACGGGGGATAAACCGAAGAGTGGTAGGATCCACTTCTATCCAATCTCCGGCACTCAGATACCGAATCTCCTGTTCAATTTCGCAAAGGGTATTCCTCAGCAGGTACTTTTAAGTGATGGAGAAACCCTCTCTACAATACTAAAGATAGACATACCGAGAATCTCCATGAAAGAGAAACAGATGGATTTGACATTAGATCTCGGCATGGTATTAGCCCCCGACGGGTGGCTCTACCGCGGTAACATTCGTTGCTCCTTCGAGCGGATTGAATAGTTCGGGCAGCATCTAAAAACAGGCACAAGTGAACGTATTTACGTATTTTTCTGTCAGGAGGAAATTTTATGAAAAGTATGCGTATTTTTCTTCTGTGTTCGGTTGGTTTGGCACTGGTGTTCACTCACGTAGGTCGTGTTTGGGCGCAAGTACCGAAAACTGAAAAAATCGCTTTCACATCAAACCGAGATGGGGACACGGAAATCTACATCATGAACCCAGATGGAAGTCAACAGGTAAATTTAACCGGACATCCCGCTGCCGATTTCGATCCGACCTGGTCCCCAACAGGGGAACAAATCCTTTTCAACTCCAACCGTGACGGACAATGGGACCTTTACCTCATGAATGCAGATGGAAAGAACGTGCGGAAGGTGTTTGCAGAGGTGGGAGATAGGCGCGATCCGACGTGGGCGCCTGATGGAAAACAGATTGCGTATCTGCGGCGTGATGAGTGGGCTATCTACATTTCCACAATAGATGGGAAAACGGTTGAAAGAATTGCTGACGCAGGGGAGGGTGGCGGGAAGCCGGCATGGTCGCCCGATGGATCGGAGATAGTCTTTATGCTGGCGGGAGCAGGAGAGAAGTGGGGTAGACGTCTGCCTTTAAGCCGGCAAATTCGCGTTGTCAACCTCCGCAGTGGGACGAAACGGACATTGTTCGCAAAGCGACTGCCGACAATGGAAAATCCTGTGTGGTCACCCGATGGAAAACGACTCGCCTTTTCTTGGATGAACCGGGATTTGTGGGACAAACAGGTTCATGACAGATGGGGAAAACGGGTATTTGATGCCCAGACTATCTATGTTGCCCCACGCAATGGAGGCGAGTTTCAACAGATCGTTTCTGAGAAAGGTCCTTACGCGCTTGAACCTGCCTGGTCCCCGTTCGGAGACGAACTTCAAATTGTTTACATCCAGCAGGTCGGAAACCAGTTAAATCAATTTCAGATTTTCAAAATCTCTGTAGACGGTGGTAAATCGGAGCAACTCACTGACAGCGGTCGTAATTATGATGCGGATTGGTTTGATCCAAGAGCTTTGCCTGTCCAACTACAACCAGAGTTATCCACCTCAGCGTGGGGAAGAATCAAAATACAGGACTGATTCGCCACCACGCTACATTATTGGAGGAAAATCTTATAAAAATGACACGTCTTTTTGTTCTCTGTAGTCTGAGTTTCGTGCTCGTGTTAGCGAGTGTTTGTCCGTTATCCGCGAGGGCACCAAGAACTGAGAAGATTGCGTTCTCATCAAATCGCGACGGGAATTGGGATATCTACATTATGAATCCCGATGGAAGCGATCAGGTGAACTTAACACGACATAAAGCCATTGATGTCTCCCCGGCCTGGTCGCCGACAGGTGAACACATTCTTTTTGTTTCTAACCGTGAGGGCCTGCGCGATCTCTTTTTAATGGATGCTAATGGACGAAATGTGCGGCGGGTTTTTAGAAATTTGGCACAAAGAATCGAACCGACGTGGGCGCCCGATGGACAAAGGATTGCTTATCATGCGGAAATGCCGCAATGGAGCATCCAAACCGGGACGATACAGGGTATCGGTGGCGTTCAAGTGGCTTTGGCGGAGGTGCAGGGTGGTAATCCATCGTGGTCGGCAGATGGAGAGGAGATCGCTTTCGTTGCTGGCGCACATAGTCGTCGGATATACATTGCGGAACTCCGCTCTCGGACAGTACGGGCGTTTCTGCCGAATGAAGCGTCGTGGATGTACGGTCCAGCGTGGTCCCCGGATGGGACAAAACTGGTGTTTTCTTGGTTAAAATGGGGACTGGGAGGTAAGGACACAATTCATGTCGCAAATCGCGATGGCAGCGGATTGAAGCAAATTGGTAAACCTGCGCTGGGTATCTTCCGATTGGCGTGGTCCCCGGATGGCGAAAAACTGGTTTATACGGAGGAAGCCGTAGACGGGGATCGTCAAATTGCCACAATTGATTTACGGACTCGACGGAAGAGACAACTGACGCGTCGTGGTTTAAATCTGACACCGTCTTGGTTCGATCCAGCATTTGCTGCAACGTTGCCTGTTGCGCCACAACCGCAGTTGTTGACAACGGTGTGGGGAAAAATTAAAAGTAAAGAGTAAGTCTTAGAGGAATCATCGATGAAACACATATCTAACCTTGGGCATATAATCTACAGGTCCCATATACTCAGTTACACCCTCGGTGTGCTACTTGTATTGGGAGTTATTTCTTCAACTTGGGCGAAAGCCCCTAAGACTGCGAAAATAGTGTTCACGTCAACCCAAGATGGCGGGAACCAGATCTATACCATGAATCCGGATGGAAGTGATCAGATTAACTTAAGTCGGAACGATGTCTGGGACACGGAACCGGTCTGGTCGCCCGATGGGGAGCAGATTCTGTTTGTCTCGGATCGGGATGGATTGTCTGATTTATACGTGATGGACGCAGATGGCAGAGGTGTTCGGAAGGTTTTCGGAGACAATGAATATAGGACGGATCCGACGTGGTCGCCAGATGGGAAACAGATTGCCTACGCGCAAGGGGAGGAACCCAACCGAGCGATCTACATTGCGACAATAAATGGCGGATCTGCTCAGAAACTAACGGACGGATTTATGCCAAGTTGGTCGCCTGATGGTCATGAGATAGTTTTTGTGGTTGGTGGAGTCCGACATGCACGACTTAGCATTTTCAGCCTGAGAACACGCACGACAAAAACGCTTCTACAAAATAAGATGCCGTGGGTTGTCTATCCATCCTGGTCCCCACGAGGGAATAAAATCGCCTTTTCCAAAATTAATGGGTCGTTTCAGCAAGGTTTTCTATCGTGGTCAAGAGCGCAACTCTACATCGTGAATCATGATGGGACAGGACTTCAACAGATTACTAAAGATGAAAAATCGGTCGCTATGGAACCCACTTGGTCCCCACATAATGACGAACTCATTTACTCGGATGTGGTCAAGAACCCAGCTCCGTGGACGATGCAACTCTTCAGAACCGATATGAGCAATCGCAGACCGGTGCAACTTACAGATGCGGAAGTAGGACACAATTATGATGCGGATTGGTTTGATCCGACAGCTTTAGAGGTCTCGCCTTCGGAACAGTTGCTAACAACCATTTGGGGAAAAATTAAAGTGGATTAAGAAGTGGGACGCACTGTTCGCAGTTGCCCACGGATGTCGACCTGTACCTTCCAATTATTCCAGCGCGGTAGCAGGACTGTACTCAACGTTGGTTGACGGATGCCGCGCTGCCATCGCAATGTGACTAACTTTTGGGTGGGATTGTATTCTACATCGAATTTTGCACCGTTGACAGAAAATTCTCTCGGATACTGCGCCTCAATTTCAGCAATGGCATCAGCGTCTATCTCGGTAAATATCAGATCGTCCATAGAGAGGAGTTGGTATTCCTCTGCGGCTTCTACACCTAACAGAGCGAGTCGTGAGACCAACCATGTGTGTGGTGTCACGTCGGCGGTTCCCGAGGCAGGCGCATCAGGGTTGAGAGCACAATGCAACTGCCAAGCATCAATCGCTCGTGTAAGTTGTTCTCCAACTCCGGTGAACAGAGATCCAGAGAGGATGAGAGATGCCAACGCGTCTCTGAGCAATGCACCATGTAGCGGACGACGTTCGCGTCCGATCTCTCTTCCTGCATATTCGGTTACGACTTCGGCAACGATGTCCTCGCCTTCCAATCTCGGAGCGGCAAGTTGCGAAATGCCAATCCCGGCATCAACCAGGTCAGCAAAAGAACAAGGCATAGCAGTGCGTCCGAGCAATTGGACGCGTGTGCCTTTTCCAACACCAACGGTTTCCAAGATCAAAGTGGCGTGCTGTCCTTCCGGGAGGAGTGAATCGGAATCAAGCAAAACCTCCCCCTGTCCATTTCCCCATCCTTTCCCTTTTCGTCTACGCACGTAAGCACAAGTGTCCCACTCTCGCAAAAGGTAAGCAATAAGCGCGGCTCGATCAGGTTGCGGTGATGCATTCTCTTTCATCACAGGTGGCAACTGAAAAAATGCCCTCAGTTGCGTTGCAATTCTGCGACACTCAGCGATGGCAGTTCTATGGAGATGATGAGGTTTCTCATCGCCGTAGCGTAAAGTTCGGATTGCCGTCGTTGCATCGCACCCATCGCGAAATAGGTCTTTCTGACGGGCATTCCGGACGGCATCCTGCTTCTCAATCGGCATGTGCGCGATGCGCTGCCATAAAGGGGCAGGACGTTCCAAAGTGGCAATCAAATCAATTAGGTCGCGTCGGAGAGATGGTGGGGCTTTTACCAGCAACCGGGCATGCAGTGGATTGACAGGTAATGCACATATCTTCGCTCCTTCTGCTGTGAGTATGCCATTGTCAGAGAGGACTCCCCAACTTTGCAACGCTGTTTGCGCGCGTTCCACTGCGAAGTCAGGCGGAGCATCGAGAAACGTCAAATCCTGCGGACGATAGCCTGTTGAGGCGACCGTCAGCACGAATTGCGTCAAATCCTCTCGGCGGACCTCTGGCAGTGTTTCCTGTTCGAGTTGCCCCTGTTCCTCCCAGAGTCTGTAGCAGATTCCCGGACCGAGGCGACCTGCGCGCCCGCGACGCTGCTCGGCTGACGCTTGAGAGATCGGACGTAACGCTAAAACAATACGTCGGTTTTGATGGATACGCTGGCGCACTAAACCTGTATCCACAACGGCGGTGATACCGGGAAGTGTAATTGAAGTCTCAGCGACATTGGTTGCGAGGATGACACGGCGGCGTTGGGAATGTATCTCGAATGCTATGTCCTGTGCCTCGGGGGACAAGTCTCCGTGCAGTGGAACAAGTTCGATATCACGTATCTTACGAAGTGCATCGTGGCATTCATTAATCTCACCCTTGCCCGGCAGGAAGACTAAGAGGTTTCCGGTGGTCCCTTTTAGGGCGCGACGCACTCCTTTTGCAACGCGTTCCACTAAATCACGGGATGTTGGGACGACTGTCCCACCAAGATACCGCACCTCAACGGGGTAGACGCGTCCCTCCGCTCGTAGCACCTGTCCGCCAATGAACTGTGCGAGATGCTGCGCCGCTATCGTGGCGGACATGATAACGAGCCTGGCATCGCGCAGCTTTTTTCGGCATATCGCGAGGAAGAGGTCTGCCTCAATACCGCGTTCGTGGAATTCGTCCAAGATGATGGTTCCGTATTGATCCAATTCCGACCCTGCCGCATACCGCAAGGCGACACCGGGTGTGACAAATCGGATGCGAGTTAAAGCATCAGAGCCAACATCTTCAAAGCGGACAGTATAACCGACGGAGTGTCCTAACGGTTCGCCGTGCTGTTTCGCTACCCACCTTGCGAGCGAACGACATGCGACGCGTCTCGGTTCGACAACGAGTACGGGAGCATCTGATAGTTCAGCACACCAGGGCGGAATTTGTGTCGATTTTCCACTACCGGTCGGTGCGACAACCACCACAGGACCTGCTGCGATTGCATTCTGAAACGTCTCCTTTAATTCTGTAATTGGAAGCGCGATTTTGTTCATGACAAGGACTATTATAGTGGACAACCGATCTATCATCAAGCACTACTTCCAAGGTTTCGGCTTTCTGTCTGTTTTGTGGAATAAATCGCGTCGGGAGGTCGCGCCTACAGCGAAGAAATCTTAAGCAGACTATCTCTCCTACAGGAGAACTGAATGGTTCTGAGCTCGCCTCAAACGTCCTTGACTTTTCTGGGGCTTTCTGATATTATAACTCTATAAAATGGTTATCAGTTGTCAGTACGGAAATCTGCCACGCAGATTTCCTTTCAGTTGTCGGTTAAGAGGTTTCCGTTTAAAAAACCTTTTTTTAACTGAAAATTGAAAACTATAAAAAGAAGGCAAATAAATTATGTTGCATCAGAAACTCGTAAAATACACACGACTTAAGAAACAAAAAGTTTACCGTCCATTTGTACTAATAACATTAGCTGTTTTGTTCGTTTTCCAGCACCTTGCCTATAGCCAACAATATGTCATTGTGGACAGCGAAAACGGCGATAGACTCACCGGGCGTTGGCGCGGAGGCACCGACACCCATTTTGAAATCGAGTATAACGGACAGATTTTGCGACTTCCGTTGGCGGGACATACTCTTAATTTTACATCGAATTTGGCGTACGTTCCGGACCGAGTCGCCGCAAAACATTTTCACAATGGACTTACGTTATTGGAGTTAGGGCTTCCCGAAAAAGCCCAAAAACGATTTGAAGCCGCTATTGAAGAATTCCCGAAATACCCGGCAGCGCACTACGAACTCGGGTTGCTTTACAAAGAACATGGGGACAATGCGAACGCATTAGAGCGATTTCGTTTTGTAGCCATCCTTGATGCCCCAAATTTCGACCTCGTGCCACTTTTTCATGAACTCGGGAATATTGCCCTTGTGAACGAGGTTTACGATGTAGCAGTGGATAATTACCAACTGATTCTCACCTATTACCCAGATCATCCCGATGTATCAGGGTTGAAATATATCACCGGCTTCCTACTTGTTGAACAATTGGGGGACCCCAGTGCGGGGTTAGCCCTTCTCGAATCTGCAATCAAAGAATATCCCGACATGGCATCCCACGAAAAAGCACTCTTCTTGATTGGAAAACTACAAGCAGATATGGATCAGTTGGAAATTGCGCTCCACACCTTAGACAGGTTTGTTATGCTCTATCCGGAAAGTGAGTGGATCTATGAGGCACACCTCATCCGTGCGGCTACTAACTTAAAACTGGGTAGGCTGGAAGCAGCTGCCAATATAGCGATCCACGTCAACGAGATTAGTGGAGATGAAAAGATAAAAGAACGCGCAAAACAAATTTTGGATCAGACCAAATGGACAGTTTACACCGATGCAGACGGACTCCCGGACAATCAGATCCAAGCCATGACGACCGATGGCACACGGCTATGGATAGGCACGCCGAAAGGGGTAATGCTAGTTGAGACGGCGTTTGACAAATGGATATCGTTTGAACCCATCGCCGAACTTATTAACACTGCTTTGGGAAATGTGCCGGATGTTACAGCCATCGCAGCAAACTCGCAAGAAGCGTGGATCGGCACGCGTTCCCAAGGCACCATTCACTACAGCCACCTAACGGGTAGAATCATAAACTATTCCCCAGCAGAAGGATTTCCCGCCTGGATTAAGGACATAAAAATGGGTGAAGCGGAGATTTGGTTTGCTACAGATACCGGAGTCATGCGTAAAATTCGCGGGAGCGTTGATCCGCCTCTTCTGTACAATACCCAGACCAGCTTCATCACCGCAGACGACATTGAGACCTTATTGCTAACCCCTCAAATGATTTGGTGCGTTTCAGCAGAGGGAGATGTCATAATGTTTGACCGGGAAAAAGAAGAGTGGGATGCCTATTACTCTACGGAAATCCGAGAAGGCATGAAGATTGTGGGACTTGATATTGCAGAGGAGCAGTTACTCTTTACGTGGTTCAATGTCGATGAAAAATCCAACGGATACTTTCGAGCAGAAATGGACGGCAGCAATGGAAAATCGACAACGCTTGACACAGGCATAGAGGATGAAAACGACTTAAGGAACATCTACATCAGAGGTGCTCGGGACACTTCACCTATAGTCAAAGCAGAGCTTGAGGCAGAACCGGTAGAGGAGATACCAGATCCAACGATACCCGAGTTTTCGCCAGAGACAGAGGGGTTAGAAATTGAACCGGAAATAGAGGCGTTAGAAACTAAACCACCTCTCCCCACGCCACAAATTCCGTTAGTTCTGTGGATAGCGACGAATAAGGATCTGTACACACACCACACCCGCTCTGCCGATATATGGGAGTACACAACAACACCTCAGATACTCACGGGTGAATTAATAGTAGATTCTCTTGTTGTAGTGAACAATAAAGTATGGTTAGCGACTTCTAACGGTTTGGCAGCCATGAATGCCCAATAGGATCTGTTCGCTAACGTAAAGTGTTATGAAACAACCGACATCCACCAAACTTATTACGCGTTGGGAAGCTACTGAACCTACCCAGATCGAAGATGAATTGGTTGTTGAAGAGCCGCTTGAGATTCGGGTGGGACAACAGAGTCTGATCGTTGTCATGCGGACGCCTGGGCACGATTTTGAACTCGCCGCGGGCTTTCTTTATACAGAAAGCCTCATAACCTCTGGCGATGACATCGAAATCATCGCCTACTGTGATGAAGAGCCTTCTGAGACGCAGGCTTCCGGTTTATCCTCGTTGCAGAATATTGTCAACGTTCGTCTGGCAGGGGAACTGGATCTTGATGCCGAATCGGGCTGGCAGCGGAATTTCCATGCAAATGCGAGTTGCGGACTCTGTGGCAAAATGACGATTGAGTCGGTTAGACAGCAGGTGCCACCGTTGGATTCAGGGTTTGATGTGAATCAAGAGGTTTTCTATAAACTCAACGATCGGTTAAGAAAAGCGCAATCTGTTTTTGAAAGAACAGGTGGACTCCACGCCGCTGGGTTGTTCGATGAAAAGGGTGAACTCTTGATTATCAGAGAAGACATCGGTAGACACAACGCTGTCGATAAAGTCATCGGACACGCTTTACTGGCTGACTTGGTACCGCTTGAGCAGTATATTCTGATGGTAAGTGGACGCGCCAGTTTTGAAATCGTTCAGAAAGCACTCTTTGCTCGTATCCCGGTCATTGTTGCCGTCTCCGCGGCATCTACACTCGCTGTAGATCTCGCCAAAGAGGGGAACCTCACATTAATAGGTTTCATGCGGGGGCAGAGTATGGCGGTCTATAGTTGCCCAGAGCGCGTTCACTCTGAGTAGCGAGAAAGCGAAAAGTAAAGGAATTCGGGCTTACAAAGCCCTCCTACAAAAGAACTATCTTTTTGGGATGACGCGTCTCTATAGGATAAAAGGAATTCGGGCTTATAAAGCCCTCTTACAAGGAGCGAAATTCTTATGTTAAGCATCTTAAACGGTATCCAAGGGCTCGTCAATCTTTTATTCTTTGTAGCGATAGTTGGGACTTTGGTGGTCTCGTGGATATACGCCAGCCGGTTGAAGAAACAGTACGGTGCCGACTTCCCGTGGAGTAAAACAGCCTTTATCGTTGGGATTGAAGTCCTACTTTGGATCGGCTTCAACTTTTTCTGGGAAATTTTTGAAGCGTTCTGGCTGCCAATTACGATTGTTGCGATTATTGTTATTGTGCTTATCTCTCGAAAGAAACGGAGATATGTATGAACAAGTCAAACGGTGGCGCGTTTTGAAGACGCGCTACCCAAAAATGAGCGAAGGAGTGCTAAATATGAGTCGGACGGGGAGAGCCGTGGTCGCGTGCGGCAAAGATTTTGAAATCCGTGAATATCCGGTACCTGAACCTGAACCGAACACAGTGTTGCTTCGTCAGGAGTTAGCAGGCATCTGCGGGACTGATCTGCATAACTGGCAGAACGGTTTCCAACAGGAAGTTTTATTGGGGCATGAAAACGTCGGTATCATTGAGGCACTTGGCGAAGGTGTAGAAACCGATTATGTGGGTAAACCGGTACAAGAGGGGGACAGGGTTATCTTCGCACCCGGAACCAACTACGGTGCTTACGGTTTTCAGTGGAACCCCGATGAGGCACCACATTTTCGTGGTGGGTTTGCGGATTATATGTATCTCAACTATCCGAACACCTGCTTTATGAAGACCGATGCATCGCCTGAGGTTGCTGTGCTTACAGAACCGTTTACTATCGGTGTCCATGCCGCAATGCGGGGTGAAATAAAACTGGGGGATACCGTCGTTGTGCAAGGTTCGGGTGCTATTGGGCTTGTGACGCTTGCCTGCGCGAAATTGAGCGGTGCTGCGAAGGCGATTATGGTCGGCGGACCTGCTGGACGATTGGAACTTGCGAAGCAACTTGGTGCTGACGTAACAATTAATATCGAGGAAGTCCCTTCTGTCGAGGAGCGGACGGAACTTGTGCAAGCCGAAACACCCCGCAAAGAAGGAGCGGACGTTGTTTTTGAGTGTGCAGGTTTTCTCCCAGCCACACCGGAGGGATTAGGGTACACCCGACGCAGTGGTACCTTTGTTGAGGTCGGTCACTTTGTGGATATGGGGTCAATTGACTTCAACATTAACCAATTGCTGATGCGTAAAAATCTGCGTGTAGAGGCTATCTGGGGCAGCAGTTACGAACACTTTGTCCGCGGTTTACCACTCCTTGAACAGAGCGGTTTGCCGTTCGCCGACATGATTAGTCATCAGTTGCCACTCTCACAGGTCGGGGATGGATTTAAAGCACTTGACGGCGGCTATCGCATTAAAGGTGAAACGGCGATTAAAATTGCGGTTCGCGCTGAAGAGTAACGGACAGATTACCAACCCAGTCGAGAATAGACTGAGAACCTGCCTGAAACGAAGTGGAAGGCAGCCCAGGAGGAACTAATTAAAAAATGGCAAAAATGTATCGCGTTGGCTTTGCGTCCCTCGTGCATGACCACGTATGGGGTGAACTCCGCCACTGGAAAGCACATCCAAACGTTGAAATTGTCGCGGCAGGCGATATCAATGCGGAATTACGCGCCCAGTTCAGTGCAGAAGTCGGCATCGAGAACGTCTATCACTCTTGGCAAGAGATGGTGGAGAAAGAGGCATTAGATATTGTACAAGCGGCAGCGGAGAACAACGCCGGAGCCGATATCGTTGAGGCGGCAGCGGCGAAGGGTATCCACGTCGTATCCGAAAAGCCGATGGCAGCGCGACTCTCACAAGCCGATCAGATGCTCGCCGCTGCGGAGAACGCTGGCACTTTATTGATGGTGAACTGGCCCACAGCATGGAGTCCACCGCTTAACACGGCGATGAATCTCATCAAAGATGGGGCGATTGGCGACATTTTCTATTTCAAGTGGCGCTCTGCGCATAATGGTCCGATGGAAATCGGATGCTCTCGCTACTTCTACGAATGGCTCTACGATGAAGAGAAAAATGGAGCAGGGGCGTTGATGGATTACTGCTGTTATTGTGCCGATATGTGTGCCTACCTCCTCGGTTTGCCACAGCAGGTAACAGCGTTTCGCGGTACCTTTGCCAAGGACTACCCGGTTCCTGACGATAACGCCGTCATTCTGATGAAGTACGGTAATGCCTTTGGACTCACGGAAGCATCTTGGACCCAAAAGGTCGGTTATGTTACACCGAATCCAGTGGCCTATGGCACTGAGGGCGCACTGATGGTCAGCGGCAATGAAGTTCATCTACATCCGGCAAATGGTGATACCCAAGTGGTAACGCCTGAACCGCTTCCAGAGGGCAAACGCAACGCCGCTGAATACTTCATTCACTGCTTAGAGACAGGTGAATCTATTGAAGGACTGTGCAATGCCAAAGTGAGTCGGGATGCCCAGGAGATTCTCGAAGCCGGGTTGGTGTCAGCGGATAGCGGTCAGGTCGTTAACTTACCGATGTCTTAAGTGAATATAGGCGTGGTTTGAACTGCGCTTACAGATGCGTTAGGAGAACTTGATGAGTAATAGAATCCCGATTGCGTTACAACTGTATTCCGTTAGAGATGATTGTGCAGGCGACCTATCTTTAACACTCCAAGCAGTCGCACAGATGGGTTATGAAGGCGTTGAGTTTGCTGGTTATTATGACCGGACCGCCGAAGAATTGCGTGGGATGTGCGATGACCTCGGGTTGAAAGTCGCCGGTACACACACTGGGATAGACACACTTCTCGGCGACGAACTCGCCAAAACGGTTGAGTTCAACAAGGGACTCGGCAATCCGTATCTGATAGTGCCGGGACTGCCGGGAGAGTACCAAGGTTCGCAACAGGCGTGGCTTAACACAGCGAAAATTTTTAACGATATTGCTGAGAAAATTGCTGACCAAGGGATGTTCACCGGTTATCACAATCACACGGGTGAATTCACACCGATGGACGGTAAGCTTCCGTGGGATACATTCGGTGGTAATACCCGCGACGATGTCGTGATGCAAATTGACATCGGTCATGCCCTTCGCGCCGGTGCCGATCCTGTATCATATATTGAACGCTACCCCGGTAGATCGAAATTGGTGCACCTTAAAGAGTATTCCACTACGAATGACAAAGCGAATGTCGGTGAAGGCGAAATTCCGTGGGATGCGGTGTTCGATGCCTGTGAAACCGTCGGTGGTACAGAGTGGTACATTGTTGAGCAGGAAAGTTACGCCTACCCGCCGATTGAATGTGCCGAACGCTGCATTGAAAATCTACGAAAAATGGGGAAGATTTCTTAATTATACCTTGCGGAAGAACGACGTAGGTTTTTATGAGGGCGTTCCTCTCTGTATATCCGCTTGCGCCGTTGTTGCAAGCTGCGTTTTTGGTTAAGAATTGCAAGTAAAACTCGCGCCTACAAAATCCAGTAGTGTTGAAACTGACCTTTTGCTCTGGTGGGAGGATTTTTACCTCCCCGTTTTCGAGTACGCCCTCCCGAGAATGGGGACATTGGAAGGGAAAAAGGTTCTTGAACTCGGTACCGGTACAGGAGGAACCGCAACACTGCTGGCGAAACGGGGTGCCTCTGTTGTTGGCATAGATTTACTGCCTTTTCGACTCGCTGAAGCACAGGCGCGAGCCGCGGAACACAACGTCGCTGAGGCAGTTAATTTTGCCTTGATGGACGCGATGCATCTCGCCTTTCCTGATAATACCTTCGATTTTATTATCTCCAAATCCGTGTTGGTTTTCACAGATCATAAGCAAATTGCGAAAGAGTGCTATCGCGTTCTCAAGCCGGGAGGGAAGGCGATTTTCATGGAAAATATGCGCCATCACCCAGCGGTATGGCTGTATCGAAAAATGTTTCTGAGGTATTCCGGCAAGTTACGTTACTTTTCAGTGAGGGATATTGAAACAGTCGGTGCTGAATTTGAGAAGTTGGAGCATCGTGAGTTTCATCTCTCCGCAGTAAGTGCATTGTTCTGGCAGAAATGCATTTCTATTCCACTATTTTATCGGTGGAGCCTCCGCATCCTCAAAGCAATAGATACATCTCTTCTCAAATGCCTCCCATTCCTCAACCGATTCTGCTGGATCACAGCGATGATTTGCCAGAAGGATTAGTAAAAGTCGCTATTGAGAGATCGCTTTTACAAGCAGAAACCGGTGCTGTGCCTATCCGTATTTCAGCCAATTGTCAAAAAGCGGTTTGAGCCGTTCAGGAAGGTCTCCCAAAAAGGTGGGTTCGTTGAGCCATTCTTGACTGGTCGGACTCTGTGGATTCGGAGGTTCGTTCTCCGGTGGTGCGGTGAAAATAGCATAATGCAGGGTCTGTCGTTTTGCGTCCGTAGGATTGTATCCTTTGTGGAGCAGGCTTGAATTGTAAAAGACGATGTCCCCTGCTTTCAGTTTGACGACGAGTTGGTTCGGCATCGCTGCTTTTGGCATCTGTCGTATGACAGTGCGTTCAGCGTCTGTGAGTTCACGTCGATGGCTACCCGGGACGATATAAAGGGTCTCATCGTCATAGAGGGCACCGTTGAGTTGAACGTGATTTCTAAGTCGACTGAGGAGGGTTTCAAGAGACACCTCTCCATCGGGTGCCGAATCTCGGTGCCAGTTGATGTGATACGGTTTCCGCTCGGAGCTGACGAGAAGCGTGCAGAGGTGATACTGTAACTTTTGTCCAATCAATGCTTCAATGACATCCAATATCTGGGGGTGCGCAAGTGCCTCTACAAGTGCTTGTTCACGGATGCTCGGATGAAAAATGTTATTGACACCCCAAATATCGTCGCGTTTGCTATCTATATAGCGTAGGTGATCGGCGTGTAACCCTTCAATACGGCATTTGTGGAGTATTCGATCGATAGCACTCCGATAGGTTTGGATGTCGGTTTCGGAGAGTGCACCCTTACGAAGGATATAACCGTTTTCAACAAAGGCGTTGACTTCTGAATGGGTCAGCATTTTAGGTATTCCTCACGGTATGATAGCAATCCCTAAGTCGAATCGGCTGGACAATAAAGATCATTAAACTCAATTTCATTTCCATCTGGATCAAAGATGAAGAAAGCCCGGCATTTTCCACGCGGGTCATCAAAATCGAAGGGACCACGAGTCCGATAAGGTAAATCAGTAAATTGTTTGACGAGTTGCTTAATCCGTTCTGTGCTTGTCACAAAGGCGAAATGCATCGGGCCGCCAGCATCATGTCCTGGACTGCCGGCTTCCTTGAGGACAAGATGTCCGTTGTCTAAGTAAATATAAAGCTGCCGATTGTTCCGTTCCACGACTTCAAATCCGAGCAGATCTCGGTAAAACTCTGCTGCTTGCTCAAGGTTGGCGACTTTAACGAAAACCTCTCCAATGCCGTAATACCCGTCCATCACGTATCTCCTCCGACACGACAGTATTTGATAAACAAAAAGGCTCTGGATCGATGAAATCCGGAGCCTTCCTGTTTCAGGTTAATACCCTTAGCGTTTCTTGACCTGTGCCCATGTGGTGGCGAGTTTGCCTTGCGCCTCCACAGCAACAGCGGTCGCACCGCCAGCAAGGTCACGCACTTCGTCTTCACTGATCGCGCGTTCCCAGAAATAGACTTCATCAATCATGCCATCAAGCCAGAAGTCGTTGCCAGCATTGCCGCCGACTTGTCGTCCGACACCGATTTCAACGGGACGCTCTGGGAACGTCAGCAATGGCGTTGTAATCGCTTTAGGATTGTCCTGTCCACTCGCGGGAATCACAGTATCCCCAGTGACAGAAGAAGTCACATAGGCTTTCGCTTCTGAGCCATCAACAACGTAAGCGACATGGACCCATTCATCTTCGGCGTAAACGTTGTCGGTGGCAAACCAACCTTCGCTCCCTTCCCAGCAACTTCCCCAAGTCATGTTAGTGGCGTTTGTTGTACACATCCGCACCATGAAGTGGTCACCCCAGCCAACCTTGTCGCCTTTGAAGAACATAGCGGCATGGTTTCTGCCACCGCCGGGTCTGACATAGACCCATAGGGATACAGAAAAAACACCGTCCTCTTTTTCAAGGCTTGTCGATGATGGGATCTCGACGTACTGTCCGCTGTTATCACCGGTTGCCGGATTTTCAGGGTTTGCGAGGTTAAGTGCCATACCATATTCCCCATCTATTGTGCTGGCACCGTTCACAAATTCACCGTTGTTATCTCCGATGACATCGTTCGCTGTGCCATCGTTAAAGGTCCAGGCGGAGACGAGACCATCTTCGAGCCCGGCATAACTGTTGGCACTGAATATCATAAGTGCTAAAATGGAAAACAGACAAATTTGCTTCATAATCAGCTCCTTATCGTTTTAACCTGATTGAGCGGGTTTGCGGGAGAATCTCACAAACCCGCGCTATTCTTTAGTCTCTCAATTGTACTTAGCGGTGGTGGTAGGATTTGACCTTTCCCCAAGTGGTGGCTAACTTACCTTCTGCTTTGACAGCAAGTGCCTGTTCTGGACGTTTACCACTTCCGAGTTCCTTGACTTCATCTTCAGAGAGCGCACGGTCCCAGATGATGACATCGTCGATCATTCCATCAAGGAAAGTATCGTTTCCTTGATTACCGCCAATCTGCCGACCTGCGCCGAGTTCCAAAGGACGCTCTGGGAAAATATTGTAAGGTTCCGGTGCAATTTTGGGATTCCCTTGACCACTGACAGGTATTTCGGTTTTCCCGCCCTCCGGCGTTAGGTATCCAATTGCTTCCTCACCATCTGCCGTTTGGCAGAGATGGAACCATTTATCTTGTTCAATAACACCATCCGTGGCGAACCAATTTTCGGCACCTCCACTTGTTGTTCCCCAGGTCAGACCGGTACTACTGGTCGTCACCATACGAAAGGTGAAGTGTGCACCCCATCCGACCTTTACACCCTTCCAAACGCCGGAGTGATTTGCCCCGTTTCGGACGTAAAGCCAATAAGAAACGGTATGTGCTCCCTCAATGGCTTTTTCAAGGTCAGCGTTGAACTCAACATCCGCACGTGTGTCTTTACTACCATCCACGTCCAATGCCTTTCCAAATTTACCCTTAGAGGCAATTTTAGCAGCCTTAAAAAGTTCGCCGTGGGCGTCCCCTATAGAATCAGACACTTTGCCATCGTCAAAGGTCCAGGCGGCAATGACGCCATCATTTATGTCCGCGGACGTAGAAATCGTAATACCAATCGCCAATGCACTCATGGCGAGCATAGAAATAAACAGTTTCACTTAAATTTCTCCTTTCGTGGATTTTGGTGGCGAATAAAACACTAACGAGCTAAAAAACCCATGAAATTCGTATTATCCGCATCAACTTTAATTCGGGCGATCCAATTTCTCTTTTCCAAACTGTGGTGTATGGACTACCCGTTAGTAGATAGCGGTGCCTGACACCGCATTAGCACTTGTCGTAGTACGACCCATCACGAAGATAATAAGTCGCTCCACTACAAACCCATCAACAGCGAGATGGGTAAAAAAATTTAACAAAAACTTAACCTGTTCCGAATAAAAAAGACTCAACCTTTTTCCGATAAATCTGTCTAAACGAAGAGCAGCAAAACAAGAATGTCTCCTTCGGAACTTAAACAGTTCTAATAATCCAAGTTGCTACCTAAACAGGTATAAGCATTTGGTAGTTTTGCTTGCAAGTCCATGGGCGTTCCTTCTTGGTGTTATTACCCCTTACAGACCGGACACGAAAAAGGAGCGTCCCGTGGTCTTTAACTATTGTAGTACATTACATACTTCACACTGATCTTTCTATCGTGCATAGATACAAATCTATCCGTAATGTCAAGTATCTGACGCGGAAGTGATGATAACTACGCTATGTTACGAAAAACATATATTAAATTGCTGTTTTTGTCAAGAGAAAAATAGAATTTTTATTCTGAGACAATCTCCTTCCCCTCTACTGCGATGAACCGTTGATTTACCGAAAGATGGGTTGCAGTATCAACAATCCCGCTGGACCAACGGATTTCTAACAAATCGATGCTTCCAGCATCTTTCAGTCCGAAATGAACCCGCAGGTCACTGAATGCGAGATAACTTCCACTACTCTTCACATCTGCATACTGCGTGAGTTCGTCCCCATCCACTGTTCGACAGACAACTTTGATACGCGCGCCGATACCGGAGCGGTTGCTTTTCGTGCCCATCGCTTGCACCTGTATCCAATTGTTTCGATTTCCACCATCGTTTCTCAGGAGATCCACGGTTTGATTCCAGTTCGTGACGAGGATATCAATGTCGCCGTCGTTGTCATAATCACCGAAAGCGGTGGCACGGCTTGTCTTACGCAGAGCGAAGCCTTCTCCTACCTGTGCTGTGACATCCTCAAATTTCCCATTGCCTAAATTCCGAAAGAGCAGGTTTTGTTGTGGTGTCGTCGTGGACCGATCGACCTCGGCGATGTTATCCATCGTATGCCCGTTTGCAACGAATATATCTTTGTAACCGTCGTTATCGTAATCAAAGAAACCGATTCCCCAACCGAGGTAACGATGTGTGTGTTCAGCGACCCCAGCGGGAATTGTAGTATCTATGAAAAAGTTGTCGCCTTCATTGTGATAGAGAGTATTCGTCTCGTTCTGGAAATTACTGACGGTGAGATCCAACTTGCCATCATTGTCATAATCTGCGAAGGCGACTCCCATTCCCGCTTCCGCTTTTCCCATATCGCTACAACTCACACCAGAGAGCAAACCCGCTTCTTCAAAAGTGCCGTTCCCCTGATTTTCAAAAAGGAAATTGAAATCCTGATCGTTGGCGACGTAGATGTCAGCATCTCCATCGTTATCACTGTCTCCAATGGCAACGCCAAGACCGTGTGCAGCAGGCACGCTTAACAAACCGCTCTGTTCGGTTAGATTTGTAAAAGTGCCATCTCCGTTGTTGTGATAAAACAGATCTGGTTGAGCGGGATAGGAACTCGGACCACAATAAACAGCAATATCGTGTCGATAGCACGGCTTATCGGCATCAGGAGTGTATTTCGCATAATTGCTCACATAGAGTTCAAGAAACCCGTCATTGTCAAAGTCAGCAAAAGCGCAACTCGTTCCCCATCCGGTATCTGCGACCTGTGCAGACCCTGCGATGTCGGTAAAAGTACCATCTCCATTATTACGATAAAGGACATTGCTGCCAAAGTTGGTTAGATAGAGGTCTATGTCACCATCGTTGTCGTAATCACCGGTGGTTGCACCGACACCGTAGCGGGTATCGCCTACACCTGCGACACGGGTGACATCTGTAAATGAACCATCGCCATTGTTATGGTAGAGGACATTTGTGGGTAGCGAGATATCCGACTTTTCCCCTTGTGGACAGGCATTGATGAGATAGATGTCCAGATATCCATCGTTATCGTAATCGAAGAAGCCGCCGCCTGACCCGTATTGCTCATTAAAGAGACGTTTACCGCTTTCACCGTCGGTATGCTTGAAGCGAATCCCAGACGCTTCAGCCACTTCAACAAAAGTAACAGCGTCCGCCGCAGACGATGCAAGAAGTGCACATATAAAAAGAGAGAAGCGGATTTTTAATTTTACCTTGCGGATGAATAATGCGGGTTTCATCTTTAGTATGCCTTTCACTTGAATCGCCTGCGCCGTTGTTGCAGGCTACGCACTTTGGATCTAACGAACACATCTTAACAGATACATACGATTAAAAACGTTTTTTTGCCGCCTCCATCGCCTGCCAAATTTCGTTCAAGCGGTCTTTGTAGGCGGTATTATTCGGTTCCAGGTCAATTGCGCGTAAGATCGTCTGCTCCGCCTCCGTATATGCTCCGTAGCGATAGTATGCATAGGCGAGTGTATCCAAGCGAGCGGCATTTACGTCTAACGTAACGGCACGTTCTGCCAATTCAACGGCGCGTTTCAACCGTTTCCCTTGCGATGCGTAGAGCCATGCGAGGTTGTTATGAGCATCTGCGGAGTTTTCATCCACAGCAATTGCCTGCGTAAAAGCGAGAATAGCGTCTGAGACCTGTTGCTTCTTAAGATGGAGTACCCCCTGTCGTACCCACGCCTTTGCCTCATTAGGGTGAGTGGATGTCAATTGTCGGTAAACAGCAATCGCGTCGGCAAATAGTTGCCGTTGTGCGTAAACTTCTGCGAGTCCGTAGTAAGCAGGGATTAAATTTTTATCTCGTTGGATCGCATCTTGGAGATAAGTCTGTGCCTCAGCGAACTTGCGTTGGCGAGCGTGCAGCCAACCGAGGTGAAGATACGCCTCCGCATCGGTGTCATCAAGCTGAATAAGGTGTTGAAAAGCTGAGATTGCCTCTGCTAACTGCCCTGTTTGCATGTAAAGTCCACCCAAATTGTGATAGAGCGGAAGTGTTTTGGGATGCAATGCCGTGGCGATTTGATAGACGCGAATCGCTTCCTTAGGATTACCGATCTCAATGTGTGCCTTTGCCAACTTAATGCGTGGCTCCAAGGCAGTGGGTTGCTCCAGTAAGCGTCTCCGATATCGGTTCGTCTGATCGTTATAGGTTTTCACCCGTTGGAAAGATGACATTAAATTTCTCGCTTCCGCAAGATTCTGTTTTGCAACATCACCATCCGAACGCTGTCCGAGACGCCGATAAATGAGTCCGAGATTGTAATGGGTTTCAGCGTGATATGGCGCGATTGTGAAAGCCTTCTGATAATTTTGAACGGCTTCCTCTAACCTGTCCTGTAGGAACGCAATCTTGCCCAATCCCTGATAGACCGGTGCAAGGCTTTCATCCAATACCAGTGCCTGTTGATACGCGCGTATTGCCAACGCTAACTTTCCTCTTTGGACATAGATATCGGCGAGTCGAAAAAAGGGTTCAGCGTTCTTTGGTAGCATCGCGACGGCGTGTTGTCCGTGATTTTCAGCGTCTGCAAACCTTCCTTGTGAATGGTAAAGCCGCGCCAGACAGAGATGCGCAACACCATGAGTCCGTGGCGATGCCGGTAGTTCCAGCGCGTAAAGATATGCCTCCAATGCCTCATCTGTTTTTTCCTTGAGTCTGTAAGCCGCACCGAGTTCACAGTATGCCTCCGGGTTTTGTGGGTTCAGTTGCAAGACCTGTTGAAAGGCATTGATTGCCTCGTCGTAAAGACCTAACTGGATTGAACGCATCCCGCGCGCGTAGTATTCAGCGGCTTGATCGGTTTGCTGCGCGGAAACCAGTGGGACGGCGCAGCAGAAAGCGAAGAAACTCACTACAAACCAATTTTTAATTTTACCTTGCGGCTGAACAATATAGATTTCACCTTTGACGTGCCTTCTCACGAGTCGCCTCCGCTACGCTTGTGGACCTGATTTTCGTATTGATTTTTCTTCCGTGGATCGAGCCTCTGAATGATATACCAATTCGTCACCAATAATTGTCGCCAGCAGATTGATTTCACATTGCGCCGCGTCCCATTCAAAGAGAATCAGGTTTGCCTGCTTTTCTACATGTGCTTCTGCGTTAAGGAGACGCATCGGTTGTCGTGTAGCGAGTGAAACGGCTTCCTCGAGGGAGATACCTGCAAACCGGACACTGTTCTCAATACCACGCGCTAATTCAATAGCAGAACCGGCGAGATACTCTGTCCCGACCAATCGGACACATCGTTCTGCGGTCAACTCCACCGATTTTCCCGCGAACTGATAGATACCGGGCTTCATTCCTGCCAAAGCGACAGCATCACTGACGAGGAGACACCTGTCAAGCGTCTTAGCGCGAATCATGGACTTAGCGACTGCAGGCGGTAGGTGATGTCCATCAACGATGAGACTTGCCCAGAGTTCATCGGCACCAAGTTGTTCCCAAATATAGTTCGGATGCCTCTTGATTAAAGCGTGCGCCCCATTACCGAGGTGTGTGGAAAGTTTCGCGCCAGCATCGATTGCCGCTTGAATATCGTCCCCTGAAGCATCCGTATGCCCTAATGCGACGACAATTCCATTCGCAACCAGTTTTTCAATAAACGGGATGGCACCTTTTTTCTCTGGGGCGAGCGTTACGATGGTAATTTGCCCTTCGGCAATGTCCTGCCACCGCTGAAATTCTTCCCAGTCAGGATCTCTAACATGCTCTAACGGATGCGCCCCACGCGGTCCATCCTCGGCGGAGATATACGGTCCTTCAAGATGAATTCCAAGTATCGAGTGCGCAACGAGTGAATCCGCTTTACACGCTTCCACAACGGAACGAAAAGTGTTGCTAATTCCCTGAAAAGAACCTGTTACGACCGTCGGACACAAGAAACCGGTGCCGACCCGCCAGAGGGCACGGACCATCGCCAATACATCATCCGGCGTAACCGTAGCGACATTGAGGTCGAATCCAGCGAAACCGTTCACCTGAATGTCTATCAATGCAGGTGCGATCCATACACTGCTGTTGGCGGAACCTACCTCGTGGATTGTTTGGACACGTCCGTTAGCAAGGACGATTTCGGTCGGGGTGTTGTTGAAAAGTGTATGTCCACGGAACTTCATATGCTTGTGTAACTCAGCAGAAATTTATTCTAAAAATAGTTAAAGATCTGGCGTTTTATTTTTTTATGATACCCGAAAACCGATTTGTTACCAAGAAAAAAGGTTTGCATTTTTTGGCGAAATTCGGTTAAAGTATATCCAAGAACATCTGAACCAGTTTATGAAAGTAGGGTCTGACTTCTTCGGAGCAAGTTTTGGGAATCTACAGGTTACGCCGAAATTTCTACCAAAGGGAGCAACATCTGGACGTGGAGGACAAAATGGAATATTTAGCATACGGAGAAACGGGTTTAGAAATCTCACGCCTCTGCTTCGGTGCGGGACATCTCAACAACACCTGCGAAAACTACGAAGCCGGCGGAAAACTAATGTTGAAGGCTCTTGATGAAGGGATTACGTTTTGGGACACTGCCGAAGGCTACGGGAGCCAACCTCACCTCGGAGAGGCAGTACGTCAAATTTCCCGGGACGAAGTCGTCATCCAAACGAAAACCGGTGCCAAAGATTATGAAGGTGCCAAAACAAGCATTACACGTTCTCTTCAGGAAATGCAAACGGATTACTTAGATGTTCTATTACTGCATGGTATCTCTTCACCTGAAGATTTAGTATCGCGAGAAGGGGCACTCGACGCGTTCCGAGAAGAGAAAGCGGCTGGTAAAATCCGAGTCATTGGCTGTTCCACGCATATCTATACAGGTACCGTCATGGATGCGGTGATTGACCATCCAGAGCTTGAAGTTATTTTGACGACCGCCAATAAAGAGGGCAAGATGTTAGAAGGCGGTCCCTTTGATCGGCATCTGGAATACATTGAACGGGCTTATTCGCTCGGTAAAGGCATCAGTATCATGAAGGTTATCGTCGCAGGTGATATTCCAGAGGCAGATATGCCCGAGTGGATCGAATGGGGCTTCAATCTCGAAACGGCACATGCGATTAACCTCGGTATCAGCGATTACCCTCACATCACGTTGGATGTTGGGTTAGCACGTGCGAGTGCGAGGCGGCGTTTGATACAGCGTAAGGCAGCGTAATTCATCTTTTATGGGAGGGGTTTTTTAACCCTGACATCTTCATTTATCAAACATGAAACAGTTACGCGGCAAACCGCTCAAAGACTTTCTGAAACGGGTGGAACCGCCGGAAAGAGACCTGGTTTTTATCCTACAAGACGTACAAGACCCGGTGAATGTCGGTTCCGCGTTTCGGATAGCAGACGCGTGCCGTGTGAAAGAATTGATTTTGACAGGTATCAGTGCACAGCCACCCCACCCATTGGTGCGCAAAGTGGCACGCGGGAGACACCGACGGGTAAAATGGCGATACACGGAGCAGGCGGCGGACGCAATTGCATCGCTTAAAGCCGATGGTTATACAAGTTGCGCTTTAGAAGTTACGGGGCAATCCATCCGTTACGATGAGGTAGACTATCCGGGCAAAATCTGTCTTGTCGTAGGACACGAAGATCATGGGGTGACAAAACGGACGCTCGCTGCCTGTGACATGGTGATTTATCTTCCAATGTATGGCGCGGGTGCCTCGTTGAACGTTCATGTCTCGCTCGGTATCGCCGCCTATCACATCCTACACTTTTAATAGTTATCAGTTATCAGTTGTCAGTTGTCGGTTAAGAGGTATTCGTTGGTCCAAAGCCCTTAGCTTGCAACAACGGCGCAAGCGACTCGAACACGAAAACTGTCAAATCACAAATACCGTTACTTATCCGCAAGGTAAAATTAAAAGATGTCGAAAACGATGCGAGCGATTATGTGTCGCGAACCGTGGGACTATCGCCTCGAAGAGGTCCCAATGCCGGAGGCAGGTCCTGGCGAAGTCGTTATTAAGGTGAACGCATGCGGCGTTTGCGCGAGCGACATTAAGTGTTATACAGGCGCGCCACTTTTTTGGGGTGATGAGCACCGCAAACCGTATGTGGAGGCACCCGTTATTGCTGGACACGAATTCATCGGTGAAGTAGTGGAACTCGGTCCGGGGGCTGGTGAGAAGTATAAACTTGAAATCGGTGATATGGCTATCGCAGAACAGATAGTTCCGTGTTGGGAGTGTCGCTACTGTCGGACTGGGAAGTACTGGCTCTGCCAAGTCCATAACATCTATGGATTTCAACCGGTCGTCAACGGGGGTATGGCGGACTATATGAAATTTCCGGCACGCTCGCTTGTTTACAAGGTGCCTTCTGAGATTCCGACGGCGAGCGCAGCGGTGATTGAGCCGCTCGCTTGTTCTATTCATGCCGTCCAGCGAGGCAACATTGAATTCGGTGATGTCGTCGTAGTTGCGGGTGCGGGCACGCTCGGACTCGGTATGATCGGCGCGGCGAAACTGAAAAATCCCGGTGTGCTCATCGCTATTGACTTGATGCCAAAACGGTTAGAGGTCGCCAAAAAGTTGGGAGCGGACATTGGAATCAATCCGTCGGAAACAGATGCTGTCCAAGCGGTATTAGATCTCACAGAGGGCTATGGGTGTGATGTTTATATTGAGGCGACAGGACACCCGAAAGCAGTTGAGCAGGGACTACACATGATTCGGAAAGCTGGCACCTTCGTCGAATTCAGTGTTATGCGGGAACCGGTGACTGTGGACTGGACGATCATTGGCGACACGAAGGAGTTGAATATTCACGGCTCACACTTAGGTCCGTATGCGTATCCGCTGGCAATTGACTATATCCATCGCGGTCTAATCGAGGTCGAGCATATTGTGACACACCAACTGCCCTTGACGGACTATCTCACAGGGTTCGAGATGGTTCAGAAAGGGGCAGACTCGATTAAGGTGCAGTTAGTGCCGTAAAGTTCATGTTTGCTCGTATACTTTCGTCCCAAATGTTTCAATGTGAAATTTGATTGCAGAGATCGCGTCAACGACAGCATCCTCGTAGGTATTCCCTTCCCCCACGACAACACCTTTCAAATCAAGTGAATAGGCAACATAACCCTCCTTGTGCCTTTCGATGATAATTTTGAACGATTGCATTTGAGATTTCCTTTTTGGTTGCCAAAATTTATTGAAAGAGGGCAAAACCGATGTAAAAAATGAAGGAGCCATCGACTCTGCCCGAAGATTTCTGAAATGTGCTATTGGTTACTTCATGACTGTTACTGTGCGGCAATAGATTGTGGCACTACCGACAAAGGCATTGATAACAGCATCAAGTACGTTAACCTCGGTGATAATGTTATAATCGGTCGCCTCACCTGCCATGGCTTGTGTATCAACCTCATTGATCGGCACCAAACCCCACAACACATACCATTGCCGTGATTCGATTATATCGGTGCCTTGTGCCCCGTTACCGACTGTGTGCATGTGGGACGCACAACCAATGACGAACAACATTCCTACGATAAGAAGCACAGCGGAAAGTTTTTTGAACATAGGTCCCTCCTTGGGATACGCGCTTGGAAGACGCTTTTACAAGCATTTTATGGTAAAACTTAGAATTAATTAGACACTCTAAAGAGGCGAGGATACAATCCTTGAAGAAACACCCAAGCAAAAACCCTACCGGATCGGGGAAAATGTCCGTTTATTTTTCTGGTTTACCATAGTTAATCGTTTGTTGAGTTAATAAAACCAATTGATGATTCAATGGCTCGAAGCTCCGATTGATAAATATCTCTGGGGACACGGTAATCGACCTCAAAAACGAGAGTCTTCGGTGCATCGCATATCAATTTGATAAGCACAAAATCAGCTGATGTACACATGTACTATTATTTATCCTGATGGTTCAACATGGTAAAATTATATAAAATTCTGGCTTGCAGATCAAGTTAAATTTGTAAAATAGTGCTTATTATACCGAAACGTCACAGATTCGCAAATCACTCCTACTACATCCTGTACACAGTATGGAAACCTTACTTTTGATTTGATTCTTTTCGCAGGTTTTGATAGACTAAGTTGGAAGTGTGAAAAACAACAGTAAAGATGACCAAGCCAACGGACCGCAACCGGAGGTATAGAAAAGTAGGCAATCCGTCCGACTCCTAAAGGATTCGGGGCCCTTGCCTAACTTTTTCTACGACAGCTTCCAAAAGGAACGTAGAATAAAAACGGACAGATCCCTAACCTCTTACAAATTGGAAGGAAACCTGCATTCTCACTGCGAAGCAAACGGACGCAGCAGCTCAGGAGCGATTAATTAAAAGATGAAAATTACCGAGATTGAATCTATTCCATTACGTGTGCCTTACGAGGAACGAATTCGTAAGAGATACTATCACTTCGCGATGACCGAGTTGGTCACGGTCTATAAATTTTATACCAACACTGGTCTCGTCGGTCTCGGGGAGAACCCAGGACCGCCCTTTGATCAAGAGGTACTGGACGCTTATCTCGGCACGAATCCGTTCGATCACGTCATGGGTGAGGGGCGTTTTAATCTCGACATGGCGTGCTACGACTTGATGGGGAAACATCTCGGTCTGCCAGCATGGAAATTAATGGGCCAACAGGTTCGGCAGTGGGTTGCGATGGGGTGGTGGATGCCGTGTATGTCTCCTGAGGATACTGCCGCTGAGGTTCAGGTCGCTGCGGAACGTGGATACCGCGGTTTGAAGTGTAAGGCGCGCGCCTTCTACGATGTTGTCGAGCAGTCGCATGCAATCCAAGAGGTCGCACCTCCTGACTTTCGGGTGGAATACGATTTCAATGGTTCGTTAATCAACGTCGAGAAGGCACTACCGATCCTACGGGAACTGGAGAAAATTCCCGTTGTCAAGGGTCTCGAAGAACCGATTTTCGCCTATGACGTAGAGGGCTGGCGGCGTTTGCATCAAGAGATTCGGATTCCATTCTATCTGCACGGTGTTGGTGTTATCCGCGAAGGCGCGTCGCGTCAACCCTCCGGTCCGTGGATTGGACTTCGAGCAGGCGACTTTGACGGTGCCCTGTGTAGTCACGAAAGTGTTAAAAGTGCGCTGGCATCAGGGTGGGCTTTTGCGGCTGCGAATACACCGATCCTGCTGCAGTATGTCGGCACCGGCATTACGGCAGCGTTTGCGTGTCATCTGGGAGCCGTGATACCGACAGCCACCATACCCGGTGTTACTGCGAGCCACGCTTACGAAAGCGACTTAATTGTTACACCGCACAAAGTCCAGCGCGGATTTATGCGGGTGCCTGACGGTCCCGGTCTTGGGGTCGTGTTGGATGAAGATGCCGTGAAGCGGTATTCCCAAACGCCTGAACCGACATGGAAGCGACACATTTCTGTTGCCACCTTACCCGGTGGTGTAAAGCATTACTACCGCAATCTACAGCAAGCGGAACGCCTCATGAAGCAAGGTGTGGACGAATCTTATGCTCCGGGTGTGCGTTTGGATGAGTGGGAAGATGACGGTAGTGAAGCCTTTGATCAGCTCTTCAATCAGTTACAAGAGAGCGACTGGCCCGTGTGGGAAGCACCAGCTTAGATTTTTGCTGGATTTCGCTACAATACAATGATGTCAAGCCATACAAAACCCGAATGGTGTATCTTTATCCTCAGCAGTTTGCTCTGATTTCCGCTCAACCTGGGGAAACACCCAAGCAAAAACACCTACGCGCTAATCACCAAGTTCGTATGGCAAGGAGTAAAGTAGTATGATGACCCCTGAACAACGTTATCTTTTTGATGTTACCGGATACCTTCACTTAGAGAACGTCATGACTGACGAAGAACTGAAAGCGGCACAAGAAGCCGCGAATGAATACATCAATACCCCTACCGAAGAGCTTCCTTCCGGATTTAATTCCGACGAAAAAAACCTCCCAAACGGCTTCGCCTTTGCGAAACCCTTAGAGGCACTCACGATGCACCGATCCACGTGGCCCATCATCAAGGAACTGACGAATAACAAACCGCAGTTGATGCGTGGAACAATGATTGCGGATCGGGCGGGTGTGTCGGAGTCGGAGGAAGGGCTCCGCTTGCATTGCGCACGAGAAGATTTCGGATGGCATTGCAACCGTTATGAGGTACGAAACGGTCAAATCTTTTGTGACGATTTTGTCGTTTTTCCCTACCTGTACGATGTGCATCCCGGAGATGGTGGGCTGCTGGTCGTTCCGGGTACACACAAGACCCTTTTCGATCGTCCTGAACACCTCTACAACAACGGAAGGATTAAGGATGCCGATGATATGCCAGAAGGGGTCGTTAACATCACGCCAAAGGCAGGGGATTTCGTAATCATCTCTGAACTCTTAACGCACGGTGCGCTGCCTTGGAAACCGAAGGATCGGTATCGTTGCGTTCTAACTTTGCGCTACAGACCGCAACACCGTGGCGAGAGTCGCGTGCCGGAAGAGGTGAGGACACGATTATCGCCAGAAACGCTGGAACTCATCTCCCAAGCGGGACACTATGAGACGAAAGAGATCGTTAAAAAGGATGTTATTACGCTGACGTAATCGGAGTTACAAACCCCTCCCACATTGGGGTTACAAGTCCCTTCCACAAATGCGCTAATCAACCGGTCTCACCGCTAGAGCACCGTGCTGTTCACACCATAGCGCGAGTGGGTTTTCACCGCCACCCGGATGATACTCTTTCGTCTTTTTAAAGGGTTCGCCAACCAGATACTGCTCCAATGGTGATAACTTATCCAACAAGGTCTGTTCCTGTGTCCGGTAGTCCATGGGCATTACCCAACGGTAACCGTAGCCAAACATTACAGCTTTGCGGATCTGGTCAGTTAGGTTTGTTGCTCCTGCATGAAAAATACGATTCTCAAACAGTAGGCAATCGCCGGGTTGTAGGATCGGTTCGAGTGCGCCTTCTGGATCTGCCTGCCCTTCTGGAATTTTGATCCGTTCAAGGAGATGATTGCTACCGGGAGCGACAAGTGTCGCACCGGAATTGGGTTCACTCAGGTCGGTAAAGTAGTAGGCACATTTTAGCAAAATACGTGGCAGCTTGTTACCGTGTGTTCTTGTTGCGATAGCGTAGTCGCGGTGCCAACCCGGAGCGCGTGTGGTATCGGGTGTCCCTGGCGGATCTGGATGTTTGTATATCAGGTGTGAGGTCATCAGTTGCAAATCTGCGCCGAGAAGTTGCACCACAACGGGCAAGATGGTTTTCTGCGTGAGTAGCGGAATGAAGGCATCGTCAATGGAGATACAATTTCGAAAGCTGTTGTATAAGTTGTTAGAACTATGTTGACGATTCTCGCGCCGATCGCTCGCCATGAGTCGGTCGCTTGCCGCAATCAATTCTTCAATAGTATCCGAGTCCAAGACGTTCCGCACGATGAGATAACCATTGTCGTCGAAATAGCGTATCTCTTCATCAGAGAGTGAGTGCCAGTCGAGGTCGATTGCGGCTTCGTTTGTGTGTGCCATTGCTTTTCCTCCGATGTTTTGGAGCGAGGACAATCCTTTGTCTTTTGTTCTGAATGTTCGGTTAATGGATTGGTCTTATCGCTGGAACACCGTGCTCTTCACACCATGCGGCGAGCGGGCTGTCACCACCACCGGCATAATATTCTTTCGTCTTCTTGAAGGGTTCTCCAACCAGATACTGACCCAGTGGCGATAGTTTCTCCAACAAGGTCTGCTCCTGCGTTCGATAGTCCAGCGGCATCAGCCATCGGTACCCATAGCCGAACATCACAGCCTTACGAATTTGATCGGTTAAGTTCGCACCTCCTGCGTGCAAGATACGGTTCTCAAATAGCAGGCAATCTCCAGGACGTAAACTCGGTTCAAATGCACCCTCTGGATCCGTCTGCCCTTCTGGGACGGGAATCGGATCAGGAAGATTGTTGCTTCCGGGGACAACGAGTGTTGCACCGGAGTTGGATTCACTCAAATCGGTCAGGTAGTAGGCGCATTTTAGTAAAACGCGTGGCACCGTGTCGCCAAGGACCTTCGTCGCGGTGCCGTAGTCGCGATGCCAACCCGGAACGCGAGCGGTATCGGGTGTGTCCGGTGGATCGGGGTATTTGTATATCAGGTGCGAGACCACCAGTTGCAAATGGGCACCGAGCAGTTGTGTCACAACGGAGAGCATCGTCTTGTGCGCCAGTAGTGGGATGAAGGCATCGTCAGTAGCGACGCAATTTCGGAAGCCGTCGTATAAGCCGTTGGGGTATGTTTGGCGTTTCTCACGCAGATCACTCGCTATGAGTCGATCGCTCACTTCAATCAGTTTGTCAACCGTCCCCGAGTCCAGCACATTCCGGATGATGAGGTAGCCTTTATCGTCAAAGTGCTGTATGTCCTCATTGGAGAGTGGGTGCCAGTCTAAATCGGTTAATGCCTCGCTTGTGTATGCCATTGCTTTTCCTCCAATACTTTTGTATCAGGATTCCGGATCAATTATAGTAGATTTTACAATTAACATTACATTATTGAAGTGTAGGAGGGGAAGAAACACCCCAGCAAAAACACTCCGATTCCCGACTGTCAGTGGGTTGAGTCGCGATCAGGAGATCGCTCCTACAGAAGATATGTAAACTTAATTATGGACTTTACTATAACTTGCTAAAATGAATGGAAAAAATCCGTGAAATTTTTAGAAAAACCTCAGGGCGGTCATGCAAATTCTCCGTATAATTGACTGTTGATATTGTAAAATAAAATTCCCAAAAATTCAAGCATAAAGGCGATATCGTCATTGGTGTTGACGTAACCAAAAAACAAAAAAGGCGAGGTTAGGAAACCTCGCCAGCGGTGTACTTGCAGGAAGGTATAGGTTATTATTGGAGCAACTCCACGAACGATTCAACATCCGTTGTCGGGGCTTGGCAGATGTAATTCTCACAGACGTAAGCGGTTGCAGTGTCGTCAACTCGGGGCTTGTTCGCGAGGAGCGGTAACGTCTGTCCGTCAGCGGATTCGCTCAAGGCAACGATTTTGTTCGGCAGATAGATGCCGTGCAACGCTTCTAACATCGCTTCCGTTTTCGCATCCCCTTTTTCACCAACGATGGCAATCTCTTTCGGGGTCGATAGCAGAAACGCTAATTCACAGAGCAACTGCCCGGATCCTGATGGCATTGCCTCTATCTGCTGGAAGTAGAGCAACAACGTCTCAACGGCTTTGTCGTGGAATTCAGGGTTGTCGAGATGCTTGGCGAGCCGTAAGAGACTGTGAATTGCCATGGATGCGCCAGAAGGCGTGGCACCGTCATAAGCGGATTTGGATTGGACGATAAGCGTCTCGTGTGATTTGCCGGTGAAGAAGAACCCGTTGCCTGCATCATCGCCGAATTGGTCGATCATGAGATGTGCGAGGCGTTCGGCTTCGGTGAGCCAGCGCGGTTCAAAACTGGCTTCGTAGAGTGCGATTAACCCAGCAATGAAGTAGGCATAGTCCTCAAGGTAAGCGTTGAGGTGGCTTTTACCGGCACGATGGGTGCGCCAGAGGAGTCCGTCCTCTTGTGAGAGCGTTGTCAAGACGAACTCAGCGGATTTTTCACATGCCTCGAGGTATTCTGGTTTCTCGGTCAGTTGGTATCCCATCGCCATGCCGCGAATCATAATACCGTTCCAACTGGTGAGAATTTTATCGTCCAATCCCGGTTTAATCCGCTTTTCTCGCTCATCAAACAACTTCTGTCTCGATTCTGCGAGGAGCGTCTCCAGTTCTCCGACATCCATCTGTAGCTTACGGGCAAAGATGTCTGGTGGTACTTGGACGTGGAGGATGTTTTCTCCTTCAAAGTTACCCTGTGGTGTGATGTCGTAATACTCACAGAAGATTTCGGCGTTCTCCTCGCCAATAATGTCTTCCACATCGTTCGGCTCCCAGACGAAGAATTTACCCTCAACGCCTTCACTATCGGCATCTTGGGTGGAATAGAAACCACCGTTCTCAGTGTCATACATCTCGCGGAGGACGTAATCAAGCGTCTCAACAGCTATATCGCGATAGAACGGTTTCTGAGTGGCTTGGTACGCCTCAAAATAGGCGACGACGAGTTGTGCGTTATCGTACAGCATCTTCTCGAAGTGCGGGACGAGCCAGTGTGCGTCGGTGGAGTATCGGTGGAAACCGCCACCGAGTTGGTCATACATACCGCCGCGCGCCATCTTCTCCAGTGTGAGTTCGACCATCTCTAAGGCGTTGGCGTTGCCACTGTGATGCCAATAGCGTAGAAGGAAGGGCAATCCCATACTCGGTGGAAACTTGGGTGCATTGCCGAATCCGCCGTGCTGCGAATCGAATTGGGAACGGTATTGCTGGAAAGCGTTCTGCATGAGTTCTTCGGTGAGTTCATAGTGGTGTGGATCAACGACGTTGCCCATCTGTGCGAGGTGCGTAGTAATTTGGTCGGCTTGCTGTAGGACCTGCACATTCTGATCGCTGAATGCCTCAGCAACGGCGTGCATCACCTTCGGGAATCCGGGTCTACCGTATCTATCGGTGGGTGGGTAATAGGTTCCACCATAGAAAGGTTTCAGGTCAGGCGTGAGGAAGACGGTCATGGGCCAGCCGCCTTGACGCGTCATGATCTGGATGGCGTTCATGTAGATTTCATCTAAATCGGGACGTTCTTCTCTATCAACTTTAATGTTGATGAAAAGATCGTTCATAACCGCGGCGATCTCCTCATTTTCAAAGGATTCGCGTTCCATGACATGACACCAGTGGCAAGCGGAGTAGCCGATACTCAGGAGAATAGGCTTCTGCTCATCCTTGGCGCGCACCAATGCTTCTTCACCCCACGGATACCAGTCAACAGGATTGTGCGCGTGCTGGAGCAGATAAGGGCTTGTTTCATGGATGAGGCGGTTGGTGTGTTTGGGTGTATCGTGCATTCGTATTTTCTCCAGCGGTGTGAGGGTATCGTATTTAAGTCATCTGACAGATTGCGTGGACTTCTTATCAGTAGATGTCATTGAATTTACAGCTGATTTGACTGCTTTCGTCATCTCAATGATTAGCCTTCTTTCAACGGCATCGACAAGTTCGGCGAGTACTTCCTCGCTTAAGTGCTCGTCAGGATCTTCGGTAGTGCGGGCATACGCGTCAACAACGAGCTGCTCTGTGTAGTTTTGCATAGCAGTTATGAAATCCTGCTGTTCCTTTGTGTTAGGCATCGCAATTTCCTTTTGTTGTTTAATTTGTCTGAGTTTGCTGTCTTATCCATAACCTCTATCGCGCCGCCGAACACTTTGGACAATCAAAAGATTATCCTTGTAGGTATAAATGATCCGATAGATCCCAACTCGGAATCTAAAATTACCAGCAAGGTTACCCCTCAAGGGTTGGTGAGGATAATGTAAGGCATCTTCTCTTATTTCCCGGAGTTTATTGATGATACGTCTCTGGATAGTCGTGTCCAACTTCTCAAAAGCATCACGCGCTTGTTTCTTCCATCCGAGTTTTACCACTTAATTCCTAACTCCTTGGCGATGTCTTCCATTGGAATCGTTTCATCATCCTCAAGCGATTTTAAGATTTCCGCGTAGGTTTCATGCGTCAAAAATTCGCCCCCGTCGTACGGATCATAGCGGGAGTAAGCATCGTAAACTAATGTCTCTGCATAGTTACGTAAGGCATTCAAGAGATTTTGCTGTGCTTTTGCGAATGTTCGGTTGTCAGACTTGTCATACGGAGGATGATCATATAGGAGTATATGTTCAGCAAAAGAGCGAATAGATGTAAAAAGTTGGACTTGGGCTTCTGCTAACGTTTGTTTCGTTTTCATTTGAAGTTGCCCTTTTTGGCAAACATGAAAAAATGAGCGGTTCCAAAGTGTGGTACCGCTCTTACAGGTAGAAAAATACCGCTACGGGGATTCGAACCCCGGTTTGGTGGCTGAGAACCACCCGTCCTAACCCCTAGACGATAGCGGCTTATTATATTCAATTTCTTATAGGTGCAGTTCTGCTACCTGATGCTTATGATTCGCGATCAGCAGTTATTTTTCCTGCGTGTTCGATCATCTCGGTTAGCACATCAAGATTGACATCTGCCAAGTTACGAAAACTAATGTTACTTTTTCCGGTTTTGACTTTACCGAGTCGAGATCGGTAAATCTCAGCCAGATAGGCTTTATCTTCGACCGCATTGACATATACACTGAAATAATTTTTCTGCCGTGCCAATCCAACCGTGAACCATTCGACTTGCTTTTTATCAGAACGCTGGTAAGAATAATTGCCGTAGCCGATGATTTGCTGTTGACTACCACCCCAAAAAACACCTTCCCACAAGTAGCAGTCCTGATCCGGTAAGGCTTTCTTGATCAGGACATGAAGTTCCTCTAAAACACCCCGAATACCTGGGACTTGACTCGCAATATAATCATCAGGTGAGGATTCTACTCGTTTCACCTTGTTCCCTCTTTGGTTGCGACACAATCTTATAGCGAGAAGACTGCCCGGGAAGGACTCGAACCTTCACTACGTGGTCCAGAGCCACGCGTCCTACCATTAGACGACCGGGCATTGGTCCACATTGGCAGACCTGCCGTGCTTTTAAGTATATCTCAATTAACCGTGTTTGTCAATTCTTTTTCAAGAATTTACTGCATCGGTATCACGGAGACTGAGATATTAGAAAAGGTATAGAAAATATTGAGGAACCCGATGAGGATCGTTGGAACGACAAAGACGCTCAAGAGGGCAAAAGTGCCAGTAGAAAAGGAGACCTGTGTTGTTTCCTCGCCAGCATCTTCAAGGAACATTGCTTTCACGATGCGGGCATAATAGTAGAGCGAGACGACGCTATTTAGTAGACCGACAAGTGCGAGCCAATAATACCCCTGCTCAAGAACAGCGGCGAAGAGTAACCATTTCCCGAAGAACCCGGCGAACGGTGGAATTCCAGTCAATGAAAAGAGAAAAATCGCCATTGACCAAGCCACCAACGGTGCCCGCGCGGCGAGACCCCGGTAGCCTTCAATCATTTCACTCCCCTCCTCATTCGCAATCAGAACAACGACATAGAACGCGCCTAAGTTCATAAAGAGATAAACAACGAGGTAGAAGAGGATCGCACCGACGCCTTCAGAGGTGAGCAGGACACCGCCCATCAAAAGGTAACCACCGTGTGCGATGCTGGAATACGCTAATAAGCGTTTCACATTCTGTTGTGGCAAAGCGGCGAGATTTCCGACAGTCATCGTCAATGCGGAGACGATCGCTAACATAAGGGTCCAATCAACAGCCTGCAATAATTCAGAACTCCCAAATCCGGCGTAGAAAAACCTGATGAACAGAGCGAACCCGGCGGATTTTGAGGCGACTGACAGAAAGGCGGTGATTGGGATAGGCGCGCCTTCGTAGACATCAGGGGACCACATATGGAATGGAACTGAGGCTATCTTATAGCCCACACCTGCCAGCACGAAGGTAATCGCAATCAGCACAGCAAGCGGAGCGACTTCCCCGGATGCAAGGAGCTCCGTGAGTCGGACACTAATTTGACCGAGATCGCCGCTGCCAGCCATTCCAAACAGGAGCGACAACCCGAAGAGCATGGTTCCAGATGCGACTGCGCCATACGTAATGTATTTGAACGCGGCTTCACTGGAACGAGGATTATGCGTCAAGAACCCGGCAAGAATATAGGAGGTAAGACTCACCGTTTCCAGCGAGATAAATATCATCAACAGATTCGTTGACGATGCCATCAGGAACATCCCAAGGGTGATGGCTAACAAGAGTGCGTAGTATTCGCCTTTCAACCGTGCATCCAGTTCCTCAGACCGGAGGGAAAAGAGAATCGTTGCGCCAGTCGCGAGCAGCAGCAGAACCTTGAAAAAACTGGAGAACACATCAAGTTGAACCATTCCCAAAAAGAGGGAAACAGGACCTTCATCACCAAAGGAGAAGTGTGTGATAAGGACAGCGGCGAATACACAAATGCACCCCGCGAGGGAGAGATGGGCAACCGCGAAACTTTCTGTATCCTTCACGACGAGGTCAAGAATAATAACAGCAGCGGCAAAAATCACAAGGAGGATTTCTGGACTGAAGTAGAGGAGGCTTTCGATATTGCTTAAGGGTTGCATATTTTAATTATACCTTGCGGTTCGATCAGGTGCGTTGGTTCAATAACGTTTATCGGCGTATATCCGCCTGCGCCGTTGTTGCAGGCTTTCTAATTTACTCGATTGACAGAATCCGTTTTTAATTTATCTGCAGGACACCGATGAGGTTGGTAACCGATTCTCTGAACATATCAATAGCGAAGTTGGGCCAGACACCAAGCACAATGGTTAAGATTCCGAGCGGCACCAGCGTCAGGATTTCGCGTCCATTGATTTCAGGAAGTTCTTCATATTTCGGGTTGAGTGTCCCTAAGAAAACCCTTTGGAGTGTCCAGAGGAAATATGCCGCCCCGACAACAATACCTATCGTGGACAAAATGGTCAGCAGTTTGAATTTATCGTAGGCACCGAGCAATGAGAGTGCTTCGCCGACGAATCCGCTCAAGCCGGGCAGTCCCAGGGAAGCCATGAACGCAAGCGTCGTAATACCGGTGTAGACGGGCATTTTGCTTCCCAGACCGCCGAATCCGTTGATTTCGCGATGGTGCGCTCTGTCGTAAAGAACACCGACGAGTAGGAAGAGCATCGCACTGATGACACCGTGGTTGAACATCTGAAGAATCGCACCGGTGATGCCACTGTCATTTCGGGCGGCAAGCCCTAAAATGACGAAGCCCATGTGTCCGATACTGGAATACGCAACCAACTTCTTAAAGTCGGTTTGTGCCAATGCACAGAAGGATCCGTAGACGATATTAATAAACCCAAGAAGGGCGAGGCTATTGCCCCAGAAACCGATCCCATTACAGAAGAAGTCCAAGCCTTGTGGGAACATCGCCATATTAATCCGAACCAATCCGTAAGTTCCCATTTTTAGGAGAATCCCTGCAAGGATAACGCTAATTGCTGTCGGTGCTTCGACGTGTGCATCGGGAAGCCATGTGTGGAAAGGGAAAATCGGCACCTTAACAGCAAACCCGATAAAGAAACCCAGGAAGACCCAGATTTGGAAGTCGAGGTTGTTGAGTGCGTGTCCTTCTGTCGCTGCTAACGTAATGAGTGTCGGGATATCAAAGGTTCGCGCACCCAGCGCGCCGCTGTTGAGATAGACTGCTATCATGGCAACCAGCATCAGGACGCTGCCGAAGAGGGTATAGAGGAAAAACTTAATCGCAGCGTATTCACGGCGGGGTCCGCCCCATATACCGATAAGGAAGTACATCGGCAGGAGTGTCAGTTCAAAGAAGACGTAGAAAAGGAACAGATCCAGTGCCGCGAAGAAACCCAGCATCCCCGTCTCGAGCAATAGGAACAACGCCATGTACGCTTTGATACCTTTTTCGATGTTGCGCCAAGAGGCGATAACACAGATGGGACCTAAGAGAGCAGTGAGGAGTAAAAGCGTCACACTGAGTCCGTCAATGCCGATGTGATATTGGATATTAAACGCCTGAATCCAAGGAACGTTAACGACGTACTGCGTTCCTGCAGTCGATCGGTCATAGGATATGAATAAAGCGACTGCGAGTGCGAGTGGAATGAGTGTGAAAAGGAGCGTGACGCGTTTAACCAATTCCTCCGACTCGCGCGGCAGAAGCAAAACAGCGATCATCCCGAGCAACGGGATAAAAATCATTAGTGACAGTAACATTTTTTAATTATTCCTTGCGGTTCGGTCAGGCGGGTTTAAGGTTTAGAATGCCTTTCCGTATACCCGTCCTCCACTTCATTACGGACTATGCGCTTTGTAAAATTAACTCAAGACAACAGCCTGCAACAACGAAGCAGGCGGAGCCCCAAAAATCGTTATGAAACTAACCCCTTTATTTAACGCTTTGCGAACAATTAGCAAACCTCCACTTCGTTACGGGCTACGGGCATGTGTGATACCAAGAGCCTACGCGTCGTGGAATGGCGCGCAGGGGAAAACCCAACAGTTAGAGAACCCGGAAAATCAAGATTAACAACACAATTCCAGCGAGCACAACAAAAAGATAAGTTTGAATCGCGCCGGTCTGGATTCGCCGGACTCTTCCACCGATTGCCCATGTAACCTCGGCGACTCGATTGACAAGACCATCAACGACACGGTTATCGAAAATGCCAATAAAGACAGCGAGGAAGTCTCGCGTCACCGTGCCAACGCCGTTAACGATACCGTCAACGATAGTTCCATCGAATTGGGCAAAGAGTCTGGCTTTCCACACCGTTAGCGCGACCAGCACGCCGTCGTAAAATTCGTCAAAGTAGTATTTGTGCCAGAAAAGATTATAAAGCGGTCGAAAAGTCGTTGCGACAGATTCGGCAGATAAACTTCGTCTATGGTAGAACATCCATGAGAGCAGTATACCCAATCCAGCAACGAGAATAGAGAGCACCATCGCGATGGTATGTGCGGGACCGTGGTGTCCATGATGACCATCATCTGTGTGTGCGCCGTGTGTGTCGTGTCCACCTTCTTCGGCGGCAACTGCTTCGGAAACGCCAAAAAGCGATAGCGTAATTCCCGCCTTGTCAGTTTTGCTATCAGGTGAGACATAGGCATGCTGCGGCGCATGTAGATGCGGTTGTTCTGGTGGTTTAATATAACTATCGTTAAACCAAAGTATATTCACGATAGGCAGACTTAAAACAGCCAAAATGAGGAGCGGCACGGTCATCGACTTCGGGGATTCATGCGCCATGTCGTGCATCTCCTGATTGCGCGGTTCACCGAAGAAGGTCATGAAAATCAGTCGGAACATATAGAACGCCGTGATTCCAGCGGCACAGAGTGCTATACCGAATAGGAGGTAGTGATGAACAGAGTTCCACTCCATCGCCCGTCCCAGCACACCGCCTAAGATCGCGTCCTTGCTCCAGAACCCGGAGAAAACAAAAGGCACCCCAGAAATAGACAACGTTGCGATGAGCATTGTGACAAAAGTAATTGGCATCTTGTGGCGCAACCCGCCCATATTCCGCATGTCCTGATCGGGCGGAATCTCGGAACCGTGCGCATGCACTAAATCGTGGTCGCCGTGTGCAGCATGATCGTGTTCATCATGATCGTCGTGGGCATGCATGGCGTGGAAGGCGTGAATGACACTTCCTGAACCGAGAAATAGCAATGCTTTGAAAAAGGCGTGTGTCGTGAGGTGAAAAAGTCCAGCGACATAACTGCCAACCCCGATTCCAAGCATCATATACCCAAGTTGGCTAATCGTGGAGTATGCCAGAACCCGTTTAATGTCAAAGCGGACAATAGCGATGGTCGCAGCGATAAGTGCGGTAATACCACCGATATAGGCGATGACTAAAGATGAAGTCTCTGTCAAAATAGGGAACATCCGAGCCGTGAGATATACGCCGGCGGCAACCATTGTGGCGGCGTGAATCAAAGCACTGACGGGTGTGGGACCTTCCATCGCATCAGGGAGCCAAGTGTGTAGGGGGACTTGTGCCGATTTACCGATGGCACCACAAAAGATGAGGACACCCGCGATAGAAAGCCATACCATATCTCCCGTATTTAAACTGGCGGCAAGGGTAAAAATACCGCCTTCTCCGTAGAGCGAGAGCGTCTTAAACTTAGTGAAGAGCATCATCATGCCGATGAACATACCGACATCACCGACACGCGTCGTTAAGAATGCCTTTTTACAGGCATCTGCGGCGGAATCCTTTTCAAACCAGAAACCGATGAGCAGATAGGAACAGAGTCCAACGAGCTCCCAACCGATATAAATGCCGAGTAGGTTATCCGACACAACCAAGAAAAGCATTGAAAAAGAGAAGAGCGAAAGGTAGGCAAAAAACCGTGGATATCTCGGATCGCCGTGCATGTAGCCCATTGAGAAAATATGGACGAGACTACTGACGAGCGTGACGACAATCAGCATAATCACTGTGACGCTGTCCAGATAGAAACCCATGGAGAACGTAACGCCACCGAGTGAGATCCATTTAACTGTATGAGGTACCGGATCGGGGACCACCTCTCGTAAAAGCAGGAGCGAACAGACGAGCCCAATGAGCATTGCGGCAGTGGATAGGTAGTCCTGTCGTGGGAAACTTCGATTTCCCAAACCCAAAAGTGCGAAGATCGCAAATGCGGCAAGCGGGCACAGTAAGATGAGACTTATTAAGGGTACAACCATACTTTTAACTATTGCTCCAGGGCGGTGTTTCCGTTGTCAACACCGATCTAAAATTGATTAGAGAACCTGTTTGAGGTTTAAAAAAGTTTCTTAACGATCCTGAATCTGCTCTGACAGCGGAAGAGCGGTTCAGAAGCAATCGTTAAAAAATTATCCTTTTAAGGTATCCACTTCGTTGGGACGTATACTTCCGAACTCGCGGTAGATAGCGAGGATAATTGCTAAAAAGACAGCGGCTTCCGCTGCCGCGAGCACAATCCCAAAAATGGCGATAATCTGTCCGCTGATGTCCTCCGGCGGTGTCATAAAACGCGAAAATGCGGCAAAGTTAAGATTACACGAATTAAGAATAAGTTCAATTCCCATCAAAATACTAATAGCGTTCCGTCGGGTCAAAACGGCGAAGATGCCGAGTGTAAACAGAATCGCACTGATAACGAGGTAATGTTGTAGCGTCATTGTATACGTATGGGATTTAGTCCCTAACCTCCTTTCGGGAAATCAGGGCGGCTCCGATTAATGCGACTAACAGTAGGACAGAGACGACTTCAAATGGCAGGAGAAATGGTCCATTCAGAATCAACTCGCCAATGCGTTCTGTTGTCGGTGGAAGTTCGGTGCCATCATCGGTGAGATTCTTCCATGCGGGTGTATTCGCAATAACAGTCAAGAGCAGCATGAGCAGCGCCAAGGCAACCACGCCGCCGAGCAGCAGTTGCCCACGTTCAATATGAATACGCATCTCCAAGCGTCCACTTGTCATCATGACGCCGAATAGAATAAGAACGAGTATGCCGCCGACATAAACAATCACTTGTGTTGCGGCAAGAAAATCAGCCTGTAAAAAGACGTAAAGCCCGGCAACGCCGAAGAGCGTCACCATGAGCGAAAACGCCGCGTGGACGATGTTTCGGACTGTGACAACAACGAGTGCGGAAGCAATTGTTATCAGGGCGAAACCGTAAAAAATAAGAGGTTTAAGCGTAAATTCCATTTTTTTAAGCTGGCGCAAGCGAATTGTCAAGATTACTTGGCGTGCAATTCCTCTTTTCAGATCCGCACTGCTGCCGTTGTTGCAGTGCTACTGGCTTTTGTCATTACTTTTAAGCTAAACTGATGCAAGCGAATTGCCAGGATTGCTTGGCATCCCGCCCCTTTTTATTTCTCATCGTGAACACACTAATCCGCGGCATCCATTTCCTCGGTGTTACCTTTATTGTACATTTCCTGTTTGTCAAACTTAAAGATCAGATCTGACCGGTCAAATTTGGAGTATTCAACCCCAGCGAGTGTATCCTTCATCGTGAGGCACTCTGTCGGGCAAACCTCAGTGCAAAGCCCGCAATACATGCAGAGGGACATATCAATATCGAACTGATCGAGGTAGAAAACCACCGGATTTCGGGTGACAACACGTGATACCTCGTCGCCGGAAAAGGTTTGGGTTCGACGCTCGACTCCCGATGGTTCCAGGCGATCAATGACTTCCTGTGAACCTTGACGGGAGGTGATATTCGTAAGAGTTATCGAATCTGCCGACTTTATCTTTTTATCGTCACCTTCAATAATGCCGATAACTTCACGTCCGTCCTTGAGATGCACGACGTTCATACTATCCCAGAGTTGTTCACCCTTCGGAAGTTTGGTACCCGTGATCATAATGCAATCAACGGGACAAATCATCTCACATTTTTTACATCCGATGCAATCCTCGATTCGATTGTAGAGTTGCCCGCGATACCCCTTGGGGATTTCTCGGACGTTCCGTTTCTTTTCAAAGTCGTGTTCATACGGGTATTGATGCGTGACATTGGGTTCAAAGAACTGCCTGATAGTCACCCGCATCCCGACGAGAACGGTATAAACGCCTCTGTAGATGTTTCGTATGTATTTGTCCATTTTAGGTGCTCCTTCCAATAATGGATACAGATACGATCCTAACTCGGTTGTGGGGCTGGTCTCTGCGCGAGTCCCCGTCCAGCAACTTTATACGCAGCGATAAGCCCGATATAGATAATAGCGCAGCTAATGGCAGTGCTAATCAGCGTATCCTCTGGGAAAATGAGTCCCCAGATGCCAGTGCCCAAAATGTTGAAAAAGGCAATCGGGATGAAATATTTCCAGCAGAGATTCATCAGTTGATCTACTCGCAAGCGCGGCAACGTCCATCTCAACCACATCATCAAAAAGACGAGTCCCAAAGATTTGATAACGAAACCGGGGAACCCACCGAGAATATCGTAGCCCGGCAAGACCCCTTCCCAACCACCGAGGAAAAGTGTCACAGCAATTGCGCTTACAGCGAACATATTCGCGTATTCAGCGATAAAGAAGAGTGCGAAACGCATTCCGCTATACTCGGTATGGAAACCTGCAACGATTTCGGATTCGGCTTCAGGTAAATCAAACGGGGTTCGGTTGACTTCAGCAATAGAAGAGATAAAGAAGATAAAGAATGCAATAAAGGTAAAGGGTGTTCGGAAAATGAGCCAACTGAAAACGCCATTAGATTGACTCGCTACAATTTCCTGCATGCTCAAACTTTCGACGAGCATAACAACAGTAAGGATGGAAAGACCGAGTGGAATTTCATAACTAACAATCTGTGCGGCGGAGCGAAGCGAACCTAACAGGGACCATTTGCTATTTGAGGACCAGCCCGCCATAATCACACCCATAACAATGACAGAGGAGATCGCCATGATATAGAAGATGCCGATATTGAAGTCGCTCACCAATATACCTTCACTGAAGGGAATAGCAGCGAAGACAGCAAAAGAGCAGGCAAAAATGATATAGGGGGCAAGCAGAAAAAGGAGTTTATCGCCTTGTGGGGGAATAAAATCTTCTTTGAAGATGAGTTTCACACCATCGGCTAACGTTTGCAGTGTTCCCCACGGTCCGACGCGCATGGGACCCGTTCGATTCTGAAAACGTGCAGAGACTTTTCGCTCTGCAAGCACCAATACCAAGGGAAGTAGTGGGACGACTCCAACAAAAATACCTGCACATGCAAACATAACGAGAACTGTGCCCATCTCCACAGGAAAATGCGAAGCAACTGCTTCCGGTAATCTCGGAATCACAACATTCTGTATAAATTCCTCTGCCCAATTGAGTCCATCTTGTAACCTTATATCGGGAAAGAAACTTTCAGATATATTGAAATATGGGCTTGCAAGCATCGCCCTAAAATCCGACATCTAACCTCCTTGTCTGATTCGGAAACCTTCCATCTACAAAAATTGGCATCAAGTCCTATCAGGTATGTCTACCGGTCCACTTCTCCCATCACGATATCAATACTGCCGATAATAGCGATAATATCTGCGACCATCAACCCTCGGCTGAGTTCCTGCAGCGCGCTCAAAGCACTAAAGCAGGGGGAACGTCCCTTGAGACGGACAGGCTTCGGTGTGCCGTCGCTGACGATATAGAATCCGAGTTCACCGCGCGGGGCTTCACTACGGAAATAGATTTCGCCTTTGGGTGGACGGACGGCTTTTAAATCTGCCATAACGGGACCATCGGGGAGTCCTTCCGCTAAAATCTGACGGACAATCCGGACGGACTGTTTCATTTCATCCATGCGTATTTTGTATCGACTCCAGCAGTCTCCAACAACTGATCCTAATTCTGGAACGTCCACAGCAACAGGCACATCGAAATCGAACCTGTCATAAATGGAGTAGGGTTCGTCTCGCCGCAGATCCCAATCGACACCCGAACCACGAAGGTTCGGACCTGTCGCGCCGTAGCTGAGTGCCATCTCTGCTGACATGACAGCGACCCCTGTTGTGCGTTCCGCGAAGATGCTGTTTTTCGTCAGGAGTTCGTTATATTCGTCAATCAACGGTTCAAAATAATCTAAAAACGCTTCGATTTCGTCCAAAAAATTCTGTTCAACAAGGGAACCCGGCTCCATAGGAATGATTTCGGAGACACCACCGATGCGGATATAGTTATAGGTGAGTCGCGCGCCACACACTTTCTCGAAAAGCAGGAGCAACCGTTCTCGATCCCGGAAGGCGTAGAGAAAAGGGGTAAATGCGCCGATGTCCATCCCGTATGTTCCGAAAGAGAGGAGATGGCTCGCAATACGATTTAATTCACAAATAAGTACCCGCAAATATTCCGCCCGTTCTGGTACCTCGAATTCCTTGCTTTCATCCGCCTCCAACAATTTCTCAACAGCGAGGCAGAATCCCCAGTTTTGGTTCATCGCCGCCACGTAATCCATTCGGTCAGTAAAGGGAATAATTTGGGGGTAAGAGAGATTCTCGGAGTGCTTCTCAAAACAGCGATGCAGGTAGCCGATGTGGGGAATTGCTTCCCGCACTACTTCACCATCCAATTTCAATTCCAGTCTCAATACGCCGTGCGTGCTTGGATGCTGAGGTCCCATATTGACAACCATTTCATCAGCGAACGGTTTCAACTCTATAATTTTGCTTTCAGTCTGGGGTGTCGTTTCCATCTTTTAATTTTACCTTGCGGTTCGGTCAGGGCGATTTGGTAGATAACGTGCCTTCCCGTAGCTCCGCCTGCGCCGTTGTTGCAGGCTACGAGTTTGGAACTCCTAAACACCTCTTTACCGATAACTGACGACCAACAACCGACAACCAATTTTACTTTACGGTTAAAGCAGGGCGGTTTGGTTTATGACTGTCCTTTTTTAAATCCGATTTCCACTTCGTTCCAAGCTGCGTTTCTTTCTATGTAAGACTCAGGCGTTCTCTCGTATTTTTGGACTTTACCACTATATATGATACCATTTTTGCCGTCTAATGTCAAATCTGAGCTGCCTTAATACGGCACACGCATACCGCGATAGAATTCCGGCTCCTTGTAATCTTTACGGAGGGGATATCCGTCCCAATCATCGGGAAGTAGGATGCGGCGGAGATCGCTGTGTCCCTCAAAGAAGATGCCGTAGAGGTCATAAGTTTCGCGTTCGTGCCAATCTGCGGTTTTCCAGATGTGCGAAACGCTTGGGAGGCGCGGATCGGTTTTCGGAACTGTCGTTTTCAGAACTACACTGTGCCGATGTTGCATAGCATAGATATGATAGACAATAGCAAAATCTTCATCTCTGGCATTCAAATCAACACCACTGAGGCACATTAGGGAGTCAAATGCCAATGTGTCGGTTTTGGCGAGATATTGGCACACATCGGCGATTGCTGAGGGGGCAATGCGTATGTTCGGGTCACCAGCGAGTTCGGTGTCGAAACCGAGAACGGCTTCACCAAACTGTTTGGTTAGGACTTCATAGATTTCTTCTACTTTCACGTATATCCTGCTCCATGGCGCGATTACAAATCGCTCCTACCGTTGTGCGAATTGGTCGTTTAGGCGATGGTTTCAGGCTCTCGGCGAAACTTGTTCTTCAACGTCGCCTTCTTCTGCGGTTTCAGTTCCTTCAAGCTCGTACCATTCCGTTTTGGTAAAGAGTCGCTTCAGGAACGGCACATGGTCGCGTTTCGCAACGGTTTGGGTTTTAATCTTTTCTTGTAACTTGAGCAATCCTTCAATAAGTGCTTCTGGGCGCGGTGGACATCCAGGCACATAAACGTCAACAGGGATAATCCGATCGACGCCTTTAAGGACGTGATATCCGTGTTGCCAATAGGGCCCGCCGCTGGTGGCGCAACTCCCCATCGAAATGACATATTTCGGTTCCGGCATCTGTTCATAAAGCCGTCTAATCCGCGTTGCCATTTTGAGTGTTACCGTGCCAGAGATCACCATGAGATCGGATTGACGGGGTGTCGCACGCGGTACACCTGCCCCGAATCGGTCGAGGTCGTAGTTGGAAGCGGCAGTCGCCATGAATTCGATGGCGCAACAGGCGAGTCCGAATGTCATGGGCCAGAGTGCGGAGGAGCGTGCCCAGTTGGCGACGGCATCCACTGAGGTAACAATAACGTTTTTATCCAGTTTCTCATCAATTATCATAACTTTCTTCCCTCCGGAGTGACTGGACTTCCAGCTGTGTGGATCGAATCCACTCCAGATCTCCTTTTGCCCAGACGTAAGCAAGCCCGACTAATAGAATAAGGATGAAAACGAGCATCTCCAGAAATGCGAAAAGCCCGAAGTCTCGGAAAACAACCGCCCACGGGAATAGGAACACGGTCTCCACATCGAAAATTAGGAAGATGAGCGCGATGACGTAAAAGCGGGTGTTAAACTTAATCCGCGTGTCGCCAATCGGATCTTCACCGCATTCATAGGGGATATACTTTTCGCCTGAGAACAGCTTGGTATGCAGAAGGCGAGAGACAGTAAGGTTTAGGACGACAAATACACAGCCAACAATCAAGAAGATTAGCACATTTGCGAAGTTAAAAAGCATTCTGGATTATCCTTGGGAACCGCGATATCGCGAAAACTTTCGTGCCTATACGATTTCGTTGGTTAAAATTATATATCATTTTACACTAATTTGCAAGAAAAATTTTTAACCTGAGCGAGAGCATCGGGTTCACACCTATTTTTCACGAGAACGCCTCTCCAGCGTCCAGATTCAGTCCTGACTTTTGACTTCGGCCCATGTCGTTGTGAGCGACTGCGGCTGCGGTGAGACAGGTAAAGCCGAGGGGTCAAACCAACTGCCTAAAAAGTTGTATCCATCGTGCGTAAGCTGTGTGATCACACGAGTTACCAAATTGATTTTGAAGATTTGAGACTTGTCTTTGGTTGCTTGAGAATAGACGAGCTCATTGCCAGATGGCGACCAAGCGGGCGTGTTTGCGCCCACGTCAACGATCTGTTCGAGTCCACTCCCATCGCGATTGACGATGAATATGGATTGTTGCGCAAGTGCCGGTCTATACCATACAAATGCGATTTTGTCACCAGTAGGAGACCACGCGGGTTGCCACATTCTCGGAATATCATCCGACAGAAGTGTTTCTTGCTTGCGGGTTTTTAAGTTGATAAATCGGATTTGGCGGCTCGCCCAATGAATCTCATCTTCCACAACGAATGCGATCTCTTCCCCATCTGGAGACCAAATCGGATCTTCGCCATCCGCTTTTTTTATTTTAACGACGCGGGTTGCCGATGTTCCATCTGCCTTCGCAGTATAGATAGTTGTAAATTGAGCAGCGCGGTGAGAATAAACAATTTTTTTCCCATCAGGAGACCAGTCAGGGTTGCCTCTGCGTGCAGGTGCCTTTTGAAACACAGGTTGCTCCGCCAGTCCATCAGCTCGCATAATATAGAGATCCCGCTCACCATTTCGATCGGAAACAAAGAGAATCTCCTCTCCTGTTGGCGAGCAGACTGGACGAAAATCGTCTGCGCGATGATTGGTTAATCTAACTTGTTGACTTCCATCGGGATTCATCATATAAATTTCATAGTTGCCATTCCTATCTGATGAAAACAGAATTTTTTCAGTTGTGAGTGGTTTCGCGGAAACAGAATATACCAAACCTAAACTCAGGCAATACAAACAGAAAACACGTAGCAGTTTCATGGAAAGTTCCTCCAATTATAGGTTCATGACCTGAGTTCGGCAGACAGTTAAATTAATTTAGGCGATCGCTCTAATTGTTATTTTTAAAGACACTATCTTGGAGCAGAAAGGGTGCATAACCTGAAAAAATGAGCGTGGACAGAAGCGAGTGCCTGCTCTGAAGTTCTCTGAATTTTTAGGTCGGACTCACATTATTCTTTGGTCAGAATAATACTGTTGGAGGTGAGAGAGGCCTTACCGATTAACGATTTGACAGGCAGATAGATATTGTTGGACCTCTTTTCAAGACGTTCGATCTGTTGCTGGAGATCGTTCACTGCGGAGCGTTTATCGGCAGCGGAAACATGTGCATCCGTAACCTTTTTAATCCGCTTAATCTCTTCTTCTAATTCCATGACCTCTGGATTTCGCTTTTTCAAGAAATCTCGGTAAACCGGTAGTTCCAACGTGAGTGCGATTGTGTAACTACCTTTCTGCAACTCATAATATTTCCGCAAATCTGTCAGAGAAACGACTTGTGTTGCATCAGATTTCAATTCGAGTCCTCGGATACACTGAATAGATTTCCGATCTGTTTCGATAAAGATCTCTTCCGTACTGGGCAACGTGATTGGGCGTTTGGGTTCGACAACGTTACCGTTGGTATCGGTTACTTTCAAGTGTGTAAACGCGCCGGAGGTCGCGACATTGACAACAGGGACGAGGAGATCGTACGCTCCACCCTGAATGCTGAGTTCGAGCGGGATAGTCTCTTCGGGGGCATAGGTTAATCTCGGGGTGGTAAGGGAAAGGACAACGCCTGAAGTGGTAGTCATTACATCGGCTGGTGAGAATTGCCTTTGCAAACTTGTGAGGCATCCTGTCGTGCTAAAAATCAGAAGTAGACAAGGAAACACGAGACATTTAATAAATGTATTCATAGAAAACTCTATTCTATCGTTACTGTGATCTCATTGGATACAAGCGATGCCTGTCCACGACGTGATTTAACGGGTAAGTAGATGTCTTTCACCGCATCCTTGTGCCTCTCTTTAATCAGCTTGATTTGCTCTTGGTAGTAGTTGACCGCGTCCGCCTTTGCGGCGGCTTGAAGATTTGCGTCGTTTTGGAGTCGTGTGAGATCGCGTTGCAACTCAAGCACTTCTGGATGATCCTCGATGATAGATTCTCGGTAAACTTCCAGATCAATCGCAAGTGTTATCGTGTACGTACCGGGTTGTAACTGATAGTATCGTTGGATGTCTTTCAATTTCAGTTCCTGATTCATGTCCGCTTTGAAATCAAACCCGTGAATACATCGGACGGATTTTCCGTCTTTCCTTATATATTTCTGTGGGTGCTCTTGTGTAATTGCGCGCTTCGGTTCGACGACTTGTCCGTTCGCGTCCTTCACTGTTATCTGCGTAAAGGCACCCTTTGTCGCGACACTGTAAAAAGGCACAAGAAGGTCAAATTTGCCGTTCTGGATATTGAGTTCAAGAGGGATCTCTTCCTGCACAGCATAATGGGTTTTAGGGGTCAAGAGCTGAAGTTCTGTGAGTGGGCGTGCCGGTTCTTCCGTCTCTGTAGTAGAAGTAGGCGTATCGGTTACGGTTTGCATCGTCTGCAGATTTCCGAGGCACCCAACAAAGATAAGGACAGGTAGAAAGAGACAAATGGGAATAAATTTTGTAATATATCTGTTAAGATTGCGAAGTGCCATTTTTGACTCCTAATGTGTTAAAGCGTGATGCCTAATCCGGTTCGAGAAGGCACATCAATGAATCCATCAACGATTTCTTCAGGTGGTTCAATGAGAGAAGCGCGCCAGTCGACTTCTCCCCACGCGTATTCAAGGATTGCGAAATTCGGGACGCTCGCCATGCATTGCACGCTCGCGGCAGTCGCGATGGGACCGCTCGGATTGTGAGGTGTTATCATAACATTTCGCGCAGCAGCAAGCGTCGCAATTTTTTTCAAACCCGAAATTCCGCCAACATGCTTGACGTCCGGCAAAATATAATCAACGTGTGCTTCGGTGAGCAACCTATCAAAATCCGTGAGGGTTCGTAAGCGTTCGCCGGTTGCAATCGGGATACCAATGGATTGACTCATATAGGCGAAGGCATCGAGATTATCCAACGATACGGCATCCTCAATCCAGAAGAGGTGCAAGTCCTCAAGTTCTTTGGCGACTTGGATGAGAATACCGGGGTTAAAACGGCTATGGCAATCCACCATTAGATCAATATCCGCACCAATCGCGGCGCGGATTGTGCGAATGCGCTCAATTCCCGTGCAGATAGCAGGGGTTAGCGTTCCGCGCGAAATATTCTCGACAGAAACATCGTCAAAAGGGGCACATTTTATGGCAGTAAATCCCTCAGCGACGGCACGCTCGGCGTTGGTGGCAAAACCGAATGGACTGCGATCAACTGTGGCACGGTTGATATTGGCGTAAAGACGGATTTTTTCTTGACACTTGCCACCCAATAAATGATAGGTCGGTACATTCAGAGTCTTCCCTATCAGATCGCACATCGCCTGCTCGATCCCGCTGAGAGCGGTATGGTAAGTGTGGCTTTCGGAGCCGTGATAGAAACGCTGGTGAAATGCCTCGAGTTGAAACGGATCCCATCCGACGAGCGTAGATTGAAGTGTGTTAATGATATGTTGGACGCTCGCGTCATCCTTCCCATGGGAAGCCTCGCCAACACCGACGGTACCATCGTCAGTATGGACTTTGACGAAGAGCCAATTGCCGCGATGGTTGACCTGAACGACCTCAGTCTCTATGTGTGCGATTTTTAGTGTAGACATTTGGATTTAAGGTAATGGAGCGGCGAGGCATGGGTGCCTCGCCGCGCAGAATTTTTAGCGCAGTTTACGAGCCAAAACTACGATGCTGCCGCCCATTTCGCGCCTTGGGTGAGGAACTTCTGCATTCCGGCGCGTTCAAAGGTTCCGGGTCCGTGTCCCAGAGTGGTGTAAAAGACGCGGCCAGAGCCGTAAGATTTCACCCATGCCATAGGGTGCGCCTTGCCGAACCACTCGGCGGATGCCAACACGTGAATGTGTGGATCGTGGGCGGAGACATAGATTTCATCTTCCACATCAAAATCTTCAACGCCTTGGGTCGTCGGATGTTCGTTATCCTCAATATGGACGGTAAAGGTCGAGCCGGGTGGATGCCAATTGGAAGCACCGCCGATGAAGTCCATTGCTTGACCGGTAATCCACCACGCGGTACCGTGAATGCCGACCAACCCTTTGCCGCTACTGACAAATTGGAATAAACCATCTTGTTCAGCGGGTGCTAAATCGGAGACACGGGCGACGGATCCGTCCGCTTGACGCTCTGTACGCGTGAAACCGGTGCCAAAGACACACGCATCGTAGGTATTCAACTCCGCGGATGCTAAAATTTCTTTATCGTCGGTTAACGTCGCTGAAATATCAGCATCATCGGAGAGAAAATCGTGAATGATACTGGCACTTGCATTGAAACCGTGATTTTCACCTGATAGTACGAGAATTTTCGACATGAGAGCCTCCAGTGTAAAGCAAAGACAGATTGTGCCCGAATGGCACAATCTTCGGAAACGGCACTGAATCCGCCGCTTACGATGAAAAATCGAACGCAAGAACTGCAATGTGTGGAGATAGTTTAATCGAAAGTTAAAATTGTGTCAAACCAATTCCCCAAAATTTATCCGTTCACAAAAAATCTTGAGCTTTATTGGTGCCTCGTGTATAATCCATAGAAATCTGATATTCCGATTATACGGAGATAGCGCATGAAAATGCCCAAGCTCGTCGTTGGATACCTACTGGATGACGAAGTGCTCGTCAAATCTTTTACGATCCCAGAATCTCACGATTGGATTAAGTGGTTGGCGAACGAGGAACTTGCTCAGTTTTTTGGAGAATTATTTGAATTGATGATCCGAATTTCAGAGGAAAAGGAAGATAGCGAAACGCTTCAAGCGTTTCTTGAGTATTGGCAGGAAATTGCCGAAGAGTGGCGCGAAATAGCGTTAGGTGAAGAAGACTCCGAGATATTTGAAAAAGCTAGCGAGGCACTCGGAACTGTTGTCACCAATTGGAACGAGGCTATCTTAAAAGGGCAAGACCCGGAGACGCTTTTAGCCTCTCTCGGCGGTTTGCTCGGAAAAGCCCTTATCAGTTCTGAACGGGATTTCATGGCAGAGGCTTTGGAGGCAGAGCAGGAATTGGATGCCCCCTGGATAGATATTGTTGAGGTGCAACAAAAGCCCGGATCAAGGACTCGTAAGACTCACACCGAACCGGAACCTGTGGTTGATATAACGGAAGAACAACGGGACTCCTACTTAGCCGAAACTATCTATGAACTTGGACTTTCTACTCGATCCCAAAGCTGCCTTGAAAGGGAAAATATCCGAACCGTCCGAGAACTCGTCGCAAAAATGGAATGGGACCTCATAGAATACAAGGGTCTCGGAGAAGTGACACTCAACGAAATCAAAAACCGACTCGCTGTCAGGGGTCTCTACCTCGGCATGGATCTGGATGACATAGATGACGAGGAAGAATTTTAAATGCCCCGTATTTTCGATAACATTGACCAACCGCTACTTCCTGCCCTCCAATCAAAAGAGAGCACACCGCATTTCTCAAGTTCCTCAACGGCATTCCTGATGAAGAGATGCAACGCTGGTACGCTTCCGTGATGCTCAACCGCCTGATGTTCATCTATTTCATTCAGAAAAAAGGCTTCCTTGATAACGATCCAAACTATCTGCGCACCAAGTTGGCACAGAACCAAGAACAGAGCACTGACCGATATTACAAAGAATTTCTCTGTCCCCTTTTCTTTGATGGATTCGCGAAACCGGAAACCGAACGGAGCAGAGATGTAAAACGTCTGCTTGGAAAAATCCCCTACCTCAACGGTGGCCTCTTCCAAAAACACCAAATTGAGACCTTCCACGGCGAAAACATTGAGATTCCCGACAAGGCGTTTGAGCAACTTTTCAACTTCTTTGAGCAATATCAGTGGCACCTCGACGATCGTCCCCTACGGAGCGATAACGAGATTAATCCCGATGTCCTCGGCTACATCTTTGAAAAGTACGTCAACGAGAGACAAAAAATGGGTGCCTACTACACCCCAGAGGACATCACCGAGTACATCAGCAAAAATACCATCATCCCGTTCCTTTTTGACGCGGCGCGAAAATCGTGTAAAATCGCATTTGAAGGTGACGCTTCTGTTTGGAGACTCTTGCAAGACGACCCAGATCGTTACATCTATGATGCCGTGAAAAAAGGTAGGGATAGTGATAGAATCACGGTAGGCGTAACTCTTGATGAACGACAGAGAGATGAAGTGAGACGTAAAGTATCTGAAAAACTTGGATCTATAACACCTCCAATTAGTATTGAAGATTGGCAACTTGAATTGCATCCTGTCTATGACTTACATGGAGAGACGATAGAAGATTTGCGAGTTATTGAACTCGTAGTACCACCTCCACAAGAAAGGAACATTTTTTACACAAACAGCGGAGAACTTCACGTCAAAACTGAAGGGGGCAAGAAAAAATTATCAGGACCAGAGTTAACAGAGTTTATCCGCAGGCATTTTCAGAATGATACAGAAGCAGACTGAATTCGTAATTTCAGTTTTCCTGAGTTCCGGTAGACGCAGTGTTTTGCTTGGGTATTTCCCTCCTAACCGCATTTATGGGTGAATTTAGCGCGTAAGTTGAAACCCAACTTCATACCTGCAGTTTACCAAAACTCTTGAACACCCAAAGATGTCAAAATCCGCGAAATCTGTGTAATCTGCGATAATCCGTGATTCAGACAACTGCGAAAATATCCATACCCCTTTTTGTCAGAGCCATTCAGTTTTAAGAAATTATCGGGTTTTTTCTGTCTTTTTTTTCCGATCCAGTGCGGTTAGGAAACCGCACCTACCGGGCCTGGGGTGGGAACTGCGTTAAAAAATGGAGAACTGAATGGTTCTGCCCTTTTTGTGTAATACAGTTGCACGTATCCCCAACTTCTGTTAAAATTATAAACGAAGGAGTTCTAAACAATCCATGGAAACCAGACAATCAAAAAACACAACCAACGAAAAACAGAAGCAACGCCTCGCTTTTCCTGTCTACGATGAGGAGGACATCCTTAACTTGGACGCGCTCATAGTCATCCCTCCACCGCTTCAATCTGGCACACTACGGGTTCAGTTGATATACGAAGAACCAACTAAGCCACTTCCCGTTGAGGATCCTTGGGAAGCGTAGATATTGGACGTTATCAAAAACTATGGAAATTGCTGATATTAAACAACGCATTGCTCACGGTGAAAACGCCACGACCGAATTCAAAGAGAACTTCGATCAGGAAGTAATCGAGACCGCTGCTGCGTTTGCTAATATCCGCGGAGGCATCATTCTTATCGGTGTGTCTGATAACGGAGAGATCCGAGGAATTACCGTTGGGAAAGAGACACTCAGAGATGTATCAAATCGAATTTCCCAAGCGACTGAACCGCGGGTGGTTCTGGAAATTGAATCGGTTGACATAGATGAAAAATCGGTTTTGTTGATACGTATCTCGGAATCGCCGCTAAAACCTATTTCTGTTAGCGGAAGATGCTATAAGAGAGTCGGGAATAGCAACCGTGTCATGTCTCCGCAAGAAATTGCCCAGATGCATCTCAACGCCACTGGACAGAGTTGGGATCAATTCTTCGTCACACGTGCTGGAATGGATGATATAGATGAGAAAAAAGTTGAATGGTATCTGACCCGTCGAGAAGCGATCCGAAATGTAGCGAAGCCACAGGACATGAGTCAGACTGCATTGTTGAGGAATATTGATGGGCTCAGCGATCAAGATATCCCAACCCATGCCGGTATTCTCTTCTTTGGCAAATATCCCCAAAGATTCTTCCAAAATGCGCAGCTTCGGGTTGTTAGATTTAAAGGAATATCGGTTACCCATCCTGTCATAGATCGGCTGGATTGCTCAGGGGCACTTTGGGAAATGGTCGATGCTGCGGAGGAATTTATCAGAAAAAATATTCGGCTTTTGAGTCTTCGGACTTCAAGGAGTTTCCAGCGAGACGATAAGTTTGAATATCCGCTGGATGCGCTGCGGGAGGCAATTATCAATGCCTTGATTCATCGCGATTATCAAGCAACTGCGGATGTCAGGGTTTTTATATTCGACAACCGCGTTGAGGTCATTAATCCCGGCACTTTTCCAGAAGGCGTTAATCCAGATAAGCCTACTCACAAACCGGTAAATCCTATTTTGAGCCGATTTATGTATGATATTGGTTTCATTGAACGTTACGGCTCTGGTATCAGAATGATGAAAAGACTCTCTAAGGAATGGGGAAACAAGGAACCGCGTTATGAATTTCACCCCCTTGAAACCACAATTATCTTTGATTCACCGATTCAAGAGAACACTTTTATAGAGATTGATGATATTTCGGAACAGTTGAATGAGCGTCAAAAAAATGCTTTTTCCTATGTGCAAAGACGCGGGAAAATTACGAGGAAGGAATACATAGAGATTAATCATGTCTCAGTCCGAATCGCCTATGAGGAACTCAGAGATCTAACAAACAAAGGATTATTACATGTAGTAGGCAAGGGAAGAGGGACTAAGTACGTACAAAAGGTAAACGATTAGGTAAACGATTAGGTAAACGATTAATTGCGTGATTAACTACGTGAACGTAAGCAGTAGGATCTACATGAAGGATACTAATAGTAAGTGGCGCAATCAATTCAACGCATCACACAAAAAGACACGAATTATCCAGCAGGATTGAAACCGTATTTAAAAACGGAGACACCGGAAACGATCTGGACCCGCGGGAATATCGACCTGTTACCTGGGCAAAACGCCACCTTAAAAAACGGAGACCTCTGGGCACTTTTCTGTTCAAGTAAATGCCCGGGAGAGATTATCCTGAAAGCGCATGACTTGGCACAAAAATTTAGAAACGCAGGCACCCCAACGATCGGTGGGTACCACTCTCCAGTTGAGCAGGAGTGTCTACGCGTTTTACTGCGTGGCTCACAACCGATTCTTTTATGTCCGGCACGAAGCATCGAAAATATGCGACTAAAACCGGCGTGGAAGGATGCCCTAACTGAAAAGCGTCTATTAATCCTATCTATCTTCAGGGAGCACCATCGGCGATCAACTGCTGTGTTGGCAAACCAACGCAATGCCTTTGTTGCGGCACTTGCGGACAAAATCTGTATTGCCCACGCTGCAGAAGATAGCAAAATCTTGGAATTAGCGCAGATGGTGTTGGCGTGGGGCAAACCCGTTTTCACTTTTGATACACCAGCAAACGATGCACTTTTTCAACTTGGGGCGCGACGGATTGAACCGTTCCTATATAAATGCCCCTAAAGAAAAAAGAATAGATTCTTTGACAATAGTCTCGCATCGTGATACAATAGAGTTAAGATTTTAGATAGAGAGTTAGGAGCGTATGACGAAAAATAATATAACACTAACACTTGGGCAAATCGCTGCGGGGAGTCTCATTGGTCTGGTAGGTGGGTGGATTTGCCTGCTGATATTTGAAAATCTTATTTGGCAATTCCTACTTGGAAGTCGAGTCAGCCACGGTTTCTGGGTAGGTTTATTCCTCCTGATCTCGCTGAGTGTCACGTACGGGATTGTGATTGTGGGAGCAAGCACAGGGATCCGTTTTGTGAGCCGAAAATTTGGTGCCGATATACCTCTAAAACCGCTTTGTTCAGGTGCGTTTTTGGGACCACCCGCTGTTGTCGGTCTACTGGCACTACTCAACGTTCCGTGGGAAATATTTGGCAGACCGAATCTGATCTTGGCGTTGCTCCTTCCAGTTCTTAAAACACTCGCGTATATTGTCTCCTTACCAATGCGCGGGTGGGTACACTTCGGTTTGCCGGTCGAGATCTGGTATATTCTTGCTGTTCCTGTTGGTGCAATATTAGGATATAGGTTAACACCCGTAGAGAACACGGAAGTGAGTGCAGAACAGGCTTAATTTAAAAAGGGGTTCAATGAACAGTTGCGAAGATTCAAGGCGGCACGCTGGAGGTTTGATCCGTTAAAATGCAATACGATGATAAACCAAAGGACGAATGCGGTGTGTTCGGCGTTTTCGGCCATCCAAAAGCGGTAGAATTGACGTATTTAGGGTTACGCGCCCTTCAGCATCGGGGTCAAGAAAGTAGCGGCATTGTCGCATCAGATGGCGAGAAGTTCACATACCACCACGGTATGGGACTCGTTCACTCAGTCTTCACGACTGAGGCTTTAGCGAAACTGAAAGGGCATATCGCTATCGGGCATAACCGGTATTCAACCGCAGGGGCAAGCACGCTTGAAAACGCGCAGCCTCTGGTTCGGAACTATAAGCAGGGTCCCCTCGCACTCGGTCACAATGGCAATCTCGTCAATGCGATGCAAGTTCGGAATCACTTAGAGAATGCGGGTTCCATCTTTAGCACGAGTTTGGATACTGAAGTCATTTTTCATTTGATAGCGCACTCGCGGAAGCAGGCGTTAGAATATAGAATTATTGACGCGCTGCGAAGTATTGAGGGTGCGTATTCGTTTGTATGCATGGACAAAAACACGCTAATCGGTGCCCGTGATGCGCACGGGTTTCGACCGCTCTGGCTCGGTAAACTCGGTAACGCATACGTGTTGGCTTCCGAGACATGTGCCCTTGATGTGATTGAAGCGGAACCCATACGTGAGGTAGAACCGGGGGAGTTAGTATTTACACGTTCCAACTATCGCGGTGTAGAGTCGTTTCGTTTTCATAAGAGACAATCCCAATTATCGCAGTGCATCTTTGAATATATCTACTTGGCGCGACCAGATAGTATGATGTTCGGTCATAGCGTGAACAACACGCGCCGCGAATTCGGCAGACAACTCGCTCGCGAACACCCCGTCAAAGCAGATGTTGTTATCCCAGTGCCTGATTCTGCAACAATCGCCGCTCTCGGATACGCCGAGGAATCTGGTGTTCCGTTCGATTTAGGATTGTCTCGAAACACTTTTGTCGGACGCTCCTTCATGAACCCGACGCAGGATATTCGTGAACTGATGGTGAAGGTGAAGCTGAACCCAATACGCGATGTGTTGCGCGGCAAACGGGTTGTGCTCGTAGACGACTCAATCATGCGAGGGACAAACAGCAGAAAACTCATCAAAATCGTTCGACAAGGCGGCGCGACAGCTGTCCATCTCCGTATTGCATCCCCTCCGAATAAATTTGCATGCTTCTACGGTGTAGACACACCGACCCGTAGTGAATTAATTGCGAGTTCACATACAATTGAGGAAATCCGTAAATACATCCGTGCTGACAGCCTGGGTTATCTGAGTATTGAAGGACTGCTCAAGTCAGTGGAGACCCCTCAAGATTTTTGTACGACCTGTTTTAATGGAAAATACCCAGTCCCATTTGTGGAAGAATCTTCAGAGCAACTCCCCTTAATCGTAGATTAAATCCAGTCTGAACATGGACTTAGAAGTGAGCCTCACAAGGAAATTTTTTATGCAGTATAGGCAACGCGGCAAACAGAAAAGACCGAATCCGATAGGGACAGCGCAGGGACGATCTACACTCATCTCTCTACTTGGGTGCGCAATTCTCGGTATGGTTTTGAGCAGAATTCTTCCGTTCTTGATTGGGAAGTTGCAGCCGGATATGAAAGCAGAGGATGCGGAAGAAATTGGTGTTCTTATCGCTTTGGGCATAAGTGGTATCGTGTTAGTCGTGAGTCTCTTAAAACCGAGGAGAGGCACTTCACCCCTTCGTAGACAATTGTTAAAGGAACAAGAAAAATCAGATGGAAACCGATAAAAAGCCTTTGACGTACGCCGAGGCAGGCGTTTCATTTGAAGCAGAATCCGAAGCAATATCACGGCTTAAACGCCTTGTTCAAACCACCTATCGACCTGAGGTGCTCAGTGATGTCGGGAGTTTCGGCGGGCTTTTTGCACTCACAACTTATCAAGAACCGATTCTTGTTTCCAGCACGGATAGCGTTGGCACAAAACTAAAGGTCGCTTTTAAAGTAGGGCGACACGACACCGTCGGCTTTGATATCGTAGCACATTGCGGCAACGATATCGTCGTGCAGGGAGCAGAACCCCTCTTCTTTTTAGATTATATTGGCATTAGTCAGGTAGCACCAGCGGTGATTGAAGAGATCGTAACGGGTCTCGCGTCAGGATGCCGAGAGATCGGTTGCGCCTTAATTGGTGGTGAAATCGCGGAGTTGTCAGATATCTATACACCGGGTGAATACGACTTGGTAGGGACTATTGTGGGTGCTGTTGAAAAAGCCGACGTGATTACCGGAGAGAGAATCACACCGGGAGATCAACTCATCGGTTTAGGGGCTGCGGGTTTACATACGAACGGCTTTACGTTGGCTCGGCGGATTCTGTTCGATAGGTGCGATTATGACGTGGACACCTATTTACCCGAACTCTCCGCAACAGTCGGGGAAGCACTGCTTGCCTGCCACAAAAGTTACGTGGATTCTATTCTATCCCTTCGTAAAGTATGTGACATTAAAGGGCTTGCCCATATCACCGGAGGCGGTCTACCCGCAAATATAGCGCGGATCCTCCCTGATGGGTGTACTGCCTATATTCGGAACGGTACATGGGAGATTTTGCCTATTTTCTCGTTTTTACAGGCAAAAGGGGACGTTGAAACGGCAGAAATGTACAGAGTTTTCAATATGGGAATTGGGATGGTCGTAATTCTCGCGCCTGATGCCGTTGATGTTGCCCTGGAGTCTCTCAAAGCATCTGGGGAGTCCATTTATCGAATTGGTGAAGTCATCGCGGGAGAGAAGGGGGTACAGGGTGTCCCTTCCTAATACAGACTCACAGACTGCTCCCACCATTGTAGATGAGGCGGCTCTGCAAGAACTGGTAGGTTTGCTTGACAAAACACAGCCGCAAGTGGCATTGGCGGCATTCCACAGTGTTGACGATAACGATGCGGCAGTGTTTTTAGTTATGTGTACGCACTTGAAAAGTGAATCCACGGGGAGTGCTCTCGCTGCACATGCGGGAAAACTTTTTGCGCAATTACCTTTTGACAAACAGGTTCGTATCGCTGAAAAGGTGACGGTAACGGAGACAGTTAACTCCGAGCAGGCGAAGCAAATCTGGAACGAACAGATTACTCGGATTAAGGAAGCAATCCAAAAAACCACCTTCTTGGGTGAAGGCACAACGAATCTGGCAACATTGCTATCATATCTGGATATAACAGAACAGGATGCGTTGCTGGAAGCGTTAGGCGAAAAGCGACCGGGAGTCGTGGATAGTGTCTCTGAACAACTGTTTACGTTTGAGGACTTGGCGGATTTGGAGGATGAAGCGATCAGAACAATCTTACAAGTGCTGGACAAACCGACCTTAGCCCTTGCACTACACAACGCACCGACCGCTATACATGACCGATTCTTTGAAAATATGTCAGCATCAGAGGCAGAAGCCATTGAAACAGAAACCGCGCAACTGACATTTGAACAGACGCAAATAGCTGACACAGCACGCCATTCGGTTGTGAACCTGATTCGTAACTTCGCAGGAAAAGGCTTGCTAAAAATTAGTTTTTAATTTCTGGATTCTTGGGTTGCGCTTCACTACGTTCCGCGCAGGTTTTCGGTCCCGCGATACGGATTTTATGATGTAGAGTATTACTCTAGGGCAACCCTTACGGTTGTCCCTACTCTTTTAAGATAGACAGTCCGCTACTTGTCTTTAAGCGTAAAGGAGTAAGGTATTTCAACCTGAAGGCTGATGGGATTACCACCTTTTGTAGCAGGACGAAAAGTGGTTTTTTTCAATGCCGCAATCGCTGCGTCCTCAAACCCAAATCCAATGTTGGTCTTCGCTACAATGTCCCTCGGAATGCCATTCTCATCAATAGTTGCCTCCAAGAGAACCTGTCCTTCCTTGCCTGCCTTTGAGGCAGCCTCCGGGTACTTCGGTTCCACCTTGATTTTGTATTGCGGTCTAACGACCCCGGGTTCACTCTTAAAGTTAACGTTATCTAACCCAAGGGCGTCATCCGGAGCAGACGTGTCAAGTTTCTCCATCAGTGTTGGTGCTTCACGCTGTATCTCAAATCCGGGTGCCTTCGTCTCGGGTTCAACGGTCGTTGTGGGTTTCACAAAATCGCGTGGAACGTCAATAAGTCTGGGTCCCTCATCAGCACCAGGTGTTGTGAGGTCGCCCGTGGTTTCGGGACCCTGAGGAATTGTAAACGTGTCTTGCGATAGCAGTTGGTCAGGGACAGTCACGGGTCGTTGAACACGGACTTGCTGCTGTTCCTGTTTTGCCTCATTAAATTTCGGTGCTTCCCTACGGATGAACCGACGTTTGGTTTTTACGTCTTCCGTGACGATACTAATATCAAACGTCTCTTGTTCAAATTCAATGCGATCGGCGATATAGAAGACACCAATGATAATCGCTATGAGGGCATGGAACACCATAGCAACGACAAACGCGGCGGAACTTCGTCCAACGTGCATTTGTGTAATAGGATGCTTCGGCATGTTCGTTTGTGCCGTAGAAATGCTATGCTGCTGACTGGCATCAAGCGAAACCTTTTTTAATGCGACAAAACGCTTCGGTTTTTTACGCTCTGCCCGACGCTGTTGCATCTGAGTGAGCATACCGGAAGTTCTGTTACTCATCTGTTTTCCTCCTATAAAGAAAGAGGGAATTGTCTCGGTCTCAGCACACTGCTCGCTCGTGTTTCCTATATTAAGAGGTGGGCTAAAGTGAGTTTAAAAAAAATACCTAATAATTATTCGCAATTCACGCGCCCTATCTTAGCATAAGCATACTTTAATTGTAACACATTTTTAGTTCTATGTCAATTTTTGTATCAAATCAGTCGCGTTTCCCGGATTATGGGTTCCACCAATAGGTCATTTTCGCGACCACCGTTGAATCCAATAGACGGGATCGAGTGGTCCCGTTCGTGTCATACGTTTGATTGAAAACGAAGTAGAAATCGCTTCCTGGATGATAGATATAATTAATGAGGAAGTTAGTAGACACAACGTTCGTATCGGCGTTCCACTGTGCAAATAATTTTGCAAAGAGTCCGGTAGTGAAGGAATAGTCAAATCTACCTCTGAAAAGGTTGACATAAACAGGGCGCGGGTTTCCATCCGTGAAATACGTTGTGGGCAGGTCAACCACCTGATTAAATTGGTACTGAGCACTCACACTAATATGACCGTTCGGTTTAACCGTGGTTTGGATATACGCCCTGCGCACTTCGCCTTCGTAGAAATCTTCAAGACCGCCGCCGATTGTTGTACTGATCGGACGGCTGTCACTACTGGAGAGACGTACATGATATGAGGTGGATTGGTAGTCGCCTATCGGAATCTCCACACCCTCCCTGAAGTCGAAAACATCGTTCAGACTTTCAAAAGTGCGTCTCCCGTTAAAAAGGATATAATCTCCAGAGTCAAATTCAAACCAGTTTGTGTAAGAAATGTTCCACTCTTCCAATTCGTTATCGTGATTGAGAATATAGTTAACCTCTGGACCCGTCCAGATTTGTCGAATTCCAAATCTTTGAGGCATGGGTACCCAGCGAGCCTCACCGCGGAATTGCCGGATGCCGGTACGCCTGACATATCCGACTGCGGGGTTAAAATCTTCATCAATGTCGGTATATGAACCCTCTACGCGGAAACGATTGCTCCGCCAGTTGGAACCCAGATACCATGCATTGTTTTGTCCAGATGCACCCGGTTCAAACGTGCGAGACCACAGGCCTCGGACATCCATACTATCGTTGGGTCGGTATTCAAAGTCAAAACCGCCTGCGCGATTGTAGTCGCCAATTTCATCTTTATTGACAGCGATCATGCCGATGCGGGAACCCGAGGCAACGTCCTTCGTAATTCGCATCACAGAATAATTGGTGCGCGGGACGTCAAGTGGATCATCTTCTGTATCCGCATCGTAGAATTTATCTGTTAAGACGTTGAGGAACCCGACGCCGTAAGAACCCACTTTGCCGCTCGCTTTTCCACCGAAGATAATCGGGATGGCACTGCTTTGCGCAAGTCCAATACGGCGGCTATAGAAAAGAAGCATCGGTGGGGGTCGGCGAAAACTGGTCCGTGGTATCCCAAAATCGAAAAGTCCGGCACCCTCCAAGAAGAAGGGACGCTTCTCAGGGAAAAAGAGACTAAATCGGGTTAGGTTCACCTGTTCTTCATCAGCTTCAACTTGCGCGAAGTCGGTGTTATAGGTGACATCTGCGGTGAGATTTGAGGTGATGCCGTACTTGACATCGACACCCATCTTGAATTTCCCTTCCGTTTCAAGTCCTGCATCATTTCCATTAATTTGGGTCACACCGGGAAGGACATATGGCAACACCTCTAAATTTCGAGAAGAGGCAATGCCAGAAAGCCCCGTAAGTCTTCCAAGGTTAGCCGTTCGGTACTTTGCCATACCGCCATAAGAAGCAGGGACAGGGACCCATATCATCTCTTCTTGGTTTCGGGCGAGTTCACGACCGGTGTTTATACCCCAGACTATTTGATCGCTCTGTTTGAAACGAAGTTGGCTAAATGGAATACTCAGCTCGGAAGTCCAATACGTGTCGTTAATTTTCGACTTGCATTCTACAACGGCATCCCAATCCCTATTGAGCGTGTCGCCACTGTTCGTTACGGCTCTGTCCTGTATCGCACCCAGAGCGTTCACACGGAAGAAGAAGCCGCTCCGTTTGTCGTCATACGTGTCTAATATCAGGAACACGGTGTCGTTGTCGTGCAAGTCGCGGGAATCACGGCGCATTTCATTGGCGACAAGCTTCGATATCTCTGAGTCGAAACAGGTAAACCCGAAATAAATGTTCTCGTTATCGTAGAGGACCTTAACCTCCATGGATTCGGAACCGATCTCGCCTTCATAGGGTTCAATCTGCACAAACTGGTTAATCGTTTCGGCGTGTTTCCAATCCTCTTCCGTTAAGTCACCGTCAATTTCGACACTCTCGTAAGTGCGATATGCCTTAATCTGGTAATCATGCGATTCGGCGTCTACATTATCGGGGTTACAAATCCCTCCCACAGTAGTAAGGGTATGCAACAGCCCGATAAGGAACAAGTAGATTGTGATTCTTTGGAATTTTGGTGAAGAAAATAGATGGTCGTCCAAAAAACGTCGCCTCCTTTAAGGTAAAGAGATGTAATTTATAAAGACGAGAAAAGACGCAAATTGGACTATATAAATTTCTAAATTTGGATGGATTCATCAAAATTCCAACGTTATCGCCAGAAATGGGATAATTGGTAATTGCGAAATCGGTTCCTCTTTTGTAAAATTCTGGCTGTAGCGAACTTCAAGTATATTGTTGCGGTTATAGACGTTCCATATCTCGAGCGCCAGTCCTAATTCCCAACCTTTATCTTCTAAATCGCCTAACAAACTAAATCGGAGGCTCAAATCCAACCGGTGATACGGCGGGGTGCGCTTCCATTCCCCATGAACCGGTAGCCATTTTTTCTCCTTCGTGCGGAAGCTCGTAAAGGGCTTACGACCTACCAAAGACGCATAGAGTACACCGCTCTGGTATTGCCACTTTGCGCTTATATCTAATGATTCGATGAGTGGGATGGAGAGCAGTAGCCCTTCAGGCGCGCTGTAATTCGTTGCAAGGGTCAGAACATGCGGACTATTGTAAGTATAGAACCGATGGAATTTTTCAGGAAAATCGCGGCGTTTAGAGACTGTGTAAGCATACGCCACCCACCCGTCAAAGGTATCGGAGATTTTGTGTTCAAAAGAAACTTCAAATCCCCGCACAAATCCTTCTTGACCGTTCTGATACTGCTTCTCATCTTTATTGTAGATAACGAGATCTTGCAGTGTTTTGTAGTAACCGGCGATATTCATTTTTGAATTGGGGGATAGTGTTTGTCTTAACTCAAGGACGTAATGCGTTGCAAGACTCTGTTCGAGGGAAGCGTTGGGCGTTACACCCAGCACAAATTGCTCTAATCGTGGATTCTGCGCATAACGTCCATAGTTGAAGTATAGAAGTGCTTCCCACGGAAGGTTAAAACCGAGTTGTGCACGTGGCTGAAGGGATAGGTTATCCGTGAGATTAAAGTAACTCGCTCGCATTCCGAAAGTGCCCCAAACATTAGAAGAGAATAGATTCTGCCGAGCTTGGAGATACCCCTCTAAGCGATGGAGGTTTCGTGTCTCCGTGACATCGACTGTTTTCAAGTTGTGCCGAATCCGGAATTCGCGATCTGGATCTCCTTCTTCAGGGCGGCGCGCCCCATGACTCGTAACAGTTGAAGGGGTACTTGAGAGCAAATAGCCGAATTCTATAGCTTCGTCAGTATTCTCCGAGGATGTGGTATAAGTGAAATCATTTCGGAGTGCATAAACAGAGGCTGCGGTCCGGTAGTAATACTCTTCACCAAAAGCGATTTCATTTTCTGTGAAAGAACGGGTGAATGACAGAATAGAGCGAAATCTCGGCAATAACCGAGAGTAAAAATGAATTCCTTGGACATCGAAAGGATTTTCTGAATTCAAAGGACCTTGGAGATCGCTGTCGTGAACTTCATTGGCTCCCAATTGCAATTTAGATGCATCATACGCCGTGACTGCGTTAAGCACTAAGCCGTGGGCGTTATTGAGTTTATAGATGCCCTTTAACTGATAGCTCCAGAAACGTGGCACCTGTCGGACGAGGTCTTCAAGATTTACTAACCTTGAAGCCAATTCAAAAAATGGTTCCAAATGGCTGCGTCTCCCGAAAGCGTACCAATAACCTTGCCCAGGTAACACCCTGTTTTCTAAGAATTCCTGGTCGGTACTCGCCGGTCTTGCGCTCGTTTTGTCTGCATCTCTCCCGAATATCTGAGCATCGCCGAGAAGTATATTCTTGGAAACATGGAAAATAGACGATTTTTTATCCGTTTCCTTTGGAACATCCGCTGTGGGGTTCTCTTGAAAGGATAAAGCACCACTGAGAGAGCCTTCAGAATAGATAAAACTCGGTTTTAGCATTCCATCCAACCACCCGAGAGACTCCAGTTTTTGTGGATGGGAATGTATATCAATCACCGCCTGTGAGTCGGCACCGAATTCCGCACCAAAGCCACCCGGATGCACATCTATTTTCCCGATGGTCTCGGAACTCATCACTGAGACGATACCGAGGAGATGATAAGGGTACCCTAACGGCAATCGATCAAAGTAATAGAGATTATCTCCCGGGGCACCACCTCTCACAGAAAGTGCTCCGAAGAAATCGTTAACCGTCCCGACGCTCGGAAGTCGGGCGATCCCACGCAGTGGATCTCCAGCACTGCCTGGCGCGCGCCTGAGCAAGTCTCCGGGCAACGTCCGTTGTGGTCTTTTTTGGAAGGGTTCTGTCTCGACGATTATCGTCTCTAATGTGGTAACAGGACGTGAATCTTCATCCTGCGCTGTGTCTGACGCACTGAGATCACCCTCACCAGTCTGTCCGAAGGCACCCAAGGGTAATAGGAGAATTAGGAGGATTAATATTTGCTTCAGGTTTCGTCTCATTAGGAAGATCGCTTAAAATTCCGCTGTAATTCCCAAGTAAGGGATGATAGGCAATTGGTTAGCATCTTCTCGCTCTATGTTAACGCCTCCCGACTCAATGTCGTCGGTATATGTGTATCTGTAATCAAGCAAATTCTTTCGATTATAGGCATTTAGGAGCTCCAAGAAGATCCCTAATTTCCATCTGCTAAACTGGAAGGTTTTACTGACACGCAGGTCCAATCTGTGATAGGGCGGCAATCGGTCGGAGTAGGTTTCTGCATAGATAGGTCTATAAATGGGGCGTCCGTTCCCTCTCGGGTCGGGTACTTTTATGGCATCTTCAACGGGCGTATAGGGGTTACCGGTGCGGTACTGCCACTTTGCGCCAAACTCCCATGTAGGGGTAAGGTTGTAACTCGCGGCGAACGTAGCAACGTGCGTCTGATCAAATGAATAGAAGCGATACGGTTCATCAGGACGGTCGCGGCGTTTAGAGAGCGCATACGCGTAGGAAACCCATCCAAAAAATCGATCACCGCTGCGGTGTCGCAGGAAAATCTCGGTGCCTTGCGCGTACCCAACCCCTTGATTGAGATACCCAGCGTCATCGTCAACAGTCACCAAGTCGGCAAGGTTTTTGTAATAGGCTGCCATTTTGATTTCTGTATCTTGTGAAAGTGGCCGTTTCAGTTCAAGGATGTAATGGCTTGCCCGACTCGACTTCAAGGCGGGATTGCCAATACTGGGAGAGAGTTGTGGCGGTAGCGGTTTCTGATTGTAGATTCCATAAGCGAATTGGAGTTCGGAACTATTGGGAAGTTCCATAAGCACACTACCACGCGGCTGGACAGATAGTTGATTAATAGTATTGAAATAATCAAATCTCAGCCCAAACACAACTGACAAAAACGGCAACAGTGCGTATCTGTCTTGCAAATAGGCTTCGAGGCGTTGTCCGCGCACAGTCTCGTCAAGGTCTACTTTTTCCTCGAATCGGATGTCATAATCGGTTTCACCCTCATCGGGGATCCGAGTGAAGGTTCCAGTAACCCGTCCGGGTTCAAAGCCGAGGATTAACCCAGATTCCAGGCGGTGCTTCGCGTTTAGTTCATAAATGAGATCCTCGCGCAGCACATAGTCTGGGGCATCAACTTCCAGCGAAAGTGTTGGACCGAAATTAACGTCAAATAGAAATTTTGAACGGGTCAGCGATAGATAGGAAGTGAGGCGTTCTGTCAAAAAGGAGCGAAGGTGGATGCCTGCTCCTTCGAAACCGCTTTCAAAACTCACATTTCCTTGGAAATCTTCGTCTACATTTTCGCCATCCAGTTTCAGAGCAAACTGATCACCAGAAGCAAAGACATTAAAAAAGAGTTGATGCTTTTCGTTGAAGTCGTAGCCCGCCTTTAGTTGGTAATCCCAGAAACGCGGAAAAGCAGTGATGGCTCCCGTATCAAATGAAAAGGATCCGATGAAAAGGTCAATATAACTTCTGCGACCCGCGGCATACCAGTAGCCCTTCTCGCCGACTTTGCCTTGAAGCAATCCCTCTGAAAAGAGAAAATTGAGGTTAAATTTTCCACGTAAATTGGCTGGACTGCTGTCTTGCGAATAGATGTCGATTACGGCTTGAGAATCCACACCATACTCGGCACCGTAACCGCCGGCGTAGACATCAATCCGATCGATAATTTCGGAACTCAAGGACGAGACGAGCCCACCAAAGTGGTAGGGGTAACCGACGGGCACCCGGTCGAAATAGTAGAGGTTATCGTCATCAGAGCCGCCGCGGATATAGAGGGCACCGCTAAAATCGTTTGCGACCCCGATGCCGGGAATCGCTGGAAGGGCGCGAAGCGCGTCGCCAGCTGTACCGGGTATGCGCGTAATTTCTTGTGCTTGCAGGCTTTTTTTGCTGACAGTCTTCGGAGCACTTTCGCCGGTTACCTCGACACCCTCAAGACGATACTGCGATGTTTCGACGTAGATTTCAGGTTCCAACGGCTCTTCTGCCGTGACAACAATCGAGGTGCGTTGCGACAACTCAGTATCAGGCACCGTGGTAATTAAAGTATAGGTTCCTGGGGGAATAGCACTAAAAACGAACTTTCCATTTTCATCGGTTTTCTGACGTGTGTCGATTTCAACGATGAGAACTTCTGCACCTGCTAATGGTTCTTTCGTGCTGTTGTTATAAACAGTGCCCTGAATTGTGCCTGTCTGGGACAAGGCAAATGCGGGGATCCAAAGGACCATTAATAGGGAAAAAAACGGCTTCATGAAGGTTGGCAACTCCTATCCGTCTTAGAGAATTGTATACGACATATTCAACGTGAGTCCGATTTAAGAGTTTACAGCATGCGAGCAGGAAGTTCGGTTGTCTCTATTCAGGAAGAAAAAGGAGGAGAAACAGAACGTGCGAACGCCATGTAAGTCGTGTAAACAGCGTCTATTCATCACAACGTGCTTAGACGTTCTCTGATAGCCTTGTGTGGACTCATAATTTTTATATAAAGTATACAATTTTTCTAATCGGGATTGCCAAAGAAATGTGAAATTTTTAGTTTTTTGGAAATCTTGATCGAGGTTACATTCTGTTCTTCGCGGAGTATTTGGGATATTGACCGGTGCGGTTGGGGGATTTAGTCTGGGAATAGACTAAATTCGTAGCGGAACGGATGCGCGTGTGGCATCCGAGGACAACGTGTGGACTTGCGGGACAATGTATTACATTCCGCACTTACCTTGATTGGGGACCCAGCGGAGGAGAGACAGGACGAGCGGCGTTGCTCGCCCTGCTCGGATTTTCGTGTTAGCGCGCAACGGCATCTGAACCGAGGTTTTCCTGAATCCACGCGCGAAGTGGCACATCCTTTTCACCGGGCGATGTAAAGCCGTGCCCACCTGTGCTTTTACCCAGAATCTGTTGGCGAATCGGATCAGAACTTTCCATGTAATGTTCTACGGTCATGTCATCGCGGGGTTGCAGCCAGCGGTAACTGTAGCCGTAAAACAGGACTTTCCGAGTGATGTCGGAGGTATTCCGTCCTGCGGAATGCCAGAGCCTGCGATCGAAAAAGACAGCCGTTCCCGGTTTGGCAAATACAGGGATCGCACCCTCGGGATCCGCCGTAGGCTCATCGGGCATTTCTAACGTATTCGATTTCTGGCTACCCGGTACCACCGAGAAATTACCGCGTCCCGGTACGGATGTATCGGTGAGAAAGAATGCCACTTTCAGCGATACACGGGGTCGCGGATCGCCCTCCAATTCAAAATTAAGTCTACCACTATCCTGGTGCCAACCCAGGCGTTTCTGTTCGTCACGCTCTTCCGGTGGGAGTGGCGGCAGCACGATCAGATGTGAATGGTAGAGTTTGATGTTCCACCCCAAAATCCCCCAAACCTTCGGAAATGTCGTGGGCCAGTCAAGCAGTTCGATGAAGCTATCGTCTCTGCCGACAAAATCGAGGAGGTTGAAACGTGCATCGGACGGGAGTTTATCTTTTTCTAAATGCTCTGCCCCGACTCGGTCAACAGCGGCAATCAACTTATCAACCATCTCCTGTGGGATGGCGTCCTCAACCACAAAGAAACCGTTGTCTTCAAATTGCTGTCTTTCTGTTTCAGTCAAACAGTGTTCCAAACATAGCGGGTTCATGGTTCTCCCCTTATAGAAGCGACTTCAGGTCGCGATGCTTTAGTTTGCAAAAGTTTATACGGAATTCAAATTTTGGTCAATACTTATCTGCGGGGTAAAAATTAAAAATCAGACTCCACTTGCTTCGCTCGCTGGACTGCGCGCCATCTCCGCCAGAAATTCACGCCTGCAGAAAAAAGAAATCCAGCTCCAATGATACCGGCTGTCACAGCACCCAATACCAACTCAGGCTTCACCACAATACCATAAATTGCTGCCCCGATGAGCAGGACGGCAATGAGGGTGTCTTTGAGGCTGTTCTTTTGTGCCCGTTTTTGGAGGAGACGCAGATTACTTAACTTCCGCTGCTTTACATAGTCAGCGAGTGGTTTCACAGGAACATGTACCGATTCCGCTTGTTCGGGTGGCACCTCGCGCGCACACCGAAAACCGATATTTCCAGCCGCATAATCTGGCGGTGCGTGTAAACGGTTGGCACACCGAAAATAGCGTTCCGCTGTGCCATCACGTACTTCTAACCATGATCCCCCACGCAAGGCTTTCTGTTTGTCATCCACCGCCTGTTTAAGTGTTGGACGGTTTGAATCAGAATATGGTTGATACCAATCGGCAGTCCACTCCCAAACATTTCCTGCCGCGTCGCCAACGCCGTAGGGGCTCACCGTAGCGGGACGAATGCCTACGGGGGTGAGAGACGCTGTCAGGATTTGTAAGGTTTCGGCAGAGGTTTCTGGAGATTCAGATTCATCGGGAACAAAGACATTGCCCCACGGATAGATCCGTCCATCGGGACCGCGGCAGGCTTTCTCCCATTCTGCCTCTGTCGGTAGTCGCTTTCCTGCCCATTGTGCGTACGCGTTACTATCGTGCCAACTCACGTGAACAACTGGGAGATTCGCATCTTCAGGTGCGAAGTCCCCATTTTTCCAATGTGGTGGAGGTGGATGATTCGTTTCCTGTACGAAGACAGTGTATTCGGCGTTTGTTACGGGATATTGCTCAATGAGGTATGCGTCCAGAAAGCGTACGTGCATCGGTGCTTCATCAAGTTTAGCGTGCTCTGAGTTGGCTAAGGCAGTGCCGTAGAACGCTTCAATATCGGTGCCCATGATGAAGGCACCCTGTGGAATAAAAACGGTTTTTATATTTTCCTTGCGGTTCGGTAAGGCGGGTTTAGACATAGGCGGACCTTTCCGTATATCTGAAGAAATTGAGGAAACACCCAAGCGAAAACCCCAAGCAAAAACCCCTCCATTTCATTACGGGCTACGGTTTCGTTGCTATTTTCTAAAATTTTTCTTCATCCATAATTCCACGCGGCTGTAGCATACTTAGTCTCAACCAAGGTTTCTGCTTCCACTCGTTCCATTGATGACAGTTTTCCTGAATTAAACGCAATGCCGATTTCAAATGTTTCACAGATGACTTGAATGAGCGCGTCCCTTGTTATAAAACGTCCATCTATGTTAATAGCAGTCGATTGTTCACGGACGCTCTGCTGGACTTCTGGGTCTTTTGAAACGCAATCGAGAATAGAAGAAGGCGGCATACCTAATGAAATATATCCTTGAAACATTATCCCGTCTCGGTTACGCCTCACAGAAACACCTGCTAACTTCTTGTCGTCGGACATAACATCATGCTCAGCGGGATTTGTCAGACAAATATTTGGAACAGTTTCGGAGGAATCAGGGCGCGCGGCGTAGCACTGCGCGGGAACACCGAGTTTCTGAAACGCCTTGGCGAGAGAGTATCCAATGCGTTGGTACGCCTCGGAAATATCCATTTCCGCAACGTCGCGTGGGAGCACCAGTGTGTAGGTTAATTCCCATCCATGCACGACTGTGCCACCGCCAGTCATTCTTTTCACCAATTCGATACCATCTGCCCGGCACGCCTCCACATCAACTTCTGACGCAATATTTTGGAAGTAGCCGAAACTGAAAGCTGGGGACGACCACTCATAAAACCGCAGTGTCGGGCTCGGCTGCCCCTTCTGCGCGAGCAGAATTGACTCGTCAATCGCCATATTCATCGCGGCGGGGTTTGCGCCCATGTTTAAAAGTCGTCCAATTGCTTGCATCAGGATAATGCCACGCGGCACACCTCGGTTGTGTGTGCATCGCAATACCAGAAATACCCGTCCCAGTAGGTCATTCCATGCGGTTCAGGATGGGGTTCCGGTATCTCGATTTTGTTCAAATGGCTGCCATCTTCTGGATCGAGATGGAAGATTGCGCGGTGGTTCGTCTCAACGCACCAAAGGTCGTCGCCTATCCATGCGATACCGTGCGGTCGAACACCGGGAGCAGGAAGCGTGTGAATCACTTTGAAACCGTCTTCTACATCGACCTGATAGATCGTTGCAGAGGGAGGTACTGCTATCCAGAGTTTATCGTCGCGCCACTCTAAGCCGTGTGCACCCGTCTGCTCTGCCCCAGGTGTCTCGTAAGAAGCGAGCGTTTTGCCGCTTTCTGGATCCGTTGAAAGAATTTCGCAACTGTAGGTGGACGCGAGCCAGAGCGTGTCGCCTGTATCCGTAATACCGCTACCCTTATCAGAATCGGTGGCGAGTGTCTTTTTCACATCTCCCTGATATGAGACGAGATGCACCTCGTTGGTCTGCTGGTCGAGAATCCAGAGTCCGTTTTCGGTGGCTTGCATTCCGTTGGGTTGGGGTCCTGGCGAGTTAAAAACTGTTTCGATTGTCGGCATGAGAAACCTCCATATATGATATATTTCGCTTGGGCTTTATTGTATGTGGTATCAGGAAGGATGTCAAGGATTTTTAAAGTGGTACTGAGTATGAAAGTTCAGATGTCTACCTAAGTCCTATCCCATAAAAAATGAGGTAGGCGAGATTGATGCAATTATACGCAATTATAAGCGTTTTATGCTAAAATTATGATAAATTAGGCATGTTTATGAGTTTTTTACGCAAAATAATGCAATTTATGCTATAATTACGATATATTATGCTAAAATTATGTATTTTTGTGGCGCATTCCGCAATAATATAAGATTTTTTGAGGAATCCCTATGCCCTCACTCGATTTCAAAGGTAAACAGTTCATTTATGGACATCACCTCACCGTCCCCGTCCGCACTCTACAAACAAACGCAGACAAATCCCTTACTGGCGAAAACGATCCATCCCTAAATGATAACCTCATTATCCACGGCGACAACCTACACGCCTTAAAAGCACTCCTCCCCAAATACGCTGGCAAAATCAAGTGTATCTACATCGATCCCCCCTACAACACCGGCAACGAAGGTTGGGTCTATAACGACAACGTCAATAGCCCGTTAATGCAAGCATGGTTAGAGAAACACAGTCCTATTGATAATGAAGACTTAGAACGCCACGATAAGTGGTTATGCATGATGTGGCCTCGGCTCCACTTATTACATGAATTGCTGTCCGATGATGGTGTAATCTTTATCTCTATTGATGATAATGAACAGCACCGCCTGCGGATGCTGATGGATGAGATTTTTTTAGGAAATTTCGTGACAAATATTATTTGGCAAAAAAAGAATAACCCGCAAAACGATGCCAAATATCTTTCTGACAATCATGAATTTGTCCTTTGCTATGCCAAAAATCTGATAGGAGAGATTAAATGGAAGCGTATCCTTCTACCACGTTCTGAAAAACATGATTCACGTTACAAGTTTAACGACCATGATGGTAGAGGTCCTTGGTCAGTTGATAACTTAAGCGTGAAGACATACAATCCAGACTATGATTATGTGATCACAAACCCTAACACTGGCGAAGAACACGCCCCACCACAAGGGAGTTGTTGGAGAGTTAGTGCGGAAACAGCGAAAAAATATGTTATTGAAAATCGTATCTATTTTGGTAAGGAGGGCGATGGAAGACCTCTCTTAAAAAGGTATTTGAAAGATGTTCAACAAGGTATAGTTCCTTTGACTGTTTGGCATAATTCTGAAGTTGGAAGTAGCACTATGGGTCGCAAGACTGTCTTGCAAATATTTCATGATTATGAACGTCCATTCGACAACCCAAAACCGGTTGGGTTAATAAATAGAATATTGCAAATTGCTTGCAATTCTAACGATATTATCCTTGACTCCTTTGCTGGCAGTGGTACCACTGCCCATGCTGTTCTTGCGCTCAACAAAGAGGATGGCGGTAACCGAAAGTTTATCCTTGTTGAATGCGAAGACTATGCTGATACCATTACCGCCGAACGCGTCCGACGCGTCATAAACGGCGTTGAAAATGCCAAAGATGAGACACTTCGGAACGGCCTCGGCGGTTCCTTCACCTACTGCACCCTCGGTGAACCGATTGATGAAGAAGGCATGCTCACCGGTGAAATACTCCCTACCTACGAGGCTTTAGCCGACTACATCGCTTATACTGCCACGGGAAATGCACTAACCGCAATCGCAGAGCAGGAAGATTACTGCTTTGGCGAGACCGACGACATCCGTTTTTATCTCATCTATGAACCGACACTACAATTTTTGGAAAGCAATAAGTCGGCGTTAGATGGAGAACGTGCAGAGCAGATTGCCAAAGCGTGCAAAGAGACCGGTAAAAAGGCTTACGTCTATGCCCCACAGAAATTCATCAGCCAGAAAGAGTTGACGGATTTAGGTATCACTTTCTGCCAATTGCCCTATAACATCCATCGTATTTCAGATACATAGAAAGCTGTTCGTGTCGTTCATGGGTGTGTAAATATTTTGTCAAAATCCCGTAGGTTGGGTTGAACGAGGTCTGATTGAAGACCTCATAGCGGCGATGATTTTCAAACGCACAAAGCACCTGAACGCACCAGAATACAAGTGAAACCCAACGCCTTTTCACACCAGCACCCTTTGGGATGTTGGGTTTTGCTATCTCTATTTACACAGAACAAGTCATTGAAATAGGGGAGTTGCCGGGGGTAAACTCCAGTGTCTTGGTTTTTACCGCTCAACCCAACCTACGATTATACCGAATGCCAGAAATTTTACACACCCGTCGTTCATGTTGACTTGACTGGGCTGTAAATTCATACTATATTTGTAGTATCATTTTCTTAAAGGAGGACGGAACTGATGACACAGAACTATACCGCAGTCATCCAACAGGATGAAGGCTGGTGGATCGGCTGGATACAGGAAATTCCCGGTGTGAATGGCCAAGAACGAACTAAGGACGAATTGCTTGAAACGCTGCGAATTACGCTTCTCGAAATGTTAGAATATAATCGTAAAGAGGCAATTCAGGGAACGGACGGCGAGTCTTTTGAGGAAGTTATAATCGCACTATGAAGTGGCACGGTTAGGTGAAAGACCCTACTGAGTCTGCGAAAAATTAGAACTACCGAATTAAATCACAATGGAACTCAAAGATTATCAGCAATCAGCATTGGATACGTTAGATCGTTACTTGGAGGCACTCAAGGAGGCACGCCAACAAGCAGATAAAGCCACCGCATATCTTGCCTCAAATGGCATTCCGGACTTCCTGATAGAGCAGGCAGCGAATTTAGCACAGCAAGCAGAGGATTACCCACACATTGCATGGGAAAGTTTACGGAAAACCTCTGTCCTGCCGGGCGTTCCAAATGCCCAAGGGCAGGACACCATCCCAGAACACATTTCGCGTGAGAGTGCCGCTGGTGAACCGATTCCGCATGTCTGTCTGAAAGTGCCAACAGGTGGCGGGAAGACCCTATTAGGTGTGGAAGCGGTGCGCCACTTGAAACTTGGCACGGGTTTCGTGCTGTGGCTTGTCCCAACCAAAGCCATCTATACGCAAACGTGGGACGCTTTTCGCAATAAAGAGCATCCCTATCGACAGATTCTGGAGCGTGCTTCCGGTGGTCGTGTCAAACTGCTCGAAAAAGATGACAGATTCACAAAGCAAGATATTGAAAATCATCTCTGTGTGATGCTCCTCATGCTCCCCGCCGCAAACCGGAATCGAAACAAAGAATTCCTCAAGATTTTTCGAGATAGTAGCGGCTATGCATCGTTTTTTCCCGTTGAGGACGACGTGCGGGAGCATCAGGCACTCTCAGAAAAACATCCCGACCTTGAAACAGCAGAAGGTGATCAAACCGCACAACCGCGGCTCGCCAGAAACCCCAAAGATGCACTCATCAAACAGAGTCTTTTTAACGTGCTGAAGTTGCTCCGTCCAACAGTGATTTTAGATGAAGCGCACAAGGCTTACGGAAGTCCTGACGTGGAACGAAATAAAGGCTTTGTAGAAGCAGTAAACAGGCTCAATCCCCGCTTCGTGTTGGAACTCTCCGCTACACCGAAACTCGGTATTAGCAATATCCTCGTCAACGTCTCCGGTTTGGCACTCAAAGAGGAGGAGATGATAAAACTCCCAATTCAACTCCGAAATTTTCCGGACTCGGATTGGAAGTATACCCTCGCACAGACGAAGGAAGAACGTGATAAACTTGAGGAGGCAGCGAAAGAGTATCAGCAAACAGAGGACCGCTATATCCGTCCCATTGCTGTCATTCGAGTTGATCGCACCGGCAAAAACCAGCGCGACGGTGTGAAGGTACACGCCGAGGATGCTCGCGAAGAACTCATTGAGGCATTGGGGGTGCCAGCAGAACAGGTCAAGGTGAAATCATCAGAACAGGATGAACTCGCGGGAATAGACCTCATGAGTCCATTCTGTCCCGTCCGCTATATTATTACGAAAGATGCTTTAAAGGAGGGATGGGACTGTCCATTTGCATATCTACTCGCGCTTCTTGACAATACCACCGCGGCGACAGCAGTGACGCAGCTTATCGGTAGAGTAATGCGTCAACCTTATGCCCGTGCCACAAACCTTACAGAATTGGATAGTTGTTATATCTTCTGCTACAATCAGGGGGTCAAAAGAGCAGTCGAAAACGTCAAGAAAGGATTAGAAGCAGAAGGATTGACAGGGTTAGGGGACTTTGTTGAGGGCACCGGTGTAGAACGTGTTCAACGAACTATTGGGCGTAAACAAGGATACCGGGACGTAGACATTTTTCTACCGCGGGTCCTTCACAAACAGGGACGAAAGTGGCGAGAACTCAATTATGAACGTGACATTCTCAGCGCAATTGACTGGCATCAACTCGGTCCGGTAGCACCTATTAACTTGGGAGAGGAGGCACAACTTCAAGAGATCCGCGCCACTATCCATCTCCAAGACGAGGCGGTAATTAATAAAAGGTTGCAAGAGAGTGCGGCACATAACTTGGAAATAGCATTTTTCGTTCGACGCCTCGGTGATGTGCTACCGAACCCATGGCACGCTGCTCGCATCGTGAAAGCGACGCTCGCTGACTACCGTGAAGAAGGCATTGACGAAGAAACATTATACACGCATCGGTTATATCTCTCTGAGTACCTGAAACGTCGTTTGCATGATCGCATTGATAAACTCGCTGAGACGGTTTTCAGAGAAAAGTTGGAAGCCGGAAAAATCCAGTTTAACCTACAAGCAGGTGGCGCGTTAAACTACGAGATGGAAAAAACACTTGTGGTCAGTCTCACACCTGAGGCAAAGCCGATGACTCATCCACACGGCGATCCGTTACAACAGAACCTTTTTGAAAAAGTGTTTGAAGCGGAATTTAACAATCTGGAAACAGATTTCGCTCTCTACTTAGACAAACAGAGCGCGATCCAATGGTGGCACCGCATCGCCGCGAAGCAGGGGTATTTCTTGCAAGGGTGGCGACGCGACCGCGTTTACCCTGATTTTATTGCGTGCCTCCAACGAAATCAAACGGGACCACAACGTCTCTGCCTCTTTGAAACCAAGGGACAACACCTTGAGGGGAATAGCGACACCACTTACAAACAGAAACTTATCAAAACATTAGAGACAGCATATCGAAACGCCACGCAACACGGCACGATGAATGTCACCGCACCCAATAACAATACGATGTCTTTCCGTATGTTGTTTGAAGATTCGTGGCGTGAGACGGTGAATGAAACAATAACCGATACTTATTAAGAGTCGGGGCACTCTGTGTTGTTTGCTTGTATGAGGGGATATTTACCGGAATGAGTTAAAAAAGGGGATGGCGAGCGGTAGAGAGGATGCGCTTCTGGGATTACCCTTTCTGTGCTCTGCCAAATCCCCTTTTGATTTAATTTTATATGACTGGAATCATAATGACTTATGAATTATGAATGGATTTCAGTCATATTTTAATTATACATTAATAAATTCAGTTTTGCAAGAAAAAACACAAAAATTGTAAAAAAATACAATTTTTGTGTGAATTTTGTATGAAAAAATCTGATTTTAATGAATTTTATGCAAAAAATGTGCTTTCTGCTTTATAAAGAATAGGTCCGGGGCTATGCCAAGGCATAAACACCGCGCCGGATTCTCACAATCTCGCCTGTTTCTACAAGATGGGTGAGTTCGTTTTTAATAGAACCTGGATTCCCTTCAATTGACTCAAGGATCTCAGATGTTGTTTTCTCCCCATCTGAAAGCAGTTCGAGAATTTGTACATGAAATGGGATCCGCTCGAGTTTACCACCTCTCAATCTCATCAAGATGCGGTTCGCTTGCGCCTTAGAAACACCCAGCAAATATTCAACGCGTTTTCGGTCCCAGGATGCATCCATATTCGCGTATTCTGTCTCGTACGCCTCTCGTATCCGCATCGTCTCTGGAAGTTTATCCAACCCACCGGCGATCTCAAAATCTTCCCAATCAAACAATTCCGTCTCTGGCGCATCTGTGACAGAGGGTATCCGCAGAGCCGTGTTGAGAATTAGCGTCTTATCCGATGTTTCATTGAATCCAGCGATACGGATAATCTGTATCAATGTACCTACAGCGTTCTGTTCGTAGAGTTCTTGTATCCGTTCATCTTCAAATTGATATGGATTCATCGTCAAATTGTAATTTAACGGCTCCACTTGGTTTCCAAACAATATTTTCGCTTGTTCCCAGACGAATTTCGGGGGCCAATAGGGCGTGCCGACGATCCAGACAACATCAGTGCCTCAAAGGTGGATCGTAGAGCGTTGATGCGGTCGTAGTAAACGTCATCAGCTTCAAAAGTGGATCGCAAATCCTCGAGGTGTGCCGGGGTGTCTTTGATGAGATCGTGGTAACTAATGATCTTATCAAAAACATTTTTCAGCATCATCCTCGCGCTTGTGCTCGAAATAATCAGATGATTGTGATCCGGGTGCCTCTGCGTTTCTTGATAGATACCACGAAAAAAGCGATTCGCAATTTTAGAGAGGCTGAACACGTCCCAATTAATCTCGTAGTTTGCGATTGCATGGGAGATATGCGACGCGCTCCGCAGTTGAAAGACCTTATTCCCTGAAAGCGATATCTCCTGTGATTCAATTCGCCTCACCGAAACAGTCTCTTCAGGAAACGCTTCCTTGAAACGATCTTCCGAGAACGCTGGCGATATGAACACAAATTTCTGAATCTCTTGATGAATTCTTGGCGGTAACCAGAACCGCAAAATCCCATTATCAACAAACATCGGGGCATCCATATCGCGCGTGTAATACGCAAAGAATGTCCTTAACTGATGCCATAGCGTCCATTCAGGGTTGCGATACACATTTGGGAGCTTCTCTATGTTTTCTGAGGTAGCCATATCCAAAGACCCCAACTGAATTGCCCTATCAGTATCTATTACAATCCTGCTACCCTCTTTATCTGTATAATTTATCTGACACATCTGCTGAACAATGCTGTCTCCTAATCCTTCAAATGCCTGAACAACCGTGCGAGTCCGCTTCGCAATATCGCCATGTTGACTGTCTGTAATCCGAATGGCGTTCAGCATTGTTTTCGCGAATTGACCTAACGCGTCATCACCCCAATTAATGAGCCAGCCTTCAAGAATTTCAGTTGACAGGTGATGTCCTGAAAAGAGATTCGTGAGTTGGGATTCGGAATCATTTATAATACAGACCCTATCGGGCACAATCAATGCCTTAACAAACGCGGCGTACCGTCGATCCAGAAAGAGGTTCGGAATATTAGATACGATGACTTGCTTCTCTTTAAGCATCTCGAATTGAGAAAGATACCCGCGCACTTGACACGCGTCATAAACCGGGCAACTCGGACAGATATCCCTATTCGGATCACCGCCTTTTTGCTCTAAGGTATCACATCTTTCAGCATCTTCGCAGACGTTCCGTTGCGCGAAAGGGTTCTGCATCCGTTCAGCAATCGGTATCCACTTTGTCTGCTCCCAGCGATAGTTTCTCGGTTTCCAATGTCCTACTAAAACACCCAGTCCTTCATAATACCCCACTGCTTCTTCGGCATCGTGTGCGGTATTAGCGTTGACCCATATAGGTGCAGTATTGAGGAACATAACTTCGATTTCACGTTTCTTTTCAGTATTGATCGGCCCCGTAATAATCCCAAGAATGCGCGCTTCCGTTTCAGAGAGAACTCTCTCATCCTTCGTCTTAGTGCGTTCCACTTTTTGAAGGAGCTGTCTCGGTCGTTTAATTCCAAGGGGACTCACCTCACCGCGTCGCACCGCGAGGATACTTTCATTCACAACTTGCTCTGTTTCTAAAGATTCTATGACAGCAAAATCGTCGAAATCCTGTGTATCCTGGATCGCTTCATCTATTGGGTTTAATTTTGGTACTGGGACGGGTTCATGTAGCAAATCTCGAAAGACATCGAGAAACGCAAAAAGCACGTCTTTGGAAATGATGGGCGGGTCTAACAGGCTACCCTTAAGAATCTCGTAGCGGGCATCCCAGCGAGTAAAGCGTTTATCCCCAATAATTCTAACATACACAGCACAGTCGCCATGGCGATCCGTGTTGGGTAGATGCTTATGAACATACCGCCTCTCATCCCTTGTGTTTGGGTGAAGATAGTCCGGCACTCGACACGAAAACCGCAAGCCTCCACTCTTGAGCAAGGTGAGTAGCGGATTCATAACGGCGTTGGTGAGTGCGTCCAGACATGCGACAACGGCATCAGGCGCGTCTTGGATCGCTCTGTAGGTAAACTCGATGTCATGCCAGTTCGCGCCGTCGCGCGCAGATGGCGTTCCTGTATAGACCTGAATCCCCCACGACGAAAACCATCGTCTCGGCTCCCAGTTGAGTGTGCCTTGTTGCCTTAAGAGACGCGTGCCCCCACGATCCACTGGACCCCGATCGAATTCCGGTGCCTGTCCAATCGGCATAAACGAAATATCTGCTTGCTCAAGGTCATGCAAAAGCAACGGGTACCGACGCGCACAATAAACAGTATAGTGGTAAGGGTACTCACCGTGCAACGTGGGCGAGACAATCGTCTCCCGCTGCTGCAGATCCTGTTGTCGCCGTTCATGGCACTGCTGGATAATATCCTTCACAGATTCCATATAAAAAAGGTCTCCATACAAAATATATGGTATAGGGTCTTCAGGAACCTTGAAAACGACTTGAGAGGGTCATGTAAAATTGTGGAACTAACGCCGTTTGTGAGAAGCCGCCGGAGAAAGGTCTCGCTACCTTTCTCCGCACAGGTTTGTCGCTCTGGATGGCGCAGATGTTGTTGCACCGTTTGGACTATTATGCTATAAACGAAATAAATTGTCAATACATCTTTGTTGAATGTCTCAATATTGCTTTGCAAGCGTTGCCAAAAGATGGTATAATTCCATCACACTTTAAAATACAATATCTTGGAGATTGCTTTGAATATTGATACATTAAAAGGAAAAACAGTTGGTGCGGCTGTTTCGGGCGGCTTGGATAGTTGTACCATTACCAAGTGGTTAGTTGATAACGACGTCAAGGTCGTCTGTTTTACGGCAGACCTTGGACAACCTGACGAACGGGACGTTTCTGAGATTCGGGAACGGATGTTGGCATGCGGTGCTGAAGATGCCATCATTGTCGACGCGAAAGACGCACTTGCGGAAGCAGGCATTCGACTCATCCAGTGCCAAGCGATGTATGAAGGTGGGTATTGGAATACGACTGGCATCGCGCGGCATGTCACGGTGAAAGCACTCCTGCCGGAGATGGAAAAACGTGGTATTTCTATATTGACACACGGCGCAACCGGTAGGGGTAACGATCAGGTGCGATTTCAGCTCGCTACCAATATGCTCAATCCACACTTTTCTGTCTATGCCCCGTGGCGAGATCCGAATTTCCTCAAAGTGTTCGGCGGTAGGAAAGAGATGATAGACTTCTGCCAAACACACAATCTACCGATTACTGCCACACACGAGAAACCTTACTCAACCGACGCGAATCTATTGGGACTCACACATGAAGCAGGACGACTTGAGTCCTTGAAAACGCCTGCAAGTTTTATTACCCCCGGCATGGGAGTCCATCCAAAAGACGCACCTGATGACGTAGAGCACTTTACGGTTACTTTTGCACGTGGGACACCTGTTGAGGTTAACGGAAGTCCTGTCACACCGCTCCAGAGTCTATTAGAGGCGAATCGCATTGGTGGACGAAATGGTGTCGGCATCGGCATTCACACCGTTGAGAACAGGTTTGTCGGGATCAAGAGTCGTGGTGTTTATGAGTCTCCGGGGATGGAATTGCTTGGGAAGTGTTACGAGTTTCTGCTCCAACTGATTTTAGATAGACGCGCTCGCCGACACTTTGATGGTGTCGCCGCCACGATTGCGGAGCAGGTATATCAAGGTTACTGGTTCGATGCGGCGACACAAGCGCTGTTATCTTCTATTGAACCGCTCACCCACTTAACGAGTGGGACTGTTACAGTTGCACTCTACAAAGGGAACGTCGCGTTCTATGCCGCAGGCGGAGCCCCGCATTCGCTCTACTCCGAAGAGACTGCATCCATGGAAGCGATTGGCGACTTTGACCACGCCGATTCAGAAGGGTTCTTAGCTGTTCTCGGTGTAGGTGCGCGGGCATCGGCTGTTGCAAGTCAGACAGAGGAATAGACGTTCAAGGCACTTCAATCTTCGCGAACACCTGCGAAATAATGCTCTCGACATCGCGACCGTCCGCCTCCGCTTCGTAACTGATGATGACCCTGTGTCTCAGAACATCCATGCCGACTGCGTGGATGTCTTCAGGGGTAACATAACCACGTTGAGAGAGGAACGCCCGCGCCCGCGCCGCAAACGCGAGGAAAATGGTCGCACGCGGTGAGGCACCGTATTCAATCAGCGTGCTGAGTTCATCCAACTGATACGTTTCCGGTGCGCGCGTCGCGCATACCAAATCGACAATATAATTCTCCAATTGCTCTGCCATATAGATGTTTCGGACGACCTCTCGGAATCGAATAATATCTTCTGGGGAAATCACCGGTCGAATCGTGGAGATTTCTTCGGTCGTCATTCGTCGGAGAATTTGTAATTCCTCTGCATGCGAAGGGTAGTTAACCTTAATCTTTAACATAAATCTATCCACCTGTGCTTCGGGCAGCGGATAGGTGCCTTCATGCTCAATCGGATTTTGGGTCGCCAGAACGAGAAACGGATCGTCAAGCGGATAGGTAGTCCCACCGATTGTTACCTGCCGCTCCTGCATCGCTTCAAGTAGAGCACTTTGTACTTTGGCGGGTGCCCGATTTATCTCATCTGCGAGGATGACGTTGGCGAAAATCGGTCCTTTTTTCGTATAAAAATCACCTTTTTGTTGATCGTAGATGAGTGTACCAACGAGGTCGGCTGGAAGCAGATCGGGCGTAAACTGCAGGCGGTTGAAAGAAGCGTCAATTGTCTGCGCAAGCGCGCTCACAGCGGTCGTCTTTGCGAGTCCAGGGACGCCTTCAAGTAGAATATGCCCATTGCAGAGCAACCCTATCACCAATCCCTCTAATAAAGCGCTTTGCCCGACAATGATTTTTCCTGTCTCTGTGAGAATTTGCTGGACGAGCCCACTATCGGCTTGGATGCGGGCATTCATCGCCTCTAAATCGTATTGTTGCATTTTTTTAACGATTATGTCTGAGCGGGGTGTCCGTTGTCCACCCCGATCTAAAATTGTTAAAAAACCTGATTTAGGTTATGAGGAGTCTCTTAACTGACTGCTATTAAACGAAAAACGGACCTGTTTCGCCCTCTTGGAAAGACTGCTCAAGCCACGGATCCTCGGTTTTCTGACGGAATTCGATAACCTTTTGGCGCATCTCGTTAGCGATGTCTTGTAACTCTGGCACGTCAATGAGGTTTCGCGACTCCGCTGGATCGTTCTGCATATCAAATAAAGCCTCACGGCTCTGCTGTAGGAATTCGGTCCGTTGTCGGTCACCGAGTTGCTGGACGTTGTCATCCCGCACGGCTGTCCATGAGATTGAGCGGAACAGGTCGCTTGGAAGGGGTGTTTCCAATTGATATGCCAGATTTCGAACATACTTATACCGTCTGCCGCGTAACACGCGATATGGATAGTAGTTCGTCACCTCATGGAAACAGTGGGAAAAATACGTTTCCTCCCAGTTGCCGTTACCGGGATGTGGACTGTCGTCCTCTAAGACGGTGAGCAGCGATCTACCGGGAAGTGATTCTGCGCCATCGGGGTGTGCAACACCGCACCACTCTAACATTGTTGGACAAAAGTCTACCCAGTTGACGAGTGCTTGATTGTGGAAACCGCGTTTCTGTTGCGTCGGACTGGCAATAAGCAATGGACAGTGATGTCCGCTATCGAAACTCGACGCCTTCGCGCCCGGAAATGGCATTGCGTGATCAGTCGTAACAAAGACAAGGGTTTCATCTGCACGTCCGGAAGCGTCGAGTGCCTCCAAAACCCCACCGACGACAGCGTCCCACCGCGAAACACTCTCGTAATAATCAGCGAGATCTTCACGGACAGCGGGCACGTCCGGCAGGAAATTCGGTACGATGATTTCGTCTGGTGTGTAAGGAGAGGGTTCAATACCAGCATGCGTCCGATCATTTCCGAAACCTTTACCCGCCCTATGCGGATAACTGCTACCGATATGGAGATAAAAGGGTGTGTCTACGTTTTCATCGAGAAATTGTGTGACCTTTGTTGCCATGTCCACAGGGCTTCTGGCATCGACTGTCGGTTCAAAATCGAAAGGATAAACGCTTTCGGGTTCAACGTGTTTCTTTCCGATGCACGCCGTAGCGAACCCGTGCGCTTTCAGAATTTTCGGCACCGATTGCATGTATTCGTGCGTGCGGAATCCGTGAATGCCGTGGCAGTGTCCATATTGTCCGTGCGTATGGCTATGTTGTCCTGTGAGAATGCAGGCGCGACTCACGGCGCACGAGGGACTTGTACAGAATGCGTAGTCAAACACAACACCGCGTTCGGCAAATGCATCGATGTTCGGGGTTCGGATGACCTCATTTCCGTAGCATTTCGCGATACGGCTCCAATCGTCGGCGATGACGAACATGACGCTTTTATAGGAATTGTTCATAATTCTCCATGTATCCTAATGAAATTTGACAATCGAAATCAATAATTGGATTTGTAGGAGGCGTTTGTGTTGGGTTTCACTGCGTTCAACCCAACCTACGAGCCTCAATTTTAAACTGGACAGAACACTACTCAAAAAGTTGCGCGACCGGGCAGGAAAACCCCGGCACGACATCTTCACCCATGAGTGTGTTTTCGTGCGTGAGCAGCGCAATGTCGCTTTCAGAACGATAGACCGTCACTGTTTTAGAGCGGGGATCCAGAACCCAAACGATGTGCGTTCCGGCGTTCAGATAGGCAAACGCTTTGTCTACAACGCGCCACTGAACGTCTGTCGGCGAGACAACTTCAATCGCCAGATCGGGAGGTATGGGAAACCCTGTATTTTCATCTCCATCCAACCGAGACGTTGAAACAAATGCCACATCTGGCTTCAGGCCCCGTTCACCGACCTGAAAAGTTGCCTCTACGTGTACCTCACCCAACTGGTTTTCACGTACATGCCGGTCCAAATGCCGGATAACGTTAACGCTAATCTTGCTATGTATCCTTGTTGGTGGAGACATTGGCACTAATTCTCCTTTGACGTATTCATATCCGTCTATATCGTACTCAAGAAATTCCGCCAACGTCATGGAGACCTGTTCGGGTGCAAGCGTCCCTTGCGCGAGTTCGTAAAGTTCCTGTTGTGTCATGTCTTTAATCCTTCTGTTCATATTCTATAGCGATTTTCTGATAACGAGCAGTTTATACCAAGCCACCCCGTTTTCTTAAGAACCACTCGAACCCAAGCAACGCGATAACTGCCCCGAAAATGAGAGGCATATCCCAAATATCAACATCCGTAATCTTTGACGTTGCGCTTTCCACGAGCGGAATCTGGTTTACGAGTTGGGGTGCCTCTTCCGTGGTGTAGTACTTTCCGCCGCTCCCTTCAGCAAGTGTTTTAAGAAGTGCAACGTTCAGCTCAGCATTACTAAACTCGGCATAGGATGTTTTTACCTCGAAAAGGGTCTGTTGTTCTCCTAAGTTTTCGCCATCAAGAGTTCCAGTCGCGGTGACGGTGTATTCGCCGTAACGATTCGGGATAAAACGTGCCGTGTAGCGTCCATCTTTACCGAGGACCTGTTCAAGTTTTAATTCCCTGCGTTTCCCCGTCTCATCAAGCACCACGGCTCGGATTTTCGCGTTGTTTGTCGGTTGAAACTGTTGATCCGTAGCGGTAACTTCAATTACAACAGGTTCTTTCAAAGCGTAAGCCGTTTTTGCGACATCGAGTTTAATATGTTCCTTCGGAGCGGTCGTCAGCCATTTCGCGACCTGTCGCCAGAACCGTTCAGGACTATCCGCTTGGTGCCAGAATCGTTGATCCCCCTCTTCGTGAGAAGGTAACATCTGCCAGCGCCAAGAGGTGTGTGGGGTAAATACCATGACACGCCCAGCGTTGTAGTTATGCGTTGCGATAAGGATTCGCTTGCCGAATTCGTTCCGATCGGTTGGATGCTCCGCCAAAACAAGTGCCCCTGCTTTGGCATGTTTCACTTTACTATACCCCTTCAGTGTAGGCAAGATCTGCCAGCGTTCCAAATTATCGGTAGGTAGATCCGCCAAAGCCATCAGATTTTCGACTTTCCCCTCTGGTGTGAGTTGCAACTTATAGCCCTTATCCGCAATGGACTGTGAACTCGTGGTTGACCTGCCGAGTCGCCTCGGTGCCAATGGAGGTGGCGGGGATCCAAGCTCCAATTCTACAGGGAGACATTGCGCAATCGGCGTGTTGATATAAGACTCGGAAAGCTCATAGTTCCCTAAAGAATTGGACCCCCCCAGCATAAGCAGTCCACCCCCTCGTATGCGTACAAACTCAACCGTATTCTCCAGTTGCGAAGGTGTAAATTGGGAAGCATCCACATTGCCTAAAATAATGGCATCAAAGTCAAATAGCATCTCCTTATCGTCTGGATAAAATTGAAAATCGTGTGATGTCTCGGCGCGAGTGCCACCGTATGTTGGACGCCCCTCAGTGGTGAAGCCTTTCAAAAACCGATCCGTTAATTGGATATTCGGATCGTTTTTCAAAGCACGCTTTATAAAGCCAAATTCATAACGCGGTTTACCGTCAACGAATAGGATTTTTACACGTTTGGTAGGTGTTACCTTGAGTAGGAACGTTTTCGCGTTGTTTTGTGGAACGGCTTCTACTTCCCCTAACTCCGTATGTACTTCAAATTTTTGCGTACCGGCTTCGCGAGGGATAAATTTAAGCTGGACGCGTTCTGTTTTGGTATCAGCAGTTGCATCTGTCCCACTGAACTGCGACATCCAAGAGGCACCTTCATCCATATCAACGGACTCGGTTTTCAGGACTCGTCCATTGTTTGTTAATTGGATGTTTACCTTCTTTCCCTTGAACCCTTTCCGTTGCAAAGTTACCCACACCTCGACAGGAAAATCTTCTTCTGCGATTCGAGGCACATCGACCTTGACAAGTTCCAGATCTGGATTGCCCTCTTCTGCCCCGATGCCTACGGTATGGATTGGGAGTTTTCGTTCTCTGATTTGCATTGCGAACTTTGCAATATCGACACTACTTCTATCCACACCATCGGTGAGCAGTACAGCTCCAGAGAGTGGGATTCCCTGTAAATCATCCAGTGCTTCGTTTAACGCTTGTGGGATATCTGTACTTTCCCCCTCTGCCTTGGTCAACGCCTCGCTCGGCACACGTTTTGCCGTAGTGTCAAACGCGAAGAATCTGACTTTAAATTTAGCGTTCAACTTTTCAAGGAGCCCTTCTTGTTCTGAAAAGAGGAGGTCGTTGGCGCGGTGCAACCGTGTCGCTGCGTCAGGAGAATCGGTAATCTGCATACTTTTGGACCGATCGACCATCACCAACAGATAGGAATCATCAGGGTTTGTTTGATAAATCGTTAGAAAGGGCTTAAGGAGGCAGAAGGCAAGCAGGCAGAGGACAATCGTGCGGAGGAAGATGAGAAAGCCGCGGAAGGCGCGTCGGGTACGTCCTTGAGTGCTCCGGTATGCCCATATTGTAGCGACAAAAAGCGCGACGAGTAGAACGGCTATAAGAAGCCCTGGCAATGGCACCCCGAACGAGAAATTTCCTTCTCGGAAAACGTCAATGGGGTACTTCATCATCTTCTCAAACATTTTTAAAATAAGGCTCCTTCACCGATTAAAAACTTTACACAGGGATCTTGATGCACTGACCTGTGCCTGCAGATTCGTGCAATGCGTCGATGACACGCATGTTTCCAAGTGCGTCTGATATGGGTAAGTGCGTTGGTGCACCAGTCTCTACTGCTCGACATAAATCCAGAATCTCAGCGGCGTAAGGGTTCACGCCGTCAGCGACACGAATCGTTTCACCGTTTACTATAAAATGGGATTCGCCTTCCGAGTTGCCCCACGCACTCTGAACAAAGAGTGTTCCCTCCGTTCCAGCGACTTCATAGGATTCGCGCCACGTCCAGCCGAAACTACAATCCAATTGTGCAGTAATGCCATCGCCGAAGTCCAAGGTTCCAATCAGCGTTTCCCAGACGTTGTTAACCGGTTCAAACTTGCCCGTTGCCCAGACGGACTGCGGTTCTTGTCCAACGAGATAACGCATGATATTGATGCAATAACAGCCTAAATCCATAACAGCACCGCCGCCGAGATCGCCTCTTAATCGCCAATTTTGCCGGTCTGTGAGTCCTGTTGAGAAAGTGGAACGTGCATAGCGAACCTCTCCGATTGCCCCTTCCTCAATCTTCTGTTTCACGGCGAGTGTCAACGGATGATGTCGATACATAAAGGCCTCCATTAATCGGATGTCGGCGCGTTCTGTAACCTGAATCATCTGTTCCAATTGTGTGGCGTTAACCGCAATCGGTTTTTCAACAAGAATCCCTTTGACACCGCACCGCACTGCCTCCAGGACATTTTTGAGGTGGCTTGAGGGCCACGTTGCAATCACTAAGACATCGGGTTGCTGTTTCTCCAGCATCTGCCGGAGGTCGTTGTAGGTATTCTGAACGTTATACTCCGTCGCAAAGCGCTTGAGCGATTCAAATTTCTCATCGCATGCCCCTACAATTTCAATCTCTGGTAAATTTCGCCACGCGTTGCCGTGTGCGTTAGAGATACCGCCACATCCGACGATTGCTACACGATATTTTGGATTAACGGATTCCGACATAGTCTACTCCTTTTCAGTGGCGTTAAATGCTCCGTTATTTTAAAAAGGCATCCCAATCTAAAAGTGGAGCGATGTCTATAGGTCTGTTTTCTTGCGCGGATCGGTTCGCTGCCAGCGATATGGCAAGGGTTTTGACCGCATCGCTATACGGACTCAAGATTGAAGAAGCATCACCGCTCCGCACTGCGTCCACGAAGACTTCATCAATCGTTGGGCTCGGTTCTGTCTTGTCCACCCACTCACCATCTTCCTGGACCAAGGCTCTTGATGGATTCCAATTCAACAACTCCCCTTCATACAATAAATCGAGGACATTCGCGTTCGACCAGTCACCTGCGTAAGCCCAAGTAGCCGTCAACGAACCGACAGCACCACTGGTAAACTGGAGCGAGACACTATTGGCATCTGGGCAATCCGTCTCTTTGAGAAACCGATTTGCTTGCATCGCATAGACGGTTTCCACTTCACCACACATATAGCGCATCATATCGATCGTGTGTGTTGCTTGTTCGACAAGTTGACCGCCGGATTTGTTCATCTGGCGGAGCCATGCATTTGGATCCCCATGTCCGGTGCTGCACCAGTACTTACCAACGACCATATTAATGGTTCTGTCCTGCAGGATCTGCCGTGTGATTTGGGTCGAACCGAGGTAACGGAGTTGGTAACCAACGCATGTTATTAATCCTGTTCCCATTAGCTCCTCCTCAATTTCAAGGGCGATGTCCATATTGATGGCAACGGGTTTCTCCACAAAAAATGGTAAATCCCGATGGATAACATCAAGTTCTGGCTCCCCGTGGGCAAAAACAGGGAGGCTGAGATAGACCGCATCCAAATCATCACGTTCAAGCAGATGTTGGTAGGCAGTATAGGGATCTGCATTATGTCTCTCAGCTGCACTTTGTGCGCGCTCCGCTTGAACGTCGCAGACAGCCACAACACGTGCGCCTTCAATTCCGGCTAATTGGTTCATGTGCCCATTCGCATTGCCACCACACCCGATAAACCCGATTTTAATTTCTTTCATATTTTACTTATGTGCTCCTGGGCGGCGTTTCCGTTGTCAACGCCGATCTAATTTTTTAACGATTATGTCTGAGCGGGGTTTCCGTTGTCAACCCCGATCTAAAATTGGTTAAAGCATCTGTTTGAGGTTTGAAAAGGTTCATTAACAATTGGAAACCGTTGCGTAATGAAATGGAGCAACGCCCATATTCAATAATTAAAAAAGGACAGCGGATGCAGCAACTTAGAAGCAATCGTTAAAAAAAGAATCGTTAAAAAGCTTTGAAATTAACCTGTAATGCTTTTTCGATATTTTCACGTGGATGCACACCAAACTGGACTTCAAAATCGCGGTCAAATGCGTCCTCTTCAGCGGGATCCGGTTCAAGGGGTAGTTCGATAGGCTGTCGATTCATGTCGATTGACCGATGCGCCGCGATCACCATCTCCTGATCTGCTCTGCCCATTTCACCAGTCCATAGCGGCTGTGTATCTTCGCGGACAGCGCGGGCGATGCCGTCAAGCATCGTCGCTAATGAAATACCCGTCTCTGAAATATCTGTCCGCCGATAAGGATTTATCCACTCTACAGTGCCGCCCAAAGACTCTGGAAGTTCCACAAAGATACGTTGCAGGGTGCCACTGTCGCTATATTCTCTGTGGACTTCGTATGTCTGTGCCCTTCCGGCGTTCTCAACGAGGTCCTCATCCGTGCAGACGTTAATCGTTTCACCACCGGTGGCACCTTGGTTTCCGTTGGTGATAATCGTTCCGCGCTCGCCACAGGTCTCGAAACCGACGAGTTTGTTCCGTCCAAGACATCCATTCTTGTTCCCCACCATTGCGATGCCGATCCCACCGTTCTCAAAATCCACGGCATAAAACTCAAGACCTTCCCGATTATGATCCCGTTTTGCCCTGTCAACGTACGGAGAAACAGGCATCATATGCCTGATGCTACTGACCGTTTTGGGGGCGGCATCCATCCGGCACCGTATCGCGGCAAGTCCATGATAGCCGGTTGTGGAGAAGAGTCGGTAACACTTGTGCACTTTTCCAATTACGTCTTCTTTAATGAGTTTGCACACAAATTGTTCAACAGGAACGAAGGGAAAATTTTCCGATGTCTGAAGTTTTACACCATTCTCAGTGGCATCGGTTATCATCATATCCATCAAACCGAGTGTGGGTGCAAGCCCTGTCTCTACGTTATGCGAAATGCCACATCGAGAGAGGTAACAGGAGACGATGTGATGTAGAGGCATGGGCACAACAACATCACAGACATCCGGTGATGTTTCATCAATCATTTTCCTGACATCGGTGTAGGCTTTAATGCCGAGTTTCGCTGCGCCTGCTTCTGCGGATTCTGCGTGTGCATCGCACACGGCGACTATGTCAAAGGTGTCCTTTAATGTGGCGGCTGTTGACAGATGTGCTGCACCGCGTCTACCGTGGCCAATTAAGGCGTATTTTAGACGTGCCATATTTTAATTATTCCTTGCGGTTAAAGAGCGTGTGCCTCGGATTTCACGTTCCTTTCTCGAATCCGCTCTCCATTTCATTACGAGCTACGATTTTGGTGCTATAGCATATAGGATGAGATCCCTTGAAGAAACATCGAAGAACCCCATTACATTACGGATTCAGTAGAACTTAACCTACCGCGGAAGTGCGTAAATCCTAACTTAATGAACGCACTGATAACCGGTCTCTTCGAGACGCGTTCGGATTTTATTGACTTCAGTTGTAGACAATTGACGAAGGGGTCGACGCATCGTCATTGAGGGGAATCTGTCCATCAACCAGCGAGCGCATTTCATTCGCTGGTGTGCGTCACTGCTCGGTTCACCAAAGTTATAGACGATTCGTGCCAGTGCGTCTACTTGACTGCGCGCTTTACGGGCACCGATGAGGTCGTTGTTGAGTGCGGCGTGTACCACATCCACCATTAGTTCTGGCACAAAACCTGCGAACCCGATGAGTGCTCCATCGCTTCCTTCCAACAAGGAGGCAAGCAGATACTCATCATGACAGGTCAAAATAGGCACATCCGGAGCGGCTTCTTTCAACTGTTCATAGTCCCACCGCCAGCGCGCCATGTCGCGTGTGCCCATTTTGATGCAGATAACCTGTGGGATCTTCACCATTTCTAACATCTCTTCAAGACTATACCCTGCCTTTGTCCATGCGGGGTACTGGTGAACAATAATTGGTATATCTGCGCCTTCGGCGACGTCTTGAAAATAACCGACTGCGGTTTCAGGTGTCCTGCCAAAACGCAACCAGTGATGTGCAGGCATCAACAGGATGGCATCCGCCCCGGCTTCCTTCGCCGCGAGTGCGTCATCAATCGCTGGGAGGCTCCCTTCCGCACTCACCCCTGAGACGACTTTAACTCGATCACCAACGGCTTCAGCGGTAATTTGCGTAACACGTTGTCTTTCAGGCAAACGGAGGGACATAATTTCGCCGGTGTGTCCGTTACAGACAACGCCTTTGATCCCCGGAACGCTTGCGAGTTCCTGCATATACTGACGCAATCCGACTTCGTCAATCGATTCATCTTCATGAAAAGGACAGAGTGTCGCCGGAAATACACCCGCCCACGGGTGGTGTTGCCAATTCATTTTTATTTTTTCCGTAAAGGTCCCTGTGAAAATCTCAGATTTTCACAACTTTTTTTCTCGTTCGTAAACTGAAGTACAGGTTTCGCAAGGGCGTCATACAGCCTTACATAGTAAAATAGTTTCGTCAACAAACAAATCCATGAAAGTGTCAGAAGCCATCTAACTTCACCGCTTTTTTCTTAAAAATTCCGCACGATTCCCTCGATTAAATTCCATTTTAACTTGATTTTGCATCTAAAATCAAGTATTATTTTAAAGAGAAGGATTCATTTCGTCAGGATGGGTGACTTTAATAACAGCAAGATTTGGCTTTCAAGTTGCACCAAATCACGTCTACTGATTCTGATTAATGGAGGAAGTCCAAGTGCAAAAACAGAGAAGGCTTAAAGTGATTGCCGCGAGCGTCGTTTTGTTATGTGGTATGGCACTTTTAGTAATGGTTGGAATTAAAAGGACAAGTGTTCGGCACTTCACGCCAGCTGCGCTTATGGCAGACGGAAACATAATGAACAATCAACAGGTCCAAGTTGATGGGCTCATTGCAGAGGGCAGTTCCGAATGGGATGCTGCCAATTTTAAGCTCACTTTTGCTGTGCGCGACCGCGAAACTCCAGCGACAGTCAACGTGATTTACAAGGATCGACTGAAACCGGATAATTTTACGGATGGTGGTAGCGTTTTTGTAGAAGGCAAATACGATGCAACGCAGAACCTCATTGTCGCATCTAAACTCATGACGAAATGTGCCTCGAAATACGAGGGAGCAGAAAGTGCCACGCCTGCAAATGAGACCTCGTACATCTCGGAATAAGGAATACGCAACACTTTAGCAACATGCGCAACAACACCTTTTTGATGCCGCTTACAACGTTGGGATCCCCACCCGTTACTCGGAAGGGGCTGAACTTGCTATCAAAAGTGAGGAGGTACAGAAACGAATGACTGCGGAAATTGGACAAGCCGCTATATTTCTCTCTGTGCTCTCTGGCTTGTGGGCGATTGGCTTCCTTTGTATTGGGCTACGCACGCGAAATCAGAACGCCATCCGAAGCGGCAGGAATGCCGTCATTGCCACCTTCATTCTCATCAGTATTGCGACCGGTGCCTTAATCTACGGTTTTGTGACCGACGACTTCTCAATGCGCTATGTTGTTGAGGTATCGAGTGCCGCGCAACCCCTACTCTATAAAATCACAGCACTCTGGGGACGAATGTCGGGATCTCTTTTATTCTGGCTCTGGTTGCTGACGGTCGCAGGCGCGATTGTCGTCTGGCAAAATCACCGGTACAATAAAGAAACGAATGATACCCTCTCGGATTATGCCCTGATTCCTATTGCAGTCGTGCAATTATTTTTTATTTTACTCGTCACCGGCTTAATCGAAGGGGTTTATAACCCACTCGCCCGATTCCCCAATGGACAGATGGCACCTGATGGTGCCGGTATGAACCCACTCCTTCAAACGCCAAGTATGGCATTTCATCCGCCGACGTTATATATAGGTTGGATTGCCCTGACGGTGCCGTTCGCGTTTGCAGTCGGTGCGCTTGCGTCTGGCAGAATTAGCAGTGTTTGGATACTCCGCTCGCGTAGATGGACGTTGTTCTCATGGATTGTCTTGACCATCGGCATCACGCTTGGGGGCAATTGGGCATATCGTGAGTTGGGTTGGGGCGGTTATTGGGCATGGGATCCGGTTGAAAACGCCTCTTTTATGCCGTGGCTCCTTTGCACCGCTTATTTACATTCCGTAATGATACAAGAGAAGCGGAATATGCTCAAACTCTGGAATATTCTCCTGATTACGCTTGCGTTTCAATTCACACTGTTAGGCACTTTTATCACTCGTAGTGGAATCATTTCATCGGTACATGCTTTTGCCCAGTCTGACATTGGTGGGTATTTCTTGGGCTTCATCTTAACGTCAACTGCGGGTGTGATCGGACTCATCATCTATCGCTGGAAACGGCTTAAGAGTATCAATCGTTTAGAATCCCTTCTCTCCCGTGAAAGTGCCTTTGTCCTTAACAACTGGCTCCTCGTCGGATTAACCCTAATCATCCTCTGGGGTACGTTGTGGCCGATTATCTCCGAGGCGATCAATGGCGAAAAGTCATCTGTCCCTGAAGCGTTCTTCAATCAAGTCGTTATTATACCGGGACTACTGCTCCTGTTTCTCACGGGGGCGGGTCCAATCATCTCATGGAAGAAGATTACTGCCAACAACTTCCAACGAATGTTTTTGTTCCCGCTTGTTATCGGTTTAGTCGCAGGCGCGTTGACATGGGGATTTCTCGCATTCGTAAAAGATGAGACTTCCGTTCTCTATTCGGTACTCTGTGTTTCCGTGAGCACCTTCGTAATTGTCGCAATCTTTGCTGAATTTTATCGCGGTGCGAAACTCCGTGCAAAACGACAAGAGACCTCCCTGCTCAACGGTTTGAATCTCCTCATCCAACGTAATAAGAGACGATATGGCGGTTACATCATTCATATCGGTATCGTTATCCTCTATATAGGGATTATGGGATCAAAGGGCTATTTTCTGCTTGAATCTAAAGGATTGAGAATCGGGGAGTCAATGGAGGTTGGCGAGTTTCAACTCACTATGAAAGACTCGTTTGCGAAAGAATTTGAGAACTATCGTCGAACCGGCGTTGTTTTTGATGTTGCCAAGAACGGGAGACAAATAGGGACAATGGAACCCGCACGCCATTTCTATTACAAAACCGGACAGGGAGATCAGGAGACTATTGAATCTGCCATCCGACACTTCGGTGTGAACGATTTTTATATCGCTCTTGGCAGTATCCCACTGGATGTTAAAACAGGAGGCGTTGTAAACGTCCAAGTGTATTACAATCCTCTCATTAGCGTTGTCTGGATCGGCGTTGCTGTGATGGTGTTGGGTGGAATTGTGGCGATAGCCGAGAAATCTGAACACAATTCTGAACACAATAAAGATTCTTAATGGGCAAAGAAATGACTATGAAGACTGGAAGACTTGAACACATTGCAATGTTCAACAACACGGTGATTCCTAATTTTATATGCATTGTTGTGGTTTTCATCGCTTGCAGTTTTGCTGTCATCACACACGCGCAAACGAAGGCACCGGGCGTTGCGGAACCAAAGGATGTGAAGGATACCACATTGGAGTCCAAGTTGGAGGAGTTGCTAACGACAGTCTACTGTTACTGCGGTTGTGAAAGGGAAACAATCGAGGTATGTGTATGTGACACCGCAGTGATGATTGAAAAAGATTTTCGTAATCGATTGCTTGCCGGTCAAACTGTTGAGCAGATTCGCACCAATTACCTTGACACGTTCGGACCACAGTTTTACGCAGTTATGCCAGCAAAAGGTATTAATTTACTTGCCTACATTATGCCAGCCGTCATTCTGGTTCTTATCGGTGGTGTTGCCTTCGCTGTACTTCAAAGGTCAAGACGACAAACGGTGCCAAGTCATGTGCTTGAGGAATCAGACCAACAGGTCTCCGATACAACCGTGAAACAGGTTGAAACTGAATTGGAAAGATACAAGCAACAAAACTAAGCGCGGCGATTTCTTAGATAGGATAGGCACTCCGTGCACTTCGGAAAGGGTGTTTTATGTCTTTTCTCGTGATTTTATGGATGATAATTCTCGGAATTGCACTGCTTGTATATCTGGGGCTTCCGATTTTCTCGAAAAAAGGTAATCAACTCGTTGCAACATCTGATGACATCATTGAGGAACGGCGACAAACCCTTTTTCAGGAACGTGAGCGCAGTTACGCCGCACTGTCAGATCTCGACGAAGATTACGAAACCGGCAAACTCTCAGATGCCGACTATCAAGAATTACGTGAGGAACTCCTGCAAGAGACTGCACGCGTCATTATGCAACTCGAAAATGAGTCTTTGTCGGATGTAGAAGCAGAAATTGAGAGGTTCAAACAGCAACAACGTGGAACATAACATGTACACGAATATATCCTCATATAGCAACTCAAGCGGCAATTCGCAGATTCACAATGTTATTGCGTGGTGGATGCGCAGTCTATTGGCGGTTGCTCTGACCCTTCTTTTCCCACTTCCCATTCCCTATGCACAAACGGCACAACGAGGCGATATTCAAGGCACAGTTATCGATAAAAAGCAGGACAAACTTCTCGTCGCACAGCCCGTAACTCTCACTATCCATAAGGCTGACGCTACTGAGATCCAAGAAACGACAACGGATGAGAATGGGAACTACCGTTTTGAAAATCTTCCGCTCGATCCAAGTGTCCACTATACGGTTTCTACGGTTCATGGAGGAACGAACTACACCGAGAAAGACGTGGTTTTGTCCACTTGGGCTCCGAACATCAAAATCGACTTTGAAATTGGAGGGTTTACAGATGACAAAACACAAATTCGTGTGAATTCGCATAGTTTCGTCATTGCCGCACCACCTCCCGACCATGCCCCAGATGGTGCCGTCACAGTTATTGAAGCCGTTGGGGTTGAAAATCTGAGCGACCTACCTTTTAAAACAACACACAGCACACAAACAGTCGGACTGCATTTAACCCTCCCAAAAGGGACCGAGGGTTTCCAGCCACATCAGTCGACGGAACTCAGGCTAAACCCCGTTACGAATGAAGCTATCCGCACGACGCCATTACCACCAGGCGAAACGCATTTAGGCTATACTTATATTTTTCACGTCGAAAAGGATAGATTGGATTTATCTCGTCGCTTGAATTTTGCCACAAAACAATTTATATTCTTTGTCCCCGAAGGTATTGACTTTGTGCCGAGCGCGAAGTTTTTTGGTGCCCCAACACGCGAACAGATTCACAATAATATCTATCTTATATATCAGAGCACTGCGCCGAAGGCGTTTGCGGCAGGGGCAACGGTTGACTTAGCACTTACCGTAAACATGGGTTCTGTCCGTGATGCACTACCGGAGCAAAGGTCTAACTTGGGACAGTTGGTCCTTATTGCTGTTGCAGCAGCATTGACCGGTGGATTTTTCGTCGCCGCGCTTTTTAAACTTCGTACAGCAGACAACAGTCCGAATTCTGACACCGATGACACCGCTTCACCATCAGACGTAGGCTGGCTTCGCAAACTGAGTTCAGACGACCTTGAGCATGTCCGCGTCGCAAGACTTGAATTTATAACGCATCTTGATGATAAGCATGAGAAACAAGAGATTTCCGAGCGCGTCTACAAACGCCTGCGCCGAGAGCAAACGGAACGTCTCACTACACTTTTAGATCAACAAAAAAGGGGAAACAATGCATAGCAAACACCGCATCGCTGATTTGATCATCATGTTGGGTCATATAGACGAAAACGTTCGGGATACCGCGAAAGCAGAGTTGATTGCCATAGGCAAACCGGCTATTCCGCAGCTAATCGATGTCCTTACGCAAGAATGCTGGCATATCTCTGGGTACGGTGCTGAATTTTACACACACATTGAAGAATCCGCTATTCCTGTTTACATGGAACAGATGGCGAATCATGCGGCAGAGGTGTTGGCAAAGATCGGTGAATCTACTGTCCCCGCGCTCACGGCGGAGCTCACCAGAGCCGAACGTGAATTTTCCGAATGGTTTTACAAGTACTTGAGACCTGAGCAGACTGACCGTCTTATCACGATGTTGGCGTATGTTAAGAAAGGTGAATAGATGGAAACAGAACACCTCGTGGCTGATTTAATCGATGAATTGTCGGATATGGAGGACGATGTCCGCGATGCTGCAAGAGAGGAATTGATCGCTATCGGCAAACCGGCTATTCCACAACTCGTTGAGGCGCTCGCCGATAATCTTGGAGATGTGGTCGATCAAACCACTGGGGTTTTGGCTGCCATCGGCGAACCTGCAATACCAGCACTCATTGATCAGATGGCGATAGCTGAGAGACACCACGGACTGGCTCTTAGTAATACACTCAGTCGTATAGGGGAGCCTGCAATACCGGTTTTGGTGGAAGCGTTATCTGACAAACTCAATGAAGAGTTCCGCGAATATGCAGCTCGCGCGCTCAATCTGATGGGAGTTGCGGCAATTGGTGCGATGCCTGCGCTTATTGATGCTTTGAACGATCCGTCGGATGAGGTTCGGTCTTATGCTGCGTACACGCTTGCCAAAATGGAAGACGCAGCAGCGGATGCGGTGCCTGCTCTTGTCAAGGCACTTGATGATGAATCCGAAGAAGTCCAAAATCATGCGGCTTTTGCATTGCGTATGATTGGAACCCCGGAAGCGAAACAGGCACTTGAGGCGTTCAGACAAACGTAGTACGGAAATTGGATTTCCTGCCCAAAATTGTCCGGACGTTGAGACGAGCATATCTTGAGGTCAGTCCATAGCTACAGCATTCCCAAAACCCCTTCCAGCGTCCTGGATTTGTAAAAATCTATGTTCCGAAAAACCTTGTGCCTAAATTTCCGAAGCCTTAAAAAAACTTGAAAAAATGAACAAAATGTAGTATAATTTAAAAAAGTAGAATGTTATATGTCTTCATGAAGATTAAAAAAGTCGCGAATCTCGCAATGTAATTAACAAACGAATCAATTTGCTTATTTGTCTGTCCATCTGATGTTGATACATTTATTAACCCAAACTGTGGCGTATCTTCAGTGAATTGTGCAGCATCAGAATGGAATACAAAGAATTAGAAGGGAGCCAAGATGGCAAAGTACGATTTTGCAATCGCTGTAGGAGGGGCACCCGGGCAAGGTATTGAAACTGCTGGCAAAAGCATCAGCCAAATCTGTGCCCGGTATGGGCTGAACGTTTTTACTTACACCGCCTATCAATCCCTCATCCGCGGCGGTCATTCCTTCCTGACGATCCGAATCAGTTCTGAACCTGTTGCGAACCACGGGGACAAGATAGATCTGATTATTGCTCTGGATGCCAATAGCGTGGAAAAGCATTTACCACATGTAGCCCCCGGTGGTGCTTTAATCTATAATAGCGAGCATGTGAAAGAGCCTCCAACACGAGATGACATCCAATTATGTCCTATTTCCTATAAAGAACTCACCAACGATCCAGATAGAAAAGCCCGTATGCTGAATGTTTGTATGTCCAGTGTGGCTTTGCAATTGGTAGGGATAGATTTAGCGGTGCTCGAGGAAATCATCGTTCTGGCGCTTCTGAAACGCACAGGTCAAGCGGTAGTGGATGCGAATATTGCTGCTGCACGTGCAAGTTACGATTACGCTGCTGAACACTTTACGCCGTTTGATGTCCAATTTGAGAGACAGGATCCCCCATTAGCGTTCGGTAGCGGTAATATGCTGATGGCGATGGGCGGTGCTGCTGCAGGGGTCAAATTTTATGCTGCGTATCCGATGAGTCCATCAACGGGTATTCTTCACTGGATGGCACCAAACGCTCGCGATCTCGGTATTATCGTCCGGCAATGTGAAGATGAAATCAGCGTTGTCAATATGGTAATCGGTGCTGCACACACCGGTGCACGCGCAATGTGTGCCACATCGGGTGGCGGTTTCGCGCTCATGTCCGAAGCGATCGGCAGTGCCGGTATGATGGAAATTCCAATTGTTGTTGTTAATGTTCAACGCGGAGGTCCCTCCACAGGTTTACCTACCAAAACCGAGCAGGGAGATTTATGGCAAGTTCTCGGCGCGAGCCAAGGTGATTTTCCGAAAATTGTTGTTTCACCTACCAGTATTATGGACGGATTTAATACAATACCTGAACTCTTTAACCTCGTTGACAAGTTTCAGTGCCCCGGCATGGTGCTCACGGATTTGTCGCTGGCGGAAGGGCACACGACATTCGTGCCGGATTCTATTAACTGGCAGCCGAAAATTGACCGTGGGGAATTAATCACCGAACAAGGACAGACAGATGGTGAATATCTGCGTTACCAAATCACAGACAGCGGGATTTCGCCCCGTGCTATCCCCGGCACCCCTGAGCACATGCACGTTGTTGCTACCGACGATCATGATGAAGATGGGGGTCTGATTAGTGATGAATTCACGAACCCTCACAAACGTCGTGATATTATGGAGAAACGGCAACGCAAGATGGAAGGCATCGTTGAACTGCTCCCGCCTCCGACTCTGGAGGGTCCTGAAGATGCCGAAGTTACCCTGATTGGGTGGGGATCCACGCACGGTGTCATCGATGAAGCAGTACAATTGTTAACCGAAGTAGGCATTGCCACTAACCATATCCACTTCAAGTGGCTCTATCCGATGGATGAAGATGCCGTCAACGAAGTACTTTCAAAAGCCGCACACGCCATTATCGTTGAATGCAACTACACCGGTCAGTTCGCTCGGTTCCTGCGCGGTGAAACCGGCTTTAAGGCAGATGGGCACATCCGCAAATACGACGGTGAGCCGTTTATGCCCCACCACGTTGTTGATGGAGCGCGTGAACTTTTGAACAGTAAAACAGATCTTTATGTCCCCTATCAAGAGATTGTTGTCTAACAAAGGAGGATGAATCAGATGGCGAGACGAGCAAGACGAGAAAGACCTATTCAAGGAGCCCCTACAGCGCGAGATTTTAAAGGGGATGTTAATCCCGATTGGTGTGCCGGTTGTGGTGATTTTAGTGTCCTTAATTCCCTACAAAACGCTTATGCGAAACTTGGCAAAGGGAATCATGATCACCTGACTGTAAGTGGAATCGGGTGTTCCTCTAACCTCCCTGGTTATATCAAAACGTACGGGATGCATACGCTACACGGTCGCGCTTTAGCAGTCGCAACGGGTGCTAAATTTGCCAATCACGAGTTGAATGTTGTCGTCACCGGTGGTGATGGTGATGGTTACGGTATCGGCGGAAATCATTTCATTCATACGATGCGAAAAAATATTGATCTCCTCTACATTGTTATGAATAACGAGACGTATGGCTTGACTGTTGGGCAAGCCTCACCGACGACTATAGTAGGAGAACAGACGAAAAGCACGCCGTTCGGTAACTTAGAGACCCCTCTGAATCCGGTCGCAATGGCGATTGTCTCTGGTGCGACTTATGTCGCAAGAGCATTTAGTTCTGAGGGAAAACAACTCGCGGAATTGATGTATAACGGGATGCAACACAAAGGATTTGCGTTCATTGACGTTATCAGTCCTTGTGTGACTTGGAAGAAGGAGAAAATGAAAATTTTCGACTATTGGAAGGAGCGAGTCCAATCTCTTGAAAGTCATGACACAAGTGACAAGGCCGCTGCACTTGCGCAAGCAGTCAAGACAGGTCATGAAACGCAGCTTGGATTGTTCTACCATGATACGAGCCGCCAGTCATTGGATGAAATGGAACCCGTGTTAAAAAATGGGCCTATAGCACATCAACCCCTTGGTATTACCCAAGAACAGGGCGACGCAATTGTCCAGCGTATGATGTAAAGAAGCATCGTATTGGTAGTTGCTCATTTTTACCTATCCTTTTTATTCACGATATGCCCCTTCCCAGTAACGGGTGGGGACCCCGGCAGATAGGGCGGGCTTGTGTCCCGCCCATTGCTTTTTTACCTGACACGGAATCTCTTATGCTATGCGCCTTCGTGCTTCCCAACTCACAAAGGACTTCGGACATCGCACGATTGTTAAAAACGCCACACTCTCGGTTCATCCTGGAGAAGTGGTTACGATTTTCGGTCCCAACGGTGCCGGTAAAACAACACTCATCAAAATCCTCGCAACTCTCCTGAAACCGACATCTGGAAAACTTGAGATTGAGGGCGCGGATGCGATCTCAAATCCCTCGGACGTCCGTAGTGCATTGGGGGTCGTTATTCATGAAAACCTCGCCTATCCTGCCTTTAGTCCTTATGAGAATCTCAGATTTTTCGGACAGATGTATGGTGTCAAGCAATTAGAACACCGTGCAACAACCCTTCTTGCCGAAGTCGGACTACAGCGTTTTTTGCATGAACCCCTTCGCATCTTTTCGCGCGGTATGACGCAACGCTTTATGATCGCCAGAGCTCTTATCCACTCCCCTTCAGTTTTGTTACTCGATGAACCCTTTTCTGGATTGGATGCTTCTGCCAGACAGTTCGTCCTCAACCGTATTGCACAAGAACAGCAAAAAGGCACAGGTATTATCATTACAACACACAACACAGAGTTGGGGCATCTTGCTGGTACAAGGTTCTTCTTTATGATAAGCGGTGAATTGGAAGAAGTCGCTCGGAAAAATGAGATCGAGGCAGGGACGTTATTACAGACGTATGAGGAGAGATTGGCAAACAACGCTCCGAAGGGGCTGTAGATAGACTCTTTTAGGTCGAGACACACATGAAGGCACTCCGTCAAATTGGCGCGTTGATTCGTAAGGATCTTGGACTTCAATTCCGTTCAAGAGAGACACTGGTACTCATCTTCGTTTTCAGCGTGCTGGTTGTCCTCATTTTTGCTTTTGCATTCGGTCCGATTTTCCCTGAAAGGGTAGAACGTGGTAAATTAACTGCCAGTGTCCTCTGGGTGGCGTTCGTTTTTGCAGGAATTATTAGCTTGAACCGTTCATTCACCTTAGAACGCTCGCACGGTGCGTTGCATGGGATTCGGCTTACGGGTGTTGATGCAAGTAATCTCTACCTGTCTAAAGTCGTTAGCAACGTTGTATTTTTATTTTTATTGGAAATTGTCATCACGCCTATCGCACTTCAATTCTTGGATCTACTTGATATAGTGACGGTGGGCATACTACTGAAACTATTCGGCGTGCTGAGTATCGGCACGCTCGGTTTTTGTGCTGTTGGAGTCCTGTTAGCAGGCATGTCTACAAGTGCAAACGGCGGTGAAAGTCTGCTTTCCGTCATTCTACTTCCGCTTGTCATTCCAATCATTATGGGCGGCGCGAAATCCACTGTTTCACTTCTGGTAACCGGTGGATTAGAGGGCGGGTTCTGGCTGAAGTTGATTGCCGGGTGTAGTTTAATCTTTTTAGCCGTTGCGTATCTACTTGCGGATGCCGTTATTGAGGAATAGCCGCTATCAGTGGTCAGGTCGCTTCGCTTTCAGCCGCCCGTAGCATGTGTGGCATCAGAGAATGAGGAAACCCACAAAGGGTTCTTGCTGAAAGCCGACAACCGTTAAAGAAGGAGAAAAATTTTGTCAGAAATTATTGATATACACGCACGCGAGATATTGGACTCGCGTGGTAACCCGACAGTTGAGGTGGACGTTAATTTAGCGACAGGCGGATTCGGACGTGCCGCTGTCCCTTCAGGGGCATCTACGGGTGAACACGAAGCAGTCGAATTACGCGATAATGATGCCAACCGGTATTTGGGGAAGGGTGTTCAGCAAGCCGTTGAGAACGTTAACACCGCCATTGCTGATGCGCTCGTCGGTGAAGATGTCTTCGCACAGAACGACATAGACACCGCTATGTGCGAACTTGACGGTACAGAGAACAAAAGCCGACTTGGTGCGAACGCGATTTTAGGCGTTTCCCTCGCTGTCGCGAAAGCCGCTGCAGATGAAGTCGCGCAGCCTCTCTATCGCTACATCGGTGGTGCAAATGCGAAAGAACTCCCTTTACCGATGATGAACATCTTGAACGGTGGTTCTCACGCTGACAATAACGTTGACATTCAGGAATTTATGATAATGCCGGCAGGGGCAAAGAGTTTCGCCGAAGCACTCCGCATGGGTGCCGAAATTTTCCATAGTCTCAAGGCGGTCTTGCAAGCCCGAAATTGCAACACCGCTGTCGGTGATGAGGGAGGGTTCGCACCAGATCTCGGCTCTAATGAGGAAGCGATCGCAGTAATCATCAAAGCCATTGAGGGCGCAAGTTACGTTCCTGGGGACGATGTACTCTTAGCATTGGATGCCGCTTCCAGCGAATTCTACAATCGAGACACCGGTACCTATGAATTAAAAGCAGAGGCACAACCGACGAAATCGCCAGCAGAGATGGTCGCTTTTTATACGGAACTCTGTGAGAAATATCCAATCGTCTCTATAGAGGATGGCATGGACGAGAACGACTGGGAAGGTTGGAAACAACTGACGGAGGTAATCGGCGATAAAGTGCAACTCGTCGGCGATGATCTCTTTGTTACCAACACTGCCCGTTTACAACAAGGGATCGATGGGGAGATTGGTAACTCAATTCTAATCAAAGTGAATCAGATTGGGACCTTGACAGAAACGTTGGATGCCATTGAACTCGCGCGACGCTTCAACTACACGGCTGTTGTTTCACACCGGTCGGGTGAAACAGAGGATACGACGATTTCTGACTTGGTCGTTGCAACAAATGCCGGACAGATAAAGACCGGCTCACTCTCTCGCACCGATCGTGTCTGTAAATATAATCAACTTCTCCGGATTGAGGAAGATTTAGGAGAGAGTGCTATTTTTGCTGGCAGGAAAGTTTTCTATAATTTGGCAGATCGCCGCTAAATTTTGTATTCACGTAGGGGCAGCCTTTACGCTGTCCCAAAATATCTCCTTCAAAGGGACATCCTATGGGAATTTTTCGCCCAATTTTATTCTTGATCGCGCTTGCCTTACTCCTCGTGAGTGTCAGGCAATTTATGAACGGTTATAGCGACTGGCAACAGGCGCAGCTTGCAGAAGAAGCCTATCGCGCTGAGATACTGGAATTAGAGGCGGAACGCGATCGGTTGGAACAACGCGTCGAGATGCTGCAAAACGACCGATTAACCAAGGAGCGTCTCGCCAGAAAACGACTCGGTTATATCAAGCCAGGTGAACTCAGATTTAAAGTCGTTAAACCCGACTTTTAATTTTTCCTTGCGGGGTAACGCCGTGCGTTAGAACTATTGGATGCGTTCCTTAGATCTGTCTGCGCCGTTGTTGCAGGCTATTGTCTTAAAACGAAAATAAAACCCGTAGCCCGTAATATAATGGAGGGGTTTTTGCGAATCAACGCTGAATGCGCGTAAATCAACGGTATGAAGGTTCTCCGTATGGCATTCCCCGGGCATTCAGCGGGGTGTTTCTTCAGGTATACGGAAAGGAACCCTTCATCTATCAAATCCACCTGACCGAACCGCAAGGAAAATTAAAAAATTTGCTTTTTTTTCGCGTTGTGCTATAATGGCGCGGAATTTCGCATGGCAGGCAACGGCATCTATTGTGCCGGTGATGTCCGCCTATTATTCACAACATTCATAAGAAGGAGAAAAGAGATGGCAGGAATGATTCCGACAATTAGTTCCGGGGTTGCAGGACCGCTCGGTGTGTTACACCTCCCCCGATTCTGGTCGAAAGTGCTATTGGATTCCAAGGGGCAGCTCCATGAAGATTATCCCGCATGTGGAGCAGGCTTCGATCAAATGGTGTTAGATGGACTCGGTCTGGACAAAGACGCTACGCTGGCATATATCAGCGACAATTCCCCAACTTATCCACAGTTTGAAGCGTGGGTTTCGGAAAACGGAAATTTTGACGATGCGGCAGTCGAAGAACTGAACGCGGCAATTTCAGGATATAATCACGACGAGGATACCCGTGGGGGCATCCTCGGTGCCAGTGGTATTGATGACGATGGCTCCATCTTAGACGCTGTGAATCTCAACAACCTTGATGACTGGTATGAATTGCACGCCAGTTTGTAGGTTAGACCTTTAAACATTTCATGTAGGCGCGGTTAGAACCCGCCTACATGAACCACACCTCTTTTCCTTCCGACCTAATCCAATTCGCTATTATTACCAGCGACAGGATACTGTCATGAAGTTGCAACTTACTGTCATCTGGATCTTGTGCCTTTTGCTTCTGTCATCCTCCGAGGCAACCGTTCCTTCCCGATACGCGAAGCAATCCACCGAATGGTTCCAGAGTGAGGAGGGCCGCCGCATTGCCGACAATGTCCTCACGTGGCAGACACAGCACGGCAGTTGGCCCAAGAATCGAGACACAGCATCTGAGCCATTTGATGGCAAAACGGACGATCTGCACGGAACGTTTGACAACAGTGCCACTACTGGCGAACTACGGTTCCTTTCTCGTGCGTTTCGCGCGACAAACGAGCCGCGTTACCGACAGGCATTTCTCAAGGGTTTTTCCCATATCCTTGAAGCGCAATATCCGACTGGCGGGTGGCCTCAGTTTTATCCGTTAAGCAAAGGCTACCATCGCCACATCACGTTCAATGACAATGCTATGGTGCGAATTCTCGAACTCCTCCGAGATGTCTCTGAATCTTCCGCCTATGGGTTCTTGGAAACGGAGTCCCGCACTAAGGCTAAAGTTGCTGTAACCAAGGGCATTGACTGCATTCTGCGCACGCAGATCAAACAGAATGATAAACTCACTGCTTGGTGTGCGCAACATAACGAGAAAACGCTTGAGCCTGCGTGGGCGCGTTCCTATGAACCGCCATCAATCTCAGGTGCTGAAAGTGTCGGTGTCGTGCGTTTCCTGATGTCAGTCGAAGAACCCACGCCGGTAATCATCGCCGCTGTTGAGGGAGCCGTTGGGTGGTTCAGAAATACCGAAATCCAGGGCATCCGATTAGAGACGTTCACTGACGCAGAGGGGCAGAAAGATAAGCGGGTCGTGGCGGATCCCGACGCGGGACCGCTCTGGGCGCGTTTCTACGAGATCGGCAGCAACCGTCCAATCTTTCTCGATCGCGACTCGGTAGTCCGTTATACGTTCTCCGAGATCGGACAGGAACGCCGCACCGGCTACGCCTACTACGGTGGCTGGGCAACCAGGTTACTCACAGATGAGTACCCACGGTGGAGAGAAAAACACAAACTCCCGAAGGAATGACGGAATGTCATTGTTGAACTCACGTGAACTATTTGTCCGCTTCTGTTGTCAGTTCGATTGCACTACCCATTTCAGAGGATTTGAGTCCCGCGAGCAGAATCTCAGTGACATGTCGCGCTGTATAGGCGTTTGAGAGTGTGGGTTGCGTTCCCTCACGGATACACTCCGCAAAATGTGTGTGCATTCCGCTCGGTGCGGTGTCGGAACAGTCGATCGCTTTGACATCAACGGGAGCATGTTCGCGAGTATAAGAGGTAGGTGTCCACTGACTGAGCGTTGCACCGTCTTTGCCGGGCATTGTGAATTTGCCAGCGGTGCCGTGCACACTCGCTTCACCTGTACGCGCCGGATCACACCAACTCGTTTCTGCAGTAACAATTCCACCTGATTGCATCTCAAGCACAAGCGTCGCGACATCTTCTAATTCCGTCGGTTTATCGAAGGTGGAAACGAAGCCAGTCACCCGCTTGAAGGTACCAAGCATCGCGACGAGACCAGAAACAGCATAAACTCCCATGTCGAAAAGCGCGCCGACACTCGCCTGTTTCGCATCGAAAAACCAAAGATCATCGCCGGATTCGCCGAAAATGTCACGGATCTCTGCGTAGTAGATTTCAGGACCCCCGTGACTACTTCGCATCCTTGCACCGGACACACGTCCGATCGCATTCTCCGCAATCAGTTGACGAATTTTATAGATAGCGGCGTTGAAATGTGGAAGGCACATCACTGTCTTGCCACTCGTTTCGGTTGCCTCAACAAATTGATTCGCCTCGTCCATATCCCCACAGAGCGGTTTTTGCATGAGCACATGTTTACCAGCTTCCAGTGCTTTGATACCCCATGAGACGTGTAAGGGGTGCGGCGTACCGACAAGAATAGCGTCAAGCGTGTCGTCAGCGATGATTGCGTCGTAATCCTGTGTCCAGTGTGGTATGTCGAACTCTTGACATTGATGTCTGAGGCGGTGTTCGCGTCTGCCGCCGATGACATTCACTTCAAAATCGGTGCCTTCTGCGAGATCAGGCAGGTGCATTCGGCAGACAATACCGCCTGCACCAATGACACCCAGTTTCAGTTTTTGCATTTTTTTAATTTTCCTTGCGGTTCGGTCAGGGTAAATGATTAATAATGTTGCTTTCCGTATACCTGGGGAAACGCCCAAGCAAAAACCCCTCCATTTCATTACAGACTACGGGTTTGAACGAAAGATTGGGCGTCCCATCCTTCTTTTCTGCCTTTCTTCCATTCCGTAACCCGTAGCCCGCAACAGCGGCGCAGGCGGATTTGAGGAAGACACGTCCACGATTCAAACTCACACTGTTTCTCCGCAAGGTATAATTAAAACATTGCGAAAGGCAACAGGTCCATGGTCGCCTTGCAACATTAACGGACCCGTAGCGACTTCATCTTCAATCATTGCTCCACGCGTGCAACCTGCCATTTCAACGTTCTCATGGATTACCTGTCCATTCCACACAACTTTGACGAAGACAGCATTAGTAATCTTATTCCCATCAGCGTCGAATTTTGGTGCGCGGAAGGTGATGTCGTACGTCTGCCACTCACCGGGTGGTTTGCTGGCATTGACACGCGGCGGCACGCCATCTACCGGTTGATTGTCGATCCAACGGCAATATACGCCGCCACAGGTCCCGTAGCGGAGTTCCGTTTCACCCCAACTGTCCAATATCTGGATCTCGTATCTCCCCATGAGGTAAACGCCAGAGTTGGAGCCTTGTGGGACCATAAATTCTACGTGAAGTTCACAATCACCGTATTCAGCCTCGGTGTAGATATCAACGGTTCGTCCAGTAGTACCGTTGTAAAAAATTCCTTCGCCTGCGGTTGTAGCCAGCAGTTTGGAATCATCAGGGTTGAGGACAACGCTGCCAGCGGCATCCCATTCATGTTGTGGGGCACCACCGCGAGCCAGCCAGCCGTCCATGTTTTTACCATTAAAGAGATTAATTTCGTTTCCAGATTGAGACATCAAAGTCCCTCCTATAGTCTGATCGTCAGATTGAGGTTTCTCACGAGTTCAGCGAGACATTCGGAGCAAAACTCGCAGGTTTTCAATCATAAATTATTGACATATTTTGCGAGATTAAGGTATGATATTTAATTCAAGATGAGGTATAGTCAACTTAGAGACATTTCGGTTTAAAAAATATATCGGATATCCAAAATAGGTATAGGATCACCGAAAACCACCGCGTGATGAAATAGAGCGGTGCCCAGGAGCAATAAATTAAAAAATGAAACAGGTTTTCTTATTTTTTGGGTTGTCCCTACTGATGGGAACGATTGCCATTTTCGCGCTCTGCGGCTACGATACAACTACGATATCACACGCCGCCCCTGTAGAGGCGGCTACGTCTAACCCGACAACACCCTTTGCTGAAGGGTGCGCCAAGTGTCACGGAACCGAACCTGCCTATCAAGAATGGAAGCAAGCAGGTCACTCACACGCCCTTGTCAACCTGATTGAGGGTCCGTATGAACTTCAAACCTCGTGCCTAAGTTGCCACTCTTCTGGCTATGAAATTTTCAGTGATCGGGTGTATCCAGGGCATACCTATAACATAGAGACAGCGGTAAACGCCGTTGCCTGCTCCTCGTGCCATTCACACAACAGCAGATCGGAACACCTATTGGTGAAACCTGCGAGGAAATTATGTGTTGAGTGCCATAAAATGGACTGCGGTTGCGCGGGTGCTGGTATTGTCCACCAATCACAGTCAGAAATGTTCCTTGGTCGCGAGGGTGCCGGTGTGAAACGGATGCCATCGCCACACGTGCGCGCGATGAAGAAGCGATGTGTACACTGCCACATGGCAAAAGAGGATCCAGAGATAGTTGCGCAACACGGGGGGCACACATTTAAAGCAGATTTCTCGACATGTAGCACCGCGGGTTGTCACGATAGTGCCGATAACAGTATGGAGACGAAGTTACCACAATATCGTGCCGAGATAGAGACAAAGATGCGAGCCGTCAAAACAATGCTTGATGCCGCCCCTAATAAAACTTCGCAAGCCTATCTGGACGCAAAGTTGAACTACGATATGGTTAAAGGCGACAGCGGGTATGGGCTTCATAATATACCGTATGCGAACGCGCTGCTCGACTACAGCCTTTCACTCAAAAGCGAACTTTTTAACGATTAAATCTGAGCTGCTGCGTCCGTTGTCCTTGCAGTCTTCCAATTGTTAGCAAACCTCTTACCACCTAAGATGGGTTTCTTAATAATTTTTAGATTGAAGTTTCCGACAACGGAGGTATCGTCGAGACGTAATCGTTAAGAATCTGAACCGAGCAATGCCCGCAGCGGGACGTCTTGTTCCTTCGGTAGATAATAACTGAGCGGATCACTGACGACCCCAATCAACTGTTTTTGGATTGGGTTACACTTCGCAACCAGTTCATCAGGCATCGTGATATAATCCATCGGTTTGACCCAGCGGTAAGCATATCCCATAAAGATGGTTTTGCGCGGCATACCCGACCAGTTGTGTCCAATGCCGTGCCACGTGCGCTGTTCAAAAAGGAAAGCGTCTCCGGCGTTGACGTTCATAGAGATAGCGCCGCGTGCCCAACCTGTATCTGGATCGAGTGGGGGTCTTCCTGTCAATCGGTTACTTCCCGGTACCAGAACAGTCGCTCCGGAAGCAGGGTCGGACTGGTCGCTGATAGCATAGGCAATCTTGAGCATGATGCGAGGGTGGGGTTCCTGCATCTCGCCGTGTGACGTGCCACCGTCTCGGTGTAAGCCGATACGATTCTTCACCTCAGGAGGCGGTTCCTCTTTTGAAGGTAGGACAATAAGGTGCGAGGTAATCATTTGGACGTTCCAATTGAGAACCCCGTAGGCGAGCGGCACCGTTTTTTGCCAATCGAGAAGTTGGAGAAATGCCTCGTGGTGCGTGATGCAGTTACGGAGGTTTAACTTGCCGCCAGCTTCAAGTCTGCCTGCAGCTTCCTCTTCGGCGTAAACCTCGTCAACGGCAGCATCAATTTCCGCTACTACATCAGGGGGTAAGGCATTTTTAATCAGCAGGTACCCATTATTTTCGACAAATTCCTTGTGTTCTGGCGTAAAGACTTCGGCTTGATTCAGATCTGTTGTAGTATCCATAGCGTTTATCCTTTAGCGTACTGGCTTTTGATAGCAAGTTTTGGCTTTGCAAGTTTCGCCAAAAGTCGCCTCGATCTGTTAATCGAGATTTGAAACATATTGTGCATTATACAGGACACACGGAAAAAAATTCAAAGCAATTTTATTACGGCGATTGGTACAGATATATTTTTTGGAAGGAGAGGCGTCCGACGGAGACCTCAACGAAGACCTCTGGTTAATCTCCATCCAAGTGCGAACAGACGTGTCATAGACAGGAAGCATCACGCAATTTGAAGAGTGAATTAACCTCAGAACCTCACAGGTTCAAAGAACCCTCCAAATATGGAGCATCATGGCGAGCGATTCTACTCGGTACAGTCCTTATCATCCCGAACATGTACTGGATTCTGGACTCTGCTGGTCAAGGGTATCCAACCACGATCTCTCTCTACTTTAACGTCATTTTCTGTATCTTTGCTATCACAGGCGTTAACCTCATTTTCGTACGGGTAGCACCCAGAATTGCAATGCAACAGGGCGAATTACTAACAATTTACGTCATGTTGGCGATTGCTTCCTCGCTTGCAGGACACGACGTTCTTCGCGTTTTGATTCCGATGATTCCCTATGCATTCTGGTATGCAACACCAGAAAATGACTGGGTAGACCTATTTCATCGGTATATCCCTGATTGGATGGCTGTCAAGGAAAGGTCTTTCTTAACGGAGTATTATCGCGGCGAAACAACCCTTTACCAATGGGAAACCGTCCAAGGATGGCTGACAACAACATTTGTTTGGGGAGGCTTTCTATGTGCGATGGTTTTTCTGATGGTGTGTATTAACAGCCTCGTCCGGAAACAGTGGACAGAACACGAGAAACTGAGCTATCCCATCATCCAACTACCGCTTGAACTGACAAGTGGCGGTAGAACAAATTTGTTGACGAATAAGATGATGTGGCTCGGTTTCGGCATTGCAGGTGCGATTGACATCCTCAATGGACTCCATTACCTCTATCCCACCGTGCCGAGTTTAGGGGGACGACTCTACGATTTACGACCCTTCTTTACACAGAAACCATGGAGTGCCGTGGGCTGGAGCCCGATAGCTGTGTTTCCATTCGCGGTAGGCATTGCTTTTTTCATTCCGCTGGACTTGTCGTTCTCCTGTTGGTTTTTCTATCTCTTCTGGAAGGCGGAACGAGTCTTCGGAGATGCCTTAGGGGTCCGGGGCATGCCGAACTTCCCTTTCACTGATGAGCAATCTTTCGGAGCATATCTGGGTTTGTTTGTCATCGCGATTGTGGCGACACGGAAACACCTTGCACAAATCGGACGCAAGTTATTTAGGAATGATCGGAGTGTTGATGACTCAGACGAACCGATGTCCTATCGAGTGACAGTGTTGGGGCTGATCGCGAGTCTTGCGTTTATCGTTGGCTTCTGCAAAACGGCGGGGATGTCTGCTTGGGTAATCCTTGTATTTTTTGGTATCTATTATGCCATCTCCACGGCGGTGACCCGAATGCGTGCGGAGCTTGGATCACCTGTCCACGATTTGCACTTCATTGGTCCTGATGAAATGATGCCTCGCATTTTCGGGACTCGCCTGCTCGGTCCGCACAATTTAACCATAATGGCATACCTATTTTTCTTCAATCGTGCCTACCGCGGGCATCCGATGCCACACATCTTGGAGGGATTTAAGTTAGCGGAGCGGACCGGAATTTCCAATAGACGGTTGCTCATTGCAATGTGCATTGCAATCGTCGTCGGGACATTCGCCTCATTCTGGGCATTCTATCATATTTCCTATATTGAAGGCGCGCGGGATTGGTTCGCTGGAAGACCTTTCAACCGACTCCAGAGTTGGCTGACCTCGCCGAGAGCACCCGATGTACCAGCAATTATCGCGATGTGTATTGGCTTTCTCATCACCGGATTTCTGATGGTGATGCGGATGCGGCTCTTTTGGTGGCCCTTTCATCCCGCTGGCTTCGCTATCTCTAGCAGTTGGTCGATGAATGTGTTCTGGTTTTCGATTTTAGTGAGTTCAGTCATTAAATGGATAATTCTTCGGCACGGTGGTGTAAGTGCACACCGAAAACTTATTCCGCTCTTCCTCGGTCTGATTTTAGGCGAATTCATCGTTGGTAGTGTTTGGAGCCTCATCGGAATTACGACAAATCAACCGATGTATCGGTTTTTATTTTAGAACTTATTTCGTTTCTTTTTTCCTTGGTGTCGTACAATTCATTGGACATCCGGTTCTGACAGCGGTTGAATGTAATGAATCTGCCTTGCGACTTCTGTAAAGCCCATGTCCGGATAAAAACTGGTGCCTATAGGGTTCTGCTCCAAGGTTTCAATGCGAGCGTAGCGCATCCCTTCCGCCTGCAAATACGCTAACGCTTTTTCAATGAGTCGCCTGCCAATGCCGCGACGTTGAAACTTCGGCAGCACAGCGAGATTGGGAATGCCACCGATGCGAGTTGAGCGGTTAAGTCGGGTTGTGATGTAACCAGCAATCTCGCCTTCAACCTCCGCCACAAAAAGCCCGTCCGGGTTTGCTGCTGCATCGTCATCAATATGGGACATTTTGCGTTCTTCCCAGCCCATATCGTCAATACGCCCAAACCGGTCTTCGATATTTTTATCTATGGACACCTTCTCAAAACAGATAGCAGTGATCTGTCGAAGTGTTTGTAGGTCACTCAGTTTATAGTTTCGGATCATCTTTTCCTCTATTTTTGTAGACTGGTTTACAAGGTGCGTCCGCCTATAGGAATACAGACTACAGCCCCAGTCGTTCCTACAAGATACAACTCAAACCATTGTTTATCGTCCAATGATATGTTATACCGTATGGAAAAAAAATACAAATTGTTGCCTAAAAAAATTAAGATGCTAAAGCGGAAAACCCAAGATTGAATGATGCCGAGATTCAGAAGACCGATCTTGAAAAATATGCGGGTGTCTGTTATAATTGCGAGTAGAATATTCTCAGGAGGAACATTGCGTCAATAACCCCCACTAAAGTAGGGGCTTTTGTTCCTGTTGTTGATAAGAACCAAAAGCCACTTATGCCTACCAAGTCTTCGCGGGCAAGGAAGTGGATACGAGATAAGAAGGCAACCCCCTTTTGGAAGAATGGTGTGTTTTGCGTCCGCCTCAACGTTGAGCCTTCTGACAGATATTTTCAAGAAATTGCTGTTGGTGTTGACCCTGGTAGCAAGAAAGAAGGCTTTACAGTTAAATCAGAAACACACACCTACTTCAATGTTCAAGCAGATGCACATGATAAAGTCGGTAAGAAAGTTGAAAAGCGTAGTGAGTTGCGTAGAGGCAGACGTTCACGGAAGTGTCCGAACCGAAAGAATAGAACGAACCGCCTTGCGAATAGAGAGCGTATCCCCGCGGGCACGCGTGCGAGGTGGGATTGGAAACTACGGATACTTCAGTGGCTGTCAAAACTCTACCCTGTAACGCGTGTATGTGTAGAAGATATTAAAGCAAGAACCAAGCAACATCAAAAGAAATGGAACGTCTCTTTTTCTCCACTTGAGGTTGGTAAACAGTGGTTCTATAGCGAAATACAGAAAAAGTGGGAGTTACTAACTTTACAAGGTTGGCAGACAAAAGAGATACGTGACCGACTTGGACTAAAAAAGTCCTCAAAGAAGTTAGCAGAAACTTTTGAGGCACATTGCGTTGATAGTTGGTGCTTAGCATATCACACAGTCGGTGGAGGAGATATACCAGAGAATACAAGCATCTTCTGTATATCACCGATACGGATAAAACGCAGAGAATTGCACAGACAGCAAGAATCAAAAGGGCGGCAACGTTCACGGCAGGGCGGTACTGTATTAGGCAAAGGATTGGTCAAAAACACTTTGGTAAAACATGTCAAATATGGTCTAACGCGACTTGCTGGTATTAACGCGAAAGGCTTGTTTTCCATATACAACTTAGAAGGAAACCAACGCTTAACAACAAGCGCAAAGCAATTTGATTTCAGATTGCTAACACGCCTTAACTTTAACTATAGGAGCGGGCATTCCTCCTCGCCTTAAAAGACGGGGAGACCTCCTGCCCGAAGATTAGTGATTCGTGAAGCGATTCAGAAGGTTATAGCAGGGAATGCTTTGACCGAAACAGAGATGGTCGTTACCATGAACGAAATCATGGAAGGTGAGACGACAGATGCCCAGATCGCGTGTTTTCTTACCGCATTGCGGCTAAAAGGCGAGACGATAGAGGAACTTACAGGGGCAACACGTGCCATGCGAGCGAAGGCGACCCCCGTTCCGACACTTCATAAGCCTAACTTGCAAGCTACGCCGAAAGTCCCACGACTTGTTGATACGTGTAGCACAGGTGGCACAGGTTTAAACCATTTCAATATCTCAACAACTTCTGCCATTGTGACCGCCGGAGCAGGCGTGCCGGTCGCAAAGCACGGCAATCGAGGCGTAACGCGACAGAGTGGCAGCGCGAATGTACTTATGGCATTAGGCGTGAACATTGAAATTGGTCCCGAACAGGTCGGACGATGTATTGATGAGGTCGGCATCGGTTTTCTATTCGCACCAACACTGCACGGTGCCATGAAATATGCTATCGGACCACGGCGAGAAATCGGGATTCGGACTATTTTCAATGCCATAGCCCCACTGACCAATCCAGCAGGACCACAGGCACAGGTCATCGGTGTCTACGCACCAGAACTAACTGAGGCTCACGCGAATGCACTGAATAGCCTCGGATGTCAGCATGCCTTCATCGTACGTGGGGATGACGGTTTGGACGACATCACAACGACAACGACCTCGCGCGTCTCCGAACTCCGAAACGGCACCGTTAAGACATATACCCTTGATCCTACGACATTTGGAATTCCGAGAGCGGAACCTGAAGCACTTCTGGGTGGCGCACCGGAGGAGAATGCTGAAATCGTAGTCAATCTCCTGAAGGGTGAGAAGGGACCTAAGCGCGATATCGTTGTGCTAAACGCTGGTGCGGCGATTACTGCGAGTGGGAAAGTGGATAGCCTCGATGCGGGTGTCGAACTTGCCGCAGAATCCATTGATTCAGGTGCCGCACTCGCGAAGTTGGAAAGGTTAAAGGCGGTTTCAAACGATTAACCTTTCACAGAAGCAGCTCACAGTTGGAGGCATTGCGAGCACAGCTCGCTCCTACAGAAGTCTCAAACGATTAATCTTTCACGGAAGGGACTCACGGATTGATACTCGATACTATTATTGCCCATAAACAGAAGGAACTTGCCGCGGAACAGAAACAGATTTCGATTGCTGAATTGGAAGCTGAAGTCGCGAGTCTTCCACCGACACGGGATTTTGGCGCAGCTTGCAACGCCGGGATCCCCACCCGTTACTGGGAAGAGGCTAAACTTGCTGCCAAAAGTCGTGATGCCATCACAGGCAATGGGACGGTTAAACTTATCGCCGAGGTGAAGAAAAAATCACCCAGTAAAGGTATTATCCGTGAGGATTTCGATCCGGTGTCAATCGCTGAAACCTACGTCGAAAATGGTGCAGCTGCGATCTCTGTATTGACAGATAGGCATTTTTTCGCAGGTGAACTCGACTATCTGCGCGCAATTCGGGGCGTTGTTGATGTACCACTCCTCCGAAAAGACTTCACAATTGATCCGTATCACATCTACCAAGCCCGTGTCGCAGGGGCGGATGCTATCTTACTGATCGTGGCGGCATTGACAGTCGTGCAATTGCGGATGTTCATGGATGTTGCAAAGTCGTTGTCGCTGGCGTGTTTGGTGGAAGTGCACACACAAGAGGAATTAGCCATCGCGTTGGACGTGGATGCCCAGATAATCGGTATCAACAACCGTGATCTACGTACATTTCACACGGATATTGCTACAACGTTTCGGTTGCGTGAAGCTATTCCAGCAGATAAGATTGTGGTGAGTGAAAGTGGTATCTATTCACGTGAAGATGTGATGCGGCTACAGGAGGCGGGTGTACAGGCGATGCTTGTCGGTGAGTCATTGATGCGGAGTCCTGACATTGGCGAACAGGTTCGCAATTTAATATTTTGAACGTGCGCATCTTCTGTAGGATTTCAAACGCTATCCAATAGAAACTACAGCGAAGTGACAATAATACCGTACCGTTTCAGAAGCGCGGTGGTTACACCGTCTCCAGACGTGAGGGTTCCAGAGAAAGTGCCGTCGTAGATGTCACCACAGCCGCAAGATGGACTCCTCGCTTTCAGAATCACGTGAGTCGCGCCGTTTGATTGAGCAACCTCCAAAGCGTGATGTGCCCCTTTCAAATAGGCTGCTGTTACGTCCATACCATCGGCAGTCATAACCTTTGCTTTGCCATCCAGAACATCATCGCCATCGCCACCAATAATCTCTGCGGGCGGACGCGGTGTTGGTAACCCACCCGATTCTTCTGGACAGACAGGAATAAGTTCGTATTTCTTTCCTTGTCTTATTGCTGTTTCGTTTCGGCTGTCGCCACCATTGTATCGACAGCGAACACCAAGTAGACACGCACTAATGACGACTTTCATCTAAGTTGCGGTTTGGAAACCCAAGTCTTTAGACTTGGGAGGAAAAACCGTCCTCGTGTGTAAGGCCACAGCGTTTTTTCAAAAAACACTTGACAAAATTAATAAATTGTGGTTTAATAGATATATCACGTTGGACCGACATTATCAGCGTTGTCTCTCGACAACGTGTCGGTCCCACCCACTGATAAGGGGTTAAAGGCGTGATACGTGAAAAATCGTGAAACACACTTTCAAATATCGTGCGTATCCTACGAAAACAGAGGAACGTTGGCTTTTTGCAGAGTTGCGTCACCAGAAGCAGTTGCAGAACTACATGCTCCAGATGCGGAATCAGATGTGGGACTATGGAAACAAGTCTGTGTCGATGTATGACCAGATTAACCACCTGAAGAACCTCCGTGCTACCACTTCGCACTATTCCGATCACCCGCAGGACATGCAGGTCTCAACAATCAAGCGAGTTAACGCTGCGCATGAGCATTTTCAGCGTCGGTGTAGAGAAGGGGCAGAGAAAAAAGGTTACCCTCGCTACAAATCCTGTGTCCGCTCGTTGTCGTGGAGTCTGCGCAAACACAAACTCAAGATAGGTGAACGTGTTCGTCAGAACCCGATTCGCGAAACAGGCACTCGGTATAACCGTTTGAAAGTTCCCAAACTCGGTGAAGTGAAAATCCGCCAGCACCGTCGGCTTTGTGGAGACCCGAAAGAGGTCACGCTGAAAAAGACGGCGCGTGGCTGGTATTGCTTTATCGTTTGCGAAGTGCCTGACACATTGAAATGTGTTCCGAAATCCGTTTGTGGTGTAGATGTCGGCACACATGATTTTCTGACAACGTCTGATGGCGAAAAGATCCCGAACCCTCGCTTTTACCGACGAACCGAACGTAAGCTCGCGAAACTTCAACGCGACCTTTCTCGCAAGACGTATCGAAGCAAGCGGTGGTATAAGGCAAAGGATGCGTTGGCAAAACAGGCAGATATTGTCGCCTGTCAGCGTCTTGACTTCATCGCGAAAACCGTTTTTGACCTTTTCCACCATAAAGGTTTTGATGCCGTTGTTGCTGAGAAACTCAAACCGAGCAACATGGTAAAAAACAAACATCTCGCCAAGTCGATTTCTGATGCGTCCTGGGGGATGTTCTTTGACGGGTGTGCTTGGGTAGCAAAACGCGACGGCAAACATTTCCATGAAGTGCCACCCCACCATACCAGTCAAACGTGTTCGGAATGCTGTCAGAAATCCGCTATTAAACTGAAGTTGTCTGAACGTCTGTTCGATTGTAAATCTTGTGGTTTGAAACTCGACCGCGACCACAACGCGGCTTTGAATATCTTACACAGGGCGGCTTGCGCCCTTCGTGGAGAGGTATGGGATGCCATCCTCTGTGAAACGAGAAATCCGTTGTTACAACAGGCTTGTTGGAGCTAACGCTTTAACAAGCCCAAGTCTTTAGGCTTGGGTACATTGACCTTCTCGTAAGACCTCAAATTGGTTCATGATTAAATCTGTCTCACCTGTTTTCAGTTGCAGGTAGTTCTTCTCTAATTGACAGAGTATGTCACATAACAGCGAGACGCGACAAACTTCAGGGTTTCGATTTTCCGAGAGAGCATACGCCATACGCACGGAGGTTGCCGTTTCACGCAGTTCGGTCGGAAAGTCCTCCAAAACGCAATTGACATTCACACCGAAACCCAAGACGAAAAAAGGTTGATGTTCTTGGTCATACGCGAGTTCTGTGAGGACTCCTGCGACCTTCTTTTTCTCAATACGGACATCATTTGGCACCTTAATCCGTGCGTCAAGTCCGTGTGTTGTGCGAATTGTCTGTGCGATTGCCATTGCACCGATGAGATTGGGGAGTGCGATTTGGTCACGCAGGAGCCGATGTCTAAAAACAACAGAAACGAGAAGACACTTCCTTGGCGGTGCCTCCCAACTTCTGCCGTATCTGCCACGTCCAGCGGTCTGGTGATCCGCCATGATGAGTGTGCCTTCTACGGCACCCGTCTTCCCACGCTCGATAGCGATGTCGTTGGTAGAAGCGACCTGTGCGAAGTGTTCAATTTGGCAACCGATAAATGCCGTCTGGAGTGTTGCCCGTAATTTTTTTATCTTCGCACTAAGTGTGGAATCGCAAGGCTGGTTCATTGACATTCTGGATATAAGATTCACAAACCGTCGTTGTTGGCTTGCTGCCGGCACTTAGCCGTATTAAAAAGTCCGAAAAAACTACTGACTCAGATGCCGCTCCGCCTCAATCCGCCACTGTTCAGGTGGATTGAGTTCAAGGAAACGTTGCCATTGCGCTCTCGCTTCTACACGCTTCTCTCTGTATTCATACATAAGTGCGAGGTTGTAATTCGCAGTCAGGTTACGCGGTTCCAGTTGTATCACCCGTTCAAACTGTTCCGTCGCTGCACCGAGTAGATCCATGCTGAAGAGGTTGTTGGCGTAGTTGAGCAGCGTCGGTACGTGCGTGTCGTCCAAGGCGAGTGCCTGTTCCAGTGTCTCTTTCGCGGCGTTGTAATCCAAGGCGTGTGCATAGTAGAGATCGCCGAGACGTTGATACGTCTTAATGGCAATGTTGTCCCCTTCTTCAACGGGTTGTTGAATGAGAGCGGACTCCGCTTCATAATGTTGAATTGCCTGTTTCCACGCCTGTTCCCATTCCGCAATCTGTCCGAGATGCAAGTGGATACCCCTATATTTCGGCGCGTAAGAGAGCATATTTTCAAAAACTTCTCTGGCGAGACGATGCCGATCGATTTCAAGATAAATGATGCCGAGTTGATAGTTCGCCTTACGATTTCTGGGTTGAAATTCAACTACCTGCTTAAAATCCTCTAAAATTTGGCTGTAGCGGTAAAGCGTTTTACCAATATGCCTGTAACGGAGCGTGAGCATCCCGCGGTAGAAATAGGCATCTATATAGTCTGAATTCAGAGCAATGGTTTCAGTATATTCCTTAACAGCCATTTCAGCATGTTTGTGATAATCATCTCCAAGTGTTTCGGCGTGTTGGTCGAGCAGGCGGGCATAACTATAGTGCCAGTCAAACTTCTCAGGGTTGTATTGATTCGCCAATCCGTAGGACCGAATGGCACTCTCACGTTCCTCTCGTTTCTCGAAGATGACAGCAAGAAGATGATGGAGTTCTGGGTGCTCAGGTTCAATTTCCAATGCCGGTTGATAGACCCGAATGATGTTATCTTCATCATTACGCTGGCGATAGATTGCACCAAGCCGGAAAAATGGTGCGACTTCTGTCGCCTGAAAAAAAGGACTTTCAAGCCGCGTGGTATCAAGACCGATTGTCTTCTCGTAATGTACGATGGCGTTGTCTACGTCGCCCTTTTGTTCAAACAAGATCGCTGCGTGATAATGCGCAGAGACGTCATCAGGGTTTAGTCGGGCAGTTGCGAGAAAAGAGGACAGTGCAGCATCAGATTGCTCCAGTGTGAGGTACGACAGTGCCAGCAGAGAGTGTGCCTCGGTTGTGTCAGGGGCAATCTCAATAATCTTCTGTAAGGTGTCGATTGTCTGTTGATGTGCCTCTCGGTTTCGATAAATGTGAACCATCTTGAAAAGCACGTCTATTTGTTGTGAATCTAAGGTCAAAGTGCGCTTATAAAAGATGAGAGCATTGTCTGTGTCGCTATTCGCCTCGTAACTCTGTCCCAGTAGATAGATGGCGCCAACATCCTCAGGAAACAACAGGAGGTGCGTATTTAAAGATTTAATAGCCTCTTGATAGTCTCCCGTCTCGAAAGCAGTTTGCCCTTGCGCGATGAATCTATTCGCTAACTCTGGATTTAACACCAATGCGCGTTTAAAGTAAGCGGCAGAAGTCTCTACATCTCCCTGCTGGTGATAAAGTTCACCAAGTTTTAAGTACACATCATTGAAGTCGCCTAAAGGGAGTTCTGTTTGCAAATGGCTTGGATCGGCTTCTATGATTTCAACGGTCTTTTCGTAAGATTCGATGGCTTTCGGGATATTGCCAGCATCGGCTTCAAGCGTACCCGCATAAAAGTGAGAACGTGGATCGTCAGGAAGAACTAACATTGCTTTCTCAAGGAGAGGCATCGCTTCATCTGGCGTCATTAACCCCGCGAAGTAAGGTTCAAGCGGTTCATAGAACGCATCCTTAACGCTCGGTGTGAGAGATAGTGCCTGTTGGTAATGTTGTACTGCTGTCGCGGTATCGCCACTCGTATAGAGGAGTTCCCCAAGCGCGAAATGTGCCTTTGCATGGGTTGGCTCGACATCAGTTGTGCGTTGATATAGCCGAATCGCGCCGTCCGTATTACCTTTTTCATCGAAGATGACCCCTAATTCGTAAAGGACTTCTGCTGAGTAATCCTGATATTTCGATCCTTTCGCGTATTCTTCCAACGCCTCATCAAAGAATCCGTCTGTAGCAAGGACTTGTCCAAGTTTGAAGTAAGCGGGTGCGAATCTCTTATTTTTTTTAGTAAGACTCTCAAAGGTCTTGCGAGCACGGTCAATTTCACCCTGAGCGAAATAAACCAAACCGATGCCGTATTGTGGATATTCCCACTTTCTATTCACCTTCCGCGCTGTATCAAAGGCGTGGAGTGCCTGCAGGTAGTCCTGCCGTTTTAGGTGAATTTCACCCATCCGATAGTGAGCTGGATAATAATTGGATTTTAAGCGTACGCAAGCCTCAAATTCAGCAAGTGCTAAATCATCTTTGCCCTGTTCCTGATAGATACCGCCGAGGTTAAAGTGCGCCCAAAATAGATCCGGATCGATTTCAACGGCGTGCTGTAAATGAGCAATAGCAGTATCCAACGCTTCGCCGGTTTCTGTCGCTTGAAGGGCATGTAAGTACCCCAAGCCGTAATAGAACGCTCCTTTGATTGTTGGAGTCGAAGGTTGCTGTGCTTGGCGGTTATTCTCCCTCGCAGTATAAAGCATAAGGAGTGCGGGAAGTCGTCCCTGTTTCTGCCACTTAAGGATGAGTTCACGATGTTTCTCCGCGGGTTTCTTCTTTTCTTGCAACACCTTTGTGAAGTCTTTTCTCATGTTCGATTCCCACTTTTCCGCTGCGGAAGAAACCTGTAGGAGGGACGTGTTGAATCCGAAGTTTACGATTAGCAAAATAAATAGTGAGTTTAGTATTCTTTTTTTCATTGTATATTGTCCTCAGTTTCCGATTCTTTCAATTTTTGCACGCGTTGGCATAGAAGGGGTCGCGCCAACGACAGTGACTGCTGCTGCACCCGCGGCATTTGCAAACGCAACCGCTGAACGTAAAGTCTCACCACTTGCCAGCGCGGTTGCAAGTGCTCCACAAAACGCATCGCCTGCCCCCGTCGTATCCACAGCATCAACAGGCAATGCCGAAACATGTTCAGATTCAGCCGCTGTCAACATCAGTGCCCCTCGCTCTCCAAGCGTTAACACAACAGCAGAGCTTGCGGCATCCACCATCCGAGTGCGTAACACCTCTGCTGCGCGGCGCGCATCTTCATGGTTGTCAACTGTCACTCCCGACAACAACTCGGTTTCGGATTGATTCGGAGTAAGAATATCAACGGACGCTAAGAGACTATCGGGCAGTGGTTGCGCAGGTGCTGGATTTAATATCACAGTCGTCCCGTGCGCCTTCGCAATCGCTGCAGCGTGCTCGGATGCTGCCACCGGTGTCTCTAATTGTAAGAGCAGAACATCAGCGTTTGTGATGTCGTCGGCAGCGGCATCTATATCTGTTGTTGTAAGTGCCATATTTGCGCGCGGCACGACGATGATGCTATTATCGCCATCCGGTTCAATGACGATCGTTGCCACACCTGTCCCGACATCTGTACGTTTTGTGACAAACCTGCTATTAATACCTTCGTTTTCCGTTGCCGAGAGTAGCATATCCCCGAAGAGATCGGCACCCACACTTCCGATAAGTGTGACCTCTGCACCTAACCGTGCGGCAGCAGTTGCCTGATTGAATCCTTTCCCGCCTGTAAAAATATCAAAAGCATCGCCGAAGAGCGTTTCGCCTTTATCGGGCCGCCGCGGTGCACGGCATACCAGATCGACGTTCAGACTGCCAACAACGGTAACTTTTGGTGTTGCTTGGTTCATCACGATCCGTTCCTAATCTTTCTAACGATTTTTGACAATTATAGTTGACATACATTGCTATTGTCAAGAATTTCGCCAGTTTTGAGTGTCTCATTGTGTTTGGAGGCGTTCGTGTCATTGACAGCACAGTTTTTGACATAGATGGGCCGCGAGGAACAAGGACAGGGGGATGAGGTGTGAAATTAACAGACCCCCGCATTTTTTATTGACACCCACTGACAAGTGTGGTTTACTATAGATAAGGATTTAGGCACAATTGAGATGTGCCTCGGTGGGGACAGGAAATACAAAGGATGGAGCGTCATTGATGAAAAAGGTGTTGCTTTTCTCAATATTATTCTCTGCAATCGCGTTGCCAACTTTTAGTGAGTTAACAGATGCAGATCTCGATAAGATTCGATTGATTGTCAAAGAAGAAGTCGAGAAAGAGATTGCTACAACGAACCAAAAGATTGAAGGTTTAGATACTCGAATTCAAGGTTTAGATACTCGGATTCAAAGTGTTGAGAGAGATATTTCGTGGGTACGTGGAAAACTTGACGGTGTGGAAAAACAGGTCTCACATGCTACAAATGTCACTTATGGTTTAATCGCCCTTATTGTTGTAGCCATAGGTATCCCTGCTTGGCGCGGAAAAAGAGACCGCGACCAAGAGCGAAAGATTCAAGAGCTCACACAGGAAATAGAAACGCTGAAGCAGATTGTAAACCCGTAACACACCATGAAGTGGGACTTACACGAGCCAGGGAATGTTTTCGTTTTGCAGGTAGGGTGTAAGGAGGTCTCGGAGTTGGTAGTGCGCTTTGGAAAGATGTGTTTTGACGGTGCCTTCGCTCCTGTTAATGGCGGTAGCAATCTTTTTGATAGGGAGTTCCTGAACGTATCGCAGGAGGAATACCTTTTTACGCATGGGGGGCAGCTGCTGGATGGCTGTCCGTAGCACCTCTTTGTATTCCTGCGTTTCCATGTTTTGTGACGGGTCGGGGTAGGTGTCTAAGATGAGACGTTCATTGATGGTGTGAAGGGGAGCAATGTCGTGTTCCGTTTTGTGTTTTCGGAAGAAGTCGATGCAAACGTTTTCGGCGATCCGGTAAAGCCATGAAGAGAACGCCGAGTTACCGTGGAAGGTGTGGATGCCGCGAAACGCTTTGAGCCATGTTTCTTGGGTAAGGTCTTTTGCGGTTTCTCTATTTTTGATACGTCCCAAGATGTGGGTATAGATGTGAGACTGATATTTGAGGACGAGTGGGTTGAACGCCTCACTGTCGCCGTGTTGGGTGCGCGTGATGAGTTGTTTTTCGTCAAGAGTAAACAATGTTGTGTGTTCCTTTCATTTTCTCAGCAGTGTTAGGTTCAAGGTGAGGATTCTCGGTTTCTGTCCTGCTTTTTCAAGTGTCACGCGCTTCGGCTGGATATCGGTGACGGTGGTGTCTGTATCAAGTGTATCGCCGATGTTGACGATGTGTGTTGTTCCCGCTGTCGTGCTTTGGAGTATTGCTTGTGCTTCGGTTTGCCCATCATTGGGAATGAGTATCCCCAACAAGCGATAGGCTTCTCTGGGGCGTGATGGTTGCCACCCGAGGGGACGGAAGAGGTTGTTGTTAATGATCGTGCGGTAGAAGTCGGATTTTTGAAACGCTCTTAACCGCTCCAGTTCGGTGCAGTATCCGCCTCCGACCGCGCGCGACATAGTTCGTTTTTCCATGGCGACGTGTGCCATGGGAGGCAATTGCGGTTGCGTCTGTTTCAGTAGGACGAAGCCGAAGTAAACCACACCGCAACTCATGACGATGCCTCCCCAATGTTTTAGGTAGTTTCTCGACATTGTGTTCCTTTTGCTGTGAAATAAAAAAACGTGTCTGTTAAGAATATCTCTGCACTGAGCATCCAAACGCGACATAATAAGGCAATAAATCTTGCCAAGGGTGCTAAAATGTAGTTTGCTAGTAATAATCTGAGCAATTCCTCGTGTGTCCTTAAACCATTTGCTGTGAGAAGATTTAAAAACCCGACGATCCATGTGAACGCAAAGCAGGAGATGCCCAAATCTGATAATAAATGTGGTCGTGATATGTTTCAGCGAAAGAGTAAAAGTTTCGGTTTTATTGTATTGTGTGCCTCTGATGAAGAATTTTTGTTGGAATCTAACATGCCTGTGAGGTGCTCCTTTTATTTTTTAATTTTTCAAAGGTAAACAGGTGATTACATCCGTGTTCTCAAAGTTTTTTACGAGTCGCTAGCCTTTGAAAAGGTGTTTCCAACAGGCTTTGATAGCTTCCATTGGAATGTGTTTAATTGCTGCTAATGGGATGAGCGCATCAAAGGTTATGTTTCCATCGTAGTCGTGCGGAAAATAGCCGGGAACCAGTTGAGGATCGCCGATGTTAGTAGGAATGTCAAATATTGGTTTATTTCGACGACGGTGTGGATATGCCCGTTGAGATAGTGTAAAAGGTGTCCATCACCGGTGCCAATATCTAACAGACTCGTGTCTTTGGGATGTAACGCTCAACCTGTGTGAATCGGAGGTATTCTAGGAAAGCATCTAACGGCTTTCTGGGTATCTTTTGGATCACGATGCGTTTTTCTGTGCTTTGAGGAACCGGGTAATGGTCTCTTTCATTGTTTGGAGTAGTTTCTTCTGTCTGTATGTTGGGGTTTCACCTGAGGATGTAGATTAAAGAATATCCGTGTCTGCTGTGCTTTTGAAGTTCACAGGTAGGTTTAGTTCTCCGAAGGTTACAATGTGACGAATGCCGTGCTGCTGGCGTATCTGGCGTCAATATCTCCACAGTTCTTACTCTTGATCTCCGGTAAATTCAAAAACCCGATACTGTTTTATGTTTCCTTTTCCAGTATCTACTTCTCCTTTGATAAACAACGGGTAATCGTAGGCCTTCTCTTTGACAGAAAAGATATAGGGGATGGCACCTGCTTCAAGAGCTTGCTGGGCGTGTTTCTTGAATGTTCGAGGGTTGTGAAACATATACGTTGACCGGTCGGCATAATACATCAATTCGAGGTGCGCACCATCACGTTCATCATCAAGAAAAAGACAAGCATTTTCTGGAAGTTCGTGTTGGAGGTGCTTCCCACTCGTTTCATATAGAGGGACTCTACTGTTCCGTTCCGTGACGCTATATGCTGCCAGCACATAGTGTACTGCATAGAACATTGCAATCGCCAGTGCTATTATACGAAGTCCAAGTAAGATCCATTTTAGCGTAACTGACAAGTCAAAACTTCCTATTGAGATTTCTGAATTGAGATGACGAATCAGCATATATACTCCCGCAAAAATTGCCAATAGTACCGAAAACCCAATCAACTCCTCTATAATCCAGAAGTTCGTCTGGATAAAGGGAGCGATGATGTCGAGTTCATCGAACTGGTCCCGATTCTCGACCAGAGTGTGTCCGCCAGGGATGACAGCAATTGAAAGCATTCCCGCGCTCCAAATGGAAGTATAAATCCAGTCCCATCGCTGCCATGCCCGGCTGATGACTATTGCCAAACAGACCACAAGCGGTGGAACAGCGATCATCGTTGCTGACGGGGTTTTTGTCTGCGCGAGTGTATGCGGAGCAATTACACCGATGCTCCATGCTAAGACAAAAAGTTCTGCTAACCGCCAACGTCTGAGCATAACTACGGCAAGACATAATACAGCTGCAATAAGAGCCGTATAGAACATCGGATAGAACATCGGCATATAGTCAAATAGCGGTTGATCCCAACTGGCTCCCAAATCTTCGACATCTGTATAGAGATGATCCAGAACACGTTTATGTTCCCATAAGAACTCTTTGCGGTAGTAGATTAGACAATAGATTATCCAAGGGGCCACTGTTGCAATTGCCGACAAGAGTTGTAAACCGATGTCGCTGAGACGGACTTTTATGTTTTTTGCCTCGCTGGGCATTCTATCATCCAATAGATTTCTCTTGAAAAATATCTGTTTTCCTTTTCCAACACACCAGACAACGAATAAGATACCAAAAGTGATCAAAGCGAGGTAACTTTTCGATAGATACGCAATACCCATCGCAACGCCGGATAAGATATAATTCTTCTGTTTTCCGGTCCGAATTGCGCGGAGCAGGAACCAACATGAAACCTGTACCCAGAGCAACAAAGCGATGTCGATGTGATCCGAATAACGATAGCCGTGAACAGACTCAAAGAGAAACGGGTTAAACGCTTGGAGAAATGCTGCGATGAGTCCCGTCCGTTTGTCAGAGAGATCCGCGGCGATCCGAAATGTCAACCATGTTGTTATGACAAGGCTAATTGCGGAGGGCAACCGAAGCGCGAAGGCATTGATACCGAAAATAAGGTATGAGAGCCAGATTGTCCACATCGCCACAGGCGGCTTGTGTAGCCAGACGTGACACGATGTCCAATTCGTGTAGGTATAACGGAGCCAGGGTTGATCGTAGAGTGTGAATTTAAGGGGGTGTTTCGTTAAATTACGAGCGACTATGGCATGAAAAACTTCATCCCCGTATGTAATTCCGCTGTGTCCGATGTGCCGAAAAACTAAAATACCAGAGGAAATTAGGATGCAAAGCAGAATAAATGTGATAAGAACGTTTTGACGTTTTATCGTTACTTTTCGTAAAATCATTGCAGACAGTTAGTGATTCTGCTTTGTGTTTTCTTTTATTGCGTCCTCTAATGCTTTTTTACCCTCTGGTGTCGGCCATAAAGCATTTACAGCACGTAAAAACTCAAGACTCTCCTCTGTTGAAACTGTAAACATTTTCTTGCCTCCTGTGGTTTCGGTGGAAGACATATACTTACGAACAACATCAATTTCTTTCATATTTCCAGACTGCTGCCGAAGAAATTCTCTATCAGACCCTGTCTTTTTCTCTAACGGCTCCTTCTCTATGGGACTTGTTTCTGATCTATGATCATGTTCATGGAGGTCAGGGTGAGGGTGCCCATGGGGAATCTCTGAAGCATTCGTTGACCCAATATCCGCTTGTTCCTCGGTAGGTTTAGAAGGTGTTTCTCCTTCAAGGTGCTGAAGTCTTTCCACTTCTGCACGTTGGATTCTTTCTAATTCAAGAGGTTGGAAATACAGAGGTTTATCGGACGGCTTGTTGGGGGCTTCATAGACACGGATGGTCGGTTTTGCCTGCAGAGGCACATGCGGAAGACTTTTTGCAAAACGTTTGTTACTTTCTTGAAGATAGAACACCCAAACTGAGCCTAAAACTGTCAAAAAAATCGCTATGAAAATGATTTTTCTCATCTCGGAGATGCCTCCTTATACGACGCTGTCAAACGTGCAACGTTGTCAAAATTTGGGGGACAGGTACCTGTCCCCCAACAAATGGAAAAAGGGGTTAATTAGTTAAACATAGAAATTATTCGAGCAGGAGATATCGTTAATTTCAATATAGTTATGATCCTGTGTCCACGACGGCCCATCCCCATCATAGTGGTTAGCATGCCCATTATAGTGAGATTCTACTTTGAACAAAATTCTTTGCACAAACCAGATACCGTGTGTATGTCCATTCTCACATATATCTGCTATATAATACACCTCGTAATGGTACTTGTGTGGATTTGCCTCTGTAGATGGCACGAGTGGACTTACTATCATGAATCCAATGACGAGGACACAGACAGTAGCAATCATTTGACAAAAAGACATTTTCATTATTTTTTCTCCTTTGATTGTATCAGAATCGTCCAAAAAAATCAATGTAAAACGAAAAGTTAGTAATTATCTCCTTTCCTTCTTAACCATTGCGGAGACGGGATCCGTGGGTTTCTCTCTCGCGGCTTTCTTCCAATCCGCTATCACACGTTTCACTGTCCCCTCAACGTTAGAACTGGAGATACCGATTGCTTTCACAATCTCCGATAGAGGTTGTCCATCCAAGTACCGTTCCATAATCCATCTGTCTTTCTCCTCCGGGAGGCAGTCTATCAACGCCTCTAAGTGAAGCATAACGGGAACCACCCATATCTTGAGTCGTTTCCATCTTTTCTCAACCGCACCGGGTGTAGTGCTTATCATTTCTGCTATCTCTTTTTGAGAAAGCTCATCAAACATAAACACTACGATTTCTCGGTCCTTGTCTTGGAGGAGACGGAGGAGTTGTGCGACCCGATACCGATTTGACTCGTCGTATTTCGTATCGGTCTCCGCGAGCGTTGATGCAAACGATGCCTCACTTTCAAGGTCTACATCACTTCCAACTACTTCAGTTGGCAGGCGGCCAATCTGGGTGCGAAATCTTCTTATTTTGTCAACCATGAGGTTTTTCGCGACGGTTATCAACCACTCCAACAACTTCTCCGGTTTTTGGATGTCTTTCCTCTTTTTGAAGGCTTTCATGAACGTTTCATTCGTAATGTCATCGGCATCTACGGCGGGATCGGGGTGCCCCCGAAACATTCTGTTAACTGCGTCAAAGACGATCTTGTAATACGCGTTGAAAATGAGTCTACACACTTCTTGTTTATCTTTGTCGTCAGCTTCTACGAATCGCCGATTTAAACGAATGTCGTTCACCTTTTCAATAGTCTACCTGATCCTTTCGGCAAGGGTTTTATGAGTGCCTTCATTAAAAATCACGCAGACTTAGGATGAATTCCGACACAATGAGTGTTTTTTTCTCAAAAGATATATGTATTCATACAAAATTCGCTTGTTTATACTCCAGCCTACGCCCTTAAATTGAGTTCACGTTGTCATGCTTAAAGACTTAATTTTCAGGCAGAAATCGTGCATAACTTTGAAAAAATGAAAGATCTGTGATTTCATCTGAAAGTCGGCAGGATTGCATGAAATTATGGAAGGCTCTTACGGATTTTCGTAGATAAATGGGGAGTCGCGAGCTGGAGCTCGCTCCTACAGAAGCCAGGGGTCGCGAGCATCGAAAAATCCGCAGAAACACCCCAAGCAAAAACACTCGCTCCTACAAAAGCGGGGTCGGGGATCGGAGTTCCCCTCCTACAGGAAGACTGAAGGCCTCTGCAAATTTTGGCTTGCAGACTACGCCTAAAAGTGCTATGATGCACACGATCAGAAGTATATAAACCCTACGGACCTAAAGAGAAATATGCCGAATACACTGATGAATTCTAAATTGAAATATGTTATCGGCTTCTTAATTTTTTTAGGCATTAGCCTTGCTCTTAAGTCGCGAGCAGAACAGGTGAGCGATGCGGAAACCCTCGTGTGGTACAGCATAATTCCGCCGTTACTTGCTGTCACGTTGGCGATTCTGACGACGCGACTGCTTCCAAGTCTCAGCATAGCGGTGAGTGTGGGGGTTGTGCTCTCATGGTATCAACAAGGATCTGTCCCAATCGGTTTTTTGACGGAAGTCGTTTGGTTTGTCCGTGCTGTGAGCATCGGAAACGATGGTGTGGATCTCTTTAATTTCTGGGTCGTTCTGTTCGTTTGTCTCATCATGGCAACGATCTCCGTTGTGGTAGCGTCCGGTGGTATTGGTGGTGTTGTCGTGTGGCTTTCTCAGTTTGCAAAGGGACCGCGCTCAGCCCAATTTATCACCGGGTTGATGGGGATTGTCATCTTCATCGGTGATTATTCCAATGCCATGCTTGTCGGTCCCACGATGCGTCCACTCACGGATCATCATCGTGTCAGTCGTGAAAAATTGGCATTTCTTGTGGATTCCACGAGTGCACCGATTGCGGGTCTGGCGTTTGTCAGTACATGGATCGGCTATGAAGTGGGTCTTTTTGAAGACATTGCCAAAACAATCGGGCTTGAACGTGACGGGTATTCGATGTTCTTTGATGCGCTCAGCTTCCGGTTCTACTGTATCCTGACGATTATTTTCGTTATTGTCAATGCTATCAGCGGCAGGGACTACGGTGCGATGCACACAGCGGAAACGCGTGCAAGGGCAACTGGAAACGTCGCCGCCCCGGATGCGAAAGCACTTGGACACACTTCATCTTTCACCAGTCTACCAAACGCTATCACACAACCATTTTCAGCAGTTTTACCGCTCTTAACGCTTTTCGGATTACTATTGGCGGGTTTCTGGATAGATGGTGAAGGGACAGGCTCCATTTTCTCGCTGACTGCATGGCGAGATGCCCTTTCAAACGCAGACAACGTCAAGATTCTCGCTTGTGCGGCAGCGAGTGGCTTTATTGTCTCAATTGTCTGCGCACGGTGGCTCTCAAAGCTGCGATTCTCGGATATCGTCCCAGTTGTTTGGAATGGTGTGAAGGGAAGTCTCACGCCGTTGAGTATTCTGTTATTGGCGTGGGGCTTAAAAGCGAGTTGCGATAGACTGATGACAGGTCAATTCCTCGCGACAATGCTCAGCGATATTGTATCGCCACTCTGGTTTCCGGTCTTCGTCTTTATGTGCGCATCTGTGACCTCTTTTGCGACCGGAACGAGTTGGGGGACGATGGCGATCCTGATTCCTACTGCGATCCCAGTGGCGTTTTCGCTTGATAATGGGAGCTATGGACTCACAACAATCATTTGCCTCGGTGCGGTGTTAGACGGTGCCATCTTCGGGGACCATTGCTCGCCACTTTCAGATACAACGATTCTCAGCTCCATCGCCAGCAGTTGTGACCCGCTTCACCATGTGCGGACACAATTGCCATATAGCCTCACTGTGGCGGTCATCGCTCTATTTTGTGGCTATCTTCCTGCCGCGCTCGGTATCTCTTCAGTGATCGGAATTGGCAGTGGCACAGGTTTAATTGTTTTGCTATTTTTTGGCGTTTCAGGCTTCCGTAAGGTTCAGGAAGGGAAAGGCGAGTTATAGCGGTCGCGAGTTGGAGTTCGCTCCTACAGCAAATCGAGGCGGAAAAGGAGAAATTGCATGAAAGTTGAACTTGAGGGAAAGGTAGCGGTTGTTACGGGTGGTGCGAACGGTATTGGTCGTTCTACTGTAGACGCGCTGGTTGACAATGGCGCGCAGGTAGCAATCGTTGACATAGACACGCAGGCAGGCATGAAAACCGTTGAAGAGGTTAAAGCGGTGGGTGGAACTTGTCTGTTTGTGGAGGGCAACGTCTCAGACGCAACACAGATGGCGGATGTTGCCGCTCGGATTGCAGCGCATTTCGGCAAAATTGAGATTTTGATAAACAATGCCGGCATTAACACGCGAAGTGATCGAGTGCCGATTCATCAGTACACCTTAGAGGACTGGCAACGGATTTTAGAAATAGACCTCACGGGTGTTTTTGCGACGAGCCGTGCTGTCATTCCGTATATCTTGGATACTCACAGCAAGTCTGGTTCCGAAAATGCAACAGGACGCATTGTCAACATCAGTTCTATTGCTGGGTTAGTGCCGCTGCGCTTACAGAGTGCTTACGTCGCGGCGAAAGCGGGTGTAGCAAATCTGACGCGTTCCATGGCATTAGAACTCGGACCGGAAGGGATTCTGGTAAACGCTGTCGCTCCGGGTTCCACCTTGACGCGTGGCACCAAGGCACTCTTTTACAGAGATGACGGCGCGTACACAGAAAACGCCGCGAGTCTGCTATCGCATATTCCGCTTGGAAGACCGGGAGAGACGACTGAAATCGCAGCCGCTGTGCTCTTTCTTGTTTCGCCGGATGCAAGTTATATTAATGGGACTGTCCTTCCAGTAGACGGTGGTTGGATCGCAGGTTATACGCGGGATTGGTAAATTATCGGGCATCCACAAGAGATGCCCCTACTATAAAGGAGAAAAAAAATGGCAAAAATTACGATGTTCAAAGGGTATCAAGGGGAACCCCCTATTCCGAAGCCCGCACATCAGGTGCAAGCGAATGTTGTCACGGTTCAAGATGGCGTGCCTGTGAAGTATTCGGGCTGTGATGGTATCGGTGTACGTGTTGTGCATCCTGCCAATCCGAATGCACCCGCACAAAATCTGGGTTTGGTTGTGTTTTTTGTGCCGCCACACGTTGTTCTTGAACCGGGGAGTCACCATACCGAAGAATGCTATGTGATTCTGAAAGGGAAAGGTGTGATGACACTCGCTGATGAGAAAGTACCCGTTGAAGCAGGAACCTTCATTCATCTCCCACCGTGGTGTGAGCATGGCATCGAAAATACAGGTGATGAGTCTATGGAAGTGTTGATATGTACATCCCCGCCGAATCCGTAAATTGACCGATAAATTGGGATTATTGATGGTAAAATTCACTAATTCCACGTATATTCATGCTTTTTCGTCAATTTTTGTATTTTAATTTAACCCTTTTCCTATATTTTACGTTAAATAAAATATCATAACTGTTTAATGTAGGCTGGTGAAACACGCCTTTAATTATTCTGTGGGGGTTAATTTATGCGCGGGATAATCCCGAAGCCATCTAATGTGAGGAAGGACTTTCTACGGAAACGCCCTTCTAACGGACAACCTGCACCTGATGAACAAGCTATCGAAGAGTTAACAACGATAGAAGAAATGCCCGAGGAATTGGAGCATCGGGCACACGCATTACTCGCAAACGGCGAAGAAATTAAAGTCGCTGTTTCAACTGATCTGCGGTTCGATGGCAATTACGGCAAAGATTGGATAATTGCTACCGATAGGCGACTCATCGCTTTCAACCAGAATGGTACCCCGGAACATCAAATTCGCGAGATTCCGCTTACCTCAGTTGAGGCTGTTGAGATCGTTGAAATGTACGGTAACAATATCCTCAAGATCAGAACATCCGAGGATGCCTCGGAAGTTGCACGCTATTCACGCCGGGTCTCACCAAAGTTTGAGTTGGCAACCCCTGAATTAGAGACATTAGTTCAGGAAGCGAATCCGGATGTAGAACATGAAAAGCAACACCGTCCTCAGGGTTGGGGAAAGAATAAAAACAAATGCGAATCATGCGGACAACCGTTGCCACGCTGGTCGGGCGTTTGTGTTAATTGCGTTGAAAAACGGAAACTCATCTTCAGGCTCATTCGATATTCGTACCCTTTCTGGCACGTCGCCCTTCCTGCTCTTGCTTTGATGATGCTGATCCGGTTGGTATCACTTTACCCAACCATTCTGAGCAAAGAGATGGTTGATAACATCCTTCTTCCGGCAGGGACAGCTTTAACCGGTGCTACAGTAACTGAAACCGGTGAACCGATCCCACCACCGACATGGGGGCATCTCACTGGAATCGTTGAAAGTGTCGCAGGTTGGCTGGCACTTCCTGTCGCTGGAAGTTGGGGGCACCTTGTAACCATTGTTCTCTTAATGGTAAGTTTCAATGTCTTTACGATGGGGGCTTCTGCGGTGCGAGGCTACATGATGGCTTGGGTGGGTCAAAACGTCACGCGTCGGCTCCGGAACGAAACATACGAACATCTCAACTCGCTCTCGTTAGACTTTTACAATCAACGCGATACTGGAAACTTGATGTCGAGGATCACGAGTGATGTGGCAAGACTTCGGGAGTTCATCGCAAACGGATTGCAAGACATCATCGGTGATTCGTTGACGCTTGTTTATATCTGCGTCATTATGTTCGCCACAAATTGGAAATTAGCGGCGTGGACACTGATTCCGATCCCATGTCTTATTTTCTTTACCATCTTCTTTGGAAAAAAGATGGGCAAAGTATTTTCCGTTCTATGGAAACGGCATGCCGATATTAGTACGATACTGGCAAGCACTATCCCAGGTGTGCGAGTTGTCAAAGCCTTTGCACGCGAACGCTATGAGGTAAACCGATTTAGCGAAAAGACCTATCAGGTATTCGATGGTGAGATGAATGCGGCGAAGTTATGGACACTCTATCGCCCAATCATGGAATTCATCATTTTCTCCGGTTCCATTCTGATATGGTTAGTTGGTGGTTCGCAGATTTTCCAAGGTGAATTAACGCTCGGCGCACTTATGATGTTCCATGGACTGATGGGACGGTTCTTCAGACCGGTCTACACGCTCTGCCAGATGAATGAACGGTTCATCCGAGCCGCAACTTCTGCTGATCGCGTGTTTGAAATCATAGATACGCCTCCAAGTGTCGCGGATAAAAAAGACGCGATCACGCTTGAAAACATTAAAGGCAATGTTGAATTCAAGGATGTCTATTTCTCTTACGACGCGGAAAAGAACGCTATCAACGGTGTCAGTTTCCGGGCAGAAGCCGGTGAGATGATTGGACTTGTCGGACATAGCGGTGCAGGAAAGAGCACGGTTATTAACCTGATTACCCGTTTCTACGATCCGAATGAAGGTTCAATAGAAATTGATGGACACGACACCCAAGATATTAAACTTAAAGCCTTACGTCAGCAGGTAGGTGTAGTACTTCAGGACCCGTTCTTATTCAAAGGGACGGTAGCTGAAAACATCGGTTATTCGAAACCGGGGGCTTCTCGGCATGAGATTATCGCCGCCGCAAAAGCCGCAAACGCACATGAGTTCATCGTCAAATTCCCGGATGGGTACGATACAATAGTCGGTGAACGTGGTGCCCGCGTCTCCGGTGGTGAACGACAGCGGATTTCTATTGCGCGTGCGATTCTGAAAAATCCGAGAATTCTCATCTTAGATGAAGCGACATCATCTGTAGACACAGAGACTGAGTCGAATATTCAGGAAGCGTTGGAACGGCTTGTCCGGGGTCGGACTGTATTTGCTATCGCACACCGACTCTCCACCCTCAAGTACGCTGACAGACTGGTTGTACTAAAAGACGGGAAAGTCGACGAAATTGGCACGCATGAAGAACTTCTTGCCAAAGACGGAACTTATGCGGTTTTGTGTGAAAAGCAGACAGAATTGTCAAAGATTCGTGCCTTATAGGTAACCACACTGTTCTGGTGCGTGCCTTGAAAGCGTGCACCAGAAATCCCTTCCTTGATACAGAAGAAGGAGTAGTTACGTGATGCAGGAAGCCGTAAAGATTACCGATGAGGTGCAATTCCTTGATGCCCACAACGTCAAAATTGCGCGAAACTCGTTTGAGGAACTCACAATTGAACTGCCAGACGGCACAAGTCACACAAACGTTGAAGCCGTCCGGTCCTTCCCACTCACCGATTCTAACAAATATATCACGCTGCTGGATAGCGAAGGGAAGGAAATCGGTATCATTCAGGACATCAAACAGTTGCCTCGCGAGTCAGCGGAAATCCTCGTATCCGAGTTACAGAAACGGTATTTTATGCCGAAGATCACCAAAATCCATGAGCTTGATGGTGAGTTCGGTGTTACGCGGTGGGTAGTAGAAACGAACCGTGGTCCTGTCACATTTAGCATGCGCACTCGATATGATGTCGTCAGCCTTGAGGATGGACGGGTGCTCATTAAAGATGCCGACGGCAATCGTTACGAAATTGAGAACTATCATCACTTGGATCCGGCGAGTCTGGCACTCCTTGAAACGCAACTATAGCAACTAATTCCAGCAGGATATTCAATCTTTAAGGCGCAGCTTCCTCAATTGGACTATGAGTCAACAGGATCGCGCCTCTCTTTTTATATTTTTAATTATACCTTGCGGTTCGGTCAGGTGGATTTGGATATTTCATGTTCCTTTACGTATATCTGGGGGAAACACCCCGCTGAATGCCACACGCGCATTCAGCGTTGATTCGCAAAAACCCTGCGCCGTTGTTGCAGGCTGCGTTTTTGATTTTTTCATCTATAGGAAACAGGACTGCTGAATCTACACCTACGGAGGTTAATAAGAGTGGAAAACGTAAGAATTGAAAGGATTGAATGGGCACGCTTGACAGGCGAACGTCCCCGCAAAGCGGGTTGCAATTCGCGGCTCGGTGAACACGGGTTGTACGTCCGTCCCGCTATTGCCCGTATAACAACAACAGATGGCGCAAGCGGCTTTGGATTTTCACCGATTTCTCGTGAGAAGGCGCAGGAGATTGTTGGATTTCAACTCAGTGATGCATTTGATGCAGAAAGCGGTGTCACCGAAGAATTCAGAATGTTAGAGTACCCACTCTGGGACCTGGCGGGAAAGTTGGCAGAAAAACCGGTCTACGCGATGCTTTCTGGAGAAAACGGAGCATTTCGCGCACCGTGTTACGATACTTCACTCTACATCGATGATTTGCATCTTGAGGACAATACTGAGGCGGCGGCACTCATTGCATCCGAGGCGTTAGAAGGGAAGGCACGTGGACATAATGCTTACAAAATAAAAGTGGGGCGCGGCGCGATGCACATGCCACTCGACAAAGGAACCCAAAGGGATATTGACGTTATCCGCGCTGTACGTGAGGCAGTGGGACCCGATGCATCGATTTTGATAGACGCAAACAACGGCTATAATCTCAATCTCACCAAAGAGGTGCTCGGCGGCGCGGCTGATGCAAACGTCTATTGGATGGAAGAGGCGTTCCACGAGGATGCCCGTGTCTATAGCCTGCTGAAAGAATGGCTAAATGCCGAAGGTTTAGAAACCCGCATTGCTGATGGCGAAGGTGGTGCTGCACCGAATTTGGTAGACTGGGCAAAAGATGGACTTATTGATATTGTCCAATACGATATTTTCTACCCTGGCTTCTCACGCTGGCTTGAACTCGGTCCTGAGTTGGATGCGTCGAACATCGGCACGGCACCGCATCATTATGGTGGACACTACGGAAATTATGTCACCGGTCATCTGGCGGCGAGGGTGGAACGGTTTGAGTTCGTCGAATGGGATCACGCAACGACCCCGGGTTTAGATGACTCTGGGTATTCCATATCCAATGGCTATGTGAACATTCCACAAAGTCCCGGTTTCGGGTTGAATTTGGAAGAAGGACCCTACCAAAAAGCACGTGAAGAGAACGGGTTTGATGTTCGTGCATAGCGATGCTTCTGCGTGTGAGAGTGCTTTGTAGGTAGACTTGGCTTGTGTCCAAAATGAGGGTGAAACTATGAGACATTTGACTGCGGCAGACAAAGAATTCTTTAAAGAAAACGGTTATCTGATTGTGCGTGGGGCACTGGAGCAGGAAGCGATTGATGCGGCACTTGACAGACTCTGGGAAGCAATGGACGAAGACAGGAACGACCCGGAATCATGGATACGCCAAGGTTACCGCACAGTGCCTGTTGGCAGTGAAGAAGTTATCAGTCGTACAACGTATAGCAACCGGGTCTTTGCTATGGCAGAAGAACTTGTCGGCAAGGGAAAATTGAATACAAGCGGCGGCGCGGGACCGCACATCAACTTTCCAGATCCAGACAGAAAATGGAATGAACCTATGGGACATCTTGACGGTTACCACACGCCTACGAACGGTGTGCCGAAAGGTGTCGTTAGTTCGTTCACGCTGGGTGCTACCGTTTATCTTGGCACAGTTGAAAAACAGGGTGGCGGATTTACTGTCTGGCCAGGGAGCCATCGGATTTGGGCAGAATACTTCAGACACCATGACCTGGATAGTCTCCCAGGAGGTATCGCCCCATTTGATTTGGGACCGAGTTACGAATTCACCGGTGAGGCAGGCGATGTATGTTTCTGGCATCATCAGATGAGCCACACTGCGGGTCCAAACTGTGGTCGCAATGTCCGAATTGCATGTATTAGTAGATACCGCCGAAAAGATCTCGACCAGATTCAGTTTGAAACCCCTGATGATATGTGGAAATATTGGGACGGGATTTCATAGCGTCTGTGTTTTTAGCCTTATAAGATTCCGTTGTGTTGGGGCATTTGCATAGTGCTCTAAAGCCGTCCCCATAGATACACCGAGATTTTTACTTGTGAGATGTTTTGATATATGTTATGCTTTTCTTAATTTCGTTTAACGGAAAGCAACAGTATCAACCTTTAGTTCGTAGAAGAAACATGTTAGGTAAATTTCGGAATGGACCTCTATCTGAATCCTGCCAAAATCACCGAGATAATAGGTGTGGCAGAAGAAATAATTAACCGAACATTAGAGCGGAGAGATGTGGACATTGAACCATATCTGCGCGTCGTCTCTGCCCTACCCGAAAACCCTGGAGATCGTCCAAAACCACAGATTCAGTTAAGGATTGATGGTCTCGCACTGCTGATAAAAAAACTCACCTATAATATCCCAACGGACGATATTATTGAGAACCTCAGCTGTCAGATCTTTCATATTACGCATCTCAGGGAAACTTGTGAGAAATTAGAAGAGGAGAATCAAACACTTATCGCCGAAAATGAGCAACTTCGGGAAAGCATTGAAGTTTTGCAGACCGAGAAAGAGAATTTGTCCGCAGCAACTGACGAACTGCAAAGTCAACTCATTGCGGAACAATCTAAAACTTGGGTAGCGCGTTTGCTGAAACGGGGTGGTTGATAGGTCTGGACAAGCACGGCTCGAGGCTCTATCCTGACAGGTATCGAAAATCGCTATGGAAAAAGAAAAACGGAATCAACTGCTTGCGATCGGGTTCTTCATTCTCGGTATGGTTTTTCTCTATGTAGAGAGTATCTCATTCCTCCCATCCGTCATCGCCCAAAATGCTGTTTTGCTCAAAGGTATCGCGTTGGTATTGCTGAGTATCGCTGCAATCCTTGCCGGTACTGCCTTCGAGAATAAACGGCGAATCGCTATCATTTCCAGCATAGGTTTAGCGATAAGTCTCTCATTCCTCTATCTGCCTTTTCCTTCAATGTTGCGGGGTTCAACGTTCCATATCCTTTTCGCTTGTGCAATTGCATTTGGCATGACAACTGCAACGAAGCGAGTTGCGACTATTGGTTCAGCCGCCTTTGCCTGCATCGGTATCGTTTTTCTTTACCAGCCTTTCTTTCCATCACTCAATAGCACCGCCCTACACCTACTTTTGCCCGGAATCATCATTTTCTCGATCGTTTTTTCGCAGAAAACCCTATGTGAGCAGATTTCTGTCGGCTTAATCGCGCTGGGTTTAATAGCACTTTGTCAGCCTTTTTTGATGCTATTCTATCAAACAGGTTTCCAACTGTTGCTTGCGGGATTAACAGGGTTTATTGTCTCAGTGCATCGATAGGTGTTCTAAAGTTATTATTTCATGAAAGAAAATTAACACAACTTTATAGACTTTCTAAGTTTCAGTACACTTGCAAACTTTCAAAAGCAATTCAGAAGCAAATTTTAAAAAATTGTCAAACAGAGATTCCAATCCTTCCTCCAGTCCCAAGACGAAAAAAGTTGTGATAGTTGGTGGGGGTGTTATCGGTGCCGCGATCGCGTATCATCTATCCCAACGAAATGAAATCGCTGTAACCGTTCTGGAGCGCGATATTCCGGGCGCAGGCGCGTCCGGGCACTCCTTTGCCTGGGCAAATGCCTTTGGGAAAGAGCCGCGTGACTACCATACCCTCAATCGGCGTTCTTTGGATATGTGGTACCGACTTGCCCATCAGCTTGATGCGGACATTGGCATTCACTATGGCGGCGAAATGCGGTGGGAAAGCAATCCACAACGTGCGACGCAGTTACACCAACGGGTCCAACAAATTCAGACGTGGGGTTACCCGTGTCGGCTTATTACCCGTGACGAGATGTTGGCACTTGAGCCGCACTTACACCCTGGCACCGTGTCGGCAGCGTCCTTTTCTGAAGCGGATATTCACATTGAAACCGATAGATTCATTGATGTTTGTCTCCAACGCGGGTGTGAAAGAGGAGCAGTTGTACATCCACAAACTTGCGTGACTGGATTTGTCATTCGTAACGGCAGGGTCGCGGCTGTCAAAACCGCCGATACCGAATTCCCGTGCGATGCTGTCGTTTTAGCAAGCGGCGTCCAGACGACTGAACTTGCCGCCTTAGCGAAGATGCATATTCCGCAACAGCGGAGTCCGGGTATCGTTATTGAGACAACGCCGTGTGCTGAGGTTTTACACAACATCGCGGTCATTCATGCGCCACCGAAAGATGAAAACCATCAGCACCTCCACCTCCGACAACTATCTGACGGGAGTCTTAGAATCGGACAGGGTTCTCAAGAAGGGATAAACCGTGATAATTCGCAACAGCACGCCGATGCCCTCCTCGCTCGTGCTAAAGCCTATTTTCCAGCGATAGCGGACGCTGAAGCGATTCCAACACCGGTTGGGTATCGTCCAATGCCGCTTGATGGGTTTCCAGTACTTGGATTTGCCGAAGCGGTGCAAAATCTGTATATCGCCTTAATGCATAGTGGTGTAACATTAGCACCTTTGGTAGGTGAAATGGCAGCCTTGGAAATTGCCAACGGTGCAAGGGTGGATTGGTTCGCTCCTTACCGACCTGAACGTTTCAGGAGCAATCATTGAAGTTGATTGGATAGAAAGCAATTTCGCGCAGAGGTTCTTCTGAAGTGGGTCCTATTTCTCATAGTAATCTGTGTACACCTTTACCAAGTCTCCCTTCCGAAAACCCGGAACAGCCGTAGCACATTCCTGTGCTAAACGCCCATAATCAATCTCCATCAAGCGTGTTAAAACAGTAGAATTTTTTGCTTTCAAAAGCATCCACTGTTTATTCCGTTCACATTGCTTTTCGTCTGTTTCTCTTCGAGAATAATCCTGCCACCCTTGACAGGGCACAGCAAAATCGAAAGGGCTTTGAAAGACTTTCAAAGCATCAGCCGTGTTGTTATACTGCCATATCTGAAAATCACGATGTCGAATCGGTAAAGGCTTATGTTGTCTCATGTCCGGGTGTGTGCTTCCCAAACGTGTCCATATTTGAAACTCCGTGTTTACAGAATAGGATTTTCCAGTTTCGAGATGAAACGCATCTCTTGGAAGGGGCAATTTACTGATAAACCGCATGCTGGAGTCAAGGCACTTGTGAACTGTAAACTTCCGAAAATTGATAGGTACAATAAATGCAACAATGTCCGATAGACAAGCGGCGTGGTTGAAAAAGGCTATTGCTAATTTTCCACGCTTGCCAAAGGGCGGATTACCAATGATGGCTGTGTCTCTGGGTGGAAATGGGAAATCGGTGACTTTAAAAAAATCTTGGGATTTCACATCATCACATCTGGGCACGAGATCTATGCCTAACCGCTTTTCCGATGGTAAGAGTTTGTAGAATGCCCCGGTGCCAGCAGAGGGTTCTACCAAAAAGAGGTCGCTGAGACTTCGGTTTAGCGTTGGAAGTATGTCCGTGAAATGCTTCCAACATGCGCTCGCAACCTCTGATTTGGTATAAAATTGGTCTAATGAATTTCGCACGATTTTTGTGAACTATAGTGAGTTATCAAAATATATGGACATCTTGTAGGGGTAGGTCTTGTGCCTACCCACGAGTACACCAATTACAATGTCTAATACCATGTCTGAATAACCGTTTCTCATTAACAAAAAACCGGTTCGTAGTTGCGCAATTCATTGCGCCTCTTACATTTGCCTTCATAGAGTTTCAAAATTTCTGAAATGCGAATTTATTTTTCAGATTTGGTATAAGTAATTCTAAAATCCGCCATAAAAGCCCTCTATGACTTACAGAAAACTGAACATTCCTGAAAGGACATCGACAATAGATACATTGGGAATCAGAGATGTTTGAGCGTCCTGATGTGTTACTCGATAGTGGACTACTCAAAGACTACCAATTCGCCATTTTTGACAATCAAGACTTTCGGGTCGTACACAGCGTCCCCATTAGCATCAAAAGAGAACTTGCCGAAAATTGTATCAAAATCTTTGACCTTTGCCAGCGCGTCTCGAATCGCGACAGAATCGGTTGATTGGGCATTCGCGAGTGCCTCCGCAAGAATATAAAATGCAGCATACGAACGCGCAGCATAGTTGTTCGGTTCCATACCGAATTTGGCGATATAATTTTCCACAAATGCTTGATTTCCGGGTGTATCAACAGCAGCACTCCACCCGACAAAAGTGATTGCCCCCTCGGCAGCTGGACCTGAAGCTTGCACCTCTTCTCCAGTCAATGTACGAATAATAATGGGAGCGGATATACTGAGTTCGTGTCCTTGGGTGAGTATCCCAGGCTTCTCCGGCGATAAACATGAAACAAAAATGACATCGGGATTCAGGGTCTGGATTCGGGTTAATTGTTCGGAAAAGTCGGTATCTCCACCTTGGAAGGTTTCAGTGGCTATCACCTCAACCCCTTTCGTGGCGAGGACTTCCTGCACAGACGCTTCTCCGTCGGTGGAGAAAAGATCGGTTTCATCATACATCGTAGCGGCGCGTTGATAACCAAGTTTTGTGTGTGTTACCGCAATGCCCTTGGGGATAAGTATATCCGTCGTCAGCGCGACGCGAAAAACATAATCACCAAGTGCGCTGAGACCGCGAGCAGAGGATGTCGGACTTATTGCTAACACCCGATTCTCTTGGGCAATCGGAAAAGTTTCCGCAGTTTGACTTGAGGTAACAGGTCCGAGGATAACAGACACCCCGTCTTGGTGAATCAGTTTATTGAAAGCCGCGACTGCACCTTCTAGAGTGCTTTGATCGTCTTCGATGATAAGCTTGAGTTCGGCACCATTAGGTTGGGTGGCGTTAATCTCACTGAGTGCTAACTCAAAACCTTGTGATATTGGGATGCCGAACGAGTCTCCGAGCCGACCTGTCAGAGGGACGACAACACCAATGGCGATTTCTTCACTGCTTTCCGTCATCTGAGATGTGGTAGGTTGAACAATCTGGGAAACTCGATCACACGCGGAAAATCCGACAATTAGTCCGATAATCGCGAATAGAAATACGACTGATTTGAATCTTTTCATATTCATAAAATTCCTCTAAATAGTAACTTGGGTTATCCGTTAATAGGATCATTTATAGTAAATCCAAAAAATATGTGAACAATTTTCGTAGGGGTGTTGAAGATGACAACTTACGTTATTATGCTGTATGTAAGCTGGCAGGTCAACCTATCACCGTGGGCTACTGAAAGAGCACCAATTCACCATTTTTAACAACCAGAACCTTCGGGTCGTAAACCGCATCCCCGTTAGCATCAAAGGAGAAATTGCCTAAAATTGTGTCAAAATCTCTGACACTTGCGAGTGCGTCTCGGAGAGCGGCGGCATCGGTTGATTGTGCTCGCTCAATCGCCTCCGCGAGAATATAAAATGCAGCATACGCGCGCGCCGCGAAGTTGCTGGGTGCCGTGCCGAATTGGGTGCTATAATTCTCCACAAACGCTTGATTTCCCGGTGTATCAATAGCGGCACTCCACCCGACAAAAGTGATTGCACCCTCGGCAGCTGGACCGGAGGCTTGCACGTCTGCTTCGGTTAATGTACGCACAATAAAGGGAGCGGATATGCCGAATTCGTGCCCTTGAGTGAGGATGCCAGGCTTTTCTGGGGGTTGAGTTGAAACAAAGATAACATCAGGATCCAGTGCCTGTATTCGAGTTAACTGTTCGGAAAAGTCGGTATCCCCGCCTTGGAAGGTTTCAGTGGCTACCACTTCAATCCCTTTCGCCGTGAGGACTTCCTGCACGGAGGCATCCCCGTCGGTGGAGAAAAGATCGGTTTCATCATACATCGTAGCGGCGCGTTGATAACCGAGTTTCGTCTGGGTTACTTCAATACCCCTTGGGATAAGTATATCCGTGGTAAGCGCGACGCGGAACACAAAATCTCCAATCGCGCTGAGACCCCGGGCGGCGGAGGTCGGACTGATTGCCACCACCTGATTCTCTTGGGTAATCGGAAAGGCTTCCTTCGTTTGGTCTGAATTAACAGGTCCAAGGATAACAGACACCCCGTCTTGATGAATCAGTTTATTGAAAGCCGCGACTGCGCCTTCTATCGTGCTTTGATCGTCTTCGATGATAAGTTTGAGTTTGGCACCATTAGGTTGGGTGGCGTTAATTTCACTACGCGCCAACTCAAGGCTTTGTAAAAGTGGACTGCCAGACGTGTAGCTGAACCGTCCCGTCAAAGGTAAAACGACACCAATGGCAATCTCTTGGCTCGTTTCCGTCATCTGAGGTGTGGGAGGTTGAACAATCTGGGAAATTCGATCACAGGCGGAAAATCCGACAATTAGTACAACAATCGCGAATAAAAATGCAAATAGTGTAAATTTTGGGGTATTCATTAAACTCCTTTGATAACATACAAAATGTATGTTTTAGTCTATTGATAAGCACGTCGAGTGCTTATTGTTTTCGGTTTTCTCATTGTATCATTTTTACTCTCAAAATCAAGTTAAAACCGATTCAGTCCTATCCCTATATATGCTTGATCAATTTCCTGTTCTGCGGTATATTATAGTGAATTCAAGCGTCAGAATAGACGGCTTTATATCAAACGGAACAATATGACAACTGAAGCAAAATCGCCTGTCCGCTGGGGCATTCTCAGCACAGCAAATATCGCAACAAAGGTCGCTCGTGCGATCCATCTCGCTCGGAATGCCGACTTAATAGCAGTCGCGAGTCGGACTGAAGAACGTGCTACTGCGTGGGGACAAGAGCATAATGTCGCTACGACGTACGGCACCTACGACGAGCTCCTTGCTGATGACTCACTTGATGCCATCTACATTCCTTTGCCGCCTTCACTCCACGCCGAATGGACAATCAAAGCCGCCGAACACGGCAAACACATCCTCTGTGAAAAACCGCTCGCTGCAAACGCTGACGAGGCTCTCGTAATGGCGGATGTCTGTCGCCAAAATGGTGTTCAACTCATGGACGGTGTCATGTGGGTTCATCATGAACGCACCGCGGCGATGAAGCAGAAGTTAATTGACGACACCCTTGGACGACTCCGACGCGTAACAGCGGCGTTTACTTTCAATTGGGACACAATTCCGGTCGGGAACATCCGCGCAATGAAGGAGTTCGCAGGTGGAAGCCTCGGTGATTTAGGGTACTACTGTGTCCGCTCGATTCTCTGGGCATTTGAGGAGATGCCAACACAGGTTTTCGCGACGGCGCGTTACAAAGTCGGTGTGGATTTTAACCTCGCAGGTATCCTCTGGTTCAGCGATGAACGCATCGCTACCTTAGATTGCGGGTTTGATACGGGGCTCCGAAAGTGGTTTGAGATTGCTGGCACGCGCGCCTCGATCGTTTGTGATGATTTCACTGTCCCTACATCCGAGGACTCCGCTCGGTTTTGGGTTCATGGACCCGACGGAAACGAGCAGAACACTACTGAGGGGTGCATCCAAGAGGTCACGATGATTGAGCGGTTCTCTCGTATCGTGCAATCTGGAAACCTTGAGGAAGAGTGGTCCCAAGTGGCAGTGAACACGATGCGCATCTGCGACGCGCTCCTTGAATCAGATCGACGTAAAGAAGTGGTCAAGTTGTAATACCAGAAACATAAATTGAGGATTGCTATGAAAATTACAAATATCGAAACGTTTATTGTGGATGCTGGATGGCGTCCATGGACTTTTGTGAAGGTGGAAACCAACGAAGGTGTCACTGGCTACGGTGAATGTAGCGATGGCAGGAATCCTAACGGTGTGGTAGGAACTATTAAGGACTTTACCCCACTGATGGTTGGACGAGATCCACGTGCCTATGAGATGCGGTTCTGGGATATGATTCGCGGCTCTCGGCAAAGCCCTGGTGGCATTGCGGCGAAAGCGATCGCAGGTATTGAGTGCGCGCTGGTAGACATTAAGGCGAAAGCGTTGGGGATCTCGGTTGTTGAGTTATTCGGGGGACCGACACGCGATGACGTCCGTGTTTATTGGTCGCACTGCGGTTCTTCTCGGGCGCGTAACTATGAACTGATTGGTGTGCCACCGTTAAAAAGCATGGATTCCATCGCCGCATTAGGTCGTGAAGTCGTCGAAAGAGGTTTCACTGCACTCAAAACCAACGTCATTTTTCCAGGTGACACCGCCTCTGTCCATTTCGGAGGCTTCGGGGGTGGACCCGGTACTACCGACGGAAATGTAACATCTCAAGTTCTACGCCATATCGAAACCTTAATCGGCACTTTCAGAGAAGCCGTAGGTCCCGATGTCAGTATCAACCTTGATCTGAATTTTAACTTCAAACCGGAAGCCTGCATGCGTATCGCTAAAGTGCTTGAGCAATTCGATATGCTGTGGTTGGAAATCGATATGTACGACCATGAGGCTATCCGCCAAATCAAGGATTCCACGACGACGAAGATATGTACCGGCGAAAACCTCTATTACATGCGCGAATATCTTCCCTATTTTGAATGTCGCGCTGCCGATGTGTTCATGATAGACGTACCGTGGAACGGCTTCGCACCCTCAAAGAAAATCGGTGACTTGGCAAACGTGTTCCAACTCAACGTCGCGCCGCACAACTACTACAGTCACCTTGCGACCCACATGAGCGCAAGCCTCTGCGGCGTGCTGCCCAATGTGCGAATCATGGAAATCGATATCGATGATGTTCCGTGGAAAGACGATTTGACAACGCACGTCCCAGACATTACGGATGGCTACATGAAGACCCCGACGACGCGTCCCGGGTGGGGAACCGACCTCAATGAAGAAGTAGCCAAAGCACATCCCTGGGGTGACCGGAGGGGGAATTGGTAGGTAAGGGGACCTGTCGAACAAACTGGCGAAAGCAGGTAAATTTCAAAACGGTGCGTCTGTTATGACCTTACTGCAAGATAGAGACATCATCCGCGCTGTGGACAGGATTGGGATTCAGGTCGTGATCGCCATCCAGCGAAATATCGTCAAGTTGGACGACCTGCCCTGAACTCGCCGATTGGTGCATGGCGAAAAGCGTCTGAACAACGTGTAGGTTGCTACGGCCATGAGTAATAGGCGTCGCTCCAGTGCGTAAACATTCCTGAAAGTGAGCCATCACGTTTCCAAAGGCATCTGGAAACCATGTCCCTTCTATTGATGGCTTAATCTCACGTTCTTCCGGTTCGGTAAGTTGAACCGTCATGTCCTCGCTATTTCCGTAGATTGCCCCTTTTGTGCCTTGGATCCGAATTTCTTCGTGCGGATGTTGTAAATTACGTCCAGAATCGGCAAGGAACGCCCAGTTGCACGAAAGCAACCCTTGGATGCCGTTCCGACTCTTGAAAAGCGCGAGGGAAACGGTTTCTCCGTCCTCAATAGAGCGGTTATGTCCGTGTGCTTGGCAGTAAACACTTTCATATTCACCGAACCATTTATAGATGAGTCCGATGTGATGTACTTGCATCGCTGGAATCAGATGGCGTTCAGGAAACTCGGTGTAGAACCCGTTACAGGTTATCGAGACATGGTAGATTTCGCCGAGGTGTTCAGCGTTGATGTAGGGTTCAATCGCGAGGAAACCGGGAACGAAGCAAGAGTTCTGGTTCACCATGAGCTGCACGTTGTGTCGCTCACAGGTCTCCACCATTTCAACGGCTTGTTGCATGGACATTGAGAACGGTTTTTGACAGAGAATATGCTTGCCAGCCTCAGCGACGGCTTTGACGATAGGAGAGCGAATCCATGGTTGGACTGCCATATCAACCACATCAACATCGGCATCGGCAATCAGGTCGGTGATACGAGTGTATCGTTTATGGATTTGAAACCGTTCTCCAACCTCGTTAAGGCGTTCTACATCTTTATCGCAAATCGCAGCAACGCGTAAGTTTTGGCGTTGATAACCGAGCAGGTGCTGCTGTCCGATACCCAATCCGATCAAACCGATACCGAATTCTTGCTTGTTGGTTTCCATTGCGTCGATTGTCCTCCAACGCACAACTGCGGGGTGGTTAAATACCTAACCCTTCGTCAATTTCGCGCTGGTATGTGTTAATGGACTCATCCAGCATCTGATCCATTTGAACGATCTGTCCTGTTGCCCCAGACTCAAGCATTGAATAGGAAAGCGCGACGGATCGAGTCCCCTGATACGCATCAACCTCAACCTCACTGTTTCCCGCGATAGCTTCAGCGAAGTCCCCATATTCAATAGCGATAATCTTCGGATCAATTTGGGTAAACGGCAATTCATACTTCCACAACCGGTCCCCACCGAAAAGGTCTGTTGTGACGGCATCTAAGCGAAAGTCTGGAACGAGATCCAAGAGTCGCTCGTCGTTAATCGGTTCCTGTCCATCAATATTGAGGGTGATAATTCCGCCGCTCCGATCGCCGGGGAGCGTCATGGAACCGCGGGATCCGTGAATCTTGCGAAGCCAACCGCCTTGTCCCCATGCGCCATGGTCCTCGATATACTGCCCAACAACGCCGTTTTTGAAAGTCAGGGTTGCATAAGCGGCATCCTCTGCGGTCGCCTCGAATTCAGCAGGCATCTTGCGTTGCCATTTTGTATACACCCCAGCAGGGTTAGAGCCGGATTCACCGGTCACTGCGGCGGCATTATACCGGATAGGTTCATGAAGTCGGGTCTGCGCATAGACTGTGTCAACCTCACCCAGAAGATACTCTATCATATCCGCATAGTGAACGCCGACATCAAGCAATACACCGCTTTGGTCTTTCTGGTGTCGCCAGACGGAGATAGTCATACGGTTTGTACCACCGATTGCTTGGTGAATGAGAAAACGCGGTGTGCCAATGACTTCTGCATTCAGCAGTGCTTTCGCAAGTCGATTGATCGGGTCACGCCGATAGTTCTCAGCGACGCTGAGAATGGCATCGGATGCATCAGCGGCACGCCGCATGAGGTTACACGCTCGAACGGTTAACCCCATCGGCTTTTCGACCATCGTGTGCCAACCGCGTTCAAGGGTTTCAATGGCGACGGTATGATGATAGGGTGGCGTAGTTGTCACATCCACAGCATCCACGCCGACTTCGGCAAGTTCTTCCAGACTCCCGACAACAGCAGGTTTCTGACCGAAACGTTCTTCTGCTTGTGCAGCGAGCGACTCAGCATTAGCGAGGACAGGGTCACAAGCACCGACAAGGTTAAACCGCGTCCATCCTACCCGATGAAGTTCTGCTAATCCGTACATGTGTCGGTGTCCCATACCGCCACATCCAACGATTGCCAATCTAATTTTATCCATGCTATCTCCCCGCATCTGACGCGTTTTGCGCCTACTTTCAATTATTATTCAGGATTCTTTCTAACCTCTTAAGATCGATCTCCATTTGTCCTGACTTATCACGGTAATATTGCGAACGGTTAATCACCTTCTTCGCATATCTTTTACCTCTGCTAATAAGGGGACCGCGTATTTTCACTTTAGCGGGACCGACGTTATACGCTCCGAGTGCCAGAGTTAGATTGTTCAAATGTTTTTCATAAAGCATCTTGAAATAAGTTAAACCAGCGTGCAGGTTTTTGTTCGAGTCAAATCGTTCATCTATCTTCGGATCAAGTTTGGGTTTCCTTATATTTTTGTACTGCGGCACCTTGAGCCCAAGTTCTCGTGCGGCATCAGGCATTATCTGCATTAAGCCTGCTGCTCCGTTTTTCGATACGGCGAGTGGATTAAAGTTGGATTCCGTATGAATAATAGCAAGCATGAGTTCTACATCAACGTCGTATTCCCGCGCGATTTGGGTAGACTTGTATTGGTTATTAGCCATCGGCTTTCGGCTTTCGGCTTCTTTGCTGATTGCTGACTGCTGACTGCTGACTGCTGATCGTGAAAAAGGTTGTGTTTTGCCAAAGGACATGCCTATTGAAGCGAGATGTCTATGCTCGAGATCATCGTGATTCAAATATGTATAATGGAACTGTTTTCCTAATTGGTTCAGTGAGAACCCTATACTCCAAGATTGAGAGGGAGTTCCGGTGCCAAAGGTAAACATTGATCCGACGCGAGCCGCGATCGTTCTATTTCCGATTTCTACGCTTGTACCAAAACAGGGATAGATAATATCGAGTCGATTATGCCATCGAATAATCGGGTGAGGCGTTAGGACGGCACCGAGGGCAAGCTGCTGATTGAAGGTTTGTAATACCTGACCATCTCTGTGTCGAATGGTTACACCAGCAATATCGCGCAATCGCATCCCCACGGCAAGGTAAGGGTTAAGCTCTGTGAGCACGCCAACATCATAGTTTTGTGCCCAGAGGCTACCGTAATAAGGGGCTCGGCTATACCCTGTGCTGGCACCGAGTTGAAAAGTTCCCAACCTCCTTGCATAGGAGAAAAGTGCTTGATTGTTGCCGAGTTCAAAACTACCAACCGGGTTCGCGGTATGTTCTACGAGAAATCGGTCACTCCGGTTTAAATCAAGGAAATTTACACCAAATGTGCCAATGTATTTGATAGGATAAGCGATGGAAACAGCGCCTTGGGATAGATCGTAAATCAAATTTCCACGCTGCAACGTGGCAAGTCCTGCGGGATTCCAGAGTGGACTTGTTGCGTCATCTGCGCTGCTAATAAACGCGCCGCTCAACCCAAGTCCACGCGTACCGACTTCGGGTCTCAGGTTAAGAGGCTCTGATAATGTGTTTTCTTGACCGAGAAAATACGCTAATAAAAGAAAGACAATCGCTACGAGTAACAAACCCCGTTTATGGTATAGTAATGTGATTTGTTGGATTTTCACTTCTGCCTTTGTACCTGATTTCAAAATGTAAATGGGGGCCTGTTGAAATACCGGTGTTCCCAGAAAGCCCAATTACTTTTCCTTTTGTGACAGTTTGCCCAACTCTCACTCTAATACGTGACAAGTGTCCATACCCTGTCGTAAAATCGTCTCCATGTTCGATGACTACGAATTTGCCGTAACCACCTCTCCGTCCAGCAAAGGTAACCCGACCTGCTCGTGAGGCATAGACGCGGGTACCCGTGGAGGCACGAAAATCTATGCCTTCATGGCGCTGGTAGCGGCGAGTCACAGGGTGAGGCCGATACCCATACTTTGAGGTAACAACTAAAGGGACCCGAAGCGGATTTCCAAAACTGAGACTGTCATCTCGTTGAATACGGATTCTTGTGCCAATCTGGAGGGTGCGAGGCGAAGAGATACCATTAATTCGCTGGAGGTCTTGCCAGTCAACATTATGGCGACTCGCAATACCAGACAATGTATCTCCAGCTTTAACCCTATACCAAACTCCTTCAACAGGTGCGCTAGGAATTAAGAGTTTTTCCCCGATCTGCAGCGGATTTGTGGGCTGAATGCTGTTAGCCTGTATAATCTTTTTCAGAGGTACTTTGTATTTCCGAGAAAGTCCCCATAGCGTATCGCCTTTTTGGACCAGATGTTGGTGCCCACGAGCGTTGAGTTCCCCTCCAGAGATTGCCACCACAGATATAACAACTAAAAAAACACGAATCAATTTTCTCTTCATTTGATACCCTAAGACAATGGAAAGCGAAGACAAACTCTGTCAGCGTGTCAAACGAATCGAATACGATTTTCGCTTGTTTAGGACAGGCTTTGCTTCTATGACTAATCTCTAACGGTTAGCAAAACCGTTTTCGTTTCCGAAAAAATTTGGGTATCGGTATCAATTCCAGAGGTGCCGACTGAAACAACCTCACTAATCACAGTCACAATCAGTTGGATGACTTCAACTTGGACGCTCTCTCCATTTAATGTCTGGGGGGCAGTCCAAGTAATTGGATTTTCGCTGGAGGCGGAAAGTTTCCCATGTTTTGTAATATTCAGCCAGTTCAACGTGACACTTGTACCTCTAACCCCTTTGACGGAAGCAGCCAGTTCCACCTCTTCACCCGGTGCCACCGTTTTCTTCGTAACGGTGACTTTTACGTCAAGATCGGCTATCTGCTCCGTCGTCTCCTCAGCGTCCAGGTTTTGTGCAAGTTCAACGACATCGCCGGCACTTTCACTACCCTCAGCGGTTGCATCCCCTTCTGATACAGGATTGTTTAGATTGCTCCCGCCACAACTCGCGAAACTTAATACGAAACCTACAAGGAGAATGTAAAAAGATATTGTAAGGTATTGAGATTTTCTCATGGCACCAACCTCTCTTCATATTTAGATCAGTCAAAACGCTGATACGTTTTGAGACTAACACGACTACTATTTTGTTTGAAAAAACGAGTCGCGAAGAGAGTTGGTTACAGAAAATCAGACAGATTTCAAAAATAGAATGTTCGGCTGGGAGGATTTATCCCAGCCTGATCGATTGTTTATTTCTTTTTGCTTTCTATTTCCTGACGCAGGAATTCGAGAATATCAGCGATGTCCTGGTCACTAAGAATGTCAGGGGCATAGAACGGCATAAGAAACCCGCCGCCACGAATTTTGGTAGCCCAACGCGCCATGGTTTTATCAATATCGCGAGGGGCTCTGGAGCGGACGAGTTGCGGACCGATACCAGCTTTATTCGCTGCTGGGTGGCAGACAATACAGGCGCGTCCGAAAAGTTCCCATCCGTTGTTTGGGTCACCCGTCATGGCACCGATTTTCTCACCCGCTGCTTTTTTCGCATCATCATCCAGCATTGCAATTTCAAAATCGGGTCCTTTGTTGTCCCCCGAGATAGCCTCAAAATAAGCCATAAGTGCTTCGGCATGCTCTGCTGGGATTGCAGTGGGATTTACTTTATCACCTGGGACTCGCTGTAAGAAATGCTCATAACAGAACCCACCGCCGCCAGCTGCGCGTGCGAAATCAGCACCCTTGATCATTCCACCTTTTGCTTCCCCGCGGTGCGGGACACCCACAACACTGTGTCCGGCTCGAATCAGACCGTCTGGATTTGCAGCATCATCGAAATCCGCATGGCAGTTTGCACAGGAAAGCCCGGTTGCGTAGCCTTGTCCGTTACCTGGTTTAATCGTTCCTTTAAAAGTTGGGTCGTGGAAAAGTTCGCGTCCCAACTGTGCTTTGTCCGATAGTTGGGCTTGTGAGAAAAAAATAAGCCCTACGGTTAAAACGCTGCAAAAGGAAAACGCAACGAATTTACGCATTATGAATCTCCTTTCAAGATATGATTCCAAGTATACTCAATATATAATTTATTGTCAAGAAAAAACAAAAAAATGTGTTTTGCGCTAAATTGTGTGCATGTACAGCCCTGATTCTGGGCTAAAACCACTTAAATTGACTCCAAAACGGCGATATAGGGTAAATTTCGATACTGCTGTGCGTAGTCAAGCCCGTACCCAACGACGAAAGTATCTGAAATTTCAAAACCTGTATAATCAATAGGAACAGACACTTGACGTTGAGAAGGTTTATCAAGTAGCGTACAGACTTTAACAGTTTTCGGGTTCAACGTCTGAAGATGTTCACGGAGAAAATTTAAAGTCCGTCCAGTATCAACAATATCTTCCACTATGAGGACGTGTTGCTGTTTGAGATAGTCGCTGCCACCACGGATGAGTTGCACGGTCGAAGGCTGTGTATTATCGTGGTAACTCATGAGTTGCACGAACTCAAAACGAAGTGCGACTTCTTTCATTTGACTTTCATGCTGCGCCTTAAAGATAGCGCGGGCGAGATCCGCGAAAAAAAAGACGCTGCCTCTAAGCACCCCGAGTAGGACCAACTCTTGGTTCTCATAATCGGTGAATATTTGCCTGCCGAGTTCATAAATACGATTCTGAAGACAAGATTCAGAAATGAGAACAGATTCAAGAGGGGGTTTTGTCACTGACATAATGTAGATAAAGATATTGCCGTGTGCCGGAATGAATCTTGAACGGGTCACTGGTGGTATAACCAACGACCCAGAGAACCGTATCACCACAAACAAGCATCGGAATGCGATCGCGTTCGTAGCGAGGCACCTTAGCGTCTATCATAAAATCCTTAATCTTTTTCGTTCCTCGCATACCATAAGGTTGGAACCGGTCACCTTGCAGTCGGTTGCGCACCGTAAGCGGAAAAGTTTCTGAAGGAAGATCCGCGAACGTTCTCTTTACTTTTTCATAATCAAAAATTGCTTCATATCTTCCGTCCGGTAACTTCAGTGTCTCACCAGACCGGATATCACCCAATTCAGCAGTGATTTCTGTGTTTAAAGCGGCGATAAACGTTTTACCGGGAACAGCCAACGGATAAGCAAAACTCTCAGTCTCAATCGTAAACGACGATCTGGAACTTGTGTTTACCTCAAAGATAAGGGACTGATATGCACGTCGGAACCGCAAACTGTTCGGCAATGCCAACACAGCGTTAGGAGCATTCCCTTCAATAAGGCTCAGCATCGCTTCGCAATGTGAAAAATAGAGATCCCCCATACTCCCCAACATTTCAAAGAAACTCAACCGTAGCACCCGCCTCTGCACTGCGATGTGGAACTGTTGGAACTTCTCTCTGTCCAACACAACACTTTCTAACGTTGCGAGTGCCTTAACCCTGTCTGGATCCCGGACCCGACAGGTTTCAAAAGCCCCTTGCGCAACCGTATCCAAGTATTCGGATTCGGCACCTAATACATCAGCAGTCCGGCTTAATCCGACTTTGATATTCGGATTATAGTCGCTCTCAAGTCTTGGTATCAACTCATGGCGGATACGATTGCGAAGATAGCGGGTATCCGTGTTGGTTGAATCATGTCGTGGTACTAACTCCTTGGACGCAAGGAACGTTTCAATTTGTTGCCGTGTGAACCCCGCAAGTGGTCGAATAAACTTAAAATTTCTGACGGGCAGAATCCCTTTCATTCCAGTGGATCCGCTCCCACGAACGAGGTTCATCAAAACCGTCTCGGCGGTATCGCCCTGATGGTGGCCTAAGGCTACCTTGGTAGCACCGATTTGTGTAGAGACCTTTTCATAAAATTGATAGCGCGCCTTCCGAGCGGCTGTCTCCACAGAAAGTTTCCATTGCTTTACCAAACGGGGCACGTCAGTGCTCTGGATGGTGCAAGGCAATCCTAAATACGCTGCGTGCTGCTGGACAAAGTCTGCATCAGCATCAGCGTCCGGGCGGAGACAGTGATTTAAGTGGGCGAGATGGAGTTGGCAGTCGAATTGCGAGTGTAGGGCGTGCAAACCGTATAGGAGTGCGAGGGAATCCGCACCACCTGAAACTGCAACAAGCACTGTTTCGCCGTTCTTAATCATTGCGTGCCGCAAAATAAAGCGGTGCATCTGTCGCACAAAGTCGGCTGTCATGAGATATGCCTATTTTTGACGGTAGGGGCAGGTCTTGTGCCTGCCCGCATATTACTTGCAAGATTCGCCAAAAAGGCAATGCCGGTGCGGAGAGTCGAACTCCGGACAGCACGATTATGAGTCGTGTGCTCTAAACCACTGAGCTACACCGGCACGTATCTGAATGGGCATGTAAGTTCTGCCCTCAGGTTCATATATCAAGAAGTTGCAGGGGGGGGATTTGAACCCCCGTCCTCCGGGTTATGAGCCCGACGAGCTACCTGGCTGCTCTACCCTGCGGCAAGAATTATTATCCTGAACCATGGTCGAGGGGGGACTTGAACCCCCACACCTTTTTACAGGCGACGGATTTTAAGTCCGTTGTGTCTACCGATTCCACCACTCGACCATAGGCATTATTAATAGTATACATTATCTGTAGGTGTTTGTCAACTTTTTTTCAGGTACTCCTGCCTAAAGGCAGGAGATTTTTAGATTCCTGCCTTCGCTTGGTAGTTTCTCGCTTCTAATCTGATTAAAAATAGGAGTAAGTGAGATTTTTTGTAAAACAGATTTGCCTCTCCAACCTAAAGGAAATCGGAGATTCCAATCTGAAGAATGTGTTGACTTTTTTTTTCAAATCTTCTATCATGGGGCATTATGAAAAACATTACACTTGCATCAGGACATGAAATCCCCATATTCGGTTTGGGAACTTGGCAACTCAAAGGCAGGCAGTGCGAACGCATCGTCAAAGAAGCCGTCGCATTGGGCTATACACATATAGACACGGCATGGATGTACCAGAACCAGGGCGCAATCGGGAAAGCACTCCGCGACACCCGTGTTGATCGTGAGGAAATCTTTCTGACCACCAAAATTTGGGGCACCCATCTCAAATATGCTGATGTTCTTGCCCAATTTGAGGAATGTCTGAACGATTTGCAGATGGATTACGTCGACCTGTTATTGATTCACCATCCGAGTCGTGATTCTGTTCCGGTTACCGAAACTTTTGAGGCTTTCCAAAAACTTTACGAGGCGGGTCAAGTCAAAAGCATCGGTATCAGCAATTTTAGCATCGCTCAGGTTGAGGAGGCATCTGAAGCCTCCAAACTCCCGATTTGCACGAATCAAGTGGAATATCATGTGCGCAACAACCGATCGGAATTGCGTGACTACTGCCATGCTCGCGGTATTGTAATGACGGCACACCGTCCGTTGGCTGTTGGAGACCTTGCCGGTGATGCGGTCCTACGTAGCATCGGAGAAAATCACGGAAAGACTGCGGCACAGGTAGCACTCCGGTGGTTGGTGCAGCAGGACATTATCACAATTCCTAAATCGGGTTCGGTGCCGCATTTACGCGAGAATTTAGATGTTTTCGCATGGGAATTGACTGACGAAGAGATGCATAGACTTGATACCGAAATGTAAAATTAGCAGTCAGTTGTCAGTAAAGAGGCGTTTGTTAAACCTAAGCGCGTAGCCCGTAAGCGTAGCGGAGGGCGGATCTACGTAAAGGCACTTCAATTATCAAACCCTCCTGACCGAACCGCAAGGTAAAATTAAAAGATGAAATTTGGGTTGTTTTATGAGCATCAGATTCCGCGTCCGTGGGACGATGGCGCAGAACATAAACTCTTCCAAGATGCGTTAGCACAGGTAGAATTGGCGGATACACTTGGATTCGACTATATTTGGGAAGTGGAACACCATTTCCTTGAGGAGTATTCACATTCTTCAGCACCAGAGGTATTTCTCGCAGCGTGTAGCCAACGAACGACACAGATTCGATTGGGACACGGGATAGTGCTGATGCCTCCGGCTTACAATCACCCCGCGCGCGTTGCTGAACGCATCGCCACGCTTGACCTCGTCTCAAATGGACGTGTTGAGTGGGGAACGGGCGAATCTGCTTCTCGTATGGAACTCGGTGGATTTAATGTTGATCCGAAATGTAAACGCGAGATGTGGGCGGAATGCACACGTGAAACGGCGAAAATGATGAGCCAATCGCCTTATGCAGGATATAATGGACAGTATTTTTCGATGCCGACTCGCAATGTCATTCCAAAACCATTACAGACACCACATCCACCACCGTGGGTAGCTTGTTCCAGTCGCGATAGTCTTCGATACGCTGCCAGATATGGCCTGGGCGCGTTAACCTTTGCATTTGTCGATGCCGACGAAGCAAAATTCTGGGTGGAAGAGTATTATGAGATTTTCGAGAAAGAGTGTGAACCCTTGACGCAGCGGGTGAATCCGAACATCGCTATGGTGTCCGGCTTTTCGTGTCATGCCGACGAAGATACTGCTATCGCCCGTGGTTTAGACGGTTTGCGCTTCTTCCGATTTGGGCTTGCACATTACTATCACAACGGCTCGCAAAGACCGGGGGAAACAGATATTTGGCAGTTATATAAACAAACACCACAGGATCCCACTGAGGGTAGAGCAGGGATCGGCACACCGGATCAAGTCCGTGAGCATTTAGAGATAATGGAAGACGCTGGCGTGGACCAAGTCGTCTTCATTCAGCAGGCTGGGGCAAACCGTCATGAGGATATATGCGAATCATTGGAACTCTTTGCGGAACGCGTACTCCCCGATTTCAAAGCACGAGACGCAGGACACGTTGCTAAGAAAAACGAACGATTCGCTGAAGCAACTGAGAGAGCGGAAGGACGAAAACCGGCTTTGACGTCTCTCAACGAGATCCCGATTGTGGATTCTTATCCGGTTCTCAAGCGGAAATTAGAGGAAAAAACGGAAGAAGCGAATAACAACGAGATGAGTGAAGATGGTGAGAAGTTTTTGTTGTCGATAGAAGGTGGCAAACGAGTTATAAATGATTGAGTCTGGGCATCGTTCCATTACATTGTTAAAATAATGAAAGACGTATTGGTAATTGACGACGACGAAAAAATCTGTTGGGCATTCGAGCAATTCTTAGAAAGCGAAGGCTATCGCCCGAGCACTGCGAACAATGCCGAGGAAGGTTTGCGCCGTATTGCAGCTGACAAGCCGGATGTTGTCTTACTCGATGTGAAATTACCTGGAATGAGCGGTCTGGAGGCATTAGGCGAAATTAAGGCACGTCATCCGTGGGTAATTGTGGTTATCATTACGGCTTATGACGATGTAGAGACAACCATAGAAGCGATGAGACTACAGGCGTTCGATTTCGTCCCAAAACCGATTGATCTGGATATCGTCAAGAGTGTTCTGGAACGGGCTTTCCGAACACAATCCGTCCGAAGTACGTTGCCTGCCGAAACAGCAGACGAATCGTCAACAGTAGAGATCGGTCACCGATTGGTTGGAAAGAGCAGCCAGATGCGCGAAATCTACAAACTCATCGGAATCATGGCGAGCAATACGATGACTGTGCTGATCGAAGGCGAAACCGGGACAGGCAAGGATCTGGTTGCCCGCGCAATCCACACAGGTAGTTCCCGAAAGGATGCCCCTTTTGTCCCTGTTGATTGCGGTGCTCTTCCTGATGAACTCTTAGAGAGTGAACTGTTTGGTTATGAAGCGGGAGCGTTCACAGGCGCGAAAAAGGAAGGAAAACCCGGACGATTTGAGCTGGCGAATGGTGGTACGCTTTTTCTTGATGAAGTCAGCAATATGACCCCGACGTTACAGGTAAAACTGCTTCGCGCGCTGCAAACACAGGAGATTGAACGGTTAGGTGGAACCCGGCGGCTTAATGTAGATGTCCGTGTCATCGCTGCCACGAATCAGGAACTCAGTGAAATGATAAAGCGAGGACAGTTCCGTGAGGATCTCTACTATCGTTTCAAACGCATAGCGCTTCATCTTCCCCCGTTACGGGAACGCCAAGAGGATATTCCGCTACTTGTTACACATTTCCTGAAACTTGCTCAAGAGGAACTCGGTAAACCGATTTGGGGTATCTCCGAAGAAGGAATGAAATTGCTGCAGGACTACCCGTGGCCCGGCAACGTTCGAGAGTTGGAAAACTGCCTGAGAAGTGCGGCAACGCTTTGTCGTGCGGACGTAATTCTTCCAGATGATCTGCCGCCAGAAATCCAAACAGGACATCAGATAGATGCTACCAGTACCTCACACTTGGAAATGTCCCTCAAATCTGTTTTACAAGACATTACAAAAGAGGCGATCACACAGGGGAAGCGGGAATTTTACGCCGAGGTTGTTGCGCTATTGGATAAATCACTCATTGAACTGGTGTTAGATGAATTTTCGGGTAACCATAGTAAGACAGCAAACTTGCTCGGCATGAGTCGGACGACTCTATTAAAGAAGATTAAACAGAGCAATAGCGGTTTTTAATTGATGGACCGCTTGGCCGCCCTCCCCTACACTTACGGGCGGATTTTATTAACCCAAGCGGATAGCCTGCAACATCGGCGCAGGCGGATTTGAGGGTCTCATTTCAAAGTTCAAACTCCCGTGATTTCTCCGCAAGGTATAATTAAAATGATTCGGATTGCACACCGTGGGGCATCGGGAAGTGCCCCGGAAAATACAATCGTGGCATTCAAAAAAGCGATCGAAATCGGCGTGGATGCCGTTGAACTTGATTTACACGGGACCGCTGATGGCGAAGTCGTAGTGATACACGACGCCTCCTTAGATCGAACGACAAATTACTCTGGACAGGTCAATCAAGCCACTTTGGAAACAATTAAGCGTGCTGATGCTGGAGGATGGTTCGCACCTGAATTTGTTGATGAACCGGTGCCGACGCTCGTGGAGGCATTGGAATGCATTGCAAAACAGACGATTGCGGTTTTAGAAATTAAAGATCCTTTGATAGCAGAGACAGTCGTCGCAAAAATCCGAGAGACCCATACACAAGATCTCGCCGTTATTATCTCCTTCCATACCACTGTTTTACAGACCGTTCGTTCCTTAGAACCTCGCATTCCAACAGGGTGGCTCATCGGGAATCACAACACCCATGCCTCTCCTGTGCAGTTGTGCCAGCAACTCGGAGAGCTCGGCAGCAACCTACTGAATGTCAACCACCAACGCATTACAGCGGAATTCGCTTACGAAATCCGACGGCGTGGTATCGCACTCTGGTGTTGGACTGTCGACGACATCTCCCGTATGCGCGAAATGAAAGCATTCGGTGTGCAAGGTATCACCTCAAATCACCCTGAACATTTCGCCAAAGTTTAGGCGTTGTTGGACAAGCGCAAAGTCTATAGTTATCTCCGTCGCCAGAACATAAAGGCAATATACGCGAGAATCGGATAAGACAACAACGCTGTCGACCAAGCGATTCCCTCTAATCCCCAATATTGCATGAAAAACCAATTGAGAACGGGATTTAGGATCAGCCTGATAAGCGTTGCCGTGACAACAGTCGGGTGTGCCTGGCGTGCGAGATGGGCACGGATTAGCAAGCGACTGATTAAACGCGGAAGCATTCCGAGTAGATAGATGCCGAGTAGCGAAGCAATATGGAACTGTCCCGCCTCAGACAATTCACCGTGCCCATATAATAGCGTGACAATGTCCACTCGGAAAAGGTAAAAGCCGATCAGGAAAGGTACCATCAAGATGAGTAACACAACGACACTTTGCCAAACACTTCGCTGTAACTGCGTCCCAGTAGGAGGGAACTCCGATTCCCGACCTATTTTTAAACCCTTTGCGACTTGGGGATCGGGAGACGATATCTGTGCCCAATGCGACAATAAGACTGGCAGCGTTACACCCGTGAGTGTTTCAGGGATCGCACACAAACGGAGCGCGTAATCCAATTTCGAGACGGAACCCGTTCCCAATGCGCTTGCCATGCCCCTGTCAACGACTGGGTTTAACCCGTCTGAGATTGCCGCGCCCATCATCAGTAGACATTGCCGTAGGAATTGCGTCGTGTAGGATGTCGTCTGCCAACTGAGTTTGAGATGCAGCGCGGATAGATTCAGGACAGTACAGCATCGTCGAAATAGGAGAAGCAATTGGAAAAGCTCGCCAATGATTAGGGCAAGTGGTATACTGAACCAGCTCAGAAACGGCTTGCACAGGTATATAACGCCGATGACAAGGATAGCACGGAGTCCTTGCACAATAACAGGTAAATGAAAGGCTTGATAGGTATCTAAGATTGCCTTGAGCATCCAGCGGACTGCGGCGATAATCGCGAAGCAGAGGAATCCGCACACAATGCCGATTGTCATAGAGGATGGGAGCCCCGCGCTCGGTAGAAAAAGTTGGGAAACAGTCCATGAAACGGAGACGAGAAGACAGCAGAGTCCCGGCATGAGTATGATATATTGGGAAAAAATGGATTGAACGCAACGTTGTGCCTCGGTTTCACCTTTCACGCGGGCTTCGGCTAACAGCGGAACGAGGACAGAATAGGCGGAAGCGGCACTGAGCAAGTCTATCAGGAATACGGCAATGCCCCAGTAATAGTAAATAAAATCCATTTCTGCTGGGTCGCCGAACCAGTTGGCGAGAGTGACGTAGATGAGAAGTGTTCCCGCACGTCCAATCAGACTCAACGGTGTAATAATAAGTACGTTTTTAAGGAGGGAGGCTTGAGAATGGGGGGCATGCGTGGACATGACGCGATTGAGACTCGGTGCGGTTGGGGATTTAGTCTGGGGAGAGACTAAATCCGTTCCTTGTATTACACTCCGCACCTACCTTGGCAAGAGAACCGCCCAGTACCTACTCACGTACTTGACCGTCTCCGTAGACGATATACTTATAAGTCGTTAATCCTTCAAGTCCCATCGGTCCGCGGGAGTGGAGTTTTTGTGTGCTAATGCCGACCTCGGCACCTAACCCGAATTCATAGCCGTCGGTGAAGACAGTACTGGCATTGACATAGACTGCGGCGGAATCGACCTCTTTGAGAAACCGTTGCGCAGCGCTGTAACTTTCGGTGATAATCGCATCGGAATGATGAGAACCGTAGGTTTCAATGTGATCAATAGCAGTGCCCATGTCATCTACAACTCGAACGGATAGGATGTAATCGAGGTATTCTGTCCGCCAGTCTTCTTCGGTTGCGGGTTTCGCTATCGGATAAATTTGCTGTGTTCGTTCACATCCGCGGATTTCGACATCTGCACCTTGTAACTTGTCGCAGAGAATAGGGAGAAACTTCTCGGCAGCATCGGTATGGACCAAGAGTGTCTCTACAGCATTGCAGACGGCAACCTTGTAGCCAACTTTCGCATTCATACAGATTTTGGTAGCCATATCAAGGTCGGCGGCTTCGTCAACGTAGATATGACAGATGCCATCGGCGTGTCCTAACACTGGGACATCGGATTCTTTCATCAAAAACTGGACGAATTCGTTGCTACCGCGTGGAATGATGAGATCAACGTCGTCTGGCAATTGGATAAGTTCATAGACGGCTTGCCGGTCGGTCGTGTTAACAAACTGAATGGCATCTGGCAGGCCTTCTGCAGCGGCGGTCTTGCTGAGGACCTCCGCGAGTGTCGCATTGGAGTGAATGGCTTCGGAGCCGCCCCGGAGGATAACCCCATTTCCTGATTTGATGCAGAGTGCTGATACCTCAACAGTAACGTCGGGACGCGACTCATATACCACAGCGACGACACCGATAGGTACACGGACTCTGCCGATTTTGAGTCCATTGGGACGTTCCCCCATACTAATGACCTCGCCGATCGGATCGGGGAGTGCGGCGACTTGACGGAGATTGTCTACCATCCGTTCAATTTTCTGGTCGTCCAATCGGAGACGTTGCATGAGGGGAGCAGGGACTCCAGTTTTTTCGCCTTCTTCGAGATCAATACGATTTGATTCCTGAATTTTATCTTTTGAATTCTGTATGCTTTCAGCCATCGCGAAGAGGGCATTGTTTCGGACATCGGCGGAGCTCCGTGATAAAACACGCATTGCCGATTTTGCCTTTTTCGCCTGCGATTGGATCAATTCTTGGATATTTTCGTTCATAGTGTTCCTTTGAGAGGTCGCCGTAAGTAGACGGTAATTTGAAATAATGATTGGTACTATAACATAAGTGTTGGAAAATTTTCAATGGAATTGCACGGCCAAATTTCGTTGTAAAAAAGGTGCGGGGCACCCAGCGTAATTAGGCATATCCGTTCGGCAGCTGGAGCGAAATCAAGCGAAATCAAGCGAAATCAAGCGAAATCAGTCGAGTAATACCAAATTATCTCGATGTATGATTTCATCGTAATCGCGGTAGCCGAGAATAGTCTCAATGTGCTTCGTGTGTTTTCCGGCGAGTTTGGCAGTCTCCACGGCGTTATAGTTCACCAAACCGCGTGCGAATTCCGTGCCGTTTTCGGTGAGACACGAGACGGTATCGCTATAGTCAAAATCACCTTCAACGCGTCGAACACCGGCGGGTAGTAGACTTTTACCACCGCGCACGAGCGCGTCGCGTGCACCGTTATCAACAAAAAGTCTGCCTTTCGGCGGACGTGAATAAGCAATCCACCGTTTCCTCCCAGAGATACGGGAATTTGGAAGGAATAACGTGCCGAGAAGTTCACCTTTCAAGATTCGTGTTACGATCAGCGGTTCCTGTCCGTATGCCATCACCATCATCTCTCCAGATCCGGTGACGATATCAGCGGCTTGCAATTTCGTCACCATCCCGCCAGTGCCACTTATTGTGCCAGCGTGTCCGGCGGCTTTCCAGATTTTCTCAGAGATTGTCGTAACGGTGTGGATCAATTCCGAGTTAGGGTCTTGTCTTGGGTCTGCGGTATAAAAACCCGCCTGATCCGAGAGGATGACGAGGAGTTGTGCTTGGGCGAGGTTCGTTACGTAAGCAGAGAGGGTATCGTTATCACCAACTCGAATCTCGTCTACAGCGACGGTGTCATTTTCGTTGATAATCGGAATCACACCGAGATGAAGGAGTGCTCGGAGCGTGTCGTTCATGCGGGTGTAACGTTTCCGATTTGAGAAATCGTCGCGTGTGAGGAGCATGAGTGCGGTCTGCTGTCCATAATTGCGAAATAGCTCCTCGTAAAATGCCATCAGCTGGATCTGTCCAACAGCGGCGGAGGCTTGTAAAAGTGGTATCGTCTGCGGACGTTGTTTCATACCGAGTCGGGGCCAGCCCGCGGCGATTGCTCCAGATGTGACAAGGATCACCTCAACACCGTCCTGTTTAACGAGTGCTAAATCGTGGACGAGTCCATGGAGTGCATCTTCGTTGAGATGTGCTCCTTCGGAAATGGTACTGCTGCCGACCTTTACGACGATACGTTTCACGTCCGACAAACAGGCGCGCTGTTCAACTGGATCGCATTGCTCGTGGGCTATAGGTGAACTCGAATTCATCAATCTGAATGGTGTCTCCTTCGACGGCACCGGCGCGTTCCAGTGCGTTAATCACTCCCATCCTTTTCAGTTTCCGGTACAACAGAATCAATGCTTGCTCGTTTTCCATGTCGGTCATGAGGACAGCACGACGGGGTTCCTCACCGCTGATCATAAATCCTTCATGCGTTTCAGCGAGTTCAAACCGTGCGCGTGGCTCTGGGGGGAGTTCATCTTCAAAAATAATCGTTGTCTCTGCTTCCTGTCGGGCGCGCGTTTCGAGGTATTGTAAGGAACGGTATGCTTGCTGGACGAGTGCGTTCACACCCTCGCCTGTAACTGCAGAGATAGGGAAAACTTTCCGCTTACCGAAATATTCTTGGACGCGTTCCAAATTCGCCGCGGCGTCCGGCATATCTATCTTATTCAGCGCAATGATTTGTGGGAGTTTTGTCAACAGTTCGTTGTAATGTTCCAGCTCAAGGTTGAGTTGTTCGTAGTCCTGAATCGGATCCCGTCCATCTGTCGCACTCAGATCGATGACGTGGATAAGCATCTTAGTGCGCTCAATGTGTCGCAGAAATTGATGCCCCAAGCCTGCCCCTTTGTGTGCGCCTTCTATCAATCCAGGAATGTCAGCGAGAACGAAGTTCTGTTCCCGATTAATGCGGACAACCCCTAAATTCGGACGGAGTGTGGTGAACGGATAGGCGGCGATTTTCGGGGTCGCGGCAGAGGTTCGCGCCAACAGTGTTGATTTACCAGCGTTCGGGTAGCCGACCAGTCCGACATCAGCGATGAGTTTGACTTCGAGACTGATTTCGCGTTCTTCCCCGGGTTCCCCTTTTTCCGCAACGCGTGGTGCCTGGAAGGTGCTACTTTTAAAACGGGCATTGCCTTTACCACCGACGCCTCCACGTGCGACAACAACGGTTTCATCCGGTTCAGTCAGATCTGAGAGCAACTCGGCTGTTTCTACGTCTCTGACGATCGTGCCAGCAGGAACTCTAACGATACAATCTGCACCATCGGCACCGTCTCGTTGTTTGCCAGTGCCGTGTCCACCGTTTTCGGCGACTTGGCGTGGGTTGTGGCGCAGATCGATCAGCGTACTCATTCCAAGGGTCGCGACGAGAAGGACGTTTCCGCCGTTACCACCGTCTCCGCCATCGGGACCGCCGCGAGGGACATATTTTTCTCGGCGGAAACTGATGCATCCGTTCCCGCCATCGCCTGCTTTGACCTGAATCCTTGCTGTGTCCATGGGTTACGTCCCTTAGAGGTATGAAGGTAGGCACGAGATTTTTTGTCCGTGGTATCCATACCCCGATCAAGTCCTTTAGAAGTATGGGGGTAGGCACAAGACCTACCCCTACGGGTTGGCTGGTAACGTGGGTTAGAGCACCTCGAAGCCTGCCTCGGTTATTGCCTTTGTAAAATCTGAAGGGGCAACGCGTGAGACATCGAAATGAACAACAGCCTCGGCTTTGCGTAAATTCACCTTCGCACGCCGAACGCCCGGGAGTTCTGTAAGGGCATCGGTTACGGTTTTGACACAATGTTGACAGGACATCCCATTGATTTTTAATTTTGTTTTTTCCATGATGTTATGCCTTTGTTGGAAAACTATGTTTACATGACGGACAGGTCTGCGTCTGCGTCCGGATTGCCAGCCCACACGCAGGACAGATGCGTTTCATCCGCAAATGTTCAACAAAACGAGACACAATAACGATTCCGAAAAAAAGGATAATGAGAAAAGCGACTTCCCAAAAACCGATAGACACTCTTTACTCCCCGCCGTTCTTTACATGCAATAAGGAAACCCCGTAGATCCTACTCCGCACTTAATCGGCGTAAGGTTGCAAGGTTCGTTTCGTGCATTGTCTCCATCTGTGGTGTTTCAATGATGAGCGGAATTTCCGCGAACCGAGGATCGTTGAGGATATAGGTGAATGCGGTTGCACCGATATTACCATCGCCGATGTGTTCATGCCGGTCCACGCGACTCTGATAGGTCGATTTTGCGTCGTTAAGATGGAAAGCCTTTAATCGCGCTAAGCCGATAACCTCGTCAAACTGATGAAATGTCGCTTGACAATCTGCCAACGTCCGGAGGTCATAACCGGCAGCGAAAACGTGACATGTATCCAAACAGACACCAAACCGATCTGGGTATTTTGACAGTCCGATGACATCGCGCAAATGTTCAAAGCAGTAGCCGAGGTTGGTGCCTTGCCCAGCGGTGGTTTCAAGGAGAACCGTGACATCCGGTGCATCAACGTTTTCAAATAGAACATCGAAACTTTCGCTTAGCAGTTTTAAGCCGAGTTCCTCACCGTCACCGAGATGTGCGCCGAGATGTGTCACGATGTAGCGGAGACCGAGTGTATCCGCAAGTTCCATTTGCTCTTGAAACTGCTGACGTGATTTTTCGAGGACCTCTGTTTTCGGTGAAGCGAGATTGCTCAAGTGAATATCGTGAACGATCACATCCCCAATAGGTGATGCCGCCCAAGCCTCACGAAACTTTTCAATGACTTCAGGGGTTGGCGGTTTCGCTACCCATCGGTTCGGGTTTCTCAAGAAAATTTGGATGGTGTCGCAGTGAAGTTTGTCGCCATTTTTGATGGCATTGTGTAAACCGCCTGCTGTGGATACGTGCGCACCGAGAATCATATTCCAGTTAGTATCTCCTTGTGTGATGTTCTATCCAGGTTTTCAATCTGAGTGTGATATAATTATAGCACATCCTAAAAGCAGATAGCAAATCTTCTAAAACGGAAATGCAGTATATCCATCAGGGATGCACGACAGTCTTGACCCCACGTTGCGCAGCAGCGTTCTCAAATGCCGCGAGTCCCTGTGCAAGCGGAAACCGATCTGTTAGCAAGGGTTCAAAATTGAGTGCTTCCTCTATCAAGAGTTGTCGCGACGCTTCAAGACTGGCGCGAGAAAACGCCCACGAAGCCATCAATTTATGACCTGCATAGTGGAATTCTTCTAAGTTGATATGGAGCGTTTCGCCATCGGGAGCGAGTCCAAAAAAGTTGACGCATCCCCCTCTACGGACAATATCAAAAGCGAGTGCAATTGCCGAGGCATGGTTGGTTGTGGCAGAGATGACAGTATCAACACCGCCGTGGGTGATCTCTTGGAGGTGCGCGACAGCCTCCGGTGAGGTATCAAAAGTCAGATCGGCACCAAGCGTTTCGGCGACAGCCCTGCGGTGCGCTTGCGGCTCGACCACGTAGGTTGCCAAACCCGCGCGCTTCGTCAATTGTGTGAGCATCAAGCCGATGGGACCGGCACCCAAAATAGCAACAGAATCCTTGAAGAGGGTTTCCTGCATAGCATTCAGGCAACAGCCTAAGGGTTCCAAAAAGAGCAACGCTTCAGGTAGGATGCTATCTGGGACACGGATAAGTTTGCCTGTATCCACGCCGTGTTTTGGCATCCGCATATATTCGGCGTAACCGCCATCAATATCGTGACCGATACCTTCAATGGTAGTGCAGTATTTGTCCAGATCGTTCTGGCATTCGGGGCACACACCGCAGGAAAGCATAGGATTGACAGTAACCCGTTCCCCGATTTTAACATCGGGATGTCGGCTCTCTACCACTATACCTGCGAGTTCATGTCCCATCACGACGGGTGGCGCGTAATCCGACACATCTCCACGCAGCGCGGCGAGGTCAGAGGCGCAAATGCCGCAGAGTTCTATCTCGATGAGCACATCTCCTGTCGCAAGGGTAGGGATCGGTTTCTCGTGAATCCGTAGTTGCTGAATTTTCTCAAAAACAATCGCTTTCATTTTTTTAAATAATTAAATCTGGGCACCGTTCCATTTCATTACACGGCGGTTTTCGGTTAAGTTCAAACCGCCTCTGGACTATGAAAGTTTTTTAACCTTGATATAGCGGGGTAGGCACGAGACCTACCCCTACGGGTATATGTTCAACCCGACTATAGGTCCTATGATTCAAATTCGTAAGGGACTGTTTCCGCTTGGTGTGTTTTGGCAGATTTTTCCGCTAAATCCATGATAGCGATGACGCGGCGTGCGGACTCTGGTGTCACAAGCAGCGGTGTACCATCGTTTAAATGCGCAACGATATTTTCGTAGTAGGTAGGTCCGGGTCTGCGATGGTAACCGACCTGCTGCTCTTTAGGGTGTCCCTCGACTTCAGATAAGACCTTAAACCCGCCATCTCCGTCAGTAATCGCGCCGTGTGAGCCGAGCAGTTTCCATCGAGATCCCCCAATTTTGGCGATGTTAGACATCTGGATGTTTGCTGCCGCTCCGTCCGCAACCACTTCTCCGCCTGCGAACCGAACAATCGCTTGGACGTGGTCTTCGTTGGTAATATCGTCCCAGACGAGGTTCGGTTGATAGAAGCCGGTAACGTTAATCATCGGTGCCTCAAGGACATTGAGTAGCCAATCGAGATAGTGTGCGCCCCAGTCGTAGAATTGTCCACCGGAAATCGCCTTAACACTCCGCCACCAATCCGGATTCGGTCTGCCATAGCCGCCACCCCACATCTCAACGCTAAAGACTTTGCCGATGACACCGGAGTGAACGAGTTCACGAAGCGTCCAAAAATCGGCGTCCCATCGTCGGTTGTGATGAACGGACAACATAACATCGTTTTCTTTGGCGGTCGCTATCATTTCAGTGGCTTCTGCGATTGTGACGCACATCGGTTTTTCAACGATGGCATGTTTACCTGCTTCGAGGCTTGCCACAGTTGGACCACAGTGCAGACTGTGCGGGAGAACGTTTGCAATGAGATCAACGCCGTTGTCGGCATTGAGTTCTTCAACCGAGTTATAGGTGCGGACGCCGGGAAAATCCTCTTTCGCTGCTTTTGTTCGCTCCGGATCGATGTCACAGATAGCAACACATTCAATGCCGTCTGTATTTTGCATCATGTTTGCATGGGCTTTGCCCATATTGAATGCCGCTCCATACCCGAGGACGGCACCTTTGATGGTATCTGCCATTTATTTGGCTCCTTCTTTTTTGTGTGAATGCTTTATTATAACACAAACCCAAAAAATTCGTGTGGAAATTGCATGGGCATAGCCGAGTGTAGGACTATTTCTGCTATCTACTGAAATGTCAACGTATTTTTATAATCCACCATAGTTTTCGATGCCCTACCCGTTTTGATGGGGTATCGCGACCCGGAGACGGGATTCGGAGATCCCTCCTACAGAAGCACCAAATGACCTGGAACTGGATAGGTAACTGATTGACATTTCCAAAGATTTGTGATAGACTCAACCGACGTTCACTGGCACAGTTGCAGCGGGGTCATATACAACGTATAACTCTTAAAAGATGAGTAGTCTGTGCCAATTCTATATACTATTATTTCTGAAACTCCTTGAGGTAATTTATGGCAAAAGTTGGATTAATTGGGGTTGGCAATATGGGGATGGGGATGTCAAGAAACATCCTGAAGGCTGGACACGACCTTACAGTGTATGATGTCCGCCCGGAACCGTTGGAAACACTCGTACAAGAGGGAGCATACGCGGCTACATCGCCACGCGAAGTGGGCACGGCAGCAGACTTCGTTTTTATCATGGTCCTGAATGTTGAACAGGTCAAGGCGGCACTCCTTACAGAGGACGGACTGCTGGCGGGACTCAAACCGGGAGGCACAGTTATCTGTACGGCGACCATCGGGCGTTCACAGGTGATGGAGGTCGCTGAACTGGTAAGAGAAAAAGGGTTTAACATCGTTGATGCCCCTGTCAGTGGAGGCGCACCCGGTGCAGCCGCGGGAACTCTCACAATGATGGTGTCGGCATCAGATGAAGTGTTTGAAGCATCAAAACGGGTGCTCGAAGCCGTTGGGCGGGACATCTATCACGTTGGGCAGGAGATTGGGATGGGTCAAACCGTTAAGTCTGCACTCGCAGTTCTCATAGGTGTCACTTATGCTGGTATCTTTGAAGCATTGACATTAGCAGTGAAGGCAGGTGTAACACCGGAAACGCTTCGAGACGTCGTCAGCACGAGTGTCGTTGGGAATTTCCTTTTCCGAGATACGACACAAAATATATTGGATCGGAATTTCAAAGGACAGAGTAATATCGGTACAATGTATAAGGATCTCACTTTGGCAAAAAATATGGCAAGCGATTGTGGTGTGCCGCTTTTCGCGGCAAGTGCCGCTTTTGAACTGTTTCAAGCCGGAAAAGCAGTAAACCCTGATGAGGATAACTGGACGATTATCAAGATTCTTGAAAACATCGCAGGTGTTGAGGTTGGGAAAACAGAATAATTATAATGCCGGAATCTTGCGAAAATGTATTTAACATGAGTTCGATAAAAGGTTCACTTGTAGCGCAAACTGTTAGTTTGCGCAGTATGAGCCACAAACTGACAGTTTGTGGTACATTATTTCTACAACACATGAGAATGGAACCCTTAGCGTACACCAAATGTTTTAATCGAACTGACGTTATTGAGTATTTTGAAGCCTACAAAGACAAAGGAATTGAGAGGGATTGAATGTTCAAATTGGGAACTATCACAGATGGAATCAGTCGGGACTTCGAGTATGCGCTCGACACGATGGTAGAGACTGGATTGAAATACGTTGAGTTGCAATACCTGTGGGAAAAGCAGGTTGGTGATCTGACGGATGCAGATGTCGAACGGGTCAAAGGATTAATCGAAGATCGAGATTTAAAGGTGTCATGTATCTCGCATCACAATCTCACGGCACTTCCTGTGGATACGGCAGTTGATGATATAGCCTATCGTGCACACATTGCGACACTACAACGATGTATTGACGTTGCACAGGCACTTGGGACGAATCTTGTCCGGATTTTCAGTTTCCGCAAAGAGATGGTGCTTTTTGGGGCGGAACCCATTATTTCCGAAGGCGCGTGGACGACACTCCTGAACCGATTAGAGGAACCGTTACGAATCGCCGATGCGGCGGGTATCACGCTTGTCATCGAAACCGCAATCTCCGGTAACGTGACATCGGCGCACCTTGCGAGAAAGTTGATTGATGAATTAGACGCGCCACATCTGAAAGTTCTCTGGGATCCGTGCAGTTCCCTGTATTGTACCGAAATTCCCTATCCGAATGGATACGCGGCTATCCGCGATCACATTGCCCACGTTCATCTCAAGGATGGCGTTGTGAACCTCCCAGCGGCGACATTCGATTTCTGTGCGATGCGCCAAGGACAGATGGAGCCTTACTACAATGACATCGTGGGTGCGCTGAAACGGGACGGATACGATGGTGCGATCTCCTTAGAGAGTGTCTACACGCCAGTGGGTGGGACGCGTGAGGACGGATTTAGGGAATCGCTACCCGTCTTTATGGAACTCATGGGACGATAGCAGGAAAGACTTAAAAAGGAAAAGGACGCAGCCGATAAATTTTGGCTACGTCCTTTAATATTGTTTATACAAACCTCAACATTACTTGGCTTTCAGACTTCCCCAAGTTGTGAAGAGTTTGCCAGCGGGTTCAACGGAAACGAAAGTATCGCCGATAGTCCATGTACCGCCGACGCCAGCGAACAAACTCCAGCCGCCGCCGCGTTCGCTGACCTTCACCATCAGGATATTAGGACCTGCGACGAGGTTAACTTTGAAATCATCTTGGAAATCGCCAGCACCGCGGTTAACAGCATTTGTGTGAACCACTTCACCGTTGAGCCAGACTTTGACGGAATCATCACTACCGACTTTCGCCGGAACACCACTCTGATCTTCCTCGGCGTTAAGGATAACTATACCATAAACCGAATGATCGTTGACATCGCCTTCGCCTAATCCAATCTCATTGACGAGGTCGTTGACGTTGTTGCCGCCAGTTTCGGAGATCTCACCGATCGTCCATTCCAAATCACCAACGGCATCGCCCGCACTGGCACCGTGCATAGCGACCATCTCTTCAGTAACCGCACCACCGCTGGCTTCAGCGAGCGAATCCACGTCGGTGGAGTTTGCGCCGCCTTGATTGGCCTCTGTCGCTGCAATCATCCAGAGCCATGGACCCGTAATTTTCCCAGCGACACCGGGAGTAGCGGGTTTAAAGACAGCGTTCACATCGGCATCAACACCGACGAACATGCTCCAACCGCCACCACGTTCACTGACCTTCACCAGCAAGAGATTATCGCCTTTCTTTATATCCACTTGGAATGTGTCTTGAAAGTCGCCAGCACCGCGGTTAACGGCGTTGTTGTGAACCTCTTCACCGTTGAGCCAGACTTTGACAGAATCATCACTACCGACTCTCATATCTACACCGTCTTGATCAGAATCGGATTCAAGCGTGATGAGTGCGTAAGACGAGTGGTCGTTAACATCACCTTCGCCCAAGCCGATGTCAGTGACGGTATCATTGACGTTGTTGCCGCCGGTTTCAGAAATCTCGCCGAGCGTCCATACCAAATCACCAACGGCATCGCCTTCGTTGGCACCGTTGTTTGCGATCATCTCTTCGGTAACATCGCCGCCACTGGCTTCAGCGAGCGAATCGACATCTGTAGCAGCCGCACCGCCTTGACCTGCTTCCGTCGGGGCAATCATCCAGAGCCACGGACCGGTAATTTTATCTTGGGCATCCGCAGTTTGCGCCATAACAAAAAGTGCTATGAGACAGGCAAACCCTATTGTGAACAATTTTCTATACATGAAAATCCTCCAATTAATTTTTTTACTTTTAAATGAAAAAAAGTGAAATTAGTGTTGTCCGTCCTTTAGGTCCGGTCGCGCCTCAATCAAGGAATCAAGGCTACAATATTGCCTGACACTTATTAGATATAGGACAACGTATTTAAGTTAGTTTAACAAATATACCAGAATTAAATCAAGCAGAAAAAACTTTTTACAATTTTAGCCGATAAAAGCGGTTCCGAATCGTGAGGTCTCAGAACGGTAATATCGGCTAAAAATATCAATTTAGTAAGAACGTTTGATGTTTGCCCACTGCGTTGCTAATTTACCGGCAGGCTCAACAGGAAGTCCCTTGAACTCCAGATTGTATTCCAAAGGCGCGTCGATACCGGCGAACATACTCCAGCCGCCACCGCGTTCACAGACTTTAACCATGAACACGTTATCGCCTTTCTTTATATCCACATCAAATGTGTCCTGAAAATCGCCAGCACCGCGGTTAACAGCGTTTTTGTGCACCTCTTCACCGTTCATCCAGACCTTAACGGAGTCATCACTGCCGACACGGGCTTCAGCACCTTTCTTTGTAGTCTTTGATACGGCGTTGATTACGGCGTAGGAACAGTGGTCATTGACATCGCCCCCGGGACCCAACTTAATTTTTATGAGCATGTCGTTGATGTTGTTGCCTCCGACTGCAGAGATCTCTCCCTCTGTCCATTTGTAACCTTCGGCAAATTTGACTTTCAGAATATCCTTTGTGATGCCCTGTTCTGCGACATCTTCCTCGGTCAGTTTACCCTTTGTTGCCTCATCAATACCGTCCTCATCTGTCACGGCGGCACCGCCACCGCCGGCGGGGCTTTCAGTGATCATCCAATACCAAGGACCTTCAATTTTATCTAAGGCAGTCGCAAATTGTGCCATAAGAAGAACTCCGACAGCGCATACTGCCAAAAGCATAAACCTGCTTTTCATTTTTTTTTCCTCCATGCTTTGGTTATTATCTCTATTCAACTAACGAAAATAGTTTAGCACATGTTACCAGAGAAATCCAATTAATTTTTTCAATTGCGTTTTAAATATCCCCATTGGTCATTCTACCTGATAACTGCTTTTCGACGCTGATAACCTTATCGTCCATTGTCTGTGTTCTGTCGACTCGTGTACCAAACTTGAGCGTTGTTGTGATTCGGGGTGCTCCCATCTCATGGACGACTTCATGGCACCGCCGAATTGCGGCGAATACAACATCCCATTCCCCTTCAATATTGGTGCCGTAAGCGTGCAGTTTTGTCTCCAAACCTGCTTCCTTCAGCACTTTTTCACACGCAGTGACGTATTTTGAGACCGAGACACCGACTCCTATTGGAACAACACAAAGATCTGCGATAACCTTCATAGAGACTCCTTCAATCGTTGCGTAATTGTTCCAAAATGTTGGCAGGCAAAGCCGATGCACCTGAAGTCGCGACCCCGTCGTCAACTTGCGCTGGGGTCATCATCCCCGGAACAACGCAAGAGACGGCTGGGTGTGCCAAGATGAATTTGAGGGCGGCTTGCGGGAGACTGCGCGCTTTGTTTCCAACGATCGACTTAATCTGTTCCACCCGGTCCAGATCTGCAAGAAACTTCTCACGGGACCAAGTTTTCCGATAGTCGTTCTCGGCGAAGACGGTATCCGGATCGAGCTGCCCAGAAAGTAAACCTGACGACAACGGTTGCCGGACAACAACAGCAACACCCTTTTCAGCGGCAGTTTCCATCACAGGCGTTGCCATCTCTTGGGTGAGAATATTGTAGGTGAGCATCAACAAAGAGATACCGGTTTCTTCTATTGCCTTCAACGCATCTGACTCACCGCCGAGAGCCAATCCATAAAAGCGAATCTTACCCTCGGTTTTGAGTTCCTCCATTGTCCCAAAAGCGTCGTCCCACGCGTCTGCAGGTGGAGGCGAGTGGAATTGATAGATATCTATAACATCCCGCTTCAGCCGTGTGAGACTCCCTTCAACTGCGAGCCGAATATAGTCGGGTGAGACGTTGAACGACGGATGTTCCCATCCATGGCTAATCCAGCCATCGGAGTCCAATTCATAGCCAAGTTTCGTTGCAATGACCACTCTATTGCCGAGTGCCGAGAAGGCTTCACCGAGCAACCGTTCGGCGCGACCGCCACCGTATTGGTCTGCTGTATCGTAATAGGTGACACCACTTTCAAAGGCGTATCGGAGGAGGTCCACAGCATCGGTTTCGCCGATGTCTCCCCATTCGCGACCGCCGAGTTCCCATGTTCCCATGCCGATTTCAGAAACGGTTAACCCTGTATTCCCCAATTTACGTTGGCGCATTATTCCCCCTTTCGCAAGGCACGGGACCCTGCAACTTCAATATATTACAATTTGGATTTGCTGTCCATTTTATGATATTTACGCCGACTTGTCAACAATTTTTATTCCGCTCCCTAACTCAGTATCTTCCGCTACAAAAACGAATTTAGATTGACAGACGCCACTCGTTTTTGATAAGATAGAGCTATAGTTAAAATAACAACGAAAACTTAGTCCGAAACGAAGTGGAGGACGGATCGAGCGCGCAAATTTTCAAGTTTCAAATCACGCCATTTCTCCGCAAGGAAAAATTAAAAAATGAAAATATTGGTCACGGGGGGGGCTGGGTTTATCGGTACCAACTTCATCCGATACTGGCTGCAACACAATTCAGACGATGTTATCGTCAATTTTGACCTGCTGACGTACGCTGGAAATCTCTCCAATCTGACGGACATAGCAGTACACTACCCAAAGCGATACAAATTTGCACAGGGTGATATTCTGGACGCTGCCCTTGTGGAGAGCATTCTGAAAAAAGAACGCCCAGACGTAATCGTCAATTTCGCTGCGGAATCGCACAACAGTCGCGCAATTCTGCATCCGCGGCGGTTCTTTGAAACGAACGTGATCGGGACACAAGTGTTACTGGATGCGTCTCGGAAATACGACGTACAGCGGTTTCATCACATCTCTACGTGCGAAGTATATGGTGAGCTGCCTTTGGATTCACCCAATAGGTTCAGTGAAAACGCCCCGTATCGTCCGCAGACACCCTACAACGCCTCTAAAGCGGCAGCGGATCATCTCGTGAACGCTTACTTCCATAGCTTCGGTATGCCGATAACGATTTCCAATTGTGCCAATAACTACGGTCCGTATCAGCATCCTGAGAAACTCATTCCGCTCTTTACAACAAATGCAATCCAAAACATACCCTTAACGCTCTACCGGAGCAGTCATAACCAAAGGGAATGGTTGCACGTTGAGGACCATTGCAGGGCAATCGCGGCAGTGCTTGAGCACGGCAAAATCGGCGAAACTTACAACGTCGGGAGTGGTGTTGAGAAGAGTATTGAAGAGATTAGCGACTTCATATTGGATATTCTTAGCAAACCACAACATCTGAAAACGTATGTTCCTGACCGCCCCGGGCATGATTGCCGTTATCTCTTGGATTCAAGCAAGATCGCTCGTGATGTAGGGTGGAAACCGATTATTGCATTTGAAGATGGGATGCGCGAGACAATCCAGTGGTACATCGGAAATCGGGAATGGTGGCAGGCAATTCAACAAAAGGCAGATACTGAAGCAGTACAAGAGGACAAATGGGAAACGTTTTCAGAGAGGTAACACTATGCAACTCACAACGGAACAACTGGCAGTATGGGAACGTGATGGAATCATCGTGGTGCCCAACGTGTTTTCACCGGATACAATTGCACCCGCATTAGAAGAGATGGAGCACAATGCTTACGGGGGCGTGACTTACGCTGAATATCGAGCGAAATGGGATCCACAGCCGGACGCTTTGAAAAGTGCCTATGAGAAGAACAGCGATATCCAACTGCTGGCGGGTCCGTTCGGTAAAGCCGTGCATTTTCCGACAGGCTTGGAAGCGTTGGATAAGCTTATCGAAAACGAAACGTATCTCGCAATCGCACAGCAATTGTTAGGCACGGAGGAAATTCGGCTGGGTTATGGACAAATTTTCCTCCGAGAGGGGCTAACCGATAGCCGTCATAGCGAACATCCGTGGCAAGGGTATCATATTGACAATGCGACGAATTCCGCCTTGCCACCCCATCCCGATTGGCAACGTTACGGATATATTTTGTCCGCTATCTTCCTACACGACATCGAGATGGATGGTGCGCCGATGCTCGTCTGCCCGGGTTCACAGGACCAATTGGATAAAATTTGGGCGAAGTATCCGGGTAGAGCGGGTGGGATGGGTATTCCTGACCTACGTGAATTTAAAGAGGAACTCGCAGATCCGGTGCCCCTTACGGCGAAAGCGGGGAGTGTTGCATTCCGCTCCAGTTATTTGGTTCACGCCGCACAGCCGTTTCAGAACAAGAGCAGACAGCGTGGGTGGATGGGGTATCACTTCCATCGCGCCGACAATGCCGATTGGTGCAAAACGACACGTCCTGTACCCGGCTGGGGTAGCCCACAGTATATGAAATTTGTCGCGCAAACGACCCCCGCTGTGCGACGCGTTTTGGGGTGGCCCGCTCCTGGTGATGCATACTATACACCGGAAGCCCTCTCACGTCTTGAACAGGCATATCCGGGAATCGATCTGAAACCTTACCGACAATAGAATCAGAAAGGATATTTATGAGTAAAACAAGAAAAGTTTTGATGATGAATGAAGCGGGACGTATCTGGACGGAGGAACAGGAAACACCTGCGCCAAAATCGGGACAACTCCTAATTGAAGTTCACGCTTCGATGGTAAGTCCCGGCACGGAACTTGGGGGTGTCAAACGGCGACGCGAGGCTTTTAATAGAAAGCCTGAGGGGGGCTCCGAAGCCCGGCAACGTCCGTTCGGTTATACGAACGCGGGAGTGGTCATCGGTAAAGAAGGCGATTGTGATGAATTTGAGATTGGTGACAGGGTGGCGGGTATGGGGGGTGGATATGCGCTTCACGCCACGTACGCCTGTGTGCCACATAACCTATGCGCGAAGATTCCAAGTGACATCAGCCACGAGGAAGCCGCATCTATTCATCTCGCTGCAACCGCACTCCACGCCGTGCAACGCGGGCGCATCCGTATCGGCGAGAATGTCGTTGTTGCTGGATTGGGTATTGTTGGCCAGTTTGCCTGCCAGATAGCCAGAGCCGCGGGTGCCTATGTGATTGGATTGGATAGGTTGTCGCTACGGATAGGTATTGCGGAAGCCGCAGGGATACACCGTGCGATAAATGTCTCGGACACAGATCCGATTCCAATTGCGGATGAATTTACGAAGGGTTACGGTATGGATTGCGGAATTATCGCCTTCGGTGGCGATGCGACGAGCGCGTTTAAACAGATCCGCGCGATGCTCAAGACAGCACCGGATACGCATAAGGTTGGACGGATTGTCATCGTCGGGGGTGCCGATATTACGCACAACTTCGCAGCGGGACTCGGAAATGTTGATGTGATTAGTGCGGCGCGCACTGGACCCGGTTACCACGACGAGGATTATGAACACGGTGCCGATTATCCACCCGTGTTTGTCCCTTGGCCCACACAACGCAACTTGGAGTTATCCTTGCGGCTGATGTCGGAGGGCAAAGTTCAGGTGAGACCGCTGATTACAGATATTATTCCGATTGATCAAGCACCTGAAGGGTGTGAGAAATTGATCCAAACCCCGAATGAAGCGTTGGGAGTCGTTTTCTCAATGCAGTAAACTATTGCTCCATAATTAGTTTTCGGCAGTCAAAGGTCTTGTTAAGGAGGGATATGGTAGTTCTAATCCAGTCTTGACTTAACCGGAAACCTGCCTGAAACGTAGTGGAAGGCAGACCAGATTTAATAATTAAAAATATGGAAATTAGAGGGGCTTACGAATCAGAATTAGAACAGGTCGTTGAACTGTGTTGCCTGGCGTTTAATCCCGATGGACATGAACGTTATTGGCAGTATGTGCGCGGTGACAGCAGCTACAGACTTCCACAAACCCGGGTTGTCGTAGTGAACGACACGGTTATTTCGACCTTGCGCGTTTGGGAGCGGCGGATACGGGTCGGGACATCCTTCGTGACGATGGGTGGCATTGGTGGTGTTTGCACACATCCGAAGTATCGCGGGGTTGGATACGCGTCTGCCCTCATGCGGGATACAATTGACTATCTGCGGATGACGGGATGTGACATCGGTGCGCTGTTTACTATCATTCCAGCGGCGTTTTACCAACAATTAGGATGGACATCCTTGCCGCTACACGGCTTCCAACTGACATCCCACTCGGCAACCGCTGCGGCAAAAGCATCGGCGTGGCAGATAACCGATTTTAACTTAGAAACGGATTTGAACGCAGTCGCGGCATTGTACGATCTTGCCAATGCTCAACAGAGCGGGACTATTGCTCGGACGCGCGCTTATTGGGATATGGCACCCTGCCGCATCCGCGAGGTCCTTCCAACCGTTGTCGCACGTCAAGAGGGACGCATCGGCGGGTATCTCAACTATGGGATACATAATTCAGAGTTGCAAACCCCTCCCACAAGAACTGCAGACGTGCGTGAGGTAGGACACATCCCTGATCAGCCGGAAGTCTTGGATGCACTTGTATCCCACTTCCTGAAAGTGTGTGAAGCACAAGAGGTAGAAACGATAGAGGGGATGTTCTCACCTCAGCACCCATTTGTAGACCGACTCACAGCTGGATGCAATGGTGGATTAACTCCAACAACTGACACGAAGATGATGCTCTATGCCGTGAACCTACCTGTACTTTTGCGTCGCCTTGTCGTCGAATGGGAGTCGCGAATTGCGGATGCCGATGAGACGTTTCCACCGCTCACCGTCCAATTGCCGGTTCTCAACGATCAGCAAGTCGCCCTACGCCATAATGCCGATGGCACGCTGCAAATCGTTCCCGAAGATGCCGATACTGTTGGTTTGGGGGTAGATTTAACTGAAGCAGATTTCTGGCAACTTCTGTTCGGTGAAATAGGATGGGAGCAGGTGAGTTCCGAGGCTTCGGTCTCTCCTGAAATTTCGACGTTTTTAGGCACATTGTTTCCTAAACGCGATGTCATCTTCTGGTCACCGGATCGATATTAAGGTGAATAGGAAGGTATGGGTAAAATGAACTCGGAATCTCGGAAGCAAGGCACCCAGACCAGCGCGTTCGGAACCTCTGGGAGAGTCAATCACGATGCCAGTGAATTTTATGGAAGCAAACTCTACGCCGATCAGGAGCCGTCGGAACCCGATTCATGGATAGAAAACCCAATCCCTGCCGAAAATCTCAACCAACTCTATTGTGCATCAAGCGCAAACATGTCCGAGATTCCCGATGATAGTGTTCATTTGATGGTTACGTCTCCTCCGTATAATGCGAAAAAGGAGTATGACGAGGATTTGTCGCTCACGGAATACAGAGAGCTCCTTTACGCTATTTTCGCTGAAACGTATAAAAAATTGGTTACCGGCGGTCGGGCGTGCATTAATATCGCCAACTTGGGACGGAAGCCTTATCTTCCGCTGCATAGTTACATTATAGAGGACATGTTAGCGATAGGTTACTACATGCGGGGTGAGATTATTTGGGACAAGGCTTCGAGTGCTGGTTCCTCAACAGCGTGGGGAAGTTGGCAATCGGCGGCGAACCCTGTCCTGAGAGACGTTCATGAATATATCCTTGTCTTCTCAAAGGGTTCATTTTCTCGCAAACGCGACGGGAGAGAGAATTCGATTCGCAAAGAGGATTTCTTAGAATGGACAAAAAGTGTCTGGACGTTTCCTTCCGTCTCGGCGAAGCGCATCGGGCATCCTGCGCCTTTTCCTGAGGAGTTGCCGCATCGGTTAATTCAACTCTATACCTTCGTCGGTGATGTCGTCCTGGATCCCTTCTGTGGAAGCGGCACCACGTGCCTGAGTGCCTTGAAATCGGGGAGACACTATATTGGGTACGACGTTGAGGAAAAATATATCGAACTGGCAAATGAACGGATTCGGCAATATTCCGATCAAGGACATTTACCGATATAGGTCGGCTCAATTTGAAACTGATATTACGTACGTTTTTCCTACTGCTGTTCCAAACGTGACAACCGACTCCGATTGTTCCGTTTCAACCGGTACATCATCGCACGTCACCGAAACGGTTGCCTCTGTTCGGACGGTGCAGTCTTCTCCTAATGTGGAATGGAGTCGTGCCTCGGTGAGTTGTCCATTTTCCCAGGTCATTGTCACTTCAAATCCGCCACGGGCACGCAATCCGCTGGCGTTTCCTGTGCGCCACGCCTTTGGAAGTGCCGGTAACAGATGAATCTCACCGGCGTGACTCTGAAGCAACATCTCTGCGATGCCGGAGGTGCCCCCGAAATTTCCATCGATCTGGAACGGTGGATGTGTATCGAATAGGTTGGTTAGGGTGCATTTCGCCAAAAGTGCCTGAAGATGTGAGTATGCCTCCTCGGCGTCTTCAAGCCGTGCCCAGAAGTTGACGAGCCATGCGCGGCTCCAACCTGTGTGTCCACCACCATGTGCCAAACGATATTTTAATGATTTTTTTGCTGCGGTTGCTAACTCTGGTGTCCCACGCAGCGTTATCTGGCAACTTGGGTGGAGCGCATACATGTGCGACATATGCCGATGTCCGGGTTCCGGTTCGTCGTAGTCAAAGACCCATTCCTGCAACCGTCCTGTTTTTTCGCTAATCTGGAGCGGTGCAAGTCGTTCCAGGGCGGAAACCAATTCAGCACGGAATTCGGCATCCTCTTCGAGAACATCGATACAGGCGATACAGTTGGTAAAGAGTTCATGAATAATTTCCAGATCCATCGTCGCAGCGTAGGTAAAAAGGGAGCGTGTGCCATCGGGCTTTAGGAAGCTATTTTCGGGGGAGTGTGACGGATTCGTGACGAGTTTACCAACAAAAGGCGTGCCTTCGGGTGCCTCAACGAGAAAATCCAGTATGAAGCGGGCGGCACCTTTCATGAGTGGATAGCCCTGCCCTATGAGAAAATCTTTATCACCACCGAAAAGATAGTGTTCCCAAACATGTCCACACAACCACGCGGCACCTACGGGCCAAATACCCCAGATGCCATCAGCAGGTGTTGTGAAACCCCATACGTCAGAAAGATGGTGGACAACCCAACCCTTTGCCCCGTAATGACACTTCGCCGTGCACCCCCCCGGTCCGACGAGCGTGTCCATATAATCGAATAAGGGGATATGGCACTCCGCAAGGTTGCAGATTTCGGGGACCCAATAGTTCATCTGGAGGTTGATATTGGTATGGAAGTCGCTATTCCAAGGGGCGTTCATGTGCTCGTTCCAGATGCCTTGCAGATTTGCGGGCAAGCACCCTGGTCTCGAACTGCCCATCATCAAATAGCGTCCATATTGGAAGTAAAGCACGGCAAGGTCCGGATCTGGTGCCCCTGCCTTTACAGCTTCCAAGCGTTCATCAGTAGGGAGATTCGCAGCGGCGGTAGTGCCGAGATCCAGATGCACTCGTTGAAAGAGGTTCTGATGATCGGCGATGTGATCTGCTCGAACTGTTGTATAAGATTTTGCGTCAATATCAGTAAGATGCCCCTCGCAAAGCGCGTGTGGACTTCCGCTGACATCATTCTGATTGATGTAACTCGTCGCAGCCGCGAGGAGCATCGTCACGGCATTTGCGTCGCGCACAGCAAGTTGGTTGTTCTCCGACTGTATCTTCCCGCCCTCAATTTGTGCCTGTAGATATACTGAAAAACGCATTCCATCATTACCACATTGCCCGTCCAGTCTCAGGATATTCGCGGCAATCGCTTCGACAGTGGCATCTTGTTCCCGGGTTATCGAGATATTGAAAGCGAGTTGCGCTGCCGTGTCAGATTCAATTCTGAGAACGATGAGGTTGTCTACCGATGTTGCAAAAACTTCTCTGCTAAAATTGACATCTCCGCAGCGATAGGTTGTTTTTACGATACCTGTGTCCAAATTTAACTCTCGGCGATACGCAGTAGGATTACCATCATGTGAGAACTCAAGGAACAGATCGCCCAAGGATTGATAGGACTTGATACGTTCTGGGATGCCAAGCATCGTTTCCCCAGCGAGTTGAGTGGCTTCTTCGTTTTTGTCATCAAACAGCAACTGCTGCACCTTCGGGAGTGCTTCCAAAGCCTTTGGGTTGTTGGTGTCGCGAGGCCCACCGTCCCAAAGCGTTTCTTCGTTCAGTTGAATGCGTTCCCGCTCCACACCACCGAACACCATAGCACCAAGCCGTCCGTTTCCAATGGGTAGTGCATCTGTCCATGCCTCGGCTGGTTTCTGATACCATAAAACAAGATTATTTACGTCTGTGTTTGTCATTGGCTATCCGTAATTCTTTAGAGTTCGCGTATTGAGCGATGATCACCATGACCATCCTCTTCGTTCTCGATGACGGCATAGTACCTTTACTGTCTCATGTGCTTTCTTTTCCGCCGCGATGTGTAAAGGTGTGTGCCCTTTATCATCTTCAGCGTTAGCATCAGCACCACTTTCTAACAATATCAACGCCGTTTCGTACGCATTGTGCTGCGCTGCAACGTGCAAAGGTGTATTGCCATTTTTGTCCGTCGCGTTGATATCCGCGGCATTTTTTACCAACACTGTTGCTACCTCAGAAGTGTCGTCTTCCGCCGAAATGTGTAGTGGGGTACAACTATTTTTGTCTTTTGCGTTGACCTTTGCACCATTCTCCAGCAATACCACGGCGGTTCTATAGGCATTACGCCACGCTGCCCAGTGGAGGAGCGTATAACCAGATTTGTTTCTCGGATTGACACCGATCTGGTCTTCCAACGAGATCCCTTCCGCTTCATAAACATTGCGCCACGCTGCCCAATGTAAAGGCGTGTCCCCATCTTCATTTTCTGCGTTGACATTTGCGCCATTTTCTAACAATATCGTTGCTGTTTCATGTCCATTATTCCACGCTGCCCAATGTAAGGGAGTAAAGTCTTTGTCGTTCTTTGCGTTGACATCTGCGCTATTTTCCAGCAGTATTACTGCCGCCTCACAGGCATTGTGCCATGCTGCCCAGTGCAGGGGCGGATAACCATATTTGTCTTTTGCGTTGACATCTGCGCCATTTTCTAACAATACCGCTACTGCTCTGTAAGCGTTGTCCCGCGCTGCGTCATGCAGGGAAGTATAGCCGAGTTGTTCCATCGGATTGACTGGACGCGCAACGGGGTTAGATGCTGATGAATCCACCGTCTTTTCCGCATCGGTTCCTCGGGTAATTTCCATGACATCATTGCGGTCTCTCGCACGCGAATTAGTGGTCGCGTTGAGAGCATCCTCAGATTCTGACATATCAGATAAATCTTGTTTGTGAAACAAAACAGAACCCTCCTTTTCTATTGATCTTTTAATTTTACCGCTGCCACGGAACAGATCCAGCCTTTTGCGTTTCCGCCTGAAATAATTGGCTCATTTCTCTAAAGAGATCCACTTCTGTTTGTGAACCGTTGGTCGTTTCCAGCGGGTCACTGGACAAATCGTAGAGTTCCAATGGCTCGAAAGGATTATTGTGCAATAATTTGGTGTCTCCACGCCGTACAGCATGTTGACACTGTCCGAGAAATCGTTGGCCTCCCTCTCTGCGCAACCAGTAGAGGATACGGTCAGAGAAGTCTTGCTGTTCCCCTTGGAGCGTTTGCCAAATTGAGCGTCCTTCAATCTCATGAGCGATCGATGCACCTGCTACCTCACATACTGTTGGAAAAAGATCCATCAGTAATGCAACCTGATCGGTGACACGTCCTTCTGGAACGTGCCCTGGCCACATTGCACACGTCGGGACTCGGATACCACCTTCGTACATTTCGCCCTTTTGTCCGCGCAAGGGACCATTGTGCGCCCCAACGTCCATTGACCCACCGTTGTCAGAAGTGTAAATAACGAGTGTATTAGACAATTGATCTGTTTCAACGAGCGTATCGAGTACGCGCCCAATACCAGCATCCATGTGTTCAACAAGGGCGATATATTTGGCGCGCTGCGGCGAAATGTCTGGTTCACGCGCCGTCACCCGTTCTACCCAATCGTCAGGCGGTTGGATCGGTGTATGCGGTGCATTATAGGCAAGATAGAGGAAAAAAGGTTGTGATGATTGCGCCTGTGCACGAATGAATTCCACACTCCATTCCGTGAAAAGATCTGTGGCGTGCCCCTGCGGATCGATTGTATCAGAACCGTGTCGCATATAATTAATGTCGTGACGGAGATGCGTGTAGTAATCATCCATCATATCGCCGAGAAAGCCGTGGAAATGGTCGAAGCCCCGCTGAGACGGATGATTCTCCGGTTCAAGTCCAAGGTGCCACTTACCGATGAGGGCGGTATGATAATCCTTCTGCTTCAAAGCAGAGGGGAGTGTGACCGCATCCTGTCGAAAGTAGCCCCAACTGTTTTCTGGGTGGGTACGGATTACGCCTGGCACGCCAACACGGTCGGGGTAGCGTCCGGTCATAAGGGAGGATCTACTCGGAGAGCAGACAGAGGAATTGGCATAAAATTTGGTAAATCGTACTCCGTTTGCGGCAATTCTATCGATATGAGGTGTTTGAATTGAAGGACCGTTGTGAACTGAAATATCACCATAGCCGTGGTCGTCGGCGAGAATAAGAAGTACGTTTGGGGACTTCGCCATAGAGTAATCTCCATATCAATCTAAGTTGCCACTTTAGCAGAACAACCCAAATTATGTCAAGGCACCCACACGCTAAAGCGTGGAGCTTGTGCTTCGTAGACCGCAGCGCTTCCGAGGAAACGTCTTAGGCAGTCTCCACAGAGGGACCCAAGGCGGCCCTCAAGATATTTATCGCAGCGTTGACATCCCGATCGTGATGTGAACCACATTCGGGACATGTCCACTGCCTATCCTTCAGAGTCAAGTTTTCGTTATGGCACCCACAATCGGAGCAAGGTTTAGAAGTCGGTGTCCACGGTCCCACTTGAAGAAACTCACGCTTATGTTTTCGACACTTATACTTCAATATCTCAACAAACTGTCCGAAAGCAAGGTCGGAGACTTTCCGTCCCCAGAGGCGTTTCATGCCCGAAAGGTTCAGCGTCTCGGTAACGATCGTATCAAACCTTTCGCACAGGTCAGTAGCAACCTTGTAGTGCCAGTCCTTGCGTTGGTTGCCGATATGCCGATACAACCGCGCAAGTTCTCTGACACACCGCCACCAATTGTTAGAACCTTTGACCTTTCGGCTGATAGCTTTGTTGAGGGTGCGAAGTTCTTTCAAGGCGTGTTTGAAAAATTCTGGCGATTGTTTCTTTTCGCCGTTGCTAAAGGTCAAGTAGGTCTCCATACCAAAATCTATTCCTACGCTCTCACCTGTAGCAGAACAGGGTTGGGTAGTGGAGGCATCTGTAACCACGTAAAGCCAATAGGTGCCAACACGATCACGAAGGATTTGGATAAAGCAAACTTTACCCTCGTAGTCGCGATGTTGATGAAAAGAGAACCAGCGTTTGTTGAATGTGAAGCGTTGCTGTCTGTCGTCCCACGCTTTGAAAGAAAGCCGGACACGTCCTTCTTCAAGGAGATACGCCGATTGGAACTTCGCAGAACGGTATCTGCCTTTACGCTTGAACTTTGGAAGCCCACCGAGTCCGTCAAAGAACCGTTCATAAGCGGTATGGATACGGATAATCACTTCGTCAAGGGTATCGCGGGGTATCCACGCCCAGTGTTGCTTCGTGCCTCCAAGCAACTTCGTCAAGTGCGGTTGCAGGCGAAAACGCCCCGCATATTTCCCGTATCTACGGTAATATCGCTTTTCCAACTTCAGAAAGTGATTATGGACATCCGCAAGGTCGTCAAGCATATTACCGAGACGCACATTCTTGGGGTGTTGGCGCAGTTGGAACTTGTATGTTCTGCGATTCTTTTTCTGTTTGCGTTTCCGCATGGCGTTTCACGTATCACGCTTTTAACCCCTAATCAGTGGGTGGGACCGACACGCAACCAAGCGGTTACGCTGATTATGTCGGTCCAACGTGATACAACTATTAAACCACAATTTACGGAGAATGTCAAGTGTTTTTTTCAAAAAAACGCTGTGGCCTTACACACGAGGGCGGACTTTCCTCCCACTACCTAAAGGTAGGGGTCTCCAGTCCGTATTTTTGATGAGTGCAGCCAGCCGTTCAGAGAACGCACCGGCTGCGCTCGGTGTACGTTGTCTATTGCCGGGATTTGAGACTTCCCCATGTCGTAGCGAGTTTGCCAGCAGGCTCAACGGGCAATAGCGTCAGTATTCCCTCCTCCATGAGCTCCTCTATATCGTCTGCTTCCAGAACGGAATCGAAAATTGCGACCTCATAGAGGATACCGTCAAGGGTCTCTGACTGGTTGGCGGTCCAACCGCCGATGTTGACGTCGGTATCATTCTGCGGTGCCGGTTTACCCATCCCACCAACAGAAGCGATTTCCTCAGCATTTTCGTAAATCTTGATGGTATCCTTTGCGTCATAAGTTGCGGTCATGTACAACCATTCATCTTTCTTGACTTGGCTTTGATTCCAAGCACCTTTCCAACCGCCGTTCGCAAAGTAAGCCTCCCAGCCGGTGCCGGAGCTGCTTGTCCTGAAGGCGTAGTTTGCCACTACACCCCCTGCAGGTCTTTTGCCGAGAATATGTCCATAACCGTTCTCGGATTTGTTGACATGCACCCATGAAGTAATTGACCACGCCTTTTCCAGATACATACTATCGGAGTCTGGGATGATAACCCGATCATCTTGTCCGTTTAAACTTAGGGCGGGACCATCGGGTCCTTTGACCCATTTTCCGCCCTGAAGTTCACCGTGATTCTCGTTTCCAGAGATATCCTCAATGTGATCACCTTTCCCTTCGTTGAGGAGCCAAATGCCTCTTGCGGTTTCAAAGTCGACCTCCGCATAAGTATGGACTGTGAAGACCAGACTGATGGCGATGATCGCTAAGCAAACTATAACGGATTTCATGTTTACCTCCTAAGGGTTGAATTTACCGTTTGTTCAACTATTATAGAACTAACACGTATCCATGTATTTGCTGGCGAGGTTAGGAAACCTCGCCAATGTTCATCAGTATACCATTCAATTGTTACGTAAGTCCTGCATCATTGAGATTTGATGTCTGCCCATGTCGTTGCGAGTTTACCAGCGGGTTCAACAGGAGTGACTAAGGACGGTAGCCCGTCGTCCATCAGGGAGTTTATGTCTTCTTCTGACAGCACGACGTCAAAAAGCGCGATGTCATAAAGCATACCGTCAAGTGTCTCAGAGGTATTGTTGGTCCAACCGCCGATGTTGACGTCCGTATCATTCCGGGGTGCCGGTCCGCCGTGACCGCCAACAGAACCGATTTCAGATCCATTTTCGTAGATTTTGATGGTGTCTTCTCCATCATAGGTTGCCGTCATGTACAACCATTCATCTTTCTTGACGGTTCCTTGATTCCAAGCCCCTTTCCAACCGCCTCGTGAATAATATGCTTCCCAACCGGTACCATTGCCGCTTGTCCTGAAGGCGTAATTTGCTATCACGCCAGATGCGGGTCTTTTGCCGAATTTACTGCCTGAATCAGGGCGATGATGTATCCGAACTGGAATGCCCACGCCTGTCGAACTCTACCAGAAACACCCGGTGGTGCTGGATCGTCTGGATGTCCTGGTGCGTGGTCGGGCATTAACATGTAGGGATATTCTACATCTCGCAGCGTCTGGGCAACTGTGTGCATGTCCAGATGTCCCTCGTCGGGCCAAACCTCTTGGAAGTTGTGCAGTCCGCCGCGAATGTTACGAAAGTGAATGTTGAAAAGTTTCTTTCGCTCGCCGAAGTACCGAAGAATTTCGTAGAATTCAGTGCCGGGGTCGTCTAAACCCTCCGAAACTGTTCCGCAACAGAAATTGAAACCGTGATACGGACTCTCCGAGATCTCAGCGTAACGTTTCATGCCCTCAAAGACTGGATAGTTCCAGCGTTCAACACCTCTCAAAATAGGCGCGGGTGGATCGTTTGGATGGCACGCCATTTGAATTCGGTTTGCCTCGGCAACTGGGATTATACGCTCAAGGAAATACGCGATCCGATCAAACGCTTCTTCACGACTCACCTCACCCGCCTCTGAGAGCGTTTCATTGTCGTATTTGGAGAAGTCGAAAGTGCTGTAACTCGAGCCGCCGCGTCCGAATGTACTCTCGGTGCGTTGATTGACAAGGATGCAAAAATTATAGTTCAAACCTCGTAAACCTGCCGCCGCCGCATTCTCGATCGTCTTACAAACTCCCTCGATATCCTGGTCGCGCTGCGGATCTTGCGCAAGCGTAATACTCCTCGGCATTTCGATATGAATCATCTCAAGGCTGACACCGGCTTCTGCCGCTTCTTCCTTATGTTGAATCAGCGTTTGGGTTTCGGTGTTCTCAGGGGTGGTATCCATATGCGTTACGCCGTGGCGAACGAGGAATGCTAACTCTTTAGGAGATGTACCGATGCCTTGAACGCCGACGTGCATCGCCGCCTTTTGATTTGGTTGGTTCTCAGGTCTATCCATCGTCTTGTTCTCCTTTGAGAATTGAATGTGACGTATCCATTGTCGGACTAAAACGATATTCGCACATTGTAGCATATTTAAAAAACCAAGTCAATTGACAATTTCTAAGCGACGTGTTAAATTAATGCCAATCTTTTAGATCCAATTCTGTGTGCCAAACTCAACTGAAAAGGGGAAATTCTCATGGAAAAAGAGATTAGAAACGACATCAAAGGTATCAATCGGTTTATATTTGAAGCCGGGGCGGATCGGGAACAACTCCACCTTCATATTTCTGAAGTGGGACTTGGACAGCGCGCACATCCACCCCATACGCACGAAGGTCAAGAAATTTTTTATGTATTTTCGGGTGAAGGTGAGGTCTTATTTGGGGATCAGACGCATCGTGTCAGCGATAACGAAGCCGTTCATGTTGATTGTCAAGTGTTACACGGCATACGCAATGTTGGCGAGACACCCCTTCGCTATGCCGTGATTATTGCGAAGTAAATCTATCGTAATTCAGCGCGGTTATTAGCCGTGCTTTGTACAATCAGTGTTGATTCTATTCCGAAGACTCTAACGGCAATTCCTCCGAGAACAGCTTATAAATCCCATAGATACCAACAGCAATCAGGACAATCCCAACGCCGGCTAAGCAACGTCGCACCCAAATCGGTTGTAAGAAGACCGGCAAATTGACGATGAACCATCGCGGTTGTAGGAGTTTTGACATGGCAATGCCGAAATACAGGGCTCCATAGGCGATAAGCCCGATGTCGCTTGCCAATTCTTGCTTTCGAGACGTAACTGGCAGTTTGAACGGATTCAGGAGATAATCGCCAGAGAAGATTAGGGCGATTCCTACAATCAGAAAGGTGAAGAGAATTGCGGTTGAATACCCTGAACCCCGGAGCGTTATCAACAAACCGATGCTGAAACACCCCAATATGAGACTCATTACGCCTTGCATAATTTGATAGTTTCTATTTCGTGAGACCATTTTGACCCAACTGTGAAGTAGATGTATTCACGGATAAGTTATGACATGGAAGATCCAAGCCGAATGCGCGGGTCAACCAGCGTATAACTGATGTCGGTGAGTAATAAACCGACAATATACAGCACGGAACCGATATAAACCATACTTCGTACAATCGCGAAGTCTTGTGCATGGATGGCTTCTATCGTAAAACCTCCAAGCCCTGGAATAGCGAAGAACGCTTCCATCACCAAACTTCCGATAAAGAGAAATGGAATGACCAAAACCACGTTCGTTAGAATCGGAATCATTGCGTTCTTCAGGGTATGTTTAAAGAGAACCACCGCTTCGCTCAACCCTTTTGCTCGTGCTGTACGGACATAATCCCGATTGACTTCTTCAAGGAATATCGTCCGGTAGAAACGGATACCGGTGCCGACACCCCCAATTATGCCGATCACCACTGGCAGGATAACGAACTTCAGCATATCTGTACCGGAATCGTATCCAGAGATTGGAAAGAGTCTCAATATTTTTCCGAATACCCATTGCCCACCAATAATATAGAAAAGTGTTGAGACGGACATGAGAATAACCGCAAGGATTGTCCCCCAGAAATCGACATAAGTTGCGCGGTAGTAAGCGACAATCATTGAAAGGGTGATATTTACCAGAATGCCAATCAGAAAGGTCGGGAGTGTTATCGCGAGACTCGCCCACATTCGTTGAGAAATCTGTGATGTGATGTCAATGTTGTTGGCATCCGATGTCCCAAAATCAAAGAAAAAGAGTTTTACCGATTTTTGGAAGAAAATAGTCTGTGTAAAAGACTCGGTTCCAGATACTTTGGTATTAAACCAGAGGGGCAGATGATAGCCGTTTTGCTGCTTCCAATTGTCAATATCTTCCTGCGTAATGTTCTTCTCACCGAGAATTTGTTGTGCCATCTGGTCAGGAGAACTGACAACAAAGAAAAGTAGAAATACAGTGATGTTCACACCGATCAAGATTGGGATTGCGTAAAGGATCCGTCGAACAATATAAGCGGTCATTTTTAAATTTTTTAATTATACCTTGCGGAGAAACAACGCTCGTTAGAACTTTGACGTGTGTTCCTCATATTTTGAAGAAATTGAGGAAACACCCAAGCAAAAACCCCAAGCAAAAACCCTGCGCCGTTGTTGCAGGCTACGGGTTTGATTTAAGAAAAGGAACGGCAATGTTCTCAAATCCAGTTGAAACACATCAAGAACCTGCTTGTCATGAAATAATGGAGAGCGGCTCAGGAGTCAATAAATTAAAGACCCCGTTCCCGTTTCCAAATTGTAATCACAGCTGGAATAGTCCCTAAAATGAAAAGAGCGAGACCTACCCATAGGGGCCAGACGACGGGTTGATTCCACGCCTGCCGATTTTCTGACCGTTGACCAGCATCGATGCGAATATATTTCAGCGTTCCACCCCCCAGGGAACTCGGCTTCCTGTTCTTCACCCACTGATGCGACAAACCGAAACTGACAGGATGATAGGTAAAAACCCACGGAGCATCTCGTTGCAGCAGATGACTCATTTCACGAATTATTGCCAACCGTTCCGGCGAGTTCTCCATATTTTTCATCTGTTCAAAGAGCCGATCGTACTCCGCGTTACCATAATTCGCAGAATTTGCACCATCGTGCCGGACTTTGCTATTTGGACCGTAGAGGAGGAACAAAAAATTTTCGGCGTCAGGATAATCGGCGTGCCATCCCCATGAGATAATTTGGAAGTTCCCGTTCTTCACTTTGTCTCGAAACCGGTTGTAATCAGTGGTGCGGTTCTCCATTGTGATGCCGAGTTGCTCTAACTTCTTTCGTATCCATGTTAAGTATGCTGTGGCTCCTGCGGAGTTCCATGCATTATCAAAAGAGACGACGAGAGGATTTCCTTTACTATCTTGCCCGCCCGGATAGCCTGCCTCTGCAAGCAGCTGCCTTGCTTCTTCAATGGACTTGCGAATAGGGCGTTGCATCACAGCATCCCAATTGTAGACATAAGCGTTTATGCCACTCTCACCCGATTCGTAGCCGAAGATACCGGGTGGAATGGGACTATGTGAACTGATACCGCGTCCGTTGATAAAGATTTCAATAAACTCCTCATAATCTAAAACGATCGAAATGGCTTGACGGAGTTTCCGCTTTTCCTCTGTGTACCCACCGACGGTATCGTCCAGCATATTGAAAGCAAGGTATCTTGTTGTCGGTTGGACATTAGTTCGCAGCAGGATACCCTTTGTTTTCATTGCTTCACTTGCCCTCGGATCACCTGTATCATTGAACGTGACGGCACTGTCAAACGTATCAGAAGAGATAGTAGAAGTATCATAGTACCCCTGTAAGAATTTATTCCAGCGCGGAATGTATTCCTTTTCCAATTTGTAGACGACTCTTGGGATAAACGGAACGATTTCCCATGCGTCGTCCAAAAGTCCGGTTTCCCTATCACCGGGTTCCCCACTTGATGGGTAGCGCACCACCCGAAAATTCTCATTCTTGACGAGAACTATCTCTTTATGTGCCAGAAGGGTTTCTATCCGATAAGCACCCGTTCCTACAGGAAACCTGTCAATCGTGATGTTTCGATCTTTGACAGCCGGTTGACTGTAAAAATCAATAGCCTCTTTCGGCATTGGTGAAAAGAACGGCATCGCTAACCAATAGACAAACTGCGGATACTTCGTCATAAGGATAATCCGATAGGTATACCGATCCACGACTTCGACACCGGGGAAAGCAGCATCGTTTTGTCCGTTAGCTATAGCGACTGAATACGCCTCCATACCGAGGATATAATCCTTCAGAGTACTGAGAATAGGGCAGGCAACGCTCGGATCCGCCATCCGTTTGATCTGATAGACGTAATCCGCAGCGATGAGTTCGCGCGTGCCCGTCATCGGGAAATCTTTGACCTCGTTAAACCCCTTAACGTCCGATTTTGTTAAGTTTCGGTAACGCCACTCTCCAGCTTCAGTCTTCGCAAAACAAGGATGCTGTTGATACATAATTCCCGGACGGATACGAACTTCATAAACGGCACGCGCCACTGATTCGGCAGGAGCATTTAGCGGTAACTGTTGTCCGTTAGCATCGAAGTAGCTGGGTTGTGGGACCGCCTCTGCTGTCAAGGGGATGAGTTCATAAGGTCTTTTCAAGTAATGATATTGCAACGGTGGTTCATAAATCTGCTGAATAAATCGGTATTCGTCCGAACTGTAGGAGATCGCTGGATCGAAATGTTTCGGCTCTTCATCGAACGTGCTGTAGTAAATTTCTTGATCGTGCTGAGACTTCGGATACGGATTATTCGGCACCCCACAGCCAAAGAAAAAAAGAGTTAGTGTTAAGGCTACACAATATTGACTTGGAGATTTCGGCAATATGATTTGCATCGTTCTTCCTCAAAAACCTTGTGAAAGTAAATACGACGTTCCTATCAGTGAAAATCAGACGTGCTAACACCTTAAAATGAATATAGAACGGTTAACGACACCAAAGGACCAAATTCAAAGGCGTCGCTCTCTTCATAAAGCGTTTTTTGACTCAAGGGTAATATCAATGCTACAGACACAGGGACGTTATAAGGTGTTACAATCGATGCACCAACGGATGCCATGCTGAAAAGGAGTCCAGTATTGATGTCCAGTTCTCCTGCCCAATAGGCGTAGGTCTGATAAAAGCCGAGGTAGCCTGCCTGTAACGAAAGCCAATCGTTGAAACGATAATTGAGACCGCCTGTGTAGGTAAGTTCCCGAGGGGCACGATAGGTTTTGCTGTTTTCGTAGAACGGAAACTTGCCACGAATACTGGCGTTTACACCCAACCCGTTATAGAGCGGGAGGCTGTAATGCAGGTCTAAGATTGGATTGAAGGTGCCGGTTCCGAACTGGATATGGAGATGCTCAAGTCCGGCAGCTCCCAACTTCCATGGATCTTCCTCGGTCTTACCGAACGGGATTGTGGTTCCGATCCGTCCTGTAAAAAAATCGTCCTCCTTAAATATCCCATGAGCATGGTGTGCTAATAGGACATCGGCATCGGCGAGTCCGGTATAGGTTTCGTTTCGATGATGGTTGTTTCCATTACGTACAATCGCGTCCCACTGTTCAGGTGTGACGGGATCAATTTTTTCGACGGTTGCCTCTTGGACTTTGGTCTCGTAGGGGACATTCGTTTCAAGCATCCAGTGAGAACCGAATTGATACTTCAAGCCAATATCAATGCGAAAAATGTTCAGTTTAACATGGTGTCGGTGGAGTGGTACGTCTATTACCTTTCCATCTCGTGAGACGCCTTCTGTTTCGACGTGTCCGCCCTGTGCATCGAACCATCGCATCATACTGACGGTACTCTGAAATCGCTTCATCTCTTCTGAAGTCAAACTGACTTCACCAATCCCACCTCGTGGAATTGCGGGATTGCTTCACGCGCCTCAGCTTTCTTGCACGAAACCGAGCGGAAGAAGAATGAATTGAAAGCAGAGCAATAGGAAAAAAACCCGAGTTATCATAAAGGGTTCCTATCTGTTTCTAAGTTAAGCCATTCCATTTCAGCATCGGAAAGTTCAAGTGCCATTGCACCGAGCGAAGAGTCCATCTCCGTTAAAGTTACAGGTCCAACGATTGGAAAAACGGGAAATGGAATATTCAAGCAGTATGCGAGGGAGACCTGAATTGGGGAATAGCCATATTTCGCACCTAATTTCTGTGCGCGTCCGAGTCTTTCAAAATTACCGTCGTTGTAGTAGACGCGCACCATATCTCCGTTTTCGCGATTCTCTGGTGTGAACGCCCCACTGAAGAAACCCCGTGCTTGCGAGGACCAGGGCATCAACGGGAACTGACTCCCTTTATGCCATTCGCGAGCGGCATCGTCGACGCAGACACAACCACCCCACATCGGTTCCATCGGTACGGCGAGACTGATGTTATTGCTACAGGAAACGAATCCTGCCAACCCGTTTTCAGCGGCGTAGGTGTTTGCATCAATGATACGCTGTGGTTGCCAATTAGAGGCGGCAGCCGCTCGGATGCGTCCTGCACCGATTTCATCGTTTAGGTAATCGATGATGGTTTCAACGGGAATCACGGGGTCGTCGCGATGGAGCATGTAAAGGTCGATATAATCGGTTCGGAGTCGGGTGAGACTCTCATCGAGATCGCTTTTGAGTTCTTCGGGGGAGAGACGTGGACGCGGGACTCTGCCTTGTGGATGTCCGCCCTTGTCAATGAGAAAGACTTCGTCTCGGTTACCGCGTTGCCGCATCCAGAGGCCGATGAGCATTTCACTATCACCGCCGCCATACCCGTGTGCTGTGTCAAAGGCATTTCCACCGGCTTCAATGAAAGCGTCGAGCATTTCAGTGCTATAGTCGAATTTTACAGGTGAAAAGATCATGGTACCCAGAATCAGATGCGAGATCTCTTTGCTGACTCCAGGAATTTTTATGTGCTTCATTACAAACAGTTTCCTTTTTTGTCGGGACAGATAGGTAGTGCCCTTTGTGATTACGGGATATAGGGAAATTATAGCAGACTATCAATCCAAAATCCAGAAGAAAATATGTCAATCGCTCATAATATGTTTGACACCAATCCGATAAATCGCATAAAATTTCAGTTACGAAAAACCAGAGATTGGAGGGAAACCAATGAAGATCACAGGCTTTGAATACCGAACCATCTCCATCCCGTTCATCCCAGCGATACAGGAACACCGGGGTATGGAGTACCCGACCACCTTGGTTTGGGTGCATACAGATGAAGGACTGACAGGGTTGGGTGAGAGCAATTCCCTGAACAGCGATATTACAGATCAGGCTGACCAGATTACTGAAAGATACGTCGGCAAAAATCTATGGGATATTGATCTTGCCTCGGAGTCATTTGTTTTCCAATGCGCCTTTTACGACTTGGCAGGACAGGCATTGGGAGTGCCTGTGCATAAGTTAATCGGTGAGAAGTATAGAGATAGCGTTGAACTCGCCTACTGGTCGCCACCGATGCCAGCGGAAGCGACGGCGGCAGAGGCAGAACGTGCTGCGAACATGGGTTTCCGGGTACATAAACTCAAGGCTCGGAAAGCGAATATTGTCGAAACCGCGCGCCTCATCAAAGAAGCGTGCGGTCCTGATTTCCAGATCCGTGTCGATCCAAACACGGAATTTGGGGATTTGGAAACCGGTCTCCGATTGGCGGAAGAATTGCTGCCGTATAACATTGAAGTCTACGAGGACCCGATCCGATTTGAGGATTTGTCTTGGTACCGCCAGATGCGAGAGGAGGTGGAAGTTCCAGTCGCCCGACATCTCGGAGCACCACAAGGAATTTTAGAGAATATCCTCGCAGGTGCTGTGGATGCGGTCAATATGGGTGGAAACGTTGCAGGACTTCGCAAAAGTGCCGCCGTTGCTGAAGCCGCGGACCTACCGATCTGGGTGCAGATTTTTGCGTTCGGTTCATGTGTCGCTTCGACGTTCGCGGCACATATCGCATGTACGCTGCCAAATTGCACAATGCCGATTGACGAACTCCCGCACATCCGCGTTGATGATCTTTCTGGTGGCAGTATGGATCTCTCAAACGGTGCGATCAATCTTTCGGATGCGCCGGGATTGGGTATCAGTCTCGATATGGACGCCGTCGAGCGGTATCGAATTCGTTAGATGGTAGCAGTCGGTAAGCGTTGTGTGCAGATCTCAGACGCATAAGCATATTAACATTTGAAACCGAAATCCGTAGTCTAACGTTTTTATTTTGGTAAAAGGGAAGTATGGACGAAGAAAATGCATTCCGTCTTCTCAGTGAACCATTCACCAATAGCGTAAGGAGAGACACAATGGCTTCGGAAGCGTATTGGAAAGTACTACAGAAATCAAACCGTATGCTGGCGTTAAACTGGGAAACACTTGTAGCCGCGCGCACTGAAGGCGATAAGAAGCGAATAAGGAGAGCAGAACGGAATTATTTCCACTCACTGCGAAGTGCTATGTTAGCAACGCAAAATGCGGTTTCAGAGCGGATAACTGCAGTGTGATATAACCAATGCCAGATACGCGTACCTATGAAAACAGAGTTTCAGAAGGACCGTCCGTGTATCGGTGTTACCATCTCCTTTGACTCATGTGAGTTAAAATGCGTGAAACGCTTTTCTAACGTCCCTATCGTCTTAATGTCTATTTTATTTCACCCATTGGCGAGGTTGCTCACCTCGCCTTTTGCTTTCTATTCATAGGCGGAATTGAGACATAAATCGCATATCGTATCCACTGGCAAGTATGAAAAAAAATCAAAAAAATGGGAAACCGAAAGACTCTGAGATTTTGCTATAAAAGATTGCAATAGCAGGCGAAGTATGATAAGATAGATAGCGACATTTCGTTATAACTCCCTATTGGGAATCCATAAATCAAGCAATCGAGGCTATAGCAAACACCAATATTATGAGTACTTCCCATCTACGTTATCTACACGTTGCACAGGACGTTTTGAAACAGATTGAAGCGACGCAAACCGAGGCGATTGCGCAAGCCTCTGAAATGTGCGCAGAGACTATAGCGGAAGATGGTCTCGTCTACCTGTTCGGATCCGGACATTCCCGTATGCCGGTCGAAGAAATTTTCCCACGTTACGGCAGTTTTCCGGGCTTCTTTCCTATCGTCGAATTAGCGGTTACGTTCCACAACCAAGTCGTCGGTTGTAACGGTCAACGTCAAGCCCTCTTTCTGGAAAACGTCTCAGGATATGCAGAGGTAATCCTGCGCAACTTCACCTTCGGTCCGCACGACTGCATGATGGTGTTTTCTAATTCCGGCACGAACATCCTCCCGATCGAAATGGCGATGGGAGCGAAGGCACGGAATTTGCCTGTCATTGCGGTGAGTTCAATCGCACACAGCAGGGCATCGAGTTCAAAACACACGTCCGGCAAGCGTTTATTTGAAATCGCCGATTTAACGATCGACAACTGTAATCCGCCGGGAGATGCCGTCGTAGACATTCCGAATTTGGCATACCCTGTGGGACCTACGTCCAGTATCGGTACACTTTCGATTGTCAATGCTATTAAATGCCGGGTTGCTGAACTCCTGACGGAGCGTGGGAAACCTCCAGTTGTGTTGACCGGGGCGCATTTCCTCGGGGCGGAAGAATCAGCAAAGCAGATTGAGAGGGCTTATGACGATTATAAATCTCGCGTTCAAGGGAGTTAGCGCACCACGATTTTTCCGTTGACTTTTCTCCCACAAATCTATATACTGTGATACTACCCACGCGATAAATCGCGGGGCTTCGGTTTCATAGCGACTGCGGTTTTCCCAAAAGGGGCCACCGTCTTATTATCGCTCCACCCGCAGGCTCTTATTCCGAATCAGATCGGTTTTATCAGGTTTAGGTCCTGGGTACCCCAGCCTGCAAAATGTTTATCGCAGCGTTTATATCTCTATCATGAGCGGTACTGCAACTTGGACATGTCCAGTATCTATCTGAGAGTGTGATAGAATCATTCTTGTGTTTACAGACGTGGCAGGCTTTTGTGGTGGCAGTCCACTTTCCTGCTTTCGCAAACACCTTACCGTATTTGGCACATGTCCACTGAAGTATCAGTGAGAATTCACCGAAGGCAATATCAGAAACTTTGCGTCCCCAAAGTTTTTTCATACCTTCAAGATTGAGTGTTTCAATCGCAATCTTATCGTATTTACGCACAAGACGGAGGGCTAACTTAAAAAACCAATCGCGTCTACGATTTGCTATATCCTTATGGACACGGGAGAGGTGTCGTTTGGCACGATACCACCCATTAGAAAGATATTGCTTACGAGAGAGTGCTTTGTTTGCTGAACGGATTGCGTTGAGACTTTGCTTATAGAATTGTGGAGACTCTATCTTTATGCCGTCTGAGAGTGTGAGGAATGTTTTACTACCAAAGTCTGCCCCTGCCTCACTACTGGTCAATGGGAGTTTTTTGGACGGTTTGTAATCCTCACAAATCAAGTATAAATAGTAGTCGCCGACATTATCGCATTTGATCGTTACTTTCTTTATCGTGCCTGTCCACTTACGATGTTTCCAAAAGGTGAACGACTTTTTTAGACTGTTGATTGTTAGGCGGTTTCCCTCTATTTTGAATCCTGCTTGTGTGAACGTCACGGAGTTGTATTTGTGATTCGGTTTGATTTTCGGTTTACCGACTTTACGTTTCGTTTTACCTACTTTGCGATCTTCAATGTTATCAAAGAAACGTTGATAGCCTAAATCAATACGGATCGCAACGTCTTGTATCATTTGCGACGGCAGTTGATTCCAGTGCGGTTTCGTTGTCCGTTTTAACTTCGTTATATGTTTCAAAATACGAGAGAGTGAGGCATACTTACCAAATAAACGATAGTAACGCCGTTGCAAGAGAAGTAAGTGAATATGCACGCTATGCAAATCGTCTATCAAATTGCCAATCTGTATGATATTTGACTGGGGATATAACTCATATTTATACGTTTTCATGGGCTATCACAGAACACAGTTTTAACCCCTGTCAAGTGGGTAGGCAGACACGTAACCTTGCGGTTACGCTTGACATGTCTGCCACTGTGATGCTATAATTATACTACATTTTTACTGAATGTCAATCTTTTTTCAAGAACAAAGTCCTATGCTGTCTACATCCCGCAACCTAAAGGGTGGGATTTGACGGAAGAGTGTTAAAGAAGTACACAGAACGCTGGGTTTCCCAAGTCAGTTTGCATTCGATGGACATCTTGATGCTAAAAACTACGAAAAAAATCGCAGTGATGGGTGGGACATTCAATCCGATTCACTACGCGCATTTGATCAGTGCTGAACAGGTTCGAACAGGGTTAGGTTACGATAAAATTCTGTTCATTCCTTCTGCCAGACCCCCACATAAGGTTGCAGACGCTGATATTATCGAACCGGAACACCGGTATCAAATGGTGCTTTTAGCAATCGCAGAGAATCCGCATTTTGAAGTGTCACGCATCGAGTTGGAACGCGCAGGTCCGTCATATACTATTGAGACCCTGAAAGCCTTGAAAGAATTGTATGGAGAAACGACTGAACTGGCATGGATTATTGGAGCGGACTCTCTTATTGAGTATAGAATTTGGAAGGATTTCGACGAAGTGTTGGAACGATGCGTTATGATCGCGACAACACGTCCAAATTACGACTTGAATCGAGTTCCATTAGAAATTCGCAAAAAGGTTACCACCTTCCCGATAACAGGCGTTGATATATCCGCTACAGTTATCCGAGAACGGGTTCGGAAAGGTCTTTCGATCCAATATCTCGTGCCGGAAGGGGTCGATGCCTATATCGAACAGCATCGGTTGTATCTATGAGCCGAAACAGCAGCCCGTAAGCGGAGCAGAGGGCGGATTCTTGGAAACAGATGCTAAAGTTCAAACACACGTTGTTTAACCGCAAGGAATAATTAATAAAATGCAACACACATGTAGTATGTGCGGAACAGTATACGATTTTGTGTGGAAAGAGGGAACGCCTTTACCGAAAAACTTCCCTTTCTGTAGTGCGCGGTGTAAAGCCGCAGACTTGGCAAAGTGGTTGAACGAGGAATACACTATTAGTGCGCCAGTACCAAATACGATTTTGTCAGACACCGAACATGAGATTCTTGCCGAACTCGCCGAACTGGGCGTACGCACTGACGACGATACCGACTAACGGGTTGAAGTCGGGGAAGAAGGTAAGGTTTAGAAACTACCTCAATATTAGATGAATTGCACATTAGCGGAACTTCGGGCACATCCGAAGTCGGTCGAAATTCAGCAGTATCTCTTAAACAAACTGAGCGAGAAACGCTATCGGCATGTCCTCTCTGTACAAGAGATGAGTGTTGATTTAGCACGTGTTCATGGGGCTAACGTCTGGCATGCCAACCTCGCTGCGCTTTTGCATGATAGTGCAAAATGGATGAGTACCCAAGAATTACGCAGCGAAATAAAACGCTATGAGATTCGTCTTGATCCGGTTGAAGAGCGAAATCCGTCTCTTTTGCATCCATTCATCGGCGTAAAAATTGCAATAGAGAGGTTTGCTGTAACCGAGCTTGAAGTCCTTGAAGCTATTCGGAACCATACGACAGGTAGCCCATCGATGGGTATTATTGCGCAGATATTATATATTGCGGACTTTGCAGAGCCAACACGGACCCATAAGGAGGTCGATGTCGTGCGGGAACTGGCACACACAGATTTGGACCGAGCAGTGCATCATGTGGCACGTACAGAAATTGTGTATCTCTTAGAAAAAGGAGTATTGATTCATCCGAATACGCTTCATACCTATAACAGGACGTTGGCAGGTAGCGAGATTTAAGAACGAAGATCGTTTCCGCGCACCACCGCACGAGTCATAATTATATCAAAAGTGCACCGAATTTCAAGGAATAATTAAAAGAGCACCTTGATAGTGCCAAAGAACGTAAGCCCAAGCAATGCGCCGGGCTGGCTCTACGGAAAGGCATGTCAAATGTCAAACCAACCTGACCGAACCGCAAGGAATAATTAAAAAATGGGAACTGAAAAGAATACGTTAGACATGGTGAACGCTGCGGCATCTGCAGCGATGAGCCGACGTGCACAGGACGGAGTCATTCTCGATCTACGGGAACTTGATGGCTTCACAGATTTTTTTGCAATCTTCAGTGGCACCTCTGATATTCAAGTAGAAGGTATATCACAAGCCGTTATTGAGGAACTCGAGACGAACTGGGAACAGCGTCCTTGGCACCAGGAAGGTGAACGCAAAGCAGATTGGATTCTGTTAGACTACGTGGACTTTGTCGTACATGTTTTTCTTTCCGATAGGCGCTCCTACTATAACCTTGAACGCTTGTGGGCTGAGGCACACCGGATTGAATTGCCAGAATTAACAATGCCTATCCACCAAGAAACATGGGAGGAGGAGATGGATCCTGATGGGGCATTGGTTTTTGGTGAGCAGGAGAAAAGTACGTCAGAGGGGTAGCGTCGTCTTGGCGAGATGAATTGTTAAGAATCTGGGATAGAGAAAACGAGGAAGATCACTTAGGTAGGTTAATCGATGGCAAAAAGAAGAACTGTGACGTTATCGGTGCCGCCATAATCGAGTGCTTTGTTGACGAGATTTTCTGCTGCCTCTTCAATATTACGGGCAGTTATGATAATCTCAGCAATCTCATTATCATCGACAATCATGTCATGCAAGCCATCAGTACAGGCAAGGACGATGTCCCCTGGACCAAGCGGGTATGCATCAGCGCTGACAGTGACAGTGGGCATCAAACCGACAGCTTGTGTAACAATATTTCGTTTTTCATGAACACGGCTTTCTTCGGGAGTTATTTCACCCTTTTCGACCATCTTTTGAACGAATGTATCGTCTGTTGTTATTTGTGTGATCTTTCCATCGCGTAAGACGTAAAGCCTACTATCACCAACGTGAACGTAAGTGAGGTAGCTGAAGGTAACAAAGCCTGCGATGAGGGTTGTCCCCATACCGCGCGCTTTGCCACTGTTCTCCGCGGCAGTGTAGATACTTTGATTCGCTTCCTCCGCGAGTTCGGTCAAAACTGCGAGCCTTTTCATGGGACCTAAGTCGCTCTGCGGGGATGCTTGGGTTTTCGCCCACTCCTGAATGATCTCAAGCGCGATCAGACTTGCGACATCTCCGCTTTCATGCCCGCTCATACCGTCAGCAATGGCAAATAGCTGGAGTTGCGTGTCAAAGTAATATCGGTCTTCGTTTCTTTCACGAAGTTTACCTGTATCTGTTTTTGCTGCAAACTGCATTTTTCTAACGCCCAGGTCGTCTGTGGTTAAGAATACAAATAGGCTTATATGTGCTTGTTTGGGAAGGTGCCAGATTCATTCAGGAAAACCACATATTTTCTTTAAAAGGTCGACTGCTATAGAAAAACGATGAAAGTTAAATTTCGGTTTCAAAATTCGCAGTTAAGTCTGAAAAAAAGAGTATATTGGGTTAATCATTTCAATTGTATGATATATTAATATGGATGTCCTGAGTTTCAATTATGCCAAAGTTAAAGGAATACGTCAAATTAATAAATCACCTAAATTGCGAATTTCTACGAATTAGAAGAATTTCCGATTTTTCAAGTAGAATAGGATTTATCCCGCAGTAATTATTTCGTCGTCGGAATTTAAGCATTTACTGTCGGTAAAGTAAACATGTACATAGAAAGATTATCCGCGAGTCCAAAGCACCATTTTTTTGGATACTACGGCATTAATCCGTGGGATAGCACAACAAGGTATCATCTCGCATTAGAGACAGATTTTCATACGCACCGTCCTCTGCCCGAAGATGTGGCAACAGTTGGATTGATTCATCGCGAAACCCACGAATTTATGCCGCACGCGAAGACCGCCGCTTTTAACCTCCAACAGGGAAGTATGCTGCACTGGATAAACTGCAGCGGGAATAGCGTGCACAACGCCGCCTGCGCGGAATTCACATTTAACGATTGGAAAGATGGCAACCTTGTATCACGTGCTTTGAATCCAAGTACGGGTGCCACCCGAACAATTCAGGGTGCGATCGCGGCTGTATCACCGACGGCTCCACTTGCGATTGGACTTAACTACGGACGGATGGCACACTGTCGTGCTGTCGTTGGTTACGCTACGCATACTGAATCCAGTGAGGTCATAGCACAACCGGAGGACGACGGTTTATATCAACTCAACCTCCAAGATGGAAGTTCAAAACTTGTCCTCTCTATCGCCGATGTCATCCGAGAAAGCGGAGACAAACGGATGATAGGCAAACGGACTTGGTTCAATCATGTTCTGTTTAATACAGATGGGACACGACTTCTATTCTTCTGTCGAGTCCGTCGGGAAACAGGGGGACATTACACTTCACTCTGGACGGTAAATCCTGATGGCTCCGATTTGGAAATGCAAATTTCATTCGACTATCGAGTGTCTCATTTCGACTGGCGGACCCCCACGCGGATTCTTGTCTCTTCAGACATATCCGGTGAGATGGGGTTCGTTGAATTTACGGATGGGATCTGCGATTTCACGCCGATCGGACGTGGGGTCCTGCCGAACGATGGACACGCTTCATTCTCACCAGACCGCGAGTGGTTGCTTTGTGATACCTACCCTCGTGCTCCAGCACGTTTGGCACAACTTATGGTTTACAATATCGCTGAAAACCGAAAAATCGTTTTGGGCGAATTCCATCATGAGGAACAGTTTGTTGGAGATATCCGATGTGATTTGCATCCACGCTGGGCACCCGATGGAAAAACGATTACCTTCGACTCAGTTCATGAAGGCTCCCGACAGATATATCTCGTGGAGATACCATAGGGTAAAATTAAAAAGATGTTGCGAGATGATTGTTCTCATGAAAAGATTGGACGATTGCCAAGTATTGTAAGATCTCCTTTCGCGAATGTTAAGGAGCCTCGCGAGGCGGTCGTCTTGACAACGGCTCCGGCATGGAAGGTCGTTAACGGCATCAATATAAATACGCAACACCCTATCTACGTTGAGGGTAACACGCAGGCAGATATGGCTGTGCTCGCGGAGGCGTGTAAAGGGGAAGTGGTTTATGGTATCGGTGGCGGGTTAGCCGTTGATACTGCCAAATATGTCGCAGCTGCAAAAGGGTTACCACTCGTTGCGTTGCCTACCGTTCTATCAACTGATGCTTTTCTGACGGATGCGACTGGCGTTAGAGAAAATGGGTGTGTCCATTATCTTCCATCAAAAGCACCGGACACTGTTATTATAGATATGGATGTTTTGTGCAACGCCCCTGCTTCAATGCGGGCAAGCGGTGCAGCGGACGTCCTATCGATCGCAACAGCACTCTGGGATTGGCAAGAAGCGGAGAAGATGAGTGCCAACCCATCAGAGCAACAACTGACGCCGCATGCTGTTGACATAGCAGGCACCCTTCTCCAAACGCTTCTGGATAACGCACGGGAAATCGGTCGCGGCACTCCAACCGGCTTGAAACTTCTACTCGATCTGCTCTGTATGGAGGTCCAACTCTGCTATCAATGCGGACATAGCCGTGTTGAAGAGGGAAGTGAGCATTACTTTGTCTATGCCATTGAGAACCATTTGACACCCGCTGAAGAGAGATCTCCTAATGGCGAAACTACAAATGGTGGACCTCTTTTACACGGTGAATTGGTAGGACTCGGCATCCTATTGATGGCTGTGTTGCAATCGCAACCTTGGACGCAGTACCGTCACGCATTAGAGTGTTTGCAGATCAATTATTTTCCGTCGGCTGTTGCTCGTGATGCGATTGCCGAAACGCTCATCAACCTATCCGATTACGTCGCGCAACACCAACTCCCATATACCGTCGCTACAACTTTACGAATCACTCCTGATATTGCCGAACGGACGATACAAACCATATTAGATTAAGATAGAGGACATGGAGAAAGAAAACGAAGAAATGACATTAAAAACGCAAATTTCCGAACTGCACGAGCAAGCCCTTGTGATAGATTCACATAACGATGCAATCGTGGCGCACATCCGTCGAGGCAATGTCAGTCTTACTGACGAAAACGCCCAAAATGCTACAGATTCGGTTGGTACTATCGCTTATCTGCGCGGTCCCGTTCCCTCTGAAGAGGAAGCTATCGGCATCCAACTCAACATACCGAAAATGCGGCAGGGAGGTATTGATGCGGCATTTTTCGCTGTTGACGTGACACGCGCATGGAAAAATCACCTCGCGTATGCGTTAGATGCCTTTGGCTGGTTCGAGACAGAAGTGACAGCAAATGCCAACGACCTCTGTATCGCACGGAAGGCAAGTGACATTCGTGAAGCGAAAGCATCTGGCAAACTCGCTGCAGTTCTGGTCATTGAAAATAGCGAAGCCGTCGAGCGAAGCCTTAATATCCTTCGTTCGCTACATACGCTTGGGGTTCGCTCAATTGGATTGACGCATAACCTGAATACATGGGCGTCAACAGGAAATGATGAAGAGGACCTGGGTGGCGGTTTGACGCGATTCGGCATGGCGTTAGTCAAGGAGATGAATCGCCTCGGAATGCTCGTGGATGTCTCTCATATTAGTGAGCGTGGATTTTGGGATGTGCTGGAAATATCGGAACACCCTGTTATTGCATCCCATAGCAATTGCAAAACGTTGTGTCGGCATCCTCGGAACCTAAGTAACGAACAACTAAAAGCTTTAGCGGCTAACGGCGGGGTTGTCGGCATCACTTTTGTCCCGGGGTTTATCACCGCTGATGGGTGGACGAAGATGCCTCCTTTGGCGCAACTACTCAATCACTTCGCCTACGCAATTGACATCGCCGGCATCGATCATGTCGGTATCGGATCAGACTTTGACGGGGGTGGCGACCTGCTCAAGGATGCCAGTGAGTTCATCAAGATCGCTGAAGGTTTAAGTGATCGTGGTTACTCTGACGAGGATATTCGAAAAGTGCTTGGAGAAAACCACCTACGTGTTTTTGAAGCGGCGTGCGGATAAGGTATCGAAGATAGAGTGCCAGACCTCATCTACAGTGATCTTCTTCATGCAGATATTATCTTTGCATTTATCTGTGAATTGCTTGCAAGGACTGCATGGCACATCGTGGCGAATGGTTTGGTGCAACCCCCCGAGCGGTTGAAATCGGATATGATTGCCAGGACCAAACAGTGACACAGTGGGAGTTCCGACCGCTGCGGCAATGTGCATCGGTCCGGTGTCGTTTGTGAGAAAGAGATCGCATTTTTCAATACAGGCGGCTAACTCCCGAACATGAAGATTTCCGGCAAACGGAACGGCACGCGCATCCATCAGGTTTGCGACAGTTTGCACGAGTTCTGACTCCTTTTGTCCGCCGAAAATCAGCACCTCGGCGTTGAAATGCTTGACCAACCTGTTCCCAATGGCTGCGAAGCGTTCGGGCATCCATTCGCGCAACTTCCACCCCGCCCCCGGAAAGATCCCCACCTTTAAACCCGTCTGCGTAACGCCTGCAGTGTCAAACCGCTGTGAGGCATCTCTGCGCTCAGACTCAGCAAGAAACAGTTCCAGTCTTTGGTCTACTGCTGGAATTCCAGCGGCATGCAACAGGTCAAAGTAGTGTGCTGTAGCGTGCTTGTTACCTCGCTCAAGGACCCGAACGGTACAGAGGGCACCTTTACCGATACGCGTGACAGCACCGCTGAAATACATCAGCAGCGCAGTGCGAAATTTCCGCTGGAGATCAATAGCCAGCGTGAATTTACGTTCACGCAGGACTCGGACAGTCCGCAACATCTCGCCTGTATCCTTGTCTTTAGCGGACCGATCAAACGTAATTATCTCATCAAGATGTGGATTTTCTCGAAGGACATCCGCCGACTGTTTTCCTACGAGCATGGCAATATACGCATCTGGGAAATGCGCACGGACAGCTCGAATAACCGGTGTTGTAAGCACGATGTCGCCAAGAGAGCTGAGGCGAATGAGCAGTATTTTCTTTTTTAATAATTCGCAAGGCGTCAAATGAGGCAGATTGTGCATGAACGTCCCTTCCTTTAGGGTCGCCTGCGCCGTTGTTGCAGGCTGCCGTCATTTTAGAATTTCTGTGCGGTTTTCAATTCGACTACCCGTTTTTCAAGATTATTTAACGCCTCTTCAACCAATCCGTCTATATCTAACCCCGATTCTGCGTCGGCTAAATCGGTAAGCGATGCGCGGGTAGCGGGGTGCTTGGGTACAAAGAGTGAACAACAATCTTGGTGTGGGCGTGTGGATATGTCAAAAGTACCAATCCGTTGTGCTTTTTCGATAATTTCAGCCTTGTCCTCGCCGATAAGCGGACGTAGAATTGGAATATCGGCGATCGCTTCAATGGTTCTGAGGTTTGTTAGGGTTTGGGATGCGACTTGTGCGAGGCTTTCGCCGGTGACGAGTGCCTCTGCATTCTCCATAGCCGCAACGCGCTGTGCGATGCGTGTCATCATCCGCCGATACAATAGGACCCGAAAGGGGGTCGGTGTTGCAGCAACGATGATCTGCTGGAGTTCAGCAAACGGGACGAGATAGACAGTACTGCGATAGTTCGACACCGCCAAAATCTGGGCAAGTTCAATAACTTTTTCCAAGGAGGCTTTATCGGTGTACGGATAACTGTAAAAATGAATAAAAACGGCTTTCGCACCACGTTTTATCATCTGCCACGCAGCGACGGGGGAGTCAATCCCCCCCGACAACATGACGAGCACCTTACCACTCACACCGACTGGCAATCCGCCAATCCCTGGAATCTTCTCGGTGGAGATATATGCCGCATTGTGTGTTATTTTGACCCAACAAACCAAGGCGGGATTATGCATGTCGGCAGGCGTGCCTGTTTCCGTAACGAGATACCCACCGACCTCTGCACTCACCTGCGGAGAGGTTAACGGAAAGGTTTTATCTGTCCGCCGTGTTTCGACTTTAAGCGACTCATAGCAGTCATCTTGGATTTGCCGTAGAGCCGCCTCTTTAATAGCGGTGATGTCTCTCTGGGTACGACAGGCGAGTTCAAAATAAGCGATTCCCATGACTTGCTGCAGGCGTTTTTTAACTTCCGTGATGTCGGTATTCTGCCCAAGGTGCACGAGAATTCTATCGTGAAGTCGCTCTACTTCTGCATATCCTGTGCCGCGCAGGGACAGTTTGATGTTATTCACGAGCCGTTTCTCAAAAAACACCCTATTTTTGCCTTTGAGTCCAACTTCGGCGTAATGAACACTAACTAATTCTTCCATCTTTTTAATTTATGGCCTCCTGGGTGCGCTCCGCTACGCTTACGCGCAGGTTCTTGGTCTGGTCCAAAGCGTGTAGCTCGTAATGAAATGGAGAGCGGATTTCAGAACGGGACGTTAGTGCACAAACCCACGTCACTTAACCGCAAGGAATAATTAAAAAGCCCGAACAGCGTCCGTCAAACGAAAGTGAAGTTTCGCCACATCTCCTAACGCCTCACTCCCGTGCAGTGCGACAAATTCCCTACCTGCTTCTACGACCTGATACGAGCCTCTTGGTAAACAAATCCCATGTTCTTCGGATAGCGTTTCCATTCCGTTCAGAAAGGTATCGCGGGCGATGATTGAGGCGGCAGCGACGGCGATGTCTCGTTCTGCTTTTGGAACCTGCAATATTTCCATTTCTAAAGGTGTACGACCGGAAAATTTGCCTTGAGGTGGAGCGGAGGTTCTGTGTTGTGATTGTGTTCCACTGTGCGTTCGAAGACGCAGTTGCTGCGTGATGAGATCATCTTTAGAGAACCTGTCAACAAGCACGTGTTTCGAGCCTACCCGAGTGGCTAAGGTATGAATAGCTTCTGCATGGAGCGATGCCAGAAAGTGATTTAGGTTTTGCCCTCGCCTACGGAAGTCGTTATAGAGAGAGTTATACTCGTTAGGCATTCTTTCTACGACAACGATATGCCGTTCATAGCGAGTGTGCATTAATTCAGCAAGATCACGTATACGGCGATTTGACAGGGTTTTCCCATCAGCGATGCCCAAATCAGCGAGGGTTTCTCGACAGTCTGCGTCTACAAAAACGGCTGCGACGACGAGGGGACCGAAATAATCACCCTTTCCTGCTTCGTCCGTGCCAATCCATGTGTGCCAATTGTGTATTGCGTTCATTTCGTCCGCTGGATTCTATTGTCTTGTGCTTCTGCGTCGGTCCCGTTCTCATGCTGAATTCCGAAGTGCGGCAAATTCGGTAACCTGTTCGCCTACGGCTTTGACCCGCGCTGTCAATTCGGCATCGCGTAAGTTACCGTCTGCATCAAACGCCTCAGATGAATTTGGAATTGATACATCATTCGGGACAACCCATGCGTGAAGGGCAGTGCCTACCGTCCGCAACATAGAAAGCGCATTCACGGCACCCATTCGTCCGCCGGATACACCGATAAGCCCGATTACCTTATCCTCAAATTCATCGAATCCCATCAGATCGAGTGCGCTTTTAAGGACACCGCTGAAACTGCCGTGATATTCGGGCGATCCGAGAAGTATGCCGTGTGCACGTTTCACTTTTTCCCGCAACTTGAAAACGCCAGACGGATAGTCACTTTCGCTCGCGACAGAGCCTTGAAAGACAAGATCGTATTCACCGAGTTCAAGCAACTCAACCTCAGCACCTGCCTCTTTAGCGGCGGAGAGTGCAATTTGGAGTGCGGCATGCGTTGAACTGCCTTGCCGCAGGCTCCCACAGATGGCAACGACATGGATGGATCGGTCATCGGTACGCTTCATTTCGGCATCCCTTTCAGAAAAAATAAATAACGCAATCTTCGTCAATTCAGGATTACTGATTTAAATCCATTGAAGTGCCTTTTAGCATACCACAGAAACAAAGGTACGTCAAAGTATTTTTATAGTCAAAGTATTTTTATATATATCTCTGAGACGCTACATCACCCATTTCCAATAGAAAACACGTGTATGTAGATTTTCCTTGACATATTTAAGTTCTTTTTTGTATTATATTTTTATGAGTTAAAACGCGAGTCTCTTTTTCAGGCTCGCACAGCACACTAATTTTGATTTAGACCTGAGGAGGTTACTCGTGCGTTTAATATTGTATCTATTTGCCGTTGCATTCCTAATGGTAGGCAGCGCGCTCACTACACACGCCACAGTCACAGACGACGGCTTAATCCTTTATTTCAGTTTCGATGACGCAAAAAATGGGACGGTTATGGATGAAACCGGTGGCGGGAATGATGGCGTAATTGATGGCGCGGAGATTGCCACGGACGAAAAAGTCTACGGCAACGGATCGTTGTTATGCGATGATGGGGGTGACGGTGTATCGGTCGATTCTTTTCCGGCATTAGAAGAATATACAGATAACTCCTATCTTTTCTGGCTCAATTTCACCGATGTGAATTCCGGTGCGTGGAACCAGATTATAGCAAAAAAGGCCCCTGGTTCCGATCGTTCTCCGGGGATATGGACCTGTAACCGTGCGCCGCTGCACATCCACTACCGGTTCAATCCTGGTAACCAAGGCACACTCTGTGCGGGTCCTGAGGGAGAAGATGACGAGTTTGAAATCGGGGACTGGTATCACGTCGCAGGTGTCAAAGAGGGTGACAAGTTGAAGTTCTATGTGGATGGGGAAGAAGTTGTGGAACAGACGGTTCCAGCAAGCCACGCGCAAGGAGCAGAAAAACTCTATATCGGTAAAACGGGTTATAACTCTGCGCTCTTTTATATCGATGATCTTTATGTCTACGATAGAGCACTTGATGCCGGTGAGGTAGAAAATATCATGGAGGGGGGGCTACTCACTCCTGTTGAACCTCAGGACAAACTCGCCACGACGTGGGGACAGTTGAAAACACGTCGTGATTAATTTCACATCATAAAATGTGGGATGGCTCTGGGGTCGTCCCACATCCATTTTCTCATCTGTGTCTGCCTGTTCATCAAAGTTTTACCTGTTTCCCAAAGCGAACCCACCTCTCTATCGTGACAGCAGATAGACACGCATCCAAAAGCCCACAATAAGACAATAAATGCCTTGAGTTCCGTCCGTCTCTAATTCTCCTTCCTTTAATATAAATATACATAGCCGAAATCCGACATCATCTATTCTCTTATAGGGGAATCAGAAAGTTCCAGACGCATATTTTTCTTGACATATTTAAGTTTTTTGGTGTATGATATTCTCACGGGTTAAAACGTGGTCTTTTTAAAGACTCACATAGTATATTAACTTTGTTTCAGACATGAGGAGGTTACTCATGCGTTTAGTTATGTATGTACTCGCTGTTGCGCTATTAATAATAGGCAGCGCACTCACCACACATGCTGCAAATGTCACAGATAAAGGTTTAATCCTTTACTTCAGTTTCGATGAAGCGAAAGGTGGAAACCTTGTAGATGGAACCGGTAACGGAAATGATGGTGAAATCGTTGATGGGGGAAAGATTGACAAAGGTAAAGGAAAGTACAAAGGCGCGATGTTATTTGAAAAAGGCACCCACAGTGTGCAGGTCGATTCCTTCAAAGAATTAGAGGATTATACGGACAACTCCTATCTCTTCTGGCTCAACTTTACGGATCCGAACTCTGGTGGCTGGGATCAAATTATTGCGAAAAAAGCCCCCGGTTCTGACCGTTCACCCGGTATATGGACTTGTAACCGTGTACCGCTACACATCCACTATCGGTTTAATCCGGGTAACGCTGGCACACACTGTGCAGGTCCCGATGGAGAAAACGACACATTTGATGAGAATAAATGGTATCACATCGCAGGTGTGAAAGAGAAGGCTGAGTTGAAGTTTTATGTCGATGGAAAAGAAGTTGTGAAGATAGCTGTTCCGAAGGACCACGCGCAAGGGGCAGAGAAACTTTACATCGGTAGAACGGGTTATAACGCCGCGAAGTTCTGGATCGATGATCTCTACGTCTACGACAGAGCCGTCAGTGCCAAAGAGGTGACAAACATTATGGAGGGTGGGTTGCTTCCTGTCGAACCTGCGGATAAGCTCGCCTCTACGTGGGGACAACTGAAAAAGCGTCGTGACTAATTTCACACCCTAAAATGTTGGGACGGCTTCCGCGCTGTCCCACCCCTACTCTCTCATCGGCGTATGTTTACGCATCGATGCCGTCTACTTCCCGCAATGAAAACTCCAATCACCTTTTTTGTTCTCCTCATTTCGCTTTCATCCATACACGGATGGTGCGATACTGAAGGGGAACTGAACAGTAGGTTTGAGCGCGGCGTGCGCTACCTTGATGCGGAACGGTACGATCTGGCACTCACCGAATTTCAAACGATCCGGAAAGAATTTGCAACATCCGAGAGTGTTGGCGGTCTTGCTGAATGCTACATCGGTATTGTCTATCAGGAGCTTAACAGCTTAAGCGAGGCAGTATCGGCATATCAGAATGCTTTGGCACTAAAAGCACCGCATGATGTACATGGAACCGCGCACCTTCATTTAGGCATCGTTTACAAAACCCAAGGTGAATTGACACTTGCCGAAAACCATCTCAGACAAGCACTTTCCCTCCTGCCTGAAACCTCGGAAGTACACATCCATCTCGGTGATGTGTATGTGCTGCAGCACCGATTGAAAGCGGCTGAGAATGCTTATCAGGAAGGTATCCGTTTAAATCCGGATCATACTGAATCCTATTACGGACTGGGGAGGGTGTCAGAACTACAGAATCGTCTACAACAGGCAATGAAATATTACGATGCCGCGCTCGTGCGAAATCAATATCTATCGCAGGCATACTATCGGCGCGCGCTTACCTATCGGCGGCTTGGAAAGAGTGAACAAGCCGCTGCTGCTATGGCACAGTTTCAACATCTGAAAACTTACGAGGATACAGTACACCAGTTTCGGGAAGCACTCTATACAAATCCGAATCTGCCGATGCTATACATCAAATTAGGGGAACTGCACGAAGCGTATAACAATTTAACGGCGGCAGTTCGGGTTTACGAAACTGCCACACAGGTGCATCCGTCTTTTTTGCCAGCGTATACTCATCTCGGCGAAATCTTCATCAAACAGCAGGCGTTTGAAAAAGCGGCACTGACGTATCAGAAATCTACAGAAATTGCACCAAACGACTCACAGACCTGGCTGAAGTTAGGAGTCATCTATATCAACCAACAGCAATTTGACCCAGCGATTGCCGCGTTCAAGCGTGCAATTGTTGTAGATAGCACAGCGGCAGAAGCATATAATAACTTAGCACGCCTTTATGCCGGACTCGGTAAAGAGATGCAACAGGCGATGGACTTAGCGAAGCAGGCTGTCTCTTTGGAACCAACTGCGAGATACTACGATACGCTTGCGTACACCTACTACCGCAACGCACAATATGCCGAAGCTTTGGAAGCGATTCATCAAGCCCTCGCACTGGCACCAGATGTAGATGCATACAACAAACTCCTATTAAAAATTCAGACAGCGCAAAAGGAGAATAGATGAAAAAAGGGATATGTATCGGCTCATTACCGGGCAATTCGACGGAGGCACGGTTTAAACTCGCGAAAGAAGCTGGGTTTGACGGAGTCGAAATTGGCACTCTCACAAATGATGCCGATCGGTTCGAGACAAAAGAGATCGCAACACGACATCAATTAGAAGTGTTTAGTGTGATGAACAGCAAACACTGGTCATGTCCACTCTCCGATGCCGATGACACGGTACGTGCCGAATCGCGAGAGGGAATACTTGATTCCATAGCGACCGCGACATCTGTCGGAGCAGACGTAGTATTGCTTGTTCCTGCTGTTGTCAATGATGCAACTCACTACGAGGCGGCGTATGAACGCTCACAGGTAGAAATCCGTAAACTGATTCCAGAAGCAGCGGAAAAAGGTATCACAATCGCTATTGAGAACGTTTGGAATAAATTTCTACTCAGTCCGATAGAATTTTCACGGTATCTCGACGAATTTGAGGACGAGACAGTAACAGCCTATTTTGATGTCGGTAACATCGTCCTGTATGGATATCCGCAACACTGGATCCGCTCTTTGGGTAGTCGTATTTCTAAAGTACATATCAAGGGTTTCAACGTGAATGAGAGTCGGTTTACCTATCTGATAGAAGACTGCACAATCGATTGGAACGCTGTCATGGCAGCCCTTGAAGATATTGGGTATGACGACTACATAACCGCGGAACTCCCCGTTGACGGAGATAATCCCGAGGGCAGGGTGCATAGCATCAGCGATGATATGGACAGGATTATCGCTGGGAACGTTTAATACCAAACTCAAAATACCAATACAACTGGAAAGTTTTCTACGTAATAAATGGAAGTTATTATTCAACCGACTTATGCCCAGCTCGTCGCGGTTTCAGCGGAAATTATTCGAGACGCCCTCGAAAAAAAGCCAAATCTCGTTTTGGGACTCGCTACCGGTAGCACACCGATCGGGCTTTATGAAATTTTGGCACGGATGCACAAAACGGAAGGACTCGATTTCTCATTAGTGACGACTTTTAATCTTGATGAGTATGTCGGGATTCCACCGAACCATCCGCACAGTTATCACACCTTCATGGCGACCCACTTTTTTAACGCTGTTAATATTCCCGTAGAAAATTGCCATATCCCACAGAGTACGGCTGTGGCACACGAGGAATTTTGTGCGCAGTACGAAACAGCAATCGTGGATGCTGGTGGCATTGATATCCAAGTGCTTGGTATTGGAAAGGATGGACATATTGGTTTTAATGAACCGAGTTCATCTCTGGGATCTCGGACTCGCATCAAGACATTGACTCAGAGTACGCTGGAAGCGAACGCGCCGCATTTCGGTGGAACTGTGGAGGCAGTGCCAAAAATGGCGATTACGATGGGGGTCGGCACGATCATGGAAGCGAAACAGTGTCTGCTGCTGGCAAGCGGTGAATCGAAAGCGGAAGCGATTACCCACGCCGTTGAGGGACCTATCACGGCGGAGGTGCCAGCATCGGTGTTACAGATGCATCCCCGGACGGTTGTCATCATCGACGAGGCAGCGGCTTCGCAACTAAAACGTGTAGATTATTATAAACAGGTTTATGCGAACAAGCAGAAACTATTGTCTCAGGAACACTAAACTTTTGCTGCGTTAAATTGATACGCTTGAGGGGTCCAGAGAAGAGTGCGGAAAATAGGGGCACTGTGGTGTTTTTATTCCTCGGACAGGCCGTACTCTTTTGCTTTCCGTTGGACTGTTCGTCGGCTTACTTTGAGAATTTCTGCGGCTTTTGCTTTGTTGTTGTCTACAGATTCGAGAGTCGCGCGCAGTGCCTCTCGGTTGATCTCATCAAGCGACATACCGACTTCTACATTTAAACGTTGCCCACCATTATTATCACCGATTTGCCAAACATCAGGAACCGAAAGTAAATTCGAGAACTCTGTTCCCGTTGATTTGAGAATGCGTTCAGGTAGGTGACTCTGCTGGATTACCGATTGGTTGGACATGACGACCATACCTTCAATGCAATTTTTCAATTCTCGGACATTCCCTGGCCAGTCGTATTTCATCAACGTTCTAACCGCCTCCGGTGCGATTGCTATTGGAGACTTACTGTTCTGTTGGCTAAATTCTTCAAGAAAATCTTTAACAAGCAACGGAATATCTTCAATACGTTCCTGAAGAGTTGGAAGGTGGATAGGCACTACGTTAAGCCGATCATAGAGATCTGGGAGGAATTCTCGTCTTCTGCAAGCGGCTTCCAAATCATGGTTTGTGGCACACACAACACGTACATTAACCTGAATTGTCTTGTCACCACCAACCCGTTCAAATTCACGTTCTTCGAGGACGCGCAAGAGACGTGCTTGATTGGATAAGCTAAGTTGCGAGACTTCGTCAAGAAAGAGGGTGCCGCCATGTGCCAGCTCAAACCTTCCGATGCGTTGATGATACGCGCCGCTAAACGCGCCGCGCTCATGACCAAAGAGTTCAGATTCCGCGAGGTTTTCGTTGAGCGTTGCACAGTTGAAGGCAATAAGAGAGCCACGTCGTAAACTCCGATGATGAATCGCACGGGCGACTAATTCTTTACCCGTACCCCGCGCACCGTATATCATCACAGTCGCTCTAGTCGGTGCGATCTGCGTGATCATATCGCGAATTTTCGTGATCTCAGGCGACTTTCCTGTGAGACGGCGTAATCCTTCTTTCTCATCTATTTGTGATTGTAGTTGCCGATTCTCGAAAGCGAGGCGTTGATTTTCGAGCGTCCTCTGCAGAAGTGCCGCCAGATGAACGGGATTAACCGGTTTCGGTAGAAAAAAAGTGTCTTTGTATGCCAGCATCGCTTTGATACCGATATCGGTTTCCAGGATGTTGGGTTCTGTAATAAAAATGACACCCACATCGGGCTGATGCTGTGCCGCAGCATCGAGCAGGGTCAGTCCGTCAATCCGTTCTGCTTTCAATTGTGCGATGAGAATATCGACCTTGAGGTGCTCAATATGATGAAACGCTTGATACATATTTCCTGTGACGACAAGACGCAGCCCTTGACCTGCAAGTGTTTCACAGACAAGTTCTCGCTCGGTCCTATCGGCATCTACAATAAGCACCGTTTTCTGCGTATTCATATTCGGGATACCTTCCAAAATCCCAGATTTTCTGCTCAAGATATTTTAGGAAAAAAAATGTTTGTTTAAAATTACGAATTCATGTAAACTATAAAATCATAATATACGATAGAATTATAATATCTGATACGAAGAATTTTATTTGCACTTTTTCGGAGGAATGAATGGACAAAAAGCTCAGCTCACTGTATAGACTGGGTGGGCTCACTGGTGGCTTGAGCGGTTTTCTCATGCTTGCGTCAAGTCTTTGGTTTATCTTTGGTTTATCAGCTACTTCTTCACTTCCATCGGGCACGGTCGGGATTTATCACGGGATAGGGGTCGTTTCGATCATTTTACTTGTGCCAACTTTATTAGCCGGATACGGTTTACTCTCTTCAGATGCCAGCTCACGAAGTACCCTGGGCGCAGGTTTCGCCATCCCTTGGCTTGTCATAGAATTAATAGCGCATTGTTCACAAACTGCTCCGTTAAACTCGCTATCCGAACTTGCCAGTGAATCGGCGACCAAGGCAATTGGCACATCACTCTATGCACTGTGGGCAGAATGGGGCGAAGCCCTCTTCATGACTGGTGCGTTCCTCTGCTCCCTTCTTGCTGTTTGCTATGGCTCCGCGCTCCATTCGTGGGGAAATCCAGTTGCTGGTTATCTATTCTTTGTTTCAGTGATCGCTTTCCCAGTAGGCGTTCTTTTTGACTTTGGGATACAATTGCATGTGCTCATCCGAGGCATTGCATTCCTGTTCTTGGGAGGTATCCTGATACAAGCACCACATGAAGACGATATATAGTAGACTATACCCTATTCCTCATTCCTCGTCTTCATTTAGCAATCTCTCCAATTCTGCCAAAATATCTTCTTCGTCGCTTTCCGCTTCAGTAGCGTCTGAATCGAGTGTCTCCAAGTCAGATCGAAATTCGATGAGATTGCTGAGATAGCGTTCACGAGTAATATTTTCTGCTTCACCATGTTCCTCGCGTAAACATTCGCCGCAGAACTCCCCAATCTGTTGAATCCCAGTGTCAATATGTTGCAATGCTGCCGCTGTATCATCCTCTTGCAGACTCAATTCTGCCTTGGCGATACTGTGCATCATGAGCATATAACCCTTATATTGGTAACTCCGCCAAGCGATTTCGGTTGGCGCACATTCGCGTGCCAAATTTGTTACTGCAAGGTTAGCCGCAGTATCGCGCTGGACATCTTCCCACCGTTTGATACCTGCGAATAACAGGTAACGGGTATAACGATGAAAAGATTCCTCAAAAAGGGTTTCCCATTCCTCCGACTCCAATTGGAACCCCTCATGGGTTTCGTGCTGTTCTTCATACTCTCGCAATTTTGCGAAGAAGTAATCGTAATAGGAATCTACACCGTGTGGACGCATACCATCAGGTCGACCGGTCGCGTAAATACGCGAGATAGTGAAGGCATTGGGTTGTACAATGACGACTTCCCTACCGTCTTCAATTTGCAGGACACTCACAGGACGTTCTGCATCAAGGTTTAAGGACTCAAGAATTCGATCGAAGGTTTGCACCCACCGAGTGTTTCTTTGTATAGAATCATTCGCCATTTTTTAATTATTCCTTGCGGATAAGTTTCGTCTGTTTGTATCCGAACGTTTTTTGTGTTCGAGTCGCCTACGCCGTTGTTGCAGGCTTGGGTTTTGGTCTAAGCTCTCGACTTTGATAACCCCCTTTGACAACCGACAGCTGACAACTACTCAAGCATCTGAAAATAATCTTGGAGTGGTGTGACTGTAATATCTCCTCGCTGCAATGCGTCAATAGCGTTAACAGCCGCAGCCGCACCGGGTATAGTTGAAAAGATCGGGATGTCGTGCGCTATCGCCATCTCGCGAATTAGGAGTTCATTCGGACGATGTAAATCACCGGTCGGTGTGTTAATAATTAGATCCACGGCGTGGTTTTTGATGTAATCATGAATCGTCGGTCTCCCTTTACCGATACTGAAGACCAGTTCTGACTCCATTCCGTTGCGAAGTAGGACCTTTGCGGTTCCGTGTGTAGCGATAAGTTCAAAGCCCATGTCGGTCAGTTTCTTGGCGATGAAGATAATAGCACGCTTGTCTTTATTTTTGACACTGATGAAGACCTTACCGCCGAGCGGTAACGTATAACCACACGCCTTTTGTGCCTTAGCGAAGGCGCGGGAAACATCCGTATCAATTCCCATCACCTCCCCAGTCGATTTCATCTCAGGACCCAAGCGCGTATTTGAGCCGGGGAAGCGGTTAAAGGGAAATACCGGAGCCTTGACACTGAAATACACAGGTTCAATTTCGTTCGTAAATTCAAGCTCAGCGAGGGTCTTACCAGCCATCACACGTGCGGCGAGTTTTGCTAATGGCACGCCAATAGCTTTACTCACAAATGGAATGGTTCTGGATGCACGCGGATTTACCTCAAGCACATAAATCTCATCGTTCTTGATCGCGTATTGGACATTCATCAAGCCACGTACACGCAGGGCTTTTGCCAAGGCATAGGTAAAGGTTTTGAGATTCTCAATCTGTTCATCCACGAGTGTGTAAGGTGGCAACACGCAATCACTGTCTCCTGAATGGATGCCAGCCTCCTCAATGTGTTCCATGATGCCACCAATAACAGTCCGGTTTCCATCGGATATCGCATCGACATCCACTTCAATCGCTTCTTCAAGGTATTTATCAATGAGTACAGGATGTTCAGGTGAAGCTTGAACAGCAGAGTGCATGTATTCGTGCAGGAGTGCTTCATCATAAACGATCTGCATGGCACGTCCGCCTAAAACATACGACGGACGAACGATAACGGGATAACCGAGTGCCGCAGCAATAGGTGCCGCTTCCTCACTCGATGTTGCAGTTCCGTTAGGCGGTTGCATTAACCCGATGTCGTCTAAAACCGCTTTGAAAAGACGCCGGTCCTCGGAACGGGCTATATCCTCAGGACTCGTGCCGATAATTGGTACACCTGCAGCTTTGAGCGCGATCGCAAGGTTCAACGGCGTCTGTCCACCAAACTGGACGATGACACCAGAAGGCTTTTCTTTCTGATAAATATTGAGAACATCTTCACAGGTCAACGGCTCGAAATAGAGCCGATCAGATGTATCGTAATCGGTACTAACGGTTTCTGGATTGCTGTTTACCATGATGGTCTCATAACCATCAGCTTTGAGTGCGAGAGCGGCATGGACGCAACAGTAGTCGAATTCGATCCCCTGCCCAATACGGTTCGGACCGCCACCAAGTATCATGATTTTGGGTCTATCAGATGGACGCACCTCATCTTCACTCGAACAGGTTGAATAATAGTAAGGCGTTTCCGCTTCAAACTCTGCGGCACAAGTGTCAACAGTTTTAAAAGTTGCGTCAACCCCAAGTCCCTTCCGACATTCGCGGATGGTTTCTTCTGGGACGTCGTAGATATCTCCCAACTGCCGATCCGAAAACCCAAACTGTTTCGCTTGTTGCAGGAGTTTTTTCGTGAACTCTCCATCTGTTTCAGATTTTTGTAAATGTTGATCTATATAGTATCGGGTATCAGGTTCGGACAAAGCATTTTCAAAATCAACAATTTCCTTCATATTGTAGAGGAAAAATGGATCGATGTGTGTGTAAGCGTGAATTTCCTCAATGCTCATCCCACGTGCAAGTGCCGCTTTAATATAAAAGATTCGTTTAACGTTCGGCACGCTCAGCTTACTTGGCAATTCAGATAGCGGCAGTTCATCAAGTGGATGGTTATCTAAACCGTGCCATCCTGTCTCCAACGAGCGCAAACCTTTTTGCAGTGCCTCTTTAAAGGTTCTTCCGATGGCCATTGCTTCGCCGACAGACTTCATCTGTGTGGTGAGTGTTTCATCGGTCCCTTGAAATTTTTCAAAAGCCCATCTCGGAATCTTGACGACCACATAATCAATAGTCGGCTCAAAGCAGGCAGGAGTCTCGGCAGTAATGTCGTTGGGAATCTCATCTAAATTGTAGCCGACAGCGAGCTTCGCGGCGATTTTCGCGATTGGAAACCCAGTGGCTTTCGACGCAAGTGCAGAACTCCGGGAAACGCGGGGGTTCATCTCAATGACAACCTGTTTGCCGGTCTTTGGATCAACAGCAAATTGAATATTGGAACCGCCCGTGTCTACACCAATCTCACGAATAATCTTAATCGCTGAGTCCCGCATCAGTTGGTATTCCTTATCCGTCAACGTTTGGATAGGTGCGACAGTAATACTATCGCCAGTGTGGACTCCCATAGCATCAACATTTTCGATGGAGCATATTATGACGACGTTGTCTGCACCATCGCGCATGACTTCCAACTCGAATTCCTTCCATCCGATGACAGACTCTTCAATGAGCAGTTCACTGATTGGACTCAGGGCAAGCCCCGATGTGACCATTTTTTCATATTCTTCGATGTTGTAAGCGATACCACCCCCTGTGCCACCAAGTGTGAACGCAGGACGGATGATTGCAGGAAACCCGATCTCTTGGACAAGCCCGAGTGCCTCTTGTACCGTGTGGGCAATACCGCTCTGCGGGACTGCCAATCCGATTTTTGTCATTGCCTCTTTGAAGAGTGCGCGGTCCTCTGCTTTTTGAATAGCAGGCAATTTTGCACCAATGAGTTCAACCTTGTATTTGTCTAACACACCAGATTCTGCGAGTTCAACAGACACGTTCAAGGCAGTTTGGCCACCGAGTGTCGGCAGCAATGCTTGTGGACGTTCCTTGGCGATTATAAGTTCTACGGTGTCCGCTGTAATCGGCTCAATGTACGTCTGATCAGCGAAATCCGGATCGGTCATGATGGTAGCGGGGTTGCTATTAACAAGGGTAATTTCATACCCTTCCTCTTTGAGTGCCTTACATGCTTGTGTACCGGAATAATCGAACTCACAAGCCTGTCCAATGATAATAGCACCGGATCCGATAATTAAGATTTTTTCTATGTCTGTTCGTTTTGGCATTTTTTATTGGCTGTCGGCTATCGGCTTTCAGTTATCAGTAAAGAGGTTTCTGATGAACCAACGTCTTCTTGCTGACGGCTGACCGCTGATGGCTAATGGCTATTCCATCATTTCTGTAAAACGCGAAAAAAGATAACTTGCGTCGTGCGGACCCGGCGATGCTTCCGGATGATACTGCACAGAAAAGATGGGATATTCCCGATGCTGTATCCCTTCAAGTGTGTCATCATTCAGATTGATATGTGTAACGTCAACACTATTCGGTAGTGAATCAATATCAACGCAGAATCCATGATTTTGTGAGGTAATTTCAACTCGGTCTGTCTCAAGATGTTTCACGGGTTGATTTGCGCCTCGGTGTCCAAATTTCAGTTTATAAGTCTTCCCACCAAGCGCAAGTCCCAGTAACTGATGTCCTAAACAGATACCGAAGAGCGGCTTTTTGTCTATCAGCGTTCGGATAGTCTGGATCGCATAGTCAACCGGCATCGGGTCCCCCGGACCGTTTGAGAGAAACACACCATCCGGTTCCGCGGCGAGAATCTCTTCAGCGGTTGTTCTCGCTGGCACGACTTGAACCTCACATCCGTGCTCAGTCAGTTGGCGTAAGATGTTATATTTGATGCCGAAATCGAGAGCAACGACGCGATATTTAGCAATCTGGCTATCGGAAACCATCAGCTGTCGGCTATCGGGGTGTGGGGGTTGCATATGACTTTCCATCATAGACATCTCTGATTTCCGACTGCTGACTGCTGATTGCTGACCGCTATCTTGTTGCCAAGCGTACGGACTGGGACATGTCACCCGCTGAACCAAATCCCAACCTATCAATCCGTGCCACGCCTTGGCTTTTGTGATAAGACTCTCTGGATTCAGATCCTCTGTAGATAGGCATCCATTCATCACGCCGTGTACACGGAGGCGACGTGTGAGTGCGCGAGTATCAATGCCTTGGATGCCAATAATATCGTGTTCAGAGAGGTAGGCGTCCAAACTCCATTTTGAACGCCAATTGCTATGATATGCACTATATTCACGAACGACAAATCCCTCTACCTGTGGGCCGATAGACTCTACGTCTGCTTCGTTGCAACCGTAATTGCCTATCAGTGGGTATGTCATCGTCACGATCTGTCCTTTGTAGGAGGGATCGGTCAGCACTTCCTGATAGCCCGTCATACTGGTATTAAAGACGACTTCGCCGACGGTTTCGCCGGTCGCGCCAAACTGCTCGCCTTCAAAGACTGTCCCATCCGCTAATGCGAGAATCGCTCTCATTTTTTAATTTTCCTTGCGGTTCGTTCAGGTGGATTTGATGGATGAAGTGCCTCCCCGTATATCTGCCCTCCACTTCGTTACGGGCTACGGTTACGAAAATTAACTTAAGACAGTAGCCTGCAACAACGGCGCAGGCGGATTTAAGAGAAAATCGTCAATAAACAAATGACTTCAACTAACGCTTTGCGAACAATTAAAAATTCCTATTCTGCTTCCCTCTCTAAGTGTAAGGGTCTGCCACCCCTTAAGTTCCCAGTCTCCGAAAGGGGTGTTTTGACTTTTTGAACGAGATTTTGTCACGTCAACCTGATTGACGAAGTCCGGATTAATTGCTGTCACATCTCCGACTGTACCGATAGAAAGAGTTCCACGATTGATACCGAGTATATTTGCTGGAATAGAGGTCATTTTCGCTATTGCCTCAGATGCTGTAAGGTGCCCCGGTTCGACGAGGGACGTAAACACAAGTGGTACACAGGTCTCCAGACCGAGAATCCCATTTGGTGCCTCAAGCATGCCTTGCGCCTTTTCTTCTGGTGCGTGCGGCGCGTGGTCAGTCGCTATTGCGTCAATTGTGCCATCGCGCAGACCTTCAATAACAGCATCAATATCGGTCTGTGTACGCAATGGAGGATGCATCTTGGCATTCGTTCCCTGCTTTTCTATTTCGTTATCAGTGAGGAGCCAGTGATGTGGACATGCCTCAGCAGTCACATGGACACCCCGGCGTTTTCCTTGACGTACCAATTCAACTGCCCCTGCTGTACTGACATGGAGGACGTGCAGGTGTCCGCCCGTCATTTCTGCTAACATGATGTCGCGTGCGACGATAATATCCTCGGCGGCGTTTGGGCTTCCGATAAGTCCCAATTTTCGGGACGTTTCTCCTAAATTCATGACGGCTCCTGCGTTGAGGTTGTGCTCTTCGCAGTGAACCATAATTGGAAAACCGAGTTCCGCGCTCAAGACGAGTGCGTCGCGCATAAGGGCGGCGTTCATGACAGTAACGCCATCATCACTGAAGCCGACTGCGCCAGCGGAACGCATCCCCCGCATATCCGTGAGTTGATCACCCGCGAGGTTTTTGGTGATACTTCCGAAAGGGAATACGTTTGTCTTCGCTGTCTTGCGCGCGATGTCGTAAATCTGCTCGATCTTTTCGGGCGTGTCTATTACAGGGGATGTGTTTGCCATACAAGCAACCGATGTAAATCCACCTGCTGCTGCAGCCGCCGTGCCAGTGGCAATCGTCTCTTTATGCTCAAAGCCGGGTTCACGGAGATGGACATGCATATCGATGAATCCCGGCGTGACAATCAGCCCTGTCGCGTCATAAACAGTGTCGGTCTTGGATTGCTGAACGGCGCACGGAGTGTGCCTACTACTGTTAACCGAAGCGATTTTACCGTTGGCGATAGAGAGGTCACCAACTACATCAATATTATTAGCAGGATCGATGATACGCCCGTTAGTGATAAACGCGTCACTCATTCCTCGTCCCTTTCATAAATCACTGCCGAATCGACGTCGCTCTCTTCAGCGAGCTGCACTCTGACGAACTCTTTTCGGGAGGTGGGTACATTTTTACCAACATAATCGGAGGCAATTGGCAATTCGCGGTGTCCCCTATCGATCAGCGTCGCCAGTTGGATTGCAGCTGGACGACCGAAATCCATGAGTGCGTCCATTGCAGCACGAACAGTGCGCCCGGTGTAGAGAACCTCATCCACTAAAATGACCCATTTCCCTGTAATGTCAAAGGGGAGTTCGGTGCTATTGACTTGGATTTGCGTCTCATAGAGATTGATGTCATCGCGGTAGAGAGTGACGTCAATCGCACCAACGTTGACTTCAATATTTTCAATCCGTTCAAGGTTTTCGGCAATACGATGCGCAAGAATATCACCCCGACTTTTAACGCCGACGAGTACGAGGTCGTCAATGTGTTTATGATTGTGCTCTAAAATCTCGTGAGCGATCCTGAGCAAGGCGCGGCGAATTTCTTCAGTGTTCATGACTTGTGCTTTTTCACGCATTTGTATTTTTTATCCCGTTTATCCATCAACTCGTGCTTTAAAGTCTTGTAACGGAGCCGAGTTGATGCGTAAAAATTATCACTTGCGTTCTCTTAAAAAAGAAAAAGCCTCTCCCGCCTGATGTAACGAGAAAGGCACCATCTAACCGATTCCAGTGGACAGTCTAAATTATGATTCCAATTCAAATTATGCTTTTGCATCCTTTTTTCAACCTCTCTGGATTGGATTAAAAAGGGTTTTTGTCATCAACACACACCATTTCCTAAATTATACCATATTTCTGTTTTGATTGCAAATTTTTATTTTCAAAAAGACTATGCCTTTTGTTCCACCATGCTGGAGAGGATACCGAGAATTTTATCGCACTGCGCGATTGGATAGACTGTTATATCAATAGACAGACAGGTTCCTTTCAATTTGAGGAATTTCCACTCGGTTCCTGTAGTGGCAGCACCATAAACACAAGGAATGTCATTTCCTTTTTCAGCATTAAAGCGTTGTGCAGCGATCATCTCAGCGACACACTGTCCAAGGCCGGGGGCAGGATCGTCCTTCTTCGCCTCAACAAGGACAATCACGGGAGCTTGTAAAAGAGATTGCATCGGTGATAAACTCACCAAAAAATCACATACACCCGTCAAACCACTCTCAACATCAACACTGAAGTCAATCCCAGAAAAAAAACTGATGCGGCGATTAAATTGCTCCAGGAGTTCAAACAGAACATTGGCGACAATTAGTTCCGAGCGCGCTTTCTCTGTATTTATGGCGGCAGCGACTGGCACCTTTTTTTCCAATTCCGCTGCTAATGCTGCACTCGGGGCCACCGGTTCTATGTTAGAAAAGACACCTATAGACTCAACAATTTCCAGTCGAAAGGCTGTCAGCACTTCTTCTAAGGTAAAATTGCTGTATGCCATTTCCGTAACCTCCATGTAGAAATTAGAAGCCAGCTTGCAGGATTAGGGGCGTGACCGTGAATGTTCCAATTGCGATTTAGACAGTAATTGGTTTATGTGTCTTATCGGAATCGCCAATATATTCATGTGCCTGTCACTCCGTGCAACAATACCTATTAGAGTTCCTTGTTTGTTCAGCACGGGTCCACCACTATTACCGCCAAAAACATCGGATTGGATGTGCAAGAAACCACCTTCATCGTTCAGAAATTCACCGAGCGTCCACCGCCACAGGTCTTGTCTACTCGGGTTGCCAAGGATATAGACCAGATCGCCAGGATTTGTAGTAGGTACGGTGAAGTCCCAGTCAATTTCGCGGACGGTTTCGGGTAACCCATCAAGCCTAATGATTGCGAGATCTGTCGTCTCATTTTTCGCTATGACGTGTCCTTTGGTGTAATAACCAAGCCGCTTTAGCACGTTTCCATTTGTCAGGTAGAATTTTCGGTCTTTAATGAGTTCACCGTTTTCGTCGGGTGCTGGGAAATATACATCTACTGTGTTCTGTGTACCCGCGACGTGTGCGTTGGTGATAGCGAGTTTGAATTGCTTGTCAATTAGCACACCGCTGCCTTCACCTACTCTTGGATTAACTATCCACATGACGGAACGGATAGCGTTGTTATAGACTTGGTCTGCAGTGGGTTTTGATGGTATGAGAGAATCCGTGTCTATTGGCTGTGAGGAGGAAAGCCGCCATAAGCAAATGGTACTGTCCAAACTCCCACTTGCGAGCATGCGTCCATCCGGACTGAAATGTATACTATCGACCCAATCCGTGTGTCCCGTGCGGGTTTGTTTGAGTGTACCTGTGGCAACATCCCAAAGACAGAAGGTTCTGTTGTTACCTCCACTTGCGAGTGTGTGCCCATCTGGACTGAAACATACGCTAAAGACATGATTTGTATGATGTGCCGTGAGAGTTTTTTTGAGTGTGCCTATTGCGACATCCCAGAGATGGATGTTACTGCTCAAAATCCCACTTGCGAGTGTGCGTCCATCTGGACTGAAACATACACTGAAGACCCCATCTGTATGTTCAGTGAATATTTTTTTGTATCTGCCTGTGGCAATATCCCATAGTCGAACGGTCTTATCCCAACTCCCGCTTGCGAGTGTGTGTCTATCTGGACTGAACGCGACACTCGAGATCTGCCCCGTATGCCCTTTGAGAGTTTTTTTGAGTGTGCCTGTATTCGCATCCCAAAGACGAATGGTTTTGTCAGCACTCCCGCTTGCGAGCGTGCGACCATCTGGACTGAAACATACTCCCCAAACTTTATCCGTATGCCCAGTGAAGGTGTGTTCGAGTGCAGCTGTTGCGACATCCCAGAGACGGACAGTATCGTCCAAACCCCCACTTACAAGCGTGCGACCATCTGGACTGAAACATACGCTAAAGACATTATCCGTATGCCCTATGAGGGTCGCATAATGAACATAATCTTGCGCGAAACCGCTTGAAGAGAAAAGAGTTGAGGTAAGAAGTAGCGCTGAAATGAAAAAATAGGTTTGTTTCATAAGATTTGTATCGCCGCCCGAAGGTGCCGAAATGTTATAGTTGTCACAATTCTATCATATTGTTCATGTAAAGTTCGCGTTCAACTCTTGAAATCTCATTTTAAAAGTTTTTTGCAATCTTCCTCAATTTTTTCAAGATTAGGATAATGAGAACGTTCAATCCCAAAGTACTCCATGTATTCCTCTAAAATCCAAAAAATACATGGAAACACTACTATTAGGACTAAGTAACAGTGATCAAAACCGCAGTGAAGGTTCAAATTTATCTTATACTGATTCTCAGTGACTCCTGTGATAGCCTCAAGTGTTTTGTCGATACCACCATGAGATAGATTTGAAAGATATTTATAAAATTGGTGAAATTTCTCCATGTTGTCCATTTTAACCGCTTTAACCTTTTGGCTAAGGTCAATTCCTGCCCAATTATATGGGCGATAACGAGGGGTTACATCCGCTTTTGGCATACCTGATTCAATATCTTGATCGTGTTTGTCTTTGTAATTCTTTTTCAACCACTCATACGTATTTGTCCGTTCGTCTTGATCTTCTTGGGATACCTTTTTCCCTAACAAATGCATTATTTGCATTTCACGATAAAGATATTCCGCACCGTGATCCGCGAACCTCGTAAAGCGTTCTTCTTTACGTGAATCATCCTGATTGATATATCTAATATCAAGAAGAATTTCGTATACAGAGCGAGCCGCCCCAATCCCGCCATGCCCCCAACCGTGATAACAACTGTAATAAGCACCATAGCCAAACTTTAAGGCTTCACTAAGCTGGACTCGCAGAAAAATTTGATATAGAATTTCCTTACGTTCTATGGAAGTGTGCGAAAGCGGGATTTTAACAATGTCTGTGGATTGATCCAATAGTTTCCGCGTCAAATCTAACAATTCAGGCACTTTTTCATCCATACCAAAATTCCTTTCAGTCTACATTAGGGCTATTGTATAAGTTAAGTAGATAATCAGATTACACCTTCGCACGGAGGCGTTCGAGTTCGGCTAAAGCCTTGGCAAGTTCGGCTTCGGCTTGTTCAGCCCGTTCCTCAGGCGGTTGCAACCACCGCTGCGTTGCTGGATTATAGAGACGTAGGTCCCCTTCATGCTCACCTAATTCCAGATCACCGAGCACACTTGATGGAATCCGCCCTTCTACAAACTCTATCTCTTCATATTCTCCATCGACAAGTCGATACCCAATAAAGGATGGCGTTATATCTCCATACGGATCATAGATGTAATACTCTTTCACGGCGAGCACGGAGGCGTAAAGTTCCTTCTTGGGACCGAAATCCTGCTGATAGGTACTGGGACTCGCTACTTCCAAGACAAAATCAGGTGTGTTCCCTTCTTCCCATGTCAGATAGGTCCGGCGCGGCTTTTTCCCTACCCCGAAAACGACGAATACATCTGGAGCAACGGATCTCCGTGGGTTTCCCTCCTCGTAATATATCAGTAGGTTCCCGGATACATAAACGTTATTCGCCTCTCGGAAATGTTGTTCAAGCATCTGGATAAAATCTACCATCAGTTTACGATGTTTGTCTGTTTCTGCCATAGGTTTGCCGTCCGAGGAAGGGTAAACGAGTGTCGGCGCGGAGTGAATCTTTTGCTGCATCGTGCCACCTCCTGTACCTTTATTAAGTTTTGCTGAAAATGATAAAGGGTTAACCTTATTGTAAAGTTATGTTAAGTATAGCACACACAATTTCTGTTGTCAAGGGAAATGGGGTAAAGCGTGTAATATACACATGTCGCCCCGCTGGAGGTAAAAAAGGGAGTACACATCTGTTACTACAGACATGTCGCCCCGCTGGGGCTGAAGAGCGGATTGGGAAATACATCTCTAAGGGTACATCAACTAAGTCGTCGGTTCTGATGAAGCCTCGATACGTTCAATAAGCCATTCGCGGATGAGATTGACAGGAGAAGTGTCTCGCGACTTAGCAAGGGCATTAAGTGCTTCCAATTCTCTTGGTTCTAAGGGAATAAGGAGTTGGGTTCCAAGTTCAAAAATAGGTTCATTCACCTCTTCAAGTTCATCTTCAAAATCCGTTAGATCATGTGTATCCCAGAAATGCGAGAGCCTTTGAATAAAGTCGGTTTTTGATATGTTCTTACGATTCATCTATTTCCCCTGTACGGCACTAATTTCATCTTCCGAGATTTTGTGGACGCTTTTTGGGTTAAAGGTTTGTGTTGTGTCTGCTCGGAGCGCTACCTCAATCCTGCCACCCGTTAGCACGAAGAACTGGATCAGAAAACCACCTCCCTGCATGGATTCCACCTGATATTCCTCTTCGTCAAGATCTCCAAGCCACTCTGGTAACGCTTCTTCAAATTTCGAGTGGGCAAGAACATGCTCTGGCAGCGCGATGATTAGCGTACCCGGGGCATCCCCAATTGCATCGCCGATGACCTCTCGTTTTTCCACCATAAACGGGACGACGAGATTAGCGTATTCAAAATCATCGGTAACGGTGCGTTCTGGTGGCACAAGCCCCCATGTCAAGTGATGAATAAACGGATTTCCATATCCCTGTCCAAGCATGTGTTGTAGTGCCTCCCTATCAACGGGATGCACTACAGCAACGTAGTCGAACCATCCGTCATCACGTGCTGGACTCTCTATCGCCAATTGGGCGGAAACATTGATATAATCACAGCCATCAACGGGTGATGGATAACATCGCGCATCCCATCCGTTGACATAGCCGAGTTGTTTCAAACCATCGGCGACGAGGTGAGGTGGGTCACAGAAGATTGCGGCGTGATCCATGTTGGGGTAGATTTCTACGCCTGCTTCCATGACACGCTCAGCAACTTCAGTCGCCTCTGCGAAACGGAGATCGGCATTTTCGATTGTCAAATAATCCGTAAAATTCGTCGGTAACGTAATCAGATTTTCCATTTTTTTACCTGTTTTTTTATTATTAAGTCTGGTCACCATTCTATGGTGATTTTCGGTTAATTCAATACCGCATGAGGTAGTGGACGCTTCTAATTTTTCTCAATAGGTGTAAGTTTAACAGAAATAGTGGTGCAAAGCAAGCGTTTTTTGGTGTCGCTTGCAAGCCAAAACTCTGTCAAAAGTTGTTGAAAAAAGTGCAGATCTCTGCTAATGTTAATACGGGCTTTTAAATCAGCCTTAGACTCAAAAACAGAGGAGCAATCCATGAGAACAAATACCTTTCGAGAACTACTCAATGCTGACAAACCAACAGTTGGCACACATATCCATACCACTTGGCCCTCGATCGTTGAGGCGATTGGACACACAGGGTTGTATGACTATGTCGAATTTGTGGGGGAATACGGTCCGTTTGATCTGCACGATTTGGATAATTTGTGTCGGGCGGCTGAACTGCACAATATCTCTACAATGATTAAGGTTGACCAAGAACCACGGGGTTTCATCGCGCAACGTGCAATCGGTTCTGGCTTTCAGAGCGTGCTTTACGCCGACTGCCAAAACGTTGAAGATGTCAAGGAATGCGTTCGGATTACGCGGGCAGATACCCCCGAAGATGGCGGTAGTTACGGCGTAGCAACCCGCCGGTTTTCCTATATGGGTTATGGAGGCGGTCCAGAATACGTCCAGGCACTTCGCGATGTCGTCAACGTCATTATGATTGAGAAAAAAGGGACAGTTGACAACCTTGAAGAGGTGCTATCTATCGAAGGCGTTGACATGATTCAGTGGGGCGGTTCGGATTATTCGATGAGTATCGGGAAGGTCGGTCAACGCGGTGCTCCGGAAATCCAAGAAGCACACGATAAAGTGTTCAAGACCGCCGTAAAGATGGGAGTGCCACCGCGCGCTGAAATCGGGAGTCCTGACGACGCGAAACGCTATCTCGATATCGGAGTCCGCCATTTCTGCATCGGCACCGATATTTCCGTTCTCTACAGCTGGTGGCGGGAAAACGGTGATGGCTTGCGCAAAGCCATTGAAGGACATTAAAAGAGTCGTCGGTGCTCAGTTGTCGGAAAGTTTTAGAGTCCGTAAAGTGTGCTAAAGTCTGTAAAGTGGTCAACAACTTTAGCACACTTCGTAACTTTAGATATACTTCAAGCTTCCTGGCCGCTGACAGCCATAAGAACTATTAAAGCATCGCTTGCATCTTTTCCGCGACCCAGTCCACAGCAACATCAATCATCGCTTGTCCCTTTTCGACTGTCGCCAATTTCGCCTGATGATGATATTCTCGATCAGATGTCGCCTGCCCTGCATCTGAGATAGTAAGTTTCGCACTGTCGTAATCCACGCCGTTCCAATCGACGTTTTCTGCGAAAGCGGCCAGGGCAAATGCTGTCTCGAATTCCGCGGCGTGTCCAGGGCAGACCCCGGATTCCATCTTCGCTTTGACCAACTCTTCAGTGTACGCTTCCCAATAGGAGTGGTATTCAAGGTTGATGCCGAGTTTTTCGCGAAATCCCTCCAACCTTTCATTCACTGGACCGGAATTTCCAGCATGTCCATTGACAATCAGGATGTTGTCAATACCGTGCCGACGCATACTATCAGCGACGTCATAAAGCACTTCGCCAAAAACCTCCGCACGAAGCGTGAGCGTGCCTTTGTGATCCATCCAGTGTTCCGACACACCGATCGCCAAAGGCGTTGTGACGATAACCTGTGGGAACAACTTCTCAGCCGCCAATTTGGAGACATACACCGCACTTTGCGTGTCGTGATACATCGCCAAATGTTCGTTGTGTTGCTCTGTGCTACCCGTCGGAATAATTGCCCCCTTAAGCGTACCGGCATCAATCGCCTCTCGGATATATCGCCGTTGATTTTCCCACAATAGCACGGATTTGATTTGAGACATTATTTAACCTCCATTATTGCAGTAGAACACCACACTTACCGAGTGTGTCTCGGATAGCCGCAATTCCATCCTCCATTAATTCCCTGTCTGGCGGTAGGTAATCTTGCAGGCTCTCCCAGTCATATTCGTTCTGTTGCGTGTCCTTGTTTTTAAACAGAATTTTAGTGCCGTAATCTCGGATTTCGTTGAGTGTCCATTCATAGATATAGAATCCGAGAACGTCCGCATGTAGGGAGACATCGCCCTCTCTCTCCACGAGATACCTTTCCAAAACCACCCCGAACCGTTCGCCTGTGAAGGAAACTAAATCTTTTTCAGGTGGACCTAAGCAGACACCATCCCAATCAATTAAATGGAGACGATTCTCGGCATCCAGAATGAGATTGCCCGGAGTTGGATCGCCGTGTGTAATGACAAATGAAGTTTGTGATGCCGCCGCGGAGCGTCCTAATTCATCGTATCTATCCATTGTTTCTAAAATCGAGGATCGGTGGGTTGCGAGTGCTTCAAGCAGTTGTTTTTGATATGGATTCTGGGAAGGGACCTTTCTCACGGCTACCTCAAGGACTGTGTGAAGTTCATGCCGCAAAGGTAAGTCGTACTTTGCGACTCTAAGGTTATCGGATGCGATTATATCTCGGCATCCATGAATTGTCGCCAGTAACGCTCCGGTTTGTGATAGTTCTGTATCGGTGAAGTCCTTCCCAATCTTCCACAAATCCCAACGGCTTTTGCCTTCAATGAACGGAAATAGTGAGACTTGAAAATCTTGCCACGGAATCCTGAGTGCTCCATCTCGCGTTTGCAAAGGTGCAACGACACCAGTTATGTTGCATTGATGCCGCAGGAGTGAGGCAACCTGCAAGCAGGTATCTGGTACAGAGGTAGAGGCTTTGGCAAAATACTTTTCACCGGTTTCGGATACCACGATGTAGCCGTAACTGTCCTCGCCTTCGGGGAAAAAAGTTATAGAGCGTAAAGGGATCGCATAAGAATCTCTGAGGTGTTGCAGTAATTCCGTTTTATCAAAAGCGTTGTCAACTTTCATAAGTGAAATCTACTTAATTTATTGAGGGTGCCTCGACTTTCTGAAGAACCACTTTGCTTTGATTCTTCAACTTCAAGGATTCAGCGATGTTTCCCATGTTAATCGCGATCTTGAACTGCTTGGTAGAGGTCGAAAACCGTCCCAAATATTCCCCCTCAGGAACATCTCCATAATTTTCAACAAATTTGATCTGAATTTTTTGCCCTGTTGCAAACGTCGCCTCAAGCATGTCGCCAAGTTCCCAACCGCGTTCGGTAAATGGAGCGATGTAGAGGTCTGTGACGGCGTTGCCATGGTCGTCGATTTCGACAATCGTTCCAGAGAGCGATGTCATTTGTCCGGTCTCTGGGGCATTCGTTTTTTGACTGCATCCGACGAAAAGTGCTATGGTCATCAAATGGGCTATGAACGCTAATTTCCAATAATCCGAACAAGACTGATAGTAGAATTTCACTGTGATATATACCTCCATAAGTTTTTGAAACTGCCTTAAGTATACTAAACTTTGGACAATTCGTATTCCATTGAGGTAGAGTTTCCAAAGTCCCATACATTTTTCCGCGAGTTGCACATATCCGCAGAGCTCAGAGAAAACGGCTCATCGTAGGTTGGGTTGAACGGTTACCTCGTAAAAATCGGACAAAGCCTATCCGTTTGAAAGTCCAAGGAATCCCTGAGCGTTCCAAAGCCCGAGTGAAACCCAACGCTGTTTTTCACTCAAAGCGGTGTGTTTGTTGGGTTTCGCTATATCTGCGTATAAGCAGGTGTATTGGCGATTTGCGGTTTCAGTAGCAAGAAGACGGACTGAGTTTTTTACCGCTCAACCCAACCTACGGGACCCTCTGAATGCTGAACGCTACCGGAAATTGTCCAAACTTTAGTAAGTATAGTAGAAAGATAGGCAATTGTCAAGAAAAAGAAAAAATGGCTTCGCGGGAATTTCATTTGACGTATAAACGAATCTATGTTACTCTCTTTTTGGCATGGTTTCTTATAAAACACGCGGTGATAAATTAATATCAGTTGCAATCGAAGGATTGCTTGTACAGCAAAATCGCCTCAATTTAAAAACCGAGGTGTTGGAGATGAATATGTTAAAAAAACTGAATTTTTATCGTAAGTTTTCAAAATCTATGAGTTCCATTAAAATTGTTTGTCTGTTATTTGGGATCCTGCTGAGTCTTGTCGGTTGTGAAAAGATAACGCCTCCGATGGTACCAGGGGTCAGCACTTCAGATACAGAACCGCTCACTATAATGACCTACAACGTTTATGTCGGGGGCAGTACGGACCGACTTTTAACTGTAGAGAATCTGTTACAAGTGCCTCAGGAAGTCGCTAACATGTACAACAACGTGATCGCATCAGACTTTCCAGGACGCGCTGTAGCAATTGCCAAATCTATAAAGATGTATCAGCCGCACCTTATCGGCTTACAAGAAATTTCGTTAATTCGCCGTCAAAGCCCAGGCGATCGGATCGCAGGCGGAACTGTTCCTGCTGAAGAAGTGGTCATAGACTTCCTCAAAGTCCTGATGGGCGCGCTCCAAACAGAAGGCTTGAACTATCAAGTCGCTGTCCAAGTCGAGAACTTTGATGTGGAAATGCCCATGTTCACTGATACTGGAATTACTGATATCCGACTGACCGATTATGACGTGATACTTTCTCGCAGTGATGTCGCAGTGTCACGTCCTATGAGCGCAAACTACGAAAACGCCCTTACAATCGAAATGCTCGGTCTTGAAGTGAAAAGGGGTTATGTTGCAGTGGATGCTACCGTCTCAGGCACGACTTACCACGTGGTGAATACACATTTAGAGGCAGAGGCAATTGGGGAGGAAAGCCGGGTGGCGCAAATGCAGGAGCTGGTAGATAGCCTCAGCGGCGAAACGCTACCGATTATCCTGTTGGGAGATTTCAATACAAGAGCACCCGATGGGACTGCTTATCAACTTTTACTATCAGCGGGGTATGTTGACCTGTGGCAGATGGATTCCGAAGGGACGGGTAACACTTGTTGTCAAGTCCCTGAACTCCAAAATGCAGTCAGTGAATTGTATATGCGGATCGACCAGATTTTTGTCCGAAATCTTGAACTGCCCACGCAGATCCTGACCCACACCATAGGAGACACACCTTCAGAACGGTTGCCTTCTGGGTTGTGGCCCTCTGACCATGCAGGAGTCGTCGCACATCTCGCATTTGAATAACAAAAACTGGTTTGTTTCTAAAGAAATAAAGCGCGCTGTGATGGATTTTCAAACTTTGCCACAGCGCGCTTTCCGTTTAACAAGTTTTGTGTCTACTCAGGACCGCTAATCTCGAATGCTGTTTCCGTTCCTACAACTTTGTACGGCTGGACTTCTCCGTTAGCAATTTGGAATACGCCGACGCTTTTGACAGGATGGCGATTCTCATCGAAACGGGAAATACTTGTAGCACCTTCGTAGTCAGTAATTGCCGCGATTGCATCCCGAACCATAACTGGATCTGTTGATCCCACTGTTTCAATCGCAATTGCCAATAAATGCATAGCATCATAACCTGTGGCAGCAATACCATTGGCAGGATTTTCAAACATAGCCTCGTATGCAGAAATAAATTCCGTAGCATCGGGATCAAAGTTGGTGCAATAGTAGGTGTTTTCAAGAGGTGCGTTATCCTCTAAAATCTCAAACATCAGTGAATCATCCATACCATCGCTACCAATAAAGACAGATTCAATCCCCATATCTCTCGCCTGCTGCATGATGAGCGGGTTCTCTGGTGGAAAACTTGCGAGAAAGAGAACATCTGGGTTTGCCTCTTTAATTGCAGTGAGTTGGGTATCAAACGTCATATCCCCTGTTTCATAAGTCTCGCTGGCGACAATGCTACCACCAAGTTCTTGAAAGTTAGCATCAAATGCTTCGACGAAACCGATGGAGTAGACATCCTCATTTTGCCAAATCATTGCAGCGGTTTTCGCACTGAGTTCGTTTACGGCAAATTGTGCCATGAGTTTTGCTTGTAAAGCGTTGGAACTCGCAGTGAGAAATAGGAATTCACCGGTTTCTGTCACGTTTGCTCCAGTCGCTCCGACAATAGTCGGGATGTTGATAATCGGTCCAACTTTCACGGCATGACTCGAAAACAGGGGACCCAAGATCGCCACAACGCCTTCTTGAGCCAATTCTGTCGCAGATTGAACAACGTCTTCTGTGAGTTCCTCTCTATAGACAAACTCAATCTGCCTGCCGAGGATACCACCGGCTTGGTTGATTTCCCCTTGAGCGAGTTCAGCCCCTTCACCAAAACTAAAGTAAAGTGGATGAGGACGAATCACACCCACCTTCAGCGTGGGCATAGTATCAGGCGGGGTGACCATTTCATCGGTCATTCCCATGTCACGCATCCGTTCACATCCAGACAGCAACGCGATTGTGAGTGACAGCAATACGCATACTGCCAATCTAAAAACTTTCACGTTCATGGGTATCTCCTTAATTATGGTAATAAATATAAATTATGTGTTGTTCTTTCGTAATCTATCACAGATGCCTCAAAGACATCAGTTTGTAGACTTCAATAAGGCTTAAAAGATTGAAGTCGTTACACCTATCTTTACGATATGTGATAAGATAAGTTTCGGTGTAAAATCATTTGCGTGCCTCAGGGGTAACCGTCAATTTTACCTGTTCTCCATCTCGAATAACAACGACTTCGACCGGTACTCCAATTTTCACAGCGTCAAGGGCATAGGTATAGTCATAAATGTTAGCAATCTTCTGCCCACCAAATTCCACGATAACGTCACTACCCTTCAAACCCGCTTTATCAGCGGGACCACCGGCACGAACACCAGAGAGTTTAACACCTGTGCCTTCCGTTGTATAGTCCGGGATAGTACCCAGATACGCACGCAGTGTGTCACGACTCCCACCTTCTGATTCGCTCCGTTCGACTTGGACATATTCCGGACGCTCGCGAGTGCTGATCACATCCAAAACAATACTGTGTGCGAAGCGTGAGATTCGTCCTATGCCGGCATAGTTCAGGGTCTCTGGGTCATCCGTTGGACGGTTATAGTCTTCGTGTGCGCCAGTAAAGAAACTGAGTACCGGCACCCCTTTCGGATAGAAGGCGGTTACGTCCGTTGGCAGATATGGGTCGGTTTGTAATGTTAAATTGAAACCGATAGGAACATTCCGCTTTTCAATGAGTTTCGTCCACATAGATGATGAACCGACACCTTGTAAGATGAGTCTATTGTCCCGGAGTCGTCCGACCATATCGAAATTGACATACGCCACCACTTTCTCTAAAGGAACGATTGGATCGTTAACAAAGTGGGTGGACCCGATGAGTCCAAGTTCTTCGCCCGACCAGAGCGCGAAGATAACTCCCCTGTTAAATTTTTCGGGATGTTCGTGGAATGCTTTACTGAGTGTCGCCGCCAATTTTAAAACGACAGCCGTGCCGGAGGCATTATCATCTGCACCGTTATGAATTTGTCCTTCCTCATCCTTCCGAGCGAGTGAACCGATTTCACCGTAGCCGATATGATCGTAGTGCGCACCAACGACGACGTACTCGGTATCATCCGTTAACGCCGGCGGTGGGAGAAGTGCAATGACATTCTGATCGGTTTTCTTGACCTTCTCAACCGAAACGACGATCTTAATCTTGACATCGGGTAGCGGAAATTGTCCAAGGAAATGCGGATTCTCCACATCAAGTCCCGATTGAACCTCTTTCAGATCCTTACCGGATGGTGCAAAGAGTGCATTCGCGACGGTATCACTAATTGACGCGGCGACAATGCCAGAATCTGCAAGGCTACTGTCAAAATCGAGGGGAATCAACTTACCTGCATTCGGGGAATTCGGACCGGCGACGACGAGAAACGCTTTCGCACCGTGTTCCCGCGCCTGCATTGCCTTGTACCGGAGTCCCGCATACCGATTCAGTTGCTGGCGACGTTCAGGTTCAACCGCTTCAGGGACATAGCGGAGGGCGACGACAATTTTGTCCTTCACATCTAACCCTGCGTAAGCGTCATAGCCTTCACCCAACCCACCGGGGACGGTTAACCCGTATCCAACAAAGACCACTTCGCCTTCAACGACACCGTTCCGCGAGAAAGAGAGCGGTTGAAAGTCCTGTTCCACACTGAACTCTAACTCCTGTTCGGCACCATGCACTTGGCGTGTGATGTGGAACCAGTTTTCCTCAGATATGATCTGTCTACCTGCAGTGAATTCAAAGGTTTGGAAGTAACTCGCTTCGTCGCCTATAGGTTTGAGATTAAGGTGCATGAATTGGGCAGCGATGTGTTTAGCTGCCAACTTTGCCCCTTTGGAGCCGGTCATTCTACCTTCCAAGTCATCAGACGCGAGAATTTGTATATGATGCGCAAAGGAGAGTCCTGGTTGCCCTAAATCGGCGATGGTCGCAACTCCTCCGGGGAGGACCCATGGGATAGGGTGATTAACGCTTGGTCTTGGGGTTATTCCCAATAATGCCACTAAGGCAGCTTCGTGATTCCAGTTCGCAATATAGAGTTGTGAAACCTCTTGACTGTTTCGATTCGAGGTCCAGCATAAATGGCTGCCGTCCGGTGAGAAAACAGGTAGCCCGTCAAACCCATCAGTGGTGGTAACACGAACGGGTTCATGTCTACCTCTCCCATCAACGAGATAAAGTTCAAAATTGGAAAATCCAAGTTTGTTGGAGGCGAAGATCACATAGGCGCCACTCGGATGGAAGTAAGGTGCCCAAGACATGCTATTGAAATCGGTGAGTCGTCGCACACCTGAGCCATCTATCCGCATTGTGTAGATGTCTGCTTCGCTGCCGTCAGGCGTGAAGTGTCGCCAGACGATATGCTCTCCATCGGGCGTAAAGAAAGGCCCCCCATCGTAGCCTGGAGAATCCGTTAGCTGAATTTGATCCGATCCGTCAGCGTTCATGATATAAATTTCGCCGAAATAGGCGGGATCAACTTCCAACTGTTTCAGGTCCTTTGGGGAAAGTTGACTTTTGGGGTATGCGTTCCGCAATGAGCAGAAAACGATACGTTTGCCATCAGGCGAATAGGAGGCTTCGGCATCGTAGCCGGGTGCGTTCGTCAGTTGTTTGAGGTTACTACCATCTCGGTTTGCCGAGAAGATGTCCATCTTTTCATCGTAATCCCAACTGTAACGTCTTTCTTTTCCAGATGCCCGGAATTTGAGTTCCTCTTCCTGTTTCGCTTTCGCAAAAGCGTCGTGGTGGGTCGAGGCGTAAAGCACTTCATCGGTGCCCGGACGGAAGAAAGCACAAGTCGTCTTTCCCACGCCGGACGAGACGCGGTGTGTATCACCTGTCAGGAGGTCCAAAAGATAGATTTGATAGAACGGGTTATCCGATTCGCGTTCACTCTGAAAGATGAGCGCGTTGCCGTCTTCCGAGAAATATCCCTCGCCGGCACGCTTTCCGTCGTAAGTGAGTTGTCGGATATTGCTGAGAAATTGCGATTCGTCAGTAGGACTTGCGTCTGTTCCATCTGGCGAAGCATGCTGTGCCACGACATTACCGGTTAGAAAAACAGGAAAAAATATTGCGCACAACAATCCCATCAATGTGATGCAACGCATCTCAATCCCTCCCACTTTCAGTATGATTCTCCAATAACCGTGCGATAAATCGCACGGCTACAAATGGATTAATGCTATAGGTATTCAGCTGCCTTCTGCTTAAGAAATGCAAGTCCATCTATCGCGAGACTCTCCGCACTCGGTGCGATGTCGCGCCAGATGCAGGTCGCTGCGGCGATTTCTTTGACTGCTGGTGTAAACGATTCAATCACGAGCCATCTGTCGTAGTTCACCTGCGCGAGTGCGCCGAACACACCGTCCCAATCTACCAGTCCCGTGCCAGGGGTCCCGCGGTCGTTTTCACAGCAGTGAACGTGATGTAAGAAATCACCGGTCGCGATAATCGCGTCCGCTTGATTTTTTTCTTCGATGTTCATGTGGAAGGTGTCCAGATGCACTTTGAAGTATGGACTATCCACAGCTTCACACAGTTTAACGGCATCTTCGGCAATATTGATGAAATAGGTTTCAAACCGGTTGAGCGGTTCACTGGCGAGCGTAACGCCGTATTTTCCACCGGCTTCACACACCTCTTGCAAACCTTCAACGCACCATTCCCACTCCTGTTCGTTTCTACCGCGTCCAACGAGTTTACCGACGGCACTATACATCGGTCCAACGAGTGTATCGGCACCCAATTCAGCCGCAATTTCACAACAACGCTTGAGATAGGTTTTTCCGTTTTCGCGAATCGCCGGATCTTCGTCGATTGGGTTCCTGTCCCCTGCCATGATATTACACCCGATGGTTTCTAAGCCGGTATCTTTCAGCAATGCTTGCGTGTAAGGGATATCCACTGTATCTGGATCAAAGATGGGGATTTCGACACCATCGAACCCCATTTCGGCGACTTTCGGGATCAAGTCTGCGGTTTCTCTGTCGAACTTATCTGCCCAGAGTAATAAATTGACACCAAACTTTGGCATTCTGTGTTGTTCTCCTTGTAATATAGACGATTTTCTGCTCGTTTAATTGGTAAATTTCAAGTATTTACAGCACCGTTACCGTTTCGCGAGTTCGGAAAAGGGGGCATGTATTTTTTCTGTTTGATTGCGAAATCGTTTATGGTATTCATGGGGTCCTCCCTTTTTTGCTGTAGACATATCACTATTATTATTCTATCAGGAGACATACATTTTATCCAGTAAAAGTTTTTCGCGTAATCATAAAAAAAATGATTTAGGTAGAAATATCTAAAATAGAGTTTGAAGATTAATTTTTTAATTCGGTAATTTCTGAACGTGCGATAAATCGCAGAAAATGGGCGAGGCACTTTGAAAAAATATCCAAGCAAAACCCTCTACGAACAGGCTCATTTGCGTAGGGGTTGGGTTTCCCAACCCCTACCATTCAAGGTTTCCCGTCGATTACCGAAACATTTTCTGAAACTTCATTCAGGAGGGAAAAGAAACTCCATCTGTGGTGCTTCTATCGGATCTGCCATAATATATGCCCAGGGTTCATTTCCAACAATCAACAGTCTGGATTTCAAATACTCAGCGATCCGCTGACATTTCGCCAGTGCCCGCTTTCGGATCCCGGTCACCTTATGAGCAGCGGATGGCTTCCGCTATTTCATAGTTTTTCATCTCGCCTTGTGTCCCATAAAAAGGATAGCCTTTTATCTTGCGCCGTACCCCATAAGAACGGGCGAGCGCAAACGCCTCGTGTGGCTGGAGTTTGCTCAAGAAGAAATCGACATCTATCTCGTTGATAAGATCCTCGTAAGTCCGATCTTCATATCCCAGAATATCAGCGAAGGAAAAATCATCGTCCGCGTTATTGCCCGGAATGGCAGCATCGAACGAAAAGACATCTAATGTTGTTGCCATGAGGAGTTGCATCTCCGCAACCTCCTGCGGAGTTGTATCATCAATCAAATTGGCGATTTCCTCGTTGCTTGGCTCACGGTTGCCTTGCTGGGCGAGTTCCGCCATGGTCTTTTGTATTTTCCGCATAAGTAGGGCTTTGTACTCAGGCAGCCGAATGTTTGTTTCCAATAGGGACGATCGTTTGACGGCTTGGTCTATCCAATATGTGGCATAGGTAGACAATCGTGTTCCGAGCGTCAGGTCCATCCGGTCAATCGCGCGCATCAACCCCAGCAGACCGTCCCCTATAAGATCAGGGGCAGGGACCGTCTCTGTCGCGTATTTTAAACAGATCGAGTTCACGAGCCGCAAATTCGACAAGGTGAGCTGATCTCTCGACTGCTCACAGCCGTTATGTGCTTTACCGATGAGATGCCTTTCTTCAGATGCGGAAAGGAGCTCATGGTTCAAAAGTTGGTCGTACCTCAAAAGAGATTATCCCCTTATAAACTTAATGTGAATTTACAGTGTATATGATAACATATATAATTTAAAAATACAAATTCATAGCACTTCTCGAAAAATCTGACATCCATCACTTCCCGGTTTTGCTATGAAAGCTGTGCACTTATCGAAAAAGATATTTCGGTGCCAACACCGTCAGTGACACACCCCGGGCGACCAGAAGCAGTGTGAGCGCACCCCATAATCCATGATTCCCAAAAGGCATCAACAGATAAACTGCGCTTAAATAGAGCAACGTTGACACGATTACAGAGTTCCGTAATGCCCTCGAAGCAGTCGCGCCGAGAAAAATGCCGTCCCAAATGTAGGCGGCAACGTTAATCACGGGTGCGACAATCACCCAAATCAGATAAACTTTTGCTTGCTCGATGAGTGCCCCTTGATCCGTAAAAACATATAGCAATCGCTCCCCAAAGCACACAAGAATTAGCAGAATCACACCTGCGAACAGAAATGCCCAGAGGAAGATGAGGCGCGTCGTCTGTTTCAGATTTTGTAGGTCATCTGCGCCTTTGTACTTGCCGATCAGACTCTCTGCCGCAAAAGCGAAACCGTCAATCGCGTAGGACAATAGATTGATATACTGCAACAGAATGGTGTTAATTGCCAAGAAGGTATCACTCAAGGCTGCGGATTTTGCTGTGAAATAGGCGTGGCTGAATACCAGGCAACACGTCCTGATGAAGATGTCCGCACTAATATTAAGGAACCGCTTGAGTTTAGAAAATGCCAAAATTTCCTGTAAATTCCATTTTGGCAAAATACCGCGATAGTATCTCGAAAAGAGTAGAATTGCTACAAATAATCCGATATACTGCGCAATAACAGTCGCTAAAGCGATCCCCGCTACCTTCATGTCGAATAGCCGCACAAATACCAGATTTAAGACGACATTGACAAGGTTCACCACAATCGTCAAGAACATTGGATAGCGGGCATTCTGTAACCCCAAAAATATACCGTGAAAGGCGTGGAGGCACAATGTTGCAGGCGCAGCATAGATACGGATATAAAAATAGATGCGGGCGAGATGTTCCACATCAGGGCTCGCATCAATGAGGCGGAAACTGAGATCAATGAGTTGCCACTGGAAGATAAGGAGTAATAGGCTTGACGTGATGCCGATGCATATCGCTCTTAACAGCAAACGCCCGCATTCTCGGAGGTCTTTTTCTCCGAAGGCTTGTGCTGTCAATCCTGTCGTTGCCATTCGGAGGAACCCAAATCCCCAGTAAATAAAACTAAAGATAACACCCCCGATGCCAACCGCACCGAGGTAATGCTCGGATTCTAACCGCCCCATTAAAGCAGTATCCACCGCGCCTAAAAGAGGAATGGAAAAATTGCTAATGATATTCGGGAGTGCCAGCCGATAGATCTGCTTATTGATTTCTTGAGGGTTGTGCATAGGGAGTTCCGTTCTATTTCTGTGCTATAATTTACCATGAACTCCGATGAAAGGCAAACGACATTTTGTGAGCATGAGATTGTGAGCGGGGTATTCGCACTTTGTGGTTTTTACGAACAATAAGGGAATTCCAAAAAACAAAGAAAAATTATCTACAATGCAACAAAATAAAAAATCCTACTCTACACGCCGCAGGATTTGTGTGCTCTATATTTTTCTTTGTAATTTCACGAGAAATTTAGTATACTATTTAACAATGAAAGACTGGTGTTATGAGTTTGCTGTCAAATCAATCGGATTCTGTGTATCTCGACTGCCACGCTCGATGACATTGGCTATGGGTGGCTGGTTGGGTGCTCTTGTATTCTATCTGGCACCACAGCAAAGGGGGTTGGCATGTGAGCACTTACGGTGCAGTTTGGCACTCCGAGATGAACGCCGAGTCAAAGTCGTGGCGAGACAGTGCTTTGAAAACTTAGGCAAGACTGTGATAGAATTCATGCAGTTCCCACGCTTGGATAGGAAGCAGATTCAACGATATGTCACTTTTGAAGGGATTGAGCATGTCCAGCAAGCCCTTGCACTTGGGAAAGGGGCAATCATTCTAACAGGGCATTTCGGGAATTGGGAACTTCTGGCTGCCAGCATTTCTGCTACAGTTGCTCCGCTCACACCCATTGTTCGTGAATTGCGTTCTCCCCGTTTAGACGCATTGGTCTCCAGTTACCGTGAGAAAGCGGGGTATGCGACTATCGACAGAGATACCGGTGTGCGCCACGCACTTCGATGTCTCAAACGTAATGAGTTACTCGGTATTGTTGCCGATGTAGATACAGCCGTGAGTGGCGTTTTTGTCAATTTTTTCGGTAGGCATGCCCATACACCATATAGTCCGGTTGCTATTGCACTTAAAACAGGCGCAGCGATATTGCCAACGTTCATTATCCGTCAACCCGACGGTTCACATCATGCAATTATCGAACCACCTTTAGCATTGAAACGGACACATGCAAGAGAGAAAGATCTTGTTGTTAATACGCAGAAATTTACAAAAATTATTGAATCATACATCCGACGGTATCCCACGCAGTGGATTTGGATGCATCGTCGGTGGAAAACACAACCGTAGGGGTTGGGTGACCCAATCCTTACAGATCATCACACCATTGTATCTCTGTCTGTTACTCTGCGTAATTTGTTGTAGAAATACAGAGACACCCGTCGGTGCCACTGATGAGCCTGTAGAAACCGTCCCAACACAGAAAGTGGATGGATTTTCTACACAACACACCGAAGCAGGTGTTATCAAATGGACGCTTGTTGGGGAGACTTCAACGTTTCACGGAAGTTACATTGAAGTACAAAATCCGACTGTTCAGCTTTTTGAAGACGGCGTTGTTTCTATGACCTTGAATAGCCAGAAAGGTAAACAGTTCCTCACGGGGAGCGAGAAGAACAATCTCCATTTCACAGGAGAGGTCGTCGGTGTTAGCGAGGATGGCACTTTATATAGTGAGATTCTCTATTGGCAAAACCTTGCTGGCAAGTTGTACGGTCCCGATGAGGTCACACTTGTGCGTGGGGATTCCACATGGATCGGAACAGAAATGTTCGCGAATCCGACACTCAAAACCGTGAAAATGAAAAACAATCAATTCAAACTTCACCCAAAAGATGAGAAAGTACATGAACATCACGAAACCCCAATTGAACCAGAGTAAACGCGAACACAGAGCTTCACTTCGTAACTTTTGCCATTTTTGTGTGTACGCTGGTTTTCTAACTTTTTTTCCCTGTTTTGTCTCACTAACGCTCGGGGCAGAGGAGACAGAAATAGAAGAACGTCCTTCATCCACCGACGCTGCGGAAATTCAAACGACAGAGGACCCTGTCGAACAGAATGGCACTGCTGAAAACACAGATACTGTACCAGAAACGACGAAAGAAATAATCACTGGTACATCGAAAAGAATGGAGAGTTATGAGCAGGAAGGCATAACGATTCTTATTGACGAAGCCAAGACAGTTCGGCGTAATGAGCAAGGAATTGAAATAGGATTTCTCAACGCCGATAAGATCACCCTCAAACGCGACTTAGAGACTGGTACAACAAAAGAAATCGTCGCTGAGGGCAATGTAGAAATCCGAGACCAAGATATCTTTGCTACCTGTGATCATGCTATCATGAACAATGTGACAAGTACCATCATTCTTACGGACAACGTCGTTGTCTTACAAAACAAGGATCGGCTTGAGACTAAATTCTTTACTTTCAATCGGGTAACCGGAAAACAGACTGCCGAGGGTGACGTTAAATTTAAGGTTACCGTTACACAAGCGGCACCGGCAGAGACAGAGGCAGGTGAAGACACCGAGAGCGGCACGGATGATACTGGGGAAGAACAAGTTTCTTCAGCCGCCCCTCAGGAAACAGGAGATCAGTCCCAAAACGACACAGATGCTGAGCCTGATAATGCTGGCGGTGACACAACAGAGGAATCTGATACAGGTGCTGAGAACTCTGAAGCGGCAGATCCGGCAGAAGAAACTAATACAGACCCCGGAAATTCCGATAACGCGGATTCAAACACTGAATCGGAAGAGTCCGAGAGCGATTAAGGCAATTGTGTAGTCCGAGGACTTAACGCTCCTTGATAACTTTTTTGTCAACGCCTCACGCGACGGCTGCGTTACGTAGTCTTATAATGCTGAGAATCTCATTAGTTTCTACTAATTAGACGGAAAATGCAACCATCCTCGCGGGAGAAAAATATAATAGAACCAAATTGTACTGTCAACAAAGCACAATTTGCCTTTCCTTCACATTAATGGATTGACCCAACAGGTTAATCATAACGAGGCATCATAGTAAAAACATCGTGGCAATAGAACTACAAGCACATGGACTCGTGAAACGCTATACACGGCGCGGTCCCATAGTTGTTAATGAGGTGAGTTTATCGGTACAGCAGGGCGAAATCGTCGGTCTGCTGGGTCCCAACGGTGCCGGAAAATCAACGACTTTTTACATGGTGGTAGGACTGATTCGCCCGAATGCAGGCAGAATTACGTATGCGGATAAGGACATTACTTTTTACCCGATGTATAAGCGGGCGAGACTCGGTATCGGCTACCTTGCACAAGAAACATCGATTTTTCGTAAACTAACGGTTCAACAGAATATTGAGGCAATCCTTGAGGTACAAGGGGTGCCAAAATCAGAACGGGAACCTCGCGTCCGCGAGTTGACGGACGAACTCGGCATTTCAAATCTGTTACCACGCAAGGCATATACACTTTCAGGCGGAGAGTGTCGCCGAGCGGAGATAGCGCGTGCCCTTGCGGCACAACCTAATTTCATTCTGCTTGATGAACCGCTCTCCGGCATAGATCCGATTGCTGTCGCTGATATCAAGCAACTCATCTCGCACTTGCGTGACCGCAATTTAGGTGTGCTCATTACGGATCATAATGCCGCCGAAACACTTGATATTGTTGATAGGGCATATATTATCGTTGATGGAAAAATCACACTCACTGGAACACCTACAGAACTCATCAACAGCGAGACAGCGAGAGACCTCTATTTTGGACACAATTTCTCCTATCGGGTAGGGTAGTAACGCTGCAGGATTACCGGACGGAATATTAGTTATCACGAAGAAAAAGTTTTTCTCTGAAACCGATAACTAATAAAAGGAGACTTGATGAAATGTACAAAGCGCAACTTACCCAAGCACCCCAATTAACACAGAAAACGTCCATCACACCGAGGTTGCAACAGGCACTTAAAGTGCTGAATATGCCCCTGCAGGAACTAACACAATTCATCGCCCAAGAACTGGAGCAGAACCCCTTCTTAGAACTCGAAGAAGAGGACGAGACAGCACTCCCTGCCGAAGAATCAGATCCAGCACCCGAATGGAACGAACCAGAAGAAAATCCTGATCGAGAAGATAGCACTATTGATATTGATTGGGAAACAGATTTTGAAGACCGCGTATCGGTTAGCGAACGGGTAAATTCCAGATATTCGGATGCTGACGAACTACAGCCAGATCTGGCGTATGAACGCTCGTTGCACGAGCATCTTGCTGAGCAATTGGCACTCGCTCCACCCGAAATTATAGCCTCAGAGACTGAACTTACCATCGGAGAACAGATTCTCGGAAATCTTAACGATGATGGAAAATTAGAACTCAAGCTTTTCCAAATTCCGTGTGAATTCCTGCCAGAACTGGAGAAAGAAAACCTTTCAATAGAGTTGCACATTTTTATTCAGAAAAACTTACAATCAGCAACGGGTGACCCCAATATTCAATTTTCAGAATCTGCTACAATTGCTGTGAAAGATACAATGTCTGCTTCCACTGAGAATCGTGGGATGTCTGCCAATCGTGCGTGGAAGATTAACGACAAAGACAATCAAAAGGTATATACTATACTATGCGAATATATGCCATGCAGCCATAAGGCAACACTTAACTTTTACCAACTTACGTTGGATGATATTGCTGAAACTGTTGGTTGTGATACATCACTCGTTGAAGCTGTTCTCCGTAAGATACAAGATAATTTTGAGCCTCTCGGGATAGCACATCGAGATCTCCGAGAAGCATTGCTTATACAGATTCGCAATTATGAATCGGCAGTCAGCGGTCAGCAGTCAGCAGTCAGTAAAAAAACGGGAAGGGAAGACTGGAAGAAAGGATGGATGGAAGGAAGGAGTACCGCTGACGTTTCCATGCTTCCGCTCTTTCACCCAAATGCTGACGGCCAACCGGTTTCCGTGATTTGCCTTTCCCAGAGAATCATCGAAAACCACTTCGACTCTTTTCTCAATCAGCAGTGGGATTGTATCGCGAAGGCACTGAAAGTTGACAGCACTGCGGTTGATGCAGCCGTTAAGTGGATAGGAAGGCTATCCCCTCACCCGGGTCGCTACTTCTCAGATCCTACGACTCGATCGCTCAGAAAGTCCTCTGTCACAGAGATCATTACACCCGACGTGGAGATACAATACCTTAATGGGAGATATCAAGCAATTTCTGTAGACAATTATATACCGCGCTTACACATGAATCCATATTATGTAAACCTGATGCGAAATCACCAAGACACTTTAGATGCTGAAGCAAAAGAATGGATAGAAAAACGGTATCGTGATGCGACCAATTTGCTCAGCAGTCTCGCACAGCGAGGCAGCACAATCGCCCGGGTCACCGAAGCAATTTTTGAAGTGCAAACGGAATTTCTAACACAAGGCGTTAAAAGTATTAAGCCCCTGACCTTGAGAACAATAGCTGAAAAAATAGGCATTCACGAATCGACCGTTAGCCGAGTGACAAGCAATAAATATGTGCAAACCCCACACGGCATGTATCCCCTTCGGTTCTTCTTCAGTAATGAATTAGCTACCACGCAAGGCGAGGCAGTCTCTGCGAAACAGGTAAAAAATCTTATACAAGAGATGGTTGGTGCCGAGGTGCCCTCGAAACCTCTCAGTGATCAAGCGATCAGCAATTCCTTGAAAGCCAAAGGTATCTTGCTCGCGAGGCGAACCGTTCAGAAATATCGCGATGAGTTGGGCATTCCGACCTCACGTGAAAGGTCTGCCGTCCATGCAGATCCTCGCGTCAATTGACTTTAGGCTCTTAAGAAAAAACATTCTCGGAATTATTAAAAAAGAAAACAGGAGGTCCCAATGAAAGTAACGTATTCCGGACATAATATAAAAATAACTGATGATATTCACGCGTACATCCTCAAGCGCGCCGATAAAATTGAGGCGCGTTTCAACGGGATGCAGGAACTTAATGTTGTTCTCAAATCTGAGAAGCACCGGTTTGATGCCGAGATGATAGTCACAGCACCACGCGTATCATTCTATGCGAAAAGTGAAACGCATGAGGTTCTGTCAGCACTGGACACAGTTACGGATAAGATAATCAGCCAGATCCGGCGTTACAGGGACCGGGTGAAAGATCGCCGAAATATTGTGCCCCATCGGGAGGTGGTCGCACGACTCAATCCCGACGAGGTAGAAACACCCGTGGAAGTTGACGGGAGCGATACACCTGTCGTCGTGTCAGCACAGGATAAATTTGCATCTAAACCGCTGACATTGGCGGAAGCCACGACGGAACTTCAAGCCTCGAATTCGGGACTTCTTCTGTTTTTAAATGCTGAAACGCGGCAGGTAAACCTACTTTATGAGATGACAAAAGGGACGTACGGATGGGTAGAACCCCTCTTTGCCTAATGGTTATAAGTTAGAAGTTAAGAGGTTATAAGTTAAGAGGGTCTTTCTTAACTTATAACCAAAAACCAAAAGGGTTTTCGTAGAAAACCCGAACCAAGAACCCTTAAAAAAATGACAAACCTTCCAAAAATCTATGCCCCTCAGGAAATTGAGGGGAAATGGTACGAGTTTTGGCAGAAGAACGGCTACTTTCACGCCGAGTCGACCTCTGACAAACCGCCTTATGCGATCGTGATACCCCCACCGAATATCACAGGAAGTTTACACATAGGGCACGCGCTTGACAATACGCTCCAAGATTGCCTCATCCGATGGCGACGCATGCAAGGTTATAACGCACTCTGGATGCCTGGTACCGACCATGCTGGTATCATGACTGAGGTCATTATGGAGCGAAAACTCGCTGAAGAAGGCACCAGTAGAACCGATCTTGGACGTGAAAAATTCATAGAACGAATGTGGCAGTGGAAAGCGGAAACCAGCGACTATATCACCTCCCAACTCCAGCAACTTGGATGCTCCTGTGATTGGGAACGTGAGAGGTTCACGTATGATCAAGGGTTTTGTCAAGCCGTAAACACCGCGTTTGTTCAACTCTACAATCAAGGACTCATCTATCGCGATACCTATATGGCAAATTGGTGTCCACACTGCAACACCGTTATAAGTAACCTTGAAGTTGAACCAATCGAGATAGACGGCAACTTTTATCACATCCACTATCCTGTTAAGGACAGTGATGTCGTGCTCGAAATTGCCACTACGCGCCCAGAAACGATGTTAGGCGATACTGCTGTTGCTGTGCATCTTGAAGATGAACGGTATCAACATTTGATAGGAAAAACAGCACTTCTACCGCTCTGCGACAGAGAGATTCCGATCATCGCCGATGCCTATGTGGATAGAGAATTCGGAACGGGTGCCTTGAAAGTTACACCGGCGCACGATACGAATGACTATGAAATCGGCGGACGACACAACCTCGAGCAACTCACAATTTTCACGCCAGATGCCTGTATAAACGAAAACGCCCCCGAAAAATACGTCGGCTTGTCCCGAGCGGCTTGCCGCAAGCAGGTCGTCGAAGATCTACAGGCATTGGATTATCTCGTCAAAATTGTCCCGCATCGGCACGCCGTTGGACATCATGACCGCTGTGGCACGGTTGTTGAACCTGCTATATCACCACAATGGTTTATGAATGTGCGTCCACTCGCGCAGCGCGCCATAGAAGCAACGAAAAAAGGCGAAATCAAATTTATTCCAGAGCGGGAAACTGCTCGCTTTTATCATTGGATGGAGAACATCGAACCCTGGCCGATCTCACGTCAACGGTGGTGGGGACATCAGCTCCCAATATGGCATTGTAACGCATGTGAGGCAGTCACCGCTGCAATGGAAACACCTCAGCAGTGTGATGAATGTGGTGCCTCCGATTTTCGGCAAGAAGAAGACGTTCTGGACACATGGTTCAGCTCTGGGTTGTGGCCCTTCGCGACTATGGGGTGGCCAGAAAATACGGAAGAACTGAAAACATTTTACCCGACTTCCGTCCTTGTAAGCGGCTGGGATATCCTCTTCTTTTGGGTCGCGAGAATGATTATGCTCGGATTAGGGTGTATGAACGAAGTCCCCTTCCGCACTGTTTACCTGCATGGACTTGTTGCCGATGAAAAGGGACAGAAGATGAGCAAATCGAAGGATAACAGCATTGATCCATTAGAGACAATTGACACCTATGGAACGGATGCATTCCGCTTTGCGCTCGTCAATACAAGCACCCCAATTCCTTATGTCCCGCTCCCAGAAGCGCAAATTGAGGCAGGTAAACGATTTGCGAACAAAATTTGGAATGCCGCCCGGTTCATTCTGATGAATTTAGAAAAATACCCTATTCCAACAGAAATGAATGCTGTGGAAACTGAACACAAAACGTTAGAAATCGCTTGGATACGGAGCCGCCTTAGCCGCACTATTACAACAACAACCGATGCCTTTGAGAACTTCCGTCTCTACGAAGCGGCACAAACACTCTACGCCTTTCTTTGGCATGAATTCTGCGATTGGTACCTGGAATTTGCCAAACGACGGGTCTCACAAAATGAACCGGAGGCACTTTGGGTCGCAGCGGATGTGCTGGAACAGACAATGCGTCTCCTCCACCCCTTGATGCCTTTCTTGACTGAGGAGATTTGGCAACAGCTCCCGCACGGTGGTGGCAGAACCGAAACTTCCGAAAAAGGTTCAGTAACCGTTGCCTCATGGCCGGAGTCAACAGACGAAAATCCAGCAGCAGAAGCCACTATGGCGACACTCATGGAAGTCATTGAGAGTGTCCGAAGCATCCGAGGCGAGTTGAATGTTCCGATCGGCGCGTCAGTAGAGGTACACATCCAATCACCAAATGCTGAAGTACGTGAACGACTTAAAACATACTTAGCACAGTATTTGCCAGCCTTCACACGCGTATCAGACATCACTATCGCTGAATCACTATCGAAACCCCGCGCTTCGGCGGAAGCCGTTATTGGCGAACTCGCTATCTACATCCCGCTTGCCGATATAATTGATCTGGATGCCGAACATGCCCGGCTTAGCAAACGGCATCAACAGGTGGTTAAAGATGTCACGGCGGCGCAAAAGACTTTGGATAATCCAAATTTCATTCAGCGTGCCCCTGAAAAGGTTGTTAAACAAAAGGAAGAGTTACTTGCACGACTGGAAGTAGAGACAGAAAAATTAGCGAAAAGTCTCAAGATTCTCACTGAATCAAGGAAGGAAGATTAAAATCGCAAGAAAACCGTAGTTCGTCATGAAATGGAGAGCGGGTTCGAGAAAGGGACGTTAAAGCACAAACCGACATCATCTAACCGCAAGGAATCATTAAATTGTGCGGTTTTACCAGTAATTGTAGCCTGCAACATCGGCGCAGTCGGGTCTACGGGAAGGAACATTATCTACCTAATGCCCTGACCGAACCGCAAGGAATAATTAAAGAGTGGCAATTGAAAATAACGATAACTGTTTTGTTTGTGGGATGAAAAATCCGTTCGGCTTTCAGGTGAAACCTGAAATTAAGAATGGAGGCGAATTCGTCCATATTGAATGTACACCCGGCGAGCATTTACAAGGTTGGGCAAACATTCTGCACGGTGGTATTCTCAGCACGCTATTAGATGAAGCGATTACCTATGTCGGGATAAGTACCTTTGATCAGCCGGCAGTGACAGCGCAGCTCGAAGTCCGTTTTCGCAACCCGGCACCGACTTGTGTGAAACTCCATGTATGTGCAGAGCGTATTAAGGTCTCGAAAAGGTTAGTGGAAGCAAAGGCGGAAGTCACGCTTAGCGATGGCACCCTTATTGCCACTGGGACCGGTAAGGTAATGCCGGTTTCTTAATTATACCTTGCGGTTCGTTTAGGTCAATTGGAGAGGTAGCATTCATTGGCGGATATCCGTCTGCGCCGTTGTTGCAGGCTAAGGTTTTGGTTTAATGTTTCCGAAGCGTAGAGAAGCATCAAAATATCCAAATCCAGTTGAGACATAACCAGAAACCTGCGTGTAATGTAATGGAGCGCAGTCCAGGGACCCGTAATTTAAAAAATGGAAAATCCAACATCTGCGGTGAAGATCGAAGAAGAACATTCAAGTTGGGACACGGATGTTCTCATCATCGGTAGTGGTGCTGCTGGATTGCGCGCGGCTCTCGCTGCGAGTGAGCACACGAATGTGACGTTAATCACCAAGACCACGCTGACAGAGAGCAACACACACTACGCTCAAGGTGGCATCGCCGTTGTTATGAACCTTGACGATACGGTTGCCTTGCACATAAAAGATACCTGTGCAGCTGGCGCGGGACTCTGCGATGTCGAAGCCGTTGAGATGATGGTATCCGAAGGCATTCCGCGTGTTGCTGAGTTACTGGATTGGGGTGCGAATTTTGATTGGGAAGGCACGTTACCACGTTTTACGCAAGAAGCCGCGCATAGTCGCCGCCGTATTGTCCACAAAGGCGATGCGACGGGACGTGAGACAACGGATGTCCTCATTCAACGCGTGCTTAACACTGAGAATATCCACGTCTTACAAAACACATTTGCCATTGATCTCCTGACAGATGCAGAGACTACCGAAGGACGTGAAGAGACCGCTACTTGCTATGGCGTTACCGCAATTGTAGACGAAAAAGCAGTCTGTATTCGTGCAAGAGCCACGATTCTTGCTACGGGTGGTCTCGGACGCGTTTACCCTTGTACCTCCAACCCAAAGGTGGCAACCGGTGATGGGTTCGCTGCAGCGTGGCGCGCTGGATGCGAAATGGTCGATATGGAATTCGTCCAGTTTCATCCAACAACGCTTTACTTAGATGGTGCTCCTAACTTTTTAATCTCAGAGGCAGTTCGCGGTGAAGGCGGTCAACTCATCAACATTCGTGGTGAACGTTTTATGGAAAAGTACCACGAGAAGGGTGAGCTCGCGCCGCGTGATGTTGTCAGTCGTGCTATCCAAATAGAGATGGAATTAACAGGATTTCCGTGCGTTTATCTTGATATTACACATAAACCTGCCGAATTTATCCTTGAACGGTTTCCAACCATTTCCGATACCACAAAACGCTTCGGATTGGACATCAGTGTTGACTTAATCCCAGTCCGCCCTGGTGCTCACTTTATGATGGGTGGTATCCGCACGAACACCGACACAGAAACGAACCTCAAGGGGCTTTATGCGTGCGGTGAAGTTGCCTGTACCGGCGTGCATGGTGCAAACCGTTTGGCAAGCAACTCTCTTCTGGAATGCCTCGTCTACGGTGCTCGGGCTGGCACAAATGCAGCAACGTTTGCCGCATTACAACCTTCTCACCCACCAGATATATTACCCACTGGTAATACAGAGACATCTCGGACATCGTCTGTTGGGGCAGACTTGGCTTTTATAGAGGCAATAAAGGAGGCAATCCAAGAGACGCTCTGGGAAAATGTGAGTATTGAACGAAACGGCGAAGGTTTGAAACAAACCTTCGCCGAATTACAAGATTTAACAACAAATTTAGGAGATGTGCTAGCAGCACCAGAATCAAGTGATATAGCGATGATTGAAGCAATCAATATGCTCAATGTCGCCCTAATGATAACACAATCAGCCCTTGCACGAACTGAGAGTCGCGGCGCACACTACCGCGCTGATTTTCCAACGCGAGACGATGCCGACTGGCATCGTCGTATCCTTATCTTACGTGATAACCCACCGGAAGTAATTTCTCTAAAATCCCTCTAATCGTTTTTGGACGATCCCTGTTGCTGAATTCACAGCAGGGGGTTCGCTCGCGTTCTTGTAAATTTCTACATAGTGGTCATAACTGTCAATAACTTTTTTGATGTGAAGTCGAGTTTCTCGGATAGTAATCTTCTCAACAAATTCATCGATATCTGCGATATTTTTCGATGCCACCCACCGTTTCATCCGTCCAGGACCACCGTTATAGGCACCCGTCACCAGCATAGCGTTGTCATTGAACAGAGAATTGAGAAATCCGATATACTTCGTCCCCATCTGAATATTCACATCGGGTTGCTTGAGCATTGAAGTTCGGAAACGACGGATTTTGAGTTGCTGAGCGAGTTCTTTTCCAGTAGCCGGCATAATTTGCATCAATCCGATCGCACCTGCCCAACTAACCGCCTCGGCGTTGTATCGGCTCTCCTCTAAGATCATCGCACAAATTAAGAAGATATCTACATTATACAATTTTGCGTACTTCTCAACCATGTTAGCATAGTAGCGAGGATAGAGTTTTCGATGGAGTTTCCCTAAATCTTCACGCGTTGCATTTGCGAAAGCAGGACTCTCAAGAGATTGTTCGGTTACCTTCCGTGCCTTATCATACATCGCGAGTCCTTCATAACAGGTAATCAGATCATAAAAACACTCTCGTTCAGAGAGTGGGGTTGTGTTGATGTGCTCGTTTAATTGCGCGATCGCATCTTCATAAAGCCTGAGTTCCATCAACAACGGCACCTGTTCCGGACATGCCTGACGCGCCGGTAATTCTGCATCCCGAATGGCTTTTGGTTCCAACTCGGACGTAGCCACACCTAAAATTGTCTTTGCTCGTGCTGAGTAGTACCAATACCGCGCTTCTGCCACTTCTTTGTACAACCTTCGTGCGAGTGCAGGTTGGTTCTGGCGTTCACGTATCTTTGCCATCCAAAAGTGTGCACCCATCGCATAGCGATTTCCAGGGAAATTCTCCTTCAAGCCTTTGAAAGCGTCGTAACTCTCCTCATAGCGGCGTTGGTCAAAACGCTGCCAGCCGGTTCGCCACGCCGCAACATCAGCGTATGGACTTTTCGGTGCGACCTTAATTAAACGTGAATACGCATCAAGTGCTAACTCCGATTTACCCTGTTTTTCGCGGAGTTGTGCGATATTATACAGTGCGTCGTCTACCAATTCACTCCAAGCATAGGTCTTCACGAAGTTCTCAAGCTTACTGATAGCAGTTCTAATATGTCCTTTTCGACGATAGCACTGGGTTATCTGATAAGTCGCACGCGTAAGATACTCATTTTTATCACCGAGTGCAATGACAGCATTGAATTTCTTAATTGCTGTATTATACCATTTCCGACCCTGATAACTTCGACCGATAAGATAGAGGGCATGTGCCCGTAGATTCAAATCCACAGTCTTAGGAATTAATTCCAGGTTTGCCACGGCAACTTTCCACTGTTTATGAGAAAAGGATACTAAGCCACAATTAAGCCGATCTGTTGGGGTGAGTTTTAGCGTTTTATTCGCTCTCGCAAGCCTCCTTAGTCGATTGAGTGCGTCACGAGCAACGCTCTTTGAATGATTTTCCGTAATGAGTTCGCGATAGGTGTTGAATGCCGTAGGGATGTCACCGAGTTCCTCATTACAGCGTGCCAAAGCAAAACGTACCTCTCTCGCATAGCGAGGCTGCTCAGCGAGTTCGACCAATACAGACTTCGCGGACGCGTACTGCTTCGCTTTCAGATGAAGTTGTGCTAAAGCCCACTTCCCCTCCACGAGATAAAAGCTTGTCGGATAATCCTTGACGAGTTGCGTATACCACTTTATCGCTCGCGTTCTGTTATTCATACCTTCGTAGAGTCGTGCTAAGCGGTAGACGGCGTAATCTGCCAGCGGATAACTCACCGAAGCGACTCGCGCATAGTGTCCAATTGCCTTAGGACGGTTGCGAAGTTTTTCGTAGTTGTAGCCGAGGACATGATGAATCTCACGCTTTTTCGGCTCAGACAGGTCGGTTTGCAATAAAGCCTCGAGTTTTAAAGCTGCTTTTTTGCGGTTCCCTTTATCAATCAGGGCGAAGGCTTCTTGCCACGCGGCACTATGTTCTTCATCACCTAAAGCCGGTACCCCGATAGCGAAGCATCCGTAAGCCAGCGCGATCAAACTTAAAAATAACTTTCGAATTATGGTAGAATATAACGCAGTTCCCGAACCTGGTTTATTGCTGGACTGAATTCGGTTTCTGCCAGAAGACTTAATATATTTCATTGCGCCCTTTTTTCGGTCCTCCTCATGTGAGATCCTGTGGATTTATCTGAAATAAGCATGGATTTTTCCGGATGCTTTTATCATAATTGAATTGTAACGTCTCTTACAGACGAAAAGCAACAAAAAAATGGATAGAGACATTCTGTCTCGTGGATTCCAGAAATCGCTTGCCAAATTGGAGTATGTTACGCTATACTTAATAGGAGCTTAACCCACTGAAAGGAGAGATAGCACATGGAAATTGTAGCACTTGGAAAAACAGGTTTAAATGTTTCACGACTTTCAATCGGAACCGGATCAAATGGCTGGAATGGTCGCTCAAATCAGACAGATTTAGGGTTTGAGGCTTTACGTGATTTACTGCTGTTCTCACACGGAAAAGGCGTAACGTTTTGGGATTCCGCAGATCAGTACGGGAGCCATCCACATGTCAAAGCCGCACTTCAGGAGGTTCCACGCGAGAGTGTCACAATCACTACAAAGACAACCTCCCGCACGCGAGAAACCGTAGAAGCAGATGTGAAACGATTTCTCAAAGAAATAGGTTCTGACTATGTAGACATCGTCCTACTCCACTGTCTCACGCAAGTAGACTGGCCCCAACGGTATCCAGAGGCGATGGAAGCACTCGTCCGTTGCAAGGAGCAAGGATTGATTCGGGCACACGGCGTATCCTGTCATGATTACGGGGCATTCCAAACATCGGCAATGACGGAATGGGTTGACGTTGTCTTGGCGCGCATTAATTACGCTGGTGTTCACATGGACGCATCCCCCGCTGATGTCATACGCACAATGGAACAGATGGCATTCGCAGGGAAAGGCATCTATGGGATGAAAGTCTTGGGACAAGGAAAATTGGCAGAAGACGCGACGGGTCAACGCGAGGCAATCGAATTTGTGATGGGACTCCCTTGCGTACACGCAATGACTATCGGTATGACCTCAGAAAACGAAGTAGAGGCGAACGTTGCCGTCGTTAACGAATTATCTTCAAAACGCTAGCGAAGTGAGGCATTCATGTCAATTGATAAAAAGAAGTCAGCCAAAGCGTTTCGCAATGAACAACGTTCATTGCGGGTCTACGGCGTGAGGCATTCATGCTAAATGTGCTTTATCGAGCACTTGGTGAATTATTAAAAAAATGGAAAAATATGAGATAGTTATTGGCTTGGAGATTCACGCGGAATTGTGTACAGAAAGTAAACTTTTCTGTAACTGTGCCTATACCTTCGGGGCATCAGCGAATGACTGTACCTGTCCAATTTGTTTAGGGATGCCGGGAACATTACCAGTCGTCAATAGACGCGCTGTTGAATTTGCAGTTCGCGCCGGCTTGGCGATGGGATGTGAAATCACGACTTCCAGTAAATTCGATCGGAAGAACTATTTCTATCCAGATCTGCCGAAGAACTACCAAATCTCGCAATACGATATACCGTTATGTCAAAACGGACAGGTACCGTTTGAATTTGAAGGCGAACGCCGTACTGTCGCCCTTCGTAGAATTCATTTGGAGGAAGATGCGGGGAAATCCATTCACGCCGAAGTCACAGGTGACCCAACCCGTAGCTTCATGGACTTCAATCGTGCCGGTGTGCCGCTCCTCGAAATTGTGAGCGAACCAGAATTGCACTCTCCTGCAGAAGCCATTGCCTATTGTCGTGCGGTTAAGGAAATTTTAGAGTATATTGAAGTTAGCGACTGCAACATGGAGGAGGGGAGCCTGCGATGCGAACCGAACCTCTCCTTGCGCCCCAAAGGGAGTAAAGAATTGGGGACGCGCACTGAAATTAAGAACAAAAACTCGTTCCAAGAGTTGATTGAGGCAATGGAATACGAGGTGAGACGGCAGGCTCGAATTTTAGATGCTGGCGAAGAGGTTGTCCAAGAGACACTTTTATTTGATGCCAGTACGGGAAAAACTGTCGCGATGCGGGGTAAGGAAGAAGCTGATGACTATCGCTATTTTCCTGAACCAGATCTCGTCCATGTCCAGATAAGTAATGAATGGGTTGAGGAAGTTCAACCAACGCTTCCCGAACTCCCCGCTGCTCGTCGAGAACGGTTCATTACGGATTACAACATCTCGCCTGAAAACGCAGAGTTCCTGACAAGTACTCGACCCCTTGCCGAATTCTTCGACGAAGCCGCTCAACTCAGCGATGAACCCACCGCCTGCGCAAACTGGATCATGGGAGACCTGACGCGACTCTTAAACACAGCCGAAGTAGAGATTCAAGACGCGAAGGTAACGCCAACACACCTTAATGAACTCATCCAGTTAATCGAGGATGCGACCATCAGCGGTAAAATTGCCAAATCTGTGCTTGACGATGCCTTTGCAACGGGCGAAATGCCGAAACAGATTGTTGCCGAGAAGGGATTGGCGCAAATTACGGACACCTCAGAGATAGAAACCATCGTCTTACAGGTTGTGGAGGAAAATCCCGGTCCCGCGCAAGATTACCGGGACGGCACAAAAAAAGCCATTGGGTTCCTTGTAGGGCAGGTGATGCGCGCCACTCGCGGTAAGGCAAATCCGCAACTCGTGAATCAAATTTTAACGCGAGTCTTATCCGCTGAGTAGTACTCTGTTTCAGAATACTTAAGTGAGATTTCCATGCTTTCTTTGAGTTGGGTAAGTTGCAGTTCGGTATTTTCTATAAGAACCTACTGAAAACTATAAAAAACTGATAAAGTCTAAAGTTATGTAGTTTTTTACTTGACAAACTCTTTATTTTTCTGATATAATATATGTATGAATAATAGATTTGTAAAGATTGGTGAAGCTGCTAAACTCCTGGGTGTGTCCGTTCAGGCACTCCGAAATTGGGAAATGGAAGGTAAGATAATGCCTTCTCACCGCACACCCGGCGGTCAACGTATGTATGATTTGGCAGAACTTCTGGGTGTCAATGATTCGTCATATCCTACGATTGCTTATGCCCGCGTCTCGAGTTGGGATCAAAAGGAGGATTTAGAACGTCAGCACGCCGTCCTTGAAGCCTTTTGCAATAAGAATGGGTGGCGCACTGAAATCATAAGAGACCTCGGTAGTGGCATGAATTACAATAAGAAAGGCTTACTCCGCCTCCTTGAATTATTGGTGCGGGGTCAAATGTCGCGTCTGGTTATCACACACAAAGACCGCCTCCTGCGTTTTGGTGGGGAGATTATCTTTCGTATCTGTGAACTCAAAGGTATAGAAGTTGTCATTATCAATAAAGGTGAGCAACCTTCTTTTGAGGAAGAACTGACGCAGGATGTCATGGAAATCATGACGGTGTTTTGTGCCAAACTCTACGGACGACGTTCTCATCAATCAAAGAAACTGGCAGAAGAAATCGAGCATATCGTGTCCGAAGCGGAGCAGAGCGGAATTAGGTAAATCTTTGAAACCTCAAGGTTTCAAAGATACCTCTGCCGCTCTGAAAAAGAGCAATTGGAACTGAATCTTGGAACTCCGAACACAGCAGATAGAACTCAATCCAAATAACAAGCAGTCTACACTCATGTCTCAACATGCCGGTTATGCCCGTGTCGCATTCAACTTTGCTTTGTCATCTTTCAAAGTCGGTTTAGACAAAGACGAATGGCGGGATTACCGAGAAATAAAGCGTGAGTTCAACGTTATTAAGCGTGATAAGTTTGAGTGGTGTTCGGATTTATCGCAAAATGCCTCCAAGAATGCGATACACAATCTTGGAGACGCTGTCATGCGTTGGAAAAAAGGACAAAACAAGTTCCCCGTCTATAAGAACCGATCTGGTAAACGCTCCTACCAAGCAGACAACGGACAAGGAACTGTTGATGTTTACAAAAAGCGTATCAACCTTCCGAAGATAGGTTGGATACGCATGCGCGAAGAACTCCAGTGGACAGGCGAAATCACCAAAGTCGTTGTGTCTCGTAAGAATGATCGCTGGTTTGTGTCTATTACCGTCAGGCGACTTGATAGCAACAACTACAAGTACCAACCCCCACTCTTTGACGACAAGCAACCGATAGGTGTGGACGTAGGCATCAATACACTGGCTACCTGTTCTGACGGCACAACGTTTGATAATCCGCGTCCTTTGAAACGTTATGAACGCAAGTTAGCACGTGCAAACCGTCGGCTCTCTCGTCGGAGACCAAAAGGCAGTCGGAACTGGTATAAAGCAAAGAAACTGCTCAGCGGTGTCCACAATCGGATAGGTAATATCCGTGAAGACGCTCACCACCAAGCCACCATCCGTATTGTCCGTAAAGCCTCGGCTATCGGTATTGAGACACTCAAGATCACCAATATGCTCAAGAACCGAAAACTGGCAAAAGCGTTATCGGATTCAGCACTTAGTGGTTTTCTTGTTAAACTTAAGTATAAGGCAGAGAGACGGGGTATCCCGATAATACAAGCACCACAGTTCTTCGCAAGTTCCAAGACATGTAGCAACTGCGGACACAAGAAAGCAGAGCTGATGCTCTCTGAACGCATATATCACTGTCCCAAATGTGGCTTTGAATGCGACCGAGACCTCAACGCTGCTCTCAACCTGTGTCCAACTTAACCTTAACACTTCGCCACGAGTTGCGAGGAGAAGTCAAACGCCTGTGGAGTTTCGGTAAGACCTCGTTGAGGGGCACGAAACGACGAAGCAGGAAGTCGGCACAAACTCAAGACACTGTAGGTTTTTATAGGTTCTTGAGGTTTTGTTAAGTCCTACACAACGGTTTACGGCTAATTACACTGGATAAATTCTAATTAGAATCAAGGCATGACCACAGGACAGATCATCCTCACATCCGTAACAAAACGGTTCGGCGACACCGTCGCAGTTGACAATGTGTCTTTACAGATAGAAGGCGGTGAGTTTTTCTCACTGTTGGGACCGAGCGGGTGTGGAAAAACGACAACCCTCCGCATTGTCGCGGGATTTGAATATCCTACCACCGGAGAGGTCTTTATCGACGGCGAATTGATGGCAGAAACGCCGCCTTATCGCCGTCCTGTTAATACCGTCTTCCAAAATTACGCGTTGTTCCCTCATAAAACCGTTGCACAGAATATCGCATTTGGGCTACAGATGCAAAAGGCACACAAATCAGAAATCTCTGATGCGGTTGAACGTTCATTAGATTTAATTCAACTGCTGGGTTACAATGACCGGAAACCGAGTGAACTCTCTGGGGGTGAGAGACAGCGTGTGGCTCTCGCGCGTGCGTTAATCAACGAACCTACCATCCTGCTATTAGATGAACCGCTCTCAGCACTTGATTTGAAACTCCGAAAACAGATGCAATTGGAGTTAAAAGCGTTACAACGTAAAGTCGGTATCACGTTCGTCTACGTCACACATGACCAAGGAGAAGCACTGGCTCTGTCCGATCGGATTGCCGTCATGAACGATGGTAAAATCCTTCAGGTTGGAACGCCATCTGAAATCTATGATTCGCCACAGAGCCGCTTTGTCGCAGATTTTATCGGCACTTCCAACTTTCTTGAAGGAACACTTATTAGCGAGAATGAAATTACGCTAACAACAGAACCACCGCTCAAGATTGTCAGCACGCCGAACGGCAATATACCCTTGGATACGCCTGTCACCGTTGCAGTCCGCCCGGAACGCATTGATCTGCAGATGACACCTACCTCTGATGATGTGAACTGTCTACAGGGTGTGATTCAGGACGAAAGTTATCTTGGCACGACACTTCAATACACCGTGCAAACCGATTACGCGACTCCATTCATTGTTCATCAACAGAATACCGGTGGAACAAACGAACATCGCTTCCAACGTGGCGATACCGTCTATCTGCAGTGGACCCCCGAAAACGCGATTCTTTTGGAAAGCGACGAAGACTAACCTCCAGACAACGGCAGTTTGACCTTTCCATTGTCACGCTGTTGCGAGGTTAAGAAACCGATAATAATCTGGACGACCTTATATCCCTCAGTTCCAGGCGAGACGGGTTCTCCACCCTCTGTAATAAGACCTACCAACTCTCGAGGACCCGCAGGAATACCAACGATGTCCCATGTCGGTGCCTCGATCGTCTCAACAACATCGTCTTGATGGATCGTTGCTCCCTTGTCGCTGATGAGAATGTAGCCGTTGGTGCCAACAATTTCCACACGAAACCCGGAGAGGGTTGTCTTTGGACCGCCAGCGTAATAGCCACGCACGCCATTCGCAAAGTGGATATATCCGTGTGCCGATGGCTCCGTTGCGGGAACGTGTCCGCCATCGCCTTTATACTCGTTATAGTCCTCGTAGCCGTCCTCTAATTCTGCAGAGACCCACTCTGGATCTGAATCAGCGAAGTAGCAGATGGCATCAATAAGGTGTGTTCCATTGCGAAAAAGCATCGCTCGGCCGCCACTCAGAGTGCCGATGACATACTGGACATCCCCAATGCGTCCACCACCGACAATCACATCATGTGTATGCCGCCACAACGGTTGCCATCGACGGGTGTGGTCAATCGAGAGAATCGTACCATTCCGATCGGTTGCTTCCAACATCCTGTCTGCGTCTGCGATGCTGGTTGCCATGGGTTTTTCACAGAAGATACCTTTTACACCAGCGTTCGCCGCGTCAACAACAAGGTCAGCATGCCGATGGTCGGATGTTGCCACTGTCACGATGTCCAAATTCTCGGCGGCAAGCATCTCTTGATGGTTGGTATATAGGGCGATGTTGTCCCAGGTATCCTGATATTTTTCCTTGAAGGCATCCAATGTGCTTTGAACAAAATCGCAACCAGCCGCTAATTCAACGTTCGGCATACCCACTAATCCTGATGCGTGTGTCGTACCGATACCGCTACAGCCAATAACTCCAACGCGTAAATTTGCCATTTCCGTGTCCTCCGCTATTCTGTTGATCCAACCTACAGGAAATTGGAAACGAGACTGCTATGTGATTCACTGTTTTATCGTGGAAACGATTATATACCGCGTGGGATTAGAAGTCAAATATTTTGTAGGGAATCGAAAGGTAATCTAACAAAACGATTTGATACGAACTGCAAAGTCTGATAAATTATACAGATGAGGCTAACGAATTCTCAATTGAGAGGTAAAAAATTATGGTCAGAATTGTTGCCAATCCGGGAATCCTTGGTGGAAAACCGATTGTTGAAGGCACACGCCTTAGTGTGGCACATATATTAGGATTATTGGCAAGTGGTATGTCCAATCAGGAGATTATTGCAGACTATCCAGATTTGACTGAAGAAAGTATTCGAGCGGTATTGTCTTACGCTGCACGGGCACTCCAGAATGAGATTGTGATTGCCGTTGTCTCACATGAGGATGAAGGGTCTTAAAGTAGCGTAAAGTATGCCTCTAAAACCCATCAGTATACCAAAAGATGTGATGCGACTTAATGCCTTGTGCCAAAGGTTTTGGTTGATTGTGTAACAGGTTTGGAATTGAATTGAATGCGGCTGATGCCATCTTTTTTGAAAGCACCGCGGGTTGAATGATACGATACATCGCACTCCCCTGTTCCTCAATTGCTGGCGCATTGAAACCGTCTGCGACGGGTGCCGGATAGACGAACTCAAGCGATTCCGCATCCATCTGTGCGATAATATTAGAGAGCATATCCTGAAAAAGTTGTTTACCTCTGTCCTGCCCAAAGGCTTCCTCTGAAGCGATGAACTCTTTAACGCCAAACTCATCTTCGCGTGGGATGACCGAGACATAGCCTTCAATGTTTCCATCCCTCTCGGCAACATAAGCGTTTGGAGACTCGGTTCGCACCCACTGCGTCCAATACGCCATGTCATCTCTGACGACAGTGCCGTTAAATTTACGCGCATACCGATCATAGAGATCCGAGAGCCGTTTGACTTCAACTTCATCATCGAAATTGGCTGGACGCACTTCCCACGCCGACTGTTTGTCAGCAATGAAAGATTGTCTCGCATAATAGCGAGATACCTTTTTCCATCCTTCAATTGAATAGATTTTTTGGCTTCCAAAGAGCAAAGAGACGGCAATATCGCGATCTTCCATGAACTGGATCGAATCCTTGAGAAGTTGTGTGGCTATCCCACGTCGGCGGTATTCCGGACGCGTGCTGACCTCGCCTATACCACCGACGGTTATCGGTTCACCATGGAAAAATATCTTTCGGATAAAGACGCGCACTGTACTAACAATGGTGCCTTTATCAAGGGCGACTCTGATACCTTCAGCATCCCGCCACGGATCGTTATGCCAATGATTGGAGAAATATTGGCGGCCACCCGTAAAGACGGACGTAACATGGTCGAGCCACGTTTCTAATTCTTCGGGATGAAGAGCACGAAATTCCATTTTTAATTATACCTTGCGGAGGGACACCGGGTGTTAAGACTATTATGTATGTTCCTTGGATCCGCCTGCGCCGGTGTTGCAGGCTACGATTCTGGTTTTATCCATTTAGAACTTTATCGTGAGTTCTCCGAGGAACTGACGCGACTCATTACGGCTGCCAAACACTTCATAGAGATCCCCGGAGACATCGTAAAATCTACGGATAAAATTGCGACTTGTCTCCGCCGGATTCAGATCTGCATAGCGGAGCCACAGATTCGTCCGTGACCAGATATCCCAATTTAATTCAACAACCGTAGAATTCGCATCGCCGGTGTCCACTCTATGCTGTTTATTGAGGTCTGGAAAGAGCGCGTCCTGCGTTAAATCAGACGTGCCATCGACACGACCGATAGATAAGTTCAACTCTTTATATCGATACGGATTCGGATTTGTGATAAATTTCAGATTCGCGGCGAACGCATTCTCTAACGCTTGGGTCTCAAAATCGTAGCTATCCTCTACTTTCGCAGGCGTAACATAGCGTTCATCTTGCTCACCATACGTCAACTCATCAAGGAATGTCAAGTGCCACCGTTCAGAAAGACTATAGGTCCACCCAAACATGTTTTTCAGTTCCAGTTGGTTGAGTTCATCTTGAACATCGGTTGAGAAGTCAATGTCTTCGTAATCTTCCAAGTAGTTGTTCTGGAGATTGGCGGCGCGAACGCTGTAAAAACCGTTCATGTGTGAGGGCTTCACAGTAAATCCGCTGACAGAATATTGCGCGATGGTAAAGTCGCTATCGTCCCGTAGATAGAGATAGCCAGCCGTGTCCAGATCCAAGAAGGTTTGATCGTGTTTTTCCTCGCTGAGCTGATCTGTCTCATAAACGATACGTCCGAGATACCGCCCATTGAGATCGAACTTCTGGATACGTGAAATGATGTTATGAAAGAGCGTCAAACGAATGTCTTTGCGTTTAAGTTCTTCAGCGAGTTCTTCTTTGTCTTCTTCATCGGTTTCATCGGCATAGTATCGACTGTATTCCGCTTCCTCCAGTAACCGGACGCGTCGATTCAAGGCGGCATTATCGGCAGCCGTAGCGGGGCTCTGTGCAAATGGACCGTATCGTGGACGTGTCGCGTTCGTGATAGTGTCAGCAAGTTCCGCTTGACCTGGCGTGATCTCCGTCAGTTGCGTCAATGTGGGTGAGAGTGCAATGACTTCTGGTAGCCCGCCGACTTTTCTACGGAACCGACTGGTATCTTTAACGAGTACCTCGCCGGTGGGAAGGGCGGCAAGTGCCATCGGTTTCATAAATTCACCATTGCCGCGCCCCTTTCTTCCAAAACTACCGAGGGACTTCCCTGCTGCATCAAACCTAACGATGCGATGGTTCCCGGTGTCCGCAATGAGCACATTTCCCCGCGCATCGATTGCAATGTCTGAAGCATCCATATCAAACTCACCTTCGCCTGCTCCATACCTCCCAAAAGTAAGCAATGCTTCTCCATCGGTACTGAACTTATGGACGCGTCCAAGTTTGGCATCTAAAATGTAAAGTTCATTTTGAGGACTAATCGCGACGCGAAGGGATCTGTTATATCCTTTCGGCTGAATAGCAAAAGCGGTTTTCCCTTGCTCGTCAATGATGAGATTCGCTGGCAAAACAACTTTCGGAAGAACATCCACAGGATCGACGAAGTAGGTGTCCAACAATTCACCCGCCCCACTGAATTTGTGGACACACGGTGCGAACATATAAACTTTCGGAGTGCCCGCTTCAGTTCCTGTCTTTGCAATGTGCTGAATCGTTACATCGGCAACGTAGATACTTCCGAAACTATCTACAGCAAGATGTCCAGGTTTCCGCAGGATATTGTCTGGAGATTCCGGTGCGTCCGGGATTTGAAACAGGAATTCTCCTGTCGCCGATAATTTCTGAATAAGCCTGTTTTCGGTGTCGCTGACGTAGATGTTTTGGTTATCAAAGGCGAGGTGAATGTCCCTGCCAAACCGTCCTTGGGTTGAGCCTTTCCCTGCGAATTCACGCTCTAATTGGATAAAGTCTACTGAAAAAGCCGAAGTTAATCCGAGGTATAGTAAACAGAGGACGGAAAGAAGCGGTAGGAAAACGATATATCTTTTCATAATTTTTCGTGATGGTTTCCAAAGCACTCTCGAATGGACAGAAGTCGTTAGGGATTTGCAATCTGCTGTTTTAATGTTTCTATTTCCTTGGCGAGTTCTTCGATCCGCTTTTCTTGTTCACGATCTTTCCGACTGCGCCATGCGACGATGACCTGTGGAACACCCACAACTACTATAATTACGCCCATTAACCAAGTGATCTGTTTCTCAACACCGCCCACCCGTCCATTCAGTGATGCCACATTCTCTTTTACAGAGGAAATTTCATCGTTCATGGATGAGATTTCGGCTTTAATAGATGAGATTTCGGCTTTGATAGATGAGATTTCGGCTTTGATAGGCGCGATTTCATCTGCAATCTCTTCTTTGATGATTGAGCGAATCTTATCGAAGTCTTGAACCGTTAATTCGGCAAGAGCAGGCGGTTCTATTGCCCAAAAGGCTATTGAAAAAAACAAAACTGTTTTCATCAAGTTTCTCATGGCAAGTTCCTTTAGTGTCGATTTTGATGTAAGTGAGAGGTCTTAAATATACTACACGCTCCTGATGTGAATGTCAAGGCAAAATTGTGAAACGTGCTTGCGCCCGCTGATTGCTGACCCCCAAGCCCCTAATCCGGTAAAATACGATACCCCGTACTAATCCCCGTAATCATGCCGATAACTGCCCAGAGTCCAGCGCATGTCATCTCTCCAAGAACCAATCCGAGGAAGACAGGTCTTGCACTCCGATACGCCTTCAACCCTCCATATTTCACTATGCTAAATTTCAGACCCCAACCTAAAAATATAGAGAACCACAGTTTAAACGTTGCCCATGAACTCAGCATCGTATAACCGAGGGGATGCAGGGGCCACCAGATGAAAGTCTGACGCATCCACATCAACCAAACTGTGAACCCGCTCCCGAACAGCATAAAGCCTGTATTCGTCCAATTCGTGCTTGTTTTCGGACTCACAAGTAGCCCCTCAAGCTGTCGCATGAACCAACTTCCACCGGTGTAAGGTGCCCCGTGTGCATAACTCACCTTAATCGCAGAGTAATAGGAAACCCCGAGTCCGATAACCATTGCGACCGCCATGGCGATAAGCAGCTGCCGCCGCTTGACGCGGGCATCATCGGCGGCTTTTAGCCCGTTCATGATGTTCGGCATCATAAATTCTCGGAGATCCAACGTAAGGCACACTGGATGCATCATTATTGAAGTCAATGTGGACGGATGAATTCTTGAGGTTCCTAACGTCGTTAGGAAGAAACTCTGTGGTGAAAACGATGGATTGATGAAGGGAATGCCACCGTTAATCACCTGCCACGTCAGCAAGACATACATCGCAAGCAGAAACAGCACAAAACCGAAAGCAAATAGGAGTGACATCCCCATCAGATGATTGAAAAACGCAAGCACACAGATGCCACCGAGCAGTCCAAAGATCGTAACGCCATGCGGCAAGGCTTCGTCGGAGGGACGGAACTGAAACATGCTTTTAATGTGATGTCTCCCTTTCCAAAGAGCAATGGCGACAAACGTCAAGCATGCACCTGCCTCCTGCGCCGCGCTAAACGACTTACCTGTCCACTGTACTCCGGGTCCCGAAGTGAGCTGGAAACCCAGTATTACACCCAACAGGCATTGGAGTTTATAGAACACGAAGAAGAACCAGATGCTAAACGAGACTTCCAGAGTGAGCAGATAACTAAACCCCACCATGGACCAAAAGATGACGATCTGAAATGGACGGAGCGCGGTCCACGGTTTTTCGGAGAGGTACGCGTTCAGCCAAAAATCGCGTGGGACATGCGGCATGGACGGAAAGAACGTATGAAGTCCGTTCATCGTATGCAGGAAAACTGGGAACGCGAACCCAAACCAGAGCGCGCTGTTCTTAAAGAGCGGACCGAGGCTACCTCTACCTTGTGCTGCCATCTCTACAGGCAACTTAACGAGTGGGAAAGCGCAGCGTTCGTACTCTACCCACTGCTTACGGAGCAGCACCGATAGGCAGATCATCACGAAATAGATGACGAGGACATAGGCACTCCACGTTAAGATGGGGACTATCCACGGTCCCCACGGCACCGATTCCCCGTCGAACAAGCCTTCAAAGAAAGACTGAGCGGCAGTGTGATCACGAACCACGCGCCAGTGTGGAATGTAGTGGTGGAACAATGACTCCCAATCATTTTCTGGTGTAGCGAGGTACTGGTAAGCCACCATCGGGCTGAGGGCATAGCGCATCATCCCTGACGATGGGATGCCTGCTGGCGCAAGCATGATACACCAAATCGTGACAAGCTCGCCGGGTGAGAACGCCGAGCGAGGGTGGACCTGCTTCAGAAGAACATTGATTCCCAATACAAAAATTGTTAGAACAAAGAAGGGAGCGACAGGAAAATGTCCGCCTGCGAGAAATATGTTACGGATGACGTAATCGTTATAGGGCGCGAGAAGACATTCAGTCGTAGCGCACGCCAAACCGATAAGCACTGCGCGCCACGTGAGACTATCCCGTGTTTGCTGCTGAATCAATTTCTTGCCTTTCAAATCAGGTTTCTACAGATTATCCTAATAGCACTACACACTATACCACAGCCTCTGTTTTTTTTTACAAGAATTTTAACGGCATTGTGCTTGAAAAACGACACAAATCGAATGTGCCCCTATAGTCGAGAGATATCAAGTTGCTTCCAGCGAACTTTTCCACGACGTTGCTTGCCCCGCACAACCATCATACACCTCACAGTGGCAACCATAACGAGACTTCCGCCCCTCTACCTCGTGTGCTATCAATCTCTACTGTACCGCCATGCTCTTCAAGAATTCGTTTGACATTCGCCAATCCGAGTCCGGTTCCTCTCGTCTTCCGGGTAAAGAACGGCTCAAAGAGGTGTTCCAAATCCTTCGCTGGTATCCCGACTCCTGTATCTTCCACTTTGATGCAGACGCTATCATTTTCCGTAAAGGTGGACACCTGCAGTACCCCGCCTTGCGGCATCGCCTCCATTGCGTTCAGGACCACATTCATAAACGCCTGCTTCAATTTATCTGAATCAAATTGAATTTCTGGGGTTTCAAGTGACAAGTTTAAGACGAGTTGGATTTTATGGTGTGCTAAATTGGCTTCCATCAAAGATAGAACGGCTTGTAGGACAGGCGCGATCGGTTGTTGCTTGAGATCCAGTGACGAAGGACGTGCGAAGTCCATTAAGCCTTTCACGATAGTATCAATCCGCTCAATCTCTTCAAGGATGTAACGAACGGATTGTTGATGCTTCTCTCCCAACATTTCGGGTTTCTGCATCAACATCTGAGCTAACATCCGCATAGATGACAGCGGATTTCGGATCTCATGTGCGAATGAAGCAGACATTTTTCCTGCTGTTGCCAAGCGTTCCGCTTGAATTAACTGATCTCTGGACTCCTTGAGATCCCTCGTCATCTGATTGAACGCAGCAGCGAGATCGCCGATTTCATCATGCGTTTTAATCTCACACTGCTCATCTAAGTCGCCCGTCGCGACACGTGCCGTAGAATCGACCAAAATTTTAATCGGGTTTGTCAAGTTCTTCCCGATACGGTAGCTAATAAAGGCGATCAGTGCCATGACAAGGACAGCAATACCCAACATATACCATGTTAGGGTCCGCTTCGCTTCAGCTATCTTTTCCATCGGACGCAATAGGCAGTAGAACCGTTCAGGAGGGAGCGAAAGATAAAAAACCTTGTAAGGCTTTCCAGCAAGCACCACATCGTGTGTAATAGGTGTTTCATCTGCTTTTTGGAAATGCTTTTTGACCTCACTCAACCGCATTTTTTTCGATAAATTTTCCCAATCCTGCTCAGCATCGGAAAGCCCAACCAACGTACTGTCATTAAGCGTGTAATCGGAACCGAAAATCATAATTTCTACACTATACGCTTTCTTGATTTTTTCACTGGGTTCCCGAATAAACCCGGTTTCTACGATGGTATCAAGCCATCCTTGGGTTTCACGTGTAAATTGTTCACTGTACTTCCACGCAAAGAGTTCAACTGTTAGCAACGGCACAAAGATAGTGACACAAGCGAATAGGAGCAGGAATGGAAGAACGATTTTGGTTTGAATGCTATACCGGCGCATCAGGATCCCTCGTTTAGACAGCAACGTTTTTGTGCCGTCTCTGCGACAACACTTCTCATCCTCTAACAGATGCTATTACAATAGTGGCAATTTAGGTGATACGCACCCAAGTTGCTACTCACAAATTTTGGACCTTTCAACGAAGTTTTCATATACTTTCTCCACCCCCGGGGAATGCCCTAAGGCATTCATACCGTTGATTCCGGGGTGCTATGTCTATAGAATACCGAAAAGCCGTTGGTATGTCAAGACGTCCTATCGGTATGTCCAGGAGCATTCGGTTGTCTGAATCAGAATTTACATGATCATAAAAAATGAACAAAATCCTGATTCAATCTGTCTAAAATAACAAAATTCATTAACTAAATTGGAACTTTCTGACCTCTAAGGTGTGTAAATTTCAAACCAGTTTGCGTTCAATATAGAATCATGAACCCAAGACCATTAAACTTAACTCGACATGGAGAAAAAAATGACGAACACCCAAAAACCGACTAGTATGTACACAGCGTCGGAACTTGAGCAGATTGACGACGATGAACTTGTCAATCGGTTTCAAAATGGTGACATAGAGGCTTTTAATCCTCTCGTTCTCAAATATGAAAAGAAAATATATAACCTCATTTACCAACAGATTCGTGATCGAGAAACAGCAAAAGATATTAGCCAAGAGGTCTTTTTAAAAGCGTTTAAAGCACTGCCAAACTTCAAAGGTGGCTCTGCGTTTTACAGTTGGATTTACCGGATCGCTATCAATAGTAGCATCGACTTTCAGCGGCAGCGTAACCGTAGCAGAGTTCTTACGTTTGAAGAATTACCACCTGATGCCGACGATGTCCTAAGGATGTCAGATTCCCACCCGTCGCCCGAGAAACTCCTTGAAGAAAAGGAGCTTGGTAAGGTGATTCGGAAGGCGGTGCGGGAGCTCCCACCGGGTCAGCGTCGTGTTTTCAATCTTCGGCACCGAAGAGAACTAGCAATTAAAGAGATCGCAGTGTTGTTAAACAGATCCGAAGGTACAATTAAAGCACACTTACACCATGCGCACCGGCGTCTCCAAGGCATGCTGCTCCCCTACTTACGAAACGAACCTCTGGAGTGGCATCGGGAAACTTAGCATACCTTGGCAATAGATGTGTCAAGGAAATTGTTCAACCTACCTGCGATTGTAGCTCACTCAAAGCACACGAAGGCTCGCTCACTCTGTAGCCACGATTTCCCGAGCGCAATGTGTAGAAGTAGCCACCCTGCTCTTTTGCATATCTAAGAAAATCACCGAATTAAATGCTGAAACCCATTTGAATATGGGCGAAAGCAAAATAACGCTGAAAAAACGTAACAATTTCCTTGACACAATATTTTATATATCGTATAATTAGAGTGGAGATTTGTTGAAGTTAGGTGGGATGGCTGAGTGGACGAAAGCGGCGGTCTTGAAAACCGTTATGGCGCAAGCCATCGTGGGTTCGAATCCTACTCCCACCGCCATTATAGATAGAGATAAAACGGTTGGAGTGGACGAAAGTGGCGGTCTTGTCTTTTGATAAAGGGCGTTATGACGCAAGCCATCGTGGGTTCGAATCCTACTCCCACCGCCATTATAGATAGAGATAAAACGGTTGGAGTGGACGAAAGTGGCGGTCTTGTCTTTTGATAAAGGGCGTTATGACGCAAGCCATCGTGGGTTCGAATCCTACTCCCACCGCCATTATAGATAGAGATAAAACGGTTGGAGTGGACGAAAGTGGCGGTCTTGTCTTTTGATAAAGGGCGTTATGACGCAAGCCATCGTGGGTTCGAATCCTACTCCCACCGCCATTATAGATAGAGATAAAACGGTTGGAGTGGACGAAAGTGGCGGTCTTGTCTTTTGATAAAGGGCGTTATGACGCAAACCATCGTGGGTTCGAATCCTACTCCCACCGCCATTATAGATAGAGATAAAACATAGATAATAGGTAAAAATAAAACGGTTGGAGTGGACGAAAGCGGCGGTCTTGTCTTTTGATAAAGGGCGTTATGACGCAAGCCATCGTGGGTTCGAATCCTACTCCCACCGCCATAGGGAGAGGTGCAGGAGTGGTTGAACTGGACTGCCTGCTAAGCAGTTATGGCGTAAGCCATCGTGGGTTCGAATCCCACCCTCTCCGCTCAATACGCGCCTGTAGCTCAGTGGATTAGAGCATCTGACTACGGATCAGAAGGCCGGGGGTTCGAATCCTCTCAGGCGCTTCAAAGGTATTTGTTGGGAAAATTTGGATAACGATTTTTTCTGGATGGGACAAGCTCTTAAATTAGCGCAACAAGCAAGCGAAAAAGGAGAAGTACCAGTTGGTGCCCTGCTTGTTAGCGGTGATGTCCTGATCGCTGAAGCATTTAACTTGCGCGAAGCACATGGCAATCCTATCGCCCACGCGGAAATGCTTGTTCTACAAGCCGCATCCGAAGAAATCGGTAACTGGCGATTTGTTGATACGACCCTATACGTGACGTTGGAACCGTGTCCCATGTGTGCTGGAGCGATCGTATTAGCGCGTATTCCAAGGGTTGTTTACGCAACAACAGACCCGAAATCAGGGGCAGCCGGAACGCTCTACAATATCCTACAAGATGAGCGACTGAATCATCGCGTTGAAGTGGTGAGTGGAATATTAGCAGAGGAAAGTAGTGCTCTCCTGAAGTCCTTTTTTCGGCAATGCCGTAATAAAGTGTAAAAAGGTTTAAAGAAGGCATGGATATGTGCCCCTCATTACTATAGGTTGGAGAGATTACATCAGAAGGAGAGATGCAGGAGTGGTTGAACTGGACAGTCTCGAAAACTGTTGTGGCGCAAGTCACCGTGGGTTCGAATCCCACTCTCTCCGTTTTTTTCCTTAATAGCAGGTCAAAGATAGCTCTCGCGAAACTTTTATTTTTCTCTTGTGGGGCAGTAGCTCAGTTGGGAGAGTGCATCCCTCGCACGGATGAGGTCACGGGTTCAAATCCCGTCTGCTCCATACGAAGTTGTGCTATTATAGCACAATTTGTCTTTGCTTTACATGCTTCGATCTGGAATTAGGTCGAAATTTGTTTTTATATCAGATTTTCCATCTCATATCGCGTGCGGCTTGATGAGATGCCCTTGAAAATTTTACGGAGAGATGCAGGAGTTGGTTGAACTGGCATGACTGGAAATCATGTGTGCTGTTTTGCAGTACCGTGGGTTCGAATCCCACTCTCTCCGCCACTCTTTTTAATGATTGCTTCTGGGCTGCTGTGGACGTTGTCCTTGCAGTATTTCAATTGTTAACGAACCATTCATAATCTCAAGCAGGCTTTTTAACAATTTTAAATGGGGATGGACAACGGACGTCCCGCTCAGACCTAATCGTTAAAAAACGCCTTGGCTATGCTAGGTGGGGAGGTAGCGGTGCCCTGTATCTGCAATCCGCTAAAGCAGGACTGAATCCCCAGATGCGGCCTGTTTCTGTGGGGACTGTCCCACGCACGTAGTGTTGAGGGTTGGGTCTTGAGCAACGTGCGCTTATTGAACCCCGTCAGGTCCGGAAGGAAGCAGCGGTAGATGAGTTGCTCGTGTGACGCAAGGGTGCCTAACCTGAGCTAACGACGTGGGCAACGCCCGGAGAAGCTTGTCAACCCTGGGTGCATAGTCATCTTTTGGGCGAATTCGTTAGAGTGGCCATATCTCATTCCTGAGACGCAAGTCATACAAGAAAGGATTGCCTGATGTCTTACGAGGTTCTCGCTCAAAAATGGCGTCCCCAAAACTTCAGCGACGTTGTCGGACAGGAACACATTACCACGACCCTAAAGAACCAGATCCTCTCTGAACGTATCGGGCATGCCTACCTTTTTTGGGGACCCCGTGGCACCGGTAAAACCACAGTCGCGCGCATCCTTGCCAAAGCCGTCAACTGCCCCAACCGCATTCAAGAAACCGAATTTGACGCCACCAAGACCGCTGAGCCTTGCAACCAATGCGAATTTTGCAACGAAATTTCGCAGGATAGATCCTTCGATGTCATTGAAATGGATGCCGCCTCCAACCGTGGTATTGATACAATCAGAGACCTCCGTGAAAACGTCAAACTCTCGCCGGCTACCTGTCCCTACAAAATTTACATCATAGATGAAGCGCACATGCTCTCAACGGAGGCATTCAACGCCTTGCTCAAAACGCTTGAAGAGCCGCCTCCGCATGTCATGTTCATCATGGCAACAACTGAGCACGCCAAAATCCCGAAGACAATCAGTTCTCGCTGTCAAGATTTCGATTTTCGACACCTCGAAGATGAAAAAATAATTGAACGCTTGCAACTAATTGTCAAAGCAGAAGATATTTCAGCGGATCTGGACGTACTTACGCTTATCACCCGACAATCTGAAGGATGCTTACGAGATGCAGAAAACTTATTGGAACGACTCGTTTCTTCTGCTGGCAAAAATTTAACTGTTGAAGCCGTTGAACAGACTATCGGACTCGGTGCCAGTTCTCTGGTCCAAGAACTCACGGAGGCAATAACGGAAAGAGACATTGCAAAAGGACTGAAAACACTCAATAATCTGACGAAGCAAGGCACAGACCTGTCGCAATGCTTAGATCAACTGATCGGTTATTTCCGAGACCTACGGCTTTTAGCAATCGACAGCAGCCTCGGTGAGCAGATTCAGAGTCCTAAGTCAGACCTTCCGCGACTCAAGCAGCAGGCAGAGCAGATGTCGGTAGGCAGGTTATCACGGATTATCAAAATTTTGATGCACACCAATCAGGACATCAAACAGTATGGTTACCCACAACTTCAATTAGAGACAGCACTCATCCAACTCAACTCGCTTGAAGAAGGTATACCTCTTGAGGAAATAATCAACAAATTGTCGGCATTAGAACAGAAATTCGATTCAGCAGGTTTTTCTGCAACGGAAACCCAAAGCACACCACAACAGAACATATTCGCACCGCCGACAAGTCAGCCAAACCTACAATCTGCGTTGCCGGGTTCACCTTCCTCTACAAAGCCAGATACACCTCCTACAACGCTCTTTGATCCCGCGAAAGAGGCGTCGGATACATCTCACAAGGAACAATCCACACCCCGTTCTTCACCGGACGCGAACGTGCCAAACCTTTCATCTGTTTCTCATGGATCCAGAGACCTTGCCGACCTCCCTTCATTCTGGGATGAGGTAAAATCAAAACTTCCATCTGAGCATCTCAAGCACGGCTTCTTAGAGGGGTCTGTTCCAACTGTGAACGGCACAAACATAGTCGAAATTGCATGTTCACCGTCGTACCTTCCTATGATGGGGGAGAGGGAACAAAAAATGATAGCCGATACCCTAACGCTGGAAGTCGGCAAACCTGTGAAAGTCGAATTAGTTGCTTTGGATACAGTGTCAAAATCGGTCGTATCCGAGGATGTACCGGAAGAAATAGAACGGAAGACACCGCTTCTGCGTAAGATTGAAGCCCAGGAGGATCCACAACTTAAAACCGCGCTTGACCTTTTTGATGCCAAAGTTGTGGAGACCCAGTAACCGCTCTATTCCAGAGTTAGTAAAGAGGTGTGTTTTTGCAATGTAATACATTGTCCCGCAAGTCCACACGTTGTCCTCGGATGCCACACGCGCATCCGTTCTGGTGCTACGGATTTAGTCTCTCCCCAGACTAAATCCGGTGTTTCTCCAACTCTACGGAGATAATTGTGAATGCTCTAACTAATCCATCGAACCGCAAGGGAAGTTAAAAATATGAAAATGAACGACTTGATGAAACAAGCACAACAAATGCAAAAGCGGATGCTTGAAATCCGAGAAGAACTTGCAAACCGCACCGTTGAAGCAACTGTTGGAGGAGGTATGGTAACCGCTGTAGTCAATGGACAGCAGGAAGTCGTGTCACTCCACATTACACCGGAGGTAGTTGATCCGGCAGATACAGAAATGCTCGAAGACCTTGTCGTCGCGGCAATCAATGAAGCATTGCAACAATCGCAAGAAATGATGTCGGCAGAAATGAGTAAGTTAACCGGCGGCATTAAGATCCCAGGACTCCCGTAGTTTTTTAAACTATTAACTCTGGTCGCCGCTCCTTGTGCAGGTCTCCTATAGAGGCTTGCAGGACAATGTTTCGCCGCCCCTTCCCAGTAACGGGTAGGGACCCCGGTTCTTGGTTAATTTCAACCGGCTCTAGGTGTTCAAAGGTTTCTGCCTTCACCAGAAACCATCGTAGAACGAAATTATGCCTTAAATGGCATAATTTGTCTTTGCTTTACATTAGGAACGATGTCCAGATTCCCATAGTTAGAAGTATGCAAGAATACCCGAAACCGCTGGCGAAGCTCATTACGGAGCTCCAAAAGCTGCCAACGATCGGTCAGAAGACGGCGCAACGCTTAGCGTTTTTTATGCTAAAGTTACCCGACACCGAGACTGCCCAAATTGCAGAAGCCATCGCGCAGGTAAAACAGCACCTATCCTACTGCGATATATGTGGCACTATCACAGATACTAATCCGTGCTATATCTGTACAAGTCCGCGCCGCGATCGGCAGGTGATTTGTGTCGTTGAGGAGTCTGATGATCTTTGGGCAATTGAAAGAACCAACGGTTATAAAGGGCTTTACCACGTGCTGGGTGGTGTGCTTTCACCACTGGACGGGACTGGTCCCGACGAACTCGGAATTAACACTCTCTTTCAACGAATTCGGGACGCCGCTGTAGATGGAGAACCGGTGCAGGAAGTGATCCTTGCTACAAACTGGACGACAGAAGGACAAGCAACTGCGCTCTACCTTACACAACACTTGGAAACCTTTGAAGTCACTGTCACTCGGATCGCTTATGGTATTCCCGTTGGAGGGGATTTAGAGTACATTGATGAGGTAACACTTGCAAAAGCACTTGAAGGCAGACGAAGAGCTTAAACCGAGATTCAAGAAATTGAGTGTTTTGCTTGGGTGTTTACGAAACGAAGTGGACGGCAACTCTAATGGAAGGCACGTGAGTGTTTTGATAGCCGAGACTTATTCGCAAGGAATATTGGAAAAATGAAAAAGCAATGGCTCGTCGCACTTTTAGTCAGTCTGCAGTGCGGCGTATTTAGTGTTGCCTGTGCGGAGCCAGATTCAGACAACCGGAATATAGGATTAGGAAACTCGCCTCGCGAGAGTGTCAGTACCGCCCGCGAAGCGACTGCTGTCTTTGACGCGCAACGAGCCTTCGATATGTTGGAGAGGCAGTGCGCATTCGGACCGCGTCCGCCCGGTTCGGTTGCACATAGCGAAACGCAGGATTTTCTATTTACAGAACTTCAGAAATATGCGAACAGCGTAGTCCTTCAACCCCTTCAGCATAAAACGAAAACGGGAACCACGCTCCATCTAAACAATATCTTGGCAGAGTTTGGACCACCGACTGGTGGCGAGACGCTTTTACTCGCAGCACATTGGGATACCCGTCCGATCGCTGACCGGGACTCAAAGATAGAAAATCGGGATAAACCGATCCTCGGTGCCAACGATGGTGCCTCCGGGGTTGCTGTCCTCCTTGAAATTGCGAGGGTTCTAAAGGAACACGCACCGCCACGTAGAGTCGTCATCGTGCTTTTTGATGGTGAGGATTACGGGCCGTCGGTCGAGGATATGTTTATAGGTTCTCGGTTTTTCGCCCGAAATTTGGGGAAATGGAGACCGGATTATGGAATTCTGTTAGACATGATCGGGGATAAGGATTTGGCACTCCCGATTGAACGTTTTTCTTGGAATGCAAATCGGGGTTTCACGGAGGCAATCTGGCAGCGCGCAGCAACGCTCGGTTTAATGCCGTTTCAATCCCGTTTAGGGGACGCAATCTTGGACGATCACGTCCCGTTAATCGAGGTGGGAATCCCAATGGTGAATATTATCGACTTTACTTATCCGTATTGGCATACGGTTGAAGATACGGTCGATAAATGTAGTCCAAAAAGCCTTGAAGTCGTTGCGACACTTGTTATCAGCATCATTTACGATGGACTCTAATTGGTTATCAGTTGTCGGTTGCCAGTAAAAGAGGGGTTTGTGAGATTCACTGGACATGTAACTGCAACAAGTTTTAATCGAAAACTGATGACTGAAAGCCTGCACAGCAGGCGACTAACAACTATAAAAAAATGAATACTTACCAAAAACATTACGATGTTATCGTAGTTGGTGCGGGCCATGCAGGTTGTGAAGCGGCACTCGCCGCCGCACGCATGGGCTGTGAAACACTCATCGTCACAATCAATCTGGATACCATCGCGAAGATGTCTTGCAACCCCGCTATTGGAGGGCTTGCTAAGGGACATCTCGTTAAAGAGATAGACGCGCTCGGCGGTGAGATGGCAAGAAATATTGACAAAACTGGGATCCAATTCCGACGTTTAAATACGAAAAAAGGACCTGCGGTTCGATCGAGCCGCGCACAAGCCGATAAGAAGGCGTACCAAGATGAGATGAAACGGGTCCTTGAAGCACAAGAACGATTGGACATCAAACAGGTATTGGTCGAGGAACTGCTCGTCGAAAATGGTCGGTGCATCGGGATTCTGAGCCAGACAAAAACCGCTTATTTCGGAGAGACTGTGATTCTAACGACAGGCACTTTCCTGAAAGGCATAATCCATATCGGTGATGTATCATATAGCGCAGGTAGAGCCGGCGAGTCCTCCGCCGAGAAACTTTCAGAAAGTTTTTTAAGTCTTGGGTTTGAGATCGGTAGGCTCAAAACTGGCACCCCACCACGTGTCAATGCACAGACGGTTGATTTCAGCGACATGGAGATTCAGCCCGGCGATGAAAATCCCCTCCCTTTCTCATTTTTAACCGAACGCATTACACAGTCTCAACTCCCGTGCTATCTGACTTACACGAATCAGCAAACACATCAGGTAATCCGTGAGAACCTCCACCGATCTGCGATGTACAGCGGTCGTATTGTCGGCATCGGTCCCCGTTACTGTCCCTCGATTGAGGATAAGGTGGTCCGCTTCGCAGAGAAGACAGAACACCAAGTCTTCGTGGAGCCTGAGGGACGAGATACGGACGAAATTTACCTCAACGGTATTTCTGCGAGCCTACCTGAAGATGTACAGGTAGAAATGGTCCATAGCATCAGAGGATTAGAAAGTGCTGAGATTATGCGCTTTGGATACGCCGTCGAATATGATTTCGCGCCGGCGACACAACTACAACCAACACTTGAGACAAAACAGGTGCCAGGGCTCTATTTCGCAGGACAACTCAATGGGACCACAGGCTACGAGGAAGCCGCCGCACAAGGGCTTATGGCAGGAATCAACGCTGCTTTAAAGGTAAAAGGTGAGAACCCTTTTGTCCTTGACAGATCGCAAGCTTACATAGCAGTCCTGATTGACGATTTAGTTACGTTGGACATCCGTGAACCGTATCGCATGTTCACATCGCGTGCCGAATACAGGTTGGCATTGCGAGAAGACAACGCAGATTTACGGCTCACCGAGATCGGCAGGCAGATCGGACTTGTTGATGATAACAGATACCACCGGTTTGAAAAGAAGGCAGCAGCCATCCAAACGGAATTGGGACGTTTGCAGGATACTCTTCTCAAACCGACTTCTGCGACTCTTGATGATTTGGCGAGTATCCTCGAGACGGGTGAGTTGAAGCAACCTACGTCCTTGGCGGAACTGCTGAAACGTCCGGGACTTCGTTACGAGCAGGTAACTCAGATTGCACCACCCTCTGAGTCCCTCCCTCCACCTGTGACGGAACAGGTGGAAATCCAAATTAAATATGACGGATACATCCAACGGCAGCAGCGACAGATCCATCAGTTCAAGAGATTAGAAAATTTCCGAATCCCCGACACATTCGACTATACAGATATTCAGGGATTAAAGACCGAAGCGCGCGAGAAACTCGCCAAAATTCGTCCTGCTTCCATCGGACAGGCATCGCGCTTACCCGGTGTTTCGCCAGCGGATATTTCAATCCTGACAGTTATCCTTCATCAACAGAATGCAAAACAGCAGCCAGCGGTCAGCAATCAGCAATAGGTAGGAGGTTCACGAAAAAAACCTCTTTACTGATGGTTTCCGATAGCCAATATGAGGCATAACAATTGGCGAGGTTCGAGCAAAATCTAAAAGAGACGTTCAATCATTACGGATTTTCGCTAACTGAACATCAGGCGGCACAATTCAATGTGTTTCGCACTGAATTACTGCGATGGAATGAACGCATTAACCTGACTGCGATCACAGATGATGATGAGATCGTTCATAAACATTTCCTTGATTCGCTAAGTGTCTTGGAACATATCTCGTTGAGAAGCAATGATTCTGTGGTTGATATTGGGACAGGTGCGGGATTCCCGGGGATTGTGTTGAAAATTTACATGCCTGAACTCCGGTTAACACTTATTGAATCGTCGAAAAAGAAGGTAAGTTTTCTAAAATATTTGGTCACCGAATTGAGTCGGCATCATATAGTCAATAGACATCAAAGAGTAGACGTTGAAATATTTGCCGAACGCGCGGAAGTTTGTGTACAACAGCAGAAACATATCGCAGCATACGATTGGGTTTTCACCCGTTATGTCGCGGCAATTCAGGATTCAGCGGCGTACTGCGTGCCTTTGTTGAAATCGACAGGGAAGTGGGTTGCTTACAAGTCCGGTGATGAAACTATTGAGACCGAGATTAACAATAGTTCGGTGTGCCTCAAAGCACTGGGGGGAGTCGTCGAAACCGTCTTAAAAAATCCAAAATTCAATCGCAATTATGTTGTCATACACCGCGGTTCCCCATGATCATCAATCTAAGCCGCTTCAAATGAATCTCTCCAGTGGGGCGTTTCCGCTGTTTCGCATTGTCACGCAAGCCGCCATCGCCTTGCGGAAAATAAAATAGGGATTCCGTTTAAGCACCCCAGCGGGGTGCGATGTCTATAGCCAGGAGCAATAGTAAAAAAAATGAATTTTGAGACAACGATTGGGAAGCAAAATATCTCCATTCTTCATGTAGAAGGAAAGATTCTTGGAAATGCGGCTGACGTATTCCGTCAGCAAATGAACGAACAGCTTCAAACCGGACGCGATAGATTAGTAGTGGATCTGATGAACGTTCCGCTAATTGACAGCAGTGCATTAGGGGCAATTGTGATAACTTTGAAGTCCTGTCAACAATCGGGTGGCAAGTTAGTCTTACTCAACCCTCAGAAAGCTGTTAGGGAAGTCTTGGAGGTAACGCAACTCAACACTGTCATTGAGATTTATGATACGGAGGAAGGCGCGTGCGCTGCCTTTTAATTATTCCTTGCGGAGTAACGACGTGCGTTTGGACTTTGACGTGCGTTCCTCAAATCCGTCCTCCATTACATTACGGGCTATGCGCTCTTTAAACGCACGCGTAGCCTGCAACAACGGCGCAGGCGGATATACGGAAAAACACTTTATGCATCAAACCGACCTGACCGAACCGCAAGGAAAATTAAAAATACGTTCCCGGTTTAATGTGGGTTTACGTGGTCAACAGATAGTCTTGTTTCTGTTGGTAGCACTAATGCCCTTGTTTGCCGTCTCCTTAACCATCAAATTTTTAGGTGAAAGCGCCCTCAAGGAAACTGTTGGTGAAAACCTCGTTCTCCTTGCACAAGAGAAACTCGCGAGCGCGGACAATGCTATCTCTGAAAAAATCTCAAAGATCCAAGCGGAGCTCCCAAACATCCAAGCGGCAGTTGTGTACTCGAATACGGCTAACAATAAACAGAGTGTATTTCTCAGTGTATGGGCACGATTAGAGGACAGTATCCGTCTGCTTGAGACCTATGCGGGCTATAAAACTGAAGTGACGATTACAAATGTCTTTGGGCATGTCCTCCGCTCAAATGACCAAGAATTGGATTACGACACGACAAGAATGACCCCACATCAAGTGCGGGACAAGAACTGGTGGAAAAGAGCATATAACAACGGTATAGGTTACCCATTTGTTGAAGATGTCGTCTATGATGATGTGCGAGGTGTGCATCTTCTTCCAATTGCACTCCCTATACGTGTGAATGCTAAGGACTCCAACGCACGGAAAAAAAATAACACAGTCGGCGTGCTAAGAACGTATCTGTTTCTACCTGAACTAAGCAGTTTAGTTGAAGGACTGCCGGAATTAGAGGAAACATACACGGTTTTAACAAACCAGTCTGGCAAAATCATTGCCGCTTCCCCTCAGAGTGGGTATCAAATAAACAGTTACATAGAGATGAGCAATGCCGCAGAGGAAGCAATCATTGAGGGGAAAAAAGGCGTTAATGGAAAGTATTACGATTATGAACCCGAAGGTGAGATGGACACTTTCAGTGAACCTCGCGTCTATGGGTGGGCGAGAACACGCCTCTCAAATATGGAGCCGTGGAAGGTTCAACAGAACTTTAGCAACTGGATCGTCTTTACTTCACGTCCTATCTCCTCTGCTTACGCTGGTGTTGTTAGATTGAACAAATATATTTTTTATGTTACCATCGGGTCAAGTTGTATCGTTGTATTAATTGCTTGGTGGGCTGCCCAGCGCATCGCTACACCTATATTGAAAGTCGCACAAGCGGCACGTAGTATCGGACAAGGTGAATTTGATAGCGAAATCACTGTTAATAGCGATAATGAAGTGGGTGTTCTTGCCGAAGAATTCAATGAGATGCGTCGGAACCTGAAGAACGCTGTTGATCGGTTAACACAAGAAGAGAAAAAACTTACGGCTATTGTAGACAATCTCGGTGAAGGTTTGATTGTTGTTGACCCGAGTGGACGCGTCCTCTACGTCAATCCTGTAGCCGAACGTCTGTTGAATTTGGGGAATACCGCTGACTACGAAAATTTTATCGCCGTTGATACATCAAATAGTACAATCTGCTGGACGAAAACATTGAAAAGAGGAGAGGACACAAAAACGGATGAAAGAACCGTTAACATGAAAATACTGTCTTTCTCTCGGCGTGAAGTAGCGCAACACCAAACAATGATCGTCGAGATGGATGTCAATGGAAACCATCAACAAGACAGCGACAGTTCTCGGGTACTTCGCATCATAGCAAGCCATTTTTCCGATGAACATAATAACATCGTTGGCACCGTTTATGTCTTTGATGACATCACCAGTGAACATGAAATAGAAAAAATGAAGTCGGAGTTCGTTTCACTTGTGTCCCATGAATTACGAACCCCACTAACGTCTATTATCGGATTTATTTCGCTAATACTTGATGGGAAAACTGGTAAAATTAATCGGAAACAACACGAAAGCTTGAGCCGTGCCCATCGCCAGTCAAAGCGACTCGCCGCTCTAATTAACGACTTACTTGATGTCTCCCGAATTGAAGCGGGGCGCATTGAGATGAAGCAAGAGAAAATACAGATAGACAGAATCGCCAAACGGCGGATCGAAGAACTCCGTCCACAAGCAGACCAGAAAGCCATCTTGCTGTTTTTTGAGGCACAATCTAATCTATCTCCAATGATTGGTGATGCAGACCGGATTGGACAAATTTTTATTAACCTCATCGGCAACGCTATTAAATTTACACCAGATAACGGGAAGGTGACGATAAAAATATCACAATCTCTGCAGAACGGGAGCACAACTGCCGGATTCCACGTCGAAGTTATTGACACGGGACCGGGAATCCCCCCTGAAGATAGAGAAAAAGTCTTTGATAAATTCCGACAACTCGGAAGTGTCCAAGCACGAAAACCACAAAGCGGCACCGGCTTAGGGCTTTCAATCGCCGCCGGAATAGTTGAAGCACACGGTGGACGATTATGGTTAGATGCCGGAGAGAATGGACGGGGGTGCAACTTCCAGTTTTTTGTTCCATTGGAAAAGGAAAAAAATGGCTGAAACGATTTTGATTGTTGATGATGATCTGGATATCCTCGAATTGCTAAAAATGAATCTGGAACCGGAGGGCTACAACGTACAGACTGCTAATGACGGTGAAAGTGCGGTGCGTAGTGCGTCTGAAAATCCACCAGATCTTATTCTCCTTGACGTGATGATGCCACATAAAGATGGTTTTCAGGTCATCAAGGAATTAAAAAATATAAAAAACACAAAGAATGTTCCAGTGATTTTGGTTACTGCCCGTGGACAAACAGAGGATAAAGTCCTCGGATTAGATACCGGGGCAGATGATTATATCACGAAACCGTTTGACTTACGCGAGGTAACGGCGCGGGTTGAAGCTGTTTTAGGTAGAACTCGTCCCATCAAATACATCAACCCGTTAATGCATGCAATGGGAGACAAGTTCAGCGAAGAAGGGTTGCAACAACTCGCTGGACACCTTCAAGCCGCCGCTGCTATTCAAAAAAAATTGTTGCCGGAACAGGCACCAAGTCTTGAAGGATTTGACATTGCAACGCTGCTCCAAAGTTCAACATCCGTTTCAGGCGATTTCTATGACTTCATTCCGTTGAATGAAACACAAATCGGACTTGTTCTCGGTGATGTAAAAGGCAACGGTATTCCTGCGGCACTGCTGATGGTGATGATTCGGACAGCACTCCGTTTACTCTGCCATGAGGAAGACACCCCAGCATTGATCCTCAAGCGGATTAATGATTTAGTGGTCCGTGACACCGAAGCGGATCTGTTCGCAACGATGGTTTACGGGATATTGGACATAGCGGATTCAACCTTCACGTATTCAAATGGAGGACACTGTTATCCATTCCACTGGAAGACTACCAGCGAGATGGGAGTCTTAAAGACTGTAGGCATGTTGATAGGTGCATTCGAGGAAGCGACGTTTTCAAGCGATAGTTGTTCCTTATCTCCGGGAGATATTCTCGTTTTCTATACTGATGGTATTACCGAAACGGAAGCTGGAAACGGTGAAGTTTTCACTGAAAACCAGGATGCATCTGCGAGTGCAGTGGAAGAAGACATGTTCTACGGTGAAGATAGGCTTGCCGCCTGTATTTCTAAAAACGCGGAATTGTCAGCAGCAGCGTTATGTGGCTCGATTGTTAACGATTTAACGGTGTTTAGTGGAGACACGAACACCCGTGACGATAGAGCATTAATTATTATCAAGCGAAATATTTAAATCTGGATGGGCATGCACTATGGAATTGCCCGTATGATATACTTTTGGTATAATGGATCTTAAAATACCAAAACATGCGAATAGAAGTTAACAGTCGTCGGTTATCAGTTATCGGTTAAAACGGGACGTTGTTAAAGGAGGGAACACCCAAGCAAAACACCTTTTAACTGAAAACTGAAAGGATTTTTTACGAAGTAAAAATCCGACTGACAACTGACAACTATAAAAGAAGGAGCTTCAAACGTGGGTGAGAGAACTGAACAGGTTATTACGCTTTCTCTCCCAAGTTCAATGCAACATGTTGATTTGCTCAAAGTTATTGTCACTGAGATCGTGAAAGAGACAGATCTCTCAGAGGATATTCAAGAGCAGATTAACCTTGCTGTCATTGAAGCGGGTACAAACTCGACCGAGCACAGCAACAAAGAGGGACAGGAAAAACAAAGGACTTTTCAGTTGATTCTTGCTGAGAACGAATTAACCATTGTCGCTGATGACGAAGGTGAAAAATTGGCACACGGAGAAACTGAATCTGGGCGGATTATTGCGCTTTCTCTCCCAAGTTCAATGCAACATGTTTACCTACTCGACGTTGTTGTCACCGAGATTTTGAAAGAGACAGACTTCACAGAAGATATTCAAGAGCAGATTAACCTTGCTGTCATTGAAGCGGGTACAAACGCTATCAAGCACGGCAATAAAGAAAATCCAGCGAAAAAAGCAATTATCCAATTCACGATCGCCGAGGATAGATTAGTGACCACTATCAAGGACGAAGGAGATGGATTCACACGCCAAGAGGTAGCGGACCCTCTCGATCCGGAAAACTTGCTTAAAAGCAGTGGAAGGGGCCTATTTTTGATGGAAGCCTGTATGGATTCTGTAACTTATGAAGATAATGGAACTATTATCAAAATGGTTAAATATACCGGGACTCCAGAACTATAGTCATATCCTCTCTCGGATTTACGTGGATTTAGCAACGCTAACCAAATGAGTAAGGAGGCGTAAGGTCCGTCTTATCACTACATCTAAGCCGCTTTCCGTATTGGGCTCAAAACGATATAAGAATATAAATTGCCCTTCAATAACACACTTTCGGAAATCATTGAAACTCTTTATTATAGAGGCATGTCCAGAAAACGGTGAACCGTGATCATCTTCTCAAGTTTGAGCGTATATTAACTTTCAAGGAATTTCTATGCAAGTCAACCTTCGACACAAAGGTAGCATTACCATTTTAGATATTGAGGGAAACGTTATTGGGCCAGATGCCTTAGCTCTCAAAGGCATTATTGATCAACAAATCCAAGTAGCCGATAGCGAAGGGGAACATGGCGAAAAACTCAATCTAATTTTGAACTTGGAACGGGTCCAAATGATGGATAGTTCCGGCTTAGGAGTACTCGTTGCCGCTCATACCACTATCCGACGGAACGAAGGAAACATAGTCCTCCTGAACCTTGGTGGCAACATCAGAAGTCTTATTGTCATGGCAAAATTGATGACAATTTTTGACTGTTATGATTCGGAAGCAGAAGCAATAGCTGGAATTATAAGGCCTTAAAGGTTGTCGGTTATCAGTTGTCAGTGAAGCTGTTTTCGTTTAACAAAACTCTCTTGTAACTCTCACTGCGAGGCAACCGATAACTAAAAGCCTGCGTAGTAGGCGAACTGATCACTAATAAAAAAATGGAAACACGTATCTCCCAAGATCTTGAAGAAAATACCAGCTTATGGCACAAATGCACCGGGTGTCAAGAGTTCGCTTTCAGAAACGAACTGGAACGCAATCTATATATCTGCTCATATTGCGGCGCACTGTTCCCTTTACTTTCTGAAAAGCGGCTTGAATACTTACTCGACGATTTGCCAACAGCGGAAATCCGATCCGCTAAAGAATCTGGACTTGTTGCCGAAGGGTTGATTTCAGGGTATCCAGCGTGTTTGTTTATCGCAGATATAGATGTGATCCCTACAGAGATTGACACATCCTTTTTTCTCACAGCGATTGAAAATGCAATAAAAAAACAGCTGCCATTGATTACGATTGTTGCTTGCCAACCCGACGGACCGCGGGCAGCCTTGGCGGAAATCACCTACCTGACGATGCAAATGGAACAATTAGCGGATAAATCACTCCCCCATATCACTATTTTAACCGAAACAGAAATATATCCATTGGCGACGTATCTCCCTATCGGCGAACTGGTTATCGCAGAAGGCGCAGCACCTACTAAGAAACCGGTGTCACCGAATTTACAACCCGCGTTACATGCTCCAGAAGAACAACTCCTGACACAGCCCTCACCATCGGAAAGTGAAGTTGAACCTGACATAAGTGTTGATTGCTATGTTCCTCGTGAAGAGTTGCCAGATACATTAGGATTATTTTTGAAATTCTTTGTTGGCAGTCAGTTTTAACCATCTACTCGTGCCTTTGAATATTGTATCGGAGGCGAGTAGATGGTTAAAGTTGTTGGGCGTCGGTAAGGGTATTCGTTTAACCAAAGCATCTTACTACCGATAACTAATTATGAAAAGAGACGTTTTACGCGAAGATCCAAATAATATAGGCTTTCCTGAGAACAGAGATAAGCGCGTTTCCTTCACCAATCAGAAATTTAAAGAAATCTTCGGTAGCCCATCTGAGTTTGTTACATCAGCCCCCGGAAGAGTTAACCTCATCGGCGAACATACAGATTACAACGACGGTTATGTGTTTCCAGTGGCGATTGATAAGTATCTCAACATCGCTGCTCGGAAGAGATCTGATAGGCGTGTCAGGTTACATGCTTTGGATGTCAACGATTTTTATGAATTCTGTTTGGATACGCTCCCTCCTGTTCAGCAGGAGGTTTCCCCAGCATGGAGTCATTATCTTATTGGGGTTGCGTCCCTCCTACAAACGTCGGGCAAAAAAGTATCGGGAATAGATGCTGTCATCACAGGTGATGTGCCGATTGGTGCCGGTCTAAGTTCTTCGGCGGCACTTTCAGTCTCAGCTGCGCTTACTTTTTTAACCACCAGCTCAGCATCTGGGACATCCGATAGTGCTCCACAATTAGAGATTGATAATAAAGAGCTCGCGACGTTGTGCCAGCAGGTAGAACATGAATTTGTTGGTGTCAAATGTGGTATCATGGACCAGACGATCTCACTGCTTGGACGGGAAAATCAAGCACTGTTTCTTGACTGCCGCTCACTTGAACACGAGCATGTTCCACTCAACTTGGCAACGCATTATATTGCTATTTGTAATACGAAAGTAAAACGCGAACTTGCCGCTTCTGAATACAATAAACGCCGCGCAGAATGTGAAAAAGGGGTTGCTATCCTTCAACAGCGGTTGCCCGGCATCCGTTCGCTTCGGGACGTTACGCTAACAGATTTCAAAAAATATGAAGAAGAACTTCCCACGTTAACACAAAAAAGGTGTCGGTATGTGATTGAGGAGAACACCCGTGTAATGGATGCGGTTGCTGTGCTTAAAACACGACCCCTACAAACAGCAGAAGAAACAGACGAACCGCTCATACAATTCGGTAAACTCATGAACGCGTCACACAACGGGCTCCGAGATGATTACGAAGTCAGTTGTAGTGAGTTAGATTTGCTTACCGACATTGCCCGCAACATCACAGGTGTACTTGGCAGCCGAATGACAGGGGCGGGTTTCGGTGGATGCACAGTTAACATCGTTCATAGAGACGGTTTAGAAACTTTCCAAACGCTCGTGACGACTGAGTACCATAAACATACCGGTATTGAACCTGAAATTTATCTCTGTAATGTCAGTGACGGCGCACAAGTCTTCTGGAACAGTTAAGAAAGTGTTCTAAAATGTCTAAAGTTGGGAAGAGATCTCTTTCAACTTCACAACTTGCAAACTTTACAGACTTTACTAACTTTCTTAATTAACAACTGATGACACGCTTGGCGCATAATTAAAAATATGGAATATAGTATTGGCGTTGATCTTGGCGGAACGGACATCAAGGCTGGGTTAGTTTCATCAGTGGGCGATGTTTCTTGTCGTGTGGTACTCCCTACAGATGTTGAAGTAGGAGGTCCGAAAGTAGTAGCGGTTCGGATTGCCGAAGCAGTTCGGCAGGTGCTTGTAAAAGCCATCGGCCATCAGCCGTCAGACATCAGACATCAGACAGAAAGTGATCAGCAGTCAGTGCTGACCGCCGAAAGCCGAAAGCCGAAAGCCATTAAAAGCGAGATTTGGATTGGACTGGGAGCCCCCGGACTTATCATTGCTGAGACAGGAGTTGTCCATTTCTCACCTAATTTCCCGGGTTGGAGTGACATCCCGCTTGTTGATTATGTGAACACTGAACTGGCGAAGTTACACCTTCCGAAGGCACCCGCAAATGCTAACTCACAAACACATAGTGCTGAGAAGTACAGACTTGTATTAAGAGGTATGGACAACGATGTGAATGCAATGACGCTGGGAGAACTTCGTCACGGTGCCGGTGTTGGATACAGAAATATTGTCGCATTAACACTCGGCACAGGTGTCGGCGGCGGAGTCGTGATTGATGGACAAGTTTACCATGGCAGTCAAAATACTGCGGGGGAACTTGGACATACTGTCGTTGAACCCAATGGGCGTTATTGTGGGTGTGGTAATCAGGGTTGCCTTGAGGCTTATGCTGGTGCGAAAAACATCGTTGAACGGACACAGGAGAAAATAGAGGCAGGACGGTCTACGATTTTGGCAAAATCAATAAAGAATGGAGCAGCACTAACACCACGGCGAATAGCGGAGGCGGCACATGCGGGGGACAAAGTCGCAATGGAGATTTTTGCTGAAACAGGACGGTATATAGGCATCGCCCTCACCTCAATAGCACATATTCTCAACCCACAGATTGCAATCATCGGGGGCGGTATAGCGGAAGCTGGTGAAAAACTTCTCTTTGAGCCCATCCGTGCCGAACTTTCCAAACGTGCTATGGATATTCCTGCGCGGATGAAGATCGTAAAGGCACACCTCGGAAACGATGCAGGCATTGTGGGTGCCGCGATGCTCGCCCTTGAAAGTGAGAAGCCAGTATTGTAGCACACGGAATTCGGGGGTATAAACGCCTCCTACAAAATGCCACGGAGATCAGAAATGAAAAATAAGATAAAAGTCTCTATCTTAAAAATTTTAGCAGTCCTCTGTCTATCACTAATCCCGTTGAGCTGCTCGAAGGTTCCAGAGGTCCCAGATTTCATCAAAGATACCTTCCAGCCAGAGATGATCGTCCCTGTGTTCGATCCGGATGCTCATATCATGCCACAGACGGGTACTGTTGGTTATGTCAAAAACGGCGTAAAAGCAATGGCGGTGCCGCTCAACGATGTAAAGGCGGTTGATGCGTTCGGTGTTTTTATTTTTAATGGAACCGACCATTGGATCTCTTTCAAAAAAAAGGATTGCCAGATGCTTGATGGCACAGGGAACGTTACGAAGCCAATTGATAAATCGCAGGAATCCTTCTACCTAAAAAAGAACTTCAGACCGAAACTGCCCCCTGAATTCGGTGCGGAAGTGTTCCGATGGGATAAGACTATTAGAATACAAGGCGGTCCAGCAGTCCTCCCCAGAGAAGACATTGAGAAAACAACCGTGATGCCCGGACAATACGCGAGGTTCTTCCTCTATTTCCGCAAGCGAAGCATTAAATATAGTAGCTTACGAATCATTGTGCCGAGAGTCACAAGTGATTTCAATGAACAACAAACAACTTTCGTTTTTAAATTTAAAGTGCAACGCGGCTAAGCACTCATACGCGAAATGGCAGTCAGCAGTCAGGTCGGGTGTCGTTAAACAAACCCTTTCAGCAGTTGGTAAAGAAAAGAAGTGTTCTGTAACGCTTGCATCTTTGCTGATAGCCAACAGCCGACAGTCTCTTGTTAGAAGTCTCGGTTTTCTCTTCCTTGTGCTCTGTTTGAGTTGCACTCTACCTGAAGGCGCAGTTGAGCAACCGATTGAAGATCTCCTCTCGAACCGTGAACGGAGACCAGCCCCCCCTATATTGGGTATTCGTTACATCAAGACGCTCGGTAGAACCGGGCAAGGGGCGGGCGAATTTCGGACCCCCTTGGGACTCGCCGTAGATGAAGCGGACAGAATCTACATCGCCGATGCGGGTAATAATCGAGTACAAGTGATTGATGATGCGGGGAATTTCGCTACAGAATTCGGGAGTCGTGGATGGCAAACGGGGGAGTTCGATCACCCGACAGACATAGCGTTGAGTTTTCAAAGAAGTTACCGCCTCTATGTAGCAGACACCGGGAACAATCGAGTGCAATACTGTAATTTTGTCGATCAAATTTTTTATCCACTCAGTGAGAGTGCAGACGATGTCTTGCTTGACCGCCCTGAAGGTATCGGTATCGGACGAAATGGTGAGGTTTATGTCGTTGATACTGGTAACCACCGCTGGATTGAATTCAATGTCGCAGGCGTTCCCGTTGTAGCACGAGGAAGTTTCGGAAATAGCAGTGAGCAACTCTGGAACCCGACAGATCTGGATGTCGATGCCCACGGAAATGTTTACGTCGTTGATACAGGTAATCATCTAATAAAGAAATACGATTTCAGTGGTAATCCTGTCGACATGTGGGGTGGCGAGGGAGGTGCACTTGGACAACTGCGGGAACCGAAATGTATCGCTTTAGACGAGTGGAATTACCTCTATGTAACGGACAGCGGCAACCGGCGTATTCAGGTTTTTGCACCTGATGGCAGAAGCATCACAGAATTCAGTACCCCCACGCTACTTGAACCGGCAGGCATCGCGGTCTCGAAGACTGGACGTGTCTTTGTGAGTGATGCTGAAGCGAATGACATAAAGGTATTCCAAGTTTTTCGGAAAAATTTCTGATTATACCTTGCGGAGTAACAATGTGCGTTTGGATGTTGAACTGCGTTTCTCAAATCCGCCTGCGCCGTTGTTGCAGGCTACCATCTTCGGTAAACTAAAGCGCATAGTTCGTAATGAAATGGAGAACGGATATACGGAAGAGATCGTGAAATCCCAACTCCACCTGACCGAACCGCAAGGAAAATTAAAAAGGCTGGTGGCTATTCTTGTTTCCTTCTGTTTCTGTGTACTACCACATCTCGGTAGTACAGCCCAAAACCTTCCTAACGATGAAACCAAAAGCCTTGAGCTTCCGACCTTTTCTGTCCTCAAGAAAACGGAGTCCGTTGAACTGAAATCGGGAGAACAAGAATTCACGGTAAAGTATCCACCGATCCTGCCAAACAGCGAGCAGATAACAGAAGCGGATGGAAAAGTGCTCGTGCGAGGGGTCGACTATCAGATTGATTTCTATTTAGGTAAAATCACTGTAAAGGTAGGTTTTGTGCCTGCCGAGCCTGAACCACCCACGGACAAGCCTTCCAAACTTAAAATAACCTACCGGACGTTGCCATTCGCGATTAAACAGGTTTATAAGCGCGACCTTTACAGAACGGAAGTCAGCGGTCAGCAATCAGCAGTCAGCGATCAGCAAGACGATGTCCCTTCACCAGAAAACCTCTTGACTGAAGGTTCCCGACAGCCGACAACCGACAGCCAATTAGAGGTATCCGGAAGTCAAACCTTCGGTATCTCGGTTGGCAGTGGACGCGGTGTGTCACAGAACCAAGAACTCCGCGTCAATGTCGAGGGCAAAGTCTCTGAAAAAATCAGTGTTCTGGCGTTGCTATCCGATCAGGATCTGCCTATCCAACCCGAAGGAACAACCGAAAATATCCAGGACATCGATCAAAAATTGATTCGTATAACGCATCCGAACATGAGGGGGACCTTAGGTGACTTTGAAGGGTCGCTTGGTGCATCGGAGTTTATTTTTTTCCCGCGGGCATTAGAAGGTGTACAGGTTGAAGGTGATTTTAAATGGATGGACTTTCACTTCATTCCGAGTGCCATTCCGAAAGGACAATCTACGAGTTTAGTCCTTCGCGGTGAGGAAGGACGCAGCGAATACCGACTCACGGTTGACGGACAATTCGTCATTGTGAAAGCAGGCAGTGAAATCGTCTGGCTAAACGGTGAGAGGATGCGGCGCGGCGAAAACAACGATTACATTATTCGTGAATATGGAGACCCAATTGTTGAGTTTAACAGCAAACATCTCATAACGAGCAACGATGTCATTCGGATTGACTTTGAATACATCCCGGAAGATCGGGCGTACCAACAGAATCTTTACGGACTCAGCAGCGTTTTTACATTGCCGGGCGAGCGTTTAACCTTCGGAGCGTCCTATGCTGTTGAGGCGGATCTAAATCAACCAGAGCAAGCCCTCATCCAACTCCATGATACGGAATTGGAGGCACTTCGCCAAAATATACTTGATCCCGAAGAAGATGGTTCGCCTCTCACGGCACCGCAAAAGCACACCGTGTGGGGACTGGAGAGTCGTCTGAACATTACGGAACAGGCATGGATTCAAGGCGAACTCGCCTATAGTAATCTTGATAAAAACACTTATTCCACTGTTGATCGGAAAGAGGTGAGTCAGGCGTGGAAACTGATCGGCTATGCCGATTGGGACTTTGCAACATGGACCGACCAACTACGCCCTAAATTGACCACAAACCTCGACATACGATCAATGGATGCCGATTTTGTACCCGTCGGTGCCTCAAGCAGCAACCGCTCGCGTTCCCGTTACGAAACACAATACGCCAAAGAGGGTTTTGATGACGCGTTCCTGCTCGATACTGCGGGTAGATCGCGAACGCCCCAAGATGAGAGAACCATGAACTTCGACATTCGGATGATGCCGACGGATTGGTTAGAGGTTGACGCGGGCGTCGGTCGGAGTGAAGAGAAAGACCCAGAACCCAAGGAAATTGTTCAGGAAGCGGTGGGGTCCACAGATGGAACAGAAATTTTACCTGCTGCCAACGCAACCATCCGCAACAATTTCAATTGGGGTATCAACTTCAATCGACATTCAGGCAGTGGGCGGGTAAACCCAACCTTCCCACCTGTAGGCGGGGGGGAAACACCCCAGCAAAAACACTCCGATTCCCGACTGCCTGTCACTGAACAAGAGAAAAATCCCGTAGCAGGGAATCCCGATTCCCGACAAAGCACATCTGCGGGGGCGCAATTACTGAAGAGATTACCAAACCTTCGTTGGGACAACTATCGTAGCAGTTCACGAACAGAAGGGTCGGATTCAACGAGGACACAGTCGCTACAGAAGTCACGTCAAGAAGGTAATTTGGCGTATCCGCTTGGTCCATTCAGAATGTTGGGAACACTTGGACGAGTAGAATCGAACGAGGCGCGTAATGCGACGCTTAACCGAAAGCGGAACCGCGCAACCGGACGTATTGACCTCGCTGATTTCAAGTGGGCATCCTTGAATACCAGTTATGAACTGGAGGAAGCTTTTGCGAAAGAACCGTTACTCACTGTCGATGATGAGCCTATCGGTTTGTCAGATTGGCAGCGAAATACCACAGCACGGACGTGGAAGGTAGGTGTCCTTTCACAACAGCAGTCCTTTCTCAATGGCGGGGTGAGTTTGACAGCAAACATTGCACGCCGGATGTTGAAAGCACACACCGATCTCGGTGCAGATACAACAACGCAACTCGCTGACGTCAATCTCCAACTCACGCCACTCAGCCGAGCAATTGATATAGAGATCGCCTATGAATTGGATAAGAAACTGACGAGTCAGCGTCGCGAAGTTTACACCGACATCCATCCACATACTGGTATTCTACTTCAACCCGGTGAAGGATACTACGTAAAGTTGGACGACCTGCACTACGTAGAGGATCCTGAAGAAGGCACTTACATCAAGATCTATCAAAATGTAGGTGATAAACCGACAACAGCAGTAGATGCCGAATTCCGAATGCGTTTTCAACCACGCCAATTTTTCGCACGGCGTGCCCGAGCAAGACAACAACAGCAGCGCGACTCAATGTTGAAACGTGACAGTTTACGTCCAAATAGTCGTCAGCAAAAGGACATTGTGGCGGGTAAAATGTCTGCAACTGCCACGCAATCTACTGGAAACCGACGGTCTCCGACAACTGACAGCCCGTTAGAATGGTTTCTAAATGCCCTCAGGGGTCAAACACGACTATGGCTAACCGAGGAGCAGGAGGTAGAGGATGCGGTGTCTCTGTATCTGCTCCAAAGTCTACAAGGTTCAGAAACGCTTTTTGGGCGTTTGAATCAGCACCACAGGCTCGAATTTTCACCATCACCGGCGTTCAGTTTCGAGTTCAACCTTCGTGTTGGAGAGACGCTCAACCGCCGGATTAATAACCAAGAACGCCACAGACAACACCGGACGTGGGATGTTGGTCTCTCCGTGAACCCGACACAACGTATGTCCCTCGGTGTGAACTGGGAACAACGCCGAGAGACTGAGAAATACCGTCAGTTTGAATATGAGGCGTTTGCACAGGAAAATGGGACTATGCCGAACAGGGGAGACCTTCCATCAACGCCTATCTCAGACCTGCGCCAATTTGAACAGATGACCGAATTGAGCCTCCGATATGAATTCAGCAGTTCCGTACGATGGAGCGGGGTTGGAGGATATAAACGGACAATTGATGAAGAGCAACTTGACGAAGAGCCAGAAGCCAGGACGCGGACATTTTTTTATGAAAACCGCGTCACGTATAGTCTCATCGGTAAAGGGCGCGTTGATGTCAACTATAAACTCGGCTATGGTGAGAGTGAGGGCGGTATTCCCTTTGCGCAATACACCTTCTACGAAGGCATTAGCCACGAAGTCCGCACAACCGCGGATTACAGATTACGAAAGTTCACCGATCTGTTGTTTCGACTCAATTACCGCTTGCTTTCCACAAAGCAACGCAAACCCGAGCACCGCTTGGAGATGACAGTCAGTGCGGAACTCTAAGATGAATCAGAAACAAACTTATTGCATCCGCCCCATTTGGGTCATCATTTCCATCATTTGTATAAGTTGCTTGAAGTCGCCAAGGTCAACGAATAGTTTCGCTTCGATGCTACTGTCCCGTCTTTTGGCAGAAAAGCCGATACTATAGTTTTCTGGTAGACTCATGAATATCCCTGCAAGTAATTGCATTGCTGCGGCATTGTCTGGATCCATCCTCCTTAACATCGGCAAAGAGTTTTTAGCCGAGATAGCTGGGGACATCGCAACGAAAATGTTGCTGTCAGTCCCTAATTTTTCAACGAGTTCCTGATAACCCGGATGCTCAGAAAATTTCTCCGCATTTCCTGCTCTCCTATCGAGTGTCATTTGAATTGCTTCTGGACCCGTCCCCGTTGCAAAGAGAAAATGCCCCTCGGTAAAAGCATAGTACCAGTGCCATTTGGTGGGCAGCAAACCAGAGATTTCTTCTGGCATGTCCTCTGGAAGCGTTACCTTGAGTTCAGGGAAGATGTAACTTTTAATCTCAACGCGGTTATGCATTATCGACTTACCCGCATGAACGTCTTGGCTCTTGAGATGTTCCAGAAACACCTCATCCATATAGACTCTCGCAGCCTGCTCATCTTTCAGTTCATAGATAAACAGATAAGTCGGTGATAGCACCCAACGCCTAAAGGCGCGGGCTTCGGCTTCATAGACAATAGCGGTTTTCGCCAAGCGTCTACCGTCTTACGTTGTCTCCACCCGCGGGCATTTCCCTGAAACTCTGTGTCGAGTCTCAGGCATATCGTGTTTAGGTCACGGCTATCCCTGCCCGCAATATGTTTATCGCAGCGTTAATGTCTCTATCGTGGTGAGACCCACATTCGGGACACCTCCACTGCCTATCAGAGAGCGTTAGGGTTTCATTATGAAAACCACAATCGCTACACGGTTTTGTTGTAGCCGTCCATTGACCGACTTGGAGCAACTTACGCCCATGTTTGACACACTTATACTTCAATATCTCAACGAACTGGTAGAATCCAAGATCGGAAACTTTACGTCCCCACAAGCGTTTCATACCCTCAAGGTTCAGGGTTTCAATGGCGATGGTGTCGAACCTCTTACAAAGTTCAGAGGCGAGTTGCCAATGAAAATCCTTACGCTGATTGCTAATTCGTCTATAGAGACGGGCAAGTTGCTGAACACACCCCCACCAGCCGTTAGAACCTTTTTGTTTCCGGCTCAATTCTTTATTGAGAGACCGAAGTTTGTTCAAGGATTGTTTCAAGGGTTGTGGGTGTTGTTTTTTCTCACCCGTGCTCAGGGTCAAATATGCGTCTTTCATACCGAAGTCTGCCCCGACACTCTGACCCGTCGTTGGCAAAGATTTCGTTTCCACAAAATCGGTTATGATATAAAGCCAATAATCACCACAAGCGTCACGCTTGATCGTGATACGACTAATATTTCCGTAAAACTCACGGTGTTTATGAAACGTATACGCACCTTTATCAAATCGCCATTTACCCTTATCCCATTTTCTAAAGGTGATTGTGATACGATTGTCTTTTAGAGACCAACCTGCTTGTTTGAGCGTCAAGGATTTGAACTTATGCCGTTTTTTGATTTTCGGTCTGCCACCGAGTTTCGTAAAAAAACGATCATATGCCAAGTGAATCCGTTTGAGTTCCTCTTGAATCGCTTGACTCGGCAAGGCATTCCAATGCGGGTGTGTGGTGCGTTTCAAATCTGTTACGTGAAGGCACATTGCAACGTAGTTCGCATAGGGCAGTCCGTCTTTATAGCGTTGACGGTGCCACTTATGGAAATACTCGTGAACCTGCCACATATCATCAAGCAGATTGCCAAGACGAATACAATTGGATGGATCGCTGAACTTATATTGGTAGGTTTTCATGGTGTATCACACCTCACACCTTTAACCCCTGCAAAGTGGGTGGGACCGACACATTGTCAAGCGACAATGCTTTGCATGTTTGCCAGTATGATACATATATTAAACCACATTTTTAGAACAATGTCAAGGTTTTTTTGACATACTTAACGCAATGAGCGGGCTTATATCCCAAGCCTAAAGGCATGGGCTTTACGCCCGAATGCTCGTAAAATAAGCGGAGAGAGAAACGGTGGAATGAAAAGACTGCTGGCTCAGCAGAGGTTGCGGAGGTTCACTATGAATCCGTGCACGACATCATCTCAATGTAGCGTCTATGGAGATTCTTGCGAGAAAAGAATTAACCTTTCCGTCCCCACTGAACGAATTACCGGTAGCCCCTAATTTGAAGTGTGTGCCTTTATCGAAACGGTGTGTGATCCTTCCCGACTTACCGGGTACAATCCCTGAAGCTGAGGTGAGTATAATCTCAGGCATACCGTTTGTTGGGTGTTCGCTGTCGCTTGCAAACAGAATGAACGCGCCGGCTGCCTCGGCACTGCCAATCCAGAGATCGATCGTGAGCATGCCGCCATCTTTAAAGGCTGTCGTGTCAATTTCAATAACAGTGTAATCTTGATAGCCCGCCGCCGGTGTGTGGAAAATATTCAAAACCTCTTGTGAAGGTTCTTCATCGTTGAGCACGACACGCTTCGCCTGTTTAGAGAGGAACCTTGGCATGTATTCCGATGGATCTACATTCGGTGTAAGTCCATCACCTTTACTCGGTGTGATAGATTTACCGGTTTGGGTTCGCACATCCGGTTTGGACGCGAGGTTCAGGACAATAGGCGTGTCAATGAGTTCCACCGTCATTTCCGATGGGGCATCGAAATTGTAAGGGTGTTGGAAACGTGTTAGGTACTGACTGCTTGCGCCAAGTGCCATCACAACGAGGATAAGGCTTGAAGCGGCGATTGCCCACGGCACAAAGGGTTTACCAGAGGAAGGGGGTGTAGGGGCAATACGGGAAATCTCTTGCATGATTTTCTCGGTGAGATTCGCCCGAATTTGGAAACCTTCCAGTGCCTCTCGGATCATTGGTTCCGCCTTCTTTAAGCGGAGTCTTGCACGCCGAAGCCGACTCTTAACGGTACTCGCTGACACACCCAAAAACCGGCTAATCTCTTCAGTGGTCATCTCTCCGAAATAGTGGAGTGTGACAACTGTGCGTTCACTTTCCCGCAGTCGAGCGAGTAACCTTTGCACAATGTCGCGTTGCGCTTCAGTAGCCGCTTTCTCCTGCTCCTCGGCAATGTATTGAGAATATGTCCCTTCTTCTATCAGTTCGATGTCTGTGTCTTCCAGCGATTGCGTCTGCATCCGTTTTCTTCTCAGCCATGCGTGACATTGGCGCGCAGCAATTCTGTAAAGCCATCCCGCAAAACGACGCGGATCCTTCAGCGTAGCCAGTTTCTTATAGACCCTCAGGAAAGTATCTTGGGTAATCTCTTCAGCGATGTGGAAATCGCCTACTTTCCGCCACGCGAGCGCGTGGACCTGCTTTTGGTATTTTCTCACCAACTTCGCAAAAGCATTTTCATCGCCTGTGAGGCTGTTTTGAATGAGTTCAACATCGTCATTTTTCATTCGTTCCTCCAAAGAGGAATAACTCCACTGCCGATCGTAGCATTCATTGTTCGTACGCCTATGAAATGCACCCGTAGCGGAGTATGTTAACGTTCACCCTTTTCTTCCGACACAGGTTCTACAGAAATTGTGGCGAGAAAAGCATTGATGCTTCCTTTCTCGCTGAACCAATCACCGGTAACCCCTAACTTAAAGTGTTTTCCTTGGTTAAAATGATGTATGATTTTATCTTTTTTCCCTGGTGAAATTCCCCAGACAGAGGCAAGGGATCCCCTAGGCTTTCCTTCAGTGGTGAATTCGCTATCACCACTGTACAAATCGAACGAACCTGCTGGTTTGGCATGTCCAACCCAGATATCAATTGTAAGGATACCGCCATCTCCAAACGCTGTAGTGTCAATTTCAACAACGGTGTAATCCTGATATCCTGCTTCTGGTGTTCGGAAGATGCCGAGAAGATCCTGCATGGTCCTCTCGTTATTGAGCATAATGTTTGTACTTAATAGGGGTGCTAAGTTTTTATCATACCATCCAGGAAATTTCCCGTCTAAGGCTTCCTTAAGAAACTTTAGGTAACGCTGTGTTATGTTTCCTCCGAAAAGCTCATTGACAGGTTGTCTGCCTATCACTTCAAACTGTGGTGATATAACCAGACAATCTACAGGTGAGCCGCCCTTCCAACCCGTCATGATCGCGTGCGCCAAGGGGTGTGTTGTGTCAAATGTTTTAGATTCGCGCGCGCGTCTCTTTGCAATCGGTTCCCACAAACTCGGGACCCGCCCTAATTCGGAATTAGGGACCCATGTATTGATGAAGTTTTCGTTTAAGAACGCTATAGTCTGATCGTCGGAGAGGACACCTGCCCTCAAAGTCTTGCCGCTCCCTCAGCATGACTCGTCCGCGAGCGGTCCATCTATTGAAATCACATGAACCGGCTTCTGCTGCGCCGGTGCCATTTCTAACGCTTCCTCCAATGACACCCAGTTGATTTGCTGCGACTTGTAGAAACGCAATATCAGCTTATGTTCAGCTTCCTCTTGGGTGATGGCTTCTACGAATTCAGTATTCAGTATAACACTTCGCGTTCCCGCCTTGAGTTCTATTTGTGGGCAAAAACCGATATCCGTCACGGCACCGGGTTCGTCTTTGTATTTCTTCCAGTTGACATCGAAATTCAGCACACCTTCAGGAACGAACATGTGGAAAAATGCGACTTTCTTTTTCATTCGGTCGATAATAAGATGTCCAGCAAACTGCGATGGCGTAAACCACCCATCTTCTAACTTGAATTCTGCGTGAATTCGAAACACGATATCGGCGAATTTATCGTTGTAAGCGCGTAGGCATGCCCACAACCCGCGAGAATCTCCCATATTGATGTGCATATCCAGACTTGAATTGGGGTGCAGCTGCCTTAGCAATTCCAAGGCACCGTTCTCATCAATCCGCCAGAGATCCCCAACAGAAACCGCTTCGGAAGGCAGAAAAGCATGAAAAACCGATGTTGGATACTGCTTCTGGGGTTCAGCAACGCGTAGATGCGCCAATTCATTCCACTCCACATGGAAGTTGTATTGCGTGTATTCAATCGGAGCAATGAAACCTTTTACTGACACTTCAGATGCATCATCAAGACTCAGTGTAATTTTATTGTTAGTTGCGGAGTGATTGTCGGCGTTAAGTTGTCCACTCATCATCACCAGAATGAGAAATCCAATCGTTAGGGTTTTCATTTTTAATCTCCTTGTAATAATTAACAGTAACATACTGCACCAACAACACCTGTTATAAACCGATATAAAACGTCGCTGCTCGCGTAGATTCTCACCTTAATATATAGTGACGCGGGTAACGGACAAAACGGTTGCCTAATTCCTTAAATATTGTCATTCATCAACACTTATTGGATCCTGAAGCGTTGATAAAGGTAGGAGCATTCTAATTTCTAAACCTACCTTAAGGAGCAAGAGATCTCCTTTTGACATCCGCCCAAGTCGTCGCGACTTTATCACTCGGTGAAACAGCGAGGAAATTCCCTTCCATCGCTTGCTTGATTTCGTCATCACTCAGTGCGCGTTGCCAGACCGCGGCTTCGTCAATAGAGCCATTGACGAATGTAACATGTGCTCTCTCTTTTGCGCACCCGATCCGAAAATCTGAGTCGTTGTCGCCAACGAAGTTAAATTTCTTTTTTCTTCCCCTATGATTTCACCGTCTACATAAATTTTCATGATTTTCCCATCGTAGCTTCCAGCGATATGATGCCATTTTTTTCCATCCATTTTGTGTGGAATTACGAGTTGCTGTCGCTTTGTATTTCTTCGTTCATCCAAGGATCCCAAAAACAACCAGATCTCCGGTCCGTTACCAATATCCGCACTCATAATACCGTAAGAGGCACCCCAACCAGCTGTATGACAGTCCTTATCAAACCAATGCGTTCTATTACCTATCCATGGTTTTTGATAATAAACCCATAGCGTCATTGTTATTTCATCTACAACTTTCAATTTCTCCTTGGCAGGAATATTGACGCAATTTCCTCCTTTGACCTGTGAGTTGGATTGCCTTTCCATATTTGCCTTTGACAATCTCGGCATTCTCGAGTATCTCAGCGTCAAGACCATTCCCGGATTTATCAACAACCGTCTGATCTGTGATATTGTCAAAACTTAGATAAAAGACGAGTCCCTCATCTAAACCTGCGTTGGCGGGAACTCGTCAACAGCAGACATAGCAGACACTCGAAAAAGCAGCACCGATAAATGCCTTGTAACATGTTTTCTTTCCCTCCTATGGAGTCATTTGAGTCTTCCAAGATTTGTCATACAACTATCGTGTCGATATATAATGACGCGGAGGATCGGAAAAACGGTTGCCTAATTCTGAAAAAATTAGAAAACTTCATACAAAGAACGGATTTGGCTTACTTATGGACGGAACCTGAACACAGATCCGGTTGGGAAGATACGAGACTAGGCATCCAACATGTTCTACTGAAAGAAAATATTTCTTTTTTCCGTCCGCTGTTCCTTCAGGACATTCATACTGCATTGTTCTACGATGTTTCTGCATATCGTTCTTATGTTAGATGCATCATCATTATACAATCCCATTACAGGTTCTTGATAGAGGTACTTCGTTTCCTCATAGATCTTTCTACGTAGTTCTGGCATGTCCTCTGGAATCAGACTGACAATACTACTATTATCGTATGCTGTTAGAATACTGCACACTACTGCAACATCGCCAGTTTTTTCTTGTCTATCTTTGGCTTTAGTTTCAATGGCAATTACAACCAACTTGTAGGTGCTCCATGCTGGATCCACCACATCAATGTTTTCGATCTCCTTGAGTTCCTCTATGAGGAGAGTCTTAACATTCTCACGTACCTCGTTTTCATCGCTGAATACCTTAACACCAACATCATACCGGACATCCTGAGCATTTCCAATAATTACTATCGTCATACTCAGGACTATTATTGAGAACCATTTCATGGTTTATTCTCCTTTTCTATCTGTAGTCTATAATTACCGATACACCTTCGGCCACTGTGGGCGGTGTGGTTAGGAAACCTCGTCAACGACATGTCGGTCCCAAAGAAGTCTACATATTTTTGGACTTTAAATGTTAGCACGAACAGACTTGTACTGGCTGTTCAAAAGATCACCTCGCTAATTTCCATCCTTTTTGTTCAGTACAGGTTCCACGGAAATTGTCGCGAGAAAAGCATTGGTACTTCCCTTCTTACTGAACCTATCACCAGTAGCTCCCAATCGAAAGGATTGACCTCTATCAAAGATGTATGTAATTCTCTCTGTTCCACCAGGTGGAATATTCCACGCTGAAGCGAGGGCATTCTTGGGCACTCCCTCCGTTGGCAGTTTACTGATACCCTCAAATAGGTCAAACGAACCGGCAGCTTCAGCATACCCGACAGAAATATCAATCGTAAGCACACCACCGTTTTCAAACGCCGTCGCATCAATTTCAACGACGGTATAATCCCGAAAGCCAGCCTCTGGTGTCCGAAAAATATTCAGAATCTCCTGTGAGGTCCGAACATCGTTGAGTACAACGTTCAAGTTACTCAATACAGTATCCGAGTTGAGAGGCTCTGGTTCTGAAGTATCTTCACCGAATCCGGGAAGTTTTCCTGCTAAGGATTCCTGAAGAAAAGTTAAGTAATTACTTGTTGGGTCTCCTCCAGCGCGATGAAGGTCGTTGCCGAGTTGCCTACCCATCACTTCAAATCCGGGTGAGATAATCAGGCAATCCACCGGTGAATACTGTTTCCACCCTTTCATGATTGCTTGCGCTAAGGCGTGGGTTGTGTCAAATGTTTTGCCTTCGCTTTCACGTCTCTTCGCAATCGGGTCTCGCAAACTCGGGACCCGTCCTAATTCGCAATTCGGCACCCATGTGTTGATAAAATTTTTGTTCAAGTATTCAATGATTCGATTGTTGGAGAGGACAACTGCCCTCAAGGCTTTGCCACTTCCTCAGCATGACTCATCCGCAAGCGGTCCCATTATCGAGAGAACATGAACTGGTTTCCCTTGTGCCGGTGCCATCTCCAACGCCTCTTCCAAAGATACCCAGTTGATTTGCTGCGATTTGTAGAAGCGCAATAACAGTTTGCGTTCAACCTCTTCTTGGGTGATGGACTCCACAAATTCGATGTCCGGTGGGGCTTCCTGGATCTCGGCACGAAGTTCCATTCTCGGACAAAAACCAACATCTATCGTTCTGGTGCTGTTCCGCCCGACATCAAAATTCAGGACGCCTTCAGGGACGTACATCTTGAAGGAGGCAACCTTTTCCCTAATTCGATCAATAACAAGATGCCCTGCGAATTGGGATGGCGTAAATCGACCATCTCTTAGGATGAATTCTGCATGGATGCGGAACACGATTTCAGCATATTTATCATTGTAGGCACGCAGGCATGCCCACAAGCCATACGAATCCCCCGAATTTATGCTAATATCCAGATTTGGCTTAGGGTGAAGTTGTCGCAGTAATTCCAGTACACCCTCTTCCTCGATCTGCCAAAGATCACCAACAGAAACCGCTCCAGAGGGTAGAAAAGCACGAAAAATCGATGCTGGATACCGTTTCTCCGGTTCAGCAACCCGCAAATTTGCCAGTTCATCCCACTCTACATGGAAGTCATATTGTGTGTATTCAATCGGGGCAATGAACCCTTTGGCTAACACTTCAGATGCACCATCAAGGTTAAGTGTAATTTTTCTATTCTGTGTCAAGTCCTCATTGGCGTTTAGTTGTCCATTTATCATCACCAGAATGAGAAATCCAATCGTTAGGATTTTCATTTTTCAAACCCCCTTTTTATGTCCGCCCAAGTCGTCGCGACTTTATCGCTCGGTGAAACGGCGAGGAAATCTCCTACCATTGCCTGTTTAATTTCGTCATCGCTGAGTGCACGTCGCCAGACCGCGGTTTCATCAATAGAACCGTTGGCAAATGCATACTGAGATTTATTTTTCGCGCATCCGATTCGGAGTTTCGCATTATTACCTCCAAAGAGATTGAATGCCTTCTTTTCTGAACCTATGACTTTACCATCTAAGTAAATTTTCGTAGTTTTTCCGTCGTAGCTTCCAGCAACGTGGTGCCATTTTTGGACTCCCATTTTGTGTGAGACTGCGAATTCATGCCGGTCGGTAATTCCTTGTTTCTTCCGCGATCCGAAAAACAACACAATCTCCGGTCCCCTACCGATATCGGAACTACCAATACCATAAGTTCCAGCCCAACCGAATTCACCCGTATGGCAGCCTTTATCAAGCCAATGCAGCATCCTTTTACCGTTCCATGTTTCTTGATAGTAAATCCATGTCATCATTGTTATTTCGCCTGTAATTTTCAGTTTTTCCTGAGAAGGAATACTGACGCATTCCATATCCTCATCTGTAATATGAAGGGCATTCCCATATTTGCCCTTCGCAATTTTGGTATTCTCAAATATTTCTGCTATTTCTGCGTCAAGACCATTCCCAGATTCGTCAACAATTGTTTGATCCGTAACGTTGTCAAACGTGAGATAAAAGACGAGTCCCTCATCCAAACCTGCGTGGGCAGGAACTGCCAACAACAGTATAACGACACTCGAAAAGGCAATAATAAATGCCCGTAACATGTTTTCTTTTCCTCCTATGGGTCATTTGAGTGTTCCAAAATTTGTCCCACAAATCTCGTGTTAATATATAGTGACGCGGGTAGCAGACAAAACGGTTGCCTAATTCTGCAACGTTATTTCTTTTTTATTTTCCCCCATACAGTGCTGAGCAGTTGCGGTTGCGGCGAGACAGGTAACAAATACGTCGGGTCAAACCAATCCCCTCCAAAATTCGCCTCAAAAACTCGCCCGATATGTGTCAATTGTGTCTGAACGTCCCTGTGGATATCGAGTTTGAAAATGTGTAGGCGACCCTTAATTTCTTGCGTATAGAGGACCTCTTTCCCGTCTGGTGACAACACTGGATACTGTGCTCTGGGACCGGCTTCATTGAGAAGTTCTCGAAGATCGCTTCCGTCCCGGTTCACAATATAGATTGTCTCTTTATCCAGCCATACAGATGGGAAACGATCACCCGGCAAAAGGCGCGGTAACGGATTCTTATTCCAAGAAAAAGCGAGTTTTTCTCCATCAGCGGACCAAAAGGGGTGATTTTGCCAAGCCGTTGCCGTTCTCGGTAGGAGGTGTTTTTGCCTGCGTGTGTGGATATCAACAAGGGCAATTCGGCGGGTATCTCCAATATAAGACATATATGCTATTTTCCTCCCATCGGGCGACCACGCAGGGTGTCTGCCCTCCACGACGCGCGCCTCTTTTTGTGGACCCAGGGTTGTAACATAGATATGGAACCTGACACCGTTCCAATTTAGATGTACGTAAGCAATCTGTTTGCCATCGGGTGACCACGTCGGGGAATCCCTATACGACTTTCTTTTTCTCGTAAACACGGGGCGGACATTGGATCCACTGGGATCCATCAAATATAGATCTCGAACGCCGCCCTCGCGACCGGAAACGAAAAGAATCTGTTCACCAGTAGGAGACCAGACAGGGTTCAGGTCATTTGCGCGATGTTGTGTTAAGTTTATCTGTTCACTCCCGTCCGGATTCATCATATAGACCTCGTAATTGCCGTCTCGTGAAGAGGTAAACAGAATTTTGGCGGTTGTGGGTGCTGTTGCGAAAACGAAGTCAACATTTACGTCCAGTATCAACACGTTCAATATAGAAAAAACGAACAATCCTATTGTTTTCATTTTATTTTCCTTGATGAGGGATTCTGCTTTTGCAGGTAGCCGTTAAGGAGCGACCGCTCTTCTTTTCATATCCGCCCAAGTCGTTGCAACCTTGTCTTTTGGCGAGACAGCAAGAAAGTTCCCTGTCATGGCTTGTTTGATTTCCTCATCACTCAGTGCGCGTTGCCAAATTGCCGCTTCGTCAATAGAGCCGTTCATGAATGTAAGATGGGGTACGGCTTTTGCACATCCGATCCGAACGTCCGCTTCATTGTCACCAAAGAAATCGAATTTTTTCTTTTCTTTTGCTATGACTTTACCATCTACATAGATTTTCATTGTTTCACCATCGTAACTTCCGACAACGTGATGCCATTTTTTCGGGTCCATTTTATGCGGAGTTCTGAACTCTTGCCGATCCCTCTTCCCCTCTACCTGTGATCCCAAATACAAAAAAATTTGTGGTCCGTTACCGAAATCAGAACCTCCGATACCGTAACATTGCGCCCAACCAACCGGAACAACGAAATGACAGTCTTTTTCCAGCCAATGCGACTTCTCGTTGTCCCATGTTTCTGGAGAATAAATCCATGCCATCATTGTTATCTCACCTATCACTTTCAATTTCTCTTGACCAGGGATGTTAACGCAATCCCCGCTTTGACCTGTAAGACGGATTGCATCTCCATATTTACCCTTGACAATCTCGGTATTCTCAAGTATTTCTGCATCAAGACCATTGCCAGATTCATCAATAATCGTCCGGCCTTTAACGTTATCAAACGTCAGATAAAAAACGAGTTCCTCATCAAGTCCTGCGTTGGTAGAAGCCACTAACAACAGCATAACGATACTCGAAAAAACAACAATAAATGCCCGTAACATGTTTTCTTTTCCTCCTATGGAGTCATTTGAATCTTCCAAGATTTTTCACACAAATCTCGTGTCGATATATAATGACGCGGAGGATCGGAAAAACGGTTGCTTAATTCTGGAAAAAAAATGAAAATCTGGGAATAAATTTTGACAATTGGAAGCAAAGGACGTTCACAGCCCTTAATCTGGAGAGTTTATAGTAAAATTACCCAAGTTGATATTTATAAGATTTTAGGTATGTAGACTTCGTGTTCATTGAAAGTCGTTGGGGATCTGCGGGTTTTTGTAGCGTAAACTGTTAGTTCGCGTCCTTAAAGGCACAATCTAACAGATTAGGTTACAAAGATGATAAATTGAGCTATAGTTAACTCAATCCATTTTGATTTTTCCCCACATCGTTGTTAACAATTGCACCGACGGCGAAACGCTATAAAAAGGGTCAAACCAATCCGGACGTGAGTTCCTTCCGTCATGGGTCAGTTGTGTTAGGGTGCCATTGTTCAGGTCGGTTTTGAAGAGTTGGGAAGACTCCCAAGCATTGTAAACGAGTTCGCTACCATCTGGAGACCAGATGGGATCAGAGGAGGCTTCGTCAATAATCTGATGAAGTCCTGTACCATCGCTATTCACGGTGTAAATTGTCGCCTTCTTAACCCCAAGAAAACCCTGTCCGTCAAACCCTGCCCCCTCGAGTTTCGCAAAGGCGATTTTGTCGTCTTGAGACCAACTTGGACCAAGTGTCCACGGCATCTCTTTTAAAAGGAGTATCTTTCGGGAGCGTCTCTGCAGATCGAAAATGCCTAAGGGTGTGCCTTTGCGTCCACCCACCACAAAGGCTATCTCGCGTCCATTAGGGGACCAGCTTGGATTAAATCCATCTATCAATTTCTCAACGGAGTCTCCATTTGCTGTCGCGACGCAAAGCGTGAGGTCGGCGTAAGGAACAAATCGCATCCCAAATTGTAGTTTTGCTTTTCCTGGATCTCCCTGTGCATAGGCGATCCGTTTGCCGTCGGGGGACCAAGCCGCGTCCATTCTATATTTGCTGCTTTTAAATATCCTTCGGACATTCATACCATCTGCGTCCATAAGATACAAATCGAAGATTCCATCCCGATCTGAACTGAATAGTATATGTTTTCCGTTCGGTGACCAGGACGGATTGTAATCGGCTGCGGGATGCTGGGTCAAATTGATCTGCTCGCTCCCATCAGGGTTCATGATATAGATTTCGGCGTTGCCATCCCGTTTTGACATAAACACGATTTTCGCTGTCGTCGGGGCTTTTGCCCATACAGAGGTGCTCGCACTCCACACAAGTAGTGTGCTGATAGCATAGATTAATATTGTAAATTTAGTGTAACCTTGATTCTCTGAACAAGGAAAAACAGATCTACGTTTCATTAGATGCTCCCTATGAATTTCGATTTTTGACTTTGCTTTATACCGAATCATGGGAAATACGCTACGTGAGCGTCCCTCTACAAAGGGTTCTGTTCGCGTAAACCCCAATATAATATAGTGCCGCGTCCGATACAAAAGACGCAACGCCGATTCGGTATGTATTTCATAGAAACGTAGATAGGCAATAGCGCGTTGACAGGTAGGTTGGAATAATATGCGCTATTTTTCAAAAGGAGGGATGACAGAAACGCGCGCACGGAAGGCGTTGGCGTAACCCTTCCGGTTGTTGATATTTGTAGCGACTAACTTAAAATGCTGTTTGCCTTGCCCGAAATGGTGAAAAATATGTCCTGTATCGCCGGGTGAAACGTCCCATGCGCCGGTCAGTGCTTTATCCTTTTTTGCAGAAAATTCGACATCAGCATCAAACAACTCAAACGTCCCTGTTGCCTCACCTGCACCCACCTGTATCTCAATGTGGAGCACGCCGCGTTCAAAGGGAGAAGTGTTAATTTCAACGACCGTATAATCTGGCGTATCGGTGTGGGATGTGCTAAAAGTGTGCAAAATCTCCATTAACTCCGTTCCCAAACTGATCGGGTTCCTATCTAATCTCGACCCTTTTCCCACACGTGTACGTTTCCCTTCAAATGCATTCACGGAATGCTGCAACACCCTTAGGTATGCTTGCGCTTGATTCCTGTAAGGTAGTGCCATCTCCGGTTGATGCATGATGACTTCCGCATCGGGGGTCAATGCCAGAATATCCACAGAGTCGGTGTAGTGGCGTTTCATCGCTTTAGCAATAAGGCTCGCGACCTCGCCTTTCGCACCATCTATCAGTTCCGGCAATTCTCGGAGGAGCACCCACGTATTGACAAACTTCTCGTTGAGCGTCTTTATCACCAGTGAATCAGAGAGCGGACCCGCTCTCAAATTTTTGCCGTTCGCTCAGCACGATTCATCGTCTAAACACCCCCAGACCAAGATCGCATGGATCGGACGATTGGTTGCTTTTGCCTGTGCGACTGCTTCATTGATCGGCAGCCAATCAATCTCAGCGAATTTATAGAACTTCAATTCCAATACCCGTTGCGCCTCTTCCGTTGTGATATCAGCGTCCCACGCGATCTCGTCTTGGTCAGTTTTGTCTGTAGCGAGGAGTTCCATACGCGGCACAAAGACCATATCCGCTCCGCCATAGGCATTGAGATCAACATTAGTGTTGCGGACCGGCAAGCCTAATGAGAAAACGCGAACCCTTCCGATTTTTAGGTTTATCAATACTTTCCCCACAAATTGCGAGGGAATAAACTTGGCTTCGGACTCCCGTTCATCGTTTTCCGCTTGCCACTCCTGATAGACCGTGGATTTTAACGTGAATTCTGCATGAAATCGGAAAACAATCTCTGCATAGTCTGATGAATTTGCGCGTAAACATGCAAAGGCACCTTCCTCACCGTAACCTAAATCAGCTGTTGCTCCCGGATGAAACTGATGAAGGAAGGAAACAATACTATTCGCATCAAGTTTCCAAACATCGCCTACCGCTACAATTGACGGGGGCAAAAATACGCTAAAAGCATCAGTCTGGTATTCCTTGACAGGTTGTTTTGGTGACAGATCGAAGAGTTCGATGTGTTCTGGGAACATCTCGTGCATACGAAACGTAGAATCCGCAATCGGTTCCCAATGCGCATGCACCTGTACGTTTGCCGAGCTACTGAGCATATCATAGAGATTTATCATTGCTTACCTCCATTGTCATGGGCTATTCCGTTTCAAGTTCCACAGGAATTTTAACGAGAAAAGTGTCCAATAAGTAAGTATGTCAATTTTGCATCTATACACATTTTCGGATGCACCTTCACAAAGGTCAGCGGATTAAAGACTATCTGTCGTGTGTTTGTAGTAGTGCGGTTCATCACATGTTTTGAATATGTGCTAACGGGCAATAAATGATTTCTCTCCTATGAACGATTAGGCTTATAATGCGAAAAACAAAATGGCCTCAAAGAATAAGCGAGCGTGCTTGACAAAATAGAAAATCTACATAGAATAGTATGCCAAACAACAGAAATAGCGCGTATCTCTTTGCAACGTTTATAACCGAAAGGAAATACTTAATGATTCAGACGGCTTACAAGGAAGCGTATCGTCCACAGTTCCACTTTACACCGAAAACCAACTGGACCAACGATCCAAACGGATTGATCCATTACAAAGGCGAGTTCCATCTTTTCTTTCAACACAACCCATTGGGTATCGATTGGGGCAACATGACCTGGGGACACGCTGTCAGCACAGACCTCGTCCACTGGAAGCAACTCCCGCATGCCATCCATCCAGATGAACTCGGTACAATCTTCTCCGGCTCCGGTGTTGTGGACTGGAAGAATACCGGCGATTTTCAGACCAGCGACGAAGCGGTCCTCGTCAATTTTTATACGTCCGCAGGCAGCCACGCTCCGAAAGAGGTGCCGTTCACACAAAGCATCGCCTACAGCAACGACCGCGGACGGAGTTGGATAAAATATGAAGGAAACCCCGTCATTGAACATATTGTCGGAAGTAACCGCGACCCAAAAGTAATCTGGCACGAACCGACACAGAAATGGGTGATGGCTCTCTACCTCGACCAAAATGACTATGCCCTATTCGGTTCGACAAACCTCAAGGAGTGGACGAGGTTATCCGATCTTCAAATTCCCGACACGGAATGCCCCGACATCTTTGAACTTCCCGTTGATAACGATCCCGATAATACCAAATGGGTTTTTTGGGGTGCGGCGGGGAAGTATTACGTCGGTGATTTCGATGGAACGACCTTTACACCCGAAGGGGACGCACAGCGCGCCGACTACGGTGCCAACTTCTATGCCGCGCAAACGTGGAGCGATGTGCCAGAATTCGATGGTAGGCGCATCCAAATCGCTTGGATGAGCGGGAGTAAACCACCAGATATGCCTTTTAACCAGCAGATGAGTTTTCCGTGTGAGTTAACCCTTCGGACGACTTCAGAGGGTATACGTTTACATCGAGAACCGGTAGCAGAAATTCAAAACATTCACACGTATACACACGCGTGGAGCGACCTATCGCTCAAACCGGGTGAAGATCTGCTGGCGGGATTGACAGGTGAGTTGTTCGATATTCGTGCTGAAATAGCTCTAAACGATGCTACCGCTGTTGGTTTCAAGATTCGCGGACAAGATGTCCGTTACGATGTTGAATCGCAGCAACTCACATTCTTAGAAAGGAGCGGACCCCTCGCGCCACGAAATGGGAAAATCCGCTTGCAAATTTTAGTTGACCGTATCTCTATTGAAGCGTTCGGAAATGGTGGTGAACTCTCAATGACGTCCTACTTCCTCCCAGATCTGGACAAGGCGGACATCGGAATCTATGCGGAGGGAAGCACAGCGACTATAGTATCACTGAAAGTGCACGAGTTGAGATCTTCGTGGGTGTGATTTGGTTGTTGGTTGGTCAGCAGTTAGTCATCGGTAGGCGGGGTTTGTAACCCCGCCAGCAAAGATAGGGGAGAAGTGTTAGACGCTAAATGATTCACCACAACCGCATGTGTTTTTAGCGTTTGGATTTGTTATTTTAAAGCCTGAATCCATCAAGCCATCGTTGTAGTCCAGGACAGAACCTGCGAGATAGAGCGTGCTACGAGGGTCGATGAAAATCTTCAAGCCGTGAAATTCAAAAACTTTGTCGGCCCCTTTTGCGGCACCAAACTCAAGGTTATATTGGAACCCGGAGCATCCACCGCCGACGACCTGCATCCGCAAGCCGAGTTCGGATTCATCTGCGGTTTCATTGTGGCTAATGAGAGTGATCGCTTTTTGGGCAGCGGATTCTGTAACGGTAATCATGGTGATTGCACCTCCTTTTTGGACAGAAAATCGGCAATTGCCATTTTTAGGACCTTTTCGGCAGTGTTCGCGTAACGCTGTTTATCCAGCGGCAGTCCTCCCAACGCTCCAGAGAGTTGCGCAGCAGTAATCTCCAATGCCTCCGGGATATGGACTCCCGTAATTAGTTCAGTGAGGATTGAAGCACTCGCTATAGCAGTAGGGCAACCGAATGCCCGAAATTTCGCCGTAACAATCACGTCATCCGTTATCTTGAGTGTCAGTTTTACCATCTCGCCGTCAGCAGGAGAGCCGACACTGGCAGTGCCATCCGCATCGACGATAGTTCCGATATTGCGTGAGTTTTCGTAATGTTCGATGACCTGTGGCGTATACATGAAACATCTCTAACACTGTAGAAGACGTAATCTACAACCCTATTCGGAAGAAACCTATTTTACAATTATACGATATTTCCAAACGCTTGTCAAGTTTTTAAGTTTACAGTTTCATGCTAATGCGTTTAAGCTGATAGAGAATAAAATGAAGGAGCACCTACAATGTATCAAAGATTTCAACGAAAACTCGGTTTAACCCTCTGTCTTCTGCTGATCCAACCGTTTACAAGTTTTGCCGTAGAGGAATTCAAGGTTTCAAAAAACGGAAAGGGCGAACAGATTTGGTTTGAGGCGGAAGCCTTTGACGAAAGGGACTCCGATGATGTCTATAAATTGGGTAAGGGCGAAAAGGCTGTAGATCCCGCTGATGATGCCTTCGGGGATATTATCACGAATGCCGGTGCTGGCAAAAAAGGCTGGATACTCTACAGGTTCGACATCAGTCGTGCAGGTGGAAAAGCTGGAGACTGGCGGTTCATTGGACGTGTCATTAATCCGATGAACCATTCAGACTGGTTGTGGGTATTGGGCGACGATGGTGATAAAATTCCGAAGGATCCACCCGTTTTCGTCCGGCCCGATCACATCATCTTTGAAGAAAATATTCCCGAATGGACATGGAAGAAAACGGGAGATTTTGGAAAGGATGCTGGTACGATTAATGAATTACAGGACGGTGAAAACGTTATGATGATATGGACGCGGCAAAGTTCACTTCAAGTACAGTATGATGTTTTCTGCTGGTCCAGCGACCTGGAATATCAACCTACGGATGAGGACTACGAGAAAGCGGACGAAAAGACTTTACCGGTGCATCCGAATGGATTGCTAACCACAACGTGGGCACGGTTTAAGCAGTAGGCACATCGTTTTCTTCAGGTGTTTTTGGATCTAATTCTGCTTGGCATTCAGCACAGTAACCGATTATTTCATTGCGGAAGCGCACCGCTTTAAAGCCGTGTGCTTCACACACCGATTTCTGCAAAGCATCAATTTGTGGCTCTTTAAACTCAACGATCTGACTGCACCGAAGACAGATAAGATGCGCATGTTCCCGAAGTGAATGAATGCTCTCATAGCGGGTGTTCTTCTGGGCGTCAATGAATTCTGTCAACAGTCCGCTTCTCACCAGCAGTGGCAATGTTCGATAGATCGTCGGACGCGACACAAGATAACCGTTTCGACGCATCTGAACCAAGAGGTCTTCAGTCTGGAAATGTCCGGGATAGTCAAAGACTTGGTTTAAGATGTCCAATCGCTTTTGGGTCAAACGGAGTCCACAACTTTTGAGATAATCTTCAAACTGCTTTGCGAACTCTGTATCACGAGTAGTTTCTTCAACGGATTCCATTTTTCGCCCCTTTCAAATGGACGCAAAAGACAGACCGCGACATGGCGGTGCGAGATCATTCTGCACGGCATACTTATAATACAATTCAAGACCTTTGATCGCAGGTTCATCTAAGTCGTATTTGATGTGTTGTTGCAAATAATTGCGACAAAGTTTTTCGGGCAAGCCAAGCTTTCGCGCCTCAATCCGTGCGATTTCTGGTATTTGTGCGATACCACGTGCTTTTGATTCGAGGAGCACCTCCGATAAATTACCGAGTTGCACTTCTGTCCGGGCAACCCAACAGGCATAGACAAAGGGTAAACCCGTTAACTTATACCACGCTTCACTAAGATCTAAGTTATATGCTGTTGAACCCAGATGTCTGAGCGCTGGGTCCCCGATGAGAAGGATTGCATCAAAAGGTGGATCCTGACGATCTTGAAGGGCAGTCTTTGGATTGACTGTCGGTCTACACGTTGTGAACGCTGGCGAGATTCGATACTTCTCAGCGAGTAGAATTTTCAGCAACGCAATAGAGGAGCGGGAATTCGTATCAAGCCCAATACGTTGAATCTCTGGAATCGGAACGCGACTGAAAAGTTGGATGCTTTTGACGCTTCCATGAGACGCAATAGATATATTCGGCAGGATGCAGTACTGCGCGTCCAATGGGTTCGCACGAAAATATTCAATAATCGGAATTAACCCGACATCAAGTTCGCCTTTGCTTAAAAGTGCCGCAATGCGGCTTGGTACATCGACACTGAGGGCAATATCTGTTTGGATTTCTTCGTTCAAAAGGGGATAAATGAGCGGTTTGGTGTTCAGGAACGAGACTGCGCCAACCCTTAAGCGGCTTTTCTGTACCACCGATTCCCCTCTCGAATGATCTCATTGTAAAGCGTGTCCCGTTCAACAGGCACGAAGCCAGCCTCCTCAATGAGGTGTGTGAGTGCCGAAACGGAAACAGCCTCTGGCGTGTCCGCTCCCGCCATGTGCGTAATTTTTTCCTCGGTTACAGTCCCATCGATATCATCAGCTCCGAAACGGAGTGCGATCTGTGCGGTTTTCAAGCCTGTCATAATCCAGTAAACTTTAATGTGCGGCAAGTTATCGAGCATCAGACGTGCCACAGCGATGTTTCGAAGATCGGTCAGCCCCGTTGTCGATGGTAGATACGCCATGCGAGTGTTAGCAGGATGAAACGCAAGTGGAATGAACGTCACGAAACCGCCGGATTTGTCCTGTTGTTCCCGCAACCGAATGAAATGATCTACTCTATCCTCATTTGTCTCAAGGTGTCCGTAAAGCATCGTTGCGTTTGTGGAAATACCGAGACGATGTGCAATGTCGTGAACTTCCAGCCATCCTTCCGCACTCAGCTTTCCTGGGCAAATCTTCTCACGTGTTTCTTCCGCAAATATTTCAGCACCGCCTCCCGGCAACGAATCCAAACCCGCATCCCGCAATTCCGTCAAAATATCTTCTATCGACATTTTGAAGATACGTGAAAAGTGATGAATTTCAACAGCCGTGAAGAATTTGAGGTGTACTTGTGGCATCCGTTCCTTGAGCCCACGGATGATGTCTACGTAGTAATTGAAAGGCAATTTAGGATGTAACCCGCCAACACTATGAATCTCAGTGCATCCGTTCTCTATAGAATACATCGCCTTGTCTAAAAATTCATCAACACTCATTTCCCACGCCCCTTCGGTTTGCATGTTTTTTCGGGCAAAGGCACAAAAATGGCACCGAGCGTGTAGAATACAAACATTTGAATAATCAATATGCTGGTTGATGTTATAGTAAGCGACGTTTCCATTTAGACGTTCACGGGCATGATTCGCGATAAATCCAACACCTGTAATATCCGGACTTTCATAAAGCGCGACCCCCTCCTCAAAGGAGAGTCGTTGTTCCGCCTTGACCTTCTCATAAATTTCAGGCAACTTGGGGTCCGTAAAACGACTATAGTTCTCCATTATTTATTTACCCTAATCGGTTCTCCATTTTCCCGCGAAGTTTGCAAGCCAAGACTTGCTATAGAAAGTGAAAAATTGCTTGACACTTGTTTCTCAGTAAAGGTATTATAGCATGGTAACCTTAAAAATGCAAGTCTTTTTTAGTTGTTAATTAGGGGCATTCAGTTTTCCGAGATTTTAGATTTTCGGTTTTAGGGGATCCCCTGTAGGAGCGATCTCCTGATCGCGACCTTTCGTGTAAATCGGAGCAAAACCTTAGAACTATGGTAAAACTTAGAATTAATTAGACACTCTAAAGAGGCGAGGATACAATCCTCGCCTACCGGATCGGGGAAAATGTCCGTTTATTTTTCTGGTTTACCATAAATAGCCCTGAGTTGTTAACAGTTGTAAACCATCAGCAGTCAGCGGTTAACTACATACGGTGAGAACGGTTTGTAACCGCTTTTATAGGATTTGGGCACTCAAAGGGGAGTAGGTAAATCTATGTCAAAATTGGGACTTATTCATTATAACTACGCAAGTAAATCACTTGACGATTTCCTAAAGTTTACGAGTGAGACAGGATTCCGCTATGTTGAGCTCCAGATTGGTGATGTATGGAACTCGGATGTCGCGAATCCTGATCAGAACGCAGAAGCAGTGAGAGCACAGGTTGAAGGTTACGGATTACAAGTCTCCGCACTTGCGGCGGGAAATGATTTCGTCGTGCTGGAAGAAGCGGCTATTCAATCCCAAGTCGCACGGATGGAACGCATTGCGGGACTTGCGAGACGCCTCGGCACCTCAGTTCTCCGCACTGAGGGGGGTGCCGCAAAAGATGCTGTCCCAGAAAGTCGATGGGTTGAAGCAATGGCGGGTTGCCTGACACGATGCCTTGAATTCGCCGAACGTGACGAGGTCTACTTGGCTGTGGATAACCACGGCATCGTTACGAATGATGGTGATTTGCAGGTGGAACTCTTCGAGCGTGTCGGTTCCAAATATGTTGGTGCGAATATGGACACGATGAATTATCGTTGGGCGGGTCACGATTTGGAAACCGTGGGCAGATATTACGAGATCGTCGCGCCTTATACATTGCACACGCACCTGAAAGATGGGACGGGTTCACGTGGAGATTACCGCGGTGAGGCACTCGGTGAAGGTGAAATAGATCTGGCAAAAGCGATTCGCTGTCTGAGGGAAGCAGGCTATGATGGGGTCTGGTGCTGCGAATATGAAGGTAGGGAAAACGACGGCACAGGTCAAAGAAAAAGTTTTACATGGATGGAAGCAAATCTGTAATCAATGAGTGAATCCCCTCGTATCATTACACTAACAACCGATTTCGGCACAAGTGATACTTATGTCGGAATCATGAAAGGGGTCATCCTCAGTATTAATCCGAATGTACAGATAGTTGACCTCACTCATGCCATTCCACCGCAAGATATCTACGAAGCGGCTTTCTCAATTTATACGGCGCACAGTTACTTTCGAAAAGGAACGATTCATGTCATCGTAGTTGATCCGGGTGTAGGAAGCGATCGACAAGCGATAGTCAGCCGCACTGACAGCGCATTCTTCGTCTGTCCTGACAATGGCGTACTGAGCTACCTGTTGCAAAACATTGGGAACGAAGGCGGACAACTCATGGGTTCCGTGGCGATTCAAAACAGTGCGTACTATCTGCCGGAAGTAAGCAACACATTTCACGGCAGGGATATTTTTGCACCCGTCGCGGCACACCTATCGCTCGGTGTGTCGCTTGAGGACATCGGCCCGCCGGTGCAAACCCTCGTTCAACTACCCATCCAAGTGCCGGAACTCACAGATGGTGTCCTGACAGGTCAAATTGTTAAAATTGACAGGTTTGGGAATGCGATAACGAATATATCGGAAACCGCAATCGCTCGCTTAAAAAGCGCGTCTACCGGAGGAATATCCACTTATGAAATCAGGGTTGGAAGCGTCAGACTACATCGATTCAACCGTGCTTACGCTGAATCTGGCGTTGGCAAGCCACTGGCAATCATCGGAAGTTCTGGGCTGTTAGAAATCGCTATAAATGGTGGGAACGCCAAAGAGGATTTGGGAATAAAATGGGGCGATCCGGTTGTAATTCAGAGATTTGGTTGAATATATAGACCCAAGCGGGTTAAAATAAAATTAAATCCATAAAGGGGGGTGGAAGGGAATTGAAACAGATTACCTTAACTGGAATCAAGCCAACGGGACAGCCGCACATCGGAAACTATCTCGGCATGATTAGACCGGCATTGGAACTCGCGAGGGATTTTCAAGCACTATACTTTATAGCAGATTATCACGCGCTCACTACCGTAAGGCATAAGAAAGAGTTGATACATTTAAGTCATCAAGCCACTGCGACGTGGTTAGCATTGGGATTAAACCCTGATGATGTGATCTTCTATCGTCAATCGGACATTCCTGAGGTATTCGAGCTGTCATGGGTATTGTCCTGCTTCACAACAAAGGGCTTGCTCAACCGCGCACACGCCTACAAAGCTATTGTTGACGATAATATTGCCGAGGGTCGTGAAGAGGATAAAAACATTAACGCCGGACTCTTCACCTATCCGGTTTTGATGGCAGCGGACATTCTTCTTTTCGGGACACACGTCGTGCCGGTCGGGCTTGACCAGCAGCAACACCTTGAAATTACACGTGATGTTGCTTTGACATTCAACAAGAATTATGGCGACGTTTTGACGATTCCGGAAGCCGTAATTCGGAAAGAAGTCATGACGATTCCCGGAATTGATGGTCGAAAAATGAGCAAAAGTTATAACAACGTCATCCCAATCTTCGCACCTTCTAATCAAGTGCGCAAACCCGTCATGCGCATTGTAACCGATTCCAAACGTCCAGAAGATCCGAAAGACCCAGATGAATGCAACATCTTTGCGATCTATCGTCATCTCGCGGATGCAGATGCCGTTGCTGCGAAGCGGGAACTTTATCTCAACGGTGGACTCGCCTACGGCGAGATGAAAAAAGAGTTGTTTGCGTTGTTAGAGACCACCTTTTCCGAACAACGCGATCGGTATAATGCGCTAATGGACAATCCTGATGAGTTGGATAAAATACTTGAAAAAGGGGCGGAAAAAGCACGTGATATAGCAGTCCCGATTCTGGCAAAGGTCCGCAAAGCAGTCGGAGTGAGCGTGAGAACCCAGTAAAATCAAGTGCCTGCGGAGAAGTCCATACCTGTAACCGGCGCGCTCACTAAAGTATCTGAGTCGCGAAATGAAACACCTGTTTGAGAATCAGCGTAATATATGCTATAATGGAAAAAATGGCGTATTGAGAAAAAAAACTTGCATTTTAATGCAAAATATGTCAAAATATGTTTAACATCGATTTCTATGTTGCGCGGAACATCAGGTGATCAACATACGCCGATAGTTTGACAGATAGTGGAGTAGTGCCACGAAACAGCCCGCGTTGCAACGCGGCAAATCTCTAAAGAAAGTGAGAGGATTGACATGAAATTTAACGCTTTAACATTTATTCTGTTTAGTTTAGGGCTGATGGCTATCAGCCTCGTTACCGTGAACAGCAGTAGTGCCGCAATTGACCCGAGCAGTGTTGTTGGTATCTGGCTGTTCGACGAAGCGGGCGGAAGCACAGTAATGGACTCCTCAGGAAACAATAACCATGGAACAATTGTCAACGCACCCATTTGGGTGGATGGCCGATTTGGTAGTGCTTTAGCATTTGATGGCAGTTGTGTCAACACAAACAAAAAACTTCTTAACGGCAAGAAGGAATTCACGGTTGTTGCATGGATAAAACCGGGAACTATCACCGAGAATCGCATCGGATTGATAGGGCAAAACGATTCACCGGAATTCGGTTTTATTGACCCTGGTACCGTTTCGCTATGGACTCCCTCAGCTGGTATTAATAATAACCCATACGAGCATCCACCGGGTGAGTGGCACCATGTCGCCGCTGTGGCTTCCGGGGAATTCACGAAGGTTTACATTGATGGCGATGCTACCACAAAAAATGGGCGGTGGTCCAATCACGGCAGATCCGATTTCAACGTGAACATCGGTGGCTGTGGCGTTTGGGATCCGAACGGCAATTGGTTCACAGGGGCAATGGACGAAGTCGGTCTTTTCCACGCACCTTTGACAGATGACGATATTACTGATATTATGAATAATGGTTTGGATGCCTTGGGGGTTGCGGTAGAACCCGCGGGGAAAATTGCGGTAACATGGGGCATTCTCAAACGAAAAGAATACTAAGCAATTTTAGAATAGGACGGGCTGATGGAACGGCACGCATTGCCGCATCTCCACCCGTCCTATGTCAATTTAAACAGATAAACCCCGGTTCGAGACTCGTTTAGAAAAAACAAATCCCAAGGCCGGGGCAAAATTTATCAGCGCAGTAGGACGCAAAATAGTAGTTGCCATCCCATCACGGCACTTTTTCAATCTAATTCCAACTGTTCATATAGTTGGAACTACATTGAATTGTTACAAAGCAGACTATTGGTCCCTATCCCCGTCGTCATACCGACGAGGCTCGCGGCGTTGCTCGCGCGGGCGTGCGGGGTTGACTTTCAACGGACGTCCCATCATTTCTTGGCCATCCAACGCTTCTATCGCTCGCTCGCCGTCCTCTTGGTTTTCCATCTCAACGAAGCCAAACCCTTTGGAGCGACCATCGTACCGGTCACGGATAATCGTGGCGGTAGCAACCGAACCATACTCACCAAAGAGTTCTTCGAGGTCGGTTTCCGTGGCCGCATAAGGCACGTTGCCAACGTAGATATTCATCTCGTTTCTCCTTTTAGAAATTATATGTCCCTAACCCAGCATAGCAAAACAACCGGCACATTCACGCGAACCGATATCTCTCTTAAAAACCGGATAGGGAGTAGAAATACGGGAAAATGAGAAAACTGAGCACTGTCAGCATTTTCAAAGGCAGAAATTTGGCAGCAAGCGTAGGAGGACATTGCACGCAATGTCCAAATTGCAAAGATTGGCAAAAATTAACTCTTATCAATCTCTTGTTGGAAGCTTCGTCACACTTACAATGAGCATGTTCAGTTCCAAACCGTAACACTGTCAAAATGCTACTTGTAACTTTGCCAGCGGACACTATCCACATTTCCCTTAAACAAATTTACATTAAATTATATCACAATTTATATTACTTGTCAATATTAATTTATCCGTTGAATAATTTTATCAACCGACCTACCTTTAAAACCCTGAATTTATTCGGGGATCTATTACTTCGCTGTCATCCAATTATCTCCGATTCCTGCCTCTGTCCGAAGCGGTACTCGAAGCGACATCGCCTTCTCCATCTCTTCACAGACAATCGCAGCATGCTCTGCCGCGAGTGCTTCAGGTGTCTCAAGCACCAACTCATCATGAATTTGCAGAAGCATTTTCAACGGAAGTTGGTCCTTATCAATACGATGCTGCACGTGAACCATCGCAGCTTTCATCAGATCTGCGGCGGAACCTTGCACGACAGTATTGATTGCCAACCGTTCTCCGAGGCTTCGCCGACTCCGGTTAGTGGCATAGATTTCAGGAATAGCGCGTCGTCTGCCGGTGAGCGTGCTAACATACCCATGATCCGATGCCTGCTGGACACATTGCTGTAGGAAACGATCTATCCCCGGAAAACGCGTTTTATAATCGTCAATAAGTGCCGCCGCTTCTTTCACTCGCATCCCCTTAATCCGACGTGAGAGACCTGTTGGCGAAACCCCGTAGATGATACCAAAGTTGATAGTTTTCGCCTTATCACGAAGTTCGCGCGTAACCGAGTCAGCCGGGACTTCAAACACCTGCGAAGCAACGGCTGTATGGATGTCCAAATCTTGGGTGAAAGTCTCGATTAGACTTTCATCTTCACTAAAGTGTGCGAGGATGCGAAGTTCAATCTGTGAATAATCCGCGCAGATTAACTTATGCCCTTCTGGTGCCCTAAAGGCGCGCCGTAACTGTCTGCCAATCTCAGTTCGGACGGGAATATTCTGTAGATTGGGGTGGTCGGACTTCAAACGTCCTGTTGCTGTTGTGAGTTGGTAGAGATGTGTGTGGATACGCTGTGTTTTTGGGTCAACAGCATTCTGGAGTTGCGCCAGATAGGTACTCTGTAACTTACGGAATTGGCGGTACTCAATTATCAAGCGTGGCACACTGGTTTTCGGATCGTTGATGTCCTCTCTCAGAGAGAGTGCCTCTAACACAGTCACATCTGTGGAGACTTTACCACCTCGTGTCCGTTTCACGGGTTTGAAACCGAGTTCTTCAAACAGCACTTGTGCCAGTTGTCTCGGTGAGTCGATATTACACGGATATCCGACGATTTCGTGAATTTCCTTTTGCCGAGTATCAACGAGTTCGCTAATCACAATGCTTTGACGTTTGAGTTCCTCTTTATCGCAAACGATACCGTTGTATTCCATTTCAGCGAGAATAGGCGCGAGCGGGGACTCTATGTCACGCGCTAAATCTGTGATCCCCATCTCATCAAGTTTTGGTGCAAGGAAATGGTGGAGTCGGAGGGCAATGTCAGCATCCTCTGCGGCGTAAATTGTGGCTTGATCCAATGGCACTTCATCAATTGTCTTCTGCTGTTTAGCCTCTGCCTCAAACAGTTCTCCCAAGTCTGCTGCTTCGTCAGCCGGTGTTTCACGGTCTGCATCCGTTATTAACTCCTCAAAGGAGATCATCTTGTGCTCTAAGTGGAGCAACGCCAATGTATCAAGGTTGTGAGACGGGGTCCGCGCGTCAACCAATTGACTCGCGAGCAGTGTATCGAAAATAGCCCCTTGAAGTTTAACACCGTTCCTGATGAGAATGCCCGCATCAAACTTTAGGTTATGTCCACATTTCGGTAGTGCTGGGTTCTCCAAGATCGGTTTAAGTGCCGAAAGCACGGTATCTGTATCCAGATGATCTTCAGGTTGTGGCGAGCGAACCGGCACATAAACGCCCTGCTTCGGTTTCCATGAGAAACTTAACCCACACAGCATCGCCTCGCGTTCCAAGCCATCCGTTTCGGTATCAAAACTGATAATTTCCTGTGTCGATAGCGTGTCAACGAGATCTTTCAGTTGGTCGGGTGTAACGATCGCCGAATAGTCCCCTGTTTCGGCTGTGTCGTAGTCGCCTTTATCCAAAATGGCATCTGTTTTCTGGGCTAACTCCGCAACCCGTTCCTTGCGCGTTGTAGGTGTAGGAGCAGCGAACGTAGGATCCCCACCCGCAAGTTCCCGTACAACTTGCTCATAACGTTTGAGTTCTAACTCTTGGAACAGTGGGAGGATCTTCTGGAGATCAAGCGGCTTGACCCGCGCCTGCTCTATGGAGAAGTCCAAAGGAGCATCCCGCTTCAGGGTTACGAGCTCTCGTGAAAGATCGAGTTGTGTGCGCGCTTTCTCCAAATTTTCGCGTCGTTTTCCCTTAATCTCATCAATATTCTCAAAAATGCCTTCGATGGAATCGTACTGCTGGATCAATTGCGCGGCGGTTTTCAAACCGATTTTCTCAACGCCTGGGACGTTGTCTGAAGTATCACCCATCAAAGCAAGGGTATCAACAACCTGTTTCGGTTTTATGCCTTTCGTCTCCAATAGCGACCGCTCGTCAATAATCTTATCGTTGTGGAGGTCAAGCATTGTAACCCGATCGCCGATTAACAACTGTTCAAGGTCTTTGTCTTTAGAAATAATAGTGACATTGACATCAGAGGTTTCTGAATTGTCAAGTATTGCGTGCGTGACAGAGGCGATGATGTCGTCGGCTTCCAATTCAGGTCTACCGAGCGTTAAGATACCAAACGCCTCAAGCAACTCGATGATGCGATGAATCTGTGTGACCAGATCATCGGGTGCTGGAGAACGGTTCGCCTTGTATTCCGAATAAAGTTCATTGCGAAACGTGTCCCCCGGTGTATCAATCGCGGCGACGATATATTTTGCCTGAAGTTGCGTCAAGATCCGAATAAGTGTGCCAGCGAACCCGAATACAGCGTGTGTCGCCTCGCCGGTGATGCTACTCGTCAATCCGCTACGGATCGCGTAATAAGCCCGAAATATTTCGGCGTGCGTATCAATAATATAGACGGTATCTTTTTGCTCGTTTTGCATTATTTTTATCCCTGCCTCCTAATCTGGGAAATGCCATTGACGCAAGGTGTCTGATGCTGACAAACCCGCTTCCTGCCCGAGTGCGAACGCAGTCGCGATTAGGTTTCGCTCGCCAGATATGATGTCACCCGCGGCAAAGAGGCCGGGAATCGGCTCTCCAGAGCTGTCCAGCATCTGCATATCCTCGTTTGCGACAATCAAGCCTTCCTCATCTTTCTGATAATCCCACCCCTCAAGAAACTTCGTATTCGGGATGAGTCCTTCATCAACGAGGAAACCGTGGAAAAATAATTCGCTCCCATCAACCATCTCAAATCCCAAGAGATTCGTTTTTTCGCCAATATGCCGTTTAATTTTCGTCTCAATGATATTAATTTTGCGCGCTTTCACCTGTTCCAACACAGGTGGCGACATGCCGTGCGGTCTACCGTTTGTTAGAATTGTAATTTTATCCGTAAAATCTTGCGCACCAATCGCTGCCTCGTAGATATAGTCACCAACACCGAGGAGTGCAAGGTGCTCGTTGACGTGCAGATGTCCATCGCAACGGATGCAGACGTGCCATCCTTTTTTATTTCCTGCATAGCGGAATACTGTAGCATACTGCTTATATAAACGCTCAGCATTGGGATCAAATTCAATATCGGGCCACTTATCATCAAACCCAGCGGCAACGACGACGGTGCGGGATTTAAAAGATGCCATCTCCGGTGATGTATTTTGTTTGAGCGTCTTTGTGGAGGCTTCGAGTTCAAATAGGGTGCCATTCCGGGTAAGTTTTGTAACCATGCCATCGCGTATATCAATACCTGTTTTGCGTTTCTCTGAACCCAGCATGAAATCGACAACCGGTCGACTCTCCATCCATTTCATGAGTTCCTTCGCAAAGTGAGGTCCGATGATACCGGGAAAGACCGGAGCATCTTCAATTTCTACGGACTTTGACCAGTAGGCGCGACCCCGACTAAAACTTACCTTTCCTGAATGCAGCACCAAAACGTGCCGCATTTGATGGCTGGCTGAAACCGCCGCTTGCGCGCCCGCAGGTCCCGCACCAATCACGGCAACGTCGTAAATCGGTTCTGTTCCTTTCATGATTTTTTCCTCGCTTAATTTGCTTTGTCCACAAGTTGATAAAAGCCCTATAATTTCATTTTGCCATTTTAACATTAGTTCGATTCAAGCATTTAAAAACGCAATTAGTAGTTTTGGGATTGGTTAATTTCAGTCTCACAAAAAACCAGAGTTAGTTACACGGAATTAGTTAGAAAGTACTTGCAGAAATTTTTATGTGCTTAAAAGCCTGATTGGATAAGTCCAGTTATTTGGCTTTTTAACATTATTTTGATTTGCGTACTTTACTAAACATTCAGAAATTTTTTTAAACAAATTGATAAGTTGTTTTGGGTGTTCATGTTCATGGTTATAAGTGTTCTTTTTTTGTCATAGTATCTCTTGTATTTTTGCTCATTATACCATTCCTTAATTTAATCTTTGTTCAGTCTTGAGATCAGATATTCTTGCCCGCGGTCGCCTTTAACCCTGTTACAATGACTACAAAGGAGTTGGAGGTTTTCAATATGATCCGTTCCGCCACTGGTTTCAGCAATAATATGGTCAAGCTCTAAATTTCGCATCTGAAAATGCTCACCACACCCATTACAATATCCTTCTTGTTCTCCATATAACTCTTTCTTGTTTTCAGGTGCGTTGTATCGGGGAATATTGCCTAAATCTGTGCGTTTCGGAATATCTGTGCGTGCAATAATTTCCTGAAACAATCCCTGATCTGCTTCGATACGTTCAACAACCAATTCAGCGGCTTTTCCTGATATGTCAATACCTATCCAATCCCTTTGAAGTCTATCTGCTGCCACGCATGTTGTGGCACACCCGCAAAACGGGTCAAGCACTACGTCACCTTTGTTAGAAGACGCTTCGATGATTCTATTGAGTAGAGCAACGGGCTTTTGGGTTGGATAGCCAACCCTTTCTTTGGCTTGTGAGTTTAGGGGGTATATCAATCCAAACATCTTGAACAGGCGCACCCGGCATATCATCTAAAAATTGCTTTAATCTCGCCGTTCCATTGCGAGTATAGTATAACTTACCAGATTTATGATATTCCTGCATCGTGGTAAGCGGACACCGCCAAATTTTAGTAATGCCGTTCCATTCGTACCTGATACCCACCGCCACTTAAAGAGCCAGCGGTTAGGTTTCTGTCCAAAAACTTTCTGCCAGTTTCGTCCGTATGCCTATACCTCTTGAGATACTCGTCAGAATAGGGCTGATATTGCTTATTACGGGTGTGGGAATTACCTTTTGAATAGTAGAGTATAATATCATGAATAGCTCCATAAACCGCAGAATCACTATGGGCTGTGGTTCGTTTCCAAACAATCTCATTCCGAAAGTTGACTTTCCCGAACACCGCATCCATCACCAACTTGAGATAGTGACTCATTGTAGTGTCACAATGAAGATAGATAGAGCCTGTATCTTTTAGAATACGCTTCATTTCCAGCAACCGAGCAGCCATGTAGATGAGGTAAGATTTATCACTGTTGGTCATCGCCGCGTGGATGACTCGGTTCAGTGTTGGATACTTTGTCTCAATGAGATCAAGCCAAGCATTATCAACATCATCAAGCGTCCATGTATCTTTGAATTCTGCACCAGCAGCCTGAGAGCCGATCGGTGCGGCGTAATTCGCATTGCTATTAAAGGGTGGGTCAAGGTAGATTAAATCCACTGATTCACTATTCATCCCGCGCATTATCGGCAGATTATCACCCGTGAATATCGTCTTGGGCTTAATATTTGAAGTCATTGCGGTGGTCCGATTATCAAGAGAGATCAGAAAAAGATGAAGCGTTTTTTCTTTTTTGGTTTTAGGGAATCGTGTCCCGGCGGTGGCTCTGTAAACGTTTCGCCACGTGCTTCGGCTTCAAGACGACGATGGTTCCAGTCGGACACTTCTTGGTAAGCTTCTTGGCGACCCTGTTCTTTGATTTCTCTTTCTTCTTTGAGAGCGAGTCTGATTCGGTAAAACATGAGTAGGTAGTATAGCGGTTTATAGATGTTTTTTTAAGTGTTGAACTATACGAGTATAAACAACGCCCATTACCCGCTACCGGGGGAGTGCGTAAGTCCTATATATTTTCTGAAGTGTAGTCCGTAAGCGGAGCGGAGGACGGATATAAGAAAAGGAAGTTCAAAGTCAAGTCCGTGCTATTCCTCCGCAAGGTAAAATTAAAACCCATACTTTTTCCACTTTTCATCGACCAACGCAATTACCTCGTCAGACATTTGTATCTCTTGGGGCCACTCGCGTTGATACCCTTCCTCCGCCCATTTCGTTGTCGCATCAATACCCATCTTCGATCCGGCACCCATAAGCGGTGCCGCATGGTCCAGCACATCAACGGGTCCCTCAACAATCGTCACATCTCTTTTTGGATCTACATTGCTCCCGACATAAAAAAGCACCTCTTCGACGTTCTGAACGTTGACCTCTTTATCGACAACGATGATAATTTTGCTGAACATTAACTGCCCGAGTCCCCACAGACTGTGCATAATCTTCTTCGCATGGTACGGGTAGCGTTTGTCAATAGAAATCAGTGCAAAATTGTGGAATACACCAAACAACGGTAGATTCATATCGACGAGTTCTGGCAGTTGCGTTTTAATCAACGGCATGAAGATCCGCTCAGTTGCCTTGCCCATATAACAATCCTCCATCGGTGGTTTACCGACGATGATCGTCTGATAGATCGGATTTTTCCGATGCGTAATCGCTGTGATGTGAAGGAGTGGGTACTCATCTGCCAAGGAGTAAAACCCGGTATGGTCGCCAAAGGGTCCCTCTATACAGGTTTCATTTGGCTCAATGTATCCCTCAATCACGATGTCCGCGTCTGCTGGGACGAGCATATCAATCGTCTTAGCAGGCACCATCTCTACATTCGATTTTCGGAGGAACCCCGCGAAGAGGAGTTCATCAATCCCAGACGGAAGGGGTGCCGTACCGATATAAGACATCACGGGATCTCCACCGAGTGCGATTGCGACGGGCATCTGTTGCTCCGCTTGTCGATACTCGCGATGATGCGAAGCACCGTCGTGATGGATCTGCCAGTGCATCGCTAAGGCGTACGGTGTTATTTTTTGTAAACGATAGGTACCAACGTTCCGTTGACCCGTTTTCAGGCTATGCGTGAAAACTTGGGGTAAGGTGATGTATCTATCGGCATCAAGGGGCCAGCATTTAATGAGTGGCAACACATCTAAGGACGCCTCTTCACCCGTAAGGACAACCTCTTGACACGCTCCTTTTTTCACCGTTTTGGGAGGAAAGTTCGTCAATTGCGACAGGAGTCGGAGAATTTTCATCTTATCAAGGAGGGAATCCGGCGGTCCCAATTTAATCATACTCTCAATTTCCGCCGCAATCTGTCCAAGATCGTCAACTCCGAGCGCCATCGCCATCCGTTGATAAGAGCCGTAGGTATTGATGAGGAGCGGCATTTGACTGCCTTCAACCTTTTCAAAGAGGAGCGCAGGACCGCCTGTTTTGCTGACCCTGTCGGTGATCTCAGCGATTTCTAAGTCTGGTGATACATTTGTTTTAATTCGTTTGAGTTCACCTGCTCGATCCAACGCTTTGACGAACTCTGCAAGACTATCGTATGCCATTTTTTATTTTCAGCTCCTTCGTCAATTTACCAGAAATCTGTTTTAACCCTTGTTGATAGTTCAGATTCTCCGGTTCAAGTTCTAATGCCTTTCGGATCGCTTTCTCTGCCTGCAGATAGTCGCCGCGCCGAAAGTCAATGAGGGCAAGGGTATTGTAATAACTCGCGACGTTCGGATCCAAGCGGACGGCTTCTTGAGCATAACGACGCGCCGCTTCTAAATCCGCTTCCGCTTGACGCGCATAACTCATACTCAAATTATGGTATATTTCTGCATTGTCAGGGTCTAATGTCGCGCTTGCCTTATATGTATCAATCGCTTCCGCATAACGTTTCAGTTTCAGCAAAATTGTTCCAATCTTTAGGTGTGCCTCTAAAAATTGCGGTGTCAGCGCGACTGCACGTTGATAATGTTCCAGAGCGGATTCCATTTCATTCTGACTGAAATACGCCAAACCGAGTCCGGCGTGTGCTTTGGCGAAGTTCGGTTGGAGTTCCAACGCTTTCCGTTGTGCAGTAACGGCTTCTGCGTGTTTCCCAAGCATCGTATAAACAATACCCAAACCGTTATGAGCCGCCACAAGTTCGGGATCCATTCCGAGTGCTTTCTGGTACTCCCAGACCGCTTTTTCGTAAAACCCATTTTTAAGATAAAGCCTCGCGATGTTCGTGAGAATCTGGGCACGCTCAACTGTCCCTTGCTCCCGCTGCAATGCACCTCGCAACTTGTGCAGAGGCGTCAGGATCGCTTTGCGTCTCTCAAACAGTGCCATCTGCTCACGCGCCGTAGACCGATTTCCAGAGCGAAGGGACGCTTGCGCGAGATTATAGAGTGCCTCAACTAACATCTCGTCGTGTGCATACGCGGTTTGATATGACGCGATTGCGTCAGTCCACCGCTTTTCTTGTGCGTAGAGTAGCCCTAACTGATAGTGTGCTGCTGCGAATTCCGGTGCGATGGCAATTGCGCGTTGTTGATGCTGCATCGCGGTGGAATGTTCGCCACGTTTGCTGTAGACATTCCCGAGTTGATGATGAATCATCTCATCGTTTGGATCCAACCCAACTGCCACTTTGTAAGCATCGAGTGCTTCGGCATAACGGTGCATGTTTGTGTAGACACTCGCCAAAGCCGCGTAGGTATGTGCCCGATCGGGAATGACCGCGATCGCGCGCTGGTATGCTGTAACGGCATCTTCAAATTTCTCAATCCCGGTATATGCCAATCCCAATCCGTAGTAAGCGGCGGCAATATCTGAATTATGCTCAGGATGCTGGCTGTTGGCGACTGCATTTGCTTCCATTGCGGCGATTATTCGATAATACTCGTCAACTGCTTCCGTGTAAGCCTCAATTTGGAGGTACACTTTCGCGAGTTGCAGTCGAGTCTCAACCCGCGTGCCATCGACCGCCAATTCTGCTTTATAGGCACGAATCCGCGCTGTGATGTCCGCGGCAGCCGTTTCTTGGAAGAGCGCGACAGGGACCTGCCAGGGAGTAAGGTGGCACAAGACGAGTGCCACCAACACGACTGTGTAATAGGAAAGTTTCCGTACCACCTTCTACCGTCCCAGTGGTGCGATGGAGACACCACCTAAAAACGCTGTTTGAGGTGTCCCCACGTGGTAGCCAATTTATCCAGCGGCTCCACCGGTGTAAGACCCTCGATAGCATCCCCGGAGACCTTGACATCATCAAAACTCGCGGCTGTTTCCCATGCCCAGACCCCAGCTTGCCCAGCGGGGTATCCAGCACCGGTTTCATCCTTGAGTTCGCCCTGCTCCTCACCGTTAATCCAGAGTTTCATTGAATCGCCTTCCACGACGACCCGCATGTCAAACCATTCGCCGTTCGCGATGACGACGTTAGATCCGGGGAGTTCACCGATCTTGTCGCGGGCATCCCATGCCCCTGTCTTATGTCGCCAAAGTTCTGTCTTGTTATTCGGGACGTTGAGATAGTAGACATAGTACTCATGCTCGCTTTGGGCGCGATAAACAACGCCTGCCCAGTTTCCTTCATCAAGTCGAACTTTCGCCTCAACGGTGTAGTCCTCCCACTCAGTGTCCCCGACGAGGGAATGCTCGGCTCTCCCGCCTTTAGCGAGTTTATAAATGCCGTCCTCAACACTCCAAGAACCGTTAGCCGGTGTCCAGTCGTCTGCTTCTGATTCAAATGACCAAGTTTGTTCGCCCGCAAAAGCGAAAGAGGCTACGAGTACGAGGAAACAACCACTGACAACAATTGAAAAAAGATGTTTCATAATTTGCTCCCATTGTAATACAATTATTTCTCCACTGTAGCGGGGTTAGATGAAGATTAATTTATTAATTCGGTAATATCGAAACGTGCGATAAATCGCACTACTACGAACCTGCTTGTTTGTAGTAGGGCAATTCATTGCCCGTCAATTACCGAATTATTTTTTGAAACCTCATGAAACCCCGCCAGCGAGGGGACGATTCCGCCATCCTAAAACTTCTTAGGTTGAACCACCCCAAAATTAGTAAATCCGTTTGAGACGTCCCCATGTCGTGGCGAGTTTGTCATTCGCATCAACGGCGAGGGTATCTATGACATTATCACCGGTAATCATGACATCGTCAAAACTCGCGGCGGTCTCCCATGCCCACACACCGATCTTGCCGGTCTTGTAGACGTCATCCTTCTGTTCACCCTGCAATTCACCATTGATATAAAATTTAAATATCTCACCTTCAATCACAGCTTTAACGTCAAGCCATTCTTCGAGCTCTATCTTCACTTTTTTAGTCGCAGGGATATTACTGTTAATTGCTTGACGTGTATCCCATGCGCCCTTGCTGTGTCTCCAGAGTTCAGACTTGTTGTTCGGAATGTTCAGATAATAGACATAGTACTCATGCTCGCTTTGTGCCCGGAAAACGAGACCTGCCCAATTGTGCTCATCTATTCGGATTTTTGCTTCAACGGTGTAGTCATCCCAGTCCTCTTCACCGACGAGGGAGTGTTCAGCTCGGCCACCTCGTTCGACTTGGTAAATACCACCTTTGATCTCCCAATTGCCGTTCGCGACTTTCCAGTCATCATGCTTTTCCTCAAAGTCCCACAATTGGGTCCCCGCAAAGGTTGGTAACGAAAACGCGATCCCTAAAAGCATAATGAGGCTGAAGGGAATTAACTTCGAGAATCCAATAGCTGTTCTCATATTTTCTTCTCCTATTTTCTGTCGATACAATATAGGACTCATCAACACATTTCCTACGATCATGACGATAGCAGAAACTACATAAATAGAATACCCTTAAAACGTAATAAAGTCAACACTAACTTCAGAGATGTTAGAACCACAATAACACTTGCATCTAACCCCATTATCATGTATCCTAAAGGTATTCAGATACGCATAGACGCTATCCATTATGAAATTACGGAATTAGAAATAGAAAGGAAAACATTTTGCGTGTAAGGATTTTAATCACACTTTTTATCGCCTGCTTTGCTGTAATAGAAACAGCATCCGCCGCACTGAAAGTCGGTCTCATTTATGATGTCACCGGGCGCGGCGATCTCTCCTTCTGTGATGCCGCCTACGCGGGTGCGAAAAAAGCGGAAGACGAATGGGGATTCAAACTCACAGAGGTTACCCCAAGCCTGAGCACAGATACTGAATTGACGCTCCGCAGGCTCGCGAAACTGAAATATGATCTCATCATCGGGGTCGGTTTTCTTTTTCAAGAACCGATGAACCGTGTCGCGAGCGAATTTCCAGATGTTAAGTTCGCGCTTATTGACGCAGTCATAGAACAGCCTAACGTCGCGTCTTTGACCTACCGAGCACACGAAGGCACATTTCTTGCGGGGGTCATTTCGGCGTTGAAAACGGAGACAAAGCAGATAGGTTTCATCGGAGGGATGAAGGTGCCATTGGTTGAGGCTTTTGAAATTGGCTATCGCGCCGGTATTAAGGCAACGAATCCCGATCTTGAGTTGGTAGCGGATTATGTGGGCGTTACACCGCAGGCGTTTAACGATCCAGCGAAAGCGAAAGAACTCGCCCTCTCGCAATACAGCCGTGGGATAGATATTATTCTTGCCGCTGCGGGTGCGAGTGGTCTCGGGGTTCTTGAGGCAGCAAAAGCGACAGAAAAATCAATCATCTGGGTCGATTCCAACGGTAACAACCTCGCTCCCGGTTTGGTGCTCACGAGTGTCATTAAAGGCGTGGAAATATCGGTTTATGAAACAATAAAGAGCGTCCAAGAAGGGACTTTCTCTGGCGGTCTGAAAGATTACGGGCTTAAAGAGGGTGGTGTCGAGTACATCGTTGATGATGTCAATCGGGACCTTCTCTCGGACGAGGTTCTGGAACAGGTCGAGGCATTTAAGGCGAAAATTATCGCGGGCGATATCGTCGTTCCGCATGAACGGCAGTAGAGGTCAATAGCACCCACACGCTAAAGCGTGGGGCTTGTGCTTCATCGTAGTTTGCCTTCCGAAGAAGGGCTTACATCTACTCCACAAGGGGATCTAAGCAGCCCCGAAGAATGTTAATAGCAGCGTTTACGTCTCTATCGTGGTGCGAACCACATTCAGGGCATGTCCACTGCCTATCAGAGAGAGAAAGATTTTCGTTTCTATGTCCACAATCGGAACACGGCTTTGTTGTAGCCGTCCACTGTCCAATCTGAACAAAATGACGCTTATGTTTTTGGCACTTATACTTCAATATCTCAACAAACTGGTAAAAAGCAAGGTCGGAGACCTTACGTCCCCACAGGCGTTTCATGCCATCAAGGTTCAGTGTCTCGGTAATGATCGTATCAAACCGTTTACACAAGTCGGTAGCAACCTTGTAGTGCCAATCCTTGCGCTGATTGGCGATTTTCACGTGAAGTCGTGCGAGTTCACGGACAGCACGCCACCAATTGTTAGAGCCTTTGACCTTGCGAGAAACCGCTTTGTTGAGTGTGCGAAGTTCTTTCAAGGAGCGTTTGAGAAATTGTGGCGATTGTTTCTTTTCGCCGGTGCTAAAGGTCAAGTAGGTTTCCATACCGAAGTCTATCCCTACGCTTTCACCTGTAGCGGACAGCACTTCTTTGGAAACATCATCGGTGACAACATACAGCCAAACCGTACCAACGCTATCACGAAGTATTTGAATATAGCGGACGTTTCCGCGCCACTCGCGGTGTTGATGAAACGAAAACCAACGCTTATCGTATTTGTTGAACTTTTGGGAACTTGGATTCCATACTCTAAAAGAGATACGCACACGTCCGTTTTCAAGTTGATAGGCATACGGAAACTTCGCGGAACGGTAGCGTCCTTTGCGTTTGAACTTGGGCATACCGACCTTTCGACCGCCATGTTTTTTGAAGTCAAAAAACTTTTCCCACGCGAGATGCAAGCGGACAATCACAGCGTCAAGGGTGTCTCGCGGTATCCATGCCCAATGTCGCTTGGTGCGTTGGAGCAACTTCGTCAAGTGCGGTTGCAGGCGATACCGACCGGCATATTTCCCATAGATGCGGTAATATCGCTTTTCCAACGCAAGAAAGTGGTTATGGACATCGCCGAGTTCATCAAGCATATTGCCCAAGCGTACATTCTTGGGATGTTCGTGTATCTCATATTTATAGGTTCTCAAGTTGTTACCAGTTACCAGTCTTTAACCCCTGACAAGTGGGTAGGCAGACACGTAACCTTGCGATTACGCTTGTCATGTCTGCCAACTGGTAGAAAATAGTATAACATTTTTGGCAGGCTTTGTCAAGAAAAAAGAGTGGGCATTCCCCTCCATGCTAAAGCATAGAGTCCCCTGCCCGAAGAAAAAGATGGCACATACACCAATCATTGAGATGCGCGGTATCAACAAGCATTTTGGGCAAGTGCAGGCAAACGATGCCGTAGATTTCACGCTCCATCGAGGTGAGATTCACGCAATTGTAGGCGAAAATGGGGCAGGCAAGTCTACCCTGATGAAAATCCTCTACGGTCTGTATTACCCCGATGCGGGCGAGATTTTCGTCGATGGACGCGCTGTAACTATTTCCTCACCACGGCGCGCAATGCAGCTCGGTTTGGGAATGGTGCAGCAACACTTTACACTTATTCCGGTCTTCACAGCTCTTCAAAACATCGTCCTTGCCAAAGAACCTCGCAAATTCGGCGCACTCCTCGATTACCAACAGGCAGGAGAACAGATTGCCGCACTTGCGGCACAACTCGGTTTCGATGTGCCCGTGGACACCCCTGTCGAATCCCTGCCAATTGGGACACAGCAACACACCGAGATCCTGAAAGTCCTCTATCACGGTGCAGACATGCTTATCATGGACGAACCGACAGCCGTGCTCGCGCCGCAAGAGGTTGAAGGGCTTTTTAATTGTATGCGTAGCCTCAAAAGTGAGGGGAAAAGCCTCATTATCATCACACATAAACTTGATGAAGTAATGGCAATCGCCGACCGCGTCACGGTAATGCGACGTGGGCAAGCCGTTGCCTCTTGTCCTATTGACGACACCGATCCAACAACGTTGGCGGAAACGATGCTCGGCGAACCTGTTATCCCTACGACTGTGACGCGAGAACAGACGATAGGCACGACCCCTCTGCTCCGTTTGGAAAACGTCACGCTTTCGGGGAATTCTGATACCACAAAAAGGCACAAATGGGAAAAAGTTCTGACAAGTAGAGCCTCCAATAAGCGGCATCTCGACGAAGTTAGCCTGGAAGTACACCCCGGTGAAATCGTCGGTATCGCAGGTGTGGAAGGGAACGGACAGTCAGAACTCGTTCAGGTCCTGACAGGGTTACGGCAAATTGATAGCGGTACGCTCACCCTAAACGGGGAACGGATCGCACACGTACCTGCCGATAGACATCGACACGGGATTAGTCTGAATGACCGAATTGACGATAACTTCATCATCGGACATCATAGACACAGTCGGTTCTGCCGCTACGAACTCCTTCAGCGAAAATCAATTCAACGGTATGCGCTGAATGCACTCGACAAATACCAGATTCATGTCGGAGATATTACGGATCCTATTCGGACCCTTTCGGGTGGGAATCAGCAGAAGGTCGTCGTCGCTCGCGAGTTGGAGGCGCATCCTGAAGTTATCATTGCGGCGCACCCAACGCGAGGCTTAGACATCCATGCAGCGGAATTCGTCCACACACGGCTTATCCATGCCCGAAATCGTGCTAAAGCCGTTTTACTCGTCTCTTCTGAATTGGACGAACTCCTTCACCTTAGCGACAGGATCGCAGTGATGTACGATGGCGAAATTGTCGGGGTTGTGAAACCCGCAGAAACAAATCAACAAGAGTTGGGTGCCCTGATGCTCGGTTTAAATTCAAATCAAACTTTCAATTCACCTGACCGAACCGCAAGGTATAATTAAAAATATGATAATTGATTCACATACCCACGCATGGCCCCGGTGGCCCTATCAACCGCCCGTTCCTGATGACGAAAGTCGCGGCAGAGTTGAACAGTTGCTCCACGAAATGGATCTGCACGATATCGACAAGGCTGTGCTTGTCTGCGCACGCATTGATCGGAACCCCGAAAACAACGATTACGTCGCGGCGTGTGTCCAACGCTATCCTGAGCGGCTCATCCAATTCGCCGATGTGGACTGCTCATGGACAGAGACGTATCACACCGATGGTGCCGCTGATCGGTTGAAAACTGCAGCGGAAGCATACGCTCTCAAAGGCTATACCCACTACCTCAGAGGTGATGACGATGGAAGTTGGTTCTTTTCGGGGGAGGGACAACGTTTCTTTCAAACAACCGCCGACCTCGGACTCATCGCCAGCATCGCGATGGGGAGTCATCAGCATGAGGCACTCCGAAAACTCGCAGGGCAGTTTCCCACTGTGCCGTTTCTCTGCCATCATATGGGCGGTGCGAGAGCCGGTGAGGAGCATCCCTATCCGCAACTGAAGCAGGTTCTCGCCTCTGGGGATGTGCCGAACATTCACATCAAAATGTCAGGTTTCGCTTATGTCTCACAGGTCCCATGGGATTATCCGCAATCGGATACACACTGGATTGTGCGCGCACTCTATGAACACTTCGGTCCTGGTCGTCTCTGCTGGGGCTCCGACTATCCGGTGGTCCGCAACTTTATGACCTATCAACACGCGCTTGAAGCGTTCCGAACGCACTGTACATTTATCCCAGCGGCAGACAAAGCAGAGATTTTAGGCGGAACACTTGAGCGTTTACTTGAGAACGCTGGCAAATAGCACTGCCTCAACCCCAATTCAAGGTTAATGTAACCTCCAAATCGCAACAGAACACGATCATGGACTTTTTCCTCAGACCTGTCCCTATGTTCTGGGTATTGATACTCTGCGTTATCATACTGTTATTAATTCTCGCCCGCCGGAATAGATAACAGAAAAAGTTGCTTTTTTAATCGATTTAAGGTATAATAAGGGTTAACACTTCCGGTCAAATCCCCATGTCTTAGCTTGTGGGATGTAGACAGCGTAGCAGTTGATAGTTCAAAAACATTCGAGAATGTGCAAGGGTATCACAAACTGCCCAACGAAAGTGGAATAAAACCCATCGTAACCCACTACAAAGTCGGAGGATAGCGTCCTTATCAAGCCAATGCAGCAATGTAGATTGGAATGCGCGAGCGGGATTCAATATATCCCCGAAGTCTACGGACTTGCCGTGCGGCGTACTTGGTAGAAAGAGTGGCTGTAAAACGTGTGGAATCAGAGCCAGCACACGACGTTGCGGAAAATAAATCAAAACGGGCAGGCTTAGCTGCCCTAAGTGGAGTGGTTGTTAGACGTTTAACCTTCGGGAAGAACGCTTACCGCGAGGAAGCACAAGTCCCTACCTTCAGGTAGTGGCTACTATTGACTAAGGTGAATCCCCCAAAAAAAGGAGAAATTAAGATGAGAAATATCTTTGTTTTGACGGTGCTCGCACTGACCTTCATAGCGGGTTTCGCTTTTGCCACCGAATCACCGACTGTGCAAGGCGAATACATTGAAGCCCGTTCAGCGAGTGTTTATGTTGGAGCGTGCCACTATGGTTCCGAATTTGTGGAAGGTGGCAGAGAAGCAACCGCCGTCTGGAACATCCAGAGTGGAAGTTGGAACGACGTTTCGCTGGAGAACCTAACTGTTGTTGCTGTCATAAGTGCGAAAAACAACTTGGCAATTGAGACCAAAACCCGTAAGAGCGTGTTATACATGGATCCGAGCACTACGGTAGAACAGCGCGCCGCACTCAGCGACCTACTTACGACGAAATATGCCGATGTTTTGGGCGAAATCGTCGCGACTCAAACTGCTTCCGTTGAATTCGCGAAAGAAGGTACCAAATATGATGTAACCGTTGGCGAAGTCCTCAAACTTTCTGCCAACCGTTATCCGTGTGCCGGATGCACACAACCGCATCAGATCTGGTACAAACCGCTGACAACGATTCAGAACGCCATTGTTGGCAAATCTGAAGTTTATCGCTATAAAGACACACACCTCCCGGTGACGTGGCAGCAAAGCGGTACCGAGAACAACGTCTTTGTCGGCGACTTCTCGATTTAAGGCAGTGAATGTCTGTAGTTACCTCCGGGTAGCTACAGACGCCCTTACCCCCAGTGGTCTCATACACGAGGCAGATTTTCTCCCCACGCCTGAGACATGGGTCTCCAATCCGTATCTTTGATGAAAATCAACACTGCCAATAAATTCTTACTCATCTCAATTGATTGCTGGCGGTTCGATGCACTCAGTCGGACGAACCCCTTTTTTAACACGCCGAAGTTCGACCTACTGACCCAGGATTTCTCGCTTGCTGAAAAGTTTTTTGTGCCAGCACCGGCGACACGCCCCTCTCATACCTCCTATTTCACCGGACTTTACCCGTTTGAACACGGTCTCTATGGGCAGGCTTACCTTAAAATGTTCGAGGGTATTCCAACTCTATTTCAGATATTTAGTGATGCTGGTTATCAGATTACCGGGCGTTCAGAACGTCCGGATGTGTTCCGATTCCTCGACTTTGAGCCGTTCATTACAGGCATCGATCCGAATACATCGGCACAACATCTCGGCTCCCTTGAAGACTTGATCCGACAGCTGAAGCAGCCTTCGGACGTACCACAATTCTGCTTCCTGCATTTCTGGTATGCCCACGCTGAATATGGCATGAGCGGAATTCCGGGTGCTCCAAGTTTCGAGTGGCTCGTTGATAACAGTAGGATGGATGAGGCGTTGCGTATCTACTACGCCGCTGTGACGCATATACTCGAATTTAAGCTCGTTGAAATTTTGAAGCAACTTCAACTCTCAGAGTGGGCAATTTTCATCTTCGGAGATCACGGTGAAGGTATCTGCGATGAAATTATAAACCACGGAGCCACGCTCAATCAGAATGTGCTACACGTGCCGCTGTTAGCACATATCCCTGGCGTGGGGCGTCTGGAATTTCCGAACCCGCCGATTTCAGCGATTGATTTGTTCCCGACCCTTACAAACCTCGCAGGTATTGATGTGGACTATCACGGCTATGGACAAGACCTGCTATCTCCATCTAAAATTGACGCAAATCGATTGGTACTGTCGGAGTTGGATAGTCTCTACGGCGTTAGGTTTCTTGACAAAAACAACTTGGAGATACCGCACCATCGCGTAACTTCCCGGGCAATGGTTGACAACATAGAGATTGATAGGTATTCGGAAGGTGTTCGACTCTGGTCCCTAACCGATGGTGAGTATCTGTATCGTGAAGATGAACGGACAGGTGAGTTCGTATATCGACATGTGCTGAGCGGTGAAGAGTTTGCCTGTGAAGATCCAGATCACTTTCGCGACGCTTATGACAACATCCTGATGAATTCTAATTACCACCACCTGAAAACACAAGAATCTACGGCTGAGGAGACAGAGATTCTGGAAGGTAAGTTACGGGATCTCGGATATGTTGAGTAGGTTCAACATTTACGCCAGTTTGTTTTTGATATTCCTATTTTGATTCAATGTAAATCAAATATAGACCCTCCCTAAAGTGCTTTTTTACTTTATACAATCAACGAATTATGTGATAATGACATATCCTGTATCATGTTTTGACGTGCGCGCTGTCAGGCGCGCATCTTCTAAGGAAAGGAGATTCTAACAATGACAGTTACGTTTGACCACGTCCATCTTCGGTGCGAGGACTTGGATGGTGCAGTCAGTTATTACGAGAAGATGTTTGACGGCAAAGTCATAGAAACAGTTGATGTCGGTAGGTTAGAAGTCGTCCGGATGGAAATCGGTGGGGAACGGATATTCCTCTCCTCTAAATTAGGGGATATGGAGATAGAAGATACCAGCGGCAATCCACGCTGGGGGCTCTTCCAACTTGCCTTCACTGTAGAAGATATTGACGCCACCGTCGCAGAACTCCAGGCGAAAGGTGCAGAACTCGACTATCTGTTACCTGAGATCAAGAGAGCGTTTTTCAAGGGTCCTGACAACGTTCATATCGAACTCATTGAGAGGTAAGGGTTCGCAGAAGCCGCACCTTTCTTTTGGCAAATCGTGTTGGGTGAGGTCCCGTGCCTCACCCTTCTCTGTATCCGCCCATAGTGTATCGGTAATTGAAAACTTACCATAACGCGAGTAAGGTTGAGGTTACCTCATTAGATAAAAAAGTTCTCTTTATATCACAAACTTTCGGGTTTCCCAACTCACATTAGAATTATGATAGAAAAAGAGTTTAGAAACGAAGATCCGCCCGGTAAGATTATTGCCCTTGTATTGTCTACCGTTTCTCTCTACGGCGGGAATTCACTTGCTGTTAAGATCAGTTTGCAAGGGATTCCGCCGCTGAAAATGGCATTCTTTCGTTATATATTAGGGATTCTTGCTGTTGGCGGTGTCGGCTTTTTCCAGGGAATGTCGATGCGGTTGCGCTTTGAAGAGTTGCGTCGGTTGTCCGTAGTTGCGGTATTGCACGCATTGCATACCGTTCTGTTGAACATCGGCACTGAGTTCACTATCGCTTCTCGCTCAACCATTTTTTTCGCGCTTTACCCAATTTTTACTGTCATATTCGGGCACTTTTGGCTTCCTAACGATCGGCTCTCTGTTAGGAAGATGTTAGGGGTTCTTTCTGCCTTTGGTGGTGTTATTGCAGCCATCGCGCCGAACCTACAAGGCAGCGGCACCTTGGAACATCTCATTGGAGACCTGATTGTGACGCTGGCTGCCTGTTTCTTTGGACTCCGGATTACACTCACGAAGGTGTTTGTTCAAGACATTTACCCGCACCGCCTCCTTGTCTGGTTGTTCGGTTTAAATATTCCGTGTTTTTTCGTATTGAGTTATCTCTTCGAAGGTGAAAAACCGATTGCATTGACATTGGCAAATGGAGCAGGGATGCTCTATCAAGGCTGGGTACTCACGGGTTTCTGCTTTTTGGTGTTGACATGGGTGCTAAGAAAATACAAAGCGAGCAAATTGGTAGTCTTGTATTTTTTCATGCCCGTGTCGGGTGTATTGTTTAGCAACCTGTTTTTAGGTGATGAACTGTCGTTGAGTATATTAGCAGGAACTGTATTGGTAGCAGCAGGGATTTATCTTGTAAATATGAGGCGTTAAAGCACGGACCGACGTGTGGGAAATAACTTGATACTTACATTATATGTGATATGCTATTCATTCGTATGCGAAACTTGCGGAAAATATGATGCCCCTTTGAAAACTCGATTCGTACACAACCCGAATTGTCCAAACTTTAGTATTCATTACAAAAGTGCTTATAGTTTTGAATCACAGGATTTGCAAGACCCAAATTGCTTACTGCGAACATTATAAGGAAAATGGATGAGTTCAAATACAACTCCCGAAGAACGGAAGTTCAGACTGACATCTGAAGAACGATCCTCTTGGGAAGAGAACGGATACTTTATCCGTTACGACGTTTTTACAGAAGCAGAAAACGACCTTTTAACCCAAGTCGCCGATGCCATTGCTCTGGGAAAAATACCGTTTCCAGACCATCGTATCTTCCAAAACGCTTTAGTCAGAGACGGGAAAGTTGAAGCATCGGGTGTCCACGCAATGCACAGTATCCATCAAATGAACCTTTATTCTCCCGAATTTCTCGCACGCACGCGTGATCCTCGCCTCACCGATCCGGTTGTTGACATCCTCGGTCCAGATCTTCTCGGACTCAACAGCCTTTATATTTGGAAACCACCAAAGATTGGTTTAGGGTTCCCATGGCATCAAGATAGATGGTATACTCGTCCCCAGTTCAAAACCGAAACGACTGTCGGAACGTGGACTGCGATTGATGTGTCAGATAAGGAAAACGGGTGTCTCTACGTTATCCCGGGTAGCCACAAAAAAGGCATTCTTGAGCATGATGACCTTGAGGGATCGCAACAACAGGAGTTTAAACTCGCACGCGGTGCTAAGGACGAAGATGGAGTCGCCGTTGAATTGCAACCGGGAAGTGTTATCTTTTTCGACAATCGAATCCTCCATAAAAGCACGGATAACAACAGCGAACGCTTTCGACGAAGTAACATCGCACATTACATGAGTGCAAAAGCAGAACGAGTCCCCCGTAAGGATGCAAAGCATATACGTCCAGTCATGTGGGTTAGAGGTAAAATATACCCAACGCTGTCTAATGAAGTCTACCGTGACCCTTTACCTATTACAGAATCCGAATTAAAATAAGGCGAATGACTGAGGACCACATTGAATCATATCATATACAACTTATCAATAGGAGGATGAGTGAACACAAAGACAACATCCGAGGAACGGAAATTTAGACTGACGCCTGAAGAACGTTCACAGTGGAACGAAAACGGGTACTTTGTGCGCTTCAACGTATTCACAGAAGAAGAAAACGACAACTTAGCGCAAATCGCTGATGACATTGCTCTCGGAAAAGTATCCTTCCCCGACTATCATATCTTTCAAAATGCTTTAGTCAGAGACGGTAAAATCAAAGTACAAGGCATCCACGCGATGCACAATATCCAATATGTGAGTTGTAATTGCTCGGAATTCCTTGCGCGTACGCGCGACTCCCGTCTCACCGATCCCGTTGTTGACATCCTCGGTCCAGATCTCCTCGGTCTCAACAATCTCTATATTTGGAAACCACCAAAAATTGGTTTGAGTTTCCCGTGGCACCAAGATAAATGGTATTTTAACCATCAATATAAAACCGGAACGACGGTCGCAACATGGTCTGCGATTGATGATGCCGATAAAGACAACGGGTGTCTATACGTTATCCCGGGTAGCCACAAGTATGGAGTTCGTGAACATATTGAGCTTGAAGGTTCACAACAGGGGGAGTTTCGGCGGGCACAAGGTGCTCGTGATGAAGATGGTGTTGCGGTAGAGGTCCCTGCTGGAGCGGTCATCTGGTTTAACAGTCAAGTCTTGCATAAAAGCACCGATAACCACAGTGAACGTTTCAGACGCGCAAACATCGCACATTATATCAGTGCAAAAGCAGAATGGACACGTCCCGAGGCTGTGAATAAAAAACGACCTCCCATGTGGATTCGGGGTGAAACCTATCCCGGTATGGCAGACGAAGTTCAATGGGACGTTATACCAATTTTAGAATCCGATTAAAGAGCAAAGAAGAAAAATTCAGACCCTGCATCTTGCATTCAGAGGAGGAGCAAACCCAGATGTCTTCTACATATAATCAGTTACTGCAATCTTGGAAACCGGTAAGTTTTGCCAAGATTGCAGTAATACTTGTTCTCAGTTTTACCCTTACTACTACAGTCCGTGCTCAAACACCTAATTTCCCCGAACGCATGTCTATCGTTGAACGTCCTTTCTCGGATGACCCCGATAAATTCACTTTCGCTATTATCGGTGATAAAACAGGTGGAGGTTACGACAAGTGGCATGTGTTTGACCGGGCGATCGGCGAAATCAACGTCCTGAAACCCGACTTTGCCATTATGGTGGGAGATTTGATACAAGGATATACCGATGATAAGGCGCAAGTTGAAGCGGAATGGAAAGAATTTTGGCAACATCAATCAGATTTGATAATCCCATTTTTGCCACTACCCGGTAATCACGACATTACCAACCCGATGATGTACGACTATTGGCAAAAGCACCTCGGACGCACCTATTCGGCATTTACCTATAAGGACTGTCTATTTCTCCTACTCAACACAGAGGAAAAACACAGTCAACCTGAAGGCAGTGAAGGTTGGGCAGGAACGTGGTTTGGCGATGCCCAAGTCGCATATATAACGGACGAATTGGCACAGCACAAGGATGTACGCCATACCTTCGTCATGTTACACAAACCCGCATGGCTACACGAAGACTCTGGTTGGTCTCAAATTGAAGAGGCACTTGCGGATCGAGCATATACCGTGTTCGCTGGACACTACCATAACTTGACATTACACACGCGCAATGACCGACGATACTTCGTACTCGGTGCAACAGGTGGTGGATTCACAACGCGAGAAGTCCGAGAATACGGTGCTTTTGACCACTATAGTATCGTAACAGTAGATGGAAACGAAATTAATGTCGCGATCGTTGAACCCGGGAACATTTTCCCCGCTGACCTATCGACTGCCGAATTCAAAGCGAGACTCCGGGAGTTAGTTACAATTCAGTCTCACCTTAAAATTGAGCTGGAACGTTCCGCATCTGGTGGAAAACTTGAAATCGCATTGAAGAATGATCTGGAAAAGCAGGTCGATGTCGATCTCGTTTTCCATGCAAGCAAAAAATGGCAGACAGCACCGCACCAACTTGCGTTTACACTCAAACCGGGTCAGGATGCAACAGGTAGTGTTGTATTCTCCGCATCGACGGAGGCACTGCTGCCTTTACCAATCTATGACTATTCCGTTTTATACGGTGGTGAACAATTGTACCGACGAACCGAAATGGTTTATCCTATCGAACCATCGAAGATGCAGAAAATCACCGATTGGATGCTGCTTGGTACGTTCGGGCTTGATGTTCCAGAAGAACTTGTTGCGTCGGATATCGTTCCGTCAAACTTCATCGCTGATCCCCTGCCCATATACGACAAGTCTGCTAATAAAACCTACCAAGGAAAGCATGGAAACATCCAGTGGCAAGCACATCACGTTGAATCGGGATCTGTTAACTTAGATGCGGTTTTCGAGAAGCCTGAGTGGGCATCTGCTTATGGCGTAACCCATATCAACAGTCCTGACGCACGGAAGGTCTTTGCAGAAATACGCTGGGGAAGTAACCTCGGCAGACTGTTTGTTAACGGCGTTGAATTAACGACCGCGGCGAGACCTGGAGAGCATCTGTTTTACGGTAGAGTCTATGTTGAATTACCACTGGAAGCAGGATGGAATACCATAACCGTCCACTCCGGGGACTACACAGGGGGTTGGAGTTACCAGATGGCGGTTGACAACACGACGAACGCTCTCCAATTCAGTGCCAACCCAGATTAAGTTCCAATCCAGTGGGTGCGGTTTCTGATCGGATCCGCCCCAAAGCCCTAAAATTTGACAAAAACTTTCCTGTGCGCTATACTGACATCCAAGAGAATTGTTTACAAGGAAGCGGATTATGTCTTACCTTAATTCCGAACGCCACCAAGATTGGAAAACCAGCGGTTACCTGAAAATCCCCGGCTTTTTCTCCACCGAAGAGGTGAACGATCTACAGGCGTGGGTCTCTGAAATATCGGACTGGAAACCGACACGGGATAAGTGGATGCATCACTATGAATCCACGCCAGCCGGACCGCGACTCTCTCGCTCCGAAAATTTCGTGCCCTACCACACCGATTTGAGAGCCACCGTGACAGATGGCAAAGTATTGGATGTTGTCTCTGGGTTAATGGATGAACCCGCAGTCCTCTACAAGGAGAAAATTAACTACAAGTATCCCGGTGGTGGTGGTTACGCGGCGCATCAGGACGCGCCCGCCTACGAGTTTATCGACTACCATATCACATGTTTAATTTCGGTGGATTCAGCCACTCCGGAAAATGGATGCCTCTATTTCGCACCGGGCAGGCATCAGGAGGGATTCATCGCTCTGGACGAAAAGGGATGCGTCGCCCCCGAAACCGCCACGACGATGGAGTGGATCGCTGTGCCGACAGAGCCTGGTGATATACTTCTCTTTGGTTCTTACATTCCTCACAAGAGTCCAACAAACCGTTCAGACCAACCGAGACGTATTATCTATCTCACCTACAACGCCAACTCTCAAGGCGACTGGCGTGAACAGTATTACGCAGACAAGCGACAGGCTTTCTCGCAATACGCGGCTGACGGTTTGAACCGAGATAAACAAATTAGTAAAATCGCACATTTTCAAGGGAAATCAGTAAACCATGACTTTTGATAGCAAATCTCAGCTTTCAAGCGACATTGAAAAATACCTTGACCCACGGCTTGCACAGGGAATGAGCAGTGGAACGGCGGAAGAAAAGATTGACACGTTGTTCAGTTACATGGAAGACCGTGGACAATCGTTTTACGACGAGGTAGTGACACAGTTAGAGCATGCCCTCCAATGCGCCGCCCTCGCGCAGCAGAACGACACGAGTCCCACACTAATTACAGGGGCGTTGCTTCACGACATTGGACATATTGTCTTGGATGAACACAATGCCCGTGAAGCTTTCTTGGACACGGATTTAAGCCACGAAGAGGTTGGTGCGCAGTATATGATGCCGTTTTTCCCGGATGCGGTTACAACCCCGATCCGGCTGCATGTTCCAGCGAAAAGGTACCTGTGTACAACCGATGCCTCTTACCATGACGGGCTATCCGAAGCATCAAAAAGGAGTTTCATAGTTCAGGGAGGCGTCATGTCAGACAAAGAACGCGAGGCGTTTGAACAGATTCCACATTTCCGAGATGCCCTCACTTTACGACGATGGGACGATCTTGCGAAGGTGAGAGGATTGGAGACCGCTGAGTTGGAAACTTATCGAGACATCGTGCAACAGTGCTTAATCCACTAATCAAGAGAGGAAAAAAATGAATTACGAAGCAATCGAATCGAAATTCATCGCAACGCCAGAAAAAGGCGAGGTATCCTCACTACTGATACATCCCGACGGCGCAAAATGGTTGCTCGTTCTGGGGCATGGTGCAAGCACAAACATGCGCCACTCAACGCTCCAGACGATCGCTGAGCGGTTGGCAGATATCGGAATCGCCACATTCCGGTATCAGTTTCCTTACATGGAACGCGGTGGTGGGGGTAGGGAAGCACAGGCAGTGGCTCTAGCGACCGTGCGATCCGCGGTGGCGGCTGCACACGAGGCGGCGGGTGATTTATCAATTCTTGTTGGCGGGCATTCCTATAGTGGACGTATGTCTTCACTCACAGCAGCAGAATCACCGATCGAACACGTCCGCGGTCTCGTATTCTTCGCGTTCCCACTGCATCCTTCTGGAAGAGAGGGGACGGAACGCGCTGAGCATCTTGCTGATGTTACTGTGTCAATGCTATTTTTATCGGGTACTCGTGATAAGTTGGCAGTGCTTGACCTATTGGAACCGGTCTGCGAAAACCTCGGAAATAAGGCGACCTTACACCTGTTGGACACAGCGGACCACGGGTTTAAAGTGCTTAAACGTTCGCGTAAGTCTGATGAAGATGTCTTTGTAGAGATGGCACGAGTGCTCAGTGAATGGATTGAAACACTGGATTAACAAACCGATTCACCTACTTGCTGGTGAGGTTTTCCGACTTCCACTATTTCCGTTTGGTAAGCGCACTGATAGCATACCATAGAAGCGTTGCGGCTCCGCTGTGTCGATTATCCTTCGATCGCGGAGTTCTATAGTGAATGCTACCGTGCCGACATCCCATAGCGTTGTAGAGTGCGGTCTTTTTCACACGGACCAGTTTTACGACACTTTCTCTTGTCAATTTCGCCATTCTAAACTCCCCTAAACACTTCCAATTTACAGGAATTTAACGTAAAAAATGCGCGCTCGGTACAAATAATAAATCCTTAGACTGAATTCGGAAAAAAAGGCTTAAAAAAATGAATCAGCAATACAGTCGACATACAATTCGCACAATTTTCCGCTTTTTGTGTTATAATATTGCCTATGCAAACCAATAAGACTAAGGTTTTGTAGAAACGCTGACTAAAGTCTCCCGATAGGTTCGTTACGGCACACGGAGTGTGCCTACTACTTTAGGAAACATTTGACAAACAAATTCTATTGAACTAAAATAGCAGTCAAAATTTACGGGTAAATTAAATCAGATGTAATGAATCCATCCCTACCTCCATTAAGGAAACAGCACCCGTTATGTCAAATCCCATCGCTGAGGCACAAGCGTTGGAAACCGAAGGTAAGCTTGCCGAAGCCATCCAAGTCTACGACAGTATTCTCAACATCTCCGACGATACGTCAATCCTCGCACTCGCAAATTTTCGACTGGGGATAATCTATCGGACCTGGAGAGAACTCTTCACGGCACAACGATTTTTAGCGAAAGCACATCAACTCACTCCAAGTGATACCGAGATCCGAGACGCGATTGAAGAACTCAATCTGCATTTTTCAGAGAATCGGGAGGTGATTGCTGAGGAGATGTCCCGCAAAAATAGCGACCAGATCGTGTCGCTCTTCCGTATCGCTACCGGGATTAAGCTCATAACGATGGATAAAGCGGTTCAGGCATACCCTTTGATGAAAAGTCGTACCAAGATCTTTCCAAACGCTGCTGTTGCGAAGCACCTCCTCACCGATATCCAAATCACAGAGGAAGAACGGAACTCAGCAATCGATTTCCTGTTGGAAAGAGATTGGCTTATGAGCACTGGCGTATCGCTTTACACAATAGCAGAGAGCGGATTGTTCGCTTTTTACATGGAACTTGCGCAGTTGCACGTCGCCAATGCAGATTACTCGGAGGCGGTGATGTGTTATGAACAGGCGTATTGGTTAGATTCATCGCAACACCATCTACGCTACCAGCAAGTCATCTGTCACACCCAAGCAGAGACATGGGATGCGGCAGTCGAGATGCTCACACAACTTCCGACCGAAGTTCCTAAAAATGTAGACCTTGTGGCATACCATTCCGCTGTCGCACAGAGTTACCACCATATCTATCAGACGACCCAAGACGAGGATGCTAAACAGAAAGTCATCGAAGCGTGCGAGACGGTGTTGCGTCTGGACAAGAAATCAAGAGAAATTTCAAAACTCCTTGCGTCGTATCAAGGGAAAAAAAGTTGGTGGCGCAGGTAGAACAGGCTATAAGAGAAACACGATTGACAAAAACAGATGCTTCTGATACAGTATCACCATATATCGCATTTTCCTTTGTGAGTTTGTAAACTACGTCCTAAGATTTGTGGAGGAGAAAAGATGCCAGCACGTTTAGCAATAGATGGCGGAACCCCCGTTATTTCAGATTCTGTACCCGGCGGAATGCACGGGCCCAGTGTGATCGATGAGCGTGAGATCAATGCTGTGACTGAGGTCTTGCGCAGTGGAAAACTGTTTCGGTTCGTTGAGGATTCAAATGTAGCCAGTTTTGAGAAGGAAGCAGCGGCGCACCTCGGTGCAAAACACGCCTTGATGGTGAATTCCGGCACCTCCGCAATCATCTGCGCCCTGACCGGGGTCGGCATCGGACCGGGAGATGAAGTGATTGTTCCGGGCTACACTTTTATCGCAACCGCCGCGGCTATCGTCGGTGTCGGTGCGATTCCTGTCATAGCAGAAATCGACGATTCGCTCGGCTTGGATGTTGCGGATGTGGAACGGAAAATTACACCCCATACGAAAGCTATCTTACCGGTACACATGCAAGGCGTACCGTGTCGGCTTGAGGCGATTGTTGAACTCGCTCAGAAGCACAATCTCCTGGTTGTTGAGGATTGCTGTCAGTGTGTGGGCGGACAGTATAAGGGAAAATATGCTGGAACGTGGGGGCATGCAGGGGCGTGGAGCCTCAATTACTACAAGGTCATCTCTTGTGGGGAAGGTGGACTCGTCTTTAGCGATGACTACGACGTCTATGAACGCGCAGCATTCGCAGCGGAACCCGGTTTACCGATGTGGATGAGCGATTCTGAATGGCAGAATAAACCGTTTTCCCGTCAGTGCTACCGAACGAGCGAAATTTTAGGCGCGATCGCACGCGTGCAACTCTCAAAGTTAGAGGACATCTTGGGCCATACACGCCGACTCAAAAAAGCGTTCACCGCAGAACTTGCTGAGGAACCGAAAGGGTATATCCGCCAACACGTAGACGACCCGACCGGCGAATGCGGCATCAGTGCCGCGATTATCGTGCGTGATGTGGAACTCGCGAAAAAGTACGCAGATGCCCTCAAAGCAGAGGGTTTGAACGCAGGTACCGCTTACAATGAAGGGTTCCCCGACAGGCATATCTATACCTACTGGGATTCCATCCTCTTCAAGCATTCGCCGGACGCTTCTGGGTATCCGTGGAAAGATCCGCGCTACAAGGGAGATGTTGAATACTCACGGGATATGTGTCCGCAAACCTTATCAATTCTTGGTCGGGCACTGCGATTTGGATTTAACGTGAATATGCAGGAAGAGCACGCGCGATTGATGGCAGCGGCGATCAATAAAGTAGACGATGCCCTCGGATCTCTTTAACGATTAAATATGAGCGTTGCGTCCGTTGTCCGCAACGATCTAAAACTGTTAAAAGACCTGTTTCAGGTTATGAAGGTTTTTTAACAATTGAACATCTGTCCCAACAACGGAGGAATAGTTCAGAATTAACCGTTAGAAATAGGGATAACATAGGTGCGTCGACCGATTTCGGTGAAGCCGAGTTTCTCTGCCACACGAAGCGAGGCGAAATTGTCCTCACCACAACTCCAAGCCGGCACTTTACCTCTCGCCTGAATCTCTTGGGCGACAAGAGATGCCGCGGCGGTGGCGAATCCTTTTTCACGCCACGCCTCCAGTGTGGAGATACCGATGTCGGCATGCAGATCGGTCTCTGCATAAGTGTGCGCGATGGCGACAAGTGCACCGTCCACAATGGCTCCAGCGGCGATCCCTTCTGTCAGCATTGCTTCGTGTGTTTTGTAACCGTTTCCTTGAACTTCTGCAGGAGCCTGCGTCAGACGCTCGACATCCGCCAATGTCAGAAGACGAACTGCCTCGTTTGGATAGCAATGGACAGGCTCTAAAAGCGCGTGACAGACATCACCGTAGTAGCGGACGAGTATGCTCCTGTCGGCTTCAATAAGTTTACCGAGAGACGCAGCGCAGGCGTTGTCAACGTTGATACAACCCCACCCGTCGGTCGCTTTCAACAGTTGCCACAGGGCATCGGCATCGGTGCCGAAACCACACGGTTCATCCGGACAAAACGCATCAAAGACGAGCGCGGCGTTGACATCCGGCAGTGTACCAGCGACATAGGCATCACACATCCCCTGTTTCAGGCGGGACGCAGAAATAACCGTTAATGGAGTATCACCGAGAAGATCAGCCAGTACGAGACATTCTTGAGACGAGAGTTTAGTCATTTGATAGTTATCGGTTTTCAGTGAAGATCCTTGAGTATTTGGGCATTTTTATAGCCGAAACCATTCGGTTGCACACAGTCCTTTGCACAGCCTAACAGGTTATGCTACAAAGATGGTAACTTCGGGTAAAACAGGAAAAAAATGAAAATTACGATTTTAGGGTCAGGCACCTCAACAGGCGTTCCTGAGTATAAGTGTGACTGCGAAACGTGTGAAGATGCGCGGGACGTTAACTCGAAAAACTACCGGACGCGTTCATCAATCCATATCGAAAAAGACGGGAAACACCTCCAATTCGACCTCGGACCTAATTTCATGGATCAGATCGTCCGAAATAGGATTGACAGGATAGATGCCGTTATCTTCACGCATTCCCATGCCGACCATGTGAGTGGGACGAACGACATCGTGATGCCGTGTCGGAAACAGCAGATGGATATGCCTATCTACGGTCCCGAACAAACGATAAACATCTTACAACGCAACTTCGATTATATGTTCACAAAGGAGACGTTCCAAGGTGGAGGGGTCGGTCACCTACTTCCGAATGTCATTGATCAGGATCGGAGATTTGAACTGCTCGGTTTTGACATTATGCCGATTCCGGTTGAACACGGGAACGTTCCGACTTATGGCTATCGAATCGACGATTTCGGGTATCTACCAGATGTGAAGCGATTGCCGAAGGAGTCCCAAGACCTATTGGATGGGATCGAGGTGTTGGTAATTGATGCGCTGAGTTTTAATCCGAGACATCCAACGCATCTTTCGGTTGGTGAAGCGTTGGAAATCAGTGCGACTCTGAAACCGAGGGAGACCTATTTCACGCATATTATGCACCGGCTGGATCATCGGTATTTCCCAGAACAGTGTGAAGAGATGGATATTGAACTCCCCGACGATGCCTACCTCGCTTATGATACGCAGGTCATTCAGTTGTAATGGTAGCCAACTGTCAGCCATCGGTAAAGAGTGTACTGGATGAGTCATCTCTTTTACCGAAAGCCGATAGTTGCTTGCAGAGTTTCTTGAAAAAGACTGTTCGTGTTCTAACCCCCGTTGAATTAACCGGAAATCATCGTGAAACGATGACCAGATTCAATAGTTTAAAAATTACCGTCCGAATCCACCACCTTGTGGCGGTTTCCGTTGCTGCAGAATAACGCGATCGCCTGCCTTGAGTCCGCTTTTGACAATTACGTGTGTTTCGTTTTGCATACCGGTTTCAATCTCTGTACGTTCGCCGTTACCACCGTCATCAAGCATAACGGATTTTCCCTTCGACATATTAATTGTGGCACGTACACCGTCTGCTTTCTTTTTCCCTCTTACCAACAGAGACAACGTTGTTGGACCCGGACGAATACCGCGTTGCGAACTATCAAGACTAATAGTGACATCGTTAGAACCGACGTTTGTTACTGTGCCTCTGAAGATTTTCTCACTGATCGTTTGGACTTCAATCGGCTGATTCGCCTTGTAGGGTTTGGTATCATCAACCTGCGCGGTGACAGTCGCTGAAGGCTCGTTTATAAGTGCGTCAATCGGTAGCAGCAGAACACCCTTTTCCTCGTAGGTAATGATGTCAACATCCGTGCTCATGCCCGGACGAAGTTCCTCTGGAGACCCACTGACTTCTACCATCACCTCAAATGAGATGATGTTATCCTGTTCCTGTCCACTTGGTGAAATTTCATAGACTGTTCCGTCGTATGTTTTTGTTTGGTATGCATCCACCTTGATTTCTGCGCGTTGGTCAAGACGCAGACGTTCCATATCGACTTCGTTGATGAAAGTTTTGACGACCATTTTGGAAGGATCAACAATAGTCATAATGGGCGGACTTTGCGAGAAGGCAGAACGTCCAGAGGTCACGATCTCACCCTCTTCCAATTCGAGGAGTGTAACGATTCCTGCCATCGGCGCCCTGATTGTAGTCCAATCCAGCCGTTCCTCTTCATTTTTCAGATTACTTTCTCTACGAAGTTGATTCGCTTCAGCACTGACTCTGGATTGCTGCGTTAACAATTTTTCATTGTCGAAAGTCGATATCAGTTCCTCATACCGAGTTTCGGAATTGTCGACACGCAGTTGTGCCTCTTCCTCGGCTTTCTGCCGCATTTTTTTCAGGTTTTCGAGGTTTCGTTCCTCGTTTGCTAATATTGCCTCACGTGTTACGATGGCAGTCTCGCGTGTGTTTATCGTTCGCTCTTGCGATGTGATCGCTTGTTTCTGTGAATCCACCCGTGTTGTGGCATTTTCGTGTTGGACTTCCGCATTGGCGTGCTGCGCTTGGGCATCCTCCAATGCCTTTTTGGAAACCAACCCTTTTTCAAAGAGTTCCGTGTTGCGATCAAGTTCTGATTTGGCGTTATCTAAGGAAACTTTCGCGGATCTGAGCGATGCTTCATTTTCAGATAACGTAATTTTTGCCTGGGCAAGTGCGATATCGGCTTGATCTAAGGCAATTTTATCTTGGGCAAGCGAGTTCTTGGTGGTCTGAACATTTGTTTCTGCTTGGCTGACCTGTGTTACAGTTGTGGCTTTAGTGGTCTCAAGGTTCGCTTGAGCGATTTTCAAATCTGCGTCAGCCTGCGTGAGCTCGCTGTCAAGCCTCTCGTTTTTGAGTTCGATGTTTAATTCTGCTTGCCTGACTTGTGCTTTGGCAGCAGCGACATCCGCTTGCGCCTGTTTTTTCCCCTCTTGATAAAGTTCCGGATCCAGTTCCAGCAATACTTGGCCTTTTTCAACCCTATCGCTGTTTTGAACGTGGAGTCTAATGATTTCGCCTTCAACGTTGGATTTTATCTCTACGTCGATGAGGGGTTCGAGGTTGCCGGTTGCACTGATACGCGTTTGGAAATCGCCGCGTTCAACGACCTCAATTTTCTTGTCCAGAGATGGGTCTTGTCCGTTTTTCCCACGACCGAGGACAACCCAACCGATTGCAACGACGAGAACCAAAACAACGGCGGCAGCAATAATTACTTTCTTCAAGGGTAATCCCTCCTATAGTAGCCATCAGCGATCAGTCGTCAGTTATCAGTTAAAAGAGGAATTGGGTAATCCTAAGCCCCTTGTGACTGACAACCGAGAACTGAAACCTGATAATTCGTAAAATAAATTAATCGGACCGAAGTGCTTCAACGGGTGTGAGTTTGGCTGCCTTGTTGGCGGGGTAAAGCCCGAAGAAAACACCGATAGCTACAGAAACGAGCAGTGCGATAACCATCGTTCCGAATGAAATCACTGAGGGCCAGTTGCTTCCCTCCCAAACAAACTTAGAGATGAGAATGGCTGTTCCTTGCCCCATGAACACCCCCGCAATTGCGCCTATAATTCCGCCGGCGAGGGTCAGCACAGCGGCTTCAACGAGAAACTGTGCCAGAATATCGTTACGGGTTGCACCGAGTGCTTTGCGGAGCCCGATTTCCTGCGTCCGGTCGGTCACAGAGACAAGCATGATGTTCATTACGCCGATACCCGCGACCATAAGCGCAATACCAGCAATACCGCCCATCAGAGCTTTCATGACTAAACCTACTTTTCTGGCGGTTGCCAATTCCTCTGTAGCTGTCCAATAGTTATATTCTTCACCTGTGTTGTTATGTTGTCTTCCTAAGATCCGTTTGGCATCGGCTATAGCCAGCGGAATCGTCTCCACGTCTACCGCTTCTACGCGAAGGCGTTCAACATCGTCTCTACCCTTAAAACGTTGTTGTAGCGTCGTTATCGGGATAACGAAACGATCGTCCCAGCCGGAGGTGTCCATTGCATCGCCTTTTTCTTCCATGACACCAATCACTTTTAGACGAACTTCGTAAAGTCCACTTCTGCCTCGCCAATAAGACGGGCGCGATGCTTTAATCTCTTTGCCGACAGGATCTTCGTCGAGAAAAACCTCTTCTTTAATTTTCGAACCAATAACGGCGACACTACTGGCAGCTTCCACTTCATCCACTGTGAAGAATCTACCACTTGATGGGTACCAGTTATGGGATCGATCGTATCCAGCGGTTGAGGCAACAATACGCGACTCCTTAGTCCTGCCTTTGTAGCTTACGCTCCATCCAGGCATGTCATCTTCAGCGACGACATTGACAATCCCTCTGGCTCTCTCAAGAATCGCAAAGGCATCTTCAGTTTCCAAATCCTCGGCGCGATTTCTTCGCCATCGGCTCTTGCTACGCACAGCAGAACCAGCAGCGCGGCTCAAGGTTCCCGACTGCTTGTCCCAATCATCTTTATAGATTTCGATCATTTTTGTGCCGCCAGTCCGTTCAATCTCTCGCAAGACCATGGCACTCGATCCGTCCCCAACGGATACCATACTCACAACGGAACCTACACCGACGATAATCCCTAAAATCGTCAATGCTGATCGGAGTGGGTTTCGCCGCAAATTCGAGATGCCGAGTATAATACATTCCATCAAATTCATGCCAGTTCCTCCTAATCAGCCCTGAGTGCCTCAATTGGTGAGAGCGCAGAGGCTTTTATTGCAGGATAGAGCCCAAAAGAGATACCGATTACCGCAGAAAATGATACGGAAATCAATATCCATTCGGTGGAGATAACCGAGGGCCATTCGGGAACGATCTTGACGATGTTGACAGCGAGCATTGCCATCCCTTCACCAGCGAACAATCCCAGTAGAACACCCAAGACACCACCTACGCTACACATTGCAACTGCTTCTATCAAAAACTGTAACAGAATATCCATACGTTTGGCACCGATCGCTTTTCGTAAGCCGATCTCACGGGTGCGCTCCGTTACAGCAACAAGCATCATGTTCATAATTCCAATGCCCCCCACAAGGAGCGAAAATCCTGCGATACTCCCCAATGCGATTTTTATGACTTTGCTAATTTTATCCAGTTGTGCCATACCTTCCCGCATATCCCAAATTGAGAAGAAATCGTCTTGACCGTGATGCATTTTCCGGAGGACAGTTTTCACTTCTTCAATCGCTTGCGGGACCTCTTCAACAGTATTCGCGTGAACTGAGAGCATGACAATCCTATCGTTACCAGTGAAACGCTCTTGCGTTGTGGTCAGTGGAATGAATACCATGTCATCCAAGTTCCAACCAAATCTCAGGCTACGTCCTCGAGTTTCCATCGTGCCGACAACGGTGAAACGTTCAGTTATTCGTTTTTGGTCTTTTCTGCCATACCGATCGAAACGTCCGCCGGGACCTTTGCCGATTTTAATCTCTTTTCCTAAAGGAGACGCATTCCCGAATAGAGCGGCAGTCACTTCAGCACCGAGCACACAAACTTTCGCTTCATTATCAATATCTTCGTTTGTAATAAAGCGCCCCTGCTGGATGCCCCAATCCATTGCTTCCGAAAACGAGGCATTTACGCCATTATAACCTGTCCGATGTTCTGCCCCGCCGGCGGCTTGGACAAGCACGCCTCGCCATTCCGGAATTCTCGGAACGACTAACTTTACAGACGGACATTCCGCTTCAATCGCCAACACATCTTCGTACTCGAAATACTCATTGCTCCGATTTGGCATCCATCGACCGCGCACTCGTTTATGACTGCTTCGGTACATCGTAAATTGGTTAACACCACCGAGTTTCTGTGCGTCTTGTAGGACAATCATCTTTGCTCCATCGCCGATGGCTATCATCGCCAAAACCGAGGCAACGCCGATAATAATGCCAAGCATCGTCAACAAAGAACGCATTTTGTTGCTACGAATCGCAGAAATGCCAACAGATACCCCTTCAACTATGCGCATTCCATGCCTCCAAATTATAAAGTATTCCTATCCTTAAATGTGTTAGACAAAGAAAAGAGGAATAAAGTTCGATTTTTTTCGTAGCAATTTCTTGTTTTATAGAACGACCTTCAAATCGCGGTGCTTATAGCGCGTAAGGTTACCTATATCTATTAGATTTAGACGCAATTAAGTGAAATAGGTTTATTGTATGTTGCTTGCGAATTAAAAAAAAGAAAAGGCGCGCTTGAAGGGCACGCCTACAGAAATAGATATTGGTTAGATAGTCTCACTTTTACTCTTTACGTAGTGCTATGACGGGTGGAACGCCTGAAGCTTTGAGGGCAGGATACATACCAAAAAATATACCAATCGCCGCGGAGAACGACACCGAAATTATGACCCACTGCATAGAGACGACCGAGGGCCATTCGGGAACAATCTTAGCAATTTTAACAGCGAGCATCGCCATACCTTCACCAGCAAAAATACCCAAACCGATACCGATTGCGCCAGCTACACCACACATTATAATCGCTTCTATGAGAAACTGAGCTAAGATATCTAAGGATTTGGCACCGAGTGCCTTTCGGAGCCCAATTTCACGGGTTCGCTCCGTAACAGCGACTAACATCATATTCATAATACCGATACCACCAACGAGGAGCGAGAAACCAGCGATGCTACCCAGAGCGATTTTAATCATCTTACTGATTTTCTGTAGTTGCGCCATGCCAGCACGCATCTCCCGAATTCTAACGAACTCGTCTTGATTATTGTGCCGTTTTCTGATGACTGTTCTCACCTCTTCAATCGCTTTCGGGATAACATCAACATTATTCGCAAACACCATGATATTCCAAACCCGATCGTCACCAGTCAAACGTTCTTGTACGGTTGATACAGGGATAAAGGCGAGGTTATCGTAACTCCATCCAAACTGGAAACTTGTCCCTCTCGGAACGAGTGTGCCGACAACCGTGAGACGTTCGGTGGATCGCCTTCTCATTCTTCTTCCCCATTGATCGCGGTAACTGATCCGTCTTGCGATTTTGATTTCTTGTCCCACGGGGGATTTACTGCCAAATAATTCGGTCGCAAGTTCGTCTCCAAGCACACAGATTTTTGTTGCGTTCTGAACGTCTTCGTCTGTAATGAAGCGTCCCTCTTTAATGTCCCAATCCATTGCGGTTGTATAGTTAGCGTCTACCCCGTTGTAGCCAGCACGGGTTTCAGTGCCACCCGGCCCCTGAAACAGGACACCTCGCCAATCTGCGATTCTCGGTGTGACAGTACTCACAGATGGGCACTCTGCCTCAATCGCCAACACATCTTCATATTCCATATATTCATTGCTACGGATACGGACCCATCTGTTATTTTCCCGTTTGTAGGATGTCTGGTATAGTGTGATCCGGGTTGCACCACCCATTTTCTGTGCATCCTGTATCACAATTTGTTTAGCACCATCACCGATGGCTATCATCGCCAGCACGGCTGCGATACCAATGATAATGCCGAGCATTGTCAGCGACGAACGCATCTTATTTGAGCGAATTGCTGAGATTCCAATGGATATCCCTTCAATTAAACGCATGTTTCCTCCAGAACTTTTTTGTCTGTTTGTTGTCAAAAAAAGTGTTTATTGGGAGTGTTTGACATAATTATCGTAAATAGGTTTATACAAGTTTCATGAAAAAAATATTTTAAGGGGTTATTTTAGGTGATATAACGGTTTAGTTTTTAGAAATTGGGTTAATTTTCGGACTGGCAAAGTGGAAACGCCACAAGTTTATTTAATTTACCCGCTTAAACTCCGCGCTTCAGTAGGGAGTATATCAGGATGAAACAGGTTGGCAAAAAAGACAAGAATTTTTCATTATAATTTGACAAACGCGAGAGGATAGTGTATAATTTAAACAGAAATATTGGTGTGATTGAAAGCATATATTACACCCGTAGTTGCTAACAGCATTTTTGTTGTTGGCAAGTTTGTATTATAGGGAATTTCGGGGCGTAGCGCAGCCCGGCTAGCGCGTCTGCTTTGGGAGCAGAAGGTCGGAGGTTCGAATCCTCTCGCCCCGATTCAGAAACGCATAAAATTCGTAGCACGAGCGCCTATAGCTCAATTGGATAGAGCAACGGACTTCTAATCCGTAGGTTGCAGGTTCGACTCCTGCTAGGCGTGCTTTTCAGACTGCTCGATGAAGAATCGAAGCATGGTGGATGTAGCTCAGGGGTAGAGCACTTGACTGTGGATCAAGTGGGCGTGGGTTCAAATCCCATCATCCACCTTTAATATGCGTCCGTAGTTCAATGGATAGAGCAATAGTCTTCGGAACTATAAGTTGGGGGTTCGAATCCCTCCGGACGCGAATACTTTTTGGATGCTGGGTGTCTGCTTTGAAAGCGCACCTACAATTAGCGAGTGGGTACTTACAAAACGCGTCTATGGCAATAGCGTAAGGTCAACAGGCGCGCCGTTAGCTCAATTGGCAGAGCATCTGACTCTTAATCAGGCGGTTGAAGGTTCGATTCCTTCACGGCGCATCAAAAGACTGTTATAAAGCGGGTTTGGGCGGGTGCTGGAATTGGTAGACAGGATAGACTTAGGATCTATTGGGGTTACGCCTCGTGAGGGTTCAAGTCCCTCCTCGCCCATCATCGTATTTAAGGTTGGTGAGATAGCGGAGGATTGGACTCGCTACAAAGACGGATCTCCGCATGAAGTTTAATAAAATATTTGTGTAATTCTATGTTCCCCCAAACCCGGTAGATGCGGTTTCTAACCGTATCGGGTGTCGGTAAAAATTACCCGATTAAATTCTTCATCTGGAGATCTGCAATTTTCCTTTTAAGTACCCCAGCGGGGTGCAATATCTATAGGTTTCGGGCTTTGAACGCCTGGGGTGAGGACAGAAAACTTGAAAGTTCAAATTGAAAGGTTAGACACCACAAGAGTCCGTTTGGACATAGAGATTCCTTCTGAAGAGGTCAACGTAGCACTGGCGGAAACTTGTGAGTCGTTACGCACCCAAGTCTCTATTCCCGGTTTCCGGAAAGGTCGTGTCCCCGTAGCAATCCTCAAATCAAGATTTCCTGAGTACGTCAACAGCGAAGCTGTTCGGTATCTTGTCGCTCCTGCCTACGAAGATGCTATCTATAACGAGCAGCTCAACCCTCTCACACAACCCACTTTCACGCCACCCCTCAATGAATTGCAAGTCAACGAAAACGAATCTTTTACGTTCTCAGCCACTGTAGACATTCGACCCAACATCAGTCTTCCGAATTATGATGAACTCGTAACCGATAAAAACCCTGTTAACGTGCCTCGTGAAGATGTTGATACCTATATTACGCGGTTGCAAGCGCAATCTGCAACTTATGAACCGCTTGATGTTGAACGTCCGGTTCAAGAGAAAGACTGTGTCAGGATAGACTGGGAATGCTTACTCGATGGAAATCGAGTTGATGCTGAATCACGGCAAGATATTGATATAGAACTCGGTGCTGGAACTATACATGAAAAACTTGAGCAGACGTTAATTGGAATGGAGATTGGGAATACAAATAATGTGGATATTGAATTTCCACAAGAACACAGTGTTGCTGAGCTTGCAGGCAAATCCGCTCGATACGAAATAACGTTGCACGCTATCACCCAAAAACATCTCCCGCCCTTAGATGACGAGTTTGCCAAAGACCTCGGATACGAGAACTATTCTCAACTGTTTGGGTTGATATGGAACAATCTTGTTGAGGAAGAGACAAGTCTACAAGTTGATAAGCAGAAAGCAGAATTGCTGGAGCAACTCATCGAAAAAACCGAGATTGTTATCCCAGATCCTTTAGTTGATCAATATGTACAACAGACGCTCCAGAACGTCAAACAGCAACTGGCAAATGAGCATAGAAGTCCTGAAGATGCCGGAATTAACATGGACACCCTGCCTGATGAACTGCGTCGGGATGTTATCCAACAAACAAAACAGTCATGGATTTTCGAGACTATCGCTGAAAAGGAAGGCATTTTCGTATCCGATGATGAATTGGAATACGAGATCCGACGCGCTGCAGAACAACAGAATCGAGACGCTCAAAAATATGCTTCTCTGCTGAAATCAAGCAATCGACTAGAGGATTTCCGAGGACAGTTGCAACACGAGAAAATTTATCAGTTTCTGATTAACCGTGCATCTGCCAAGCAGTCGCTCATAATTACCTGAAGAATGGCAGTCAGCAATCGGCAGTCAGCCATCAGCAAGTGGAGAGTATTCTTGCGAAAGCCTCTTCTACTGACTGCTGAAAGGATTTTTGAAAAAATCTGTCCTGACGGCTGATGACTATTAAAAAATATGAACCTTGTACCTATCGTCGTTGAACAAACCAGCCGAGGCGAACGCTCATACGATATCTATTCTCGTCTACTCGAAGACCGAATTATCATGATCGGCACACCGATTGATGATGATGTTATCGCGAACATTGTAACAGCACAGATGCTTTTTCTTGAAGGGAAGGATCCGGATGCAGACATAGTGCTCTATATTAACACACCTGGGGGTTCCGTTTCCGCCGGTTTGGCAATCTATGACACGATGCAGTATATCAAAGCGGATGTGCAAACATGGTGTTTAGGTAGAGCGTATAGTATGGGAGCTATTCTCCTCGCCGCGGGTGCTCCCGGCAAGCGCTACGCGCTACCACATGCAAAAGCACTCATCCACCAACCGATGGCGAGCGGTATTGGGGGTCAAGCCTCTGATATTAGCATCCATGCAAAAGAAATTCTGCAGGAACGCGATCGACTTTATTCGATTTTAGCAGTCCATACGGGTCAAGATCTTAAGAAGATCGCTGCTGATGCCGACAGGGATTTTTACATGACTGCCGAACAGGCGCTTGAATATGGTATTGTCGATCAGGTCGTCTCCCAAAGAGTAATGCAGCAAGAATAGTTATCAGTACGGGTTGCTACGCGACCCTTTCGGTTATTAGTTATCGGTTAAAGAGATGCTTGTGGCGGTTATCCGATGTGCCACTGCTACAAACCCTTAACCGACTACCGACTACCGATAACTATAAAAAGGAGAAACTTCTATGTCAGAATCCATCCATCGTGACTTGTTCTGTTCATTCTGTCAACAGGACAGTACACAAGTTCGCCGACTCCTTCAAGGCAGAGAAGCAAATATTTGCGTTGAATGTATTGTTCGGTTGTCAGCGTCCACTGTAGATAATGCCGTCTGTGCATTTTGTAGACGCGATAACACCCAAGTCGAAAAACTTTTTAACGGACTTGATGCGAATATCTGTGAGAAGTGCCTTGCCGAGTGTATTGTTGTTTGTAATGACATTCTCACTCGTGAACCGGATGGTAGCCTTGAATTTTCTATGGAGGACTTTAAAAGCGGTGGTTCGAGCGACAAGGAAGAGACTGGCAGTGGTCCCCTGCGTAGATCTTCACGGACACGCGGGAGCGGTGTACACGAACAGGCGGATCCCGAATTTGCGAGCACAACACATCCACAAACAGAAAATGAACAGGACACATTTGAAGCACCGCCTTCACCCGAAGAAATTAAAGAAAAACTTGATGAGTATGTAGTTGGCCAGGAAGAAGCAAAAAAGACGTTATCTGTTGCTGTTTACACGCATTACAAACGCTTACATCATGGAAACACGACTGATGAGGTCGAATTAGACAAGAGTAACATTTTACTTATTGGTCCAACAGGTACGGGGAAAACGCTTCTCGCGCACACCCTTGCGAAAGTGTTAGATGTGCCATTCGCTATTACCGATGCGACAACGTTGACTGAAGCGGGATACGTAGGTGAAGATGTCGAAAATATCATCTTGAAGCTGGTCCAAGCCGCAGATGGTGATGTTGCGCGTGCCGAGACAGGCATCATTTATATTGATGAAATTGATAAGATTACACGAAAATCTGAAAACCCATCAATCACCCGTGATGTCTCGGGTGAAGGTGTCCAGCAGGCATTGCTTAAGATTCTTGAAGGAACAACGGCAAATGTTCCACCGCGCGGCGGTAGGAAGCACCCACATCAAGAGATGATAGAGGTGAACACTAAGAAAGTATTGTTCATTTGTGGTGGGACCTTTATCGGGTTGGAAAAGGGAATTAAGGATAGACTTGGGAAACAGAGCATTGGCTTCGGTTCGCCTATCCAACCTAAGAGCGAAACAAAAATTCATGAAATCCTCGTACAGGCAACACCAAAGGATCTCATTAAATACGGTTTTATACCAGAATTGATAGGGCGACTTCCCGTTGTCACAACCCTTCATGAATTGGATGCGCCGGCTTTGGTTCGCATTCTCACGGAACCTAAGAATGCTTTGGTGAAACAATATCAGCATCTCTTGGCTTATGAAGGTGTAGAGTTTCATGTGACGGGTGAGGCGTTAACTGCCATCGCAGATGAAGTGATTGAACGTGAAACCGGGGCGCGTGGGTTAAGGGCTGTTTTTGAAAGGATTATGCTTGATACGCTTTATCGCCTTCCTTCGCTTGACGATGTTGAAGCGTGCCATGTTACCGAAGACTCCGTACGTAAGAATGAACCTCCGCAACTTGTTTACAGGAAATCCGAAGCACTTAAAACTGCTTAAAGGAAAAAGATATGAATTCGACAGCAACGAAAGAACACGAAACGGTAAGTTTACCCGTTATCTATTTGCCCCCGGATTTCGATGCGATTTTGATTTTTCCGAGGACAAAATCTCTTTTAAATGTTGCCCGCCAAATGGGAGTCCAAGCCACCCATGCCGCACTCCGGTCAAATAGGCGTATACTCCTCCTCTACCAAAAAGTGGAGTTGGAAGAAGGAGAGGAGGTAACCCCGGAACACCTTCATATCGTCGGTGCTGTCGCAAATATCATCGAGTCTTATGAACCCGGCGACGGCACCATCCGTATCGCTATTGCCGCAGAGCATCGTGCAATAGTCCTTCGTTTTACGGAGACTGATGATTTTTTGAGTGCCGACGTGCAAATCGCCCACGAAGAAATAGGCTTAGCGAGTACTTCCGAGTCTCTCATGAAGGAGGCCAGAAAACTTTTCAATGAGTACGCGAAGACGCGGCAGCAGGAACAGGGCAGAGGTTCACAATCTCAACAAGGTTTGACCTCCGATGAAGTCAAACGCTCCATTAAGGAGCAAGAAGAACCTGGGCATCTCGCAGATACTATCGCTGGCATTCTCAATCTCACGCCATCGGAACGTCAGGCGATCATAGATGAACTTAATCCCATTAAGCGTTTACAACTCATCATCCAGTTTTTGAATCAGGCACTGGAACGAAATGAACTTCGTGATGACATTCATAACCAAGTTCGCGAATCTGTCCAGAAGACGCATCGCGAATTCTACCTTCAGGAACAGATGAAGGTTATCCAAAAGGAATTGGGTAGAGATGACATCGCCGAAGTCGATGAACTCCGAGAACAGGTGAAAAACGCCGGTATGTCTGAAGAAGCCGAAGAGAAGGCTCTCAAAGAACTTGATCGGCTTGCACAGATACCCCCACAATCTGCTGAATCTGGTGTTATCCGCACCTATGTTGACTGGATACTTGCCCTACCGTGGAAAGAGGAAACTGAGCATCAACTTGAGCTTCCTGAAGCACAGCGGATCCTTGACGAGGACCACTACGGGTTAGAGAAACCGAAAGAAAACGTGCTGGAATACCTTGCCGTTTTACAACTCGTCAAACATCTCAAAGGACCTATTATTTGTCTTGTTGGTCCTCCAGGCGTCGGAAAAACCTCACTCGGTAAATCGATTGCCCGCGCTACAGGTAGAAAGTTTGTTAGAATGTCACTCGGTGGCGTTCGAGACGAAGCAGAAATTCGTGGACATAGACGCACCTATATCGGTGCCATCCCTGGACGTATCATTCAAGGGCTCCGCGATGTCAAGTCGAAAAATCCACTGTTCTTGCTTGATGAGATTGATAAACTCAGTTCCGATTTCCGAGGCGATCCTGCGTCCGCTCTCCTTGAAGTGCTCGATCCGGAACAGAACTCCACTTTCCGAGATCATTACATGGATATCGCATTCGATCTCTCGGATGTTATGTTTATCACGACTGCCAACACTCGGGTTACGATACCTCCAGCACTCCAAGATCGGATGGAAATCATCGAGTTGCCGGGTTATACGGATTTTGAGAAGCACAACATCGCCACTTTTACACCGAATGGGCTTATCCCCAAGCAACTCGAACGTCATGGACTTTCAGATGACAATGTTGCCTTCACAGACGAAGCCATCTTTGAGATGATTCACAAGTACACGCGTGAGGCTGGGGTACGAAATCTTGAACGCACAATCACTACCGTCATGCGAAAAGTTGCGAGGGAAATTGTCACCGAAGAGACACCAGATCTCAAAGTTGAAGTGACGCCTACGAATTTGAGCGACTATCTCGGACCCGCGAAGTGGACACGCACGAAAGCTGAAGAACGCGATGAAGTCGGTGTTGCTACAGGCATGGTATGGACCCAAATCGGCGGTGATATTGTTTCTGTTGAGGCGACCACAATGCAGGGGGAAGGCAAACTAAACATGACAGGGCAACTCCAGGAAGTGATGCGTGAGTCTGTCCAAACCGCTGTCGCTTATATCCGTTCCCGAGCGGAATCTTTCGGACTCTCCGACAATCGGTTTGAACAGCAAGACATCCATATCCACATTCCGGAAGGCGCAGTGCCGAAGGATGGTCCCTCCGCTGGAATTACCGTCGCTACGGCAATTCTTTCTACGCTAACTGGGAAATCTGTTCGCAAAGATATGGCTATGACCGGGGAAATTACGCTCCGCGGGAGAGTTCTGCCGATTGGTGGCTTAAAAGAAAAGGCACTTGCCGCCTATCGGAACGGTATTTTCGATATCATTATTCCTGAGGAGAACGAGAAGGATGAGGCTGATATCCCGACCGAAATTCGGGAAGGTCTCCGTTTCCACAAAGTCAACGATATGACCCAGGTGCTGGAACAGGCACTCACAGATCCCATCGTGGAACCCGAAGTTCCTGTAGAAGTGCCGGTCGCCTCTCAACCGCCAGTGTAAAATGGTTAACAGTTACCAGTTACGCAAGCGTAACAGTAAACTTTCTTTTTTAACTAGCGACTGGTTACTGAAAGTGGAGCGGAGCGTTCTGGAAACCACTTCTTTACTGTTAACTGGACACTCTGAAAAGATGCGATTAGATAAATTCCTGCAGGTCAGTCGTCTCGTAAAACGGCGAACAATAGCCAACACTCTCTGTAGCAGAGGGGCAGTCAGCGTCAACGGACACGTTGCGAAAGCTGGAAAAATGCTCGCTATTGGTGATGTTATCCGCTTACCTCATCCGTCTGGTGATGAAGAGCCTCCTGAGCCTGAATACGAGGTGCTTGAATTACCCTCTGGAAACGTCTCGCGCGCTCGGGCTGCAACGCTCTACCGCCAATTATAGGAGTCTTCAGTCTTAACCATCAACTCGTGCTTTAACATTTATACCGGAGTCGAGTTGATGGTTAAAAATTAAAAGAGGGATTTGAGAGTCCTAACATCTCTTGTGACTGATAACTATTCCATGAATAGACCGAAGATTGGACTCACCATGGGAGATGCGGCTGGCATCGGTCCCGAAATCGTTGTCAAGGCACTCACCCATAAAAGTGTATATTCGTTGTGCCAACCAATTGTTATCGGCAGTTCTGCTATTCTTCAGGACGCGTGCCTCCGCTTCACAACTTCCAACAAACCAGCACTAAATCTTAATATAATCCAAACACCGACGCAAGCGATTGCAAGACACGGGACGATCGATGTACTCGATGTGTCTTCAATAGCCCCTCAGGATATTTCCGTCGGCACCATAGATGCACGCGCCGGTGCTGCCGCTGTGAAAGCGATTGAAACAGGGACACATCTTACGATGCATGGTGAACTGGATGCCATCACCACTGCCCCGATCTGCAAAGCCGCTATACACCGCGCAGGGATTTCTTATCCAGGACACACGGAAATGCTTGCCGACTTTACGAGCACACCCCATGTCGTAATGATGCTCTGTACACCTGAAGCATTGGATAGCAATCAGCGGTCAGGAGTCAGCGGTCAGCAAGAGGGTATAACTTCAACAAAAACCGCTTTGCTGATGGAAACCGAGAACCGACAGCCGAGAGCCATTCCCGCCGTTTCTTTCGTGACAAATCACATTGCATTAGCTGATGTACCGAAACACCTCTCCACCGAAAGAATTGTTGAGGTTATCCGAATCACTCAACAAGCACTGATCCGTTGTGGTATCTCCGAACCGAGGCTTGTCGTTGCGGGGTTAAACCCTCACGCGGGTGAGGATGGAGTATTCGGAAAAGAGGAAGAATACCTTATCCGTCCAGCCATCGCGCAGGCACAAGCACGCTTCGGTATAATTGAGGGACCGCTTCCTGCTGACGCACTTTTTGTCAAGGCAAGTCAAGGCGAATGGGATGCGATTATCGTTATGTATCACGATCAGGGCAATATTCCGATAAAACTCCTTGGATTTGGCGAACTTGTGAATGTTACTTTAGGTTTACCGATAGTCCGGACGAGTGTGGACCACGGCACGGCGTTTGACATAGCTGGCAAAGGTATCGCTAACGAAATGAGCTTGGTGGGTGCGCTCAGTTGTGCCGTACGACTTGCAAATGTCACGTAGAAAAAAAACAGAAGATATCATTAAAAAAAACAAACAAAATAATAAGCCTAAAACGGAATAGCAATCAGCAATCAGGGCAGATTTTCTACGAAAACCCTTTCAGCGGTCAAAAAGAAAATCTCTTGGCTGACGGCTATTCTAAACGTACCCACGACATTTATCCGCAAGGTAAAGAAAAAAGATGAGAAAGATTCAATTTTTTTTCACCATACTTTTTACATTCTACACTGTTCCAACATTGGTTTCCACAGCACAGATACCGTCAGGATTGGAGAAACACCCAAGTACAAACCCTCTACAGATTCTTGCAACCACATCAGAGACCCTCACAGCGCGCTTCACGCTCCCCGAAATCCAAGTAAGAGATAGCGGTCAACCGTCAGCCATCAGCAATCAGCAAGAGGGGGTAGGTTCCCCAGAAAATCTCTTTACTGATAGTTTCCGACAACCGATAACCGATAGCCAATACGCCGAAATCTATTTCTCGGGTGCAGATTGGACGCTTGACGTGGGCAAACCTCGTCTCCCTATTTACACACAACGCATCGGTATTCCTATCATAGGAACACCGATTGTCACCGTCATTCAAGCACGTCCAGAAATAAGAATCATTGAAAATATTCGTATTACGCCAGACGATCCGATTTTCCCCTCTCTGACGGCAAACGCTCGCCCCAACACTTCATCGGCTCAAGGCTTTTATCCGACCCAACTCGTAGAGGCTATCCCAGTCGGTTTCGTGCGGGATCAGCGCATCGCGAGTCTGCAAATCAATCCGATACAATACAATCCGGCAACAAAGCAGTTGAAAATTTTTAAATCTGTGACGTTCCGTATCGATTTTCCGCCTTTCCCCGTAACGGGTGGGGACCCCGGTATGGGAATTTCTGCTGGCAAAACTGTTTCTGCTGCACCCGCTGCTTTTTCAAGGAACTCTCCGGCTTTTGAGAGTCTATTCCAAGGAACATTGCGAAATTATGAGCAAGCAAAACCGTGGCGCAGTCAGCGACAGAGACTTTACGGCGGTCACGCTCCTGGAGCACCCATCCTAACGACTTCCAGCACGCTCCGATTTAAAATCCGCGTCACCAAAACCGACCTCTATCGCATTACCTATAATAACATTAAAGCCTCTGCTGGGGTTGATCCGGAGGATATTGACCTTGATACCCTTCGGCTGGAAAGTAGTGGAAAAAAACAGGGTATCTATGTTTTTGATGAAAATGGGAACAACACACTTGACCCAGGTGAACAGATTGTTTTTTATGGGCGTGCGTTGGCTGACAACAAATTTACCGACGAAAACATCTACTGGCTTCGTTTCGCTTTACAAGGAGAGCCAAACACTGGCATTGAGGGATCTCGTGTTGAGGAACGAGACGCATCGCCGCGAACCCCAAACTTGAAAGCACCGACTGCTTTTTTAGCACGTGCTCGATTTGAAGAGAATGTGCATCATGATGTCTTGGCTGGTACCGATATTAAGTCTGAACTTGCCGATCACTATTTCTGGGTTGCCTTCCGCGGTGGGAACGTTGACACGAGTCGAAAGGATTTCCCCATAGAGGTGCCCTTGGCTGTCCCGCGGCTTTCGATTGACCGTTTGGCAACCTTACGTCTTAAATTCCAAGGGGCTTCCCGCAGAGGGAACGCACTTCACCGAGCACGAATCTCTTTCAACGGACTTCCAATCGGTAGGGTTGTGGAGTGGAAACGCCAAGTTTCTCAGATCGCGGTCCGTAGTATCCCACATGCCCGCGTACATAACAATCAAGTGAATTTTATGCGCATTGAGGCATTGGATGCCAACAAAACTCCTGCTGGCTCCTACGACTTCTATCTCGATTGGTATGAATTTGATTACTGGCGAAGTTTTCAGGCAGAGGCGAATCGTCTTGAGTTTAACACCGATACTGAACCTCGCAACCGCGGCAAAGTCCAATACAACGTCGGAAACATCTTTAATGATACAATTGATGTATATCAAATTGATGAGACTGGCATTACCAGTAGGCTCACTGGTGGTGAAGTCACCCGCGTTGGAGCCAGCCGTCAAATCCTCTTTGAGGATACTGTCAACCAATACACACGTTATTTCGTCATTAGTCGTACTGGCTATCGAAGCATCAACGCCCTTGCTCCAACACCACCAACACCGTTGCGCAATCCTTCCAACCAAGCGGACTATATCGTCATTACACATCCGAACTTCGCCGAAAGTATTCAACCCCTTGTCGAATTTCGGCGTTCACAGGGTTTAAAAACCATGGTCGTTGATATTGGCGACATCTACAATGAATTCAGCGATGGTCTCTTCAACCCTTTTGCAATCCGGCGGTTCCTCCGATACGCCTATAACAGTTGGCAACAGCCTGCTCCTACTTACGTCGTCCTTGTTGGAGATGCTCACTACGATTACAAAAACACGACCGTTGCGCTTTATCGCCGCGATCCCAATTTCCGGGGCACCTATAATCTCTATCCGATCTTCGTGCCTACGTACCATGGATGGGCACCCGCAAGCGGGGAAACCGCTATGGACCAGCGATTCGTTAACATCAGCGGTGAGGATGCACTCCCGGACATGCTTATCGGAAGACTCTCTGTTCAGACTCCTGAGGAACTCGTGACCATGGTTGAAAAAATCATCAACTATGAGAAGAATCTTCAAACGGGGCTGTGGCAAGGGACCTTGATTCAGGTGGCAGATGACCACACAGACAACCCGTCCGATGGTGTCTTCGAGGCATCGCGTAATGAATTGATACAGGAAATTATACCCGTCGGGTATGACACTCGCCAAATCTACCTCCGAAAAATTAAAAGTCCTGAACTCACACGCTCTCAAATTCGCGCGGCTATCAATAGAGGCGCACTTGCCATCGAATATACCGGACATGGTGGGATACAGACGTGGGCAGATGAGGCTATTTTTCATAGTGAGGATGTTGTTCGTTTACGGAACCGACATCTTCCCTTCGTCATTACGACAACCTGTCTGAATGGACAGTTCGATAAACCGCAACAAGTTGGGAACTTCTGCCTTAGCGAACAATTTCTGTTAGGAAAATATGGTGCGATTGCGGCACTCTCGGCGACACGATTAACCTACGGCACAGCAAATGCCGAATTCGACAAAGACCTCTTTGAATCTCTTTTCGGAGTCGGGCGCGAACCTAAACTCGTTGTTAACAGTGATGGCGGACTTCCGCCAACGGTGGGACACATTGTTGCTGATGCTAAAATTAGTTTTATTAGCCGTATTCGGAACACGCAGTGGATCCCCGGCACGGAGCAATATACACTCTTCGGAGATCCTGCATCTCACCTTGCTCGTCCCGAACTTGACATAAAAGTCGAGTTAGAACGCATCGCACTTAACAAGACACATGAGATCGTCATCAAGGCAAACGAGGTAGGAACAATTGAAGGTCCGAAGATTGGGGTATCAGGGGGTGAGAGTTTCACGATCGCATCCGATTTTAGTACGGAGTCACTCTCCGCTTTCGCAACCTTCGCAAATCATTTTGACGATAATATTAGTAATGACATCGTGCAGCGTACAGGTGGCAGAGTCTGGAAGGGAGAATATGGTACGATTCGTCTTGATGTACCAAATAGTGCCCTACCGGGTGGCGGTGTTGCACGGATCTTCGCTTATGATGAGACTCGCGCTGCTATCGGTGGAACTCGGTTCTGGGTTGACACACCCGTCGTACACGACATCCGAGAAACCCTTGATATTAAAGTCACAGATACACTCAGTATCAGTGTGCTTGTTGTTGATGATAAGGGACCAGGCGGTATACGAAGCATAAAGGTTCTATGGGATGATACCGCTACCTTCAAAGACGAAACAATATCTATGATCCCTGCACGAGTCCCGCTCGGCGATGTTCCGCTGGGTGGACAATGGTATGAGCTTGAAAAAGCGATTCCATTGCCACGGGGCGGACGGCAGGTACGCTACCGACTTCTCATTACTGATAGCACCGGACACGAACTCGCTATTCCATCAAAAACAGAGCGTAACATTGTTAAAGTACCTGAAGGTCCCAATATTGCAATTGGCACAGACGAAGCCGATAGAGCACCTATCCGATATACGTTTGATGAAGAAAAAAATGGCTATCAACTCATCGGAGAAATCGTTAACATCGGTGGACGTCCCGTCCGTTTCGATATTGAGGTGGTGTTTGCCGAAGGGAACCCGGACAAGGAGGGAGATAGCATAATTGATGATGATGCCGATATCATAGGACGCGTGACCGTCAAACCCACTGACTGGGCAGATGGTATACACACGTTGCAACGTGTGACTGCAACGTTGGATCTTGATAAACCTCTCGCAACAGGCGTACATAAGATTTATGTCCTCGCGGATCCGGAGGATCCGGCGATTGAGGACAAAATTATCGGAAAGATCCAAGAATCGCGTCAGTTTGATAACAAACAACACATCTCGTTTATCGTCAATGAGTTTAACTATAAACCGCAAGAGGAACTGACAGCGTTCAGTTTGGATAGAGTGTTTGACATCCACTTTCCTGCGAACGCACTCGACGCTGAACCACAGAATAAGGCAGGTATACCGTTATCTGTTTCCTCACAGTTGCCTACCGATCCATCCCAACCCGATCTCCAGTTTGCCCCGATTCCTCGCGTCGCGGCACTCCGACGGGGGCTCATTCGGCAGGGTACAGAGGTTGCGCAATATTATGAACCTGCTTTTCGCACAGGTGTAACGGAACTTAAAAAGCCTGTCGAACTCAAACTCCGTTTTGATGTGAGTGCCTTGGAAGATACCGTGCGTGAGGAGACATTACTTCAATCCGACAGTCCAGCATTTAAAACAGCCTTAGCGGAACTCGCTGACCAGTTGGCAATCTATGCATGGCAATCAGATTTTTCGGCGTGGCGACGCCTGTCATCGCAGATTAACTACACCCCCGAAAGCGAATTTCTGCTTGAAAACTACGTCACCCCAACGCAGATGGAGAATGCAAGCGAACTGGAATTGGAGGATTCCGCTATCAGCATCAACCCGAATCTCACTCCTGCTGGAACTTGGATACTACTGTTTTTAGACTCCGATGAATACGAAGTGTTCCTCAAACGTAAAGGGGAAGCATTTATACAGAAACTCGATAAATCCGGGCAATTGGACAATCCGTTCAGAGAGGAAGCTTTCGGCTTGGAGTTGCGTATCCCGAGGAAAGAAAGCACTCCGCTTGGGGTTAACTATACCTTTGAATTTGCCGATATTCTTGCTTTTGAAACTGACTATGATCCGGGTGGTGATGTCGTTCTCACCCGCACGTGGAATGTCAATCTCGGCAATGGTAACGCAACGGTAAACAGTCGCCCTGGACCCAAAGGAGAATTTGAGATCGGTGACTGGTTTATCTTTTTTACCGATCCTGTCCGCTACGAGCTCCGCGATGCCTCTGCGGAACCTGTCCATCATCCAAATGGAGTCAAAGTCCGAGGCAAGGTGAATGAGCCTCTTTACCTCAGCCACCTTGGATTGGATATTATCGTCACCGCAAGTTCTGAGAACTTTAATTTCGGTGATAAGGTAAAATTTAGCACGGCGCGGGTTGGAACGATAACGTCAGAGGTCAGTGAACTCACACAGTTTGCACTTATGCGGAGTACCGACAATGAGGCTCCTACCTTCAGTATATGGGTGGATGGCATCCAACCGCAAACGGGTAGCGTGATTCCCCCACGCCCGAATATCTCCATTGTGTTACAGGATACAAACGGTATTGATACAGAATTCCTCACAGTCGTCAGACAAAAGGACAGCGGTCCTCTTGAGTTGATTACTGACTATGAACTCCGGACGCAGGGTGGTATTCAAACAGTGCCGATTGATTACCAACCGATCCTTTTTCCGGGTGAATATACTTTCAATATCACGGCACAAGATTTCAACGGAAACACCATCGGAGGCGACGAAGGAGTTGTCATCTATAGGTTTTTTGTCACTGAAGCCCCAGATCTCACACCTCCTACTATTGACATTCGGGTTACTGGGCCCGGTACAGGTTCAACGCTCGAACCGCTTGATGAACCTTTAATAGACGGAACGGTCCTTACAGAACAACCTCGCTTTAAGATTACCCTTACCGATGATAGCGCGCTTGATGAAACGGCTTTTCATCTCAATTTCGGACATGTGTATGAGACGCCTGAACTACTGGATGCGAGCAATTACGCTGAAACGTTTGATCCCGCTGTTCCCACAGACGCGGCTATCACCTATGCTCCAGATCTCGCCAATGGCGAGTATCAGCTTCATATCACCGCGGCAGATACCAGCGACAATACGGCAGAACTCGTTACTACTTTCACCTTAAATGAGGAGGTCACACTCAGCGAGGTCTTCAATGTCCCGAATCCCACGGTCGATGGAAAGACCTTTTTTACTTACCACCTCGCACAAGCACCGGACACCGTCACCATCAAAATTTACAGCGTCAACGGTAGACTTCTCCGTACGCTTGTCGATGCCAGCGCAAATCGAGGGACCAATGAGACCCGTTGGGATGGAAGAGATGAGATAGGAATGCGATGTGCCAATGGTGTGTATCTGTATCGCGTTATTGCCTACATAGAAGATGGAAGCCGAATTGAACAGATAGGAAAACTCGCCATTTTACGCTAAGTAAGGAATTCGGGGTTACAAACCCCTCCTACTGCAGTGGCGAATAATCTGTGGGTTCAATAATCTTGGAACCTGCTACGTTTACCAACGGACCACCCACTTCTGTGAGGCGTTTTGCCTCCTGCCATGCGGGATCAGCGATGAACGCATCCCATGCCCGCTGGTAGTGTTCCAGATCTTCAAAAGCGAGCATATAGATAAGTTCCGTCGTCGTTGCTTCTCCGATAGCCGTTTCCCAAAATCCGATAACCTTCATTCCGTGCTTCTCGAACAGTGGAACGGTGATGTTTGCAAATCGATCGTTCAGGTTTTTCATCTTTCCCGGCACAACCTGATAGGTGCGTAGTTCATAGATCATTTATTTTTCTCCTCATCAAGAATCACAAACTAAAAGTTTGTGCTACAAATTACAAAATCCCGTATTTGTCATAGACCTCGCGCAGCGTCGCGCCAGCACGGAGTTCATCACGAGTCCGGTTTTCACCCACTACCTTTGCAAACGCCGCTTCAAGCACGTCCATTTCTACCGCTTGTGGGATAACAACAACTCCATCGGCATCACCGAATACGATATCTCCCGGATTCACGGGAACACCACCGCATTCAATCGGAACGTTATACGCGACGACATCACCGCGTCCACTGGAGTCAACAGGCGACAACCCCGTCGTAAACACGGGAAACCCCATTGCTAAAATCTGGCGAGCATCTCGGACAAACCCATCAATAATAGCACCCCGCGCCCCGCGCGCCCGTGCCGCTGTTGAGAGGAGTTCCCCCCAAATGCAGTTACGGGTACTCTGGTTCGTAGAGCAGACGAACACATCGTTCTGTTTGAGGCTGTCCACCGCTGCGATCTCCTGTTGATAGGGCTCATCTGGAATCTCGTAGACATCCACACACAACACAGGCATCGCGCGCCCTACGACAACTGTCTCCGGGTGAAGGGGACGGACGGTATGTCGCAGTGCCTGTTCGCGGTAACCGACTGCATCAAGGGCATCCGAAATCACAGCGGCGTATAACTGCTTTTCCATCATATCAAACAACTCTGTGTCGTTCTGCCAATTTTTAATTTTTCCTTGCGGTTCGGTCAGGGGACTTAAGATATTCTCGTTCCTTTGCGTTATCCGCCTGCGCCGTTGTTGCAGGCTACAATTTTAATTATTCCTTCCCGTATACCCGCCCTCCACTGCGTTATGGGATGCTGAAATCCATTAAGAACCTGCGCTTAATGTAATGCATCCCAAGGCTCCAGAAATTAATAATTCTCATAGCCTACTTCTTGAAGACGCGCTGCTTTCTCCGCAACACCATCACTCAATTTTTCTTTGTAGGCTAACAACTTTCCTTCCAGTTCAGGGGATTGGGTCGCCAAAATTTGGACAGCAAAAAGCCCCGCATTCCGAGCACCGCCAGATCCGATTGCCATTGTTCCCACGGGAATACCGGGCGGCATTTGGACTGTTGCGTACAGCGCGTCGACGCCATTGAGGGGTCCGCCGTCAACAGGGACACCGATGACGGGTAGTGTCGTATGTGCCGCGATAACCCCAGCGAGATGCGCTGCACGTCCAGCACCGGCGATGATTACTTTTCCGCCTTCCGATTTGATCTTTTCTGTCCACTCGATTGTCCGTTCCGGGGAACGGTGCGCGGAAGATATGGTTATCTCAAATGGAACTTCAAATTCCTCTAAAACTTTAGCGGCTTCTGCCATTTTTTCTAAGTCGGAGTCACTTCCCATGACGATACCGACAAGCGGAGTTTTCTGATCTTGAAGGGACATTTTTTAATTTTTCCTTGCGGTTCGTTTAGGACGGTTTCCTGTTAGAAGTGTCTCTCCGCAGATTCGGTTGTTGCAGGCTGCGATTTATAGTATTACCCAGAACACAACCCTGTGAATCCTGCTTCAGACCACGCCTTCCTCATATCCGTCCTGCCTATGGATAAATGATATGTGAATTTCTTTCAATAATAAGCGGTTCGGGTCCACCAGCTGAGAACTGCGCCGCCCATTCGCTCGGATCGTAATCGCGGGTAACGAAGCAGGCGCGATGCACGGGAACAGCATGCTTTAGTCCAATCCGTGTTGCCATTTTGACGCATCCATCGTAGAACGGAAATTCGCCTTCGGTCGGATGATTCGTCAGAAAACCGATATCCGGTTTGTATGCCGATATTGCTGAAATCAGCTCGTCGTGTTCAGCGAAATTATTGATCGGGTCGCCGCTGAAATAGAGTGTTACCCCATTGCTAACGATCACATAGCCCAAGTGTGTGACATCTGGTGGTGCTATGTCGGCGGAGGCATCGCCTTCAGGAGGCTTAGCATAGACGGCATGTACAGTGAGAGTCTTCTTTAACGTCGTTGATTCTCCGGCGTTAATCTCCGAAATATTTCCTGCGGCAACGTCTGTCTCCGCGGCGATTTGGCGTGCGCTCTCTTCGGGTCCAACAAATCGCGTCGCATCAGAGGTCTCCCAGATTCGACGTATGGATTCTGGGCAGGTATGATCGCCATGCGCGTGGGTCAAGAGGACGAAATCGGTTGGAAGTGCTGATTCGTCAAGCGGTGGTTCGGTGTGAATAAATCGGTCAGCCGGGCGTTCACGTGGAAAATAGGGGTCGATTTGGACAATCGTACCAGCGGAATCTTTCAGCGCAAAACTGCTCTGTTCAAACCAATGAACAGCGATAGATCCCTCTGGCACTTTCAAGTCAACAAGTGGATGCATATTTTTAATTTTTCCTTTTTTTAAATTTTACCTTGCGGAGGAATAACGCGCACTTGACTTTGAAGTGCCTTTTCTTATATCCGTCCTCCACTACGTTACGGACTACAATTCAGAAAATAATCAAAATCAGTAGCCTGCAACACCGGCGCAGGCGGATATACGGAAGAGACCGTGAAATCCCAACCCCACCTGACCGAACCGCAAGGAACATTAAAAATACTTTTTTTTGTAATAGAGATAAACACCTAACACACCGCCGATTGATCCTAACACATCCGCAACCCAATCTGCAAGGGTGGCGAATCTGCCGGGAACAAAGGTCTGGTGCCATTCATCGCTCGCGCCATAAAGTATAGAAAACACCGCCGCCATAAACCACACCAGCCGTGCTGGTACGACCGAGGGTCTCGCCTTCACAAGTGCCCGTGCCACCAATGCACCGAGGATAGCGTATTCGATGAAATGGTAGAGTTTGTCAATCGTCAGCCACTCAAATTCCGGCATTGGGAGTGGTGGTTGCTCCAGAGACGAGACGACAAAAATAAGCACCATGTACAGAAGAGGCGGTACCCAGTATTTCATATTTTTAATTATGTGCCTCTGTGCCGCTGCGTCCGTTGTCCTTGCGGGTTTTCGGTTAATTCGCGACTGTATTTCTAATTATGGAGCCCTCTATCTGCTATCCATTCCATTATGAGCAGGTTTCTGGACACATCTTAGCTCGGAATGGAAACTTGTATGTTGATTTAACCCAAAACAAGAATATTAGGAGCATGTAAGCGGACCCAAACCCAGCACAGAACTCACCGAAAACCACCGCGTAATGTAATGGAGCGGTGCTCAGACTCAATAGTTAAGAAAGCGCGTTGAGGATTGCGTCTACATCGTAGACACAGCCACCCCATGTGCCACCACCGACAGATTGCAATGCCGCCCAAAGTCGTGTATCATCCGGTAAAGCCTCATCTGACGAGAGATCCGGACGCGGTGCACGTGATGCCAATACCTGTTCACCTGCTTCAGCACCGAAGTGTTCACGGTTTCCGTGTCCGACGAGATCAATGCGCCCTTCCAATTGCCGGGTATCAATCTCGATCTGAACTATATCGCCGTCAAGCACCTTTCCGATGGGGCCACCTGCGAGTGCCTCCGGTCCGACGTGTCCAATACACGCACCCGTTGACACACCGGAGAACCGTGCATCCGTAATCAAGGCGATATTCTTGCCGAACGAAAGATGTTTCAACGCGGCTGTCAGTTGGTAAACTTCCTCCATGCCCGTGCCTTGCGGTCCTCGGCAACACAGCACTATGATGTCACCCGGTTGGATTTCCCTTTCACCCTGACCTTTGAGTGTCTGTATTGCCTCGGATTCTCGAACGAAGACGCGTGCCGGTCCCGTCATCCGATACACACCGTCGGCATCAACGACGCTCGGATCAATGGCGGTACTTTTAATGACAGATCCTTCAGGTGCGAGGTTGCCGCGTGGGAATGTCACTGTGCTCGTCAATCCCGCTTCCTTCGCAGCATCCGGGCTCAGAATCACACTGTTGGGGTCAATGTTATCTTCGTCCTCCAGTGTTTGACGGACGCGCATGCGCCGTTCAGAATTTGCCCACCAATCAAGATTGCTGTCGAGAGTCTCGCCTGTTGCTGTTAATACGTCTTCGTTGAGGTGTCCCAATTCACGTAAATGGAGCATCACCTCAGGCACACCCCCTGCAAGGAAGACTCTCACTGTCGGATGTCCAACAGGTCCGTTTGGTAAGACATCAACAAGACGTGGGACGCTCTGGTTGACTTCGGTCCAGTCGTCCACTGTTGGACGTTGAAGTCCTGCCGCGTGCGCAATCGCAGGAATATGCAACAGGAGATTCGTCGAACCCCCAAATGCGGCATGCACGACCATAGCGTTCCGAATCGCCTCCGGTGTCACGATATCGTTCATCGTTAACCCTTTCGCGGCTAAATTCACCACAGCCCGTGCCGAACGGAGTCCCATGTCCGACCAGATATTCTGTCCGGAGGGTGCTAACGCTGTATGCGTCAGGCTCATCCCTAACGCTTCACCAACAACTTGCGATGTCGCGGCAGTTCCGAGGAATTGACAACCACCGCCGGGGGTAGCACACGCACGGCACCCCATGTCCGCCGCATCCTGCAGGCTAATCTCACCATGTGCGAAACGGACACCAATTGTCTGAATCTTCCCTGCATCTTCGCCCGTCGTAGGTGGCAACGTCACACCACCCGGAACGAGAACTGCTGGTAGTCCTCGCATCGCGGCGAGTGCCATCATCATCGCGGGTAAGCCTTTATCGCAGGTAGCGACACCGACGACCCCTTTCCGTGTCGGTAAGGAACGGATCAGGCGACGAAAAACCTGTGCCGCGTCGTTGCGATAGGCGAGACTGTCCATCATACCGACGGTGCCTTGTGTCCGTCCATCACACGGATCGGAACAGTAGCCTGCGAACGGGAGTGCCTCAAGTTCCTTAAGCTCATGCGCGACCGCCTGCATCAGGAGTCCCACCTCCCAATGTCCGGTGTGATACCCAAGCGCGATCGGGGTACCATCGGGGGCACGGATACCGCCCTGTGTGCTGAGAATCAGGAATTCCTCTCGCCGGAGTTCCGTCGGAGCCCAGCCCATCGCAGCATTATGGGTCAAGCCAAATACGTCCCCACTCGGTCGATTGAGGAGCATCTCTGCCGTAAGGGGCAGGCTGCCTTCGGGACCGGCGGCATGCGTTTTAAGGTCATAGATACCGCTATCGCCGGTTTCTAAGATGTCAGTATAGTTAATCGGTTTTGCCATTTTTTAATTTTTCCTTTTCTATTCAAACAGTTGCGCGACCGGACACGCAAATCCCTCGACAACATCCTCACCTGTCAATGTATCTTCACAGGTAAGCAGCGTGAAATCTGTTTCAGAACGATAGACCATGACTGTCTTTGCAACCGGTTCGATAACCCAGACGAGGCGTGTCCCTGCTTTCAGGTAGGCAAACGCCTTTTCAGTAACGTCGTAATGTTTATCCGTGGGAGAGACGATTTCAATCGCAAGGTCAGGAGCTACGGAGAATCCTTTTAATTTATCTTCTGATAACCGTTCTGTCGAGACAAACGCGATATCAGGTTTTACCACCCGATCACCTAATTGAAATGTTGTTTCTGCAATATATAAACGCCCTAATTTATTTTTCCGAACATGTGATGCTAAAAGAAAATGGACATTAGATCCTATTTCACCATGTACAATTGCCGCAGCTGCCCTCGGCACCAATTCTCCTTTTATATACTCATAACCCTCAAAATCGTTTTCAAGAAATTCCTCCAGTGTCATTGTACGAGGGACTGGCATCTCATGAATCGGTTCAGGGTTCGTTCGCGAACTATGCATCGGTTCCACCTCCGTCTGGTGTCTATCTCCTACTGTGGCGAGAGATAAGTTTCGCAGCTTCGACTCTACCTGCTTTCACCTTTGCTTCATCCACCTCAATTTGCAGCATAGCGATAATACCTTTGGCAAATGCCCAGTCTAACTTTGCCCCAGCTATCGCTGTGCCTCCCATATTATTTCGAAGTGTAGCATCTGCACCTTTCTCAAGGAGGAGTTTCACTGTCTCGGCACGTCCAAGGAAAGCTGCCGCATGCAGTGCTGTGCCATCGTCTCGACTTCTTGCATTCACATCGGCACCGTGTTCAAGAAGCAGTGTTACAATTTCTGTATGTCCCATCAGGGCAGCAGCCGCCAACAGTGTGCTGCCGGATTGTGGGTCTTTGGCATTGGGATCTGCCCCACCTGCTAACCCCTGTTTCATGGCGGCGATGTCACCGGTGAACGCTGCTTCGGATAAATTCTGTGCAGGGGATGTGTCCGCATCATCGAATGTCCCTCCAACGCCAAATAACTCCCGAATTTTGGCTTTTCCTGCTTCAACCTGCGCTTGTTCTAACTCTATGCCCATGGGTCTTGTCAGAAGCCTTGTCATTTCCCACGGGACCTGTAAGAGGTCTACGGGTGTGGCACTATCATCGTTTTTCGCGTTGACATCGGCTCCGCTTTTTAGGAGCAATTCAGCGGTTCCAGCGCGTCCCAAAAATACGGCAAGATGTAAAGCCGTGTTATCGTCGCTATTTCTACCGTTAACCTCCGCCCCATGTTGGAGCAGCAGTCTGGCAGCCTCTGTTTGTCCCATCATTGCTGCCCATGTTAAAGGAGGCATCTCAAAAAACAGGGCATTAACATCAACACCGTCCGCTATGTGCTGTTTAATGGCTTCAAGATCTCCCATGCGTGCGGCACCTGCCAAGGTATCTTCTATTGATTTCAGGAAACTTTTCATGAAATCGCCATCTTCTGCGATGACGAACGGTGGGTCCGGTCGCTTGCGCCATACTGGCATCCCGTTAGCGATTTCCGCTTGTATGTCACTTTTGCGGTTGCGGATGAAGTCGCGAACTGCCTCCAGTTCACTTTCAAAGGTCGGTTTCTTGGGGTCTTTCCCCCATCCTCTACTCCAATCTTCTTCAATGACGCGTTGCACAGACACTAAATGTGGTTCAACCATGACAACGGCTTTGTCCAATGTGGCTAACAGTTCTGAGGTGTTCCAATGGTTGTCTAAAATCTCAGTGAGCACCTCGGCATACCGTTGCCTTCCAGTCTCGAATTGATACAATTTGTAGGCAATCAAACCTTGTGTTTTGACCGAGATCGGTGCGCGCCTGTCGTTCATGAACTCAAGCTTGCTCATTTTTGTAAAGATGGAATCCATGCCCCATGGAAGGAAATAGAATTTGTTGTCTTCAGGGTTCAGATAGACGAAAAAGTTGTTTTTATTCCCGGAGTAACCATCCCAGAATCCGACTAAACCTTCAATTGCCCAAAACCTGTAAAACGAGTCTAAATCGACCAACTCACCGATGTCAGCCTCTGTTGCTTTTGGGTTCGCCAGAACGTTAATCAAGGCAATGATATGTGCTCTACCGCGCGCGTTGTCCCCGCGTTTATGTTCAAAACTATTTTCCCATTCTTCGTAAAAGTCCACGACCGTGCCTTCATAGAGGGGACCGTTGCTGTTGCCGAAGGCGCGTTTCAACAACGGTCTACGGAAGGTCTCTACGTGTGAATATATCCCGAGATTTTCTCCATTCACCGTCACTTTCGCATACGCGCATCGTGGGGCGGGCGATCCAATTGCATTAAACAGGGCATACCCCACAAATTGGCTCATTAAACTTGTGTCTTGTTTATTGTTATTGAGTGTTAGGTTCGTCAGCCCTTCAATTTCACCCGCTTTGTCGATATGATTCAGCTTGATTTTGAGAGAGGGACGGGTGCTGCTCAGCGAACCGATAAACCCTTTTTTACGCAACCCTACCTTTGGAAAGACCACACCATCAATACTAACACTTGCCTCAACATAGGTATACGGACTCTCCATCGGCTTAAATTGCCGAGACGCACCGAGTGCCGTCATAAAATCCCGGGACTGATATCGAATTGTGTCCCAATCCTGCTGCGAGACCGTGATCTGCACCTCTATAACCCGATCAGTTGGAAAAATATCATCTAATGTGAGTTCTTTTGCAATGCTGTCGTGAGCAGCGATTCCTAAACAGAGGAATATCACTACGCATAGTGCCCATTTTGTCATTTTTTCTCCTATGATTCAGTTTCAGTTTGCAATTAGTATAGCAGATTTTGGATTTTTGTGCTTGCGAATTTTGGAGGGGATTGGTGTATAGGAAATCAAGTTCTTGCACGGCAAATTAAATTTTCCCAATCTGAAACCGATCTGCAAACCGAACGTAATATACTTTCATACATGTATACATGTTTGCATGTGGACATGTATGGAGGCATACATCATTATGAAAACAGTAACAATTCTGTCAGGCGAGGATGGGGTTGCCGTTGAAACAACACCAAAACCGAATCCAATGGTGCCGCCATCCCGTCAGGGCAAAAAGATGATTTCTGGACATTTCGACAAGGACGTGCATCGGCAGTTGAAAATGCTCGCGTTGGAGAAGGACACGAGTATTCAAGACCTGTTGAGCGAGGCATTGAATGCGCTGTTTGAGCGGAACAACAAACCGCCAATAGCGTAACCAAATTTCGGGGGCTATCATGATTTCGAACGCGGATTGGAGAATTTTAGAGCAAACGAACCGGATGCTGGCGTTGAGTTGGGAGGCACTCAGACGGGCACGCGCAAGCGGAGATACACAGGCAATCAAGATGGCTGAAATGAACTATTTTCAGGCGTTACAGGGTGTGATTGTATCGACGCAGAACGCTGTTGCTCAGAATGCGGTATCTCAAGGTCAAGGGGCATAGTCGTTTTCGGGATTTTTGTACACTGTTTTGAAGTTGCGATCAAGGGGAACAACATATAGTTGTTCCCCTTCATTTTTTTCTGGGTTAGGTTGTCCTTGGGACAAATCAATACAGTACATGTACCCGACTCTTTCCACGGACGGTTTCGTCTGACATCGTGATCGGGACCTCAACAACAACAATCAGAGCACCGTCCGGGCTGATCGCGAGCGTGTCGTAAGGAAGTTGCCCCTCTGTGCGGTAGGTGTGCAGATACTTCGCCAAACCGTTGCCCTCCGCTGTCAGATCGAACACTGACACCCCATGCAGGCTCTCATTCGGGTCCTGTGCTCGCTTGGAAACCGACAGCACGGCATAACGGTCCTTTGCGTCAATGCGTAAACCTTGTGGCATATTTTCAAGTTTCCATTGCCAGATCTTTTCGCCGTGCCACGAATAGGCGAACAACGTCATCCCGTTGGGATGCCCTGCTGAGGGCTTTTGTGCCCCCTTTCGTAGATGATATGGGATATACGTGTCCCCCGTAACGAAGAGGGCTGCGGCATCTGTCGCGCCGATGGTGCCAGCAGTCGCGGTGATAGGGACACCACTCACCTCCAGTGGAGTCGTCAGGTTTTCCTGCCATACCGGTTCCGGCTTATTCACACCAAAGATGAATGCCCGTCCATCGTCGGTTGTCACGTTGATGAACTTACCATCGGGAGACATGCTGACACCCCGCCAGAATGTGACCTGCGTGAAATACTCACGCAGCGGTTCAATATCCATGTGCCACTGTTCTGTTCCATCTTCTGCATTGAGGACAGAGAGCTTCCCATTGCCAGCGTCGCTTTCATCCGTTGCACTCCCTTGCAAGTTATGCCCACTATCCGTTAAGAGCGCGAGTGTTTTTCCATCAACACTTACATCAAACCAGCGTATCACCCTCGGCACCGCGCCCTCACGAGCCCATTTCCAGATAACATCTCCTGTTTTTCCATTGAATCTATAGAGTTGGGATTTCTTAAGCGGCGTGTTATTCTCTGTCCACGAGTGCACGCCTGCCACTAAAAGGTCTCCATTCGCCAACGTTCGCATACACGATGGACCGGGATAACTCACCCACGCATAGACACTATCAGGATTACTTGGCGTGGAGGTTTCGATGTCATCGGCAGTGCGATATTTCCAACGAAGTGTCGGTTTATCAGTCGTCAAGTCGTAGCAGTAGATAAATCCATCTGCCGCTTGTTCACCAATATAGAGTTGCGTATCATCGGGACTGAACGCCATCCGCCTTACATAACCTTCCGAGATACGTGTTTTCCAGAGAACTTCACCCGTCAGGGGTTGGAGTACTGCAACGTGTCCGCTGTCGGTTGCGATTGCTAAGGGAGGCGTATTTCCATGTCCTAAGGCGAGTGCTGTGGGTTTCGCAGGCTGCCGAAGGTTTTCCATCAACGACAAGAGTCCATCTAATTTAACAGTGCGGATGAGATAAGGCTCCGGCTTCAGCGGCGAAGTCGCTGTTATTTCGCTATCATTCAAGTGAAATTGGTAATTTTGGTTCGGTTGCCATGCAAATTGGAACAAAACGCGATGTGCATCAAGCATTTGGATTGCAGAATCTTCTGCTAATTCGTGTGACGTGCCGCTCGTCTCGAATGCGATGTTGATTTCGCCCTCAACACCGTTTTTATTTTTTGTTTCAAGCATTACGCCGTGCTCCGTTTCAAACACTACGCCCGTCCGGACCCAAGTGACGCTCATATCCGCTGTCGTGACGTTAAGCGGTAAGGTGATGAACAACCAAAGTAGACTCAAAAATTGAATTCGCTTCATTGTAATAGTCCTCATAATGTAAAGTAATTCTGTAGTATTGGCAGTCGGCTGACGGCTACTCTGCTACACGCCATAATCCTCGCCCCAACCGCGCGCCGAGAAGCACACCGATAAATGTATAGACGAACCCTTCTATTAAAATTCGGAGAACGATATACCAATCGGCGTAGAAAAGCCGATAGAACAGTATAGAGAGTTGAAAATCGACATAAACGGAGAGCGCATCACAGATGCCCAATACGACTGCCCACGCCAGTAGCGGGCGATTTCGCACAAGCAAGAATCCGGTTTCCAGTAAGAGTACACTTGTGCCGGTATAGACGATCGCCATCGGAGTGAAAAGCCCGAACGTTACGCCTCCCAAAAGCAGACGCACCGCAGAGACAAGCAAGATTACGCCACTTCCCTTCGCGCGAAGATGATGTGTGGTCTCAGTATTTTTTGGATCTCCATTGATGTATATCAGTAGTGCCGTTAGCAAGGCATAGTAGAGCGTTTCATTGATTAATCCAGTCAGCAGTACAGAGACGGGACCTAAGATAGCGCGGACTAAGTTAAGGAACAGCGTTGACGGAACCATCACCGCTACAAAAACCGTTGTGCTGAACAGCGCAATTACAATTAGATGCTTCGTTGTGAAACCCGCGAAAAGTCGCTTATGGAATCGTAAGACAGTTGCGAAACCGATACAACTGCTGATAATTGCCAATAGACTTACGAGCAACGCTTGTTGGTTTGGAACGATGAGGTGCAGTGGACGCTGTTCGCGAAGAATTGTCGTGTCACTTCCCCAAACCTTTACTGTAACGTCACGTTCATACTCTCCAGGGATCGCCTGTTCTATCTTACCCTGACTTAAATACACTGGATGAAAATAGATAGGCAAAGGAATTTCTGTAACCGTGCCACCCGGGAGACTCGCAAACGCCACGCTTCGATTCGTCCGTCCGTTCACTGTCTCTGGAGGTGCGAGAAAAGGAACAGTTTTACCATTTTTCGTCCCCGTGTTGGTTGATGACACAACCACGTGGATAGTCTCTTCACCTCGATTGCGGAGTTCCACGGTTTGATACGTTGTAGGCTCGAATGCATTGGTCTGTGGCGTTTGGAGCCAACTGAATAACGGTCGCGGATAATAGATAGTATCTTCTCGCTGCTTCCGATCCACCGTCCCCATTGCGTCCGTAGGCATCTCAATTGATTCGATGGAGAGGTATTCGGCGATCTCAGAAATAGTCGCTATCCGCAACTGCACGGCTGCTTGCTGTTCCCACGTCTGTCCTGCATCTGTTGTGAATCGGACAACGCCTGAAATCTCTTGTCTGTCCAACTGGTCTGCCGCGGATGTTCTCAAAACTAATTCACGGTACCACACCTCCGATGCGACACCAAGCCTACCGGTGGTAGAGAGACAAGTTTTCGCTCCCACTGTTTCACGCTCCCAATCTGCTGGAAAGCGAGCAACGGTTACGGTTGATGGCAGACAAAGTTCCAAATCAAAGGTTGTTGGTACATTCCCGTTTGTAACAAGGACGGTAGCGGTCATTTCACTTTCATGCAAAACGAGTGCCTTCTGGACCTTTTCTGAGGTATTCCCTGAACCCGACTGACTCGCCGCACCATAGGGAATAGCGATCTCTAAATTCCCTTGTGTGTATGTCCGCGGCGCCGTCACACTTTGAACGGTAACATCCCCCGTAGATAAGGTCGCCTCAAACCTATAGGTCTCCCCTTCGTTCCATTCAAAATAGAGAGATTCTGTCCGACGGGGTGGCACAGGAAAGTTGAGTTGTGCGACCCTCACATCGTCAGGATTAAAGGCACTGAGGCGTTGTATGGGTGCTATCGTTCCAAATTGCACCTTTGCCCCCAATGAAAAAAACGTTATCTCCCATGAGATCGGTTCCTCTTTGGGGGCTGAAGTGCAACTGAGCAAAGCAAGGAGCAACGGCAAGATCCACAAGACTCGCGCTATTTTATAGCCGTCAGCCGTCAGCTGTCGGCTTTCAGCGAATTGCTGATTGTTGACGAGCATTCTTCCAATAACAGATGATCGATGCCCTATGACCATTAGAGACCTCGCCTACGAATGGCAGATTAGCGTCCCTGACCGATCAGCACCAGGTCAAGGATATCAACCATTTCGTCTCCATTGACATCAGCAACTATCCCGGCACCCTCGTCCCCGAGAAAACGACTTGCGATTATCATATCTTTCATATTGACGAATCCATCGTTGTTGATGTCTTCACGTCGCGGGACAATCCTGGCGAACCCCAAAATAGAACCGCCGGGTCCGACACGGTAGGATCTTAGGAGAGACGCATCTGTCCCATCCATAACGCGAACGAAATCCTGTCCGCCGCCCGACCAGTCGGGTTGGGTAATATAGAGATTTCCATCTGGGGCGAAGGTCAGTCCTCCACTGATAGATGTATCTGCGTCGTTACTGAAATTAGCAATCGTATTGTCTTTATCTCGAATCCAGTCTCGCGATGGGATATCGTAGATAAGCAACCCAGGGTTTTGCCAACTGCCCTGGATAAACAACTGCTTTTCTGAATTGAGGGCGAAGGAGCCGGGTGTCAGTTTAAGGTTAACTGTTTCCAGAACCTCATCGGTATTCGCATCAATCAGAATGAGATGCCCCGAGATGTCATTGTAATTGCCCGTTGTTTTGACGATGACGGTGGATTCGCCATCGTTGAGGATTCCGCTTGCGTTCGTTGGCACCAGAATGGATTTCAATATGATATCTGTCTCTGTATCAATCACTGTGACAGTGCTATCGTAATAGGTTGTTTTCCGTGCAACCGGATCCCACTCCCACGCGGGGTTCGTGACGTAGGCTTTGCCGTTGAGGAGCGTGATACCGGTCGGTTTGTTGAAAGAACCGGTGAGGACCTTTGTCACATTGCGATTCGGAATGTCAACGACATGTACCTCATGCGTCGCGGCACAGGTGACGTACAACTTCTGATCACTGACCAAAGCGACCTGCTGCGGCGTTGTGCCCGCTTGGATCGGGATTTCACCAACAAACTCTCGATCTTCCAAGTTAATAATATAGATGTTATCACCGGAACTTGTTTCGCCAGTGATGGGTAAGTTGAAACTCGTGATATAGGCGAGATGCCCGTGAATAGAGAGACCAATCGCCCGCCGCCGCAATATCGGATCAAAGCCGATGCGGAGTATCTCATTGTCAACAGCCCGTCTCTCACTCGGCTCATTCAGATCGATGAGAGAGAGAGAAGCGACAATGCCCAAGTCGGGAAATGTCAGGGCATTTATGACAACCGCTGCGTTTGGTTCCTCTGTTTGTCCAAAGGTAGGACTCACGAGGCATGTAAAAAGGATCGCACCGAGAAGTAGGAGTGAATAGCACAAGAAGTGCCGCCGATCAACTTTTTTAGACGCGCTTGCAAGCGACGCCGCTACAACTTTGTTCATTAAAAACCTCCGTAATGAAACAAAAAACCCCTGCTTTCATCGGAAAGACAGGGGAAGAAGCGACACTTTGTGTAAGGTATATCCTGCAAATGTGTGGAAGAGTTCCATACCTTATGTGGGTATTTCTACTTCTGATCTGACAGGATACTGTGCTCTGTTCCACCGCTTTCCCGCGAAAGCAGATGCGTGAAACATGATTCAGGCAGGTCTCCTGACTTCCGATCATTTAGCGTAGTTGTAAGCCATAACTGGCACTACAGAGTTCCGTTGAACCTTCCCATCAGTTGTCTGACAGTGGTTTCTCAGCGGAAATTGCCCTTGATAGAGGCTGATCGTTCACAGTGGCGGGGCCGTGGCGGATTCTCACCGCGCTTCCCTATTCTCCGTAATTCGGCACCTGAACCATTAATTTATTCAATTGTAATACATATATAATATCACGTTGCACGATTTATTGCAAATATTTTTTCAACAAAAAACTTGACAATACAAAACAGATGTGGTATTATATAGTAGTCCGTTCATAATTATGCCTGAAAGGAATCAAGTAACAATTATCCTGCGGTTTATAAAACCTGTACTGGTAATTTTTGCTTAGTAGTGTTATGGCTCGGGAGACTAGCAATCTCGCCGAACCGTCTCTACTCCAGATCCAGTTTGGCAAAAATTTAACAGGGCTTACGCAGCGTCTTTATTTGAAATTGCGTAAGTCTTGTTAATATCAAACGTAGATGGACTGAAAGATTTGGTAATTATCAACCATCGTTGAGAAGCAAAAAGTAATGGTATTTTTACGTTCACACTCCAGCTTACATAGCATATCCAACTACTGGCATTGGTGGCGGTCCAATGGAAACCTGCGGGGGAGTGTGCGTTCAAACGGATAACTGAAATAGATATTGAAAATCGTCATTTTTTATTTTTAAGTCCTATTGAAGCCTTATGCACACCGATCCCGGCGGCATAAGGTATTTTTTTTGCAAGGTAACCTTAGACAGTGATTCCCTGTGATCTGGACTGTGATTCACTGTAAAGTATCAGAAACCGTAGCCTGCAACAACGGCGCAGGCGGATTTGAGGAAGGCACGTCAACGTTGAAATGTCTGCCGTTCCTCCACAAGGTAAATTAAAAAAATGAAAATTCTATCGGAACTTAAGTATGACCGTGACGGTTTAGTCGCGGCAGTCATTCAAGACGAGACGAACAACGAGATCCTAATGGTAGGCTATATGAACGCTGAGGCACTAAGAGAAACGTTGAATACAGGACGTGTTTGCTTCTGGAGCCGTTCCCGCCAAAAGTTGTGGATAAAGGGGGAGACTTCAGGGCATACACAGACGGTTAAATCTATCGCAGTAGATTGTGATGGTGATGCCCTACTCCTAAAGGTTGAGCAGAAGGTCGCAGCGTGTCATGTCGGTTATCGCTCCTGCTTTTTTCGAGAAGTTTCCCCCGATGGAGAGTCAACACATATAGTAGGTGAAAAGATTTTCGATGCAGATGCCGTTTATTAGACTCCGATACTTCGTCGATTCTTGTATCCTTGCATCCGTTCGAGAATTGCTTGATTAAATTCATCTACAGTCTCGATTTTATAAGAAAGCCCTTAATGACCTATTAAGGGATGGTCGGGCGTTTGGAGAGGCTAAAATTATAAAGCTTCGGATTCAAACAAGCGTATGTCCGTTTAAAGAATTAAACAAAACGATAGCCTGCAACAACGGCGCAGGTGGATATACGGGGAAGAACCTGAACTCCAGACGCACCTGACCGAACCGCAAGGAATAATTGAAAAATGTATTATCCCACATTGGAAGATTTTCGCGAGGCAGCGAAATCAGGAAACACAATACCGGTATACCGATCGATTTTGGCGGATATGGAGACTCCAGTGTCTGCTTTTTACAAGTTGATGCCAGATAATTATGCGTTCTTGCTCGAAAGCGTTGAAGGTGGTGAAACCCTTGCGCGTTACTCTTTTTTGGGGAGTCAACCCTCGGTTCTTTTCTATAGTAAAGGGCATCAGGTCACCATTGAGTATTTGGAGAAAGGCGAAACCGTCGTTCAGGAATATGAAGATCCGTTGAGTGCTCTTGAGGAATTGATGCAGAACTACCGACCTGTTGACAGCGAAGAGTTACCCAAATTCCACGGGGGTGCAGTCGGTTATATGAGTTATGATATGGTGCGTTTCGTCGAGGAATTGCCAGATAATACTAAAGATGAACTACAGCTGCCGGATTGCTTCTTCATGATTGCCGAGACGCTTCTGATATTTGACCATGTGAACCACCAGATCAAGGTTGTGGCGAACGCACATATCGATGGAGATGTGGATACGACTTATGCGAATGCCATTGCGAAAATTGAGGCATTGGTCGAGAAACTGACAACTGCATCCGAAGCACCTTTACACAGGGAGAGTAGCGATCATCAGGAACAGTATGACGAAATCATATCTGAGCCGCAATCAAATTTCACGAAATCCGATTACGAAACGGCTGTTCGGCGCGCTAAGGAATACATAGCCGCAGGCGACATTATCCAAGTTGTGCCTTCGCAGCGATTCAGTTGTCCGGTGTCTGTAGACTCGTTCGAGATATATCGGGCATTGCGAATGATCAATCCATCGCCCTACATGTATTATCTACAACTCGATGGTTTTGACATCGTAGGGGCATCGCCAGAAATGATGGTGCGAGTAGAGGATGGAATTGTTCAGACTGTTCCGATTGCCGGAACACGTCCGCGCGGTACAACCACTGAGGAAGACCGGGAGTTGGGGCAGCAACTTCTCTCGGATCCGAAGGAACGGGCAGAGCACGTCATGCTCGTTGATTTAGGACGGAACGATCTCGGTCGGGTCTGTGAATATCACACCGTTGAGGTGACCGACCTTATGATAGTCGAGCGTTTCTCGCACGTGATGCACATCGTTTCACGCGTCATTGGACGATTACGCGAAGACCTGACGGCTTTTGATGTTCTGCGCTCGTGTCTCCCTGCTGGGACCCTCTCTGGGGCACCGAAGATACGCGCAATGGAAATCATTGATGAACTTGAGCCGACGCGTCGTGCTACGTACGGAGGAGCGGTGGGTTATTTCAGTTTCTCCGGTAGTGCAGATACAGCAATTACTATCCGAACCGCGGTTATCAAAGACAGCACGGCTTATGTGCAAGCAGGGGGTGGTATCGTTGCGGATTCAGTACCTGAAACGGAGTACTACGAAACCGTGAGTAAAGCGCGAGCAATGCTCAGCGCTATTGCATTGGCAGAACAGGGTTTTTTATTGTGAGGAATAATCGTCGATTTTTGTCGTTTCAGTGATTTAACGAAACCCTAAGCGCGCAGCCTGCAACAACGGCGCAGGCGGACATACGGAGAGGCAGGTAAACATCCAAACCCACCTCACCGAACCGCAAGGAATAATTAAAAGATGGTTTTAATGATTGATAACTACGACTCCTTTACCTATAATTTGGTGCAGTACTTGGGTGAACTCGGTGCTGACTTGGAAGTTCATCGGAGTCGAAAAATAGGAGTGGACGCATTAGATGCGCTGGCACCTGAACGGATTGTCATTTCACCCGGTCCTTGCACGCCGAAAGAAGCGGGTATATCCAACGATACCATAAAGCACTTCGCTGGTAAAGTCCCGATTTTAGGCGTTTGCCTCGGTCATCAATGTATTGGAGATGTGTTCGGTGGTGATGTCGTCAGAGCAGATCGGTTGATGCACGGGAAAACCTCAATGATCGCACATAACGAGATTGAGCTTTTTAAAGGATTGGATAACCCATTTGAAGCCACTCGCTATCACTCGCTCATCGTAAAAAGAGAGACGCTGCCGGAGTGCCTTGAGATTACTGCTTGGACAGACCAAGATGAAATCATGGGACTTCGGCATAAAACCTTACCTATCTGGGGTGTGCAGTTCCATCCAGAGTCGATTTTGACAGCCGCTGGAAAGAGCCTACTCAGCAACTTTTTGGCATTGTAGATGCGGTTTTAAAAACAGAAAGGTTTAATAATGACAAAGCAGACAAACAATACGACACCTGTCCCAGTCTTCGTTTCTTGGTCTTCAGGCAAAGATTCTGCGTGGGCACTTCATACACTGCGTCAACAGCCGGAACACTACGATGTACGCGGTATTTTTACGACTGTCACAAAGACGTTTGATCGTGTCTCCATCCACTCTACGCCAGCATGGGTGCTAAAGCAACAGGCGGAGAGGCTCGGAGTTCCATTGTACGAGATACCGATTCCCTATCCTTGTTCAAACGCGATTTACGAAGACGCGATGCGGAAATTTCTTGCTGAAGTGGAAGCCTTACCCGAACATTTGGGGACATCACATTTCGCATTTGGGGATCTGTTCTTAGAAGACATCCGTGAATACCGAGAAGAGAAACTGAGTGGAACTGGCTTTACACCTATTTTTCCAGTGTGGGGAAAAAATACAACACAACTTGCCGATGAAATGATCGCTTCTGGCATGCGTGCTATTATTACCGCCCTCAATCCTACCAAGGTTCCTGCCGATTTTGCAGGACGTTGGTTCGATGCCGGACTCCTCGCTGATTTACCCGATGGGGTGGATCCGCTCGGCGAAAACGGTGAGTTCCATACATGTGTTGTTGATGGACCGATGTTTAGTTCTCCGGTTGCCGCGAAACCGGGTAAAGTCGTCCAGAGAGACATCGTTTCTACGAAAGACAGCAATGATAAGATTCACTCAAGCCGTAACACTTCCCCAACTTACGTCTATGCCGACGTAGTGCCTCTGGATGCCTAACCTGATGAAAGCTGCAGTATCGTGGACAGGCGGAAAAGACTCTGCGCTCGCGCTTCAAGTCTCCTTAAATCTCTACGATATAAGGAGACTTGTCTGTTTTGTTCCAGCGGATAATCGGCAATTTTACGCACACCCGATACCACTCATGGAACTACAGGCACGAAAAATCGGAATTCCGATCGAGTTCATGCCTATTACTGAATCCTATCGATCAAGTTATCGCCAACAGATTCGAATCCTTAGAGATAGTGGAATTGAAGTCCTAATCACAGGAGATATTTCAACTGTAGGCGGGATGCCCAATTGGATTGACGGTGTCGCAACAAATCTGGTAGGTGTCTATAAACCGTTATGGGAGTTAGATCGGCACACTCTACTGGACACTCTCATCTCTGAGAAGTTCGAAGTCATCTGTTCTCTTGCTTACAAAAAGTACTTTCTGCCTACGATTGCTGGTAGATATTTAGATGCGGAACTCATCTCAGAACTGAAGCAGCTACCCGTTGATGCCTGCGGCGAGCAAGGCGAATACCACACGTGGGTGTTAGATGCCCCTTTTTTCAAGGAGCCTCTGCAGTTAAAGGGCATACGGGTTGTTGACACAGCGGAATATTGTTATCTAACCTACGACCAAGCGAATTAGTGCGTTGATTTTAGCCACTTCTGCACTCGCGCAAGTTTATCGGGCGGGATGTGTGAGGCGTTCGCGTCTGTAGGGAATGTGCCGCCCGCTACCTCTTCCTTATACCGGCAGATTGCCTCAAAAGTCAGATGACCGTAATCTTGATAGCGTTTGGCATGTTTGAGTGGGGGACCTATACCTAATATATCGTTGATAACGAGTACTTGCCCGTCACAGAATCGTCCTGCCCCGATACCGATGGTCGGAATAGCGAGAATATCGGTTATGATTTGACTTACTTCTTCCGTGATTTTCTCGAGGACGATGAGTGCCGCGCCAGCGTCTGCGAGTGCCTTTGCTGATTCAATGAGTTGTTTCGCCTTGGCAAAGGTTCTTCCGTGGGTGGATGCCTTGGTCCCGTGGATTTGTGGATTATGACCGATATGCGCGCAGGTGTCTATCCCCTGCTCGGTGAGTGCGGAAACAATAGGGACCTTTTCCATACCACCTTCCAATTTAACACCGTCTGCTCCATCGGATAGAAAGCGTTTCGCATTTGTGATGGCTTGCGTTGCATCGCGATCGGCGGCATAGGGCATATCAACGAGGAGGTAAGCGTTCGTGACACCACGGCGTACTGCTTTGAGGTGATGACGCATATCTTCCATCGTCACCTCCGTCTCGTTCTTATAGCCGAGAACGTTGGTTCCAACGCTGTCGCCGACGAAGACAATATCAATGCCCGCCTCGTCTTGCAAGCAAGCGGTCGGATAATCGTAACAGGTCAACACAGTAATCGGTTGCTGCTCCTGTTTCTTGGTGTGCAGATAAGCGATGTCCTTCTTCATTTTTTAAACTATTAACTCTGGTCACTGCTCCATTACATTACGCAGTGGTTTCTGGTGAATTCAAACGGGATTTCTGGATTTCAGCCCAACAGGGCGATATGTCCATAGGAGAACGATGCCCAGATTCAACTTACTATAGTAAAACTTATAATCATCTAAAATACGGACTGGAGACCCTACCTTTAGGTTGGGGAGGAAAGTCGGCCCTCGTGTGTAAGGCCACAGCGTTTTTTTGAAAAAACACTTGACATTTTTCGTGAATTGTGGTTCAATATATGTATCACGTTGGCAGGCATAACGAGCGTAGTCGCAAGACTGCGTGCCTGCCTCCCACTCGTTAGGGGATAAAGGCGTGATACGTGAAAGTCCATGAGGCAACGAAAAAAGAAAAAGAATCGCAGAACATACAAGTTCCAACTGCGCGAACACCCAAAGAATGTGCGTCTGGGGAATATGCTTGACGACCTTGCGGATGTCCATAACTACTTTCTGAAGTTGGAAAAGCGATATTACCGTAGATACGGGAAATATGCGGGCGTTTTCGCCTGCAACCGCACTTGACAAAGTTGCTTGGACGCACGAAGCAACACTGGGCGTGGATACCCCGCGATACGCTTGACGAAGTGATTATCCGTATCCATACCGCTTATGAACGGTTCTTTGACCGACTCGGTGGGCTTCCAAAGTTCAAGCGTAAAGGAAGATACCGTTCTGCGAAGTTCCAATCGGCGTATCTCCTTGAAGCAGGGCGTGTTCGCCTCTCTTTTAAAGCGTGGGACGACAGGCAGCAACGCTTGAGGTTCAACAAACGCTGGTTCTCTTTTCATCAACACCGCGACTACGAGGGTAAAGTTTACTTTATCCAAATCCTTCGTGATCGTGTTGGCACCTATTGGCTTTACGTGGTTACAGATGCCTCCACTACCCAACCCTGTTCTGCTACAGGTGAGAGCGTAGGAATAGATTTTGGTATGGAGACCTACTTGACCTTTAGCAACGGCGAAAAGAAACAATCGCCACAATTTTTCAAACACGCCTTGAAAGAACTTCGCACCCTCAACAAAGCTATCAGCCGAAAGGTAAAAGGTTCTAATAACTGGTGGCGTGCTGTCAGAGACCTTGCGCGGTTGTATCGGCATATCGCCAACCAACGCAAGGACTGGCACTACAAGGTTGCTACTGACCTGTGCGAAAGGTTTGATACGATCGTTACCGAGACGCTGAACCTTGAGGGTATGAAACGCCTCTGGGGACGTAAAGTCTCTGACCTCGCCTTTTACCAGTTTGTTGAGATATTGAAGTATAAGTGTCGAAAACATAAGCGTGAGTTTGTTCAAATCGGACAGTGGACACCTACCACAAAACCGTGTTCGGATTGCGGACATCACAACGAAAACCTTTCTCTTTGGGATAGACAGTGGACATGCCCCGACTGTGGATCTGACCACGATAGGGACGTAAACGCTGCGCTAAACATCTTGAGGGCCGCCTTGGGTCCCTCTGTGGAGACTGCCTAAGACGTTTCCTCGGAAGCGCTGCGGTCTACGAAGCACAAGCCCCACGCTTTAGCGTGTGGGTGCCTTGACTTTTACATGATTGTCGTGCCAACTGTGAGATGTACAACAAAGAATACAAACTAAAAGTTTGTGCTACAACGCACAACGACACGTAGGATGCGGAACCATGTCTACCGAAGTGTCGATATACCTTGGGTTTTACAAAAGTTGTGTTACGGTTTCTCCAATAGTGGCAAGACTATCAGCAACGGCGATCCCGGCATCTTTAAGTGCCCGAATTTTATCAGCAGCGGTGCCTTGTCCACCAGAGATAATGGCACCAGCGTGTCCCATTCGCTTCCCCGGCGGTGCGGTCTGCCCAGCAATAAAACCGACAACAGGCTTCGTCATTTCGTTCTTCACAAACGCCGCCGCTTTTTCCTCAGCCGTTCCACCGATCTCACCTATCAAGACGATTGCGTGTGTATTCTCGTCCGCCTCAAAGAGTTTGAGGACATCAACGAAGTTTGTCCCTATTACCGGGTCGCCCCCGATGCCGACACAGGTGGACTGTCCAATGCCGAGTCGCTTCAGTTGATAGGCGGCTTCGTAAGTCAAAGTGCCGCTTCGGGAGACGATTCCAACGTTGCCGGGTGTATAGGCAAACTCGGGCATAACGCCGATTTTGCATTCACTGGGCGTGATGACGCCAGGGCAGTTCGGTCCGATTAATCGGGTCGATTTTCCTTGAAGGAACGCCTTCGCTTTGACCATGTCGAGAACAGGAATGTGTTCGGAGATGCAGACAATCAGTTGAATCCCTGCTTCTGCGGCTTCCATAACGGAGTCTGCGGCGTTGAAGCGAGCGGGAACGAAAACCAGCGAGGTATCCGCGCCTGTTGCGGCAACCCCTTCTGCTACAGTGTCATACACAGGGATACCATTCACATCGGATCCACCTCTGCCGGGGACCGCGCCCGCAACAATCTGGGTGCCGTAAGCCGCACATTGCTCTGTGTGGAAGCGTCCAGAACGACCTGTGATGCCTTGAACGAGGACTTTTGTATTTTTATTAACGAGTATACTCATATTCTTTATGGCTATCGGCTATTAGCCGTCGGCTATCAGTAAAGAGGTTTCTGATCAAGTCAAAAGCCTCTTTTACTGACTTCTATTTTTTAATATGCCCGAGCAAAGACCGCGACTTCTTTCGCGGATTTACCACAGACAATACATTCACCATCTCCACCGGGCTGTTCCATGGGGATACATCGGATCGTCGCCTGTGTTTCTTCTCTGACTTGTTCTTCACAAGCGGCATCACCGCACCAGCGAGCGTATGCGAACCCATCTTCAATAACCTCTTTAAAGGCGTCGTAGGTGGTAGGTTTAAAGGTATTCATATCGCGGAAGTCGGTTGCCCGCTTGAGCATATCCGCTTGAATCGTGTCGAGTATCTGCTTCACCGTCTCGGCAGCGTTGTCGATCGGCACAAACACCTTGCCTTCCTTGCCCGGTATATCGCGTCGTGCAAGGACCATCTGCTGTTTGCTCAAATCACGGGGACCGATCTCTATGCGTAAGGGTACACCTTTGAGTTCCCATTCGTTGAATCGCCAGCCGGGTGAATAGTCATGTCTATCGTCAACATGGTAACGAATGCCATTCAAAGTTTCACAGATCCCATCAACGGCTTGCATGACGGCTTGCTTATCGCTGTCCTTATTTTTAGGAACGATTGGCACGATGACGAGCTGAGTGGGTGCGAGCCTCGGTGGTAGAACCAACCCTTGGTCATCTCCGTGTGCCATGATAATCGCCCCGATCATTCGGGTGCTTACCCCCCAACTGGTCGTCCAGCAGTGTTGCTGTTTCTGGTTTGCATCGAGATATTGAATATCGAAAGCTTTGGAAAAATTCTGCCCTAAGTCGTGTGAAGTGCCAGCTTGAAGGGCACGTTTATCACCCATCATCGCTTCGATGGTATAGGAAGTTAGCGCGCCGGGAAACTTTTCACTGTCACTCTTACGTCCGGGAATGACAGGTATCGCAGCTTCATTGATCGCAAAATCGGCGTAGAGGTCCAGGATACGAAGTGTCTCTTCTTCGGCTTCCTCGTGTGTTGCATGAGCCGTATGTCCCTCTTGCCAGAAGAATTCCATCGTTCTTAGGAAAAGACGGGGACGTAATTCCCATCGGACGACGTTCGCCCATTGATTGATAAGGACGGGTAGATCCCGGTAAGACTGGATCCACTGACTATACATGTAACCGATAATAGTTTCAGAAGTCGGTCGCACGACAAGCGGTTCTTCCAGTTTTTTCCCACCACCGTGCGTAACAACGGCGAGTTCTGGTTTAAAGCCCTCGACGTGCTCCGCTTCCTTTTCGATAAAACTCATCGGAATGAAGAGGGGGAAAGCGGCGTTTTGGTGTCCCGTTTCTTTGAACCGGGTATCCAATTGTTCTTTGACGTTCTCCCAGAGCGCGTAGCCGTAAGGACGTACGACCATACATCCTCGCACGGGAGCATAGTCAGCCATCTCAGCTTGACGAATGACCTGCGTATACCATTTTGCGTAGTCTTCACTACGGGGAACTATTTTATCAAACATTTTTTAATTATTCCTTGCGGTTCGGTCAGGTAGGTTTGATAATTGAAGTGCCTTTCCGTAGACCTAAAGAAACACCCCAGCAAAAACCCTGCGCCGATGTTGCAGGCTACGCGCTTAGGTTTAGCAAAAGCTCTTCACCGACTGCCGACTGCTGATCACTAATTTTTCCTTTCGCACCGCTTCAGGCTCAGTTTTCCGAAGCGGAAGTTATCTCTCCCGATCCGTTAAAGCAACGATACCGGGTAGGGGTTTCCCTTCTAAGAACTCTAAGGAGGCACCACCCCCAGTCGAGATATGCGCCATCCGATCAGCAACACCAGCTTGTTGTATCGCCGCGACACAATCGCCACCGCCAATAATGCTCACTGATTCTGAATCTGCGATCTGCTTTGCAACCGAAATTGTGCCTTGTGCGAACTTCTCAAATTCATAGACCCCTAAAGGTCCATTCCACACCACAGTCTTTGCTGTTTGAATCTGTTCACCAAACGCCGATACGGTTTCGGGACCGATATCCAATCCTTGCCAACCCTCCGGGATACTCCGTTTGGTCACAATATGTGATTCGGTTTCAGGGTCAAAGGATTTTCCAATGACATGGTCCACCGGTAGTAAGACGGAATCTGAGAACCCCTCTCTTTCGACTAACGATTTTGCAACGTCAAGTTTTTCAGTTTCGACAATTGAGTTACCGATACCGAATCCCATAGCTGCCAAAAATGTATATGCCATGCCTCCACCAATGAGGAGCCTATCAACCTTTCCGAGTAGGTTCTCAATCAGCGTGATTTTGTCGGATATTTTGGCACCACCGAGGATAGCGACATAGGGACGGGCAGGATCTTCAAGGGTAGTGCTGAGATAATAAATTTCTCGTGCCATCAAGAGTCCAGTGGCACATGGGCTGAGATAGCGAATCACTCCTTCCGTTGACGCGTGGGCACGATGCGCTGTACCGAACGCGTCATTCACATAAACATCGGCGAGTGAGGCGAGTTGCGCCGCGAATGCCGCGTCGTTCTCGGTTTCCTCAGCGTAGAATCGGACATTCTCAAGGAGCAGAACTTCCCCGTTACGCATTGACGCAACGGCACTCTGTACCGACTCACCTATGCAATCATCAACATGTGCAACACGTGTGCCGAGTTTACGACTGAGAGCTACAGCGATCGGTTCAGTCGAAAGCGTTTTTCGATCAGCGGCTGAACCCACTTCGGGCCTGCCTAAATGTGTTACAAGGACAATTTTGGCATCGGCGTTGATGAGTGCCAAGAGTGTCGGCAAAGCGGCAGTGATACGGGTTTCATCTGTAATCTTCCCGTCTTTCATTGGGACATTGAAGTCCACCCGTAAGAGAACGCGTTTCCCGCTAACATCTATGTCTTTTAATTCAAGTTTTTCCATATTTTTAAACTATGGGAATCTGGGCATCGTTCCTAGTGCAAGCCTATAGAGGCTTGCGGTACAATGTTTCACGATGGTACCTGGTTAATTTAAACGCGACTGAGGATATGTACGATTTTCAAGGCTTTATGCGGGGTTCGCCGCCTCTACTGCCAGTTGCGCCGCTTCAGAGAGACCCTCTGCTTGTTGAACGTTCAAATCCGACTCGGCAATGATCTGTTTCCCAAGCTCCACGTTCGTTCCTTCTAACCGAACGACAAGCGGGACATTGAGTTCGACCTGTTTTGCGGCTTCAACGATGCCGTTTGCGATTGTGTCACATTTCATGATACCGCCAAAGATATTAACGAGAACAGCCTTCACATTTTCGTCTGCGAGGATGAGACGAAAAGCGTGTGCAACTGCCTCTACAGACGCGCCCCCACCGACATCAAGGAAGTTTGCCGGTTCACCACCGTTCTGTTTGATGATGTCCATTGTCGCCATAGCGAGTCCTGCGCCGTTCACCATGCAACCGATATCGCCATCAAGACGAATGTAACTTAAACCCGACTCACTCGCTTCTAATTCACTCGGATCTTCTTCGTGCGGATCTCGCATCTCAGCTATATCGGAATGTCGCCAGAGGGAGTTGTCATCAAGATTCACTTTGGAATCGAGCGCGACAATGTCTAATTCGTCATCCGTTTTTACAATTGCCAACGGATTAATCTCCACGAGTGAACAGTCGCATTCCGTAAAGGCGTTGTATAGTGCCAGAATCAATTGGATAGCGTTCGGGATAACAGAACGATAGTTTGTATCGGTGATGAGTTTGTATGCGAACTCCCGTGCTTGGAACTCGGTTAATCCGAAGGCTGGGTGAATCTGCGCTCTAATAATCTTTTCAGGTGTTTGTGCTGCTACCTCTTCGATGTTGACACCGCCCTCTTCACTTCCGATCAAGGTCAGTCGCGATGTTTCCCGATCAAGCAGTATAGCGAGGTAGAATTCCTTCTCTATCTCCGCGGCTTCGGCGATGAGTACTTTACGGACGAGTTTCCCTTCAGGACCGGTCTGGGGTGTCACCAATTGCATACCCAGGATAGCATCGGCGTGTTGTTTAACTTCGGCAGGTGAATTTGCGAGTTTGACGCCGCCACCTTTCCCACGACCGCCAGCATGGATTTGTGCCTTGATGACGTAAGTGGGACAATTGAGTTCCTGTGCGATCACTTCGGCTTCCTCTGGCGTTTCGGCGACCTTACCGGGGAGTGTATTGACACCGTAGGATCCTAAGATTTGTCTGGCTTGGTATTCGTGGATGTTCATTTTTCCTGTATGATTCTTCGGTAAGACTCCTTTGGGGCTTATCAGTGTTGGCGTATTATATCGGTGTATTTCGGACTTATGTATTTAGAAATTATACTATACCTGAGAGAAAATTGCAAGTTTTTCAGGTAGGTTAATCAGAGGTATCCAGTTGTTAGACACCAGCAACCAGCAATCAGTGAGATCGCGGGCATAGAGCGGCAATTCAGGAATATGGAAAAAAATATAGAGCGTTTCAGAGTATTCAGAGTAAATTCTAAAATGTAGTGCGTTTCAAAAAAGCCGCAAATATAGACAATACCTGGGTTTTAATCAGTTCTGACAGAAAGTTTCTGAGATGCTTACTCTGAAATTTCAGAATGGGCGGAAGTTGTTAAGGTTATGTTGTCTGAATTCAGAACGGATTTGTCATCTTCAAGGCGATTCAGGAGGGTTTGAATAGTTTCCTGAAAGACTGGATGCACCAGATCCGGTGCGATCTCTGCTAACGGGAGCAACACGAAACCGCGAAGATGCATCTCTGGGTGCGGAACGACGAGCTTCTCTGTCCGGACACACAAGTCACCATAGATTAATATGTCTAAATCGATCTCTCTCGGACCCCAACGGATGCGGTGTTTTCTACCAATAGCGGTCTCGATGTCTTTTAAGGTATGTAGCAAGGAGAGGGGAGAAAGGGTGGTTTGGATAGCGGCGACACCGTTCAGGAACTGTGCCTGTGCCTCATACCCTACCGGCTCGGTTTTGTAAATGGAGGAAACCTGCTTTAAGGCGATTCCCTCCGTTTTTGATAGGATATCAATGGCATTCTGGATATATGCCAACGGATCGCCAATGTTGCTTCCGAAGCCGATGTATGCTAAGGGTATGGAGTTTGAGGTTGATAACAACATGGCTGAACCCGGGTGATTCGTGAATGCCATAAACTGATTAAGCACTCACTAAGAGTTCCTCAAGGTTCCTACCGACGGTTGGATGCGGAAGAGGTTTATTTTTTCTCTGAGCGTAGACCAATAGTTCATCAACAATTTCACATAATTGCCGATAGACTTCTACCTCATTATCACCATGGCAGCACGGACCAATGACTCCCGGACAATATCCGATGAAACATTCATCCTCATCTGACCATTCGACGATCTTAATGTATTTCGCACTTTCGCTCATCTTTGAGATTCCTCAATTTTTAATTAACCTGTTTCTCTTAATAAGATTTAGCATCATCACCGAGGTTCCCAGAAATAACAACCATCGGACCTTTAGAATGTTCATAAGTTCTATGACTGCCTCTGCCACCTATATTGACAAATCCTGCTTTTCTCAAGTCCGCAATGAGTTGTCGTATTTTTCTTGGCATAGAACCTACCGATTAATCTGAGAATTTGCGGATGGCAATTGAGGTATTGTGTCCACCGAAACCGAACGCGTTGGAGAGTGCGACATCAACCGTCGCCTCCCGACTGTCGTTTGGGACATAGTCCAAGTCGCAGGCTTCGTCCGGCATATCGTAGTTAATCGTCGGTGGCAGGAAGCCTTTCTCCATCGCGCCTAAGCAAGCGATGAGTTCTACGGCACCGGCGGCGCCGAGCAGATGACCGATCATGGATTTAGTGGAGCTGACAGGAACTTTATACGCATGTTCACCGAAGAGCGTTTTAATGGCGTTCGTCTCAGCAATATCGCCAATCGGTGTCGAGGTGCCGTGCGCGTTGATATAATCGACAGTATCCAGTGGTAATTCCGCATCTCGGAGCGCAAATTCCATCGCTTTCACTGCTCCCTCACCGTTTTCGGGGGGACTTACCATATCGTGCGCATCCGATGTCATTCCGTAGCCGATGACTTCCGCGTAGATATAGGCACCACGCTTTTTGGCGTGTGACAGCGATTCGAGAATGAGGACACCCGCACCGTCGCCCATGACGAACCCGTCGCGGTCCTTCGTAAACGGGCGCGAGGCGCGTTCAGGTTCATGATTCCGCGCCGACATAGCGCGCATGGAGCAGAACCCAGCAAAAGCTAAAGGGGTAATCGCCGATTCTGTGCCGCCAGTAAACATCACATCCGCTTCACCGCGTTGAATGATACGAAACGAGTCCCCGATAGAGTGATTGGCACTTGCACATGCGGTGACGGAGGTAGAATTGGGACCTCTGAGGTTAAAATGGATGGAGATCTGCCCTGCCGCCATGTTAATAATCATATACGGGACAAGGAATGGACTCACGCGTTTGGCTCCCTTTTCAGCGAGGGTTTTCGCGTTGTCTTCAAGGACACCAATGCCGCCGATTCCAGAACCGATTTGAACGCCTGCCCGGTAAGGGTCGACTGTGTCGAGTTCCAAACCCGCATCCTCGTGTGCCATAATTGAGGCGGCAAGCGCGTACTGAATGAACAGCGGCAGTCTGGACGCAGCCCGGCGGTCCATATACTGTTCCGCTTGAAAATCCTTAACCTCTCCGGCGATTTGGGTGCGATGCTCAGAGGCATCAAAATAGGTTAAAGGTCCGATTCCGTTTTTACCAATAGCAAGCGCATCCCAATATTCTTCTTTCGTATTGCCAATTGCATTGACAACGCCGATTCCTGTAATAACTACACGCTCCACGAGACCGATCCTTTTTTATTCAATAGTTATGGGTTCGCCTGCTACGCAGGCTTTCAGTCATCGGTTATCAGTTAAAAGAGGGCGTTATTAAACGAGGGGAAACACCCCAGCAAAAACACCTCTTAACTTTAACCATCAACTCGCCTCCGTTATAAATGTTAAGGCACGAGTTGATGGTTAAAACCGATAACTGATACCTAAAATCTACACGTGTTCGTCTAAGTAACTCAGGGCATCTTGAACAGTCTGGATTTTCTCTGCATCACTGTCTGGAATTTCGATATCGAATTCTTCTTCAAGTGCCATGACCAGTTCAACAGTATCAAGTGAATCAGCCCCCAGGTCTTCCATAAAGGAGGCATCTGGGGTGACATTATCTTCTTCAACACCGAGTTGTTTCGCAATAATTTCGATAAGGCGTTCTTGGTTTGTTGCCATAAGCGTTTCTCTGATCTCCTTTTTTAAGTTTACAGTTGTCAGTTGTCAGTTGTCAGTTGAAAGAGACTTTGGATTAAACAACAATCCTTTTGTGACTATTAACTGATAACTGTTAACCGACATCTTCTGAATTACATCACCATGCCACCATCAACTTGAAGTGTTTGGCCGGTGATATAACGTGCAGCATCCGATGCCAAAAAACAGACGGCATCTGCCACATCTTCTGGGTGCCCAAACTCCCGTAACGGAATCAATTCAAGCAATTGTTGCTGATTCTGCTCGGATATTTGTGCCGTCATATCTGTCGTGATAAAGCCGGGGGCGATAGCATTGACCGTGATACCGCGGGCACCGACCTCTTTCGCGGTAGCCTTCGTCAAACCGATGATGCCGGCTTTCGCCGCAGCATAATTCGCCTGTCCCGCGTTTCCGGCTAATCCAACAACCGACGAGATGTTGATAATACGTCCACTTTTTTGACGGATCATAGGACGAAGGACTGCCCGAGTGCAGTACATCGTGCCGGTCAAATTTGTCTGTAACACGGTGTCCCAGTCCTCATCTTTGAGGCGCATAAGCAACGTATCGCGGGTAATCCCGGCATTGTTCACGAGAATATCAATGTGCGAAAATTGTGAAATCGTCTTTTCAATGAGTGTGTCAACATCCGCCTTTTGGGAAATGTCAGCAGCCATTGATAACACGGTATAACCTTTCTCCTGTAGCGCGCCAGCGATTTGTCCAACTGCATCGGCGGAACGAGAGCAGAGAACGACATTTGCCCCAGCTTCGCAGAGTCTCTGCGCAATTGCGGCACCAATACCTCGCGATGCCCCTGTAACAATTGCGGTTTTGCCATTCAGCACATCTGCTCTAAACGCACTTTGTTCTGTTGTCTCACTCATTTTTATCCACCATTTCCGTATTCGTCTGTCACAAGAGACAGCGTCTCAACATCTTCAACGTTCAGGGCACGACTTTCGGGCAGGGTACGCTTCACCAAGCCGGACAAAACTTTGCCGGGTCCGACCTCTACAAAATGCGTGATACCGGTTTTCTCAATAGTCCGTAGTGTTTTTTCCCATTGGACAGGCTGTGTAATCTGTTGAAATAAGAGGTGCCTGATATTATCCGCATCCGTAGCGAACTCGCCCGTTACATTCATCGCGACATTAACTTGAGGGGGCTGCATCGCCACCGATTCAAGTGAAGATGCGAACTTCTGTTGTGCGGGTGCCATTAATGGCGAGTGGAACGCACCACTGACAGGCAACGGACGACACCGTCTCGCGCCAATTTCGGCTTTCGCACGTTCAAGGACGTGGTTGACTGCCTCGACTTCCCCAGAGATGACCAATTGTCCGGGACAGTTATAATTGGCAATGTTCACAATACCTTCAGCCGTATCACAAAGTTCTTGCAGCCGCCCGGTTTCCATTCCGAGGATCGCCGCCATTGTGCCTTGTTGCATTTTCCCTGCGTCCGCCATGAAACTCGCTCGTGCGTGTACCAAGTGCAGCGCATCTGCAAAATCAATGACCCCTGCCGCTACGAGTGCGGAATACTCTCCCAAACTATGTCCGGCAACAGCACTCGGCACGACACCGGATTCCTTCAGGACTTGCAACGCCGCTACACTACAGGTTAAAATCGCCAGTTGTGTGTTTTCGGTCTGCTTTAAGTCTGTTTCGGGTCCCTCAAAACAGAGCCGCCGCAATTCCCGTCCGAGGGCAGCATCTGCCTCCTGAAAAACAGCATCGGCGGCTGGGTAATTCTGTGCCAGTTCTGCGCCCATGCCTACCCGTTGTGAACCTTGTCCGGGAAAAATGAATGCCAGCATATTAGCCATCAGAAGAATAGCAATCAGCAATCAGGACGGATTTTCTACAAAAATCCTTTCAGTTTTCAGTAAAGATGGTTTTCGTTTAACGATACCCTCTTTTAACCGACAACTGACAACTGATAACTAACAACTTTTTATTATAATCGCAGGAGCGTGCTTCCCCATGTCAAACCTGCACCAAACGTCACAAACAGAAGCAGATCGCCTGGCTTTGCGCGGCCCTCACGAATCGCTTCATCCAATGCGATGATCACTGTTGCGGCTGAAGTATTGCCATATTTATCAACGTTGATATAGACCTTCTCTCGCGGCATGCCGAGTCTGTCGCCAACTGCCTCAATGATGCGTAGATTCGCTTGATGTGGGATTAACAAATCAATCTCATCAATACTGACGTCTGCCTGGCGGAGCACACGGTGCGCCGCTTCGGGCATAAGGCGAACACCCAATTTGAAGACTTCTCGTCCGTTCATCTGAAGTTTGTCTAACTTCTGGTCGATGGCATCTTGAGTGACCGGCATCCTGGAGCCACCTGCGGGGATACCGAGGAGGTCAATGTCGGCGTAATCTCCATCCGACCCGATATAAGATGCGAGGATACCTTTGGGTTCATCCGTCGCTTGAACGACAGCGGCACCCGCCCCATCTCCAAAGAGGACACACGTACTTCTATCATTCCAATCAACAATTTTGTTAAAAATTTCGCCACCAACAACAAGAATAGTATTGTATCGTCCAGACCTGATCATTCCATCAGCTAAATCCAATCCGTAAAGGAAGCCAGCACACGCAGCGGATACATCCATTGCGGCGGCATTCTTTGCGCCGATACCTTCCTGAACATAGCACGCCGTGGAAGGAAAAAACCTATCGGGTGTAACAGTAGCGACGAGAATTATCTCAATATCAAGCGGATCAATATGCGCGTTTTTGATAGCCCATCGTGCGGCATGTATACAGAGATCAGAGGTTGCCATATCGTCTTCAGCGATGCGCCTCTCAGCGATCCCTGTCCGCTGACGGATCCATTCGTCGGTTGTATCGACCAATTTCTCAAGGTCAAAATTGGTGACAACCCGCTCGGGGAGGTAAGACCCTGTCCCTGTGATGGTTGCATGTCGAAGTTGCGTCATTTCTTTTAATTATTCCTTGCGGTTCGGTCAGATGGATTAGGTGAACACCGTTAATCGACGTATATCTGAAGACATTGAGGAAACCCCCAAGCAAAAACCCCAGCAAACCCTCCGCTTCGCTTACGGCTACAATTACCGATAAAACCGCGGAGCCAATAGATTAAAAACCTTCATCTATGATTCATCCGCAGATTTTAATACAGGCCGTCCATTGTAATGCCCACATTCAGAACAGACCCGGTGAGAGATAATCGTCTCTCCGCAGTACGAACAGACACTTGTGGCTTTGTCGTAGAGCGCGTTATGGCTCCGCCGCATTCTTTTTTTCGATTTTGACGTTTTCCGTTTTGGATGCGCCATGGATTGTCTCCTTAATATTTTACAAAATCTCGATTCGCGAATTACACTTACAATTGTAGGAGGGAACTCCGATTCTCGACTTTTTCAACTATTTTCCAGTATTTTTGAGAGAATCGACCTTGGAAAACGCTCTTTCTAACTGTGCGCTAAGGGAGTTAGGAGCGGGGACCGCAGTTTCATCCGTCATTTCACAGGAACATTCTGCCGTGTTGAGATCCGTTCCACATTCTGGACATAAACCTTTGCACGTCTCGGAACAGAGCGACCATGTCGGTATTTCAAGAACGAGTGCCTGTCGTACATCCTCAGAAATATCTAAAATTTCTCCGTCATAGTATCGTTCATCATCTGCCTCCGGTTCCGACTGGCGCGAACCTACAGAGGCTTGCGGGACAATACCAATAGAGAATAGCAAGCCGAGTGTTGTTGTTAAGTCCACTTCAAATGGGCTGATACAACGTCGACACTCTACCAAAATAGTTGTATCAACCTCGGCTGTCACATAGATATTGTCGCCAACTTGACGAAAGAGACCGACTTTGCACGACAACGGCTTAATAAATTCCGCCTCCTCGTAAGTCAAACCGAGTAACTCGGACGGCACAAGTGCTTCGTATTCCTTGAAGTCCTCGTGTCGGAGGTCTTTTATGTTAAACACTAAAGTGTCACTTATACCTTCCGTGATTTCTCCCATCGTTAAAGCAGTAGGATTCTTTGATTCTTGCTTCATTATCCGATGCCTCCCTTGTGGAGGTCTTACGCATACTCCACCTTGACCACAGTTTTCGGTTTCCGCCAATAAAAAGGTTTCGGGTGAAAGAAGATCCTCTTGTGACGCAAGCCGCGTGTGGGAAACTTGCGGGACAATGCTGACCGCTGATGGCTGACAACTCTTTAAAAATCGACTTCTTCTTCGATTCTAATGAGTTGTGCTTCGTCTTTTACATCCTCGAGCGTGTAAATCTCTGCGAGGGCGGCTTTCATGTTTTTTTCTTGTGCTTTGTGTGTCAACATCACCAGCGATACGGTCTCCATACCGTGCGGATCCTTTTGGATGACAGAAGCAATGCTAATGTGCCAGTTCCCCAAAATAGTTCCGATTTTTGCAAGAACGCCGGGTCGATCAGCGACCACAAAACGGATATAATACCGCGTCTCAATATCGTCAATAGGGCATACACCGACTTCTGCCTGTGCCCCTGCCAGCCACGCTTGCGAAATCGGGCTGATGATACCCTGTTGCACGGATTTCGCGGCATCAATGATGTCGGCAACAACAGCACTCGCCGTTGGCATTTCACCAGCACCTTGTCCATAAAAGAGAGTCGGACCGACTGCATCACCGATAACGCAAACAGCGTTGAATGCCCCACCAACGTTTGCCAACAAACTCCGCTCTGGTACCAGCGTTGGATGGACACGCGCCTCTACACGATTTCCATCGGTGAGTTTCGCGATTGCGAGGAGCTTAATGACATAACCGAGTTCGCGAGCGTATTGAATCTCTTTCTGGGTGATACTTGTAATACCTTCAACATGGAATTGCGATAACGAGATATTACTCCGATAGGCGAGGGCAATCAGGAGGATGAGTTTCTGTGCGGCGTCGATTCCCTCAACGTCAAGCGTTGGGTCGGCTTCGGCGTACCCCTTGTCCTGTGCGACTGTGAGTACATCTGAAAAGTCCACAGCTCGCTCGTGCATTTCGGTCAGAATGTAGTTACACGTCCCGTTCACAATGCCATAAAGAGAGTGGATCTGATTGCCAGCGAAACTTTCTTGTAGGGTTTTAATGATCGGGATACCACCAGCCGCGCTTGCTTCAAAATTGAGACTGACTTGATGTTCTGAAGCCAATTGGAACAGTTCGCCACCGTGTTCTGCGAGAAGGGCTTTGTTCGCTGTGACGACGTGTTTACCATTCTGGATCGCACGTCTAATGAGGGAGTGTGCTGTTGTGACGCCACCGATCAGCTCAACGACAATATTGATATCTGGATTGTCTACGACTTCCGCGGGATCCGTTGTTAAACAATCCATAGGAAGTTCAACGCCCTGCCGGGTCGCGGGTAACGTTCGTTTTACTATTTTTTTTAGGCTTAATTCCGTGCCGCTATTTTTGGCGATGAGAGAATTCTGATTCGTCAAGATTTTGGAGACCCCTGTGCCGACAGTACCCCATCCCAAAATACCAACATTAATACACGATCTATCCACTATTGCAACCCCCTCCTTTCCTTAGTATTATATTAGAATTCGGCTTGTAGAGATCACTTACAAGACGATATTGCATATCAGAGATCGGGGCGACTGGATTCGAACCAGCGACCTCTTGAACCCCATTCAAGCGCGCTTCCGGGCTGCGCCACGCCCCGTTCGTAGAACCAATTTTCCTTATGCTTGGACCAAGTCCTTTATTGTATCAAGTCTTAATTGTATCACAAACCACCGTATAATGTCAAAAAAAATTGAGCGTTGCTTGAGATTTACATCTGAATTCACGTACGTCAATTGATTTCCAGTCGTTGGTTTCTCCTTTAATAATGTAAGGCAAGATCTCTGTATCTCATTGTTATGTTAGAATCAACACAGAGACTTGCCCCTATCAGATAAGACGCAATATATTTAGGAAAAACCCATCTCTTTGAGATTTCTGAGACTGATGCCTAAACTTTCAAACGGATCACGTTCATAACAGGTATCCTGTTCGATAATATACCACTCAACCTCTGCGTAAATACAAGCGTCCAGAATGGCATCCCAATTCAAGTTGCCTTCACCAACCTCCGCGAAGCGTTGTGTAGAGCCTTGCATCGCCATATCCTTGAGATGGATGATGTCGGCGCGTCCTTTTAACTGGCGAATCCACGCGGCTGGATCACCGCCACCGTGCTGAATCCAGTATGTATCCAGCTCGCTCTTGAAGTAATTCGGATCGCTTTCGGCATACAGAATCTCTAACCCCGTACGCCCGTTGTAGCGTTCTAATTCAAAACTGTGGTTATGGTAGGAGAAAGTCAAGCCTCCTTCAGCAAGACGTGCCGCGACTTCCGATGCCTCTCTCGCAAATCTGGCATACCCTTCAGCCGTCCTGTATTCCCCGGGAAGTCCGCCAATAGCGGTATGTTTGCATCCCCACAATTGGTGTTCGTCAATAACAGACTGCGGTTCGTCACGCATCTGTTCATAACTTGTATGTGTCGCAATAATGCTGAGGCCCTCACCGTCAACGATGTTTTTCAATGCAGCGGGTTCAATGGGGCCGAGTGCGGAACATTGAACCGCCTCATATCCAAGTTGCCGAACCTTTTTCATCGTTTCCACGATATCAGTTTCGGTTTTGGTAAATTCCCGAACAGTGTAAAGCTGCGCGGCGATTTGCTGTGCAGAAAGCGTGTTCTGTGTTGCCATAATTTCTCCTTCTATCTGACCTATTCTATTTCTGGTAGTATACCAAAAAAGAACAGAACGGTCAAGTTAATGTAAATTGATTTGCACATTAAAAAAGGTTTTGGTAAACTTTAAAATATGATGAATTCTTTTTTCTTCGGCGGTAACAAACCCGGCTCCTTTCGGCTTTTCCGCCTGCTCCTTCATTTTCCAAATTTCGTCAAACTGACATGGCGACTGTTTGTCGATGAACGTGTCCCTATCTATCGGAAGGCGATTCTCATCCTTGCCGAATTATTGGCAGTTATCTTCGCTGTTGCCTACTTGGTAAATCCGCTTGATTTCGATTTTATTCCGATCTTTGGTAGGATTGACGATCTCCTCATTGGGGCGTTTGTGATCCTTGTGCCGGGTGCTTGGCTATTTATTCGGTTATGCCCTGAGCATATCGTTCGTGAACATGTAGAACGAATTTCACGCAAGGAATGAATAGGACTCGCTCGACCCAACGTATCTTTTCAGACACATCACATTTTTTTCCAACTTTTTTGCAACTTTATTATCCAATGGGTGTGTCTTTAGAACGTAAACTCGAAAAAATAAAAACAGATGGTTCCGGCACCTCCAAGATCGGACCTAACACTCAATCATATAGGAGGGTTTATATCATGTTCAGACGCAATACGACACTACGTAACACTGTACGGGTAATTTTGGTTTTAGCAGTCCTTATTGTTGCCGCAGGGATTATCATCGACCGAGACACAAATGAGTTCACACTCCAGACTGCCGTCGGACAGACGAACGATACACTTCAAACATCAGAAGATTTTCTGCACCTGGAACGCGCAAACCGAGCATTTATTGATTTAGTGGCTCGGACGCGTCCAGCTGTTGTCCAAATTACAACGACATCACAACGGAATAGGGGCATAACTTCGGAAAGGCGGGAGATAACTCCGGAGCAAGAAGAGCAATTTAGAGACTTTTTTGGAGATGAGTTCTTCAGACGTTTTTTTCGAGAACCGGAACAAGAGGAACGTCAACGTATATTCCCGAATCAGCCCCCCGTTAGGGGTGTTGGCTCTGGGGTGATTGTCAGTGACGATGGCTATATCCTTACCAATAACCATGTCATTGAGCGGAGCGATGAAATTAGAGTCACCTTATCAAACGGAAAAGAATATGCAGCGGAGTTAGTTGGACGCGATGCCGCCGGGACCCAAGTCAGTGGCACGGATTTGGCAGTTCTCAAAATTGACGCTGAAGGACTTCCGACCCTTCCATTCGGTGATTCGGATCAGCTTGAAGTTGGTGAATGGGTGATCGCCATCGGAACGCCACTCAATTTTTCGCAAACTGTGACACGCGGAATTGTGAGCGCGAAAGGGCGCCCTGGATGGTTCAGTGGTATCAAGTACGGTAACTTCATCCAAACGGATGCGCCGATCAATCGAGGGAATAGTGGTGGTGCCTTGATCAACATCCGCGGCGAATTGGTTGGAATTAATACAGCGATTGTCACAGGTGGTCTTTCCATGGGGAATATCGGTATCGGCTTCGCCGTTCCGAGCAAAATGGCACAACAGGTTTTACCACAACTTATCAAACATGGCAAAGTTGAACGCGGTTGGCTCGGTATCAGCATGAGAAATGTCGATCCGGATTTGGCAGAAAAATTGAACTTTGAGACACCTCGGGGTGCTTTTGTGCGTGGCGTTAGCAAAGGGAGTCCCGCAGATAAAGCTGGACTTCAACGTTCAGATATCATCGTTGAATTTAATGGCGAAGCAATTCGGGATATTAATGATCTGATGCATGTTGTCGCGGCAACAGAGGTCGGGAAATCCGTTGAAGTCAGAGTACTCCGAGGAGAGAAAAAAGAAAAACGGTTGACCGTCAAACTGGGTAAACGGACCGAAGAAGCCATTGCTAAACTCAATGCCCAGTTAGCAGTAGCTGAAAATATGCAGCCAGAACTGGATGGGGCACGGCTAAACCGTGATGAACAGCAAGAAGGGTTTGCCGGATTTCATGTCCAGGATCTGACTCCCGCGATTGCTGAGCGTTACGGTTACTCGTCAGATGAGAAAGGTGTCATTGTCACACAGGTTGAAAACGGGAGCAACGCAGAGGCAAAAGGGATCGTCCCTGGATCTCTCATCCAAGAAATGGAGTGGACAACGATTGAGGGCCTTGAGTCCTATGCCCGTCTTGTGGAACAACTCTCAAACGAAAATAAAAGGCAGGTGCTTTTCTATGTCAAGTCGCCGAATGGAGAGGGCGGCGCGTATGTGACAATCAAAGTTCCCACATCAGACGATACATCAGACAGATAATTAGCACGGTGAACTCGGTGTTATATACGTGTTCACGGATTAACCCTTGACGGATAGTTGTTTCGGTGATATACTTCTCGAAAACAACTATCCTTCATTATATTAAGAGGTTGAGATTGAAAATGAAGGCACAACGGGTTGTTTGGCCCGATCGCGCCAAAGTTGACATTGAGACGTTTATGCTGCCGCCTATCGGAGATGATGAAGTGCTTGTTGAAACGGAATGCACGCTCATCAGTCCCGGTACGGAGCGTGCGTTTCTATTGGGACTTCCGAATGCCCAAGGAAGGTATCCAACCCGCCCCGGTTACAGCAATGTCGGCACAATAATAGAGGTTGGAAAGGCAGTCACGGATTGGGAAGTAGCGGATCGCGTCGCTTCAACACAGGGACATACCAGCCACTTTGTGATGTCGCCAAGTCGCTTGCTAAAGATAACATCCGCCGATGTTCCAGCTGAAGAGGCGGTTTTCTTTAATCTCGGAGCGATCGCGTTACAAGGCGTCCGGAAAGCGCGGATTGAATTGGGAGAAGCCACACTCATTTTGGGACAGGGACTTATCGGCTTATCGGCGATGCAACTCTCGAAACTGAGCGGTGCAGTGCCGCTGATTGCTGCCGATCTCACCGACAGTCGTCTTGAAATCTCCAAAAGAGTGGGAGCAGACTACACCTTCAATCCAGAAGATACCGATTTCTCCGAACAGTTAAGTCATGCAACCAAAGGCGATGGACCCGCAGTTGTAATTGAGGCGACTGGACACCCTGACGCAATCAGCACGGCTTTAGACGTTGCGGGGCGCGACGCGCGAGTCGTGTTGTTAGCGAGCACGCGTGGCGAAACACCGAGCGTGAACTTCTATCGCGATGTACATAAAAAAGGTCTCATCCTATATGGTGCCCATAATTCTATCCGCCCGCGTCAAGACTCCTCACCGAATTTCTGGACGCTTGAAGAGGATAGTCTATTGCTGCTATCGCTCATCGCGCAGAAGCGGTTCGACGTTCTCCCGTTGATTAGCCATCGCGTCTCTGGAGCAGACGCAGCAAAAGCATATCAACTCCTCATGGAGTGGAATCCCGGCTTACTCGGTGTTGTTCTTCAATGGAACAATAGCATGTAGGCACGAATCTATAAGGAAAAATGGCACGCGAATATACAATTGAAAACGTGCGCAATATCGGCATTGCGGCACACATTGACGCTGGCAAAACAACAACGACGGAACGGATCCTTTTCTACACCGGTAAAAAGCATAAGATCGGTGCCGTAGATGATGGCACTGCTGAGATGGATTGGATGGTGCAGGAACGAGAACGCGGCGTGACGATTACCGCCGCCGCGACAACCTGTTTCTGGCGAGAACATGCAATCCACCTTATTGACACACCCGGACACGTCGACTTCACAGTGGAGGTGGAACGATCCCTGCGAGTTTTGGACGGTGCGATTGCCCTCTTCTGTGCTGTCGGTGGAGTCGAGCCACAGTCAGAGACGGTTTGGCGTCAAGCCGAACGCTACGATGTCCCCCGTATCGTCTTCGTTAATAAGATGGATAGGGTCGGCGCGAATTTCACTCGCGTTCTGGAAATGATGCGGGGACAGTTAGGTGCCAACCCATTACCGCTCCAATTACCGATGGGTGAAGGTGCAGATTTCGCGGGTGTTATTGATCTCGTGACGCAGAAGGCGATGCGCTGGGATGCTACTGACCAAGGACAGACATACATAGAATCAGAAATTCCGCCTGAGTTTCAAGATGAAGTCGCACAAGCACGAGAAACCCTTTACGAGACTGTTGCTGTCGAAGATGAGGCGTTGCTTGAAAAATACTTGGGCGGTGAAGAGATAACCCATACTGAGTTACGAACAGTTATCCGAGCAACTACACTACAAGGGAAACTCTTCCCCGTGCTTTGCGGAAGTTCTTTAAAGAATCAAGGCGTTCAACCGCTATTGGACGCGGTCATCGATTTTCTGCCGTCCCCTGCTGACGTCCCCCCTATTGAAGGGATTGTGCCACATTCAGCCTCTAACGGTGCGCGCTCCAAGCGAACGAAAAACGCATCCGCAGAGCAGGACATAGCGACACGCACCGCAAATGACACTGCCCCATTTTCGGCGTTAGCATTTAAAGTGGCAAGTCACCCAACAGTGGATAAACTCGTATACTGTCGTATCTATTCCGGTGTACTCAAGCGAGGAGAGGCGATCTATAACGTCCGTTCCGAAAAACGCGAGCGGATTAACCGTATCCTACAGATGCACGCCAATAAGGAAGCAGTCTGTGATGCGGCTTACGCCGGTGATATTGTTACGCTCGTCGGACTTAAGGACACCAAGACCGGAGATACGCTGACGGATCCGAGAGAGCCTATTCTGTTAGAATCCATTACTTTCCCGGATCCGGTTATTTCAATCGCCATTGAACCTGAACGGGCGAGCGATGCCGATGCTCTGGAGGAAACACTCGAAAAATTGATGGATGAAGATCCAACTTTCACTGTCGGGATCGACAAAGAGACCGGACAACGGATTATCTCTGGCATGGGAGAACTCCATTTAGAGATCCTCACAGACCGCATGATACGCGAATTCGGGGTCAATGCTCGGGTCAGCAAACTGCAGGTAGCATATCGTGAAACTATCAGTACGCTGGCAGAGGCTCGCGGGACACACATCCACAAAACAGATGAAGAAGGGATATACGGTGATGTTCTGCTAACGGTTGAGCCATTAGCACGTGGTGAAGGGTTTCAGTTTGAAGATAACACAGACGAAACGCAAATTCCGCGGCAATATATCCCGTTCATTGAGAAAGCGTTGGAAGGTGCTATGGGGACAGGTCCTCGGATCGGGTATCCGATGCAGGACGTAAAGGTTACGCTCACGGACGGTTCCTACCATCCAACGGATTCTTCGGAAGTAGCGTTTGAAGCGGCAGCCGTCTTGGCGTTTGAAAATGCGACCCGAAAGGCGAACCCTCTGTTGTTAGAACCCATTATGCGGATGCATATTACTGTATCTGATGAGCATGTTGGCAAAGTTATTGGGGACCTGAATTCACGTCGAGCGCAGATTAATGAGAGTATGACGCAGGATACATCCGATACAGGGAACCCGTCACAATCGACACAAAATGTCATCAATGCCTTTATACCACTTTCAGAGACGTTTCAGTACACAACGCGGCTTCGTTCAATGACACAGGGACGCGGTGCATTTACATTGGAATTTTCACATTATGAAGTCGTGCCGTCGTCTCTGGCACCCGATCTGAATCGCGTCAACTCCGCTTAGCGCATCAATGTTCGTATGCCTTCATCACCTTTTGTAGTTCCGTCAATGGAATCGCGTACATCGTTCTGCCGTTGCGTCCGGTGGTTGTCGTTGCCATCGTCATGGAATTGACGATGGCCTCCTCTGTAGCCTCAATAACCGCCTGAAAAAGTGAATTGAGTCGTCCGTTGATGAGCATCTCAATTTGGAAGGTACCAGTCTCGGTCCGATTCGGAAAAATGTTCGCAGTGGAAAACGCGATGACGAATTCACCGCTACCGTCTGTACTTGGCGTGCCTGTTCGGGCAAGTCCATGCGTCGCGCGCATCGCTAACTGCTTCAATTGGCGATGCGTCAACGGGGCATCCGTTGCGATAACAATAATAAACGAGCCGTCCCTACCCAGTTTCGGCGGAGATCCGACAATTTCCTTGCCGACAGGGACACCATCAATTCGTAGTTGTGAACGACGCCCCCCGTTGGAATTGACGAGGACACCGACTGTCCATCCACCGCGTTCCTCAGACAGAACGCGGGAGGCGGTGCCGATACCGGCTTTAAACCCGTAGCATCGCATGCCAGTACCGCCGCCAACGCTTCCTTCGGTTACGGGACCATCGGTGGCGTTCTCAATTGCTTCGATCGCATGCTGTGCTGTGACGTGGAGTCCGCTGATGTCGTTCAAACCACCATCGTAGCATTCCGCCACAATGGGTAGCACGATGTTGTTGTCTGGATATCGTTTCACAATGTAACGTACAACACCGTCGTGGACTGCCCCAACACTGAGTGTATTTGTGAGCAAAATGGGAGACTCAATCCAGCCAGCTTGATTGATACGGGCGATGCCAGTTGCTTCACCATTGCCATGAATAACATGTGCCGCGCCGAAGAGGCGTGCTGTCCAGATATCATCACTTGGAAGGATAGCCGTAACACCCGTACGAATTGAATCGCCTTCGTTCAGGGTAACGTGTCCGACTTTCACACCCGCTACATCAGTGATGGCATTGTGTGTGCCGGTTGGAAGGGTCCCGATCTGGATACCGATATGGCGTGCCCGTGCACGATGGTCTGGGTCTGCAACTTCAGCATCGGTGCTACATAAAGGGCACGTCCAAAGAACGCCAGTGAGAACAATGAGGAACAGCGTTTTTGTGTAGGGCAAGGATTTGGGACCTGGCATCTTTTTAAGATATGTCTGCATTTTCCAATTGATTCCTATAGATTCTGCGAATATGGTTAAAAATAGCGATGTATGTTGGCAATCGGTAGTCGGGATAACTCCACTCCCAAGGTTGGAACGTTTTGCGGTAGAAGCGGAGCGTAATTTCGGCGTAAATACCGTCGCTGAGATAGATACGATGGGAATGGTCTTTCGTTGACGCAAGCACCAGTTTCGCTAAGCAGATGTAACCCGCGTCCAAATTGACCCGCCGCGCGTCTCCTTCAGACCTTTCTATCGTAAAAACCTGTTCTACGTTATTCGTGAACAACTTCATCGCTGCCAACGTGCCAGCATCAATAAGTCTTTCAAAACTGATAAATTGTCGTTGGATGTCTGGTCCCATTTCAGCCTCGTAGTAGGGGGTGCTCGTGAAAGGCATCAATTCACTTGTGTAATCAATGGGTCCAAGGCGATGTGTCAGTTCTGTATAAACTGTTGGTAGGAGGTTGGGCTCCGCTGTCAGCACGCCGATGATTGCTTTAACAGGTAGCGGTGTTGTGATTGCTCCCATGTCATCCTCCGTAGTCTAATTTTTAATGTTAGGACTTACGCAAATTGAGCAAATATCGGACATTTAGACGCAAAAAGTGATAATTTTCGTTCCTTAAACCCCCTAAAGAATCAACGGTATGAATGCCTTAAGGCATTCCCCGCCCCTTATCAGGGGGACTCTAAGAAGGAATGCGTAGGTCCTAAATGTATCGCAAACCTCAAAATTCACGTGCCCCTCAATATCGTGAATTGCATCTTTATCGGATGTCGTGAATAGCATTTGAGGTGCCAATGCCTCGCTGATTGGTATAAAAATTGCAATTTTTTAAGGATTAATTCCATACATTATTATACATTATTACATTAAAATACAAAAAGATGTGATTTTTTTATTTTTGTCTTGACATTTCTCGGAATATAATGTATAATATTCTGTTATGCTATATTTGCCATATTAAGATGGAAAAAGCAGTTGAAGAAGCAGACTTTTTCAAAAGTCCATTTGCAAACTGCGTAACCACCGCCAAGTAGGGAGACCTCATTCAGTGAACAAAAAGTCCCGCCAGAAAAATGAGAGAATGTCTTTTGCCAAAACGAAGGTTCGTACCGAGCTCCCGAACCTCATAGAGACTCAAAAGCTTTCATATGATGCCTTCTTACAACGAAATGTCCCACCTAATGAACGTCCGGATATTGGCCTCCAAGCGGTGTTTAAGGAAGTATTTCCGATTCGCGACTTTTCGGAGGTTAACAGTCTTGAATTTGTCAGTTACAGCCTTGGCGCACCGAAATATACGCTCCAAGAATGTGTTGCGCGCGGTGTAACATATCAAGTATCCCTTACTGCTCGTATTATGCTTGTCCTGCGTGAGGCAGACTCGGATGCAGATGAACCTCACGTTGTGGATATCCGAGAATCCGATGTGTATCTCGGCGAAGTCCCCTTAATGACTGAAAACGGTAGTTTCATTGTCAACGGCAGTGAACGTGTCATCGTGAGTCAGCTGCACCGTTCGCCGGGCGTGATTTTCCTTGAAAAATCATTGCCGACGGGACGGAGTACACCGACTGCCCAAATTATCCCGTATCGAGGCGCATGGGTTGAATTTGAAATAGACACGAAAGACCAAATTTACGTCCGCATCGACAAGCGTAGAAAGCTACCCGCTACTGTACTACTTCGGGCACTCGGTTGGGGGTCGGATGCCGACATTCTGAAACTTTACGCGAAGACGGAACGACTTGTGCTTGCCGGATGGGAGGTTACCCATGTAGAAGGACCCGCAAAGCAGATCAAACCTGGTGACCTATTGAATGCCGCGGACTTTCAGCAGGCGCGCAAAGACTACCCCGATCTTGAAGTAGAGAATTGTTATCGCGTTACGAAAACGGATGATGATAAAGACTGTCCGCTGGAAATTGGGCAAGAGATTACCTCTAAGGAGCGTACGAGCCTTCGCAGAAAATGGAAGGTATTTGAAACGGAACTGCTTCGACGTGTTATTGACACCCACAACAGCGGATGTGAACTCACTCGCGGACAGGTGCTAACGAATTCAGAATACGAAGAGGCACGCGCCCGTTACGGAAGCAAAGCCTTCACAGCTGAACAACTTTTGTCCCAAGATAGCTCGGAAAGTGTCGGCAGGGTTTGCGCGGAGGACGTTATCAATCCAGAGACTGGCGAAGTGCTCCTTACAGCGAATACGCTGCTCACTGAAACGGAATTGGAACGCCTCAGTGAGGCTGGCGTTGAGGCACTCGTAGTACTGGATGAGGAAGACTGCCAGCACATCCGATTCTTACGTAACACATTGGAACGCGACCGACAGGCGGACTATGAAGAGCCATATACTTTACAAGATGCCGCACTGCTTACAATCTTCCGCACACTGAGACCTGGGGATCCCGCTGGCATAGAGAACGCCCGTAAACACCTTTCCTGGTTGCTCTTTGATGCCCACCGATACGATTTAGGCGTCGTTGGAAGGTACAAACTGAACCGAAAATTCCAGAATATTCCCATTTATGGTGAGGCACCTGAAGAGACCTTGCGCACGCTCCGTCCCGAAGATATTGCCGCTACAGTAGGTTATCTCCTGAAAGTCCACAATGGGATTGCCCCGAAAGACGATCTTGATCATCTGGGTAATCGCCGTGTCCGTGTTATCGGTGAGCTACTCGAAAACCAGTTCCGAATGGGTTTATTCCAGATACGTAGAACGACGCGCGAACGCTTGAGTACCAACAACGATATTGCGAAGGTCGTCCCGTCTTCTCTCATAAATCCGAAACCGCTGATGATGGCACTTCGGGAATTCTTTGGATCCAACCAACTGTCACAGTTCATGCAACAGATTAATCCGTTGGATGAATTGACGCATAAGCGCCGTATCTCAGCGATCGGTCCTGGTGGACTCCACCGAGATAGGGCTACGGCAGCGGTTCGGGATGTCCATCGAACACACTATGGACGTGTTTGCCCCTTGGAGACACCTGAGGGTCCGTCCATCGGTCTTATCGTTTCTTTGGCGTGTTATGGACGTATAAACCCGTACGGTTTTATAGAAACACCCTATCATAAAGTTGAGGATGGTCCAACACTGGGTCCAGTAGAATATCTCACAGCAGATAGCGAGGATACTGCGTACATCGCCGCGAAGGCGCCCTTGCACGATACCCAAAAATCTGGAAATGGTAAGGAATCGGGGTTACAAACCCTTCCTACAGAAAATACACTCCCCGTACGTAGTGGCGAAGATGTGCTATCTCTTCCGATGGAAAAAGTGGACTATATCGGTGTGTCCCCACAGCAGATCGTTGGCATCTCTGCCGCGCTGGTTCCATTCTTGGAACACGAGGACGCAAACCGCGCATTGATGGGAGCTAACCATCAACGTCAGGCTGTGCCGCTTGTCCGTCCGGAAGCACCCCTCGTCGGAACAGGGATGGAAGAACCCGCTGCCCTGTATTCAGGCGCACTCATCACCGCGAAGAGAACCGGGATTGTCACGAGTGTTTCCGCCGATGAGATTCTCATATATACCGGCGAAACACTTCATCACGACAAGGGTGAAAACACGTTCAGCGAAATGGGCTACGATGTTTACACGCTCCAGACCTTCAAACGGAGTAACAGTGGCACCTGCATCCACCAGCGTCCCATCGTTGCAGTGGGCGATAAAGTTGAAGCCGGACAAGTTATTGTGGATGGCACCTCTACAGAGAAGGGTGAACTCGCTCTTGGGCGGAATATACTCTGTGCTTATATGCCATGGGGTGGCCACAACTATGAGGACTCTATCCTGATAAGTGAGACGCTCATCAAGGAGGATACCTTCACCTCTATTCACATTGAAGAATTTGAGGTAGAGGCACGTGAGACGAAAGTAGGTCCGGAGGAAATCACCCGTGATATCCCGAATGTCAGCGAGCAGCGGCTCACCCAACTTGATGAAGAGGGGATTATTCGCGTTGGAAGCGTCGTAGGTGCCGGAAGCATTCTCGTCGGCAAAATTACACCGAAAGGTGAAAGCGAATATGGTCCCGAAGAGAAACTTCTACGCGCGATCTTTGGTGAAAAAGTCAAAGAAGTAAGAGATGCTTCGACTTATGTACGTCCCGGCGTTGAAGGGGTCGTCATTGATGTAAAGGTGTTCTCCCGTAAGCCGGATGCCGCCTCCCGTCGTGGAGGTTGGACACAAGGCGAATCAGGGTTATCGATGGCTGACAATTTGCGATATGAATCCAAACGCAAGGAAATTGAGGAAACTTCACGCGAGCAGATCGCCTCTATCCGCCGCCGAAAAACCGAAGAGATTCGCAAAACACTCATAGGATGTGAACTTGCGGATCCGCTTTACACAAAAGGGGAATCTGAACCTTTCGCTAATGCGGGTGACCCTCTAACAGCTGAGGTTTTCGACGCTTATATTTCCGGTTTCACTGCAGATGAGTCCCATCTGGTAACCGAAGATACAAACTCTGAAGCTTTTAGTGCCGAAACAGGTTATAGGGTAACGGATGTACCTGAACCGATTCCTACTATTGTAGTCCATCCCTCAGATTCTTCAGCAGTGCCGGAGTACTTTACCGAAGTATGTAAACCGATTTTAGGAAGTACGGAGCCATTCTTGCAGGAAACGGAACCTGACAATGAATCGGGGTTGGAAACCTCTCCTACAGAAGATGCCGATGCGCTGCTTCAAGGTTACGATAACAGTGTGATTGCTATTGCTGTGTATGAAGATGAGGACGCTGAAAACGGGTACAATTCCGAACATCTGACGGAAATGCTTGCTGCAACGGGAGCGCGATTTGGTGTATTGGTAACCAAAGGTGAATCAGAACCTGATAACTGGGATTTCTATGAACTCACAAATTTGACCAGCGACTCGCCTCCGACACAAGACTCAGAAGCACGAACCGCTGATCAAGCTGTATTGCAACGATGCGCGCGTTCTGAGTTTGAGACTGGCGTTACCGAACAGATTGAAGCGGCTGGATGCCCTGTCGTTGAGACGCAGAGATTGAATGAGGAAGAATGGACGAACTTCAGTCAGGCTTATCCCGGTTTACAAGCCGAGTTGTTTTGGCAAATTAACGAAGTTTTCGATCCTGAGTGTCCCTTGACTGAAGGTCAAGAACTCCCCGACAACGAGTATCTACGAGTATCCAGGGATTTCCCCGCCCGTCCTATAGAAGCGGGGCAGCGGTTGACTGTCGATGAACTGACATCACTCAACCCGACTATCAAGGATTTGAAAACCGACCGCGTCTGGCATATTACCGCTGTTTTTGATCCAGAGTGCACACTGGCGGTTGGAGAATATGTTTCTGACACTGACTACCAACAGGCGCGTAAATCCTGTAGCTTGTCTTTCTCAGACATCCATGTAACCGATCCTGATGCCAGAGAGCATATTCAGCGCGTTGAAGAGATGGCACAAGGTAGAATAACCACTTACACTGAAGAGCAAGAACGAGCACTCCAACAGTTAGAGATGGGGGATGAACTGAAACCAGGCGTCATTAAACGCGTCAAAGTCTACGTCGCAAGCAAGCGCCCGATTTCTGTCGGGGATAAGATGGCGGGTCGCTACGGTAACAAAGGTGTTGTTGCCAAAATCCTGCCCGCTGAGGATATGCCCTATCTTCCAGACGGTACTCCGGTTGAATTGGTACTGAACCCGTTAGGTGTGCCCTCTCGAATGAACGTCGGTCAAATCTTAGAAATTCATCTCGGATGGGCGTGCCATGAACTCGGTATTCGAGTGGAATCTCCTGTATTTGATGGTGCGACAGAGGAAGAAATCTTTGAAATGCTTGGTAAGACCGAGCTACCCGAACGCAGTAAACAGACCGGTAAGAGTATCCTCTTTGACGGTAGGACGGGTGAGGCATTTGCACAGGAAGTAACGGTGGGACACGTCTATTTCCTCAAGCTGAACCACCTTGTTGCTGATAAAATGCATGCTCGCTCAACGGGCCCCTACTCTCTTGTTACACAGCAACCGTTGGGTGGCAAGGCACAACACGGCGGTCAACGACTCGGTGAGATGGAGGTCTGGGCATTGGAGGCTTATGGTGCCGCCCATACACTCCAAGAAATGCTCACGCTCAAATCAGATGATGTTCTCGGCAGAAGAGAAATTTACGAGTCGGTTGTGAAAGGGTTAAACCCTGACCCGCCCGGTACACCGGAATCCTTCAAAGTCTTAGTCCGCGAACTCCAAACCCTTGGACTTCATGTATCCCTCGATAAGGATGAAGAATAGTATATTGGCTATCAGTAGTCAGCAGTCGGCAGTCAGCAAGAGGAAGTAGGTTCACCAGAAACCTTTTTGCCGATAGCCGATAGTCATTAAAAAAGGAGTACTGATGAATACAGCATTTGACAGCATCTCCATAAAAATAGCCTCGCCTGATCAGATAAAGGATGAGTCGAAGCAAACCAGTTGCAAACGTCGAAATCCCGCCCAGTCAGCGGATGAACCTTTTATCTGCCCCGAGAAAGGGACATGTAGTTGTGGCGAGGTCAAAAAGGCAGAGACTATTAACTATCGCTCCTTTCGTCCTGAACCGGAGGGTCTCTTCTGTGAGGCTATCTTTGGACCACAAAAGGACTGGGAGTGTAACTGTGGTAAGTATAAACGGATTAAACATAAAGGGATGATATGTGACCGCTGTGGTGTTGAAATCACACAACAACGCGTTCGCAGAGATCGACTCGGATATATCCAACTTGCCGCACCTGTCTCTCATATATGGTACTTCAAAGGAATTCCTTCTCGCATCGGCACTTTCTGTGAACTTTCCTCACGTGATGTTGAGCGTGTGCTCTATTTTGAGGGGTTTATCGTCGTTGAAGTGACGGACCCAGATTGTCCGCTTGAACGTGGGCAAGTGTTAACCGAAATCGAGTACATAGAGTACAGCAACAAGTATTGGGGCGGATTTCGGGCTGGCACCGGTGCAGAAGTCATTCGCGAATTATTAAGTGATATTGATCTTGAGGCAGAGATAGAGAAGTTAACCGCAGAACTGGAGGCAACAACGAGCCACCAGAAGAAGTTGAAGATCGCTAAGCAACTGAAACAGATAGCAGACTTTGCAGAAATCGGTCAGCGACCCGAGTGGATGATTTTGGACGTTATTCCTGTCATCCCGCCGGATTTACGACCCCTTGTTCCGCTTGAAGGTGGACGTTTTGCTACCAGTGACCTGAACGATCTGTATCGCCGTGTTATCAATCGGAATAACCGACTGCGTAAACTGATACAACTCCGTTCTCCAGAAGTTATTCTCCGGAACGAGAAACGGATGTTACAGGAAGCAGTTGACGCATTCTTCGACAATGGACGGCACGGTAGGCGTGTCACCGGTCCAGGTAACCGTCCGCTGAAATCCCTTGCCGATGTTCTCAAAGGTAAGATTGGGAGATTCCGTCAGAATCTGCTTGGTAAGCGGGTTGACTATTCTGGGCGGAGTGTCATCGTTGTTGGACCTGAATTGGGGTTGCATCAGTGTGGGATCCCAAAACGCATGGCAATAGAGTTGTTTAAGCCGTTCATTATTGAGCGCCTTCAAGCGTATGGCCATACGCAGACAATTAAACGTGCGAAACATGAAGTTGAAAACGTTGGTCCCGAGTCTGATGTGTGGAAAGTTGTAGAGGAAGTCATCGCGGATCATCCAGTTCTACTCAACCGCCCGCCAACTTTGCACCGGCTCGGCATTCAGGCATTTTTGCCTGTCTTGGTAGAAGGCAAATCGATCAGGATTCCGCCACTCGTCTGTAAAGCGTTTAATGCCGATTTTGATGGCGACCAGATGGCAGTCCATGTACCCCTCACCGTGGAAGCACAAGCTGAGGCGAAACTCCTCATGCTCAGCAGTCATAACATCCTCAAGCCCTCACACGGCGATCCTGTTGCTGTTCCGGAACTTGACATGGTACTCGGACCCAGTTTCCTCACAAAGACATTGCCAGATCACGCAGCGGACGCAGCACTTCTGCATGATGCCTACACAACAAGGGATCCTGCAGCTTTCGAGGCACTCCGGGAAAAGCCGTGGTACCATCGTCGCTACGCACACCCAGAAGAGGTACTTACCGCGCATGCAGCGGGTCAACTTAAACTGCACGACAGCATTCAGCTTTTCTGTGCCTCCAACGGAGCTGATGAGAAAACCACCGAACCAATTTTGACGACAGTCGGTAGGGTCATGTTCAACGAAGTACTGCCATCGGGTTTAGAGTGGGAGGACGAAAATTCACAGCAGCGACTTTCGTTCTTCAACGCCGAAGCCGGAGGTAGAGAATTATCTGATCTAATCCATCGGTGTTTCAACGAACTGGGCACACGTGTCACGACTGAAGTGCTCGAGAAAGTCCAGAAACTCGCTTTTGAGTATGCGACGCTGAGCGGCATTTCGCCCGGTATCCTGGATTACATCACGCCTGACAATCGCGATGCCTTGGTAAACCAGGCACAAGCAGACATTGACGAACTCCTTGGCGATGTCACAGCGACCGAGCGCGAAGAACATGAAAACGAGCAGATTCGCATCTGGTTGGACGCCCTCAAAGAAGTTGAGGATGAGATGTTCGATGATTTGCCCCGGTTAGAGACCTCCCTCGTTGAGCGTGCCGATCCTCGAAAGATTCATCCGTATGTCGACCCTGATGGGTCAGAAGTACACGAAAGAACAGTAGAGGGTTTCAGTCCGGTACATATCATGGCAGATAGTGGGGCGCGAGCACGGAAGAATCCATTTATGCAAATCAGTGCCGTTATCGGGTTGAAAGCGAAGCAGAGCGGCGAAATTCTCATTCCGCCAATCACATCCTCTTATCGAGACGGATTGGATGTACTCGACTACTTCAACTCTACCTACGGATCCCGTAAAGGTTTGGTGGATACGGCGATGAAAACCGCCGCGTCGGGTTACCTGACTCGAAAACTCGTAGATGTGGCTCAAGATGTCCGTGTCACTACTGAAGACTGCGGCACTCTTAATAGCATTCTAAAGTTCGCGACAGAGGGAGGCGATCTCGCTTTCAAGATTAGCGGACGTACTGCCGCCGAAGATATTCTCAATCCAGAGAGCGGGGAGTTGCTTGTTCCATCGGGCGGTGTTATATCGGCGCAGATGGCGGATCAGATTGACACACTCGGCATAAGAGTGGTGAAAGTGCGCTCTGTGCTTACGTGCCAAACCGAGGACGGTGTCTGTGCAAAATGCTACGGCAACGATTTGACGACAAATGATCTTGTCAACGTTGGCGAAGCCGTCGGCATCATTGCGGCACAATCCATCGGTGAACCTGGCACGCAGCTCACGATGCGGACGTTCCACACCGGCGGTGCTGTTGAAGATGTTTCAGAAGCACGTCAGCGCAGAATTTTGTCTAAAGTCGATGGCACTGTGTATTTCCGAGATTTTGAACTCGGTCGGACGGTCGAAAAAGAGGGTGAGCTCTGGGTCGCTACTGAAAACAGAGGAAACCTTGACGGTCCCGCATATAAGGTTCAGAAGATCAATCATCCCCAGTGTCCATTGCGTGTAGATGAATTGCTCAGCGAGAAACAGTATATGGAAAACACAGAACGCTATAAAGGCTTTGATACCAAGACGTGGCAGTATGAAGTCACGGAAGTTTTGGATAGCGATTGTGATTTGAAAGTAGGGGACCGGCTGTCTCAAGCAGAATACGTCAAGGCACAGAGGGACTATGGCTTCGAGCGATTTGTGACCCCAAAATATCGAGTGACACGGATGCAACACCCCAAACTCCCATTGACCGTTGGTACCGAACTCACTGAAGACGAGATAGAACAATTGAGAGCAGAGGTTCGGCAAGGCGTTAGTGGAGAATGGCATTACTTGGATGCAGAAACAGGCGAGCGTATTGCTATTGAAAACCTTACAGCATCTTCAAGTACTGCTTCTTCCGAGCGTACGAATGGAAACCCCTCTGATAGTCCCGATACTGAGAATGCCTCTGGACGAGATGCGAGTTTTAATCGTATGTATTGTATAACCGAGATAGATACGCGGGCAAGCAAAGACTTCGGATTTAAGGTAGGAGACGAAGTGGCACCAGAGAATATCGCTCCGTTGCTGAATCCATTTGAGGTTGAGGCAAAACCCGTTTACGTTGTCCATACAGAGGTTGGTGAATTTACGGTTGATCAGACCCTAACGTCCCGTGAGTACGAGGATGCTCGAACAGCGTATCAGCAGGATGAAAGCGCATTTAAAGTTGAAAAACAGGACGTTGAACGGCACTATGTGACGAAGGTGCATCATCCCGAATGCCCGCTGACAGAAGGCGAAGAACTGGCCGAACCCGCCTTAACCCGGGCACACAAACGGTTCACAGGTTTCAATGCCCAAAGGCTACGACACCGGATCACTCAGGTTCATCATCCTGACTGTCCGCTCAAGCCGGGTGATCTGATTGGCGAGAATGAGGCGAAACAGTTCAATGAGAGATACCCTGGGTTTGTCACTTCTCAAAGTAGGAGCACTACGGGGGGCTTTGAAGCGGAACGCATGTACCGTATTACAGCGGTCAACCATTCTGACTGCCCACTACAAGTTGGCGATCTTTTGACACAGAAGGAGTCATCCGCAAACCGCCGACACTACAAGGGCTTTGAAGTCGCACGTCATTATGAAGTGACCCACATCGAAGATGGAGCGACAGCGTTAAGTGTCGGTCAACGCCTCACCGAAATTGAGTATAAAGCACTCCGCAAGACGGATGCTACGTTACCGGAGAAAGTTAAATCACTATATCATGTCGTTAGCGTCCATCACCCTGAATTGGACCTGGAGGTCGGTACTGAACTGAGTGAAGAGGAATATAAAACGTACCACCGCCAGTTCAAAGGGTTTGGTGCCGAGCTGGTTTACCAAATTACTGAAGATAAGCGGGAGGTTGATGAACCGCTTGAGGTTGGGGATATTCTACCATCAAAGGAATATCGTGCTCTTGATAAGGCAAACTTGCAGATAACTCATACCGTTACTGAGGTTTACCATCCGAATTGTCAGTACGCTGTCGGCGACGAATTGCCAGAGGAAACCTACAATGAAGCATCGAGACGGTATCCCGGATTTGAGGTCGATGAATTGTCGTTGCGGATGCGTATTGAGGTAGAAACAACGGATGGGAATCGGGTGCCGCATGTCATTCCTACAGGTTACTCCTTCTCTTTGGCAGAGGGTGATAGCATCCGGAAGGGAGACGCCCTGGCAGAACTCCATGAGAGGACAGCGAACCTTGACATTGTTGCAGGCATTCCGCGTGTCACTGAATTATTTGAAGCGCGCCACCCGAAACGCGGTGAAGCCGCAGAAATCGCTGAAATTGAAGGTTATGTCCAATCTGCTGGTACGAAATCAGGGATTCCTGCCTACCGTATTGAGCACGAGGGACATCAGAGTGATATCTATCAGATACCCGATGAGAAGCGACGCGTCGCTGAAGGCGATTGGGTAAATGCCGGTGAACCCCTCACCGATGGTTACCTCAATCCGCACGATATTTTGAGTATCGGACGGACGACGATTGAAGGTGTACCAGTTGAGGGTGACGAGGCGGTCTGGTCATATCTCGTCGACGAAGTCCAGAAGGTCTACGGGAAGGGAACTGTCAACGATAAACACGTTGAGACAATTGTCCGACAGATGTTGACGAAGATTCGCATCACCGAGCCGGGTGACACAAACTTCTATCCGAACGACGAAGTGCCACGCAAACAATTTGAACGCGTTAACAGTGAAATTGAGGAAAACGGTGGCACACCTGCTTCAGGAGAAGCGATTCTTCAAGGCATCAGTAAAGCCGCCTTGAGTACAGATAGCTTCATCTCGGCTGCATCCTTCCAACAAACGACGAAGGTGCTAACGGATGCTGCTGTCGGTGGACAAACTGATAGACTCTTCGGGTTGAAGGAAAACGTTATTCTCGGCAGACTTATACCCGCGGGTAGTGGGTTCTCCAGTTTCCAGAACTTAGAGGTATCCGCTATTGAGTCAGAAATAGATGAAGCGGGTGAAGATGATTAAGTAGTTATCAGTTGTCAGTACGGAAATCTACTACGCAGATTTCCTTTCGGTCGTCGGTTAAGACATAGTTTGGTTAATTCAAAATCTCTTTAACCGATGACCGATAACTGATAACCGATAACCATTCATTCCAAATTCGGTCGCGTCATATCCCCTGGCAAAACAAGCGCATCAAACGCCTCACCCGTTAGCACTTCAAGCGCAATCGCTGCCTCACGCAGTGTGCTGCCGTGTTCATGCGCATATTGCGCAACTTTCGCCGCCTGATCATATCCAATATGCGGGGTCAACGCCGTCACAAGCATCAGTGATTCTGAGAGGTGCCGCCCTATCGTTTCGGTATTTGGCACAATGCCTTCGACACAATTCTCGCGGAATGACTCACACGCATCACCAAGAAGTTGTATAGATTGCAAGGCGTTATAGGCAATCACAGGCATAAATACATTCAATTGCAATGCCCCATTCGCTCCCGCGAATGCCAAGGTTGTATCGTTTCCCATCACCTGTGCACACACCATTGTGACGGCTTCACATTGCGTCGGGTTCACCTTTCCGGGCATAATCGAGCTTCCGGGCTCCATCTCAGGTAACTGCAATTCACCGAGTCCACACCGGGGTCCCGAAGCGAGCCATCGGATGTCGTTTGCAATTTTAAACAGTGCAACCGCCAGCGTTTTTAAGGCACCGCTTGCACTCACAACCGCATCCCGACACGCGAGTGCCTCAAATGCGTTCGGTGCGCGTTTGAGTTCATGGTATCCCGTCGTCTCCGATAACTTTGCCACAACCCGTGCCGTATAGTCTGGGTGTGTATTCAGCCCTGTCCCAACAGCGGTTCCACCAATTGGGAGTTCACAAAGATGCGGCAGAGAGGCGTTGATGCGTTGTTCTGCGGCAGTAAGTTGTTGTGTGTAAGCACTAAATTCCTGTCCGAGTGTGAGTGGTGTCGCATCCATCAGATGCGTTCGTCCAATCTTAACAATCTCCGAGAATGTAGATGCCTTTTCTGCAAATGCTGCTTGCAATGCATTCAGGCGCGGTAAGAGATGTTCTTGGATTTGTCGGACCATTGCCAAATGGATGGCAGTTGGGAAAACGTCGTTTGTGGATTGAGACTTGTTGACGTGGTCGTTCGGATGGATTGGATCTTTACTCCCCAATTCGCCACCAAGCATCTCAATTGCCCGATTCGAGATGACTTCATTGACATTCATGTTTGTTTGGGTTCCACTACCTGTCTGCCAAATACGGAGTGGGAAGTGATCATCTAATGTGCCATTGATAACTTCTTGTGCTGCATCGCTGATGGTTTCAGCAAGCCGGTTTTCGAGCAAACCGAGGTCTGCGTTGACGTGTGCGACTGCCTGCTTGATGGTGCCGAGTGCCCATATCGCGGCACGTGGCAAACGTTCTTCACCAATCTTAAAATTTTGGAGCGCACGCTGTGTTTGTGCACCCCAATATCGGTCATCTGGGACGTGAAGTGTCCCCATACTATCTGTTTCCGTTCGCATTTTTTAATGTTCCTTGCGGTTCGGTGAGGATGGCTGTATTCATTGACGTTCCTTTTCGTATATCCGCCTGCATCTGCTTCGCAGTGAGAATGCAGGCTACTTTCCTTTTAATTAAGAAAAGACACCTCGCCGCACGCCTCCCTCTACTCCCTTCAATTTTAATTTTACTATTATACCATATGAAAATAAAGGTGTCAAAAAACAACCGTAACGCGGATCAATTCGTCTACTAAAAATTTGCTATTTCGTTTTAGACATGGTATAGTTAAAGAATAGGGCAGTCATTTCGGTGGAAACATGAAGCGAAACCCGTAGCCTGTAACGATTCGCTGAAATTCGCTGAAATTCGCAAAAATCCCAAGCAAAAACACGCAGAGGCATCTCAACCATCAAACCGAGATGACCGAACCGCAAGGTATAATTAAAGAAAAAAATGGATTCAACATTAACCAACCCGTATCTGACCAACGCATTAGCAGCACCTCCACCGCAAACCTATCGCTCCGAATGCTGGCGAGCGCGCGGGTATCATCCCGACCTACGTCCGATTTCACCGGACAGTGAATGTGGGACACTGATAGGACAGATGGGCTGGGTCGGAGCGCATGCGCACGCCCACGAATATTTATGGGCGACTGCTGGCAACATGGGGGCAGTTTTAACTGAAACGATTGCGGAGGCATGTCTTATCCCTTACAACGCATCGCCGCGCTACCAATTGCCACCACAGATTGTTGTTAAAGGGTTAGCTGGACGACACGTCCTACTCACAAAGTCGGGTTCACGTTTGGATATGATTGGCATTGAGCACCCTGCTCTCAATTTAACGATCATTGAAGTCGAACCCGATGGCGTACATTATCGTATGCGTTTCGGCACACCGGATCAAACGGTTTTAGATTCAAATCGAGAAGGTATCGCGCCACCATCACCGACAAGTGAGATGTTCCACTACCTCCTTATCTTTGAGCAGTTAGAAGGAGTCGGGTTTAATGCCCTTGTGCACTTGCAACCGAAGTTTTTAAATCTAATTTCTCGTACAGAACACGGCGCACCCGATCGGTTTTACAACTTCCTCAGAGGATATGAACCGGAAACGCCCATTATATACGATGAATCCAGTGGTATCGGGTTCGTGGAAGAGAAGGCACCTGGTATCCCCGAGCTATCTTATGAGAGTTTACGGCTTTTCCAGAACGGTGGGAATGCGGAACGACATATTCTTTATTGGGTGGGTCATGGAACGTTCTCGCGCGGTAAAGACCTCCTCGATGCTTACAAACACGCAGAATATTTTGAAGCCGCAGCAAGAATGGCATGGGAAGCAAATCAACAACGTGTTGATGCACAAGCCTATACGGAAGAAATAGTCAGTTGTATCCTACGTGAATTTAATGCGAATCGTGAGACATCTACCCAACCAGATGTTGGTTTTGAAGATGTCGATACACCGAGTCAATCCGACAATGTCTATAATTATCCGTAAATCTACTTTTTTTATAGCGAATCCCACCCGCCTCGATATTGGTAGGGATTGTGGGTTGCTCAGTCCGTACAACAGCACTGCGTACGCATAGAAATGGAGGAACAACATACATGCGAGATCCGATAGATGTCCAAGACTTGGAGCATGACAGCATGGAAACCGAAGAAGATCCAGCGCGAGATCAACTGGAGGCACAACTCCGCGATAGCATCGTCGGCAGATATATCAGGGGTTATAACAAACGCCTGCGCACGCTTAACCAAGAATTAGAGGACATACGGCAGCAGGTTGATGACAAACTCGCTCGTATAGATCGAAGCGTTACCGAAGAAATAGCAGAGGTCAAAACCGATATTCGCAGCATGTCCGACAAGGTTGGAGGCGAAGATTTAGGGTTAACACTGGAAAAAATTGAGGGACTCATCGACGCGAAGCTTGATGCAAGACTTGATGGGATTACTGCACGTGGCGAGGCGGACCTCCAAAAATTGTCAACATTAATCAATGATTTCGCCAGTGAGTTCCAGAAGCAAATCGATCGGCTCACCAACGAAGCTAAACTCATGCGAGACCAAGCGCGCCGGAATCAGGAGTCGCTACGGACAGAGTTAGTTTCTGAAACTGAAACACTTGAAACGACCAAAGTTGATCGGTTAACCTTAGCTGAAACCCTCATTATGCTTGGGATGAAATTGAAAGATGATGACTTGCTGGACGAATTCGGAATAAACCTGGACCTCGATGAAACCTTAGATGGCACCTCAGAAAATGACGAAAGTTAAGTATACTGTTATAGCCGTTCTTCTGTCGATCCTCGGTGGCATTATCGGGCAAATCGCAGCGGATGAACCCGTTTCCTCCGGCGAGATTTCAGTTCTTGTTGTTGGTGATATTACTATCGGTAGCCGGATGACTCCTTTGATTGAAAGCAAAGGTGCAGGTGTGTTTTTTCAAGGAACTACCGATCTGATCCGCTCAGCGGATGTGGCAACCGCTTCCCTGAACGCAAGCATATCGAAAAGAGGTGAGCCGCGGTACGGCATTGAACACCCTTTCCGAGCGGCACCGGGCCTCGGCAGAGCCATTGCAAATGCAGGATTTGACGCTGTCTCTTTAGCCACTCCACATATAATGGACTTCGGTTTTGAGGCGTTGGAGGATACGATCACAGAACTGGAATGGTATGATGTCAAACCGATCGGTGCTGGTACGAGCGCGGAAACGGCGAAACGACCGGCATGGGTGCCAGTCAAACTCAGTGAAACCGAAAATGCCCAAGTCGGATTATTAGCGTATTACCGTGTAAATGAATTCGCACAATACACCGAGGATCCGCTTGCTTATGCCGTTTATAGTGAAATGACGAACGCCGTCGAGCAAATACGGACGAAAGCGGCACTCGTGGTTGTCTGGTTACACTGGGGAAGCAGAAGTCGTTCTATGGATGAAGCAATCGGACGACAGCAGATTTTTGCCCATGCCTTAATCGACGCAGGAGCGGACATGATAGTATGCCAGCAACTCCATACGTTTGGTGGTATCGAGTTGTATCAGGGCAAACCGATTGTTTACAGTCTCTCAGATTTTATCTATGATGCTTACGATAAACAGCACTCCCACATAGTTATTCCGAAGGCAACGTTTGAGGCTAAAACGCTGAAGTCAATTGAGTTAATACCAATTTTGACGGATCCGCCGAAGACCTCAGTCCGCCCTGGAAAACCTACGGAAACCTCGACGACACCTGAAGTCTCGCATCAGTTTCCAAGTATCTTAACCGGAAAGTCAGCGGTAGACACCCTACAGAACTATCAGCGACGTTGCGCAGAGCTGAAAACGGAGGTGTTCATAGAAGACGAACGCGGGTGGATTCGATTTTTTAATAATTAGGTTTTCGCCACAACTCGAACGCGAAAGATACGCAGATACAAGAGCCGGACACTTATCCGCAAGGTAAAATTAAAATATGACAGACAATACGGGGGATGCAGCGCACAGTTTGTTCAGAGGTGAACGTGGGTTAACACTCAAAGCATTTCTCATCGCTATGCTTCTGATTCCTCTCAACGTTTTCTGGATTATCGAGCTGGAGGTTGTCCGTTATACACATCCGACGCTAATTCATCCGTTGTCCAATGTCATCTTTATAATCTTTTGGCTGATGGTATTCAGTGCGGTGTTGGGAAAATTATCTCCAAAACTGCGGTTGACACCGGCGGAACTGCTCACAGTTTATGTCATGTTGTGCATCGTATCTTCACTCTGCTCGCACGATATGATGGAAATTCTTGTCACTATCCTCGGACATCCGTTTCGGTTCGCAACGTCCGAGAATGAATGGCAACAACTTTTTTGGAAGGAGCTTCCAACTTGGCTAACCGTTCAAGACCCCAGCGTCTTGTCGGGGTATTATGAGGGACAATCCAGCCTTTACCGAGAGGCGCATCTTACCGCTTGGGCGGTTCCTGTGGTGTGGTGGACAGTCTTTATCCTTGTGTTGATGTTCGTTATGTTGTGCATCAACACACTGCTCCGTATCCAATGGACTGAGCGAGAACGCCTGACTTATCCGATTATTCAACTCCCGCTCGCGATGACCGAGCCGAATACAAGTTTTTTCAAAAATAAGTTAATGTGGTTGGGGTTCAGTATTGCCGCAGCCATTAGCATCCTAAACTTACTGAATTCGATTTATCCCGCAGTCCCGTATCTACCTGTTAAACGGCAAAACATCCATCAGTATTTCACCGGTCGCCCTTGGAATGCGATGGGGGGTGTGCGCCTCTCGTTTTATCCTTTCGCAATCGGGATTAGTTTCCTGATCCCGCTGGACCTGCTTTTTTCATGTTGGGCGTTTTATTGGGTGTACAAATTTGAGTTAATGGCAGGCAGTATTCTGGGAGTACGGAATTTACCAGGCTTTCCTTATGCGGATGCACAGAGTTTTGGGGCGTATATGGTGCTTCTCGGGACCGCTGGATGGGTTGGAAGAACGCATGTCAAACGGGTTTTTAGCGGAGTTGTAGATGGGTTCCGAGGCACGTCGCAGATAGAGATGCAGCGAGAACCGATGCCTTATCACATCGCTTTCCTCGGCATTGTGACCGGGATGCTGTTTTTGTCCGTGTTCTCGTATAAGGCGGGAATGTCACTTTGGGTAATTCCGATCTTTTTCGGACTCTATTTTCTGCTGGCGACGATGATCGCCCGACTGCGGGCGGAATTGGGATTCTTAGTTCACGATTTGCACAGAGTCGATCCACACGGGTTAATTGTAACGGCGTTCGGCACCCAGCGTTTAACGACGCGTACAAAAACGGTTTTCTCGTTGTACATGTTCTTTAATCGAGCCTATCGAGCCCACCCGATGCCGCAAGAACTGGAGGCGTTGAAAATTTCAGAGCGGCGGCAGATCCGTCCACAACACACCGCCGTGGCGATTCTTATCGCAACCTTCGTTGGTGCAGTCGTTATATTCTGGCTACTTTTAGATAGTTATTATCGGCACGGTGCCGAGACAGGTTATTACGGTCCCTGGGCATTAGGGTTCGGCAGAGGCGTTTATCGACAACTCGAAAACTGGTTAAATTATCCACAAGGCACAGATGTCCCCGCACTCGCCTTTATGGGAGGCGGTGCAGGTGTCGCGCTCGGACTCATGTTATTGAGAACCCGTTTCCTTTGGTGGCCCCTGCATCCACTCGGTTATGCTATGGCAAACAGTTGGGGCATGTACAACCTCTGGAGTTGCCTCTTCGTCGCATGGGTAGCAAAGGCAGTTGTATTGCATCAAGGAGGACTCAAAGCCTACAGACGTATGGTGCCGCTCTTCCTCGGACTTGCCCTTGGAGACTACATAAGCGGCAGTTTGTGGAGCATCGGCAGCATTCTCGCAAACACTACGCTATATCAATTCTGGCCCTGATGTGTCTCAATTGTGCTCTTTATCTGTTCCTTATCAAGGGGTCAAATTGACCTATGAAATTATAATCCTTTTAAGACTGTGCCAGTTTGGCAGACATTCAGTAAGAATTTCCGTTATTTCAAGCAAGTGCCATTGGCATAGATATTGCACATTGTTCGGTAAAAACGGCACACCTATTTTAGAAAGGAGAAAAACATGAAAACCAAAGAGAGAGAAGAAGAAAACATAGACGAAAATATCACTGAAGAAGAGGAAAAAGAACTCATCCAAGAACTCCCACTGCTTCCCCTAGATGACCTTGTCGTTTTTCCGTATATGCCGCCGGTGCCACCATTTCCGCCACATCACGTCGCACTCACTGGGAAGATGGCGACTACGGCTGTTGAACATGCTATGGAAAACGAGAGGATGCTTTGCATTTTCCGTCCAAAAAAGGAGATCTCTAAAGAGAATATTAAGGATCTTAAAAAGAGCAACTTCAGTCCAATCGGGAGTTTAATACACATCCTTCGATACAAAACCGATGATGAAGATGTGCTGTTTCTCGCAGTTGGACGTGAACGCGTCGAAATCGAGGAGATTTTGCACACAGAACCTTTCGTCAAGGTTCGAGTTAATGTCATTAACGGTGATAATGAAGATCCCATTGGTAATCCAGAAATGGATCTGGAGGTGGAGGCACTCGTCCGTAGCAACGACGAAATGTTCCAGCGCATTGTTCAGATGTCATCGCGCTACCAAGAGGAATACGGCAGCCTCACCAAAACAATGATTGATGAACCGGGTCGCCTTGCCGATTATATCGCGGCTATGTTGGATTTAAAGCCACACGATAAGCAGCGCGTTTTGGAGGCGGTATCTATCCATGAACGTTTGAATACACTCGCTGTCATACTCGCTAAAGAACTCGATCTCCACGAATTAGAAAGCAAAATCCAAAATAACGCTCAAGCCGTCATTAACAAAGGACAACGTGAATATTATCTCAGAGAACAGCTCAAAGCCATTCAGACCGAACTTGGTGAATCGGATGACCTTGGACTTGAAATCGATGAAATGCGAGAGCAGTTGAGCGAAACTGAAATGCCCGATAAAGCGAAACAAGCAGCGGAAAAAGAACTGAAGCGACTCTCTAAAATGCAGTCTTTCTCGCCTGAATCGACTGTTTCCCGAAACTACTTGGACTGGTTGCTAAATCTTCCTTGGTGTGTCAGTACGGAAGATGCCTTAGATCTTACAGCGGCACAAGAGATTCTTGACGCGGATCACTACGATTTGGAAAAGGTCAAAGAGCGGATTTTGGAATACCTTGCTGTCCGCATGCTCAAAACCGATATGAAGGGACCTATTTTCTGTTTCGTTGGACCGCCGGGTGTCGGAAAAACCTCCCTTGGTCGGTCTATCGCTCGCTCAATGAACCGAAAATTTGTGCGTATTTCGTTAGGCGGTATGCACGATGAAGCCGAAATCCGTGGACATCGGCGCACTTACATCGGTTCAATGCCAGGGCGAATCGTCAAAGGTCTCAGACAAGCCGAGTCGAACAACCCCGTCTTTATGCTTGATGAGATTGACAAACTCGGATCTGATTTTCGGGGTGACCCTGCTTCGGCACTGCTGGAAGTCCTTGATCCTGAACAGAATCATTCATTTACGGATAACTACCTTGATGTCCCGTTCAATCTCTCAAAAGTGATGTTTGTCACAACAGCAAACCAACTTCACACCATTCCACCACCGTTACGTGATCGGATGGAGACCATAGAACTTCCCGGCTATACTGCCAACGAGAAACAGATTATTGCCAAGCAGTATCTGATACCGCGTCAATTGAAAGAGAACGGATTGAAAGATGAATTGATTGACATCAAGGACAAAGCGATTGACAAAGTCATTAGTGAGTATACGCGCGAGGCGGGTGTGCGAAATTTAGAGCGCGAACTTGGCACCGTTTGTCGAAAAGTCGCACGTCGTGTCGCCGAGGGAAATACCGATCCGACAACCATCACGACGAAGGACATTCAAGGTTATTTGGGACCCGCGAAGTTTGATTCTGAAATCGCGAGTCGTAAATCCGATATTGGTGTTGCAACGGGACTTTCTGTCACACCTGCGGGCGGTGAGATCCTCTTCATTGAGGTCGCCGCTACGAAACAGGTGAATACCCGTACAGAACTGCGTATCACGGGTCAGATCGGCGAGGTTATGCAGGAATCCGCACAGGCTGCCCTCAGTTATGTCAAATCCCAGTCTACGGAACTCAAGTTTGATCCGAGTGTATTAGAAAACGACATCCATATCCATGTGCCAGCGGGTGCAATTCCTAAGGACGGTCCTTCAGCGGGTATCACAATTGCGACTGCACTCGCTTCAATTGCCACACAGCAACAAATTAGTCCTGAAATCGCCATGACAGGTGAACTTACGCTCAGGGGAAGGGTGTTACCTATCGGCGGTGTGAAGGAAAAAATCCTTGCCGCGAAGCAGGCAGGTATTAAGAAAGTCATCATGCCAGAAGGCAACAAAAAACATTTCATTGAAGTCCCCGAAGACATTCAATCCGGTGTTGAGTTCCTATTTGTAGAACATGTCACCGAAGTTTTCAAGGAAATATTCGCATGAGACGTATATTGAGAACCACAGCGCGGGGTCAACCCATCTCGCACTTAATTCATCGAGTTGCTGTATTCGCTGTCGCGTTTTTGTTTCTAATACCGTTCACAGCACAGGCGAACACGACTGACAGTGCAAACACTGGGTCTACAATCATATCCTCTGAAACTGATGAAGATGACGAATCAGAACCCGCTGTTAAGTTTTTAAAAGATGTCGCACCTATTCTTGATAAACATGGGTGTTCAGCGGGTATGTGCCACGGGAAATTTGGCGGACAGGGTGGATTAAATCTCTCTCTATTAACCTTAAACCCAGAATCAGATTACGAACCGATTGTTCATCACAGTCGCGGTAGACGTATCAATCTGCTTGAGCCAGATCAGAGCCTCTTTTTTCTGAAACCCACTGGACAGATAGCACACGAGGGTGGCTTACGATTTGATCCGAGTTCGGATGAAGCCTTAACGATTCTTCGTTGGATCGAAGCCGGAGCTCCCTTTTCTAACGACGAACCACGCCTCAGGAAACTTGAGGTCCAGCCGAATTCTTTTGTTCTCTCTGATGTCGGGGAGGCAGCACAACTCAAAGTCCTCGCCTATTTTTCTGACGGATCTGTTGAGGACGTAACCGAAAAAGCCGTCTATGAATCCAAGGACGCACCTGTCGCTGAAGTATCCCCTACTGGCAAAGTGACGAGTGTTCGCTGGGGAGGAACTGCTGTTATTGCGCGATTCTTAGGTGTTGTTAGCGCATCGTTTGTAACAATTCCGCGAGCAGAACCCGCGGTTTCCGAGTCCCAGAGCGCGGATTTTATCCCTAACAACTTTATTGACGAGTTTGTCCTCGTAAAACTCAAGAAATTGAAGGTCCGTCCCTCTGTATTGACGTCCGATGGGACGTTTATACGTCGAGTCTATTTGGACACTATCGGTCGGCTCCCAACACCCGATGAGGTGAAAGCGTTCCTTGTAGATACACATCCCAATAAACGCTCGAACCTCATTGATACACTTCTTGACATGCAAGAATGGGTAGACCTACGAACGTTGAAATTAGCCGATATGTTGCGCATTCATCCCCGTAGGTTAGGGAACGGTGCGTTCGGTGAGCGTGGTGCAACACTTTTTCACGAATGGGTACGCGAGGCTGTTGCGAAAAACAGCCCCTACGACGAAGTCGTCCGAGAACTCATCACCGCACGGGGGAGCACTTATCAGCACGGTCCCACGAACTACTACCGTATCGAACAACAACCATCGGGCAGAGCAGAAACAACTGCCCAGGTGTTTCTCGGCATTCGTCTGAGTTGTGCAAGATGCCATAAGCATCCATTTGACCAGTGGACGACTGACGACTATTGGAATTTTGCCGCCTTCACTGGAAAGGTGGGGGTCCGAAGCGGTGAACTTTATAACGAGCAGGTTATCTACTATAATCCGACAGGACGCGTTATCAATCAATCCGTGCAAGGTAACCGTGGCGAGGTAGCATTACCGACCTTCCTCGATGGTGAGTCGCTCACACCGAATTATCAGGGCGATGTGTTACAAGTCTTGGCAGATTGGATGACCTCCTCGACAAACCCATATTTCGCGAAAGCGACTGTGAATCGTATCTGGAGCCAGTACTTCGGAAGAGGGATCGTTGATCCTGTTGACGATATGCGTGCGACGACTCCACCAAGCGTTGAAGGACTTTTAGAGGCATTGGCAACTGATTTTGTGCAAAGCGGATTCGATACGAAACACATCATTCGGCGGATTCTCAACTCGCGCACATATCAACTTTCCGCAGAACCGAATGAGACGAATCAGTTGGACGACCGATTTTTCTCGCGCTTCTATCCCCGACCGATGGTGGCACAGGTGTTGTTAGATGTCTTAAACGACGTCACAGGCACCAGAGAAAAGTATGGGCGTTATCCAATCGGGACGCGTTCCGTGGAATTACCGCTGCCGGTGAGTTCACGCTTCTTATCGCTCTACGGACGTTCTTCTCGTGAATTTCTCGGCGATTTGGACCCGAAGTTGGAACCGACACTTGCTCAAGCACTCCACATGATTAACTCCAACTATGTCCATAAAAAATTGAAGAGTTCGGGTGGATCACTCAGCCGTCTGCTTCAAGCAGAACTTGACAATCAAGAACTTGTTATCGAGTTGTACCTTAGCACGTTAAGTCGGTTCCCGACAGATACGGAACTTGAAACGGCTGAAACATATATCGCTGAGAGCCCGGAGCGCCGCTCAGGGTCTGAAGACCTCCTATGGGCACTCATCGCATCGAGAGCCTTTCTTTTTATCCAGTAAACTGATTGCTGGATAACCTTCATGGCGAGGTATCGAATCCTCACCATTTTCACCTTATCAGTTATTGGACGAGGTTCCGTCCTCGTGTCTTGTAATCATGTAACTCTCAACCAGAATCAACAATGGAGGAAACATTGATGATACGCTTAGGACGCTATTTCAGATTCAGTTTTTCTGTGATACTTCTATTCGGAAGCCTCGTAATGTCGGCGTTGGGACAGGGAGAAAAAAAGGAAGACCTGATTGGGCATTGGACCTTTGAGAAAGGTGCCGAATTGGAGGACCTTACCGGACACTTTAGCGATATCGATCTCTTAGGTGCCGACGTGAAAGACGGAAAATTGCGGATCGGCAGTAATGAGTGGGCAATGACCACAGGTTATAAAGGACCTGACATCGGTCCCGATAAAACACTGGTAACATGGCTCTATTTAGACGATTTGAATGTCACAAGAGGTGCCACGCTGGCGGTCAATAAAAGCAGTGGGGATACCTTTGATGCGATCGTCTATGCGGAACGTCAACCGAAACGTTGGATGGCTGGCAGCAGTTTCTTTAGACGTACACAGGACGCTATTCCTGGATTTGAGGAAAAGGAGACAGGCAAGTTAATCCAATTGGCGATTTCGTATGAAGACGAGGGGGGAAACGCCAAGATTACGATATATAGGAACGGTGAACGTATCGGTGGTTATACGATGGGACCGATCGTATCTTGGGAAGCCGGGGACGTGGAAGCCCTCTTTGGACCGCGCGCGCTCATCGGTGGGACGGCTTACGGTTGGGTTGTCGCTCGCGTGGAAGATGCGAGAATCTACAACGCTGCTCTCAGCAAAAAAGAAATTAATAATTTGGTTGAGAACACTCTCGATGTCGAAGGACATGGTAAACTCACGACGACATGGGGTCGATTAAAACTCTCCAAATAGCACCCAGCAATGTTCAAAGCGACACCGCTTACCCGCAAGGAATCATTAAAAATGGTTATCCGTTTCAAAAAAGGGAAAAACCAATGGAAACACAAACCCGACACGCTCACCTGCATTCGGGGCGATGGAAGTGTTACGTGGACACATCTGCATCGGGGGTTTGTGCAGCACGACTTTGCGCACTACGTTGTCGAAACGACACTCGGCTTTGAGAACGCTTTTTTCGGTCTCGTCGCAAAGGGATACGACATTCCTGATTTCAGTGAACCGAAAGCGAAACGCCCTTTTGAAATTCCAGAAGAAACGATAGATACTGAACCGATCATCGCATTACTACAGGCAGATCTGTTGGAGGGTTTGGGATATAGCGGTGATAGCGATGGTATATTCCGGGACCATAGCGCGTCGTTGCCAGTAGGCATCACAGACGAGCAGTTGGAGATAATGCGGCAGAAATTGCGAGCGTTGTTAGAACGATGGAGCAAGCTGCCACCGGGAGAGTCAATGGCACTGCAGTTTTAAATGTAAAACGCCGTAGGATGAGATTATCGTGTCTCACCTTACGGCGTTTTTAGTTTTAGGTAAAAATTACGATTTATTCACCGTTTTTTGTCAACCGCGCAACGATCTCTTCCACTGCCCCTTCTGCACGTTCCCGAATCTGATCTGGCGTTAGGCTCTGGATCGGATGAGGAACGGTAAGCGGTTCCAAGTCGCTATGACCCAGCACACGTGCCTGCACTTTGCCGGCAGCGAAGAAGACTTCCGTACAAACAGCGACGCTCGGCACACCGCGTTCCTCTAAGGCACTTCCATCGTGCATACTGCACGATATACAGGACCCTCAGTCGGCAAGTCCTTCAATGACAAAATCTACTTGTTCTGCCAGATCGACGAGCAGTTCTGTCGGTGCGGGACGCGTGAACGTCGGTTTTTTGACATGAATCACTTCAGCAAGGTCGAACCGTTCCTGCATCAATTCAGCAATGCGGTCAAGGAAGATATCACTGCCGTTTTTGGTGATGTTCAGTAAGCCCATAACCTTTCCATCAAGGCTATCGAGTCGCGGCGAGAGAAATTTCGCAGACGCATCGCCTTGAGAGGTAGGATCGAGTAAAGTCGTATTCGGCATAGGAAAACCTCAACGTTTAAGACATTAGGTAGATGAACCGGATGCCTCCATCTGCAATTGTTGCGACTTTGCCATCGCATCTTCTGCTTCTTGGATCATCCCTTTTCGTTGGTAACACATAGACAAACTGGTGTATACAAGTGGATCCTTCGGGTTGATTTCTATCGCCTTCTGGATAGCCTCAATGGCTTCATCGTATAGACTCATCCGTTCATAGGCGTGTCCAAGCCCAAGGAACCCGTCAATATAGTCTGGGTAAGCCTCAATCAATTCTTTAAAAGCATTAACAGCCGCTTCGAGGTCGTTTTCAGCAAAATGGGTGAGTGCGGCATCATAGAGTTCCACTTCGGTCGGCATCTCTTGTATCCTTTGAGGTTTTTAATTATTCCTTGCGGTTCGGTGAGGATCATTTGGTATTTCGTGTTAATTGCCGTAGAACCGCTCTCCTCTTCGTTACGGGCTACACGCTTACGATTTTTTAACAGGTTTGATAAATTCTATCAGAAAAGTCAGGAAAAGTCAAATGTGATAGACCTCGCCCTAAAGGACGAGGCTTCTGTAGTCGTTAAACGACAGAAGCGTTCGTGCGATCAACGACCACTGCTTGCGATATGCAAGGCTTCTGTAGCCTCCTGCAACAGACACTATCCTGACTGCGACACCGAAGTGTCCTTACGAAAAGTTTTGAGACGTACATTTCAAATGGGATTCAGCATGACCTGTCTTTCCCTACTAACGTCTGTAAGCTACGACTTTCAGGGTTTTAGATAGTAGAGCTTTACACTATAGGCATCTAACCTTAGAGGTGCGTAACAACCCTCTATAGCAACCTTACACTCTAAGAGTATTATAGCATTTTTGACAAACTTTGTCAAGAGAAAAACATAGGCAGTGTCTACATCCCCGCCTTAAAAGACGGGGTTTTGACACTGAAGAATTTGATAAATAGTTAGGAAAAAACGCGTGGGATCCAGAGAAAAGATTAAATTAAAAACATAGCCTGCAACAACGGCGCAGGCGGATATACGCACAAGAACATAAATGTCTTAATGCCGCTAACCGAACCGCAAGGTAAAATTAAAAAATCTGAAAAATCAATTGCGCATCAGAGCGTTTTGCGATATGCTATGCGTATATTCTTTACCAATCTTGTTAAGGAGTTCTGAAGTTTGCGCAATTACGCCGAAGTTACCGAACGCCTAAAAAACTTAGATGTGCCAATAGAACGCATCGGTACAGTCCACAATTACCCAATATATCAGATCCACTTAGCGCCTATAATAGACACACCGAAACACATTCTCATCACTGGCGGTATGCACGGCGACGAACCCGCTGGTGTTGAGGCAGTTTTACAATTCCTTGAGCGTGACAACACTGCCCTCCTCAATAAATTCTCGTTCCTAATCATTCCGTGTATAAACCCTTACGGTTACGTTCATAACACGCGCGAGACGCTTGATGGCATAGACATCAACCGCGCTTTTGAAACAGAAGATGTCCCCGAAGTCGCTATCATCAAAAAAGCCTTAGGTCAAATCCAGTTCTCGCTTGCGATAGACTTCCACGAAGACTACGATGCAACCGGGTTTTACCTCTATGAGGGCAAACGAGACGAGAAATATATAGGTCCTAAACTCGCCGCTGCTGCCAAGACGATTGGGGCAATAGACCCCGACGACCCTGGCGAAGATGCTCCTGATCTTGCTGAAGGTGTCTACAAAGTTGCTACCGCGTGGGGAACACAAGGCTTGACACCTTACCTGTTGCATTTTCATAGTGAGCATGTTATTATCTCTGAGACACCAACAGTTTGGCAACTTGAACAACGTGTCGCGCTTCATTTAACCATATTGGATACCGCGCTCAACATTATCTCAGAAAGGGGCGTATAGTTTGTCTGTCCAGAATGAAAATTAACTCAAGAAAGCAGCCCGCAACAACGGCGCGGGCGGATCAAGAGAAAGGGACACGAAACACGAAACCCACTTCATCATCCCGCAAGGAATCATTAAAAAATGGAAGATCAACAGGTACTCTCAAATATCAGGACCGCTTCTCAGCCTTCGGCATTGAAAATCACCGATATGCGTATCGTTCGGACCCAAACGGGCGGTCCCATCTTGAAACTGGATACGAACCAAGGCATTCACGGTCTCGGCGAGGTCCGCGATGGCGCGAGTCCGACGTATGCACTGATGCTTAAAAGTCGTATTATCGGCGAAAATCCGTGTAACGTCGATAAAATCTTTCGACAGATTAAGCAGTTCGGGCACCACGCGCGGCAAGGCGGCGGCATCTGTGGGATTGAGATGGCACTGATGGACCTCGCTGGCAAGGCGTACGGGGTGCCGTGCTATCAACTCGCTGGTGGCAAATTCCGGGACAAAATCCGATGCTATAGCGATACGCCGTCCTTCAAAGATCCCGAGGAGATGGGCAAAGTCCTCCAAGAACGTATGGACAGAGGATTCACCTTTCTGAAGATGGACATTGGCGTTGGATTGCTTCGCGACACCCCCGGCACAATCTCTGCACCCGCAGGGAATTTAGATACCTCTAACCTGATGCATCCCTTTACCGGCATTCGTCTGACGGAGAAAGGTATCGGTATATTGTGCGAATATGTGGAAACGGTTCGGGACATCATCGGCTATGAGATCCCACTCGCAGTCGATCATTTTGGGCATATCGGCATTGAGGACTGTATCCGCATTGCGAGGGCATTGGAGAAATACAATCTCGCCTGGTTAGAGGATATGGTGCCGTGGCAGTACACCGACCAGTATGTGCGTCTCTCGAATTCGTGCGCGACACCTATCTGCACGGGTGAGGATATCTATTGCAAAGAGGACTTCATGCCACTGTTTGAGAGTCGAGGCATCGCCATAGCGCACCCGGATATTGCGACATCAGGCGGAATTTTAGAAACAAAGAAGATCGGTGATTTGGCGGAAGATCACGGCATTGCAATGGCACTCCACATGGCAGGAACGCCTATTGCAGCGATGGCGAGCGTCCACTGCGCTGCCGCGACGTCAAACTTTCTGGTGTTGGAGAACCACTCTGTTGACAACCCGTGGTGGGATGAGATGGTAACAGGCTTGCCGAACCCAATTATCCAAGACGGTTATATGAATGTTCCAGAGACACCCGGGTTAGGTATAGAACTTAACGAAGAGGTGATCCGCGAACATCTGCATCCAGAAGAAACAGACTACTTCGCGCCGACGACAGAATGGGATTCTGAACGTTCACACGATAGATTGTGGAGTTAGGGATTTTGTTTGTAAGGGCGGGTCCCCATACCCGCTCGATCTCTATACCGTCACTGCCCAAACGCGTTTGCCACAGCCACTAAATCTAAGACATTTACAACACTATCTCCGTTCACATCCGGGGCATTTTTACCGAAAGCATTTGCCACAGCAACCAAATCCAGAATGTTAACAATACCATCTTCATTGACATCGTGACTGTCGGTTGTTCTTTTCAGGTAAATTTCGCCGTCTAAGTCGGGCAGGATGTGAAACGTGTTACGCAAAGCACTTTCTACACCTGTTGCTTGCTCTGGTAGTTGAATAGCTTGGGGAGCACCACTGCGGTTATAGACTGCCCAGCCGTTGGTGAACTCCCGGATAAATAGTCCATCTCGGTTTTTGTAGAGTTGCGCCTTTTCGCCAATCGGTTGTCCGAGGTCTGCATCCCAAAATGGATAATGATAAACAGCACTCCTATCCTGACTTGTAACCCCAGTATCAAAGAGATAAGTTACGTACCCATCCGAATGAGTGAGCCCCATTGTCGTGAAGACACGCATCCAACGTTGGTTATCAGGACTATCCGGCGGTTGGTTTGGTAGTGCGAAACCTTCTAAACAATTGATTCGTGGTTCTCTGAGATTTTCTTCGTTCCAGAGAAGTGCATCATCAATTTCTTGAAGCCCTTGGTGAGTGTAACCACCCTCATAATCTCTACCGGTTTCCATAAAAGAGCCATTGACGTATTCAGCATATGCTGTTGGTCTTGACCGATTGGTATTGACGAGTATCAAAAAATCATCGCGAACGCGCTCGCGAACACTTCCCAGAATATAGGACGTCGCGGCAATAATATCTTCCCTCCATTTTTGAGTGGCGTGGTTTTGATATAAATGTGCGCCTACAAATCCAGTTCCATTATCGGCAAAACCATCAATAAAAAGACCGTCATAAAGTCCGCATTCAGCAATAGCAATGATTCGTTTGATAAGTAAATTCTGTAACGCTGGATTCAAAAGGTTCATTATGTACTCACCAAACTCATTCCTAACAATATTATCTTGAGTATCCCTAAGCCAGAAGCCAGAATCTAGTGGAAGTGCATCCAAAGAATCATGTTTGTGGATATAGATTTGGCGAATATAAATCATAGTCGGATTTTGATTAAGGTAACTTTGGCGTTTTTGTATTGCTTCTTCAATCTGTCCTGAAATTGCTGTCGAAAGTCCATAAATTGAGTGATGCCAATGTAAACCGAAAGCACCTGAATAGTATCCTCCGAATCTCAAATCGAACCGCGGGATACGCGCATCGTATAAGCATTGATCTTCCCATGGGTTAATCAGCGTTCCTGCATTGAAGAAAGCCGTCTCAAAAGGCTCAAAAATCGAAGGAAACGAGCGATTGTTAATACGTCCAAGGGTAGAGGATAATAGTGGAGACACGCAGAAGTCATCAATTATCAGCTCTTGGAGGTTCAAATCTGATAATGGTGTGAAGTCTTCCACAGACGTGTTGTCCAAACGCACATACTTGAGTTTGGTGAGGTTTGCTAACGATTGGATATTATCTAATGGATTGTATCCAAAATTAACTGCTTCCAAGGCACTTAAGTTCGTAATCGGCGTGATGTCCGATATTTGGTTATCTCCCATATCAAGTACTCTCAAATTAATAAGGTTCGACAACGCAGAAATATCGGAGATATGATTGACGCACAACGTAAGAATTTCGAGGTGGATCAACCCAGTAAGCGGACGAATTTCGCTTATCTGGTTATGACACACACTGAGTTCCTTTAAAAAGATAGCATGTTCTAAACCTGTGAGATCACTGATTCCACGTTCCCAAGCAACTAAGGAAGTCAACTCTCTTATATTCTCTTGGGTTAGAGGAATACCCTCGGGTAAAGCAAGGGCTTCTCGAACAACTTCCCTTAGATTCGGATCGGGTATCCATTCCTCTTGTGCCACTCCAACACCGCTTGCAACGCTACACAAAATCAATATTAAACATATCGTATAAATTGGTCTCATTCCTTATCACCTCATGGAATCACTGCGACATAAACCTGCGAATGTCCTGATACATCTGAGGTATACACAACAGCCTTCTCATCAGGACTGAACGAAGGATGTGGATGCGTCCATTGCGGTCCATAGACAGTATCCACCTTCATCTCCATCCAACTGAGAGCTTTTTCCCTGTCACCTGTCTGTTGTGCGGCTGCCCAATCTTCGGCGAGCGCATACCGGTCGGTTTTCCACTGGCTTCCGCTGGATGAACTCTGCGGATAACAGATAGGCGTGTGTTCGCCTGTCCCTACATCAACGAGCCGCAAACCGATATCGGGGTGAACGGTGTCGCACAAGACCTTTGTTCCGTCGCGGTTACTGGCGATGTGCCAGGCGTTGAAATCGGCGATCGTCTGCATCTGTAGAGTTTCCAGAGACATCCGTCGAAGTGCGTAGGGCCAATGCGTCACGATCAGTTCATCCAACGCGCCGAGAAAGGTCTCGTGGACGAGAAACTCGTTATTGTCGTGCTGATAGAGTGAAAGGTTTTCTGTGCCGTCTCTTTTGATCGTCCACATCCGGGGTGCCGGATCGCCGGAATATGCGATTAAGTCAGGGTGCTTTGGGTGAAACTGTGGATGGATAATCGTCTGATCTGGAGAAGTGTAGATGACCTCACCGCCACCACCATCGGTAGCAGTTACGGTGATGTGCGATTTATCGTCGCGTTTCATCGCCGTTACGATATACCCTTCGTCTGCACTGACGCTACACTCACCGAGACTCCCACCGGAAAACTCTGCAAGCACACGTTCCTCAAGGGTATCAAGATAGATCGCTTTGATGGCATCCGCTTGCGTGTAAAAAAGCTCAGTCCCGTCTTTGGAGATAATGCCGGAGTAGCCGTGAACCTCATCGGCATCCGTCAACTGGACGATGCTGCCACTGGGGAATTCCAGTTTGAAAAAGTTCGGCTTTCCTGAACGATAGGAAGTAAAAATGAGATGTCCTTGGTCGGGAGTGAACGAAGATGTGAGAAAATAGAGATTGTGGTTAATAGAGGTATCGTTTGTGAGTTGATAGATGTGCGCGCCCGTCTGATCGTCTTGAAACTCACGTAGTTCTGAAGGATGAACGGACGCTTTGGCGTAGTTTGGCATACTTTGCTCCTCGTAAGTCTGTTTATGTGATAAATTCTACGAATTAAATAAGTAATTTAGGAGTCGTGTTCCTTCGTGGAAATCAGAGATGATAATGTCCGCCCCGGCGCGGATCAGGCGTTCCCGCTTGTCGGCGTTCATATTGTACATATTGTCCTCTACAGACGCGACACCAACAGCGATTGCTCCCACCTCTTTGGCGTTTTCGATTTCCACATAGCCGTCCCCAACGATCAGTAATTCGCTCCCGCTCAAGTTGAAATCCGTGATGATTTTTTGGATAACCATGGCTTTGGAAAACTTCTTATATTCCCGTAATGCGCCGTAAATCCCACCGTCAAAGTATTCTGCAACACCCAGAAGTGATGCCTCATTTTTGACGAATTCAACGTCTGTCCCGCTAGCGAGATAACAACTTATCCCCATTTCGCGCAGGCTTTGAAGAAATTCAAGCGACATCGGCACGCGAAGCGGATCGGCTGACAGCGTTCCCGCGGCGAGTCCAGCAATCCGTTCCTCGACGACAGGCAGCAATCGACGGTTGTATTCGTCTTTATACGCCAGTGGATTCTTTGGTGTTCCGTCACGTTTCTCGATTTCTTCGCTTAACTGGATCATCTGATAAATCGTCTGTTTACCGGTCAATTTATCCACAAATTCAACAACGATTGCCTCGAGTTGTTCTTGGGTCTCAGCGGTATCCGTCTCCGTTTGAAGACATTCGACCATCATTGGGACCATCACATTCTGCCAGCCGTCTCGGATCAGGGAGATTGTCCCATCGAAATCGAAAACGACGTGACGTATGCTCCCGGTTTGAATTTCACGATGGATTTCAATTGCGGTATTGTCTAAAAAAATATTCTGCATGGGTATCCTGAAATTGACTATCGGCTTTCAGTTATTGGCGAAGCAATATTATGGTAATTACGTAAACTGTGACTGATACGTACTGACAACTGATTGCTGACCGCTGACCAGTATTAAAAGGCGTTGATTTCCCTTCTCTTATCTGATAGTATAATAGCGTTCAGGGCGTTAAGCAAGCATTTTTAATTATACCTTGCGGTTCGGTGAGATGGGTTTGGAGCATAAATGTCCCTCTCCGTAGACCCGCTCTCCAAATGTAAAGCAAAGACAAATTATGCCATTTAAGGAAACCTAATTTCATTACGAGCTACGCGCCTGAGCTTATTAGATCCGTTTGAAAGGCGTATCGCTCTTAAAATTGCCCAAACTTTAATAAAATATAACTGATGAACGAAAAAGATATTCTCACAAAAATCCAACGCATCGAAATATTTACCAACCGCCTTGTTAACACTGTCTTTGCTGGGGAGTATGAAAGCGTCTTCAAAGGGCAAGGGATTACTTTCGATGAGGTTCGGGAATACCAGGTAGGCGATGAAATCCGTACGATCGATTGGAACGTCACTGCCCGCATGGGACAAGCCTATATCAAGCAGTACGTAGAAGAGCGCGAACTCGTCATGATGTTGGTCGTGGATATGAGTGCCTCCACCAGCTTCGGTAGTATCGCCGAGACGAAGGCAGAAATCGCTGCCGAGATTGCCGCATTGCTCGCCTTTTCTGCCATCAAAAACAACGACAAAGTCGGACTCATCTGTTTTACAGATACCGTCGAGCATTTCGTCGCGCCACGTAAGGGGAAAAGGCACGTCTTACGCGTCGTTCGAGACATTCTCCATTTTCAGCCGAAGCAGTCCGGAACAAACATTGAAACGGCGTTGGCGTTCGTCGATCGCGTTCTCAAACCGCACAGCGTTGTATTTCTCATCTCGGATTTCAAGGATACAGGATATGAAAAGCAGTTACGCTTGAGTAGCAAACGGCATTCTCTCACCGCAATTACCTTACAGGACAGGCACGAGGTGGAATTGCCGGATGTCGGACTCATAGAACTGGAAGATGCGGAGAGTGGAGAGACGGTCATTATTGATACACGCTCTGAGGAAGCACGGCATCTCTATCGGGAACTAAATCAGCGAGCAGATGCGGAACGTCGACAGGTTTTTCGGGCAAATCAAGTGGATTCCATTCACATCAGAACAGATGAATCGTATGTGAAACCGATTATCCAATTTTTCCGCCAGCGTGCCTCTCGACGCCTTTAATTGATTATCCTTGCTACCGATTGCTCTCAAATCCTATCCAAAAGATAGCAGTGATAGCGGGAACATATAGGCTTATGAGCAGATTAGAGGTAAAGAATTTAACACAAACCTTTGATCAGAAGAACATCGCATTGCGGGTCTTGGATGGTTTGAATCTCTCTGTTGATGATGGGCAGTTTGTCGCCTTGCTGGGTCCCTCTGGATGTGGCAAAAGCACGCTTTTTAATATTATCTCTGGCCTTCTTGCACCTGACACTGGCGAAATCTACCTCGACGGTGAGCGCATCCATGGCAACACAGGAGATTTCGCCTACATGCAGCAGAAAGACCTCCTTTTACCGTGGCGGACAGTTCTCAGGAACGTACTCATCGGTCCAGAAATCCACAACGAACCTCTTGACACCGCAACGGTAGAGGCGCATCAGCGTTTGGTACAACTCGGATTGGGTGGATTTGAAAATAGTTACCCGATGCAACTTTCGGGAGGCATGCGACAACGCGTCGCGCTCGTTCGGACACTCCTGTTTCGGAAGGAAATTCTGCTTTTAGATGAACCCTTCGGCGCATTGGATGCAATGACACGCACCGTCATGCAGTCGATTCTACTCGATATCTGGGCAGAAGACAAACAGACCGTCCTGCTCATCACCCACGACGTTGAGGAAGCCCTTCTCCTTGCGGATAAGATCTATGTGCTGACAGCCAGACCTGCAATGCAAAAAGCAGAGGTCGTTGTTCCTTTGTCTCGTCCTCGGAACATCACAGATGTTTCCCTCATTCGTTTGAAAAAAGAGCTATTAGCGTTATTACAGGTCGAAATGTCAAAGGTTTTTGAGGCAGGCTAATGTTATTCAGTGTCCGAATCCTTGGTCAAGGTCCGCCAAAATGAACGTGACGGGCGGTTCATATTGTCAAACATCTCGTAATTCTCTTTTTTACAGAATTCGTAGAGTGCTTCTGTCAATGGGATTTCAAACCCAGCGGCTTCTGCAGCCGCGAGAAAATAGGGCAATTCCGGGTATTTGATAACGAGCGTCCCGCCTTCCCCATCGATTATGCGCTTGGCGATTCTATCGAATTGTCCACGCCAACCCTCACCCATACCGACTGCTTCGCGAATCGCTGTTGGATCCACGCCTGCACAAACACCAAACGCCATTGCCTCCATGAACGCGGCATCACCAAGCCCCATTGCCAATTGATTCACGCCCTTAACGATCTGTCCAGAACCGCTCGGACCACAGTATACCACGTATTTCGGTTCCCCGAGCACTTCTAAAATGGGGCGGCATTTTTCGACAGTCCCTGCTTCTCCGCCGACAAAGATACGGAGTGTTCCCGTTTCCGACCCTTGTGGTCCACCACTGACTGGAGCATCTATCAGCGTAGCACCTCTCCGAGCGAATGCCACCGCAATGTTCCGCGTTTTCTCCACCTCTGTCGTGCCTAAATCAATAAAGACGTGTCCATCGCGAGCATTCGGGATGAGGTGTTGTTCTGCGACATTGCAAAAAATCTCGGAGGAACGCAAACTGGTTATAATAACATCGCTATTTTTGACAACCTCTGTAGTATCTTGACCCGCAGTTGCCCCTGTCGCAGCGAGTGCGGCACATTTCGCGGCATCAATATCATATCCGATGAGCGGATACCCGGCATTGTGAAGATTCTTCGCCATCCGTCCGCCCATATTTCCGAGTCCAATAAAACCGATTCTTGGGAGCTGTTGGGGTTCCATAATATTCCTGTCGCTTATTTCTAAAGGCTGTTAGCACGACTACCCTACCGTTGGCGTAATCGTCCATGCGTCTAAACTGTTTAAAATTGCCTCACCGCCGCGTGCGAAAACTGAGACACCGAGACTGTCTGCTCGCGTCGGATAGATACGTTGGGTTAGGCATAGCCGACTGTTCGCGAAAACTTCCAGCACCGATCGGTCTAAGAAGATATGGAGTTTTAGAGATTCCTCTTCAAGCAGTTTAAACGGTGCTTCCTGTGAATTTGTCCAACGCTCTCTGCCGTCTTCGTCTTGCGGTGTCAGACGCGGATATTTCACCTCGTCATCCAAAGTAGATTTCGTGAGGTCAATTTTGAGGAATTCGTCGGATGGCGAATAGACAATGGTGGTTTCCTCCTCGCCACCTGGGGAACGACGAACTTTCACACCGAATTCTGTAGCACCCTCGGGATCCATTTCCACCTGTATTTCAAGACAATCGCCGTTTATATCTTCAATCTCAATCTCCGTATCTGCATCGAGTCGGGCTGTTTCTTGGTGATGATGCTTCGTGCGGAGCTTTTCGAGTTCTGGAACGGGTTCGATACAAAGACTTCCGTCTTCACTCAATGATAGGATCCGCGGTAACGTCATCACAGAAGCCCAACCGTATTTCTCCCACGGGCGGGCTTCGCGAATCCAACCGAAAAAGATACGGCGTCCCTTGTCGTCGAGAAGTGTTTCGGGTCCAGAGAGTTGTCCACCTTGCCAGTTCATACGTCCATGTATTTCAGGATAGAACTGCTCATCTGCGTAACGTCCGAGGTAGTAGTGTGACATACCGTAAGGGCGGTGTCCGTGCATCAGGAGCATATATTTATCGCCGAGCGGAAAGAAATCGGGACAGGCGCAATCTTCAACCTCATCCGTCCAACGCCGCGAAGACTTGTAGAAGGGACCGAGGTATTCCCACTGAATACAGTCGTCCGAACGGAAAAGACTGGTCGCGTCGCCCTCGTATCCCGGTCGGCTGTTCTTGTTGCCTATGAGTGCATAATAGGTGCCATTTTCATACCAGGCACACGGATCAAAAACGTGGTACTCTTGCGGTTCGTCCGGTATTGGAATGACTGGATTCTCAGGCGAAGGCATCCAATGAATCAAATCGTCATCTTCGCTGGTTGCGATGCAGGTACCTTGATTCGGCACGTGATAGATGAAGGTTGGAATCGGGGCGTTCTCAATAGCATCCCCGCTATATATGCCGCGCGGCATTGAGCCATCAGTAGCAGGTTTTATCGCAGGTGGGTGGTGTATCCAATGTACCAGATCACAACTGGAGGAGTGGTCAAGTACCGGCAGCCACTCGTCTGCATTTGGGTTTGGCATCCGTCCAAGATAAAAGACGTGGTATCGTCCATTCCAAAAAATGGTACAGTTTGCATCATTAAAAAATCCATCGGGAGGGAGTAGATGATAGCGTGGACGGTGGGGATCTGCTGAGAGGTATTCTCGCAACTCACGCGCATCCCCCACGCGTTTATGAAGGTCTTTCATTGTGATTGCTGGCTCCATTTTTTTAAACTATTAAACCTGGGCATTGCTCCATTACATTACGCAATGTTTTCTGGTAAAATCAACAACCTTTCACCACCTAAAGACGGGCTCTACTTGGAAGAAAACCTGCCTGAAATGAGGTGGAGGGCAACTCAGAGGTTCATAGTTAAAAAACCTTGAAAACTTGCCATTCAAAAGATCATCCTTTCAAACGCAGAATACAGTATCAGAGTATAGCACATTAGCAGACAGGGGACAAGAGAAATCGGAACACATTAAGCTTATTCGGTGTGTTTACAGAGATGTTTTTCCTTGAGGTTTTTTATTTTCTCTGCTATACTGCCCCTGATTGATTTCAACATCATTTGGAGCGGTGAGTTTCGCCTCGTCTCAGTAATTCTAACGCAAGTTGCCAGTTATGTAGCATAATCTTTTAGATTGTGCATATCCGTGCGCAAAGTCTTTGCGAATGCCATACGCGCATTCGTCAGTTTACGCTACAAAAACCCGCGCATCCGCAACAATTTTTAATGAAAAGGCTTTTACATTCCTAAAATCTTGTAATTAGCAACTTGGGTTAATTCTAATAGAATAGTCGGTAAATAGAAAGGAACATAGCCATGCAAAAATGTGCACTTATCAGCGGTAGAGGTATGGGGTTGATGCACGGTGGAAACTTCCACAATCATCCGGACGCAGAAGTTGTCGCCGTGTGCGATATGGACCCGGAACTCCTTGCGAAGGCAGCGGAGCAATTTGGAGTCCCCGGATATCCAACAATTGAGGATCTCTTAGCAAATTGTGATGCGGAACTCGTACTTCTCATTGTCAATGAGACCCGACGTATCCCGCCGTTGCGACAATTGCTTGAAGCTGGACGGAATGTATTCACAGAGAAACCTCTCTGTGGATTGGAAGGACAAGCTCGGTTGCGTGAAGAAGACCTCCGAATCGCGGCACCCGCTATCGCAACATGGCGCGACTCCAAGCTTAAGTTCGGAATCGATTTCAACTACCGATTTATGCACCATTTCCGTAAACTCCATGATGACGTTGCCGAAAATCGGTTGGGTGAGATCAGGATGGTACACGCTCGTGCACATTTCAACTGTTGGTCACATGTCATCGATCAGATTCTCTGGACGGTAGGGAGACCGGAATGGGTGAGTGTTGTCGGAGATCCGAACGAAGCCGGGGGTTGGGGGCGTTTGATTCATATCGGCTGGGAAAATGGAGTCATCGGTTCCCTGAGCGGCACAAACCTATGGGGTTATGACGATCACCCGCTTCGAGTTAAGGTCCTTGGCGATGAATTCTATGCGGAGGCAAAAGGATTGGAAGGCTCTTACACCCGTCGAAAAGCGAATAGTTCTGAAATAGAGGAAGTCTGGGAAGCCGAGGATGACAGCCCAGAGATGCCAGAGTCCTTCAAACGAATGGCTGATGGCGTGATTAAGGCGATGCATGCCGATACACCGTTCCCTGCGGATGGCGAAGCCGCATGGAACGAACTGTTGTTTGAGGCGGCAGTCCACAGATCTGCCCTGCAGAACAATGCCCGCGTATTTCTGAAAGATGTTGAAGAAGAAGCATCTGCCTAAAAAGATTACAGGCGCGGTTAAAAACCGCGCCTATATCTCAAGGATGGTATACCGTTTTAGGCGGCACCACCTTCGACAGCGATTTTAATCGCGTCCTTTCCGTCTAAGTGGTAACTACCGTGAAGCGCGTCGAAACCTTTGGACACATCCTCTAACGGGAGAATGTGGCTGACAAATCCTTCAAATAAGTGAGCATGTTTCTCAAGCATTGGAATGGCGCGGATAAAATGCTTCCTCTCAAATCCCCATCCGGCTTCCAGTCGGAGATTTTTACGCATTAACATCTGGTTCGGATTGCAGTCGAAAGAGCCAACATCCACAAAGTGTCCATATACTACATAGGCTCCGCTATGCCTGATATAATCCAACCCTTCCGGGATAGCGGCGAGAAAACCGGTGCATTCATAGACGACATCGGCACCGTTGCCTTGCGGTGTGTTTTCTCTGACAATCTGCTTCCGCTCTTCCGGATCTGGTACTTCGGCGATGTCAATCGTAAGATCCGCCCCTAACCTTTTCGCCATCTCAAGCCTTCCGGGGGGACCACCGACAACAATAAGTCTACCGGCACCAGAGACCCTTGCCCAATTCAGCGCAAGCAGACCGATGGGACCGGTGCCTTGAATGACAACTGTGTCCCCGAATTCGATTTTGCCGCGTGACACACAGTGTGCGGCGCACGAAGCAGGTTCGGCAAGCACAGCGATCTCCGGTGGCAGATCGGTTTTAATAAACATATTTGTTGACGGGTTTGACAGGTAGATGTATTCACTGAAACCCCCACGTAAGTACGGCGCTTCCTCCGACGGAGAGAAACCGAGCCCCCCGCTTGGGGAAAGCGCAATCCTATCTCCTTCCTTAACTGGGGTTCCAAGAGAGTCCGCTTCGACCCCTTCTCCTAAAGTCTCAATTACGCCGACGTTCTCGTGTCCGAGGATAATGTCGTGATCGATACGTTGAAATTCCCAGTTGTGAAGGTCGGTACCGCAAATACCACCCAACTCCTGACGGACAAGTACCGTCCCGGGTTCAGGATCAACTATCGGGTACTCTCGGATTTCAAAATCTTTGCCACTCATCACGGTGGCGCGTGCTGTTCTATTTCCCATTATGAACTCCTTTGAAATAGGTTTTTACGTTTGTAGTAGGGAAACCATTCATTGCCCGTTGCCAGGCACAACGGCGGCTGTGCTGGAAACATGAACGTAAGTTCTTTGCTGATACGTCTTTAACAAACCGCAAGGAACCTTAAGAAATTTTGACGACTATCTTGCCGAGTTTTTCACCCGTGAAAAGCGCGATAAACGCCTTTGGGGCATTCTCTAACCCTTCCACGATCGTTTCTTCCCACTGTATCTTGCCTTCGGATATCCACTGCCGCATGTCCCGGTAAAATTCGGGATTACGATCCATGAAGTCGGTGACGATAAACCCTTGTAATTTGATCCGCTTACCGATAGCAGAACTGAGATTTGTCGGACCTGGGGTAGGTTCAATATCGTTGTATTGGGAGATCATACCACACAGTGGGATACGTCCGTGCATGTTCATCACTGCGAGCGCGGCTTGTAGGTGTCTGCCTCCCACGTTTTCAAAGTAGATGTCAAGTCCGTCAGGACAGTGTTTCCTGAGTTCAGCTTCCAAGTCATCGACATTTTTATAGTTAAAAGCCGCATCAACCCCTGCTGTCTCCAGTAGCCACGCGACTTTTTGATCGGAACCCGCGCTCGCGACAACCCGGCAGCCTTTGATTTTAGCAATCTGGCATACAATTGAACCCACTGCACCTGCTGCTGCGGAGACAAAAACCGTTTCTCCTGCTGCGGGCTGACCTATCTCCAGAAACCCGAAGTAAGCGGTACGTCCGGGCATACCGACAGCACCTAAAAACGATTGGAGCGGCGCAATCGTTAGATCCACAGCGGTCACGCTTCCTGCCGGTGCAACGTAATGGTCTCGCCACCCCTGCATACCCGTTACATAATCCCCCGCTTGAAACTGGTCACTGTTAGATTCCACTATCCGACCGGCGCACCTACCTTCTAAGGGTTTACCGAGTTCAGCAGACCGCATACCGCCGCGCATATACGGGTCTACAGATGTGTAAAGGTTTTCAACCAACACCTCTCCTGCCCCGAGTTCAGGGAGCGTCGCCTCAACGATTTCAAAATCACTCTCTTTGGGCATACCGACGATTCGATTCTTAAGGCGAATTTGTCGGCTTACAATATTTGACATTCTTTTCTCCTATTAATTTATCTTTTAGTATTGATGCAATGATAGCATATCTGAGAAAAAAGTCAAGATTAGGGGCATTTCAGTTTCTGAAATCCGTTTGACATTTGTTTGTAAATATGGTATAATTAGTGGGGTTTAGGGATGAATTTACACGAAAATACCCTCTCTTCACATCCTTGAATCAAGTCAAACACAACGGCGCGAAGCGCATATTACATCACTCGCGCTTACCTATCCAATTAACGAATCAAATACCCATAGTCGTTTATCGCTGACAACCCTGCTAAAGTTTCTGACAGAAAACTTATATCGTTGCCAACCATTTTAGGAGGAAAATGTGAATATCGCTTCTAATGAATTCCTTAGAACCGACTTCGGGCACGAAGTATATGATAAATGGTACCTCGGACCCGCCAGCTACAATTTTGAGACACCAGAATTCGTAAGAAAACATTTCTCTTTCTACGAAAAGGCACTCCTACTATCCAAAAATGACAAAATATTGGAGGCGGGTTGCGGGATTGGAAGTTATTCACGCGAATTTGCTCGGTGTGGCTATCATATTGTTGGCATGGACCTATCTCCCAACTTTCTATCCGAGGCTAAAAAAATTACGCAACGTGAAAATTTAGAGATTGATTTTATTTTGGGCGACTATAATGAAATGAGTTTTGAAGAGAAATTTTCTGTTATTTTCTTTGAAGGCTCATTTTTCTATAAATCCAAGGAAAGTTTGGTCTCACTCTTAAAGCGAATCTATAAAGCACTCACACCCAACGGTAGAGTTTGCTTTGTGCACCCAAATCAATCAATAACAAACAAGCAATTTCCGATGTCTAATTGGTCTGAAATTGAGAAAAACGTATTTGTTCTGGAAAAGGGAGAATATGACGCAGGTAATGACATAGAAAGATACACTTGGCTTCAGATAGATCTGGAAACACAGAAACATTACAAGTGCGACTATTCTGCTAAACACCTTCCCCCGGACGAACTCAAGGTCTGCCTGGCAGAGGTGGGATTTACAGATTTCCATTTCTACAAGAAACGTAGACTCGAAGACTTCCATCCAGAGAACGATGATGGATTTTCCGTAGTGGGTAAAAAATGATAGCAACAGGAGTCGATATGAAAGTTGAAAAACCGAAAGAAAAATATGATCAGCTAATCGCCGATGGTTACTGCGTTATCAAGAATGTCTTGAAGGAAGATATGCTCACCCGACTTCAAACAGTGACAGACGAACTGCTCGATGCACAAACAGAAGATAAACGTGCCGCCTATCGTTCATCCGGCAGTATGATTAGCGTGTATATGCACTCACTGTTCGCTGAGTTGGTCGTTTATCCTCAGACCCTACAGGCTCTTGAAGCGTTGGGTTTCTTGAGACCGAAATGGTCGTCAGGGTATGTCATCAGCAAACCGCCCCAGAGTCCGCCCCTATTTTGGCATCAGGACTGGTGGGGTTGGAACGATCCGTGTAGCTACACGGCATTGCCTCAGCAGCTGTTCCTCATGTACTACTTGGTTGACACAGCACCTTTCAACGGATGCCTCCGTGTAATTAAGGGATCACATCTGAATCGACATCCCTTGCATGATATATTGCCCGACGCTCACGGCGAAGCACTTCAGCGTGTTGATGACGCTAACCATCCTGCCTATCAACACTTTCCAGATGAAATTGACATACCGGTGAAAGCAGGAGACTTAGTTATCGGCGATTCTCGGCTGTTACACGCTTCGCACGGCAACCAATCAAATGAACGCCGGACGGTGATTACACTCTGGTATCATCCATTTTTTGCGCTGTTACCTGCAGAAATGCAAGCACATATCGGGAGACTTCGGCAAAGTCTGGCTTGGTCGGAAGCGGATTGGGCGCGAATTGCCGAACTCGCGCCGGTCTGTGAAAGCGACGTTGAACCGTTAAAATGGAATCGGAATCCGGGCTCTGAACTGAAATAACCGGATTCCCATATAGCAAGATTTAATTTGCCAGAGATCATATCTCATGATAAACTAATACAACAGAACTTTATTGTGTGCCCCAATGATACAGAGGAAAGCCAGATAATTCTTGCTGCCTCAGGGACCAAAACGACAGGGCGATACTCATTTTTCAGTAATAGCCAGTGGATAATCCGTTGGCTTTCGCTTTGAGAACGACAAAGGAGATAGCAAAAGATGGAAAATACAGTTACAAGGTTAAAATTATTATGTGTCAGTTTAATAGCTATGAGCCTGATGTTTGTAGGTATCAGCTTTGCTGATGTTGACTTCGGAAATTGCGTCGGAATGTGGCTCTTTGATGAAGGAAATGGCAACAAAGTCGAAGATTCCTCTGGAACAGGTAATGATGGCAAGATTGAGGGTGGCGCGAAATGGGTTAATGGCAAATTTGGCAAGGGTTTACACCTTGACGGTTCGGATTCTTACGTGGCAATTGAGCACGATGATTCTTTAAATGTCGGAGGCGAACATACGATTGCCCTTTGGTTTAAGTTAGATAAGCCTCCCGGTGGTGGTATGGGTGTTGTGACCAAAGATGATTGGGCTCCTGGATTTTGGTGGGACGCCGGTAGAATCCGACATCATACGCATGACCCAGGTGGCACGCTTCACTTTATAGATGCACCTTGGAAGCCAGATACAGACTGGCATCATGTCGCCGTTACCTGGGATGGTGACGGGTTCGGCGTATATATCGACGCTGATCAGATTGGCGAGGGCGTAACCACGCCAAACTTAGGAAGGAATCCGTTAACCGACAAACCCCTTTTAATAGGTATCTATTTAGCCACTGGACAACACGGTCAGTGGGGTCAGTTTTTCGCTGGGATCGTTGACGACGTTGCCGTCTTCAATGTAGCATTGGACGAAGATGAGATTGCAATCATCATGAATGATGGGTTAGAAAAGTCAGCTGATATTGAACCTTCAGGTAAGCTCACAACGATTTGGGCTGCTATTAAAGTCGATTAACTCACAGCAAAACCTAAGACTGCGTCAAGCGGCTTTTGAAATCTGTCTCTATATTGATGGTGACAAGACCGAGTGTAGGTCAATATTGACCTCCTTGGTCTTGTCAAAAGTATCACTAAACGGGAGGAGTTTTTATGTCACAACCACCGATTTTTCATGATTACACGTTTGGTGAACAGGAACGAAAAACTCTGGATAGCGATGGACACTTCGTTTTCCCCGGCTTGCTCACGTCGGATGCCCAAGAAAATCTAACACACTCACTATCGTATATTCACGAACTCTCGCGCACGCCAAAGGAGGGACGTGAGCCGAACCGATTTTCTGCAGAATATGATAGTTATCTCGAAAGCCTGATTGCACACCCACAGATGCTTAAACTCGCACGGCAGGTTTTGGGTGAAGACATCCGATACGATCACTGCGTGAGTCTCAATCGACCAGGCGGCAATCATGGCATCGGATGGCACAGCCACGGATACTCCGATGACGATCCGCGTTTGGGTTTCGTCCGTATTTTCTTCTATGTCAACGGATTCGATCCGGATGATGGGGGTTTGAAAGCTGTCCCTGGAAGTCATCTGTATCGAGATACAAGGATCCATGCACAGTCAGATGAGGATCTGCGAGAAGGTTGGTTGGCAGGAAAAACCCATCCTGAGACTGGCGAACCGTTAGAAATTCAAGCGTTGTCAGCACCTTCGGGAACGGTCGCGCTGATGTGGACGCATGCCGCACACGGCGTTAACCCGAGAAAGCCGGATAGCGATACGCGGTGGTGTGTCGTCTATGCCTATCGGAATCCCGGCAGACCCTCCGGTGCCCGCTGGATTACGCCTGAATTTGAGCGGAAATCCATTCCCGGCGCAGAAGGCTTGATGTCTCTTTATTAGCAATTAGCAATCAGCTGTCCGCAATCAGGAAAAAGGTATCTGATTTATCGCAAAGTTTACAATTATATCTACGCGTGTCCCTTAGCACCATAACAGAAGTGGGCCTTTAGTAAGGCGATTCATAATCCTCAACAACCACCAAAGAGTCATGCCACAAAATAAACCACACATTCTCTTCCTGATTAACGACGAACACCGCCCCGACGTTTTACCAATCGAAGGGGACACCGCTATCCGCACGCCAACACTTTCTCGGTTTATGGGTGAAGGGATCTACTTTCGCAACGCTTATACTCCCTCACCGATTTGTGTCCCTGCTCGACAGAGTTTCCTTTCAGGACTCTATCCACGAAACTGCGGAAGCCTTAACTTCGGTGATCCGATGCCAACAGAGGTCCGAACAATTCCAGGGCAATTAGGAAACTACGGGTATTATAGCTGCTGCGCCGGCAAGATGCACTTCGTCGGGACAGATGTGATGCACGGCTGGCAGGAACGCGTTGGACGCGATATTATTGGTAAAAATGGTTATCCTTACCCATCTGTAAAAGATGAACACTACGCGCGAGTTGAATCGGAACCCGGCACGGGTCCGAAGCAGAACAAGGTGATTCAGGAAGTGCGTGACGCACAACCCGGCTTAGGGCGTTGGATGCTTCATGACCAATACAATGTGGACGGTGCGCTGCTGTTCCTTGAGGAATATTTTGTCGATGCGCCTTACGATCGTCCGAGATCAAATCCGCTCTGTATGGCGGTAAGCCTTATCGCACCACACTATCCGTATCAGTGTCCAATGGATCTGTTTAACTACTACATGCAACGGGTGGAACCGATCGTTGAAGAACCGAACGCACAGTTTGGATACGATGATTTCTTCAGAGTTCGGGTCGGTGAAGATGTCACCTATCGTCAGGCGCATCGAGCAACTGCGGCGTATTACGGGATGATTGAGTGGATGGACGCACAATTCGGTCGAGTTATTGAGAAACTGGAACATTTGAACGTCTTAGACGATTTCATTATCGTTTTCCTCTCTGACCACGGTGAAATGCTTGGTACAAAAGGACTATGGGAAAAACAGAGTTACTTTGAGGCTTCGGCACGAGTGCCACTCTCTATTTGGTATCCGAAACGGTTTGGACGAGAACCGAAAATCATTGAGCAGAATGTATCGTTGGTCGATCTGTTTCCGACTGTGTGTGAATTAGTAGACATTCCTGCTCCAGATGAAATTGATGGACGCTCGTTTCTGCCGCTGATTGACGGAAATACGACCGACTGGCATGATACCGTTTATAGTGAACTTTGGCGCGCTCAAAACGGACCCTCTGTGATGGTTAAAGAGGGGAGTTTGAAGTATTTCCGATTTGACAACGATAAAGGGTGGCCCGAACAGCTTTTTGATCTCTTCAAAGACCCAGATGAGCGAAACAACCTGATTGACGTGCCATCCTACGCCGACGCGCTCTCGAAACTACGTGCGAAAGCCGATGCATTACCTCCTCCGCGGAGAAAAGATGAAGATAACAGGTTCATTGATCCGTATCGTCCGATTATGTTGTCGAGTTAAGTCTGCCTGTGTTACAACTGCCTTGAAAACTGCTCAAGCGAATCCAACTCTGTTTCACACCATTGAAGTTTGGGGATTTCCGTCCAAGAGATTCATTATCTAACAAAGGTTGTCATTTCCTCACTATAGGCATCTTTGATACGCTGTCTATGGTTCAAAAGCAAATCCAATTCCTGTATCTCCTGATAGGAAAAGCACCCGTATTCGGTCGTTTCGCAACTCAGTCGGAGTTTACCACCTACAATTTCTGCTTCAAAGCATAGAGCCACCAACTGAAATTTGTTCCCATCTTGATACACTATTAGCTCGTGTGGCGTTGTATAGACACCGATTAGACGTTTTATTGCGACTTGCAAACCAGTTTCTTCTTCAACCTCTCGTATACACGCTTCGGTTGCACTTTCACCGGGTTCCATCCCACCACTCGGTAAGCACCATTGGTTATTATCTTCGCGTCTTGTTAGCAAAATCTTTTCGCGCTGCTGATCAAAAATAATGGCTGAACATCCAACACGGATCGTGCTATTTTGCCCAACGCGATGTCCTGTAATAATTTTAGCCATTTCTGTTTCTCCATCTATTTCACAATATTATACGCTAAAGTATAATACTCTGGAGTATAATGAAAAACCACTGAAATTTTCGTAGTATCAGAGTCATTCAGTTTTCCGTTTTTTGTATCATTAGAAACACCAAACCCCCAGAATCACAAGGAGTTCTTATTGCAGGAAACGCCATTTTCTATAGACACATTGTCCCGATTAAACGGTAAGTATAGAGAACGAAACACTCTGGTATATCGCGGGATTCGCTTGCACATATTTTGCTTTCATGATACACTATTGAGCAATCAAGCAATTTTGAGGATGGTCAGACTTACGCCACTGTTGGGAATTGACATCACCCTTAGAGAAGAAATGGAGGAGATATTCCATAATGTCCCAGACCCAGCTATCACCTTTAAACCCTTCAAGATGGGTTCGCACGCGTTGTGTGAGTTTTGTGTTACTTTTGTTAGGACTCGCCATTGTCCTACAGCCTACCTATGCCGAGAAACTTCAATTCGACCGTGATGTTCTGCCGATATTGTCGGATAAATGCTTTGCGTGTCACGGTCCCGACCCCGCGGTTCGCCAAGCCAATCTGCGGCTTGACACAAAAGAGGGGGCGTTCTCCGCACCAAGTGGCTATCCAATTATCGTGCCGGGTGAACCGGAAAACAGCGAATTGGTCCTACGCATAACGCACGAAAATATTGACCAGCGGATGCCCCCACAGATCTCTAATCGGCAGCCAACACAGGAAGAGATTGATATACTTATCCAGTGGATCGCTGAAGGTGCAGAATGGGAAGACCATTGGGTTTACAGTCTCCCTGAACGGGTTACCCCCCCTACTGTTGAGAACACCGCATGGGTCCGTAATCCTATTGACGCGTTTATACTTCAGAGATTAAAGACAGAGGAACTCACTCCGTCTGCAGAAGCGGATAAACGGACACTTATCCGTCGCTTGAGTTTCGATCTTACTGGATTACTGCCTACACCTACTGCAGTAGAACAGTTCTTAAGAGATGAGACCCCTGATGCCTATGAATCACTTGTCAACAGGCTCCTGTCGGAACCACAGTACGGCGAGCGGATGGCAATGTATTGGCTCGATCTCGTACGCTATGCGGACACGAGCGGTTACCACGCTGACGAAAATGTGAGTATCTGGCCCTACCGTGACTATGTGATAAAAGCGTTTAACGACAACATGCCGTTTGATCAATTTACGGTCGAAAACCTTGCTGGTGATCTCCTGTCGAATCCAACACCAGCGCAAAAGGTCGCGGCTGGTTATAACCGTCTAAATCAGACTACCTCAGAAGGCGGTGCACAGGCGAAGGAGTACCTCGCAATCTATGCCGCAGACAGAGTCCGAACGACTGCGTCCGTCTGGTTGGGTGCGACACTCGGTTGTGCCCAATGTCACGACCACAAGTTTGATCCATACACTGCGAAGGATTTTTATAGTTTCGCCGCATTTTTCGCTGATGTCAAGGGACCCGGCGTATACGGTGGTGGAAGCAAGTGGGAACCGGTCGTTATGCTACCGACCCCCATACAAGAGTCCACACTGCAAGATATTGACGACGAATTGACAAAATTAGAGCGGGTGTTCAGAGTGTCATCACCTGGATTGGAAGCGGAGCAAGCAGAGTGGGAAAATGAAGTTCGTTCACTGCTCAAGTCAACAGAACCGACCGACTTCGTGTGGATAGACGACGCGCAAGCAAATGGTGGCAGAACTGAGGGCACGTGGGAATTTGTCGGCAAAGATAAGGCACCCGTCTTCAGTAAGTTGTATTCACGAAAGCAGACAGCAGAAGCAGGCAAGACTGTCCAACACGCTTTTCGAGGGGCAAACCGAACATTCACCTTAGCAGAGGACGATCAACTCTTTGCCTATGTCTGGATTGATCCCGAATCACCCCCAGAAACGGTTATGCTCCAGTGGAACGATGGAACGTGGGATCATCGCGCATTTTGGGGTGAAGACAAAATTAATTTCGGTGAGATTGGAAGCGATACACCGGCTCACAAACCGATGGGACCCCTACCGGCAGTCGGTGAATGGGTCCGTCTTGAAGTAAATCCCGTAGACGTTGGATTGAACCCGGAGAGTGTTCTAAATGGGATAGCGTTTGTGCAGTATGGTGGCACTGCTTATTGGGATAGGGCAGGTGTCGCAACAACTCGCGGCTCGGCGGTGAAGCATACACATACCGAACAGGTCATCGCTGCTATTCAGGTAGATCCGTCTGTTAGGACGACAAGTCAGCGTGAGCAGATTGCCGCGGAGTATCGCCGTATCACACCCGCGCTTGATGGTATACGAAACCAGATTGCGGCGTTACAGAAGCAGAAAGGCGAAATTGAAGCACAGATCCCTTATTCACTTACCACTGAATCCACACTCCCTCGTACAACACGCGTGCTGCCGAGAGGTAACTGGATGGACGATTCAGGTGAGATCGTCGAACCGATGATACCGGCTTTCCTTGGTGATCTCGGTATCAAAAACCGCCGACCGACCCGTTTGGAGCTTGCACAATGGATAGCATCAAAGGACAACCCACTGACTGCGCGTACGTTTGTCAATCGACTTTGGGCACTCTACTTCGGGACAGGATTATCCCGTGTCTTAGATGACCTTGGTGCTCAAGGGGAGTCCCCGGTGCATCCTGAACTGCTTGATTGGCTCGCTGTCGAATTTGTAGAAAGCGGTTGGAACGTTAAGCATATCGTGAAACTCCTCGTCACCTCGAACACGTATCGTCAATCCTCGAAATCAAACAAGGCATTGGAGGAGAAGGATGCGTACAATCGCTTGTTAGCACGCCAATCGCGCTGGAGACTTGATGCAGAAGTGGTCCGCGATAACGCGCTGCAACTGAGTGGACTTCTTGTCCCGAAAATTGGCGGTCCGAGTGTGAGACCCTACCAGCCGAAGGGATACTATTCCAATCTAAACTTCCCGAAACGGGTTTATATGCACGATGCAGACGAGAACCAATATCGCCGTGGGCTTTATACACATTGGCAGCGCACCTTCTTGCATCCCAGTATGATGGCGTTTGATGCCCCGAGTCGTCAAGAGTGTACCGCTGAGCGGGCAACCTCTAATACCCCGATGCAAGCACTGACGCTCCTCAACGACCCAAGTTACGTTGAGGCAGCGCGCGTCTTTGCGGCACGGATTATCCAAGAAGGTGGTAAGTCCGTCACTGACCGCATCAACTGGGCATACCAATGGACGTTGTCTCGAATGCCACAGCCAAAGGAATTAGAGATTATGATAAATCTCTATGAGAAGCACCAAACCGAATACACTGCTAACCTTGATGCCGCCAGCGCTCTCGTCGCAACAGGTGAAGCACCGCTAACAGAAGGCGTTGCACCCGACGAATTAGCGGGGTGGACTTCTGTGGCGCGGGTCATCTTGAATTTGCATGAGACGATTATGCGATATTAGAGTTAGACAGTAATGAATAAGCGACATGAGAGAACTTTAAACGCTATTTTCAGAACACCGATCCCAGCAACGTTAAAATGGCGGCAGATAGAGTCTCTCTTGATGGCATGTGGGGCAAAATCCGTTGAGGGAAGAGGATCCAGAGTGAGGTTTGAATTGAATGGCGTTACCGCAACGTTTCACCGTCCCCATAAGCAAAAAGAAGCACGTTCTTACCAAGTGAGGGATGTAAGGCATTTTCTGGAGGAGGCAGGAATAAGTCCATGAAGTACAAGGGTTATAGTGCACATATTGAGTACAGCGAAGAAGATAGATGTCTTGTCGGTCATATTGCCGGGATCACCGACATCGTCGGGTTTCATGCTGACACCGTTCCTGAACTTCAAGAGGCTTTTGAGGAAGCTGTGGAGGATTATCTGGAAACGTGTGAGCGACTGAATAAATCACCACAAAAACCCTACTCTGGAAATCTCAGGTTACAAATTCCTCCCGATGTCCACGTGGCTATTGCAAGGGCTGCTGAAGCCAGTGGGAAAGATCTTGATCAATGGGCGACAGAAACTTTCACTCACGCTGTCAATGATGGGTTAACTGTTCAGTCAAAGACCTAAAATCTACCAAATCAAGAGATTTTTTGGTGTGTTCATGCTTCCAAAGCACACCTGTTGAAAAATTAAGAACAGCAAACAGGAGGTATAGGTATGGCTATGGATACTCACAAAGAAAACGATCTTCGTCTTACAAGGCGGACATTTTTAGGGAAAAGCGTGCGCGGTATCGGTTCGCTTGCGCTTGGATCCCTGTTGACACCAGCGTTACTGGGTGCAGCACCGGAGATTGAGCGATGGCAGGGGATTGTTACCACACCACACGTGCCACCGAAGGTAAAACGCGTTATTCATCTCTGCATGGCGGGGGGGCCTTCACATCTGGAGACTTTGGATTACAAACCGAAACTGGCAGAACTTCACGGGCAACCGATGCCGAAGTCTTTCACCGAAGGACAACCGATCGCACAACTCCAAGGACAAGCAGATTCACTCAAATGCCTCGGTCCTACACATGAATTCAAAAAGTATGGACAATCGGGACAGGAGATGAGTACGGCGTTTCCGCACATCGCGAGTCTCGCCGACGATATCTGCATCGTCCGCTCCCTGAAAACCGAACAGATTAACCACGATCCGGCACATACCTTCATGAACACCGGTACTGCAATCGCCGGTAGACCGAGTATGGGGTCGTGGTTGCTCTATGGACTCGGCAGTGAAAATGAAAATCTGCCGGGTTACGTCGTCCTTATCTCCTCTGGCGGCGGACAGGATCAGCCGATTGCAACGCGGCAATGGCATAGTGGATTTCTCCCAGGTCAGTTTCAAGGCGTCCAGTTCCATTCGACCGGTGATCCCGTTCACTACGTCACCAACCCTGGTGGTGTGAATACAGAACAGCAACGTGATGTGGTAGATGCCGTGCAAACGTTAAACGGTATGCTCAACGAAACCGTGGACGACCCAGCAATCTCGACGCGTATCAGCCAATACGAGATGGCGTTCCGAATGCAGACCAGTGTCCCGGAGTTGACCGACATCTCGAAAGAACCACAGCATGTTCTGGATGCGTACGGCGCAGAACCCGGTGACGGATCTTACGCTTCAAACTGCCTGCTCGCACGGCGGTTAGCCGAACGCGGCGTTCGGTTTATCCAACTCTACCATCGCGGTTGGGATCACCACGGTGGTATTGAAAACGCCATCAAGACGACCTCTGGCTATGTTGACAAGGCAACCGCTGCGCTCGTCAATGATTTGAAGCAGCGCGGCATGTTAGAGGATACCTTAGTGATTTGGGGTGGCGAGTTCGGTCGGACACCAATGGCACAAGGTACGGGACGCGATCACCACATCCAAGGTTTCTCAATGTGGATGGCTGGCGGCGGTATCAAAGGTGGTATCAGCTACGGTAACACCGATGAGTTGGGGTATAATTCGGTTGAAAATATCGTGCATGTCCACGACTTCCACGCCACGATGCTGCATCTGTTCGGGATTAACCACGAAAAACTGGTCTACCGCTTCCAAGGACGGGATTTCCGCCTGACCGATGTTCATGGACACGTCGTCCGCGACATTTTAGCTTAAAGGTAGTAGGCACACTCCCTGTGCCGTCAGCGTTGCAGGATGACTTGTATGAAAACAGCAAACAGGATTTTAGTGTACATCGTATTCTTGTGGGTTTTGACGGTATCCGCCTTCAGTCACGAACTCCCTTTGGTGGAGCCTGAAGCAGTTGGGCTTTCTAACGGACGACTCTCAAGAATTGATAAAGTCATGGAAATGCACGTCGCACAGCAAAAAATCGCTGGCGGCGTTACATTGCTTGCCCGGCACGGAAAGATCGCACATCTGGGCACTTACGGTATGATGGATGTCGAAGCAGGGAAGCCGATGACACCCGATACCATTTTCCGTATTGCATCGATGACCAAACCGATCACGAGTGTCGCTGTAATGATGCTCTATGAAGAGGGGCACTTTCGGTTGCATGAGCCGGTCTCGAAGTTCATTCCAGCGTTCAAGGAAATGCACGTGTTGCCACCGGAAGATGCCGAAGATTCGGCTGAACCTGTCCCCGCAACAGAGCAAATTACAATTTGGAACCTGCTTACTCACACCGCGGGTCTAACGTATCACTGGAACGAGCGTTTAGGTCAACAATACACCGATGCGGATATCACCCACGGGCTTCTTCAGGATGAGAGTACGCTTGCGGAGAAGATGAAAATCTTGGCGACGATTCCATTATTGCATCAACCGGGTGCCGAAGTCGAGTACGGAATGTCAATAGATGTACTCGGTTACCTCGTCGAAGTCGTATCGGGGATGTCGCTCGATGCATTTTTCTCCGAGCGGATCTTCAAACCGCTTGACATGAAGGACACCCATTTTTTCACCCCTGAAACAAAACGCCAGCGGATCGCAACAGTGTATGAGCGAACCAAAGATGGTCCGATAACGCGAAAGTCTCAAGAACCGACAGTAGAGGGTTCATTAATCTATTCAACTGATTATCCTTACAACGGTCCGCGAACCTACTTTTCTGGTGGTGGTGGGTTAGTATCCACTGCCTCTGATTACGCTCGCTTTGCGCAGATGATGCTCAACGGTGGAAAATTTAACGGTGTCCGATTGTTGAGTCGAAAAACCGTCGAATTGATGACTACGGATCAACTCGCCAAGATGGGGGTAGATTACGGATTCGGTTTAGGCTTTGGTGTTGTCCGAGACGAATCGGATCTCAATGAAATCGGATCAGTTGGGCGGTATGGCTGGGGCGGTTTTTTCTTTACCAATTTCTTTATTGACCCTCAAGAGCAAATGATTGGTATCTTCCTATGCCAATTGCATCCCAGCGGCGGTTTGGATCTCGGAGAGAGAATTCGCATCCTCAGCTACCAAGCAATTGCTGATTAAAATTGAACATTACCCCCACAAGTAAGAAATTACTGCACGTTCACGTGACTTTATAGTGGATAAAAAATATGTGAGTACATTTTGCAAAGACGGGCGATGAATCGCCCTACTACAAACGACTCTCCCTTGAGAGAAAGGTGTTACGTAATTGTAAACTGTCCTATAAAACAGCAAACAACGCAGGAAGGAAATTAATCAATATGCTAAGAGAACTCATTGCACCGGCACAAGAGCAGGTCGCTTTCCGAGAGTATGAAAGCCAACCGTTGCAAGCGAATGAAATTCGGGTCAAGAGCCAGTTTGGTGCCGCCAAACACGGTTCAGAGATGGCATCATATAAGGGGTATGCGGGTCCACGCGGTGGCTACGATGGCGAATATAAAATCTTTCGAGCAAACGGTTCCGGCGGGATGGTAAGCTATCCTTCAGGACTTGGGAATATGTGTGTCGGCGAGGTAACTGAGATTGGTTCGGACGTCACCGACATTGAGGTCGGAGAACGAGTTTTTCGGCACTGCTCCTTCCGTGAGGAACATGTTTGGGACGCAGGAGGTATCCGAAAACTCCCTGAGGGTGTCCCGTGGCAGGCAGCCGTCTGTCTGGATCCGACAGATTTCGCCTTGGGCGCTGTGCGCGACGGTCACATTCGCATCGGTGATGCCGTAGCCGTCTTTGGAATGGGTGGCATCGGACTGATGGCACTACAACTTGCCAAGTTGGCGGGGGCCTATCCCGTGATTGGAGTCGATCCGCTCGAGTTGCGCCGCAATGTAGCCCTCGAGTGTGGTGCCGATATTGTTATAGATCCTACAACAGATGATGCGGGTTTGGAGATTAAAAAAGCCACCAACAAACGTGGTGCCGATGTTTGCATTGAATACAGCGGTCATCATTCAGCACTACAAGCAGCGATCCGTGGCGTGATGTATTTAGGAACGGTTGTCGCTGGCGCCTGGCCCGGGACCTATCCCGCAGGATTAGATCTCGGCGCGGAAGCACATTTCAACCGACCAACGATTATCTTCTCACGGGCGTGTAGTGAACCGAATCCTGAGTATCCCAATTGGAATGAAGGCAGACTCTTTGAAATCAGTTTGCGGCTCCTTTACGATGGCAGTCTGAAGTCTGAGCCTGTTATTCATCCGGTTGTCGATTTCGACGACCTATTGGACGAGTATCCGAAGATCGCGACGCATCCGGGTGAGAATGTAAAGTTAGGCGTTCGATTTGCCTAATCTTCGCCCGTCTTGTGGAATTGGAAGCAAGAGCGTAAGTTTGGAAGAAAGGGAAGCCATGACTCCTGGAATTATGCTGGTTTTGATGGGTATTGCATCATCCCAAATTATTAGCAATAACGTGATAGGAAGCATTGACGTAACGCCGAAAATCGAAATCGTGGAGATACCAAGCGAATTTTCTGTTTTCAGACAAGTAGGCTGTGCCAGATATGTCAACGTTTTCGGCGTTCACATCTTCGCAAGCCCAACGACATCTGAGAATAAACTCTCTCACGCCGCAGGCGTTTTGGCACAATACCTCGATAACGACGAAGACGGTGTTCCTGACAACACACGAGTTCTCAGTCACCTGGTGAGCCGAAACGTCTTCATCATTATGCCCGGAACAGAGGCGGAGATGGAGGGGTTGGAAATGGATCTGGTGGAAGAGGCAGGCTACCGATTTGGTCAAGACCTGTATGGCGAAGAAACTAAGCCGGATTTCCTTGTTGATGGCAAAATCAATGCGCCCGATGGTCACTACTACGACGGCGCATTAGAGGAAATTCTGCATCCCATTACACAACACGGTTATGCCAACGCTTACCCCGAGGTGTTCGGGGAGGTACGGGGGTCCATCTTAGCGAAGTGCATGGATGCCGCCCGTGGCGGATATTTCGAGCGAGTGCCAAAAGGCGGACCCAAGAGCGGGTATCCAGTAGAGGCGTGGTATCACTATACGGATGAAACCTGCGACTACGGTTGTATGGTTACGGAGTATATCTACTGGGCTTTGACATCGATATTGGGAACCCAAGACTTTCCAGGACGACACGAGGCTCTCGAAGTCGAATGGGAATTGAATACAAGAGAACGGGTGAGAACGGGGGATACTGCGGTATATGAACTCCTGACAGACCCTCAATACAAATTCCCGACAAAAGCACCGGATGGCAACTATAAACCATCGGCATTTCCCGTGACAACTGTTCCTATCATCGCTATCGAAGATGACGATTAATAGAGGCAATAGTATTTTTAAGTGGTTTTAGGCAGGTTTCTTTATTCCTGTCGTAGTCCTGCCGCCCGCAGCACGGTTTCCTGAACTGTGAACTCATGGTCGAGGGAACGATCAGGGGATTTTTCGCCTTGAATATCAGCCACAAACGCTCGAAGGCTTTCGACGTAACGCGGACGCGGCTCCACAGGCACCGTCTGCCACCCTTTCACATATCCATCCCGATCTTCGTCAAGACACAACCGCAACGCTGGCGGTTCAAGCGGCTCAAGAATCGCGCTCCCGCGTGTTCCGTAGACTTCCAATCGTCTTGATTTGCCCGAATCGACTTCCAACGACGTTGACTCAAGAATCGCCAACGCGTTGGGATATTCAAACACTGCCGCTGTATTGTTCCGATACCACGGCACGTCATGTCCGTCGTGCCTTGAAAAGGGGGTTACCCGTGTGGGTCGTCCCAACAATGCAACGATAATGTCGGTGAGATGACAGGCGAGGATGAACATAATACCACCGGAGTGCTCACCGAGTGAATCCCAACGTTGCCAATGAGCATCGCTTGAGGGTCCTGATGAGATACGCCCTCGAACCGAAAAAATTTCGCCGAGTTTGCCGGAGTGCACCCAATCAAGGATAAACTGAAAACCAGCATTGTATCGGAACATATAACCGAGTTGAACGAGCAACTTCCTGTCTCGCGCGATGTCCAACACCTCCCGAAATTCATCGAGATTATCACCCGCAGGTTTATCGAACCACACATGCTTGCCGTGTTCGAGAATCTCCCGTGCAAAGGCGAGATTCTGTGATACCCGTCCCTGCGCCGCAACCCCAACGATTGTCTCATCTTCGAGTATCTCTTCTTTCGACGTAAACCAGTGAACGCCTTCATAAACATCACTTTGACCGAGGGTTTCTCGGACTTCTGGTGATGGCTCAAAAACACCGGCGAACTCAATTTCATCACTTTCCTTCATCACACGGGCTTTCCCCGAAGCGTGGTCGTGGGAAATACCGTATTGTGCGAGTCTTATTTTCATCTCTTTTCTCCTTAGATAATATCATCTTTGAAACTTATGATTGCCAAAAGCATCAGATAAAGTCTAACATGATTCTATCACAGAACCCACAGTGATTGGTGCAGAAAGTGAGTGCGATTTTTGGCGGCTTGTGCTAAACTTTGAAGTATGGATTTTCCGATACAACTCCAGTTCTACACGAAACAGGATTGTCCACTCTGTGACAAGGCAAAGGTAGTACTGCAAAGCATTGAAATAAAATTATCGTTTATTACGGTCGAGGAAATCGACATCACGAAGAACCTGGGACTGTTCACGAAATACAAGCATCTGATTCCTGTGCTTGAGTTAGATGGACAAAGACTTTTTGTGCATCACGTCAACCGCTGGAAATTAACCTGGCAGTTGCGATGGCACCGTTTTCGGAGACTTATATCCCAAATAGGTAGGCGCGGTTTGTAACCGCGCCGATAACGAGGAGGTCCGCATGGCATTTCCATCTCATGGTACAACACACCGATCTACTGTAACGGGGACACGCGGTATGGCGACGAGTGCGCATCCGCTTGCAAGTCTTGCGGGTGCACGCATGTTGCTCGCCGGCGGCAACGCATTTGATGCGGCAGTCGCAGTCGCTTCAACGCTCAATGTGGTTGAGCCTTACATGTCGGGGATCGCGGGTAACGGATATATGTTGCTCTATAATGCGAAGGAAAAAAGACACCACGTGATAGATTATCTGGGTACTGCGCCTTACGCCGCGACGCTGGATGTCTATCCAACACTCGAAAGCCAGCAGGTCGGTATCCGTGCCGGTATGGTGCCCGGTGGATGCGGTGGGTGGCTTGCTCTCTTGGAACGCTACGGAAGTATGGATCACTCGGACATCTTCACACCGGCGATTGAATTGGCAGAAAACGGCTACGCCGTCACCGTCAAGAACGCGGAATTTATCGCTGGTGCACGCCCCTATTTCTCCGAAAGGGCAGAAGAGGTGATCGCCTCACGAGGGAGAACACCACACCCCGGTGAAGTTTTAGTGCAAAAGGATTTGGCAAACACATTCCGACAGGTCGCCGAAGGTGGTGCGGAGGTGTTCTATCGCGGTGACATCGCCAAGGAGATCGTCCGCTTTTCCGAAGAAACCGATGGACTGATTACCGAAAAGGATTTGGCTGACTTTGAGGTAGAGTGGCAGGAACCCATCTCTGTTACGTACAAAGATTATGAAGTCTACTGTCCGCCGCCGCCGTGTGCCGGCATTCAGTATTTAGAGACACTGAATATTTTGGAAGACGATGCCCTCGGTGAACTCGGACACAATACCCCGGAATACTTACACCTGCTGATTGAAGCGATTAAGTTAGCGAGTGCGGATAGAGCCGAGTATGCGCCGCGTCCGAACCCGCCGATTGAACGCTTGTTATCCAAAGACTACGCACGTGCTCAACGCGAACGCATTGGTGAACAAGCCGCAGTCAGCGGTGGCGAACGCTGGTCGAAAGACAAACTTCCGGGTGAAATCCGAGCGGACGATTGGACGACCGAGTGCACAACCCATTTTGACACCGCCGATGCAGAGGGCAATATCGTTGCCGTGACACAGAGTCTCGGACAACCCTTCGGCACAGGTGTGATCCTCGGCTCAACGGGAATGTTTCTCAACAACTTTATGAACTGGTTCGACAGAATCCCAGAGAGCCCGAACGCCGTTGGGCCGCATAAACGGATAGAGATGTGCATGGCACCGTGCCAAGTCTGGAAGGACGGAAACCCGTTCGCGGCGATTGGCACACCGGGAAGCCACGGCATCCTTCAGACAACACTACAGATGGTGTTGAATCTGATTGAACACGGGATGAACGTTCAAGCGGCGATTGAAGCACCGCGCGTTCGCTTGGTAAATCCGGGAACGCATGTCAGCATGGAAGGACGTATTCCTGTTGCTGTCCGTGCCGCATTGGAAGCACGTGGACATGAGGTAGAGGTATTGCCTGATTGGACAGCCGCCGTTGGAGGTGGTCACGGTATCGCTTTTGATCCTGAAGAGCGAAGTTTTATGGGTGGTGCTGATCCACGGCGCGATGGGTATGCCATAGGTGTATAGCGTGTAGACACATTTTTTTGCACTGTAGGGGTAGGTCTTGTGCCTACCCCTCTGAGATTCAATCGAGGGTTAAATGAACTATCCGAAGCACATTGTTGCTGTCTCGGGGTTGATAAGTCATCCTGATGGCAAAATTTTGCTTATACGGGGTCCACGCCGGGGCTGGGAGTTTCCGGGGGGTCAAGTCGAAGAAGGCGAAAACCTTATTGAGGCATTCCGACGCGAAGTTCAAGAAGAGACTGGCATCACTGCTTCAATCGGACCGTTGGTTGGTATTTACTCAAACATCAAGCCACCTACGAAATTGGCGTTTGGTTTCTTAGGAGATTACGTTTCTGGTGAATTAGCAACAAGTGATGAGAGTTTAGAAACCCAATGGATTGCCCGTCATTCAGCGTTGCAACGTGTATCAAATCCCATTATTTATGACAGAATGAAAGATATGCTCAATTTTTCAGGGCGTATCGTTTATCGCGCTTATACCAATGATCCCTATCAGATTTGTGAAGAGCGTTTTCTATGAAATCGGGATGGGTCAGTTTCATTGACAAAATAATTTTTTACTTCATATTTACGACAAAGTTTTTTAGGAGGCAATGTGAAAAATCTTAGCATTTTTAGCAAATACTTTTTTTTAACATTTGGGCTACTTTTAATCTGTGGCTGTGAGGCAATTCAAGATGTCATTCTTACCGAACCGCCGGACGAAGCAGGGACGGCACCGCTTCGCGTGATCATGATGTACCCAAGCGATTGCGTTGGCTCTGCGGCGTACTGCGATGCCTTCCATATCGGCGTAAAGGCGGCAGAGGAAGAACTTGGAATTATGCTAACCGAAGTAAACGGTAATGAAAACGATCCCGTAGCCACAGAGAGACTCCTAAGAGAGGCTGCCCAAAATTCAGACCTTGTGTTGACAGCGGGTTATCAAATGGGAGATGTGCTTGCTCGCGTAGCACCAGAATTTCCCGATGTCCAATTTGCAATTTTTGATGTTGTACTTGATATTCCAAACGTGGCTTCTGTGAACTACAAATCCAACGAAGGCTCATTTTTGGTCGGTGCCATTGCAGCTTTAAAATCGGAAAGCGGTAAAATCGGTTATATTGGTGGCGTGGATGTTCCGTTGTTACGTGAATTTGAAGCCGGTTACGTCGCTGGTATTCAAACCATCAATCCAGATGCAGAAATCTCCGTAGAATACATCAGTGAAGATGTAACCGGTTTTGGACAACCGGATAGGGCAAGAGAATTGGCGTTAGCACAATATGAAAGCGGAGTAGATGTGATTTATGTCGCTGCTGGCGGATCCGGTCAAGGAGTGCTTGAAGCCGCACAAGAACAACAAAAATTTATCATCTGGGTTGACTCCAACGGCAACCACCTTGCCCCCGGAATTGTCTTAACGAGTATGACAAAAGAGATTTCGGCTTCTGTAGGGCGCATCATCCGAGAAGCCGCTGCGGAAAATTTTATGGCAGGTATCCGATACTTTGGACTCGAAGATGGTGGCGTCAGTTATGCCGTCGATGAACACAATCAATCGTTACTTTCGGACGACATCATAATGAGCGTTGAATCGCTGAAGACAAAGATCATTGCTGGCGAGATTGTCGTTCCAGATACAGTTTCGCTACCGCGTGAATAGTACATGGTATCGAAAATTTACCGGATGAGTAGGGTTGAATCACTGGAATTTGGCTCTACAAAACCCCTTAATTTATTAGCATATATTTTTTTGAATTTGAATCCTTGGTAAAACTTAGAATTAATTAGACACTCTAAAGAGGCGAGGATACAATCCTTGAAGAAACACCCAAGCAAAAACCCTACCGGATCGGGGAAAATGTCCGTTTATTTTTCTGGTTTACCACTAATGCCCCCTCAGGATAGTTCCTCTCGCACCCACAATCCAACCGGCATTTTTCTGCAGATAGATATCTTGGAGGTTATGTTGAGCAGGTGTGGGGTAGCGATTCCACGTGTTACCACCGTCTATTGTATGGAGGATTAGTCCTCTTTCGCCGACTGCCCATCCGCGTTTTTCGTCACGAAATGCGACATCTCGTAGGCTTAGATTCACAGGCGTTCTTTGCCGATCCCACGTTATTCCACCATCTTGGGTATGGAGAATCAATCCGTTCGTTCCAACAATCCATCCATGTGTCAAATTTGCGAAATGGACAGAGAATAAATGTTGCACGGTATTACTTCTCTGTTGAACCCATCGTTTTCCACCATCTTGGGTATGGAGGATTTCACCCTCCTCCCCTACAATCCATCCGTGGGCTGGATCGACGAAATACACACCCCATAAATGTTTATTCGACAGATCTCTTCGGTTCTCCCATCGACTCCCACCACTCTCTGTTTTGAGCACAGTCCCCTTTCCGCCAACTGCCCAGCCATGCGTCGTATCAACAAAATGAAGATCCAAGATGCCGGGCGGGGTCTTACCGGTACCCCGTGCTTGATGTTGCAAGTTCCATGAAGCACCCCCACTGCCCGTATAATGCACCTGTCCAATGCTGACGGTCCAGCCATTATTTGGCGTCGCGAAATTAACCTGCGTCAGTGTGTCTTTTGAGATCGAAGTCGCCTTCCAAGCGGATCCACCGTCAACTGTAGATAGGACTGTTCCATCAGTGCCGACTGCCCAGCCGCGTTTCGTGTCTATAAAATGGACCCCGTAAAGATGTTCACCCGTCCCGCTTTCAAGTTGTCGCCACTCAAATTGCACCGTATCTTGGGAACAACCGAGGCACACAAGGCTTCCACATAAAACCATGAGCGCGATGTAGTTTTTGTTTGGCATTTTGAAGCACCTACTGAATAAAATTCTTATTGCAACTATTTCATAAATCGTGTAAATTACATTATAGAGGATACAAAGCGAACTGTCAAGTTTCTATCGAGGTATTAATTACATCAAAGTATTATGTACATCATCGGAATTGATGGCGGCGGAACGAAAACGATTGGTATCCTGACGACAGCAACGGGACAACATCTGGCACAAGTGGAATCGGGACCCGCAAACTACCACGTCGTTGGCGAGACAAAAACACAGGCAGTTTTGGAAGCCATCGTCGCGGAACTTTACGAAAAAGGGGATATTCCACCAACAAGTGCTGTCCGGTTCTGTTTGGGCATGGCTGGTTTGGGACGACCTGCAGACCGAGAAGTGATTGGGAAAATTTGTGACGAACTTGGCATCTATAAGAATCGGATCTTGACCCACGACGCACATATCGCTCTCGTTGGCGGTGCGGGGAAACAGGAAGGCGTGATTGTCCTCTCTGGAACGGGCGCGATTGTTTACGGCATCAATGCCGAGGGTAGCGAAGCACGCGCGAGTGGCTGGGGGTATCTGCTGGGAGACGAAGGGAGCGGTTACGATATCGCCATAAAAGGACTCCAAGCCCTTGCCCGTGCCGCGGATGGCAGGGGCGATCAGACCGAATTGACAGATCGAATCCTCAATAAACTGGAGCTGAATGAACCGAGCGAACTGATTCGCTGGACGTACGCCGCGAGTCGAGATACGATTGCCCAGTTAGCAGAAGTGGTGTTTGATACCGCCAAGGCAGCAGATGTGGTCGCAGAACATATTGTTGACAAGGCGGCTGATGAACTCGTTTGTGCCACAGTCAGCGTCATAAAACAGTTGAAATTCACAGAGCTATCTGATATTGTTCTCAGTGGTGGGAATCTCATCCACCAAACGATGTTCGCCGACAAACTCCGCCACCGGTTCGCGAGAATTCAACCAGAGGCATCAGTGCAACTCCCAAAACATGAGCCTGCGTATGGTGCTGTGTTGTTAGCGCAAGCAAGTTTGTAGTCGGAAATAATCACCAATAAAGGATGCATGCAGCCTACAACAGAAGAACAAAACCTGAATTCTGTTGACATTGATCTGAAGTCAACGTCAGAAATCGTCCGGATTTTTCACGAAGAAGATCGGAAAGCGATTAAGGCAGTAGAAGCAGAATCCGAAGCGATTGCACACGCTATTGAATTATGTGTTGCGGCATTTCGCACCGGTGGCAGACTCTTTTATGTCGGTGCAGGCACGAGCGGTAGACTTGGGGTGTTGGATGCTTCTGAATGTCCGCCGACCTTTAGCACGCCTCCAGAAATGGTCCAAGGGATAATTGCCGGTGGGGACGTTGCCCTACGTCGCTCGGTGGAAGGTGAAGAGGATGAGCCCGAAAGGGGTGCGTTCGCTGTCCGAGAGCGACAACTCACAGCACAAGATGTGCTCGTCGGAATCGCAAGTAGTGGACGGACGCCTTATGTCATAGGGGCTTTGAGGGAAGCCCACACCATTGGTGCGACAACAATATTTTTTTGCTGTGTTCCACCTCCTGAGCAATTGAAAGGATGGGTAACGCATTTCATCACACCAATCGTTGGACCTGAAATCATCGCTGGCTCAACACGATTGAAAGCAGGAACAGCCACAAAGCTGGTTCTGAACATGTTAACGACCGTTTCTATGATCAAACTGGGCAAGGTCTATAACAATCTGATGGTAGATGTACACGCATCTAACACGAAACTGGTTGCGCGGGGTATCCGAATTGTCCAAGCTGTCACTGGAGTTGATACCGAAGTGGCTGAGGAAGCGTTAACACGTGCAGGAGGTCGTGCTAAACTCGCTATCGTAATGCTCGTGAAAGGACTGAACCCGACAGACGCAAATACACTCTTAGAAGAACATGGGGGATTTCTAAGGCAAATTCTTGATTGAAAATTTTCAGCGAGTGGGTGTTTGCTCCAATCTTCCATTATTATAATCGGGTTTTCGATGTGGAGAAAGAACATAGGGAAAGATTAGGAGTCCCCACAAAAGGTAAGGAGGAATCGATGGGTACGAAAGTTGGGCTTGCCAAGACTGGCAGGCGACGCTCCAACGTTTTCGAGGCGTTGGACAATATACGGGATGAACTCACGCCGAAAGTCCGTGAGCAGGTCCTGTTAAAACCGAATTTTCTCTCCAGCACGAATCAACTCGCCTCGTCGCACGTCGATGCGATACGAGGAGCACTTGATTTTCTGCTGAGCACACCGCATCCACCAAAAGAGATAATTGTCGCCGAAGGTGCCAATGAAGCGTTCTCCGGCGAGGCATTTCAAGTCTTTGGGTATGAAGCACTCCAAGCCGAATACGACCTCCCGATCCGGCTCGTGGATTTGCATCAGGAAACCGAATGGGTAGAAACCACGGTCTTTCTCGCTGAACGTAATGAAGATACTGTGAGGATGCCGAAGATAGTCATGGATTGCCCCTGCACTATTTCTGTTGCTATCGCTAAAACACATGATGCTGGCGTTGTAACACTCGCAATGAAGAATATGATTATGGGCACCCTGCACAAGGAAGACCGGATTAAAATGCACGGCTATCACAGCCACGCAGACCGGGTGCTTCCCCGAGAAGCGCAGACACTCAATATCAACCTACTTCGCCTCTCACGTCATCTTAAGCCCGACATCGCTATCGTTGATGGCACCGTTGGGTTACAAGGCAACGGACCTGGTGGCACCGACTCTGTTCCACTCGGGATTGCGATTGCGAGCGAGGATGTGTTCGCCGCAGATGCAGTCACGACAAAAGCGATGGGGTTCGAGCCGTTGGAGATTGGGCTGTTTCATTACGCAAATGAGTTGGGATACGGCATCGCAGATCTCGACAAGATCTTCATCGTCGGACCCGCTGTAGAGACAGTCGCGACCGCGTTTAAGCCGCATGAAACCGCTGAACTTCAGTTCCAATGGCAGGAAACCAGTCCTGCAGAATACCTGGCGGCAGACTTTTAATTTATGGCTCCCTGTTCTGCGCTCTTTGTGCAAGCCTATAAAGGCTTGCAGGACAATGTTACACACAGGTTTTTGGGAATTTGTGTTTTATGGGTAATGATAGCCTGCAACAACGGCGCAGGCGGGTATACGTCGATTAACGCCATTTAACCAATTCACCTGAACGAACCGCAAGGAATAATTAAAAAACCTGCAACAACAGCGCAGGCGGATATACGTCGATTAACGCCATTTAACCAATTCACCTGAACGAACCGCAAGGAATAATTAAAAAATGAAGCGTTTCTGTAACATTCTTATTGTATTTTCGATACTCCTCACCACACCAGCGTGGGCATGGTGGGGCGGTGGACACGATATCCTCACACAGGCATCCGTCAAGGCACTTCCCGAAGAGATGCCTGAATTCTTTCGAACCGCCGAAAAAATGGTCGCTCACTGTGTCTACGACCCAGACATATCCAAGGAGCGTAGCACGCCGCACGCGCGACAGTCTGAATACGGTGAACATTACATTGATGTAGAGTTGCTAAAAGATCACCCAATCCCAGAGGGACGCGAGGCACACATTAAGTTGTGCGCGGAGTTAGGACTTGCACCGCGGACGGTTGGCACACTTCCCTATGCATTGGCGGAATGGACAGAACGACTCGCTCTTGCTTTCGCAGAGTACCGTAAGTGGCCCGACAATCCGATGATCCAATACAAATGCTTTCTCTATGCAGGCTTCCTTGCACACTATGCCCAGGATATGTGTCAACCGTTGCACCTGACAATTCATTTCAACGGTATTGTTCAGGAAGATGGAACGCGCTTACATGCCGGTATCCATGAAAAAGTCGATTCAGCAATTGAAAGGTTGAAACTGGATCCCACAGCACTTGCGAAAGCACAACAGATTGAAGCCGTTGGCGACTTAATGCCAGCGATCGTGAAACAGGTTAAAGCCGGGTTCAGTTTGGTTGATAGCGTTTACGAACTCGCGGAGGACTGGAAGAATCTGAAAGATCCAACACCTGCTTTGGTTGATTTTACAAATGCTCAAGCGCGTGAAGGCGTACGCTGGACGGCTTCGCTCTACTTGACTGCGTGGAAACTCTCTGAAAACATCAAACTCCCCGGTTGGCTCGACCGCGCGCAAAACGATGCAGACGCATCAAACTCTCACTAAAAGGAGAAACAACTTTGTTACAACAGTGGAAACCTGACCCAACATTTTACCCATCACCCAAAATGGCGATTGAAGCACCTGCTGAAGAACTCGCTTATGTCGCTGCGCCTCGCGATGACGGCAAGCCTGACGCTATGTGTGTTGTGGACCTCAACGAAGCGTCTGATACTTATGGACAGATTATTAATAGGTTGGAACTTGGTGTTCGCGACGAAATCCACCACTTTGGTTGGAACGCCTGTAGTGCCGCCCTCTGTCCCTATGCCCCGCACCCGTACGTAGAACGTCGCTATCTCGTTGTGCCAGCATTGCGAGGGTCTCATATCTATATCCTTGATATCAAATCCGACCCGAAGGCACCTGAGCTCGTTAAGACTTTGACGGCTGATGAAGTTGAAGATCGATCCGGATATACCCGTCCGCATACAGTGCATTGTGGTCCAGAAGGCATCTATGTGAGTGCTTTGGCTTCAGCTGGTTCGGAGGAAGGCCCCGGTGGTATTTTCCTCATGGATCACTATAACTTCAATATTCTGGGACAGTGGGAAGTAGAACGCGGCACTCAATCCCTCTCTTACGACTTTTGGTGGCATCTGGGTTATGACATCGCTGTTACCAGTGAGTGGGGATATCCTGGCATGATTGAAAATGGGGTTAGCCTCGAAGATTTAGGGGCGCGCAAGTTCGGACATAAAATTCATATTTGGGATATCCGACACCGGAAAAACATCCAGACCTTGGATTTGGGCGATGATTACCAGATGATCTTAGAGTTGCGACCCGCGCACGATCCGACCAAAGCCTATGGGTTCGTCAATGCCGTGCTGAATATGAATGACCTCTCCAGCTCGATTTGGACGTGGTACAAAGACGGCGACGATTGGGGGATTCAAAAGATTATTGATATTCCGGCACAGGCACCCGAAAATCCGGATGATTTGCCGCCTGCCTTGAAAGACATCGGGATGATACCGCCGCTTGTCACCGATCACATCCTCTCGCTGGATGACCGGTTTTTGTATGTCTCTTGCTGGGGAACCGGAGAGATGTTGCAATACGATGTATCCGACCCCTTTAATCCCAAGCATACAGGTACTCTCGAAATCGGCGGGATTACAAAATCGCACCCACACCCGGCTGCTGGACCCGTAAGTGGTGGTCCCCAGATGGTTGAATTGAGCCGCGATGGCAAACGCCTCTATTTTACGAATTCTCTCTACGTCGCCTGGGATAATCAGTTCTACCCAGAGGGCGCAAATGGATGGATGGTGAAGGCGGATGTGAATCCGGACGGCGGACTGGAATTGGATCCTGACTTCTTTGTAGGTTTCGGCGACAGTCGCGCCCATCAGATTCGCTTGCAAGGTGGCGATAGCTCCTCTGATACTTTTTGTTATTCCTAAGAATTAATGGCATTTTTGAGTTTTAAAGCATGCTGCCATTAAAGACGTGTCTAAAAGAGGGTGCGCAAGATCTCTTGCAGCACCCTCATATTATGAGTGGAAAGATATTTTTTTATGGATACTGTTTCATGGTTAAGTTACACCTTTCTCGGTGTATTTCACGGTATTAATCCGGGGATGGGATGGCTTTTTGCAGTCGCGTTGGGTATGCAGGAAAAACGGAGAAGCGCAGTTATTGGTGCCCTTTTTCCAATGGCACTCGGACACGCTATATCCATCGCAGTCGTGGTTTTCGTCATCGCCTTGGCACAGCAACAACTCCCGGAGGGAGTCCTTCGTATCGCTTGCGCAACTGTGTTGTTCGGTTTCGGTGTGTACAAGTTTTTCCGCGCGCGGCACCCCAAGTGGGTCGGGATGCGTGTTAACTTCAAGGACTTAACAATTTGGTCATTCCTAATGGCATCCGCACACGGGGCGGGTTTGATGCTGGCACCGCTACTGTTACGTACACCCGCTGCCGAGGCATCAGCACATATGCACCACGCCCCTGCAAGCATGGTACATAACGCCACGATGTTATTGTCGGCAGTTGGCGTGCATACTCTCAGTTTCTTCGTCGTGATGGGGATTGTAGCAATTATCGTTTACGAGGTAATAGGGCTTGCGCTGCTCCGCAAAGCGTGGTTTAATTTGGATCTGTTGTGGTCCATCGCTTTGATGATCGCAGGTGTTGTCACACTTTTCTGGAAGCATTAATGAGAATTCACTTTGATTACCGTCCTGTTAAACGTTGATTTTATACTTCAGGTCGTTGACCTCATCACCCGTTATGCCGCGAAAACCCCAACAATGCGGAGCCTGCTCTTTTATCGTGATTTCAACATCTATTGGGGAGATGGATAATTGACTTCCAATTTCTTTGAAGAGTGCTTTAATCAGTCTTTTTTGTGTTGCCGGTTGACGACCTGTCATCATATTAATTTCAATGACAGTATACGCATCTGTACGACCTCCAGGATAATAGAAATCCTCTTTTGCCATAGGTACAAAACGATGCGCTCGCTTATCTTCTGGTATACCGAGTACAGACCGCATACAACCGTGAATTACATCAGATAATTCCGCTTTTATCGGATTCAATTTTTCCTTGATTCCATATACGACAATCATGTTCCTTCCTTAATCTGCTCCGGGAGCAACTCAACGCCATACTTCTCTTGCAATGCGCGCAAGTCGGCAAAATCTGTATCCTTCAATGGGTAGCCAGCGTGCGAACGGACTTGGTAATTCACCGATAGACACCGGACTTCCCGTCCCCCAATAGAACCTACAGCGTTCAATTCCGATCCGGTGATGACCCAATCAATCTCACCGGGACCGTAGATTGCACCTCCATCCTCGGTCAGTTCGATGACATGGAAGTCGATCCTCCCGTGCAATCGGTGTCCCATCACGAAGTTTCGATCTTTACGATCATCGGTATGAATATCAACAAAGCCTCGAGCGAAGAGTGCCTCGGTAAGTATTGCTGAATCTTCCCATGAAATCATGATGTCCAGATCTTGGTGCTTCCGAGTGCATTCGCCCAATAGTGCATCAACACCCCATCCACCATCAACCCAAACTGTAATACCGAGTTCATCAAAAAGATCGAGAAACCAGTGAACCTTGTCAGTGGTCATAGGGCTCGCAGATTCGCGGTAGGTGAGTGAGTTAATCATTTCCATCAACCAATTTCGTAAATATTCGGTTGGAAAGCATTGTTATCCAAGCACTGCCAGAGCTCGTTCTATTTCCGGCTGAAATACTTCTTTAAATTTCAGCAAATGCTCAATGTGCCATTCTCTAATCTTTTCTAACTCACTATCAGACGATTTTTCAATATCCCCATCGCGATATATGCTGATAAATGTTTCCTGTTTTTTAGCATTGCGTTCCCATGTAAGTGAACCATCAAAATTGGACTCAATCTCCGCCTTCCGACTCCTTAGCGCATCAAAAAGAGCTATTCTGTTTTCGCAGGACTTTTGATAGAGCCATATGTAGACCCTCACTTTACCCTTTTTTGCGAAGGAAGCAGAATAACCAATTCCAGGAATCCCCGACGAAAAGCCCCACCGATTTTCTTTTCTGGCAATACGGTGCTTACGGAAATTGAGTTCCTCCTCGATTTTATCAATAAGCGGTTGAAAATACGATTTATATTTCTCACCTCTGGGTGATGGACTCGTTGAGGTTTTCTGTTTCTGGGACTTTTGCCATTCATTGGGAGAAACAACGAGCTTGAAATCAAGGGCAGGTTTTGAATCATCTATCTGTAGAACTTCTAATACAACACCAAAAAACTGGGTCTCTGTATCTGTTCTTTGATTTAACCATTCCAACGCTTGGCGGTGTTCGTCCCTAACCTCTTCAGCGATCCATATCACCGTGGAAGCATCAAAGCCGGAGGCATAGGTGAGGAGTTTACCGAGGTGATCATGATCGGTTCGCTTGAACTGGTTTTCGATAACAACGGTTTTTGAACTTCCCAGATCCAGTGCCAGAAGGTCAAGAGAGAAATCCCCAACGGATGCTTCTCCGCCTGTAACTTCAAGATCCATTCCAATCGCATCTCCTAACGTTTGGATATTTGATTCTAACCACGGGGTGAAGTCACTTGCTTCGTTACTCCACATTTCAGATAATGGAATTTTCTTTAATTCGCTAAAGTTAAGCATTTGGTAAATTTCCTTCAGGCATATAGTTTCTATTGAATCGTTTTGTAAGTTTCCAACGTAAACGTTACACGCTACTTATACCATCGCGAAACAATTCGCTAGAGTCTTACATGCACAATTTGCCCATTTTTAAGTGTTTTCAGCACAGCATTGACTTCGGAAATCAACGGGGCAAGGTCTTCAAAACGGTTACTCCTCGCTTCCAACAATATAATCCCGATCTTAATTTCACCTAAGTTCTGTTGATGGGGGATACCTTGATCCATTGTGATAAAAGCGTCAAACTCATTTTCCGCACTTCTCAATAATTCACCATTTTCCTGTCCTTGCCAACCGCGATAACTGACTGTGACCACTTCCATGTTGGCTTCAAATAATTCTCGTAGTTGATGCGGTAGGTTTTCATCAAGCAACACGCGCATCGGCAACCTCTAATGTCATCTCAAGGTACGCGACAGCCTGTTCTTGAGATACCGTAGGAAAGTCATCAAGAAACTTGTTGAGTGAGTCCCCTGCCGTTAGATGTTGAATTAAAATCTCGACTGGTACACGGGTGCCAGCGAAAACTAAGGCTCCATTCATTACTTTTGGGTTGCGCGAAACAATCTGTTCTTTTTTCATTGGTGAACCTCCTTGAAAAGGGTTATATGGAATTTATGTCAGAGTATCCTCAACGCGGCTTCGTATTTGTCTGTAAGTAGGTCTTGGACATCTTCTCGCAGTTTCTGCCAACTCCGCTGCAGTTTTGCTTTGACCCATACTCTACCTTCATCAATTCCCATTCCGTGATGAACATAAGCCAAGTATAAAAGTGAAGGCACCTGTTCAATGTGAGACATGGCATCAGCATTGGCAAGACACGCGCCCTCTGCACTCCGATGTTTAACTGTTACACTTCCGCGATGTGTTGCAATAGCCTCCTTGACAGCTTCCGTTTTCTCTTTTGGATAGCCGAAACGCTTCAGGAGTTTCTCCGCTTCAATCGGACCGTGAATATGATGATCCGCATAGAGTGCTTCGTCCTTTATGCTGGCATAATCATGGAGCAATGCCGCAAATTCCACAATTTCGGGATCCGCATCAAAGCGTGGGGCGAGTTGTTTTGCGTTTCGAACAACCAGTAGGATATGATGCGTCCAAATATCGTAACCGAAAATATTCGTATCAGCGGCACAAGCCTGTTCAACAACCTGTTCAACCTTGTTTTTTATGGTTTCAATCATAGAGAATCTTTATTTTACATCATTCATAGATCGACATTAATATTCCGCGTGAGGGTATTCGTCACAGCAGAATTGCACCGTTAGCACAACCCGTTTCCAACAGTATTAAGAATACCACAAGATTCAGATCGCAGCAACTGAAATGATATTGAAAGAAGATGGACATGGCGTAATTACTGCTACCGTTGCGGAAACGACAAACTTGTTTTTTTTTTCTATATATGCTATAATTTCCTCTCAACAATGGAATACAGTAGAAAGTGTGACCTACCTTCTTAACATATGCCTGAAGGCAACGCCCTTGAATAGAAACTATCAAGCTGCACCAGAAAGGGGAATCTCAATTTGATAAACTTATATGGAGCAACGTATGACAGAATGCAATTGCTTCGCCATGTCGGAGATGTATCGCAAATTGCCCATGCCAAAATGTACCAACTCATGGACGGCAACGAAAAGGGTGTTGACGCTATCGACTTCCGAACCGGTAGCGGTCTTAATTTCACTGTGCTTCCGAGTCGTGGTTTGGATGTGTCGTATGCGGAATATCAGGGCATCCCTCTCTGCTGGCGTTCGAGTACGGGCGATGTCAGCCCTGCGCATTATGAACCTGATGGACTCGGATGGCTCCGAGGTTTTTACGGCGGCTTGCTGACAACTTGCGGTATGCGGCAAGTCGGTGTACCGAGCGAAGACGACGAGGAGGCATTGGGGCTTCACGGTAGAGTCTCGTATATCCCCGCCAAGAACGTCTGGGTCGACAGTCGGTGGGAAGGACAACGTTATATGCTATGGGCACAGGGCAAAGTGAAAGAAGCCGCCGCTTTGGGTGAAAACCTTATTCGCACCCGTAGAATTTGGACAGAGTTAGGTTCGCGTACGTTGCATATCGAGGATATTGTCGAAAACTTGGGATACCAAGATTCGCCACACATGTACCTCTTCCATATTAATGTTGGATTTCCAATCCTTACGCAAGACAGCGAATTGATTGCTCCTTCCTCACAGGTCACCCCACGTGACGAAGAGGCTGCTGCAAACCTGAACAATTATAATCTCTGCGATCCCCCAACCGTCGATTTCCAAGAACAGGCTTTCTATCACGAAATGGAACCAGATGTTGATAACCATATCCACGTCGCGCTTGTAAATCGCAATTTTAACGGTGGGCAAGGGATCGGCGTATCGGTGCGCTATCACAAAACCCAATTTCCAAACTTCGTGCAGTGGAAGATGTGCGGTGAGGGAAACTATGTCTTCGGTTTAGAACCATCGAATTGTGGAGTAGAAGGTAGGGCAAAAGAACGTGAACGTGGCACCCTACAACATATTGAACCCGGTGGGCGTAGGCACTATGAGGTCGAAATTGGTGTATTGGTTTCCAATGAAGAAATTGATGCATTTCAAGAAAAAATATCAAAAATCCAAAACTAATACTATAAATTTGGTGTGGATACACCGACAGGTTGCCCCACACCTCAGGAGAAATTGACAATGAAGAGACGTTCGTTTTTACTCGGTATTGTATTCGCGTTACTGACAACCCTTGTATTTGCGGGTTGCAGCGCGAAAAAGGCCCCTCCAACTCCAATTACCACTGAAGCACCCGTAATACAACAAGAATCAGAAAAAAAACACGAAGAACCGCAGGTCATAGAGCAGGATTTTGATGAACACCAAGAATCCGCGGAAGAATCACACGCCGAAGAACACGACGAGTCGTCAGAGGAAGCACCCGAAGAATCAGAAGTCGCCGAAGAGAAAACACATCGTGAAGCTGAACCCGAAGAAGCAATTCCAATGGTAGAAATTCCGGGCGGCAGTGTGCTACATCTGATACCGGCACACACAGCTGGAATTATTTATTGTCCCAGTCTGAATGAGCTAAACAATCGGGTTAACATGTTGGCGATAGACTTGATGCCGACCGCTGAAAATCCGGAAGTCATCGCCAAAATCTTGGCAAATGCTTTTGGTGCCGGCTTTGAGAATCTTGCCGAATTGGAGGAAATCGGACTGGATATGGACCAAGATTTCGCAATATTCATGACCTCCTTGAACCCACCAGATCTCTCCGCGACCGTGCATCTTACAGATCCCTCAGCTATGCAACAGGTGATTGACGCCGAAAGCGAAGGAAGTGCGCCGACGGAATATAACGGCGTAACCTATTGGAACGCAGCTGGCGGGGGTGGTAGCTTTGCTATCATAGATAACATCCTCGTTTTTTCTCGGACCTCTGAAGTCTGTGAAAGCGTCATTGATACCTATAATAAAACAAAACCGGCCGTCACAACCAACCCGGATTACAGCGCATTCCTCGCCGATATTTCAGAGGGTACCACGCAGCTCGCAGTACACTTTGATCTTGAATCAGTCGTGCCTATCGTGAGTAAGGCACTTATGGGTGAATCGGAAGCGATGAAGGACAGCCTTGAAAGCGATCCGGCAGCGATGGCAGCAGCTCCCTTCTTTGAAAGTATATTCGTTGGCGTGATAGACATGCTTGAGCAGTTAAAATCTCTGAGTGCGACCCTTGGAGTGGAAGGAACCGATGTGAAGTTCTCTCCGTTTCTGAGGTTCAAGAACGATAGCGAAATTCAGAAGGCGTTAAAAGGGATGGCTCCCAACGAGTTGACCCACCTTGGTGAACTCCCAAGTCCGGCGTCTATGAATGGTGCGTTTCAAGGGAAACCCGAGTTGATGATCGAGATGAACCTGTTTTGGCTGAAGTTGATTTCACAGAACGCCAACCCGGAGCAGACTGAGCTACTCGCCTCCCTTACCAAACGAATGGAAGACTTTTATGAAGCCCTTGCCGAGGAATGGTCTTTCTCTGTCAATTTTAAGGATAGCGTCCTTCCAGATTATTTGGTTATCTATGGACTGAAAGATGAACAAAAGGCGAAGACCTATATGGAAGAGGCGTTGATTAAACAACTCCAAGATTCGATGAAAGTTGTTCAAAACATGATGGGGGATGCTGTTCCCAACCTTAACATGTACCGAGACGCGCATCATGGTGAATCCACAATGCACAACGATGTTGAAATCAAGAGTTACGTTTTCCCTAATTTTAGTGCGGCTTTCGGAGAATTGCCACCCCAAGCTGCTGGATTGATGCCCAGCGAATGGCACTGGTACTATGCTTTTACCGACGGTTATTTGCTCATGACAACAGGCAGTGAGGAATTGATGAAAATGGTTTTGGATAACAGGGCCGGAGTCGGTACAGCACTTGATTTCTCTGAAGAACCGAGCTATGAGAAATTGGCGACGACTTTAGGTTTGGAGAATAACCTGTTTTTTGCCATTTCTCCAATGACTATGGTTAAAACCCTTCTACCGATTATAGCGCAGGCTGCGGATCCGAACAGTGCTGCCGCATTGCAAATGATGTCAGGAATGTTTATGAATTTGCCAGAGAACTATAGCATCGGTTTTTCTGCGAAAGTTCAGGACGATGGAATCGGTGCGACGCTTCTACTCACTCTCGGTGATTTCAGGCAACTTATCCAGACTTTCGCAATGTTACAGGGGATGGAACAGATGCAATAAATGTGTTTCTAACTCGCTTACAATGCGATTGTAGGCGAGTTTTTATATTTTAACCGACAAGATTTTACGATAATCTTATAACCCCTTAGCCCTTCAAAGAGGCGAGGTGTTTCTGTGGATTTCTTCATGCCCGCGATTTCCTCGAAAAATAGAGATAAATCTCAAAGGGTTTGATTAGGATATTATTGTATAATTGTTTTCATTTAAAAATATAATGTCCTAAAATAACTTGCCCTTAAACCCTTGTGATTATTGACTCTATATCAATTTAAAGCCTTGATCGAAAATGGGATCTTTGATAGCATACACTATTAAGTGTTATGTAAAAATGTCAGTGCTCTATAGCAAGTTTGAGTATTATAGTAAATCCCACAATTAAGTTATAATTGAACGGCAACTGAGGAGGAAGGCTCGTGCACAAATATGGAGGTTTCATAAACTTTTTTTTTATAAAAAATCGTACATATCAACACATTTTCGGCTTCAGTATAGGACTTTTGCTAATCGTTTCCTCTTATGCTATCGCTGATACAACCGAAGATACGGAAGAAACCGTTGAGGCTCCAGCACCCAAGAAGAGTCCCATTAAAGTCGGTGGGGCGATGCGGGCGAATTACATCTATGGCACCTACGTCGACCAAGGACGAGGCGAAAAGATCGGAGATGTTGACCTTGAGATTTTACGCCTCAATGCCGACTTGGACTATAAAAATATCATTGGTAGACTTGAATACCGGTGGTATCCGAGGTATTTCGGAGGAACTCACGGGTACAGCATGATACACACAGCGTGGTTAGGCTATAAGCTCAGTGATTCCGGTACAGTTAAAGCTGGGATTGTGCGGGTGCCCTTCGGTCCAACCGCCTACGGCGTTTCTACGAGTTGGTTTTTTGACCAGCATTTTTATGTCGGACTTGCCGATGATATGGACTTAGGAATCAGATGGAGTGACACCCTTGATAAGCTGACACTTGATGCGGCCTACTACCCGATGAGCGAACCCCAAACATTTGGGGGGAGTCTGGCGAGTTCACGCTACAGTTATGACATCGTCAAGTGGGAAGAACAAGCAGATGCCAACGGGGATGTCAAATGGGGTGCCGGTGAAAATGGGTATGATGAACAACATCAATTGAATCTTCGAGCCATCTATGCCCTCGAGAACATCGCGGATATCGGTGTATCGTTGCAATTCGGACTGTTGAAAGGAACAAATGTGGGGAAGGATGATGGCGGGAACCATTACGCTCTCTCCGCGCACATGAAGAACTCCTTCGCGGATTTCACGCTCTTTTCGCAATTCTCCTATTACGCCCATAATATCACTGACGATACACCTTGGGGTACTGGAGATTTAATTCCAATGGGGGCTTACGATTTCGCCTGGCCCATCGCTTCAAATGGATTAATACCCGCGCTATCGCTCCGATACGGTGGTATAGATACTTCAGGTATCTCATGGATTGACAGCGTTACGCCTTATGTGGAGTGGAGCACTATCATGAAAACCGTGGAAGCCTACAATGCCAGTACTCTCGTGACACTTGGAGCGAGTTGGACGGTTTTTGGAGATCTCTATGTCTATAGTGATGTAGGACTCTCCAATGGCAACTTTTTTGTCGGGAATAAGACAAGCGATGGTGAAAAAGAAGGCTACGGTAATATCTACGAAGGTGCGGGTGACTTTGGTGCTAACGGAAATAACGCATGGAATTTGCGACTTAACTTTAACTTCGGTTACTATTTCTAATCGGTTACGTGACCTTCCACTGCAGGCGTGCTTTGTAAGTACGCCTCGCTCCGTGCGCGGTTGAAAACCGCTAACTCAACTCTAAAAGGAGAATTTTGAAGATGCACGAAGAAGGAAAACAACCACAGTATATGCAGGATAGGGAGTACAAGAAGTTATTTGGTTTAGAGATTTACCTCACACCTGTATTCGTTATTTCCGGTATTGCTATCGTCGCCTTTATCATCGGATCTCTTATCTTCCAAGAAGGTGCGACAAAACTTTTTGGAGACCTCCGCGTCTGGCTCACCACGAACCTTGACTGGTTGTTCATGATCTCTACCAACCTTGTCTTTATTTTTTGCCTGATTGTTGCATTCTCTCCACTCGGAAAGGTACGCCTCGGGGGAGTAGATGCGGAGCCTGAATATCCCTATATCACATGGCTTGCCATGATCTTTTCGGCAGGTGTGGGTATCGGACTTCTGTTTTTTGGCGTGTTAGAGCCGGTTACCTATTTTCAGAGTCCACCTCTCGGCGTAGAAACGGCTTATAACACAGAGACAGTCTACACGGCTGAAAATGTTCCCGATGCTTCGGATCCTAAGGTTCAGGCAGCGGGTGATTTGGGAATAGCAGCGACGGTCTTCCATTGGGGACTTCAAGGGTGGGCGATTTACGGTGTCGTTGGGCTTGCCCTCGCGTTTTTCGCCTACAATCGGGGTTTACCGTTGCTCATCCGATCAGCCTTTTACCCCGTATTTGGGGACCGGATATGGGGGTGGCCCGGGCATATCATTGATACCTTCGCTATATTCGCGGGTATTTTTGGGCTCGCGACCTCTCTCGGTTTGGGGGTGCAACAGGTAACGTCCGGCCTTGAGTATCTGTTTGGAATACCAGCCAACGGTCTCACGATGGTCCTGCTAATCGTATTCATCACAGCAATCGCGCTGATCTCGGTGATGACAGGTATTAATGTCGGTATCAAACGTCTGAGTCAGTTTAATATTATTCTCGCATTTGTGTTGCTTTTGGCTGTGATTATTCTCGGTCCAACGCTCTACATTTTCCGCAGCATTTTTACGAGTCTTGGCACCTATGTTATGAAAATTGTGCCACTCAGCAACTGGATCGGACGTGAAGATACCGCTTTCTTTCACGGGTGGACGACGTTCTACTGGGCATGGTGGATCGCTTGGGCACCGTTCATCGGCACATTTATCGCTCGCATTTCAAAAGGACGCACGGTGCGCGAATTCGTAATCTTTGTGCTCCTTCTACCGACGCTGTTGTGTTTGCTCTGGTTTAGTGCCTTTGGCGGCACTGCCCTTCACCAATTCCTCACTGGCGGTTACACCGGTGTAACCGAGATCGTTGAGGCATATAAGCCGGAACTTGCACTCTTCAAAATGTTTGAAGGACTTCCGTGGACAACGCTGCTCTCCTGTATCGGCATGACACTAACGATTATTTTTTTCGTTACCTCGTCGGACTCTGGCTCTCTGATTATTGACATCATCGCGGCAGGCGGTAAGGTCGACGCCCCTGTCCCACAACGTGTCTTCTGGTGTACTGCGGAAGGCTTAGTCGCCATCGCACTACTACTTGGTGGAGGGCTAAAGTCCTTACAAGCTGCCTCCCTCGCAACGGGTTTTCCCTTTGCGATTGTGTTATTAGGAATGGGAGTTTGCGTCTGGATTGGACTCCGTCAGGAATTGCGTGAATCGCATTGATTTGCTAAGCACGTATCAGGCGAGCGGATATGAATAACATCCGCTCTTACCCCTTCATATTAAGGCGCAATAAGATATGAACGAAGGTGAAACACAGCCACAACTGGAAACAGAAAGGCGTTACGAGGTTGGCCAAGATAACCGCCAGATATTCGGTCTGGATATCAATGTCCCAGTATTTCTGACTTCCAGTCTCACCATCATTGTTTTTGTTCTCGTGGCACTCGTGTTCCAAGAAAAGGCGACAGTCCTCTTTGAGGATATCCGAAAGTGGATGACCTCCCGCTTAGACTGGGTGTTCCTGCTGACCTGTAGCTTGCTTGTGGTGTTTTGCCTGTACCTGATTATTTCGCCCCTTGGCAAGGTACGCCTTGGCGGGCAGCAGGCGGTGCCGGATTACTCCACGCTGACGTGGATAGCCATGCTCTTTTCGGCAGGCTTGGCTATCGGGCTGGTCTATTGGGGGATAGCAGAACCGGTCCAGCATTTTCAGACACCGCCGTTTAACATGACGAAGGTTTATGACGCCGCACAGATTTATGATGCCCAACATCTATTGCCTGATTCTAAGCATCCGGATGTCAAGGCGGCGCGAGATATGAGTTTCGCAGCGGTCGCTTTCCACTGGGGGCTCCATGCATGGACAGGCTACGCTGTTGTTGGGCTTGCCCTGGCGTTTTTTACCTATAACCGGGGGTTGCCGCTCGCGTTGCGCTCAGCGTTCTACCCTTTGCTCGGAGAACGTGTATGGGGGTGGCCCGGCCACGTTGTAGATACACTCGCTGTCTTCGCAACCCTGTTTGGACTCGCGCCTTCACTCGGGTTGGGTGCACAACAGGTGGCAGCCGGGCTTAATTACCTATTTAACATCCCTGCCACCAGTGCTACCGAGGTAACGATAATCGTGTTGATTACCCTCATGGCTACCGGATCGGTACTCAGTGGGCTTGATGTCGGTATCAAACGATTAAGTCAAATAAATATATGGATCATGGTAACACTGTTCTCATTCGTTATCGTCGTCGGTCCGACGATCGTGATTTTCAGTACCTTTTTTCAAGGACTTGGGGACTACATGATCAAAATTGTGCCCTTCAGCAACTGGATAGGACGCACGGACTCTTACTTCATCCATGACTGGTCGGCATTCCACATGGCATGGTGGATTACCTGGGTGCCCTTCGTCGGCACCTTCATCGCCCGCATTTCAAAAGGGCGTACGGTTCGAGAATTCATGTACTGCGTGCTACTGCTACCCATGCTGATTACGCTATTATGCTTCAGTACTTTTGGTGGGACTGCCATTCACCAGTTCCTCGTCGATGGCTATACCGGCGTGATGGAGAGTGTTGAGACAGGAGCGTATGAGGTTGCACTCTTCAAATTGTTTGAGGCACTGCCGTTGACGCAGATCACTTCATTCGTCAGTATTGTTCTGCTCATCACCTTTTTCGTTACAACGTCAGACTCGGGTTCACTGGTCGTTGACACGATCACCGCTGGCGGTAAGATGGACGCGCCGGTAGTGCAGCGTGTATTTTGGTGTACTGCCGAAGGGGGCGTTGCAATTGCACTCTTGCTCGGGGGTGGGCTCCGATCGTTGCAGGCTGCCACGCTTGTATCGGGTTTACCCTTCGCCTTCATCATTATTGGAATCGGAATCTGCACGTGGATAGCCCTTCGGAAAGCGCAGCACTGAATCAATTGGTCCCGACTTTGTGATTCAACCATAAAAATAAAGGGTAAAAAAACATGAACACAACAGAACTGGAATTTGAAAAACCATTCATTGAATTGGAACATCATCTCTCCCAACTGAATGCTTTCTCCGAAACGCATCCTGAGTTAGACATCACAGAAGGGGTTACAGCACTAAAGCAGAATGTGAATACCCTCACAAAACGGATGTTCCAAAATTTAAGTCGCTGGGATAAAGTACGGTTAGCGCGACATGCGCAACGTCCGCAAGCCCCCTTCTATATTAACGCACTTTTCGAAGAACACGTTGAGCTCCACAGCGATAAACTATACGGCGATGACCGTGCACTCGTTGGAGGCTTCGCGTGGTTCGATGGACAGCCCGTTGTTTACCTTGCACAGCAGAAAGGCACGAACCTCGAAGAGCGACAGGAGATGAATTTCGGTTACACGCATCCGGAGGGCTACCGCAAGGCGAGACGATTGATGCAGTTAGCCGATAAATTCAATCGTCCTTTAATCTGTTTTATCGATACGCCAGGAGCGCACTTTGATCTCCGTTCCGAAGAATACGGACAAGCAATGGCAATCGCTGAAAACCTCGCAGAGATGATGACAATGCGTGTTCCGATTCTCGTTGTCATTATCGGTGAAGGTGGCAGCGGCGGTGCTTTGGCAATCGCAGTTGGAAATCGTGTCTTGATGATGGAGTATGCCGTCTACTGTGTCGCGCCACCTGAAGCCTGTAGCGGTATCGTTTGGAAGGATAAGGGCGAACACGCACCTGAGGCGACCGAAGGTTATAAACCCACTGCGCCAGATCTGCTTAAGTTAGAGATCATTGACCAGATGATCCGTGAACCCCTTGGCGGCGCGCACAGAGATGCTGAAGCCGCTGCACGCAACGTCAAACGTGCAGTCCGCAAGCACCTCACCGAGTTGATGCAGATGACACCGCAACAACTGATCCAACAAAGATATGAGCGTTATCGACACATTGGACTCTATGGCGAAGATCTTGCTTGATAGGTTACAACACAAGCGATATGAAAATCCGAACGATTACCACAGGCATTCCACTCCCTTTTTCGCCATACCAACTTCAACGGGCAGCAAAATTTAACGCCGCCTGTCAAACCCATTTTGAGACGAAGGGTTACGAGGTCCAGACAACACGCGTAAGTTGTCAAATTTGGGATGAGAATCGGGGTGTAGATACAATCTTAAGGTTGGAATCCGATGCTCAGGCATTAGGAATCGAGTTTCTTAACTTAGGGACGATCCTACCCGGAAAACAGCACACCCAAGCTCATATTGATCGTATTGCCGATGTAATTGTTCAGAGTGAAATAATCTTCGCTACCGTCACCCTCGCGACGCAGTCTGGAGGTGTGGCATCCGAAATAGCGGAAAGCACCGCTGAGGTAATTCAGCAGATTGCCCACCGAACCGATGCTGGCTACGGGAACCTTCGCTTCGCGGCGTTGATGAACTGTCCACCCAATACGCCCTTTTTCCCAGCTGCATTTTGGCAGGACACCAGAACTAATTTTGGTATCGGATGGCAGGCGGCGGATCTTGTGCAACAGGCTTTCACAGATGCCCCTAATTTGGAGAGAGCCTTGCAAAATCTGAAGATCCTCATGGAAGCCGAAGGACAGAAGATTGTCGCGCTCGCAGAGACCTTTGCGCAGGAGTGGGGCATAAAGTTTGTCGGCATAGATGTATCACCCGCACCCATGGGGGATGAGAGCATCGCTCATGCGATGGAGCAGCAACTGCCCGGTTTTTTTGGCGAGCGCGGGACACTCACAGTTGCCGCGGGTTTGACACAGACACTTCGATCACTCTCACTCCCTCTCTGTGGATACTCAGGGTTAATGCTTCCAGTACTTGAAGATGTTGGACTGGGAAAACGTAGCGAAGCGGGCCACTTTAACCTCGATAGCCTCCTCCTCTATTCCACCGTCTGCGGGACGGGGTTGGACACAATTCCTATCCCCGGTGATGCTTCGACATCTCAAATTACCTCTATTCTCACGGATGTCGCCACGCTCTCCATACAGTTAAAAAAGCCGCTATCGGTACGCCTTTTTCCGGTACCGGGATGCAACGCAGACTGCATGACAGAATTCGATTCGCCTTATCTAACAAATACCATAGTGATGCAGATATAATAAACAGAACTATTGGGTTTTCCCATAATTCCGATCCGCCACAGGCAGCCTCCTTACTGACGACTGACGGCGGATTACCCTTGAAACTTTTTCCCTTGCCAATTGGCACAACTTTTGATAAGATGATGTGAACAAGATTTGACGAGCCTTGTTTATCGAATTGATATATATCGGAGGCACTTACAATGTATATGCGACATTGGTTACAGAGTCCTTCAAGTCTAACACACGGCAACATCATTAAACGCGAGATCTTTAGCAAAAGGACAGAGGACTCCGCAGATGAAGAGGGAGCAATTCTAAGGTACGTTGACAGTTTTTCCCGATGTTACCTTGAACCAAAGATCGCTTCAGTGCCCACAGCACTCGACGATCGGCAGCTTATTTTTTACATCGTTGAAGGTTCTGGTATATTCGAGGCAGGAAACTTGAAACAGCAGGTTGGGGAAGGCGATGCAATCCTCGTGCCGCCCGGACTCAATCACGTCTTGGAAAACCCTGATGGTGCACCGTTGGAATTCCTAATGTTGGAAGAGGTGCTCCCTGACGACGTAGAGGTATCCCGGAAGGATGCGCTCATACGGAACTACCGCGAACGCCCCTTAGGACAAGGGCATTGGACGCATCTGGTACATCCGATTTTCAGCCCGGAAGATGGCTTAGTGACGCTGCATTCAGTACTCGTGGTACGGATTGAAGCGATGCAAACACCTGATACACACGGCCACGGTCCCGATATGGACGAGGTCTGGTATATGCTTGAAGGCAACGGCATTCACGTTGTTAGCAAGAATGTTTATCGACAGATGCCGGGTGATGCTGTCTCTGTGGCTTCGTCAAATCCAGGACATAGCCTCATCAATGACACAAATGAACCGCTCATAACCTTCTACTTCGCACGCTATGACCGGTAAAAAAGGATCACCATGAGTGACAAACCACACGTTCTTTTGATCTCGACAGATCATTGGCCCAACTCGTTATTAGGCGTTAATGGGCATCCTGCCATTCAAACACCGACGCTGGACACACTCGCCCGTGCCGGCACCCGCTTCACGCGGGGTTACAGCGAATGTCCCGTTTGCGTTCCGGCGCGAAAGACGTTGATGACCGGCACAACAACACGTACCCATCAAGACAGGGTCTTCAACGATCGGCAAGGATTAAATGGGCTCCCAACAATCGCACAGACCTTTCGGGATGCGGGGTATCAAGCCTATGCGGTCGGTAAATTGCATATCCATCCCCAGCGCAGTCGTATCGGCTTCGACGATGTGTTACTCGGCGAGGAAGGTAGACTCCAGCACGGCGTGGTCGACGACTATGAGCTTTTCCTCGGCGACAGAGGCTATGCGGGTCAACAGTTCGCACACGGGATGTGCAACAACGACTATCTCAATCGTCCGTGGCATCTCCCTGAAGACTGTCATGTCACAAACTGGAGCACGCAGCAGATGGTGCGGATGATTAAACGCCGCGACCCAACACGTCCGGGATTCTGGTATCTTTCCTATTGCCATCCACATCCGCCTCTGGCACCCTTGCAGTGCTACATGGACATGTATCGTGATATTGATGTGGATATGCCATATTGTGGTGAATGGGCGAAGCAAAACGAACGATTACCGCTCCCCCTAAAGGCGCGCCAGAAACAGGACGAGCATTTTACAGAAGATCAGATTCGCTCAGCACGCCAAGCATTTTATGCCCTCTGCACACATATCGACCATCAACTGCGCGTTGTTATCGGTACGCTACGGGAAGAAGGGCTATTGAACAATACGATTCTGTTGTTCACGTCAGACCACGGTGACATGCTCGGAAATCATGGAATGTGGGCGAAACGGCTCTATTATGAGGATTCTGCCAACGTTCCCATGCTTCTCGTTGGCACTGCAGGCGATGAACGGGTAGGACATCACAGGGTGGACGACCGGCTTGTCGGATGGCAGGATGTCATGCCGACACTCCTCCATCTCGCAGGAATTGACATTCCAGATACGGTAGACGGGATACCGATGGTAGGTAGCGAAAAGCGCGAGTGGTTATACGGCGAAATCGGTGAAGGCGGCAGCGCGACCCGGATGATTCATGAAGGACGCTTCAAGCTTATCTATTATGCCACTGGAAACTATCGCCAACTCTTCGATCTGGAAGAGGATCCAAGGGAATTGAACGACCTCGCCGATTCAGCAGCACATGCTGAGATACTCGAACGACTGACAAACCATCTTATAGGCGAACTTTACGGAGGTGACAAAGGCTGGATCCAAGATGGTAAACTTGTCGGTTTACCCGATCGCGAGTACCGTCCGTCTCCCAATCGTGCCTTATCAGGCCAACGCGGACTCCATTGGCCACCGCCGCCCTCTGCCGGGCGTTAAAGAAAACTGTTGAGTATCTTGACAAAATTTTGGAAATTAATTATATTAACCTATTGTATCTCTTGTTAGGGCAGAATTTGTAAGCCCGTATTCGCTCCTAATTGAGCAATTAAGAAAGGAAAATAGATGTTAGCAGAAATCCGTCAAAGAGAAGGGGTCATTGTTATTCGACCCACGGGCCGCATGATTGGTGCGGCAAACGCTGAAATCAGAGAACAAATTAATGAGGAACTGGAGGAGCATTTTGACTCCCCAAAGGTTATCTTTAACCTCGAGAATGTTACCCGTATGGACAGTAGTGGTCTCGGCACGCTGGTATCTGTGAACGTGACAGTCTCCCGTAAAGGTGGACGGACAGCACTTGTCAACGCAGGTGCGCATATCCGTAACCTCCTCATCCTCGGACGTCTGATGAGCGTCTTTGAGAACTACAATAGCGAAGAAGAGGGAATCCTCGCCTTAACCTCCGAGGAAAGCTAATCGATAGGGCAATGCCAATTAGTTCCTCCTTTAAACAACTGTAGTTACACCTAAAAATTGTATGGCTCTTGCAAACAGGGTGATTATCCTCTTCGCTACTTAGGAAATTTCTGAGAGGAACCAAGATACAAGAAGGAGATTTATGTCGAATCAGAATCTTCCGACGTTTACTGTTAATGCGGGTTTTCACAATCGGGATGGGTGCCCTGTTAGCGTCAATGTCAACCATCCCGGTGTGAGCCAACTCCATGATCGCGCCGTTACCTTAACAGATGTCGCATCCGGTGATGTCATTTCAGCACAGTGTTATGCTGACGAGGATGGAACTACCTTAACTTGGATACTCGATGGACTTGCCGCTGGTGAGTCGCGGACCTATACCCTATCGGAAGGAAGTGTTGCTGGCGAGACAGGCGTTCAGTTAAAAGAAGAAGCCGAAACTATAACTGTAACACTCAATGACCGGCATTTTACAACATTTCGCTACGCAAAAGCGCAGTTTCGTCCGTACTTTTTTCCGGTTTTCGGTCCGAATAGACGCGAAGTAACACGCGGTGAAACGAGCGACATTTCAAAGGATCATGTCCATCACCGTTCCCTCTACGTCGCTTATGGCGAAGTCAATGATGTTGATTTATGGGGTGAAGGAAGCAATTCTGGAAAGGTCGTGCATCAAGGCTTTACACAAAAACAGGGCGGGGCTGTTGTTGGCAGACTTTATACAGACAATAGTTGGCAGACCCAAGCAGGTGATGTTTTGATGATCGACGTGCAGAATTTCCGCATCTATAATCTGCCTGAGGATGCTGCGATCCTTGATCTCGATCTCAGTTTTATCGCTTCCGCCGGGGATGTCCATTTCGGAGATACCAAGGAAGGCGGTATCATCTCAATTCGGGTGCATCCATCCATGAACGCTTCAGATAGTGGGAAGATAGAGAACGCTTTTGGCGGTATCAACGAGACAGAAACGTGGGGTAAGCGTGCGAACTGGTGCGATTATTCTGGTGTTGTTGATGGAACACCTGTTGGTATCGCTGTGTTCGATCATATTGCCAACCCACGCTATCCGACGTATTGGCATGTACGCAACTACGGGCTAATGGGAAGCAATATATTCGGAGGCGGCACCTTTGAAAGCGATCCTTCTAAAGATGGTTCCTATACACTCAAAGAAGGTGAAGAGATGCACTTTCGGTTCCGTGTCCTTATCCATGCTGGCGATGCAAACGTTGGAAAAGTAGCGCAGAAATATCACGATTTCATCAACCCACCCGTCGTTGAGATTTCCTAAGCGCGAACGTATACCAAATTGGTGATCGATTATCGGCGGTCAGAAGGGTTTTCGGTTAAAGAGAATTCTGATTTAACCAAACACCCTCTTAACCGAAAACTGAAAAGGGACGTAGCACCCCTATCGATAACCCTCTTGCTGAAAGCCGATTGCTGAAGGCTGATAGCCAATACAAGGAGATTGTAAATGCCGATTCCTACTATTCATGTCGGATGTACCCATTTCGCGCACGGACGCCTACAAGCGCAAATCAATTCAAAAGGTCTTAATCCCGTTGCCTGTGTGGACATCAATCTTCCTGCAGCCCGCGAAGCCGTAGCAAGTTTAGAAGGGAATGTTCCCGACTCTCTCGCGGATCGTATCTATACGACAATCACCGAAGCAAAAGAGAAACACGACGCGCAGGCATGTCTTATCTATGCCTCAACGACCGTTCATGCCAAATTAATTGTTGAAAGCCTGAACCTCGGTATGCATACCCTCTGTGTCAAACCCATCGCAACAACCCAATCAGAATTTCACGACATTATACGCGCACATAAAGCAAACCCTAACTTAATGCTTGTCCAAGGACAGAATAAACGATGGAATCCTGCCGCCGCGAAAATGCGGGAATGGCTCCGAGAAGAGGGTGGTATCGGTGAAATGTTAGCGGGAGAGTGTCGATTCTGGATTCGCCAAAATTTATATACAGGTCCAGATTCTCGACAACCCGATGCTTATGTTGATGGGCTTTTCTTCCACGCTGGCACGAGTCACCAACTCGATCAACTTGTCGCCGCAAAGGGACTTCCAAAGTATGTTACTGCCCAGGTCCACAATCGGCGAGATCCTGAACTCGGACAGATTGAAGCTTGGGGAACTGCTGGTGGCAACGCGCTCATGGAGTACGCCAACGGCGCGCCTTTCTCTTATGCAGGAACACGGGCGGCACATACAACTCCGTTCGGATGGAGTGGTCACTGGACTTTCCACGGCGAGGACGGAGACCTCCGACGAGATGCAGGACATCTACAACTCTTCCGACTCGGCAAAACCCTTGAAGACCTATCCCTTCAAGATTTGCACGCCGGTCTTATAGAGGACGATCGCCTCCAGTTTGATGCGTTTGCGCAGGCAATTGCCAACGGGAGGGATCGGGATTGGATGCAGGATACAACGCTTGGCACATGGATACTCATGGAAGCCTGCAACGAATCCGCTCGAACAGGCGAAAAAGTCGATGTTGAGGCGTTCGGGAAAAAGATGCTCGCTTAATGGCTATCAGTTTGTCCGTTACCCCGAAAGGGTAGCCTGCAACAACGGCGGAGGGTTTTTGTAAACGCTAAAATCCAATGCGAAGAAAGTGTTTCTTTAGGTCTACGGAAAGGCACTTCATCCATCAAACCGACCTGACCGAACCGCAAGGAAAATTAAAAAAAGGAAAATTAAAAAATGCAATCTCCACACGGCTCAGCGTTTCGTCCGTCTGTGATGGGTCGGAACGGTATGGTTACTTCTGGACACGTCCTCGCCTCACAAGCTGGCATTCAGACGATGATGGCTGGTGGCAACGCTGTCGATGCGGCTATCGCAACTGCTGTAGCTCTCGGTATGGTTGAACCTGCTGGCTCTGGGCTTGGAGGCGACGGCTTTATTCTCATCTATTGGGCGGAAACCGGGAAAGTCGAGGCGGTGAATGGAACCGGACCCGCACCGCGTGCCGCCACCCGAGAAACCTACCTTAAGGATGGCGGGATCCCAATGAAAGGGATGCGGAGTGTTTCGGTGCCAGGGATCGTCGATGCATGGCTCCTTGCACACGAACGTTACGGCGCACTCAAATTAGAAGACGTTTTCGCACCCGCAATTTCGCTCTGCGAAGAAGGATTCCCTGTCAGTCATAGACTCGCTGGTGGGCTTAAAGGCGAGAACCCGCGCTTTGCTGCCGAACCAGATTCGCGCGCTATCTTCACAAACGATGGTGAACCCATCCCCGCCGGTCAGTTCATAGCGAATCCTAATCTTGGTGCTACACTCCGAAAGATCGCAAAACACGGAAGAGATGTGTTCTACAAGGGGGAAATCGCTAAGACTATCGGCGAATTCAGCCGTGCCTACGATGGGCTCTTGACTGCTGAAGATCTCGCTGACTTCCACGCACATTGGGCTGAGCCGATACATGTCAACTACCGCGGATATGAAGTCTATGAAATGCCTCCCAATTCAAGTGGGCATATCTTGCTTCAAGAATTGAACATGGTTGAGTTATTTGATTTGCAAACCTTAGGGTGTAACACTGCCGAAAGCGTGCATCTGATGGTTGAGGCGAAAAAACTCGCCTTCGCTGATCGGGAAAAATATATGGCGGATCCAGAGTGGGTGGATGTTCCTATAGAAGGAATGTTATCTAAATCTTACGCCGCTGAACAAGCGGAACGTATCCACTTAGATAAAGCGGCTTTTGATGTTCCAGCAGGCGGTCCAGAGGCACACGAAGATACAACCTGTTTCTGCACCGCGGACCGGGCGGGAAATCTCGTTTGTATACTGCAGAGCATTCAGTCGGGGTTTGGCTCCAGCCTCGTAGCGGGTGATACAGGTATTCTCCTGAACAATCGCATGACCTATTGGCACTTGGAAGAGGATCACCCTAACAGCTTGATGCCGGGCAAACGCGTCCGCCACACCATGAACCCTGTCATTGTCACAAAGGACGGTCAACCGTTTATAGCATGCGGCACCCCTGGCGCAGATACACAGGTTCAAACGAATCTACAACTCGTTACCCATATGATTGATTTCGGGATGACACCGCAGGAAGCCGTCTCTGCACCGCGCTGGCGGAGCTTGCAGAACCCGATGGAATCCACGATTCCGCACACCTGTTCCAATGATCTTCAGTTAGAAACCCGGTTCCCTTCCGATACGCAGGCAGGTTTAGCTGAAAAGGGACATGAACTTCAACTCGTTGGCGATTGGGGTGGTCCGGGAAGCGCGCAGGCTATCATGGTGCATCCTGAATCTGGAGCACTCATCGGAGGTTCAGATCCGAGAACAGACGGCTATGCTGTTACCTTTTAACAATGGCTTCTGAGTTGCTGTGGACGTTGTCCTTACAGATACTGCGTCTTTAGGAAACCTTTCATTACCTAAAACAGGTTCTTTAACAATTTTAGATCGGGGTGGACAACGGACACCCCGCTCAGACATAATCACTAAAAACATGAAAATATTAGTTACAGGCGGTACGGGCCGCATCGGGTCAAATGTTGTCAAAAGATTACTGGAAAAAGGACACGATATTCGTAGTTTCGTCTATCCGGGGGATGTCAATCGCGTCGGAAGGTGGGAAGGTACGGAACGCGTAGAAACCGTTCTTGGCGACCTACGGGAATACGAGGATGTCAAAAAAGCCGTTGACGGAGTAGATGCCATCTATCATATCGCCGCGGCGTTCGGTGGTCCTTTTGATAACCGTCAGTACTTGGCAATTAACGGGATGGGAACGCTCAATATTTTAGAGTGTGTCCGCGAGTTCAATCCGAACCTTCACCGCCTTGTTTATGCCTGTACCGAAGCGATTTATTGGGAACTCACTGAAAAAGGTAGAGCTTTTGATAAACTGATTACCGAGGAAATGGTTGCCAAATACCACCACATGCCCTATTTCCTTACCAAATGGATCGGCGAAGAATTGTGTATGACCTATCACCACCAATATGGTGTGCCTTCCACAGTCTTCCGTTTCACAACCGTCATTGAACCGAGCGAATATCTCAACGAAGATGGTTTGCCGAGGCAATTCGTCTTTAGTCCTATCTACAATCGGTACAAGAATTATGCAGGCACTGATCCTGCTGAGTTAGAGACGGCAGATACCGTTAAACGTCTCTGGGATGGGCAGGAGAAATTCATACTCAAACGGAATCCTGACGGACGCCCCTATAAGGAGCATTTCACAGATGTACGGGATATTGTACAAGGACTGGTTTTAGGGATTGAAAAGGATGCCGCTGTCGGTGAAGAATTTACACTCGGTGGCAACGGTATCTTCAAACATGAAGAGGTTATCCCATACCTATGTGAACGCTACCAGATGGATTTTGTTGATGTGAAACTCCCACAACCCCTCCATTTTGAATTCGATTTAAGCAAAATCAAAACGCTATTGGGCTTTGAACCCCAACACGATTTAGCGAGCATCCTTGATGCCGCTGAAGCGATGCGCCGCGGTGAAGATGTGAGCATCATTCCGACAGGCGTTCGATGGACTTAACATCCACTTTTCGATAATTCTTCCGATGGCGGTAGGCAATTTGTAGCGGTGGCACAAATTACGATGCACGAGCCTATGAAAAATATATGGGATCACAACCGTAAGAATCGTAGCAGTACCAAACCCAGTAGAGACTTAATTGAAACCCTGCTCGTAATGAAATTATGCCTTAAATGGCATAATTTGTCTTAGCTTTACATTTGGAGAGCAGCCCAGGATCAATAAATTAAAAAATCGTGAAAACCGCTCGTGGTCTCTCCTCATTTTTCCTATTCGCTTTTACCTGCTTGATGCTTAGTTGTACGAAGACCACGGTCGCGCCAACACGGCAAGTTTCATCAAGCACGAAACATCTGGATCGGCATATCAACGCCGCACTTAAGAGGGAAGGGATTCAACCCTCAAAGCTGTCCGAAGATACCGAGTTTTTGCGCCGGATTCATCTTGATCTGACCGGAAAAATCCCAACCCCTGAAGAGGTGTTAGATTTCCTCAAGGACGGTTCTTCAAATAAACGGCAAAACAAGATTGAGCAGTTGTTGGTCAGCGATGCCTACTTTGACTACTGGACAGAGTTATGGGTGAACTGGTTAATTGGTAGGCGTGGGGATAGAGACAGTCACCGCATCGGCTTAACGCTTTGGACACGGACGGCACTGACAGACAATATATCCTATAACCAGTTTGTTCAAGAACTCATCACGGCTGATGGAGAATTAAGAGACAACGGCGCGGGGAACTATATCCTGCGTTACGGGCATTCCCCGACCTCTCTCACCTCACACGCCTCGCGTTTGTTCTTAGGACTTCCTATGCAGTGTGCCGAGTGCCACGATCATAAATCGGAGATGTGGACCCAAGAGCATTACTACGGCATTGCAGCCTTCTTCACTGGCATCAAGAGTCAGCGGAAGAAAGACATCGACGGTGTAGATATGATAGGTAATAAGATGAAAATCAGGAATTTTCTTATTACCAACCAGCCAGCAGAGACAATCTGGGTAAAACGGCTTGAAAAACAGGTCCGTCCGCATTTCTTAGATGGGACAGAATACACAGGTTCACGCCTCAAAAAGCGAGAAGCACTCGCACAGTGGATGACCGATCAATCAAATCCATATTTTAGTCAAGCCCTCGTGAATCGCATCTGGAAGCACTTTATGGGGCGCGCCTTCGTCGAACCAATTGATGCATTCGGAGAAGAGAACCCACCGACCAACCCTAAACTCTTGAAGTGGCTCGCAAACGATTTCGTCATTCACGGCTACGATTTACAACACTTGATGCGGACTATTCTGAATTCAGAGACGTATCAACGCACATCGCAAACCAATGAGAGTAACAAAGGCGATCAACGCTATTACTCCCATGCCTACGTGAAATCCCTAAGTGCTGAGCAGTTCTTCTATTCTCTGCTACAAGCCACCGGTTTTGAAAGACTTCAAGAAGTTAGAATGAAGGGCCTCAAGATGCGGAGTAGTGAACAGAGAAAGAGTATGCTACGTCGTCTTGAAGGGAAGAAACGCGAACACCTCAAAAAGTTTATCTTCCTACTTGACAACGGTGAGATGGAAGAGATCGAGGCATTCAATGGAACAATCCCACAAGCCCTCATGATGATTAACGGGGATATGGTGAATGACAGCGCGAATCATGAAGAACATGGGAGTTTTGTGAATTACGTCTTAGGAAAATGGCGCGAACCGATGGAACGGATGGAGCACATTTATCTTAATGTCCTCTCTCGGTTGCCAACGTCTAAAGAGAAAACTTATTTCCACCGTTATTTAGAGCGGAGCCTTTATTCCGATAAAGCCTTTGCTTACGAGGACCTCTATTGGGTCTTACTCAATTCAGCTGAGTTTTCGCTGAACCATTAGTTTGCATAGCCTAACAGTCTATGCTATAGGAAATACAACTAAAAGGAGAATTTTATCATGAACAGCCGTAACCTGTTCATCGCTATTTGTATAATTACGCTCGGCATTGCTGCGCTTGCGATGTCGCAAACCTATTTTGAGGATAATTTCGATGATCCGAAAGTATCTGAACAGAAATGGGTCGCCCTCTTCGGAGAATGGGAACTTAAGGATGATGAATACCATCAACTCCAAAATTCACCTAACTGTATGAGTGTCGTCGCTGACGAATTCTGGGAGGACGACTGGAACGAATACACTTTTGAGGTCCGAGGGAGCAAAACCAGTGGTGCCGAAGGCTTCCTGATTATGTTCCGGTGCCAAGGTCTGATGCAAGCTCGTGGACAGGCACTTGAGGACCATCCGCCACGTATGGAGAAACTCAAACCCTCATTGGAATACTGGTGGAACCTCGGTGGCTGGGGAAATTCACGTTCGCAGGTTGAGTCGTGGGGTGGCAAAGGCGGTGCCAATAGTGCTCACACCATCAAAGACAAGGATTGGTATAACATCAAGATTGTCAATACACCCGATAGTTACACAGTCATCCTCAACGATGAAGAAGTCGCGACCGTCGACGATGATACCGAAAATGGTGTCGGAAGAATCGGCTTAGCTACATGGAGCACGGTTGCTAAGTATGACGATGTCGTCGTTTACGGACCTGATGGTCCCTCCTTACCTGTTGATGCCAAGAGCAAACTCGCGACGACGTGGGCACATCTTAAATCCGTAAAGTAGTTTTCAAACACTGTTATGAATTAGAGCGCGAGGCTTTGGGGCCTCGCGTTCACTTTATACTCCCGATGACAATAAATGCTAAACTATTTTTTACCACCACAAATTGAATTTGGCGATGGTGCAATCCAAAACTTAGGCGAACACGTCAAGGCGTTTGACGGCAAAAGACCGTTCTTAGTGAGCGATGCGGGTGTTATCAATGCTGGTATCCTTGCAAAAGCGACAGATGCCTTGGAGGCAAGCGATTTGTCGTTCGCTGCATATTCGGATATCGAACCGAATCCGACGGACATCAGCGTTACAGACGGTGTAGAAGTCTACAAAACTGAAGCGTGTGATGTCGTTATCGCTGTCGGAGGTGGAAGTGTGATGGATGCCGCCAAAGCCATCCGTCTCTTGACGACCCATGAACCCCCTTTGGAACCATATTACGCTGATGTTGGTGGCGTCGAACGAATTAGTGGCGATATGCCGCCACTTATATGCGTCCCAACGACGGCTGGCACCGGCAGTGAAGTCTCACAGGGTTCGATCATTACGGATACATCCTTAAACACGACCGATCGATGGCGAAAGCGTGCAATCGTTACGCCTTTCAACATGTCGAACATAGCACTCCTTGATCCGGGAATAACTCTTGGGATGCCACCTGCCCTTACTGCTGCGACAGGGATGGATGCCATTACACACGGCATCGAGGCGTATGTGGCAACAAAGTATCACCCTATTGCTGAAGGGGTCGCACTACAGGCACTCAGGATGTTGAGTGCGAATATCCAACAGGTCTACCACAACGGTGAAGATGTAACCGCGCGAGGGGAAATGCTCTTGGGGTCATGCATGGCAGCATTTTCATTCCAGAAGGGGCTTGGCGCGGTCCATTCACTGGCACACCAACTCTCTACAGATGCCCCTATTCCTCACGGCGTAGCGAATGCCATTCTTCTCCCTCCTGTCATGGAATTCAACTTCTCTCATGCGAGCGAAAAATACGCGGAAATCGCACGCGCCTTAGGTATAGATACCAGCGATATGGATATCGACGAAGCGGGACATGCCGCCATTGATAAAATCAGAGCGTATAATACAGAGTTAAAGATGCCTACAGGTCTTGGGGATGCTGGTTTAGACCAGAAAAAAATTCCGAAACTTGGAGCGGATGCCATGCTTGATCACTGTCACAGATTCAATCCGAGGGTTTGTACGGAAGAGGATATGGTGGCTTTATTTGAGGCGGCGTTCTAAGGAATGTCGATAGGTACAATCCATCCCTTCGTCAGGGCGGGTTTATATGCGTTATCGCGCAAATAATCTGACGTTTGCCACAAACAGAGATGCTTACCGTCAGGCATCCAAACAAGAGATGTCAACTTCATTGGGGTACGGGCAATAGGGAATTTCTTACCGCTCTCAAGGTCATAAATCCAGATCTTCCAGCGGATACCTCCGCAGTCCTCACGTTCCATATACGCTAATTGTTCACCTGTTGGCGACCACGCGGGTGATGTGTGTTTCAAAATCTGACTCTGTGTCAAAGTGGACACTGTCTCCGATACGTGTAACTGCTTATCGATCAGTTGCCCCGGACGATTACCGCCGGACAAGACATAAGCCAGCCGAGTTCCATCTTTCGACCAGCTCAGTTGATGGACCTGTTGATGTTGCGTCAGGATCTCTTTTATGCGCTGCCCTTCTATGTCTTGGATGCGGATGCCAACATATTTAGAGTTGTTTACACCAAAAGCAACACGGGTGCCATCGGGTGCCCAAGACGGTGCAGACAGATAGGTGTAGGTCCGTTGCCGGCGTTCAATTGGTACACGGGCAATAGCACCCAAACCGCTACCATCGCTATTGATCCGGTAGACGATGTCCAGTTTTCCAGTTTGAGAAGAGTCGCGTCTTCTGAACACTAAACGGTTAGATGTTGGCGAAAAGGCGGGTCCATCTCCACGTGCTAACAGCTTGATCCTTCCGAATTTCCAATCCACTGTGTAAATAAAGCGTTCACCATTTTCGTCAACTTCAAACGCAACAAGCCTGCTATCAAGCGACCAAGAGACGTACGGATTGTAAAAGTTTCCGGTGTAGAACTTTCGTGCCCGTTCGCCCTTCCGATCCATAATCCACAGCTCATTCGCGCGCCAATATCTGCTACTCAAATCTTCTCTTCTCAAAAATGCAATGAACTCTCCGTCCGGACTCCAGCGAGGAAACTCGGCCCCTTCAATCAATTGTATCCTATACGGATCTGTAATCGGGTGATCTTCCTCGCGACAGAAATCCGTATTGAACATAATACCGTCAATCTCTTCGAACTCACCGAAGGAGAATTTGTTCATCCACCCTCGTACACCGTTCGGGAGTTCAACTTCATACCCATCGAACGCCACATGCGCATTCGGCGTTGATTTGTCCGAAACGCCTACAATCGGCAAACGTACGCCATCGTTGAGCTGTAATAACACAGATGCCCCTTCATTGGCAGCGGTTGTAATCCCGTCCTTTCTTGTATAAACCGGTGCCGCGTCATGTGTTACAATACCTTGCCGTCGAGTATCTGCCACAGCACTCCCATTGGCGTGGTCGATCACCTCGCTTGCATTTGCAAAGGCGTAGACATTGCCATCACCGGAAGCAGCATAAAGAACGCCATCGGAGATTGCGGGGGCAGCGTCTATAAAACCTCCAAGTTGATAGGTCCAAGTTTCAGTTTGGGATGCTGCATCAAACGCGTGAAGTTGTCCATTACGGGCACCGATATAGACGATACCATTCGCCGTCACAGGATAACTCTCACTTCCACCCGTTTGACCCCGCCACAAATCCGCTTTGTGCTCTGGAAAGACAGGACGGAACACCCCTTTGGCACACCCGTATTCGATACCATGAATACGAATCGTTCGCTCACGCACTGCTTCAAGATCACCTGTGCTTGCATTCAACAGATAGATTTTTGAAGGAAACGCACCGATGTAAACCCTATTGTCCAAAACGATCGGTGCCGCGTCCATCCAACCTTTTGATTTGAACTCCCACAGTTTTTCACCTGTTTTCGCGTCTAACGCGTAAACTTTGTTGTTCCGCGCACTAAAGTAGACCCTATTCCCCAAGACCGCTGCAGAGTAGCGGATAGCATCCCCGGCATCAAAAACCCACTTGATACCCCACTGCTTTGCATCTAGGGCATACAACTTGCCATCGGTCGATCCGATATACAAAATTCCGTTCGCAATCACCGGTGAAGCGTGGAGCGGCCCACCGGTTTTGAATTTCCATAGCAGTTCTAACGGTGGTGTAATGTTTTTGTCGGGACTGACCCCAGAAAAGCCAAGATTGTGCATGAACATGTGCCAATCTTCAGCACGAGGGGGTGTGACAGGTTCCGTTGCTTCAGGAACCGCTGACTGCTGCTGTGCTGTCGGCTGCTGTGTCTGCTTTTTCTGTTGTGAATCGCATCCCCACACAAGGAGAAGTGCAAGTAGGATTATAAGCTTTTTGGCACAGTTCACAAGCGAAAATTTATTATAGAAAAGTCTATTCCAGAGATACACATTGCCCCTTTTATTAAGACCGTAGGTTGAAGGTTGAGTTTCAATCCGTGTGCCTTGAAGGTTTCATTCATCGTCTTTCATTAAGACCGTAGGTTGAAGGTTGAGGCTATAGGAAACCGTCGAGACATTTCATTATTCATTAAGTTAACACATTATTGAAGCGTATGCAACTGAAATACAATCGACCTGATGGTTCACCCGGTGACGGGGTTTGTAACCTCGTTGGTATATGATAACTGTACACTTCACTACAAGTGGCTTTGACGAAGTGTTTAGAAATTTTGTATTCTTTGAAGGAAACTGAATCGGTTTGCAACGAAAGACAAAGGAATGAAGGGTTCACCCCTCAATTTTTATATCTTTTCGTGAAACGAAACCATATCGGTTTTAATGAAGTGCCGATGCTTGAAGACTACGAGGAATCTATTTTTTCAAACTCCGCAAAAATTACGAAAAATTTGAATTTACGGCAAATTTGTGTTAAAATTTAACTTTTACAACACAATACCATTTTAATTTTAAGCGGTGAACGGAAATGAACACATTGGAATCCAAATTAGGTGAAGTCGACCCGCAAATTGTTGAAATCACCGCCAATGATCTGAAGCGTCAGCAAGATTCTCTCATGCTGATCCCATCCGAGAACTACGCAAGTCGTGCTGTTATGGAAATCCAAGGTAGTGTGCTCGCTAATAAATACGCTGAGGGCTACCCCGGTGAGCGTTACTATAACGGATGCCAGTTTATGGACGATGTCGAATCGCTCGCGATCGAACGCGCAAAAGCACTCTTCGGTGCCGATCACATCAATGTCCAACCCCATGCTGGTTCCCAAGCGAATATGGCAGTTTATCACGCCTTGCTCGAACCCGGTGACACGATTCTCGGTATGTCTCTCAGTCAAGGTGGGCATCTCACTCATGGTGCTGGTGTCAATTTTTCGGGAAGCTCTTACAATATCGTTGCTTATGGTGTAGATGCCGAGACCGAGCGGATCGACATGGAAGAGATCACACGTCTTGCCAAGGAGCACCGTCCGAAACTCATTGTTGTCGGCGCGACAGCCTATCCTCGGCAGTTCGACTTTGCGGCATGGCGGGAGGTAGCAGATTCCGTAGAGGCATACTTGCTCGCGGATATAGCCCACATTGCTGGACTCATCGCCGGCGGCGTGCATCCGGATCCTGTTCCTTACAGTGATGTAATTACCACAACGACACACAAGACTTTACGCGGTCCTCGTGGTGCCATGATTATGTGCAAAGCCGAATATGCGGACAAGATTGATCGCGCTGTATTTCCGGGCTTACAAGGCGGTCCCTTCCTCCATACAATCGCTGCCAGAGCGGTTGCATTCAAAGAAGCAAGAGAACCTGCTTTTAAGACATATCAAGCACAGATCGTTAAAAATGCGAAGGCACTCGCGGCACGGTTAATTGAAAACGGTTTCCGATTGGTGAGCGGCGGCACCGACAATCATCTTATGCTGATAGATCTCACCTCCAAATATGAGAAACTCAGTGGACGACAAGCCGCCGATCATTTGGAAGATGCCGGAATTATTGTAAATAAAAATACCATTCCTTTCGATAAGCGGAAACCGAAAACGACAAGTGGTCTACGTCTCGGTACGCCGATGATTACGACACGCGGGATGAAAGAGGATGAGATGGTCCTCGTCGCCGATTTCATTGCGGAAACGCTTGAAAACAGGCAGAAAGCCTCTATCAAACGCCAAATTCGAGGGAAAGTCAAGGAACTCTGCGCGCAATTCCCAATTTATGAATATCTAAAATAGTTGCCAGTTACCAGTTATCAGTTAAGAGGTTAATGTGGGAGGGGTTTGTAACCCCGATCAACAAAACTCTCTTGTAACCGAAAACCGACCACTGAAAGCCTGCGCACTTGGCGAACCGAAAACTATGAACTACAAAGCGGCACTCGCCTACATTGAAGGGTTTATTGACTATGAAAGAAGTCCTGATTTTTCACGGCAGGCGCGGCTCTATAATTTAGACAGAATCTCCCTGCTCTTGGAATTGCTCGGTAATCCACACAACAAACTGCGGGTTGTCCATATCGCAGGAAGCAAAGGTAAAGGCTCCACCGCTGCACTCATAGCATCGGTACTTACGCATGCAGGCTATAAAACGGGTTTATTTACATCTCCACATCTCATCACGCCGAGGGAACGATGCCGTATTGACGGTGAGTTGATTTCAAAGTCAGACGTTGCTTTCTATATTGAGAAACTCAAACCTGCAATTGAGACTGTTTCTACTTCCGAATTCGGACGTGTTTCGTTTTTTGAAATATACACAGCACTCGCTTTTTCCTATTTTGCTGAGAAAGAAACAGACTTTACTGTTATTGAAGTGGGTTTAGGGGGCAGACTCGATGCAACAAACGTCGTTACACCTGTTGTAACTGTTATTACACCGATCGGTTTAGAGCATACCACGATCTTGGGAGAAACATATACCGAGATAGCAAAAGAGAAAGCGGAAATCATTAAACAGGAATGCCCTTTGGCACTCGCGCCACAACACCCGGAAGCACGAGCGGTATTTGAGAAGGTGGCAAGCGAGCGCGAAGCACCTATCGTTGAATCTAAAGATTTGGTTGTGCGAGATTCCTGCACCTCAAATCCGTGCCTCGTCCGAAATGCCGCTGGTATGCCTATAGCACAGCAATTTGACATGGAAACGGACTCGGAGTGTTATCCGCAACTCAAGATGCCGCTCCTTGGACACCATCAATTTATCAACGCGACGACTGCTGTTGCGGCGATTGAATGCCTGAAGCAGAGGGGATACATAGTTCCGAAAGATAGTGTTTATGCCGGATTTAAGAACGTACAATGGCACGGTCGGATCCAACGAATTAAATCTTCACCAATTGTCGTCCTTGATGGTGCACATTCTCCAGCCTCAATGGAGGCACTCTGCCGCACGCTCCGTCAGAGTTTTCGTTACAGTCGGGTAACTTTTATTGTTAGTCTAATGAGGGATAAAAATCTGACAGCAATTGGTAGTGTTATTTCACAAACAGCGGATTTCGTAATTACCACACAAATTCTCAATAATCCGCGTGTGACGCCTGCTGAGGAAATACAGAGTGCATGGAAGAATATGTTTGATAAAATTACCGCGTGTTCGACGCCGGAAAAAGCAATCACAAAGGCATTATCCGACGCGTCACCGGCGGATTTAATCTGCGTTACAGGTTCGCTCTACCTCGTCGGTCAGGCACTTGAAACATTTAAATCAAATTCTTCAGCGAAAGATCCCATTGGAATTCCTTCTTCTCAGTGAAAGATCACAAGCCTGTAACCAATACAGCACTAACACTCAAGTTTCCTGCCACAACGGCGCAGGGGTTTTGCGAATCAACGCTGAATGCGCGTGTGGCATTCAACGGGATGTATCTTCAACTCAAACACGGAAAACGTTAAAGTCTTAAACTTCGTCATTTATCCGAAAGGAAAATTTAAAAAAATGCGTGATATCATTTATAAGAAACGGTGGCTAAATTGGAAGACACTTCTGATATCCCTACCCGTTCTGAATTTAGCCACCACGGCTTTTGCCCAAACAGATTCCCCTCCTGCTGTTCCGCCGGTGTGGTGGATTGCCCCAATCGGCTCACTCATCGCTTTGGGATTCGCTTATCATTTTTATCGCTCCGTGATGAAACAGGATGAAGGGAACGAAACAATGCGCGACATCGCGCAATCCGTCCGTGAAGGTGCGATGGCATATCTCAGACAACAGTACAAAGTTGTAGGCATCGTTTTTGTTGTCCTCTGCCTTATTTTTATCTTCATGGCTTTCGTCCTTGATGCCCAAAACAAGGTTATCCCATTCGCTTTTCTCACAGGTGGTTTTTTCTCAGGACTCTGCGGTTTTCTCGGCATGAAAACCGCTACCAACGCCTCCGCACGCACGACAAGTGCAGCGATGCAAGGACTCAACGCCGGTTTAAAAGTCGCCTTCCGCGCCGGGGCAGTCATGGGATTGATAGTTGTTGGATTCGCACTCCTTGACATTACCGGATGGTTCCTCATTCTCTATTACCTGTTCCCAAAAATACTGCCCGGATTCTTAGAAGTAAACCCGCTGCCGCAAATTACTGTAATTATGCTGAGTTTCGGCATGGGCGCCTCAACACAGGCACTCTTCGCTCGTGTTGGGGGTGGTATCTACACCAAAGCAGCGGATGTTGGCGCGGATTTGGTCGGGAAAGTTGAAACCGGACTTGCAGAGGACGATCCACGCAATCCCGCTGTTATCGCCGATAACGTCGGTGATAACGTCGGCGATGTCGCAGGCATGGGGGCGGATCTCTATGAATCCTATGCGGGATCTATCCTCGCGACGGCTGCCCTCGGTGTTGCGGCTGTCGCAGCTAAAGATCACGGTAACCTCGTTGACCAGCTAAAATATCTCTCGGCACCGATGATTATCGCCGGTATCGGCGTAATTCTCTCCATTTTGGGTATCTATATGGTGCGAACAAAAGAGGGAGCGTCGATGAAGCAGTTGATGGGTTCCCTGAACTTCGGCATTAACGGCAGTGCTATAGGCATTGCTGTCTTGTCGCTGCCGGTGCTTATCTACCTTGATCTTCCCAACAAGTGGCAGATTTGGGGCGCAATTATTGCTGGACTTGTTGCAGGCTTAGTTATCGGCAAAGTTACCGAAATCTTTACCTCTCACGAGTATGCTCCAACGCGTGCCATCGCCAAGCAGGCACAAACCGGACCCGCAACCGTGATTATTGAAGGCATCGCGGTGGGTATGGAATCAACAGCGATCCCAGTCATAACGATTGTTGCCGCAGTTGCCGTCAGTTATTACCTCCCCGGTGGGGCAACCGAACCACTGATGGGGCTTTACGGTGTCGGTATTGCTGCTGTGGGTATGCTGGCGACGCTCGGTATTACCCTCGCTACAGATGCATACGGACCCATCGCAGATAACGCTGGTGGAAACGCCGAAATGGCGGAACTCGATAAGAGCGTCCGAGAACGCACGGATCAGTTGGACGCACTCGGTAACACAACAGCCGCAACTGGCAAAGGGTTCGCTATCGGTTCAGCCGCTCTAACAGCACTCGCACTCTTAGCCGCCTACTTAGAAGAAATCCGTTATGGATTGATCCACTTAGCAGGCAAGGAGACGTTGGATATTGACGGCGAAGGGACAGTCGAGACCTTGAAAGTCACCGTCAGTCAATTCATGGATTATTATAATGTTACCCTGATGAACCCACAAGTTCTCATCGGATTGTTCATCGGTGCGGTAATGGCGTTCTATTTCTGTGCGTTGACGATGAAAGCCGTTGGACGCGCCGCCGGTGCTATGGTAGAAGAGGTCCGCCGTCAATTTCGTGAGAGACCCGGTATCATGAAAGGCGAAGAGAAACCGGATTACGCACGATGTGTCGAAATCTCAACGGTTGGTGCGCAACGAGAAATGATCTTCCCATCACTCATTGCCATCGTTGTACCTGTCGCCGTCGGTTTGGTTTTTGATGTCGGTGGTGTGTTAGGATTGCTCGCCGGTGGATTGGCAACTGGGTTTGTTCTCGCGATTATGATGGCAAATGCCGGTGGAGCATGGGACAACGCCAAGAAATTTATTGAAGAAGGTAGTCACAAAGACGAATACGGTGAAAAGGGTTCCGATCAGCATAAAGCTACTGTTGTCGGTGATACTGTTGGAGACCCCTTCAAAGACACTTCCGGTCCCTCTCTTAACATTTTGATTAAGTTGATGTCTATGGTATCTGTCGTGTTTGCCGGTCTTATCGCGAAGTATGGCGGTGTGTTTAGTACCTGGTTGGGCATATAGGTGAATCGTCAGTTCATTAGTCCATTTTGAGGTAATCTAATCTGTGCCTATAGGAGCGAGCCATGTTCGCGATTTTCGCTGGGTATTAACAATATGCGATCGCTGAAAAACATTGTCGGATTTGCTTTGAGTCTGCTGATCCTTTTCGCGATAGGATGTGAGAGACAACTCAACGAAATCATAGCAAAGTCCGATGATACCACTACTGTTGATGGTGAAACAGATAGGAAACCAAGTTCGGGAGACGTCGTCATTGGCGGTAATGCCAATAAGTTCGGAACCGATAGATATGTCCTGAACGCCGCCACAATAACAGGCAATACACTGACGATCAACGTATCTTATAGCGGCGGGTGTGCAACCCATCAATTCACCCTCGTTGCCTCGGATTCGTTTCTTGAATCATTTCCAGTCCAACTACGCATTACCCTTGCCCATAACGCACACAACGATCTGTGCAGAGCGTGGTTGACCGAGGATTATCACTTCGATCTTACATCGATTAAAACTCTGTATCAGCAGGGTTACCAACAGGAAACAGGCACCATCATTTTAAGACTTAAAGACGCGCCAGATAAAGAACTTATCTACGAATTTGTAATGTAGTTGCGGTTTCTAAATTTCGGTGTTGTTGGGAAACCAATTTAATTTTTGTAGGAGAACACAAACAAATGTCCAATAAGTTGAAACCCCGAAGTTATGCGATTACCGATGGACCCGATCGTGCCGCCGCACGCACGATGCTCATGTTCGGAGATGGTGGACTATCACCTGAAGATCTTGACAAACCAATTATCGGGGTTGCTAATACTTGGATCGAAATAGGTCCTTGTAACTTTCACCTGAGACGGCTTGCCGCTAAGGTCAAAGAGGGTATCCGCGAGGCAGGTGGAACACCGCTCGAATTCAATACTGTCAGTATCTCTGACGGTATCACCATGGGCACCGAGGGCATGAAAACCTCGCTTATCAGCCGGGAAATCATCGCCGATTCGATCGAGTTGGTTTCTATCGGTAACATGTTTGATGCTGTCATCGCCCTCTGTGGATGCGATAAGACCGTCCCCGGCACTGTCATGGCACTCGCACGGTTAGACATTCCATCGCTCACCCTCTACGGCGGATCCATCATGCCGGGCAAATTTCAGGGACGGGATGTTACCATCCAAGACGTGTTTGAAGCGGTCGGACAGCATGCGGAAGGCACAATAACCGTTGAAGAACTGGACGATTTGATCAGTAAGGGGTGCCCAGGTCCCGGCGCATGCGGTGGTCAATTTACTGCTAATACCATGGCAACAGCCGTTGAAATGTTAGGCATTGCTCCGATGGGAAGTGGGAGCGTCCCAGCAGTCGCAGAGGACAAGGACCAAGAGGCATACAGAGCCGGACAACTCGTTATGGATATGCTCGCCGCCGACCGGAGACCGAGTCAAATTATCACCCGTAAGTCGCTTGAGAATGCGATTACCTCTGTCGCCGCAACCGGTGGCTCTACCAACGGTGTTCTCCATCTACTCGCCATTGCGCACGAGGCACAGATTCCGTTGACGCTTGAGGATTTTCACGCTATTAGTCAAAAAACACCCGTATTAGCAGATCTCAAACCCGGCGGACAGTTTGTCGCAACTGATCTTTATGAAGCAGGTGGCATTTCGTTCTTGGCGAAACGCTTGGCAGAGGCAGGCTTGCTCCACACCGATGAACTCACTGTCACAGGGAAATCCATTGGCGAAGAAGCAACTGTCGCTACCGAAACTGCAGGACAGCAAGTCGTCAGACCCGTCGATGCGCCGCTCAAACCGACCGGCGGTTTTGCCATTTTGAGAGGTAACCTTGCACCAGATGGGTGTGTTATCAAGTTAGCGGGTCAGGATAGAACGCTTCATCGAGGTCCTGCACGTATTTTTGAACGTGAAGAGGATACCTTTGCCGCTATCAAAGGCGGACAGATCCAGCCCGGAGATGTCGTCGTTATCCGTTACGAGGGACCCACCGGTGGTCCCGGTATGCGTGAGATGTTAGGCGTAACGGCCGCCATCGTCGGTGCTGGCTTGAGTGAAGATGTCGCCCTTCTCACCGATGGTAGATTCTCTGGCGCGACACACGGTTTCATGATCTGTCACGTCGCCCCTGAAGCCGCAAAAGGCGGTCCCATCGCCATTCTCCAAGAGGGGGACGAAATCGTGATTGATGCTAAAGAACGACGACTTGATGTCGAACTTTCCGAAGATGAAATTCAAGAGCGCTTTGAGCAGTGGACGCCACCTGAGCCGCGCTATGCTCGCGGCGTCATGGCGAAGTATGCCAATTCGGTCTCTTCTGCTTCTGAAGGTGCTGTGACGGGATAGAAGTCAGTTCACTCCTATTCATAAGGGCAGGTCTCTGTACCTGTCCTTTTCTTTTTGTGGACCTGACTCCATGTCCATTTAGTTTGAAAAAATGTTGTAAAATCTCCGCTGATTTGTTAGAATAACCTCCATGAATAAACAGAAACCCATTATCCTCAACCAAGCGGAACTCGACTGGGAAGGCTGGGATGGCCCAGGTGTTGCTGTCGAAGGTCCATTACGTTGGAAAATCCTCGTATCGGGTGAACGCGGACCCAGCAGCCGACTCACTACGGGAATAGCGGAGATGACCCCAGGTGCTCTACTCGCGCTCCATCACCACGAACCAGAAGAGACGTATTATGTCATCAGCGGTCATGGGTATGTAACAGTAGACGATAGCGAGGCATCACTCAGTCCCGGTTCATCTGTCTTCATACCCTCTAATGCGAAGCATTCACTCCGTTGCACAGGCACCGAGAAATTGGTTTTCCTGTTTACCTTCGCTGCAGACCGATTCGACGAAATCGTCTATCATTTCGACGCGTAACGCCTAATTACTGAGCAGTTCGAGCGTTCCATGAAAGGAATTTTAAGATGTCATTCAACACTTCAGACGCTAAACCCATTATGTCTAACACCGATGCGAGCCTGATAGACATCGGCGATGGCATCGCTCGACTTGAACTGCACAGCAAATTGAACATCATAGAAGATGGAACGCTGGAGATATTTGACACCGCACTCGACGAGGTAGAACGCAATTATGCAGGCATGATTATTGCGACGGAAGCGAAAAATTTTTCGGTGGGACTCAATCTGATTCTTCTATTAGAGCGTGCCAAGAACAAAGATTGGGACGCTATTTCGGCAACAGTCCGGAAACTGCAAACCGTTTGCACGCGGCTTCAAACGGTATCAAAGCCGGTCGTCGCAGCGACAGCAGGTATGGCACTCGGTGGGGGTTGCGAGCTTGCATTCGGGGCGGATGCGGTGCAAGCCTTCACTGAGAGTTATCTCGGTCTCGTTGAACTCCGCGTTGGACTTATCCCTGTTGGCGGTGGCACGAAAGAAATGGCATTTCGATGTCTGGAAGAACAGTCTCCAACTGCACCGATCCAGACGCTATTTCCCTATGTGAATAGGGCTTTTGATACGCTCTGTGAATCGAAGGTTTCACAGAACGCACCAGACGCAGTGGAACTCGGTTACCTTCGTCGCACCGATGCCGTTTCATTGGATTCAGAGACGCATTTTGAAGATGCCAAGCGACTTGTGCTCTCACTGCACACAGCAGATTATCAGCCCCCTGAACCACCACAGATATTTGTGCTTGGTGAAGAGGGAATCGCTCGACTCAACCTACAAACACACCTACTCCATCAGGCAGGCACTATCGACGATTATACGCAGCACCTCGCCAACAAATTAGCATTTGTTCTCTGTGGTGGCACGCTTTCAACCCCACAATTCGTCACCGAACAATATATGCTTGACCTCGAGTACGAGACATTCCTCAGCCTTTGTGGACAGCCGGAAACCCATGCAAGGATAGAAGCAACGCTCCAGAAAGGTAAAAAATAATGCAAACGACACCAAGCGTGGTTATCATATCTGCGGCACGGACAGCCGTTGGAAAAGCCGGAAGAGGGACACTCAACAACACACGTTCAGATGAACTCGCTGCGGCTGCCCTCCGTGGAGTGGTTGGGAAACTTCCACACTTCGATCTGGATGCCATCGACGATGTCATCATCGGATGTGCCACACATGAGGGACCGCAGGGTTACAACGTCGCCCGTATCGCCAGTTTACGCGCAGGGTTTCCTGTTTCCGTCCCCGCTCTGACAATCAATCGATTCTGTGCATCTGGTTTAGAAGCGATAGTGATGGGAGCGGAGCAGATTTTATCTGGGCGTGCTGAAGTGGTCATTGCTGGAGGTGTGGAGAGTATGAGTCAAGTTCCCTTTGGTGACAATCTTTCGCCGAACCCTACGCTCATAGAACACGCCCCTGATGCATACCTCAGTATGGGATTGACTGCCGAAAACTTGGCGCGAAAGTATGATGTATCTCGCGACGCACAAGACACTTACGCCTACGAAAGCCATTTCAAGGCGATCACGGCGATTGATGCGGGTAGATTTAAAGAAGAGATCGTGCCTCTGACAATAGAAGAGACGCACTTCAACTCGGAAAACAGGTCCGAAACTACCTGTTCTGTATTTGATACGGATGAGGGACCCCGTCGAGATACATCGCCAGAAGCATTGGCATCTCTGAAGCCTGTCTTTCATGTAGACGGCACCGTAACCGCTGGCAACGCTTCCCAGATGAGCGATGGTGCTGCTGCTGTCGTTTTGATGTCCGAGGAGCGGGCAAATGCAGAAGGTTACGATCCGTTAGCTCGTTTCGTGAGTTACGCGACAGCAGGCGTTGCTCCCGAAATCATGGGAATCGGACCGGTTCCTGCGATCCCAAAGGCACTCGCGACCGCTGGGTTAACTATAGCCGATATAGATGTCATAGAATTAAACGAAGCGTTTGCCGTGCAAGCTCTCGCTGTAATTCAAGAGGCACAATTACCATCCGAAAAGGTCAACGTCAACGGTGGTGCAGTCGCCTTAGGACATCCGCTCGGTTGTACAGGGGCAAAACTCACCGTAAGTTTAATCAACGAAATACGGCGGCAAAATCATCGATACGGCATGGTAACGATGTGTGTCGGTGGCGGCATGGGTGCCGCTGGCATTTTCAGCCTCACATCAAGCAAGGAATAGTGAGTTGCTGATCGTTGGTGTCAGAATCATTAGTCTTCCGTTACAAAAGATGTTTAGATTGTCAGAACCCTCTTTAACTGGCAATTGAACGGATCCCCAATCGCAGTCGCGAATTGACCAGAAACCTGCCTGAAACGAAGTGGAAGGCAGCCCAGGAGTAATCAATTAAAAAAATGGAAACGCATGTCTATCTCTCCATAGCAGGGGAAAACAGAATCGCCATCTACACACTGGACGTCTCCAGCGGCGATATTGAACTTCAGGAAAACATCGGTGTCAGCGGTTCTCCGGGTCCGTTAGCACGCTCCCTATGCGGTAACTATCTCTATGCTGGGCTACGATCCAGTCGCGAAATCGCAAGTTTCCGCATCGATGAAAAGACAAAACATCTCACGCACTTGCGAACAGTCCAATTGGATGCCGATACCTGTTATATTGCAACTGACAAAACCGGTAATTTCCTGCTTTCCGCCTATTACGGTGCGGGTAAAGTTACTGTGCATGCCATCGGCGACGATAAAACCGTTCAAGGTGAGCCACTTCAGACCATTGAGACCGACATACACGCACACTGCATCGAAACAGATGCCTCAAATCGGTTTGCGTTTGTACCGCATACCGTCCCTCGAAATGCTATCTATCAGTTTCAATTCGATGAAGACACAGGCGCACTCACACAAAATCCCATAGGAAACCTCAATCCGGGTGCCCCCATTGGACCACGACACGTCCTGTTTCATCCAAACAAATCGATCCTTTACGCCTCAAATGAACAAGGATCAAGCGTCTCCGCATACACCCTTCGGACAGAAGATGCACCGGGAACCTTGGTAGACTTACAAGAAGATTTGTCTACGCTCCCCGCGGATTTTGAAGGAGAGAACACCTGTGCACAGATTCACGTTGATCCGCAGGGAAAATATCTCTATGTTTCCAATCGAGGGCACGACAGCATCGCAGCATTCGCAATCGACGAAGAGAGCGGGAAACTCAGTACCGTCGGGCATCAGTTAACCGAACCGACGCCGCGCGTTTTCAACATCGATGCAACCGGCACTCTTCTCTTTGTCGGTGGACAGGGATCCGGAAAACTCGCTACCTACCGCATCAATCGGGAAAGCGGAGCATTGGCACCAATTGGCAATTATACAGTTGGGGAAAGTCCGATGTGGGTGCTTTTTGTATAGAAAGAGAAAAATGGCACGACGCGGAATTTTTATTACATTTGAAGGCATAGAAGGAGCAGGAAAGACGACGCAATCAGAACGCTTGGCAACCACGCTGGGACCGGACGTTGTACTCACCCGAGAACCTGGCGGCACACCCATTTCTGAACGGATACGCGACATCTTTCTGGCATCAGACGAGATAACACCCATGACAGAACTGCTCCTCATTGCCGCTGCACGCACACAACACGTAGATGAACTGATACGTCCAGCGTTAGACGCAAACCGGACTGTTATCTGTGATAGGTTTATTGATGCCTCTGTGGCTTATCAAGGCTATCGCGGTGGTATTGACCTTTCGTTTATTCACCAATTAAATCACATTGCTACTGGCGGCTTAACTCCTGATATCACCTTTATTCTCGACTTACCTCCAGAGATCGGGGTATCACGCCAACAACACGCAGAGATAGTTCGCGACCGTCTGGACAAAGAATCGTTGGAATCTCACCGAAAGGTTCGCGACGGATACCTATCTGTCGCGAAGGCGAACCCACATCGCATCAAACTGATAGACGCTACACAGTCGCTAGATGCCATTCACGCCGAGGTCTTAGCTGAATATCAAGATTACGCGTGGTAGGTGAAATTTACGAACTGCGACTGTTAATATCGCGAAAATAAAAGTGCCTGCCTGTCAATGTGTAGAAGCGATCTCTAAACCACGATGCTTCTCTCGTTTTGGAGGAAAAAGTGCAGAATCCGATTATTGGACATCAGCAGATTATTGAGCAACTCCAGCGCACCGTCGCATCCGGACGTATTGCCGGTGCATATCTTTTCGTCGGACCAACTGGCGTCGGAAAGGAGACGGTTGCTCACTATTTTGCACAACTAATCTTCTGTCAACAAGAAACACAACCACCGACAGTTTGTGGAACCTGTCTCGCCTGTCGAAAGGTGGATTCGGGGAACCATCCTGACCTACAGTTCATTCGACCTGAAGGCAGCCTACTGAAAATAGGACAGATTCGAGCGTTGCAAAAACAGGTTATCTATGAACCTCTTGAAGCAAGCCGGAAGATTTACATTTTGACGGATGTGGATCGGATGAATCCAGAGGCGGAGAACTGCCTGCTCAAGACCCTTGAGGAACCACCCGCTGCTTCCGTATTAATTTTACTCACATCGAACATCCAAGCACTGCTCCCGACAACACGTTCCCGATGCCAAATTCTACAATTTCACCCGATGCCGACGCAGGAATTGGCAGAAATCCTGATGAATCGGTTTTCGGTCACACCAGAGCAAGCAACAGCACTCGCAATTGCAGCAGGGGGTTCAATCAGAACGGCACTCACACAGCTTGAAAAAGGTGATTCACTCACAGAGAAAGTCCCAGAAATTCTGAGGGAAACAGATCGATTAGCCGCTTTCAGACTTGCCGAAGGCTTTAAAAATAACCCCGAAACTTTAGGCGAATTAGTCACATGGTATCGAGACCTACTCCTTCTACAACAAGGCGCGCCCAACGAATTAATAACACACATTTACTCGTTTGACGAACTTCGTGCCCTTGTTCCCTACTATTCTCGTTTGCGCATACAGCAAGCCATCCAAACCGTCTTTGACACCAAATCCCTCCTTGACAACACAAATACAAACGCGACTTTAGCTTTAGAGGTAATGTGTTTAAAATTACTCAAAGCGTCTTAGGGTTAGAACGTACGCAATTCCTCGGTAAATGCAAGGCCATTCAATTCTTCTGTAGGAGGGAATTTCGATTCCCGACTTTTCTGTGCAGGAGTGAGTGTTTTTGATAGGGTGTTTCCCCCATCTCGCGATATCTCACCGGAAATCCCTAAAAAACCTAAAACTAAACAACCCTAATTAGCGGTTAAGCGCAGTTGACAAATGGGCTTTCTCATGGTATAATTCCTTAAGAAATTAGTTAATGTTGCCTAAACGGGAGCCGAAAAATACAAGGAAATACAATGAGTGCATTTTATGTTACCACACCTATCTACTACGTGAACGGTGAACCACACGCAGGACACGGCTATAGCACTATTGTTGCCGATGCTTTGGCGCGGTATCACCGCCTTAAAGGCAACGACGTTTTCTTCCTGACCGGTGTCGATGAGCACGGTGCTAATGTATATAAAGCCGCTACAGAGGCGGGACTTGTCCCACAAGATTATTGCGATAAAATGGCACCTATATTTATGAAATTTTGGGAAGGACTGAATATTTCAAACGACATCTTCATGCGGACGACGAGTGATATGCACAAGCGCGGCGCAGAGAAATTCCTCACTGCCCTCCACAACAGCGGAGATGTCTACAAAGGTTCTTATGAGGGACACTACTGTCGACCGTGTGAGCGGTTTTTCACTGAAAAAGATCTGACGGACGAAAAAACCTGCCCAATTCATAAACTGCCCTTGGAATGGCTTGAGGAGGAGAACTATTTCTTTCGGCTTTCCAAGTACCAAGATCGCTTACTCGCGCACTTCCAAGAGAACCCAGACTTTGTCTACCCCGCGGCTCGACGCAATGAGCTTTTGAGCGTTCTCGATTCCGGATTGGAAGATATAAGCATATCTCGTGCATCTGTCTCGTGGGGCATTTCTTTACCGTTTGATCGTGAGCATATTGTCTACGTCTGGATCGAGGCGTTGATGAATTATATGACCGCCCTCGGTTATGAAACCGAGAGTGAGCAGTACCACACTTTCTGGCCCGCCACTGTCCACCTCATGGGAAAAGACATCATCCGCTTTCATGCCCTGATCTGGCCCGCAATGCTGATGGCAGTTAACTTGCCCCTTCCGAAGCAAGTCGTCGCACACGGTATGATGACAAAAGATGGCGAAGCGTTGAGTAAAACACGAGGTATCTTCGTTGATATGGACACGGACATCGAAACCTATGGATTGGATGCCTTCCGTTATTACCTCCTGCGCGAGTTTAGCTTCGGGAACGATGGTGATTACCGTCCCGCTCGCTTGCACGCCCGTTACAACGCCGATCTTGCGAATGACCTCGGTAACCTGCTCAACCGTGTCCTCGGTTTAGTCAACAAGAACTTTGAAGGGATTCCCGAACCCACGACACCGGGTGAATTTGACGACGAAATCACGACGATGGCGCAAACGACAGTAGACAAATTAGACGCACACATAAAAGCATTCGCGTTTGATGCCGCGTTGGAAACCATCTGGGAATTCGTCAGACGCATCAATCGGTATGTCCAACAAACGCAGGTCTGGACGCTAGCGAAGTCTCCTGAGACCAAACCGAGAATGGGCACGATCCTTTACAATAGTTTAGAGGCACTACGGTTCATTTCTGTCCTGATCTCACCTTTTATTCCGGATACTGCTGAGAAGATTCAAGAACAGATCGGTTTGGCGGAATTTAATACCGTCGCAGCGTGGGGACGTTTACCTGTGGGTCTGACAGTCAGTAGAGGTGAACCTATTTTCCCGCGCGTCGATGTCAAAAAACAGAAACAACCGCAGCCAAAAGCAGTCGCTCAACCAAAACAGAAGAAAGCAAAGGAAACGTCAAGTCTTGTCCCTTTTGCTGACTTCCAAAAATTGGATCTGCGGGTGGCGCGTATCCTCAGTGCCGAACCGATTGAAGGGGCTGACCGACTCCTCAAATTGCAGGTAGACCTCGGCACTGAAACACGACAGTTGGTCGCTGGAATTGCTGAACACTATAAACCTGATGCATTGGTGGGTAAACAGGTAATCGTCGTCGCGAATTTGGAACCCGCGACAATTCGTGGTGTTGAATCGCACGGCATGGTTCTCGCGGGGAGCGGGGATTCTGTAGTTCTGGCAACCCTTGAAACAGAAATGCCCCTCGGCACACAGGTTAGGTAGTCGTCCAAACAAATGCAGGATATAGAAAATATTCTTAAAACCCGCATTCAGAACGATGACGCAAACACTTTCGTCATCATCGTACCGACCGATTCGGCGCGGCTGGAGCGTCAGCGCGAATTGGTCGGTTACCACCCAAACCGCGCAGTTGCTAATTTGCGCGTCTATACGCTCGGAAGTTTTATTCAAAGGTTACATAACCACGTCCGTCCAGCAAAATCACAGATTTCCCAAGGAATCCAAAACCTTTGGCTGCACGAAATCGCGAATCCTCAACCCGACACCCCTGATGCCTACCGTTATGATACATTTCGACCCAGCCAAAACATTCCTGTGCCGGATAGTACACTCTCCCTCATCGCTGACACAATTAACAGTCTCAAAGAATACGGGGAAAACACACTAAATATCGGAAATGTCGAATCACAGAATCCAACCGAGGATGATCTCGCTCGCATTTATAACGATTATGGGACCAAACTTGAAGATCGTTGGATAGATGAACAAGGCAAGCATCTGCAACTTGCTAACGCTAAAAATTTGGGTTCACTGATGATCGAGGCATTCCCAAGCGTCAATCTTATCCTTGTTGAAGGATTCACCGCCCTTTCTAAAGCTGACACCAAAATCTTGATCCACATTGCCAAGATACCTCGGATAGAGATGTGGTTCCGGACCGACTGTGTTGAAGAAAATGAGGACCTATATAAAAACATGATGAGCCTCGTATCGCTATTTCGTGCGGCAAATGCCAAAATCGATCCCAACTACGAGCGCGAACCTGAACCGCATCAACATTACGCCAATAACCTATTCCGATCAGATAATCCTTGCGTAACTCGAATTGCGGTGCCTCACATTAAAGTGCTGAAACCCACCGATCGTTCCGAAGAAGTGGCACAGATTGCACATCTGATCCAAAAGCATGTCTCCGAAAAGCACTGCAAACTCAGTGAGATCTGTGTTGCCTGTTACAACATAGAACAATATGAACAACGCATCGCTGAGGTTTTTCCTGCTTACGGTATCCCCTACTCACTCGTAAAAAGACTGCCTTTGACAAAGTCAGAAGTTGTCAAAGCAATATTTTCTCGTCTGTCATCACGCCAAGTTCCGTTAGACGGCACTTATTTCTCCAAGGTCGATCCTGCGTCACACACACGACTGTTTCACCCTGACGCGTTTCAGAGATACGTTGATGATCTGTTGAAAAAAGGCGAGGTCCTCCAGCATATTCTAAACCCGACGCTTAAAAAAAATCGAGAGGTCGTCGAAGGCGAGGTGGAAGCGTATCACCAATTCAAGAGGATTGTTAAAGAACTTTGCGGCGTTTTAAAATCGGACGGCGTTGAATCGTATCCCCTTGATGACTACACTGAAAAACTCCATCACATTGCAAAGCATACAAACTATAAAAATAGAGCAACAACCAAGGAAGAAACCGTCAAAATTACAAGACTGAGCGAACTGAGAAGTTTGGAGTTTAACACCGTCTTTTTATGTGATTTTGTGGAAGGCAGTTTTCCAGAAAATTATCGAACGGATCCACTGCTTCCAAACCACCCTTATCGTACCGAAGAAGAGCAGCTACACGATAATCGATTCATGTTCTATGGGGTACTTAAGTCTTTTCGGGAACGCCTCTATCTGCTCACGCCAAAGCGCGAACGTGAAGCGGAGCTGATCCCTTCTCCTTTCCTCGGTCAGTTAAAGGCGATCGCCACTGTTGAGGAAATGGAGGCACCGAATCCGTCACAAGGTAGTGTAACCGGATTCCTCTGTAGGTACGGTGATCATGTATGGACAACACCTGCTCTCTCCAATGAAGAATTCCCTGCTGAAATCGCAGAGATGCGTCCCCTGATAAACCATGTCGTTAAGGTTGAAAAAAGCCGCGAAAAAACCCACGATCATTTGGCTTATGAAGGGATACTAACGGCTGAAACGTTGTCTACTACAAGCCAAAAGCGTTTGGAAAATCGGCGACAGCGGATCTATTCCGTCACAGAATTGGAAACTTACGCCAAATGTCCATTCCAGTATTTTGTCGATAATGTTTTGAAATTCAGCATTAAAGAGGACGAAACAGAAGATGAGTTATCCGGTCTTGAAAAGGGATCGCTCCTCCATGATGTTCTCTTTGAATTTTACAACAACCGCCGCAACCAAAAATGCCCACCTATCGGACAATGCGACGAAACAACCTTTAAAGACGCAGAAACGCACCTAAATGAATTGCTTAATCATAAAGCCAAAGAACAACGTAACGATCGGAAGGAGAAACTGATTGGCGAGAACAATCTCTTTTGGAAGACCGACATAGCGAAACTTCGCGTTGCCCTTCGTAAATGGCTCGAAGCAGAACGAACATACGGTTTGTCTGTCTTGCCACACTACTTTGAAGTGAATTTCGGGCAAGCGGGTAAACCTGCAGATCCAGAACTCAGCTGCGATGAACCCATTCGCGTCTGTGACGTGTATATGAAAGGTAAAATTGACCGGGTTGACATCGGTGTTAACTCTTTTAATATCATCGACTATAAAACTGGCAGTTCCACCATTAGAATGCGCGATATTCTTGAGGGACGGAGCCTGCAACTCCCGGTCTACCTTCAAATCGCCGCAAAGTTGCTGAATAGACAAGGAGGCGCAGAATTAGGCTCAGCCGCAGGTCTCTATCATAAAATCAGATTGGATCAATGTACAGTTGAACTCGGTATCGGCATGGAATCCCAAAACGGAATTGCCTACGAAAATTACAATGGTACAGACTGGAGATCCGTTAGTTCAAGAAACGGTCAGTTGTTAGATGATGAAGTCTTTGACGCTCGGCTTGCGCGTGTCAGTGGCTACGTCCAACAGTACGTCGATAGTATATCCAACGGTACTTTTCCCCTCATCACACGCGTTGAAACATTTGTCGATTCTGAAGAAGAAGGGGATACACCAATCACACCCAATAATAAGACAGCACCCTGTAATTACTGTAGTTATAAGCGGGTCTGCCGTGTCGGTGCGATCTCCGAAGTCAGTCAGTCAGATGACTAACATTCTATCCACTATTTTCCCGAGCGAGGGTTGAACTCTCATTCTTGAGAAAAAACTTGCACACTTCTGCCAAATCTGCTATACTTTTTTGAAATCTTAAGCACGTTGCTTGCACATCCCTTAACTTGCAACTTGCCAGCACATCTTGAAAAGATAAAACAGGAGGCTATTTTTAAAAATGGCACATACATTACCAGCATTGCCTTACGCGCTTGATGCTTTAGAACCTCATATTGGTGCAGACACGATGGAAATCCATCACGGTAAACACCATCAAGCCTATATCACCAACCTCAACACTGCTTTAGAGGGCCTCGGTGATCTCGCCGACATGGATATTCATGACTTGCTCAGTAACCTTGACCAAGTCCCAGAAGACAAACGTCAAGCCGTCATTAACAACGGCGGTGGACACGCCAACCATTCACTCTTCTGGTCGATCATGGGTCCTAATGGTGGTGAACCGGGCGGAGAAATCGCAGCAGCGATAACCTCTACCTTCGGATCACTCGAGGCGGCAAAAGAACAATTTGTTACCGCCGCGACCACACGTTTCGGCTCCGGTTGGGCATGGCTCGTTCTCGGCGACAATGGCTTGGAAATTTACTCCACAGCGAATCAAGACAGCCCGATCATGCAGGGACATACCCCGCTTCTCGGACTCGATGTCTGGGAACACGCCTATTATCTGAATTACCAGAATCGCCGTCCAGATTACGTTGAGGCGTGGGGAAACGTCATCAACTGGACTCGGGTCAATGAACTCTATATAGCGAACGCCTAACTTTCTGTAACAAGCTTTAAATGTTGGTAGGGGTAGGAATGAATGCGTTTCAAACCTACCCTCCACTTCCCAAAGTAGTTGGCTCGCTTCACCGTGCTGTCCGCTCAAAAGGACACGGTTCAATTAAATTTTTGACATTTCTGTTCAGATGTGTTATACTTAAGACGTAACATATAGTTCTTTTTTGCACGCCAGTGAAACTTCATTAAAATGGTGTGCGTAATTAACAACTAAATAGATTACCCAAAAAAGCGTTGAAGGGGAGGAGTAAGTCGCCGGGGCTTGCAAGAGAAGGAGATTCATAGGCTGAAAAGTCTCCACAAGTACCCACGACTGAAGGTCGCCCTGGAGCTGCTAATCTGAACAAGTCTGTAGGACGTCAGTAGGATGAGTCGGTATGATGCCCGTTAGCGCATCCCAAAGAGTGCCTTTTCTCGTTGGTAAGGTTTTGTAGTCTGATGCCTTGAATGAAAGTGAGAAAGGGAATTGGAGTGGTACCACGGTAAGGTCAGTGTGCATGCCCTTCTCGTCTCCATGTTTGGAACGAGAAGGTTTTTTCTTTTGTAGAGCAAGTTTTCGGTTGGCAAGCTGCACCGACTTTTGTAGAGCAAGTTTTCGGTTGGCAAGCTGCACCGACTTTTGTAGAGCAAGTTTTCGGTTGGCAAGCTGCACCGACTTTTGTAGAGCAAGTTTTCGGTTGGCAAGCTGCACCGAAAATTTAATAACTTCCGTAGGGACGCCCCTACAACTTATGAGGAAGATTGGCATGGAACTTTCAGGAGCGCAAATCCTTGTTGACAGTCTCAAACGGGAAGGTGTCGAATATATCTTCGGTGTGAACGGTGGCGCGGCGATGCCGATTTTCGATGCCCTGTACGGTGAGACCGAAATCAAATTGATTCCGATGCGGCATGAACAAGGGGCTTCCCACGCCGCTGATGGCTACGCACGCGCCACTGGAGATGTCGGGGTCGCACTCGCAACTTCCGGTCCCGGCGCGACTAATCTCGTCACCGGTATCGCAACCGCTTATATGGATTCGATTCCGATGGTCGCTATCACTGGACAGGTTTTTACCCATTATATCGGCAGTGATGCCTTCCAAGAGTGTGATGTTATCGGCGTAACACGTCCGATCTGTAAGCATAGTTACCTTATCAAAGATTCCGACGAGATAGCAGATGTCGTCGCTGAGGCATTTCACCTCGCGAAGACAGGGAAACCCGGTCCTGTCGTTATTGACATTGCCAAAGATGCCCAGCTGCACGAAGCACTGTTTCAATATCCAGAAACAGTTGACATCCGCAGCTACAAACCGCAAGTTCACGGTGATCCGGCGCAAATAGCGAAGGCAGCGACATTGATTAAGGAAGCGAAACGCCCTATGCTTTATGCCGGTGGCGGTGTCGTACTCGCCAACGCCAGTGAAGAACTGCGACAACTTACGCTCAAAACCCAGATCCCGATTACCGTTACATTGATGGGACTCGGTGCATTTCCCGAAACACATCCTCTGGCGATGGAGATGCCCGGAATGCACGGCTCTTGTTGCGCAAATTACGCCTTTACCGACGCAGATCTTGTTATTGCTATCGGGGCAAGGTTCGATGACCGCGTTACGGGTGATCTCAGTAAATTTGCACCGAACGCTAAAAAAATCCACATCGACATCGACGCGTCTTGTATCGGAAAAAATGTACCGGTAGATGTCCCCATCATTGGTGATGCAAAGAGCGTTCTCACTGAACTCAACAAACAGGTCAGCATAGCGGACATTGACCCATGGCGCGACCAGATTCAGGAGTGGAAACAGAAGTACCCATTTGAATACGAGCAAAAAGCCGATAAAGTGATGCCGCAATACGTCATTGAGCAGATTTACGAACACTACAGCGATGCGATTGTCGTCGCGGATGTCGGACAGCACCAGATGTGGGCGGCGCAATACTTCAAATTCACCGAACCTCGGCAATGGCTCAACTCTGGTGGTCTCGGTACAATGGGCTTCAGTCTCCCAGCCGCAATCGGCGCACAACTTGGATGTCCGGACAAAACCGTCGTCAATATCAACGGCGATGGCTCCTATATCATGACGATCCAAGAATTGGTGCCGGCGGTTACCATGAAACTACCGCTAAAGATTTTCATTATCAACAATATGTATTTAGGGATGGTACGCCAATGGCAGGAATTGTTCCACGGCAAACGCTATTCCGCTGTTGATTATCACGACAACCCCGATTTCGCCCTACTCGCACAGGCATTCGGTGCAACAGGCTTACGGGTTGAACACACCGAAGATGTTGTGCCCGCATTACAGAAGGCGAAAGGGGTTACCGACGGTCCTGTCGTTATTGACTTTATTGTTGATGAAGAGGAGAATGTGTTCCCGATGGTACCAGCCGGTGCCGGGCTTGGAGATGTTATCCGCGGGTTATCTTAACGATTTTATGATTAACTTCCCTGGGGACTCTCCCATTACATTACACAGTAGTTTCTGGTGAAAAATGAACCCTTAAATCAAAAGCGTAGTCCGTAATGTAATGGAGGACGGATATACGGAAAGGCACGTTGATAGCCCAAATTCTCCTGACCGAACCGCAAGGTAAAATTAAAAAATGAATCCAGAAGAACGACACATCTTTTCCGTTTTGGTCGAAAACCGATTTGGGGTCCTCGCACGTGTTGCCGGACTCTTCAGCGGACGCGGCTTTAATATCGATAGTCTTAACGTCGCCGAGACGCATGACAGGAGCATTTCACAGATAACCCTTGTTACGCACGGCGATGCCCAAATTATTGAACAGATTTACCACCATCTAAACAGACTTATCGACGTTATTGAGGTAACAGACCTTTCCACCGGGACTCATGTTGAGCGAGAACTTGTTCTTATCAAGGTTGCCACCGATGATCCTCAAAAACGCACCGAAGTTCTACAAGTCTCGGAAGTCTTTCGTGGGCGGGTTATAGACATGAAGCCTGCTTCACTTGTTCTCGAAATTACAGGCGATGAGGGTAAACTGAAAGCAGCAATTGATATTTTCAATACGTACGGTATCCTTGAGTTAGCACGCACCGGCAAAATAGCGATGCTCCGCGGCTCCGAATTTTAATTTATGGACCCCTCGGCTGCGCTCCACTCCATTACGCGCAGGCTCTTAGTTAAGAACAAACCCCTAAACCCAAATTGTAGCCTGCAACAACGGCGCAGGCAGATATACGGAAGGAAACGGTCTTACGCAAACCTTCCAAAACGAACCGCAAGGAAAATTAGAAAAATGGCAACGATTTATTACGATAGTGATGCCAATTTTGATTTACTGAAAGAGCGCACCGTCGCTGTTGTAGGTTACGGTGCACAGGGACGCGCCCAGTCGCTAAACCTCAAAGACAGTGGTGCAAATGTTGTCGTCGGCTTATATGAGGGCAGTCGCTCAAAAGCACGAGCAGAAGCCGAAGGCTTGACTGTCAAAACCGTTGAAGAAGCCGCAGCAGTAGCGGACATCGTTCAGATTCTCATTCCTGACGAACGCCATGCCGCTGTTTATCGTGATCAGATCGCGCCAAACATGCAGTCGGGAAATATGCTCCTCGTCTCACACGGGTTCAGCGTCCATTTCGGACAGGTTGTGCCTGCCAGTGACATCGACGTTGCAATGATTGCACCAAAGGGACCAGGGTCCCTCGTCCGTGAGGTTTTTGAAGGCGGTGGCGGTGTACCCTGTCTTGTCGCTATCCATCAAGATACTACCGGTATTGCTCGTGATATTGCTCTCGCTTATGCCAGAGGCATCGGCGGTACGCGCTCAGGCGTTATCGAAACGACCTTCCGTGAGGAAACCGAAACCGATCTCTTCGGTGAACAAGCCGTTCTTTGTGGTGGAACTGCTGCGCTTATTAAAGCCGCGTTTGACACGCTTGTTGAAGCCGGTTATCAGCCGGAGATGGCTTACTTTGAGTGTCTCCACGAACTCAAGTTGATTGTCGATTTGATTTACTCTGGCGGATTAAGCAAAATGCGAAATGATATTAGCAATACCGCCGAATTCGGGGATCTCACGCGAGGTCCGCAGATTATTGACGACAGCGTCCGAGACAAGATGCGCCAAATTTTGAAGGACGTGCAGGAAGGTGTCTTCGCACGAGAGTGGGTCTTGGAAAATGAGGCGAATCAACCCGTACTCGGTGCCCTCCGTCGACAGGAAGAAGAATTGCAGATCGAAGAAGTCGGCAAAAATCTGCGTAGCATGATGAGTTGGCTTGACGAGTAGAAGAACCCTTCCCCAGTCAAGGTAGGTGCGGTTTTCAACTACACCGATCAGATGGATTTATCCAACAGAACAGATATTTTCTCTATACGAGAGTGCCTTGCAGAAGAAGCGGAGGCACTTCTGGCATTGTGGCAAGCCTCTGGAACATCGCCAAGCATCACGGATACTATTGCAGATATCCAACGCACAATAGAGAGTCACGCGTTGGTGCTGGTTGCTGAGGCAAATCAATGTATCGTCGGCTCCTTGATCGCCACTTTCGATGGGTGGCGCGGGAACATGTACCGCATCGCAGTTCATCCTGACTACCGACGGCGTGGGATTGGACGAGCCTTAGTTGAGGAAGGCGAGAAGGGTCTGACAAAACAAGGGGCTAAACGCATCACAGCACTCGTGGAAGAGAAGTATCCGTGGGCAACTGCGTTCTGGTCGAATGTCGGATATGAGATAGAGCCTGGGATCGTCCGGTTTTTCCGCAATCTTAAATAAACCACACACCGCGTGCCATCATACGAGGAGGTTAGTTACCGTGAAATTCAGAGGACAGCTACTGGACAACACCTTCAAAAGTGTTTATGGACTCGCAGTCGCCGACATAAACGGCGACGGGCAACTTGACATCATCGCAGGTTCCACAGGCGAACCCATTATCGCTTGGTACGAGGCACCTCACTGGCAAAGACACCTTGTGACCGATCAGGGTAGCGGACACATCACTATCGCGCCTTACGATCTCACCGGTAACGGCACTCCTGATCTCATCGTCGGAAGTGGTTTCAACCGCGGGGTTAACGCCGCGGGTGGATACCTCCAATGGCTTGAGGCACCAGCACAGGACGGACAGAATTGGAAAAGTTATCGCATCGCCGATATCCCCTTTATCCATCGTATAGGACTCGCAAACCTCTCCGGGAATGCTTCAACATCGGCTCCTTTTCTCATTGTCGCATCGATTCGCGGTGAGGACGGCGACCCGGGTGCCTGGGATAGTCCCGGCTCCGTCTGGTGCTATGAATTGTCGGATACCCCGCGAGAAGTAGCCTCTTGGCAATCCCATCTCCTTGACGATTCTCTCCATATCAACCACGGTTTGAGTATTAACGATGTTGACCAAGATGGACGTGATGATGTCCTGATAAGTTGCTCGGAAGGATTGATCTGGTATGAACCCCCCGTCGCGCCGATGGCGGACGATTGGGGCAAATGGATCATCAGCGACCGAGAGTGTAGCGATACATTCGCCGCGGACATTGATGGCGATGGGGTCAACGAGATTTTAGCGATTGAGCCGTGGCACGGGAACAATCTCGTCTGGTACAAAGCCACTGGAGATCTACGCACCGATCCATGGCATCGCTACCTCATTGACGACACGCTCAATAGAGGACACTCCCTCGCCGCCGTTGACGTTGATGATGACGGAGTGCTTGAGGTTATCTGTGGTTACAACGGCGAAGGCACGAGTCTGCATCTCTACCGTCCAGAGGATCTCGTACAAAATCGATGGCGCAAAGAGACAATTGATGAGGGCGGTTTAGGTGTCGGACAAATGCACGTCCTGGATATGAACGGAAACGGCAGATTGGACATCGTCGCCAGCGGTCTCAGCACCGGCAACGTCAAATGGTATGAAAACCAACCCAGTTGAAAACTCTCGTAATTTTGTTATCTGCTCACTGACAACCGAAAACTGAAAACTATTTCTCAATCGCTTCGACGTTGGCGCGGGGTAAGGTGGTCTGTTGACCATCTTCGAGCTCCACGCGCAGCACCCGCACCTGTGCTTCTGTTTCCAAGTTTTGAAGTTCTACCGGCAGTTCCGTAACGCGTCCCAATTTCCCGAAATACGGTTCCCGAATGATACGCACCGAGTTACCAACCTCCAAAACGCCTTCCACGCTTCCATCCGTTGCCTCTTTTACCGTTTCTGCCGTGTCCGATACCAATGGGATCACGATCTCCGGACGGACAACCCCAGCACGAATTTGCGTCGCACCGTTGATAGAGGTTTTTATGCCTTCTCGCGCTTTCAGAAGCGTAAATGTTTGCTCTGCCATCGCGATACTTCCGAACCCTTCCGTGATAACGAGTGTAATCCCTATCTCTTCGGAACCTGTAATCGCAACACCGAGTTCATAGCCGAGAAGTTCCCGCAGATCCGAATCATCAATCCCGCCAGCAATAATGCCTTTCACGCCTTGCTGAATCGCTTTCTGAATAGCATTGGTTGTCACCAACGAACCACCAACCAGAATGCTGTTCCGATGTTCGGGTAGGATCTGTTCCACAGCCAGTTCATCATTCGGAGAAGAAACAGCGACAGTCAAATTTCCTACCGTTTCGCCGCCGACCCCGAAGATGCCTTGGATATAACTGCCGTAAGTTTCTACTGTGACCCCTTCATCTGGAGTGACCTCCGTTACCGTGCCGTCTGTGTAGGCTTTGACTTCCACAGGAACAGGCGGTTCTCGGAGGATAACTTGTCCCGTGACATCTGACACGGCTTCGATTGTGCCATCAATCGGTGAACGTGCCTGCGATTTGAAAAGCCCAAAAAGTCCTTTCGTCGTAGCGATAATCTCATCTTTGACAATAGTTTCACCGACCGGTTTGAGCATGTATTCTGTAATTTCTTCCGCTGGAACACTGAGTAGGTTGGCAACGTTCAACAGTTGGACGTTGCCCGGTAGATCCGCCTTCGCGACGACATCTTCTGCCTGAACTGTCGCTCCGGCTTCGACGAGCACCTCGCCTTCGAGCGGGAGCCGCCGTTCTTTTTGAATCGTCATTCCCTCAGTAACCTTAAGCCCGGGGGTATATGCATGTGCCATTTTTTAATTATACCTTGCGGTTCGGTCAGATGGATTGGAAGTGTCAATCCTCTTTCCGTATATCCGCTCTCCAAATGTAAAGCTAAGACAAATTATGCCATTTAAGGCATAATTTCATTACGGGCTACGCGCTTCGTTGAATGGATATTTTGAAAACCTTGCCAACAAAATGCGGCAAGATATTATACTATTTTGATTACATTTATGATATAGTAAAGTCAACAATTAAGTGGACACTGGACAAATTGGCGAGGTTAGAAACCTCGCCTACCAGGGGCGGAGAGTGTCTATTTATTTTTAGGGTCCACTATAAAATGCAATCAGAATTCAAACGAGGTGAAACAACAATGTCAAACCAAAGCGTAACCTATAAAACCGATAAAATCATGCCGACATGGGAGCAGCTCGCCGAAATGGGGCGTGATCTCCAGTTTTACCCAAGTACCACCGAACATCCAAAAATACTAACGCAGAAACAGTTGGCTGATTTCAACCGTGTCGGTTATGTCAAAGGTATCCCGATTTTCGATGAAATCGAAATCGGCGAACACCGTCAATACTTCGATATCCTGTTAGCAAGCGTCATGGCAGAAGGCGGAAGCAGTTACTCAATTATCTCCGCACACATGAAATACGGAAAGGTCTATGACCTCCTCACGCACCCAAAGATCGTCGCCTGTGTGAAAGACCTGATCGGCGAAGATGTTATCGGTTGGGGGGCGCACTATTTCTGCAAAATGCCCCACGACTCGAAAACTGTCGGCTGGCATCAAGATGCGGGTTACTGGCCCCTGACCCCTTCAAAAACCGCCACCGTCTGGCTCGCGATTGACGATGCCACTGTTGAAAACGGCGCGATGCGTTTCATCGCAGGTTCACACCAATTAGGACACCTGACGGCTCGATACACCACACCCGACGAAAACAGTGTATTAGGTCAAATCGTTGAAAGCGCAGAACAGTACGGCGAACCCGTGGATGTTGAACTCAAAGCCGGTGAAATTTCCATCCACACTGACTTGCTGCTGCACGGTTCAAACGCCAATCCATCCCCGAAACGGCGATGCGGCCTTACGTTGCGATACTGCAGCTCCGATGTCCACGCCGCCTATCGCTGGGATAGAGAAGGCGTCGTCGTGAGTGGAGAGGATAGAAGCGGAAACTGGGGAAACCCACCACGTCCAACTGTCGATTAATCCAATAAATTGTAAGGGTCTACAAATGGATGTTTTCCTTTATTAGAAATTAGCCTGTACTCGACTTAAGGCTTAGATGAACCCAACACGACATATCACGTCTATCGAAGACTCAACGAAGGATAGATCCCCGCACTCCAGAGGAGTGCTATGTCTATAGAAAACGAGACACCCAGTTCCAGCACTCCAGAGGAGTGCTATGTGGCGTGTACCAATTGGCAACCGCAGCATGTGTCGTGAAGCCACATACCCCTCCTACGGCGCAAGGGGTGCGTTTTGACCTGCGCTCTCCCCAGCCTATATTTCCCACAGATATATTAAAATTTCCAAAATGCCCCAAATTTTTGTTTATTTTATGCCGAACTCACGTTTAAATGATACCACATTTGGCGGAAACAATCAAAACGGATCTGCCCCATCAAATGAGGATGCTATTTCCAGAGCGCGGCTTTATTTCACATCGCCGCGCAAAAACGCTAAGACAGCCGCCATAAACAGGAGGAGCGCAAGTGAGACTAACAACATCAGGTCCAGCAATGCCCCTTTGAAAGTGATACCTACAGTCAGTTTTTCTGAGAACTTGGGGATACTATTAAAGGCAACAGGTTTCTGTGATAAGCCTTCCTTTACAAGATAAACGTGGTAACTTTCGCTGTCTGCTCTGTCCTCTGATTGGATGAAATCAACGAACTGTTTTCTATGGCGGCGCGCCTGTTGAATGAACCTTTTGTGTCTGGCAAATCCTGTACCAGATAGAGATTCTAAGGCATACTTGTAGAGTGCCGCTGGGGATAGCCGCGTAATTTGTTGCGTGAACGCAACCTGCGCGAATTGCTTATCCAGATGCGCATCGTCAAACCTACTCTTCGCATCTGCCCGTTCAGTGAGATAGCCAGCCCATGTTCTGAGTGCCTCAATGTTGGGTGGATTGTCGGAAGGGGAACCGAATCGGAAGAGTTTCCTATCTTTCCAGTATCGTTCATGGATTTCATCCAACTTCGCTTCCTTTAACTGAGAAGCTTCGCTTCTGGAGGGAATCTGCTGGAAACCGCTTGCCAATGCCCCCATTGTGTTCGGAATCAGCACCACAAATACGATCCAAATTAACAGCAAGGTCAGCAAACTGCTTGATGAATTCGCAAATTGACCTGAGATAAACAGTCCAAGCCATAAGAATATCGAGACGTAGATAGCGGAAACAACGAAGATTATCCCTATCCTCGCCCATTCGCTTCCGTCGAGTGACACCAGTTCTGACGCATTGACAATCATTAAATTCAGTAATATTCCAATAAGGAGAGGTAGCATGAGCGTAAGAAATGCTCCGAGAAACTTTGCCAGCAGCACCGTGGCACGGGAGACCGAATTAGACATGAGCAGACTTAACGTTCCCGTTTCACGCTCCGCAGAGATCGCATCATAGGTGAATAGGATCGCCATGAAACTCATCACCAATCCGATGATGAACGTCCAGTCTAATTCCGTGAAATTTGGTAGTGCGTCATTTTTCTCAAAGACATCTTGTGAATACTCAAGCCACCAATTGTTTGAATGTGAGTAGTGAAAATTGGAAGCCGTCCAGTTGCTGCCGGAAGAAGCATTCGCGGTGACTCGCTTCGGCAATTTCGCGTCTGCACCCGTAGCGATAAATCCTAATGGGCTTGGCTTCTTATAGAGATCTCCTGGACCCGATACAGCCAACTCGCCGAGATTGGCACTTCGTTTCTTCATTGATTCCGTCGCGGCGTTGATGTCTTGAGAATATTCTGCTATTCTTCGCGGATATTGACTCCTCACAAATAATACAGCATTCATCACCATCAGTGCCATTACCAAGGTCAACGTGAGGACAAACCGAAAACGGGTCAGATTGTCAAGAATTTCGCGTTTCGCTATGTGCCAGATCATATTCCCCTCTTTTGGTCATACCAACTGAACGACGAGCAATGAAGGGTTGCTCTACTACAAACAATTCAGATTTATCCGCTATATAACGTCGTAGCGTAGGAATGAGACAAAAGCTCCCATGAAGCATAGGAGATTTAACACCACGAGTATCATGATATCAGGGACTGCGCGTTGGAGGCTGCCGCTGATCCCTTCGCTCTGCTCTTTAAATCTGGGGATTCTGCTGAGGTCGAAGGGGTCGTCAAATTCGCTCGTGAACCACCTACGTGAAGAAAATATTTTTTCATCCCTCAGATACTCAACCCATTCACGGCGATATTGTCGAGTCTGTTCCATAAACTGCCAGAAACTTCCCAAGTCTGTTTCTGCAAGGATGGCAGCGGCGTTGTAGTAAACTGCAGTCGGAGATATACGAGATATATTCAGTGCCAATAGAGACTGTCGGTTCAAATTCTCGTCGAGATATGCTTTACGTATTTGCCATACCTTGTCCGCATATTGTGCTCGGAGATTTTCCTTGAATCCATAAAATTCTTGGATAAACGGTATACCGTCCTCGTTTGCAAAACGGCTCATCCCAATGGTCTCTCCGCTGCCATAAGAACTTCTGTCTCCACTTCTACCAAGCCCCCCAGGTTTGGCATGATCCCAAGGATTTTCAACACCGCGCTCTTCCAAATACTCTCTAACTTTGGTCCCAAATTCCGCCCATAGTTCATCCGCCTGTGTTTTAGCCGATTGTTCCGATTGAATTGGACTTGCATGTTCCACCCATAAAACTGTTACATTGGGAACGATCAGCACAAAAAATACCCAGACACACATTGCGAACATCAGCGTGATAGAGGATCGGTGTGTCCGAGTGGAAAGGAAAAGTCCAATGAGAAAAAAGAGCGAGACGTAAAGCATAGATACCAAGAAGATCAGCAAAATCCGCATCCAATCTGAACCGCTGAAAGAAACATAACGGGAAAATTGTATCACCAACAAGCCGCCCACAAAACTCGCCACAAGCGGAAGCGAAATAGATACCATTCCGGCAATATATTTTCCCAAGAGCAGCGTCGGTCTCGGAACTGCACATGAGAGTGCTAATCTCAAAGTCCCGGCTTCCTTCTCTCGCGATATAGCATCGTAAGAGAAAAGTAGCGCGAGCAGACTCATCACTACTTGGCAGATGACTGTGAAGTCAATAGAGGAAAAGATGTTCAAATATGGATTATCAGAACCGTGTTGTTCGGCAACGGCAGGAACAGAGCCGTGTGCTACAGCGACCGAATTGCCCTTCCGTTTATCCATGCCTTCGTTGAAGATGCTCAACAGTTTCGGTTTCCGATCACACTTCAGCCTACGAGTTTGCCCGATTTGCCCGAATTCAGAGTATTTCTCGACCTGTTTTATCTGGTTTTCATTTTCTCGGAGAGCCGTTTGGTAACTTTGCAGTCTATCCTCGTAACCTTTAGTCAAAACGAAGAGATTCGTCACAATCAGGGCAAAAAAGATGAGCAGTCCCATTAGGAATCTAAAACTCAAGATATTTGCTGTGATTTCTCTTCTAACAATCGTCCAAAGCATCGTGTTGGCTCCGGTCCCAAGGGGTATAGATAATTTTTGGCGTTTACGTTTCTCTTTAAACAGGCACCGCCAAGATTAAAAGTTTTCAGTGACGCGCCACTTCTCAATAACCGTTTCATCGAGAGAGACACTGTGATACTTGTATATGTACGTAGAACCAATCTGCAAAGGAAGGTATTCCTCTGTCTTGCCCGGGACTCTGTACTCAAGTAATTCTGCATCCGTTATAAGACCGTTGGCGTGTTCGTAGCGCATTCTCACGACCCCGACTCCCTCGGCGAACCACAAATAGCGCGTGCCGTTGACAAATGGGCTCTCCTTTTTAGAACCGCGCTTATACGGTTTACCATTGGCAGTTGCCAGTAGATTGTTCTGAAAGTGGGGTGGCGTGGTGATCAGGACACTTTTGTGCTTGAGGCACGTCGGGAAAGTTCCAGCAGAAACTTCCACTTGTTCATGTCCTGCTAAAGTTGTCTTCGCCAGTGAGTCCCAGAACCCTTCTTGGATCCAGGTATCACCTATGACGGTGGGAAACCTAAGAAGGGAAGGTGTAACAGAAGTCCCCAACAAAGGCATTGTGACCGGTTCTCCCTTATCGCATTCTTCCCACCCGAAACTGGAAAGTCTCAAAAACCGCTCAGTTTTTATGAGGGAAGCCCCTCCTTCTCTGAATTGCTCGCCATCCTTGGTAGTGGCTTCAATACACACCCTAATCTTACGCTCGGTTTTAACTGTCTCATTCAGCGTCGCGAACGATCGGAAATCGTCGAGAGCAGATTGCCCCAGAGATTCGTTCTTTTTTAACCGATTCCGAGCGCGGTTGAGTCTACTTTTTATAGTGTTTGTAGTTACACCCAAAAAAACTGCTATGTCTTCACAGAGCATTCCATCAAAATAGTGGAGGGTCATGACGGTCCGTTCATTTTCCGGTAATTTCGCAAGCCATTTTTTAACGAGATCGCACAGTTCCTGCGATGCCTCTTTAGCTTGCTCTCCGACGAGATACCCGGAGTATGGATCATTCCGTCTTGTGGCATTACTTACATTCTCGGAAAGTTGGACGCTCAAGCGTTTCTCACGAAACCATGCAAGACAAAGACGTGTGGCAATGGCATTGAGCCATCCAGAAAATCGTTGTGGATCCTTCAGGACCCCGAGTTTCTGATGGGCTTTCAGAAAGGTCTCCTGCGTAATATCTTGGGCAATGTGAAAGTCTCCAATTGTGCGCCACGCGAGCGCGTGAACCTGTTTTCGGTACTTCTCCACTAACGTCGCGAAGGCTATTTCGTCGCCTGCAAGGGTATGGCGAACTAAGGCAACATCATCGTTTCTCACCGGAACCTCCTATTGATACGGGGAGCTTGAGTCTCAATTTTTTGGATCCATCCAGTTTTTGACTTAGTGACGCGAATCAAGCGGTGGAGGTTGCACAATTCTGCAAGTTAACAGATAGGACTGTTTCACGAGCAATGACATTAATCACTTGAGAAAGAGAAGGTATGTTGGGTGACAGGAAAGGCAGTTGCTATTCTGTCTCGTCGGAATCATCCTCAAATTCGTAGAAGTTGTCGAAAATCTCAATATCACTTGGAGCGTATTTCTCCCCATAAGCGGACTTGATGCTATTCCATAACTGATTTAAAACTCTCTCATTCTTCAATTGGTTGCAGTTGATTTCCCCCATCGCTTTCTCTATGCAGTCGGCAATAACAACTAAAAGGACCTCAGGAATTTCGGCATCTTCATTGATGATATCGTCAACAGTCTCCCATACTGCGTGCTTGAACAGGATTGGCAGGCGATTGATATGGTGGAGTACCACTTGTGTTACAAGCACAATAAAACATGATACGCGAGGGATAGAGATCTCTTTGGTGGTATCGTGCGCGCCCAAATCTTCAGGTATGCCGATTTCATCGACATGGGCAACAACACCTTGGTGGATAAATCCTATACTCAAGTCAAGGCTCTGATGCATTTCCGCTTGAAAAAGTGGCGCACAGCGGTCTGGTGCCAGACGCAGGCATTCCACTTTTAGTATTCGTTTGTCAATTCTTGTCTGTTTCTTTTTTTTCATCAGTCATTGAACTTTCCTCCGAGGTCTTCAAACGTCGAAGGAAAGCCTGTTCCTATAAAATTTCGTCCGTTTAAACTGTATCCAAAAACCCCAACTCACGTAACCGATCAATCCATCGCTGTCGTCGTTCACTGCCTGTTGGATTTGCGACCCAGTGCGGATCGTAGAGCGACGCGCCCGGTCGGTTAAAGTGTTCCGGACTCTTCGCGTTGCTACGCGCGCGATTGCGTGTGGCGGCATCCTCCACAGGCGTTTTTGGATTGTTATAGTAAACGATAGTGCACATCCGCCGGTCATCACTGCCACCCCAACTGCTATGCCAGCACCGCATATCGAAAGCGACCACATCGCCGGGTTCCGATTTGCAAACATAACCCGGAACGTCACAAATCTCCAGTCCTAACTCGTTCAAATTCTCCCGCAAATCGTTGTGCAATGGATTTTTGTGAGAGCCGGGAATTAGCCGTAACGCTCCGCTTTCCGCGTCAACGGGTTCAAGATAATATGCGAATTTCACGCCGTAGCAATCCTTGGTTGGATCAACGTTATGGTCGGGATGCCAACTTGTATTGCCCACATAACGGTTCGCATCCGAAACAACGAAAAAGACATCGTCACCGTATAGTTGTTCTGCTACCTCGCAGAACCGTGAGTCTTCTGGAAGATCCGCGAAGAAGGGTGTTTCGGCTCCCATCATCGGCAGCCAATGTCGGTGCGTTCCATCAAAGGGTGCGTGACGATATGCAGATGCCATCGCCGCTTCAAACTCCTCGTGTATTGTATTCAGCTCGTCTTGGCTGAACACCTGTCGAAAAACGAGGAATCCTAAGGTGTTAAAGTGCTTAATCTGCTGTTCTGTGAGCATGATGTTCCTCCGCGTTTTATAGAGTTACGAATTAACAGTAACTGATGCGGTTTCCCAACTATTAATAAAATCCTCAACACTAAAATCCACAGGCATATCGTTTGGATCATAGTCAGACATTCGTTGAAAGCCGGGCTGATAGGTCTCCTCCGAAAGTCTCAACTTTTCATCAAGTGGCTGGAATCGCTGCCAGAGTTCGGTTGCCTGTTCAGGCGTAAAACGATTTCCGAGATAAATGATGTCTCGACCATTCCCCCATAAGGTAGCAGGATTCGCAGTTGTGTGCTTCAAGTTATACAACTTACCAGCCAACTTTGAAAGCATAATGATGCTCACCATTCTCTCATCCGGCGAAGGATGTAGGGCATCCAATTCAATACGGAATCTGTTTGCATCCCCATCAATAATCGCATGGAAGATAGCGGCTATCCGATCAAACTCCTGAAAAAAGAGAGCGTCCCATGCCTCAAACTGTTCACGTGCTGTATTTGAAAGATGGTGATAAAATCCCGGTTCCCAATGCCGCCAGTGCACATTGGGCAAAGCCGCAAATCCGAATGGACGGTAGCCCGGATGAAGGGTGCGCCGCATCTTGCTACTGTAATAACTCCCCCAGTGCAACAATAGATGTGTGTACACGACGCCATCCCCAGCACTCAGTTCGACAGGTATCCCACCCGGCAATGGAACAGACGGATTTTCTGCAAGCTGTCTGTGCTCTGCCTCGGTATTAATCCGACGATGGCTGCGCGGGACAATCCAGAATACACTGTCGTCATATAAGGCGATATTCCATTGGAGGTAACTCGGTCCATGGTGATCCATACTTGAGATCATTCCGCACAGTGGCGCAGGTTCACCGGGACCAATATCTCGATGCCAGCGCATCGGACCCGCATCGTGGCTCCCGCTACAGATGCAGGAGAACTGGTGTGGCACGACGTGTTCTGCTTTCATCAACTGCTGGCTAACGCCGAGTGTATTTTCATGAAGCAGAAATTCGATTGCCGAGCCGGACATCTCATCGCAGTCGGTGTCAAATTGCAGACGCGGTTGGGCTGAACTCTCCCAATCGCCGTCTTGTGGATCAATAGGAAAACGGCGTTGCGCAGAAATCTCTTTTCTCCGATCAACCATGTGCTCGATACTACGGCGCAATGCTTCGAGTTCTGTCTTCGGCACGACAGATCGCAGAATGTTGTAACCTTCCTCTTTGAACTGTAGTCGATCGACTTGCATGATATGTTTTCCTCTTTCTAACGCGAGGTTCAACGCGCCAACTTCTGCTGTAGTTTTGGGCTATCTACAACCTCCCGATTTACAATGTATAACGGCATTTTCCCGGAAGCTACGTTAATAATACTCCCACATGCACTCTTGGCATTGCCGTCAAAGCATTCATCCGTCCAGCAGATACTGTGTGGGGTTACAATAACGTTGTCCAGACTTAAAAGCGGATCGTCGTCGTCAATTGGTTCCTGTTCAAATACATCGAGTCCTGCCCCTTGAATTCGGCGATTCTGAAGTGCTTCTGTGAGTGCTTTCTGGTCAACGATTGGACCGCGTGCGGTGTTAATCAGATAAGCCGTCGGTTTCATCAACCCGATACGTCTCGCGTCAATGAGTCCGCGCGTCTCCTCGTTTAACGGACAGCAGACACACACAAAATCAGCGGTTTGCATCAAGGTATCCAGATCGACGGGTTCAACACCTACTTCTGCCGCGTCAGCAGGTGTGACATACGGGTCATAGGTGATGTGGCGCATCCCGAAAGGCTTCGCCAATTTAAACACCTCTTTTCCGATATTGCCCATGCCGACAAGCCCAAGCGTTCTCCCGACTAATCCCATCCCTCTATAGTTTTGTGTGTTTCTCCAACCACCCGCACGGATGAGTCTATCCTTTATCAACAACTGGTGCCCCAACGACAGGACCAAGGTCATAATAGAGGTGGCAACAGGACGGCGAACACCATCAGGGGCGATTGTTAGCAATACACCGTTTTCGGTACAAGCCTCCACGTTCACTTTATCATATCCGACGCCGAAACGAGCGATAACCGCCAACCTGTCAGCGTTTGTAAATGTCTCTGCCGTGATACCCGCGCCCAATACTAAGAGCGCGTCATAATCCTGCACCTGCTCAGCTTGTAATACCGGCGTATTCTCTGCAATATATTCCCAGTGCAGACCTGCTTTGTCAAAAAGAGGACCGGCGATGTCATCTAAATCGCAGGTGCCATCGGGTCCCAAGAAGTCACGCGTGACACCCACGCGAAATACAGATTTGTCCATAGTTATTCCTCGATCCAAATTTGGCGGAAGTATTTCCAGTTCAGGGGTTGAAGTTTGAGATTTTTGACCTTTTTGTTAATGACTAAAATCTGTTTTGCATGCGCCAATGGAACCCACGGTACATCTTTGTGGAAGATTCGCTGCGCCTCTTGGTAAAGTGAGACTCGCTTTTCCCGATCTGAGGTTGCCCTTGCGTGTTCTAAAACGGCTTGCATTTCATCGCTTCGATAAAACGCGATATTTCCGGCAGGCTTCTCCGCTGACGATTTACTGAGAAGAAAGTATAGAAAGTTATCAGGGTCCCCGAGGTCGGCACTCCATCCTAACATCGCGATGTCGTGCTCACCATGTTTTGTTTTTTCAAGATAGGTGCCCCAGTCGAAGGTCACAATCTTAGTCTCAATTCCGACATTTCGGAGTTCGGATTGGAGAACCTCTGCGAGGGCGCGTCCATCAGGAATATAAGGACGTGGGACAGGTAATGCCCAGAGTGTTGTCTGAAAACCGTCTGGATATCCTGCTTCAGCGAGAAGTTTCTTCGCCAGTTCTGGGTCGTAGCTGTAATCCTCTATTGAATCATCATAACTCCAGAGTGTGGGTGGAATCGGGTTTTTCGCCGGGATCCCCAAACCTTGATACAGATATTCAATAATCGCTGATTTGTTGATAGCGTGGTTAATTGCGAGTCGTACTTTGAGATTGTCGAAAGGCGATTTATCCATGTTCATCGCCAAGTAGCCGATGCTCATGCCGGGTTGCGATAACAACTCCAGTGCATCATCACCCTGAATCTGTTGCAAATCGTCCGGATTTGGGAACTCCATCGCGTGGATACTACCTTGCTGAAGTTCAATCAGTCGCACGGAGTTATCGGGAATAGAGCGAAGAATGACTCTATCTAATACAGGAGGTCCACCCCAATAAGTGTCGTTCGCCTCAAGCACGATTTTGTCTTTCCTATCCCATTGCACGAACTTAAAGGGACCTGTGCCAACGGGATTATTAGAAAATTCATCGCCCCATTTTTTCACTGCCGTGGGGCTAACAATGGAAAAAGGAGTTATTGCAATTGTATAAATAAAGGGCGCATAAGCCGTTTTAAGGTGAATTTGAACCGTATAGTCATCAACAGCGATAATTTTGTCCACAATCTCTGCCAACCCAGTTGCTATCCAATAAATATAGCTACCGCCAACTTTATGGAACAGATGTGTCTCATCGTGCTGTCGGTTAAGGGAAAAGAGAACGGCTTCGGCGTTGAAAGGCGTTCCGTCGTGGAAGGTCACCCCTCTCCGAAGGTGAAATGTCCATATCAAACCGTCTTCTGAACTTTCCCAACTCGCAGCGAGACCGGGTTCAAGTTCAGTGCTTTCATCTTTGTATTGGACGAGCGTATCATAGATATTATCGCAAACTTTGAAGGATTCTCCATCCTCCTCAAGCGCCGGATCCAATCCCACAGAATCACCGCCACGACCGAATATTAAGGTGCCGCCGCGTTTTAAGTGTGAATCGGCAAGGATCCGGGAGAACCCCGCAAGTAGCGATATGAGAAGCGCGAATAAGAGAACCCGTGTAAAAAATCTGTTTCTCATCAATTTCTCCGATGTGTATAAAAAGATATACGCATTATGATACGGAGTTTTCTGCAAAATGTCAAACGGTTTTCGGTTTTCGGTAATAAGGGACTTTTGTTGAACGAGGACATCTTTAACCAATATCAGGCTTGAAACCCTTTCTCTGTAAAAATCGTTTTATTAATTGGGATAATTTATCAAAAATAGTAATAGGGTTTAATTTGCCTAAAAAATCATGTTATCTTTTGAGCAACTCATCCAGAATTTAACGGACACAACGCAACCGAGTATTGTCCGCTGTAGTGCTATTGCGAATCTTGTCTCACAGGGGGGTTCACAGGGAATAGGATCCCTCATTGAGGCACTTACTGATTCAGATTCGATGATACGGCGCGAAGCCGCGACGGCACTTCAGCAAATGGACGCGACTCGAGCTGCGCAACCGTTGCTTGAAGCGTTGCAGATGGAATCAAACGATCTGACACTTTGGGCGATGCTTGAAGCCGTTGGTGAATTGGCAACGCCTGATGCGCTTCCTATGCTGGAATCGCTTCGCACTGCCGGTGCTATGCTCACACGGATCGAAGTGAAGAAAAGCATGGCTCGGATTGAGGCTCGTTATGCCAATAGAGATGCTTCTACATCCCCAGAAGTGTCTGAACCTGTACTGCAGGATGAACATATAGACGCAAATGAAACGTCACCGACAGCAGGTCTCACAGACCCACAAACCATCTCAGAGGCAGACGTAGTAGAATCGGAGGCGCATATTCCTCCTCACAGCATGGAAAGTTTTCAAACGGATACGTCCGATGATCCGTATAGAGAACAAATAGAAGATATAGCGGCAGATGAGGTTCTAACAGTTGAACATGATGCGGAACAGCCGACGGAATTTGAAGAAACGTTCACAAGCCCTACTGTCGATTCAGAAGAGATAACCGATATACCGGATTATACACAGTCCGCAGATGAACTGGTCGATGTCATGGAGGAAACAGAACCCGCAGATGACGTGTCCGGGCAGGACAACCCAGCCCCTACGGGCACGGATTATGTGCAGTTCGACGATGAATCGGACTCGTCTATAGATGAAACACGGGAAAATATTCAAGCAGAAACACCTACAGATACCTTTACAACCGATACAGAATCACAAAGAGAAAAAGAAGATCAAGAGATAAACGATTTAGCGGAATCTATTGCCCGATCGTCCCGTCTTGCCGGTTCGTCCGTTAATCTTCCGGTGTTAGCCCCTAACGCTACCACTGTCCCGTATGATCCGGAGAGTACTGCGCTTGAACCGACGAACTTCTTCCTGACCCTTAGACATCCTGGCAGGTATCTCTCCAAGCAATGGGTGCAGCGAACGCGCGTGTATCTGATATTGTGGGCTGTTCTCGTTATCTTTACAATCGCCTTTACTCAGTATCAGAAACATACAAAAATAGAGCTAAGTCCACTCTCTCGTTTTGGGCTTTCTATCAGTGAACTACCAGAGTTGGTAAAACGCTCATTGGCGGAAGGTGATTTCTACATTCAGGAAGGATATTATAGAAAAGCCATTAATTCGTATGAGTTGAGTAGGGGACTCGGTGCTCTCCCGATTAGTTTCTATAGGAAACTCGGATTTGCGTACTTTAAGGAAGGCCAGTACGCGCTTGCCGTTGAAGCGTATGAGTTGTTTTTAGAAGCGAGAGAGAATGAAAACCCTGATGTGTTTGCCGCTGAAGCTTCACTTGTCGGAGTCTATGCGCTTACGTCGGTAGGAGAAGGGACGACCCGCGACTACGAAACTTACAATATCCTTGGCACAGCGTATATGAAACTTGGACGTGCGCTGGAAGCGCAAAGTGCCTACGAAAAGGCGATATATCTCGCCCCGAAATACGGCGAGGCATACAACAATCTCGCACGTCTCTATGCGAATAATTATCCGAACCATTTACCTGCAAGTATTAGCAACTCCGAAGTTTCGCATCCGTCATCCGAAAATCCCGTTTTGCAGACATCGCCCAGTCTACGGTTTGCTGAAGCGTTAGCCTATACAGCGGTAACGTTGAACCCAGATGTCGGGGCTTATCACGACACGCTTGGTTGGATTTTATCGAAGCGGGGACAAGTGAACAAAGGGATGAAAACTTTAGAACGTGCCATTGATCTACAGAGGGATGCCGTCGAGCCTCATTATCATCTCGCACAGGTTGCGCTAAAAGCCAACGAACGGAAGAAGGCAATAGAAGCGATCCGAAACGTGTTTAAACTTAATCCGGCTTTTGTACCGCTCAATACGGCAGAATAACCATCAGTACAGAGGGGCTTTTTAGACGATACCCTCCTATAGTAAAGCCCATAATTACTTGGACATTGATAGTCGGCGAGGGAAACACCCTATCAAAAACACCTCGCCAGCGAAGGGGTGGGCTTCGTGTTTTCTAAAGTGTTCACTTATATTCGGCTTTACTATAACTAACTGCTGAAAGCCATTCTATCGGATCACAGAAAATTTACCGACGCGCCGCCCCTCTTCAGATGAAAGGACATAGATATAGACCCCACTGCTAACACCACCGATCTCCCAAACCCTCCTATCCCTCTCATACTCTGTCCGAATCAGTGAGGCAATACAGTTCCCACTGACATCATAGATATAAATATCAGTTCCCGCCGGTAGTTTATCGAATGTAACCCGATTACACGCTGCCACTGGATTCGGATAAACAATCACCTCTGCAAGCGTTGATGCCGGAAGCATTATCGTCAACATTCTGGCATCTTCTGCGAGATCGGCACCGTGTATATCCGAAAGTTGAAATGCCTCAATCTGATAACGATTGCCCGTGCGAAAGACTTTTGGAGAGAATGTCAGAACAACCCGTTTACCCCCTTGGTCAAGGATCGCCGAGTGCGGTGTGTAACTTTCTGAACCGTTTCCCGCGTTTCCGAGCTTGTGCAGACGGTAACGACCCGCGTGTGCGGCAGAAATACCCATCGGTTTGTCGAACTTCAACAAAAGTTGATTCGGCGGTGAAGGCACAGCGGCATGCAAGCGTGGTCGTTGGGTTGGCACGACAGATACCGATGTGGATTGCTTTGAAAACGAACCGCTTGAATCCTGAGAAGCGATTGCGTACCAGTAGGTTTGTTCTGTGGTAAGTCCAGTATCCGTGAAATGCGTTTCCCGAACCTTATCACGGATCTTCTCCAGTGAATTCTCATGTTCTCCGCGATAGAGGGTATACGTTACTGCATCCTTCGATTTCCGCCAAGTCAGATGAACAGAACGTTCATCAATCGGTTTTGCCGTAACTCCCCACGGTGGGCTGGGCAGGCCCCTCAACTGCGAAGTGGCAGATGTAGGTATTTGAAAAACGGTCAAGGCGTTATTACTGTTAAACAGCAGGGACTTTGCCCCATTGCCATTTAGGTCAACCACAATCGGATTGAAAGTACTTGTCGCCGTGTGGTGCCAGATAGGTCGATAGTCTATTCCGTCATACTGCACGAGGTAGAAGTTCGGCTGAGCGGCGATGCAAAGTTCATTACGTCCATCGTTATTGGCATCCGCAATCGTCATCCCATTTCCTCCATCCCATACGTCCCGGATGCGCTGCGTCCAGACAGGACGATAGATATCATTACCGTCTGATTTGAAAATCGTTAAAAGCCAGTGATGGTAACGAATATCAAGTTCCGTGGTTCCAACCCCGTTCCCCGTTTTGGCGCAGATAGCAAACTCGGCGTTTCCATCACCGTCCATATCCCCCGCCGCAAAGAGTTGTGGAGTACCTTCAGAAAGCCTGCTTATCCATGTCTGTCTATATTGGTTGTTTCCAGTCGCCTCGTGTATGAATACATAGCCATCGTTGTCCCCGGCTAAAATCTCTGTCTGTCCATCACCATCAAAATCGCCTGTAGCGAAATTCGGGCTAATCCCGTTGTTTCCCCACATTGGGCTTTCAAGGGTAGCAACAAGTTGATAATCGTTATCCCTTACCGCCTCGTATACCGAAATGGCGTTTGTGACATCATCACGCGCAAAGATATCAGGTGTACCGTCTGCATCGACATCTGCAATTGTCCGACTCCACTGCCCACGCACCTCCCAGACGCGTTCCGTTGGAAGCGCGCCTTGTGCGGGTTGCTCCAGCAAAAATGTCGCACCCGCCGCATTGCATAATATTTCTATAAGTCCATCGTTATCTGTATCTGCCGTCGCCCAGGGCCACAACGATTCGGTGTATGCGAAAATCTGCTGATATGTTCCATTATCCGCTATCTCAAGAATTTGCGCAGTGCCAGTCCCCATTTCAACGCCGAAAAGTTCCAATTTTCCATTTCTGTTTATATCCACCGGTGAGGCGATAGTGTGCAATCCCCTCTCAATTGATGAAACTTGCAAGAGATGCGATACATCAATCGGGGTATCGTTCACCTCAATTTGATATAATCTGCCGTTGTTGTCATCAATCTGCAGGTGTCCGACACTATCTTGCACCACTAATCGGTACAAATAAGTCCCCGGTGGTTCGCCCAAATCTGACATGTTGGCGAAATGGAGCAGATTCTGTGCGTCGGAATGAATAGTTCTATCAAGATATAGAATTTCCAAACGATCCTCGGTTCCCACATGGATATGATTCTGTGCGTCGGAATGGATAGTTCCATTGACACTTCCGTTTTTCTTAAAAATTTCAATTTTGCCTGTAGTTAATGCTTCCGTTCTCCACATCACCACTGAATTGAATTTGTCTCCCGCAAACCACGGTTGTGCCTCATGTTTTATAATAAAAGGTTCCGTGTGATCCACGTCAACAACTATCTTGATTCTCTTGATGTCTCCACTTTCGGCTTTAACACTCAGTCGCAGCGTATACCTGCCTTCCGCTAAAGTTGAGGTATTCCACTTGTGTAGACATGCATTAAACTTCGGTTCAGCTTGCACAGTTCCCAAGGGGTACCATAAATCCGGGACTTCGCCGATGCCATACTCCAGCCAGTACTCAGAAAACCCAACTCCTCCTGCACTCCCAATGATTTCAATTTCATCAATAATAAAATCTGTTGCGAGCTGACTATACCGCACGTACCCCCCAGAGAAACCTACGAATTCAACATTATCAAGGGCTATGGGTATTCGTCGGGCATCAATTTCCGCGATAAGGGGTGTTGAAGCCGCGAGTGCAGCGTATGCATCCAGTGAACCTGCGCCAACGAGTTCAGTAACAAAAAGCGGTTTTGCAGTAGTAATCAGTTTCTCTTGAATTTCTATGTTAGTGACATGCAGATTGCCGGACAAAACGAGAGCTGCAACACCAGAGACATGCGCCGCCGCCATAGACGTACCATCTCTTTTTTGGTATTCCCCGTTAAGAGCTGTGCTGAGAATTTCTTCGCCGGGCGCGGCGATGTCAATTGTAGCACCAAAATTGGAACTGCCATATAACTGATTTTCCTGTCCAAGCCCCGCAACGGAAATAACAGATTTAAGAGCAGCAGGATAATAAGAACCGACCGCTGCTGAATTGCCCGCGGCACCAACCAGAATACACCCGCGATGGTAAGCGTATTCTACGGCATCTTCTATGATGAAGGCACGCACCGTATCCCCCCAACTCATATTAATCACCTGTGCGCCATTGTCTGCAGCGTACACAATAGCGGCAGCGAGATCGTCGTTCTGGAGATAAGCACCGCCTCCATACTTGAAACCCGCTCTAAGGGGCATCAAACGACAGTTCGGCGCGATCCCAGCGATGCCGAGTCCGTTGTTCGCCTTCGCACCGATGATACCCGAGACGTGTGTCCCATGTCCGGTTTCATCTTCAGGGTCGTTATCGCGGACTGTCCAATCACCACTGCCGGGAAGGGTCGGTGCGTCGCTGAAATCCCAACCGTTTTTGTCGTCAACGTAGCCGTTGCCGTCATCGTCAATGCCGTTTCTCGGAATTTCATCAACGTTTTCCCAAAGTTGCGAACGAAATTCAGGGTGTTGGGTCGCAATTCCGCTATCAACAACCGCTACTGTTACTTGCGGTTTTCCTTGTTCTATATCCCATGCTTTCGGCATATTTAGAACAGACAGATTCCATTGCTCCGCATAATTTGGATCGTTTGGAGCAGTTCCTGCACAAGGTTGGTTGAGGCGATTCATCTCAACCGCTTCAATCGCAGTGTGTCGTTCATACCGTCGCCGTAATGTTTCCAATCTCTTACCCTTTGGAAATCGAATTAGATAAGTGCGACGGAGCCGAGGGTGTTGTCCGCCAAGCGTAGTAGGGGGGAAAACGGGGAAAACAGATACCGCACCGAGCCGTCTACTCAACTTTTCGAGTTGCTCACGGGACGCATTCGGATGTAAACGTACGATCAGTTCTCCCGGTGTGTCAGTAATGTAAGGAAAATCGTCCGAATTGGTTTGGGCAAAAACAAATTGCGAACTTACAAACAGGATGAGGATGTAGAGATAGAAAGATTTTTTTGTCATAGATCTTCAGGAATATGTAAACATTTTATTTTTTACCATGTTACAGTACAACACACCTTAGTATTTATTATTTTTCACTTAAAAATTGCAATTCTGTATCCCTATCTGATATATTAATGATAGGGAATTCAGAGAGAAAAAACAAATTTTTTGTCCGTTTCAACACATAAGGAAGAGCAATTATGAAAGCCTCAGAATTGATCGTTAAATGCCTGGAAAACGAAAACGTTGACTACATATTTGGAATACCCGGCGAAGAAAACCTGGATTTGATGGACGCACTGTTGGAGTCCAATATCCAATTCATTCAAACACGTGATGAACGCGGTGCCGCTTTTATGGCTGATGTTTACGGTCGCCTCACTGGACGCGCTGGTGTATGTCTGGCGACTTTAGGTCCGGGAGCCATGAACCTTGTTACAGGGGTTGCTGATGCGAATATGGATAGGGCACCCCTCGTTGCTATCACCGGACAAGCCAGCTTAGACAGGATGCACAAAGAATCTCACCAATATATGGATGTCGTTTCCGTCTTCAAACCGATGACCAAATGGAATACGCTCCTGCACCTCCCTGAAATCATCCCTGAATCGGTGAGTAAAGCCTTCAAGACCGCAACGAGCGAGAAACCGGGGGCTACACACATCGACTTTCCAGAGGATGTCGCCAAAATGGAAGTCAGCGCGGAACCTATGCCGCATGACTTTCCCAGCGAAGCAGAACCCGTTGCTTCCTGTTTGCTACGCGCCGCGCAACTCATTAACGAAGCAAAACAACCTATTATCCTCGCAGGAAACGGTGTTATCCGCCAGGGTGCTTCTCGAATTCTAACCCAATTCGCTGAGATGACGAATATTCCAGTTGCGCACACCTTTATGGGCAAAGGTAGTATTCCCTGGACCCATCGACTCTCACTCCTCAGTGTCGGGTTGCAGGCACACGATTTCGTCTCCTGCGGATTCGACCGCGCCGACCTCGTCATCGCAATCGGTTACGATATCGTCGAATACCACCCACGTCTCTGGAATCCCGATCGGAATAAGAAACTCATCCATATTGATACACAACCGAGCGAAAGCGATTCCGCTTACGTCACCGATGTCGAGATGGTAGGCAACATTCGGCAGAGCCTTAGACACCTGATGGCACAAGAAATCTATCCTAAAGATTCAGAGTATGCCTCAAATACTTTACGAAAAATCATACTCGACCAACTCGACGAACATCGCGATGATGCGGGGTTTCCCATAAAGCCGCAAAAAATCTTGAGAGATGTCCGTTCCGTCCTCGCTGAAGATGACATCCTCATCTCCGATGTCGGTGCACACAAAATGTGGATCGCACGGATGTATCCCTGTTATCAACCTAATACGTGCATCATCTCCAACGGTTTCGCCTCTATGGGGATCGCGCAACCCGGGGCTTTTGTCGCTAAACTTATCTATCCAGAACGTAAATGTTTGGCAATCTGCGGTGATGGTGGCTTCCTGATGAACTCACAGGAACTCGAAACAGCGACGCGAATGGGTGTGCCATTTGTCACACTTATTTTCAATGACGAGGCATACGGGCTTATTGAATGGAAGCAGATGAACGGTTTTGGTAGACCTGCACACATCGACTTCACAAACCCCGATTTCGTCAAGTACGCCGAAGCCTTCGGTGCCAAAGGCTATAGAGTCGAAGGAAGTGACGAATTGGTGCCTATACTCGAAGATGCGTTCAGCCAGAAAGTTCCTTCTGTGATTGATTGTCCCGTTGATTATGCCGAAAACTTACGTCTAACCAACGAACTTGGGCAACTGACATGTCCAATCTAATATTAACGTGAGTTCAAATTTTTTGTCTCTTTTATATAGAATTCACGTTAATATAAGAAGACTGAATTTTGATTGCCCTGCGGCATAGAAAATGCTATCATCTTTTAAACGCCAGTCGTAGTCTTTAGTCTATTTACTTCGGGATGTGCTTCGTTTTTTTACAGGAGGGTCTTGTACCACAAAATGGCAGTTTCAACAATTGAATGGGTGGATGGCAGAATTCGGATGATCGACCAGACGCTGTTGCCCAATGAATTCAAGCAGATTTATTGCGATGATCTCCCATCGGTCTGGGAAGCCATTAAATCCCTGCGTGTACGTGGTGCCCCTGCGATCGGTATTGCTGGTGCTTTGGGGGCTGTGCTTGGAATATGGGATTCCACTGCGAAAACCTACGACGCTTTTGCCACAGAACTTAAATCCGTTACCGAGTACTTGGCGACATCGCGACCCACAGCCGTTAATCTTTTTTGGGCATTGGATAGAATTACCCAAACAGCACAAGAAAACAACAACCTTCAGATCCCTGAGCTCAAGGAAGTGCTACTTGCTGAGGCTTTGGAGATTATTGATGAGGATAAAGCGATGTGTCGTGCTATTGGACAGCACGGTATGGCGTTACTAAACGAAAACGACACTATTTTGACGCATTGCAACGCTGGCGGGTTAGCGACATCCGATTATGGCACAGCGTTAGCTGTGATGTTCAGCGCACACGAAGCAGGCAAGAAAATCCAAGTTTACGCTGATGAGACGCGCCCCCTTTTACAAGGTGCACGCCTCACCACTTGGGAGCTCATGCAAGCGGGCATTGATGTGACGCTCATTTGTGATAACATGGCAGCGCAGGTCATGAAAGAAGGTAAAATCCAATGTGTCATTGTCGGAGCCGACCGGATTGCCGCAAACGGCGACACCGCAAACAAGATCGGCACCTATAATGTCGCTATCCTCGCGGAAGCACACGGTATCCCTTTTTATGTCGCCGCACCGACTTCAACCTTAGACTTCGCCCTTGAAACCGGGACAGAAATTCCTATTGAGCAGCGGGCGGCGGAAGAGGTGACCGAAGGCTTCGGAAAACTCACCGCCCCTGAAGGGGTCAAGGTTTATAGTCCTGCGTTCGATGTTACGCCCGCGGCGTTAGTCACGGCAATTATTACCGAAAAAGGGGTAGCACGTGCCCCTTATACAGAGAATCTGAAGGTTTTGCGCGACGCATAGTGAAATCCTTCAGATTACGCCGCTTTTGCAATGTTCGATCGGGTACCGCTTATATCGAAACAGTCATATTGGTTCGTATTCATAATCCGGGTCGCGAACGCCATTGCCTGTTTTTCCGTGAGGTAACCGTCCGAAATTTCGGCTTCAAGGGCGCGTCGAATTTCGTTTCTGGCTTGAATCGCATACGCCATCGCGCTCGTCGGCCACCCTGTATCGCCGCCGAAAGCGAACAATTTATTTGACGGAACAGCATGGATGCACCGACGGAGGAAATCACGCGAACTGTACGGATCAATGCTCCACGCCCAGCAGAAATCGACCCAAATGTTACGATAATGCTTGGCGAGCGCGACCAGTTCATCGTTATAAGGGTAGGCGATGTGCATCAATACAAACTTTGCATCGAGATACCGAGCGAAAAGCGCACACATATTGCCCGCAGGGATACGTCGCACTGGCATCCGATCGTTGCCTGCATAATAACCTGTGTGAATCTTGAAAGGGAGATTGTGTTCAATCGTGAGTTCAACACCTCGCGCCCAACACCAATCGCCGAGACAGAGCCGTGTCGCTTCGTCAACCTCTGTGGCAGACTGTGTAAGAACAGCGTTTAGCGCAGCAGAAGCCTCGGCATCGCTCCTTTCAATCCAGTCGAGCGTTCGATTGTAAGCGTGTTGTGATTTTACAGCGATAGCACACGGGGCATGCTTGGCAAAGATTGCCTCCATAGCACGCTTTAGTGATGCAAGGTCATTGACCTCAATACCTGTTTCGGCATGGATCGCACTTGGATCCACCTGTCCGTTACAGAATGTCGCCCACGAGAGATCATAGAGGAAAAAATCTGGACCAGAGGTATCCGGGGCACACTGCCAACTGAAATCATCGGTTTGAATGTGGTCAAGATTCGCAAGGTCGTGTAAAATGTGATAACGTTTGCCGGGAGTGCGAAGCGTCTTTAGATGATCGGCACCCGCGAGTCCATCGCCTGTCAGTTCGTCGAGTCCGTAGATGTGTTTCGCGATGAGGCTGACCGCCTCGCCATACCCAGTAAACTGCGTTGCTTCCCACGCGTCTCGGATACCGTCAAACCGCGATGCGACGTCTTGAGAAGCGTCCATCAGATTACCCATCGCTTCTGGGGAGGCACCGGCTGTTACCAAGTCAGCAGGCACATAATTTCCGAATAGGTCTTGGAGGATATCGGGTCCATTCTCAACCCATTCGGTTTCGCGCTTCATGTGCTCATGTGTGTCCACAAGGCGAATCGATTGAATGTGATGTGTCAGATCGGTGGTGGTTTCCATACAAGGTCTCCTTTCAAGACTGAGAATAGACTGTCCGGAGTCTGATACTTGATACGGGTGTGTAAAGTTTTTGACATTCAAGGGTCAAGAGTCGGGAATCGGAGTTCCCTCCTACAAGAAACACACGGTAGGGGCGTCCCCTCCGAATCGCGACCTTCGACGAAATATTTACACACCCCTTGATACTTGACAAATGCGTTGAATTATGATTTAATATGTAATGTCTTGGCAATTTACTTCTCTTCTCACTATTGTAGGACGGAGTTGGTTTCCAAAAAGGTGATACCTACTCTATTGTATAGAAGGTAGAGTTGTTGTGTCAAGAAAAACCGCAAATTCGGCAGAGCCATTTAATGTTCAGCTTTCCGCTGTTTTTAAGCAGTGCGTCATAATCTGACGGTTGCTTCATACCATGAAGCACACGATTTAGTGCGCCAACTTACGGTACGATTAACGGCTCTGGCAAGTTCGGGAGACTCACTCGCAGGCTCCCCGTATGGAAAAGGAATGCTCGCGCAGGAACGCGAAAGGTTAACGTCACCTTCCTGAAAAGGGACAAGACCGTAGGAGCATATAATGCCGACAGGACGGATTAAGTACTACAATTTCGATAAAGGCTTCGGATTTATCGCGCAAGATAGCAGTGATGCGGATGTCTTCTTACACAGTTCAGCCATTAAGCAACCCGAATACGAAGAACTCCGTGTCGGACAGCGCGTAAAATACAGCATTATTGAAGGTGAGAAAGGACTCGTTGCCCAAAACGTTGAAGTATTGTTGACCCCAACGGAACGCCGATGGTTGCGGCAAGGAAAGGCGATTATTCCGCGAGGTTACGCTGGCTTCCCAGGTCAGGGTCAGGGACAATTTATCAACAATGCGGCAATGACTTCCTCTGATCATGACACCAACGAAGCACAGCCAACTCGGAATCGCCGTGACCATGATACATCAGTAGCACCTTCGGGACCGACAACAAAACAACCACGCAATCAACGTCCGTCGGCGACGGATCTTAAGGTTTCCACAGCACCAACACAAGAGGGGCAAGACCCATCTTCAAAGCAACTCAGTTTTGGGGATCTTTATATCCTTAAGCAGATTAATTTTGAAACATCCATGTTTTTTGCGTTGTATAATCATGTACAACTGCCTGCTACCGTCCTTGAAATGACGCTCTCCAGTTTGACACTCAATAGTAATGGGAGCGAGCAGAATATCGCCAAAACGGATGTTAAATACTGTTATAAAGATATTGATGCAGAAAGGGTTCAAGCATCCGTTGATATCGATGATACCGTGAAGGTGCAGCAGTTAACACAGTTAACCTCTGATGTGCAAGCCCCTGAGATTGATACCGAAGCCGTTCAGCACGCCCGAAAAAATGGAACTTCAATTGGGGTTACACTCCGCGAGGGAGAGATCTTTCGCGGCGTTATAGACTGGGTCAGTCCCTATGAGATTAAACTCATTTTACAGAACGGTGCAAAGGTTGTTATCTTCAGGCACGCTGTGTACAATCTTGCCGTAGATTAGGTACGACCATGGAAACTTATCATGAACTCCTTGATGAGATTCAGCGCGACATCGAACGCCTGCGTGAAGAATCGGGGGGTGTACCGTGCCCAGCCAACTGCTTTTCCTGCTGCCAAAACACCGCAACTATGGCGATAAGTGAAGTCGAGGCTCGCGACTTAAAGGTCGGATTGAAAGCACTGCCTATTGAAATCCGCTCACACATTCGATGGAAGGCTGAACAGAGTATCAGAAAATTAAAGGGGCACGGCTATGACGGTGAAAATATAATGCCGGATGCTGGCATGGAAGCCATTGGGGTCATAAAAGGCACGCCTGAGGGCGAATGTCCTATGCTCATCGGTGGGGTCTGTAGTGTTTACGAACACCGTCCCGTCATTTGTCGTGTCTGGGGGTATCCGATCCATAGCGGCAATGAATTAGCCTGTTGTCACAAAACCTTCATTGGAAAACGGCGTCGCTATCGTCCGCTCAGTTACGATCGCTACTGGAAAGTGTGTCAGAAGCTTAGTACGGAACTTGGGGCGACTCGGAAGACCGCAAACTGCTATCTCGTCTCGCGATTGTTATCAGAATAACATAAAATATGGCTTCCGTTCTTTTCTTATGGTGAGGCTTTGACCTCACCTCTTTTTTTTAAGAGGACAATGCACCCTACATGAACCTAAACTTCATGAGTCTTTTCACTCAACTCACGCAAAAACTCAAACGTGTAAATACCGGTGCGATGTCCGTCGTTCCATACCAATCTCACGGCGTAGCGTCCGACGCGCTGAATGTCCACAAGAGATAGGTTTTGAAAAAAATCGTCAGAGGGTAGGATGTGAAAAGGGTCTTTGCCCGATCGCGTGGCATCGCAACGGGCACAAGGGCATTTTTGTCGAAGGAGACGGTAGGACAACTCGCTGTGATGTGAATCCTTCCATTGGATTTCCAGACTTGTACTGCTTCTTTCAATGCGAGTCGGTTGGAATTTCTGCATGATGGCTTCTCAAAAGAATTGTCTTCCGCTTAGAAAAAACGGTTGCCAATTTGTGGGACCACAGATGGCCTCGCAAACTAGCAACCGTTCAATGAGTTGTGATTGAAGGATTATTCCTACTATCCGTTATTCAAAGTACTCCGCATTGATCTCAATGAACTCTTCCCACTCTTCAGGAACATCTTCTTCCATGAAGATGGCTTCGACGGGGCATTCGGGTTCGCATACACCACAATCGATGCATTCTTCGGGGTCGATGTAGAGCTGATCCGTTTCTTCAAACTCATCAGCATCAGGTAAGGGGTGAATACAGTCCACTGGACACACATCAACGCATGCACTATCCTTAACTTCAATGCATGGTTCACAAATCACATACGTCATGTTGGAAAACTCCTTTCCGCTTAATTTTCTATAAGAGCCTCCATATCACATGGACGGTAACTTCACTTAACGGACGAGGTTAGTCCCTATTTGATGAAGGCGTTACTAAAGACATCGTCATATATGGCGGACTTTTTGCTGTGCCTGCTGAGTTGCGATCAGGACACCTTGACATACTCCGCTCGCTGAAGCGAAGGTTTTGATAAATGATACCACATGTAATTTGCTTTGTCAAATTATATTTGCAACGAAGAACAAATATTTCGTTTCGCCAACACTGAGAAAAAAATGAGCATTGCAAAAGAATTGACAATTCTCTATTTTTGTGGTAACATATCCATAGTCGAAAAGACGATGCTTGCAACCCACTATATTGCAAGCGCAGGTTTCCTTCCCCAACAACAGCAGGTACCTCATGAAAAAGCCTTCTCGTAAGAAGTGGCAATTCAAAAATTCTGATTTTGATAGCAGTCTAACATTAGCCTCGGAAGTAGGTATCTCTCCGTTTGCGGCACAACTGCTCATCAATCGAGGAATAAAAACGGCTGCCGAAGCCCGCTCCTACCTTTATCCAACCCTTGATGAATTGCACTCTCCCTTTAAATTAGCGGATATGGACAAAGCCGTGGAACGGATACACAAGTCGATCTCTCGCGGTGAGAAAATCTGTGTCTATGGCGATTATGACACCGATGGCACGACCGCGACCGCACTGCTGCTCAATACATTCCGCCAGATGGATGTCCCCGTTGACTACTATATCCCGAATCGGTTTGGAGAAGGTTACGGACTCAGTGAGGACACTGTAGAAAAGATCCATCTGAAGAATAAAGCGAAGTTACTTATTACCGTAGACTGTGGTATTACTTCGGTGAAAGAGGTCGCATTGGCGAACCAACGCGGTATGGATGTTATTGTCACGGACCACCACCAGCCAGAAAAGGAACAGCCACCCGCATACGCCCTGATTTCACCGAAGATTCCGGGGAATGAATATCCTTTCACTGAACTCGCAGGTGTCGGTTTAGCCTTTAAATTGGCACAGGGGTTAATAGACGATAAAGCGTTTCTTGAATCACTACTTGACCTGGTGGCGTTGGGTACCGTCGTAGATATGGCATCGCTAACTGGGGAGAATCGGATTTTGAGCCGCTTGGGGTTAGCAGAACTTGATAAACGCGAACGCCCCGGAATTCATGCCTTGTGCGATGCGGCCGGTCACAAAATTGACACACCCCTTGATGGATACGCTCTCTCTTTCAAGTTGGGACCCCGTATCAATGCCGCCGGACGCATGGATACCGCCCACAAAGTGGTTGATCTCCTCACTACCGATTCCGAGGATGTTGCAACTCGGATAGCCTCTGAACTCAATCAGACAAATCAGAGACGACAAGAGTTAGAAAGGCAGATTCAAGACCAAGCATTGGAGATAATTGAAAAAGAGATAGATGCGGATACTGTCGGAATTGTCGTTGCCAGCGACAAGTGGAACGAGAAGGCACAAGGGGTAGTCGGTATCGTTGCCGCTCGTTTGATGCAAACCTTCTACAAGCCTGCCGTTGTCCTTGCGATTGACGGTGATGAGGCTACTGGCTCTGGGCGTTGTATCGAAGGAATGAACCTTGCTGATAGTTTCGTTGCCTGTACCGAATTGCTTGTGAAACACGGTGGACACGCAGCCGCGGCAGGGTTAACACTCAAAACTAAAAATATTCCTAAATTCAGGAAGGCTTTTAACGAATTCGCCCGTGAGAACCTCACAGCGGAAGAGTTGCAACCGAAACTCGACCTTGAGTTTGAAACGCGTCTTTCACTTTTGACGTTAGAGACGCTAAAGGAACTGGAACAATTTGAACCCTTTGGAAAGGATAATCCCGCGCCTTATTTCGGGACACGTCGTGTTAAGGTCGATGGCGTGCCAACCCTCATGGGAAAAGAGAAAAACCATCTACGAATGTCCGTTAGCGATGGCGTAGTGAAACGTCGCGCGATTGACTGGGGGGCAGGCGACAAACTTATCACCTTCAAACGCCCTAATATGTCACTCGACATCGCCTTTTCACCCCAAATCAATGAGTGGCAAGGGACCCGTTCCGTACAACTGATCCTTGAAGATTGGGAAGCACACTCCGAAGGCAGAGACATGAACTGGGATGTATTTCCTAAACTCAGTGATGAATCCCGTGTAAAACTTGTTGACAAACGGAACGTTAATAAAAAGAATTATCTTTTAAACTTGCTCGCGCGAGAGGAATCTTGTATAATTTATGTACGAGACGAAGTGATGTTGGATCTCCTGCTCACAAAACTTTTACCGGAGAGTATTGAGGGAGTCGCGCGGCACAATGAAGCAACACCAGAGGCAGAAGAAACAGCACTATTGAAACAGTTGGAAACCGGTGAACTGCGAACCATCGCGTCGAGTAGCACTTTTTCCGGTTTGGAAGCGTTTCCTTTCGTTAAACACGTTGTTCTCTGCCATCTCGCGCCGAGCCAAGATCTCTTTTTTAGACGGTGTAAACCCGCTTTTGCGACTGCTGAAACCTCTTATCTGCATCTCATCTACAACAATACAGATGAAACGGAGATGCACAATTGGATTTCTGAAAAATATCCTGCGGGTGACGAATTGCGGCGACTGTACGGAAGCATACGATCGGTTATACAGTCCAATGGCACAGAGGGCTACCCTGAGGCAGAGATACTAAAGGGCGGATTTGGATCCCTGTCAGCACTTCAAACTGGGCTCACTATTTTTGAGGAATTGCAGTTTATCGAGCGGCATGGACAATCCGATAGCAGACTTGTAAAACTGCTTTCGGGTCAGAAAAGCGACTTGTCTCGTTCACCGACCTACTTGAGAGGGGAATGGATTAAGCAGACGAGTCCTTCATTTATAGAGTTCCAATTAAAGGAAAAGATCGAATCTATGTGGGAGCGCATAGAACATGAGTATCAAATCCTTAGTGAACCAAATTCAAGTATATAATCCTGACGCAGAGGTCGAACTTCTGGAGCGTTGCTATCGTTTTGCCCAAGAGGCGCATGACGGACAACAGCGAAAATCGGGGGAACCTTACTTTACACACTGCCTCAAGACCGCTGAGATACTCACTGAGCTCCGACTGGATACACATACGATCTGCGCAGGTCTCATGCACGATGTCCTCGAAGATACAGGGATTACGCGTCAAGAGATGCAGGTTCGGTTCGGTACGAATATCGCCAATCTCGTCGAGGGTGTTACAAAGATTGGTCAGTACAAACTCAGTATTGCCTCCCAAACCCCAGATACTAAAAGCACAGTCGAACACCGCGTCCATCGGAAACGCCAAGCCGAGACCTACCGGAAACTCCTGTTAGCGACAGCGGAAGACATGCGGGTCATCCTGATTAAACTCGCGGATCGACTTCATAACATGGAAACGCTGGAGTTTCTCTCCAGCGAGAAGTGTCAACGTGTCGCAAAGGAAACATTGGAGATTTATGCCCCGATCGCACACCGATTGGGGCTTTGGCGTATTATGGGACGCCTTGAAGACCTCGCGTTCAAGCATCTCTATCCAATCGAATATCGAAAAATTGCCGACCTTCTGAACGAGAAACTCACTGAGCGAGAGGCGTACTGTGACAAGATGGTTAAACAGATTCGCGGAGAACTCGAAAAACGGAATGTTTTCGCCGACGTCCACGGTAGAACGAAGCATATCTATAGCATCTACCAGAAGATAGAACAAAAAGGGACACCCTTCAGTGAAATCCGGGATTTGGTGGGTCTTCGAATCCTTGTCAAAACCGAAGCGGACTGCTATATAGCACTCGGTGCCCTCCATCACAAATGGAATTATCACCCTGACCGACTTCGGGATTGGATTGGACAGCCTAAGAAAAACGGATACCAATCACTTCACACCACGATTCTTGATGATGGCAGACCTGTTGAAATCCAGATTCGCACATACCAGATGCATAAGATTGCGGAAGATGGGATTGCGGCACATTGGAGTTATAAGGAAGGGTTACCGATGAGCCAACAGGGACGTTCCATTTTCGCGAGTTATAAGCAGATACTTGAGGATATACAAGATACGCAAGATAGTCCCCACCATTTCGTGGAATCCATGAAACTGGAACTTTTTCAAGATGAAGTTTATGTGTTTTCGCCGAAAGGGGACCTTTTTAAGCTACCTGCTGGCGCGACAGCGATCGATTTTGCTTATAAAATCCATACGGATGTTGGGCACACATGTGTCGGCGCGGAAGTCAACGGTGGTGTTGCCCCGATTCGACGTGTGCTTCAGAACGGTGATCAGGTTAATATTCGGACACAGCCAAACGGTAAGCCGAGCCGAAGCTGGTTGTCGTATGTGAAAACCGCCACCGCGCGAAGTAAAATCAATCACTGGTTTCGTGAAAAGGATAGGGCTGAGGCATTGGAGTTGGGTAAGAAATTTCTCGCAGCGGAATTACGGGTTTCCTATCTTAATTCGCGTGACTATCTCAATTCCCCGAAACTCCTTGACATTGCGAAGCAACTCAAACTCAAAAATCTTGAGGAGCTTTTCGTCCGAATTGGCAATGGGGATGAATCTGCGACGCAGGTCGTTAATTTATTGAAACCTGAAGTGCCGAAACCGGAGACCGAACCTTCCGAAGATATTAACCGAAAGCGAAAACCCGAATCACCGCCGGCTGTCCAACTTGAAAACGATATAGACTTGGGTATGATACGAGTTATGAAGTGCTGTAACCCGATTCCCGGGGATCAGGTTGTCGGTTATCTCACACGCGGACGCGGCGTGTCCGTTCATAGATCAGGATGTATCCGCATCCTTGACGAGCCTGAACGACTCTTAGATGTAAAATGGAGCGAAAAGCCTGCCTCCGAAAACGGGAATCACCCGCCTGCTGTCTATCCCGTTAAAATCCTCGTTGAATGCAGTGACCGACCCGGAATGCTCGGTGAAATCACGACCGCTATCGCACAATCGAAAGTGAATATCCGCAGCGGAAATTTCCAACCCTCCGCCGTCCACCATGATGCCGAAGCCTCTGACAACCTGACGATAGATGTAACAGGTGCCGAGCAACTCGATGCCGTCATGCAAGCAATTCGAGGCTTAAAAGGCGTACAACGTGTCACCCGTGAGTCCTAAATTCTATGCTCTTCTATACGGGTGCAGGCATCCTTGAAATAACTTTAGTGATTCTCCCACTCCGTAGACATTTTGTGCAAACGCGAATCCGTCTCGGTCCTTCCGCAGTTTGAACCCGGACCCGTTGAAGATTTGGCAACCAACGCCGCTTTGTATGCCGCCGTGATTTACTAATCTGGTTACCTGTCATTGGACGTTTGCTACAGATTGTACAGACTCGTGACATTATGTCTATCTCCTTCCTTCGTTTTCTCTAAAGTGTTGGTAAAACCTAAACATTAATGATACCACAATTGCAGCGGAAATGCAAATTTCTTTACATTCGATACAGACCTCACCCCTACGGGATGGCTGTCGGTTATCAGCTATGGGAAACCATCAGATTTGTATCCTATGGCAGTATCATTTCTGTTTCCCGCTACAAGGAACACTACTGACAGCTAACCGCTGAGGGCTAAAAAAATAGACATGATTTTTTTCAGTAAGCCTGCTATACTATATTCAATTTTGGACAATTTTTAGGGTGAAATCCATAAACAGAGAACATGAAAGTTGCTTATATCACCGCAGGTGCCGCAGGCATGTACTGCGGAACCTGTATCCACGACAACATGGTAGCCACGGTCCTGAAAAAGCAAGGACATAACGTTTCCTTAATCCCAACGTATACCCCTACCCGAACAGATGAAGCAAATGTGAGCCTGAACCGCGTCTTTTTCGGTGGGATTAACGTCTATCTGCAACAGAAACTCTCCTTTTTTCGGCATACGCCGTGGACCTTAGACAAACTCCTCGATAATCCGACACTACTGAACGGATTAGCGCGATTTAGTAGTTCAACGGACGCTCGAGACCTTGGGCAACTTACAGTCTCCATGCTCAGCGCAGAGCAGGGACATCAAAGCAAGGAATTAGCGAAGTTGGTCAAATGGCTCGCCGAAGAGAATAAACCGGATATTGTCTATCTCACGAATTCCATGCTTGTCGGTTTCACAAGAGAAATTAAGAAGGCATTAGACGTCCCAGTTATTTGCGCCCTCCAAGGCGAAGATATTTTTCTCCAAGATCTCATCGAACCATACAGATCAGAGGCATTAACCCTTCTCCGAGAACGTGCTACAGATCCAGATGGCTTCGTGGCACCTTGTGACTATTACGCCCGATTTATGGCAGATACCTACCTTGATGTTCCTATTGAGAAAATTGATGTGGTCCCGCTCGGACTCAACATGGATGGCCACGGCTCGCCTGTCGAAAAACTGGAACCACCACCTTTTATTATTGGCTATTTAGCGCGTATTTGTCCTGAAAAGGGGTTGCACATCTTGGTGGACGCTTTCCGTCTGGTAGCGGAGGCGTTAGGTGCGGATAACGTGCAATTGCATGTTGCGGGTTACCTCGGCAAGAAAGACGAACCCTATCTTGAGGAACTCGTGAACCAGATTCAGGCCTGGGACTTGTCAGACAGTTTCGTGCATCACGGTGAGGTGACGCGCACGCAAAAGATTGATTTTCTCAACCGCCTACATGTTTTCTCGGTCCCGACCATCTACCGTGAATCCAAAGGACTGTCGATTATAGAATCGCTTGCTAATGGTGTGCCGGTCGTCCAACCTCGGCACGGGACGTTTCCAGAGATGATTGACGCTACTAACGGCGGAATCCTCGTTGAACCGGAATCCCCTGAATCAGTAGCGGCAGGCCTCATCGAACTCCTTAACGATACCGATCGGCGTGAACACCTCGGGGAAACCGGAAAAATCAACGTGCATCAGAAGTTTAGCGATACAATCATTGCAGAACAACTTTTGAAAGTGTTTGAAAAGCACACCTAACGTTTCAATTGCTGGCGCGCTCTGGGAGTGCTCCTGCCACAACAATCAAGAAGGAAGTGGATAATGGCTAAAACATGGCTCATTTTTGTTTTCATGACCGTTTCATCATGGGGACTTTACGGTGTCTTTCTGCATCAAGGACAGGTCGCTATGGCGGATCCCGTGCATGGACGTTACAAAGCGTTCCTCTTTGTAGGACTCGCTTACCTTTTGGCAGCTGTGATCGGTTCTGCCCTGATGCTCATCCTTAACGGATCTAATTGGCAATTCACAGGTTCGGGTGTCTCTTGGTCATTCATCGCCGGACTTGTCGGTGCGATTGGAGCATTTGGCGTATTACTCGCCTTCGGCGCGGGCGGTCGTCCTGCCGTCGTCATGTCTATTGTCTTTGCAGGTGCTCCGATTGTAAATGCTATCGTAGCGACGCTGTCGCACCCACCAGCAGGTGGCTGGGGGGCAGTTCGATGGCAGTTTGTCGCAGGTATCCTGCTCGCTGCACTCGGGGGTTGTTTGGTAATGCTCTACAGACCCACTTCATAAGTATATAGGACTTACGCAAATCTAACGAATAACGAGGCATTTTTCTATTTTAACCCCCTAAAGAATCAACGGTATGAATGCCTTATGGCATTCCCCGCCCCTTATCAGGGGGACTTTAAGAGGAAATGCGTAAGTCCTAAGTATAGAAACAGAACCGCTGGACCTCTCTACGTCTTGAAAAGGTGGGTCAATGGTACCCACTACTTCTCTTCCTCATTCGTTGCTTTAACGAAAAAACACACTTTTCACTATCCTTTTCCTGTGACATGTTTCTAATAGGCAAAGAGGGAGCGTTTTCATGGCTACAGGCGAAGCGTGCGTGCCAATGTCACATAATCAAGAGTTAACCGAGGCAAATGATGCCGAGTTGGTCGTCGCGGCACTTGCGGGCAATACGCAGGCGTTCGATGTTTTGGTCACCCGTTACCGACGAGCGATGCTGACAATCGCGCAACAGGTTGTGCGAAATCCAACTGATGCGGAAGATGTCGTGCAAGACGCATTTTTGCGGGCTTTTGAAGCACTCCCACAACTCACAGATCTGAACCGTTTTGGGGCGTGGCTTCATTCAATCACACGCAACCGAGCCTTGCGCTACTATAAAAGTGAAGGTCGTTACCAACCACAGGAAGATATGGAGCCCTATTTAAATAGGAGGGCAGATACATCAGCCGCAGACCCCGCTCACATTGTGGAACGCGAGTTGACGCAGCAAGCGATCAGAGACGCCATTCAGGAACTACCCGATGACTTCCGAGTCGTGATTGAACTCTATTACTGGGCAGAGATGCCACAAAAACGGATGGCTGAGTTCCTATCCCTCCCGCTGACAACCGTGAAGTGGCGACTTCATAAAGCGAAGGAACTACTTAAAACGACTTTGGAAAGGCGCGGCTACAGCGAGGTTATGTGATCATACAGATTATGCTACAAAAGCGCAGCGTAGATAAGTCCTAAAAAAGATGGAAACTTCGGTTACTTTAACCCAAACCCGGTTAGAATTCACCGGAAACCACCGCGTAATGTAATGGAGCGGTGCCCAGGAGGCCATAGTTAAAAAAATGGAACAGCAAAGGCAACAGGAACTTAGAGGGCTTTTTCACATGTTGGAGCACACTGCAAAAATTGCAGAGGACGCTGCGCTAACCGGAGCGTTCAGTAGTGGCGAAGCACAGTGTATTTCCCAATTCAATAACGTCCTCAGACGTCTCAGCGACATCAACGCAATACCTGATGGGCTTTTTGATGAACTGCAATCAGACGCGTCTTTTAGCCAGATTGGCATCGCTTGCCACCAGCTCGCCGCCTACCTTAACGAAGGATTGGACACGACTACGGATTTCAAAGGATGGTTCTCCAGTTTTTTCGGAGAACGTTTCATGGAAAATCTAACAGAGGAGTTGTCAGACAAACCCTTCGGCGACCTCATCCGCAAAGCTGTTCCAGACTTCTTAACTGAGACGACATTGGAAGACATTGTCGAAGTGTTTCCCGTCGCGCCCGGTGGAAAGTTAACGATTGATGCTGACTTCGGAGCAATTGACGTGCGGAGCGCGGAGGATGATAACCTCTCTGTCCACATTCGACGTGCCGCACAGTTGAAGGAAGACCGACGGGCAGGGGAAATCCTCAAGAATTTTGATGTACAGATGACCCACGAAGCAGTAGATGTCAACATTGAGGCAAAATTCAGAGGTCCCGTAAAACAGTGGAAAAAAGCGAAAAAACGTTTGGATGTCCAATTTGAGATCGTCGTTCCAAGAAACTACGCCCTTGATTTGAAAACCGCGGATGAGGAAATCTCCGTTGTGGATATAGTAGGAGATGTGAACCTTCACACAGCCGGTGCGGGACTCCGCCTACAAAACATCACCGGACGTATTGATGGAAAAACTTCTGGTGGAAACATAGATCTCAAGGCATTTGAGGGCGACGCCGCACTCCGCACGAGTGGTGGAACTATTACACTTGAAGAGGGCACTGGCGATGTCAAAGCCAAAACGTCGGGTGGAAACATCCAAATTACTGATGTCATGGGTGCTGTCAATGGGGAAACCTCCGGCGGCAATGTCACGCTAAGGGAATGCCAAGGCGGCGCCGATGTGAAAACTGCTGGCGGCAGTATAGAGGTCGAGAACGACGGACCCGTCCTCGCGAAAACAAGTGGAGGTTCTATTCGCTGTCAACTCCAAGAAGCAGCTTCCAGTCAAAATTTGCTGTTGGATTTGGAGACAATGGGTGGCAGTATCAATGTTTCACTCGTTCCAGATATCGCCGCGACAGTCGAGGCAAGAGTGCTTGGAGGTTCCGTAACGACAGAATTTCCGGTAGAAACGGAGAAGGCAGGTGCCGTCAAACCCGATCAGTTGCAAGGAACTATTAATGGTGGCGGCTCACTTCTACGACTTTTTTCTGTCGGCGGGAACGTCATACTTAGAAAGGCTGGCGCGGACAATCCAACAGAGGTCTAACGTGTAAAAAATTTAAATGCGACACTTCACTACTGTAACGCTTGGTCATAGCATGGAGATAAATTATGGGATTACTGTCGATTCTTAGTTTAATATGGGGCATGTTGGCGCTTATCGGGATGGCAGTTGCCATTATTCCGTTTCTTGGGGCACTCAATTACCTTAATATTCCGTTTGCAGTCTTTGGCTTGCTTTTCAGCGTCCTTGTTCTTATTGTGTCATCAAAGAAAGAACTCGCTGTTGCTGGATGTATTCTTTGTGGTGTATCGATTTTCTTGGGAGCCATCCGACTTGTTTTAGGCTTCGGAATTTTTTAATCTATTTGCATTAATTCAATAAGACTTCGGCAATGCGTAAAAAAGAAAAAAGAAAGAAACCCTGGGGTCGATGAAACAGGAAATGCCGATTGACAGGTGAACACCGTTAGGATAAAATGGGTTCAATAAATCACATATCGCATCAAAAGGAAAACCAATGGATTGCCTTGATTATGGACTCTCTTTTATCAACTCTGTTGGCAACGGGAATGCTCCGCGCTTTTGGGTCGAATCTCGATGCCGCATCATAGATGACACAGATGGAAGTTTCAGCGATTATTACCAATGTGGTTCGTGTAAGAGTGAACACACCTTTGCCGAGAAAAATCTCTTCATAAATCCAAACTATGACTTTCTCCCTGTTTTCGGTGAAGAACATATAGCCGTATTCAGAAGGCACGCTTACTGCAACGATAACTACGTCGAGTATAGACCGGCGCGGGATTATTGGGGAGGACCCCTGTTTGATGTTCAAGAGGCATCGCCAGTGCGGGTACTTGATAGCAACGCAGCCATTTTTGAGGCGACACGAAAATGTCTACCCATCGTAACGCACACAGAAATATGGGATACCCATACACATCAGCGGGCAATTATCGAGTGTCCGGTTAAAACAATGAACATAGATGAAAACGCGGGCATCTACCAAGTCGATACTGGTATTGTTCTATTTCCAGATCTGTCAAAGCGATACGATCCACAGATTGAGACGTTTAGCCTCGCTTACGTTGCTTTCAACGCACCGCACTTCGCTGACTTCGTTATCGAACGCCCCACTCCCATCATTGAAAATGGGGTGGAAGTTACCCAAGTCTACCACTATTCCGACATTCGGAGTTTAGAAGCAAAGAACACCGTGTTTTGCATCGGTGAACTTTGACAGACACTCCCATTCAAACAATTTTTCTTGCAAAAATTTTAGGCTCCGTTTATAATGCGGGATTATAGCATCGAACCCTGTATCAATTTCAATCGGTGCTAATCACAACTCGCATGATCTTTATACGGAGGGAAAAACATGAAAAGTGTTCGCATAAGTTTCGTCTTAGTGCTAATACTCGCACTTGCGTTCGTGAGTGCCCCGAAAGCGGATAACCACAAATCTCAATCCTTGACCATTGTCTGGGCAGAATGGGATCCTGCTAACTACTTGCAGGAACTCTCGAAAGACTTTACCGCCGAAACGGGCATTGCTGTCGATGTGATCCAGATTCCGTGGCCCAATTTTCAAGATAAGGTCTTCACGGCTTTTGTCGGAAAAAGCGATCTCTACGACATCGTGATTGGCGATAGCCAATGGCTCGGTAGGAACTCTCAAGGTAAGAACTATATCAATCTAACGGATTGGATTAATGAGAACATAGATGTCGATTCTATCTATGGACCCGCAATGACAGCATTTGCTGAGTATCCAAAGGGCAGTGGAACATACTGGGCACTACCTGCAGAGGTGGATGCGGCTGGGTATGTCTACCGGAAAGACCTCTTTGAAGACCCGAATGAAATGAAAGCATTCCAAGCAAAGTATGGCTATGCACTCGCCCCCCCAAAAACGTATGACCAACTCCGTGATATTGCCGAATTCTTCACGCGTCCGGAGCAAGATCTCTACGGTATTGCAACGTGGTATAGCAAAGAATACGACGGTATTACAATGGGTTTCCAGCAGGTAATGTGGAGTTTCGGTGGCACCTATGGCGATGCAGAGAACTACAAGGTTGACGGATATATCAACACGGAAGATGCTGCCAAAGCACTCGACTTTTACACCGGCTTGCTCAAGTTCTCGCCTCCAGATGCCCCGAACTACTATTGGGCGGAGACGCTCAACGCCTATACCTCAGGTAAGGTTGCTATGGCGATGAATTATTTTGCCTTTTTCCCGGGTGTGGTTAACGCTAAAACGAATCCGACCTCCCACGATAAGAGTGGTTTCTTTATAGCACCCGCCGGTCCAAAAGGGCACTATATTAGCATCGGTGGACAGGGTATGTCCATTTCTTCCTATTCTAAAAACAAGGATCTTGCCAAGCAGTACATGAAATGGTTTATGCAGAAACCTGTTCAGGAAAAATGGGCGGCACTCGGTGGTTTCACACCCCACAAAGATGTGTTGCAGTCGGATACCTTTAAAACGGCAACGCCCTTTAACGAGGCTTTCGCCGCGAGTTTCCCATACCTACGCGATTTCTGGGCAGTCCCGGAATATGCAGAACTCTTAGAGACCTGCCAGACGAATTGGAGTGAAGCGATCTCTGGGATCAAGTCCGCGAAGGATGCCCTAAATGCCATTGCAAGGAAACATGAGGAAATCTTTGAGGACGCAGGCTACTACGACGAGTAAAAAGGGTGTCGGCTCTCGGGGCGTTCGCTCCGCTCACTTTCGGCAGTCGGTAAAGAGGAGGGTTTGTAACAATCGTCCGCAGTTTGGAATATTCCAGGGCACGGCGGATTGTTACCGAAAACCCTCTTTGCTGACCGCTGACCGCTACTCCTCCGACAGCCGATAGCCAAAAAAACATGCAAATCCACCCCCCAGGTCGAATGTCGCGTGGGATGAGCGATTACCAGTTGAAGATGGCATTTATCATGCCCACCATGATTTTGCTCATCTTGATGAACATTTTTCCACTGCTGTGGTCCCTGTACCTGAGTTTCCATCGCTACAAAGCCTCAATGCCCGCAGCTCCCAGATTTATCGGTGTTCGCAATTATTCACGTCTCCTTGCCGATCCAGAGATCTGGGGTTATTTTCAAACCACTGCTTATTTTGTGATCCTGGCGGTAGCCGCGCAATTCTTTATCGGATTCGGGTTGGCACTGCTCCTGAATCGGGACTTCCGGTATAAAGGCTTCGTCACAACGCTGCTCCTGCTCCCGATGATGCTATCCCCTGTGGTAGTTGGACTCTTTTGGCGTTTTATTCTCTCTTCAGACAACGCCGGTTTACTGAATTTTTTCCTCAGCCCTTTTTTAAAGTCGCCTATCGGTTGGACCACCAATCCGAAGGTAGCAATGTTAGCCGTTGTGATTGTGGATACATGGATGTGGTCGCCATTCATGATGCTGATTGCCTTGGCAGGACTGAGCGCAGTCCCGAAATTTCTTTACGAAGCCGCTGATGTCGATAGAGCCTCCGCTTGGTTCAAGTTTCGATGGATTACCCTCCCATTGGTGTCCCCGCTTTTACTTATTGCCCTTCTGTTCAGAACAATGGATGCCTTTAAGATGTTTGACATCGTCTATGTGCTCACTCGCGAGGGTGGACCTGGGACTGCCACAGAAACTGTATCAATGAACCTTTATAAACTCGCTTTTCGGAACTACAATACCGGTAAAGCCTGCGCGATGGCGTATATCCTGCTCATTATTATTGTTGCGCTGAGCAATATCTACGTAAAGTACCTTAATCGCGTTAAAGGAGATACACAGGAGACCTAATGCCAAGTCGGAAAAACTTTGTCCACTATCTTCTATTGGCGTTTATTGCTGTGGCTGTGATTATTTACATCACTCCAATTTACTGGATTTTGGCGACATCTCTAAAGACCCTATCTGATATTACGACGAAACTTCCAAAGTTTGTTTTCGATATATCGTTAGAAAACTATCAGAAGTTGATGCCTTCAGAAGGTGTGCCAGATGTAACATACCTATTTTTAGGAGAAGTGTTTGTCGGATTATTGCTGTTCGGTTTCTTCTCCGTATTTAATGTGAGGGGGTTGCCCCGTGCTTTGTCGCTCCGAAATCTCGGCTTAATCTGGAACAGTGTTTTCATCCTAACGTGTCTCTATAGTTTCCTAACGTTGCAACCGCTGCAGAGCCGTCTCCAAACGGATGCCCGTTTCAACTTTCTGTTACTCATGGTCTGCACGATTATAGCCTACCTCATGATTGTTCCGTGGAAAAGGACGGGAGGACTAACAGCGCAAACAATCAAAAAACAGCGTCTCACCTTTGTGCTACCGAGCGTTTTCGGGACGATAGCGATTTGCGTTGTCTTGGCAAACGGCGGCTCCAAGTATTTTTATCAACTCCTCAATAGCATCATCATCGGCGGTGGTAGCACGATCCTCGCCGTAGGGCTTGGAACACTCGCGGCTTACGCTTTCTCCCGATTCGACATCGCTGGAAAGGACGATCTGCTCTTTTTTATCCTCAGCACACGTATGCTCCCACCGGTCGTCGTTGTGATCCCAATCTATCTGATGTACAGCGCACTTGGGTTGCGAGATACACACTTCGGATTGATTTTACTTTATACCACCTTTAATGTCTCATTTGCGGTATGGCTCATGAAAGGATTCATTGACGAAATTCCAAAGGAATATGAGGATGCCGCTCTTGTTGATGGCTACTCGCGGTTTCAAACCTTTCTGAAAGTCATTTTACCGCAATCTGTCACAGGCATTGCGGCGACGGCTGTGTTCTGTCTCATTACGGCATGGAACGAGTTTGCATTTGCTTTGGTTCTCACAGAGGTCGGCGGCAGAGCCGTGACCGCGCCCCCCTCAATCACGAGTGCGACAGGTTCCAGTGGTATGGATTGGGGCAAAATCGCCGCAGGGACCTTTGTTTTCCTACTACCCGTTGCCATTTTTACGTTCCTAATGCGGAGCCATCTCCTACGCGGTGTCACATTCGGCGCAGTGAAAAAATAAGCATTTGTTTTCTGTAGAAGCGAGTTTTACGCGCGACCCTTGCCAACAACTGACAACCGAAAACCCTGAAACCCTATCGAAATTTGACTTTGGCAATCGGTTTCTGTTATACTTATCGCAAGCAATAGAGGAGGGCGCGCAAAATGAGCAACCACGCACTAAAACTCACCGATGCAGAGATGCGGGATTTCATCATCAACGGGTACGTCAAGGTAAAAGTCGATTTCCCACCGAGTTTCCACGAGAACGTTTACCAGCAACTCGACGAAATGTTTGAAGGGACGGGTAATTTGGGAAACAATGTCCTACCCCTTATCCCTGAAATTCAGGAGGTTTTTGATCATCCTGTCGTTCATGGAGCGATGAAAAGCGTGCTCGGTGAAGATTACGCGATGCACTCACACCGATACTGCCATTTCAACCAACAGGGCAGCGAAGGTCAGAATTTCCATAAGGATAGTTACGAAGGGGACGAGCAGATCCGACGCCACCGATGCCGTTGGACGATGGCGTTCTACTATCCGCAGGACGTCACCGAAGATATGGGATCCACTGCTGTGTTACCAGGTTCCCAATATTACGAGACAGGCGAAAGCGCACACCAACAGCCCGATCTCGCACTCACTGGCGAAGCAGGGACGGTAACCATTGTCCACTACGATTTATGGCATCGGGCAATGCCGAATCAGAGTGACAAGAAACGCTACATGTTGAAGTTTCTCTTTATCCGACTCGACGAACCACAAACACCCGCATGGAAAAACAATACCGCTGACTGGCACGCTCTCGGCAATGGAGAAACATCCGAACATCCGGAATTGTGGGAATCGCTATGGGACTGGTATAGCGGAAAACAGAATGGGGTTGCCAACGGTGTTTCACGGACTGAGGTCGATACCCTCATCGGAATCTTAAATAGTGATAATGAGAGAGATCGGTTAAATGCTGCGTACCGCTTGGGACGAATTGGCACCACTGCCGTGCCTGTCTTAAAGCAAGCGTTGTATAGTCGATCTGACGCTATCCGTGAATATGCTGGATACGCTTTAAGCCTCACGGGTGCTTCCGCGGTTCCAACGCTCATCGACGCATTGCAGACGACAGATGATTCGGTGCGAGCAAGTGCGGCATTTGCCTTGGCGGATATGGGGAAAACCGCACAGGAAGCGATACCTACATTGACGCGTGCCGCACAGGATCCCGATGAACGGGTCCGACGAAACGCTACAGAAGGGTTGGGACTCATCGGACAACAAGTTTCTGAGAACATGGATTTATCCGAGACGGTCGAGGTGTTAACAACCCGATTGCAGGATGATCATTATGCGGTTCGTGATAACGCCGCTCGATCTTTAGCAAAATTGGGCACGCTTGCTGAATCCGCAATTCCTACGCTTGTCGCGCAACTCGAAGATGAGAACCGATATGTCCGTTTCCATGCCGCTTTGGCACTGAAGCAGATTAAGACCTCCGAAGCACAGGACGCACTCTTTAATCACCTATTCGCTTCTCGGTGGTGCGCGCTAACAACACGCGGAACACCTTATTAGAGAACACCGGTTAACTAAACCCCCTTGTCGCAAAGCACTGAGGCTGACTACCAATAGAAACGGAATTTGATTTTCTGTCGCAAGAAATAGTGGAGGTGCGCAAAATGAACCAACACGCACTGCAACTCACCGATGCAGAGATGCGAGATTTCATCATCAACGGATACGTCAAGGTGAAAGCTGATTTCTCACCGAGTTTCCATGAGAAAATTTGTCAACAACTGGACGCAATGTTTGAGGAAACTGGGAATTTGGGGAACAATCTACTACCAGCCATCCCTGAAATTCAAGAAGTCTTTGACCATCCGATCGTTCACGGCGCGATGCAAGGCGTGCTCGGTGAGCATTATGCGATGCATCCACACCGATACTGCCATTTCAACCAACAGGGCAGCGAAGGTCAGAATTTTCATAAAGATAGCTACGCGGGAGATGAACAGATCCGCCGACACCGATGTCGTTGGACGATGGCATTCTATTACCCTCAGGATGTTACGGAAGATATGGGACCTACCGCCGTCCTGCCGGGATCCCAGTATTACGAGACGGGTGAGAGTGCACACGAACAACCTGAAATCGCACTCACTGGTGAAGCAGGCACTGTGACGATTGTTCATTATGATTTATGGCATCGGGCAATGCCGAATCGGAGTGACAAGAAACGCTACATGTTGAAGTTTCTCTTTATCCGACTCGATGAGCCTAAAATTCCTACGTGGAAGCATGACACCGGCAACTGGAACACTTTCGGCAACGGAGAAACATCCGAACATCCGGAATTGTGGGAATCGATGTGGGAATGGTATAACGGGAAACAGAATGGGACAAGCAATGGCGTTTCTCGCACACAGGTGGATACCCTCATTGAAACCTTGGATAGCGATAACGAAAAAGAGAGGCTAAATGCCGCATATCGTTTAGGGAGAGTCGGTGCCGCCGCTGTGCCTACTCTGAATCAAGCGTTGTATAGCCGATCTGATGCTATCCGAAACTACGCAGGATATGCGTTGAGTCTCACCGGTGCCCCCGCGGTTCCAACACTCATTGACGCATTGCAAGCAACAGACGATGCTGTTCGGGCAAGCGCAGCATTTGCCTTGGCAGATATGGGAAAGGTCGCACAAGAGGCACTCCCTGCGTTAACGCGTGCCGCACAGGATCCTGACGAACAAGTCCGACGAAATGCCACAGAAGGCCTGGGACTCATCGGACAACAGGTTTCTGAAAACATGGATTTATCCGAGACGATCCAGGTGCTAACAACTCGATTGCGGGATGACCATTATGCGGTTCGTGATAACGCCGCTCGATCTTTAGCGAAATTGGGCGCACTCGCTGAACCGGCAGTTTCTACGCTGATCACACAGTTGGAAGATGAGGACCGGTATGTCCGCTTCCACGCCGCTTTGGCGTTGAAGCAGATTCAAACTCCAGCGGCACAAGACGCACTCTTCAATTACCTCTTTACTTCGCGTTGGTGTGCTCTGACAACAAGCGACACGCCTTTTTAGGCGTATCGGTTATCAGTCATAAATATCTTCTGCATCCCACAAGGGGAATCTGCCTACAACATACTTTCCGCCTACATCATAAACCACATCCCCATCCGCCCCGCGAATATCCCAAGGAGCGCACCAGCAAACACATCTGTTGGATAGTGGACACCCAGATATACACGCGACACACCGACCATCGTGCCCCAGCAAAGCGTCGGAATTTGTAAAATTGGGAAGGCACTCGACAACAGTGTGATCATCACAAAAGCAGAGGCAGTATGTCCTGACGGAAAACTAAAACGATCCGGTGGACGTACCCGAAACTGAACATCGACAATCCGCTCATAGGGTCGGTCGCGCTTCATTGCCTGTTTGAGGAAGTGATATAGAAGTCTTTCAAGTGGAAATGCGAGTATTGCTGATAGAAGGAGTGGCTTGCTGGTAGCTGAGCCGAATGTCAAGTGTACGTATAATACCAGAAATGGATATAGACACCCGTTAGCACTCCAAGAGATGACGCGAAATGAGCAATTCAGAATTCTTCTATCGCCCCAACCAAAGATACGGTTAAACAGGAACGTATCCCATCGGGTCAGACTATTTGTAAATTCTCTAAGCATATTTTATTAAGTGAGCAGGCACTCTTACAACACACGCCCGCTGTATCTTTTATCTCCATCTGTGTGATTTCAATATATTTGACTCGTACCCTAACACTGTTCCGACAGCACCCAGCACGTCCGCCTGTACAAACAATTGGGCAAATGCTCACAGAGCGTGTGGATTCACATAATCTGTGATGTCTCGGAGCGCGATGACTTTGTAATCGTTTTCGTAGAGATACGCCATATATTTTTCAAATTGCTCCGGCTCTACGTGAACCCACGGATGCTCAATATCCGGCACACCGTGGAACGTTAGGATCGAGATATTTCCATCTGTTGCTTGAGCGAGCGCCCATGTAAAGTCGTCAAAACTCCAATTGGGACCGGCGGCACCAGTCGTCGGAATCAGGAGGGGATGGTGCCGCGTTGGATCGTAAGCAGGTCCACGGTCTCCTTCTCCACTGTAAGGGAACTCTGGAGCAACGCCGCGTCTGGCAAAATGAAAGCCGTGTTCAGCAAGGACTTGGACTGCCGCCTCTCCATGGCTATAACCCGGGTAACAAAACGTTGTCGGCTTTGAAATGCCGTACGTCTCGCAACATGCGTCAATATGCGCCAAATCCGCACGGAGTTCCTCGGCGGGTTGCTGTGTAACGTTTCGGTGCTGGCGAGTGTGATTGCCAATCTCGAAACCATCATTGTGGAGTCCTCGTACTTCCTCCCAGGTCAGATAGGCATCTTTATTCGTTAGGAAGTTGAGTCCTTCCGTGATATAGAAGGTGGCACCGAAACCGTATGCCTTGAGAATCGGAGCGGCGATAGTCGCCTGCGATTTGCACCCATCATCGAAGGTTAGCACAACGAGTTTATCGGGGATTGTCTTCTGCAAAACGTTTTTCATGCCTCAACTTTGGTCTCTATACGAAACATTAATTAAATTGATACCGCACTGAACTTTTAATTATAAACGCACAACGCTATTTAAATCAAGAAAAAAATCTGGCATTAACTTCTTCTGTAGGAGCGAGCGTTTTTGCTTGGGTATTTCCTCAATTTCCCCTTGATAGGGGTTTTTGATAGGGTGTTTCCTCAATTTCCTCAATTTCTTCATGCTCGCGAGGCTTGTTGACCGCCGACCACTGATGGAAACCGACTGCTAAAAATAAAACCGTTGACAAAAATTCAGAACTGATTTAAAATGTGTACAGGAAACTAATGGAGGTAAGAACCATGATTGACCGACGTGCATTTCTAAAATCAATGGCAAGTTTGACGACAGGGATTCTCTTGTCATCTGCGTGTGCAGAGGGTGGTGAAGAAGAGAGCGCGAGTGATCGCTTGGGTACCCTCCTGCCGACACGGAAGTTTGGACGCACCGGTGAGGCTGTAACGATGCTCGGTGTAGGTGGATGGCATATCGGGGAGATGAGCGAAGCGGAAGCTCAGAAAACGATTGAGACCTCACTTGAGGGCGGTGTACGCTTCTTTGATAGTGCTGAATCCTATCAATCCGGTGGGAGTGAGAGCCGTCTCGGAAAACTGCTTGTTCCAAAATATCGCGATGATGTGTTTCTTATGACCAAGACAACAGCACGGAACGCGACGGACGCATGGGAACACCTTGAAGGTTCACTCACGCGCTTGAATACCGATCAACTCGACCTCTGGCAGATGCACTCTGTACGGAATCCTGCAGATGTTGACGAACGGATTGATAACGGCATTCTTGACGTTATGCTGGAAGCAAAAGCGACCGGCAAAACCCGCTACATTGGGTTCACTGGACATTCAAGTCCAGCTGCGCATGAACGCGTCCTTGAACGTACCGATATTTTTGACACATGTCAATTGTCGATGAATCTCGTTGACGTCAGTTACGAGAGCTTCATCGAGAGAGTCGTGCCGACGCTCGTTGAGCGAAACATCGGCGTGATTGGAATGAAAGCGTTAGCAAATGGTGGTTTCTTCGGTGGCGCGCAGCACGGCAAACACGGTCCGAATCCGAAAGTTGTCCCAAATCGTGTTAGTGTCTCCGAAGCGATACGGTTCGTTTGGTCATTGCCAGTGAGTACACTCGTTACCGGTCCAGATAATGCCAAGCAGATGCAAGAGAAAATTGACATTGCCAAGACCTTTACAGGTATGAACGACGACGAACGAAACGAATTAATAGAGAAAGTCGAGGATATGGCAGGGACAACCGTTGAATTTTACAAAACTTGATGTTCACCTGTCAGAGCGACATTTCTAAAAACATGTCATGCGGACTTTTGTGCTCTTGTGTGTCCTTATTTCTCTATGTATTCGTGCCGGAGCGGATGTTAAATTTACGGATGTCACTGATGCCTCTGGCATTGAATTTCGACACTTCACGGGGGCAACCGGTGAACGTTACATGCCTGAAACCATGGGGGCGGGTTGCGCTTTTTTGGACTACGATGCAGACGGTCGTTTGGACATTCTGCTCACGAGCGGAACGAGTTTTATACCTACAGGTCCAGTAGATACCCCGAAACTTTACCGAAACATTGGGAACGGACAGTTTGTTGACGTTACTGAGGCAGCAGGACTCGACGTGCCGATGTACGGTATGGGTATCACCACTGCCGATTACGATAACGATGCCGATCCCGATATCTATTTTACCAACGTAGGTAAGAACCGGCTCTTCCGCAATAATGGCGACAACACTTTCGCAGATGTCACCGACTTTGCAGAGGTAGGCGACTCCGATTGGTCCACAAGCGCAGCCTTCTTCGACGCCGACAAGGACGGTTGGTTGGATCTGTTTGTTTGCAACTATGTTGAATGGACACCTGAAACAGATGTTCCGTGTACGGTAAATCCGGCTGCTGAGAAACAGTACCGGACCTATTGCACCCCAACTGTCTATCCCGGACAATCCTGTCGTTTCTATCGCAACCAAGGCAGTGGTACGTTCGCAGATATGACCTCACAATCGGGATTGTATAATCCAATGGGGAAGTCGCTCGGTGTAACCCTGTTGGATTACAATCATGACAGATGGATCGATCTTGCGGTGGCGAACGATACCGAGCCTAATTTTTTATATCGCAATAACGGTGATGGCACATTTACCGACGAAGCCGTGCTGATGGGGATTGCTTTCAGTGAAACTGGGAAAGCGCGCGGCAGTATGGGGATTGACGCCGCCGATGTCTATAACAATGGCGGTATAGCAATCGCGATCGGTAATTTTAGCAACGAAAAGACAGGATTTTTCTATGCAGAACCGGGCGCGGTTTACTTCACCGACAGAACGGATAGAACAAGGATAGGTCAGGTAAGTTACCGTTCTTTGACGTTTGGGCTCCTGTTTTTCGATTGCGATTTGGATGGAGCACTCGACCTGTTTTGCGTTAATGGACATATTGAACCGGAGGTACTTCGTTATCAACAGAATATCCCTTACGCTCAACCCCTCTCACTCTTCCGAAATCAGAGAGATGGGACGTTTCGAGACATCGCCAAGGCTGTTGGGCTTGATCGTATCGGTGTCGGGCGTGGGTGTGCCTACGGTGATTACGACAATGATGGTGATTTAGACCTGCTTGTAAGCAATAACGGTGTTAAAACCGAATACAGCAGCGCGTGGCTTCTGCGGAACGATACCGAACCGTCGTCTCATTACATCCGGGTGAAAACCATTGGTGTCCGTAGTAATCGAGATGGCATCGGGGCGAGTGTTCGGTTAACTTTGGGAGATAGCGTGCAACAGCAAATCGTCCGTACCGGTGGCAGCTACTGTTCCCAAAGCGAAACGACATTGACCTTCGGAGTAGGGAACAGCGAAACAGTCACGCAACTTGAAATCCTATGGCCCTCTGGTGAGGTAGACGAGTATGTAGAACTCGAGGCGAACCAACTGATAGAGGTAATCGAAGGCGGGTCCCAAAAATGAAACTATGGATGTATGGATGCCTCTTTCTGGTAATCTCAGGGTTAATTATTGGATGTCAAAACAACGAAAGGGTTTCGAGTGAAAAAAAGTCTGCATCCACGACATCCACGAAAGCGTCGGCACCTCCTTCCGCGCAGGACTACAATAACAGCGGAACGGCTTACCAACGTGCTGGGAGACTGCAAGAGGCAGTGGCGGCTTATCGGCGCGCCATTAAGATAAGACCGACGTTAATTGAAGCGCATCATAACTTAGGCACGGTGTATGTGATGCAGGGGAAACTTGGGGAAGCGATTGTTGCGTATAAGCGCGTCATTCAGTTACGCCCCGACATGGCAGAGGCTTATATTGATTTAGGTAGAGCCTATGGACTTGCAGGACGGCTTGATGAAGCAATTGCTGAGTACCAGAAAGCCCTCACGCGCGATGCTACACTCGTCCACGCCCATTATGGGATCGGTGTCGCTTACAGGCATAAAGGCATGTTCCCTGAAGCCATTGTTGCCCTTGAGAAAGCGATAACCCGGCGACCAGATTTTGTTGAGGCACTCATGCAGCTCGGTTATATCTACCGCGAAACAGAACGGTTCGCCCGCGCCGTGGAAGTTTTTACGACGGTTACGCAAATCTATCCAAAGAACGCCACAGCGTACCATGAACTCGGCGTCTGCTATACAAAAACAGACGCGTATCCAGAAGCTATCAAGGCTTTTGAAAGAACGTTGCAACTAAATCCAGATGCCATTGAGACGCAAAATCTCTTGCGGGTTGCCCAAGCGCGTGTCGCGCGTCAAAAGTAGTTCACAAACGATTTTGTAAGAGAACCATTCAACTTGTCTCCTTCGGGGTTTTGAATCTAACGCACAGGATTCCAAAACATTCCGTAGAAAATCCTAACCTATTCGCTAACAATCTGTCTAAATTTAACAGTTAACCATGTTTTACTGGCACCACTCTGACCGTTATTGTCAGGACGGACGTGCCACAATTTCCTGCATCTCTGCTTGAAAAGATGAAGATTAAGAATTTAATCAGGTAATTTCTCAACGTGCGATAAATCGCACGACTACGAACCAACCCGTTTGTAGTAAGGCAATTCATTGCCCGTCACTTACCTAATTTATTTATTAAACCTCACGGTTTTCAAGTGGAGAGCAAAGGGTATCTGTGGAATTCCTAATGAATTCCAAAGGAGGAAAAAATGCGTCGGGTTATATTATTTACGATGTTGATATCACTGTTTTCCGTGCTAACGCTTCTTGTGAATGCTGCGGACATTGAGGACGGACTTTGGCTGTATCTACCGCTGAACGAAGGAACAGGTGAAACGGTTCTTGACCACGGACCCCACGCCTTCGATACAGAACTGAGTAAATCCGCACCAAAATCGGTTGATGCAAAACATGACGATCTCGGTAAAGCGTTGGAATTTGATGGTAAGGCAACTTACGTCAAAATTGACATGGCAGGTCAAAAGAAAGACATCGATTCCCATTTTGGTAAGGCAGGTATCACTATCTGTTCATGGGTGAAGCCCTTAAAAGTCGGGACCGATGGACACGGGCAAACCCGTCAACCTATCGTCATGAAAGGCGCAGGTGGACAGTGGGAGTTCGCACTCTATATTTACGATGACTTCGGCGCAGGTATGTCTGTCTGGACCTGTCCCGGTTCCGGAGTTTCAGAACCACACACTGCAGGCACCGCACCAGCGGGTAAGTGGATTCACCAATGCGGCACATTTTTGTTGAAGGAAGGTGTACGCGTTTACGTGGATGGGGACAAAAATCCAGTCGCAGAAGCACCTGATAAAGGCAACGGTCCCTGTGAGACAGGCACGCGCCCTGTATTCATCGCCCACCGTGAAGATGGACAGTGGTTAAATGCCGTTATCGCGGAAGTCTTCATATGGGACCGAGTGATTAGTGTCGATGAAATGAAGCTCGCCATGAATACAATTGGAGGCTTGGCGGTTCAACCCGGAGGGAAACTGTCAACCACCTGGGGCAACATAAAACGTCGATGACGGTTTTGAAAGGGGCGGTTTTTCAACCGCCCCTTATGTTTTTCTCTCTTTACGGTTCCTCGTAGTATTCACCGAGATGATTCACAACCAGCGTCAAATCCAAAATGTTTACTGTGTTATCCCCGTTAACATCAGCAGGTACGGGTCCCTCCTGTCCGAAATTCGATGACACCAACACCAAATCTAAAATGTTAACAAAACGATCTTTGTTGACATCCCATGCCGGTGTCGAGCGCTCGGTCGCCTCACCCTCTTCGGTTTCCTAAGAGGTAGGTTGAAGTTCATCTTCAGTCCCCTCAGGCGTAGGTTCAACAGTCCCACCATCCTCGGTATCCGCGGGCATAGGTTCAACCGTCCCGCTATCTTCGGTTTCTTCAGGCATAGATTCAACTGTTTCAGTATCCTCAGTTTCCGCGGGTACAGTTTCAACCATCTCACCTTCTTCGATCTCCACAACTATAGGTTCAATTATCTCATCTTCTTCGATTTCCATAACTATAGGTTCGACTATCTGACTATCTTCAGTCTTCACAGGCAGTGCTATCCCCTCACTACTCACAAGCATTACTTCATTTAGGGACAACATTGACGCTTTTTCGGCAACCACTTCAAACCTTAACGTCAGGAGCACACCCTGTGTGTTCGCCGCTTTCACGGGGGCAATAGCGATGAAGGATACCTGATCTGCCTCAACAGTTGCGGGAGCCGCAGAGACATCACCGGAGAGATAAGTCCCCTGTTGCCACGAAACATAGCGAAGTGCCTCTGGGTCGAATTGGATTGATAACTGGTAACCCCGGGCGTTTTGCGCATTGCTGATGACAACCGCGATAGGAAACTCATCCCCGACATTAGGGGACTCAATTGACACGGGCACAATCCCCACAATTGCGACAGTCTCGAGGTCCAGCAACACAGCGAGCTCAGTAATTTCAGCAGGATTCTGGAGTAGGACGTGTAGATCTGGGTCGTTAATAAGGGTGTTAACCTCAGGATCCTCCTTGAGAAGTTTTATGAATCTATCATCAATCTCTGGGACAATTATTCTAAGCAGGTCTGGATTTTCAGCTATCAGTTTTATCATTGAGGGTCGTAAGAGTGCTTGTGTATCCGGTTCCTTGAGTGCTATGAGGACATCAGGGAGCAATTCCCGGATGTCATGGCGTTGAAAGAGAAGTTCATACCTGTCAAAGATTAGTGTTGCAAGAGAGGGCGTTTGCGCAGGGGTCCTCAGTGCGAAGATTGCACATATACCTATGATGAAAATAGATAAAAGGTATTTTGAGAAAAGACGAGACATCATTTGTACCCCATAGGTGCATCGTTCATAAGCGTGTTGCGGCTTACTGGAAATCCGTAAGCCGCGACAATAGACTCGCAAACATTCAAAGACAGACGCCCTGTTCCGGCTAAGCCATTATTTCTTCCGAAGTCGGATTCAATTTGAACCCGCCCGCCATAATGTTATTGTAAGGTTCTTGCGGATCGCGTCCGACGGGTCGCATTTCAGGCTTGTGATATCCGAACCGCACGGCTTTCCGCCACTGCTCCGTCCGATTGACTTCAGACCAGTGGATAAGGCAATAACTGAAGAAAATGACATCTCCTGCCACCGCCGGAATCGGGATCGAGTCAATGAAATCCGGGTGGAACTTATCAGTCGGCAGGTGCGGTGCTGTCCCTTCACCAGTGATATGTTCCCGGGGTCCCTCCTTATGGCTGCCGGGGACAACCCGCAGCGCACCACTCTCAAAGGGGGCATCGTCAAGATGGACGAGGCAATCAACGAAATCAAGTCCATCGTGTGGATAGAAGGGATAGTCCTGGTGCATCGGGAACGGCGTTCCTTTTTCCGGTGGCTTTGCGTGTAACACGGTATGGTGCCATTGAATCGTATCACCGATAAGCGATTGCACCGCGCCCGTCAGCCGTTCATGAAAAATCACTCTACCCCATGCGGCGGAGTAGAAATGGGGATTGTGCATAAAGACAGCCTTCGTCGTCTGCTGGTCTTCCTCTTCGAGGTAGCGCGTCCGCCAAGGACCGGGCCACCCAATTGTTTCCTGCCCCCAATTGTTGATAATCCGCACCATCTCAGACGCCAGTTCTTTCGTTTCCGCTGGTGTGAAGAGTTGGTCTACCTTGAGATACCCATTCTCATGGTAAAATTCGACCTGTTCTTGCGTTAGCATTGTTAAGCTCCTTATCTATCACTATTGGATGTTTCGAGTGCTAGAAACTGTTAATTGTACCAAATTCTACTTCAAAACCGTGTATTTTGTCAACTCGCTTTTAGATCTCGGGCAGGGTCATTTATGGTAAAGTTTAGAATTAATTAGACACTCCAAAGAATCGAGGATACAATCCTTGAAGAAACACCCAAGCAAAAACCCTACCGGATCGGGGAAAATGTCCGTTTATTTTTCTGGTTTACCATAGTTTTCCAAAATTTTGGATTTTCGATTTTATCGGATCCGCTGTAGGGGGCGTACCCTCCTGATCGCGACTTTCCGCGTCAATCCAACAAAAACCTTAAAACGCAATAGCCCTGAGATCTCGGGTGTGTAAAGATTTTGGCAATCAAAGATGCCTCAGACATAGCACTCCGCTGGAGTACTGTGTGTTTGGTGCTCTGACTTCTATAGACATATCACGCCTCTGGCGTGAAGAAAACTTTATCTGTAAAGCCCTCTCTTTGCTCCAGCGGAGCAATATGTCTATAGAAAAGACGGAATACCTTCTCGCACTCCAGCGGCGTGCTATTAAGAAGCATTAGAAAACGATGGGACTTAGTGTCAAAATATTTACACACCCGCAATGAGTTACGCCCTTGCACTAATTGCCAAGTTTTGTTAAAATAGTCCTATAATATTTAGACAACTCCACACGGCAGAAATAGCGTTCAAATGCTATCAACTACCAATCAAATACCGTATAGGATTGGGAAGTGACGCAGTCAATTCAGCACATTACACAAAACGACACGAATTATCCAGCAGGATTGGAGCGGTATTTAAAAATAGAGACACCGGAAACGATCTGGAGGCACCGGAGTATTGACCTATTACCTGGGTAGAACACCAGATTAAATGGGGATCTCTGGGCACTTTTCTGTTCCAGCAATGTCCGGGGGAGATTATCTTGAAAGCCCACGACTTGGCAGAGGAATTCAGAAAAGTAAGCATCCCAACCATCGGTGGATATCACTCTCCAGTTGAACAAGAATGTTATCAGGCGTGAGTGGACACACAGAACCGTTCAGAAACATAGAAGTATCGGAGCATTTTTATGATATTTAAACAGGAGAAAATATCCCTCAGCTTTCGTGTCGTCCACGGAATTCTGGCATCATTTTTCTTCACAGTTGTTTTCCTGTTAGGGTGCCAACGCATTCAACAGGTTGTCGCACCAACGGATTCGGAAGCATTCGATAGCACGATTCCTGTCAAAATCGGTTTTTTGTATAGCCCACCCGATCCGGGAACGACTCGGAACGGGGCAGAACTGGCTGTCGCCCTCGCGAACGAGGCTGGCGGCATTAATGGATTACCGATAGAACTCCTCATTCGGGATGATAAAAGGGACCGCGCACTCAGCGTCCAATACGCAAAGGAACTGATTAACACCGGTGTATCCGCAATTGTGGGCCCAGACTACTCCATCTTGGCAATGCCAGTAGGGGATGTTGTCCAAGAACATGGAATTCCCATGGTGACGACCTATCCCACAAATCCGAAGGTTCCCGAAAACAGGAGATTCTCGTTTATGGGAGCGTTCACAGATCCATACCAAGCCGGTGTGATGGCGGGTTTTGCTATTCAGGAATTAGGTGCGACAACAGCGGGAGTGCTTACAGAGGCAGGGGAAACTTACTCACAAAGGTTAACGGAGGTTTTCGTTGAAGAATTCACTGCCCTGGGCGGTACAATTGAGGTCCACCAATTTTACGAGACCGGCACCACGGATTTCACCGAGCAATTGATAGCACTTGCAGCCGTGGAACCCGCACTTGATGTCGTCTTTCTACCCGGTTTGGGTCCCGAGTTCCTGTTAGCCGTGAAACAGGCGAAAGCCACCGATATCAATATCCCCGCGACCTTCCTCGGTGGTGATGGCTGGGATCGACCGGACCTCGTTGACATCGCCGGACCGGCAGCGGAAGGCAGTTTCTTTGCAAACCATTTTTCAGCAGGAGGGACCCCAGAGCAGTTAGGGAAAGAAGCAACCCAATTTATTACCGCTTACACTTCACGATTTGGGATTGCACCCGACGGTCCCGCCTCACTCGGATATGATGCGGCGAACATTATCATTGAGGCGATGAAGCGCGCACCCAATCTGACACCCGCGGCAATTCGAGACCAAATTCAGGCAACTCAGAACTATAGGGGTGCCACAATTCTGTCACATTTTGATGAAAATCGCCACGCGATCAAGAGTGCCGTTGTCAACACTGTCAAAGATGGAAAGATACAACTCCATCAAACGATCGCCCCTTAATTTTCATAACAACTTTTAGGAGACCAATAATGGCGAAAACCGTCTTTCTCGGAGAACACGAACTCACCTTTCCCGGTACACACCTCGGTGTGCTTCGGGACTGCAACGCTGTACTCGATTCAGCAGAAGGCTTACACAACCAGATAGCGGAGGACGGGTATCTCCTCGTTCGTGGTTTAATCGATAAAGAGAAAGTTATCGCGGGACGTCGGGCTATCCTCGAATACGCCAACGGCAATGGAAAAGACGACGTTTTCAAGCCCGACACCGACATAATGGAAGCGGTCGCCGGTGAAGGAAGTCCTGGGCGGACGATGGGCACACCCGCCGTTACGCACCATCCAGACGTGCAGGCGGTTTTGGAGGGGGATGAACTTTTCAAGTTCTTCCGAAACTTCTTTAGCGGCGACACCCGCACCTTCGATTACAAGTGGTTACGGTTCGTCCGTCCTGATGGCTGGTCGGGACCCCATTTCGATTTCGTCTATATGGGGCGGGGTTCAAAGCAGTTGCACACCTGTTGGATCCCGTTCGGTGACGTGCCAGCAACAATGGGAACATTGACTGTGCTTGTCGGGTCGCATAGCCTCCCAAGCTTCGCCCCGATTCGGGATACCTACGGTAAAACAGATGTTGACAGAGATGGCACCCCCGGACACTTCGGACGCGTTCCGATGGAGATCAGTGAAAAATATGGGGGTGAGTGGCAGACAGCGGATTTCGAGATGGGGGATGTCATTATCTTTACCATGCACACGATGCACACCTCAACGAAGAATCTCTCCGATAGATGGCGAATCAGCTGTGATATCCGTTTCCAACCCGCAGAGCACCCTATTGATGAACGATGGGTCGGCAAAAACCCGATCTCCCATACAGGCAGTCAGAAGATTTCGTTCGAGGAAGCAAAGCAACAGTGGGGCTTAGAATAGAGGATCATCAGTCCCTTATTGACAATAGGCGAGGTTAGAAACCTCGCCAACGGCGGTGGGGAGGGTTAGTTCCCTGAAAAACTGTCTACATCTTTTGGGGCTTATTCTATTAACCGAACAGTGCTCGTCGAATCTGACGTACTGCCTGGCGAATCCGATCTTCGTTTTCTACGAGTGCAATACGGATATAGCCCTCGCCGTTATGCCCGAATCCCGCACCGGGAGAAACACAGACTTCCGCCTCGCTCAGAAGTTTCATGGAGAATTCCAGGGAGTTTAGGTACTTCCATGCCTCAGGAATCGGTGCCCAGACGAACATTGAAGCCTGCGGTTTTGGGACCTTCCATCCGATCCTGTTTAGACCATCAACAAGCACATCACGGCGTTTTTGGTAGACGGCAGCGTTTTCCATCACCGTATCCTCTGGGGTCCGCAGTGCCATAATTGCGGCAACCTGGATCGGTGCGAAAATCCCATAATCGTAATATCCTTTAATGCGAGCGAGTGCTTCGACAATCTCACGGTTTCCAGCGGCAAATCCACACCGCCATCCCGCCATATTATAGGATTTAGACAGAGAAATAAATTCGATACCGATATCCTTTGCGCCTTTTGCTTGCAAGAGACTTGGTGCCTTGTAGCCATCAAAAACAATGTCTGCATACGCCAAATCGTGGATCACAACGATCTCTTGGCGTTTCGCGAACGCGACAATCTCTTCAAAGAACCCAAGGTCAACAACAGCACCCGTTGGGTTATGCGGAAAACTTAAGATTAACGCCTTGGGTCTGGGCCAAATGTCGCGTGTGATCTCGGTAAGCGAGGGGATGAAATCGTTCTCTTCTGTGAGTGGTATGCTCACAACGCTTCCACCGGCGAGCACAATGCTGTACATGTGAATAGGGAAGGTCGGATTCGGGACCATCGCTAAGTCCCCATTGTCAATTAAGGCTAAAGCGAGGTGTCCGAGTCCCTCTTTTGTGCCAATAACAGCGATTGCTTCTTCATCCGGATCAATATCAACACCGAACCGACGTTCATAATGCCAACTGACTTCCCTGCGCAGGTTGTAGATACCGCGCGAAACGGAATAGCGGTGATTTCTGAGTTCTTGCGCCGCCTCCGTCAATTTATCAATAATAGGTTGCGGGGTCGGCTGATTCGGATTGCCCATCGCTAAATCGATAATATCAATTCCTTGCTGCCGACGTTCGTGTGTTAACTGTCTGAGTTTGCCGAACATGTATGGTGGGAGTCGATTTAAGCGTTTTGAAAATATATTCATTTTTTTATTTTTAATTATACCTTGCGGGTAAAGTTCGTGCGTTTGGACTATAACGTGCGTCTCTCAAATCCGCCCTCCGCTACGCTTACGGGCTACGGAATTTGAGTCCCCTTAAGAAAACATTTTTGTGAGACGAAAACCTCTCAGCTGACTGCTGATTGCTAATCGCTAATAGCTACCTGCCAATACGTGCGTAACCGGTCGCCCCAATTCGATATGACCTGCCTCGGACTCGGATGCACGATTTGTTGCCGATGGAGTCTCATTTCTTGGGCGAATAGTTTGTTTTTGCACATCTTAACGACTTCGTTGTAAGTTGGGTTTCCTACTAAGTTTTCCATCTCCCCAAGATCATTCTGCCGGTCAAACAACTGCGCAAGTCCAAGTTGCTCGGTATCTGGTCCAGGCGGGTGGAAATCCTCCACTGTTTTGGGTTTGTATTCCGTAACGTATTTATATTGATCAGTAACAATTGCGCGTCCCCAGTAATTGCTTTCTATGTAGGCGTAATCGCGCCAAGGAGCATCCCTCCCCTCCGCCAGCGGACGGATACTCAATCCCTGTACCTCTTCAGGTACATCAATACCGGCATAATCGCAGACGGTAGGAAACAGATCAACACCAGAGACGAAATGCGTTTCGTCAAACCGATCTTTCTCTACAGGAATATCTTCCCCTAAGCACGCGACGATGAACGGTACTCTCACACTTTCTTCATAGAGCGTGAATTTCTGGAACATCTGGTGGCTACCGCATGCCTCCCCATGGTCAGCACTAAAGATGATGAGTGTATTATGGTGCCGAGCTGTCTCTCGAAGCAACGCAAGGACTCTTCCGATCTCCGCATCAACCTTTTCGATGAATCTGTAATAATTCCATCTCAGATAACGCCAGTGGAACTCATCCCAGTCCCGTATCCCTTTCAGAATAGCGGCGTGGATAAGCGCGTCGTCAACCCTCCTGCAGACACGATGTAGTGCAGTCTCCCGTTCATCGTAATCGAAGTTTTCTGGGAGCGGCGGCAGATCGCCTTCCGAAACAATTCCCTGCTCCAGTGGATTCGGGATATGCTTCTCCTCATGGTTGTGCAAATATTCACACACGTCATGCGGGTCAACGAAGCCGATCTGAAGGTAGAACGGTTCGTCACCATGGTAGTTCGTCAAGAAATCAGCAACTGCGTGCGTAGATGCTGAATCGTAGTATGCGGCACCGCCTGCTCCGATATCCTGTTGTCCGTAATAGAGGGTCCGAAAACTTTCACGGACATTTCTGCCCGGAACATGCCACTTACCGCAGTGGAATGCCTTATAGCCCCCTGCGTTGAGCAATTGCCCAAGATCAGGGATTTCTGGGTGCAAATACCCACCGTTAAACGGAACACCTGTTTCCGAAGTGTATAACCCCGTTGCCCAACTGGAACGAGCGGCGGCACACACCGGATCCGTACAGAACGATCTGCGAAAGGAGGTCCCATTTCGATGGAGTTCATCGATATTGGGTGTCCGGAGATACGGATTGCCATAAGCCGAGATCGCATCCCAGGAGTGCTGGTCGGTGTTGATAAAAAGAATATTAGGGCGTTCGTTCATACACTGTCCCCCATCTTCTCTCTAAGCACCAGCGTCTCGAAAAAGGTTGAAGCGATAGCAATGTTTCCGTGTGCATCGAGCCACCAATACGATGGTAAAAGTCCAACACCGTAAAGATAATAACCTTCAAGCGGAATAGGGACCTGTGTTGACTCAAGGAAACCGAGCTTACTTTTTAGTCTAAGTTGCTCCAAGTCCTCAAGCACAGCAAGGTCTATCCCATCATCTGACGCTTGAATTGTTCGCGCGAGCATTGGAACCACATCAAAGAGTGCCCAATTGCACGTCAATTCGACAGATGCATCGACTGTTCCGGCAACGATCTCAGCACCGTTGATGCGTAGCCGCACTTCTGAATCTGAGGTGAAATAGCCAGCAGACGCCAATTGGGAGTATTCATCGTCGGCACTATTTCGAGCATCAACGCTCCAATTATCCCTAAGTGGACGGTAGTTTTCATCACCACAACAGAATTGCATTCGCAGATTTTCGCCACTCGTTGTATTCTCGTATCCGACAGAATAGTGCCACAGATTGCCGCGTTTGCTCCGTTCAATGACGACTGTTCCGATGCTTAGTGTCTCCGCGTTCCCTTCTCTGCTATAGCCACGCCAGTAGTTCGGTAGCACATTGTAAACATGCGTGAGAGCCTGCCCTGTCCGGGTGCCGTGTGTGCCCGCTTCCGGGTCATATCCGCGAAGCGTCTCGATTAATTCTTGTGCAAATTGGGGGTTTTGAGCACCGTAATTGTAGTCGAAGGACCAGTGCAATGAATTGCTATCGTTCATGGTGTTGGAATCACTTTTAATTTTACCTTGCGGATCGGTGGGACGCTTTGGACTTGATGATTCCCGTGTTCGAGTCGCCTGCGTCGTTGTTGCAGGCTCCGTTTTTTTGACTTATTTTAACAGGTGTTCTTTACCGGATGCAGCGTTATGTGCATGACGGGTCGTCTCGGGTAAGCGATAGCCGCGACAACACGCGAGCGTCCATGTGCGTGCGGCATCCAAAGAGATCCGGTGTCCTATAGATATGTACACCACCTGAACGTTTTTACGCGTGCGAACAACGGCACCAATCACTTCGTCTTTATCCATCAGGTACGTGTAAGATCCCTGTTCCGATTCCGGTTCCTCGTATTGTCCACAGAGCCGCGATTTTGCACATCCAATCGCCGGCTTATCCAAAATCAACCCCAAGTGAGATGCGAGTCCAAATCGTCTTGGGTGTGCGATCCCCTGTCCATCTACTATCACCAGATCAGGTTCGGTTTGCAACTGCGTGAATGCTGTGAGTAGCGGTGGAATTTCCCGAAAGGACAACAACCCCGGTATATAAGGAAAACGAACAGGGCTCTCAGTAACCACGCTATCTACCACCTGCAACTCGGGAAAACTGAGGACTACCACGGATGCGCGTGCGATGTCCTTTTTCAGTCCGATATCTACCCCAGCAACGGTATTGATTCTCCCAAACCGGTCTGTTCTAACCACCTGCCTACGGAGTCCATTTTGGATCCTCCGTGCTTCTTCAGGAGTGACATCCCATGAATGGAGAGCGCGATACTGCATAGCTGCCGCTGTTCGTTTTCAATGTAAACGTCATTGTGTTTCGCAATGTATCAGGCACGAAAAGAGCGCGCGGTGGTAGACCCTCCGCAAGTGCTTATAAATTGTAATACAAAACACTTCGATTGTCAAGCCTTTTCGGTGTAATCTACATGTTCAATGACTATTTCTTTTGCGTCGTTTCTTTGACCTCTACAGCACCGGGCTTCGTGATATGCCGGATGCCCGCGAAGAAGGCAGAAAGGACTAAGTAACCGCCACCAATACCGATGAGGGCACCCAAACTGCCGATAATGATTTCTATTCCGTTGAACATCGTACATTCTCCTCAACATCTGATTTCTATGATAACTCTATATGAGTTTGTTGGCGTTTCTCAAATTTTGAGCTTATCGCCTAAATGATTACATGTAATAAACGAAAATACTCATTAGTCGGTTTCAAATTTGTTATATTAAGTTTTCCAACTAATGAATGTTTAGGAAGTAGCAAGAATCATGCCATCGCAGAGACGCCAACAGGGAAGAATAAGGGAGAAAAATGTGTGTATTTAAACACAATAGACGGAGAATCTATGGAGTATGTAGCAAAACAGAAACATTTGATATGATGTGTTTCGGGATGAATCCTTTACAAAAGGGCAGATTAAACGGGGTTTTTGAGAGAATCGCCGGAGAGGCGTTAGTGGAGCATGGCAAGAATACTGGGTGGTACGAGGTGTTCGATGGATTCGCCCCGCTTTAACAGTTCGCGAACCTCCGTTGAGGACATATAAGCATAAACATCGGGCAGTAGAAGGCAGGAAACATAGGGGACATATCGGCAAATTTCCGGTTGGTTCATGAATGACTCTATTGTCTTAATATCTGACTCTGCCCGGTTCGCGACAACGAAACGGGCTTCCGTAAACAGTTCTCCTAATTCGGCGTGGAAATCTGTATAGTATTTCGGGTCGAAGATTCGCACGAGGGTATCGTATCCGACGATAAAGTGAAACTCGGTTTCTGGTGGTAAAATAGCTTTTAAAGCGGTGACCTTATCAATATACCTACCGTGGCTCGATACACCGACGGAAAACCTCTCTCGGCTCTTCGTATACCTTTCGAGCGTCAAGAGCCTCGCAGCAAGCGGTAAGCCGAACACCGTTTTATCTACATTCGCTTTTGCCAGGAGTAGGAGCAGTTCATCCAACTCGTACTCAGCAACCGTATCCTCGATCATCTTGGTGTGCGCAAGCGTTAGCGGATTGAAAGAGCCTGAAAAGATTCCGAGTTTCTTACGGCGTTCAGATATTGATAGTTCTGCGCGGTGCACCAGTTCTATCCGTGGTGATGCTGTTGGATCCAACCGATTAAAGAGTTCAGTGTACCATTCATAGTCCGGATGGTTTTCACATTTTTGTATCAACAGATCCAACAATGAATTTGCCATTTGTCTACCTGTACTCCCGTTTCGGACTCTAAATTTCTGTGTCAGGAGATTTGCATAAAAATAAAGATAGAATCAATCCGTGTTAACTTCCGCTTTTTTTGCTTCTTCCCAGATTGCATCGAGACTCTCTAAATCTTGCGACTCAAAATTTGTGCCGCGGCGTTCTAATTCCGCTTCCATCCATTTAAAGCGTGTCACGAACTTGCGGTTTGCCCCTCGCAGTGTTTCTTCGGCTTGGATCTCCATAAAACGACACAGATTGACGATGGCAAAAAATAGATCTCCGAGTTCCATCGAAATTGCTTCCGGTTTATCCGCGCTGATACTCGCCTTGACTTCTTGGAGCTCTTCGTCGACTTTAGCGACAACGTCGGCGAGTTCATCCCAATCGAAACCGACACGCGCTGCTCGGTTCTGTATCTTCTGGGCGCGGAGAAGTGTCGGAAGCGCGTCAGGAATCCCGTCAAGCACTGATTTCCGATCCTCATAGCCCGCCTCTTGGCGTTTAATCTCCTCCCAGTTTTTCACAACTTCATCTGAATCCTCAACATCGACATTACCAAAGACGTGCGGATGTCGCCGAATGAGTTTCTCCGTCAGTGTTTCAATTACAGCGTAGATGTCAAAATCCTTATGTTCTGCCGCGATCTGTGCTTGGAGCATGATGTTTAGCAGAAGATCGCCCAATTCCTCTTTCAATTTTTGGGGGTCACCTGCATCGATCGCTTCAAGTGTCTCGTAGGTCTCCTCAATAAGCGTAGATTTTAGGCTTTTATGTGTCTGCTCCCGATCCCATGGACACCCGTTCTCACTTCTCAAGGTCGCTATGACACCGACAAGTTCTTCAAACAATTCTTTTTTCATAGAGCCTCCTTACTTCAAACCTGTTTTGTTTCTCAAAGTTTTTACATGTTTTTGGACTTCCGAGTAGCGTTTTGCTTCCAGGAAGTAGGTAAGATAGAGTTTGTAGAGTTGTAGCGCACGAGCATAGTTTTTCTGTGCTTCTGCCTCGCGCGCTCGACCTTCTAACGCATCTGCTTTGGCATTTAGCAGCTCATTGAGCAGTTGCACTGCGTGCTTTTCAAAGACGCTGCCGGTATACTTATCACGGAATGCTTCTAAAGCCTTTACTGTCTCAGTGTACGGTTTCTCATCAGTTGTCTTTTTTAGCCGATTGAATCGCGTTTCGGCTTGGATGCTGAGATGTGTTGCCGATTCTTTTGCCGTGCGGCACAGTTCCACATCAGGTAAAATCTCCGCAATTTGGGTGTAAAGTGTGAGCGCCTCGCCGAATCTATCACCCTTTTCAGCGATTTTCGCCTTTTCAAGCCCAGATTCAACCTGTTTCATGGGTCCATAAGCGATAAGCCACTCCCGCATTTTTGTTTTCGTCATCCACTGTGGAGAGAGTTTGTGCGTTTCATTTTCCCACCCCTCAAAAGTCACATCTGCACCGCATTCTGTATAAAACTGCAGAGCACGTTTTGCGCGCGGGTAATGTGGGTCATCCAATTCCCCTACACCATAGAAGAATGGATGCCCGCGGATGAGTTCCACTGGTGGAGACTTCATATCCACATAGCATCTACCAGCACCAAGGACGATATTCCCCGCTAACCGATCTAACAGTTGTTCTCCGAGAACGGTGCTTGAGTAGCCACCTTGACTATACCCTCCCATAAAAATGTAGTCTTGGGCAACGTTCACCCGTGTCGAGATAATTTCTAACACCTCATCGAAGAAGATTTTCTCCGGTCCGGTTGTGGTGAAGCGGAGTTTATGGTAGTAAGCATCGGTTGCGTAATTCATACCGATAACAATAAACCCTTGTCCCTTTGTCACCTGTTTGAAGGGCCACGTTGTAGCTGATCCACGGTAGCCGTGGTAACAAAAAATAACCGGAAACGGACGTTCATCGGTGTAATCCACCGGAACGTAAAGCAGAAAGGTCTTCCCCGTTTTTGGAGCCGTGATGCGTACCTCTTCTCCCGGTGATATAGTAGGTATCTCGGCGGCGAACGCGCTATGGAGTAGAAGTAGCAGGAGCGTGTTGCAGCATACAATCCCCACGTTGCGGAAGAAATTATTGGAACGTAGACCTCTGATAGCAAGTTTCAACAGAATTAATACCAAAAACCGAGACTGCAACATCGGCGCAGGCGACTCGTGAGAAGGGCGCGTCAAATTCCTAACCTCTTTTCTGCTTCCGCAAGGTAAAATTAAAAAACCGAAAAGACGTGTTTTCATGTGTCCGTTCCGTTCTCTTGGTCTTGAAGGGCTTCTAATTGGATGATCAACTGACCGAGTTGAAGTCGCAGCAGTAACGTATAGATTTGCATCAGGAGCGTAACCTGTGCTTCTGTCGGTAAATCGCTGGCATGAACGACCGCGAGCAGTCTGTCTGCGCGTTCTCGGATCTGTTCGGCTTTTTCTAAGTCGTCGTCCTCTGTTTCGACTGTGCTCTCTTTGATGAACTGCCAGATGCGATCCTGGATCTCCAGCATATAATTTTTTGCCATTGCGGTGCGTGCGCGTTTCGCAGAATCCACCCAGATTGTATTCGCTTTCCAATTGAGCATAAAAGCCACACTATTGATGAGCACATCGCGAAGGGTATCTTCGCCAGAGAGGAGTTCCTCAATATTGGTAATCCCTTCTGCCTCTGCAGAGAAGGTCCGCACGCGTGTGTACTCCTTGAGATTTTTCAGCATCAACTCATTTTCAGCGATGAGATGCCAAAGGTCTGAACTCGTTGACAGCAAGATCTCTACTCGGTTGCAAACGGGATCAGGAGCTTGCGTCCGGATGCAGTAATAGTGGATGCTGTGGAGCCGACTTCTGAGATCTTGTAAGCTCTCAGTCGTCTGGAGATCCGACGGATGTGCGATGGATGGGAGGACTTCCTCCCGAATCTGATTCAAAAGTGTTGGGATAGTGCGTTCAGTATTCATGTTACGAGTCCTGTAGTAGGAAAGCGTTTGTCAACACGATTTTCTTCTCTAATAGCGTAGCAGGTTTTATGGGAAAAGTCAACTTGACATTTGTTCCCAGAGCGTGTTAGAATGTGGATAAGAAACGCAAGAAACCGAGGGCTGCCATGAAACTGTTTATCGCTGCTGTCATTAGTATTACCTTTTTTGGAGTGCTCGTGTCTTTTGCCGATGAAAAATCAGAAACGGCACCGAAAGTAGGCGACACAGCACCGGATTGGACACTCCAAGACGCGGAGGAGAAGGAGCACAGCCTAAAAAAGTTGCGTGGTAAGGTCGTCTTTCTCATTATGGGTAACCGAAAGATTCGGAAGGAAGATGACAAGTGGGCAGAAGCGTTCCAGAAGGCGTACGGAGAAAACAAACAGGTTGTCGCCTACATCATTGGCGATTTACGGAGCGTTCCCGGATTCATACCGAAACGGTTTATCAGGAACCAACTGAAGAAAAATCCGCCTGCTGTGAAATTCCTACTGGATTGGAAAGGAGCGGTACATAAGCGGTATCAGACGGAAAAAAAGAAACCGACGCTCTACCTCATCTCACCGAAAGGCACGATCACGTTTCACCAAAAAGCGAATTTCGATTCAGCAACCTACGCCGAACTCACAAAAGAGATCAACAGGCTTTTAGCAACACCCGACCCACATTAATCTCTATGTTTGACTTTGCTCCGATCATATAATGCCCTCTTTGATGGAGGGAAATGTGTATGTCTACAAGAATTAAGAGAGAACCCTATTTGTCTAATCCAATCTTTGCCCTTGTTGCGGGGTTGCTTCTTAGTGGATTCGGTTTCTTAGCAATTCGCGTGGCGGTGGATGACGGGGTTTTTCAGATCTTAGCGTCTATTCTTCTAACCCTTTGCGGTTTATTTGCCGCAGTATATGGGTTCATAGGACTGTTGGAAGGTAAACAAGTTAGAAAACTGACCAGAAGCGACTTGCAGGAAATACAGGTACTTTCTCAGAGCCTCAAGGTGCGTTATCCTACCTATATTTTGAAGGTTCAGAAATTAAAAGAAAAATATGAGGCACTTCACGAGAAGTTCCCTGAAGTCCGAGCCCATTCCGAGGAATTCAAACGTCGTATCAAGGCGTTTCAAGCCGAGTTAATTGAATTGGAAACACAACTTCACGATAACCTACAGAAGCACGCCCCCGTTATAGATAGCGATAATGTGGACGGTGTCGCGAAAAAGATTCTCTGGTCGGATAAGCAGATTCAATTGACCCAGTTAGGTACCACTTTAAAAACGCTCGCTGAAACAGAAAACCCGATGGTCCCTGAGCATTACCGTGGCGTGTTGAACCAGATACACCACGATTTCAAAAGACTTGATGGTGGCGTGCCACTCTATTACGAATTGCTGACAGCGTGTACCAGTGAAACCACAGCACTTGAAACTACCCTCGTATTGAAACAGGAAGTTGACGAAGTTGACGCGCTACTGTCGCAACACGAAACCGAATTACAAAAGTTAGAAACGGACGCTCAAACACAATATGAACTGTCGAACATGGCATTGTCAATGTTTCAAGAACGTTTTAAAGCGTTCACATCAGATTGCGAGTTTTGAGGGCAAGCTTCGCCGAAAGGATGAAGGGGAAAAAACATGAAATATTTTGTCACCGGTTGCGCTGGGTTTATTGGATGGAAAGTGACCGAGTTCTTGTTAGAAGCGGGGCATACCGTCGTTGGGATCGATAATATAAATGCCGCGTATGATACACAGGTCAAGCAGTGGCGGCTCAATCAGCTTGAAGGCACCCCTAACTTCCACTTCCACCGATCCGACATCTGTGATAGGGATACATTGCGTGTAATATTCGAGCAGGTATCCACGAGGAATACCGCTACATTTGACGCTGTGATTAACCTCGCGGCGCGTGCTGGCGTCCGGCATTCTGTTGAAGATCCATGGGTATATCAGGATACAAACGTGACTGGCACGCTGAATTTACTGGATTTGTGCCGCGAATTTGAAGTAAAGAAATTTGTGTTGGCTTCTACGTCAAGCCTCTATGGAGACAATAATCCACTTCCGTTCAGTGAAGCGGCAAACACAGACGGACCGTTATCTCCATACGCCGCCTCAAAAAAAGGTGCCGAAGCGATCTGCCACAGCTACCATCATCTCCACGGCATCGACGTGACAATCTTCCGTTTTTTCACTGTGTATGGACCCGCTGGCAGACCCGATATGAGCGCGTTTCGCTTTGTACATTGGATTAGCGAAGGGAAACCGGTTACCGTCTATGGGGATGGCAAAGAATCCTCACGAGACTATACCTACCTTGAGGACATTGCCCGTGGTGTGATTGCGGGACTGAAACCTCTCAAGTACGAGGTGATTAATCTCGGTTCAGACAGTCCGATTGTGCTTATTGATACGATCCGATTGATAGAGGAGCTGGTTGGCAAAGAAGCGATACTTTCGCATCATCCGTTCCATCCAGCGGATGCCCGAGCGACATGGGCAGACATTCAAAAAGCGGAAAAATTGTTGGGGTGGCGTCCACAAGTTAGTTTTCGTGAAGGTATCACCGCACTTGTAGAGTGGTATCAGGCGAATCGCGAATGGGCAAGGCACATCGAGACAGGTTCTTAATTTTACCTTGCGGAGAAATAACGTCCGTTTGAACGCTGAAGAGTGTTCCTCAAATCCGCCTGCGTGTTTTTGCTTGGGCGTTTCTGCGTATTGTTGCAGGCTACGCGCTTTGGATTCCTGTCACGTCAGTAGAGGGACGGCTTTTTTTAATGCATCTGCGTCCACCTTTATCTTTGCTATCTCTACCTCGCGTTGGACATAGGCGAGTGTATGTGCCGGGGTCATAGGGGTGGCAATGTCCTGAACAATCTTATGGAGCCGCTTCACATTGGCTTTCTTGATGCCGGTCTGTGCTTCGATACGGGTGTGCAGCGCGGCTGGTGTTTCCGGTTCTTCAACGGGTGTTGCACGCTTGGAAGGTGCTCTATCGGTTTTGGACTTTGATTTCGACGAGGCAGATGCCGGTGTCTTCGCACGGCGAGTTCGTTTTCGAGATGTCCCCTGTTTGGAAGCCTGAATTTTCCCTGTCTCCAGCGATTTGACTCCACATTCCTTACATAGTTTCGCTGTGACATCAGCCAAGGTCATTGTTACAATCATTTCCGTGATTGCGCCGCAGAGTTCGCATTCGGCGAGATTTTCGATGCTTTTAAAGATCTCGGCATGTATCACGAACATTTTCTCTTTGTCGGTTTTTGTTTGTTTCTCTTTTTGACAGAGTGTGATCAATTTCTGTGCGGCTTTTTCAATTGTGTCTAAATGTCCCATGTTTTCCCCCAAAGATGTGAGGCACGGTGCCCTCAAGGCGAGATGTTTTTGAACTTTATTTGTAGGTGAGGTTATTGTATCTCAATGGCATCCGTACTCCCCTAAAACCGAACCCTAAGCCTGCAACAACGGCGCAGGCGACCCTTAAGAAAAGCACTTCAAAGTTTTAACCTACGTCGTTTAACCGCAAGGTAAAATTAAAAAGTTTGCGTCGAAGCGACGAGGGCTTTGTCTATATAGAGTTTATACTCAAAACTATCTATGAGTGCCTCGCAACTTGCGGAGATAATATTCTCTGAAACACCGACGGTACTCCAAACCCTTTCACCATCGCCTGCTTCAATTAACACCCGAACTTTTGAACCGGTGCCTGCTTTCGTATCCAATACCCGAACTTTGTAATCTATGAGCCGAACTGTCTGTAAGGCGGGGTAGAACTGCTCAAGTGCTTTTCGGAGCGCGGTATCAAGCGCGTTGACGGGTCCATCTCCATCAGCGGCGGTATGTGCCGTAAGACCGTCTGGGGTTGTAACCTTTATGGTTGCTTCAGAACGCATAGCGAAGTCACTGAACTGTTCGATAATCACGCGGAAACCGACAGGATCAAAGAAGGATTCGTATCCGTTAAATACCTTATGCGTCAAAAGCTCAAACGATGCTTCGGCGGCTTCGTATTGGTAGCCATCCTGTTCCGCTTCTTTGAGGCGTTTGAAGAGTTCCAGCACCTGCGGCGAATCCTTGTCGTAATCGGGATATTCCTTTTCGATTTTTTTCATGATGGTGCCGCGTCCTGCTTGGTCGGAAACGAGAATCCGCTGCGTATTACCGACTGTCTCTGGCACGATATGCTCATAAGTCAGGCGGTTTTTACGGATGGCATCGGTATGTAAACCCCCTTTATGGGCAAAGGCGGAACGTCCAACGTAGGGTTGACGTTCATCATGCGGGAGGTTCGCCAATTCACTGATGAGTCGGGACACGCTTGTTATTGCTTGCAATTGTGTATCGCTGAGGCACTTTATCCCGAGTTTGAGTTGAATTGTGGGGATGATAGAGGCAAGGTTCGCGTTTCCGCACCGTTCACCGTAGCCGTTGAAAGTGCCTTGTACGTGGGTTGCACCGGCTTGCACGGCGAGCACTGCGTTTGCGGCACCCATTCCTGCGTCGTTGTGGGTGTGGATACCGACAGGCAATGACAGATCGGAAAGAACGACGTGGACACCTTCCTGAATTTCTAACGGTAATCTGCCGCCATTCGTATCACAGAGGACGAGGCAACTCGCGCCTCCAGCGGCGGCGGCTCGTAGCGTTTCCATTGCATATTCAGCATCGTCGGCGTAACCATCAAAGAAATGCTCAGCATCGTAGATGACCTCGCGACCATTTTCCACGAGATAACGGACAGAGCTCTCAATCAATTCCAAGTTCTCTTTTGCTGTGACGCGTAGGACATCCGTGGCATGGAGTCGCCAACTCTTCCCAAAAATTGTAACAATCCTCGCACCAGTATCCAATAAAGCGGTTAAATTTGGATCGGTATCAGCAGTATAGGTAGGATAGCGCGTGCTACCAAATGGTACGATCATTGCGGTTTCCAGGGTCATACCTTTCGCACGCTTGAAAAATTCTATATCCTTCGGATTGGAACCGGGATAACCGCCCTCGATATAGCGGATACCTAACTTATCCAGCACCTCTATGATGATAAGTTTATCCTCAACAGAAAATGCTACGCCTTCTGCTTGGCTGCCATCCCTGAGTGTTGTGTCATAAAATTCAACCATGTTGCTTTTCACGGCAAGTTTTGGCTTCAGGATACGCCAAAATTCGGTGTCTCCTTTCATTCTTTTATCTCATAATTGTTGTTAATTTACCTTATGATATTTTAACACATCTCAGAGCAAAAGTCAAATTTTGTCTGGGTCTTACGGAGTGCCAATGAGAGAATAAAAACCTCACGCTGTGTCCTTTTTGAACCGCCAAAATCGAAGTTTATTGTTAATTATAATCGGTTTATATTTTGACAATTCGCTCAATTGTGATAATATTAGTAATCATGAAGTTTTTTGCTACTTTTCTATTATGTGGTGCGATGTTGCTCTCAGGTTGCGGAATCTTTGCCACCACGCCGGTTCAAACCGAACCACCGACACCCCTTGTCGATCCACTCGAAAAACTACACACCGATATTGATGCCGTTTTGGAAGAAGTGTTGTTCACAAATGCCAGTATCGGTATCAAAGTGGTTGCCGTTGAAACGGGGGAAGTGATTTACGAAAAAAATAGCCACAAGTTACACCATCCTGCCTCTACAACAAAACTCTTCACAGCAGCAACTGCCTTAGCGAAACTGGGGTCAGACTTCCAATTTGAAACAACACTCTATGCGGATACCATTGTGAAGGGTGAAGTCGTAGGAAACATCTATCTAAAAGGCAGGGCTGATCCAGTGCTCCAACCGCAAGATGTTGTAAAATTGGGTGATGCATTGCTGCAAAGCGGCGTGAAGTCGATACAGGGTCAGATCGTCGTTGATGAAACATATCTCGACCCCGTTTGGGAAGGTCCGGGATGGATGCGGGACGATAGACCGCTGTGGATCAGTGCTTTGAGTATTCGAGAAGTCGAACCGAATGCCAGCACAATGAGCAGAGCCTTCGCCTGTGGACACCTCTTGAAAACTGCGCTTATAGAAAAAGGGGTTCACGTGACAGGTAAAATCGTCTCTGGAACAGTTCCATCGGATGCACACAGCATCGCCAGGCATCTATCACCGCCACTCACTGATATTCTCAGGCTGATGAACAAACCGAGTGACAACTGGGTCGCTGAATTGCTCTTCAAGACGATAGGTGCCGAGGTGATGGGTGAACCGGGGACGTGGAAAAAAGGGAGAGAAGCCATCGCCGAATTTTTAGGGGAAATTATGGACGCGCCGCCGACACACCGATTCGTTGACGGTTCTGGACTTTCTCGGTACAACCTCCTCAACGCGGAATTGCTCACGAAGTTGCTCATCTATATGTATCACAACTTTGAATTGATGCCGGAGTTTCTGGCATCTCTCCCGATCGCGGGTGTCGATGGCACCTTGAAAAATCGGATGCAAGGTGTGTCCGCCGAAAAGGTCCTGCGTGCGAAAACAGGGACGTTGAGCGGTGTCTCTGCTCTTGCGGGTTATACCGTGACTGCAGACGATGAGGTATTTGCGTTCGGTATCCTCATCAGCCACTATGTCGGTCCAGCAAGATCGGCGCGAAGTATCCAAGATACGATTGGGGATTATTTGACTGGATTTAGTCGTCTTCAGGGAACAAGAAAGGTAAAAGAATAGATGAAACTGAATCGGTCACTAAAGAATTACAAGCCCCGATTTCCCGTAGGCGCGGTTTGAAGCCGCGCCTATAACTTTGATGAGAGGCTAATCAAACCGCGAGGTGATGTCTGGTGGTGGGTCTCCGACAGCAGACTTGCCATCGCGTAGCAACGGTTCTGCATTGCCCCACAAACGGCTTCCATCGTGTGCCAGGAGCGGTTCCGCGGAATACTGCGCAAGGTAGGCACGTCGCAGATTACTGGTGTAGTTCGTGCCGCTGCAGTGGAAGTTGATGCTCGTGAATGCGACAATGCTCCCTGCAGGCACAATCGCAGGGACACCCTTCTCCGGTCCGAAATAGCCCACCATATCGTTGCTACCCTCTTCACGGACATGCTTCACCCATGAACGGATGCCGATGTGTGAGAATGGCATCACATAGACGGTTCCATTCTCTTCGGACATATCATCAAGGGCACACCAACAGGTGAGATACGGCTTATGATCAGGATAACCGACGTAGCCTGAATCCTGGTGCCAACTGAATTTCATTCCCGCTTCTGCGCCTTTGACGACATACTGTTCCCAGAAGAGATACGCCGTATCGCCTAAAGTGGCACGGCAGACCTCCGCCATTAAATCGCTGAATAGGAATTCACGAAGTGTCGGCTGTTTCCTGAAGCAGTTTGAGACGAAATATCGTTTGTCGCGATGGTTGATGCCAAGGACATCCGTGTCCTGTCGGTCCATCTCAGCATCCATTTGATCGATAAAGGTTCCGCATTCACCGCGGAGCAACTCCAGTAGCGGTTCTGGGATAACATTCTCTAAAATGAAATAGCCTTCCTCTTGGAATTGCTGTTTCTGTGCATCGGTTATTTTCATATCTTTAATTTTACCTTGCGGAAGAACAATGTAAGTCAGAACTTTGACGCATCATTCTCACGAGTCGCCCGCGCCGATGTTGCGGGCTTGGGTTAATGAAATGGAGAGCGGCCCATCATTAAGTTTCCAACCCACAAAGAGGCTACTCGATATTGACTTGGCGGACAACCTGACCGTTGCTCTCCCAGTAGGTGTGTTTCCCAGTGATGTAGTCGGAATCGCCTGCGGGTTGGATGTTTCCCATGGCATCAATGGCTCTGGAAACGACGGTGTGTTCACCCTTTGAAGGACCGTTCCAGTCGAGATGCCAGATTTTCCATGCGAATTCGGCGTCCTCTTCGGGATCTATCGTCGCCTTTTGCCACGCACCACCACCAATGCTCACTTCAACCGTTTGGATGGGAGCACCCCATGCGGCACCGTAGATACGGTATTTATTGCCAATGCGGGTTACCTTCGCCGCTAACGATTTCAACTTTGTTCTACCAACGGAAGTTTCCATCCAGACCGATTCACCATCGGGACGTTTCTCCTCGCGTATCGTGACATAATCGCGTCCCATGAATCTTCCCATAAACCGGGTGTCGCGTACCTCGATGCGTTTGAGCCATTTGACGCACGCAATGCCGTACCAACCCGGAGCGATCAAGCGCAACGGCGCACCATTCCCGTGTGGTAGCGGTTCACCGTTCATCTCATAGCAGAGGAGATTGGTGTCCTGTAGCGCGTCTTCAACGGACATACTCCGAGCAAAATTCTGGCGCATCTTTACATCGCGTCGTTCCTCTTCCCCGACGTCGTGCCCGAAGAAGATGACCTCAATACCATCTTCCCTAATGCCGGCTTCCTTGAGGATTGGTGCAAGCGGTGTACCCGCCCATCTTGCGTTACCGATACCGCCCGTGAACGTTGGAAATCCGTGATTGCCGGAGCATTCCAACGTAAAGGTCACCTCTTGTCGGGGGCGCGCTTTAATGTCTTCAATCGTGAGCATCAGCGAGTTTTCAACTAAACCGCTTACTTCCAGTTTCCACGTCGCGAGGTCTACTTCAGGCGTGCCGTAGTGCGAAACGTTGAAGAATTTATCGTTTGGCGTGATAAAGGAATCAAGCTGATTCCAATCCAGTAAAACACGCTCTGAAGACGATTCAGGCGGTTGATCGGTGAACGGGATCAGCACTTCACCCTCGCGGCTCGGGAAGGCATAGACTGCCCACGGGCTGAGTAGCAATCCAGTAAGCGTTAAACCGCTCTGTCGCAAAAAATCTCTACGCTCCATAGTGCCTCCTCTTTTCTTATTCGGCGCGACTTGTAGCCAAGTTTAAGCTTTCACTGCCGCGAGATAGTTGGTGTTGACCTGTTCCCAATTGACGACTTTGCCCCACGCGTCGATGTAATCAGCGCGTCGGTTCTGATATTTGAGGTAATAGGCGTGTTCCCAGACATCGAGACCGAGGACTGGTGTGTGTCCCTTCATCAGCGGACTATCCTGATTTGATGTCGAGTAAATCTGCAACTTCTTGTTTTCATCAACGACGAGCCATGCCCACCCTGATCCAAAACGCGTTTTCGCGGCTTTGATGAACATTTCACTTCCGGCATCAAAGGAACCGAAAGTGGATTGAATGGCTTCTGCAACTTTGCCTGTCGGCTCGCTGCCACCGGGGGTCATGATGTTCCAGAAAAGCGTATGGTTCGCATGCCCACCGCCGCTGTTGATGACGGCTTGACGGAGATTTTTCGGCACCTTTTCAATATTTCGGAGCATGCCCTCAAGGGTCATGTGCTGTAAGTCGTGGCTGCGTGCGATCGCCGCATTGAGTTTATTGACGTAACCTTGGTGGTGTTTTCCGTGATGGATTTCCATTGTGCGTTTGTCAATATGGGGTTCAAGCGCGTCGTACGCATAAGGTAACGGTGGTAATTGCTGACCCACGTGATGATCGGCATACACACGCAACGGACTGCTCGCGAGAAAGATCCCTGCCAACGCGGTGCTTCCGTGCCTTAAAAAATTTCTACGATTCATGAGTGCTCCTCGTGCTGTTGTTTTGAAAAGCATTTTAACAGAAATTGTGGGATTGTGTCAAGTGCCAAAATTCAGTTGATTTTGGCAGAGACGTGTGGTAGATTGATTACAAGTCTAATGCAAAGAGACAAAAATCGATAAAGGAGATAGGACTTTTTATGTCTAAAGAACTTTTCCGTCTTGAACCTGTTGAACTCCATGAGATTTGGCCCAATGAGGCTCCAGATTTCACACCGTGGTTAGCAAAAGCAGAAAATCTTTCTTTCCCTAGGGGAAACCCTCGGTATGGCCCTTGAACTTGAGGGTCAAGAATTCAATGTTGGGAACTTTCGAGCCGATATACTGTGCAGAAACGCAGTGGACGGCTCACGGGTCCTGATTGAGAGCCAGTTGGAACGAAGTGATCATAAGCATTTCGGGCAAATTATGACGTATTCATCAAGTCCAGGTATCCACACCATTATCTGGATTGCGAAGGAGTTCAGAGCAGAACACCTTGCTGCGCTTAATCACTTCAATGAGATTACAAATGAAAAGTTTCGGTACTTCGGGATAGAGATTAGGGTATGGCAGATTGGAAACTCAACTCCTGCACCACAATTTGAGATCGTCTCCAAGCCGAAGGATTGGAGACATCCGATAAGGCGGGACACACAAAGGGCAGCATCCAAGGCGCCACCTGAAACTCCACTGTGGGTGGAGAGGTTTTGGAGAGAATGGAGCGATTACATGACTCAGATAGGTAAGCCTCTTAAAGGCCTGCAATCCGGCACGTGGAGTCTCCTAAATTTCGACACAGAACACTATAGGGATGAATTCTACATAGATGCCTATCTGATTAACGAAAAGAAAGAGATTGGTATTAGACTCTGCATAGAATGGCAAAGCGAGATGAAATACTTCTACCCGCTAAAGAAACAACGAAAAGAAATTGAGCGAGAATTTGCTGAACCCCTTATATGGCATGAATCTCTTGAATACCAAGGTAGCCGGATATTCTTACAGAGGACGGATATCGATCTAACAGACGAAACTCATTGGCCCAACCTGCATGAGTGGCTTGCATCAAAACTGGAACTGTTTGACAAGGTTTTCAGACCGCGCCTCAAAGCACTTAAACGCAAAGGAGGTTTGTAGTAGGGCAATTTATTGCCCGTTGGTTACAGAGAGATCAATGGAGAACACGGATACATTTCACATCCTCGCGTTAGATGGCGGCGGCACTCGCGGCATATACACCGCCCAACTCCTCGCCCAGATTGAACAGGCTTTTGGTATACGTATCAAACCCTGTTTCGACCTCATTGCTGGAACGAGCACAGGCGCAATCATCGCCGGTGCCGCTGTTTCCGACATTCCAATGGCGGAGATTGTCGAACTGTTTGAGACAGAAACACCCTACATCTTCCGAAGAAGATGGTATCGCATCCCGCTGTTTCTCAGTAAATATCCAAGCGAACAACTCGCCCAAGTTATCGCCAAGCATATTCCGGCAACACCTCTCGGTGAAATCGCAACCCCATTGATGATAACAAGCTCAGAGATCGCCAAAAGTGAAGTTCACATTTTTAGATCCGATTATGGACATCGCGATTCGGAGGGTACGCCCCCTGCAAGTAAAGATGTGAGTCTGAGAGATGCGATCCTCGCTTCCTGTGCCGCGCCTACATTTTTTCCACCAAAATCCGTTGAGGATCTCTTGTTAGCAGACGGCTGCTTATGGGCAAACAACCCTTCCACAATTGCCGCCACAGAGGCACTCTCAGCGTTCAGGAAGGAAGCACGAGAAATTCGGATGCTGTCCGTTGGCACAGGGCATTCAGTAAACATGTATCGGCAGCAACGAGGCTGGGGATTTATCACGGGATGGGGTGGTGCGAAGTTGACCTCCTACGTAATGACATTGCAAGCCCAAGCATCCGCACATACAGCGGAACTGTTGCTAAAGGGCAATTATTTACGCATCAATCCAGAAATAGAGCGTTGGGAGATAGATACCCTTACGCAGTTGGACAACTTGAAATCTCTCGCCTGAGCGTGATTTTGAGAGGTATGCCGCGGAGATTGAGGCGTTTATCTCTACCGATTTCAAATGAAGCAGGGCATTTATACTTTTTTGTAAAAAAAATTGACATTAAATGTTTAAAAATGTATAATATGGGCAATCTGGCGAATTTTTCCGTTTCGTTTCTTGGGATAGGATTCAACTATATCCAATAAGGGAAGAAGAGGAGGAAATTCTCATGGCAGCCCTCAAACGAATTATAGGCGTTGTACTTATCGTCATTGCGGCGATAGTCGCCATCCAGACGGTACTCGAACCGATTTACCATACCTCCACCGAAGATAGTCCCTACAGCTCCGCTTGGGATTATATCAACTGGCTCTCTGCTATTTCAATAATACTGGGAGTGATATTCGGTTACATCCGTATGAGCCGTGCTGGTGCGGATTCGAGCGTTCAAGAGTTCATCGCGGGGAATGTAATGTTCTATGGGTTCATGTTCGCGGCTATAATTTTCTTCTGGAACTGGTTTGGCATCAGCGATATTGGATCGGACTTTACTGCCGTCGGTCACAACACCCGATCATTGATATGGATTATCTTCGATGGCATACTCCCATTGTTAAATGGTGCGATGGGTATGTATCTGATACGCGCCAGTGCCAGTGAATAGGTAGCACGGACAAGTATCTGTTTTCAGAGTTAATATTTCGGTTCGCAAAGACGCGAGCCATCAAATGAAGTGCGTACTTTCCAAGTGTGCACTTCACTTTTTTATAGACAACTTTCAGGATTCCTGATACGCTTTATTTCTACCGTAAAATATACAATACAGTGTAAACTGGCGAGGTTAGGAAACCTCGCCTACCGTGGGGTAGGTATTTTCTCGTCTACGTTACACTGAAATGTCCACACACTTTGATAATTCACTATAAAATAATAACGTTATAGGAGAAATCCATGGAAATAAGACCAAATCGGGTTAAACAGAAATTGGCAGATGGTGACCTTGCATTCGTTATCTCAGGGTTGACGAGTGCTGACGATATAGATACCTTCGGTCCGAACGGATACGACGGCGTGTGGCTGGAAGGCGAACACGGGAGGGTCGATGCGGCACAACTCGGGGATCTGACGCGCGCCTGCGATCTCTGGGGGATGACCTCTATCACACGGATCAATCGCAACGACCAAGGACTTATCTATCGCACATTGGATTGTGGGTCAATGGGCATCTGCGTTCCGCACGTCAACACGAAAGCAGAAGCGCAAAACGTCGTGGATGGTACGAAGTTCGCACCGATCGGACACCGTGGGATGTATACCAGTCGCCAAGGCTATGGGGTGGACGACTATTTCGATGTCGCCAACTCACAAACACTCGTTATTGTTCTGATTGAAGACATTGCCGCGGTTAACAACTTGGAGGATATCCTTACCGTCGATCATATTGACGTATTCTTCGTAGCACCATCGGATTTAGCGACTTCCATGGGGCATATCGGGAATCTTACACATCCAGATGTTCAGGATACAATTGACTCCGCGCTTGCTCGTATCCAAGAGGCGGGACGGGTTGCCGGGACTTTGACAACCGATGCGACCGTTGAGAAATACGTAAAGGCAGGCGTGCGGTTCCTGATGACAGGCGTTGGTGGATGGATTACATCAGCGGCAGCGGCGTTTAAAGAACAGGCTGAGGGTGCGAAATCCTAACACAGTTCACTTCGAAAGGCGTACTCTTCTTTTATCTGCGCGGTTTCTAACCGCGCATTTTTATTTGTCGTAAAGTCCATAATTACCTGAACACTTTTATTGTAGCGTAGACTGTGAGTCTGCGTGCGAAAGAGACACAAACTAACAGTTTATGCTACATCCGTCACCTTATTTTTCGACTTTACTATAATCCAAAGCCACTACGCCAAAAAGGTTATTCCCCCGGAGGACTCTCTACCCTGCCAGACAGAACCTGTAGGGTAAGTGTGTTGCTCGACGAACTCCGGGTACATTTCAAGTCCCCAACCGGGGATCGTTGGCGTAACATAGGCACCATTGCGTACCTGAATCGGATGCAGGAAAACGTCCTCTTGTAAGAAGTTAAGGTATTCAACAACCTGTGTTTCCGAATGCGCGGCGACACAAATTTGATCCCAAATGGCGTAATGTTGGATCATATTGCACAACCCGATACCACCACCATGCGGGCAGACAGGGATATTGTATTTTGCTGCCATCAAGATGATGCCGAGTACATCGTTGACGCCACCGAGCCGCGTCGCGTCAATCTGGCAGTACTGGATCGCCCCACTCGTGATTAACTGTTTGAAGATGACAGGCGACGGCACCTGTTCGCCTGTAGCGACGCCAATACTGTGTTTTTTTAAGGCACCTGCAATTTTCACGAAGCCGAGTACATCGTCGCGTGCTGTCGGCTCCTCAATCCATGTCGGTTTGAATTGTGCTAACGCTTCCATATAAGCGATTGCTTCATCGACACCCCATATCTGGTTGGCATCGAGCATCAGACGCGCCTCTGAACCGATTGCTTCTCGGATGAAGGCGAGACGTTTCTTGTCAAAATCCAGATCCTGTCCGACCTTCATTTTGAAACAGTCAAGTCCTGCGGCTTTGACCTGATTCACTGTTTCGATAATCTGTTCATCTGTGAGACCGAGCCACCCTGCTGTAGAGTAAGCCTTCGGTCCCTGTTGACGGAGGTTTTGCTCGCGGGTTTCTCGACTGTTCCAGTGTATATTGAGAATTTCCGCTGCTTCGTCAGGGGTCAGGGCATCGCGCAGGTACCTCCAATCGATAGACTGCACGATCTTCTCCGGTGGTAAATCAACGAGGAGTTTCCAGAGCGGTTTATCAGCGAGTTTTGCCCAAGCATCCCACATCGCGTTGACAACGCTCCCGATAGCCATTCGGCTAACACCGTCAGCAAGCCAGCGCAATTGGTGATGGTCAACAAGAAGCTTGTGAAACACACCGGGATCGTCAACGAAAGTCGCCATCTCCATCCCAACAACGAGTTGGGCAAGGTCTTTAACCCCGTAAGCGATCCAATCATTTCCGGCTCCAGCGGTGAACGCTACGGATATACCTTGATGTCCTGTGCTTGTTTCAAGGGTCGTTAGAACTGCGGAATAATTCGGTTTTTTATGAAAAGGGTCGGAACCCAGTAGCGTATCCGATGTGGGAACGCGCAAATCAACAACGTCAACTTTTATGATTTTTCCTAAACTATCCATGTTTGCTTGACTCCTTTTTCGAGAGAGTATATAATAAATTGGCATGAAAATCTATACTAAATTTGGCGATTCTGGGGAGACCGCGCTTTATGGCGGAACGAGGTTAGGGAAAGATGAACCGCGTATTGAAGCGATTGGCACTGTTGACGAACTGAACGCTTATATCGGTTATGCCCAGACCCTTGTTGAGGATACTGATCTTTCCGAACTCATGGCGCGCGTTCAGAACCACCTCTTTGATGTCGGTGCGGATTTAGCAACGCCAACGACACATACGAAAGCCGCTGAATTTCGCATACCCGCAGATTTCACCACAGAGATGGAGACCGCAATAGACACATTATCTGAGGAACTTCCGCCGCTGACGAACTTTATTCTACCGGGCGGTTGCACTGCTGGTGCTATTTTACATATCGCACGTGTGGTGTGCCGTCGAAGTGAACGGTGTGTCGTGCGTCTCGCACGCGAAGCAGAGGTCAATCCTGAAATAATCAGGAGTTTGAACAGACTTTCGGACCTCTTATTTGTCCTTGCTCGAACAGTGAATTTCCGAGCACAAACGCCAGAGCCGATTTGGGAGTCACAATCAGACGCTTGAAAAAGCGGATGTATTAAGATGTTGTATTATGGCAGGATTTTCGAATCACGCGAACTGAAAATCATAACTGGAGTCTTAATAACCCAAGTTGCCCCTTTGCAGTACAATCTGTTTCGCTTGAACATCCTGGCGATTTTCCTCATCCTGAAACCATACACAAACTATAATTTGATTTATGCATCAAATTTGTGTATAATTAATCATCTTCATTATAACTATTTATCAATCTCTTATTCATAAATTTCCATGCTCATAAGTTCTTGCCCAGTGGCAATTTAGGTTTATCCGCTTTTTAGGATGTCTGAATGTAAACACGACTTAATCTTCCAGGAGGAACCCTTAACTAAGATTCTTTCTTAAGGTACAACCAGACTATGCATAATCCGACTAAAATTAGTCTTTTATTTTTCACGTTTACGCTGTTCGTATACTTCAATTCCTTTTTCCCAAGCAACACCGATGCACAAACCGATAATGAACCATCCCCAACACCTGAATTCACCTTCACCTATGAGAGCGTTGATGTACCAGGCGTAGAGTTTTTAGCACTCACGGCAAGTTCCGACTTTGAGGATTATGCCGGCTACACGAAGAGTGCGGATGGGGAAAAAATGGTTGCCTTTACGCTCATAGATGGCGTTTTTACGACGTATGACTTCCCCGGTTCACAGAACACCTACTTCTATGCGTTCGGCAATAATGGGTTAGCTGCGGGATACTACGAGGACAGCGAGGGTCTCCACCACGGGGTCATCTTAGAGGATGGCGAACTTCGGGAATACAACTTCCCGGGTGCCGTCGAAACGGAGATATACGGTTACAGTGATTCGAGGGAGGTATTGACGGGTAATTTTATAGATGCGTCCGGTGTTCGCCGCGGCTTCTCAGGAGACATCACCGTTGAGGTACCCGGGGCAACAGCGACTTATGCCGATTTTGTGACTGCGGCAGGTGCTGTCACAGGAAGTTACATAGATGCTGAAGGTCTATATTATCCTTATCTGCGTACCCCAAATGGCACGTTTGTATTTCATAACTATCTGGAACCCTCCAATCTGGAATACTCTTTTGTGCACGGTATCACGGATACAAGAATTATCGTCACTCGAGCCAAAGCCGTGGGGGACATCCCGCGCTCCTATGTCGGCACATCCCAGCAGGGCGTATCTGAATTAGAGTTTCCGGGCAGCGTTAGCACAGAAGGCTGGAATATCAATCAGGACGGTTCTGTCGTCGGACACTACGACTCAGCGGATGGACGTAGACATGGGTTTATCGCCAGACCCACCGCGGAAACTGCTGCAAAATTTAGAGATATAGCGTATCCCCCACCACCCGAATTCAACTACATTTATGAGAGTATTGATGTGCCGGGTGTAGATTTTTTAGCGTTGACGGCGAGTAGCGACTTTGAGGGTTACGCCGGCAACACCCGGAGTGCTGATGGTGAAAAGATCGTCGGGTTTACACTCATAGACGGCGTTTTCACGACGTATGACTTCCCCGGTTCACAGAACACTTACTTCTATGCGTTTGGCAATAATGGGTTAGCTGCGGGACACTACGAAGATAGTGAGGGTCTTTACCATGGTGTCATCTTAGAAGATGGTGAGTTGCGGCAATATGATTTTCCGGGTGCCGTCGAAACAGAAATATACGGTTACAGCGATTCGACAGGGAAACTGACGGGGAGTTTTATAGATGCGTCTGGTGTGCGTCGCGGCTTCTCAGGAGACACCATCGTTGAGGTCCCTGGGGCAACAGCGACTTATGCCGATTTTGTGAATGCAGCAGGTTCTATCGTAGGCAGCTACGTAGATGCTGAAGGTCTCTATCATGCATACGCACTTCCCTCGACTGGCAGGTTTATAATTCTGGACTATTTGGAACCATCGAGTCTGGAATACTTTTTTCTTCACGGTATTAACGATGCAGAGGGAAGCGGCGTGTTTGTGGTTGCCCGAGCCAAAGCCGTGGGGGACATCCCGCGCTCCTATGTCGGCTCATACCGATATGGACTCCATGAATTGAAGTTTCCGGGTAGTGTCAGTACGGAGGGCTGGAATATCAATCAGGACGGTTCTGTCGTCGGACACTATAACTCACCAGATGGACGCAGACACGGGTTCATCGCCAGGCTCGATACCAAGGCAGAGTACGACCGTTTTAGTAACGCCTACACCGTCACGCTGTCTAAAGGTTTGAACATGCTTTCTGTGCCATTGGCATCCCCAACCCCCATGACCGCTAAGAACTTTGTCGCACTGACAGGGGCAACAACCATCATCGCATTTGACGCGCCAAACCAGCGTTTTATCGGTTGGACGCCAAGCGCACCCGATGACGGTTTTCCAATTGAAGGTGGACAAGGCTATATCGTCAATGTCCCAGAAACTCGCAACTTTGCCTTCGTCGGCGCACCGTGGACAGATCCAACCGAGGCTGCCGCAGCAGCACCCGCCACCTCCACACAAATGCCGCAAGAAGCGTGGGCGTTCGTTGTTGGTGGACACTTGAAAGGTAAACCCGCGTTTGACGGGTATCAAGTCATCGTTCGTAACTTGAGAACAAACAGTATCATAACTACCCCAGTGCAAGGGAGTTACTTCGCCGCGGCAACTGCCGATCTGACGCGACGGAGCGTCGTCCAAGTCGGTGACGTGATTGAATTGCGCCTCATCGGTCCGAATGGAAATGCTGAGTTACAACCCCTCAGTTTCAAAGTGACACCCGAGGACTTGGCAAATGCTGTTTTGTCTGTCAAGCTTGATGGCATCGGTCAACCGATACAGAACCTCCTGTTACAGAACTACCCGAATCCGTTTAACCCGGAGACGTGGATTCCATATCAACTCTCTGAAGACAGCCCTGTATCGATATCTATTTATGATACAACCGGTAGGTTGATTCGCACACTTTCGCTCGGTTTTCAATCCACAGGCTTCTATAATAGTCAGGGGCGTGCGGCGTATTGGGATGGACGGAATGCTCTTGGGGAACGCGTTGCGAGTGGTATCTATTTCTACCAGTTGACGACCCCCTCCTTTCAGCAGACACGACGGCTCGTCATTGTAAAGTAGGAGCCATCCATATAGAATTTGCAAGTGTCACAGGTATATAGGAGGGTGTGTTAGACTTGAGAGGATAATGTATTAGTTTTGAAAAATTCTTACGCTTATGCGTTATATTTTTAACGAAGGAGAACAAATCATGAATTTGAAATTAGTAAATCTATTCTTAATCATTCTCATTGCACTTGTTGCGTTGACGGGTTGTGAAAAGGCACAAAAAATGGTAGTGGACGGCGTGCCAGCAGATACCTCCATGGATGAGACGATGACTGATATGGAAGCGACTCCAGTGAAGTTTATTTTGTTGATTGACTACCCAGAGGGCGGGAAAGATGCCTATATCGCATGGGTCGCATCCGTTGCAGCAACGCTGCAAGCTCCCGAAGAGGTCGTCCGGATAAAATCTTACGACAACGAGGACCCGGAAATGAGTCCGAATCGGCTCGTCGAATGGGAATTCAACAGCTTTCTTGATATGGCGACCTATCTGAATCGTCCGGAGATCGCTGCGATTCTCGGAGATATTCCGAACCATACAAGCGTAACAACCGCACACACGTTTATCGAGCGTTCCGACTATTCAAAAGGCGAGGGAGGCAATTTGCCAATTAAAGGTATTATTTTGGTTGACTATCCCCTGGGCGGGAAGCAGGCGTACTTGGAGTGGGTCGCGTCCATTTCTTCGGCACTCGTCGCCCCTCCTCAGTTGAAAGCGACTGCCTCTTATGACAACTATTATGGTGAATCTCCACACCGACTCGTCGAATTGGAATTTGCGAGTCAAGCGGATATTGATGCTTATGAAGAGTTGGAGGAGATAATGGCGATTGAGGCTGAACTTGACAACCAAGCGGGCAGCTGGGTGCTGCATACATTTGAGTTGCGTTCAGATTACATCAACGAATGATATCTCACAGTTCACCTGTTTTTTTCGAGGCGCGCTTTCCGAGCGCGCCTCTTTTTTTATCTCACCGTGCGTACCCTGGACCGCTCCATTCCCTCCCGAACGCCAAACTATGCGGTTCTTCAAAGGGTCGAAACGGGACCATATCCGCGATCTCCTGAAGCCGCTCTAATACCTCCGAAGGCAACGGACCGGCTTCAACAGCGCGAACATTCTGTTCAACCTCTTCCACAGATCTCGCTCCCACCAGCACCGTAGAAATAGCGGGATTGGATATAACCATACGGATTCCCGCCTCTGGAAGTGGAAGCTCGATCTCATCCAAAAACCGATAGAGTGCTTTGAACTGTTCCTGACGCGGACGGCTCAACCACCATGCCCCTGTCTCTACTTCGGTGTGACGGCGTGACAATGCGCCCTGTTGTAACGGAGCACCGATGACAATTCCCATATTCTGTCGCTTCGCTTCTGGAAAAATCGAGAGTGCCGCTTCCCGCCAGAGCAGACTGTAGTTCTGGGCCGCCAACACGACATCGTAGACCCCTGTCGCCATAATTGCGGGGAGTTGATGCGCCGTTGTGCCGCCTAATCCCGTGAAACGGACAATTCCCTCTTCTTTGAGCTCCGCTAACAACTCACAGACCGGTCCATCAAACGTCTCGTGGCTCGTCCACCAATCGTATTGTCCGGGACGATCGGGTTCATGCACCATCAAAATATCAATGGTGTCCCTTTTCAGCACGCGTAGACTCTCTTCCACCGACCGACGCAAGACTTGTTTATCCTTTGGATCAAAGGGTTGCGGTCTACCACCGATTTTCGTGGAAAGATAGTGCGGTTGCAGTACACCCTCTAAAGCTTCCCCAACGACCTCTTCACTGTTACCGTAACTCGGCGCGGTATCGACGTAATTGACACCGAGTTCCAGAGCGCGACGAATAGCGTTGCGCCCGTCAGCGCGATTCCTACCGCCAGCCGATGAGACAAAGAGTCCACCCATTCCTAAAACACTCACTTCGAGTCCTGTTCGTCCGAGTATACGTTTTTCCATGACTTCTCCTTTTGATGTTCCCGTAGAGTCGGCGCATACAGTAATATAGAGTTTACAATGGATTCTGGGTTGCGTCAATGCCAAAATCTATCCTTATTGCAATAAGGGATTTCGCTCCATTGCTTTCGCGATTGCGACAAGGTCAAGAACATTAACGACTCCATCACTATTAACATCGGCTGCATTTTCTTCTCCGACCCGACCGAGATGATCAGCAACGAAGGTTAGATCGTCAATATTTACAATTCCATCGCCGTTGACATCTTCCGGTATATCGGCAAGGACCCCTTCGATCCCTGTTTTCCACAACAAAATCGTGCCATCGTAACTGGCACTGGCAAGTGATCCACCGTCTGGCGAGAAGCTCAAATCTGTAATATCCTCTGAATGCCCTATGAGCATATTGAGAGGTTGGAAGGTTGAAGGTCTTCGCGTCTAACAATTGTATCCGATTATTAGACCACTCACCCCATCCAACAGCAACGGTTCTGCCGTCAGGGGAAAAGGCGACAGAGGTAACCTCAGCTGGATACTGCAACGCCGCCTTACGTTTTCCGGTATGTGAATCCCATAAGCGAAGCGTCTGATCTAAACTACCGCTCACAAGTGTTCCACCATCTGGCGAAAAGGCGACAGAAGAGACAACTTTTGTGTGTTGTGTTGTAATACTCAGACGGCGTTGGAGCATAGGGATATCCCAGAAAATAATCTCGGCATCTCGACTCGCGCTCGCAAGCGTTTTACGGTCCGGAGAAAATGCCATGCACGTCAGGGGACTATAATGTCTCCCGAGAACATGATGGAGTTCCCCTGTCTGGACATCCCACAAACCAATTGTCCCAATCGTACCATCTCCTCCATACTCACTTGCGATGAGTTTTCCATTTGGCGAAAACGCAACGGCGGGACCACCTCCTCTAAGCGTAGCGATGTGGTTTCCAGTGTTAGCCTCCCACAACCGAAGCCGACTGTCGTTACCACCGCTTGCAAGGTGTTTGCCGTCCGGCGAAAATACAACGGTACGTACATAATCAACATGGTATATAAAATTTTCGAGGTATTCTCCGGTACGGGCATACCATAACCGAAGCGGGACACCGTTCGTATTCCATAAGCGAATCAATCCCCAACTGGCACTGGCAAAGGTTCTCCCATCCGGCGAAAACGCGACGGTATTGACACCACTTGTATGTTCCCCAAACGTCTTGCGGAGTTTTCCGGTAGCGGCATCCCACAACCGGAGTGTCCAATCCCAGCCTGCGCTGGCGATAGTCTCGCCATCTGGCGAAAAGGCGAGTGCACTGACATGCCACGTATGCCCTTCGAGAATCCGTATAATCTGTTTCGCGTTGATATCCCACAGCCATATCTGATCAGTTGTCGCGCTTGCTAACGTTGTACCGCTCGGTGAAAACGCGAGTGTCCTGATTCCCTCTGGAAATTTAGCATCTCCTTTAAGAATAGCAAGCATCTCACCCGTATGCGCGGTCCATAACCGAATCGTTCCGTCATCACTACTACTCGCTAGGGTCTTCCCATCCGATGAAAGTACAACAGAATTAACATCATCGCCGTGTTCTTCAAGGAGACACTTAAGTTCTCCGGTGTGTACATCCCATAATCGAACTGTGCTATCTTCGCTTCCGCTCACAAGCACTTTTCCGTCCACTGAGAACAAAAGAGCAGATATCCAACGCGTGTGTCCAAGGAGAGTATCTCGAAGTTGTCGATTTGCTACATCCCATAATTGAATCGGATAGTCGGGCCATCCACCACTGCTGGCAAGCGTTGTGCCATCCGGCGAAAACGCAAGGGTCAACACATCTTCGTATCCGTCAAGCGTCCCACGGAGTTTTCCCGTATCTGCATCCCATAGCCGAATGACATTGTTCGGCAAATAGCCGCCGCTTGCTAAGGTTCTGCTATCCGGTGAGAATGCAATTGCCTGAACATAGTCTGGTTCTTCAGAGAGGAGGTGGAGTTCGGTATCGGTGGACGTATCGTAGAGCCACACGCCTATGGAAGTCGCTACGGCAAGTCGCCTGCCGTCTGGAGAGTATGCTATATCGTTTATATATCCTTTACCCAAGCGTGCGATTGCACCTTCGGGCAACCCCATCCGTGTATAATCCTGCGCGGAACTGCCCGACGAAAAGAGGAAAGGAACCAAGAGCATCACGCAAATAGAAAAGGCTATCTTTTTCATAGTAGGGATCTCCTTTTGGAGCAATAGATACTTGTCGTGACTTTAGCAATTTATATGCCAGCACTCGAAATACTGAGTATACCGTTATATCCAGTCTCAAAACACATAACTTGCACGGAAATGGGCACGTTCATATTTACACTGCACCCTATCGGGCATCCACACACGACGAAATTGAAATTTGTTTGACACAGTCCCACCGAATGTGATAAATTGATTATCAACTCTTATGAAAACGATGCCACAGTTAAGGGCGAAGCCTATGGATAGCAGGAGAGCAAGCTTATGAGTGATTTACAGTTACAACAGTACCTTTTTGACGTGCAAGGTTACCTCGTCGTCGAGAATGTTTTGAGTCCAGAAGAGGTCGCGGCACTCAATCAATGTGTTGACGAGCAACAACTTCCGACACCCGGAAAGGTTCAACGGTTCGGGAGTGCTCCGGAGGGTCCAGGTTTCCTGCAGTGGGGAAAACCGTTTTGTGATCTCCTCGACCATCCGGAGATTATGCCGATACTTCAATTCCGTCTGGGCGATTGTTTCCGACTCGACCGAATTTACGGAATGTACATGCGGGAAGGCATGCCACGCGGACGGCTGCACGCAGATTATGGTGCGACTTCTCCAACAGCAAGAGCAAAGCCAGGAGAATACTACTCCTTCCGAGATAACGAAATCCATAACGGGTTCGTTGTCGTGACATGGAACCTCACCGATGCCGGACCAGAGCATGGTGGATTTTGCTGTGTTCCGGGCAGCCATAAAAGCAATTTTAAACTGCCACGCCAGATAGATGATGCCCCCGAAGATGCACCCTGTGTCATCATCCCAAAGGTACCAGCAGGTTCAGCGATCCTGTTTACTGAAGCCCTGACACACGGCACAGCGGCATGGAACGGCAAGCATCAACGCCGATCTCTGTTGTACAAGTATTGTGTCTCACATATTGCGTGGAAATCCCAGCGCATGACCCCACCGGAAGGTATAGAACTCACAGAACGTCAGCAGATTCTCTTCCGTGAACCTGGCGACCCATACCGCCACTTCCCATCGCTGTTTGACGCAGCATAGTAGAAAGCAGAGGTAGACGCTAACACCAATATGCCAAATTTCACGCAGAACCAACTCCAGAAAATCACAACTGACATCTTTGAAGCCGGCGGTGTCCCGAGCGATGAAGCAGAGATTATCGGGGAACTGCTCGTCGCTTCAAACCTCGCAGGACATGATTCCCACGGCGTTCTCCGCATCCCGCAGTATATTGGACTCATCGAATCTGGACTGATTCAGCCGGGAGCACCGATAGAAATTGAACGTGAATCGGCTTCGCATGCTCTCATCAACGGCAATTGGGGCTTTGGACACGTTATCGCCCAGAAGGCGATGTCGCTCGCCATAGAGAAGGCACAGTCAAGCACTATCAGTGCAGTCAGCGTCTACAATTGTAATCACATTGGACGTATCGGGAGTTACCCACTGATGGCGGCTGAAACCGGTATGGTAGGCATCACGATGGTGAATGCGGGTGGAACTGCGCTGTATGTTGCCCCATTCGGTGGACGCGATGGACGGCTCGCAACGAACCCGATCGCAATTGCGACACCGACGCGCAATGGACACCCGATTCTGCTTGACATCACAAGTAGCGTTGTTGCACAAGGTAAAATTCGCGTTGCAGTTAACCGCGGTGAGCCTGTTCCTCTCGGTTGGCTTATGAACAACGAAGGCGAACCGACTCAGGACCCACGCGACTTGATGGAATCTCCGCACGGTGCGTTATTGCCGCTCGGCGGGATTGTTGGGCATAAGGGATATGCCTTGGGTCTAATGATTGACATCTTGGGAGGTGCGTTGTCGGGTGCGGGTTGCAGCGGATCTGGAAACACCCGGCTCCAGAACGGGGTCTTGATGATTGCACTGGATATTGCTAATTTTACGCCGCTTGATGACTTTTATGAACATGTTGACGGACTCGTTACCCACGTGAAAGCCTCCCCTACCGCACCGGGATTCGATGAAATCTTGACACCGGGCGAAATCGAGGCACGCCAAACAGAGCGGCGTCTGCGCGAGGGAATTCCTATTGATAACGAGACATGGCGACAGATCCAAGAGACGGCAGCGGAGGTCGGGATATCCGAACTTGAATTTTGAGCCACTTGAAGCTGCCTGTTCAAACAATCATATTCGATTTCGATTATACGTTGGTAGACTCGGCGCAGGGAACAATTGATGGTGTGAATTTCGCGTTTGAAGAAATGGGTTTGCCGCTCGCTTCTGATGACGCGGTTCGTCGGACAATCGGTCTGTCGCTACCGGATATACTAACGGCGTTAGCAGGGAACGCATACGCCAAGTATGTTGACGAATTTACTCGGCTGTTTTTTCAGCGTGCTGATGAGACAATGGTTGCGTTGGCGGAGTTTTATCCGGGTGTGCCACAGACGGTGAAGGCGTTACGGGGACTTGGTATCCAACTCGCCATCGTTTCTCAGAAAACTCGTCGCTACATTCAGCCGATTCTTGAGAAAGAGAACCTGTTGGACCCTTTTGAAGCCATCGTTGGTGGTGGGGACGCCGCGTATAAACCGGATCCTGAAGGTCTACAGCTGGCGGTTGCGCAAACGGGTAGTGTTCCAGAAAATTGCCTCTACGTCGGAGACAGTGTGACGGATGCTGAAACGGCGCGACGTGCTGATATTGCGTTTATCGCTGTGCTATCGGGTGTCACGCCACGCGCGGCTTTTGAAAGTTACAATACTTATGCGGTTCTTGAAGATGTGTCTGGCGTATTGGGTTTAGAGCTTTTGACAAAACCTCAGCTATTATTATGATTGTATTTAACGAGAAATCTCAATGCAAAATCAACAACTAACTATCGGTGAGTACCTTCTGAGAAAATTGCAAAGTTACGGTATTGATCACATTTTTGGCATTCCCGGTGATTATGTAGTGCAGTTTTTCGATATGATCGAGAAAAGCCCTATTCAACACATCGGCACGACGCGCGAAGAAACCGCGGGATTTGCTGCAGATGCCTATGCCCGGACAAAAGGCATGGGAGCTGCATGTGTGACGTATGGGGTCGGTGGGTTATCAATGATCAACGCTGTTACTGCCGCCTACGCTGAAAAGTCACCACTCATTGTGATTAGCGGAAGCCCAGGGATAAAAGAGCGTAGTGAAGAAGGACTTTTGCACCATACAGGTAAAGATTTCTACACACAACACCGTATTTATGACGAGATAACCGTTGCATCCGCACTCCTTGATGAACCCTTTACCGCCTTTAACGAGATAGATCGAGTACTCGACGCTGTGTATTGGCACAAGCGTCCCGGCTACATTGAATTACCACGGGATATGGTAGGTATGCAGGGGTCACTCTATCAACGTCCTTCAACGAGCGACCGCCAGAGTGCCCCGGAAACATTAGAGGCTGCTTTAGCACATGCAATTGCGTTCATAAATCAGAGCGAAAATCCTGTCATTTTGGCAGGTGTGGAACTCCACAGATTCGGCTACCAAAACAAATTACTCCAACTTGCCGAAGAAAAACAGTTCCCCGTGGTGACAACGCTGCTGGGCAAATCGGTAATGCCAGAGGCTCATCCGCTCTACTTGGGTATTTACGGCGGCGCGATGAGCAGGGAAGAAATCGCAGTACTTGTTGAATCTTCCGATTGTCTTATCACCCTCGGTGCCTTTATGACGGATGTCAACCTCGGAATCTACACGGCAAACTTGGATCGCAGTCGCCGGATATACGCAACCTCGGATAAAATCTCGGTTGGCTACTCTACCTATGAAAATGTCACCTTTGAAGATTTTATTGATGGATTGTATTCTCCGAAACTCTGTGAACGGGGTGACATAGATTTGGAGTGGGTCACGGAAGTGCCAGAACCCTTCAAGATGATGCTCGACGAGCCGCTTACAATGCGACGCCTGTTCCAACACCTAAATCTACTGCTGTGTGAAGACATGATAGTTATCCCTGACATCGGTGACAGCCTCTGGGCGGCTTTAGACTTACGGCTTCCGGCACGTACCGATTTTATTGCGCCTGCCTACTACACCTCAATGGGGTTTGCAGTTCCCGCCGCAATCGGTGCCCAACTCGGCAAACCCACAGTCCGACCACTTGTCATCGTAGGAGATGGTGCGTTTCAAATGACTGGCACTGAACTCTCAACGACGATTCGCTACGGGCTCAATCCAATTGTTCTGATTTTAAATAACCAGGGGTACGGCACTATCCGTCCCTTTATTGAGGGACCCTTTAACGAAATAGAAAATTGGAACTACACCCATGTACCGGAACTTTTTGGCACAGGACGCGCATTTGCTGTCCGTACGGAAGGCGAATTTGATACTGCCATGAAAGCGGCACTTGCTGAGACACAAAATTTTGTCTTGATTGAGGCGGAACTTGACAAATCGGACATGTCACCCGCACTGACTCAGTTGGCAGCCCGAGTGTCTGAAAAAATTTGAGTCGGGAAGTGAAGTCTCCGTTCTTTCATCCGTACTCAGTTGGGATTTCATCTGCGGTTCAAATGCTTGAAAGCAGTCGTCAATTTCGCAGAAGAGTGGTACACTGTTCATTGGCAATTTCTTTTGGTATTCGACTTTGACTACTAAACAATCGCAAAGGAGCCCTATCAAATGATGAAAACAATAATTTTATCTACCTTCTTCGGGGTTCTGTTCATTTTTTCAGCGAGTGGAGCGTTCCTGCCAGAGGGAAACGGCGATGTGTTTGGGTTGGAATATGGGGAATCAATCGTTGGCATTCCGCCAAATACACCTAAGATTGATGGGGATCTCAACGATTGGAAGCATGCGGTCTGGATCGCCTTTGACTCCGAGCAAGAACTGCTTCGGGGTAAAGGTGCGTGGAAGGGAAAAGACGATCTGACGATGACGTGGTCGACGATGTATGATGCGGAGACCTTCTATTTCGCAGCGGCGGTGCGAGATGATATTTTTGCACCAGCGGCAAATGCGGCACAACCTTGGACGGGTGATACGATTTTTCTCTATATTGATTGGGAACAGGTCGGGGCTGGGCAACCGTCAAGCAAACCTAATTTCGCGTTTATCAAGAAAAAAGCACTCGTTTCTGACTTCAGTGGGGGCAAAAATCCGAATCTCCCTAAGTCCGATATTGCGGTTGTCCCGACACCGGAACTGGGTAAAGGGGGCATGATTTACGAGGTCGCGATGCGGTTTGAATGGCTCACCGATGTCAAAATCAAGGAGGGAACGGAAATCGGTTTCACCCCCGGATACGAGGAAGGAACGGACAATCCAGAGAAAAAGGCAGGTCTTGTATTCATGGATTGGCACGGTCTGAATCCTGACGATTCAGGGAATCTTGGGACGCTGACTTTCGGGGGTCCGCTTGCTGTTGAGGCAGCGGGAAAATTGGCACTGACGTGGGGACAGTTAAAGAAATTTGTAAAGTAATAATGTCTGAAAAAACGCGAAACCAGGAAGAACTTTTTATACAACTGCTGGAGAAGGCAGATAACTTATTGACCCATTTGGGCGGATCCTCGGTGCAATCGTTGAGTGTGGTGCTTGACGACTACATCGCTTTTCGATGGCGAGCACAGAATGGATCGGGGCATCTTATTCCGGTTAAACATCCGAACCTCGTGGGACTATCGGATCTGATTGGGATAGAGAGACAGGAGGAGAGACTTGATAGGAACACACGACAGTTTCTACAGTGCCTGCCTGCTAACCACGTCCTGTTGTGGGGCGACCGCGGTACCGGTAAATCCTCGCTCGTCAAGGGAATGCTGGCACGCTACGCTGATGACGGACTCCGGTTAATCGGGATCAGTAAGGAGGGACTTGTTCATCTCCAAGAAATTGCTGAGGTGCTGTGGGAACGTCCTGAACGGTATATCCTTTTCTGTGACGATCTCGCCTTCAACGAAGATGAACCTGAATATCGCGAGTTGAAAGCGATGTTAGAGGGTGGGATCTCCGCGTGTCCGGACAACGTCCTGATCTATGCCACCTCGAACCGCCGACACCTGATGCCGCGACAGGTACAGGAGAACCGATACCCACAGAACGATGAAGATGAGTTGTATCCGCGTGAGGCGACAGAGGAAAAGGTCTCGTTGAGCGACCGGTTTGGATTGCGTCTCGCTTTTCACCGGATTTCGCAAGACACCTATTTGCAGATTGTCTCGCATTATGCACAAAAACACGGACTCTCCATTCCGACGGAAGCGTTGCACCGGGCTGCCTTGGAATGGGAAGCATCCTCAAGTGGCCGTTCAGGGCGTGTCGCCTATCAATTTGTGGCGGATCTCGCTGGAGGGTTAGCACTTGAATCAAATACACAGAAAAAGTAACCGGTACATGCTGTGTACTTAACAAACAATTGGCGCGATTTCGACCGCGCCTTTATGGAGGTTTCTATGAAAAATCGATTTATGTTCTGTTTAACACTTATACTTTTCCTGAGCGGTATGCTTCTGATACAAACTGCAGATGCTGTGCCGAAAAAAGGTACGTTGCGGGTCAGCGGCGATAATACCTGGGTTGCTTTTGTTAACGGTGAAGAGGTGGCTGCAAGCGGAAACTGGCAGGCTCCGACAGTCAGTGAGTTTGAACTGGACAAAGGCTTCGCACAGATCGCTGTCTATGTCCACGACGCGGAACCCGGTGCCGCCGGTAGAGGTGGGTTCCTCGCCGATATTATCCTGGATGCTAAGCCTGATTACATTGGAACAGGTGAAGACGGTTGGCGATGTGATACCGGTAAAGTCCTTGCCGATCGGAAAGATGGTTGGGAAGAGGTCGATTTCGACGACAGTAAATGGGAAGATGAACTCGAAATTTACGAGAAATTCGGGGCAGGTATATGGGGCTTTGGTGCCGCACAGATGCGCCAAATCCTCAAGGACCCGGATTGTGAGGCGAACTGGGTATGGTGCGGTCCTAACGACGCTGAAGATGACATCTATTTCCGATACACCATTGGAACGCTTTCTGTTGAGCCTGAAGACAAACTCACGACGACGTGGGCGCGTATTAAGAGAGACACCCTGTAACCGCTTTGTATTATCTATGACCGCGGTTTTCTGCCGCGATAGAGGAGAACAAGATGAAAAAGTTTTTCGTTCCAACAGTTTTGGTTTTAGTCCTATCCTTAGTTGCCTCGAACCTTTGGGCAGCGACACTCCGCATCAATGGTGATAACGCTTGGGTGGGTTTTGTCAACGGTGAAGAAGTTGCAGACGGCAATGACTGGCAGCAAGCCAGTATCACTGAATTTGATATGCCGGATGGATATGCCGTCATCGCTATCTATGTCCATGACGCGGAACCGGGTAATGCTGGACGTGGAGGCGCGTTGTTTGATGTCATCCTTGACGATGACACCTATATCCCCTCTGACGATACTTGGAAGGCGGATGCGGGTCCACCGATCGCCGACCGGAATGATGGATGGGAACAACCCGATTTTGATGATAGTGGTTGGGATAACGCGACACAACTTGACCAGTTTGGTGGCGGTATATGGGGCTTCGGTGCAAACACGATGCGTCAAACCTTGAAAGATCCAGATTCGACCGCATACTGGGTCTGGGCGGGTCCCAACGACGTTGAGGACGACGTCTATTTCCGAAAGACCGTTGGGGACCTACCAACAACGCCTGTCGAACCCGTTGGAAAAGCGACTACGACATGGGGTGCTTTGAAAGGTGAACGCTAAACAACGTAGGTGTCTTTGCTTGGGTGTTTCTTCAGGTTGAACGATACTAAGAAATCCCATGCTGACATTTCAAAAACACGTTCTACCCAATACACCATAATGAACACTCAAACACGAAGTGAAACCCAACGCCATACGAAAAGCGTTGGGTTTCACTTACAGAACATGCGGCAAAAATTTATTATTTTCTACTGTTAGCATGTCTTCTCACACGAATAACACGTTCCCTTAAATCGTTATCTTCTATTTCATGCGGCAATTTATTCGCTTTCGCTGAATTGCATTCCTTACAGGATAACGCCAGATTCTTTAATCTATCCGCACCTCCTCTACTTTTAGGAATTATGTGGTCTATTTCTAAAGGGATTGCTTCCAATCCGCAATAAGCGCACCTCTTGCCATCACTCACAACAAGTTTCATTTTAGTAAGTCTACGCTTGTTAAACCTAACACTTTTTATATACCTATTACCTTTTCCTTGAAAAAAATTCTTATATGGTCTTGGCATAAAAAACCTCTCTCTAAACTTTTTCAATGACCTCTGCGATTGTCCTGAAGACCGTCTCGATATCCGATTCCTCAAGGCACGAATAAGCCACCCGTAGTTCGGTTTCACCCAGTGAAATCGTGCCGATGCCGTGTTCCTCAAGAAGTCGCTGCCGAACCTTCTCAGCGTTCGCAGATTTGAAATTCAGACACATGAAATAACCGGCATGACTCGGATAGACCTCCCAAAGTCTCACATACTGTGCATCGGATGCGACTTTCTTTGCTTTCAGTGCGCGTGCCTTGAGAATTTCATAGTTTCTCTGTTTTTGTTCAGCATAACCGGATGCCTTCATCGCTTCAAGGATAAGCGTTTGAGAGACTTGCGATGCACCGGAGGTATTTGCTCGAATGAGTCCACTGAATTTCTGCTCAAGTGGATGCATTGCTATCCCTCCGAGTCCAAAACTGATAAATGCCACGCGTAGCCCCCACGCATATTCCTCCTTCGTCGCGCCGTCTACCTTCGCAGGCACCACATTCGGATGGCATCCGGCTAACAATCCAAACAGCGATTCGTGCATGACGGATGGGTCGTACCATAACCCTGCGTAGGCATCATCAATCATAACGAGGATACGACTGCCAGCGTCGGCACGGGCGACAATTGCGTCCACAATATGCTGTACTTCCCTGCGGTTAATCGCGTAGCCGGTTGGGTTGTGCGGGAAATTCAGGAGAATCAGCAATTTTTCATTAGTCGTGTTGGTGAGTATTTCACGAAAGCCGTGTGTGTTAAAACCTTTTGCCGCGTTGAAGAACGGGTAAGTTTGAAGTCTCGCTCCTGCTTTGGTCTGGAAGATCAGCCGATAGTTGCCCCAGATCTCATCGGGAAGGATGAGTGTATCTCCACTATCAACGAAAAGTTCGGCGAGTAGACTAAACCCGTGCGTCATCCCACTCGTCACAATTGGGAGACTCAATGTTGACCCAGCGAGCGAAGGATTCTCCTCCAAAAGATGTGTTTTCCACGCCTCCCGTAATTCGGGTTGACCGAGCACGGGGGCATATCCATAGATGCCTTCCAACGGTAGTGCTGGCACGAGTTCCCGCGAAACGGCGAGATGCATCATGTCCCTATCTTCCAAGGCGATTGCACGTGTGGCATTGAAACGGTGCGCTTTCGTGTTCGCCTCCGCTGTTTGGCTTAAGATGCCTTTCGGTAGATAGATGCGTTTCCCTAATTTGGAGAGTAGTGCGAAAACTGACGGCGCGGTGTCGTGAATTTGGTCGTTTAATTCAATTGCTATAGGATTTAAGTCTTGCATAGTTCCCAAAGCCGCGGAAAATGTAATTGTTGAAGAATTGATGAGGTTTAAGTATCTAACAATTCAATAAAAGATGTATGACACACCGCGTTTAGAGTCGTGCGGTTCATCGCACATCCAAAACCACAACATAATTCATTACCAACCTTACTGTAATTGTGGACTGCCACCAACTTAATGTCAACCACTTTCTGCCAAAACTCGTTATGTATTATATACAACGAAGTGGCAAAAAAATAGTTAAAATAGGTTCAGCAGCGGGAATAAAAAGGAGTCCGTTCTGATGAAAACAGAATTTAAAACACTATACAAATTAAGTGTTGTCCTCATGATGTGCGGATTGATGCTCTTCATCTACACTGGCTGTGGTGGTTATGATACTGAGGAAGCAGAGAGTGGGTATGATGCGCAAGGTGCATCTTTCGGATTGATCCCTCCGAACGGTGCCGCCTATAACGATGTTTTCTTTAAGGATTACGGCACGCATCCATTTATTGATACAGAAGATGACCACCTTTCAACATTTGGTATGGATGTTGATACCGCCTCCTATTCCGTCACACGACGCTACCTCCGAGATGGGTATCTTCCGCCACCCGAAGCCGTTCGGGTAGAGGAATTTGTTAATGCTTTTGATTACAATTACCCGGCACCATCGGCAGAGGCATTCGCTGTGCACATTGAGGGGGCACCCTCGCGATTTGGTGAAGGCAAACGGCTTCAATTGCTCCGAATCGGTATCCAAGGTCGTGTCGTTCCCGACGAAAACCGCAAAGACGCAATGTTGACTTTCGTGATTGATGTCTCGGGTTCAATGGAAATGGAAAATCGGTTGGGATTGGTGAAACGTGCCCTAACCCTTTTGGTTGAACAACTCCGTCCGGGCGACAAGGTTGCTATTGTGGTTTACGGTTCTCGAGCACGAATCGTCCTTCCGCATACCGGAATTGAAGGACGTGAAGAGATCTTCTCGGCAATCCATTCTCTCGTACCAGAGGGTGTGACGAACGCTGAAGAGGGACTTCGGCTTGGATACTCGCTCGCTTCTCGCAATGCACGGGTTAATGGAATCAATCGCATAATTCTCTGCTCAGATGGTGTCGCCAATGTTGGAGAAACAGGAGCTGATGGTATACTCAGAGTCATTCGCTCCTATGTTGAAGAAGGGATTACACTGACAACTCTCGGATTCGGTATGGGTAATTTCAACGATGTTCTCATGGAGCAACTTGCCAACAACGGTGACGGTAGTTACGCTTATATTGATACGCTCAACGAAGCAAAACGTGTCTTTGTTGAGAACCTAACAGGAACATTACAACTTATCGCTAAGGACGCCAAGGTGCAAGTTGACTTCAATCCGCAAGTCGTGAGCCGTTTCCGACTTCTCGGCTATGAAAACCGTCGTCTCGACCATGAAGACTTTCGAGATGACAAGGCAGATGGCGGAGAAATCGGTTCGGGCCACAGCGTCACCGCACTCTATGAAATTAAACTTCATGAGGGTGCCACTGGACAATTGGCGACTGTATTTATACGGCACGAGGACCCAGATACCCGTCGTATCTCAGAAATTAATGAGGAAATTTTCACAACACAATTGAATAAGACATTTGAAGAGGCATCCCCTGAATTTCAACTCGCAGGGACTGTAGCGGAATTCGCAGAAATTCTGCGTGAAAGTTTTTGGGCACAAGAAGGAAGTTTAGAAGCGGTATCGCGGAGTATTGAAGGTATTGCACCCCTAATACACAATGAACAGGTGAACGAACTAAGACATCTCGTAAGTAGAGCAACTCGCTTTAAGACATCAGACATCGAATAAACGAAAAAATAATACGCACGGCGGTAATAGGAGCAAATATGAAAGCGTTTCTGAAAAGACTGACATTTCTCATTATTTTCATCACCGCAATTGGTGCGGGCATCTGTGTCTATCTCCTCCAAGCCCCTCCGGTTGAACAGAAAAAGGTACCGAAACTCCAAATTCACACACGGACAGCATTACGTGGAAGACCCACGACCGACTCGAAACCGATTGTATATACCAAAGATGTTTACCGATTTAGCTTGGATCCACAATACATTAGCAACCTGAATAGCGGTAAATTGGAGCGCGAACTTCTATTTAGCGCGGGGTTGGCACATCGTGCGAGATTGAAAGCAGAACGTTTGGACACATCTTTGAAGACAGGAATAAATTGGCAAAAGATGTTTACAGATATGACAAAAGATATTCGATTTCGTCCGAGCGCAACCCCCATTGAAGTTTTGCTAAGTGGCGAAGAGTGGCTACTCAGGGATACCACAGGGGCGGCTTATACAGTCGTGAAGTCTGACAGCAATGTTGAGGTTTATCTCCCCGATTTAAGAGAAGCGTTTGAGGCACACAAAATCTCACTCTCAAAGGATTTGGAAATCTCCACTAAACAGGCAAACAGACGGTGGCTCATCAAGGATAACGGATATAAGCAGGCTTACAGCGTTGTGAAAGGCGAGGGGAAACTCAACGTTTTTCAGCAATCGAAGTATGAGATTCTGACGTTTCTGTTTGAGGCAGATGTGGCATCGCAGCATTCCCTCGCGCAGGGAAAGTTACCTTCTAAGTTGATTCAAGAATTTGTTGCGGAGAAGATACCACTCTCGCGACGTGCGCGGGTATCAGCAAACGCAGACGGCAGGAGTTGGCAAATAAGCAACCCTCCCCTGAAATATAATATTCAAAACGAAAACAACCGATTGAAGGTTTATCTTGATCTTGAGAGCAGATGGCTCCGCATCAAGGCTGATGACACCACAAAAGGCTGGGTGCAAAGCGAGCGCGGCACCATTTTTGAACCTCCTCCGCCGACGCTGAGTTCACGTCAGCAAGCCAAGGAACGACTTCTCGTACTCATTGACAGATTAAAAGAGAAAGTCGGACTTTTCAATGGATAGAATAAAACCCAAGATGCTGCGTCCCGGTAGCCGTATCGCAGCGATTTCACTCTCTTGGGGTGGTCCCGGCACTATTCCCGACCGTTACCAGATAGGTAAACGTCAGTTTGAGGAAGAATACGGCGTGACGGTTCTCGAAACGGAACATGCTTTGCGCGATGCAGTCTGGCTTTCCAAAAACCCTGAAGCGCGCGCTAACGATTTGATGGTGGCTTTTGCCGATGAGACAATCGACGGTATCATCTCAACAATCGGCGGTGAAGATTCAATTCGTACACTTCCATACCTCGATCTGGATCTGATTCGGAATAACCCGAAGGTCTTCATGGGCTTTTCGGATACCACTATATCACACGCCGTCTGTTTCAAAGTGGGTCTCGTGTCGTTCTACGGTCCTTCGTTTATGGCGGGATTTGCCGAAAACGGCGGGATGTTTCCATACATGGTGGATTCCGTTCGGCGTACCCTCTTTTCTACCGGACCGATTGGTGTTATTGAACCAAACCGCGCCGGATGGACAGATGAATATCTGCCGTGGGAGAACCCCGAAAATCAATCGATTCGTCGAAAATTGAACCCTTGCACTGGCTGGAAATTTCATCAGGACGCGGGCGTCGTTGAAGGGCAACTTTTTGGGGGATGTGTTGAGGTTTTGGACTGGCTCCGAGGTACCGACTATTTTCCGCCTGCTTCTGATCTCCAAGGTGCCGTTCTCTTTTTAGAAACCTCTGAAGATGCCCCGCCTCCCTCGTTTCTAACGGAGTTTGTGAGATGCCTCGCCGCGATGGATATTCTTGAAGGACTTGGCGGTATCCTGCTCGGACGCCCCGGTGGAGGTGTTGATCCCGACAATTTCCACGCCTACGATACTGCGCTCTGTGAAACGGTTCGTGAGGAATACGGGTTAAACGAGATGCCGATTGTCACCAATATGGACTTCGGACACACCGACCCGATGTTCGTACTTCCGATAGGCATGAAGCTTCGTATTGACTCCACGAAGCAGGAAATCGCCATTGACGAGACAGCGGTTATTAAAAACTGAAAAAAATTAGCCAAAGTCTATAGCAATGCAACAACGGCGCATTGCGGATTTGAGAAAGCACCTACACTTTGCCAAGAGATTCTGATTGCTCGCTTGGCGAAAAATTAAAAAATGAAAATTCTTTTTTTATCGCCTACCGTGCCATTTCCACTCACCGATGGCGGACGCATCCGGGTGTTTAACCTCCTCAAACAGATTGCCACGAAAAACGATGTAACTCTGCTCGCCTTGGAAACACAACCGACAGACGCGGAAGGCGTTGCACAACTTCAGCAATTAGGCGTTCAGGTCCATCTCGTGCCAAACGCGCCGACGCTGCCGCCTGTATCGTTTGGCACGCTCCTTAAAGCATTTATCAGAAGACAACCCATCACCGTTGCCCGCTACGATCTCCCACCCTATCGCCAGAAATTTAGGGAGTTGATCGCAACTGGAACCTTCGATCTCGTCCATTATGAGATGTTTCACACGGCGCAGTTTTATACAGAGGCGCGCCTGCCGAGTGTGCTCTCACAGCAGAACGTCGATTCTGAGATTTGGCGGCGACTCTGCGGTGAAACCATCAATCCGTTTTACAAGTTCGCGTATTGGACGCAGCAACTCGCATTTCAACGCTATGAGCGGGTGCTAAGCCCGAAATTTGACGCAGTGACGTGTACCTCCGACATCGATGCTATCGTGTTCCGACGGCACTGCGCGGAAGACGTTATTGAGATAATTCCGAACGGTGTTGATATTACGCACTACCAACCCGATGTTTCCTCTGAAGCTCCGGCACATCTCATCTATATCGGGAGTATGGACTGGTATCCGAATGAGGACGCTGTTGGCTTCTTTGCGGATGAGGTTTTGCCACGGATTCAGGAGAGTGTCTCCGATGTTAGATTTTCGATTGTCGGTGGAAATCCATCGGCACGCGTCCAAAAGTTGGCGGAGAGGAAAGGGGTCATTGTCACAGGACGTGTACCGGAGATTAAGCCCTACTTCGCCGAGGCGACGGTTTTCGTCGTGCCATTGCGCATCGGGAGCGGCACCCGCCTGAAAATCCTTGAGGCGTTGGCGATGGGCAAGGCGATTGTCTCTACTTCAGTCGGTGCGGAGGGATTAGATCTCAAAGACGGCGAGGAAATTTTCATCGCTGACGAACCCACTGTCTTTGCCGATGCGGTCACCCGATTGCTCACAGATGCATCACTGCGCCGTCGGATCGGTGAAAATGGTCGTGCTCGTGTGGAACGAGATTACGATTGGCGGAGCATCGGCGAGAAACTGCATATCCTTTATACCAAAATTAGTCAACACAATGTGTAAGCGAGTCTGTGGTATTATTTAAAACGCGCTTCAAGTTCATCCATTGTAGCAACAAAGGCATCTTCAAGATTAATCTGCAACTTGTCTGATAAAACCAGAATCGACCAGAGACAATCCGCTAATTCATGTGCTAATTTCGCTTCAACTTCTCCCTTCGGTAGCGTGCCACGGATACCTAAGTGGGCTTGAATGAGTTTCGCTAAATCCCCGAGGTCTCCCATCAGTCCTAACGTAATTTCAGCCGTTGACCATTCGCGTCCGTAATTTTCCCGTTCATAGTTTTCATAAAGCGATCGGATGTGTCGTGCTCTGGCAATGATGTCTTCTAAGGGCATATTTCTTTTTTCTCCACATTAGGTTTTTCATAAATAGGACCCAGTTGAGAACATTTACCGAGATTGCTGACAACCACTAACGCATGAAATCCAACTAAGGACGTTCCATAATTAGTAGCAGGGGTCTCCGGTCACTTGGAACTGCGCGTCTCGCGTCCCCGTTATTGTCAAGGATTACATACACGTAATCTTTGTCCATGCACAGCCCCTCGGCTCTCCCAAATACCATGTTCTCATATTGGAATTCCTCGCGAGTAACAATGGCTGCGTATGACCAGAAGTCTGCCTCCTCAAACCCCTGCTGGCTTCTAACTAACTTACATAATACGTAAGCGTTTCTTTGGAGCGCATAGAGAATTCCGTCTTCCGAAAAGAGTCCAGTGAAGTCGGGATGTCTGTCGTTTGGCAGCTCGGCTCTGGTGGTATTATATTTGAACGCCGTCACTTTTGGAGGCGTTGTGTTGGCATTGACCTCAATAATTCCTCGAGGTTGTCTCTCGGCACACACAACAAATTGATTCTCGGCAATTAAGGTAATTCCCTCAAGATAAGCCCCTCGGGTTTGAAAAAGTCCGACCTTTTCTCCATCAGACTGTAAATTCGGAGAGACCCAAGAAACCTTTTCTCCATCTGGACTCACTCGAAGAATCCTGAAAGTGCTTTCGCTGACAATGTAAAAGTTACCTTCACTATCACAAGTGATCCCTTCAAGGTCAAGAACTTTTTCTGTAACAAGTTCTGACGGTTCAAATTGAACATGTGGCACTAAAACGGCTTTATCGCTGGTTAATTGGACACGAAAAATTGTGTCGTCGTGTTTGTCAGAGACTGTAAATAAAGTGTCATTGAAAACCGTCAAACCCGAGGGTTGAAGATTTCCAGGACCCTCTACTGGAAGGACTTTAACAGCCTTCAAAGGGGTTACTATTTCCTCTGGAACCGTCGCATGATTCCAAGCCAAGAAGACCAGTACCAGAACAACGAAAAATAATTTCATACTTTTTTTCCAATATATCACCACTGAAGGTGGCCAACGATTCTTTAACAAATGTCAGGTGAAGTTCAGGTGAGATTTGGCATCGTCAGAAGTTGCCAAAACGAAATGTTTTACTTTATTTGCTTCTTTAGTGCCAAACGCCACCGCTTTCCTTCAAAAAACACAGGGTTTCTATCAAACTGGAAATTTGAATACCTCTCATCGCAAACCCGAAAAGTTGATTTTCCTTCTTAGATGTGATAGTATGTAACCAACTTGAACGAAACCCTCCAGCCTCAATAATAAACCACTTAAAAGGAGCAATACTAATGAAAGTCTTTACATTAACTTTGGTGGTCACCTTCCTGTTGATGAGCACCACTTTAGGGGTCGCGGGTGAGGATCCAGATTTAGTGGCATACTATCCGTTTGAGGGTAACGCGGAGGATGCCTCTGGAAACGGAAACGATGGCGAGATTGATGGCGGATCCAATTGGGTTAAAGGCAAATTCGGAGACGCTATCGAGTTAGATGCGGCGGCTTTTGTCCTGTTGCAAGTTTCCGACTCCCTCCACGGCGACATTTTCAAAGCAGATCCATTCACAATTTCCGCATGGATTAAACCGAATTTTGAGGGAACCGAGTGGGAGCATATCTGGCGGAGCCTTCCGACTGCTTCCGGCCATAATACCTTCTTCCTGAACAAAGTTCAAGGCCTCCTTTCTTGGCGTGGACAGGTCGCTGGATGGACGGTACTGTGTCAGAGCGAAGGGGGGATCGTTGAAAAGGATAAGTGGATGCATGTCGCTGTCCTGGGAGATGGTGATAAATTCAGGATTTATGCGAACGGTGAGATGGTCGCCGAGACCGACTTCCAAGAGACGCGGGGTAACAATGTGACCTATCGCCTTGGCGGTTCAGGTGGTGAGACGTTTGCTGGTGTAATGGACGATTACGCAGTCTTTACACGTGCGTTAGATGAAGACGAGATTAGCCTGATCATGGAGGGTGTTGAAACGTTCCTGCCGGTCGAACCGAAAGGCAAGTTGGCAACACAATGGGCAGACCTTAAACGCTAATTCCAGACCCGGTGGGTGCGGTTTGCAACCGCACCTCTTGTCAGAACCATGATTTATGGGATTCAATGATTTGCGGGATTATGGGATCTCCTATGATTGTTGATTGTCTCTTACGAAATTGCCAGCGCGTTTTTTAACTTCATCTAATTCTCTCAAATTCACTGAAAACCGATAGCCGACAACTATTTTAGCCCCAGAGGGGCGACATTTGTGTAGAACCCATTGAGCATAAAAAATCAAGCCCCAGAGGGACGGCATTTGTGTGCCTGACAGCCGTTAGCTGAATACATTGATCAGAGGAAACGAACCATTGCCGAGAAAGAAAACCGAAGTAGATACAGCCCAAACCACACTCTTTCCATCCGAGGGCGATGAGCACTTGGATATCTCCACCCTCGAAACATGGCTACTGGACGCCGCGAATACCATCCGAGGCGCAAGCGATGCCCCAAAATTCAAGGATTTCATCTTACCCCTCATCTTCTACAAACGCCTTTCCGATGTGTTCGACGATGAATTTGCAAAACAGATAGAAGAATTCGGCGATGAAGAATCCGCACAAGTAATCGTTAAGGCAGACCACGAGGATGCGCTCCAATCCGGACGGAACCCGATTGTCCGTTTTTACATTCCACAGGAATATCATTGGGCGGCACTTCGCAATCATCCCGCCGACGGTCATCTGGGAGAGTTTGTTACCGATGCGATGCGTGAGGTGGCTCGCCTTAACCCACTACTGCAAGGGGTGCTTGACGTGAAGGACTTCAACGAAAGCCAGAGTGGACAACGGACGCTCGACGAGGAGCGTCTGGAGGCGTTGATTGAAGTGCTAAGCCGACATCGGCTCGGACTACAAGATACTGAACCTGACATCCTCGGACGTGCTTATGAGTATCTTTTACGAAAATTCGCCGAAGGACAGGGACAGAGCGCGGGCGAGTTCTACACCCCCAAAGAGGTTGGGTGGTTAATGGCAAAACTCATTAACCCTGAACCCTACACCACCATTTACGATCCCGCATGCGGTTCAGGAGGACTGCTGATCAAACCCCGTCTGCTGTTTGAACAGACACATCCCGACGAAAAGAGCCAAGCACCCCAAATCCACGGACAGGAACTGACTCCCACCACCTACGCCATGGCGAAAATGAATGCATTTCTGCATGATTTTATCGGGGCGGATATCCAGATCGGCGACACCTTCCGTAACCCCCGTTTCGTTGAGAACAATTCATCGCTGCAACGTTTTGACTATGTACTTGCCAATCCGATGTGGAATCAGAAGGAGTATGACGAGACTTTTTACGAGAACGACAATTGGCACCGATTTTCGTATGGAATCGCGCCGAGTTCCTCTGCAGATTGGGGATGGGTGCAGCATATTCTTGCGTCTCTGACAGACAACGGACGTGCGGCGATTGTGCTGGATACCGGTGCGGTGTCTCGCGGTTCAGGGAGCCAGAATACCGATCGGGAACGCGATATTCGTAAAAAGTTTGTTGAGGAGGACCTGATTGAAGGTGTGGTCCTTCTACCCGAAAACCTGTTTTACAACACAACGGCACCGGGTATTATCTTACTGCTGAACCGCAACAAGCCGGAGGAACGCAAAGAACAGATACTGCTTATCAATCTTTCCAAACATTTCGAGAAGGGAAAGCCAAAAAACATCCTCACCGATGATGCGATTGATGCCGCGACGGAGGTCTATCAGGCGTGGGAGTCTCGTGAAAAGTTGAGCAATATTATCACATTGGAAGATGCCCAAAAAACCGATTACAACCTGAGTCCTTCCCAATTTGTAGACGTAGGCGACAAAGTAGAACATCGCCCGGTAAATGAGATTCTCACAGACTTAACAGAGGCACGCATCGCCCGCGAAAAAGCGGATAAGGCGTTGGAAGATGTGTTGGCACAGATTGGATTGAATGAAAAGCATTAAAAACTCAGAAGGGTACGGGCGGTTTCCTAAATCTTGAATTAACAGCATATATATTCTATAATGACAATAACGATTTATCAAAAGACTATTGGTTGAATATCAACCCACACTGGACAACACCTGATAGGAGATGAAAATCCATGACAATACTCGATTTAGCCTTCACAGCATATAACATCGTAGGCACTGGATTTTCTATTGCTAGTGGTATTGACCCCGCCATTAAAAAATATTACAAAACGACAGCAGAAGAACTTTTCAAAAAGTCTTTTGGCAGGGTGGTTAAGCGATATGCATCGGACTTCGCCGATCAAACCGACCCAAAAACAGTTGAAGTGGATCACCATACACTTGACAACGTTATTGCTTCACTTAAAAATGCTGACGAAGTCCAATTTACACGATTAAATGAAAGTGAAAAAATCGCGAAAATCACAACGCTTTTTCAGAACTGTATTATCGTCCCCAACCATCAATTGCCTAATATGGATTTTGAACGAAGAATCCGCCCCGTTATTGAAAGAGTGATTATTGATTTTTATTCACAACTTCCATTCAATCAGGGAGCATTCAATCAAATCGTCCTTGAATATATCCAAAACAACATAAAGAATCAAGATGATGCCCGCACGATGTTAACTGAATTGTCAAGTAAAATTGACTCTGTGCGAAATGAAGTGACACAACGTCTTTCTGCGGATATCCAAGCCATCAAAGATGACACTGAAGATATTAAGAACAATAATAAGGAGATTAAGCAAACGACGGGTGCGACTTTAGATTTAGTTAGTCAATTTGAATCTCGATTCGACCTAAATATATCCGATTTAATAGAAACGGCAGTTGCAAAAGAACATCATGCAGAAATAGACAATGCTCAAAACTTACTCAAAAATCACAAACCTACGACTGCTTTTGAGTTATTAGAAACCCTGAAGAAACGAACTTGGAAAGATGCTCCGGATGATCTCAAGTTTAGTATTCTAACTAATATGGCAGCCGCTCAGTTTACTCTCAATAACGAACAAGATGCTGCAAAGTTGTTACTTCAGGCATTTCAATACGATTCTGAAGACGAAAAGGCACTTTCTAACCATGCCTTGGCTCATCTATTACTTGGAGAGGTTGAAAAGGCAGAAGAATACGCAAATCAGACGCTGGAAAAAAATCCTACAAATACGGATGCTTACGCTATTCTCATTGGAATTTCTACTGAGGGAGAACCACTTGATGAAGTAATTGCTAAAGTTCCTGACTATTTGCATGAATCCCCACAAATTGCTTACGCTATCAGCGAATTAGCAAAACAACGTGAGAATTTTGAAGCAGCGAAAAGATGGGGTGAAATCATGGTGTCACAGGACCAGGGAAACGCTCCTAACTTCAAGGCTGCTTTCGCAACTATCTTGATTACGCAAGTATTAGAAGATAATCTTGCAGTGGGGACTAGCCAACTTTATAAGGCACAAAAGGAACAATTACAACGTGCAATAGGATTTCTTACTGAGGCATGGAATTCTGTCTCTAAAACAGAATTAAAGGATTATAGAGCAGATTGGATCATTAACAGGGGAATTGCACATTTTCACCTCGGCGAGTTGACAAAGGCAACAGAAGACCTTGATACTGCCTTAGAAATTGAAAAATCAAATCCAATTTTGATAAGAAATCGTGCGTTATTAGCTTTTGAGTGTGGAGATATACCAAAAGCTGTTGAACTCTTGGGAAAAATCCAATGCGCACCGGAAGTACCTGAAGCACCAATTATGCTTGCTAATTTCCTCTTAGTGAGTGAACGATTGGATGAGTCTATTACAAAACTTAACGATTTTTTGCAGACGGATTTATCTCCAGAACTTCAAGAAAAAGCAAGCCGTTTGCTCATTGATGTTTATATTGCTGATAAACGTTTTGATGATGCATTGGAAATTTCAATAGCGATGCGCGAGTCAACGCCAATTAGCATAGCGAATCTTGTTGACGCTGCTCGCATTTATAGTGCTAATGAAAAACGCGATGAAGCAATTGCTCTACTCAAAGAAGCATACAACTATGTTCAGGATGGCGCAGAATTTCTTGATATTGTAATGTTGGCTGACCAACTTTACATCCATGAACAATTTAAAGAAGCCGCTACGCTTTACGAAAAACTTGCTGACACGAACTTAAATTCTGAATTAACACAGCGTTTGATCAAAAGTTACTATGGCGCAGGAGAAATTGGGAAAGCACTTGAGATATGTCAGAAACTTCGTGAGAAATATGGACCCCTTGAAAACATTTCCGAGATGGAGGTCGTGATTTATGAGGAAACCGGCAGTATGAGTCAAGCCGAAACGGTATGTACGGACTATTTGAAAAAATTTCCTAATAATATTGGTATGCGAATCCGTCTTGGTATGATTCTTTTTCGATCTAATAAAGAAGAAGAAATTGATAATGTGTTAGAAAGTATTCCTGATTCCAAGAATTTTTCTTTCCTTAAGGATCTTCCTTTAAAGGCATGCATTCAATTAGCTCAATTACATCAAATAAGATTACAACTGGAAAAAGCACTGAAGATCATGTATGAAGTACGTAGAACGCACTTCGATAAACCTGATGCTCACCTTAGATATATCGGTATCTTCTTTTTAGTTGCAAAGGAAATTTCTGAGGTACTAAACCCAACGGAAGTTGATAAGGACACAGCGGTACAAATCAACATTTCTGACGAAGACTATTGGTATATCATTGAAGAACGTGTAGATGCAGATATCAAACGCGACGAACGTGATGTGAATGACCCATTTGCTCAACAATTGCTCGGAAAAGAGAAAAATGCCGTGATAAGGATTGGGGAAAAGACTGTAAAAATCGTTGATATCAAGAGTAAATTCTCTTATGCCTTTCAAGAGAGTTCTCGTAAATACGAGCCTCTGTTTCCAACTGATCAAGGTATGGAAATGGTTAAATTAGACGATTCTGCAGAAATTGATGATAAAGAAAGATTTCAACCGATGTTTGATAGGATTGATCGGCATCACGAATACATACTCAAAATTGAAGAACTATACAAGGAAGAAAACATAACAATCGGTTGTTTTACTAATTTAGTTGGTGGCAATAGTTTAGATACATGGGGTTCCCTTATGGGTAACCTTGAATTAGGGATTAGGTGTAGTATTGGGGACCTTGAGGAAAGAAACAGCATCCTTAACCGACTTAATGATTCCAAACCTAAACTTGTTGTAGATATTATTTCCCTAATCACTTTACACAGTTTAGATGCTGCCGATATTGTAGTCAGCACGTTCGGAAAATTATGCATTGCTCAATCAACGATTGATGAATTACAGCGTATTATCAGTGAAAGAGAGGGAATGTGGTCTAAACGCGAGGGCATGATAGTAGGTAAAGAAGGAAATCAGTATATAAAACAAATTATCAATCCTGAGGAAATGAAGCGGGGAGTAGAATATCTAAAAGGCATTATTCGCTGGATTAGGAATAACTGTGAAATTGGTCAAGATCCTGTTATGTTACAGATGAACCAATTACGCAGGAGAGAACTCAATGACATGCTACAACAGCATTTCCTTGATACTGTTCTTCTTGCAACCCAACAAGATCATCTACTTTTTTCGGATGATGGACGACTCAGACATTATGCGAAAACAAGTCTTAATAACGATGCTGGGACAAACTTCCAGATTGAGGGTGTGTGGACACAAGTTTTACTGGAACATTGTGTAAAGCAAAACTTCCTTGATAAAACTGACTACGATGAGATGACGATAAAATTAGTTTGTTCACACTATTATCACACTCAATTTGGTGCAGATTTGTTAATGGAAGTAGCAAAACGTTCAAATTGGAAGCTCTCTGAGCCTTACAACAGTTTTGTGCTTGCCTTAGGTAAAGAACGAATGAATGGACAGTCGGCAGTAGACGTGGCAGTTGATTTTCTCTTTACACTTTGGGAGGAATCAATTTCTTTCAGAGAAAAAGAATTCTTGACGTTAGGTTTGCTAACTGGACTTACTTATGGACGGAATGCCCACACAGTATTGAACCGACTTGAACATCTAATTCAAAATAAGCATAGACTTTTTTTACCTGTTGAAAACAGTATCCTCAGACAAATCCGTAATTTTCAACAGATCTATCCTCTTGAAGATAACTTCATGTTTTTGGCGGAAAATGATATTCGTCTTAAAGGAACACGCGTAGGTATTGAAACTATCCTATACGAATATATTCACAATAGCAAAATGCCAGTCGTCATCGCTGATTATTACTATACACTCACACTGGAACAGGTTTACGCCACGATCCTATATTATCTTCAAAATCAAGAAAAAGTTGGTACATATCTGGAGGATTATCTAAAATATTGCCAAACGGCACGGGAGGAATATGAGAAAGATCCGCCACCCGGTGCTGTTCGCTTGCGTGGACCTATAGCAGAAAAGGAAGCTACTTCTGATAATTCACACCCGAACATCCCAAAAAATGGATCAGCAAGCACAACACATTCTCCATCCAAAAATGAATAGGGATAAAGATGCGTCGGTATCTGATAGACGAAAATATTTCTCCGCAATACCGTACGCAATTGCTGAGGCATGAGCCATCCCTAACAGTCTTGGCGGTTGGCGATGAAGGTACTCCAGCGAGAAGCACTTCAGACCCAGAAATCTTAGTGTGGTGTGAACAGCACCAATTTAACTTGATAACAAACAATCGGGAAAGTATGCCTCAACATCTCTCGGACCATCGGAAAAAAGGGGGCCATGTTCCTGCTATTTTCACGATTAATCTCACAGTGCCAATGGGAAAGATTATTGAAGAATTGCTTCTCATCGCTGGTGCATCTGACGAAGACGAATATATTAACGAAATTAAATATCTACCACTTTAACATCGAATTCAAGTTAATAACATCTCTGGACTCCGCTCAATCTACCCCATTCACCAAAATCTGGCACCGCATAAGTTGAACCAGTGAAATGATGCTATGAATAATATAAATTTCCCAAAACATTGGAAAAATGTCCAACTTAAAGAAATTGCCAGCTTAAGACGTGAAAGTATCCAGCCAGAAAACGATCTATGCTTAAATTATGTGGGACTTGAACATATTGATTCGGGAGAAAGCCAACTGAAACGTTGGGGAAATGCTTCGGAGGTGAAAAGCACGAAAAATCGTTTTTATTTCGATGATATTTTATATGGTAAATTGCGAGCTTATCTGGATAAGGCTGTCATTGCTGAAATGGAGGGAATTTGTTCTACTGATATTCTCGTTGTTACTGCCAACTCGAAAACGATTCCAAGATTTTTAGTTTATCTTCTCCATACTCACCCACTTATTAGTCACGCTGTGGCAACATCAACTGGGGTAAATCACCCAAGAACTTCGTGGAATTCTTTGGGAGAATTCACTTTCGCACTTCCCCCATTCCCCGAACAACGCGCCATTGCCCACATCTTACAGACACTCCAAGAGGCAAAGTTTATCCGGCAACGCGAGATTGCGTTAGAGCGCGAACGCAAAGCAGCCTTGATGGATCACCTTCTTTCACATGGCACGAAGGGTGAACCGCGCAAGCAGACAGAGATTGGCGAGATTCCTGAGAGTTGGGAGGTAGTAAGGTTAGGAGACTACTGTTATAAACCGGATTATGGTTATACTGAGAGTGCAAATGATTCCCCGGTTGGACCAAAATTTTTGAGAATTACAGACATTCAAAATGATGCTGTAAACTGGGAACACGTTCCCTACTGTATTTGTAGTGAAGAAACTAAAGAAAAGTATCTGTTAAAAACTGGTGATATAGTGATTGCGCGAATTGGGGCAACCACTGGCAAGGCATACATAATTGATGATTGTCCTGAAGCAATTTTTGCGTCTTACTTAATTCGAGTCCGAACAAAGGACAACCTACTGCCTATTTTTTTAGGGCAGTACTTTCGGACAAATAACTATTGGAAACAGATAGATCAAAGTAAGGGTGGTAGACTCAAAGGAGGCGTAAATACTCCTATACTGAGTCATCTTGTGTTGCCGCTCCCTCATCTTTCTGAACAACAACAAATTGCCGAAATTCTGCAAGCTTGCGACACTAAAATCGCCGCTCTTGAACAGGAAGCGAAACATCTGGACGAATTGTTTCACGCCATGCTTGACGAACTGATGGCAGGGAAGCGGTCTGCTGTGTCGCTGATTGATACTGAGATGGACGTGTGAGACATCGTCATTTTTACTAAACTGACAAACTTGATAACTTTTTTATCAATATGTTATACTATACACACCCCAGTTTCGGTGCTTCATCGTCTGACATTGCCCTGTGTATTTACCACTAATCTTGTTGCGGCAGGTGGAGAGAAACGAAGGACGAGACAAATCATAATAACTTAAAACATATATCAGAGAAAATTATACGCTTTTACGCTGCAGCGTGCAGGAACGTTGGTAAGACTGGATTATGAAGGTAAGAGAATTCATAAAACTGATTGAAGATGATGGGTGGTATCATGTAAAGACGAAGGGCAGTCATCGGCAATTTAAACATCCAACAAAAAAGGGCAAAGTGACAATACCCGGCAAATTAGGCGCGGATGTCCCAAAAGGCACACTCAACAGTGTTCTGAAACAAGCAGGCCTCAAGCCATGAAGGATAAACGAATGGAATACGTAGTTATATATGAAAAGGGTGATAACAGTTATGGTGCTTATGTGCCAGATCTCCCCGGTTGCATCACCGTAGGTGAGACGTTAGAAGAGACCCAAACATTAATCCAAGAAGCTATCGAATTTCATATAGAAGGATTACAAGAAGATGGTGAGGATGTCCCACAACCGTCTTTAAACCGTCCTATTGAATGTGATATTCCAAATCTTGGCATACACAAAGTCGTCGAAAACTATGTATATGACAAGTATCCTGTCCTTTTTTCCTGTAGAGACTTTGCTGGTCATCTCTACCTCATTACTGTTAGTGAAAACGATCAACATAAAACCTGGCTCCGTGTTGGAATCTCTAATGAACGTCTTAATCTCATACGCTCTGGTGGAATAGAACTTCGTAATGCGTTCACCGATGCAGAAAATGATTTGCTGTTCCAGATAAGAATTCCACACGATGATCCAACACAATCTTCGCCAGAAGTCATCCATCCCAATGAAATCTCTGAAGACCTGCTCCCGCTTCCAGGCGAACGTCTCGGACTAAAAACCGAGACCCTTCCACCACTCAGCAATCCGGAAGAAATGGTTTCATCTAGTGTTCGAGAACTTCTGAATTTTGCTTTCAATTTTGGTGGAGTTTTCAGAACAGAAGCACCGATCGACACTTTAGGCAATATTCTAACCGGATTACAACAAGTAATTAACAGAATCGGTGCGAAATGTGTTAATTCAACATCTAAAAAAATACCTGAAGACATCAAAAGCAGTATGGAGATCTCACTATTAGAAGTTGGTGCAGGTTCATTTGAGATTCAACTTGCATCGACAGAGTATGTCGGTATATTTAAAGAGTCTGACCTTGGAAATGCAATAAATGAATTTGTGAAAATCCTTAACTCTGGATGTAACCAAGACCAACTGAAAACACTCATGGAACAATTCGGACCAAAGGTTGCAAAGGATTACACTGAGTTTCTCAAACCACTCAGTGAATCTGTAATAGACACCAGATTCACATGGACATCGCCACATCCCGAACTCGGTGGAACCGCACAACTTTCAAAGTCAGAAATGGTAAAGGTTATTGAAATTCTTGAGAAAATTCAACAAGAAACATCAGAAACAATCAGAATCCGCGGTACTTTAGTCGGTCTCTCCCTCAGATCCAAATCATTTGAAATAGAAACGACCGATGGAAACTATTATGAGAGAGACTATTTTAAAGGAAAGATCACGGATGAAGCCATTGATACTGAACCTATAAGGAACGCAACACTAAGCCAAACCTATATTGCAGAAATACAAGGATTGGTTGAAATTGGTGAGACCAAAGATGAAACCAATATTAAGTTCAGACTACTTAGTCTCAGTCAGTAATCCTACTGTAACTTAGATACAGTTATGTCAGAACGCTCCGTAGTGCAAGACCCACTCCTCAAATACGCCAGTGAAATCGGTTGGCAGTCTGTTTCTCCATCAGAAGCCATTCGGATGCGCGGTGGAAACACTCATACGCTCTATTTTATCGAAGTCCTGAAAGCACAACTCTTGAAACTCAATAAGGGTATCGTAGACGATTCCAATTGCGATGACGTTATACGGCGGCTCGGTTTGCTCAATGCGACACTTGAAGGAAATCAGGAGGCACTTCTTTGGATGCGCGGTGAAAAGTCAACCTTTGTTGCCAGTGAAAACCGAGAGCGCAACGTTACCCTGATCGACTTTGAAGACCCCGACAATAATCTGTTTCATGTTACCGATGAATGGGGACAGCAAAACGCAGCCCAGCGCAATCGTGCCGATGTGGTATTTCTGATTAATGGGATTCCCGTGGTAATAGTGGAGGCAAAGAACGCTGGCAAACCGGACGGATTGGCACTCGGTGTTGAGCAAATCCGTCGCTACCATAATGAAACGCCAGAGATGTTCACCACGGCACAACTCTTCGGTGTCACGCAAATGCGGGACTTTTTTTATGGCGTGACGTGGAATACCAGTCGCAAAAATCTGTTCAACTGGAAAACCGACCAACCCACCAACTATGAGCAGAAGATCAAAACCTTTTTCGACCGCAATCGCATCCTCAAAGTATTACAGCACTCCATTATCTTCCAGAGCAAAGACGACCAACTCACCAAAATTGTGTTGCGTCAGCACCAGACTCGCGCGGTGGAGAAAGTGATTCAACGGGTTCACGATCCGAACAAACGGCGTGGGCTTGTCTGGCACACACAAGGTAGCGGCAAAACCCTTACGATGATAACCATTGCTGCCCGTCTCCTACGCGGCGAGCAACAGACAGAAAAGCCTACCGTGCTGATGGTCGTTGACCGTAATGAACTGGAGAGCCAGCTTTTTAGAAATATCACCGGTTACGGCATTACCACACTTGAGGTCGCACAGAGCAAGAATGACTTGGAAGCAATTCTATCCTCCGATTACCGGGGTTTAATCGTGTCAATGATTCATAAGTTTGACAAGAGACCCGCGAACCTTAACACTCGCGAAAGCGTGATTGTGCTGATTGACGAGGCACACCGCACAACCGGTGGTGATTTTGGGAATTACCTGCTGGCGGCACTGCCCAATGCGACTTATATCGGTTTTACAGGTACCCCGATCGACAGGCTTTCTAAAGGCGAAGGAACGTTTAAGGTATTTGGGGTCGATGACGAGCAGGGTTATCTTGACAAATACGCAATCGTTGAATCTATTGAAGATGGCACCACTGTGCCGTTAAACTACGCGCTTGCCTCCTCCGATTTGCGAGTTGACCGTGAGACGTTGGAACGGGAATTTCTAAATCTCGTGGTAACGGAAGGAATGAGTGATCTAGAGGAACTCAACGCCATTCTTGATCGTGCCGTTCAGTTGAAGGAGATGATGAAAGCCCCTGAGAGGGTAGATGGTATTGCGAAGTATGTTGCCCAACACTTCCAAGACACCGTAGAGCCGATGGGTTTCAAGGCGTTTCTGGTGGCTGTGGACCGCGAGGCGTGTGCATTGTATAAGCAGGCACTGGATAACTATCTGCCACCAGAGTATTCAGAAGTGGTCTACTCCCCTTCCCATCAAGATTCTGAAGATCTGAAAACATATCACCGCACCGCAGACGAGGAAAAGGACATTCGCAAAAAATTTATCAACAAAAATGAACAGCCGAAGATATTGATTGTAACCCAGAAATTGTTGACAGGCTTTGATGCCCCGATCCTCTATTGTATGTATCTCGATAAGCCGATGCGGGACCACGTGCTGTTACAGGCGATTGCGCGGGTCAATCGACCCTACGAAGATGAAGATGGTTTGGTAAAACCTGCCGGTTTCGTCTTAGATTTTGTTGGAATCTTTGAGAACCTCGAAAAGGCACTTGCATTTGACTCCGATGAAGTGGCGAGCGTGATTCGGAACATTGAGGTCCTTAAAGACGATTTCGCCAAACGGATCCGCGAAGACGCAGCGGTGTATTTACCTCTTACCACTGGTTGGGACGACAAGGCGAAAGAGCATGCAATTGAACATTTTGAGGATAAAGACGACCGAGAGGCTTTCTTTAAATTCTTCAAAGGGTTGCAAAATCTCTATGACATCCTTTCACCAGACGCCTTTCTACATCCCTTTATAGCGAATTATCAGGCACTTGCAACTCTGTATGGACTGGTTCGTAATGCATATTCAGATCGGACTTACGTTGATAAGGAGTTAACAGCGAAAACACGAGAATTGTTGCAGGAGCATACGGAAAGCCATCTGTTTGAATTACCGGATGCCGTTTATGAATTGGGCACGGATACCTTGCAGAAAATTGATCAGAGTGATACATCGGATACAGTCAAGGTGCTGAATTTGCAGAAGGCACTGCATAGGACGGTGGCAAACGAAGGTAGCTCCAAACCGTTTCTGATTTCTATTGGGGAACGCGCAGAAGCAGTCACTGAGTCTTATGAAAGCCGTCAGGTTGCAACGCAAGATATATTGGCTGAGTTCCGGCGGTTAGCAGAGGAATGCTCACTTGCCGCAAGAGAAAGCGAACAGCTCGGCATGGATGCGAACACCTTCGCGGTCTATATGGTTCTCAGGAATGCTATAGAAGATGTTAATCCTGAACAAGCGCGAGCCGTTGATCAGGTGTTTGCGGAATTTCCTGATTATCGGTGGGATAACCATCAACAAAACCAATTGCGGATGACACTCTATAAAACATTAAGACCTACCGTTGGCGCAAAAGATTTAATTGAAACAACAAATAAATTGTTGAGGTTGGAACGCGTATGAACGTCAGTAAAGCGGATTTGAAAGGCACAGTGCGCCACTGGGCAGAGCGTATCGGTGTGAAGGTGCGGGAGATTCATCTGCGGCACATGCGGCGGAAGTGGGCATCTATCTCAATGAATGGACGTTTAACTCTCAATACAGATCTGCTCAATCTCCCGGAAGCGTTGACGGAATTCGTCATTGTCCATGAATTGGTGCATCTCCTTGTCCCGAATCACGGCAAGTTATTTAAGGGCTATATGTCCGCATATCTCCCAGACTGGGAAGAGCGGGAGAATCGTCTAAGATCGCTTTGAAAATCAGAAAAATATGAACACACTAAGGTACACACAGATGATAAGAAAAATACGGTTTTTGACATTTCTAATACTCCTTTATTTATCAACGTTCAACACACGCATCTCTTTCGCTCAAGAAGAATCCAATCCATTTTTTGCTCTTCCCAAAGGCGCGATAGCACGACTTGGAAACGGACGTATCTACGATGTGAAGTATTCAAATGATGGCATGCGGCTCGTTGTTGCAAGTTCTATTGGCGTTTGGATATACGATGCAATAACACACAAGCCACTCCATCTGATGACAAACCACACGGGTAGTGTTAAAGCTCTCGCCGTTCATCCGACATCAAAAAACATCCTAAGTATCGATGGTAGTCACCACCTTTATTTTACGCATCTTCCTACTGGCACCCTATATCAATACATTATACAGCGCCTTGCCAGTAAAGTAGCGATCAGTCCGAAGCGGGATGTCTTCGCGGTAAACGGTTGGGGTGGAGTGCGGCTTTATACAGTGTACATGCACTCAGAAAGACCGAAGTTTATCCTTGAAAAGGAAAAGGAACAAAGAAGTCATGTTTGGGACATGGCGTTCAGTCCGAATACATCTATACTTGCAGCTGCAGAGGCACAAGGAAAGATTGCTTTGTGGGATAAGGATACAGGAAAATTTATACTCGACCTTATAGGACATCATTCTGCTGTAAAAACCGTGGTTTTTAGTCCGGATGGAAGCACGTTGATTAGTGGAAGTGCGGACTGGACTGTCCGTCTGTGGGATATGGAGACAATGCAACAGAAACAGATGCTTTCCGGTGAGATGGAGAGTGTGAACGACATTGCGATCAGTGTGGATGGCGGTCTAATCGCCGCAGGGTGCGCGGATGGCACTATCCATTTGTGGGACGCAAATACAGCCGAACACAAGAAAACACTCGCGGGACACACTGGGAGTGTTCTCGCTGTCACGCTTAGTCCGGATCTGCAGTCATTAGCAAGTTGCAGCACGGACGGAACCGTCCGGATTTGGGAAGTCTCCTCTGGCGAAAATACGCATACTGTGGCAGACCATCACGGCGAGTTCTCTACCTTTGCTGTCAGTCCGGACGGGAAAAGTATCGCTACACCGAGTCAAGATAAAAATATCTATTTTTGGGAGGCGACAACGGGCGCATTCCAGAAAACATTAAAACGAGAAAACTTCAACCCACCCTTCTTTGAAACATTAGCCGTTGCGTATAGTCCGGATGAAAACACAATCGCTACAAAGGATTACCCCTTCGGTACGTCCTTATGGGATTTGAAATCGGGAAAGCGGAAGCAGATCGTTGAAATAGATAAAGTTGAGTCAGGAATACTCCGCTGGATACCTGAAGAGAAAGCAATCGCTATTAAGGGTTCGGATACTACTGTCCAGTTGTGGGATACTAACACAGGTAAACTGAAACGGACGCTCAATGTGCCGAAAGGTAATGTTATAGATTTCGTATATAGTCCTGATAAACAAACTGTGGCAAGCGCAGCTGAGCATATGACTTACCATTTATGGGATGCGAACACAGGTGCGCAAAAATCCGTTATCAATTTATTAGACGCAGTAAGGGTCTATGAAACCACCCTCAGTCTTGATGGCAAGACATTCGCTCTTGCGTGGGCATTCACAGACATCCATCTGTATGATGTGGATACCGGCGACGTAAAGACTGTTCTCAAAACTAACATATATTATCTTACAAGTGGTGCTTTCAGTCCCGATAACAAATTGTTTGCGATTGGTAGCACGCAAGGTGATATCAATGTGATAGATATTCGGACACAGAAGGTTTTGCATAATTTTAACGTTGGTGGGAAAAAGGTTCGTAGCGTAGGGTTTGCTGAGGATGGGAAGACGCTTGTGAGTCGGAGTGGCAGTGGTATTATCTATCTGTGGGACTTGACCTTACCGTGAACGAATATCAGAATATTGCGATGAGATTATGAGGCAATCCGGTCTGCTCAATGCGTCACTTGAAGGAAATCAGGCGGCATTGTTTCCGCAATTCAGACGAATTGGTTTCCATCAGCAATCAGGACGTAAAGATTTCCATTTCTGACAACTAAAAACCGACAACCAACAACTGACTGCCGACTGCCGATGGCTGACGGCTGATGGCTACACCATATTTCTCTTGCATCTCTGTCCCGTTTTTGATAGAATTCCCGATAAAGTCCACCGATGGGTGAACATAACGGCATCATCAGGAATTAGACATATCTATAGGAAAAAATTATTTCCAAAATCGTAGCCTGCAACAACGGCGCAGGCGGCTCGCGAGAAGACGCGTCAAAATCCTAACCCGCGTCGTTCCTCCGCAAGGTAAATTCAAAAAAAGGATAGAAACACATGGCACTTCCAAAAATGACACGGATTCAGCAGACGTTTGAGGCACCCGTTCTCACCGATCTTCCCGCCGCGATTCACACAGAACTGGAGCGGATTAACGCCGCTGCCATCATCAAACCCGGTGAGACTGTCGCGATTACCGCGGGAAGCCGCGGCGTTGCGAATGTCGCAACTGCGGTCAAGGCGACTGTTGATTATCTCAAAACACTCGGTGCGCAGCCCTTTGTCGTTCCAGCGATGGGAAGCCACGGGGGTGCAACTCCCGAAGGACAACGGAGTGTGCTGGAGCATTACGGTATCACCGAAGAGACCGTCGGTGCACCCGTGAAAGCGACAATGGAGGTCGTGGAACTCGGAAAGACTGCAGATGGCTTGCCCGTTTTTCTGGATCGGTATGCCGCTGAAGCGGATCACGTTGTCCCCCTCAATCGCATTAAGGCACATACCGATTTCAACGGCTCTGTCGAGAGCGGCGTGATGAAGATGATGGTTATCGGGCTTGGCAAACAGGAAGGGGCGAACTTTTATCACCGCGCATTCTTCCAGTACGGTTTTGAGCACGTTATCACGGCTGTCGGTGGTTTCATCCTCGACAGTGGAAAAATCGCTTTCGGCATCGGATTGATTGAGAACGCACACGAAGATACTGCGAAAGCGATCGCTATGCCCGCGGCACAACTCCTGCAAACCGAACGTGAACTGCTCGTCGAAGCGAAATCGCTGATGGGACGACTGCCCTTTGATGAACTCGATCTGCTCATCGTGGATTGGACAGGTAAAAATATCAGCGGCACGGGTATGGATACGAATGTCATCGGCAGGATGATGCAAAACTTTGAGCCGGAACCCGCAAAACCTGCGATCCTCCGTATATTTGTCCGAAACCTCACCGAAGAGAGTGATGGGAACGCGACTGGCATCGGACTCGCCGACTTCACGACGACCCGTCTCGTAGACCAGATTGATCGACACTCTACCTATATGAACGGCATTACCGCGCTTGGACCGCAGAAGTCGAAAATTCCGTTCTACTATGACACCGATCAGGAGGCAATTGAAGTGGCACTCGACACGATCGGTCTCACCGAACCGGAGGACGCACGGGTTATCCGTATTGAGAGCACACTGAGATTAACGGAACTCGACATCTCTGAGGTGTTGCTTGAAGATGCGAAACTGCATTCGAGGTTAGAGGTTATCGGCGAAACGAAACCGTTTGCGTTTGACGCAACAGGTAATTTGATACCGTTTTAAAGGTTGAATTAAGATAGGATCAAAACCAGCAGCCCGTAACGTAGTGGAGGGCGGATATACGGAAAGGTTCGTGAATCCACAAATCCACCTGACCGAACCGCAAGGAAAAATTAAAAAGCTCAAGATTATCTTGGAGATGATTAAATTTGAACATACCGTTTTTGCGTTGCCATTTGCTGTCATGAGTGCTTTTATCGCTGCAGATGGACTCCCTTCGCTGGCAAAGTTCGGCTGGATCCTCGTGGCGATGGTAGGGGCGCGCAGTTGCGCGATGGCGTTCAACCGACTCGCCGATGCGGACATTGATGCGAAGAACCCACGTACCGCCATGCGTGCGATCCCCGCGGGTTTGATTACGAAGGGCACCGTGTGGTGTTTCACCGTTATCTCTGCTGGACTGCTGGTCTTTGCGGCGTGGCGACTGAACCCGCTCGCTTTTGCGCTGTCACCCGTGGCACTTGTTGTCGTTATGGGGTATTCCTATACGAAACGTTTCACTGCGCTTTCGCACTTTTGGCTCGGACTTTCCCTCTCCATTTCACCTGTCGGCGCGTGGATTGCGATTCAGGGCAGTTTTGCGTTGCCACCGATAATTCTCTGCCTCGTGGTGCTACTCTGGACAGCAGGGTTTGACATTATCTATGCGTGCCAAGACGTTAATTTTGACAGAAAACATGGGCTACGTTCGATCCCAGCGAAAATTGGAATCCGGTGGTCGTTGTGGCTGTCGTCTGCTCTGCATGTTATCGCTGTGTTGTTGCTTCTCGGGATGTCACTCCTTGTCGAGTTAGGGCTTTTTTATTATATCGGTGTCGGGATTGTCGTGCTCATCTTTATCTACGAACATGCCATCGTCAAACCGACGGATCTGTCCCGTGTCAACCTTGCCTTTTTCACACTGAACGGCATGATTAGTCTGGTCTTGATGGCACTTTCAATTGCCGATATCCTATTGTAACGTGAGTTTAACTTAAGCACATAGTCGGTTTGTTGGGTTTCGCTATGTTTATCTTCTAAAATGGTTCATCGAAAATCAGAATTCTCTGCATAACTGAGGGACATCGCCTTTTACTGCTCTACCCAACCTACGATAACTGTGTCCGTTGTCCTTGCAGTATTCCAATTGTTAACAGACCTTTCATAACCTGAAGCAGAATTTTTAACAATTTTAGAGCGGCGTTGACAACGGAAACGCCGTCCAGGAGCACATAGTTAAAAAAATGAAACTTTCACTTTCCGTGCGTGTCGCAGAAACGTCATCGAAAAGAGACGCTACGCATAGCTTTGAACAGCTGACTGAACTGGCGGCAGGACTCGGCTACGAGGCGGTCTGTATGCGAGCCTCCCAAGTCGGTATCCAATCGCCTTTGGAGCAAATTACCGCCGCACGCAAACAGGCGGCATCGCTCAACCTGAAGGTCTCGATGGTCACTGGTGATTTTCCGGTCCCCCTCAACAACGAGCAGGGACCAGATGGACTCCGCAACATAACCCCCTATCTGGATCTAACAGAACTTCTTGGCGCGGATCTCATCCGTATTGCGATGAAGGTTGAGGCAGATATTCCATGGGCACAACGTGCCTCCGATGAAGCCGCCGAACGTGGTATCCGTCTCGCGCATCAATCGCATACGCAGAGTTTGTTTGAAACGGTAGAGGGTTCGGTTGATGTGTTGAAACGGGTGGGAAGAAAAAATTTCGGGATCATCTATGAACCTGCCAACCTCGATCTGTGTGCTCAGGATTACGGTGTTGAGACGCTCAAACGGTTTTCGCCGTATCTCTTGAATGTGTACCTTCAGAACCATATTCGCCGACCAGAGGGAAAGACACGCCTTTTGACGTGGATTCAAGGTGAAGTCCCACACGACCCGATCCGTTTGCAGGACGAAGGTGGCATCGATTATCCGCTGGTGTTTCGTGGATTGGAAGCGATCAATTACGATGGGTATGTGACGGTGCATCAGGCGTTCCGTGAGATCATGGAGCCTGAAGACGCAGCGGAGCAAAGTTACACCTATCTAAAACCGTTTTGTGGATAGGGAGAGGTAGCACCTTTAGCGTCATGAGCACACAGCAACCTAATATCCTGATTATCACGACCGATCAACAGCGGACAGATAGTTTGAGCTGCTATGGGTCAACGTTCACAGATACACCACATCTGGACACGTTCGCGTCTGAAGGTATCTGTTTCGAACGTGCATACTGTGCGAATCCAGTTTGCACGCCTGCCCGTGCCTCGATTTTTTCGGGGAGATATGTAAGTCGTCACGGGGCGTGGAACGTCGGTATGAACGTCCCTAACGACGAACCGATGCTGTCACACCGGCTTGCTGAGGTCGGCTATCGCACGCACTATATCGGCAAGGCACACTTCCAACCTTTCGGTGCATCCGCGGCACAGTCAGTCGAAACCCGCTCTGATACGACACGCTACCCGGATTTCCGTGGTCCCTACTACGGATTTGAAACAGTGGAACTCGCACTCGGTCATGCGACTTATGGCGTCGCGGGACATTACGGTGAGTGGGTGCGTTCATGCGTCTCTGAGGAAACCTTCGCGAGTTATAGCAAAGCGACACGCCTGAGTGAACGGGGTTTCGGTGGCGAAGCGTACGACTGGAATATACCCCTGAAATACCATAATAGCGTCTGGACAGCGGATCGGACAATAGATTTCCTATCGAACCGAGATGCCTCTCAGCCGTTCCTATTGGCGGTCGGTTTCCAAGATCCACATCATCCGCACTGTGTCCCAACCGAATTTGAAGCGCGCGTTGATCCGGCACAAGTGCCGCTGCCGGACTTTGTTGAAGGCGAACTGACCGACAAACCGCCACACTTTTTAGAGGCGCGATACGGGCAATTGGAAACGTCTGAGATCCGTGGAACGTTTGCCATCGCTGGGCAAGGTGGTGGTTCAGATTATCGTAAAGTTTCCGAAGCCGATGCCCGACTGGGTAGAGCGTACTACTACAATATGGTAAAGATTATCGATCAGCAAATGGGACGTATTCTGGAGTGTTTGGACACATGCGGATTGGCAGAGAATACGTTAGTGGTTTTCACAACCGATCACGGTGAACTCCTCGGTGATCACGGTCTCTGGATGAAGGGACCGTTCCATTATGAGCAGCTTGTCCGCGTACCAACGTTGTTGCGATTCCCCGCAATGATTCCCGCTGGACAGCGGACACAGGCGCTGTTTAGCCATGTCGATATTGTCCCGACGGTTCTTTCGGCAATCGGTATGCCGATCCCGTCAGATACCGACGGTGTGGATGTGATACCGATGCTTACAGGTAAAACAGCATCCGTCCGAGATTCGGTGTTGGTTGAGTGTGTAGACGATCCGCGCGGCTTGCGACTCAAGACAATCGTGACCGATACACGGAAGCTCACATGGTATTGTGGACACGCTTATGGTGAACTCTACGATTTGGAGAAGGATCCGGGTGAGCGGGTCAATCAGTGGGAGAATGCCGCCTACGCTACAGATAGGATGTATCTTATGGGTCGTATTCTTGAGACGATGGAGCCTTTGGAGAGAAGGGTTGAGCGGTTATCGTATGCATAGGATTCGTTTTTTAGACTTGCATTTAAAAAAAGGATTGGGTATCATACTAAAGTAGGAGGTACACACCGTGTGCCGTAACCAGATTTCCAATCCTCTTGAGTCCCAGAGGGACGATATATTTATAGAGGAAAAACATTGGGGGCATCCAGATGGAGCCTACGCTATCCATTGTGATTCCGATTTACAACGAGGTTGCAAGCCTAAAGGAACTTTTGCAACAGGTCGCCAGCGTTGAAATCGGTATGAAAAAAGAGTTGATTCTCGTCGATGATTTTTCAACAGATGGCACACGCGATATTTTAAAGGAAATTGAAGCCATTCAAGCCGATTCAGGCGAGATACATAGGTACATCTCAACCCCCCAGATGCCTCCAAACGAAGACGCCGATTCTGATGGCGACGCTCCGACATCCGATGCCCCCGCAGAAAATACCTCTGAGATCTCCGCGAAAGTCTTTTACCACGAGGTAAATAAGGGTAAAGGAGCAACACTCCGTACTGGATTCCAACACATTACCGGTGAAATTACCCTCATCCAAGATGCTGACTTAGAGTATGATCCAAAAGACTACCCCAAATTGCTTCAGCCTATCCTAACCGGAGAAGCCGATGTTGTATACGGCTCTCGGTTTATGGCGGGGAGACAAACAGGGTTGTTGCGGAGTTATCTCGCGAATCAATTTCTGACGACCCTTGCAAACATCGTCAATGGCACAAGACTCACCGATATGGAAACCTGCTATAAGGTGATTCGGACACCAATTCTAAAGGAAATTTCGCTTTACTCCGATAGGTTCGGTTTTGAGCCTGAAATCACGGCGAAACTTGCCAGACGAAAGTGCAAAATCGTTGAAGTGCCTATTTCTTACCGCGGCAGAGACTATCATGAAGGGAAAACAGTTAGTTGGAAAGACGGTGTCGCCGCAATTTTCCACATTCTCCGCTTCCGATTCTTTTCGTAATTGGTTATCGGTTGTCAGTGCGGTGAATCAACGGTATGAAGCCCGTGTGGGCTTCCCCGTCTCCGAAAAACCTTTAGGTTGTAAGTTAAGAGATCCTCGTTTATCCAATGCTCCTCTTAACTTATAACCAATAACTTAAAGTGAGCGCAGCGAACGTACCTACAACCGCAAGTGGAGCGAGGCGGAACGAACCGAAAACCATTAACAAAATATGTCTAACTTGCGAGACCTGCTTAAAGAGGTAGATGCTATCCTTGATTCGGCACCCGATGTGTCAGAGCCAGCACACGATTGCGAACCGCCAACAGACCCTCTTTTGGTAGCCCTTGATACCTACTTCGGTTATACTTCTTTCCGCAAAGGGCAACGCGAGATTGTCGAGGCGATTTTAGACGGTGAAAACGTATTTGCTGTGTTCCCAACGGGACACGGAAAGTCGTTGTGTTACCAACTTCCGGCACTGATGCTTGACGGCGTAACAATCGTGATCTCGCCTCTGATTTCATTGATGAAGGACCAGGTTGACGCCTTACGAGAACAAGGGATTCATTCGGTTGCACTCATAAACAGTACACAGACATGGGAAGAATACCAGCGTGAATTGGCGCGCCTGAGACGGAACGAAGTAAAACTTCTCTATATCTCACCAGAACGCCTTCGGAGTCGACGGTTCTTGGACATCTTGAATGCGTTTCCTATCTCGCTATTCGTCATCGACGAGGCGCACTGTATCTCGCAATGGGGACGTGATTTCCGTCCTGCCTATTTGTCGCTCAAAGATACGGTTGACGTACTCCAGCCGCGCGTTATCGCACTTTTCACTGCAACAGCACCCCCAGAGATTCAAGAAGACATTCTCAACGTGCTGAACATACCAACACCTCGCACGCTCACGCAAGGGATCGAGCGTCCCAATCTGAAATTGGTCGTCCAACAGAACGAAGACGACGACGAAAAGTATCAACAACTCGAAAAATTTCTCACCGATCAAGATCCAAATTCTCTACCGGTTCGTCTGGGAGATCTGAAGACCTCACCGAAAAATGGGATCATCTACGCGGGGCGACGACGAGAGACCGAAGAGATCGCGGACTTTCTTCACAGACGCGGATTCCGAGCAGATTTCTATCACGCCGGGCTTGAACCTCACGACCGCACACGCGTGCAAGAAGCCTTTTTCGACAATAGTGAGAACGGCTTAGATATCGTTGTTGCCACCAACGCCTTCGGTATGGGTATTGACAAGCCGGATATCCGATACATCGTGCATTGGACATTTACTGACACCCTCGAAAAGTATTGTCAAGAAGTGGGTAGGGCGGGTAGAGATGGTGGGGATTCGCTATGTATCCTGCTTTTTTGTAACGATGATCATAAGTTACACGAGTGGTTTATTAAAGAGAACACACCGGATAAGCAGCTTTTGCTTAAGCTCTTAACAGTCATCGAGAATTTCAAGGGGAGCGACAGGTATCGCACAATTTCCAACGATGAATTGGAGTGGATGAGCAGTGCTAAAGGGACAAAAGTCCATGTCTGCCTCAGTTATCTTGAAAAACTTGGGTTTCTGAAGCGGTGGTATAACGTGCCGTCCCAACTTTCTGTGAGATTCCGCGGATCTTGGATTGAAAAAGGAGAACCGGCGGAAGCAACCCAGCGCGAACTACTCCGCCAATTGCGAGGTGGAAAATTTCGGAGGTCACGCCATCACGATCATCGTGATGGCGTGCCTCCGCAAAAAACGATCTTAGAACTCTGTGAAGCCGTTGGAGAAAATCCCAAAGTGATCATGGAAGACCTCGCCGAGCTGCAAAGCGATGGTTATATCCAGTACTGGGGGCAGGAAGATCTGCTTCTCATCGAACTGCTTGAGGATAGCCAAATGCTCAGCACACTGACGGATGAGCAGATTGAAGTAGGCGACTATGTCCGCCGCAAAAAGAGTCAACTCGATCAGATGGTTTTTTATGCTCTGGACACGACTTGCCGAATGCGCGTGATTCGAGACTACTTTGGCGAAACTATTGACGAAGGTTACCGGTGCGGAACATGCGATTTGTGTTGCTAATTTTCGGTGCGGATCGCTTCAATCGGTGAAAGTTGCGCGGCGAGTACCGCTGGGTAGACACCAAACGTGATTCCCATGAAAATTGAGAAGATAACTGAGGTCAATATCCACGGTAAAGAGAGGACAACGGGCCATTCGGGTACAACCTGTACGATGCGGACAGCGAGCTGTGCCATACCGTGTGCTGCCACCCAACCTCCTGCAATGCCGAGTACCGCACCACATAAACAGAGACAGATCGATTCCGTCAAGAATTGGCAGAAAATGTGAATCTGTTTCGCCCCTACCGATTTCCGCAAGCCGATCTCCCGCGTCTTCTCACCGACAGAAACAAGGCATATATTCATGATGCCGATGCCGCTAACAAAGAGCGAAAATCCAGCAATACTCCCCAAAGTGATTTTAATCACTTTTTCAATGTGGTCAAGTCGCCTGGCTGTTCGTTTTGCTATCCAAAGTCCGATAAAATCATCTTTCCCACGGTGTCTTTTACGTAAGATCTGCTTAACCGACTCAACGATACTATCAATATCCGTCCCTTTCTCAAAAAAGACGACCATGTCTTCAAGATAACGGGTGCCTGTGATCCGTTGTTGGTATGTTGTTAGTGGCACACACAGAGCATCATCTAAAGAATACCAGATGCTGAGGCTGCGACCCTTCGGTTTCATCACACCCACGACCCGTAGCCTGACCGTCGCTCCCCGCCAATGATACCGGACCTTTACCTCTTGTCCAATTGGCGATTCCTCTCCAAATAGTTCAGTAGCAGCGTCAGCACCCAAAACACACACCTGCTTTGCGTTTTCGATATCGCCCTCGGAAAGGAATCTGCCGATCTGAAGTTCCCATCTCATGCCGTGTGCGTAGTCCGCGGTAACACCTTCTAAAAGTGGTCTGGCTTGGTTTCCGTTTCGGGCGGTAACGAAAGTCGTATAGCCCTCATGTTTAGGCAGGACATATAGAACATTCGGACATTCTGCTTCAATGGCAAGAGCGTCTTCAAGGGTATATCGCTCGGTGGTACGCCGAACAAGCCGATGCCGTTTCCAAATAGAGGTCCGGGTCCAGAATTGGACTTGGTTCGCGCCGCCAAGTGTGTCAATATCTTGGGCGATAAGAAGTTTCGCCCCATCGCCGATTGCGATCATGCACAGGACACTGGCTATCCCGATGAAGATACCGAGAATAGACAGACCGGCACGGAGTTTATTTCGGGCAAGATGCGCAATACCTGCGGTGATAGCGTCACGAAATTTCATTGTTACGGTTTTCAGTGGTCGGTTGTCGGTGGGGATAGCAGCTGCAAACGTTTTGTCTGCCACAAACTCTCTTAACCAAAAACTGAAGACCGAAAACCGATAACTACTTATATGGATATTTGGATGCACTTTTAACGGGTTCAACCAGTTTCACTTAAGCGAGTTTTAAGAACTACAGGTGTTTAAACCTCGTTTTTACTTGAAAATTCACTTCTTCGGACGTTGCTATGGTTATAAAGAGGGGATTTTCGGCAAAAAGGTTGCAAAAAATAAGAGCCAGAATTCTGGGTATGTGGGACGGAAGAAAACAGTTGGAGGCGTGAGTTTAGGCTTTAGAACGATCTACAGTGTCAATAGAATTGAGGTTGTTGAGTGCCTCTGCATAGATCTGTCGGAGGGGGACGTTGTTCTGTTCAGCAAGTCGTTTGCAATCCTCATATTCGGGAACGGTCTTGATAAGGGTGCCGTTGAGGTATCCGCGTTTCACTTGAATTGTTCCCCACCGTGTCTCGACTTGAGTGAAGTCGCGCCGGAGTTTGACCCGATCGGCGGAAGAGAGCCTAACACCAAAGGTCGTGGTTTCAGTAAGGAGGAGTTCGATGAGTTTATCGCGGTGCGGCGTAGGACAGAGGACAGTTATCTGCGTGGCAGGTCTGTTCTTTTTCATAAAAGTCGGTGTAAGAAAAACATCAAGCGCGCCGTGTTCAAAGAGCTGAGTGGTAACATACCCCGTAATCTCCGGTGACATATCGTCTACATTGGTCTCAATGATGTCCACGCTGTCAGTTTCGGCGTGATGGTGGGTCGTTTGTGAATCGCTACTTGAGACTTTTTCACCGAGACAGATCCGGAGGAGGTTTGGTCGTTGTTCGAGGTTACGGGTGCCAGCACCGTATCCGACACGATCCAATCGGATTTGGGGCATGACCCCGAATTCCTGCGATAGCGTCGTAATGAGTGCAGCTCCAGTCGGTGTCACCAGTTCCTTCGGTATATCGGTTTGATGAATCGGAACACCCTTTAGAAGTTCCATTGTACCGGGGACAGGGACAGGCATGAGTCCGTGGGCGCATCGGACAAAGCCTCTACCGAGTGAGAGCGGTGATGCGTAAACGGCGTCAACGTCCAGATACGCCAAACCGATGACAGACCCTACGATGTCCACAATTGAATCAATCCCACTCACCTCGTGGAGATGAACGTCGGCTTTGCTCATATTGTGAACCTTTGCCTCTGCTTCCGCGAGCCGATCAAAGACGCGTTTCGCGGTATCCCGAATTTCAGGGGCTAAATCGCTGTCATCAAGCAATTTGAAAATATCGGAGAGATGACGAGTCGGTCCGTGATCGTGGTGATGTCCATGATCGTGGTCGTTGTGATCGTGGTCATGGTGGTGTGTATGTCCATGATCGTGATGTTCGTGATCATGGTCATGGTCATGATGATGTGCATGCCCATACTCGTGATGTGAATCTGCATCAGAGGCGTGTGCAGGGTGCACTTCTACAATTGCTCGGGTACCGGTAATGCCGTGCTTCGTGGCTTTTTCGAAGCGTAGACTGAATTCGGCATCGAGTTTGAGCGTAGACAATCCCTCTGTAAGTATTTCTGGTGGCACGCCGACGTCGACAAGGGCACCAAGCGTCATGTCGCCGCTAATGCCTGAAAAGCAGTCGAAATACGCGATTTTCACTATATTATAGTCATCAGTTACCAGTTGTCAGTCGTCAGTAAAGAGGTCTTCGTTTAACAACACCTCTTGTAACCGATAACCGATAACTGACCCCTGATAATTCCTTTTTAGAAATCTTGAAGTAAGTCTTGGAGCAATGTTTTCGAGTCGTGGCGTTTGAGCTTAACAATAGCCTCAGCCTCTATCTGTCGGACACGTTCACGACTTATCCGAAGTTTGTTTCCGATGTCCGCTAAGGTATACTCGGTGCCGTCCATTAAGCCGTATCGCAGGATGATCACCTGTGTTTCACGAGGATTAAGCGTTCGGTTGAGGACCTCTGTGATAACCTCGACTTTGGCATAATCAAGCAGATAGTTTTCAGGCGTAATTTGGGATTGATCCGGAATAAGTTCGGAAAACGAACCGTCCGGTGAATCCTCATTGATCGGTGCATCGAGCGGAACAGGATCTTTTGTAGCGTTGAAAATTTCGGAAACCTTTTTCTCTGTAAGTTCGACCTCTTTCGCAATTTCGGTTGTGGTGGGTTCGCGTCCGAGTTGGGTCGTCAGATCTGATTGTGCCTGCTTAATGGCGCGACGCGCTTCACCGATATAACATGGAACACGGATCATCTGCCCCTGTTGATCAAGAGCACGTTTGATGGATTGCATAATCCACCAAGTCGCGTAAGTGCTGAATCGGAATCGGAGGGTGTGGTCGAATTTATCTACGGCTCGCATCAATCCGAGGCTGCCTTCCTGCATCAAATCAAGGAAGGTTAGGGATGTTTTACTGAAGTGATGTTGTTTGGCAATACTAGCGACGAGGCGAAGATTCGCTTCGACAATTTTGAGTTTCGTGCCATGTGTGACTTGGTCTGCCGCTTCCAATTGTTCTGCCAACCACTTGACATGCGCAAATTCTCGTCGCACGTCTTCAAGTACAAACCGAAGTGTGTGCGGCTTGCAGGTAGTTGTCCGCTCCACTAACATCCCGACGGGTAACTCCTCCAAGAGTGTTTTAATTTCATAGCGGATGACGTCGAATTCCTGAAAAGCCAAGGATTCCTGTTCTTCGTCAAAACATACAGTTGTGATATGAGAGAGTTCGGGGATCGGACGTGCCTCTACCAAAGGGAAATCTGCCTGTCGCTGCTGTGCTTTCGCCGTTTTTTTATTAAAGGTGTTGATGTTGCTGCGAATTGCTTTGCGGGCGTATGCCCGAAATTCCGTGCCACGTTTTGTCCCACTATCGTCAATGGCTTTCAAGAGTCCGAGGCTTCCGATCTGCCTCAGTTCGGGCGGCGTAGAGGTGTCAACATACCTTTTTAGGAGATGTAAGTTCCCTTCAAAGATTTTCCAGCGTATCTGTTCTAATACATTAACCTTCGCTTCTAATTTTTCCAACAGGATGCCAAGTGCTTGAATTTCGGCGCGGACCTGGTCTATAATTAATCCGTGTTCTGATTGTGCGGGTTCTAATTTTTTGCTGCCATTTGAAGTATCGTTTTTAGTGATATTAAGCGAGACCATCATCCAATCGGGAAATTGATTCAATAGGTTGGTAAAAGCTTGGAAACCTTCTCGGTATTTTTCAAAGAGGGCAGTTTCTTGTTCAGGTTCCAACAAAGGTGTCTTCGCAATCTTCTGTAAGTACGCAAAGGTCTCATCCCTTGGTGACTCTGTGGGGGTCTCTTCCCTCTCCTCATCCTCTGAAAAAAGTTCAGATTCTACTGGGTACGCCGGGTAATAGTCTCTCATGTCTTCACCTCCCTATAGACATGTTGCCCCGCTGGGGCTTTAGTATGAAAAAAGGTTTAACTTTTAATTCTGTATATGGTATGCTATTATGCATAATCTATTCGTATATCCACTGACGAATACGATTGGCTTGCAAGCAGCCCCCTAAAACACCGTATAACATTTGGAGGCAGTTAATTAATGGCTCAACTCACAGAAAATGAAATAATTAAAAAGTGTCAAGCCGGCGAATCTCTTTCTGGTGAAAATCTTGCAAACTTAGATTTAGCCAATCAGCCACTGACAGGTATTGATCTGTCGGAAGCGAATTTGAGCGGTACCGATTTACAGAACGCGAATTTAACAGATGCGAATCTGAACGATGCGAACCTTACCGGTGCGAACCTTACCGGTGCCACCTTACATCGGACGTATCTGGTCGGTTCTAATCTAACGGATGCCAACTTCGAGGAAGCGAATCTATGTGGTGCGTTTCTGAGCGGAAGTCTACTCAGTGGTACGAACTTCCGACGCGCGGATTTACGTCGTGCTACCCTCGGTTGCCCACAATGTGAGGTGCCGGGACCTTTCGGTTCACTCACCAGCTTTGAGAACGCAGACCTCGGAGAGGCGATTTTCGGTGAAATCAAACTGATAGGTGTTGTCTTACTCGGTGCCAATTTCAAAGACGCCTATCTATATGAAGTTGACCTCTCTGAAGCCGTCTATCGTGAAGCCGATCTTGAAGGCGCTATCACCAAACAGGGGCGAAATTAGGCAACGGATCTTTTTGTTTTCGCTATAGCGTCTACCACTTTCGTCCATGTAACCTTGATCTACCGGCTCATCCATCATGCGGAGATTGCAGTTGCAAAAAATTGAAGAGTACCGACCGCGTTCCTTTAATATATGTGACGTTAACAAGAGGTAAGAGGTTTACCCAAATTGTATTTTTTTTGAGAGTTTTGACAATTTACTTGTGATTTCCTATTAGCGAGTAACGTTACATAGGCGTGCATTGCGATGACAAGCTCCACCCCCTATATTCTTAACAAACTTCGGATTAACTCAGCTGCATTTCGCAGAGTTTTTGATACACCCCTCCCTTTGCTAACAGCGTTTCGTGTGTTCCAGTCTCCAGTATTTCCCCATCCTTGATAACGAGAATTTTGTCAGCTCGGACAACGGTTGAAAGTCGGTGAGCAATGATAAAACTGGTTCTCCCTTCCATCAGGTTTAGCAGCGATTCTTGGATGAGTGCTTCAGACTGTGTATCTAATGAAGATGTGGCTTCATCTAAGACGAGAATTGGTGCATCTTTTAAGAGCGCACGGGCGATAGATAAGCGCTGCTGTTCACCACCGGAAAGCTTCATACCCGCCTCACCGATTGGGGTCATATAACCTTGCGGGGTTTTCGTAATGAACTCGTGTGCGTTTGCTTTTTTCGCCGCTGCGATAACCGCTTCATCAGTGGCACCCGGGCATCCGTAGCCGATGTTTTCCATAATGGTGCCGTCAAACAGGAATGTGTCCTGTGGGACAAGCGCAATACTTTGTCGCAATGACTCCAAATTTACTTCAGAAATAGAGATGTCGTCGATCAAGATTTTTCCGGAACTTACCTCATAGAAACGTAACAGTAGGTTGAGGAGGGTTGTCTTTCCACTGCCACTCGGTCCGACGAGTGCGACAACTTCCCCGGGCTTCGCTTCAAAGGTTACATTATCAATGACAGGTTTTAACCGTATCGGCTGATTATCCGAATTTGTTGTTAAAGGTTGCGAGTAGGAAAAAGAGACGTTCTGAAATGTGACGGTACCGTGGATATTCTGTAGTTGAACCCCGCCTGCTGTGTCCTCAGACTTCGGACGGAGATGAGACTGACGTTCATCGTTCTCCTCATAGGTCTCTGGTCCGAAGTCGAGGAGATAAAAGATCCGTTTTGCGGAGACGAGGCACTGTTGTAAGGCACTGTTGACGCTGCCAATCGTCTTAATCGGCTTGAACATCCAACTTACCATCGTAACATAGCCGATAAACCATCCTGTGGAGAGTTGTCCAATAATGACCTGCCAGCAACCTAACACGAAAACAGTTGCGACACCGAGTGCTCCCAACCATTCGATCGTTGGTGGGAGCAGTGCGGCGAAACGGGCGCGCCGGATCGCTGAGCAGTACTGGTTCCAGTTTATGGTTCGGAAGCGTTCGGTTTCAGCTTGCTCGGAGGTAAAACTCTTGATAATTTTGATACCGGCGAGTGTCTCTTTGAGCTGTGAATAGATATTCGCGCTCTGCTGTTGAATTTCTACGCTGGCACCCCGAATTCGCGTACCGATAGATGTGATGAAGTAAGCAAGAAATGGGAGAATAAGCAGGACGAACAGCGTGAGTTTGAAACTCGTGATCAGCATTACAGAGACAAAGACACTCACGAGAACAACAGCCCGGACAATGTTCGCCATCGCAGCGACGAGGTTTTGCCAGACTCGGACATCGTCTGTGATACGTGCCATGAGGTCACCAGTGCGTTCTTCGCGCAGAATGCCTATAGGGGCGGATACAATGCGCTCGTAAAGGGAATTTCGCAACCGGAAAGATAGTTTGTGTCCGACACGCGCCATCACGTAATCGTTGCCGTAAACGAAGAAACCTTTGATGAATACAAGGATGAGTAATCCACCGAGCAGCCACAGAAAGGCTCTGAGCGCATCACCGGCATCTATCAACGACATCTCGAATCCGTCGAAAGCAAACAGACCTTCACGCTGGAAGTACCGGATGGATACAGTTTCGTCGAATGGGTTTCCACCGACAATCTCAAGCGTGTTGATCGTATCCGCCAAAATCTGAATAGCCCCTAAATCACACACAGCAACCACGAAGGCAAAAGCCATCGCTAAGAGAAGGGAGCCGGTATAGGGTGCGTGATACCGCACAAACCGAGTAAAGGTTGCGTTTTTTGTAAAAGTTTTTTTCTTCATGCTGAGTCTGTCCGTTGGGCTGAACCGAAGGTGAAACCGGAGGAAATCCGCAGAGGAAACACCCAAGCAAAATACCTACTTGCCTATTTCAACCCAAGTTGCCACTTTTTTATTCACATAGCACCCCTCTGGGGTGCAGCTTCTCGAATGACCGATTTTCTATAGACATAACACCCCTGAATCAACGGTATGAATGCCATAAGGCATTCCCCGGGGGTGTAAAGAGAAGTTTTACTTGAAAAATTCTATGTTCAAATCCGCAGAAATACCCCAGCAAAAACCTCAAGACCCATTAGGTAGCAACTTAGGTTATTTCAGTTGGTAACTACCAAATTGGATGGCACATACCTTCTTCACGGTATCGTTCCCCTTTGAAAATGGGCAACGGATACTGAATTCTCGCTTTTGGAAATCGACGGCTTCAATGATCCCGATGGCATAGGTATTCCCGGCAGCGTCGATTAACCCGACCAAACGGCGTTGAAAATAAGCGCGGACTTCTGCTGTGATATGCGTTAAACTTAAATAGTCTTTGATGCGGGTGATAACTGCTTTGGAAAGCGGTTTTGACGCAACGAGGCACAAGGTACGATGTCCCCATTCAGCATAGTAAACTTGTATCTCAGCAAGCCGAGAGAGGATTTCTAATTCCTTCTCATTTGCGATGCGACCCATGAAGAAAGGGGTACGCCCACCGCGAATCTGTTCAAATGGTAGGTGTTGGATGTTACTTCCCGACGCTTGTAGAACAGGCTCTGACTCGCAAACTACGCCACTTTCGACAGCAAGCTTTGGCTGGCAAGCTACGCCAAAGTAGGCATCAAATTGGGCTTTTCGGTATCGACTACGCGCCTTGCTACTTTTGGAGCGAACATTCCGGTGTGGAAGAAGGTAATGAATATTGAGCCAGTCCTGTTGGCTGTAACATGCGGTTATCTGCCCCAATTCGCTGGAACGACCAATGCATACCACACGGCTCGGTCTGATGAGTTCAATCTTGTGCTGTTTGAGCGTAACAGCGGGTGCGTCGTGAATGTAACCGGTCGTATCAATGACAATGAAATCAGCCTCGGTTTCACGGGCGCGATCTACCATTAGCCGTGTCCCTGTGAGTACTTCAAGAGCGTGTCCACGTGGCGACAGATCTCCAACAAAATATAGGTGGTCGGCGATGCCGTTGAAGCGGACAGGGGAACTTTCTGGGGCAAGAGACTTCATACCGATTGTCGTGGGGGGACCGATTCGAGATTGTCCGACATCTGCATCTACAAAAGCGGTTTTCAAACCTCGATCAATGGCAGAATCAGCCAAAAAACGACAGAAGGTCGTTTTTCCAACATCGGTTGACCCTATCACAAGTACAACCTGTTGGGGCTTGACAATTCGACTCGCAAGTTTTTCCCAGTGTTGGTTAACTTGATACGCGTCATCCATTTTTGACTAGGATTTTTATGATCTCTGTGATTTACCATGATGAGACCTTCGATCATCAGGATAAATCTTATAATCACAACAGTCTTTTGTAGCTTCTATTCACTGACGGCTATTTGCCAAGGTCCATTTCATAACGAAAGGTAACCCCGGGCGGACTGAACATCTCATCCAAAGGGGGCATCTGCCTAACACCGACGAGTTGTTCGAGCAGTGATGTCTTTTTCTCCTTACGCACCACCTTGGGCTTACCTTCAATACCTGCTAACTCTGCGGCGGTTTTGATCGCATCCGGGAGATTGCCGAGTTGGTCCAGCAGTTTTGAATCCAGTGCTTGCTTTCCAGAGTAAATTCGTCCATCAGCGAGTTCAACAATTTCGGCACGCGTTAAGAGATGCCCCCGTGCCTCGAAGATCGTATCCACAAATTGATTGTAAACATCGTTCACGGTGGATTGGAGAACCGCCCGTTCCTGTTCTGTCAACTCACGGAAGGGTGAACCTGTATCTTTAAAGTCGCCGCTTTTAATGACCTGATGCCCTAAGCCGACTTTGTCATACAAGCCTTTGAGTTGTGTGAATTGCATAATAACGCCGATGCTACCCGTCAAGGTACCGGGATTTGCGAAGATTGTATCGGCGGCGCACGCGACATAGTAACCACCAGATGCCGCACTGCCTCCCATTGAGGCGACTATCGGTTTCTCTATCTTCTTCAATTCGCTGTAAATCTCTTGGACCGGGGCGACACTCCCGCCAGGAGAGTCGATTCTAATTACAATCGCTTTGATATTCGGATCATCACGGTAGGTGTGAATCAGCTTAATCGTAGCATCTGAACGCGAGACGATACCCGTGATGTCTACGACTGCGACCCTCTGTCCGATCGATACGTTGCCGCCTATTGAACGTAAAATCAACAGCAAGAAGAACAGCACGATGATAGTTCCTAAAATAATATAAACACGTCTCTTTCTCATTTTTTAATTTTACCTTGCGGAGGATTTTAATTTTACCTTGCGTTTGGAGCGGTGCGGTGCGAAGATGACGACCCAAAAAGTTTTTAGCAACCATCCTATGTCGGTGGCGATGTTCTGTGTCGCAACATAGTGGAGATCCAAGGCGAGTTTCTCTGGCATTAATTCTGTGATGTAGTAATGCTCGGCGTCAAGATGTCCTTTCAGTTTTTCCTCTTCATCGCGATTCGCGAGTTGCGATGGGCCGGTCATCCCTGGCTTTACTTGTAGGACCTGTTTCTGCGTTTGCGTGTAGTACTTGACGTAATCGGGTGCCTCCGGACGCGGTCCAATGAGACTCATTTCACCTTTAATTACGTTCATTAAGTTCGGGAGCTCGTCCAACTTTGTCCATCTCAAAAACCTACCAATAGGTGTAATCCGCTGATCCCTATAGGTTGTCAAACTACCGCCGAGTGTATCCGCATTTACGACCATAGTCCTGAATTTGTACATTTCAAAGATGACTTCGCCTCTGCCGACGCGTTTTGCCTTGTAAAACGTAGGTCCTTTTGATTGCAATTTTGCGAGTAAGATCCCAATCAAAAAAAGGGGGGACAAAAGCACGAGTCCAATCGTTGCGAACAAGAGATCGAACGTCCGTTTTGTCCAGTCGCGTTTGGGTTCTATATCCGATTGGCTATCGGTTGTCGGTTGTCGGTTATCGGTTGGCATCGCAGTGAGATTTTGCCTCGCAGTGTCCCGCAAGCCTCTATAGGCATGCGTAGCGTTACAAGAAGGTTTTGCTAAACGAGAACCTTTTAACTGATAACCGATAACTGAAAACTACTTTGCGGGGCTAACGGCGATTCGCTCTGGCAGTTTCGGTTTCGGTAGGAAACTGGATAATCTCCGACTCGCCATCTTCATCAATTTCCGTCAGGAAGGCGCGGTTCGGTTGGTATGTTGGGACCAATTCCTGGAATTTAGAAACAATACCTTCCAAATCCAGAGCATCTGCGAGTTGTGAGAGTTCCTCTATCTGGGAGAGGAGCTGGCGTTCCCCTATCTGCTCCAACTGTGCAACGAAAATACGCTGGTGTTTTGTTGCTGTAACACCCTCTTGAGGGGTCAGGAGTTCCTCGTACAACTTCTCGCCCGGTTCCAAGCCTGTAAATTCAATCCTGATGTCCCTATCGACTTCAAGTCCAGAAAGTCGGATAAGGTCTTGAGCGAGGTCAAGAATTTTAATCGGTTCTCCCATGTCTAACATTAGAATTTCGCCATCATTACCCATAGTCCCCGCTTGGATGAGGAGTTGCACAGCTTCTGGAATCGTCATAAAGTAGCGTGTCGCTTCGCGATGTGTGACGGTGACGGGACCGCCTTTTGCGATCTGCCGCTTGAAATTAGGGATTACACTTGCCCGACTTCCGATAACGTTTCCGAAGCGGACTGCGATAAACCGGGTGCTGTTCTGTTTTGCTTTGCACTGGACCAATTTCTCTGTTACACGTTTGGATGCCCCGTAAACGCTCGTTGGGTTTACGGCTTTATCCGATGAGACGAGTATGAAAGCCTCTACCTCATGCTTGATTGCGGCATTGATGAGGTTTTGGGTGCCAAGTATGTTGTTTTTGACGGCTTCATCGGGATGGTTCTCCATGAATTTCACATGCTTATGTGCGGCAGCGTGGAAAATAATATCGGGGCGATATTTGCGTGTAACTTGTGAAACTTTAGCATTATCTCGAATGTCCCCGATAACTAAAGCGCGATTGAGTTGGGGTTCGGACTCTCGGAGTTCTATATCTGTGTGGTAGAGACTGTTTTCACCGCGCCCGAAGAGGATAAGGAGTTCTGGGTCGAGTTTCGCCACTTGACGACAGAGTTCAGAACCGATTGAACCACCGGCTCCGGTCACCATTACGCGTTTACCGGAGAGATATTTAGAGACTTCAGCGAGATCCATTTGCGAGGTAGACCGATTCAAGAGATCTTCAAATCGGACTTCTCGGATTTGACTGACGCTGGCGCGTCCTTCAAGAATGGCATGAATGTTCGGGACGATTCTAAACTGACATCCCCGATATTCGCACTGTCGGATAATATCACGAATTTTACCGCCTGGTGCTGAAGGGATAGCAATGACAACCTCATCAATTTCGCGTTTGCGTGCAATATAGGTTAGGTCGCGGGTCGTACCTAAGACTTCAAGCCCTGCGACGCTTCTGCCCACTTTGTGTGGCGCATCGTCAATAAAGCCGACGGGTACATACCCTTTCTCAGGGTGGTTTCTCAGGGCACGGAGTACGCCGATACCTGTTTCCCCTGCACCAACGATAAGGACTTTTGTTGATAATTTTTGTATGGGCAATAGCGGTTTAGAATTCTGTACGATTGCCCCTACGTTCCTCTGATGTTTTCTACGTCCTGACCGTTTATCTTGTTGGAGAATTTGCACAGAGAATTTGGTAAACCCGATGAGTGCGAAGTTATAAAATCCATCAATTAAGAAAAGAACCCAAGCAATTTTCAACAGCATGGAAAGCCCGATGAGTCCTGCAGTTGAGAATATAATTGCAGTTGCCAACGCTCGGAATTCCTTAGCGGCGGCATATTGCCAGATGGGTTTGTACAGATTGAAAACTAACAGCAGACCAATACGAACTATGGTGACAACAGCGGCGGTACCGAACCCAATAACATGCTGTGCTTGGAAGGGGGATGTGTCTACGTTCTGCAGTATAGCGAAAAGTGGTGCGGGTTGTTCTAAAAAATCAAAACCGAGCTGCCTACTGGTTAGATAAGCGAATAGAAACGCGAGATTGACGAGAAGTATATCAACAACAATTGTAAAACTCCACTTTATTTTGGGTCTATCCATATTCCCTCCTCAAGTTTTTAATTATTCGCAAGGCGTTAAATAAAGCAATTTGCTTCATAGATGTTTCCGCTTAAGGTCCGCTTGCGCCGTTGTTGCAAGCTACCTTCTTGTAGGGACGAGCTCGAGATCGCCTTTTAATTATTCGCAAGGCGTTAAATAATAAAGTAAAAGGTAAAATTAAAATTTCTGTGTATGAACTGCCTGTGCATAGACATGCTTTAGGCGTTCTCCGATAGCCTCCCAACTATAATTAGTTTCGACCCGCGTTCTGGCGGTTTGTGCGAGGGTTTCTCTCGAATGCTCATCGTTGAGTAGATGAATGACCTGTTTTGCAAAGTCAGCAGGTGTATCGGCAACGAGTAATTCCTTACCGTTGTCCGCCTCTAACCCCATTGCGCCCACAGAGGTAGTGACGACGGGGACGCCCATTGCCATTGCCTCCAGGTTTTTAGTTTGTATGCCCGACCCGGCACGTAAAGGGGCAACAAAAACAGATGCCTTTTCAAAATAGGGACGGACATCCGGGACATAACCGGTGACAACCACACCTTCCTGTGTTTCAAGCCGCTTTACCTGATCCGATGGATGGTTTCCCACTATAAAAAATTGCGCGCTCGGATGGCTTTCCCGGATACGTGGAAAAATCTCATTACAAAAATAGATCGCGGCATCCGAATTCGGAAAATAGTTCATCGTTCCGGTAAACAGCATCAGCGGTGCAGGTTGTGTCGTCGGGTTCGGTTGAAAGTACCCGAGGTCAACCCCCATTGGGACTATTGACAGATTTAGGTTATTGTCCTGCTTCAAGAGATAGTCCCGATCAAAACGTGCGACAACGGTGCCGCAGTCGAAAGCCTTCATAATGTTGACTTCGTAACGCCGTACCCGCTTTTCCTCCAATTTTACCAAAAAACGCTTTGGAGTGCAATCTAATTTAATTTTTGCAAGCCAAGGATTGCTTTCAAGTTCAGCACGTCTGCTGAGATTCAGTGCCAACGAATCGCACAAATCTAAGACTTTGATGGGACCTTGGACGTCCGTTACGTATTGTCCCATCCGAAAGAGTTGTGCGTGAACCAGTTCGAAGTCCTCTTGTTCGAGGAGTTGGTTAATTTTCCGTTGCATCTGGGGGGCATACCAGTAATGCAACTGAAGCGGACGACGTGACAAGCAGTGGATCCCTGTATTCATGAGGGCAAAAAAACGATGGAAACGGACCCACTCGACGCGCTCACAAAAAGGTTCTAAATGTTTCGCGGATTCAACATCGCTTTCAGACTCAGCAAAGTAAACGAGGGTTACGGCATGTTGTTTCGAAAGCTGCTTAATAAAATTATAAGACCGGATCCGATCGCCCCGATGCGGTGGATACGGACACCGTAGGCTTAAAAATAAAATCTTCATTTTTTAAATTATGGGACCCTGGTCATCGTTCCACTTCGTTTCACGCCAGACTATGGGGCACCTTGATTATCAAAGTTACTCACCCGGCATTTCTGCCTCATCAATGAGCATCACAGGGATACCTTCACGGATCGGGTAGCGACGCCGACACTCACCAACGCACACCAATTTTTGTGCCGCTTCATCGTGTTGTATCTCACCTTTACATGCTGGGCATGCGAGGATGTCAAGTAGCGTTTTCGAAATTTTAATTATTCCTTGCGGTTCGGTGAGGTTGGTCAAATGAACAACAATCCTCTCCGTAGATCCGCCCTCCATTTCATTACGGGCTACAATTTTGAACCTTTTTTAATTATTTCTTGCGGTTAAATAACGTGAGTATTATTTTTCACGTGCATTTCTCAAATCTTAAAGAAACACCCCAGCAAAAACCCTGCGCCGTTGTTGCAGGCTACAGGTTTGGTCCAAGTTTGTGAAGTTTTAGCCACCGTGGCATCTCTTGTATTTCTTGCCGCTTCCACAAGGACAGGGCGCGTTTCTACCGACCTTCGGCATGTTCCCCATTGCCTGTTGTGAAGCGAATTCGGCATCATCACTGGTTGCGGTTGTTCGCCTGCCTTGGGGTGCCCTTGGCTGTGGTCTACGCTGTCTACCTGCCCGTCGACTGGGGACCCGGCGCGGTGCCTCTGTATTGACGCGAGATTTGAAGATGAATTCACTGACCTGCTCTTCAATCTGTTGATACATACTTTCAAAGACAGTGAGTGCTTCGTTTTTGAAAACGACAATCGGGTCTTTGCCGCCGTATCCTGCGCCGAACCGAATACCTTCCTCAATATAGTCAATGTTATGAAGGTGTTCTTTCCAGTGATCATCAATCCTATCCAAAAGGAGTAAGCGTTCAAGGACGCGCATCATCTCTGGACCCATTTCGGTTTCGCGTTCTTCATAAGCGGTGCGCAACACCTCTAATGTCTGTTCTTGAACGTCTTCTGGACTCGCTTGTGCCAAAGGCACCTTCCACGTTGGCTCGATTGGGAATGTGGTCGTCAACCACTGTTGGAACCTATCGGGGGTCTCAAGGGGACTTCCCGCCTTTTCGCCCATATTGTCCTCGATTCCATCCCTGACGACCCTCTCAATCATCCCCCAAATCGTGGTTTTGAGGGAGGTAGGTGTTGTAGCATCCTTTTCAGCGAGTGCGGCGAGTCCTCCATCTTCGGCTGTGCCTTCGTGTTCTGGTAATTCGGCGACATCTGTCGCGGAAGCCAAGACGGTGTCACGCAAGGTGTAGATGGTATCGCGCTGTGTATCCATAACATCATCGAATTTCAGGAGATTTTTTCGGATCTCGAAATACATCTGTTCAACACGCGTCTGAGCTTTTTCAATGGATTTCGTAACCCACGGATGCTCTAAGGGAACATCATCATCCATTCCGACGCGTGTCATCAACCCTTGTAAGCGTTCAGAACCGAATTTTCGCATCAATTCGTCTTCAAGGGAGAGATAGAACCGAGATGAGCCTGGATCTCCCTGCCTACCGGATCGTCCACGGAGCTGGTTATCAATCCGTCGGGACTCGTGGCGTTCGGTGCCGATGATATGGAGACCGCCAGCGGCTAATACCTTTTCTTTCTGTTCGTCGCAAATGGCTTCTGCTTCTGCGAGTGCGGCTTGGTATTCTTCGGACTCTGGAGAGAGTGCTTCTGTCTTGGCTTTCTGTTTCCGTAGTGCTTCGATTGCCATACCTTCGGGGTTACCGCCAAGCAGAATGTCTACACCTCTACCTGCCATATTCGTTGCGATTGTGACAGCCCCGGGAACACCAGCCTGTGCGATGATGTCGGCTTCGCGTGTGTGTTCCTTAGCGTTCAGCACCTGATGTCGGATTTTCCGGTGTTTGGTCCTGAGCATTTTGCTCAATTTCTCGGAATTTTCAATCGAAACAGTACCGACAAGGACTGGACGCCCCATCTCGGTCTGCTCAACAATATCTTGTAAGACGGCGTTGTATTTTGCGTTCTCGGTACTGTAAATTTGGTCGGAATGGTCCATTCGGATCATAGGTTCATTGGTGGGGATGACAGAGACCTCTAATCCGTAGATGTGCGCGAATTCGTTCGCTTCTGTTGCGGCGGTACCGGTCATACCTGCGAGTTTATCATACATGCGGAAGTAGTTTTGATAGGTAATCTTAGCACCGGTTTCGCTTTCCTCGACGACTTTAACGCGTTCCTTCGCTTCAATGGCTTGATGGAGTCCTTCGCTGAGCCGTCTCCCGATCTGTTTTCGTCCTGTGAATTCGTCAACGAGGAGGACTTCGCCATTTTCGACGAGATAATCGACATCGCGTTTGTAGAGCTGATGCGCAGTGAGTGCTTGATTGACGTGATGCACCATAGCGATGTTCGTGTGTTCGTAAAGGTTCCCTACGCCGAGGCGACGTTCGACTTCTTCAACGCCTTCATCGGTAAGGGTTACACTGCCTCGCGATTTTCCTTCTTGATCGATTTGGAAGTGTTCGGTTTCTCGGAGCTGTGCGACGACGCTGTTAATTTGTCTATAAAGTTCTGGCGGTTTACCGGAGGGTTCTGAGATGATGAGCGGGGTACGGGATTCATCAATGAGGATGCTGTCAACTTCGTCAAGGATAGCGTAGACATGTCCGCGTTGCGTCTTATCTTCAATCGAGAGTGCTTTGTTGTCCCAGAGGTAATCGAATCCAAATTCGCTGTGAACGCCGTAAGTGATGTCTGATTTGTATCCGAGCCTTTTCTGTTCCTTCGGCATTAGGCTGAGCGTCAATCCAACGGAGAGTCCGAGGAAGTTATAGATTCTGCCCATCCATTCGGCATCCCGGCGTGCGAGATAATCATTGACAGTGGCGAGATGTACACCTTTTCCAGTTAATGCATTTAAATAGACGGCGAGGGTCGAGGTGAGCGTTTTGCCTTCACCTGTGCGCATCTCTGCGATAGTGCCTTGGTGGAGCGCGACACCTCCCATAATTTGGACGTCATAATGTCGCTGTTTTAAGGTTCGCACCGCGGCTTCACGGACGATAGCGAAGGCATCTGGCAAGAGATCATCAAGCGAGGCACCGGCATCCAACTGTCGGCGAAATTCTGGTGTTTTGGATTGCAGTTGTGCGTCGGTGAGTTTTTTGACTTCAGACTCGCGCTGGTTGACGGCTTCGACAATGCCGCGAAACTTTCTGACATCGCGATCCTCTTTGCTACCGAAGACTTTAGTTATCATTTTCTGAAACATCTTTTTAACTATTGCTCCTGGGCACCTTTCACGTTGTGAAAGGTGGTATATCTCTGAGTCATGATCGATTTGGCATTTAGGACTCGTTCATACATATAATTATCTATACACACTATAGTTAGCAAGACGGAAAATCCTTTGCTCCTGAGTGCCTTTCACGTTGTGAAAGTCGATATATTTCTCAGTCACGATCGACTTGGTATTTATGCTTCATTCGTTCCAGTTAATTGCGACTCAAAGGGTACCAACAAATTCTGTCCGTCGAGTTTCTTTCGCACTACTGTATAAATTATCGTGTTTCCGGCAGAGGCGATTGAAAACAGGTATGCAATTACTAACCCTGCCGCCATGAGGAGTGTGATCGTCAGAAAGATGGCAGTCACTGGGGTCGTAACCGCCGCTATTCCTGTCAGTGTCGGCATTTGATCACTTGTCCCGGTGTTGAAGACCCCGAAACTATTCATATAGGGCAGTGCTGCTATCTGTTCAATAGCCCCACCGAGCCATAAGTTTGCGTAGCCCATACAGTGCTGCATCACTTCGGTGTGGAAGAGGCGCGTCGGAAGCATCACGATCGAAAAGCCTGCGAGACAAAAGAAAGCCCAAATGGGCACGAAAATAAATTTGATAAGGAGCAACATCGCCTCATAACACACTAACAGCCAAGATTTGTTCCAAACCATCGCGAACTGCTGATAAATTATTTCAAAGGTATCGGCACCCGTCGTAGCGGCAACGGCTGGCACAAAGAGCAGACTGGCACTGAAAACGATCACTACCAACGCCATCAGGAGACCGAAGAAAAATCCGATCGGCATGAACAGTGAGGTGAGCATGAGGAACGGTTTTCCCACCGCCGGTAATTTCGCGATTCCTGCGATGCTGAGAGGGACTATCGCGAGAAATATCTGGATGAGAAGTAAACCGATGAACGCGCCTAAAACGGATTTCCAATGTCCCCTGAGGAAAGTTAAGGCATCCCCGACCGAAAAGAAGAAATCCCCACGGAGCTGTTCGATGGTGATTTTGGAAGCTACGGTGTTCGCTAAGAAGAAGATGCACGCGAAGCTCACCATCCCTATCCACATTGCGATTTCAGTTGTCTGTGTAAGTCCGGCATCACCGAACGGAGGTAGGGGTAAGAGTGCATACGTGTTCCAAAAGTCCTGCGCGGCACTACCGCCTACAACGACGAGGCTGAGATACACCAAAGTTTCGTAAATTAGATACGCGAGAACGAGTCCGATGAGATGAACTGCGATCTTTCGTCCACTGAATCCGTAGCGGATCACTTGGAAAATATCCCTGAAATCGAAGTAGCGTTTTTCCATGAAGGGGTTCTTCTGTTTTTTTTGCGTTTTCTTGTATTAATGATACGACAATTTGGGGTGTTTTGTCAAGTGTTTATTCGTTGTCAGTAGGAACGACTTCAGCGGTGACGGGGAGAGTCAGTGTGCGTTGGTTTGGGAAGTGGACAGTGAGCAGTGATGAGAAGATGCCGCTGTTTTTCAGGGGACCGAGTCGGACTGTAATGCGCGAGGTATCTGTCCCCGGATTGGACATTATCTCCCATGTGAGCGACTCATGTCCCGACGGTAGAAGGCGGATGTCCGAGGTGTCGAGTGGGGCATTCACAGCGAGTTTGATGGTTTTTTGATGCCTCGTTTCGGGTTTGATGTTCCCGAACTCGCAAATGTTGGGAGTGAGCGTTGCGAATCGTTTTGCTGTGGCGATAATCGTTAGGTAAACAATCGGGGTCTTGGGGCTGTCTGTGAAGATAGTCGCGGTTGCCGAGGTCTCGTGATCTGGCAGCGTTTCTGGGTTGATGACTATCTGGAACGTGCCATCTGTATCGGGCTGGAGCACCTCTGGTCCTGTGATTTCGGCATAACTGCACCCCGTGTGAACGTTTTGGATGCGGAGTGGAGACTTGCCGACGTTTCGTGCTGTTACGGATCGCGTTACAGGTCCTTCCCATTCCGGGAGCGTTCCGAAGTGAATCCGTTGTGGGGTCAGGATGAGTTCGGCTGCGGGTCCCTGTCGGTTGTTGATGAGGAAGGCGATAAGTCCAGAGATGAGCAGTGCGGGGATGACAATTGTTGTGAGGAGTGTACGTTTGGACATGGTTTTTATTTTCAGGACTTACGCAAAATCAGTAAATTTCATCTATTCGGACGTATTCGGTGCGGTTGGGTGAAAGACCCTACAAGGGAAATGCGTAGGTTCTATTTTTTTTAAAATGTTACGTTTTTATAACATTTTTAAATTGGCATTTCTGTGGGGTTTTCGGTTGAAATCCCAGTGGGGACGTGGGGTTCTTGCGTATTTCTCGGTTGGGATTCCATGTTGGGAAAAAAATAATTTGGTGAAAAGTGTAACATTCTAACGGGTTATGCTACACAAGAGCATCATGCGTAAGTCCTAATTTATAATTATTACCGAAAAACAACCACTTTGTCAAGTTTATTTTTCCTTGACTTTGGCAGAGTGATTCAGTTTTCGGTGGCGTGTTGGAAGCGTGAAGTGATGGGAATTGGTGAGGTTAGGAACCCTCGCCAGCGGGGAGGCGGTGTATTTTTTGTCTGAATCGGGATAGACAGAGTTATCGAGTAATTGACGGGCGATGAAGGGTTTCCCTACTACAAACAAATGAAATATAGGGTAGGCACAAGACCTGGGGAAACACCCAAGCAAAAACCCCTACAGGATCAGGACTTACGCAAATTGAGCAGAAAAGGGATATATTTTACTCAAAAAGTCGTTATTTCAATTTTTTTAACCCCCTCAACCCGCCTTATCAGGGGGACAAGATTCAAGGATTAGCAAGATTATAGATTTTATGGGATTTAGGAATATAGGGTAGGCAGTCACATAGCACTCCGCTGGAGTGCAGGGTTTAGGCATCCTATTTCCTATAGACATAGCACTCCTCTGGAGTGCAGAAGTGAGGGCGGGGTGTCCCTTGAATTTTGGGTTTTCAGTTGACTCCGCGTGCGCTGCGTGCTATGCTAATGTGAATTTGATATTGGGATTTATGTGTGGGTGATTTTCTCTGCAGATGATGTTCCTACATGTCTGTAGCAGTCGGGGTTGGAAACCCCTCCTACCGTGTTAATAAAAAATGAATAAACTTTACTTTGGTGATAATTTGGAGATTCTGCGGGAGATGGATGAGGGACGGGTGGATCTCATCTGTACGGATCCGCCGTTCAATAGTGGACGGGATTATAACTCGTTCATTGGGGATTCGCTCGCACAGAAGAAGGCGTTTACGGATACCTGGACGTGGGATACGGCGGCACAGGACGCTCGTGCTGACATTGAACACCGCGCATACATCAGTGATGCCTACAAGGCTCTCGATGAATGCCTGAAGGGGTATGACTTGATTCTCCGACGTGCTGTGTCGGGTAGCAGCGGTGCGATGCGTGCGTATCTGGCGTTTATGGGACCCCGACTCGCTGAGATGCACCGCATCCTGACGCAAAAGGGAAGTATCTATCTGCACTGCGACCCAACGGCAAGCCATTATCTCAAAGGTGTAATGGACGCTATCTTTGGAGTGGAGAATTTCAGGAACGAGATTATCTGGCAACGCACCAAGGCACATAACGACGGTAAGCAATACGGCAGGGTTCACGACACACTTCTGTTTTATAGCAAAAGCAGCAAAAGAGTATGGAATCCTGTCTATATGGATCACGACCCTGAGTATGTGAAAAGAGCCTATCGCCATCAAGATGAAAGAGGACTTTATCAAGTGATTTCCCTGAATGCCTCAGGAATTAGACATGGCGAATCCGGGAAACCTTGGCGAGGTGTAAACCCCAGTGACGTAGGTAGACACTGGCACACCACGCAGAGAGGCATGGCCCGAAGGCGTTGAACCTCCGGAAAACTATGAATCCCTTTCGGTTCACGAAAGATTGGATGCGTTAGAGGCAAATGGTTTAATTCAATGGCCCTCCAGTGGTAATACTCCGAGATTCAAGCGATATTTATCCACTACAAAGGGGAATAGAGTTCAGGACGTTATCACAGATATAAATCCCCTCACAAACAAATCAAAAGAACGCCTCGGTTATCCGACGCAGAAGCCGCTTGCGCTCTATGAACGTCTGATAAGTGCCTCCAGCAATGAAGGGGACATCGTTTTGGATCCGTTCTGTGGGTGTGGCACGACGATCGATGCGGCACATACACTCAAACGGAATTGGATCGGTATTGACCTAACGATTCTGGCGTTGGATCCGATGCGTCAGCGGTTGGCGGATCGACACGGTTTGGAGCCGTCTGTCGATTACCAAATCGAAGGGTATCCGACGAACATGCAGGAGGTTCGTCGGTTCTTGAAGGATGGCGATAAACGGAAATATCACGATTTCTCGAATTGGGCGGTGACACGGCTGGGATTAAAGCCGACACGGGACATCGGTGACGGTGGGCATGATGGTGTCGGCGGTATGACGTTGTGGGATACGCAGCAGATGAAGGAGTCAAATGCTCGGATTCTCGCGGAGGTCAAGACGGGTAGACCGTCGATTACGCAGGTGCGTGCCTTTTGTCAGGTGATGCACGAGAACAACGCTGAGATCGGGATTTTTATCACGATCGCGCCTATCAGTGCGGGGATGCGGCAGCAGGCGGAGAATATGGGGAGTTTTGAGCATAACGGACGGAACTACCCGCGCCTCCAGTTTTGGCAGATTGATGACGCGTACTTTGAGAATACCGAGATTATCAATACGTTCATTCGGTTGCCAATGGAATGGCGGATTCGTCCGAGCCAGAAGTCGGAGCGACATTTTGGTGGGGAGCAGCGGGAGTTTTTTCGGTAGTTGTCGGATTATTCAAAGAACTGAAGTTCTCCGTCCTTGACGATCATTAGAATCTGGTCGTACAATGCGTCTCCATCGGGATTAAAAGCGTAATTGCCTAATTTGCCCAAAATTGTGGGAAAATCCTTCGTCTGTGCGAGCGCGTCCCGAATGGCGGTCGAATCTGCCGATTGTGCTGTCTTAAAGGCATTGGCGAGAACGTAGAGCGTCGCATACGACTGTGCCGCCCAGGGTTCGGGTTCAATACCGTATTTCGCCCGATAATTCCGAACGAAGGCTTGGTTTCCGGGTGCATCAGATATACTGGACCATCCGATAAAACCTATTGTCCCTTCGGCACCCTCACCCGCCTTTTGGACTTCATCCATGGTTAAATCCGGAGCAATCACCTGAATCGTGTCGGGAAAATCTACTTTGGGTGTTTGTGCGAGAATCCCTGCTATCTCTTGTGAAAGCGCGGAGATAAAGAGCGCGTCCGGCTCCATCGCCATGATATTGGTTAATTGCTGAGAAAAATCGGTATCGCCGGTTTGAAAGGTTTCCTCTATCAGAATCTCGACCCCGTTCGCCTCAAGCACTGTCTTTAGCATTTCATTGCTACTTCTGGAATAGACATCAATCTCATCATAGATCGTTGCCACTTTTTTATAGCCGAGTTTCTCCTGCGTCGCCATCACCCCACTGGGAACACTTATATTCACGGCGAGACTGGTGCGGAAGATAAAATCCCCGATCCGGCTCAAACCTGCCGCGGAGGAGACCGAACTGAAAGCGATGACCTTATTCTCCTGTGCAACCGGAGCCGCCTCTTTAAGGTGCGTCGAGATAGCAAGCCCAACAATAGCGGGCACCCCTTGATCCACGAGGTGCTGTACAGCTGCCTTCGCCCCGTCTGGGGAGCTCATATCGTCTACAGTGATAAACGTGAGATTTACATCACCGAGGGTGTTAATCTCCTCTCGTGCCAATTCAAAGCCGCGTTGCATTGGGAGCCCATACGGTTCAGCATGATGCCCTGTCCGTGCTACGACAACACCGATGGGAATCTCTTCACTCACGATCCGAGGCATTTCGTCATCAGACAGGACCGAGACGACCCTATCGCAACTGGAAAGTCCGACAGTTAAAGCAACAACTGTAAATAAAAACGTAGATGTTATAATTCTTTTCATATTCATATCAAATTTCCTTTATCGTAAAATATACAATGATCTATACAGTAGAAGATTGGCGAGGTTCTTAAAGGTATTACAGATTTTATAGTAAATTCCGTAATTACTTTTACACAGGACTCGGTGTCCCTTCCCAGTAACGGGTGGGAACCCCCCTTCCCAGTAACGGGTGGGGACCCCGGTTGCAAACCGCACCTACCGGCGGGTGTGCGGATATTCTCGGGCTTTACTATAATTCTTCATGAAACCGTACCTGTCGGTCATTGGTATGCTAAGTTATGAGATAGACTCTACTTAAGTGGTATGTCCTTCACGCACCGGAATCCGCGGAAGACACTGGTGTAATGTTGGGGTCCCCAGTCTCGACGGATAACCGTTAGAAATAACCCGTTATCGCTCCAGCAACCGCCACGCAGCACGCGGTCTTTATCCTTCACTTCTTTGAAATTATTGAGCGTCTCTTCGATTGTCCCGTCTGGAAATGGGTTTTCACGGGGGGATGTTGCATAGAAGTCGGGATCGTATTCATCAAGACACCACTCGGAGATATTTCCCGCCATATCGTATAAACCGTAGCCGTTGGGTGGGTACTGCCCGACAGCGATTGGAGCACTGTGATACCGTCCGTAGTTTGCGAGGGTTGCATCATAGGTATCGCCCCATGGATACGCTTTCCCGATCAGTCCACCACGTGCGGCTTTCTCCCATTCAGCCTCTGTTGGCAATCTCTTTCCTGCCCATTGCGCATACGCCATCGCTGCGTACCAGCTGACATAAATGACGGGATAGTCGGCTTTGCCCTCTGGATAGGTGTTGCCCTCCCAGAGTCGGAGGTATACGCCGTCATGGAATTCCTCGGGGATATTCTCTTTTTGCCATTCAGGATTCGCATCGATGAACGCCTTGTATTGTGCGTTTGTCACTTCGTGGGTGTCCATATAAAATGCATCGATATAGACGGTATGTACTGGCCGCTCATTGGCGGCTCCGTTGTCACTTCCCATTTCAAATTCGCCCGCTGGAATCAGGACCATACCCGCAGTGACATCATCTGCGTAAGGCATGTGTTGTGTATCACAGACCCACAAGACAGTGGCAATAAGGATGAATGCAATTTCTTTTCGAGTTATCATTGGGTCCCCTTGTTTGTGCACATTTTAAGACTGCCTGTTTACGAGATAAATTCCGGTTGCGACTAACCCCGTTCCTACCAACAAACCGAAGCTCAGTTCCTCGCCTAAAAGCAGATAGCTGAACAGTACACCCGAGATCGGCATCAGAAAGCCTAAGATTACCAGTTTGCTTGCCTTGTATTTTCTCAACAGGGATGTCAACACCAAAAAGCAGAAACCTGTGACAATCCATCCTTGGTAGAGCAAGCCTGCACTGCTTTGTAGCGTCCATTCGATCGGTTTATCGCCCTCAAAAATGAGACTCAGGACGTAAAAGCAGGGGATGTTTAGACCTAACAGCCAGACGAGGAGTCGGTAGGGGTGAATCTCCTGAACGAACACCTTTGTCAATGTGATGCGGAGTCCCAAAAAACACGACCCGAGGGTTACAATCACATCGCCGATGAGGTATCCCGTGACGCTGTCCCCCTGTAAATTCGGCACGACCGCAAGAACAACACCACCGAAGGCAACGAAAATTCCCAAGACTTTCGTGGTAGAGAGTCGATCGTTTGGAAGATAGAAGTGTCCGAACAGGACTGTGAAGAACGGGTAGAGATAGAAAAAAATGGTTGCTCGAGAAGCTGTTGTGAGGTGGGTGCCGATGTTCAACGTAATCGTATGCAGGGCATAGAGGACGGCGATCAGAAGCAATCGACGGAGTTCCTCGAAACGCATCCGCATCGACATCCCATAGTAGAGTCCTATTCCACCAACAGCAATAATGCCTAATATGCAACGGAAGAGTGCCATTTTTAGGGGCGGAAAGCCTTGCAGCCCGATTTTAACGGCAAGGGCACCGCCACCCATAAGGGAAACGATCAGCGATGCGAGGACAATAATTTTGCCTGATGGGTCTTCGTTCCGAAATTCTTTTTCAAGCATTTTTTAAATTTACCTTGCGGAGGAATGAAGGCGGTCTGTAGAATAGCCTCCTTTCTCACGAGCCGCCTGCGCCGTTGTTGCAGGCTACGCGTCTGGTAGAAAGTTGTAAAGTGCTCTAAAATCTGTAAAGTCGCAAACGCGTCCCTTTGAACTTGCAAACCTTAGCACACTTCAAAACTTTTGTCGCGATTTGTCGCTCTTGAACCGGATGTTGTTTATCTCTGCTTGAGTCGTCCCCATATTAGGGTTAATCTTATCTCTGGAGAGACGTTCAGTCCGGAAATGGTGAAGGAATCCGCCCACGCCGCGCCGACCCATTCGTTTGCGATGTTGATGCCTTCCATGACGAAACCGAGAATTTCGACTTTATCGAAGTTAGCATCTTGGAACGCTGTGCGGAGTTTGCCGTCTGCGAACAACACGAAATGCCCGGCATTAAACTGGAGTTCCATCTTTTTGAGGACATCCGTTTCCCAGCGGATGCGTGGTTCTCTGGAGAGCCGAATTCGGAAGGGGTGACTGCTGCCTTTACCGTCGAAACGCCTCGCTCTGATTTCATCTGGGAAGAATACGTAGAAGAACGGATCCTCTTCTGAAGTGTCGGGAAAACGGCGTCCTACACAAAAGCCGAAACGTGTTTTATCAACACCGAGGTCGTTTATCGTGATTGTGAAGTTTCTGTAGGGCGGTGGGAGTGCGGTGAATTGGTAGAGTTCGTATTGTACATCCCATTCCCGATTGACCTCTGCGTGTAAGAATCCGTCCTCGATTTTCCAGATGGCATCGTTTCCGATGACTCGCCACGCTTCGGGGTTTCCCGCATCAAAATCGTCGTGCCAGGTCTCGGCGGAAGCGGAAAAGGCGCAGTTCATAAGCGTATAAAGAAGTATGAGAATTATTGCGTTTATGTTGGGCATCAGATTGTTGTCAGTTGTCAGATAACGGGCAGTCAAGGCACCCACGCCCTAAAGGGCGGGGCTTGTGCTTCGTAGCAGTCAGCCTTCCGAGGAAGGTCTTACGTCTGCTCCACAGAGGGACCCAAGGCGGTTTCCCTCAAGATGTTTATCGCAGCGTTGATGTCTCGGTCATGGTGTGAACCACAATCGGGACACGTCCACTGCCTATCCGAAAGAGAAAGATTGCTATTGTGATGTCCGCAATCCGAACAAGGCTTTGTCGTAGGTGTCCACCGTCCGACCTGAACAAACTCACAATTATGTTTCAAACACTTGAACTTCAGAATCTCAACAAACTCGTAGAAGGCAAGGTCAGAGACTTTGCGTCCCCAAAGCCGTTTCATACCGTCAAGGTTCAGCGTCTCGGTGGCAATGGTATCAAACCGCTTACACAAGTCTGTCGCACGCTTGTAGTGCCAATCTCGGCGTTGGTTGGCAATTTTGACGTGGAGTCGTGCCAACTCACGGACAGCGCGCCACCAATTGCCAGAACCTCTCACTTTCCGAGAAAGGCTTTTGTTGAGTTTTCGGAGTTGGTTCAAGGACCGTTTCAAGGGTTGCCGATGGTGTATCTTCTCACCTGTATTCAGGGTCAGATAGGTGTCTATGCCGAAGTCTACCCCTACGCTTTCACCTGTAGCGGGCAGCACTTTTTTCGACGTACTATCTGTTACAACATAAAGCCAATACTCACCAGCAGCATCCCTGCCGATTTGGATATACTGAACGTTCCCTTCCCAATCGCGATGGTGATGATACAAGATATTTCGACGGATAAAGACGAACTTCTCTTTGACGGGACACCATTGCTTGAAAGACAAGCGAACCGTGCCTTCAGTGAGTTTGTATCCCGTTTGGAACTTCGCAGAACGGAGTTTGCCACGGCGTTTGAACTTCGGGGGACCCACACGCCTGCCGCGCCTGCCTTTTTCCAGCCAATCAAAGAATCGCTTATATCCGATATGGATACGGATAATCACAGCGTCAAGCGTATCTCTCGGTATCCATGCCCAATAGTGATGCGTCCGTTCAAGCAACTTGGTCAAGTGGGGTTGCAACCTGTATCTGCCGGCATATTTACCGTAGATACGATAGTAGCGTTTCTCCACTGCCAAGAAGTGGTTATGCACATCTTCAAGGTCATCGAACATGTTGCCGACGCGCATGTTCTGCGGGTGATTACGTATCTTTTCTTTATACGTTCTGCGATGCTGTTTTTGTTTTTTCATGGTCTATCACGTATCACGCCTTTAACCCCTTGCATAGCAGGTGGGACCGACACATTACCAAGCGGTAATGCTATGCATGTCGGTCCAACGTGATATATCTATCAAACCACAATCTGTCAGAAATGTCAAGTGTTTTTTTCAAAAAAATGCTGTTGTCTCACATACGAGGGCGGACTTTCCTCCCACTACCTAAAGGTAGGGGTCTCCTGTCCGTATTTTAGATGAATTGCCCTACTACAAACCGATTCAGACAATAAGTGTCGCGAAAGTAGGATTCGGTGCGGTTAGAAACCGCACCTACCGTACATGGGATGTATAGATTAATTGATTTTGATGCAGTCGTACCACTGTTGCGTTTTCTTTCCTTTTCGACTCAGAACCCCCGGTTTGCGTTCGACTGGGGGACCGAAGTCTCCATCTTTCTGTTTTAGGACGTTCCAGTCGGGTGGGAACCATGTTCTGAGGGTTTTGCAGTTGACTTCAACGGTCTCGCCCTCCCATCCGCCGATTTTGTAGTACATCGGGCATACCCACCGTTCTGCGCCGCGGGCGTACCGCCGCCAGCCCATGACGGAGGCTTGCGCTCGGATAATGTTGCCGTCCCGCCAGTGTCGTTCGATGCCGCTCCACGGATAGCCCGTCGTTCCGCCCCCGACACTAATTTCATCCCATCCTAAATCGTCTCGGAGCGTAATATAGGAGAAGTTTGTGCCCCACGGTGTGTCATCTGTGCCGAAATACCACCGCTGCCCACGATACCACCGGAGCGCGCCTCGGATACTTGAACGGGAAACCGCGGCACTTTCGATGGTTTCTACGATGTCGAACTGACCTCTATTGTTATAAGGGTTGTGAACACCAGCACACAGTGTGAGCGAGTTGAGTTCAGGTCCGAACCACTTACCGTTTGAACCGGGGGTTCTATAATAAAAACCCGAATTCGCGGGTTGCGCGCGTTCTCCGGGGTTCAGCCTCGCTCTGGCATGAGTGGTCCAAAACGCGATGAGGAGAACCACCACGAGCAGGCAGGCATCGAAAATCAGATCCAAATTCTTTCGCATTTTTAATTTTACCTTGCGGATAAGGAACATCCTTATGAACTTTGACGGTTCTTGTGTTCGAGTCGCTCGCGCCGTTGTTGCGAGCTTCGTTTTTGAACCGATTCCGAAGTGTCCACTTAATTCTGACATCTACCATAATTGCTAATCGCTGACGAATAAATATTAAGGCTGCCGCTTCAAGTTTGCCCATGTGGTTGTTAGCTTTCGTTTCGGTGAGACTGAGAGTCCATCAATGGTAAACGTGTCTACCCACGCGCTCCCCGTGTTAACGTCCTCCGTGACAAATCCGGCGAGTACGAAGGAGATCGTATCAATGTGATCGAAGTTTGCATCCCTGAAGTCGAGACGCGACTCGCCATCCGCATTCAATTGAAATCTGCCGTCCTTGAAGTGGAGTTCCATCTGTTGAAGTTCGTCGGTGTCCCAGCGTTGTCCAGGTCCGACAAACACGCCACCGTCTCTTGAGGCTTGCATATCGTTCGTGAAAAAGAGGTAGTAGCCGTCCTCCTCTGTCTCGGTCACGGGATTTCGGAAATGCTTTGCGAGGGCAATACCGAATCGAGCGCGCGCTGCGCCAGCGGTTTCAAGGGTGATTGTAAAGCCATTATAGGGACCAGGATAGGCGATGAGTTGGTAGCGTTCAAATATGACACTCCATTGGTTTTGTGCCTGAATTTCTGCCCTTAAAAATCCACCTTCGACTGTCCAGACGGAATCGTTTCCGACGTGTTTCCAGTCATCTACTGCCTCTTGTTCAAAGTGGTCTTCCCAAAAAGCGGCATTCGCACTCCCTTGTAAAAGGAGGAAAGTATAAACGATAATGAGAGCGTTTAAAAGTTTATATCGCATTAACCTCACCTGGGTGCAGAGACTCACAGTCTCTGCTACAAGAGGGCGCAAACTGAAAGTTTACGCTACAAACATCAGATAAAAGTGGAATGTCGGGTTTCGCTACCGTTATTGACACAGAAGGCTCTTAAAAAACGTCAGATCTCTCCACATTTTGCGGTTTTTTGGTGTGTTTACCGCTCTACCTGCAGGAAATACCCAAGCAAAAACACCTACAAATTTATTTTCAAACTGGCGTTATAAGTAGCAACTTGGGTTATATTAGAAACCTCACCAATGGGAAACAACTATTTTAGGGGTAGGCAGTCGTACCAATTATCTGTCCCTTTTTCGCGGCGGCTGAGTTGGTTAGATTCAGGACGGAATATCGGATCCGTCAAGCGTCCCTCGGTGTGACTTAGGACCTTCAGGTTAAGGCGTCCCGTCCCAGTCGCACAGATGTAGTCCAGCGTTCCGATTTTGACGTACTTCGGCGCGAGATATTTCTTGCCAGCGTGCGCATAAGGGTAATAGCCGACTATATCTGCCTTGGATTTTACGAGGTCTCCCTCGCGCCAGTGTTCCTCGAACCCGCTCCAAGGGAATCCGGTAGTGCTGTTCCCAGAGTCGATATCCGTCCAACCGATCTCGGATGCGAGGGTGATACGGACGGTATCCGTGTCCCAAGGCGTGTCGTCAGTTGCGAAACGCCACTCCTGTTTCCGGTACCACCACACTTTTCCGGGTCTTGAGGAGGGCCAGACTTGGGCATCTTCTCTGGTATAGATGATGTCAAAGAATCCTGCGTCGTTAAATGGGTGTGCCATCATGGGACAAAGCACCCGACTGTCGATTTCTGGTCCGAACCATCGATTTTCGTTTTCGGATGCAATGAATTTGCCTGGGTTTCGGTAGTAGTCACCCGCGGCTTTCGGAACAGCGATCTCCTGAGTGATGATTCTTTCCCCGTCCTTATACGCGGCGTGCAAGCCAGCACTTGCCGGGAGGAGGAGAAATAGAATGGTGACAATTGCTGTTAGTGTCAGTATAAAGGAGTGTTTATGTGTCATACGGAATGTGTTTGTTAAGCGTTTTATGCCGCCTTTATGGTGGACGGAGAACCCGTCGAAGGGAGAAAAGCACGTATGGCTTTTCTAAAGACCCTACTACTTTGCAAAGGGTGTGCCGTCTCGCTTGCCTATGTAGATGCGATATGCGGCACCAGCGGCAGGAATATCAAGCTGTTTATGCACAAGCGTCCGTTGATAGCGTCCTGTCGCTGCCTCTAATACAGCATGAACAGCACGGATATGGAGTTGATAGTGAGTCTCTGTTAGATTGTGGAATTTAAATTTTCCCTGTGCGTCTGTTTCCACCTCAAATCGATCCAATGTCATTGACATGTCATAGGGCTGTAATTCCCACGGATACCATGAACGCGAAACGACAGCATTGTGGACAGGCTTACCCGTATCTGCCCAGAAAACTTGTCCTTGAAGTGTTGTGGTGGGTTGATTCGCTACAATAAGGACTTGTTCGGGATTCATCGACGCGTCCACGTCAATCCGGGTCGCCGAGATGTCGTCTCCAACAGTATAGAGAATATATTTTTCCGCAAAAAGTCCATCAATGACAAAAGTAGACGCTGTCAGAGGAAAGTGTTTTGACAAAATAGGTCTTTGCAACACCAATGGATTCAGGCTTGGCTCCATCTGTGCGTCTATGGGGAACACCTTCACAGTATACTGCCCGTCAGAGGATATATTCTGTGGGAGGATCACACGCCCTTTAACGCTCACACCCTTCTTTAGTGATAGAATTGGGGGCATTTTATCGAGGTCTACGTTCTCGTAGATTCTCGAAAAGTACCCCTTTTTGTTGACCTCAATTGAAAGCAGTCGTGGCTCAGTCTCTAAGATCTCCATCTGAAAGTTGCCTGCCTCGTTTGTTTGTGTTGATGAGAGGCGTGCGCTGTGCCCGTGGGATGTCTGTGTGTGTCGAGTAGCGTGGATCTGTGCCCCTGCTATCGGTCGTTCCTGCGCATCGACAACCGTGCCGCGCAACGTCTTCAATTTCGGTAGATTGACGGAAATCCGCCCCTGCTTTTGTGGGTTAATCGACTCTATAAAGGCTATGATAAGACGGTTCCGCGAAATTGTCAAGGTGTATTCGATTGGGTAGAGTTCCGTAAAATGGAAATTACCTGTGGTATCGGTCTTCACGGCGTGTTCAATCGGTGCGGCGGCGCGAAAGAAGTTCGCCGACTTGTTGTGCATTTTCAGGTTCACCAAAAGCCCAGCGACATCTTTCTCCCCAGCAATGTTGCCTTGCAGGGGTAAGGTCGGCCTCAACGCAACCATCCCTAAGTTATATTTATTTTTTCCAAGCAGCATCTCCCGTTGTAAGCGTTTCGCTTGATACTGTGGATGGAGTGCCATGAGTGAGAAAGCGTGGTAAGGTTGATTTTCGTTGGGAATGGTCAGCGAAAAAGCACCCTTAGTATCTGTTGCTGTTGCGTGTGCGAATTCTTGATCGGGATAGACACGCTCAATCTTTTCAGCAGCGACGCGCACGAGGACCTCTGGGATAGGACGTCCATCTTGGGCATCAACGAATGTGCCGTAGAGTGTGGTGTTGTCTGGTGTTTGACAGATACCAGAGGTAGTATAGAGGAAGAGAAGCAAAATTGAACGAATGATATAATTTTGCATGAGAGTTCTGATTGGGAGGTAGCCCCCAGAAAAAGACAAGCCCCCTGGCAAGAGAGGCTTGTCTTTTAAAGGAACTATTTTTGCGTTTGCTTTGAGTGAGATACCCCCGACGAGATTTGAACTCGTGTCGCCGCCGTGAAAGGGCGGTGTCCTTGGCCAGGCTAGACGACGGGGGCAAAAAATGTGAGCCGTACAGGGATCGAACCTGTGACCACCTGATTAAAAGTCAGATGCTCTACCAGCTGAGCTAACGGCTCGAATTAACAACATTTAATAATACCATACTTTCAGGTGGATGTCAAATTAAAACGCAAACGCAGAGAAAAAATTCATTGATTCCGACTTACGCTACCAAAGGGGGCGTCCGAGTTGCACGATTTGATCTCTGTCGGGTCCGACGGAGATAATCGGAATAGGCACGTCAAGATAATCTGCGACATACGCGATGTAGTCTTTGGTTGGTTGGGGAATGTCTGCCGCGGTGCGTGCTTCGGTCAAGGCTTGCTGCCATCCGGGTAGTGTTTCATAGACGGGTTCGCATTCCTCTAGGACCTGTAGGCTACTCGGGAAAGTCGTTATCTGTTTCCCTTTGTGGCGGTAGGCGACACAGACCTGTAGATCGGCAAGCGTGTCAAACACATCCAGTTTTGTCATTGCAATAGCGGTTAATCCATTAATTTGTGTAGCATATCGGAGTGCGACGAGGTCTAACCAGCCGCAGCGTCTGGGGCGTTGTGTTGTGGCACCGTACTCCTTGCCGATGTTTCGGATCTCTTCGTCGAGGTCAGGCGGCATCTCTGTAGGAAATGGGCCGCCACCGACGCGCGTGACATAGGCTTTAGAAACGCCGAGTATCTCTTCAATTGCTTTGGGTCCTATACCGAGCCCGGTGCAGACGGCACCTGCGGTACAGTTCGAAGAGGTAACGTAGGGGTATGTCCCGAAATCTATATCGAGCATCGTTCCTTGTGCGCCTTCAAAGAGGATCCGTTTCTCAGAAGCGAGTGCGTCGTGCATGAAAGCGACAGTATCCGCCACATAGGGTGCGATTCGCTGTGCGTAACCGTGATAAGTTTCGAGCAGGGCGTGTCGTTCGGGTCCGCCTATTTGGAGAGCGTCTGCTTTGGTTTCGAGGTTGTAATCCAACTTCTTTTGGAAGTGGTCAAACTCAAGGAGATCGCCAACGCGAATGCCAGCGTGTCGGTTCATCTTGTCAGAATAAGTCGGGCCGATCCCGCGGGAAGTGGTGCCGATTTTGGTAGCACTCCCCATCTGTTCCCACTGTTCAACAGCCTTGTGGTATGGCATAATGAGATGCGCGCGATCGCTGATTTTCAGGTTATCGCTGCTGACTTCAATGTCCTGCGCCTGTAGCCGATCAATCTCACCGAAAAGTGTCTCCAAATTAATGACGACCCCATTGCCGATAACGTTCAAGGTATCGGATCGTAGGATGCCAGATGGAATCAAGTGGAGAATAAACGTCTTTTCTCCCAGAACGATGGTATGCCCTGCGTTATCGCCGCCTTGATACCGTGCGACAATATCCGCATCTGCGGCGAAGACATCAGTCAATTTCCCTTTACTTTCATCGCCCCACTGTGCGCCTAAGATGACAATGTTTGACATACGAGACCTCTTCCTACTGACAAAAACTGATAAGCGCGGTGCCTGCCCGCGCATGATTTATAGCCCACGCGTCCTTTTGGAACTTTGGAACTATAGCAAAACTGATGGTTTGACGGTACGCTGTTGCTGGCGGAGAAGGAATGCGCGTGTGGCATTCCAGAGGGGCTTCCAAAGAGGGTTGAAACCCTGCCAGCGAGAGATGGAGGCTTGCGTTAAATTTTGTAAACGTCCGAAGAACTCGACAATTCTAACGCTTGGAGAATTGGAAGCGTGCCCGTGCGCCTTTCTGTCCGTACTTCTTCCTCTCGACCATCCTCGAATCGCGCGTTAAAAACCCTGCCCTTTTCAATGAAGGTTTCAAGGATTCATCGGCTTTGACGAGTGCCCGTGCGAGTCCGTGTGAGATTGCTCCAGCCTGTCCAGTCTTTCCGCCACCCTTTACGTTGACGTGGACGGCATATTCGCCGCCCCTCTCAACATGTTCAATAGGGCGTTGTGCTGACTGCCAGTGGTCTGCGCGTTCAAAGTACTCTTGAATCGGTTTTTTGTTAACGGTAATCCCGGCTTCACCACCCGGAATGATTCGGACACGCGCGACTGAGGTTTTGCGTCTGCCGGTTCCCCAGAATTGTTCAATAGCCATACTGTTGGTACTCTCCGTAGTTGTAGGAGCATCTTCTGTAACGGCTCCTCAACTGAACTTAAAGTGTTAAGACTTCCGGTTTCTGTGCTTGGTGCGGGTGCGTCGGTCCAGTGTAAACCCTGAGCCCTTTCATGAGTTGCCGACCGAGGTGATTCTTTGGGAGCATCCCCTTAACGGCGTTTGTGAGGATCACCTCTGGTTTGCGATTCATCTGTTCATCAAAGGTTCGGTATTTATCACCGCCGGGGTAGCCACTATGCCTAAAGTAGGTTTTCTGTTCCCTTTTATTGCCTGTGACGACGACTTTCTCCGCATTCACAACAGCAACGCGAAAACCTAAATCGGCGTGGGGTGTAAACCGCGGGTCATTTTTTCCACGCAGTACCTGTGCGATACGGGATGCTAAACGTCCGAGCACCTGCCCCTCGGCGTCCACCACATACCATTTAATGTCTTTTTCCGTTTTCGGGAAATAGGTTTTCGTTTTCAGTATCATGATCTTCTGTCCCTTCAACCGAATTTAGCCCGTGCGAGGTTAAATTCGGCTTTGCTGTACGCTGCTTTATGTAGTTTGTTGTTCGAGTGCGCCTTTCTCAGAAAGGTATATTCACAATTGCGAACACAACCGCATAATATTATACTATAAAAGGGAGCGTTTGTCAAATTTTTCACAATTTTCCATCAGAGAGTATCGTCATACATTGTAAGTTAGAGGTCAAGAAATCGCCCAATTATGTGTTTACAAGAAACGCTCGTAAAATTTGAAAATAAGTGAACACTTTGAGTTCTTAACCCCCCTTCCCCCCTTATCAGGGGGTAAGAAACCCGTCAACATCTCCAAATTTGAAGTGTTTCAATAATTGCGGGCATCACTATAATATGTGAGATATAGGTTTACTACGTGAATTATAGTCTTGAGGAAGAAACAAAATTTCCTATATCTGTGTCAACTTAAGTCGCAAATTGCGCAAAATTTGACGTTTAAATCGCTATAGTCATTTAGGCGCATTACATTAATTGATATTATTGATAATGTAAATTGGTTTTTAACACATCTTAAAATGATATAGGTCAGATTAATCAGAGAAACTCCGATTTACTTGAAAGAACGTGTAATTCTGGGTTGGACATTTTCCTTTTTTTGTGTTATACTATATACGGAGAAAAAGTGGAAAAAGTAAAATAAGTTATAGGAAATTTAAAAATAATGCGAATTATTCTCTACACAGGTAAAGGAGGTGTCGGCAAAACAACGATTGCCGCCGCTACGGGTATCAAACTCGCAGAACTCGGTTACAAAACGATCGTGATTTCGCTCGACGTGGCGCATTCGCTGCGAGATGCCTTTGATAACCACGAAAAACTCGTTCGCCAGAGTGAAGAGAAACAGATCCAAATTAAAGACAATCTCTGGATACAGGAGATTAACGTTCAGGAAGCAATTGTTGAATACTGGAACGATGTATATGGCTATATCCGTTCGCTGCTGAACCGTTCCGGACTCGATAGCCTCGTTGCTGAAGAGATAGCAGTGTTTCCGGGAATGGAGGAGATTTGCGCGCTCCTGTATATCAACCAATATATCCGCGAAAGAAGCTATGATGTAATCATCCTTGATTGTGCCCCCACCGGTGAGTCGCTTCGGTTTGTCAGTATCCCTACGACACTGGAGTGGTACATGAGCCATATTTTCAAATTGGAACGCAATCTTGCGAGGGTTGCGGGTCCAGTCATCGAACGCGTGAGTTCCGTTCCGATTCCAAGGGATAATTATTTCCAGAATATTCAAGATTTATTCGATAAATTGGAAGGGATTGATGAGGTCCTGACGGATCCAAATATCACGACTGTCCGGTTAGTGACGAACCCGGAAAAAATTGTTATCAAAGAAACGCAGCGGGCATTTATGTATTTTTGCCTTTACGGGTTGTGTATTGACGCCGTCATTATCAATCGTATCTTTCCTGATGGTGTTGATGCGGCATACTTTGAAGCTTGGAAACGGTCTCAACAGCACTATATTGAGGAGGCAATAGACTATTTTTCGGATGTACCGATTTGGAAGGTGAACCTCTTCAGGGAAGAAATCGTGGGGGAATCGGGACTGCACCGATTAGCAGACACGCTCTATTCGGAGATTGATCCGGCAGATCAGTTTTCTAAAGAAAGCCCCTATCAATTCCAAAAGATGGGAGATGTCTATCAATTGTCTATGCGTCTCCCGTTTCTGAGCAAAGAGGAAATCGGATTGACAAAACACGGCGATGAGTTAATCGTCACAGTCGGTGGTTTCAAGCAACATGTCGCACTGCCGCGGACGCTTTCGAACAAAAAAACGACCAGTGCGAAACTCACCGGCGACCAACTCGTGATTAAATTTGAGGGAGAGCATCGGACCTGAGGCGTATGGGCAGCAAAACGGACAGAGCGGCTTTCGCTGTAACAGGGACGACGTTTTTAACGTTCTTAATAGCAAGCCGCATCGGGACTATCTGGATACTTTATCCGAACGTATTAGTTGCGGCTGTTTTGTGTGTCTATTGTATCCGTCGGATTGATGAAGACGCTTCGTTGCTTTTAAGTAGTGCCATTTTTGGGATAGCGACGACACTGACGTATGTGCCGATGGACTGGCTATTCTCGCGAAAGGTGCACTTAGTCTTTTACCTGCGTTCAGATTTTCTGGCGGACCTGACGACCCCGATTGGAATAATCCTAAATTGGATAGTGTTTGCGACGCTGGCGGCATACTGCTATCAGCGGTTTGCGCTGATTTTCCGAACCCGCTTTGCGTCTGAGACAACAGATTCAAGAACTGGTTCCATGGGAACTGCGATGTTGGCAGCGGGTGTTACCGGCATCGGCGCGGCGGTGGGAAGTAACATAATTTACGCGCTTGGGGAGTCGCATCTGTGGGTATGGAATGCCACGCAGGTGGATCAGATACCACACATTGCGTCTGTACCGGTTTTTGTGCCGGTTTCTTTTCTGGTAACTTTTCTGCTGTGTCCTTACTTTTTCGGGGTAGCTGGCGGGTTTCCAAGGGAGCAACACGCGGGTGTCGCTGGAATACGATGCGGCATTTTTATGGGAGCACTGCAGTTCTTTAGTTTTCTGCTGTTTTATGTCTGGAAATAGGGGCGGATTGGTAAAATGCCGGTTCATTTTATCAATGCGTTCCCGTTCGATTTTAAGAATAACGTATAGGATCATCGAAAACCTGCGCGGAGCGAAGTGGAAGCGCAGTTCAGGAGCAATACATTAAAAATGCGTATTCGTTCAACAACGATTTTAGCTGTTCGCCGCGATGGTGAGGTAGCTATTGGGGGTGATGGTCAAGTCACTTTAGGAGATACGGCGATTAAACACGGTGCCCGCAAAGTACGCAAAATTCATAACGACAAGGTCCTGATCGGTTTCGCCGGTTCTGCGTCGGATGCGATCACGCTCTATGAAAATCTGGAGAAGAAACTGGAGCAGTACCGTGGAAATCTTCAAAAATCTGCGGTGGAACTTGCGCGGGAATGGCGCAGCGATAGAGTGCTTAGACAGGTAGACGCGCTATTAATCGCAGCGGATGCCAGCGATAGTTACCTCATTTCCGGGAGTGGCGACGTGATTTCTCCGGATGACGACGTCCTCGCCATCGGTTCCGGTGGTTCTATTGCTCTGGCGGCAGCAAAAGCACTGCTTAAATACTCAGATTTGACTGCAAAAGAGATTATTTCAGAATCGCTGCAACTTACGAGTGAAATCTGTATCTACACGAATGCTAAAATTGAAGTTGATACGATAAAGAAATAGCCGTCAGTAGGACCCCTTGTGTGAGTGCTGTTTCCGATACCAGCCACAAGTTACTGATCGCTGATAGCCGATAGCCGATAGCCATTTTACGGAGGTTTACCTTTGGACAAACCGAAAGCAAGGCGCGAGGAAAACACCTTGGCATTTGCTCTGACACCGAGGCAGATCGTTGAGGAATTAGATAAGTACATTGTTGGGCAATTTGAGGCGAAACGTTGTGTCGCGATTGCTCTTCGTAACCGCGCGCGGCGACAGATGCTGGCAGAAGATATGCAGGACGAAGTATCGCCGAAAAACATTATTATGATAGGTTCAACGGGTGTGGGAAAAACTGAAATCGCCCGTAGGCTCGCGCGCCTCGTTGACGCGCCTTTCATCAAAGTAGAGGCATCAAAGTATACCGAAATCGGTTATGTGGGTCGAGATGTTGAATCTATGATCCGCGATCTCACTGAAACTGCCATTAGCCGTGTCAAAGCCGAGCAAACGGAGGCGGTAGAAGAAAAAGCACGGGAATCAACAGAAGAACGGTTACTTGATTGCATTTTTCCCGTTCCACGCTCGCTCCAGCGACGCCCTCGTTTACAAGATAAAGATCCGCTTGAGGAACCAGATGAAGAGGATGATGGGGTTCTGCAACTCCCGTTCGATATGGGTCCCGACGTAGGCAGCGAAACCGAAGAAGCCAGAGAGCAGGAGCGTGAACGGTATCTGAAAACCCGAGAGAAATTCAGGGAGTGGTTAAGAGAAGGTAGACTCGAGGATAAACCGGTTGAAATTAATGTCAAACATCAGAACATGCCTTTTGTGGAAATTTTCTCGCCCGGCGGTATAGAGGAGATGGACATCAATTTCAAGGATATGTTCAGTAACATCCTACCGGATCAGACGAAGAAACGCAGAGTTCCTGTTTCCGAAGCGCGAACGATTCTGATGCTGGAGGAGTCCGAAAAACTTATCGATATGGATGCCGTCATCAGCGAAGCGATTCAACGGGTCGAAGACTCTGGCATCGTTTTTTTGGATGAAATTGACAAGATTGCCGGCAGAGAATCCCGGCATGGACCCGACATCTCGCGTGAAGGCGTGCAACGGGATATCCTTCCTATTATCGAAGGCAGCACAGTGACCTCGAAATATGGTGCTGTGCGTACGCACCACATCCTGTTCATTGCTGCTGGCGCGTTCCATGTCTCAAGCCCGTCTGACCTTATTCCGGAATTACAGGGCAGGTTTCCGATTCGAGTAGAACTCAAGAGCCTAAATAAGGATGACTTTAAATCTATTCTGACGGAACCGAAAAACGCGTTGGTGAAACAATACGCGGCACTGCTAAGTACTGAAGGTGTTGAGGCGACTATTACCGATGATGCGATTGACGAAATCGCTGCGCTTGCTTTCCAAGTTAATGAGTCGGTCGAGGATATCGGTGCCCGCCGCTTGCATACCATCATGGAAAAACTCTTTGAGAATCTTTTCTTTGACGCACCTAATCTCGAAAAAAAGCACATCACTATCGATGCGGCGTACGTCAGATCGGAATTGTCGGAAATTGTTAAAGATCAAGATCTGAGTCGGTACATTCTTTAATAGTCATCGGTCTTCAGTTGTCAGTTATCAGGTTCTTGGTTAAGAGGTTATAGGTTATAAGTTAAGAGGGGTTTTTTCTTAACCTACAACCAAAAGGTTGCGCAGCAACCGAACCTAAAACCCTTCCTCTGACAACCTACACCTATTAAAACCGTGAATCAGTACCGAATTTTTATCTCCCTATTCGTCTATACCCTATTCCTATCAAGCAGTTTCGCCGAGGGTGTGACGCAATGGCGCGTGCTCACAGATAACGAGGCATCCCTCAGTCCAACGGCAATAAATGCCATAACTTTCTCCCCTGATGGTACACGACTCGCTGTTGCAAGTGTAAATGGTATTACCGTATATGACACCTATACTGGTGAAGCCGTTGCGCTGCTACCCTCATCAATGCGCCATGTAACGGCGTTGGCATTCTCACCCGACAGCCGACTCGTCGCAAGTGCGACTGAAGATGCGACCCTCCACCTCTGGAACGTACATACCAGTGAACACATAACAGAGTTTACAAACCCTACCGATCCGGTTGTGGCGTTAGCATTCTCAGCTGATGGTAACACGCTCGCTGGTGGAAGTCTCAAGGAAATCCGTTTGTGGGATTTGACCTTGGGACAGATGAGCCGTGCTACAGTCCTTCACGGACATCGGGATATGGTTACCACGTTGGCATTTTCACCGGATAGCAAGACGCTTGCGAGTGCGAGCTTTTACGGCACAATCTTGTTATGGGATTTAGATAGTTCTCAACTCCGACACAGGCTCTCTGCACATACCGACTCAATTCAGACCCTTGTATTCTCACCGGACAATCAAACCTTAGCAAGCGGCGGATACTGGAACTCGGACGCGGAGAGCACAATTCATGTGTGGAATACACAGACCGGTCAACTCTTGACAACCTTTGAGAACCACACTACCCCAGTTTTTGCCCTAACGTTTGCAGGGGATGTCTATGGTGCTAATGGGAGCACCCTTGTGAGTGCGGGCTGGGATAACGCGATCCGTATGTGGGATCTGCACACAGGACAATTACAGGCACTTTTTGGAGGTAATACTGCTCCCGTCATCGCTTTAGCGTTTCTATCGGATGCCAACGGTTCTGATGGAAAAACACTCGCGAGCGTGAGTCTTGATGGCACAATCCAACTGAGACCGCTGACCGCGTCTCTCACTCGGATCCCATCGGATGTCAATGACGACGGTGTCGTGAATATCTTAGATTTGACCTTTATTGCCTCGCGTTTTGGGCAGGCATCACCGGATCTCAACGGGGACGGTGTCGTCAACATTTTGGATTTGATGATCGTTGCAGAACATATTGGACAATAGGAGTCAAGCTATGAAGACCAAAAAACTGCGTTTCCGCATGCCGGAATTTTCTACATGCGCCTGTCTGCACAGCACCCTTCAGACCTATTTTCTCATTTCGGTTTTCTTATTAGCGGCTATCCTCTTTGTACCCACCGTCCATGCCCAAGATTATACCCAATTGCAGTTACCCGAAGGTGCAAAAGCCCGTATCGGAAAAGGGGATATAAACGATATAAAGTTTTCATCCGATGGAAACTTGGTTGCAGTTGCTGGCTCTATCGGCGTTTGGCTCTATAATGCGCAGACCGGTGCAGAGATCACATTGCTCACGGGGCATACGGAGTCCGTCTTGAGCGTGGCATTCTCGCCGGATAGCAAGACTCTCGCCAGTGGTAGTTGGGACACCACGGTCCGCTTATGGGATGTGGAAACCCAGCAACACAAAGTTTCTCTTACGCAGCATGCACACGGCATCTGGGCTGTGGTATTTTCACCCGATGGCAAGACCCTCGCCAGTAGCAATTATGGATCTGTGCGATTGTGGGATGTAGAAACCGGTCGGCACAAAGCACGCCTGAATGCCCAGACAGGTCGGGCGAAGGCTCTTGCGTTCTCGCCCGATGGCAGAATCCTTGCCAATAGCGGGCAAGCGTTACCACTCACAAGTAATAATTATCTGATTCAGTTGTGGGATGCCACCACGAGCCAACACCTTGTGACGCTTGAAGGACACACGTCTGAGATTGAAGCGGTTGCGTTTTCCTCTAATGGCGAAACACTCGTGAGTGCAAGCTGGGATCGCACAATTCGATCGTGGGATGTGAATACCGGAGATCAACTCTCAACCTTCATGGGCAGTTCGGATTGGCTCACCTCGGTTGCGTTTTCTCCAGATGGGAAAAGCCTTATCAGTGGCAGTCGACGCGGTGAAGTCCGTTTATGGGATGCGAGCACTGGACAACATATCGAGACACTCAAAGCACATCCTACTGAAGTCGCTGATATTGTGTTTTCGGTGGATGGAGCGACCTTCATCAGTGCGAGTCGTGACGGGACAATTCGATCGTGGGACGCGAGTGGCGGTCGCCTCCAAGAAGCCACACTCAAAGGACATACGGATGGGATTACTGCGATGGCACTCTCTCCAAACAGTCAGACGCTTGCGAGTGGAACTTACGGTCGCAGACTTGCCAGTGGCAGTTGGGAAGCCCCGATTTTTCTGTGGAATGTAGATACACAACGATCGGAAACAGTGTTAAAAGGACATACAAGGCAGGTTAATGCAGTGGTATTCTCCCCAAATGGAAAAATCCTCGCCAGCGCGAGTGACGACAAAACGATTCGGTTATGGGACGTAAACACTGAGCAATCACCATCGGTTATTGATTTCCAACCACGGGCGATTCTTACAGAGCATACTAACGGAGTTCTTGCATTGGCATTTTCTCCAGATGGCGGAACCCTCGCCAGCGGCGGTGGAACAGATTCGATTCAGTTATGGGATGCCCACACCGGTCAACAACAAATAATCTTTGAAGAATCTCCAAAACCGATCTATTCTGTAGCGTTTTCTCCTGATGGCAGTACCCTTGTCAGTGGCAGTTGGGACGGCGTGCTTGGGTTATGGAACACAGAGACTGGGAAACTGAAGACTATGGTTAGAGAGATTTCTCGCTCAGGACATCGGGTTAGGACTGTCACTTTCTCACCAAATGGGGAAATTCTCGCCAGTTGTTCGGACTATTATGGGCTTCAATTGTGGGATGCAAATACGGGTAGCCATCTCTTCACGTTCAGTGGCGGGCATACGGATGATGTCTATTGCGTCGCGTTCTCACCCGACGGTAAAACGCTTGCCAGCGGAGGCAAGGATAGAACGGTTATCCTGTGGGATGTCGCTACGGGTAACTACCGGCGTGCCCTTGAAGGACATACACAGGGCATCATTGCCTTAGCGTTTACACCAGAGGGTGGGACGCTTGTAAGCGGGAGTTGGGATGGTACGATCCTTCTTTGGGACCTTACACTTGGCGAGCGTGATTCGTGGTTAGTGCCGGTTTCACAAACGCCGTGGGATGTCAACGGTGATGGTGTCATCAATGTTCAAGACTTGACGCTGGTTGCCAGTGGTTTCGGGCAGGATTCACCCGATGTTAACGGCGATGGTGTCGTTAATATTTTGGATTTGACGCTGGTTGCCTCACGTTTGGAGCAAGCACCGGCGGATGTTAACGGCGATGGTGTCGTCAATATTTTGGATTTGACATCCATAGCGAGTCATCTTTCTGAGGAGGTGGAGTAGAAAATGCAAAAGACAAAGATTCTCTTTTTTTTCACCTCTCTGCTATTCACTTTCGTTCCATTTTTGCACGAAGGTTTCACTGCAGATTCGGCGCGATGGCATTTACCCGAAGGTGCGAGGGCACGGTTGAGTAAAGGTAGCCCTGCTGATGTCCAGTTCTCGCCGGATGGCACCCAAATCGCAGTAGCGAGTTCCATAGGTATCTGGCTTTATGATGCCCAAACGAACCAAGAGATTGATCTGCTTACGGATCGGACGCGTGGCACTCGGTCATGTGCGTATTCGCCCGATGGGACGGTCCTTGCCGGTGGTGGGACTGATGGGACGCTTCTCCTATGGGATGTCGCTACCGGTCAGCTGCGCGCTACACGCAAAGGACATGAGCGACCGATCGTAACGCTGACGTTTTCCCCCGATGGTACACTCCTTGCCAGTGGCGCGGATTATGAAGATATCGTTCAGTTGTGGGATGCCACGACTGCCCAACATCAGGCGACCTTTACGGGACACACGGAAGGCATCAGAACTGTGAAGTTTTCACCAGATGGCAGAACGCTTGCGAGTGGGAGTCGGGACGGTACGGTTCGGTTATGGGATGTCAATACTGGTGAACACGATATTATTTTTAGGAGAGCTCGCGTCTGGGGTTTGGCATTCTCACCAGATGGTGCAACCCTCGTCAGTGGGGACAGTACCAATACAATTCGCCTGTGGGATATGGACACGCACCAACACCGTGAGGATCTGACTGGGCATACCCATCTTGTTTCTGCCCTTGCGTATTCACCAGATGGCACACGCCTCGCCAGTGGCGGTGGAAACGGCACAATTCGTTTGTGGGACGCAGACACCGGAGAACAGCGGGGGACGTTTGCGGCACATAGATGGGACATCTATTCCCTTGCGTTCTCGCCGGATGGTAGAACACTTGCCAGTGTTGGTGATGATAATACGGTTCGGTTGTGGAATATTGATCCGCAGGGGATCCCAACCGCTATTGATTCAGAACCGAAGGCTACCCTCCATGTCCACCCAAAGTTTGTTTCTGCCCTTGCGTATTCACCAGATGGAAACACGCTCGTGAGTGGCGGTGAGGAGGGCGTACTCCGTCTATGGAATACAGAAACAACACAAGCGCAGGAGCCCCTTTTCATAGGAGATAAGGGTTGGATTCGAGCAGCGGCGTTTTTATCGGATGGTGTAGCTTCTGTCAACAGGGCAAGTTCTGATGGAACGGTTCATTTTTGGCGTGCAACTGGTGAAAGACAGGTACTCCTCACGTTGCCAAATTTCTTCGGCACAGCGACGTTCTCCCCAAACGGTAGAACCCTTGCGAGTGTGCATGAACGCGATACAATTTTTCTGTGGGATTTAGCAACGGGAGAACGCCGCGCCACGCTTGAAGGGCATATACACTGGATTTTTGAGTTGGCGTTCTCGCCGGACGGCAAGACGTTGGCAAGTGGCGGTGGAGATAGTGCCGTTCTCTTGTGGGATGTGGATTCAGGGCAACACCGCGCGACGCTTGGTAAACAGGACTCGACGCGTGGGCGCAGGGATGATGTGTTTGGGTTAGCGTTCTCGCCGGATAGTAAAACCTTGGCAGGTAGTGGGACTTACGGACCGATTCAGCTATGGGATGCCGACACTTCAGAGCGGCTTTCGACGCTCAGAGGGCATACAGGCGAGGTCGGTGCGTTAGCATTTTCGCCGGATGGTAGGACGCTTGCGAGTGGGAGTTGGGACGGCACGATTCTACTCTGGGACGCAACCACTTTCCGGACTGACGAACCGCAAGAATCGCCGACTGCTATGCTCAAAGGGCATACAGACGATATAACGCAGTTGACCTTTTCACCCGATGGTGAGACGCTTGCGAGTGGGAGTTGGGATGGAACGATTCTACTCTGGGAGCTTACATCCGAACCATCGCAAGTTCCGTGGGATGCCAACGGCGACGGTGTCGTCAACGCCTTAGATTTAACGTTTATCGCTGAGCGTTTCGAGCAAAGTAGGCAAGAGCCTGCTGATTTCAATGCCGACGGTATCGTGAATATCCTGGATTTGACGTTTATAGTTTCACGTTTTGGGCAGGAGTCGCCCGATCTCAACGGGGACGGGATCGTCAACATTTTGGACTTGACGATCATTGCAAACCGTATCGGAAAATGATAAATGAGTAAAAAGAGTCGGGAATCGGAGTTCTCTCCTACAGAAGGATTTGCGACTTGACACGCTGATCGTTTCATGATAGAATAGGGAAGTCAAATCAGATAGGAAAAGAAAGGGAAAAATCAATGAGATTCTTACAAAAATACACGTTTCTATTGGCGTTGCTTTTTCTTGTCTCGCCGGTATTTGCTGAGGAACACGCGGCAGAAGAAACCGTTCCTCCTGTTAAAAAATATGTTGAATTTACATTGGGCGGGACCTACACCGATACTAAAACAGTTGGCACCTTCGGCACCTCCTCAACAAAAACGCTGCGGGGACTTTTTAAGAAATTAGATACGCTCAAAACAGATGATGAAATTGCTGGAATCATCTTCAAAATAGATAACGTCAGCGTAGGGTGGGCAACGCTCCAAGAAATTCGTAATAAACTTCATGAATTCCGGGAAACTCAAAAAGAGACAATCGGATATTTGGAAAGCGGTGGCAATGCCGAATATCTCCTCGCCGCTGCGATGGAACGCGTTGTCCTGATGCCTACTGGAAGCCTTAATTTAACGGGGTTGCGCGCCGAAGTCTTGTTCTATAAGGGACTGCTGGAGAAGTTGGACATCCAAGCGGATATGTTGGCAATGGGAAAATATAAGTCGGGTGTCGAGCCTTACATGCGGGATGGCATGTCTGATGCCTTTCGTGAGTCAATGACTGCACTACTGGACGATCTATACGCCCAATTGCTGGCGCATATCACTGAGAGCCGAGAGGGTATCACCGCTGAAGGCGTAGCGGATTTGATAAACAGCGGCCCGTTCACTACGGAAGAGGCACGGCAGGAGAATTTAGTTGATGCGTTGCAATACTATGACGAACTCCTCGACACCCTAAAGGCAACCTCTCCAGACGAAGATGTTCAGGTCGTCAAACCGGATTACGAACGCAAGCGAAAAGTGCCGGATATGAATAGTTTCGCTGGACTCATGCAGCTATTGAGTATGTTAAATCCACCACAGCGTGTAAGCAGCACAGCGGAAAATCAGATTGCACTTATCTATGCGAATGGTCCCATTTTACCAAATATTGAGTCGTTCTTCGCTTCAATGCCGGTGATTACGCCAGAGACGTTAAAGGAAGCGTTTGAGAAAACACGTACCGACGATTCCGTTCAGGCAGTCGTGCTGCGTATAGATAGTCCGGGTGGTTCTGCACTCGCCTCGGACCTGATTTGGCGGGAAGTGATGCTCACCCAACGCGAAAAGCCGGTTGTCGTTTCTATGGGAGATGTCGCGGCATCGGGTGGCTACTATATTGCGATGGCAGCGGGGACAATCGTTGCACATCCAAGCACACTGACGGGTTCAATCGGTGTGTTCGGTGGTAAACTGAACATGAAGGGGTTTTATAACAAAATCGGTTTGACGAAGGAGATCATTGCACACGGTCAGAACGCCACGCTCTATTCGGACTACGGTGGTTTTACGCCGACCGAGCGGGAACGCGTCGAAAAGATGATGAAAACGGTCTATAAAGATTTTGTCAGTAAGGCGGCAGAAGGTAGAGGTAAAACCTATGATGAAATTGATGAGATTGCGCAGGGACGTGTTTGGACGGGTAAGCAGGCAAAAGCACTCGGACTTGTTGATGAATTCGGAGGGCTTGATACTGCGCTGTCCATTGCTAAAGAGCAAGCGGGTTTTACCGATGATGACGACGTTAACCTTATTGTGCTACCGAAACAGAAACCCTTTTTGGAAGAGTTTCTGGAACGGATGGTTGAGGACATGGAAGGTTCAATTCAGTTACCGCTCGAATTGACAGCGAGTCAGTCTGTGCTATCTATGTTCGGAAACCATCGATGGCAACATGTCGTCACGTGGTTGAGCCTATTTGGTTTTGAAGATGGAACACAAGTTTTAACAATTTTACCTTATGACGTTTTGATTCGGTGAACTTATGAAATCCAACATTGATTTAACTGACGAACAGATCGCCTTTTTTCAAGAGAATGGATACCTGAGCATTCCACGCATCACGACAGATGAAGAAGTGGCATGGCTGAAAGGCATTTACGATGAACTCTTTACGGGGCGGACTGGGGAAGCGGAGGGACGCTACTTTGATCTCGCCGGTCCGCGTGCACACAAGGGACGAGAGACATTGCCGCAAGTGTTAGGTCCAGAGGCACAATTCCCGGAACTCCGTGAAACTGTCTATTTCCGAAATGCGCAGCGACTCGCCGCGAAGTTGCTCCGTGTAGCAACCGATAAAGTGAGCGGTGGTGGACACATGATTTTGAAGCCTGCACATTACGGCAATGAAACACCTTGGCATCAAGATGAGGCATATTGGAACCCAGAGGTACTGCCACACAGCTTGAGTGTTTGGCTTCCGCTTGACAAGGCGACGACCGAGAGTGGCTGCCTCCAATTTATCCCGAAATCACACAAAGGAGCGGTGCGCTGGCATCGCCACATTGACGACGATCCGCTCGTACACGGGTTGGTGACAGATGATGTTGACGTATCAGAGGCGGTCGCATGCCCGATACCGGCAGGGGGTGCGACATTCCATCACTGTCGGACATTGCACTATTCTGCACCGAATAGCACGGCAGAAGCACGTAGAGCGTATATTCTCGTTTTTGGCGGACCGCCCAAGAAACTGGATACACCGGCGCATCGTCCGTGGCAAACAGAGGAGCAGGAGGCGCTTTCAGGACTGAAATCGTTAGCTGCGGAGAGGCCGTAAGTAGATAGAGAATATAGGGAAATGGTATGAAGATTATTTGTACTGGCATTAGTTGTTCAGGTCGTAAAGAACTGATGGCGAATTTTAAGATACTTTGCATGAAAAGGAAGCTGAACATCGGCTTCTTCAACGTTGGTGACGTTATGCACCGCGCTGCCGCGGAGGCGCGTGTCCACTTTACAGACAAGGTGCTCGATTCGGATCCAGCGGTTTTATCATTGGCACGGCGCACGGCTTTCTATGAAATAGCGCGGCGTGCCGAGGATTATGAACATGCTGTTATCGGGCTACACGCCTGCTTTCGCTGGCGTGGAAGTCTCATTGAAGGGTTTTCCTTTAGAGACATTGAAATTCTCCTACCGGACCTCTTGATTAACGTTGTCGATAACATAACGGATATATCGGAACGGATGAAAAAAACGTCGCAATGGGAAGGGATGGGGAAAGCGGCACTCAATGTTTGGCTGGATGAAGAAGAGTTTCTAACGAGGCAACTCGCACACTTTACAGAGAAGCCACATTACACGGTCGCAAGACAACACGACCTCGAGAATTTTTATGAACTCCTCTTTTCACCGAAACCGAAATTTTATCTCAGCTATCCAATTACACTCCTCAGAGATACACCGAAGGAAATTGAGAAGATCCGCGAGATCGGGGAAAAACTGAGCCGCTCATTTATCGTTTTCGATCCACTCACGATCAAGGATATGGAACTCGTTACGCTCACGAAAGATGAAGATGCTGACGCACCGCGTGTGAGTGAAATGGGCGAGGAAGTGATTGAACAGATTCAAACACGGACGATCTCACGGGATTATCAGTTCGTTCATCAGAGCGATTTTGTGGTCGTTATCTATCCAACGGATAAATTATCGCCCGGCGTTCTCAGTGAGATGAATTACGCGACCCGTCACAACAAACCGGTGTATGCTGTTTATCCTGGGACACGGAGTATCTTCTTTGAGAACCTATGTGACCGGATCTTTGACACGTATGAGGAGTTGGCGGATTTTCTAACTGCGACATATAAAACGGATAAGGGCTAATTACTTCTGAACTTCCGAAATTCTGCATGGTAAATTTTAATCTACAATGCCTAATTATTGCGTCTATATCTGAAATTGCCCCACCCATTTTAACTAATATGAAGATATGAGCCTATGCAAGCAAAAGAAACAAGTTTTTTGAGATTTTTACGAGTTCCAAATCAGTTCCGTATACCCATCTTTCAACGTAGGTATAGTTGGGAAGAACAACCATTGCGAACAACTGTGGCAGGACGTGTTGCGTATTGGACAGGATGACAACGTTTCGTCCCATTTTCTCGGTTCAATCGTCTACATAGAACCAAACGGCAGCCAAAATATTTCAGCAGTGTCAGAATTACTCGTTATTGATGGTCAACAACGCTTAACAACTTTGTCTCTTTTACTTTTAGCACTCAGCAAAGCCATTAGAAAGCCAGGTAACGAAATTGGTATAACACCAAAACAAATTTCAAACTACTATCTTTTCAATGCTGATGAGGATGGTGAGTTACGCTATAGACAATTACTTACCTATCATGATAAAGACACTTTGATTCAGTTATTGGAAGACAGGGAACTTCCATCTGATGCTTCACTTCGATTGGTGGAAAACTATCGGTTCTTTGAATCGAAACTGCAAAACACCAATCTTGAGTTAGTGTACGCTGGAATCCAAAAATTAGCAATTGTAGACATAGCACTAGATCGTCGTTATGATGATCCTCAACTAATCTTTGAGAGCCTCAATTCTACAGGACTCAGTCTTTCGCAAGCGGATCTCATACGTAACTATGTACTCATGGGGCAAGAGCTTGACTTCCAGACCAAACTTTATAATGATCATTGGTTACCTATGGAACAGCGCTTTGGAGATGCCTACGCCGAGTGGTTTGACTGGTTTATAAGGGATTATCTCACCGTTAAGAGACGGCAGATTCCCAATATCAACAACGTTTATGAAACTTTCAAAACATATGTTCCTAGACAAACGACGCTGGAAGTGCTGGAATCCACTATTGCAGAAATCGATCAGTATTCAAAACACTATGTTAAATTTGTCCTACTTCAAGAGGAAGACCTGGATCTACGAGAGTGTTTGAAAGACATCGATGAGTTAGAGGCTAGAGTTGCACGCCCACTCTTACTTGAGGTTTATGAAGACTATACGCAAGGGCAAATCCAGAAATCAGAACTAATTGAGATCCTTCAATTGGTAGAAAGTTATGTTTTTCGTCGCGCTATATGTGGAATTCCAACAAATACTTTGAATCGAGTCTTTGAGTCACTGATGGTGAGAGTTGATAAAAGCAATTATCTTAGAAGTCTAAAGGAGGCTTTCCAGCAGTTAACATCCACTAGACGCTATCCTTCAGATAACGAATTCAAGGAAGCGTTATTTATTAAAGATGTCTATAACTTCAGCAGGCGTAGTTATCTCCTACGCAAACTGGAGAATCATGGACGCAAGGAGTTAATCAGTGTAGCGGACTACACGATCGAACATGTAATGCCCCAAAACCCTGATCTGTCTGAATCATGGCAGCAAGAGTTAGGTGAAAACTGGCAGGAGGTACAGGAAAAATACCTTCACACGATTGGTAATCTTACTCTCACTGGGTACAATTCAAAATTAAGTGACCGCCCCTTCAAGGAAAAACAATGTATATGCGGCGGATTTCGCGATAGTCCACTACGTTTGAATCGGAGTCTTGCTCAAACAGAGCAGTGGAATGAACATGCTATCCTAGCAAGGGCAGAGGAACTTGCAGAAAAAGCACTTAAAATCTGGATTAGCCCGGAATGACAACCTATAAAATCTATCTTGATAGTTGTTGTGTAAGTCGTCCTTATGATAATCAAACACAAAATAGAATCAAATCTGAAACTACAGCCATCATGCAGATTATCTCCCGCTTTTGGAATGGGGAATGGCAGTCAATCACCAGTAAAACTTTACAGTTTGAGATTAACCAGATTTCTGATTTAACAAAACGTTCCTTCGTAAAGGCACTTTTCACTTCCATACCCCAAACTACCTTCGTTTCTGTGGGTGTATCGGAAACTGTCAGAGGTAAACAACTTGAAACATTGGGATTTAAAGAGTACGATGCTTTGCATATCGCTTGTGCTGAAATCGGTAAAGCAGATGTTTTTCTCACTACAGATGATGCAGTGATTAGGAGAGCAAAACGTTTGAGATCTCAGCTCCGTGTCCGAGTTGAAAATCCAGATACATGGTTGCAAGAACATACGAGTGGTAAAGGAGGTAATTGAAATGGATGTCCTTCTCATGACAGATGAGCAAATTTTGGAACTTGGTTTTCAGGCATTAGTTGACAAACTTGGTCCTGTTGGGATGGTGCGCTTTATCCATCAGTTTCAAGCCGGTGAAGGCGATTACACCGAAGAACGGCAGCAATGGGTAGGCATGTCCGATGTTGAGACACTCGCTAAACAGATACAACAGGCTGAAGACGACCCTGAGTGTATTGCCAAAACCCTTAAAACTATAATACAATAACGTAAGTTGCTCCATTTATAAACATAATCCTCTGCTGGCGTTTAGAAGCTATATTAGCGGTTGCGGCTTCAGCCAAGGGTTAGTTTGTCAACAAACTATGAAAATCGGTATCCTCTCACGGGGACCTCAAAATCACTCCACACGTAGGCTTAGCGAAACAGCCCTCACTGCGGGACACGCCGCAGAAATTTTAGATCCCTTCGGTTTCTATCTTCATATCGGTGGCACCGGCAATCGTATTACCTATCACGGGAAACCGGCAGAAGATTTTGATATCATCGTGCCACGGCTCAGCCGGACGACAGCACAGTACGGTGAAGAGGTCTTGGCGCATTTTGAATGGGTCGGAACGCCTGTAATGAATCGGGCGAAAGCGATTGCGGCGGCGCGACACAAATTCCATTCCCTGCGTATCCTCGCGCAGCACGGCTTACCTATCCCACCGAGTCTCACCGTCGGTTCCGCCACGTTTTTAGAGGACGCTGTGGCGGACGTAGGAGATTATCCGTTTATTTTAAAACCGTTTCACGGCACACACGGCACGGGTGTTATGTTATTAGATACGCCTACATCGCTCACCTCAGCAGTGGATGCGCTGTGCGACCTCCATCAGGATTATGTCATCCAGTCCTTTATTGCGGAAGCAGGTGGCGTTGACATCCGTGTTCTTGTCGTAGGGAGTGAAGCCGTTGCGGCGATGAAAAGGAGCGCGCCTCCGGGTGAATTCCGAGCGAATATTCATAAAGGCGCGTCTGGAGAGGCTATAGCACTGACAGACGAATACACTCACTTGGCTATAGAAGCAGCAGGAGCACTTGAATTGGAGATAGCCGGTGTCGATCTGCTCCAGACGGACGAGGGACCCGTTGTTCTGGAAGTCAACCCATCTCCGGGATTTGAGGCGTTGGAGTCGGTCACAGGCATCGATATCGCTGGTGTAATTATTGAATTTGTAACGTCGTATGTGATGCCATAAAGGGATTCCCTTAACAATCCAAGGGGAAAGTCTAAACGCTGATTTCTCTGATTTATGTGATGATTAGTGGTCTGTCCATCTTTAAATTGTAGATTAGCTTGTAGTAGTGCGATTCATCGCACGTCCGCGGCTCAATAACGGGCAATGAATTGCCCTACTACGAACGGGATTACTCCCAATTTTAGATTGGACATACCATTAGTGCTTTGCCACGCCAAAGTTGAGGGATAACTATCGCGAGCACAGCTCGCTCCTACAGGTTTAGGGGTTGTGCTACCTAAACCGTCATTTCAAGATTGACACAGCACTGGGATCACTCAAAGCGCGTAGCCCGTAATGAAATGGAGGGCGGCTCTACGGGGAGGCACCCTAATATTCAGACTCGCCTGACCGAACCGCAAGGAAAAATTAAAAAGAAAAAAATTTTGATGTTCAACCACGAATTTCCACCGATTGGTGGGGGTGGTGGTTGGGTCAGCTACTTCTTAGGCAAACACTTCGCGGCGGCGGGGCATGAAGTGCATCTGATTACGTCTCAGTTCCGTGATTGTCCGATAGATGAGACGGTGGAGGGCTTTCACGTGCATCGCGTACGTGCGCTTCGGAAGAACCGTGATGTGTGCGCGGTCCACGAAATGCTGACTTACGCCGTAAGTTCAAGTCTCTACGGGTTGCGGTTTGCGAAGCGGTTTCAACCGGACATTGTTCAGGTCTTTTTTGGTATCCCTGCGGGGGGTGGTGCGTATCTCCTGCAGAAACTCCGCAAGGTGCCGTATGTGGTATTTTTAGGGGGGCGTGATGTGCCGAGCCGTAACCCAGATCCGCCCTATTATCGGTGGTTATACCTTTTCCTGAAGCCCATCATCCGAACGATTTGGAGCAACGCATCAGCGGTTGTGGCGTGTAGCGACGGTCTCCGTGAACTGGCAAGAGAGACGGATGCAGATGTAAAGATGGATGTGATTCCCGACGGTTTGGATTTAGGGCGTTTTGAGCCGGTTCAACGCGGTGCCTGTCCCGAAAAGGTCCAAGTGCTCACAATCGGGAGGCTTATACCGCGCAAAGGTTTCCATTTTTTGATCCGTGCGCTTCCACAAATTATCGAAAACGCGACACACAACTTTGAAATTGAAATTGTCGGCGATGGACCGTATCACGATGAACTCCTAAGATTGTCAGAAGACCTCGGTGTAGCATCCCATATCCGCTTTGCGGGTTCAGTACCGTATTCCGAACTGCCACAAAAGTATCGCGATGCCGACGTTTTCATCTTGCCATCGCTGGCTGAGGGGATGCCGCTTGTCGTTTTGGAAGCGATGGGGACGGGATTGCCGATCGTTGCCAGCCGCGTTCAAGGTATTGATGAACTCGTCGTAGAGGACGTTAACGGTGCGTTGTTCGACGCGGGTGATGTCGATGGACTTGCGCACTCGCTTGTCAAACTGATTAACGCTGGTGAAGGTCGTATCGAGATGGGCAAAGCGAGTGTTGAACGTGTTAAGCCCTACGATTGGAAACACATCGCCGACGCTTATTTAGCTCTTTATGATGATATTTTATAGTATTCAGTCGTCAGCAAGAGGGTATAACTTCACCAACCACCCCCTGTGCGAGTATGCGTTGGGTTTCACTCGTGCTTTGGCAGTTTTAGGGTTCTTGATTGGTCTTGAGAGTCCTTTTACGTTCAACCTAACCTACGAAGAAATTCGGGGTTACAAACCCCTCTTACATTACCGAATTAAATTCTGATCTTTATACAGATTGTGCAACAAAGGTAAAAACTTGGGTTATTTTAGGGAAAGGAGAAAACATACATGCTGCCAACGAAAATACTTGCTATCGGTGCGGGCGGTTTACAACGCGCCTTAACCCATGAATTTGTCCATATCCTGAACCAACGAAATCTCTATGACGGCGGTATCTTTATCGGGCAGCCGCGCGGCACTGAGAAAGCCGATGCCTTCAATCAACAAGACGGCGTATACCATGTTGTCACGTTCGATATGAGTGGTGTCCACGACATTCAACAAATTTCAAGCGTCGTTGGTGCGACGACACTGGCAACAGAGACCGGACGTGAGCAGTTCTACGCACAGACGGAAAATCCGTTGGATCTCCTCCTTATCGGTGTAACTGAAGCGGGGATCGCCAAGGGTGAACTGGCGATGGATGTGTTGGAAGAGACCCTCTATCGCTATTTCTGTCATCACGGTGCGGATGCGACGCTGTGTGTCATCAACACGGATAACCTCCGCAATAACGGCGATATTATCCGCGATATTCTCTGTCATGAATATCCGAGACGGTCTGATGATTACGCGGCGTGGTTGGAAACAAACGTCGGGTTCCTCAACGAAATGGGGGACCGGCTTGTACCGCAGGTCTACGCTGTGCCTGACGAGATTAAAGAGGCGGCACGTGCACAGATCGAAGGTCAAGATGCACTCATAACTTATGCAGAAGCAATGCCAGCAACATCACTTATTCTTGAAGACTTGGAGAATATGTTACGCGTGCCGTTCAGTGAACTTGAGGACTGTGGCGTTATTGTCAGTCAGAAGAGCATCGAACCGTATCACGATTGGAAACTGCTTTTGGTGAATTCCGTGCATGTGCCAGGGATTACACACAAAGGAACGCTTTCTGGTATTGAATATGTCAACGAAGCGGCGGTACATCCAACGTTTGCGCCTCACCTCGAACGTCTGATGAATGGCTATGCCGAGATTGTGGAGGCGGACATCCCGATAGCTGGAAAAAGCGCGCGGGCATACTCGTTGGAATTCGTTGAGCGTATTCGTCGAGTCAAAGACGACAACGCCCGGATTAACATCATTGAAACTGTGAAACTTCGTGAACGCGCCGCCGATATCGTCCGCTCACCGAACTATGATGCGAGTACAGAACTCTTCAAATCTGACTTCGCGTATTCTTTCGCAACGGTGCTCCGGTATCTGACACCGGGGTCCCCACTTGTTACTGGGAAGAGGCATACAGTATCAGATACCGACGACTATAAGGGTGTCACCGATACTGGCGAGACATACGAAATTCGTGATCCCGACCGGACGATACAGGACGTTTTGAAAGGAGCGTTTGGCACAAACCGATCAGATGTAGATAAACGACTTACTACCATTTTCTCAAATGCGGTATTGTGGTCACCTGCCGGCGCTGCGTTGCCGAGCGGTTTGGACGGGAATCGGGACTTTATGGCGCGTGTTGGGCAATATTACCATCGTTTGGTCAATGGAGAGACGTGTCTTGGGGTTTTGGAGAGCATTTTTTAATTATTCCTTGCGGGGGAACGACGTAGATTAGCACTTTGACGCGCCATTATCAGGAGTCGCCTGCGCCGTTGTTGCAGGCTGCCTTTTGTAGTATAGACTGGCGAATGCGCGTGTGGTATTCACAAAAACTCTGTGCCGCGTGTCCCGCCCCTTGCTTACGAGGCGAGACATAGAGGTGCGGGTATCGGTCGCGCTAATCGACTAAGGAGATAACGCCTTTTTTGCGTTGAAGGACGGCATCATAGAACCGCATCGTGCCAACACAGTCGTGTATGCTGGATATTGGCTCTCGATTTTCACGAATAGCATTGACGAACTCGGTGAGACTAATACCGTCACCTGTTAGTTCTCCGTTGCGTTGGTCAGAGAAGTTTGAGGTGAAGGTGTTCCCGGATTCCGTGAAGTGTTGTGCCCCCCACAATCCGTCCAAAACGATGTATTCATGTTGTCCGGTAATTTCGATGTAGTCATAGTTGCGCTGCCATAAGCGTTGACTGGTCAACTGCAAACTTCCCACCGCGCCGTTGGTGTATTCTACGGCGACAGCAAAGGCACCTTGCCCATCGACTTCGTTGTGAAAAACGCTAAGCTCCTTCACATCGGCACTGGCGATGTGCCGCGCTAAATCGAAGTGGTGGATAGCGAAGTCGAGCAGATAACTTTTGACTGTTGGGTATTTCCCACTACAGAACGAGCAGAAGAGTTGGGTGAGTTGTCCGAAGGATTCGGTCTGCATAATTTGCCGTGCTTCTCGCACACCGAGGCTGAATCGGCGCTGGAAGTTGACCATTAGGGTCTTGTTGTGCTGTTCTGCGGTTTCCGCCAGTGTGAGTGTTTCCGCGAGCGACGGCGCGGGAGGTTTCGGTACGAAGACGTGGTATCCTGCTGCGAGCGTTTCAAGCACAAGTGGTTGCCTTGGGTCGGGTCCCATGGATATGATGACTGCTTCCAAGTCTTCCTTTTCAAACATTTCGTGTCGATCGGTGTAGTATCTGCCTGTACCGAATTTGCCAGCAGCGTCTTTTGCACGATCTTCGTCGGCATCGCAAACGGCTTGTAATGCGACGGGAGCGAGATGTAATGCGGGATAAATGGTGTGCCTTGCGAAACCGCCGGCACCGAGAAATCCAATCCGAAGAGGTTCCATTTTTTAATTATTCCTTGCGGACGGTAAGAAGGCTGATGTCAAAACGTCCGTGAGTTGTGTTCGCAGTCAACGATGTTGACTGCTACAATCTTTAGTCGTCTTTCTCCTCAATTCCCAGAGAAAATTCAAAAAATTGTCCAAAGTTCGGTACTATTAACGTGAGTTTGATAAAAAATAAAGTTGGGTTTCGCTATCGGTATTGAGACAGAAAGTGTCTCGAAAAACGGTATATCTCTGCCCATTCGGCGATGTTTTCGGTGTCTTACCGCTCTACCTGCAGGAAACACCCAAGCAAAAACACCTACAGATTTATTTTCAAACTGGCGTACTATTAAGGTTTGTAGGCAATTTAGCAGACCTTCGGATTCCTGTAAAGTAATTTTTGTTTTACATCAGCGGTAGATTGCAAATTTTGATTCAACCTAATTGCGAAAATTGTGTCAAAATATAAAATAGCCTTCAGCAGTCAGTGACTTGTGTGGTAATTGTTAAAGATTATAGTACCAATAAAGTTCTTTGATTCTCACTGTGAAGCAGACTGATAACTGATGGCTGACAGCTCTATAGATACAAAAAGTTTGGATAGGAACAGAAAAGAGAATGCCTAAGAAAGTAGGTGACCAACGGCGAAACTTCCGATTTGGGGTGATCCAAGGCACCTTTATGCGTATCAACTTAGCGTTTGCGGATTCATCGACGGTACTCCCTGCTTTTATTTATAAATTAAGTGGCTCCGATATTCTGGTGGGTCTAACGGGTTCAATGATGACGGCAGGATGGATGTGGCCCCAACTGCTGATGTCGAACCTGCTTGAACATCGTCCGAGAAAAATGCCGTTCTACGCGCTCGGTATGAGTGTCCGAGTTTTAGCATGGCTCGCTGTTTTTTTCTGCACTATCACAATTGGTGAGCAAAAACCGATGCTGCTCGCCGTCTCTTTTCTGTGTCTCTATTTTATATCCTCCTCCGCCATGGGCGTTTCGACACTTCCGTACATGGACATCGTTTCTAAAGCGATAGCACCACAGCAGCGTGCGCGTTTCTTTAGCGTGCGACAACTCTATGGCGGCTTTTTCGCTATCTGGGTTGGGTTTCTGGTTCGTGCGGTGCTCGGGGACGAATCCGAATTTACCGGTATACTCGGTAGTATTACGCAAACTTTCAAAACGTCCACGATGTTTTTTATCGGTTCGGTTTGTCGCTTGGATACTGATCTTGGGTTTCCTTATAACTACGCCTTTCTCTTTATCTGTTCGGTAACCTCAGCGTTCCTCTCCTTTGTGAGTTTCTTGGGTGTGCGCGAGCCTATTCATCCTGTCCATCCGAGGCGTCAACCGATGTGGCAACATTTAAAACACGGGGCGTACTTCCTACGGACAGACACAAATTATCGGCGCTTTATTCTCTTCCGCGTCTTTGCACATTTTTCTGGCATGGCAGCCCCCTTTTATATGCCTTATGCGCTGAATGAACTCGGGTTTTCAGAAGCGACAATGGGATTTTTCATTGTCTGTTCTGCGTTAAGTGGCGTGGTTTCAAACACATTCTGGGGACACATCGGCGAAAAATATGGTGTACGATGGTTATTGATTATCACGGCAGGGTTGATGGGTATCCCGCCTGCGCTTGCTTTTTCATCGGGTATATTGCCGACTTCATTACAGATGCCCGCCTTCCTTCTGATTTTCATTGTTGGAGGTATATTGTCAAACGGCATGATGGTAGGTTTTATGGCATATATGTTGAATATCGCGCCGCCTCGGAACCGTCCGAGTTACATCGGTTTCATGAACACGCTGCTTATGCCCGTGAGTTTCGGTCCTCTTCTTGCTGGATTTCTTGCACCTCACATCGGTTATCAGTGGTTATTCGCTATTTCAATAGGCATCTGCCTCGCTGCGTTCCGTATTGGAACACAATTAGAAGAAATTATGCACGAAGATGAGCTGGCAGAGGAAACTGACGATTTTTAATTTATGAGCCTATGAGTTGCCCTCCACTACGTTAGGGGCAGATTTACAATCGTTCAGAAACCATTTTTCACCTAAATCAGATTTTTTCATGCCCAGGAAACACCGTGTAACGTATTATAAAAAGAGCACAGCCCGTCCGCGTAGCGGAGGGTAGATGGATGGAAATGGAGGTTTGGATGAAAGTCGTTGCAAAATTCGGTCCGGAAAGTGCGGGTTTAATAGATAAACCCGACCCAGTTGCCAAGGGTGAGTTCGCAGTCGTTAAGATTCATTCGGTCCCCATGTGTACGGAATATAAAGGCTTCAAAACAGAAGGTAGGAACGACAGTTTCGGTCACGAAGCCGCCGGTGAAGTGGTAGAAATCGCACAGGAGGGCACTGTTAAGGTAGGCGACCGCGTTGTTGTGATGCCACACTTCCCCTGTGGAAAGTGTTATATCTGCTTGGCAGGCGAATATGCCCATTGTGAGGATGACAACAAGATCCTACACGTTACCGAACAGACAGGTGTGACGGCGACTTTTGCGCAGTACGTCCTTAAACAGGACTGGCTGCTGGTGCCTATTCCGGACGGGATGTCCTATCACCACGCTGGAATGGCATGTTGTGGGCTTGGATCGACGTCTAATGCCATGCGGCTGATGAATGTCAACGCGTTCGATACCGTTCTGATTACGGGGATGGGACCTATTGGACTTGGTGGCGTGATTAACGCAGTGTATAGAGGCGCGCGTGTCATCGCCGTTGAGAACCACCCGTATCGGGCAGACTTGGCGAAAAAACTCGGTGCGGCGGAAGTCGTCAATCCATACGACGCGGATGTCGTCGATCAGATTCGGGATTTGACCGGTGGTAGAGGCGCCGACAAAGGTATCGAGTGTTCAGCGGCTTCCGGAGCAGTTCAACTCTTACTTGACGTAACACGCCCGAAAGGACACATTTCATTGATCGGTGGAATCGGCGAAGTGGACATTCAGGGTAGTCATATTATCAATAAAGGCTTGACATTACACGGCACACGGCATTACAATCTCGCAGACACACCTGCGATGCTGCGAATGATTACACAAGTCAGGGAGCAGCTGGATACCTTCATCACGCACACCTTTCCTATGAGCGAGATTCGAGATGCGTGGGCGTTGCAGTGTACACATGATTGCGGGAAAATCGTTCTCAACGCGTGGGAATAAAATTAACCTGACCTGCTTCGACAAAGGGAGATTGTTATGAATTCAATGGCAAATAACATGCCTCTGTCAACACCACTGGACGTTCGCCGAGGGGTTACAGATGCGGCAGATGCCGCTTTTCCGTTGCGTTGGGGTATCCTCGGTGCCGGGAACATCTCCGCACAGTGGGTGTGGGCTTTACACGCCTGCGAAGGAGCCACTCTAACTGCTGTAGCGGCACGAGAAATTAACCGAGCGGAAGAATTTGCGAGCCAGTATGGCGTAGCGACTGCTTACGGCGACTACAGGGAAATGGTCGCAGCGGATGATGTAGATATTGTATACATCGGCACGATCAATCCACTACACAAGAAACACACGCTTCTCGCGATTGAGGCAGGCAAACATGTGCTCTGTGAGAAACCACTCACCGAGACCCTCTCCGATGCCCAAGAGATGTATGCGGCAGCCGAAGAGAAGGATGTGATGATGCAGGACGGCATGTGGACGCGTTTCTTTCCTGCAGTGGAGCATGCTCGCGCTGCCATTGAAGCAGGCACGATTGGAGAGGTTGTGCTAACGCAGTCCGACTTTTTTGACCCGATCTATACCATACAAGCGGCACCGCTGGCGTTCGGTGCGTCGGCAGTGCCAAGAGCGGTCATGGCTTTGGGTAATAGAGTCGGTGGCGCGATTGTAGATTACGGTGACGATAAGTACGCCGTCCTGACATTTCCGCCGCGTAACTCTGAGCTCCCAGAAGTGACAGAACTCGTCGGCACAGAGGGACGTATCACGCTTGAGCGACCCGCACATTGTCCAACGCGTGTTTCTATCCGAATCCCACCATCGAATGGCGTGCCTTCGCAATACAGGACACGAAACGCACCTGCCCCGCTGCATTACTTTGAGTATCCGCTGCCGGGGTCTGTGGCGATGGCGAGATCCTCTCCGAATCAACACGGTTTTCTCTACCAAGCTGAAGCAATTCACCGCTGTCTCGCGGCTGGTTTGCGTCAGTGTCCGCAATACGATAAAGAGGAGTCATTGCACTCCATGAACGTGTTGACGGAAATTAACAAAGCGAAACAAGCGGCGGCAAATCGCTAATTGGGTATCATTTTTCCTAAGAAACTTCGGATTTCCATTGAAGTTGGGTTTCCCTCGTTTTTTGGATGTATACGTTCCTCTATTGGACTCAAGGGAATTAGGAATTCTTGTATCAATCTTCTGAACTCCGTTCAACCCAACCTACGGTCCCGGTTATCGCTCTACCCACTCAGAAGTTTTGCCGTCAGTGTGGGTTTCAGGGACCTCGGCTTGGAATCTCGCCTTCCTTGCCTCGCGATCGGTATCCTCATCGAACAGGGCAAGTAAGCGTACTTCAATCGTTTCACGAAGTGGTGCGTCTTCCGGTGTTGTCGGATCGTCTATCGCACCGTGGAAGGCTGTGCGCATGTTCGACTTTTCTTGGCGAGTGTCGTACTGCTTGAAAATCAGTGTTTCCTGTGGTGTCATTCGTGGGAAGTAATACCAACGCTGGTTTGGGCTATGTACGAGCCGTAAACTGACAAGTCGCCTCGGCGTCTCCGTCTGCGACCAAGCGTCGGCGGCAATTATATCCCCTGTCGCAACTGTTGCCATGTCGCAGATAGCGAGTGGCATGACGAAGATGTCCTGCTCCAAGTTAGTGCTCCGCCACACATTATACATCTGAAAGTGTTTTCCGTTGGCAATCTTTTCAAATCCGTCTTCGGAATACGGGCTGACATCCGAATGGATGCCACCATAAGTTCCTTCGCTTCCATTTGCGGTAGGTTTGTTTCCGCGTGGGTGTCCCTCAGGAAGTCCCCCAAATCCATTTCGATATTGGTGTTGCATCACCAGCGTTTCGCGACAACCTGTAATTGCTGTAATGAGGTCAGCGCACTCCTGATAGAAGTGCGTCGTTACAGCATTCTGATCGTGCAAATTTCTCACCTGCGTATCTGTGTCTACCAACTGGAAGCCGTTCGCCTCAAGATTTGGAGGCGGCTGCCACAGACGCCCGTTGTAAACCTTGATCGATTCCTTTACATACATGCTTTTCCGTTCATCGGGATTCTCAACCCATTCCGGTGGCGGCATGCGGGTGCCGCGGTATCTTGCGTTCGCAAAACTGCCCGTCGATTCCACGAAAGGTAGCGTTTCTCGTTGTGCCATGGTATTCTCCTTTGTGCTGGAAATTTTTAATTATACCTTGCGGAAGAACAACGCATTTTCTGACATGATACGATAGGCTCAATTTGCTGTCAACAGCGAATTTGATGTGGATTAGAGACAATTGGTGGTCAGGGTTATTATGGTAAAACTTAGCATTAATTAGACACTCTAAAGAGGCGAGGATACAATCCTTGAAGAAACACCCAAGCAAAAACCCTACCGGATCGGGGAAAATGTTCGTTTATTTTTCTGGTTTACCATAGTTGTCAGAAGGCGAGGTTAGGAAACCTCGCTAGCGAAGGAGAAATAAAAAAGTTCTTGACATTTTTGCGAATTTTAAAGTATACTGGAGTTATGTGAAATTAACCGGATATGCATTATCTTTCCTATTCGCTCTCAGTTTTGGTGGAGCGGCATGTTTATAGGAGGTGGACTATGGTAAAAATTGTTGAAACGCCAATTGAGGCGCAGAGCAACGCGAAATTAACCCGACCCAATCGGTTGCCGAAACTCAGACGAGCATTTGCGACAATTTTCAGCGAGGAACTTCGAGTTCCTGAAATCGCCTTGCTAAGTGAATCCATGCTTACGCGAGACTGGCACCTTTTGGAGGAAGATGCTGCCCGGTCACACCTTCAGTCGGAGTAACTTCCGGCTTATGCAAAAGAGTTCTCGGTGAATAACATAGTATTTTTCAGAATCGGCGCGCTTGCGAAGCGCGCCTACTTTATATTTAGGGCTACTATATGAGCAAACCAAACATAGTGTACATCCATTCACACGACACAGGTCGATATGTTCAACCTTACGGGCATGCGATCCCGACACCGAACATCCAGAAACTTGCGGAAGAGGGTGTTGTGTTTCGGAACGCATTTTGTGCAAATCCAACCTGTTCACCCTCTCGCGCCGCACTCCTCACCGGACAGTGGGCCCATAGCTGCGGTATGGGGGGTCTGGCAAATCGAGGGTGGAGCCTTCCGGTCCCGGAGCATCTCATCACCTACACCTTGAATCAGGCTGGATATACCACCGCCTTGGCGGGATTCCAGCATGTCGTCCGAGATCTCAAGGAGACAGGATATCAACGGCTTTTATCCGAAGGCACCGTGCGAGCAGGAGCAGAAGAACGCGCCCGCGATTTCATTTCGGAGAAACATGATGCTCCTTTCTTTTTAGATGTCGGGTTCGGCGAAACGCATCGCCGCGCGAAGGGATTTGATCCACCGCCGGATGGAGAACCGAAAACCGACCCGCGTTATGTGAAACCCCCCGCCCCGTTCCCTGATACCCCTGTGACTCGACAGGATATGGCGGAATACATAGACGCAGCTCGGACGCTTGATAAGAAAATGGGTGTGGTTTTTGACGCATTGGAAGAGAATGGGCTTGCTGAGAATACACTTGTGATATGCACGACCGATCACGGACTCGCCTTTCCCCGCATGAAGTGTCATCTCAGTGATCACGGCATCGGTATTATGCTTATCGTCCGCGGTCCCGGCGGATTTAGCGGAGGGCAAGTTGTGGACGGGTTGGTCAGTCAAATTGACCTTTTCCCGACTATTTGCGAATTGACAGGAATTGAAGCACCGGCGTGGCTACAGGGTCACTCTGTGCTCCCGTTAGTTCGTGGTGAGGCGGAAGATGTTCGCGATGCTATTTTCGCTGAAGTCAACTATCACTGCTGTTATGAACCACAACGCGCGATCCGAACCAAGCGATGGAAATACATCCGCCGCTATGACGATGCGGAAAAATGGGCACTGCCGAACTGCGATGACAGCATCAGTAAGACCTTCATGATGGAGCACGGTTGGGGTGATGATCCCGTTGAATCGGAAAGATTGTACGATGTCGTGTTCGACCCATCGGAGGCGCATAATCTCGCAGGGAATCCAGGCTATGCGGACGTTTTGGCAGAGATGCGAGACCGTTTGGAGCAGTGGCGGACGGAAACCGATGATCCTGTGAACGAAAATCAGATTATGGTGCCACCGGAGACGGCTGTGTCGAACGATCCGACGGATATATCACCGGGGGATACGCATTACCCGGCACGTGATATGCTGTAGGGATGTCAAAAACAACCAAGTATCTGTTTCGCAGGGTCCCCGTGCCCTACATCTACTTACCTTCGGACGGGCACGGAGAACCGTCCAAACAGTGGTAGTGGATCAGAGGGGTAAAGAGATCCGTCCGAACAAAGTAGTGAAACATCGGACGGGCACGGGGACCCGTCCGAACAAGGGTACTGTTTAAATTCGGTTTCCAGCCCAGAGTGCGCCGCGCTGGATAACCCTCTGAAAACTCGGATTCTCAAGCACAGCCATATCGTGTCCGAGCGCGAAGTAGAACACTCTGCCCTCGCCATACGTATGGTGAAACGCCATGACATGTGTTTCATCTTTCGTCTCGTCATAGGCGTGCATGAGATGGTGCGACGCCTCGGGATTGTGCTTTAGATAATAGAGTTCATCCGTCACCCCAAAATCGGCTAATCCCTCGGTAATCGGATGCCCGGTATTGCTCACATTAACGGTGAAGTCCATATAGGGGCTGTGTCCGTCGAAGAACCCGTTGAGCATACCGTGGTAGCCTCCAGCTTCCCTGAATGAAGCCGCTGCGGTGTGCAGTCCAAAAAAACCGCCGCCCGTTTCGATATAGGTGAGCAGCCCGGTTTCTTGTGCCGTTGTGAGTTCCCCGACATCGGTGTAGAAGAGCACGGTGTCGTATTTTTCAAGTCCATTCGCAAGTATGCCGTAGTCTTGCGAGAAATCGGCTTCAATATTATCGGTGTCGTTGAGCATCGTCGTCAAGAACTGTCCGTTCCCGGCATGATCGTGGTAAATCCCTTCCGTCCCGACAAATATGAGCAGTTTAAGAGTCTCCATCTTTTAATTTTTCCTTGCGGTTCGATCAAATAGGTTTGATGAATGAAGTACCTTTCCGTAGACCCGCTCTCCATGGGCAAGCCGCGTGTGGGAAACCTGCGGGACAATACGAGCTTCGTTTTCGACACTACAAATTCTAATTTTTCCTTGCGGATTTCTATGGTAGATTTTAGAATTACCTATACATTGCACATCCGCACGAATACATCGCGATCGGGAGATCGCTCCTACAGAAGAGATACGCAAATGCCAACGTATTTTCATAATTCACCATAGTTTTACCGACGCTAATGATTAGGCAACACGAGAACTTTGACCGATCCGTGTTCATCACGTCCAGCGGCGACTGCGAATGCTTGTGCCACGTCGTCTAAGTCGAACTGATGCGTAATCAGTGGATTCGGATCGAGTTTGCCAGTAGCGAGTAAGTCGATGGCGACTTGGAACTCCGTTTTTCCGCCCCGTCTGCCGTAACAGAACGACCAGATCACTGTGAGTTCTCGACTCCGTGCGAACCGTTCTGAAAAAGAGAGCGGGGTCCGATGTCCGCCTACCATACAGATACGCCCCCGTTTTGCGGCGATTTCTGTCGCCTGTTCTAACGTATTAGCACTCCCACCAACTGCCTCAAAGACGACATCCGCCCCTCTGCCGTCGCTCCACTCCTCGATAGCCTCAACAGCATCCGTCTTATCCACGTTGATAGGCAAGGCTCCGACTGCCTCGTGTGCAATCTGTATCGGACCGTCCGGCTTGCCCAACATGGCGATAGAGGTTGCCCCTGCGACATCGGCTACCTGAGCGATTGTCAAACCAACGGGACCGCTCCCGATAATAGCGACACGGTCTCCAGGTGATACCATCGCTCTGTTGACGGCATGGACTGCCACTGCGTAAACCTCCGCTAATGCACCGCCTTCCGCAGAGACACTATCCGGCAGTGTGTATACGTTTGGTGTCCGGGCGACCATAAACTCGGCAAAACCACCGCCCCCGTGCCGCAGATTCCCACAGATATTGTAATAGCCATTGAAGCATTCGGGACAGTCGTTACAGGGGGTGATCGGTTCAACGGCTACACGAGTCCCTTTTTCATACGTTGTAACGTCTCTACCGATGTCGATAATTTCTCCCGTCAATTCATGTCCACCAATACGCGGCGATAGGGGCTTCTCTGGTTGATGATGATACCCGTGCAGATCGCTACCACAGATCCCCGCTGCTTCTACTTGGACCAACACTTGTCCTTCTTCAGGTGTTGGGTCTGGAACGGTTTCGACCCTTATGTCTTTTCCACCGTAAAATTGTGCTGCTTTCACAGTAATCTCCTCGAATGTTATAGTAGATTCCGTAATTACTTTTACACAGGACTCGGTGTCCCTTCCCAGTAACGGGTGGGGACCCCGGTTACAAACCGCACCTACCGACGGGTGTGCAGATATTTTCGGGTTTTACTATAATAGTGTGTTTGGAATATAGCATATATCGGGGATTGTGTCAATACGAGTTTCGGCGGTTAGCCATCAGCCGTCAGCGTCGAGAATCTGAGATCCCTCCTACACGAAAATTGAATGCCCCTGAAACGTAAAGAATTTCTCTTGACTTGTGAATCATAGATGCGTTAAAATCAAGGAGATATAACGCTGACGAGGAGATAAAAATGAGAACAGTTAAATTAGGCTTGATTGGGGCGGGTGGTATCTCAGGAGCACACTGTCGAACGCTTGCTGAGATTGAAGGTGCCGAAATTATTGCCGCCGCCGACATCGTCCCTGCAAACCTGGAGCGTGCGCAAGAACAGTGGGGCATCAAGCGTACGTTCACTGATTACAACGAAATGCTCAAAATGGATGAGATTGAGGCGGTGTACGTTTGTACCCCCACAGGTGTGCATGCGGCACCTACCGTCGCCGCGCTGAACGCTGACAAACATGTCTTTTGCGAGAAGCCGATGGAAGCGACGTTGGACGCTGCCGCCTCCATGTGGCGTGCTGCAAAAGAAAACGATAAAATCCTCATGATCGGTTTGAAACTCCGATATTCACCACAAGTCATTAAAGCGAAAGAGATCGTTGACGCTGGCACTCTTGGCGATATTTACTACGTCGAAACAGTTGCAGACCGGCGGCGTGGGAATCCAGGTGGCAGTTTTATCCGTAAGGCGACAGCCGGTTTAGGTGCGTCTGCAGACATCGGTGTTTACGCGTTGGATACCGCTCTCTATCTTATGGGGCATCCCAAGCCTGTAGCGGTCTCTGGTATTACTTCCAACTATCTGAGCCTACACAACACGTGGAATCCGGCACTTAAAGAGACCGAAGTTGAAGATTTCGGTGTCGGCTGGGTGGTTTTCGAGAACGGTGCGCGCATGGTCTTCAAAACGTGCTGGTGCATGAACATGGATTCGCTTGGCGGAACGATTTTCCTCGGCAAAAAAGCGGGACTCCGACTTGGTATTGGCGAAGTCCGTGGACCGCAAGACGGTGTACGCGTTTATGGCGACAAAGATGGTGAAATTTTCGATCAGGAATTCACCGAGTTTGAACCAGTGAGTGTATTCCATGAGGAGGACACTGCGTTTATTGACGCTGTCCGCGAAGGGAAACCGTCACCGATCGATCCTTATAGTGTGATGCTCTCAAACGTTATCATTCAAGGTGTCATCGACTCCTCGAACGCTGGTGGACGTGAAGTCGCGGTGACCGTGCCAACGCTGTAATACTATATAACGAGATCTCTCTACCTCGCGGCTCGTTTCTGGTGCTTGATTTACTATCTTTTGTCACCCTCATAGACTCTATATAGTATGTCCAGAACGCGGCGGAATTCACACGTCCATGTTCAACTGCAACCCATGCTTTGGTGAGGTGTTCCCGTAAAACGGACAGAGGTTTTTAAGATGAAGTCCATTAAAATTGCGGAAAGAGAATTTGCATTGGGGTCTCGATTCGCGCGCTTATTTGCGTTTTTCATCGATGGAACGCTCTCAGCGAGTATCCTATTGGTTCTATTCCTTCTTATCGAAACAGTGGGGTTTCCTTTTCATATTGGCTTGCTCAGTGCATTATTGTGGATATTAGGACCGAAAACTAAACTGCCAATAAACGTATTGGTTGCCGCGCAAGTGCTTTTAGTTTTTCTTTTAGGACCGTTGGGAAATAACAATCCGGATACTTTAGCCTTAGGCGGTACGGCTTTGTGGGGAGCCGGTATGTCTCTCATGGACGGTTTCAAAAACGGACAGGGACTTGGCAAGAAACTGCTGTCCTTACAGGTGCTAAGATTGAAAGACGGTAAACCGTGTACTTTCAAAGATTCTTTCATTCGTCGACTCACAAGCGTCTTTCAACCCCTGGATTCCCTCTGGACACTTGGAAAAAACCGGCAGCGGATGGGAGACAAATTTGCCGAAACAGTTGTGGTGAAGTTTGAGACTGAACCAGAACAGATCGAAACAGAAACCGAAGATCCTGAGAAGATCTTGGAGAGTGCTATCGTTGAGATGAGGAGTCGGCTTTCAGACGCGCGGGAGAAGGTTGATGCCTCTGTCGGCATCGAGAAACAATTTCAGGACGCCTATGAAGGGGCGGTTGCTCAAGCAGAACAGTGGCAAGAACGGGCGATTATCTCTCTTGAAGCCGGACGTGAAGATCTGGCACGCGAAGACATCGAAAAACGAAACGAATACCGACGATTAGCAGATCAATACAAAAAGCAATGGGAAGGTCAGAAACAGATCGTCCGGGATCTCAGTGATCTTCTTGAGCATCTTCAACAGAGAATGATGGAGGCGGAAAGTAAGAAAGCGGTTGTCATGGCACAACACAGAAACATTGATGCTGAAGTACATCTGCGTGAGATGCTAAAAGAGATACAAGAGAGTAAAGCATTTGATGCGCTTGTAAAGACGGAGCAGGATGCGACTGAGGCGACCACTTTGGCAAAAGCAGCAGCTGAAGTAGATGTAGCATACCAGGAAATGAAATTAGAACGTGAGTTTTCGAGTTATGCTGAAGAAACCTTGCTTGACAAAGATCTCGCTGAATTGAAGGCGAAACTGCAAAAATGAAAGTTCATCAAGATGTGTATCGTACAAACACAGAGAGATTTTTAGGATTCAAAGATGAAGTCTATTGAGATTGTGGGTAAGAAAATCAAATTAGGATCTCGACTGGCGCGTTTATACGCGCTCTTCATAGATTTCACCTGTTTGTCTGTTGTCCAATTTATTGCGACTACTTTGATGTGGGGGATAGCACACCTTATTTCTCCGTCGATGTGGAATCGTCCGGAAGGTGCTTTGCAAGGTTTTATATTAGGAACCTTTGTTTTTAGCAGCATGGCTCTATGGGTGTTCGGTCTGTTTTTCATAGACGGGTTCAGAAAGGGACAAGGCATTGGCAAAAAGCTACTATCCTTACAGGTGCTTCGCTTGAAAGACGGCAAACCGTGTACTTTTAAGGATGCTTTCATTCGCCGGTTCGCAGGTATCTTTCAGCCGCTGGATTTCTTCTGGACGTTGGGTAAAAAACGACAAAGACTCGGGGATAAGTTCGCAGAGACAGTCGTTGTGAAATATGAACCAGAACAAGAACAAATTGAGACTGAAACTGGAGATCCTGAGAGTGTTTTAGAGCGTGTTATCGTTGAGATGAAAAATCGGCTTTCAGAAGCACGTGGAAAGGTTAATGCTTCTATCGGTGTTGAAAAACAATTTCAGGATGCTTATGAAAGTGCGGTTTCTCAAGCAGACCGGTGTCAAGAACGCGCTGTTATTGCTCTTAAAGCCGGACGTGAGGATTTGGCACGCGAAGATCTCGAAAAACGAAACGAATACCAACGATTAGCAGACAAACACAAAACGCAATGGGAAGAACAGAAACAGATTGTCCAAGAACTTAGCAACCTTCTTGAGCATTTTCAGCAGAAAATGATGGAGGCGGAAGGAGAAAAAGCCGCCATCGTAGCGAAACACAGGAATGTTGATGCCGAAGCACATCTCCGCGAGATGCTCAAAGAGATACAGGACAGTAAAGCCCTTGAAACGCTTGTACGGGTGGATCAGGATGCAACAGAAGCAACCATGTTAGCAAAAGCGGCGGCTGAGGTGGATGTCGCATATCAAGATATGAAATTAGAACGTGAATTTTCGAGCTATGCTGAAGAGGCATCAATTGACAAGGATATCGCTGAATTAAAGGCGAAATTGCCGAAGTGATAGTCCAGTGGATGTGTGGAATCAATACAAAAAACTTCTTTAGGATTTGAAGATGAAGTCAATTAAGATTGCGGGGAGAAAATTCAAATTGGCATCCCGGCTGACACGGTTATACGCGCTCTTTATAGATATTGCGATCTTAGGTGCTGTGCAATCCGTTTTCGGACTGCTTTTATCGGTTGCAATGATTTTTTTTCTCCCGACAGGACCCTCCGATGTATCCCGATCGTTGCTAACGGGTCTTGGACTCGGCACCTTTGTCGCTTTGTTCAGTGCTGTCTTGTGGATATTGGGTCTGTTTTTTATGGACGGATTCAGGAAGGGTCAAGGCATAGGGAAAAAGTTGTTGTCGTTACAAGTGGTTCGTCTGAAAGACGGTAAACCGTGTACTTTCAAAGATGCTTTCCTTCGGCGATTTGCGGGCATCTTTCAGCCATTTGACTTACTCTGGTTCCTTGGGGAGAAACAGCAGCGGCTCGGGGATAAATTCGCAGAGACGGTTGTTGTGCAATATGAGCCGGAATCGGAACAGACCGAGGTTGAAACTAAAGATCCGGAGAGTGTATTAGAGAGCGTTATTGTTGAGATGAAAAATCGGCTTTCAGAGGCACGGGAGAAGGTGGCTGCCTCTATTCGGGTCGAAAAACAGTTTCAGGAGGCTTATGAAAGTGCTGTTTCTCAAGCAGAACAGTGGCAAGAGCGCGCACTCATTGCTCTTAAAGCCGGACGTGAGGATTTGGCACGCGGAGATTTGGAAAAACGAAACGAATACCGACGATTAGCAGACAAACACAAAACGCAGTGGGAAGATCAGAAACAAATCGTCCGGGATCTCAGTGATCTCCTCGAACACCTTCAGCAGAAAATGATGGAAGCGGAGGGGAAAAAGACAGCCGTCGTAGCGAAACACAGGAACGTTGATGCCGAAGCACACCTCCGCGAGATGCTCAAAGAAATACAGGACAGTAAAGCACTTGAAACGCTTACGAAGATGGATCAGGACGCGACTGAAGCCGCCAACTTGGCAAAGACGGCGGCTGAGGTGGATGTCGCGTATCAGGATGCGAAATTGGAGCGTGAATTTTCGAGTTATGCTGAAGAGGCATCGCTTGATAAGGACCTCGCTGAATTAAAGGCGAAATTACAATAGGCGAGCCTATAATCGCCAGACCCTTTAGGAATTATATGGATACACACAATTCTCCAAATATTGTCTTTATCATGGCAGACGATATGGGATACGGTGATGTTGGCTGCTACAACCCCGATTCAAAGATTCCTACCCCGAATATGGATAAACTCGCGCAGGAGGGAATTCGCTTCACCGATGCACATTCCCCCTCTGCGGTCTGTACGCCGACACGATATGGCGTCTTAACAGGACAGTATTGCTGGCGAAGCCGCCTCAAACACGGCGTGCTCTATGGGTATGAGCCACCTCTTATCGAACCCGAACGTCTAACGGTTCCTCGATTGCTGAAAGATGTGGGTTACAACACCGCATGCATCGGTAAATGGCATTTAGGTCTTGAATTCTCGACGGTCCCGGGATACGATTTCGATTTCCATGCGCCGCTGCCGTGGCAGAACGCAGAACGCGAATTGGAAGAACATATCGACTTCACTGCGCCATTAACCGGTGGTCCAATAGATCTTGGCTTTGACTATTTCTATGGAAACGCCGGTTGTCCGACTTGCCAACCTCCTTACGGTTTCATTGAGAACGACACATTTGTCGAGATTCCGAGCGTCTATCATGACGTGCCAGAATTTACGAGCCGCCGCGGAATGATGGTCCCAGGGTGGGAACATAAGGATGCCGATCCGATTATCGCGCAGAAGGCGGTTGAATACATTGAGAGACAAGCCGATGCAGATGTCCCCTTCTTCCTCTATTTGACTCCTTCCGCCCCGCATGAACCCTGTACAGAGGCAGTCGTCCCAGATTTCGCACGTGGGAAAAGCGGTGCGGGTCCCCGCGGGGATCTGGTGTGGCTTGTCGATTGGATGGTAGGTGAGGTGATGGATGCCTTAGAACGTACCGGCAAAACCGATGAGACACTCATCTTTGTCACGAGCGATAACGGTGCATTGCCCGGCGACCGAATCCAAGGCGACAATAGTCCAATGCCGTATCATCTCTACGACCATAAGTCGTGCGGCGACTGGCGCGGCTATAAAGCGCATATCTGGGAGGGTGGACATCGCGAGCCGTTGATAGCGCGCTGGCCCGGGGTTATCGCCCCCAATACGCAAACCGACGCATTGACGTGTCTCACGGACCTGATGGCGACGTGCGCCGCTATTGTTGGGACAGAAGTTCCTGACGATGCCGGACAGGACAGTTGTAATGTTTTACCTACGCTGTTAGGTGAAGAAGTGGAAAGTCCGTTGCGGGAGGCTATTGTGCATCACTCCAGTACTGGTGTTTTTTCTATCCGTCACGACGAGTGGAAGTTGATATTGGGTACGCAAGGCTCAGGCGGATGGCCCCCGCCTCGCGACGGCGGTCCAAACCCGGATGTCCCTGGACAATTGTATCAGATTTACGAGGATCCGAGTGAAACAAACAATCTGTGGGACAAACACCCAGAGATTGTGGAACGCCTGACGGGATTGCTGGAGAAGTTTAAAGAAGATGGACACAGTCGGATGTAAGGAGACTATGAATTGTCCGTTTTGAATGGGAGTATACGTACTCGAGTCCGATCCTCGGTTACCGTAAGTAAAGCACCGCTTTCTAAGGATGCTTGGTGTTGCTGAAGAATTCCTACTAACCAGGGTCCCAAGTTTTCCGGTAGTGCGTTCTGTATGCGAACTTGAATCACACTGGGTTTTTGAACATAGGTAGTTGCAAGTAAGGTTCCAAAATCAAGATCTTGGGTGAACACAACATAGCCGTTTTCACGCGCCCAAGCCATAATCGCGCTATCTGACGCGTGTGGTTCACCTATATTCCTCCAATGAACCGCACACCATCCGTACTGTTCAAAAACGGGAACCCATTTCATAGAAAGGTTCATATCAATTAGCACTTTCACTATGGGCCCACTGGCACTTCAATTTCTTGAACTCGCCACGCGGCATAGGAAAGGGATTGACGAATATCTTCTTCTTCTAAATAAGGGTATGCCTCCAAAATCTCAGCATTGGAACAACCAGAGGCAACCAAACCAACGATCATTCCGACAGTAACCCGCATGCCACGAATACAAGGCTTACCGCCCATTACATTCGGATTGAAGGTTATACGATCGAGTTTTTGCATTTTTCCTGCTCCTATTGATATCACATAAGACCCTAAAGGTTTACAGCGTCAGAAACCTAAAGAATAATAGAATTATACTCTCAAATCAACGAAAAGTCAAACTATAGTAAAGTTTAGAATTAATTAGACACTCCGCACCGGCGAGGTTAGATGAAGATTAATTTTTTAATTCGGTAATTCTCTAACAAGGTCCGGTGCGGTTACAAACCGTACCTACCGGGCCTGGGGGAAATATCGAATTACCGAAATATTTTATTAAACCTCATGAAACCTCACCTACCAGGGGAGGGGTGAATGTCTATTTATTTTTCGGTTTTACTATAAAGTCCAAAGAATGCAACTAAACCCGTATCTATTGGATCAGGTCCCCGTGCCTTAGTCCAACAAACTTTATGACATAGTTTAAGGAACAAAGACTATGGAAACCACTACGACATTTGATTCGCTTTTCCGATTATCTGGTCCGTCGCAAGCGGATATCGACTCTTTTCATGACAATGGCTACATCGCGTATCCAGATGTGTTCACGGATGACGGTAGAGAAGGATTGATTGAGGAAATCACGCAGCGTTTTGAACCGGCGCGCCAGTTCATTGAGGCGTTGCGTAACGGTGAGGAACAGGCACGCTCCTATTTTACCCGTCCATGGAACGATCGCGGTGAGTACAGTGATCGACTCATTGACGATCCGTTCATTACGGCACTCATACGTGCGACCATTGGCGACGCATACCACTTCTGCCATTCTGCTCTCAACATCGCACCCCGCGGGATCGGTCCCCTTGGATACCACCAGGACCATCACCATTGGAAACACGAGAACCCTATTAACCTCGCAGAGCGTGATAACTACTATATCCAGATTCTGTACTATCCGAACGGCTTTACGCGCGGTGATCGGAACCTCAAAGTGATCTCTGGCAGCCATAAGGTCGCACCGACGAAAGAGGCAACACCGGAACGGATGCTCGCAGGCGATTTCGATAGGGAAACTGGATGCAAACTGGAAGAGAAACGGCTCGAATTGCCACCAGGGAGTATGGTCTATATTAATGCCCGCATCTTCCACGCGGTGGAGGCGAAACCTGTAGACTCCTCGCAACTTTATCGTATCTTCGCTATCGACATCTTCAAGGAAGCGGGACCACCACACCGCTATACGCAGGAGATCCCTGAGGAATGGATGGCAAGCGCGACACCGTTCCGTCAAAAGCTATTTGACCGTGAGGCGTATACAGAAGGGTGTTGGAGCTAAGTTAGCAGACAGCCATCAGCGATTATAGTAAAGTTTAGAATTAATGAGACACTCCGCACCGGCGAGGTTAGAAACCTGAAGAAACGCCTACCAGGGGAGGGGCGAATGTCTATTTATTTTTCGGTTTTACTATAGTTTTAAGGTTTTTCTCCGACTGGCACGAAAAAGTCGCGATCAGGAGATCGCTCCTACAGTGGATGCGATAAAACCGAAAATCCAAAATTTTGGAAAACTGAATGGCTCTGAATGGCTTTCGCGATCTGATTGACTTAAATCACTGTTTGCGGTAGAATCGTTGCCAAAAACAGGGAGTTAAAATGAGCACATCAGATCGTCCGAACATTCTTTGGATCTCTGTAGAAGATACAACCCCGCGCTTCGGTTGTTACGGGGATAGGGTTGCACGGACGCCGAATATTGACCGACTCGCTGCTGGTGGTTGTCGGTTTCCAAATGCATTCTCAACTGCCGGAGTCTGTGCACCCAGTCGTTCCGCTATTATCACCGGTATGTATCAGACTTCCATCGGAACACATCACCATCGGACAACGCATACAGACCAAAGTACACCTGACCTACCTACGCCGTATTCTGCTGTTCCTCCACCTTATGTGAAAACCTTCACCGAATACCTGAGAGGGGCAGGCTATTATTGCACTAACAATAGTAAAACAGACTATCAGTTTACACCACCTATCACAGCGTGGGATGACAATAGCAATCAAGGACACTGGCGAAATCGTGCGGAAGGGCAACCCTTCTTTTCCGTTTTTAACCCAATCGTTACACACGAAAGTGGTATGTGGGAAAAGGAAGATCGTCCATTGACCACAACTACGAATCCGGATGATGTAGAGTTACCGCCCTATCTACCGAATACACCGAAGGCACGGCAGGCGTTGGCGCGTCAATATGATAACCTCGCCATTGCCGATGCACGTGTCGGAGAGTTGTTAGATCAACTGGAAGAAGATGGACTTGCGGAGAATACGATCGTCTTTCTCTGGAGCGATCACGGTGAAGGACTTCCACGCGGTAAACGGTGGCCCTATGATGCAGGGATTCAAATTCCGTTGATTGTGCGGTGGCACGAAGAACTTAATCCAGGGAGTGAAAGTGATCAATTGGTGAGTTTGATTGACCTCGGTCCCACTGTGCTTTCGTTATGTGGTGTTCAGGCACCGCAGCACCTACACGGACAACCCTTCCTTGGACCAGAAAAAACAGAACGTGAATATATTTTTGCGACGCGCGACCGCCTTGATTTATCGTATCACATGCTGCGTGCTGTGCGCGATAAAAAGTATAAATACATCCGCAATTATTATCCCGAAAAGCCGTATCTCCGCTGGGATCCTTACCGCAATAGCCATCCCGTGATGCAGGAGATGTGGCGACTTCATGTCGAAGACAAATTAGAGGGAGATCAATTGGTCATGTTCCAATCACCGTGCCCCACCGAAGAACTCTACGATGTGGAAAATGACAAGTATGAACTCAACAACTTAGCAGAGAATGCAGCACATGCAAATGTGCTTAAACGGATGCGAGAAGCGTTGACAGCATGGCAATCGGAATTCGGGGATATGGGGAATATATCTGAAGAACAAATGGTGGCGGAGTGGTATCCTAATGGCACACAACCACAAACGGCATCACCACTTTTCATTCCGATCAACGCGTCTAACCCCGGCATAGAGCCTGCTCATGAAGATGGAGAATGGGACGCACCGCTGCTTCTGCAACTCTACTGTTCAACACAAGGTGCCTCAATTGCGTATACAACCGAACAAGGTGAAGACGTCCGATGGCAGTTGTATACAGAACCTTTGCGTTTACCGAAAGGTGAAACCGTTATAAGAGCAAAAGCAATTCGGATCGGTTACAAAGAGAGCGATGAAACATCTCTAAAACTCACAGTTTCATGACCCTGAATGCTTAGACGACCCTGTTGACTTAAACCGCCACTTGGGGTACAATCTTGTTAAAAACAGGGAGTTAAAATGAGCACATCAGATCGCCCGAACATTCTTTGGATCTCTGTAGAAGATACGACTCCACGCTTTGGTTGTTACGGAGATACGGTCGCGAGGACACCAAATATCGACCGACTTGCTGCTGGCGGCTGTCGGTTTCCGAACGCGTTTTCGACCGCTGGTGTCTGTGCACCGAGTCGTTCCGCAATTATTACCGGCATGTACCAGACCTCCATTGGTACGCATCACATGCGCACGACGCATACGAACGAAAACACGCCCGACATGCCGACACCGTATTCCGCTGTGCCACCGCCTTACGTTAAAACATTCACCGAATATCTCAGGGGTGCCGGTTATTACTGCACGAACAACAGTAAGACCGATTACCAGTTTACGCCGCCAATTACGGCTTGGGATGCGTGTAACAACACTGCACACTGGCGAAATCGTGAAGCGGGACAACCCTTCTTTTCTGTCTTCAATCCGACTGTTACGCACGAGAGCGGTATGTGGGAACGGGAAGATCGTCCGTTGACCACAACTACGGATCCAGATGACGTACAGTTACCGCCCTATCTACCAGATACACCGAAGGCACGACAGGCGTTGGCACGTCAATACGATAACCTCGCCACTGCCGATGCACGTGTCGGAGAATTGCTTGACCAGTTGGAAGAGGATGGACTTGCGGAGAATACGATCGTCTTTCTCTGGAGCGATCACGGTGAAGGACTCCCACGCGGCAAACGGTGGCCCTACGACGCGGGTATCCGCATCCCATTGATTGTGCGGTGGCCCGAATCGCTTTCTGCTGGCAGTGTGAGTGAGCAGCTCGTGAGTCTGATTGATCTCGGTCCAACGGTCCTCTCCCTCTGTGGTGTACAAGCACCGGAACATTTACAGGGACAACCCTTCCTCGGACCGGATAAAGTAGAACGCGACTACATTTTTGCGACTCGCGACCGTTACGACGAGTCTTACGATATGGTCCGTGCTGTGCGCGACAAGCGGTATAAATACATCAGAAATTACTATCCCGAAAAACCATATCTACTCTGGATTCCCTACCGTAATCGACACCCGATCATGCAGGAGATGTGGCGGTTGCACGCCGCAGGCGAGTTGGAGGGGGATCAAGCGGTTATGTTTCGTCATCCGCGTCCCGCTGAAGAACTTTACGACGTTGAAAATGACAGGTATGAACTCAACAATTTGGCGGGTGATGCCGGACATCACGACGTTCTGGAAAGGATGCGTGGCACACTGACACAGTGGCAATCCGAATTCGGGGACATGGGGGATACACCGGAAGAGCAGATGGTTGCGGCGTGGTACCCTGATGGCACACAACCTCAAACGGCGGATCCAATCTGTATTCCGATTAACGCTGAACACTCCGGTACAGAGGTGGCACACGAAGATGGCGAGTGGGCAACTCCTCTCATTTTGCAACTTCACTGTTCCACGCAAGGAGCATCAATTGCTTACACAACGGAACAGGGAGATGATGCACACTGGCGATTGTATACTGAACCACTGCGACTATCGGAAGGCGAAATTACCGTGCGCGCAAAAGCGATCCGCATCGGCTATCGTGAAAGCGAAGAGAAAACGTTTTTAAACTATTGAATCTGGGCACCATTCCATTACATTTCATGGCGGTTTCCAGTGAAGTCAGAACCCTTTAAGCATCTGGAGTGGATTGGAATTAACCCAAAATCACTGCGGAACATGATGGAGCAATGCTCAGGGGCAATTATTTAAAAAGGAGAATTCTAAATAATGGCGCAACAGAACAGCCAAAACTATTACGTTTATGTCGGAACCTACACGCAAGGGAACAGCGAAGGAATTTACGTCTATCGCTTAGACGGAACGACCGGTGCCTTGGAATACAGCAGCAAGATAACAGGTGTTGAGAATCCGTCGTTTTTAGAGATACATCCCAGTGGACAGTATCTCTATGCCGTCAATGAACTGGGTGAGTTTGAGGGTGAAGACAGCGGTGCGGTCACGGCGTTTTATATTCATAAAGAGACAGGGGAGCTGAGTTACCTCAACCAGCGTGCTACCGGTGGTGGTGCTCCGTGTCACCTGAGTGCGGATGCGACTGGTAAATGCCTACTCGTGGCGAATTACGGTGGTGGGAGCGTTGCCGCTTTCCCAATAGGATCAGATGGCAGACTCGGTGAAGCCTCCGATTTTGTGCAACATGAAGGATCCAGCATCAACCCACAACGGCAGATGGAACCTCACGCACATGCGATTATGATTGATCCAGGGAATCGTTACGCCTTTTCACCTGATTTGGGGCTCGATAAAGTTCTCATCTATCAATTAGATGCCGAAAACGGGACGCTCACGCCTAACACGCAACCGTGGGTACGCGTGCAACCGGGTGCGGGACCACGACATTTCGATTTTCATCCGAACGGACAGTACGCATACGTGATTAATGAGATAGACTCTACTTTCACTGCTTTTCGGTACGACGCGAGCGCGGGAACGCTGGCTGAATTCCAGACAGTCTCAACGCTTCCTAACGATTTCGATGGCACCAGCCATTGTGCCGATATCCACGTTCATCCTTCTGGGAAATTCTTGTACGGATCGAACCGAGGACATGATAGCATCGCGATTTGCACGATTGATTCAGAGACGGGAATGCTGAGTTCCATCGGTTATGAATCAACACAAGGACAGACACCGCGGAACTTCGGATTGAATCCAGAAGGAACATTCCTCTTTGCCGCTAACCAGCAGACTGATACGGTTGTTACGTTCGCAATCGACACTGAAACGGGTGAATTAAGTGCGACAGGAGACGTAGCAGAGGTGCCAACACCGGTCTGTTTGAAGATGCTACCGTGTGGTTAATTTTTAAGGTAGCGGGCAGGCACAGGGACCTGCCCGAACATGTGTAGGTTGAGTTATACTATTGGGGTTGCTGTCTACGTTTCTCTTGGAGCCGATCCCACGGATAGATGAAACAGCGATCTGCCCAGTCTCGGTAAAGCCCAACAAGCTCATTTAACTTTTGGGGATGCTTGGTAGCGAGATCGCTGATTTCTGTTCGTTCGGCTTCCACGTCGTAGAGTTCCCAATCGCCGGGGAATTTGCAAACCAGTTTCCATTTATCTTGACGGACTGCACAATTGCCTTCGTGTTCCCAATAAAGGATGTCCTTACCGTTATCTTTCCCATCGAAAATCGGGACCAAGCTTGTTCCCTCTAACGGCAAAATCGGTTTCCCATCGTGTTCTTCAGGGTAAGTTGCCCCTGAGACTTCGAGGCATGTCGCCATGATGTCCGGCAATTGTCCGGGTTGATGACGCAACGCTCCTGCCGATTCTATAGCGTCTGGCCAATGTGCGATCAGTGGCGTAGCGATACCACCTTCATGTACCCAGTGTTTGTATTCGCGAAACGGTGTATTGGACAGATTTGCCCACGGCACCCCGTAACTTTGATAGGTCGTCTCGGGACCGGGCATGATGCTCGGATCATTGCCACGATAGACGGGTTGTCCGTCGGAGGTCGTTTCAGTGCTGATGAGTGAATCGCTGTCCCGGATTGCGGGAGGTCCCCCGATCTCCTCAGCGCAACCACCGTTATCAGCCAAAAACAGGATGAGCGTGTTATCGAGTTCGCCCGTCTCTTCCAACGTGTTGATAATTCGCCCAATACCTGCATCCATGCGGGTAATTTGCGCTGCGTAAACCTCCATACGACGTTGATTCCATTCCTTGTATTGCGCGTCGCTCCAAGGGGGTTGTGAGGGATCACGTGCCGTAAGCTGCCATGCCTCGTCTAAAATTTTCATTTCCCGCATCCGTGAGAGTCTTTCCTCTCGTAATTCGTCCCATCCCGCCGCGAAACGTCCATTATAGTAGGCGATGTCTTCTTCATGGGCGTGCAGGGGCCAATGCGGCGCGGTGTAAGCGACGTAGGTGAAAAACGGACTGTCGGGGTTCTTTTCGGTGTGATTACGGATAAAGGTCGTTGCTTCGTCGCTGATAGCATCTGTGAGGAAGTAGCCTTCAGGGAGTTCATCGTGTCGGATGCGTGTGTTATTGCGCGTCAGTGTGTTCGGTTTCCAAAAATTTGCGGCACCCGTGATAATACCGTAGTATTGGTCGAACCCGCGCTGGCAGGGCCAACTGTGTTTAGGTGCATCAGCACCGGTATGCCGAGAGATATGCCACTTGCCGCTCATATAGGTCCCGTACCCTTCTGAACGGACAGCATCAGCAATGGTGATACAACGATCATTCAGATCACCACGATAGCCTTCTAATCCATCATCGCCCATCATGTGTCCGACCCCAGTTTGGTGCGGATGTAGCCCGGTAAGCATGGAGGCACGGGATGGACAACAGCGTGCAGTATTATAGAATTGTGTGAACCTGAGCCCACCTGTGGCAAGTCGATCCAGATTTGGGGTATGAACTTCGCCGCCGTAGCAACCTAAGTCAGAAAAACCCATATCGTCATTCAAGATAAGGACAATGTTGGGATTTTTATTTTCATTCATAAAATAACTATCCTTTTCGTTTTCACAGCGTCATTAGTATTAGGAAATCATCGGATTTCACGCTTTTTTTGGCGGTCCGGTGCGGTTTATAACCGCACCTACCGAGTCTGGTTCCTCAAAATCCTCCTAAAGAACGGAAAACTAAATGATCCTATTGTTTTTAAAATTGGTATTGCTTTCAGTGATACGGTATGTTACTATAAATTATAAAGAGAGCCATTTGAAAAAAGATACCTAACCTGAGAATGTACAGCACCTACAAAAGCCTGAAGGCTTTATTAAATGGAGCGTTGTAGACGAATAAATGTCTCACAGATCTTTGGAGGTAAAAAGATGATTGCGAATTTGATTACACTCTTCCGTCTGATTCTGGTTTTCGTTGTGATCTCCCTCTTTGGTGTTCATGTCTACTTAGACATTCTGCTCGTGGGACTCATAGGTTTAATCCTATTTCTTGACGCGGTTGACGGTTACGTTGCGCGACGCCTGAACCAGACTTCTGATTTCGGTGCGTTATTCGACATTGTTGGCGATCGGATTGTCGAATGTATCTTTTGGGTATACTTCGCCGTTGTTGGATTGATTCCGTTTTGGATTCCCGTTATCGTGATTGCTCGCGGCTTCTTCACAGATGGTTTGCGAAGTGCTGCCTTTGCGCAAGGCAAAACCGCCTTTGGTGAAAACACGATGATGTCCTCCAAATGGACCCGTGCGCTCACGAGTTCACGAGCGAGTCGTAGTATCTATGGCATCACGAAAACTCTCGCCTTTCTTTACCTCGGTGGTGTCATTGTTTTCAAAAACTCGGGTGTCTTTCCCGAATTAGTCATCGGACTGGAATTGGCTGGCGTGATTCTATCTACCGTGGTTGTTGCTATGTGCCTAATACGGGGTCTTCCTGTTTTGGTCGACGGCTGGAAATACGTCAAGGGCTAATTAGAGCGTTGTCATCGGTTCGACATGCGACTGTAACTACCCATATTTAGCAGCAAATGACTTTTATCTTCACTCGCAAGGGAAGTAAAAAGCAATTTTGCCGCTGGGTATGCAACTGCTGGGAGTATCTTATTTTTAAGAGTAAACATCAGTTGGTAGGTGATGATATTCTCAACCTGCCGATACTCTCGAGTAAATTCTGCGCTTTCCATGGTATGATGACTGTCCTCCGGCAACTCAGCCCCCCACCCTTCTGGAACCTGAATACGGATCGTTTTCTCCACTTGCGTTGGATACCCGAAATCCAATGAATAGACGCGCTGGTCGTTAGCAAACGCTTCAGCGTATTCCGCGAATTCATCAATCGGTAAAGGCATCAACATGTTGTTGCTCAAAGGTGTCGCGTAATTCTCAACGCGAAAACCGAGTCTAATTTCCATTGGTACATCGAGTTCACTGAGATCCGACATCTCGTGCCATATTATCTGAATACCGGGAAATTGTTGGCTGAGTTCAGTTGCCAAAGTGTCTTTCACTGCACGAGGCTGTATCTGTTGATATGCCCACCGCGTATTTAGGTCATATTGCCCACTCGTCTGAACGTGGAGTGTCCCTTCTACAGTGCCTTGGTTGTTCAGGGTCAAATCTGTCGTACTCACGAGTCTATTGGATTCGGGTGGGAAAACAGGCGTTTCCACAAATTTACCGTGTGTATCGGAAATGAGAAATCCCGTGCGTCCTTGTGTGTTATAAGGCAGGTCCCCGTAACTACAAGTCGTCGAGGTAGGATCTAACCAAATATAGGTATCTGACCCCGTAGGGATTGCGGCTATCATGTGATTAAATTGGTTAAGTGCCGGGAGTGCCGTATCAATTCGCTCGTAGGGTGCCATACTCATCATAACAGGGTAAGCTTTGATCCCAACTAGATCTAACATTGAAATCAAGAGTGTCGTTTTATCCTTGCAGTCGCCGTATTGCACTTGAAAGACTTCAGTGGCAGACGAAGGTTGATACGCACTCTGTCCAAGTTCAATACCAACGTAACGGATATCTGCGGCGACGAAATGGTAGATGGCGCGTATCTTCGCTTCTTCTGTCGTCAGACTTTGGGTTAACTGCTGGACTTTTTCCTCAATCTTCGCATCCGACGTGTATCTACCTTTCGCAAGTTCTTTATACCATAAGTAGACATCGTTCCAGTCGGCAATCGAAGAGTAGCGCAAACGAGGAGCGATGTCATTAATATGTGGCATGCCTTCCTCTATCGCCAATGCAGGTGTCTCGCCGTACCTCCAAATATATACAACAGTGTCGTTTTCTGTATAAGACACCTCAGGGCTTTGTGCGCTTGTATTTAACGGGTCGTTAGCAATTTTCCACTGAAGATGCCACATTTCAGGTATTTGAAGGGCGTAACTTGTCTCAAGGGCAACCTCTGTTGACTGAAAATTGTAACCTCCTGTAATCCATGTTTCGCCTCCAGGGACTTTATCTTCAAGTGTTACCTGATACTCAACACAGACGCCCGGTGCGAGACCGACCATAGAGATGACCTTCCACATCGCGTCAGAATAGAGATTTTGGGACAATAGCCCTGGTGGTGTTGCGTCGTTAAATGCCTCATCAGGCGGATACAGCACCGTGCCGTCTGCGGTAATTGTTCTTGCTATATTAACACCAATGTTTTGCGCGGTGGGTTGGTAAGGAATGGCAATATCCCCGTATTTTTGGATACCTCTTTCGGTGAGAATTTTAACGACCTGATGCGTTGTATAACGGGACTGTCCCGTCGGCAGGACATCGTGGCTGAAATAGTTGAAGAGGATTAAGGTATCCACATCAGGATAGTCGCTTACGTCTGGAGCATTCGCGATAATGTACTCAACATCTGGATCGAGAAGCGTGACGGGAGGCACATCAACAATTTCTGTCGGATCCAAGTTTTGTCGAGCAAGTGCTTGGAGCCGTGTTAAAGCAAGGAGATTGTCTGGGTCAACTTCCAAAATCTGCTGGTATTGGAGCTGCGCCTCAAAGTAACGCTGCTGATTCTCATAAAGTGTGGCGAGTTGTTCCCTTGCCCAAACGTCGTTTGGAAATAACCGAATCGACTCCCGTAGTTCTGCAATAGCTTCACCTATTTCACCGCGCTCTAGGTAGATTAATCCCAAGTAGTTGTGTAAATTTTCGCTTTCAGGTCGTTCACATTTCGGATCATAAGACAATGCCTTGTGGAGCACCGCAATCGCTTCATTGAAACGTTGTAGCTGCTTGTAAGCTAAACCGAGGTGATTCAAGGCGTAGAGATTATCCACTGAAACGTCAAGGACTCGTTCGTAGTACCCGGCGGCGGCTGTATAGTCATGCAATTTTTCAGAGATGTACCCTGCGTAGTTTAGAGCCGTAATATTTTTCGGTTCCAATGCCAAAAATGCTACAAATGCGTCTCGTGCGTTTTCATACTCTTCAAGTTGGAAATATATCTCAGCGATTTTGCGTTGTACGTCGCTTGCATCCGGACGAATTGCGACAGCGGTTTCGTAAGCGGTAAGCGCGGCTCGCAAGTTTTTGCGTTGTAGTTCAGCATTGCCAAGTTCAACCTGCTCGCGCCACTCGCGATTCCGTTCAATGAGTGGATCAACCGTCAAGGGAGTAGATGTACGTTTTGGGAAAATAGTACATCCACCGATAGTAAAAAGCAGAATTAAGACTAAAAGTACGTTGCCTCTATAGAGTATCATTGTCCGCCTCCTTCGGAGGTTAGGTGTCTGACCCTCGGCTTTTCAGAAGTTTGGGGTTCTTACTATGCCGTTCTTTATCTCGGCGTGTCTTTTTTTTCATTGATTCTTTGAATGCGTCCTCAAGTTTGATGCCTGTTTGATTCGCGAGACAGATAAGTACAAAAAGGATATCCGCCATCTCTTCTCCAAGATCCAAGTCTTTCTCATTCTCCTTAAAACTCTGTTCCCCATACTGACGCGCCATAATCCGTGCTAATTCACCAACTTCTTCCATCAGGATAGTGGTATTGGTTAACTCCGAAAAATAGCGGACCCCAAAAGTGCGAACCCAGTCGTCTACAAGTTTTTGACAATTTTCAAGTGTATAGTCCATATTAATTTTGGCTCCATTGATGATCTGTTCCCACGACTTACGAGGCGCGCAATAGCGTACCTTGAAGGCATAGTAGTATTTTCAAAGTAGTTACGTGTATATTCAACTTTTAATATTTTAACAAGATTTGCAACAGAAGTAAACCTTTTTTTGTTGAAATGTGTTTAACGAGACAGTCAGATGAAAACCCCTTGATTTTTCCGAACGCTTGGTGTATACTTTAATAGCACAATTTATTTAGGAGGGGCTGTATGGGACTCACGAGCAAAGAACAGCAGTTTTACATAGAAAACGGCTATTTCCTGAAAAAAGGGCTCGTCTCTTCAGAAGATATTGCGCGAATTGAGGAAGAGATTGAAGACATACACAATCGTATGGCGGAACAACCTGCTGATGGCATTGGGATCTCTTGGGAAGTCTACGATTCGGATGACCATCCGCCGCGTATCAAACAGTTGATGCACAGTGAGTTGGTGAGCGCGACGCTGAACCGTCTGCTTCGTTCTGACGCAGTGTTGGATATATTGGAAGTGTTGATGGGTAAAAATATATCGCTCTATCATAGTAAATTACTTCCAAAAGCCGGCGGCGATGGAACAGCCATCCCGTGGCATCAGGACTACGCCTATTGGAAAAACGATGAGAACAAACCGGTTATGATTAATTGTCAACTGGCTATCAACGAGGCGAACCTTGAGAATGGGTGCATTCAGTTTGTACCCGGTAGCCATAACTGGGGTTTACAAGAGCATGAACGGAAACATCAGACGTTTGGAGTGTTTCTACCCGGACATTACCAAGAACGGGAAGACGCCGTTGCCGTCGAGATGGAACCGGGGGACGGGGTCTTTTTTAATGCCCTGATTATTCATGGATCTGCCCCAAATAATTCGGCAAACGACCGGCTGATGAACACGTTTGCTTACAATGTCACTGGAAACGGTGAGACCCAATGTCGGGAAGTCTTACGCGGGAAATCTCTTAGCACATGAAAAAAGTAACGGATGCCTGGAAAATTCTTTGGTTCTTGCTTATTGGTGTTGCGGTAGGTTGCGGCGGTGATGAAACCGGCAGTACAAACGTTGCACCGCACATTCTGGTGTTTGAAGCGGAATCAGATATAGTTCCGCCAGGGGCAGAGGTGCCGATTCGCTTGGAAGCTAGCGATCTCGAGGGGCATTCCCTATCATACACATGGAGCGTTACGGGTGGCGACCTAACAGAGAACGCCTCTGGTGCCCTCTGGCGCGCGCCGCAAACCGAACGGAGGTACCAGATTGAAGTTACGGTCAGCGATGGGGAAAACACTACGAGAAGTACACTTGACATCCAAGTGTGGCGAACCCGTCCCGGAGACTATTATCCGTTGGCTGTAGGGAATGTTTGGCACTACCGCGACACAAGCGGTGCTGAGATTACTTTCGAGATTGTGGATACCATCCAGATTCAACGTGCAGGTGGAAAAACTATTGAGAGTTTTGTCCTCCAGAAATCGAGTAAGGCTGAAGGTTTAGAGAACGTTGTAAACTACTCTTACCTCGGAACGAGCCTTGATGAAAAGGGTGAGGTATCAGCGGTTGTCCAGCATGCACAGAATACCACATCCGGCACAGGTGATACGATTCTGTTTGTGCCATATCTTCCACTATACCAATTCCCACTCATTCCGGGTGAGCGGTGGGAGGTTAACTTTCAGGCACAATTAGTTCCTGAACTCTTTCCGATTGGTGGTGGACTCGACGAATTTGAAGTGATTTCAGAAGAGACTGTGACCGTGCCAGCTGGAACTTTTGAACATGTTTTCCAAGTTCAGGAATCCTTTCGATGGGGATTTGATATTGAAAATCAGAATGTTCCACTTGACATCACTGTCGTAAAAAAATGGGTTGCACCGGACGTCGGGATTATCAAATTTACACAATCACAGACTCGAGGTGATGTGACTGTTGACACGGTCTTTGAGCTTGAGTCTTTCGAGTTAGTCCGAAATTAAATTTGTGAAGAATACAACAAAAAAACCAGAAATTTTAACCACGACTGTGGGTTCTTATCCTGTACCGGCATGGCTCCTGTCAATGCCAACAGAGCAGACTTTGCTTGATGCGACGCGGGTTGTCGTAGATATCCAACGGCAACGGGGTATTGATCTACCAACAGATGGCGAACTCTACCGCTTTGATGCCAACCATCCAGATACCAATGGAATGATTGATTATTTCATCCGTCCGCTTTCTGGTGTGAGAGCGGAAGTGGGGAGGCAGGAATGGCACGAATTTCGGCAGATGCAAACGATGTCGTTCCGTGCGAAACCGGCGGGAGTTGTTGAGAATGCCCTGGGAGAAGGCACGTTAAACCTCGTTTCTGATTGCGAGCGCGCAGTAAGTGTTTCTGGAAAAGATATTAAATTTACGATAACGAGTCCTTACATGCTCGCACGAACACTGTTGGATAAATATTATGGCGACTTTGATTCCCTGCTGACCGCTTTAGCGGAAGTGTTAGCGACACAGGTCCGAGAACTGGATTGTGCCTGTCTTCAAATTGATGAGGCGAATATACCTGGCAATCCACAAGATGGACCTCGTGCTGCTGAGGCGATTAATATTGTCCTTGATGCGTTTAGCGGGGAGAAAGCAGTCCATTTCTGCTTCGGCAACTACGGTGGTCAGGTGATCCAAAAAGGGAACTGGAGTGCCCTGGTAGACTTCTTGAACACGCTCCGATGCGACCATTTGGTTTTGGAACTGAAACATCGTCCTGAGGCAGACCTTGAGGCACTCAAGGAAGTTAGATCAGATATCGTGCTCGGTATTGGGGTGATTGATGTGAAGGTCAATCCGATTGAGACACCAGATGACGTAGCAGCCAGTATCGAAACAGCAGAAAAGATATTGGGTGCTGGACGGATTGGCTGGGTACATCCCGATTGTGGCTTTTGGATGCTCCAACGCTCTGTGGTAGATCGAAAGATAGAGGCACTTGTACAAGGCAGAGATAGGTATTTGGGATTCACCTAACGAAAATGGATGTAGAAACAAAAGGGCACAGATGTTTGAAGTTCAGCTACCGATGTTAAAAAAATTTCAGAACGTTGCTGGGGCTGCTGCAGGAATAGGGTTCATACTTGGCACGCTGATTCCTGTCGTGGCTATTTTTATTTTAGACTGGCAGTGCCCGTTTGGAGATGGAATTCTTCGGATCGGTAGTTTTTTGGTAATTGCAGGATTTGGAAGTGCCATTATTTTCGGTAATATTGTTGCTCTTGCTCTCATCGGTTTTGCGAAATATCGCCAGATACTATCCAATCCTTCGAGGAAAAGAAAGTCACAGGAATCTGAAACGGAAAAACTTTAAAAGGAATGCCACGGTTCTTTACACTGTAAGAATTCGATAAACACCACCGTGAAACGAAGTGGAACGATGCCCAGGAGTGCTTATTTAAAAAAATGGAATTTAATCTTTTGCATGTCCTCTTACTGTTTGGTACAGGTATTGCCGCGGGTTTTTTAAACACAGTTGCTTTCGGTGGCTCACTGCTTGCCTTACCCGTGCTCATCTTCCTTGGACTCCCCACTGCAGTAGCAAACGGTACCAACAGAATCGCCATTTTCTGCCAAAACTTCAGTGCCATTGTGGGCTTTCGCCGTAAAGGGGTCTCTGATTTTAACTACAGCATCCTACTCGCCATACCAGCGGTGATAGGTGCTGTGATAGGTGCTACCATCGCGGTTGATATCAAGGACGCAGTATTTAACCTAATCCTCGCTGTTGTGATGATTACTATGCTGGTTTTAACACTAATCAACCCAACAGAGCGGTTAAAGGACAGGATTGAGAGCAAAGATACGCGTTCTAAGATCATCGCAATGGTTATTTTCTTCTTTATCGGGATTTATGGTGGGTTCATCCAAGCTGGCGTAGGCTTGCTTGTTATAACTGCTCTGCGTCTTCTTACGGGTATAGACTTAGTTCGGACGAATGCGATTAAAGTTTTTGTTATCTTTTTTTACACCGTGGTCGCGCTCGGCATTTTTATCATAAAAGACAAAGTCAATTGGTATTTGGGACCAACATTGGCAATTGGCAATGCGTGCGGAGCATGGCTTGGAAGCCATTGGGCAGTTGAAAAAGGCGATAAGTGGATTAAAGTGGTGCTGATTGTCGCTGTTCTGGCTTTTGCCATCCGTCTCGTTTGGATGAGCGTGAGTGGAGGTTAGCGACTCAACTCTTGATAGGAAAAGATGAGGCGGTGGATAGCGGTAATGTGTGAGGTGAGTGTGAGTATACCGAGTGTACAGAGTAGAATCATGCCTGTACTTTGGAGGAAGGGATATTTGTGTAAGAGTGCCCCTTGTAGCACAGTTCCAGCACCGAGTAAAATAATGCGTTCTGGTCGTTGCATGAGTCCTACCTTGCAGGTCACCTGAAGTCCTTCGGCTCTTGCCCTTACATAACTGACGAGTATTGAACCGAACCATGCACCGAACGCGAGAATTATCCCGAGTAGACTTTCCAAACTGTAAAAGTAGATGAGGGCTCCAAGGAGAAGAAACCCCTCCGAGTATCGATCAATAACGGAGTCCAAGAGTGCGCCCGATGCGCGTGAGTTCCTCTGTGCGCGCGCCACTGCCCCGTCTATCATATCAAAGCTGCCCCCAAACAGAATCAAGATCCCACCAGTGACGAGACGACCTGTTGCAAAGTAAAAGGTCGCGATGAGGTTCACGACGAATCCGAAGAGTGTCACCATATTCGCTGTAATACCGATTGCAACCATCTTATTTGCCACGACAGACAGTATAATTTCAAGCCGGGGTTTCAATTTAGCTTCAAACATTCTTTAATTGTTCCTTGCGGTTCGGTCAGATCGATCCCGGAAACGAAGGACTTCTCCGTAGAACTGCCTTCCACTACGCTAGGGGCTACGCGTTCTTTATAACTCTCATTGAGAAGCAACTGACAATTATTCCCTGCTTTTCGCGGCGAACCGTAAGGACTCTTGCCTATTTTTGACCAATTCTGAGGCAGGAATCGGTTCTACTTGACAGAGGAGTTCCAAAATTGCGGATTCAATGTCCATTGGGTGCCGCGCGATTTTCACTTTCTCGTGTTCAGAAAATTGTGCATCCGGTGGTGTCACGAGTACAATCCCGTCGCTCCATATAAGTTCCGGATACGCGTAAGTGCTGTCATAAGCTTCATCGAAAATCGTGATGATAGGGTGCGGCAATTTTAGCAATTCCAATTCAGCGTTCTGAATTGCCTGCGCACAATCTAACGAGGTTCGACGTTGGACTGTAGCAATGTGTACAACAGGCAGGTTCCACAAAACAATAGGCTTTTTGAGACGATGCGCCAATGTTGTTAGCCGTAGAAAACATCGCCACTCCGCAGCACCATTTAGGCTTTGTGCATCGCCGTGTATTAGGACGACTCTGGTGTCCTGTATCCATGCGAGACCGGCGAACCGAAATGTTCCCTTACTTCCGGCTCTGTCGCCGTAAAGTTTGATTGCCTGAGTGAAGGGTGGCTGAGGATATTTAGCGATACTTGATGACATATACCCAGGACCTTAATCAATAGCGAATTGTATAAAAAAGGCAGGGAGGTGCATGAAACACTCTCCCTGCCTAAAAGGTGATGGGTTTCGCTTATTCACGTCCACCGATAGCGTTGATAGCAAACAAGCCGACGCCTGCTGCCACAGTCGTCAGAAACACCAAAGCGCGCTTGGATGAGGAGAGTTCCTCGTGGACACCTTTGGCATCCTCAAGTATCATCTTGATTTCGTTGATTGCCTTCTGGTTGGCTTCAATGCTCGCCAAAAACATTTTCACGTTCTCTGCGGTTGACTCAACGAGTTTGCTTGTTGCCTCCTCTGCCATCTTGTGTTTTTTGATCATCTTCTCGATTCCTGAGAGATGCTCGTCAAGATGAGCGATTTCGTGAAGGATAGCAGATTTTTTGGCTGCCAAGGCTTCTTTGATACTGGAAGAGACTGCGTCACTAGATTGACTCACAGCAGCCATTAACTTTTCTTGTGATTTTAGGCTTGCCTCAAGTGCTTCGATTTGTGCCTTGAGTTCGTCCATACTCTTGTTGAGTCCGTTAATTTCTGCTTCAAGCTTATCCCGCGTTGCTTCGGATTCGGCTAATTCCGCCCTTAGCTGCTCAAGCTCCGCCTGCTGCACGGCAAGTTCTTCTTCAGCAACCTCCTTTACCTCTTTCATCATAGCGACTGGAATACGTAATGATTCACCGGGATAGATGAGGTGTGGGTTGGTGAAATCGTTATATTTGCTCAGTTCGCGCCACCGGAGTGGGTCCTTGAGGTGCTTTTGGCAGAGATCCCAGAGGGTATCACCCTTTACAATGGTGATGAGTTGGGTGCTATCATCCCCGTCGTGCGGTGTAATTTTTGCGGATGCGGATAACACATAAACGCCACTGAGTGCTGCGCAAATGTATAGAACCAGTGTCAACTTCAGTGTGCCTCTTATCATTTTCATCAGTTATCTCCTTTAAAATCTATAAGAGAGGGACGCAAAGTGAGTCGATCCGACGCCATTAATTTCACTTGCCATGCCGTCTTGAATGGCATAGTCAATCTGCAAGCCGCCGATGTTCACGCCAAATCCTCCGAAGAGATTTTGGGTGTCGCGTGAGGCTCTGACTCCACCTCGGATGGCAAGAGCAGTGGACTTGTAAGTGACAATGGTATATTCAGTACCAAGCCTTAGGCTTGTCGCACTCTCGTCAAGGTTGACCATCTCTTGCTCGAGATCGGCTGCAAATGTGACGACGTTACCGACATAGAGATTATAGGCTGCCCCGACGCTAATCACCATCGGCACAGTATCTTCACCAAGAGCTGCTCCCAAATATTTCACAGCGAGTCCGTAATGGAAAGTCGGGACCTTTTCTTCGCCTACATCTATGTGCAGGGCATGTCCCATGAGTCCGACATCAACACCGCCAAACCCACTCTGGCTTTCAACGCCCTCTGCACCAAAGTTATCCGCCAGCATGCGACCTGTTAGGCCGACGCCGAAGTTTCCGAACCCAATGCCGTAGGAGAGGGAATAGGCGTTTGCACTATAGTTAAATGTGCCGCCGTAGCGTTCCTTGGCATCATATTGTTGAATACCACTGACCCCTGCATTTGTAACAGCAAGTCCGATAGATCCGGCTGAACCGAGAGCTTTCGTCAATGCGATGAAGTTATGGCTCCTATCCAGATCAAGTTGCTGTGTTGAAAAATTGAGACTTAAATCCGCTGCGGAGCCGAGTCCTGCTGGGTTCCAAACGGTTGCGGTGGCATCATCGGCGATTGCTGTGAAGGCACCGCCCATGCCGATCGAGCGCGCGCCGGCACCAAGTCGTAGGTGCGGCATGGCATCGACTCCGGCAAAGCTGACCGGTGACACCGCTAGGATAAGAAAGAAAAGGGGTATTAAACCACATAGCAATTTCGGGCCCTGTCTGGAAGCCCATTTAGCAATTTGCTTTGTCATTAACATTATATCCTCCAAAAGACTGTCCACATCGGGAACTGGACGGATGGTCCAATTCCCGATATGCAGACTGCGGTATACTTAGCGCGTCAGTGCGAGTTTGAGAATGGCATATTCTGGCTCGAAACCATCTGCCACCATGATTTGACAGAAGTAAACGCCTCGAGCTAAGTCTTCGCCAGCGGTGGACGTTCCGTCCCAACCGATTGCGCCTTTGCCAACGTACTCGCCTGCATCCCAAACCTCGTTATCTACAAGGACTCGAACTGGTCGGAGCGTCATATCGTAAATGACGATGCTCACTGTAGATTGTCGAGTCAGCGTGAAGGAAATACGTGTATTATCCTTGAACGGGTTGGGTGCGTTAATCGGACGCGATGCCAATACTGGGCCTTCCTCACTCTCAACAAAGAAGGTAAACTCATGAACCGCCATGTTCGCTTTACGGGCACCGGTGCTCTTGTCAGAGACGTTACCCTCTTTATGCGCCATGTCAGATACTTCAAGTTTAACGGTATGTTGCCCGAAAGCGAGAGGGATATCCGGGGTGTACACCACCTGCGATGCAGATTTCTGATTTGGTTTGAGGTTAATCAACCGGTCATCAAAAACGAATCGGATAGAATCAGTATCTATACCGGATTCAGCATCGGCGTAGGTTATCGAAATCTGCGGACGGCGTTCAGTCAAGCGTGCCTCATTCTGTGGCGACGACATCGTGATAACCGGAGCGGCAGTATCGAAGTCGATTGTGAAACCACCCTTCGCCGTGGCAGAGTTGCCGATTGTATCCGTTGCTCGGACTGAAATCGTGTAAGTTCCCTCATCGAGGGGCTTTTCAGGAATGAAATCCAAGCGAGTGATACCTTCGACATCGTCTTCGCCATCATCTTCGGTGTCACCTTTCACCTCTTTCCCATTACTGTCCATCAGGACGATATCCATGTCGTCAACGCCTGATTCATCGTTGGCACTCACCGAAATTGTTGGGAGTCCAGCACGAATAGTTCCTGTTGGTGTAATTGAAGTGATCGTAGGTGCGACATTATCAACGACCAGTGTGAAGGTCCATGAATGTTCTCTTTTACCGCCTTCGCTGATAGCAATGACCTTGACGGTATGCGTTCCGGCTGTGAAACTATCGGCAACTTGAAGCCGTCCATCAGCGATCTGTGCGGGTGCTATAGAACGAAGTGGTTTGTCGTTTATACCGAACTTCACACTTATAACCTTGGACTCCGCATCATTAACAACTGCTGAGATCGTTACCCAACTTTCGCCCATGATGGTTCCAGACGGAGCCGCCTCAGTGATAACTGGCGGTGTTGTGTCTGCAGGCGTACCTTCAATAGCGAACTCAACGGAGGCCTCACCGACGTTTCCGAGTATATCGGCAACTTGCACAGTTACCCGATATGCGCCACCACCGAGTTTTTCAGTGCGGGTGTAGACCAGGGCTTTTTCGTCTTTCTCAAGAGCGTTCTGGTCAACGTCCACTGAAACTTCGTCGGGCGGATGGAGGCGTGCGAGAGCGACGCTTCCGCTTGCCCCGTCAATACCACTCCCTGCGCCATCATTATAGGTTGCGTGAACGGTTGGCAAACTCGCCACTGTATGGTCTTCCAAAGGTGTTTGAATCTCGACCATCGGACCTGTGTTATCCAGATTGATTTCTTTCAATGGGAAACCCACCGAACCGTTTCGTTTGGTAACAACGGCATTCGGTGTATACATTCCGTCGGACAACGCTGAAACATCTACCTTGAGCGAGAAGGTATTTTCAGGATTTTCTTCACTTTCTGTTGGTACTTCACTGCCATCAACAGAACCGCTGAGTTCTTCAGCATCTAACGAACCGTTGTCAACATTAAAGCCTACAGTCAGTGAACCCCGAAGCGGAATCGGTTCCTGTGGCGTTCTGGGAACATCCACACCGTCAACAGCTGTAACTGTCAGCCTTGTGACATCAGAGACTCGGAAGTTTAGCACGTTTACTGCGGTTTGTGGAGACTCATCGGTTTGCACATTACCGGATTCGTCAACGGCGAGAGCGTAGAGCATGTAAGTTCCATCTACACTGGCATCGGTTGTAATGTCCAACATCCCCACTTCACCATCGGTCACGGTTTCGTTGCCGTCGGCATCGACGTGAACTATCTGAACCGAGGCATACGTGCTCGGATCAGCAGTCGGTTCGACGGTATAAATTGCTATGGGTGAAGGAACTGTTTCATCAACGATTCCGCCGACTGTATAGCTGCCATCTGCATCTGGTTCAATAGCACCAGCAACATCGGCTACAGCGACAATGTTCGTTGGTCCGAGTGGCGCGACATCGTCAACGTTGTCAAGTGAAAACATTGATTTAACACCAATAGAGGATGGTGTTTCGTTGTCGCTCGCTGCTGCGGACACTGCGATTGCACGCACGACATACGGGTTAGTATCCAGAGATACATCCCGCGCTGCCGCACTCTCGGCATCGATGGTGTCTTCAAGTTCCAATTCTCTCGTATCTATGCTAGCCGACCATTTTTGATAGGCTTGATCCGGATGAATTGATGCCGTTTCTGCACCACCTGCGACGGTTTCAGCAGCGTTATAGACAAAGTCGGTAAAGAAGTCAAGATTTTGCGATAGTTCTTGGCGTTCTTCCTCGGTAACAGTCATACCTTCAGTGGCTGCACCAACTTCTTTCCACTCGGAATCATCAGCATCCTGGCGTTTGACTTCAAAGCGCATTGAAACGATAGGTGGAGAACTTCTCTCACCAAGAGCGTAGCCGTTCAGCACGATAGTTCCCTGCGGCGCCCCGCTATCCGGGTTCGTTTCCGCTGCGGGATCGACGGTTATCGCCACAATTTCAGGTACCGGTCGTTTGTGATTTTCGACGTGGACCGTGATTTTTGGCGACTCATCCTCTTGCACATTATCGGATTCGTCAACAGCTAGAGCGTGGAACATGTAGGTTCCATTCTCAAGCTCGCCAACGTCCACTGTGAATTCCAACTGTCCCGAACTGCCTTCGGTGGAAGTTTCGGTACCATCTGAATCCGTTTGCACTAAATTCACAGAGTCGTAAGTGGCTGGCTTAGCAGTGGGTTCGACAGTGAACTTAGCTATCGGTGAAGCGAGTGTCTCGTCATATTCGTCAATGAGTCCACCCACTGTGTAACTTCCATCTTCGTTTGCTTCAACTGGCCCGTCTGCATCCTCTACGGAGACAATATTTGTTGGTCCCTTTGGTGGGACATCATCAACATTATCAACCGAGAACCTTGCAGTGAGATTAGAGGGCCATTCTGTCGCGTCTGCGCCGATAGCAACTGCCCGAACCGTGTATTTTTTGTTGTCGAGAGCTGCATTCCGCGCGCCAGGATTATTCTTGGTGATCGTATCTGGCAAAGCCCTAGTGTTAACCGCGACCGACCATCTTTTCCGTCCGCCGGCATCAGTGCTGGTCGTCACTTCCCAATTCCGTCCGGCAGCAGAGAAGCGGATGGAGGCAACCTCTGGGGCTGTCCGTTGTGCGGTGGTATATGCACTAATCGTAACTGTGCCTTGCGGTGCCCCACTATCTGGGTTCCTTCCGGTGATAGACGAAAAGTTAGCCTCAAGTGCCAATATCTCAGGATCGACCGGGTAATTCTCAGCATCCAATTTTATGGAGAACGGCATTGGATCGGGATCGGAGATTCCAAGTGCATTCGCTGCGACTGCACGCACCATGACAGTGTCGCTTGCGCTCACTAATGCGTCAAAATCTACGACGTCCCACTCAATTTCAAATTCTGAACCCATGAGTGAAGCCGCACCAATGTCTTGCCAGACTCCGCTTGCGTCCTGATATTGCACCACGATCACTTCAATCGGGTGCCCGGATGCTTTTGTGATAGCTCCTGTGAGTTTCACATTCTCCGTAGTATCTGCGAAGATAATTCCAGTTTCATAGGGATCATCGGTATCACCATCACCATTTCGGTCACCGATACTGGCGGCTGTAATGCCGGCCTTGTCATAGTCTGGCATGACGATTCTGAGCCGTGTCGGTTCAGTGTAGGAGTCGACGTTGAAAAGGGTATCAATCCCCATTGCGCGTATGCCATAGTCGCCAACGGCGAGACTATGAATGGGCATCACGACATGCTCAGACGCTTCAAAGGTTACGGGTACAAGATGATCGACGATATCGACTGTAGCTCCCAAAGCCTGAATTATCAATTCGCTTTGGGCTTCATTCAATTGAACACGCCCTATGAAAGGCTCCAAACTCTTGAGGAACGGATTTGCAGACTTCTGGATTAAATCCGGTGAAAGCAGTGCTAAGACACTCTGAGGAGTCGTGGTAGCCAAAAGTCCTTGTATCGCAGCATTATCGAGTCCACCGACAAGCTGCGGCGCCATCTGTTTCAGGAGTGGAGCGATGCGCTCCCCTTGGCGTTCGACGACAGCTGACCAAATTCTGGATGTCAACATCGTAGAGTCAACTGTGAGTGGCATCCATGTGCTTTGTGGTATGCCATCGGCATCCAGTTCAATTTGTTGATAAAATAGGTAACCCATGCCTGGACCTACATCAGCCCTTTTCGGCATTCCCATGATATTGAGCCTTGCCTCAGCAGTAGCGTCAATAGCAGCTGCAACATAGATACCCTCTTCATTCGTATAACCGGCAGCATTTGCGTTCCCGGGCATCATCCGAATATCAGCTTGGGGTGCCCTTGTATCAACAGTGAACGTCTCTTGAATCTGATCTAATGGGTTTCCATCAGTATCGTGGACAACGGCACCTAAGTAGTAGTTGCCATCAGCGATATTATCAATGTTCGCAAACCAGAGCGATGATCCTGGCGTGGGGCGCCGAACCGTGAAGACAGAAGCCAGCATCGGATCAAAAGCAGTCTCGAATTTCGTCACGATCCTGTTCGTATTACGTAGGAGTATGCTCCGAATTCTGTTCTGTTGCCTTGGCGTGGCAAGACTTAGGAACTCATTTACATTAATTGGCTGACCCGCTATGGCTTTCTGGATTAGGCCAACGGCTGCAGGTGAAGCCAATATGTCAGTAATTATAGGATTTAAATCAGGCGTAAACAGTTCGTCAATAACGCCACGATCCACGATCTGAAGGTTGCGCGGATCTGGCATTGCCCAACCGTCAATCTGGTAGGATTTCATTGCCTCGGGAGCGAATAACTGTTCAAGCGTCACGGTGGTTGGATCCAGACCGGCGATGTAGTCGCGATCCAGCGTCTTGAAGATCAACGGTTCTTGGAGCACAACCTCAAAATAGTAATAAGTACTACCCGGTGGAATACCTATGTTTGCTTCCCAAACAACCCCATTTTTTCCGGGCATCGGTTGCATATCAACAGCTGCATAGGTGTTTTTTGGACCTGCGTTTGAATACCGAAGCGTAACACTGGAGAACAATTGGGCACTCAAGCTGGGCCATGCGGGTAAGTTAGTAGCAGCAAGGGTTTCGTCCAACCGGAATGTATAGGGAATGGTATCGGCTTGAAATTCATCGGGCGTAACCTCCGTGGCTGCAATTGTTCTGCCATCCGTGAGATTAAACATAACGCCAGCCACTTTTGCTGGAACGCGCATATAGACTTGTAAGCTGTCCCGCGTTAGATGCTTAGTACTTCTTTCCAAATAGGCAAAATCAGAAAAGTCCGGCGTTATAGCATTTCCGAAGTTCTCATAATCCAAGTGCTTCGCTTCATTTTCAAAAATAGCGAGGCGTTTTGCCATTAAAATTTGACGAATTTGCTTTTTCGGGAAGAACCCTTGTGGAACCATATCAACTATCGCATCTACCAAGTCGTCTGCTCCAATAGGCAGCCCAGAGGCTCGGGCAATTTCCTCTATAATACCTCTTCCAGAAGCGGCATTGAGCGAGAGACCTCCGAGACGTGATTTGCCCAAAAGAACCTCATTCTCGGGCATTATCGGAGCGAATGGTTCTGCAGGTGGCAGGACCTCTGCTGGTGGCGGTTGTGTCGTCTGGTGGCTAGCACGGTCGTATCATCCGGAGGTGGCACAGTTGTGTCATCTGGTGGTTCCACGATCCAGGTGGCTCAGTTGTGTCGTCGGTGGCGGCACGGTCGGTTCCGGAGGTGGCACAGGTGTGTCGTCTGGTGGCGGCACGGTCGTATCATCCGGTGGTGGCACAGTTGTGTCGACTGGTGGCGGCACGGTCGTATCATCCGGCGGTTCAACCCAAACTTAAGAGCTCCTCAAGCTCTTCAATCGCTGCTGGATTTGGAAGCAATTCAAAGCACGTAGTATCGTCATCAGTGAGCAATGCTTGAACTTTCGGCATCTTCTTTCAAGAAGTACTATATGGTCATCGGTCATTGCGGAGCCCTATGTGCTGCCGCGAGATTCTGGTAGGATTTTCTCCTTGACCTGCGTTAATCAAGGAAATCCAAGACTAATGACCCCCGGGATATCATCAGAGGGCTTGAATTTGGTGCTTTCAGCCCTTCCAAAACGCTGGCAGAAACTCTCTAACATCCTCACGCGTGAAGCGTCTCGCCGTGCTTGTCAAAAATCTGTTCTGCGAGAGAAGCTTCTTGCCCGAAAACAGTGTTCGGGATTGAAGTGTAAAGAACACACAATGTAAAAATCAAAAAACAAACGAGTGTTCGTTTTTTCATTAACTCATCCTCCTCGTTAAGTCTGCGCGCTCGCAAGACTAAGTACTGAGTTTCTTAGATGGGCAAGCGAGAATACAACAAAGACGACTGGGGTAGATGTCTGCCCATCCAATCAACATCCTACCAACGAGCGTTAAAATTTCCCGATACCGATGTAACCATGGGATAGCGTTAGTATAGCCTATGGCACAGGTCAAAAGCAAATAAAAAGCGGGCATTTGACTTTAGTAATTTGACCCTGCGGGAATTTTTTTATTATTTTAACATAAAGTAGCAAAATTAAGCAAACCTTTAATCGTTAAGTGTCAGAGACATTACGTTACACGGGCAAAACCCGTAAACAGAATCGTCCTGCAGTTACGTGATGTTTTGTGCAATCGGTGAAAATTTGTTCCCGCCGCATCGGTATATCATCGATTAAATTGCAGTCCGCCTATATTAATAATACCACAACTCTCAAAACATGTCAAATCAAAATTTCAAATTTTCCTGAAGATTTCTGGCTATTTTCGGAGAAATCCACAATCTGTTTGACATATTAGCAAAAAACGCTTAAACTGTCAAGAAAAATAACATCGGAGAAAAAAATGGCTATCTTGACTGAATCAGAAAAGAATCAATTGGACCAGCGTGGTTTTTTGCTGCTGGAAAGTCTTATACCCTCAGATACAACGACTCGGCTTCGGGAACGTTCTTTATCATTGGCTGCAGCAGAGCAAAAAGACGGTAAGGGTCATTTATACCTTGCGAATGACAGTGCACAACGCGTTTGGAATCTCGTTGACAAAGGCGAGATATTTGAAGAAGCTATCCAACATCCAAAGATGCTTGCCGCGATGGAATATTTACTCGGTGCCGATTGCACGTTGAGTTCCTTTACGGTAAATGTGCTTTATCCGGGTGCGCCTGATACCGGTCTCCATATTGACTATCCGTTATCTGGGCTCCCTACGCCACGTCCAAACTTTCCTATGGTTGCCAACAGCGTATGGTTTTTAGATGACTGGACGCTTGAAAATGGGGCAACCAGTTGTGTGCCGGGAAGCCATCGAAGGCTTGAAGCACTACCTGAACCCTATGTGGAATATGACGATGAGTTGCAGATTTGTGCACCCCGTGGCTCCGTTTTAATCGTCAACGGGGCAATATGGCACGGTTCTTCAGAAAATAGAACGAATGAACCGCGTGTTGGGTTACTCGGTTTTTTCTGTCGTTCTATCCTGAAACCGCAACAAGCACACCTTGAATTAGTATCGGATGACGTTGTATCACGCGCGACGCCTACCTTAAGACGGTTGCTGGGTTTCGATTCGTTGCCGAATATGAACGCTTAGCCCCTCAACGAACAACGTAAATTTTTTCCGCCATCAATATCCATTCGGATTCTGGTGTTTTCGGTGTTAATTGATACATCAACCGGACTGTGATTGTGTCCCCCGTCGCACTGGGTAAAGTATCGAAAATGTAAACTCTCTCCTCATTTGGGAGGAGACGGTTTTGCTCTTTCGCCGAAATTGGGATTTGCTCCTTTTGCCGTTCAGTCCCATTTGAAGAGAGAAACTTCGCTTCAAGAATGATGGTTCGCAATGTACCCCCCGGCAAGATATGGCCGGTTTTGCTCTGTAGTTTCACATTCACTTTCTCAGGTGTGATTTCAAGTTGAAGCGTTGCGGCGCGCCTGAGTTGTGCAACACTACGGCTTCCGCGCCACGTATGCTTCCTGCCTTTGATGCTTTCATAACTGGCTGTGCTTTGTAATCGGTTCACAACCGGCATGTGACATGTCGCACAACTCTTATTTTCCTCAGCGAATTTGCTATTTAGAAAACTGGAGACCTGATCGTGTTCAGGAACGGTCGGTTGCCCATGGCAGGTACTACAGAGCGTTGTTGGTGCGGTATAGATAGGATTGGTTACGTTAGCGTGGAAATAGGTCTCTGCACTTGCTGGTGGCCCGTGCATCGCGCCTTCAGCATCAAGATGACAAACAAGGCACGAAACACCCGCTTCCCGTTGTTCATCTCTCAACTTTGGCATTTTCCCGACGCCTGTAATGAGGATCGGTTGCGGTGCGTGGCACTGATCACATTTGGTTTCCCTATCCTTAATTTGATTTGCGAGTTCCTGATAAATTTCGTCAACCCACGCCTTGGCGTGCATCGAATTTTCCCACTCTCTCCAGATTGCGGGGTGACAACTTTTACACTTTCCCTCTTGAAACCCTTGATACGCTTGTGTCACGCGATTTTCAGGATCCTCAGCACGAGGGGCAAGACTTCCGATTAATGTCACCAATACACATCCGAAGAGTCCCAAGCCAATGGTAACTCTGCGTTGACACGTTCTCATAAAGTATCACGAGATGGAGCTCGCTCCTACAAAGGAAAGTCGGGAATCGGAGTTCCCTCCTGCAAGAAAACTAAAGAACCCTATAGTGCATCTAAGAGTGTAAGTGCCGCCTCTTCTCCGCTCCGAATACAGTCTGGAATACCAACGCCATGGTAACCATTGCCTGCGAGTGCTAATCCTCGCAATTCACCCGTGAACTGCTCGATACGACTCACAACATCCTGATGCCCCACCTGATACTGTGCCATTGCTTGTGAATGCTTACTAACCATGGCAAACTGCGGGGCGTTTTTGAGCCCGAGAAGTGGCGTTAAATCTGACTGACATAATTCGATGAGTTCCGCTTCAGTCTTTTTGGACGTGGGTTCGCCAACGAAAGCGCGAAAAAGAACATGATCGGTTGGGGCGCGGTTTTCAAATTTAACGCTACTGAAAGAACATCCGATGAGAGACAGGTTTTCCGTAGCAGGGACAACGAATCCCATGCCATCTAACGGGTGTGTGACATCTTCATGGCGGAATGCTAAATTGACTGTTGCTGAGGAGGCGTACGGGATCTCGTTGAGTTTTGAGGTAAGTGGACTTGATAGGTTTCCGATGAGCAGTGCGGCTTGTGGTGCGGGAAGGGCAATACAGAGAAGTTCGGCGTTTAGGGTTTCTCGGTTAGCAAGCGAAACATGCCACCTGTTCCCATTGCTCGTTTGTTGGATATGTTCCACTTTCGCATCTAACCTGATACTATCGGATAACACTTGGGTAAGCGTATCCGTCAGCGTTTGCATTCCAGATTTAAACGAAAGAAAAAGGCTGTAACGCGGTCCGCTTGTATCTCGGCTGGTTTGGGCGGCTTGCTTTTTCTGTGCACGAAGTGCCTTAATAATGCTGCCATGCGCTTTTTCCATCTCCAAGAATCTTGGAAATGTTGCCTTTAGGCTTAAATTCTCGGCATCTGAGGTATAGATACCTCCTATCATAGGTTGAGCCATCCGTGTGAAAGCCTCAGTGCCGAGGCGACGCCTAACGAAGTGTGCTACAGCTTCATCCGTATCTCTTTCCCTGCGCGGAATAAAGAGGTCGAGTGCCATCCGCAGCTTCCCTCGCCAACTGAAGAGCGGCGTTTTTAAAAACGGCATGAACGCCCCTGGTGCCATCATGTAAAAACCCTCAGGGACGGGATGCAACGTCCCGTTTCGGATCACAAAACTCCGACGGACCTTCGGGTTAGTCCCAATGAATTGATCCGCGATACCGAGTTCTTCGCATAACGCCTTCGCCGCAGGTTTGGTGGAAATAAAAGCATCGGGACCGTGTTCAATGAGAAATCCATCGCGGTGTTCGGTTTCAACGACCCCCCCGACACGTCCACTGGCTTCAAGGAGCGTAATGTCAAGCGGAATATCGCGTGTAGCAGACTCGCGCTGTAAGCGGTAGCACGTGGCTAAACCGGTGATGCCGCCTCCGATAACAATGGCATGTTTTCTACGCGAGTTTTCCGACATAAGGTTTCATCCAAGCCCTAATACTCTAATATAAGTGTGCACCAGATAGTTGGCGAGGTTGGGAAACCTCGTCAGCGAAGATAAGGCACACCTCGGCTCGGTGGGTTAGAAACCGCACCTACCTTACTGAAGTACGTAAGTTCTAATTTACTTTTGTTTTGGAGCTTTTTCACACACAAAGTCAGCTAACATGTTGATGAATTTGGGGTGGTCCCCGACCGTGCCTGCCCGAATGAAATCAATGCCACAGGCTTCGGCGGTTTCTGTCGCCTCTATGTCCAAATCGTAGAGTATTTCGACATGGTCGCAGAGAAAGCCGATCGGTGAAGCCACGACGGTATCCACTCCTTCTTCCTTTTGCGCTTTAAGCCAATCATTGATATCCGGCTGTATCCATGGAATAGGGCTGTTTTCTACCTCGCTCTGGTATGCTAAACCGAATCGGGTTTTTCCAATTTGTTTAGCGACTGCCTCGCCTGTTTTCTCAAATTGTTGTGTATAGGGTGAAGTATCCGCCGCGGCTTGGGGAATTGCGTGTGCTGTGAAAACAAGTTCAGCGTGCTCAAGCCTGTCACCACATGCGGTTTCGATGATTTCGGCGACGGCACCCACGTAACCTTTGTGCGTGTACCACGGGTCGAGGTAATCGACGGTCGGTTTCTCACCATCGACTGCGTCGATTCCCTTTTTGACTTCTTGTTGGTACCACTCCCAACTGACTTTGGATTGGTGGGGTGCCATGATAATGCCGAGTATTTTGCGATGTCCTTTTTGTGCCATCTCCGCGATGACTTCTTTTAAATAAGGGTTCCAATGTCTGAATCCAGCGTAAACAGGTAGTGGTAGATCGCGCGCTTGCAGTGCGGTTTCTAACGCGTCGGCTTGTTTGAAAGTTAATTCGTTGAACGGCGAAAATCCGCCCAATTTTACGTAGTGGGCTGAGATGTCTTTTACGCGTTCTTTTTGAGATTCAGCTTCGCCGGCGATCCCTTCGACGAAACAGTAGGCTTCGCCGGGACACATATCATTATTGTATTTTTGACAGCAGCCGGGTGTTGGTCCACCGAATGCAACGAGTAAGACACTATCGTACCTCATTTCTATTTCCTCCTATGACATATTCGCCAACTGTGCTGGCATATACCTTGCGTCAGCGGCGATCGCCTTCGCGAAAGCTTCACGTGCGAGTGCCTCGTCCCCATTTGTGCGATGTGCGAGTCCGATACAGAAGTACGCTTGTGCAAGTTGTGTCCCCTGAATTCCGATAACGAGTGCTTTATAGACGGACTCCAGTCCTGTCTTTGTTTCGTCGCCGTTGCGATAAGCAGAGAGAATGTGGTTGTAGCCCTGCAAAAGATGTGCCGGCGCGTGGTCAGGATTCAATTCGAGTGCAACATTGAGTGCGTTTTTAGCTTCGGCGAAAAAGTCCCCCTTCTCAAGGACACTTGACACGGTGCGGGAGGCTTGTGTGAGCAAATTTGCGTATTCCGTCCACACGTCGGGTAAATTCGGATATTTTTCGGTTGCGGTTTTCAAGATGGCAATCGCTAAGCCAAAGTCATTGCCTTCGGCGACCTCTTCGGCGGTTTCTCGGTAAGCCTGAAAGTCTTCAAGCGCGTGTGTTTTTTGCTGAAGTTTTTCGGTATCCGCAGTCGGAATAGCCGAAGGTTTCAAATGTTGCCAACCCGGTTCTGTATCGTCGATTAACCCACGATACACCCTTAAAATCGCATAACGGGGTGTTCCCCATACCTCAGCAATAGAGCGAATCCAGTCGGGTAAGTTGGCTTCCATTTCGGTGAGAAGTGTGTTTAAGGACATGCCTTGTTCAACACGTTTTCGGACTTCTGTTAGGAAATAGGACTCGATTTCAAGCAACAGGTCAATTTCGGCATCACGCGCTAAGGGTCCATGTCCGGGTAGGACAGATTTAGGTTCATAAGCCCGGAGTTCCTGAATTGTGTTAATCCAATCGTGGTTCGCCATGAGCCCTTCGTTCATAACAGGCTGTCCAAAGATGGGAAAACTCCCTGTCATAACGGTGTCACCAGAAACGATGCAATCTTCTGCGGGAACCCTGATGGCAGTGGCGTCATCGGTTTCTGCCTTTCCTAAGTGAACGAGATGTAGCGATTGATTCCCCAAATCGAGTTCAGTTTCGTGTGTGAAGGTCTGTTGCGGTAGAAAGGGAGGATCACCGAGCGTGAAGCCACGGGAACGCAGAAACGCCTCCTGCCGCGGTGATCTGTTCACCATAAAATCCTTGGTCATCTCGCGAGCGATAACGGTTGCTCCGGCTTCATGAAAAATAGTGTTTCCGTTGGTATGATCCCAATGGTAATGGGTGTTAATGGCGTATAGTATTGGTTTATCCGTAAGGGTCCGGATCGCATTACGCAATCGCCGTGCCATCATTTGGTTTACCTGTGTATCAATTACCGCAACCCCTTTATCTCCAATGATAATAGAAGAGTTGACAATATTGCGAAAGAGATACACCCGTTCTGTCACTTTAACGAGTTGTCCGTATTGTCGTGGTGCAAAGGGGTTTTTGAAGGTATTTCTCATTTTTTTAATTATCGGACTTCTGGGCTGCCCTCCATTCCTGGCGCAAGCCTATAGAGGCTTGCGGGACAATGGGCAGGTTTCCTGTGAAGTTCGCAACCGCTCATAACCTAACGCAGGTTCTCTACTTCTCCAGAAACCATCGTGAAACGGAGTGGAACGATGCCCAGGTTTTAATAGCTTAAAAAATTTTTGCGATGCGTACGAAATGTTTGACATTTTCAAATGGTGTATCTCTGTGCAGACCATGGCTCAGGTTCAAAATATGTCCAGTTTTTCCACCCTGTCTAAGACAGATCTCAACGGCTTTCGTGATGTCGGCAGGTGTGCCATCGCGAAGGATGTCATTATCGACGTTTCCTTGGAAGGCAACGGCACCATTTGTGTTTGCCTTGGCTTTACTAAGATCGACACATTTCCCAATGCTTAGGACATTTGCTCCGCTCTGATGCATTAAATCCACATAGTTGCATTCTTTTGCGAACAGGATCCCTGGTGCCTCTGGATTGAGTTCAGCGAAGATTTGCTGATGATAAGGCAAAGCGAATTCTTCATATACCTGCCTCGGTAAGACATCAGCGATGGACTCGAAAAGTTGCACGATTTGAACACCCTCGCTGATTTGATAGTTCAAGTAGTTGATAGTCATTTTGGTCAACTTGTTCAGTAGACGATGTAAAAGTGCTGGGGCTTCTTCCATCATTCTGAAGACAGGAGCCGCTTTTTCAGATACGCCAGAACCCCGTTTGATTGGGCTTTCGCCTGCGATGAGGAAAAAAGCGAGGGTCAAAGGTGCTCCGGCAAAACCGATGAGCGGCAGTTCTTCGTTCAAGGTTTCGCGGAGTTTGCGAATGACATTTCCTGTGAACGCCAATTGTGTAAGGGGTTCATCGACGGGTTGAAGAGCATCCACTTCTGCCTGCGTGCGGATTGGCGGATTTAAAATGGGTCCTGGATCGAATCGGAAATGCGCCCCCATGGGTGCGAGGGGGGTGAGAATGTCCTTGTAGACAATGATGGCATCGACACCGATACGTTTGGGAAGAAGTGATATTTTGACCGCTGATTCGACCTCTGCTTGGGACATCGGGGCGGGGCAGGTGCGAAAGAGCCGTTCTAAAGGGAGGTTAAGGTCACGTCGAATTTGACGGTAAACGGGATCTGATCTGCCTGCCTGCCGCATCATCCACACTGGAACGCGTTCTACAGGCAGACATTTCGATGCGCGCAGAAGTAAGTCATTCTTGAATTGTCGTTTCATGTTAGCAGGGATTACCTCTTTAGCGCATTTTCAAATTGCCCCACATCGTTGCCAATTTGCCTGCAGGTTCCACAGGAGCAACACCGAGCACTTTGCCTACACCTTCATCCATGAGCGTTTTGATATCCGCTTCGCTCAAGGTATCACTGAACATCGCCACATCGTCAACGATGCCTTTGAAGTAGCCACCGTCACATCCGTGGCCTGCCGGGCAGAGCCCACTGCCGATGAGTAAGCCTTTTTCAGGTTCCCCGACTTTATTGGGTCCCTTCGCCTTAAATTCACCATCAATGTAGAGTTCGTATTCAGTGCCGTTGTAGATACCGGCGACAAAATACCATTCATTTGGTGCATTCACTGGTGTGTTCGCGGCGGCACAACCCGCTTGGCAACTTTTGAATTCAAAGTTGCCGCCGTTCCAGTATTCAAACCACCAATTCGCGCCTCCACCGTCTCCCGGATTACCGTTTGCGATGATGAGAGTGGCTGACCCCTTACCCCCTGGATTGTTGCCCCCAACAGTCGTTGGATGCATCCAGAAAGTGACTGTGAACGTCTCGGGATTGAACAGAGGTGACGGAGCAATTTCAACGTAATCATCTTTTCCGTCGAATATGACGGCTTTCCCGAATTGCCCGTCTTCCCATTTCGTGCCTTCTTTGAGTTCGCCATCGTTGCCGTTCCCGGACAAATCTTCAGCAATTTTTCCATTACCTTCATCAAAAAGCCAGATTCCAACAACTGCCTTTGGATCAATTTTGGCGTTGCTTGTCGTAGCACAGTATAGGGTGAGAAATGCAAACCCGAAGCCTACCAGCATCCAGCACCGCTTGGGTTTGTCAACAAGGCATCTTATAAGAGAATTCATTGTGAGAGATCCCCCTTCTGGTGTCGTTCAAGAAACTGCCTGAGTTTGGCGAAACTTTTAACGTTTTTCATGATCCTGCCGCTCTCTCGTTCTTCGAGGTAGAGAAAAAAGCCCATAAAATAGAGGCTCACTAAAAACAGCAGAAATCCTGTGAAGCACTGTGCGATTGCCCAATAATTTGGTTGAAAACTTAGGTAAGGGGTGACAGCTACGGTGTCGGTCTTTGCGTCGGCTGAGTTCTGCTGAGGCCATTCTACCGAAACAAAGCCACCCCACCCAGTTATTCCAAGAGATAAGAAAGCGATTGAAAGGACAAAAAGGATGAAAAATGGGATGCCCATGTTACTTGTGGGTTAAGCAGAAACTTTTATCAAGCCCTTCGTACAACCGTCTTCACGATTGCGGACCTTTGTTATCCCGTCAACGAGTGATTCAAGTGGGAACTCATGGCTGATGATTTTGTCCATGTTGACATCGCCAGCCGAAATGAGCTGCACTGCCTCTTCCCATGTATCAGGTGCCAGCCAAGAGAATCTGATGGTTTTATCCATAAGGATTGTATCAAGAATGGGAACTTGCATTACATCTGTATCACCGGGAAGTCCGAAGATAACGACAGTTGCGTGTCTGCCTGTAACTTCTAAGGCGGTGTGAATCGCGTCGAGTGAACTGGTAGCCGTAATCGCACGATCTGCCAATTCGCCGTCGTTGAGTTCCTGAATCATAGCACTCAAGTCTTCCACATAGTGCGGAGAGTTAGTATCACTAACGTTGACGACTACGTCAGCACCGAGATCCTTACCACAATCCAAGCGATAATCACGGGTTCCGACGAGCAGGACGTTTTTCAAGCCACGGCTTTTTAGGACTTGCACCATCATCAAGCCGATGGGACCGGGTCCGAAGACGACAGCAGTTTGCCCTTCTTCGGCGTTGAGATTGTTGACGGCATAGAGTCCGCATGCCAGCGGCTCAGTTAGCGCGCCTTGATCGTACGTTACATTTTCGGGTAACTTGACTGTCCAACGATAGTCTGAGACTGCGTACTCTGCGAAGCCACCATCAACACCTACACCTAAGACGCGTTTTTCGGGACATAAGTTGGATAATCCCTTCTGACTCCAGAAGGAATCTGGATTTGATTGAACAGGATTGACGACAACTCGATCACCTACTTTGAATCCACCCGTGTTTCCCGCTTCGCTGCCAACTTCGACGACTTCACCGGTAAATTCGTGTCCAAGGATTAGTGGTCCTTTCCCGTCGTCGGTTTCAAGCGAACTATTGCCAAAATAATATGCTACGTCCGAACCGCAGATGCCCACCGAACGGACTTGGACGAGCAGATCGTTGTCCCCGGCTGCTGGCACGGGTCGGTCTTCAAGGCTCATTGATTCGGGCTCATAGAAAATTTGGGATTTCATTGGCTCTCTCCTTAAGTCTATAATGAATATAGTAATTTTAGCATATCTGAAATTTAAATTACAATTTTTAATTTTCCTTGCGGATCTTTAATGATACCTTGCGGGTAAACAACAGGATATTGGACCATAATGTATTTTTCTCAAATCCGCCTGCGCCGTTGTTGCAGGCTACGGGGTTTGAGAGTATCGGAAGAGAACCCTTTTTACCGAATAACTCAGAAGATAAATCGCATTTCTAGAAACAACAACCGACTGCAGAACTCGCCGAGAAGTACGGTGATGATGGCAATAAAGAGAAAGCCAGTTGCAGCGCGTGTCGCCCCGAGCACATCACGGGCGACAGATTTCGGACGTAAACAGTCCCATGTAATGAAGTAAAGGAACAACGTACCAACGATACCTATAAGGACCCGCATGCTGAAGATGATTTGATAGAAGAGGTTAAAGGAGACGATATCTGTGGCTTGCTGTCTGAAAAAGAGGTTCAGGCAGAGTAACAGTGCCACGCCTGAAAGTGTGCAGAGCAGGACGGTATTAAATCGTTTTAGGTAGACCACCGGTAAATCGGGCACTACGAGGTACCAATGACCAAACCACATCCCGCTGTGGACTGCCCCAAGCAACGCGGCGGCAGTCAAGAATTGAAGGGGTAACAGGAACATCTCACCGGGAAGATGTACGATTTGAAAATACCGCTGGGCACTCAAAATCAGCCACACTACGCCGGAAATAAGCCCGCCGAAGAAAAAGAGGCGTGTGAGAAGCGGGGTCTTGAACCACCAACTCAGCGTATAGATCAGGAGGATGAGAACGAAACAGATAACAGAAATAGACTCGGGATTCTGCCAAGATCCGAAGAAGTTGCGAAATGTAACAGGTTGCTGATGGAGCGCAAGGTTTGCGCACCGTGATAACCCGCCCACGAGTAGATAGATGCTACCCATTAAACGGTAGAAATTCGCACCCACTAATTCTTTTGGGACTAAAAGGAGGAGAACGAACCCTCCCACTGCGAGTTGACTGAAAACGAGATAGAAGACATCAAGGATACTAAACATCCGATGAAGGGCCTATTCCTAGTCAATGTACCCCCAGCTAAAGCATGGGGGCTTGTAACAGTTGCCACAAGCCTACCGGTCTACCGGTAAGTTTCTCGTTTCACAGAGGTTGGTAACCCAACGCTCTCCACGATGGACGCAAGCCGCCCGTAAGAGTATGTTTATCGCAGCATTGTAGTCTCGGTCTAAAGACATGCCACAAGACTGACAATCAAAGGTGCGTATCGCCAGTGAAAGTTTCTTTGGCGATTTCCCACCACAAGCGAAGCAAGTTTGCGAAGTGTCTTTGGGATTCACTTGGTGGAAATGGAAACCGTCTCTTTCGGCTATGTTCCCACACCACTCAAAGAAGGTTACCCAAGACGCATCGGAAATGCTCTTGCTGAGGTGTTTGTTCTTTACCATGTTGGATACGCTTAAATCCTCTGCCACTAAAACATTGTTTTCGTTATGGTGGTAGAGTTTATAGACGAGTTTGCCGATAAAGTCTTTGCGTTTGTTTGTTGTTCGTTCGTGGTGCATTGCGAGTGTGTGTTGTTGTTTTTTCCTTCGGTTGCTACCTTTTTTCTTTCGGGAAAGGTCTTTAGAGTGTTTTCGGAGTAATCCTTCTGCTTGACGATACCAACGGGGATTGTCCTCTTTTTCGCCTTCCGAAGTCGTTAGATAGTGTATTGTGCCAACGTCAACGGCGATTGCGTCAGTCGGTTCAACTTTCGGGGTATCCGGTATCTCACAGACGATATGGGCATACCAACCACTCGCTTTTTTGACGATCGTTACTTCTTTGGGATCGCCTTGTAAAGGACGGTGCATGTAGATTTTGACTTCACCTAACTTCGGCACTTTCAAACGGTCAAGTCGAGTGCCTGTTTCACGGATCGGATTTTGACGGACACGTTCACCTGTCTTGAGTGTGTGCTTTCGCAAGCACCATGTGAGAGAACGGACACGCGTTTTGTAGCGAGGGTAGCCTTTTTTCTCTGCGCCTGCCTTACAACGCTTACGGAATGCATCAAAAGCTTTGTCAACACGCTTGAGGACGAACACTTGGAAATCTTGTGGTACTTCACGAAAATCGTCATATTTCTCACGAGCTACCGTCAAAAGTGCTTGTTGCTCATACTGCGTGACGAAGCGACCTTCTGTCTCATGCGTATACTTGCGATTATTGCGCGCGGAATTCTGAAGTTCGCATAAGTGGTGAAACCACGCTAACAATGTGTGTTCCTGTGTTTTCGTAGGATACACAGGATACTTGAAGGTTAATCTCATGGTATATCCGTTATCCGTTTTTTAACCCCTTCATCAGTAGGTGGGACCGACACGTAACCAAGCGGTTACGCTGATGATGTCGGTCCAACGGATACAGATATTGAACCACATTTTACTAAAAATGTCAAGTGTTTTTGAAAAAAAACGCTTTTGCCTAATTCGAGAGGACGGATTTCCTCCCCTGAAGGCCTTACTGTTACCCACAAATCTAATGTAGGTTGGGTTGAGCGAAAATAGACAAAGAAACGTCGTTCATAACTCAGAATCCCGCTCTCACTGACCGTTCTGTCTCCGGAAGGTAGTATAGCGAAACCCAACTTCACCAAGAGACACGGATAAGACGTTGGGTTTCACTTGTATTTTGATGGTTTGAGGTCTTTGGAGTTTTGAAAGTCATTTTCTTGTGTGGATTTTCTAATAGGTTTCTGTTCAACCCAACCTACGAACTTATGGGTAATAGTAAGCCCTGAAGGCAGGGGGTTTCCAATCCGAAGTTTTGATGAAAATAAAAAAATAAATCGGGTAATTGACGGGCGATGAATCACCCTACTACGAACAGAGACGCTTGTAGTAGTGCTATTTATAGCACGTTTGGAAGTTCCCTGATTAAATCATTAAGTTTCGTCAAAAAACGGAAACCCATTATAGTTCGCCGTAGAGCGATGAATTGGAGCATCGCTATGCTCAAGAACCATAATGGGTTTACCTGTTGTGAGCGGTTTAAAACCGCGATGTTTGCGATATAAGACGGTATACTTCCGTCTATATAATTTCGACTTCGGCACCGAGATCTTCGAGTTGTTCTTTCGTTTTCTCGGCTTCCTCTTTGGCAATGCCTTCTTGAATGACGACCGGCGCGGATTCCACTTTCTCTTTCGCTTCTTTCAATCCGAGTCCAGTAATCGCGCGAACCTCTTTGATAACAGGAATCTTCTTGGAACCGAAGTCTTTGAGTTGAACGTCGAACTCTGTTTGCTCTTCAGCTTCGGCGGCTTCTTCACCATCTGCAGCAGGGGCTGCTGGCATCATCCCAGGCATAGCGATCGCTGGTGCGGCTGATGCGCTGACTCCGAATTTATCCTCTAAGGCTTTGACCAGTTCAGAAAGTTCCAGAACGGTCATATTACTAATTTCGTCAATCAATTTTTCCATATCTGCAGCCATGTTTGTATCCTTCCTATATGTAGTATCAAATTAACTTGATTAGAGATTTTCTGATCAAGTCGTGCAAGGGGGTGCCCTGCGCTATTGATATAAGCGTGGTATACGCTTTACTTTAGGCGTCTTCCGCCTCTTTCTTTTGGTCGGCAACCTGTGTCAGTACGGAGGTTACCTGACGTATAGTTCCACTGAGTACGTTCACCATTCCTGTAATAGGTGAACTCTGACTTAAGGTGTTGACGAGTCCGGTGAGAGGTGCGCCGATAATCCCGACAGTGCGGGCAATCAAAACATCTCGTGATGGCATATCCTTCAGAGCTTCAACACCTGCGGCATCGATGACTCGCGTTCCAAGAATGCCACCTTTAACCTTAAAATTTTCGTGTTCCTCACCAAATTCAAGCAAGATTTTTGAAGATGTCGCCGGATCTGTACCAGTAGCAAGAGCCGTATTCCCTTTGAGATAAGGTGCTAAGTCATCAATACCTCTCTCTTGAGCAACGACGTTTACCAATGTGTTCTTACAGACCTTATAGCCCACATCGGCGGCTCGGAGTTGGTTCCGCAGTTCGTTGATTTCTGCGACGGTAAGCCCCTGAAAGTCTGTTAGCAGCACCACATCGGCATTGTCAAAAATCTCACGAATTTGTTCTGTTTGCTGAACATTTGCCTCATTCGGCATGTTTCAGTTCCTTTCTATGTAGGTTGTATAGTAACCATACCTTGGGATCCTGGTTTCCCTATAAACCTGTTACCTATAAACTTGTTAATTGGATATACGATTGTACGCAAAAAGCCTCCAGGCACCTGGAGGCTCACATCCAAAGAAGGATGAACAGCGAGCAACGAGATTTCACGGACGCTTCAATTGTACATCACTCGTTCTGTTCCATTCAAGCCTCGGTAGGCAATTAAGCCGATGGCACCTACGTTCTACGACTCTATTCAGTTGTAGGACTCTTCCATATCGTATCCCATGCGGATTATGCAAATTGCTGTGGATCTATCCGAATACCAGCTCCCATTGTTGCTGATATAGCAACACTCCGAATGTACCGACCTTTCACTGCGGACGGGCGAGCGGCAACGAGTGCGCTCATCACTGCGTTGAGGTTTTGTTTAATACTTTCTTCCTCGAATGAAACCTTGCCGATTGGAACCTGAACGACACCGGAGGAGCGTTCTACTCGGTATTCGATTTGTCCTGCTTTGATATTTTGGAGGGTTTCGGTAACATCCGTTGTGACAGTACCTGCCTTGGCGTTAGGCATTAAGCCTCGCGGTCCAAGGATTCGCCCGAGTTTGGGCATGATACTTCGCATTAGATCCGGTGTTGCAATTGTCGCGTCAAAATCGAGCCATCCGTCAACGATTTTATCAACAAGATCGTCCGTTCCAACGAAATCTGCCCCGGCTTCTTCGGCTTGCCGTGCCAGATCGCCTTGGGCGAAGACGACAACACGGACAGATTTCCCTGTTCCGTGTGGCAGTGTGACAGTCCCTCGGATGTTCTGATCTGATTGTCGGGGGTCTACGCCGAGACGTGATGCTAAATCCACGGTTTCATCAAACTTCGCGCTGCCTGTTTTTTTCACCAACGAAACAGCCTCGTCTACCGTGTAAAGCTGTAGTCTATCTACATGTTCGTTGATGCCGCGGTATCGCTTCCCTCTTTTCGCCATGTTGTTCTCCATGGGGCACATCTCTATAGCCCCGTTTTCAAGTAAGGATCGCGAGTAGAACTCGCTCCTACAGAAGAAGTTTCAAGCTATGCTTGGTCAGATGGATAAGCATGGCTAATTAATCGTTAGTCCCATGCTACGAGCGGTTCCTTCTACCATCCGCATTGCTGCATCTAAGTCTGTCGTATTTAAGTCAGGCAATTTCGTCTGTGCGATTTCTCGAATTTGGTCCATTGTAACAGAAGCGACCTTGTTCCGATTGGGTTCACCAGAACCTTTGGCAATCTTCGCTGCGGATTTGAGTAAGACTGCGGCAGGTGGTGACTTTACGCTGAAACTAAACGATCGGTCACTATAACAGGTAATGACGGTTGTCACCACCATTCCGGTTTGATGCTGCGTCTGGGCGTTAAACGATTTGATAAACTCCTGTAGATTAATCATGTACGGTGCGAGACTGGGACCAACGGGCGGTTGTGGCGTCGCCTGTCCGGATACCAACTGGAGTTTAACTTCACCTGCTACTTGCTTTGCCATTGTTTTTTCCTATTTTGGGTTGTGAGCATTCCAATCACATTTTACAGCGAGTGCCCACAATCACGGTTCTTTATTTAAACAACACCGTCTGAGTTCAATTCAACTCTTCCACTTCGAGTAAGCCCAAGTCAACGGAGGTGGAGCGACCAAAAAGCGAAATGCTGAGGCGTAACCGTTGGTGTTCCATATCAATTTCCTCGATTTCGCCGGGGAATCCACTGAAGGGTCCATTAATCACCTTGACCTTATCGCCTATTTCATATTCCATTGCGGGTACTGGTGGGGCTTCCTCTTCCTCAGTTGACATCTGAAGCATTGCTTCAACATCAGTAGGACTCAGAGGCGATGGATGTGAAGGGGGACCTAAGAAGTTCATGACTTGGGGTGTGTCTTTGATGAGTTCCCAACTCCTCGTTCCAATCGGATTGTCGACATGTGGTCCGAGTTCATGGGTGGTATTCACAAGGACGTACCCTGGGTAAGAAAGCCGGCGGCTCGGTTTCCGCTGCCCGTCTTTCACCTCTATCACCTCAGTTTCCGGGATGTTAATCTGCAGAATTTCGTCCTGCAACTCTTCCCTCGTGATCATGTTGTCGAGGTTAAGTTTAACCTTTTTCTCATGTCCAGTGTATACTTGAACGACGTACCAGTATCCATCCATATTCCGATTCACCAATGTATGCGCATTACCGTTAACGAATAAAGAGGGTTCTGAGGAAAGCCATGCCGAAACCTTCAAGGGAACTATTCAGGACATATTGGCTGACAAATACAGCAATTAAGGGGATACAGGCTATTGCTGCCGCTATCACCTTCCGACTTCCCTCGTTTCCATCAGACAATTCGGCTTCTCGACTACTTTGTGGCTGATTCTCCCAACTTCGGACAATAAAGAAAACAACAATTGGGAGAGCGACCAGAAAGATCCAACCCAGAGGGTTGTGCCACTTTGGAAAAGCGGAGTTACCATCGACTAACCCGATGAAAAGTCCTAATATGGCAGAAGCCACAATAACAGTAATAGTGCTACCTTGGACTTCTTTGGCATCCGGTTTAGACACCCTCTGCCATTCTTGATTAATTCCCTGAATGTAATTTTTCAAACGAGCTATCATAAGATTAAAAGGCAGGCCAGGAGGGATTCGAACCCCCAACATTCGGTTTTGGAGACCGACGCTCTAGCCGTTGGAGCTACTGGCCTGCAAGTTTTGCGCAGGAGATCACACACCTAATATTTAACGGTTAAGTGGTGCTGTCTGCGTCACCTACTCAAAAAGTTATCGGGTTTCCTTGTGGGATGTATGCTTTCGACAGAAACGACAGTATTTCTTCCGTTCGTACCGGTTTTGATTTGTCCGGCGATTCCGAGTTGTCACATAATTTCGCTGACTACATACATCACATGCTAATGTTACAATGTCTCTGGGCATAATAAGCCTCTACTTTCGATAAGTGGAGCCGATGACCGGGATTGAACCGGTGACCTCGTCCTTACCAAGGACGCGCTCTACCGACTGAGCTACATCGGCAAAGATAAAAACACCAACAAGCGGGAGACGGGAATCGAACCCGCGACACATGGCTTGGAAGGCCAATGCTCTACCAGCTGAGCTACTCCCGCATAATACGAAGAGGCACTGCCATACTACTGAAACATGATAATCAGGAAGCTCTAACAGATGTGCTATGTAGTATGGAAACTCTGAAGCCGTTCTGTAGACTTGCGCCTCGACCAGATCTCGCTGCGATGCTACTTTAGTATAAAAGCAGATGGGGGCGGATGGATTCGAACCACCGTAGGCATAGCCAACAGATTTACAGTCTGCCCTTTTTGACCGCTCAAGCACGCCCCCATTAGATAAAGCTGACGAGAGGAATCGAACCTCCAACCTAGTGATTACAAATCACTTGCTCTACCATTGAGCCACGTCAGCAGCATTTTTAATTATACTCACTTTACTGGCAGTTGTCAAGTGATTTTGGATTTTTTTGGCGAGAGGTTATTTGGTAGGAGCAATTTTCGCCATTGACGAGATTTAAAGACCTTCCTCGCGCTCCTCTGGGTCAGCATCGCCTTCGCGTTCGAGGAGTTCTTCACCGAATATATCACTCCCGTCATCTGAACCGTGCGAGTCGGTAAAAATCGACGGTGTATTCTGGACGGGTGTTTTAGCTTCGCTTTTCTCAAAGTGAAGTTTACCTTCAACCAACTCTTGTGTGGCAATGGCGACAGGTTTCTTTTTCTTATCCGCAGCACTTGAAGGTGCAATAGGCAAACCGTCTGCATTTATATCTCTGGCACGTTTTGCGGCAACATTCACTGCGAGGTATTTATTTGATACGCGCTTTACTAAATCCTCATTGTAAACCACTTCGCTCATTTCGTCTCTCCTCTTTAATTTAAAATATAGATTCAGATCAAATGTATTATAATTATACTTAATTTTTCCAAAAAGTCAAATTAAAATACAGCATTCTACAAAAGAGAAAGTCGGGAAGCGGAGTTCGCTCCTACAGGAGAATTGAATGGCTCTGAATTAAAATGGCAGAAAATTTGACAAACGGGGTGCAAAATGTTAGAATTGGAGTATTAGATTCGGCACCAGTATGCTTTATGAAGGAAATTTTCAAATGGATACAAACATCCAACCTATTCTTGAGAAATCTTTTGCGGGAGAACGGTTAGACTTTGACGACTGCCTGACGCTTTTCAAGAGTCACGACCTACTTGCTCTCGGGCACGCCGCGGATATTGTCCGGCAACGCAAGCATCCAGAAGGCTACATCACTTACATTGTTGACCGAAATATCAACTATACCAATTGGTGTTATGTTGATTGTGATTTTTGCGCTTTCTATCGTCATCGTCGAGATCCTGACGCTTATGTCATGGAGCGGGAAGAACTGGGGAAAAAGATACAGGAAACACTGGATCTCGGCGGTGAGTTGATTCTCATGCAAGGTGGATTGCATCCGAAACTTAAACTTGACTGGTACGAAGATCTGCTTCGCTGGATCAAAGCGAATTACCCTATTCACATCCATGGGTTTTCCCCGCCAGAGTTGGACTGGTTTGCGAAGATAAACCGTATGTCGTTGCGAGAGATGCTTATCCGACTGCGAGATGCTGGGCTTGATTCGATCCCTGGCGGAGGTGCAGAGATTCTCACGGATCACGCCCGTAATGAGATTAGTCCTAAGAAGTGCACCGCTGATGAATGGCTGGAGGTCATGCGTCAGGGGCACTTAGTCGGACTCAAGTCGAGTGCGACGATGATGTATGGACATGTAGAAAGTTACGCCGAACGTGTTGAGCACCTTGTCAGGCTACGGGATTTGCAAGATGAAACAGGCGGATTCACAGCGTTTATCTGTTGGTCGCTACAACCCGCTAACACCCGTATGGATCACATACCACCGGCAGGGAGTTTTGAATATCTTAAAACGCTTGCCATTTCACGATTGTTCTTGGATAACTTCGATAACTTTCAATCTTCCTGGGTAACCCAAGGTCCAAAGATCGGACAACTATCGCTTAAATTTGGTGCAAATGATATGGGTGGAACAATGATAGAGGAGAACGTTGTCAGCAAAGCTGGAACGGTCTATTGCATGCCGATTGAGGAAATCGAACGCACTATAGCCGAGTTAGGCTATACTCCCAAACGTCGCAATTTCTTCTACGAACACCTCAATTAATTGCCCCTGGAACTTTCTATCCGACAAAGTGCCGAACCATCACATTAAGATTTTCCTGCTCAGAGTTTGAGATGCCTGATACCCGTCCCAACATCCTTTTAATCACCACCGATCAACAACGTGGTGACTGTCTGGGCTTGGATCCCGACGGACCCGACTGCTTACAGACCCCAAACTTGGATTGGATCGGTCGCACCGGTACGCATTTTCGCCGTGGATATGCTGAATGTCCGAGTTGCATTCCGGCTCGACGGAGCTTGATGACAGGTACCGCGCCAGCCGCTAACGGTGGTGTTGGATTTAAAGGTGCTCCATGGAACCCTTCCCATACCTTGGCAGGTGAACTGTCTGCGGCTGGTTATCAAACCGAGATGATCGGCAAACTCCACCTGACTCCACCGCGTAAACGGTACGGTTTCGATCACCTCCAATTGGCTGATGCCACCCGTGGAAATGATAACGACTACGTCGATTGGTTGCGGCAATATCACCGCCGCAATGATGTTCATCCGGGTGTTGCCCACGGTGTTTCCGCTAACGGGTGGGTCGGCCGTCCACACCATCTACCGGAAGAGCAGATGCACACTTTCTGGTGCATCGATCGCGCCCTCAATTTCCTGCAAAAGCGGGACCCGACTGTGCCTTTTTTTCTCAACATCTCTTTTATAGATCCGCATCCACCGTTAACCCCACCGGTACATTATTACCAGCGCTACATTCAACGGGATCTCCCTTCACCTGTAATTGGTGACTGGGCACCTGAATTCGAGAGGGCTGAGAAAGGGTTGGATCCAAACGCTTGGGAAATTCGCCTCGACGATCACGATATGCGGTGTGCTCGTGCGGCTTATTACGGGATGATTAATTTTATCGATGACCAGATCGGTCGATTAATCCAATCCATGGGTGGACTAGCGGACTGTTTGATCGTTTTCACCTCGGACCACGGTGAAATGCTCGGAGATCACAATCTGTACCGGAAAACCTGGCCCTATGAAGCCTCGGCACGAGTGCCTTTTCTGATGCGGGCACCGGCGAAGTGGGGCTATCCCAAAGAATCCGTCTGCCAAAGTCCTGTCGGTCTGCAGGACATCATGCCCACCATTTTAGACGCTGCCGAGGTCGAGATTCCCAGTACCTGCACCGGTAGAAGTCTCCTATCCATCATGCGAGGGAATACCGACCGGGTGAGGGACTATCTGCACGGAGAACACGCCGGTTGTTACGATTACAATCATGGTAACCACTATGTAACCGACGGGCACCACAAGTACGTGTGGTACTCCCAAACTGGCCGAGAACATCTTTTCAATCTGCAGGATGATCCCCATGAAATTCATGATCTGGCTGGATCGGAACCCCTCCTAATCCCTTGGCGGAACCGTTTGATTGAGTTCCTTCGTCACCGTCCCGAAGGCTTTACGGATGGCACAAATCTCATAGCCGGACAAACGCATGATGCCTTGCTGCCGGATTATCAACCCGATGCCGTCTATCCCTATATTTAATCACACCACGGATCCGGGTGTTTAGCGATAATCTGGATGTATCCAGAGTTCACTCGTTTTTTTGCGTGCGGCGAACCAATTCAAATATGTTTCCCGTTTTTTTGCTTGAATGAGTGCCTGACGATGTCGAGCTTTCTCGGCTGGGTCCATTTGGAATGTTTCAATGTCAGGTTCTTCCCTTTCAATAAGTTGAACAATGTAGACAGAATTGTCACCTTTGAAGGGACCACCAATCTCATCAACCTTCATCCGAAATGCGGCAAACATAGTTTCCGCCGAACTGCCCATACCGGCAATATAGGTGCTGCTTGGGCTGAGCGCGAATAAGTTACTTTCTTGGACAGAAAGCTGGTCTGTCGCTAAGTCCTCAGGAGCATCATACTTTTCCAATAAAGTCTCCAACGATGTGGTGTCTGCCCGTTTATTGAACAGGTTCTGTGCATCCGTAAAGGCACGTTCCTTAGATTTTTCCGCCTTCAGATCGCTGAAAATTCTTGCTTTGATTTCCGCAAAAGAGGGGAAAGTCGCCGGTTTTTTCTCAAGAACAGTAGCGACAAAATAGGCGTCTATTTGTTCCGAATTCGATCTTTTTGCTTCAACAACTTTTATTACGTTCACTTCCATGTCAAAGAATTCTTTGATTAATTCTTGATAGCCCCATCTTGCACCAATTTGTGGGATAGTTGTAGCATCACGGCTGAAGAACCCGGTTTCCTGCACAATGAGCGAAAGCTCCTTATACCGTTCAAGGGCAAGAGCCGCTTCATAGTCCTGAATTTCGATTTCATATAGAAGGTCAGATGCAACTTTCTTTGCCTCATCAACGCCGCTGACTTGAACGAGTTTTTGTCGGATGTCGTATTGGACCTGGTCGAAAGTTTGAACCTCTGGTGCCCTCTTTTCCTCTAACTTGATGATGTGGTACCCAAATGACGTCTCGACTAAACCACTGACCTCCCCTGGTTCCAAGACGTCAAAGGCTGTTTCCTCAAAGGGTTTTACCATGTCCCCACGAGCGAAATAGTCGCCGGGTGGAAGTTTTGGGTTTCCGCCTCTCAATGCTCCGCCTTGGACGCTGGAAGGTCCTTCTGAATGTGTCATCGCAAGTTCTGCGAAATCCGCACCTGCTGCGAGTTCTGCGTTGATAGTTTTGAGGAGCTCCTCTGCAGCGGTTTTGGTTTCCGCCTTTTGTTCGTCAGTCGCGTTGTCCGGAAACTTTTTCAAGATATGGCGTGCTTTAACAACCTCTGGTGTCGTAAACTCTGCTTCGTTTTCCGCGTAATAGGTAGCAATCTCTTCGTCTGAAACAAGATCGGCAGGATTCACCCTGATAAACTTTACATTCACCTGTTCTTCGGATTTATAGTTATTCCGATTTTCCTCAAAGTACGCCTTTGCTTCTGCTTCATCTACCTCGGTTGTTGCAACATAATCGCTATGCTTAAATTCAATAAATTTAACTTTCGCCTTGTCTGATTCAAGTCGATATGCTTGTTCTGCTTCAGTATCCGTTACCAACTCAAGCGATTGGACACTATCTCGGAGTGCAGTGGAACTGAGTTGTAAACGAACATTTTCTGTGTAAAGGTCTGCCGCCCCGAATTGCTGGTAAAGGTTGTATTGCTCGACTCGGGTGGTATCACTTCGGATGTAGCGTTCTATCTCAGCAGGACCGATATCCACACTTCCAAGTATGGTTTGTTGTACCAAGCGATCAATTACCGACTTTTGGGTTTCTTCCCGGTCAGGAGTGCCAAATCTCTGGTTCCGTCTTTGAGATTCCAAGTCATTGGCGACAGCACTTTCAAATTCTCCGCGTTTGACTTCTGTGTTATTAATCCTGATAACGACTTCTCCCTCGGGACCTTCACCGCCGCTACGTGTGTTACTATAGAGAAATACTGTCCCTACCAAGAACACAATAGCGATTATCCACATAAAGAGTTGCGCAATAAATTTTTCGCGTAGAAAGATAATCATGTTTTAAAGATATCTCCTGAATGTAATACTAAGGAATGAATTGGGTCTATCCGCGGACCAAATTCGGTTGCTATTATTTTTAGACAAAGGTGTTAATATTATACCCCTAAACAGGCGAAATGTCAAATCCGGTCGCTGAAAACAAACGGATTTCGGAGATTCATAATAAAAATTTGCTAATTTTTGGAATTTGCTATATACTAATTAGCAAATATCAAAGGCACTGCTTGCTGTCCTTATCTAACTTAGCAAGACACACAATGCGGATTCCGGATGTAACAGATTTTAGTTTGAAATATACCTTAGAATCGGGACAGTCGTTTCGATGGAATCGAATAGATGATGCCCATTATGGTGTTGTAGAGGGACGCATTCTCAAAATTTGTCAAGTAGGAACTACCTTGTGTGTTGAGAGTTCTGCCACCGAGGATAAGACTACTTTCGTGCCATTTCTCCAACACTATCTTGACCTTGGGCGCGATGTTCCAAAGATACTTATCGAAGTAAACAATGACGCCTATATGCACCGAACAATTGAGAAACTTTGGGGAATGCGCATTCTTAACCAAGAACTCTGGGAAACGGTGGCATCGTTTATTCTATCTCAGAACAACAATGTATCCCGGATTCGTGGGATTATCCGCCGACTTTCTGAGCGTTTTGGTGAACAGTTGACGCTTGCACATTACGTGGATTATAGTTTCCCGAGTCCAGAGGCACTCGCAACGACAACAGAGGACGAACTTCTCGCTTGTGGTGTCGGCTATCGAGCGGGTTATCTTCGAGATGCAGCAACAGCAGTTGTTAGTGGTGAACTCGCACTCACGTCGGTGAAGGAGATGTCGTATCCTGAGGCGAAGCGTGAATTAATGCGCCGAAAAGGTATAGGTGAGAAGGTAGCGGATTGTATCTGTCTATTTTCGCTTGGACATCTTACAGCATTACCGATTGATGTTTGGATAAAACGAATCTTTGAGACACTTTATTTGCGTCGGCGTGCTACGTATCATGAGATACGTGAATTCGCGCACGCCTATTTCGGGGATCATGTGGGGTACGCGCAGCAGTACCTTTTTCACTACGTCCATGAATATCCAAATTGGGCGGATGCTGAGCACTTATCCCTGATTGAAACGAACGTTCCTGCTGCGGTAGAGAATTTTAAATCCGCTGCGAATTAATAAATATCCCACTTTGGAGGAATTAATATGGCTGATGAACAAAGTATCGTATCGCTGCTGGAAGAACGTGTTGAACTTGCGATTTCAACCGTCCAACAATTGAGAACAGACAAGTTGGAACTTGAGGCTGAAATTGTCCGACTCAACAGTGATTTACTGCAACGTGATGCGCAGATTCAGGATCTTGAAGACCGTAATAGCGATCTTAGGGAAGAGCTTGACGCAGAACGGGCAGCTACTTCAAATGAACGCTCAGAAATCCGCGAGAGACTTGAGGGTTTGATGGATGTCCTCATTGCCTCAGATGAAGGTTCAGCAGATGAAATCGACTTTGAGGTGGAGCATGATGAATCGGACGCGGAGACAGTTGAAGCTGAGGAGTCAGTGGGTCCCAGAGGTTTTTCGGGTATATAGAGACTTAATTACTCGTGCGTGTCTTAGTCCTTTCTCATTCCTATATTATGAAGCCGTACCGACGAAAGTTCGCTCTTATTGCGGAACGTCCGGATGCCACCCTACGGGTTGTGGTTCCAGAGCGTTGGTATGAAAGTTTCCAAGATATTGTTTTTCAACCAGACTCGGACACGCCGTGTGAGGAATTTCCGTGCCCAATCCGATTCTCGGGATACGGCAGTCGTTTCTACTACCACCATGGCGTGAAGTCCCACTTCCGAGATTTTCAGCCAGATATTATTCACCTGGAGGAGGAGGCGTGGAGTCTCAACGCCCTACAGACAGTCCGCTTGAAACGGAAATATTGTCCAAACAGCCGTTTTATTTTTCGCACATCACTGAGTATACCGACCAAACAACGATTTGGCTTTTTGCCTGTATGGATTGAACGCCATGTCTTTCGAGAAACGGATAGAGCTTTCCCGCTGAGTGTGAATGCTGGCAAGATTCTAACCCAACGAGGTTACACCGGACAACAAACCCCATTTCCGAATGGTGTTGATGTGCGGCATTTCTATAAAATGGATGTCAATCAGCTGAGGGATTCTTTGCAACTCAACGACTGCTTTGTGATTGGTTATGTCGGTAGATTGCTTCAGATGAAGGGCATAGATACGCTCCTTAAAGCTTTAGCGTCCCTTGTAAGCCAAGATACGACGCGTAGATATAAAATTTTGATTGTCGGGCAAGGCGAGGATAAACCGAGTTTCCAAAAAACTGCCGAAACCCTTGGAATTTCTGGGCATATTGTGTGGATAGACGCGGTGCCTCCTGAAGAGGTAGCCACCTACATTAACTGTATGGATACGCTGGTCCTGCCATCTCGGACAACAAGCGGATGGGTAGAATTCTTCGGCAGGGTCCTTATTGAGGGAATGGCATGCGAAGTGCCGGTTGTCGGTTCAGATTCTGGCGAGATTCCGCACGTGATTGATAGCGCAGGACTTATCTTTCCTGAAGGTAACACAAAGGCTTTGGCAGAACGGATACATCGTATCGCACACGATACCTGCTTGCAGAACGACTTGATTGTGCGTGGACTTAATCGCGTCAAGGACTTTACTTGGGAGACGATTGCGGAACAGACCTATCAGGCGTATCAGGAACTGCTTGAGGATGCTTCGTAGGTTAGCGATTGGCGTTAGAATTTGGAAATAAGAAAAAGGAAAATGCCCCCGACTGGACTCGAACCAGCATGCCAATTAAGGCACAGGCCCTCAACCTGCTGTGTATACCAAATTCCACCACAGGGGCATTGCATGGTTAATTATACTTTACCTGGATAGCAATGTCAAATTTTTTTGGAGGATTTAAAAAATAACGGTCGCAATTATTTCTCGCGATGTTTACAATATTTTTGAATAGCAAATATGGATCCTTCTATATCGGAAACCCTTGAACAACAATTATCTAATACGCTTGCGGGAGAGGTCCGCTTTGATCTGTATTCTAAAGCACTCTACAGCACAGACGCGAGCCTCTACCAAATACAACCGATAGGTGTTGTCATTCCGAAAGATCGTCAAGATGTCATCAAGACTGTGCAAATCGCAGCAGAAGGCAACATTCCGATTCTTCCACGCGGTGGCGGCACGAGTCTCGCTGGACAAAGCGTCGGTGAGGCAATCGTGTTGGACATGTCCAAATACATGAATCAACTCCTTGAGGTAAATGTTGCCGAGCACTGGGCGCGCGTGCAACCGGGTATCGTCTTAGACGAATTGAACGATAAGTTAAAACCTCACGGCTTAATGTATGCCCCCGATGTCGCCACGAGCAGTCGAGCGAATGTCGGCGGCACCATTGGAAACAACTCCGCGGGTTCGCATTCCCTCATCTATGGCAAGACCGTTGATCACGTCATGTCGCTTGACTTAGTACTCTCCAACGCTGATGAAATCACAGCATCCCCCATTTCCCTCGCAGAATTAGAAACAAAAAAACAGGAAAACACATTAGAAGCGAACATCTATCGTGAGCTTTGTCGCGTGTGTGCGGACAACGAAGCCGAGATCCGTAAGCGTTATCCTCGTATCTTGCGTCGCGTTGCGGGTTACAACCTCGACGAATTTGTCCCAAACGCTGGTTCAAAAGAGGTTACGCCTTATCGTCGCGATGGATGCGATGAAAATCATCCTTTTAGCCTGACGAAAATCCTTGTCGGATCTGAAGGCACGCTTGCAACGACTACCGAGGCGACGGTGAACCTCGTCCCGATTCCTAAATTAACCGCTCTGTGTGTCGTCCATTTTGAGTCACTTGTTGGTTCTATGGAGGCGATGCAAGCTATTTTGGAATGCAACCCGACTGCCGTAGAACTTATAGACAAAACAATCCTTGATATGGCGCGGGACTCATTGGAATTTTCACGGCTTACGACTTTCATACAAGGCGAACCTGCGGCACTGCTTGCTGTTGAATTTTACGGTGAAACACAAGCGGAATTGGAGTCGCAGTTAGATAGACTTGAAAAAACGTTGAAAAGTGCCGGTTTCGGCTATGCATTCGTGCGCTGTTTCACCGCTGAGGAGAAGTCACGCGTCTGGGAGACTCGGAAAGCTGGACTTGGCTTATTAATGGGTATGAAAGGCGATGCTAAGCCGGTCGGTTTCGTCGAAGATGCTGCGGTGCCGATAGAGCATTTACCGGAATACGTCCGCCGATTTGACGAGATTGTTACATCATACGATACCACCGCCGCCTACTATGCGCATGCGAGTGTTGGGCTATTGCACAACCGTCCTATTGTCAATCTTAAATCCGAAACCGACATTCAGAAGATGCACGACATTGCCCGCGAGGTTCGAGATCTGCTCATGGAATTAGATGGTGCTATGAGCGGTGAACACGGCGATGGACTCGTCCGCAGTGAGTGGATAGAGAGCATGTTCGGTTCGCAGATATATCAAGCACTCGCTGCAGTGAAAAAAGCGTTTGATCCGAACGGGATTATGAATCCGGGTAAAATCGTTGATGCGCCATCAATGACAGAAAATCTCCGTTTCGGTACAGCCTACAATACCATTAAAATTGACACTTACTTCGATTTTTCTAGTCAAGACGGATTTGGTGGGGCGATTGAAATGTGCAACGGTGTCGGGGCGTGTCGAAAGACATTGACCGGCACTATGTGTCCCTCCTTTATCGGCACACGTGAAGAGGAGCACTCGACACGTGGGCGTGCAAATGCGCTCCGATCTATTATTTCAGGCGCGTTGCCACATACGGAATTCACAAGCGAACGGCTCCAAGAAGTGTTGGACTTATGTCTGGGATGCAAAGCGTGCAAGGCGGAATGCCCCTCTAATGTAGATATGGCAAAGATTAAGTATGAAGTCCTTGCCCACTATCACAAAGAAAACGGTTTACCTTTACATCGGCGTTTATTCGGTGAAATCGGCGCGTTCGCGCCATTTGGATCAATGTTCTCCCCCTTCTCTAACTGGGTAGTCAACAACGGGCTTTCCAAATGGGTTGCCGAGAAACTCATCGGCGTTGACCGGCGACGCGATATGCCAACTTTCGTACGTCCCACCTATGAACAGTGGTTCCGAAAGCGGAAGTCCCGGCGAACGTCGGACAAGAAGGTCGTTCTCTTTTCCGATACCTTTATGAACTATAGCGAACCCTCTATCGGCAAAGCTGCGGTGGAACTGCTTGAAGCGTGTGGATTCGAAGTGTTATTGCCGAAAAAAAGGTGTTGTGGACGACCTCTTATCTCCGAGGGAATGCTTGACCGAGCCGTTGCGAATGCGAGTTACAATATTGACGCGCTGCGCGGTTATGCTGACGCGGGAATTCCAATTATTGGGTGCGAACCGAGCTGTACCTCCGCCATCACCGATGATTACGTTGAGTTGATCGGCACGCGCGACGCGAAACGTGTTGCCGAGGCGACCTGTTCGTTTGAGGAATTTCTTGTCCAACTTGCTGATAACGGTGAATTGCCCTTGGAACTCTCAACAGAACCGCGTGACATATTGCTGCACGGACATTGTCATCAGCGAGCACTCGTCGGTACTCAGCCGACTGTGAAGATGTTAAGTTTGCCGTCGGCACACAATGTCACCGTGATTGATTCGAGTTGTTGTGGCATGGCGGGTGCGTTCGGATACGAGAAGGCACACTATGACCTCTCTATGAAAATTGGCGAATTGAGACTTTTTGAGGCTGTTCGTGAGAGACCACCGGACAGCTTTGCGCTAAGTGCTGCTGGTTTTTCTTGTAGACACCAATTAGAACATGGGACGGGTGTGCAACCGAAGCACCCGGTTGAAATCTTACGTGAGGCGGTGGTTAGTTAAAGGACTTAATTAGAGCGGCGAGATTACATGACTGAGAATTCAACCTTATTCACATGAGGAAGAAGCAATGTCTAAGATTTATCAACCGCTCGACGATTTTAGGATCGTCGAATTGCCAGAAAAACAGTTACCTTTTTGGAAGATTGCGGGTCCCGGTGCCATCTTAGTCGGTCTGTCCATTGGTGCGGGTGAGAGCGTGATCTGGCCCCTCATCGCTGCTGAGTATGGCGGGAGCATGATCTGGGCGGCTGTGCTCGGTGTGTTCCTTCAACTCTGGATAAACCTTGAAGTGGGTCGCTGGACGATTGCTACAGGCGAGACAGTGTATACGGGGTACAATCGTATCTGGCGAGGTTTTGCCCCGGTGTTCATTCTACTGACTGTGGTGGGTTGGATAGCCCCCGGATGGGCACGGACATCGGGACTTGCCCTCAAGGCCCTTGTGCTTGGACCTGGCGGTTGGGGTTCTGATACCTTTTGGACAGTAGTGACGTTTGCTGGCGTTGCGCTTATCCTCTTCGGACCTAAGATGATTTACCAATCCGTCGAACGGACGGTTGAGGTGCTCGTCGCGATCGTAACAATTGGGTTAATTTTGGTTGCTATTGCTGTCGGTTCAATGGAAACATGGCAGAAACTCGGCTCCGGTCTGATAAATGTTGGATACATAGACCCAGGCATGTCGGTGAAAAAATTGTTTAGTGCGTTGGTTTTCGCAGGTGCGGGAGGAACAGCCAATCTCTTCTACACCTTCTATTTGCGAGACAAAAACATTGGTATGGGTGCGCAGTTGCCGGGACTACAGAACCTGCTTCGAGGCAGGAGCGAAAAGGTTCCTGCGACGGGGTTTCTTTTTGAGGTGACGGAGGAAAACCGAAAACGTTTTACAGCATGGTGGCAGTATGTGAAAAAGGATCAGGTGTTGTTTTTCTGGGCACTCAACACATTCACCATCTTGCTTTTTATTTTCGGGGCGCTCGCGGTTTTACATCCTCAAGGAATTGTTCCTGAACAGGGCAAACTCATCTACGACGAAGCACGGATATTAGGCGAAATCTGGGGCGTGGTGGGACAGAGGATCTTCTTATTGGTTGGTGTTGCGACGCTTTTTGGCACGCAACTCGCGCTGGTTGATGGTGTGTCCCGCTCTATTTCTGATATTATCTATACCAACTTCCGAGGGGCACAGAGACGAGACCTAAGTTGGTGGTACCTCCTTATCGCAGGCATCTGGATTGTCGGTGGGTGTGTGATCACCTTCGTTATGGAGCAGTTAAACGTCAGCGAATTAGGATTTCTCTTTAATGCGGCGTATATGGGTGGTTTCGCAATGGCGATTTATGTGCCACTTACTCTCTACATGAACTATCGCTTTCTGCCTGATTTCGCAAAGCCGAAAAAACTTTCTACCACTATGATGCTAATCGCTTCATGTGTTTATATCGGATTTGCAATTTCAAGTATTGTTTGGGAAGTTAAACAAGTAATTGGAGGCTAACATGGATTTGAAGGAGCGAAAAGCATTTTTCGAAAATGAAGGGTATCTCGTTGTTGAGAATCTGTTATCGGCAGCAGAAGTCGAAGCGTGTCAAGCGGAGATCCACCGTCTGCATCAGTTTGTGGCAGGACAGGAGTCCGATGCGGAGAAGGAGCGGGCAGATGTCGCACGTCGGCATGTACAGCATGAACCGTTTGCCAAAGACGAAACACAAGGGGACAATTTACCCGTGCTACGGAAGGCAGAAAACACGCGTCAGTATTCCGAAGTATTTCGGGACCTCGCACAACATCCGAAACTCATAAGCGTTGTTCAAGAACTCATTGGAACGGATGACCTGTTGCTCTTTAGAAGTACGCTGATGTTCAAGCCAGCGTTTCATGGATCGTCGCACGGGTTGCATCAAGACTCAGCGTATTGGCCGATGGAGCCGCCGAGCCTCGTTACCGTGAGTATCGCACTCAACAACGCTACAGTTGAAAACGGTTGTTTCAAGGTAATTCCAAGAAGCCACTTGTGGGGAATGCAGTCGTGGGGACATATCGCACGTCAGCAGGGTGCAGAACTCACCGATCGGGAGGATGTTGCGGAACAACAGATGGATGTCCCACTTTCCGCGGGAAGCGCTTTATTTTTTCATAGTTTAATGGTACATGGTTCCGGGCCAAACGCTACGCCTCATCCGCGGAACACGGCGTTATATGCCTACTTCTCACCGCAAGTCCGGTATGTTCCGAAAGATGGAAAGCCAGGGGAGAAAACGTTTCCTGTTGTTGCCGGACTCGGTGGCAAAACGGAACTGACGCTTGTTGCCCAAACATAGAGGACCTTCAAAGGACCAGAAAATACGCTAAGGTGTTCACAGAATTCTGAAATTGTGATGTTGATTTTCCGTCTCAAGTGAAGGTGTGACATCTACTCCTACAGCAGATAGGTATTCGCGCGCCGATGTTACCCCCTTATAGGGAAGCACGTACTAAGTGGGAATTCCACATTCCGCGGAGGGCTATATTGTTATTAACCTATGAATGAAATTACCAAAGACATTTCAGAAGAAAACAAGAGCCAAGTCCCTGTTGTTAGTAAGCAGAGCAGAACGCAAGGAGAACCGGCAGGATCTAATGCCCTTGTTGTTTATGCGCAACAGGAAGTCGCTGATAAAAAACAGGGGTTCTTCCGGAAACCCAAACGCAAGTCGACACCATCTCACGGACAACTTGTGCAGTTATTTCTGGAGAACATCGAGACGTTTTCCGAAGACGAAGTTCAACTGTTACGTGCAATTTTTGATTTGAAAACACTGACGGTGCAGGAGGTGATGATTCCCTTGTCAGAGATAATTCCGCTGACAGTGGGATCGTCCTGCTCTGAAATTCCAAAATATTGTCGCGCGTCCAACTATTGTTACATTCCTGTGTATAATGAGCGTGTTGACTGGTTGCTCGGTGTGATTGATGCAATGGAAGTACTCACAACCGATCAACATGACGAAGATTTATCACAATTTGTCAGGGAGGTATGTTATGTACCTACACTGAAGCCGGCATTGGATTTATTGAATGATTTGCGGCAAGCCGAAATTCCTGCGGCAATTGTGGTTAACGAGCACGGGAGTTGCGTCGGGATTGTAGAATTAATGGATATTTTGGAAAAAGTTATAGGTGAAATAGTGGCAAATCGGAAACGCGATACGCCTCACGTTGAACAACTCAGCAGTAACGAATGGCACATTGATGCACGTGTGTTAATTTCTGAAGTTAATAGCGCGTTAAACACCCAAATTCCTACAGATCGGTGTGATACCATTGGAGGTTTTATCCTTATGTTACTCGGGCGATTGCCACAGACAGGCGAAAAAGTTGAATATGAAGGCTTTGAATTTAATATAGATCAGGTCTTCAAATACCGTATTTCTGATATCCGAGTTAAGAGAAAAACTGTAGGGAGAACTGGGTGATCATGAGGTTGAACCGTTCTCGCCGTCCCATCTTTAAAAGAACGCGGATTCGAGCATTAATCGTGTGGTACCTCATCCTACTTGGGGGTATCATCGTTCTTGTTTGGAAAATGCCGGCAATTGTCTCGCGCTTGTAAACTTGTAAGACAATCCAACACGAACAGTGTGAAGATTGTGATTCGTCAGATTATGGGACCACAAAGTTCCGTCCCTCAAAAACAGAAGGACTGGGTAAATCGTAAGAAAAGTGACACTCATTGCTGTTAATTCCAGTATTATGATTTTCATACACTTTAGATTGTAAAGGAGGCTTGATTGGATGTACACCTTCATCCTTATGTCATCTCGTGGAGACTCAGTTCGTCAGCACATCATCAACCAAGGGCACCTCCTATTTTTCGTCTTCGCAATCTCAATTTTACTCTTAGCAGGGATCAGCGGGGTTGGATATGGACTTTTCCAGAAGTTCCATGAAGCGGGTGCCGAAAAAAGACTACAGGCGAGTCTGGAAGAAAATGATAAATTAATGGAGGAAAAACTTCAGGTTGAATTGGAACTTGCTGGTGTTAATGAAGAGATGAAAGATATTCGCCAGATGGCTGAAAAGATTCAGCAGGCTTTAGGGATCCTTGGGCAAGGCGGTGGGGATAGTAGTGTTTCTGGGGTATCCAATGGCACTGAAAAGTCAGATGATACTCAACAGGAAGATACCTCAGCGACCAACGATGCCTCGGATGATACACACGAAAAACAGGAAGTTCTAACGCCGAGTATCCTGAAGCACGAAATTCTGCCTCTCTATGACTATGTCAGTGAGCTTCAAAAACGGCTTGATGGATATCCTTCAATTCTACCGGTGAAACTCCAACAGGAAAACGGAGAAAAATACGGTTACTGGTATTCTTCTGGTTTTGGATGGCGGATCCATCCACTGACGAAGAAACGCGAATTTCACCAAGGATTGGACATTAAAACCCGATCTGGGGTTCCTGTTATCGCTGCTGCTGATGGCAGAGTTGTGAAGATTGAAAGAAGTGGCTATTTAGGGAAAACAATTGAGATTGACCATGAAGGAGACGCATTCAAAACGTTATACGCGCACTTAAAAGGTTACGCCGACGGTCTCAAAGTTGGTCACAAAGTGACGCGCGATCAGATTATCGGCTACGTCGGAAATACCGGTCGTAGCACGGGTGCCCACTTACACTATGGCGTTTATGATATGAAAACAAAGAAGTGGGTGAATCCGATTAGATATATTTTAGATCAGCAACCAACATTTTCACCGTAATTGGCATGTCTTTAGTATTACCATCCCTATGAAAAGGAGTAGAAAAAATATGTCTTATTTAAAACCCCTCGGACGTTGCAGTGTACATCTTGTGACGTGGGGGATTGTATTATGTCTCTTGGCACTACCCACTGCCCTGTTTGCACAGGATGAACTTATCATTATTTCGCCACATCCAGAGGGTATCGAGACGGAGTTTGGAAACAATTTCGAGAAGTGGTATGAGGAACAAACCGGTAGAACCGTCAAAACCGACTGGCGAGATGTGGGTGGCACCTCTTCCAACTATAGATTCATTGAATCGGAGTTTAAGCGTGTGCCAGACGGCATCGGTGTTGATATTTTCTTTGGTGGTGGGACTGACAATTATCTCCGCCTTTCAAATAACGGCTGGTTGCACGCCTACAAACTCCCTGAGGCACAACTTGTGCAGATGACGCAATTGTTTCAAGGGATCCCGCTCTACGATGCGGCATATCAGTGGTACGGTGCAGCGTTATCGAGTTTCGGCATTATGTACAATGAGGAACTGCGTGAGATGCTCAATCTCCCGAAAGTCTCGGCATGGGAGGATTTGGGTGATGTGGCGTTGCTCGGCAAGATCGGCGCAGCCGATCCAAGAGAGAGCGGTTCGGCGCACATGGTATATGAGATCATTCTTCAAACCCTTGGATGGGAAGAAGGGTTCGCTCTCCTGACAAAGATTGGTGGTAATGTCCGCGGTTTCTCGGCTGGTGCCAACGCCATTCCAACGGACGTTGTCGCCGGACAAGTTATTTATGGACTCGCAATTGATTTTTACGCCTACGGTCAAATTGCGGTTGTGGGTGCGGATAAGATTAAATATGTTGTTCCAGGCGATGGCGCGGTCGTCAATGCCGATCCTATTGCAATCCTCAAAGGTGCCCCGAACCTGCCCGTCGCAGAAAAGTTCCTTGAATTCGTTTTATCGGAAGACGCCCAGAAACTCTGGATGCTCCGCGACACCGACTCGGAGGGACCTAAATGGAAGGGGGGTTTGAACCGTGCGAGTGTTCTACCAGCCCTTTATGACAAATTAGGCGAGCGATGCATCGTTCCGAATCCATTTGCGATGGAGGGCACTCCCTTCCAATACAACTCAAATAAAGGCAGTACCCGATGGGATATTGTCAACGGTCTCTTCGGTGTTTTGATTATCGATTCGCATAAGGACCTCATCAACGCGTGGAAGGCAATCCGGAAGTGTAAGGACCCAGCAAAACGCGATGCCGCGATGGCGGTATTAACGCAGATGCCGATAACCGAAGAAGAAGCGATGAAGATGGCACGTAGCGACTGGAAGGACCCAACAATCCGTAACGAAAAACGTAAGGAATGGGGACAATTCGCTAAAGAGAAATTCAAAGAGGCACGAAATCTGGCAAAATAGTCTGGCATAAGTCAAGACTTATTCGCGGCAAGCGAAGGCAGGTCAATTTCTACATCTAAGAAGTCAGAGAGTTTTTCACACTCTTCTCGGTAGTAAACAATTTTCGCTGAATCGCTTGCCTCACCCGTCATTACCACCGCCATGAATTCGCGCGGATAGTGTGTTTTCAGGTACGCCATGCGATACGCTAACATGGAGTAGACAACGGCATGCGACTTGTTAAAGGCATAGCGTGCAGAAAGCTCGAGCAATTCAAATACTTCTTCAGCCTCTTTTTTACGGAAACCTTTTTTTATTCCGCCCTCAACAAATTTCTCACGCTGTGCCGTACGCAACCCCTCATTTTTTTTGTCCATATTTCTACTCATTGCGTGGCGGAGTATGTCCGCTTCAGCAAGCGTAAATCCCGCTATATCGTGAGCAATCTGCATCACCTGTTCCTGATAGAGGCACACACCGTAAGTGCTTTTGAGTGCCCCCTCAAGGGCGGGATGTATATATTCTACAGGCTGCAGTCCATTCTTCCTGTCCATGTACCGCTGCATATCCCCATTTTGTATCGGACATGGGCGATAGAGTGTGGGAATCGCAGAGAACTCCTCAAAATTGTCGGGTTTGAGTTCTGTGACAACCCGATGCATACCGAGAGAGGCTCCCAACTGGAATAAACCAGCGATGAACCCATTGCCAACCAGCGAATAGGTTTCCTTATCGTCAAAAGGGATATCCTCCAGTTTAATCTTGACACCATGGTGCGCCTCAATCATCTGGAGACAGTCGTGCGTCTCGCTCAGGCTCTGTAATCCGAGGGAATCAAATTTGACGATACCCACATCTTCGACGGTTTTCCCTTCAAACTGTGTCGCGACTTGGTTATGCCTATCCTTGAACAGCGGGACGTAATTCGTCAGGGGACCGTCTGAGATGACAATTGCGGAGGTATGGCAGGAGACGTGGCGTTTCATCCCTTCGACTGCTTTACTCATCTCAATCAACTCTCGATTTTCAGGGAGTTCCGCGAGTGTCTGAAATTCAGGGACCTGTTCCAAGGCTTCATCAAGTGTGATATAGGGCATCCGCGGAATGAGTTCCGTCAACTTTTCAACAGTTTCGGAAGGCACATCAAGTGCGCGCCCGACATCCTTAATAGCGGCTTTCGCATCCAAGGTCGTAAAGGTAGCGACTTTGCTGACGGAATCCGCTCCGTATTTCTCCGCGAGATACTTAATTACAGGTTCACGGGCGCGGTCGGCGAAATCTATATCAATATCCGGAGTGCCGAGACGTTCACGGTTCAAAAACCGTTCAAACAGGCACCCGTGGTCCATCGGATTGAAACTAATCACACCGAGCGCATAAAGCACCAGACTCCCAGCGGCAGAACCGCGGGCGGAAAGCGGATACCCTTGTTTGTGGGCGTAGTCGACATAATCTGCCACAATTAGAAAATAGTTGGCATGGTTCCCCTGTCTGATGATCTCCAGTTCGTAATCAAGCCGCTGTCGAATAGGCTTGGAGAGTTCACCATACTTCTCACGTAAACCGTTGTAGCACAATTCCCTGAGATAACTATCGTGTGTATGTCCTTCGGGCACCCCGTATTTCGGCATCGGATCCCGTTGATAGTCGAGTTCAAGGTTACACCGATTGGCAATTTCAAGTGTGTTACTGATAGCCTCCGGCGGGTAATCCTTCAGTGCCTCTCGCATCTCGTCAGTGCTTTTAAAGTAGAAGTGGTTATCATAGCGGAGCCGCTCCCGGTCATTGACAGTTTTCTTCGTCTGGATACAGAGGAGGATGTCGTACATCCCGTGATCTGACTTGCGGAGGTAGTGGCAATCGTTTGTGCCGACGATGGGAAGATTGAACTCGTTCGCCAACTGTACCATCACTGGATATGCCTCAAGCTCCTTGTCGATGTAGTGGTTTTGCAACTCAACATAGAGATTACCTTTTCCCATTAGGTCCATCAGCGTTTTGAGGTTCTGAATTGCTTCGTCGCGCAGATTTGCACAAAGGAGTTGCGGCACTTGTCCTTGGATACATCCCGTTAGTGCGATAATCCCGTCTCGATGCTCACGTAAGATTTCCATGTCAATGCGCGGTTTGCGATTGAAGCCCTCCGTGTACCCAAGTGATACCAATTCCAAGAGATTTCGATAACCGGTTGCATCCTCGGCGAGCAGCGTGAGGTGATACGGATCTCCGTGTTCTTGACCACGCGTCTTTCGACCCTCCTGTGCGACATACACCTCACAACCGATGATTGGGTTGACGCCTGCCTCTGTTGCCTTGTTGTAGAGTTCATAAGCACCGAACATGTTTCCATGATCGGTGAGTGCGACAGCAGGGACGCTATTTTCAACCGCCCAGTCCACCATATCTGGAATACGGCACGCACCATCGAGTATGCTATACTCACTGTGGTTGTGTAGATGAACAAATTCGGACGTGGTTGTAGACGCTACGCGAGTGCCGCCTCCAGGAGAACTTCCACGCTGCTGGGTGGACGGTGCGACAGCAGGTTCGCTTTGTGGCTCAATCCCAGCGGCAAGAATGGTAACATCAACCGTGCCTTCAGGTTCGGGATCGTCGTCCCTGTAGACCAGTCCGAAGATAATTTGCGCGTCGAATGCTTCGTCTTGGAGCACCTTCATCGCTGTATCCAATTCATTCATCATGAAGTCTGGCGGGGCACTAATATTAACAATCAACCCAGTCGCGCCCCCGATGTTTCTTCCATCCAATAGCGGTGAAGCGATAGCGTTTTCCATAGCGATTCGCGCCCTGTTTTCACCCGATGCTTGCCCTATGCCCATCAACACCGTGCCAGCATTTTTCATGATGCTCTCTATATCGGCGAAATCAACGTTAACTTCGCCTGACTCCGTAACAATATCAGAGACGCTTTTAACGCCGAGCAACACGGTTTCATCACTCATACGGAACACTTCGCTCGTTGGTAATTCCATATCCACAGTATCAAGGAGTCGCTGATTCGGGACTACGATAACGGCATCGGTGCTGTCTCGGAGTTCATGGAGCCCCAGTTCTGCGTGTTCGGTGCGGTGTTGTCCTTCGGAATCAAGTGGACACGTCACAACACCTATCGTTAAAGCATCCTGTTCCCGAGCGAGGGATGCAATTAATGGAGCGGCACCGGTTCCCGTTCCGCCGCCCATACCTGCTGCAACGAAAACCATCCGAGCACCTGCAACGGCGGCATCAAGCGTTTCCAAATCTTCCTCAGCTGCCCTTCTACCGATTTCAGGATTTGCATCCGCACCAAGTCCGTGTGTAGTTTCAGCACCGATTTGCACCTGTGTTGCCCCATCGCACGTGCGGAGTGCTTCTAAATTCGTATTCACAGCATAAAATTCAATGCCTTCCAAACCACCTGCAATCATTCGCTTGACAACGCTGCCACCTGCATCGCCGACACCTAAGACCTTAATTATATTTCGTGCTGGCTTGGATACTTCTTTTTTGTGCGTCATAGTCCTTCCCCTCTCAACTTCTTCAACACCAAATTCCTCGCGCAGGAGCACCCGAATTTGGCTGAGTCTTGTTTTAACGGTACCAACCGCCAAACCGAGATCCGTTGCGATCTCTTTGATCGTCCACATCTCTAAGTAATACAGTACTGCGACAGTGCGCACCTTCTCTGGAAGGTCATGGACCGCCTCTGCTACAACTGCGCGAAGTTCCGTTTCTCGAAACCGGGCAAGCACATCCCGATCAATGGTTTCAGCGAGTTCTTCTGCGCTCTGAAGAATTTCACCTCTGGTGTGCGAGTTAGCGGTGTAATACCTTCTGCAAGTTGTGTAGGCTATCTTCCTGAGCCAAGCCCCGAAACTGCTGACTTGGCGTAAGCCTCTGATGTTTTCCCAGACGGCTACCCAGATATCTTGAAAAATTTCTTCAGCATCGCGGATCTGACGGGAGTTTAAGACAACCAGTTGCCAAATTCTGGAACTGTGTCGTGCTGCGAGTTGGGCAAACGCTGCCTCATCCCCGTCTTGCACGAGCTGAATGAGTTTTTCATCTGTTAGGTCTGTGTACGTTGATGAATCGTATCGCATAATAAATTTCCAATTAGATTTGCCCAATTAGATTCGATTATAAAGAGGGGAATTTTTGGGGAAAAGGTTTAAATTTTTTATGTGGATAGCGGAATTTATAATAAAGTTTAGAATTAATAGAACACTCTGCACCAGCGAGGTTAGAAACCTCGCCTACCAGGGAAGGGACGAATGCCTATTTATTTTTCGGTTTTACTATAGTAAACGATGGTTGTTTTAGCGAACCTTTATCGCCGCCGGGATGCCATATCAAATCCGACTGCTGCAACAAGTACGATTCCTTTGATTATGTCTTGCCATGAGGCATCCATGTTTGCCATACTCATCCCGTTGTTGAGGCTTTCCATAACGAACGCGCCTAAAATTGCACCGAAGATGCTCCCGCGTCCACCCATTAAACTGGCACCTCCGATAACACATGCAGCAATAGCATCTAACTCCAGCAACCGTCCGGCTTCTGGACTGGCACTTCCGACTCGTGCTGTCATGACAACGCCAGCAATTGCCATCAGCGCACCCATCGTTGCAAACACCCGCAACGTAATCCCGCGGACGTTGATCCCGGAGAGGTACGCCGCTTCGGCGTTCCCACCGACCGCATACACATAACGCCCGAAACGGGTATGGTTGGCGATGAAATGGAATACAAACGCTAATCCAAACAGAATGCAGACCGGAAAGGGAATTCCCTTGTGAGTATTCATTACGGAGATGAAGGCTACAATAAGTGCGGATGTTCCTATGACCTTCAATAGAAGAACTCTTAAGGATGTTTGCTCGGTACCGTACTGTAGTTGGGCGGTTCGCTGTCGGTAAAAGCGGTAGCCATTGATGCCCAATCCAACGACCATGAGTCCCCATCCGAGTGTTGATGAGAGATAGGCGTTCCCGATTGCCTTGAGCCAATTATCTGGAAGTAGGATGGTCTCGCCTTTGGTAAATGCTAACATCAGACCGCGATACGCCAAAAATCCGCCTAATGTGACGATAAACGCTGGGATTCGCTGATACGCCACGAGGTATCCCTGCATCAATCCCATCAGAATCCCGATGCAAATGACGGCGATGAGTGTCAGGAGGATCGGTTGCCCCCACCAGACGTGTATAATCGCGGCAATGGCACCGAGCAATCCGGCACCGTAACCGACAGAGAGATCGATATTCGCGGAAACGATGACCAAAGTCATGCCAACGGCGAGAATAGCTGTGACAGCGGCTTGGCGAGAGAGATTAGAGAGGTTTCGAGTGCTGAGGAAGGTGCCGCCGGTTAGCAATGTGAAAATCACCCAAACACAAACGAGGGCAAGCACCATCGCGTACATGCGGAGATTTAGATGCTTCATATATCAGGCATCACTCCTGTTTCGGTGGAAGCCGAATCCATTCTTCAAGGGCAGCGGCACTCTCAAAAAACGAGCGCATGAGGGCAAATTCATCGGGGGTCGAGATAGCACAGCGTAGCAGCCCTTTCTGAGAACCGTAAGCCTCCAGATTCTCACACCAGACTTTACGAAATACGTCCGTATCCATTGGAACCATACGACTCGGCACTACAGCTATCTTCGCTACGTTCATCGCATCGGAAGTGGACATTTTTGATGAATACGTATCCATTAACGGATCAACCAAGTGCACCTTGATAAATGCTTCCATCTCCTCTGAGTCGGAGGCAATATGCGGTTCGTTCACGGTCAGTTCACGGCATTGGAAATAGAAATCTGTGCAAATTTGAATTTGCTCATTCGTTGATTCTGCAGGAAGAATTTCTTTAAGCGTAAGCACAGTCGCTGATTTCTGTTCGGTAGTGGGGACCGCGGCGAGATAGGTCGGATAATCTTTATAGGCTGCGCCGTCCTGCTCTTCCAGATACCTCAAATACGGTTGACTCGACAAAACCGTATCCAAGTTCCCTTCTTTCTGAAGAAGTTGCGTTAAGAGTTTTTCCTGGTCTTCTGTTAGAGGTTTTTCCGCAGATTCTGTTAAGAACGCCTCCCGCTCCTCAAGTTGTGCGAACATACCCTTCATGAATCCTGCTAATTCAAAGGTATGCTTTACCGCACAACTGGAAAACAGAGCCAACATCGGAAGGAGTAGAAAAAGGTAGCGGAGAGAACTTCCCTTCAGGTTTCTGCGCATTGTAGCGACTAATCGGTTATTTCGTTCCATGGGAGTTTCTCATGTACGCGGGCTAATGTATAAAGAGTTTTTGGAAGTTCCTTGTCGTTGTTCCGCCGATTGTTTCTACAGAGGTGCCGCGGAGTTCCGCAATCTTTTCCGCTACGGCGCGGACATAAGCGGATTCATTCCGTTTGCCGCGGCGAAATTGTGGTGTCAACCACGGACAGTCGGTTTCTATCAGCAGTTTATCCGCTGGCACTTCTTGTGCGACTGCTTGGACATCCTTGGCATTCGGATATGTTACAATCCCCCCGATACCGATGTGAAAGCCGATGGCGAGACTTCTGTGCATTAATTCGACATCACCGGTAAAGCAGTGCAATACGCCTTGTATTTTTCCCTGTCGTGCTTCCAAAATGGGGAGAATGTCCATATAGGCATCACGGTTGTGGATGACAATCGGCATCTGCATTTCTTCAGCGAGATCTAACTGTTTTTCAAATGCCTTTTTTTGCACGGGACGCGGTGAGAGGTTGCGGTAATAGTCTAATCCCATCTCGCCGAGTGCGATTACCTTTGGATGTACGGCGAGTTCACGAAAAGTCTTTAGCGTATCGAGGGTTAGATCCTTGGCATCATGCGGGTGCATCCCGACGGTGGCATAGATGTGTGTATGTTCCTCTGCCAATTCCACAGCACCGAGGCTGGTTTCCATGTCAAACCCTATGACAAGAATACGGGAGACTGAAGCTTCGTACGCGCGCTTTAGCACTGCGTCGCGATCACGGTTAAATTGGGAGAGTTGGATGTGGGCATGCGAGTCAATAAGCATATTTCAATTATACCTTGCGGTTTGACGAGCGGGTTTAGATACATTGCCTACCTTTCCGTATATCCGCCTGCGCCGATGTTGCAGGCTACTTTCTAATTTTTCCTTGCGGTGCGATCAGTCGGGGTTTCCTCACTGGGGACCTTGGATTCTTGGAGACACGTATTCCTCACATCAAGGGTGTTCGGATAACGGTCTCAAGCGTGTGTGCGCGGGGTGGCTGTGTTACCAGAAATAGGATGAGATCCGCGACATCTTCTGGAAGTGTGAGATGTTCAATCACATCGTCCGGGTGGTTATCGCGGCGCATCTTGGTGTCCACAGGACCGGGACAGACCACCGACGCTTTTACACCGTGTGGTCTCCCCTCATTGTTCGTTGTCTCGGTGAACCCGACAACAGCGAATTTAGAGGCACAATACGCGCCGCCGTTGACGTGTCCAAATTTGCCGGAGACCGAGGAGACATTGACGATGTGTCCGTACTTCCGCTCACACATGTGGCTGAAAACGGCTTGTGTGCCGAGGAATACGCCCTTGAGATTAACTGCCATTGTCAGGTCCCAATCTTCTTCTCGTATCTTCGGGATCGGGTTGTGGATTGCGACACCTGCGTTGTTGACAAGGATGTCTACCTTACCGAAGGTGTCAAGTGTTTGGGCGACCATGGCATCAACATCCGTTTTCAGTTGAATATCGGTTTTGATGGCGAGTGCGCGTCTACCGAGTTGCTTCACCTCTTCGGCGACAGCGGTTATCTCGGTGTCAGTCCGTGCGGCAAGCACAATGTCTGCACCTTCTCTGGCAAATGCTAAAGCGGTCGAGCGGCCGATCCCGCGTCCGCCGCCTGTGATAATTGCAATACAATTTTCAAGTTTCATTTTTTAATTATACCTTGCGGTTCGGTCAGATGGGTTTGATACATAAGGTGTCTTTCCGTATATCCGCCCTCCGCTACGCTTACGGGCTGCGCGCTTCTGTTTAACAAAAGCCTCTTAACCTATAACCTAACGTGAGTGAAATAAAAACGGGTCTTTTGTAGCGTAAACTTTCAGTTTGCGCAGGACACGCCACAAACTAAAAGTTTGTGCTACATTTGTGTTCAGTGACAGACGAAATCCGAAACGTCATTTTTACTTTCAAACTGACGTTAAAATATTCTCCAATAGCCATGACGAAGTTGTTCTGCCAAACCTTTTTTCTCCAACGCCCTCAAAGCTGTTGTTATATAGGGTGATTTCTCATTTACAAGACCGCCTCGACTCCTATGGAATTCGAGGACAGCCTTCTTAACATCTCCTCTTTTTATCTCGGTGTCCCGGCAAAAAGCCTGAGTATCAACTTCTCAACTATTGAGGGGGTTTGATACTGATCCTGATATTTATACCGATTTTGCATAAAATTCTCCTACTGAAGTCTGATTACGATATTTGATACTGCACCAATTTCTGCTTATCAAACAGAATACCGTGCCCCGGACGCTCAGGCGGCGAAAAGTGTCCGTCTCTGAGTGTCAAGGTATCATCAAGCACTGAATCCAACGAAGGAATATACTCAACAAAAAGCGAATGTGGCACAGCGGCAGAGAGATGAACGTGCAAATCCATCAGGAAGTGTGGAGAGACCGAAAGTCCGAAACATTCCGCTGTATGTGCAACTTTCATCCACTCAGAGATACCGCCGACGCGGACAGCGTCAACTTGTATAATATCGGCGGCACCCTGTGCAATGTATTCCTTAAAGACGTATTTATTGTAGATAGTCTCACCGATAGCAATCGGGATAGTGGTTTTCTCACGCAGGGTCACATGGCTAGCCACATCATCTGCCTCGATGGGTTCTTCAAACCAGAAGAGGTCTGCTTCTTCAACACGACATGCGAGTTGAATGGCTTCGCGTGCGTTCCATTTCATATTGGCATCAATCATGAGATAGGGTTCCTGCCCGATCGCCTTTCTGACAGCGAAGATTCGTGCTACGTCTTCGTGGAGGCTGTCCCGTCCCACTTTAATCTTGATACCTTTGAAGCCTTGTTCCACAAATTCTACGGATTGCCGAACGAGTTCTTCCTCAGAAAGGTGTAGCCAGCCACCATCTGTATTGTAAACGGGGACAGCGGATCTTGCTCCACCGAGGAGTTGGTAGAGTGGCACCCCTGCGCGCTTTGCCATGAGATCCCAGAGGGCGATGTCCACTGCTGCCATACCTAAACCGACAATGCCACCCCTACCTACCCAGTGTGTCTCCATCCACATCCGATTCCAAATTCGATCAATATTGGAGGCATCCTCTTCGAGCAGGATAGGTGTGAGATAGGCATCCATCGTCTGCTTAATCGCTTCTCCACCCTTACCGATAGTGTAGGAGAATCCGGTCCCCACAACACCGTCCACATCTTCAATCTCGATGAAAGGGAACTCCATAGAGACGAAAGTTTGAATGGCATCAACGCGTTCAATTTCGGGTGGGATGTCGTAAAGGGATGTCCGAACTGCTTTAATTCTCATTTTTTTAATTTACCTTGCGGAGGAACGCTGTGCGTTTGGACTTTGATGTGCGTTCCTTATATCTGAAGAAATGCCCAAGCAAAAACCCCTCCGCTACGCTTACGGGCTACGGGTTTGGGACTCACGAAAACCTCCAACTCGTGCGGTTAAATGAGATTTCAGAATTTAATTCGGTAATTTCCTAAAAAGGCTCGGTGCGGTTCCAAACCGCCCCTACCGGGTTTGGAGAAAATATAGCATTACCGAAATATTTATTTAAACTTCATAAAACCGCACCTACCGGGACGAGGTGATATTTGGAAAAACCTATTGCTTTAAGTTCTCGATCATCGCCAGTAAGTTTTGGATACAGATGCGTGAGGCTTCCTCACCGGCTTCAGAGAATGCTTGTCCTGCTGGACGGTTAAGAATGGCTTCGTCAATTTTCAGTGAGGGTCGCCAATGCGTTTCAAGGGTAAGGTGCCCGTCGTAACCGTCGTCAATGAGGGCTTGCAGCTGCCCTTGCCAGTCGATGATGCCGTCGCCGACGGGAACGGATTCTATTTCGCCTGTATCGGGGTTTGGACCTGCGTCCTTGAGGTGTGCGTGAATCATCGTCGGTTTCATACGATTATAGGCATCAGGATACGGAGTTTCGCCACCCTTTGCGTGTGCTTCATTAGCGGGGTCCCAGATACCACGGATATTTGGAGCGTCAATCTGCTCGATAAATTCCGCTGTAAGTTTGGCGGTGCGGAGCGAGGTAGTGGATTCGTTTTCCATACCGAGGACGATCCCTTCACCGTCTATCATTCTGCGCGGTTCATTGTAAGAAGCGATAATCTCATCCCACCGTTCCTCGGTTTCACCAGTGTCCCAGAAGACGAAAGTGCGGATGAGATTCGCATCAAACGCCTTTGCTGTCCGGATAGACCCTTTGAGTATATCAAGGTGTTCTTTCCGTTCTGCGGCGTTATCCATATCGCATTTAAAGAACGGAGATGCAACGCCAATAATCTCAATGTCGGTGCCATCAAGCAAGCGTTTTATCTCGTCGATGTCGGTATCGGTGAGTTCATGCGGGAGTTTGTCCCAGACAGAGCGAATTTCGATAGAGTGTAGATTGAATTCTTTTACAAAATTGACAACAGTGGCGAAGTCTTGTGAAACTTCGTCGTTGATAACGCCGAGTTTAAACATAGTTGTGTCTCCTTTGAAACTTTTCCGATATGTTAACACAGCGTGACCTTAATAGCAAGCAGGATTTATTTAGACTCTAAAAATCAAGCCCCTCATCAATCTTCCGCATGATCCGGAGCGTCTCCGAAATGACAACCAAAATCTGACAATACTGTCGCACCTCTGCATGGCTTAAGACGTTCCCTCTCCTATCCTTGAGCCACTTTTCACACACCTGATACGCACCAATTTCATAGTTCCATACTGCCTCAGAGACACCTGTGAAATACTGCGTTGGGTTGATCCAAACATGCCCCCCTTCGTAGCGAACCTCTTTTAAGACAACAACGGCATCACCTTCACCCTCAAACCGATGCTGCGGTAGAGCCTGGGTATCTTTCAGGAGATGACAATTGATGAGACGTTGCCCTAATCCTGCGAGTTGGCGGAAGTTTTCAATATCCCTCGGCAATGGGATACGAGGGAAGTCGTTTTTCAAGAATTCGTAATACTTTTCACGATAGTCAGGACTGTATAAAACCGCATAGACATAACCGCGGATTTCCTCTGGTGAAACACCTTGAGGGAGGTTAAAGGGTTTAGTCTGTGGGAGGGCTAACGCCTCCGAGAACGCCTTGAGAAACTCGGGTTTGAAATTGATCTCGGGTTCTGTGGCAAGCCCCAACTCATCTGGATCCGGATAGCGGTAGAGTGGGAACACATGGGTAGGTCCATCTTTGGTTGAGAGGCAATTTCCATCAATAATTCGATTTGTAACAAAGACATGTTGCCATGTGGTAGCACTTCTGAGACTGCGGTGAGTGCAAAGAGCAAGATTTTCTTCCTGCAGATGACGCATAATTAAGCGACGGGGAGCACAGTGAAAGCCTTTTGATTGTCCAGTATAATAAGTCCAACGCGTATCATAAGGGCGATAATTTATAGATTGGATGTGCTGTTCAGCATCCGGATGATTACGAAGATCAGCTTGCGCGAGATGAACCTTCCAATCTTGGCTGTCCTCACGTAGGTCATATTTCTTTCGTGCCTCATCTACAGAAAGTGAAACGAAATCGGTTACCGTTTCATCGACTTCCTCAGGTGTCCAATGAATCGTCAGTCTGTCGCGGGCAGTGAGAATTCCAATTGAACTTTTCTGAAAAATGTCAGTAATTTTCTTCGACTCTTTTTCATATTCTACTCGATCTGCCTCCTTAGGCAGGATAAAATAGTAGTATGGTGATCTTGGTCGAAATGGCTCCGGCTTATTGGTTTGGACATCTGTCTCCGAAAGTGTATTGTATTTCTCCGTGCGGGATCCCCAAAGATCAGTATAATAGATCTTTGCTGGTGCAGGATTGTTCGGTTCTTTTACACATAATAGAATGGTGACCCCTTGTGTGATGTCAAAAACGTTTTCATCTCTTTCTGCTTCAGGAGCAATTTCTCCAATCCTGCTACCACCATGTAAATTGAAACAGTAAATAGCATTGAAACTTTTCATTAGGGATTGCCGCATTCTGCGAAAAGTTGGTCCGCGAAGAAAATTATTATTAACAATATAGCCGATAACACCTTCACCATTTTTATCGATTCGCCATTGTGCCCACCGGATAAATTTTACATAATCGGCTTGAAGAAATTTCTTCTGGTCTTTAATTCCCAATAACTTTCCATCCGTTGGTTTGTAATCCTCAATGAGTTTCCCAATAAAAGTTAACTCTCTGCCGATACGACTCGGATTGGCGGACTTTTGCGGATAAGGCGGATTGCCGAGAATGACGAGGAGCGGTTCGTCCCGTTTCACCGCGACCGCCGCATTCGCCTCATCAGAGATAAACTCTGCAAAAGGTAGACGTTCTGTCCTTTCGACCGGTTCCTCCAGTGTATTGGTGAGATAGATGTGCAGGCGTTCGTCAGATTTCCACCCCTGCGCCTGTAGGGAGAGGCTTAACTTCAGATGTGCGATCGTGTAGGAAGCCACTAATAATTCAAACCCGAAGAGTCGTTTGACTAACTTGTCATTGATATGATGAACGGACATTTGAAGTCGAGGTAGACTGATTGCGAATGTTACGTATTGGTGAAAATGTTACATTCAATCATACAAAATGAGTAAAACGTCCGATTCGAGGTCCGTCAAGCTCAAGCGATCGGCGGCTTATCGTGCAGTCTGAAGAAGGCGTTCAGTGCGTCCTTCAATATGTCTTGGGTCGTCATATTCTGCTCGACACCGAGATGTTTCATCTGTCGATAGACCGCCTCATCGAAATAGCCCCCGATATGCTTCTTCTTCTCACGAGAAGGCGCGACTCTCTTTTTCTCGGTCGGAGTAATTTCAACGACTTCCAACTCCGGTTTCTGGGGTTTCTCGTTCTGTTTGAAAACTTCCGCGAGATTCACCTTCTTTTTCGTTCCCATTTCAGACCCCCATTTCATTCGCGATATACGTGTAAAGCGCGCCGATTTCGGTACTTGCTTTCCCCATCGGTTCATACTCTTGGACAGTCAGCCCGGCGTTATAAGCGTGAACGAACCCGATCCGGTTTCCGATCTCACAGGGTGCACACGGGATGTCGTAGATGTCCACGGCTTGGCGTGCCTGTTGCGTGAGATCCCCGCGGGGTGGCACGGCGTTCAAGACGATATGCGCCGGCACTCTCGCGAGTCGGACGACATCGATGGTGGAGCCGATCGCCTGTAGGTCGATCAATGCGGGCTTACAGGGCACCAATGCCATATCAGAAGCACGAGCGGCATCGAGAGCGGCGACTTCAGTATGCGGAGCGGTATCGAGAATTGCCAACGTTGCGCCGTTCTCTTCAGCGAGTTGTAGAATTTGTTGTAACCGTTCCGAGTGTGTTGAAATGACTGCGGGCGTATCGTCATCACGGTTATCGCGCCATTTCGCTGCGGAAGACTGTGGATCCAAATCTATCAAGGCAGTGGTGTGCCCTGCATGTTCTGCCGCGATGGAGAGATGTGTGGCGAGAGTTGTCTTGCCAGTCCCGCCTTTCCTGCTCAAGATTGCCAATGTCTTCATATTTTTAATTATTCCTTGCGGTTCGGTGAAGTGGGTTTAATAAACGAAGTGCCTCTCTGTAGATCCGCCTGCGCCGTTGTTGCAGGTTATGTGCCTGGGGAATTGAATATCTGCACGTGTGCACATCTGCATGTGTGATATTGTGCAGGTGTTCATGTGTGCACATAAAAGTAAAAACGTTTCGGATGGTGGATGGTTACATAAGTTTGCTTGATAGTTTCTGTTGTTTTGATGTAGATTTTTAAAAAAAATGTAAATTGACTCTAAACTTTTTTGATTTTATATCTATAGTACTTATAAGGGAGGTCAGAGGCTCCTTGAATTGACGCTTTGCTGTTAGATGTTTTAGAATCTGTCAAAAGGGAGGCTCCTTGTCAAAAGGGAGTACAAGATCATGAAAAACATTTTTTTATGCGCCAGTCTTTTGGCACTGGCAGTTTTTGCAATGACTGTCTCTATCAGCGATGCTGATAGATATTTTAGATTCGTAAAGACTTATGTAGATGTCTACGCATATGAAGGACCGAACGGCGAACAGGGCCCCTATTACTGTGGGAGATACTACAAAGATACCAAAAGGATTCTCATCTCGCATGCTGATGGTGAAGGACATATCTACAATCAGACCAGATTTGAAGAAGAATGGTGGTCAACCTGTAATGGTTCCTCTCAACAGCCTGACATCCCCATAGATTCCGGTTTACTTCAGGAAGCTGAACAAGACAGACTTCGTGAAAGTAAACGATACGCTGATTCTTTAGCTAATTTCTGGGATAATTTGCGTACGTCTTACGACTGGCGTGATTGATTTCCAGTGAACGAAAAAGGCTCGTGAGTAACCTTTTTGGTATTCGTAAGGCAATAAATAGAGACGCCTCCATAGTGGAGATTTCCGCAGTGGGGGCGTTTTACTATCTTTCGGATGAGTTGTTACAGATATTACTTGATAGTTTTTATTGTTTTGGTATAGACTTTTTTCAAAAGGAGGACTTTGAAATGAAAGACCCTTGTACTGCCTACGGTTTTTTAGACCACTCCCTAAAGGAAGATTGTGCTACAATACAATCTCAATTGAAAGGAGTCTCTAATGGCGAAACGAAGAAGATTCACCCCTGAGTTTAAAGCCGAACTTGTTTTCGAAGTCCTCAGCGGTAGCAGTTCCCAAGCAGAAGTCTGTCGACGCCACAATCTCAACGAAAATCAACTCTCAGAGTGGAAGCGACATCTCCTTGAAAATGCGTCGTCGTTGTTTGAGTCTACTGATAAGCAGTCCAGCGATGACCAGAAGCGTATCGCCCACCTTGAGCAACTCGTTGGGAGAATGGCGGTAGCGTTAGACATCCAAAAAAAACTATTGACGGAGTTGGACTAACGTTATCTGAGAAGCGATGCCACATTTTGGCATTGCAAAAGGAGCATTCGGTGCGAGATATTTGTCAAATCCTCGGCGTCAACCGCAGCAGTTTCTATTATCAACCCAAAGTGGATCCGTCCGAAGCGGTTCTGCGGGCGGAAATAGAAAAACTTGCTGGAGCGTATCCGAGATACGGGTATAGGCGTATCACCCAGCTCCTCGTGCGTCAGGGATACAGAGTTGGGACCCGACGCGTCGCTCGGTTGATGAAAGACAACGATCTGTTGGTCTCGGTCAAGCGTGCGTGTCAAACAACAAGATCGCTTCAGGGAGATAAACCGTGGAGCAACTTGCTTGAAACCCTTGAGGTCTCTCATCAGGATCAGGTCTGGGTGGCTGATATTACCTACGTTCGCCTCAAGCAACGCTTCGTTTATCTCGCTCTGCTCATGGATGTTTTCACTCGCATGATTAGAGCGTGGCATCTGAGTCGACAGTTGAACACATCTCTGACGTTGAAACCCCTGGAAGATGCCTTACGCCAAAGTGCCCCGGAGATCCATCATTCCGATCAAGGTGTGCAATATCTTTCAAAGGCGTATCTCTCGGTGCTCAAAGCACACGCTATTGAGATTTCGATAGCTCGCAGAGGGTGTCCTTGGGAGAACGGATACGCCGAACGGTTGATCCGAACCCTCAAGGAGGAAGAAGTTCATCTCAACGACTATCACGACATCCATGAGGTCCAGAGAGCGTATCGGGCATCTTATCACACAGGTGTATCACCACAAACGCCCGCATTCGGCGTTAGGAGATCTGACACCTGTCGAATTTCAAAGAAAAAACTTATCTTAGCTTTGCGAAATTGTGGTCTAAATAAGCGTATGCACTTCACAGCGTCCATTGAGACGGGTTTTATATGTCGGGTAATTTCGCTGCTGCTTCTGTTTATCACACACTTTTTCTATCGCAATCTGTTCACCAGAGAACGTCATCCCTTTGTGTTTCTTACCGAAAATCTGGGCAGAAAGCCTAATCCTTTAGGTTTAGGATGAATGTCCGCCCTATTGAATTAGACCAAAACGTTCCTTAAAACATTTCACAATCGTAAAAAATTGTGGTATAATTAGAGTATCGTGTTGGACCGACATGTGAAGCACAATCGCTTGATTGTGTGTCGGTCCCACCCACTTCACAGAGGTTAAAGACACGATGCACGATATACCATGAAAACCGAAAAATATGAGTTCTACCACCAATCGAATCTGATACAAATTGGCAACCTGATTGACGACTTGCATCGTGTGCATGTTCACCTGTTGATGTTGCAGAGACGTTACTACCGTATCTACGGCAAATATGCATCTTTTGCTCGGATATGCAGCCATATCACAAAGTTAAAACAGCGGACGAAACCGCATTGGAATCAACTGCCGAGTCAGGTTATCCAACAGGTTGCAAAACGTATCCACTTGGGATATGAAAAGTTCTTCGAGAACAAGAAAGACCGAAAAGCAGGTAAAACGAAACGTAAAGTTGGTAGACCGAAAATCAAGCCAAATCACAAATATAACTCATTGACGTTCACACAAGCAGGTTTGAAAATAGAAGGCAATCGGTTGACAATCAACTGTCTGGGTAAGTCCTTCACCTTTTGGAAACACCGAGACTGGACAGGCACGATAAAGACGGTAACCATCAAACGTGACACTGTAGGCGACTACTACCTCTACATCTGCTGTGAAGACTGCGATCCCTCCGAGAAACTCTCTTTGACCGGTAATGTGGCAGGGGCAGATTTCGGAATGAAAACATTCCTCACACTTTCAGATAGTACGAGAATAGCGTCCCCCGAATTCTATAAGCAAGGTCTCAACGCAATTCGTTCGGCAAACAAGGCACTCTCCCGCAAGCAAAAAGGTTCATATGCGTGGTATCGCGCGAAGCGTCACCTCGCCCGTGTTCATAAGAAAATCGCGAATCAGAGACGCGATTGGTTCTTCAAGTTAGCATTTCGACTTGTCCGTAAATACGATACAATTGCGATAGAGACGCTGAACCTTGAAGGCATGAAAAACCTTTGGGGACGCAAAATCTCTGACGTAGCCTTCGGTGAGTTTTCTTTGATACTTCATTGGACGTGTGCCAAATACGGTAAAACCTTCTTGACAGCAGGGCGTTGGACAGCTACAACGAAACCTTGCTTCGAATGTGGATACCTTAACGAAAATCTAACGCTACAAGATAGGCAGTGGAGGTGTCCTGAATGTGGTTCACACCACGATAGAGACATCAACGCTGCCAGAAACATTTTGCAGGCTGGGGTACCCGCGTAAGGATACGCGATAAAGCCGTTCGATCGCAACCTCGTGAGTGCGGCGGAGACGGAATAATAGCCTGCGGGTGGAGCGACACTAAGACGTTCAAACCTCTGGTAAGAACGCAGTTGCTACGAAACCGAAGCCCACGCCTTTAGGCGTTGGGTGGTATCACGGAGGAAAAATGCCCAGTACACAATTGCCCGTCCCAGAATCAGAGCGAGAGAAGATTGAGGTCCTTCTCGCCGATTGCTCCGATCAGGCAGCCATATATCAGCAACTACAGATACTTGCGAGTGCGGATAAGGAAACCCAAGTTGCCTTCGCTAAGATCGCCTCTAAACTCGTACAAGAAGCTTTGGATTCTCCGAATTTATATACAGCCCTGAATCATTTCGTGCGGTTCGCACAAGCGGCGTTGAGCCAAAAATGGCTGTATGAAGTGTTAGCGGATGTTCCGATCCTTATGCGGCGGATGATGCTGAGTTTCGGTTCGTCGTCTTATTTATCAGATATTCTTGTCCGTAATCCTGAATTTTTCTTTGATGTTCTGAATCCGAGTATCATTGGTGCGCCCAAGACTCGGCAGCTGATGTATAATGAATTAGCAGAAGTGTTCATGGAGCTCAGTAATTTAGATCAGAAGTTAGGGGAGATGCGTCGCTATAAACGGCAGGAAAGTTTCCGAATCGGGTTGCGCGATCTATTGGAACTCGCTGATTTGGAGACGACGACGTTAGAACTCAGCAACTTGGCAGAAGCCAGTTTACAGCACTGTTATGAACTCGGATGTGATGAGATAATGAAACCCCGTTTTGGAACGGCGATGAACGAGGAAGGAACGGGACCTTGCCAGTTCGCTATCATCGGTATGGGAAAACTTGGGGGTTATGAGCTCAATTTTAGTTCTGACATTGACCTGATTTTCGTCTATTCCGATGAAGGTAAAACGGATACGGGAACAGACAATCATGAATACTACTCCCGATTGTGTGAATTCATTATTAAGGCGATGAGCGAGATAACAGCGGAGGGATATGTTTTTCGTGTAGATGTCCGTTTACGCCCAGAAAGCAGTGCTGGGGTCATCATCCGCTCTATGGAAAGTTATGAAAGTTATTACGAAGGTTGGGGCGAACTGTGGGAACGTCAAGCCCTCATTAAAGCGCGTTCTGTCGCTGGAGATATGGCATTTGGCGACACGTTCATCCGTATGATCCAACCCTTTGTGTATCAACGCTATTTAGATGGCGTAACGCTCAGTGAAATTAAAGCGGACATCCGGGGCACGAAAGGACGTATAGAAGAGCAACTCGTTCGTGAGAATTTAGACCTTGACAAACACGTTAAACTCGGTCCAGGAGCCATTCGTGATATTGAATTTACGGCACAGTGTCTCCAGATGATTCACGGTGGAAAGAAGAAATCTCTCTGTTCACAGAATACGTTGGAGACGCTTGCGGCACTGCAGGTAAATGCCTTGTTAAGTGAGGCAGATGCCGATACACTTGCGAATGCCTATCGGTTCCTACGAACAATTGAGCATCGTATTCAAATCGAAGGAGACCAACAACGTTACTCTATTCCAGATAAAGAGAGCGAAGAGTTGCAGCTCGCCCGACGCGCCGGTTACCGTGATACAGTTGAAAAGAATGCCCTGACAGCATTTCGGGAGGATTATCACAATCACGTTACACAGGTTCGTCAAATTTTTGAAAAAATCACAGCGACTCCACTTCAAACAGAACGTGGACTTGACATCGCCTTACTCCTCGCAATGGACGAATCCGAGCAAATTGAAGCGGCTTTGGGGCCGTTCGGTTTTATGGATGCCCGCGAGGCACACCGCCTACTGAACCGATTGGCAAACGGTGGCGATGGTGTCCAATTTTCGCCCGGGATACGTCGCATCTTTTTTCAACTTGCCCCGACGCTCCTCACTATCTTACGCGATTCGCCTAACCCTGACATGGCGCTCCGTTATCTTTCGGCATTCACGGATAAGGTGGGTGCGCGTAGCAGTTATTACACGATGTTTATGGAAAAGCCGTCAACGCTTGAGGCACTTGCGGGGGTCTGTGGGACGAGCCTTTACCTTGCAGAATTACTCATCAGGAGCCCTGAACTTTTCGATTTACTGACGGTGCCCGAGCTCGTAGAACAGTCTAAGACACTCGTGGAAAAACAAGCAGAGGCATTGAAAGTTGTAACAGACTCGCCACGAGATAAAATGCTGTCACTCCTCCGTCGGTATAAGAACGACGAGATTTGGCGTATCGCCCTACGAAACATTCTTGGAAACGCGACATTGCCGGATACAACGCAAGAACTTTCTGATTTGGCTGAGGCTATTTTGCAAGCCCTCTATCCAGAAATTGAAGCAGAACTCCGCGAGACGCACGGCACGCCACTTGCTCCCGATGGGACACCTGTAACGTTCTCTATCATTGCAATGGGTAAATTCGGCGGACGAGAATTGAACTTCAGCTCAGACTTAGACGTTATGTACGTCTACTCGGCAGACGGTGAAACGACACAAGGTATGCCAAACGTGGAGTATTTTTCAGCCGTCGGTTTGGAGTTAGTAAATCAACTTGCTGGAAATCAGGGGATGGGTATCTATGAAGTCGATTTGCGGCTTCGTCCGCACGGGGCAGGTGGTGCGATTGCACTGTCGTTGGCGGGCTATCAGAATTACTACGATAACACCGCGGAGGTTTGGGAACGTCAGGCATTAACACGTGCACGCGTCGTCGCCGGAGACATAGAACACCTCGGAAACCGATTTTTAGAAATCGCCCACGCTTTCTGTTATGCGGATGCCCTAACGTCTGAGGAGATTGCCGAGATTGTGCATACACGTCAACGAAAGGAAGCACAAGCGACTCGAAGGACATCTACTCGACGTAGAAGGGGTGGCAAAACACAGACATCTACAGTTAATGTCAAATCAGGATATGGCGGACTTGTGGATATAGAATTTGTTGTTCAAATCCTTCAATTGGTGCATGGCGGCGGAGAAACTTCTGTGCGTGTGCAAAACACACCCCTCGCGATTGAAAGATTACACAAGATTGGGGTGCTGACAGAGGAACAACGCGATGGATTAGCGGAAGCGTATCAATTTCTTAGACGCGTTGAAAACGCCTTACGGATTGTACACGATCGAGCACTGGATGAGCTTCCTAAAAATCGTGCGGAACTCGGACAACTGGCACGCCGTCTCGGATATACAAGAAGGAACGACAAACCCGCGGCAGAAACTTTTTTACAGGATTACGGAAAGTGGACGGAAACGACCCGTGCCCTTTTCAATCAGATTCTTGTGAAGTAGATAGCATAGTGATACACGTCTATTAGCCTTTATAGTAAAGCCCATAATTAAGTTTACACTGTTTGACATACTCTCCAGCCTGAAGGCTGGAGATTCTGGTATCGTCAAGAACTGCTTGCGATTGCAAGTCTAACGTTCTCTACTCCAAAGGTTGATGCCCCAACCTTAAGGATGTTTATAGCGGCGTTCACGTCCCGGTCCTGATGGGTGCTACAATGTTCACACGTCCATGTTCTATCGCTCAATTCAAGCGAAACACGCATATCACAGATATGGCAAACGGAAGTCGTCGGTTGCCATTGGGCAATGAATTCAACACGCTTCCCGCGTTTCTTTGCTTGCCACTTGACTTTCTGGAGAAATGCGTAGAATCCTATATCAGAAACTTTACGACCCCAGAGGCGTTTCATACCGTCAAGGTTCAATGTCTCAAAGAACAGCACATCAAATCTACGAACAAGTTCAAGGGCGAGTTTCCAATGATGATCCTCGCGTTGTCTCACAAGTTTTCTATGGGTGCGTGCATGATGTTGCCTTGCTCGTTCTCTATTTTTACTTTCACGCTGTTTTTGGGAAAGTTGGCGATTTGCTGTTCTCACATTATTAAGGGACGCAGTGAAAAATTGGGGCGATTGATATTGTTTTCCATTGGAACACGTCAACATTGTTTTGACTCCCATATCAAACCCTGCGGCATTACCCGTCATTGGCTTGAGATGCGACTGCTTGTGATCCGTAACAACAGACATGTAAAAATCGCCAAGTGCATCTTCTTTGATCGTAACAGTTTTGATAGTGCCAAATATAGGGCGACTGAGATTAAATCGGTATGTTTTGCCCATGATCGTCACGTTGTCAGAGTAGATTCCAAATCCTTTATCGCCCGCGACAGGGTCAGCAAACTTGTATCCAGAGGGACACATCGTAAACGAGTAAGGCTTACGAAACGATCTAAACTTTGGAGGTCGCTTGGCGATTTTCTTAAAGAAACGCTCGTATCCTTCATCGAGACGTTTGAGGATTTGCCGTGCTGCCCAAGAATCCAACTCACGCCAGTGTGCAAATATATCAGGATGCGACTTACGCAGTATCGTGAACGCTCGCGACATTTCTTTGTAGGAGAGATACGGCAATCCAAGAGAATATCGCGTGCGTTGCCATCCGAGAAAGTAGTTCCATAGTGTGTGTGCTATCCACGTCTTTCGTTTTAAGTTGCGTAGACGTGGCGCACGAAAGAGTTTGTAATTTGTGGTATACATGGTGTTCCTTTACATGGTCATACCGCTTCTAAACGGTGCGGTGGCACTCCCTTGCAGGAGGTAGAATCCACCGCCACCATGTAAGAATATTAAACCACAATTTACAAAAAATGTCAAGTGTTTTTTCAAAAAAACGCTTGGGTCTCATTCACTAAAGCGAGACTGTATCCCCGCTTTAAAAGGCGAGGTTTTAGTCTCGGAAGTTTTGATAATGTGGCGAGGTTAGGAAACCTCGCCAGCGAGATGGGGTGTTGTGTTTTCTAAAGTGTCCAAGTATTTTCCGGCTTTACTATAAACTGTAGGGTATCAGTTTTGTGATTGTGAAACCGAATTGACATCAACAATACAACTCTGAGGAGGCATTCATGGTATCCGAATTGCCATTTTTTGATTCCTGCTCCCCGAAGAATGTAATCTTTTGCATAGGGGACGGTATGGGCTTTGAAGCAGTCAAAGCTGCGGGATATTACGCCTATGGTGAAACAGGCACTCTGTCTTTTGAAGCATTTCCACACCATGCAGAAATGGCGACTTATGCGGCAGATTCACCCATGACCGACTCCGCCGCCGCCGCAACCGCCATGGCAACGGGACACAAAGTCAACAACGGCGTCATCAGCATGGAATTCCCCGGTAGTGGTGCTCCATTGAAGACGCTCTTAGAAATTTCCAAGGCACAGGGCAGATGGACTGGACTTGTGTCAACTACCTACATCACTCATGCAACGCCTGCAGCATTTGCTGCACATAACCCCCAACGCAACAACCTCGCTGATATTGCGCATGATTATCTTCATCTCACTCGCCCAAACGTCCTTTTGGGTGGTGGTGGCAATGGACTCACTGAGAAAGATGCCGAAGCCGCAGGGTATACCGTCGTGACCGATCGAGAGGCATTGTTGCACCTTGATACCGACACTGAAGATCGTGTTTCCGGACAGTTCGGCGATACGAATATTCCATACATGTTCGATGGTCCGAACGCTTTGCCCCACCTGTCAGAGATGGTGACGGTGGCATTGGACATCCTCTCTAATGCGCAAGAAGGTTTCTTCTTGCTTGTTGAGGGCGGGCGTATTGATCATGCTGGCCACTCTAATGACATTGAACGCAACATTTTGGAGACAATTGAGTTTTCCAAAACAGTTCAAACCATTATTGACCGCGTTTCTCGACGAGACGATACCCTTATTCTTGTTACTGCTGACCACGAAACGGGGGGTTTGAAAGTTCATAAAAATAACGGGAAGGGATACGTTCCTGAAATTTCTTGGAGCACAGGTGGACACACTGTCAGCAATGTCCCGCTTTACGGTTGGGGTAGAAATGCTGAACGGGTGAGAGGCATCATGAACAATACAGACCTTATTAAGGTAGTAGGATTCCCGTCTCATTGAATTTGGGAATAGATTCGCTCACAAGAGACGCTCAATTTTCAGTTTCCTTTCCATTGCATGGGAGGCGTCGCGATCAGGAGATCGCTCCTACGGCATAGTCATCGGTTGTCAGTACGGGTTGTTACGCAAACCTTTCGGTAATCAATTGTTGGATTTCACTACACTCTGCCCAGCTTACAAATATCAACAAATATCGCCCGAATCAGGATCAGTAGGATTGAAGAATGGAAGAATCGCGACCGGGAGGTCGCCCCTACAGACAAAACGCCCTGTAAATTTCCCTTGAGAAATCACGATGAACCTGCTAAAATAGATGCCAATTCATTTTGGAGTAGGGAGAAAATTTATGGTTTACGGACAAGGCACACATCAATATACTGTGCAAGAAAATTGGTGGACACTTCCAGACGGATGGGAATTTGGTTGGGTCCCCGCTGTTGCTGTTGATTCACAAGATCGCATCTATGTTTACAGTCGCAGTGAACATCCGATGATCGTCTTCGATCGGGACGGCAATTTTATCGACTCTTGGGGCGATGATATTCTCAAGGACGCTCACGGGATTTTCATCGATGACGACGATAATATCTATTGTACGGAACGTGACACACACGTTATGCGGAAGTTCACTACGGACGGTGAACTCCTGATGACGCTCGGCACACCGGATGTTCCTGGAGCGGAAGGCGAACCCTTCAATAAGCCGACAGATTTGGCAGTCGGACCCGATGGCGAACTTTATATCACCGATGGTTACGGCAACGCCCGCGTCCACAAATACTCGCCCGAGGGTGAGTTGATTAAATCGTGGGGACAGCCGGGGACAGGTCCCAGTGAGTTTGACCTCCCGCATTGCGTGAGAGTCGATCCGCGCAATAGACTTATGGTCGCCGACAGGGAAAACAACCGCATCCAATTTTTCACCCTTGACGGTGAGTACATTGAAGAATGGGGGGACCTGGCGCATCCAGATACGATCTACATTGATGAAGAGGAACTCGTCTATATCGCCGAGTTGGATCAACGTATCACAATCATGACGTTGGATGGCGAGGTTGTCTCTCAATGGGGTAGCGAACGCGGCAGTTCCGTCCCCGGTGAATTTATGGCATGCCCGCATGGGATCTGGTTGGATTCGCACGGCGATATGTACGTCGGCGAAGTTCAAGCAGACGCACGTCTCCAAAAATTCATTCGACAACGGTAGCAAAAGTAGTTTTCAGTACGCCTGCTACGCAGGCTTTTATGGTAAAACTTTAGAATTAATTAGACACTCTAAAGAGGCGAGGATACAATCCTCGCCTACCGGATCGGGGAAAATGTCCGTTTATTTTTCTGGTTTACCATAGTTGTCAGTTATCGGTTAAGAGGTTTTCGTTTAACAAGGGAAATACCCAAGCAAAAACACCCTCTTGTTACCGAGAACTGATAATCATAAAAGGGCGAGGTCTCTGTACCTCGCCCGTTCTTACATTCAGGTTGAGCATCATGACAGAAGGCTTCTCGTTTTTCCAGAAAGTGAATAAGGATTTCGACAAGGCTGCCCGATTCACTGACTATCCGCGCGGGCTTTTGGAGCAGATAAAGATTTGTAATAACTCGTGCCATTTCACGTTTCCGATAAAACGGGACGACGGGACTATTCAAACCATACATGGCTGGCGCGCAGAGCATAGCCACCATATTCTCCCAACGAAAGGTGGCATCCGTTACAGCACACTCGTTAACGAAGACGAGATAATGGCACTTGCGGCATTGATGACCTACAAGTGCGCGCTTGTTGACGTGCCGTTCGGTGGTGCTAAGGGTGGCATTCAACTGGATAGACGCGAATATTCCGAAAGCGAATTGGAGCGCATTACTCGCCGTTACACATACGAACTGATCCAGAAGAATTACATCGGACCCGGGATAGATGTGCCGGCACCGGATTTCGGTACTAGTGAGACTGAGATGGCGTGGATTCTGGATACCTATATCACAATGGCACCTGACAAACTGAATGCTACCGCATGTGTAACAGGTAAGCCGATCGAACAAAACGGGATTTATGGGCGGAAAGGGGCTACTGGACGCGGGGTCGCCTTCGGTTTACAAGAAGCATGCGGTTTTGCAGAGGATATGAAACCGCTTGGGTTATCTCCCGGTCTACACGGAAAAAGCATCATAATCCAAGGATTCGGTAATGTCGGCTATCATGCTGCCAAGTTTCTGATGGAGGCGGATGCCCGCGTCATTGGGATTATCGAGCGAAACGGCGGCATCTATGATCCACGGGGATTTGATGTGGAAAAAGTCGCCGTGTATCGTGCGGAAACCGGATCGATCCGTGGGTACCCGGGTGCTGAACTCATTGAGAATCCGAGTGATGGTCTGGAATTAGCATGCGATATTCTAATCCCCGCTGCGCTTGAAAATCAACTTACAGCGGAAAACGCGCCCCGAATCAAAGCCACTATTATCGCTGAAGCTGCGAATGGACCCACGACTCCGACTGCCGATGAAATTCTCCAAGAGCGAGGGATTATGATTATACCGGACACTTTCCTCAACGCGGGCGGTGTTACTGTTTCTTATTTTGAATGGCTTCGGAATCTATCGCATGTACAATTGGGAAGGCTCGGCAAACGTTTTGAAGACCAAACCCAACACGCGATGCGTCATGCTATTGAGAAAGCAACTGGCTATAAGTTCTCAAAAGATGAACTTGAGTTGATACACGGTGCCGATGAGGAGGACCTCGTAAACTCCGGACTTCAGGATACAATGATAACTGCCTATCAAGAGATACGTGAAACGCGCATACAGTACAACAACAAAAATGGTCCTGTGGATTACCGAACGGCGGCATTTATCAATGCCATTCATAGGATTGCACAGTCCTATATGCAACTGGGAATTTTCCCTTAAGCGCAAGGGAAGGTTCGAACGAACCTGATGGAGAAAAAATGATAGCATTAAGTGTGAATGTAAACAAAATCGCAACACTGCGGAATTCGCGAGGTGGTGATACTCCGGATGTGCTCACCGCTGTTGACACCTGTGTCGCCGCTGGGGCACAAGGGATTACTGTCCACCCGCGTGAGGATCAGCGTCATATCAGACCTACAGATGTGAAAGACATCGCCGAAGGGTTAATAGAAATCAATACCCAAAAAATACCCAACATTGAATATAACATTGAAGGCGATCCGAGACCCGATCTTATTGATATGGTGCTACGCACAAAACCGACGCAATGCACGCTCGTCCCTGTTGTCACGGGCGAGATAACGAGCCACACCGTCTGGGATATCCGCAAAGATGGCGATATGTTGAAACCGATCATCGAAGCGTTGAAGAATGCGGATATCCGTGTGAGCCTATTCAGTGGAACCGATGTGGAACAGATAGCAAGGACGCATGACATCGGTGCAGACAGAATTGAACTGTATACTGCCCCTTATGCGATGGCACAGACAAAGACAGAGATCGAACACGAGTTCGCGCTTCTGGAAACTGCGGCGGTGAAAGCAGTGGATTTAGGGCTTGGAGTCAACGCAGGACACGATCTGAACCTTGAAAATTTACCATTGATGCAGAAATTAACGGGACTCGTTGAAGTTTCTATTGGTCATCATTTGATGGCAGACGCGCTCTATATCGGATTGGAAGCCGCTGTTAAAGCGTATCGACGTGCGTTGGGGCAGCAGACGACATGACAGCATCCAAAACATGTGCCATCTTCGACTTAGATGGCACAATCATCCGTCTCTCCTCAGAGCAGGTTTTTCTGACATATCTGTTGAACCACGGCGAGATTCCTATACCGAATTTGCTTGCGTGGACATCCAATTTTCTGAGGGTTAAGTCCCTGCCAGTAGCGAAATCTAACAAGATTTATCTCCGCGGTTTAGAAGAAAATCACATCCATGAGATTGCCCGCCGATGTTTTGTTGACCCACTGCGTGCGAGTATCGCGCCCCATATTTCCGATTTGATCCATGCCCATCGCGCTGAAGGCAGGACAGTCATTCTTATGTCGGGTTCGTTGTCGTTCCTCGTCCGGCCATTTCATGAGCATTTTCAAACCGATATGATGGTCGCTCACGAATTGGAGGTGGTCGATGGAAGGTTTACGGGAAAACGCATCGGACTGCATCCTTTTGCAGAAAACAAAGCGAAACTTTCCCAACAACTCGTAACGGAACACGGTTTTGACTTGAGTGATTCTTATGCATACGGAAATCATCACACCGATGCCTACAAACTGGAATTGTTTGGACATCCAGTCGCCGTCAATCCGGACCGACACCTTAGACGCACTGCGATGGAAAAGGGCTGGCACATAGAAAAATGAGACTTGAAAAGTATATTGCGACCTCAGGAATCGCCTCTCGGCGGTCGGTGAAAAGGAGCATCCAAGCCGGTTTAGTCACTGTCAACGGCGAATCCGTTTTGGTCCCGGGACACCCGATTAATGTAGGAATCGATGCTGTTGAATTCGAGGGGAAACAGGTTGAACCCTTAGTAGAACGTATCTATCTGATGCTGAACAAACCTGCAGGCTACCTAACGACACGCCGCGATGAACGCAAGCGACCTACCGTCATGGATCTCGTCGCAGATCTGTCCGGTACCATCTATCCTGTCGGACGTTTGGACTTGGAGACCGAGGGACTTCTTCTTTTCACAAACGATGGAGACTTTGCTTATCGGTTGCTACATCCGAGCCATGAAGTAGAGAAAACCTATCTCGTGTGGGTGAAGGGTGTGCCGAGCGACGACGCGATTCAACGGTTGCGTCAAGGTGTTACGATTCCGAGCGGCACAACGGCACCCGCGAAAGTCAAACGTTTAAAAGTAAGTAAAGATGGAGCGACAGCGAGATTTGAGGTAGTGATTCACGAGGGTAAGAAACGGCAGGTACGTCTAATGTTTAAAGCCGTGGGACATCCGGTAATCCGCTTGAAACGGATCCGAATCGGTAATTTGCGGTTAGACAATCTTCCGTCTGGAGAATATCGATATCTAACCCCAGAAGAGATCTCCGAGTTGATGCTGTAGGTGCGATATGAAACCGCACCTACCGGAGATTGTTAGTGAGAACTCGCCAAATCTTTGACCCGTTCCAGCATTGCTTCGGCGTTTTGTCTTATGTTCCTGTCCTGAGCATGGTGGGATAACTTTTCAAGCGTCGCGATTGCATCTTCATAATTCCCTTTGATGGCAAACGTTACGCCGAGATAGTATTGGGCGGGTTCATAGGCTTCACTTTTCGGGTACGTGTCTATGACGGTTTTGAAGTGCAAGACAGCCTTTTCAAAGTGAGTTTCCGCGTCTTCGCTGTTTTCAAGCATAGCCCCTTCAACGAGCGCGCCATAAGCGAGTCCCAATTGGTTGTGTAGGTTCGGGATGAGTTTTGTACGGTTTTTCGGATCATGCGCAAATGCTTTTTCACTGAACAAGACTGCTTCTTCAAGCTGCATCCGTTGGAGGTAGGTTAGCGCGACTTGAGCGTTGAGTTTGGCATCATCCGATTTTGCCTTCAATTTTTCCAATTTCTCTTGAAATTCCGCCTCTTTTTTCAAGGCATCTTCCATAATTGGTGAAAATTGATCCGGTGTGAGAAATCCTGACGCCCTTTGGATAAGACCGCCATCCGGACTGACGAACAGGACCGCTGGATAAGCAGTGACACCATACCGACTCCGCGTCTCTTCATTGATTGGACGTTCCTTATCCTCTGGATTCACTTTGACGGGAACAAACTTTTCAGAAAGCTCGATAATGTGTGCATCCGTAAACGTTTCGGCATCCAGCCGCTTACAGAACCCTCACCAATCGGTGTAGAAGTCCATCATCATCGGTCTGCCGGTCTCTGCGGCTTTTGTCATGCTGTCCTCAAGCGTTTTTTCCCATTTAATTTCGTCGCTCGCGATGAGCGTCGGGACTGTACCTACCATCAGCAGTAGGACACCGAACGACATGCGGCGAAAAACAGAATTGAACATTCTTTTTCTCCTTTTTTGATTACAGTAAACTTTGGACAACTCTCAAAAATCTTCGTGTGATAGGATGAATTCAAGAAATATATTAGATTCTCCTAATCTAACACTTTTTCTATATAACGTGAGTTTGATAAAAGTGTTAAGTTGGGTTTCGCTACCGTTATTGACGCAGAAAGGGTCTTGAAAAACGTCAGATCTCTTTACATTCTGCGATTTTTTCGGTGTCATTACCGCTCTACCTGCAGGAAACACCCAAGCAAAAACACCTACAGATTTATTTTCAAACTGGCGTTACTGTTGAGCTGGGGTCTCTTCTTCGCTCTGCCGAAGTGCAGCTGCGCTGGTTGTTTTGCTCGACAGCGTTGTTCGACACTTGAAACAGGTAATAATAATTCTGACGAGCTCTTTCTGCCTGCCAACGTAGGACTGCTTCTGCTCTGTTTGTACGTGCCTTTTGCAGCGAGGACACCACTGTTGTTTTGCGCCTAACACGATTCTCTCCTTTGTGATGTTGTGCTCAGAACCAATGCCCTCTGCTCACATGCAGAAAATAGACACACCTAATTACGATAAAAGTTCTAATTTTGTTTACTTTCCGACACAGAACTGAGAGAAGATTCTATCCAAAATATCTTCAGTTGTCGTCTTGCCGACGATGTCTCCGAGACTGTCCAAACTGATTCGCAGATCAACAGCGACGAGATCAGGAGGCATACTGTTTTCGAGACTCTCTATCACATAATCGAGTCCTTCGCCGGCGCGTCGGAGCGCTTCTTGGTGACGAGCGTTTGTCAGAATCGGTGATTCACCGACGACCAATTCACCGCCAAGCAATTCCTCACAGATCACAGATTTCAGGGCATCAAGTCCTTTACCCTCAGGAATCGCTGTCTCGACAACCCGCTTTTTAGGACAGTGCACAAGCAACATCGTTGCGGGTGTCAGAACGGGTAGATCCACCTTGTTAAGGATAAGAATTACCTTGGCGGATTTTGTTATCTGTAAGAGTTCGAGATCTGCGTCGTTCAACGGTTGCGAGGCATCGAACAGTAACAGTAACAATTCTGCCTTATCAAGTACCGCTTTGCTCCGTTCCACACCTTGCTGTTCTACAATATCATGAGTGTGTCGAATTCCAGCGGTATCAATGAGTTTCAACGGGATGCCGTTGACGTTAATCGTTTCCTCAATTGTATCGCGTGTCGTGCCGGGTATGTCTGTAACGATTGCGCGTGTCGTTCCAACGAGTGCATTGAGTAAACTTGATTTTCCGACGTTCGGTTTACCCAATATAGCGACATTGACCCCTTCTGTGATAATTCTCCCTTCATTGGCAGTGTCAAGTAGTGCCGTTAATTCGGTCTGAACAGCACGCGCCGTTTCAAGTTGCGTCTCCACCTTCATGAAATCCAGATCTTCCTCGGGAAAGTCGATGGATGCCTCAATTTCTGCGAGCAAGTCAGCGAGTCGGTCACTAAGGGAATTTACCGTATCAGAGAGTTTTCCGGCGAGTGCCTCAATAGCGATTTTTCGGCTGAGATCTGTTTTTGAGGCGATAAGTTCGGCGACTGCTTCCGCTTGTGCTAAATCCAGTTTTCCGTTGAGGAAGGCACGTTTTGTAAATTCCCCCGGTTCGGCGACCCGCGCCCCGTTCTTCACCACCAAATCTAACACTGTTGTGAGTGTCACCGGACCGCCGTGGCAGTTAAACTCGACGATGTCTTCACCGGTATATGTCTTCGGTGCGTGCATGATGCCGAGTAACACTTCGTCAATGATTTCACCAGAGGCGTTTGTATCCACGACGTGTCCATAAGTAAGCGTATGCGTTGACAGTTCTGTGGGAGACACGCCGCGCGGCGATCGGAACAACTCAGCGGCGATTGGTAGAGCCAGGTCACCACTCACTCGAACGATGCCGATGCCAGCTTCACCCCGTGCTGTTGCGATGGCAACAATCGTATCGTGGAATTTCATAGAATAGCCATCAGCAGTCAGCAACCAGCCATCAGCAGTCAGCAACCAGCAAAGAGACCTTCGTTAAATGATACCCTCTTAACTGATCGCTGAAAGGATTTTTTGAAAAAAATCTGCCTGACGGCTGACCGCTAATTGCCATTTTAAGGTTGTTGTGTTGTGACGACGACGCGTCGCATTTCACCTTCGCCTTGGCTGTAGGTAGACACGACCTCATCCTCTTTTAAGGTGACATGAATGATACGCCGATCGCGTGCGGACATGGGTGCGAGAACGACTTCCCGATCGGTATACCTGACCTTTTCAGCGACTTGGTGTGCCATTTCGACGAGTCGTTCTTCTCGGCGTTCCCGATAGCCTTCTGTGTTGACGAAAACGCGTTTTTTCACAAGTGAGGCTTTGTTGACGATACAATTAAGCAACCGTTCGATTGCATCGAGGGTCTGCCCGTGTTTCCCGATGAGCAGTGCGGGGCTGTCAGTAACGATATTGAGGTGCGTGCTTCCATCAACGAAGTTTGATTCGACCTCTCCGTCAATCCCCATCCGGCTGAGCATCTCCTTTAGGATTGTCTCTGGTGCGGAAGAGACATCTTGTTTGAGCGTTGCGCGGATTTTCGCCGGTTTAGCACCGAAGTTCAAAATTCCTTTCGTAGGTTCGTTGACAATGTCAATGGTGACCTGATCCCGAGTTGCCTCGAGTTCGGTGAGTGCGTGTTCAATTGCTTCCTCCACTGTATCGCCTTCGGTTTCGATGTAGTGCTGCATAGATTAATATTCTCTTTTTAATTATACCTTGCGGTTCGGTCAAGTGGGTTAGTGATTTCACGCGACTTTCCGTATATCCGCCTGCGCCGGTGTTGCAGGCTACGTTCTCGTTAAAATAGTTTACTTTCGTTTGGAGTTGTTCCTTTTTTTCGTGTCTGCTGGTGCGGATTGATCTTCGTCAGTTTCGCTTCGGTTTTGTAAGTATTGTTGCGCTATTGTGAAAACATTATTGCACAGCCAATACAACACAAACCCAGATGCCCAGTTATAAAAGATGAAGATAAAAATGAGCGGCATAAACTGCATCAATTTTGCTTGCATGTTGTCCGTTGTCGGTGCCATATTGCCGACGAATTTCTGTTGGAGCCAAGTTGTCAAACCGTTTATTATAGGCAAGAGGCGGACGGCATCTATTTGCGTGACAATCAATGGAATCGTGAAAGGTAGATCGACTAAAGTATCAGGGGCAGAAAGGTCATCAATCCAGAAAAGGAAAGGTGCTCCACGGAGTTCGACCGCGCTTCCGAGCAGTGCGAAGAGTGCCCAAAAAATCGGGATTTGTGGAAGCCATGGTATACAGCCCCCTAACGGATTGACGCCGTGTTCCTTGTAGAGTCGCATCGTGGCGCGATTGAGTTTCTGTGGGTCATCCCTGTATTTCTCCTTCAATTCCACCAACTGCGGTTGAAGTTTTTGCATCTCCTTCATAGATTTATGTGCTTTGCGTGTGAAGGGGTAAGAAATTACCTTCACCAAAGCGGTCAGGAGGATAATCGCGATGCCGTAGTTCCCAAAGATACTGTGCAAGCCTTTGAATACCCAGAGCATTCCCCACGCGAGGGGCCAGAAGAATCCGAAGTCGATGATTTTCGAGAGACGCACTGGATTCTCAGGTGCATTCGGTGCCTCTATACTCTTTAGAATTGTATCGTCCTTTGGTCCGACGTAAAGTCGGAAAATATGCGTTCTCTCCTCCTGTGCGGCAAGATAAAAACTGGGGAGTACAAGTGCGGCAGTCTCCGTCGGCGCGGTGACAGCGATGTCAGTTGTAACATTTGCCTGTGGCGTCTCTATAAATTTATATGTAGCGGCAAGTTGCGGATCTGGAATCATCAATGCACTGAAGTATTGGCTGTCCATCCCTGCCCAGAGAACCGTCGCGAAAGCCTGTTCAGATTTGAGCTCACGCCTCGGTTTGTCCTCACCGATATATGCTTTTGCGCCTTCACTGCCGCGGCGTCCCCGTTTTCCACTCTTCTTTTCATGCGGGAGCAGGTCGGCATTGATACCGCGTCCCCACTGAAGTTGGTATCCGTTTGTGGGTTCGGTCCCACCCATAAGCAGCGGTTCATCAGAGACATTTTGGAAGGTTAGCTTCATATCAACGAAGTAACTGTCCGGATTGAAAATGAACTGCTTTGTGACTTGTAGTTTCTCTCCGATTGTTGTCCCAAAGACGAGTGTGCCAGTTTTTTGTCCGTTTGTAATGTCAACTTCGGATTTGTCTGCCCTCCATGTCGCGCGGATTGAATCAAGTTGTAGCTGAGAATTTCCGAACCGAAGTGCGAGGCAGTTGAGTGCGTTTTCAGGAATCAGGTTCAAGGGGCTTTTGTCGGCATCCGTTCGGTCTGGAAAGTGATTTAATTGCCACTGTTTAGCGATTGCGAGTTTTTCGTTAAAAACGATAGTGTAGTTATCGGTTTGGACGTTGACTTTTGCGTCATCTGGACTTTCCTCAACCGGTGTCCAGAGGTCAGGGCTGACAGAGGCATCAGTTCCATCAAGTGTTTCTCGCGCAGCGGTATCCGGTTGTGTTTCACCTGGACTTGATGGTGTCTCGGTAGTTGCGGGGTCATCGGGTTGAGGGGCAAAACGGTTGCCGAAAAATAGGCTCCATCCGATCATCACAGCAATCATTAGAACCAATGCAAGAATGTAACGTGCTCCCATGGAGATTAAATACTCCTCACTTTTTGTGTTTCTTATTTTTTAATTATACCTTGCGGAGGAACGGTGGGCGTTTCGACATTGACGTGCATTCCTCATATCCGCCTGCGCCGGTGTTGCAGGAAACCACCGGTTTTGATGTTATTTTAAGAAGTAATCGGTGTTAGACAAAAATCTCTTAACTGACAACTGATAACTGACTGCTAATTGGCATACCTGCTATTTTAGAGGATCAAAACCACCTGGGTGGTAAGGATGGCATTTTGAAAGTCGTTTAATTGTTAACCAACACCCTTTGAGCGTGCCGTAGCGTTTCAACGCTTGGAGTGCATATTGCGAGCAGGTGGGATAGAATCGGCAGGACGGTGGCAACAGCGGCGAAATAAAGCGTCGATAAAAGCGGATGGGTTGTAGAAATATCATTGTCCCGTCCAACTTATAGCGCGTCCGCTGGCTTCTATTTTGGTTGATGCCTTCTTCGCGGTGCTTACAATGCGGCATGCCGCTATCCTTATTGACTTCTACCTTGCCTTAGAATGTCCCCGGCTGGAATTTTTTAAAATAGATGCTTTGCGAAAGAGGTGAAACAATCCATCTTTTGCTTCCTGACACGTGAGTTGACACGCTTGCGTTCTTCCGACGACAACGATGTCGTATTCCGTTTTTATCCGCGGGCGTAACTGTCGAAACGATTCACGGATGAGTCGTTTGACCCGATTCCGTTGAACGCTTTTTCCGACTTTTTTGCTGACGGTTATCCCTAATCGCAGGCTATTGAAATGGGTGTGAAACACGTATATCACAAAGTAGCGATTCCAATACTTACTGCCCTTTTGATAGGCGCGTTGGAATTCCCAACGCTTTTTCAGTTTTTTTGGATCTTGCATGATTTAGTTGATATACAGATATTTTCTCCACGATGGGTGGCACCCGCGAAAATGACGATTGAGTTGCAAGTAGGTCAAAATTGAGGGTGTTTTCGGTTGACGCTGCAGTTTCAGTCGTGCTTCGTAGAGCATTTTACTGCCCTTTTTGTTATTACATTTTTTGCAGGCTGTTACAACGTTTTCCCATGTCGTTTCTCCGCCGCGAGAGATGGGGACCACATGGTCCATCGTGAGTTGCGCGGCTGGGAACTCGCTATGACAGTATTGACATGTATACTCGTCGCGGACGAGAACATTCCTCCGTGAAAATTTGACGACACTGCGCGGGACGTGGACGTAGTTTACTAACCGAATTACATGTGGGACTTTCATCGCGGCACTGGGTGAATGAATCTCAACATCAGAGACTTCTTCAGTCTGTGCAGTGCCCTTAAAGACCATTTTCATAGCGCGCCTGAGATTGCAAACGTTGATTGCTTCGTAGCTGGCGTTAAGTACTAAGACAGATATTTCCACGTGCATTCCCTCTAACTTAGACAACTATCTTTAACCACACTAACTCCTATAAATTCTAACACATTTTCAGGGTAATTGCAACTAAAATCTCCGTTGTCAGCGGTCAGCGGTCAGCATAATGGCGGTCAGCAATCGGCGGTCAGCAGTCAGAAGGCGAGGTTTGGAAACCTCGCAAGCGGGGGTAGGGAAAAAGAAATAAAGATACACCTGACGCACGGTTTTGTGTATAATGTTTGTAAAACACAAGCTAGGTCGGCGAGGTTTGGAAACCTCGCAAGCGAAGGCGTGGAGTAGTTCTCATCTGAGAGGAATTTGAATGCCCAATAGGTTGCGGGACGCTATTGCGTTCATGAGTCTTACGTTTATTTTCAGCAGTTATGCATCCGATATTCGATTCGTGGATGTCACTGAACAGGCGGGCATCCATTTTGAGCACACCGGTGGTATCGACTTTCGTGTGGTACCTGCGCTCGTCGGTTCGGGTGCGGCGTGGTGCGACTATGACAATGATGGGAAGTTAGACCTTTATATTGTCAACAGTGCATTGGTGCGACCAGTATCAGATGCGATACTACCGAAGAACGCTCTCTATCGGAATAACGGTGATGGGACTTTCACCGATGTAACGGATACCGCTGGGGTCGGCGATACGGGTTGGGGGATGGGATGTGCCTTCGCAGATTACGACAACGATAGCGATCCGGATCTTTATGTCACGAACTATAAAGCGAATCAGTTCTATCGGAACAACGGCGATGGGACTTTCAAACGTTTCTCGTCTGGGGCTGGCGGCATTGGTCATGATGGTTTCGGTGCGGGGATCGCTTGGGGTGATTATGATCGTGATGGCTACCTCGATCTTTACGTCGGCAACTACATCGAATATACCAAAGTTCCGCAAGGGGATGAAGTCTTTTTCCCGTACGATTTCTTCGGACAGGCAAATCTTCTCTATTTAAATAAGGGAGATGGCGGTTTCATCAACATTACGGATGCCGCTAAGGTGAATGGGGGATTTCATCTGACACTTGGTGTCGCGGCGGCGGATTACGATGCCGATGGCGATCTGGATCTGTACCTCGCCAATGATACCGACCAGAATATCCTCTATCGCAACGATGGGGAACTAACGTTCACGAATACGAACCGCCCAGATGCGAGGAGTCGCACTGGCGATATACGGAGTGGTATGGGTATTGCTTGGGGCGATTACGATGCCGATAACGATTTGGATCTCTTTGTTACAAACTGGTTAGATGAAAACAATGTCCTGTATAGAAACAGTGGTGATGGCACCTTTACGGATGTTTCTGCACAAAGCGGTGTTTTTGAGTCGGGGCTGGGTAAAACATGCTGGGGGACTGCCTTGTTTGACGCGGATAACGATGGCGATCTGGATCTCTTTTTTTCGGCAGGACACATCGATCCGGCTTCATGGGAAGCACACGGGCAAGCAGATGTCTTTCTCCAGAACAACGGTGACGGTACCTTCAGTGATATTTCTGACGCTGTGGGACTTCGGCAATCCAGTTCGTACGGGGTTGGGAGAGGTGTAGCGGTTGCGGATTACGATGCCGATGGCGATTTGGATCTCTTTATTGTCAATAGTGGTGGAAAGCCGATGTTGCTCCGAAACGATGGTGGGAATCAACAGCAGTGGCTTCAGATTCGCACGGTCGGCACAGTGAGCAATCGGGACGGTGTTGGTGCACTCGTGAGGGTGAGTGCTGGCGATCTCCATCAGATTCAGCAGGTGGCGGCAGGCGACAGTTATCTTTCTCAGAGCAGTATTGATGCCGAGTTTGGACTTGGGCATCACCAGACGGTGGATCGAATTGTTATTCAGTGGCCGAGCGGCATTGTGCAAACGTTGACCGATGTGCGAGCGAATCAGCGGATTGTTGTGGTTGAACCCTCGGAGTGATCAGAGCCATTCAGTTTTCGGTTCTTTGAGTCTATTCTTGCGAATAGGTGCGCGATGCTATCCGCAAGCATCGGGAGAAACACCCAAGCAAAAACACCCCTCCCACAGAGTGATTTGTGACAATTGAATGGCTCTGTCGGAATGATACGAAAATGTTGCAATTACGAAGCGGATGTGTTATTCTTAATTCGATATGTTCGCGTTTTTTACATTACAATAAGGAGGGAAACATGCGACTAAGTTTATTTTTCCTTGTTTTGCTTGCCGCATACTTTGCGGTAACGATCATCCACGATGCGGGTTCAGCCGAAGAGATTCGAGTATGGGGTGGCAAACTGGAGGATTTTAAAGATTCCGATGGCCGTATCTGGCACGGTGGACAGAACGAGAAAGAGAAGTGGGGCGGTTGGATCGATCTCCAGCCTCGCATCGCTGAAGTCCGAAACCTTACGAAAGATGCCCAGAAACTGGCGAAAAAAGAAGGGTACGATGAGGAACTTTTCTACGCTGTCAGTTGGGCGAAGTTCCCTGATGTCGTCAAGGTCGATCTGAATACCGGTAAAGGCACTTTCAATGTTACCTATCTCGTGGGTGAACACTGGTCTCCGAACAATCGTGGTTTCGATATTATTATTGAAGAGGAGATTGTTGAGCCGCTTTATGTCACCCCCGGCAAAGACGAGATAGATATTAAGCGATATGAGGGCATTGAGGTTAAAGACAAGGTCATGAGCCTTGAGTTTGCTGGCAATCAAAAGACTGGCAAGGGCGATCTCAATGCGATGTTCAGTGCGATAGAGGTAATCCCCGCATTAGCCGTTGACCCGAAACAGAAACTCGCTACGACTTGGGGAACTCTGAAAGGGGAGCGGAACTAACGCACAGCTGGAGGTGTTTTGATGAGATTATTAAGTGTTTTGACGGTTGTCGTTTTTCTGGGGATTCTCGCAGTCCCGTCGTTGCTACCGGCTGAAGAATTTCGGGTGTGGGGTGGCAAAACAGATGACTTCACGGATTCCAAAGGACGCGTCTGGCACGGTGCGCAGCAGGAGAACCAATCCTGGGGTGGATGGATTGAAAAACTTCCCCGTATTGCTGAAGTCCAGACCTTGACAGCGGATGCACAAGCGCAGGCAGAAGCCGCTGGCTACGATGTGGAACTTTTCTATGCTGTGAGTTGGGCGCAGTTCCCTGACACCGTTAAGTATCAGTTCAAAACCGGCGATGGCACTTTTGATGTTACCTATCTCGTGGGTGAACACTGGTCTCCGAACAACCGCGGTTTCGATATTTTCATTGAAGAGGACAACGTTGAGCCGCTTTACGTGACACCCGGTAAAGATGAGATAGACATCAAAACGTATTCCGGGATTGAAATCAGCGATGGCACGCTTGATCTTCACTTTGCAGGAAACGCGGAGACGGGGGCAGGCGATCTGAACGCAATGTTCAGTGCTTTGGAGGTCGTACCTTCTGTGAGCACTGCCGTAGATCCGAAGGCGAAGCTCACGACAACGTGGGGTGCGCTGAAAGGCAACCGTCAGTAAGGAACACATCGAAATTAAGATGCCCGCGGTATTATCGTTACCGTGGGCATTTTTTTGTGCATGGTGGTCAGCAATCAGCAGTCGGCAGTCAGTGAAGAGGTTCTCGTTAAACGAAAACCCTCTTGCTAATAGCCGATAGCCAAGAGTGTCGGGAATCGGAGTTCCCTCCTACAGAAGAGGGTGTGGGTTGACCGGGGCGGTTGTTTCCGAACCACCCACCGTCTTTGAGAGAATATCATATCTTAGGTGTCGTCAAATCGCCGCTCAGGATTGTGGGGCACCAGAATTTTTCAATGTATTCAATGATGAGTTGTGTGCCCTCTTCGTGGCTAACGTAAGGCGGTTTGAATGGGTTGTACATCGCATCGGTGAGGTCCCGTGAGAGAACAGCGTTCAAACCCCAACGCACCATCTGTTTAATGGCGAAGGAACGTCCGAGGACGCACATGTTGGTGTGGACCCCCATGAAAATGATATTCTGAATACCTTTGTGATCCAGCAGATTGTATACCTCTTGTCCGTTGTCGCTAATGGCATCTATATCAGAGATTTCAATGGCTGGATGTTGGCGATGCCACGCTTTGTAACCATCAGTTTCGCCGGTATCTGAGCCGCCATCGGAAGCATCAACGGGTAAGGGTGGGTCAGGCAGTTCGCGTTCGGTGGGTGGATCGGCATGCGGTAATTCTAAGATGCCGCGGCGCGCTGGATGTGCCTCGTAGAAGTCCATTGTGTCGGATGGTGCGTGAATAATCTGTATCCCCTGATCTCGCGCACGCCCGAGTACGATGTTCATCCGGGGTGCCATCACGTTCACACGTTCTGTCGCGCCCCACGACCAGTGTTCGTTCCACATATCAACGACAACGATAGCGGTTTCAGAGGTGTTCCAATTGACCTCCTCTTCGATGACACGCCAACCGTTTCTGCCGATCGTTCGTGCTTCCTGTCGGCGGGTTGAGAGCGACAGGTTCGTTGTTGCTGAAAAGGTCTGACTCAATAGGTTAAACAGCATGAATTTCTACTCCTTTTCGGAAAACGTAAGCGTCTTTATAACGTCCGTAGTAGTTTTTTCGGATGCCACAGATGCGGAACCCGAACTGCCGGTAGAGATATTGCGCTGGTAGATTACTGACAGCGACCTCCAAAAAAATCTCGTGCCCGTCCTGTGCCTGTATCATTTTTAGAGCTAATGCGAGCAGATATTTGCCGATGCCTTGCCGCCGATAGGCAGTCGGCACTGCAAGATTCAGGATATGCGCTTCTTCATGGAGAATACTGAACACGATGTAACCGACGATGGTGTTCTCGCGCCGTGCCACGTAAAAATGTTCGTACGATCGAGGTCGTTTCAGAGACAATGCGTAATAGGTTTCGCTCCATGGGTCCTTAAAGCACTCGTTCTCAATTTTTAGGACTTCCTGCAGATCACACAAGTGCATCGGTTCAAAGGTGAGGACTGGGAGCGGGTTTTGGGTTATCATCTGCGTCAAGGTGCGTAGGAAAACCAAAGAGAATCATAGTTAGTGTGGCTCTTGTAAAGATACCAAAGTATAGCACGATGTGGAGTTTGATGTCAATTGAGATGATTTTCAGTTTTTATAGTAGATTTTAGAATTAGCAGGACTTACGCAAATTGGATAAAAAAGCGATAGATTCACCTAAAAAGCCATTATTTCAGTGATTTAACCCCCTAAAGAATCAACGGTATGAATGCCTTATGGCATTCCAGGTCCCCTTATCAGGGGGACTTTAAGTGGAAATGCGTGAAAAAGTCGGGGTTGAAAACCCCTCCCACAAATTATTGACATGTCTATTTATTTTTGGGATTTATCATAATTGTCAATCATCGGCGGTCAGCAAGAGTCGAGAATCGGAGTTCCTTCCTACGGAAGAACTGAGTGCGTTTTTCGGTGTTGCCTTTTTTCAGAGAGTCTGTTATAATTTACTTATGTGGAATCTGCCAAGAAGTAAGGAGCATACTATGAAAGATTTTGGTTTTACAGGCGGACGACCAGATCCGTATACGTTCCCGACGGAAGGGTTAATTGCGGCGAGCGAAAAGGCTCTCCGCAAATTGGGTGGCGATCTGGTTAACTATCCGGGGGAATCAGGCTATCAAGGATTGCGGGAACTGGCATCCATGCGGTTTGAAAGACGCGAGGGTGTTCCGCTGCCGATTGATAATATCTCAATTACCTCAGGCTCTATGCAGGCACTGGAATTGGTCCTGGGGACGTTGATTAATCCGGGCGATACGGTACTGACAGAGGAATATACTTACAGCGGCACCTTGGGTATCATGCGGCACTTCAAGGCGAATATCGTGGGAGTGCCGATGGACTATACCGATGGCATGAATATGGATGCCCTGGAGGCGAAACTTGCGGAGCTCAAACGTCAGAATATCCGCCCATCGTTCATCTATACAACATCAAACCATCAGAACCCAACAGGGGCAATTCTTTCGCTTGAGCGTCGCCATCGGATGTTAGCCTTGGCGGAAGAATACGACACACTCATCGTTGAAGATGATTGCTACGGCGATATTGACTTTACATCGACACCGACACCGGCTTCGCTTTTTAAGCTGGACACTTCAAATCGGGTGATTTTCATCGCGACCTTCTCCAAGATTTTAGGCGCAGGTGTTCGACAGGGTTACTTTGTAGCGAGAGAGCCTTATTGGGGGCAAATTCACCAGAACCGTTGGGACGGCGGAACGAGCGCATTGGCGAGTGCGATTGTTGCTGAATTCTTCATGGAACACTTGGAAGCGCATCTTGTGAAAACGAATGCGGCTGTGGGTGCGAAATGTCGCGCAGTGGTGGAGACGCTTGAGAAACATGTCAGTGATCTCTGCACATGGACACGTCCGCGTGGTGGACTTTTCCTCTGGATAGATTTACCCGAGACCACGGATCTCAACAAGTTACAGGCACTCGCCTCGGCAAAAGGGGTCGGATATAGCAACGGAAGTGCTTTCCATTATGCAAACGAGTCCGTAAAGGCGATCCGATTGGCGTATGCCTACTGCCATGTGGATGATATTCCCGAAGGGATTACTTATCTGTGTGAAGCGATTCGTGCGGCGCAAGTGACCTCAGCAGATGTTGCGGCAGGGGATTAGTTATTAGCCGTCGGCAGTCAGCCATCAGCCGTCAGCTGTCAGTGAGAGTCGGGATTCGGAGATCCCTCCTACAGGACGGTGGGCGGAATTTTAGAGAAGATTGAAAAAATCTTGTATCTGTGTCATCCACGATTCAGATAAAAACGTTACAGTGTCACAAAGGACCTCATCGCGTTCCGATAGTTAGATAGCCGATTACTAATTGCTGATAACCGATTGCCAGTACCGGAAAAGGAGCCGATTTTTTGCGTAATATCATCCTCATCTCGTTAGATACGCTACGGGCATCGAGCATGAGTTGTTACGGGCATCGTAACCTGACAACACCACACCTCGATGCGCTTACAGAGAAGGCGACGCTTTTTGAGAAGTGTATCAGCCCGCATATCCCGACACACCCTGCCCATACGACCATGTTCACGGGCAAGGATGTCCTGTCCCACCAAATTATTACACAGGGTGGGACGCGCAACTTGGCAACGGATATAAAGACGGCTCCTGAGTTGCTGAGTGAGGCGGGCTACTTCACCGTTGCGGCGGATAATTTGGGACGCTGGTTTCAGCGCGGTTTCCCTGAGGCGCAGTATCGTGGCTATCAATGGGAAACGGGTTACCGCAATGCTCGGAAGGCGGAAGCAGTTAACGAAACGGCGATTGAACTTCTGGATCTCGCGCAGGCACAGGATAAGCCTTGGTTCGCTTTTCTTCACTATTGGGATCCGCACACGCCATATCTCCCGCCGTTGCCGTTTGAACGGATGTTTTATAGCGGGGACGAATGCGACTCGGACAATCGAAGCATGGATGCCGTCTACGCATGCGAACCCTTTACGGACTACTTCCGGCAGTGGATGTGCACGCCTGATCCATCGGACCCGGACAACATTGCGAAGAAGCGGCTCTGGACGGACAGGCGGTATGTCAACGCGCAATACGATGCCTCAATCGCCTACATGGACGCGTGCCTTGCGCAGTTGTTTCGGTACCTGCATGACTGTGGACAACTGGAGGAGACGCTCTTGATTATTACCGCTGACCACGGTGAGGAACTTGATGAACACGAACTCTGGTATGATCATCATGGACTCTATGAGACGAATTGCCACGTGCCGTTAATTGTTCACTGCCCGGCACTTATCCCCGAAGGACAGCGACTTAGCGGTCTCGTCCGTCTTACTGATATTGCCCCGACACTTCTTGATTATGCGGGGTTGACAGCGGTGGCGTCGCGTGAAAAGGTGGAGGGCACAAGCCTACGTGCCTTGATGGAAAACAACTCACACGACGGAACGACAGAGGCGATCTATCTCACCGAGTGCGGGTGGATGAAAAAGCGTGGGTGGCAAACCCAGAAGTGGAAATTGATTGTTGAAACCGGTGGTACGCCTGCCGTCTACGGGACACCGGATTTGGAACTCTATGATCTTGAAGAGGATCCTGATGAGGTTTATAATCTATCTGAAGAGGCGGACGACGTCGTCGCGCGTTTGAAAGCGGATATGGAGGCTTTTCTGCAACGCCGACTTGCTGAAACAGGTCTGCCTGATCCAACGGTTGAACAAGATATTACTATGCGACGTATCGGTGATACGTCTAAAGCAGTGCCGCTTTAAAGGGAAATATCGTGAAAAATAGAGGTAGATTGTGCCCTGTTGGTGCGATTTTGAGTTGCTCCTTCTATAGCCTGATGCGAATATGGGCAGTGCTTGTACCGCTTGCGTTGATGTTCGTTTTTAACGGTTGTCCTGCGTTAACTGCGTTAGAGGAAGCGCAGCAACGGCGCGAGAAACGGATACTCGAAGAACGAAATGCCACTTCGCTCATGCTCAGACCATCGGATGCGACGATTAGGATTAGACCGGACGCGCTCTTCGGTGAGAGTGATCACTATACCCTCAAATTCGCTGACGATCTGCGAGCACTTGAAGAATTTGACGAGGTCAAGGAACGGGAGATATTCACACGAAGTGCCCTCGGTTATATGGAAAGCCTTTACAATTCGATGAATCAACTCTTCGGTTTTAAACCGAAGCATAAGATTCATGTGACGCTGCACCACCTCTATAGAGGCACGAATCTCTCGGCGGTTACACGCACGGATTACCGTTCTGGGGTTCTGGATGGACGCTATGTGAAGTTCATTAACGGTATTCAGATGGACTTCCCAATACGGATGTATGAAAAACATGGGGTGCGCGTCCATGAGTTGACACATGCCTTTACGAATATCTATTTTTTACCGGTATGGTTCTCAGAAGGCATTGCAGTCCTGATTCAGACGGAATATGCGAAAGGTGGAACGCATCCTAAGTTTGATAGCCTTGAAGGGGATCTGCGAGTCGATCTCGATGGCGTGAATCAATTGGAGAGTTGGGGTGGACATACTGACAACAATCCGCTGACGCATTGGCGTTATAGATATGCGTATACGCTCGTTGCTGAGTTGTGGGAGCGATACGGTACAGATTTTTATATCCGGGTTTTTCGGTTGATGGAAGCGGACGGTTTGCATCAAAGGCTGGTGGGGACCATGAAAACCAGTTTTTTGGTTTATTATTTTAGCGAAGCGGCAGGTGAGGATCTGGTGCCGTTCTTTAGGAAACTGCATTTCAAGGTGCGTAAATTGACGAAAGAGGACATTCTGAAGCAGATTGAAGCGAGATGACGCATTTTACAGGCAATTGAACCTCGCGGAGAGGCGAGGTTAGAAACCCCGCCCAGCGAAAAACGGGCTTTGTAGCGTACGGAGATAATAATGCGTGTTAAATTCAAACCAGGCAGCGGGCACGTCTTCCTGTTATTGGGGTTGATGTGCTTATATTACGGTTGCAACCTCGCGCAACAGTGGAGTGAGAACTACGCGCTCCTGCCGGGTGTAACCGCCAGTGATCCCGCAATCATTGATGGAAAACCCGAGACGATTGGGCAATCCCAACGTAAAAAGGGGTCGGGTAGTGTCGTAACTGATCTCGATATTCCATCGGAGGCGATCATTTATTTGCCAGAGAAGAAGTCCCTCTATCGGATCGTGGTTCACTCCACGAATTTGGAAGAGTTCGAGGTGATGGCGTACAACTCGCGGGGTGAGTGGGACAAAATCTATGACCAACGGAGTAACAAAGACCCGATCATCGATATCCGCCTCAACAAAGTGGTCATGACAACGGGTATCAAACTGGTGGTGCATCGGACGACAGAGGACGCCGCCCGGAGACGGGAGAATGTTCAGATCCGGCGCGAAAACATGGAGATCAAAGAGGGACAGGTGCGGCGCGGGCGTTACCGTTATTATGTAACAGGACCGACAACGGCACTCGCGAAGATTGCAGAGATTGAATTGTACGGCTACGCGAATTAGTTGGTAATTGTCAGAATCAGGATTTGCAGGATTACAGACACCGCTCCATACCGAATTAAAAAATTAATCTTCATACAGTTTGCGGTACAAAAATCGCATCTACCGCGTTGGGGCAGGGAATTCAGTATGCAGTCTACTCGGCTTCAACAGCATTTAGACCGATACCTTGGCATCCCGCTTTGTGTTTTGCTACGTCTATTTTCTAAGCAAGCACCGACAAAACCCACTCCCAAAAAGATTCTTTTTATCCAACTCTCCGCTTTGGGGGACACGATTTTAGCGATCCCCACGATTCGGGCGATACGACACGCCTTTCCTGACGCCGAAGTCGCGATGTTAGCGTCACCGACGAACCTAAATTATTTATCGGCGTGTCCTTATATTGACAGACGTATCCCATTCCATAAACCGAGACATCGGTTGATTTCGCTGCTGCGTCGCGAAGCGTTTGATTGGGCAATCGACTTAGAGCATTGGCCCCGATTGAGTGCCCTACTCGCTTACACAACGGGCGCTCCGATGCGAATCGGATTTTCGACGACCGGACAGTACCGGCATTTCCTTTTCACGGAGACGGTGCCTCACATTCAAGGACGGCATGAGGTTCGCAACTTTTTGAGCCTTGCGACGCAACTGAACTGTTCCGTCCAAGAACTTGGGCTTGAGGTTTGGTGGCGTGAAAAGGAACGTGCGTGGGTGCGCGAAGTTTTGGCAGAAGAGGGTATCTCGCTGGAGAAACCGATCATTGTGTTACACCCAGAGGCGGGTAGACGTAGCGAGCCACGCAGACGATGGCCACAGGGACGCTACGTGGCGCTGGCGAATGCGCTCGTTGCGAGATATGACGCTCAGATTGTTTTGACGGGCGCGCCTGATGAGGTAATCGTCTCTGAAGAGATTGCCGAGCGGACGAAGCATCGAGCAGCCATACTTGCTGGACGGACGGATGTCAACCAACTCGCGGCACTTTTTGCGCATGCGACGTTGGTGGTGAGTGGCAATTGTGGTCCGATGCACCTCGCGGCGGCAACCGGAACGCCGGTTATCGGATTGCACGGTCCTACGAATTTTGCGCAATGGGGTCCTTGGAGTCGTAATGCGAGTATTGTGCGTGCGCGGACACCGTGTAGTCCGTGTCTTAATTTGGGATTTGAGTATGGGTGTCAAGCACTTCCTGATGGGACATCGCCGTGTATGCACACGGTTGCGGTTGCGGCTGTGCTTCGGGAGTGTGAACGGTTGTTATCGGCACTCGGTAGTTAGCATAATGGCACTCGGCAGTCAGCAATCAGCAGTCGGTAAAGAGGTGGATTTGTAACAATTCACCACTTCCTGGAATATTCCAAGTTAAGGATAGATTGTTACCGAAAATCCTCTTAACCGATAACCTACTGCCAATATTGTCGGGAATCGGAGTTCCCTCCTACAAGAAAGAAATGAAAAAGGCGAGGTTCAAAAACCTCGCCTTTCGTGGTACTCAGGGTTTAGTAAGGCATGTCGCCACCCGGCGGCATCGGAGGTGCCGGTGCTTCCGCTTCAGGCAGTTCTGCGATGAGCGTTTCGGTGGTAATCATCAACGCTGCGATACTGGCGGCGTTTTGCAACGCGACCCGCACGACCTTGGTCGGATCGGGAATACCGGCTTCAAACATGTCGATGAAACGTTCTTGATGCGCATCGTAGCCAACGTTTCCGCCTTCGTCCTTGACTTTAGCGATAATGACAGAGTCTTCCTGTCCGGCGTTCCTCGCGATCTGACGGAGCGGATCTTCGAGTGCCCGGCGAACGATAGAGACCCCAACATCTTCCGTGGCATCGCTGAGTTCAAGCGCATCGAGAGCGGCTTGTGATCTCACGAGAGCGACACCCCCGCCGACAACGACCCCCTCTTCAACGGCAGCACGTGTGGCGTGCATTGCGTCTTCAACGCGTGCTTTCTTCTCTTTCATCTCGACTTCTGTAGCGGCACCGACGTTAATGACGGCAACACCACCGGCGAGTTTTGCGAGGCGTTCTTGCAATTTCTCACGGTCGTAGTCGGATGTTGTGTCTTCGATCTGTCTACGGATCTGGTCGATACGACCTTGGATGGCTTCGGTTGTGCCTTCACCTTCGACGATGGTTGTGTTATCTTTGTCGATAACGACGCGCTTGGCACTACCGAGGTCGTTCAATGTGATGTTTTCGAGGTTAATTCCGAGGTCATCGGAAATGACGCGTCCGTTTGTCAAGACGGCAATGTCTTCGAGCATGGCTTTGCGGCGGTCGCCGTAGCCGGGAGCCTTAACAGCGGAACAACGAAGTGTTCCCCGAATTTTGTTGACGACGATGGTTGCGAGTGCTTCGCCTTCAACATCTTCAGCAATGATCAACAGCGGTTTACCCTGTTGTGCGGTACGTTCCAATACAGGGACAAGGTCCTTGAGGTTGCTGATTTTCTTTTCGTGGATGAGGATTGCGGCGTCTTCTAAAACGGCTTCCATCCGATCAGCATCCGTGACGAAGTAGGGCGAGAGGTAGCCGCGATCGAACTGCATACCTTCGACGACATCGAGAGTTGTCTCGAGGCTTTTGGCTTCTTCGACGGTGATAACGCCATCTTTTCCAACTTTTTCCATAGCGTCAGCGATAAGATCGCCGATAGCGTTGTCGTTATTTGCGGAAATAGCGGCGACTTGTGCGATCTCAGTTTTCTCGGAGACCTCTTTGCTCAAGCCGTGAATTGCGTCGACGACTGCCTCGACGGCTTTTTCAATACCGCGTTTGAGTGCCATGGGGTTATGCCCGGCGGCGACGTTTTTCAAGCCTTCACGATAGATCGATTGTGCGAGGATGGTTGCGGTGGTGGTTCCGTCTCCAGCGACATCGCTGGTTTTAGATGCGACTTCTTTGACCATCTGTGCGCCCATATTTTCGTAGGCGTCTTCGAGTTCCACCTCTTTTGCGACGGTAACACCATCTTTGGTGATCGTCGGTGCGCCGAATTTCTTATCGAGCACGACGTTCCGTCCTTTGGGACCTAACGTAACCTTTACAGCGTCGGCGAGCTTGTCAACGCCTTGTTTAATAGCGCTCCGTGCTTCTTCATCAAACGCTAGTTGTTTTGCTGCCATGTGTTTAACTCCTTTTCTTAGTTAACCTTGGCTAAGATATCATCTTCGCGCAAGATGAGATATTCAGTGTTGTCATACGTAACTTCGGTGCCGCCGTATTTGGCGAACAGGACGAGGTCGCCGACTGCCACGTCAACGGGCTGTCGGTCTCCGCTCTCGAGAATTCTACCGTTTCCAACGGCAACAACTTCGCCTTCCTGCGGTTTCTCTTTGGCGGTGTCGGGGATGATAATCCCGCCGCTCGTTGTTTGTTCATCGTTATCTGAACGTTTGACGAGAATTCTATCGCCAAGGGGTACAAGTGCCATGTCGCTGAATTCCTCCTTGAGTATGGCGTGAAAATTGTGAGTCGCGAGTGAAACTCGCTCCTACCACTTGAATTTATCTAATCCTATGTAGCAATTTTCGTGCCAACCTCTAAAACCGCCATATCGTCAAGGTTACACGGAAGAATGTGACATTTTGGCAGGTTTTTTGGAGCGACAATTTGTCTCATTCAAAACACACATGGAGGCAACTGTGCCATTTTGGCACATATTTTTATGTAGCGAGACACGGAACTAACTGTCCGGTTTCTCCTGCGCGATATGCGGCGGCGAGAATTTCGTTTGCTCTCAATCCATCGTTTCCCGTCGTGATGGGTGCTACCCCTTCGTGTACACACGCGGCGAAATGCTCAAATTGATATTGATACAGGTCCTCGTATTGAGAAGGGATTAATTGCTGTTCGCCCTCAAAGTAGGTTTTGATTTTCCAACCGTCGTCATTGTAGACCCATGCGGTGCCCTCTGTGCCGTAGAGTTCTAAAATGATATCGCATTGCGGCACCAAAAAACTAAGATCAGTGAAAGCCTGCGCACCGTTATCAAAGCGCATGAAGATGCCTCCGGTTTCCTCGACAGCGGTGTCTTGGGTTGTGGTGTTGTAAAACGCGCTGACGGCGTTCACCTCGCCGATGAGGTAGCGGAGTAGGTCTACACTATGCGGACCGAGGTCCATGAAGCATCCACCTCCCCCCTTTTCCGGTTGTGCGCGCCATTCGTCTGGCGTGAGTTGGTACTGTTTCAGAAACGGCATACGTCCATGGACTATCGTGCCGAAACGTCCTTCTTCTACCCAAGTTCGGATCTGTTGGAAGCAGGAATGAAATCGGAACAGGAAGCAGACTTGCAGGTGGACCTCGTTTGTTTCACAAGCGGCGATCATTTCCGTACATTCTTGTGGTGTGAGTGCCATCGGTTTATCGCAAAGCACATGTAAGCCGCGTTCCGCGGCGGCGATTACCTGCTCACAGTGTAGATGTACAGGTGTTGAAACGTAGATTGCATCGAGTGCATCGTCTGCAAGGAGTGCCTCGACGGTGGTGTAGGCATTGGTTGCGCCGTGTTCCTGTGCCAACCGTTCTGCCCGCGTCGCGTCGCGTGAAAGTAAGGCGTGAAGTTCGGCACCATTCGCCTTTTTAATGGCTGGCATTGCTCTGCGTTGTGCGACGCTGCCTGCGCCTAACACACCCCATTTTAAGTTCATTGTTTTTCGACCTCATCTGTTTTGTTGTTTAGAAGATAGGCGAGGTTAGAAACCTCGCCAGCGGTGTGAGGTTGGATCACTGTTTTTCGACCTCATCTGTTTTGTAACCGCACCGGATACGGTTATGGGATTATCGGAATATTTTATTTCCGAGGGGCGAGGCACGGGGACCTCGCCCAACAGAGGTGATGAGTAATGTGCGGGCAGGCACAAGACCTGCCCCTACATGGGTTCTTTGGGAAATGAAAACGGTCTTCGTATGCCTAAAATCTTGTAAGTGGCAACTTGGATTATTATAGGGGATTTTAGGATATATTTCAAGTTGGCTCTCAGCGATCGGCGGTCAGCAGTTAAGTTTGTTGGGTTTTGCTGTATATTTTTTCCAGAAACGTGTGTATTGTGGAGTTGAAGTTTCAGGGGGCAAGAGGAGCCAGAGGTTTACCGCTCAACCCAACCTACAAGTCCACTAATTACTCAACAGGAGATGCACACCGGTAGCGAATAGGAAAAAAAGGACGATTCTTGAAAAGAGGAGTTCCGGCACGCGGTTGTTGAGCGAGATACCCGTTAGCACGCCTAATCCGATGAATGGGAGAAGCGCGACTGCTTCAATCAGAATCTCGAAAGAGAAAAGTTGTAACTGGAAATAGAACGGGATTTTGATGAAGTTGAGTAGGAAATAGGTGGCGGTTGTGGTTGCGACGAAGGCATTATTCCCCAAGCGTTGTGGGAGTAGGTACATGACGACGACGAGTCCCCCCATGTGCGCGAGGGTTGAGAACGCCCCAGCGAATATTCCGGCAAGTAGCCCCTGCCACGTTTTGAATTGGAGTGCCGTTTGGACGGGTTGTCCAGAATTCCCGAGTAGGGGTTGCCAATGCGGACGCAGGAATTCTAATATCGCAAATAGACTGGCGATACCACCGATGACCTTTTTCAGGTGGACATCAGAGATGTCCTTCAAAATTAGACTTGCGACGGTAATCCCGAGCAGGGAACCGAGGATTAACCGTGTGACACTTTGGCGATGCCAGCGTTTCCAGTAATGGCTGAGCGAGAAGATGTCTGTTGAGAACAGAAGCGGGAGCATTAACCCGATGACGTTTCGAGCACTACGGAAATGTGTGAACATGGGGACGACGATCATCCCGATGCCGCCGCCGAAGCCGGCTTTGCTCACACCGGTAAGCCATGCCCCGAAGCAGAGGACGATGATTTCGTAGATGGCGCTGCCTCGTTAAATCTGTGCAGTGATTAACGCCGATGATACATTCGGGGCACTTTGCACAGGTAATTTTGATGATGGCTGTGGCACATCATCCCCGTCTTGCCGCAGCCCTTCGATATGGAATTGGATGGCTTCGGCAATCAATACGTTGACCTCCTCCATTGTCTCAGCAACAGCAATGCACCCAGGGAGATCGGGAACAGAAGTGCCGTAACTGTTCTCTCCTTTTTCAAAAATAACGACGTATTCCATAATTTTTTCCACCTTATTATGGTAGATTTTACAATTACTTAGACATTCTAAAGAGGCGAGGTTAGGAAACCTCGCCAGCAGTGGCGGAGCGTTTTTGGATCTATTGCCTACTCAGATGTCCACTTAATTCTATAATTCACCATATTTGAGACCGGCTTGCTTTAGTACGCGCTATTGAGTCTGCCCTTAGGGACATCTAAACCCATATTTCCGGAAACAGTCACGGTCCCAGATTTTATTGGGTGTTTAAACTGTCGATGACTGCCTCGCGTCCGTTCGAGGTACCACCCATCTTCTTGAAGTGTCTTAATGAGTTGTCTAACCTTCATCGTAAAAGTTTATTGGGATCTGGTTCGCGAATACTAACCACCCATCTTCTTGAAGTGTCTTAATGAGTTGTCTAACCTTCATCGTAAAAGTTTATTGGGATCTGGTTCGCGAATTGACTAATCAGTTCCAACCTTCCCTTAATTATACACCTGTTTTTAGTTCATCGCAAGAGATTTTTTAGACTTCTCCGTTTTTTGTGGTAGACTTATGCTTTATCAGCCATCAGCAGTCAGCAAAGAGGGAAATCAGGGTTACAAACCCCTCCCACAACCTCTTGACTGACCGCCGAAAGGTTTTTTCGTCAGAAAAACCGACCTGATAGCTGACAGCCAGTACCAAAGAAATATTTGACATTCGGTGTGAGGTGTGATATAATTTATGAGGTGTTTTTGTAATTCTAAATTTTAATGGAGGCTAAAAAAAATGGTTCAAGTAGAAGTGAGTGTCGATTCAGGTGAAGCGTTTGATCGCGCCCTGGCACGTTTTAAGAAGATGTGTGGAAAAGCCGGTATCGTCACAGAGATTAAAAAACGGAGTTTTTACGAGAAGCCGAGTGAGAAGCGTCGTAGAATTGAGATGAAACGGCAGCGGAAGGTGAAACCCCGCAGAATGGGGGGCGAACGTTCAAAGTTTTACAACGGCGGTGGCAGTGGTAGCACCCGATAAATAGTTTGAGGAGGGATGCATGGCAGATTTGGCTACTGGCGAAGCTTTGGAGAATTATAAAGGGCTTTTGATTCAATACTGCCAAGAACGTGGGTTGCGCGAACCGACTTATGCTGAAACGCAGCACGGACGGGCGGATTCTCCACAATGGCAAGTGACAGTGTCTTATGGCGACTGGGTTCATGAAACGCCGGAGCCGATTCCTGGTTCAAAAAAATTTGCGCACCAAGTAGCCGCCCAGCAGGTGTTGGACGAAATCAATTCGCGGCGCGAAAGTTTCTTAGCAGGTGATAGAGTTAACGCCGCCTCTGCGGCTATTTCGGAACCTGTTACAGAACCCTCTGCACCGCTTGAAGTCCCTATACCGCTCGTGTCGAGTGCCCTAACGATTGCAAATGAACGGCTGACCACATCGCAACCTTCACGGTACCGAACGCTTACAGATGCCGAATTTTCGCAAAAACTTTCCAAACTGACGTTAGAGATTGTCCGAAGTCTGCTTGAGAGGGCAGAGGAGGATCAGATCACGTTTCAGTGATAACCATCAGCAGTCAGCAGTTAGTAGGCGAGGTTTGTAACCTCGCCGTTTTTTTTTGCCCAATTATTAGTAGGCGAGGTTCGGAAACCTCGCCAGCAGAGGATTGGATTTACAGGATTGTGGAGCAGTCGGGAATCGGAGTTCCCTCCTACAGATGTTTTCTTTTGACATTCCGTAGTGGAGTGCTATATAATACGGGGAGAATATTCCTGCGTACAGAGCGAGGTTCGGAAACCTCGCCAGCGGTGAATGGTGCCTCTGGAGAGGATGGGATTCGGAAACCTTGCCAATGCCGGAAATATACGTGTTTACGGCTTCCTTCCGACGAAATAAACGGCTGATGCCAAAATATGGGCATCTTTATGTAGGGAGAGGGGTACATCTAAGAGTAGGATCGGAAATGTCAGCCATCCGACGATAAGAGAGATTGCTTTCGCGAGGAGCAGGCTACCGAACGAGCAGATCAGTCCGATGTATTCTCGGAAGATCCAATGTAAAGAGGTCGTCGGACCGGCGCAGGGACCACTCTCAAGTTCAGAGAAGGCGGCACAGAGTTGGACGATGCCGGGGACTGTCCACCGCTGATAATCGTGCGGAGAGGCGTGGTAGCCTTGCAGGAACGGGACGGCGATGCAGATATTGCCTCCAGGTTTGAGTACACGATAAATCTCCGAGACAACGAGATTCGGTGAGCGGACATGCTCAAGGACGGCTTCGGAGATGACCGCATCAAAGCTGGCATCGCTGAACGGCAACAAGTGTCCATCGGCGACAATATCGACTTCAGGCGTGATCTCGATTTCGAGGTTGATGACGTTTGGGGCGCGGCGGCGAGTGCCGGCACCCAGATCCAAGATTCTCGCTTCGGGACCGAGACGTTGGAGGAGTTTTCTGACACATCGATTCCATCTTGGGGCGGGATACGGGCATCCGATGAGGTAAGATAAGAACGGGTTTTGTCTAAGTTTGTGTTTTATGCGTGAAATCAAATCCGGTTTCGAGTCTGTCATAAGATATAATGATACATAACCTTTCTGAAAAAACTGGGCGAGGTTAGAAACCTCGCCAGCAAAGGACGATGATATATAACCTTTCCGAAACATACAAGGGATATTTTCGCGGTGCCCGGGTGTCTGTTTTGCGTCTCGGCGTGAACGTCTGGCATCAATTCATGGGGCATAAATGTCTCCAGCAGGCATCGTCGCTGGCGTTTAACACCCTGCTCTGTCTTGTGCCGTTGTCGGCGGTTGCGCTGTTTTTGCTGAAAACGTTTGGTGTTGTGGAAGATGATAACTCGCCGTTGATCGCGGTGCTCCGTGACAACTTCCTGCCTCGCTACAGTGCCCAAGAAATTGTATCAGAACTCTCAGGATTTGCCAATAGAAATCTCGGTGGGCTGAGTGTGGGCGGGTTTCTGTTATTCTTGCTGGTTTCGACAATGCTGTTCATGTCGGTGGAGCAGCATTTTAACGACATTTGGGGTGCACGGCGACGGTTACCGGTGGTGCAAGCGTTCCAGAAATATGCCGTTTTCTATACATTGCTCTCCGTGGGACCGCTGCTGATTTGGCTCTTTTTATCAAATGCTACCAACTGGGTGCTCGGTCATGTGTTCCCATGGGCGTTGGTCTACTGCGTGTTTTTCTTGATGTACATTGCGATGCCGAATACGTCCGTGAAGTGGAGTGCCGCACTGCTGGGTACATTCGTTGCTGGGACGTTCTTCCAGATTGCGCGGATCGTGTTTGGACGTTATCTGGAACTGTTATGGCAGAACTATAGCGACATCTATGGGGCGCTGGCGATGTTGGTTACCTTTGCTATCTGGGTATACGTGGCGTGGGTAGTGATTTTACTGGGTGCAGAGGTATCGAATTCTGTCCAGCATTTCCGTCAGCAAGATGGTGGGCATGGACGGTTCCGTTATGAGACTAACGGCTATCTGAACGCTTCCGGTGTTATCACGTTGTTTCTGATCGTTGCGGAGCGGTTTGCTAAGGGCGAGGGTGCGTGCTTGGTGGAAGAGGTCGCTGCGCGTTCGGGTGCATCGGAAGAGGTTGTGCATCAGAGTTTTGAACGGTTTAAGGCGGCGGGATTAATCTATGAGGTTGAAGGGGATACGGACGGGTATCTCCCGGCACGTGCGTTAGAGGATATTACGTTGGCAACGCTTGTGGATGCGGTTGAGGGTGAGATGACGATGCATTTGGCGCAAGGAATATCGTCTGAGTCGGGTGCACGTGTATTGGGGACGCTCCAGCAGTCTCAGCGGGAATGTTTGGAGAAGGTTACGGTGGCGTCGTTGTTGTGAGAATAGCGATCGGCGGTCAAAACCAAGATTTTTAGGATTGCCATATTCACGTCCCTTTTCGCTGGCGAGGATTGTATCCTCGCCAGCGGCGGGCCTATGAGCGACCCTAAAAATGGAGAAGTTGAAAACTGAAACTACTGGGGTGAAAATTCGCTGGCTTTGACGTAATACAGAAACCCGATACACATCTCATCCGTCGTTTTTTCGCCCCAGCCGACAGGAATCGGCGGATCATGCGGGTTCGCTGAGTTCTCCGACGAATTATCGAAATGCGCGACGAGATTGACACGGGTGCCAGCGGGTAAGAAGATCGGCTCGCGATAGTGATAGACGTCCTGCCAATTGAAATCCCAATCTTGGATCCAGATGAGGTCGTGTTCATCACCGGATGGCGTTGTTGCAATAAGCCGCATGTCGCGTCCGAGAAGGTGCATGTGCGGCATTGTCGCCAACAGGTAAACGTCCCTCTTGAACGTTTCCGATGCTAAGACCTCATGCCACTTTTCACCCGCAGGGATAACGAAATCTTTGTTGATGGCATCTCCGATACGTAATTTGGTGGTTTCCGCTGTTTTGGAGAAGTAGAGTCCCAACCGTGAGCGATCCCGTTCGAGATGCCCCGTGCGATAGTAATGTACCTGCATGACGATGTCGGCACCTTTCGGTAAGAGATAACCGACCCCTTCCGGTAAGACCAACGGCGTAACACCCGGTGCCCAACCTCCGACCGTTCCTGCGCTATCAAATCCAGGTCCTGTGCCCTCTGTAACATAGCCCGGTTTCGGGTCTTGTGCGTCGAGTTTACGCGCTTCGCCGTTCACGTCTAAATAGGCGATGACGTGATGCACGGTTTTGCGGTTACCGGGTTGCACGTCAACGGCTTGAACGTACATGTCCGTCTCGAAGTTGGTAGGAATGATGAATTGCCGATATTCGTCTTCGCCTTCGGGTTCAATCTCATATTCGACGGGCATTTCAGCGATCCAATCGGGTTCACCGAGTGCCCAGCCTTCGGGGAACTCGGGTGCCGGTGGAACGGCGTCGAGGTTTCCAGCGGGTGCGCCCGCTTCGACCCAGTGTGCGATCATCTGGATTTCGGTGTCCGTGAGTCGTCGTTCGTGCTTGAAGTCGCCATAGCCGGAGGCGGGTTTCCACGGCGGCATGAGACGCGCCTGTGTATATTCAGCGATCTCGGTTGCCCACGCCTTTGCGTCGCTGTAATCGGTGAGTGTGAAGGGCGCGACCTCGCCGTGCCGATGGCAGGTCTGGCAATTCTTTTGGAGGATGGGTGCGATGTACTCACTGTAGGTAATCTCTGTCGGGAGATCGGTTTCGGGGAAATGGAGTGTGCATCCAAACGCCGGTGTCTCTTGCACGGGGATCGGCGTATCGGTATGCGTTGCGAGAAGTGCGTCTCGTAGGTAGTGATGCTTGACGCGTGGCTTGTAGCGGTTATCGTCAATGGCACCGCGGTAAGCGACTGTATGGGTCGTATCAACGAGAACAGCTTGCGGTGTCATGGTTGCGCCGAGGGCGTATGCGAGTTTACCGGTCGCATCCTTCACGACTGGGAATGGATAGTCTGCTTTGGTGATGTAGTTTTTTACGTCGTCCTCGGAATCGTTTTCGTTGGCGTAGACTGCGACGAAGGTGGTATTTTTAGGCGCGAATTCGGCGTGTAAGCGTTTTAGACGCATCGTGTAGCGTTGTGCGACTGGACATTCGGTGGCGAGGAATGTGAACACGACGGGTCCTTGCGCGGTGAGGGTGTCTAAATTGTGTGTATCGCCGCGGAGCGTTGTGAAGGTGAGGTGCGAAATTTTTGTGCCGATGGGAACGTTGCTCGGCTGTAGGGATGCCTCTTGGATGACGCGATGTTTTTTTGTGATCGTGTATTCGGACGCTGTGTGACCTGTGAAGGGTAGTACGAGTATAAGAAGTAGTATTACTGGTAGATACGGTTTCATTATGGACCTCTTGTTGATGTTTTTCTTGTTTTTATAGCAAAATCTACAATTGCTTATACGCTACAAATGGCGAGGTTCGGAAACCTCGCCAGCGGTGGCCAAGAAGCGGGGTTCGGAAACCTCGAGTGATTATTTTTCTGGTTTTAGTATAGCACGTTTTGATGATGTAGTCAAGGGGATAATTGTCTGAAACAGGACTTTCGGGATTTTAGGATTTGCAGGATGGGGAGTGCGAATTCGCCGGGTCTCTTGATAAAATGGACGACTGGCGCGCCGGGGGTGGGCTGTATATTGACGTAGTGAATCGTTATGTCGCCGGTGGCATTCTTGCCATCAACCGTTTTGACGTCGGCTTCATCAAGGTCGGCTCTCGGAAATGTAACGATACAGCATATCGTCTCGACCACTGTCGGCCATCTCCGTTGTCGCCGGCATCTTATCTAAGAAAGTGGGATTGCCATCGGGACACCGGCTGCAGGAGCGACTCTACCATCGGCACCATCAACGTCAGTAGCAGTGCCTTCGTTCGCGGCAACAAAGTGCAGCTCAATGGATGCCTCTTTGTTCTTGCCAGCAGCCTTTCGCGTGCCATCGTCAGCGAGTTCGGCTCGTGGATCCGCAAGTTCTACCGAATCTTTCTTGAGAACTAAAAGAACCCGTGTTATGTCAGTTGTATCAGCAACTGATCCTAAATCTGCCGTGAAATGCATGCCATCAGCGGTTCCGTCTACGCTTACAGGACCTAACGTTGGAGCATCAGTGGCAACTGTGCCGCCAAACTTATTGTAGGCGATAACCGTAAAATCAATCGCCTCTAAGGCAGTAGTAGTGGTGGTCGCTGCAGTACCCGCTTCGGAATTTACATGATCTTGATGGTCGTCGCTGTACCATAGACCACTTGGTTGCCATCGGCGTGACTCACATCTGCAGCATCTGCGTTGAGTTTTATCTCAAACTGTGCCATCGCTGGAGATGCAACCAAGGTAAGCGCAAGCATTACAACTAAACTTGTTAAGGAAAATGTCCATTTATTAGACAACATTACTAATTTTCCTCCATTTAAATCAAACTAAAATACATTCGTATCAAATATCGTGGGGCAGTAGGGATTCTTGCCCCCGCACACCTCACATTGTGTGCTTCAGTATCAAACAGCAAGAACAGATTTTCAGGGATGAAATCTATTCTGAACTAACCTTGAGTGCGTATCTTTGAAATTCGGTGGGTTAGGGAAACCCGATGCGGTTTGAACCGCATCTACCAGTTAGTTTTCAAAACACGCTTGGAAATTTGGGTTTGGAGTTCTCGTTGTATGGCATTGTGTAGCACATCACCATAGATTACGCCAAACCACTTGTATAAACGTTGTTAATTGTAAACGAGTTACGAAAAGATGTCAAGTCCTTTTTTGCAGCGTCGGGAATCGCCCAAATCCGGATTCGGAAGTCCCTCCTACCGCAGTTATGTAATTATTATACCATATTTGTGGTGTGGTGTCAAATTTTTCTTTAAAAATAATGTTTAGCGGGTTTTCGTTGGTTTCGCTGACGCTCTACCCAACCTACGTTATACGTTAATTATACTGTAGATTGTTTTTTTTGTCAAACTTTTCTGTTATTGTCAGAATCAGGATTTTAGGATTTGCAGGAATAGTTCCCTACTACAAACGAGGATACTCCGATAACTATTTTTTCGATCGCTTTTCTGGCGGTGCCGGGGGTGGCTCTGTGAACGGTTCACCACGTGCTTCGGCTTGCCTTCTGCGTTGATCCCACTCTGCGATTTCCTGATATACCTCAGCTTTCGCCTTAGCTGTTACCTCGGCTGTTCAGCGATAAGTTGCTTCTCCTTCCTGAGCGTGTCTCTGATACGCTGAAACATGATGTCTACTCCTTCCTCAAGAATAGTCACATTGTTGCGGCCGACATTATTTTTGAGATGTTCTCGGCTACGGCATAGACGGAATTAACAAAGCCATCGCCTCTGAGAATGAACTGGTGTAGGAAGAATCCAGTCAAGGCACCCACGCCCTAAAGGGCGGGGCTTGTGCTTCGTAGCAGTCAGCCTTCCGAGGAAGGTCTTACGTCTGCTCCACAGAGGGACCCAAGGCGGTTTCCCTCAAGATGTTTATCGCAGCGTTGATGTCTCGGTCATGGTGTGAACCACAATCGGGACACGTCCACTGCCTATCCGAAAGAGAAAGATTGCTATTGTGATGTCCGCAATCCGAACAAGGCTTTGTCGTAGGTGTCCACCGTCCGACCTGAACAAACTCACAATTATGTTTCAAACACTTGAACTTCAGAATCTCAACAAACTCGTAGAAGGCAAGGTCAGAGACTTTGCGTCCCCAAAGCCGTTTCATACCGTCAAGGTTCAGCGTCTCGGTGGCAATGGTATCAAACCGCTTACACAAGTCTGTCGCACGCTTGTAGTGCCAATCTCGGCGTTGGTTGGCAATTTTGACGTGGAGTCGTGCCAACTCACGGACAGCGCGCCACCAATTGCCAGAACCTCTCACTTTCCGAGAAAGGCTTTTGTTGAGTTTTCGGAGTTGGTTCAAGGACCGTTTCAAGGGTTGCCGATGGTGTATCTTCTCACCTGTATTCAGGGTCAGATAGGTGTCTATGCCGAAGTCTACCCCTACGCTTTCACCTGTAGCGGGCAGCACTTTTTTCGACGTACTATCTGTTACAACATAAAGCCAATACTCACCAGCAGCATCCCTGCCGATTTGGATATACTGAACGTTCCCTTCCCAATCGCGATGGTGATGATACAAGATATTTCGACGGATAAAGACGAACTTCTCTTTGACGGGACACCATTGCTTGAAAGACAAGCGAACCGTGCCTTCAGTGAGTTTGTATCCCGTTTGGAACTTCGCAGAACGGAGTTTGCCACGGCGTTTGAACTTCGGGGGACCCACACGCCTGCCGCGCCTGCCTTTTTCCAGCCAATCAAAGAATCGCTTATATCCGATATGGATACGGATAATCACAGCGTCAAGCGTATCTCTCGGTATCCATGCCCAATAGTGATGCGTCCGTTCAAGCAACTTGGTCAAGTGGGGTTGCAACCTGTATCTGCCGGCATATTTACCGTAGATACGATAGTAGCGTTTCTCCACTGCCAAGAAGTGGTTATGCACATCTTCAAGGTCATCGAACATGTTGCCGACGCGCATGTTCTGCGGGTGATTACGTATCTTTTCTTTATACGTTCTGCGATGCTGTTTTTGTTTTTTCATGGTCTATCACGTATCACGCCTTTAACCCCTTGCATAGCAGGTGGGACCGACACATTACCAAGCGGTAATGCTATGCATGTCGGTCCAACGTGATATATCTATTAAACCACAATCTGTCAGAAATGTCAAGTGTTTTTTTCAAAAAAATGCTGTTGTCTCACATACGAGGGCGGACTTTCCTCCCACTACCTAAAGGTAGGGGTCTCCTGTCCGTATTTTAGATGAGAAGTGCAATTGCAACGATGCTGAAAATAAAACATAGCGCGTCCGTAAAAAAAAGTCAAGCGAAAAAACAGAGCGATGAACCGAAGTCCACCGCTCTGTCTTGGGTAGATTAGTTAGAAATATCCCTGAGTTTACTTTTGTGTCTTCAAGTCGCCCCACGTCGTCGTCAACTTACCTGCGGCACCTATGTGCCCTTTCAGGCGGATGCCACGGGTCAGCGTCTGACGGTTACCGTCAAGAGATACATCTTCCATCTGGTAGTAGTAGACGACATTCGGTTGAGCAGTCGTATCCGTATACATATAGAACTGCTTTTCACTTGTTGTGCCAGCACCCGGAACCATCGTCGGGTTGATCACCGCAAACTGACCATTGCGTTGTTGGGAACGCTTGATGAAGAATCCGGCGTTGTTCAGCTCGGATTGTGTTGACCACGTTATCACGACCGCACCTGTCTGCTTATCGCGGGCAGGACGGAAGTGTGAAAGTTCAACGGGTAGCGGTCCACCGGCGTCATAGCCAGGTGTTCCAGCATCTTCATCGCTACCATACCACGTCGTCGGTCCAGAAACCAGGGACGTGCTCGAAGCAAGCACCCAACCGTTGGCAGCGGTGCCCATCGTCGCCATGCCATCATCAAGCATTTCACGACGAATCAACGAACACCGTCTACCGTCCGAGGCGGGAATATCCCACGCTTCTGCCGCACCGAGGTTGCCCGCGGTATCTCCATACGTCAGGACAGCCGTCTTCTGTGGCGGCAACAGTGCCAGCATAAACGCCATCTCACTGATGAGCGTATAACGTCCCGTTTCACCCACTTTGCTCGAGACATCTACAACTCGATCACTTCCTGAATCGCCATCCTGCGTCTTATAGTTCGCTCCAGGATTATACAACTCAATCCATTGACTGTCGGCGGGATCCTTTAGACTCGCATCCGAGCCCCACATAATCTCTGAGATGATCAAGGCGGTCGGACCCTCAATGGAGATGCAACCAAGGCAAGCGCAAGCATTACAACTAAACTTGTTAAGGAAAATGTCCATTTATTAGACAACATTACTAATTTTCCTCCATTTAAATCAAACTAAAATACATTCGTATCAAATATCGTGGGGCAGTAGGGATTCTTGCCCCCGCACACCTCACATCGTGTGCTTCAGTATCAAACAGTAAGAACAGATTTTCAGGGATGAAATCTATTCTGAACTAACCTTAGCGTGCGTGTCTTTGAAGTCCGGTAGGGTTAGGGAAACCCGATGCGGTTTCAAACCACATCTACCCGTTAACTTTCAAAACACGCTTGGAAATTCGAGTCTGGCGTTCTCATTAGATAGCGGTGTATGGACATCGCCATAGATTGCACCAAACCGCTTGTATAAACGTTGTTAATTGTAAATAAACCGTGAAGAAAATCTTGTTGGATTTCCTGAGCGTTACGATTCAGTATACAGTTAATAATGCGTTAATTGTATCCCGAATTGCGTTTTTTGTCAAATTTTTCTTGAAAAGACGTGTTTGGGGCTGGAGCGTTCGGATTCTCAGGTTTTTGGTGAGAACTTGGTCTCCATGTTTCTATACCCTTTTTAACACCCATAATTGTAAAATAGTTACGAAAAAAAGTCAAGATTCTTTTTTGCACATAGGAATTTTACGGAAATTGGGTGTTTTTGTCAAGTACTTTCTTCCACCACGGCGCAAAAAACGCGCATTTCGGCGTTTTTGCGGTTGAATTGATGTTAATTGTAGCGTAACAGATGTTTTTTGTCAAATTTTTCTTGTCTTGGTAGGAGGGAACTGTCAGTTTGCGGATTACCGGACAATTATGCTATAATGTCTCAAAGGAGGCATTCACGATGACAGCAGACCTTGCCATCGCACAGTTACTTTTAAGTACACTCCTGATCGGTGTTACCTTAATATGGGGTATCTTTCGGTACCGACGGAGCGGTTACTGGCGGCGCGGTGTCCACAGCAAACTGCAGGCGTATCTGCTCTGGACGTTGAGCACGCTTATCACGCTCAGTTGCTTTTTCCCGCTAGCGCATCTCTATACAGAACACCTCTGGTTCGAAAACATCGGATACGCCGATGTATTCTGGGGACTTCAGAAGGTCCGATGGGGTCTCTTCGGTGTTTGCTTCATCGTTGCCGCTGGGTTTATGAACGCCAACACGGCAATCGCTAATATGTTGTGCCCGGAATCTCGTGAATTTCGACGGTGGACACATACACAGACCTTCTCTTTCCATCGGATGGTGGTATGTATCACACTGATTGCGGCACTCCTGCTTTCGGTCCCGATGCTCCTGTTAGACGATATAGTGCTCCGATATTTAAATCAGCCCGATGCGGCAGTGGCGAGGTTGGGAAACCTCGCCAGCGAAGAAGCGGACGCGACGGAGGCATCTCTCCATTTCGGGATGGACCGGAATTTCTATCTCTTTAGTTTCCCGCTCCACCGATGGGTGAGCCTCTGGATAGAGATAACGCTGTGGGTAACGTGTGTTGTCGTCGGATTGCTATATAACTTCTATTATCGTCGAGACGCCCACACGATGGCACGCGTGAAGCGACATATTATTTTCCACGGCTCGGTTTTATGGCTGCTGCTGCTGATCGTTGGCGGATGGCGGAGTTATGTGCACCTCTGGAATACGGTCTACACGAAACCCCTAACGAACGGATTGCGGACACTCCACGGTTTGTTTTACGTGGACTTTCATCTGGCAAGTGCTACGCAGATTTATTGCGGTGTGCTAATAGGTATCTCGGTCGTTATTGTGATCAACATTTTCTGGCGGAAACGGCTGTTGTGGTACGTAACCGTGGCGACGTGGGGCTTGAGCTACGTGCTGTTGATCCATGTATATCCGTTAGGGCTTCACGTGGCGCGCATGCGTGTGGAACCGTTTCTCAAGGAGGGACGGTACTTGCAGCGGCATATCGAAGAGACACGCCGCGCTTTTGATCTCGACGAGATTGTGAGAGTCGATCAAGAACCTGGGATCGCAACGCTGGAAATGATAACGGAGAACGCTGAAGTCAGGAAGAATATCCAGATTTGGGATCGACGCGTGCTGTACGAAGCACTCCGAGAGACGCAGATTAAACCGCATTACAACTTCCATCCGTATACCGATGTCGATCGATACACAGTCGATGGTGAATATCGGCAGGTCCTAATAGCGGCTCGTGAGATTGATCCGGGTGCCGAGATTACGGGATGGGATCGTCTAAAAACCGATCTGCGTTCATTTACGCACGGTTATGGTGTGTGCGTGGCACCGGTGAATGAGTTTGTCGGTGAAGGCTTACCGAAACTTTGGGTTAAGGATACACCGATAGATAGCGAATACGAAGAACTGAAGGTAGCGTATCCGCAGATTTACTACGGTGAGATGATCCGCAATTACATGATTGTGAACACTGACCGGGAGGCAAATAGTGCCGGACTCAGTGCGTATACTGAGAGCACCGACACTGTTGCGGGAACGCCAGAAATACCTGAATGGATGCAGCATACTTATGACGGTGATGGAGGTGTGCCGTTAGGAGGCTGGTTCCGCCGTCTCTGTTTCGCACTCCGATTCGATTTCTTTCCGATCCTTATTTCGGAGAAGTTGACACCAGAGAGCCGAATTATGTTCCGTAGAAGGATCGGTACCCGACGAAATGACCGCCTCGTCAAAGACCGTGTTTCATATATAGCACCCTTCCTGAATTACGATCCTGACCCGTATATTGTGATTAACGACGAACAGTTGTACTGGATCATCGACTTCTATGTGACGAGTCGGTATTATCCGAACGCGCAGATGTATGTGGACGATAAGACGCAACTCACAGGCAGCGAGTTATATGAGGAACCGGATTTCGATACGTTCAACTACATCCGAAATGCAGGGGTCGCTGTCGTCAACGCGTACACCGGTGCGGTCGATTTCTATGCTATCAAGAAAGATGAGGCAGGCGAAGCCGTGATGCGGACCTACCAGCAAGCGTTTCCAAATCTCTTTAAATCATTATCGGAGATGCCGGACGGTCTGGCGGCGCACTTGCGGTATCCCGACTACCTAACCCGGATTCAAGCGAAACTCTACGGCGATTACTATCGGCAAGCGGGCGGTTTTTATGATAATAGGAACCCGTGGTCGATACCGAAAGAGGCGTACTACTCTTCGGAAGCGGATCAGGAGATGATGCCGTACTACGCTATGCTGAAATTGCCGGGTGAGGAAAAAGTCGAATTCGTGAATGTAATCCCATTCGCGCCACGGGTTCGGGAGAAGCAGTTGAAGGCGTGGATGGTGGCACGTTGCGATCCACCACATTATGGTGAGCGCATCGTTTATGTGCTACCTGAGAATGCAGGGGTCGCGGGACCGACACAGGTTGAGGACGACATCAATAAGAAGACCGGCGATCAACAGCGCGGTTGGCAAGCGGCAAACGATGTGATTCGGGGCAATCTGTTGATTATTCCGATTGAGGACGCCCTGTTCTATCTTGAGGCGATTTATCTGCAAGCGAAAAAGCCGGAGGGTGAAGATAGTGACGATGATAAGCCGCGGCGTCCGAAGTTGGAGATGGTGGTCTTGAAGGCGGGATCCAATGAACTTGCGGCGGTGGAGGCGCAGACGTTTGATCAGGCGTTGAATATGCTGTTGCTGGGGATCCCGACGAATGGTGAGACTCCGACGAATGGTGAGAAGCCGTCAACGTTGGCGGAGTTAGTCCAGCAATATCGTGAGCGCGAGGCCGATAGCGACCGGCTCCTTGAGCAGATTCTTGAGAAGATGGCGGAGGAATAGGGATCAGCGGTCAGAAGAATAGTTTTCAGTTTTCAGTTGTCGGTAAGAACGGGCAATAAATTGCCCTACTACAAACTAAAAAGTCGGGAATCGGAGTTCCCTCCTACAGAGAAAGAGGACAAATCGCATCTTCGTGTAGAGCCTCATAATACTCCAAGCATACCGCTAATAACGCCTTCAATTCTGCGGGAAAGGGTTCCGATTTCGGACGATACGGCGCAAACCCTGTGCTCCGATGCACGTTCTGATACCAATACGGTGCCCATACACCATCCGCAGGGTTTCCACCTGCCTCCCAAGACAGCATCGCACGTTCAAATCGCAACCCAATCCGCTCACACAATTGCGATAAAACACTGGACGGATTCTCTAATAACAGTCGCGCATCAAGAATCGGAGGAGCTTGACCCACAGCGCGTAGGTCGGTTAAGAGATCGTGTTGTGTTTTGAGTCCGGTGTCGGCAAGCGTCGGTGTCCCGATGACCTTTGCGAGAGACGGGAGCATCTCTCGCGGGTCACGGATGAGCAGGACGTTACAGGTTTGTTGGAGGAAACTTCGGTCGATATTGATGAGATGGTGCGCCATCTGTTTCATGAAGCGTACGGGTTTCTCGCAGGAACCGAGGATGATCTGTTCGATGACTTGTGCGCCGTCCGTTGACATCGATGCCATCACCTCTGCGGTGGCGGGATGTGTACTCTCGAGTGCCTGTGCACCGTATTTTGTATAGAGATAATGCGCGTAGAGGGGTTCGTCGATGACGTGGGTATCGCGGCGTTGCGCGAAGGCGTACATCAGTGCGGTTGAGACGTTGCGCGGGCCTGACCAGAGACAGATGCGTTTTGTGTCCAAAGGGACTCCTATCGCCGTTGGCGGCGTCTGCTACGTCTATTCCGTTGACGCGACCTTCCACCTTCGTCTTCTCCGGTTTCGTTGGCGAGGTTACCGCTTATTTCACCTTCCGCTACGCGGGGACGGGAGCGCATCCAGAGGATCAACGCAATACCTATAACGAATGCTGCGATACTTAAAAGTTGCGCCGCTGACATCCATCCAAGCACGCGAGGCGTAATCCGCCAAAATTCGGCAATAAATCGCTCTACCCCCAACGCTATAAGACTCGCGCCGAACAGGGCACCGGGCGTCGCCTCAAACTTACGACGTTGCGACCAGAGAATACCGAAAAATGTAAATGACAGGAGCGTCTCGTATATAGGAGTCGGATGGACAGGGACATCGGTTGGGACAGTGCCGTTCGGGAACGCCATCGCCCACGGTAGATCCGAGGGCGGACCGTAGTCGCCATCGCCAGCGAGGAGACACCCGATCCGACCAATGCCGTACCCGAGGATAACCGTCGGACCGACGATGTCGATTGTGGGTAGGAATGGGTTCGGGGAGCGGAGGACGACAATAATAACGGCGAGACACCCACCGATGAAACCGCCATACCAGACCAATCCACTCGTTGAGAAGATCTCTTGGAAAGTGATTCGACCGTCGAGTAATGCAGAATAGATTTTTGCACCGACAATGCCGCCAATCGCTGCAGCCATGACGATGGTCGAAGCGAACTCCGGAACGAAACCGCGCCGCTTCAATTCGGATTGTATAACAAAGACGACTGTAATAAACGCCGTGGCTAACATCAACCCGTAAGAATGGATACCGACAGGACCGAAATCAATAATTGTTGGATACACTAATATTTACTCTCCGAGATAAGCCTGTCGCACACCTTCATCGGCTAAAAGGTCGGCTGATGCGCCTTCAATTGTGATTTCGCCCGTCTCCATAACGTAGCCTCTATCGGTCACTTGGAGTGCGATTTGTGCGTTCTGTTCGACGAGGAGGACGGTTGTGCCATCGGCGTTAATCTGTTGGATGATCTCGAAAATCTGTTTGACGATCAGGGGTGCGAGTCCTAAGGAGGGTTCATCTAACAAAAGCAGCTTCGGTTTAGACATCAGGGCGCGTCCGATTGCGAGCATCTGTTGTTCACCACCGCTGAGACTGCCGCCACGCTGTTTCTGCCGATCCTGCAGGCGGGGGAAAAACTGAAAGATTCTGTCTAAATCGTCCCTGATGCCGCTTTTGTCGGTTCTTGAATAGGCACCGAGTTCGAGGTTTTCGAGAACGCTCATATCCGGGAAGATGAGCCGTCCCTCCGGGACCTGCGAGATCCCGAGCGTGACACGCTCCTCTGCCGATGTTGATGTGATGTCGTTGCCATCAAAGTGTACACTGCCTTCGACAGGGGTGTGTATACCGGATACCGTCATAAGTGTCGTCGATTTCCCGGCACCATTGGCACCGATCAAACAGACCATCTCGTTCTCGTTGACAGTGACGGAGATGCCTCGAACGGCGCGTATGTTTCCGTAATACGTATGAATGTTTCGAAGTTCAAGCATGGTACTCCTAAATGGCAGTCGGCTATCGGCTGTCGACTGCTATTCTTCGGCTGTTCCTAAGTATGCCTCAATGACGCGTTCGTCGTTTTGCACGTCCGTGGGTACCCCTTCGCTGATTTTTTCACCGTGGTCTAACACGGTAACCCAGTCGGAGATTTGCATCACCAGTTTTACGTCGTGTTCAATGAGAAGTACGGTGATACCTTGCTCCCGTATTGCGTAAATAAGATCAATGAGTTCTTGGGTCTCTTGGGGGTTCATTCCGGCGGCGGGTTCGTCAAGGAGAAGGAGTCTCGGTTCGGTCGCCAAGGCTCTGGCGATTTCGACGCGTCGTTGGTCGCCGTAGGAGAGGTTCCCTGCCGTCTGGTCGCTGATGTCCTCTAACCCGACAAATTCGAGCATATCGTGTGCGCGTGTGGCGATCGCCTCTTCCTCACTTTTCTGTCGATTCGTACGGAAGACTGCCCCGACAAACGTGCTGTTGGTGCGGGGATGTCTCCCGATCTTGACGTTATCGAGGACGGTGAGTTCTGCGAAAAGTCGTATGTTCTGAAACGTCCTGCTGATACCGAGTTTCGTAACTTCGTCTGGGCGGAGTCCGGTAATAGATTGCCCCAAGAAATCGACAACCCCGAACGTCGGTTTATCCAAACCGGTAACGCAGTTAAAGAGGGTCGTCTTTCCTGCACCGTTGGGTCCAATCAAGCTGAAGATTTGTCCGGGGTGTACAGCCATTGTCACTTCCGACAATGCAATAACACCACCATAATGCCGGCTGAGTCCGTCTGTTGAGAGCAGGCGTATGGGGGTATTTTCCATTTTTTTCTCCTCGTTCGATTGTCTGGTAGTTCGATTGTCTGGTATAAAGTATACCTTTAATTAAGGAGAGATGTCAATTCGTTTTTTCAGCAGTCATCAGTAGGCGAGGTTCGGAAACCTCGCCAGCAAATATAAACGACCAAGAGATCGCTCCTACGGGTTTTGCAGATACCCAATGCGGTTACGTGAAGATTAAGAATTTAATCGGGTAATTTCTCAATGTGCGATAAATCGCACGACTACGAACACCTCTGTTTGTAGTAGGGAGACCATGCGCAAGTCGCGTGTGGACTTGCGGGACAATGCCCGTCAATTACCTAATTTATTTACTAAACCTCATCAAACCGCACCTACCGGAGTTAGGGAATTGGGACTCATTTGACATCCACTCGGATACTATGCTATACTTCCTTATATATTAAGGTATAAAGGAACGTTCTCCATATACATCGGTATGATAGATTCAGAAAAAAAGAACACATCCCTCGAATACTGGTTGGCACTCGCCTCTGTTGAAGGGCTTGGCAGCGTGCGGATCAGACGGCTGATAGCACGTTTCGGTAGCGCGCAGGCAATTTTTGAAGCGGAACTCCCCGAAATCGCGCGGTTACCCTCCTTCAATCCAGTGCTCGCATCTCGCATACTCACCGTATCCGGTAATTTTCCGACCTTTCGTGAGAGACTCAGTGCTCTCAAAGATCAGGACGTCAGGGTGATGTGCCTTGAAGATCCAGATTATCCGTCACAACTTAAAAACTTGCCCGATGCCCCGGGGATTCTCTGTAGGGTCGGCACGTTAACCGAAATCGGTGATCGGTGTGTCTCGATTGTGGGGAGCCAGCATCCAAGCATAGCGGGAATTGAGTTGACGCTTTCGCTGGCAACACAACTCGCACTCGCTGGGTTCACGGTCGTCAGCGGGTTGGCAACTGGTATTGATACGTATGCCCACTCCGGTGCGCTCGCGGGTATGGGAAAGACGATAGGTGTTGTCGGAACGGATCTGTCTTCTATCTATCCGGGACGGAATAATCCACTCGCTGTGAAGATTTATGAGCATGGATGTCTGTTTTCAGAGCATCCATTCCCGACATCCCCTTCACCGGGCAATCTCGTGCAGAGAAATCGTATTATTAGTGGACTTTCTGTCGCAACGATCGTGATTGAAGCACGAAAGACCGGTGGTGCGATGCACACAGCACGGTATGCGCAACGTCAGGACAGATCGGTACTCGCATGCCGCTGGGATACAGGTCACGCACAGCGCGAGGGCCCCCAAGAATTGATAGGGACAGGGGCGTTTCCCTTCGCGCCGACCGAGGTAGACAAAGTGATTGATGTACTCATACATCCAGAACGTCTTGAGACGTATGCAAGCGGAGCAACGAGTGAACAGATGGGATTGTTTGAGGAATAGCAATTAGCAATCAGCAGTCAGCAAAGAGGTGGATTTGTAACAATTTCATCAGCTGGGAATATTCCAAAGTGCGGTAGATTGTTCCCGAAAACCCGCTTTACCGATAGCCGATAGCCGATAGCCGACTGCTATTAAAAAATCTTGCTTTTTTTTTGAATTTGTGATATACTATATAATGTCCTTAAACTTGATTTTGCGAGTACACGTATCAATTTTTTTCTTGACACCGTTAAAATTTATGGTAAATTTACGGTAAAATGAAGTTTTCTCTTGACAAAAGAGACTAATTTTCATATAATTTCGAGCAAATCCGTAATTTTTACCTTTACAAAGTTTGCAATTTTTGCTAAACTTTAAGGTACTCGTTTAGATATTGACTTTCGGGCGAGGGGTGCAACAATCCAATGGTGTTTTACTCTGTTAACTGCCCTCGCGGAATTCTGTTCTCAACGTGTCGGTTTGTTCTTCACGCATCGCGGAGAGAACAACAAACGAAATAGCCTTACGTTACTTGACTTAACGAGAATATGATCATAGGTTTTGAAGCGTTGCTGAATTGTACAAGCAGCAGCGCCACTGAAACCGACTTTCCCGAGTGCTTTTGCGAGCGTATAGCTTTTGCAAGCGTCTATGGGAAAGGACCGAAAGTTGTTAGGACACCCTATCTACAGGGTGTATTTTGATAAACTTTACAATTTAAGGAGTTAACTCTAATGACAAAATTGTTTAGAACCTTCGCTTTATTACTGTCAGCCTTGCTCGCCCTTTCGCTGATAGTCGGCTGTGGGGAAAGTGATCCCGATCCAGGAGACGCTGCACCCGCTAACTTCGTAAGCGCAGCCCCGCCGGGTGGTGAGATTGCTGCGAATGGAAGTATTACGGTTACCTTTGACAACGCACCCGCGGATGTCACGGTAAGTGCTGGTACTGTCACAGTTGCAGGTAAAACAGCGACTATCGCGGGTCCTTTCACCCCTGGTCCTCTCGCATTGACGATCACTTGGGCTGATGGCACCCAGGCACTGAACTATACGGTCACCGCACCGGATACCGATCCGCCCGCGGTCACTGGCGGCACCGTCAAAGATGGCGACAAGGATGTTGATCCCGAAGCTATCAACACTGCCGGAGCGATCGAGATTGAGTTCAGTGAAGATGTCTCCGGTAACGTCGCGCTGCAGACCGAAGGCGGCGATGACGTTGGTTGGCTCGGCAAGGTCGAAGGCAACAAAGCGACTCTCGAAGTTGTCAAAGGCAAAGAGATTGGCAACGAGACGACTTACGTTGTTAAAGGCAAAGTCTCAGATGCTGCTGGCAACTCTCTTGACCTCAGTGTAACCTTTGTAACCAAGGGTAAAGAGTAAAATTGAGGCTATTTCGACAAAGAGGGCGGCGTATTTTCAATACGTTGCCCTTTTTTAATGGCTGTTAGCGGTCAGGTCGGGTTGCTACGCAACCCTTTCAGCAGTCAGCAAGAGAATTTTGTGACATAAAAAATACACATGACCGCCCACACACCGATTGTTGATAGTCGATAGTCACTTAGGAGTAAGTAAATATGCGTGACTTCAGGAGATTGCAGGTGTGGGAAAAATCTCATAGGTTAACTTTAAGGATATACGAACTAACATCGCAATTTCCTCGCGAAGAGATATACGGCCTTACAAGCCAAATCCGCCGCGCATGCGCTTCGATTTCGACAAACATCGCCGAAGGGTGCGGAAGAGAGACTCCCGCCGACTTCGCCCGTTTTCTTCAAATAGCCATGGGTTCAGCAAGTGAAACGGAGTATCTCATTTTTCTTACCCGCGACCTTAAATACATCCAAACTAATCAATATGTCGCATTAGCTGATGTAATCGTTCGGGTGAAAAAGATGCTAACTTCTTTACTGAAGAGTCTCAGAACCGATAGCCGATAGCCGATAGCCGACTGCCAAATATTTTTTTTTACACAATTTCGGGAATAATGCTATAATATATCTGAAAATTAATAACAAAAATTTTTGAACGGTTTTCAAAAAGGCGTTGTCTAACCCATTAATCAGTTAGGAACCTGAAGGAGAAAGTTCGGTGGAAAGAACTGAAGCCTTGCTCATTGCCGACCTCTGCGAAGGCGACGAGACAGCATTGGCACCGTTGGTGGAGAAATATAAGCGGATGGTATACCGCCTGGCGATGCAGATCACCAAGAACCATGCCGATGCCGACGATGTCATGCAAGAGACCTTTATTAAGGTGTACCGCTCAATTCGGACGTTCCGTAAGGAGGCGGCTTTCGAGACGTGGCTCTACCGAATAGCAGTTAACGAAGCACTGAACTTTGTCAAGCGTAGAGAGCGTCAGCGAGAGTCCACACTTGAGATAACATCGGAAGCGGAGTATGAGGCGATTACGCGATACCGCGCCCAGATCGCCAACGACCCACATATCCATGCTGAAAAAGCCGAATTGCGACATCACGTCACAGAGGCAGTCAATAATCTCTCACTGAAACATCGGACAGTTGTTATCCTTCATGAATTTGAAGGCTTAACGCACGCCGAGATTGCTTCAATCCTCAATTGCTCCGAAGGCACAGTCCGCTCCCGCTTGCACTACGCGCGCAAAAAGCTCCGAACCCTGCTCAAATCGTATGTAGATGCGAGTGACATTTAGGTTTCGACTGAAGGAAAAATTTCGGTAACCGAAATTAGTTGAGTTTCGTGGGTTTATAGACGTGTGGAACACACAATCTCGAGGAGAATATCAATGAGATCGAAGTGTGACAAAATAGAACGTCTTTTATCTGACTACATAGATGGGACGCTTTCCGAACGGCAAACAGCCGATGTCGCATTGCATCTCCGTTCCTGCGGATCGTGCAGACGAGAAGTCGTAGACCTGAAGAAAACGAACCACCTCCTCGAAAACTTTTACGTTGAACCGGAGGCATCCGATTCCTATTACGCCCGGTTCACGACGCGACTCCAACAACGTATTGAACAGAGTGCGCCAACTGCGCTCCATCAACGGTTCTTTGCGGTTGCTACGCGTCTTGGATGGCACCTACTCACCCAACTCCATCGACGGATTGACCATTCCCGTTTAGGCGGGTTCCTCTCCATAAGACAACACGCTTTTCCGTATTATATTTTCGGGTTAACACTGACGATGTTAATTATCGCGCCGCTTCTGCTAAACCAGGTTTCGACACACGATGACGGTAGTCATGTGCTCGGACGTTTGTATGCAGCGGCGAAAATTCGGTTCTTCTCTGCCGATTCATCTATCTCGGTCCAACCCACGGCAGCACTTGCCATCAAACAGGATAAGGCGGGTGCTCAACCGACCGACATCCGCCGAAATGTCAGTAGTGGACGTACGACAGAGACCCCTGTCATTGATTCAGGGTCCGAGGTCTGGCTATTCACCGATGAACCGATGACGGAGGGATATATCTTCACCGCCCTTCAAGAGAATGATTCTGATACAGTCCCGAGTGTGGCGTTAGACATCGACTCGGAATTGCTCGCTTATGCCGAAATTCCGGTACAGGGAGCGTTCTGGGCACGTCTCACGGGTCGCGACGTGTTGACCAAAAATAGGTACGCCCTGCTGTTGTTGCGGGGTATGGATGCCGAACAACATGCGCTCCAACAGTATGAGCGGAAGAGGATCGGATTTAAAGGCTTCTCACAGAAATTATTGGATGTACCGTTGGAAACATTGTCCATTTCAGAGGTCTACGATTCCAGAGAGTTGTAGACATTGGCTGTCGGCATTGTCCCGCAAGCCCACACGTGGCTTGCGTCGCAGTCAGCGGTCAGTAGTCCCAGTAGGCAGCAGCTATGTAGAAGAACGTAGAACACAACAACACAACCCCGTAGGGGTAATATCCGTGTAGAAATCAATTGTTAGAAGCCCCAGCGGGGCGGTATCTAAGTAGAAAAACGCAGAACACAGCAACGCAACCCCATAGGGGTGACATCTGTGTAGCAATAATTTCGTGGACGCGTTTTCAGCGCGCACGATGTAAACAAGGAGAAAACAATGAACCCAAGGATTTTGGGCATTATTGGTGGTCTCGCCTTAATAGTTGCGCTCCTTTCACCTTTCATGATGGGTAGCTCCAAGAAGGTGGAGCAACTCTTCCAATCCGCTGAAGATTTGTATGGTCAGGCGGATTATGAAGGCGCAATTGACAAGTATGCTGAGGCACTCGAAGAATCAACAAAGCGTGGCGTGAAAACCGAAGTTATTGACAAGGATTTCCCGACCCTCGCCAATTATAAGATCGCAGTTAGCTACTCACGTCTCGCTGAACAGTCGGGCGATGTGAATCATTACGATACCGCGATCGAGTACATCGAAAAGGTTGCTCCGACAGCAACGATTCCCAAACACCAAGAGGGGTTAACCTACCTCTGGGGACACATCCTCTATCGGACGGAGCAGTTTGAATTGGCGGAGCCGAAGTTCACACAGCTCATTGAGAACTTCCCGAACAGCCTTTTCGTCGAAAACGCTTGGTACGCTATCGGGCAGCTCAACTATAAACTGCAGAACTATGAGGACTCCCGACAGGCATTCAAAGCCGTTCTTGACGGTTTCCCAAATTCCGATTTTAAAGATGATGCGCAGCACCTGATCGCACAATCGTTCCTCAACGAATCCAATTATGAGCAGGCGTATCAGGAATTCGATAAAATCGCTACAGAGGAATTCAAGAACTACCCGGATCTGCAAGCCGAAGCGATGTATAAAGCCGCTTATAGCTTGAACCAACTCGGTAGGGACGATGAGGCTATTGGTCGTTATACCAACTTCATCACGCAGTTCCCAGAAAGCCAATACGTCACAGCGGCATACTTCGACCAAGGTGCGATTTACTCCCGGCAGAAGGACTATGACAACGCACGCGTTAACTACGAGTTGGCACTTCAAAACACTGCAGATCGGACGCTCCAGGCAGAAATTCAGTCTGCCATCGGTCGCACCTACTTCGACCAAGGCGATTATGAAAACGCTATTGTTTCCTATCACACGCTCCTCGAAGAGTACCCGGAGAGCGACTTTATCGCCGAGGCGAAACTCGGTATCGCCGATAGCCATTTCCGCTTATCGAATTGGAGCGAAGCCACCGTAGCGTATGAACGTGTTATCAATGAACACGAAGAAGCCACCGATTTTATTCCCTACTGCTCCTATCAGATTGGTGAAGCGTACTACAAACTCGGTAGCGATCAGATAAAAGCCGGGGAAACTGACACCGGAATGGCGACGCTTGAACTCGCATTGCAATGGTATCAAAAAACCGTTGACGAATATCCGCAGGATCCCGTTGCCCCGCACGCGCTCTACGGCGCAATCTGGGCACTCAACGATCTTGGACGCAAAGACGAGTTGGAAACAATCGCACGCGAGTTTATTGAGAAGAACAAGAACGATAACGAGTTTGACATCCTCGCCGCTGAGGTGCAGCTCCGTTTCGCCGACATCAAGCGGACTGAATTCAAGCAGTACGTTGAAGCCGCTGAAGAATATGCAAAATTGTGGGATTACCGTCCACTGCCGAAGTTCCATCTCGTCAAGTTGATGGGTAAATTCTTTGAAGGACGTTCCTACTACGAAGCCGCCAAACCTGAAGGTTATCAGGAAGGGGATGCAGGCGACGACTTCAATCAGGGACACTTGCAGAAGTCTGTTTCGGCATATCAGGAAGCCATCGCTATGTTCAATGACGATGCATTCCTCCCAGGTGTTGCCGAGGAACGTTACGACGACTTCAGTGAGCGTATCGCTCAGGTGGAAGCGTGTATCATGAACGAAGCACTTTCCCACGAAATGCTCGGCGGCTGGACGCAAGCCCGCGACCGCTATGCATCTATTCCTGACACAAGTGAATACTACGAACGCGCACTCCTTCTCGTTGCGAATAGTCATGTCAAAGAAGGCGACAAAGAGGGTGCGATTAGTTACTACAATAGCATCTTAGACAAGCTTGCTGACGCTGACAACCGTTCGTTAGCCGAGATTAAACTCGCTGACCTGCTTCGCGCAGAGGAACGGTTTGAAGAAGCTGCCGTCCAGTATCAAGCTGTGGTTGATGGGAATCCGACGGGTGAATATGCAGACGATGCGCTCTACCTCGTCGGACTTTGCTATTATCAAGCCGCTTCTGAAAATCCGGCACTCTTGGCATCCTCCGAAACGGCGTTCAAACGCGTAATTTCCGACTATGCCGATAGCCCGAACGCAGTTGAAGCGTATTACGGCTTGGCACTCGCCTATCGTGATGCGGCACAAAAGCAGGATGACGCCGAAAAATGGCCCCTTATCCTGCAACTCTCCGACGAAGCGAGCGATAAATATTCAGCCAGCGACAATGAGCTCGTTCTCAAGACGCTCGGACACATCGACTTGATTAAAGCCACTGCCATTGAAAACAGTGGTGAAGAGGTCGATATTGATGCACTCGTGGCTTCGCTGAAGCGAATTGTTGATAACACTGGGGCGCCGGAAGAGGCACGCAGTCGTTCGCAACTGAAGATCGGTCACACTTACTATAGTGAGAAACGTTATGATGAAGCACTTGCGGAGTATCTCCTCTTTGTGCAAACTTTCCCGAATAGCGAACTCGCACCGAACGCGCAGTACCAAGCGGCAGTCTGTCATTATCAGATCGCACAATCTGCGACGGATGCCGGTAGCAAGCAGTTGAGCCTGCAGAATGCTGTAAGTGCGGCGGAAAAAGTGGCGACACTGACGGAAGATGCGAACAACCTCATCAGTGCTAACTACACTGCCGGTTTGGCGTTGCTTGGGCTGGAGGACAACAAAGGTGCTGCAGACGCATTCAAAGCGGTTACAGCATTAGAAGGACAGACCGAAGACGAGGCGCGCAAATCGCTTATCTTCCAAGCACACTCCCGTCTTGCTGAACTCAACGGAATCCTCGGCGACCACGCCGCAGCGGTGCAAGAGTATCAATATATTATTGAGAACACGGATGAGGCAGACATGAAGGGACGCTCTTACTTCGCAATGGCATTTGCCCAAGAGGAGCAACTGAAAGCTTATCAGGACGCATTGATGAGTTACCAGAACGCCATTGAGTTAGTAGAAGACGCACTCGTCAAAGCACAATCCCACTATCGGATAGGCTTGATTTATCAAGATCAACTGAAGCAACCCGCTAAGGCGTTGGACACCTTCCAAACCCTCATCGGAGAACATAGCGGTTCGGACGACTCAAATATTGCCTCAATGGTGGCAGATGCCGGCATCCGTCGCTCAACTCTCTACGTTGAGTTGGGACGTTTGGATGAAGCGATCGCCGAAGCCGTTGAAGCGCTTGATCGGACGAAAGGAAATGCGAATGCGAGTGTAGCAGAGAAAGCCGCTGCGCAATACAATCTCGGTTTCCTCTTTTCCGACAAAGCGCGTTCCCTCTTCTCCACGGAGGCAGGCACAGATTTGCAGCCCTACATTGATGCGAGTCGGAACGCCGCAGGTGCATTCTTTGAGGTTACTTCGATCGCCGCCCCGGTTGAAAAGGCGGACAAACAGACGGTTATCCCGTATGTTCAGAATTCGCTGTTCCAATCCGGTCAGATTTACTATTCTGTCGGTATTGGCGTGAAACTTCCGCAAGACTTAACGAGTGCGCTGACACCACTCACGACCTTTGTGAGTTACGTCGATAAGGGACTCTTCCCGAAATCGGATGCACTCCGCAAGAACACGGAGACCGCACTGAACTATACTGCCGCTGCGAACTTTGAACTCGGGCGGATGCAGGTAGGTATTGATGGTGAGATGTCCGAAAAAGCGGTGAGTTATTTCATTGCCGCTGGTGATGTCTTCCGTGATATGGTGCGTCGTTATCCGAGTGCGAATGATGCCGCTTTCTGGCAATATCATGTCGGTGAATCCTACTACGCCGCGCAACAGTTTGAGAAAGCGATTGAAGAATACGAGAAGGTGCGCAATGTGAATATGACTCACAAGAGTGCCGCTGAATCGTTGTATGCTATCTCGACATGTGCGCAACTTCTCAGTGAAGCCGCCGAAAAGTCTGGCGACGAAGAAGCAAGGCAACGTTGGTATGATCGACTCTTTGAGGCGAACGAAGTTCTCGCCGCTGAGTATCCGAACAGTCAGTACACTGCCGATGCGCTTATTAATATCGGTAACAAGTACTACAACGCAGGCTCCGAGCAAGCCTTAGAGCAAGCGGAACGGATCCGTCTCTACCAGATGGCGATAGAAAACTATCAGAATGCAATCAATACGCCCGGCATCGGTGCGGAGTCGAAATCGACAGCGCAAGGCTATCTCAACGACACCGCAAACGCGCTTGCTTTCTACGAGTATGAGGTCGCAACGAATCTGCTGAATGAATCGAAACTCGCGAAGGGTGACGAGCAGAAACCTGCTGTCGAAGCCGCCATCGCTGAGTACCAGAAGATCATTGAAGCATATCCGGGAACCAAGTATGCAGACCTCGGTCTCGTGCAGATTGGTGAGGCATACATGGTGTTAGCCGATAGCGACGATGCGTATTTCAACGATGCGTTGGATTACTTCAACCGTTTGTGGGCAAAATATGAGACAACACCGCCTGTAGACACGAAGGTCAACCAAGCACTCACGTATGCAATCAGCCAGGTCCAGACGATTATAAGCTATATGCAGGCGAATAATCTGGAAATTCGTGGTGGTGCTGTCGGTGGCGGTGGTGGTGGTGGTGAGTAATTGCCACATCCTGTTCCCATAGCCTCGCTCGCCTGAGCGGGGCTTCCCCTGAAAGGAGGGTGCGGTATAGCACCCTCCCTTTTTATGACTTATTCCCCTACCTTACGTCGTAAGGAAATTAAAATATCCGCCCGGATTTCTCGCCTTTTTGGGACGATTCGGAGCGGTTACAAACCGCTCCTACCGGGTCCAGGTGAGGTTCCCCATAACAGAGATAATTAGAAATGAAACCGTGAGCCCGCAACGAAGTGGAGAGCGGATAGATAGAAGGCACGCCAAATCTGAAACCCACTTAGCGCAAGCCTCTATAGGAAACCTGCGGGACGATACTCCGCAAGGAAAAATTATAGTAAAGCCAATAATTAAGTTTACACCTTTTCTGTAGGGGGCGTACCCTCCGAATCGCGACCCAACCCATTGGCAGTCGGGAATCGGAGTTCCCTTCTACAACTCAATAATGTAATGTTAATTGTAAAATCTACTATATAAAAAGGGAAAACTAAAAAGTGTATGATGAATTAATAGTGTCACCGCGCGTGCTACTCGGTCCGGGACCGAGTGAAGCCAACGCGCGGGTTCTTAAAGCGATGACAACCCCGATGTTGGGGTATTTAGATACCGAATTTGTTCAAGTGATGGACGACACGGTCGGATTACTCCGCCAGGTTTTTGGAACCGAAAATAGGTTGACGCTACCCGTCTCCGGTACGGGTACCGCCGGAATGGAAGCCGCGCTTGCCAACGTTGTTGAACCCGGTGATGGTATCGTTGTTGGTGTCAAAGGGTATTTCGGCGAGCGGATCGCCGATATTGCCGCCCGCTGCGGTGGTGTTGTAACAAAGATAGAAGCGGAATGGGGCACACACCTTCCTGCCGAGAAAATCGCTGAAGCCGTTGCGACAGTGTCTACCCCAAAACTGGTTGCGTTGGTACATGGGGAGACCTCTACGGGCGTCCTGCAACCCTTGAAAGATGCCGTTGAGATTGCGCATCAAAACGGTGCTCTTTTTCTCGCAGACTGTGTGACCAGTCTCGGAGGGCAACCTGTAGATATGGACGCTCTCGGCATTGATATTGCCTATAGTTGTACCCAAAAATGTCTCGCCGGTCCGCCCGGACTCTCACCTATTAGTTTCAGCGACCGTGCAGTTGAGGTAATTCGGAACCGAAAAACGCCTATCCAGAGTTTCTATCTTGATATGACGCTCCTCGAAAACTATTGGCACGGTGAGAAGCGAAGTTATCATCACACTGTCTCAATATCCCTTATCTATGCCTTGCGGGAAGCATTGCGGGTTGTTTTGGAAGAGGGGTTGGGTGTCCGCTATAAACGGCATGTGCACAATGCCCGCGCCCTGCTCGCGGGGGCAAAAGCGATCGGTCTGCAACCTGTTGCCGAAGCGGGCTACCGCGCACCCATGCTCACCACCCTGCGTATCCCTGACGGCATTGACGATGCGACGATTCGGACACGTCTCATTGCGGACTACGGTATAGAAATCGGGGCAGGTTTGGGTGTTTTTGCTGGAAAGGCGTGGCGAATTGGACTGATGGGTGAATCTTCAAGCGAAAAGAACGTTATGCTTGTTCTGAGTGCGTTAGAGAAACTCCTCATTGCGTCAGGGCATAGTGTGGAACGTGGCGCGGCTGTTCATGCCGCATCGCAAGTGTATTCAGTGTAAGAGTTATCAGCCGTCAGTAATCAGCGGGCGAGGTTAGAAACATCGCCAGCAGGAAGACGGGTTGGCAGTCAACTGATAACTATTCCCATTCAATCGTGCTGGGCGGTTTTGAACTAATATCGTAGACGACACGGTTGATGCCCTGCACTTCATTGATGATACGGTTGGAGATTCTGGCGAGTACATCGGTCGGTATGCGCGCCCAATCTGCCGTCATCGCATCACTACTCGTGACAGCGCGGAGCGCGACGGCGTTTTCATACGTTCGTGCGTCACCCATCACGCCAACGCTTTTGACGGGTAGCAGAACAGCTAAAGCCTGCCAAATTTCGTCATACAGTCCCGCTTTTTTGATTTCAGAGATAAAGATGGCGTCTGCTGAACGGAGCACCTCCAACCGCTCGTGCGTAACCTCACCCAAAATGCGAACGGCGAGTCCCGGTCCCGGAAATGGATGTCGCCCAAGGACGTGCGCCGGCATGTCCAGTTCTGCTCCAACCGCTCGCACCTCGTCCTTGAAAAGTTCCCTAAAGGGTTCGAGCAATTCAAACGGCATATCGGATGGGAGTCCCCCAACATTATGGTGCGTTTTAATCGTAGCCGACGGTCCCTTTACAGAGACACTCTCTATAACATCGGGATAGAGAGTGCCTTGCGCGAGGAATCGGAAGTTATGTCCTAATTTTTGCACCGTTGTTTTGAAGGTTTCGATGAATTGTGCCCCAATCACTTTCCGTTTCTTTTCTGGATCCGTCACTCCTGCCAACCCATCAAGAAACGACTTCACTGCGTCAACAGCGACGAGCGGAATTCCGAGTTGCTCACAGGTTTTAAGCACTTCAGCGGCTTCGTTTTTCCTGAGGAGACCATTGTCAACAAAAACGGGTACAAGCGCATCTCCGATTGCCTGATGTAAAAGCGTCGCCAGCACCATTGAATCAATACCCCCACTCACAGCACACAGCACACGTTCATTTCCGATCTGTTCCTGTATTTGCGCTGTGGCACGGTCAATAAAGGCGCGCATTGTCCACGCGTTACGACACCCACAGATGTTACGCGTGAAGTTCGCCAGAATCTGGTCAGCATCCTCGGTATGTTCGACCTCAGGGTGGAATTGTAATCCGTAAAACGCGCGTGCAGGATCCGCCATAGCGGCGATGGGAGCGTTCTGTGTTTGTGCGATTGTTTGGAACCCAACGGGTGATGCCTCGATACGATCACCGTGGCTCATCCAAGCAGAAAATTCCGAGGAAAGCCCTGCGAAAAGCGGATCATCCGCATCAAGCACTTGAAGGGGGGCGTGTCCGTATTCCCGCTGTGTCGCTGGATGGACCTTTCCACCTGCTAACAGTGCCGCCATGAGTTGCATACCGTAACAGATGCCCAATATCGGTGTTTCTAACTCGAAGAGTTTCGGATCAATAGTCGGGGCGTCGGTCTCGTAGACGCTTGCGGGCCCACCGCTGAGAATAATCCCTTTTGGTGCAATGGCTTCTATCTGTGATAGAGATAGCGTGTGCGGATAAATTTCGCAGTAGACATTTTGCTCACGGATACGTCGGGCGATAAGCTGCGTGTATTGTGAGCCGAAATCCAAAATGAGGATAGTTTCCTGCTGTATGGATGCTGTGCTTGTATTGTTGGTGTTCGTCATAGGGTTACAGTTTCAGATGAAAAAAATAATTCGGTAATCGGTCGCGTTGATCGCTGTCGGCATCGCGAGTACAACTCGCTCCTACAGTCAGAGGCGGGTATCATAAGGGACTGTTTCGCAATCGATAATGTCACCCGTCAGCGGCTCGAAAATAGCACCGTATGCGCCAAGCGGTGCAAAATCGACATCGCTTGACATAGCCAAACCCGTGTTCGCGTCCTCTAAGTAGCAGCACCCACGGTGCGGATGTCCCGGCGTATTGATGGTCCGCAGATGGTAACAGTGGTTGTGGAACTGAATCGTATTTCCGTAAATGATAATATACCTATCTCCGAACAGGCTCATTGCGACCTGATTGATGAGATAAGGGTTTTTGTGTTTCACGAGTTTTCAGTTAGTCTTGATAATTATATCAATCCTGCGGTTCTGTTCCTCTTTGTTGGGACCATCTTCGACGATAGGCTGGGTTTCTCCCAAACCTACAGCGGTGAGGTGTTCTGGATTGACACGTTCTTCAACGAGAGATCTCTTGATTGTGTCGGCGCGTCCCATACTCACATTTCGATTGACGTTCGCATTTCCTAAAGCACTTGTGTGTACCTCAATCCGGACGGGGTAGTTCCTGAAGCCATCTCTACGTAAGACCCTTGCGAGTTGCTCAAACGTCGGGGAAAACTCTTTTTGAAGTTGCGTGCTGCCGTGGGCAAACGCGTTGCCTCTGATACGGATGAGGACACTATCCGTCTGCTCTATAACGATGGCTTTAGGGATTTGCCTTGCCGCCTTTAGTAAATCTGACTTCGCCGACGTTATCCGTTGGGTGTTTGCAATGGCGCGTTCGAGATAATCGCTGCCCTCCGCGGCAGTTTTGACAGCCACCTCATATTCCTTGTTGGCTAATGCGGTTTTTGCCTTTACGTGCGCTGTATTAGCAAGTTCATAGAGTCGCGCCTCGAACTGTGGGACCTGCGTCCTTGCTTGTGCTGTGAGTTTTCTTTTGAGCGTATCAACCGCTTGTTGTGCTGCAGCGGCACGCCGGTCTAACTCCCTCTGTGCGCGTTGTCTGAATTCCGCCGCCTCTGCGATTATGATTGTCTCGTCGGCGGTTTGTTGTGCGCGTTGCGCAAATTGTTGTGCCTGTTCGTAGCGATCGGCAGTTAATTCCTGTTTTGCGCGTTTCAGTTGTTCAGTTGCCTTTTGGAATTGTTCTGGCGCGTGTTGGCTGGCGTTGAGGTATTGCGCACGCTGGATGATTACTTCCGCCTTCGCGATTACGACCTGCGCGCTTGTCCGTGCCGATGCCTCTACCTTCTGGTTTTCCTGCGCCGATTCGTAAAGACTCTGGACCCGTTTCCGCGCATCCGAGATAGCACTCTCTGCTTCGACGAACGCCTCTTGCTCAATGAGATTAGCTATTGAAGCGATTGATGCTTGGGAGCGTTCATAGTCTGCGGTTGTTTCGATGGCTGGATAGGTATATTTTGAAATGTTAACGAGGGATTCTATGGCTGTAAGGGACAGACGAAGTTCCGTTTGACGCAGCGATGTTTTTAAGTGCGCGATTTCTGTTGAAAGTTGTCCTACCTGCTGCTGCCCTTTGTCGCGAGCACTCAGCGTACGGGCGAGTCGCTCCTCAAGGATGGCTTCACGGATCCGCGCGATTTCGAGTTCATACTCGTGTGCCTTTATAATTTGTTGGTATATCTGTTCTCGGAGGGTAACGGCATTTTGCCGAGCGTTGTGTTGCCGTGCTTTTGCACTGGCGATCTGTGCGACTAATTCCGCCTGATACGCGAATTCAGCACTCTGAGGGATGTCCCCCTTTTCTTGCGAGTTCCGAGCAAAATTCAGAAGCTTCACTGCGCGCCCGTATTCCTCTGGTACCAAAGGTTCAGCATCCAATACCGCTGCATCATTGATCGCCTGCTGCGCGTCTTGGAGTTGTGTAGCGAGCATGACTTCATCAATTTCTGGTGTGGGGCATCCGGATGCGATAAAGCACGTAGCTAAAAGTAGCAATCCGCAGTATTTCATCTGATTTCCTTAGAATTTCTGTAGCGCCTCAAGTTCAACTTTCATAGCTTCAAGTCTTTGGAGGACTTCTTCGACGTTCTGCTCAGCAAGTGTGAGCTGCGCTTGGACCTCTTGAGCGTTTGCTTCCTCGCGAATCGCGATGGCGATCTCAGTTGCGATCCGGGCGTGAAGATATGCGCGTAATGCGAGTCGATATGCCTGTTCCACATCACCAGCATTCATCGCGTTTTCAGCCGTGACAAGCATCTCTTGCGCAGTGCGTAACGGGGTCTCGGCCGCCTCCTGTGCTCCCATCGCGTTGGCGGAGGTGAGAGCGACCTGAGCGTTTTCCATCGTTTCCACGGCGAGTTGTTGTAGCTGCCCGCCACACCCCAGTACGACTGTTAGCGTTATGAACCAGACCGTCCATTTCATTCTTTTAATTTTTCCTATCTGCCTCAAATTTGGTTGGGTAGGCACGAGAGCTACCGCTACAATGCGTACGAAGCTACAGGTGTTTTGGAGTAAAAAAGCCTCGCTTGGGGTGGTGCGCGTTGCAACACCCTAAGGCGAGGCTTCTGGTCGTTGATTCCTGAGACGGGTAAATCCGCTAAAATTCAGGACGCTCTGTATAGACACTCACCTTCCGGCGATATTTGTCTTTTCGCTCAAACCATACATATCCATCAATTTTCGAGAAGAGCGTATAGTCCTTTCCGACCCCAACGTTGTTTCCGGGGTGGATGTGCGTTCCACGTTGTCGAGCAAGAATGCTCCCCGCGGTGACATGATTTCCAGAAAATCTTTTGACACCGAGTCGCTTTCCGATACTATCGCGTCCGTTTCGGGTGCTTCCGCCACCTTTCTTATGAGCCATCAGATTGTTCCTCCACCGCGCCAATTGCGGTAATTTTCACGCGTGTAAATGATTGACGGTGCCCTAACTTACGTTTGTAACCTTTACGGCGTTTCGATTTGAACACAACCATCTTTTTTGCGCGTGCTTGTTGAACCACCTCGGCTGTAACTGAAGTATTGTCAAGATAGGGCGAGCCGGCTTGTAACTGACCATCATCGTCAGCGACAGCCAGAACGGATGAGAATGTGACGCTGTCACCGACTTCTACATCGAGTTTTTCAACATCGATCAGGCTTCCTACTTCTACCCGATGCTGTTTCCCTCCGCTCGCAAAGACTGCATACATTTTTATATCTCACTCCTTTCTGATTAAATTATACCCTAAAAACGCGTCAATGTCAATTCAGATTTGCAATTCGTTATAGGTCCCACCTCAGCAGGTGTTTTCTATTGCGTTAGTCGAGAAACAATTCCTCACCTTTTCCGACGAAGATCCGGTAATCTTCGAGATGCAAGTCGGCATCCGGTTCCAGAACGAGTTCTAATTTTAATGACTGCTTAAGTTCCCGCAATTTTTTCGACATCTGCGACTTTATATGCGAAACGACATAGTCATTAGCAATAACACGGAGTTGGGACTGGCGCGTCTGTTTATGCGCCATTTTTATCGCCCGGAGTAACTGAATAACAACGGTTTCGACGGATAGAACAGTGCCATGTCCGCCGCAGTAGGGACACTCCTCCATCAGTAGGGTAGAGAGGCTTGGACGGGTGCGCTGGCGTGTCATTTCGACGAGTCCCAAATCTGAAAAATGCAGGATATTTGTGCGGGCCCGGTCCTTTCGGAGTGCTTCCTGTAGCATTTTAAAGACTCGTTTCCGGTGGGCGGCTTCTTCCATATCAATAAAATCAACGACGATAATCCCACCCAAATCTCGTAATTGAATTTGGCGGACAACCTCCTCAACAGCCTCAAGGTTCGCACTGAGAATCGTGTTATCTGGATCAGATTTTCCAACGAATCGACCCGTGTTGACATCAATGGAGACCATAGCTTCAGTCTGTTGGATGATAATATGTCCTCCACATTTGAGCCAAATTTTCTCACTGAGTGCCTCCTTGAGTGCGCGTTCAACGCCATACGCATCAAAGAGTGTTGGGTCCTTCCGATAAAGGGAAACACGAGATTGCAGATCGGGCATGACGGAGGAGACATATTCCATTGTTTCCTTGTACCCCGTCTCTGAATCGATAAACAGTTGCTTGACCTCCTTCGTGAGCATATCCCTGACGATCCTATTGGTGAAACTGAGGTCTTTACTCACGAGGCTGGGTGCGGATTTTCTGTCTGCGCGTGCACATACCTGTTTCCACTGATCGATAAGGTATCGGATTTCGGCTGCGAACTCGGTTTCGTTTAAACCTTCAGCGGCAGTACGGATGATAAATCCACCTTCAACGTCGGCTTTCACTGCCTTCGCCATGTTACGCAGTCTGTCTCTTTCAGTGGCAGACTCAATGCGTCGTGATACACCGATATTCGAGGAATTGGGCATGTAGACGACATAACGTCCGGGGAGTGTGATATTACTGGTAACCCGTGCCCCCTTTGTGCCGATAGGCTCCTTGCCGACCTGAACGAGGAGTTCCTGCTTCTTTGAAATGAGGTCACTGATGAGAAATGGGAACCCGCGTCCGCCACGTGTCTGCTTGGATTGCTTCCCCTTGAGATCCAATATAGCGGTATTTTTGTTGGTTCCTCTGTCTCCGTTCCGTTTTCCATTTTCGTCCTCATCTGCGTCAGCATGTTCATATTTGAGATCGGAAATATGTAGAAAGGCGTGCCGTTCCAATCCAATGTCAACGAATGCTACCTGCATTCCGGGTAGTACGTTTTCAACGCGTCCTTTGTAGAGATTCCCCAATGTTTGCGTCGCCGCTTTCCGTTCAATGTAAATCTCATTCAGCACCCCCTCCTCAAGTACCGCACAGCGCGTTTCATACTCATCATCAGAAATAAGTATCTCCTTTTCCATCATTACCTCCTATCGTGCCTTTTTTCAAAAGGCACCTCGGTTAATTGTCGTGTCAAAAATCGGCAGCATTGCAAAAAGCAGCGAGGGCTTTGTAGAAATGTGTCCTACGTTTCGTTGATACGATGCGAAGCGTAGATATCTTCGAGTAGGCCACTTCAGCCAAATCAGCGCGTGTGCGGTTGCCCCCAACGGGAGTGGTATCAAATCACAGTCAACTGTCAGCAACCCGTCGTTGATAAGAATCGCGGGTGTGAGAAAACACCGGATTTCGTCTCGGAATAGACGAAATCCATTTCTTGTATTACATTACCAAAACACGCGTTCCTACAGCAGAACCGAATGGCTCTGGAAACTGGTGCAGTTAACTTGATATAAACTCTATCGTGTGGTGTACTCTCTATTCCATCTGGGCTTGCAAGCTGCGACTTACAGCCGCGGTGTCAACGTCACGACAGGCGTTATCAGTTCACCCATCGAGATACCGCCGTGCTGGAACCCTCCTTGAAACTGCCGTTTATACTTATAAAAATCGTTCGGATAGACGAAATAATAATCGTCTTTTGCGAGAATGTAGTCCTTGCTTGCGTTTTCCGCCGGTAGTCGGTATTCCTTTGGGTTTCGGAGATATACCGCTTCGCCTTCTTCGCATCCTAAGTTAGCACCGATTTTAAACCGAAGGCTGGTGGTCGTCTCACGATTACCGTAAGCGCGGGTTGCTCGGTTACAGAAGACAGAGCCATGATCGCTAGTGAGGACTACAGTTGCTTTTTGTGCCGCAATAATACGTAAAATATCGAAAAGTACCGAATGCGAGAACCACGAGCGCGCCAGTGCTCGAAAAGCGGATTCATCGGGGGCGAGTTGTTGTAGAACATCGGATTGTGAGCGCTGATGGGTCAAAATGTCAATGAAATTGATGACCAGTGCTGAGAGGCTCACGCGCGTGTTCGCCGCGACCCGTTTTTTATAGGTGTTGCCACCTCGGGCGTCAAAAATCTTGAAGTATTGGATTCCGGGCTTCAGTTTGACACCCCTGCGCTTCAGATGTGCTTCGAGGAGCTGACGTTCGTACCGATTTGTACTTGTGTCCCCATCAGATTCTTCCTGCCAGTACTGTGGATAGCGTTCGGCGATCTCTATTGGGAACAAGCCACTGAAAAGGGCATTTCGTGCGTACATTGTCGCACTCGGTAGGATTGAAAAACTATATTGACGTTCGATAGAGAAATAAGGGTACAAGAGTGATTCGACTGCCAACCAATGGTCTAAGCGGAAACAGTCAACCACAATAAAATAAACAGATTTTCCAACTTGAAGTTGAGGGATAACATGCTGGTCGAGAACGTTGACCGATAAGGGGGGTGCGTCTGAGCTACCCGCGACCCAATCAGAATAGTGCGTTGCGACAAAGTCAGAGAATTCAGTATTGCACTCTTTCTTCTGTGCGAGATGTGTTTCCTCTAACCCACCCTCGGCTAACTTTTCAGATACCATATCCCATTGCAATAGTTTCACATAGATATTGATCCAGTCTTGCCAACTCGGCGATGCGTCCTTCATCGCGCGAATAGCGTTGAAATCCGTTGTGTACCGACTTGGAATCTGATCCACGACTATCTGCGGCTGATCGAGGACGCGTTTTAGCGTTGAAACGATCTGGGCTACGCCGATCGGTTTCACAAGGAAATCGGTTACCTGTTTGCCGAGTGCGACCTCGACAAATTGTTCATCGCTGGATTGGGTAACAAGAATGACTGGGATTTGTGCATTGATGGTACGGATTGCATCGAGCGTTGCCATTCCATCTTTACCGGGCATAACCTGGTCAAGTAAGATAGCACTATACTGCACATCACCGCGCGTTAAAAGCGCGATACCGTCTTCGCCATTTGTCACGGGTGTGACTTGGTATCCTCGGTCACGCAGGACGAGAATATGCGGTTGCAACGCTTCTATTTCATCATCAATCCATAGGATTTGGTGTGTTTGTGACATACGTAAGTCTTCAAGATCTGCTCAGGCGCGGTATCGAGCCCCATTAACGCGAGTGAAAGTTCCTGCTCAGCAAAAGCAGGAAAACGCGCCGGTAATTATTTTACCTACAACGGCTGTTAACGTGGACTACGCGACTGGCAGTCGAATTTCAAAAGTTGTTCCGTCAGGACTCGTTTTAATCATGCGGATACTTCCATGATGGTATTCACGGATAATCCGTTGTACAACTGTCAATCCGAGTCCCCATCCGTGTGTCTTGGTAGACATCCCCGGTTCAAAGATCTTTCGCTGATTTTCACGGTCGATCCCGCTTCCATTGTCGGCATACTGGATAACAACATCGCCGTGTCGTTTGTCATGCGTTGGTTCAATCTGGATCCATCCGTCCGCTTTGTCCATTGCATCCAACGAATTACGAATTAAGTTTTCAAACACCCAGTGCAGTAATTGTGCGTTTGCGAGTATAGGCGGTGTTTCATGCAGTTTCAATCGGATTTCAACGCGTCGACTAATGTGCGGCAGCCGTTTTTCAAAATATGCTCGGACTTCTTCAAATACTTCACCCATATTGACTTCGGTAAGTCGTGGCTGCGTGCCAATCATACCGAAGCGCGCCGTTGTTTTTTGCAAACGCTCCAGATCGTTTCTCATACTCTCGGAGAGTTCAGCGAGTGCGGCATCATTTTTCTCTTTCCCTCGTTCATGGAGAAGTTCTGTCCATGCCAACAGCGACGAGATAGGTGTTCCGAGCTGATGCGCGGTCTCTTTGGCTAAGCCTCCCCAGATTGCCGAATGTTCATAAGACTTTATGCGTTGATAGACGAGGAAGCAGACAGTTCCAAATGCGAACAGGACCACCGGCGCTATGAGAGGCACTACCAGTCCATAGTATGGCTTACTTTCATAATAGAAGTAGCCCTTGTGCCATTCGGGTGTTGTTTCAATTACAGAGGATGCTGGTGCGTTCTGAATGAAAATTTTCGCTCGTTCCCGTTCCTCTGCAGTTGCCTGATCCGCGGTAATAACATCGCCCCATATCTGCCATTTCTGAGGTGTGCCAGTGGTATCGGTCATCACAAAAGGCAGTTGTGCCATTTCACTGGGATCGGCATCGCCATAGTAGGTATATCCCTTTAACTGCCTGTCTTCAAGGAGCATGTGTATTTCACGAGGCAGATGTTTTTTTTTCATGCGCGCTAACGCTGATGCTAATAAAGTGCTCTCATTTTGTGTTAACGAGATCCCTTCATTTTCGTTGACATTGATATCCAAACTGTCAATCTTTGCGTCTAATTGTGGGTCAACACCTCGGGTAATTATGACGTTTCCCTGTGCATCCGTGATGATAAACGAAAATGTACGCGATCTGTCTTCAGCGAATGACTTTTTGACAATCGTAATTAACTTCTGTTGCAACCCGCGGTTTTCCACGCCGGGGATTTCCGCTGTCAGATCGGCGAAAAGATCTATCTGAGCCTCTATATCGGCGTTCAGTCGAGAAATCTGTCGGGTATAATGGAAGAACCCAAATATCAGTGTGCCTAATCCGACGATGAAGTAAACGAATATTAAACGGGTGGTCGTATACCCAGGGATAATTCGGCGATTCAACCGCAACGTCGTATTCCTCCGCACAAATCGGACGCAATATATCTGCCTATTGATTGCCTATCTGTTAATTAATAATATCACTTTTAAAAGGAAATTGCAAGTCTATTTCGACTCTTTAATGATTCCTTGGGGTTACACACCTGTCATTCTCGCTTGATTTTTTCGGATAAATCGGGTAAAATGGAATTGTGCTTTGTAATACGAGTTGCCTCCAGAGTGAAACGAAACCGTAAATGAGAAATGGAAATATTTGATGCTTAAAGCGATTACATTCGATTATTGGCAAACCCTTTATGCTGATTCTGACAGCAACTGGCAAAGGCGTCAGGCGATACGTATTCAGCTATGCCATACGTACCTCGAAAGTCACGACTACACTTGCACATTGGATGACGTGAGATTCGGACTTGAAGAGGCGTACGACTTGGTATCCTCGCTATGGCATCAACACCAAGGAGTCTCAGTGAAGCGATGCATGCAGCGATTCGCTGAGGTGCTTCATCTTCAGCTTGAAGAGGAAGATCTCGATCAGTTAATTGAGTGCCTTGGTGCGGCTTTTTTGGAGGCACCTCCAATTATGATGCCACATGTCAAACCGGTCATTTCTCGGTTAAGTGAAAGTTATCCGCTCGGAATTATCTCAGACTCAGCACTAACGCCTGGCAGTTTTGCTCGAAAACTGATGGCGCGCGACGGCATTTTACAATACTTTACAGCTTTCACATTCTCCGACGAAACCGATTATACAAAACCTCAAGTGGTGCAATTCCATTCAACTTTAGCACAACTGAACGCCGAACCCGCGGAAGCGGTGCACGTCGGTGATATTTTCCGAACGGATATTGTCGGCGCGAAAAATGCGGGAATGAAAGCGATTCGTTTCGCAGGCTTCAATAAAGGAGAAGGAGACGACACATTGAGCGACGCTGTTGTTGACGACTATCGGAAGTTAGAAACGGTCATCACTGAGTTGTCAAAATAGGGAACGTAAGGAGAAAAAATGGCAAATGTATTGGTCTCCGGTGGCACTGGGTTCATCGGCAGTCGAGTCTGCACTGCCCTCCACGAACAGGGCGATACTGTGCATGTGCTATCTCGCAATCCGACACGTGCGCAAACGAAATTGAAATCCGCAAGAGCAGTCTATGGTTGGGACCCTGAAAGCGAAAAACTGCCTTCAGACGCTACATCAGATATGAAAGCGGTTGTTCATCTGGCGGGCGAAACCATCGCCGGTCGATGGAACGCCGAAAAAAAACGGCGGATACGAGATAGCCGAATTCTTTCGACGCGAAACCTTGTCGAATCGCTTGCTGAAGTATCTACAAAACCCGACGTGCTCGTCTGTGCTTCCGCAATCGGATACTATGGCGATAGTGGCGATGATCACTTTACGGAGGTATCGCCTGTCGGGACCGACTTTCTCGCCAAAGTCTGCCAAGAATGGGAAACAGAAGCCCAAAAAGCAGATGCGTTTGGGATTCGGGTCGTTATGGTTCGTATCGGGCTTGTGCTTGGGTTAGAGGGTGGACTGTTGACACAGGTGCTCCCCCCCTTTAAAATGGGAGTCGGTGGCATACTTGGTAGCGGTCGGCAGTGGATGTCTTGGATTCATGTCGACGATGTGATTGGTATCGTGATACACGCATTAGAGAATGAAGAGATTCGGGGTCCTCTGAATGCGACGGCACCTGTCCCTGTCAGAAATGTGGAGTTCACGAAAACCCTCGGCACTGTGCTACGGCGACCCACATTGCTTCCTGTCCCGACGTTCGGCTTGAGATTGATGATGGGCGAATTCGCGGACTTCGTTGTCCTGAGTCAGAACGTACTTCCAGAAAAAACGGAAGTAAGCGGTTACGAATTTCGCTATCGGACGCTTGAACCTGCTTTGAGAGATCTGCTATAAACACGCAGAATTCTGATGAAATATGAAGATTCAAGATGTTCTGCTTTCTGATTACGGAAAAGCCTCAAGTATACCCTCCCCAGTTAATAAGCTGATGACCGATTTTGCTGTCGGTTTTCGAGACGGACGTGACATCAATCTCGGTGTCGGATATGTCAATGAACGGACCATTCCGCATCAGCAGATTCAACACGCCTGTGAAAAAGTCCTCGCCCATCCTAAAAAATATCGCGCTTCTCTCAATTACGGTGGTGCACAAGGTTCGCCAAACCTGATTGAATCGCTCAGGAGGTTCCACGTTGAAAACAGGATTGGTGGCATCACTGAACAGACCTTGAACAACCGAGACATTGTTATCGGGGCAAACGGCGCGACGAGTTTGTTAGAGAGCATCACCCACCTACTCCCTGCGGGTATCGTCCTGACCGCGGATCCGATGTATTATATCTATTGCAACGATTTGGGAAGGAAAGGTTTTAGCGTTACAGCGATACCTGAGGATAAGGAAGGACTCGATGCCGAACGTTTGAGGACGAAACTAACGATGCTCGGCAACGAAAAAGAGGCTATCCGCTTTTTCTATGTTGTAACGGTTAACAATCCAACCTGCACAATTCTATCCAACACTCGTAAGAGAGAACTCGTCGATATTGTTACCCGACTTTCCCACGAAGTCGGACGGAAAATCCCCATTTTTTTCGACAATGCCTATAGCGATCTCGTGCATGACAGTGCCATTGAACCTGTGGCGTCTGCCCTCTGCTACGATACACTCGGCATTGTCTATGAAATCGGTACGTTGTCAAAGATCCTCGCTCCTGGGTTACGTATCGGTTATCTGATCGGTCCCAAAGGTCGGTTCCTCAACAGCATTATCCAACGCACAAGCGACATCGGTTTCAGTGCCCCGTTAATCAATCAAGAAATTGCAAGTTACTTGCTCGATCACGGTATTGAAGTGCAAATCCAAAAGGTTAATAACGGGTATCGTCAGAAGGCGAAACAGGTCAAAGCGTGGATGACAGAATTACTGGGTGATACCGTTCAAGAATGCCGGGGCGGGAGTGCTGGATTCTATTACTACCTGACGCTGGCGAGTGTCGCAACAGATAGGACCTCTAACTTTTTCAAGTTTTTGACGCGAACAACCGGACGAGAAGAGGTCGATGGATTGCCGGGTTCCCGGCATCCGAAAGTGATTTACATTCCGGGTGAACATTGTGTCCATCCAGATGGTGAGATGATTGAGGTTGGGAAACGACAGTTCCGCATATCCTACGGATTTGAGGAACTTCCTCAGATGCACGCGGCGTTGAAACACATGAAATCGGCGGTAGCCTATAGTAATGAGAATTCGTAATTTCCGATATGTGCGTTTATGAGACGCGTCCGTAGAAAGGAAAAAGAAAAATGCGATTGAAGGATAAGGTTGCGTTGTTCGGTGGTGCCGGTTCAAATATGAGCCGTGCGAGTGCTCTGCTTTTTGCACAAGAGGGCGCGAAGATCGTACTCGCTGCACGCACAACAGAAACAATGGAAGAGACAGCGAAACGCATTCGTGCCAAGGGTGGTGACGTCCTGACACATCAAACCGATTTGACAGATGCGGCACAAGTAGACGCACTTATTGACGCGGCGGTGGCGGAGTTTGGTGGCGTTGACTGTTTTATCCATGCGGCAGGTGGGTTTTTCTCAACGGAACACGATATTACCAAGATGGACCCAGCATATTGGGATGGCGCGCTACAAAACAATCTGCAGACGCTGTTCAATCCTGTGCGTCGGATCGTGCCGATTTTAGAAGCGCGTGGCGGCGGGTGTCTTATTACCATTTCTGCGGGCGAACGAGTGCGACAGGATGCAAACAGTGCTTACGCCGTTGCGAAAGCAGGAATGGTCGCAGCAGCGAAAAACCTCGCGAAGGAATTATATAAGAAAAACATCCGCGTCCACGCGTTGGCACCGGGTATTATTTGGGATCCGTTACCAGACGGAGAAATTGCGCCAGTAGCAACACAACTGGAACGGCTTGGCAATCCGATTGATGTAGCTTATGCGGCATTGTGGCTCTGCTCAGACGAGGCGGCGTGGGTTACGGGTTTGGAGTTGACAATCGATGGTGGCGATTCGCTGTTCATTGATTCGCCAATTCGGCGGGGATTTTTGGCGTAGCGGGATTAATCCGAAAACCCTTTAATCCAAAATAGGCGAGGCATACAGACCTCGCCTTAGAGCAAAATTCGTTGGACTACCACTGTACCTGACAGAATTCCTCATAATCAATGAGTTCATGGATGGTTGGATTTTCACCGCACATCGGGCAATCGCAATTCTGGCGGAGTTTTAGTCTGTTGAAATCCATCGATAACGCGTCGAAAAGCAGAAGGTTCCCAATTAACGGTTCACCCATGTCCAGCAGAACTTTAAGCGCTTCAACGGCTTGAATTGTGCCGATAATGCCGGGTAACACCCCAAAGACACCGGCTTCTTGGCAACTCGGTGCCATCCCTGGAGGTGGCGGTTCGGGAAAGATACATCGATAACACGGTCCTTTGCCCGGGTAAAGGACGGTGACCTGTCCTTCAAATTGGGAAATGCTGCCGTGCACAATCGGCTTGCCAAGCATAACACATGCGTCGTTGAGAAGATAGCGGGTCGGAAAGTTATCGCAGCCATCAACAATCAAATCATACTGTTCCAGAATCTGGAAGGCGTTTTCCGAGGTGATGCGCTCGTTGTAGGGAATCACCTTGATATCAGGGTTCATCTCTGCGATAGTGGTGCCTGCGGATTTCGTCTTCAAAACGCCGATGTCACTGACGCCGTGTAATATTTGACGTTGCAAATTACTGAGATCGACGACGTCGTCGTCAACGATGCCGAGCGTGCCGACCCCCGCCGCTGCGAGGTACATTGCAATAGGGGAGCCGAGTCCGCCTGCCCCGATGAGTAGCACTTTCGATTCAAGCAACCGCGTCTGCCCCATCCCACCGACTTCGTTGAGAATAATATGTCGGCTGTAGCGTTCAATCTGTTCGTTGCTGAAGTTAAACATCTTAGGCTCCCAGATTAGAGAGGAGTTCTGAAATCGGTTTATCTGAATTCGCCGAGATTCGCAAAGCGAACCGTTCGCGTGCGTCTTCGGAGGTGCGTTCCACCGTGAAATCGTCATTGCCGTACATCTGCTGCAGGATAGGTGTCAATTCCGCCTGAACGGATGCCGCTGTTTCCGATGTATTCGGTGCGACATGCCGATTGTTTATCATAAACAGGAGATTTGCCCCGTTGAAATGCACTGTGTTCTCTAACTCTGCCGACGCTTCGAGCTGTTCGCATTTGGAAAGCACTTCTGTGAGTGCTTGGCGAATCCTGTCAGCATTGTCGCCTTCGACTGCATGCTTCCGGTTGTAGAGGAAACCGTGCTCGTGGTAAGCATTATCAATGCTATAGTTGGCTTGCTTCAAAATCAACAGTACACCCGGTCCTGCATCGACGTGCGAATAATCGGCGTAGTTCAAGTAATCCTCTGAATCCGCCTCCTCCATCCAACGGTTGAAAACCTTGATGAAGTTGGTATAGTTGATTTTGCTATCTTCGGTTGTAAAGATCTTGACGTTAATCTGTTGTAAATCCATTCTGCTAAAAAATGTCCTATAAACATAATGCCCAATCGGGCTTTTTCTTTGTAAGAGCAGGGTTTACCCGCGATATTTTTGTCCCACGCCTTAGAATTACCAGCACACTATTCCGGCTGGATTCACTATAATCTGCTGTCTTTATTATACCGTAATTTGGTGGGAAAGTCAATTTATTGTAACTCGGACAATCTCAACAACATCTGTTGTGGAGTGAGAATTGGAATATTAGCACCCGAAAACCCTGTGAGGTTGCGTGTGACAATCAAATCAAGTTGTTTGCTTATTGCACATGCAACTTGTAGATTGTCTTCAAAGTCGTTCCCTGTTAATCTCGTTGCCAACTGTAGTTCGCGGGGCCCGACTGAGATAACGGACAATTGATTCAATACCGCGCGAATGAGTTGCCAAGCTTTCTCAAGTCCGCCATAGCGGCGACTTATATAAAAAATGTCGGTTAGTGTCGTAGCTGTGACATAAGCACCAAACTGCTTGTCTAATTGCGCTTGCCAGATAGCATTTGCCTGAATGTTCCAAGGGGTTCGATCAAGCAGTGCGTCCAGAACTACGTTAGTATCCAATAAAGCGTGAATCATCCGTATTTTTTCAAACGTTCTTCTTCAATGATTTTTTGGCATTCCTTGTCAGTAGGAGGACGCTTATCCGTTTTCATAATCGCTTGGATTTCTTCCAATGTCATGGTCTGTGGAGGAACCGGAGATTGCGGCGGTACGACAGTTTCCAAAATCTGACGCGCGAGATCTATCCGCATCTTTACATCCCAAGTTCGTACCTGGTTGAGAATTTCAAAAATCTGTTCGGCATCCATGATGTAGCATTCCTCATTGTAAAAAGGCGATTGGTCGCCTACACCCATTTTAGGTGAAAACGACAATCGCCAATCGTGTAAAGTTCGACTTCAATGAACCGCAATCTTAGACGCTACTCACCCTTCCGAACGGTGAGGCGATAGTGCTTACCAATCTTCTTCGTGTCAACGATCTCATGCCCATCGTTGGTGAGGCTCTTCGGTACGTTCTCGATCGGTTCGCCATCGTCAATGGTGACTTCGAGAAGCTGACCGAGGTCCATCGTTTCCAACCGAATCTTGGCTTGGACGTAGTTGAACGGGCAAGCAACACCTTTGAGATCAAGGCTATCCACGATTTCCTCAACGGGTTTCGCTTTCCTGACGACCCTTGGTTTCCGTGCCGGTCGTCGCGAGCGACGTGCTTTGCGACGGCTTTCTTCCTCTTCTTCCTGTTTGATGCGCATGCGATTATACACGTTATGCGATTCTTCAACGAAGAGTGTAGCCTCTTCAACCCGACGGTGTGCCAATTCGTGGTCAAACGTAGAAGCATCTTCCTCTGTTGCCTTGAAGATGTGTGCACCGTAACCGGGGAAGAAGTTACCGGGTTCAAAGAAATGGGGGCGAAATTCGCTGACAGTGGTCGCGTCGTCAATATATTGCAAACCCACCGTTGTCAGAAGTCCGTCTGCGGCTCTAATCATTGCATTAAAAGCCAACTCCGCGGAATCCTGATATTCACCCTTCTCCAAGTTCAAGCCAGATTCATAGATAAGCCGATCCGCTTCTTCTAACTTCATGGAGACAAGTGCGACGACCTCGCCTGCACATTCACCGACACCCGTCTTGAGTTGGTAATCTTTCGTATCGCCGGTATCCACATAGAATTCTGGTGCTTCCTCATAAGAAGGAATCTTATCGTACTTGGACAAGATCTGCTTGATCTCCGCCTTACCGAGTCGTGTGACGTAATCAGTGAAGGATTCTTCCTCATTTCGTTCCGCCGTGTACTTACCGGTCAACTCTTCAATGAACGTCGGAATATATTTGCCGTGGATTTTACCAGTGGCAAGCCCGTAAGAATTGGCGTTCTCGGTCATGTGTCCACCGAGTAGCACCTGATAGTAGGGTGCGATATGCTCACCCATCCGGCGCGAGGAGCCGAAGAAACCAATATTCGCGATGTGGTGTTGTCCGCAGGAATTGGGGCAGCCACTAATCTTAATTCGAAAGTCTTTGATTTCATTCTGCACACCGGCTTCAATGAAATGGTTTCGCAGATGCGCTGCCAACCCACGTGAAGAAGAAACACCGAGTTTGCAAGAGTCAGTACCCGGGCAAGCGGTAATATCCACCATGGATTCTGCGCCCGGATCGCCGAGACCAATCGCCTTCAGTTCACGATAGAGTGCCGGTAAATCCGTCATTGTTACCCAGCGGAGAACGATGTTCTGCTCGACTGTGGCGCGGATGGTGTCTTTAACGTATTTCCGCGAAATATCTGCCAAAGCACGCGTTTGATCTGCGGTAATATCGCCGAGCGGCAGCGTAATCGTCACGAAAGCATAGCCGGGTTGGCTCTGTAACTGCACGTTGGATTGGTACCATTCTTCAAACCCGTCAGGTTGTGAGGCACCATTGAGCTGCGTCGGTGCTTTGAGAGGACTTTCGTTGTAAGCGTCGAGATTGTCCAGATACGCTGTCCATGCCGGATCGTGACGCAGCGTTTCCCGATCTTCAAGTACCTGTTTACGGAATTCCTCAATGCCGTATTTGGCGATGACAAACTTTAAACGCGCTTTATTCCGGTTTCTGCGTTCCCCTAAACGGGTGAAGACTCTGCAAATTGATTGTGAAATTGGCAGGAGTTCCTCTGCGGAGACAAAATCATCAAACACTTTCGCCTGATGCGGGACGGCACCGAGTCCGCCGCCGACATAAAGTTTAAAACCGCGTTTGACTTCACCGTCCACCTCTTTAACAGCGGCGACGGCACCGATGTCGTGCATATTTGCCAAGCCGCAAGCGTGTTCTTCACATCCAGAAAACGCGATTTTGAACTTACGACCAAAATCTTGGGCATCCGGGTGCCCCAAAAGGAATGCAGACAACGCCTTAGAATAGGGCGTTACATCAAATGTCTCATCTTGGCACACACCGCTGAGCGGACATGCTGTAACGTTCCGCACAACATTACCACACGCCTCTTTCGTGGTAATGTCAACGCTCGCGAGACGGCGCATCAGTTCCGGTGTGTTGTTAATATCCACGTAGTGGTATTGTACATCTTGACGCGTTGTAATGTGGATGATATTGTCCGAGAATTCTTCAGCCACATCTGCCAGCATTTCGAGTTGTACTGCTGTGAGTCCGCCAAATGGGATTTTAACACGGATCATCTGTGATCTATCATCGCGCTGCCCGTAAACCCCGTGGCGGAGTCTAAATTCGGTAAACAGAGTCTCTTCCACTTGGCCAGCTTGAACTCGACCAAGTTGTATCTCATAAATTTCAATTTCGCGGGCAACATCAGACGGGATTGCCGACACATCAAAGGCTCCCGCGTGTTCAGTAGCCATTCTTTACTCCTTGTTGACCTCAGATTCGTAGTGTGCGTTGATTAATGTCCGATTGCTTTCTATTTAGCCGAAGGTTGCGTGCCGATCCGCATGGTATCCAGCCATTAGAAGCCCTTTAAATAATATAGTATACCGTAAAATGCAATAAAAATCAAGTCTAATTCTGTTTAAGCTTCTGGTGCATCTCCCCAATCAGGAATTGGAAGTAATTCTCCGTCTCGTAGTGCCGATTCGTGTGCGACAAATCCGGGGGCGCAGTACCGAACCGCTTCCCAAACGTTGACGCGTGGCAAGCGTTGACGATTGACGGAATCCACGAATTCGTGTACGAGATAGGCGTGTGAACCCCCATGTCCACCGAGATCCGCGGCGAGTGCCTCTGGAAGTTCTTCGTGTGTTTGCGAAGGCTGGACGATTTCTCTCTCGCGTTTACCCGCCCAAACGCAACCTGCCAGACTCTGCTCGTAACTGCCTTCTGTTCCATAGATACCGCTGACGCGTTCAGACCCGGGATGCCCGATCCGTCGGAATTCACAGATTTGCATTGTTGCACCGTTACTCATTGTAAAAAGCCCGACTTCGTTGGAGTACGGATTCTTGTGAATGGTGTCTGTCCGAAACCAATCGTCATTTGGATAGATGTACCCTTGTGCGGAGACCGATGTTGCGTGTGCCTTCATCACGGAGATCGGGAAACAGGTTGAGTGGGTCGGATAATACATCGGAATATTACCACTCTTGTCGCGTCCCCACTGCGCACCCCACCGATTCTTCGCCACGTCATAAAGTCCGTGGTCCATGTCATGAAAATATTCAGCTCGACAATGAACAAATTCCCCGAACGCACCCTCTGCGGCTTTCTGACGACAGAAGGCGGTCTCCGGACGAAAATAACTCGTCTCACCGTTCATGTAGATCATTCCGGTTCGCTCAACGGTTCTGATAAGAGCCTCGCATTCATCCAACGACGCGGCGGCAGGAACAGCGGTATAGACGTGCTTTCCTGATTCCATTGCCTGAATCGCCTGCGGTGCGTGCATCCAATGCTGGGTAATGATCACGAGGGCATCTAAATCTGATTTGCAGATGTCGTCAAGGCTCGAGTAGGTTTCGGAAATCCCAAATTGCTTTGCATATTTTGTGAGTCGATCCTCATGTAAATCACATAGCGCAAGACGATGCACATCTGGATGTGACTTATACGATTGAATAAACGAGGGTCCAAACATTCCTAAGCCTACCATCCCGACACTGATACTCATCTGTCGTTTCCTCCTCCACGCTTACAGGGTGCACCTACGAAATTGAGACACATAAATCCTATTATGAGAAGATAACATGTATAGGAATTACTTGTCAAGTATATTTTGAAGATATTTGTTGACAAAAGCACGAATAATCTTATAATAAATGCTAAAGTCGCTGTGGGGTGTTACGGGCAAACGCAAATTTAAACTGCACGTCTTCCCTATAGACGAAATCAACTTCATCATTGGAAGGATTAACTACAAATGGCATTAAAAGTTGGCGTTGTTGGCATGAGTGGAATTGGCAATAATCATGCGAACTGTCACGCAAATGACGACTTAGCGGAACTGGTTGCGGTGTGCGATATCGCGAAAGAGCGCGCAGACAGTGCGGCGGAACGTCTCGGTGTAAAGGCATACTATAGCGTAGCGGATATGATTGATGGCGAACCCGACTTGGATATCGTCGATGTCGGCACCGGTGGATACGAGAACGGTAGTTGGCACTACGAACCCACAATGGAGGCTCTCGATAAGGGAAAACACGTACTCGTTGAGAAACCGCTCTCTAACGATATCGGACAGGCGCGAGAGATGGTAGCGAAAGCCACGAAAGAGGACCTCTATCTCGGCTGTAACCTGAACCATAATTTCACGCCACCCGCAGAGCAAGCAAAAAAATATATTGACGATGGACATATCGGGGAACAAGTTTATTGTCTGCACAAAATGGGATTTCCTGGCGGTGAGTTTGGCTATAGTTACGCGAAAGCCCCGCGGTCAGACGGATTTCCCTATTTCCATGTGAAAGCCTTCCTGGCACACCCCTTCAGTGTGATGCGCCATTTCTGTGGCGATATAAGCCACGTTCAAGCCTTTATGAATCGTCCACATTTTAGACGCGGTGCTGGAGATGTCATGGTCTCCATTAACAGCATACATCTCCGTTTTGAAAATGGGTGTATCGGTTACCTATTGAGCCATCGTGGCGATGCTACATTCGGTCTCGGCGGTTGGTGGAGTGTCGAACTCGCAGGCACACGTGGCACCTTCTGCATCGAAAACTGCATCGAAAAAGTGACGTATTGGCCCTCCCCTGGTGCTCCCGATTTCTCTGACGAACCTATTGTCACAGAGTCCGGCATCAATGACTTCGCTCAAACCTTTCCACTGAGAATTCATGCATTTTTAGAAGATGTCACGAACGGCGTGCCAAAAGAGCAGTTACGCGCCTCCGGTAGAGATGCCCTTGCCACGCTTGAATACACGTGGGCAGCGATAGAGTCTTATGAACAGGGCGGTATCATAGTCCGTCCGCATCCGCTGCCACCATTAAAAGGGTAGCAGAAAGAACAACACAATATTCACTTTTACAGAAGGAGAAATTACATTTGAAATTAGGAGCAAATTCGGTGCTGTTCGGCGGTTACGATATGGAGACCGCCTTTAAACACATAGCGATGGCTGGTTACGATGGCATTGAACTTTCAGCGATTGATGGAATGAGCCAGCATCTCGTTCTCGCGAACTGGCAGGAACTTGCTGCCGACATCAAGCGATTCGCGAAAGAATACGAACTCGACCTACTGGCAATGGAACAACCCTCGCGCGATCCAGAACGCATGGAGCAGGCATTTCAAGCCGCGGCTGAGATCGGTGTCCCCATCATTAACTGCGGTCCTGGCGGTGCATCGGACGATGAATCTGCCTGGCCCGAAGTCGTTGATTCATTGGGTAGTCTCTCCGAACGTGCGGAACACTACGGCGTGATACTCTGTGTCAAGGCACATGTGGGCGCGAGCATCTATAACACACCGACGACACTCCGCATTATGGAAGAGATTTCATCACCAGCATTTGGTATTGATATGGATCCGTCCCATATTCATCGTGCAGATGAGAATCCTGTCGAGGCGATCGCGGCTGTTATCTCGCGTGTGAAACACGTACATATTCGAGACTGCAAAGGCACACAACGCGGTCCTGGTGATCCTGAGTTGCAGGCAAACGGACGCGGGGACATCGACCTTGTCGGCTATATCCGTGTCTTACATGAGAATGGCTATACCGGTCCGTTGAACCTTGAAGTCATCGGTGCGAAAGAGTATAGTTTAGCGCAGTGCTGCACAATTGCGGCAGAATCGCGTGGACACATGCAGGCATGTTTGCAAGCGTGCGGTGCGCGTTAATTTACGGAATTGAGTAGGCGGGTTAATAACCTGCCTGCTCGTGAAACTTTAGTGTATTCGGACTTCGGCGGCGAAGCAGGATTTGCCAACCTCCTTGAAATTCACAACGCAGGTAGGTAACGTTAAACTGAAATTACAATTGAAGATACCTGACATCATCGAAATAGAACGGAGGAGAAGCGCGATGAAGGATAGGAACCTGTTGACTGTGTTTCTGGTGTGCCTCGTCTGCTTTTCTGCCAGCTGTGCATCAGATAAAACTTCAGAGAAAGCATCAGAGAAAGCCCAAGTCTACAACAATCGTGGGTTGGCAAAGGCAAAGAGCGGCAAATACAAAGAGGCAATTGAGATGTATAGTGCGGCTATTCTTTTGGATCCGGATTACGCAGAAGCCTACAACAATCGGGGAGTGGCAAAGAAAAGGCTCGGTAGATTCGAGGCAGCAATCACCGATTATGACACCGCGATACGCTTGGCTCCTGATTTGGGGACGCCTTACAACAATCGTGGGATTATAATGAAAAATCTCGGTGATTATGAGGCAGCGATCTCCGACTATGACACCGCCATCCGCCTGAGGCCGGATTATGTAAATGCCTATTACAACCGAGGGATCGCAAACGCAGAACTCGATCAATACGATGCTGCGATCACGGATTATGATGCCGCGATTCAGTTCAACCCTGACTACACCAGAGCCTACCTGAGTCGAGGATTGGCAAAGAGGTCTCTCAACAAGACTTCAGAGGCAAAACAGGATTTTCAAACTGCCTTAGAACTCGCAAAACAGGCGGGCAATGTAAAACTGGAAGGCAATATTGAAAACTTGCTACTCCAATTTAAATAGTGCGTTCGGAACCGCAATGAGAACCGATTGCCTTTCTACTGAAATTGGATTTCCGATAAGGGAATTCCGCTGTCAAACATCTGTACTGGCGGAATTTCCTCCTCCACTTCTGCCAATCCGCATAGCCAGTTCCATGTCAATTCACCCTTGCGTCGGTCGCGATAGGATTCTACCTCGGTGACGTAAGGATGTCTGCCAGCATGTTGATAGGGTGGAAGCTCATCGGAGTCTCGCACCCAATCCCGTTTGGGCATTGCCGTCCGGAAATAGGAGAATTTAATCATCCCGCGTCTATCGGCATTGAGTTTCGGACCTGCCTTATGCCAGATACCGTAGCGTGTCATGGCAACGGTGCCTGCGGGAACGGTGAGGGAGAGTTGTCCGAGGATGTCACCATAATGTGCAATCGCTTCCCTGTCCACAAGCCGATGGTGGGAGCCGGGCAATATCATCGTCGGTCCATCCTCGATTTTTACCTCTTTGGGGTAATAGTAGCATTGAAGATGCGTAATACCGTATCCGTATTCAGTGAGTCCGTCGGAATGCCACGTTTGCCCACGGTGTGGTGCTTCAAAAAGGTGATGATGAGCACTCGTCGGCACAAGGAAATCCTCACCTAAGAGAGAGCGGACAACCCCGGCAACTTCTGGATGGAGCAATACGTTCCGACGAAATTCATCTGTGAGAACGAAATCGCTGAGATGTCCACCCTCCACCAAATCACATTCCTGGTTAAAGTCGGCATCTACGATGCTTTCTAATGTGATATAGCCGTTGTGGATAAACTGCATGACCTGATGATCGTTTAGCGTTGGTTCAACGTTAATCATTGCGCTCTTCCTTTACACAAATTTTTCTAAAATAAATTCATAAGTCAGATAGGCGTTGTCAACATCGGAAAAGTTGTAGAGTTCGGGGCGCGGAAATTGGACGATCCGCCACCCGTCGTTAACCGCATCAAGGACCGATGTATAGGGTGCATCTTGCGACGGGAGTACTGGCTCATCCGGCGCGGTTGCGTCATATAATGCCCAGCCCCCAAGCGGTGAGCGTAAATTTGTCGATTTAGAATAGAGATAAAGGAGCAGTTGCTTCTCGGAATTCAGAACGGTAGTTACACCGCGTAGATCAACCTCCGTCAACTCGCCTGCCTTAAGTTTTTCGATGCAATTGTCAAGCCATTTTTTTATTGCTGGTTTCACACGAATTTCTCCCTTCATTACGGTTATTGTAATTGTAGCACAAAAGTGAAAAATATGTTATAATAGTCGAGAAGTTGTGGAGGCATAATGAAAGGACTTATTATGAGACTGGAAGGGAAAGTTGCGATTGTCGCGGGTGCCGCCTGGGGTGGTATTGGGGCGGCGACTGCTTATAGGTTTGCTTGCGAAGGTGCGAAAGTGGTTGTTAATACGCGCCGCCGCAAGGACAAGCTTGATGAAACTGTCCATCGTATTCAAGATGCCGGTGGAGAAGCAGTCCCCGTCATGGGTGATGTTGCCGATGAGACGACTTGGCAGACACTTATCGAAACCGCTTTGTCAAACTACGGAAAAATAACAACTCTTGTTCATAACGCTGCACATTCCTACACTAAAAAAGCAATTGAATTTACGACCGAGGAATGGAACGAAAGCCTTGGTGTGACGCTCGGCGGACCGTGGCTGGGTGCGAAGTATTGTATTCCCGAAATGATCCGTAATGGTGGCGGTGCCTTGGTCTTCATCTCGACAGTCAACGCTACAATTACAAATCCAGGGTTTGGGCTTTACGGTGCTGGAAAAGGTGGTTTGAACGCCTTGACGCGAAGCATTGCGCTTGATTACGGCAGAGACGGTATTCGTGCGAACGCTATCGCACCGGGACAGATTGTTGGCGAAAGAGGTGAAGTCTCTCTCGCTGAGGATTCACTTGAAGAACAAGCCTCTCGTGATTGTTATCCAATCGGTCGCTACGGAAAACCCGAAGATATTGCCAACGCCGCACTTTTCCTGGCATCCGATGAGGCGGATTTCGTTACTGGAATTGTCTTGACTGCTGATGGTGGTTTGACGCTTCAATCTCCAGAAGCACTCGTGCGACCATCCTTCCGTCTTCGTTGGAGAGATGATATTCTCGTTCCGCAAGCGAAAAAGGATATGTAGCGCAAATTGTTGTTTTATAGAAGCAGACACGCTGTGCCTGCTCGGTTTCAGGAGATAGAAAATGTGTGGACGATTTACCCTCGCAAGTGATGCGGAAGCGTTGAATCAAACTTTCTTCGATTTTGGGGAACCAATGGACCTGCACCCGCGCTACAATATCTCACCGACACAAGATGTGGCTGTTATTGCAAACATGTCGACTGATGCGGGGGAGAGTCAAGAAATCGGACAAGTGGAATTCTTTCATTGGGGACTTATACCGTCTTGGGCGAAAGACCCGAAAATCGGAAATCGGATGATCAATGCTCGTTCGGAAACCCTCTCAGAAAAACCCTCCTTCCGGAATGCTTACAAACGCAGGCGATGTCTCATTTTGGCGGACGGCTACTATGAATGGAAACAGATCCCTGGTGACAGAAGCAAACAACCGGTGTACATTCGTCTCAAATCGCAGAAGCCGTTTGCACTCGCAGGGTTATGGGAGGTATGGCAGGCGGACGGGATGGATGAACCTCTTCGCTCCTGCACCATTATTACATGTCCGCCTAACGCTATGTTGGAGGAAATTCATCATAGAATGCCTGTAATTCTACCGCAAGACGCTTATGCGGAGTGGCTTGCACCGAATCAACAATCGGCAGATACCCTTCAACCGCTCCTTATTCCCTACTCCGATGAGGAGATGGAGGCGTACCCGGTGTCCAGGTTCGTCAACCGTCCTACGAACGATTCGCCAGAATGTATCACACCCTATTTTTAATTTTTCCTTGCGGTTCGGTCAGAGGCGTTTAGATTTTTAATTTTTCCTTGCGGTTCGGTGAAGTGGGTTTGATAAACAAAGTGCCTCTCCGTAGCCCCGCCTGCGCCGTTGTTGCAGGCTACGCGCTTGGACTCACGTTTAACCGAAGATGAGATAGGGTGTTTTCGTACATCTGAAGAAACGCCCAAGCAAAAACCCCTCCATTTCATTATGGACTATAGACACTTTAAAAAAGAAGGGAAAGAATTATGTCAAAACCGACTAAAGATCAGATGCTTTACATGTATCGTAAGATGTTAGAGATTCGCCAATTTGAAGAAGCCGCAGGAACGCTCTATCAGAGTGGTCAACTTCCGGGTTTCTTGCATCTTTATATTGGCGAAGAAGCCACAGCCGTAGGGGTTTGTGCCCACTTGCAAGATGATGATTACATCACGAGTACACACCGTGGTCACGGTCATCTTATTGCGAAGGGTGGCAAACGCGACCGGATGATGGCGGAGTTATTTGCACGTACGACCGGATATTGTAAAGGCAAGGGAGGTTCGATGCATATCGCCGACAAAGAGACCGGTATTCTGGGTGCCAACGGCGTTGTCGGTGCAGGCATTCCGCTGGCGGCGGGTGCTGGACTCTCTGCTAAACTTCGGGGGACACAGCAGGTCGCAGTGTCCTTCTTTGGTGACGGCGCGACGAACCAAGGCGTGTTCCATGAAACACTCAACCTCGCTGCTGTATGGGAATTACCTGTTATCTTTGTATGTGAAAACAACCGATTCGGCATGGGAACGCCGCAACGAGAGCATCAGCGGGTAGAGGATATTGCGGCTGTCCGTGCCCCTGCTTACGATATGCCGGGTATTACCGTTGATGGAAATGATGTTCTCAAGGTTTACGCCGCTGCAGACGAAGCCGTTACACGTGCACGCGACGGCGGTGGACCGACGCTCCTTAACTGCGATACTTACAGATTCCGCGGGCACCACATCGGCGATCCGGGGACATCTTACCGCGATCGAGAGGAAGTTCAAGAGCAGGAACGGCAACGCGACCCGATTCGGAGACTTGCCGAGGTCCTCATCGAAGAAGAGGGTATGAGTCAAGATGAACTCTCAGCACTTGAGACCGAACTCGCAAACGAACTTGAGGCGGCACTTGAGTTCGCCAAGAATAGCCCGGAGCCTCATCCAGAAGACGCTTTGAACGATCTTTATGCGGGTTCCATTCAGCCGTAATTATCGTCAAGTCTATTATAGTTGAAGGATCCACATCTGCTGGCGAGGTTTATAACCTCGCCTTTTTTTCCAGAATCTAAGGCACTCATGAGAGAAGATGAACACCCGAAATCGCACGGTGTTACATGGAAGTCTATTACCATTACGCTCGTGCTGATTCCGTTTAATTTCTACTGGATCATTGCGGGTGAAGTCGGGCTTGTCGGTTATGCGCTGAATACCTACGCCGTGCCGTTTTACAATGTTGTCTTCGTGGTGTTTGCTTTTACGCTTGTCAATCTTTCGGTCCGCCGTCGCTTATTCACCGATGCGGAACTCCTCACGATATACATCCTGCTCAGCACGGCGTGCGCTTTCCCCTCCATTACACTGATGACGATTCTCGTCACGACCGTCGGTCACGCCTTCTATTTTGCGACCCCTGAAAATGAGTGGAAACAACTCTTCTATGACTATCTTCCGAGATGGCTTTTTGTCGACGATCCAAAAGCACTGACAGGTTATTACACAGGAGAATCCAGCCTCTCTATCGTAGATATAATCGGTGTATGGATAGTGCCAATCTTATCTTGGGCGGGTTTTATGACGGTTCTGGTACTCGTGATGTTGTGTATCAACGTCATTCTGCGGAAGCAGTGGGTGGAACGCGAACGGCTCGCCTATCCTATAACGCAGATTGCGTTTCATGTTACCCACAACACGAAATCCCTATTTTCGCACCGCATTACATGGCTCGGATTCGGAATTGCGGCATCCATCGCTATCTTCAACGGTTTTAGTTTTCTGTATCCGACACTACCTACTTTACCGATTAAGCGGATCGGTGGCTGGCGAGGGTTCGGACATCTGTTCACAGAAAAGCCGTGGAACGCTGTCGGCGGCATCAGTATGTCTTATTACCCGTTCGTTATCGGGCTTGGGTTGTTAATGCCGCTCGACCTATCGTTTTCCAGTTGGTTTTTCTTTATTTTCTACAAAGCACAATTAGTCTTGGCGAGTGCCGCTGGCGTGTCCAGTCTACCGGGATTTCCGTATATTGATAGGCAATGCTTCGGTGCTGCTATCGGAATTTTCATTTCTGTTGTAGTCCTGAACCTGCGCCACTTTCGCGGCGTCCTTCGTATCGCACGGCACCGTACAGGTGAGGATGCCGACGAACCAATTTCCTACAGGCTTGCGCTTTGGGGCATTGTTGTAGGACTCGCAGGACTCTTTATTTTTTCCAAGCGCATCGGTATGTCCTTCTGGCTGATCCCACTGTTTTTTGCTATCTATTTCATTATCGTTTTGGTGCTCACACGGATGCGAGCAGAACAGGGATTTCCCGTGCATGCGATGGAAAATATGCCGAATCATCACATCCTCGTTGACGGTTTCGGTACACGGATATTAGGCACAAACAATCTCGTCGCTCTGACGCTTTATCGTTGGTTCAATCGGAGTTACACGAGCAATCCGATGCCTCACCAATTAGAAGGCTTTAAACTCTCGGAACGCTCTGGTATTACACCCAGCCGGTTGTTCTTCGCGCTGTTGGGAATTTCGGCGTTTGCTGCCGTGATGGTGTTCGGCGTTATCCTCTATATCTTTTATACCCACGGTGCCTTAAACATGGGGGGTGGTAGCGGTTGGGCAACAGGTTTCGGTGGACGTGTTTTCAACGGACTCCAACGGTGGATCTATTACCCCACCGAACCGAATCTCTATGCGACTGGCGGTATCGTGTTTGGTTTACTCTTTTCGACGCTCCTGATGTTTATGCGGGCGCGTTTTTTCTGGTGGCCCTTTCATCCGATCGGGTTCGTTGTCTCCAGTGATTGGGGCATGCGGTATTTGTGGAGTTGTATGCTGGTGAGTTCGATTATCAAGTGGAGTGTTTTGAAAATTGGGGGACCACGAGCCTCGCAGCAGTTGGTTATGTTCGCGATTGGCTTGATGTTAGGTGATTTCACTGTCGGTGGTATTTGGAGTCTCGTCAGTGTAGCGACACAGCAGCCGATGTATAACTTCTGGCCGTAGGATGAGATAATACCTTTGATTTTAGATTGAGACGGGAAAGCCGAAAAGGTCTTCCCGTCTCTTTTTTGTTGCATGCCCAACCGTTTCGTGCTATGCTATTCTCTAAGGAGATAGTGGTATGCGTCACCTCACAGACACCCATCACACAACAAAAGATTTATCGCCCGAAGCGTCAGCACAATACCACCTTCAAAGTCGGAAAGGGGATAGAATGTTGCTGCAGCGCGCTTGGCACACCGTGCACCGGATAGCGACAATGCTTTATGAAGATTTTGACGCAACACAGGTTGCCGTTTTCGGTTCGCTTGCTGAACCGGATGCCTTCTCAAAATGGTCGGATATTGATATTGCTGTTTGGGGGCTTCCCAATGACAAATATTTCCGTGCATCATCAATAGCATCGGACATCAGCGGATTGTTCAAGGTGGACTTAGTCGATTTTGAAAGTTGTAAAGGACTGTTTCGCGAGAGAATTCAGCGTCAACTGATTCCTATTGAAAAAGGGGAAATCTACAAAGTGGACAGAAGCGAACTCATCCAGCGTATCTCCGATGAACGCAGTAAAATAGAAGAAACGCTAAAAAAAATAGAGGAGAGGTTGGAAAAAATTAAAAAAGCCCCTGTTGAATACAGAGAAGAGATAGAAACAACCATTGCCAAAAATCTTGTTGACTGTTATAGAGGAATGGAAAACATTTTTAGACGAATTGCCCTTGATGTTGACCTACACATACCTGACGGAAGTAGATGGCATAAAGAATTACTAACGCAGATGACAGAACCACAAGCGGAACGGAGACCATCTGTGATTTCCCAAGAGACCTTTGAGGCTTTAGAGGAACTTTTAGAATTTCGCCACGTTTTCAATAATATCTACGGAGAGGAATTGGTCTACGAACAAACGGAAAGAAATGCATATCAAGTCGGCGAGTTGTTTAACGCTCTCTCCAAAGAACTTGATGCGTTCATCGCCGATCTGGAGAAAGAAGAAAATGGTTGAACAGACCCTTCTTCAACAAATTACGGACTTCTGCCACCTGCTCCGACAGATGGGCGTCAATGTGACGACGACCAATCAGTTAAGTTGGTGTGAGAGCGTTCAACTGATCGACATCGGTAAGCGGGAGGCGTTTTATCATACGGCACGCACGAACCTCATCGCTGGAGAAGCTGAACGGGAGACGTTTGACGCCGCCTTCGATCTGTTTTGGCGATATCCGCGTCCTGAGTTTCAAGCGGTGGATATGGAGGAGCAGACACCCGAACCAACCAGTCTCCAGGATCTCTCCGATGCAGGCGACGAGCAGGACATCGTGGAGCAGTGGTTGGATACCGAGGAGGCAGAGGATAGTGAGGAAGGACAGGAGGACGATTCAACCGCTTATAGTGCTGAGGATCTTCTGAGTCGGAAAGATTTTAGCGAATTCACAAAGGAGGATATGGAGAAGGCACGGGAGATCGTCGCAAAATTAGCGGCAGTGTTGGCGACAAAACTTAGTCGTCGAAAGGTTGTCGGTAAAAAGGGCAGAACCATTGACTTTCGACGCAGTTGGCGGCAAAGTCTCGTACACGGTGGTGAACCGCTTGAATTAATTCGGAAACAACAGAAGATTAAGAAAACCAAGATTCTACTTCTCTGCGATGTAAGCGGATCGATGGATTGTTATGCCAAGTTTCTCATCCAATTCATCTATGGCATGCAGCAGGAACTGAGAGAGGTGGACGTCGCAGTCTTTAGCACACACCTGACAAATATTACCGGACTCCTCCGACGGAAGGGGTTGGCAGAGGGTTTGAACGAGGTCGCGAATGTCGTGCCGGATTGGTCAGGTGGAACGAAGATTGGGGAAAGTCTACTGGAGTTCTATCGGCAATTTGCGCCGTCTTTCTCGGCATATCGTTCAGTTGTTATCCTCATCAGCGACGGCTGGGATCGCGGCGATGTAGACGTGTTGCGTCGTTCTATGGAGATGATCCATCGGCATGCCTACCGACTCATCTGGCTGAATCCGTTGCTCGGCAGTGACGGTTACCAACCGATTTGCCGGGGTATTCGCACAGCGTTGCCATACGTGGACTATTTCCTGCCAGCGCACAATTTAGAGAGTTTGGCACAGTTGACAAGGATATTGATTCCGCTCTGGGCACGATGAACGGTGCCCACGAACCCGAAAATTAAAATAAGGAAATCTAACTATGCAAGTTCAAGCGGCAGTGCTGCTCCAGCCGGGGCAGATAGAAATCCGTGAATTTGAGAAACCGTCTCCTGCAGATGACGCGTTCCTTTTACAGGTCGATCGAGTCGGTATCTGTGGGACTGATAAGCACATGTATCTCGGGCACGTTGACCTGCCATTCCCCGTCATCCCAGGACACGAAGTCGTTGGTACGGTTGCTGAGATCGGCAAAAATGCGAATCAGGTAATGAATGTGATGGGCGGTCCTATCAAAGCTGGCGACCGTGTAACTGTGGTGCCTGGCTCAAAAAACTGTGGTGGATGCTACTACTGTTTGCATGTGCCGGGTCGTCCGACCTTGTGTTCCAACAGAAAGATATACGGCTTTGGCAACAGCGAGACTCCGCCCTATCTAAATGGCGACTTCGCTGAGTATACGTATATTCACGGCAATTCTTGGGTGTACAAAATGCCAGAGGGTATCTCGGAAGAGATTGGTGTCTTAACAGAACCTGTGGCAGTAGCGACGCGCGTTGTTGGGCGCGCGTATGCTCCCGGTCTACCGCAAGTGGGAGACGGATATGGCATTGGGAGTCGGGTAGCGGTTCTTGGCTGTGGACCGATTGGTCTTCTCGTCGTTGCTGTATTGCGGGATAGCGGTGCTGGTACCATCATCGCCACCGACCTCGTTGACAGCCGATTAGACATGGCAAAGCAGATGGGAGCGGATGTGGTCATCAACGTCGGAGAGACAACACCTGAAGAGCGGGTGGAGCAGATTCAGGACCTCACGAATGGTGTCGGTGTAGACATCGCAATTGAGTGTGCAGGGATCCCGGGGGTTTTCTCCGAGGCATTGGACGTGGTGAGACGCGGTGGGAAAGTTATCGAAGTCGGACACTACACAGATTCTGGGGATACTCAAATCCGACCTTACCAGCTTTGTAACAAAGACCTGGATGTTTGTGGGGTATGGGCATATCCGCAGATTCAGTTTCAAACGGCATTGGATTTCCTTCAGATAACGCGTGCCCCGCTGCATGAATTGATAACGCATCACCTACCGTTGCACCAACTGGAAAAAGGTATTGATATGCTTGGGCAAGAAGGGGTTTACAAGGTTGTGGTTGAACCGCAGTCGTAGTGTGTGCCAAAGTTATTAGCGAGGTGGAAAGATGAAACTGCCTTAATTCAGCTATAGCAAGGTCTATGATAATCAATACTCTTGTAAAAAGAGAGATCCGTTTGAAAAACGCGCGTAACTCCACAAATCCTCAGGTGTTTTAAAGCTAACAATAGCACAAATGGAGAGACGTTAGATGAAAAACCACAAAAGCGTTTTCATGGTAATCTGTTGTTATATCCTGTTGAACTTCGTTATCGGGATTAGAGGCAGTGCTGCTGCGGATAGCGAAGGTCCCGTTCCTGAAGAATTGCCGGTAGAGGGACCACCACTCTTCAAAACCATAGAGGGTGCGAAAACCTACATTGTGCAACACCAGAACAAAGATGGTGGCTGGCCCCTAATCCCCGGCGGAGATAGCAATGTGGAGAACACTGCGTTCGCTGTTTGGGCATTGATTGATGCGGGATGGGGCACTGGATCACAGGTGATCCGAATGGGGGTTCAGTACCTCAGAAATACACAGTGGGATAACGGGAGTTGGAACAACAATACCGCACATACCACTTTCGCGCTTGTTGCCTTAGCGATGGCGGAAACCGATCCCGAAGTCCGTTTCAATGGACTGCGCTGGTTAAAAAAAGCACAGAATCGTAGTGGCGGATGGGGGAAAAAAGAACGGAGTCCTGATAACGTTCTTTATACTGCTGCTGTATTAGCTGGATTCCGAAGTCTCGGCTTCAAACAAAATTTTGAACCGGTATCCAAAGGTGCAGATTGGCTGGCTGGAGGCATTAACTTTGATGGGGGCTGGGCGTTAGAACGTGGGGGCAGATCTGACGTTTTCATAACGTCCTGGGTGGTTCAAGCCTTGGAAACCGTTTACGATATTGATGTCCAAATTGCATGGCTAAAGCAGTTCCAGAATAATGATGGTGGATTCGGAAGATATAAGGGCAGTCCCAGTGACCCAGAAATCACAGCGATCGCAATTATGGCACTCACCGCTGGAAACGATCCACTCAACACCCGCCGGATTGCCATCAACTATTTAACAAATGTGCGGCAGGAAGATGGCAGCTTCGTCAGCAATACACCGATTGAACTGTCGAAACCGACTGCCAATTTACAGTCAACCTGTTTTGTGCTCATCGCTATTCATGCCAAGACAGCAGATGAACTGAATTTACAGTGACAGACATATCACTCAGGGCGGAAACGGCGCATTTATCTCCGTTCATCAGCCCCAATGCCCTGCCTTGCCAATGCCCCCGGCATAATATAGTGTTCACCTTTGGTTACCTGAGCGACTTGTCGTTGGAAATTATCTCCGATGGAGTTGCTTCGCATGGAGGTAACCCCACCGATGACGTAAACCCGAGCAAACGCACCCCGACATACTGAAACCGCTTTGCCCGCGGTATATCCTTTTTCTAACCGTTTGCTCGTTGGTTCATCTGTGACGATGATGAGGACGAGGTTGCGCCCTTCTTCGGTGCGGAGTTTTGGCACTCCCTCAATGATGGCATCCAATAGATGCTCATCGCCATTTTTTGGGAGGCGAAAGAGTGATTTTACCTGTTCTGCTTCCAATGGGGGCTTGGTTACAACGATAGTACTTTCGCCGCCGCCGACTGCCGCCCAAAACCGGATCATTCCAAACTGATAGTCCAGCCCTGCCGCCTTGAACACAGAGACCATAAGATCCAAACCTTCGCATGCAGGCTCCGTCTTGGTTTGCATACTTAGACTGTAATCAAAGACGAACACAACGTCTACTTTACCGGGGTTACTCGCAACCAGATTCTCGGCAATGCGTTTAAACAAGCCATCAATCCTGAGTAGTGCTTTGTCCGCAATTGTCGCACCGCTCCGAATGCGCTGTCCATCCATCTGTCGTTGGTTTGAATCAATTGGGTACCACATACCGTTCGTTTCATCAGTCAGTTCCGCTTGAACCTTTTCGCTAATACCGATGCAGTTGAGTTGCACGTCGTTTCTGCGACAAAGGTCGATAATCTGTTGGCTAATTTTACTTTTCGCCTTTGCTTCTGTCCATGAGGTGCGCAGCCGAGAGTCGGTCACCACGACGAACTGTGTTATTGCGTCTTCTCGGAATTCCAACTCATTCAAGCCTTTTATCACAGCATCAAGTCCATACCCAGACTCAATATTGTTTCCGGATTCGACTCGCATATCCCGGAAAGCATTCTCAATTTTGAGATAATCAAACGTCCATTGATGGAAATTGACGCGTGGTTCTCCGTATACTGAATGAAAACTCACCAACGCAAATCTGTAGTCCATTGTTTTCGTCTCTATAACAGCGAGGATGTCAACGAATCTCTTTTCAAGATCGGCGAGATGCCCCAACATCTGTCTGCCACCATCAACGACGAATACTACATCTATTTTCAGGTTCTGGGTGTGCTGCGTTGCTCGTTTTGCGATGTCTTTAAGGCTTGCCCCTATATCTGCTTTGAGAGTATCTTTTTCTTTTTTCGCCCCCGGATCTACCAAAATCCTGTGTTTCCGTCGAGGCGGACGAACCTGTGCCGATGCTGGTAATGTGCATACCAACAGACCTACTGCAAGCAAACAACATATCCAGTGCTTTTGGTACCGCCTGCAAACTAAAACTTGTTTAGCAAAAATCATACTATCTCCCGATCAGAATTCAAATAGAAGCTGCAGCATCCACAGCTAATATGTATCCAAGTCAATCTCTTCCTCGCTAAACCGGAGGTGTGCCTGATTGACTAAAGTGACGATGGCATCCCACTGCTCACGCGTTGCGTCAGAGATGCCTTCCTTCTCAAGTGCTTCAGCGAATTTAAGGAGGGTTTCGCTAAACCTGTCTTGCAGATAGACATACTCCTCGGTCTGATCCGCGTTCTTTGGGGGTTCAAAGTTTGAAATGCCCTTCCCATATTTAGCGAGTCGTCTTGCCGCTTTAATGGCTTTCTCCTTGCTCTCTTTTTCATCAAAATAGTCGACGACAATAAAATAGTCATCTATCATCAACGCCATGAGGGCTTTTAAGTCTTCGGCTTCAGGCAGTTCTTCCTCTGGAATATCGGGTTCCGGTGCTTTTTCGGTATCAGACTTCGGCTCCTGTTTCCGATAGAGGGCATAACTCATTACCAACGTCTTTTTCGGAATTAGAGCGACCGCTTGTGACGCATCTTCATGCCCTTCAGCAGCCTCAACATCTTCCCCAACCTTGAAAGCATTATCTATGCCCATACCAATGAACTGATTAAGAAATCTATCTGCGGTAATAGCGTCTGATTCTTTATGTTCATAGATTTCTACTTTTACGACCTTCCCCCGCATGTCCAATCCAACGGCACCTCTAACAACACCGAGCGGTCCCATAGCATCAGCAAACAATACCAAACCCATAGGTTTCTTTTTGTCCCTGATCGGAATATAGAAAGTCGGTTTTTGGTCTTCCGACCGAAGCTTAACGCCGAGCTCCTCCTCAATAGCAACTATCTGATCTGGAGCAAGGATAGGATTTCGTTGAACAAATTTCTTGGCTTTTGGGAAGATAGCTGCCAGTTTTTGATCGGACGCCTCTGTTTCACGGGCGTTGCCGAGCAGGAGCATGCTTAATATCAAAAAGAAGAGTGGTAATAAAACACCTGTTTGAGAATGCCGATAGATTCGGAAAAACATCTACATCTCCTTATAGCGTCGTAGGATGCACAAAACACAAGTGGGGGCATAGTTTCTACGGTATCTTTATCCACTAAGGTTTCCGTTTTGTCGGGTCGGAAGTTTTGATAATAGTAGTTCAGTGATTTTTCGTGTGCTGTGAGTCAGTTAAATCTAAATTCCGTTTTTTCGATATCTCTGTAAGTTTATCAGAGATTCTTATTTTTTTAAAGACTTTTAAGCGGTCAGCATGCATCGCGAGTGGAGCTCGCTCCTATAGAAGAAGGAAGAAAGGACGATTTAATTCCCTCAATCATAATCCTAAGATTTCTAAGCGGAAGGTGATGCTATGACGGTTTAACGATAACGCTTCAACGTCAGGTCTGGTAGGAACGCTAATTTTTGGTCTCAAAAAACTGAACTGATAGCCGAGTGATCCGTGCAATTGTGCCACCTTAAAGATGCTATCGATAAGTCTTAGGTTGAGACCCGTAGACGCTTCCGCGCCGAAAGTGTTCTGAATATTCGCAGGTGCAGCGAATTGTTCCCGAAAGGCATAGAAATTTGTTCCGATCCCAATGAACGGTGCCAATTTCCCACGTCCACTCAGGGTGAACATCATACCAACAGTCTCAACATTCAACGTTCCAAAGGGTAGGACCTGTGTACTGCCACCACGGGTATCCACGACATAACTGGTGAACGGGACTGAGAACCGAAGGGCAGATGTCAATTGAAATCCCATTGAGAACTCTTCGGTGCGTGCGGTTTCCAACTCGTCATTGGTGATCGCTAATCCGCGTCCCGTGCTTACGACAGCCCCTTTGGCAACATGCAAGTATTTTTCAAGTTCAAGTGCGGTGCCAATAGTAGGGAGTCCTACAAGACCAATGAGTATAGAGATGCTGAATGTCGTCAGAAGTTTCATGATTCCTCCAATATTTAAAAAAAGAAAGTAATCCTTATAAATCCTTCTACCGCTGGCGAATCCAGTGTTCAACGGGATAGAAGAGAGAGAATAACACAGGTGCTAAGATAAGGTTAGCCACTGTTGCCGAGACCATGCCCCCGAAGGTAGGAACTGCGATAGGTTTCATCAATTCTGCGCCAGTCGTCGTGCTGATTTCTGCTAACATGATTGGTAATAACGCTAAGATTGTAGTTGCTGTGGTCATGATGATGGGTCGGACGCGCAATAAGCCAGCATTAATTACGGCTTCGTCAATAGGTTCACCCCCGCGGACACGTTCGAGTAAATATTCAATTAAAACAATACCATCTTCAACAGCTATGCCAAATAAGGCTATATACCCGACCCATACTGCTGTACTGTATTTAATAGCATAACCACCACCGAGTGCCTCTGGCACGTACGCCATCAACCACTGCATCCACATTCCGCCGATGAAGGCAAAAGGAATCGCAAGGAAGATTGAAAACATCGCAGAAGGTGACTTGAACTGAAGGTATAGCAACATGAAAATGACGGCAATACATACAGGAACGACAATCGCTAATCGATCGCGAGCTTCAAGTTCTGCTTCATACTGTCCGCTAAAGGCATAGAAGTAGCCCTGGGGCAAGGTTGGTTTAATCTTCTCATCGAGCGTCTTTTGGGCTAATGCCACGAAGTCAACCAGTCCAATGGTGTCAACATCTACATCACAAAAAACACGGGAAAAGAGGAGTGTGTTCTCGCTCGCAATCTTCGCGGGACCGGGTCGCCTTTCAATTGTTACGAGTTGCTCAAGTGGAATATGCAGTCCCTTTGGTGCCGGTACGAGGACTCGCTTGAGGGACTCAATATTATCCCGCAACTCTCTCATGTAACGGATACGAATCGGAAATCGCTCCCGCCCCTCAACAGTATGGGTCAAATTCATACCACCGATCGCTGTCATGATGATTTGTTGCACCGTTCGGATTTGGATGCCGTAGCGTGCGGCTTCCTCTCGGTCAATATGAAATTCAAGGTACGGTTTATTTCCAATACGCTCGGCATAGGGCCCCTGTGCTCCCTCGAGTTTAAGGAGTTCCTGCTCAATCCGCACAGCGATTTCTTCAATTTTCGTGAGGTCCTTACCAAACACCTTAATTCCGATTGGGGTTTGTATACCCGTTGCGAGCATATCAACACGATTGCGTATGGGCTGCGTCATAATAGGCGAAACCCCCGGCATTCGGGTCGCCTCCGTCAGTTCGGTGATAAGTTCAGTGCGATTCTTGGTTCGGAAGTAAGTTTTATGTTTGAGAGTAGATTCAATTTCCTCGGCAATCCGATGCAGTTTCGTCTCAGTTTCAGATTCACCTACTTTAACGTGTTCCAATCCCATCCCACCCATTCGCCTTTCAGCGAGGAGTTCTTCTAAAAGGATTCGTAAGAACCAGATGCGATACAACCGTTCTCGCTCGTCAACTGACAGATAAGAGTTGTGATATGTTGTTGCTAAGGTATCAAACCGTTTTACGGTTGCCGTAACAACACCATCCAGAAAATCGGCATTGATATGACTGGCATGCGTCTCACTTATCAGTCCCTCGCGCGTTAAACGTTGGACAAGACGGGACACAAGTTTCTGTGTTGAATTGCGTTTAATCGCCCGCCGGGGCCATTCTGCTGGGTCAACTATGTTGACAATCGTTTCAAACATGCCAATTGGGGCAGGATCGGTTGCTGTTGTCGCCCGTCCCAACTTTCCAACGACGAGTGAGACCTCAGGGAATCGATTCATAATCAAGTCCTGTTTTGCCATCACATCTTTCGCTTGCGTAATCGATGCTCCCGGGAGCAGCACCGGCATAAACAATAGTGCCCCTTCGTTAAGGGGTGGCATAAATTCCTGCCCAATATTTTTATAGAAAGGCGTCAACGGTATACTTGCACCAAAAATCAGTATCGCTAAGGCAACGACAGCGAGTTTCGTCCAAATATTTTTTACAGCCAACTGAATGATCGGCCGATAGGCAGTTCTGAGTACCCACGTAATCCCATCGGCTAATTTTTTTAGGGGCCAACCCAGTATCGCTAAGACCCGTGCCACTATTTTGGAAACTACACCTGTCCGGGTACGGGTTGGGTCCGTGAGTAGAAATGACGCTAAAACCGGCACCAGACTAATCGCTATGAGGGCTGCACCAAGCATTGCGAAAGTTTTTGTATAGGCAAGGGGTTTGAAGAGTTTACCCGCTTGACCGGTAAGAGAAAAGACTGGTATGAAGGCAACGATAACAATGAGCATTGCAAAGAAAATGGGGGGTCCGACCTCTTTAGCGGCACGGGTTGCAACCTGAAGTTTGGTTTCACCTGGGTGCGGTTCCCGTAAATGTCGCGTGATATTTTCTGTCATCACAATACCGGCATCCACCATCACCCCAATCGCGATGGCAATGCCCCCCATCGACATAATGTTTGAAGGTAAACCAATAACCCGCATGCCCACAAACGAAAGCAGAACCCCCATCGGTAAGACGAGCGCTATTATCAAACTACTTGAAGCTTGCCCCAAGAAAAGCAGGATAACAACCGCCGCGACGATGATTTCCTCTGTGAGCGTTTCCTTCAGCGTGTCTGTTGCACGGTGAATGAGATCACTCCGGTCATAGAACGGGACAATTCGGACACCTGATGGAAGACCAGGCGTGAGTTCCGCTATTTTCGCCTTGACGTTCTCAATCACACGCAACGGATTATCACCGTAGCGCATGAGTACGACCCCGCCGGTTGCTGGGATACCTGCTTTGTCTAAAGCACCCCGCCGAAAGTCAGGACCTTCACTGACTGTTCCAAGATTTTTGACATAGATCGGTACACCGTTATGTTCCTTGACAACGATGTTTTCTATGTCCTCAACACTCTTGATAAACCCCAAACCTCGAATCAGGAATTCCATCCCGCCTTCCTCAATTACCTTGGCACCAACATCAAGGTTACTCCCCCGAACGGCGTTGTAAACCGCGGACAGTGGCACATTATACGCCAATAAGGTGTTCGGATCGATGTCAATCTGATACTGTTTAACATACCCACCGACCGAGGCAACCTCGGAGACACCATCAGCAGACGCGAGATAGTAACGAACTGTCCAATCTTGGAGCGTCCGAAGTTCATGAAGCTCTAAATTGGAGGCAATAAGCGTCTCTCCATCTTCTGGGCATGTACCAGGCTTTGCATAGCGTTTTGTCGGATGATTCGGACAATAATATCCGTTCTCAACGGTGTACCAAAACACCTGCCCAACGCCAGTGGCATCGGGACCGAGAATCGGTACAACACCCTCTGGCATGTCCTTTTGCGCAAGATTCATTCGCTCCAGGACCCGTGTGCGGGCCCAATAGAAATCGACATCATCTTTAAAGATAATGTTAATGTAGCCAAAACTAAACATTGAAGTCGAGCGAACATCTTTGACATCGGGAATCCCAAGCATGGTAATACTCAAGGGATAGATAACCTGATCTTCAATATCCCGCGGGCTTCGTCCGGGCCAATCCGCGAAGACAATAACCTGATTTTCACCGATGTCCGGCATAGCATCAATGGGTGTCCGGTTCAATGCCCACCAACCCGCCATTGTGACGAACACAAAGATAACTAACACCAATAGGCGGTTTTTCATACAGATTTCAATAACTCGGTTAATCATGTTTTCTCTCACTTCCTGTAGATGTGTTGTCAGTGCAATCCTCTCTTAGGAGCGATTTGTACTCACAACTTCAGATTAAAGCTAAGGGAATCCGTAGGTTAATGTTGATGGACAGGCGGTTTTGATTCTTCCCCACCGAGTGCCCCACCGTAAGCACCTGAGGCAGAACCTGTTAATTGTGTCTGTGAATCTATCAGAAAGTTGCCATGGGTGACAACCATGTCACCAGGTGTAAGTCCACTCACAATGGGATAGTATCGACGTTTGGTTTCCGAGTCATCCGAGGCTCCCCAAGCTTCGGGACCCACCTTCACTTCAATCTGCTCATAACCTGATTCACCGCGATCTACGAAGACTATCTTCCGTAATCCGGTGTCAATGACTGCACTTTTGGGAACAGTTAAGACTTCACCGGTCATAAGAAGTGGCTTTCCATCACGTGAACACAGCCCCGGTACGGTCGCATATTCATCAGGATGGTCAGGACATACGTATTTGAAAATCAGCGGCGGTTGATCTGTACGGATTACAGGCGTAGCCAGCGGTTGGTGGACGTGAGAATGATCAGCACTGGCTGCTGGCTGTTTTTCAACGAGATCCATACCGCAGATAGAACACTCTCCGAACTCGGCAGATTGCTCTTCAGGATGCATCGGGCATGCCCATGAAGATGTGGTCGCCTCTGCGGATATAGCCGTCTCTACTTTTTCGACAAAATCCATACCACAGATGGAGCACTCTCCGAACTCGGCAGACTGCTCTTCAGGATGCATGGGACATGCCCATCTCGCCTCTGTTTCAGATGTGGACTCAGATGGAACACTTCCGGGATGTGTTGGCTCCAGATCCATACCACATATCTTACATTCAGCGGGATGTTCAGACGTAACCCATGGATGCATCGGGCACGCATAAGGGTCTTTTGAGATAGCACCCTCGGTATAGATTTCTGCAAGTGTCGGTTTTATTTCAAGGGTCACATACATCCCTGGACGGAGTCGTCCGGTCGGATTGGGAACTTCTATTTGGACTTTCTGCGTCCGCGTTTGTGTGTCAAAGAACGGATAAATATAGGTGACTTTGCCAGAAAATGTCAGCCCGGGCATCGACTGTGCAGTAATCTCGACGGCTTGCCCCATGTAAATCCATGGCAGTTCATATTCGTAAACGTCTGCCATAATCCATAAACTATTAAGGTCAGCAATGCGGTAAAGATTCATACCCTTGTTGACGTGTTGACCTTGCGTGACATTCATGTGAACCACAGTGCCAGCCATTGGCGCAAACAGAGGCAAGGTCGTACTGACTTCTCCACGGTTGCGAATATCTTCAATCTGATTTAAGGTTAATCCGTACAATTCAAGCTTGGATTTTGCGGCGGTAACGGTCTGTTCAACTGATTTGCGAAGTTCGACGTATTCTGTATTTTGAAGTTCTTCAACGCTTTTAAGTGCTGTTAAGTATTCTTCTTGTGCCGTGACCAATTCCGGGCTGTAGATAGACAAGAGTTCATCTCCTTCACGCACGTTGATACCTGTGAAATCAATGTGTAAGTCCTCAATCCATCCGGAGATTCGCGTTGAAGCGTAAGCCATACGCGTCTCATTATAATCCAGAACGCCGACAGTTCGGATTTCACGCGAAACCTCTCGGAAAGCGACAGGCTCAGTGCGGACTGGAATCAATGCTTTCTGTTGCTCAGTTAGTTCCAATCCTGAACCTTCGTAGATCGGAATCAGATCCATCTTACAAACTGGACAACTGCCAGTTTCTGACATTTTAACCGTCGGATGCATAACACAAGTCCAGAAACGAATCTGTTTTCCATCGTCAGTAGACATCGCCATTTCTGCATGATCGGCGTGTTCATCCATGCCTGATGTGTCCCCTGATAATGTTTCAGGTTTTTCACTAACATGATGCTTCATTTTAGCGTTCTCTGGCTGATTACAGCCGAATCCGAAAAGCACAGTAATTATCAGTGCGGTTGCGAGGTAGAGATTTTTAGGCATTTTGTGAACTCCTTAAAATTTTATACAAGAAAAGACTATTCTCGGGTCAATGGCTGCCTTGGCAATATTACCCCAACTGCCTGTTCTAACTGGGCAAGATGTTGACGATAATCGCGCAGTGCCCGCCGCTCCTCAATCCTCAAATTTAATAAAGTACGTTGGGCATCAAGGAAACTCAGAAAGTCAATTTGCGCCGCTTGATATGCTGTATTCGCGGCACTCAATGCCTGCTGTGCTTGGGGAAGCAATGTCTGGCGATAGAGGCGAATACTCCGATTTGCTGTCTCCATCCCAAAATGATGTTTTTTCACAACAAAGCGGAGATCGCTTTCGAGTTTCTCAATTTGGTGTGCCATCGCCTCAATTTTTACATCCATTTCATGGATATACGAATTTCGGTGTCCGAACCATGCTGTATTTTTTGGATTTAATGTGCGTTGGGACATAAAAGTCATCGGCATTTTTTGTGTGTGTTTTAAGTCCGCCATGCCCCGGTTTTCAAAGTAACTCGCGCCGAGAGTCGGGTCAGGATATGTCATTTGCTTCGCCATTTCCACAACTAAAGCCATCTTACTGATTGCCAACTTCTGCTTTTGGATTTCCTGACGGTTTTCAACTGCTAACTTATACAATTCAGCCAAAGTAGATACAACACGTTCCTCTTTAATGGGTACAGGGGATCCTAATGGTAAATCCGCAGAACTATTTAACAACGTATTAAGGCGCGCAATGATAGTTTCTCGTTGTTGTTCAAGTGTAATAATGACGTTCACCAACTTTGATAACTCCACCTGTGCCATAATCACGTTTGAATATTTACCTTGTCCGACGCGAAACTTCGTTTGGGCAATGGCAATCATCTGCTGCAATAATTTCTGATTTTCTTCGTTAATACGGGCTGCCTCAGTGAGAAAAATATAATCGTAGTAAGCTAACTTGATCTCGGTCACCAGATCTCGTAGGGCGATTTCAAACTCCTTTTGCGCGATTAGGACATCTTCAGTAATGATCTGTCCTTTCAACGTTAAGGTACCTGGGAACGGAAACTTCATTGTGATCATCTCTTTATGGCTCAACGGTCCAACTTTTGTATCAAGTTGTTTTGTAAAAGCGTTATACTGACGTAACACATTTTCTAAGTAAACAGCTTGGGGATATTGCTCTAATACCGCCCGAATTTTTTCACGAGCAGATTTCAACCCCGGGTTCCATTCATATCCAAGTGCCACAAGGAGTTCCAACCCAATAGGTTGGGCAAGCTGGACCCTCGCTTCTTCAGGTGATGCTGCCAATTCTCGATAGGCTTTCATGGTACCTGTTGAAAGATCGTAAAACAAATTTGGCATCGGTGTTTCACTCTCTAATTGCGCTTTCCACTGTTTCTGGTACTTCAACACCTTCGCTTCAATTTCGCTGAGAAATTGGTTTGATTCCACGATCGGATCGCTCTTGGTATCGGCAACCTCTTTTTCGACTTCGGTATAATAATACGCCGGTTGTTGTATCTCAGCACCACGTAACTCTTGGTACGTCTCCAGGCGATGGCTGGCACACCCCGCGACCAAAACAGTAAGCCCTATGAGACCGATTTTAATGGCTATCGGTACGAAAATCTGTTTACGCAGATTTTCTTTCAGTCGTCGGTTCAAACCTTCAGCTCGTGCTTTGCTGTCTCGTATCGGAATCGAGTTGGAGGTTTGGGTTAAAGAGGGATCTGGTTTAACAAAACTTCCTTGTGACCGAAAACTGAAAACTGAAAACCGAAAACTATTTAACATGCGAATCATCGATCTTTCCCCCAACGAGTTTTTCTAACCGAGCCACGTTCTGTTGATAGTCCGCAATTGCACGCAACCGAGCGAGATTAAAATTCAACCAAACGCTCTGCGTCTCCAGAAACCCCGCTATGCTTTTGGGACCCTCCTGATGCCACGTCTCTGCGACTTCAATAGCAGCCCCTGCTTGTGGAATGAGTGTAGTTTCATAGAGTTCGACAAGCCGCCTTGCATTTTCAAGACGAAAATAGACCTTTTGAAGTGCGACCTTGGTTTCATCTTCCAAAACTCGCTTGTTCGCTGTGACAGCTTCATGATTTTGCTGCGCCTCGCGAACTTTACTACTGTTCTTCAAACTTGACCACGGAATTGTCACACCAAATCCGATGCTAAACGGGTTTTTACCACTGCTGGGTGTGTCGAACATCAAGGCTTTGCCCGTCTCTATTGTCATTAGGTCAAACTTGAGCATGGGCTTGGTTTGGAGTTCGGCAAGGGCAATCCCTTTAGTGGCTTTCTCAATGGTCAACGCCGCAATTCGTAACTCCTGTCGTTTTGCCAATGCCTGTTTTTCCACATCGGCTAACGTCACATCAAGGAACTCGTAAGCAACAGGCACCGTTGCCCCAAGCGACGTTGTTGAAGGAACAGACAAGATTCCACTGATGTTGGCATGTTCAACACGTTGCAATTCCTCCAGCAGAATAAGATCGTATTCCAACTGTGACAGCTGACTTTGCGCCTTCAGCACATCGTTGAGTGTGGCTTTCCCCTCAGCATAGCGCGCCGTGGCAATCGTGAGAATCGAGACTATCAGTTCATGATTTTGCTGTGTCAGCTCAACTGCCTGCTGGAGATATGCCAACTCGTGGTAACTGAGTTTCAGTTCAACAATGAGATTACGTATTACTTGCTCGTGCTTCACCCGTTCAATCTCAACTGCCTTCTTAACAACTTCTCCAGCCGCATCAAGCGTACCAGGGTAGGGAAATGCCTGTGAAAAACTAATCCGATGGCGTTGGGATCCGACTCGCGTCTCCACGCTTCGCAAGAAGTAGCCATACATGAACATTGGATCGGGCAATGCTGTCACTTGCGGGTATTGCTCAACTGTCGCCTGCCACCGTGCCTTCGCAGCTATTACTTTAGGATTCCGGTTAACAGCAACTCGAATTAAACTCGGTAGTTCAAGGGTTTCCGCAAATAGAGTGGACACATCGGTTTGATCTGGTGTTGTTGCCGTCTGCGTGATTCCATGCACTTCCGTTTGCGCCAGAACAACTAACACCAGCATGCTGCCGATAATAACTGCTGTTATTTGATGGAGTAAACTAATTTCACGCATTATGCTCTCCTTGTTAATAGTTGCCAGTTATCAGTTATGAGTCGTCAGTTAAGAGGCTTCTCTGTAACAATTTACCGCGCACTGGAGCATTCCAAGGTGGGGAAGATTGCTACCAGAGCCCTCTTTAACTGAAAACTGACCACTGACGACTGATAACTATTCTGCCGATAGCCACATTAAAGTGAAATTTTGACAGCTGGACTTGTCACGCGAATGCGAACCTCGTGTTTTTCGCCCTTTGGCATAGCAATAAAGCCTTCGTACGTGCGCGTCATTTTGCTATACTTCAGTAACGCCATCTTCGTTTCCCCTTCAGTATTGGTAACCTGAATGGCGAGTTTAACATCACCCAACGCAATCTCTCCATGTTCCTGCGTCGGGTATATACTGAAATAGTGCGTTTTTCCCTTAATCTCATCGGCTTTTACCATGCCCTTCATTCCCATATGGGACCTCATCATCTTGTATGCATCTATCGTTAGTAGATTGAGATCGAATGTCAAATTTCCCACTGAAATGGTTTGGAGGAACTTATCCGGATTCGCCTTGAACATCTCCGCCTCCATGTCGTTGCAGCAATAGTAGGCTTTTCCGTCCCGTTCGACTTTGACCATCGCCGAAGGCTTCATCATCATGCCATCAACTGCACACCGCACTTTTTCACCATCGCCCATCATGTGATCACCGTGGGACTCAGCTTTATGCGCTTTGTGTGTATCCTCTGCATTAAGCGAAAAGATTGAGAATAGCAGCACAGCCAAGACTGCTAAGAAAGTGGCGACGACTCGCCGCGTCAATTTCGTTTTCATGAGTTCTCCTTTTTTATTTTGTCTTATTGATCACCCAGCATTGCTCCATGAAAGTCCTGTGCTGGGATATGGACAGTGTGCTGATAGACAGATGCAACACACCACTCAACATAACTCAAAATGAATAGGTCGTGGTTAAAGAGACCAAATTGCCAAATTCAATTGCGTCGCTGCCATCGTAAAGGGTTTCTTGCGTCAGCGGAAACATGACGTTGGCAGACACAGCAATATCGCTTAGCGTTACCAAGGACATGCCAAGTGCCGCCATACTGTAACGGAGCCCTGTGTTGATATCACGTTCTCCAGCCCAAGAGGCAGAGGTTTGATAAAATCCGAGATAATTTCCGTTAAATGAAAACCAATCGGAAAGGCGGTATGTAAAACCAGCCGTATAAGTTAACTCTGTTGAGCCTTGATAGGTTTTGCTGTTCTCATAGAAGGGAAATGTTCCACGCGCGGAAGCAATGATATTCAGACCTCGGTAGAGAGGTAGGTTGTACTGCAAATTTGCGATCGGGTTAAAGGTACCGGTACCAAACTGGATATGGAGGTGTTCAATGCCTGCATCTCCGAGTATCCAAGGATTTTCCTCGGTCTTGCCAATCGGAATCGTTGAACCTAAGCGAACAAACAGTAGATCCTCGTTCTTAAAGAATCCACGAACCTTATAGCCTAAGAACAGATCCACATCCGAAAGTCCGGTGTAGGTTTCATCTCGATGATGGATATCCCGACTCCGCAAAATGGCCTCCTTATCTTCAGGACTCACCGGATCAATCCACTCAATACTTGCGTCCTGATCTCTGACTGTATACGGAATGTGTGCTTGCAGTGTCCACTGATCGCTCAGCAAGTATTGTAATCCAACACCAATCCGGTAAGTGCTCAACGCTACATGGTGTCTATGTAAAGGGGCATCCACAACTTCTCCCGTTGGTGAGAGCCCTCTTGCTTCAAGATGTCCACCTTGTGCATCAGGAGACATCAACATATTGACATTGACTCGAAACTGATCTATCTCTTTTGAAGCCAAACTGACTTCATTCATCAGACCGCTGGGCGGTAAGACGGGATTGCTTCAAGCGGGACAACTTTCTTGTGCGAATCCGAGAGAGATAAAAACCCAATTGAACAACATCGCGTATAAAAACAGACGTATTTTCATCATTGTAATTTTTCTCATTTGAAAAGTAGTGTAGCGTGGCGAGACACGAAATCTCGCGCCACAGGTCTATTAAGAGCTTTCCCTGCAAACCTTCATGAAAAGAAAGCACGGAAAAACACTATGAAAAAAGTAATGGGATCAAGGAATAGGTGAGTGCTTGAAGAATTCCAGGCGGAACTCACTTAGCACTAGATAAACGGGGGACCTCTATGGGATAGAGGGTGATCGGGGAAAAACGTGGAGATTAGCGGTGCGGGGGAATTCTTGAACGATTCCCAGGGTGTAACAGGTAAAGTTGTTGAGATCGGAAGAATTGAGACAAGGGACTGCTCAATCAATTCACGCAATTCATGCGCGCTGTATCTATCGTCTGGGAAAACAAGTTCCAAATCCTTTGAGCAGCACGAATTATCGCCCTCTGATGGAGTTCCGGCTTCACCCGCTCTGCTTGTTTGGGTGCTTTGGCAGCAGGTTGATTGGGTATCGGTATCTCCACTCAGGACTCTTTGAAGTGCGTCGTGGCAGGACTTTTGCTCTAAAGTTGCACATAGAAACGGACATACCGAATGAACGTACAAGAGTCCCACAAGTAGAATGAGAATTTGCTGATGTTTTCGTAACACTGCTCAATAGACTCCGCTATTTCGTCAGAAAGTGAAAATCGAATAACACACTTTAGGATATTATACACCAAAGTCTCAAAAAGTTGCAAAAAAAATCAGATAGCCAATTTAAGTGGGTTGGCTATTGGAAACTATACAGAGCGGAAAATGTAATATTTTTCTAAATGTTCTTGCTGAGGTGATGTCATGTGTGTATCGTCTGAATCGCGGATTGACGCGGATTTTACAGATTTCGCGGATTCTGTGTATCCATGGTCCTTCGTATCGCGTTGAGTTTCCTACCCGTTGATGCATATAAATTTTATAGTAGGACATACAATCTATGCTCTTAATTTAGATTTACATTATATATGATAATATATTCAGTTTAAAAATGCAAATTTATTTTTAAATTGTTGCAAGGTCTTACGGGTGTGTAAAAGATTCATCGGATTAGTATATAGATGCGCATCAGGGGATCCGACACGTAGAGAATGACAGGAGATGAAGCCGTTTAAAATCTTCTTCAGGCAGTTGGCTCGTGTCTACTAATCCAGTGTTTATCGATTTTGGTCTATAATAATGATACAGTACTTTAATCCAAAAGGGGCATATGCCCTAAAAAAATATGAGACCATAATTTTCTGCGAATCCATCGGCATAGGCTACTAATCCCTACTACGCCAGTGGTTCGCCTTGCAGGTAGGGAAGCAGCATATTTCGTAGCTTTCGACGTGCCTGGTGCAGGTGCGCTTTGATTGTACCCTCTGACTTGTTCATGCGGACGGCAATCTGTTTTATCGGTATGTCATGAAAGTAACGCAGACGAAACACACGCTGTTGTCCAGATGATAGTTGACGCACGGCTTTGCGGATAATGTATCCAAGTTCCTCCATCTCAAGGATTTGACACGGCGATGGTTGCGTCTGGAGTATTGGAAACGCGCCATCTGGATTTTCCGGCAATTCCTCGCACTCATAAAAAAATTGCCTTTTTCGTTTCCGGATGTAATCAATACAGTAATTGAGAGCAATTTTGTGAAGCCAGGTATAGAATGTGGATTGGTTTTTGAAGTTTGGTAGTGCTCGCCACGCCCTTAAGAACACTTCTTGACAGAGATCTTGCGCTGTTTCTCGGTCACGAATCCGTTGGTAAATCAGGTTATAGATTTTTTTTTCGTATTTCAGGATAAGTGGATTAAAAGCTTCGGTATCTCCGCTCTGAACTCGCTTAACAAGTTCATTCTCATTGCTGTGGTTATATTCAACTTGTTTAGTATTTGTCATAGTGTTTTCTCCAAATGTAATACCAGTTTTGCTGTCGCGTGAGGTCGGTAATCAAGTCGGTAATCAACGCAGTATAACTGAGGATGTCCCATCTGTTTGCTGGGAGGTCGCGAATACCATATTGTTGGGCAATCAGTTCTCGTTGCTTTCAATATTAGGAGTAACTGTGTTTACCGCTTGCGGAGTGCCTCAATTGGTGAAAGTGAGGATGCCTTAAGCGCCGGATATAGACCGAACGAAATGCCGATTATCGCCGATACCGATACAGAAATCAATATCCACTCCAAAGAGATAACGGCGGGCCATTCAGGAACAATTTTAACGATCTTGACGGCGAGCAATGCCATTCCTTCACCGGCAAGAATACCCAACCCAACGCCTATTACACCACCGACAGCACACATGATCACTGACTCTATGAGGAACTGCAGTAGAATATCCAATCGTTTGGCACCGAGTGCCCTCCGAAGCCCAATTTCACGCGTGCGTTCGGTAACAGCAACGAGCATCATGTTCATAATCCCAATCCCGCCGACGAGTAGTGAGAAACCGGCGATGCTTCCTAAGGTGATTTTTATGATTCTGCTGATTTTATCTAACTGCGCCATACCTTTATGCATCTCAAAGATGTAAATGAAGTCGTCTTTATTTTTATGCCGTTTTCGGAGAACAGACTTTACCTCTTCAACCGCCTTAGGAACATCTTTGACGCTATGTGCATGGACGGTGATATTCTGAATCTCATCGGTGCCAATGAAGCGTTTCTGGCTGGTTGATATAGGGATAAAGGCAAGGCTATCAAAACTGACACCGAATCGGAGATTTGTCCCTCTCGGCACAAATGTTCCAACAACCCTGAAGCGTTCCGTGTATCGCCTTCCGTCTTTTTTTCTGCCAAACCGGTTGTGATAATCGCTGTCTCGTGCGATTTTAATTTCTTGTCCCAATGGGGATTGATCACCGAACAAGGCGGTTGCGACCTCGTCTCCAAGTACACAGACTCTTGATGCGTTTCTAACGTCTTCATCTGTAATAAAACGTCCCTCTTTAACGTTCCAGTCCATTATGGTTGTATAGTTAGCATCTACACCGTTCCAACCTGCACGGGTTTCAGTACCGCCTGAAGCTTGGATGAGCACGCCGCCCCAATTCCACATCTGCGGTGTGGCTGCACTAACGGATGGACATTCTGCCTCAATTGCTGACACATCACCATATTTCAGATATTCATTGTGTCGAATACGGACCAGCCGGTTGTTTACGCGCTTGTGCCGAGACCGGAGCACAAAGAACTGATTTGCCCCACCTAACTTCTGTACGTCTTGCCGGACAATCTCCTTAGCACCATCACCGATCGCTATCATTGCCAATACTGAAGCGATGCCGATGATAATGCCAAGCATCGTCAACAACGAACGCATTTTGTTGCTACGAATCGCAGAAATTCCGATAGATATCCCTTCGACTATGCGCATTTTATCCTCCAAATTTTTGTGAATCTGTATTTACAGATTCCCGATTAGGTCATTTATGGTAAAACTTAGAATTAATTAGACACTCTAAAGAGGCGAGGATACAATCCTTGAAGAAACATCCAAACAAAAACCCTACCGGATCGGGGAAAATATCCGTTTATTTTTCTGGTTTACCATAGTTTATGTCTATTACAGAGATGTGTGTTCGATATCAGAACCTTAAATCTGACGTAAAAAAATTCTCTTTCTTCTCGCTGTTATGGATACAATATAATCGCGGAAAGGTTGTCTTAATTTTAAATCGGTAGAGGTCTAGGGTATTTTATGAAGTTCAATTTCGTGTCAGGTTAATCTTTGAATTTATTTTTCACAACCTCTGCTACGAATTCCTCAAAATCCATCCCTCTTGATTCGTGCGTAATTAATCTACCTTTCCTGTCAATAAGATGTATTACTGGAATACTGCGGATAGCATATTGCTGGGCTATCAAATTCTTGCCAGCAGCGTTATCGAGAATCTGTCGCCACGGAATGTTGTTTTCTGTAATGTAGTCTCGGAGTTTCAGTTCATCATAATCAAGGCTGATCCCGATGATGTCAAAGCCTTCATCTTTATGGGTATCGTATACCTTTTTGAGGCGAGGTATCTCCAGAAGGCTAGGACCATACCACGTCGCCCAAAAGTTGAGTAAAACGACTTTTCCACGATAGTCGTGTAGTGCGATCGAATCCCCATTGAGGTCAATAGCGGAAAAGTCTGGGGCAGGTTTTCCAATTAATTCCTCTAACAGATCCGCGTTGCGCTCATAGGATTCGGCGAGTTCGGTATCGCCTAATTTCTCGTAGGTGTAGGCAAATAGCGCGGGAATAAAGATGTTGTCCGGATTCTGGTGTTCAGCGGACTTAAGAACAAAAAGCATATCCTCATAGCGTCCGATTGCGTTAAGCATGTTATAGAGCGTAATATAATCTGCAATATTGGGTTTCATGACTGATTTGAAACCTTCGATAAGCGTATCCACTGCTGATTCGTTCTCGACTTCGATGTAGAGATTGACAAGCAATGGATACAGTTCATAGAAATCTACGTCCTCCGGGTGTTTCTTAAGTGTTTCTTCCAAAGTCGTGATGGCTGTTTCGTGACTACCATACATATCTTGGGGTATGGACTCCCAAACATTGGTTGACTCATAAATTTTAGAAGAGAAACTCAAGTTTAGGCACTGAAAATCATCATTTGCGTGATGTCGGCAACGGACAAGTGGCATGTCATCACCATAGATCAAGCGTTGCCTACTTTTGTAAGTTCGATACTCAGGGTGAAACTCGTACCCGTAGCTTACTGACATTTTCGGATCAACATTCAAGGGATAGCCTGCTTTACCTCCACTTGTATCTGCGGGGCAGATGAGGATGTTTGCATCTGGTATATATTTGGGGTGAAGATCCGAGAGCCACTCTGGAAGATCGTCATGTTCTTTCTGATAAGCTTGGATCGCTCCACCAATTACGAGTAGGTTTTGGGTGCAGATTTCGATGTTTTTCTGTTGCTGTTCCTGAGTGAGAACGCGAGTTTCGTTTAGTGGTTGCCCGACTGCGCGTGTCTCGGAATCTTTCGGACCGGCACCGATCCCTTTACCAGAGCGTCCCACTTGATTCCGGACATCTGGCTTTAATGGAAGGTCTATCACAATAGGTGCTTCAATAAGTTCTACCGTCATTTCGGATGTGGCATCGAAACTATAGGGTCGCTGGAAATACGCAAGGAATTGGTTGCTAACGCCGAGCATTATAACAACAAGGACAATAGTCGAAGTGGCGATTGCCCAGGGGACTATCGGTGGTTTTCCGCCAATAGGTGATAAGGGTTTGATATGCGGAATTTCGCGCATAATGTTCTGGTAGATACCTGTCGGTATCTGCACGTTGCTGAGCACTTCTTGCACAAGGGTTTCTTCTTTTGCTTGTAACCGTTTGCGGGCCCGGTGCAGTCGCGTATGAATCGTACTTACAGAGACCCCTAAGAACTTACTAATTTCTTTAGCAGTCATTTCACCAAGGTAGAAAAGCGTCATGACTGTCCGTTCACTTTCGGGGAGTTTCGTGAGCAGTTTTTTGACGATAGCATGCCGTTGTTCGGAGGTCTCTGCCTGATACTGTTCAGTTACGTGATGGGCGTAAGAAGCTTCCTCAATTTCTTCCACAGGTGTATCCTCCAATGATTGTGTAGTAGGATTTTTCTTCCGCATCCAATCAATGCAAAGTCGGTTTGCGATGACATAAAGCCATCCGGCAAATTTATGCGGATCTTTGAGTGTGGGGAGTTTTCTGTATACCTGAAGGAAGGTATCTTGGGTAACTTCTTCAGCATAGTGAAAATCGCCGATCTTCCGCCACACGAGTGCATGGACACTTTTTTGGTGCTTTTGGACCAAAACGCCAAACGCTGCCTCATCGCCGGATAAAGTTCTCTGAATCAATTGAACATCGTCCTCTTTTTTCACGGGGCGTACTCCTAATGAATAGTTGGAATCATGTCCGTATTCAGCAAAAGGCACAATCAAATATTATAGATTGCGACAATTAACAAGACGATACGGTTTACACGCTTTATAATTAAAGACGAGGCGGTGGACGGAAACCTTACATAATTTGAAAAAATAGAATTCATTGGGATCAATTAGGCGTATAGGGAAGATCTTTGTCTTTGAAGTATTGGAGGGAGCTCCAAATCATGGACGATGGCGAAGCGAGAAGGATGGGTGCTGAATGCCAAAAACTTTACACACCCAATTTAAGTTGCATTTCAGATACAGATGAGATATACTATTTGGCAAGCCCGCTCTTGCACCTGAAGCATCCTGAAGTGTCGCTTTCCGTTCTTAAAAAAATAACAGAAGATAATTGAATCGTTGTCCTTTATATGTAAATTAAAACGGAGGAAATATCATGGCGTATATTAAAATCCCAAAGGGATGGGAAATCCCTGAAAATCAGGCGACATCTGAGTCAGATTATATGAATCGCCGAAAATTCATCAAAGATTTAGGAATAGCGAGTGCGGGTGCGTTGCTCTTTTCGAGTTCAAACGCGTGCGCGCAGAACAGAGGCGTTCAAAAGCAGTTAGAACCTTTCCGCGCACAAAAACTTGCTGCCGAAAATAATGCAAACTTTACTGTAAAAAGGCAGATGACCGATGAAATAATTGCCGCCACCTACAACAATTACTATGAGTTCACCAACAGGAAAAACACTGTTTGGAAAAAGGTGGACAAATTTAAAACGCGCCCCTGGGAAGTTGAAATATCGGGATTAGTCGAAAAGCCAATGACACTGGATGTAGATGATTTAATTAAACAGATGCCTATTGAAGAGCGGATCTACCGATTCCGGTGTGTTGAAGCGTGGGCGATGGTAGTGCCTTGGATCGGCTTTCCAATGAAAGCGTTACTTGAAAAGGTTCAACCTAAGGCTGAAGCTAAATACGTTCGGATGCTTACATTTCTGGATCCTGACATGGCACCAGAACAAAACGATGTGAGTATGCCGTGGCCCTACTTTGAAGGACTCACGCTCGACGAGGCAATGAACGACTTGACGTTACTCACTGTCGGTATATATGGGCATATCTTGCCGCCGCAGCACGGGGCACCTATTCGGCTCATTGTCCCTTGGAAATATGGATTTAAAAGTATCAAATCCATTGTTAGTATTGAGTTGACCGATCAGAAGCCGCGGACTTTTTGGAATACGCTCGCGCCGAGAGAGTATGGTTTTGACGCAAACGTCAACCCCAATGTGCCGCATCCACGTTGGTCGCAAGCCCGCGAACGGATGATTGGAACGAATGAAAGACACCCAACGAAGATTTACAACGGTTATGGCAGTTATGTCGCACATCTCTATTAAGACAAGTCTTCAAAGTAGCAAGCTGACTATTTGAGATAAGAGGAAACAGATGGATAGAAAACAGACAACCACAAAAACTTTCCTTGGACCCTTATGTTCAGTTCTGCTACTACTTGCCGGATGTGATGAGTTTCGCATTGACATGTTTGATAAGACGGAAGTTAAACTTGAGATTGGCTCCATTGATACCCCTGTTGTCGCAGCGAATACACAATTCGGCTTTAATCTGTTCGATGAAATCCGTAAAACTGAGCAGGATACGAATATTTTTATTTCGCCGTTCAGTGTTTCTCTTGCCTTGGCAATGACCCTGAACGGTGCCGCTGGCGAAACTGAACAGGCAATGACCGACACATTGCAATTGCAAGACTTAGACGCCGAAGCGATTAACATTGGCTATGCCGCATTGCGTCACACACTTTTGACGGCAGATCCGAAAGTGACACTCGCGATTGCCAACTCGCTTTGGGCGCGCCAAGGTGTCCCATTCAATCAGAGTTTCCTGCAGCGAAATGCCCAATTTTTTGGTGCAGAGATCTCAACATTAGATTTTACGGATCCACGTACTGTAGAAACGATTAATCAGTGGGTGGATACCAATACCAATGGCAAAATTACAAAAATCTTTGATGAAATCAACCCAGCGGCGGTGTTGTTTCTTATTAATGCTATCTACTTCAAAGGCACATGGCAGAGAGAGTTTGACCCATCAGAGACACGAGAGGGTCCTTTCCATCTGGCAACAGGTGATGTAAAACAGGTGCCAATGATGAGGCAGGAGCGTCAGTATCCATATTACCGAGGGGGAAATTTTCAAGCCATTAGCCTCGCTTATGGTGATGGGCAGATGCGTATGTATCTTTTTCTCCCGGACAGCGAATCCGATCTCAACAACTTTTTAGAGAGTTTGAACGCCGAAAGTTGGGAGAATTGGATGTCACAGTTTCATGGACAAGATGTGTCTCTCGTCATGCCGAAATTTAAGTTGGAGTATGAAAGGAATCTTAACGACACACTGAAAGCACTCGGTATGGATATCGCCTTTGCACCAGATCTTGCGGATTTTAGTCGGATGACGCCTTTAGAGAATTTGTATATCGGAGAAGTGCTTCATAAAACCTTCGTTGAGGTCAACGAGGAAGGGACTGAAGCCGCAGCGGTGACCAGTGTTGGGGTTAGGGCTACGAGTGTGCCACCGCCACCAATTCCTTTTATTCTAGACCGACCCTTTTTCTTTGCGATTCGTGATAATCAGACAAAAACGGTGCTCTTTATGGGTGCTGTTATAGACCCAGTCCCTTAGGTGGGATATGTATGAAAAGTCTTATTTTCCTTCTGTTACTATTGCCTATATTCTCAACATCGGCAGACTGGCAGTCAGTGGAAAGCCCACACTTCCGGGTCTACTATAAAGAAGGAACAGTGGATCCAGTGTCAATTCTTCAGATTTCCGAGGACTTCTACGCCGAAATGCCGCAGTTGACAAGTCGTATGCCAGCGGGAATGATTGACATCTGGGTGTGCGACACGCAAAAGGAGTTTCAGACTTCCGTTCATGCCCCGATTCAGGATTGGGCGGTTGGATGCGCCTTTCCGTTGAGTCGTCGTATTGTTATCCTAAACCCGAAGCACATTGCCCTTGCGAAGTTGCAGTTGGTGCAAGTTCTCCGTCACGAAATCGCACATGTCCTCTTTGGGCAATGTACACGTAAAACCGTCAGAGAAATCCCACTATGGTTCATAGAGGGTATTGCAATCTATTTTGCTGAGGAGTGGGTACCGAGTCGTCATGAAACATTGCTGAAGCATATTTTTTCAAGATCTATTCTACCACTTCAAGAACTGGAACGGAGTTTTCCACGTACGCAAGCCGGTGCGGACTTGGCGTATGCTGAAAGCCAAGACACGGTTCGTTGGCTGGTCGAAGTCAAAGGCAGGGATGTACTATTCTCGCTGATTGCTGAACTCCACGCTGGCAGCAATTTCAGTACTGCTTTTGAAACTGTGGTTGGATGGGATCTTGCTACATTCGATATTCTTTGGCGCGAATCGCTGACGGAACGTTATCAATGGGCATCCCTCTTTTCTAATTCTTACGTTTTGTGGGGCGGCTTCGGTGGACTTGCCCTCATTGGTTACCTCGTCTGCTGGAATCGTAGACGACGGCACCTGAATAGACTCGCGCAGCAAGAAAATTCTATAGACCCATTTTTTAGATTTTAATTTTACCTTGCGGTTCGGACAGGTAGGTTTGGAGATTGACGTACCTGTACGTAAATCTGAAGAAATACCCAAGCAAAAACACCTCCATTTCATTACGGACTACACGATAACACGACTTGCACCTATGAACATCTCTTTAATTGACCTTTCCCTCTGCCTTATCTGCCTCGCCTCCGCAGCGACCGCCCAACCCAAACTCCTCGCGCAGTACCCTAATCAACTGACGCGCGATGGGCACATCGTTGTTCTCCCCGATCACGGCACCGTCTATATTGTTTCCGATCTGCATGCCCATTGGGACGACTTTAACCAATGGTTACAACTCACGAAACTGGTTGAACGGATTCAAGCGGACGAAGATGTCTATGGATTGATACTTGGGGATGCAGTTGATTATAAGCCCGATGAACCGAGACATCCGCCTTACGGGGATACACGCATCGTTGATCGGGTCATGGAACTCCAAAGACAACTTGGCGATAAGGGTAAAAGGATCATTTATCTCCGAGGCAACCACGAATTCGCGGCTGCAGATGCCTATGCGATGCTCAAAAGGCAAGGGATGACGGCACAGAATCGGAAGCATTTTATTCGTGCTTTATATGAGAGTCCCCTCGGTGCCTATTACGAGCAGTTCAATTTTATTGAAAGAATGACGGACGCACATTATGATTTTCTCATGAACCTTCCGACGGTAGTCGTTGGAAAAAACGGCTTTGTCGGTATCCATGCGGGTCCCGGGCGTTTTGTTACAAGCCTTGCTGATCTGGTCAATCCGAACCCCAAAACCCTTGAGGAGTTTCTTTGGCATCGCCCAGAGATCGCTTATAGCGGTGGATACACTTTAACGCACATTAAAAATTTCCTTGAAGCCATCCAGGGGAATATCCTTATCGTCGGACATACCCCCATTCATTATTTCCCAAGACGGAATGTCAGAGATGGTATAGCGACATTCGGTGAAAGCCAACTCATTTTTTCGACAGGCTACAGCGGTCGACCCGGAATTCCTGCCTATATTGAAATTGACTTGGCGGAAACATATCCATCTGTAGATACCCTGAAGTTAGATAGAAATATCCATCACCTCTATAGCGAAACTCGAAAGCCAAAATCCGACTAAAGGGAGATTCCCGCCAGAAAGACACCTCATCATGCGACCACTCGTTTACATTATGACCCCGGTGTTGATTCTCACTATTATTCTCGCTTCCCGTTTTGTAACATGGGATGCGATAAAGGGGGAAAAGCCACAGGCACAAGCGGACGTACGGGAAGGGACGGTATCATTAAGGACATGGAAGATTCCAGATGCAATAGCGGCATTTACACGCGCCATTGAGGTTGAACCCAAATATGCCGAAGCTTACGTGAAACGTGGACTGGCACATTACCGTGCAGGACAGTACAAATCAGCTATCGCGGATTACACCCGAACGTTAGACCTGAATCGGTATCACGCCGACGCGTACGCGAGTCGTGGCGATGCCTATCAAGCGTTAGGAGACGGACAACACGCTATTGCGGACTACTCCGCTTCGTTGGAAAAGAGATGGAACGCCCGTGTCATGCGAAGGCGAGCCCACACTTATTTTGAACAGGGCAACGTTCAAAATGCGCTTGCCGACTACAGTGCTGTAATTAATCGGCAACCGAGTGGCGTGGCTTACCACGCGCGTGGTAATGCCTACCTACGGCTCTCCACCGAAGGTGCCGAAGACCGTTTAAGACTCGCTTTGGCAGATCTAAGTCAGGCTATTGGGTTGGAGGCGCAATTTGCTGGTGCCTACATCAGCCGCGCCCTGGTTTATGTCCGTTTAGGGGAACAAGCATTGGCAACTGCCGACTACAGGAAGGTCGTAGATCTGTTGACCGAAACAATTCGTACATGGCAAGGTGAACCGAACGCGCTCACACAGGTCTACCTATGGCGTGCCTTCGCTTACCAAAAATTGGGTGAAATTGGTAAAGCAGAAACAGACGTCCATGAAATGTATAAACGCGTTTTTAGTTTTTTCTTGAAAAAAGTCAGAAATTGTGATATACTATAAGGGTGAGGTAAGGGTGAGATTTTAGCACTTTGCTTGATTTTTCCCTTTTTTTGTGCGCGGATTCGCGATCAGAAAATTGCTTCTATTGTACGACTCACAGATTAAAAACTTGGTTTCATTTTTGAATTAATTTTCAATAGGAGGCTATTAGAATAATATGACCGGAGAGGCATTGGGTTTAGTTGAAACGAGAGGGTTAGTTGGGAGCATTGAAGCTGCCGATGCTATGGTGAAAGCGGCAAATGTTCATCTTATTGGTTATCAGCAAATTGGTGCTGGCTACGTGACTGTTATGGTTCGTGGTGATGTTGGTGCTGTGAAAGCGGCAACGGATGTTGGTGCCGAGGCTGCGGCGCGCGTCGGGGAAGTGGTTTCAGTTCATGTGATTCCACGTCCGCACGCTGAAGTCGAAACTATGTTGCCAAAATCCTAAATTAGGTAGCCCGCGGATGCATTGAACGCTCCTTGTTCCATGGCGTTCAGTATATCCTAACCAAGAAGGCAGAACATAGATGCCAGATCGTGCCCTTGTTGAGTTAATTACCCAGCGTGTTGTTAATAGACTGACGACAGACCAGGCATGTAGCGGTTGTGCTTTGCGGACTTGCGATGCAGGAAACCGCGCTTGTGATGCCGTCGCACAGCAGCAGCAGATTCCAGTTGGGGTTTCAGCACGGCATGCTCATGTAACACAGGAGCACCTCGAAATTCTATACGGCACCGGACACCAACTGACTGTCTACGCGCCACTCTATCAACCGGAAGCATTCGCTGCGAATGAAACGTTAACTATCGTTGGGAAACGGATGCGTGCCATTGAAGCGGTTCGTATCCTTGGTCCTGTGCGAGATTACTCTCAAGTCGAAGTCGCTCAAACGGAAGCAATCCGGCTCGGATTAAACCCACCCATTCGAGATTCAGGGGACCTTGTCGGTGCGGACCCTATTACTCTCGTTGGTCCCGCCGGAAGCCTTTATTTGCAGGAGGGGGCAATCTGTGCGACGCGACATATCCACATGACCCCCGGAGATGCTAACGCACTCGGTATTCGCGAGGACGACCTCTTAAAAGTGCACTTCCGTGGTGAGCGTGCTTTAACCTTTGAAAACGTCCGTCCCAAAATTCATGAAGATTATGTGCTTCAGATGCATTTAGATACCGACGATGCCAATGCAGCAGGTTTAAAAGGCGGTGAACCCGTTGAAATCGTCCGCGATGCCGGTTGAGACCTACAGGTTTTCCGATATTTCGAGGCAGTATGAATCAGGAGCTGATTGACCAGATTAAAAGAATCGTGGAGAGGGTCCTGCAAGAACAAACGCCGATTTCCACGCAACTTACACACGAAAAACGATTACTCGCTATCTTTGGTGCAACACAACTTGAGTTGGATGAACCCATCCAGCAACTCCATACTTGCCGACAAAATGGATGGAAAATTACAATAATTCTGTCCGATCTCGCAACTAAAGTTACAAACCTCGAATCGATTCACGCCGCATTTGGGGAAGAGAACGTTTTGCGGGAGAATGCCCTAAGCAATACAGCAAATTTTTTGGAAACTTATCAACAAATTGTGCTCCCTGTCTTTTCATATCCAATGGTTGCGAAGCTGGCGTTAAGGTTGGTAGACACGCCGTGTACCTATCTGGTGTTTGAAGCACTCTCTAAGGGGAAGAAGGTTATAGCAGCCTCTGACGCACTTCATCAGGGTGAAGTTTCCGTAAAAACGGGTCCTATTTTCAGTAAATTTGAAAACGATTATGTAAACGCTTTGTCTGAACTCGGCGTTCAATTGGTACCAATGACCCAAATCGCCGAGTCGGTCATAGAGAGCGTGAGAGGTTCGCGTGCTATTGTGGAAAAAACTTTAATTAGCGCAACGACTATCTCAAATCTGGATGCGGATGTGCGAGAATTAGTTTATGCAAGTCCAGCGATTATTACGCCACTTGCCCGTGAACACGCAAAAAAAAGAGGTATTGAACTGATACCCAAGAACTAAGAATTGGTAAAACCATTTATGGTAAAACTTAGAATTAATTAGACACTCTAAAGAGGCGAGGATACAATCCTTGAAGAAACACCCAAGCAAAAACCCTACCGGATCGGGGAAAATGTCCGTTTATTTTTCTGGTTTACCATAGTTTTCCCAATATATTAAGAAGCCTGTTGGTTCTTAAAGGGTGAGTCGTGATTAGGGTGTCTGAACTATTAAACGGTGTTGATTAATCCTTGACAATTCTTAAGGAAAATTGTATCATTTCTATGACAATTTGATTAAGAGAGTTTCTTTTGATACTCACACATCACCGCGCTCGGTGGGTAGAGACCTATTGGCAATGCCAAATGAAGGACACGAACATAGGAGGAGGATTCTCATGAAGACCCGTATTTCTATTTTAAGTGCAGCATGCCTCATCAGTTGCTTTGCAATTGCCTGGTTGTTAACCCCTGCTGTTGCAGACTATGATTACTATGCGGACCGATTGAGTCGAGAGCATCGCGTTGCGAACGATGTCGATGAATGGATAGAACGTGGGAATGCGACAATAACCGCCAGTCCGCGTTTTGAAGACGGTGTTCGACTCACCGCTTGGGCAAACGCTGCCGAGGACGCAAGTAACTACGAATTCGCGATTGCCAGCGCGGTATATCTCTTTGAAATTCCAACAGGGGCACAGTCCATTGAAATTTTGGTGAGGTATCGCGGGGAACCCCATCGCCTGGAGATTGAAGACTATGAAGAACCGATCGCGGGACGTGTTTGGATTCGTAATACCCAGCGCGAAGTGACTCGTCGAGGCTACCACGACGAGAACGCTAAAGAGACACGCTACGGTGACACCTTTGTGCTGCGAGCGAAAAATCGTTCTGAGTTAATTAAGATTCCCGCAGTGGGTCATGTCAAAAATGGATGGATGGAACTCCATATCGTCGCAGAAGGTGGCGAACAGATTGACGTAGAACATCTTGAGGTATCTACCTATCGGAGACAACCGAAGGTTAAAGTGATTCAGCGGTATACACCGACTTATCGTTGGCGTCCGTGGCATAATTATACCTATCTCTATTTTTACGATGGTCCGATCTATTATGCGACAGACTACGACTACTATCTCCGGTGGAGTTACCCAATTTACGATCACCACTATCTCTCAATTCGCTCGTATTATGGTGGATACCTTGGACGTTACCGTAGGTATTATTCAGGTGCCTACTATCGCGGCTATTCGCCGTATTATGGTTATTACCATAATCGCTATCGTAGCACACCGAAGGTTCATCAGCGGCGAACGCGTTTGAATCGGTGGAGCGGTCAGCATGAAACAGCGCGTCGCCAATATAGCCGTAGTCGATTGGCGGCAAACAGTCGCCAAGTAGAACGTACAGGGGTTAGGAGAAACATCCGTACTGCGCTTGAAAACCACCGAAAGCAGACACCAGCGACAACGGAACGGATTGCGCGCCAGTCAATTATTTTGGAGAAACAGCGCTCACGTGTTTCCGCATCAACACTCCAACGGAGTAGTGTAAGAAGGAGTACATACGCTGGAAATACGCTTAGCAAACAGCGACGTTACTCGGGTTCGACAGCACAGAACGCAAGCCGTTATAGAAGCTCTATAGAGACACGGCGGACTACGCCACTTTATAGACGCTCGACCCCTTCTTCAAACAGGTCGTCATACTCGTCTGGTACAAGTAATAACTCGCGTTCAAAGTATAGGAGTTCGACATCAAGTTCGAGTTCGACGCGCTCGCGTTCGAGCATCAGTCGTTCAACTGAGAGGTCTCGCATCAGTCGTTCGAGTTCGACATCAAGTTCGAGTTCGACGCGCTCGCGATCAAGCGTAAGCCGCTCCTCTTCTTCTAAAAAGACAAAGTCTCGGACGCGTCCGACGACATCAAGTTCGAGTTCATCGCGCAGCAGTTCAAGCAGTAGCAGTGATGATGACGATAAGAGTCGGAGTCGGACAACCGAACGGACGAAACGGAGACGTTAGCACATATTATATTAGGAGTAGCATAGGCTTTACGCGCTTCTTGAGTATGTAAAGCCTTTATATTCAGATGCGATTTCTGCTAATTTTATCACTACTGTTGTTTAGCCTCCATGCGAGTTTCGCGCAGGAGGCTAAAAACGGTGCAGATACCGAGCATCAAGCACCCGAAGTGGCGGAAGAGGAGAGGCTCGTTTCGCCGATTGGGGCTATGGTGCGCTCCGCTGTTTTCCCAGGATGGGGGCAATTTCATAGCCGTGGTTATATCCGTGGCAGTCTTACTATTCTGGGAATAGGCGGTTCTGTTGTCGGTGCCTTGTTGGCACAGCAATCTTTTAAGGATCGTTACGATGCCTACGCGACGTACGTCAGCTTATATCCTAATGATGACAAAGGCGTGTTAGAACAGTACGAATATGCGAATCAGCGTTACAAACTCAGGACGTTTTTTATGTACACTGGTATCGGTATCTGGGTCTACAGCCTTATTGATTCTTATGTTGGGGCAAACTTCTACAATGCCACTACATTAATTCAGTCTATTGAACAGGATGCAAAGGATATTGAAAAATTGGGGATTGAGGTTGGAGCAACCCCATCACGTCTTTATCTGGGTATTGTCAAAACCTTTTAAAATGAGGAGGGTACTTATTATGTTCAGGACTTTTGCCAAAGTCACCGGCGTACTCATCTTACTCATAGGTTTTATGGGGTGTGGGGACGCCGATAAGGTGGGTCAGGTTCCGCCTGAAGAAATGCTTCAAATTAATAAAATCTTAGATCAGTGGCGGCAAGGTTATGAGACGGAAGATGTTAACTCTTATATTGGCACGTTCTGGGAAGACGGTTTCCTTTATGTTTCTGATATGGGAACAGACGGGGATAAAACGGACGATCTGGAATTTGATGACATCCGCCAAGAACGAGATGCTGCCACTCGGGTCTTTGAGAAGTTTCAAGATATTGAGATAGAACTCTCTGTCCCACCAGAGATTTCTATGAATGAGGATGGTACACAGGCAGAAGTACGAAATCACTACAGAATCCAACTCTTTATATCCGATGGACACTCGCTTGAGGGTGGATTTAGTGGTGTGTACGCCGAAGGTGACAACCTCTTTATCTTTGAAAAAAGAAACGATGAATGGCGTATAGCCGAATGGCATGACGAAGCCTTTAACGAAGAAGAAATTCGTATTGCCAACAATCTATAGGTTTGAGAAAAGGAGGGGCAATTTCCAGTCCAACGAATTGGGCGGGAATACCGCACGTTCATGCCGCAACAGGAGGAACATCTCCGCGATTATCTTCAACTTATTCGAAAGCATGATTTTACGCTCTGTCTAAGTGTTTTGTTGGTATTAGGAACCGTCCTGATTATTTCACTCCGCTTACCTAAAACGTATGCCGCCTCTACTTTAATGTTACTCGTCCAACCGAATACAACGTCTGCCCTTCCTCCAACGAACCTGTTTCAAAGCGTACTCTCTGGCGGTGTTGACCGACGGGAAATGGAGACAATCAGTGCTCGATTTTCCACAGAATCAATGCTAAAAACGGCGATCGAAAACCTTGAAGAGAGTGGCAACACTGAGGCGGTTTCTCTCCTCCCACCGGTAGGCAAACTCAAACGAATGCTGAAGGCTCAGCTGAACCCGGATTCCGACTATATCAACCTTTCACTTGCTTTGACCGAGGCGGAGGGCGGGGAACGCAATGCGGCTCTTCTGGTTAACCAACTCGTCGAAGCTATGAAAACACTGAGGCACGGAGATGAAGAAACAAAACACAAAAGGCGGATGGGATTTCTCGAAGATGAACGGCGAGAAATCCAAACCGAAATAGAGAAAGATTTAGACGCACTCCTCTTCTTTGCTCGCCAGAATGGCAGTCCAGAAACTTGGGTCCCGACGCTTACCAATCTATTTGAACGTTATACCAGTATCCAGGAAAGGCTTGAAACCAACCAGCAGCAGCTCTATGCGACGCGCGTTCACATTACCTATCTACAGGAACAATTAAAACACCTACCAGAGCAGACGAAAATATCAGAAACGACATCCTACGATCCGGTTTGGCTTTTTCAACAGGAAAAACTCTTCAACCTCGAATCGCAGCGTACCGCGGATGTGGAAAAGGTGGGCAAAACCGCCTCAGAATTAAAGGGTCTCGACGCACAAATTGCTGAAATCCGCGAAAAAAACGCGCAAACCTCCCCGACGGCTAATACCGTTACTTCCGGCACCTCTGCCCATTATACCTATATAAAGAATCAGTTATTGACGTTTGTTCCGAACCTCACGCGTTATGAAAACGCTACAGAACGTCTTAAGCAGGAACTTAGCACGTTGGAAACTGAATTGACGCACACACTGGAACAGATCCCAGAAAACCAGATAATTCTTACGCAGATGGTCGCCAAGCTTCAGAAAACCAATGAACTTGCTGAAGAGATTGCGAAACGGTCCCTTGAGGCTGAAATATTATATGCTGAATCCAAGTTAAATACCGCTCGCAACCAGATAGGTGGCATTGAAATCATTGATCGTGCGGTACCAAGAAAAATCCCCGTTAGTCCTCAACTGAGACTGGTCTTGGTTATCGCGGGAATTGCAGGTCTGTCCTTAGGTGTTACAACTGCCTTGCTTATCGAATATCTCAACAGGAATCCTGAAAATCTAAAAAACTCAACGCCCTAATTTCAAAATTTTACAGCCAATTTTCAGGTTTAGCAGTCTATATTGATGGCATCATGAAAAAAAAATGTCAATTTTTCTTAAAATGTAGTATAATTATAGTACGCCCAATGTGCAGAGTTGCCTGATTTGTTTATTGCCATTGTGAGGATACTAACAAATTCATACAAGGACCTATCAATATTTACTTGGGTCCTTAAGGACAACACAACTTTATTATCTATTTTCTACTATCTTCAGGTGTCTTCAGGAGACAGTAGTTGTCAAAATTATCCTCATATTAGAGATGCTCCCACCCCGCACGGCACTTTTCGGGACAATTACGTGGGTGCATATAGGAGTGATTTGTAGATCGTGACTCATCCTTAAAGATGGGCGAAAAACCGAAAATAAAATGGTACTGATATAATTAAACTTGAAAAATATGACGTTTGTGGTATGATTATGTGAAATTACCACTCTAAAGCATGCGTTTTTTCTGTTAAAAACTTGACAGAAATTTGAATCAGTGCTATTTTAAATGCTTAAGAACAGTTTTGTGGGGATTTTATCACCCATTTACTTAAGAATTTCTGCAAAACAAACCCTTAATTTGTTGGAAGAAGACTCACTTTTTACAGGCTTTGCATGGTGTCCACAGTTCTTGGATACATGCGTGGCAGTAACACGAAAGAACGAAATTGACGTGATGTTGGTTACATTAACAAGATTTTGGGACTTCTCGTTTACATGTAAAACAGTTTTCATCCATTTTTAAGGTTTTTTGTCGGAAACCGAGGTAGGGACAGCGAAATGTGAAAAATTCATATCGCAGTTCCGTCGCCCCAGACATCCGATTCATTATTTCCAAGGAGGAAAAACAAAGTAATGAACAGGCTAAAACAATCATTTGATGTTTTACTTGTAGCGACCTGTATCCTGAGTGCTTTTGTGCTTTACGGTTGTGGTGCACAGAGCCTTGGTCCACAAGAGCCCCTATTGCCAACAATTGAGGGGAGTTCTAAATTTTCAGCACGGTTCCAGTTGGAAGAAGAACCACAGTTCTTCTATGACCTGTTTGGAAAAGAGCTGCTTGAGGGTAACGAGGTCTATAACTATGTTGAGGAGAAAGAGTTTGACCAAGCTGGTACATTGATTGTTGGTCGGACCGGTCAGCTTGATAGCGAAAGATTCTCAGCGCAGCTGGATAGAACCGTCTTGACAGAAGACAGTTTCCGTGGTAGATATACCGAGTTTGCTATTGGTGATAGCATGCGTTTCAAGCCCTCTACATTGTTCCCGAACCGCTATATCCTTTACAAAACAGAGTTTGATGGGCTTCGTTGGGATATCTCTTTTGCACAGGAACGACATCTTTTCACGCTTATTAACTCACGTATCTCGAACCCCGTTCAGCTAACAGACGCAGCGGCGAACCTCGCGCCGACTCTCGGACGTCGAAATGGCTTAAACGAAGATGCTGGCGTTCGGCATATTGAAAACTCACGACTCGTTGGTTTCCGAGCCCAGGGACTTTTGGGCGACATTTTCCGCGTTGGGTTCACTTATATCAACCTTCATAAAGAACACCCTGAACGCGTTGAGAACCCGATCATGGGTACTGTGGCGAATACCCCGCCAGAAATGATCTCTGTTGTTTTCCGTGATGATTCGCCTGAAGATAATCACGGTGCCGTTACCCTATTCTCTGGCTATGATGAAGGCAAACATAGCGGCAATATTCAAGGTGGTGTCGGTGCGGCTTTCAAGAAAATGACGGCTACAGTCATCACGCAAGAGTTGGAAGACTTAACACCCGATGAAATCGAAGAGGGTGTTGAACCGAAAGCCCAACCTGCACAAACTCAAAAGATTGATATCTTCTCTACGGATGTCACTCCGATTGATGTAGGTGGACTTCCCTCTGATATTCGTACATCTGGGGATTGGGCAATTGTGGACGGCTTCAACAAAATGAGGTACGATCTCGTTTTTGCCGACCATGACATTGAGCCGCGGACTGTCCAATCGGTCGTTTTTGATATAGTCGTAGCGGGTGATTATAACATTGCTGTCATTGGATTCAGTGATGCTAACAAAGCTGCTGAAGGTGCTGATCCATTCGTTGAAGAGTGGATTAAAACCGAAGATGGGCATATTGAAATGCCATATCGTGATGTTATTCAAGCCCCCGGTAACTATGGGCAATCCGATGATTACATTCAGAACCGAGATGCCCGCCATGATAATCCGGATAGTTGGACAGGTGAAGGCAGACCGCGTAAAATCCGTTATCGTTACGGCGCGGCACGTGCGGCACTCCTCTACGGTCTTGACTTAGAAGGTACGATCGGAAACGTTTTCGTTCGTGCCCATTATTCCATTAACGGTAAATATAAGCAGTATCCGACGATCCCCAAAGATCAGACTGGATTTAGCAGGCTTACGCCGACTATCGTAGGTGAGGATGGTGAGGAAGAAACCGGTGTCTCCATCTCTCCGGAAACAGGTTTGCCGTTAGACCGGAATGGTGTTCCTACTTATGCAGAGACTGAAGGTGAACGATTTGAAGCAAGGTTAGGTGGTGACGGAACCGACGAAAGCGGCGATGGAGAGATGGGTAGAGAAACCGCTTGGTTCGTCCAACTCAAATCCCGCTTTGGAAAGTTGTACCTTGAAGGTGTCTACTACCATATTGATCCTGGGTACACCACAACCTATCTCAATTTCGGTGCGAATACCGACAGAGACCAGCCTTACTCACTGGAGCGAACTCCCGAATCCCAGGCTGAAAGAGATCCTTGGGATGAAGTCAATTATGCCCTCATTGAAGATGATGATGATGATGACGATTGGCCCGATGACATTGACTTCGATGGAGTCCTACCCCGTGCTGATGACAGAGACCAGAACGGTGTTTTGGATTTCCAAGAAGACTTTCTCATCTTTGATGCCGATCCACCGGTGTTCACCGACCTCGTCGATCTGAACAACAACGGCACCATCGATTCTCTTGAGGACGACTTTGAACCACAATATGAGTACGGGGTAGACAGGCAAGGATACCATGTCTTCGCTGAATATGACCTCCTTGATAACCTTTCACTCAAAGTCGGGTGGCTCAACGAAAACGAAGTTTCAAGCCGCCGGAAAAATGATTCCAAATACCTACATGTTACTTATCAACGTGACATTCCTGATTTTGGAACCGTCCTTTTCCAAAACCGATTCGTCCGCGTACGAGACGATATTCCAGATTACACCATTACACTGCGTGTTGGTGAATTGGAGCCTGTCCAAATTTCCGACGAACTTGATTTCTACAATGCTCGCGTGAATACGACAACGCTACAGTTCCTCTACACTGCTGTTCCTAACCTCACTCTTGAAGCGAAATTCCTCGTTGTGCTCCAAAAACAGTTTGAGCAGGATGAGCAAGGCGCGATTTTCTTGGATGTTGAGGGATCAGGAGAAGAAGGCGATCCTCTCAATGCCGATCAGCGCGTTGACTTCATGGTACCGGTTGAGCAGGTCCGAGCCGCCGGTGACAAACGGGAATTCCCATTCTATCCAGATCACGGGATTAACGCTTTGAACCCTGAGGATCCGGGCTTAATCTATGATGCTGAAAACTGGAAGCAGCGTCGTTATCCGGAACGAGACATTCGCAATCAGCAGACGATTCTCAAAGCCAGATACGAGATTCCACTGGGTGATCTCCCCTTCGTCGACAGAATCGGTGAAGATTTAACGCTTACACCGATGGTGAAGTACATTTGGGACCGCGCTTTCGACCGCGGCGCAGAGGAAATTGGGGACGCACTTAATCCACGTCTGTTTGTTCCGACTGATGACGAACCCATCGAATACTTGCGCTTCAACCGTAGGAGTCGTGAAGATGTTCTCGGCGTGCGGCTTGATTATCAGTTCACGCAAAGAATGAACATTCTTGGGGGTTTCCAGTACAGGAAATTCACCAACCGGGATAATAACTTCAAACAATATTTGACGAATTTCCCGGAGGATGAGGATGTCCCAGTCCTTTTCCGACCCGACCTACGAACACGGATATTTGAAGTCCAAGCAATCAACCGTGGTGAATGGCTTGGGTTTAACATTGTTATCCTCGCCGGTTACAGGCGAACCACCATCCTGCTTGATCACACGACGAGTAACACGACGTTCGTGCGAGCGATGATGGGTTTCTAAGTGATGTTTGGATCGCTGGACACGAAGAATCGTGTCCAGCGATTTCGCGTCTCGCTATACCACTTGTGCTTCTATTTTCCATAGAGTTTGAATATAACGCGTAACTTTTTAAACGCTCAGGTGTTATTAACGAGAATGGTATTGTAAACGGTGGGTGCGGTCTCCTCACTGCTCTTACCCAACCTAAAAACTTATAGTGTTAGTAAAATTGAGTTGTCGGGCAAGGTTTCGACAACATTTTATGAGATGATTTGTAAAAACTTGCCAAGGTATTCGGCAAGTTATCCTAAGGAGGATCAGAACGAATGACTCGTTTAAGTTTGGTGTTAATGTTGGTTGCTTGCCTCGGCATGTCTGCCGGTGTTGTCTTCGCACAAGACAGTGGCGGAACCGTCCGGGGGCAGATTGTTGATACAACCACAGCACAAAGCCCAATTGAAGGCGTTGAAGTTAGGATTGTTGCCCAAAGCGGTGAAGAATTTACAGCATCAACGGATGCGAACGGCGATTATGAGCGTTCCGGTGTTCCCGCGGGTCGTTACCTCATCAGTATCTATAGGGAAGGATACGGTGATAGACTTGGTAAACCCGTTACAGTCGTTAATGGTGGCGACCACTTTGTCCCCCTCAAGATGACGAAAAAAGACAACATCGTTACCTTCTTCCAGAAGTTTGGATTCGTCTTCTGGCCCCTCGCACTCTGTTCCATTACAGCGTTGACTTTCATTATTGAAAGGCTTTTCACCTTCGTTCGGAGCCGTTCGCGAATTGGAACCGAACAGTTTATCGCCGGTATTGCTGATTCATTGCGGAAAGAGAACATCATGGAAGCCGTCTCGACTTGTGAAGAAGCCGGTGGACCACTCGCTAATGTTCTTAAAGCAGGATTGCTGCGATACAGCCAAGCCCAAATTGAGGAACGCGATATTACCAAAGAGGAAATTCAGGAAGCTATTGAGGAAGCAAGTCTTCTTGAAATCCCTGAACTCGAAAGAAATCTACCTGTCCTTGGTACTGTTGCAGTTGTGTCTCCGTTGTTTGGCTTGCTTGGAACAGTTACAGGTATGATTAGTGCCTTTACGACAATCGCACTTGAGGGTACAGGTGACCCGCAGCAGCTCGCTGGTGGTATCTCACAGGCACTTCTCACAACTGCTGCTGGCTTGACAGTTGCTATTCCCTGCTTGATTTTCTTCCAGCTCTTTGATAGTTGGGTCAACAGACACATGGTTGAAATCTCCCAGGTTTCTACCGAGATTGTGAACCAGCTGATTGTTGGTGAAGGCGGTGATGCCTAATCTTGGAATGGAATGGGCGGGTGTTCACTCGCCCTCTCCTCCTAATAGGCTTTGTAGGGTGTCAGGTCCTTATGCCTTAACCCTAGTCTCATTACGAGAAAGGAGACTTTGAAATGCAAGCACAAGCTGGTGAAGTCAAATTGAGTCTACTTGCGACCAAGATCCGGGAACGCAAACCACCAACGCTCAGTATGGCACCTATGATTGATTGCGTGTTCCTGCTCCTGATTTTCTTCATGGTGTCGACGACCTTTTCGCCGATTCCAGGCCTCCGAGTGCAACTGCCCCCACCGGGAAAACCGTCACCCGATAAACCTAAAGGGCTGACTGTCCGAATTGCAAACCCGGAACCCGGTGCTGACAGAGGCACCATGGTGCTGAACGATGAGGTGGTCCAGATTGATGAAATGTTCAACCGATTCATCAATGCGCCTGAGGAAGCAACAAGCATGCTTATTATCCAATCTGAACGAGATGTGCTACATGAGCAGATCGTACAAGTGATGGATATCGCGAAACAGGCAGGTATAGATAAAATCGGGTTCGCTATTGTCGCGAGAGATTGACGTATCTCGCGCGACGCTAATAGCACTCCACTCTCTATAGAAGGAGAATTCAGATGGCTTTGAACATGTCTCGACGGAAGAAAACAGGCGACGATGATGACATCCCGATGGCACCAATGATCGATTGTGTTTTCTTGTTGCTTATCTTCTTCATGGTGTCTGCTGTCATGCGGGTTCCCCCGCCTTTCACTGTCACCTTACCCGATTCCGCAACTAAGCACGAGTTCACACGGAAGAAGTATAACCTCTTCATTAGCACTGACGGACGGATTTCGATTGATGACCAAGAGATGTTGACACTGGAAGATATGGAGCTTTTCATTGCAGCACATGAGAACCAGATCAGCACTTTAATTATCAAGGCGGATAAGCGTGCGAAACACGGTGATGTCATTGATGTAGTGGAACGAGCGAAACAACGCTCCAGTAAAACGGAGGGGCTTGAAATCGCTTTCGCGGTCTCGGAAGAAGACTGAAGACTGTAATGCAGTTAACAAAAAAGGCAGCTTCGGCTGCCTTTTTTTTTCAGATAATATAGTACGTGACCATCCAACTGTGATAGCACCCACACGCTAAAGCGTGGGGCTTCGGCTTCGTAGACAGTGCGGTTTTCTCTGAAGTCAACCGTCTTACTCCGTCTCCACCAGTAGGCGATTCCCCTATATCCTGAAAAAGCGGAAGTAGGGCATATCATGCGAAAACTTTCATGGCTATCCCCGCCTACCTCTCTCCATTTTGGAGAGAAAAGATTGAAGTCGAGACCGCAATACAACGTGCAGACTTTCACCTCTGCCCCGAATATGTCAGCAATCGCTGATTTACGCGTCAACGGTCTCTTATACTTTTTGAGTGGTATTCACACTACACACCACGCTACTTATCACGGTAGCGGACAACACCTGCACAAGTGTGCAGGGTGATAATGTTGTCCAGTGTGATAGTATTAATTAGACCACATTTTGGACTGAATGTCAAATATATTTGGCGTTCTGGTCCTTTCCAATAGGGCGGATTTTCATCCCCAACCTGAAGGATGAGGCTTTCAATCCGTTTTTAGGTAAGGTAGATTCTTGATGTCTATCTCATAGTTGGCTTTTTAGCGTTTTTGCCTTCTACGTCCAGCGGCTCTTCTTTTAAGCTGAACAGGTGCTGGAGGAGGAGGTGGCGGCGGTGTTACAATTTTCCAGAAGTGTGAAAGAAACGCCTCCCAATTGGTGAGGATTTTTTCAGCATATTCACTACCGGTATATGCCACGTGATTTTGTATAAGCGCCATCAAATTCTTAATATCTGTCTCACCCGTTACCTTTTCTAACTTCACCCAGTCTGAGTTGTACTTCCTCTCGAACTGCTGTTTTTCGTCGAGAACGTAGGCAGTGCCACCTGTCATCCCGGCACCGAAGTTTCTACCTGTCTCGCCGAGAATGACGGCTGTTCCAGCGGTCATGTATTCACACCCGTGGTCGCCGACACCCTCAATGACAACGGTTGCCCCGCTGTTTCGGACACAGAACCGTTCGCCGGCTCTGCCGGCTGCATAGAGTGTGCCGCCTGTGGCACCGTATAAGACTGTATTTCCGATGATCGTATTTTCATGGGTTGCGAACTGGGCGGTCGGGGCGGGTTTAATAACAATTTCTCCACCTGCCATGCCCTTACCGACATAATCGTTCGCTTCACCTGTCAACACGAATTGCACACCGCTGATACAGAACGCACCGAAGCTCTGCCCAGCACTGCCTCTAAAGTTGCATTGGATCGTCCTGTCAGGCAAGCCAGCGTCGCCATAGCGCATCGCAATTTCACCGGATAACTTCGCACCTACTGTCCGGTGCGTATTTCGGATAGGATAGGAGAGCTGTATCGACGTTTTCTGCAAGATTGCTTTCTTAGCATCCTCCAGAATCTGGTCGTCAAGAGAAATATCATCCCGATTGTTTCGCTTCTGTAGGTGGTAACGCGGTTGTGTTCCAGTTGGATCGGCAGGCATCAGGATTTCGCTCAAATCCAGCGTCCCCGTTTTCGGGTAATCTGCTAAATCGACGGGTTGAAGCAATTCTGGGCGTCCGATAATGTCGTTGAGGCTCCTGTACCCGAGGTTGGCGAGAATAGCTCGCACTTCATTTGCCACACCGAGCATGAAATTGACAACCATTTCGGGGGTGCCCGGATATTTCGCACGGAGTGCTGGATCTTGGGTAGCTACACCAACCGGACACGTATTTAAGTGGCATTGGCGTGCCATCACACATCCTGTCGCAACCATCGCTATCGTTCCAAATCCATATTCTTCTGCTCCCAACATTGCGGCAATAACAATGTCGCGTCCAGAACGCATTCCACCATCAGCCCGTAAAACAACACGATCCCGCAATTCATTGGTCACGAGTGCACGCTGTGTTTCAGCAAGTCCAAGCTCCCAAGGGGTCCCTGCATTCTTAATGGAACTGAGCGGGGATGCTCCGGTGCCACCTTCATGTCCACTTATTTGTATTACATCAGCATAGCCTTTTGCGACTCCTGACGCAATCGTTCCAACGAGAAATTCGGATACCAGTTTTACAGCTACTTTTGCCTGCGGGTTCGCTTGTTTCAGATCGTAGATGAGCTGCGCTAAATCCTCAATGGAGTAGATGTCATGATGTGGGGGTGGCGAGATCAGTGGCACTCCCGGCACAGAGTGTCGAAGAGAAGCGATTTCGGCTGTCACTTTATGTCCTGGAATTTGGCCACCTTCTCCCGGCTTTGAACCTTGCGCCATCTTAATTTCCAGTTCCTTTGCCGATATGAGGTACGTTGGCGTCACACCGAAACGTCCAGACGCCACCTGTTTGATGGCACTGGAAGCAAGATCGCCATTGGGTTGCCGCTTGAAGCGTGTGCTGCTTTCACCGCCTTCTCCACTCCCCGATTTTGCACCGAGGCGGTTCATCGCGATTGCCAAAGTTTCATGCGTCTCGCGACTGAGTGCGCCGAAAGACATACTACCCGTTGTAAAACGCCGAACAATCTCTTCCGCCGGCTCCACCTCTTCAATCGGAATAGGGGTAGTGGGCTTGAAGGCAAGCAGATCTCGTAAGCTGGAAGGTTCTCCATCCTCAACAGCGGCGGCATATTTTTCGTAGTCCTCCGGTTTACCACCCTTCACAAATCGGTGAAGCGATTTAAACACCGTCGGATTAAAGGCATGAAATTCGCCGTTTCTGCGGAATCGGAAATAGCCCGCTTCCTCCAAGGACGCGTCGCCCTCACTTATAGAGAACGCTTTTGTGTGGAAGTGGAGCGTCTCTGCTGCGATTTCAGTAAAACCAATGCCACTTAAGCGCGAAGTAGTGCCTGTAAAGCATTTATCAATAACTGTTGAATTGATACCAAGTGCTTCAAAGATCTGGGCACCATGATAACTTGATACCGTCGAAATTCCCATTTTTGCCATAATTTTTAAAATACCTTTTTCGACGGTTTCTTTATAGGTTTCAATGGCTTTCGGGGCGGTGAGTTCCGCGAATTCACCGTCCTCAACGAGTTGAACGATTGTTGACAAAGCAAGATAAGGGTTGATCGCGGTCGCACCGTAACCGAGAAGAACAGCAAAGTGATGTTCTTCCCTGGCATCCCCAGTTTCAGCGATGAGACTTGCTCGCATTCGCGTTCCTTCCCGAATCAAATGATGGTGAACAGCACCAACAGCGAGTGCCATCGGAATCGGAGCAAGGTCGGGACTCACCTCTTTGTCACTTAATATTAAGAGCGTTATTCCGGCATCAATTGCCTCGGAAGCGCGTTGACATAGCGTTTGTAAAGCCTCTTCCAAGCCCTGTTTACCAGAGGCTACTGGGAAGCAGACAGAAAGTGTTGTTATCTGAAAATCAGGTATATTCAGCTCACACAACGTTTGTAAGTCTGTGTTCGTTAAAATTGGCGAGGGCAACCGAATAAGTCGCGCATGTGCTGCGGTTTCTGTGAGCAAATTCTGCTGTTTTCCGAGGTGTGTTGTCAACGACATCACCAAACGTTCTCGGATCGAATCAATAGGTGGATTCGTAACCTGCGCGAAACGTTGTTTGAAGTAGCTATAGAGTAAACGCGGATGCCGAGAAATCACAGAGGGTGGTGTGTCATCGCCCATTGAACCGACTGCTTCCTTCGCTTCCGTTACCATGGGTTTAATAAAGCGTTCCACATCTTCAATCATATAGCCGAAAGCTTTCTGATATGTCGCCAATTGTTCAGGAACAACATCTGTCATGACAGATGCCCCATTTTTTTCGGTTGGGAGCATCACGATGCCTTTTTGCACCCACTCGGCATAAGGCTTTCGTTTGGCAATATTATGTTTAATCTCAGAATCTTTCAGTAATTTCCCTTGTGCTGTATCGACAGCAATCATCTGCCCAGGTCCCAAACGTCCCTTCTCCACGACCCGACTATCATCAAGTTCAATAATGCCAACTTCGGAGCCCATGACAACCGTACCGTCTTCGGTGACCTTATAGCGTGCGGGTCGTAGACCGTTTCTATCCAAACTTGCACCGGCGATAACGCCATCTGTAAACGCAACCGCCGCCGGTCCATCCCAAGGTTCGCTGACACATGAGAGATACTCGTAACAGGCTTTCAATTCGTCCGACATATCGGGAATCTGCTCATAGGCTTCGGGAATTAGACACATCATAGCATGTAGAATATCGCGACCAGAGTGCGTTAACAACTCTAACACGTTATCTAAGCTCATCGAATCGCTTCCATGTGGGTTGATAATCGGAACGAGTTTTCGGATGTGTTCGTTCCAGAGGGGCGACTGCAAGTCGGATTCGCGCGCCCGCATCCAGTTCCGATTACCCATCAAGGTGTTGATTTCGCCATTATGTGCAAGGGTATGAAAAGGCTGGGCGAGCATCCATGTGGACGAGGTGTTTGTACTGTAGCGTTGATGGAAAACGGCAAGCGATGCCTGAAAATCAGGGTCTTCTAAATCCGAATAGAACTGGGCAAGCTGGGGTGCTACCAACAGTCCTTTATAGACGATCGTCCGATGTGAAAAAGAGGCGATGTGGAATTCGTCAAGTGCTGCGGCTGTAACACGATGCTCTAATTCTTTACATATCAGATACAAGCGTTGTTCAAAGGCGTCATCGGCGAGTTGCTCTGGACGTCCCACCAATACCTGTTGGATTTCCGGTAGGGTTTCCAATGCCGTAGCACCGAGAGCGGAAAAATCCTGAGGGACCGAACGCCATCCAAGGAGAGGAACACCGTATTGCTGTAATATTTCTTCGACGATTGCGCGTCCCTGCGTCTGTGCATCCTCGTCGTGCCTCGGTAGGAAAATCATCCCAACACCCAAGTCATTTATTGAATCGAGATGGACTCCGAGTCTCTGAAGTTCTTTTTGAAATAATTTTTCTGGGATTTGTGTTAAAATACCTGCCCCGTCACCTGTTTTTGCATCAGCCGCCACCGCGCCTCGGTGCGTCAAGTTCGTGACCGCTTGCGTCGCCATCTTGATAATATCGTGACTTCGATTTCCAAAACGATTCGCGACAAAACCAACGCCGCAGGCATCTTTTTCTTTGAGATTATTATACATTTGTAGACTGACTCTCCATACATTCTTCTATATTTCTCAGAACTTACGTAAAATCGGAGAATTAGGTTGATCAGGATGCGATCGTGCGGTTAGGGGATTTGGTCTGGGGATAGACCAAATCCATTCCTTGTATTACATTCCGTACCTACCGGTAAAGTGCGTAAGTTCTATTTGTTTTTCATTGGCATTGTAGAGCGGGCTCTCCATCCCTCATCATTTTGTATTTAATCTGCGGGGCGAGGTTTACGCGTCTTAGCCACACTCCTTTTTATCAAGGATACAAACAAGCAGAAAGCGGATTTCGCTTTCAAGGCTGGATAGGATGTTTTGTACGGCTTAAGTCGGACGCTGGCTACTCATATCCTACCAGAGATAGCGCGCTTCAAGGTAAGAGAACCCTTGGCATCAACAGCGATCCGCGATCGCATCAACGGTGATTCGCGACCGGCTTGGCGGGCTTGTATGCTTCGGTTCGGCTCTCAATCCTTGAGCCGAAACCATCTATTGGTTTTAATATTATACCTTAATTTACGCCAAAAGTCAAAAAAATTACCTTTGTCTCAATAGCCGACTGCACATCCATCCCGTCTTGGATCCGAACCTGCGATTAGCGTGTTAAAGGATGGATTGATGAAAATTGCTTGTCCACCCCCAAAAAAAGTGTTCCCCGGTATGATATGATGTCCTTTTTGTGCCAATGCCGCTTGGGCATTCATTGGAATGCCTGTTTCTAACATAATTCGCGAGTCGTCCATCACTCGAAACCGAGGTGCATCCAATGCATTCTGTACGTCCATATTGAAATCCACGAGATTGCATACAAATTGCAAATGTCCTTGTGCTTGCATTTGTCCACCCATGATACCAAAGGTAACCAACGGAACACCGTTTTGGGCAATCATGCCGGGGATAATGGTATGCAGTGTGCGTTTATGTGGCGCGATACAATTCGCATGGTCGGGATTCAGTGAGAAACCTGCGCCTCGATTTTGTAACATAATACCGGTATCGCCAGCAACTAAACCTGAACCAAACCCAGCGAAGAGACTGTTGATAAAGGAGACGACATTTCGCTCACTGTCAACTGCACAGAGGTACACCGTGTCGCTTCCCATCGCGGGCAGACCAGGGTTTGGCTGCGCGTTTGCCCGTTCTGGTGAGATGCGCGCTCGCTGACTTTCTGTATAGTCGTCGGAAAGCAGTCCATCTACTGGTACATCCACAAACGTCGGATCTGTCACGTATTCATAGAGATCTGAGAATCCTAATTTCATTGCCTCAATTGCATGGTGTAGATGTTCAGGACTGTTATGCCCCATCGTTCCGATTTCAAATCCTTCAACGATGTTGAGTGCGAGGAGTGCAGCGATGCCCTGTCCATTCGGCGGTATCTCATAAACATCGTAGCCTCGATAATTGGCAGCAATCGGCTCTACCCAATCTGACGTGTGCTCAGCAAAGTCGCGTTGCGTAAACAAGCCGCCGTTTTCATCGGAGAACTTTACGATTTTGTCAGCAATTTCGCCTTGATAGAAGGCATCACGTCCACCTTCTGCAACCAACCGAAACGTCCGTGCAAGATTTGGTTGATAAAAGATTTCCCCGGGTGCCGGTGCTTTTCCGTTCTGGAGGTACGTTCGCGCTGTGTCGGGGTGCTCCGCCAACATCTGCGCGCTTTCTTGCCATGCGAGACTAATCTGTGGGCTGACAGGAAATCCGTTTTCGGCGTAATCAATAGCAGGCTGAAGGACCTCTGCTAACGACATTGTTCCACATTCGTCGAGGAGTGTTGCCCATCCGTCAATTGTACCAGGGACGGTGACTGGATGCATACTCCCAAAAGCAGGAATACTCATCAACCCCTGCTTGGTAAAGAATTCCGGTTCTGCGGCATAAGGAGCCCTACCACTTGCATTTAAGCCGCGGATCACACCCTCTTTAGGTCGATAAACGAGCATAAAGGCATCCCCGCCGATGCCAGTTGACATAGGCTCAACAACGTTAAGTATTGCGGCAGTTGCGACCGCTGCATCAACGGCATTTCCACCATTCTGTAAAATCTGCAACCCACCTTGCGCCGCGAGTGGTTGACTCGTTGCAACCGCCCCGTGTTGACAGATGACAGCTGAACGTCCAGGTCCAAATTGGTTTGGGGAGTACCCATCAAACATTCATTCTCTCCTATTTTCAGACTGGTATCACTGTAGCACATCTCATATATTTTGTCAAATTTAGCACCAAAATCACACTTGATTTCGGTAAGAGCATTGCGTAAGAGCATCGATTTTCTGGGGCTGGATGGTATTGGCACTTAAGCCGTTCCATCTTGACAACCCCCAGTCTTTGTGATAGAATTTATTTCATCTCACAAAACAGGAGCACTTATGTCTACATACGATCTCGGAATAATAGGTGGAGGACCAGGGGGTTACGTCGCGGCTATTAAAGCGGCGCAACTTGGCGGAAGTGTCTGCCTGATAGAAAAGGGAGAGTGGGGTGGCACCTGTCTGAATCGAGGGTGCATTCCAACGAAAACCCTCTTCGCAGTTGCCAACTTGGCGACACAGGTTCAAGAAGCATCTGCCTTCGGTGTGAATATCAACGGTGAGGCAGCAATCGACTATCCTCAAGTATTGACCCATAAAACTTCGGTCATCCAGCAACTCACAGGAGGCATTGCGCAACTGCTGAAGGCAAACAAGGTTGATACCTTCAACGGGACAGCGACACTCACTGACAGAAATACCATTGTCGTCAGCAAACCTGACGGGACAACCGAACAATTACACGCAAAAAATATTATCATTGCCACAGGTTCCGAACCTGCAGAACCGCCTGTCTTTGAAATTGACGAGAGCCAAGTCTTGACAACCACTGGTATCCTCAATCTCACAGAACTCCCTGAAAGTCTACTGATTGTCGGCGGTGGCGTTTCAGGATGTGAGTTTGCTTCCATTTTTAATGCACTCGGTTGCCGCGTAACTGTGTTGGAACTGCTCCCTACAATTTTGGCGACCGAAGATACTCAGGTTATCCGACATATCCAACTCTTCATGAAGCGGAAAGGTATTACCATCCATACTGGCGCGAAACTTACTCAGGTGAAAAAATCGGATGCGGGTGTCACAGCAACGCTTGAATCCGGAGAAGAACTGACGGCAGAAAAGATGCTTGTCTCGATTGGAAGGCGTTACAATACAGATGGAATAGGTTTAGAAAAGATTGGTGTTCGTACAGAGGCTGGAAAAATCGTAGCAGATGCCCGAATGCAAACGAACGTTTCGGGTATCTATGCCGTAGGAGACGTCGCGAGTCGGTATCTATTGGCGCACGTTGCATCGGCAGAGGGAAAGGTCGCGGCACAAAACTGCCTTGGGAACAGCGTTGAAATGGATTATCAGGTTATTCCGTGGTGTGTTTTCACTTTACCTGAAATTGGGCACGTCGGGATGACAGAACAAGAGGCAACAGATGAGGGTTACGAAGTGAAGATAGGACGATTTCCGTACGCCGCGAACGGGAAGGCATTGGGGCTACGCGAGACGGATGGGTTTGTTAAGACCGTTTCTGATGCCGATAGCGGGGATATTCTTGGCGTTCATATTGTTGGTGCCCACGCTTCCATCCTCATTCATGAAGCCGCTATCGCGATTCGCACGGGCGCGACTGCGATGGACATAGCAGGGACCGTGCATGCGCATCCAACCCTCGCAGAAATGGTGATGGAATCCGCTGAAGCAGCATACGATAGAGCAATTCACAGTTTACACTAAAAACGGACGGCTTCTTGAAGTTCACGATAACGGGAGGAGATCTCGGAAAACTGAACATCTCTTTGCCGATTGATACTGAAATCCTCAATATTAAAAGAGGCAACAACTGCGCCATACACCATCGCGCTGCGTATCGCTTCCTCAGAGGTTTCTCCAATAGATGCGAGATAACCCATCATACCACCAGCGAAACTATCGCCAGCCCCCGTAGGATCAGTTACCTGTGTGAGCGGATATGCTGGAGCATTGAAGAAGGATGATTCCGTCACACTGATTGCACCATGTTCCCCCTTCTTGACGATTACTCGCTCTGGACCATAACGTAAAATTGTTTGTGCCGCCCGCATCAAATTGGTATCACCAGTGAACAATAATGCCTCGCTATCGTTCAAGATGAGAATATCCACGCGTGCTAAGAGTGCCTCTAATGCCTCTCGCTCCTCGTTAATCCAAAAGTCCATCGTATCACATACAACAAGTTTCGGATCCGCTGCTTGCTCAATGATGCTCAACTGCAAATTTGGGGGATTATTTGCCAGAAAGAGGTAGGGGGTTCCTCTGTAAGTCTCAGGCAGAACGGGTTGAAAATCACTCACGACATTCAATTCCGTAAAAAGCGTATCTCGCACGTTAAAGTCGTCGGTGTAACGCCCGCCCCATCGAAACGATTTGCCGTTGTCCACCCGCTTTAAACCTTGAAGATCGATACCTTGGGTTTCAAGGAAGTCGGTGTATGCGTGCGGAAAATCGGCACCGACAACACCAACAAGTTGGACAGTCCCTTTAAAAAAACTCGCGGCGACAGCAGCATAGACACCAGAACCGCCCAGCACGTCCTCAACCCGCACACTCGGCGTTTCCACCGTATCTAAGGTGACCGTGCCGACGACTAAAACTTCCATATTTTAAACTTTCGTCTCCCAAATGTGTAGATAGGATTCTTCAAAACGAGAAGGGACCCGGTCTATTCTTGTTTTCCCGCAGTGCACGGATAACTCGCCGCAGTCGGCGAATGAAAATAACACTAAGGACAATGATGACGGGATACTGCAAGAAACCCAACACTTTTAGCAAGGTCGGTGGAAGTTGTATCTGCTGAGAGGATGCCATCCAAATCGGTAATAACAGCACCGCTGACACGAGTAATATCACGCCCTCCAAAATCTCTGATTTTTTCATAGGTGCCTCACAAAAGAGTGGTATCCAAGAAAAAGTTCTGGAAATACGGTACTAAGTCCCCATTTCCCACGAGTTGAGATATTTTTCCTGTTCTGCGGTGAGTGTATCAATTTCAACGCCGAATGCTTCCAGCTTGAGCTGCGCCACGGTCTCATCTATAGATTCGGGAACATCATATACACGATTTTCAAGATCATCCCGATTTTGGGCAATGTACTCAAGACACAACGCTTGATTCGCGAAACTCATGTCCATAACACTCGCCGGATGCCCCTCAGCAGCAGCCAAGTTTACCAATCTGCCTTCGCCGACAAGATAGAGTTTCCTGCCATCTGCGAGGGTATATACATCTACATAGGGGCGCGCATTTCCTTTATCGACGCTCAATTCTTCAAGTGCCGGAATGTCAATTTCAACGTTGAAGTGCCCCGAGTTCGCTATAATCGCACCGTCCTTCATCGATTCGAAATGCTCCTGACGTAAGACGTGAATATCCCCTGTGAGTGTTACAACTAACTCTGCTTCCCGAACCGCTTTCTGCATCGGCATCACTCGAAATCCGTCCATCACTGCTTCTAATGCTTTTATAGCGGTGACTTCCGTTACAATGACGTTCGCGCCCAAGCCGCGTGCTCGGTTCGCAACCCCTCTACCACACCAACCATAGCCTGCGACGACAACGGTCGTTCCGGCAATGAGCAAATTCGTCGCTCTGATAATACCGTCTAATGTACTTTGTCCAGTGCCGTATCGGTTATCAAAAAAATGCTTCGTCTGTGCGTCGTTCACAGCGATGATCGGATATCTCAACACACCTTCGGTTGCCATACTCTTAAGTCGGATAACGCCGGTTGTTGTTTCCTCTGTTCCCGCAACGACTTGCTCTACTAAAGCTGGATTTGTTTCTTCAGAATGGAGTCTTGAAACGAGATCAGCACCGTCATCCATGGTAATCATCGGTTGCAAATCAAGTGTAGCATCAATATGTTTGTAATAAGTTTCTGTATCTTCTCCATTAATCGCAAAAACACCTATCTCTTCGTCAACAACAAGAGAGGCAGCAACATCGTCCTGTGTACTGAGTGGATTTGATGCACAGACGACCGCTTCTGCCCCGCCTGCCTTCAGGGTTTTCATCAAGTTGGCTGTTTCAGTTGTGACATGTAGGCACGCTGCTACTCTCAAGCCCTCCAACGGACGTTCATTTTGAAACCGGTCGCGGATAGAATCCAAAACGGGCATGAACCGATTTGCCCAGTCAATTCGCTGTTTACCTGTTGATGCGAGTTCCGTTGTTTTTATATCGTAGTTCATTACTATCCTTTTTGTTTATCGGTATCCTTAATTTTTTCCAATTTACTGGAGTTTTTCGACGTAGTCGGTCTCTTCCCAAGTGAAACCGGGTTCTTCACGTCCGAAGTGTCCATATGCGGCAGTATTTTGATAAATAGGCTGGCGTAATTTCAACCGTTCTATGATGCCTGCCGGTGTTAAATCGAAGTGTGTATTGACAAGTTTAGTGAGAGCCTCCGCATCGCCAGTACCAAACGTATCTACCATGACAGAAGTGGGGTCTTTCCTACCGATTGCATAGGAGATCTGAATTTCGCACCGTTCTGCGAGACCAGCGGCAACAAGGTTTTTAGCAACGTGTCGTGCTGCATAAGTCGCACTCCGATCTACTTTGGTAGGATCTTTCCCAGAAAGCGCGCCTCCACCATGCCGTCCCATCCCCCCATATGTATCAACAATAATTTTTCGTCCGGTTAGTCCGGCATCACCTTGAGGGCCACCGGTCACAAAACGTCCGGTTGGATTGATATGATATTTAATATCCGGGCTTTGGAGATCTTCAGGGATAATTTCTTTGATGACCTCTTCAATAATTGCTTCACGTAGTTCGTCATCCGCAACATCAGGATCGTGTTGTGAAGAAATGACAACCGTGGTGACAGCCTTAGGTTTACTATCAACATATTCCACTGTTACTTGAGATTTTCCGTCGGGACGGACAAAGGGGAGGGTCCGATCTTTGCGAACGTTAGCCAAACGCTGGGTTAATTGATGGGCGAGCGTAATCGGCAGTGGCATCAATTCTGGCGTTTCGGTACATGCGTATCCAAACATTAATCCCTGATCGCCTGCCCCGCCAGGATTTACCCCCATTGCAATATCAGGTGATTGCTTATCAATGATGCTCAACACAGCACTCCGTTCAGCATCAAAGCCATATTCGATATCGGTGTAACCGATATCAGCTATTACTTTTCGTGCGATTTGCTGGGCATCATAGTTTGCTGTAGTTGTGATTTCACCAGTAATGACTGCGAGTCCTGTTGTGACCAAGGTTTCACAAGCGACTCTCGCCATCGGGTCGGTTGCGAATATGTTATCAAGTACGGCGTCGGAAATCTGGTCTGCGATTTTGTCCGGATGTCCTTCAGTAACGGACTCGGACGTAAACAAAAAATTTTTGCTCAATTCCACGTCTCCTACGTCTACGTGTCTACTCTCGCTCTATCTTGTGGAGCAAGAGTTTTGTGCCTCGTCCAACCTCTTGTGCAAGAGAGGACGGGTGGGCATTCGTGCCCACCCATGCAGGTGAAATAACGAAAACGCTCGCAAAAACCCACACCTACGTTTCAAACGTAGGTACACTCTATAACGAGACTTTTCGTTTTGTATTTTCGCCTCTGTGTCGAAAGTTTAGACGTAATTTCGGACAAAGATACGAAAAATTAATTTTCAGAGTTCTCCGCGTCTTTAGGGTCTGCAACGTTTGCGGTGTCTTCGGAGTTCTCCACACTTGCGACTTCCTCAGAACTTTCCGTGCCCACGACCTCTTCAGAGTTTTCTACACTTGCGACTTCCTCAGAACTTTCAGCGTTTGACTTACCCATTTCCTCTTTGAGTAATGCCCCTAATGTGGTGACAGTCTCTTCGTGTGCAGGCATTTGCCGCCGCGGTTCGCGTTCACGCCGTGATCGAGATGGTCGCTCGGATCGCGTTCTGGTTGGCTGTTCTTCTTCAGTTGCCACAGCACGTTCCTGCTCGGCAAGGAGTGCTTTCAGACTTAGTCCAATCCGTCGGTCTTTGGGAGACAGATTAATTACTTTCAAATCCAACTCGTCGCCTACGGAAACCACCTCTTCTGGTTTTTCAATCCGTCGGTCTGCGAGTTCAGAAATGTGAATTAAGCCTTCAATACCTTCCTCAAGTTTGGTGAATGCTCCAAAACTCGTGAGATTGACAACCTTGCCCCGGACGACGGAACCCACCTTGTACTTCTCGGGTACCTCTGCCCATGGATCTGGCTGTGTCTGCTTGAGTCCCAATGAAACTCTACGTTCAGCGGCGTCAATCTGCAACACGACTACCTCAATCTCACTGCCTTCCTTAAGTTCTTCATTGGCTGCAGCACCACGTTTGGTCCATGAGAGGTCCGAAGTATGGATTAAACCGTCAATCCCCGGTTCGATTTCAACAAACGCTCCAAAACTCGTCAAATTTCGGATACGTCCAGTAATTTTGCTGCCAACAGGGGATCTCTCTTCCAAAAGTTCCCAAGGGTTCTGTTGTAACTGCTTGAGTCCAAGTGAAATACGCTTATCTTCTCTCGATATTTCAAGCACAATGGCTTCGATTTCATCACCTTTATTGACAATTCTCGAAGGAGCAACGTTACGCCGAGTCCATGCCATTTCAGAGACATGAATTAAGCCCTCAACGCCCTCTTCGAGTTGTAGGAACGCACCATAATTGACAATATTAACAACAAAACCACGAACCGTGGAGCCAACTGGATATTTCTCCTCAATGTCTGTCCATGGATCGGGAGTTTTTTGCTTCAAGCCTAAGGAAATTTTCTCATTCTCTTGATTAATACCGATGACTTGGACTTCGATCTCTTCTCCAACGGAGACAACATCAGACGGATGATGTATCCGTTTCCATGCCATATCTGTCTTGTGAAGCAATCCATCAACGCCACCAAGGTCAACAAAAGCACCAAAAGCAGTGATGTTTTTCACGACTCCTGTCACCTGTTGTCCCACTTCAAGTGTGTTGAGCACTTCTGAGCGTTTTTGGACAAGTTCGGCTTCCAACCAAGCCCGCCGCGACAGAACAATGTTATGCCGCCGCTTGCTCAGGCTGATAACCTTCATTTCAAGCGTTTGTCCCACATACTGTTCAAGGTTCTGGATAGGACGCAACTCAACTTGCGAAGCCGGTAAAAAACCTCGGAGGGACCCGACACTGGCTCGCAGCCCTCCCTTAATCCGTTCGGTGATACGTCCCATGACGGGTGTACCCGTTTCGTACGCGGTCGCAATTTCATCCCAAATGAGTGTTTGGTCGGCGATTTTTTTCGAAAGAACTATCTGCCCTTCGGAGTCTTCGCGCCGCACAATATAGACATCGATCTCATCGCCCACTTGAACAGTAGGCAAATCGTTCTGTCCAGTATCGAATTCAGATGCTGGGATATAACCTTCGGATTTAAAGCCGATGTCAATCATGACTTCATCGCGATTGACATCTACGACGACACCTTTAACAATTTCGCCATCCGTAAACGCCTTGATCGAATTATCATACGCCTCTTCAAGAGATTCAGCACTCATTGGTTCCGCTGGTTCTTCGGATACTGCCGCTACCTCTTCAGAGATGGTTTCATCAGTGGGCGTTGCTGTTTCTTCAGCATCACTACCAGCCACTTCTACTGTCTCTTCGGGGACGGTTTCGTCAGTCTGTTCGGAATCAGCATCACTATCAGCCACTTCTGCCCCCTCTTCGAGAGCATTTTCATCAGTAAGCGTTGTGGCTTCTTCAACATCAGGGTCGTCAGCAGTCGCTTCCACTTCACCATTTGTGGCTTCTTCATGCTTCTCAGCGTCTGCGTTGGTTGTAGAAACTACTTCCGAAGTCTCTATCTCGCTCGCTACTTCCTGATTAACTTCAACTGAACCTTCAGTTGGATGTTTTTCCTCTTCCACATCAACAGTGGACACATTTGTATTTGCCTGTTCGTTGTTCATTAAGATACCTGGTCCATTTAAAAACGCGTAGCCGCGTTAATCCGCCAGTTCCTCCTTATATTCAAAGTGCTTTTCGCACTTTCAAATCGGTTGCATAATAGTATATCACAAATGCAGAAAGAAAATCAATAATAATTTTTTTTACCGACACGATTTAATTTCGAGAAAAATCTTCTATTGGAAAACATCTTTTTGATTTGCGTTTCAAACACAAAATTTTGTTTGATTTTTTTATGAATTTAAGATAGAATTTAAAAACGGTTCCTTGAGTCAGGACCGGCTTTAATCTATAAGAGGTGATTTCTATGGATTCGACAAAATTAATGAAACTCCGAGAGGAATCCGGTATTAAAGTAATTGAAATAAAAACAGACTTGAGTAGTTACGCAGCATCTGATTTACGAAAGGTCCTTGAGGGACTCTTAGCGGAAAAAGTTGAGAGAGTTGTTGTCAACCTGAGTCAAGTGAGTCATATAAACAGCACGGCTGTAGGTGCATTGGTAGGTGTTGCCAAGCGACTCCGTCAGAGTGGTGGTGACCTTAAAATTTGCGCACTTGCGGACAACTTAACACGGACCTTTAATCTCATCGGTGCATCCAGTGTCGTCGAAATCTACGAGTCAGAAAATAGTGCCCTCGCAGCGTTTTAAGCAGAGTAAATTGAGTACATGGTGCAAGCAGACATTCAACTTCAAATTCCGAGTGCTGCCTTTTACATAGAACCTGTTCGGGCATTCGTTGGTAACCTCGCACAAAGCCTTGGATTCTCCAGAAAACGTGTAGCAGACATTCAACTCGTGCTTGACGAAATTTGTAGCAATGCGGTACATCATGGCTCGGCTGACGCTACAGCTGGCGTTAAATTGTGTATCAGTATTAATACACATGCCCTTGAAATTTTAGTAAGGGATACCGGTGGGCGGCATGCAGGAGAAAAGAATTGGCTAACACATGAAAGGCTCTCAGAGATTGAGATGAACCGTTCTCCAAACAACGAGAGTGGTCACGGTATCTTCATCGCTAAATCTCTTGCGGATATGCACGATATGCAACCGAATGAGACGGGCGGCACCGATGTCCGGGTTGTCTTTCGCCTTTCAAAACCAAGAGATATCGAAATTTAATTTTCCCCTGAAACCTCAATGGCAATAAGTGTTAGATCGTCGTCTTTCGGGCAGTTATCGGTGAAGGTATCAATAGCTTCCGAGACACTGGTGATGAGTCCCGCTGCAGATCTTTTTGCGCAGGTACAGACTAACTTTTGGAGGCGATCTACTGTAAATTCCTCACCCTGTAGGTTTTTGGCTTCGTAAACACCGTCGGTATACAGGAACATTCTGCTGGAGCGATCGAATGGATAATGTATCGTTTGATAAACCGAATCTCGCCAAATGCCCAATCCATTTCCCGTATGCTGATCGCCAATGGCTTGATATGTCTGTTGATGTACGTTGTACAAAAATGGAAATGAATGTCCGGCGTTTGCGCAGATGAGTTCGCCTTTATCAAGGTCAATGATACCACAAAAGGCTGTTGCAAACATAAACAGTCGCGAACTAATCAAATCATTAAAACGGGTGTTTAGTATTTCAAGCAGATACCCTGGGTTATCTTCGACTTGTTGTTGGAATTCCGCCAAAATTGTTTTAATGAAGACTGTTACGAAAGCCGCTGAAACGCCATGTCCCATAACATCAGAAATAAAAACACCGAGTCGATTGGGGGCAATTTCCCAGACATCAAAAAAATCTCCACCGACCGCCATTTCAGGCCGGCAATGTGAAGCAATTCGAAATCCCGATAATTCCTGCACGCCATCCTGAGGAATTAGAATTTCCTGAATGCTTCGTGCCATTTGGAGTTCTTCTTGCAAGCGGGTATTATATTCTGCGAGTGTATCTTGGTAGCGTTTAATTCGCAAGAGTGAACGCACGCGGGCGAGCACCTCTAAACTATCGAAAGGCTTCTCAATAAAATCATCGGCACCTGCTTCAATGGACTTAATTCGATTTTCGCGGGTGTCCCGTAGAGCGGTTATCATCACAATCGGAATGAATTCGGTAATCTCGTTTGATCGGATTCGTTTAACAACTTCAAACCCATCCATTCTCGGCATATTGATGTCCAACAAGATGAGATCTGGCATTTCTTTTTCGACAGCATCAAGTGCCTCAAGTCCATCTGCGGCTGTGTAGACTGTATACCCGCGTGCGTTGAGTTGAATTTGGAGAATTCTGACATTTTTCGGTTCATCATCAACAACAAGGATTTTTGCACCTTCTTGCTGTTTGGAAATCACTTCCTCGCTCATATCTCTGTCCTCTTGATGTGAGTCTCTACACGTTCGACCAAAACTTTGATGTCAATAGGTTTACTGAGATAATCATCGCATCCAGCTTTGAGGATGCGTTCCCTGTCACCAGACATCGCCGCGGCTGTCAGGGCAATAATCGGTATATCTACCCACGCCAAGTTGGCTTTAATCTGTCTTGTTAAATCTTCGCCACTTTGTCCAGGCAAGGCAATATCCATGAGAATGAGTTGTGGTATTGCGTCTTCCAAACTTGCGATCGCTTCCGTAGCATCAGTCGCTTCGACGACTGTATAGCCCTTTGACTGCAGGACAATCCGCACAACTTTGCGGTTCAACTCTTGGTCTTCAATCACGAGAATCCGCTTTTGCGTTTCTGTCTGTTCTTCGGCTGGAGATGGGTTTTCAGTATTCACAGATTGCCTTTTCTTGAAACCAGCAGTTATGAAATGAACCAAGTTGCGGAGCCAAATCTTCTGCCCTTTTTGTCCTATGTCACTTTACCAGACCTACGTTGGATTCACGCTTTAATTGTTGAAGGGGGATTTTCAGAGCGAAATTACTCCCTTCTCCTTCTCGGCTTGTCACACTAATCTCGCCACTGTGCAACACGATAAGCCTATGTGTCAAGGCTAAACCGAGACCTGTTCCACCGTAACGCCGAGATTTTGACGTATCAATCTGTGTAAACGGAGCGAAGAGCTTCGCCTGATCTACTTCGGAGATACCTATACCTGTATCAACAACCTCGGCTCGCAATTCTGTTGTCCCAATTTCCAGCTTTGTTGATACTCTACCACCTTCTGGGGTAAATTTCACTGCATTGGAGAGTAAGTTATAGAAAATCTGCTTGAATTTAACCCGATCAGCTTCAATCATGCCATTCTGGTGGTAGTTCAAGGTAAGGTCGAGATTTTTCTTTACAGCGAGTGCGGTGATAATCGCGTTGACCTCTTCAACTGCTTCAACAATAGAGAAAGTCTCTAATTGTAGTGCCATTTTTCCGGCTTCGATTTTTGAAAGGTCAAGGATGTCATTGATCATTTCGAGTAAATGTTCGCCGCTAATGTGAATATCATTGATGCATTCCCTTTGCTCATCGTTGATGCCTCCGACGAGTTCATCCCGCAGGATTTCGGCAAATCCGATAATCGCATTCAAAGGTGTGCGCAGTTCGTGACTCATGTTTGCGAGGAAGTCGCTTTTGGCACGGCTGGCATACTCAACGGCTTGTTGGGCGCGATAGTACTCAGTTATGTCCCGTGAAATGCCGCAGGTTCCTACGATGCGTCCTTCTCTATCTCGAATCGGGACTTTAGTCGTTGATACCCACGTATCCTGTTCATGGGGCCAGGTCTCTCTTTCCTGTTTCGCCTCAATTGGTTTCCCAGATTCAATGACATCCTGTTCGTCCTGATATGCCTGTTGCGCATGTTCGCGGGTGAAAAAATCAAAGTCGGTTTTATAGACTGCCTCTGCAGGATTTTTTAAACCGAATCGATCTGCTAAAGAGCGATTGATTCGTATAAACCTACTCTCTGTATCTTTAAAATAGATATGGTCAGGTGTGTTTTCCATCAACGTATGCAACAGATCTGCTTCTTGAACATGTTTTGCCGCTAATTGCTGGAATCGGGTTTCACTCTCTTTCAACCTCGCTTCTAACTGCTTTTGCGGTGTTATATCTGTTGCGACGACGTAACAGAGTTGTTTTTCGGCATCTTTTATTGCGTGCCATCTCAACCATCTGTAGGAAGTGTCTTTCCGCTGAAACCGGTTTTCAAAGGCAACAATATCGCGTTTTCCTGTTTTCACCTTTTCGATTTCGGCACGTACCTCCTCCCGCTCCTCTGGATGTATGAACGTGGACAATTCGGAGTTTTGAAGTTCTAATTGTGTGAATCCAAGGACTTCTTCCCATACCGAGTTGAGCGCGACGAAACTACCATCACAACGGATATACCCGAACATATCTGTGGAAATTTCCAAAAAACAACGCGGTTCAATGAGCTCATCCGTTAATACGTGCTTGCGAGTTGTGCCTTTAGGTTCCATATTTACCTCCACAAGATGCGAGGCAAGAGCACCTCGTGAGTTGCATGAATCTATGTCGTTACGAGGACTGCGCGGTTTGCGAGCTTTACAACAGATTGCGTAGTGCTTTGGAAAACAAGCTCGTACAATCTCCCGTGATGACTCGCGCTCAGGGCAATGAGGTCGCAATCATTTTCCTCTGCGTTTTCCAGGATATTTGTTACCGTAAAGCCACGAGCAGTAAGGAAGTCGGTTTGAACGTCATAATATTTCAAATACGCTTCCATTTGCTGCTTAATCTGGGTTGCCTCCTGTTGTGTGCTTGAAAGAGCGAGTCCTAAAATTCCGGCTTTTGTTAATTCCCCGATTTCAGCGACGAGTCCTAAGGCATGATCAGAGTAGGCATCTCCATGATGTACAGCGAGAATTTTCCGTAAGAGTGTGCACTGTTCGTGCACGACAATAATAGGTCTCGTGATGTGGAGTAGCACGTCATCTATCTGGCTCTGGATAAGTTGGAGACGCCGCTTTCTTATATCTTCAGGAAGCCCGACAACAACGAGGTCAGCGGAATGGGCTTTTTCGCAAATCATCTGTCTCGGGTTGCCAGCGACAGCTTCAACGTGGTAATCCAAGAAATCGTAGAGCGCACACTCCGCCTCCGTTCGACGTATGACGGTTGCCGCAACATCAGCGTTCCCACCGTGCTGGCTGTCTTGAAAGAAAACACACGATAAATGTGTTCCTAAAAGGACTGCCAATTGTCCGGCGTACTCAAACGCATTTTTCTCGTAATCCGTATCACCGATGGCAACGAGGATATTTTTTATCATGAGACATTCCCTTATAGATGCGAGGCAGTAGGGCTTTACTCACACGCTCCCGAAGTTAGCAAGCCCCCTCTCGCTGCAATAAAACTAAGATTAATCTGAATCTCACTCGGAGCGCTGCAGCAAGGCGGCAATCGCATCGTCTTCACTTTCAAAGTTTTTAAAGACGGTGATTAACCGCGCCATGACAATGAGGTTCTTGACCTGTTTGTTCACATTAATCACTGCCATTTCTCCCCCGCGCGGATGGATATCGGAATAGATTTTCATAAGCACGCCAAGCCCAGAACTGTCCATTCCAGTTACTTCCTTGAAATCAAACAAAAGTCTCGGGGGTGAGGAGTGCACTGCGAGTGCCTCCTCTATGGTTTCCGAGACCTCTTTGACCCCTGGGGTGATAATTCTGCCGCTCAGTCTGAAAATAACGACCCCTTCTTTCTCAGACACGGTGATTGCCATAGTGTACGTACTCCTAATACTACTGCGCGTTTAGGTTATGGGTGGACTTTCCGAATCACGGCACCTAACTTTCGCTTGACAGTGCCGAAACTGCAGCGTCCTCGGTCTCGAAATGTTCAAAGATACTAACGAGACGACTGCGGACAATTAGATTTTTGATGTTTGTTCCGACATTGATGACACCGATACGCCCCTTTTTTCGCGTTGCGGCGACATGTGCCCCCATCAGCGTGCCGAGACCCGAACTATCCATCATATTGACGCGATCGAAATTAATGAGAATGCGTGGCTCATCGGAGGCATCTATCTGCGAAGTGATTGCCTCCCGTAATTCCGATACTGAGGATCCCATTATTTTTCCACTCGGTTCTAAGATTGCAACACCGTCTTTCTGACGAATCGTGGTTGCCATGATTGTCTCCTTTTTTATTTTCTGGAAAACTGAGATTTCGATCCACACCTCTAATTTTACACTATTTGGAAATATTTGTCAACTTGCAATTTGGGGATCTTTTTGATTTCGTGAAATCTTGCCAAAAAACGTTGCTTTTTTGAATTCTACACCTTTTTCAAAGTAAGGATAACCGTTCTGTTGTGCGGAAAATTACTTACTATCGGTCTATATTTTTTCACGGAAAATTGGGGCTCAATATCCCTGAAATACCATCGGATTCTGCTTGTTTTTATCTCTAAAATTCGATATAATACGAATGGATTTTTGTTAACAGGAAGGACAGCAATGGATTATAAATTACGAATTAAGGACCTCCCCAAAGATGAACGTCCCCGGGAGAGACTCCGCAAACATGGACCAGAGACACTAAGAGATTCTGACCTCCTCGCTATCATTCTCAAAAGTGGTTTCAAAGGAACAACTGCCATCCAACTCGGCGAGCAGATTCTTATGGCGTTTGAAGGCGATTTGAAGCGGATGGCTGACCATAAGTCCAAACAATTTGAGAAGATTAAAGGTATCGGTGAGGCAAAAGCCGCGCAGATCGTTGCGGCACTTGAACTCGGAAAACGATTGGCTCGTTTTCACGCCGATCGCGACAAGATTACATCTCCGGCTGATGTCGCAGACCTGATGATGTCTAAAATGCGATACCTACAGAAGGAAATTGTTTGCGTCTTGTGCCTTGACACTAAGGGTGGGGTGACAACCAAAGGCATCACTGGTGATCCGAATGACGATTTGACTTGGGGGAAAAGATTATTGTCAGAAGGAACAGTCTTTGAAGGCACGTTAAATGCCAGTGTTTTTCACCCACGCGAAATTTTTCGATTCGCGATTGAAGAGTCAGCAAATTCAATTATCCTCGTTCACAATCACCCATCTGGAGATCCTCAACCGAGTCAAGAGGACATTCGAGCAACAAAACAGTTGATTGAGGCTGGAAATCAAATTGGGATAAAAGTGTTGGATCACATTATCATTGGTGATGGGATTTTTGTTAGCCTGAAGGAAGAAAACTTCATTTGAAGGACACTGATTCATTTCATATCGCGTTGTCGAATTACTTCATATAACAGGACACCCGCGGCAACTGAAACGTTGAGAGAATCAATTTTCCCTAACATCGGCAGATGAACAAGATAATCACATTTCTGCTTGACGAGCCGCCGGAGTCCCTTCCCTTCACTTCCTAAGACGAGACACAATGGCACGCTAAAGTCAGCATCTGTATACAAACAAGACGCACCCTCAGCGGCACCGGCAACCCAGATTCCTCTGTTTTTAAGCGTATCTATGGTATGTGCAATGTTTGCCACTTTAACGATAGGTACATACGTGGAAGCCCCGGCTGATGCTTTGTGCACAGCTGCTGTGATGCCGACAGCACGATTTTTTGGAATGATAACAGCATCGGCATTCACAGCCTCAGCAGTACGGAGAATCGCCCCAAGGTTTCTTGGGTCTTGAATGTTATCCAACACAATCAACAGTGCGTTGTGCTCGCTGTGTTCTATTTTCGCGAGTATTGATGACAGATCATTGTAACGCGCTGGACTGACAAGGGCGATAACACCTTGGTGTGGCACAGACGGTTCGAGTCTATCCAATTCACGCCGCGTACAGTGTTTTATAGGAACACCCGCCTTTTCTGCCATTGTGACAATATGTCGGATGCGCGCGTGGGTATTCCCTTTGGCAATCCAGATTTTTTCTACGGCTTGAGTCCCGCGTTGTAGATGTTCTATAACTGGATTTCTACCAACAATGTATTCGGACATATCAAAGTGTGGACGAATCAGGATACCAACCCCTACAAATCAACCACCACGAACGAATTTAACATCTGGTCCGCGCGGTTCAATATTAATATCTGGATCTGCAATTTGGCATTTAACGCAGGTAATATCACCGACGTTTGCGTTTTCCATGCGAGGCGCGAGTGTTCCCAACTTAAACACAAACCCTAAAATGTCAGTTGCTAGAATCTTCTCATCACATGAATCGCAGGGAATCGCTGCTCCTGAGTTGACTTTTGCTAAAAGTTCTGATGCTTTCATGACCTTCCTTTCGTCAGCCTCCCTTAAATTGGCTTATAGGAAGTATCGCTCCTTTTGTTTCTCCAATTCGTATTCCTTGTATGCCTCTTGTGCTGTATCTACCTCGGAGACTTCCGCGATAGGTACATCCCACCACGATTCATAGCGCGGAACTCCTTGGTAATAGTCGACATCAATCTTCACAACGGTCGTGTGCTCGGCTTCCCGTGCCTCATGGAGGGCGGCTTTTAGGCTTTGCAAGGTTGTTGCTTCAATTACCTTGGCACCAAGACTGGCAGCATTCGCGGCGAGATCTACTGGTAAAAAGTCGCCTTCAAGTTCACCAGTTTCTTTGTCGCGATAACGGAAGCGAGTAGCGAAGCCTTGCGCCCCGGTTGCCCGAGACAATCCGCCGATGCTACTATGTCCCTCGTTATTCACAAGCACGATAATAAGTTTAAAACCTTCTTGAATTGATGTGATGACTTCTTGTGCCAGCATTAAGTATGAACCATCACCTACCATGACGTAAACATCGCGGTTCGGATCTGCCATTTTGATGCCCAATCCACCGGCAATTTCGTAGCCCATACAGGAGTATCCGTATTCTAAGTGGTACTGTTTCGGGTTACGGGTTCGCCATAACTTGTGCAAGTCGCCAGGAAGGCTCCCCGCGGCACAAACCATAACATCTTCAGGGCGCGAAAATTCGTTAACCACACCGATAACCTCACTTTGGCTCGGTAAAGGACCGTGACCAAGGTGGTAAAGCCGATCCACTTCTTCTTCCCATTCGCGGCGATAATTCTCGATCTGCGTCGCATAATCGGCATCAACATGATAGTTCCCTACGGCGGTAGCGAGTTCTTCAAGTGTAACGCGCGCATCGGCGACGAGCGGTAAGGCGGCATGTTTAAAGGCATCGAATTCAGCAACATTAATGTTGATAAAACGGACGTTGGGGTTTTGGAAAGCAGTCTTGGAGGCAGTCGTGAAATCACTCAAGCGCGTGCCGATGGCAATCACCAAATCCGCTTCTCGGGCGGTGATATTCGCTCCTGGTGTTCCAGTCGCGCCTATTGCTCCAAGATTCTGCGGATGGTTGTAGGGGAGTGAACCTTTCCCGGCAAAAGTTTCACCGACAGGAATACCGGTTTGCTCTGCGAATTGAGCGAGTTGTGCTGTGGCTTCCCCATAGATAACACCACCACCGGCAATAATCAAAGGGCATTTACTCTCGCGAATCCATGAGGTTGCGCGATTAAGCAGGCTTGCATCGGCACGAGGACGAGATATGGTATAAACACGTTTCTCAAAAAGTTGTGAAGGATAATCATACGCCTCAGCCTGAACGTCCTGTGGAAGTGCTAAGGTTACTGTCCCGGTATCAGCCTGCGATGTCAGTACTCGCATTGCCTCCGGTAGGGCAGTGATTATCTGTTCTGGACGATTAATCCGATCCCAATACCGTGAAATCGGCTTGAAACAATCATTCACTGAATAATCTTGCGAACTGGCGGACTCCAACTGTTGTAAAACTGGTGCGACTAAGCGCGTGGAAAAAATGTCCCCGGGTAGTAAGAGTACCGGCAGTCGGTTAATCGTTGCGCCCGCAGCACCTGTAACCATGTTCGTTGCCCCCGGTCCAATAGATGTCGTGCAAGCAAAGGTTCGCAGGCGATTGCTCATTTTCGCAAATGCCGCAGCGGTGTGCACCATCGATTGTTCGTTTCGGGTCTGGTAGAAACGGAAGGAATCGGAATACTGATGCAACGCCTGTCCGATACCAGCAACGTTTCCGTGCCCGAAGATTCCGAACATACCGGCAAAAAATTGGGTTTCATTTCCATCTCGTTCGACATATTGTTGTCGGAGAAATTGAACGATGGCTTGTCCCATCGTGAGTTTCTGTGTTTTCATAAAGAGTGTTCCTCCTTCAGTAAAGTAGCGTATAATTGTGGTACGGGACCCTTAAAATGTGTTTACCATCCGCCACGTTCGGCGACAAATTCATCAACTTCGGGCATTGTTGGCATAAAGTTAGCACAACCATGCCGTGTTACAACAATTGCACCCGTGGCATTACCGAGCCGGGCAGACCTTTCCCAACTCCAACCACTGAGATGACCATAAATAAAACCGCTTGCGAAAGCATCACCGGCACCGAGCGTATTGTAAACTTCGACAGGGAAGGGTTTCGCGTGAACGATTTCTCCGTTCGTTAAATGAACCTCCGCCCCTTCAATCCCACGCTTTACTATCAGAGCATCTGGACCGGCACTTAAAAGCGTCTCAATGGCAAGTGCCATATCCCCTTCAATTGTAGGATTTGAGATTTGAGAGTGTTCAATTGTGAGTTGCGAAAGGCTTGTAAGCGTTGCTGCCTTGATCTCTTCCTCTGTCCCGATGGCAATATCAATATAACGTAAAGCCGACCGCATGACAACACCGAATGCTCTTGGATCATGCCACTGATCCGCCCGGAAATCAAGGTCCAAAAAGACATGTTTGCCGAGTGCTTGTGCCTGCTCGACAGCGTAGAGTGTTGCGCTGCGACTCGGCTCTTTACTCAATCCAGTTCCAGATATCAGTACTGCTCGACTTTCAGCAATCGGCGCGGCGAGAACATCGTCAATAGTGAGTTCAATATCCGCACAGTTATCGCGGTAATAGATTAACGGGAACCGATCTGGCGGTTCAATACCGAGTACGACAGCACTTGTTCGGTACCCCGATTTGTGCGGGATAAATTGGGTTTCAACGCCCTCATTTTCCAAAAACTTGAGTAGGAACTCTCCAACCGGATCTTCACCGACGGCGGTGAGAAGTGCCGCCTGAAGTCCAAGTCGCTGGACACCAACGCTGATATTAGTAGGACATCCGCCAACAAAGGCACCAAAACTTTTAATATCTGGAAATGCGGCACCAATGTCGTTGGCGTAGAGGTCTAAAGAACTCCGTCCGATTGAGAGAATATCGTAAGTTTCCATTTTCTTTTTGCAGTGCGTGTATTATTAAAAAAAATAAAGATCGATCAACCTCTTATTTATGAGTGTTTGAAGCTTTTACCGCATTTTTGAATTTTTGATGTTCCTCAGCAAATTTACGAGTTAAGAGAAAAGCATCATTTCCGCAGGCAATCAGTTGAATACCAAGATTTAACCACTGTTCACCGCTCTCAAAGTCGTTGACATAACAGCCTAAAGGAATATTATGTGTCTGTGTAACGCTGATAATATTTTTTATGGCTTCTAAAAGTAGTGGATGGTTGAGTTCACCAGAGATACCCATAGATGTGGATAAGTCGTAGGGACCAATAAACACAACATCTAACTCGCCGGCGTCAAGGATCGGGTTTAGGTTTTCAACGGCTTGGATGGTTTCAATTTGTCCGATAGTGAGGATTTCCTGATTTGCGTTGTGGACATATTCTCTGGTATTGAGTTTTGTGAAGTCCCCATAATCGGTATGTCCAATGCCAAAAGCGACGCCTCGGTCGCCTTCGGGGGCATATTTTGTCCATTTTTTAATTTTTTCAATGTCTTCGCAGGACTCGACCCGAGGGATCATGACCCCGGTGGCACCAGCGTCAAGGACCCGAGAGACAAAATGACGTTCAAGTGTAGGGACACGAACAATACAGGGAAGATTAGAACCACGTGCGTTCCGAATTGTCCGTCCAATAGTTTCTATGGAGAAGGAACTGTGCTCCAAGTCTGCGATAACAAAGTCTGCCCCGGCACTTGCGAGAAGTGTTGCAATTGCGGAGCCAGCGAATTCAAGTACAAATGTTCCGACAAGCACTTCTCCGCGCTTCAAAGCTGCTTTCACCGATGTAATTCCTTTAACTTTCGACCGGGATCTCCGACATTAATTTTTGTGCTTCGCTTACCATTTTTGTCGGTGTAGACATTTTTTCACCAACTGCCAAGATTAACGTGTAATAGTCATAAGCGGTTTGTAATTCGTTATTGAGATGCGCACTCTCAGCAGCGTTAAAATAACAGACGGTTGCCATTCGATGGCATTCTTCAACCAGCGACGACAAATTCGCGTAGCCATGGTTATAAGCGGCAAGGATATAAGATTTTCCGGCTTCTTCCCATGAACGTTGTAGTTCAAATTGACGCGCCAAACGGGTGTAATAAATCCCACCTTTTTTGGCGTTTTTCTTGGCGAGACGATATTTTTCCGCGACTGTATAAGCGAAGCGAGCGCGCGTATAACAGTTGGCGACGAGTTCTAAATCGTCTTTCTTGACAAAGTTGTTAGCCTGTTTTTGATAGAATCTACCGAGTTTTCTATAAAGTATGTGGCACTGCCGAGTCCGCCCTTGTTGTTCATAGATATGAATTTGCCGGAAGATACGGAATGCTTCTACTTCATGTGGATATTGGATGTCGCTGTGAACCTGATCGAGTAGAAATTCCGGTGAGGCTTCCTCAATGACGAGTCGATAACTGCCGGTTGCCCTAACGCGAGGTCGTATGGGGGTTATATCTGTTGTTTCTTCTGGTGCCGACATTTGATGTCCGAGCCATGTACGAAGGACAGCAGCTTCATTCTCCGGTAATTTCTGAATGAGCGTAACAATTTCCTCAACCGTCGGGTTCGCTGGAAAGACCATGTTCGCGGCATTGAGTTCTTGAAATAAATTGTCTATAGTTTCGTTCAAATCCTGATTCTCAATATAGAGGCGGCTTGCCTTGTGAAGTTCTAAGAGTACGCTTCGAAAGTCTTGGTTCTCAATGTGACGGGTGGCGAGTGTATAGTGCCTTTGAACATCGGTTGCCAACTTCTCGCGCTTACTATTTTCCTCTTTCTGCCGTCGTTGAAAAAAGAGATTTTGATTCATCCGTTCGGCGTCTGCAAGCGAGAGGCGGAACGTTTTACGGTATCGTTCAAGGGCTTCCGCTAATCTCGGGTTATTTGAATTAACGCTCGCATCAATAAGTTCGGAAGCCTGTTTAACATACTCATCTTGACGAATCCGATCCAGTTCTTCATACATCTCATCAGCACTCTGATGGCGTTCTGAGAGTTGTCGGTGCAGTGCTTTTTGTAAGAAATTGCGGAGTACTTCGGGGCATCTATGGATTTCTTCTATTTCTCCGGCGGCTTTCTTTTTATCAATTTCTTTGTTTTCACCTGAAAATGGAAATCGTCCGGTTACAGCTTGATACAAGATGAGTGCTGTAGAATAAAGATCTGCACGATAGTCGTAAGCACCGTAGTGTTGTTCGGGTGCCATGTAACGTCGAGTGCCAGCCATAGTTTCAGCGAATTCGGTGGTTTCGCCAAATATGCGAGCGATACTAAAGTCGGCGACTTTTGCTTCTTTTTCAGTTGTGAGTAAGATATTTTGCGGTTTGATATCGCGATGCATAATTTTGTTAGCATGCGCTGTTTTTAGTCCGCGACAAATATCTAATCCGATATTGAGGGTATCTGTTAGGCTGAGTGCGCCCTCCTGCATTAGATCGTGAAGACTCTTGCCCTCGACGTATTCCATCACGATCCATGCGACATAGTCATTTTCACCGGGTTCGACGGTATGAATGGAGACGATATTTGGGTGTCCCCAAATCTGTGACATTGCTTGAAATTCGGTCAGCAAAAACTTCATTCTACTGGCAGGATAGGCAGTTTTCGCTAAGGCTTTAATCGCTACAATTCGATTCGTCATTTCTTCACGGGCGCGAAAAACTGAGGAGAATCCCCCTGAATTGAGAAACTCAAGCAATCTATATTTACCTAAGATGAGCTGATCAACCTGCATAAGTGGCACTCAAAGGGGATAGGGTATATGTCTTAGTAATAAAATTAACAGAATTAAGATTAATTGTCAACATAAAAATACATTTTTAACAACTCTAAACTAAATTAGAGTCTGAACGGGCGCGTTGTACCTCCTTGACCAGCCTCTCCGCTCTCTCAGTGAGTGCTGCGAATTCACCAGCTGCAATGAGTTGATTGTTAACGAGAGCACTTCCAACTCCCAAAGCGGTTGCACCAGCTGTGACAAAATCAGCGGCGTTTTCCGCATTGATGCCACCTGTTGGAACCAGTGGGATCTGTGGCAGCGGTGCTTTCACATCCTTTATATAGTCGGCACCGACACCGCTTGACGGGAATACCTTCACATAGTCTGCTCCTGTTTCCCATGCCATCAAGATTTCTGTCGGCGTAAATGCCCCGGGGATAACAACCTTACCGTAGCGGTTACAAATCTCGATTACATCCGGCTTTGTAACCGGGCTGACGACAAAATCAGCACCTGATAACATCACGGCGCGTGCGGTTTCTGCATCCAATACCGATCCAGCTCCTACGAGAACTTTATCTCCATAAGTGGATGAAACGTCGTTAATTACTTGTAACGCATTTGGTGTTGTCATCGTCACCTCAATTACGTCAACACCGCCTGCATGAATCGCCGCTGCTGCTTCAATCAATTCATCTGCACTATTGGCACGAATGATGGCGACAATACCGCAAGCTTCGATTTGTTGCATCTGTTCTAATTTTGTCATGGACCTCCTCAAGATTAACACTATCCGTTTGAGGTTAAGGTAAATCTTAACATTGGTTTAGGGACAACATCTACAAAAGGTAATATTTTTGTTGCGATTTTTTTGTCAATATGTTATCATTAAGTGGACAAAGAAGCCCAGATTACAAAAATTACCGCTGATTCGGTACACTTAATAGCAATTTTCGGTTTGTAGTTTCACCGAAAAGTTGTTCTGAAAAAAAGAATGGAAGTTGTTCCACTACTCCCCTATCTGATTAGTTTAACAGGGTTACTCGTACTCTCAGGCTTTTTCTCCGGCTCCGAGACGGCTTTATGCGCACTTACTCGCGTCCAAATTGAAAGGCTCCGTCTTGAAAAGGGCAGCGCGTCTGCAATTGTCAGTTTCGTTGACAACCCCCGCAGACTGTTTATCACCGTTCTCCTTGGTAATAATCTTGTCAATGTCTCGTTTGCGATCCTGATGCTATGGCTTGTTAAACGGGTTCTTCCGCAATACACAGAAGTGATCCAGTTTGCCACAGCTACAGCCGTCAGTGTCATCCTCATGCTTATTTTCGGTGAGATGACTCCGAAAACCTACGCGATTAAGCATGCGGAATTTTTTTCAAAAGTCGCCGCGCCACCGTTATGGATATTCTCCATTATCATTTCGCCGTTACGTGGCTTGCTACGCAGAATCATTGACTTCCTCGTTCCAATATTTGGTGGACATTCGTCACCGACTGAACACCTCACGGCAACGGATTTTAGAGACATTGTCGATACCTATCACGAAGAAGCACTTCCACATGATGAACGAGAAATTGTGAGCAATATTCTCCAATTACGGGACATTGAAGCAAAGGAGATTATGGTGCCTCGGACCGAAGTCATCGCAGTTCCAACATCAAACACTATTCAAGAAACATTAAAACAAGCAAAGGAATATGGGTTCTCACGTATTCCGGTCTATCAAGAGCAAATTGATAATATCTGTGGCATCTTCTACGTCAAAGATTTAGCACTCTGGCGACACACCGATGTGCATTCACTTACAATTGATGCTTTCCTCGAAAAACGGAATCAGATTTCCGAAGCCACGTCTCATGCCTCCCTCATTCGCGAACCTATCTTCGTCCTTGAGACCCTTAAGATCGGAATGTTGTTATTACAACTGACACACGAAAAAACAAAAATGGCGATCCTACGAGATGAATATGGAGGTGTCTCAGGAATTGTCACTACCGAAGACATTGTTGAACAGGTCGTCGGAGATATCGTCGACGAACATGATAGAGACGATTCTCCACCTGATCTTGTCAAACACTCTGAAAACCCGTTGCTACTTGAAACTTCCGGACGTATGAGCATCCGCGAACTCAATCAGCAATTTGAACTAAAACTCAGCGAAGATGACGTAGACACTATCGGTGGTTATGTCCTCGGACTCTCTGGGCGTATTCCCACCGTTGGCGAATCTTACATTGATGCGAACGGTATCGAATTTGAAATTACCGCTACAGAAGGCAATGCGATTACAGGTTTATACATCAAAATGCCGGTCATCAACAGCAAAACTGAAGTGTAAAAACAACGAATACCAGACACAAAGCAATTGAAAATTCTTCTATTATCAATCTTTTTAATAGGTGCGAGTAGCACAGGACAGATAGCTGTGTTAAGCTCACTTGTGCTGGCACTTCTTGTCTGTCTTGTCCTGTCAGCGTTTTATTCTGGTTCGGAAACAGCACTTGTCTCTGTGAACAAACTTCGCATTAATCAGCTTGTTGAATCCGAGAATGCCAGAGCGGGTATCGTTCATCGTTTAGTAGAATCGCCTCAGAGAATGCTTGCTCTCACACTGGTCGGGACGAATCTCGCAAATGTGCTTATTGCACAACTCGGTGAAGGACTTGTTGCCCGAGGACTTCCGAACCTTGCGGTAAGTCTACAGGGACTCATTGCAACGGCTGGTATAACGACTTTACTCCTCATCTTTGGAGAAATTTTACCGAAAACGATCTTTCGTGTCAAGGCAGATGCCTTAGCACTCCGCTACGCCTATCTCTTACGTCTTTCTGAAATGGTTTTAGCTCCTCTCATCTACCTTGTGCGAACTCTGACGCAGTTTATCGTCAAAATCATAGATAGGAGTGCAAGCACACCGAGTCCCGATGCGCAGCGTGAAGAACTACGACTCCTCGCAACAATGGGGGAACGTTCCGGCAACCTGCACACTGACCAACGACGTATGATTCATAGTCTGCTCAACCTACAAGACCGGACGGTCGCACAGGGCATGGTGCCGCTTGTCGATATCGTTGCGATTGAGAAAAACACAAAATGCGAGGATTTTTTACAAGTCGCTGCTGACTCAGGGTTCTCAAGAATCCCGGTCTACGAAGAACAAATCTATAATATCGTTGGAATCGTTAATCTTCTGGATGTTATCTATAATAACGTTGAATCAGAAGCGAACTCTAATCCCAACGAAAAATCAGATACTCCACCTAAGACGATTGAACCTTTCATCCGAACAGTGCTGCATGTCCCCGAATCTAAAAACATTAATGCGCTCCTCAAAGAGATCCAGCATACCCGGCATACAATGGTATTTGCTGTTGATGAATATGGCGGCACCGTTGGTCTTGTCACCATCGAAGACCTTGTCGAAGAAATTGTTGGCGAATTCGCCGACGAACGTGACGCCCCCGAATTTATCCGTTTGATTACGCCTCAGATCCTTGAGTGTGATGCGAGAACTGAAGTAGATCTGCTCGAAGAACACTACGGACTCGCAATTCCTGAAGGTGATTATGAGACGGTTGCTGGCTATATTCTGGATCGGACTGGTACCATCCCAGAAATTGGTGCTGAACTTGACCTGGGTGATTCTATCATCACAGTTATAGATGCTGACGCACGCGCTATCCGCAAGATTCGCATTCGACGACGCCTCGGACGCTTTTTAAACTATTGAATACAGGCGTTGTTCCACTTCGTTCCACAACGGTCTCCGTCTAAGTCGAAAAACCTTTTTAGGATATGAGAAGTTCCTAACTTCACCAAAAACCACTGCGGAATGTAATGGAGCAGTGACCAGATTCCCATAGTTAGAAATTAGAGAATTCCGAGCGGTGGCATTACAACAATTTCCTCAGTCACCATACCCGATGGTTGCTGACAAACGGAGACGACCGTATCAGCAACATGCTCCGGTGTTAACATCTGTTCAAAGTCTGGGTGTTCCGGCACATCGTCCCAAAATGGAGTGTGCACCGACCCAGGTAACACAGCGGTAACCCGTATATTCTGTTGGCGGACTTCACTGGCTAAAACCTTTGTCAGTGCCAATGCTCCTGCTTTCGCGGCACAATACGCACTTGAAGCTTGAAAAGCGACTTTCGCGGCGATTGAAAGCACATTAATAATCTGCCCACTGCCTTGCTCCAACATGGACGGAAGTGCATACTTTGCGCAGAGATAAACAGCCTTTAAATTGGAATTGAGCACTGCATCCCAGGCATCAGGATCGAAATCGACAACTGGTCCGAAATGACCGATCCCTGCATTGTTAATTAGAATATCCACGCGTTGGTAAGCATCTAATGTCCGTCGGATGAGTTGCTTTACAGCATCGACGTCGGTAACGTCTGTCGGAACAGCGAGTATGGAATCGGGGTTAGAAACCCCTCCTACGCTAAGTTCCTCTGCGACCTGTTCAAGGGTCTCACGGGTTCGGGCAGCAAGCACAACCTTCGCGCCTGCTGCTGCGAAAGCGAAAGCGATTGCCTTACCAATCCCTTTTGACGCTCCGGTAACCACCACGACCTTACCGTCGAGTCTTCCCATTTCTGACATTTTTTTAACTTTCCTTACGGTTCTTTCCAATTTCCTTAGGCTACTTGAATGCACCTCAGAAACTCTGCTCGCGTTGAACTATCCTCACGGAACGTTCCGCGCATGACATTCGTTGTCATTACCGGTGCTTGCTTTTCGACACCACGTGCCATCATGCACAGGTGTCGCCCCTCCATCACAACCGCGACCCCTCGCGGGTCAAGGGCGGTTTCGAGTGATTCGGCAATCTCGCGCGTCAGACGCTCTTGAACCTGCAACCGACGGGAAAACATATCTATAATGCGCGGGATTTTACTCAAACCCACAATTCGTTTCCGTGGGAGATACCCAACGTGGCATTTACCCCAAAAGGGGAGGATATGGTGTTCACAAAGACTGTAAAATTCAATCTCTTTTACAATCACCATCTCGTCATAATCTTCGTCAAAGATGGCTCCATTCAAAATTTCATCAACGCTTTGATGATAGCCGCTTGTCAAAAATTCCATCGCTTTCGCGGCACGAAGTGGTGTTTTCACCAAACCTTGACGACTCGGATCTTCACCTAAACCTTCAAGGATTTTGGTAAAGAGACCTTCCAACTCAGGGGTAACGTTAGCCTGATTAATCTCCATTATGTTAAAATATGCCTCCAATGGCTGTGTATTTACATGCTTACTGGATAGAAAAATGGCTTACTCGCCATAGTAGTCGAAATGGTTTTTGGGTGTTTCTCGTAAGCGAAGGCGGTGTAGAACCGCTGGACGCAAATTCGGTTCTAACACTTCCCAAAGCACCTTGACAAAGTTCTCCGAAGTCGGATTGAGCGTCTCAAACTCAGGCGTGTCGAGATTCAAATGTTTGTAATCAAAACGCGCATAAACCTGTTTTTGAACGACTTCGTCAAGAAGATTCAAACCCGCAACTAACCCAGTTCTCGCATCCACATCGCCCTTTACAGTAACTTCGAGTACGTAGTTATGTCCATGTCCAGCCGGATTATTGCATTTTCCGAAAATATCTTGGTTTTCCTCATCACTGAGAGCATAACTGTGCAAACGGTGAGCTGCGCTAAATTCGTAGACTTTCGTAAGATAAACCATAGGTCCTTCCCCATAATAGTCTGCAAAATTTGCCGCATTTTCATAGAGACGTACCCTGTGCAACATTCCGTCCGGTAAAGAAGGGACAAGCCGATGCCAAATCTCTATAGTGATATTCTCACACGTCGGTTGTAGATGCGGGTTCTTTGCGAAAACGGGATGTTGACGGTTTAGATGTTTATGATCGTAATTGGCAAGCACTTCGCTTTTCAACAACGCGTCCAAGGTCACTAAATTGATGACCATACCGTCATCTACGTCTACACTGCCTTTCACCATTACCTCAAGCACATAATTATGCCCGTGGCTATTTGGATTTGCGGCGGCACCAAACAACTCAAAGTTCTCTGCATCGCTCAATTCCGGGATACGATTGTAATGTGATGCTTCAAACGCTGTCTGCCGAGTTAAGTAATACATCGGTTTCGTAGTGTTACGTTGGGTGCCTAAGGACCTAAGCATTGTGCCGCGGAGGGACTAGGAGTTCATCATCAATTGATTCATACTGGACCGCCATGAGCCATTCGCCCGTCCCGCGTATCTGGACATTGCACTTTTTCAACCACTCGATTAAGGTGACACTGTCGCGTGCTTCCCATTCACAGACCATTCGTCCGGACAACGTATCGCACAAGACTCGGATATTGATCACATCGGCATTTCCTTCTTCTTTAAAACGCTTTAGCAACCGTGAAACGTCTTGGCGTGTCATGCAGGCAATAACATGGGCGGAAACAAATTTAGGCATTTTTAACTTTCCTTGCGGTTCGTTCAAGTGGGTCTGAAAAATAGCGTGCCTCTCCGTGTACCCGCCTGCGTCGTTGTTGCAGGCTATCACTTTGGAGTTAACGAAAACCTCTTTACTGATAACCAACAACCGATAACTGACTGCTAATTATTCCTTGCGGTTCGATGAGATAGGTCGTGTTAAAACGCGCCTTGGCGTATATCCGTCCCGGCGCGATGCTTGGGATTACGACTTTGGGTTCAAGCGCGTAGCAGGCATCGTCACCGGTAAAACAAGTCGACAGCTGACAGGTATTTTCTTAGTCGCGTGCAATGGGTGCTCCGACCACATTACCCCATTCCGTCCAACTGCCATCGTAATTGCGGACCTTCTCATAACCGAGTAGATACTTCAGCACAAACCAAGTATGCGATGAGCGTTCACCGATACGACAATAAGCGATTGTTTCCTTACTCTCATCAACGCCTGCACCGCCGTAGATGGCTTGGAGTTCGTCATGAGACTTAAAAGTGCCGTCTTCAGCGACTGCTGTCGCCCACGGGATATTCGCTGCCCCCGGAATATGTCCGCCCCGTTGCGCCGTCTCGCTCATACCGGGAGGTGCGATAACTTCGCCGGTGAATTCAGCAGGCGAACGGACATCAACAAGATTGACATCGCCTTGCGCAAGCGTGGATATAACGTTGAGCATTGTGGCACGAACGTTGTCATCGGGAAATTTCGCCTGATATCCTGCGCTCGAGTGATCTGGAACATCAGTGACAAGTTCTCTGCCTTCATCAAGCCACTTTTGACGACCACCGTTCATCACTTTCAACAAGCTTTCATCGTGTCCATAATAGCGGAATTGCCACAAAGCATACGTTGCGAACCAGTTATTGTTATCCCCATAAAAAATAACAGTGGTATCGTTAGAGATGCCGCTGTCATTACAGAGTGCCTCGAACTGTTCTCTTGTGAGAATATCGCGCCGAACTTGATCGCACAGTTGTGTCTGCCAATTGAGCCCCACTGCCCCAGCGATATGTCCCTCAGCATACGCTGAGGTATCCACATCAACCTCAAGCAGTCGGATGCCAGCAGCATCACCGTGCGCAGCGACCCATTCCGTACTTACCAAAACATCAGGATTTGCGTAATCAGCCATTCTATATCAAGCCTCCTATTAGATCTCTATTAAGCCTTTTTCGTGCGGGCATACAAGACGCGCCCTAAAAGAATGATTCGTTGTTTATATTATACATACTCAGTCCCGATTTGTCAAATGGAAACGCAATTTTACTATCATCTTGTCTATTTTCGCGGGATTTATCAAGGGCTTCGGACAAAAATGGGTTAAGCCGTGGATACATCCGGTTACTCGATAAACTCATAATTGATAAGATAGAGATTAGAAGGGAAAAAGAGAGGATAGAAGCAAAAAATAAAAAATGAGCCGCGTCAAAAACTTGACGCGGCTCATTGTTCATTAGGTAGTTACATACCGTTTCCCACGAGAATTTTTACAACCGACTGGTAGCATTCGGTGCCTTTTTCGGGGCACTATCTATTTCGCCATCGGCGAGAGCACTTGCCGGAATATAGTTACTGTAATCCGAGATACTTCCGTGTGTCACCGCATAGATGACGATGTTAATAAGTTGTCGTGCGGCGGCCGGAGCGAACTCATCTAAGATTCTATTCCGATCCTGATAGTGACCGAAGAAAGGTTTCTGGACAGCACCATCCATCACGTGTATCATCGCTTCTGTATCAACAAGAACAGCCAACCGATCATCAATGAAAACGCCTTGCAACTGACGATAGGGACCGTGATGGAGAATAGTAGAACCAATTTTTCGGACGGGAAAACGGAGGGGTCCGCTCAACCCATAGTAACTGTTGTAAATCTCGTGGTCTTGAGGGATAGTTGTGAGGTGGTATTCAGGAAGAATCTGGCGCAAGACCCGCAGTGCAGGCTGCATTGCCGCTTCCGTGTTTCCGTGCGTCGGCATATAGATGAATCCACCGCGGTTGATAATATATTCGCGAATCCGCTGTGCCTCCCGGTCGGTATAACCGAAGGAAGGGCGATCCCCTTTCGCATTCCAGAGATTGCCACCTATCAGTCCGTTGTGGAGTTGGACTGAAGATTTGGGAACCGGCTCCATAAAGATAATTGGGGACTCAAAAAACGCTGCATCCGTAATTTGGACTGCGTCAACCATTTGGGTTTTGATACCTGTTTCTGCATTTAGCGACTGGACTAAATAGGGCAGACCTGCCCCGAATCGGAGATGTCCGATGCCGCTGCCTCATATATCGAGGTTCGGATGCAACGGGTCATCAAGACGGACGAGGTTGAGACTTCCAATAATCTCTGTCCCCCGACCTTGAATGATGGCACCTGGGCTTCCCTTCGGAAGTTCTGGTACACCATTACCGAGAACCATGTTCTTTTCGACATTCGACAGTGATGCGCTAATATTTGCAGCACCGGCTCCGTCTACGAGTGAATTCAGACTGCCACTGCCCTGTGTTCGTCCTTGTCCAAGACCGGATCCTGAACCGAAAGTCCCACGTCCGGTCCCGCTACCTAAACCGTCCCCAATACCTACGCCTATGCCATCCGTCACTGCCCCGCTATTAGGCAAGCCTGCGGTAGGTAACCCATCCGATGCTGTCGGCAATTCTGCAGCGGTTGACAACGGTTGGGGCGTATGCTGAATCACGGGAGACGTGCTCGGAACTTTGACTTGCTGTCCTCTTGGTGCGGCTGGTGCGCCCGCCATCAGTGACGCCGCAGGTGCCGCAGTTGCGGACGATCTCACAGCGTGTGCGACTGATGTCCGACGCTGCGTTGTCTCAGTTTGAGGAACGACTCTCAAATCTGGAACAGGGGTTGTTACAACGGCGGGCTTCTGGATAACATCCCTTTTCGCGGCTTGGGGTGGTGTAACGATGAAGAAACTCAGATCGATAGCATCTTGTGCCTTCAGTTGTTTAGATGAGATCGCCATGTATCCTAAGACGACCGCGAAGCAGACGTGTAAGAGAAGCGATATCATCCATACGAGAGGCATACGGCGCGATTTCATGGGACGCACCTCCTATGTGGTTAAGCGTTCGCGCTTTAACGTGTTGTTACATCTGATTTTTCTCATTTATATTCTTAACGTGAATTCGACGTAAGTGAGTTCAGAAAAAGAACCCTTCTGATTATTAAAGACACAATTTCAGGCGGGAAAAGGTGCATAATTTTACGAAAGTGAAAGAGGTTTGATAAAACCAACGATTTTCCTGAGAGAATTCTCCCAATATTTATGTCCAACTCACATTATATTAGCAATTTCTATACTATCTGTCAAGTTTTATTCTTCTGAATGCCTGAAAAGGGTTAGATTCCAAACCAATATCGGCATTTTATCAGAAAGATATTCTTCCCAGGATCCGTGAAACTGTCTCTCAAGCGATGGATAGGTCGAAACTCAAGGTCAGTTTCTCCAATATCTTCCAACGCAATCTCACGCGACTGAGACCAGACCAAAAAGAGTGTACTTCCAGGGCGGAATTCCCAGCGGAGGACGGTGTTACCTCTCAGCGAACGCATGTGGAAATCGGGGTTTCGTTTCAGTGGATACGGCTTGAATTGATAGGACTTCGGCTCAATCAATTCCTTGAAATTGGTATAGTCTCCAATGGTAATGAAAGGTTGCACATAGAATTGAAGACTCAGCGTCGGGGTAAAACTGATGTTCGCTCGCGTCGTGAAGTCAAGCGTTTGAGCTGTCAACTCCCCATAGACGTAGTGTTTTTTGATGTGTCCACCGACGTTTTCTTCAACCAACTCGACCCACTGGGCATCGTAAATTCGGTAACGATACATCGGTCCAATGCTCAACTCAATGTTCGACACAGGACGAATGTTCAGGCGAAGACTGACCTCTTTTTCAGAACTCTTGGTATCATCATCCCATGCGAAGATTGGATTCAATTCAAGCTGGAGCATTTTACGACTGTCAGTTCTAAGTTGGGTAAAAATCCACCAACCCGCGGGGTTCTTAATCAACGTCCCACCGCGTCGAACATCCTCATCCCGAAACGACTCCAAATTCCGACCGACCCATAGGTCATATTCCCAATAGTTCTTGAGTATGCCGTATGTCCATATCTCGGAGTACCGACCGATGCTAACACCATCATAATTCCATTCTCGCCAACCGTATAAGCCTAAAGTCACTTCTCGGAAAATGCTGAAGGGTTGCTCTTTCTTGAACATGAGGTCATAGAACCACCGCATCATATCGCCGCGCTGCGTATACCCTACGTCATTTATATCTAAGTCTGGGGAACGGACATTAAAACGGGTATCAAGCCGCCACCATCCGCCCCGTTTATCAAATCCAAGATGTGCAAAGTAACCCGACTTAGGTGCTTCAAGTTCTCCAGCTTGGCTTGCGGCGAGCATTCCACTTATGTTATACCGTTCCTTCGCAAACTTCAAGTCCCAGTCAAGTCCACCGACATACGCGGCATTTGAAGCCCGCCTATTTACCGATGTTGCTATCAGTCCGACGCGAGAATTCCCTTCCAAGATGTCTTGTGTCACTCGCCCCACAAAGTAGTTTGTTAGCGGCTCAATGAGGTGATCGCGGGTCTTACCTTTTTCCTTAATCTGTGCATACTCCGGTGCCGTCACAGCCTCCATGATACCGAAGGAGGTGTTGCTGTTGGTTCTTCCAACAATTTTAGCGGCACCCAGAATCGTTGTTGCTTCTGGGCGGTTAAGTTCAATTGCATCCTCTGGAGTCTCAAAAAGTCTCGGCTGTCGTCCGATCCGCCGTGAGTAAAAGAATTGGCTCTGCTCTTTCCCGAAGTTAAAATTAGATGACCCTTTGACAAAAAAGGGTCTGCGTTCGTCGAAAAACTCCTCATAAGCAGAAAGATTTAAAGTAGCGGGGTCGGCTTCCACCTGTCCGAAATCGGGATTGATTGTAGCATTGAGCGTAATTCCGGAAGTGATACCGTATTGGACATCGCCGCCAACATTGCCCCACACATCAGTCTTATTGTTGAGAATCGTCCTGCCCATTGCATAGGGTGTTAATTCCAAGTGACGAGACGGTTTGATATTTTCAATCCCTACCAAATCCCCGAAATGTGATAGCCACCCCGGTGTGCCTTTCTTAATCAAACGCCAGTGGGAACGCTCCTTTCTACGGCTTATTTCCCGCTCTACCTGGAGTCCCCATCTGTATTTGTTTTTCGGTGAAAAGCGGAACATGTAAAACGGGATTTTACATTCTACTGCCCATCCCTTCTCGTAGATACGGGTTTTTGCTTCCCACACACCATCCCAGGCGTTGTTCCAGTTCTCCCAACCACCTCCGATAACACCATCTATGACAGAACCGGAAGGATAGATCGTAAACGAGAAGGCGCGCTGCCGATTGTAGTGCGGATCAAGGAGAATTTGGACCTTATCGGCTTCAACGTAATCATCGCGTCTGACGAGGCGGGAAACAATTTTATTCGGTTCGCTGTCATAGCACATGACAGCAAAATAGACTGCCTCGTCATCATAAGCGACTTGGAAAGTCGTGCGCTGGGAAACAGGTTCGCCTTCATCGGGATCGCGTTGACGGAAGCCCTCGTGGAGGGGCGCGATCTTCCAGATGTCATCATCTAAAATGCCGTCTAATTGCGGCAGCGCGCCTTTAATGCGGATGGCAGTTGCAACTCTGTGAGCAGATTCTGTTTGTGTTTCAGCCCTTATACCGTCTGAGAGTTGAATCAGAAAAAAAATCGAAGCAAACACCGAGACAGCCCAAAAATCCAACTTAATTTTCATAGATACTTTTTTATTCCTTTAGGCAATATTTGTCGAGTTAATACCGAATGGACTTCATACCCATCTAACAGGTTACTGGTAGATTAAGAAGTCCTTCTGTCAAGGATCTCTGTCGCTTGAAGTAAACGCTTTAATTTCGTATGACTGTACTTTGTGTCCTTCTTATTATTCCGCTCCATATCCGTAAAAAACTCAAACATCAGTACAATAATGTCCTGGTATTTTATGACAGTTTCAACGTAGTTCTTGTTCAACTTCATGAGACCATCAGTATAGAGTTCCTTGATATTTTCCAACAAGATAGCAAAAACCTCTGGACCTTGCATATCACTTCTGATAGCATATTTCCCCATTATTTTTTTCTTTTTCGTGTTTGCAAGATCTCTATAAATTGACGAGAGATGTTCGCCAAAAGCCAATAGAAACTCCCCATAGTCGTAGTGTGTGTTTTTTCCGAAAAACACTCGCTCGGCTTCGCTCAAGTCAAAATGTCTATCAAGAACTAATCCAAAATCCGTTAAGTAGAGTCTATTTCCATCGGTGAGGATATTATTAAAATGAACATCGAAATGAATAATTCCTTTTTTTCTCAGAAACGTTATGGTATCCGGTATTTCGTTGATAAACGCGTTTAATTGGCCTATATTTTTCTCAAACCATTTTGAAAATACATAGGGAATATACTCTAAAAACAGGACTATTTCGTATTCCGCATTCGTTCTATCAACGATGAATCTTCCAATGTTTTCATCTAAAATACGGACTGGAGACCCCATCCTTTAGGTTTTACTGTTACCCACAAATCTAATGTAGGTTGGGTTGAGCGAAAATAGACAAAGAAACGTCGTTCATAACTCAGAATCCCGCTCTCACTGACCGTTCTGTCTCCGGAAGGTAGTATAGCGAAACCCAACTTCACCAAGAGACACGGATAAGACGTTGGGTTTCACTTGTATTTTGATGGTTTGAGGTCTTTGGAGTTTTGAAAGTCATTTTCTTGTGTGGATTTTCTAATAGGTTTCTGTTCAACCCAACCTACGAACTTATGGGTAATAGTAAGTCCTTTAGGTTGGGGAGGAAAGTCCGACCTCGTGTGTAAGGCCACAGCGTTTTTGAAAAAAACACTTGACATTTTTCGTGAATTGTGGTTTAATATATGTATCACGTTGGCAGACATGATAAGCGTAACCGCAAGGTTGCGTGTCTGCCTCCCACTTATCAGGGGTTAAAAGCGTGATACGTGAAACTCCATGAGGCAACGAAAAGAGAAAAAGAATCGCAGAACATACAAGTTCCAACTGCGCCAACACCCGCAGAATATGCGTCTTGGCAATATGCTTGACGACCTTGCGGATGTGCATAATCACTTTCTGAAGTTGGAAAAGCGATATTACCGTAGATACGGGAAATATGCGGGGCGTTTCCGTCTGCAACCGCACTTGACGAAGTTGCTCGAACGCACCCATAAACACTGGGCGTGGATACCCCGCGATACGCTTGACGCTGTGATTATCCGTATCCATACCGCTTATGAACGGTTCTTTGACGGACTCGGTGGGCTTCCAAAGTTCAAGCGTAAAGGCAGATACCGTTCTGCGAAGTTCCAATCGGCGTATCTCCTTGAAGAAGGACGTGTCCGGCTTTCTTTCAAAGCGTGGGACGACAGGCAGCAACGCTTCAAATTCAACAAACGCTGGTTCTCTTTTCATCAACACCGCGACTACGAGGGTAAAGTTTGCTTTATCCAAATCCTTCGTGATCGTGTTGGCACCTATTGGCTTTACGTGGTTACAGATGCCTCCACTACCGAACCCTGTTCTGCTACAGGTGAGAGCGTAGGAATAGATTTTGGTATGGAGACCTACTTGACCTTTAGCAACGGCGAAAAGAAACAATCGCCACAATTTTTCAAACACGCCTTGAAAGAACTTCGCACCCTCAACAAAGCTATCAGCCGAAAGGTCAAAGGTTCTAATAACTGGTGGCGTGCTGTCAGAGACCTTGCGCGGTTGTATCAACATATCGCCAACCAACGCAAGGACTGGCACTACAAGGTTGCTACCGACCTGTGCGAAAGGTTTGACACGATCGTTACCGAGACGCTGAACCTTGAGGGTATGAAACGCCTCTGGGGACGTAAAGTCTCTGACCTCGCCCTTTACCAGTTTGTTGAGATATTGAAGTATAAGTGTCGAAAACATAAGCGTGATTTCTTTCAAGTTGGACAGTGGACACCTACAACAAAACCGTGTAGCGATTGTGGTTTCCACAACGAAAACCTTTCTCTCTCTGATAGGCAGTGGACGTGTCCCGAATGTGGTTCACACCACGACCGGGACATAAACGCTGCGATAAATATCTTGAGGGCCGCCTTGGGTCCCTCTGTGGAGACTGCCTAAGACGTTTTCTCGAAAACGCTGCGGTCTACGAAGCACAAGCCCCACGCTTTAGCGTGTGGGTGCCTTGACTACTATTCCAATATTCAACATGCTTATTGTACCACTCGAAGTCTAAATTCACTCTTTCTCCAAAACGCGGCATAATTCGATAATGGTACATCAACGGGAAGTGCTCATTTATGCCTTGCAGCACCCAATTTGTTGTTTTGATGTTTGCCAGAAGTTCACGAAAAACACCAAGACCAGCCGAGCCAACACCATAGTTGTAGTAGGTCGGCAAATCGTAGAGATTCTTCGTCGAGAACATGTGCTTGTATTCAAGGTCGGTGAGTGGGATCCTCTTAACGAATACTTTTGATTTCCCCAACTTGATGATATGGTTTTCACCCCAACCGTGCGTATCTCGTTCACCCTTAAAAAAGGAACTCAACTGTTCGTTATCAAGGTATACGAGACGCGTACTGAGTTGATAGTATTTATCTGTTCTGGTCTTTAAATCGTTTTTCATGATTTTTCCCCGAAAGCAGCAACAGCGTCGTCTTCGTTTTCAAAACTTTTGAAGACGGTGATTAATCGCGCCATGACAATGAGGTTCCTGACATGCTTGTTTATATTAATCACTGCGACTTTCCCGCCACGTGGGTGAATATCAGAATAGATTTTCATGAGGGCACCAAGTCCAGAACTATCCATTCCAGTTACCTTTTTAAAGTCAAACACAAGTTTCGGAGGTGAGAGGGATACTGCGAGTGCCTTCTCCATGGTTTCCGAAACCTGTTTGATACCCGGACTAATAATTCTGCCGCTCAACTTGAAAATAATGACACCTTCTCTTTCAGACACGGTGATTGTCATAGTGTATGTACTCCTAATGTTATTATTATTAGCTTGGGTTGTCAATCGGTTCTTCCAATCCGCATCCGTGAATTAGATTCTCGATTTAGTCTTCTTATACCATTTCTAAAAGTTTATATGGCATTAACCGCACTTGAGGATCCAAACTAAAAGTTTATGCTACAATTTCAATCAGAAATGGTATTACTCTGTTACATTCCGAACCAGTATCGACACTTAATCAGGAAGATGTTCTTCCCTTCATCGGTGAAACTGCTTCCCAAGCGATGGAGGGGACGAAAATCAAGATCCGCTTCTCTCACTGATTCTAAAGCAGTTTCACGCGATTGTGTCCAGACCAGAAAGAGTGTGCTACCGGGACGAAATTCCCAACGGAGGACGGTGTTACCTCGCAGCGAACGCCGATGGAAATCACGGTTCTCGTTCAGTGGATACGGTTTGAACTGATAAGACTTAGGTTCAACCAATTCCTTGAAATTTTTATAATCCCCGATGGTGATGAAGGGTTGCACGTAGAATTGTAGACTTAGCGTTGGTGTAAAACTGATGTTTGCCCGCGTGGTGAAATCGAGGGTACGACTCTCCAGTTCACCATACACGTAATGCTTTTTCACCTCTCCACTGACCTCCTCCTCAATCATATCCACCCACTGTGCATTCTTGACCTGATTGGAATAACTCGGACCTATGGTAAGTTCAACATTGGATGCTATCCGAATACGAAGATTAACATCTATATCATAGTCATAAGATTTTCCATCATCATCCCAGGCAAACACAGGATTGAGTTCAAGGCGAACCATTTTCCGACTGTCCGTTTTAAGTTGTGTAAAAACCCACCAGCCAGGGGGGCTGTTAATCAATGCCCCACCGCGCCGGACATCTTCATCGTTAAACGACTCCAAATTCCGTCCAACCCAAAGGTCATAGTCCCAGTAATTTTTTAATTTTCCATCCGTCCATACTTCGGAGTAGCGACCAATGCTAACGCCATCATAATTCCATTCTCGCCAGCCGTAGAGCCCAAAAGTGACTTCTCGGAAAACGCTGAAGGGTTGCTCTTTCGTGACGATGAAGTCATAGAACCATCTTACCATATCGCCGCGTTGCACATAACCTATGTCATTTATTTCAAATTCGGGGGAGAGCACCTTAAAATTAGTATCAAGTCTCCACCATCCGCCCTGTTTCTCAAATTCAATATGTGCGAGATAGCCTGACTTGCGTGCCTCGAGTTTTCCGGCTTGGCTTGTAGCTAACATTCCGCTTATCTGGTATCGTTCCTTCGCGAACATCAAATCCCAGTCAAGCCCACCTACATAAGCAGCGTTGGAAGCTTGGCGGTTGACTGCTGTTGTCACCAGTCCGATATACGAATTGCCCTTTAATATATCTTGCTTGACCCTACCGACATAGTAGTTCGTCAACGGCTCAATGAGAAAATCGCTGTGTTTGCCTTTTTCCTTAATCTGCGCATACGCCGGTGCTGTGACCGCTTCCATGATACCAAAGGAGGTGTTGCTGTTGGTTCTTCCGACGATCTTGGCAGCCCCCAGAATCGTTGTCGCTTCGGGACGACTCAGTTCGGTGGCACCCTCTGGAAGCTCAAAATGTCCGGGTTGCCGCCCAATCCGCCGTGAGTAAAAGAATCGCGTATTCCAATCTCCGAAGTTAAAATTGGATGCCCCTTTGACAAAAAAGGGTCTACGTTCCTCAAAAAACTCCTCATAAGCGGAGAGATTTAAAGTAGCGGGGTCGGCTTCCACTTGTCCAAAATCAGGGTTGACTGTCGCATTGAGCGTGACACCAGAAGTGATGCCGTATTGGACATCACCGCCAAGGTTTCCCCATAAATCTGTCTCGCTGTTAAGCGTTGTTCTCCCCATCGCATAGGGTATCAATTCCAAATGGCGAGAGGGACGGATATTCTCAATACCCGTCAGGTCACCGAAACGTGAAACCCAGCCGGGTTCACCTTTCCGAATCAAACGCCAATGGTCATTCTCTTTTCTGCGACTGATTTCCCGCTGTACCTGCAGCCCCCAGGTGTATTTCTCTTTGGGCGAAAAGCGGAACATATAAAACGGGATTTTATATTCTGCCGCCCACCCATTATCGTGAATCTTCGTCTTTACTTCCCAGACGCCGTCCCATGTATTGTCCCACCAGTTATTGCTACCCCGAACAACGCCATCTGTCACGGAACCCGAAGGATAGACAGTGAATCCATAACCAATCTGTCGGTTGTAGTGCGGATCGAGGATAATGTAAACTTTATCCGACTCAATATAGTCGTCCCGTCTGACCACCCGGGAAACAATCTTATCAGGTTCACTGTCATAACACATGATGGCGAAGTAGATTGCCTCGTTATCATAGGCAACTTGGAATGTGGTACGTTGGGAAGCGGGTTCCCCTTCATCGGGGTCGCGCTGCCGAAAACCTTCGTGGAGTGGTGCGGTTTTCCAAATTTCATCATCTAAGACACCGTCTAACTTCGGCAGTGCGCCGTTAATTCGGACGGCTTTCGCAATTCTGTGAGGCGATTTTTCCTGACTTTCAGCCTTTACATCGCCTGGAGATTGCACGGCGAAAGAAACGACAATAAACGCCCAGACGACTCGAAAATTCCATTCGATTGTCAATGATTTTTTCCTCTCTCTTTTCAGGATAATTTACTCCATTAAACCCTGTTTCCGAGGAAAAAATCAGAATTTTTCGCGAATTAATCAGAGGTCGTCTCTGATGACTTCGTCTGTCAACCTAAATCGAAAGGTGTCCAGATTGGATAAGATGATAACGGCAAATTTCTGATCCGGAAAGCGTACCACATGACTCCGAAACCCTCTCCATGCCCCGCCATGCTCAACCATTTTCAATGCCCTGTACTCACCGATGTTCAACCCGAAGGCGTAGTTAAGCTGCTCCCCGCTTAATAACAGTCCAGGATCGCGAACCCTTCTCATAATAACTCCAAATGTCATGTCAGTGGTCTTCGGATGAACAGAATTTGACCAGCGAAGAAAAATACAACGCTATAAAGCAAAAGGACTACGAGTAGATCGAAATGCATTGATATTACGTCTGAAAGGAAAAACTTCGGTGGAACAAAATCTGGTGGATCTGCTTTTAAAATGCGGTGTAGGATTTGATAGTCCCCCGTTTCATCAATGTAGCTGTTAACATGTTCGGCGTATTGGCTACGGTATCGAATAACAGCACGGCGGAAATCCCATTCGCTGAGAATTCCGGTGTTCGCTACATCCGTTGCCAAATAAACAAATGCCGCTGAAGGTGAGATGAGGGACATGGACAGGTTCAGATCAGCTTGTGCTTCAACCTCATTGATGAAGTCTTGCCGAATTTCCGCTACTTTTCCGACGCTTAGGTTCATCTCCTTTCGCTCGACTTCGGCGTGGATTTGGTTTATAACCCTCATCTCAACATCGCTCAATGCTTCACGATCACCGCCATGTTCCTGTATAAAATTTTCTATATCTTCTCTGCCTTGTTGATTAATGACTCTTCCTAATTCCCATATATTCCTCTGGACTTCATGCACTGTAGGTATAGGTCGTAAATAGGCGGCTAAAAATGGGCTGAAGTTGGGAATCACTAAAACGATAGCAACCCATAATGTCATCAAAATAGTGAGTGTCGTTTTCGGATGTTTCGTCGCACACGACCCAAAAAGTCCAAGTGCGCAAAAAACAGATAGGTAAAGCAGTGCCAGAAGAAAAAGAAATAAGGTTGCTGCCCAGTCGGAGGGGCGAAGATGCACATTCGGCATAAGGTATAAGAGTAGAATTACACTCACCAGTGCCGGTAGTAGAGAAGTGATTAAACTGAGATAACTCCCGAGGAACTTCGCAGTCAAAAGCAGAGGACGTGAGATAGGATTTATCAGCAGCAACCGTAAGGTTCCGCGACGATGCTCTCCTGAAATCGCGTCATACGTAAACACGAACGCTAACAGACTCCCGATGACGCTAAAGAAAAAAACAAAATCTAACTGTGAAAAGAGATAGCGATTCGGATTATGAACATATTGTCGATTGTTTTCAAATTGAGGTCCCCATATCGCCTCACTATTGGCATTCAAGGAGAGCTCTTCGTCTAATCCGGTTGCCAAAACCCGCAAAGTCGGAAGGTCCCGGTTCATCCAGTACCAACTATACTTATTGGTATATAGATAGTCTTTAAGTTTGTACCCTGTATATAATTGACGACCTGCCCAAGTCTTATCGACCGATAACATTGCCGTTGATCCAATAAGAAAAATCAGTGCCAAAACCATTGAGACTGCAAACCGGGTGCTGAGGATATGATCGTGTATCTCTTTTTTGATTAATGTCCAGAACATGTTTTCTCCAATTCCTGTTGTCATCTGACATCATAACGATGAAACGCTAAGTTCGCGCCCATGAACAACAAAGCATTCCATACGAGGAGCAGTTGCAGATCAATCCAAGCCTCAGAGAAACTACGCCCAAGCGTCTGTGAACGATGAACGAACTGCGACCATTGTGTCCAATGTAGGTCTTGTCTCGTATTCCTTTTAACCCATGCGAAAAGTCGCCGACGATGATCCTGATAATCTGGTATTCCTGTATGCGCGAGTGTGGTTGAGCCATAGATGTAAGAAGTCAACGGCGAAAGACGGGCGAGGTTTTGTCCTAATTCAATTTGACGATCGACTCTGGAAATGTAGGTGTCGTCCATTGACCACAATATTTCTCGCTGTTCCTCAGTGATTTCATGTTCGGTAACAACCTTTTCTTTCATTTGTCTGTGCTCACCTTCAGAGGGAACCGGCAAAATTGTCCTTGCGGTTAAAAGCCCAAATCTCGGTATCCACAATGTCCAAATTGCCCAGATACATAAACACAAAACGAGAGAAGTGGCTTCTCGATGTGTCACTACGGAGACGAGTAGACCGAGCGTGAAGAACACAGAAAGATAGATTAGAGAAAATCCGATAATACCACCGAGTCGCAGAAACTGCTCTGCGGAAAGGACAACGCCAGAGAAAGCGAACATATAGATGAACATAAGCAACAGAGCTGGGGTGAGACTCAGCAACAGGCTGATATAGCCCCCAATCCACTTCCCTAATAGAAATGTTGATCGCCGAAGCGAATTGCTCAGGACCAAGGAAAGGGTATGCGTCTCTTTCTCACCGCAAATACTATCATGAGAGAGAAAAATTGCGAGGACTGACAAGATGATACTGACTATATAGATGAAATCGGGGGTTTCAAATAGTTCAAAGATGTGCCGTTCCTCACCAAAAGTCATGAAAACCTTTCCGATAACGACGTATCTGGGATGCGAATTTGGGGCAACTGGACGCACTTCATTTGTCCCTTTCGCGATGAGGCTCAGTGGTTGCGGACGTCTGGTTTCGCGACGTGTTAAACTCGTCTGCTTCTCTCTGTGTTGGTAATCGTGTGACATCAAAACGATAGAAATGACACATAAGACAATACATACAATGCTTGTTAGAATATAACGACCACTGGTGAGGTTATCAATCAGTTCATGCTTGATTAAGTTAGCAAGTTGATGCATATTGTCTCCTATTGAGGACTCGGCACACATACAAATCAGTCGAATATTGGCTGGATAACGGTATTTTAATTCAGGATAAGTAGTTTTGATTGAAATCCTTTAATTTTCCGTATACTTTTGACATTTTTGGGTTCACTTTCTTTCGCGAAAAAACCTCCAGACCCGAACACAGAGCCACCCAATAGCTTGATAAATAGCTGCCCAGAAGATACCTCCAATTACGATCCCAATTGGATAGCCTATAAGAGCTATAGAAGATGGCGGATCACCTGTCCTGTGAGAGTTACCGGATACAAGCAAAAATCCGAAAGCCCACCACCCAATGGCTAAGGCCCAGCGAACACGCGTGCTCTTTGTGAAAGCGAACCAGACAGGACTCAAGCCAATCAGCAAGCACGGAAGCATTATTAAAATCTCCCAGAAACCCAGTTCTACCACAACTTTTCTCCTGAACTTGCCAAATCTGATGTATTTTCATCCCAAAACTACCTATTGCGTTTTAACTTTTGCGTAATGCTTCAATCGGGGGAAGCGAGGATGCTTTAATTGCGGGATATAGACCAAACGAGATACCGATTATCGCTGAGAACGATACGGAAATCAGAACCCATTGCCAAGAGATAACGGCGGGCCATTCGGGGACGATTTTAACGATTTTGACGGCAAGTACCGCCATACCTTCACCCGCGAGCATGCCCACCCCAATGCCGATCGCACCGCCGATCCCACACATTATGATTGCTTCTATCAAAAATTGAAGTAAGATATCAAAGGATTTCGCACCGAGTGCTTTTCGGAGTCCAATTTCTCGCGTGCGTTCGGTAACAGCAACTAACATCATGTTCATGATTCCGATACCGCCGACAAGGAGCGAGAACCCTGCAATGCTTCCCAGAGTGATTTTTATGACTTTACTGATTTTCTCTAATTGCGCCATGCCGGCGTGCATCTCAAAGATTCCGATGAAGTCGTCTTGATTTTTGTGCCGCTTTCTCACGACAGTTTTTACCTCTTCAATTGCCGTGGGAACATCCTCAACGGTATTTGCAAAGATCAAGATATACTGAATATGGTCATTACCAGTGAAGCGTTCTTGCGCGGTTGATATAGGAATAAAGGCGATATTGTCGAAACTCCAGCCGAATCGAAGACTTGTCCCTCTTGGCATGAGCGTGCCAACGACTATAAAGCGTTCTGTGAATCGCTCCGCTTTTTTACGTCCCCATTGACCGTGAGAATAATTATTTCTCCTTGCGATTTTAATTTCTTGTCCTAAAGGAGATTTATCACCGAATAAGGCGGTTGCGACCTCATCTCCGAGCACACAGATTTTCGCTGCGTTTTCAATATCTTCATCTGTGATAAAGCGTCCCGCTTTGAGATCCCAGTCCATTGCGGTGTCATAGGCAGTATCCACACCGCCCCAGCCCGCACGGGTTTCAGTGCCGCCTGAAGCCTGGATAAGGACCCCTGACCAGTTCACGATTTTCGACGTGACATCCTTAACGGATGGGCACTCTGCCTCGATTGCCAAGACATCTCCATATTTCAGATATTCGTTGCTACGGTTGCGGACCCATCGATTATTTACGCGTTTCCACCCCATGCGGTACATTACAAGTTTATTAGCACCTCCCAGTTTTTGTACGTCTTGCTGGACAATCTCCTTGGCACCATCGCCAATTGCTATCATTGCCAGAACCGAAGCAATCCCGATGATAATCCCAAGCATTGTTAGTAGGGAGCGTAGTTTGTTTGAACGAATTGCAGCAATACCGATGAATATTCCCTCGATGATACGCACTTCATTCCTCCGAGAATTTTGGTTAATTTTGTGTGTAAGGTGAAACTAAAATTGAAATCCAACGCAGACGAAAAACTTCAGAATTTTTATCAACTCCTCAGCGATCAATGTCTGCCTCTTGCGAGAGAAATTCACCCAGCCTTTTAACAAAAGGGAGAAGTATCTCTTTACTTTCTGTTGGATTTAAAGCATATTCCAACGCCTGTCGCATGGTTGCCTCCTCCTGTGGATAGAACCTGGCAAACAGTTCATAGCAGTAATACAAATCACGAGAGAAAACCTTAGCACGTGACATCACGAGTACCATGCCAGCTCGTAGAAACTCCTTACAAATCCCCTGGCAGTACCTTTTGGTATGTTCCTGATCAGCACTTTTTACGTCTTGGTGAAATTCGCGAACGATTTTTGAGATGTAATCACGCTGGAATTCTAAATTAGTCGCAAGGGTTTCGAGTTTAACAGCGGGAATGCGGGGAATTAGATTTTCGCCATGTATACAGACTGCTCCCAACTTCAGCCACCAGTATCCTTTGAGGTTTTTAAGGAACGCGGCTTCTCGATTGAACCAGATTTCCGGACGAGCAGAGAATGGGAAGTGTTTCATGTATTGCTCGCTGACCTTCTTTGTCCAGTCCAATTCATTTTTCTTTTTAGGGGGATTTCCACGAAGTAGCGCGAAAGAATCAAGGTCGGATATGCCTTCAACAGCCACTCCTCGCGCAACCGATCCTCTGATATAGACACTGTGAAGGCGTTCGCCGAGGTGCTTGATATATGCTTCTTTAATAAAGTTGACTGCCTCATCCCATGGAGGGAGGATTTTGTCCAAACTTACATCAGGGATGAGATACCCATTTTTATCAGTGCTTAGAAAGGCACCGTGCTTTTGAATTTTAATCATTGCAATTGTGGCCTCAAGAGGTTTAAGGTTAAGTGATTCGGGAGAAAATGGAATGACACGGATTTGTTTGAGGTGATCCGTATGTCGCCAGCCGAAACCTTGGTGGTTGTTTCGCTAAACAACTGGCTACATACCTTCTGGTAGGCTAAAGAGTTCTGTCTTGAAGAATTTCTGTCTCAGTGAGTAAACACCTTAATTTTGCGTGGCTGTATTCCGTGTCCTTTCTATTATTCTGCTCCATATCTCTAAAAAATTTAAACATCAGCATAATAATGTCTCGATATTTTATGACAGTTTTAACATAGTCTTTCTCTAATTTCATGAAACCGTCAGCGTAGATTTCGCTGATATTGTCCAGCAGAATAATAAAAGATTCCGAATGTGGCGTATCATCTCTGAGACCATATTTCTCCATGATTTGCTTTTTTTCTGCGTCTGTAAGGCACCCATAAACTGATGGAAGATGCTCTCCAAACCAGAACAGAAATTCTCCATAGTCATAGAGGATGTGCTTCTTGAAAAATACCTGTTCGGCTTCGCTCAAATCAAAATGTCTGTCAAGCACCAACCCCAGATCCGTTAAATACAGTTTATTTCCATCCGTGAGAATATTATTGAAATGCACATCAAAGTGGATAATTCCGTTATTTCTCAGAAACGTTATGGTACTCAGCATTTCGTCGATAAATGGGTCCAATGAGGTTACGTTCTTTTCCAGCCACTTTGAAAATGTGTAAGGGATATACTCTAAAAACAATGCCACTTCGTATTTTGCATTCGCCCTCTCAACGATGTACCTTCCAATGTTCTCATCACTATTCCAACATTTTATATATCCGTTATACCACTCCAAGTCTAAGTTTGCCTTTTCTCCAGAACGCGGCAGGATTCGGTAATGGTACATCAACGGAAAATTCTCAATAACTCCTTGAAGCACCCAATTCGTTGTTCGGATGTGCATGAGAAGCTCGCGGAAAGTTCCAAGACCAGCAGAATCAACACCGTAGTTATAGTAGGTCGGTAAATTGTACAGGTTCTTCGTTGAGAACATGTGAAGGTACTCAAGTTCTGTGAGTGGAATCCTCTTAACGAACACTTTTGATTTTCCTAACTTGATTATATGATTTTCAGTCCAGCGGCGCGTGTTCTGTCCACCCTGAAACAAGGAACTCAACTGTTCGTTATTAAAGTAGGAAAGATGTGTATTGAGTTTACAGTAAGTGTCTATTCTGGTTTTTAAATCATTTTTCATGATTTCTCGACATCAATGCAGGAAAACAATACCAATAGCCGTTAATCAGATTATCATACCCCAAACCAATACCGACATTTGATGAGAAAGATGTTTTGCCCTTCATCTGTGAAACTGCTTCCCAAGCGATGCAGCGGACGAAATTCGAGATCTACTTCCCGAATGGATTCTAAGGCAGCCTCCCGCGATTGAGACCAGACCAAAAATAGCGTGCTGCCCGGGCGAAATTCCCAGCGAAGAACAGTATTGCTACGCAAAGACCGTCGATGGAAGTCAAGGTTCTCGTTCAAGGGATAGGGTTTGAACTGATAAGACTTCGGCTCGACTAATTCTTTGAAATTCGTATAATCCCCAATAGTAATAAAGGGTTGCACGTAGAATTGAAGACTCAACGTTGGGGTAAAACTCACATCTGCACGGGTGGTGAAGTCCAAGGTTCGGTTTTTGAGTTCACCATAGATATAGTGTTTCTTCATCTCCCCATTCTGATTTTGTTCAATCTGCTTCACCCATTGCGCATCGCGTATCTGATAATTATACCTCGGTCCCAAGGTGACCTCAATGTTCGATGCCAACCGAATGCGTACGCGGAGTCGAACATCGTAGGCGTACGAACGTTTATCGTCATCCCATGAGAAAATTGGATTGAGTTCGAGATGCACCATTTTGCGACTATCAGTAGCGAGACGTGTGTATACCCACCAGCCCGGAGGGTTCTTAATAAGTGTTCCCCCACGTCTTGTATCCTCATCAGAAAACGATTCTAAGTTGCGACCAACCCACAAGTCATAGTTCCAATAGTTTTTTAAGCGGCCGATTGTCCATATCTCTGAGTAACTATTGATATTTACGCCGTCATAATTCCAAGTCCGCCAGCCGTAAAGGCCAAATCGCATATAGCGAAAGATACTAAACGGCTGTTCTTTCCGTATTGTAAGATCGTAATTCCATTCTACAATGTCACTCCGTCGCCGATAGCCGAGGTCGTTTATCTCGAAGTTAGGGGAGAGTGCCCTAAAATTGGTATCAAACCTCAACCACCCCCCACGTTTCCTAAATTCAAGGTGGGTGAGGTATCCCGATTTCTGTGCATCCAGTTTTCCCGCTTGACTCCCTGCAAGAGTGCCACCTATCTGGTACCGCTCTTTTGCGAACTTCAAATCCCAATCAAGACCACCGACATACGCAGAATTGGATGATTGTCGATTGACCGCCGTCGTTATCACGCCAACACGGGAATTCCCTTTGAGTACATCCTGGTTGATTCTGCCAACAAAGTAGTTAGTTAAGGGTTCAATGAGATATTCGCGGCGGTCGCCCGTTTCCTCAATCCGTGCGGGGAGACCTGTTTCCTCAATCTGTGCATACTCTGGGGCAGTAACTGCCTCCATGATGCCGAAAGATGTTCCGCCTTGCGTTCTGCCGACGATTTTAGCGGCACCGAGGATTGTTGTCGATTCAGGACGGCTGAGCTCCTTCACTCCGTCAGGAATATCAAAATGTCCTGGCAGCCGCCCGATTCGGCGGGAGTAAAAGAAACGATAGTCGTCGGTTTGAAAGATGGATGCACCTCTGACAAAGAACGGACGGCGTTCTTCAAAAAATTCCTCGTATGCCGAGAGGTTTAGAGTCGCTGGATCTGCTTCTACCTGTCCAAAATCGGGATTGATTGTGGCATTAAGTGTCGTTCCAGTGGTGATTCCATATTGGATATCGGTACCAACATTCCCCCATAAATCGGTTCCGCTATTGAGAGTTGTACGTCCCATGGCGTAAGGCATAAACTCCAGATGCCGGGACGGATGGATGTCTTTGATGCCAGCCAAGTCCCCTAAACGGGCTACCCACCCTGGTTCATCTTTCTTAATCAAACGCCAATGGGTCTCCTCTTTCTTTCTGCTGATCGTCCGATTGACTTGGAGTCCCCAAATATATTCATCCTTTGGGGAAAAGCGCAATATATGGAACGGGATTTTATACTCGACTGACCAGCCATCTGAGTGAATCTGCGTCTTAGCATCCCATACACCATCCCATGTTCTATCGGGCTGTTTGTTATCCGAAATGATCCCATCTGTAACAGACCCAGAAGGATGAACTGTAAACCAATAGGCACTCTGCCGGTTGTAGTGCGGATCAAGGTTAATGTTGACTTTATCTGAGTCAACAAATACATTATCCCGCCTAACTAATTGGGCAACGATTTTATGGGGTTCACTATCATAGCACATGATCCCAAAATAGAGTGCCTCGTCATCATAAGCGACTTGGAAGGTAGTCCGTTCGGTTGCCGGTTTGCCTTCATCGGGGTCGCGTTGCTGGAAGTCTCCGTGGAGGGGTGCGGTTTTCCAAATTTCATCATCTAAAATACCATCCAACCGTGGTGGCGGACCACTCATACGGATCGCGGTTGCGGTTCTATGAAATGGGATTTCTTCGCTTTCAGCTAACACATCACCTGGGAGGTAAGCCACCCCGAAAATTAAAACAAGCGTCCAGACATTCCAAAACTCCAAATCAATTTTCACAGATTTATTCCTCCGACAACGAGCGAATTCGGTAAGAACTCCAATTTTAAAAAATTTCTTATACCGAAAATCGTGCTTCCTATAGTCGATAACTGATGACCTTTAATAGGTTCCCCAAAACTGAATTCTGTTGCTTTCTGGATCTGAAATATCAAAACACGCCAGTCCATCCTCATTTTTTAAGGGTTTCAATCGCAAACCCTTCGCCTTTAAATCTTGATGAATAGCACTAACACTCTCAACATGGAAGACAATCTTTTGTCTTCCATCGTTCGGCTTATTTGAACTATGCAGACACAGTTTGCACTCCCCGGTATCAAAGCGGAAAAAACGGTTTTCAGCAAACGGCTGCGTTTCGTCTGGGTTCAACCCGACAATATCTCTATAAAATTCGGTTACGGTCTTCATGTCCTTGACGAAAAGGATGATGCTTCCAATATTCATGAGATTTCTCCTATATTTTTCGACAATTGCTTCTGCATCGGCTTCTATGGATATTTTGATTTTTCCATCGAAACTCGACGTTTTAGCGATCCTCGTCCGTCCATAAGCATTGATGGGACTCGTTCTTCTGATAAGGGACTATCTTTGACAAGTTTCCTAATTTATACTCCAGGAACTCATGCCCTGCCTCTATAACATAGCCCTCATTTGTAAGGATAGGGAATTCTAATTTGGCGAGAGAGTCAGAGGGTTCGATCTCCAGCCGTACATCCTGCTCACCCGCCACTGTTTTGAAAAAAAATTCTGAGGAATGGCTTTCACCTTTTGAAATCACGATCACACCAGACTGTCTAACGCTTCCGTCGGATGCACACACTCTCAAACCGACGATAAGATCGTCGGTTGGGTGGGGATCTGATTTTACTTTAAACCACAAGCCGTTGAGCGAGCCATCTGCAACGCCCTCGCTGGGAGCGAGTATTTGCAAAGCAACTGTTGGAATCTTGTTCATAATTGATTCTCCTGTTTTAAACTATTTTTCGGAAACTGTTGCTGTAGTGCAGCAAAACTGCTACTCTATTTCTGGTTTCCGTTTCTTGGTTTGAGGGTTTTAACCTATCGGAAGCGGGCGAGGCCCCCGTTAACCGCGCACCACTGCAGTCATGGAACGCAGTCTACTCACTTAGTTCATATTTATTTACATTACACATGATAATATGTTAATGTATGATAACATATTTGGTTTGTAGATGCAAGTTTATTTTTTATTTAATTTTCGTTGGGTGTCGTTTCGTATTGCATACTGTGCGGGTGGCTGAGGACTAATCTTTTGAGGTCGGGCGAGGTATTCCTATAGCCGCAAGGCGACACATGGCGGATGGAACGCCATAGCGAGGTCCCGTGGTTGTGCATTTCGCATGCGAATTATTGAAAATGCCAATGTTGAATTGACGACTGCATCATACAGGGGCCATAAAGAGGGCATAATCCTTAATTCAACGCCGAAGTCGATTAAGGCTTTCAACAGATCATCGATGCAAACAACAGATAACGGGGTAACACGTTGATGCGAGATATAGTATTGTGTTCTTTCATCTTCAAGGGCAAGTTTAAACGTATCAGCAGGAAGGTGGTAACGATAGAGTTTAGTCCTTCGCACTGTCTCGAGCCAGCAGCTTTCAATTGCCACAACACACCGCACACTACTATGCCCAAAAAACGATTGAACGTCTCGTGCGGAAGTCTGATCGTCAGCTCGGAAGGTTACGCGGGGGCAGTCGCGTGGTAGGAGATATTTATACATAGCTACCTCGGATATACCCCACACAACTGCTCCCAACTCAGGCGTTGAGAACCGCGGTTCAAAGTAGGAGATGTCTGGCTCCTCGCTAAAGTGGTATATCATCATTCAAACGTGCAGGACTCGTTAAGTAGCAACTTGGATTTATGGAAGGGTAAGGTTGCAAACCTCGCCAGCGACGGAGAGGTGTTTTGTGTTTTTAGAGGGTCCATGTCCTTCTGGGTTTTACTATAAATTACGAGAAGAAGGGTTCGTAGTGAGACGATTGAACACCTCTATCAAGGTGTAATGAATATTGAAACCCGATTCGGCTAAAAAACTTCAGAATTTTTGAGGATTAGTCAGAAATTTCTGCTCCGCATTGTGGACAGGTGTCGCCCCACGTTGAACGCCGCCCCTCACCACAAACATCACAGACACCGAGCGGATATTCATCGGGTTTCGCGCGAGCACCGCCTTTCTTGTAGGTAATGATACGCCACACCGTCTCACCATCCTCTTCGTAGCAGAGCCAAACACCTTCTTTTCTGCCATCGGCGGAACTACCATCATGTTCTCGATAGGGACCACCCCATTTGCGGTTCCCGTTTTCGTAATAGCACATGTACTCGCCTTCGTTCTTGCCATCACGAAAGGAGGCTTCGCTTGCCGTGTTCCCGTTTTTGTGGTACTGGATCCAAAGCCCTTCTTTTTTACCTTCAATGTAACTACCCTCGCTGCGCTTGAATCCATTGGCGTAATAGGTGACCCAATATCCGTGCTTCTTGCCATTGAGCATCTCACCCTCTGTAAGTGATTTTGCCATCTTTCTAATTTTCCTTGCGGTTTTAAGAGCAATCAGCCGTCAGTAAAGAGGACGCACAACTCAAACGAGAACCGTTCCTGCTAAAAGTCTTACTGACTACTGACCGCTGACTGCTATTCTTCTGATGTTTCCCCAAGTGGTCGTCAATCTATCAACCGGGGAAACGGATAGTGCTTTCTCAAGTCCTTTTTCCATGATGGTGTTGAGGTCATCTTCACCGAGAGCAGTATTGAAGATAGCGACTTCGTCGAGGACCCCCGCAAAGTCCCATCCCGCTCCGCCTTTCCAACGGGTTAACCAGATTGAACCACCATCGTGCTGCTGACTGAAATCGGGTTTTCCTACACCTAAATCCGCGACCGCCTCGCCATCGACATAGAGGATAAGCGTCTTACCGTCGTGGGTTAAAGCGACGAAACTCCACTCGTCCATCTCCCAGGTACCACCCCGGACTTGACTACTATCTATTCCGCCTTTAAGGAAACTGCCATAAAAGTCAGTCGGACCGATAAGAATGTTCGGATTATGCCAATCCCGTTCTATGAGTCGAACGTGCGGACCGGAAGGGTTACGAAGCGGTTTTGCCCAGAGTAGATACGTAAACCCGTCAAGGAAGTCATCGGTGGTCTTACTCGCTGGGATAACCACATGACTGGCACCATCAAATTCAATTCCCTTGCCTGTCTTCCCGTCAACCCGTTTGGCATCAACGATTTCTCCATCGTTTCCGTTCGGCGAGGCGTCTTTAACCACATCGCCTTTTCCGTGATCAAAGAGCCACATTCCCATAAGAGTTTCTAGATCGATTTTTGCTGTGCTTTCCTGAACCCATATTCCTGCAATAAAGAGAACCGTCATAGCAATCAAAGCATTCATAACTTTCATCGTTTTAGCCTCCTTTTTTTAACAGTTATCAGTAGGCGTTTGGAACGGTTACGTTTTCTTTGAATACCCCAAGTATTATTGACGACTGTCAAGAGGTTCCAGTTCGTTACCGCACTGCGGACACGTATTTCCCCACTTCAAACGTCTACCTTCGCCGCAAACTTCGCAGACACCCAGCGGATGTTCATCCGGTTTCGCGCGACTTCCGCCCTTTTTGTATGTTACGATTAGCCATACCGTCTTGCCATCGTCCTCGTAACTGTAAAAGGGACCCTCTTTTTTCCCATCGTAGGATTTGCCGACATGTTTAGGAAAAACACCACTGGCTCTGAGGTTCCCATTTTCATGATAGGTGACACAAAGACCTTCGTATTTTCCATCGCGGAAGGTGGCTTCGCCTGCCTTGTTGCCATTCTTGTGGTAAGTGATCCAAGGTCCGTCTTTCTTACCGTGAATGTAGTTACCTTCGCTTCGCTTAAATCCGTTGGCATAATAGGTAACCCAATACCCATGCTTCTTGCCATCAACCATTTCACCATCAGTGAGTGATCTCGCCATAATTGCATTTATAGGACGCGACATGTCCGGGATGTGCTTGCAAAAAACGCTGTGACAGCGCGTTCCAACGCCTCCTATTGATTTTAAGATTCAAGAATCACTCTTACAAGTTACGGACGTTACATTGTCAAATAGGATCCACACAATTTCGATACAAAAGTGTGTCCGAGTGAGTCTTGGTGTTGATCCTTGAAGTTGTTTATCTGTGGACGGCACGACGGAGCGTGCCTACTACCTTGCACCGATTTTTTTCAAGTACGTAAGTCTTATTAGATGTCGCTGGTGAGGATAAACCCCCAATCCCATTTCTCCATACGATGATGAATGACCGTGGCTGTGGCTGACGGATAAATCGCTTGATGCTTCAAGATCTCAATCAGTGGATGATCCATCGACACACAGAACATATGGACAGAATCATCAATCGGTTGGGTTAGCCCCTGCTCTGCACACGGACCAAACTGAACGTGTAACAGTGGCGTCGGGGCGCGAGTGCTTTGCAGGATGATGTCCTTTTTGCCTTCCAACGATAGATAAGAAACACATCCAAAGTGTTCTCGTAAGATCGGTTCAACTTTTTGCATTCTCTTGGCATCTAAGGAGACAATCCCCAATTTTGTTGCGATTGACATCGGCGCGAGCGGAAAACGTCTTAGCATCAGTGCAACGCGGTTCGGACGCTCTCTATCCGCATCCATAGAAACGGCATACGCGTGCGGGGAAAGCGGATACAGTTTTGGAAAGGCGTGGACAAATATTGAGACAGGAAGATATCGTCCGCGGTATTCAGGATGAACTTTCAAGTCACAAAGATACCACACCGTTTTTGGCTCTTCACGGCTCGCTGGGGGGACCCGGCGCAAGATCGCAGCGGCTACCGCTACCACTCGATCTCCATCAAGCACCACGTAGTAGTGAAGCTGCCCCAGACGCGTGAAGAAAGCAAAATAATCTTCACCGTGGTCAATCTCGAATCGATCTTCACCCAACGGATAACTTGTTCCCTTTTCTAAGCCCGCGATCTGAGATTGGAAAACTTTCCACTCCTCATTGGGTAATTCTTTGATATTCAAAGAACGGTTTATCCGCATCCGACACCTCAATATTGCTACGATGCCCGTGTATGGGGTCCGCGCACATCGCGATAGATGCGACGTTTTCGTGCCTTGTAAAGTCCTTCATAGAGCGAATCGAAGACACATGCCCCAAGACGCAATCCCTGTTCAATGTAGTATCTATTTTCGACATCAGCCTCCCATGCCGGACGCAGCACATCAAAGAAATCGTCTGCATGTTTAATATCAAGGTCTTCATGGAGATTATAGTGAATCAGTTTTTCCACAGGGATCCAGGCATGACTCACAACCTGTTCGCCGAGCCATCCTGCAATGTCTGAAAACATCCGCTCGATGATTCCCATGACACCAGCACCAATCAAGTATTCATCCATCACACAAGCACCGACAAGCACTGTATTAAAGGCGCGAACTTCGGGCCACATTGCACGTTTGGCAATATCTTCGGGTTTAATTTCGGCTAACCTGTCAAGAAAAGCGAGAAATGTTTTCTCGTGCATGAGTGACGTATTGCCTTCACCATGTTCCTCCCAAACATTGCGAATAACCTCTAAACGTAATTCTGATGTCGGGATCTTGGCAGCAAGTGCCGCCATCGGACGATTGAAGAACACGACGGCAAAATAGAATTGAATTTGTGTTTCCACAAAATCATCAAAATCAAAAGTTCCGTCTCGTAAAGATTGAAAGTACGGATTCATCCACACATTCGTCTCTTCCAAGATGTTGTCAATACTTGCGTTCACTGGCAGTTACCTCCTTTTCCCTACATGAACGCTGGAATAAAATAAACTACGTTCTGCGTCGTGGAATCGGACTCCCAATGCTGGATTGAACTCGAATGAATTGCCAAAGTAAGTTGAAAGATCGGTGCCATTATTGAGTTGACGATACAAAATGCTCGCGCCCGATCTCATTTCGTTTTGAAGATGACCGATAAGGGAGTTGATCTCAGCTAACGGCATCCAATCCATGATGTTGGAGAGAGATATTAGATCAAAACGTTGTAACTCCGGTACTTGATCCAGTGTACCTTCGATCATCTGAAAATGATAATCTGTTGATGGTGCTAAGAGGTAGTGGGGTAAACTATTCGGACGTTGGATATAGTATCCAAGAAACACATGGTGAAGGAAGTAATTATCAAACGCCTGCGAGGCAGTCAACCCTCTTTCAAATAACGTTTGAAAGTAACGCGGATAACTCCCAGGTTCAGCGTGCTGTGTCGCGTCTGGACCAAACATCGCATTCAGAAGCGAGTCACTGAAGTATAGATCGAACGCGACTCGCCAATACTTACTGGAGAAGAGCACCTCTGAGACACTGTCGAGTCGACCTTCCTCTTCAAACAACAGATTGATTTCCGCTTCGTCAGCAACCAGATCAAAGATAAACTCTCGCAAACCCCGGAACAGTGACTCAAAGTTACCATTCTGATTGAGTCCTTTTGGATCGCTGGTCCCAATATTAAATCTCCGATGCCGTCTCGTCTCATCAACATCCCGCAAGGCACTCATTTTTTTTCGGACCCGTTCCAACTGTGCGGGATTAAAATCAAACAGAGTGATATGCAAATCAGGGAACAATGCTTGTAGTGTTAGGGCAGTGCACCCACCAGAAGCAACTAACAGCACGTCATTAGCCCCTGTCAAACGAATCAACTCCGCCTCCACCATCGGATCTTCTCTGACGACGGCAAATTGGACCTTATTATCCCGCATATCCCTCCGCTCCACAGACAACCATTGTGTGTATTTCTGTTGGGGTAGCCAAATCAGTACCCATGTGTCCATCAATTCTTAAAAGAATAGCACACATCAGAAAAGAAATCAAAAATCCGTCCATTTCTAAGAGCTATTCAGTTTTCGGAGATTCCCCTTACAGACCTCAATGAGCCTCAGGACTTACGCAAATTGGATAAAAAAGCGATAGATTCACCTAAAAAGCCGTCATTTCAGTGATTTAACCCCCTAAAGAATCAGAATCAACGGTATGAGGTTTCCCGTGTGGGAACCTCCCCGGGTATGAATGCCTTATGGCATTCCAGGTCCCCTTATCAGGGGGACTTTAAGAGGACATGCGTAAGTCCCAAAGCCTATAACGTTTCATCAAGGTATGCCTCAATTTTTTCCAACGTCTTTTTGCCGATGCCTTTGAAACCTTTTAGTTTCCCTTCATCAATTGCTGTTCGGAGCGAAACGAGGCTATCTACACCGACCTCCTCGTAGAGTCTCTTAATCGTCTTAGCACCCAATCCGGGGATAGGCACGAGTTCTACAACGGTTCGTGGCGTAGCGCCGGCAAACTCTTCCAATTTTGCGCTCGTTCCCGTGTCCAGAAATTCCTTAACAATTTGTTCCACCACCTCGCCAGCCCCCGGAATCTCCTCTATTAACCGTCCTTGAGCGATGAGATCCGATACCGGTTCCGGGAACCGAGAGATATAATTCGACAACCATGGATATCGCGAGGCATGGTCTTCTGGATAGTCGGCAATAATCAGAAAAGTGTGAAGTTCCAAGAATTTCAGCGCAATCTCATCGTTCTCATGCCAGCGTGTGCGTCCTTTTGCATCAATGTAAGATCCTTTTTCTAAATTTTTTTCATCGTTCATGACTCGTCTCCCAGTGTAGAATTTGGATTGTGGCATCCCAAAGAGCGACTGCCAAATACTTACCATTTGGCGAGAAGGCTAACGCTTGAATGCCAGTGGGGTAGGTTTCCCAAATCACCGATTCGCCTTCGGAAATGTCCCATATCCGAAGATTACCACCTTCACCACCCGAAGCGAGATAGTCTGAAGTTGGCGAGAAAGCAAGTGCCCGTGTCCAATACGCTTCAAATTCGGATTTCGTAAGGAGCTGCCTGCCCGTTTTAACTTCCCAAATCCGGATTCCGGATTGTGCGTTCTTTTGTGTATCAACGGCTAACATCGTTGCATCCGGTGAAAACAGTACGTTCCAGACCCCTAAAATCTCACCTGTGTTGAAGACTCTCATCGGATGTTCATCGGTTGTGTTCCAAATCTCAATAGCCGTCCGATGTCCTTCGCCGTCTCGGTAAATTCCTTCCGCGGCGGCGATGAACTGACCATTATCAGAAAGTATGAGACCGTTTCTGACGGGAAGACTTGTCTGAAGTACCTTCAACTTACGAACAGATCCCTCACTTTTAACAGTTTTTGGACCCTGCTTCGCGAGTTGCCAAACCTCAACTTCGTTATCACCTTTTGACAACACTGCAAGCGTACCCTCCGCAGACAGACTACCACTCTCATACTGCCCATTCGTCAGTAGTATCTTCTCACCATTCTCCAGCGAAAGGATAGTGATGTTGTCACCCACGTCTCGAACCAACATTTGATTCGATCCACTGGAATAGGCGAACCATTGTTTCGCGTGGATGCGGCTTATCTTCAGTTTTCGTTGGCTTTGGACATCCCATTTCACTACGATGCCGCCCATTCCTTTTGCAATTAACTTTTTGCTGTCACTGCTGAAAGCCATTTGTCGCGCGACATCAGGAAGCAGTTTGTCAAGCCGTGGCTCCTGCTTCTCGCCGAGTTGAAAAGCGAAATCCAACGTTGCGCCTTGAACCGACACGCATAAGAAGTTAAACAGAAAAGCGATAAGCAAATTTTTCATGAGATAAAGATAAGTAGGGTGAGGCACAGAAACCTCACCCCATTATACCAATAAATTGATACTATTCATAGAGTTCCGTCGCGGTTTCACCGCGGGCGAAACGATGTGCAGTTTGGACAGCGGAATCGTTTCCAGCATTCCTACGAATATCCGTTGCCCACCGTGCCAAGCCGACTATCAACTGATTTCTGGCAGGATGTGCTTCACATGTTTTCCATTCCTCGGACACCATGCGAATCGAACTCAGGAGATTGTCTCCGTTGTCGTCCTTAAGGATACATAGCCCCATTTCAGACATTAACCGTTCCGCGGAACATCCTGCGTTGAGATACTCGCGGGTACGCCGTCCAATTTCCTGGATACGGACGGATTCTATACCCTCCATAATTTCGGAAAGTGTCGAGTCTTCATCAAGAGTCCCAGACGTTGAAGGTGCTCTTGACTCTGTAATCGGTTGGTGGCGGATGTTAAGCCATCGGTTGTTGAAGAATCGCCACGCGGCATGGTAGAGTGCCTTAGCAGCGACTTTGGTTCCGCCGTGTCGAAGTACCTTTCTCACTACTGACGCGATTTCCATTTCTTCCTGTAGATCCCACCAACCAGGACTCATATTCACGGGTGTGCGTGCCATCCTATCGCCTGCTGTCATGACCATAGTCGTAGCGAGTGTGTTAATAGGAACCCCCGCCGTAAGCATTTCCGTTACAGCATCAAAAACCTCGTCGAGATCCCCACTCACGAGAGCCGCTGAGAATTTATCCTCGTCGTAATCAACAGAACTCTCGGTTGATGTCTCCTGTGGAAGTTCATCAAAGATATGATCAATCCCTTCTAATTTCTGAATAGCTTCACGGTGAAGTTCGCCGGGTCTACCTCGTCCTTGCCCAAGGATCTTTGCGCCAAGACTACAGACCAACTCCCCAGCCAACTCCCAACCAAATTGTTCTAACAATTCAGCCAAGTGTGTGAGATCAATGAGGTTTCTGTAATGGTTGAGGAAGAAGGGTTCAACGGCGCATTCAAAGAGAAACGGAATGATTTTTTCATCATGCCCTCCCAACCGCCGTGCAGTAATCAGGCACTTTTCGATACCCTCCCACTCTTTATCGGCGGTGAACACGCGAATCCAGTCTTGTAGTTTCTGCCAGTCAACTGGAGGTGGGAGCGGTTGACGATCCGGTCGATCACCGAGTCTGCCCGATGCGCCATCTGCAGCCATCATCAATGGGATGAGCCGGTCTTCAGGTTGGTACATATGCGCGACCTTTACGCCGTTCATCATCATAGCCAGTTTTGTGCCACCCTCGAATGCTCCTCTATCTGTAGAGATATGTCCTCCCATGTGCTTCACCATCAGTTCCAACGTTTCTTCTTCCGAAACGCCTTTGGCTAACATAATGGCGATAGCTTTAGAAAGCGTCCAGTTGTCGGTGGAGAGCAAGCCTTCTTTCAACAGGAGGAAATGGGCATCATCGCGTTTCTTTCCGCCGCTGGCGACATCTATATAGATATCACCGTTCCGAACTTCGACGGGAAACGTGGCGAGGTCATCACACCCCCCCGTGAAGCATCCGCCGCCTTCCATGTCGTAGCTCCAGCCGTGCCAATCGCAGGATAAGACACCCCTCCTGACGCGTCCTCTCACAAGTGGGTAGCCCATGTGTGGGCATTGGTTATCCGTGGCGTAGACAGCACCTTCGTGCTGAAAGAGGGCAATGCTATGTCCTTCAACTCTGACTGCTCTCGGTTTTCCCTCTGCTACATCACTGAGGGCAGCAACTCTGACGAAATTGGTATTTTCGTTTAACATTGTATATCTCCTCTGAGGCGTGACTTAATTTGTTTGTTGGGTTTCGCTATGTCTATTTCCATAAACGTCTCATTGAAAATCAGAATTTTACTGATGGATTGAAGACTTTTCTGTTATTCACCGCTCTACCCAACCTACAGAACCCTTGAACTTTTATTATCAAACCCACGTTAATTGTTCTTATCCGACGAAACCCTGCCGTCAAGTATCCAGTCAGATTGGGTGAATTCTATACTTCCGCGGCACCAATTCCGCGCAAATAGTCAATCGCGCCGCTGTTCCCGCTTTTTAAAGCAATTCCAAGAGGGGTTTGGTTCTGAAAATGGCAGCGATCGTTCATATCGGCACCCGCATCAACCAGAATTCGCAGCGTTTCTGCGTACTCTTGTTCCCGTTCTCCACCGCGCGAAGAACCGCCAAACGCAGCGGCATGTAGCGCATCTAAGGATGTTGGATCTGCTCCGTTTTCAAGAAGTAACTGGATCGTTGAAATTTGCGCATTATTTGCGGCCCAAGAAAGGACAGAGCGGTACCAGTGTGCACCACTTGCATTAATATCCGAACCGTGTTCAAGAAGCTTAAGAACAAGTTGATCTTTTCCATCATTGGCAGCGTAATGCAGTGCGGTACTGCCTTTGACAAACGGCTGTCCTTGTTTATCAGGACCGTGCCACTCCAGTTTCGCGACCTCTGGATGCGCTTCGACGATAGCAATACCAAGAGGCTCCTCTTCTTTTTTATACTTCGTAGCAAGCAATTTATAGAATGGCGAATTGTCATCATACTGCATGCGCAAATTCTCCTAACGCTTGATTCGCAAAAAAAGCGAGCGAATGAGACATCCATTGAATGCCGATTTTCCCTCATCCACGCCACTTTCTTGAGTCCATAAGCGATTACTCTTCAAAGACCTCGATTGTTGTTCTACCTTCGGCGAAACGCATCGCGGTGGTAGCGGCAGATTTGTTGTCCGTGTTTGATCGTATATCTGTGACGTAGCGAGCCAATCCGACCAAGAGTTGGGACTGTGCGGGATGCCCTTCGGCGCGCTTCCATTCTTCAAATACAGTACGCAACGTCGGTAAGACTTGGCTCCCCGTATCATCCCAAAGTGCTGTATGCCCGATTTCTTCAATCAATCGTTCAGCACAGTAACCAGCATTTAGATAGCCAAGGACCCGTGTTCCGACCTCCTGGACATTGAGTGTCTCAATGGTATCAATAATATGCTTGATTCCCTCTGCCTCATTCGCGACATCCAATTTTTCTTCACTCAGCGGTTGACTGAGAAGTCGTGAGGGAATGTTTATCCAACGATCAGCGAAGATTTGCCATGCAACGTGGAAAACCCCTTTTGCGGCGACCTTGTTTCCACCAACCTGTTGCGCACTCCGTAAAGATGCGGCGAGGTTGAGTTCCGTCGTTAAGTTCTCCCAACCGGCATCCACATTCACGGGAGTGTGTACCATCCTATCCGCGGCGAGGAGGACAAGCGTTGTAATGAGTCTCTCTAACTTTACACCGTCAGTCAAGACTGTTTGCACCGCCTCGAACGATCGCTGGAGATCGACGCTTGTGAGTGCTTCGACGAAAGCATCTTCGTCAAATTCATCGGTTTGCTCTAAGTCAGCACTTTCAAGGGTAGGAAGTATCTGACGCATAAGTTGAATTGCGTCTCTGCGATAGCGTTCTGGCTCTTCTGGACGATGCCCAATGAGCTGGGCACCGAGGTAAAATACGAGTTCCGAAGCACGCTCCCATCCGAATTCATCGATAACTTCCGAGAGATAACTGACATAGAGCGGAATATGAGACAGATCGATAAAATGGGGTTCAACAGCACACTCAAAGAGCAATGGACGCAACTTTTCCGCGTCACCCTTATGATACGCTGTAAATAAACATCGTTCAATCCGTCCGGATTGCCCTTCATAAGAGAAGTTTCGGATCCATTGACTTATTTTCTCCCATGTGACAGGTTCTGGCAACGGGACAACTTCAAGGCGTTCCGATGCGGGTCCCGCGGCGGAGCAAGCCGAAGTCGTAACAGCGATAAGTCTATCGGCATCCGTATATCTGCGACCCACTCTGAGTCCGTTGATGAGTCGAGAGACATCACCACCGCCTTCTGCACCGTGGGAACTGGCGATGTGGCGACTGACGTGTTCCAGAATTGTTCCCATTACCTCTTCTTCTGGCACCCCCCCTTTTAGGAGCAACGAAATCGCCTTGGACATCGTCCATCGATCTTCGCTCAAAAGTCCTTCCCGAAGCAGTTGTTTATGTTCTTCGGCGCGCCGGTACGTTAAATCCCCCGGCTCTATCCAAATCTCGCTACCGCGGATGTCAACAGGAAAAGTGCGCAAGTCATCGCATTCAACATGGAAACAGCCACCGCCTTCCAAATCGAAACTGCGACGGTGCCAATCACATGTTAAGATGCCATTGCGGACCGTTCCCCGTGTTAGCGGATAGCCCATGTGCGGACACTGGTTATCGGTTGCGTAAATCCGTCCATCAACGTTGAAGAGGGCAATGCTACGCCCTTCTCCCATCTGAATCGCTTTCGGTTTTCCTTCAGAAACCTCATGCAACTCGGCAACCTTTACCCAGTTTTGTGTTTGATGCTCCATGATTTTATCTGCCTCCCAATTGTTTATCTTAACTAATACAAATTATTATATCATAACCCAACTAAAGATGTCAAGGGAAATTAAACATCTTTCTCTGCCTGATTTGCACATTCCGTGAGGAAATTTGCAACAGATTTTCGTTTTGATCTTCGCGCGTAGTCGAGTGGCGTTTTGCCGTCCGCATCGCGGATGTTAGCATCGCCGCCGTGTTCTATGAGCAATTGCATCTGGTTTTTTCCGACGCCCTTTTGCGCGATGATATGCATCGGGGTCCGTCCTTTGTCATCGGTGATATTCGGATCCGCACCATTCTCTAACAGATATAGGACTCCAGCGGTCAGACCGCGCTGCGCTACCCAATGCAAGGGTGTCCACATTCCGTGCCTATGCTTCTGACGTGCGTTGATGTCCAGCCCTTTGGCAAGAAAACTTTTCAGCAATGTATCAAACCGCTTCGGTCCCTGCCCAACAAGCACATACCAATCCCGAAGGTTGATTTCATAACCTGCGTCAATAAGTAGATCAACGATTGCTGGTTGTTGGGATTGAAGTGCTATCTCAAGCAGTGGCATAGTAGGTCCGATTTGATAGGCATAGACATGTCCACCAGGAACTTCATCTGTGTCAAGATCCGGTGACTGCAACGGTGGTATCACGTAGCCTTTAGGGGATTTCACATTAATTCGGAGCTTGAGGAGTTCCGGATTCTTTTGGAATTCTGCCTTTGCGCGTTCAACGTCACCCGTCGCACAACAGAGGACAACATCCGCCTCGGCACCCTGTTCAAGGAGATAGCGACACACCTCGGGCCGTCTTCTCATCGTCCATTGTGCTGGCGTGCCGTTATGATCTCGGTCTCGTAGATTTATATCGGCACTGTGTGCGAGAAGGAGTTCAGCGATTCGGGGAGTGGCGGCGAAATGGAGTGGAGACATACCATCGCTCCCCAGTGCGTTGACGACTTTAGGATTTTCGCGGATCAGTTCGGCGAGTTTTTCGGACATGTCTAAACCTGCAGCGGCATGCGCGTCGATGGTCGCGCCTCGTTCAATCAGATATTTGGCGAGTTCTTTGTCGTAGTTTAGCATAGAGCCAGCAGCATGCTGTAACGCTGAAGTGCCACCCGCCCACCAACTGCTTTTGACATCGATGGTCGCGCCAGCATCAAGCAGAACCTCGATGAGTTCGCGGTTACCGGAGGCGGCGGCAAATACAATGGCGGGGGCATCGAAACTAAACCATGGCGCGTCGATTTGTGAGACGAGTGTTTCATCGGTCACCAATAGACGCTTAACTGTGTTTATGTCGCCATCCTGTACTGCCGTAATAAAGGTTTGTTTATTATTCATGAATATTTCCTTTTTCTGCACGTGTTTTGCTTAATTATGGTTTAACTATTATACCATATAAAGTTATTAAGTATCAAGTATAAAAAAATTAAAACATTTATAGCAAAGGACGCGCGCATCGGTATAATATCACTGGCGAGGTTAGGAGGGAAATTGAGGAAACACCCCAGCAAAAATCCCAAGCAAAACACCCCGCCATCGGTGTAGTGGAGTCAAATCCTATTTGTTTGTATATTTTTCTTTTTACTCGACGGTGAACTGGATTGTGTCGAAACGACGCGCGACTTCTGCGACCTTCGGCTTGAGTTGTTCAGGCATCCCACCAGAAAGTGCTAAGACAATACATTCGGCGATATCCGGCGCATCCGTTGGGGTCATACCCCATCGGGTAACCTCTTGAACACCCATACGCAATCCAGATATGCCGACTTCCGGTGCTAATCCCGCGGCACCTGCGATAATATGGCACGCTTCCAGATGGTTTGCGAGCGCACCGCCTTCCCCAAACTTATCTACAATCAGTATCAAGGTATGCGACTGCGTGAAACCGAGTTCGGCACCGAGGATCGGAACCCCACGTTCCGCTAACGCCTGTCCGAGTGCCTTCGCATTCGTAACAATCGCATCTGCTTGTGCTTTACCGCATTCCATCCACTCGATAAACGTCCCTGCTAACGCTGGAAGCCGATTCAGATGGTGATTGCTCATCAGCAACGGATAGACACCCTTCGCGACTCGCTCGGCAATGGATGCATCGTTCGTTAGAACCATTCCGCCCTGTGGTCCCGCAAGTGTCTTATGTGTGCTGGAAATGATGACATCGGCACCTTCATCAAACGGCGACTGAAACCGTCCACCAGCGATAAGTCCGATGACGTGTGAGGCATCATAGATGAGGTAGGAATCCGGATTCGCTTGGCGCATGGCATCTTTCAGCTCCCGCACGGGTTGCGGGAAGAGAAACACACCGGAACCGATATTGATGATGCTGGGCTTGTGTTTTGCAATCAGTTCAAGCGTTGCATCGAGATCAATGTTTGAACGTCGTCCGTCCCACGGGATCGGAATTGATTGTAGTTCTATTTTAAGTGGTGAGGACAACAATTTTTGGGCATAGTGGTGTCCGTTGTGAACCTCTAACGCTGTATCGCCCGGTTTCGCTAATGCAAATGTCGTTGCAATCCCGGCGATGTTCCCTGATAGCGGTCGGAAATCGACATGCGCGGCACCGAAAAGTTCCTTTGCTAACTCCTGTGTATATCCTTCTATTTCAGCGATGTAGCGATTGCCTTTGTAATTCCGTTGGTAAATGTCAACACCAGAATAATTCCCATACCGTCGTGCCAACCGTTCGTCAAAAAGTTCCTCCACCAACGGCGAAGGCGTGTTCTCCGAAGCAATGAGATTGAGACAGGTGTCCCGATATGTTTGATGTTTATCGAGAAGTGAAGTGAGTTTTTGGACTTTTGTGTTGTGTGCCATTGGCAGAACCTCCATAAGGGACAGAGAAATTGGGTTAGGGCTATTTAGTCTTCCATGCTTCAAGTTAAGTGGTTCGTAGTAGGGAAACCATGTGCAAGTCACGTGTGGACTTGCGGGACAATGCCCGTTATACACACCTTCAGAACGTGCGATGAATCGCACTACTACAAACACACTCGCTCGTAGTCCGAAAACTATTTATTGTCTTTTGATCCGAACAATCCGATTCTTTTTTCAACGAAACGCCCTGAAATTGCTTGACGTGCCGTAGAAAATGGGTTAGGATGAAAGAAAACAGACGATTGTGACGAGGAGACTATGTCAAAACCGACAGATATCCGTATCCTTGACGTTCATTACGATTTTAAAGAACACCAATACCGTACGCCGCTCAAGTTCGGTGGCGTACCGACGGACCACTGCGTCCTCTTTAACGTCCGCATGCGAGTTCAGACGCGCGATGGAAACCAAGAGGCAGAAGGAAGAGGCTCCATGCCGCTCGGTAACGTCTGGGCATTTCCACCGCGCTATGCGCCTTTTGACCAGAGTCTTGCCGCGATGAAAAACCTCGCCGAATTGGCGGTAGCGACAACACGGGATTGCACGCTCTGTGCACACCCGCTTGAACTTTCTGAAGTGCTGGAGCCAGAATTTTTAAAAATCGCCGATGATTTGTCTCATACTATGCAACTCGCGTCGCCGATGCCGAAACTCTGCACCGTTGTTACGACGAGTCCGATTGATGCGGCAATCCACGATGCGTTCGGCAAAGCAAACGGGATCAATAGTTACGACGGACTGAGCAAAGACTTCATCGAGGCGGATCTGTCGCACTTTTTGAATGAACGGTTCACCGGACAATACCTTGACCAATATACGGCGCGTCAACCGAAGCCGAATATGCCGCTCTATCATCTCGTTGGTGCCCTGGATCCACTTACCGACGCGGACATCCCAGAACGTCTCAATGACGGTCTCCCCGAAACGCTCCCTGAATGGATTGTCGCCGATGGACTGACGCATCTGAAAATTAAACTAAACGGCGACGATTTGGCGTGGGATGTCGCACGCGTTCTCGCCATCGACAAAGTCACTGCCGAAACACAAGCAAAACGCGGTGTTGATACCTGGCACTACTCCGCTGATTTCAATGAAACCTGTCAGGATGTAGAATACCTGTTAGCGTTTCTCAGCCAAATTCAAGAGGCGGAGCGTAATGCTTTCCAACGCCTCGCCTATATTGAGCAACCGACGGATCGGGATCTGAAGGCGCATCCAGAAAATAAGATGCACAAAGCCGCTGAGATAAAACCGGTGGTCATCGACGAATCGCTCACCGATTTTGAGACTTTTCTACTGGCACGTGAGCAAGGGTATTCCGGTGTTGCGCTCAAGGCATGTAAAGGGCAGTCCCAAGCGTTGCTGATGGGTGCCGCCGCTGCAGGATACGATATGTTCCTCGCTGTGCAGGATCTGACGTGCCCGGGTGCTTCGTTTTTACACTCCGCCGGACTTGCCGCACGGATTCCGGGTGTAACGGCTATTGAAGGCAACGCTCGCCAATTCTGCCCGAGTGCTAATGACGGTTGGCGGGACGAGTTCCCTTCAATTTTCAACATCACCGATGGTACCGTCGGCACGCACGTCCTCACTTCTCTGGGACTCGGTCACTAAAATCCGTTGTTTCTGTTTCTTTATCCGTGACAGTAATATTGGTAACGACGTTCCGTTGTTCCGGGAGTCGGACGGGAAAATCTTCAATGACATCGTTAATCAGTTTTTTAATTTCCGATTTGACCGGATCGAAGGGTATGCACTCAAGGACGATGATGGCGCGGTGTTTTGAAGGCGCGATGTTATACGTCAACCCGTACTGGAGTCCGAGATGCATCAGTTCCGGTTCGACACTGATGGAGATCTGCCGGCGTTCCTGCTCGGTGACAAAGAAACTATCAAGGATGAAATGCGTGTGAATCCACGCTTCTCTCTCTTCAACAATCTTCATTCTTTAATTATACCTTGCGGTTCGGTCGGGTGGATTGGATACATCGTATTATACAACGTAGACCTGGGGGAAACACCCCGATGAATGCCACACGCGCATTCAGCGTTGATTCGCAAAAACCCTGCGCCGTTGTTGCAGGCTACGGGTTTGGGTTTACGGGACATCTCTTAACTGACTACCAGTTGCCGACCGCTAATCCCGTCCTATTTATTGTAGTATTAACGGCGAAAAGTGTCAATCCTGCGAAAATGTGACAATTTGACGAATTGGTACTTGACTGAATTGCTGAACGTCTCCGTTGTGCCATCGGACCTGAAGGTTATTTATCTCTGAGGCATCTCCCAATCCAAAGGTGAGATGCAGATCGTTACCCGATAGGTAACTTGCGCCGCAGATCACTTCCCGCAAGAGGGTCATACTGTCCGTTTCCAGTTGAACCTGCGCGCCGATCGCATCCGTATTTCCATCTGTCCCTACCAGCTTCACCGTCAGCCATGTGTTTTCACTGCCGATCTCATTGCTGAGAACGACCGCGGGACGGTTGGATTGACAAAGCACAACGTCCACGTCGCCATCGGTATCTATATCTCCAAAAAGCATCCCACGGACGACGTAAGATGTTTTATCCAATCCCGCTTCAGCGGTAATCTCGGTGAAATTGGTGTAGTTTTGTAGGGTGCCGCCTTGATTGCGAAACAGTTGCACAGGTTGTGCGTAACTCATCTTCGCGTCAATCTGCTTCACGTTATCCCAGATATGCCCATTTCCGACGAGCAAATCTAACCAACCGTCGTTATCAAAGTCAATGAAACGGGTGCCGAAACCGAGCGCGTAGAAAGAAAGATCGGCGAGGTTTGTGTCAAACGTCACGTCCTCAAAATAGCCGTCGCCATCGTTTTGCATGAGGCAGTTCGCCTCCAACGAAAAGTTGGATACCCAGAGGTCGATATCGCCGTCGTTGTCATAGTCACCAGCGTCTATGCCCATAGAACCGTTTGCTATGCCGTCACCGTTGTAGGCAACGCCGCGCAGCACGCCCTCTTCTCGAAAAGTGCCATCACCCTGATTGATGAAAAGCGTATTCGGAGACATATCGTTTGCGACGTAGATGTCCACCCAACCGTCAGTGTTTACGTCCGTGAAGACGACGCCGAGACCACGTGTCGTCGGTTCATAGACACCCGCGGCTTTCGTTATGTCTGTGAATGTGCCGTCACCGTTGTTCCGGTAAAGCACATCGTCGATACCGTGATATTCATTCGGACCGCAGTAAATACGCAGGGTGTTTTTGTAATAGCATGGAATATCGGTCTCCAAGGCGTATTCGACGTAGTTACACACGTAAAGATCCAAGTCACCATCCCGGTCAATGTCGGCGAATGCGGCACTCGCACTTAACAGGGGACAGCCTACCTGCGCGTTTTCGGTCACATCGGTAAAGGTGCCGTCTCCGTTGTTTCGGTAGAGGACGTTTTTGCCTAAGTTTGTCACATATAGGTCGCGGTACCCGTCAGAATCATAATCCGCAGCGACAGCACCGAGACCGTAGCCGGTATCACCGACATTTGCGGATGTTGTAATATCAACGAAGACCCCTGCATCGTTTCGGTAGAGGCGGTTTGTGGGTGATGATTCTGTTAATGGCGAGAGCGAATTGCCTTGAACGAGATAGAGATCCAAGTCCCCATCGTTGTCGAAGTCAAAGAGCGCGCCACCGCTCCCCATGGTTTCAACGAGTCGGCGTTCCGCAGAAAACCCATTGATATGCCGAAAGTCGAGTTGCACCACGTCGGTCACGTCTCGAAAATAGGGAGCAGCACTACCGAGTAGCGGAAACATGAGAAGGAGAAGGGTTTGTAGTAAGAGAAACAGAAAGCGAGAAAGATAGTATTTCCGTTGGAACATGATTATGGAAGGGCTATTTTTTTATTTCTGGGCGCGGACGGACGACCCGAAATCCGATTGTATGTGTTGAATCCAATGGATAAAATTTAAACCGTAGACTTGAACGGAGAAACGCTCTCCCCACGTCCCACGCGCCGCCCCGAATGACTCTTGCACGCAAGACATCTCGAAAGCGGAGATTGAGTGGGTTTTGGGAAACCGCATCTTTGTGTTGTTGATAGAAAGTGGGACTGTATTCATCGAGGCACCATTCCCACACGTTTCCGGCAAGGTCTGCGACACCGATAGGAGATTCACCTTCAGGGAACTGACCTACCGGCATCGGACGATTGTAGCGGCGTGCGAAGTTGGCGTGTTGGCGCGCTTTTGGTGGGACGCTTCCCCAGGGGTATACCCGTCCCTCTGCACCACGTGCTGCGCGTTCCCACTGTGCTTCGGTCGGCAGGCTTCCACCGACCCATTCTGCAAACGCCTGTGCATCAAACCATGTCACACCGACGACGGGTTGCGTGCCGCCACTGAGTGTTTCATCTGCCCATGTCTCCTCACCGTCGTGTCCGCGGGGTGTAGGACGGTTTGTTGCCTCAATGAAGACTCGATATTGCGCGTTGGTGATTTCATACCGCGATATTTCGTAAGTGCTTAGGTAAACTGGGTGTCGTGGCAGTTCAGCATCAAAGGTATGCCGCTCCAGCATGGAACTCCGCAATTTCGCGTCCTCGTAGGCGGCTTTTGCCTCTTCAGGTGTTGAACCCATGAGAAAAGTGCCTTCGGGAATCGAGACCCATTCTATAGTGGCGAGGACCTGTTGGGCGGCACTGCTAACTTCGGAAACAGCGAAAGTGTTGTGGTGTGTAAGGATGAGTACGAGAATTGTAAAACAGGCGCGTTTCATCTATTTTGTTTTAGTCTAAGAGCCGGTGCGGTTAGGGGATTTAGTCTGGGGAGAGACTAAATCCGTTCCTTGTATTACATTCCGCACCTACCAAGGAAGCGAGGCACACGAAGCGTCGGGGTTACACACCCCTCCCACAAGATTACTTACTACTTTTAGAATTGGCGTAGGAAACGGAGGTCGTTTTCGTAGAGGGTACGGATGTCTGGGATGCGGAACTGGAGATTCGCAATCCTTTCCACTCCCATACCGAAAGCAAATCCGGTAACTTCATCTGGGTCATAGTTCACGGCTTCAAATACCGCTGGGTCAACAGCACCCGCCCCCATGATCTCGACCCAGCCTGTGCCACCACAACTCCGACACCCTTTCCCTTGACAGACGGCACAGGAAATATCCATCTCCGCACTCGGTTCCGTAAAAGGGAAGAAGTGAGGACGGAAACGCATTTGTGTCTGATCACCGAACATTTGTCGAGCAAAGGAGGTCAAAACCCCCTTGAGTTCGCTGAAAGTGGCGTGCGTATCAACCAACAAGCCCTCTACCTGATGGAACATCGGTGTGTGTGAGACATCATAGTCCACCCGATAGCACTTCCCCGGCACGATAATTCGGATCGGTGGTTTTTGGTTCTCCATGGTGCGGATCTGAACGGGCGAGGTATGGGTGCGCAAAAGGTGTCCATCGGTGAGATAAAAGGTATCGTGTAAGTCGCGAGCGGGATGATCGGCAGGCGTGTTCAGGGCATCAAAGTTGTAATATTCGGTCTCAACATCGGGTCCTGTCACCACTTCAAACCCCATTTGACCGAAAATCGCTTCAATCCGCTCCAACGTTTGCATGATGGGATGCGCTTTCCCGTAGGCGGGCTTTCGTCCGGGAAGCGTGATGTCAACGGCTTCTGCTTCAAGCTGCTGTTCCTGTTGCTGACGATGCAGTGCCTGCGTCGCGGCTTCAAAAGCCTCTGTGAGTGTGGCACGCACCTCATTTGCGAGTTTGCCGATTATCGGACGTTCCTCTTTGGAGAGTTTACCCATGCCTTTCATGACATCGGTGAGTTTTCCCCTACGTCCAAAATATGTGATTCGGAGCGACTCAAGCGCGTCTGGTGTTTTCACGGCTTTTAAAGCCTCAAGTGCCTCCGCTTGAATCGCTTGTAATTCTTCTTTCATTTTTTAATTTTACCTTGCGGAGAAACAACGGACGTTTGGACTTTGACGTGCGTTCCTCAAAACTTAAAGAAACACCGGATTTAGTCTGGGAATAGACTAAATCCATTCCTTGTATTACATTGCAAAAACCCTGCGCCGGTGTTGTAGGCTACAGGCTTGGTTCTAACGAATATCTCTTAACTGATAATTGACAACCGATAACCAACACCCAATGCGGTTCGGTCAAATAGGTTGATATGGGTGCTCAAGGTTACGAAGATATCTATTAACAAAAAACGCCTATCACTCCGCCTCCATAAAGGTTATCTCCTTCTGGGGACGAAAGCGACAGGCATCGACTTCCGCGGTACCACCCCGCTTGGCAGATTATTGTAACCGAGAATCACTACTAAAATCTGCCCGCTTCATTTTGCTTTTTGCCCTACCCATTAATAGATAGGGTCTTTGGCTCCAGGATGAAATTCGGCAGTTGCTCTCAAAACAGCGCTTCCAGCCGATGACGCTGTCTCTCTGATTGAGAGGTCTCAACCGCTTACGTATGTCCTTTCATCGCCTTTTGATTGTTTGTGTTCCTCTTTGATTACTCCCAAAGATCGCGACCGGAGGTCGCTTCTACAGAAAGAGAGAGGCGAATCTACAACTAACCTTTTGCGAGCGTGGCAAGTTGTCCAAAACCGGCTTCGTCATTCACAGCAATGTCGGCGAGAACTTTCCGATCGAGTTCAATACCAGCGGCTTTGAGCCCATGTATGAATCGGCTATAGGTGAGTCCGTGCAATCTGGCGGCGGCGTTAATTCTTGCGATCCAAAGTCGCCGAAAATCTCGTTTCCGTGCGCGTCTATGTGCGTAGGCGTGGTTCCACCCCTTCTCTACTGCTTCTTTAGCGGTGCGTTTGAGGTTATTCCGACCCCCGCGGTAACCTTTGGAATGCTTAAGTATGCGGCTACGGCGTTTGCGTCGCACACTCCCTGTTTTTACTCGTGCCATTTAAAACTCCTATTGCGATCAACAGTGCTATCAGCGATCGCGTCCACTATTTTACCCGGGATATGTCGTTGTTATCGTATATGTGCCGGGCATTTACTTCTATTTATGAATGAGGCGTTTTAAGCGTTTCTCGTTGCTCGGATCAACGAGGGTTGACTGTCGCAGTCTGCGCTTGCGTTTTGCTGACTTTGACATGAACAAGTGTCCTGCGTAGGCGCGATTGCGGCGAATTTTGCCTTTCGATGTGAACTTGAAACGCTTTGCTGCACCCTTATGTGTCTTAATTTTTGGCATTAAAATATCCTCGAATAGTATCGCGACGCAGAGGTCGCGCCTACATAAAAAAGTCGTGACTGGGAGATCGCGCCACAAAAAATTACAAGAGGAACACGGGCATGCCGACAAAAATATTACACAGATTTTGGTGAGAGGATCATCGACATGATACGAGTTTCCATCCGTGGCGGTTGTTCCACCTCAGCAATTTCTTCTAAGTCGTCTTTGAGCCGAGAAAGCAAATTTTTACCAAGCTCGGTATGGAGCATCTCCCGTCCTCGGAACCGGACAGTTGCCCGAACTTTCCATCCATTTTTCAAGAAATCCTCAACATGTCGCTTTTTGAACTGGTAGTCGTGTTCGGCGGTATCCGGACGGAACTGCATTCCTTTCAGAACAACCTTCGACTGTTTCTTTCGAGCCTCGCGTGCGCGTTTGTTCTTCTCATACTGATACTTCCCGTAGTCCATGATTTTACATACGGGCGGCTTGGAATTCGGTGAAACTTCTACCAAATCCAATCCAACTTCTTCAGCAAGTTTCATTGCGTCGCGAGGTGCCATGACCCCGAGTTGCTTATTCTCCTGATCTATCAGGAAAATCTCTTTGGCTCGAATCTGATAATTGGAACGACTTTGTCTTTCTTTCGTCCTCTGGTTACGTCTGCCTCTGTAGTGTATTTTTCACACCCCCAAGTCAAGGCGCTACAGTGCGCCACTTGTAAACTCATAGGCACCGCTTACAAGCTTATATAAATAGCGAAAGCGAACAACTGATTCGTTGTGCTCCGATATACAAAATAACTCGTTCTACAAAACGCTCTGTATCCATTCATCTGTAGGCACACTTAGTTTTGATTTTCTGTCGATGCCGTAGGATAGGTCGGGATTTGGAGATCCCTCCTACAAGTGAACTAAATGTCCTAACGCCCCGGACGTTGCAAAGCACGCCATACGCGTGATCCGCAATGTTTGTCCGAAATGAATTAACTAATTATACCATATCGGTAAGAAAAATGCAAGTTAAAAAAAGCCGATCGTCCATAAAGTCCGCAAAACAATCAACCCACCTGCCAACCCGCCGAAAACAACTATAAAACTGACGCTGATTGCGAGCGCGAGACGGACAATCCGTTCACCAAGTTCTGGCTGCTCACTTATCCATGCCCTCGCTAAATAGAAGGTTAACGCAACACTCACTAAACTCAGGATACATGCCCCTAAAACTGATACCAATATCCCTGAGAAGTCTACCATCTGCATCGTTTCTGGAAGCGATCCGTATTGGGAAAAGCGTTGGAGGACACCGATCAAAACACCGACCAAAACAACAATAAATCCGATGAAAACGATGAAGGCTTTTTTAAAGGCAGTTCCCATTTTTGGGAGAATTCTCCTTAAAAATGTTACGTTTTTATAACATTTTTAAATCGGCATTTCTGTGCGGGTTTTCGGTTGAGAGTCCACTGGAAACGTGGGTTTCTTGGGTGTTCCTCGGTTGCGATTTTCTGTTGGGAAAAAATAATTTGGGCGGAAAGTGTAACATTTTGCTAAAGGTCAATAGAACTCTCGTCGTAAATAGTTTTTAGATTTTCCTTCTCTGAAAAATATAACATATTTTAAGTATAGCATATATGAAGCAAAAAGTCAAAGCAAACGTAATGACTCTGACGAAAAATCTGAAAACACTTGATTTATTCGGAGAAAGATGGTAAATTACTTTCACATTAGACAAATTTGGACGCTAAGGAGTTTTCTCATGGACGTAACATACACATCAGCAATTGCCGAAGTCATCGGAAAGTTAGAGGCGGGTAACCCGCTCCCGCCCCTCGTGCCACAGAACGCGTGGAGTCGTGAACTCACGGATACTTTGGAAGCGGCATCCCTCGATGAACTTTTTGACGGCGCATCGTTGAAAAACACGACGTTTGCTGAAGCCATTAAAAGCGGTCTACTTCTCTGGAACGACGCGCTGGATGAATCACATACCATCTCGCAAGGGTTGGCAGATCAAACGGGTAGTTACTGGCACGGCATCATGCACCGCCGTGAACCGGATTATCCCAACTCCAAGTATTGGTTCGGTAGAGTCGGGTCCCACCCGATTTTCCCAGCACTGCGTGAACGCTCGCTCGAACTTTTCAACGAAACAGCGAACCCATCGGACGCGCTCACAGAAGTCGGGCAGGCGATTACAGCACAAGAAAATTGGGATTCTTACCAGTTTGTTGATTGGTGTCAAGCCGCCGAAGGCGACTCCGACTCGGATGTAATCGGTTTCTTGCAACAGGTGCAGGCGGAAGAGATCAAACTGCTACTGGCGTACTCCTACCGGAATGCTGTCTAACACACGCCAATTCATCCGAAGGAGACAGATGATGTTTCCGAGAAACGCGCGTATCAGAATGACGGGTTGGTATCACCTTATCATCTTGCTCACGGGATTGCTATTGATGGCTTCCTGTCTGAATTCAACGCTTACCGCAACGATTTCGGACTCAGTGTCAGCCAATCGCGCGTATAGCGAAATTAAAACCGATCTCGATGCCCTTTCAAAGGGTGGTGAACCCGCTGATTACGATGCATTGATTGAGAAATTAAGGACGTTCATCAAGACCTATCCGAAACACAGACGGGTAGATGAAGCCTACTATTTTCTCGGGAGCATCTTAGTTGAACTACAGCGCACTGAAGAGGGCATTGCGGTTCTTGAAGAACTCATTCGGGACTATCCTTTCGCGACTTATGTCGAACCGAGTCTACTGACATTGGGATTGGCACACGACAAAATCAGTGAGCACAGTAAAGCGGATGCCCTCTACGAAAAACTGGCAAATCACCCAAAGTACCGTAGCGGCAGATACGCTGCAACAGCGCAGCAACTTCTCGAACAGGATAAAACGCAGCGAACAGGCGAAATATCAAGTTCGCCTGGAATGAGTCCAACCCCGAGCCGGAACCAATTCGTAAATAGGCCCGCGCCAGATTTCCGAGTGATGGATACAAGGGGTGAGGAACTCACACTGGAACAGTACCGCGGACAGGTGGTGCTGCTCGATTTCTGGGCAACGTGGTGCGGACCCTGTATCGCGGAGATGCCGAACGTTAAGTTGGCTTATGCCAAACACAGAGATCGAAAGTTCCAAATCATCGGGATTAGTTTGGATAGCTCAATAGCACCGCTGGAGGCATACATTCAGAGAGAGGGAATCGAGTGGCGGCAATATTTGGACAGCACCGGTCAGATTAGTGGTTTGTATAATGTGCGTGCGATCCCGTCTACGTTTTTGATTGATGGCACAGGTATTGTCCGTCGGGTAAATCTCCGGGGTCTCGCACTTGAAAGTGCGGTTGCGGAACTCGTGCGGGAGAATTTAGCGAATTAAGAATCGCGAGCGCGAGGGAAACACCCAAGCAAAAACACTCGCTTCTACAATAAGAGAAAATCTCTGAGACATCCCACACAGATTTACACAGAGGAGGTTGACGATGTTCTCCCGCAATAAAATAACCTCACAACAAAACACAAACAGGAATAGAAATCTCTGTGCCCATCTCATTTGCGCGTTCATCAGTCTCGCGCTTATAGGCTTTTGTGCGAATTTCGTCGGTGCTACCCCAAGGAAAGCGGTTTACAAATATCAGGAAATTAAGGCAATTTCTAAGAGTCTCAAGAAGCAAAAGAAACAGGAAGATTTAGAGAAATTAGTTGAGAAATCTGAAGAATTTGTTGCCGCACACCCGGAATACAAACGAGTAGATGAGATCTATTACCTACTCGGCAACGCCTTGGTCCAGTTGGAGCGCGTTCAAGAAGGCATTACGGTTTTTGAAGAAGCCATCAAGAAGTATCCAGAGGCTCGCTACGTTGAACGTTTTCTGCTGGATTTGGGATTGGCGCATGACAAACTCGGCAATCACGATGCCGCAGACAGTGCTTACCAAAAATTGATAGACCATCCGAAGTACGGTTCGCGATCGCAGGCGAAATTTGCGAAGAAACTTCTTGAACAGGACAGAGCTGAACGAAAGGGTGAATTACCCAGACCACCCGGGGCAAACATGAGTCCAAGGGCGTGGATCGGTAAGCCAGCACAGGGCTTTCAGGGGACGGATTTGAAGGGCGAGGCACTCTCTTTGAAAGACCTCCGAGGACAGGTTGTGTTGCTCGATTTCTGGGCGACGTGGTGTCCTCCCTGCATCGCAGAGATGCCCAACGTTAAGAAGACTTACGCGAAGTATAAAGATCAGAAGTTCCAGATTATCGGTATCAGTCTGGACAGGTCAGCAGAACCGCTTGAGGCTTATATTGAAAAAGAGGAACTGGGATGGCTTCACTATTGGGACAAAAGCCGCCTGGTGAGCACTATGTATAAGGTGCGGGGAATCCCGTCAACCTTCCTGATTGACGGTGAGGGTATCATCCGCAAGACGAATCTTCGTGGACACGCGCTTGAACATGCCGTCGCGGACCTGGTGAGGGAAAATCTTGCGAGAACCGTGGAGAAAAAAGAGGATGTAGCCCCTCAGTAAAAGGCTTCAAGGAGCGGCAATGGCACACCTTAGTTTGAAAGATGTCACCAAAATTTACGACGGTGATGTTCTCGCAGTCGAACAGGCAGATTTTCAAATTCCCGATGAGTCGTTTACCGTGCTCGTCGGTCCGTCAGGTTGTGGGAAATCGACAATTTTGCGGATGATCGCTGGATTGGAAGAGATAACGGAAGGCGACATCTACATCGACGATGAACGGATTAACGACACCCCACCCAAAGATCGGGACATCGCCATGGTCTTCCAAAACTACGCCCTCTATCCACACATGACGGTGTATAAGAACATGGCGTTTGGGTTGAAACTTCGCAAATATCCGAAAGCGGAGATCGAACAACGTGTCAAAGAGGCGGCGGAGATTCTGAGCATCTCGCACCTTCTCAACCGCAAACCGAAGCATCTCTCCGGTGGCGAACGTCAACGCGTCGCTGTCGGCAGAGCGATCGTTCGACACCCCAAAGTCTTCCTATTCGATGAGCCGTTGAGCAACTTGGATGCGAAACTACGCGTGCAAATGCGGATGGAAATTAGTCGTCTGCATGACCGACTCAACGCCACTATCGTCTACGTTACACACGATCAAGTTGAAGCGATGACAATGGGGGATCAGATAGTCGTCCTTAATGAGGGGAAAATCCAGCAGATTGCCGATCCGGGAACGCTTTATCATAAACCGGCGAACCAGTTCGTCGGCGGATTTATTGGCACGCCACCGATGAACTTTATAGAGACTCAGATTGTGAATAACGGTGGCGATCCGACGCTTAGATTCGAAACCTTCAAAGTGGAACTGAATGACCACCTTCAGTCGGCACTGAATAAACTTTCGGGAGATTCGGTGACGCTCGGCATTCGCCCCGAAGATATTCACGTCGGCGAAAACGGAACTTCTAATAGCAAGTTTCAGCTTGCAAGCTACGCTGAAAATCGCGTCGACACACAAGTGGAATTGGTTGAGCCGCTCGGAAACCATGCGCTCTTATATCTACGAACAGAGAAGAATAGTTTCGTTGCACAATCTGATCTTGTTAACATGCCGCAACACAACGCGCACCTGACGGTTAGTTTTGACATGGAGAAAGCGCACCTATTTCACCCAGAGACAGGTGCATCATTGACAGCTTCCTGATGCCATTGAAAAACGCGTAAGTCCAACCGGGGTCCCCACTCGTTACTGGTAGGAATGGACTTTTTAATCCACAGCACATAGCTCGTAATGAAATGGAGAACGGATTCGAGAAAGGAACGTTAGCGTCCAAACCCGCGTCATTTACCCGCAAGGAAAATTAGAAAAAAGCTTGAATGTGTGCCCACGTCTCAGCATCTATCGGAATGCCTTCCCGTTCCCGTTTGCGTTGTTCCTCCCAACCGCGTTCCCCCGGCACCCGAATTGCGTCGATTCCAGCGGTACGCTTTGCCGATTTGAGATACCGAACAAAACGTTCTATCTCCGCACTGAACCCCGGAAACCCCCTAAAACTAGCAACATTCATCACCAACACAAATAACCCGTTCCCGACGCGAGCATCTTCACCCTGACTGCATCCAGCACCTGTGAGCGCGCCCGACAGGATGTCAACGATAACGCTCAGTCCAAATCCTTTGTGCGCAGAAACCGATCCACCGAACGGGAGTAAGGCGGCGGGTGGCATGCCATAAAAATCGTCGGCATTCGTTGTTGACGCTCCTTCTGTGTCAATGAGCCATCCATGAGGGAGTGCCTCGTTCCGATGCTGTTTAACCCGAAGCTTCCCCGATGCGACAACACTCGTGGACATATCCAACAGGATCGGGTCCTGCCCTTCAATCGGCACTGCACACGCGATCGGATTCGTAGAGAGCCTACCTTCAACCCCACCGTGCGGTGCGACACACGTGCCACCGCCATGGTCATTCGCCATGAGCAACCCAATCATTTCCGCATCCGCGGCGAGGCACGCGTATCCACCTAACCTTCCTGTCTCATTGCACCGCGAAACGGACAACCGAGCTTATATCTGTTTGCTTTGCTTTCTGGATTGCCAGCTCCACGGCACGAGTTGCGATGACGGGACCGAAGCCCCAATTTCCATTTAAGACAGCGATTGAGGCGGATTCGTGTAAGGTTTCTGTCGGTGCATCGGGCTGGATTAATCCGTCTTCCAATTCACGAACATATTTCGGGAGGTGGATCACACCATGTGAATCGTGTCCGACGCGGTTGGCATCCACCATAGATTTGGTTACCACTTCCGCTTCGGCTGTCGGGATATTTAATTTTTGGAAGACGCTTCGGCAAATTTCGGTGAGTTCTTCTGCTGTAAAGTTCGGCATCATGGGAATCCTTAAGGGAGGAACTACTTGTCTTTCGCCTGTTGTAACAATTCCGCCAATCGGTCAGCAAAACGGAGTTGACTGTCGTCCTCTGGTGCGTAGCCTATGACCTTCCGTGCGTTGGCGATACTCCAGAACTTATGCGAATTGTCACTGATGCCGTAGAAGATTTGGAACGGAATCCCGTTTTCGTCCTCTATGTTTTCTGTCTCAATACTCTTAACGAAGAGTTGAACCTGATCCCGGACGCTCAAATACGCACCGAGTCCGCGGTGCATTGCCTTTAAATCGTCCGCTGAAGAATTCGCCATATCCGTCTCACGCGGTCCACCGATACGCAGCTGGACGTTCTCTAATTTCTGACCGTCAACGTGCCCAGTCGCAAAGACAAAGCCGAGGTGCTCATACGCCTCTTTCGCCCATCCGTAGAAGTTATCGGAGAGCGGACGCATTTCCGGTGTCACCACATCCCATTTATCTGCCCAGATAAGCCGCTCGTAATAGTCGGCGGCGTGGTTGGAACTACAGACGATGACACGCCGGACATCGGTCTCAAGACAGGTTTGGTAGAGGTTGTATGCCATCTGGATGTTGGCAAGCTCATTCTCAAAACTACCGCCCTTAAAAGCACAATGGACGACCGCATCAACGCCTTCAAAATGGTGTTTATATGCGTCGCGATTGGGGTCGGTCAGTTCAGCAATTTGAACGCCTTCGACCACTTCACCTTGTCGGTTCGTGGTTTTCACGTCTAACAGGACGAGTTCGTAGCGTTGGCGAAATTCGGGGAGCATCCGTCCGGCGATATAGCCAGATGCACCAGTGATAAGGACTTTTCTGCGGCTTTGCATGTTGGAGTGTCTCCTTCTACGGTTATTGAGATGTATCAGGAAGTGGTTGTTGTGCTGCTATTTTTTGTTTTATTTCTTGTATTAATCTATTCATCAAAGGATGGAAAGAGGTCATCTTAAACGCAATCTCATACAATCCATGATAACTATACTTGGCAGATCGATTAGAGGCACTAAGAAAACGAACCAACACTTGAAAAAGTTGTTTTCCCCTGAGTTGCAACTGATATGATTCTCTTATTTGTTGATAGATTGCTACATTTGGAGGACGAAATCCGCGGCGTACTCGGAAACCGTTGTCCATTTCAGTCTGACCTAAGTGGACAACTTCATTGCAATGATGATCAAACTCTGGCGTTCTACCAGCCAAAAATTCTTCAACTTCAAATGCAAACCATTTAACGATTGTATCTAATAGTTGTCTGTGTTCAGATGCTTCCTGAGGATCCATCAAACTTTCTAAACTTGGTTCAGCCCCTGCATACAAATCATTTTCAATGCTATACCCCCGCGTCCAAATAATATCCTCATACCCCTCTGGGAGCTGTGTGAATAATTCCTTATCTCGATCAGCGATAAATGCAACAGGGAGATGGACAAATTCACTTCTCCTGTCATACACAGCCAATAGATTGGGTCTTCCACCGACACCCAGAACATCTGCTTCGTGAACTTCAAGTAAGTCTTCCATCCACCGAAAGATCTGCATATCATCTCTACCTTCCACAACGACCGTTGGCAGCTTCGATCTACGAAGAACAGAAACCAATTCGTCTACCGTAGGGTTCAGACGGGGCATTAAACTCCTCCGCGATCGTCGTCCAACATAAATTCTTTGTCCGGATACTTGGAATATATGAAAGGTGAATGTGTAGCAAGAAAAAATTGATTCTTTTGTCCCTGTTTAAGCAGAGTTGGAAATAGTAACCTTTGCCAATCAATATGCAGGCTTAACTCTGGCTCATCAATAAAAACTGCCATTCCCTGATTAAAAGCATTATAGCATAGAAAACTGAGCATCTGTTTCTCGCCAGAGGAGAGTTTGTCAGAGGAAATGGCATCTTTTGCTTTCCCAGCTGTAATTCCATCTCCCCCTTCTTCTAAAGTAACTCCAGCGGTAGTTTCCCCATGAACAACCCGTCCAGGAACATGAATCGCATTATATTGTAGAATTTTTCGCGACAATTCAGACAAAACAGAAAACGGTTTACTCAATTGTTCCCGTTCCTTATTAACTTTCTGGATAGCATCCAGAACAACCGAAGGATCTTGAGGAATCTCAGGAGCTTTGTCCTTATCTGGATTGTTTTGTATCTCTTTTGAAATCCCTTCTAATACCTGTGACTGGCGCGTGCTGATTTCTTGATAAATATCAACGTATTTCTGTGTGAGCAGTTCACCAAGATCCTCTGTTGAGATTGAAGCGATGAACCTATGCCCATTGATTGACACCTCATCGGAAAGTCTAAACATTGAAACTTGTAGCATTTCCGGTACTGACAAAACCCTTACATCTGAACCTTCTGCATCCGGTGTTTTCGAAAAGCCACCCTCAATTCTCCTGAAGGTTGGAAAGAATAAACTCCGCTTGGTTGTTCGAGCAATCCGCTTTTCGAGCGAATTCACTCTATCCATATCTGTCCGGTTAACCCTTCCAGTTTCTGCATCTATGGCAATAGGTTCGTACGTACTTTCTTCTTTCCCGAATCTGCAATCAAATATAACTTCGTCGGGTTCAACGCTTTCCGCTGTAACTTTGTCGGTTTTAAACCGTTCCATGCTCAAAAAGAATCGATCGGTTTGGATTGAAATGGAACGAAATGGAATTTGAGCAAGAATTCGATCAAGACGCCCACTAATGAGATACCATATCAACTTCAGTAAAGTCGTTTTGCCTGAACCGTTTGCGCCAGTAAAAATGTTTAGGTCTTCATTGAACTTAAATTCACCGTCAAACCGATTATTGAGTCCTTTAACCTTAAGACATCGTATCATCTGTTTTACCTCACAGAGATAGTTCTCAATGCAAAATCTGAATGCTTAGGAAATCTCCAGTTTTTCCTTACAGTGCCGAGCGAGGATTTTCATTTCTGCGATGACCTGCGCCTCGGTTTGCATCAACTGGCTGAAGATGGGTGGGACAGGTTGCCTGCTGAAAAGCCTTTCAAAGAAACCTTGTTGGACATCGAGCGGCACCCCGAAACGTGAAGTTCCAATACGATCAGGATCCATCCCTAAGTATTCAATTGAGAGATAATGGGCAGCTTTTTCTTGCGTAACGTTGCCTTCATGGATGCTGCCGGTATTCCTTCGTCCGTAACTCACGAGATAGACCCTGCCACTCATTCGGCTGAGGATGGTATACCCGCCCACATCGACTGCCTCATTCCAACACTTCTCGAACCCATTTTTAGGGAGGCGTTCGCGAAGTTCTTCAGCGGAACGGACGACGAATTTATTCTGATGCGGCGTTTTGATGATACGAAACTCTTCACTTTGCTCCTCTAATGGCGGCTGACCTGTAAACAACTCAACTGAATCTAAAGTCCAGACAATGCCATCTCGGATGCCCTTCGCCATATTATGATGTCTCTCAACAAATTCGCCATTCAACGGATGCAAGCGATAAGCAGCACCCCCGTTAAAAATACTGCGCAATTTTCGACGATGTTCTATGACAGAAAATCGCTTTTTAGTGACCGGTACCTCTAACTGGAGGGTATATCCGGTATGTAAATCGGTCGTGAGATTCAGCTGGGATTGCTGAAGTTCAGCTAAGCGAGTCAAAGCTGTCTGACTTTTCGACAACACCCGTCCGATCAGATATTGACGGCGGAGTCCGGGGATCTCCGTTGCAAGTCGTTCAAGCGTTGGGGCATCCAACTGCTCCAACATAACTTTATGCTCCCATCGTGTGCCGCGTTCATGCATTAAAATTTGGAATTGTTGTGCGTCACCGGCGGTTCGGATATAGCCGAGTGCTGTCCATGGATCGAATGTCGCACGGTAGTTTCCGCTGGCTTCCGCATCTCCATCCGCTAACACGCAATCTCGTCGTTCATACCGAGAATAGAGTCCAAACTGAAATTCAAAATCTTCGTAGGGTCCTAAGGCTTCACGCAAATCATGGGCAAATTCTTTTCCTCGTGCGAAACGTTTGAAAATTTGTTCGGTACGTTTCGGTTGATTGAGTGCATCAAGGAACGTTCCAATCTGAATCCCGCCTTCTTCTACACCTTCATCTTCATTTTTTCCAAAGACCTTGGTTTTGGTTTTAAAAGGCGGGTTCCTGAGGGAAACGTCGCGCTGTGAGACAAGATGTAACGCCGGATCAGATGTTACATCCTTGAGTGCGGGTGCATCGCCGAGAATTTCTGCGAGCTTGACGTCATCAATCTTTTCCGTTAAGTCAATGCCGCGTTTTAATTCAGCGAAATGGATGATGTCATCAAGACGATACTGTAGGGGTGCACTCGAAGAGAGGTTATCGTAGTTAGAGCGATGGAAGCGGATGCGCGGTTTGATACGGAAGACCGGGGTGAGCCCGTAATCCTTCAGCAACACATACAGCGTGACGGTGTAGGAATCGGCATGAACCTTCTGGGCAAGGATTCCGTCCGGCTTTGTGTCATTTTCCACAATTAACCGCTCCTGAACAGGCTGGCTATCGTTGCCGAAAATTATCATCCGATGTTCTTCTCTGTTATCATCAACTAACATTTTAATTTTCCCTTGCGGATTTTTTAATTTTTCCTTGCGGGTCGGTCAGGTGGATCTGATAAATGAAGTGCCTCACCGTAGACCTGGGGGAAACACCCCGATGAATGCCACACGCGCATTCAGCGTTGATTCGCAAAAACCCTGCGCCGATGTTGCAGGCTACGGGTTCGCGACTAAAGAACACCTCTTAACCGATAACTACTCCTCTGATAATCGACAGCCAATTTTTCCTTGCGGAGGAACAACGTGCGTTTCAATTATCAAGTGCGTTTCTCAAATTCGCTGTCGTGCTAAGGCAGCTGCACCAAGGATACCGGCATTGTCCCCCAGTTTCGCCGGCACAATCTGAACCCCGCTGAGCGTATTGGGCAACGCGTATTTCTCCGCGGCGGCACGGATATTGTCCAAGAACGTATCGTCCAGTGCTTCAACGACACCGCCACCCAGTACAATCATCTCCGGATTCAAGAAGTTTACAATGGAACCAATGCCAATTCCAAGATACTTCGTTACTCTTTTGAAAACTTTGAGGGTCAACTTGTCGTTTGCGCGAATCGCCTTCGCCAAAACCCCACTCCGAATCGCACTAAGATCACCACCGGTGAGTTCGGAAATTATACTCTTTTTTCCCTTTTTTAGAATAGCCTTCCGGAATTGCTTTGTCATCGCCGTACGACTGGCGATCGCTTCCAAGCAGCCCCGTGTGCCGCAGCCACAGCGAGGACCCCCTGCTTTGACGATGATGTGTCCGATTTCGCCGGCTGTCTTACTCGCGCCGTGGAACAATTCACCCTGTAGAATAATTCCGCCACCAATGCCAGTCCCAACAAAAATCCCAACGATGTTCTGAAAACCTTGTCCTGCACCGAACACGTGTTCACCAAGCGTTCCCACGTTCACATCATTATCAACAAAGGTCGGAAAGTTGACGCGCGCCTCCAACTCCTCCTTCAGTCTAACATTCTTCCAACGGAGATTGGGAGCGAAAATGACGATCCCAGTTGCCGGGTCAAGCGGTCCTGGTGCGCCGATTCCGACAGCCTGAATGGATGCAGCAGCGACCCCTGACTTGTCAATAGCCTTTCGGATACTGTCGGCGATCCGATCAATTACAACGGATGGACCTCTGTCCGCTTTGGTTGGGACCTTGGCTGTCCCCAAGATATTACCCTCTGGACCGATAACAGCCGACAGAATCTTGGTGCCGCCCATATCCACACCGATAACGTTAGCACTCATAAAAATCTCCTGTATGCACGCTTCACACGTGCGACCATCTCGCAATTGGTCATGATAACGCAAGTTGCTACCTAATAGGTCTTGAACATTTGAATACAGATTTTTCAAGTGAAAACTTCTCTATAACACCCCAGAGGGGTGCTATGTCTATAGAAAATCGGTCATTCGAGAAGCCGCACCCCAGAGGGGTGCTATGTCTATAGAAAATCGGTCATTCGAGAAGCCGCACCCCAGAGGGGTGCTATGTCTATAGAAAAGTGGCAACTTCGGTTATGATATTAATAATGATAACAATTCCTGTTTGAAATCTACAGCAGAGAGTTGATCCCACTTTTCCAAAAACGTTTCATAATCCGCTTTGCGGGTCTTCTCTGTCCGAGCGATGAGCCTAACAATACCGGGAAGCACAGCAATATGTCTGTCTTGATTCCCTAATTGAGAGGCATAATCCGCTAAAACCTCTAAGACGACATCAGCGTCATGAATATCGCCGAGTATTTCTTGTAAATCAACGATCACCACGAGATATTCAGTGTAACGGCTGACGGCTGACGGCTGACTCCCATTTCGGTAAGCCACACGAAAAAGTTCCATTGTATACCGGAGGCGTTTAATGGAAATCCGCATATTGTGGAGTTCCTCGCGTCTGGTCTCGTCTCGAATGAACGGCTCCCACGTGTAGACCTCCTCAAGCCTTTGTGGGAGAATGATACGTGCATTCTCGTGATAACTCCGCAGTGGCTTAAGACCAGCAATTTTGTGCGTTTTCGCCATTCTTTAATTTTTCCTTGCGGCTTTTTAATTTTTCCTTGCGGTGCAATTAAGTCGGTTTCGTATTTAAAGTGCCTTTCCGCATATCCGCCTGCGCCGTTGTTGCAGGCTACTACTTATGGCTCATCAAGAAACCGCTCTCCATTACATTATGCGCCACATTTTTGTAGGTAAGCGACGTTAGAAACCTATCCCCTAAAGAACTCTAAAAACTCGGTTTCAAAATCGGTTTCTTCCAATTCCTCAAAGAGCAGCAGCATCGGTTGTCGTGCTTCCTTGTGTGCCCGTTGTAGATGCTCAATCAATCCGCGAATGTCAGCCTGCTCCACTTCAGTCAGATGTGTTAATTCGTTTTGAAAACGAACGATGAGGACATCCAGATCTCGCACGGCTCCCATCGTTCGGGTTATCGCTCTTATCTTTTTGTAATGTTTCTTGAACGGCTTTTTCGGAAAACAGTCGGCAAAATTGTCCATTGCGGCTCGTAAGCGGCGCGAGGTGACTCGCATCTCGTGGACAAACTCGATATCAGCACCCTCTTTAGCACCCTCTTTGTAGGACATCATCTCGTGAAAATAGTTCACGATTATCTGCCGAGCACAGGCTTCCAACGTTTCGTCAGGCGATATTCCTTTAATTGCTGGTTCTGTAGCCATTTTTTTAATTACGGGAATCTGGGCATTGCCCCATTTCATTACTTGCCCCTTCCCAGTAACGGGTGGGGACCCCGGTTTCTGATTAAGTTCACTCCGCTGGGTTATGAAAGATTTGCTAATAACTATTGGAGAATTTCGGAACCTTGAATGGAAACCTGCGGCTATTAAGATTTTGCGCGCTGGCGGAGCAGATGATCCGTGAGGACGAGTGCCGCCATTGCTTCAACAATAGCGGGTGCTCGCACTAAAACACAGGGATCGTGTCGTCCGCTTGCCTCTAACGTCACCTCATTCCCCTGCATATCAACAGTCTGTTGCGGTTTACCGATTGTCGCCGTCGGCTTGAAAGCGACTTGGAACAGAATATTTTCGCCGTTTGAAATACCGCCCTGTGTGCCGCCGGAATTGTTCGTGCGGGTCCGAATTCGGTCGGTCTCGCCTTTTTCCATATAAAAAGGGTCGTTGTGTTCGGAGCCGGTCATTGCAGTTCCCTCAAAGCCAGAGCCGATCTGGAATCCCATCGTTGCGGGAAGAGACATCATTGCTTTCGCCAAATCCGCTTTGAGTTTGTCAAATACCGGTTCCCCGAGCCCCACAGGGACATTACGAGCAACTGATTCGATGACACCACCGAGGGAGTCTTGCTCGCGCCGTGCCTGATCAATGCGTTCTACCATTTTTGGACCAACAATCGGATCCGGACACCGTACAGGACTCGCTTCTATTTCTTCAAGTGTTACCCTGTCTGCATCCACTTCGGCTTCCAATGTATGAATCCGTTTGACGTAAGCAAGTGTCTCGGTTCCGGACACTTCGCGCAAGATTTGCTTGGCGATTGCCCCTGCCGCGACGCGTCCGATAGTTTCCCGTGCGCTCGCTCTACCACCACCTTGCCAGTTTCGGATACCGTATTTCTGCTGGTACGTAAAATCGGCATGTGAAGGTCTGTAAAGGTCTTTCAGGTGATCGTAGGCTGACGGACGCGCGTCTTTATTCCACACCAGCATGGAGATAGGTGTCCCAAGCGTCTTGCCCTCAAAGACCCCGGAAAGTATTTCAACGGTATCACTCTCCTGACGCGGTGTCGTGAGGTGGCTCTGCCCCGGTCTCCGTCGATCCAGTTCAAATTGTATTGTGGATATATCCAGGTCGATTTGCGGTGGACACCCGTCAACGACAACGCCAACAGCCCCACCATGCGATTCGCCCCAGGTCGTAATCCGAAAAAGATGACCGAACGTATTCATTTAGTTCTATAGGCGCGCTTTGGAAGCGTGCGCCCGACTTTTAGGATTGTGTATTTTGAACATCTTATGGTATACTGTATCAAATTTCATCGCAAAAAGCAAGTAATTTCCTTCTTAAAATCGAACCACAAGCCTATAATGTAATGGAGGGCGGACCTTGAGAAAGGCACGTTACAGTCCAAACCCACACCATTTAACCACAAGGAAAAATTAAAAGATGCTGTCGATTTTTAAACGCTATATCGCGCTACTCCTGATTTTTATAGGCATCGGATTTTTATGGAACACGTTGTTTGTATACCCACTCAAAATCTTTGTCGTCTTTATGCATGAGGTGAGCCACGGGCTTGCGGCGATCGCAACTGGTGGCCGTATCGTAGAGATTCAGATCAACCCCCAGCAGGGAGGACACGCCCTGACCCAAGGAGGCTCTCGATTCTTGACGTTGACCGCGGGTTATCTCGGAAGCCTGCTGTGGGGCGGACTCATCCTACTCTTGGCAGCGAGAACCCGTTTCGATAAAGCGATTAGTATCCTTATCGGCATCGGTATGGTGGCTATCTCCATCGGCTTTGGCGAGAGCACATTCACTTATCTGTTCGGCATCGGCTTTGGCGTTGCGCTGGTCGCCATCGGTTTTTATCTCCCAGAGGCAGTCAATGATTGGGTCCTCCGTATTATCGGTGTGACGAGTTGTCTCTACGCGATTCTCGACATTAAAAGCGATGTTTTGGACAGATCCAACCTCCGCTCGGATGCTCGAATGCTCTCGGAGATAACAGGTATTCCGACTGAGGTTTGGGGTGTCCTATGGATTTTCATCGCAATTGGACTCACTTTATGGTTCCTCTACCTCTCCGGCAAAACCTCGACTGCTCAACAAACATCCACCGAAGAAAATACCGAGGAAATCTCTAATTTATAGGGACATTGAGGGTCGATGTGCACATCGATTTAGGAAACCTATGCTAACCGAACGGACTAAAACGCACCGATGACATACCACCGAAGAAAAGAAACCATACACCGAGACCTAACAGAAAAAGTGGAACACAGATAAGCACGATGAGAATGAAAGCCCCCCACATCCACGACTTTTTGGATTTAGCAACCGTTGCCAGCCGTGCGATCAACACACCACCACATATCATAATTACAACAACGAGAGCGAACACCGCCATCATTACCATTTCTTGTTATCTCCTCTCATGAAACACCCCTCAAAAAGTCCTATTACACTACGTGCAACGCTGATCGGCATCCTTCTCATCCCCTTTAATAGCTACTGGGTTCTACATCTCAGTTATATCTGGGATTCCAACCGACCTACGAGTTTAGCATTACTGTTTAATGTCCTATTTACGTTGCTTGTCCTTATCGGGTTTAGCGCGGTCCTGCGTCGTTTACGTCCAACATTGGCGTTTACACAGAGCGAGTTGTTAACCATCTATGCGATGCTGTGCCAAGCCTCCGTTTTCGCAGGTCGCGATATGCTACAGGTCTTGGTGCCATTAATGGGTAACGGTTTTTGGTACGCAACAACCGAAAACGAATGGGCACAACTTTTTCATCAGCATCTCCCCGAATGGCTTGTCGTCGGAAAACAAGAAGTACTACAAGGCTTCTACAAAGGCGAATCCACATTCTATCTTCAGACCAACATAGAAGCATGGCTGTTGCCAACACTGATCTGGGTGGGCTTCTGTCTCGTCATCGGGGTGACAATGCTCTGTCTCAACGTGCTCTTACGCAAGCAGTGGCAGGAACATGAACGACTCACCTATCCGATCGCACAACTTCCTTACGAAATCACACGCGCCGCTTCAAATGTAGGAAACTCCGTGCGAACGACGTCTCATCTATTTTTTAATAAACGGATGATGGTTGTCGGCTTATGCATCGCGGCTGTCCTGAACCTACTCTATAGTTTACACCAAATTGATCCCGTTTTCCCTACAATTCCGCTGTATCGTGGATTCCGACTTCCCGATAAACCATGGAGCGCGATGAACAATCCCGGTTTCCGTATCAGTTTCTTCCCGTTTGCAATTGGCGTAGGTTTCCTGATTCCGCTGGATTTAGGGTTCTCCTGCTGGTTCTTTCACCTATTTTGGCATTTCCAACGGATCGTCGGTGAGATGTTCGGTTGGCGCGGCGCTATCGGATTCCCACGAGAGATGGCGCAAATTCGGGGTGTATGGATAGCACTCTTTCTCTGGACCTTGTGGATGGGACGCGCACATGTCAAGGTAGTACTACAGACGATTTTCGTAGGGACGAGGTCATCTCGTCCGCGCGGGCAGGGAAACCCTGGGGAAACACTCCATCAAAAACCCGCTACGAATGATGACGGTGAAGCGTTACGCTACAGAACCGCCGGCATTGGAGTCCTCGTCGGATTCATTTTGATTTTGGGATTCTGCCTCAAGGCAGGGATGTCGCTCTGGTTTGCGGGTCTATTTTTCGTCCTCTATTTCGCGATGTCCATAACGATCACCCGCATCCGTGCGGAACTGGGACCACCCGCACACGACCTTTATAACGCCGGCCCAGATCTGCTCTTGACAGATGCCTTGGGCACACGGCGCATTGGAAATCGGAATCTCTCGGTGATGTCGCTTTTTTTCTGGCTGAACCATCTCTCTTATCGCGCACACCCGATGCCGCACCAACTGGAAGGCTTGAAACTTGCACACCAAACCCGTTTCAATCCGACCCACCTGCTGTGGGTATTAGCGATCGCTATTTTTGTAGGCGCGCTCTCCGCCGCTTGGGGACATCTGCATCTCTCCTACCAAGTCGGCTTAGAACAAGCGCGTTCGTGGTATGCCCGCGCTGCGTTCAACAGACTCGCAGGGTGGCTTTATAATCCCAGCGAAACGAGTATCAGCGGTATGCTCTACACCACCGGTGGCTTCGCTTTCGCTGTCAGTCTTTTGCTCCTGCGATGGCGATTCGTTCAGTGGCCCCTACACCCCGTCGGTTACGTCGTTTCAAGTTGGTGGACATTTACTGGACTCTGGTTTCCACTTCTCATCAGTTGGATTATTAAACGGATTCTGCTTTCAACGGGTGGTGTTCGGTTGTATAGACGTTCTATCCCGTTTTTCATCGGTTTGGTTATTGGGGATGTGATTGTTGCTTCTATTATTAGCATTTTGGGACTGATTTTCGATTTCCGCGTCGTCTATCTGAGTTGGTGATACCTCCTGATCGGTAAAAAAAAATAACTGCTGTCGAAACTCTATCTATGAAACGAAACAGAAATGCAGTCTTGAAATTTCTATCTAAACCTGCTATCATTACTTACGATGGATATAACAGATTTGTCCCTCAGTGTGAATATCGGCGGAATCCAGATGCGAAACCCCGTCATGACGGCATCTGGCACCTTCGGCTACGGTAGTGAATACGTCGATTTCGTGGATCTGAACCGGCTCGGTGCGGTTGTTGTTAAAGGCGTTACGAGTGTACCGTGGCCCGGCAATCCGATGCAACGCATCATGGAAACCCCGTCCGGCATGCTGAACGCGATCGGACTCCAAAACGTCGGCGTAGACGGTTTTATCTCGGAGAAACTACCCTATCTGCGTGATTTCGATGTGCCAGTGATTGTCAACGTCTGTGGCAAAACAGTCGAAGAATACCTAATCGTAACCGAGAAACTGAACAGTGTAGACGGCGTTGCTGGTATAGAACTCAATATTTCCTGTCCGAACTTAGACTGTGGTGGTATGAGTTTCGGTGTCGATGCGACATTGGCGCACCAACTCGTCAAAGAGGTTAGAGCAGCAACCCACCTACCAATACTGGTCAAACTTTCCCCAAATGTCACAGATATTACGCTGATTGCTCGTGCTGTTGAGGATGCTGGTGCGAATGCGCTCTCCGCTATCAACACGCTCCTCGGTATGGCGATTAACGCCGAAACACGGCGACCGGAACTCGCAAACGTGACAGGTGGACTCTCAGGACCCGCGATAAAGCCGGTGGCATTAAGATTGGTCTGGGAGGTTTACAAAAGTGTTTCTATCCCTATCGTCGGAATGGGAGGCATTATGACTGCCACAGACGCTGTTGAATTTTTCATCGCTGGGTCGTCTGCCGTAGCGGTCGGGACAGCGAACTTCGTCAATCCACAGGCATCAATAGAGGTGATAAAAGGTATTCACGCCTACCTCAAAGAAGCAGATATGGTATCAATTAAGGAATTGGTCGGTAGTTTGCAAGTCGATTCATAATTGTTTTTGAAAAAACTGGTAGATGCTAAGGATAAGGCAGGTTTATAACAGGTACTCAGAGGAGGAATATGCGGCATCTGGTAACACTCGACGATTTGTCGAATTTTGAGATTGAACAAATCTTTCGACTCGCGTCAGGCATGCAGTCGCAATTGGAGACATGGGCAGGGATTTGTCGAAGTAAACTGCTGGCAACCCTGTTTTATGAACCGAGCACTCGGACCCGGCTCTCGTTTGAGAGCGCGATGGGACGCCTCAACGGCGGCACCCTCGGCTTTGCTGATCCACAGGCGACTTCTGTCACCAAAGGGGAAACTCTCGCCGACACTGCTCGGATGGTGACGAACTATGCCGATCTCATTGTCGTGCGGCACAACTGGGCAGGTGCGGCGCGCGTCATTGCACAGCATGCACATATCCCAGTCATTAACGGTGGTGACGGCAGCCATACACATCCGACGCAGGCACTCGCGGACCTTTATACCATTATACAGCGAAAATCGAAGATAGAGGGGTTAACCATCGGTATCTGCGGCGATCTTCAGTTTGGACGGGCGGCACACTCCTTTGCCCTTGCAGTCGCGCGATTCGGTGGGAACCTGATTCACATCGCGCCGAAACCGCTACAAATGCCACCGTGGGTACTCGCGCAACTGGAACAGTGTTACGGGCAGATACCGCTTGAGGTAGAAAGCATTACAGAAGTGATTGATAGACTCGATGTCATCTACGTCAACCGACTTCAAGAGGAGCGACTCCCGCCGAATATGGATGCCGCTGCCGTACGTGGAAGCTATCTGTTAAACGCAGCCGTCATGAAGAATGCCAAACCTGATGCGATGATTATGCATCCGCTCCCGCGTGTCAATGAACTCGCCTATGAATTAGATGACGACCCGCGTGCGGCGTATTTCGAGCAATCGGCGAACGCGGTGCCGGTTCGGATGGCACTGATTGCAAGCCTTGTGGGACTGGAACAACTCATCTTGACACAACCTCCAGAGCGAGACATCGCTCCTACTACACGGACGTGTGAAAACACAAACTGCGTCACGAATCACGAGACTTACTTAACTCCTGAACGTGAGACGTTTAAGGGGGATATCGAGTTGAACGCTTGCGCCTACTGCGGAAACCTACTCTCCTAATACAGTTCTTATTTCTCTTCTGCAGTGGAACTGTGGGACACATCCTTTTTTTCAAGGATTATCCTCTCAGTCATACGTCTGATAACACTATCTACTTATCCGCAGATTTTGGTGTCGTGGACATCGTAGAAACCAAACCATCCTTTTCAATGACCGCCCATCGTGTCATCCGCGAAAGCGGACTTTCAGGACCCGCGGATTGCCATCCGCCTTGTCTAAAGGTGACCACAACATAGTCCTTTTCAGCATCCGAAAGTCTATCAGGGAAACTTGGATGGATTGTCCAGTTGGTGTAAGTAACGGGTTCGCCACTATCCCACCGCCATTCTCCCTCTTTTTCCACATCGGTGAGTCCGATCCAAAAGGGTTTGTGCGTAAAGATGACCTCAAGCCAATGTTGTTCCACTTCGTCGTTGATAGAGACGAGGTGCGCGCCTTCCGCAACAGCCTTGCGTTGAGCATCCTGCCAGTCTTCACAATGAACTTTTTTGTAAGCGTGTCCATTCGTGGGATTAATGATCCATACGCTTTTTGCTAACGGTGGTGCGGGTGGCTGGCGGAACTTGATGTTCCCGGGAGCTGGAATGCCGTCAGCGGGGGGTTCAACAGGCTCCGGTTTACCTTCAAGCGTTAGGACAACCTCCTCAGGTTGCACGCCGTCCTTGAGCAGAAAGGGACCCACGCCCGCAGAAAGGTCGTTATATTCTACAGATAGCGTATAGAAGCCAGGTTCTTCCGTATATTCCGTAAAGTAACCGCCGGCATCCGTAAAAAAGTTGGTGCTAAGGCTACCGCCATGATTCGGGCGGAATTCATGACTTTGTTCTATAGTGAGATCCGCTTCAGCGTTAGCGAGAGGCGTACCATCGGCGTAAACAACACGTCCACGAATCCGAAGCCGTTGCTTAACGGTAACTTTGACATCTTCAATAATCACGCCGGGTTCGAGTGCAAACGTAAGCCCCTCAGAAAAGTGGTGATCTCCTATATTGAAGCAGGTGACCTTTCCGACTTGAATAGAGAAAATCTCCTTATCCGGCTTAAGTCCGCCACGGCTCATCAATTCCGGTGGAATCTCGCCTTCCGGCGGAAATCTCTCTGGATCAAACATCTCAAGTGCATCCAGCAAGGGGACTGAAAGCGCGATCAATTGAACAAGCCCCGGTTGGATATCATTGACAGTGAAAACTCCCGCTGAATCCGTTTCTCCCTTGGATAAAGCGGTTGGGTCACCTCGATCGGGTTCCAGAAAGCCGTCGTGCAGTTGAACGGGTCGAACAGCAAGTGTAAAGCCAGGGACGGCGTTCCCCTCTAAATCGACGACTTTCCCCGAAAGCCCGCTAAACTCCTCTGCCGTTGCTTCCATGCCTGTCCCGAGAAAGGAAAGTATCAAGGCAAATACTATTAACTTTGGTGTGGTATAGATCCGGTTCATTTCAATATCTCCTCGTGTCCTGACTCGCCCAACGCTTTTCAATTTTTAATTATTCGCAAGGCGTTAAATGGAGCAATTGATTCATTGAATGTTTCTCTCATATCCGCCTGCATTGTTGTTGCAGGCTACGTTTTCAGTATTACTGAGAAAGAAAATCCGAATCGTTGTCTCATTCAGGTGCCCCAACGGTGAAACGTTCTTTTTCCAGAATCGCTCTCTCAGTGAGACGCACGAGAGGGTCGCCTCGACGTGTCTCCTGCCATTTCCCCGTCAATCCGATGAGAACAGTGTAATTTTGGTTTGCGTCATCGGCTTGACTCGTCCCTTCACCGGTGGCAGTCTTTTCCGGTTGACTCCAGTTGGTATACGTGACAGGTTCGCCGTTATCCCAGTGTGGACTCTCCACCTTTGAAGCGTCGGTCAGTCCGATCCAATAGTTTTCACGTCCAAAGACCTCAAGAAGCCATTCCTGTTCCGCCGCGTCGTTGATAGCAACGAGATGCGCCCCTTGTTCAACAGCGCGAGTGTGTGCCTCCTCACGGCTTTCACAATAAATTCTTTTGTAGGCATGTCGGTTTTCAGGATTGACTGCCCACATCCCTTGGCGATCGCGATTCCACGCCGCTTCAAAGCGTTTTCTATCGGGGACACGAGCAACCGCCCGGTCGGGCTTCAGCGGCGGTTTATCGTCGAGTGTCAAGACGAGTTTGTCATGGCGTTCCCCCTCTTCAAGTAATATTTCCTCGGATGTTGCGGACTGTCCTTGATACTCTACAGAGACGGTATAATAGGCAGGTCTTTCCACGTACTCCACAAAATAACCATCGGCATCAAGGTCTCTCGTGCCACCACCACCGCCTCCACCTCTACCTTCTATCCGGCGCCGTTCTATCCTAATGCCAACTCGTTCATTGCGAAGGGGGGTGCCGTCTGCGGAGAGAACCCGTCCACGAATCCGCATTCTCGGACGAACAATTATCTCCACACCTTCGACATCTGCCCCCGGTGCAATAGCGAACGTGAGACCGCCATAACGACCCCGGTCCTCATCAATATAGAAGGATACACCCTCAATTGTGGCAGCGCGAATCTCATACGCCGCTGCACGGAAGGGAAGTAACACCAATTGAACCGAAGACGAAGTAATCTCACCAATCAAAAACTCACCTACCTCATTCGTTTCAGCTTGTTGAGAAGGAAGAAACACAGGCTCATCTTGGTCCTGGGGCGTGGTCACTCTGAATCCAGGTAGAGCCACCTCGACACCAGAAACGGGCTTTCCCGCCTCATCAACAACGCGACCGGAAAATGTCGTTGCAACACTCTGGAGAGACAGTGAAAACAGAAGTGTGATGCTGGCGATAAAAGTTAGGGGAAGGACATAAGAGCGGTTCATTGTTCAGACCTCCTTTTGTGAATTTTAAGGGTTTCGCTCAAAAAGGTTATCGTGCAAAGAACGCACGGAAAATGACTTTAAGCGCGCTGCACCGAACCAACTCATTAGGGAAATAATAACACGTCTGAGAGACCTGTGTCAATCTTGCGGATATTTAGGTTAAGGACCTAACATAATCTTAAACGATAAACTTAGCATACCCGTTTACCATTCAATCCGTGTAATCATCTCCGAGTGTCCCATAGTGACGCTTATTAGATGTAACACTGGTGCATAATTCCGCAAAAAAGAAATATATATATACTATAAATTAAACATAATTTCACATTCGTTTTTTTTCACGAAAAAAGGTGATATTGAATCTTGGGAGCCTGCAGACTACCTACGACCATAAGGAACCTCCGTGAAGTCTCCCTGAAAACCAAAGTGTTTCTACCGTGTGCCCCTAACAAAATTCGATACAAGTAATCCTGCTCATCCTAATTCAGACCGCATAACCTCAACCCCTTCGCTTACTCTGAAATTTCAGAGTAAGGCTTTCAGAAATATCTTACCAAAACCGTCCAAAACCCAGTCTCTGTATAGGTTCACAACTTTTTTCAAACGTACCATTTTTCAGATTTTACTCTGAATACTCTGAAAGTTGACTGCTCGTCTGTCATGTTCAATTAACTCTAACATCCATCATAAAGAGTCCTGTAACCCTATTTTGTAATTGTTGACAAAATTCACGAAAAATGGTAACGTAACATTAAAATCCACAAAGCAATCCGTTTCAAGCGGAGAATTGCCGCTTGCAAACACCCATTAACTTTCGAGGTGTCGTAAAATAGAAAATCGTAGTTCGTAATGAAATGGGGGGTGCTTTCGCTTGGGTATTTCTGTGTATTGCTTGGGTGTTTCCTCAGATTCGAGAAAGGAACGCCAACGTCCAAACCCGCGTCATTTAACCGCAAGGAAAGGATTGGCAGTCAGCAATCGGCAATCAGCAGTCAGTAAAGAGGTTTTTGTTAGACTTAAGCGCGTAGCCCGTAAGCGTAGCGGAGAGCGGGTCTACGGGAAAACAGCATAAAGTCGCAACTCCCCTGACCGAACCGCAAGGAAAAATTAAAACATGAAGATAACAAAATTGGAAACTTTTCTGGTGCAACCGCGCTGGCTCTTTCTAAAAATCCATACGGATGAGGGTTTGGTTGGACTCGGCGAGCCTATTCTGGAAGGACGTGCGAAAACGTGTGCGCAAGCCGTAGACGAACTCGCACCCTACCTCATCGGTCAAGATCCGAGACGCGTTGTCCACCACTGGCAAGCGATGTATCGCCACGCATTCTACCGCGGCGGTCCTATCCTCACAAGCGCACTGAGTGGTGTAGAACAAGCACTCTGGGATCTCGCAGGGAAATCGCTTGGTGTTCCTGTTTACCAACTCTTCGGTGGACCGACACGCGACCGTATCAGACTCTATAAAGGTGGTGGAGATCCAGACGGAATTAAAGAATGGATTGACAAAGGGTTCACCGCATTCAAAACAGGTCCTGCAGGTGGCAGACCTGCACGCATTATCGAAAACAAAGCCTTTATCGACAGAGCCGTGGATCATTTCGCAGCGTTACGCGAAGCCGCAGGTACAGAAGTTGACCTCGCGATTGACTTCCATGGTGCAGTCAGCCCGCAAACCGCGAAAGTTCTGATTAAAGCGTTAGAACCCTACCAACCGATGTTCATCGAAGAACCGATTCAGTGCCAAAATGTGGACACCCTCGCTGAAATCGCGCGGAGTACTCACATCCCGATTGCGACAGGTGAGCGTGTATTCACAAAATGGGGCTTCCGTGAAATCTTAGAGAAACAGGCAGCGTCTATCCTCCAACCCGACCTCTGTCATGCTGGGGGTATCAACGAGGTACGCATCATCGCCGGTATGGCAGAAGCCTACTATGGTGGTATTGCCCCGCACAACCCTCTCGGTCCTATCTCTTTAGCGGCGTGTATTCAGTTGGATGCGTCAATTCCAAACTTTCTGATGCAGGAACATACGACTCTCGGTGAAGGGTATCTTAAGAATCCTTTCGTCTTTAAAGACGGATTCGTTGAATTGCCCACCGGTCCCGGACTCGGTATCGAACTCGATGAGGATGCGCTCGAAGATAAGATTGACCACGATTGGCAGAACCCCGTGACATACCATCCGGATGACGGCTCCGTTGTTGATTGGTAAGGAATAGCCCCGTTTCGATGTGCCGTAATCCGGTGAAAAAGTGTGGATTAAATCTTTAAAAGACTGTTCAGTTCCTTAATTGCTCTTAGACTTGGGTCCAACTCACGTGTTTCGTGCGTTTTTGTCAAAAAACATTTGACAAAAAGGAGTATTTTGTGGTAGAATTACTATTACCAGTTGGCAAGCATTATCAGCGTTACCGCTTGGTAACGTGCTTGCCTACCCACTGATAAAGGGTTAAAAGCTGGTAACTGGTAAATCACAAAATGGCATTAAAATCACACAAGATAGCGTTGCGTCCAACAGACGCACACCGACTTTGGTTTGCCCAGCAATGCGGTTATGCGCGGTTTGCGTATAACAATGCGCTTTCAGACTTCAAAGCGGGTTTGTCAGATGACGTGTTTCGTTCAGAGATTGACCTTAACAATCGCTGGAATCAACGAAAACACGAACACGACTGGGTAAAAGCACAAGACCAGCGCGCTGGGCTTTACGCAATCAAAAATCTCGGCTCTGCGATAGAGAACTGGAAAGAGAAACGCGCGGGGTTCCCGAAGTTTAAAAGACGCGGGTGTCGTCAGTCTTATACCACAGATGAGCAGTCTGTAAAAATAGAGGGCAACCGCATCAAGATACCCAAGTTAGGGTGGGTGCGAATGTTCCAAGAACTTCGGTTTGAGGGGAAAATCAAGCGTGTTACGATTTCAAGGACAGCTCATCGTTGGTTTGTCAGTATCCTTGTCGAAACAGGAAAACCGAATGCGCCACGCGAGACACGTGGACTCCCTGTTATCGGCGTAGATGTTGGCATCAATACGTTAGCAACCCTTGACGATGGAACGAAATATCACAACCCAAGACCGCTGAAGCGCTATGAGCGAAAGTTAGCACGAGAACAACGGAAGTTAAGCAAGAAAGTGTTTGGCTCTAACAATTGGTATAAACAGAAGCGGAAGGTAGAACGTATCCACTATCGGATAACCTGCATCCGTGAACACGAACACCATAACACCACAACGCAGATTCTCAAGAAAGCAAGTGTTATTGGGATTGAGACGCTGAAGATAACGAACCTTCTCAAGAACCGAAATCTTGCCAAAGCGTTATCCGACTCAGCGTTAGGTGGTTTCCTTGAAAAGTTGAAGTCTAAAGCGGAAGTCGCGTGTATCCCGATTGTTCAAGCGTCGCAATTTTTCGCATCAAGTAAAACGTGTAGCAACTGTGGACACAAGAAAGCAGACTTATTGTTATCGCAACGGCAGTATACCTGCGAGTCTTGCGGGTTCACCCAAGACCGTGATGTCAATGCTGCTATGAACTTAAAGAAACTCGCCGTGGGTCACTCGGAGAGTTAAAACGCTTGTGGAGTTTTTGTAAGACCTCCACAAGGGGGGCAAAAAATTGAGAAGCAAGAATCCCACTTCTTCAGATGTGGGAGTGTTCAAATTTATTATGTTCACGAAACATCTGGAAGGCTTAGACATTCCAGATATTATTACCGCGTTGCAATCCGTTGGCGTGAGCGGTGCCGATCTGTGTGTGCGTCCCGGCTATCCGGTAAACCCAGAAAACGCGACGGAATCACTACCCGCCGCCGCAAAGCAGTTCGCCGCCGCAGGCTTATCCATCCCACTTGTCACAACACCCGGTGATTTTCTCGATCCAGCACAGGAAGAGACGCGCCGAGTCTACGCCGCTGCAGGTGAAGCCGGTGTTGAAAACATCAAACTCGGATACTGGCACTGGCATGCAGAGGATGGCGGCTACTGGGCGCAGGTCGATTTTATCCGTAAGCAATTGGACGGATTTGCGAAACTCTCTGCACAATATGGACCCCGGACCTGCATCCATAACCATTCTGGGACCTCCATGGGGCTGAATTCGTGTGCGGTGATGAACCTTGTGAAAGGTTTCGACGCGCAGCACGTCGGCGTTTTTGCCGATACAGGACATCTGTCCATCGTTGGGGAACCGATCAACATGGCACTGGATATCGTCAAATCGCATCTCGCCGTTATGGCGTTCAAGGATCTGGCGCGCTCGCCCGGTATGAGTGGCGGCAGAGTTGTCCGAATGGGGAAAGGCTTTGTTGATTGGGAAACAGCAGTGGCTACGCTACAAACAGTTGGCTTTTCAGGTCCCGTAAGCTTCCATAGCGAATACAGTGGAGAGCCTGTGGACACTGTCATCGACCTGGCACGCATAGATGTCCGATTCATTAGCAGTTTGATAAAAAAATCCGACTCGTAGTAGGAAAACCATTTATTGCCAGTCTAAGGAAAAACAGAATGACACAATTTCAATTAGGCTTAAACACAAGCACAATCCGTCCCGCCGGATTAATGGATAAGATTCGGATCGCTGCCGAAACCGGCTATACAGCGATCGAGTTATGGAACGACGATTTAACGGCTCACGAGGAACAGGGTGGCTCTCTCTCGGAGGTCAAAAAAGCACTCGATGATCACGGGCTTTCAGTGCCCAGCGTTATCGCCTTGCACGGCTGGCTCAACACGACCGGTGACGAACATCAGGAAGCGGTTGAAGAGGCAAAACGGCGCATGGCACAAGCCGCCGCTGTTGGATCGACCTACATCGTCTCAAGTCCGCCGCGTGAAGTCGCAGACCTCCAGTTAGGTGGTGAGAATTACCGAGAATTGCTTGAACTCGGACGCGAATTCGGCGTTAAACCTGCTATGGAATTCCTCGGTTTCGTCGATGGGGTTAATCAAGTCAAGCATGCATGGGAAGTGATGGAAGTTGCAGACCATCCGGATAGCACGATTGTCCTCGATCCGTTCCATATCTACCGCGGCGGTGGGGAGATAGACGATATGCAAGGCATCCCCAGCGAAAAGATCGCTGTCTTCCATTTCAATGACGCGCCTGCCGAACCTGCGCGTGCGGAACAAACAGACGCTGACAGGGTTTATCCCGGTGATGGCATTCTCGACCTCGGACAAATGATCTCTATTTTGAAAGACGCGGGATACGCAGGTGTCATCTCCTTAGAATTGTTCAATCCAAACTACTGGGAGCAAGATCCGGCAGAGGTGGCACGTATCGGATTGGAAAAGATGCAGGCTGTTTTAGACCACTAGAAAAGGTAATAAGGAGGTAACAATTGCAAGACGGACAGAAAACAATTAAAGATTTGTTCGACAGCAGTACAATTTTCAACATTCCAAAATATCAGCGTGCTTATGCCTGGGAAAAAGAACAACTTGATGCCTTTGTTGAGGATCTAGAAAATCAGGATACTAACAAAGATCACTTCTTCGGCACAATTTTGCTTCAAAAACAGGAACCAGAGGGGAATTTAAGATAATAGATATTGTTGATGGTCAACAGCGGATTACAACGATCATTATCTTTATGAAACTGCTTTTGACACAACATAAAACTATGGGTAACGATGTTAAACGGCTAAGACGGACTTATATTAAGGATGATAGATATAAACTCCGCGTTTTGGACCTTAGATAACGAATTTTTTGAATCTTATATCTTGGAGGATAATGGATCTGCGGATAATGAGGCGGAAACGCCATCCCAACACCGATTGCTCAAAGCGAAGGAATTCCTCGCTGAATGGATAAGAAGACATCCTGATAAGGCTATGGTTATTCCGAGATGTCCTACGTCGAATTTACCAACGACAACCCGTGGTCAAAATTTTCAATGGAACACATTATTCCGCAAAATCCTAGGGAGAGTAAAGTTATTGTAGATAACTCAATCTTGTCAATCACCGACTTTGCATCGCCAGAATTTAAGGATGATTATCTCCACAACATTGGGAATTTGACAATTGATCCCATTTCTGCAAACGCCAGCAAATCGAATCAGAGCTTTCCATATAAAAATCAAAGATATTTTCGCAGAGCACCTCTCATGGCACAAAATGAATTGATCGATTTCGTCGTCTATAGAGGCGGAGATACCAGTCTTGTTGTTCCGCGCGCCTCACAAAGGAAAGCAAGCTCAAAATGAAGGTTCTTATTCCACCGATAAAGTGCCAAGGTATCAAAAGTAAATTGGTTGGATGGATAGCAGAGACACGCCAATGGAACGGGGAAGGGGTTTGGATTGAACCATTCATGGGGTCGGGGGTCGTCGGGTTTAACCTCAAACCGCGTAGGGCACTTTTCTGCGATACAAATCCACATCTTATTTCCTTCTATCAGGGAATAAACGAAGGCACAATAACTCCGATTTTTGTCCGAGAATTTCTCGAATCAGAAGGGACCCAGTTAGCCAAGCATGGCGCGGATTATTATTATGAAGTCCGAAAACGATTTAATGCAGGAAAGTCTCCTTTAGATTTCCTGTTTTTGAACCGTGCTTGTTTTAACGGGCTCCTCCGCTTCAATAGGAAAGGCGAGTTTAACGTGCCGTTCGGACATAAGCCGGAACGTTTCTCTAAAGCGTATGTCACCAAAATTGTGAATCAGGTAGAATGGGTCGCCAAACGTGCTAGCCTCAGCGACTGGACTTTTTTGCATCAGGACTTTCGCATCACTCTGTCCGGCGCAACCGAGACCGACCTCATCTACTGTGATCCACCTTATGCCGGGCGACATACCGATTACTTTAACACTTGGAATAAAACACACGAAAAATTGCTCTATCAAGATTTGAAAACAACAAAAGCACAGTTCATCCTTTCAACCTGGCATAGCAACGAACATAGAGAAAACCCCGCGATTCTGAAGCTATGGTCAGAATTTAATGTCATCACAAGAGAACATTTTTATCATGTCGGTGCAAAGGAATCGAATAGAAAACCGATGTTAGAAGCGCTCGTCACCAATTTTAAACCGGCGGCACCTATGCGGAGAAAAAACACTGATGAACTTGACAACTATGCAGCAGACGCGCTACAGTTGAGATTTATTCGTCAGAAACAACAACTAACATACTCTGAGAAAAACTTCCCTCCTGAAAAAAGAAAATAACGAGAAAAGATAGATTTTTTCTGTTGCTTTTTTCCCTCATGTGTTATAATAGCAGGGAACAACTTTTGAATGCTGCGCTTCGCTGCAGCGTGATGTATATAGGAAACAAGACTTATGACTTACGTTGACGGATTATTGTCATCGCTGACGCGCGTTAAAAAAGCACGTTCGTTACGCGCTTCTTCATGGGATATAACAGGCAGAAATAGCGATGCATGGAATGTCGAACCCGGTGAAACCCGTGTTATCGCAGACCTTCAAGGACCCGGCTGTATCAATCATATTTGGATGACGCAGCCAAACGGTTACCGAAACGTACTGATCCGAATGTTCTGGGACGGTGAGGAGCACCCGAGTGTCCTTTGTCCGTTAGGTGACTTCTTTGGACTCGGCAACGAAATTGTTAACTCATACGATTCCATCCCGTTCTCTGCCTCCACACACCAGAACAATCAGTTCAATACAGGATGCGCGCTTAATTGCTATTTGCAGATGCCCTTTAACCGTAACGCAAGGATCGAACTCGTCAACGAAGGTGATACAAGCCACCGCCAATACTTCTATATCGACTATGAGCAGTACACTGAGCCACACGGTGATGATATTGCCTATTTTCATGCCCAATTCCATCGTGAAAACCCGTGTGATGGATGGGGACATGAAATTACTGTAAATACTGCAGAAGCCAATATTATCAATGCGGAACGGCTCGCATGGGACAACAATTACCTGATTCTGTCTGCCGAAGGCAGAGGGCACTATATCGGTTGTAACCTGTCGGTTACCAACTTTCAAGGCACGTGGTGGGGTGAAGGCGATGATATGATCTGGGTCGATGGCTATAAGTGGCCCCCAGATCTGCATGGCACTGGTTCCGAGGACTACCTCAACCAAGCGTGGGGCATGCAAGAGAACGCGTTTGCACACAACGGTTCCTCTATCCACGAAAACAATACCGACGGTTACCAGACCTCCTATGTCTATCACATTGAAAACCCGATCCGCTTTGAGAAAGAGATCCGGGTTACGATAGAGCATGGACACGGCAATCACCTCAGTAACGAAACATCCTCCGTTGCATACTGGTACCAAATTGAGCCGCACGCGCCCTTTGGTATATTGCCCGTTGCGCAACGCAAGCCCGTGCTGAAGGATGAATCTGGTGCATGGCAGATTGAGGCTTCTTCACAAACGTCCTCAGTAGAAATCGTGCTCAACGATGAAATGAAGCAGATGAAAAAGAAATGGAGCGAGAAAAAATAAATGCTTACCGCCCCTTATATCGTTCAACAATTTTTAGCCGCTTGTATCGGAAACACGGAGGAAGAAACAGATTCATCGGTTTCCGATGCACAGCAGAGTGACGAACGCCAAACGGAATCGGAAGTCACAACTGACGATAATTCCACGAACAATGCTGAATCCGTAGCATCAGATAGCTCCGATGCCTCGGTTTCCGAACCCTCGGACATCGAAAACACCAACGCGCCGCCTGAGTCGGAGGAAACACCCTCTGAAGACGATGCACCGCTTGTCGCTATAGACGAAGAGACTCACGCCAGCGGGAACGACACCCCCGATACACCCAGTGCAGAAGAAGCATCTGTCGTCGAGATCGCCAACCTCGCGCCATCCGATGATGAAACAACTGCGTCATCGGAAGACACCGATCCTGTTGCCGAAGGTGAGACAGAACGCCCAACAGAGATTGTAATATCTGAACAGGAAAGTGAGGGTGCTATAACGCAGCACGCGCAGGTTTCCGATGTTGAAGCCGTAGCAACTGAAACGCAGGAAACAGACGGAGGCGGCGATTCCGAAACAGAAGCAACAGCCCCCGCAGCAGAGCAAGAAACACCACCGATAGAACTCGGCATTATTGAAGAGATTTATGATTTCGTGGAGATGTTTGGACAAAGTACTGTTTCCGGTACAGATCAGGCATCCGTCAGCGGAACAGATTGTTCCGGTGGCGTAACAAAACCCGCTATCTTTGAACATCCAACCCCAACCGAAACCGCAAAAATCGACTACACGCTTTCACTTCCAGATGTTGATGAAAAAGAGAAACTCTTTCTACATTTCTCCATCGGATTACGGGACGGTGTTGTTTTTGACGACGCGGACCGAAAGCCTGGTGGCGTAAAGTTCGCCATCGAAATTTTCGATCTTCTCAATACAGATTTAGAAACTGCCCCTGAAAGATGCTTTGAATCTGTAGCAAGTGAATGCCAGTGGGTAGAAGAAAGTATCGAACTTACGTCCTACGCTGGCAAAGAGATCGTCGTCTCATTCTTGACGGAATGCAACATAGAAGGTAATAGTAATTACGCGTGGGCTTTGTGGGGTAAACCGCAGTTACGCAAACTCAAACAGACGCGTCTTCGGAAAAGAAAAAGAGATCCCGAACCGGAACTACAATGTGGAATTGCTATCTTACACGCCAGCAACGACACGATACAACTACGTGAGTTTAGTCAACCCACGTCAACAACCGTTTCCGATTTAGTGAACATTTGTCTTGAGTCACACGAATCAGAGGAGCCTCCTGTCAAAATATCGCTTTACGCGGCGCAGCCGAAATTAGAAATTGTCAATGTAGGTGCGACAGCGGCAGTTGTCACTGCAGGCGAAGATTTTGAAGTGCAATGCACACTTCGGAATACCGGTACCGCGCCACTTGGTAAAGCGGACACAGCGCGAATTTCTATCAACGGCATAAAACTACGGCGTGGACGCCCCAGACAAACCGTTAAAGAAATTGAACCGGGTGAAGAAGCCTCCGTTTTTTGGATAGCCCGCCGTTTTCCAAACCCGACCGTAGCTTCATTTTCTGTTTCGCTCAAATGTCAAACCTCAGCAGGCGAAGAACGTCAAACAGCTCAAGAAAGCGTTTCGGTTCTTCCTGAGCCACCTAAACTCACCGCTAAGGTGATAAAAGAATTGCACACCTACACGGAAAATGGTAACGTTGTGTTGGGGAATAGACATCTTCGTATTGTTTTCGTCCGTGGACCCGAAGCAACATCGAAAACCAAAAATAAAAACAACCAAGAAACGCATCTCCTTGACGAAAAGGTTGAGGGAGGGTTTGCGTACTACATAATCTTTGCTGCCAAAGGTGGGAACTACCAGCAGGTAGCAACCTGTCCGGCACTCTCCGAGGTTGTTTATTTAGATGCCTCACAAGGCCGTCAAACGTCGCAACTTTCACCTACAGATTATCAACTTGCTGGGAATAATCAAGGGGAATCAATTGTCCGCCTAAGTGGCTCGGACACGGATGTAGATGGCGTTGAGTGGACCTATGAGATGCAATGGACGCTCGGTGAAAGCGCGACGCGGGTGAAAACGGAATACCAGTTGCAAACGGATGGGAACAGAGAATTACTCGCTTTTCGGGGTCCGATGCTTTATGCAGGGCAAGGACGGAATCGCGAGCGGAAAACGGCAGCACTTTTCCCCGGGCTCGAATTCTTGGAGAACAATGAACGTTCTTCAAGCACACGGGATGCAGCCCCACCGTTCGACAACCGTCTTGTCCCACACCCCTATAAAGTTACAGTGCCAGTCATGGCAGTAGAGATGCAGAAATCAGTAGTCGGTATCATCTGGAATCCTCTGCAAACTTGGGATGGTGAGAATCAGATGCTCTCTGCAGTATTCGCTTCGCCTAATTGGCATCAGTCGCAGAAAAACCATGCTCTCGGTGTATTCATCCCGACTGTGCCAGCATGGGTCCCAGAAAACCAGACAGAGGCTTCTATCCCGTATCCATTAACACCGTCGCGTCCGGTGTCCATCAAAACTGAAATCATCGTGGATGGGAATGCCTCTATCTTAGATGCCATAGCGCATTGGAATGATGCTTACGGTGCTCCTGAACCATTATTACCACCCCGCAGCGATGAAGAAGAGGTTCTACTTTCGCGACACGGATTTATGCAAACAACATGGGACGAAGTCACTCGAAAATCCCGTCACTGCGTAGACTGGGTGCCACGCAATGCACCGGGCTTCGGCACCCTCCTTTGGTACGACTACCTTGCCACAAAAGATGAACATGTGAAGGAACGGGTGTTGGAAATAGCCAAAAACACCATAACCGAATCTGGGGCAGGTGGTTTGGCCGCGAGCGGTTCGTGCCATATTTTAAGATGGGAATTCCCATTCTATATCGGTAATATCAAGGCAGCATTATCTTACATGGAAGAAGAAGCGCATCAACGCATCGCCACACAAGAATCGGATGGAAGTTGGCGGTGGCAACCGACAAACGCGAAAACGACTTCCCTCGGAAAGGCAGGTGAAGCAGTGCTCGGCACCTGTGCCGAATCAGCACTTCTACTCCTTAAACATGCTCGGATAACCGGAAATAAAACTTCGCGTGAAGCAGGTTTGAAAGCCCTTGAGTTCACTCAGCAATTCTCCTTGCCACGCGGGGCACAAATGTGGGAATGCCCAATGTATCAACCAGACGTTCTCGCGGCTGCGCATGCGATCGGTGCCTATATTGAGGCTTACGAATTAACAGCAGAAAAAAAATATCTCAAACGCGCAACATATTGGGCGGCAACAGCGTTGCCATTCCTTTACCATTGGCATCTCCCAGACCGACCCGGTATGCAGTTCGCCTCAATACCCGTTTTCGGGACATCTTTCTACACGCATCCTTGGTTCGGTGTCCCCGTTCAATGGAACGGATTAGTTCTCGCGTATTACCTACAACGCTTGAACCGGCACACCGAAGATGACAGATGGCTTCAAATTGCTGAGGGTATTACAGTCAGTGCGATGTACCAACAGTGGGAAGACGGTAAGTTCAAAGGCACCTATCCGGATGGATTTTATGGTTTCTGTACCGAAGGCAAGGGACCCCATTTGAATCCCGAGGATATTATGGTGAACGTTTATACACTCCGAGGGCTCGATCCGGGAATTAAAACTGCTATCGCCGGGGAGATACACCTCAGCTCTGGGGCAATGGTAAACGGACTTACCTTAACCAATAATGGTCAACTGAACTGGCAACTCAGCTATGCTACTAACGAAACGAGTTACACCCTTATCGTTGGTTACGGACGCTCGCCACAAGCTCTTCGGGCACGCTATCAACTTTCATCACCCCCAGATGAGGCCTCAACTACCGATGCGGATACATCGGCTGACGACTCGGAATCCGTCAACATACCGGATAAATATGCAGAAATCGAGATTGCGGGTGTGCAAACGCTTGAAGATGTCGAATCCGGATGGCTTTATATAGAAGAGAAGGACGCTATATTGGTAAAGTATCAGCACACCGCCACGGATGTGCAATTTGAACTTTTGGCATAGTAGTAGGCACACGCCGTGTGCCGTTACGTTAAGGCGGATATACGCGCGGATGGAACTTTCATAAGTCCAGCCGAAAATAAGGAGATTCTCAAAAATGGCTAAAAAAATTGTATTCACCACGCTTATCTTGGTTACTGTAGCAATTACTGCCTTTGTCCTGTTTTCACATAACGCCGTTGCGCAATCTGACGTGGCTGCGTCTGGAGACGGTCCGATGATAGATTTCAAAATTTTAGGTGGTTTTATCATTGAAGGTATTGTCTTCAGTATCGTTGGTTTAATCATCTTGATGGTAGGCTACAAAGTCTTCGATATGGCGACCCCGTACGACTTAAACCGTCAGATTGCCGAAGAAAACAACACCGCTGCTGGTATCGCGGTTGCGGGCGTTCTCATCTCACTCGGCATTATCGTCGCCGCAGCGATGGGTTAGCAAGAATAGCCGACAGCTAATAGCCATTCCATGGAGGGTGGAAACATGGCACAAACAACCTACTTGGCAGATCAGGTCGTCAGCGAGGCACAAATCCACGAATGGGTAGAGACATTTCACCAGCGAGGCTGTCTGTTTTTGCAAAATGTCTTAACACCTGATCACTGCGCGCAACTTCGACAAGATTTAGAATGGGCACTTAAAAACGATCCGAATGGCTTAAACGGTGGAGGTCTTGAGCGTCGTATGCATTTAAGCCATCGAATGTTTGAACATAGCGAAGCGAATCGTCGCTTGTTCGACCTTGAACCGATTGTTTCCTTCGCGGAAGCACTCGTCGCAGAAAACTGCCACGTCATTCATAACAATTCGTTTCAGACGTTCCCTGGCGGTGGAATTACATCGTGGCATCAAGATGATGCCCCCCACTACATCGTGACCGAGGGTGAACCCCCAAAGAACGTCCGGCTACCGGTGCTGCTCTTTACAGCGAATTATTACCTCACCGATGTCACTGAAATTGAACACGGTGGTACAGAGGTTGTCCCTGGTTCACATCTCTTCGGTGCATCGCCTCCGAATCCGATAGAAGGAACGGAGTGGGAGGACAAAGTTCAGTATAATCTCGGAAAAGCGGGAAGCGTTATCATGTTCAACAACCAGGTCTGGCATCGCGGGGGTCCGAACCAGACCGAGCGCATCCGATATATTACACAGGTGACATACGGACGCCGCCTTGTTGGGCATAAATACTATCCGTTTATGAACTATAATATGCCGGAGTCTGTTCACAAAGATGCAAGTCCCCGTTTGCGCCGATTACTTGGCTTCCTCAATCACGGTGCCTACGGATAGGTTCCCGCGCTATGCCGACGCATGTCTGAGCAATTTTCTGCAAAGGATTGGAAATGCATCAAGAATATCTGAAAGCATTTGCAGATAAAGCAACGTCGGACGTGCGCGTGTTAGGGACATGGCTTGAAGGGAGTTTCGCAAAAGGCACTGCCGACAGATATTCAGATATTGATATTCATCTATTGGTCGCTGAAGAAAACAAGGAAACTTTCCAACACGGATTAGAATCTTGGCTATCCGATATTCAGCCGTTGGTTCTCTTCAAAGACACGTTTCCTGGGCAGATGATGACCTGCATCACAACGGCAGGCTTGCGAGTTGACGTTTGGTTACACGTAGGGAATACAATCATCCTTGAATCTACTAAAGTTCGCGTGCTGTCTGCCGCTGAAGGATGTATTCAATTCAAGGAAGTGTGCAGAGACCAAGAATCAAAGGATATTCGCTCTGTACTCAAGCAGCATTTCAACGAGTTTTGGCGTGTGCTTGCTATTCTCCCTACAGTCTTGGGACGTGAGGAGCGCATCGCAGGATTTATGGGCACCACATTTGCTGTGATGTCGCTGACAGAAGTACTCATCATAGGGAGCGGGAATCAAAGAGATAGAGGTGTAAAAAACATTAATGCTTTTGTACCGCAAGTTCTCAGAGAAGAAATCGAAAATGCTCTAACAATTCCAAGTATTAATAGAGAAGGCATTGCAAAAGTACATCTCCGGTTAACAGCGATTATGCAACGGTACGGACCGGATATCGCCAAACAGCACAGCGTCGTTTATCCGTTGGCATTGGAAAAGACTGTCCTTAGCTATATCTCCAGAGAGTTACAGATATTAGGGCTTTTTGATTGCTTAGATGAGTTACATAGACTTTAAATAGCATGAATCAGGAAGTTTGTTCTATCTATTGTCCGTTTTCTTGTCCACCACCCAACGAAAAATATGAAGGCAATTGTTTTCTCAGAACAGGGCAGCGCAGAGGTACTTCAGTACACGGACGTACCCAAACCAACGCTTGATGCGAATGAGGTGCTGGTTAAAGTCGAAGCCTGTGCGGTGAACTATCTGGATATTCATGCTCGGCGGAATCGCCCTGAGATAGAAGCGAAACTCCGTCGGGGAGAGACGCCACACATACTCGGCTCTGACATCGCTGGGACAATAGCCGAGATTGGTGACACAGTCCGCGGTGTTAGGGTTGGGGATCGAGTCGTTCTCGCACCCTGCATTCCGTGTGGTATCTGTAGTGACTGCCATCGCGGTGCCGAAAACTTGTGTGACACGCAAGAACTCATCGGCTTCCAAACAAATGGCGGATACGCGGAATATGTAAAAGCACCTTCCCAAAACGCTATTCAGCTGCCAGCGGAAACCCTGTCATTCGTTAACGCCGCTGCGATGCCGATAGCGTATCTCACAGCATGGCATATGCTCATGACGCGTGCGCAACTTCGCCCTGAGGACGATGTCTTAATTCTCGGCGTAGGGGGTGGCGTCGGAAGCGCGGGACTACAAATCGCAAAATTAACAGGTGCCAGAGTTTTTGCCACAGCGAGCAGCGATGAGAAACTTGAACGCGCGCGACAAATGGGGGCAGATGTTACCATTAACTACAAAGATACAGACTTTTCAGAAGTCGTACTGGACGTAACCAACGGACGAGGTGTGGATGTTGTCCTTGAGCATGTTGGTGCTGCAACTTGGGATCAGAGTATTGCGAGTCTCGCTAAAAATGGAAGGCTCGTTTCGTGTGGTGTGACAACCGGCAATATTGGAACAATTAACATCCGAAAGATGTATCAAAAGCAACTAACAGTGATGGGTTCCGCCCTCGGCACAGTCCCTGAACTTCGAACGCTCATTGATCTCGCTGGACAAAGAAAATTGGAACCTATTATCGACAGGATTTTACCGCTCCATCGTGCGGGTGAGGCGCACCTGTTATTGGAAAACCGCCAAAATTTCGGGAAAATCTGTCTCTGTCCAAATCTTCAAGTTTAAACGGTATTTTTGCTTGGATGTTTCCCTAGATTTTTCACTGACAGAACCGAATTTTCGCAGCCCCAGTTAGATTTTGTTCAACACGAAACAGTCTACTATGGCATCGAAGACTTTCCCGCTTTCATCTTAAGAAATTCATAGAACTCGTAGAGCGTTTCCTTGTCTTTTTCCGTAAATTCCATCATCCCCTTGAACATAGCACTAATCTTTGGGTCGGCTAAGAGATCGTCGTAGCTTTTGTCGGCTTTTCCAAGTAGGTAATCGGTAGTGACTTTTAAGGCATCGGAAAGACTTGAAAGTGTTTTAAACGAGGGTTTTCGGGCTCCTGATTCGAATTGGGAGATCGCAGCAGGCGTTAGATTTGCCACCTTTGCAAGCTCTGTTTGTGTCAACTTTAGTTCACGACGACGTAGTTTTATACGTGAGACGACTTTATCCGTGTTCGAGTCTTTTGGTTCTTTGCCCACGTTTGGCTCCTTAACATCAGACAGCGAAATTGGTGTTGGAGTGCCGCTGAGTTTTTTAAATTTTTTAGTATTGCTGCAGTATTGCAGTGAAATGCAGTTTGAAGAGAATTCTGCTTCGATGAGAGGCAAAAGCGTTAAATATATTTTAACCTTAAAAAGCGTTAAATGCAAATTTTAATTTGACAAAAATTGCAATAATAATATACAATATACATACTGCCTCGTAAAATGACGCCAGTAGGCTCCAAAAATGGGAATCTATAGCAAAAATCGACGACTTCACGCCCGTATGTTACGGATCGGCACCTACAAAGAGGCTGCATAAACACGACCACCGAATCTAAAGAAGAACGGAGCCAACACGAAAAAGATATATAAACTGCATTCTACCTTGTAAGAATAAGCGGAAGCTGGGGATGCATTCTCTTCGTGCGCTGTTTCTTCGCGTATCGTCTCAGACAATATCCAATTGCGCCCCGAGGAGAAAATCTGAAAACCAGAAAAAGGCGGGAGACTTCACAACATGAAAATTCATAGTAGGCACAAGTGCCGCTTACGACGCTTTAGTGCGGTAACAAATGTATTAATGTTTTTCCTTTCCGTTTTGCTTGTCACTGGTCAACTGCCCGATACTGCATACGCACAAGCAGTTTCCAGTACTGGAAATCTGAAATCTGCAGCCATTCAGATTCGGGATGACCTCTCTATTGGTAACCTCCGAAAGGATATTGCACGCCTCTCAAGCCTCGACAGTCGAGTAACCGGTTATCCACAAGCCGCGAGTGGCAGCAAATACATTTTTGACCGTCTCGTCGAGATCGGCTTGCAAAACGTGGAAAGCCGTGATTTCTCCGTCACTGTGCCGATCGACCACGGTGACAGTGTCATTGAAGTATTCTCCCCAGAAGCCAACCTACTACACACCTTTAAACTCACTCCACTCTGGCCGAACCTTGTACGTACCTCCCTGTTAGCAGACGGCATTAAACATACTGCGTTAGCGGGGGAAACACTCAAAGACATCGCAGAAAGTTACCAAGTTGACGAGACGACTATCCTTGCAGACGATCGGAACAAATTCCTGGCGACCCCAGTCGTCGAAGGAAGCACTGTGTTTATTCCAACAGGGGGTTTATCGGGTCCCCTCCTTTACGGCGATGATAGTGAACTTGCCGATTTCAACGGCACCAACATTGGTGGATTCTGGTATAGACTCCAAGACGGTGATACGCTCACAACGCTTGCCCGACGCTACCGTATCACCGAAGCCAGTATCACCGATGATATACTCAATGAACACCTTCAAAAAGCGTCCGATGGTATTGATAATGATGAGGATGGCACCATTGATGAATACGGTGAAATTCCGCTGCTATCTGAAATCCTTGGGTGGGCAACAGATGGCATCGATAACGATGCCAATGGTTGGACAGATGAAATTCCAGGTGATGCCACTGATGGAATTGACAACAACAACAATGGAGAAGTCGATGAATCCGGCGAGTTTGTCGCCGCGAGTGAATCACACATCTTTATCCCAAAAGGTGCGATAGTCCTTCTCGATTTTAACTCCAGCACCCGTTATATCAATGCGGCAATGCTCGGTGGCACCGCCGTCATCTTTATCCAACCCGAAACAACCATCCGGGGGGAAGCAGAAAATAAGTTCGGTACCGTCCCTGCCAACATACCGCGATTCTGGATATCCAAAGAAGACGCTGCTGTCCTAACCGATTTGTTGGAAGCACAACACGCTCAGGGTAATCAAGTTAATGTTCGTGTCAGAGGTAAGATGACGTGGGAGCGCCGCGTAGGGCAAAATATACGTGGATTTTTGGAAGGTGGAGATCCTACCTTACGTGATGAACTCATCGTGCTTACAGCTTATTACGACTCCATGTCCGTTGTCCCCGCAATGGCACCCGGTGCCGATCCAACTTGCGGCATCGCGACCCTCATGGAACTTGCTCGCCTTTTTAGTCAACCTCAATATCGACCTGGCTATTCTGTCCTCTTTGTTGCAGTTGATGGACACTTCCAAGGGCTGGCTGGCATGCGTGCCTTCATGGAAGGTATTGGACAAGATATTGTCGGTTCTGATACTGATTCCCCAGGCACACCAACGATGCACGGACTTCGCCGTGGGCTTTCTACAGATGTCCTCGAATTTGAAGAATTGGGCAGAAGGTTGCTACTCTCCATTGACCGGAGCGTCCTCGTTGATCTCCCTGCCGACTTTTTCCACGGCATACATAACGTAAAGTCTGATTTGGATTCCCTCACAACCACACTGGATGGCTTGTCAGAAACACGGTCCGAGATCGAATCCCTTACGGAGCAACAGCGGGACTTTTCAGAACGCCAGAAGAAGCAAGCAGATAGAAATCGAAAACGTGAAAAGCAAGGCTTCACAGGTGAAGAGAAGAGTCGTTTGTTAGCAAATCTTGCTCGCTCGAAGAAAGAGGCTCTGCAAACGACACATTTCCTCCGAGACATTGTCGGTAGGTTAGCTGGGGTTCGCGCTGTGGCACTCGATACGAGCCGATCCGCGCAGCGCGAATTAATCGAAACACTTGGGCTACCGATTGCCCGGATTGATACATGGGCGGTAAAGAAACTTATTCACGCTATAGAGACCGGTAGTGCCGACGAATATAACACGCACCCAAATGAGGCATACCTTATTCCAGTGCAACAGGGTTCAGACTGGAAAATCCCAGTACCCGGAGACCTTCCACAAGAACTCATCCCTGATATCGAATTGCTTAACAATACACTCGCAAACTGGGAGATGAGTGACAAACGCAAATTTGCCCTGATGTGGACACCTGAGAAAATACTCGACCGGCATCTCGATCTACACTCGCTCAACGAAGCGAAAGAAGCACGCAATGTTTTACGTGATGCCAACGATTCCCAAGAAGTCGCGATTCAACGAGAGATCCAATTCCTTGAAAAGGTTCTGGCACAAATACCCGACAGCCAACCCGTTGAAAATGAGATCAAAGGTAGCATTCGGCAACTCAAGGAAACGCCGATGGGGAAACCAAGCGGTGATTCTCTGATCTATGGCGGCAAGTTTTTGTCGAAAGCCGGGATAGAACGCCTCACTACTATCGACACCCAACTTCGACAGCGATTAAACGAATCTGAAGACGCTGTTGATGCTGCTATATTGATAGCCGATCTTCTCAAAGACAAACAAAGCATCTTTGAAATTGCGCTCCGGAACGCCCGATTGGAACAAACACGCATCCAGAACTTGATCGCGGCATCAGGAACGTTAGGACGGGAATACTTGGATGAAGAACGTCTCATTTTGGAGAACTATCTATCAGACGACGAAGTCGAACAGGTACTTTCATTGCGCTCTCGCATCTCATCACACATTATCGAAAAAGAACTGTTAGAGATCGTCAAAAAACGTGCGGACACAGATATCGTAGCACTCGGAAACCTCGTTGAACGGTTACCCACATTAGATACCGATTTGGATGAAGAGACCAAAGTGCTCCTACGCGATAACATGTTGACACTCCGCAACGCACGTTTCCGTAACATCCAGAGCCGCGTTGAAAAGATGTTGCGCATTGACACCGATGAATACAACCGGAAACTTGGACAGATCGAGGCGGCTATCGCTCTTCAAGACCTATTCAACCGGTATTATACCTCCCTCTATATTAGTATTGACCTCTCCTCACAATCGAATCAGTTCGGGGTATTCAACAAGGGATGGTTCTATGATCAGCAACCCGAATTTGTATTACGTCGCGAGTTTGCAAGTATCGGCAATAAACTTGCTGCTTACGCCGAAGATGCTGATTTTGGTGTCCGCGTCCGTAAACTTTGGCAGTGGACAGATGACCAAATTCGACAAGCCGTTATGGCACGTCAATGGACAGTTGCTAACGGGATCTCTGATAAAGCCGCCCTTGAAGGAAAGACGCTTGAAACACTACTGAGTTCGCACTTTGATAAACTCACCGGTCTCAGCGGTGTGAGTCGACTGATGAAAATGCAGTTTGAGCAGTGGCGGAATCAAGGCGAACCCTCTGAGGATATGCTCAAGGATATGGATTATATCCGCAAGGAGGTCGAGCGTTTCATCCGAAACGATGTCCGCACTGCCAAGAAGAATCGAAAGAACAACATCCGTACACGTGAGCAGTTGGACGCAATGCTCCAACTTCGACATGAAGATCCGGAAACTTTCTCCGATGAAGAAATTGAGGATATCAAAACACTTATCTCGATTGCAGGACTCGGCGGCGAATCAAACTTCGTTAACGCCATTTCCGCAAGTGGCGGCAAGACTTGGAAAACCTACATCCCCGGTAAAATCGCTTTTGACAGTGAGGTCGCAACGCTTGTTGGAAAAACCGGAATCGCTTTCGCAACTATTGAGGATGCACGCGTCTTAACGGACACACCCCTCGATACGATTGAACGTGTTGATTTGCGCGAAGACGGCAATCTCCACCAGCAAGCACAGACATTGGCATCGTTGCTCATCCAAGCACTTCGAGACGAAGAAATGCCGACCGCTGCACGCGTCGGGAATTTCTACTGTAACCTTTTCGGAGATGTCGTTGAATTTGATGCACGTGAGTCGGCACTCCCGAATAAACCTGTCCCCTATCCTATCATAACACTTCGTAGAAAGCATAAGAGCATGATGGGTGTCCGCGGAGATCTGTTTGTGATGGGCGACAACAAGGGAAATTTTGAAGTTGCCGGGTTAGCCATGGAAGGTAGAGCCACACGACGTCTCAAGGGGAAACAAGAAGTCGAAGCCTATATTCTTGATCCAGATTCTGGAGATATCATCTACGCCCCTGATTTAGGGAATTATGGTGCCAAACTGCTCCCTAATGAGATTCCTATCAATACTCGTAGACGCGGTTGTCGGGTCGTCACATTTCCGTGCGTATCTACAACTATCTATGACCTCGTGGATCAGCGGTATCTGCGGACGTTGCGGGAACTCGAAGTCTACGACGCGCTCACCGATAGTGCGCCAGAAAAGTACGGGATGTCCAAACCGTGGCAGCAGGAAGGTGTGTCTGCAGCTGAACCGATTGCACTCGTGTATAGTGAACCTAACACCCGTATTAAAGTCGGGATGGCATACGGACAGATCGGTAAACGTCTTCTGCTCATCAAAGCAACCAAGAGCGGTATGAAAAATCCGACGCTTTATACCGGTGAAGGATTTGTCGTCCGAGAAAACGGACAAATTCGCCTCACACCGTACGTCGTTGTCCGAGATATGTGGTGGCTCGATGAGAACCGCTCACGACTTTATAAACGGTTTGGTATCTCCAGTGACCGGCTTGACAAACTCCATCAATTTGCGAACGATTATCTCGCACGCGCGGAGACTGAATTGCTCCAAAGTGACTATCAACAAGCCCTCAAACTCGCTCGTGCAGCGTGGGGCTATGAATCACGGGCATATCCAGATGTCAAACAGACCGGTAATGATGTCGTTAATGGTGTAATGTTCTATCTCGCTTTACTCATGCCGTTTGCTTACTTTATGGAGCGGCTCATTTTCGGATTCCCGAATATTCACAAGCAGATTTTGGGATCCTTCGGTATCTTTTTACTTGTATTTTTCTTCCTAAGCCAAGTCCATCCCGCATTCCAGATTACTACCACACCTGTGATTATCCTGATCGCGTTCGTAGTGCTTGCCTTGACGGTTATTGTCATCAGTATCATTGTCCGAAAATTTGAGGAGCAACTCGAAAAGATCCGGCAAGAGGGCAGTAAGGTTTATAAAGCCGATGTCGGTAGGTTGAGTGCGAGTGCTGCTGCATTTAGTTTAGGTATCTCCAACATGCGGAAGCGGAAAGGACGGACGATCCTGACATGCTGCACGTTGGTAATCCTCACCTTTACTGTCATATCGTTTACCTCTGTGCGGACGTTTATGCATCCGAATAGAACAAGCCTGCCACAAGTGACACCGCGCTATACTGGACTCCTCATCCGTGACCAGTATTGGCGTCCACTTGAGGAACCGGTGCTTACCTCCGTGCTGAACGACATGCAAAAGACGCAAATCACACTCACCGCTTTAGAACGACTTTTGGAACGTAAAAACGAACTCTTAGTTAAGCAAGGGCAACAACCGATTGACCTCGCGGAAGCACGCAGGGCTTTAGAAGAAGGTGGGTTTATCGAACAGGCAGATAAAGAATCCGTCCTGTTCGTCCGGAATGTCGTTGCCCCGCGCGCATGGTATCAATCGTCAGGAACTGGTGACCAATCGTTTGTTCAACTTACACGTACGGCAAACGCATCAGATACATCGCCCCCAACGCACCAACTCACGGGTGAAGCGTTAACCTTCGCGGCAAACATGCTCGTAGGTATGAACGAATCTGAACCCGGTGTCAGCGGTATTGATAGATACCTCCAATACGGAAAATGGTTTGATCCAGCAGATGCCAACGAATGGCCGACAGAGTGGCCCTATGCTATTGTGTTACCCAAAGGAATGGCAGAGTTGCTCAAGATCACCGAAAGCGACATGGGTAAAGCCACCGTCTCTGTTTACGGTGCCGACTTTACTGTCGTTGGTGTCCTCGGTATCGGTTTCAAGGACCTCACCGATAACGATGGCGAAGAACTTACACCTGTCGATTATCAGTTGATGCAACAGCAACGGAGCCGTGGGGCTACAGGTGATGAAACGCTTGAAGGTGAATTACAGAAGTACCTCCATCTCACACCAGACAGTGTTGCCATCCTGCCATACGAGGTGGTCATGAACCAAGGCGGGACGCTCCGAAGCGTTGCTGTTAACATGGAACCAAGAGAAGACGATCCAGAGCTGTTAGGTGCAATAGATAAGTTGGATCTCATCATGGCACCGCTTATGAACCGCATTGCTCTTGACTTCTTCGTGGGGCGTGATAAAGATACATACCTCTACAGTAGTATCGGAATGACGAGTTTCAGCGGGATGGGCAATTTGTTTGTACCAATCCTGATTGCGGCACTTATCGTTCTTAACACCATGCTCGGTGCCGTCTATGAACGGGTACGTGAAATCGGTATTTACAGTTCCGTCGGACTCGCCCCTGTGCATATCGCCTTCCTCTTCCTTGCAGAGGCATGCGTGTACGCCATCGTTGGTGCGGTGTTAGGCTATCTCATGGGACAAGCGATAGCAACAACTCTTGTGCATTTCGGCTGGCTTGCTGGGTTGACGCTTAACTATTCGTCGATGTCAACCGTCGTTGCGACGATTATTGTCATGCTCGTCGTTTTACTGAGTACCATGTATCCGGCAATCAAGGCTTCACGGATGGCAGTCCCTGATATCGAACGTAAGTGGAAACTCCCGGAACCTGAAGGGGACGTATGGCACTTCAACTTACCCTTTACCGTCCTTGAAGAAGAAGCACTCGGGTTGAACGTCTTTATGCGGGACTATTTTGAGGCGCATGCAGACGAATCCGCCAGCGACTTCTATACGGATCAGGTTGCGTTCAGTCAAGTGGAAGCTGAAGATTCCTATCAGATTGGGATGATGGTATGGCTGGCACCTTACGACTTAGGTGTGAGCCAGTCTATCCAGTTTATTACGTCTCCGGTGGGTGGTGAAGAAGAGGATCTCTACAAGATCACGTTGGATGTTCATCGTGAGAGTGGTGAGATCGCCTCTTGGAAACGAGTCAATCGGCGATTCCTCAATCTGCTACGGAAACAACTTCTGATCTGGCGGACTTTCAGTGTCGATATCCGAGCAGAATTCCATGAACGCGGTAGAACTGAAGGTATGGAGACATCAACAGAAGAAGCAGGCCAGATGGAGCCCGTACCGACCCCCGCAGATTGATTTTTAATTTATTGTTCCTGGGCCGCTGCGTCCGTTGTCCTTGCGGGTTTTCAGTTAATTCACGTTTACTGGGGAGGCAAGGAACATCAAAATTTTCCAACCCAGTTGAAACATAACCAGAAACCGTTGCGTAACGAAGTGGAGCAACGACCAGGAGTACATAGTTAGAAAAATGGAAAAAGTAGCAAGTTTTATTATCATCCTTGGCACCTTCTTATGGCTGTTCAGCGTTCTTGCCCTCGAAGGGCGCTGGCAATGGCAGATGTTCTCAGCTCTTGTGCTAATAGTTGGTATCTTCTGGGCGCATTTCTGGGAAGAACTACGAGACACTGATGACCCCGAAGAATCAGGCGAAGAGTGAGAATTAGCGGTCAGCGACCAGTCAAGAGGGAAAAACTGATGGCTAATAGCCGATGGTTTCCTTAACCCTGTACTCGTCTCCGATACAATATCCAAAAGCACGAATAGAGGGTTAAAGCCAAGAAAGGAGAACATTCAATTTGGCGAGAGAAAGAGTATCACAAGCAGATGAATGGCAAGCTTGGGCACAGCGATACGACATTGAAGGTGGTATTCGTACCTTTGAGTCAGGGCTAACAGTTAAGGTGTTCGTTGGAGCACTTTTCGTTGGTTTGCTAATGATGCCGGGTTCCATTTATCTCAGTTATGTATCCGGTGAATCCGGTGCTGGTGCAGCACCTTGGGTTGCCGTTATTCTATTTACTGAACTCGCGCGGCGTTCGTTTACAACTGCCCGACGGCAGGAACTTTATATGCTCCTCGGGTTAACAGGTGCAGCTGTCGGCAGTGGGCTTCAGTACCGGAATTTTATCTGGTACGCTTACTTTATCAACACGCCACAAGCGGCATCCTACGAAATCGCAGACAAAATCCCAGACTGGATTGTACCGGCAGGCGATTCGGTCGGTGTGCTCACGCGAACGCTAATACATCCAGACTGGTTCCTGCCTATCGGTATCTACCTCATCGGGAAATTGCTCGGCACGTTGCGTTTTGTCAGTGGACAGTATATCTTGTTCCGGCTCACGGCGGACCTCGAGCGACTCCCATACCCGATGGCACCTATTAGTGCGCAAGGGGCAACTGCGCTCGCAGAAACGACAGGCAAAGAAGAAACGTGGCGATGGCGCGTCTTCTCCATCGGCTCTATGGCTGGGTTAATCTGGGGTTTCCTCTACATCGGTGTGCCTTCGCTCACCGGCGTTATGATGAGTCAGCCGATTCAGATACTGAAGATCCCGTGGATAGATTTCACGCAGAGCATCGAAGGCTTCGCACCAACAGGCGTTTTCGCTTTCCGAACCGACTTCGGACAGATGCTCTTTGGGTTCGTGCTGCCGTTCCCGGTTGTCATGACAGAGTTTATTACTGCAATGGCGACGCAATTTATTTTGAACCCACAAATTCTGTACCGGTATGAGATTCTCCATCAGTGGACTCCAGGTTTGGATGTCCGCGGTGTCGGCTTGTTCAACGGTCTGGATTTCTGGATTAGTTACGGTATGGGTAAGAATTTTAGTCTTGCCATCGTTGGAATGGCAGCTTCAATTCCGATGGTCATCAAACTACGGAAAACCCAAAAAGCCGCTGGTGAACGGGGATCCTTCGCGACGCCTCCGAACCGTGGCGATTTCCCGATATGGCTGATGGGATTAATGTGGTTAGTCGGTATGGGTGGATTTATCTGGCTCATCCACTGGATGGTCCCGAATTTCCCGCTGAGTTTCTTGCTTGGTTACGCATTCCTATACACACCGATTAATTCATATGTTACCGCACGGACCTTCGGTGTCTTAGGACGCGACCTTTTTGAAATACCGTATCTACACGAAATTACCTTTATTTTGAGTCGCTATGAAGAGATAGATATCTGGTTTGCACCACTCCCAGACGAAGATTATGGACGCGGTACCCAGAGTTGGCGAGTGCTTGAACTGACAGGGACGACCTTTACTTCAAATCTCGCTGGCACACTGCTGATTATGCCGATTCTGCTTGTCAGTGGAATTGTGGTGCTTCACTTCATCTGGAAGATTGCACCTATCCCCAGTGCACAGTATCCGTTTGCCCAGATGATGTGGCCGATTAACGCCACAAATGAATGTCTCTGGAAAACGTCGCTGCGAGATGGAAACAGCCAGATGCTTCAAGCGATTCGCGGGGACTATGTCTCCGCTGGGCTCACCTCAAGCCTCGCAATCTACGGGATGTTGTGGGTGTTTAAACTACCCTCCATGTGGTTCTATGGAATTATTGGGGGTATCGGCGCGGATCCGGGAGGCATGGTTGCCCGGTTACTCGGTGCGATTATTGGACGGTTCTACATGATTAAGCGATTTGGAATGCGGCGCTGGTATATGTTCAATCCAGTACTTGCGGCAGGATTTGCCTGCGGCGTCGGTCTGATCGGCATGGGAACTGTCGCAATAGCCCTTGTCTCTAAAGCCGTAATCGTCAAACCATTTTAAGCTATTAAATCTGGGCGTTGCTCCATTACATTTCGCAACGATTTCTGGTAAAGTTAAAAACCTATTTTAGGTTTGAAAAGGATTTAGATTTTTAATTATACCTTGCGGCGTAACGACGGGCGTTTGGACTTTGATGGGCGTTTCTCAAATCCGCCCTCCATTACATTACGGGCTATGCGCTCTTTAAACGAACTCGTAGCCTGCAACAACGGCGCAGGCGGATATACGGAAAGACCCCTTATGTATCAAACCCACCTGACCGAACCGCAAGGAAAATTAAAAATATGGACTGGACTGTTTTTGGTTGGGCAGGCATAGAACTGGAAATCCCCACGACATGGGAACTCAGCGGACTCAGCGGAGATCAGAAAACCGGATATCTCCGACTTGACGATCCAGAGATGCCTCGCCTTGAACTCAAATGGGCGCATACCCGACGCAAAAAGCCAGACCTTCATGCGACGCTCGATGAATACTTCAAGTTGATTCGCAAGACTTATAAGAAAGGTACAGAACTCTCCTTCCGTCGGAACGTTAATCTCATCAAAGAAGAGGAATTCTTTAAGGGACGCACCGTTCTCGGTTTCAGTTGGAAGGGGAGTATCCGTGCGAATGGACTGATTTTCCACACCGGGAAACGGATTACGATCGTGCAGGTGATGGGACGGCTCAAGGAGAATTGGAGACCCACGGTACTTCGGGTTTTTGAATCAATTACAGATCGTGGCGACGCCCCATTGACGCTGTGGAGTGCTTATGGACTTAAGTTAGGTGTTCCAACAGAATACAAGTTGGAACGTCAGAAATTGCTCAGTGGCTACCTGTTGTTTACCTTCGTTGCAAAGCCTGTCCGCTTTCAGAACACAGTCCGACTTGCGAAAATGGCATCCAACCGTTTACGGAATAATGGTTCTGTAGAAGACTTAGATACTCCTCCACCCGATATAGGAAAACTTAGCGTGGAACGGTACGGACCAGCAGAGGTGATGCTGAGCGACTATAAAGATGCTCCGAACCCATTAGAGGCATGGTTCCGCGCCAAATACGCAAAAGCGATCCGTGGTTATGGATTTGAAGTAACGTCCGATATAGACTCAGAAGATGAACGCCTGACCCTTATTGGACAACAAACGCGACTCTATGATGGTGTGCCGCTTACACCCGTATTGATGCTCGATAAACTTTCTAAACGGACAACGCTCGTGTTCCATCTATGGCGATGCAATCAGTCTAACCGTATCTATGTCATCCAGTCCATTGGCAGTACCGATGGGCATTCGACCGTCCAAAAGGTTACTGAAAGTATTGAATGCCATTGATATTTGTAACCGGCGTATTATGGAGAGAACCCTGCAAAAAAACCGTACAGATTTCCGGTGGCGTTAGGATTAACCAGAAAACGTTGCGAAACGAAGTGGAGCAACGCCCATATTCCCATAATTAGAAATATGCTAAATAGAATTCTATACGCTCTCAAGCTTAAGAAACGTCCCGATATGGATCGGACTCGGGTGATGAAGTCGTTCCCCGTTCGGAATCAGTTGATAACTTGGGAAATAGACGACAAAGGCGAAGCCTCTCTCGTCGTTCCACAGACAGACAAACTCTGGATCCGACTCGCCAGCAAGCTTTTTATGCTCCCAAATAAAAGGGTTATTGTATTAGATTCCATCGGAACTTATGTGTGGCAGATGTGCGACGGTAAGCATACCATTACGCAGATTATAAAGGGAGTCCAAAAACAGTACCAGTTGACGCGGAAAGAAGCAGAGACGTCGCTCTTTACGTTCATGCAGCAACTCGGCAAACGGAATTTCATAGGGTTCGCTATTCCAAACCCTCAACAGAACGCTCCCGTAACGCCCGAACCTGAACCTGAAAAATCGGGATTCTTTGGGTTTCTGCAGAGACGCTAAGTTGTTTTTTTAACTTATGGTCACCTATACTGCACTCCATTCCATATTGTGCAGTTTTAATGAAATTGTAGCCTGCAACAACGGCGCAGGCGGATATACGGAGAGGAGCGTTGGTCATTCAACCCACCTCACCGAACCGCAAGGAATAATTAAAAAATGAATATACCAACAGAAATCGGCGATGTTAATGCCATTCTCTCCGAAACCCCAGAAAAGTTCCAACGCGTTCTCCCGAAGGAAAATACAGTTCGCGTTCGGAACCTCATCAAGCGATATGAAATGGGAACACAGACCGTGGATGCCCTCCGCGGTGTCAATTTCCAAATCCAGCGCGGTGAGTACATCTCCATTATGGGTCCCTCCGGTTCCGGGAAGTCAACACTTTTCAACATGATTGGTGGTTTAGACAAACCGACCGAGGGCAGAGTCTACATTGACGAGGTGGACATCGCACAACTTGACGCGTATGAACTCGCATGGCTCCGCTGTCGAAAGATCGGCTATATCTTCCAATCGTTCAATCTCATCCCTGTTATGACGGCACTCGAAAACGTCTCACTCCCGATGATTTTCGCCGGTATGAGTGCCGACGAAAGCAGAGAAAAGGGTGTTGACCTCCTTACACTCGTCGGACTGGGTGACCGCGTGCAACACAAGCCGTTAGAACTCTCCGGTGGACAACAACAGCGTGTCGCAATCGCACGTTCGCTTGCAAACGACCCCGCAATTGTTCTCGCCGATGAACCGACGGGAAACTTGGACACCAAAACCGGACTCGAAATTATCGCCCTACTCCGCCGACTCAACGCTGAAAACGGCGTAACCATCATCACCGCAACGCACGACCACAAGATGTTAGATGTCTCTGACCGTATCTTCCACATGGCAGACGGTAAGGTGGACAAGATTGAGTCGCGTGATGAAATCGATCTCCACGTCGGTAAATTAGATGGTGAAGAAGTCGGGTAAATAGTTTTCAGTACGCCTGCTGCGCAGGCTTTCAGTCTTCAGTTTTCAGTTAAAGAGATTCTGGTGGGATCACGCAAAACGCAACCGCCACACGTCTTAACTGATAACTACCAAAAATGAGCATTTACAAACGTTTAGGAATCCGCACAGTCATCAACGGCAACGCGACGCTCACACGGCTCGGTGGTTCGATTATGCCACCTGAGGTCGTCGCGGCGATGGCAGACGCTGCCAAGCACTTTGTAGACATCATTGAACTTCAAAAGCGGGTCGGGGAAGAGATTGCGAAACTCACCCACAACGAAGCGGCGTATGTCTCCTGTGGTGCTGCCGCCGCTTTGACGCTCAGTACTGCGGCATGTATCACTGGACTTGACCCTGACACGCGTGAAAAATTGCCTCACCTTGATCCGTCGATGAAAAGTGAAGTTATTGTGCATCGACACGGTCGCGTCGGATATGATTTCGCTGTTCGGCAGGTCGGTGTCACATTTGTAGAGATAGGGGACGACCGTGACATAAGGGGAACGACTCCTGACGAATTAGAAAACGCCATTACGGAGAAGACTGCCGCAATCTTCTACTTCGCAAACCCCACTAGAGAACACCTTTGGGTACCTTACGAGGAAGCCATCGCTATTGCGAAACGGCACAACGTTCCGCTCATCGTTGATGCCGCCGCACAGTTACCACCCCCAGAAAACCTTTGGCGTTTCACGCAGATGGGTGCTGATTTGGCACTCTTTAGCGGCGGAAAAGGCTTGTGTGGACCGCAGAGTAGTGGGTTAATCGTCGGAAAAGAATCGTTGATTGAGGCTATCGCTTTCAACGGACCACCGCACCCTTTTATCGGTAGGGGGATGAAGGTGGGAAAAGAAGAACTGGTCGGTCTACTCGCTGCTGTTGAGTGGTACTTGGATCAGGACCACGACAAGTTACAGCAATCTTACGAGGATCAGGTTACCTACTACGATGAAGTGTTCGCAGATATCCAAGGCGTTACAGTCCATCGTATCTTCCCTTCCGAAGCCGGACAACCGATGCCTCGCACCGAAATCCGATTTGATGCGGAACAACTCGGTATCACACGGAACGAAATCCTTCAGCAACTCGCAGAAGGTGAACCCTCCATTGACATCCCAGGATCAGGGGAAAACGGTGTCATCATCAATGGACAAACGCTAATGCCGGGAGAGATAGAGATCATCGCCCAAAGACTAAAAGCGATCGTTTTAAATCGGCGCAAGCTTTAAAGAACAGTACGGCAAGGAATAATAAAAAAATGAAACTTAACAACGGCATTCGCCTGACATGGCTCGGACACTCCACCTTTAAAATCGAAGCAGACGGACAAACGCTCCTCATAGACCCGTGGGTAACCAACAATCCAGTGTGTCCTGATGCGCTCAAGACCTTCGACAGTCTCAATGCTATCCTCATAACGCATGGACACGCCGATCACATTAGCGATGCAGTACCACTGGCGAAAAAACATACACCGACAGTTGTGTCTATCGTTGAAATCGCAGGATGGCTTGGTAAACAGGGCGTCGAGAATACAATTGGTATGAATAAAGGTGGCACTGTCACTGTCGGCAATGTGAAAGCAACGATGGTCTCAGCAAACCATAGTAGCAGTTTCACAGAGGAAAACGGCACAACAGTTTATCTCGGCGAACCCGCAGGCTACGTGATTGAATTTGGGAACGGCTACAAAATCTACCACGCCGGAGATACGAACGTGTTTGGAGACATGCGGATTATTGGTGAGATTTACCAACCCGACCTTGCGTTGCTTCCGATCGGCGATCATTTCACGATGGGACCGCGTGAAGCCGCCTATGCCGCAGAATTACTCAATGTCCCAGCGATTCTGCCCATCCACTATGGTACTTTCCCACTCTTGACAGGAACACCTGAAGAACTCCGACAATTGACGGCATCCCAGAATGTGGAAATTATTTCGTTAGAGGTTGGGGAAACATTAGAATAAGACACTCCGATATGGACCCTGGAGACCAAAAGCGTTCACGGTCTTCAGCAGATCCTGTGGGTTTCCCGTATCATAACGCTCACCTGCGACGCGATACCCGTACATGCCTTCCCGTTTTATCATTTCGGACATTGCATCCCGTAGTTGAATCTCTCCATGCGTCACAATTTGGTGTCTGTAATTGTAGTCCAGAATATCAAAGAGGAGGGGGTTGAGGAGATCGATGCCGAAGTTGCAGAGGTACTGCTCCTCTGGAATTCCTTCGACGCGGAGGTGTTCTTGCGCGAACTCAACCGTAGGTTTTTCGGAAATTTGTGCTAATGTAAAAAGGCTCGGAGATTCAGTAGAAGGACTACCGTGGACAATGCCGTTGAGCGAGAGTTCACTCTCATGGCAGAGATCAAGACTTGTGACAGATTGCCCAACCTGTGAGTAGACATCCGCCAATTGCTTCGCGCAAGAAACATCTGACTCAGAAATATAGAGATGATCCCCGAGCAGAACAATGACGGGTTCACCAGCGGCGAAATCTCTTGCACAGTAGATGGCGTGTCCAAAACCTTCCGGCTCTGCCTGAATCGCGAAATGCAACCGATCGCCTATTTCTCCCAATCGATCCGCTTGTACTGCTAATTCCGCCTTCTCGCGAATCGCATCCGCAACGGTGCCGGAAAAATAGGTAGCAATCGGCTCGACCTGCTGGGGTTGGGCAACGAGACACACCTCCTCCACACCCGCCGTCAACGCTTCCTCAATAATCAACTGAATGATCGGCTTTGCGATACCATCCTGAGCGATAATTGGAAAGAGTGCTTTCGGCACGGCTTTTGTTGCGGGGAAAAGACGTGTCCCGTATCCAGCAATAGGAATAACCGCCTTCTGAATGCAGAAAGACATCGGGATTACAAATCCCTCCTACTCTTAATTTCTCAATGCCTTGAGGTAGCCCCAAGTGGCTGAGAGTTTGCCAGCAGGTTCCACAGGCAATTGATCGCTCTGCGACTCAAAATTCTGTGCAACCTCGTCTTCGTCAAGAATCCGGTCATAAATACGGACATTATCAATCATACCGATCAGGAATCTACCGTCGTGTTCGCTACCGATACGGCGTTCATCCATCAGTTCAGGGGTTGCACCGGCGTTCCCTTCGTCAACCAATTCACCATCAACATAGAGTTTCAACTCATTATCTTTCGTATTGCTGGTGTAAATGATGTGATACCACCTCTCCTCCTCAGCATTTAAGCGGATTTTCACACCATCGTTCTTATGAACTTGGATTTGGTTGCCTTCAAATTTGAAGTGGACTTTGCCCGCCGCCCATTGCCACGTTGAGACGATGCCTTGAATGCCGCCGAACTGTCCTTCAAGCGCATAGCATTCAATACTCACATGCTCAAACTCACCCATCGCTGGGATTTCGATGTAACTATCGCCTTCAAATTCCAACGCTTCTCCCGTGCCATCAGCTGCACCTTCGACGGATTTAAGGGTGCCTTCGATCTTCGCATCTTTGCCACCAAAGACATCTTTGACGACCTTACCAGCAATATCCGCCTCATTGAGCGTATACATGGCAACGAGTCCATCTATTACGAAATCTTGTGCATCAGCCGCTGTCACATAGCAGAACAGGGTGAGGAGTGCGGCGAGTACACAGATTATTCTGATATTCCTTAGACGCATTTTTAATTTCTCCTTTTAGTTATAGAAATCAGGTTTCGTGAAAACTTTTATACATTTTACCCTATAGATTTCGGGTCTGTCAAGTCATTTTGCCTGTGCGTTTGGAGATATTGGCTCTGTCAATTTACGCTCAAGCGTGAGATTGTCTTCATAAACGGTTTTGATTAACTCCTCAATATCAGGTTCTTGGACGGATATGTCCACAATCTTGAATTTCTGAAGGATCCCACCGATGAGATCCGCTGTGCTAATTTCCTCTGGTGAGAATCGATACTGCGCGCGAGCTCCCTCTCGATAGATAACGTGTGCGTTGGGGATGCTAATGTCTGGGTAGACTTCAGCGTAATCAACACTCAAAAGCCGCTCCGTTGAAAGCAAACGCCGAAGCGTGGCAAGCTCCCCATCAAAACAGAGACGCGCGTTGTCAATGAGAATGACACGTTTGCAGAGTTTTTCGACATCGTCTAAATCGTGTGTTGTTAGCACAACCGTGACCTGTCGTTCAGCGTTAATTTTTTGGATAAACTGTCGGATACGCGCCTTGGCGACGACATCCAAACCGATGGTTGGTTCATCAAGAAATAGCACATCTGGGTTATGGAGCAGGGCGGCGGCGATGTCGGCACGCATCCGCTGACCGAGACTCAACTGACGAACAGGCGTCTGAAAAAAATCGCCAAGATTGAGCAATTCGTCAAACATCTCGACGTTATAGCGATACTGCGTCTCTGGAATCCGATAGATACGTTGTAAGAGTTCAAACGACTCCTGAACGGGTAAATCGAACCATAGATGTGATCTTTGTCCAAACACGACCCCAATGTGTTTGGCATTTTCCTTGCGCTGCCGATACGGGATATACCCATTCACAGTCACACTGCCCGATGTCGGCACCAAAATGCCAGTCAGCATTTTGATAGTCGTTGACTTTCCGGCACCATTTGGTCCTAAATATCCCACAATTTCACCGCGTTTGACAGTGAATGAAACCTCATCTACCGCTTGGACAACGTGATGTTTGCGAGAAAAGAGATTCACAAAACTCCCGAAAAACCCTTTTCGGTGATGATAGACCTTGAAAATTTTGCTAAGGTTGTCAACTTGAATCATATTTTTAACGATTATGTCTGAGCGGGGTTTCCGTTGTCAACCCCGATCTACAATTGGTAGAACACCTGTTTTAGGTTATGAAAGGTCTTTTAAAAATTAGTGTCCTGTGCTTTGGTAGTGCAAGACCCCCCATCTCCAAAATAGCATAGTGACACCGAGAAACAGGAAACCGGCAAAAGGTGCTAACTGTATACCAATCGGTGAAGCACCTGATAATTCAATTTTTCCGAGCAGAAAAAGGGACGGAAAATAGTTAACACACGCCAACGGGACAATAAAGGTAAAAAAATGCCGAAACCACCACCGATAAATGGAAAATGGGTAACTTCCCATGAAAACGCCGCCATTCGTAAAAATATTAATAATCTCAATGGATTGGACAGTCCAAAAGCAACTTGTTGCGCCGATTACGAAGAGACCAATAAAAAAACAGGTTCCGCTCACCAGCGAAATCAACAGATACCCTATCTTGGTAATGGACCAAGCCACAGTCAACTGCGAATTAGCAATGAGAAATATAACGAGGGCTTGTGCTATCCTCCCTAACCGACGGAGCAGAAATTCGTGCGAAAACACTTGAAAGAAAGTACCAAGAGGACGGATGAGTACCGTGTCAAAGTCGCCACGTACAATATTTCTCTGAAAAACATCAAAGCCTCTCCCAAACATTTCAGCAAGAGCAAAGCAGACACCAATCATGCCGTAAAGGAAGCCTACTTCCCAAAGACTCCATCCGGCTAACTCTTTGAAACGGTTAAAGAGAAGGGCGATCATGAAAAAGTCGATGACAGAGATGCTCGCTTGAGCAAATACGTCAAAGACAAACGAGAGTCGGTACTCCATCTGTGACCGAATGCGGAGTTTGACAAAATGGAAGTAGAGTGAAAGATGATACATTTTTTGGGCAATCCGCTGTAGGGGCTGGGGGATTTAGTCTTTAAATAGACTAAATCCATTCCTTGTATTACATTCCCAGCCTCTATCCACCTTGTATAACCAGTCTCGAAAAACCACGGGTTAAAAGAAAACGTCCCAGTCCAATAAAAAAGAGATTCCACACCATCTGTTTGCCTATAGCAATCCAGACTTCAACCCCTGTAATCTTGCCCAAATAGATACTAAACGGGATATCAATCAAGCCTTCAAACGGCAGCCATCTGGCGACGTGTGCCAATCCTTCGGGCCATAGCGCAATCGGGACTAACATTCCAGAAAATAAGGTGATTATGGAATAAGACATTCCAGAAATTCCTGTTGTATCCAACGTCCAGAATCCAGAACTAAAAATTGTTATTGTGATCGCATTACTCATGAAAATAGCGAACGTCATTGAAACTGCAAACGCCATCAAAACGGTAGGTTGATGTGGAATCGTAACCTTGAAGAAGAGAATACTGATAAAAAAGGTTGGCAACCCCCGCATGAGTAAGTAATAGAAGGCTCTACCGCACTCATCGGCAAACCAATAGGTCTGGAAGTCAACAGGTTTGGTTAATTGGAGCGCAACGCTGCCGTCCTTAATCGCGCTCGTAACTTCAGAGCGCGTTCCCCAAAACGGCATGAGCATGAAAGAAACCTGACACAGAACGAAATAGGTGATAATTTCATCCAGATTCAGGGGTTGCGGAGTAGTACGCGCTGCATAGAAAGCAGTATAAACAAAGATATGCACCAGCAGAAAGAAGAAATTGGTCGTCAAACCTGCAAGGTTTGCAACCCGATATTGCATCCGCCTCTGAAACGATTTCTTTGCAAACGCCAGATAGACCTGGAATGCCAAATAGAGGGATTTCATCTTCTTAAGCTATTGAATATGGGAGTTGTTCCTCTACAGACATATCACGGTTTAAGAAGGGATTCCTTTTGAGGCACCCCAACGGGGTGCAATGTCTATAGGGATCAGATTTACACAGTTAGAAACTTAAATCTGCGATAGGCACAGATCGTCCCTTTTCTGCGGATTCGTAGATACCGTCAAGCATCTGCATCAACATGATTCCCTGTTCTGCTGAGGAGATAGGTTCTTCGCCATCAACAATGCATCCGACGAAGTGTTTTACCTCTTCGTCAAAACTATTAATCGAAGGTGCGCTAAGCGGTTTATCCAATTCCTTGCCAGCTTCCTCCGTGTAAAGGGTGAAGGGGCTGAGAGTCGCTCCTGCTTTTGTTCCCGCCACTTTAATGTAATTGTCGCCCGGTAGATTCAGTGCCCACGTTGTTTCAAGGATAATAGTTGCGCCGTTTTCAAAGCGGATCTGAGCAAAGGTTGCATCATCTACATCGTATTTAACGTCACCAGGCACCAGATGCTTGAAGTGAGTATATGACATTCCCATAACTTCAACGGGTCTTGGAGAATTCATGAGCCACCAGACACAATCCAAGGCGTGGACCCCAATATCAATGAGGGCACCGCCGCCTGCGCGTTCTTTATCGACAAACCAACCCTCTTTACCGATAGGAATGCCGCGCCGTCGAACATACCCCGCTTTGCCAAAGTAAATTTCGCCAAGTTCGCCTTCCCGTATCAACTGCTTGAGCCGTTGGGTACTTCCATCAAACCGTTGTACGAGGGCGTACATTAAGGTCTTTTCATTTTCGGTGGCGGTATCCGCCATCGCCTTCGCTTCTTGAGCACTTCGAGCAGGAGGCTTCTCACAAAGTACATGCTTGCCAGCGTTCAATGCATCAATAGAGATAGGGGCGTGCAGGAAGTTCGGCAGACAGACGCTAACGGCATCAATATCCTTATTTTTTAACATTTCCAAGTGGCTGGTATACGTATTCGGTATTTTATGTTCTGATGCTACCTGCCTGACATGCTTCTTATCTAAATCGCAGACAGCAATCACTTCCGAACGCGGATCGGCGGTATAACCTTTGAGATGTTGCATTCCGGGCCAACCGAGTCCGACGATAGCGGCGCGGACTTTCGTTGTTTGATTTGACACAGCATGTGCTCCTTTACTTATGGGCCGTCAGCCATCAACTGTCGGCGGTCAGTAAGGAGTTATGTGGCAGATAAGAACGTTCACAACTGCCATAAGTCCCACTGACTGTTGATGGTTACCGGGGGAGGCGTGAAACTATGTGATTTTAGTCATGACGCAGTGCCTCTGTTGGGGTGAGACCTGCGGCTTTATTCGCTGGATAGAGTCCAAAAAATATACCGATTAATGCCGAGACGCTAAACGCGACTAAAGCGGCTTGGACAGAAACAACGGCGGGCCAACTCGCCTGCATCAGTTTTGAAATAACCAAACCGGAAACAGAGGCGAGACTGCTCCCGATGAAAATACCGATAAGCCCACCACAAATGCTCAAAACGATAGCTTCAATGAGGAATTGGATTAGGATGTCGCGACGTTTCGCACCAAGGGCTTTGCGCAAGCCAATTTCACGGGTTCTCTCTGTTACGGAGACCAACATAATATTCATGATTCCGATGCCACCAACGAATAGGGCAACACTCGCAACGCCCCCCAAGAGAATCTGTACAATCCGACTGACGTTACCTACCTGCTTTATAATCTCCTTAGCAGTGAAAAATTCAAAATATTTTTCATCACCGTGTTGCTGCCGCATAGCGACTTTGATTTCAGCGACGGCTTGTTCTACCTTTTCATAACTCTCGGCTTGCGCCCATAAGTACATCCAGCCTTTCTGCTGCCCGATAAACCGAATTTCCATTGTCGTGATGGGGATAATTACCCGGTTATCCCATCCCTCACTCGCCATACTATTGCCCTTCTCCTCCATGACTCCGATGACGGTGAATCGTTCCTCGCCGACTCTCAATTCAAGCCCAACCGGATCTTCCCTCTCAAACAGGTCTTTTCGGACTTCGGAACCGATTACACAGACAGGTTCCCTCCGCTCCATGTCACTCTGCGTAATAAATCTACCGGCTTGAATGTACCAGTTATTCACCTCTTCATAGAAAGGTGTAGCACCTACGATATTAAGCGACTGATTCACATGCTTGTGCGATACGGTGAAATTCACCTCCGATAACGCTGTAGCTGCTTTAAGAGAGGGGCAATTCTCAAGGAGAAAGCCCAGATCCTCGTATTCAATGTATTCGGGATGCTTATTCTCGATATACGCACCATCCTCCCTACGAAATGAATCTTTCCTAAAGCAAACAATCAGTCCGGCACCGCCGATCCGTTCCAATTCAGCGAGCATAAGGTGTTCGGCACCGCCACCGACAGAAACAACAGCCACTACTGCTGCGATACCGATGATAATTCCGAGGGTTGTGAGCACAGAGCGTAACTTGTTACGTTGTAGTGCTGTCAAACCGACGGTAACTCCTTGTGTAATCTGCATAATAGTTGTCAGTACGGTTTTTCGACAGAAAAACCTCTCGGTTGTTAGTTGTCAGTTACTCGCTTGCAGCGGTTAAGTTTACTTCCAATACCCATAACGCCCTCTTTAACTGGAAACCGATAACTGAAAGCGAACGTAGTGGGCGAACCTTAACCATCAACTTGAAGAAACACCCAAGCAAAAACACTCCACTATAAATGTTAAAGCACGAGTTGATGGTTAAAACTATCCTTCAGGCTTCATGGATTCGCCGTGTAATAAAAACGCGCGGATGTCGTAACGCCCTGGGCGTTCAATAGGCAATTCACCGCTCTCGATCATCAAATCCAGCGGATTGGCATGCGTCCGCAGCGGCAATTGAACGACTTCGTGCATACGTGCGGATTCATAGATCGCCATTATAATCTCAACAGCCGCACGTCCATGCTTTGCCTCACCTCGGTGTTCAGGACCACCTTCGATCCATTCAACCAGTTCGGTTGCTTGTGCAACGTGCTGGTCTTTTCCATCAGAAGGTCGTTCTTCCCAGTCTGTAGCCTTATTGTTCAGGAGACGGACGCGTGCCTCCGTTACATCTGCGATACCATCCGTCCCGTAGACGATGCCACCTTGATAGTTCGGTCTACCGATCTCCTGCAAGAGCATACCGATACAACCGTTTGAAAACCCGATGACTCCAGCACTCCGGTCCTCAATCTGAATATCACGTTCGTAACGTTCCGTTTTCCGTTCAACGTTACCGATAACCCATTGCGGATCTGGATCTCCGATGACATAGCGCATCATATCAAAGAGGTGTGAGCAGTCATTCAGTAGCCCCTGACCGCCGTGACAGACAATCTGTCGAGGTTCACCGATTGCCCCTTCAGCAATGAGATTTCGGGCATCCGTCCACGCGGAATTGAATCGACGTTGATGCCCAATAACGACCTTGACACTACTTCGATTCGCGGCGATTAACATGTCATCGCATTCACCGAGGCTTATACCCATCGGTTTCTCACAGAGCACTGCCTTTGGACTCCGCGCGCACGCTGCGATTGTCATTGGTGCGTGCAGTTTGTGCCATGTCGCGACACTGACGATATCAAGATTTTCGTTATCGAGCATCTCGCGCGCATCCAAATAACAGTTTTCAGCGGATACGCCGTAGGTTTCTGCAAACCTATCAAGAGCGACTTGAACTGGATCAGCAAGCGCGACAATTTCTGTTTGCTCAACGCCCTGATAGCCGCGTGCATGAGCATTAGCAATACCACCACATCCGATAATTCCAACGCGATATTTAGATGCCATTTTTTAATTATTCCTTGCGATTAAGTAAAGTGGGTTAGTAAGTCAACGTGCCTTTCTATAGAGCCGTTTTCCACTTCGTTTCAAGCCCAGTTTTCGCGAGCCTCTATGAAATATACGCTTTACTGACCAGCATTCGTATCTTCACCGAAATGTGAAGCAACAAGCACTAAGTCTTGAATATTCACGGTTCCATCACCGTTCACATCCCCTTTAAGGGATTCTCCAGACTGACCGAGTTCGCTCGCCACGGAGACTAAGTCTTGAATATTCACGGTTCCGTCACCATTGACATCCCAAGGTGTTGGAGGTGGCAGCGGCACTTCAGGTGTCGGGGGTGGCGGCATTTCTATAGTCGTTGTCGTTGTGACTTCAGCAGTCATTGTGTTATCTGTTTCAGAGGTTGCCGTCACACTAAGGGGATAATCCCCCGATTTTGTGAAGAGATCCCCAGTGACTTTCAATGTTACTTCTGCATCTGCACCGGCTTCTAACTCGACTGACCTGTCGCTGAGGGCACCAAGGACACTGCCTTCAATGCCAACCTCTGCTGAGGCTTCAAGCGTTATCGTGTCCATCATGTTACCGGTATTCGTAACTTTGAGGGTATAACTCACACCTTCAACGGTATCTATTGTAGAAAGTGCTGTGTCTCCCACGATTTCTAAGGACACACCGACAACCGTGGGAACCGGAGGCACTGATTCTGCCTGTTCCGTGTAGATATAGTCGCCTATGAAAGTGAAGTCTCCATTGGCGGCATTGCCAGCAGCGTAGAAGGTGATAGGTCCGATATCAGTATCAGGCGCGGTCCATTTAAGGGTCCACTGGTTTTCATCATTTGTTCCTTGCGCACTTCCCGCAGCAGTGTGCATAATATACTGCTTACTGTTCGCGTCCTTTAACTGCGTATTTGCTACATCTGAGGCTTCAAAAGAACCAGCACTTGCGCCATTGCCATCCAACGCAGTCATTTCAAATCCCCAACGGCTTTGTCCATCACGTGCAAGATTAACAATAATCTCATAAACTTCATTCGGTTGATATGTTTCCGGAATTGTCAACATCAGCGAACCACCTGAAGCGTTCACGTCATTACCTGTGTGACAGTTCGCGTCCGCGCAGGTCCCTTCATTGGGGGCCCCCGTTTTCTCCTCTGGTGGTCCGAAAGAGAAAGCAAACGTATTACTAGTGCTTGTAACAAAAAGTAGCACAAGCACCACACAAACAGATAAGATATTTTTTACATAACTCAAAAAACTTCTCCCTTGTATACACATTAAAAAACGCCCCAACGCCGACTGCTAATCGGCGTTGATTCGCGGTTAGCTCAACCGGCTCTTCCGAATAGTAGACGGGGGGGCGTTTTACTTTCCAATTTTTTAACTATGTGCTATTGTCAAAAAATTGCTGCTATACCTACTTGAGGATAACCATCCGTCGGGTGGCAGTGAAATCTGACGTCTGTAGCGTATAGAAGTAGATACCACTCGCTACACGTTCGCCTATGGCATTTCTACCATCCCAGTACGCAGCACTCGATGGCGTCATATACGAACCTGTCGCCTGCCAGCCCAAATCCAATGAACGAACCAACTGACCCGATACATTATAGATATCTATCTGCACTTGCGTCGATTTGCTCAACTGATACGGAATCCAGGTCTCTGGATTGAACGGATTCGGGTAGTTCTGCGCCAACAACGTGTCTTGCGGTTGCACATCGCCAACATTGAGTTGCAGACTCAAAAACGCATTGCGAATGTCACGGGTCGTCACCGTCCGTTGGAACGGACCTGAGACGATTCTCCCACGATCATCGTAAAGGGAGACTTTGAGTTTATCACCCGCTTCAACGACGCTCTTACGGTTCAGGTCTGCCCAGACAGCAGAGGACCGTTTCGCTGTGCTTGTGATGTTCTCCGAGGCACTAATGCCGGTGCGGAGGTTTTCAGCGACGAGGGTATATGCGGTTCCGGTTTCCATGCCGTGGATGTCGGAGGTAACGATGAACGCCCATGCGCTTTTATAGGTTGAGAGTGCGGGAGCGGCGGGAGCGGCATCGCCAGCATCAGCGACCTCTTCCTCAGCAGCCTCTTCTTCAGCGGCTTCTTCCTCAGCGACCTCTTCCTCAGCAGCTTCTTCTTCGGCAGCAGGTTCCTCAGCGACTTCTTCCTCGGCAGCCTCTTCTTCAGCGGCTTCTTCTTCAGCAACTTCCTCGGCAGGTGCTTCTTCAGGTTCAGGCTGGTTGTCCCATGCGTCACCTGTGAACTTTACCATGCCTCCAGCAGGCGTATTCACGATATAACCCTTACCACCGTCAACACCAAAGCCATCACCTTCGTCGGCTACCGTGTAACCCGTGAAACTCTGGGTTGCGGCATCGAGTTGGATGACAACCGTCGCGCCCAGCATATCCGCCAAGGATTTGGCTGTGTAGGGTTCTGCTGGCATCAGCGGAATAGAAATCATGTTCAAACCCGCTTCAAGCATCACAGTAAAACCAGGCCCTTCGGGAATCGTCGGTTCTTCTACAACCGGTTCCGCAGGTGCTGAAACCGGCATGATCGTCAACATCGCCGTCGGTTCTTCCCACGCAAACGCTTCACCGACCTCACCAACACCTTGGATACCTTCGTGCGCTGCAATTACACCGCCTTCGGTCGGAACACGTTCATTGCTCATTGGCGGGTCTGTAGCCTCATCTAAACCGAGCGGTCCCGGAATATCGGAAGCCATTTCTGTGTTTTCTTCACTCCCAGCATCATACGCCATCAAATCGAGACTCGCTTCAACAGGGTCACCATTCTCATCAAAGAGTGGCACATCGACAGCAGCGATGAAGGCATCATTGGTTGACACGAGCATCGAACCGACAGAAAGTGATGAGTTTGTCATGTCAGCAGTCACTGTAACAGTTGTAGATTGACCCGGCATCGTATATCTGAGCGTTCCATCCGCATTCATAGCGATCATGACGTTCGCCCCTGCAGCGGTCGCGATTGCCGCAAGCCCTGAAGTATCTCCGCCCTCAGCGAGTGCCACGAGTGCAGGATTTGCTGGCTGCCCGACTTCAGCGATCTTTACACCCGCGGGGTGGGCTGCGAAGATCGCGGGTGAGAAAGTTTGCCCACTCACACCGTGTTCACCAGTAGTAAGGTTCGTAAGGGTAATCTCGAACATCTGGCTCACTGGCATTTCAGGGGCGGCTTCCTCAGAAGGTGTCTCTTCGGCAGCTGGTTCCTCAGCAACTTCTTCCTCTGCAACTTCTTCTTCGGCGGCTGGTTCCTCAGCAGCTTCTTCCTCTGCGGCTTCCTCTTCGGCAACTGGACCAACACCACCAACAGTAACCATGCCGTCCATAGTCGTGGCTTCAATTTCAGCATTATTAGCACCAGCGAGGATAACGTTCGCTATACCGATCATGGATGCTTTTGCCTCAACGACTTCAAAAGTTACCGTAGCGAGCGTACCATCTGCATCTGGTGCAGCACCTGCCAAAGAAGCCGCCGAGATTTTGACCCCACCTTCAGATTCTACAGCTGGTGTCGCAAATGCACCGGCAGGTAGGTAATCTGCGTTCGCACTTCCAACAAAACTGAGTGCAGTTGGATCATAAGATATGTCAACTTCATATCCTAATACACCTGCGCCACCGGTTATGTTAATATTCACCATGAGTTCTTCCCCAGCTGCTGGGGATTCTACTTCAGCGGGGTCCACAGAAACAACGGCTTGACCATAACTCATCGCTGTAAACCCTACACACATTACAACAGCTAATAAGGAAAAAAGGACTTTCCTATTAAAAAGCTGGTCTTTCATAAGACACTCCTTCATAATTCATTTATATTCTGACGTTTCCTTACCTTCGGTAAAGACTATAATCCCCGTTTGACAAAAGATTTCAACCGTAATGAATATCGGAGATTCTTCCGCACAGCGCATTGGAATCAGAGCACAAGGCGAGTCTCTCAAACGGGACTTTTAAGGTTAAAAGATAAGTGTATCCTAATTTTAAAACGTTGTCAAATCAAATTCGGTTCAAATTTAGATAATTTTCCGTAAATTAGGCGAACGTACCCTTTGTTATCTTAAGTATAGCACAAACAATAAAACAAAACAAATTAAAAATGAATTGAGTTGCCATCTAAGTAGTCCTAAAGCAAATCTATTGACCGTATTAGGACCCACTCATAATACTTAACAAAAATTATTATATTTGACTTCAAAATGGTAAATTTATACCCTTGAAAGTCAACTCACGATTCAAATTAATTTGTGTGATTTCAAAATGAGATAAGGCTACATGACATTCAAGTCGAAATAGAAATTGAACATCCAGAATTTTTTATGTGGTCACTTATGTCAAAAGAAGCTATTGGGTTACGCGAGGCGCAAGTGCATTCCAGACATCACCCAATTCAGCAACAGCCTTGTAAACCGGATAGATGGCTTCCCACATCGCTTTACGCGCTGCGGTGGCAGTGTCGGCGTCGCCCTCATCGAGTGCTGTCTTCAGCTGAGTGCCCATCTCCTGTTGAACTGCTGCACAGGTGTGGGCAAGTTCTTCCAACAATTGTGCGGCATGTATCTGACGCGCGACGAGTTCTGCCACTGATACCTGCATATCCGGTTCAACATCGTAAGCGCGAGATGGGGTGAAGTTGTGCGGTAACCGTTCACCTTCTTCTGTCCGTGGCGTATGTGTCGGGTGAATATGTGGCGTAACAGACAGATACATTGTGATCGGTTCATCACCGAGAACTCTCACTGTGTGTGGCTGGTCTGCCAGAGCGATACACATCTGTCCTGGTCCTAATTCTTCAGTTTCACCATCAATCTCAAATTCAACGCGCCCTTCCAGAATTAGGAAGATTTCATGTCCTAAGTCATGACTATGAAGTTGGGCACTTTGCCCAGGTTCCATCCTTAAAAACCGAGAGCGAATTTGCGGTGTCACCAACACATTCCGTATATCTGTGCGGTAATCGTAAACAGGAAATCCCATTGTATGCCTCCATGGATTTTTTTCACAAATATATAACGTCCCGTGAAAATTGGCAAGGCAAATTAGAGGATCGGGGTACTTTTCTCTTGACACTCTTTGTAAGCGTGATAAAATACTGCCAAAAGTCATAACACCTCATCTCTTGAACTGGAAGGACATAAACTATGGATTTGACACGCCAACCGCCACGTCGCCCTTCAAATCTCGGAATCGCTGGGATTGTCGGTGTGGCACGGATGACAGACAAGGCACGCGCACATAACGCGGAAACTCTCGGTGATTATATCTACGGTGAGAGCTCTGGTTTGGATCAGCGCGTTTTAACGTTCTTAGGGATTTCCGATGATGCTTATGCCGAAGCAGCTGACGAATACGATGATGCTGCACTCGGACACTGGGTGCTTGAAACAAGCGGAAAGACAGCAGCAGAGATTGCCGAGTTTAACGATGCCGCCCTCAGCCAACTGCCTGACACCGAGGGACACAAACAACGCTTGAAGGAACGCCTTGCTCGCTTTGCTCCAGGCAGAACCGATATTACAACGGTATTACAGTCGATGGAGCTCGACGATTGGGGGAGTTTCTGGCAGGTGGATCTGACTGCCGGTCCACCTCGCAGCGCACGTGCCAAAGATGTCGGTGGCATCTGCGGTGTCGCGCGTATGACAGACAAAGCACGCGCTGAACGCGCAGAGAAAATCGGCGAGTACCTATACGGGGACAATTCCGGGCAAGATGTACGTATTTTAGGGTTCCTCGGTATTTCACATGCGGATTTTCAGGAAGCAGCGGTCAACAACCCGAATAATCTCGAACTCGGCGCATGGGTCCTGGAAAACTGCGGTAAATCGCAGGACGAGATTGATGAATTCAACCAGACGTTGGTAAACTATGGACCCAATGAAACGACACGGGAACGGTTTGAAGCGCGATGCCAAGAAGTAGATCCGACCCGCACAGACATTACCACATGGGTTATGCTTCAAGACGTGGACGATCAGTTGAGTTTCGGTATTGTTGACCTCAACCGCCGCGCGCCACGGAGTCCCTACAACACCGACATCTACGGAATGGTTCAACTCGCACGGTTAATTGACAAAGGCAGAGCATCGAATAGCAACACACTCGGTGCTTATTTTTACGGTGAAGATTCGGGGATCGATCGGGCAACGCTCGGTTTCCTTGGTACATCCGCAGCGGAATTTGCTGACGCCCTGAAAACGTTGGTAACCGATGCAGAGGTTGAGGCGTGGCTGAAGGCGAATCATCCGAAAAGCGAAGCAGACATTGAAGCCTATAACGAACGGATGACCCAGATGGGACCCACGGATGAACGCTACACAGCACTCATGGCGAAGATGATTAACCGAATTGCTCCAGAGCGTACGGACATCAATACATGGTTCGCGCTGATGGCTCTTGATGATGAAAAGACGTTTGCTTTGTAAGCAATACAACAATCAACATATCAAGCTGCCAGCACGTCCAGTTTGTGACAGGCAGGCAGCTTCCTTTTTGTTTTAGTGTAGCCCCTCTATGGAGCATGAGAAATGAAAAATCTCGAAGCGATTGCGGATGTTCGTTCTGGAAAACAGACAGTTGCCAATGCAGCGTGGTGGGGATTCGATTCAGAAGACGCGACTGCGGGATTGCAAGCGGCAATTGATTCTGGTGCGAAACGGATAGTTGTCCCGAATATGCACACCGATTGGATAATCCAGCCGATTAAACTTGCTGGAAACCAAGAGTTGATTTTTGAACGCGGGACGGTCGTTACAGCAAAACGGGGCGAGTATCGCGGCAGAGGTGATTCGATGTTCACTGCACAAGACCTTGAGAATCTCACCATCCGTGGCTACGGCGCAACCTTTCGTATGTGGAAACAGGATTATATCAACGGGCTTGTACTTGAACAGTTTGGCTGGCACCGCTGGTATGGACAATACCCAAAGGCGGAGTGGCGCATGACCCTGGCAATTCGAGGCAGTAAAAACGTCCATGTGTCTGGTTTGACGCTCAAAGATAGCGGTGGAGACGGCATTTACGTTGATGGCGGCACAGAACGACGTGCCTCTGAAAATGTGGTTTTACGCGATCTTATCTGCGATAACCATTATCGGCAGGGCATCAGTGTCATTAGTGCTGAAAATCTCAAAGTCGAGAACTGCGCGTTTTCAAACACATGGGGAACACCACCCGCATCAGGCGTGGATATTGAACCGGACAAAATCGAACAACAGATAAAGAACGTGGTATTTTCCGGTTGCAAGTTTGTCGATAATGTCGGTGACGGCATTGAGGTATTCTTAGCACACACCAACGACGCATCCGATGACGTGACGCTGCGCTTCGAGAACTGCTACATCAGCAGTAAACACGGAACGGGGATCCGTGTGTCAAAAATTGGAGACAACGGCCCGGGTGGTAGCATTGAATTTGATAACTGCACGGTTGAGAACACCGTCGGTTATGGCATTAAGGTTCAGGAAAAGTCGTTGAAAGGGGCGCGGGTGAGGTTCACTGATTGTAAGGTCATTCATGCTGCCTCTGACAGGCAGTTCGGTGGTGAATGGTCGCCGATTTCGTTGTCCCTGCCAAAACCGGAGTTAGTCCAAACGATGGGCGGCATTGATTTCATCAACTGCTTTGTCGAAGACAATCGTGCACGTTCTGCCATCGAATTTATCCAACCGGAGAGTGATTTCCCGCTTCATGACATCACAGGAACGATCACGGTGTTGAATCCAAACGGCACCTGTGCTGAGTTAGGTAAAGACCGCGAGAAGCTTCCGTTGATCGTCAGGGAATATCAATAGGGTGCAGAAACAACCACCGCCGAACCTACACATTAGGATTTAGAACTATGGACACCAAAGAACAAGCACTTCCCGCTGAATCTCTACCTCCAGATACTTTGAATACCATCTTGGAGGATTTTTATCAAAATGGTGTAACGATTATCCGAAATGTGCTCCCACGCGAAGAGTGCGAGCGGATAGTCGCGCGTGTCGACGAAATTTTTGCCGAGCCGTACTTTATGCAGATGCGCAATGTCAAAGGCAATCGACAAGATGGCAAAGACCCTATCGTAGTGCATCGCCTTTTTGAGTGTGACCTCATGTTTCGTGACCTGCTGGTGCGCGAACCGATTATCAGCATCGCTGAGAGTGTGTTAGGTGCGCATTGTCACTGTATTGCCCAAGGGTGTATCCTCAACCGGAAAGATTTAGGGATCAACCGGTTTCACATCGACGATGGTGTGGAATTTCCGATCACGCCAGAGATGGAACGACACGATCCGAGATTACGAATGCCAGTGCTCCGCATGTCCGTGCAAATCGCCTTGACCGACCAAGATGATGTCAAATACGGTCCGTCCCAATTTGTCCCCGGTAGCCACTACTCTGGACGACAACCCGATAACTCGGAATATCCGACCTTTGACGGCAAATCACCTGTTTCACTCCTCATGAAAGCAGGCGACCTCTACTTGCTCAACGGACAAACTTGGCATCGAGGTGCACCGAATCAGTCAGATCGGGTTCGTTATCTATTCCACCAAGTCTACGGGCAACGCTTTGTTGCACAGCGTTTCTGGCCCTATTTAAACTACCGTATGCCCGACTACGTTTTGGAAGGTGCAGATGAACGTCTGATGCGTGTTCTTGGGAAACATCCTGAAATGGCTTATGGATGAAGTGAAGACAAATGTCAAAGGCTCTTTAAATTTTGAAAGTGTAAGTAAATCTAAACCTAACTTTCATGAAAAAGGGAAATAGGACAATTTATATGGATAATTCTGCAAGGTTAACTTTAGGATCGGTTTCGCATCATATTGTAAATTCATTGATCGTCATTATGTGTGCTCTTATGTGTACGACAAGTTGCGAAAAGGTCCAAAGTGCCTCATCCGACACCGAAAAAACAGAATGGGGTTACGAAAGAAAAAATGGACCAGATGTTTGGGCACAACTCAGCTCGGAATATGTTCTCTGTGCTGAAGGGCGAAACCAATCGCCAATTGATCTTGCGAATCCAATATCAGCAAAACTACCTGCTATTGCCTACGAGTACCATCAGACAACGGACCTTAACATCCGCAATACTGGCCATACGATCGAAGTTGCATACCCGGAAGGTAATTGGATTGAAATTGATGACACGCAGTATCAGTTACTCCAATTCCACTTTCACGCACCAAGCGAACATACAATAGAAGGTAAACCATTTGATATGGAAATGCACCTCGTTCACAAAAGTGAGGAAGGCAACTTGGCAGTCGTTGGATTACTTATTGAGAGTGGCCGGCGCAACTTTACATTTGATCCCGTTTGGCACCATTTACCCGCGGTTCCAGGCAAAACGCAACGCGTTGAGGTAAGCGAGAAGCATCTGATCGATCCTGCGATGATGTTGTCGCCAAATGGGCAAATAACTGATGAAGCCCGACGATATTTTTCAAATTACTATCGTTATAAAGGTTCGCTGACAACTCCCCCCTGTTCAGAAGGCATCGAATGGATTGTCCTGACAACTCCTATTGAAATGTCTGAAGCACAAATCGCAGCATTTAAAGCCATTATTCATGACAACAACCGGCCTGTACAACAGTTGAATGGGCGAGAACTACTCGAGAATGTTGAGCCAAACAAATAAATTGCAATCATCTATTACTTACGTCGCGATAAAATCTAAAGGAGATTTATGATGTTTATTGAGATCATCAACCAAGATGGGAAGTATAACTCCTCCTACCAAGGGATGGTGAATATTCAGTACGTACACCAGATTCAGATAATCAAAGGGAGGCATCGTTCGTACGAGTTGCATATTAATCTGTCAAATTCGCCCAGCATAGAGCTGCTCGGCACGAAAGAAGAATGCGAGCGATTCTACAATCAGTTGCAAGAGGTCCTGAAAGCCTATCAACAATTATCCACAACTGATACGCTCATTTTCCCACCGCGATCGCCCTCAGAAGTGCCCAGAGACGAAAACCAAGAATAGGAATGATAAGAACAAAGGGTATGTCATTTCATTGCTCAAATGCTAAACGGAAGACAATAAATGATTGCAACGATATTTGATATCGACGGCACCTTGGTCGAAAGTTTCGGTTTCGATGATGCTTGTTACATCTCCGCAATAAGAGAAGTTTTGGGTGAAGTTCACATCCATGATGATTGGAATAAATACATAAACGTAACCGACACAGGTAGTTTGCGACAAATCATGGAAGAGAATAAGATTCAGGAAAAGGAACAAATTAAAGAAGTTCGCACGATATTCGGCGAATTGATTAAGCAATATCTTGAAAGCGGTGGCAAATGCTGTCCAAAGGCAGGGGCTATTCAGCTGATTGACAAACTTCTCGCCTCGGATGACTATGAAGTTGGATTCGCGACGGGGGGTTGGAGACACACCGCGAAAATGAAACTTCAGCATGCAGGATTTAACTTGAGAAATACGGTCTTGACTTCCAGTGATGATGGTGACAAGCGCGTAGAGATTATGAAGAAATGCTTATTTGCGTTAGGGAATTGCTTTCATCGCATCGTATATGTCGGTGATGCCGAATGGGATATGCAGGCGACCCAAGAACTCGGATGGCATTTCATAGGCGTAGGAGCACGCTTAAAGGGAAAATGTGAATTTTGGGTTGAAGATTTTTCCTGTCAGGGTACATTTATGAAAATGCTACACGCCTAACAAAGAAACTGTATTTTCGTAGCAATATTTTTAATATCAGAAAAGACAACTTTGTTTAGAACCCGATGGCACCTTTAAGTATCCCCGATACACCTAACGATATTACACCGCAATGGCTCACTGAAGCCCTATATTCAACAGGTGCGCCTTCAAATGCCATCGTAACATCACTTTGTATTGAACCGATTGCAGAGTTGACTTGTGCTGGACAGTTAGCACGCTTGCATCTCAGGTTTAGTCAATCTCATTCGACATTGCCAAGTACGCTGATTGCCAAATTACACGCGCCAGACGAACTTCTGCGGGCAAAAACGCGCCCATTTACCCCCGATAAGCACGAAATTCTGTTTTATCAGCAACTCGCTAGCGAGATACCTCTTCGCATTCCGCACTGTTATTACAGTGCTATGAACGTCAATAATGGAAAGTATATCCGAGTTCTCGAAGACCTTGCGCCTGCGCAAACGGGAGATCAGATTAGAGGGAGCACCGCAGAAGAAACAGCACTCGCTCTCCGCGCGATTGCCGGTTTCCATGCTTATTGGTGGAATCGTGACAAACTTGAAAAATTCGATTGGCTAACCAGTTCATCAACGGATTCCAATTCTGTTAACTGCTGGATTCTTGAGCAATATCGAAAAGCCTTTCCTATCTTTGCTGATAAAACTGGAAATTTGTTAACAGATACAGTCAAGGCTTTTGGAGAACAATTGCCTGAGAAGCTAACGGATAAGTGCCAATTTAGAAAATCACCGAGAACACTGGTCCACGGAGATTTCCGTTTGGAGAACGTGTTTTTTGGTGCTTCCCTTGGAAAACAAGGTTTCGCTGTGATTGACTGGCAAGATATATCACGCGGAGAGGCGGTTTGGGACGTTGCATGGTTTATAGGTGGGTGCTTACAAGTTACATCAAAACGGCAGGAGGAGGAATGTCAACTCCTAAAAATCTACCATGAAACACTGAGGGTAAATGGGGTTGATGGATATACCTTTGATGCTTGCTGGAATGATTATCGTCTTGCTATGTCGCGTTACTTTGTTCAAGCGGTACTTATGGTAGCTTCATCAAATTCAGAAAACGATCGGGAGCACAAACTCGCACGAGTAGTAGCCGAACGATTTATTGCGGCAATTACGGATTTGCATTTAACCGATGAATGAAGAGACGATTATCCTTTAAGAGTCAAACTTTCATCTAACCCACTTTTGCTAACGAAAAGGTTATACTAATGACAGTGCCTATGCAAACTCCAACAGAATGCAGCGATGGAACGATCGCGATTCGCACTTATCAACCCTGTGATGTTCATCCCTGTTTTGAGGCTGCACGGGAGTCAATTGCAGAGGTATCGCGTCATCTGCCGTGGCTTCATCCAGAGTACTCAATCGAAGAAACTCGAATGTGGATTGAAAAAGTGGTCCCAAAACTCTGGGAACAACAGAGTGAATATCACTTTGTCATTACCGAGGTCGTAACCGGTAGCGTTCTGGGCGGGTGTGGTTTGGACCAAGTCAATTGGGTCAACCAAACAGCGAACCTTGGGTATTGGGTCAGAACTTCTCGAACACGGGAAGGTGTAGCAACTGCCGCCTCTAAACTTCTCGTTCGCTTTGGATTTGAACAACTTCAACTTAAACGCATTGATGTGGTGACTTCAATCGACAATATTCCGAGTGCACGAGTCGCTGAAAAACTCAACCCCTCTGAGAAGAAAAGCGTGAAAGATAACTCCTTGACCGAGGGGGGCGGTTCGGATACCACCGTATTTTCGCTATTCTCACAAGATTTGTTTTAATTCGAGAAGCCTTAGGCACAGTTTATACTCACCCTGATTGGAACAAATACAAACAGAAAGGAAATAGAGACAACCGACTTGATAAATAAACAGACAAAAGCAGCCAATCATACCTGTATTTTTATCATTCGCTCATATGCCCATGAACTATTGCGAAAAAGTAAAGCAAATTGTCCAGTATACTGAGACGGTATGCTGGGGCTACGAAGCAGAGAACGGACCGGACGTTTGGGAACAACTCAACCCAGAATATGGACTTTGTGGTGCTGGGATACACCAATCACCGATTGATATTGTGAATCCGACACCAACGAAACTTCCGGTTATTACTTTCAACTACCACCCAATATCTATAAATATCCGCAATACCGGTAATACAATAGAAGTTGTGCATCCAGAGGGAAGTTGGATTGAGGTTGATGAAACGAAATTTCATCTCCTACAATTCCATTTCCATGCACCGAGCGAACATACAGTGTCAGGAAACCTGTATGATATGGAGATGCACCTCGTTCATAAAAGCGAAGAGGGTCTGTTGGCTGTTATTGGCGTACTCATTAAAGCGGGGAGCATCAACACAGCGTTCGCCCCTCTTTGGCACTATCTGCCCTCCGTTCCGGGCGAATCCGAAGAGATTAAAGATGTCACCTTAAATGTTCTCGATTTGTTACCAGGCGCGAAACATACCTATCGCTATACTGGCTCGTTGACAACACCGCCCTGCTCGGAAGGCGTCAAATGGTTTGTGTTGACAACGCCGATCGAGATGTCTCATTCGCAAATTGCCGCGTTCAAAGCGATCCTGTACGGCAACAACAGACCTGTACAACCTTTGAACGATCGCGAATTGCTTATAGATACCTTGTCGGATTCATAAAAGTATGGTAAAATCCGAAAATACATTGACACTTCAGTGAGAACACTTCCACTGAAAACTTAAGGAGGGAACATCATGTTTATTGCCACTTACAACGCTATCTATGCCGTTGGAGATGATGGAAATAGTGAACCTATCCTCGCCTATGAAGGCACACTCGGCGGAATGGCACCTCACGGTGCAATGGTTTCACTGTCAAGCGGCGAAGCCGTGGTGTCTGCCTTGTCGGATGGAACGCTACTGGTTTTATCGGAGAATGCTGAGAAACAAATCCTAACAGGTATAGAGGATCCAATCGCTTCGTTGCTCGTTGTTCGTGAGGATCCGTTGATACTGCTCATCGGAACGGATGAGGGTGCTTATGTCTATCGCCTTGTTGGAGAAGAAGGACCGGCAGAACGGGTCGTCGCGTTTGACGAATTAGAGTGTCGGAAAGATTGGTATACGCCGTGGGGTGGTCCACCAGCCGTCCGGACTCTTGCCAAAACCCAAGACGGCTTTTGTTACGCAGACGTCCATGTGGGAAGTATCATGCGTTCCAACGATGAAGGGATCTCTTGGGAACCCGTCACACCGGAACTTCATAAAGATGTACACCAGGTCACTACGTGTCCTGTGGACGATAATCGAGTTTATGCGAACACACAAAACGGTGTTTATGTCAGTGCCGACCGTGGGCACTCCTGGGAGAATCGGATCGAAGGTTTACCGCGTCGCTACGGCACCGCTATTGCTGTACATCCAACAGACCCAGACCTACTGATCGCCACAGTCCAAAACGGACCGAGAGGCGGTGGTGCTTGGCTCTGTCGTTCTGAGAATAGCGGCGCGACCTGGACGCAACTCAACGATCAACTCACAGAACCCACTGATCGGATTAGCACGGGTTGTATCGCGTTTACATCCGATGGAACAGCATGGGCAGTGATTGGAAAGACGCTATACATCGGTCAGGATCGAGCCACAGATTGGCGTGCTTTCTGGACAGCTCCCGAATACGATGGTAAGTACCAGCCGCCGTCCGACGAGTATTCTCTGTCCCATCTCCTTGAATATCCCATCCAGACCCTTGTTGCTTAGTGCATCATTTTGGTTGGTGTTGAGGAAATATTAACTATGAATGTACTGGGGATTGACTTTACTTTTTTTGCGGTGAGCGATATGCAGAAATCGCTCACCTTTTATCGTGACCAGATTGGAATCCCACTGGCATGTTTGGTGTATGAAGGTACATGGGCAGAGTTTGAGATAAATCCTGGCACATTGGTGTTAGGACAGGGTCATGGTTTTACACAACCCGGTGGAGGGATGGTCGCGCTTGCTGTCGAGGACGCGAAGGCTGCTGTAGAGGAATTAGAACAAGCAGGAATTCACGCCCTCTCACCTTTGGGTGAATCCGCTGTATGTTTTTGGGCGATTATCGAAGATCCCGATGGCAATCGTGTCATCATACATCAGCGCAAGGATAAGACAATCGGTTAAACAGAAACGAGGTAGAACCTCTGATACAATATGCCAAGGACTTTTTTACATTACAAATTAGGTTCGCCCAGAAAATCGCTGAAATCTCCCATCAGGCTTTGGAAGATGTGTTAATAGACTACACAATGTTGCGAAATCTGTTCAACTTACGTGTCTCCCATGACCTTTCCAATCCATTGTGGAACACGTTTATCAAGGGTCTTAGTACATCCGACAACCCCGAAGATTGGACATACGACTTCTATCTCCAGCGAATCGGTGTAGAATCAGATGCTTCTGACGAGCGGCAATTTTTTGGGTGTTTCTCCTACGTCTATCCGTGGCGCAACACACATAAACTTCGGCTCCATTTTGAAAATCGTGATACCTCCGAATATGGTGCATTGAGTAAAGATAGAATGTCCATCCGAAAATCGGAGTTATCAGCGATGTTTCGACATATCCAAGCGAATCATCCTGACGTAGAAACGGTGCGGGGCGGTTCCTGGCTTTACAACATACCTGCCTACCTCAGACTCTTTCCACCAGACTACATTAAGACAGCGAAACCCGTCGGTTATGAAACATCTTTCTGGGCATTGTGGGGACAGTTTGTTGCTCGCAAGGGCTCCATTCGACAACCGACTGCTGCCCAGTTTTTGGAATGTCTCAACAAGCAAAAAACAGTTGACGGTTGTCTTCAATGTTTTCCATACCAAGTGCTGAGACCTGAATGTTCGATTGAGACGTTCTATGATTTCTATAACTTGTAGTCTTAAAGATTGATCTTCCGTGGTCAACTTCCTAATGTTTAGAGGGATAACCCCAGATTTTTTTGAAATTCTGGAAATCTATGGACATAATACAAACAGGTAGAGTTTCGGCAGAAAAATGTATACAATATAACCTTTTCATTCAAAAAACAAAGGAATTCAACTTGAACATTAAAAAAACCACAAAATTCGCATTTATATTGGTCATTATTATTTTAGTTCCAGGACTCTCCTCATGCGATCGGGCTCAGCAAGTAGCAAAACCGGGGATACCCCAGACAGACCCCTCAATCCCGATTCCAGAACGCGATCACGTCTGGGCTGTGGATCAGAATGGCATTGAGGTGCCTGTACCGGGGACCTGGGTGCTTGTGTCACACACGAACTTAAACTCAACTTCCACGATAGGGGAAAGTTTTATCTTACCACCGGATCCACCACACAAGATTCTGATATCCGATGGAACATATACAGATGGTGCGGGTATCCTCTGGACAAAGGTGAGAATAACAACACACGATGGCGACCAATGGCAATTCCTTGAGCGCGTGGATACAAGCGTCTCCCCACATCGACTCTATGTTGTTGTCACAGTCGATGAGAACGGGTTGCCAACGCTTGCGTACGGGGAATATCCTTTCGATTTGTCGGGACATAACGTGCAAATCTGGGAGAAACAGTGAGGTCGTAAAAAGTGGTTCAAAAAATTGAAGAACAAGATGGACACATGTTCCTTTATTTTGGAGACCCTCCAGCAGACGTAGGGGAAATCGAGTTTGTCAATTGCGTTGCGCATCAACAAAACCGGATACTCTTCTGTAAGTGGCGCGATGAAGACATTTGGGTCATACCCGGCGGACGTGTGGAACCCGGAGAAACGGCTGAAGAGACTGCACGCCGAGAACTTTTGGAGGAGACAGGGGCAACACTGAAAAATCTCGAAGTCCTGTGTTACATCCACTGCTTCATGTTCAATCTTGAATATTGGGGAATCGCTTACTTGGGAGAGATCGAAGCGTTAGGGAACCCACTCGACCTTAACGAAGTCAGTGAAGCGAAGTTGTTCTCGGACTTTCCAGAAAATCCGTCCAAGCAGGGACCGTTCGCGAATGAAAACAAAGCGTTATATCTTGCCGCAACCGACGCACTATCAAAAGGAAATATGATTTAACTTAGAAATTTTGATATTTTTTGCAGATTTTTTTGACTTTCACGGAAATTGCGCGTATAATTAATGAAATTCTCGTGATTATTTGCGAATTTATTGCGATTTTTTTGACATTCGCAGAAATTTTGTGTATAATTATAGATAATGAGATTCGTTATCAATTTTTAGAAGCGTAATCTCCAATAATATTCAGACTACCGAGTGACTAAAGACCTAAATATGATAATGAGTCTCAATATCATATTTATAAAATTCTTTCCATGAAGAAACAACTGGCAAATTTTATTAGGTTTCTTACGGTTTGTGGAATGTTTATTTCACTAAATAGTAGTGCTACCGCCGAACCGAATCCATTCTCGGTTTCAGGATATGGCGTGATTCACTACTCCCATTTCGATTGGGAACTCGATCCAGGTAGGCGCGCCGCTATTGACATAGAACGTTTCGTCGTTGCTCCAAAATACCGTATCAACGATACCATTCGACTTGAATCGGAACTTGAGTTCGAGCATGGTGGTACCGGTAGTACGATGGAATTCGACAAATTTGAAGAGTTTGGGGAATTTGAGACAGAAATCGAAAAAGGCGGCGAAGTTATTGTCGAAAAACTCGCCGTTGTTTTTTCCTTTCAACCCTCCTATAACCTCCGCGTTGGACACATTATTGTTCCAGTAGGACTCGTCGCAAAAAGACATCGACCGCAACATTATTTTACGACAACACGTCCCGAAGCGGAAGTACATATTATCCCAACCATCTGGCATGAAACGGGCGTTGAAATTTTTGGATCACTTGGTTCACTGAACTATCAGGCACAAATTGTTAACGGACTGGATTCAACGGGTTTCAGCTCTCGGCACTGGATTGTTCGCGGACACCAACTACGGTTTGAAACTGTGAATGCTGAGGCACCCGCATTCGTGGGACGACTCGATTATGCGTTCCATGAAAACGCGACCATCGGTATTTCCGGTTACTACGGAGACACCGCGGCGAACCGACCGAAACCCGATGTAGACTTCGATGCACATGTCGGGATTGTGAGTCTTCACGGATTTTATGAGATGAATGCGGTGAAGGTACGAGGATTATTTCTCTGGGGAGCACTCGAAAATGCGGATCGGTTGTCTAAAGTCAATCGGGCTCTCTCCAATAACCTCAATGTGAAGCGAACACCGATAGGGAGTTCAGCTGTGGGTTGGTACATTGAGGCAGGTTACGACCTCTTATCATTTTTCAGACAACCAAATAGTAGCGCGGAGCATCATGATCCGAAGGTTTTAGATGTCTTCGCGCGTTACGATTTTTACGATACGATGGCGAGTGTTGAAGGTATTATCTTCGACAATCCGCGATGGGAAAGAATGACGTGGACTTTTGGGGTCAACTACCACGTCCACCCGCAACTCGTTTTCAAGAGTCACTACTCACTGAGGCAGTTAGCGACAAAGGACAAAAACAAGGAAAATACCTTTGCGCTCGGTCTCGGTTTTCAATACTGATAATAGTTATCGGCTATCAGTTAAAGAGGCGATTGATAAGCAGTCCCCTTTTTTCTAACGAACTGAAGACGAATAACCATACCATGGAGGTCCCTATGAAACTCTATAAGATTTGGAGCCTGTTCTGTTGTCTGTTACTCGCATCTGTTCTTATTGTCGGGTGTGGGAGCGACGATGAAACAGATGAATTTGGCGATACACAGGCGGCAGTGTTTGATGCAAGTACGATGCTTAACGATTTCGCCAATACTGTTGTGTTAGCTACATACACTGATTTAGATAACAAGGCGGGTGAACTCTTGTCAGCCGTTAAAGCATTAGAAGCAGACACCACGCAAGGGAATCTCGAAAAAGCACAACAGGCGTGGAAAGCGACTCGAACACCATGGGAACAGAGCGAAGCGTTTCTGTTCGGTCCTGTTGACACGCAAGGCCTCGACCCAGCGTTAGACAGTTGGCCCGTCGATCACGTAAATCTACAATCCGTTCTGGACAGCGGTGATTCCTTAACGGTGGACTTCGTCTCTGGATTAGAAGATACACAGAAAGGATTTCACACAATTGAATTTCTGCTGTTCCGCGAAGGTGACCAACGCCAAGCATCAGATATAACCGATCGTGAACTGGAGTATCTCGTTTCGACGACCGAGTCCCTCAAGGTGAGTACTTCTCAATTACGGTTAGCGTGGGCACCAGAAGGTGAAAATTTCAGCAGTGCAGTTGCACAAGCTGGCACGAGTAGTGTTGTCTATCCGTCGCAGAGCGCAGCGGTACAAGAGATGGTTAACGGTATGATTACCATCGCTGATGAAGTTGCGAACGGTAAAATATCTGACCCTTACAACGAATCGGACACAACCCTCGTTGAATCTCAGTTTAGTTTCAACTCCATCTCGGATTTTCAAGACAACATCCGTGGGATTCAGAACGTCTACATGGGGAAATTTATGACGGATGGACAGGGATTGAACGAATTCGTGAACAGTCAAGATCCTGATTTAGATGCCCGTTTCCAGCAAGAAGTGCAGGCAGCGATTGATGCTATCGGCGCGATTCCAGACCCCTTTCGTGATTCTATTACTGCGAATCGCGGTGCCGTCCAAGCCGCGATCGATGCAGTCAGCAAGATTCAACTGACACTCGAACAAAATATACTCCCGCTCACCCAATCGAGTGAGTTCAACTAATATATTTTGTAAAGCGTTTTAATTGCGAAAGATGTAAACACGGAAGGGAACCATTCCGTTTTGGCGGGGAACAGCACAAGCAGTTGTTCCCTTACCATAAAATCCATAGTCCTATTGTGACTTGAATAGCGAAAAAATGAAACATTTCCTGAGTTTTTTCTATTTAATTTTTTTGATGTCAATTCTACTAAGCGCGTGTGATTCCGAGTCGCCCGTGGCTGTAGAATCGACACCTGTATTTTCCACAAGCGAACTTTCCGGTGGTGAGACGACTGTCTTCGATGCTTCAAGCCATGCATTCTCAATCCCTGCGCCTAATCTGTCGTCGTCAGCACTTGCGAAGCATTTGGAAGGTGATGTCGAATTTGAAGCTGTTTTTGTGACAGCACCTGCCGTGGTAAACCCTGGACTCGGACCCATCTATAACAATGTTTCGTGCATCAATTGTCATTCACGTGATGGTCGCGGGCGACCGCCGGGTGCTGACGAAGGACTTGTGTCACTGCTCTTTAGACTCAGTCTCCCAAAGGCAGAGGATTCAATAGACGGAAAACCGCCGATTCCAGTGCCTGGTTTTGGTACACAACTTAACAATCGCTCCATTGTGGATGCAGATCCTGAAGGCAAGGTTAAAATCGAGTACACCGACCAGACGCTGACAACAGCAGATGGTACGCGTGTGCATTTACGCTATCCGAACTACACTATTACGGAAACCTATCAGCCGCTGCCAGAAAACATTGAAGTATCGCCACGTGTCGCCCCAGCTGTCTTTGGACTCGGTTTGTTGGAAGCGATCCCTGAAGAAACTATCCTTGCCTATGCGGATGAAGCCGACGTTGATGGAGATGGTATCTCAGGCAAACCAAATTACGTATGGGATGTTGTCAAGAAACGTTACGCGCTGGGGCGTTTCGGATGGAAGGCGAATCAACCAACACTCATCCAGCAAGTCGCGGCGGCATATCACGATGATATGGGCGTAACGACCTCACTGTTCTCAACCGAAAACTCGGCAGGACAATCGCAACTCACTGAACACGGTGCAACGCCAGAAGTTAGCGATGAGATTTTAGACGTGGTGACGTTCTACGTTCAGACTTTGGCGGTCCCAGCACGACGCAACGTAGACGATTCGCAAATTAAGCAGGGCGAACAACTTTTCGCCAAAGCCCAGTGTGCCAGTTGTCATGTGCCGACGTTAAGAACCGGTGTTTTAGCAGGCGTGCCCTCCGTGAGCAACCAAACGATCCATCCATACACCGATTTGCTGTTGCACGATATGGGACCCGATTTAGCGGATAATCGTCCGGATTTCCGTGCCAACGGTCGCGAATGGCGGACACCACCGTTGTGGGGCATCGGTTTAGTGAGAAGGGTTAACGGTCATACCAACTTCCTTCACGATGGCAGGGCGCGGGATTTAATGGAAGCGATCCTCTGGCATGGCGGGGAAGCAGAAGCATCACGACAAGCCGTTGAACAGATGTCAAAAGTAGAACGCGATGCGCTCATTGCGTTTTTAGAATCACTATAAGAGTAAGTCACAGAAGACCGTAGAGTGAATTTCTACATCCACTTACTACGGAACGTTGAATCGAGTTGGCGGGGAACAGGATACCCCGCCTTACCATAAATATGATAATGAGTTTCATTCTCAATAATGAAGGAGAACCTTTATGATAACTGTTGCGAACCGAATCTATGTCGCGCCTGACTATCAGGACGAATTTGAAAAGCGGTTCCGAAACCGGGCGCGTCTCGTTGACGGAATGCCGGGGTTCATCTCCAATCAGGTCCTACGTCCTGTCAATGAGGACGACCCATACATTGTTTTCACACTCTGGGAATCGCGAAAGGATTTTGAAAATTGGGTAGAATCCGAGGAATTTCGTAAGGGACATGCCCAATCCGGGACGTTGCCGAAAGAGGCGTTCACACAATCAAACAAACTCGAACTTCATGAGGTGTTCCTTGATTCCGCTCGACCTGAGTTGAAGGCGGAACCCCACGGAGGTCCATTCAAGGTTCACTAAAAAAAATAATAGCAGAAAAAGCGACGCAAGAAACAGGACATGCTCCCAACTGCCAATTGTTAGCTACTGTCCATGTTTCTGAGAGAAATCAACACATGCCGATTGAAACCGACAGCATTTTGCGTACCGCGGACTTTTCACGCTTTTTTGTTAGCGCGTTTTGAGCCCGATGCTCTTTCTGCCTTAATTAGATTACGTCATCAGCACTGGAATTGTCAAGAGAATTCGGAGGCTAACATGCCAAGTCCTATAAATTCAGAATCAGTTGAAAAAACAGCGAAAAAACTGGAGAAACAGCGTCGACGTTCGCCATATTCCTTTCTGCCCCAAGCATGGAGCAGAGGAGCGTTCCTCAAATGGCTTCGACGAACACACGCATGGCTTGGGCTATGGGGTGCGACTTTGGGCATCCTGTTCGGTGTTACTGGGATTCTACTCAACCACCGAGGAACTCTGAAAATTAACGCCGCCAAAACCGATCAGACGAAACGGGAACTCCTACTGCCAGATTACAAATTTGAAAATGTCGAGGCGTTCGCAGCATGGTTGCAAGTCGAACTTGAACTCGATAAGAAATGGAGCCGGGCGCGCTCACAGGAACCCCGAGAAATTAGTTGGGGTGGACAGTCCGTCACGCAACCCGAAAGATGGAGTGTTAGCTTTAGCAATCCGAAACGGAGCTACAGTGCAGAATATTGGGTCGGTAACGCTTACACAACCGTCAGGCAGTTTGATAGGAATATATTCGCTTTTCTCAATCGGTTGCACATGGCGAGCGGTATGGGCGTTGCATGGATTCTTCTCGCCGATACGATTGCCGGCAGTCTAATTATTCTTGCCATCAGCGGCATATTGCTCTGGACGCGTTTACATGGGCCGCGGCTACTCGCGGCAGGGCTTGGGTTTGGATCACTAACCCTTGCCATTTTCTGTGTTTGGCGAGCCTTCTGACAAATCAAAGGGAAAAGATGATGCTTTCAAACAGAACAGTTAATTCTCACACCATAAATACTGCTTTCAAATGGCTTCTATGGATACTGATAAAACTGGTGTTGGTATTGATTCTATTCGCAACATTGAGTTCGGCAGAGAGTCAGGACGATACTCTTGAAACCGATAGTGCCGTGGTGTTAGAGCCAGTCGTAGTGACAGCAACAAGGACACCTCAACGCTTGAAAGACACCCCGGTTATTACAAATCTCATTACACGCGCAGAGATCGAAGCAACAGGAGCGGAGAATATCGGAGAGGTGTTAGAGCACACAGCGGGTATCATTATCCATCGCGATGGACACGGCGACGGTGTGCAACTTCAAGGGCTTAACTCCGAATATGTGTTAATTCTTGTGGACGGTGAACCGCAAGTTGGACGTATTGCGGGCAAACTCGACATGGCACGGCTTGCTGTTGAAAACGTTGAGCGGATAGAAATCGTCAAAGGCGCGACTGCCTCCCTTTTCGGAAACGCTGCACTCGGCGGCGTTATTAACATCATCACCCGTAAAGCAACGGTTCCCTTTTCAGTTCAAGTTTCCCAAAATTTTGAGCAAAACAGTACCCTCGACAGTCGAGGCACGCTTGAATTACGGCGCGATAAATTAAACACGCTTTTAACACTCAGTCATAATCGTCGAAATCCAATTGATTTGGATACGTCCGATCTGACAACCACAATCGACGGCTACGCCAATGTGACAGGTTCCGCACGGACCGAATACCAACTTACATCTGCGACCAATCTGATACTCTCTGGACAATACTTTACACAAGATCAAGAGGGAATAAGCGAGAGCGGTTCTATTGCATTTGACAGGTTTGGTGAAATAGAAAACTTCAGTGGAAGTTTGGGCATAGAGCACGAACTCAACGCTGGAAATCTACAGAATGTGTCCTCAACTTTGTTGACCGGAAAACTCTACGCAACCCGATATGACGACGAGTCAACAGTTATCAATAGAGAGACAAGAGAAACAAGTTCCGGAAACCTCAATATCCAGGATCTGGTTAAGGGTGAAGTCCAGTTTGACACAACACTCTGGGAACAACATCAACTAACGATGGGCGGCGAGGTCATCTTGGAGAATCTGCAATCACAACGCATCACAGGTCGGGAACGTCAACTTTTTACGAACTCCCTTTTTGTCCAGAACGTATTCCGTCCTATCTCTGCGTTTGCACTCGTTATTGGTGGACGTTTAGACAATCATTCTGAATTTGGCGCACATCTCAGTCCAAAGTTGAGTGCGATGTATCGGGTGACTGACAATTTGCGGGTCCGTACCTCGTATGGGCAAGGATTTCGCGCACCAGATTTCAAAAACCTTTATCTCGATTTCACAAATGTGACATCTGGCTACCAAGTGCTGGGCAATCCGAGTTTGCAACCCGAATCTTCACATAACTGGAATCTGGGGCTGGAATATCAGGTATTCGACGGTTTACTTACCAGAATCCATGCGTATCGTAATGACTTGCACAATCTGATCGAAGCGGAGCGTATTGGGAAAAGCGTATTGGGAGGAAGCAAGTTTGAATATCAAAACATCAGCAGGGCATACACAGAAGGAACTGACGTCGAAGTCGTTGTGGGTTCAATAGGTGGATTCACCTCGGCTATTGGGTATGCTTATCTCCGTGGCGCGGATAAGGAGACGGGACTCCCTTTACTGAACCGTTCTACACACAGTGGCACCCTCAAATTGGCGTATTTGCATCCAAATAGCGGTGTTCAGGTCGACCTACGTGGACGATATGCGAGCCAATGGGGTTTCTTTGACGATGGTGACAAGGTGCTCGAACCTGAAGAGTTGGCACCGAGCTATTGGGTTTGGAACATTCGCGCCTCAAAGACACTTTTCAAAATGTTAAAAGCCTCAATCGGATGCAACAACATTTTTGCTTTCAAAATTCCGACATTTTATACCTTTACGGGCCGTTCATTTTATGGCGGTCTCTCTTTAACCTATTAATACTGGAAAGGATACGAAAGACATGACACGGCTCATGGTCTACACAACTTCAATTATGGTTTTCACCGTCAGCATCGCTGTGTTTACAGTGTCTGCTGAACTTCATCAAAACACACTCACGGTTGATGCGACCGATCGTGAGAATTGGGCATATATCAACCTCACCGAAGGTGAAATGGTTGATATTGCTGATGCGGCATCCTCATTGGCATGGGATCTCGGTTTTAAGCGGACCGAGGTCATCGCCAATGGAGGTGTTAGCGGTCCCGGAAAAACAGGGGCATTGGTTGTCAAGGACATCTCTTTTGAAGATGTCCTTGAAGCCCCAGAAGACGACTACGTTTCCGACACCGACCAAATCGCGACCTTCAAGCGAGGCGATGGTTGGTATACCTACACGGGACCCCCAAACCACTGGGTCTTGCCGAACCCTAAGGTTTATGTCTTGCGGATTGCTCGCGATTCAAAGGTACAGCCTGCAAGCCCATATAACTACGCGAAAGTCCGTTTCATCGGTTATTACGAGAATAACGAAACCAAAGAAGGTTCGGGACACATCACTATAGAGTATGTTTTGCAAGATGACGGCACCCCCTTCTTTGTTGAATCTGAACCCACGAGTGTTGGTCCGAAAGGAAAGTTAACGACAACGTGGGCAGCGATTAAGTCATAGTATAGGCACGCCCCGCGTGCTGTAAGGAGATTAATAATGGGTTATAAAGCCGAATTTTTATCACAAGCCGAAGTATGCGCCATCTACCAGTGTCTTGATGGTCATATCCACCTGAAATATCGTACCTTGGACATCGCTATGGATACCCGCGATTTCTGTCAAGTCGCTGAAGTCTTTATCGAAGCATTGCGTATTTTACGGAAGATTGAAGATCCTGCAACTGAGGAGATCGATTTAGAAAATATGGATACGCACGTGAAAGTTTAGTCAAAGGAGAATTAACATGAAAAAAATCAGAGATTTTGTCAATCGATACATCACCATTTCTTTTACGCTCATGTTAGGTATTGTCATCCTTTTCAGTTCCAGTTGCGATCGCGCTGACGAGAACGATATCAATCGATTGCTTCACCCGGAAGAAACTACTGACGCAACCTCATCCGCAACCACTGGAACTGATGCCCAAGTTCCAGTTGACGAACCCATAGGGTTAGAGCCATTAACGTTCACAATCGACGCGACGAATAGAGAGGCGTGGGTATACTTCTCTTTTGCGTCTGGTGACACTGTCAATGTTGAAGATGCCGAAAATTCGGAAGCGTGGGACATCGGGTTCCAGCGGACACAAGTCAAACTTAACGGTGGTATCAGTGGACCGGGCATGGGCAGTGTTGTTATGCTGACTGAAACAACATTTGAGGCAGTAACTGAAGCTCCCGCGGACGGGTACCTTGCTGACACAGAGGACACACTCGCAATCGTCCCACAAAGTGAAAAAGGCTGGTATATCTACACGGGACCCCCAGCACACTGGATTCTCCCTTTGGAAGATCGAGTGTTTGTGATCAAAGCCACCGACGGGACGTTCGCCAAGGTTCGCTTCATCGGATATTACAAAGATAACGAAAACAAGAAGGACAGTGGTTTTGTGACATTTGCGTATGTCCATCAACCCGACGGAAGTCGAAATTTCTAAAGTCAGCAGAATAAAGAACTTTACACTGAACAACTGAACAACGAGTTCATGGGCTGTCGGGCATGGAACAAATGTAAGACAAAGACAAATTGTGCCTTAATAGCACAATTTCGTATAAGAATCTCCTTTCACTTATACGGGTTCTATGCCTGACGACTCATCTTCAGAAGGAGGACACAATGCAAATTATTCGATCAAATTTATGTAAGGCATGGATATTAAGCGTTTCGATTTTCGTGCTGTTCGGTATCTTGCTCTGTCTTGCTGTCGCAGATTCAATTGAGGTGACAGATGCAGAGGGCAAAACCGTCGTCATTACGTCATCAGAACGTATCGTGAGTCTCAATGGCAGTACTACTGAAATTTTATTCGCTCTGGGTGTTGGCGATAACGTGGTCGGCTGTGATGCGTCATCAACGTATCCGAAAGGTGTAAGGGAAAAACTTCCGAGTGTCGGATACCAGTATGGGCTCAACGCCGAGGGGATTCTCTCCTTGAATCCAACACTCGTGATTGGACGGAACGATGTGAGACCGCCGCAAGTCGTCCAACAACTCCGCATGGCAGGTGTAACCGTTCTATCGCTTAAGGAGCCTCGCAACTTTGAAGCCGCCAAGCAACGCTTACGAACTATCGGTAAAGCAGTTGGACAGGAGAAAAAATCTGAGGAATTAATAAACGCCTTAGACACTGACATCGAAAAACTGAAAACCAAACTTGCCTCGCGAAAAGAGCAACCGAAACAGAAAGCACTCTTCCTCTATCTACGCGGCACACAAACCACCTTAGTATTAGGGACCGATACCGCTCCCGGAGCAATGTTCGATATTATTAGCGTTGAAAATGCAGCAGGAAGTATTACAGGAAACAAACCGATGACAGCAGAAGCGGTGATCGCGGCACAACCCGACGTGTATGTGCTATTCACCACAAGTCTGGAATCCGTTGGTGGCGTTGATGGACTGCTCAAACTGCCGGGCTTGGCGCATACACCCGCTGGGCAAAATAGGCGCGTCGTGACACTGGACGGACAATATCTATCCGGATTCGGTCCCCGTTGTGGACGCGCTGCGCTCGACCTGTTTCGAGGCATCTACGAAACTGATGGATATTTCGTTGCAACAGGAGAATAGTCGTTTTCGCGCAAATTTTTAAATACCTTCTGCCAATAAAAAAATGCAAAAACGGACAAAGATTCTGCTGATTCTCATCGGTTTACTTCCAGTATCAATGTGTGCCGCGGCAGGGATAGGCGCATATCAAATTCTACCGTGGCGTATTCCTGAAATTCTATTCTTCCGAGAGAATGGCTTCGCAGTCCTGGTCCATGTCCGTTTTCCACGCGTTGTTCTATCTGCTGCTGTCGGCGCAATGTTAGCCATTTCGGGTGCAACGCTGCAGGGGATTTTCCGCAATCCATTGGCGGATCCCGGATTAATCGGTGTCACAGCAGGTGCCGGGTTAGGTGCGACCCTCTGGATTGTCCTGATCGGCGGAGGCGCGTTAGGTGTGTGGGGACTTCCTATAGCGGCGTTTGGATGCGGCGTACTTGTGACGATTAGTGTGTGGAAAATCGCAGAGGAACGAGGAAGAGTTCGGACGCTGACGCTACTACTGGCAGGCATCGCACTTAACAGTTTCGCTGGGGCAGGTATCGGTTTAATGACATTCCTTGCCGACGATGAGCAACTACGCAGTCTGACTTTTTGGCTGCTCGGTGGCTTCGGCGGTGCAACATGGCCCGTTGTTTTCGTAACACTGCCGATTGCAATTATAGGACTGCTCGTATTGTTAAGACAAGCGGCTGCCTTGAATGCGATGAGTCTGGGAGAATCTGAAGCATATCATCTCGGCGTTTCAACGGAAACTTTGAAAAGGTGGTCAGTCTTCGGTGTCGCGCTAACGGTAGGTGCGGCAGTCTCCGCCGCAGGTGGCATCGGTTTTGTAGGACTCGTTGTGCCACATCTTTTGAGACTCTTAGGCGGGGCAGACCATCGGTATGTCCTACCCGGTTCAGCAGTCGGCGGTGCGATACTCCTCGTCTCGGCAGACCTATTTTCACGAACCGTTGTTGCTCCTGCTGAATTGCCTGTTGGTATCGTCACCGCGCTGATCGGCGGTCCATTTTTTCTGTGGTTACTGCTCAGATTCAAACGCGAGGTGTTTCTGTAGGCACGCCTATCTGCAAGGTTGTTTTGGAGGTAAAAATGATCGAATTGGAAGGGGTTGGTTACCGTATTGGTAGCAATTGGTTAGTTCGCGACATCAATATCACAATTGAAAAGGGGATGCTATGGGGTTTTATCGGTCCCAACGGCGCGGGTAAATCCACACTCCTACGACTGATTTCAGGGGAACTTTTGCCAACGACTGGGGAAATTCAGATCCTCGGCAAACCGATTCATAGCTACGCCCCCCAAAAATTGGCGCGCCTTCGAGCCTACCTCCAACAAAAACGGGACATAAATTTCCCATTTACCAGCTTGGAAATTGTATTATTTGGGCGACATCCATATCTCAACGGGACAAAAGAAACGACCGCGGACCTCTTAATCGCTAAGGAAGCATTACGACAGGTTGAAGCCCAGATGTTTACGGAACGGCTTTACCCGACGCTATCCGGCGGTGAAGCGAGTCGTGTTGATGTTGCGCGGATCCTTACACAAGCACCGGAACTGTTCCTGTTAGACGAACCAACGAACCATCTGGATCCGAGACACCAAGTGCAAATACTCAACTTGTGCAAAACGATCTGTGGACACGGTAAAACCGCTATCACGGCAATCCACGATCTGAACCTTGCATCAATGTATACAGATCAACTGTTGCTACTGAAAGAGGGAATTTCTGTTGCGTGTGGCACGCCTAAAACTGTACTAACTCTGAATCTGCTATCAGAGGTTTACGGTATCCCGTTTGAAGTGCTGCCACATCCAAATGGCTATCCGTGGGTGATGCCGAGTCTGAATCCTTCGTAGAAATTCGTCTATATTTTTCAAACAAGAAAGATTGAAATCCGTTCTAACGTGTGGTATACTATTAGGTGTAGTAGCAAAAAACTGAAATTCTAATATTTCGTGATAGGAGACACATCATGCATCAGGCAACAAATGACACAATCATAAAGGAACTCACTTGCGCCTACTGGTTAGAGTTAGAAGCGACCATCAACTATCTCGCCATTTCCGTCGATTTGGACGGCATTCGTGCTGAAGAGATTAAGAAATCTCTTGCAACAGACATCCAAACGGAAATTACACATGCGCAGGAACTTGCCGCCCGTATCAAGGAAATCGACGGGCGAGTCCCCGGTTCGTTCGCCTTTAAACCGGAACAAGCCTCACTCCAACCCCCAGAAGATTCCACAGATGTTATCTCGACGATTCATGGAGTTATCGAAGCGGAAAATATGGCGATTGAGCAATACAATAAGATCATTCGCCTGTGTGATGGGATTGACTACGTCACGCAGGACCTCTGTATCAAACTTCTTGCCGATGAGGAGAAACATCGTAGGGAGTTCAGAGGATTTCTCAAGGAATATGAAAAAGACTAATCTCATTAGAACATAGCAAAAAAAGAACAACGGGCATCACCGCCCGTTGTTTGTTTTTAAGAGCAAGTATTGAACTCGACCAGCATCACTTTTGAGCAAAACCTTACCTGTGTCATCTCACACGTAATCTGCTGGACGTCGGAGTGCTTTGAATGGGTTCATCATACCTACTGCATATCTTGGATTCTTCGTTCCTGCATCCTCAGCTGCAGCTATGTATGATGGATGGTCTTTTGTCCACAGTGGATGGCACTCAATCCAAATCTTCTTCACTGTTCCCCCTCGTTTGACATAACCTCGCAAATCACCAAAGTTTTCAAGGCCATATCCAAGTCGATGCATGGTGGCTGGTACTGGTGCATTATCTCCTTGAAGCAGGACTTTCCAAGGATTCTCCACTTCACCCCATTGAGTTTTAAGGTCAATGGTTTCCGTAGATGATACTGCTATTCGAGCCATGTCAAGCGCAAGTCGCCAATCAAGCAGACCGTGGTAAGGGAGATTGTGGAAATCTCGTAGACAGGTGTTGCAGGAAGTGTCACACTCATTATTATGGGTATCTTTCATCCATAAATGGGCGAGACTTTCTGGTTTATCTGATTTTGCTTGATCTAGCAATAATTGGAAGTGCTCTGGTTTGCCGAACCAACGACAGTATCCGGCACCATTTTCGAGTTTGTCTGAGAGGAAAGCTTGTCCAGCTGGGGTATCGTTACGATTGATTGCCCGAAATCCAGCACTAAGTTCTGTCGGGTCGACATCAAGTTCTGCAGATGCAGCTACCCTTAAGTAAAAGGTGAATGAATACCAAGCAGCACGACCTTCAATCCGAGCTGGATCTGCAAAAACGCTATCAGGCCATTTGTCAAAATCAACCAGTAAAATGTCAGTGTGTGATCGGGAAAGGAGGGCAATGCGATGAGTCGCGCCAGCAACGGAAACATAGCTATTACTACGCGGTTCAACAGCATACGCTCCAGGTTGACTTCGTCCATAAACCGTTGTTGACTTTCGGAAATCAAACCCTCCTCTTCCACCATTGTCGTTAACTGATATGATTTCATCATCAAAAGCAGATACTTTTGTATTGCCGACAAGTTCTGTTTGTGCGCCTTGGCTTTTCAGACTAAGCGTTGGTCGCGTAGAGCGTGGATTCCATTCAAATGAACCTTATTTTCCCATCAAGAAAATCACGAAGAATTAAATCTTTTACAAAAATGAGTCGATTTTCAGTCCGAGTGGTTAAAAGATTAATCTCCGCATTCACACCGGTAGTATCAAAACTACCAAAGCCGATATTTTTCAAACCAATGTTCATATATACGTCAAAACAGTGTTTGAGGTGTTCGGGCGTATGCCCTTGTAAAACTCCAAGAGCTTTACTTTGCAAGTCGGTGGGAAGTCTTTTCAGAAATCTGACACTTTCAGCAGCGGTTACATGTACCCTTTCTTCTACCTCCTTTGATGTCTGCCTTGATGTTGGCACAAAGTCAGGGAGTACATACGTTTGAGCCCATTTGTGTTTAAGATAAAAATTAAGAAGCCGAGAAAACAACTCGTCGTATGAAATCTTGCCTTGCTGGACGAAGAATCCGCCGGAATCAAAGACTACTTCAATACCCCAATTCTCATGCATATATCGGACATAATCAAAAGACCTACGGTCAATAAAAAGCGGTGTAATGATACACTTGTCAAAAGGTTTTCGATCCGGTCCCTCATTTTCCCAAAACTGAATTAATTGTTTGAGATCAGCAGGTACAGATGTTAATGATGCCACAAATGTGAGTTTTCGATTCGGTAAAATCGGAAGTTCCCACTCATATAGCGGACGGCTTCTACCACGGCGGCTACGACGCTTTGACCGAATAAAACCGACTGCTTCATAAAAACGGTTTGCTGGTAATTCCACAGGACATGATAACCGAAGACATCGCGAAGACACACGTTGACAATCAGCAATCAATGCCTTGATTAGTTGATGGCCAATTCCCTTGCCGCGGACCTCAGGAACTATTGCAATCTCGTAAAGCGTTGTCCGATTGTCTCGCCTGTGGTGATAGCGCACGAAGCCCACAACCTGATCCTCTTTTCTTGCGATCAGGAGCTCACCTTTGTCAAAACTATCCACATAAGCCTGACGGGCATGAAAACCGAGTTCAGCACGATGTTGATCAGCAATATGTTTAACAATATCAACATCGGATAGGTCTTTAGCTTTGGAAATAGTGATTGAAGACATGATGTGTATTTTATTATACAAAGGAGAAATTAATTAGTCAAGGGTCTCAAAAATTTGCACAGAGGCATTCAGTTTCAAGAAATTATCGGGTTTTGCGACTTTTTTTGACGATCCAGTGCGGTTAGGAAACCGCACCTACCAGATTAGGGGTAATAAACATGGCGTCCCTACAGACCTAAAGACCGGAGGCTCTCCTCACATCTTTTATGCTCTACCATGTAGAGCAGAGGAGTTGCCGATTAAGATGGTATATCAGTCACTTCACCCAGTAGAAATTGCCATTAGAAGCGGGCCAGTCAAGAACATACAAAATTTGGGATTTCGTTTCATATTGCTCGATTTCATCACGGACTCTTGCCCAACGCTTTTGTATTTCAACAGATTCAAGATTCTGAGAGATTTCTGGGTTCTCATATTCCGGGACAACTTCCTGCCAGCATGTCATTGCAAGGTTTTGTAGATTTTTAATCTTTTTTTCCCGAGACGTGTGTGTATCTCTAATAACTTCGTCTATTTGGTGAATGATTTGTGGCACTGACATTTTAGCCCTCCGTAGTGTTAACATCTTGCTGTAATGAATGTTCGTTGGTGAATGACCCTCCGCCGTACCGAGAAACCTGCTTGATTTAGAGCACTAACTATTGGAAACTCGCTGAAGCGTCCCGTTGTAATAACAATTCGTTTCACCTGAAGACTTTGTGCCTGCCTAACAAAAGCACTTGGTTCAACAAACGCTCCTGTCGGCACTTCGATGAAAGGAACATTCGATGCTCGTAGGAACCGAATATGCCCCTGGAAAATAGTTTCTAATCCTACCTGATTGACGTTGGCAACAACTGTATTCGGACCAGGGTTCAAATCAACATGCCTAAAATCTGGGCGTTGGCTGCGAGACGTAATGAAATTGTCAAGAGGTCCGCCGATGTTCACGACTTTCACTTGTCCTTGTTGGATTCCCGCATCCGCCTCTACAATCACTACTTATCTACTCCGTTCGCAGCCGCGGATCTAAAGCATCACGAACAGCGTCGCCGAAGAGGTTCGCAGGTAGCACCAATCCGAACATAAATACAAACGCCGCGGTGAGATTCCACCAAACAACCGGGTCGCGAGCGAGTTCCAAGCGCGCCGTGTTAATCATGTTTCCCCAACTCCCCGTCGTCGGTTCAACACCGATTTGCAAATAACTCAGCAACGCTTCCGTCAGCACCAACCCACTAAATCGCAAGATCGTGGAGATCAACACGATATGCATGAGGTTCGGAACGAGATGCTTGAGAATAATGAGCCCACGGTGCACGCCAAAGGCTTCGGAGGCTTGGATGTACTCCAATTCCCGGAGTTTCAAGGTTTCACCGCGTAGAATACGACACAATCCCGTCCAACTTTTGATGCCCATAATGAGACAGAGATTGAATAATCCCTGTCCGAAGAGGAGCATGAACGCAACAATAAGAAGGATAGACGGAATGGAATCGAGGGTGGCGTAGATGTACTGAACGACATCGTCTATCCAACCGCCAAAATAACCCGCGATAACACCAAAAAATATGGCGAATGGAACAGCAATCAAGGTGGTAAATCCACCGATAACGAGTCCGGTACGGATACCTTTCAGCGCACGGTAGAGGACATCACTACCCACCTTGTCGGTGCCAAGGATATGACTACGGGGATGCTGAAGTGGTGGATAGTCGCGAACTGTACGTCCATCGGGGGTTTGGCGGGTGCTTTTCGCATACAGATGTGTTGCCAACGGGGCAGAATAGGTTTTCTCGGTGCGCTCCCGAAGCGGTGTACAAAATCTATCAAAGAGACTCAAACCTCTCGGTTTATAGACAATGGCACCCCTCTCATTTCGGGTAAGCGTTTGGTCGGTTTGCCGTATGAGTGGGTCGCGCCAACCGATGCTATCCAATACACCGACAAGAAGGTACCCTAAGAGAACGAAAAGACAGACAATAGCGAGTCGGTTCCTGCGAATTTGCTGCGCGGCGTTTCGCCAATATTCTTGCTGTGAGGCGTATCGGAGGAGCCACGCTGCCCCGACGAGGCATGCAATGACAATGAGATTTTGATAGGCATCGGAACGCCAAACCCAACTCAACCGATCATCGATCCCGATGTCTGGAGCGTTTGTTCCGATAAGAAAAATAGGCATCTTTTAATTATTCCTTGCGGTTAAACAAAGTGGGTTTGGACTTTAGTATCCTTTTCTTAAATTCGCGCTCCAAATGTAAAGCAAAGACAAATTATGCCATTTAAGGAAACCTAATTTCATTACGCGCTACAACCTTGGAACTATTTTTCTTCAGGTTTACGCATGACTGAAACCTCCGCCGCCAATAACTACTCGGTTTGGTAAATAGCTTGGCGTGTATGGAATCCATCTTTAATGACAACTGCATCCAAGTTCTCTTTGTCAACTTGGATAGGTGTCAGCAGGATCGATGGTACGTCAATTTTGCCGTTGTTAACGGTCTGTGTAGCTTCAGCGATCGCTTCACCTTTTGCGAGTGCAACAGCGGCTTGTGCCGCCTTCGTTGCGATGAGGTGGATCGGTTTGTAAACTGTCATGGTCTGCGTGCCTTTAACAATCCGTTGGCACGCGGCGAGTTCCGCATCCTGCCCTGAAACAAGGACGCTTCCTGCTAAATTCTGTCCCTCAAGTGCTTGTATAACACCGCCAGCCGTGCCATCATTTGACGCAACGACAGCGTCTATTTGGTTGTTCGTCTGCGTTAAGACCTGCTCCGCTTTTTTGAGTGCGTCGCGCGGATCCCAATTAACTGCCCAATGTTCTCCACCTGCTACCAAACGAATAGCACCACTGTCAATTGCAGATTGCAAGGCACGGAGTTGGCCCTGTCTGAGGAGTTGTGCGTTATTGTCAGTTGGTGCACCACCGAGCAGGAAGTAAGCACCCTCTGGCTTCTGACGCAGTAGGTATTCGGCTTGCAGATACCCAACCTTTTCGTTGTCGAAAGAGATATAGAGATCAGGTGAACTCTCACGGATTAACCGATCATAAGCGATGACTTTGATTCCCTCGGCGTGCGCGGCTTGGACGATCTGGGCGGCCGCGACGCTATCCTTCGGAATAACAACGAGAACATCCACACCTTGGGTAATCATGTTCTCGGCTTGCTCGTTCTGTCGACGTTCATCTCCATCAGCAGATTGGACGATAACTTCGGCACCGAGTTTTTCTGCTTCAGCCGTGAAAATATCTCGATCCTTCTGCCATCGTTCCACACGTAAGGAATCCATAGACAAGCCGATTTTGATTTTCTTGGTGGCAGGAGCATCCGTTTTTTCGCTCTTCTCTTGTGTGCCCGGGTCAGCACATCCAAATAGCAGGACGAGACACGCCGTTAAAACACAAAAAAGCGATGTAGTTTTCACACAAACCTTGTTTTTGGTAGCACTCAGAAGCCAAAGGCTACCATTAAAAGTCGGAAGGCGCATCATGTCACTCCTTTTGAGATTCATTGTTATTCTTCAGGCGAATCTGCCTCTGAAGTAGATTCCTCAGGTGCATCAGCATCAGGTGTAATCTCACGAACAGCATCGCCGATTTTGACGGGTTCCGTTGTCTCAATAACTCGGAAGATAGAAACCTTATCGTTTAGGATTTCAGAGACCGCCACGCGCCCAATCTCCTTGGGTACATAGGTTAGAATTTCACCCGTATCTAAATCTCGTACTGGCTTGCCTCTGGTATAGACAGCGAACTCTTGGTTGATGGCTATCCGTTTGCTGGAACCGATATTGACATAAATCTTATCGGGATGTTCATTGTCCACATACTGAATTTTGCCTTTGACAGGTTCCCCAGGTGCCAGTGTCGGAGTTTCCTGTCCGTCTTTGGCGGTTGCGGTCTTCGGTTCCCAAGGCGTAATGAAATTGGGGCCGACGTTATCTCGAAGTGCCAGCACCACTTTGATTAACGCCTCGTTGGTTACCATTCCGAAAAGGGTTCTGTCGTATTCGGCACTCGCAAACTGGATTTGATTAAGTTCGGTGGGTCTGACAATCGGGCGTGGATTCTTCCGTTGAGCGTCCTTCGTTTGACCAAAAGAGAGGTTCATCCCCTCCTCCGTCCTACTGGCTTCGAGGGAAGCGACTTTTGTGCCGAGGTAGGAATGATCGCGGCTGGCGGAGATTCGAGGTTCAGCCACAACGCTGCCGGATGCGTTGTAGAATTTCATATTCAGTTTAATGGTGGCACGGTGTAAAGATCCTCGCAAAATAACAGGGGCAAGGTAACTCGCACTCGCAGTTCCTCGCTGCGCTTCGCGCCCACCTTCTCGTAGTGTACGTGAAGCGTTAGTTCTCAGCCGCTCCTGATTAAACCTACGGATATCGCCCACGACAACTACATCGACATTGAGATGCTTTGCAAGCGTTGCGAACTGTGCCTGATCCAATTTTTTCAGGTTCTGCCGTGAGAGCGTCATAATCGCCATAGCATCGAGAAGTTCATCTTTACTGACAGGTTCATACACATTCGTTTCGACGAGTTTCCGATTGAGCATTTTAGCAAATCCTGCCTCCAGATCCCATCGTTTCTTTGTGCTGAAAAGGTTGCCAATGAAGGTGGGGACACAACCACATCCGGTAGGAGAATCAAAGCGACTGTGATCCTCAAAATAGAGAACAGCAATGCGTTTCTTTGGCGTTGCATCACTAACAGCAATCGTGCCAATCATGAAACACAGGCTGAGTCCTGCCACGTAGATATATGAAAAGAAGCGTTTCACTCTTTTTTTACCCTCCTTTTTTTCTCCATTACCCTTCACGCCTATAGTTTAGCAGTCCCGTGAAGATTTATCAAGGTTTTTAATTTATAGGTCTCTGGTCTGCTCTCCAAATGTAAAGCAAAGACAAATTATGCTATTTAAGGAAACCTAATTTCATTACGAGCAGGTTTTTGATTAAGTCGAGGCTGGATTTTCAACGATCCGCGTTTATCCTGAAATCCTGTAAATCTCGATTCAGACATTAAAACACTAAGGTATAACTTAAAAACTTGAAACACTCAAAAATATTTGGTATCATTAGTATGAGTTAGCGAACACCGTTTGTAACCGGCAACTCACTACTATACAAAACACAAACGAAAAAGGAAACGCTATGTTTACAAAAAACAGGTTCGCGTATCACAATTTATTACATGTATTTATATCCGCCGCGTTGGTCGTACTCATTGTATTGTACGGGTGTAGCGATAAGCAATCGGGTGAACAAGCGAAAACGGGTGATGCCCCACCCCAGCAAAGGGAATGGCTCTCGATTTTAGGTGGCGTGATAGGGGGTAGTTTTTCACAATTCGCCGGGGGCGTTAGCCGTGTTTTGACGCACAAAGAACCACATCTAAAAATATCAGTCGATGCTTCCGCAGGTTCGGTCGAAAATACGCGGCGTGTAAATAATGACCCAGAAGCTCTTGGTGTCGTCTTCGCCGCTGAAAGTTACCTTGGCTATCACGGTGAAGAAATTTTCGCAGAAGAGGGACCGAAAACCAATATCCGCATGGTGACGTTGCTTTTCATCGCTTACGACCAATTCTCAACGTTGGCGAACAGCGATATCCATCGGTTTGAAGACATTGTTGGGAAAAAAATTGCCTCTGGCGCGAGTGGGTCCGGCACCGCACAGACGTTAGAACGACTGTCAAAATTGGCGGGTATCTGGGGAAAGTTCACACCGATCTATAAAGGCGGGAGTGCCGCCGCCGAGGCTCTCCAAGATGGACAGGTCGCGGCTTTTCAATGGCTCGTTAGTGTGCCGAACAGTGCTGTTATCCAGTTGACAGCGATTAAATCTATTCGGATGATCGATCTTGACGCAGCTGCGAAGAAGTATGGATTCTACGAAAAATATCCGTTCTACCTCCCCGGATCTCTACCAGAGGGCGCGTATGAAGGCAAAGTGGAACCGGTGAATACGATTCTGATGCCAACGGTACTTATCTCGAACAAGGCGGTGAGCGAGGAGACTATCTACAAGCTTCTAAAGCACGTTTACGCCTTGGAGGGACATCAGACGATGCTCCAGATAAATCAAGCCGCAGCAGACATGACGATAGAGAATGGACCAAAGGCGTTTGTTATTCCGTTACACCGCGGGGCATACAAATTCTGGAGCGAACAGGGTGTGGAAATCCCGGTGCATGCGATGCCAGTGGATTAAAGGTGAATAATGAAAAATAAGAAGATTGTTATCATTGGTGGCGGTGTAATTGGACTTGGCATCGGGTGGCAACTGGCGAAAGCGGGGGTTTCCACTGTCACCATTTATGAGCGTGGGCAAGCCGGACGCGGTGCCTCTTGGGCAGCCGGCGGTATGCTCGGTCCAATTGCTGAAGCACACATCGATGAACTCCCGCTCCTCAAACTCAGCAATCAAAGTTTAGCACGTTATCCGGAATGGGTGGCTGAGTTAGAGACAGAAACAGGGATGTCAATCGGTTACCGAGCAGAAGGCACGCTCATTATAGGTATTCAACCTGATGATGCAATTCAACTCCGGCACGCTTATGACTTACAACAAGACTTAGGGTTGAATGTCGAGTGGTTGAGCGGAGAAGAAGCCCGTGAAATTGAAGGTGCCCTTTCACCTTATGTGACGGCAGCTGTTCGTTGTGAAACGGACCATCAAGTGGATAACCGATTGATGACTCAGGCACTTCAGCGTGCCTATCAGGGGCGCGGCGGGGTGTTGCATCAAAATAGCACTGTTGAAAGAATCGTCATAGAAAACGGGACCGTAACTGGTGTTCAAACACAAGACGGTTTTCAAGGAGCAGATGTGTGTATTCTCGCCGCAGGATGCTGGTCTGGGCAGATCCGCGGATTACCGGATACAATTATCCCGCCCGTGCGTCCTGTGAAGGGACAGATGTTGGCACTGCAAATGCGGGAGGGCATTATGCTCAAAAACGTCATCCGTACCGTCAAGGCGAGGTATCCGATGCCGGTATATTTAGTACCGAGAACCGATGGCAGACTCGTCGTCGGGGCAACAACTGAAGAACTCGGGTTTGACACGGACCTGACCGTTAGCGGTATATATGAACTCCTTCACGGGGCGTGTGAAGCTGTACCGGGGCTCTATGACTTGCCGCTCATCGAAACTTGGACCGGGTTACGTCCCGGTAGCAACGACAACGCGCCTATACTCGGTAAAACACCTGTCGAGAATCTAATATACGCAACAGGGCACTATCGCAACGGTATCTTACTCACACCCATCACAGCCTACGAGATCTCCAAACTGATTCTAACTGGTGAGACCTCAGAAACAATCGCCCCGTTTCAATTAGACAGGTTTTCAACGTAGTTATCAAAACCTTCGGTTCTAAAACTCCCTCGCTTTAGCGGGGAGATACAGAACCGCTTTAGTGAATTAGACCAAAGCGTTTTTTTTCAAAAAACACTTGACATTTTTTGTAAAGTGTGGTTTAATATTCTTACATGGTGGCGGTGGACTTCGCCTCTCGCTTGAGAGTGCCACCGCACCGATCGAAGTCGGTATCACCATGTAAAGGAACACCATGTATACCACACATTACAAACTTTTTCGTGCGCCACGCAATCACAACTTAAAACGAAAGACGTGGATCGCACACACACTATGGAACTATTTTCTCGGTTGGCAACGGACGCGCTATGCTCTTGGGCTGCCGTATATGTCCTATCGTGAGATGTCTCGTGAGTTCACGATTCTGCGTAAGTCGCATCCCGATATGTTCACACATTGGCGCGAGTTGGATTCTTGGGCAGCCCGTCAAGTTCTCAAACGTCTTGATGAAGGTTACCAGCGGTTCTTTGAGAAAATCGCCAAACGACCTCCAAGATTCAGATCGTTTCGTAAACCGTACTCGTTTACAATGTGTCCATCTGGCTACAAGTTTGCCGCCCCTGTAGCAGGCGACAAAGGATTTGGTATCTACACCGACCGCGTGACGATCATGGGGAAAACATACCGGTTTAATCTCAGTCGCCCTATTTTTGGCACTATCAAAACTGTTACGATCAAAGAAGATGCCCTTGGCGATTTCTATATGTCTGTTGTTACCGATCATCGTCAATCCCATCTCAAACCCATGACGGGTAATGCTGCAGGGTTTGATATGGGAGTCAAAACGATGTTGACGTGTTCCAATGGCAAACACTACGAATCGCCCCACTTTTACACCGAGTCTATTGATAAAGTGAGAACCGCCAATTGTCAGCTGTCGACAAAAAAGCGTGGAAGCAAGAATAGAGAACGCGCAAGACAACACCACGCGCGCATGCACCGCAAGGTTGCAAGGCAACGTGAGGATCACCATTGGAAACTCGCACTTGAACTTGTGCGTCGGTTTGATGTTCTGTTCTTTGAAACATTGAACCTTGATGGCATGAAGCGACTCTGGGGTCGTAAAGTGTCCGATATAGGATTCTACGCATTTCTCGAGAAAGTCAAGTGGCAAGCAAACAAACGTGGCAAGCGCGTGGAGACCATTGGACGTTGGGAAGCCACAACGCCTGTTTGCCACGTCTGCAATACCCGTGTTTCTCTTGAATTGAGCGATAGAGCATGGACGTGTGAACAGTGTAAAACTTGCCATGACCGCGATATGAATGCGGCGATAAACATCCTGAAGGTTGGGGCATCAACCTTTGGAGTAGAGAACGTTAGACTTGCAATCGCAAGCTGTTCTTGATGATACCAGAATCACCCATGCTTTAGCAGGGTGAGTATGTCAAGATGATAGAAAACGCCTCAAAAGCGTTTGTGATTCCATTACACCACGGGGCACACAAATTCTGGAGCGAACAGGGCGCGGAAATTCCAGCGCATGCGATCCCAGTGGATTAAGGAAAAACTGTTATCGTCTCAAAATTTGCTTTAAAAACGGAGAGTATGGTAAAATAATAAAGTGATATTGTGGGGTGCTCTTATCTGCTTGAGAGCTGAGAAAACACCCATTGAACCTGATCTGGATCATACCAGCGTAGGGAAATATGCGAGAATAGTTGTCAGCAATCAGTTAACAGTTACAAGAGGTGTATTCTAAACGGAACCTCTTAGCTGCAAAGTGGAGACTGAAAACTGATACCTATCAAAGCCGCTTCTTTTTGGTGTTGCCACGGTTTTTCACAGAGCCATTGGCGGGCGGGCATGTTTCCCATATCCGCTTTTCTTAAGCAAGTTTTTGGCTTGCAGACTGTGCCAAAAGAGAAGACGGCTTTTTGTTGTTAAGGAACAGATACCAATGCTCAGCAAATTTATGGTGCCTGTGGCTATTCTATTAATAGTCGTAGGCGTATGGGAAGGTGTTGTCTATATTTTTGAGATGCCGCGCTACATTCTACCGGCTCCTTCAAAAATTGTGATAACACTATTTGCGGAACATGCACAATTGCTGAAACACACGCTTGTGACACTGGAAGAAATGCTCCTCGGATTTCTCCTCGCGGTTAGCATTGGTGTTCCGTTAGCCGTGCTGATGTTCGAGTTCCCAGCATTAGAGAAAGCCTTCTATCCGTATGTTATCGGTTCACAAACGGTTCCCGTGTTTGCTATCGCTCCACTACTGGTGCTATGGTTCGGTTTCGGCATTGCTTCAAAAGTCATCATGGCAGCACTGATTGTATTCTTCGCAATTGTGCTGAACACACTCGATGGCTTGAAATCCACCGACCCGGATACAGTAAATCTGTTCCGAATCTTGCGAGCAACGCGATGGCAGATACTTTGGAAAGTACGCATTCCATCGGCATTGCCGTTCATTTTTTCAGGTGCAAAGATAGGCATTTCTATCTCTACGATTGGCGCGGTTATCGGTGAATGGGTAGGAGCCAAGGCAGGACTTGGGTATCTCATGCTGTATGCGAACGGAACACTCCAAGTCTCACTGGTATTTGCCGCTATCTTCTGTTTAACACTTTTAGGCTTAGGTCTTTTTGGATTGATGACGCTATTGGAGCGATATGCAATGCCGTGGCGACAACATCAATACGAAAAACCAAATTTCTAACGATTTTCTAACTATGGGAATAGTGAATTCCAACCCATTCCAAGTGCTCAATGGAATGGAGCAACGCTCAGGAGGAATAAATAAAAACATGAAAATAGCAATTTGCTTAATGTTTCTCATCAGTTGTAGTATACTTTTGACAGGAATTGACAGCCGTGCAGACAGCCACCAGAACTCTGAAATGGAGAAGGTCACGCTGCTCCTCGATTGGTTTCCTAACGTAGATCACGCGCCACTTTACGTCGCACAAGAGAATAAGATTTTCGGCAAACACGGATTAGAAGTCGAACTCCTCTGGGGTGGCGATCCAGATGCTCCACTTAAACTGGTGGCGGCAGGGGAATACCCGTTTGCTGTGAGTTACCAACAGAGTGTAACAATTGCGCGGGCAGGTGAAGAGGTTCTGCCGGTTAAATCAATCGGTCTACTTGTGGAGCACCCACTTAACACGATTACCTTCCTGAAAAAAACGGGCATTAAAACGCCAGCAGATTTCAAAGGGAAAAAAATTGGATACACAGTCGCACCGCTGGACGTGCTTCTGTTTAATGCCATCGGGGCGAATGCCGGATTATCCGAAGACGATTATGAATTAATAAACGTAGGCACGAATATTGTGGCACCTCTTCTCAGCGGTCAGATTGATGCAGTGATCGGACCCTTTCGGAATTACGAAATTAACATGCTGAAACTTGAAGGCGCAGAAGCCGATTATTTCGCACTCGAGAAGCACGGTATTCCAGACTATTACGAATTAGTAATTATCACTTATGACGCTTATTTGAAAAACCATCCAGAAACTGCTAAAAAACTGATGATGGCAATTCAAGAAGCGATTCAATTTACGAAGGAAAAACCCAATGATGCCCTTCAACTTTTTTTTAAGGCAAATCCTGATGCTACTAAAGAATTAGAAGAACTCGCTTTTCGGGATACATTGGATGTATTCGCGACAACGCAGGTGCAATCCGCAGAAAAATGGGCAGCCTTCGCAAAATTCGCCTATGAAAAAGGCTTGATTTCCAAAACAGTCGAAGCAAGAGACTGTTTCATCAATGTGTTGGAAGAATCTTTTTAACGATTATGTCTGGACAGGGTTTCCGTTGTCAACCCTGATCCAAAACTGATTTGAATCTTTTTTTAGGTCAGGAAGGGTTTCTTAAAGATTAGAAAACTGCATTCTCACTGCGAAGCAAACGGACGTAGCACCTCAGAAACAATAGTTAGAAAATGGAAAATAAAAAGATTCTCATCATCGGTGGCGGCGTGATTGGCCTCGGTATCGGATGGCAGTTGGCGAAAGCGGGTGCCTCCGTTAGTATTTACGAACAAGCTGAAGCCGGACGCGCTGCCTCTTGGGCAGCTGCCGGAATGCTTGCCCCACTCGCCGAAGCACACACCGAAGAACCGGAACTGTTGAAATTGGGGTCACAAAGTTTAGCACTCTATCCGCAATGGGTTCAGGAATTAGAGGCGGATGCCGGGATGTCTATCGGGTATCGGGTGGAAGGCACTCTTATCGTCGGCTTAGAGCCTGATGACACACACCAACTTCGGCATCTTCACACCTCACAACAAGATTTAGGGCTGGATGTCGAATGGTTGACAGGACGAGCGGCGCGTGAAATCGAACCCGCCCTTTCGCCTCGCGTGACTGCCGCCATCCGCTGTGAGAGCGATCATCAGGTCGATAACCGACTGATGGTAAAAGCACTTCAGCGCGCCTATCAGAAATGCGGTGGTACATTGCATGAAAACAACACGGTCGAAAGCATCCAAATTGAAAATGGGATCGCGACTGAAATAAAGACGCAAGACGGTGCGAAATACAATGGGGATGTTATCGTGTTGTCAGCCGGGTGTGAATCTGCCCAAATTCAGGGACTTCCAGATGACATCCGCCCGCCGGTGCGCCCTGTGAAAGGACAGATGCTGGCGTTGCAAATGGAAGCTGGTATTACGGTTAAAAACGTCATCCGCACTGTCAGAGCAAGGTATCCGACATCGGTATATTTGGTGCCGAGAACCGATGGTAGGCTCATCGTCGGTGCGACAAGCGAGGAGATGGGATTTGATATGCGCTTGACCGCTGGCGGCGTGTTTGAACTGCTCCGCGGCGCATGGGAAGCGGTACCGGGTGTTTATGAACTTCCGCTCCTGGAAACATGGACAGGTTTACGTCCCGGTAGCAGAGACAATGCTCCCATACTTGGGGAAACGCCCGTTGAGAACCTGATATACGCCACGGGACACTATCGCAACGGCATCTTACTCACACCTATCACGGCTTACGAGATCTCTAAACTGATTCTGACCGGTGAGACTTCGGAGACAATCATCGGGTTTCGGTTAGACAGATTTTTAAGGGAGTAGGCACACCCCGTGTGCCGTAACCATGCGTGAAAGATATGAATATAAGCGTTAACGGCGAAGAAAAAACGGTTCGTCCGAATTTAAATGTCCACGATCTGCTCATCGCTTTAGAACTGAATCCAACGCAGTCGGGCATCGCTGTCGCTGTGGATCGGGAAGTAATCCCGAAAACGGCATGGCAAACTACGGAACTGCGCGAGAACAGCGAAGTTGAGATCATTCGCGCCGTTCAAGGTGGGTAACACCGCCACATAACACACTCGCGGGGAAATGAAGGTACGGGTGTAACACTTGATAAAGAGGTTTTGAAAGTGTTATACTTAATTGGAAACTCAGAGATGTGTAACACGCTATGAAAAAAATAGGCTTGGCACTGGAAACAACAAGAAATGAAAGATTTTAAAATCGCTGACCAGATATATACATCAAGACTGCTTATCGGAACGGCAGGGTATCCGAATTTCCACATAATGACGGAGTCCATCGCCGCGAGTGGTGCCGAAATCGCAACAGTGTCGATGCGTCGCGTGAAATTTACGGATACATCCAGTGAAAACCTGTTCGCACTTCTACGTGAGCGGGGTATGACAATCCTTCCAAATACCGCAGGTTGCTTCACAGCAAAGGACGCGATTCTAACAGCGAACCTCGCGAGAGAGGCACTTGGGACATCGCTCATCAAACTCGAAGTTATCGGGGACGAAGAGACCCTATTTCCAGATGTAGAGCAACTGCTGAGTGCCGCAGAATCGCTTGTCAAAGACGGCTTTACTGTGCTCCCATATTGTAACGACGATCCGATCACCTGCAAGAAATTAGAAGACATCGGCTGCGCGGCAGTGATGCCGTTAGGTGCCCCGATCGGCTCAGGGATGGGGATCCGTAATCCGTATAACATCCAGATTATCCGAGACCTCGTGCAAGTGCCGCTCATAGTGGATGCCGGCGTTGGCACGGCATCAGACGCAGCTATAGCGATGGAATTAGGCTGTGATGGTGTTCTGCTCAACACAGCGGTAGCAAAAGCCCACCGTCCGGTGCTGATGGCGGAGGCGATGAAAAAAGCAGTTGAAGCGGGTAGAGCGGCGTTTTTGGCTGGACGCATCCCGCGGAAACTCTACGCGACTGCCTCAAGTCCACAAGACGGAATGATCGAGTGATAGACCTCGCCCTAAAGGACGAGGCTTCTGTAGTCGTTAAACGACAGAAGCGTTCGTGCGATCAACGACCACTGCTTGCGATATGCAAGGCTTCTGTAGCCTCCTGCAACAGACACTATCCTGACTGCGACACCGAAGTGTCCTTACGAAAAGTTTTGAGACGTATATTTCAAATGGGATTCAGCATGACCTGTCTTTCCCTACTAACGTCTGTAAGCTACGACTTTCAGGGTTTTAGATAGTAGAGCTTTACACTATAGGCATCTAACCTTAGAGGTGCGTAACAACCCTCTATAGCAACCTTACACTCTAAGAGTATTATAGCATTTTTGACAAACTTTGTCAAGAGAAAAACATAGGCAGTGTCTACATCCTCGCCTTAAAAGACGGGGTTTTGACACTGAAGAATTTGATAAAACAGAATCCTACATATTACAAATGAACCTCGTAGCGCTAGCGTGTTTGTTAGTCTGCTATAAAATTGGAGTCGGTGTGTGAAAAAAATATCCCACTTTTTCTGGAGATACCTGATTATTTCTACGCAATTCGTAGGCAGCGTTCTTTTATTTCAGACACAAAGTGCTATTGCACAACTTCAGACTGAATTTGGACAGAGCCTTCTGGAAAGAACACCTGAAACCTCTGAAACCGATCCTGCAGAATTTACAATTGACTCCCATTTCTCCAATACATTTAACAACCACATTGAACTCGGTCTGAGTGTAGATCCTTACACCAGTGGTCTCGCCGGTCAAGAAGATCCACAACTCGAAGGTATGATTAACCGATTCGGTGTTAATCTGCTCGGGGATTTACCGGTAACTGATAAACTCAGGCTCAAATTGCAATACGCGCCACAAGTTGAAAACTACACTGGTGCGGACGGAAAACTCAACGAATTCGATGCGTTCAGCGATATATTCCTAACAGAATTCAGTTTCCAACCCGCTGCGAATTTGCCACCTCTCGTCGCCTCCCACCAACTGCAACGCTTCGTGCGAACTTCAAACGTCTACAATAACACCGACCGACAACTCGGTCTCCGCTTCGGGCGCGTCCTTGAATATAATCTACGTTTCCACCGATTTGACGATGAAGACTCGCGAAGAGAGGATTTCCTACTTGTCGGCTCTACCAGTCATAAAATGACTGCCCGTTTGCAATTTGGGATTCTTAAACAGATCCTTGGTAAATTGGAGTATGGGATAGAGCAGAGTAGCTACCAAACCAATTTGAACAACCTTATCTTAGGTATAACAGGACTCGACGACAATGAACGTCGAAACGATTGGCGACACATCAGCTCTGCCAAATTCATACAGGTAGCAATGGATAGATTGGTGTTCCAGGAAGAGGTTAACCTATTTCTGAACCGTTCTAACGTTGATTTCTTTAACTTCGTCAGTACCGAGGTAGCCGCGAGCTCTTTTTACCGACTCGAAACGGGACGATGGATTCGGATTCGGCTTTCCAGATTATGGGTACAGTTTGAAGGGAGACAGATTCCAGACGAGATTGGATTAATACAGGAAGACGCTCCAAATCGTCGGGACACACAGATAGGTGCGAATGTGCAGTTGAATTGGGAATTCAACCCACATCTCACACTCAACGCCGATTATCAGATCAACCAAAACCGCACGAACGAGGTAGATCCATTCCTCGATTTTCTCAACTACACGCATACCATCGCCACTGTCACACTTCGCGGTCAGTACTGATTCGTATCCTCAGTTCAGCCTCTTGTTACCGCTTTCCCTTAAATAACTTTAACTTTCCTTCAGATGCCACCAATGTATAACACGCCTCAATCGCCTCGGCGACAATAGGTTCGTCTGGCGTGTCCCATAGCAATAGATAATCTACATTGTCAGCATAGTCGCAGAGGTCAATTCTTTCGGGTTGCCAGTGCACGACCTGCACCCACTCCTTTTCCTCCAATGGCGTCTCAAAATTGGCATTGAATCGGATTGGAAAGTAATCAAACTGTATTTCATAGTTGCCGAGGTTGATGCATCCATTGTCAAGGCAGTAGTAATTAGCGGCGTTGACAAAGATACCGACACGTTTAGAACTGCCCCTCGGATCAAAGTGGAGCGGAAGGATGACCTTGTTCTTTCCAACCCGCTCCACAAACGCGTTAAACTCGCGTATTTCGGCGTTGAGATTCCTGAAGAAAATGCCAACATAGAGAATGTTAAGGAACGCAAGAAGCACAACTATCGCTGCGAATACACGTCTCCATGAGAGTAGATCGGGGATACGAAACCACGCAAACATAGTAAGGACTGCCAAAATAGCGAGCCTGTCATTAACCCAACCTCCGGGACCTATAGAGTTTGGTAAGATAAAATAGAGTCCGAAAAGCACACCAGCAAGACAAAGAAACACCCTTTGTCCAAGAGGGCGTTTTTCGGGGTCTTTCTTATTTTGCCAGATTGTTCCAGCAGCAAAAAAGAATAAGAGAACAGAGACTGAAGTGGAAATCCAATTCGGAGGATCGGTGTAAGCAACAAGCACGTGCATACCGATCAAGTTATTGAATAACTCTCCGATCCGTCCAATTCCAAATTCGGGAGGTTCTCCTGCAAGAAGATCAGAGGTGGGAAGATAGACAAGGATGAGTACAGCCGCAGGTAGCAGATAACAGCCTGTAATCAGGATCTGCTTGAGGTTTTGTCTGAAATGGAAGAGTGCCAGCAAAGCGATAGAGAACAGAATGAAAGCATAAGAGATGAGGTGCGCAAAATAGGTAATAACGATAAGCGAATTAAGCAGAATAATCCGGGTTCTGTTCATCTCATCCTTGTGTTTCCACCAGTAACCGAGTGCCAGGAAAAAGAGGGGCACACTGACGGCGAAATTGTAGAAGCCCATGAGAAAGAGATAATTGTAGATAAAGGTAAAACTGAGTATCACGAGAGGATGTCGTCCGCGTTGAACAGCATCAAGAAAATAGCGGATTGCAAGAGGGAACAGGATGACATAGAGACTCAGAAATATTTTTTCAGCGATGAGGGGCGGAAAGACGAACATCAACACCGCTAACGAGAAGTGGGAAAGCCAGTTCGGGAAAGGGTACCAGTTAATTTCATAATAGTCGCGAAACTGATATTCTGAGTTGTTGTACTCAGTCAAAATCTGCGAGTTATAGACGTGGCTCACTCCATCTTGTGTTGGAAAATAGGGGAACAACCATATCGGTAGTAAATAGACGACAATTAGCGCACCAATCAAAAGCGACTCTTTTTTATGCAGAAGTGCGTAGAAGCGAGAAAAGAATTCCATCATTTTTTCCTTTATCTTATCACTCTTCCCGCCAAGACCTCATGTTTTAGCTTGTGGGATGTAGGCGGGCATTAGGTTTGTCGTTGAAAAAAGATTTGACATTCGTCTAAAATGTGGTATAATCAATAATATCAAGTTGGCAGGCATGTTTAGCGCAACCGCTTGGTTGTGTGCCTGCCTACCTACTAAACAGGGGTTAAAGACTTGATGCTTGATATACCATGAAAACCTATAAGTATAAGTTTGGCGATCAATCAAATTGTATCCGTATCGGCAATCTGCTTGACGATATGTGGCAGGTGCATGACTATTTCCATAGGTGGCAGGACGAAAGGTATAGAGATGGACTGCCGTATGCGGACTACCATGCGATGTGTGCGCACGTGAAGGAGTTGAAACGCACCACACATCCACATTGGAACGCTTTGCCGAGTCAAGCGATCCAAGAAGAACTGAAACGGATTCATCTTGCATACGATCGTTTTTTTAAAAAACTTGGTGGCAAACCGAAAAGGAAACCCAAACACAAGTTCAAGTCTATTACGTTTCCAGGTCATGCGGGGTGGTCTCTGAAAAACAATCGTATCACGCTGACTTTCCGTAAGTGGAATCCCGATACACGTAAGTGGCAGTATGATAGAGTGCCATACACTTTCCATAAACACCACCAATGGCACGGGATTCTCAGTCGTATTACAATCAAACGTGATAGTTGCGGCGACTATTGGCTTTACCTTATAACAACCTACACGGATTTTAAACCGCTGCCGGCAACAGGTCAAAGCGTTGGGGCAGACTTTGGCATGAAAGACGCATATTTGACACTGAGCACGGGTGAAAAAAAACAGCACCCACAACCTTTGAAGCACTCCTTGAAGAAACTTCGTCATCTCAACAAAAGTCTTTCTCGTAAACAAAAAGGTTCTAACGGTTGGTGGCGGTGTGTGAGACAAATAGCACGCCTGTATCGGAAAATCAGCAACCAACGCAAAGACTTTCATTGGCAACTTGCATCTGAACTCTGTAAAAAGTTTGATACGATTGCCATTGAAACTCTGAACCTTAACGGTATGAAGCGGCTTTGGGGACGAAAAGTCTCTGACCTCGCCTTCTACCAGTTCGTTGAGATATTGAAGTATAAGTGTAGCAAACATAAGCGTGAGTTGCGTCAAGTCGGTCAATGGACAGCTACAACGAAACCGTGTAGCGATTGCGGTTTTCACAACGAAAACCTAACTCTGAACGATAGGCAGTGGAGGTGTCCTGAGTGTGGTTCACACCACGACAGAGACATCAACGCTGCGATAAACATATTGCGGGCAGGGATAGCCGTTACTTAACGATATACCTGTAGAATACTACAGGGAAACGCCCGCGGGTGGAGCGACAGTCAGACGGTGGACCCCTTTGAGAAAACCGCAGTCGCTGCGAAACCGAAGCCCCAACCGTTAGGTTGTGGGTGCTATCACAATGCTACCATGTTTCGACACTTTGTGAATAGCATTTTCTCATACAAAGTATATCAGTCGCATTGCACCTTAGCAAATAAAATCGGCTTTTTTAGGAATCATTATTTTTTCGAGGCGCGAACTATTGGAGAAGAATCTGATGAATCGAGATGAAGTCAAACGTTTCGTTGAAGAGAAGAATATTGAGTTTTTTCTCTGTTCTTTCGTAGAGATGAGCGGTGCCCCGAAGGCAAAGGTTATCCCATCGACACACCTTGAAGATATGGCAGAAGAAGGTGCGGGTTTCGGCGGCTTCGCTGCAGGCGAAATCGGACAATACCCCCACGACCCGGAGATGGCAAGTATTCCGGACTTTAACTCGCTGACAATTGTACCGTGGCGGAAAAACATAGCGTGGGTAGCAGGAGACATGTACGTTGAAGGCGAAGCATGGCACTACTGTCCGAGAACCATCCTGCGGCAGCAATTGGAAAAAGCGAAGGAGAAGGGCTATATCTTCAACGTCGGCATAGAGGCAGAATTTATGCTGTTGAAACAGGATGAGACGGGTTCCTATGCTCCATGGGATAAACTCGATACGTTGGATAAGCCTTGCTACGATCTAAGAGCACTCCATCGTAACCTTGATACGATGACGACCCTGATTAAATACATGCAAGAATTGGGATGGGAGCCTTACGCAAACGATCATGAAGATGGTACGTGTCAATTCGAGGCGAACTGGACCTATTCGGATGCACTTACGACAGCGGATCGGCATACCTTCTTCAAGTGGATGGTCAAAACGCTTGCAGAGGAACGCGGACTGCTGGCAACGTTTATGCCGAAACCGTTCACCAATTTGACAGGCAACGGTGCACACTTCCACATGAGCCTCTGGGGTGAGGGAAATCAAACGAATCTGTTCCTGGATGAGGATGATAGAAACGGCTTGTCTCAACTTGCTTACTGGTTTACGGGCGGTATCCTGAAACATGCGGAAGCAGTAACGGCGGTTACGAATCCGCTTGTGAACAGTTACAAACGTTTAGTTCGCAGACCTCCGCGTTCCGGTTCATCGTGGGCACCGGTTTATGTCACCTACGGGGCGAACAATCGGACACAGATGATTCGGATCCCCGCACCCGGACGCATCGAAAACCGATTAGGCGATGGCGCGGCAAATCCTTACCTCGCGGCAACAGTTCTCCTTGCCGCTGGTCTGGACGGTATTGAAAATCAGACCGATCCGGGGACACAGAACGAGGATAACCTTTATGAGGTGCCAGAAGATGAATTGCAACACCGGGGTATCGGTTCTCTACCTGCGACGCTCGGCGAAGCGGCAGACGCCCTTGAAAAAGATGAAGTGATCAAGAACGCACTCGGAACGGAATATGCTGACTACTACATTCAAGTCAAACGCGAGGAATGGCGCAACTATCACTGGAGCGTCAGCCAGTGGGAGACCGACAACTACTTGGAAGTTTATTAAAGGCGTGTAAAGATTTTGGTACAGATAGACGTAGGTTGGGTTGAGCGGAATCGACTAAGATCGGGATATACCCAAGAAACCTCTAATCTTGGATGAGCCTTACCGCATCAGAGAAGGGCAGCGAAACCCAACTTTATCGATGCTTTCGTTGGGTTTCACTACGGCGTTGGGACACTGATGTATTTTTGACGTCCAAGACTGTCGGGGAATTGAGGGTTCTGGTGAAGTTTCGTTCAACCCAACCTACAAGAAATTGAAAAACAAAAGGGAAGAATTGGTGAGAAAATCATTTGGACTGCTCGGTATTGTCCTTGTGTGTCTGTCCGTTGTTTATATTGTGAGTTGTGGAACGCGTGAAGATGACGACGAAATTACGCCAGTTGGATTGGTGAGCGTAGAGCCGACAGATGGAAGTACTATCGATGCAAACGGAATTATTACTGTTATTTTTACTGATATTCCCGAAAATGTGTCAGTGAATGTGGGTATTGTTAAAAGCGCAGGAACGACGATCACAATCTCAGGACCTTTCAATCCGGGTCCACTTGCACTGACAATTACCTGGGAGGATGGCGCGCAGACACTCACTTACACTGTCGCAACACCCAAGCCGAGCACGACTGAACCGGTACTTGAAACTGAACAGGAACCTATCCTTGAACCCGAACCCATTCTTCCAGATGGGATGGTCCTGATTCCGGAAGGCGAGTTTAAGATGGGTAGTAACGATGGGGGTGCCGACCCCGATGAACAGCCAGTTCACACTATTCACCTTGATGCGTTCTATATAGACGCAAACGAGGTAACCAACGGAGAATTTAAGGATTTCGTTCTCGCGAATCCGGGATGGCAAAAAGATCGTATTAATGAAAAGTTTCACGACGGCAGTTATCTGAAAGATTGGAACGGAAATAACCACCCTCTCGGTGAACGGGATCATCCGGTACGCTATGTGAGTTGGTATGCGGCGATGGCTTACGCGGTGTGGGTAGACAAACGTTTACCAACAGAAGCGGAATGGGAGAAAGCCGCACGCGGTGGATTAGACAAAAAGCAGTATCCGTGGGGTAACGGTATTAATCTCAACAGAGCAAACTACGGTAAGCATCTTGGCGAGACAACCCCCATCGGGGATTACCCTCCGAACGATTATGGCATACATGACATTGCTGGAAACGTGTGGGAATGGTGTCTCGATGGATATGAGGCTGACTTCTACGCCAACTCTCCACGTCGGAATCCCACAGCAGGCGCGAACAATATCGAAGAGATCGTCAACGATTTCGAGAATATTGCAGACTTTCGCGTAATCCGGGGAGGCGGGTGGAATAGTAATCCTGAATGGCTACGCGCAGCGAACCGCCACGGGACAAGTCCAGCATACGCTGGCATTGGTGCCCTCGGATTCCGTTGTGCGAAATCTATATCACCTTAGCATACCCTCAATTTGATTCACGGTACAACATTTTGTGTGTTGAGAGAAAAACGAAAATCTGTTAGAATGTAGTTCAAGTAGGAAAGGACATCAATTATTTTCTACTTTTCGTATTTTGTATAACGTTAAGCTATTATCACTTTTCAGAGGAGATGTAAATGAGAATCTTTTCAGTAATCACGCTCTGTTTGCTCATCTGTGCGGCATTTTCACACGCCAACTTAATGGAGGGGCTTGTTTTATACATGCCTCTTGACGAAGGTTCTGGAAGCGCAACGCAGGACCTATCCGCGAACGGTTTTGAAGGCGAAGTAATGGGTGGTGCCAAATGGATTGACGGGCAGTTCGGAAAAGCACTTCAATTTGCGGCGTCTGCAGATCACGTCCTCATTGAAGATGATGCCGCCTTTCATCTTGAAGGTGCAATTACACAAGCCGCTTGGGTTCAGTTGGACAGATTGCCGGGCGCACATGCCATTATCTTCGGCACTCGGCAAGGTGGTGCAACTCGACATATCGGTTTCGGGTTTGGTATGAATCCGGCAAATGGCATCAAAGTCTGGACCAACGGCGCAGCCGGTGGATTCAAGGACATCAACGATAACGAAACAAAACTGGAAACAGGCAAATGGTATTATCTCGCCTATACCCATACAGACGATAGCAACGGCTTAGTGGAAATCTACGTAGACGGCGAGGTAACATACTCAGAAGAGTCGGGAAATCCAGTTGCGCCTGCGCAAAATACGAGCGCGGTGACGATCGGTACATGGGGCGGCGAAGCGTGGACAGGGAGCGTTGACGAGGTTCGGCTCTGGGACCGTGCTCTCTCGGCAGACGAGATTAAAGCGAGCATGGATCAAGACGCTGAATCATTCCTGACGCCAGTAGAGCCGCAAGGTAAACTCGCCACGACATGGGCGAACATTAAGTCGAACAGATAATCTACAAACGAATCACTCAATTTTGTGCTAAGTTTCCGAAGGGCTGAGGCTTAGGCACTAGCCCTTCTGCTGATATACGAACAAGGAGGTCATCATGAGAACGTTGTTATTTTGGTTAGCCTTTGGCGCGATCTTCGTGCTTTCTATGAACGTTGAAGCAATTCGGAACGACGCAGACCTGATCATCTACTACTCCTTCGACGAAGATGATGGAAAAGAAACGACGGACGATACCGGTAACGGGTTTGATGCCGAAGTATCGGGCGGTGAATGGAGCAAAGACGGCAAACTTGGCGGTGCAATGGAGTGTGATGGGGCGAAAAGTGCTATCAAAAGCCCACCAGAGGTACCCGGTATCACCGACACTGAGTTGACAGCAATGACCGTAGAACATTGGGTCATGATTAATGCGGCGACAGGTGGTGTCCAGCAAGTCTGGGAAGCATTGAATGCCGCGGGGGCGTGGCCTGCCGAAACCTTCATTGAAGGGACCGCGGACATGGTGTTTTACGTCTACGACACCAAAGGCACGGCACATCGCACACCCATTCCAGTCCTACCGACGAAAAAATGGGTGCACATTGCTGGCACTTACGACGGCAAAGTTCAGAAGTCCTACCTCAACGGCAAAGTGGTAGGTGAAGAATCTTGGAGTGGAAAAATCGAGATCTTTCCAGCACCAACGGGTGCCATCGTCCTCTGTAAGGACAATGAGGCAGATATTCAATACCTGAACGGGTTCGTTGACGAGTTCGCCTTCTATACGCGCGCTTTGAGTGAAGACGAGATTAACGCTGACATGAACGACGGTGTTTTATTTGCTGTTGATCCGAGAGAGAAACTAAGCACCACATGGGCAGCAATTAAGGCTGAGTATTAGAAAAGTCATAGGGCAGGTTTCAGAGCCTGCCCTTAAACACACCTATTTCAGAGAAAAACGACGAAACTTTCTAATTGTCGTTAAATTGCTAACCTCCCTTGATAAAAACAGAAACCCAATTAGAATCATATCTATCCGAACCGACAGATGAGGTGGCAGCATCTATGGCGACACTGGAGGGGGATATCCTTATTCTCGGTGTTGGTGGGAAGATGGGACCGACGCTCGCTAAACAGGCGAAACGCGCCATCAATCTCGCAGGGATAACCAAAAAGGTCATCGGTGTATCCCGTTTTTCGACGCCGGGTGTGCGAGAAAGTTTACACGAAGCCGGTATTGAAACGATTGCCGCGGATTTGCTATCCGAAGATTGTTTGCAAAACCTGCCTAACATTCAAAATGTGATCTTGATGGCAGGTAGGAAGTTCGGTTCCACAGATAATGAAAGTCTAACGTGGGCGATGAATAGTTACATGCCGGGACGCGTAGCAGATAAGTTTAGAGATTCTCGGCTGGTCGTTTTTTCGACAGGGAACGTCTACCCGCTGACTCCAGTCTCCCATGGTGGTGCGACAGAATGCTTATCACCTGTTCCAACTGGTGAATACGCGCAATCGTGCCTGAGCCGTGAGCGTATATGTACCTACTTTTCATCACAATTCGGTACACAGATGGCGATTTTGCGTTTAAATTACGCGATCGACCTCCGCTACGGGATACTGCTGGATATCGCCGAAAAAGTTTATACAGAACAACCGATTCCTCTTGAGATGGGCAATGTGAACGTGATATGGCAAGGAGACGCTAACGCTGTGGCTTTGCGGGTTTTCGCACACTGTCAAAGCCCGCCTTTGATCCTCAATGTGACGGGACCTGAGACTGTTTCTATCCGATATCTCGCTGGACGTTTCGGCGCGCTTTTCAATAAATCGCCACGGTTCGAGGGTGAAGAGGCAGAGACGGCACTACTCAGTAACGCCTCTCGGTGTCATCGATTGTTTGGATACCCGCGTGTCTCCTTGGAGCAGATGATCGAGTGGGTGGGAGAATGGGTTCGGATAGGTGGCACAACACTCCGAAAACCGACGCATTTCGAGGTGCGCGACGGAAAATTTTGATATTTTGTCCCAGACTGCCAAAAAACGACATAGACAAAAAATGCGAATTTTGTTAGCATATCAGAGGAAACACCAAAAAGGGCAGAGCACCTTTGAACCCCGTAGGGGGGACATCTATGTAGTTATTTTTGTGATGTTTGCCCTTTTAATCGGTAGTGCTTTGTGCCAACCGCCTCCACCGGTGACTATCGCTTTTGCTTCGGACGTGAGCGGCGATTGGGAAATTTACCTGACTGATACGACCGGAAACCAGCGACCGGTGAACCTTACACACAATCCGGCTGCGGATTATTATCCGACGTGGGCACCTGATGGTGCTCAAATCGCTTTCTTCTCTCGGCGCGATGGGAATCACGAAATTTATGTGATGCAGGCTGATGGAACCCATCAGCGACGTTTAACACATCACCCGGCGACCGATAAGGCTCCTGCTTGGTCCCCCGATGGTAAGCGTCTTGCTTTCACGTCAAACCGAGATGGGCATTTCAACATTTACTTGCTCCATCTCGATAACGGCGAGGTGACCCACCTCACCGAAAATCCATTTGAAGATGAAGCCCCTTCATGGGCACCCGATGGAAATACCATAGTTTTCCACTCAAAACGGGAACTTAACTGGGATATTTACGTGATTGATGTGGACAGTCGGGTGGAACGGCGATTGACAAATCAACCGCTGATGGACACCTATCCCGCTTGGTCCCCCGATGGCACACGGATTGTATATGCGTCTATGCATCGAGAGTTAGAACTCGCTGATTTCGACTTGTACCTTATGGACGCAATTGATGGTGGGAACAAACAAGCACTCACCGACACACCAACTGATGAAGCAGTTCCTGCTTGGGCACCTAATGGCAAAACGCTTGCTTTTCAATTTGAGAAGGATGGCAGATGGGTTATCCACCTGATGCATATCGATGGAACCCAACGCCGTGAATTGATTAACAATGGGGCATGGGCGGCACAACCGAAATGGTTTAGTGGAACTCCAAATGCCCTACCTATAGAACCGTCAACATTACAGATTCAGCAATGGGGCAAAATCCGTTTTTAATTTTTCCTTGCGGATTTTCAATTTTTCCTTGCGGATAAGTAACGTTGTTTGTGATTTGAAGGTTTTCGTGTTCGAGTTGAAGAAACACCCAAGCAAAAACCCTGCGCCGATGTTGCAGGCTACGGGTTTGGGACTAACGAATACCTCTGGAGGGGTTGGGAATGTAATACAAGGAACGGATTTAGTCTATTTAAAGACTAAATCCCCCAATCCCTACGACAACTGATAACTTTAAAAAAAGGAGATATTTTATGCGTTTCAAAATGTTAGTATTAGGTATGCTCTTCGTATTTGGTTTACTGCTAACAAGCGGTACCAGTTACGGCTATGAGCGTGCGATAGAGGCAGAGATGGCGGATGCGATCGAAGCACCGATGGTCGTTGCCGACGATGCAGACGCTTCCGGGGGACAGTTTATATGGATGGAAGGTGAGCCCGTTGCTGGCGGCGGTGGTGAAGGTTGGGCGGAATACACACTGCATATCCCCGCACCCGGCACCTACGCACTCTGGGGCAAAGTCATCGCATGGGATGGCAATAGCGATTCCTTCTGGGTGACATGGCAACCCGCAGATCCAGACGAAGATGCACAAGCAACGCAGAACACAGAATTTCGCTGGGGTGTTGCTCAAGGCAATGACTGGCACTGGGATCGGATCAACCACTGGTTAGACGGCGGCACGTTTGAACGGGAATGGGAGATAGACGCAGCTGGAGACACCACGTTGCGTATCGCTGTTCGGGAAGATGCAACGATGCTGGATGTGATCTATATTACTGATAATCTCTCTGAAGACGAAGCAGAAGTCAGTCCGCGGGATCCAATTCCTGAAGATTCCGTAACGCCTGTCGAGCCGCAAGATAAACTCACTACAACCTGGAGCAGACTCAAAGCAGGGAGATAGGAGAATGGCTGTCAGTTATCGGCTGTCGGCTGTCAGGAAGAGGTTTTAGGACTAAAAATACCGTCTTTACTGATCGCCGACTGCTGACTGCTGACTGCTATAAAGAAAGGAGGTTTATGGTGAAATATAACACAATATTGTTGCTGACTACACTGACAGCGTTTTTATGTGGTATCGTGGGGCTTGGTGCTCAGGTAGAAATTGCACTTGAAGCTGAACTGGCACAAGAAATTGTAGAACCGATGGTCATCGATGACGGCAAACATGCAAAAGGTGCCTCTGATGGGAAATTTATCTGGATGGAAGGTGAGCCCGTTGCTGGCGGTGGTGGGGCAGGCCATGCGGACTTTATCTTTAACATTCCGGAACCTGGAAAGTACGCACTCTGGGGGCACGTTATCGCATGGGACGGCAACAGCGATTCGTTCTGGGTAACATGGGAACCCGCCGACCCAAAGGAAGATGCACAAGCAACCCAAAATACACAGTTCCGTTGGGGTGTTGGGCAAGGTGCCGCTTGGCATTGGGACCGCATCAATCACTGGTTAGACGGCGGAACCTTCGACCGAGAATGGAAATTCAACAAAGCGGGTGAAACACTCCTACGTATCGCAGTCCGGGAAGATGCGACGATGTTGGATGCGATTTTTGTGACCACTAATGTGAAAGCAACGGCTGCGGACCAGGCAAACGTTCGCCTTCCCACCGATAAAGATAGGAAGATACAAATTGAGGGGCTCGCTGTGGATGCAAAAGGCAAAGCCACAACCACTTGGGGCGGACTGAAACAGGCGTATCAGTGAGAAATGGCGAAAGACTGGACGGTTGGAAGGCGTTTGGTTGGAAGATTGGAAGATTGGGGTCCCATCCTTCCACCCTTCCTTTCTTCCATCCGAGAGTCTTCCAAGAAAACCTCTCTACGGAACAAGAACAGGAAACCTTCAGAGCCTTCTTGTCTACCAACCGGTTGTTACGAAACAGATAGCACTGCTCTCCGTAATAGTTGACTTGCCATCTGTCAAAACCACGTTCAAACTGGATAACACGATCAGGCGGGCCAAGGCGAAGCTGAAACTTCTCCGTTGCCCGCTTGTCGTGTTTAACAAGTGTATAGGTCGCATACGCTAAACCCGAAAGAATCCCTCCTAAAACTATTTTTCCTCTTAATTTGACTGAAATACTCTCTGCCGTTGGTGTTAATCCGGAAATTAGGCACACAATAAGGACAAACGCACAGATTTTTTTCCGTTTAAGAGAGAAAATATGGCATAAATTTAACATTTTTGTGTTATCTCTTGACAAAAAAAAAATTGGAGGGTATCCTAATTGGAACGAATAAAAAGAGTCGCTACTTAATAGCAATCGGCAGTCAGGTGTTTTTGCTTGGGTGTTTTCCCAGGTTTGCTACGAAACCCCTTTCAACTGATAGCTGACGGCTATTCCAGCGATCTACTTGGAGCGTGCAAAAAAATGACTGTCATGCATTCTAAGGGAGAGACTCCCGACACAACAGATGCACCGAATTGTACGACAGAACTGAGTCTTGAGGACGTTAAACAGGAATTATATAGCCGTCACCATCCGAGTTTAACGTTTCTCGATATAGAAGCCCATGCGAAGACGATTCACAAGATACGGACCCTGAAACAGAAACACAACGTTGTGATGCTCGGTCACAACTATATGGAGCCACTGGTTTTTGGACTTTCTGAAAAAGAGGAACAAGGCGATTCACTCGGGTTGAGCATGTTCGCCGCAAAAACAGAAGCACCATATCTCATCTTTAACGGCGTACCGTTCATGGCAGAAACAGCGAAAATTTTAAATCCGAGCAAAACAGTGCTGGTCGCAGATAAAACAGCAGGATGCTCGCTCGCCGATAACTTCGGTGCCGAAGATGTCAAGAAGTTGAAAGCTCTTTACCCCGGTGCGCCGGTGATGATTTATGTTAATAGTTACGCCGACGCGAAAGCAGAATCAGACATCTGTTGCACGTCGGCGAACGCAGCACACATTGCGAAAACAATGCCAGGGGATACAGTAATCTTTGTGCCCGATATCTTCTTTGCGCAGAATTTAGAGGAAGAATTGAAGGGCGAGAAAAATGTCGTCTATCCCGGCAAAGACAATACAGCGCGCGGCGCAGTCTGCGAAGTCCATGAAAGATTTACACTTGATGACCTGCTCGGAATCCGTGAATCGTTTGAAATTCCGAAAGGGCATTCGCGCCGCAAACTATACGCCCACTGGGAATGCCGTCCAAACGTTTTACAGGAAGCAGATTTCTACGGCAGTACCAGTCAGATTATGAAGGATATAGCGGAACGTGTTGCGGCGAACCAACTGGAGCGCGCCTTTGTTGCTTCGGAGTGTGAATTAACCTCAAATCTGGCACAGGAGTTCCCAGAAGTTCAGTTCTGGACAGCCTGCTCGGTCCGATGCTCACACATGGCACAAGTGAGCTTGGGTAAAATAGCGAACATTCTGGAAGCGATCGATCAGAACGCCGACCTCGGTGAATACGAAGTTACACTGAGTCCCGATATTATCGATAAAGCGCGCGCGCCGATCAAGCGCATGCTTGAAGCGAGTGTGTAGGAGTTTTCGGTTTGCAATTGCGTAGCAATTGCAAACCGAAAACTATTTAAAACCGCGTGATGAAAGAGACGCGATGCGCATTGCCGACATACGCGTCCGGTACGAAAGCGTAGTCAAACTGGAAGTCAATGTTCGCTAACGCATCTTCACCGCTACGTCGTACACCAATACCGAGTGCCAACCCATCGCTGGGATTCTCATTCATCCCAATCCGGTATCCGACACGCGCAGCAACGCTTTCGTAAAACCACCGTTCTGCCCCGATGTGAAAACTCGGATTTGCATCAATGAGCGGAAGATGTGCGTCTGCGACAAATGCCCATACTTCACTTGGTGGCATTGTTTCCTCTGCTTCCGCTGCGGGTTGTTTCCAAGTTCTATAAGCCAGCCCTGCCCGGAGTGCCATCGGCAGATTTTCCCCACCATCTAAGACGCCAGCATTTTGGACAGCAACTCCGATTCCAAGATGATTGTCAAGTAAACGTAAGATCACCCCGACATCTGCTGCCACACCATAGGCATTCTGAATGTCCAATTGTTGCGAAATCATCTTCGCCGTACCACCGACTGACATCGCTGTGCCAAGCGGATATGCGAGAGACAACCCTGTAGCGAAGCCTCCGACCGTTACAGTACTATCTGGGTCTTCCGTCGGTCCTTCTCGGCGTTCAATTTCAGTGAAACTTCCGAGGAAACTCGCTCCCCAGACGAGCCGATCTATCCGCTGGGCGTATCCGATAGTTTGATTGTTAATGTCCGCAAATGAGAAGTGCTGCATTGCGGTCAGTTCCTGATCGTGGACAGCAGTTAGCCCCGCTGGATTCCAAAAGATAGTGTTAACGTCATTAGCAAGTCCAGCGAAGGCCCCCCCCATTCCAACGGGCCGACTTCCACCTTCAATTTTTAGGAAAGCGGCACCGGCGGTTCCCGCTCCATCGTGGATACTAATTGCGCGTGCACCCGGGGCGGCCGCGATGACTATGAGAAACACTATTGCGATTTTTTTAATTATGTTCCAAGGCGAGCCGTTTATTTCCATTTTTTTTATCATGGTCTCCTCGTAGGGTTAAAACTATTCCACGACCAACACTTTGCCGACAACGTTCGCTCGATTTCCCGCCGCATTGATGGCTTCCAATCGGAAGACATAGATTCCTCGTGCGACAGGGGTGCCCGCTTGATTCTCCAAATTCCATTTCACTAACTGATCATTGCGTTGTCCTGATACAACATCGGGATACGTTTGTGAGAGCACCATGTCACCACTCCAATCGTAGATACTCAGCGTGAGTTCAATTGTGTCTCCGCGCGGTACATTGACATCAAAGGAGAAAAAGGCAACATCCCGCTTTGAAAGTCGGAGTGGGTTTGGCCATCCAAAGGTCGTGCCTCGGAAAGTGAGAGACACAGACATCGTATACTCGCCAATGTCGTAAATCTCGTAGTTTCCCGCATTGTCAGTGACCCGGACATCCAAATCGTATTCACCAGAACGGGTAGGCAGATAATCAATAGACCAGACGCTCCAGGGTTCCTGTTCTGCATCGCTATCATCAACGGCAATAACAGGATCTATGGGTTGCTTGTCGGGTCCAATACCGACGATCTCAACGAGCCATACACCAGACGCCGGGACTTGAATTTCGCCCTCACCGATCCGCTGCGTGCCACTTGGGTCAGAGGCTGTGCCCTCCAATGGCAATGCCTTATCGGTGAGTTCGGTTTCACCCCCATCACTCGTTATAGCAGCAGTTGGTGCGGTAGTTTCATACAAAAATTCGGTAGTCAGTGAATCCGTTGGTGCGAACCCGAGGAGTTCGGAGTCATTTCCAATACTCGTAACTGTGACCCGATAAACACCTTGAATTGTAAGCCCATCGGATTTGAAAATGAGAGTGTCCACGCCGTTCTGCTGCGTACTCCCTGAAATGTCCGATCCATCCGGGGTTGTCACAGTAATCTTCGATTGCGCCAAATTGACCCCTAAGCCCGTGTCAAAGATATTTGCTTGGATGACAACACCGCCAGTTGTTGAAACCGCAGTCGGATAATTTTCCGCATTGATGTCAACAAGGAGGGGTGCGTCATTGATAAGTAACGTGCTTGGATCAATCATTGGCGGATTGGTATCATAGATGAAGACCTTTTCATAAGATTCATCGTCGTTACCTGCCCGGTCTGTCGGATTAAGGGTAATTCGATATTCACCATCTGCGGAACCGTTGTCTGCGAGTGGCACAGTCAGTCGGAAAGTGAGGTTGCCTTGTCCATTGTCAGAGACCCGTCCCGAAATCTTGGCTGGATTCGGTGAGAGACGTTCAAAGGTTAACCATTCCTCATCAAGATTTTCCCAATCAATTCCGGACGTTTCATCGGTAGTTTCATCGGTAAGAGTGACGTGAATTTCCGTTAGAGAATTATTATTAACCTCAGGCTGTGCGACAACGAGGCGAATCGCTTCATCAAGCTCAACCTCCGGTGCCTGTGTGTCGTGGGTGAAGCTTAATCGTTGAACGTCGCCACTTCGTCCGGAAGCACTGATTGGCGTAAACTCAATTGTGTAAACGCCATCTTCAGATCCATCAGTAGCGAGTGGACGGATGAGATTATAGATTAACCGGTCCCCTTCTCGCTCTTGTTGCCCTGCGACGACCTCAGTGGAGGGATTCAGTAATCGCAGTGTTGACAAGTGATTCTCATCCTCCGTTTCGAGGGTTACCTCTATCCGTTCAAGTTCTTCATTCGTAAAGGCTTCATCCGCCGGTGCTGTCGTTGGCTCCGTCGAGATGATGGTGGGCAAGTATCTTGACAAGAGAAAACTCGGATTAAAGTCGACTGCGTCTCCGTTGCCTGCGCGGTCAACGGCTTGTATACGGATGATGTATCGACCATCCGCAACCAGTTGATTTGTCGTAAGGGTCAACGCCGTCTCGCCGTCACTGACGAGCTCACCTGATATTTCGGCACCAACCGGGTTAATCAAGGTCACAGTTGTCTCTTCCCAGTCAATACCACTGCCGCCTTCATCGTTGAGCGTTACCTGTATCTCTGTAACATCCTCTGTCAGTAGGGCACCATCCGCTGGCGCTGTACTCACAAGCGTGGGTGCCTGGGTATCGTAGACAATCAGGTGTTCAACTGTGTAGGGATTCCCTGCCTTGTCTATTAACTCAATAAGGAGGGTGTATTCCCCATCCAGACTCCCATCGAGGGGTAAAGGTTGATCCACGGTGAGAAAAAGTTGGTTTTCAGTGTCGTTCGTAAGCTGTGTCGGGACTAAACCACCACTCGCATCGCGGAGGGTGACTTTCTGATCGGACAGCTCAAGGTCCGCAGGACCGATATCCGCGATAGTGAAGTTGAATTGTGTTAAACTCTGGTTGGTATAGGAAACGGGCTGACTTAAGTCGATCGGACCAGCCGCTATAATCTCCGGCTCCTGTGTGTCATAAATAAACTCACGATACACCGTGCTTCCCTGCCGTCCGGCTTTATCAACGGGTACAACGTACACATTGTATCTTCCATCCTTGGTTCCGTCTGATGTAAGGGTTATCGGTTCCCAAACGATCAGATCTTCTCCATTAGAACCTGTTGCTCCGGGAACAATTGTGGTTCCATCAGGCTCGGTCACCGTGATGTATGATCCTTCACTCCCAAAGGATAACCCCGTCTCTGTTGGGTCAAGAAGGAACGCTCCAATAATCACATTGCTTGCGTTAACATAAACGACATCACTACTTGTTTCTGTTTCTATCCCACCAATAACAACAGTACTGACCTGCGGCAGCGGAATATCTAAAATGAATCTATAATCAACGGCATCTGCTGCGGCATTCCCAGCAACATCCTGCGGTGTGACGGATAAGATATACGTACCGACCTGCTCCAAATCTAAGAAATGGAGGGTAACCTGAGATACACCATCATTTTCCAATGTAAGTGGAATCGATGGGGTCGTAGACGCACCGGATTCATCAAATGACTCAGGTCCCATTAATGTAATTTGTGTATTGGCAAAATCAATCTGCGTCGTTCCTTCAAATTGAAGGGTGATACTGTTTATAGATTCCTCGATCTCGACAATACGATTCGGGACAAGCTCCACCGGTGGGTCTGTTTCTGTCCCTCCGATGACAACAGCCCTGACCTGCGGCAATGGCATATCCAAAGCGAATCTATAATCAACGGCACCTGCTGCGGCATTCCCAGCGACATCTTGCGGTGTGACAGATAGGGTATATGTACCGACCTGCTCCAAATCTAAGAAACTCAGGGTAACCTGAGATACACCATCATCTTCTAACGTAAGCGGAATCGATGGGGTCGTAGACGCATCGGATACATCGGAGGATTCAGGTCCTACCAACGTAACCTGGGTATTGGCAAAATCAATCCGCGTTGCCTCTTCAAATTGAAGGGTGATACTGTTTATCGGCTCCACGATCTTGACAATACGATTTAGGACGAGCTCCATCGGCGGATCTGCATTCACGACGGCTGAAGCGACGTGAGGTGCCTTGGAATCATAAACGACGGTGTATTCCGAATCCGAGCGGTTCCCGGCTTTGTCGACGAGCGAGATTTTTGCTGTATATTCACCATCCACACTTCCGTCTCGAGGGAACGAGGCGGGAAGTGCCAAAAAGATTTGACTTGTTAACTCGTCACGCGTCACAGCGACAGGGACACTCGCGCCAGCAGCATCCAGCACCTCAATGGTTTGCTCTTCCAGATACAGACCCGCTGGACCCACATCTTCAATCGTAAATGAAAATTGAAACTGTCTTAACGCGCTCCCGAGATAAGTAATAGGTTGTTGGTTAAATATTAAAGGTGTAGGTGCAGTGATGCGGGGTGCTTCGGTATCCAGCAGAAATGCGTAGCGCACAGCACCCCGTGCGGTATTCCCAAGGATATCCTGCGGTGTTATTGTCAGCGTATAGGTCCCATTTTCCATTAACTCAACAAAACGAACAGCGAGTTGCGTGGCACTGTGTATCGAAATATTGATCGGAACGGCTGCTTCTGGTCCTGTAAGCTCAATTACAGTATTCGCAAAATCAATATCAGGCTGTACAGGCGAGGTGCCCGCGTTCCCTTCGCTGACGACTGCTTTCTGAAAAGTTACGAGGATCTGTGAAAAATTTTCGGTAATTGCCGTTATGGTATCTATAGAAAGTTCGGTTTCGGATTCGCTGGTCTTCACGTGAACGTTTTCAATTTCTGGGACTTGGGTGTCCAAAACGATCGGGAACCTCTGTGTAAAGCGACGTCCTGTAAAATCCACAAATGTCGCTGTTATGGTGTATTCACCATCCGCACTCCCATCACGGGCAAAGGGCGCAGCAGCTGTCCACGTTAAGGAATCGGGGGTGGAAACCCCTCCTACAGTGTGTTCAAGTTCCTCCTGCGGGACGAGACCGCCTTGGGGGTTTCTAACGGTCACCGTTGATGCATCAAAATCGATACCTGCACCCACATAATCCACCAATTCAACAACAACCGTTGCCAGATTGCTGAGCCTTGTGGCTTCGGGCGTTGTCAACCGGATTTCAGGTTTATGCTTCCCGCCGACAAGATAAAATTTTCTGAAGGCAGTAGCCCCGGTGTTACCTGCTCGATCGGTCGGCGTGACTTCAATGGTATAGGTGCCATCCTCCGAACCGTCTAAGGCAATCGGTGCCGTAAGCGTCAGGGTGACTGCACCCGTGCCATTACTCGTTATATTTACAGGTACTTCCACTTGCGCTCCGCCTTCACCTGCTGTTTCATCAAAGCGAGTCAATCGGAAGGTACTCTGAACGAAATCGATGCCGCTGGTTAACTCACTGAGTCTCACCTGAACCCGCGATAGACTTGAGACGGTCGCATTCGCTGCCGGCACTGTAGAAACGAGGGTAGGAGTTTGGGTGTCTAAAACGATCGAAAATTCCTGTGTGAAGCGGCGTTCTGTAAAGTCTACAAACGTCGCTGTTATGGTGTATTCACCATCCGCACTCCCATCACGCGGCGCAGTGAAAAGCGTGTTCCACGTTAAGGAATCGGGGGTGGAAACCCCTCCTACAGTGTGTTCAAGCTTTTCTTCTGGGATCAGAACACCTCGGGGGTTTCTAACGGTCACCGTTGATGCATCAAAATCGACACCCGCCCCCACATAATCCATCAGTTCAACAACAACGACCGTCGGTAAAGTATTGACTATTGTCGTTTCAGGCATCGTCAATCGGATATCGGGCGCATGCTTTTGACTGACGAGGTAGAACTCCCGCACAACAGCAACACCTATGTTGCCCGCACGGTCGGTCGGCGTTACGCTAATTGCGTAAGTGCCATCGTCTGAACCATCTAATGCAATCGGTTTTGTCAGCATCAGTGTGACTGTATCCGTGCCGTTACTGGTTATATTTACAGGTACCTCTGCATCACCACGAGTGAGTTGGAAGGTACTCTGAAGGAAATCAATGCCACTCGTTAACTCACTGAGTTTTACCGCAACCTGTGATAGCTCTGAGACGATTTCATTCGCGGCTGGCACTGTAGAAACGAGGGCGGGAATTTGGGTGTCTAAAACGATGGAAAATTCCTGTGTGAAACGTCGTTCTGTAAAATCGACAAACGTCGCTGTTACAATGTATTCGCCATCTGCGCTTCCATCACGGGCAACGGGGACCGCAGCTGTCCACGTTAGCAGATTGCCGGCTTCATCGTGCTGAAGTTCCTCTTGTGGGATCAGAACACCTTGAGGATTTCCGACGGTCACCGTTGATGCATCAAAATCGATGCCCGCGCCAACATAACCGGTCAACGCAACACCAACCGTCATCAAATTATTGACGCGTGTTGTTTCGGGTGCTGCCAATCGGATTTCGGGTTCGTGCTTTTGGCTGATAAGGTAGAACTCCCGCACAGCAGCACCCCTGTTCCCTGAACGGTCAATTGCGGTGACTTCAATTGCGTAGGTGCCATCATCTGAACCGTCTAATGCAATCGGCTTCGTGAGTGTGAGTGTGAGTGTATCTATACCGTTACTTGTAACATTCACAGGTACTTCTGTGTCATCGCGCGTAAGTTGAAAAGTACTCTCAACGAAATCAATGCCGCTGGTTTTCTCGTCAAGTTTCACTTGAACCTGTGATAACGCTGAAACGGTTTCATTGGAGGCTGGCGTTGTAGAAACGAGGGTGGGAATTTGGGTATCATAGATAAGCTGATAATCGTAAGTCTTGGTATTGCCGGCAATATCTGTTGCTCGAACATTGAGTGTATAGCGGCCATCTTGGCTTCCATCCCGGCTTACAATGGGTTCATCGAGGACATAAGTTAATATCTTATCCTCCCTGTCTGTAACGACGCGTCCTTTAAGGGCATTAATACCCTCACCAGATTTTTTCGGTATCCCAAACACAATCTGCGTCGCTTGCTGCCCGCCGCTAAAATGCACCCCTGTTCCAGCCGCTCCATCGTCAAAGGTAGCGACAAATCCATTGATTGGGAGATTATGGTAAACCATACCATCAACATCATCAACGAAGTTAAACAACTCATCACTTGGCATGGGTCTTAACGAAACAAGTGTCGGCGCACGGTTATCGTAAATAAATGACACAGTCTGTTCAGTTGGGTTGCCTGCCTTGTCAACTGCTCTAACCGTAACGGTATATCGACCACCATCGGATTCGTCTGTACCTAATATGGGTGACAAAAGATCCCATCGGATTCTACCACTATCAGAATCCACCGTCATGTTTCCCGGTATTGGAATTGGATCCTCACCAGGTCCAGTGAGAATTATCTCGGATGCTGAAGTATCTATACCCTCCCGCAGGTTATCCGTGACCGTGGCTTCAACGAAACTAATCCGCTGGTTAACACTACCATCGTGAACAATTGTCCCTCTGTTCGTGGAAACTCTTGCTATACGAGGCGCCACATTATCAAAGGTAAATTCCCTCTGGCTGTGTACGACATTCCCGGCTTTATCTATTAAGATGAGGATAAGGGTATACTTTCCATTTTCATTAGGTTCGTCTAAGGGATCTACTAACGTAAAGGTTAGTGTCCTCAGCGTAATCGAGGGTTCCGCGCGAGACAGACTGCCGTGCATTTCTCAGGAAAATCGTGTTTCGCCTATTGACCGAGATCCGTCCCCATCATCTGTCCCTGTTACCACTAATCGATCGGAGTGGCTTATTGATAAAACCGCCATCGGTAATCGACGGATCCGTCAACTCATGGTTTGCAAAGACACTCGGAAACCCGCGGCGCACTCGAATCTAAAGTTGCCGTCGCATGCAAAGCCTTCTCTTCGTTATCATCAACAGTAACGCGGATCCTATACTCCCCGTCTGGCAGACGTATGCCGTTAAGGGTGCCGTCCCAAAAAAGTTCCACAGTCTCATCCGCCGACACAACTCCTTGCTCGATGACACCGCGACTGGTGAATGGGTTATTTTCCCCTATGGGGTCATCTGGCTTTATGCCAGTTCCCACCTCAACAATATACGGATCCTCTTCGTCACTATCATCAACCGTAAAAATAATCCGCAATCTATCTAATTCCCCTCTGAAAGTGGTATCCCCGCCTGAATCAACTCTCAGACTGACGAGGTCTGCCCAAAGGGTCGTCGGCATCGCTAAGATGATGAGAGAGACAAAACTGAAAAAAAAGAGAAAATTCGCTTTTTTAATGGATTGCTTCTGGGCTGCCTTCTTTACGGGCTGAGTTATCCAGCCCCTACGGTTCGTCTCAGGCAGATTTTCGGTTAATTCGGTACTGGGATTGGGGATCGGTTGGCTCTTGCGAACTACGCCGTACATATCTTTATTTTTTGACACTCGTTTCTCCCTGCTTATCGCGAGTCCGATTTTTAATTGCTTCTGGACTGCCTTCCTTGCGCACGTCTTCATAGGAAACTTGCGGGACAATGTTTCAGGCAGATTCTCGATTAATTCGATGGCGGATACCCACGCCTAACTGATAATTATTAAGATTGACTGTTTTCGATTATTTAATTTCACGTTCCTGGGGAACAGACGTTAAGAACCCTTCTATTTTGATTAGACGCAGAAATTTCAATTAGGTTGATAAAATAATAGAAACCCAGAGGAACGTAACACTGCTACAATGCGCGGTTGGCGGTAAACCGCGCTTGTAGCTTGTAGAAATAGGGTTTAACCGATATCGCCATTGGCAACCATGGTCAGTAATGCCGAATCGTCCACTGTAAGCGGCAAATTAACCTTTGCACGCTGTCGGCTCGACTGATACGTTGCAAAAATGAGCTCAGTCGCCTGAAGTGCTTTGCGACCGCTGAGTTCCGGCTCACGTCCTGTTTTTACACCGTGGATAAGGTCAAGCACAGAGAGTGTCGTTGCGTCGCGCTCAGGGCTTAAGCCGCTTAAGTCAGGCTCTTCCCATCCGTCTCCACCTTCGCGGAGCATCCGCAATGGTGCACCACCGCCACCCACATCAATGATGCCTTTCGTACCGATGAGGCGATTGCCGAAACCTCCTAAAGACGCATCACCCGTCGCGAGCAGACCTTCTACGCCGTTCTTCCAGCGAATCCACGAGACGCCACTCGTTTCAACCTGAACACCAAAGACAGTCTTTTCTTCCGCTACATCTATTTGACCGATAACCCAGTCAACAGGTTCGTCATTATTGTAGAAAAGGAACATATCGAACCAGTGCGTCCCCCAGTCAAGCAAATTCGGACAAGCGGCTTCGAGTCGACGCAACTCACCGATTGCACCTTCATTTGCCAATCGTTTCGCTTTAACGAACTGCGCACCGAAACGGCGTTGATGACAGAACGTTATCACTACGTTATTGTCAACACACGCTTGATAAAGCGCCTTGGCATCGCCCCATGTGGGTGCCATCGGTTTCTCACAATGGATGGCTCTAATCCCACTATTGGCGGCAGCGATTACCATGTCCTTATGGAGTTCAATCCAAGTGCAAACGCTGACGAAATCAAGGGATTCTGTATCCAGCATCTCTTGATAACTTTCGTAGGTGTTAGGCACCTTAAACTCCTCAGCGAAGGCGTTTCGGGCATCTTCAACCGGATCAGAACAGGCGACGATGTCCATATCTGGGGATGCCTGATACCCGCGTGCATGCGAGCGTCCACGTCCGCCACAACCGATAACTCCTGCTTTAAAAGTTGCCATATCAATCTCCTTTTCATCGCGATCACGAGATCGCTTCTACCTTTGCGTTCACGTTAATTGATTCACGAGTGTGTCCTCTAAATGGATACCGTTCGAGAGGTGTACTTCCCTCTGACGGTACGCGCGTTCGCCTGGGATAAGGATTTCTGCAACCCCTGCTTCTCGTCGATTCTCTTTGACACGCGCAATGAGAGTATCGACTTCCGTTTTGAACTGTGTCAATGGAACAAAACTTGTTGGGTCTATCGCAACAATGAGTAAGCCGTAGTTTTTGCCGGGAGGTGGGATTGTAGCGGCGTTGACCAAGGCACCCGCAAGGATTTGTGTGATGAGCGCAAGTCCAAACCCTTTATGTCCACCGAACGGACGCACACTCCCTTTTAACGCCGCATCAGCATCTGTAGTTGGCTCACCTTCCGGATCAAAGGCGATCCCTTCAGCAATTGGAGTGCCCTCCTGCATGGCGACAAGCAGATCCCCATTGGTAACCGCAGCAGTAGACATATCAAATAGGAGTGGAACTGTGTTGGATGGGATTCCAACAGCGATTGGATTGGTGCCTAAAATGGCTTCGGTTCCGCCCTCAGGCGTAATTCGGGGTAGACAATCAACAAAGAGAAGTCCTATGACATCCGCCTTTCGCGCCATATCAACATAGTATCCTGCCATACCACAATGCGATGTATTGTAAACACCGACAATACTCGCACCGCTCTGTTTTGCGCGTGCAATGGCAAGCTCCATTGCACGATACGCGACGAGGTAGCCGGGTTGATTTCCACCATCAATCCGTACGCACGGTCCTTTCTCCTCGTCAACCTGAATGTCAGTCCGTTCACCCTGTTCATAGCGGCTTTTAATTCCGGTCAATCGGATAAAGCCGTGCGTTTTTCGCCCGCGGAGTTCTGCTTCCAATAGTACATCTGCAATAATAGCGGCATCCGTTGGTGCTATGCCACCCTTTGCCAAAAAAGTTTCCGCGAGCTGCCGCGCATCAGTGATGGAAATATGCACGTTGTCGCTCCATCCTTCAGAATATATGGTAGATTTTAGAATTACCCATCCACTTTAAGGCGAGGTTAGGAAACCTCGCCAGCAACTGGTGGATTTTCGCTTCTTTTGAAATGTAAACTTATTTTTATAATCCACCATAAATTGCTTATTGACTTCTATTTTTGGGTTTGCTATACTTTACCGCAAATTTGGTTGACTGTCAAGATGTATTTGGCAAGTACTTTTTAACTCCTACTGTAGGCGCGGTTCTTTTAACCACGCAGAAACACCCAAGGAGGTCCTACAGATGGCGAATGAAAAACACGACCTGGTTGAATACCCTATCCAGGAAAACGTCCGGTTAGAATCATACTGGCGTGACGATGCCGGTGGACGCGGTCCTGCGGCTTCGTTATTTGTTTATGACGATGAAATCATGCGTTTCGACTGCTTCGGTGGTGATAATGGGCATTGCCATTTTAATCTGCGGCAGACACGCGGGAGACGGTGGATGTACCCGGAAGGCTCTTTCCAAGACCACATTCAGCAGAGCCTGTTCGATCTCCGCACGAATTTGAATTTCTGTCTCCAAACCCACCAAGATGAGAGGGTTCAAGAGGTACAAATAGAGCAGAAAACCTTAGAACAGGCAATCCCGCAAATGGAAGCACACCTGTTAGTGCTCGCTGAAAAGTTACAGAGCGATGCTGCATGAAAGTCGTGACCGCGGCGGAAATGCGCCAGATCGATCAGGACACTATTGAAGGTATTGGCATTCCCGGCATCGTTCTTATGGAAACCGCTGGGAGTGCCATCGTCCGCGCGATCGAACAATACTACCCGACATGCCAACGGATTGGTATTTTTGCGGGTAAGGGTAACAATGGCGGCGATGGCATCGTTATCGCACGCCAACTTGCTCATATAGGACGCGATGTGCGTCTCTTCCTTGCCTCTCCGCCAGATAACTTCACCGGCGAGGCACAGACCAATCTCCAAATCGCAAAAAATCTTGGATTGCGAATTGAGGAAATGCTGACAGATGCGGCACTCGGTTCCGACTTCTTTGTGGAACGAAGCACTTCTTTGACTCACATCGCGAGTTGCGAACTCCTTGTGGATGCGATCTTCGGCACAGGCTTGCGTGGCACCGTGCGAGATCCAATCGCCACCGTAATTAATGCTATCAATAGGCTTTCCACACCCATCCTTTCCGTCGATCTACCCTCCGGTCTGGATGCCGACACGGGACATGCCTTAGGCACCTGTGTTCGAGCGGATCGAACGGTAACGATAGGTTTACCTAAAAGAGGGTTGTTAATGCATCCCGGTGCTGAACTCGCCGGAAAACTGGAAGTCGTCGATATCGGTTTCCCAGAATCGGTTATAGATGCACAAAACATCAAGGTAAATTGGACAACAGCAGCACAAGCGGCGCAATGGATACCACTGCGTCCACCATCTTCTCATAAAGGGAGTTATGGGCGCGTTCTTGTCGTCGCCGGTTCTACAGGTATGACAGGGGCTGCCGCACTCGCAAGCGAAGCGGCTTTGCGCGCCGGTGCAGGATTGGTGACGCTTGCAACACCGAAACATCTCAACCCAATTTTAGAGGGTCTTTTGCCTGAGGTGATGACCCTACCGCTACCAGAAACGGACGCGGGAAGTTTATCAGTATCCGCAACCTCAACGATCCTCGAATTTGCAGTAAAAACGAAATCTATTCTGGCAATCGGTCCCGGGCTTTCCCAACACCCCGAAACAGTATCATTCGTCCATCAACTGATACGCGAGAACCGGGAACAGGGACTCGATCTACGGATGGTGATTGATGCGGATGGATTGAATGCCCTCGCGCAAGTTAGAGAAACTATCTTATCACTCAACAGCGAGACGGTGCTCACACCGCATCCCGGCGAGATGGCGCGGTTAACAAGCACTTCAGTGCCTATATTAGAAAAAGACAGGATCAGCACTGCGCAACAGTTTGCAAGCAAATACGGTGTAACACTTGTATTTAAAGGGGCACCGACTGTTACCAGTACCCCAAACGGTAACCTATGGGTAAATTCAACGGGTAACCCCGGCATGGCAACAGGGGGTATGGGCGATGTGCTAACAGGGATCATCGCGGGGTTAATGGCACAAGGTATACCGAGTGAAATTGCAGCTGCGCTTGGGGTTTACTTACACGGCTTAGCAGGAGACATCGTTGCCGAGAGGTTAGGGAGACATGGACTCATCGCCAGCGATGTGCTAAAGGCTGCCCCAAGAGCAATTTCTTCGCTGACACAATAGCTTTGGTGTTAGGCTTTTTAGCGATCACTTCTGAACGACCTTTCCGTTGTTAAGCATAGATTCAGAATCGTTAAAAACCATTCATAACCTAAGCAGGATTCTCATCAATTTTATACCCGTGCCGACAACGGAGGCACGGATCAGATTCAATAGGTTAAAAACATGGAACTCGGATTGACTGGAAAAGTTGCCGTCATTACTGGCGGAAGTGAAGGGATCGGCAAAGGTATCGCGCTCCGTTTATGTGAAGAGGGTGTGAAAGTCTCAATTTGTGGGAGACGTGAAGAAGTCTTAACAGATGCGGCTGAAGAGATACGTTCACAAACTGGCGGTGAAGTCCTCGCAATCCCCGCAGACGTAACGGTACCGGGGACACTGGAGAATTTTATCGGACACACCGCGACCCACTTCGGAAAGATTGACATTTTAGTCAATAACGCCGGCCGTTCAGCAGGTGGTGATTTTGAAACCATGAGCGATGAAGCGTGGTACGAAGACTTGGACCTCAAGTTAATGGGGGCTATCCGCTGTGCGCGACTGGTAATCCCACACATGAAAAGCAACGGTAGCGGCAGAATTATCAACATCACGCATCCGGGCGGCAAACAGCCGAGTGCAGGTTCCTGTCCGACCTCCGTCAGCCGAGCGGCAGGCATCGCTCTGACGAAGGCACTCTCTAAAGAACTTCTACCTCACAAAATCTTGGTTAATACGGTCTGCCTCACCTCGATTAAGAGTGCCCAAGGAGAACGTGCATGGAAAGCGGCAGGTTCTCCCGGAACGCTTGAGGAATATTGGGAGGAACGGGGTGCAGAACACCCGCTCGGACGTTTAGGTGAACCGGGTGAGGTAGGGAACCTCGTCGCGTTCCTCGTTTCGGAATGTGCCTCGTTTATTACGGGGACTGCGATCAATATTGATGGTGGACTTTCCGCGGTGGTATAGAAAATTTCTCATAAGATCGCGAGAACAGCTCCTACAAAAGATCGCGAGTTCAACTCGCTCCTACAAAGACTGGGCGGCTCTAATCCCTTGGACCGCCCTTATATTTTGCAACTTATGGAGAATAACATGGAAATCTACAAAATTTATCCTGTTCCAGCGGCGGATGCCTCAACTGCGTTTCAAGTGGAACTGGATCCGCACGCAATTGCCGCAGCAGAAGAACTTGAAAACAGCGGTGCACAAGGCACCGAAAGAGAGGAAATCCTAAAAAAACACCTCGGTACCGATTATGAGCAAGGCTACCGAGGGACAGCCTGGAGTTTGCACGGTATCTCTGAGGGTTTAACGCCTGCCCGTTTGGCAGTTTTGCTGGAAGCGCACGGTGAATACTTCGACCCTTGTGCCGAACGCGAAACGTTTGACCACAGCCTGATGGTTAACGTTGAAGAGGAGTTAGCGTCGCAGTTGGAGGATATCCCAGCGTCCATTTTGGAGGCAATAGTTGAAGAACATAAGACTGAATTGTTAGGTGCGTAGGATGCGGTCTTTACACGTATACTTTTTCGGAACTTTCCTGGAAAGGGGTAAGTTGTAGTTAGCAATTTCCTATAAAAACCTCTAAGCATCTATAAGAATCTAAAGTTATGTCGTTTTTCTTGACGACACTTTGAGAAAGTGCTATAATATCTGTATCACGTGGCGAGGACTTGTCACCAGCCTGCAAGGGCTGTCTCCTCGCCGACCGACTGTGACAAGCGGTAAGAGCGTGATACGTGAGAATCCAATGCAGTTACGCACGCAACAGATAGAACTGAATCCGAATAACAAGCAATCGACGCTTATGTCTCAACACGCTGGCTATGCCCGTGTTGCATTCAACTTTGCTTTGTCATCTTTCAAAGTCGGTTTAGACAAAGACGAATGGCGGGATTATCGCGAGATAAAGCGTGAGTTCAACGCTATGAAGCGTGATAAGTTTCAGTGGTGTTCGGATTTATCGCAAAATGCCTCCAAGAATGCTATCCACAACTTCGGTGATGCGGTGACACGCTGGAAAAAAGGACAAAACAAGTTCCCCGTCTATAAGAACCGATCTGGTAAATGCTCCTACCAAGCAGATAATGGCGAAGGAACTGTTGATGTCTACAAAAAGCGTGTGAACCTCCCAAAAATCGGTTGGGTGCGTATGCGTGAAGAACTACGGTATACCGGTGAAATCACAAAAGTCGTTGTGTCAAAACGTAACAATCGTTGGTTTGTGTCTGTCACGGTCAGGCGACTCGATAGCAACAACTATAAGCACCAACCGCCCCTTTTTGACGAGAAGCCCCCGATAGGTGTTGACGTGGGTATCAATACGCTTGCCACCTGTTCAGATGGCACGACTTTCGACAATCCGCGTCCCCTCAAGCGATATGAACGCAAGTTGAAGCGTGCCAATCGTGGGTTATCTCGGAAGCAAAAAGGCAGTCAGAATTGGCAGAAGCAGAAAAAGCGACTCGGCAGTGTCCATTATCGAATAACCTCTATTCGTGAGGACGCTCACCACCAAGCCACACTCCGTATTGTCCGTAAAGCCTCTGCTATCGGTGTTGAGACACTCAAGGTTACCAATATGCTCAAGAACCGAAAACTCGCAAAGGCGTTATCGGATTCAGCACTCGGTGGTTTCCTTGTCAAACTCAAGTATAAGGCAGAGCGTCGCGGGAGACCTGTTCACGAGGCATCGCAATTCTTCGCCAGTTCCAAGACGTGTAGCAGTTGTGGACACAAGAAAGCAGATTTGGTGCTTTCGGAACGCACCTATCACTGCTCCGAGTGTGGTTTTGAATGCGACCGAGACCTCAACGCGGCTATCAACCTGTGTCCAACTTCGTCTTAACACTTCGCCACGAGTTGCGAGGAGAAGTCAAACGCCTGTGGAGTTTCTCTAAGACCTCGTTGAGAGGCACGAAACGATGAAGCAGGAAGTCGGCACAAGCTCAAGACACTGTAGATTTTTATAGGTTCTTGAGGTTTTGTTAAGTCCTACACAACGGGTGTGCAATCCGATAATACAACACTGCGCTTTACAAATCGGTCTTAATTGTCTGAACCAAGATTTTCGGGATTAGAGGTAAATATGTTACTAACGCTCGTTCAGAAAGAGATGATGCATCATGTTCTCAGTGTTCGGTTTGTCGCGCTGCTTTTGATGTGTCTCTTGCTTATTCCGCTCACCCTACATATTAATTACCGCAATTACCTTCAAAACCAAGTCAATTATCAAGAATCCATCAAACTCTCAGTCACAGAAACCGAAGAGAAACCGTCAGACTCCCCAGCCCCAGACATGGAAGTTTCTAAACTCTTTCTTGAACCGACCCCTTTAAGCGTGTTTGCGAAAGGTTTAGAGGAATCACGCCTACATCTTCCTTAATTTATCTCGCTATGAATTTAGCAGAGACCGGAAAAATAAAAAGAAACACCTACTTTCAAGCAGGCACCCGCTACTATGTTCAGCTTGAAGATGCGTATTTCAGTGAAATTACGGACGATGACTTTGCGACAATGGCGCGATTTATATCTGGTAAAGCGGAACCCAAGAAAATTGCCCCACCGCCAGACATGACAGAAATCCCTTTATCAGAAACCTTCCGTCACTCCGTGATAGATCTATTGCTGCTCTGTTTCTTAGCGGTTGTGTTGACAACCGTAGCGTTCCTGAAATTCTTCCGTTCCGACATTTAATTCAACTTCCGTACTGGGTACATCACAACCAGAAAAATTCTCCTATCTCCCTACCCCGCGTCGTTTTTACTATCCTTTTTCATTTGAAGTGTCTCTAACAGACAAACCACAGACTTTTAAGGAGACGCTATGCTACGAAATCTTATCCGCCAAGAAATCCTCGTTCTTCTGATGAGCGCACGGTTTCTCGCCGCTGTCGTCATTACGCTCCTGCTTGTCGTTGCCAATACCGTGGTGCTGATTGATGCCCACGAAAACCGAGTGGCAAACTACAGCCAGCAAGAAAAGGTTCATCATGAGAAAGCGGTGGAGGCAGAAACCTATTCGACATTAAAACTGTTTGTTGAGCGACCCCCGAACCCCCTCAGCCTTTTTAGTGCTGGGTTAGACAAACGACTGGGAACTACAGTTGAAATCCATCACGATACCGTGCCGACGATTTCAAGTGTCTCGGCGCGAAATTTGGAGAACCCGTACCTAAACCTCTTTTCGCAGATAGACTTGGTCTCTATCTTTCAAGTAGTACTGAGCCTTCTGGCTCTGCTCTTCGCTTACGATGCGATTGCAGGAGACTGGGAAAGTGGTACTTTGCGTTTGGTTATCTCTCACCCGGTACGACGCGGTGCAATTCTATTCGCCAAATATCTCGCTGCCATGATATGTCTGCTACTCCCTGTGCTGATGAGTTTGCTGATGGTAATGATTCAGCTTTCCCTCACGAGTTCAATCCAACTCGGCACAGCAGATTTTCTCCGAATTGGCGGGATAGTCGGTACCACAGTCGTCTACCTGTCTGTTTTCTACCTGATAGGACTGCTGATTTCCACAACAACCCGCCGCACGGCCACCTCCCTGATGCTGTGTATGTTCTTATGGGTCGTTTTAGTGCTTGTCTATCCGAACTGGAGTCGGTTTTCCTTCAATCCAGTAAGCGACATGCGCGCAGAAAGCCAATCCGCGAGTCAACAGATTGATCAGATTTGGGAAGAAGCCGACAGGGAAGAACAGCGATTCTTAGCCAATAGCCCGCTCACAGGGGAACCCCCGAAGTTTGGTATTGGTTATTCAGGGTCATCTTTCTCTGGTGGCAGAAGATATGGGTTTAACATGACCATAGTGAGTCTGGATTCAGAATCACTCCTCCCACATTTCCAAAACTATCAAGCATTCATCAGGACGACACACATCCGCGCTGCAGAAAAGGTGGGGTTAATAAATGAACAACGCTTGGCGCGGACCACACTCCAACAAGCGACATGGGATGAACGATTGATGAAACTCAGTCCTGCGAGCCTCTATACCTTTGCAACTGCCGCTTGGGCCGGCACAGATCTGAATGGTATGTTAGACTTTAGTCGTGCTACCCAGGACTACCGACAGACACTCATTAATTATTTACACGATAAGGATGCGTTCGCCAGTCGGCTGTGGTTCGCCTCTGACCAAGGCACCGTGGATTGGAGTGATTTGCCACGGTTTCGCTTTGCCGTAGCGGATGTCTCGGAAAACGCGCAACGCGCCGTAGCGGATATGTCACTCCTTTTCCTCATGAATCTGGTGCTGTTTATGGTGACATTTCTGATCTTTGTCAAAATTGAAGTGTAATGGTTATCAGTTATCGGTTGTCAGTTGTTGGTTAAGAGGTCTTTATATAACAATTCTCCATGCCCTGGCGTACTCTAAGTTAGGAACGATTGTTACAAACAGGCTCTTCACTGAAGACTGAAAACTATCAAAAAATGGAGAAATCACGATGATCGGACATATCGTTAAAAGAGAATTTTTTGATCACCTCAACAGTCTGCGATTTGCCCTGACCGCCTTCATCATGGCGGCATTAATGATAACCAACGCTGTGGTGCATCTTCAGAGCCACCCAGATAAGGTCCGAAGGTATTCTGAGAAAGTTAACACCGATCAAAACAAATTGCAGTCCCAGACGGACCTCTATCAGCTGCTGAAAAAAGGTCCCGGTAGACTTTACAAACGCCCCCCCACGCTGACTTTTATTGCAGACGGGGCCGATGCCTTTCTGCCGGGGTCGGGAACAACAAATTGGGGAACTTGGAGTAGAACTGCGGGATTCAGTGGAGAGGTAAAAAGCATCTGGTCGCTGGATTATCCGACCGCCAACCCGAATGCGCGGGATCTACGTCCTCAGGCGACAAAGATAGACTGGGTATTTATCATCACCTATCTGCTTTCTTTCATCCCGCTTTTATTTACGTTTGACGCGCTCTCCGGCGAAAAAGAAAGAGGCACACTCCGATTATGTCTGGCGAATCCTATTTCCCGCCCTGCGCTGTTAGTCGGGAAGTTCTTAGGCGCGCTTATAGCCGTTCTCATCCCCTTCTATTTTGCAGTGCTGCTGAATCTGGCGGTGATTTCCGTGGATAGTTGGACGCAGCTCGGAGCAGCAGACTGGGGACGCTTGGGGATGATCGTGTTAATTGCTTCAGGCTACGCTGGCATCTTCGTTGCAGTTGGACTGACAGTGTCCGCCGGCACGCGAGATAGCCGAGTGAGTCTCGTGACGCTGTTGATAATCTGGGTGGCACTTGTCGTCTTCATGCCCTCCACCCTCGGTACGCTTTCCACAAAATGGATGCCCCCCGTTCAAAGCGCGCACCAACGGGAGATGGCAAAAGAGAGCGCGCTCGATCAGATTAACGATGATTTTGATGAGCAAATGACGAACAAACAAATGTCGGGATCACAAACAGGAGACTTGATCAATCAACTTATGGAGCTCGCGAAGACCTCACCGGAAAAAGCGCAAGCATTGGCGAAGGAGAAGGAGGAAGAACTCAGATTGGCGATGGCAGCGATGCAATCCCGCGAGGTAGATGAAACGGAAATGCGCCTCATGGCTGAGTTCGTCAACAAAGATGTAGAGATTCGGGAACGGTTGAACCGCGAACATCTAACGGCACAACTTGTGCAGGTCGAGCGAGCGCGAGGTATTACCCGATTTTCTCCAGCGGCAATTGTTCAATATGCTCTTGAATCCATGGCTGGCACAGGATTGAATCGGCATTTGCAATTCCTTGAAAGTGTGCATCACCATATTCGACAGTTCCGAAACTTCATCGTTGAAACCGATAGAGCGGACACAGAGAGTCTTCATATCATCGGAGTCCCTGAGGGAATGTCTAAAAAACCGATTTCACCCCAAGCACTTCCAAGCTTTGAGGATAAGATTACTTTTAGCGATACATTCAACGCAGCGATGGTGGATATGCTGTTACTCGCTTTACTGCTCGGGGTATTTCTTTCGGGTGCGTTCCTCGTTTTTATACGTTCGGAGGTATGAAACCCAAGAAAAACGCTGAAAGGAATCTCCCATTGTATCTATTAACACACTGATGAACATCAACGGCTCATCACTAAACAAAAGGAGAAGTACCATGATTATAATGTTGAAAAGATTTCACACCTTTTTTATACTTTTACTCGTCTTTGGACTCAAGGCAGTGCTGATGAGCGATGCCTCGGAAACTATCCAATACTTTCCAAATACACTCGGAAGTTACTGGGTTTACGAAGACCAAGATGGTAACGAATTAACGCGTCGTGTCATTGAGGACAAAGAGATTGCTGGGGAGACGTATCACGCCTTCAACTATGAGCCCACCTTGGAGGATTGGGCAGATTATGACTATCACATCCATCCGAATTTCTACCAGATCGGTGAGGAGAAGGTCACGTTCTTGGTCGGTGATGAGGTAGAGAAAACCGTCAAAGCACACTTTACTAAAGAGATGGCGGCTTTTCTCACAATATTGGAGAAAATGGGGGCACCGTTTATTATGCTCTATGATCTTGAGATAGAAGCACAAGATCAGTTTTATGGACTGCCCATGCCTGTCACCTTCAATGAAAAGTGGAACGCAATGCAGATAAAAGTCAAACTCACTTTGAGACCTATCCCTCCGCAAGACCCCCCAGAAGCCACAATCGAATTCACCATTGTCGAAACAGGGACTGTCGTGGGCACGGAAAACGTTGAGACTCCCGCTGGCACTTTTGAAGACTGTTTGAAGATTGAATACCGAACAGAAACAGGGGTAGCAACATCCTCCCCGGAAATGGGGTCGGATCCGCCCGGCGAATCCTTTACAATACTGTGGATGGCACCCAACATCGGGATTGTCAAGTTTCATCAAAAAGCTGAGGATATTTTTCTAAAAGGTATTCCTATGCCTCCTGGCGTTGAGCCTCCACCTACGGTCAGGACCCCTGAATTAAACCTTAAATTAAAGAGGTATGAAGTCAAATCTGCTGATTCGAAGGGCGAATAAGTAACTTCCGAAGGAGTTTCAGATGACAAAGTCTAAGCGGTTCATCGCTTTTGTGATCTTTCCTCTCCTGTTTCTTTCACTGGTTATCTTTGGCGTAACCCGAAGTGAAATGGTAATCTCACATACAGACCACGAGGGCCACAATGTTAATCCTACTGGGCATTTAACAGTTGATACAGAACTTGGTACGATCCATATAGAAACCACAGATCGCAATCAGGTCGATATCACCACCAGCAAAAAATGGAAATCAAAAAGCGGCATATTGAAACCGAAGTTGGGTAAACAGGCTGGTGAATTACTTGAGGATTTTGAAATTACGACTGAATGGGGCGATCCAGTAGATAATCAATCGAACGTCCGAATTGAGGGAAAATTCAAGCGCGGACGGGAATATTGGCAAGAAGAATTGAAGTGGTTTAAAGTTGAGATTCAAGTGACAGTCCCGCGTCAGTATAATGTCACGCTCAAAACTGCATCTCGCGGAGATATTCATGTCGGTGACCTGATAGGGACCGTAAGCACTGAGGCTTTAGGGGGTAACCTCAATCTTGGTGAAATCCAAGGTGAAGTGTGGGGAAAAACGGGTGTGAGTGGGAACATTACCCTCAAAGGGTGTCAAAGTAGCGTTACCCTGACAGCCGCCATGGGAGATATCCGTGCGGAAATGACAACGCAATCACAACATCCGTGGACCTTGCACGCATCGTTAGGTGGAGTGATAGATGTCACGCTCGATCCCCATATTGCCATTGACATAGACGCTCAAACCCAAGGAGAAATCTTAAGCGATTTTTCCATCCAACCTCAAGGTGACACCAAAGAAAATAGGTTAAAGGGAACACTTAACGGGGGTGGACCGTTACTGAAATTGCACGCCTCTGCCGGTGAAATTCGTCTGAGGCAATTGCCACACCCATGGGAATAGTACCACATAACCCCCGGTTACCTTTTGGTTAATCAGATACCAATAAAAGGAGTTTCAGATGACAAAATCTAAGAAGTTAGTTGCCTTTGTGATCTTTCCTCTCCTGTTTCTACTCCTGCTTATCCTTACCCTAACCACAAGTGAAATGGAAATCTCACAAAGGGAAGGAATAAGTCACGATGATGTTGACCCTAATGGACATTTACATCTAACAGTCGACGCGGAGTTCGATACGGTCCATATCGAAACCACAGATCAACCCCGTGTTCATATCGCCATCGAAAAGAGGTGGACATCAAAGAAGTTAATATTTCAACCTAAGTCAATTAAATGGATTCGAGAAATGCTCAAAGATTTAGAGTTCACAATTGAACACGACCATTCAGATAGCAGATTAGATGCCCGAGTTGAAGCAAGGTTCAATCGTGGACGGGAACACTGGCAAGAAGGACTGGAGTGGTTGACGGTTGAAGTTCAAGTAACGGTCCCGCGTCAGTATAACGTCACACTCGAAACCGTATCTCATAGAGACATTCACATTGATAATAGGTAGGAACGGTAAGAATTGAGTCTACAAATCCCACCTGATGCAAACGTACAGTTCCTCATAAACAAAATTCCCAACTTTTAGACTAAATAAGGCTTACGCAAAATCCCACTTTTACTGGCGGAATTGAAAAAATGGAAGATTGGAAGCGTCGAGGGAGGCACCTATTCTTTTATCCATCAATATCTGCGTTGTGCGTAAGCCCTGTTAAAATTGAAATTTTCCCATTTTTTGACATTATGCAACCTTTTTGCCGAAAACTGGGTCTTTAATTATAAAAGGGCGAGTCTTCTATAGACATATCACGCTTCCGGCGTGAGGAGGGACCCTAACCTAAATGGGCATATAAACACACACCCAAGGCATCGAAAATGGGAGGATGAAAAATCGGTCTCTTTGCTCCAGCGGAGCAACATGTCTATAGCACTTTTATAGTCTCCGAGCGACAGCACTCCAGCGGAGTGCTATGTCTATTTAGCTTGAAATCTCCATTTACGTTCATAATTCACGATAAATCAAACTAAGGAGTTAATAATGAAAAAGAATTGGTTGATTGCCTCAGTGTTAGTAATATGGGTTTTGGGGTTGAACTTAGCCCCTCAAAGTGCCGCTGATAGGATAAATATGGAGAATACATTGGACGAGAAGGTAACTTTACAGGTGCGTGCCTATTGGGAACCTATTGCAGATTCGGCACTGGATCTGCCCAATTATTCGCCGGAAAATGCAGCCATTTTCAACAACCTTTCACCGGCGCATCCGAGTCAGGAATATGAGGCAGACGCTTTCACAGCCTTCTTCCCCAACGCAGATGTCACCGTGGGAGACCTATGGGAATTTGATGTTAACAAGGTTGTCCCCTTTCTTCAGCAGTTTCACCCTGGGGTAACTGCTGACATGCATATAAATCCGGGTGCCTGGTATACGGACACAAATAATCGTCGTATTGCCGTAAGTGGTATGGAATCGGACGGTGGATTTGCGTGTCTACGAGCACTGTCGTCCGATTATGCGGAAATTGTCTTCAGAGTTCATGCGGAATTCCTATTGGATAAGGATGCTCCTGCTTATTTTACGCCAGCGCAATTTACTGGACGATTGGTCCTGAATCGGAACAGTGGGACGATTCGGGAGTTTCGGCTCTATCTTCCTTCTCGCAATACCAATGTTGACATCAATGCCTTTAACGCAGCGGATATGGTTTTCGTTCCACGCATGGAACTTATCGGGCAGAACGCAGATGATCAGAGTGATATTGTATGGGAGACTGCTATTACAGAAGAAGAGACGAAGGCGATGTTGGCGGCTGCCTTCTACAAATCTACCAAGATCGAGAGGTTCTCTATTGAAGAGGTTGTTGCCCAAGCACAAGCGAAGGACCGCCCTATTCATGTGCTTCTGACATGGGGTGTATTTGACGATGAATCGTGCTGAGCGAGTGGCAAAACTTTGAGGACAGGTGTCCTCTCCAATTCAAAAATTATAGGACTTCTCAACGAACAATTTGTCAATGTATTCGTTCTTTTAGGGGACCTTCCTGAATTTCAGAGCGGTACGAAGGGAGAACCAGTAAGTAGATTGGCGAGCACGATTTCTACAACACTTGAAGAGGCTGTGGCACAATACAAGATAGGTCGCTCGGTAAACACTTTTATACTCTCACCCGAGTTAGAGTTGATAAGTCACTTACCCTATCGAAAACCGGGCGAGTCCCATATTGACGAGAAAAAGTACGAGACATTTCTAAAGGATGCTTTGGCGGCACTTAAGAACGGGAAACACCCCGGATTAGGTAGTACTCGACACGTCGATCTCAACGTTCTCGACGTTCAGCGGACCTCAGCGGAAGATGTAATGAACGCTTTCGTGGAAGCATTTAAAAATCTCGATTCAGAAACAATACGCCCGATGCTTATAGGAAATGCCAGAGAAACATTTGAAAGTAATTTTGAGGATCTGCCAGAGGATATACGTCCTCAAATACGTCAAATGTTGCGTCAGATGGAGGTTTTGAGCAGCGGATATGTGGGTGATGAATTCCACTTCCGATTAAGAGTGCCGACGGCGCAGCCGCCAGAGGTACCTGTTAAGATGCGAAAAGTGGAGGGTGTGTGGTTCATTTATGATAACGAGTGATTCAAATTTCAAAATTTAGTTCAACTGCTGCTATCCTATTAGATATTCTCCGTCTAAAAAGGATGCAGCAGACGAACAAGTTAATTCATCCATCAAGGAAGATTCCAATGGAAGAAAACGATGTTCAACTGATTCATAAAATTTTGTCAGGGGACGAAGAGGCATTCGGTACATTAGTCCGAAAACACCAGAAGAGCGTTCACGCGCTGGCGTGGCGTAAGCTTGGAGACTTTCACCTTGCCGAAGAAATTACGCAAGATGCCTTTCTTCGAGTATATAAAAGCCTCTCAACACTCAAAGACCCCAATCAGTTTGCTGGATGGCTGTATGTCATTGTAGATCGACTTTGTATTAATTGGATTCAAAGGAACAAATATGTGATGCAATCGCTGGAGGACACACCTACGGACGAAATAGAAGAAGTCTCTTACACACATCATGTATCGGAGCAATTAGACATGGAAACGGCTGAACAACGGCATAAAATCGTCAAAAGACTTCTGGAAAGGTTGCCGGAGAGCGAACGCACAGTGGTAACGCTCCACTACCTCGGCGAAATGAAAGTAAAGGATATTAGCAAATTCTTGGGTGTATCGGCGAACACAATTAAGAGTCGGCTCAGCCGTGCGCGAAAACGTTTGCAGGCACAAGGCGACGAACTCTTGGTTAGTGAAGTGCTCGGTAGCGTACAATTGCCCGTCAACCTAACCGAGAACATCATACGAGAAGCCAATCGCATCAAACCTGTTCCTTCCACAAAGCAACCTGTAGTGCCGTGGGCGGTAGCCGCATCAGTCGCTATTTTGGCTACACTCACTCTCGGAATAAGCAATAAATATCTATCCCGTTTCCAGCAGCCGTATAGTTTGGAGGCAGCCTCTGAGATAAAGGTCGATATTGTGGAGGCAATCGCGAACCCTGCCATCCAGGTTAAGCCCGTCGCGAGAACACAACTCAGTAAAATGAACATGTCGGGTAAGAACAATGAATCCAATTCACAAGCAGATATCCTCCCCGTAGCAGGTACTCAAACCCAAGAGACCGCACCACTCATAGAGGAAACACAGCAGATTCAAACAGAGATTTTAGACTTTTTTCGGACGCCGGAGAGAGGGCATCAGGATTATACTGTTGTAAAAATCGATGCCACGGCGTTTGAAAACGGTGGCATGCTAACCATTGAAATCCGGGTCGGTAGCGGCAAAGCGGCAGGTTCGTTTGATCTGTTCCATGGCAACAGTGAGCTGCCTACAGAAGGAACACCGGACAACACCCTTGCACATGAGTGGGGAATTTCACCCGGTGAAACAGCAATAATCGCCTATCGGTTCGATCAAGGTCAAGTCTTTCAATTAGGTGCTACTGGTGACTGGTTCAGCGAAAAGGGGAGCGTTAACGCTTTTCACGCACGAATTTCTATTCGGGAACTCTCCGTAGTTACGCCTTGATAACGTAACACTTGGTTCCTCAATCCCTTCAATTTTTGTCAGGAGATTTCAAAATGAAAACGTTGAGTATCGGTTGCCTGATTTTTGTTCTGTTTTTGCAATATGGATTCTCGGATGAGACGCTTACCGCTAACAGGATCGTACTCACCCTTGACAATACCTCCAAAACGCTTGTTAAAGGATCCATTGCCCCGATCGAGTACACCCAAGACAACTTCCATGTGACATGGGATGCATTGGCGAATCTACGAGTCGCTGAGCCTGAAAAATTCCATTCTGCTTCAGTGTTTCAGGCATTTCTTCCGACCGAAGTACGGCTGCAGAAGGCAAGAGAAAACCCGTTTTTGCGGGGATTGAAGGGACTTCTTCACGAAAACCTTACAAGGAAAGGAAATAGTGTTTCTGTTGGCGAAGTCTGGCAGATTGAAGAAAACGGATTACTGGAATTGCTGAGACAGTTTCACCCCAATCCCAACCTGGATATGCACCTCAATCCGGGAGATTCCCGCGGGGCGTGGGCGTGCCTGCGCGCTTACAACGCCGAATTTGCGGATATCGTATTCCGCATTCATGCAGAGTTTAAGCTAAAAAACGGCTGGTTCACACCCTCACAATTTACTGGTCATCTTATTATCAATCGAGTCGAAGAGAAAGTCGCGTTCTTTCGGATGTACGTTCCTGAAGGGACACTCAACTTCGATGTCAACCGATATCATGGTGACGGTCCCTCTTTTGGGGCAGATACCGGCTTTTGTCCACAAATCGAACTCCGTACTGGCGCAGAAGATATAGTTCCAGACACTCAATTTTCTGAATCAATAACCTTAGCAGAAGCCGAACGTGCCTTGATACTACACTTTTACAAATCACAACAAATCAATTGGGTATCAGTAGACGAAGCATTGGAAATAGCAAGGGCACAACAGAAACAGATTCATGTTGTTTCAACAGATGGTCCGCTTGATGACGAAGTATGCTGAGGGAGCGGCAAAAATTTGAGGGCAGTTGCTCTCTCTGATGACCGGAACATCGAATTTTTAAACGAGAGTTTCATTAACACATGGGTGCTCAATACCGATATAAAACGCTTGCGCGATGCCAAAGGTATTGACGCAATGCCGCCTTTGACCCAAACAATCGTTCGGGCGTGGAAGAGACTCTCACCTGTAGATTGTTTAATTATCTCGCCTGCTCTTGAACTCATGGGCAGGCAACCCATCAATGAACTCTCGCGGCGCAACAGACACAAGAGGGCAGAACACTACCGGTTGTTCCTTATAGAATCATTAGCAGGAAAACGTCCGGGATTGGGTGAGAAAGACCCGACCCGTTTGGCAAACAGTCGCAATATTTCTCTTAATCCTATGCAACCCTCAATAGAGGTATTAGACACTTTTCAGATACCTGAGGCAGGCTCTCAAGATTATACTATCGTAGAAATTGATGCCACAGCGTTTGAAAACGGTGGCATCCTCACTATTGATATTCAAGTCGGCAGGACAGCTCCAGTAGGTTCGTTTGATCTTTTCGATGATAATAACGAACCTTCTATAGAAGGAATGCCTGAGAGAGCACTTGCACACGCATGGGGGATTCAACCCGATGAAACAGGAACAATCACATATCGATTTGATAAAGGACAGGTTTTTCAATTGAGGGCTACCGGTGGTTGGGTTGATGAGAAGGAAAGTATCAACGCTTTTCGAGCACGAATCTCCATTCGGTCATCCATCAATCAAACCAAATAGTTACGTGCATTTACAAGGAAAGATTCTTTTAATTAAATTGAGGTTGAAACATGTTACGCACACTGATACATCAAGAACTCTTAGCCCATCTGATGAGCGCGCGATTCCTTGCCGCTGTTGTGATTACGCTTCTGCTCGTTGTTGCCAATACGATTGTGTTAATTGACGACCATGAAAACCGAGTCGCGAGTTACAGCCAGCAAGAAAAAGTTCATCGTGAGAAGGCGGTAGCCGCGGAAACCTATTCGAGGTTGGAACTTTTTGTTGAACGCCCTCCGAACCCCCTAAGTCCTTTTAGTGCGGGATTGGACAAGCGACTGGGAACCACCGTCGAAATTTATCACGGAGACGTGCCGATGATTTCAAGTATCTCCGCACGAAACTTGGAAAATCCTTATCTAAATCTCTTTTCACAGATTGATTTGGTATCCATCTTTCAAATCGTATTAAGCCTACTCGCCTTACTCTTCGCTTACGATGCAATTGCAGGCGATTGGGAAAGAGGCACCTTGCGTTTGGTTATCTCACATCCGGTGCGGCGTGGGTCTATTCTGTTTGCGAAATATATCGCTGCCATGATCTGCTTGCTGCTGCCCGTGCTAATGAGTCTGCTGATGGTACTGATTTTGTGCTCCCTCGCCAGTTCGATCCAACTCAGTACAACGGATCTGCTTCGGATTGGAGGGATAGTCTGGACAACGATTGTCTACCTATCCGTTTTCTACCTCATCGGCCTGCTGATTTCTACAACAACCCGCCGCACTGCCACTTCACTGATGTTCTGTATGTTTTTATGGGTAGCTTTAGTGCTCGTCTATCCGAACTGGAGTCGGTCCGCCATCAACCCAGTGGGCGATATGCGCGCCGAGGGACAGTCTACAAGTCAACAGATTGAACAGATTTGGGAAGAAGCCGACAGGGAAGAACAGCGGTTCTTAGCAAACAGTCCCCTTGAGGGGGATCCCCCCAGGTTTAACATAGGATATTCAGGGTCAAGCTCCCGTAGCGGCAGAAGGTATGGGTTTAATATGATCAAAGTGGACGCGGATTCAGAACCGTCCGTCCCACATTTCCAAAACTATCAGGCATTCATCAATGCGACGCACATCCGCCTGGCAGAAAAAGTTGCGTTGATACGCGAACAACGCTTAGCGCGGACAGACATCCGGCAAGCAACGTGGGATAAATGGTTGATGAAATTCAGTCCTGCAAGTCTTTATACTTTTGCAACCTCCGCCTGGGCAGGCACTGATTTAGATGGGATGTTAGATTTTAGTCGTGCTACCCAAGGATACCGCCAGATGCTGATTGACTATTTTCACGATAAAGACGCGTTTGCCAGTCGACAATGGTTTGCTTCTGACCAAGGGGCTGTGGATTGGTGGGACTTGCCAAGGTTTCGCTTTGAGCGGGCGGATGTCTCGGAAAACGCACAACGCGCCTTAGCAGATGTGTCACTCCTTTTCCTCATGAATCTGATCCTGTTTATGGTGACATTTCTGATTTTCATTAAAGCTGAAGTGTAGGCGTGAAGGATTTAGTCTGGGGAGAGACTGGATTTAGTCTGGGAATAGACTAAATCCGTTCCTTGTATTACATTTCCGTTCCTTGTATTACATTCCTCGACCCTCCGAAGGAGAAAACACGATGATCGGACATATCGTTAAAAGAGAATTCTTTGACCATCTCAACAGTCTCCGCTTTGCTCTGACTGTTCTCATCATGGTGGCATTGATGATAACCAACGCCGTGGTGCACCTTCAGAGTCATCCAGAAAAGATTCGAAGGTATTCCGAGAACGTTGTCACCGACCAAAACAAATTGCAATCGCAGACGGACCTCTATCAGCTGCTGAAAAAAGGGCCCGGTAGACTTTACAAACACCCCTCCGCGCTGACTTTCATTGCAGACGGAGGCGATGCTTTTCTGCCGGGGTCGGGAACAACAAGTTGGGGATCTTGGAGTAGAACTGCGGGATTTAGCGGACAGGTAAAAAGCATCTGGTCGTTGGATTATCCGACCGCTAACCCGAATGCGCGAGACCTACGTCCGAAAGCAACAAAGATAGACTGGGTATTTATCATCACCTATCTGCTCTCTTTCATCCCACTTCTGTTTACGTTTGACGCGCTCTCTGGTGAAAGAGAAAGGGGAACGCTTCGGTTGTGCCTCGCGAACTCAATTTCTCGCCCCGCGCTGTTGGTCGGAAAGTTCTTAGGCACCCTGATAACCGTTCTCATTCCGTTCTATTTCGCGGTACTATTGAATCTAACAGTGATCTCTTTAGATAGCTGGACACAGTTCGAGGTGGCGGACTGGGGACGTTTGGGAATGATTCTGCTGATCGCTTCAGGCTATGCCAGTATCTTCATCGCAGTCGGGTTGATGGTGTCCGCCAGCACGCGCGATAGCCGAGTGAGTCTTGTTGTGTTATTGATTGTTTGGGTCGGACTCGTTGTCTTTATGCCTTCTACCCTCGGCACACTTGCCACAAAATGGATGTCTCCTGTCCAGACCGCTCACCAACGAGAAATGGCAAAAAGGAGCGCGCTCGATCAGATTAACGATGATTTTGACGAGCAAATGCGGAAGAAACGACAGGCGCGAGAGGCGCGGTTGCCAGTAGCCAATCTTCTCAATAGACTCGAGGAACTCTGGAAAACCTCGCCGGAAGAGGCAGAAAAATTGGCGAAGGAGAACGAGGAAAAACTCAGATTGGCAATGGCGCAATTGGAATCCCAAAAGGCAGATGTGGAGGAATTGCGCATTAGGGCTGAACTCGTCAACAAAGATGTTGAGATTCGGGAACGATTGAACCGCGAACATCTAACGGCACAACTCGCGCAGGTCCAGCGGGCAAGGATGGTAACTCGGTTCTCGCCGGCAGCGATTGTCCAATACGCCCTTGAATCAATGACTGGCACAGGATTGAACCGGCACTTGCAATTCCTGGAAGGTGTACATCTTCATATCAGACAGTTTCGAAACTTCATCACTGAAACTGATAGTACCGATACAGAGAGCCTCCATATCCTCGGAGTTCCTGAAGGCATGTCTAAAAAGCCGATTTCACCCCAAGCACTTCCAAGTTTTGCGGATAAGCTCACTTTTAGGGATACCTTCAATGCAGCGATAGTGGATATGCTGCTACTCGTTTTATTGTTGGGTGTGTTTCTTTCAGGTGCCTTCCTCGTCTTCATCCGTTCCGATGTCTGAACCTCCACATCCGACCTGTGAGAACTTGATTTGTCTTATAGGCGACACCGATTTAGGAACTTCTTTGAAGAAATGGTGTATAACTAAGTGTGAAGTAACGGAAGTTTTTACTATCTTTTTTCGGTGAAGGGTTTCTAATAGACAAAACCTTCAGTTTGTTTAGATTAGAATTCAGACTTTTTACAATTTTTTTCAAATTATGCAACCTTTCTGCCCTTAAAACGCGTCACTATGACATAAGCCAAATATCGTTTGGAGGCTAAACCTGAAAAATAGGATGAAGGAATACAATTCCTCTCAGGTTAAAAGCATAAAGGAGATGCCGAAAAATGAAAAGTCCTCTTTACCGTGTAGACGTTCTCTTCGGACTTCCACTTTTCACAGTTTTGGGACTCACTGTTTTTTTCGGATGTTCGACCTACTCACACATGCAGAAACACACTTTTGCAAGCGAAACACCGAATATCCGATTGCGTGAACATATTGAATTCAACTGGTCAGCACCCTCCAATCAGAAAAAATATACTGGGCCTCAAAACGCACGTGAACTTATGCAAGCATTGAATGCAGACTACAACCGTGGGCATTCAAAGACCGAGGTGAGCATCCATCTTGAAAATTCCTTGGATTTCCAGTACCATACCATACAGAAAAAATCAATGATAGGAGGAACCCGATGTTAGAAACCCGTGACCTTACAAAAGTCTATAACGAAAGCGTTTTAGCCGTCAACAAATTGAACATGAAAGTGGAGGATGGTGAAATCTATGTCGTTCTCGGCGCGAACGGTGCCGGGAAAAGCACGACCATCTCTATGCTACTGAACTTCATCGAACCGACGAGCGGCACTGCGCTGATAGGTGACATTGAGATCCCGAAGTTCCCACTGGAGGCGAAGAAGCATCTCGCATACGTTTCGGAGAACGTCGAACTCTATCGCAACTTTACGGCGCGGCAAAACCTCTCTTTCTTCGCGAAACTCGGTGGACGCAAGAAGGTATCAAATGAAGAACTCGACGCCACACTTGGACGCGTCGGTTTACCAGAGGAAGCCTTTACGCGACGCGTCAAGACCTTCTCCAAAGGGATGCGACAACGCTTAGGCATCGCCATTGCGATTATGAAGAACGCACAAGCCGTCCTTCTCGATGAACCGACTTCAGGGTTGGATCCCAAAGGTGGTGCGGATTTTCTGAATCTGCTGCGTGAATTGAAGGAGGAAGGGAAAGCGATTTTCATGTCAACGCACGACATTTTCCGAGCGAAAGAGATTGCCGACAGGATCGGGATTCTGGTGGAAGGCAACCTTGAGCGTGAGTTAACGCGCGAAGAGATTCAAGCAGAGGATCTCGAAGCGTTGTATCTGCACTATGTTGCTGGATACGAACCTGAAGAAGTTTAAACCGAACTGTTTTAGAAGGGTAAAAATATGGATGGATGGAAGCTTGTGCTGATATTCATGAGCGCGATAGGGTTATTGCTGCCCACTCTATTGGCAGGGGAGTCCGAGGAGATCCCACCTGTTAGCAATGATAACATTCCGAAAACCAAAGAGGAACAGAACCGTCAAATCCTGATAGAAATCGATCGCCTGACGATGGAATTGGCAGAAAAGCTGATGAAGAAAAAGAAGGTGGACCTCGAAAATCTCAAGGCGATGATGATGGAGGAAAACAATATCGTCACCGTCTCCGAGGTGAATACTGCAGAGGAGGCTTACGAACGCGCCGTCGATGAATATGAACAGGCAAAATTGACGCTGCAACAGACGGAGCTTGACTCACTGAAAGATGAGTGGCATATCACCGTTGAAACGACAAGACTCTATGAATCTGCCGATGGTCGGGAGTTATTCTCAATTACCTTGCGGAATAGTTCCTCTCCCGTCAAACTTGTTGAAAGTTCAAAAGTGCTCGGACGAGAGATTATCATCAGCGCACAGATTGACAACATCTTCGTCGCGATTAAAGAGCAGGAAGGTTATGGTACAAGCGGAGCAACCATCACCGAACCTTATGAACAACGCATTGAAACGCTCAAAGAGGGTGAATCCGTCACGCTGGAGTTTGAACTCATAAAAGAGAATGTGCGCGATGTCGTCGTTGAGTTGACGTACTCAGGTGAAGTTGACGAGAAGAACATTCACCTCAAACAAGAAGATCCGTATATCTCTGTGGTGTCCGCGAGACGTTACAAGGAGGGCGACCGACGGCGTCTGGAAGTCGTCCTGATCTATGGGGCACTGAAAAGCGAGACAGAGGAAGCAGATGCTAACACAGCACAAGAAATCAACAATGTCTATGTCTCTATCAAAGACGAAACGGAATCTATCATCGGTTATCCTTATGAACCTCGGATTCCAACGATGAAAGACGGACAGGAGAAAACCCTTGACTTTGAACTGCGGCGGAATGTGGACAACATCATCGTTAATCTCAAATACCTTGATGAGGATATTTCCTACAAAATCCATCTTGAGGAAGACACGCGCTACATCTCCATCCTCAGTGCGAAGAAGTTCCGCATTGACAACCAGATGATGGTGACAATTCAGTTGAAGAACACGTCGACAACCGAAGCGATGTCGAGTGATGCGACGCCTGAAGAGATTGCCGCAGCAAACGAGATTCGTGGAATTTATGTCTCCTTACTGGATGTCATCGATGACACGAACATTGTGAAACCGTATGAAGAGAAGATCCCAGTCCTGGGTTACAATGAAGCCGTAGATCTGACGTTCCAACTCCAGAAGGATGTCGAGAGCCTGAAGGTATCCTTAAATTATCCTGAACTTGACGAACCCGATATGCGCTTGATTTATCTGCAAAAAGAGTCAGCGTTGGACGTGGTCAATGTCAGCTCACTCCGCTTTTCGCAGGAAGGCAACCTCGGAAGCAGCGTCACTTATGACTTGACGCTCGATCGGTTAGCAGAGACAGAGAATACTTTCCAACTCCGCGTCATTAACCTCCTCAACCGTCTCTCCTTTGAGTTCCAAGACCCAGAGACGCAGTCTCGTCAGTCGCAGGTAAAGTTCACGCAAGAACAATCCAAGCGGAACCTATCGTTGATTGTCTATCTTCCGGAGGAGTTGGATGCGTCCTACCTCGATAGCACGCTTGAGTTCTACGTGGCTGTGATTGATGAAGCGGAGGCGAATGAACTCGGGGGTGTCAACAATCGCTTGGATTTATCTGCGGATAGGATTGCGGGTATCCAAGGGGGTGTGGAACGGTTTGAACTGATTCCAAAGGGAGTGCCTGAGATTGAGGTATTCGTGCCGAACGCGTTCCAGACGATCAAGATCGGCGAAGAGGTGAACATGACAGCGACGCTGAAGAACATCGGCACCCGCGATCTCGTGGACATTCGCATGCTTGTCGATGTCAATACGGATTGGAAATACACGGTTATCCCTGAAGTCGTTAGCACATTGGCACGCAACGAGGAGACAGAGATCCAACTGACGTTGAGTCCACCAGTGGACATCGGGGTAGGGGAATATCAAGCGAAGTTGAACGCCGAAGTCACCGTCGATAACCGTAAGTTTGAGGCACGCGACCGTTCAATCACAGTGCAAGTGGAGTCTCAAACACAAATGTCAGTGACGACGTTGCTGTTCGGTGCGTTGATCCTGCTGATGATTGGGATTGTTATCGTTACAATCCGTATCAGTCGACGTTGAGGAATGGATGTCAGCAGTCGGCAAAGAGGTGGGTTTGTAACAATCTTCCCCAGTCTGGAATCCTCCAAGTTTGAGAGGATTGTTACCAAGAACCCTCTTACTGATAGTTTCCGATAGCCAATACATGGAGATTGTAGTGAGCAAAAGGTTAGCAAAAGTATTAGCGGTCTGCCTATTTTTTCTTATGGGTAGCACCATTTCAGCGCAGCGGCTGGTCATACTTCAGCCAGCACGCGCAATCGAACTCGCGCTACAGAACAACGAGGCGGTGAAAAAGGCAGAAAAAGTGGTGGAACACGCCAAAGCAAACCTCCGCGTGTCCAAAGCCATTTATCTACCACAGGTGGGTGTCACTGGCGAATATCAACGCCAAAAAGATGGCGATATTGATGACAGAGATTATCTGACTCGTGCCCAGATGAGCGTGCTCCTTGCACAATTCGGCGAAATCCCTGAAGGTCTCGATGCTGCCCAAGAGGATGTCCGCAAGGCAGAGATTGAATACGAACGCGCGAAAAAGCAGAGCGTTCACGACGTCCGCAATCTCTGGCACAATATCATCCTCACACAGGAAGAGATTCAGGAACGTCGTGCGATTGAGGTGGAACTGAATAAAAAACTGAAAGGCACGCAAATCAGGCATGCAGAAAAACGGATCCCTTTCCTCAGTCGCCTCAATACGGAACTTGAACTCTCCGAGCAGCAACTCGCTCTCAATGAGTTGCAACGCAGACTCGATGTGGACACTGCGGAACTCATTCGTCTCACCGGACTTGATCCACTGGCACAAGTTACACTCTCCCAACCTCTTCCCGATGATGACGTAACACTGGAAAGTGCCGTTGAACTCGCACTCGCAAACAACCTTGATTTACGCGACTTACAAGGCGATATCGTGCGTCAAGAGCGGCTCGCCGCAGAGACAATCTGGAACCGATTTCCTGAACTTTCTGCCGAAGCGCGCTACAAAGATCTTCACGTGTTGCTGGAACAACACGAACGGAACCAAACATGGGACGCAAAGGCACTCTACGATCCAGTGATACTCGATCGCGAGCGAGATACATCAAGCATTTTTCAAACCAGCCCACGGACACAAGATGGGTGGGAACTGCGTTTCAATTTCAATATCCCGCTCTACGATGGAAACAGAACGAAGCATCTTCGCGCCGTAGAACTCGCAGAATTAGAACGGCTCCAGTTGGAATACATCGAAAAAACAAAGTCAATCCGTGTAGAGGTGCGACGCGCTTATCGTGCGGTAGCAAATGCTAAAGAACGGGCGGAGATCGAAGAAACACGCGTCAGGATTTTTGAGCAAAGGTTACGAACGATAGAGCGCGTGCTGGATGAAGTCACGGTTGAAATACCGGGATACCAAAATATGACTTACAACGACGCGTTTGAAACACAAGCACAATTTACAGTGGCGCAACGTGTCTTTTATCAAACACGTCGAGATTACGCTAAGGCAAAGGAACAGCTCCGAGAAACAATGCAATGGATCGAATAGTTTCTTCACTATTCAATCTGTTCATCGTTCCAAATGTAAATGCAGAAAGCCGAAGCCATCCCATAGCGGATAGCGTATGGGGACAAATTATGCCATTTAAGGCATCATTTCATTTCACGATGGTTTCTGTTAAAGTCAAAAAAACCTGCTCAAGATTTGAAAAGGACTTTGACTTTACCGAAAACCTGTGCGGAATGTAATGGAGCACAGCCCAGGAGGCCACAATTAAAAAAATGAGAAGTGCTTTAACAATACATGCTGAACTCAGCGATTTCGATGAGCAGGAACTCGTTGCACGCGCCCAGAATGGCGATACGGAGGCGTTTAATCCACTCGTGTACAAATATCAGCAAAAAATCTATAATCTGATTTACCGCAAGGTTCGTGACCGTGAGACAGCGAAAGACCTTTGTCAAGAGGTGTTCTTGAAAGCGTGGCAGGCACTGCCCAACTTCAAAGGACAATCCGTGTTTTACAGTTGGCTTTACCAGATTGCTGTTAATCGTAGTATTGATTTCCTCCGCAAACGAAATAGACAACAGGTTATAGGATTCGAGGAATTACCTCAAAACGCAGACGAGACACTTCAAATGACCGAGCTGCAACCTTCACCTTGTGCACTTCTGGAAAAGAAAGAACTCGAACACGTCATCCGTAAAGCCATCCACCAGTTGCCTCTTACCCAACGTAGTGCTTTTTACCTACGTCACTGGGAGGGACTCCCGATAAAAGAGATTGCATTACGTTTGGGCAAGTCAGAGAACACTGTTAAAACATACCTATACCACGCCCGTCGGAAACTCCAGAGTCTTCTACTACCCTACCTCCAAAACGAATCTCTTGCCTGGTACACGGAAACTTGAATCCAATTTTATAGTAAAGCCCATAATTACCTGGACATTGATAGTGGGCGAGGTTAGGAAACCTCGCCAGCGGGAAGGACGTTTGCTTTCTATTAAACTGTCCACTTATTTTTCGACTTTACTATAAAAAATTTCTTGGAGACAACGCCTGATGTAGGGCACATCGTCCACCCACAAACCATCAACACCACCTGCTTTCTGCGGCGAGACCGCCCAAGCGACGTCTTTCGCTGTCTGAATAAATCCCGCTTCCACAACAATCCCGTTTGCTTGGAGTTTTTTGACTTGGCGCGTAACAGTCTGTGTGAAAGTGTTATAAAACCCAAAGTGATTAATCCCACTCCAGCCTAAAATAATGCGATTCGCATCGATAGCAGTCGCCGCCTTGAGAAAGTTCGCAGCGGGGTTAATGAGAATCGCGCTTGTCTGCAACTTCGGTTCTAAACGTTTAGCATCTACAAGCAGATGTTTTCGTAAGTAAAAAGTGAGAATATTGACAAGGTGAACGACTTCAAAGTGGCGGATCCGTTCCACGATGATAGGAAGTAATTCTGGTGTGTCCGCCTTCGGTTCAACGAAGCACGGCATTTGGTTTTCCCGTGAGAAACGGAGTGCGTCATCAAGGTGAGCAACAGGTTCATTAGATGCCTCCATTGTTAGTTGCTGTACCTCTTTCCAAGTGAGTTCACTGAGGGATTTGGAACATCCTGTAGCTTTCTGAATACTCTGTTGGTTGAAGCCAACGTGAATTAGGACCGGTTGCTTATCTTGGGTGAGACAGACATCACACTCATATCCATCAGCACCGTCCGCCAACGCCTGCCTAAAGGAAGCAAGGGTATTTTCGGGTGCCCGTCCCATACCCCCTCGATGTGCCAAAAGTTTAATCTCCATTTTTTAATTTTACCTTGCGGTTCGATCAGGTGGGCTGCGCGGATGACGTGCTTCCACGTAGAGCCGCCTGCGCCGATGTTGCAGGCTACTCGGTTGGGTTTTCGCTTTTATAGAGCACAGTCCAGAAGTCCGTAGTTAAAGAACCTTTTTGTGCCACATTCGCTCAAAGCTATCTTGGGGGGCAAAACCTAAGATGCGCTTCGTTTTGACATTCGAGAACTGCTGATGCGGTAAATCTGCGAAGATATTGAAAATCTCACAGCGTGATGGGAGATCTTCCAAATCAATCTCCAAACCCAGTCGGAAGGCTTCGCCTGCGTCTCGCCAACTGACAGAAAACGGATTGAGATCGGTGCCTTCTGCTTGATCATCGTGTTCCCGGAAACTCAGGAACAGATAGCAGAGGACATATAGGTCGTAGTGTTCAGTGAAGACTTTACAGATTTCCTGTCCTAATCCCTTGGTTAACGGATAGAGTCCGGTGCTTGTGTGTGGTGGAACGTCCGGGTTAATCTCGTAATCGTAGGTGGTATAGTCATCCCCTTGGATTGTGAAATGTGGTCCGGTGTTGATGACGCGGCGGATACCGTGTTCAACAGCGGCGCGCATCGTATTGTAACATCCACGCGTACTCACATCAAAAGCCAGTTGCCGATCATGTCGTAGGACAGAGCAATTGAGAATAGCGTCCATCCCCTCAGCCGCTCGCATCACCTGATCGAGCGAACCGACATCAATGTGCAGCGATTCATGTTTCGTTTCAATCTCGTTGATGTCTGTGACGCGCAAAGTATAGTAAGGTTCCAACGCCTTGACGACATGCGGTCCGAGATACCCGTTACCGCCTAAAATGAGAACTCTCATTGTACTCCTCCTTGAGAAAACGGCACTCCTACTGAGATGATGGCACGAATTGCGGATCGAACTTCAGATGCCCCTTGGCTTTCCCGATCGAGAAACGGGAACCGGGGAATTCTGACTGAATGTGAAAGATTCGCCATGGCGAGGGCGATTCAAGCGCATCTTGAAAGGCAGCGACTGCATCGTTCATCTCAAGCCACATCGAATCCGGTTCGGCGGTTGCTGCAGTATCAGCAGTAACGAGGTTACCGAGACGGAGGCACGTCACGTTGAGTTTGCCTTCGCGACCGAATTCTCTACATGTGAACTCACCAAGATGCTTCGAAAGCACGAAACTATCGACAGAAGGGCGAGGTCGCCAACTCTCTGTAACCGTCCAGTCCTCACCGTGTTGCTCAAAAAGACGGAGCGTGCTCGCGTAAATGGCATGTTTCACGCCCTCTTCCGATGCAGCCATCAGTAGGTTATAAGTGCATCGCGTCTGATAATCAATAGCGTAATTGTCGGGCTGGTCGGCTTCAGCAAGGAGATTAGAGGGTATTTCAGCGATATGGATAATGGTATCTATGCCACGCACCAACTCGTTAGTTGACTCATCGTGTCCAAGTTCGCTTTGCACGAACGTTCCCTCAACATTGTCAACAGGATACAACTCTGTCAAGCGGAGCGTGTGTTCCTCCGCCAATGCTCCCGCTACGCTGCGCGCCAGTTCAGAACCAGCGGAGGTCATCAAGATATTCATTTTTAATTATTCCTTGGCAAGTAGTATCGGTATCATTAAAAGTTTAAAACTCTATGCGCAAGACAACTCTACAAGGCTCCTCGGATTTTTGCCGCGATGCTGCCGATTTCCTCCATATTCCCTTCGCTCGGTCGCCACGGTAACCGAAGGGGGTCGTCTTCCCATCGCGGGATTAAGTGGAGATGGAAATGGAAAACGGTCTGAAATCCTGCGGCTTCATTCGATTGAAAGAGGTTAAGCCCGTCAGGGTTCAATGCAGTCCGGATCGCGTTTGCGAGTGGAACCGCGATTTGCATAATTTTACTGCCTACTTCTGCAGGCATATCATAGATATTTCGATAGTGTTGCTTCGGTATAACGAGGGTATGTCCCGGGTTCGCGGGGGCAATATCCATAAATGCGAGAACATGTTCATCTTCATACACTGTGGCTGCCGGAATGTCACCAGCGACAATAGAACAAAAGATACAATCCATTTTTTAATTATTCCTTACCAGCTACGCATTATGAATTAAAGAAAAAAAGAGTCCCAAAGAATGGGTCTATTCATTATTTTAGCAAATTCGGGACAGAGAATCAATCTCCCTACCGATATGTCTTAAATCCAGCCTCTACACGCGTTTTACGATAGAGGTTTAGTACATTACCCTCAACACGCGCAGTCACCTGTCTGCCGTCGCTGAAGGTCACCTGAAATTGTGTATCGGAGTCCTGTGAGATCGTCTCCGTCGTCGGTAACGGGATATCCTTCTGCTTTGCCCACTCTTGAATCAATTTCGTGAGAGCATCGGCGTCACTCGGTACAGATTTTGTGTCCTTCAACTCGATGCTGAAAGCCGGCATACTCTTCTTGACGTAGTTAAACCAACGCGCCGTCCGTAGGAACGGCACGAGAGCCTGTAGTGCTTCAGGAGTGCCAATACGGCTCAACGCCTCTGAGGAGAAACCACGCACATACGCCGACTCGCTCATCAATGCCGCGCCTAATGCGGGGATAGCCTCTGTGGCATCCGGTCCAATACGGGTTAACGCCTGTGCCGCGAAGAACGCTAAATCTGTATCTTCGCGATCCTCCAGAACTTCTATCAACGCGGGGACCGTTTTCGATACCGGTACCTTAATCATACCCAATGCCGAGGTTGCATGCCGACGCACCTCTTCCGATTCATCCGTTAATAACGCAATAAGCCCATCAACTGCTTCTGCGGCGACAGGACCCATTTCGGCTAATGCATACGCCGCTGAAGCGCGTACGTTCTCGCGTTCGTCCTGCAAAGCCGTGATGAGCGCAGGCACGGTTTCCGATACCCCCGTTGCCGCGAGCCCGTGTGCGGCATCACAGATATGGAGAATCGGTTCCATATCAAACGCCTCTTTCTCTGAATCAAGAGCGTCAGCGAGCGGTTCAACGGCGGGTCTCCCAATCGCACCGAGGGCATAGATGGCATTCCGACGGACGGGTTCATAACTATCTTCAAGCGCATCTACCAGTGCGGGGACAGCCTCGGCACCATCCGTGCGCATAAAACCTAATTCATTCGCCGCTTTCATACGTCCGTTCGGATCACCTGTTTTCAATGCCGCAACCGCTGATGCTACATCCATCGTGGTATCTGGACGGTCAGTGTCATATAGATCGGTTTTTCCGTACATCCAATTCCAGATATATGTCCAGAGAATCTCTGCATCGTAAGGGACATGGTTGACTTCAGGTGGTTGCCACATAGAGGTGTCACTGTTCCATGAAGGTACCGTCGGTTGCTCGGTACGCATAAAGACGAATTTCATGCCGTAGCGATTCAGAGGAATATAATTCTGTAGGAACGAATGCACCATATCAAAGTGCATAATCCACACCGTCCCGAGCTCACCGGACATCGGAACGAGATTACGATTTAGGAAATTCTCGGAAAGCAGTCGTGTCCCGTTTCCACCCTCTGCATGCATCTCATGCCGTTGACGTTCGCCATCCAGCATAAATTCTCGGACGTATTGCGTCCCCGGAATAATACAGGTCGGTCCCTGCTCGGCGAGACAAGGTTGCGGATAATAAAAGAGAATCGCCCATCGAGGCGTTCGGTGTCGCGGTCGTTTTCCACCGGCGTGTCCATCTTTATGAAGTGGCATCATCAATCGTTCTTCGCCATTTTCTTTGCCGCTCGGTGTGCTTCCTGCAAAATTGGGATGGCAATGCCGATGCGGGTGCATGATATACCCGTTCCCCAAAATGCTGGTGAGCGCACCGCGCACCTCTGGCGATTCCAAAACGACCTGAAGTTCGGGTACCAACGGTAAAATGTTATTAAGAGGGTTGTGTTGCCTCTCGCCTCGGAAATCCGTCGCCCCAGCAAAGAGATCGTCGGTTTTGTCGTAGATGGTTTCGTGGATATGTGTCGGCACGTCGGCGGTGACGTTGACATACCCGTTCACAATAAAATGGCGAATCTGTTCATCGTTTAATTTAATTTTTCCTTGCGGTTCGGTCAGGTGAATTTCGCTTATTAAGAACCTTCCCGTATATCCGCCCTCCACTTCGTTACGGGCTGCGTATCAAGAACCTGCGCGTAATGAAGCGCAGTCAGATCCCATAAATTATAAACTTTTTTAGTACCACGCCGCCTTATTGACGACGTTCTGCAACGGTGCACCCTCGGCGAACCGACGCGCGTTTTCCAAGAGAATCTCAAACCGTCGTTCCGGAAGGTTCTCCGCATCTTTCACAGCGATGTGTGGTGTTATTAACACATTAGGCAGATGCCACAATGGACTTTCAGCGGGCAAAGGTTCAATTTCAAACACATCCAAGCCGCACCCCGCGATGAGCCCCTGCTGAAGTGCGTCAATAAGATCGGCGAGTTTCGTTGTCTTACCGCGTCCGATGTTAATGAAGTAAGCCGTCCGTTTCATCAAGGCGAAACGGTCTTTGTGCCACATCCCCTCGGTTTCAGGTGTGTGTGGTGTCGTGGTTATTACAAAATCGGCGCGTGGAAGGAGGGTGTCGAGTTCTGCGGATTCGTGCTTTTCCACAAAAGGCACTTCATACTCCCATCTTGGATCGACACCGATCACTTTCATCCCGAATTGATCGCAGAGTCGTGCGGTCTCATGTCCGATCCCACCAACGCCGACGATTAATGCTGTCGCTTGTGCAAGGTCGATGTATCCACTTTTACGGGCATCTTTCTCCCAAACGCCTTCACGCTGTGCATCCATATAATAGGGTAGCCCACGAGAAAGCGCGAGGACGAACATCATGATATGCTGCGAAATATGGTCGTTGTAAATGCCACGTGGGTTACAGGCAACAACAGGATGCTCAATCAACGCCGGATAATAATAACCGGGGAAGGGACCCGCAGCGGGGTTCTGTAGCCATCGCAAATTTTTCGCCAATGGTAGTTGTTCCGGCGACACCCAACCATAAACAGCATCTGCATCGGGAAGGTGTTCCTCGACTGCCTCGTCTGTCTCCGGTAAAACGACGGTGTATACGGGTAATTCGTTTTGGAGACGTTCAGCCCATTCGCGTAACTCGGCGTCCTGCGGTGGCATGATTATAAGTTTTGGCACGGGTTTTATTCCTCTCTGTAGATTTAAGGTCTAAGATAGTTTATTTTAGCACAGGGACATCAGAAGATCAAGACCTAATTATAATAAAAAAATGCTTGAATACCCTCCGGATTTCGGTATAATAGAGGTATTAGCAATTAGTGGAAAACTCCAATTTCAAGCGTTGAGAAGCATTATGTCCTCGCCACTCAAAATCAATTTTGACAAAGGCACCCTCATCCTACAGAACGTCCCGGAACCACTCCAAACACAATTGCCAGACACCCGCTGGGATGAACGTACCCTCACCTTCCGCGCGCCCGCTTACCGCTACCGACATATTATCTCGCAGCTACGCGCACATGATATTTTGTATGAGGACACAGCACGGCAATTTTCAGTCGAACCCTTTACACATCAGCAAACAATGTCCCCTTATCCTTATCAGACCGAGGCGATAGACGCATGGCACGCCAACGGCAAACGTGGCGTGGTGACCCTCCCTACCGGTGCTGGTAAAACCTTTATAGCGATTCTGCTTATCGCTGATACGCAGCGTCCCACACTTGTACATGTGCCGACAATCGACTTGATGCACCAATGGTACACCGTATTGAAGGAACACTTCGGACAAGAGGTAGGACTCTACGGCGGCGGCTATCACGAACTTCGAGACCTTACTGTGACGACGTATCAATCCGCTGTTATGCATGCACCATATTACGGGAATCGGTTCGGTTTCGCCATTTTCGACGAATGCCATCACCTACCGAGCGATCAGTACCAGTATGCCGCAATTAGCAGCATCGCCCCGTTTCGATTGGGATTGACAGCCACACCCGAACGCGTTGATGGGAAAGAAAGTCGACTCTATGCACTCGTCGGTGAACCCTGTTATGAAGTAAAGGTGCAAGAACTCTCTGGGAAAACGCTCTCTGAGTACCGAGTTGTCACCATAGCAGTTGAGATGGAAGATACAGAACGGGTTCGGTACGAAGAAGCCCGTCGCATCTATTTAAACTTCCTCAAACAGGAGCGCATTAATATGGGGACCCCGCGCGGCTGGCACAATTTTCTCTGGAAAGCCTCACGCACAGATGAAGGACGCGCCGCTTTTAAAGCGTATCTCGCCCAGAAGCAACTCAGTTTTGCTTCAACGACAAAACAGGAATGGGTGTGGAAACTCATTCAGAGGCACAGCGGGGATCGGATCCTCATCTTTACACAGGACAACGATACGGCGTATCAACTCGGCACGCGTTTCTTGCTGCCAGTACTAACGCATCAGACGAAACTCAAGGAACGGAGCGATTTTTTGAACAAGTTCCGTGATGGCACCTATTCCATCCTCGTCACTTCTAAAGTCCTAAACGAAGGCGTAGATGTCCCAGAAGCGAATGTTGGTATCATCGTCTCTGGAAGTGGAAGTGTCCGGGAACATGTTCAACGATTAGGACGCATCCTCCGCAAGCGGGAAGGCAAACAGGCAGTGCTCTACGAACTCATCTCCAAACAGACCGGCGAACACTTTGTTAATAAGCGGCGCAGACAACACCACGCCTACCAGCCTTTCAATCGGTTAAAGGGGTTGCTTTAGACCCAAATCCGTAGCCTGCAACAACGGCGCAGGCGGATTTGAGAGAAGAACGTTAATGTCTAAACGCACGTTATCCCTCCGCAAGGTATAATTAAAAAATGCTAACTAAAGACTTACTCCGTTACAAAATTCAGAATGGGAAAATTTTCCCACAATTTGTAAAGCCTACCGATACGAAGTTATTGGCAATTGCCGAGCAATTAATCGCTGTTTTTGAAGAATCGCCAGACAAACCACGCGCGACGCTCTTGGAAATCAGCAAACACATTGTTGATAGCACACCGGGAGTACCCATAGTCAAGCGTGGACTCGAAAAACTTCTGTTAGATCGAACAGAGTTTGATACGACTCCCAACGAAGAACTGATTGCGTTCCGGCAAAAACTCTTCACAGAGACGAGTCGCCTGCTTTCACAAGAACAGTTTGAGAATCACGCGGATTATCAGCGTAAAGTGTTAGGGACGATGGCAGAGGAACCGCTATCAGAAGTTGCTCCCACAGAAGAGGATCTGGCTACCAAACTCTACGCAGATCTGCCGAGTTGTCAACCGGTTTTGGCATTCAAAACGCTTTCTGCTGAACACTTGCTCCACCGCTACAACACCGCACAGGTCCAAGGGTTGCTTCTCCATAGCGACACTCTCACACTAAAACTCACTGACTCCATGACAGCCGAACTCCGTCAACTGTTTAAGTATCTCAGATTCAATCAACTCCTCTCCACAATTCGGAAAGAAGAAGAACGCTATCAAATTTCGGTGGACGGACCGCTCAATCTCTTTTACAAAACAAAACGGTACGGTATGAATCTGGCGAATTTCTTCGTTGCGGTGCTGCATCAACCCAGATGGGAACTCACTGCTGAGATCCAGTTTCGGAATAAACAGCCCAGAAATAGTGGCTGGCGGTTATCTCTCGATGAATCGTGTGGGATTAAACCGATTTCGCAACAATTTCTCGCTTATATCCCCGAAGATATTCAACTCTTCCAGACAATGCTCCAGAATAAAACCGACGACTGGCAGATCCGTCCCGGAAGTCAGTTCATCCCTTTACGAGGGGATCTCTACTGCTTTCCAGACTATCAACTCGTTCACAAAAGCGGTGTAGAGACCGCCATCGAATTATTTCATCCGTGGCATCAAGGACATCTCATCGCACGACTCAACACGCTCGCTGAACAGACGGATGTGTCCCTTATCCTCGGTGTCTCAAAGGAGTTGGAAAAAAAGCCGCTTATCGCTGAGGCACTCGCGGCATCTGCATATTTCTCACAGTTCGGTTTCATATTTAGAGATGTCCCTACCATACGCACCTTGCTCCCGATCCTGAACGCACTCGTGTAAACTAACAACGCATATCGTTCAAAAAATATGACATTCTACCGGTGATATGGTATCCTTAACGGGAGAAACTCCTAAATCCTTAGTACGTGAAACTCTCCTGAAAAAAGCAGGACACCATCATGGACAGCACAAAACTAAACCCTAACCTAATCGCCGCACCTCACGAGGTGGGACTCTCAGCGAAACGACTTGCGTGTATATCCACGATATCGCAAAAACTTATTGATGAAGAACAACTCGCGGGGGCGGTCACCGTTGTGGCACGGCGCGGTAAAGTGGCATACTTCGAGGCATTCGGCATGATGGACATTGAATCGGATAAACCGATGCAAAAAGATACTATCTTCCGTATCTATTCAATGACCAAACCGATCGCCGCCGCGGCAGTAATGATGCTCTGTGAGGAAGGAAAACTGGATTTGGATGCCCCAACTTCAGTGTACCTCCCAGAATTAGGTGAACTGAAAGTAGCAGCGGATGCAGAGGGGGAATCGCTTACGTTGGTTGAAGCAGATCGGGACATGACCGTTCGCGACCTGATGCGACACACCGCCGGACTACCCGGTGCTGCCCGATACATGGCAGGACAGACCGCAGTCGACAAACGCTACCGCGAGGTGGATCTACATCGCTTGCATGCTTGCAATCTACAAGAAATGGTTGGGAGGCTTGGCAGAATTCCGTTGCTGTACCAACCCGGAACAAAATGGCACTATAGCATCGCTGCAGATGTCTTGGGAAGACTGATTGAGGTGGCTTCCGATCAACCGTTTGATGTGTTTTTAGCCGATCGGATCTTTCAACCGTTAGGCATGCACGATACCGGATTTTACGTACCGAAGGAGAAAATAGACCGGTTCGCGAGTCTGTACGGTCCAAAACCGGAGGGAGGTCTGCAAACCATTGATGCCCCAGAGGGCGGAACGGGTCATGTATCCGAAAATAGTTTTATACAGAAACCGAAATTTCTATCTGCCGGTGGTGGCTTGGTCTCTACTGCCGCTGACTTCGCTCGCTTTTGTCTGATGCTCTCAGACAAAGGGATACTTAACGGGCAACGTTTGATGAAATCGGAATCCGTCGAATTGATGACGCGTAATCATTTACCAGAGCATTTGATACCCCTCGACAAAAAACCGGATGAACGTTACGCCGGACTCGGTTTTGGATTGGGTGTCTCGGTTCGTGTCCGACAGACGGATTGGATACCCGCTTCCCAAGTCGGTGAATACGGCTGGATCGGTGGGACAAGCACGGAATTCTGGATTTCACCACGCGACGAACTGGTGGCGATCACACTTGCCCAACATATCCCGTTTTCCGAACTGAGCGAGAAGGTTAAACCACTCGTCTACGCCGCAATTGGAAAAGAAACGTCTGATGTACACCAGAAATCTCTTTAACTGAAGACTGATAACCGACAACCACTAAAACATGATTATCAAAAACAATCCTGAACACGTCAGCACCGATCAGATAGTGCTGTTTCCCTTTGATGATTACAGCATTCCGTTTCAACACGGTGTTCGTTTACAACTTGTGCCTTATAGAGCAGGGGTCGATCGGACCCGAATTGTGGTGTCTCCCGGTCCGCCCGGCGCGCCAGACAGTGCCCGCGTCATTTACTACGGATCTGTCCACCGTGTCGGCGACGAGCTCTGGATGTGGTATCTCGGACACGGGGACGACGATAACTGGCACCAACGGGTCTGTTTCGCAAAAAGTTCGGACGGATACAACTGGGAGAAACCGGAACTCGGATTGGTAGAATATAACGGTTCCATCCGAAACAATCTCGTCGATATCCAAGGTGGACAATACCATATTCAGGCATGTGTGGTGTATTACGAACCAGACGATCCTGACCCAACACGCCGATTTAAAGCGATTATCGAAACTTCCAAATATTCTCCGAAATTTGCAGTTATGTTCAGTGAAGACGGACTTCAATGGCACGAAGCTGAACGGCATCCGAATCCACCCTCCTGCGAAATGTCGGGTCTCACGAAATTTAACGGATGCTACTATCTGAGCGCGCACGGTGGAAGCCACATCGGTCCGACACGGCAGATGGTGATGTATGCATCCTACGACTTTGAACACTGGATCGAAGCCTCGTGTTTGGGGTTCAGGCGGGGTAATATCCCACCAAGACCTGTAGCACACGGAGCACACCAAGGCGAGCAGGTACATCTCGGTGCGGCATTATGGAATCGTGGAAATGTGATTCTTGGCTTCTATGGGCAATGGCACGGACCCAAAAATAATGATCGACGGCACGTGACGATGGATCTCGGCTTAGTCGTCAGCAACGACGCGCTGCACTATCACGAGCCGATTCCGGATTTTCAGATGGTAGAAGCGGCAGAAGACGACTTTGAACACCTACCAACACCGATGAATTTTAAACACGCCGCCCTTATGCAGGGACAAGGTTTTGAGAATGTCGGCGATGAGACACTTTTCTGGTATGCCCCGTGGCCGGAACAACTGAGCAACGGGGTTCGGATTGCGACATGGCAGCGCGATCGACTCGGCTACTTCCAAGCGGCAGACATGAGCCGGAAAACAGAACAGCCGCGTCACGTGATTTCGGCACCTATTGACCTTGAAGGTCAACCTTGCACAGTAGCACTGAATGTTGAAGACTTGTCGGAATACAGCCAGGTTACACTTGACATCTTAGACGAGCGTTTCCAACCCATCAAAGGATATACCAGAGAAGACTGCCTCCTCCTCACATCGGGTTTTCATCAGACGGTGGCATGGAAAAATGGAGAACGGATTGACGGAAGAAACGGTGTCATTCGAATCAGGCTGAATTACACCGGCATCCGTCCAGAAGATCCGAAAGTCTATACTATCTACGTGGAAAAAGCAGGGATACCTTGATTTCAATCCTATCTTCTGCTAATATTTAACGGAGAGATGGAGGAAAATTATGGCTTTTCTACACGGACTGAACAAACTACGCCTTGGCGGGTTAATATTAATTACAGGTTTGATGCTTTGTTTCACTGCATGCGGTCCGAAAGCGATCCCCTATTCACAAAGCACGGATGTGCCTGAACCGAATGCCGTTGCTGTCGCACACTATAATTGGGGTATGGCGTACGCCAACGACGGGAATTTTGGACAAGCCATCATGGAACTCAGCTTGGCAATCGAGAATGAACCGGGATGGGTAATGCCATTTTTTACATTAGGCGTTGTCTACGGAAATTTGGGAGAACTCGACAAAGCCATTCAAGCATGGGAGCGCGCGACTCAGTTAGACGTTGATTTCGCAAAAGCACACTACAACCTCGCGGTCGCCTATTCACATAAGGCGGAGAAAGGTCTCTCAATTGCGGCGTTGCGTGAGGCAATTCGAGTAGACAAGGCGGCACTTTCCGCGGCGAAAACGGAACCCGCATTTAACAACATTCGTAATTCTCCAGAATTCCAAGAATTAGAGAAAGCCACCGAATCAAATTAGTAAGGTCCCAGCGACAAATATGGCGCGCTACACAACCCTTTCACCTACAGAACTCGACCGCATTGTCTCACAATACTCGCTCGGTACACCGCTGAAACTTGAGGAAATTTCTGGTGGATTTGGGAACAGTAACTTTAAACTAATCACCACAGACGGGGAGTTTCTGCTCAAAATTTGCGATGAGAAAGACTTAGCAGAACTCAACACGCAAATCGCACTGCTACAACATCTCCAGCAACATGCTTACCCAACGGTATATCCTATCCCAACGAAAGACCAGAAACAACTCATACACGAAACCTTTGGCAGTGTGATGCTCTATCCATTCCTGCAAGGAGAACAACCACAATCCTCACCAGGGACGCTGGCACAACTCGGTGAAGCGTTGGCAAAATTGCACTGCATTCCACCAATCGCGGGACTGCCCCGTTTTGCAATGGGGATTTCACAAATGACCCCGTTTTTCGAGGAGGTCCAAGGCACACAATTCGCCACGCATCCTTTTATTGAATCGTTGAAATCGCAATTAGAATCGATGGAACCACAACTCAATGCCCCACTTCCGATGGGACTTCTACATGGAGATCTCTTCTTGGATAACACCCTTTTCGATGACGATCAGATGGTCGCGATCCTCGATTTCGAGGAGGGATGTTATGACACACTGTTAATCGACGTTGGAATGACAATCATTGGTTGTTGTTATACACCGCGGCATCAGTTAAACCTTGAGGCTGTGCAGCGATTTTTAGACGCTTACAATGCCTCGCGCCCTTTGACAGAAAGCGAGTGGCAATCCTTAGATTGTTTCGTTCATTATGCCGCTCTCTCCATAGCGTTCTGGCGATTCAGGCAATTTAACATCCGGCGTCCAGACGCACACCGTGCCAACACATATCAGGAGATGATTACCCGTAGTGCTCAATTTAAGCGTTTTGACCCCTCTCCCAGCTAAAGCAGGGAGATTCCTCCCTGTTGGTTCTTTCGGCTGAGCTCTGTAACAGCCATCTGCTGTTCTACAGAGTAAGCACCTCTTTCTTCCTCTTTGGGAAGATTCCCGACTCCAGTCTTGCGACTTGTTCGGGCAACACATATTACAAATATGCGGAGCGGGTCATGTGGCTCGCTACGGAAACATCTTTGAACCTGTCAGATGCGACCGATACTTTTGGCTACCATCTGTAGCTGCAAAACTTGGATATGTATAGCTTCGACACCCTGTATTTCAAGGTTTATGTTGTGTCTTAAACGGCTTATATCCTTTTTTATTGCAGGGGCTGAGTTACCTACAATCTACCCACCCGTTACAAAGGGCGGTTGAGATCAATGGCAAGGTTGCCAAAGTTGTAACATCTCAACCTGTAGATATATGCATTGTATCACACAAACAAAAATCTGTCAACAACTTTTTGCATTTTCTACATCTCCAGTCTAAAGACTGGAGTTTTGAAAATGAAGATGCTGATAAGAATGACTTTTTGACAGAGACCCGCCATAGGAATAGCAATCAGCCATCAGCGGTCAGTCGTCAGTAACAAGAGGCTTTTATTAAACGAAAATTTTTTATTTAACTGATAGCCGATAGCCGATAGCTGAAAACCATTAAAATATGTCTTTAATACGATTAGAACACGTCACCAAATTATACGATCCAGACCTGATTCTCGACGATATTTCGGTCTCAATTGAGCACGGCGACCGACTTGGATTAATTGGCCGTAACGGAACTGGAAAAACAACGTTACTTAAAATTATAAATGGTCTGCTTGCCAATTTTAAAGGGAAAGTAGTTGCCGCGAAGGGATTGCGCATCGGATACCTCAGCCAAGAACCGGAACTAGCACGCGACTGTACCCTCAGGCAAGAGATGCTCAAGGTTTTCGAAAAACGGCGAGCACTTGAAGATAAGATGCTCCTACTCGCCGAGGAAATGGAGACAGAAGAGGCACCAAACCTCTTGGCAGCGTACGCTCGGCTTCAAGAACAGCACGAACAACTCGGCGGTTACGATTACGAACACGAGATTAATCGTATCCTCGGCGGCTTAGGTTTCAGCGAACTGGACTTCAATCTCCCGATTCGTGTCCTGAGCGGTGGACAGAAAAGCCGAGCAACACTCGCGAAGTTACTCCTTGAAAAACCAGACCTACTGCTTTTTGATGAACCGACGAATCATCTCGACATCAACGGGATTGAGTGGCTCGAAAACTACCTCAACATCGAATACAACGGCGCAGTCCTCGTCGTTTCTCACGATCGGTATTTCTTAGACAAGGTTGTCCGAAAGGTTTGGGAACTCGAAGAACAGAAGATAAAAATCTATCGGGGAAACTACTCCAAGTATGTCGAAACCAAAAGGGTTGAACAATTAGTCACAGAACGAGTATTCAAAAAGCAACAGGCGTTTGTTGAACACGAAGAGGACTTTATTCGCCGCAATATGGCGGGACAGCGTACACGAGAGGCACAAGGTCGACAGAAAAAACTGGACCGCTTGGAAAGAATCGAAAAACCGAAACGTGATGCCCCTACCCTCAACCTTAGTTTTACACCCGAAACTCGCGGTGGAAATGATATTCTTCGATGCCAAAACGTTGGCAAAGCATTCGGGGACAAGGTCATTTTCAGGGATATGAATTTTGAGGTATATCGCCGTGATGTTATCGGGATTATCGGGGCGAACGGCACTGGAAAAACAACGCTTTTCCGAATGATTTTAGGCGACGAAGCACCAACCGAGGGTGAAATGTGGGTAGGTCCCACGCTCAAGCTTGGGTACTATGCACAAGAATTGGAAGGACTCAACCCGGACAACGAAATTATCGACGAAATCTGGGCACTTCGACCAAAGCATACACACGGCGAAATACGCAGTTTCTTGAGCAAGTTTCTATTTCTCGGCGATGATGTGTTCAAAAGGATCGGGAACCTAAGTGGCGGAGAGCAGAGTCGTGTGTTACTCGCCAAGTTGCTCTTAGCGAACGCGAATGTCTTACTCCTTGATGAACCAACGAACCATCTCGACATCCCAGCGCGTGAGGCATTGGAAGCAGCATTGGCGGAATATCCAGCAACACTTTTTATTATCTCTCATGACCGGTACTTGCTAAACAACCTTGCAACAAAATTGCTAATCTTTGACGGCAAACCGGAAGGGACTGCTGAACTTTTCGAAGGCAACTATGCTGAGTATGTCGCACAGCAACAGCAAGCCCTTCAAGCAAATCAACCGCGTGAAAACAACCAAGAAACCCAAAATGCCCAAACTCACTCACCGAAATCTAAGTCGAAATCAAAGCGAAAGCGAAAAATGAAGGCACAGCGTCTCGTCGGCAGCAACTAAAAAAGTGCTAATTTTGTGAAAAATGCAGATAATTTTAGCAAAATACCGAGTTTGGATGAAAAAAACGCTGAAAAATTACTATTTTTTGCAGTTTAATTTGACATATAGATAAAGTCGGTGTATAATTGTATCGTATACGACAGAAAATATATCCGATATAGGATATATTAACGATTTATGATTTAATACGACTAAAAAAATAACGCCCTACACCGCCGACTTTCATTCAACAGTAAGTTTGTCTTGTAAGTACCGCCAAAAATGCCTAAAGACACGGAATTCCATAATGAAATCGATGTCGTGATGCGTGTGATGCGTCATGCGCAAGCGGCTGTCAAATCCAGGTTTATTCAAGAAGTCGTCCCGAATCGTCTGACGATTGTCCAATTCAACGCCCTTCAACACCTACATTGGTATGGGCGTGAGGCTGGTATGTCAGTAAGTGAGCTCGGCGAGCACTTGGGTCTTGCTCATAATACGACATCCGCCTTAGTCAGTCGCCTTGAACGGCACGGTTGGGTAATCCGTCGTAAATGTGATCAGGATCGGAGACGTGCGCGGATTCAACTCACGCCACAGTCCGAACGACTTTTCCGAGAGCGCGTAAAACACGCCACAAACTTTTGGGAAAGCACCTTTGGGCAGTTATCCACACAAGAGCAGGAAAACCTGATTGAAAGCCTAAAACGGTTGAAACAGGTGATGGCAAAGCCGGTGTGGCCCAGCTATGCACAGTTACATCCACGTGACGCAGACCACCTACAACAACGGTTTGAAGCGGATCTGGACGAACTTGCACAAGCCAAACTCAAACTTGTCGGGATGCGATTGATTCTCGCACAAATCGCCGAAAAACGTAATGAACATGAACTTGCAGCGTACTTGAATCAAGCTGCTTCTGAGGAGATACGCCATACGGATCAACTGTTGGGAATGCTCGGACATGGTGAGAATTTCGACAGACTTCTCTCATCACTCATTCACGAAGATGCGCTGGTCTATGAGGAGTTGTTATCATTGCTCGAGACAAATCCCCATGCCGAAGCAGACGAGGAATTAATCGTCCTACAACAGATGATTCAAGATAGTCAAAGATATAAACGTTGGTTTCGCAGTGTCCATAAACAAACGAATCAGTGACTTCTATCTTGTCAATGACCACTCGAGTTTCCGATGACGGTATAGCAAACTTCGCTGAAAGTCAGAAACCACTTTCCCGGTCAATGACGCTTAAGAGGAGAACATGCAGTCCCAAAGCCAAGAAAGCATCCCTCCAGAATGTAACGAGGATGTTGAACTAATTGAGCGATTTCAACAAGGCGACACCGCCGCATTTGACATGCTCTTTACCCGCTACCAAAAACGCACCTACCGTTTGGTGCAACGTTTCGTCCCCAACCCAGAAGATGCATCGGATCTGACACAAGACGCTTTTATACGCGCATACCAAGGATTAGGCGACTTCAAAAGTCAGTGTCAGTTTTACAGTTGGCTTTACCGAATCACGGTGAATCTCTGTATTGATTTCCTACGGAAAAAAGCGAGGTCGGAAGTACTTTTGTACGACACCAACGAATCCGAGGAATCGCCGATGTCCAATATTCCGGATCCCCGCTCAGAATCACCAGCAAAAGCAATCGAAAATAAGGAATTGAGAGCCCATATCCGGAAAGCAGTCCGTCGGCTGCCCCCAAAGCAACGACAGATCTTCATTTTACGACACTGGGACGGATTATCGCTTAAAGATATAGCGGCTACCGTTGGACGATCCGATGGAACAGTCAAAGCTCACCTGCTCCACGCGCATCGTAACCTCCGCAAACATCTTCGATCTTACCTGCGAGAAACAGATTCCTAAGAACTGTTGTATGCGCGCTTAGCCAGCTCGCATACTTTCACGATGTAGGTAAGAACGCATCAGGTTTCAAAACGCCTCGGATGTAGACAACAGAAATTCGGCGTTTTTTAAGCGTCTGCTGTCTCATCCGCAAAGAGTGCTTCAACGAAATCTGTCCCCGCGAAATCTCGCAAATCGTCGAGCTTCTCACCAATCCCGATAAGTTTGACGGGTGCGCCGATTTCCGCATTCACCGCGATGACAATCCCCCCCTTAGCAGTGCCATCGAGTTTTGTAACGGCTACCCCCGTAATCGGCACTGCATCATTAAAAATCTTCGCCTGCATCAGGGCGTTTTGACCAACAGTTCCATCAACGACAAGCAGTACCTCATGTGGCGCGCCGGTGTGTGCTCGTCCCATCACACGTCCAATCTTCGACAATTCATCCATCAGCGGTTTTTTGGTATGCAGCCTGCCAGCAGTGTCTACGATAAGCACATCTGCATCGCGATGCTTCGCGGCGTGAATTGCATCGAAAACGACAGAGGCGGGTTCAGCATTTTCACCCCCCCGAATGAGTTCTGCTCCAGCACGCTCACACCAAATACCGAGTTGATCCTCCGCTGCCGCGCGGAACGTATCACCCGCGGCAACAAGCACGCGGTGTCCATTCGTAGTAAAGCGACTTGCGAGTTTACCGATAGTTGTTGTTTTTCCGGCACCGTTCACACCCAAAACTAAAATCGTATACGGCTTCTCATCTTTAATTTGCAGTGGTATATCCTCTCCAAGCAAATTTAGAATCTCCGATTTTAGGACGGATGCCAACTCTGAAGAATCGCTCAAACCCTCCGACTTCACCCTTTCTCTAACATTATCCATTAAGGTCAAGGTTGTATCAACGCCTACATCCGACTGGATTAAAATCTCCTCGATTTCCTCCATCAAATCCTCGTCAATTCTTCTTCCAACCCGAAGGAGCCCTGATAATTGAGACAGAAACTGATCTCGGGTCTTCGTCAAACCGGATTTGAGCCGATTAAACCAGTTTCCTTGATTATCCACAGCGGCAGATTCATCATGGATTTTATCATCACCTTTAAATAAATTCCTGAGCATTATTTTTCCTTTTCTAATAGCAGTCAGCAGTCAGCAAAGACAGTCAATCGCGCCGCCTTTATAAGCAGAAACCGTATCTACTTTTCTGATATAATACAGTAACAACCCGCAAAAAAGCAAACGAAAATAGAGGCATATAGGATATTTCTTGAAACCTTCGCTATTTTACTGTATACTAAATTGTGTCATCAAAATACAATCTTTCTTCGTTACATATTACACTGTTAGAACATCACTTTGAAAAATTAAAATAGGTGAGGTGTTTTTGATAGGGCATTTTCTAAAGAGACCCCACCAATGAATATAAGAATTCATCTACTTATAAAAAAATGAGGTATTCATCATGAAAACGTACACACGCAATCTGCTGGCTGTACTGGCGATCACTCTACTCTTCGTCGCTTGTGCCAGCGAAAAGCAATTGGAAGAAATTATTCAACAACCCGAAGAAGAAGAAACCACGAATTGGGAAGAATCCACCCAACCCGAAGAACCGGTAGTAGTACTTCCCGGTTTGCCCGATGATGTGGCAGGTTACACACAATGGCTTAAATTGAACGCAGAACCTATCCCGCCGCAGGGTGGCGGTGACCCGCACAACGGGACAAAAAACGTTTACGTTAATCAAAAACGGGACACCATCGCGCCGAACGGGACCCAGCAGTTCCCGTATCCAGACGGAAGTATCGTCGTAAAAGATGCGACCCGTCCGGGAAAGGATTATATCGGGCTTATCGCGATTATGCGGAAAAAGGCAGGCACGAATCCCGATCACAATGATTGGGAGTTCACTGAATACCTGCGAGACGCGCCAGATGCTGAGTTCAGCCTCAAATTTCAAGGGCGTATCTGTTGGGGATGCCATGCCCAAGTCGAAGACATCGATTACGTTTTCACGGAACTTGAGTAAAAGATAAGGAGAATCTTTTGAATTCACACTACAAAGATTGGGTGAGATATCTGAAATACGGGAATCGCGAGCATGGGGGAACACCCAGGCAAAAACACTCGCTCCTACAAGCAAGACCGTTGGATATATCCAGAGGTGTATCATTGCTTCCATGGCTCGCGCTCATGGTTTCGAGTATCTCACTCAATCTTTTTTTTCCGATCGTTGTGGAGGCACGACCTGAGTTTGCAACCGAACTTGAGAAAGAGTGCAGTTTTTGTCATCTCGATCCGGCTGGTGGCGGACCCCGAAATCGGGTGGGCGAGATTTTTGAAGAGAACTATTTCGAATTTCCCGAAGATTTCGACATGGACGCCGTGACTGAAGAAGTTAAGGAAGTTGTCAAGCGACTCACAACTTCCCTTGATTTCCAGACCGCTTTTATCAAGACGACGCATGTCAATGAAGAGGAAAACACAATCGCTGGATGTAATTCATGCCACTCTTCAGTCGACAGGTTTCTACTCATGCAAGCGGAAGTAACGTTCAACGCAGAAGCCTCTGAACACGTTCGGCTTACCCTTTCCAACAACGCCGGGACAACGATGAATGCATTTGCAACGGTAGATGCTATTCCAAAACATCTCTATGTCAAAGTCGGACAATTTCGACTGCCATTTGCTATCAAACAGAAGGACCATAACATCCTTGTTCGGGAAGGGTATGGACTCGGTTCTAATAAACGGGATGTCGGCGTTGAAATTGGTGGAAGTGCCGGAAAAATTTTCTATAATGCCGCTTTCTTTAATGCCAATAACACCGCAGCGAAAGGTGGACTCGGGACCCTTGGTGCCCAACTCGGACCGATTCGAGCAGGCGTATCCGCAATACTTGAAAAACCGAGCGAAGACTGGGAACGACTCATCGGTGCATTTCTCACTGCCTCCTACGCAGGTGTGAGTATCGAGGGTGAATTCAATCTTGGAAATAGTGGAGAGGTAGCCGCTTTCACACCGGATGCTGTTGACTCAAAGGGATACTACGTCGGTGCAAAATATCGTATTCTCCCCCAACTCACGATTGCGGGGCGCTACGGTCTGTTTGACCCCGATCGGATAGTTAAAGGAGATGCAAGCCAACGGGTCACACTCAGTGCTCAGTACAATTTCATCGAAAACGGGGCAATTTCTCTCTTTTACTGGGCAAACCTCGCCAACGCTGATCACAGGGTTTCCGATGATACTACCAAAGACAAAGGCACATTACGCCAACTTCAAGGGACAGATCAGATTATCGTGATGTCACGATTCTGGTTCTAACGGCTTTCGCCTCGACAGCAAGGTCCCCAGTTCTATTTAGAACACGTTTCGACTCAAATACCAATCAAAAAAATTTCATGTGTAGGGGCGGATCTCCATATCCGTCCCTATGTGTTTATATTTACACATAATGTCACCTAAAGACATCTTTTTCATCTTTTCCGGTAATGATTAGACTTGACTACTACACCTTAAACGCTTAACATAACAACTCAGCTCGATTGGCATAAAAATTGCTTGGAATTTAAGTATCTTTGCCCCTTAATATTCGTTCATTCAGATTTACTTCATTTCTCCGCAAGGTAAAATTAAAAAATGGCAGCCAAACTTTCCAAAAATCTTTCGGCGCAGTCTGGAAACCGAAATTTGCTCTTAAAAAGTTTAATCGGCGTGATCGGGCTGATGTCCCTACTCCTTGTCGCCTGTATCCTCTACATTGTCCAGAGCGACGTGCGTGCCCGGACACGATACAGTGTCAAAACCTTCACACCACAAGGTGAGGTGCCACAATGGGTCGATTTTTCGATTATGTTCTCGGAGGCGATTATAGATAAGTCACGTGTCGGGACTGAAGTTCCAGCAGAGGCACTTCGGTTTACGCCAGCTGTCCAAGGCACTGCCCGTTGGATTGCACGCGATAGAGTCGGTTTCTTTTTAGATGCCCCTTTAGCACCCTCCGCACAATATACTGTTCAACTTACACCAGAACTCAACCCATCTGAAACATTCCAACTTACCGGACAAAAAGAGTTTAAATTTGCTACTCATCCTTTCGCGGTGCAGCAAGCCCGCATGGAATTTACCTCCGATGATGCCCGTGAACACGCAACCGGTTTCGGCACGATAGCATTCAATTATCCCGTGACCATTGTCGATTTAAAGGCACACCTCTCTATCGAACTGAATGACGAAACAGAAATCCCATATCAAATTGAAACCAACACAGCGACAGCGAGAACGGTCAGGTTCGAGACTAAACGCATAAAACGCGGCACTGCGGACCGAGAGATAAAGATTAAGATTGAAAAAGGGTTCAAATGTACAGGCGGGAAAATCGGTTTAGAAAAAGCAAATGTTACACCGGTAATACTCCGAGGGAGAGGAACCCTTGGTGTAACATATTCGGACGTTTGGGAAAGTGATGGAACCCCTTACATCTCGGTTAGCTTCAGTGCACCGGTGCTCAGTGATGCGATTGAGCCGTATATAGAACTCACACCAGCGGTAGCATATCAGGCGACATCCGATTACCGAAACGTGCAAATTCACGGCAATTTCAAGCGGCGCACGACCTACACGTTGAAGATTCGGCGCGGTCTAACAGCTCGGAACGATGCCGTCTTAAAACAAGATTACATGACGCGCCTGAAAATTCCGGATATCCGACCTCAACTTCGGTTCCTCGGCGACGGTTTCTTTCTCGCGAGAAGAGGACAACTGAACTTAGGTCTTGCAACAATTAATGTTAAACGCGTGAAACTCAATATCGAAAAAGTCTTCGCGAACAATCTTATCTACGTATCTAAATTAGAACGATGGAGTCGCTGGAGCAGAAACTTAGGCAAACCCATTCATACAGAGGAACTTGACATCTCTTCGCAATTAAACGAAGAGGTAACAACCCCTATCTCCTTGGAAGAATACCTCTCAGACGAACATGTCGGTATCTTCAAAGTTGTGGCACGAAACGCACAGCGGGAGTGGGACAGTGCGCATCAATGGGTGCTTATCACAGATTTGGGTATCAGTGCCAAACGTACAGGAGACAGACTATACGTTTGGGTAAAATCGCTCGCTACTGGCTCGCCAGTTCCAAGCGCGCGCGTCAAACTTATCAGCGATAACAATCAGACGCTACTCGATGGGACAACTAACTGGGCAGGATATGCCGAGTTTACAAATGTTACGGAGCAGACAGAAGACTTCACACCCTTTATGATTACCGTCGCGAAACGGGACGATCTTGCTTTCATTCAACTCAATCGGCACGAAATTGCGACAGCAGACTTCAACATCGCTGGCTCTGCTTACCTGCAAAAAGGTTATGAGGCGTTTCTCTACACGAGCAGAGGCGTTTATCGCCCCGGTGAAACCGTCCAACTTGCTGGAATTGTTCGAGGACCAAAGCAGGGAACACCTCAACCGCTTCCGGCGCGGATTGAAGTGCTCTCACCGAATGGCAGAATCATACGAGAGTTAAGACTACAAACAAACAAAAGCGGTGCCTGCGATGTGCAAATTCCCATTCCTGACTACGCTCTGACTGGCAATTATATTGCTAAGATGCGGATCGCTGACCAGGTCGTTGGAAGAGTCCAATTTCAGATTGAAGAATTCATGCCTGATCGGATAAAAGTTGCTGTAACAACGGATAAATCTACTTACAAACTTGGAGAGGAACTTGATATTGAGGTGTCGGCTATCAATCTATTCGGTCCTCCAGCAGTAGGTCGCAAGGTGGAAGCTTCCTGTGAATTGGAAGCAGTTCCATTTGTCAAGAAGGACGCAGGACCCAACGCGGGCGCGACACAATGGGATTCGTTTGTCTTTGGGAATGATCGCTCCAATTTTGAAAAACAGAGAATTGGATTGGGAGAAGCCAAAACCGACACAGCGGGCAAGGCGTACTATCAATTCACGCTTCCTGAAACGCTGAAAGCACCTTCTCTACTAAACGGCACCCTGACAGCGACCGTCAGCGAAGCCGGTGGCAGATCCGTCACCGCTTCCCACCGAGTCGTGATTCATCCGTATTCGCACTATGTTGGGCTCCGACGAACAACGACAGCGGATGTAAAAATTAACCAACCTCTTCGATTCGACTACATTGCTGTTAACGATGCACTGGCAGTTGCATCGGGAAGAGACCTAAAACTAAGCCTCTACAAAGTCCATTGGAACACGATACTCCGTCAGAATGGTGCGGGGCGTTATGAGTACGTCTCCGAACCTCAAACAACAGAAGTTGAAACAGTCGCATTAACTTCGGCAGAAACAGTGCAGACGGTGGACTTAACGCCGTCAGACTATGGTGAATACCGCGTCCGTCTTGAGGACATCGTCTCAACGGCGACTGCAGAACTCGGATTTTATGTCAGTGGATGGGGAAACACCCCAGTTTCTATGGAACATCCCACTCGACTGGAACTGACGCTTAATAAGCCTGCTTACCGTCCGGGTCAAACAGCAAAACTATATATTAAGGCACCGTTTCCAGGCACACTTTTGCTGACTGTCGAACGGGAAAAGGTGTTGAGTTACCGGACGATAGTGATGAAAAACAACACCACAACTGTATCCATCCCAGTCCGGTACGCCTATAGACCGAATGTATATCTCTCTGCCACACTAGTCCGCGCCATCCCAATGGAAGGGACTGTGACTGATAAGAAGTCGCCGCTCCCTGCGCGCGCGTTTGGGGTAATTCCATTAAAGATAGATGAAACACGGAGGCGGCTTTCGATGCAGTTGTCGGTTAACGGTCATCAGTTAACAGGCGGTTTGGTCAGACAAGATCCCTCTTTATCTGAACTGAAAACTTTGACCCGCAACTCGACTCCGATACAAAACTTAAAAGCACGAGTTGCGGATCAAGACTCTAAAGAAGTGACAGTCCTACCGAATAGCGAAGTGACCATAGCGTTCCGGGTACGCGGTAGACGTTCTTGGCAAAAATATGATGTCTGTATCGCAGCCGTTGATGAAGGGATACTTGCGTTAACCGACTTCAAAACACCCAATCCACACGGCTACTTCTATCGACAGCGTGGGCTTAAGACGCGGTCCTATGACCTGTACGGCGGGGTCCTCCCTGAAATCGCAAATGTCACCGACAACTCAAGTACAGGGGGCGATGCATCCACGACCCGGCAGGCGGAACTGCGGAAGCGATTAAGTACAGGTAGCATCCGGCGAGTAACGCCGATTTCACTCTGGTCGGGATTCGTGAAAACCGATGGAAACGGTCGCGGTACTGTTCAATTCAAGATCCCACAGTTCAACGGGACATTGAGGTTGATGGCAGTCGCATTCGCGGGTGGAGATTACGGTGGCACGGAAGCGTATCTGACTGTCCGCGAACCTATTGTTTTAACGCCGACATTCCCACGATTCCTCGCAGGTGGTGATAAAGTTCGCGTCCCTGTTAGTCTCTTTAACGGCACAGATGAGGAAGGGGAATTTAGAGTTGAATTGCAAGCATCAGGCGACGTCCGACTCCTTTCAGCAAGCGAGGTCAACCCGTTCGAGTCATCTCAGGAGGATTCGGAGAAGGAATCGGAGGTACAAACCCCTTCTACAAACATAATAAACAAACTCAGTATAAACAAGAGGGTTGACGCAGGCACCGAAACACAAGTCTTTTTTGATATTCTTGTTCAGGATGCAATAGGGGAAGCCAGTTTTAATCTTTCCGCGCACGGTAATACCCAAACATCACAACTGGATGTAAAAATCCCACTGCGTTCCGTCGCACCCCCTATTACGAAAACAGGACAAGGAGTGGCGCGCGCAGGTGAACCTGTTGATTTCATTTTCCCGTCGAATTTAATACCCGATTCGTCAGAGTTTAATCTCACGTTATCGCCGTTCCCAAATATTCGGTTTGCGGACAGTCTCCGCTACCTGATACGTTACCCACACGGCTGTTTGGAACAAACAACGAGCAAGGTTTTTCCACTGCTCTACTTCAGCGACTTGGCGCGAAGCGTCGAACCAATGCTGGCAGCAGAAGACTCAGTGGATCACTATATTACATCGGGTATCACGAAAATCGAAAGTATGTTGAAGTCAGATGATCGTTTTGCTTACTGGCCCGGTGGCACTTACGTAAATCTATGGAGCAGTATCTATGCGTCTCATTTTCTCGTCGAGGCACGAAAGGCAGGCTATGAAGTATCAGATCGGGTTTACGATGCCATGCTGAGAGGTTTAAAAACAGAGGCGAAATTCTCACCAAACACAGAAAACGACTTCAGAAGCTCGCTTGGGGAAGCCCAAGAGATAAGAAAACAGATTTCATTAGCCACCTATGCCGCCTACGTCTTAGCTGCTGCCGGACACCCCGACCGAGGCACGATGCATTACCTGAAAAACAGAGGCTTGAGCGGACTCAGCGATTATAGTCACTTCCAACTCGCAGGAGCGTTCGCTCTCAGCGGCGAACTGGAAACCGCACTATCAATGCTACCGGTGTCAGTATCGCCCAATTTTAATAAGGGTAACGGACAACGCGAGACAGGTGGAACGCTCGATTCTCCCATTCGAGCCCAAGCCATCATGTTAGACGTTCTTGCCGAAGTTAACGAAAACCATCCATCAATCCCGATGCTCGTTCAAAATCTAAGTGAAGCCGCATCTGAGGGGAACCGATGGGCAACAACACAAGAAAACGCCTTTGCATTTCTGGCACTCGGCAAGATCCTGAAGAAACAAATGGATAAAAACTACACCGGTATCCTGACGCTCAACGGTGAACATTTCGCTGACTTTGACGCGACGGAGACCCGTTACGCCGATAAAACATGGGATGGGACGCGGATCCAACTCTCTGTCAAAGGTGAAGGAAGTTGCTACTACTATTGGAGCGCGTTTGGCATCCAACGCGATTCCTTCATCGAAGAATACGAACGCGAACTACAAGTGCGCAGACGCTATTTTAACAAAGATGGTGAAGAACGTACGGGCAGCTTCATACATGGGGAACTGCTCATCGCTGAGGTAAACGTCAAAGCCCTGACCGCCAATCTCGAAAACGTTGTCGTCGTCGATATGTTGCCTACAGGATTTGAAATTGAGAACCCACGGTTAGAATCCCGAGCAGGTATTCCATGGTTGAAAGCACAGGATTTCAAACCGGATTATATTGATATTCGCGACGACAGGCTCATCTTCTTCGGCACGTTCCCACGCCAACGCGAACGTAAATTCTATTATGCATTACGCGCCGTCACACAAGGCGAATTTACCTTACCCCCCATTGTCGCTGAGGCGATGTACGATACAACAAAATCTGCTGTAACGGGTAGCATGCGTATCGCCGTGGTTACAGAATGATTTTTTAACTATGGGAATCTGGGCATTGTTCCACTACGTTTCACAATGGTATCTGGTGTATGTCAACGCAATTGGGGATCTGTTCGCCCAAAAGACGGGTCCCTTTGCTGATGGTTTCCGACGACTGACGGCCATTCTGTTGACCGCCGATTACCGGAAAAAATGCAAAAAGATAGTTTGGCTGTTTCCTTTCTTGTTGATTGTCGTTCTCTTTATGCTCGCGAACTGGTGTTTCCCGCTACCCAAATCACGTCTCCATCCACCGGTATCTCAGATTGTATTGGACAGAAACGGCGAGTGGCTTCGAGCATTTTTAGCTGACGATGGCATGTGGAGAATAGCCGTCAGTTTCCATCAGTCATCAGCCATCAGTAAAGAGGGGGCTGTGGTCGAAAGTGATACGCAATTGCCACAAGTCCGGGAGAGCCGAGAGCCGAGAGCCGAGAGCCATTTCCTACACCAGGCGATACTAACATCAGAGGACAGGTGGTTTTACTATCACTACGGTATCAATCCTGTGTCGATTGCAACAGCCTTTTATGACAATTTGAAAGCGGGTGAAGTGGTGCGTGGTGGTTCAACTATCACCATGCAACTCGCTCGACTGATGGAACCTAAAGCGCGTACCATTCCGAACAAACTCATTGAGATGTTCCGTGCACTTCAACTTGAACATACTTATTCCAAATCAGAGATTTTAACGTTTTACTTTAATATGCTCCCGTATGGCGGGAATATAGTCGGGACAGCAGCAGCCTCGAGATTCTACCTCAATAAACCCCAACATGCGCTTAGTCTTGGTGAAGCCGCACTTCTCGCTGTTATTCCGAACGCTCCGGAACGTTTGCGACCTGACAGGTTCCCAGAAAACGCGCGAAAGGCACGCGAAAAAGTCTTGAACCGTCTCCTTGCTCGTCAACAAATTTCCGAACAGCAGTGGCAGGAGGCAGTACAAGAACCGATTCCCCACAAACGCCACCCACTTCCATTCAAAGCCCCACATCTCTCACGCATGTTGGTTAAACAGGCAAAATCGACAACAAACGGCAGAATATACACAACGATAGACGCGAAAGTTCAGGAGACTGCAGCCCGCATTCTTCGTGAATACTTGGATGCAGAGCGTAAACCCAGTTTGCGTGGATCCCACAGCACCAGCACGGGTGCAATCATCGTCATGGATACCCAAAATCGGCACGTCTTAGCAATGGTAGGTTCCCACGACTTTTTCGATCGGAGTGCATTAGGACAGATAAATGGAACGCTTGCGCCGCGTTCTCCCGGTTCTGCCCTCAAACCTTTCGTCTATGCGCTGGCAATGGAAGAGGGATTGATTACGCCAGAGACCCTATTATTCGATGTCCCCGTCACTTACGCTGGATATGAACCAGTGAACTATGACGGGAAATATAACGGTTATGTTACCGCCCGTCAGGCATTGGCACGCTCTCTCAACGTTCCCGCCGTTAATCTTAATGCGCGCTTGAAAAACGTCCCACTACACGCCTTCCTCAAACAGGCTGGTATCTCTACACTCGCGCCTGCCCAAAAGTACGGACTTTCCATGGTTCTTGGTGGATGCGAGGTGAATCTGCTTGAATTGACAACACTTTACGCTGGATTGGCAAATATGGGAGAATTTGGACCTTATCAACTGACCAAGAGTCGTCAGTTAAAAGACGGGTTGGTTGGACAGGCACCTTCTTTAACTGATAACCGACGGCTGAAAACTGAAAACCATTCCAAACGTTTACTCCGAAAAGAGACAAGCTTCATCATAACTGAGATGCTAACAAACTCACAACTGCCTACCAATACCGTTAGAAACCCAGAAGCCTTTGAAAGGACAGTAAACCTACCGAAAATTGCGTGGAAGACTGGGACTTCTTACGGGCACAGGGACGCATGGTGCATCGGATATTCACCGAAATTAACAATTGGCGTATGGCTCGGTAATTTCGATGGAAAAGGTGCTCCGATGCTGAGCGGTACAGATGCGGCATCTCCCATTGTATTCGCGCTCTTCACTGCCTTAACAGGACAAAACACACACCGCTGGTTTACGAAACCGGAACAACTGAAAACACGACAAGTATGTGCCCTGAGTGGTGCCCCGGTTTCATCACACTGTCCCACCCACAAGGAGGATGTGTATATCCCGGGTATCTCGTCTGTAGCGGTCTGCACAATTCATAAACGCATCTATGTTGACGAAGCGACAGGGTACAGTCTCTGCTCCCATTGCCGGAATCTCCCGACAGCAGATCGTTCTTCGACGCAAGCCGCGTGTGGGCTTGCGGGACAATATGGGAATTTGGGCACTGCTCCATTACATTCCGCAGTGGTTTCCGGTGAAGTTCGACGCGTTCCAGGGGCTCAAGGGGTTCTGACTTCATCAGATACCCTCGTGAAACGAAGTGGAACGAGGACCAGAGTTCATAGTTTAAAAATATTTGAGGAGTGGCCCGCCGATGCGGCGACTTGGTTGGCAGAGAACGGTTTCGCTGTGTCTGTCCTACCGGAGCATAACCCTCTGTGCACCGGAACAATAGCGGGGAACGCTCCGGTCATTTTATCTCCAGCAGAAAATACTATCTATTACATTCGGGAAGGGATACCGCTGGAAAATCAAAAAATCCGACTGACCGCTTCGGCTTCGAGTCGGACACAGGATCTGTTCTGGTTTTTGGATGGTGAGTTAATTTTTCAAGGGAGCGCAGGAGAGCAATACTGGCTTACGCCTGCCAGAGGGAAACATGTGCTAACGTGTGTGGATGCGGAGGGTCGCTCAGCAACCCGTCCGCTCCATATCTCATCAATTCGGTAGGCATGTTAGGGAAGACGCTTAAAACCTGATTCCATCAGAACCGGATTTCAGCTTACCCCACGTCGTTGTTAACTTACCTTCCGCTTGCACTGCAAGAGTTGCTTCCATACTGGCTGTGACATCGTCAGCAGTGAAAGCGACACTCCACATCTTAAATTCGTCAACCATGCCATTGAAGAAGTTGGCGTTGCCCTGACTCGCTGCGATGCACATACCTTGGGTACCGAAATCCATGCGGGCATCACCACCGGCATCTGTTTCGTTATCAAGCTCCCCGTTAATATACATCCACCCAGTCTGTTTGGTCTGCGTCCCGACGAAGTAATACCATTCCGACTCAAACACATCATGATTCGTGTGTATCGGTAATTCCACACCTTGCGTTGCAAAGTAGTACCCGAATAAAATGCCACCACGATTGAACGTAACATGAGGTCGCCCGCCACCTTGCAAACGATAGAGCAGATCAATTCGGCTACCCCCATCAATTTTCTCGTCCGGTTTGAACCAGAATTCGATCGTCATTTCCTTGGGTTGATCAATTTTGAGTGGGTCAAAGTTGACACTCCCACCGTCGAACTGGAGTGCCTGACCTGAGACACCTTCTACCCATTTTGCGTTCTTTATATCACCAACGAATCCATTAGGTCCAACATCTTCCGCCGTATTCCCTTTACCCTCATCAAAAGGTAAGTAGATAAGTAAATCCTTATCTGGATCGACTGCATGCGCGAGTACACAACTCATCAAGAACGCTACAGCCGTCAAAAGATATGTTAATTTTTTCATCTTTACTTCGTGTGAAAGCACCAAACAGACATGCTCATCCATAGTACCACCTTCACACTTTTCCTCCAATTTCTTAATGGCTATCAGCAATCGGAAACCAAGAGGATTTCTGGTAACTGCTGACTGCTGATAGCTGATTGTTATTTCGGGGATTTCAGTTCTCCCCAAGTCGTTGTTAGCTTACCGATCGGTTCAACTGATAAAACCTCTGGTAAGTAATAGTTAACGATGAATTCACCCATAATCGCGCCCCACGAGACACCCGGATGCGGTACATCCCCCACATAGGTCTGGACGAAGATGCCGAGGCGGCCGCCGGTGTCTTTGTTGTATAGCACAGCAGGATCAACCCGTAAATCATCCTTCTTATTTTCAGCAAGCGCGATCTCTAACTCCCAAGGGCTTCCGTTGTAATCCTTAATATGGAACGGATAAGAGGTGTTATACTTTTTCAGACTCGGTATGAGGTCTTTGCCCTCCTGCGTTGGGGTCATTTCAACCGGATTGCCTTGCCAAGCGTCCGGACCTCTGCCTTGCCACACGTGCGCCTCTGGGACATCAACAATATGACCTAATGCCACCTGTCCGTTCGTTTCAGCGGGTCCTTCCGACGTATAAAAGGTGTATTCACCCGTATTGAAAATCGTATTACCCGCATCAAGGAACTCTTCGAGAAGCGAGCCATCGGGCTTCGCGTTAGCAATCGGATAAATCGTTGATGGCGTGATACCTGTCAGAATCAAGGTATTTCCGCCACCCTCCGTGTGTGCCTTGACCCAATCCGCTAATCCCTTAATATCCTTGGGGTCAAAAGCCGTTAGGTTTACCTTATTCTCAATAATCTTAATTACGGTGTCAATTTCCTCTTGGGCACCTTTGGGATCTTCACGCGCCCAAGGGTGCGAATCGGTATGAAGCGCAAAGTTATAATTGGCTTGAACCTGAGTAGCAATTAAAACCGTAAAAAAAAGAATAGCCAGTTTCTTCAAGATTTTCCTCCTATCTGTTGTAGGCGGGCACGTCGACCCGCCCCATGTCTATCTACTTTTCAACTCACCCCACAGTGTAGCCAATTTGTCTGCGGGTTCAACTGCTGTAGGCGGGACACCTTTACCATTAATTTCAACATATTCATACGCAACGGTTGAATCCCTGCCCCCTAAGCCGGGACGCCCCTTATCGTAAGTCCCATCCTCGGTTTCAACCATCAGTTCCCCATCAATGTAGGTTCTGAGGGTTTCCCCTTCTATTTCAAAGACTATCGTATAGGCATCGCCACCTTTGTCGTCCTTTGAATCGGGACGTTTCGGGCGCGGACCGCCGGTAATCTCATTCGCGGCACCACCACTAAACATGAAAACCGAAGTTGTATGCGAGTTGTAACTGATCTCCATGAAATAGAAATCCACCGCGGGTTCTTCCGTCCGAACAAACAGATGGAAATAGGGTCCATTAATTTTTCGTGCCTTGACTTCCATTCGGTAATCCGTCCAGTTTTCGTCCCCAAAGTAGATACCTGAATTCTGCCCACCGGCGACAGTCAGTTCAAGCATACCGTCTTTCACTTTTGCGGTTGCCTGCGGTCCCAACTCCCAATCCGCAATCTCTTTGTCGTTATCAAACTCGTAACGGATCGCTACCGCTGGGTGTATCGCTAATATGAAAGCAAAACAGACACATATACAAAGGCACTGAATGTTTAACTGCTTCATGAATTTTCTCCTTATAGGTGTTCCAAACACGAAATCTTTCGCCCGGTTTTCTTACGAGTTTCACAGTCAACTCTGGAAATCTATCAACTGCTCTTAATTCTAATTATTTTACACAACACTGCGTAATCTGTCAACCCTCTCCTCAATTTAGTTAATGCTTAAAACTATAGTAAAGTTTAGAATTAATTGGACACTCCACACCGGCGAGGAACTTGTTCCGCCCAGTAAAGGAATAAAGGAAGGTTCAGCGTGCCAACCTCGACGGTTCAAATATTGAAGATGTTGTCACCGACAGTACACTCACTATCGGCATTGCGCTGGCTACCCCATCACAGTAGCAGCGGAAAACGTGGCTGCCTATTCAGTTTCAGCCACCCCTGATCGCTGCGAGTGTCAGACACCCCCAACCGACAATAAATGCCAAGCCACCGATGGGTGTAATGGCACCGAGCCATCGGATACCCGTAAGACTCAGCACATAAAGGCTCCCCGAAAAAATTAGGATGCCAGCGAAAAAGCACCATCCCGATGCAGCTGTGAGTTGGTTCTGCCACTGCGATACCGCCCACGCCGCCGCAATCATCCCCAGACTGTGATACATCTGATATCGAACTGCGACTTCAAACGTCTCAAGCATCTCCGGCGAGAGTTTTGATCGCAAAGCATGTGCCCCAAACGCCCCAAAAACGACACCGAGTAGACTCAAACCTGAACCGAGCGCAAAGAAAAGATTTTGCATAGATGCCTCCTTTTAAAGTTTATGATCGCAATTAATTATAACTTAAACCAAGTGTATTATGTCAGGCGTTTTTTAATCGCGACAGTATTGATAGAAATATTTTCTTGACATTTTTGCCATATTGTGCTAAGATTTAGTTTTAAACGGCGTAGCTCGCTCTATTCCGTGTGGTTAATAGTAAAAGGAGAAACTTTTGGACGTATGAAACAATACAGGACAGACCAGATCCGAAACATTGCAATTATCGCGCATTCAGGAGCAGGCAAAACATCACTCGTTGAAGCGATGCTTTACAATGGTGGTGCTATTGAGCGAATGGGGGCTGTCGATAGTGGAAATTCTGTAGCTGACTATGCCGCTGACGAGATTGAACGCAAAACGACCCTCAACTGTTCAGTCTGTATTGCAGAATGGGAAGGACATAAACTAAATCTGATTGATACCCCGGGTGCAGAGGATTTTCATGGTGACCTCCACAGCGTACTTCGAGTCGTCGATGCTGTTGTCGTCGTCGTCGATGCAACAACCGGGGTCGAAGGTGGAACCGAGAAGGTCTGGGAAATCGCAGACAAATATGAACTGCCACGCCTCATCTTTATCAACAAAATGGATAAAGAGAACGCCAGTTTTGAAAACGCACTCGCAAGTATTGAAGAAATTTTAGAGACACGGGCGGTCCCTACTCAACTGCCGATCGGTCAAGAGGATCAGTTCGCCGGTGTCGTCGATGTTATACAGATGGCGGCTTATCTGCAACCCGATGGAAGTAAGCGCGCAGCAAAATCCGAAATACCCGCAGACTTGGAGACAGAGGCTGAAGAAACTCGCGAAGCACTCGTTGAAGTCGCGGCAGAAAGCGACGATGAACTCATCGAGAAGTTTTTTGAAGGCGAACTATCAGATGAAGAGATTCAGAACGGCTTGCAAATTGGGATTTTCGAGAATCAGTTTACCCCTGTGCTTTGCGGTGCCGCCTTAAACAATATCGGCGTGCAACAATTGATGGATACACTGCTGACTGGCTGCCCATCCCCTGCCGATGTAGGCGCAGTTACATCCGCAGAGAATGAAGAGGACAGTCGCGAACCCTCACCGGATGCCTCGATGTCCGCTATCGTATTCAAATCGATTGCCGACCCGTTTGCCGGGCAGTTGAGCTTCTTCCGGGTCTATTCCGGTATACTGGAAGGGGATACCCAAGTCAGCAATTCGACGCGAGGACAAGTTGAACGCCTCGGAAAAACAGCGTTCATGAATGGTAAGGATTCGATCAGTACGCCGCATGTGGCAGCAGGAGACATCGGTGCCCTGACGAAACTCGCCGCGACCCAAACGGGGGACACGCTCTGCGATAGAGATGCATCCATTCAACTCCCAGGGATCGAGTTCCCGAATTCCACCATCTCTTATGCCATTCATCCGACGCGCGAAGGCGACGATGAAAAGTTAATGACATCACTCACACGGATGTCCGAAGAAGATCCGACCTTCAGGATTGAGCGTAACGAAGGCACTAAACAACTTCTCATCTCTGGGCTCGGAGACTTGCACATCAACATCAATCGGGAACGAATGGCAGACAAATTCGGGGTCGAAACGGAAGTCTCACCGCCGAAAGTGCCCTATCGGGAAACAATTCGTCGCAGTGTTCGGAGCATTCAAGGCAGACATAAACGTCAATCCGGTGGAAGAGGACAGTTCGGCGATGTCACGATTAATCTCGCTCCCTTACAACGCGGTGAGGGGTTTGAGTTTGTTAACAACATCGTCGGTGGTGCGATCCCGCGCAACTATATCCCGGCTGTCGAAAAAGGCATCCGCGAAAGAATGGACAGAGGTCTACTCGCAGGCTTCCCAGTCGTTGATATCCAAATTGACCTCTACGATGGTAAATACCACCCTGTCGATTCTTCGGATATGGCGTTCCAGATCGCTGGCTCTATCGCCTTTGCTGCCGCCGCTGAACAAGCAGAAGCGTGTTTGCTCGAACCCGTGATGAGCGTCGATATTACGGTGCCCGAACAGTTCATGGGCAGCATTATTGGCGACCTGAATGGACGACGTGGACAGGTAATGGGTGTTGAACAGACGGGGAGGAAGCAGATAATTCAGGCACACGTTCCCCTCTCGGAGATGCTTCGATATTCAATTGATCTCAAGTCGATGACGAGTGCCCGTGGCACCTTCGCGATGGAGTTCTCGCATTACGAGATCACACCTGACGATGTCGCACAGAAGGTGATCACTGAGTCGAAAACTGAAGAGGAAGAGTAGATCACCTATCGGAAATCCTATGGTTGGTTTCCACCTCTTTTTTTCAACTGAAGCAATACTCGACACCGTCCTAACACAGAACGCTCTAAAGCGTATACACAGACAAAAGATAAACCCGCCGTTGATACAAATCAGCAGCGGGTTTATTTTTATACGTTAGATCATTCAACGCTTTCATTAACTATCTAAATGGAAGATCGCCATCTTCAATTCGGTCATTTCTTCTATGGCGTATTTCGGACCCTCTTTGCCCATACCGCTCTCTTTAACACCGCCATACGGCATCAGATCCGCACGCCACTGCGTGCCCCAGTTCACCATCAGGTTACCAGATTCCACCTCACGCACAAACTTCATTGCCCAATCGACGTTCTGTGTGAAAATGGCGGCACTCAGCCCGTAATTCGTATCGTTGGCGAGGGCGATCGCTTCGTCAATGTCATTGACGCGCGTTACACCGACAGCCGGTCCGAAGACTTCATCACAGGAGATTTTCATCTCCGGTTTGACATTGGCAAGGATGGCAGGCGTAACGAACTGATCCTGCTTATCTCCGCCGGTGAGAAGTTCCGCACCATCCGAGACAGCCTCCTGAATCCATTCGGCAACACGCGTGGCATCGCCTTCTCGAATCATCGGTCCCATCCGTGTTCCTTCTGCGAGCGGGTCACCGGTACTGATCTGATCGACTTCCGCTTGGAATGCATCTAAGAAATCACCGTAGATTTTTTCATGTGCGATGACACGCTGCGTTGAGATACAGACCTGTCCTGCATTGGAATAACCGGATGCCGCCGCGGCACGCGCAACCTTTTCGGGATCCGCGTCAGGCATAACGATGAGCGGTGAGTTCGAGCCGAGTTCCATCGTGACACGCTTTAATCCTGCGACCTTACAGATATGCTCGCCGACATCACGGCTACCGGTAAAGGTAATTTTTCGGACGCGGTGATCCGCACAGAGGGTATCACCGATTTCGCCACCGGGTCCTGTCACACACTGAATCGCCTCAGGCGGTGTCCCCGCTTCCAAGAAGAGTTCCACCAGTTTCAGTGCGGAGAGCGGTGTGTCCGTCGCGGGCTTGATGATAATTGCGTTTCCACCGGCGATCGCGGGACCCGCTTTGTGGCAGACAAGGTGCAGTGGGAAGTTGAAGGGACTAATACCGGCAACGATACCACACGGCATGCGCACTGTAAAGCCGAGTTTGTCTTTGACACCGGGCGCGCCTTCAAGGGGAATTGTTTCACCGGTCAATCGCTTTGCTTCTTCTGCCGAGAGAGCAATAATCTCGGAAGCGCGCGTCGCTTCAATTGTCGCCTCGGCAAGGATTTTCCCCTCCTCGCGGGTGATAACTTCGGCGAGTTCACCAGCCCGTTCTACCATCAAGTCCGCAACTTTACGCAAGATCTCGTAGCGTTCATAGCCGGTCATCCCCGCCATAATCTTTGCGCCGCGTTCTGCGGTCTGAATAGCGGTCTCAACGTCGGCTGCGTCCCCTCTGGGTACAGTGTCAACGACCGAACCGTCAAAGGGACTGAGTACATCAATTTTATCGGATTTATCAATCCATTCTCCACCTACGTGCATTTGCATAATGCGTTTTCTCCATTTCTGCTTCAGCACACGGATGTGCCTGTTATTTATCTTCTCGTTTTTAGTAAAGCCCAAGTTGCTGCCAATTTGCCAACCGTATCAACAGCGGCATAACCGGCTAACCCGTTCTCTACAACATCATTGAGTTCTTTTTCCTTCTCCTCAGACTCGACAATTATCAAGTGCGTCCTCGTCCAATTCAACCCCTAATCCCGGTTTATCTGGAATAGTTGCGTATCCGTCAACAAGCGGAATCGTTGAAGGCGTAACAAGATCAAAAGCGCGCAAAGCATTTAGCGTAATTGCCGACAGGGTTGCATTCGGCAGCACCGCAGCGAGATGCATAACATAACAGGTCGTCATGCCGAGTCCGACAATCTGTATCCAGACTGGAAGATGGGCAGCGTTTGAAATAACCGCCTCCCGTATAGCATTGGCAGCGCGTGAGTCCGGGTAAGCGATAATAAACGAATCGTTCATATTTGCCCGTATTGCTTCGATTGGGTCCGGGTTGCCGAAGTGGATCGTTATCGGCATGTCGGTGTGTCGCTTAATCTCTTGGTATCCGGCAATATCGGCTTGTGGGATCGGTGTCTCAAACGACTCTATATTGTAATCTTGAAGCTGACGTACGACTTCAAGAGTGCGTGCCGGGGTCTCAAAAGAGTCATTGGCATCGACGCGGAGCCGATAATCATCTGGCACAACGCCTGCGATTGCCTCCACCTGCTCACGCACTTCAAACCACGGACGGGCTTTGATTTTGTGGAGACGATAGCCGAGGGCATAAGCGTGTTGTGCCTCTGCCGCCCATTCCTCGGGGGTCATGTCAATCGACCAGTAGCCGAATTGCGTTTTGTCGTGAACTTTTTCACCTAAAAGTTGATGGACCGGCAGACCAAGTGCTTTCCCCATGATGTCGTAAAAAGCCTGCTGGAGAGGTGTCGGTGCCCAACCATTCATAAATTCAAATGGGTTTCTACCGACGTAACGCTCCACGACATCGTCTGCCTGAAACGCCCCATCGCCAATCCCAACGAGTCCTACATCGGTGTGTACCTTGTAGACGTAATCAATCTGATAAAGATTACGACGCGTCATGAGTTCATAAATGCCTTCATGATATGGAACTCTCACTTTGATAACGTCTATTTGAGTAATCTTCATATTTTTTTATAATAGATTTTAGAATTAATTAGACACTCTAAAGAGGCGAGGTTAGAAACCTCACCAGCGGAGGTGTGAGTTTTTGATTCTATTGAGATGTCTACTTAATTATAGGTTTTACCATAATTATGGAATCTTGGACTACGCTCCAAATGTAAATGCAGAAAGCCGAAGCCATCCCATAGCGAATAGCGTATGGGGGACAAATTATGCCATTTAAGAAGAACATAATTTCATTACGCGCAGGTTTTCGGTTATTCTATCGGGAATCGGAGTTCCCTCCTACAATCGGATCCGTAACGCATAATGAAATGGAGAGCGGATATCCAGGAAGGCACGTCAACGACGCAACCTATGTCGTTCCCCTGCAAAGTAAAATTAAATTACTCATCGCGCCGGATCCAACTCATGACATCCTCCGCTTCACCTGTCCCGCCTTCAACGCCATCGCTCCCGAAAGAGATGAGATCGTATCCGTACCGGTCGTGGTTACCCGGACGAACATAGACATAAGGGTTTCCCCACGGATCTTTCGTAATCGGAATTTGAATATAGGGTTCTAACCAGTTTATAGGTTTTGGTGGTGCTTCGGGTATCTCCCAAAGTGCCTTTAAACCCTGTTCACTCGATGGATAGTCACCGTTATCTTTAGCGTACCTATCAAGAGCGATCCCAAGCGTTTCGATATCCTCGGCGGCTTGTGCCTGCAAGGCACGCCCCGCCTGTCCGAGCAACCGAGGTGCCAAAAGGACAGCCGCAATAATTCCGAGAACGATGACGACAACTAAAATTTGTATTGATGTTAATCCTGCTTGTTTAGAATCGATTGATTTCACGTATCTCCTCCACTAACCTGACATAGCAAATTGGCTAGCCGACAGCCATTTTTTAGTGTATCACATCCCGCGAATTGTGTCAACTTTTTCATAAAAATTCTCTTGACAGACTTTACGACGCGCCCTATAATACCCTATTAGATTTATGCAAGGTAAGGTTAGAATACACTCAATAGCGTAAATCCCAAATTATGAGACAGCGGAGGAATTCGGGCATGTCGAAAACGGTTTGCATTGTCGGCACAATGGACACGAAGGGTTTGGAATTTTCATTTATCAAAACGCAAATAGAATCAACCGGCACCTCAACATGTGTTATCAATACGGGTATACTGGGAGAACCGGAATTAACACCGGACGTTTCTGCGGATGAAGTCGCACAAGCCGGAGGTTCATCCCTCCAGGCTTTGAGAGATGAAGGCGACCGAGGGAACAGCGTCGCTGTGATGGCACAGGGTGCCGCCGCGCTTATTGCTGAAAAACAGGCGACAGGCGAGATTGACGGGATTATCTCACTCGGTGGTTCCGCAGGAACTACCATCGGCACCACGGCGATGCAGGCAGTACCCGTGGGTGTCCCGAAAATTATGGTGTCAACCTTGGCATCGGGTGATACGAGTCCATATGTCCAATCTAAAGATATATGTATGATGTACTCTGTTGTGGACATCGCTGGTATCAACCGATTGTCCCGACAGATTCTCGCCAACGCCGCTGGCGCGATCGTCGGAATGGTCAACGCGGAAATGCCAGAGGCAACAGCAGACAAGCCTCTAATCGCAGCGACGATGTTTGGCGTGACAACTCCATGTGTCACAAAAGCAATGGAAATTCTTGAAGCCGCTGGTTATGAGGTCCTCGTCTTTCACGCAACCGGCACAGGCGGACAGGCGATGGAAGATCTCGTCAAAGGAGGTTTCCTCGCTGGGGTGTTAGACGTGACAACAACTGAGCTTGCTGACGAATTGGTCGGTGGGGTCCTCAGTGCCGGTCCCGATCGGTTAGAAGCCGCAGGAGAATCTGGACTGCCGCAAGTTGTCGCGCCGGGCGCGCTGGATATGGTGAATTTCGGTCCCCCTGACACAGTGCCAGAACAGTTCAGCGACCGGTTGTTCTATCAGCACAATCCGACAGTGACACTCATGCGAACGACCGCTGAAGAAACCGCCGAACTCGGACGCATTATGGCTCGTAAACTCAGCGAAGCGCAGGGACCTACAACGGTTATTATCCCGACACAGGGTGTATCAGCGATCGACAAAACGGGGCAACCTTTTGATTCTCCCGAAGCACGAGTTGCATGGATCGAGAATCTGAAGGCACACATCGGGGATAATGTTACGGTTATTGAGATGGACGCTCACATTAACGACGACGAGTTCGCAACAAAACTCGTAGAAACGTTGTTAGCGAGTATCCAGTAATTGTAGCCTGCAACAACGGCGCAGGCGGATCTACGCCGCGTGTCGTTATTCACCCAATTCACCTGATCGAACCGCAAGGGATAATTAAAATATGGCAAGAACCTATAGGACACTTACCGAAGCAGATGTTAACCACTTCATTGAGAAGGGACATGTTATCCTGAAAGACTGCTTTCCGCGCGAACTAGCGGAAGAATGGCGCGCCTTCGCTTTCAAACGGCTCGGTTATGATCCAGACGATCCGACGACTTGGGCGGAACCCCGCATTCATCTGCCCTCTATGAATAGGGTACTGATTGAGGATGTTGCACCGAGTGCGTGGGATGCTATTTGTGACCTGCTCGGCGGTGAAGACAGGATTGTCAATTTTTGGGGCGACTCAAAGCCAGGATGGGGTGACGGTTTCATTATCAACTTTGGATTAGGCGCGGACACGCCTTGGCAACCACCTTCTCCAGAGGTCGGTGGGTGGCACAAGGATGGAGATTTCTTCCGTCATTTCTTAGATAGTCCAGAGCAGGGTTTGCTCACAATCGTCGTCTGGTCGGATATCTACCCAGAAAGCGGCGGGACGTTTGTGGCGTGTGATTCAGTCCAGCATGTCGCACAGCGGTTATATGAACATCCAGAAGGATTGTTGCCCGGCGGTTTTGGTCAACTCATCGACAAATGCCAAGATTTTGTGGAAATGACTGGAAAAGCAGGGGACGTTGTGCTGCTGCACCCGTTCATCTTGCACGCCGCTTCGCAGAATCCTTCCGGACGCGCCCGTTTCATCACGAATCCGCCAGTTTCCCTCAAGGAACCGATGAATTTCAATCGTGAAAACCCAGATGATTTTTCACCGGTGGAGTTAGCGGTGCTGCACGGATTAGGGAAAGACCGATTGGACTTCAAACCGACAGCACCGCGGGAACGTTTAGTACCAGAACGCGTCAAGCGTCAGCAGAAGATGCTCGCAGAGCAGAAAAAGCGACTCGAAGCCGATTCCAATAGTTGATGAGAAGACAGTGCCCGGTTTTCAATGTACAGGTCTCCCGTGTTGCGCATAAAACCTGACTTCTCGGATCACAATGTCCTTAAAGGGCACTTTAATTTTCTGTGTCAAGGGTTCTCGTTCGGCGTGTGCTAAATCCCGATTTGCATGGATAGTGAGTCGAAGCCAACGCACGGGTCTGTCGATGTTGATGCGGATGACTTCCCCATTCTCGGATCTCGCGATCTTATACCTTCTGATAGGCTCAAACTGATATTCCTGTCCTCCAGGTAGTATGTCCGCTGTCGCTGTGTGTACCAAAAGTCGGTAAATGGTTGAAACGGGATGTATCTCAATATAGGCGATAGGAGTTAGCGTATCGAGTTGAATCCACGCCTCAGCCTTATTTCTGCCTTCCAACCAGTCGTCATACCGTCTCGGAAAGATTACACCCGCCTCAGTGTAATCCTTTTCAACCATACCCTTTACCTTGAGGATCCCGGTTGTGGCGAGGTTGCCATCAACAAGTCTCGGGTACGCTTCGCATGACAGATGTGATGCGGCTATCCGTTTGGGAAGTGGCTGATATAAGGAGGCACAACTGATGAGGAAAAGGCACGTCAGACCTACGATTAACACAAATGGGGTTGTTGTGAAAATGCGGTTCATTTTTCAATCTCCTTTTCTCGCGAGTTGTTGATAATTCACCACAGTTCTCACTTATTGATAACGAAAAATCTCCCTCTGCGGTTTACATCCAAGCGAAAATCGTCCTGAAAGGTGTCTGGCATGAAACTTCTTACAACCTTAAGTGCTTGCTTCGCTATTTTTATCTTTGGAGGCTGTGCAGAATCTGATCCGGATACCGATATTGTTGAATCTGTCCCCCTTACGGATATTGTCAACGACGTTGAAAAACACGGCACCAACTCAAAATATAAAGGACAGAAGGTTACGATTACCGCGGCTGGCAGAATTGCTGTTGGATTCACTGCTTTAACGCTTAATCCCGCGATAGAATTGTTCACACATAACGATAAAGTCCGTTTTTTCATCGAGGACTCGGAATATAATGCTGAATTGAATCTGGGTAACTATTATTTTGCGTACATGAAAAGTGATCTATCACATATTCGTCCTCATACAACTTACACCTTTACACTTTTTATCGAAGACATTTCCGAACGTACAACCGGAAACTGGGAGCGTTTCCTTGCTATCTGGGCTGATGTCCCTGAACACACCGGACCAGCCGATATCGAAGTCGTCAACACGACCCTCGAAGCGGTTGTTGCCGATGTATCCGCAGGTAGTGGAAGCTACGTTGGGAAAACAGTGCGTCTTCAAGCGACTGTTTCACTTGATATACTCCATGAGGTGGGAGGCTATCGAGCAGATATGGGTGATACAGATGTAGATCTTGAATTGTTAATGCTTAAAGAAGGTAGGGTGACACTTTCCACGAACAATAGAAATGTGGTTTTCTGGGTTATAGATGATATGGGTCCTTTTGGTGCTATAAACCTTCAAAAATACCATAATAATCAGGTTTACACTTTCACACTCTACATTGAAAGCATTTGGACAAATGAAGGACGTTTCAACATCACTGCAGGCATCGCTGACGATTAATGTATTGGATTTACCCTATTCGATAAATTCCGTACATCACGCTTATCACAGGTTTGATGCTGAATAAGTTGTCGCGCTCAATTGACGAGCGCGTTCTCAAACTACACCTAAACAGAACTTACGCAAATTGCATAAAAAAGCAATATATTTCACCCAAAAAGGCGTTATTTCAGTGATTTAACCCCCTAAATCCCCCTTATCAGGGGGACTTTAAGAGGGAGTGCGTAAGTCCTACTAAAGAACGAAATCTACTCAAACTGGTGTCGGCTCTGATGACACGCTTTGCCCTTACCTCTAATTACATCCGTTTGCTGCCACGTATCAACAGCACCGTAAATAGCATCACTCTCACCGAGACGTTGCTTCAGTTCAGATTTCGTGAACCACTCACAACTGTTATTGGCAAGGACATCAAGGTCTAAGTTTTCATCAGAAAAGCCGTAGATACGACAGATGCCCTCTTCCCCTTCAACATCCTCAATATACGACATCCAAGAGACATCTAAACCGAGTTGGGTTTGGGTGAGATCTTGAAGTGAACCGATCCGTGCGCCGACATCCCAACCGACACCTTTCTCCTCTTCCCAACCTTCACCTCCCGGCAATTCCCAAGAATTTGTTTCGGCATCGCGGCGGAGCAAGAATTTCGATTCCTGACCTGATGAGTCCTCAATAAGCAGACGCGTCGTTGCAATCGGCTTGTCGAAACAGACGGGAATGAGACGCTTCCCATCGTCGCTCAATGCGTCCAACGCGGTGAGATTGTAAGGGTAATATCCCGCGGCGGGTGGTGCGTCTACGGCACAATATTTATTGAAAATCCCGCACCGGTCTTCAGTTGTAGTGCCAGGAGGTGCTTCGTGCCAGACATGCTCGTTGACGACAAGCAAGTCCCCCGCTTTGAGTTCGGGATCGATGAAAGGCGGTAACTGTTCGGGATCGGGACGGGTTACGTCTAAGATGTGTGCATCCGGATCAATCACTTGTGTTAACTTATGCGATTTGGGCGACACGAGAAAGGGACCATACTCCGTATCGAAATCGGTCAGCGGGATGATGGCAAACACCCAGTTCATCGATGAACCGACAGGTCGCCAGCGTTTGTAGTCGCAATGCGCTCTACCCCCTTTATCACCGGGTGTCCGCAAATACGCAACATAGGCAGTGAGATGTGCGGGTTGACCGAGTGCAGATTCCACGGTACCGATAACCGTCGGGTGTTCGGCAATCTCGGTGAGTCCGGGATCGGCGAGACGGTTGCCACTCACCGTATATTTCGCTGGCTCAGGATATTTAAGCGTCGATGGATAGGCATCGCGTTTTACCTGTTTTTGGACGACACGCCGAAGTTCATCCGCTTCCTGCGCGGACAAGGTATTGCGTACGATTACGTAGCCGTCCTCATGGTAGTCGGCGATCTGTTGATCGTTGAGAGTTGGGGTTATTGCTCTGTCCATCAGGCAACCTCCTTTACTTTATTTAATAATAACCTAAAGACACAGGGTAGGCACAAGACCTACCCCTACACACTTCAAACACCTACAACAGTTGGGTAACAATTTGAATTTTTCACAACAATTTCTGGAAACTCGCAAGACTCGGATGTTCCAAAACGGATGCGACTTCTGTCCAAGCCTCTTGGCTATTCTCATGTGACATGTCGGGTGTGAAGCCAAAGTCAAGATAAACTTTGATCGCTGGAATACGTCCGGTTGACGTACCGAGAAAACAGCGTTCGTGGGATTGTTTCAAACGCTCCATCGCTACGGTCATCATCGGTTTGGAAAGCCCGCGTCCTTGATAGTCGGGATGAATCACGACCCAGTGGATCTGTCCCCACACTTCTCCATCTATATCTTGCCACCACGCCGTGATTGTGCCGATTTCCTCGCCTGTGTCCGTCGTCAGATAAAAACTTCTATCCTCCATCACTGAAAGATGACGTTTAAACTCGCGATCGAAAAGTCCGTCATCAATTTCAGCGTACGGCTCCCCCGCTTGCAGTATCCGCGTCCAGATATGTCCCTCATTCCGACGATAATTTCGGATTGCAAACCCATCTGGAACCGGGAATTGCGGGATGTTCTCCATGTTCTCACGAATCATTCTGACACTATAATTCTTCATATTGGGTGTGGGAGTGCGGAAGATGAAGTCTTGAAAAACTATTTTCATTGACGGTAATATAGCATACACCACAGAAAAACGGCAAGGATATTTTGGAACAGCGGTATTTGATTCAAAACCATATAAGATTGTGCTGAAGCATCACCTATTTTTTGTTAGATTTGGAATATTATGCAAATATTTCACTGATTTTTAGGAAAGAAAGCAGAAAAATAAAAAAAATTGCTTAAATTCCTAAAAATTCTAAAAAAAAGTGAAATTAGGTATTAACTTTTTCGATTTCATATCTATAGTTAAAAGTAGAAGGCATACGCCGTGTGCTGTTACATTTAATGGTCTCTTCGTCGTTGACGGCGCAGATAAATGGAGGGGATTGTCATGATTTGTGTGTCCGAACTTACAAAAACCTATGGTCGCACCGTCGCTGTTGACAACATTAGTTTTGAAATCCCACCGGGTCAAATTGTCGGCTATTTGGGTCCAAACGGTGCAGGTAAATCGACAACTGTCAAAATGTTGGTTGGTATGCTACAACCGACGCGTGGACAAGTTGTTGTTGCAGGATGTGATAGTCAGACAGACGACATTGAGCTCAAAAGACGCATCGGGTATGTCCCTGAAGACGCAATACTCTACGAGACGCTCACACCTGTTGAATACCTACAATTGGTCGGTCAACTGTACCACATGACCGAAAAATCGATTGCTGAGAAAATAGACGATTTTCTTCAGGTATTTCAACTCACAAGGGCGGCACACCAGCGGATGAGCAGTTTGTCAAAAGGAATGCGACAGAAGGTGCTGATCATCTCCGCACTCCTCCATAATCCCGATGTCCTTTTCCTTGATGAACCGTTTAGCAACCTTGATGTCTCAACGGTGACACTGATGAAGAAAATTTTGCAAGACCTCGCTGGCATCGGAAAAACGATTCTCTATTGCACCCATATTCTGGACGTTGCCGAGAATATCTGCCACCGTGTCCTGATTCTAAATCGCGGAAAAATTGTGGCTGACGGGAGTATTGATGAACTCCGAGAGATGGCACACCGGACCTCTCTTGAGGAGATCTTCGCGCTCCTGACGGAAGCAGATGAAGTGGGTGTAAAATCCGCCAGCGTCATTCATACCATGACGGAACACAGAGATGTTTAATAGATTCCTTAAAATCCTTGGTGCTGAACCCCATCACTATAGACTGTTGCTGAAGACCGATAGGCGTGTAAAAGCGCGCAGGGAACCCTCAAAATCCTTTCTCAGTGATTCTCCCGCTCTATTGGTAGGTTTGTATGCGATTTCAAGTACATTTGTATCCTTCTCGGCGTTTGCTCTTGACAATTTCAGTTTCACACTCCTCACGCTGTTCGTCTCAATGACGATGCTGGCGTTCACTGTCATCTCCCGGCTTGAGGTGATTATCAATCCAACGGATTACCGGACGTTGGCACATCTCCCCATTTCATCGCGAACCTACTTTCTTGTGAAATTCACGCATGTCCTGCTTTACATCGTTGTTTTCGCAGGGGTATTGAACCTTCCGCCAGCAATTTTAGGGATATGGTCGAAAAACGCACCGATTTTCTTTCCAGTGGTTTATTTACCCGTATCCTTCATGGCAGCGTTCTTCGTTGTCGGATTCATTTCAGCGTTCTATGGACATTTGATAAAACTGTATCAATGGGAGAGATTCCGAGACCTCGTTGCCTACTCGCAACTGGTTCTTGCGATTTTGGTGCCACTATGTTTTTATCTGCTACCTCACCTCATCTCAATTTTTCGCGTTGCGCTCGTTGATTGGAATCAGATTGAAGAATTGAAATGGGTTTACGTCCTGCCGTGCAGTTGGTTCGCTGGACTTGTCCATTTCATACTCGGAGAGACGCGATTCGTTTTTTTATATCTATCGATTCTATCTGTCCTCTCGACGGTTTTATGCGTCGTCATCCCATTGGGACGGATCTCGCTGAAATACGCCGAACATGTTTCGCTCTTGTTGGAGTCGCCGAATGCTATACGGAAGGTAAACAAGGTAGGCAACCGTTTAACATCATTACTGAAAAATACCGAGACGCGCGCAGGATTTCAATTCGTATCTATCTACCTAAAAAGGGACCGTAACACAAAAGTCAGACTTTTCGGGAAATTGGGGGTTTCCTTGGCTGCAGTCGTTCCTATGATTCCGGTAATTCCTGAACTCATGGGTCGCCCGTTTAGCATCGGTCTAGCGATCGGCGTTTCTATCTATTCGTTCTGCGTTTGTGCGTATGCGCTGAGTTGTCTGCTCAGCATTCTTAGATTCTCAGAAGATTGGAAAGCGGCATGGATTTTCACAATTGTTCCGGTGGAATCTCACGATAGTTTCTTTAAGGGTGCGAAGTTGGCAATCATCGTTTATTTCGTTGTGCCCTACTTCATCATTTTGACGGGCATCTATGTATTTCTCTGGCACCCATTTTTTGTACTCGTTTATATTTTACCGAGTCTCATAGGGTCGCTGTGCTACCTCTCATTCTGCTGGATATCAATGATTACGCTCCCTTTTTCACAAGAACCTCAGGAGAAAAAAGGGATAGACGATCTCGTGCCGTTTCTGCTCGGTCTTATTGTTTTTAGTGGAGTTTTAGGCATTCAATATATTGTCTATCAGCTCCATATATATTTGTATATCGCTATATACACTATCACAATTGGCTTTGGCATCATTCTCTCAAAAAGAAGGGGACAACCTGCAAAGAAATTAGTAATAGGAACACCATAGAGCTCGCTCCATTAGTTGCTGGAGACTTATCAGTAAAGGGAGGAAATATGAAACGGAAATTGCAGATTATCGGAAATATTTTCGGCGCGCCCAGCGAGGCGTTTACGGCATTAAAGGAGCAATCGAATTGGTTTACGGTATTCATCATTATTGCTGTTGTGTCAATCAGCATTGCGTGGGCGATTTTGCCATTTTCAGAACAGATGGCACGCACCAAAATGCTCGAATCCGGTATGGATGCGACTCAGATGGAACAAGGTCAACCAATGGCAAAATTATTTAGTTCCATAGGTCTTTTCCTGACACCGCTTCCATTACTCATCAAATGGCTGGTTTTTGCTGGACTTTTCTACCTCGGTGTCCGACTACTGGGTAGCTCGAAAGCACTGGCATTTAAAACCATGTTCGCCGCGGTGGTCTACTCGGAACTCATCTTGGTCTTTTCCATGCTCATCAACGCTGCGTTGCTGTTATGCTTCAAGGATATTGGTGATGTTCAAAAGCCTATAGACCTCCAAATGATTCCGGGGCTCCATCTTCTGTTTGGGGATCACGCACTCGGAGTTCTGAAGCTGACGCTTCTCAGTCAGGTTACTCCATTTGCTATATGGTATCTTATTGTCCTTTCACTGGGTGTCGCAATTGTTGCCGATCTGAAAAGAAAAAGAGTGGAATGGTTAGTCGTGTTGGTCTGGCTGGCAGACATCGGCTTTCGGATAGCAGTCTCTGCATTTTTTTAAAGAATCGCTTGTAGGGACTAAACTTATTTATATGGACAGAGATGCCGGTAAAATATCAGCAAAAGTGAAAAGAATAAATTCGCATCGCATCTAAAAATGTGGTATACTACATACAGCATGCCTGACAACTCCAGCAGGAGTTCAGGGCCTGTCTGTTGTGTGTAGACACGAGAATCGTAGACAAGTTGTAGATTAAAGGCACCGTTCCAGGAGGAAAACAGATATGGGAACTATTGTCATCGCGAAGATCCCCGCTATAGGAGTACCAGAGCAACAGATTCAACAAAAAGACCCACGGCCCATCCAACTGAACGACCCTCGTTTTGAGGAAACTTATACGGCTTCTGTAAAAAGAACATCTACTGGGTGGAGTGGACAGATTCCTGATGTGCCTGAAGTGAAGATGTGTGAAGGCATTACCCAACAAGCCCTTTTGGAAGCTTTAGCAGACAGTCTTCATGAAATCCTAAAGGCCCGTTCCGCAGCATGGGACAAACAAATTGAAGAGGATATAAAAGCAGGGAAACTGGATACGCTGCGCGATGAAATACTTGAAGATATTCAGGCGGGGAGGCTAACCGATCTATAAAGCCAAATCTGAGTTTTGGGAGTGTTACCATAGACTACCACCCGCTATTCAAAAACTCGCAGACAGAAAATTTGAGTTGCTCAAAGAAAATCCAAGACACCCCTCCCTTGAACTTCAGAAGGTTGGCGAGTGGTGGCGTGCAAAAGTTGGCGATAATTATCGAGCGTTAGCATTTGAACACGAGGAAGGCTTGATTTGGTTTTGGATCGGAGACCATGATGCGTACATGTCGCTGATAAGGCATCAGAAAAGAAGATAAATGAGCAACCCATAAATCTATCATGGAAAAATCGCCCACCATCGTTCCAATCTACACCATAGGCTACGGAAGCCGTTCGATTGCGGAATTCATCGAAGTGCTGCACCAGCATGAGATCGCCTACCTCATCGATGTCCGCTCCGCCCCCTATTCACGCTATAAGCCGGAATTCTCCAAAGCTGCACTCGCGAATGAACTCGAACAGCACAATATCCGCTACGTATTTATGGGAGATACGCTCGGCGGTAGACCCGACGACGAAACGTGTTACGTTAACGGGAAACTTGATTACGAAAAGGTCAAGGAGAGGGAATACTACCAACGCGGTATTGAACGCCTGCAGACTGCCTTCTTGCAACAACACTCTGTTGTCTTGATGTGCAGTGAGGGGAAGCCGGAGGCGTGCCACCGATGCAAACTCATCGGCGCAAGTCTTACAACGCAGGATATACCGGTCATTCATATCGACGAAAACGACGAGCAAGTGACGCAGGCGAAAGCCATTGAACGTCTGACGGGCGGGCAATTGTCAATGCTTTGAAAAAATTACGGATAGTGCCATCCATGACAAAAATTGGATGCCCACACAACTTAGTCTATGTTTCCCCCAATAGCATCCCCTTAACTCTCTCTTTCGCCTGCTCTATGATGGCATCGGCTTCTTGTTGTAGTTGTTTAGCCCGATTACGCGCATTAGTGATATAATCAGCGATTTCAGTTTGTTTTTCAATCGGCGGCTTTGGAATGATTAACTCCTTAAAGAACTCACTTGAGACCCTTTGCTGTCCAGCAGAACCCGTGAAATGCAGTGCGGCATGTTTTCGTAAAGACTTCAGGCGCAACAGTGCGTAAATATAGTGAATGTTTATCGCTTCTAACGCGCGAAAGACATGGAACTCTGTCGAACCGCATCCAATACCTTCTTCCAAATTATTGACAACGGCAGACTTTCCATTTTCCATACAGGGCGTGATTTTTGCCCAAATCAGATCGTTGTCCCTGAACCGTGTATATCCCTTTGCTCCCGCGACCGTCTTGCCCAGAGATAAGTCGGCTTCCCCGTATTCGGCTGAAACTTTTTCCATAGGCACAAAGGTTATGCTCGTGCCCGATTCATATCCATAGAAGGAGGTCGAAGGGTTAATGAGAACACAATCTCGAAACCTTTCCATCGGGTAAAGTTTCGTATGTAGCGAGTAAACCTGATAATACATTTCCGGATCAAATCGTCGTCCAGATACCTCGCTGAGCGTTGCAGTAAAAACACGGTTTTCAATGTTATTTTCTTTCTGTGATGGCATCTCAATTCCCAATTCCGCCAGCACGTAATCATCAGTTGAATCCAGAAGTGCGTTTGCCTCCTGCTCTTTCTGTTTTTTCTCTGCATAGGTGGATCGCATAAAACTAACGATATGGTTTTGTATGTTGGCGGATGGCAAAACAACACGGATGGATTTTAGAGCGGTTTGACTGATTTCAGGAATAACTGCACCGTTGTTATGCTGAAAAAATTGAAACTGTCCGATCTGGCTTCTTAAGAATGATTCAAGATATTCTGGTCTAATTTTAGTAGTATCCAAATTGACTTTGAAAATATGGGAACTCAGGATAGCTTCTTTGATTTCATCCTCAACGACCGATACCAATCCTAAAGAACCGGAGCGGGAGATCAAAAAAGAGTTGTTTGTCAACTTTATTTTATCAGGGATTTCTTCAACGTCAACATATCTTGGATTATCATTCTCAATACCATGCTGGCCTAAATCTGAAACTCGTAAATATCTATAACCATTCTCCGAGTATGTTCGGATCTCCACACCGTTTTTCAAATCAGTTATCAAACTGGAAAATGGGACAATCGGATAGTTGCTTGCTGATAACCTCTTATGAAAGGCACGATACTGAGGTTGATGAAAATGAGGATCAATCCGCCTATTGATTGTTTCGCCCCGATAGGTGAGAAAAATTTGATCGTCCCTATCAGGGCTTACCCGAAAAAATCTGGATTTCCGGTGAACTTTCGATATTCTTCGCAGATGGTATCAAGGTCGTTAACTGGGTCCTTGCGTCCCGTTGCATCGTAGCCGATACGCTCGGCGATTGCCATAAAGATAGCGTCATTGGCGTTTTCCCGGACCCATTCTCGGATGTCGTCTGCATTCTTATCTCCCCATTCCTCTTTAACAGCGTCAATCTTCTCCTTGTATTCTGCTTTGACTTGGCTCTCCCATTCCGGGTCGGCTGCTCCTTTAAACGCCGTCTTGTATTCCTTTTCCAGCGCGTTCAGTTCGCTTGTCTGTGCTTTAAGTTCCGCGCGTGCAGTTTGCGGATCGGACAACTGAAATTCCACTACAGATGGTTCACTCGTTTCCGAGATGAAAAAGGCACTGAGTCTTTGAACTGTCTTTGATGGCGTTTTGTTAAGTCTCTGATTTAAACTCTCAATATTGTCCAAAACCGCCTTGAATCTCGGTCTATAAGTTTCTTTTATCGCGACTTGTTCTGGAGAACCTTCCGCAATAAGCGTCCTTCGTTCGCCTTCAAGCACCATAATTTGAGGCGTATAGATGGCTTCGTTCTTCTCGGTAATCCGATTGATGGCGGCTTGATAGCGTTCATATTCCTGCTCTGAAAACTTTCGGAGGAATAGAATGGACGTTTTAACACCCGCCCCGAAATGTGAGAAGGCAATCTGTGGGAGCGAGACAACAGCGAGGATTTGGAAATGCCGTTCAATGTAATCACGGACATCTTGTAGTGAGGAATTCGTCAAAATTCCGTCGGGTAAGATAATTGCGAGTTTTCCGGTCTCCCATTTGAGAAAGTCAAAACAGCGTTCGAGAAACAGAATTTCAGTCTTTCGAGAAATTTTTCCTTTGCCAAGTTCGTAATTTTCAAGATAAGGTAATTCCGCTTGTTTGACATCTGCTCCGAAAGGTGGATTGGTAAGAATTACATCGAATCTCTCTTTTTCAAAGCCTCTGTGTTGGTTGTAGAGGGTATCAAAATCGACGAGCGCATCATTGCTAATAACGTTGCTATGCCCATCATCGTGGATAATCATGTTCATCTTGGCAACGCGGGCAATGGAATCATTAACCTCAATACCAAAAAGCCGATCCTTCGCAAAATCGTGCCAGTGGGTATAGTGTTCGGGAGTCCCTGCGGTGTGAAATTCAGATGCTTGTTTTCGGATGTAATCCAGCGCGTGCAACAAAAAACCGCCTGAACCGCACGCAGGATCGAGGATGAGTTCCTCATGGTGTGGCGTAACCATGTCAACCATAAACTCAACGACTTCGCGAGGTGTAAAAAACTGTCCGATTTCGCCTTTGAAAAAATTGCCCAAAAACCGTTCAAACGCAACGCCTTTCACATCCAAATCGGTCTGGTTGAGGCTAATCCCTTGCAAGTGATTGACAACCGAAAACAATCGATTTTCATCGATTTCAATATCCTCTGTAAATACCTCAGGATCTTGGTCTTTTGCTTCCCGATAGAGCCTGTTAATTCGGTTCGCAACGGATTTTGAGCTTTCACGCGTCTTAATCTGAAAATCGTAAGGTTCACCGTTCCGTCGCGCCTTCTTTTCATCTCGGATTTTGATAAAGAGGATTTTGGCGAGTTCATCAAACGCGTCGGTCGGTGTAAGTCTTCCGCCCTGCCAGAGCGTATCGTGGCACTTCTCAAGGACGCGGATGAGGTCGCCCCTTTCAATGACGGATAGTTCCCAATTCGGGTCTCCTTTTCTATATCGCCACTCCTGAACTATATCGTATCTAATGGGTGGCGAAGCGATAATATTTTCGGAGCGTTCACCGGGCTTATAGTTTTTGACATCGAAGGATCTACGCGTATTCCCTGCAATGACAACGGCGTAATGTCCACCCAAAGAGTTGCAGTTGCCAAAAGCCTGTTCAGTCGCCTGTGCGAATTCCGCCTCAGAAATTTCTTCCTTTTTGCACTCAATCACAATAAAAGGATTTTTCTTTTCATCGTCTGAGAAAACGACAATGTCGGCGAGGTCGGAGGGAGTTCTGCGTGGAACACGCACCTCTAAATCTATTCGGTTTTCGGAATATTGGAAAAGCTCGATTAATTCGACGTAAAATCTTGCACGGACCTGTTCTTCGGGGTCGGTGAATCTGTATTCTTTGTCGGGGACAATGTAGTGAATTGTTGTCCCCTCATTAAGGAATTCAATATAGCCCTTTTGTTCCCCGATATGTAGGAAATCGGTTTGATTGTTTCTCACTTGTTCCTGCCTGCTCTCGTAAGAAAATTAAGCGGAAATCCTATAAAGAAAGGATTGCTATAACGTTTTTAATATGTGTTGTCCCTACGGGGCTTTAAAGTGTGCTGGAGTTGGACGGCATGCCTGAAGGCGGTTCTTGCATCACAGGAATAACATAACTCCGAATCGTCAATCCCTCCAGCACTTCTGTTTTTACCTGTGGTTCCGGTTCCTGCCGATGATCAAAAACGATATAATAGCCTTCCGTTAGGCCTTCAGATCTGAGATATGCTGCAAGCTGCTTCTTGCCTGACTGATAACGACCGTCGCCTCTCCAAATTTTCGTTTCTACGATGTATTTTTGCTGGTTATGGATGATAATGATGTCCATTCTACCGCGGCCGGTTGGCACCTCAATATGCATAAAACCACCGATAAGTTTAATAAATTGGTCAAGATATGCCAGCAGAAGATGTCTGCCAACCGACTCTTGGGGTGTATCGGGGACCTGTAAAATTTGGAACCCAACACGGACAATGAAATCTCGAAAGTTGTCAAGTAACGCCTCCATATCAATCAGTCCTGCGGGTGTGAGATAATCAAGAAAACCTTCACGGGTCCCTTCGGGCAAGTACTCATCTTCCAATCCGTTCACGACTGCTTTGAACGCTTGTAAGATACAATATAGGTAGATTGGATTAATGATTTCACACATTCCATCATCACCTCTTGCAATCACACCATACGTGGCAAGTTCACTTACAACATCACTACGTAGATTGAAATCAACACCTTCCTCACGTGCCATAATTCGCATCAAAAGATTTTCAAAGCGCGGGTCTCTTCTGATATTGGTCAGTAGATGTGTAAAGTTAACGTTATCTTCCTCAAGGAGTTGGGCATGTGCCTCTGAAAAGTGCGCCATGGTAATCGGCTCGGTTTTCGGAACCTCCAATTCTTCTGTGAGAATCTGTGCGAATCGGTTGACAAGCACAGGTTGCCCGGCAGTCTGCTTATGAATAGCTGCTATAACTTCTGGGACAAAGGGTTGTCCGACCTCTTCAGTATATTGTCCAAGTAGTTCCTGCACCTGTTCAAGGGTAAAGTTGGGTAGATGAAACTCATCTTGGATATTGAACGGGGAGATAGACCGGTCATAGTTGAGCTGCGCAATACTCTTAACCCCGATGATACCGACACTGTGCGGACATCGGGGTTTACCGGCAATGTAGATATGGCGGAGGGTATGCAGAAAATCGCTTACGGCGACTTGTGGAATACCATCAAATTCGTCAATGACAAGCACAACCTGTTGATTACCGAGAAGACGCGCGAACCGTTTAAAGAACGACAGCATTGAGAGATGATCTGTTAACGTAGTGTCTTCCAGAAATTGATGTAAAGCCTCAGACGACATAGCACCGCGTTTCTGAAAAACCGTCTCTATTTCTTCCCGGATCTGTTCATAGAGATGCCCATAGAACACAGACAAGGCGAGGTTTTTATAAATATCAAAATTCAGTTGAATCGGGAAGTAGGTTAACTCCGAAGGGGATTCCCGTTGAGCGTCAGCAGTATTACCGATAACGAGCGTTTCTAACGCAGCCTGAAAGAAGGTGGTTTTACCTGTTTGGCGTGGGGCAAATAAGACAATATATTTACCTTGTTCAACGCGGTTGATGAAATCGGCGATCTCCTCGGTCCGCGAAACAACGTAGTGCTCTTGAGGATTAACGGGTCCTTGTGTCCCAAAACGTCTCATTTTCTCTCCTTTTCGCTCAACGTGTCGGCAATTGAGTGTAGCACATCGGAGGAACGACGTCAACGCTAAATACCGCTAATCCTTTTCAAAATCTGCGAAATAATGTCGGATGTTGATTCTCGATCCAGCCATTCAATTCGGGTATCTTTGCGGAACCATGTCAACTGCCGCTTCGCGAACCGACGAGTGTTCTGTTTCAGTTGCGTGATCGCTTCCATATACGTGCAGTCCCCGTCCAGATACGCAATCAACTCCCGATAACCGAAACTCTGGAGTGCGACCGAATCACGCGCATAACTCGCCGCTAACAACGACTCGACCTCCGCTATCAATCCGTTTGCAAGCATCACGTCTACACGCTGTTCGATACGACGGTAGAGCAGTGCACGCGGCATTGTCAGTCCGAAGGCGATGAACGGATACCGCTGTTCTTCTGGATGCCACTGCTGCTGGAGTTCGGACATCGGAGTGCCTGTCAATTCATAGACTTCCAAAGCACGGATGACGCGGACGACATTGTTAGGATGGATTCGCTCAGCAGATTCTGGGTCGTAGGTTTGGAGTTGCTTGTGGAGTGCATCAACACCGAATTGTGCCGCTTCTCCCTCAAGTCGTTTTCGGAGGGTAGGATTTGCTCCTGGCCCCTCAAACAACCCATCAACAATCGCTCGGAAGTAGAGACCGGCACCGCCAACAAGCAGTACCCGCTTGCCCCTGTTCTGGATGTCGGCAATTGCTGCGTCCGCGAGGGATTGATAGTCGGCAACGGAGAAGAGTTGGGAAATGTCGATGCAGTCTATAAGGTGATGTCGTGCCGCCTGCTGTTCTTCAGCGGTGGGTTTGGCGGTGCCGATGTCCATCTGTCGATAGATTTGGCGGGAATCGACAGAGACAATCTCAGCATTGAGGCGTTGCGCGAGTTGAATGGCTATCTCTGTTTTACCAACTGCTGTAGGACCGAGAAGGCAGATGAGTTTTAATGTCATTTCGGGTTTTACGACGGAAGATCGGGGTTACAAACCCCTCCTACAGTGGCATCGCGGGCATCGACAATCCAACCGCCACCGAGGACGTATTCACCGTCATAAAAGACGGTAGCTTGTCCGGGTGTAATGGCACGGCGCGGTTCATCAAAGTTTACCACCGCTTCTGTATCGCTGATAGGCGTAATTGTAGCAGGACCGCCGTCGTCCCGGGATCGGATCTTGACGTGCGCCCGGATCGGTCCTGTCAACTTCTCAATGGCGATGAGGTTGATCCGTTCCACATGCATTGTATCCTCAAGAAGGGCATCGGATTCACCGACAACAACGGTATTCTCGGAGGCGTTGAGCTGCGTCACATAGAGTGGTTTCCCGACTGCGATACCCAAACCACGCCGTTGTCCAACGGTATAAAACGGTACACCGTCATGCTTACCGAGGACATTGCCCCCCTCGTCTACAATATCGCCGCCCTGAATTTTTTCTGGTACTCTGTCTTGAAGGAAGCGTCTATAGTTGGTATCGGCAACGAAGCAGAGTTCTTGGCTCTCAATCTTTTCAGCGGTTCGCAATTGATACTTTCGGGCGAGGTCCCGAACCTCGGCTTTCGTGTATTCGCCGAGCGGCATCATCGCACAGCGCAATTGTTCCTGTGTGAGCGCGGCGAGGAAATAGGACTGGTCTTTGCTAATATCACGTGCTTTGCGTAAGAGATAGCGCCCTGTCTCTGGGTGCTGTTCAACACGAGCATAGTGTCCTGTGGCGATGGCATCGCACTCCAACGTCCTGGCAAGGTCGAGGAGTCTACCAAACTTCAGTTCTCGATTACATACCATACAGGGACTGGGGGTTCTGCCGATGAGATATTCATCCACGAAATAGTCGATAATCTGTTCGCGGAAAGCGTCCTCGTAATTCACGCCATAGAACGGGATGCCGAGTTGCGTGGCGACACGGCGTGCATCTTCAATGCCTTCAAGCGAACAGCAGTTGGGACGTTCCGGTTCTACCTCAATGGTATCGGGCGCGCCGAGGCGCATCGTGATGCCGGTGACATCATAACCTGCGTCTACCATCATGGCAGCAGTGACGGAACTGTCTACGCCACCGCTCATTGCGACGAGAATTTTCTTCATTTTTTAAAAGTTTAGTTTTCTTTAGCGAGCACTCTTCAATTTACCCCATGTCGTCGTGAGCTTGCCCGTTGCTTCTACAGCCGCCGCTCCGGAACCACGCGTTAGGAATACCCAGTACGTGGGAGCCAAGTTCGCCGGAGCATCGTTGTTACCCCCGAGAGATATGTCACCTGCGGGAAACTCCTTGTTCCGAAGTACGAAAATATCCGTATCCCCTTCATTGGTTTGGACCAAATAATCAGGTTGCTCCTCCCATCCTTCACCGTCTGAAGCCCATTTTGGCGGACTCCCCCACCTTTTGTCAGTCGCTAACCAAACGACGACAGGAACCTCAACGCTAAATGTGATGAAATCAGCACCCTTAGAGCCTTCATCGTCCATCGCCGTCATGATAAACGTTGCGCCTTCCAACTCTTTTGACATATCCTTGACAAAATAATCCCTGTCAATGAGATAGACACTACCTATCTCAAGACCCTCTTCGCCTACAACGTACTCGCCGACAACACTCCTTGAGTCGAGATCCATGACCTCTATATCCTCAACGACAACATCCTGTGCCTGAACTTTAGGAAGATAAAAAGTTGTGAAGATAAAACAAGGCAAAATTAAACACGCAAATTTTTTGATATACAAGATACGCCGCTCCTTTTTTTGTTTATATACCCCTACAAGCAGTTGAAGTGTTGAGTTTCGCTGGAGTTTTGGAGTACCCAAGCCTTTTGGAATGGAAATTCCCTGCGTCATAAGCGTTCGGTTTTTGACGTTCCGCTCAACCCAACCTACGCTGCTGAAACTGAATTCATGTTAGTAATTATACCACATAAAAGGGGATTTGTCAGGGAAAACTGGTAGCGGACAGGCATATCACACCTATGGAATTGGTCGTGACTCGATTAGTCGGGGACGGCAAAGCGTTTAGAAGAGAGGTAGAGGCGTGTCGCCTTTAAGAATCGAATCCCTTCATACGCGTCCCGTTTATGGAGGAATTGGGCATTGTCGTAGATGAGCATATCCCCCATCCGTATTGTCAACGAAATTTCCTCTGATGAGCGTTCCATCGAGACTATTGATATTGGCGAGGTAGATGACAGACTTGAAACCCGGACTGTGGTTGTCTTTAGCGGCGGGTGGCTCTTCAACGGGTCCGAGTGCGTTACTGAGTCGATGGATATCATCGTCATGAAGGGACTGTCGGCGAAAGAGAAGGAGTGCGTGCTTCTGGACAGCTGATAAGATGGCTTCCGCCATATCTTGATCAATCTGTGTCAGGTCTACGTTCAGGACCTCAGCACCGAAGTTTTCTGATAGGGGTTTGGCTTGAAAGTCCATCTTTGATCGGACGGAGTAAAGAATCAGCCGATTTGCCAGTCCTCTTTTCCGGCGTAGCGATCCTCGTACACATCTTCATTGAGTTCCAGCCCAAGTCCGGGGGTATCTGGCACCGTGAACGTTCCACCGGTGAAGTCGTAGTTAGATGTATCAATTACATCGCTTGTGAGGGTTGCGACTTCGCCATAGAGGAAATGAGGAATCGTTTTGCCGAATTGGAGACTAAGAAAGAAACCGAGCAGGGAGCCCCAGTTATGGGGTGCACACCGGACATCATGTGCGGCAGCCATATCAGCGAGTCGTCGCCAACCCGTCACGCCAAGTCCCTTCATATCGTGCTGGATGACATCAATAACACCCGCCTCAAAGAAAGGATCATAAAATTCAAGCGGGTCGCGCGTTCGAGTTTCGCCATCGGCGATGAAGGTTTTCAATCCCTTTTCTTGGATGAAGGCTTTGAGGTTGCGGTACAATTCGACATCTTCCTCAAACATCTCTTCTATCCAAAAAACATCACAATTGCTCGTCTCATTCAAGAAGGTGATGACTTCATCGTAGGTGTAGCCGTTGTTTGCATCAACGAGAATATTGAAGCCTTCTCCGGCTGTGCTACGGGCAAGTTGTACGAGTTCTATGTCTCGTTGCAGTCCTGCCTTGCGTTCCATGAGATAGCTACCGCGTCCGATTTTCATTTTGCATGCGGTAAATCCATTGGTGAGACTGCTTTTGACATCATTCTCGATCCGTTCGAGTCCTTCGGCTTTCGTCTTATATAGGAGGTCGTTGAAATAGATGGTGCTGTCGTAAGCGGGCAATCCGTTTGAAAAAACATCGCCACCGATGAGCCGATAAGCAGGCTTTTCGAGGATTTTGCCGATCGTGTCCCAGAGGGCATTCTCAAGCCCGCGAAATTCCTCAACAACCCCGTCCTTAGGGTTTAAGAGATCAAACGGGTTTTGGTTGAGCACGCCTTCTGCATCTTCAGCGGTTGTTGTTCCCCAACTGCCAGTCCCCCAACCGAGTGTGCCATCGTTGGTATGGATGCGGACAATACGCTCGTTCCATTTCCCGTTCGGGTCAGGCTGGTGAATCTCCGTTGCGCGGGAGTTACAACCAATGGCAGGCTGATCAATTTCGACCGTCACCTGTTCAACTTTGGTAATCTTGATCCCCGTTGGATAACTTTGCATATTTTAATTTTACCTGCAGGTCGGTCAGGTGAATTGGTACGTCAAGGTAACCACACGTTAATCCGCCCTCCGCTACACTTACGGGCTATAGTTACGAAAATCATCTTAAGACAGCAGTCTGCATTCTTACTGCGAAGCAGGTGCAGGCGGATGGAAGAGAAAACACTCAATAAACAAAGCCCTCATTTAACGCCTTGTGAATAATTAAAAGTATCTACTCAAGGACAAGGAGGAGCTCATTGAGTGCGTCTTTCACCATATCATTGGTTTCGGTCTCCCGGAAGTAAACGTCAAGCTTATGGGGAAGGTTATCGTACTGGTCAGCCTCCTGAATTTGTTTTATCAAAGCAGGTTTCTTGAGAAGTTGAACGATACGGAGTCTGTCTTCATGATTGACGACCTCAGGATTGGCTAACAAAACGATCAAACGCCCAGCTAATCCGTCGGCGAATCCGTTTTCGGCGTAATGGTTCAACGTATCAATAGCGGATTGCTTCGTGGCAAGACTTGAGCTGTCTGTGAGGATCGCGACGAGACCGTCAACAGCCCCTGCGTCAGGATATTTCCGCAGTGCTTTCGTAATGTCCATACGTACGGTGTCATCGGAATCGTCAAGCGCATCAATCAACATGTCAGTTGGATGTTCCTTGAGGTACATCATAGATTTCGCGGCGGAGCGTCGGACAGCAGGGTTCGCGTCGGTCAAGCCTTGGACGATCTTTGCTTCGGCACCTTCGTTGCCGAGGTGATAGAGTGCGGTGTTAATTTCCATTTTCAACCCTTCATCAGTGGTTGCATTATGGAGTGCCTCTAACTCAGCGGTAGCGGATGCGTCTCCTATATCGCCAACGATACGGACGAGCTGAATCCTCACAGCAGGTGGTGTCTTGCTATCGCTAACTGCCTTCAGGATTTCGTTAATACCTTCGCCTCCGATTCCTATCAAGATTTGAACGAAGTCACCATGGACATTGCGATATCGGTTTTTAACAAGATCTTCCAAAACGAAAGGCACAGCGGGCGCGCCTTTATCAATGAGGACCTGTATGGCATCTTTCTGGACCCTATGGCGCTCTCCAAGGATATGCAGAATCCTCTTCATCTCATACTCGCCCAATTCACCGACACGACGGTCACGTTTCGTTTGATAGTCGGCTTCCACATTATGCATTCTTGCCGCGCCCGTCGAAATGGCGTTACTATAAGCCAGAATCAGGAGCGCACGAGGTTCAACCTTATTATCCTCTTCCTGTTCAGCGTTCTCAAGATGCTGGACGGCTTCCAGCGAGAGCCCAGCGTACAATTTACCCCTGCCAACTTCAAGTTGGGTGATGACCTGTTCCTGCTTACAGCCGAAACTCACGGCTCCTATCAGTAGTAATATCAGCAAAAGTTTTTTCATGTTCCGTTTATCTTTTCCTCCTGGAATCTCGATTAGACTCACCCGTTCGTATCGCCTGTCGCTCACATGCTTCATAAAAACAGTGCGCTTGATAGAATAGTGCGTAACTTGCAAGCAAATAAAAAAGTGCCGATCCAATACTTTTCAGTAGAGTTTGGCAGGGAGCACCACAGATTTTGCATATCGCGAAGTGTTTGACACCCACCAAACAGGAATTACACGTCTGGGCAAGTACTGATGTAAAGAATATTCTAAAATAAATACATTTTTATGTCAACAATTTAAGGTGTAACCAGCAAAGCAGTTCCGTTTCCCATGAAAACCTTGTTAATCCCTTTGTAGTAACGAGTATCCTCCAATCGCCGAGTTGCGACTTTTCCTATAAAACGAAAGCATTTTGCGGAAAAACAGACGAGAGACGACCTGTAAAACTACTGAAGTGCATCAAGGAGTTGCTTAAGCGACGTTTTGACGAGTTCGCTCTCTTCCTTTCCCTTCTGATATTCGTAGAGCTTGAACTCAAGATTGTCGTACAATTCCGTCACCTGAATCTGCTTCACAAACGGTTCCCTCTTTAGAAGTTGTACAAGATGGAGCCGATTGTCTGCGTCGCTAACGGTTCCGCCAATAAGCAGCATCGTAATGCGCTTTGCCAAGCCTCTCGCAAGTTTGTTTTGTCCATAAACGTCGAGCGTATTAATCGCCGCCTGCTTCGGATCTTTGCTCAATCCACCGATAAGAATATTTACGAGTTCATCGACAGCGTCAGCATCCCGATGCACTTCAAGTGCCTTTACAAGTGAGGCAACGACTTCAGAGTCGGTATCTTTTAACCCCGCAATGAGTGTTTTGGATGGTACATCGCTGATATTGACCATGGCTTTTGCAGCGGCGCGTCGGACAGCAACATCACTATGACTTAAACCGGCGATGATGTCCTTTTTATAGGATTCCTCACCGAGTTGATAGAGTGTCGTGTTAATTTCCATCGCCAAACCAGCTTCACTCGTTCCACTTTGAACCGCTTTCAACGCATCTATGGCGTTCGCGTCGCCGATTCCCGCGAGGACCTGAACGAGTTTAACCTTGACAGCAGGTGGCGTCGTTTCATCCGTCAGTTTTGCCAAAACCAAATCAAGACCGTCAGAACCTATCTGAATCAGCATTTCTGTGAAATTTGCATGAAGTAACGGGTATCTCCCTTTGATGAGACTGTCGAGAATAATTACCGATACTTCAGGTCCCTTGTCTACAAGTGCCTGTAAGCCATCTTTCTGGACCCGCGACGGTGTGCTGAGAATTTGTAGGATTTGCTTTATCTCAGCCTCGGTAAGTTCTTGTATCCGCTGTTCTCGTTGGTTTTTGAATTTGGCTTCAACACCGTGGCTACTTGCACTTCCCGTGGAAAGTCCGTGAGAGTAAGCGATAAGGAGTAGAGCACGCGGTTCCAACTTGTTAACTTCTTCCTGTTCCGCTTTTTCGAGGTGGTCAACGGCTTCCAAGGCGTTACCGCTGTCAACCAACTTACTTCTGCCGACGGATAGGTTGCTCGGACCTTTCTGCTTTGTATCACAACCGACACCCACAAGCAGTAGGGCAACCAGTGGAATAATCACAATCCTTTTCATTATGTTCCCCTTCCCTCCTGACTTTTATAGCTAAAAATACTTGCACTATAACAATACCACAAAATTAGAAAAATGTCAAGTGTATATATGGTTGTCAGCAGGGCTATTTAGTTCTAAGGGGTTGCTCCGATTTACACGAAAGGTCGCGATCAGGAGATCGCTCCTACAGGGGATCCCTAAAACCGAAAATCTCGGAAAACTGAATGCCCCTATGGTTGTCAGCAGAATAGCAATTAGCAGTCGGGATCGGAGGCACCTTCATCCGAGTTATTTAGATCCAGAGAATTCCTACTGAAGAACTAATGGCTTGACATGCGCGATAGTCTTGGCTATACTTGCTGTCATACGTCAAAAACAAAATTCACCGAGAACAACATGTCAATAACAAAAGAAGATCGAAAATTAAACTGCACATGTCTATAGAAGGGGAACCTCTTATGAAAATTTCTGGTTTCTTTCACGCCAATTTCACACCCCCGTTTTATCGAAATTCGGGATTACAAACCGCTCCCACAATAGATTCTCAGGAAACTGATACCACACCCCTATGGAATATATTCAGTGTGTTGTTAATAACAATGTGTGTTGTGTCGCTACAGGCACCGGTACACGCGCAACTGATGTCCCCTGAAGAGGTGCTCGGATTTCAAGTCGGCTCTGACTATCAGGTAGCAGGATGGCAGACAGTTTCAGATTACATGCGGCATGTGGCGGCGAATTCAGATCGGGTCCTGTTGGAAGAACTTGGAAAAACGACAGAGGGTAACGATCTCCTGATGCTGTTGATTTCTGCGCCAGAGAACTTAGAGAATTTGGCATACTATCAACAGATTCAAAGGCAACTCGCAATGCCGAGTATACCTACAAAAGGAGACAATGGGTCAGAATTGGACGCGCTTGCAGAAGAGGGTAAATCAGTCGTGCTGATTAACTGTAACCTACATTCCACAGAGATCGCCTCTTCACAGATGTCAATGGAACTTGTGCATCAATTCGCAACCACTGAAACACCGCAACTCAAAGAAATTCTTGAAAATGTGATAATTTTGCTCATCCCCTCGGCGAATCCAGACGGTTTGGACATCGTGGTGGATTGGTATAACCGCACCGTCGGCACCCCTTACGAAGGATCGGAAATCCCGTGGTTGTATCATAAATATACGGGACACGACAACAACCGCGATTGGTTTATGTTGACACAGATAGAAACGCAGATATTGACGCAGGTGCTTTATGAGGAGTGGTTCCCAGAGGTCGTCTACGATGTGCATGAGATGAGTTACCGTGGACCCCGGTTTGTGATACCACCCTACTTTGAACCGGTTAATCCGAATATCCCACCGCTTCTACAGCGGACGCTTTCGCTTATCGGTGCACAACTCGCTTTTGACTTGACGAGTGACGGGTTTACAGGCGTGCTTTCGAGTGCCGTCTACGACACATGGTGGCACGGCGGGTTTCGGACGGTGCCGTATCGCCATAATATGGTAGGTATTTTGACGGAAGCGGCACGCGTGGAGATAGCAACGCCTATTTTCCAACCACATCATACGCTGAAAGGCTACCGACGCGGGCTTGACAAATACACACTCCGCACAAACTTTCCTGAACCGTGGCCCGGCGGTTGGTGGCGCCTACGAGACATCGTAGAATATGAGAAGGCGGCGGCATTGTCAATTCTCTCCTTCGCCGCGGAGCATCGGATAACACTGAAGACAAACTTTTACAAGATGGGACTCAGTGCCATCGCGAAAGGGAAAGATGAACCCCCACGGGCGTTCCTGATTCCAACACAACAACGCGACATCCACACAACGCTGAAGATGTTAGATATTTTGCGACGCGGCGGGGTGGAGATCCATCAAGCGAACACGTCGTTTATCGCTGATGGCGTGGAATATCCCGCCGAAACATACATTGTTTCGATGTCCCAACCGTTTCGGGCACACGCGAAGGACTTACTTGAGGTGCAACGCTATCCGGAACGCCGTCCTTCGCCGGAATCACCGCCCGAACGTCCTTACGATATAGCGGGTTGGACACTGCCCTTACAGATGGGCGTAAGAACAGTCGCTGTTGTGCATCCTTTTGAGGCGGATTTAACGAAACTATCAACACTACCACAAGTGGAAGGGACGTTAGAGGGTGCCCCTGAACCGACCGGTTACCTGTTTGAAAATCGAACGAACACCGAAGCGATCGTCCTTAATCGTCTGTTTAAAGCGAGATTCGCAGATAACAGTCCAAGATACACACTCTATTCAGCGCAACGGAACGTAGAACTCGCTGGCAAGACGTTCCCACGTGGGGCTATCCTGATTAGAACGGCAGAACCACCGTTACAACAGAGAGAGGAGATACGAGCCCTCGCATCGGAATTCGGTATCCACATCCACGCCGATGCCGCCATCGACGAAGACATCACCAATCGAGATTTTTCAAGGGCGAATGCCCCGCGCCTCGGTCTGTATAAGCCGTGGACAGCAAACATGGACGAAGGTTGGACACGCTGGGTTTTGGATACACATGCGTTCGATTACAACAGCCTCACGAACGCGGAAATGCGTGCGGGGGATTTGGCAGCACGTTACGATGCAATAATTCTACCAGATTTCGGTGCTTCCGGTATTCTTAACGGGCACTCAACGGGAAAACTGCCACCGGAATATGTCGGTGGGATCGGCACAGAAGGGTTGGCGAATTTACGAACGTTCGTGGAGGACGGCGGCACGCTTATCTGCCTGAATCGTTCGTCAGAACTCCCTTTGAAATACTTCGGGCTTGCTGAAAAGGGCATCGTGAACGTGGTCGAGAAATCGAATCAACCGAAGGAAGGTGCGTTTTTCTGTCCCGGCTCATTACTGCGGGTTCGAATAGACACGAAACACCCGATCGGACATGGACTGGACCCAGAGATGGCAATCCTTTTTAAATTTGGACCTATTTTTGATGCAGGGCGCGGGGGCACGAATGTTATAGCGACCTACCCTGAGTTCAATCCGTTGATGAGCGGTTGGCTCGAAGGCGAGAAACGGATTCGTCAGAAAGCGGCACTTCTGGAAGTCCCCTTGGGCAATGGGCGCGTGGTTCTTTTCGGTTTTAAACCGCAGCATCGAGGACAATCTCAGGGGACCTTCAAACTGCTTTTCAATGCGATTTTTTACAGCGCACAAGACTAATGAGGTAAGGATATCAGGAAAAGTCATCGGCTAAATAGGACTTTACCTGTCTTTGGAATAGGTTTTGAAAAGATATGAACGATCCTAGAGGTGTAAAGGCAGTCGTCTTCGATTTATTTGAAACACTTATCTCAGAATTCGACTCAGGTCGTCCTTCACACACCGAAGTTGCACAGACCTTACAGTTACCAGTGAAGGAATTTCAGGAGGATATTGTGATGCGTCGAGCAACTGGCTATTCAGTATTGTATCATCCATCAGAGGTAGTAGATCGAGTCAACGAGAGGGTTGCGCCACACACCTAAATCCCAGATAGTAACTCTGTGTAGGCTGCTCTCTGTTGCGGTTACTCACGCGGATGAGGTTATCATAGTTTTCCCAACTCCCACCGCGTATCACACGCTCCGATGTTATCGCTTTATAGCTCTCCAACATCTCACCCGCTAACGGATTCTCTGATGGACTGGAAGCGTAGAAATCCTGCTGATATTCATCAAGACACCACTCCCAAGCGTTGCCTGCCATGTCGTAAAGCCCATAGTCATTGGGCGGAAAACTGCCAACAGGGAACGTTGTTTTTTCATCACTGGCTCCCAGAAAATCGTAATTTGCCCAGTGCTGCTCATCATCTTCCGGTGCCGTGTTACCCCACGGATATTTCTTCCCAACCAAACCACCACGCGCCGCCTTCTCCCATTCCGCTTCAGTAGGTAACCGTTTTCCTGCCCATTCCGCATACGCCATCGCATCATACCACGTCACCCCGATAACCGGATAGTTGGGTTGATTATATTGTGGGTCATCCCAGCGTTTTGTCGGTTCCGGGTGTCCTGTGGATGAGATGAACTGTTTGTATTGCGCTACTGTCACTTCATATTTATCAATATAGAAAGCATCAAGGTGAACAGTATGGATCGGTTTTTCATCTGGATCCCCCATGTTGCTGCCCATCTGAAACTCACCCGCAGGAATAAGCACCATCTCTGCTCCATCTTTCTCCCAAACGATGGTTTCAAGCGGCATCGTGTTTGCGTGTTCCAATGGTGCAACGGTTGTAAGCTGTTCCGGCTCAGCAACCGCCGGATCCAATCCTTCCAGGCTCCAGAGCGTAAGATGTGAAGCGTCTTTGATTAGGATGCGTTTATCCAAGATGACTGGATGCGCCCAAGTTGTGCTATCCGCAATTGAATACTGAGCAACCGGCTCAAACGCTTCGGGACTCGGCTTGACGATAATCAGTTCCGCATCACCTGTTAAACAGAATAATAACTCACCCGCACTCACAATCGACGCATATTCCCCCTGCCGTCCCTCGCTTGTCCAAAGGACCTCCCCTGTCCGCGGGTCGAGGCAGAAGAATTGACCTTTACGCTGCATAGAAAATCCATACAACAAGTCACCATTCAAAACAAACGATGCGGTATACATGTGAATCTTTGAATTGTCCCAAACCTGTTCAATTGCCCATTCATCTCCCTCTCTACGGACCCGGATCGCACGTGTTCCCGTCTCTGCAGCCGAAAGCACGACGGTATCTTTATAACGAACCGGAGTAGGAACGGTCTCGTCCCATACCTGTTCAAAAGGTGTTTTCCAATGGAGTTTGCCGGTGGTTGGTGAGATGCCGATGCAGTATTTCCGGGTGAGTGCGACAAGTTGTTTTATGCCGTCAAATTCAACACAGATTGGCGATGCGTAGGACGGTCCATCTTCAGTCCACTCCCACGCGACATCACCTGTACGTGCATCAAATGCAGTCAATGCCCCGTTCTTCGGCTCACCCACATGGACGATGCAGTAACCTGACGCCACAATCGGCGATGTTGAACTCCCAAAGCCGAGGTGTTTTTTGAAATCTTTGTGCCAAAGCAGTTGACCCGTTTCGGCATCGAATGCAGAGAGGGCTTGCGTGACACCTAAAGTATAGACAACCCCATCGTGGAACACTGGCGTGGAAAATGGACCTTGACCCCGCGACTCTGCACCATGCCAGGGCCACATGTAAGGCACCGGTCCATAGGAATTCTGCCAAAGTATCTCACCCGTTTCGAGATCAAGTGCAGTAACGACTTCGTTTTCGCCTTGCCGTGTGTGCGTGTAAATTCGACCTTCCGCAACGATAGGCGAAGCGTCACCGCTCCCCAACCCCACATGCCATAGTTTTTTAAGTTGTTTCGGCCAAACCTCTGGGGCAGAGAATTGCGTCAAGATACCATCCCGGTTTTCTCCGCGCCATTGCAACCATTCGGCGGACGCGACGGTGGCACAAAGGCATACAATGATACAGATGCTTTTGGAAAGTCTTTTCATTTTTCTCCTCTTGATGGGTAAGTCGGATTTATGGGTTCTCACGTTTCGTTTTTCCTGTCTCTTATAAACAGCGTGTGAGAACTTCTGTAGAATGACTTCCTGTCCGCTTCATCACTATGAGATAATTTTCCAGATTTCTCACATGAAATCCCCATTATAGAGGCAAGAATTCGTGGGTTGAAAGGAGGACCATTCCAGTTGAAATTCCTGGCTACAACTGCTGCTTTTCGCCCGGAGAGAAGAAAAAAGCTGTCAATTGGTATAGTCAACGGCTTTCTTTTATGATGTATAAGAGCGGGGTTATTCGTTGGGTTGCTCTTGTGGTTGGCTATCTTCGGTGTGAAAGCCCAATCCTTCAGGTTTGGGATGAAAACGCCATTCCGATTTCACTCAGCAGATATAGCGACTGCTTCAAACGAGGCAGGTGGAATTCGCTACCAAATGGCGCTCCTGAAGATGCCATTCCGATTCCACTCGGCAGATGTAGCGACTGCCCCAAACGAGGCAGATGAAATTCGCTACCAAATGGCATTTTAAATATCGTACAATTTTTTGTGTTTTTTGTCAAGTCCAAAACGATTAATTCCGAAAAATCCTCCAAAGAAGGTGGATTGAAAGAGTTTGAAGAAAAAGGCGTTTCAAATAGTATGGTCACTTCTAATAATAGTATACCCTATTCTGTGCCACATCCTGCCAAATCACCATTGAGATCCGATTGCTGATGGTTGATAACCGTTCGCCAAAAAGTTTAATTGAATAAATTAGAGAAAAATCTGTTTAACAATAGAGACAAACAATCGCAGTAAACTCTTGCTAAAGATTGAGTGAGAATCAGCTTTCCAACAGAACGGCGAAAAGCACTTCATCTTGAATACTCCGGATATACCAATGGCAACGCTTTGGCTCGTTATTCAACGAGAATTCGTTTCAAATGTATTGACATCCCGATTCATGATCGGTTTTCTCATCTGTCTCATGTCGACCGCTGCTGCAGTTTTCGTTCAGGTTGAAGATTATGAGAAACGCTTAGCAGCATATCACACCGCCGTTCAGGAACATCAAGAAGCAACCCAGACATGGGACCTCTACAGCCAAATTAATCCCAAGGTACACAGAAAACCCAATCCGCTGAGTATCTTCAACGTCGGCGTGGAAAAATCCGGTGCCGATCTGGCGTTGCAAACGAGCCTGTTTTTCACAAGGCGAGTATCTCGTGCAGCAGACGCAAACCCTTGACAACAGCGGCAGAAACGCTGACAACAAGCATCTGTGAAAGCGACTCGGATATGCCTCATAAGCGAGAAAAAAAGTCATCAACTTCGCAGAAAAGCGTTAGAATATCCATGAGAGAACTTCGTTTGGCGAAGTTTGCTGACTTCATTATACCAAGAGGATTCTCTTTATACCAAAAAATCCCGCATTTTTTATCAAACTCAGTTGTCAGATAGCTTTTGGCAACCTCCGCTACACTTGAATTGGATCGTTCGGATACCAGAAATGGGATTTATAGAAAACAGTATTATCAATTCGAGATCTTCATTCCTCAATAAAGTCAATCTTGAGAATAAAGTGGTTCTGGATGCAGGCACTGGAGGCTGGAGTGCCCGTTTTCTGGCTGAAAAGAATCCCAAGCAAATCGTTTGTGTCGCTGGTCCCAGAGATATAAAAAAAAAGGATGAAGCTGAAAGAGTTCTGCAATCGATAGGTTATGAGAATTATCAACTCCTCAACGGGAATTTGGTTGATACGGGACTATTCAGTAAAAACACATTTGACTTTATATTGGCAGATTATCTCATGGAAGAGATTGATACTTTTGCACCGTTGGGGGTTTGTGACGTGTTAGGTAATTTTCATAGATGTTGCGGTTTGGTGGAGAAGTAATCATCATAAATCCTGAAGCAAATATTCCTTTTCGTCCAGATTTTGAATTCAACTCAGGATTTGGGATCTGGGGCGATGCTCAGCTGGAAAAACGCAGGCATTGGGATTTAATGGATGCAGTTTATCTGATTTTATCCTCCGCACTGACATTAAAGTTCTTATTTCCTTTAACCTTCAATCGTTATCCCTCTCAATGGATCGGTACTTGGCTAATAAACGCGGGGTTCAAAGAATTGAATCGATATTTTTTTGATACGCAAGTATATTTGGTGCCAGAATTCACAAAGCGAGTGACATCTGTACGCCAAGTCATTAAGACGATATGTTTTCCCAAACAGCGAGAAGCATTACTTGAACAACTTGAGGAGATTGTTGCGGAATTTAAACGTAGAAATATCGCCGAAAATGACTGCTTCCTCCATAGGCATTACATTGTTACGGCAAGAAAGATATAAACCTGATTTAGGACACGGCTATGACAACTCACAAGACCCTTGAAGCAAAAGTCGATGAACTGTTTTCAGAATGGGACCGCCCAGATTCCCCCGGTGCCGCTTTGGCTGTTATCAGAGACGGTGAAATCATCCATAAACAAGGATATGGGATGGCGAACCTGGAATATGATATCCCAATTACAACGACAACCACTTTTGAGCTTGCTTCAACATCTAAGCAATTTACAGCTTTTGCCATCGCTATGCTATTGCACAAAGGGAAGCTTTCATTAGACGATGACATCCAAAAGTATCTGCCCGACATCCCAGATTTTGGAAACACAATCACAATTCGGCACCTCTTGCATCACACCAGTGGAATACGGGATTATATACAATTGTTCGTTCTTGCTGGTGTTAGATTAGATGATGTAGTTTCGCTTAAAGATGTCCTGAAGATGGTAAGACGTCAGAAGGCACTCAATTTTGAGCCCGGGACAGCGCATTTATACAGCAATACGGGTTACAATCTACTGGCAGCAATTGTCGAGACGGTAACAGGAGATTCATTCAGGAAGTGGACAGACACGAATATTTTTAAGCCCCTCAATATGGTCAATTCTCTCTTTTGCGATGACCACGAAATGATTCTCAAGAACCGAGCATATGCATATCAAGCTGTCGAAAATGATGGGTTTAAGCACGTCGTGAACAACACAACTGCTGTCGGCGATGGTTTTCTCTATTCAACAGTGGATGATTTGACGAAGTGGATCCTAAATTTTGATACGGCCCGCATTGGCGGACAATCAGTCCTCAAACAGATGCACGAACAGGGTGTGCTTAACAATGGAGAGCAAATCGACTACGCCTTCGGGTTACGCATCAGTGAATACAGAGGATTGAAAACAGCTAGACATGGCGGAGCATGGCAGGGATTTCGGAGCCATTTGATGCGTTTTCCAGATCAGAAATTCGGTGTTGTTATCTTAGGTAACTTGGACACCTTTAATCCAAACAGTTTAGCGAAAAAAATTGCAGATATCTATCTTGCTAATGTTCTTGCGCCGGTAGAGTCATCTGAACCAGAGAAAGCAGCAGAACTGACCGAGGAAACCAAATCCGATCCTTTGCCACTCGAACAGTTGATAGAATTCGAGGGCGACTATTACGCTGGGGAACTCGATACAACTTACACCCTTCGTGTGTACGGGAATCAACTTCTGGCACAACACATAAGACATGATGACATATTGCTAACCTACAACAACGGTCATTTCCTTGGAGATTCCTGGCTTTTTCCAGAGGTGCATTTTAGGCGAGACAGCACCGGACACGTCACGGGGTTTAGGCTAACAGGAGACCGGGTTAGAAACTTATACTTTGAGAAAAAGACGCATTAGGTGGAATCGGTTTCTTGAGGAATCTGATATGTAATAAGTCAGTTATGTTTTCTGAGGTAGTCCGCCTCTGGGACCTCCGTGTCGCAAGAACATACAGTTTATGTAAAGTATACACGATGCTCTGCAGAAAACCACGCTTTCTTTAAGGGTGTATCTTCAACTGATCCCTTTCCGTTCTTGAATCGCGCAATCGCTCCACGTTCCGCCAACTCTGCCTTCGCATAATGTGCGGGCATTTGTGAGGATTTCAGCGTCCTGTGCCCTGCATATCGACGAGGGTTACACCTGCTTGTGCGAGGGAGACGGCAGAATGTTTGAATCCTCAAGTATTCCACCTTTCAGCGATCTTTTCTTTTCCACGATCCTCTCTTTTTTTGTAGAATTATTGCAACCATTTTCCCTTGAGGCGCGACATACATATTACAATTCGGGACTTATGCTATCTTTCCCGGATTTCTCAGGACGAAAACGCTGAGGATTTTCGGAGGTCTTGCGCAATTCCATCTGGATATTTTAAACGAGACGATAGTCATGTATAAAACGGTCTTACTGCCCTAATATGAAAGTCTGCTTTTGGAGGTGCATGAGGAAAAACAGTGATGCCGAATTAATTCGCCGCACTCTCGTGGGCGATGAAACTGCTTTTACCCTGCTTGTGAATAAATACCGCAAGCATGTGCACACGCTTGCCTGGCGGAAAATCGGCGATTTCCACATCGCTGAAGATATAACACAGGAAACCTTCTTGGAAGTCTATAGGAATCTGGCAACGCTGAAAGAACCGGATCGGTTCCCAGGGTGGTTGTATGTGATTACGTCACGCCGCTGTGTTGCGTGGTTCCGTAAGAAACGATCGCATACTCGATTGGTGGAGGACATCAACATGTTGATGAAAGGAAAAGCAACATACTCCCGACATGTGGCAGATGAACAAGCAAAAAACACAGCAGAGACCCAACGCGAAGTCGTCAAGCAGTTGCTTGCCAAGTTACAAGAGAGCGAACGCACCGTGATGACGTTGTATTACTTTGGAGAGATGACCTGTGAAGAAATTAGCAAGTTTTTGGGAGTCTCGGTAAATACAATTAAGAGTCGGCTCAGTCGAGCGCGGCAACGTTTGAAGAAAGAGGAACCTATGATCCAAGAAGCATTGAATAGTTTCCAACTCTCTGCGAATCTAACCGAGAACATCGTGAGAGAAACTGCCCACATCAAACCTGTTGCACCGTCCGGGAGTAAGCCATTCGTGCCGTGGACAACTGCTGTTTCAACTCTGACGATGGTATTGCTGATGATGGGAGTTGGCAACCAGTACTTAACGCGTTTCCAACACCCCTACAGTTTCGATGCGACATCTGAGATGACGGTAGAACTTATAGAGGCACCGGTAGTGTTGAACCTTGACTCCAAATCAGATGTTCGGACGCAGCTTGGACGTTCTACTGTGCCAAGTAAAAGCGAGGCGTCCGGACAGCAATCCGATCCGCCAGAATATTTGGCAAGGCTTGCCACCGCACCAGTGGATGAAATTGAGGCAATTATTGATCCTGATGAAACCGAACGCGATATTACCCTAAGTGTCAAAACGACTACAGAGCGTGGAGATGATGTGGCAGAAGGGACTTTTGGGATAAGCACATCTGATACTGTTTTGACACCTACGTATTATGGGACTCGCTCGGATACGAGCACGCTCGCGGAACCATCACCCTTACCAATGTATATGTTGTTACATTATGTAACCCAACTTCATATGACCCACAACCCCTACGATCTGTTTCGATTCCCTCTGACGGTGGGAAAGAACTGGATACAGGATGGCAGGGGGAAAGCGCAAGCAGAGACAAATCTAGTCGGTTTTGAAACCATTAAGGTCTCGGATATGACTTTTACAGATTGTCTGAAGCATAAAACCCTCTTCACAAATGCTGAAGCCGTTTCTGCCGAGGGACGCGCGTTCATAAATGGGACACGCTACTTGTGGTTTGCCAAGGGTGTTGGACTCGTAAAAATGCGTTATGAACATTCCAACGGCGTTATAACGGAAGCAGAATTGCTTAAATACGAAGTTCCGACGAAACAGCAAGTATATTTGCCCCTGGGAATTGATAATGTGTGGACGTACAAGTGGCAAAATGAGTATCGCATCGAAGAAGTTATTGAAAAGTGGCAGGTCGTCAGGAATTTACCGTAGACCTGAATGAGCAAGCCGTATGCTATTTATGGAACGATCATAAATAATCTACTTTGATGGATTCAAGCGCAGTGAGCCTTACGAATGAGCCGATTCACAAAAGAATCGAGGGAGATATCAATGAAATGGATAGTATTTCTTTCTATGCTTATGCTATACACGATGAGCCAAGCCTCTGCTGGACTGGAAGGTGACCTCGTCCTTTATCTTACTTTTGACAATGTAAAAGACAATCGGATTCTTGATGCATCTGGCAATAAGCTCCATGCTGAGGTAGTTGCAAATACAATTCTGGTGAAAGGCAGATATGGGGATGCAATACATATTGCTGCTGAACCAAAAGGCGATGATTGCGTCCATATCCGCGATGCCGATGCCTTAAAAATCGAAAATGAGATAACGATGATGGCGTGGGTATATAATGAAGATTGGGACACGAACTCGGGACAGTGGTTTGACAAAGGTAGCCAGGTCATAGAGATAGAGAAGAAATCCTATGGTATGGGACTTTTCAATGATACCGGACCTTTCAAGGGCCCAAATATCAGCATGTTATTAGGCGGACTCCAAGGTGTGTGGAGTTTCACCACTTCGGGTCCAATGGTAGATAAAAGGTGGCATCATATTGCCGGGACCTACGATGGTAAGACTGCCAAAATCTATCTGGATGGTAAAATCCGCTCCAAAGTTGACGCGGTATTTGAATTCTCCGGAACCAATGACTTGGACCTTCGTATTGGGTGTGCCAAGGCTCATCCGCAGTATACCTTCAAAAACGGTTCGATTGACCAAATTGGTCTTTGGCGACGCGCCCTCACCCAAGCCGAAATTGAAAAAGCGATGAAAAGTTTTCTCGCAGTTTCACCCGAAGACAAGGTTTCTACTACTTGGGGTAGGGTTGAACCGGAAAAGACCATCTCTTTGAAATACGCAAAGTCAAGCGGCAGATTTGATGTAATATCTCTCCAATTGCTACCTCCATCAAGCGACCGAAGTAGCCTACCCTCCCGCTTTCCGACATAGACGGTTTCTCTCGAAGTCGCTATTTTAAAACCCTTGTAAAAATCTTCATCAGGTTGTTCGCTGGCGTCTATTAATCCCGTGTTTATCCACTCTGGATCACCCAGTCGCCACTTGAAAAGCTTTCGTTTGTATTCCACGTAGAAGGCGTTGTGAAGGGTGCATAATCTGAAAAGGATTTGCGCAAATCGAAAAAAGGATGTATTTTGCTGAAAAGTGCGGCGCGGGGGTAAAGAAAACCTGTGACTTTCGTCATAAACCTCAATTCCCAATCTCTACCAGTAAGGATTCCATTTGCTTACGCAAAAGAGTGAAACCGTAGCTGTTTTAGGGACATCTTTCAACCTTCATATTAGGTTTTTAGTTGATATTTAGGAGTTTGAGCACTGAAACAACTATAATTGCGATTACCAAAATTGCTAAAAAAGTAAAGAGGAACCCCTTCCTAACTGAATGAGATTTCGATTTTATGTGGCGAATTTGTCGCATAACTTTCTCACTTACATTTCCAAATCTCTGCGCGTCGCCAAGCACTTCTTGAATTAGGAGTGCCTCATCCTTTTGTAAAAATTTGTGCGCCCGCTGAAGCCTATTTGTAACTGCCTTCTCTGACACACCTAAGTATCTCCCAATCCCCTCGGTTGGCACTTTGCCGAGATAATAGAGTGTTATGACCGTTCGCTCACTCTCTGGCAGTTTTTCCAACAGTTTCCTCACGAGTTGATAGCGATACGTGTCTGTATTTGTCTCACACCGCTCCGATACATAATGAATATCGGAAGATCGTCCTTTCTTTCCCATTGGTGTATCCCCCAGTGATTACATCGCTGATTTGTTGCATTGGTACCAATTAATCCAGGGTCGATTCGTGCTGAATGCAGCCATCCAGCAAACTGACAAGGTTCTAAAAGCATCCACCTACTTTAGCGAGGACGTATGTCAACTTTTTTAATCATTCCCCATGTCTCAAGGCGTTTGCCGATCGGATCAACACTTTGGTGGAACTCTCCTGTGTCGTAGACCTCAACAGTTGCAAATGGGGTATCATTGTGGGTTGGTCCGTCGAAACTATATGGCTTTTGAAAACGGGCAAGATACTGCTGACTCCCAACCAATAGCAATCGTCTTCTAACATCCGTAACCTCCAAAGCGTAAAAATATCTTATATTATTCCAATTTCTGTAGGGTGAACTTCAATCAACACCAGATTTGGTCTGAGGATAGACCAAATCCATTCCTTATATTACATTTGTGCGTTTGTCATTTGGCGCACGACTTTCCAACCAAATAGGTGGAAAACCTGAAAACTAAAAAACTAAGGTGGAAAATATAAAAAAATATTTTACAACATCGCCTTTAAATATTAAGGACACAACTTTTCTATAGAAGGGTGCATTATAAAAAATAAAAGGCGAATTTGCAATTTTAATTGCAAATTCGCCTGAAGTTTCATGGTGCTTCCACCGTGGAAAACATGGGACGGAACAAATTCCCAGCAGCACAGCGTTGCTCGGCTACCGCAATGCCCTGAAGTTCTCACTAACTTTCAGGGTCTATTCAATAACAAGCCCTCGTTCTAAGTTCAGCAATCCGTCGTTTCGCAACACACGATAGGCTTCTCCGAGTGCCAGGAGTCGTTCGCTTTTATCGATGAGATGATAGAGCGGTCCCAATAACAGAACGGCATCCGCAGACTCAGCGGAAAAACGCAGTTCGCGCGCGTCGCCAAGTGATACACTGGCAATCGGGTGCTCTGGTTGTCGATCTGATGCTTCTTTTGCCTGTTCGATATGTAAATCCACAGGATCCATGAGGTGAACCTCATAACCTACTTTTGCTAACCAACAGGCATATGGACCCGAACCGCCCCCGATATCTAAAATCACTGCCGGTGGTGCGGGTAAATAGCGCATAATGATCTCTTGCGTACGCGCAAATTCCAACTGACCTCTGACATGCGTTGTAAGTCTGTTTGCCTCTTGCGTTTGCCTATAGAATGAAAGGATCTTATCTGAAAGTTGCTACATTCCTTAGTACTCCTTTTTATCTCTCTACACTTAGAAGGAAAATCTCAATACATAGGGAATCAACATAGCAAGCATCTTACCAATTGACGGCAATTTTTGTAAACAGCTGGTTGGTTGTTTCCTTGGCGTACTGGTCTCCGTAGACAATATATAAAACGAGATTTTCAATGAAGGTATATTTAAAAACAGCATTGAAATTAGGTTTGTGATTGCCGCCGGAACGCAGTCGAAATGTTATCCACTTTTCGGTTCCCATTTCAATATTCATACTCGCACGTAGGGAAAACTCGCGAGTTGTCTGGCCATCTGGGAAGGTCTGCCAGAGATTTTCACCTTCTATACCTATTGACAAAAAGCGGAACGGAATCAGGTTCATCGCGGTAGTGACAAATGTTGCCTCGGCACCCTCAAACTCGCCATGTTGATAAACGACAAAAATACGATCGGGACTCTGACGATTATACGTTGCTTGTGCTGCGACCACCCAATTTGAATAGACATCGTAAGACCAGTTTCTGTAGAAAAACCCCGTTTCTATCTTTTCTCCTAAATCGAAACCAACAAGTTGGAAATGGTTGCCTCGTATTTTTTCTCCGCTTTGGTTCCAAGTTACGGATTGGACAGACTCAAAGTTAACGCTCCGCAAAAAGCCTTTCTCAACGGGCCAGCGATATACACCCCAGAAACTGGGTTGTCGTATATCTGTGAGTCGAACGTATCCGTTGACGGGATTGAAGCCTGCTGTAAAGTCGCGATAGACGAGACTGAGAATCGGATTGCCTTTGCGTTTTATTTCTGCGAGAAAAGCACGTGTGTTTTCTTTCTCTGATTCCCAATTTCCTGCATAGGATGTAACAAAGTTCAATGCCTTTGGTAAGCGCACGGAGCTGTCAAAGGCTATTGATCTGTTATATGTTCCCGGCACTTCTTTCGACGCAAGAAAAAGACCGAGTGAGGAGGCATTGCCTACGTCCCAAAGTCCTCGTAGCAACATATTGTGACTGTCATCAGATTTCTCCTTGACATTCATCAATCCATACGTTGCTCTGCCGGTTTTACCGATCAGTTTTGCCCCGTAAGCCATCTCACCAATACGGCGACTATAAAAGAGAGAAATAGGTGCTCTAAAAATTCGCCCGTCCTCTTGAAAGAAAGGGCGTCGGTCGGTTAATCGTTGTTCCAGATCAGATAAAACGATCCCTTGAACCTCTGATTCAATATGGCTGAAGTCAGGATTTAGTGTGCCAATAACAGAGGTACTGGTCGTCAATTTATAAGCAATATCACCGCCTATCGCTGCCGTTAATCGTTCTGAGAGACTCCCGGATGCAGAGGTATCTCCATATTTGCCGGAAAAGTATCCACCGAGTTGAATCTTCCTGCCCGCATCCTTTGGATTAATCTCAAGGTTCGTCAACGTTCCGAATTGATTCGCGTCCGAAACATTGACCCCGGTGTCCGCCCAAATGCTGGTCCGATCAAGACTTTGATGTCGACGGATGAGGTTAAGCCCCCATGTCTGTTTTACAGATTGCGGTAGATCCAGTATGTCGAATGGAATTTTCATCTCAACTGTCCACACAGATGGTTCTACGATTGCAGCGGCGATCCATTCACCATCCCACCCTAAATCTCCCTGTTTTTCATCTTGCTGTGTACCCAGTGGACTCACAGCAAAGCAATAGGAACGACGTCGATCATGGTGTGTATCAAGATATATGGCAACATGGTCCTCATACTGAAAACTCCCGTCCCTTCGGGTCTGATTCGCAATTATGGATGCTTCTTCTTGAACGCAGCGAAAACCGGCGTAAAGTGCTTCCTTATCATATCCCAGAAATACTTCGGTTTTATCTGGAACCGTCATTTTCAACTCAGCGATCATGAACGTATCAACCACCGTCGCGTGTTGCCAACAACTGTCAGCAAGGTTCCCATCAATGATAGGAGGTGTTTGAAATTTAACAGTTTCTATGGTCTGAGAATCGGCAACAAGATGCGTCATCATGAACAAACCTATAGAACTCAGTAAAACTTTCCAAGATTGATTAATAATACTGGTACCCATGAGGATATACTCCTTTTACAAATAATTTGCGTCGAATAAAATCAAGTGTTTTTTTAATCTCCGTAAGAATTTCTTATTTTTATTGATGTATTATAAGTTTTTGGCTAAGCCTCCGTATCGGGTGAATTCAAGAGAGATTTGAACTGTTCATTATATAATTGACTATAGAGGTTCCCGGCTGCTAACAGGTCGGAATGACTTCCAACCTCAACAATCCGTCCCTGATCCATAACGACTATCTGGTCTGCATTACGGATTGTAGACAGACGGTGGGCAATGACAAAAGTTGTGCGTTGTTTCATGACATTCTGAAGTGCCTCTTGAATAAGTGACTCGGATTGTGAATCCAAGGCACTGGTTGCTTCATCCAAGATTAAAATTTTAGGATCTTTCAAGATTGCCATGGCGATGGCGACGCGCTGCTTTTGACCACCAGACAACTTAAAGCCGCGCTCTCCAACAAGTGTCTCATATTGATCTGGTAGAGACATAATGAATTCATGAATATTAGCGGCTTCTGCTGCTGCGTGGATCTCCGCGTCTGTTGCCGAGGAACGTCCATAGCGAATGTTGTCTTTAATGCTGATGTCAAATAAAATAGGTTCTTGTGGAACGATTCCAATCTGCCTCCTTAGGAATTTCAACTCCAACGCTTGAAAATCACGACCGTCCAATAGAAGACGCCCAGTATTAGGCTCATACAAGCGTGGAATCAAGTTGGTTAGCGTTGTTTTGCCGGAGCCTGAGGGTCCAACAAGCGCAACAGTGGTCCCTGGCGGGACATCCAAATTGATATCTTTGAGAACGTCAAGTTTGTCATAGGCAAAACCCACAGACTGAAATTGAATGTGTCCTATTACATTTTCAGGTCTATCCTTTTGTTGATTTCTGTTTTCGCTGTGCTCATCTGTTAAGTCAAGAACTTGGAAAAGACGCTGTAGTACGGCTTTAGTCGCAGCAAGTCCAAGATGGAAATGGAGTATACGATATACAGGAGCAGACAGGTATTCAAGATACGCCGAGAAGGCGACCAGTTCACCGATTGTCAATCGACCCTTTATGGCTTCTATGCCCCCAAAACAGAGAATCGCGATGGGTTGAATTCGGACAACAAACTGACTAATGTTGCCAGCAATTGACTCTAAAACTGAGACTTTTGCTTGGGAAAAAAGTAACTCCTTTGATTCCCGAAAGAAGAAACGATCGTGATGTTTCTCAGCCGCAAAGAATTTCACCAGCCGGATCGCCGACAAGGTTTGTTGCACATATGAAAGGGTTGCTGCTGTGGCTTCTTGACGCTTCAAGGTTGCTTTATGAAAAAGCGGTCGAAAATAAACATAAGTGAGCCCATTAAGGGGAACAACGACTAAGGCAATCAGTGCTAACCGCCAATTGAGGTAAAACATTATGGCAATAATGGCAACTGCTGACAAAGTGTCCGTAAAAAAATGAAGGACATTATACGTTGCACTCGTAAGAATAGCCTCTACATCGTTGAGGACCATGGATCCGAGTTCGCCTGTTTGTCTTTTTGTTAAGCTCCGCATTGGAAGACGCAGGAGGTGCTGAAAAAAACGATTCCGAAAATCGAGGAGTATACGTCTTGTTGTATAGATGTAGAATCGGTCGCGTATCAGAGAAAGCAGGACATACACACCGATAGCACCAATGCCTCCGAGACAGACTAACCAAAGCCAATTTCGATTTTCTTGCGGAATTGCCTCATCTATTACCAACTTTGTGAAAAAAGGTATTAGGAGTGAAAAGCCGACCATTGCGATCATGCACAACAAGGTCTTAACGATTTGGGGCCAATATCGGAGAACACCCTTTAAAAATCGTCTTCCGACATTCTTTGGATTCTCTGTTGACATTTTTTAGACCTCCTTGTTCTCAATAGCAAATTTTGGAAAACTGCAAACAATATTATGTCATCTGGTTGTAACCCAAGTTGGCAGCTTAAATTCTATGGGCTCTCAATTAGCAGCCTGATTATATAATGGGAACGATAAAGTGTCTTGACCGAAGGAAGAACATTCTTCCCGTACTGATATTAAAGACACGGTTTTGGAGCAGAATTAGTGCAGAGCGTGAAATAAATCTCAATTTTTTAGAGATTATTCTGTGAACGCCTGGGGTTGGAGGCTGGATAAGTGGCTAATTGGGGAGAGGGTTGGAACGTTATCTCGCAAGGAATGTCGCTGAAAGCCGTTTGAGGATATACTTGCAAGCTGCGAAATGTATTTATAGTAAAGCCCGAAAATACGTGGACACTTTAGAAAACACAAGCCCGTCCTCGCTAGTGGGGTTTCCAACTCCGCCAATCTTTGGGCGTATAATTAATTGTGGGCTTTACTATAATGAGAGTTTCCGAATCAGTTATTTATTTATGGTAAAACTTAGAATTAATTAGACACTCTAAAGAGGCGAGGATACAATCCTTGAAGAAACACCCAAGCAAAAACCCTACCGGATCGGGGAAAATGTCCGTTTATTTTTCTGGTTTACCATAGTTTCTAAAAAAGCAGATAGTATCTATTTTTCTTCAAGCGAGATGTGAAATATCCCTTGCTCATTCACTGCACTATAGAGTCGATTGTTAATGACAGCGAGAGAAGTAACTTCATTTAATACTTCTGAAGAAATCTGTTTCCATCGCCTGGGAGTCTTCAAACGATAGACACCTGCATCGCCAATACCATAAATTTTGTTGCCATCTATAGCAAATTTATTTATAATGGGACGCTCTCCCACGCTATCGGTTAGCACGCGCCAATGTTCTCCCGTATGTGAAACTAAGACCCCACCGTCCGTTGCAACGTAAAGCGATGCCCCTACAAAGATTATCTCATTGAAATAAGTGAAGTGGAGGGGAAGACTGGACGTGACATCTCTCCAGGTGTCTCCTTCATCAAGGGATTGAAACAACTTACCATTCCGCGTCCCCACGTAGAGGGTCTCCGCCGAAACCGCTAACGTGAAACTGTCTTTCAAATCTGTATTCGTTTGTTTACTGGTGTCTACCAGTCCGGTATCCATCCACTTTGGATCACCGAGTTTCCACTTGAAAAGCCTTCGCTTGTACTCCGCATAGAACACATTATTGCTGACGAGAATCGCTTTGACCTTCGCCTCTTTTTCAGGTGCGGGAGGGAACGATTCATGATCAAAAGTAGAAATTTCTTGAACTGGAATTAGCGTATCGCCATCTGCAGATAAACGGTAAATTCGTAAGATGTGCTTTTCAGGTGAAAGAAAATAAAGACTGCTACCATCAACCATCAACTTTGAATTGAGAGGGGCATGGACCCGTAACCTGTCCTGCTTTAATGGTTCACGCGCGGTCTGCTCCACAGCAAAGTCCCCGGAAATTGAAAGTTTTTTCCAAGACACACCTTCATCCGTTGATTGATAAACCTCATAGCCGGTATGCGCGTATAATCTGTTGTTGAAAACAACCAGATCGTTCACCTGTGTTCCTACTATTCCATCCATAAATAGATGCCAAGACTCACCGCTGTCAGTTGTGCGATGAACTCCGAAGGCATCAGCTTTGTAAAATGTTCTCTCGTTCACGGCTACAGCTGGCACGTTACCGATCATGTGTCTATCGGTGTCGAGTTCAAGATCTGTCCAGGTTTGCCCACCATCTGTTGAACGAGATTGGGCAGCTCCCAAAGTTAAGATCGTTTCGTCCGTAGCTATGACTGTTATATTCGAAGGTATCGCCTCCACGTCCGGTTTATCTATATGCATTATTTCAGTCCACGATGCTCCCAAGTCAGATGAATGAAAAATCGCGATTGCATTCTTCTCGCTTTTCGGCACCGCTTGCGCTGCCTCTATTGGCGTGAATCCCAGTAAATCGGGACCTGTTTCAACATAAAGGTTATTATTAAACGCTGCCAAGGAGTGAACGGTTTGTGACGCACCTACTGGCAACTTTTTTCGGATATCTGAATCGAGACTGTGCAGACCAGGTCCCGTCGCGACATAAAGATTGTTATCAAACGCTGCCAAGGAGTGAACGGTTTGTGATGCGCCTATCGGCAGATTTTTCCAGATACCTGAATCGAGACGGTAGAGACCACTGTTCGTGCCTACAAATACTATTTCCCCGACAGCCGCTATTGCAGTGATCCTTTCGTTTCTCAGCTCGGTGTCGAGAGGGTTCCATTGTGTGCCACCATCAGTGGTTCGATAAACTCCTTTATCTTGAAGCGCATGTACTATTTTCCCGACAGCCGCTGTTGCAGTGATCTTTTCGTTTCTCAGTCCCTCGTCAAGAGGGTTCCATAGTACACCGCCGTCTGTCGATCGATAAATCCCTTTATTTTGAAGGGCAAGATACATCGTAATAGATGCCTGCGAGAGGTGTGCTTGTGCCATGTCCATGACGATAAATCCAATGACATATCCTTTGGGGCGAGTGCCTATCGAATTCCACGTCTCACCCTTATCATTAGAAGTAAATATCTCATCAGCAGAGGCGATATAAAGAATGCCTTCATGCGCTGCCATTGGCATTCGAGATTTACCAATCGGGATATTTGCATTGATGCGTGTCCATGTCGTCGCATCTACCGCTAATCTGTACATCCCTGTCGGTGAAACAGCATAGAGGGTGCCTTCAGGTCCAGCGAATATATTGTGGACATACCCGCTTGGCGGTGTGTTTCCCTGCGTCCAGAGTGCGTTAGAAAACTTGGCACGGTTCTCCGATGTAACGGATGCTGAAACTTCATCAGAAATTTGCGTGCTATTCCCAATGCTCTTACCGGGTGTGGTAGCCCGTCCGACTCGATTTTGCACAGTGGGTTTCACAACAACATCAAGGGTAATAAGCGCATCAATGATTTCAATGGTAGGTTCAGATTCCGCTTCAAAACTATACGGTTTCTGAAAGCGGTCGAGATATTGCGCGCTCCCACTCAATAGCAACATAATCAAAACGGCAGCTGTACCGAAAGCCTTCCACGGGAGTAACGGTTTTACCGCTGAAGGAGGCGTGGGTTTAATGTCAGCGATTTGCCGCATGATGTTCTGGGCTAAATTTGCAGGTATCTGCACGCCGCCGAGAACTTCTTGAACCCAGTTTTCTTCCTGCAGCTCCTGTAGACGCCTTCTTCCACGCTGGAGCCGACTTGTAATAGTGTTTATCGAAACTCCCAAGAATTTGCTAATCTCTGTGGTCGTCATTTCACCCAGATAGTAGAGGGTCACCACTGTGCGTTCGCTCTCTGGGAGTTGTGCCAGAAGCTTTTTGACGATATCATACTGCCGTTCGTGAGCTTGTGTTTCTCTTTGTTCGGATATATATTTCTCATAAGATAATTTCTCAATTTCTTTCACAGACATAGCATCCAGCGATTGCATCGCAGGCTTCTGCTTTCGTATCCAATTGAGGCAAAGTCGATTCGCGATAACATAAAGCCATCCAGCAAACTGATGCGGATTTTTCAGTGTCGAGAGTTTCTTGTACGCTCTCAAAAAGGTGTCTTGCGTGATCTCCTCAGCGTAGTGAAAATCACCGACCTTCCGCCACACCAAAGCGTGAACGCTTTTTTTGTGCTTTTCGATTAAGGTATTGAACGCTGCGTCGTCGCCTGATAAAACTCTGTGAATCAATTGAACATCGTCTGCTTTGTCCATGAGGTTTTCTCCTAATTAGCAGATTGAAATGTGTTGCATTTGTCAAAATGGTTGTCAAAGTTAGCGATACAGTTTATCCCCCGTACTATTAAAGACAATATTTTTCAATAGAAAACGTGCAGAATGGCAAAAATACATTACTATCCACTTTCAGTTTTCATAGAAAACAGCATACCAAAACCTAAGCACGATGTCAATCACCCAACACAATGTAAACACTACATAGACCCCCGTTACTTCAGCGTGTTTATGTTGTTCTCGGGCTGGGTATAGTCCACATACTCCGTCGGATCGGTTCCGTTGAGGTATTCCTCAATGTTGGTATATCTGTCGTTGTCATTGTCGTTTGAGGCATTAGGTGGGTCACGAGGATCACGCCCGCCCTTTTTTTATTCGTCTGGCATACCACCATTATCGCTGTCAAGGATTTAGGCAGATGGGAGTGAATTTTTCCCTTGTTAAAAAAGATTAACTGGATTAAAATTAATTTGGTATAAGAACCAAGCAATACTAATCATGTCGCTTTCAGGCAAGGAAACAGGGAAGGCAAAATGGCAGACACATAACGGAATCAACTAAAATCAAAATTGCTATCCGCTCAACTTACACTTTATAACAGCCGAAGACCTGTGGAAACAGCCTGATGATGAGTATTGGTATGAATTGAAAAATAAAAAAGGAGATTCTAACAATGACAGTTACGTTTCACCACGTCCATCTTCGGTGCGAGGACTTGGACAGCGCAATCAGTTATTACGAAAATATTTTTGACGGAAACGTCTTAGAAACAGTCGATGTCGGTGGGTTAAAAGTCGCCCGTATGGAAATCGGCGGGGAACGGATATTCCTCTCTCCTAAATTAGGGGATATGGAGGTAGAAGATACCAGCGGCAATCCACGCTGGGGGCTCTACCAACTTGCATTCACTGTAGAAGACCTTGACACGACCGTCGCAGAACTCCAGGCGAAAGGTGCAGAACTCGACTATCTGAGGCCTGAGATCAAAAGGGCGTTTTTCAAGGGACCTGACAATGTTCAGATCGAACTCATTGAGATGTAATCGTTCTCAGAAACCGCACGCTCGTTCTAACAAATCGTGTTGGGTGAGGTCCTGTGCCTCACCCTTCTCTGTATCTGTCTATAGTGTATTGATAATTGAAAACTCACCATAACGTGAGTTCGGAAAAAGTTGATGATAGAAAAAGAATTTAGAAATGAAGATCCGCCCGGTAAGATTATTGCCCTTGTATTGTCTACCGTTTCTCTCTTGGGCGGGAATTCACTTGCTGTTAAGATCAGTTTGCAAGGTTTTCCGCCGCTGAAAATGGCATTCTTTCGTTATATATTAGGGATTCTTGCTGTTGGCGGTGTCGGCTTTTTCCAAGGAATGTCGATGCGGTTGCGCTTTGAAGAATTGCGCCGGTTGTCCGTAGTTGCGGTATTGCACGCATTGCATACTGTTCTGTTGAACATCGGCACTGAGTTCACTATCGCTTCTCGCTCAACTATTTTTTTCGCGCTTTACCCAGTTTTCACCGTCATATTCGGACACTTTTGGCTTCCTGATGATCGGCTCTCTGTTAGGAAGATATTGGGGGTTCTTTCTGCCTTTGGTGGTGTTATTGCAGCCATCGCGCCGAACCTACAAGGCAGCGGTACTTTGGAACATCTCATTGGAGACCTGATTGTGACGCTGGCTGCCTGTTTCTTTGGACTCCGCATTACACTCACAAAAGTGTTTGTTCAAGACATTTACCCGCACCGCCTCCTCGCCTGGATGTTCGGTTTAAACATTCCGTGTTTTTTCATATTGAGTTATCTCTTCGAGCGTGAGAACCCGATTGCCTTGACACTGGCAAGTGGAGCAGGGATGCTCTATCAAGGCTGGATACTCACGGGTTTTTGCTTTTTGGTGTTGACCTGGGTGCTAAGAAAATACAAAGCGAGCAAATTGGTAGTCTTGTATTTTTTTATGCCCGTGTCGGGTGTATTATTTAGCAACCTGTTTTTAGGCGATAAACTGTCGTTGAGTATATTAGCAGGAACTGTATTGATAGCAGCAGGAATTTATCTTGTAAATTTGAGGGATTAAAGCAGGTATCGACATGTGGGAAAGGTCCCGCACAGATGCGGTGGGATTTTCCCTTGTTAAAAAAGATTAAATGGATTAAAATTAATTTGATATAAGAACTAAGCGATACCAACCATGTTGCTTTCAGGCAAGCAAAACAAGGAAGACAAAATGGCAGAAACACAACGGAATCAATCAAAATCAAAATTGCTATCCGCTCAACCTATACTCTTAACAGCCGAAGACCTGTGGAAACAGCCTGATGATGGGTATCGGTATGAATTGGTGAAAGGGGTCATACGTAGAATGCCACCAGCCGGATTTGAACACGGGATCCGATCGGCTAAAATTGGAGGACGTCTTAACGAGCATGTTGAAAAACATCAATTGGGCTATGTTTGTGGTGCCGAAACAGGATTTAAGATCGCGCAAAATCCAGACACTGTGCGGGCACCAGACGCTGCGTTTGTTCGTCAAGCCACAATTGATGAACGGGGTATTTCAAAGGGATATTGGGAAGGAGCCCCCGATCTTGCGGTTGAAGTCATCTCTCCAGGCGATACCTACACTGAAGTCGCAGAAAAGGTAGACGAATGGTTAAATGCGGGATGTGCGATGGTGTGGGTGGTGAATCCGCGTCGAGAAACTGTAGAGGTGTACCGATCTCCTGAGGATATGACCGTTTTGCGCGGAGATGACCTCCTTGAAGGTAGCGATGTGATTGAGGGGTTCCAGTGTAAGGTTAGGGAACTATTTGTATAAACGGATTGTAAACGCTATTGCTGGTCAGAATCGTCGGTTGCCTGTCTGTAAGCGTCCAGCTTGCGGTGGAGTGTTCGGACCCCGATGTCAAGAATCTTCGCCGCCTCTGTTTTGTTGCCGCCTACCTCTGTGAGCGTCTTTTGGATAGCCGCTCGCTCAATTTCCGCCATTGTCATACCGACCCTGCCGATAACTTCCTCATCATCAAGGACGGGTAGATACTCGCCCGTCCCTTGCGACCCACGGTGCTGTTCTACGGGTGCCCCTATCGGCACTTTTGAAGGTTGGTTTGCAAGCGTCGCCAAGATCCCGTTCTGTGCCCGATCCTCAAGCACTTTGGCTATCGCTGAAAGGACTTCCAATGCTTTTTTAAGAACGTCCGTCGCGTCGTCTGTTTCGCTAATTTGCATCCAACTGGTATCTTCATCTGGTATTAGAGAAGGCATCCCATCGTTCGTGACAGCAGTTGGTTCAAGCAAACGGATTGCAGAGAGGATAAGTCCCAAGATCGTCTTGTAAATCGCTATGTTTTCTGTGGCGATTGCACTACCAGCGGTATCAACAACCTGCAAGGAACCGCCCGGCACATTAAGAAGTTCAGCTTCTTCAGTGGTAGCGTCAACCACCTGTGTAGGTGCGAGTTGTGTACCTGGGGCTTGCACAGGAAGGAGGGAACCACCCCGCTCAGATTCCGAATCCAGTGGGAAATCTTTAAGTTGTAGTTCCTCAGTGGTGGAGAGAATAACAGCGGTTTCTACGGCGTTCCTCAGTTCACGGACGTTGCCGTGCCAGTCAGCATTTTGGAGATAATTGCGTGCCTCTTGGGTTATACCAGTAATGGGTTTACCGTGTTCCGTGCTTAATTCGGAGATGAACGCAGAGACGAAAAGCGGAATATCCTCGCGTCGATCGCGAAGAGGTGGGATCTGGATACGAAAGAGGTTCAGTCGGTAGTAGAGATCTTGCCTAAATTTCTTTTGCCGCACCGATGCCGCAAGGTCAATATTTGTGGCGGCGATAATTCGGACATCGACCTTAATATTTTTTTCGCCACCGAGCCTCGTGAATTCCTGTGTCTCAAGGACACGCAGGAATTTCACCTGCACCTCAGGCGACATCTCGCCGACCTCATCCAAAAAGAGTGTGCCGCCATCGGCTTGTTCAAACACACCGCGCCGTTGGCTCGTTGCCCCCGTAAAAGATCCCCTTTCATGACCGAAGAGTTCACTTTGAAGGAGGTCTTGGTAAAACGCGCCGCAGTTGACGGCTTTGAAGGCTCGGTTTTTACGCGGACTACTTTCATGGATCGCCTGTGCGATGACATCTTTACCAACACCCGTTTCGCCTGTGATGAGGACAGTCGCTTTCGTCGGTGCGACCTGCTCGACTTGGCGCAAAACCGCCTGCATCGGTGCGGATTCGCCGATGATGCGACGCGAACTGTCATTGATAACGGGCATTGGAAAACTCATCTTCTTTTGTCCTTTTACAACATTCCTTCTTTACAACCTACGTACGATTTCCAGTAACTGTTGGGGGTCTTGTTTGACGCGTTCAAACACACCGAATCCATCACGACACGCTGCTTCACACAGCCGTCTCAGGACGACCCCTTTCAACGCCCAATTCGTGGTGCGCAGGCTTTTCTGCAAAGTCCTACCAGTTTCAACAACGTGGAGGTTCGGCAATTCTTCGTTCACGACTTGCTTGTGGCTCGGTGCCAACAAAAAAATCAGCGTTGTTGCCCGCTCTACCTCAAAAACGCGTTGTAGCGATAGAATATCATCGGGTCTCAGTAACAAAAAAACGAGGTCGTAACGTTCGATTAAATCTACCGTCCGCTCCGGGACACCATTCTCGCCGAATTCTAAAACCTCAAGCTCATGAAGCGGTGCCGTATCAAAAGGAACGATAACATCTTCTTCATTAACCGGACTCTCTTTCCCGTCAACGCGGCAGAAATACCACGGAAAATACAGATCAAGCGTTGTTTCACCGTATTGAGCATGTTCCCGAATTTGTTTTAATCCTGCCCGCAATTGCGTATTCAAAGGTCCTGTAAACATCTCTCCAGCGGGCGCGCTGTAGTCTCTATCTTCATGATACCATCCCTCATCGTTGTAACCACAGAGTTCCTTTATGCGCCGCTCAAGGTGCTCAGAGGAATGGCAATCTTCACCCCGAAGGAGATTATCGGGTTTATACTTTTGTCCCGTTGTATAAGGGCTTAAGACTAATATCCTCATATAAATGGTTGTCAGTTGTCGGTTGTCAGTCGTCAGTAAAGAGGTTTTCGGTGAAGTGACACCTTCTTGCTGACTGCTAACCGCTGATCGCTATTAAGCTTCCGCGGGTTGTTGTCCTCGATTCCAGAGATACAGAATCGGACTCGCGATGAATACTGAAGAGTATGTCCCTACCAATATACCGACGATGAGTGCCAAGGCGAACGTGTTAATCTCCTCGCCCGAACCGGTGATGAGGAAAATAACCAGAACAACAAACAGTGTTGTCAAAGATGTGATAACGGTTCGACTCAGCGACTGATTGATGCTCCTGTTCAAAACTGTAATGTAGTCAGTGCCGCGTAAGGTTTGTGAATTTTCCCGAATTCGGTCAAATACGACGATTGTGTCGTTGAGCGAATAACCAATAATCGTGAGGAACGCGGCAACCGTTGGTAGATTAATTTCCTTTGACAGAACGGCAAAGACCCCCAAGGTAATGAGGACATCGTGGACGAGTGCGGCGATTGCACCGATGGCGAAACGGAACTCAAATCGCCAAGAGATATACATTAGCAAGATAGCAATCGCACCCAGCACTGACCAGAGTGCCGCCAATTTAAGGTCGCGTCCAACACTCGGTAAGACTTCAGAAATATTAACACCGCCCGCGAGTGCCTGCCAACCGTTTCCACCTTCAAGTAAGGCATCTGTGAGAATTCTTCCGACACTTGTGCCCTGTCGCTGAAATTCAGGACGATGCCCCATAGAAACGAATGCTTCATTTTTGCTTGCATCTACCCGGATTTTGGCGCGTTCATAACCGACCTCAGTGAGTTTGGTTTGCAATTCAGTTTCAGTAACTGATCTGTTGAACTTGGCTTGGATCTCAACGCCGCCGCGGAAATCAATTCCGAAATTGGGTCCTTGATGAATTACAAGGAAAACCAAACCGACAGCGATGATTACCGCTGAGAAGACAAATCCCGTCCGGTGTTTGCTGATAAAATCGAAGTTTGTATTTTTAAGTAATTCCATATTTTAATTATACCTTGCGGAGAAACAACGTGAGTTTGAACTTTAATGCGTTCTTCTCAAGAGTCGCCTGCGCCGTTGTTGCAGGCTGCTGATTTTGAGTCTTCAGTTAAGAGGTTTTCGGTTCACTGAAGTCTCTTGTGACTGATAACCGACGACTGACAACTAACAACCGAAAGCTATTAAATGCTAAGTTTTTGCACGTCTCTGTTTCCAATCGTCAAGCCGTATATTTCGCGTGTGACGATAATCGCCGTGAACATACTCGCGAGGATACCGATACCGAGTGTTAACGCAAACCCTTTAATCGGACCCGTCCCGAAATGATAGAGGACAAGTGCCGTAAAGAACGTCGTAAGGTTGGCATCTAAAATCGTTATAAATGCGCGCTGATAACCGCTGGTGATAGCCGACCAGACGGTTTTACCAGTTCGCAATTCCTCGCGAATTCGCTCGAAGATTAGCACATTCGCATCAACAGACATACCGATCGTCAGGACAAGCCCGGCAATACCGGGAAGTGTCAACGCCGCGCCGAAGCCTGCTAATGCCCCAAGGATGATGAGCATATTAAAGACGAGAGCAATGATAGCGACAATTCCAGACAAGCGGTAGTAAATCATCATGAAAATGAGAACCCCGCCTAACCCAATGAGGACAGCGAGAACACCATCGTCAATGGATTCTTGTCCAAGCGTGGGACCGACGGTGCGTTCCTCGGCGATCTGAACTCCCACTGGAAACGCTCCTGCTTTCAGGATATTGGAAAGGTAACTCGCTTCCTCATAAGTGAAATTTCCTTGAATAATAGCGTTTCCGATAATCTGGTCTTGGATGACAGGCGCGGATTGCACCTTACTGTCAAGGAGAATCGCTAAATGTTCACCAATATGATCCCCTGTGACCTGCGCGAATTTGCGTCTGCCGATACTATCAAAACTCATTGAAACGACGATGTCAAAACTGGTTCTGCCTGTAGAGGGTCCAGCATCGTTGATACGGTCACCGCTCAGGAGAACGGGGCTTTCAAGCACGTACCAATTGCCGGTCTCGTAGTGATAGCGGACTTCACTATCATCGGGAATATTATCCGGTATCGGTGTATCCGAGGTGCCGCTCCATAAACTTCCACCCGTCGGTGATTTCTTAACAAGTTTAAATTCGAGCCTGCCCATGGTCTTAACAATTTGTAGAGGCTTCGAGGAGTCTTTGGCACCGGGGAGTTCGACAATGATTCTCGGGTGATTTGCCTCTCGTCGGATAGAGGGTTCTGAAACGCCAAATGCATCAACGCGGTTTCGCAAAACAATAAGCACCTGCTCGATCGCCTGTTCACTATACCTCTGAATACCACGTTCGCTGAGTGTTATTTGATATGTAGACTGTGTCTCTGTTTCGGTACTAACCTGTGCGTCTTCAAAAAATTCGATCTCGTTGAGGAGACGTTCGGCTTTTTCCAAGTATTTTGCCTTTTCATTAGCATCTGACCGGAGCCTAGAAGGGATCCCGACGAATACATTGAGTGTGTCTTGTCCTTCTACCTGTTTAACTTCTCGGCATAAAACATCGTCTGTCCGAAGTCGTTCGGGGATCGAAAGGGTGTGTTCACGGAGCAGTTCCGTTTTGGAGGTTTCCAAATCCACTTCAAGGACGAGGTGGACACCTCCTTTGAGGTCTAACCCTAACTTCAATCGGCTATCGGGTATGAGTCGCCGAAGGACTGTCGGGAGGCTACCGTATAGGTGCAAATCGTCAAGTGTTGCACGTGGGTTCTGACGTGCTTTCTCTGAGATGAGTCGAACATAAAATTCGCGTGCTTCAGTGGTATCAAATTCGTAATCACGCGTCTCTTCAAGTTCAAGTTTCCCTAAGTGGACCCGGAAGACATCCTGAAGTTCAAAGGTTGCATCCTGGAAGTTGATTCCTTCGGGGTACTCGACTTCTGCGAGACTCACCTTCAAAGCGTTGTCTTCAGTGACTTCAAAGGGCGGGAGTTTTTCCTGCATCCAGAGCGGTAGGTTTCCATACAACGGATTATAGAAATCATCCGGGGTAGGGATGAGGTAGAGCACGGAAAACAGGAAGACCCCGAGGATTAAAACTATTTTCCAGATACTGAATCTGTACATTTTTTAATTATTCCTTGCGGTATTTTAATTATTCCTTGCGGTTCGGTCAGGTGAATTGGAACTTGGAAGCCTTTCTCCGTATATCCGCCTGCGCCGTTGTTGCAGGCTTTTTATATAGGATTTACGCACCGTCCTTGTTGGCGAGGTTAGGCCGGAAACCCCCAAGTAAAAACCCTTCCACTGTGTTACGGGTTACGATTTCGTTAACGGAGGGCAGCCGGGGACCCCATCGTAAAAACGCGCCTGGGAGGAATCGAACCCCCGACACGAGGCTTAGGAAGCCCCTGCTCTATCCCCTGAGCTACAGGCGCATGCACTAATCTTAGTATTTAATGAGCGAAAAAACATCGTAGTTTGGAATCTTCTCCCTGCCATTGAGCTCGGTTAACTCAATTAAAACAGCAATACTCACGATGTGACCTCCCAGTTTTTCAATGAGATCGACCGATGCAGAAAGTGTTCCACCAGTCGCCAAGAGATCATCACAGAGCAGAACTCTGCTGTCCTTTGGAAATGCGTCTTGATGAATTTCAAGTGCATCACTTCCGTATTCGAGATCATAAGCGGCTTCGTACGTATTGTAAGGCAATTTTCCCTTTTTTCGGATAGGGACAAAACCAACACCGAATCGATACGCGAGCGCAGTACCGAAAATGAAACCGCGCGCCTCAGTTCCAGCAACAACATCAATCGTCTCAGATTTATAACGGAGCGCGAACTCATCAAGTACCCTATGAAATGCATTTGCATTTCCTATAAGTGGCGTGATATCTTTAAATATAATACCCGCTTTCGGAAAATCGGGTATATTTCGAATAAATCGTGAAAAATCGTGCATTACGTCCGTTTCTCCTCCTGATGCGGGTGTATCATAATCTTCATCCCGTGCCGGGATTCCATTGCCTCAAACGCTTTGTCGATTTCGACAAGCGGAAAATGGTGTGTGATGAGCGGTTTCACACGGACTAAACCTTTTTCAAGGAGTCGGACCGCCAATTCATGATGTCGTGGCACACAACCGTGCGAACCTGTGACAAAACACTCTTTATAGTGGATAACATTGGAGAGGACGCTCATGGGACGCATGGTCTTTGGTAATCCACCGAACAGATTGACGTATCCTCGATGCGCTACCATTTCAACTGCTTGTTCGTGCGCCTCAACGGAAGCACATGTGGTAACGACGATATCGGGTCCCTCACCTCCTGTTTCCTCCTTGCATCTCTCAATGACGTCTTCCTCTTCGGAGGCGATATAGGCATCTGCCTCATAGAACTTTGCAATTTCCATTCGGAGTTTGCTGCGCTGTACACCGATCACCTTCGTCGCACCCATGACCCGAGCGAGGTCAATCATCATACATCCGATCGGTCCGAGACCGATGATGACGACGGTTTTCCCAAGAGACATGTTAACGAGTTCAAGCCCGTTGATAGCACAAGCGAGCGGTTCAGCAAGCGCGGCTTCATCAAAACTCAGCGTCGCACCGAAGGGTGTAACCGGTCCCTCCTCCAAAACGAGACGGGGAAGTTTCATATATTGTGCGAAAGCACCGGGGATTTGGTAACCGATGGCGTAGTTGATGTCACAGTTGTTTCCGAGTCCATCTCGGCACCAGTGACACTGCCCGCAGGGGACATCAGCACCGATCGAAACGCGATCGCCTTCTTTGACGCGCGTCACATTTTTGCCTGTCTTAACGATGACACCGGAGTTTTCATGCCCAATGATAGTGGGTGGTTTGACTCTTGGGTTACCGTGATGGAGAATACGAACATCAGAGCCACATATACTGACGGCTTCAATGCGCATCAAAGCGGCATCATCGTCAATTTCGGGTTCAGGTACCTCTTTCACGCTTAAGTTATCAAGACTTTCAAGTATAGCCGCTTTCATATTTTTAATTATTCCTTGCGGTTAAATGACAGACGTTAAAACTATGAAGTTCGTTCCTTAAACCCGCCTTCCATTTCATTACAGGCTAACGGTTTTAGTTATAGAGAAATAGGGTTGCGGTTTTTTAATTTTTCCTTATGGATGAATTAAGACCTTTGCGTAAAATTCACTCTTATCTCGCATCCTATGTAACATGTCGGCACTGTCAACCAGCGGAACTTTGTGCGTGATGAGGGGCGTGAGCGTTAGCATACCAGCGGCAATCGCTTGGAGAACAGTCCGCCAGTCATCGTCGTTGCCCGCCGCGCTGTAATCGGAATTCCAAGTTCCGAAGACAGATACCTCACGTCGCATTAATTGCGAGATAAGGGACGCTGGAAGCGTCACATCTGCAGCGGGATTGCCGAGAAAAACGACACTTCCCTCACGTCCTACACTTCCCAAAGCATTCCGATAGGTAGCCGGGACCCCCGCCGCTTCAATACAAACATGTGCACCCTTTTCATCAGTCCATGCATTCACGACTTCAATCGGCTCTTGCGTCGCGCTATTGAAGGTTTTGTCGAAACCGAGTCGCTTCGCCAGTTCCAGTTTCTCCGCAACAATATCAAAGAGAAGAACCTCTGCGGCACCCATGATTCTCGCCCACTGCGCTACCATTAACCCGATCGGTCCGGCACCAAAGATAGCGACGACCTTTCCGGCGAGCGAGGTCTCAACACGACGGAGGGCGTGCAACGCAACTGCGGCGGGTTCCGTCATTGATGCCTCTTCAAGCGTCACACCCTGCGGCACAGGTATCAGATTCGCCTTCGGTGCGACGATAAATTCAGCGAAGGCACCATCACTCCGTGAACCGAGATAGTCATAATCATGGCATTGGACATATTTCCCCTGTTCACACGCCGAACACGTGCCACACCAGAGCAATGGAAAGACGACGACAGGATCCCCTGGTGCGAAATCTTCAACGCCAGGACCACACGTATCAACAACGCCAGCGAATTCGTGTCCACAAACCGTTGGAAAACTATAGGTGCCTTTGACAAAGATTCTCGGAATATCGGAACCACAGACCCCACAGAACCCAATTCGGACGCGCACCTCCCCTTCAGCAAGCTGCGGCACTGGAATTTGTTCTAACCGTAAATCTCCAATTCCATGAAGGACAAGTGCTTCCATCTTTTTAACTATTAAATCTGGACGCCGCTCCATTTCATTAAGCGGCGGGCTCTGGTTAATTCCGACCGCCCCTAGACGATGAACTTTTAACTATTAAATTCCAGGCATCATTCCACTATGTTTTACGGTCTTTTTTAGGAGATCTCTGGGCAAATCCCGAAGCAATTGCTTTCTGTGCCCGCTGAACGTTCTCAAGCCGTGAACTCGATTTTTGAAACACGCTACTGGTCCCGCCGACCAAGATATCCGCGCCTGCGGATACCATCTTCGGGATATTTTCAAAACTCACGTTTCCATCAACTTCAATCGGTAGATCAGCACCGCGTTCGTCCAAAAAAGCGCGACATTCCGCGATTTTTCGGAGGGTCGCTGGTACTAATTTCTGTCCCGCAAACCCCGGATTTACCGTCATAATTAGCACAAAATCGAGCCGTTCCAGAACATACGCCACTGCAGAGAGTGGTGTTGCTGGGTTGAGAGCGGCTCCCGCCTTGATCCCGTGTGCTTGAACCAGAGACAACGTTCTATCAAGATGCGTTGCTGACTCAACGTGAACGGCTATCTGCTGAACACCAATTTCAGCGACTGCATCGACAAAAAAATCGTTGTTCTCTACCATGAGGTGAATGTCAAAAGCACAGTCAGTTTTTGGGCGTAATTGTTGAATAAGTGCGAGTCCGATCGGCATATTCGGAACAAAATGCGCGTCCATTAAGTCAAAATGTAGCATGTTAATACCAGCGGTTTCCAATTCCCGAATATCCGTTTCTAAGTTGCATAGATCCGCACACATCACCGATGGTGCAATGTGGATATCCGATTCTGAAAATGCTGTATTTACAACAGACAAAATAGCACTCCCAACTCTGCACAAGCCTATAGAGGCTTGTGGGACAATACGAGGCAAAATTCCTATGCTTTCCCTAAGGTAGGCTTGCAAACGAAACCGTTAATAGTATATCATAAAACGAAGAATTTGTCAAATTTTCGCACAGTGTGCGAGAGCAAAAACAGAAGAATCGCTTCGTATGATTATCCACATACCTTTCGGCAGAATTTGATAGATTCGCTGGTGCGGTATAGTGACCGCTCATTTTCCATATAGATATTGAATAAACACCCAAGCAAATAACCCTATAGGACTGAAGCACCAAAAACTAAACGACCTCACGAATTTGGTTGGCAACTGAAGAATCATGTTCTATAATATAAGACAATATTAGGACTTCCATTTTCATACACTACGGATTTTTACACTCTGGGTTATTGTATATTTTTCCGCTTCAACAAGGAGTAACTCTTGAAGATTAAACACTTTTCGATCATTATGATATTGATGCTGGCACTGACAGGCCCTTTTGCTGTCACGCTATCGAACACATTCGCCCAAGACCATACGCAATGGCATTTACCCGAAGGCGCGAAAGCGCGCCTCGGTAGTGGTCGCACGACTGGTACTATAGCCTTCTCGCCCGATGGCACACGGCTGGCAGTCGGCAGCACAATCGGTATCTGGACATATGACGCAAAGACCCACCAAGCACTTACCTTACTCACCGGGAAGCATGAAGGGAAAGCCACCAGCTTTGCTTTCAGTCCCGATAGTACGAGGCTCGCGAGTACAAGTTGGGACGATACCCTCCAACTCTGGAACGTTGCGACCGGTGAACATCTGAAAACCCTTAGCGTGGATAGTTGGGGACTCTATAGTGTCGCGTTCAGCCCCGATGGGGATATGCTTGCAAGTGGTGATGGAGACGGAAACGTCCAGTTATGGGACGCTGCAACCGGTGAACACTTGGAAACCCTCATCGGACATAGACTTCGTGTCACCAGTGTTGCCTTCAACTCCGATGGACGGACACTCGCCAGTGGGAGTTGGGACGACACCGTCCGGCTCTGGGATGTTAGCACTCGAGAACTGCTAATAAAATTCGTCGGGCATACATCGAATGTTACGGACGTTGCGTTCAGTCCTGATGGGCGAACGCTGGCGAGCAGTGATCAGGACAGAAACATCGTTCTCTGGAGTCTTACTGGTATCGAACCCAAGTCGATCTCCTCAGGGCATGCGATTGCTATTTGGGATATAGCCTTCAGTCCAGATGGTCAGATATTTGCAAGTTGCGGCGGTGGGCAAGGCTTAAACGGCGCAATCAATTTGTGGGATACTGCGACCGGAGAACATTTGAAAGACCTCACTGAATATTATAGAGGTTCGGTCTCAGGTATAGCCTTCAGTCCAGATGGGCGAACACTTGCGGGTAGTGTCGGTTTTAAAGAATACACCGTCCGTTTGTGGGATGTTGCCACTGGAGAGCAACTGAAACAACTGACTGAACATGCGCGTGAAGTCTCAAGTGTCGCTCTCAGCCCCGATGGAGACATGCTCGCGAGCGTAAATGATGACAACATCATTCGTTTGTGGAATACTGCTACGAGACAGCATACACAAGCACTCATTGGACACGATGCGGACGATAAGCGCGTTAATAGTATTGTTTTCAGTCCAGATGGGCAAACGCTTGCAAGTAGCGCAGATCGCGTACGGGAGTTCATCTTGTGGGATGTTGTCACCGGCGCGCGTAAAACCATTCCGACAGAACATGTCCCTTTCAATCTTGCGTTCAGTCCTGATGGACGGATACTCGCGGGTACTGCGACAGACGGAACCATCCGACTGTGGGACATCGCCACCGGAGAGCCCGAGAAAATCCTCACAGGGCATACAACTTCAATTTTAAGTGTTGCGTTCAGTCCTGATGGGAAGATGCTCGCCAGTGGAGATTGGGACGCGACCATCCGTTTATGGGATGTCGCCACCGGGACGGAATTGAAAACGCTCGAAGGGAACTTAGAAACGCTCACCGTGCATACGACTGAAGTTACAAGTCTCGCATTCAGCCCGAACGGTGATATACTTGCGAGTCGGAGTCAAGACCAATCATTTCCGAGTCGAGCTGATTTTCTGGGCGAGATGATTATCTTGTGGGATGTTGCTACTGGAGAGCCTCTTAGGCGTCCCATAGTGGCTGGAGTCCCCAACTACTCTACAGGTAGCTTTCAAAAAAATATCGCATTCAGTCCGGAGGGCCGTGTGCTCGCATACGGGGAATTTGACACTATTATCTTGTGGGATGTCGTCAACGGAGAGGAATTGAAAAGGTTTAGCGGTCACACGGAGAAGGTATCAAAAATTGCTATCAGCGGCGATGGTCACACACTTGCGAGTGGAAGTCATGACGGCACGGTCCTTTTGTGGAACCTTGCCTCCGCACTCCCAGAACCTGAAAAAACGCCGGAGGATCTCAACGGCGACGGTGCTGTGAATATCCAAGATTTAGTGCTCGTTGCCTCAAGCCTCGGGAAAGCAGGAGAAAACAACGCAGATGTCAACGATGATGATGTCATCAACATCCAAGACCTGGTGTTAGTTGCAGCTGCCTTCGGCAATTAGCAAAGAATCGAGTGTGGCTCGTATTTCTCTACCAACGGAAATTCCTACTTTAAAAAATTTCTTCGAGAATGCCATATCAGGAACGGGATAAAGCCTCACGAAGTTGTGAATCCAAGTCTACGGGAGGGTCAAAAGGGAGGTCGATCGGTTTGTGCAAAATGGCACTCGCATAGATGCCCAGAATCGCATTGAACTGGTGCAACGCGAGTTTTAGATTCGTTTCAACTGGACGGGTATCGTCTTCAATCCAATCGAACATCGCCTCTGTCAGGTTGGCTTGCGCGAGATCGTTTTTTTCGCGCCAAGAATCGGGGGTTTGCACGCCTCGCTCGGTTAACCGAGTGGTGACGATTTCCCATCCACTGAACTCCTCAAAGAGTACATGCCCGTTCTCACCGTAGGCGGCGACGCGACAGTGCTTGTAGACAGTATCGTCATCTATGACGCGTGGAGAGGTAAAGCCGGTGTTCCAGAATCCGTGGACCCCGTTTTCAAACACGACCTGACACGACGATGTATCAGGAGCAGGATAGTCGCTATCAAGCAACTCAGCCCCGCTCGCAGTGCCGAAGACCCTGACAATAGGTGAATCGTTGTTTAGGGACATCGCCCAATCAATGATATGCGTGCCTTGGGCGGTGAGGTTCATACCACACGAAAAATCTAAAAATCGAAGTTTTCCCAATTCACCGCGCGCCACTGCCTGCCGGCAATTGGTGAAATCGGGATGCCACCGGTACTGTTTGCCGACACCGAATTTTGTAGAGGTTTGCGCCTCCAACTCACAGAGGAAACGCCAGTCTTCGACACCGCAGGCAATCGGTTTTTCAACGAGGCACGCTGGAACGCCCAATTCTGATACCATCGGCATAAGCTCACGCCACTGGTCGGGCATTGCGACGAGATGAACTAAGTCAGGCTGCTCTACCCGGATCATCTGTTCAGCATTTGCATAGCCGATGATACCGAAAGTCTCGGCGAATTTTTCACGTCGGACGACATCTGAACGGTTTGCGCAGGCAACTAACTCACCGCTCGAAACATGTTGATAGGCATTCGCATGACCATAGGCTCTACCGCCGCAGCCAATAATTGCACTTCTATACTTTTTAATTATTCCTTGCGGATTTTTAATTATTCCTTGCGGAGAAATCAAGTGGGTTAAAAACTATCAAGGACATCTCTCAAATCCGCCCTCCGCTACGCTTACGGGCTATGAGTCTTTCTCTACCTTTTCAGGCGTGCCCATACCGTCGCCAAACGACCTTCAGGTGACACAGGCGTAAACCCAAAAAGTTTACCAAGTCCCTCGTTCATGATATCATTGATGTCGGCTTCACTTAACGCGGTGTTGAAGACAGCAACATCATCCATGAGTCCCCATCCGGGCCGCTGATCTGGCATACCGCCAATGTTAAGGGCCTGTCCCGTCAACCCAAAAACGCCGCCGGTATTGGCTTGTGCATCCACCTTGCCATCTACATAGGCTACCATCTTCTTACTATCGTAAGTGAAGGCGATGTGATGCCATTTATCGTCGTTGACGAGCGTTGGACCGGCAACCCATGCGGGTGCAAGTTGTCCACTGCCAATTTCAACCTTACCGTGACCGCCGCCTCTCCCAGGTCCAAAGATGTTCAATAGGCAGGTATACATGAAATTAATGATGGCATGGTCGTCATTACAACAGCCACCCAGAACGACTTTCTCTTTTTTCTTGAGTTTCACCCATGTCGTAGCGGTGTATTCCTCAGCACAACTGTCCAAACTTTTAGAACTCTCAACCCTCGCAATCTGAAAATCGTCATCACCTGAGAGACTCAACGCTCTATCAAATTTCCCATCATCCACCAATTCGGCACCTTTCAATAACTCAGCATCGTTGCCGTTCTCCGTGGAATCGGGAGACATGTCTTTGTTATTGACCTCGTCAAAGAGCCATACGCCAACGATGTTTTTTGTATCAATCGCCGCATCGCTCACAGGCGCAAATACCACTGGAACAGCCATTAAACAAACTATTCCGAGAATAGATAGTTTTCGCAAAACAATTTCCTCCATCGTTTGAAATATCCCTTATTTTACCTAAAGAGGTCAAACATGTCAATAGAAAAAGATGTGCAGCTTCGTCCCGAATCTGCTAAAATAACGGTCAGTAATTAGCAATCAGCAATCAGTAAGCGGGATCTGGTGAATCCAAAGCTCTCTGGTTTCCGACGGAGACCGAAAGCCGATAACCGATAGTCATTTAAAAACTTATGTAAACAGGAAGACCGAATTTATCGTTTTTTAATTTTACGTTCAAGGCAAGGTAAAATTAAGAATCATCCACAGTGCGTAGCTCGTATGGAGATCGGATATACGGAAACGCACATCAAAGATCAAATCCACCTCACCGAACCGCAAGGTAAAATTAAAAAACGTGCAGATACACTTTTTGTCGAATTTCGTAAACCAGTTAACCTTAATAATAAAAAGGCTAAATCCACTGTTAAAAACTGGGATCATTCTCATCATCGTTCTCTGTTCAACGTCTGAAATTGTTGTCAGTCGTATCGCTGAAGAAGAGACTGAACCCAAAAAGCAAACACAAACAGACTCTACAACACCTGACAATCGCTCCCCTGCTCCCGATTCCGACGATCCTGAAACACCACCTGTAAATCAGCATTCCACCGGCTTCGGATTATTCACCCGCAACCCCTTCGACAACAATAGCGAATCAAAGCATTTCATCTGGCAAAGTGGCGATCAGCCGTCAGCGATCAGCCGTCAGCAAGGAGGGTGGGAAGTGGATACGGCGCAAGAGGACGCCACAGAACCCACTGAAGATCAAGAGCCGATAACCGATAGTGATCGTCTTATACTGCCCTACTTAGACAGTCTCCGACGTTGGCGGAAGCCCCCCGATTTAACTGATCTCAATAAACTCTATGACTGGAAACCCAAACCGAAGCGCGATGAAAAAGGTATTGCGCTTCCGATGGATTCCAATCTCAGGATAACAGGTTTACAATCTGTAACTGTAGAGGCGAACAAGACGCACTATTTCGGCGAAGGGGATCTGAACCGTTATGGTGGCTATGGTTATGGCGGCGGATATGGTAGCTACTCATCAGGACTTGACTTAGGGCTCACCTCGTCTTATGGTTACGACGACTTCGGCTATGGTAGTAGTGGCTTCGGTGGTGGCGGGTACGGTTCAGGGTTTGGGGGCGGTTATAGCAGTTACGGCTCAGGCTACGGCTCAAGTTATGGTGGTTATGGCGGCGGATACGGCAGTGGTGGTGCCCCACGCGCCAGCGGGTTTAATCTACGTCAAATACAGCAATTCGGGTTACACGGTCGCGTGGGGCAACGGACACACATCGCTGTAGACTACAGTGCTGGGGGCAGTGGTTTCGGTAGCGGTGGATATGGAGGCGGATATGGTGGATACGGCGGAGGGTACGGTGGTGGATACGGCATCGGTGGCACAAAGGAACAGAAGATTAAGATCTGGTACGAAGGCACACCGGAGAGTATTATAAAAACTATCTCCTTCGGTGATATTACACTCAGTCTGCCGAACACTCGCTTTCTGAACATCAACCGGAATCTGTTCGGACTTGAAGGCGTTTTTGAATGGAAAAACACCCGTCTTACGGCGTTCGGTTCTCGAAGTAAGGGGATACGCGAGGTCCGTACTTTCCGCGGACAGTCGCGGCGTGCTGGGGGCGGCTACGGCTATGGACCGCGCGGGATTCAGATACCGGACATCAACTACGTTAAAAACCGGTTCTATTATATTCACCAAAATGAAGATGGACAACTACTTGATGCACACCTTCCGATCAAATCAGGGAGTGAGGAAATTTACATTGACGACGGTGTTGTAGGGAACAATCAGGGGGGTCAACGAACGAGTCGAGGCTACTTTAACCCACAGTTCTCCGGTCAGGACTACAATATCGACTACGAGACCGGCGAAATAGAATTCCTATCCCCAGTTTCCGCAAATTATACCATCATTGTTGCGTATGAATACTTAGGAGACGGCGGCGGCACCGTTGGCAACACCAACAACGTTTTTGTTGACGAAAACGGAGACGGGAGGATTGACGAAGAAGGTGAGGAAATCGGCTACGTCGTGCTAAAAGAGAAGGGATTTCGCGGTACAGAGGCAACCCACGTTTATAGTCTTGGCAATCGCAATATTAACCCACGAGATTTCACACTTATAATCCTCCGACAAGGACAGAACGAAACTTTTCAGACGAACACCGGCTCTGTCCCGTACATCGAAATTTTTGGATTGGATCAAAACAGGGATGGTATCGTGGATGCACAGTTTATTGACTACGACAGAGGCTTACTCCGTTTCCCTACAACAGATCCGTTTGAAATCAACGACGCAGGTCACCCATATTACGACTATCGAGATTCGCTCAACAACACTGCTATCTACCTCGAAGGCAGACGAACAGACGCCCAAACCTACACAATTATAGCAGACTACGCGTATCAATCAGAAACGTACAACGTCGGTTTGTTTGTGATCCCAAATAGTGAGACGGTCCGACTGAACGGACAACTCCTGACTCGCGATACCGACTATATGATGCTTTATGAGGTTGGAACTATCCGATTCTTTAGACAACTCGATGAGTTCGATGAGATCGTTGTGGAATTTGAAAAGACACCCTTCGGTGGGTCATCACAACAAGCTGTAGCTGGTGTTTGGTTGGAGTATTCTCATAAACCGAAGCCCAAGTCCGATAGAGAACAGAGCCTTGAGGATAGATTTAATCGGTTAGGCGGAAACCTACAAACGATGGATGGGGATAGGCTCGGTGGAGGAACAGATGCCTTCGGTCAGGGACTGTCAGGCGGATTTCAACGGCGGGGCGGGAGCTTCGGGGGTTTCGGGAGCAGTTCTCGCTTCGGTAGAGGTGGTTTCGGTGGGGGATTCGGTGGCAGCGGTTATGGTGGGGGTTATGGCGGTTATAGCAGTTTAGGAGGTCGATCGCGAAGCTACGGTAGTTACGGCGGCACGATGAATTATTTCAACCCTGTCTTTCAAAAAGGATTTTCAGTCTCAACGGGTTATATTCTGAACACCGGACAAAGACCGGCAGAAATACCAGATGTGAATAGCGTCCCAAACCGCTTGCAAGCGTTCAACATGAATACGAGTTTTGGAAGGGAATTTAACGTCGCTGGTATTTTAAACCTGTTGCCCTTTATTAATGTGAGAAACCTGCCGCTCTCACTTGACTTCAGCGGCGAGGCGGCTTATTCACATAACAACCCAAACAGTATCGGCGTCGCGCTCATCGATAGCATGGAAGGGGCAAAGGAATCAACGACCATCCCGACATTGAAATATAATTGGAAACCAAGCAGTGTACCGCATGTACCGGAGAATGCATCAACACCCACTGGGGATCCCACTTACCGTGTTACACCGACCCACGAGAATAGAGCGGTCTTTAACGTCGTGCTGAAAGACAAAAATGAGACGGAAGCTATAGGAAACTACATGCGGAACCGGGACGTCCCAGCCTCGTCCATTCAACCGCTCTCTCTCTCAACCGAAGAACGTCTCATTATGGAGATTGGTTATAATTTTACAGACGTGATCGCCGAGTGGGGCGGATTTTCAAATGGACTCTCTGCATCTGGGGCAGACTATTCGGAACGTGGCTTGGTTGAAATCTGGATGCGCGTTCAAGGCGACGACAACGTGACACTACACCTGAACCTTGGCGTCGTGAACGAAGATGTAGATGCCGATGAGCGATTGGATAGCGAAGATCTCCCAGAAACACTAACGGATATAAATGGAGACGGAAGGATTGATGCATTGGATTTAGACCTGGAGAATCTCTCAGACATCGATCGCTACCGTGGAAACGGTGCTCTTGATACAGGTGAGGACGTAGGATGGGGACTCAACGGTCCACTTGAAAGAACATCTATCGGTGTCGGCAACCAGATTCTGGACAGCGAAGATCTCAACGGAGACGGCGTCCTTGACAGTATAGATGCATATTTTGAGATTGCAATACCACTGAATGAGATTCCGAAAGAATGGGTTAAAAGCAAAAATGCAAACGGTTGGATGTTCCTCAGTATTCCACTCTCTAAATTTACGCCAGCAGGTTCCCGTCTGCCGAGTCTTGTTTTTGTACAACACTTCCGATTCTGGTTAAGCAAAAACGCACCCGGCAACGTAGAAGGTCTACTGCAATGGGCGGATATCGAAATTGTTGGTAACAAATGGAAACAGGGGGTTATAACGCGTTCAAGATCTCAACCTACCATCGAATCCATCACGAACAACCCAGCACTCGGCATCAGCGGAGAAACGTTGTCTACCAGTACGATTGTAGAAGATACACTGGAAAAATTTATCGTCGGAACGAGGGATAACTTCAGTTATGATGCGTACCAAAGTGCGTACCTGGATATCGAAGATAACGAGCTTTTCAAAAAATTACATCCATTCACAGCCACTTCTCTCGGCTTTCAAACACAACAGCAACGTGAACAGACACTCAGTCTTGAATATTATCTCTTTCCCGGCTCCTACGGTGTCACCTCGAAACAACTGAAGGGCTTAACACAAAGTGAAGGGCAAGATTTTAGTAAACACGATACACTCCGCTTTTGGCTCTATGGGGACAAGAGCGATACAACCTTCGTTTTACAACTCGCACCCACTGTCCGAACCGGCTATCGCAGTTCCTTCTATAGTTCAGATCCGTTTGTCGATCAGACACAACAGGAAGAAGACATCAACGTTTTCGAGAATCTCACAGACTACTACGAATACACAGTCCCAATCGACTTTGAGGGTTGGCAGTTAATTGAAATTGATTTGCGGGACCTCCGTAGAAATGACTATCCGGATGTTAACCGCGATCAGCCGTCAGGGGTGGACAATCAGCAAGGGGTTACGCCTACGGTAGGAACGCCTTCGGGGTTAGAAACCCCTCCCACACCGCCACCCGTCGAAAGCGCAGAGGATGTGCCCGATGGACAGCCCGACGGTTTTACGATTAGAGGTACGAATAGCACGCGGCTTTCTATTAAAAACATCGGTGGTATTCTTCTGGGTATACGTAATGATACTGGACGTGAAATCAGTGGAGAAATCTGGGTAAACGAGATTCACCTCGGTGATCCGCTTGTACGTGCTGGATGGGCACGTCGTGGAAATATGTCGGTATCCCTCGGTAGAATCGTTAAATTACGCGGCGGCTATGCAAGCCAAGACAAAGATTTTGAAAGTGGTGCGGGTGAAGTCGGTAGACAACGACTCTCCTCCCGCGGGTACAGCACAACAAACAACGACTTCAATATCGATGCGGATGTCACGCTATTCCCGTGGCTACCGATTCGGTACGGGATTCGCCAGCAAGATACGGAAACCGAAAGCCAGCGCGGTAGCTACAGCAGCTTCCAGAGTGGGAAAAGCGAAATCCGTACTCGAGATATTTCTGTGCAGTTCATTCAAAACCCGTATCCGAATCTCGGCTTCGCTTACAACTACCAAGACTTTTGGAACGAGCGCCAAGGCACGCAAATTAGTCACCTCTATACGGGTAGCTTTCGGTATGAACTCGGTTCAAAACTTGGGGTCAATGCACAGTATCGGCACGAAGACATACTCGCCAAACCCGAAACCGCAACAGAGACATCCTCGGGCACCTCAACATCCTTCTATAGTTACGGCTACGGCAGAAATCGAGACGAAAAAACGGATAGCGGGACCATCACATTTAATATCAACCCAACGAGTATCTTCAGTCTCAACCCGAGTTACGATGTCCGTCGGACGCTTGAAAGACGAGAAGACCAAGCCCCGAGGTCTGCATTTGCGGGTAATATAACGACAGAACCGGAAACTCCGGTATCTGAAGAAGATGAATCAGCCGAAGACATCAAATGGTCGATTGCTGAGCGAGAACACCGGTTGTCGCTGACTCCACGCCTAAACCGCGACCTGCTTGGCATGCGCCCGACCGTAACGAGCCGTATGAGTTTTCGTGAGAACTGGTTCCGTGAACAGAAAAACGCTTCACTCAATGGAAATGTCAGCTTCGGCGTGAACCTCCGCGTTCAAAAATGGTTCGGATGGTTCCTCAGAGAGGGGGATGAAAGAAAGGAAGAAGGGAAGGATGGAGTCGGCAGCCTTCCAACCGGATCGCGAGCCGGGGGAAACACCCAAGCAAAAACACCCACTCCTACAACCGATGACTATACTGAACAATTGCGGGAAAATGGTATTGACGAAACACAAATCCAGGAATTGGAAGAGAACCGAGGGGATTGGATCGAACGCGATAAGATAGCAGTCAGCAATCAGCAAAATAGCGATCAGCGATCAGCGATCAGCAATCAGCAAGAGGGTGCCATTTCACCAGAAACCTCTTTACTGACCACTGAAAGCGAAGCGCAGCGCAGCACCCTGACTGCTGACCGCTCTGAGGGTATCCTGTCCCGGACTCTGAAAAGTTTCACTGTTAGCACCAACGCAAATTTCACTGCTACTGAATCGTATCGGCAACTCGCATCTGGACTATCAATGTTAGAAATCTATTCTCTTGCGGAGGATGCAAAGGAACGGACGAACTCCCGGCGCAGCAATCGTTACACAGTACGGAGCTCGGTAGACCCATGGAATTGGGCATCTTTCGGAACAAACGTCAGTACCTCCGACAGCTTCCGGAAAAGTTCAGGTACAACCTATGTACAGAACACGAACGCATACGAAGCCGACGTAAAACTGAAAGCGCGAGAAACTTCCAGTTTCCAACTCCGCTATAGTTATACAACGCGAAATAACGGGACGCTGGACGCTGTACTCGGCGATAGCAAAGCACACACTCCCTCATTGAGCTGGATACAGACATGGGGTAAAGAGACCCGGACATCGTTGGGTGTACGGACTACAATCCGAGATCAACTACGGAGCGGTATCCAGAGCAATGCGATCATCGTTACGCCAAACTTGAGCGTCGACTACAGATACAGCACCGAAAATGGCATACGGGTACCGTTTTTCGGTAGAATTCCCCTGAAACACGATCTCGATCTAACCAATACCCTTTCCTGGGCTATCCGAAGAGAGCAGTATGGTGCGAACCTTGAGGAGCGTTCAGAGAGGTATGAGACGACCCTACGCGTCGGTTACAAAGTCAGCACCCACATTACAGCGAATTTCCATCTCGGTCTCAGCTACAACCACGATCGGGTTGAAGAAGGCAGAGACTTTCTCTCCATTGCGACCGCCCTCACCGTCCGCGGCGAAATCCAATAGAAAACCTGACAGCGGATTCGCCGACCCATCCAAACAAACATAGAAAAAAATTGGAAAGAAAAGCGATTTATGATATACTGGCTGTCAGTCGTCGGCTATCAGCCGTCAGCCAGAGGGATTCTGAAACACATCAGAATTTCCTTTAGTTGAAAACTGAAAACGATAGAAAAGGAAAGACATGAGAGGAAACCACAACACAGATATACCCCGTCCAGAGTATCCACGTCCAGATTTTCAACGCGGAACGTCAGAAGGCATCGATTGGATCTGCCTGAATGGTACATGGGAATTCGCTTTCGATCCTGACGATATCGGCGAACAAAACCAATGGTTTGCCTTGGAGGAACACCCAAGCAAAAACACCGCTGATTCACCATGGACATTGCAAATACAGGTCCCTTATCCTTGGGAAAGCCTTGCGGCATGGGGCGACGAAGAACAGGCAGATAATGCCACCTATTTAAGCAAAAACGCATATCTTAACCCCGACGAAGTTACCTGCGGTGGTTTGGACCGTGAAGGAAATTACCGAGACGAACCGAGACACACAATCGGATGGTATCGCAAAACCGTCTCTATCCCTGAGAATTGGGGTGATAAACGCGTCATATTGAAATTTGGTGCCGTCGATTGGGAAACGACCGTCTGGGTGAACGGTCAAATAATCGGAAACCAGCACGATAACGGGTATCTGCCGTTTGAATTTGACATCACAGATGCACTCACACCAGGCGAACCCACACGTATCGTCGTTCGGGCTTACGACGCACAGGACCATGGCGAACAACTCGCTGGCAAGCAGATAGGTTGGTATGTTCGTACCAGCGGTATCTGGCAATCCGTTTATTTGGAACCGAGAAACGAAACATACATCGCGCAGTGCCACATCACACCTGACATCGACAACGCTTCCGCCACATTTGCCGTTAAGGTGGATGGATACACAGAAAATACAGGACTCAACCTACGTTGGAGTTGTGCGGGCGAGGGGACCTTGAAGAAACACCCAAGCAAAAACCCCCTACGAGGGAGCGTTGAAGTTTCTGAAAGCGATACACATTGGACAGTCACTATTCCTCCAGAACAACTCCGCTTGTGGGACGTAGACACGCCGCATCTCTACGATGTGACGCTCGAATTGGTAGCAGAAAATACCGTCACGGACAGGATTTTCACCTACTTCGGAATGCGGAAGGTCTCTATTGCGAAAGCCCCTGGTGGAGATTACCAGTACATCTATCTCAACAATCGTCCTATCTATCTGTTGGGCGCGCTCAATCAGTCGTTTAATCCGGAAAGCGTGTATACGTTCCTGACAGATGAAGCGATTCGCAGGGACATCGAACGCGCAAAAGAATTCGGATTCAACTTCCTCCGACTCCACATCAAGGTAGATGAACCGCGTCTCTACTATTGGGCTGACAAGTTGGGTTTGCTCTTTATGTCCGACATCCCGAATTTCGGTGACTACACGGAGAAAGCGAAGGCACGATTTGAGCAAACGCTTCGCGGGAACATTGCGCGTGACTACAACCATCCGTCAATCATCTCATGGTGCAATTTCAACGAAACTTGGGGACTCGGGGGCAGGGGATACAAGGACATGCACGAACGGCAAGAATGGGTGCGCGAGATGTACCACCTTGCCAAATCCCTTGATACTACCCGCCTCATTGAGGACAACTCGCCTTGCCTGTACGACCACGTAGAAACAGACATCAACTCGTGGCACTTCTACATCAACGATTACGAACAAGCAAAGGAACATATCGCTAACGTTGTGGAAGAAACATATCCCGGTTCAGCGTTCAATTACGCCGGTGGTAATGTCCAGAACGATGCCCCACTGATTAATAGTGAATACGGTGGGATCTCAGCAGGCGCGGGGGATAAGGATATTTCATGGTGTTTCAAATATCTTACCAACGAACTCCGCCTCCATCCGAAAATTTGTGGTTACGTCTACACCGAGTTGCAGGACATCGAGTGGGAACACAACGGTTTTATGAACTACGACCGGTCGATAAAGGCATTCGGATACGACTACCTCGATATTAACACCTTAGATTTTATCGCTATTGATTATCCACCTGGGACAACAGTCACACCGGGTGAAAAGATAAAGGCTGATATCTACACGAGCCATTTCTCACACAAAACCATCACAGACACAACACTTCATTGGCAATTGGATACGATGTCAGCGACGGGAGACATCACACGTGGATGCGTTTCAGGAAGCGTTGATATTCCATTTCCGCAGTACCAAGTGCAAAATGTGCATCAACTTGCGCTGACGATGCCTGATGTTCATCCTGCAGTCGGTACGCTCCACGTCTGGGTAACAGACGGCACGGGTTCTGTTGTCGCCCGTAATTTCATCAATTTCGAGCATGTGGGAGGGGATGGCATCCCCGAAGCGAATCCAACAGTCGAATCAGGCGATTCAGGGTTAGTCAGCATTAACTACGCCCCTGGAGACCCGTCCAAATCGTCTTGGGATGAACCAACACGTGACGAATATCTGTTTGCCGCAGAAGGAAGCGGTTACGTCGAATATGAGATTACATTGCCAGAAGGGATCGATCCAGCAGATTCCGCAGAGATGGAACTGATCTTTGAAGCATCCAGCTCATACGGCGGCGCACGTCAAACGGAACCTGAAAAACATCCATCCGATGTGACGCTCTCTGTCAACAGTATTGAAATCGAGACGATCCAGATTCCTGACTGTCCGGCGGATACCCGCGGTGTACTTTCTTATATCCACGGTCAACCTGGCAACTACGGTTATCTTTACAGGGTCAAAGTAGACCCGTCCCTCGTTTTTGAGAACGAGGCAGACACATTAACAGTCCGATATGAAGTGAAAGCGGATGCTGCGGCGAAAGGGGGGTTCGCACTCTACGGTGCACGTATGGGTAGATACCCGACTGGACCCCATCTGCGCATCCATCTTTAAAATTAGGCAAAAGCACGTAGCCCGTAAGCGTAGCGGAGGGCGGGTCTACGGAAGGGAACACTTCATCTATCAAACCAACCTGACCGAACCGCAAGGAACAATTAAAAAATGGCACGTCCCGAATTTGTATTCACACGTTACCCCAATTTAGAAATTTCCTGGCCCTACGTACACGAACAGATGGTGAGCCGACTCGAAGAATTAGGTGTGACACTCGTTCTCAACACAGATAACCGAGACCCTATTCACGAGCAGATCGACTTAAGCGAAACCATCGGCTTATCCCACTTTGGCGGAAACCTGACCGAAGATTGCATCGCGGCAGCCCCGAAACTGAAAGTTCTCGGAGCGATGACCGACAACTCTGGACACGGTATCCCATATCAGGCACTTCAGGCACGCGGTATCCCCGTGATTGAATCGACACGAGCGTGGTCGCAGTCTGTAGCAGAATGCGCTTTCGGGCTCGCACTGTCCTCGTTGCGCCGAACTGCACAATGGCACCTACGGATGGCACAGGGTGAAAAACTCTGGGATTGGGAGAACCCGATGTGGGGTTCGCTAAACGCCCGTGAAAGTGGCGCGCCCCTCGATAAACTCCCCGCCGCGCATCAGTTCTGTGACGACCCCGATTTTGTTAACGGGGACCTCGGCACAAAAAATATCGGTGTTATCGGACTCGGGCAAATCGGCGGAAAAATCGCAAAATGGTGCAGTGTCTTCGGCGCGACAGTGAGGGGTTTCGATCCTTATGTATCGGACGAACTTCTCCAAGAATGGAACGTCCAACGCGCCGACATGGACACGCTCGCCGATACTTCCGACATCGTTTTTGTGGCGGTTCCACCGACACCTTCAGCCAAACATCTGCTGAATCGAGAACGGATCTATCACTTACGGAAAGGGAGCCTGGTTGTCGTGATTACACGTGCTTTTGCCGTTGACATGGACGCATTACGAGAACGGATTGTGAAAGACGAACTCGCAGGGGCATTCGACGTTTACGATAAGGAACCGGTTCCGATCGACGATGAATTGCGCAACCGGGACAACGTTGTTCACACACCACATATCGCAGGTAGAACGGAAGATTCCAATTTACGCGTGGCAGATATGACAGTGGACGATTTTGTGCGGGTCCTAAACGGTGAGGCACCCATCGGCGCGTTGACACCGAAAGCGGTTGAGGTGAGAACCTCACCAACGCCAACCCAATAGAATAGCCATCGGTTTTCAGCAATTGGCTATCAGAGACTGTCTTGGTTTAATCAATAATTTATGGGACCTTAGGCTGTGCTTCGCTTACGCGTAGGTTTTTAGTGAAAGGAGTAGCCCGTAAGCGTAGCGGAGGGCGGATATACGGAGATACAGGAAATGCACAAACGCACTTTACCGAACCGCAAGGTAAAATTAAAAACACTCGTTCGTTCAAACATCGCGGATATGGCACCGTATACGCCGATAGTTCCTTTCGATGTCCTGAGCAAACGCCTCGGTATCCCTGCTGAAGACATCGTAAAACTTGATGCGAACGAGAATCCCTATGGTCCCTCCCCTTCCGTCTATCGTGCGCTTGCAGATGAAAAGGATTATCACATATACCCGGATCCAGATAGCACTGCGCTCCGTGAAGCACTCAGCCAGTACACAGGTATTGACGCGACACATATCATCGCCGGACAGGGCGCAGATGAACTGATTGATCTCATCGTTCGACTGTTCGTCACCCCTGGAGACACCGTCATCAACTGTCCTCCAACATTTGGAATGTACCGTTTCGACACGGAACTCAACGGGGGCAAAATTATTGACGTTGAACGAAAAGCAGATTTTTCTTTAGACACCGAAGAAGTTGTTAAGATCGTAGGGGCTGGGTCACCCAGCCCCTACAGAAACATCAAAATCCTTTTTATCACAAGCCCGAACAATCCTGACGGTAGTGTTCTCAGTGATGCATGCCTTCGGCAAGTGCTGCAGTTGCCCCTAATTGTGGTATTAGATGAAGCCTATATCGAATTCGCCGGAGGCAGTCGTGCAGACTGGGTTCTACAACATGAAAACCTGATCGTGCTTCGGACGTTTAGTAAGTGGGCAGGCCTTGCAGGGTTACGGGTAGGCTACGGAGTCTTTCCTCATTGGATAATTTCGCACCTATTGAAGATTAAGCAGCCATACAATGTAAACGTCGCCGGGTCAGCCGCGGCAGTGGCTTCACTAGCAGATCTCTGTCAACTACAGGTGAATATAAGAAAAATTGTGGAAGAGCGTGAACGCCTCTATTCCGCATTGCGAAATTTTGATTTCTTAGAGCCTTATCCGAGTGAGGCGAATTTCATTCTGTCAAGGGTTGTTGGTAGGGATGCGGCGGGATTGAAAGCGGCGTTAGCTGAAAGAGGCATTCTTATCCGATATTTTAACACACCCCGCTTAAAAGATCACGTCCGGATCAGCGTCGGTAAACCGTCCCAAACCTCCATTCTCTTGGACGCATTAGAAGTTGTCGGTTCACAGTAATCAGGACTTATGCAATTTTGAGGGTATGACGTTCCGTTAGAGGGAGAACCTTTAAAAAAACCACAGATGTTCTCGTGGCACAACCTAACAGGTTAGGCTACAAAAGAGCATCATGCGTAAGTCCTGAAGTAACCAAAGCACACCGAAAACCAAATATCCGTGAAATACGCAAAACTCAGATTCTCATGCGAGCCAAGGCACATGTTGATTTCTCAGGTAGGGTATAGCGAATGAACAACTAAGCCAGTTTTATACAAAGACCACAGCGCGCCCGGTCCTCGACCATTCCTGCTGGATTGTCAAATCCAGCAAATCTGATTCCCGATTGCTTCAGCCAACCCTACCGCTTTTTGAGCTCTGCCCAAGTTGTCGTTAAACGATTCCGAGGATGGACAGCAAACCCCTCAATTTCATTCGGTAGCTTGGGGACAGCGTTGGGGTCTATTGCCATGTAAACGGCATCCAAACGGGTATCGCCTTCCCTAGACCAAAATGTAACGGTATGTTTCCCCGGTTTCAGATCAAAGGTCAACGGATTCTTTTCGCGCCATTTTACTTTTGACCACGTCCACTCCTGATGCTGACCTGTATCCCAGATCATGTTGGCATCACCCGGCTGTGGACTTTTCTTCTGATTGACCGTGACATGGAAAGAGTCCTTCGCCGTACTTTGGGCAATCACCCGCCCCCACATCGTGTACTGACCGGGCGTTCTAACGTTAATCACGAAATCGGCTTTACCAGGGTGGCGACCACCACCGCCCTTTCCCGCCGATATATACATACCGCCTGAAGCTTTCTTATCTTCATAGATTTCCATGATTGCTACAATTTCATCTGCGTCTTCGGCTTCAAAGCCAACCTCAGTCGCAATGCAATACCCCGCCAATCCCAATACAAGCAGTACAAATTGAATCAATAACAACCGCATACATTTCATGTGCATATCCCCCTTAGGTTTCGCACAATTCATTGCGCGTTTTTTCTTTGCCTTACCAACTATCAACACGAACTTCGTTCAATCTTTCCTCATCCATCTCCATATCAGTTGTGCGGCGGACGTGCCAACCATAAAGTTGGGCCCCGACAACCATCAGCAGAAAGAAAACGGTGCCTGCAAGTATCGCTCGGTAAAAAAAACATCCCGTAACATACTTTTATCTCCCTCTTGACATACTCCCCCCGCTAAAGCAGGGGGATTCTTGAAGTCCTCCTGCGCGGGGCAGATTGTGGTATCAACAGAGATTGCTCGCAATAGCGAGTCTTACATCTCCTACTCCAAAGGTTGATGTCCCAACCTTAAGAATGTTTATCGCCGCGTTCACATCGCGGTCATGATGAATTTTACAACTATGACAGAACCAATCGCGAACGTCCAAATCTATGAACAAATGCTTTTGTCCGCATTGATGGCAAACAGGCGTTGTAGTTTCCCAACGTCCGATGGTCTCTACGCGCTTGCCACGTTTCTTTGCTTGCCACTTGACTTTCTGGAAAAATGCGTAGAAACCTATATCAGAGACTTTTCGCCCCCAAAGACGTTTCATGCCATCAAGGTTGAGGTCTTCAAAGAACAGCACATCAAATCTACGCACCAGTTCAAGGGCGAGTTTCCAATGGTGATCTTCGCGTTGTCTCGTAAGTTTGCGATGGGTGCGTGCATGGTATTGTCGCGCACGGTCTCGATTGTTACTTCCACGCTGTTTTCTCGACAACTGGCGATTCGCTGTTCTCACTTTATCAATAAACTCGGTGTAAAATTGGGGCGATTCGTATTGTTTGCCATTAGAGCAGGTCAACATTGTTTTCACTCCCATATCAAACCCTGCAGCATTACCCGTCATTGGCTTGAGATGGCACTGAATGTGATCCGTAACAACAGACATGTAAAAATCGCCAAGTGCATCTTCTTTGATCGTAACAGTTCTGATATTGCCAAATATAGGACGACTGAGATTAAATCGGTATGTTTTCCCCATGATCGTCACGCGGTCCCTGTAGATTCCGAATCCTTTATCACCAGCGACAGAAGCAGCGAACTTGTAGCCAGAAGGACACATTGTAAATGAGTACGGTTTACGAAACGATCTGAATCTTGGAGGTCGTCTCGCGATTTTCTTAAAGAACCGATCGTATCCTTCATTAAGGCGTTTGAGGACTTGACGGGCTGCCCAAGAATCCAATTCCCGCCAGTGTGCAAACATATCGGGATGCGACTTACGCAGTCTTGTAAACTCACGAGACATCGCTTTGTAGGACATATACGGCAGCCCAAGAGCATAGCGCGTGCGTTGCCACCCGAGAAAGTAGTTCCATATTGTATGTGCGATCCACGTCTTTCGTTTCAGATGACGATTGCGTGGCGCACGAAAGAGTTTGTAAAGTGTGGTATACATGGTGTTCCTTTACATGGTGATACCGCGTTCTAAACGGAGCGGTGGCACTTCCAAGCGGAAGGTAGAACTCCACCGCCACCATGTCCGAATATTAAACCACAATTTACACAAAATGTCAAGTGTTTTTTTCAAAAAGCGCTTTGGTCTAATTCACAAGGGCAAGTCTGTATCCCCCAGCTAAAGCACTTACTATTACCCATAAGTTCGTAGGTTGGGTTGAACAGAAACCTATTAGAAAATCCACACAAGAAAATGACTTTCAAAACTCCAAAGACCTCAAACCATCAAAATACAAGTGAAACCCAACGCCTTATCCGTGTCTCTTGGTGAAGTTGGGTTTCGCTATACTACCTTATACTACCTTCCGGAGACAGAACGGTCAGTGAGAGCGGGATTCTGAGTTATGAACGACGTTTCTTTGTCTATTTTCGCTCAACCCAACCTACATTAGATTTGTGGGTAACAGTAAGACCTAAAGCAAGGGGGTTTTAGACTCGGAAACGTTTGATAAGATGGATGAAAAAAATGCCTAAAAAAAGTGATCGGTTGGAGAGATGGCAATCCTTTCCTGCTTTGTGCGAATGTGAGTTCGGTATGAAAATCGACGCGTTTGCGTCGAAACTCATATTCTACAAGTTAGCAAGTTTCGTGTCAATCCCCGAAATAAAATGCGCGCCCCTGTCGAACCCACTGAAATCAAGAGAATCTTATCTATTACAACACCCCAAAACATAGGCACACACTCGGTTTTTCAAAAACTGCCTCAAGAAATAGAATCTTCCTTCTATTCTCAATATCTCCAATTGCCACGTCGGATGCAGACTCATTTTGATACAGTGCATCATATTGATACATGTTCCCTGCGTCATTCTATCCGCGTTTCCACACTCGCGCATTCTATGGAAGTGCTATAGTGCCATAAGCTCAGAAAACTGCTGATATCGTTTATACAATGTTAACACGCCCATGTTTTTTAGACAAGGAAAGGAAAAGTCCTCCATCCTCAAGAGTCAACATCACCGAAATAAATCAGAATGGACACCGTTTTGACGATAGCACGCTCTGTAAGGTGGAGGTTAGTGAAAAAACGCCAAAATTTCCTGACACAACCTAACAGGTTATGCTACAAAAGAACATCATGCGTAAGTCCTGAAGTAATCAACGCCCACCGAAAACCGAATATCCTTGATACACGTAAAATTCAGACATTCATGCGAGCCAAGGCACATGTTGATTTCTCAGGTAGGGTATGAGGAACTCTTGGAGCTGCAGGCGGGCATTGCGGAGATGGCTCTTGATGGTGCCTTCAGAACGTCCGATTTCTGCGGCGATAGCTTTAATGGGAAGTTCGTCGTGGTAGTAGAGCAGAAAGACGCGGCGGCGGATGGGTGTGAGTGCCGTTAGGGCTTTCTGAAGATGCTCTCGGAGTTCTGCGCGTTCCACATCCTGACTCGGACACGGGACAGTCTCGGTGATGCGGTTCTCGTCAATGAGATGCAGCGGTTCGGTGTTATACTTTTGTCTACGGAAATGGTCGGTGCAGACATTTTCAGCAATCCGATACAGATAGGAATAGAAAGCGGAGTCGCCCCGGAAACTGCTGATGGCGCGAAATGCACGAAGCCACGTCTCTTGCGTCAAGTCCTTGGCGAGTTCAGGATCTGTGACGCGTCCGTTGATGTGACCATATAGGCGATCTTGATACTTCCCGACGAGGGGCGTAAAGGCTTCAGGATCGCCGGATTGCGTGCGTTCGATGAGGTGTTTTTCGTCCAGCGGCAACAAAGTTTAGGTGCTCCTTTCATTTCAGCAAGGGTATGGTACTGAGTTTTAAGGTTCGCCGCACCCCTGCCTTTTCCAGTGTCACTTGTTTCGGTTGGATGTCAACAACGGTGGTGTCGGTGTCAAGCATCTCGCCGAGGGAAACGGTGTAGGTACTTCCCGCAGTTGTGCTTTGGAGGATCGCCTGTGCCTCGCTTTTTCCATCCGTGGGCGTGCGTGTGCCGAGTAAGCGATAGGGATCTGGAGGGCGTGGCGGTCGCCAACCGAGCGGACGGAACAGGTTGTTGTGGACAATCGCGCGATAGAACTTGGTTGTCTGAAAGTCCGTCAAGGTGTCCTGTGAGTTTTGTGATAGGCGATATACTGTCTGTTTTTGTGTAGTGCGGGCGTGGTTTCCCTTCGGAGTAGGATTTGCAGGGGTTTGTGTCCGAGTAAGCAAGTCCCATGAGAGTAGGGAAAACACACCCATGCTGATGAATACAATCGTTTTTAGGTACTTTCTGGACATGATGTGTTTCTAATAATAAAGAAAGGGACCCCGCGTAACAGACAAAAACCCACAGCAACCATCGCGAGGATCAGACTCGCTTGTTCCAAGACGGGGAATCCTTTGAAAACGGTCGCGCTTGCGAGACTAACAAATGTGAGCATCTTGATGGTCCCGTAAAGTCCACGACTCATGCGTGAGCGGGTGAGAGCATGCATCCATCCATGTTGGGGATACCCTAAAGACTTTTGTAAGGTATCTGTGAGAACCCCGCGCGACATCACAGCGATCGGCATCCACACCGGAAGTTGCCCGATAACAGAAAAGTATATCCAAAAGGTGTTTTCAACGATCCTGTCAGCGAGGGTGTCCAGTAAAGCACCTGTTTCGGATGTTTCCTTGCGCCTGCGGGCAACAATACCGTCTACAGCATCAAGTCCTAAGATCAGCGCAATGCTGAAAATTAGTGCGATGTCCAGGGTCGGGTGTCGTCCAAAGAGGGCGATGACCCAGAAGGTGAGGAGAATGCGAGAGATTGTTAGTGTGTTTGCTAACATATATGAGGTATCTTCCCCCCTTCGTTCCTGCTACTCTCTATTTTTTTAAAGAGGAATAGGTTGTTGCATCCAAATCCCCACCGTTCTCTTTTAATGAGGGACCATTGATTGAAAATCTCTGGGAGGCAGTCAGGATTGAAGCCGTAATGTTCATGCATAGAGAAGCCTTCAACGATCTTCAGTCTCTTTAGTAGATCCAAGAACTTCTCAACACGGGGATGTTGCACGGTGCAAATAAGGAGTCCACTCGGAGATAAGTACTTCCAACAGGCATCTGCGACATCTGGGTAGGTTTCCATGGGGATATGTTCAGCGACCGCCATCATCGTGATGACATCAAACGGCTTCTCTGCAAACTGACGAGCCACAGTTTCAAAATCGTGAGGGAAAGAACCCGGCACCAGATGACACCTTCCGAGATCCGTCGCTTGCGGCAGATGAGAGTCTATCCCTACTGCAAACTGAACATGTTCCGTTAGGTAGCGCAAAAAAGCACCATCCCCCGCACCAATGTCTAAGAGCCTCGCGTCTTTCGGGATGTAAGGCATGACTTTCGTAAAACGCAGGAACTCCAGAAACGCGTCTAATGGTTTTCTGGGGTATCGAGGGGTTCCGGAGATAGACGAGATGCTTTTCAAAAAATGGAGAGGTCGGTGTTTCATGATTATTTCCTGAAAAAATGTGCGTCTATTTCGGGGATGCTTGTTTTGAGGTATTTTGGATCGTTTTTTATGTCGTGGGGATAGTGGATTTCCCAAACCTTTACGATAGATTTCTCAAAGTTTTCTTGTGGGTAAAGCGGAACAAATGCCCCAGAGATATGTCCATTTTTTACAGCAGGGGGTGGGTGTTCCTGGCTCATCATGAGATGTGTCGCGTGATGCGTTTTTAGAAATTCTAATGCGTCTTGGGTGTGCTGTCCCCTTTTAACATGTTGGTGATACTCGTGTATCCATCGCTGGATGTAATGGTCTTGGTCGATGATGGTTTTCACCCCCCCGAGGACGTTGAGCATACTACCGTATCTCCATTCGGAGGCGACAACAGCGGTGTCTGGGAGATGAGTCTTCATCCATTGGAAGGCTTTTGCCAGTGGAAAGTCTCCGGGCACGGCACTGCGCAACTTTGCATAGGCTGTGGGTGCATGACGTGCGTGCCCCCCGGTGATAGGCCAAAAGAGTATCAGCCCGATCATTGCGAGGGTGAGGCAGTTTTTGAGTCTACATGTTGGCATATCTTTGCGAAAAACCTCGCTCATATATTTCGAGTGCCATATCTTGTTGCTGAGAAGGCATGCAAGGTATCGTATGGCTTCTGTGGTAAAGAAAGCCAAGGGGACAGCGATAAAAAGGTCGTAGCGTTTTGCGTCGCCCGCCAAGGCTCCCCAGATAAAAAACCATGCAGTGAAGGCTACAATTATATGATGATGGGTCTCTCGTGATTTTTGATACATCGCCATCAGGAGAAAAACAATCGTACAAGAGGAAAGAATCAGTGAAAAAAAGAGCATGTTTTGGGATGCATTCCAAAGATATTTCTCAAAGAATTCTCGAAAAAAGGTTGTGAGAGTAAAAAGGATAAAGGGTATAAGCATAAAGCTCCTATCCCCATTCCGTTTGTTGGCAATAATGAATCCGATACTTCCGAAAACAAAGACGCTCCCGTATCTGAAAATCCAATATTGGATGCGCGGTGCCCGAAGTTCTCCAACATTTTTCATGAGTTTGTTTGAACCCAAAGCGACAGTGGTATCTGCAAAGGTATGGTATTGGAGAAAAATGTAGCCCAGAGCGAGGGTGATGCTCGCGAGAGTCAAACCGAGGGCGATGGCGCGCGCATGTCGCCGCAGAGAGTGGACTGTCGAGAGAACCAGGTACCGGAGTGTGCGGATACCGAAAATGACAACAGGCGGCACCAACATGAAAGCAAACAGGTGTTCCGCAAAACCGTATCCGTTGCGATAGGCGGGGGATGAGAGGTAGAGCATTGGCACGAAACACAACATCCACAAGATGTAGTAACCTAATCCTTCTTCGGTTTCGGATGAGAGAAACCGCCAGATTTCTACAACAAGAATGATACTTCCGAATACCCCAAACGCTTCCCAACTCATACCACCGAGGAACATAAAAACGCCACTCGTGAGCGTCCATAAAACACGGCTGTAGGAGTTTTGCGCCCGCAAGGAGGCGAGATGAGTTGTGACCGTCAGGATACCGAGCAGAAAACACCAACTATCTCTATCTGCAAAACCTGCCAAGCTCCGGTCTATAGTGCCAGGGAGGGTTGTCAAAAGCAACCCCACACTGACAGAAAAGAGTAATCCATAGGTATGATAGAGAAAAAAGCAGAGCGCACAAAGACCGATACAAAAGCAAACAACAGGCGCGTAGAAGGCGACGTGATAAAGTGAGAGTTTCGGAAACAAAAACACCAGTGCTTTGTGTGTGTATGCGAGAGCATAGCCATAGAAATTGAGTGTTTGGCCTAAATCTCTGCCGAGGGGGAGCCATCGGCGCATATCACGGGCGGGAAGTTCCCCGTGTTCGGAGATGATTTCTGCCTGCCAGTAGTAAAAATAGGCATCAGGTCCGGTAAATTGTCCATCGGGGATCCGGTCACTGCCTTGGATGCGTATCCAGGCGGCGAGGCATAGCATTCCGGTAAAGATGACCACGGTGCCGATATTTTGTATTCTTATATTTTTGCGGACGAAGGGAACTGAATCCATACCCTCACATTCACTGAGATTTCACTGAGAAGTGATCACTGGAATCGTATGAACTTTCTCTTTTTCAAGGAGCCTCTGTATCCGTTTTGCTAATGTCTGTGATTTCTCAGTGACGCGTTTCATACCTTCCTCATATCCGTGTGTCTCAATCATCTCCCGTGCCCACATTTCAAGTGCTTTGCGTCTGGCTTTTATCTTGGCTAATGTTGAAAGACAGCACGCACAGCCCTTTTTTTCTGACGTTGTTGTGGCAGCTTCCACAGACTTTAGTGGTGTAGGTTTAGCTGAAACGGATACTTGTTTGTCATCCATCTTCGGAGGATGCCGAGGTGGGACACCCTTTGACAGAGGATCTTGGCTTCGGTGAAAATAAAAGCCTATCCCTACAATTACAAGGACTAAAATCAAAATAAAAAAGAGATGTTTCATAGGTGTTATTCTCCAATGCGGTATGTTCCTCCATATTCAACTTCCAGCCCTTCTTCAAGTGCCATTTGTTTGCCTTCCATGAGTATTTCACGAAAGACTTGGAGACCCTCAATGACTTCAGGGGGACTAATCTTGGATGCGAGCCTTATCATTGCTTCTGCCCCTTCAATCGCCCTATCCATTTCCATGGGGCCCTCATTGCCGCGCTTGATCATTTCAACGAGGATGTCAACATCGGGGTCATCTCCGTATTGTTCTCGAAAAGCATCGTCAAGCCGTTGGTAGGCATATTCGGGATCGTTTTGAAGATACGCATTGTAATCGTCGAAGCCGGCTTTGACAACTTCCATGTCGTAGGGGGCCTCTTCAGTATCCGTAAAATCTTCAGACGAGATAGTGTCTGTTCCTGTATCTTCAAGAAACATGTCAAAAAAACTGTCGAAATCCGCAGTGTCCGCAGGGGGCTCCTCCACAGCAACTGTATCAGAGGAGTCTTCCGCGTCAACAGATTCTGAATTTTCTTCTGGCACTGAAGGCATCGTTTGTGCCGTTTGTGTCGTTTCTGTTGCATCAGGAAGGCGTGCCGCTTGTTCTGTAGAGGAAGCTTCTCGGTTTGTTGTCTGTGGAGAAGGAGGTTTCGGCAGCGATTCCGTAAAACGCTTTAGGTCCCACTCGGTGTAGAGCCAAAAAGCCATACAAATGAAGACTATCAGTATCGTGGGACGGATAAGTGAAGTGAGGTTCATTGATTTCCCCCTTTATGTGAGTTGCCTGTGCGGTATTATTTCGGCGCGGCGTTGAAAGGGAATTTCTTACCTTCCTCTTTGTAGCGTCTCATTAATTTCTGCGCGATTTTCATTTTTCTCAGCGTACTCGATAAGTGTTTGATTTCTTTAGCTTGCTTCTGCGGGGCAGTGTCTGTCAGCATCTGCTTTTTTAACTCAAAAAGGCGAATCACTTCTGAATGAGTGGCTTCCTTATCTCGGGAGAGTTGGAAAAAGAGTTCTTTCCATTTTGGGGTGAGGGAATGGTTACCAAAGGCAAGTAAGGCATAAATGTCAAGCACGGCGCGCGCGGATTCCGGGGTGTCAGGTAACAATTGAAAAAACGTTTTGTACGCTATATCCACTGCTTTTGATGATATTTCTGACGTGCTTTGCTGTTCTGCAAGAACAGATTCTTTGATGGGTTCTTTAGGGGATTCATCACTAAAAGCAAATTCAATTTCTGTCAAGTCTTTGACTGCTTCTTGATACTGCTGTATTTGCTTGGTGTACTTTTCGGCATCAATAGCCATCAGCATCCGGATCTCGAGTGTAAGCCAGCGCTTAACATCCGAGGGGTCTTTGGTTCCGTCTCGATAGAGTCGGAAGAAAAGCGGCACCCATTCATCAACGAGTATATGTCCATTGAACAAATTTTTTCCAACGTTTTGGAGTTCAACGCGTGCGGCATTTGGATCTGTCTTAAGAAGTTTCTCAAACGTTACGAGTTGCTCTGCCCACGGGGTATCTATACCTTGGGCGTGAGAGTGTCCCTCATGAGGGTGGACGGAAAGCACACCAGCACCGCAAAAAATGAGGGCGAGTGCGCAAAGGGTTAAAGATTTCATTATCTCTCCTATTATAACCTAAGTTGCCAGTTGCAAATCCATGGGATATCCTTTGGGTTTTCTGATAATAACACTATAAAGGATATCCCATGGCCCTAACTATTGTAGCAGTTTACCTGCCAGCAATGAATACTTGAGCAGGATCGTATGATTAGCAGAAGAAATCCTGACCATTACGCCCAATATGAAAGTGGTATTCCGCATCACATGTCCACTGCAATGTTGACCCATTGCTCGAGTCCCATCTACAATTGCATAAGTGCATCGGATATGCCTCAGCATCTTCGACGGGAGCTATGAAAAAAACGAATGAACTCACAATAGCTATAATCAACAAAGTTGTAACAGAACGCAAAATATTCTGCATTATTGTTTTCTCTCCTATATTTTTCGGGGATTGCGGTAGCAAGAGAAAGGTGCTTTGCTTCCGTGGCAATCCTCTGGTTATTGTATAAGGTGCTAACCGAAAACTCTCACAAAATGCATCCATTCTATGATATAATTTCGGTTAGTGCTGCTATAGGCATGTTATGGCAGTGCCGCGCTGATGGGTGCTGATACCACCCTCAGCGCACCTCAAAATAGAGAGGCTGCCATTACAAGAATGTGAGTTCGGTATGAAAACCGACGCGCCTGCGTCAAAACTCACATTGAACATATTAAGCAAGTTTCGTGCCAATCCCCAAAATAAAATACGAACCCACTGAAATCGAGAGAACCCTTTCTATGACAATACGCCCAAAACACAGGCACACACTCGGTTTTTCAAAAACTGCCTCAAGAAATAGAATCTTCTTCCTATTCTCAAGGTTTCTATTTTCTGCGTCGAATGTAGACCCATTTTGAACTATTCATTTTGATACAGTGAACCATTTTGATACATAGAACCCGCGTCATTCTATCTGCGTCTCTATACTCGCGCGTTCCATGGCAGTGCTGTAATGCCATAAACTCAGAAAACTGCTGATACCGTTTATACGATGTTAACACGTCTGTGTTTTTTTCCAAGGAAAAACGGAAAGGCCTCCATCCTCAAGAGTCAGCATCACCTAAATAAATCTCATATTTTTTCAACTTCCTTTGCAACGTGCTTCTGCCAATCCCTAACTTTTTCGCAGCTTGGCTCCGATTTCCGTCAAGCGAGACTAACATTTTACGGATGAACGTTTCTTGCACCTCTTCAAGCGTCATGTCGAGCGAAACCATTACGTCTCGGTCATTTTCCGGTGTAGATGGTTTTTCAGAGATGTGCAATAGGTGATCCGGCAAGTGTTCCGGTAAGAGCATCTGCCCCTTAACAAAGTGAGATCCGCTTTCAATCACATTTTCCAACTCCCGCACATTTCCGGGCCACGGATAACTTTTGAGAAGAACCAAGGTACTCGGTGCTACCTGTGGAATTTCTGATGCATCGACTCGGAGGTGCTTCTCAAGAAAGTGCAGGACCAACGCTTCAATGTCTTCACGTCGCGCCGTCAACGTCGGCAGAGAAATAGAGGCAACATTTAAGCGATAATAGAGATCTCCACGAAACCTCCCATCTCTAACGGCTTGTTCCAGGTCTTTGTTGGTCGCCGTTACGATTCGGACATCTATCGGGATCGGCTTTTCGCCACCGAGGCGTTCAATCTCAGATTCTTCAACCGCATGGAGCAGTTTCGACTGCATGGAAAGCGGCATCTCTGCGATTTCATCCAGGAAGAGGGTTCCGTTGTGCGCCCTTTCAAACCTCCCGATACGCCGTGCCTCAGCACTTGTAAACGCGCCTTTCTCATGTCCAAATAACTCAGTCTCCAGTAAAGTCTCTTGTATTGCTGCGCAGTTGAGAGAAATCATTTCTCCCGATCTATTGCTGTTCTTGTGCAGCGCATGCGCCACCATCCCTTTGCCCGTCCCCGTTTCGCCAGAAATCAGGACGCTCGTCGATGCCGATGCGAAACGTTCGATTTGCTTTAGGACTTCAAACATCTGTGGACTGTCGCCGATGATGTCCCTATAATCTCCACGTAATGTATTTCTCGCCACCGTAACTTGAAGTCCTCCTATCTACCTGCGATAACCCAATATATCACTAAACTTTGGACAATTTCTCGTAGCAATCACCCTCAGGAAGGGCCGTAGGTTGGGTTGAGCGATAAAACTCAGTCCCTTCTGTGACGAACGAAACTGCATCTCGCCAATACGCCTCTCTTGTAAGGGGTTTTCAGGGATCCTCATGCACTGAAGTTGCTTGCCTGTGTCCGATGTTTCGGAGGCAGTCGTTCAACCCAACCTACGGTATGCGTACTTCCTTTATAATTTAAGGACACAAGTTTCGGTCATAAAGAGTGCAATTCTTAAATTTAACGTGTTTTCTCGCACAACCTAACAGGTTATGCTACAAAAGAGCGGAAACCTACGTAAGTCCCAATCTTAATACAGTCATCACTGTTCAACGAACGGTTAAATCTAAACCTTCATCCAACTGTGCATTAAAGACTGCAGTTTTGCGCGGAAAACGTGCAAAATGTAAAAAAAATGAAAAATCAGCTGGTTATAAAGACACATTTTTGGGCAAAAAACGTGCAAAATGTGAAAAAATTCCGAAATCTGAGGTATTATCTCAAAATTAAGGTAGGTTCGGTTGAAGGGAATTGCTTAACAATCCCAATGCTTTAGCGTTGGGTCCAACCCCCGTGTCTCGTGCGTTAGAAGCGAAAAAACATTTGACAAAAGGCGTGTTTTGTGGTATAATTAATATATCCGTTGGCAGACATGCATAGCGTCACTGCTGAGTGACGTGTCTGCCTACTCACTATGCGAGGGGTTAAGAGCGGATAACGGATATACCATGCCAAGAAAACAAAAGAAAAACTATCGTAGTTATATTGTTGCGACAGCAAAGCGAACAGAACGTTTAGACGGTATTAATCGTTTGGGGGGTCGTATCTATTCAAAGACAGTTTCACTGACCCAAAAGACGCATGATGCCAAAGGGGTTTGGCTGTCGGATAGCGGACTCAAGAAATATCTCAAATGCAAGGAGTATCCGTGCCATGCGCATAGCGTGCAAGCGATTATAGACGACTATTGCGGTGCGAGGCGTTCTTTCTTTAGCAACCTTACGAGCAACCCGAACGCCAAACCGCCCTTCAAACGCAAGTGGTATCATCCAATGACGTGGCGTGCGACAGGTATTTCTTACAAACGCGGTAAACTTCGGTTGTCAATGGGTAAAGGACGAAAACCGCTTTGGATAAAGATTGATAAAAAGTTCCATAAGAAAGTCCCCGCTGAAGTCTCACTTGTCTATAACCGAAACACGCATATCTACGAGTTTCACGCAACGTATGAGACGCACCCGAAAAAGTCAAAAGCAAAAGCAGGAACTGCTGTTGCAGTCGATATGGGAGAAATACACCCAATTGTTTCTTTTGACGGGGTCACCTCCGACATCTATAACGGTAGATATTTACGCAGTTTGATGCAATATCGTGAGAAGTTTAAGGCGAAAATCAATCACTTGCTTTCTCGGTGTCAGCGTGGAAGTAGACGGTATAAGAAGCTCAAGCGTGCTAAGCACCGAACCCTCTATCACCTCAATAATGTTATCCGCGACGTTCGACATAAAATCACGTCTCGGTTTGTTTCTGCTTGTAGAGCTAAGAACGTAGAAACGATTGTCATTGGTGATATTAAGCATATTCGACAATCCGTTGATTATGGACCCAAAACCAATCAGAAGTTGCACCAATGGGCGTTCTCTCAAATCAGAGAGATAATCACCTACAAAGCAAAAGCGGTCGGTATCAAAGTTGATACTCAAGACGAGGCTTATACGTCACAAACGTGTCCTTCTTGTGGACAGAGAAAGAAACCGAGCAAGCGAACCTATCATTGCTCGAAATGCCAGTGGCAAGGACACAGAGACGTTGTAGGTGCGAGTAACATTCTGACGAAGTATCAGGGTTGGCTTTTCAACCCTGTAGCCGGGGTGGTGGTATCCCCCATAGGTATCCGGTATCATCCGGACCTGTGTAGACTTGATAAAGACTGGTCACCCTTTCGGGGACTCAAATCAAGTAAGCCTCCTACAAGGAAGCAAAGAAGCACACGCCTTTAGGCGTTGTGAGTATCACAGATAGGGGAGGGCATTGTTAACCCAGGGATATGAGGGAGGGAAAAACGGTTTCAGCGATATTAATATTCGTGTTGATATATCTCCAAGACTTCCTCTACGGAGCGGGTATTTGGAAACCATCCGACAATCTTCTGTAACACCTCGTCCAGCAACACATCAGGGCAAGAGGCACCAGCCGTCAATACAATATCAGTAGGAATGGCTGTCGGAAACCCAGAGATTTCTGATGAACCAGAGCCTTCTCGCTGATGGCTTTCTGAAAAAAGCCAATCCTTCGTAGTTTTCACCTGTTTTGTTTCCAATTCAAGGTGTCGAATCTCTTTCGGACTCAGGAGCTCGTCTGCGTCTCGAATGAAATAGGTAGGGAGACGTTGTTGACACAACTCCACAAGATGGCTCGTATTCGACGAATTATAGCCCCCGACGACAACTGCAATATCCCCGCCATCCGCGATGAGTGCGAGCGTTGCGTCTTGGTTCTCCTTCGTGGCATAACAGAGCGTGTCTCTCGTATCGGCGAAATGTGCCCCTATATCAGCGTCTTCAGCCTCTCCGTATGTCGTCCGGATCGCCTCTCGCAGTAAATCGGCAATTGCTTGTGTTTCGGTGGCAAGCATCGTTGTCTGGTTGACAACACCGATGCGCTTGAGATGGACAGTCGGATCAAAACCGGGAGAGAATCGGTCTGCAAACTTTTCAAAGAAGAACGCGGTATCTTCTTCACCCGATATCACCTTGGCTAAAGCTTGTGCCTCCGAAAGGTCACGAACGACGACAACAGGGGCGCCTGCTTGTGCATGGGAAAATGTCGCCCGGGTTTCTTCATGGTAGCGTTTTCCGTGAATTACGACAGTGTAATCTTGTTTGCCGATCTCCTCACTTCGTCGCCAAACTTTTTCAACGAACGGACAGGTCGTGTTATAGGATGTGAGGGTAACACCGCGCGCTTTGAGAGTCTGTTCTATCTCAAGGGTCGTCCCAAAGGCAGGAACGATGACCACATCATCAGGCATTAAAATATCGAAGGGAAGGAGTGGTGTTCCAGCAGTATCCATGAGGAACCGGACACCTCGGTGTTTCAGGTTTTCGTTGACGTGCGGGTTGTGGATAATTTCGGAGAGTAGAAAGATACGTTTGTCCGGGTTTTCTGCTAACGCCTGATAGGCAATTTCAATGGCATTTTCAACACCGTAGCAGAACCCAAAATGGCGGGCGATTTTAAAACGGACAGGTCCGAAATCCAATAAGGTCGGCGAAAGGTCTCGCTTTCGGGCATCCGTTTCTCGACGGGCGTGTTTAACGACAGAGATCACCGGACTGTGATAGAAGTGAGGGAGCTTAAAAGTCCGCGGCATTTTTTAATTATTCCTTGCGGAGAAATAACGTCCTTATGAACGTTGACGTACGTTCCTCATATCCGCCTGCGCCGATGTTGCAGGCTACCACTTTGGTTTATAGTTATGAAGTAACCCATAACTGAAAGGTTGCGTAGCAACCCGAACCGATAACCACTTTTAGGCACTCAGGACTTTCCGTCCCTTGGCGCGGCGGCGAGCAATCGTCTGCCTTCCGTGCCGCGTGGACATCCGTTTACGGAAGCCCAGTTTATTTTTTCGTTTCCGACGATGCGGTTGATATGTGCGTTTCATGTCTTTTTAATTGTGGTCTCTTGGACCGCTCTCCATTTTATTATGAGCAGGTTTTTGGTGAAGTTGCGGGTTAAAAAACCAGCAGGATGTTACTTTATGGCTTTAAAATGATACCGCATTTACGGATGTTTGTCAAATTTTTCGCTATCTCCTATACTGGTTAAAAAAATCAAGTTGTTGACATCCTCTCCAATCTAAAGATTGGAGATTCCTTTTGTTGCTTGTAGCAACATTCCTTGAGTTTAAGTCAAGGCAACAGGGACTTTGAGTCGAAAGCCCAAGGGCGGTGCCATCCGGGACAAGCCCATTGCCGCCACTACAGGGTCGGCTAAACAACCCTGATACTTCCTTAAAATATTAATCGCGCCTACACCGTCACGATGATAGGTGAACCCGCATTTACAGGTGTATTCGCGATTCGTAGATTTCTTTCTATTGCCACATGCTGGACAAGTCTGTGAAGTATACGCCTCATCAATCTGCACAACCTTGATACCTAATACCTTTGCCTTATAGGTAATCAAAGACGTAATCTTACCAAATGCCCATTGGTGTAACTTCTGATTGGCACGCTTGCCATAGTCAATATTATCGCGTATGCCAGTCAAATCGCCTAAGACAATCGTGCCAATCCCTTTATCCTCGCAGTATTTCAGAAACTTGGTGGTATGTTTGTGGAGTGCGTCTTTGATTTGGTTGTCAATTTTCTTGATGCGTTTCCACTTCCTGCGTGTGAGTTTCCACCAGCGTTTAGAATGATGCTCACACCTGCTGATAGAATGACTAAACTCAGATAGCACTTTATTACGATAGCGATATAGAGAACGTATATACCGTCCATTGTAAATATGCGTATCAATTCCATCATGCGTTACCATAGGGTGTATTTCGCCAATATCCACACCAACAACACCTTCGCCAGATTCAGTGTCACCCACTTCATATCTATACGAAAAATGCAATTCCCACTGACCATGCTTGTAGCATAAATCAATAGTTGCTATATGTTCCACATCGGACATGTTAAAGTTAGACGGCAGTTGTATGCCTAATTTATCATTATCAGAACCCATAGAAAGAACAAGACGCTTAGCAAATAAACTATTATCCACAAAGGTAATAGCAGACTTCAACCAACGCGTGGTCATATACTTCTTTCTCTTATTCGGCGGCTTAGGATTAGCAACGCCACCACTCTTTTTCAATGCCGAGTAAGACTTCCACGACTTAAAATATTGCTTCCTAACAGCCTGTATACTTTGTGAATGCAACGGCTGAGACTTAGACAATCGCTTATCCACCCAACCCTCACAATCCTTGCCAAACCAGAAAAGATTGTGAGCATGCGGATATCCACGTCGCCACTGATACATGTCCATCAAATACAGACACTCATTCCATACAGTCGCTGACGCAGAATTAATTTCGGAAAATATCGCCTGCTTCTTTACCTTCAATATTTTCGTTCTGTGGGAATACGCCATGGCCAACCTCAACAAACGCCCTCTACAGGGCAACCACTACCAATTAACAGATACAACTATGTGTAGTATAGCAGATAGCACACTTTTTGTCAAATACAAAATCTGGCTGATGCCAAAAAGAAAATCCCTTGACCCAGCCAGATTTTGATATATACTACACATATCTCACCAGTCGCATGAACCACGCCATTAGCATTTTCTACATCTCCAGTCTAAAGACTGGAGTTTTAAAAATGAAGAAGTTGATAAATTGTAAAACCCCAGAAAGTTTTCTACAAAAAATGTTGACATTTCTGCAATATAATGATACGATATTTCTTATAATTTTTATAAAAGTGGTATTTATGATTTTATCATAATTTCTTACAGGAAATATGCTCATGCGGCACACCCCAAATGAAATATGGCTGGAAATCTTAGAAAAACTCAGTGATACAGCGAGGCAGGATGTCTATCTTCATCAAGCTGTCCCGCTTTCAATTACAGCAGAAGCACTGAATATAGCCGTTCCATCGGCGTATACGCGCGCAAGGATTGAGGAGCGTTTTCGTGCTGATATCCAACGGGTGTTAGCGACACTCATCGGGGCACAATGTGCACTTATTCTTACCGTAGACGAACCGACCTCCCAAGGTGATGAAGACTTGGGAGAAGCGCAGAACGAAGGGGATTTTAACCAATTACCTGACTCAAAGCGAGCATCGGACACTCCCGCACCTGTGCCCCCTATACAGAATGAGACGGGATTGAATTCTAACTATCGGTTCGATAGATTCATCGTTGGTTCCAGTAATATGATTTGTCACGCAACAGCCTTAGCTGTCTCAGAAAACCCCGGACGTGACTATAACCCGCTCTTTATATATGGTGGCGTTGGATTGGGAAAAACCCATCTGCTACATGCCATCGGTAATCGACTGTTAGCAAACCAACCCGATAAGAAAGTCCTTTACGTCACATCAGAAACCTTCATGAATGAGTACGTCGAGTCTATCGTCAACCGCGGATCGGCGCAAGGATTTCGGACTAAATACCGAACCGCAGATATGCTCCTGATTGATGACATACAGTTCTTACAAGCCAAGGAGGGTACACAAGAGGAATTCTTTAATACCTTTAACGCCCTGCACATGAATCAAAACCAGATAGTCATGAGCAGTGACCGGACACCAGACAACCTCGTAAACCTTGAAGAACGCCTCCAATCTCGGTTCCAATCAGGCATGGTAGCCGAAATTAACATGCCACAATACGAAATACGCATCGCTATTCTCCGACAGAAATGCCGAGACCAAGGGTTAGACAACCTCCCCGATGATGTCCTTAGTTACATCGCTGAAGTGATTAGAACGAATATCCGAGAACTCGAAGGAACCCTTGTGCGGTTAATTGCGCAATCGACAATACTCAAAGAAGATTTGACCTTAGACTTCGCACGGCAGGTCTTGAGTGATATCGGGCCCCCTGCACCCATCCGACATCGAAAAACCGCCACGTCAAGAGCCATACAAACAGCTGTCGCCGATTACTTTGGCATCGAAACAGAGGATCTTATATCTCAGAAACGAACAAAGGCACTGGTGCAACCGCGTCAGATCGCTATGTATATGTGCAGAGAACTCACAGCAATGTCATATTCAGATATTGCCCAAGCATTTAATAGGGGAGATCATACCACTGTCATCCATGCCTGTAGACAGATAGAAAAAATTATTGAGAAAGATGGCGAAGAGAAACGAATGATTCTCCTGCTAATCAATCAATTCCGTTAACTTAATTCCGAAAGGTATATCGTCCCCAGTTTCCACTTTTCAACGCGAAATCATCCCTTTTTCCGCTTTATGAAGCCCTTTAAACCTGTGGATAACCTGTGGATAACCTGTGGATAACTCTGTTAATCTTTGTGGATAAATTGTGGATAAGTCAGAAATTTAAAAAAAATGTGGATAACCTGTGGATAAGTCAAAAAGTTATCCACAGGTTATCCACAAGATAAAGTCAATGGCCACAAGGGTTTAAGGGAGTTATCCACTTATCCACAGCCCCTACTACTACTACTACAGAATTAAATATATATATCGTAATTAGTACTAATATTAGAATTGTGGATAACTCAGGAAACGCGAAGAAAAAAAAACCATCAAACAAAAGAAGAAAATTTTCGATCAGGGATCAAAAGTTAAACAGGTTAACACAAATAGATAAATATTTCAATCAACAATACACGCACATTTCCTTTCTCTCAACAGGCACAGTTTCCTAACTTGACAAACGACGATTTACTTACTTGTTAATAGCCGAATATAAAGCAAATGTTGCTAAACAATATTGTTCTCCGCAACTTCCGCAATTACATCGATTGCGAAATCAGTTTTTCCAAGCCTGTCAATCTAATTATTGGTGGGAACGCCCAAGGGAAAACAAGTTTACTTGAAGCAATCTATTTCCTTTGTACTGCCGAATCCCACCGAGCCACTCGCGATGGCGAACTTATTCGACACAACGAAGCAGGATTCTATCTGAGAGGAACGTTGGGAAACAGTAGCAACGACGTGATGTCACTGGAGGCGACGAAGCGAGCGCGTGGACAGTTTAAACTGAAAAAAAATGGGGTACTTCAAACGAAACGCTCTGAATGGATTGGGCAGTTTAACGCCGTCCTCTTCTCACCGGAATCACTGGTATTGGTGAAGGGCGGACCCGCGGAGCGTCGCAGGTTTTTGGACCTGCTCATTTCACAAATCGACAGTATTTATTTAAAAAATTTGCAGGAATATAAACTGGTTCTCAGGCAACGGAACGAACTTCTTAAACAAATTCGCACGACCTTAGCAGATGCGGTACAGTTAGATGTCTGGGACAAACTTTTAGTTACACATGGTACTGCAGTTATCATAAAGCGGTTAGAAATTTTTCACGAATTAAAAGTCTACGCTAGGCAAAATCACCAAAAACTTACGGGTGGTAAAGAAAACCTCGCGTTGACGTATTGTTCTGCATTGCGGAACAATGCGTCAACGCATAATACACATCATACAGCAGGGGATGCAGATACCGAAAATCCAATAGACGCGTCAGAGATTGGTTTTCTTGAGACCAAAACTGAAGCTGAGATAGCAGCGCAATTCGACACAACTTTAAATGCATCGCGCGGGGCAGATTTACAGAGAGGCACAACGCTCGTCGGACCGCATCGCGACGATTTTCTCATCGAACTGGAGAACACGCTGGGAACATCCAATTTCGATCCCGAAAACGAAAACTGTCCCGAAGCCACGGACGCTGAGAAAGAGGAGGCGAACTACGTCGTCAAACCCGAAATTGAAACATTCCGAGAGGGAGCGCGAGCCTATGGGTCTCAGGGTCAGCAACGGACAATAGCGTTAGCACTTAAACTGGCAGAGTTAGAGTTAATCCGGGCTGTGACGGGGCAGGATCCAATCGTCCTTCTGGACGATGTCACCTCAGAATTAGATTACAAGCGAACAAAGTACTTATTAAACGTCCTCCAAAATCTGAGTGCGCAAACCTTCATCACTGCGACTCGTGCTGAACCCCTCGTGCAGCATCTCAAGCACCCAAACGTCCTAACAGTAGAGGATGCCCAGGTGGTAGCACCCAGTGTCTAACGGCAGGGCTATCGTTGAAAAAAATGGACAAAACCCATAATCTACGCCACCTTCTCACTGAACTCATCCGAACACATGACCTTGAGTCCAAGATGCTTGAACAAAAAGTCTTTGCTCTCTGGCCGGAACTTCTTCAGACACTCTTTGGCACACTCCGTGGGTCGGCACTCGGTAGAAAAACGGTACCCGTATCTTTGTCAAATGGCATCCTGAAGATATACACAGAGTACCCTGCTTATAAAAATGCCCTATCGTTCGAAAAACCTAAGATATTAACTGCCCTAAACACCGAATTAGGGAAACCCGTCCTTACCGACCTTCGGGTAGAAATAAAAGCAGAACTCCATAAAACTGAAGACCAATCCTCAAGTCCAAAAACGCCAAAAGAAGACTCCATCCTTGGTAACACCCACCCAGTTCCACCTGAACAGTTAGAAAAAATTGAACAGGCTCTCGCAAGCGTACCGGACGCAGAACTCAAGAAATCCTTGTGGCAATTATTCACCACACAAAGCAAGGACAAGCCTTGACAATTCCAATGCTTTAGGTTTGCGTTCGTCCCGCGTGTCTTGTGCGAAAAAGTTCATTTTTCCCTTGACAAAAAGCATCGTAAAGTGATATAATACCTTTACCACGATAGAGAGGAAAGGCAATCGTTAGCGTCCCTGCTAATGCTTCTCTTAATTACGTTAAGTAACGTCCTATTATTAATTACGTTAAGTAACGTACTTGCAAGGAGGTACACAGGAATTTTCCAACAAATGGGTACCGACTCTACTAAAAATTCTCACTGCAAAGCAAACTATACCCGTTAGGGTAATTTATAACGAGGTGCCATAATTAAAAATGTCAAAAGAAGCACGAACATATACAGCAAGCGATATACAAATTCTTGAAGGACTTGAAGCTGTCAGAAAACGTCCAAGCATGTACATCGGCAGCACGGGTCCCGCTGGATTACACCATCTTGTCACAGAATTGGTTGACAATTCTATAGACGAAATCGGTGCCGGTTACGGGACACAAGTCGAAGTTAAACTCCATCGCGATGGCAGTGTAACCGTCACTGATGATGGGCGCGGCATTCCTGTCGATACGCACGCAACAGGCGTCTCTGCCCTTGAAGTCGTTATGACGACACTGCACGCTGGCGGTAAATTTGATGGTCGAGAACAGGTCGGCTATCAGACCGCTGGTGGCTTGCACGGTGTTGGTGCCTCTTGTGTGAATGCCCTCTCTGAATGGCTCCACGTTCAAGTCTATCAAGCCGGTGCAATCTACGAACAACGCTATGCCCGTGGTATCCCACAGACACCTGTGGAGAAAACCGGTAAAAGCAGAAAAACAGGCACCCAAACCACATTTATGCCGGATTCCGAAATATTTGACACACTCGACTTTTCGCACGACATCCTTCGGGATCGGCTGAGAGAGCTCGCCTTCCTTAACAAAGGCGTACGCATCCAATTTCACGACGTTCGCGATGAAGAAAATTCGGAACCGATCACTTTTCAATACGATGGCGGCATTGCTTCTTTCGTCACCTACCATAATCAAAACAAAGAAGTCTTGCATTCCGAACCGATTTACATAGAGGGTATTGAGTCGGAGATCGCAGTAGAAATTGCCTTCCAGTTCAATACTACCTACACAGAAAATATTAGTTCCTACGCCAACAACATTCGTACCGCTGAAGGGGGGTTTCACGAGAGCGGTTTTAAGAGTGCTCTCACCCGTGCCTTCAAAACGTATGCCACTGCCAATGACCTTCTGCGAAGCGTCAAGATAAATCTCACCGGCGAAGACATCCGTGAGGGAATGACTGCGGTCATCAGCGTCAAAGTTCCGGATCCGCAATTTGAAGGACAGACAAAGTCGAAACTTGGCAATACAGAGGTCGAAGGAATCGTCCAGAGTTTTGTTGGCTCCCGGCTCAAAATACTTCTCGAAGAAAATCCGTCTGTTTCCAAGCGCATCATCCAAAAAGCAGTCCAAGCCGCTCAAGCTCGCGAAGCCGCCCGCAGTGCACGTGAAGTGATTCGCCGCAAAAGTGTCCTTGACTCCGCTTCTATGCCCGGAAAACTTGCCGACTGTTCTGAGCGTGACTCTGCCTTAACTGAACTCTTCCTCGTGGAAGGAGACTCTGCTGGCGGTACCGCCAAACAAGGCAGGGATCGGCAGAACCAAGCCGTCCTTCCCCTTAAAGGCAAAGGCATCAACGTAGACAAATCAAGACTTGATAAGATTCTCAAAAATGCCCAAGTCATCGATATTATTACTGCGTTAGGCACAGGGATCGGTGCTGAAGAATTCACTCTCGAAAAACTGCGTTACGCCAAAATTATCATTATGGCGGATGCCGATGTTGATGGTGCTCACATTCGGACACTGCTTTTAACTTTCTTCTTCCGGCAGATGCCTGAACTCATCGCGGCTGGACACCTCTACATCGCCCAACCGCCGCTTTATCAAGTCAGAAAAGGTAGGAGTTCACAATACTTGCAAGATGACGAGGAAATGGAAGATTATCTCCTCACCTTGGCACTCGACACTGTTCAGATAACAAACTCTCGGAGGGGTACGCCTTACACGGCATCAGAGTATCGAGCTATCGCCAGTTCTGTTCGCAAGATTCAAAGCCTCCTCGATCAAATCAAACGGAGCAATACACCACTTTCAAGTTTGGGGAGTGAAAATCCAGCAGTGGATACACCCGATAATGTAGACAGGCTACTTGAAATGCTTGATGTGTCGCCTATTCACGTGGATGATCCTCTAAGTGCAGAACAAGAAACTTCTGAAAACGCAGCTGCCACCAATCCACAAACGACGCTCTTTGGGGATGCTGGGCACGGTGCCACCGATGAGAAGGGCAGCAGGACGAATATCGGGGATCACACGCCACGGACATGGCATTACGAACTCCGACGTGAACTGGAGAAACTTGCTGAGTTTGACATCCAAGACACGGATTTCCTCTCCTTGGAAGGAACAAATGATTCAGGAGCATTAGAGAACCAAAAATTGTTTAGTGTTCAGTCGGAAAATGGAGAGACTTATCAGGCAGGTGACATTTTTTCGCTTATGCGACATCTTTTCGAGATAGAACACCGTGGACTTACTATCACCCGATATAAGGGTTTAGCAGAAATGGATGCTGAGCAGTTACGTGATACAACTATGCGTCGGGACGTGCGTATTCTTCTCAGGGTGACGCTTGAAGATGCCGTCGAAACTGACCGTATCTTTACACTCCTCATGGGGGATACTGTTGAACCTCGACGCGAATTCATAGAACGTTATGGAACTCAGGTAAGTCTTGACTTATACGGTGCCTAATATTTTAATTATACCTTGCGGAGAAATTGCGTGCATTAGGGCTTTAGCGTGAGTTTCTCAAATCCGCATCCAAACCTACCTCACCGAACCGCAAAGAAAGTTAAAAGAATGGAAAATATCCAAGAACGCAACATAGAAAATGAACTGACGACATCGTATCTCACCTATGCGATGAGTGTCAACACCAACCGAGCAATACCTGATGTTCGTGATGGTCTCAAACCGAGTACCCGTCGGATTATCTACGCGATGGGACAGATAAATCTCACTGCCAATCGACCTTACGATAAATGCGCTGCGGTTGTTGGGGAGGTGATGAAGAACTATCATCCACACGGTGACGGTCCCATCTACGGCACCCTCGTCGGATTAGCACAACCGTTTAGCACGCGCTATCCATTAGTGGACCCACAGGGAAACTTTGGGAGTATTGATGATGACCCGCCGGGTGCGATGCGCTATACAGAATGTCGCCTCGCTGTTATTGCCAACGAGATGCTCGTTGATATTGAAAAGCAGGTAGTTGATTTCCAGCCCAATTACAAAGACTCTCTTGAAGAACCGGTAGTTCTTCCAGGGCTACTACCGAATCTGCTTGTCAATGGCACAACAGGTATAGGTGTTGGTTACCTTACCCGCATACCGCCGCATAACCTCACCGAGGTTGTTGATGCGTTACTTCATAAACTCTCGGATCCAGATGCTACCTCAGCAGTTCTCATGGAACACATCCCTGGACCCGACTTTCCTACTGCAGGTATTATTGTCGGAACCGGTGGTATTGAACAGATGTATACCACCGGTAGGGGAAGCGTCACCATCCGAGCGAAAGCGGTCATAGAAAGAGTTTCCATACGTGGGGCGGAACGGGAACAGATCGTTATAACGGAAATTCCATATCAAGTAAAGAAAAACCAGTTATTAGAGCGGATGTATCAATTGGTTGTCAGTAAAACTATTACTGGAATTAACGACATCCGAGATGAGTCAGACGAAGAAATTCGCATTGTCATACCCCTCAAACGCGGCGAAATTGCGCAAGTTATCCTGAATCAACTGTATAAGCACACACAAATGCAGGTGAATTTCAGCGCGAGTCTTCTCTGCCTTGTAGACGGGCTTCCGAAGATTTTAACGCTTGAGGAGATTGTTCGCCACTATCTTGAACATCGGAAAGATGTGATTCGGCGGCGCACAGAATTTGAACTCGCACGCGCCGAACGTAGGAATCACATTTTAGAAGGATACCTTTTAGCACTACAAAACCTTGAAGCGATTATCGAACTCGTTCAAACGGCGGAATCACCGCAAGCAGCAGAAAAAGAACTCCAAGACACTTACCAACTGACTGAACAACAAGCGAGGGAAATCCTGACTATGACGCTCCGGCAGTTGACAGGACTGGAACGTCAGCGAATTCATGACGAGTATACGGAGTTGCTTGATCGGATTGCTGAATTTCGAGCAATTCTTTCCGATGAAACATTGATAACGGATATTGTCCGAACCGAACTCGAAGCCCTGAAAGAAAAATATGGTGATGAACGCCGTACCGAAATTACAGGTGAGGTCAAAGAATTTGAGGTCGAAGATTTGATTGCTGATGAAGAGATGGTCGTCACGCTATCGCACGCCGGCTACATGAAGCGATTACCTATGGACACCTATAGGAAGCAGCATCGCGGCGGAGTCGGAATCAGGGGTGCTGCGGCAAAGGATGGCGATTTTCTGGAACACATCTTTGTCGCTACTGCCCATCAGAGCATTCTGTTCTTTACAGATTTGGGAAAATGTTATACACTGAAAGTCCATCAAATTCCTGAAGCCACTCGTCAGTCGGCTGGACGCGCTGTAGTGAATTTACTTCGTTTATCACAAGGCGAAAATATAACAGCCTATGTTACCGTCCGTCCAAAAGCCGCTCATCAAGAAACCGAGGAGATTGAAGAGACGGATGTCGATGAAGTTCTGGCAAATGAGATTGAGGGGGCGGATGCTGGCGAAGTTCTGGTGAATGAATTTGTTTTCATGGCGACGCAACAAGGTATTGTCAAAAAGACAAAACTTTCCAGCTTTGAAAACACGTTATCAAGCGGCATTATTGCTGTTAACCTTGATGATGGCGATAAACTTATCGGTGCGCAAGTAACTGACGGCGATTCTGATGTCATCCTTGTTACCCACAAGGGTGTTGCTATACGCTTCAGCGAGAAAGATGTCAGACCTCTCGGACGCAACACACGAGGCATGCGTGGAATAACCTTGGGTGACGATGACTTCGTCGCACAAATGGCTATCGTTAACAGTGAATCATCGGAAGCAGAAGGGACACGTTCTTCAAAAAAAGGAAGGGATACGCTGTTAATTGTCACAGAAAATGGATACGGTAAGCGGACGGCTGTCTCTGCTTATCGCTCACAGAAACGTGGTGGAAAAGGTATTATCGCCATCGGGAAATCTACCCGAAACGGAGCCGTTGTCGCCGCCAAACGTGTCGCAAATGTTGATGAACTTGTTCTCATTAGTTCAAATGGGTATGTCACCCGAACAGCAGTCGGTGACATTCGGCGCATCGGGCGGAACACCCAAGGTGTACGAATAATGGCACTCCAAGCAGACGAAAAGCTTGTTGATGCAGCCAAGATCGAACTCTCATCCTCCCTGCTTGAGGAAGGATCAGATTCCTAAGGAGTGGCTGTCGGAAGAATAGCGGTCAGCAGCCGAAAACCGGCGGCTAATAAGCAATGAAACATTTTAAAGTGCTCTTGATCCTTGTGCTAATCGCGGTATGTCTCCCCTTGGGTTCCAATTTGCGAGCGCAAACCGGGGGTGAAACACCTGAGTTAGTGGCACTCCGTGATGCTGATACAGGATTAAACGCTGACATGACCCACGTAGCAGAACTCTATACGCAACTCATGTGGGCAGTATATCACAGAAATAGAACAGGAGAGCGAGGCATCCCAAAAAGCAAAGCCCTCTATGATGCCTTAATCGAGGAGATTGATGACGCCTCCGCGATCGTTAAAAAGGGACTTCTATCTGCGCGCGAGATCAGTTTTATTTATGCCGAGCGTGCGTCCCTTCGATTTCCTAAATTGCAGGATCCTGCGGGTGCCGAAGAGGATGCCGAGATAGCCATTAAACTTAATCCTGAGAATGTAAAAGCGACATGGGTCCTCGCTCAAATAGTGACAAACCGATTCATTTATCATATGGAACGGAGCAGAAACGGCAAAATGCCTGATACCCGAGAAAAGAAAAAGGAAATGTTTGATACTTTAAACCGTGTGGTTGAGTTAGATCCTGACCACGATAGGGCTTACTTCTACCTTGGCAGCATGGCACGTGATCTCGGCGAAATTGAACTTGCAATTACGTCCTTCAAGGCACTTACACGCATTATACCTTACGATGACCGACATCATAGGGAACTTGCTGAACTCTATGTCGCCCAAAATCGGCTGGATGAGGCTTTGCAGTCGTATGAGAGAGTCGTCACTATTCGACCTGAACAGAACAGTGCCCGGAACCACCTGGGACAACTTTACCTGCAAACCGGCGATTACCCTGCAGCTATAAAAACTTTTCTCTCCGTTTTGTCGCCGCTTGAAGAACAGTCGGAGACAAAAAATGTAACGGGACGTACTACGCGTAACGCCAGCGAAGCTGAAATTGAAGCACATCACGGTATTAGTCTCGCGTATCAGGCACAAGATGATTTTGAGCGATCTGAATTCCATATCACGCGTGTAATCAATCTGCTGGAGGAACGGGCAAAGCGGACCCAAACCGGTTGGCGTACGAGAAATAGAGAACGTGCTGAATTAACGAAGCAGATTCAAGAAGCACGCTATACCCTCGGACAAATTTACCTCAAATTCAATGTACCCCGGAAAGCTGTACGAACTTTCACAAGGATTCTGACAGTTGATGATAAATATGTCCCCGCGCTTTCTGGTATAGGGATGGCGTATCAGATGCAAGACGATGTGAAACGCGCAGAAACTTATCTCCGCAGGGCAATTGAGTTATCTGCTGAAGAAGAATTGCCGGACGCATACAACGCATTAGGATATCTCTATGCAGAGCAGGGCATTAATTTAGATGAAGCCGCCGCTTTGGTGCGTCGTGCGCTCAAAAGCGTACCGAAATCTGGGGCATATCTTGATAGTTTGGGGTTCATCTACTTTAAACAGGGAAAACTCGATGCGGCTATAGAAAATTTGGAGCAGGCTCTCCACTATCTGCCCGATACACCTGAAATTCTCTTACATCTCGCTGAGGCTTATCTTGGGAAAGGCTTGAAGCAGAAGGCATTGCAAACTTTGGAGCAAGCGGTTCTACTTGAGCCAAACAACGCTGAGTTGCGCCAGAGACTTGATGCCGTTAAATCTGATTTTTAAACTATTTTTTAATTGATTACGCTTGGGCGTTACTCCATTACATCGCCCAGATTCCCATAGTCAGAAAAATGATACGTTTAATACGCAAGGCAACCCAACTTCGCCTCCATCCGAGCCGTTTGTCGCGCTCATATCTTGTCATCTTAATATTATTGCTTTTGGGGTATCCCAACAGCAGTTCAGCATATCTCTGCGGGACACCGCATCTGTCAAATCCAAAGTTTGCAATTGATGCTACAAACGTTCCACAACAACTTTTTCCACAGGCAAACCGAACCGCTCCTGCCCTGCCTGCTGCTCCCGCTTTGCCAATTGGCACAGAACGCACCTTTTTTGCCCCTGATTTTAGGAGTATGCAACAGTACACTGTCTCCGCCGTTCTACGTGGTGTCGGTAGTTTCTGCTATGTTTTTGTTGAAGAAGCGGAGTGGAACACACGGGTTACTGCCAGAACCGTGCAGGCGATAATCGGCGCTTTTGACGCTACCACGCCAGCGAATCCACAGCAAGGAATTTATCCGACCTTGACGAAGTTCTTCGGAGCCCCACCGGATATTGATGAAAACGGCAGGGTTATCTTACTTCTACTCAATATTCAAGATGCCCGCGGCGCAAATCGTTACACAGCAGGTTTCTTCAATCCAGCGGACCAGCAGCGGGGTTTACTGCGAAATCCGGGTTTCCGGGGGTTTCCGATCCGTAGTAACGAAGCAGAGATGTTATATATTGATACACAGCCTCTCAATCCGAACAGTGAAAGAGCACACAGTGTTATTGCACATGAATTTCAACATCTCCTCAATTGGCGCCATGATTCAAAGGAAGTAACTTGGGTTGATGAGGGGTGTGCGACGTATGCCGCATTTCTCTGCGGTTATTCCTTGCAGGAACACGTATCGGCATTTGAAAGGATGCCATCTGTCTCACTTGTAACGTGGCCGGAGGGAGATGCGGACTCGCTACCACATTACGGTGCTGCCTTCTTGTGGATGCTCTATCTTCACGAGCAGTACGGAGGCATAGGAACGCTTATCGAAATTGTCGAAAATCGTGGCACATCGCTCACGGGTATTTCAGATGCTCTCGCATCTCGAGGGGTAACCGAGACAATTTCCGACATCTTCATCGAATGGAAATTAGCGAACTATTTATCTGAGTATCGGGCTGTCAGCCTTTCTCTTACGCCTCGCCGCTGGCATTACTCCTATCCGAGCGGCGCGCAACGGGGACAGTTGCGCAATTTTTCGGCGGATTATGTCGGCTTTAGAGATGCCGAGGGGTTAACACTTGGATTCTCAAGTAGTTCTCCAGCGAGCAGTGCTGTTCATGCAATTGAATTTCATAACACGGGTAGTATTGACATCAGGGAGATAAAATTGTCAGCCGGTAATGCTGGCTCTCTTGTGTTGGCGAGTACTGCTACAGAGGTGCTTCTTGTTCCCAGTTTGCATATGGAATCAATCAACCTTCAATCGCACGACTCGACGTACCAATATAGTGCAACCCGTGGCGCGCATATTACCTTTATTACCGCTGCGCTTCCGAATCCAGTACATCCGCGTTACTGGGACATTATCGCCGAATCGGCTGAACCTCTTGTCGGGCTAACGCCCACTGTAACACTGAAGTTTTCTGATAGCAAGACGGAACGCCTCTATCAGGAAGCACAACCGATGTATCTCATAACACAGGATTCACAGGATAACCGCCTGTATCGATTCTCGTTCCTTCTTGAACCGGAAATAGCACCGAAGTCTGTGGTATATCAGGTTTCGCTTGATTCGAGACCAGTTGGTACAGGTTCTTTAACCGATTTTTAATTAGGAGTCAGCGGTCAGCAGTCAGCAGTCAGAAAAAGGACGTCGTGGCAGCTGAAAACGATTTTAAATACCACACGCCCTACTGACAACCAATTGCTGATAGCCGATCGCTATTATTATAAACCTGCCCGAAATATAATGGAGGGCAGTTCAGGAGGCAATAGTTAAAAAATGCAACCTACACTTTATGCCGGAACCATTGGACAAAGCGTCTGGCGCAGTACGGACAATGGAGACACATGGCGCAGGGCGAGTAATGAGCTTTTTCCAGAAGCCGACGTTCGTGCCATAGCGGTGAATCCAAGTAACTCAGACATCCTCTATGCCGGGACTGAAAAAGGTATCTTCCGATCCAACGATGCCGCTGAATCATGGCATCGTCTCTCAAGTCCTATGGATGAATTGGAAGTTTGGGCAATCGCAGTTGATCCAAGGACACCGGACACACTCTACGCGGGTACGTGTCCCTCTGCGCTTTTTAAATCCACTGATGGTGGTGATAACTGGCAGCAACTCAACGTCAACCTCGCACAAGAATGCGAAGGTGTTCCGATTATCCCGCGCGTCACGACCTTCGTGGTTGATCCCGAAGATTCGCAAACGCTTTATGCTGGAATTGAGATTGACGGAATGCGTCTCAGTAGAGATGGCGGTGAAACATGGGTTGAACGCAGTGAGGGTCTCAGTAGCCTTGATATCCACGGGCTTTGTGTAGTCCCCGGTTCGCCTAAAACGATCATCGCGGCGACGAACAACGATGTCTGTGTAACGACAGACATGGGACAACAGTGGACGCCACTAAATGTCAAGGCACACTATCCGTGGCCCTATTGTCGTGCGGCGTTTTTCCTCAATGGCAACGCCGGTCGGGTCTTTATCGGTGCTGGGAACGGTCCTCCGGGTGATCAGGGCGGCATCTTCTCGACGCGTGATGCTGGAAAGACGTGGAACCGCGCTGACATCGGTAGAACAGCAAATAGTACAATTTGGTGTTTCGCTCACAATCCACAGTTCAACGATCTTCTCATCGCTTGCAGCGTGAGTGGACAACTCTACCGTAGCGCAGATTCTGGCAATTCGTGGACCAAGCTTGCACACGAATTCGGAGAAGTTCGAGCGTTAGCGATTGGATAAATGCTTGACTTATTTCTGTAATTTATGGTATGTTATTAGGAAATGTAGGGCAAAGGTGAATTGTGCCTTGATGGCACGGTTTAGTTTCCAAGATGTGGGCGCGATGAAGCGATCGCGCCCATAGTGAAATAGGTTTACAAACCTCATCGTCAGGAAACCGAAATTCCCTTACGTCCAAGACATCGGATATGCAGCGAGATTTTTCAGTGTACGCAATCGCAGCAGAAGTCTCGTGAGTTATAGGTTGGGATGGAAGACAGAATTTCTGACCCAGTCTAAAAAAATTGGATTTCAAGATTAGAAACAGGAGGCACACTTCAGTGGCACGTTTCTTTACACTTCTATTCATACCGCTTCTCTGCATCGCAATGGCGGGCTGTATTGGTGAGTCTGGTGATGGTCACGTTGAGATTGATACCCCACCCCCGATCAGTGATGCAAAGCGCATTGCAATTGTTCCATTCTTTGCTGAAACAGGAGCAGCAGAGGACGTTGGCAGCTTGGCTAGACGAGTTGGCGTGAACCTCGCCACCCGCATGGAGCTGATATTCAAAGAGGCAGAATGGGTTTATGACATCTCAAACAAAGTTAAACCGGTTGATGATAAACTCACAGAGTTAGGGTTAACGGTGGAGCAGGTCTACGCGGATCCTGCCTTGGCAGCGAAGCTCGGACAGGAGCTCAACTCTGATATGGTTATCATCGGAAGGGTGGAAGAACCGAGGATAACCGATCAGGACTACAACCAACTTCTTATGAAACAGGGTAGACAAGGCGGAATTTCCGGTACATCCACCTATATTCGCACTCGCCTCACTGCCAGGGGGCTTACCCGCGTCAGAGTCATTGACGCAAACTCCAGTGAGATTATTTTCAACAACCGTGTTGGATCGTATCTCAAGTATTGGTACGCCTATCAGACCCAGCAGAGCGAACAGCAAATATTTAAGAGTCGTATGGATAGGCTTGCCGATTTAGGTAAATATCTCCCGCTCAGAATCGCTTATGTTCTCTATCCAACTGGGTTAAAGGTGGAACTCGAAGAGCAGATTCTGCTTAAGCCGGACATGGTGCTCAAAGGGACAGGCGGTATTGTCGAGTTTAACTAAGGTATCGGAGACTTTGTAAACGATCCTCTCAAGGAATAGGCGCGGTTTATGACCGTGCCTATTTCTATGAGGGTGAGAGACTCACGAAAAAATTTTCGAGTTGGTGGGTGTAGACTTCACCGTACTTCAACAGCTGGAGAGCGGTATCATACAGTTCTGCAGGGGCGAGTTCTTGGTAGGGATTCGCGATCTTCTCGTAGCAATCTAAAGCCCTCATGAAAAAATCCATGGTTTCTCGATCAATAGCACTGCTTTGATGTAAGGCACGGAAACTGTGGTGCTTTTGTTGTGGCGGTGTTTGTCCGCTAAATTCGATAATTACATTATTGATGTCCACAGCGCGTTGAATAATCATAAGGAAACAGCTTTTAACATAAGAATGTGTAATCCTGTCCGCTTCGATATATTCTTCTTGATTCGCTGGCAGTCCATGCCGTAATTGGTCAAAACATTCATTTATGGACTCCAACTTTGCTTTTACCGGATTGAATCGGCGATTCGCAGTTTTCTTTCGGTTTTTCGCATTCCTTTTTCCCATTTCCTCTTCCTCTTCTTGTGTAGTTTATTATTCTGCTGAGGTGCTCAATTCTTTTAGACGTTGGTAGACTTAAAAGGTTGTAACCTTCTTAAGATTTACATTCCGTCCAAGAGGGATCCAAATTCACAAATGGTATCGGTTGCTACTAAAAGTTGGTGTAACCTTTCTAAATGTGGTAAAATTAGGCGTAGTATTTACTAAAGTAAGAATGGAGTGAAAACAGTGAAGGCTATTATTAGAACCGGCGATGGCGGACCGGAAGTCTTGCAATTAGGCGAAGTTCCATCACCGAATCCAACAGAAACACAAGTCTTGGTGGATGTCCATGCGACTGCCTTAAATCGAGCCGATATGATTCAACGCCGCGGTGGATATCCGCCACCGCCAGGTGATTCTGAGATACTCGGATTAGAGATCGCTGGCACTATTTCAGCGATGGGTAGTGCTGTAAAAGGTGTGTCAAAAGGAGATCGCGTTTTTGGACTCGTCGGCGGTGGCGGTTATGCGGAGCAAGCCGTTATTGATTACCGCATGGCAATGCCGATGCCTGACGAATGGACTTTTGAACAAGCCGCCGCGGTGCCTGAGGTATTTTTTACCGCAAACGAGAACATTTTTACCTTGGGCAGATTATCAGCAGGTGAGACAATCCTGATTCATGCTGGAGGGAGTGGCGTTGGCACTGCTGGTATTCAAATTTCGCATCATGCCGGTGCCAAAGTTTTTGTCACTGCAGGGACCTCGGAGAAAATTGAAAATTGTAAGGCACTCGGGGCAGTAGAGGGCATCAACTACAAAGAAAGCGACTTCGTTGCCGAGATTCTACGTTTGACAGATGAACAGGGTGTGGACGTTGTTGTGGATTTTATCGGAGCACCTTACTTTGAACGAAACCTCTCCATACTTAAAACAAAGGGCAGACTGTTGCAAGTCGGGTTAATCGGCGGTTCAGCCACAGAAATTAATCTCAACACAGTGATGCGCAGTAGGCTTCAACTGATAGGCTCGGTCATGCGTCCTCAGTCCATTGACGAGAAAATCGCCATCACGCAACGTTTTATGGATCGTTGGTTACCTGAATTGAAGAACGGCAAAATCCGACCCATTATTGATACGGTTTTCCCGTTAGCGCAAGCACAGCAAGCACATGAGTATATGGAAGCGAATCGCAATTTCGGAAAAATTATTTTGAAGGTTTTTTAAGCTACTAAATCTGGGCGTTGCTCCATGCGCAAGCCGCGTGTGGGCTTGCGGGTCAATACGCAACGGTTTTCGGTGAAGTCGCAACTGGATTTGGGGTCTGGACATCCAAAAGACAGGAAGATTCTGGAAGGCGAATTTCCTTAAAAAGATTTGACATTCATCTAATTCAACCATTAAAAAATGAAGGATATGCGCTTCGCATAACACTTATAACACAAAGTTTTGTATTCAAGATATCGGAGGAATAGTTGTTAGTTGTCAGCGGTCAGTAAAGAGGATGTGAAGATAAAAAAATAAACGTTACTGTTACAAAGGCTACTGAAAACTGAAAACTGAAAACTGAATGCTGTTCTCAAAACGAATAGGGGCGGAGTACAGACCTGTATACGCTTTATTCAGGTTTGGTATTATACTTGGCATCCAAGTTCTCACCTTCATAGGAGGGGTTTGTGGGGAAACACCTCAGCAAAAACACCCCAATTCCTTCGCAGAGATTACCCAAACGACATCAACAGACGGAATCACCCTTCAATTTACCTTGCCGGAACTGACTATATCCGAGGTAATCCGAGATAATATTCGCTACCAAGAGGTGCATTACGCTGACTGTCGCTTCACCGACGAACCGGGAAACCCTAAAGTTCCTGTCACGCGTCTCATGTTAGGTATACCGGCGGCGGCTACAATTGAAGCGGTTGATATCTCTGCCGCGTCTGCTGAGACACGCACCGGTGTGCGCCTCGTCCCCGTTCCTATTTTTGATGTACATGAATCGGGGTTCAGAGATTCCTCTTATAGAGATTCGCAGCACTCAGCTTCGCAACGCTGGTCGGAAAGTGGAAGCGCGTATTTAAAGAAAAATGGCTCATTTGCCGGAAATCGTTCATACCCTGGGCAGCCTCTTGCTCGGATCGTGCGTGAAGGCTATATTCGTAGCCAACGTGTTATCGCATTGGCACTATATCCTGTGCAATATCTGCCGAACACTCGCCAACTGCGTTTGCATTCGCGCTTCACAGTGAACATACGCTTCGCCTATCCAAAACAGGGAGGACCGCTAACAGCACAACGGAGCGGTTCACAAACTTTTCCTGACCAAGGCATCGTTGTACCAGAATCAGAAGCTTTTGAGCGTGCGTTCTCGCATCAACTCCTCAATGCTGAACAAGCCGCTCGCTTCCGAGCACCTCGCCCACTGGTCCCTGCAGCACCAACGCTCATCCCTAACGGGGGTGATGGCACACGTTATAAGTTGTTTATCCAAGGAACAGGTATCTACGCAGTGACAGCAGCGTCTCTGCAAAATGATTGGGGTATAGATCTCATTGGTACGCATCCTACGAGACTTCGACTCACACAAGGAAACAGAGACGTTCCTATCTACATTAGTGGTGCGGCGGATGGAAGTTTCGACCCGAACGATGCTATCTTTTTCCTGGGTCATAAGTCTAAAAATCGATATAGCCGTTGGAGTGTCTATTGGCTCACAGTTGACAATGGTGGACGCATTCCCACGCGGGTGCCGCAGATTACCGCCAGCCCCACCGACCAAACAGCAACACAGGTTCCCACCTTCCGCTCTAAAGTGGATTTTGAAGAGGACCACCTGACGAGTAACCTTGAATTTGTTCATACCGAGACTGTTTCGCCTGGTGACAAGCACGGTTGGTTTGATGCCTTAGATTTCTGGTACTGGGACGGTATCAAAAATGGGGGCGATGCTGCCGAGATGCGTCTTGAATTTCCGCTTTACGATGTCGCAAAAAGTTTCGATCCACCCCGTATCTCCGTTGATTTGCAGGGCGGTACGCCGGTATCGCATGAAATTCTGGTCGCTATTAATGGGGTTCGGATTGACTTTGCCAAGTGGGAACAGCAGGACACACTCACTATTGGACGTACCTTGCGCACCTGGGATACGCTCAAGGACAGTGTCAACGGTGAGCAGAACGTGTTGTCTTTAGCCAGAGTTGACAGCAACGTTGATGACGATACCACCCGATATCCATATCATGTCTACCTCAACCGTTTCTCTGTTGAATATACTCGCCTCTTTCGAGCTGTTGCTGATGAGTTATGGTTCGGATCACCCACTACCGATACAACCTCCCAAAAACAACTTCCCGGTGGGCGCAAACTCCAGTATAAAATTGAAGCGTTCCGTGACCCGGGGATACATATCTTTGAGACGGATGGTAGGCATCTCACCGCTCGGATGCAGGGCGTGAACGTGGAATCAGATGTCGGAGCCTATAATGCACTTTTCCAAGTGCTCGATACCCGAAGCACACAATTTATTGCTGTTTCCAATACGGCGTTGCGTCAACCCGATCGCATTGAGGTGGTCGTGCCAACAGATTTAGCGACTGCGGTGCACGGTGCTGATTATCTGATTGTGACACACCCTAACTTCCTATCTGCAGCGCAAAGATTGGCAGCGTGGCGTACGACTCCTGGTGGCGGCGGATACCGCACGAAAGTTGTTACAACCGATGATATTTACAACACGTTTAACGATGGCGGTGTGAGTTCAAAAGCAATTAAGGCATTTCTAAAGCATGCGTATGAGTCTTGGACACCACCGGCACCGACGTACGTAGTTCTTTTCGGCGATGGCACCTTCGATTTTCGCGGCATTGACACAGATATTTATGCTGAACCGCCTGAGTTGACTGGATACATTCCTACCCATTATATTCGCACCGATTCCTTCGGACGGACCGCGGCAGATCATTGGTATGCAACCGTCTCCGGACACGATGAATTCACCGATTTCTATATCGGTAGGCTCAGTATTGAGAACATAAACCAAGCGGATGCGATTGTTGACAAGATCATCGATTACGAACAAACACCCCCCAACGGAGACTGGCGCAGAAGGATTATTTCTGTTGCCGACGACGAAGTTAGCAACTCTGGAGATTTTATTTTCAAGAAAAGCCTTGATGAAATTGCGAAAGATCATACCCGTCTTGGATATGAGACCGTTGAGGTGTTCCTTGAAGATGTTATCGACCAAGTAGAAGCACATCCGGCGGACTATCCCGGACTCCTGCCACAACGTGTTGCAAAGGATAAAATCATTGAGGCACTTGGAGAGGGGGCTGTCCTCGCACAATATGCCGGACACGGAGGGAGAATCGTTTGGGCGCACGAAGCAATCTTTGATAACGCCTCTGTTGATCAAGTTGAGGAAACCACAAAGATTCCTTTTATGTTGGTCCTGAGTTGTTACAACGGCTATTTCGACAAACCCGGTGAACCGAGTATGGCAGAGAAATTGTTGCGCAAAGAGAGGGGCGGTATCATCGGCATGTTGAGTGCGACCCGTCTCACCTATGGTAGCGGCAACGATGCACTCAACCGCATCATTTTTGACATGCTCTTTAAACGGAACGTCCGACAACTCGGGCCCCTGAGTTTCGACTCAAAGGTTGAACTTTTAATGACAGAGGGGACGGGTCAAATCGACATTATGATGGAATATACCCTCTTCGGGGATCCTGCCTTGCAAATTGCGATCGCTAATGGTGAAATTCAACCTACTATTGAAACGAAAACAGTTGCCCCTGGGGATACCCTTCGAGTTGCTTCAGGGCAAGTCCAAACTGCCACTTACGATCCAGGGACCCGAACAAAACGTTTTGTTCCGGATACCACTTTTAACGGCTCACTTACCGTCAAAGCACTATTTCCTGGAAAAACAGCCATCGCCCAAGGCGTTGCGGGGCCGGTTAGATACTATACCGGGGATGTGATTCTCACGAAGACGCTCACTGTTAACCGCGGTACCTATCCTGCAGTGACTTTCTCCGTCCCGAAAAACATTGCCAGCGGCGATGCCCATGTCGAGTATTATGCGCAAAGTGACACGACTGTTGCTGTCGGTGGCGACGGCTTTACCGTTAATATCCCAAAAATCCTTGATATTAAACCCGAATTAGTCGGTGAGGACAAATTCCGCATCTCGGTTCAGGTTTCTGATGAAAAAGAACAGTTGTTCCTTGTCCTTTTGGAATGGCGCAATCCACAAAGCCGAGAATGGGAGAATGTCCGACTCGTTCCCGCAGAGACGGGAGACGGATGGTGGACGGTGCCTGAGCCACTAAACGCACCTATGGACGGTTCGGTTATTCGGTATAATCTCCAAGTCACGGATATAGATAACAATACGGTTACAAGTGACAGACTTCAATATTACCCTTACGTATATCCTAATCTTACGATTGTGGAGGTCGACAGAACCAATAGGATTGGGTACGGCTACAACTCCAGAGCGGGGCAGTGGTACCTCTCAGCGGATGTACAGGTAGAAGGAGAAAGTATAGAGACCCCTATTGAAGTTGCTTTTTTCAGTGGTAATCCAGATGTTGATGATGATATGCTTGTTGACGACGATGTAAATCTCCTCGGGACGACTCGCATCCGACCCAACGACTGGGTGCAACGCACGCCGTTGGCGAATTCTGATAACGGGAAGGATGTTTATGAACCGGATCCTCTGAATACGCTCCCAATCGCAACTGCTACTTTAAATCTGAAAGATCCGCTGCCTCTCGGTACACACGACATATTTGTCTATATTGATGTAACAGGGAAGGAATCGGGGGGACACCCCAGCAAAAACACCCCTTCTACGGCGGATCCGCCGGGTAACGTCCTTGAAAACGATGAGGAAGATAATATTTCCTATCGACGCCTCTTTGTTGATATGGGTGTGGCAGAGACTGCCTCTTCAGGTCAAATTACCAGTTTGGACCGGAACTGCGTTATCACTGTCCCACCGGGTAGCTTTCAAGAAACAGCAGTACTGGCAGTCCGCTCCTTAGATGAACGGAAGTTTGCCACCGTGGGGAAGAGTTCCACCGATACAACTGCGAAACCCTCACCTAACGGGATGTCCAACCGCGCGCCGCTTCCTGGAGCCACCGCTCACGGCTATGAAATCGTTGTTGGGGATCAGTTATCAACTGTCAATCCCAAGAACCTCTTAACTGAGAGCCAAGGATCAATGGTTGATAACAATATTAAACTTGCCTCTCCGGTAGCGATCGACTTGAACTTTGACCTCAGTGCGCTCAGGGCACAACTCACGCGAGAATTATTGGGCGGTATGGAATCCGAGGAGACACCTTTAGAAGAGGAACCCAATAATTTGGGAGTCGCGGATACAATTGATACTGCTGTTGCATCCCGTGCCCGCGAGTTGGGTATCTATATATTTAATTCGGCACTCGGAAGTTGGACGAGACTTCCTTCCCAACAACTCGCCGACGCTACAGGCGCGTTACAGCAGCGCATACATGTAACAAATGTGAATGAAGAAAACGTTGGGGACAGTGCACTCCGCGATGTCCGTATCCAACCCGAAGGCACGCGGGCTGGCAAATATGTCCTTTTTTTTACAGGTCCTCAAACCTATCGACTTTTCCTTGCACCTTCGGTGGACGATACACGGGAACTTGGATCATTGGAAGTTATTTCATCGGTGGAGCAGCTTGTCAATTTTAGTACAGACTTCCCAAGTTTTAGACACGGCTTCTCGGTGAATGTAGAATTTAATTTTGAAAAACCTTTGGTATTCGGGGATATTCTGACATTCAACATAACTTCCCTTGCACAGTCTGTGGAGGTGGACACCGATCTCGATTCCCCTCAACAAGAGCGGCGTTGGTATGCATCTGGATTCAGGGACGATAACCAAGGTACAGGCACCGTCAGTTACATTGAACTTCCACCCGACACCGCTATGCCCGAAGATGAGTGGATTATCTTCTTCCTTACCGATACTGAATTTCAGGTTGAAGGTGAGAGAACCGGTATTTTGCGTTCCCAAACCGATGGAAACCAACCGTTGCGTGGAACAGTCGAAGAACCGTTTTCCTACAAACCCTACGGCTTGCGTTTTCAACTCACGCAAGGCGAACGTTCCTTTGCTCCTGGAGATAGATTCCGATTTCAAACCCGATCCGTCGGCACAATTCGGGCCACAACGGATCAGCTCGGACCGATTACGCTGTTGTATACCGACGATGCTGTGCCACCAGATATACAGCTCACCATTGGCAATCAACAACACTTTATTTCCGGAGATGCCACGGATTCGGAACCCCTCATCGGAGCAACATTAACTGACCCGAGTGGACTTGATTACCTCACCCGTCCACTCTTGTTGGAAATTGGAGACGCATTCGGCGAGTATGAACGCATCAATCCAGAGGCGTATCAGGTGACACATCATCCGGGCTCAAATCAACTCGTGTTGACGTATCCGTCTCCAGAACTTGAACCGCGAGAGTATGAAGTGCGCCTGACTGCGAGTGATGTCCATGGAAACACAGATACAAATCAGATTACATTCAGAGTTCATGACGCTTTGCAACTGCTGTCGTTTCTCAACTATCCAAATCCTTTTCCACGTAAAACGACGCTCACTTGCGAATTAACAGCACCTGCTGACTCACTTGTTGTGAAAATCTATACGCTGAGTGGACGGCTCATCCGGGAACTTTCCCTCCCGGCAACTCCTGGGTTTCTTATGGTGGAATGGGACGGCAGAGATGCTGATGGGGTTGAAGTCGCAAATGGCGTTTACTATGCTAAACTCCGAGTCCGGCGCGACGGTGAAAAAGATATAACCGAAATCCTCAAAATGATGAAATTGCGCTAAGGGTTGTAGGTTCGGTTTTTCTCCGAAAAACCTTTAAGTTATAAGTTTTAGGTTAAGAGATTTTTGTTAAAAAACATCCTCTTCACTTATAACTTATAACTTATAACCTATAACCTACCACTTATAACCTAAAAAATGAAACATCCTAAAAAAAATAATTTCTACCTCATTGTGACTATAATTACATTCTGTGTGGGAACGCTCCAATCCGTTGATGCGAGATACACTGCTGATTTCCTAACGCTTGGGGTTGGAGCCCGGGCGCTTGCTATGGGAGGAGCAGGGACCGCTCTGAGTGACAATGCTTACGCCCCCTATTGGAATCCCGCAGGGTTGGGACAACTCACTCGATATGAGGTCAGTTTTATGCACTCCACGCTCAATGGAGAGGATGCTTACGATTTTGTTAGTTATATCCACCCGTTGAAAAAGCGCGGTGCAATCGGTGTCAGCTGGCTCCGCGTCGGCGTTGACGATATTCCTATTACCAGTCTACCCGTGGTTAGCCGCCCTGTCGGACCCGCAAACCGTCCAGAGGTCGTCGGGTCTTTTAACAATACCGATAACGCCTTTCTCTTTGCGCACGGCTGGAGACTCCCCGCTTTTCGTGGTATTAATTTACGGCTCGGTGGAACGCTGAAACTCCTTTATATGAGTGGCTATCGAAGCACAAACGCTATCGGCGGTGGGGCGGATGTCGGTATTATCGCAATGACCAACCCAGAAAAATCTCACCAACTCCTGCTCGGACTTCAGGCGAGCGATGCCTTTACGACGAAACTCTATTGGAACACACCGCCCCCATCGGCGGATCTTACGTCTCACACCGAAACGATACTGCCGCAGCTGAAAATTGGTATCGCCACGATACATGCGCTCCCTATCTTCCGAAGCACACTCATCCTTGCCCTGGATACCTATATCCAGAATCGGGGTGGCTCTGGAACCAAATCCGATATCGAGGCACCACAGGGGAGTCCTGTTGAGTTGCATGCGGGTGCCGAGTGGACACTCTTCGATCTGCTTGCCTTACGGATTGGGATGGCAGAACGGAGTGGAAGTCTTGAAAGTATTCGCCAGTTGACTGCGGGGGTTGGGTTGAACCTCCGATTCGTCACAGGTGCGGGAGCGGGGTTAGACTATGCGTTTGCGAACCATCCTGCGTTAGGGGGCAGCCATCGCATCTCCCTTAGGATTAGGTTTTAGTAGTTATCGGTTATCAGTTTTCAGTTAAAGAAAATATATTGTTCATAATCATGAACACACGAACTTCCCCAGAATTTTTCGCACAGACGCGCCTGTGGCGGAAGGTAGGTTTCCGGCTTGTCCGTGAAGTGATTCATTCGCGAGGATTGCAAATGCTATCGCCTCTTTGGCATCCGCCGAGATGCCTGAGTTATCCACAGGTTCAACAGTAGTATTCACTAAAACTTCGTTGAGTCGCCGCATGATAGTCTGGTTATGTACCCCACCACCACTCACATAGAGTATATCTATCGGGTTCTGCTCCGTCGCAAATTGCGAAATATAAAGGGCAACCGTCTGGACTGTCAATTCGGTCAATGTTGCGATAGTGTCGTTATCCGAGAGAGCGTTTTTACGGCATGCTGCCAAACATTCCATTGCGAAGGTGTGTCCGAACATCTCGCGTCCAGTCGTCTTTGGTGGTGTCAGTTGAAAAAAAGGGTGCTGTAGCCACTCGTCAATGAGAGGTCGGTAAGGCGTACCCCGCGCGGCACGGTGTCCCGCTTTGTCATAACGTTCTCTTCCGTCCGTTATCTCGCTCACGCCTGCATCAATACACATATTTCCCGGTCCTGTATCTGCCGCGGAGACCGAATCGAACGATCCATTTGCGGGGAGCACTGTGAGGTTCGCTATCCCCCCGATGTTCAGGAGTCCGATCGTTTTCACATTGTTATGGAACAGCAGATAATCTGGATATGATACCAATGGAGCACCTTGCCCGCCCGCTGCCATATCTGCCACCCGAAAGTCAGCGATGGTGGGAATACCGGTTTCGTGTGCGATGACCGCAGGTTCGCCAATCTGCAATGTCGACGGTATTTTAATTTTGCCTTGTGGTTCGGTGAAGAGGGGTAAGTGATGAATCGTTTGACCGTGTGAACCGATGAGGTCAATGTCCCTGGCGTGTATTCCATTTTTTTGTAGGGTGTGTTTAGCAGCCTCCGCGAAGAGATGTCCGATGTAAAAGTTCATCTCACAAATGTCGTCAACGCGGCTCGTATCGGGTTGACAGAGAGCGAGGATGCGTTGTGGCACGCCAGGTGGAAAGGGAAAGGTCTCAAAAGCGATCAAGTTCACTACCGTTTCCAGACCGTGCCCCGTAATTTCAACAACGGCTGCATCAATGCCATCGACTGATGTGCCAGACATCAAGCCGATAACATATTTTTTCTGTTTTTTGAGGAGTTCATAGAATTCCATCATATTTTAATTTTACCTTGCGGAGAAACAACGTGCATTTCGACTTTCACGAGCATTCCGTAAATCCGCCCTCCTAACGCAAGCCGAGTATGGGTTTGCGGGATAATGTTACGGGCTACAAGTTTTTATAGTAGACTTCAGCATTAAAACGATAGCCAACAGCCGACATCAGTGCTAATAGTTTAAAAATTGTGATCTGCGATCATACCAAGCCTGAAGTTCATCGCTCCACTGTGCCTGAATATTGTCCAGTGACTCCCTATCCAATAGCGCGTCTCGGAGCCAGTTGTTTCCTGCCAACCTATCAAAATGCGCGGGTCGGAACGCAAAATGGTCTCTGTATTCGGTGATTAAAATGGATAGCATGTGGAGAACCGTTTCTACCGGAAGGAAACGTTCTCTATCGGTAACGTGAATTGCGACACCCCCGCATGTCTGTTTCGCGTGCTTTGTGCTTTCAGCGACTGGGCCGGGTGTAAAGACAACTGGACGGAACAGGACACCGGGTAGGTGCAATGCATTGAGTGTTTCAGCCCACATTTCACCATTACACCAAGGCGCGCCGATGTATTCAAAGGGCTTCGTCGTTCCTCTACCTTCACTCATATTTGTTCCTTCAAACAGGCATAAACCTGGATAAAGGATTGCGGTTGTGAGTGTCGGCATATTGGGTGATGGTGGCACCCACTGCAAGCCGGTCTCATCGTACCACATGCCGCGTTCATACCCGGACATCCACGCAACCTTGAGACGACACGATGGCACACGTTCTGCCTTCAGCAATGTTGACAATTCACCGATTGTCAATCCATAACGAACAGGCACCGTATGTATACCAACGAATGACTGAAATCCATCCTCCAATATTGGTCCTTCCACGATATTGCCCGTAATCGGATTCGGTCGGTCGGCGACAGCGAAATCGATACCATGTTCACTGGCGGCTTCCATTGTGTGCAGGAGCGTCGAAATATAGGTATAATAACGCGCACCGATATCCTGCATATCGTAGACGAGCAAATCAATGCCTTCAAGTTGATTCGCTGTTGGACGGATTGATTGTCCGTATAGACTATAGACTGGGACGCTTGCGAGGTGCGACTGCGATGCGTTTTCATCTGAGACATTGAGGCTGTCAACGGCAATCCCGTCTTGGACCGCGCCCCAGAACCCGTGCTCTGGAGAAAAGATCGCAGAAAGTCGACACGATGGTTCCTCCGTGAACAACCGATAATTGCTCCGTAAAGTGACATCAACCCCGGTGTGATTTGTAATCAGACCAATTGATTTTCCTTGAATCCAGTCGCGTTTCTCTGTAAGCAGGGTATTCAACCCTAATTCAACTTTTTGCTGTTGTGCTGTAGAAGACATTTTTTATCGCTATCGGTTATCAGTTACAAGGGGGTTTGTTAAACGAAAACGTTTTAACTGAAAACTATTGAGTGGAAAATTTTTCGGAATTCGATAATACCACGCCGATCCGCATTGGGATGCACCCGGTTTGTCAATAAAATCGCCGCAAGTTTTCTTTTTAAACATATTCGTATCGAAGTGCCGGTGAATCCTGTGTGGTAGAGGCAGCCGTCATCTGTCACAGCCCAACCGATGCACCGACGTTCTCCTTCCGCTGAAGCGACTTGTTGCATCATACGAAGGGTCTCCGGGCGTAACAGTCCCCCACCGGTGTCCATCAGTGTTCGGCAGAAATTACCGAGGTCTGTTGATGTAGAGAAGAGTCCCGCGTTGCCGGAAACGCCACCGAGGAAATGTGCGTTTTCATCGTGGACCTGTCCTATGATTACACCTTCTCGCCAGTCATAGCGTTCGTAACCTACCATCCGACGTTCAAAACTGTTGGAATCTTCGGTGGCTGCACAGTGCTCACTCCATGCTTGCGGTGGATTGAACCGCGTTGATTCCATACCGAGCGGCGCGAAAATCTGATCTTGTGCCAACTTATCCAGCGGTTGTGCTGTTACTCTTTCAAGCAGTGCTCCTAACACGATATACCCCAAGCAACTGTACACGGCTTTCTTTCCCGGTTGGGATTCCAGAGGTACGCCTCCGAGATAGGAGATTACATCTTCTCGTGATGGTGCACGCAGGTATACAGGTAACCATGCAGGAAGTCCTGAGGTATGTGTTAGTAAATGTTTAAGCGTCACCCCTGTCTGTTTAAACGCCGGTAGATATTTCTCTACGGGGGAATCCAAAAAGAGTTTACCTCTCTCAATGAGTTGCATGCAAAGGGTCCCTACGACAATCGGTTTCGTCAGTGATGCTAAATCAAATATTGTCGTGTGAAGCATCGGTAGCCTTTTCGGTTTCACACATCGATAACCAAAAGCTTCGTGGTAAAGCACTTTTTTATCCGCAAGAATATAGGCGACGGCACCGGGAAACACCTTTTCGGAGATGCTATTCTCAATAAGCCTTGAAATTTTTTGTTTGAGCAATTCTGTTTCCTAGTAGATTGATATTAAGGGCAATTCTATTTTCTGATAGGATAGACGATCAAAGTCAAAGAAGCAGGTGTGCCTCTTTTGCGTTGACTGCAGGCTACTGATATGATACACTACTATTGAGTTTTTGCAAGCATTTTTCTCGGTAGTTGTCAGCGGTCAGTAGACTTTCTTCCAAGGGTGGAAAAAATCCTTTCAGTTACAAGAAGTTTCTGAAACCCTAACACCTCTTTTAACTGACAGCTGATAACTGACTACTATTCTTCTATATTTGCCTTACATTATTTTGACGGATCTGTCCCGCAATTCGGAGAATTTAATCATGTCTTTGTGCCCGAAAGAACTTCAGGAAATCGTGACAACTGAAAAACCTTGGGGTCGTTTTATACAATACGTCCTCAATCAACCTGTTACCGTCAAAATTTTAGAAATTCGGGCAGGCGAGCAGGTGAGTTATCAGTATCACCACCACCGAAGTGAGTTGTGGGTTCCGCTTGATGAAGGGGCTTGTATAAACCTTGATGGCACGATTCAGCGTCCCGCGCCTATGGAACCCGTATTTATTCCACAAGGTGCTAAGCATCAGCTCATCGGGGAATCTAAAGACTATCGGATACTCGAAATTGCGTTTGGTCATTTTGACGAGGAAGATATCGTTCGTCTTTCAGACAAGTATGGCAGAATATAGGCTTTTAATTTTACCGTGCGGTTCGGTAAGGTAGGTTTGGGGTTTCACGGTCTCTTCCGTAGACCGCCTGCGCCGTTGTTGCAAGCTGCTGTTTTGGGTCAACCAGAGCGCATAGTTCGTATTGTCCTCGGATGCCACACGCGCATCCGTTCTGTGGAGAACGGATTTGAGCAACGCACGTCAGAGTCCAAACGCCCGTCGTTTCTCCGCAAGGAATAATTAAAAAAAGGTATAATTAAAAATTGGACAGTAAGTTACGTTTTTTAGTTAATAATGCGTCGGTTGGTTCGTTCCCGCAGGCGGCACAACAGGACGTTGATAAAGTTTTGCAGGGGATTCATCTTCTATTTCAGCGTGAAACAGAAGCACCGCTTGCCGAGTTAGAGCATGGGCTTCGTGCGTGGACCCGTAGTCATCTCCAGTCCGAAGATATTGCCCAAGTCGCGGCATTAGCCACACGCGCCCGTGCGGCGTTTTCGGTGTTAGTTACCATTGGTGTAGGTGGTTCTGATCTGAGTGCCCGCGTCTTTCATGATTCTTTCAACCATCCCTATCATAATTTACTATCGGTTGAGGAACGCGGCGGTGCCCCCGAAGTCTATTTCACGGGTGATACTTTCGACCCACGCAAGCTTATCGGCTTACTTGAGATGCTCAAAGCGAGAAATCTCCTTAATAAGACGCTCTTCAATGTCATCAGCAAATCCGGAACAACAACCGAAACTATGGCTTCGTTGATGGTTATCCGTGATGCGCTTGGGGATGAAAACTGGCGGCAACAAGTCCTCGCCACTACTGGGTTAACCGCCGACAGTGTGCTCTTCCGAATGCATGAGCAATGCCCTTTCTACGGGGACACGCTGCTTCCTGTTCCTGATGGGGTTGGTGGACGATTTTCAGCGTTCTCTCCAGTCGGTTTGTTCTTCCTTGCGATGACAGCAGGAAAGGGCGAAACGCCCGATACCCGAATTCGTGCCGCTGTCGAAGGTGTGAATCAGGCGCACGAAGGTTTTAATCTCGCCTATAATCATCAGGATAACATTGCCTATCGATTGGCGCGATGGATTCATCTTTCTGAGGAAGCCGTCGGCGGTCGGCAGTCAGGAGTCGGTGAAGAAACCGTCAACGATCAGCGGTCAACTGAATCCCGCAGGGATAGTTTGAATATTGTTTTTTACAACTATGCTGACAGCAGTTGCCTCGGTGAATGGTTCGTCCAACTTTATACGGAATCTATTCAAGAGCGCGGGGGCGGTGCTAATGTCATAAATGCGAAGGGACCCACGAGCAATCATTCTATTCTCAACGGTATTATCGCCGGTCCAACGGATAAAATCGTTTTATTTATCCATTGGGAGGAACTGGGTCCCGATGTGCAACTGCCGAAAGAAACTGGAATGGACAGCAAATTAACCGAGTTTGAAGGTTTATCCATGATGCACATGCAGACGGCTTCGTATCGCGGGACTGCTTTAGATTTTGGTGAGAACGGTGTCCGCAATGCGACACTAACCGTCTCCAAGCGAGATATTCAGTCTGTTTGCCGGTTGATGCGTCTTTTAATGGACACTATTGCCGTAAAAGGCAGGCTCCAAGGGTTACATCTTGACAATGATGGCGGGAGTGAGTTAACATACCTGCAAGATGGGGTTGAGGGTTATAAACGGAATTTCCGATCTTTTTTAGCATAATCTTCGGTGTCAAACCTCCGTCCTTTAGGTCGGGGATGTAGACACCGCTTGTGTTTGTATGAAAAAAACATTTGACGATGTTTCTAAAGTTGTGGTATAATGAGAGTATCCGTTGGAGACCAGCATACTACGCGTAACCTCTCGGTTACGTGCTGGTTTCCTCCCACGTAGTAGGGGATAAAGACGGATAACGGATATACCATGAGAAAAGCCTACGGGTTCAAACTCCAGTCGCAAAAGAACGTCATCCAACTCGGCAACATGATTGATGATATGTGGGGCATCCATTTGCATATCATGCTCTTGGCACGCCGGTATCGCCGCATGTTCGGTAAAGATGTTTCTGCCTACAAACTCAAAAGGCATGTTAGCAAACTCAAAAAGCGGACGAAACCTCACTGGAAGGAACTGCCGAGTCAAGTTGTGCAAGATGTTGTGCTACGATATGGCAAATCGCAAGCCGCATTTTTTCAGAATATCAAAGACCGAAAAGCAGGACTCACGACTCGCAAAGTCGGTAGACCGAAAATCAAACCGCGTCATAAATATAACTCCATGACCTTCACGCAAGCGGGTTATACCCTTGACGGAAACCGTATCAAAATCAACTGCATAGATACATGGTTCTCTTTCCACAAACACCGGGACATCAAAGGTAGTATCAAGACGATCACCATCAAACGTGACAGGTGCGGAGACTACTGGATATACTTTTCGTGCGAGAATGTTGACGATTCCAAACCCAAACCCAAGACGGGTAAGAGCGCAGGATTTGATTACGGAAACAAAACATTCCTCACCAGTGACGAAGGTGACAAGATAGAATCTCCGCAGTTTCTCAAACAATCCCTGAAGACGTTGCAATCTCTGAACAAGGCACTTTCGCGTAAAGTCAAAGGCTCTGGTAACTGGTGCCGTGCGGCTCGTGCTTTGGCACGGCAGCATAGAAAAGTAGCCCGACAAAGAGAAGATTGGCAGTGGAAACTTGCTGACGACCTTTGCACAGAGTTTGACATGCTTTGTTTTGAAACACTCAATCTTGATGGCATGAAACGGCTTTGGGGACGTAAAGTCTCCGACAACGCCTTCTACCAGTTCCTGCAAATACTGGAGCAAAAGTGTGCGAAGCATGGTAAGAAACTTGTGCGAATCAGCCAGTGGACAGCCACGACAAAGCCTTGCAGTGATTGTGGTTTCCATAACAAAGACCTTTCTCTTTCAGATAGACAGTGGAGGTGTCCCGAGTGTGGTTCGCGCCACGACCGAGACGTAAACGCTGCTATCAATATCAAACAGGCAGGCTTGGCTGCCTAAAGTGGAGCGGTTGTTAGACGTTCAACCTTCGGGAAGAACGCTTACCGCGAGGAAGCGCAAGCCCCACGCTTTAGCGTGTGGGTACTATTGACGAGTAAACAGTTAACAGTTAACGGTCACAAGAGGATTCTTAAACGGAAACATCTTAACTGAAAACTGAAAACTGGAAACCATAAAAAATGAGGAATAGACTCTCCGGTTTACGATTCCATGATAAAATATTTATCGCTTACGGCTTCGTTTTCCTTGTCATGTTTGGCGTTGTCTTTGGGAGTACCAGTTTCCTGATTCGGCTCGCTTTTAAAAGGGAAATTGACACTTATGTTGAGACGGTTCAAGCGCAGATTTCAAACAATTATCAAAAATTGCTCAACCAGATTCAGAAAGAAGTCCACGCCACAGCGAATGATGTAAGGTTGCACGGGGTCATAGAAAGGGAATCGGGTTCGTTTCCATATCTACCCGCACCGGAATTTGATCTCTTAGAGTATGGTGCCCCGGATGGAAGGCTCCTATATCCTGACACAAGAGTCGGAAGAAGGACACGAGCATATAGGTCATCGGACGAGGAGGAGGGACATATACAACTCAGATATATTCCGCAACAGAGTGATCTGGGGTTGCAGTATGTAGTTCAGGTAACAGAAGCAGGCGAATGGGGATTTGTGACAGGAGGCTACCTCTTGCAAACGTGGTTGGAGGCAACCCAAACGAGCATCCAATCGGATGAGCATCCGATCTTCCTTGCGGGAAGGTCTCAAATGTCAGATACAGCATTCTTCGATCCCGAATCGAAGACGACAGCGGAGGATTGGCTGCCGTTAAATTACGCCTCTCAAACGGCACAGAGGGGATGGTTTAAATCAGTTCCGGATTGGCTTCCAGAGGGCAAAGTCTTTTTGCAGGGAACGGAGGAAACCGGAGGTCGATCTTTTACGACTTTTCGGATAACACCCTTCAACTCACCCTTCGTGACGACGCGCGAGACACCGGCTGTTGGCTTAATCGTTGCATATTCGCATGAACGTCAGATGAAATGGCAGCGACAACTTACGATCACGCTGCTTTTGAGTGGTATCGGTGGGCTTGCGTTAGTTTATCTCATCAGTTATATCATTAGTCGTCGGATTACCCGTCCTATCGCAGTCCTACGCGAAGGGGTGAGTCACATCGCGGCGGGTGATCTCGATCATCGCGTTAAAATCCAATCGCGTAATGAGGTGGGGCAGCTTGCTGAGGGGTTCAATCAAATGGCGAGGGACCTGAAACAGAGTTTGGAGGAACGTATGGCGGCAGAGCGTGCAGCGACTTGGAGAGATGCCGCACGGCAGGTGGCGCATGAAGTTAAAAACCCGCTCTTTCCGATTCGACTCTCCGTTGAAAACTTGCAACAGGCAAAATCCAATCCTGAGGTTTTTGAACAAATATTCAGTGAATGTACGGACACAGTCATTGAAGAAGTTGATCGGATTGGTAAACTCATTGACGAGTTCCATCAGTTCGCTCGGATGCCGAAGCCGCAGCGAAAATGGAGCCAGTTGAATGACATTGTGAGATCTGTTCTGACGTTGTACACCGGCAGACACATACCGGATCTTGAGCAGGAAAATGAAGTTGCCTCGATGAGTTCAGAGCAGGTGGACTCAGTCCTACAAAATTCTAATGAGGAGTTTTGGCTTGAAAACATCTCGAAAATTAAGGTTAAGACCGAGTTAGCTCCGATTCCACAACTCTTGGTTGATCCGGAGCAGATTACACAAGCACTTGGCAATCTTCTAAAAAATGCGATTGAGGCTATGCCTGAGGGCGGGTTGCTCAAGGTAAAAACCTATTTCACACCGGATGGCAGTCAGCAAGAGGATCTTGGCGCAGATGAAAGCGATAGTAACCGCCACGTACGGAAAGCCGTCAGCCGAAAGTTTCCGAAAGCCATTAATGGTACAGTTTCACTGGAGATCCAAGATACTGGGCACGGTATGTCTGAGGAGACGATGACGAATCTCTTTGTGCCGTACTACACGACCAAGTCGGAGGCGAATGGTAGAGGACTCGGCATGCCAATTGTTAGAAGGATTGTCACAGAGCACGGTGCTGAGATAGACTTTCAAAGTTCTGAAGGCCAAGGCACTACCGTCCGTATCCATTTTTACCACAATCAAGAGGCTCGCTCTGAGGAATTTGTATCGGGAGCTGAAGAATTAACATCACGCACGAGTTTGGTTACTGAATGAGAAACCGAAGATCCGGCGATAGGTGTTGAAAACGCACCTATCCGCTCTTGAAGTACCCTGAATTAGGACAAAAAGATGGAAACTTTTTTGATTGTAGATGACGAAAAAAATACGCTTAAGATGTTGTCCCAAGGCCTCAAAATGCGCGGGTATCAAGCTCTCACAGCTGCAAGTGGCGAGGTGGCATTGCAACAGTGCGTCAAGTCCGATGTAGATATTGTGCTATTGGATATCCGCATGGAAAATGGGATGGATGGTGTTCAGACGCTTGTAAAACTTCGTGAACGTTATCCTGAGTTAAATGTGGTGATGATGTCTGCGCAACAAGATATCGAAATTGCTGTTAAGACAATGGAGCTCGGTGCGAAGCGATATATCACAAAGCCGATTAGTATTGACAAAATCCTCTCCAATGTTCAGCCGTTTTTAGATATATCGCGCTTATCGCAAGAAAATGAGATTCTGAAATCACAAATTACACCCACCGACGAAATGGTAGGTGAGAGTTCTGTTATTTCGCACCTCCGCTCGCAAATTGAGCGGGTCTCGGGAAGCAAACTCGGTGTCCTCATCTCTGGCGAGAACGGCACGGGTAAGCAGCTTGTTGCGAATGCAATCCATCGACAAAGCAGGCGTGCTGCGAAAACCTTTATCCCTCTCAACTGTGCTGCCTTGCCCGATGAACTCATTGAGAGTGAACTCTTTGGACATGAACGCGGCGCGTTCACTGGCGCAGATTCACGAAGACAGGGACGCTTTGAACTCGCGCACGGTGGAACTATCTTTCTCGATGAAATTGGGGATATGAGTTTAAAGGCGCAAGCAAAGGTCCTTCGCGTCATTGAAACTGGCGAAGTTGAACGTCTCGGGGGAAATCAGATTCGGACGGTAGATGTGCGAATTATCGCCGCGACGAACAAACATCTCCCCGAAGAAATTGAGAAAGGACGATTCCGACGCGATCTTTTCTATCGGCTCAATGTTGTGCCGATTACCGTTCCGCCTCTCCGAGAGCGGACAGAGGATATTCCGCTGTTAGTTAAATACTTTGCTGAGCGTTTACAACTCAATATTGCATCCACCCCGAAAGTCATTGATCCAGGGGCTTATGCTGTATTTCAAAGTTACAATTGGCCCGGAAATATCCGGGAATTAAAAAACATCGTTGAACGTCTGCTGATTATGGTCAATCGAGATGTCGTGATGGCACCCGATGTTGCCGAAGCTTTGTCTTTGGTTCCTCAGCCCTCTTCGTCATATCCATCGCCAAGTGCGACTCTGGATCCAGGTGCCTTGCAGTCTTCTCTGGGGATACCACTCTACAAACCTGGAATGGCTCTGAGTAAGATGATGGACACTGCCGAAGCGCAATGCATCCTTGAGGCTCTGGAAGAGAATAAGTGGAACATCCGTCGGACCGCAGAAGCGTTAGAGGTTGAGCGGAGCAACTTGTACAAAAAAATGAACCGATATGGCATTTCTCGACCAAATTCCGCGAGTTAAATTGTAGGAGGGAACGCCGATTCCCGACTGCTACCATGCTACGAAAAAATATGAAAAAAAACAGCGGGATGACTCGACTTCAATTGCTCATCCTTGTTATTATAACTATTGCCATTGTAGCACTTTCTTTTCCACCATGGCAGGAATACCGAAAAGTGAGCACAGCAGATATGGATGTCGAAACCATTGCCGTTGCCATCCAGAAGTACTTCAAGCACACCGGTGGGTATCCAACACATTTAGATGCCTTGGTAAAGGATTCTGGTGTTGAAGGGTGGCGCGGGAACTATCTGGAATCCATTCCTGAGACACCTTGGGGTGGGAACTATGTTCTCCATCAAGACACCTATAAAATAGGAATTGCAAAAAATCACTCACGTGTCCCCGAAAAATATCGGATCGGCGGCGTCGCAGAGATTAGCAGGGTCTATCATGCGGATGCCCGTCTCGGTGAAAAGTATTGGTGGTAGTTAGTTGTCAGTTGTCAGTTGTCGGTTGTCAGTTAAAGAGGGTCCTGGTTTAAAGTCCATTTCTTAGCCGATGCCCTTCTTCCGAAGACCGATAACCGGTAAAAAATATGTGGGTTATTATTTTTTTCTTCGGTGTAGCAGTCGGTAGTTTTCTCAATGTATGTATCTATCGCATTCCGCTTCCAGACGTGTCGATTCATTCGCCACGTCGTTCTTTTTGCCCTGAATGTAATGAAACGATAAAGGTTCATGACAACATCCCTGTTTTAAGTTATCTAATTTTGTGGGGAAAGTGTCGGTATTGCAAGGCGAGAATTCCCGTTATATACCCGTTGGTTGAGTTGGCAACAGGGATACTGTTTCTGCTCATGTTTTATCACTTTGGGTTAACCCTTGAGTTTTTACTCGCGCTTGCCTTCATTGCTGTGCTGTTACCGATCTCTGTGATTGATGCCAGGCTCTACATTATTCCAAACGTCATCATCGCGACGGGATTGATTCTCGGTGTGATTCTCGTCTGTGCAATCGCGTATCAACGTGCCGATGTTTGGTATCTGCTCACGCGCCTTCATCGGTGCTGTTGCTGGCGGGATGGCGTTATGGTTGATTGCAGTAATTGGGAGCGCAATCCTACGGAAAACAGCGATGGGTGGTGGGGACATCAAGTTGATGGCACTCATCGGACTGTTCCTCGGGGCGTGGCCCCAACTCGTGATGGTGATAGCTTTCTCTGCCCTGAGTGGCGCGATCGTCGGGAGTGCCTTGATTCTCTCTGGACGGAAAAGTCGGCAGAGTCCTATCCCGTATGGTCCCTTCCTCGCAGGTGCCGCTGTGCTTGTGCTTTTATGGGGAGATAAGTTCTGGGATATGTACTTGCGGTTCGTTGGATGGAACTAATTGTAGGAGGGATTTGTAATCCCGATCAGGCACACGCCGTGTGCCGTAGCTATCTAATGCAATGGAAGAAAATATGAAAACCTTTTACATAATCACTTGTCTACTGATTTTAGTTTTGAGCCAGCAGACTGTGCATGCACAACAGCCAACTGTGACAGAACCGACGGAAGAATCTATCGAGGGTTTTGTTGAACTCGGAATGCCTCTGGAGGAAGCACTTACCAAAATTACCTTCATTGTTACGTGGTTAAGCGGAGATGGGAATGATGAAGTGATTTTTGAAGGTGAAGGCGTAACCCATTATCCTAATCGAATCGTCTTGACTGAAAAACATGAAATATATGGGCGCACTTCTTATAGTAGTTACACCATCTACCCTCAGCATACTGTTGAAAGTAATCGCTATATTTTTGTGCTTTTAGCCGACTGGGGTGGTGGCTCAGGGGTCTTTTTAGATCTCAATGTAGTGGATAAAAAAACACTCAAGAGTGTGGACGAAGTCGCTCTGGGAGATCGCTCGCGCATTGAAGAGATCGCTTTGGCTGATGCACACAGTGACACTGTGTCTATCACTTATATTAGGCGGGAGGTGAAAAAAGGTGAGCCTTTACATGACCCGAAAAAAGCAATCAAGAAGCATTTTAGGATGATAGGAGGTATACTTCGAGAAGTAGAAAACCCTTTGATTCCATCTGACCCCGATATAGTTTTGACCCATGATCCAAAGATAGAAGGCCCTGATAGGACTCAAATTCTTCTGAGTCCATCCGATCCTAACATGGTTTTGATTCCCACAGGTGAGTTTCAAATGGGGAGCAATGATAAGGCGTTTGATGGCGAGAAGCGGATACATACTGTCTACGTTGATGCATTTTACATGGATGTATATGAGGTTACAAATGCACAATATAAGATGTTTGTTGATGCCAATCCACAGTGGCAGAAAGATCATATTCCTTGGAGATATCATGATGGGAACTATTTGAAAGACTGGAGTGAAAATAATTATCCTATTGGTAAAGGCGACCATCCAGTTGCCAATGTGAGTTGGCATGGTGCAAGGGCTTATGCGAAATGGGTAGATAAGCGTCTTCCAACACAAGCAGAATGGGAAAAAGCAGCGCGTGGTGGATTAACAGGTCAAAGGTATCCATGGGGTAATTCGATTGATTTCAGTAATGCAAACCACGCAAGGAATGCTGGCGGTACAACTCCTGTTGGTAGTTATCCACCTAACAGGTATGGATTGTATGATATGGTGGGTAATGTTTGGGAGTGGTGCCTTGATGGGAGTGACCGCGATTTTTACAAAACTTCACCGAGTCGCAATCCGATTGCTGGTGCTGATAGTGTCACAGACATTATAAATGGATTTTTTAATCGTAGATCGTGGCGCGTATTACGTGGTGGCTCTTGGATTAGGTTTGCTCGAGACGTAGAAATTTCTTCTGGTGACTCCAGCCCGCCTAATTTTTCAGACGATGATTTCGGTTTCCGTTGCGTTAAGCCTATAACACCTTCCGACATGGTGCTAATTCCCGCAGGAGAATTTAAGATGGGTAGCAACGACAACGATGCAGAAAACGACGAAAAACCCAGGCATACTGTCTATATTGATGCGTTCTATATAGACAAGTACGAGGTAACAAATGCGCAATATAAAAAATTTATTGATGCGAATCCGCAGTGGCAAAAAGATCGTATTCTTAGGAAATACCACGATGGGGATTACCTGAAGCATTGGGATGAGAACAATTACCCACCTGCTGACGGTGACCATCCGGTTGTCTATGTGAGTTGGTACGCAGCGATGGCATACGCCGAGTGGCGTGGGAAACGTCTTCCGACGGAAGCGGAATGGGAGAAGGCTGCGCGTGGAGATCGGTACGGTAGAGATTACGCGTGGGGCGATTCCCTTGATTCCAATAAGGCGAACTATGGTGAGAACATTGGCGATACAACCCCTGTTGGTACCTACGATATGAATGGATACGCTTTATACGATATGACAGGCAATGTGTGGGAATGGTGTCTGGATGAATACGATGCAGATTTCTATGCTATCTCTCCGTCTCGTAATCCGCTTGCGGGTGGGACTGTAAATGGTATTTTATCCAATTGGAGAGATGTTAGAAGCGTCCGTGTGTTACGTGGCGGTTCTTGGATAAGTAACGCCAAGTTTTTGAGGGTTTCTGATCGCACAAGGTTCACGCCACGGGTCACCAACAAAGCTCGTGGTTTCCGCTGTGTGAAGCCTGTAACACCTTAATGCGGAGTTAACGAATTGCGAGGAAACCGTCATCTTGCAATTAACTAATCAGTAGGGTATAATTAAATCCATAAGGAGGATCTGAGTTATGGATGTTAAAGACGCGATTCTTTCACGACGCACGATTTTTAAGTTCAAGCCGGAACCCGTGCCGAACGATGTCATTGAACAGGTTTTCAGTTTTGGGATATGGGCACCGAATCACCATGTCACCGAGCCGTGGCGTTTCATCGTGATCGGCGAGAAAACAAAACTAACCCTCGCAGACCGCTACCGCGAAATTAAGATTGAGGATACGCCAGACCACGTTGATGCCGAGAATCTTGCCAAAATCGGTGAGTTGGCTTACGAGAAATTCATGTCCAAACCGACGATTATCGCTGTTTCGTGTATACAAGAGGGTGATGAGCAACGTCGGCGAGAAGACTACGCCGCTGCTTGCTGTGCTGTGCAGAACGTCCAGCTCGCTGCATGGGATGCTGGCGTTGGTATGCAGTGGAGCACGGGCAGAATCACGCTCGAAGAGCAAACCTATGAGTTGCTCGGCATTGATTCGTCCCAAGAGTACATCATCGGCTTCTTCTATACCGGTTATCCCGCCGACATCGGCGCACCGAAACGACAACCCGCAGGCGAGTTTATCCGCTGGGTGGCTTAGTTTAGTAGCGATCAGCTGTCGGCTATCAGCAATCAGTAAAAAAGGGGTGTGGTAGTTAGGAGAGATTGAAACTGCCACAGGTCCCTGCTGATTGCTGATAGTGCGCGTAGCGAACGCCCTGACTGCTGACAGCTATATGTTAAGTTCGTAGGCTGCTTTGGCGTTCTGCCAGAAGAATTTCGCCTTGACTGCATCGCCTTTTGCACTAAAGTAGTCGTCCACGATCTGCTGCACGACTTTATAGGGCGCGAAGCGTTCAGATACGGGCCAATTACTCCCGTAGATGAGTCTATCCTCACCAAACGCGTCCCATAAAACGTCTACCGTTGGGATGTAATAAGCGACATCCGTTGGCGCGGGAATTTGTCCTGTGTGTTCTGCGAGTCCAGATACCTTGCAATAGATGTTAGGATAGCGAGCCACTTCATGGATTGCGGAAACCCAACTCGGGTCGGGTGGCTGTTCCGATATTCGCGCCCCTGCGATGTGATTTATGACGATGCGTATCTCAGGTGTATGTTCAACTAAGGTTGGTATCGTTGATAACATTTCTGGATTAATCAACAGATCCAAGGTGAGATCTTTCGCTGCCAACTTTTCAATATTCGCTAAGAATATATCATCACCGATTGCGCGTAGGTGTCCTCCACCGAGGCGTATCCCGCGGAAGAGTGGATTCGCAGAAAACCTTGCCAAAGATTCTTCAAAATCTGCGTCGTCGGGTTCTAAATGCCCAACAAACCCAACAATGAAAGGCTCGTCTACGGCGAGGTCCAGAATCCATTGATTGTCCTCAAGCCATTTGCTCGCCTCAACGACGACGGTACCCGTCGCGCCTTCGGGGACTGCGAGTGCTTTGAAATCTTCCGGCATCACCTTTCGGTAAAGCACATCATCATCTGGATTCGGCCACGGTACGCCTTCAGGACGCGTTGGATCATAGAAATGTGTATGTGTATCAATAATCATTTTTTGATTTTTCCTTGCGGTTCGGTCAGGTGGGTTTGAAGAATAACAGGTTTCCTTTACGTATATCTTGGGGAAATGCCCAAGCAAAAACCCTCCGCTACGCTTACAGACTAAGGGTTTTGAGGTTATCTTAAGAAAAACCCTTTGTGAGACGAAAATCTCTTCACCGAAAATCTGCCCGAAATGTAAAGGAGGGCAGGACAGTGGCACATGAATTAAAAAACGTTAGGTATTTTATCCTAATAGGACTCTTAACCTATCTGCTGTCGGGATGTAATCCTTCCGACCAGACCCAGCAACAGAAGCGGGAACTTCAACGTGATGTGTTGAAGCTCAGGATGGGACAAGCACTCAATCCGACAGATGCGGAAGGGTATATTCAACTCGGTAAAGCCTATCGCGAATTGGGTGAGTATGATAACGCGATAGAGGCTCTCCAAAACGCTATCGCACTTGATGACGAGCACTATCACGCCTATAACGACCTCGGTTTGGTCTACACCGACCTACGTTTATTCGCACTTGCAATTGATATGTTCCTCGCTGCGCTTGAGTTATCACCGGGAAACCCTGCCTTCTACAACAATCTCGGCTATGCTTACGATATGACAGACCGATTTGAGGAGGCTCTTGATGCTTTTCGAAACGCAATTGAGACGGAACCCACCTTTGTTGATGCCTACTACAACATGGCGAACGCCTACCTCCACCACGAAATGTACCAAGATGCTATCCAAAATTACGAGGCTGCCCTTGAAATAGAGGAAGGCGACGCTGATATCTATTTTAATCTTGGTCTCGCTTACGAGGAGACCGGAGAATTTTTTCGCGCCATCCAATCCTATGAAAAAGGTTTATCCCTTGATGACAGCGATGCAGAGGCGTATTATCGTCTCGCAGAGGCGTATCGGAAAAATGAGGATCCGCTCATGATGCGTCGTTATCTGGAGATTTTCTTGAAACGCGCTGAGGGGGTCCCTTACCTTGAAGAGCAGATCCGTGCCGCTGAGCAGATGTTTGACAGATAGCGTTTTCAGGCTATAATTTCCATAAGCCGCTTTGAAACACCCTATTGCAATTCTTCCTCAGTTAGTTGAAAATCAAAGACTTCTTCCGCTTCTTCGGTTCCTTCAATCTCTTCTCCAGTTAGCTGAAAATCAAAGACTTCTTCCCCTTCCTCAACCGCTTCCATCTCTGTATCCGAGGGCAAGGTGCTTTGAGGCTGTTCTGTAGGCTGCGGTGTTTCCGCTGTTTCAAGTTTCGGAGAACTGGCACCGAGGAGCGTTAACCCTACAATCCCGGCGACACAGACAGTCGTGACCGTCAACGCAACGGGTCGCTTCCAAAGGACCGCACGCTCACTTCTATCTAAGAACGGGAGGAAAAGCAAGAGCACTATGCCGACTGTCGGGATTACAAACGTTCCAACGATTTCGAGGGGACCCTGGAAATACTTCAACAGTTGAAACAGGAATAGGAAATACCATTCAGGTCGCGGATCGTAATTCGCATTCGTCGGATCGGCGACATCTTCAAGTGGGACCGGGATGAACAACGCAACGGCTGCCAAGACTATAAAGAGGATGAGCATACCGACAACGTCTTCAAAGACCTGATCCGGATAGAACGGTTTCCCGGTCTTCATCTCTTCTGGGGTGTTCTGTGGCGTGCCTGAAGAGCCGTAATACCGAACAAAGAAGAGGTGCACACCGACCAGACCGAAAGCCAGCCACGGTAACCAGATCGTGTGGAGCGCGTAGAAGCGAGACAGTGTCACCGCACCTATCTCGCTTCCGCCGCGTAGAACCTTCGCGACAAAATCGCCTAATATGGGTGCAGTGCTGGCGATTTCGACACCGACGACTGTCGCCCAATACGCCTTTTCGTCCCACGGGAGGAGGTAGCCCGTGAATCCGAAGCCGAGTACAACCAGCAGAAGGAGAACGCCGACGATCCATGTAAGTTCACGAGGGGCTTTGTATGAACTGTAAATGACGACGCGGAGCAGATGCAAGAAGACGATGACGACCATCGCGCTCGCACCCCAATGGTGCAGACCGCGCACGAATGACCCGAACGGTACCTCTTCACTGATATACGTTACCGCGTTATGAGCATGCTCCGGTGAAGGCGAATAATATAACGCCAGAAATGCCCCCGTAGCCGCCTGAAGTAAAAGCAAAAACATCGCCAAACTGCCGAGTGAGAAGAGCAGATTGATGTGTTTCGGCAAAGGTTTGCGTAAATGCGCGGAGAATTCCTTTAGCGGGAGACGCTCGTTGAGAAATTGCATTTTTAACGATTAGTTTCTGGGACTGTTTCCTCTGTTGTCGGAAATCGGGTTTTCGGTAAATTCATAACCCAAAAAAGAGTGTTTAACAATTGTAGATCGGGGTTGACAACGGAAACCCCCGACCAGACATAATAGTTAAAAATCCTTTACGTATAAAATGCCGGCTTCGACCTTCGTTTGGAGTTTCTGCAAGGGACGTGGCGGCGGTCCGGCAACAACGATCCCGTTTTGGTCGAACACTGCGCCGTGACACGGACAGAGGAAAGACGCTTTCTGATCATCCCATCGGACGAGGCAACCGAGGTGTGAACAGGTTCGCGAAAAAACGGTCCATTCTCCGTTGCCGACATCGGTTATATAGACGGACCGTTTTTTCGTTGCTTTGACCCAGCCGTCTTTTGCAGTAAAGGTATAGTCTACCTTTCTAAAACGGCTGTTTTTGAGTCGGTCAGCGAGGCCCAAGTCCACCCATTTCGATTCCCCTTTTTTGAAGGCGGGTGAAATCGCAAAGCCGATGAGAGGGATACCGGCGGCGAGGCTTAGGATCCCACCCATAAACGCTGTTGCGATTTCTAAAAACGAGCGTCGGCTTCCCTTCTCCATCGGAATTCTCCTTTTTTATGGTTATCAGTACGGGTTTTCTGCGAAAACCCTTTCAGAGGAATAGGTGTTGGTTCGGATTTTCTACGAAAATCCTTTCAGTTGTTGGTTGTCGGTTACAAGAGAGATTCGTTAAACGAAAACCTCTTAACTGAAAACCGAAAGCATTGCGCAGCAATGCGAACTAATAACTGATAACTCTTAAGGCTTCTTCCAGGTTTGTCCTTCAAAGGGTCTCCGCAAATCGTATTTTCCTTCTACTAAGACAGGAAGCGTGCCGTCGTTAACCATGAGTTCGAGCGGTAGTTCCTTGGTTTCCATCGGTATATGGACGACGTCTTTGATACGCAAGGATTCATAGATAGCCATCATGATTTCAAGCGTATAGCGTGCCTGAACGCCACTGCCGCGATGGTCAGGAATTTCACCTTCGATCCATTCGATGAATTCATCGTACTGGTTTTTAGTTTGTGGTGGTGGCGTAATGGTTTGCCAGCCCTTCGCGTCCCCGTTTTGGAGCAGAAGCGTGCCGTCGGGTCCGTTGCTTATTTGTCCCTCTGTTCCAGCGATTTTGGGGTGGGAGACTGACGGTTCCGGTAGGTCGCCTTCGTAGATACCGCGTGCACCGCCTTCAAAACAGACTAAACCCATACAGAGGTCTTCACAGATCGTGCGGCGTTCCCAGCGATCGGTCGTCCGGGAGGTCTGTCCAATGACCCAGAGTGTTTCAGGGTCGGACAGAATGAAACGCCAGCCGTCGATGGCGTGTGTGCCTGTATTCAGCAGTCCTGCGTGCCTTTTCGCGCTGTGGTGGACGGTTGTTGGTTCACCGATCGCTCCTGCGGCGACGAGTCTACGAGTTTCGATATTTGCCGGGGCGTATCTACCTTGGTGTCCGATGATAAGTTTGACATCGTTCTCTTCACAGGCAGCGAGCATAGCGTCGGCTTGCCCGAGTGAAGCTGCCATCGGCTTCTCACCGATAATGCCTTTCACGCCTGCTTTCGCCGCGGCGACGGTGGCTTCCGCCCTCGGTCCCTGCCATGTTGTGATACTGACGATGTCCAAATCCTCTTTTGCCAACATTTCGTCAACGTCGGTATAGGTAGCGGGGACATCGTATTCGTCCGAGACGCGTTGCGTGGCTTCTTCAAAAATGTCCATTGCGGCTACGACTTGTGCCTTGGGATGTGCGGTCCATGCTCTGGAGTGGGATCGACCCATTCCGCCGCACCCAATGATTCCAACACGATATGTCTGGTTTGCCATCTGTTTAGCCTCCTTCTATATTAGCAAGGATTCTATCAATTTTTGGGCTTTCGGTCAATAGTTTTCTAATTTTCCTTGCGGTTAAGGCGTATGGGATTGGACTATGGCGTTCCTTTCCGTATATCCGCTTTATGTTATTTTTTCAAGGTTATGCACCTTTTCCGTTTCAACACAGTATCTTTAATTATAAAAGAGTTCTAATGGCTCTTGGTGGTTTTGGATTTCTTTGGGTAGGTGTGTATCACACGAGATGCAACGCTACCGAGTGTTGGTTAGGTGAACTTTGGTAAATTTTCTGGAGGAGATTATAATGAAATTAGTCCTCATCGGATTAGGGATATTTTTTCTCGCTTTTCCGCCGTGGCAGGTACGTTTATGGATACCTTCGATGACGGAAACTCGAAGGTTGGCAGGAACTTGTCCTTTTCGGTGTTGATGCCCCCGGTTCTTGGAAGATTATTGATAATGAGCTTCACGCGGTAAGTCTTGACCTCTTTATTCGCTTCCTCATAACCGGGGATGACACGTGGAAGAATTATGACACTTGAATTTGATGTCAAGCCGCTAGAAAAGCATGGTCCTTGGCGTTATAGCGATTGCCGCGCGGGTTAAAGAAACGTGGGTGGTGTACTGCAGTATTGAGGACAGGATAGAGATAGTTGATGGCAAAGCTCGCCCCGGATCACGGGTGAATTGTGTAGCGGGCAATTTGCACGATGTAATATTCATATCTCTTCTACTCTAAGCCTCACGCACTTTTAAGATTGAATAAATGGTCAAATCTGAAGTTAACTGTTCATCGGAATACCAGTTGCCTTCTCGATTAATGGAAAGCAGATTATAGAACCTACGGAAATTCCCAACTTCAAAGGGGCTCTACATCCCGATTTCAATGAATTCCCCGACTTTCTAATGGGCGGTGCAGGTTTTGGTCTCGCAAATTATACAGCGAGGTTCGATAATATTACCATCACCGGCAACAGTATCCCAAACAAGGGTGGGTTATCAGTATCGCCTCGGGCGAAGCTTGCAGTGACGTGGGGGAACTTAAAACAGTTTTAAAGATGTGTATTGGGACATTTATACTGAAATATCCTTGCAGTGGACTGTTAAAGTCCTACCGGCAGAATCTATCGAAGGACTATACCTTCGTTTCCAAAGTCTTGACAAACTTTCGGATGTGTGAAAACATAGGGGAAAACAAAAGGAGTTCTTGTATGGCAGATTATGAAGATAAAGGTTCGCAGATTCGAGTGACCAACCTTGAGGCTTTCCCGATGGGTGTGAAAGCCTACGTCAAGATTGAAACGAACATGGGTGTTACGGGTTGGGGCGAGATTAATAATATGGAGACAACCGTCACCTGTGCGTTAGCACGCTCCTTGTCGGAACTGATTATCGGGGAAAACCCGACGCGCATTGAGCATCACTGGCAACGCTTGTTCCGGGCGCACCGCAACATCCGGGGTGGTGGTTTGATGGTGCATACCATCTCAGCTATTGATATGGCGTTGTGGGATATTGCCGGGAAACTCTGGGGTGTCCCCGTCTATCGTTTGCTCGGGGGTCCCTGTCGCGATAAGATTTGGAAGTATCCGAGTCCAAAGGCGATTAAGACGGGACCTGGAGGCTCTAAGCCGTTTGCTGGTTCCCCGGATGAAATCGCCGACCTTGTTCGGCGCGTGCGGGATGCACGGGAGCAGGTCGGTTCCGATGGTGCCGTGATGTTTGACGCACATAGTTGCCTGCCGCCACCGATTGTTAAACAGTTCGCGAGTTATCTGCAGCCAGACGATCTACTCTTTTTAGAGGAAGCATGGGTTCCGGGTAATATTGAAGTGATGCGCAAAATTCGGGAATCCGTTCCTGTCCCGCTCGCCACGGGGGAGCGCGACCGCACAATATGGGAGGTTCGCGAAATCCTTGAAGCGCAGGTGATTGACATCCTTCAACCCGATGTTGGACACGGCGGAGGTATTACGCAGGTCAAGAAGGTCGCCGCGCTCGCTGAAGCGCATCACGTGCCGATTGCGCCGCATTGTACGATGTCCTATCTCGGTCTCACTGCGAGTTTCCACTTATCGGCGGCTGTGCCGTTTTTCCTTATCCACGAGGGCTATGAGAACGTCCTTCCAGACGGTGTTGCCCACAAAACGTGGGAGATGGACGAAGAGGGTTATGTTTCACTTCCAGAGGGACCCGGCTTAGGGGTTACTGTGGATGAAGCGAAAGTGATTGAAGTCGGACAGGAAGCAGGTAGACGTTTCACTTGGCCCGATAGTCGATTGGCAGATGGCTCCATCGCCGATTATTAGCCATCAGCACGGATTCTCTGCGAAAATCCTTTCAGTTATCAGTGAAACGTCTCCTGATATTTCTAAATTTCTTGTTGCTGACTGCTGAAAGTAGTGCGTAGCAATGCGTCCTGACAGCTGACCGCTCTGGGTAGGAGGGAACTCCGATTCCCGACACTTACGAACCTCCCCCGCTGGCGAGGTTTCCTAACCTCGCCGATGCAAAGTATATAAGGAATTCCAGAATCTAATGTGATAGACCTCGCCCTAAAGGACGAGGCTTCTGTAGTCGTTAAACGACAGAAGCGTTCGTGCGATCAACGACCACTGCTTGCGATATGCAAGGCTTCTGTAGCCTACTGCAACAGACGCTACCCCGACTGCGATGCTTAAAGCATCCTTACGAAAAGTTTTGAGTCGTATGTTTCAAATGGGATTCGGCATGACCCGTCTTTCCCTACTAACGACTGTAAGCTACGACTTTCAGGGTTTTAGATAGTAGAGCTTTACACTATAGGCATCTAACCTTAGAGGTGCGTAACAACCCTCTATAGCAACCTTACACTCTAAGAGTATTATAGCATTTTTGACAAACTTTGTCAAGAGAAAAACATAGGCAGTGTCTACATCCCCGCCTTAAAAGACGGGGTTTTGACACTGAAGAATTTGATAAATGCCCTGCTGACTACTCAGGGGCATTCAATTGTAGGTTTTGGTTTTGTTTTTTTACATGTGTTAATACTTGGATTATTTTATGTTATAATTCTGAGGGAATCCAGCTTAAAATAATTCGCATCATTTCGCTTTATTTCGCTAGCCTAAAGGTTTTCGCACCGGATCCTGGAAAAAAAGACATCCAATCCAATAATTTCTTATAGTAAAGCCCGAAAATACTTGCACACTCTCGAACACACAAAATCTCACTTCGTTGGCGAGGTTTCCTAACCTCGCCACATGACAGAATGTAAACTTAATTCTGGGTTTTATTATAAAAACGTGAGTTTGAAAATAAAATATCCCGATGGACGTAGGTGTTTTTGCTTGGGTGTTTCCTCCAGGTAGAGCGGTAAACACACCGAAAAAGCCGAAAAATGTGGAGAGATCTGACGTTTTCTAACAGCCCTCTGTGTCAATAACGGTAGCGAAACCCGACATTCCACTTTTATCAAACTCACGTTATAAAATTGAATGGCTCTGACTGCCTGCTAATAGCATATTGACGCGATGCATCGGTTGTGCTACACTTCTTCCAATACCCCAAGAAAGGATCCACGAATGGCAATAAAAAAATCACAACTCTATGCGTCACTCTGGCAGAGTTGCGACGAACTCCGCGGCGGGATGGACGCTTCCCAATATAAAGATTATATCCTCACGCTCCTCTTCATGAAATACATCTCTGACAAAGCCGCCAGCCCTGATGGTTCGCTCATCTATGTTCCTGATGGCGGAGGGTTCGCCGATATGGTGAAACTCAAAGGTGATATTGAGATCGGGGATAAGGTGAACAAAATTATCGGCAAACTCGCCGATGAAAACGAGATCCTTAAGGGGGTCATCGATCTCGCGGATTTCAACGACGAAAGCAAACTCGGCAGGGGCAGGGAGATGGTGGAGCGGATCTCCAGACTTATTGGCATCTTTGAGGGGTTGGACCTCCGAATGAACCGCGCCGAGGGCGATGATCTCTTAGGCGATGCGTATGAGTATCTCATGCGCCACTTCGCCACCGAATCCGGGAAAAGCAAAGGACAGTTCTATACACCCGCAGAGGTCTCTCGCGTCATGGCGAAGGTCATCGGCATCGGTCAGAATACCCGCCGATCGGATACAATCTACGATCCGACGTGCGGCTCCGGCTCCCTATTGCTCAGGGCAGTTGACGAGTCACCAGACGGTATGAGCGTCTTTGGGCAGGAAAAGGACAACGCCACCTACGCATTAGCGTGGATGAATATGATCCTTCACGGCGATGAGACCGCCGAACTACGACACGGCAATACGCTGTCCGCACCCGACTTTACCGACGAGAATGGTCTGAAGACCTTCGATTTCGCTGTTGCGAATCCACCCTTCTCTGACAAAGCATGGACAACGGGTCTCAATCCTGAGCATGATGCGTATGAACGTTTCAAACACTACGGTGTCCCGCCTGCGAGAAATGGGGATTACGCCTTCTTGCTCCATTTTATTGCGTCTCTGAAAAGCAGTGGCAAGGGTGCAATCATTCTGCCCCACGGTGTACTCTTCCGTGGCAACAAAGAGGCAGACATCCGCAGGAATCTCATCCGCCGCCGTTATATCAAAGGCATCATCGGTCTACCCGCTAACCTGTTCTACGGCACCGGGATCCCCGCGTGTATTCTCGTCATTGACAAAGAGAACGCTCACGCTCGGGACGGGATCTTTATGATAGATGCGAGCAAAGGGTTCCTCAAGGATGGCAACAAAAACCGGCTCCGCGCCCAAGACATTCACAAAATTGTGTCCGTGTTCAATGCACAAACCGAACTGCCACGTTATTCCCGTATGGTGCCGTTGGATGAAATTACCGACCCCTCCAACGACTATAACCTGAACATCCCGCGCTATATTGATGCGAGTGAACCCGAGGATTTACACGATCTCGGCGCACACCTCAACGGCGGTATCCCTGACACGGACATTGACGCACTCGACAACTACTGGACGGTCTTTCCCACACTCCGCAATGCCCTCTTTAAAGCCAACGGTAGACCCGGATACAGCGATCCGCTCATGGAGACCCAACAGGTAAAAACGACGATCCTCACCCACCCCGAATTCAACACTTACCAAGAGCAGATCAATGCCGTTTTTGAGACGTGGCGAAAGACACACGAACGGCTTCTGCTGAGTATTGAGGTCGATGCGTCTCCGAGGGAAATCATTCAAACGCTATCGGAAGATCTATTGGATCGGTTCACGGATCTGCCGTTGCTGGATCCTTATGATGTGTATCAGAAACTGATGGACTATTGGGACGAGGTCATGCAGGACGATGTTTATCTCATTGCCGCGGACGGATGGGTTGAAGCCGCAAAACCGCGCGAGGTGATTCAGGACAAACAGGTGAAGGAAACCCCCGACCTTGTCATCAAAAAGAAAAAATATAAGATGGACCTGATTCCACCGGCGTTGATTGTTGCGCGCTACTTCTTTGAAGAACAAGTCGCGATTGAGGCATTGGAGGCAAAGCGGGCGACCGCGGAGAGCGAACTGGCGGAATACATCGAGGAACACACCGGTGAGGACGGATTGCTTGCGGATGCCCTCAACGACAGTGGCAACATCACCGCGGGTAGCGTCAAAGCACGACTCAAGGCACTCACACCCGATTTGATGACGCTCCAAGAGACACAGGACGACGACGGGGAACGGGATGCCTTGACGCATTGCCTCTCCCTCCTTGATGCGAAATCCAAAGCGGACAAAGCCGTAAAGGATGCCCAACTCGCACTGGATACAGAGGTATTGGCACACTACGTCACGCTCACCGAAGCCGAAATCAAGGGGCTCGTCGTTAAGGATAAATGGATCGCCAGTGTCCAATCGGCGATTATAGGTGAAGTTCAGCGATTGACGCAAGCACTCACTGCACGCGTGAGGGAGTTGGAGGAACGCTACGCACAACCGTTGCCGGAATTGGAGCAGGATGTGGAAACGTTTAGCACAAAGGTGGACGAACATTTGAAAAGCATGGGAGTGGATTGGAAATGAGCAAAATTTCTACTCACCAAAAATCTTCAACAGGCTACAAACAGACGAACCTCGGTCCTCTTCCTAATACTTGGGAAGCAGTACCTCTTGGGGACCTTTTCGTATTCAAAAACGGTCTGAACAAGGCCAAGAGATTCTTTGGCAGTGGGACCCCTATCGTCAACTATATGGATGTTTTTGAACGTCCGGGTCTCAGACTAGGTGATCTGTCAGGACGGGTAACCCTAACCGCCGAGGAAATCAGGAATTACGAGGTTCAAAGAGGCGACGTATTCTTCACCCGTACGTCGGAAACAGTTGAAGATATTGGTGTAGCATCCGTTATACTCTATGAACCCCGCGATACCGTATTCAGTGGATTTGTTCTTCGTGCTAGGCCCCGTGATGGGCGACTCAATAATCACTACAAGCAGTACTGTTTTGCACACAGAGTTGTCAGATCTCAAATTATATCAAATGCAACATATACAACGCGTGCCCTGACTAATGGTCGTACATTGTCCACTGTATGGATCACCGTACCGCCAATTCCCGAACAACGCGCCATCGCCGAGGTGTTGTCGGATGTGGATGGGTTGCTCAATGCCTTAGACGCACTCATCGCCAAAAAACGAGCCATTAAGCAAGCCACCATGCAGCAACTGCTGACGGGTAAGACGCGCCTGCCCGGGTTTAGCGGGACGTGGGAAACAAAGCGGTTGGGGGAGATTGCCCACATCAAAACAGGAAGTAAAAACAATGAAGACAAAAACGAAAATGGGCAATACCCCTTTTTTGTTCGATCTGCTGTTGTTGAACGAATTAACAGTTATTGCTATGACGGTGAGGCAATTCTTGTTCCAGGTGAAGGCGGAATTGAGAGCATTTTTCATTACATCAATGGTCGTTTCGACTGTCATCAACGCGTCTATGTGATCAATCGGTTTATGAAAGACGTTTATGGTAAGTTGGTCTATTACATCATGGTTTTGCAATTTGGCAGCCATGCTATGCAAAACACAGTAAAGGCAACTGTTGATTCATTACGTCTGCCAACCTTCAGGAATTTTTCTTTCTCCATACCGCAGGATATAGCGGAACAACGTGCAATAACCTCTGTCCTCTCAGACATGGATGCCGAGATCGCCGCATTGGAGCAGCGTCGGGACAAAACCTGTGCCATCAAGCAGGGGATGATGCAGCAGCTTCTCACGGGGCGTGTGCGGTTGTCTGAATCGCGGATTTGCACGGATGATACGGATTAACGCGGATTAGGAACATTGGTATTTGTCGTGTCCTCCGTCTGAATGAGGATTATAGGATTTTTAGGATTCGTTGGGTTTCGCTTCGCTCTATCCAATGGATGATTTTATATATTTATGAGGAAAATAAACGAACATAGCACTCCGCTGGAGTGCGGGAGTTGAGGACACTATTTTCTATAGACATATTGCTCCGCTGGAGCAAATCAGAATAATTTATGGATATTATTTTTTCAGATCAGGAAATCGCAGCATTAATAAAAGAACACAAGGTGTTACCAGACAATAGGCGGGGCAAATTTAAAAAGACAATGCAACGCGAAAATGACGTATATCGTCTAACTGTAACAGGAGAAGCAGGGAGCGAATTCCAAGCTATTGTTAGAATGAGCGTTTTCAATAAATTGAATTTTTCGGTTATCTTAGGGGTTAAAGTTCCACCACCGAAGAAATTTTTTCGACTTAAACGCTACAATGGTGATTACCATTTGCATACCAACACACTTGAAGATGAAGAGGTAAGGGGATTTCACATACACACCGCTACAGAGCGATACCAGGTAAATGGCGTAAGAGAGGAAGATTACGCGGAACCAACAAAGCGCTATAATGATGTCAATGGTGCTTTGAAATGTCTTTTTGCGGATGCAAATGTTGAAGACCTCAATGCGTTACAGGACACCTTATTTGAGGAGGGCTAAGCAATGTCGATAAAATCTATAGAACAAGAATTTATTGATAAAGTCTCGGCAAAGATTCAGGTTTTACCTGATGGTAGGGACCGTTTTCGTGTGTTTACCCCTTTCCGGTTTGATGACGGTGACCACATAACCATTATTCTAAAAAAAGAACAAGCAGGTTGGGTGCTTTCGGACGAAGGGCATACTTACATGCACCTTACTTACGATATGAGTGAAAAGAAATTATTTAGTGGAAGACGCCATCAAATTATTTCAAACGCTCTGTCTACATTTAAAGTTGAAGATCGTTTTGGGGAATTAATTTTTAAGGTTCGGGAGGCGCGCTTTGGTGATGCTTTATACGCCTTTGCCCAAGCACTTGTAAAAATGGGGGATGTATTGTGCTTGTCGAAAGAACATGCACAATCAACGTTTATGGCAGATTTTCAAGCATTGTTTCATGAAGTTATTCCAGAAACAGACAGGGATTTCGACTGGAACGATCCAGAACGTGATGAGGCGAAAAAATACACAGTAGATTGTCGAATCAATGGAATGTCTGAACCCCTCTTTGTATATGCTCTTTTCAACAATGATAGAATCCGAGATGCCACAATCAAGCTACAAAAGGTCAGGCAGTGGAATATCCCATTTCGTCCTTTAGGGATTTTTCAAGATAGAGAAATTGCGAATCGTCAGGTGGTTTCTCGTTTTGACGACGTGTGTGAGGTGCAGTTCCCCAGTTTAGAAGTAAACCGGCAAGAGATTGTAGATTATCTGGGAGAGAACATCCAAAGAGTCCTTGTGCAATAATGTTCAAACCTCGGTTTAGGCAAGAAGATAAATGAATCGTATCCGTATTTTTATCAGCAGCGTCCAAAGAGAATTCACACAAGAACGCGTAGCACTACGCGACTATTTACACAACGACCCATTGATACGACGGTTTTTTGATGCCTTTCTGTTTGAGGATGTTCCGGCGTTAGATCGTCGTCCCGATGACCTCTATCTGGACGAGGTTGCGCAGTCTGATCTCTATGTAGGCTTGTTCGGTAACGACTATGGTTCGGAGGATGCGGACGGCATATCACCGACAGAGAGGGAGTTTGATCAAGCAACCGACTCTGGCATCCATCGTCTGATTTTTGTGAAAGGTAGGAACGACAGTAACAGAGATTCAAAGATGCAGGCACTAATTAACAGAGCCCAGTCAGGCTTGATTAGAAAACGCTTCGACACGTCAGAAGAATTAGTAACAGCACTCTACGCCGCGTTAGTCGAATACCTTGATAGCAAAGACCTCGTCCGTTCTGAACCTTTTGACGCGGCACCTTGTTCAAAAGCGTCACTGGACGATCTCGACACCGATCAGATGGGCTGGTTTATCCGAACGGCGCGTAGGGCACGGGAGTTCCCGCTAACTGAAGGTGCATCAACCGAAGAGTTATTGGTTCATCTCAATCTGCTAAACGATGGACGACCAACCAACGCGGCAGTGCTGGTATTTGGGAAGACACCACAGCAATTTCTAATTTCCTCAGAGGTTAAATGTGCCCACTTCCATGGAACAGAGGTAGCGAAACCGATTCCGTCCTATCAAATCTACAAAGGCACAGCGTTTCAACTCGTCGATCAAGCCGTGGATTTTGTGCTTAGCAAGATCGCTCTGTCGGTAGGCACGCGGGCGGAGAGTACACAAGCACCTGTTAGTTATGAAATCCCGAAAGAAGTTGTAAGGGAGGCGATCGTCAACGCCGTAGCACATCGGGATTATACCAGTAATGCGAGCGTCCAAGTGATGCTCTTCTCGGATCGGCTTGAGATATTGAATCCTGGCAGATTGCCACCCTCCTTGACGCTGGAACAACTGCGAAACACGCACCCATCGGTGCCCAACAACCGGTTGCTTGCTCGGTCCTTGTACCTCACTCAATACATTGAAGAGATGGGGACAGGAACGTTAGACATGATCCGCCGTTGCAGGGATGCCGGCTTACCCGAACCCGAATTCACCGACAGTAGTGGATTCAAGACAACGATTTGGCGTGCCAAACCTCCAAATCAGATTAAGGTGCAGCCAGAGTCACTTCCAAGAGATATTAGATCGAGGGTGCTAAATCTACTTGCTGATGGTCGGTTGTCGAGATCCGAATTGTCCACGAAATTAGGACAGAAGAAGCCTACCGGTCATCTCTACAATGTTGTTCGAAACCTTTTGGATGATCAGATGATTGAATACACACTGCCAGATAAACCCAGAAGTCGAGGGCAGCAGTACCAATTGACAGACAAAGGACGGACCGAACTTTCAAAGCTGAAGTCAGGAGATGCAGTATAAGATGCAGTATAAGATGCAGTATAAGATGCAGTATAAGATGCAGTTCTATACGCCTATGCTATGGGAAAGATCCTTAATCCTGAGAATCTTAAAATCCTGTAAATCCTGCTTCAGACAATAACACCACACGCGCCTCACTTTCCGCGTACTCTGCGTCCTCCGTGTCATCCGTGATTCAGACAATTTAACCGATAACCGACAACTAACAACCACTATCATGAACACCGTTGGTAAAAAAGAAATACGCACACAGAAAAACGTGATCGCATTCTTTAAAGAGGAACTCGGTTACAACTACCTCGGCAACTGGCATCACCGTCAGGACAACAGCAACATTGAGAAAGAACGGCTTACCGATTGGCTGAAACGTCAAGGATACAGCGAGCAGATTATCTCAAGGGTGCTGTTCGAGCTAAACAAAGCCGCAACACTCGCTGGGAGTCAGACGCTCTATGGTGCGAACCGCGAAGTTTATAATCTATTGCGCTACGGTGTGAGAGTTCAACCGAGTACCCGTAATAAACACGACACTGTTTGGCTCATTGATTGGAAGAACCCGCGCAACAATGACTTCAGCATCGCTGAAGAGGTAACCGTCACTGGCAAGAACACCAAGCGTCCCGACATCGTGCTTTACGTCAACGGGATCGCAGTCGGTGTGTTGGAACTGAAACGTTCAACTGTATCCATCGCCGAAGGGATCCGTCAGAACCTTGACAACCAGAAACCAGCATTCATCCGTCCGTTCTTTGCGACGGTGCAACTCTTGATGGCAGGAAACGATGCCGAAGGACTCCGCTACGGTACCGTTGAAACCTCCGAAAAACAGTGGCTACATTGGAAGGAGATGGAGACAGATCCAGACGCTACCGACAACTCCGTTGCTCACTGAATTGGGGCAGTTTTGTGAGAAGAAGCGATTGCTTGAAGTCTTACGCAACTTTATCGTCTTCGATGCAGGCATCAAAAAGATCTGTCGGCACAACCAGTTCTTCGGTGTCAAAGCCGCACAAGCACACGTCAAACGCAGAGAGGGCGGTATCATCTGGCACACCCAAGGCAGCGGCAAAAGTCTCACAATGGTCTGGCTCGCAAGATGGATTCGCGAAAACGAGAACGCACGCGTGCTGATTATCACAGACCGTACCGAACTCGATGAACAGATTGAGATGGTTTTCAACGGGGTTGGAGAAGACATCTACCGCACGAAGAACGGAGCCGATCTCGTCCAATCACTGAGTGATCCTACGGAGCCGCTCATCTGCTCCTTGGTCCACAAATTCGGCAGGTCTGGCGAGATGAGCGACGCAGATGTGGCGACCTATATCGACGACATCCAGCAGAACCATTCCGCCGCTCTTCAACCGAGCGGCGACTTCTTCGTCTTCGTCGATGAGTGTCACCGCACACAATCGGGTAAACTCCACAGAGCCATGAAGACGCTCTTACCCGAAGCCGTCTTTGTCGGATTCACAGGCACACCGCTCCTTAAAAGTGACAAGCCGCGGAGTCTTGAGACCTTCGGTCGATACATCCACACCTACAAATACGACGAGGCAGTCGCCGATAAAGTCGTGTTAGATCTGCGTTACGAAGCGCGCGACATCGACCAACAGGTCACCTCACAGAGAAGACTCGATCAACTCTTTGAACTCAAGACCCAAGGACTGACCGATGTCGCCAAGGCGCAGCTCAAAAAGCGGTGGGGCACGATGCGGCGAGTCTTCAGTTCAACCGATCGACTCAACAAAATCGTCGCCGATATCGAGTTCGACATGGAGCGATACCCACGCCTGAAAAGCGGACGCGGCAATGCCATGCTTGTTTCTGATAGCATCTATTCCGCCTGCCGACTCTTTGAACTGTTTCAACGGACGGAGCTCGCAGGGAAGTGCGCCATCGTGACATCTTACAAACCGACACCAAATTCCATCAAAGGTGAGGAGACAGGCGAGGGACTCACCGAGAAACTCGTGAAAAATGAGATCTACCGAAAGATGCTCGCTGCACACTTCAACCAATCCGAAGACGAAGCCGTAGGAAAAGTCGAACTCTTCGAGCAAGAGGTAAAGGGACGTTTCGTCAAAGAACCCGGACAGATGAAATTACTCATTGTCGTCGACAAACTCCTCACTGGGTTCGATGCACCCTCAGCGACCTATCTCTATATCGACAAGCACATGCAGGATCACGGGCTGTTCCAAGCCATCTGTCGCATCAATCGTCTCGACGATGAAGATAAGGAATACGGTTATGTCATCGACTACAAAGATCTCTTCCGATCGCTGGAAAAATCAATAAAAGACTATACCGGCGAAGCATTCGCTGATTACGATAAAGAGGACGTAGCGGGACTCTTAAAGGATAGAATCGAACAGGGCAGGGAACGGTTGGAGGAGACACGTGAGCAGATTAAAGCACTCTGCAATCAGGTTGACCCACCCCGCGATCAGAATGCCTACCGCCGTTTCTTCTGCGCTGCCGAGAGTGGCAACGATGCGCAACTCGAAGCCAACAAATTGCGGCGTGTAACACTCTATAAGCGAATCGGGGCGTTTCTAAGGGCTTACGCGAATCTCGCGAATGAGATGGAGGACGCAGGTTATAGCGATGCCGAGGCACAACAAATTAAGGCAGAAGCCACGTACTACGAGAATCTCCGCCAAGAGGTTCAGCTTGCAAGCGGCGATTACGTTGACTTAAAGGCGTATGAACCCGCAATGCGCCACCTGCTGGATACCTACATCCGAGCAGAGGAGAGCCAGACACTCTCGGCGTTTGAGGATATGACCTTGGTGGAGTTGATCGTTGAGCAGGGCGATGCGGCACTCGACCTGCTCCCTGAAAGTGTCCGTAACAACGAAACCGCAACCGCAGAGACAATCGAAAACAACGTCCGACAGGTCATCGTTGAGAAGATCCCAGAAAACCCGAAGTATTACGAGGAGTTGTCGGAAGTGCTCGATGCGCTCATCTGTCGGCGGAGACAGGAAGCCATAGAATACGAGGCGTATTTGGCGGAGATCTTAGACTTGGCTGAAAAGATTGGTCAACCAGAAACAGAGGGAGCATATCCGTCCGAGATCCGCTCTCAGGCACAGCGAGCGTTGTTCGACAACATAGTTCCAGACGTTTCAGGGCTTCAGGAAACTGACAAGGCGCGGAGGGCAGAGATTGCGCTCGCCGTGGACGAGAGGATCCATAATGTCCGGCGCGACGATTGGCGCGGACACACACTCAAAGAACGTGAAGTCCGTCGGGCTATTGAGAAGGTCGTGAGAACGGAACTCGGTGACAACGCCGTTGACATTGATGCCCTGTTTGAACTCGTGAAGAACCAAGATGAATACTAAAGTCAGTCGCTCGCATATTGAAGTGCAAGGGATCGCAGTAGAGGTTGTCCGCAAGGACATCAAGAACGTGCATATCGCTGTCTATCCACCGAGCGGACACGTCCGAGTCGCCACACCTTTAACTTTTGATGATACCGCTGTTCGGATGGCTGTCATTTCACGGCTCGACTGGATTCGGCGGCAACAAGCCACATTCACAAAGCAAGACCGGCAATCGCAACGCGAATTTGTGACAGGGGAAAGCCACTATTTTGCCGGCAGACGCTACCGACTCGATGTCGTGGAGCGAGACGCTCCACCGAAGGTCTGGTTCCCCAACAACACAAAGATTGCACTCAGTGTGCGTCCAGGATCCGATCGGAACACACGCGAATCAGTGCTGCATCGTTGGTATCGCCAGCATCTCCGGACTCAGTTGCCACCGCTCCTTGAGAAATGGGAGGCTGAAATGGGCGTGTCGGTCAATGAAGTACGGATTAAGAAGATGAAAACGCTCTGGGGTTCTTGCAGCATTGAAGCCAAACGTATCTGGCTAAACCTTGAACTGGCGAAGAAACCGGGCGCATGTCTCGTATACATCTTAGTGCATGAGATGGTGCATCTTCTCGAGCGTGAGCATAATGACCGGTTTCGTGGACTGATGGACAAGCATCTACCGCAATGGCGGACGTATCGGGATACACTCAACCGTGCCCCCCTGGCGCATGAGAGTTGGCAGTATTGATTAAAGATGCAGTAGTCCCGCAGCCCCTCCTTTTCCGGTGAAGTTTTATGAAAATTCTAAATTAATTTTTGAATCTTCGTTAAGCGCACCGTTGACTGCGATACATACCTCTATTTTTCCCCAAAACATAAAAATTTTAGATGAAATGCATTTTATGCAACCTTACCCCCGTTAAAATACGACATAGCGTCACAAGGCATTTCGGCGAAGTTTGTAGGTTTCCGAAACTTGCTATCAGATGACTGGAGGGTAATCGTGAAAAACGAAGATGTTGATCTGATTCAACGCGTTTTGTCGGGCGATGAAAGGGCGTTTACTGCCCTGGTGGAGAGACACCGAAAATGGGTACATTCGCTCGCCTGGCGTGAGATCGGTGATTTCCATGCCGCACAAGAAATTACGCAAGACACCTTCATTCAGGCGCATAAGTCGCTTCCAAGTTTGAGAGACCCGAATCGTTTTTCAGGCTGGTTACACGTCATAGCAAAGCGTCAATGTATTGAATGGCTACGGCGGAAGCCGATGATGATGCAGTCACTGGATGCGATGCCGAATGCCGAATTAGAGAGGCTATCCTATGCGCGATATCTTGACGAAGAACAGGCGCGAGCCTCAACAGATGGACTGCGTGAAGTCGTGGAGCGTCTCCTCCAAAAACTGCCTGTTAATGAGCGTTCTGTGATGGTATTGCACTATTACAAAGGTTTGACGTGCGAAGAAGTGAGCGCGCTTTTGGATGTATCGCTGAATACGGTAAAAAGTCGGTTGTATCGCGCTCGAAAACGATTGGAAACGGAGGAATCAATGCTTCGTGAGACCTTAGACACAAATATCTTAAAAAGCGAACGGCGGTGCGTTGACTTTCAAGCGACTGCGGCAACGGAAACCGGAAAACACTTAGCAGAGGGTGGTTTCAATTTCAACCATACCGATAAGGTTTTTACGTCTTCTGGCTTCCATACGAGAGGACGCAGTGATGGGGATCCGTCACCGATGTATATGCTGCTGCACTATCTTAACCACGGTGGAATTGACATCTTTAGATTTCCTTTGGTGGTCGGCAGTTCTTGGGAGCAGGGAGGTGCTTGGAAATCAGAGGCGACGGCGACCTTAGAGGACTGCGAAACGGTAAGTGTCGCCGCGGGTACTTTCTCGGCGTGCCTGAAGCACAAAACTGTTTTCACGGACGCTGACGTTGAGATCGTTGAGGGGGCCGATGCTGAATTGCGAGACGCGCTTGTAAACGGGACGCGTTATCTCTGGTTCGCCAAGGGTGTTGGACTTGTGAAGATGCGCTATGAGCACTCGAATGATATTGTCACAGAAGCCGAATTAATTGAATATGAAATTCCGCTTCAGTCGGAGGCACCCCACACAGTACGAGAGTCGCGTGTGGACTCTCGGGACAATGTGTCGGGTGACCTCCGAGACGAGGCGTATCTCCCCGCACAGATAGGCACACAGTGGACATACAAATGGCATAACACCTATCGCAAGGAAGCCGTTATTGAGGAGTGGCGCGTCATCAGGAATTTCCGGCGGTTAGAAAATCTTGAAGACCCGATGGAACTTGCCTCGGCAAGGTATGAGGTCAAAATTGATGCTGATGAACCGCGCGTGGCAACTGTCAAATGTGTACTGACGCCGAAAGTTAACAGCGACACAGAAGGGGAGCAAAAACCGTTGCTGCTATCCATGAGCCGTTTTGGGACTGAATGGCTGGATGGTGGATATGGTCATTATCTGCAGGACTTGACTGTTACCGATGCGAATGGAAAGGCATTGGTTATTGAGGAGATCGATAAAACGCAGTGGGCGATTCAAACACGCGATGCGTCGCCTGTAACACTGCACTACAAAGCACGACTCAATCACGATGAGCGAGAATGGCATTGGGGCAGGGATGAAGCCCCTTATGCCCAAGACGACTGTGTTTTCTGGCCCGGATATGCTCTGTTTGTAGTTGGGGCAGTCAGTGATATTGAACTGTGTATTGATGTGCCTGATAATTGGTCGGTCTCGGTCCCTTGGGAACGGAGTGAGCCTAATAGACATCGTTTCGTTTGCAAAGATCAAAACGATCTGATGTATGCGTATCTCGTGCTCGGCGAACATGCTGAACGTCTGGTAGAAACTGAGGCGGAAACCAAGATTGTACTTGCTCTTGGTGGGCATCTTAAAGGGGCTATGGATGAAATAGAGCAAATCGTTGCGGCACTTCTCCATACATATTCAGGGATTTTCGGCGGTGCTCCAAAAGATCAACTGCTGTTTGCCGCAAACCCTTATGGCGAAAAAGGATACAGGAGCGGTGGTGCCTCCCGACGTAGCATGAGTATGCTGATAGGTGAGACCTTAGACGAAGCCAACAGAGGTTTTTGGCTACCGCCGGTAGCGCGCTTGGTTTGCTATCTCTGGAATGGAAGTTATATTGATATTCGTAAAGGAACAGGTGCCATCGGTTTTAAGGAACAAGAATACTGGTTTTGTGCCGGTTTCACCCAATACTATTCAGAAATCGTCTCCGTCCGCCTTGGACTTGTTTCTGAAACCGATTTTCTCAGAAATTTGGAACGGACGTGGGAGGCGTATCTCTCTCGACAGGGAGAGCTTTCTATCTACGAGGCAGGGGAAGACAAATCCGCCAACCGAGAACTCGTCTATGACGGCGGGAGTTTGATTGCTGCCGCTTTGGACTTACAGATTCGTTCACTCACAGAAAATCGGCGCAGTTTAGACGATGTGATGGAACAGATGTATCGGAAATTTGGTCTCACCGGTGTCCCTTATACAATGAACGATGTCATCAGGATTGTGAGTCGAATTACAGGTGCGGATTTTAAACCGTTCTTCCGCAAATATGTGACGGGGACGGAACAATTACCTTTGGAGGAATACCTTAAAGAGGCAGGTGTGGATGCTGAGATAGAATTTGGTGAAAGACTGCCTCGTTTAGGTTATATCGTGCATGAAATGCTCGGTATTGGTGGATTCGGGGGACCTCCGGGTGGAGGTATGTTCATCGACGGTTCATCGCGGTATCAAGATAACGACCAGTTGGTAGCCATCAACGGCACGCCGGTGCAAACGTTTGACGACATCAGAAAGGTTGCCAAAGATTGGAAATCTGGCGATGTGGTGGAGTTGACCCTTGTAAGAGAAGACGAAGAGATTGTCCTACCTGTCACCTTAAGAGGGGACGCGTCTAAGAAACCACCCTTAGAGGCGGATACTATTGATGTTACCATCACGAAGGGAGCAGATATTACGGACTTCCAACGCGCCATCTGGTTGGGAATGTTGGGAAAGGAGAATTTCCCTCAAGAGGTGACGGATGAAAAGAATAAATAAATCCGAACGCAACATTGTTCTGGGTGCCAGTGCTGCTACAGAAAGCGGAGTACATCTGGCAGAAGGCGTTTTGGGTCTCGAAAGAACCGATACGGCTTTGACATCTACTGATTTTGGCTCCAGTGGGACCGGTGGCAGCGATCCATCGCCAAGATATATGTTGCTGTATTATATCAGTCACCATGAAACCGACCTCTTTCGGTTTCCTATAAGGATCGGGAGTATCTGGACGGAAGAAGGACACTGGCACACCCAGACGAAGACAAGTTTGGAAGGCTACGAGTCGGTAGAAATTTCCGCAGGCACTTTCTCGGACTGCCTGAAGCATAAGACTGTCTTTACGGACGCAGAAGCGGGTTCTGAACAGCGGAACTCGCTTGTAAATGGCATGCGCTATTTATGGTTCGCTGAAGGCGTTGGAGTTGTGAAGATGCGCTATGAGCACGCCAACGGTGTTATCACGGAAGCCGAGTTGCTTGAATATGAGGTTCCTGTTGAAGCGCAAGAATACCTGCCCTTGCAAGTCGGTAATATGTGGCGATATAAGTGGCAGAACGATTATCGTGACGAAGCAGTTATTGAGACGTGTCGCGTCGTCAGAAATTTTGAAAAACCCGAAGATTTAGGGACCCCGATGGCACTTGCATCAGCGAGGTATGAGGTCAAAATAGATGCTGATGAGCGGCGTGTGGCGCACGTCAGGTGCGTCTTAGTCCCGAAACAGGACAGCGGTGAGACACTCTTGTTATCTATGAGTGAGTTTGGCACGGAAAATATACATGATGGATATGAAAGGTACCTCCGAGATCTGACGGTCACTAACGCTGACGGAGAAGAGTTGCCGCTGGTGCTGCTCGGTAAAACGCGTTGGGCGGTTAAAGTAGCGGATAAATCGCCTCTGACGCTGAGTTACAGGGTCTTACTAAACCACGATGAACGGGAGTGGCCCCCCGGTCGGGATGAGGCTCCGTATGTCCAAGAAGACTGTATTTTCTGTCCCGGATATGCGATGTTCGTCGTTGGTGAAGTAAGCGATATTGAACTGTGTGTGGATGTGCCTGATAACTGGTACGTCTCGACCCCTTGGCACCGCATTGGCAACGAAGGACACCGTTTCTTTATTGCAGATCAGGACGATTTGATGTATGCGTATATGGTACTTGGCACGCATTCTGCGAAGGTAGTTAAGTCTAAAGAGGCGGAGATTGTATTGGCAATCGGTGGCAGTTTTAAAACCACTGCCGATGAAATACAGCGCGCAGTCGAAGCACTTTTGCGTGCGTATTCAGGGATTTTCGGCGGTACTCCGAAAGGCAAAATGCTGTTTGTTGCCAACCCTTATGGCGTGAAAGGTGAAACACGAGGTGGCGTTTCTGGACACAGCATCAGCACTCTGATGGGGGGTCCCTTGGATGAAACCAGTAAAAATTTTTGGGTGCCGCTTATCGCACATGAAATTTTCCATATCTGGCTTGGGACAGCCATTAAGTTTTTTGATGAGCAGGAATACTGGTTTATGGAAGGGTTCACCGATTATTATTCAAGGATTATCTCTGTTCGACTCGGGCTCGTTTCTGAAGCGGATTTCCTCAAAAACCTTGGACGTACCTGCGAGTCATATCTCGGTCAGGTGGGGAAACTTTCCATGCGTAAGGCGGGGGAAGCCAAAATGGCAAACTCGGGTTTGGTCTATCGCGGTGGAGGTCTGGTTGCCGCTGCATTAGATATACAAATCCGAAAATTCGCACAAAGTCGGAAGAGTCTGGACGACGTGATGAGACAGATGTATCAGGAGTTTGGAAACACCGACGAAACGTATACGATGAATGATGTCATCCGCATTGTCACTGACGTTGCGGGTGAAGATTTTGAGACGTTCTTCCGAAAGTATGTTTCTGGAACAGAAAAATTGCCGCTCGCTGAATATTTCGGAGAAGCAGGTCTGGACGTACAGATAGAGGAGGAGCTTCCTGACTTTGGTTATGTCCGCAAAGAAATGCTTGGTATCCAATCCATTGTCCAAATGCCAACAGGAGATTTGATTATCGATAAATCTCCTGCGTATCGAGATGGGGATCTTCTGGCTGCCATCAATGGTACACCCGTGAATTCGTTTAGCGGCATGGCGAAACTTGCCAAAGATTGGAAACCCGGTGACGGAGTAAAGTTAACCCTTGAAAGGGAGGGTAAAGAAATTGTCCTACCTGTCACGTTAGGCGGAGACGCTTCTAAAAGACCTCCGTTAGAGGCAGGTCCCATTGATGTTACCATCACGAAAAGCGCGGATAACACAGAATCACAACGTGCGATCTGGTCAGGAATGTTGGGCAACAGTCAGTGATTTTATGGTAAATTTTAGATCGCCAAATAATTCAGTTCTGTAGATGCTTGTGGGTGGGATTATCCGCCTCAAACACACGCTGCGCCACAGCAGACAGTTTTCCTTGAGCCGCGGTCTGTTCCACCCAATGGGTGGGAATACCATTTGTCCACTTTTCCGGTTCTGCATCCGGGTCGGGCGTTCGATACGCCATAAGGAGTCCCCACCGAGTCATCGTCCCCGGCTTTCGATAACCCACATAATGTGGCATATGATGGACAAAGGACACCATGCTTCCGGGCGGTAGCGAGAGATGTACAATTTCTAATGGTTTCCTTGTAAAGGCGTGGATCTTATCCTTCAACCACCCTGCTTTCATGGCAGCGTCATCATCGGGTCGTTCTGTGCTCCATTTGTACGGAATGCGATAGAGATGCGCGCCAGGAATAATTGCAAGTTCTCCACCATCTTCGATGGTTGCTCCTTCTGGATAGCACAGCGTCCGAATACACTGTCGTTTTAGAAATTCAGTGGTAAGGGCGTTTCCAGTTCCAATGGGATCCTCAACTTCGTACTGCCCATCCCGATACTGATGTGCATGCCATCGACGCCCTTTTGAACCGATCGCCCGGTTGAGCATAAAACAGTGGTCAAGTATGAATCGGTCCCCGAAAAGTTTCGTGAAGAGTGCCATCATTTGCGGGTGAGCACTGGTCACATCCATGATAAAGTCGTCATATCCGGCAGGGAAGTACTCCGGCATAACGCCTTGCGACTCGAATCCATGTGTGACCAACGCGGCTCCCGGTCCGAATAGCCCGTAGGTGTGCATATATCGACGCAACTCAGCGGTTCTGAGGAAACCCGGCATTTGCTCTGAACCGCCACAGCACGTTGCCAAAAACTCCTGTGCGATTTGTTCCGGCAAAGGCGAAGGAAATCCCCGTGCCTCAAAGTCGATAGCACTCCATTCCGTATCCATGAGGATCGCATCGTTCATCTGCTGTAACTTCTGCAAGCTATCTGTCCACCGTTTACGGGCAGCGTCCGTCAGTATCCCTTCCCACACCCAATATCCATCGCGCTCAAACGTAGCACGATCAAACGCCTGAAGCACTTCTGATCGTAATAGATCGTCCACACGGTTTTCTGGGGAATAGTTATGCGTAGATAAGGTATCCATTCCCGCCTCCTTTGCCGCGAAAATTCAGGTTGTTAGGGTGAATTATGAAACTAAGTAGACCTCTTGTAGCGGAAACCCCTTGTGGGTGCCCGAAAACTCACGGGTTGTAATGTCCAAGTCATGCTGAAATTTACAAAAATTAACGGGAGTTCTATAAAGGTTTAAGCTTGTCTCATTATACCAAAGGGGTTCTCTTTATACCATGCTTTTATGGAATTTACGTTATAAATAGGAAAAAATTGGCATAAAATTCATTTTATGCAACCTTTCCTTCCCTAAAACGCGACATCATACCGTAGAGGCAGTTTACTTAGGAAAATAGGCATGATAAGCAAGATTGATCTTTCTTTTACATTTAATATTCTCCGATGGTTTTCAAACCGTCGGGATGGAGGTCAAAAAGATGAAGAATCAGAAGAGTCTTTTAGTGGGGATTGCCGCTTTGATAATTAACCTGGGTTGCGGAATAACTTTGTGGATGCTGTGGTCGCCGACCAGCCCGGAATTCTTGCAAAATTTGATGATTAACCTGGATTGGGGAATAACTGCCGCTTTTGCCCATGAGGTCCCACAGGACGTCAAGAGAAATTTTCATGTCAAACCGGGTGGCACATTAACGATTGATTCAGAAATTGGCACAATTAACGTGCAAACTGCAGACACGGATGAGGTTAAAGTTATCGTCACGAAAGAAGTTGAAGGAAAACTGGATCGTGTCGCTCAAAAAGCACTTGATGATTTTGAAGTAACACTTGAACAGAACAATTCCGATATCCACATTCAAGGAGAGTTTAAACGCGATCGTCAATATTGGATGAAAGAAGGGCACCCATTACGGTTTCATTTTCAAGTGACAGTGCCGTATCAATCCAGTGTTGATCTGAAAACTGCATCTGCCGGAGCTATTCACGTTGACAACCTTGATGGTACTGTGAGAGCGGAGACTTCTATTGGCAACCTACGTTTTGGTGAGATCCAAGGTGCCGTCTGGGGAAAGACAGGGGGTCCTGGTAGTATCACCTTAAAAGGAAGTCAGAGTGATGTAGATGTAGAATCTGGCATTGGAAATATCGAGTTAGGTTTCGTAAAGGGAAAAGTCATCGCTAAAACGGGTGGCCCTGGCAAAGTTGTGCTAAAAGCGTGTCAGAGTGATATAAATGTAGAATCTGGCGTTGGGAATATTGAGTTGGTTTCTGTTGCTGGAAAGGTCATTGCCAAGACGGGTGGTCCTGGCAAAGTTATGCTAAGAGAGTGTCAGAGTGATGTAAATGTAGAATCTGGTGTTGGAAATATTGAGTTAGGTTCGATAACAGGAGAGGTCATTGCCAAGACGGGTGGTCCTGGCAAGGTTGTGCTAAAGGAGTGTCAGAGTGATGTGAATGTAAAGTCTGGCGTTGGGAATATTGAGTTGGTTTCTGTTGCTGGAAAGGTCATCGCTAAGACGGGTGGCCCTGGTAAAATTGTGCTAAAAGCGTGTCAGAGTGATATAAATGTAGAATCTGGTGTTGGAAATATTGAGTTAGGTTCGATAACAGGAGAGGTCATTGCCAAGACGGGTGGTCCTGGCAAGGTTGTGCTAAAAGCGTGTCAAAGTGGTGTAGACGCAGAGTCTGGCATTGGGAACATCCACGCTGAAATCCCAACACAACTGATGCATCCATGGACTTTACGGACATCGGGTCCTGGAAAGATAGAGGTCGTGCTCGATTCCAAGACTGCGGTAAACATAGATGCCGAAACGCGTGGATCCATTTCAAGCGACATGCCGATTCAAGTTCAAGGTCTTTTGACAGAAGATAAATTGAAGGGAGCTCTCAATGGTGGTGGACCGTTGCTGAAACTTCGGACCTCTCTGGGGGAAATACGTCTAAAGCAAAAAATCGCGGAAGATAAACATGAAAAAGGACAAGGCTGATCTGAGTCGGCGCATATGGAATATGATCTATCAAGGTAGTGCTATATAAACCAAATTGAGGGAATCAAGAGACGACAAGCAGGTTTGTTCTTTTGACTATGTTAATGATCCTTACGGATTTTTCAAGGCAAGGATATTCACAATACGAGTCGGAGGAAATACCAATGAGATGGTTAGCATTTCTTTTTATCGCTGTACTGTACGCAACAAACCAAGGGACTGCTGAACTGCAAGATGACCTCGTCCTTTACTTTACCTTTGACAAGGTAAAAGGCAAGAAAATTCTGGATGCATCCGGCAACGATCTGGATGCCGATGTCATTGCAAATGTAGATTTTGTCGAAGGCAAGTATGGCAACGCTATGCATATTGCTGCTGAAGCGAAAGATGATGATTGTGTCCATATCCCTGCGAACGATCTGCTAAAAATTGAGGGCGAGATAACAATGATGGCGTGGGTGTATCATGAAGATTGGGACACGGTTTCAGGACAGTTGTTTGATAACGGGAGTCATATCTTGAATGAGGTGGAGAAGTCCTATAGTTTAGGACTATTCCCTGATTCCGAGGATCCTGGATTTCTAAGGAATCTGCCTGATCCAAATATCAAAATGATCTTGGGGGTAGGTGAAAGACAGGCAAAGGCCTTCCTGACTTGGGGGCGGATGGTGGATAAAAGTTGGCATCACATCGCTGGGACTTACGATGGCAGGACCAAGAGAATCTATCTGGATGGCGAAATTCGTTCTGATGGCAAGGAGGATTTTAAATTTATAGGTACTAATGACTCAAACCTGTGCATTGGGTGTGCCAAAAATCACCCACAATATACCTTCAAGAACGGTTCAATTGACGAAGTAGGCTTGTGGCGACGCGCCCTGACGCAATCTGAAATCAGGTCGGTAATGAGAGGTGCTTTAGCGGTTTTACCCAAAGACAAGGTTACCACCACTTGGGGCAGTATCAAACGTTCGATGTGGAAGGGAGGTTGATCGCCTTGATAAACCTTTGGAAAACAGGTAGAACGACAATATTGTTACGGCACGATGGAGCGTGCCTACTACTATGGGATAGGATAAGTTTATGCGGACACTATGGCTCGTTATCCAACGCGAATTCGTTTCAAATGTGTTGACATCCCGATTTATGATTGGGTTTATCGTGTGTGTGCTTTCAACCGCCGTTGCCGTTTTCGTCCAGGTGGATGATCACGAAAAACGGTTGGTCGGATATAACACGGCTGTCCGAGAATCTCAAGCAGAACCCAAAAATTGGAAACTCTACACCGATATTAGCGCGAAGGTACACAGAAAACCGAATCCGCTCGGTATTTTCAACATCGGGATGGAAACCTCTGGTGTAAATACGGTCGTTGTTGAGCCTGACAAACCGATTTGGACACGGGATAGCCGTTCCCCTGGTTGGGGCGAAACGACTCAAAAGATGGGAGCAGACAACCCTTTTCTCGCAATGTTTCTCTCCGTTGATGTGGTTTTCATCTTCAAAATCGTACTCAGTGCGTTAGCGATTCTGTTTGCTTACAACGCGATTTCGGGCGAAAGAGAGGACGGCACGCTGAAACTTGTGTTGTCGAATGCGATACCAAGAGACACAGTCGTTTTGGGAAAGTATCTCGGCGGGATGTTGTCGCTGTTCCCGATTGTTTTGGTGAGTTTAATCGTGGCACTCTTAATCGCTGTCTCTTCTCCGGTTACCGGCTTTGATGGAAACGATATTGCCCACATCGTCTTGATATTTGCTGTTTCGCTGTTGTACGTGTCAACGTGGTATCTTTTGGGACTGCTCTTGTCCGTCTGGACGAAGGAAACCTCAACAACCTTGATTCTTTCAATGTTTCTCTGGGTGATCCTGACAAGTGTTCATGCGAACGTGGCGACATTTGCGGTGACGAAATTTTCGCCACATAAACCGGATTCGGAAGAAAAAGTTTTTCAACAGACGATTCAACTTTGGAACGATTTCAGAAAAGAACGCGACGATTACCTCAAAAAGAGGGGGTACGATAGTCCAACAAAGACGGTTTCTTGGCACCGGGACCCGTCGGGTAGGAAAGGCGGGTCTTCTGGAACTTACTCCACCTCTGCACAATGGTTTCTTATCGAGGGTTATAACATTGGAAATATCAAGTACGCCGACGTTTCTGTTCTCCAAGAATTTTTAAGTTATCAGGAACCACTTCGGATAGCGTATACGGATAGGGCGGAAGAAATTCTCAGAAAACCTGCGGACGACCGAGAGCGGAACGCGAGGTTCGCAGACCTTCTCTCCCGTATCTCCTTCGCAGACGTGTATCATTTCGCTGTCGGTGCAATAGCCGGGACTGACCGCGAAAACTATAGTGCTTTTCTTGAGAGTTCCAGAGCTTATAAGCGTGAGGTCGTTGAATATTTGAAAGATAAAAAAGCATTTTCTTCGCGGGCATGGTTTTCCGATGACCAGGGTGCTGCGAATTTGGCGGATCTACCGGTTTATCGACATCAGCGGCTTTCCCTCTCAGAAAGTTTCTCACACGCTTCTGTAGATATTCTGATCTTATTCGCATGGAATATTGTTCTGTTTATGTTGGCTTATGTGTCTTTTCTGAGATATGAGATGAGTTGAAAAGGAGAAACAGATGATTTTGCAGATTGCGAAGAAAGAGATTCATCACAATCTCACGACGCTCCGGTTTGCTTTGATGATAATTCTGCTACCTCTTTTGATGATAGCGAACGCGTTGATATACGGCTATGGTGATGACGGATACACAACACAAGTCAATGCTTACAATAGACAAATAGAAAAAAAGTTGGCTCATGTTGAAACGCATGCCGCTCAGAGTTTAGGAGAATTGGCGGTCATAGGACCCGGGGATATGCCGAAGCGTCCGAGTCCTCTGAAATTCTGCGCTAATGGTGCTGATGAAGTGATACCGCGTTCTGTCATCATGCAGGAATACGGAGCTGCCAGTCGCAGTTCTCGTTCTGATGAATTTGAAGCTTATGCGTGGAAGGGACCTTGGACGTTAAGGTATCCGTTGAATAGTTTTGATGAAGGAGGTGCAACCCGTCGTATCAAAATAGACTGGGTTTTCATCGGTATGCTGATGAGTTTTTTCGCGATTTTATTCACTTTCGATGCCATCGCTGGGGAACGGTCGCGTGGCACGCTAAGCCTGATAATGTCCAACACGGTCTCGCGCGGCCAAGTGTTGTTGGGGAAATACCTCGGTGCGTTTTTGACGCTCATGGTGCCACTTGTAATTGGGATTCTGATGAACCTGTTGCTTGTTCAACTCTCGGGGAGTCTTTCCTTTGATTCGGGGACCTCTCTCAGAATTCTGGGGATGGTCGGACTTTTTGGGCTGCTCGTTTCCATTTTTATTTTTCTCGGACTCTTTTTTTCAAGTCGTGTCTCAAACGCCATTACGAGTTTAGTATGGCTCTTACTCACTTGGGTTTTCTTGGCGTTCGTCTTTCCGAACCTACTCGGGATCTTTGTCGGCAACCTGAATCCAATTCCATCGGTTGACGAGGTCTCGTTACGGAGGAAGGCACAATTAGAGCAAATTGGCGATCAATTTCAGCCTTGGGGCGCATCTGGTGAACCATCGAGTAAGTTGAACCAAGCACCCTCCACTGAAAATCCATCAGCAACGCGACAGTGGGCAACATACTTTACAACGCAGAAAGGAATAGAAACAAAAAGTCTTGATGAACACATCGATCAGCAGTTTAGGCAGGTGCAGCTCGCCCGCGATCTCACCCAAATCTCTCCGATAGCAACTTTCCAATATGCGATGGAGGGGCTTGCGAATACCGGTATCGTCGGTTATATAAATTTTGTCAAGCAGGCGCGCCGCTATCGCCAAACGTTTGTTGACTTCATCAAGACGGAAGATCAGAGCGACCCTGAAAGCCTCCATATTTATCCTGTAAAGGAGGGATTGTCCCAGAAACCTGTGGATCCGAATGCTGTGCCGGTCTTTGAGGAGCAGATTTCCTACCGGAGTGTGTTATTGCAAGTCGGTTTATTGGTGCTATTTAATCTGCTCTTCTTCATTATGGCGCAGGTCTCGTTCCTGATGAGCGAGGTGAAGTAGCACAGACAGTTATCGGTTATCAGTTTTAACCATCGACTCGTGCTTTGCTGTCTTGTATCGGAGTCGAGTCAATGGCTAAGGTTGTCAGTAACGATGCATAAGAGATTACTGTTAAAGTCTAATTTGCCTTGCTGTTTTGCGGAGCGTGTGCTAAAGTTAATCGGTAAATGTATCTTATTCGTTATCAGTTATCAGATATTATAGTAAAGCCCATAATTACTTGGACATTGATAGTGGGCGAGGGAAACACCCTATCAAAAACACCTCGCCAGCGAAAGGGTGGGCTTCGTGTTTTCTAAAGTGTTCACTTATATTCGGGCTTTACTATAAACACGTAGGTTGGGTTGAACGAGAATCTACTGAAAATTAGACATACAAGCTGACTGTTGAATCAACCGAAAATCTGAAATCACTAAAATACCAGTGAAACCCAACACTTTTGCTTTTAGAGCGATGAGTTTGTTGGGTTTCGCTATATCTATATCAACAAGGCATTGAGAAAGGGAATTTTTCGTATGAATAAAGGGATACTGAACGCTTACCGCTCAACCCAACCTACGACTATACATAGGTGAGAAATATGAATGTTACCGTCTGCAACCCATTGTTAAGGACCCCTTTGTCCCTGATCGTTGACGATTCGTGTCCGGTGGTCAATCTCACCTATTACTGGATACACCAGCGACACGCGTGGAAAGCACGACACCAACCGAATATCCCTCCGGAACGTTGGGAAGGCGATGCCATTCAACTGAAAAAAATACCGCCTACAATCCCCTCAGATTTCGCGTGGGAGTGGGCAGAATGGTGCTGGGAAAATGGTGTGAAGGGTAAATTTAGCCTGATTCCCTACCCGGCAGGTGTCGGACGCGTCGACGAAGGGTTTCCAGACTTTCCAACACACGAATATCAGGTGTGGCTGCGAATCTACAGGGAGCTGATTTGGCCGAGTTTCGACTTGACACCAGAGATGCTCACGCATACCGCTGTCGTTGATCTGGACACATTCAGCCTCACCGAAGCATGGGAACAGGTGGAATGGGTGGATCCGCCTGTTGATGATAGACTCACGGACTACATCATCACAGCGATGGAAATGCTGGATAATGTCGGCATTCCGTGTGAGGGTGTGACGAGTCCCGGTGCTTTTGGGAAACGTCAGGAAGCGGCGTATGCGAAAGCAGTACTGACCGCTTCTCAGCATGTCAATAACAACCCGCGTCCGTTCTACTTCCTCTGGCTCAAGCATGATGAACTGCCGGATGTGCCCATCTGGTATCCTGAGAAGGAGAAAGGAGTTGCGATTGCCAGTATTGTCTCGTGTGCGGGTGACTGGTTCGGTGGCTGGACAGGCTATGATTTGGGAGATGCTGATCGGTTCATCACAGAAGATTTACAAGGCGGTCGCTTGCCACCGATTCTCGAAAAGGAACTTCCCTGTGTCCTCGTCGGGCATTGGCCCGGCTTCTATTTCAACGGCGAGAAATCTGGGTTTGAGGTGCTGAAAACCGTCAAGGCACGGCTCGACGCTTATGACCCGGATGGTACGAGAACGCTCTGGATGAAGAATTCGGAGATTGGTCACTACTGGATGGCACGTGAACTTACCGATATTGAAGTCTTAGAACGAGATCCTTCTTGCCCCCCTGATAAGGGGGGTAGGGGGGTTAAGCTCTCCACCCAATTCCCAACAGCAAACTTTACACTGGCTCTTGATACACCCGTGCGTCATATACAGGTTAACGGATGGGACCTCCGCGAAGTTCGTTCTCGGCACGATTTTCAAAGAGATACGTTTCTTATTGAAGGCAACCGGACGTTTGTCGCCTTTGATTTGGAGGTTGGTGAGACGCGGCTTGCGGTTACGGAATGAGAATTCTGCCCCCACTTGCAATTACTGTCGAGCCTGTCATAAAACTCGATTCCTCGCTCAAGAGGAACGCTATCACATCTGCCATCTCTTCGGGTTTACCCAGTCTGCCGAGGGGTGTCGTAGACCGAAGTTGTTCTACCATCTCTGCTGAGACTTCACCCAACATATCTGTCGCTATTGCTCCGGGTGCGACCGAATTGATGCGGATGTTGTGTGGGGCAAGCGGTCCACAGCACGATTTCGTCAAAGCGATGACCCCGGCTTTCGCTGCTGAGTATGGCAGTTGATTCGGACGGACTGCCAACGCCGCAATCGATGATACGTTAACAATACGTCCAAACTGTTGTGCAATCATCCCGGGTTTGACTGCCCATAACACATTGAAGGGACCTGTTAGGTTGACCGCAATAATCCGGTCCCAGTGTTCAGGCGCGAGTTCGTCAAACGCCATATCGCCGACATCCCCGGCGTTATTTACAAGCAGTGCGATTGCACCGAGTTCTTCTGCTACCGTAGCGACCATTTTGTTCACAGCATCTCTATCGGCGATATCGGCTTGGGCAGGTATTGCTTTCTGACCAAGGTCTCTGCGAATCTGTTCACAGACGGCTTCGGCTTTCTCAATGGCGCGAGAATAGTGGACGGCGACAGTCGCACCTTCACTGGCAAGTTTGATTGCGGTTGCTTTTCCTATCCCACGGCTTGCGCCGGTTACCAATGCAACCCTTCCCTGAAATCTCATTTTTTACACTCCCCCGTCAAATCCCGATGCTTTAGCTTGCGGGATGTAGACGGCGTATGGGTTTGTCGTTGAAAAGATTTGACACTCTCATCAAAATGTGGTATAATGATAATATCCGTTGGACCGACATAATCAGCATTACCTCTCGGTAATGTGTCGGTCCCACCCACTGATTAGGGGTAAAAAAACGGATAACGGATATACCATGAGAAAAGCCTACGGGTTCAAACTTCAAAATCAATCAAACACAATCAAGATCGGCAACATGATTGATGATATGTGGGGCATCCACTTGCATATCATGTTGCTTGCACGTCGGTATCGTCGTATGTTTGGAAAAGATGTATCGGCATACAGACTCAATAGACATATTACGAAACTCAAAAAACGGACAAAACCGCACTGGAAAGACCTGCCGAGTCAAGTGGTGCAAGATGTCGTCTTGCGGTATGGCAAATCCCAAGACGCATTTTTTCAGAACAAAAAAGACCGCAAAGCAGGACTCACGACGCGTAAAGTCGGTAGACCGAAAATCAAACCGCGCCATAAATACAACTCCATGACGTTCACACAAGCCGGCTATACACTCGAAGCAAACCGTATCAAAATCAACTGCATAGATACGTGGTTTTCCTTCCACAAACACCGTGAAATTGAAGGTATCATCAAAACAATCACTATCAAGCGAGATAGGTGCGGAGACTATTGGATATACTTTTCGTGCGAGAATGTTGACGATTCCAAACCCAAATCCAAGACGGGTAAGAGCGCAGGATTTGATTATGGAAACAAAACATTCCTCACCAGCGACGCAGGTGAAAAGATAGACTCCCCGCAGTTTTTCAAACAATCCCTGAAGACGTTGCGATCTCTCAACAAGGCACTGAGTCGCAAAGTCAAAGGTTCTAACAACTATTATCGTGCTGCCCGTGCTTTGGCAAGACTTCACCGCAAGATAGCAAAGCAACGCCTTGATTGGCAATGGAAACTTGCTGACGAACTCTGCACAGAGTTTGACACGCTTTGCTTTGAAACTTTGAACCTTGACGGTATGAAACGCCTCTGGGGACGTAAAGTTTCTGATCATGCCTTCTACCAGTTTTTGCAAATACTGGAACAGAAGTGTGCGAAGCATGGGAAAACCTTTGTGCAAATCGGACGATGGACTGCCACGACAAAGCCGTGTAGCGATTGCGGTTACGATAATAAAGAACTCTCTCTTTCAGATAGGCAGTGGAGATGTCCCGACTGTGGTTCACACCACGATAGAGACGTCAACGCTGCTATGAATATCAAACGGGCAGGCTTGGCTGCCTAAAGTGGAGCGGTTGTCAGTCCTTCCTTGAAAAGAAGGCTTACCGCGAGGAAACACAAGCCCCAACCTTCAGGTTGTGGGTACCTTTGACGTCCTCTTCGGCATAACGCAACCATCGGGCGGTGTCTGTGAGTCGATCAGGTGTTTGCATAGAGGACTCTTCCCTCTCGTTGGGCATAACGCAACACCGATCCAATTCGTGTGCGGTGACGCTTGAGTTCTTCGGGTGTTGATACAAGGATGTCTTTCGCCACAGGCAAATCCGCCAAGGCGACTCGGATGTCAACAGCGGTTTTTCGTTTATTATCGAGTTCAGAGAAAACCACGAGTAGATCCACATCGCTGTGTGAATGAGCGTCTCCGCGCGCGTGTGAACCGAAGAGGACAATCTGCAATGGATCGAAATCACGAACAATGCGCTCTGTCATAGTTGAAATGATTTCGTTATTCATCTTTCCACACCTTTATTTTTTCTATCTCCTACAAAAATTCTTGTAGTTGTTCCCATACATCCTCGGGAATTGGTGTCGTGGCGGCGGCAAAATTCTGTTCTACCTCTGCCGCATTCTTAGAACCCGTCAGACTCATCGCGATGCGAGGTTGGCGGAAACAGAATTGAATGGCAAGATTCAGGACATTCAGGTTGTTGTCGGTTGCCCACTGCCAGAGTCGATGTGCTTTTTCAGCATCGGATGTGTCTAAGTGCATCCTTTCGACGGATATATCCGGTTCAATCCCTGAAAGCAATCCCATTGCAATAGGACTTCCGTTGATAACGCCGATGTCGTTTTCAGCGGCAAGTGGTAATAACCAATCGTTTGCGGTTTGACTCAAGAGTGTATAATCCAAATACGTTAGAATTACATCAACAACGCCGGTTTCAATGGCGATTTTGTGAAATTCGTGCTGTCGAACCCCGAGTCCGATATGCTTAAGCAGTCCTTCCTCGCGCATCCTTTGGAGTTCATCGAATGCCCCGTCTTTTGCCACGACGGGATCCATGCTGTCTGGGTCGTGCACTAAACAGACATCGAGACAATCCGTGCCAAGTAGACGCAGACTATTTTCGACACTTCGGCGGGTTCCCGAAGCACTGAAATCGCCGCGCCATTCAGGATGCGTTCCTATCTTCGTGGCGAGATAAATTTTCTCACGCCAGCCGTCGGCGAGTGCGAGTCCCACCCGTCTTTCACTCTCACCGTAGAGCGGCGCGGTGTCAAGATAATTTATCCCTAAGTCGATGGCTCGGTGTACCGCTTCAATTGCTTCATCGTCGGTAACATCGCCTCTACCGATGCCTGCGCCTCCCATGCCGAGGCATGTAACCTCTAATTCTGTCCGTCCTAAGCGTCGCAATGGCAACGGATTTTCTTGTATTGACATAATTTCGCCTTTCTTACTATATGTGCGCTATAGAATTATTCGCTTTTTTCCTTAAGGATCTGTTGGATTTCTGTCTTCAAAATTGGAATGTTTGATTGCACCACACCCCAGATAATCTCAAGGTTGACATCAAAATATTTGTGAATGAGAATGTCTCTCAACCCAGCAATCTTCCGCCATGCAACACTTGGATACTTTTCTCGAACGGAATCAGGCACCTGTTTAACGGCTTCACCATTGTCCTGCAAGCCTCTATAGGCTTGCACCAAGAAGGTTTCGGATGATTGCGTCAATCCGCATCCGATCCCTTTCAAAGGTCTCGCGTGTAACATCCTGTACGTATTCTTGAATCCTATCTATTGCCTCTAATATATCCTCAAGATAGATATCAAAGTCCTGCGACATACTCAATTTCCTTTTCAATGCGTGGTCGCAAGCGTGGTTTGAGCGAATCAGCGATGACGAGATCAATCTTCTTCTGAAATAGGTCTTCGAGAAAAATACGGAGTTCCATATATCGGTCAAATGATAGTTCCTCAAGTTCTACAAGCAGATCGATATCACTCTCGCTATGAGCAGTGTTTTTAACATAGGATCCGAAAAGTCCAAGGCGTTTCACACCGTAGGTTCTCAGTGTGTTCTGGTGGCTGAGAAGTGTTTGTTTAATCTCGCTCTTGGTAAGGGGTGCTGTGTTCATGTTGTGCCTTCCTTGCTACGACGCAACGGGTATGCCTATAATTCTCGATGCAAATGCCCGCGGCGGGCATCAGGGGGAATTATGCTCACCCACTGCACGCCTTTAACGACATCGTCTGGGGTATGTCCATGCTCGATCCCTTTCGGCGTGACGACCAGATCTCCAGGACCGATACGATAGGATTCGGACTGTCCGTCAGGTGTTCGGAGCGTCACAGTCGTCATGCCTTCCGTGAAATACCAGTATTCGTCAAAATCATGAAAGTGAAGTTCGGTAGGATTTTCTTTTGAAACGGCGAAAGCCCCAATCGTCGTCATGTCTGGCGTACCTAAAGCTTTTCCGAGCACATCGCCGATGCGTTCCCCTTCACTAAGTCGAATAACACAAAGATTCGTATCCATGTTCTGATACTCCTATGCTAATCTAAAGTTACAGTTCTTAAATCACACAACGGGTTTATATTCTTTAGAATGCTGGTAGCAAGCCAACAACGGAGGCTTGCGGATATTAATCAATGACTAAATCACAGAAAAAATTGTAATTTCTACGCTTGGCGATTAATTTATAGTAAAGTTTAGAATTAATTAGACACTCCGCACCGGCGAGGTTAGAAACCTCGCCTACCAGGGGAGGGGCGAATGTCTATTTATTTTTCGGTTTTACTATAAATTACGCCGATATTTTTTAGGTGTTGCAGCGAATCTGCGACCCGTGCTTTGGCACCTGCTTCATCAAGATCTTCGCCCTCAACGCCTTCCAATTCCATTGTGAAGGGACCGTAGAAACCCGCGTCGTTCAAGGTCTGAAATACCGCTTTAAAATCGACGACACCCTCACCGAGTGTCGGGAAATTCCACGTCCGATAACCGCCGTTTGTATCCTTCAAATGGACAGCACCGACATGTCCGATGACCTTCTGAACTTCCGTAACAGCCGTCACATTGTGATTGTAGTAGTAGACGTTGCCGGTGTCGAAGTTGATGCATATATTCGGATGATTCACGGCTTGCATCGTTTTAAGTGCGATGTCGCCGTTATGTGCTATGTCTGGATGTGTTTCCAGACACACTTTGATACCCGCGGGTGCCGCATTTTCGCCGATGGCGCGGAGTCGATCATAGACGGCGTTCAGGTCGGTGTCCCCCGCGTGCACGCTGGCAAAGATAATCTTCACGCCCATCTGATCAGCAATGTCCAGCGTCGTCTGGAAGTCTGATACGACCGTTTCGGACTGGACATCACAACTGCCGAGTAGGCTGGTAGCAGTGAGTCCGTGCGCGTTCAATTCCGCACGGAGAGCATCGACAGAATCAGGTGCAGGCACACCGATTTCCACGTTCGTTAGACCGATTTCTGCTAAGTGCGCATACGCTCCGGCACGAAACTGTCGGTAGCTTCCCAAATTACATGCAATAATATTTTCCATTTTTTAATTTATTACTCCTGAACTGCGCTCCATTTCATTCCGCACAGATTTTTGGTAAGCATAAGCAAGTGGCTGCGATAACAGTTCTGCTTAAGAAGTTAAGGAATTAAAACTCACAAGCTTTCAAGAGCATCGTGAATTCATTGGAAACCCGCAAGGACAACGGACGCAGCGGCCCAGAAGCCCATAATTAAAATTAAGGGATTTTCCGTAACACTGTGTTGCTCAATAAGATCTCGGTTCCCAATAGGAGTACTGCGGGTATGAGGAAGTATGCCATCAACTCCTTATGGGCAACGACATTGATGGTCTCAAATTTTGTTTTTTCAAAACGATCAATTTCTGCGTAGATTTGTTTCAACGATTGCGTGTCTGTGGCACGAAAATAGCGACCTCCTGTTATATTGGCAATCTGTTTTAGGGTATCCTCGTCGAGATAGGTTAGAACTTCACGATAGCGTTTGCCAAAGGTTGTATCGGCGTAAGGAATGCGTGCACCGCCCTCTTTTCCCATCCCGATGGTGTAGACCTTAATCTCGAAGGATTGTGCAAAGGAAGCCGCTGTTCCGGGTTCAATGCTACCGGCGTTATTTTCACCGTCGGTTAAGAGGATAACAATCTTCGTTTCCGATTCCGAGGTGCGTAACCGATGGGTAGCAGTTGCCAGCGCATCGCCGATAGCCGTTCCATCCTTCAGTTGCCCGATCTCTACATCGCTGAGCAATTCTGCTAACACCGAATAATCCGACGTTAGAGGGCAAAGCGTAAAACTTTCACCGGCAAAAACGACTAAACCGATGCGATCATTTTGGCGGTGTGTCAGAAAATCGTTAACGACTGATTTAGCGGTTTGGATGCGATTGGAGCCTTCAAAATCCTCTGCCCGCATGCTCTCCGAGATGTCGAGTACTAAGAGAATATCAATGCCTTCGGTGAATTTATGTTCACGGCTTTGGGAGAGTTGCGGACGGGCAAGGGTGACAATGAGGAGCGCAAGAACAATAAATCGGGTTACTCTGAGTATCGGCAATGCTTTTACCGAAAGTGTATCCTGCATCTGCTGAATACCCGCGGCGAACCCGTGCTTGAAGTCAGAGAAACGCACGACCGGAACGATTGTCCGTCCACGGAGCCACCGCAAAGCGATTATCAGTAGTGGGACTACGATGAACAAACTCAGGAAGAGAGGCGACGCTAACTGCATGCTAACTTACCCTTTCTAACCGGGGTCCCCACCCGTTACTGGGAAGGGGGAGGTGTTTCTACGCTGTTCTTGCGAACGTATCATACGGATGCCGCTCAGTAGGCAGAGCCCAATAGCAATGTTGTTAACAAGGAGGAACGCCACCCAGTCAATATACGGCAGGGATGTTGCCATGAAATACAGGGTATAACCAAATATAACTGCGAGCGGTCTCCATCGTCCTGAAAAGAGGGTACTACCGAGCGTCAGGAAGATCGCTGCCTTGCCACAGATTGCCAAGGGAACCAAAAGTGAAAGTGTCAATAGCATGAATGGCACACCGATGATTGACAGGGTCAGCAACGTAAGGAGAAGCGGTATTATGACCAACATCAGGATGCCAAATAGTATGCTGCCGATAGGTCTCCTCGCGAAAAGGGCACTTACCTCATTTATCGGTTGTGAGAGTACAACTACTATCAACAGGTACATCGAAAGGAAGATGCCAAACTTCACGAGTGTTAGACGAAAGTTCGTGAAAGCCCCCCAGAAAGCGTGTGGATACATTACAAGATGTACCGCAGCGGGTACCATCTGCCAGTCATTGCTGACTTGAAGGTTAGTTACACCTTGTGTGTTTCCCGCAATCTGCCCGCCGATGATGTGAAGTGTTCCGTTCACTTGCGCCTCTGGCGACAGTTGAACGTCTCCACCGATTACCAATACGTTGCCGGTTACGCGCCCTTTTAATTTTGCATCTGCCGCAATGATAACGAGTGTTGTTAGCACCTCATCCGCTGCTAACTGATAGTCGTTAATAATCTTGAATAGCCGCCGTATCTTTTCCGACTGAGCGAGTTCCTCTCCGGTGGTTTCCTCCCCGTTCTCCGAACCGGCGACATCACTTTGCTGTGTAGACGCCTCAGAGGTTTCCCCTTCCAAATTCTGTGCTGTTACGGCTTGTGCAATAAGAACACCTCTCGCTGGTTTTCCATGTTTAAAACCGGGGTGTTGCGAGTCTAAGGCTTGCAGGGTGTTATTTGAGATCTGTCCAGAAACGGGCAAAATACCAAAGACCAAGAGTAAAGAGATAAATCCTATTCCCTTCATATTTTCCTACATTTCATGTTGAGATGGATGTATAAGAACATTATAGATAGAAATTCCTTTCGTGTCAACGGTTTTTTAAATGTAGCTTCTCGCGTCAATGACCGACGTGACGGCTTCGGATCGGTGCCTACTGCCTGAGTCCACCCCTCAGATTGCGCTCATAATTTTCGTATGAGAGAAGAACTGGCAGATGGTGACATCAATCGTGCGTGGAACCTTTTCACTGAAATTCAAATCGTCTTGAATTTCAATTTTTCCTTGACATGTCCATGTGAATTTGATATGATAAATGTATGTAATGTTTTAGCGGCGATTTATGCTTATGCACAGTTGTGCCGTCAGTATGAGTCGCACGGTTCTGTATATGAAGTCCGTGAATTCGTAGTATTGAGCGGGAGGTAAAAATGAATTTCAGTATTATTTATGGCAGCAAGTTTTTGCTTGTGAGCTTCGTCCTCGTGTGTTTGAGTCTGTTTGGAGTGGGCGTATTGTGTGTCTCCACCGCCTCTGCCGAAATCGATCCTGATACTATTATGGGGATGTGGCTTTTTGATGAAGGTAAAGGCAATGTCGCTACCGATGAGACCGGTGGTGGACTGGACGGTGAGTTTGAAGGTAAGCCAAAATGGGTAAAGGGCCAGTTTGGGCAAGCACTTGAATTTGATGGGAAAGGGGCGTACGTCCAGATCCCCGGTCACGATAACCCAACGAAGGCGATCACGGTTTCAGTTTGGGCGAAGAGCGCAGGTGATACTTGGAACCAACACGGCTGGATGGTTGAAAAGCGGAACGCCTATATCATTCATCCCAACCAAGGGACGAAAAATATTGCTTGGCCCGTCTGCAACGGAGGTTGCTGGAATAAACCCGGCGGTTGGAATGACGGTAATGTGGGTACCAAAGATATTACCAAGTGGCACATGTACACCACTACTTTTGATAGTAAGACGGGTAAGTGGGCTATCTATATCGATGCAGAAGAAGCGAGCACAATGGATATCGCCAAAAATCCTCTTGATGCCGATAGCGGTCCCGTCAATATCGGATTTGATGACTGCTGCGGTGGCGCACGCTTTGGCGCAGCGACTATGGACGAGGTTGTAATCTTCAATGTGGCTTTGGAGCAAGCGGACATTGAAACGATGTTGGACGGTATGCATGCAGCCTTAGGGGTTGATCCTGCTGACAAAATGGCGACCACTTGGGCAGAGGTGAAAGTCAAGTACTAAGAGGCGGTTCTCGGCGAATAGGCTGTCAGCAGTCGGCAGTCGGTTTTCAGTGGATGACCTATCGGTTTTTGTAAACTCTCGTCTTAGAAAAAAGTCGATGGTCGTTAGAAAACACCATTAACTGATTGCTGACCGCTATTCCCAAAAGAAACAGAAACGTGGAGGAACACATGGAATTTAGTTATGACGAAACAGATGACTTTGACGAAACAGACGATTTTGATGATGAACCACAAGATTCATTTCTGGATGAAGAAGATGGCGATCCCGTTGATTTAGAAGATGATTTGGAGGATACTGATACTGCGCTTTCTCATGCTTTTCGTGAGGCGGTAGCGGCGGAGCCAGTAGCAGAGGAAGACGACGATGACGATGAAAAAGAGGACAGTGCGGAGGAAACGGAGGATGATGACACTGAAACATACGAACAACAGATTGCTGAAGCGGTAGAGGCATTGCCAGAGGCAGAAGATTTAGAAGCAGAAGATTTAGAGGCAGAAGATTTAGAGGCAGAAGATTTAGAAGTCGTCGTCCCCCCATTGGAATTACCTTCGCTGGAAGTTGAGTCTTTCCAACCACAAGAGCAGGGCAGTCTCGCTTATGCAGATGCTGTGAGAGCCTACCATGAGGACAAAGATTATCAACGTGCAATCGAAAAATTTGCAGAGGCTATAGAAAACGAAGCCCAGCAGATGGACGGAAGCGTGACAGATTCCAGTTCGGTTGTAGCGAAGGCGATGTACTGGCAAGCAGAGGCGTACGTCAAACTGCAAGACATTCCGCAAGCCATTGTAACTTTTGAGAGTCTCATCCAGACGCATCAAGAACATTACCTTTCATTAGCTGCAGAGCGGAGAACGGCTCAGTTGAACCCAGAAGATTCTTAGATAATTAGCCTTCGCGCTGCTTTCTTAACTATGGGCACTCGTTCTGCGCTCCAAATGTAAGCAAAGACAAATTATGCCATTTAAGGCGTAATTTCATTTTCAGCAGGTTTTTGGTGAATCGCAGGTCCTTTTTTAAATAGGACTTACGCACGCTGCTCTTTTGTAGCATAAACTGTTAGTTTGGGTTTCCGTTACACGTGTGAGATTTGTAGCGGGGCACAATCGAATAGAGCGTGCTATGGTCAAAATTGCGTACGTCCTGTTAAATTTGAACGTGAGTTTCACCGGAAATCGGGGTCCCCACCCGTTACTGGGACAGGGTGCTAAACGAAGTGGAGCGATTGCCAGGAGGCAACAATTAAAAACATGAAAGATTTTCTCAAACAGAAAGCGACGAACCTACGCATTCATTCGGTTATCTCCACATCGGAGGCAGGTTCTGGGCATCCGACCACATGTCTTTCGGCGGCGGATATCGTCTCAGCACTTTTCTTTCACGCGATGCGTTATGACACGACCGATGCTCAGAACCCCAATAACGATAGGTTCATCTTGTCCAAGGGACATGCGGCACCGCTTCTTTATGCCGCTTATGCGGAAGCAGGCATTATCCCAATCGAGAAACTCCGTACACTGCGACAAATTGACAGCATCTTGGAGGGACATCCGACCCCACGATTTGAATGGACAGAGGTCGCAACAGGCTCACTTGGGCAGGGCTTATCGCTTGGACTCGGCATGGCTCTCAACGGTAAATACTTAGACGATTCTGACTACCGTGTCTATGTCCTGCTTGGCGATGGCGAAACAGCCGAAGGTGGAGTCTGGGAGGCGGCGGCTTTGGCGTCACACTACAAGCTTAATAATTTGATTGGGATCGTCGATGTCAACGCGCTTGGACAGAGCCAGCGAACGATGTATGCCTTCGATGTTGATACGTATTGTCAGCGTTTTGAAGCGTTTGGTTGGCAAGCCATCGGCATTGATGGACACGATTTCGATGAAATCCTTCCTGCACTCGACAAAGCGAAGGCTTCGGACGAGAAACCGACGATGATAGTCGCTAAAACTTTTAAGGGAAAAGGGATTTCGTTTCTTGAGAACGCCGACAACTGGCACGGAAAGGCACTTGAACAAGGTGAGGAACTTGATAGGGCTTTGGCTGAACTTGGACCGTTACAGTCAGATATCCCCATTCAGATTAAATCGCCAAATGCTGTAAATGGGAGTGCCGATCATCCTGCCGTGACTGAATGTGAGCCTCCTGACTATCCGGTGGACGAAGAGATCGCAACGCGTAGCGGCTACGGCGCGGGGCTTGCGAAACTTGGCGGTACGAATCCTAATGTTGTCGCATTGGATGGAGACACTAAAAACTCCACTTACGCCGAGGAATTTATGACCCTCCATCCGAACCGCTATTTCGAGATGTTCATCGCGGAGCAAAATTTGGTCGGTGCTGGCATCGGTTTGGCAAAACGCGGGAAAATTCCGTTTGTTTCGACATTTGCGGCGTTTTTCTCGCGTGCCTATGATCAGATTCGGATGTCCGCGATCTCACAGGCGAATATCAAATATGCGGGTTCACACTGTGGGGTCTCAATTGGCGAAGACGGTCCTTCACAGATGGGTTTAGAAGATATCGCGATGTTCCGTGCGATTCCGGGCGCAGTCGTGCTGTATCCAAGTGATGCAGTCGCCGCCGAACGACTTGTCGCGGAAGCCGCTGCGTACGAAGGTATCGTTTACCTCCGCACCTCGCGTCCAAAAACCTCTATTCTCTACGATGCTGACGAGCGTTTTCCAATCGGTGGATGTAAAGTTATTCGGGAAAGTAGCGAGGATAAAGTGACCATTGTCGCCGCAGGTGTTGCCCTTCACGAGGCGTTGAAAGCACACGAAATACTCGCTAAAGAAGGGATTGCTGTCAGGATTATTGATCTGTATTCCGTCAAGCCGATTGATAAGGAAGCCCTACAAAAGGCGGCGTCCGAGACGAACAATACCTTAATCACCGTTGAAGACCATTATTCTGAGGGTGGTCTGGGTGATGCTGTGCTTGATGCTGTAGCAACGAAAGGGGTCTGTGTCCATAAACTTGCTGTTACAGGAGTGCCACGGTCTGGGAAACCCGAGGAACTCTTGGAGCATCACGGCATTAGCGCGAACGCTATCGTGGAAAAAGTTAACAGTCTTTAGTTAACAGTTAGCAGTTAAAGGCGTGCTTTGTTTAACCAAGAACTTCTGGTAACTGACGGCTGAAAACTATAAATATGCAAAATACAATTGTTTGGATTACTGTCTTGGGTGTTATCCTCCTCGTTGGGGTTGGGATGATCTACGCCTTGCGCGCCCCGCGTGCGGTCCCTAAAACCTATCCAGCAGATAAAGGACCTAACTTTATTGATGTTACTACCTATCCACCTGAGATGCAGGAGGCTTACGAACTTTTTACCCGTAAATGTAGCCGGTGCCATACCGTTGCACGCCCGATTAATTCTACTTTTAACGCAGAGGAATGGCGAAAGTATGTCTATAAGATGATGCGGAAACCGGGTTCGGGGCTTAATCCCAAGACCACGGAAAAGATTATTAAATTCCTGATTTATGATTCAGAACATAGGGAGAAGGGTACACAATGATTCTCGCAATATCACTTCGCAGACTGGGGCGTATAGTGGGATTTATAGTGTTGACAACGGCTCTGTTCTGTGCAGTAGGCTTACGGGTAGGGTTAGCCGAAGAGGAGAATATGAGTAGAGAGGATTTACAGATTACGATAGATGCACAACGTGTCACATTTGCCGCCCCTCCTATTTTCAGAGAGGATAAATGGTTCGTGCCTTTGGAACCTTTCGCCAAACAGCTTGGCTTAAAAGTCGAGTACCCAGAAGGTGCGAAGATGGCGGTTCTCTGTGGTGGGGCATCAGAACTGTGTGTGCCTCTTGAGTTCCAAGATATTGCCCTGAAACCCTCTATAGGCTCGCACAAGGGTGTTGTTGATATGGGTGGTGTAACTTATGTCCAACCGGAGCTGGTTACGGAGCCCTTCGGCTTTGAAATCTACGAGGTATCAGCGAACCGATTAGAGGTTATTCAAGCTATGCACCTCGCCCCCGAATTCACACTTCCCAACCTTGAAGGGACCCCCAGACACTTACAGGATTTCAGAGGAAAAAAGACACTACTCTATGTTTGGGGTTCGTGGTGAGGATGTCGTGAACAGCTGCCAGGCTGGCAGGAGTTTTACGCCAAACACCGGGAGAAGTTAAATCTTGTCTCCATTGCTCTTGATGCACAAGGTGCCTCCGTCGTGCGTCCTTGGCATGATGCGGCAGACGCCGATTTTGTCACGCTCGTTGATTCACAAAATACATTCGGTACTCGCTATGACCTCAAAGCTATCCCCTATGGTGTTATGATTGATGAGGCAGGACGGTTGGTAAAAGGACCTTTCAACATCAATGTTGCGGATCAGAAAACCCTCGCGATGCTTGAAAAGTGGGTATCCGACCCCGATTACAATATGAAGTTGCTACGTGATGTGAAACCCTTGGATGGGCTAAACGCTCAGGTTACCACCGAAGCCTCTGCGCGTTTTCAACTTGGCTTGGTCTTATTGGAGGTCGGTAAAAAAGAGGAAGCAATGGCAGAATGGCGGAAGGCTTTGGCATTAGACCCGCAAAACTGGATTATCCATAAACAAATTTGGGCAGTGGAGCATCCGGATAAATTCTATGACGGCGGTGTCGATTACAGTTGGCAGAAGGGACAGTTGGAGAGAGAAAAAAGTAAACTGTATGAGCGAACCCCTGATTGATATTTTTCTGTAGGATAGATCTCTCAATCGTAATTTTTCCCAAATTTAACGCATCTTTAAGAACCATTTCAGGGAAATTTTGTCTAATCTATAGGAGAGAACGATGAAGGAGAGCTTGCAAAACATCGGGGACCTTATCGCTGAACCGAGTGCCGCGTTTTCGCGTCTCAAATCACAACCGAGATGGGGAATAGCATTTATAGTCTTTTATCTCTTCTCTGTTCTCATTGCTTGGGCTATTCTTCCGTACTCTGAAGTGCTCAGTGCTGCCCAACTCATGAAGAGGGATTTACAACCGGAACAACTTGACGCTGCGGGAAATATCAGTCAGATTTTCAAGGGTATTGGTATCTTCGTCGGACCCATCTTTGCGATTTTGGTGTTTGTCATTATCAGTACCTTCCTCAAGTTAGCCGCTCGATTTCTTACGAAAAATGGTTCGTTAGAATTTAGGCATATCTATGCCGCTGTTGTCCATATTTCGTTGATTGGTTGCCTTATACAATTGGTGAACGCCGCGCTGCTACTTGTTTTTAAGGACATAGAAGGCGTTAAGAGTACGGCAGACCTAAAAATGATTCCGGGGTTACATTTACTGTTGGGAGGTGGCGCGAACCCTAAGTTAGCAATGTTGCTCAGTCATATTAACCCGTTGAATTTGTGGCTAATTGCAGTGATAACAATAGCAATCGCGGTGTTTGCGGATATGGAAAAAAACAAAGCCCGTGTCGCTGCGGTAATTCTATGGATAGTCAGTATTCTGCCTGAGGTCGTGTTTGCCACCTGAGCATTGGAATTATGAAAGAAAGTTGGCAAAATCTCATTGATCTCATTGCGAACCCAAAAGCCACATTTACGCGGCTGAAATCTAAGCCGAAATGGGGAGTTGCGTTCGGGGTCTTTTGCTTTCTTGTCGTGGTATTGGCATGGATAGTTTTCCCGTTTACGCAGAAGTTCATTAACCCCCAATATGCCGGGGGTTTAGCCGATATTGAGTTATTTGGATCTACCAAAGCGGCGTCTATGGTGTTTGTTGCGGTGGGTGGAATTATCCTTGGGAGTCTCTGTGCTATTGTGTTCAGTGTTGTACTCACCGTGGTGTCGCGAGTTTTCAAGGTAAATGATGCACTCAAATTTAAACACATCTTCGCGGCTTGGTGGCACACTATCTTGGTCAATCCAGTGATATTTTTTATCAATATCGCATTTCTTCCAGTTTTTAAACGGCTTGAGGATATTGAAACAGTTGTTGATATGAGAATTATTCCCGCGGTCCACATGTTGGTGCCATCCGTCGAAAATCCGTATCTTCTGTTTTTTTTGAGTTATATAGATATCTTGGGTATATGGATTATCTTTGTTTTAACTGTGGCGGTTTCTACACTCGCGGAAGTCAGTAAAACAAGAGCATGTCTTACGGCAGTCATCATTTGGCTATTAAGAATCGGTGTTGATACTTTATTCCAAGTGGGTTCTTCTTCTTAGAAATATGCGATTCCTCCGACGGTTCTTTTAAAGATCCAAAGGATATAGCCTGCAACAACGGCGCAGGCGGGTCTACGCAGAATGACACGATGGACCCAATTCCCCTGACCGAACCGCAAGGAAAATTAAAAAATGATGAATACAAGAGAAGGTTACGCGGAATTACAAGCGAGAATTTCAGGAGCACGGCGGGTCTGGAAACGGAGTCTCTTCTGGACAGGGTTTGCTATTGTCTTGACGGGTGTTATTGCTTTACTTGTGGGGGAAGCCATCGTTGACTGGCTGATGCCGCTCCCTGGCACTGTACGCATCACGTTATTAGGGGTCGGTGCAGGTGTTATCGGTTACCTGTTGTATACGTATCTCGTTCAACCGCTCCGAGCATCGCTCACGCTTCGTGATGTCGCCCTCAACGTTGAACGCAATCATCCGGACCTTGAAGATAGATTGGTGAGTGCCATTGAATTCGGAAACCGAGAATCGGCGGATCCGATTGAGACACACATGCTTCAACGCTTGCTTGAGGATACCACTGAGCGGGTAAAAGGCATCAATTTCAAAGCAACGATCGATCAAAGTCGAACCCGTAAGCATGTCGGCATTGCCGCTTTGGTTGTTGTCGGGTGTGTTATCCTTTCATTGTTGTTTCCAACAGAAATTCATACGAGCCTCCTCCGGGTGTTGGTCCCTTGGGAGAAAACGGATCCTATTCTGACAACCAAACTCGCTGTTGAGCCGGGAAATGCGCGTATCCTCCGCGGCAAGAGCCTGCCGATTCATATCACTGTCACCGGTAAATCCGCGGATAAGGTCGTTTTGACGTATAGAGATATTGGTGTGCAGCAACTCTCGACATCCGATGTCAACAAAGGCGAACAACAAATTAACATGCTGCAAAATCCGGACGATAAGCGCGGGTTTGCCTATGAAATTTTCAACATTGATGCCGATATGGAATACTATGTCGTTGCAAACGAGGCGACTTCAGAACGCTATACTGTTGAGGTCTTTGAAATGCCAAAAGTGACTGAAATTTCGGTCGCTTACACTTACCCTGACTACACCGGTCTTAAGCCTGTTGTGCAAACAGGGACAGGGGATATTCATGCTGTCGTTGGTACTCAAGCAGAAATAAGGCTTATGACAAATAAAGCGATTCAAACTGCGACGTTCTCCCATAAAACTGATGGGGTGAACGACTTACAGGTTTCCACTGCCCAAGAATTGAGTGCGACCCCAGAACCTGTTTCAACGCAAATGACTATCTCTGATGGAAATACGCTTACGACCACTATAGATGTTGTTGAGGACGGAAGTTATGATATTCAGTTGTTGTGTATTGATGGGTTTAACAACGAGATACCGATTGAATACATGATCAAAGCCATTCCAGATGCTGTTCCAGAAGTCGTTATCAAGGAACCCGGTCGAGATGTGAAAGCTACGAAGTTGGATGAGGTGGAGATCATCGCTGAAGCAACAGATGACTACGGCGTTGCAGAATTAAAACTCATGTATCGCATCGGATCCGATGAATTACAGGTACTTGTGATGGAATCCTCGAAAGAAGCAGTCAGCATTGTCCCGCAGGACTCCCATACGCGGAAACCTGCATCGCAGTCATCCGAAAGCCAATATGCAGACGGTGCCTATACCTTCTATCTGGAGGAATTTGACATTGAACCGGGCGATATTATCTCCTACTACGCCCATGCTACTGATAATAACACACGCACGGGTCCCGGCGAAGATAGTAGCGACCTTTACTTCATTGAAATTCGTCCCTTTAATGAGAATTTCCACGAAGGCGAAAGTGAGGGTGAACCCGGACAAGCTGAACCGAATCCACTTTCGGATGTAATTAGTTCCCAGAAGGAGATTATCCGAGAGACATCAAAACACATTCGTGCGAAACCTGTAACGGTTACCCAGAAATATCAGACTGCCGTTAGGAAAACGGGCGAAAAACAGACCGAATTAAAGGATAAGACGCAACGGGTTGTAGATGAATTTAGTGCTGCGATGCAAGGGGAATCAGCCGTCACGCCCGAGATTCTGATGAACCTTGAGGACGCAATAGATAAAATGGGTGAAGCGAGTGATAGTCTAAACGCTATCCGTCCTGATGAAGCGATTCCGCCGGAACAGGAAGCACTTGAATTGCTCATAAAAGTGAGTCTTGAGATTCCCAAAGTCCTGATGCAGATGCGGAATAGTAATCCCCAACTCGCCGAGGAGCTTGAACTTGAGATGGAGGAATTGCAAAGTGAACTTGAGAATCAGCAGAACGAACTCGACATAGAAATGCAGGAGCAAACGCAGGAGATGTTGGATCAAGCGCGTCAGATGCTGGGTGAACAGCAGCAGTTGAGTGAACAAAGCCAACAGTTAGGACGTGAAAACCAACCCTCGCCGAGTGAAATGCAACAGAACAGCCAGCAACAGGGACAGTTGGCACAACAAGCGCAGCAGATGGCACAGCAACTCAACACCATGCAACAGAGTGGACAAGGCACCCAAGGACAACGCCTCAATCAAGCTGGAGAGGCGATGCAACAGGCGGGTGAACAGATGGAAGAAGCCTCGCAGGGCATGCAACAGGAGGAACCGCAGTTGAGTGCCGCCAAGGGACAAAAGGCGGAAGAAAGACTTCAGGAAGCCATTGAGCAGTTGGAAAAGGTCGCTGCAGAATACACAGATGCTGCGCTGGATAGAGCCGCCCAACAACTTCAGGAGCTGACAGAATCGCAATCTGATGTTCAGCAGCAGACACAGGAACTCAGGGGGCGTTCTCAGGAATCAGAGATGCGTCCTGAAGATTTCCGAAGAGCGTCTGAACTTGCCAATCAGCAGCGCGAACTTCAACGTAATCTGGAGACACTTGAACGCACACTGAGAGACATTCAGGAGCAACTCACGCCAGACAATCCGGAGGCATCCCAGAATGTAGCAGATGCGACAAGGCGTCTCGCTGAAGAGCAGACTGCGGAAGATATGGCGACGGCGCAACGTGCCTTACAATGGCGTAGTTTCCGAGCCGCTGACCAGAATCAGCAAGCGGTCTTAGATGCATTGGAGCAAACACGGGGGGATCTGCAGCAGGCGCGAGCCAATATGGCGAATACCGAAGAAGAACAACTTGAAGCCGAACTTGAACAACTCCAACAAGCTCGGGAACGGATGCAGGACATCCAACGCGAACTTCAAGCGATGGATGGTCAGGAGCAGACGGAAGAACAGCGGCAGCGTCGGGAACAGCTCGCGCAGCAACAGCAACAGATTCAAGAACAGATGCAACGCGCACGGGAAGCGCGGCAGCGTCGGGATGGGAACCAACCTGGAAATCCCGATGAACCCTCCGATCAGGAAGCACAGGTTGGGGGCAGGGAGTCAGACAGGGAGATTGATAGGCTCTGGCTCGGTATGCTTGATACAATGGACTACCGACCCGGAAGTCGCTCAAATCCATTTCCTAACTACGAATTCGTTATTAGAGATCTTGATAAGTTGGAGTCCGCACTTGAAGAGCGGCTTAATACGCTACAGGAGAAAAAACGGCTCGCTCAGGTCGCAAAGGAGGATGTCCCGCCTGAGTACCGTAGACTTGTTGATGATTACTATGAGTTTTTGTCGCAGTAATCGTTGTTAGTACGGATTTTTTCTTCCTCGTGGAAAACCTGTACTGATGACTGGTAGCTGATAACTATTAACTCTGACAACTGAAAGGGTTTTCTAATGAAGATTAAGAATTTAATCGGGTAATTTCTTAACGTGCGATGAATCGCACGACTACGAGCGGCCCCGTTTGTAGTAGGGCAATTTATTGCCCGTCAATTACCTAATTTATTTATTAAACCTCATACGAAAACCCGTACTGATGACTGGTAACTATTAAAAATATGGAACTTGAGACTAAGAATATCATTAAACCCGACGAAGTCGTCGATCTGAACGATTATCCCCCCAATTTCACTGGGGCTTACGAAAAAAAAGGTCAGACGAAGCGCAGGCTGAAAAAACTTCATAAGCAACTCCTGAAACTTCAGGAACTGCTTTACGCTGGAAATCAGCACGCACTTCTCATCATTCTGCAGGGCATGGATACATGTGGTAAAGATGGCACCATTCGGAGAGTAATGGCTGGCATCAACGTCCAAGGCTGCGATGTCGTCAGTTTCAAAGTCCCTTCTACGGATGAACTTTCCCGTGATTTCTTATGGCGTGCGCACAGAGCCGTTCCATCGAAAGGGAAAATCGGTATATTTAACCGTTCGCACTATGAAGATGTCCTTGTTGTTCGGGTGCATGATCTGGTGCCAGAGGAGGTTTGGTCGCAGCGCTATCAGCAGATTAACCATTTTGAGAAGATGCTCGTTGAAAATGGAACGATCGTCCTGAAATTTTTCCTTCATATCTCAAAAGATGAACAGAAAGCGCGTCTTGAATCTCGGATTAGCGATCCGACGAAACATTGGAAAGTCGAGGCATCCGATGTTCGTGAACGTGCCTACTGGGACGATTATATGCAAGCGTACGAGGTGATGCTCGAAAAGTGTAGTACTGACTGGGCACCTTGGTATGTAATCCCTGCGAATAACAAGTGGTATCGGAATCTCGTTATCACGGAGTGTATCGTTGAGACGCTCAGAAAACTGGACATGAGGTATCCCGAACCTTCTGTTGATATTACCAAATTCACGATTGGAGATTGATACAATAAGGAGTATTCAATGCTCTCAAAGGAACAATTAACGCAATTTGAAGAAGAGGGTTATCTACTGCTCTCCGGCTTGATTCCGCAAGAGACTGTCACAAAAGCAGAAGCAGCGATGTGGAAGATGATGGGCATGGATGCGGATGATCCAGACTCGTGGGGACATTTTAAACGTCCGCCGCTCGCCGGTTTTTATATGGAGAAAATGGCAGACGGAAGGCGCGTTGAACTTTACGGCGTTACCCATCTCGATGTCTTAGCGTGTTGTACACCTGAGTATCTCACCATTATTAAGCAACTCGCCTCCCGATATCCAGAGATCCCGCATTGTAAGAGTCAACATCCCGATGGCATCTGGGCACTCAATCAATTTCCTGTTTCGGATTCCGAGTGGAAATGTCCGTCCCCTCACTTGGATGGCGGCTTTCGGGATTTACGGCTGGATCCTGGGACCTTCCGAGCAACCAGTTTAACCTACCTCACGGACGTGAATGTGCACGGCGGAGCGACTGTGATATGGCCTGAGGGTACACAACGGATTCGAGAATTCCGTAAGAAAAACCCAGAATTTTCAAACCATGTTCGTGATGTTGGTGCACATTTTCCAAAGATGGATTTAGGCGAACCGATGGAAGTCGTTGCCAAACAGGGAGATGTCCTGTTTTTCCATCATCTGCTACCGCATTGTGGCGCAATGAATGTCGGTTCTGTCCCGCGTTTCGCAATTCGATATATGTGCCTATGCCTCGCATGTCGCAAATGGGAGAAAAAAGGGGAGTGGAATCTCTGGATGCCGTGATGAAGATGTGATGGAGGAGTGAACGATGATCCACGATAAACGAAGTGCCTTTTCCCACTATATCTTGCTAACGCTCGTTGTTGTTTTGAGTTTCGCTCTCGTGAAGACCACAATCGCACAAGAAGTTTATGTGCAGACGGGGTTTGAGGAATTCACTGTCGGCAATCCGCCCAAAGATTGGGAGGTAATTGGCGGGGACTTTGAAATTTCTGGCGACACTGTCAAAACCGATAAAAAAGCACTCGCTATTTTGGGTGGGGGAGACGGAGATGGACTCGGTGTGCCTATAGAGACCGAAAATCCTATTATTTCGGTTGAATTCTGGATTTACATTGAGAGTGGCGGTAGGTCTTTCAATTTCAAAGTCGCTACTGCTGATGGTATTGGCGAAAACAACGGGTGCACCTACATCAACTGGGACGCTGGCATTGTCCGGCTTTACGATGGCGCGGCGTGGCAACTTATTGGCGACTTTGAAACCGATACATGGAAATACGTTCGAATTATTGCCAATGTCGATAAAAGCGAATTCGATTTTTATGTAGGAGACGACAGAAACGATGCATTGAGTGCCAAGCCGGAAAAGGGACTCCCGTTTCGGAATGCGGCACTCGGTCCCGTCGCCAAGTGGGTCGCTTTCTATACATGGGGAATCACTGCTCCCGGTTACGTCGATGATTTACTCGTCTATGAAGGGGAAGATCCACTCAACCTTGCCGTTGATCCGAACGGAAAACTCACGACACTCTGGGGACAGGTCAAGCACGGGTTATAAGAAAACATAGGTTCGGTATTTGTAGCGTAAACTGTTAGTTTGCGCCAGGTACGGAATATCTCTTGGTCTTGGAGAAAAAAATGAAAAACAGTGAAACAATCGGTCTAACACCAGCGCAACGACTCCACTTCGACATCTACGGGTTTGTGTTGTTAGAGAACGTCCTGAACGCCGATGAGATTGAGCGCATGAAAGGCGCGCTCTATAGGATGAAAGCCGACGAGGATCTGGATGCCAAGCGGGTCTATGCCCGTGGGAAAAGCGAACATCATGTGCTTTTCGGGAATCTTGTTGCGTATGATCCGGCACTCTTAGAATACGCCGCGCATCCGCAGCTCGTGCCGTTGGTTGAAGAAGTGGTGGGTGGGGCGGTACGTCTTGAGGAGACCGAAGCGATCATTAATAGTCGAAATCCAGAGATAGAATTGGACGCCCTCTATAAACGCCGCTATAACCCGACGGGGTTTCATCGTGGGACGCAACACGGATGGGGCACCTATGTGGAACAGAATAAGTTCCACTGCATCTTCGTAAAGACGCTCGCCTACCTCACCGATGTCGGTCCAGACGATGGTGGAACGTGTGTTATACCTGGAAGCCACCGCCTAACGTGGGATCACAAAGAAATGATCGAAGCGGCACTCTCTGACGACAAACTCATCTACCAAGTCGAAGCGTCAGCCGGTTCCGTCCTTCTTTTTGCCGAAGCCCTGATCCACAGTACGACTGCCATCCGTAGCGATAAAGAGCGTGTCATCCTCATCTCCGGTTACACACCGCCGATGGTGCGCGAATGGCCCGGCAACGAGGTCAGTCCCGAATTTGTTGAGACATTGCCGGAAGACATTCGTCCGCTTATTTCAGGCAGCGACAGTTGGCATTGGAGACGGCGGTATTGATTTACCGTCTTTCTGGTAGGGTGATTTCTAAACGCTTTTCTATTTCTGTTGTGGACCCTTGAGTTCTCCCCATGTAATAGCAAGTTTGTTTCCGCTCGGTTCTACACGGAGCGTTCCGGGACCACCATTCGGAACGTTATCCCCCATGATTTTGACATTGTCAAACCGGGCTTGTGCACCTGAGACTTCGAACCCAGACTTTCCACTCTTTATCCGATTTTGGTCAGTGACAGTGAACACTTCGTCGTCAATTTGAAATTTAAGTCTCCCTCTACTGTCAATAGCTGCAGTGAGGGTGTACCATGTATCAAGTTTTGCTGCGAAATGGAACTCGCCTAATGTATCTGCACCGTCTCGGGTCACCTTTGTAATATGGGCTATTTTCCACGGATAAAAAATCTGAAATACATAGAAGGAAAGTCTCTCCCACTGCTGATGGAGTACGATTCCTAAGGTAGCAGTTTCTTCTTTCGCTTCAACCAATTTGGCTTTGCATGAGAGTGAGTAGTTTTTCCAAGTAAGTTCACCTGTTGCCCATATACTGGGAATAGAATGCCCATGTCCTTCAGGTTTAAACGTTTCGCACACTGCCTCCCCTGCATCAATCCACCATTTCGCTTCCTCTTCGTCAAAAGTATTAAAGATTTCCCATTCTTGCGTGTTGTCATCTTCAAAAGCGTCTGTCCATGTGCCAGCAAAACTCTGTTGATTAAAGACCATGGCACATAAAACAACATGGAAGAGGCACAAAAAACCTCTGAATTTTTTAGATCTCATTTCTTTCTCCTCTTTAGTGGTTATGCGTGATATTCATGTAGCTTCATTCCGTTTATGCTCCCGAAGTTCGCGGCATCCACAACGGTTCTTTCCCCATCTCTGCGAACAATAACTTCATCACCAGGTCTGCCTTTAGTGCTGCGTGTTCAGCGGAATCCCATAAGTTCTTGACCTCTCCCGGATCCTCTTGCAAATCAAATAGTTCCCCATACTTTCGGTTGTAGTAGACAGTGAGTTTATAACGATCGTCAACGTATGTTTTAACGTGCACTGTTGTCGGTTCATGGTGGTTTTCAACGATGATATGGTCGCGCGCCTGTTCTGCTTCTCCCGACCAGACCGGCATCTGATCTACGCCTGTCATCGGGAGTGGTACGTCGATACCGGCGGCACTGAGGAATGTAGGTGCTAAATCTACCAATGTTTGCAACGCGTCAGAGTGTCTTCCCGCAGGTACGACCCCCGGATGCCGCACGATAAACGGCACTCGGATCACGTCTTCATAGTGAAATGCGCCCTTCGCGACAAGTCCATGCTGTCCGTAAAAATGCCCGTGGTCTGATGTGAAGACAACCAGTGTGTTCTCTGCAAGGCCGAGTTCATCGAGTTTCGCCAAGATTTTCCCGATGTATTTGTCCATCAGCGTCACCATTCCGTAATAGACGGCGATGTCTTTGGCGAGTTCATCCCGATCGCGTAAATGAGAGTTGAAACCGTGTACACCCTTTCCACTTTCACGCCATGCGGAGAAGTCGGGCTTTTCTTGTTGCGTTAGCTGAAAATGCGGTGGATTGTTGTCATGTTCTCCCTCGGTTACGGAGGGTACTGTCAATGCCGTTGGGTCGTACATCGTATCCCACGGCTCTGGAACGAGATATTTTGGATGTGGATCGAAGAAGCTCGCCCAAAGGAAAAAGTTTTCGCCATTCTGCTGATATGTTTCCATGAGTGCGTTGGTGCGTTCCGCAATCCATGTATCGTAATGGTATTCTTCTGGGATGTGCCACTTTCGGTATTGACCACGAGCGTTCCCTGTCGGTGGAGCGAAGTAGTCGCGCCAATTTGTACAGCCATTTTCTTCCATCCAGATGGCGTAGTGCTGTCCGACATGCGCTTCGTCGGCGTGGTTGCGTGCGAGTTCAACGTGTTCAAACCCGTAGAACGGTTCATTGAAACTGCGCCAGAAGTCTAAATCTTGGAGGATCGGATAGGATTCGAGAGACGGGAATTCCTCAGTCCCGTGGAGCGGTTGAAAATGCGCCTTGCCGACGAGAGCAGTGCGATACCCGGCATCCGTGAAATCTTCACCCACGGTATGTTCATCTTCAGAGAGTTTTGTGCCGAGGGACCAGGCACCGTGTTGACTCGGATATTTTCCAGTGATGATAGAGGCGCGTGTAGGTGTGCACGTAGGGTTCGGGCAGTAAGCTCTATTGAAAAGGCTGCCTTGCTGTGCCAATGCATCCAAGTGAGGGGTCTGAATTTCAGGGTTGAGACAGCCCAAAGTGTTCCAATGCTGCTGATCGCTGGTGATGAGTAGGATATTAGGTCTGGTTTCAGGCATATTGTTTCCTTTACCTTGTATTTGTTGATGGAATCAGCATAGCACGTTGGAAGGAATAATTCAAGAAGGATGCTGTAGGAGCGATCTCCTGATCGCGACTGTTCATACAAACATAGCAGAAAACTAATGCCGCTAATCTTTCGATTAAATTCGGTTGACATCCCGTGCCAAACATGTTATTCTTGTAGACAGCATTGTGACTGTAAAGGAAAGTGAATGGACAAAGAGAACCAAAACGAGCCGAGCACGGTTGATGGCATACTCCGAAAGATAGAAGAAAAAGCGGACACTGGGGAATATCTCTATCGCGGTGAACTTGAACACTATCAAGAAAAGCCTTATTTTGGGAAAGTTTCCTCGAACTTCTATCGCGAGTTTTTGAAAGACGACGACTTTGAGGTCTCGGCAGAATACTTTGATATAGAGGCATTCCAAGAAGTAATGTTGACCTCAGCTAATAAGTTTTCGCGTAAACCGATTAGCGAACTTGAACGCTTATCCGAAATTCAACATTACGGTGGGAAAACAAACCTTATTGATTTCACAACAGATTATCTTATTGCGCTCTTCATGGCTTGTGATGGTTCCCGTGGTAAAGATGGCAGGCTTATATTACAAAAAAAGGAACAGATAAATCCATACATTCAAGAATCGTATGAACCGGTAAATCGTGTTATTGCCCAGAAAAGCGTGTTTGTTCGACATCCAGATGGTTTTATTGAACCCAGCGAGGACGATATTATCAATATTCCGGCTGATCTCAAGCAACCTCTACTAATACACCTGCGAAATTCCCACGGTATATCTGTTGAGACCATTTACAACGATATCCACGGCTTTATCAAAGATCAGACCATCCACATGGAAGTCTACATGGCAATTTACAAAGGTTTAATCCATGAACAAAAAGGAGGTGCAGAAAATGGTAACTCCAACACAGATGGCGCATTATGAAGAAGCCGTCAAGCACTATAGTAGAGCTGTTGAAATGCGACCAAATTTTGCCTTACCGTACATCTATCGGGGTGATATTTACCGTAAGATGGGCAAGTTTGATCTTGCTATTGACGACTATACGGAAGCCATTTTCTGGACCCGCCAACCCGCCAGGGCCTATCACGGTCGCGGTATGGCATACGGTGCTAAAGGTGACATTGACACAGCAATTGAAGACTTCACGAAGGCAATCCAATACGAACCGGATCACGCCGAAGCGTATTATCATCGCGGAACTTCTTATGTTATCAAAGACGAGTTTGATCGTGCCCTTGAAGATTGCGATAAGGCGATACAACTTAATCCCGATGCTGCTGATGCCTATCTAATTCGTGGTAACGCTTACAGCAGCAAAGGTGAGATTGACTTTGCCATTATGGACTATAGCAAGGCAATACGACTCAAGCCGGATGCTAATGCCTATGCCGCTCGTGGTAACGCTTATAGCAGTAAAAATGAAGTTGATAGAGCCATTGCAGACTACACAAAAGCATTAGAACTGAAACCGAATTATACTGAAGTCTATGTAATTCGAGCGGGCACGTACGTACTTAAGCAAAACTATGACGCTGCTATCGTGGACTATCAAAAAGTGATAGAGTTCAATCCTAATGCTGCTGGTCCATATATCCACCGCGCGATTGCTTATAGTCTCAAAGGCGACTTTGATTCTGCTATTGCTGACTGTAATAGCGCAATAGAACGTAATCCAAATGCGGCAGATGCATATCTCATTCTCGGCATGGCTTTCGGCAACAGAAACGATTTTGAATCGGCTATTGCAAACTATACAAAAGCGATCAATTTGCAATCTAATTACCTTAACGCATATTATGAGCGAGGGAACGCTTACAGCAGTAAGGGTGATTTTGACAATGCCATAGTGGACTATACGAAGGTGATAGAACTAAATCCGCATCACAGCGTTGAATGCTATTTTAATCGTGGTATCGCTTACAGCAGAAAAGGTGATTTTGATAGAGCTGTCACAGACTATACCGTAGTTCTTCGATTCCAACCTGACCATATTCCTGCCTATGTCAGTCGTGGCAACATTTATGGGGCAAAGGGTGAGTCTAATTTAGCCATCGCGGATTATACCATGGCGATACAGCTTAATCCCTTGTTGGAGGTATCGTATTATAATCGTGGTAACGTTTATGGTAATAAAGGGGACTTTGATATGGCTCTTGCAGATTTTAATACGACCATACAACTCAACCCCCGTTATGCAAAGGCTTATTATGGTCGTGCTAAGGTGTGGTTACACGAACAAGAGTGGGAGAAAGCGAAAGCGGGTTTAACAGATGCTAAAGACATGGATGTAGACATTGTTGCTCTATTTCATGATGACTATCAAAGCATACCGGATTTTGAGAAGCAGATCGGTGTTAAGTTACCTGATGACATCTCAGCGATGTTAATGCAGCAGGAAGAAGAGACTCGAATACAACCCATGGAGGAAAGTCTATTTCGACCCTCAAGCGAGATTTATCGTCCCTCCTTTGAACGGATCGCTGAAATGTGGGCGCAGCAAGCACGGTCAAATCCGACCGCTATACGTATCTAACCTATCCGATCTCCAAGGCGAGACAGGCCTTGAACAATTGCTTGTTAATCTTAAAGTTGATTGCCCATGGATTGATTGATTCCATGTAGGAACACCATGCCTTCAAAACAACACCCCAATCTCCTTGTCATTATGTCCGATGAACACGCACCGATGTATAGCGGTCCCTATGGACACCCACTCGTTCAAACCCCTCACATGGATAGACTCGCTGAGGAAGGTGTTACCTTCACCAATGCTTACTGCAATTCACCGCTCTGTATGCCGTCCCGGATGTCCTTCATGACAGGTCGGTATATCCACAAAATCGGGGCATGGGACAACGCCGCGCCCTTGCGTCCAGATGCCGTTACATGGGCACACCTCTTGCGGGCAGCAGGCTACGATGTCGTGCTCTCTGGGAAACAGCACTTCGGTGGTATGGACCAACTCCACGGGTTTCGCGCGCAACTCGCCCGAGATTTACACGCAGAACGACAGCACGCACTTACAGATTGGGATAACGGCACACCACCAGCACCGCGCCCATGGCAAGGTCTCGCACAGGCACGTCCGGGAACGACGGTGGAAATAGAAGTGGACGACCTCGCAGAAACAGAGGCTTTGGCGTATCTCCGAGACCCAGCACGGCGCGAACAGCCGTGGGCACTCAATGTCTCGTTTATCGCACCCCATTTTCCGCTCGTTGTGCCGCAACGGTTTTGGGATCTCTATCCGCTTGATGAAATTGATCTCCCCGATATTCCAGAAGGACACCTCGAAAACCAGCATCCTGTCTACCAACGGATGCGACGCATGTTCGGTTGTGTTGACTTCCCCGAAGAACTGGTTCGCCGTGGTCGCGCTGGCTATTATGGATTGATTACCTATCTTGACGAGAAAATTGGTAACTTGCTCAAGACGCTTGAGGAGACCGATCAGTTAGAAAATACAGTTGTTGTCTATACCAGTGACCACGGTGAGATGAACGGTGAGCACGGTATGTGGCGCAAGTCGAATTTCTACGAAGCATCTGCTCGCGTCCCACTACAAATTATGTTCCCTGACGGGTTATCCGCAGGCAAACGTATTGAGGAAGTGGTTTCGCTCGTGGACCTAACGGCGACGCTTGTCGATACTGCCGGAGTAGCACCTTTAAATCGGTTGGATGGAGACAGTCTGTTGCCTTTGATACAGGATACCGCAAGCGATTGGAAGGATTTCGCCTTTTCCGAATACCTCGCACACGGCGTTGAACGCCCGATGGCGATGGTGCGGAAGGGTCGATACAAATTCAATTATAGCCTCGGCGATGCCCCAGAACTTTATGACATTGCCGAAGATCCGAACGAATTTCGGAATCTTGCCAATGACGAGGCATATCAAGCGATTTGCCGAGAACTTGAAGCACAACTGTTAGCGGCGTGGGATCCTGTTGAGATTGAAAATCAGGTTCGGACGAGTCAGAAAGCCCGTATTCTGATTGATCAGGTCACTGGAGGGCAATGGAGAAAACCACCTGATAAGTGAAAGCGGGGAAAGAAAAGGATACCGTCTTGGATTGTTCGACACCATTTATATCTGCGGGTTGGTATTCAATATCTGCGATTCCGAAGGTGCCTGATTGGTGCAAACCGAACAGACGAGGCTCATCATCTGGGATGACAAGACGTTGAAGGCCCCATTTACGTTCTTCTGTGATGTCTTGTCTGTGCTTAAAGATGCTGAAAAAGAGTTCTATATGTAGCAACTTACTTTAGGAGTTCACGTGAAAGTATCGGACCGCGTTACATTGATTTACAGAAGGAGACCATACTTTGAAAGTCTTAGTTTTTTTGATGCTTGGTGTATTTGCTATTTGTATCAACGGCTGTGATTCTGTTAAAAACGAAGAAAACGTAGCCGCCTCCAGCACAACTCCTAAGAATGCCGAAAAAGAAGTCGTCGTTGAAGAACAGCCAATGGTAAAGATTGAGAAGCGTTCCCTTCGACCTATAGGGAAAAGGACGGCTTGGACGCTTGATGATATCGATTCAGTGGGAGGCGCGGAGTTTTCTGATATGACGAAGAACAATCCACTTCACGAATTTCTTAGAGAATATGAACATGCCGCCCCATGAGCGGATGATCACGAATCGCTGGATGCGATTGAATCTGGAGTCATCGCGCCGAAGATTAAGTATCTCTGAAAAAAGAAGTATCCTGATATTGCCAAGAAAGCAGAGAAAGAAGGCAGGGTTATTCTGAAAGCGATTATTGATGAGAACGGTATGCCACGCGACATCGCAGCTCTTACAAGTCTCGGATATGGACTTGAGGAGGCGGCAATTCAGATATTAAGGAAGAGTACTTTTCGTCCTGCCATGAAGGGTGGAAAACCGATAAGTCTGGAAATCAGAATACCTGTTGATTTTAGGCTTAATGATCGTGAATCGCTGGATGCGATTGAAACGGATGTTACCCAAGAAGTCCAACCCCCCGAGCTCCTTGAGTATTATCCCAAAAAATTAGCCTTTTTACCTGAAGAATCTATCATTTTTTACTTTGATAAGACTCCTATAGATGTTAGTGCGACTTTCGGTGATGTTACGATTGCGGGTAATAAGGTTATGATCAATAACATCACTCCCGGAGATCGGTATAAAAAGCCCTATACTGTCAAATGGAAAGGTGGACGTGTGGATCTTGTGTTTGAGCACACTGATATGTTAAAGTTAGACTCGGTGGGCGAAGAGGATTAGAAATCTGTCAGAGACCCTAAATTGTAGTCGCGTTTACAGCGTGTCACGGCGTTAGGACAATCGGTTTGAGTTTACCATTTTCAGTTTGCATTTTTAACCTTTCACGTTTATTATGAAATCTATGGGGAAAGGATATGTCGAAAGTCTTTACGTTCTTTATGGTCTTGGTGCTACTTTACATCAGTGGTTGTGGTGCTGACGAGGATGAAGTCGAGGTTATAGAAGATATCCCCGTCAATTTTCTGTCAGCAGTTCCACCCTCCGGCTCGGTGATTGGTGCAACTGCTACGATTACCATTACTTTTGATGGTATCCCGAGTGAAGTCTCTATAAACAGAGGTAATTTTGAAGTCATTGAGAATCGTATTGTCGTCGCTCCGTTCTATACAGTCGGCGAAGTCGAGTTGAGAGTCACTTGGGCAGATGGAACTCAGAAATTAGTGTACACGCTCACTGCCCCGTGTGCGGGTGAAGATGTAGGGTGCAAGTGAAAAAACAATACTTGCCGGCGTCCGACACAAATTTTACCTACTTTAGCAGAGCGTTTACTTTATTCATCGTCTGACTCTTGAATAGGAACCTGTACAGCAGCACTCTTAAGGACATCATTAGAGGGTGAAAGAGAGGTGAGGAGATCTTGGCTGCGAACCATATATTCTAAAAATATAGATCTCCCAATCTTCGGTTCGCAGCCAGTTAGCAAAAACTATAACATATATGGGTTAAAGAATTAAAAATATTTTTAACGTTTACGTTCAGGGTCGCGTCCACTTCTCTGCGAAGATTCAAAATCCTCTGATAGGATTCTTTGAATATTTCGTTCAGCGAGCGCTGCAATCGTCCAGGACGGGTTTGCCGTTGCACAAGACCCCGGTAACAAGGACCCATCCATGACATACATCCGCGAATAGCCGTGTACGCGTCCATAGAGATCACAGGCTTTGTCCATCACCATCCCACCCAAGGGGTGGTAGGTATGATCTTCTACGGGTTCTGAAGGTAGAAAGGGATCGTCTTCTCGCGAACCGAGATGACCTCCGTTGGCGGCGTTCATACGCTCGGCGAAGTTTATGGCTGCACGGAGGGCGGATTGTTGCCTCCAGATGGCCATATCAATTCCGCTTTGTCGGTTGCTGTATTGTAGGAAAAGTGCCCGCGCTCGGTATGTAGAGCGAGGAAAAGATGCAACAAACAGTTACATTCAAATCCTGTTGGGAAGAAGGTTGATTCGACAATCGAGGGGGTTTCTATATTCTCATAATCAAGAATGGATTTGATAACCGGACCCCCTTGCATTTTACCTGTGAGTTGCTCTACGGTCCTTGAAAACAAGATATTCCCATTTGTACCCCATCCGTCTCCAACGTCCTCATTGAGGTTTGGCAAGGTCCCCAATTCACGGGCTTTCACGAGCAACTCTGTTGTGCCGATGGACCCCGCGGCAAGAAAGAGATAGGTCGTTTTGATTTTTTTCAACGCTATCACGTTACCGCTCTCATCTATTTGTTCAACCGACACAACGTATTTTCCAGAGTTTTCCTGTGTGATGTCAATGACGCGGTGCAACGGATGGATACTCACCAAACCTGTCGCTTCTGCCATTGGTAAATAGTTCTGATCGAGACTGTTCTTACAGCCGCTGTTATTGCCATAAAACATTTCTCCAATAATAGCAGAAGGTGGAACGGTGCCATCAATCTCACCACGGACGATGTCCCAATCGGTGGCTTGCCCTACATCTGCGACGTGTAATCCGGCGTTTGTTGCGTGCTTAGCGAATACACGGGTATAATCGTAGTGCGACTGTTCCTCAATGTCTCTTGGAACCGTTGTAATCCGTAGCACTCCGCGAACGCGTTCGTAATAGGGGTGTAGTTCTTGGTACGAGAGTCCCCGGGGAAAGATCTCATAGAACAAATCTTCTGGGGGTTGTGTGCTGATACCGGCGTATACAATGGATCCACCCCCTACGGCTGTGCCTCGATAGACCTGCATGTTTGGGTAGTCAACACGATCCAACACACCGGTGTATTTTTGAATAGAGAATTCTGGACCGAATGGTAGAACGGTTTTGTTTCGCAACCACGTTGAACGACCATCGGGCGGTAAAGAGCGACTGAAGGAGGCACCTGTTATTGGCCAACGTCTGCCTTGCTCCAAGACCATCGTACGAATCCCTGCTTCACCGAGTCTCAAAGCCGTCACCGCACCCCCAAATCCGCTTCCGATGATAAGCGCTGGGATGTCATCTTCAGTTTCTATCGGCATTGAAGGCGGTGAAATAATTTTGAAAGGCTCATCACATCCTGGAAGTGCGATACCGCTGCTTATGGCAAGCCCGGCGGCAGATATTCTTTCTATAAATTGTCTTCGTGTAAGTTTGAACATTTTACTCTCAATCCTCTGAATTCATCAAGTTCTTCCAACCTTCCAACTTTCCAATTTTTGCTGTAAAGCGGCTGTTACTTCCTTATAACCATTTTCCGAATGGCTTCCGACGACTCACCGGTGCTCAGTTGATAGAAATAAACGCCCGAAGCGAGTCTTTCCCCCAAATCATTGCGTCCGTTCCAATAAGCGGCACGTGCTTTGCCGATGTAATAACCCGCCTGCTGGAATCCGAGGTCCAGATGCCGAACGAGGTGTCCCGCGGATGAATAGATACGAATGGTAACTTCAGTGTCATTTGCGAGTTGATAGGGCAACCACGTTTCTGGATTGAACGGATTCGGATAATTGGCAAGGAGGATAGTCCGTTTCGGGATGAGGTCAGCGGGTGTGAGCCGAAGTTCAGTGAACGCTCGGTGGATGTCTGTCACGCTGATTTCGTGTTGGAGTGTACGAATCAGGTCACCGGTTGTGTTCCTGACTTCAATCGTCAGCATATCACCGGCAGAAACAACGGGACCTGGCGGTTCATATCTGCCCAAGCGGCATGGTAATTGTTACGCGCAATCGCTTCAGCGACTCTGGTGTGTCCGTTGTAGACAGTTAGTTCCACACCGCTGATTCCTTCAAGCTGCGCGCGTAGGACAAATGCCCACACCTGCTGAGTTAATCTCTGTGTCGGTGCCGCTGGGGCTGCCGGTGCTGTGTTCTTCCATCCACTGCCTACGAAACTGACATTTTTCGGTGCGATGACATTGACAATATACCCCTTTCCGCCTTCAATCGGGAATCCATTGCCGTCAGAATTTGCCGTGAACCCCTTGTAACGTCCAGCCACTGAATTGTATTCGATGACAGTGGTGGCTCCGGTTTTTTCCATGAGAGAACGTGCTGTGTAAGCTTCGCTCGGCATCAAGGGTAAACCGATCATATTCAAACCCGCGCTGAGTTCTATATTAAATACGTTCTCGCCTGGCATGGGCATAATCAGACTGTCGGTACGGAATGCGAGATTCTGAATGCGCTCATCGCTTTCAGGTCCAACATCCGCAATTGTAAACGGCACCTCAGAGAAGTTCGCCGCGAGGTATTCCGCGAGTGCGTCTTGCTCCGTCCCAGGATCAACAAAGGTCGCTTGTCCACCAGACTGTTCCTCGGTCATCACTTCAGTGAGGTCAACGCGATTGGTATTCGGGAAATTAGCGTACGGATAGTCGTCTCCGCCATCGACAAGGAAAGTGATTGTGACCATTCGGAAGATGCGAGTTGCATCCCCTACGATTTCACCGTTCTGGACGACTGTATCCGTCGGATTTCCATCCGCATCGGTGATGATAAGCGACTGAACCTTTGAACCTTCGGGTAGCGAAGTATCAAAACTGAACGCCATTCCTGCGATTTGGGGGAAACGCCCGGGAGTTGAGCCGCCACCGGAGGCGGCAACTGTGTGTTCGATGACTTCGAGCAGTTCCGCTGCGCTCAAGGTCAAAAGCGTCAATCCGTTGTTGAATCGGAGTGTATTTTCGATGTCGATCTGTGAAATCTGACCCATCGCTTTACCAACCAAAGCGTTTGCGGGCGGTGGGAACAGGTCGCTGCCTACTGTTACACCGATCGGGGCGCGGATGCCGCCGCCATTTTTCAAAGACACAACTACATTCGGGTCAACCTGTTGCCCCGCGGCGAGGTTTGCCTCGGCGATTAGGTTACCGATGTTTGTTTCCTCCGTACGGACGGAGCCACGGTTACCGTTCAGATAGACGCTTGTTTGTCCAAAGAGATTGCCGTCCTTTGCGATCACAACATTCCGTACCGCCTCTGTAATCTCAACGACACGTGCTGCGGGTTCCGCATTGCCGGTATCCGCAACACCCTGTTCGTCGGTAACGAAAGCACCGCTAACTGTAGCGTCAATCGATTCAGGAATTAAGACACCTGCTGCGTCAAAATCGACGACTAACCGTCCAACGTATCGGTAATTTCCATCTGTCCCCACGATTGCAATCGGTTCATTCGTAGCGGATTGGGTCAAAATCGGATAGGGACGCTCCGCAGTATCCCCAGGATGGAGGCGATCTGTTCCATCGGCGAGTAGAGTATTTGAACCACCAGCAATGATAATGTCAACATCTTTCAGGTGCATTGCGATGGTTTCATCAAGGCTAATTTGTTGAAGGTGTCCGGTAAGAATAATCTTATGAATGCCGGTTGCTGTCAATGCGTCAACGGATTCTTGGATGATAGTTGCCAATGCCGCCATATCGTTTGGGTCTGCGGGGGCAATTCCGACGTTTCCAGATAAAGAAAGACTTCCGAGCAACGGTGTCGTCATGCCGACAACGCCCACTTTTTCGCCTGAAGGGGTCGTGATGATCACGCTTTTGGTGATACTGTTCGGGATTGTGCTCGCTTCCTGGCCAGCGTCAACAACTAAAGGTGCCAGATTGCTATCAGGACTGAAATCTAAGTTCGCACTCAAGAATGGGAAGGCTGTGCCAACATAGTCTCTATCTACTTTAATCAGTCCAGCAAGCGTACCAGTCCCTGCGTCAAATTCATGGTTTCCAAGTGCGCCTGCCATGAAGCCCATCGCGTTGAGCATCAGAATGTCAGCGCGTCCTGAACCTTCTCTTCCCAATACTTCACGAAGACTCCCGTTATTGGCAGCGGCGAAAAACGGACCGGGAATGTAGCTATCGCCAGCACCGATGATGACTGTATTTTCAACCTCGGCTTTAAGCGCATTCAGCACTGATGAGAAGCGAGGTGCGTTTTCGAGTGCCTCAATGCCACCCTCCATGTCTGCTGCGTGGAGCAGTTGCAGTGTAATTTTAGACGAGGGGGCCTCTTCGTTTTGGGAGAAGGCAGGTGTGAGAATACCTAACAGTAAAATTGAGAAAACTATTTTTGTAATGTGGGCTTTCAGCCCTATAGCATTCGGAACGAAAGGTTCCTTCTTCTGCATCAAAAAATACTCCTTATTAATTTAACGTGAGTTTGATAATTAAACATGGGTTGAAAAATGAAATACAATATGGATGTAGGGAATCAACGGTATTCATGCTATAAAGCATGAACCGGGGTTGAGCGGTCAGGTCCACAAGCGCATTTTCGCTATACACAGCGTTCTGTTCTTCAATGAATCCTTGGGGTAGATAGGTTTAGCGAAACCCAACATCCGAAACCGTGTCGGTATCACAATGTGTTGGGTTTCACTCAGTTTTTGGTGATTCCAGGCTTCTTTGCTCCCTTGAACACTCTGTACTGTGTGCGATTTTTAGTAGATCTCCGTTCAACCCCGTTGAATGCCACACGCGCATTCAGCGTTGATTCCCTACGAGACGCTTCAATTTTTATTTTCAAACTCACGTTAATTTATTAACCCAAGTTGCCAGTTATGTAGCAGAATCTTTTAGATTGTGCATATCCGTGCGCAAAGTCTTTGCGAATGCCATACGCGCATTCGTCAGTTTACGCTACAAAAACCCGCGCATCCGCATCAATTTTCAATGAAAAGGCTTTTACATTCCTAAAATCTTGTCTGTAGCAACTTTGGTTATAATAGGTGGATTATAATTATTTTTCAAATTAAAATTTACAAAGCCTGAATATAACTAAAAATAATACGCTTTCTTTATTATTGTGTGCAGTCTCGGTATCAGTTTTTTCTTGAACGATTTGTTGGAGTATGCTATGCTACAGGTATCATAAGTCATAACAATTCTTGCGTCGGAGTCCTTTGATGTCTCATTCAACAACTCGGCAACCGAACCTTATCTATGTTTTCGCCGATCAGCTCCGCTACCAGTCGTGTGGCTACGCTGGCGATGCCCGCGCGCACACACCCAATATAGATAAGTTTGCCACAGAGAGTGTGAATTTCTGCAACGCTGTCTCCGGTAGCCCGATGTGTGCCCCCTATCGCGCCTCGCTCTTCACCGGCAAATACGCCAGTAGCACCGGTATGGCGATTAATGAGCTTCGCATGAACCCGAATCATGACTGTTTCGGTCATGTTTTACATCGTAACGGTTACCAGACAAGCTACATCGGGAAATGGCATCTGTGGGCAAATCAATTGGGGAGACACAGCGATCCGGAGAATTCTTACATTCCGCCGGGACAGCACCGGCTCGGTTTCGACGGAGAATGGTCGGCTTACAATTTTCATCACCTGTACTTTGACACATATTATCACAAAGACTCGCCTGAAAAGATCGTGATTCCGGGTTATGAACCGGACGGTCAAACCGATATGGCAATCGATTACCTGCAACGGGCATCAACGAGCGATGATCCGTTCGCGCTTTTCCTCTCAATCGGGACACCGCACGATCCGTGGACACAGGACAACGTTCCAGCCACTGATTATGAGATGTTTCGGGATGTTGACTTCCCGTTACCGCCAAACTATCGCGATGAAAACGACCCTTACGGCGATACGTGGGCAATTATGTCCCCCGCACAACGCGCTGAACTTCCTGAGTGGATGCGCGTCTATTACGCCATGACTGCGAATCTGGATCGGAATATTGGACGATTGCTACAAGCCGTTGATGACCTCGGATTGCGAGACAATACAATCTTTGTGTTCACTTCCGATCACGGTGAAATGTTTGGTGCACAAGGTCGTCGCGCAAAGAATATCTTTTATGAGGAAGCGGTGCGCGTGCCATTTCTGGTTCGGTGGCAAGGGCGGATTCCGAGAGGTCATGTATCAGATGCATGCTTGAACACGCCAGACATCATGCCGACGCTGTTGTCGATGATGGATTTGCCGATCCCAGAGGATGTTGAAGGAACAAATCTAAGTAACGCTGCGTTTGACCAACCCGCTGATGAACCGGATTTAGTCGGGAGAGAGACTAAATCCATTCCTTGTATTACATTTGCGGCGTTCATGCAGGGGATGGGATGTACCGCCAAGTGGGAGGACGGTTATGAGTGGCGTGCCCTCCGTACAAAACGATATACCTACGCCGTCCATCGCCCGGATCGAAGTGAGAAACTCTTCGATAATATCGCTGATCCGTTCCAAACCCATAATCTGATTGACGAACCTGAATTGACTGGACTCCGAGATCAATTCCGAATTGCCTTGCAGCAGCGCATGAATGCGATTAAAGATACTTTTGAAGCGTGTACGTGGTATCGCGATAATTGGACAGAGGATCGAGTTATCTTGCGAACTGCGACATTGACTTGAAGTAGAACATGGTAGTGTATACCAACAGAAGTTTCGGAAAGGGGTAAAACCGTGGATAAGAAATACCGTATTCAGAACACTGAGACGATACCGAGTCCGTCACTGGTGGTCTATCTCGCACAGGTCCAATATAACATTGAACATGCGATTGCGACCGTTGGCGGAGATGTCTCAAAACTCAGACCACATGCGAAGACGCATAAAACCGCTGAAATTATAGCGATGGAACGTGATGCGGGTATCCTCAAACACAAGTGCGCCACGTTGCGGGAAGCGGAGATGCTGGCACAGAACGGTATAGAGGATATTCTGATTGCCTATCAGATGGTGGGACCGAATGTCAGTCGTTTCGCCTCGCTACAGTTGAAGTATCCGGATGCTGATTTCAAAGTCGTCGTCGATCATCAAGAGGCGGTAACGGCACTCTCGTCAGCGGTAGCAAAGTACGGCTTGAGCGTCAAAGTCATGCTGGATTTGGATGTAGGGATGAATCGCACAGGGATACCCGTCAGTGATGCGGCTGTGGATGTCTATGCCCAGATTGAAGCGGCAGATGGGTTGCAACCGTGGGGATTACACGTCTACGATGGACATATTCACGATGAAGATGTCGCCGAGCGGCAGGCATCCTGCGACAAAAGCCTCGCGCAGGTAGAAGAGATGCAGGATCGGCTTGCTTCCAAAGGGCTTGAGGTGCCCTTGATCGTGATGGGTGGCACACCGACCTTCCCTATTTATGCGAAGACTCCGGGTGTGGAGGCATCCCCTGGCACATTCATTTTTCATGATTACGGTTACTCGACCCGCTATCCCGATCTCGGTTTTACCCCCGCGGCACTGCTCCTGAGCCGTGTGATTAGTATTCCGACGCCACATAGGATTACGCTTGATTTGGGACACAAAGCCATCGCCGCGGATCCTGAGGGTGTGCGCGGAATCATTTTGGATGTTGACGGTGCTGAAGTGACCACACAGCATGAAGAACATTGGGCGGTTAACGTTCCTGACAGTTCGCCGATGCACATCGGGCAAGAGGTTTATGTCTGTCCGACACATATCTGTCCGTGTGTCGCACTACACCCTTTTTACTATCTCGTGGATGCCGATGGGTATTGTCGCGGGACGTGGGAGGTCACGGCACGCAATCGGACTTTTTAATTTTACCTTAAACTGAAAAATAGATAGACGTTTGCCCTTCCCCTGGTAGGCGAGGTTTCTAACCTCGCCGGTTCGGCGTTTCCCATTAATTCTAAACTTTACTATAAAGAACGCTCAGGGCCACGGAAAGAAGGGGGCTGGCACGTTCGCGCCCCAACTGATGAGCGTCCATAGAACCGCCATACTGAATTCCCCGAAGACCATGCCTAAAAAGAACGGACGGAGTCGCTGATATTGTCGAATACCGCTGTAACGTAGGAGCGGCGTTTTGATGCTCCATGCGATGAAAACGGGGAACCAGAATACAATCAGCGTCCACGAAGCCGATAGAGCATACCCAAGTGGATGGAGGGGCCACCACCAATATAGCATCCTCAAGATGACTAAACCTGTTGTCACTAAGGCACCAATGCCAAAAAAGAATCCTCCTGTTGTGCGGAGATCTGTTCCTAACCCTTCCATCGCCGCGACATTGTCCTGAAATGCCCATAGTGGGTTGCCGCGATAGGTGTAACTATACATGTAATTGGCACCGTGGGTATAGGGAAGCCATAGATGGATGACTGCCGCGCACAAAAATGCAAGTGTGCTCCCTAACACGAATACTCCTACCAACGAGCGGTGAGACATTCCCACCCGATCCCTAATTTTTAGACCGTCTAAAAATCCTGTGAGGATTAATCCGCGCTGGTCGCGGGTGAAGATTGCATCGAGAAGTGACAGCACGGTGAGGCTTTGCGCGCCCAGTGCGGCTTTGGTTGAGACGAGTTGATAGAGATCCAGGGGTCGGAACGATGTTTCCGTCATCAGCAATCCACCTTCCGCCGTGCTACGTGCCATCACCACGGCAACAATGCCTACATAAACCAGTATCTCGAACGCCGCGAATCCTAAATTCAGTCCTGCTGTGTAGCACCACCCTATCGCGAGGATTAAACTGATGATGAGTCCCCAAACTGCCGTGCGGTAAGGCAAAAGTTCCTCCTTGTCATCCGCTTTCGTCGCAGTAAAGGCGCGACGGAACACCTGCCGAAAGTGTGGGAACCCCATATAGATAAACGAAATTACGAGTACCATATAAGCCCCAGCAACTTGATAACCGATATAGAGTCGAGTTGGGTAGAGCGGCATCGTGCTGACCCGCCAACCAAACACCGCAGCGACAACATCTTGGAACCGCGTGAGTAGAAAAAAGAACCATAGACTGAAAAGGAGTTGGGTGGGAAGTAAATAAAAGAACCCTATCGCCGCGAAGGACAAGAAAATCGGTGTGTAAACCATAGCGTTGAAGGGTCGTTCTGTAAAGTATTGATTGAGTATGTACCGCAACGGGAGATTCGGGATTTGGGGCCAAATTTCGTGAAATCCATTCAACGTAAAGATGAGGGCAGGCAGGGCAAACCCTAACCACATGAGGCGATTCCGAAGAAAGCCGCGCCCCTCGTGTACAAACTCAAGTGGTAGTGAGACTAACGGGAATGTAAGTTTTTCGTTTTCAATCCACTGTTTGCGTAGAATTGCCGCCAAACAGAGGAAAGCAGTGAACACGAAAAAGACAAGTACACCCCAGACGCATAACGGCTCAATCCATGCGCGCCACGGGATACTGTCACCTGTTTGTATACCCTCATAGAAACTGATGGCAATGGCGGCTTGTCCTTTTTGTTCAGGTGAAAAGGGGATCAACCACGGTTTGATGTGTGGGAAAAAGAGGGTGTCCCAACTGTTGGTTTCGTTGGTAAAATAGTTGACGGCGATAAGTGCGGGGATGAGTTTTTCCATGACGCCACGCGATGAGATCATTGAAGCAACGAGCATCATGCAGTAAATGCACATCAATTCGCGAGGCGACAACCCAAAACGGGCGTTCAGTCTTTCAAGCAGCCGATTTCCTAATACCAGAAAGAAAAATAGCCCAATAACCGCAGGTGGCAACTGTAAAAACCCGATTTGGATGTAGGTAATTACTAATTCGGCGTAGGAGACGATGCAACATATAGCGATAACGAAACAGATGCCAAGCAGGAAGGAACGTCCTGAGAGACGGTTTTCATTAATAGGAAGCAATATTGCACTGTCCTCTGTGAAATTTGATGGATTTTATCATGATGTCCTGGATTTGTCAAATCCAACTTAACAAGGTTGCTGCATCCTAATAGGCTACAACGCTTGTGTATCTGAAAAAAATGTCATGAGTTTATTTTTTTTGTAACCATTCGTAAATGAAAGCGTTATTCAAAATATGAGTAATTCTGTTTCTTTATGGACTGAAGCAATGCGGAATGGGTCACTTCAATCCTTTGCGAAAATTAATCCCCTTGTTGGGCTACCTCCGAAGACTTTGCGCTTATATAGCGCGTTGGCGGTTTTTAAAAAGGAATATTGTTCTGGTGAAGAACCGGGGTGGTTTCGTGTACCGGAATCCGACCAGCGTCTTAAGAATATCGGGTTTTCTAAGCGGGGTCTTAGGAACGCTTTGCAAGAGCTGGTCCAGGTGGATTTATTGCAAATCCGCACAGAGCACGGTACGCGGTTGTACCACCTGAAGTAGCATGCAAACGCCCGAGCCCCCTTTAAAAATCCCGCGATTGGTTCTTGCATCTGCGTCACCTCGCCGTTCTGCTTTATTATCGCAGATTGGACTAACGTTTGAGGTGCGCCCGAGTGATATTGTTGAACCACCACACACCACATATTCAAATAATCCTGCAAGTGAAGTAACACAAAAACTTGCCTTATTGAAGGCAGCGGCTGTTTCACAGCACTTTGATGAGGCTCTAATTATCGGTGCGGATACTTTGGTATCGCTGGATGGAGAACTTCTCGGTAAACCGACTGACGATGCAGACGCGTTCAAGATGTTGACGCACCTGAGTGGCACCTGCCACGAAGTTGTTACAGGTGTCGCCTTGGTTGACGCTCAAACTGAACGCGAAGTCGTCTGGTCAGAAACAACGCAGGTTTACTTTCGGGAGTTACAGAGTACCGAGATAGATGCCTATATTGCAAGTGGCGAAGCATCAGATAAGGCTGGCGCGTACGGAATCCAAGGACGGGGCGCGGCTTTCGTTCGACGTATTGAGGGATGTTATTTTAATGTCGTTGGGCTTCCGTTAGCGAGCCTTGTTGAACACCTTTTTAATTTACCTTGCGAAGAAACAACGTGCGTTTAGACCCTTGCGTGCATTCCTTAAATCCGCCTGCGCCGTTGTTGCGGGCTGCTGTCTTAAGCTAATTTTACATAAGCTTATAGTCCGTAACGAAGTGGAGGACGGATATACGGAAATGAACGTTATTCACTCAACACACCTGACCGAACCGCAAGGTAAAATTAAAAGACCTACCGAGGGCTACACTGAAATTGTAACGCCCGGCGAAATGGGCATCACAAAACTCCATTTCGGAATTCTTAATCTCACCCCCGAAGCAACCTTCTTTGACCATTCTGAAGATACCGAAGTCGCGTTGATTGCGTTAGGTGGACATTGCACCTTGCTGGTGGGACATAACGGCAACAAAGCGAACGGGGTTTTGGGCGAGCGTCCGGACGTTTTTCAGGGCGAGGCGTGTGTAGCGTATATTCCACATCATACCACTTATGAAATCCTTGCAGGCGAAGCCGGAATTGAAATAGCAGTTTGTAAAGTGCCATCTTATGCCGAATCCGCTGCAATTATTTTAGAGGCAGGGGAGACAATAGATGAAAGTGAGACGCACCTCAGGATATGGGAAGGTGCCTTATCGGCGGAGACAGATGTAGGTACACGGAATGCGCACGTGATGCTTACGGGAGAGGAAGCAATCTGTCTGCACAGGTTTCGAGATGCGGATGGCTTTGCTACTTTCGACATCACGCGCACCGTGGGAACGGTACGCGTGCAATTGTATCACAACGATGTATTAGCGGTTCCAGAACAGGATAACATTGTGGCATTGACTTCCGAGGGCGTCGGCTACCAGTTGTGGGTGCAGCCAGATTCCCATAGTTAGAAAACTATTCACCTTCAATGAGTTCGCCACCCTTCTTGAGAAAAGCGACAGAACTCCGCGAGATTTGAACCTTTACCTCTTGACTGTTCACTTCTCCAACGGCGATGAGAATAATATTCTTATCGTTACTCAGTCCAAGAATTTTGCCGTGTAACCCGCCATTCGTTACAATCTCATCACCCTTGGTTAGATTCTCCAGCATATTCTGATGTTTTTTACGTTTAGCTTGTTCGGGTCTCCATAGCAAAAAATACATGATAGCACCCATCGCGATGAACGGAACAAGCAAACCTGTTATCTGGTCCATAAAGTCTCTCCTTCTCTTTTGACGTAGTTTGTAAGTCAAAACTTGATGTTAAAAAATCAAAGAATCAGCATGGCATCGCCATAGCTGTAAAAACGGTAATTATGTTGGAGTGCCGCTTGATAAGCCTGCTGGATCAAATCCCTTCCTGCGAAGGCACTCACGAGCATAAGTAAGGTTGATTTGGGTAGATGGAAGTTGGTAACCAACGCATCTACTGCATTAAATCGGTGCCCAGGATAGATAAACAGTTCACTGTAGCCGCTATAAGGATGAACAGTACCCGTCGTGCCTGCGGTTTCCAAGGAGCGCACGACAGTGGTCCCAATAGCAACGATTTTTCTTCCTGCCTCCCGCGCCATGTGAATCCGATCCGCTTCTGTTTCGGTGAGGTGGATATATTCGGCATGCATCTTATGCGTCGTAATATTTTCCACTTTCACGGGTTGGAACGTTCCAGGTCCAACATGTAGCGTTAGCATCGCTGTTTCTATCCCGCTGTTTTTCAATTCCTCCAATAATTCTTGTGTAAAGTGCAAACCTGCCGTAGGGGCTGCAATTGCGCCTTCAGTAGCGGCATAAACTGACTGATAGCGAACCTTATCTTCAGCGTTCGGTGGGCGACGAATATAAGGCGGCAGAGGCATCATACCTATATCTGCAAGAATAACTGAAAACTCACCGATATAGTCGAAGCGGACGATACAGTGTCCGTCATCCGGTTTCGCAAGGACCTCTGCTGTTAAGGCACTATCACCGAAGACAATCTGTGTGCCGATTTGGAGACTCCGCCGCGGTTTGGCGAGTACCTCCCATGTGTCTGTCTCTTTTTCGCGGATAAGAAGGAGTTCAATCTGTCCGCCGGTTTCGCGTTTGTTGCCAATTAACCGTGCAGGAATAACCTTCGTATCGTTTAGGACTAACAACGCATCGTCGGGCAGGTATTTCCCAATCTGTGAAAACTGCGTCTGGTGGATAGCACAGGTGTCGCGATCGACTACCAAGAGTCGTGATCCATCACGCTGTTGAAGTGGGCTTTGCGCGATCCGGTCAGCGGGTAGATGGTAGTCAAAATCTGTGAGTTTCATATTATGGCTGTCGATAGACCATTAGTAGAACAGTGATTGTTGAGACCCTACAGGATAGTCGAAATACTCATGGGCGGCGTCGGTTGCGACACGTCCGCCGGGTGTTAGCATCAAAAATCCCTCTTTAATGTAGTAGGGTTCGTAAACCTCTGCAATAGTGCGTTCATCTTCACTCAGAGCGACAGCGAGTGCCTTGAGCCCCGCACGTCCATTGAATTTTTCAATAAGTGTCTGAAAATAAGCGTAGTCTTGTGCGTTTAATCCGCGTTCATCAATGTCAAAGAATTTGAGTGCCTCTTCCACAACCTCAAGTGAGAGAGCACCGTCTGCTTCGACTTGGGCGTAGTCCCTGACATTAGCGAGCAGTTTGTTTGCGATCCGCATCGTGCCACGCGAGCGGCATGCTAATGTATATTCCGCATGTTCGTCGATATTGATGTTGAGTTTTGCGCTGTTAATGCGAATCGCTTGTTGGATGTCTTCTGGTTCATAGTAATCGAGATGGATACGGATGCCGAACCTGTCGCGAAAGGGTCCCGTAAGCAAGCCTTCACGTGTTGTTGCACCAACGAGTGTGAATTGCTTAAGGGGCATTTGCACAACATCCGATGCGGGACCTTGACCGATGGCTAAATCTAATTGATAATCCTCCATCGCAGGGTAGAGCAGTTCCTGAACATATCCTTTCATCCGATGGATTTCGTCAATAAACAGAATATCCCCCTGATCGAGGTTCATCAAGGTTGAGGCGAGGTCGAGTTTCTCCATAACGGGACCGATCGCCTGTTTATAGTTGCTCTGAATTTCATTGGCGATGATACGTGCAAGTGTGGTCTTCCCAAGCCCCGGTGGACCCACAAGCAGCACATGCTCAAGTGCGTCCCCGCGCTTTTTGGCGGCTTCAATATGGATACGGAGCTGCTCTTTTGCTTTTTCCTGTCCGATGAATTCGCTGAGCGTTTCCGGACGGAGGCTGTATCCAAAGTCGTCATCTTCTTCCGCCAAATCTTGCATCCGGTCGAAATCTTGTATTTCGTGATTATCCATTTTGGTGTCCTAACACGGACAGTTATCAGTTGTCAGTGATCGGTTTTCAGTTAAGAGGTTACTGTGGGAGGGGTTTGTAACCCCGATTCGCAAAACGAAACCATCGTTAGAAAACTAATTTCGGATATATCGGAGGGCTTGCGCGATGAGGTTTTCTCGTTGCGCAGACTCCCCGAGAACTTGTTGTGCCTTATCGACGGCTTGCTCTGCTTCAAGTTCCGATGCTCCGAGGGTATTGACGAGAATTTGGATTACCTCTGCAGCTGGAGCCCCAGCGGGTTTTCCGAGATCGACATCACCTTCGAGTTTCAATTTCATAATGTTCTTTTTGAGCTTGGTGATGATGACTTGGGCGATGTCTTTGCCTAAACGAGGCACCCGCATGAGGGTCGTTGCATCTCCGCGATGGACAGCGCGTTGGAATTGTGAAGGTGATAGCCGCGCGACGATGTTTTGTGCAAGGGCGGGTCCTACACCGGAGACCGTCAGAGCCAATTCAAAAACTTTGCGTCCGTCCTTTGAGGTGAACCCGTAGAGCGTAATTTTATTGTCTCGGTTTTGATGATAGTAGGTATAAAGCGTAACAGTATCGCCGATAGGGGGTAAATCCGTTACAGTTCTCGGTGACACGTCGATCGTATATCCAATACCATTTACATCTACAATGATCTGTGTGGTTTCCTTATCTGCGAGAACCCCTTTGATATAAGAAATCATTTTTTAATTTTCCCTTGCGAAGGAACAACGGACATCTCAACTTTTACGTGCGTTCCTCAAATCCGTCTGCGCCGTTATGGCAGGCTACGGGTTTGGGTCTAATACTCTCTCTTTGCTGATTGCTGATGACTGACGGCTGACAGCCATATTTTAATTTTCCTTCTGGTTTTTCTTTGGTCAAATGTAATCAATTACGACCGAGTGTATTTTTCACGGAGTTGAAGGACTTTGTAGGAGCGGGCATGGCAGAGCGCGAGCGCAAGGGCATCTGCTGCGTGATCAGGGCGAGGCGGTTCCTTGAGTTTAAGCAGTGCTTGTGTCATCTTCTGCATCTGGGATTTCGTGGCTTTTCCGTAACCAACAACTGCCTGTTTGACTTGGGTCGGTGTGTACACAGTAACGGGACGATCTGCATTCGCCGCCGCGAGTTTCACAATACCTTTAACTTCACCTACAGCGAACGCACTGCTTATATTTTTACTAAAGAAAATATCCTCAAGCACTATGCTCTCGATGGTGAATTTGGCAATCAGATCGGTTACGGCATCGTAAATTTGTTTCAACCGCACCTCTGACGCTGTTTTTGGACTGGTTCTGATGTTTCCGAAACTCCGCGAAATGAGACGATTCGCGTGCGCTTCAACCACGCCGTATCCAGTATTCGCAATGCCCGGGTCAATGCCAAGAATTATTTTTTTAATGTTCCTTGCGGCTCGATGAGGAAGGTGTTTTGCGGGGGCATTTCCCCTAAGCATTTGAGGTCCTTTTCTGTAGAGCCGTCCTCCTGGCGCAAGCCTCTATAGGAAACTTGCGGGACAATATTACGGACTGAGTTTTGATGCTGTGAAGAATTTTTAATTCTCCTATTACCAAACAACACCTCAAGAGTTAGAGCAAAACTTGCTCCTATGACGGATAGTTAAGTCATAGCGAGTGATATACGGCAGTTAGGCTGCAGCTTCTAAAAGGTTATCGGGGATATCGAAATTGGCGTAGACTTTCTGTACGTCATCGAGTTCATCGAGGGCATCCATGAGGCGAAGCATCCGTTCCGCTTCTTTCCCATCAAGTTTAACGGTGTTTTGTGGAATCATGCTGATTTCAGCGAGTTGGATTTCAGCGGATGTTTCTTGAACTGCCGTTAAAACGCTATCGAACATCTCAAAGGGTGTAACGATTTCCATGCCTGTTTCGGAAGCCCTTACATCTTCAGCACCGGCTTCAACGGCAATGAGGAACAGTTCTTCTTCATCGATGCTATCCGGCGTAACGACGATCAATCCGCATTTATCAAAGCCCCATGCGACGCATCCACGCTCTCCGATTCTTCCTTCATGTTTGGTGAACGTGTGTCGAATCTCCGCAACTGCCCGATTGCGGTTGTCGGTCAGAACTTCTATCATTACTGCGACACCCCCGGGTCCGTAGCCCTCATAAAGAATTTCCTCGTAGGTTTCACCGTCAAGTTCACCGGTGCCTCGAAGGACGGCTTTCTCAATGTTATCGTTAGGGACGTTGCTCGATTTTGCTGCTGCAATTGCGGTGCGGAGTCTTGGATTCATGTCCACATCGCCGCCACCGACGCGGGCTGCTGCGGTAATCTCTTTCACCAACTTTGAGAAGAGTTTGCCCCGTCTGGAATCGTTTGCTGCTTTTTTATGTTTAATTGTTGACCATTTAGAATGTCCTGACATAGGGTATGTCCTTTCTGTTTTGCTTGAGTTAGTATAACATGAAAAGAAAAAAGATACAACTGAATCGCTCTGCGAATCTGTCATAATTGACTGGACAAAAATTGGTATGTATGCTAAACTTGTTACATCCTTCGGTTAAGGAGTCTATATAGGTTGCTATGTTACCTTTTATTCTGAAAATCGCAGACCAACCCGTAGAGCGTTTACAGCGTATCAATGATGAAAATCAGCCTATTGATGTTGATGTGCAAGTGGAGCTTTACTCGCGGGAAATTGGCGGTGCCGATATGGAACGGGCAGCGCAACCTCGGCGGTTAAGCCAATTAATCTTGCAAGAAGCCACTGAGAACGCTTATACGACATTTATTACGTTCCTCCGGGATCATGCGGAGTCGGAGGCTTTTCTGCCGTTTGAACGCCTCTCTCAGCACCCTTGTCGACAATATGCATTGATTCTCTCTGCGTCGCGTTCTCATGAACTCTTTGAAATCTGCCAGATGCAACCTGATACGAGTCCTTCTATCCTGCACTACGGAGGCTATGAGATAGCAATCAAACCGCGCAGATACATTTTAGACACCGCGGCTTATTTGGTAGCACCGGATAAATATACGCTTTTTATACGACAGGTCCGGGAGGATGACACAATTCGGGTCTACCGTAGCGATTTTATCAATCTCACTCGAAATTCACCGTCGCCGTTTAAACTGGATACCCGTGATATAATTGAAAATGTGCAATTGGAGCTCGTGGGAGAACGCGGACAGGCTTTGCCGATAGAGCAATTGCTCATGTTTCCACCGAGTGCCGAAGAAGCGAACTCCGTTCGTCTTGTAAAATGTCCTGAGTGTGGCGGACGTGTACGCCAACTCGGTAGAGAAGGCATTTTCTGCCTCGAGTGTGATTGGGATAACCTACCACCCCTGAAACATCCACGATAAATGGCGGTCAGGTGTTTTTGCTTGGGTATTTCCCCTAAATTTTTTCAAAAATCCTTTCAGCGGTCGATAAAGAGGGAATCTTTAAACGAACCCTTTTTGCTGACTGCTAATTGCTGATGACTAATGAAGCAGTAAAGATGAATGTTCTTATCGTTTAACTGTGTCCCCCAAGTTTTGCCATATTCAAAATAAATACCGTGTTGCCAACGGCGAGCACTGCACCGACGATGGTTTGGAGAAGTGTGTGTCGTTTTCGGTAAACTCGCGCCCAAGCAATCAGTGGCGTCAGCAGAAATAGCCAACCGAATTGTGGATTGACGAGCATGACAAGGACGGTAACACATCCAGTGGCGACACTACTGTGAAAGCTTATTTTCCACATCGGGGTAATAGCGGAAAAAATAAGGCTGTTTACAATGTAAGCGATACCTGCCCAAACGATTTCCCGTGCCGCACCGAGTTGGTGCAGTAGGACAGTACCTACAACCATACTGACAAGTGTACAGCATAGAGGTAGGAGTCGTTCTTCCCTGTTATGTAAGTGCAGATCGCTTACTTTAGCATACCGGACCATCGCTGCAATTGACAGTACCGGTAGCACGGTAACAAATAGGACAACAATTACCAGCCAGCGGAGTGCATCTTGGGGAGCCGCATGTTTTTGAATGACGCCAACAGCGGTTGCGATTGGGACCAAAAATGGGCTGAAGAGAACAGAAGTACCCCACGCGATGCGAGCCGGAATTGTCGATAAGTCGCTATGCTCCATCAATTTTTTTTAAACGATTGAATCTGGGCTGCCCTCCACTACGTTTCGGGCAGGTTTCTGGTTAATTCTATACGGGACCTAGGATTTTCAGGGCCCTTTGATTTTTTAATCGAGAGTTTTGAAGAAATCAACTAAGTCTGCACCGTGTGTGCTTGCGTTAACCTCTTTATCAATTTCAAGAATCTTCCCTGTTTTATCAATAATAACAGCTAACCGTTGGATTTTTCCATCTGGGGCATTCGTCGCACCGAAGAGGAGTGCGAGATTGCGTCCGGTGTCTACCAAAAGCGGGAAGTTCAACTGATTTTCTTCCGAAAATTTTTGGTGCGAATCCGCATCGTTCGCTGTAATCCCAAAAACTTGGGCATCGTATTTCGAAAAATGACTCGACTCATCACGGAGTGAGCAAACTTGAGCCGTTCAGCCACGCCCAAAATCGCGTGGGTAAAATGCCAATACAACGTTCTTTTCCTGATGCAATTCGCTGAGTTGATGCGTTTCACCGGTTCCATCGGTCGCAATAAAATCTGGAGCGGGTTGCCCAACCGCTATCTTTGGTACGACATCCTTAAGCAGTGCTGCGACATCTTCACCGTGCGTTTTGACATTGACATCTGTATCAATGGCACGGATGTATCCCGCTTTATCAATGATGAAAGTTGTCCGTTTTGAGGCGTTGAAACTTTCAATGATACCACTATACTGGTTGCTCACCTCAAATTCGGTGTCGGCTAAGAGTGAGAATCCGAATTTCTGTTCTGTCCGGAACCGCTTATGCGATTCGACAGAATCAACACTGACGCCGAAAAGGACACTATCGGTTGCTTCTATCTCGCTCAAATTATCCCGGAGCGAGCAAAGTTCAGTCGTTCATCCACCTGTAAAATCTTTTGGATAGAAAGCGAGAACGATATTCTTTTTTCCTAAATAGTCGCTGAGGCTTCGCTCGACGCCTTCTTCATCTTTCAGTGTGAAATCTGGGGCGACCATGCCCACTTTTAGTGTGTTTGGCGTTGTCACTGCTTCCTCCCCTGAAGCTGCTGGAATCAAAATCGCTGTTATGAGGATAACAGCCCAGACGCTTGCATTCAGCCGCGTTTGAAACATCGCGTTATGCCTCCATTAGATACATTGTTAATAAAATTATACGCCAATTTGCTACGGATGTCAAGTAAATGTGCGTTTAGCATGTCGCTGGTTTGGACTTCAATGGCTTACCATTTCAGTTGGAAATGATACCTTTTTCTTCAAGCCATACCTTCAGCGGCACATCTACATCTTTGGGTGTAAAATGTCCGTTTGCGTCGGTGCCACCGCCGAGTAGCTGCTGTCGAATCGGGTCGTTCCGTGCAAACATCTCTGCGGGTATGGTCATGTTATCCTTACTCCGTAGCCATCGGTAGCCGTATCCGTAAAAGAGTCCCTTTCGGGTGATGTCTGAATCGTTTTCGCTACGGGCGTGCCATAGCCGTCGGTCGAAGAAGACTGCATCACCGGGTTTGCAGCAGATGGGCGTTGCGCCGTCGGGCATCGAACCGTCTTCGGGTCGATCGAGTTTATCCCAGAGATGGCTTCCGGGTATGACGTAGAAATTCCCACGTCCCGTTTCGGAACAGTCGGACAGCCAGTAGACGACTTTTATGGACAGGCGGGGTCGCGGTGAACTTTCGATCTCAAAGTTGACGCGTCCACTGTCCTGATGCCAGCCGAGTGGCGCCGGTTTCCCACGGACCTCGTCGGGTCGCGGCGGCGTGATGATGAAATGGCTGTGGTAGGAGTAGATATTCCATCCCAAGATTCCCCAGACCTTCGGGAACGTTTTATACCAATCCAAAATATTCACGAAAGCCTGATCTGTGCCGAGAAAATTCGGATAGAAGAAGTTGTTATGCTCAGTGAGTTGACTCTTACTGTATGGATCGTAGCCAGCGTCAAGATGGTTCTGGTAGATGGTGTCTACCTTTGTTTCAAGCCGTTCGACGAGATCTGGTGCGAGCGCGCCTTCAACGGTAAAATGCCCGTTTTCGTTTATCTCGCGGAGTTGCTCGTCAGTAATCTGGTGTTGTAGATGGCGTTCGTCAAGCATAGGTTAATCTCCAATATGTGATGTTTCTCGAAGGACACGCATCGGTTAATCCGGTAGCGGCCCCTCTATCTGGTCAACAAAACGAATAGAATGTATAACATCACGGAGGTCTGTCAGCGGGACTTGCCGGTTGCGGACGCAATCAGCGAAATGGCGATGCATGGTCAGCACGCCTTCATAGTTCGGTGTATCGCGCTCGTCTACACCGTCAACTTCCCAGCCTCCCATAACACTTCTGTTGTTGTCCTCATGAATTTCGATTTCTTCTGGGATTTTCATGTAACAGCCGATGCCGACACCGTGCAATTCGGAGCGCAGTACGCGTCCACCTGATGCGCGACTCCCAAAAAGCACGCCTGTGACGTTGTTATCGAAACGGACGAAGGCGGTATAGAAATTGCGTTGTTCCGCAGCAAATGTGTCGCGATGCGCTGTGACTTCCACTGGCTCACCACCTGCCATATAGCGGAGTAGATCGACGACGTGGCAGACATCGTTCCAAAGCGTTGTCGTAAATTCTCGGTTCTGCCCGATCATTTGCTTGTTAAAGGTGGTGACGGCTAATGTGACAGGTCCCTTTTCTGCGACGCGTCGCATAGCTTCGCGCGTAACAGCGGCATATCTGCGCTGAAACCCTACCATGCAATAGACATCGTTGGCGACTGCCGCCTCAAGGAGTTGTTGCGTTTCGTCGCTGTTTGCCCCCGGTGGTTTTTCGATGAACAGATGCTTGCCGGCGTTCAGGCAATCCAAGGCGGGTTGCAAAATCCACTTCTCGTTCATCACACAATAAACGACGTCTAAGTCTAAGGTATCCAACAGCTTCCTATGGTCTGTGAAGGTGTGCGGAAACTCATATTTCTGGGCAACCTGTGCGAGTTTCTCCTCGTCGAGTTCACAGACTCCGAGCATCTCGACATCATCTTCCAGTCGATTCACGCTGGGATAATGTGCGCCTTGACTGCGTCCCCCGGCACCGATAAATCCTGCTTTAAGCATTATGACTTCTCCTTCGTCTCAATATTCACTCAGTTTTGTGAGTCGGAGTATCCGTACTTTAGCACAAGGTTCAATCGATTACAAGGAAATTTTTAAATATTGGGTGATGCTTGCCTATCGTCGAAAAGTTTGATTTTCGCAATCTTTTGTGATATTCTTAACACTACATTGAATAGTCAAGACCTTTCTCTGTTTACAGAGCACCTCAAAACTGAAGCGATAGATAAGGAGAGAATAATGCCAGTTTTTGACGCAGAAGCCTTAGAATTTTGGGAAGAGAACGGTTACGTCGTTGTGCCAGAGGCTGTCCCGCTTGAGAATTGCCGCGCTGCGGAGCAGGCGGTCTGGGATTTTCTTGAAATGGACCGTGAGGATCCAGACAGTTGGTATCCGGATCCACCGCGCCGAAGCATCATGGTCGAGATTTATCAACACCAAGCGTTATGGGACAATCGCCAATATCCTCGTGTACATCAGGCGTTTTCTGAGATTTGGGATACTGAGAAACTCTGGGTGAGCTTTGATCGGGCAAGTATGAACCCGCCTGAACGTCCAGATTATACGTTCACCGGTCCGTATTTACATTGGGATATGTCGTTGGACAATATGCCGGTGCGCTTAAAAGTGCAAGGTGTTTTGTATCTGGCGGATACCCCTGGGAATCAGGGCGCATTTACCTGTATTCCGGGGTTTCATCGGAAATTGGAAGAATGGTTGAACGACTTGCCTGATGACGCGAATCCGCGGGAAGTCGTGCGAGACTATCAAGCCGAAGCGGTGCCAGTTGCAGGGAAAGCCGGGGATCTGGTGATCTGGCATAGTGCATTGCCACACGGGAGTAGCCCGAACTCCGCTGTGCGTCCCCGAATGGCGCAATACATCACAATGTCGCCAGCACCAGAGGATGGCAATGCTGAGTCCCGGATTAAAGGGTGGCGTGAACGTTTAACGGGACTCGGAAGAGAGACAAAAGAGAAAGAGCACCACCAGGGTAAAACAGCCGAGTTGAGTCCTTTAGGGAAAAAGTTGCTTGGGCTTGAATCGTGGCATGGTTAAACACAATCGGGGCGGTTTCTTGGGGAAATTGAGGAAACACCGGATTTCGTCTCGGCATGGCTTGCGCCATTCCCGTTTGCAATCGGTTTTTTCACTTTGACGCTATGCGCCTCGCTGGCGGCGGTGTATCTCACCCTTGAGACCGAGGACCCTGCTTTGCAGGAAGATTTTCGGCGACGCGCCCTCATCGCCGCAGTGAGTGTTGGTGCAATGGCAGGACTGAGTTTTCTCTTGTCGGCTGAGGGGTGCCCGCAATTCGATATGGACTCAGTAATGCCCCTTGGTCAATCCCTTGTGATACTCACAACGCCTAAAGGCGTGTGCTTCTTTGCCTTCTCTTGGAAGGCTTACTTGATATGAGTCCCGAAAACGGCGACCAGTCTTTTTCAAGTCTACACAGGTCAGGATCATACCGGATACCTGTGGGGGATACCACCGCCCCGACTACAGGGTTGAATAGCCAACCCTGATACTTCGTCAGAATGTTGCTCGCTCCTACAACGTCTCGGTGTCCGTGCCAACCGCATCGCGAACAATAATATGTTCGTTTGCTCGGTTTCTTTTTTTGCCCACAGAACGGACAGGTTTGAGACGTATACGCCTCGTCTTGGATGTCAACTTTGATACCTAACGCTTTTGCTTTATAGGTAATCATCTGCGTAATTTGAGAGAATGCCCATTGGTGCAACTTCTGATTCACCTTGTTTCCATATTCGATAGATTGTCGGATGTGCTTTATATCACCAATAACAATCGTTTCTACTTTCTTAGCTTTACAGGTAGAAACAAACCGAGACGTGATTTTATGTCGAACATCGCGGATAAGATTATTGAGGGTATAGAGGGTTTGGTTCTTGGCACGTTTGAGTTTCTTCCACCGACGACTGCCACGTTGACACCGTGAAAGCAATTGATTGATTTTCGCCTTGAACTTCTCTCGATATTGAACGATACTGCGTAAATATCTGCCGTTATAGATTTCGGAAGTGAGACCATCAAAAGAGACTATCGGGTGTATCTCGCCTAAATCCACAGCAACAGCACTTCCTGAATCTGCTTTATGTTTCGCGGGTTGGGTCTGATAGGTCGCGTGAAACTCATAGATATATGTGTTTCGGTTATACACTAACGATATTTCTGCTGGCACTTTGCCGTGAAATTTCTTATCAATCCTAATATAAAGTGGGTCCTGCTCTTTACCCATAGACAACCGAAGTTTACCTCGACCATAAGAAATACCTGTCGCACGCCACGTGAACGTGTGATACCATTTACGCTTGAAAGGCGGTCTGGCATTCGAGTTGCTCTTGAGATTACTAAAGAAAGAACGCCTGGCTCCGCAGTAGTCGTCTATGATCGCCTGAACAGAATGAGCATGGCATGGATAACCCTTGAACTTGAGATACTTCTTAAGTCCACTATCCGACAGCCAAAACCCTTTCTGATCGTGTGTCTTTTGCGTAAGTGATACCGTCTTGGAATAGATACGACCGCCTAAACGATTGATACTATCTAAACGCTCTGATTTCTCAGATGTCGCAATAACATAACTACGATAGTCTTGTTTTTGTTTTCGCATGGTATATCAGGTATCAGGTGTTTATCCCCTTACCAGTGGGAGGCAAGCACGTTACCGAGAGGCAACGCTGGTAATGCTTGCCAACCTGATACACTAATTATACCACAATTTACGTGTAATGTCAAATGTTTTTTCACGCCAGCACGAGCACTACGGGTTTGGACCCCGGGGAATGCCATAAGGCATTCATACCGTTGATTCACCTAAAGGATTGGGATTGTTAGAAAAGTCCCTTCAAATTTTGACGGGGGCAGTTGCGCTGTGGGCGATCTGGGCAATTTGGAAACGCCAATTTCGTCTTGCGTGTATCCTTGTCCCGATACAGGTTACGCTGATCGTCTTCGGTTGGGGTTTGGCGCAGTATCCGTATCTCGTCACGCCGGACTTGACCTTTTCAAATACAGCAGCACCGGATGCCGTACTACGACCACTGTTGATTGTGCTGGTTGTGGGCGGTGTGCTGTTGGTGCCTGCGTTCTGGTATCTCTACGCCGTGTTCAAGGGGACGGCTCGGAAGACGGAGCAAGTTGAAGATAACTCGGCGTGAATCCTTCCTTTTCCTTGACTTCTGGCTCATTTCCTGTTAGACTTAAAGCGGTTATCGGATAGTTTTTATTCCTCATGATTTAGCGCGCTCTTGCGGGAACCGCTAAAACCCTTCGTCTCGGATAACAAATTCACTCAAGGCATTGAAACAAAAATCAAAAAATTACATCTTTCCTATAGTTTCGGTGCTGCTGTGCCTCTTTATCTTAGCCGAGGTCAACTATCCGCAGCTTACACCGCAATCGGAGTTAGCAGTCTTCGCGATGCTGGGGTTAATAGTGGTATTTCTGAGATACCCTGTTCATCCCCGTTTTGCGGACAATCGTGCTTTTCGGTTTCTGGATGTTGTGTTGATAGGGAGTGTGATTGTCTGTTTCGGCTATGTTTTCGGTCAAACGGAACCGATTTTTCAAGCGTTCTGGTTAGACGGTAAATCTCTTGGTGACCGGGCGGGGGCGGAGGTGCCACTGGATTACATCATCGGCGGGCTTGGACTTCTCTTAATCTTAGAAGCGACCCGCCGTTCTATCGGGGTAACGCTTCCACTGCTCTCGCTCGCATTTCTCCTCTATGCCGGTTTTGGACAATTTATGCCGGATTGGCTGTTCCCGCATCGTGGGTATTCCGTCCAACGCATCGTCAGCCAGACATTTTTACACAGTCAGGGCGCGTTTGGCATCGCACTTCGGGTGATGTTCACTTATGTGTTTCTGTTTGTGTTGTTTGGGACGTTGTTGGAGCGAACAGGGGCAACGAATTATGTCTTGGATTTAGCGAGGCACGTGTTCGGCTCGAGTACGGGGGCACCTGCGAAGGTCGCTGTCCTGAGTAGCGGCATGATGGGATCGCTATCGGGTTCGGCTGTCGCGAACACAGCAACGACTGGAACGTTCACGATTCCATTGATGCAACGCGCCGGGTTTCAACCCGCAATAGCAGGCGGAATAGAAGCCGCAGCGAGTTCTGGTGGGGCGTTGGTTCCGCCTATTATGGGTGCCGCCGCGTATATGATGCTGGAGATCGTAGAGCCTGCTGTTACGTATCTGGAGATTATCAAGGCGGCACTGCTCCCAGCAGTTCTTTACTATACCGGAATGCTGTGTATGGTACACTTTGTGGCGAAAAGTCGTGGGCATGCGCCAGATGCCGTTCACAGTTCTGAAGAAGCATTGGAAACCCCTTCCACACAGGAGGAGAAGCACGGGAAATTTTTGACGTTGCAAGGCGGCATCTTTCTTGCGGCGTTTGTTACGCTCATCGGGGTTCTGTTAATGGGTGCTACGGCGTTCCGCGCCGTGAGTTGGAGTCTGTTGGTGGTCATCGCGATAAGCCTGTTGGACTTCTTGATCCGCCGAATCCGCGGACGACATTCAGCAACTGACAGACATCGCGATTCGGAGGGTACGCCCCCTACCAGTGTTGGTGTTTCGGAAGAGGGCGAGGTTCCCTCGCCCCTGCGACAAGGGATAAACTTCTTAATTTCGCCTTGTGAGCGGGCAGCGCAGAGCGGTGTATCATTGATTGCGGCTGCGGCATGTGTCGGTATCATCTTAGGTGTGGTGACGTTGACGGGCATCGGTGGCAAGTTGCCGTCCGCACTCTTACCGCTGGCGGCTACGAACCTGCTGTTGGCACTGTTTTTCCTCATGATTTCAACAATTATTCTGGGGATGGGGTTGCCTTCATCGGTCTGTTATCTACTGATGGCGATCTTAGTAGGTCCCGTGCTTTTGGACTTGGGGGTCGTTCCGCTTGCGGCGCATTTTTTTATCTTCTATTTCGGGATGATGTCGATGGTGACACCACCTGTCGCATTGGCGGCGTATGCGGCATCTGCGATCGCGGGTTCCGGAATCATGGCGACCGGATTCGCGGCGTTCAGGTTCGCGCTCGTCGGTTTTGCGCTGCCTTACGCGTTTGTTTTGAGACCCGCATTGCTCTGGCTGAATGAGAGTGGTGGTTCGCCGATGATATGGGACGTTTCCGTGAGTTTTTCGCTGACGCTCCTCGGGACGGTTATCTTGGCGACGGCTATCACGGGTTATGTCTTTAACAGATTATCGCTGTGGGCGCGCTGCATTCTGTTTGTCGCGGCACTCATTCTCTTTTTTGCGCCGACGGGTATGCAATTTGTATGGATCCATGCGATTGTAGTGCTTATGAGTGTTGCCATTTTCTACTACAATTGGCGAAAAAAGGAGGCACCTCATGAAGCACCGAACTAAATGGCTCCTCTATTGTCTACTTGTGTTATTGTTCTTACTTCACAACGATTTTTGGCTCTGGGAAACCCCACGGCTTGTTTTAGGGTTGCCAGTGGGGTTGCTTTATCATATAGGGTTGTGTCTCGCAGCAGTGTTGCTGATGGCGGCTTTCGTTAAAGCGCGAGGGGATTGGGGAGAACGATGAGCCTTGCGGTCATTTTTGTTTATCTTGCTGCGGTCTTGGTTCTCGGTGCACTGAGCCATAAACTTTTCCGAAATACCGGAGAAGATTACTTTGTCGCGAGTCGGACGATCAATTGGTTTATCCTGTTAATGACGCTTTTCGGCACGAATATGACGGCGTTCTCGATCCTCGGTGCGTCCGGTGAAGCCTACCATAGGGGGATCGGTGTTTTTGCACTGATGGCGTCTTCTTCGGCGATCGTCATTCCGTGTATATTCCTCTTTATTGGGACTCGCCTCTGGCGGCTTGGAAAGCGGTTTGGCTATGTGACACAGGTACAGTACTTCCGGGACCGATGGGAGTCCGATGGTTTGGGACTGCTCCTCTTCGTTGTGTTTGTGTTGCTGCTTATCCCGTATCTGCTTATCGGTGTGATGGGCGGCGGCGGGACATTGGCGACACTCACAGATGGTCAAATTCCACAATGGATGGGGGGGTTACTCATTTGTGCTGTCGTTCTGGGTTATGTTACCTACAGCGGTATGCGAGGCACTGCTTGGGTAAACACATTCCAAACGCTCGTTTTCATGACCCTCGGAGGCATCACCTTTTTTGTCATCACGAATCGGATGGGTGGATTTTCAAATGCTATCTCTAAAGTAGACACGAGTTTACTGATGCAGGCAGAACATATCAAGCCGTTGGAGCTTCTGACGTATCTCTGTGTTCCGCTCTGTGTCGGCATGTTTCCACATATCTTTTCGCATTTCCTAACGGCGAAAGAGGTCGGGACGTTCCGTTATGCGATTATCTTGTATCCGTTGTGTATTGCGGTTGTATGGATTCCGAGCGTACTGCTGGGAATACTGGGGAACGTGGATGTCCCGAATTTGCAGGGCGCACAAGCGAACAATGTGCTAATTCAGATGATTCATATACACGCCCCTGGCGTATTAGCTGGGTTTTTAGGAGCCGGTGTCTTCGCGGCAATTATGTCATCGTTGGATTCGCAATCGCTTGCTATTGGGAGTATGTTCACGCACGATATTGTTGGACATTATCGTCGGGAAGCGTTTTCGGATCGGCAACGGGTGTGGGTAGGACGGTTATTTGTGAGCGGCGTGCTTTGCGTTACCTATCTCATCTCGCTCATCGCGACACCCAGCATTTTTAGACTCGCTGTTTGGTCGTTCACTGGGTTTGCGGGTCTCTTTCCGATTGTCGTTGCGGCGTTGTTCTGGCAGCGTAGCACGAAGCACGGTGTATGCGCCGCAATCATCAGTGTAATTCTGTTATGGTTCTATTTCTTTCTTCAAAACTGGCAGACACCTGGGTATAGTGTCGGCGGGATCGGGATTATGCCTGCTGCGATTCTGGTCGCTGTTTCGTCTGTTGTATTGATAATTGTTTCTTTGTTCACGAAACCGCCGAAATTACAAACGCTTGAGAAGTTTTTTAATGAATGAGGATCACTAACGAGACGCGAAGACTTGGGACCACTGTCTTTTCGCGGCAGTTCAGAAGCACATCGTTAAAAATTTCCAAAACGCGTAGCACGCAACAACGGCGCGTGCGGAACCGACAAAACGACCTTTTGACGGGCATTGTCTAACAAGCCCAATGCTTTAGCGAATCAACGGTATGAATGCCTTATGGCATTCCCCGGGGTCCAATGGGTAACGCCCGTGCAGAAGTCGAAAAAAGATGTGAATTTTAGCAGAGAATGTGGTATAATTAGACTACATCGTGGCAGTGGATACGACCTCCCGCTTGGGAGTGCCACTGCTCCGTTTCGTAGCGGTTTCACGGTGTAAAGGAAATCACGATGTATACCACACTGTATAAATTATTTCGTGCGCCACGCAATCGGAACTTAAAACGAAAGACGTGGATCGCGCACACACTATGGAACTATTTTCTCGGTTGGCAACGCACGCGGTATGCTCTTGGACTTCCCTATATGTCTTTTAAGGAGATGTCGCGTGAGTTCACCGTTCTAAAGAACTCACATCCGGAAATATTTGCACATTGGCGAGAACTTAACACGTGGTCAGCGCGTGAGATACTCAAAAGACTTGATGCGGGCTACATACGTTTCTTTAAAGGTCTTGCGAAACGTCCTCCGAAGTTTCGGTCCTGGCGAAAACCTTACTCGTTCACCATGTGCCAATCAGGTTTTAAGTTTGCTGATCCCGAAGAAGGCGATTTAGGGTTTGGTATCTATGGCGATCGCGTTCGGATTATGAAACGCGACTACCGTTTTAATCTCAGTCGTCCGATACTCGGTAATATCAAGACTGTCACCGTCAAAGCAGATGCACTTGGAGATTTCTATATGTCCGTTGTAACAGCCCATGTCGCAACCGAAGTCACACCCAAGACGGGTGAAGCTGCAGGGTACGACTTCGGTATCCAAACGATGTTCACCTGTTCCGACGGCACACAACGGGAATCCCCTCACTTCTATAGCACCGTACAATCGAAACTCAAATCAGCTCAACAGAGGCAGTCAAGCAAACAAAAAGGGAGCAACAACAGAGAACGTGAACGTCTAAATGCTGCGCGTGTTCACCGTAAAATCAGATGGCTCCGCGAAGATCATCATTGGAAACTTGCCAAGCAACTGGTTCATCAATACGATGTCTTGTTTTTTGAGACGCTTTCGTTTGAAGGAATGAAACGTCTCTGGGGACGCAAGGTCTCTGATATTGCGCCGTATGGGTTTCATCTGAAGTTGCGACATCAAGCGAAAAAGCACGGAAAGCACATCTGCTATATTGATAGATTTGCGCCGACATCCAAAACGTGTAGTCACTGCGGACAAATAGATATGTTCATGACTCTTGATGTCCGTAAGTGGAAATGTTCAGGTTGTAAGCGAAAACATCACCGGGATGTCAACGCTGCTATCAATATACTTAAGGTTGGGGCATCAACCTTTGGGTTAGAGGGTGTCAGACTTGCGATCGCAAGCAACCCTCGTAGACTTCATCCGAAGTCTATACCCCACGATCCACACAGAAAAGCAAAGGATTTTTAGAGAATCCCACTGCTTCAGCTGTGGGAGTATGTCAAGAAAATAGTTTGACCGCGCGCACGGAAAATTAAAAAGGGATGGTAAACAAACCGTGACATTTAAGAAAAATATCTCGCTTTTCCTACTGATAGCTTGCGTTTTTGCCTGTGGGGAAGCGGAAGAGACAACTGAACCCGAATCTGAAAAACCGGCAATGCTTGAATACGGCACAGTCTCTGGAACTGTCGCCGATGCTGGAACAGGAAATCGTATTCCCGGGTCAACTGTAACGCTGCTCGGACAATCCATTGAAACTGGCGTAGATGGCAATTATACGTTTCAAGGTGTCCTTTACGACGATGTTCATACCTTGACCGTTATCGATCCGGATTATAAGCCGTATAGCCAGCCGGTTGTGCTTAAACAGGAACGGTTGGTTGTAGATATTATGTTGACACCGTTGAAGGATCCAGTGGTAGAGTTGCAGGAATTTTTTGACAATTTTGCAGATCTCCTTGAATCGGTGGATATGGAAAACATCGAAACTATTGAAGCACTCTTCTCGGAAACCTATGTCGCCGCGGACGATCCAGCCACACTTTTCGGTGTCGCATCCGGGATTATTCCTGAAAATTATGCGGATGTCGTTCCGGCAATGACACAACTTTTTGAGGAGTACGTCTCGCTTCAATTCCTATTCCAAGATATAGAAATGGATATAACGCATGCCCGGAAAGCGGCAGCGACGCTTCAACTGGATGTTAACGCGGAAAAAGGGGAAGAGCGTGACCTAAGGGAGCTCAAAGCCAGTTGCAAGTTTGAATTCCGTCGTGAAGAAAGGGATTGGAAGATTGTGTATTGGCAACTGTTTGAATTAGATATCCGCTTATAGTTTTTAATTTTACCTTGCGGGTGAGTAATCATTAGAAAACAAAAAATTTGCGAGGGCGGCAAATTCCGTGATATCCAATGTTTCAGCACGCCGTTCTGGTGCTATACTGAGTTCCTCAAAGGCTGTTTCCAATACTTTCGCCGATGCCAGTCTACTTCTAACCAATGTATTTTTTAGCATCTTCCGCCGTGTCCGAAACGCCGTCCGGACGACTTTAAAGAAGAATTCCTCATTTTCAACCCTAACCTTTGGATTTTCGCGCATTGTCAGTTTTAGGAGCGCGGAGTCTACTTTGGGTGCTGGATAAAAATTTTCTGGCGACAGTGTGGCAATGAGAGTCGCATCCGTACGATAAGCGACTCCGATTGTCAATGCGCCGTAATCCTTTCCTCCCGGTTCAGCAACAATCCTTTCAGCGACTTCCTTCTGCATCATCAATACGCAACTATGTATTTGTTTGTGATGATCGAGCAATTTCCACAAGATTGGGGTCGTAATGCTATAGGGCAGGTTCGCTATGACTTTAAATGTAGCGGGCGCGCTCGTTGTGTCTCTACACAATAGTGAATCGAGTTCCAGTTTAAGGATGTCGGCGTTAAGGAGTTGAATGTGTGAATCTGTTGAGAATTGACTTGCTAACGCTTTGTATAATAACTCGTCCACCTCAACGGCAACTACACGTTTGGCGTGCCGTGCCAAAGCATCCGTAAGGCACCCTAAACCCGCACCGATTTCTATGACTGTATCGGTGTCTGTGAGTTCTCCTGCTTGGACGATAATTTCGAGGACTTCTGGATTAACGAGGAAATTTTGTCCTAATTGTTTTTTGGGGCGGGTGTGATTGTACGCAAAGAAATCGCGGACCTGTCGGTGGTTCATCTTTCTAATTTACCTTTCGGTTCGATGAAGCGAATTTGTGTGTTCACGTGTCTCTCCGTAGATCCGCCCTCCACTTCGTTATGGGCTATAGTTTCGTTGCTATTTTGAAGATTTGATTGATTTTTCGGAAGCGTTAGTAAATCCTTATCCTCAAGGGACTTACTACTTTCGCGTCCTGAGGGAAACAACTTTTGTCAGAATGGCATCTGCCACGTCTCGTTTTGAGGAACGTGGGAGTTGTTCGCAGGTGCCGTCTCGGTCCAGCAAGGTTACGATATTCGTATCGACTCCAAATCCCGCTCCCTCCGCGAGGATGTCATTTGCGACAATGAGATCGCAGTTTTTACGTATCAACTTCTTTTGGGCATTCTCAAGGATGTCGTTCGTTTCGGCGGCGAAGCAAACGAGGGTTTGGTTCGTTTTCTGTTCGCCAAGTGCCTGCGCGATGTCCGGATTCCTTTCAAGTGGCAGGGTCAAAGTTTCGGTCGTTTTTTTGATTTTATGGGGCGTAAATTCGCTTGGTCGGTAATCAGCGGGCGCGCCTGCCATGATAACGATGTCTGTTTCTTTGAAAGCTTGCAGAAGTACATCGTACATCTCAAGCGTCGTCTCGACGTGCTGAATCTCAATGCCGATAGGGGCAGGGACAGTCGCAGTGCCGCTAATCAGACGCACCTCTGCGCCGCGCTGTACAGCCGCTTCAGCAATGGCATATCCCATCTTGCCGCTGGAGCGGTTGGTAATGAATCGGACGGGATCGATATATTCACGCGTCGCCCCTGCTGTGACAAGAACGCGTGTCCCTCGTAAATCGTGTGCTTCAACCTTGGGGGTCGTGTCCGATTTTGAAGTGAGCAGATCACGTATCTGTTGTAGGATTGCCTCCACTGTATTCAGTCGTCCCGTCCCTTCATAACCGCATGCTAAGTCACCACTGGCGGGTTCAATGAAATGGATCCCGTGTGTTTTCAAAGTGTCGATATTCCGTTGCACAAACGGATTGTGGTACATGTGGCCGTTCATCGCCGGTGCGAGGAGGATTGGGCAGTGAACGGAAACGGCAACGGTGGAAAGCGCGTCATCAGCGATGCCGTTTGCCATCTTACCGATAATGTTCGCTGTAGCAGGGACGATTGCGAGTAGATCCGCACGGTCAGAAAGGTCGATATGCGGGGGTTTCCAGTCTGTTCCTGCGTCAAATAGGTTCAAGAGGACAGGATTCCGTGAGATGACTTGAAATTGCAAGGGTTGCACGAGACGCGTGGCGTTTTCCGTCATGACGACGTGGACGGATGCACCCTCTTTGACGAGTTGGCTTGCTACGTCAATCGACTTGTGGATGGCGATGCCACCTGTAACACCTAAGATGATCGTCTGCTCTCTAAATTCCATATTTTTAACTATTGGGTTTCTGTGCCGATTTTTCCGTTGTCAAATTTAATCCAAGTTGTGAGTTACGAGATTTTGGCATGCAGGCATCGATTTTCATTCGCTAACAAAGGTATTTGCGTGGATTCTAAGAGATAACCTGAAATCCCAAATTTGAATTTAATCTGCGCCGTCAATACCGAGTAAAGGGTTGATGGTCTCTATGAGTTTGGCATCAATGCGAGATCGCTCGGCAGTGATAATCGTCTGAATTTGTTGAACTGCCTGCTTGACTGCCTTCTGTGGGTTGCTAACCCAATAATCGTAATGCCGAATCATACGAACTTCAGATTTTGCTATATCCAATCGTTGTTTCAGTTCTGTCTCCGACTCTGTATTTCTGCGGCGGAGACGTTTCTCCAAGGTGGCGAGTGATGGTGGGATGATAAAGATAAGGATACTTCTTGCCGGCGTGAGATCTTGCGCTCGAATTTGCAAGGACCCCTTTACCTCAATCTCTAAGATAGCGTCCTTTCCAGCGTCACGTGCGGCGTCAATTTCGGATTTGAGTGTCCCGTAGAGATTGTCGCCATATTCTGCCCATTCTAAGAACTTGTCCTGCTGAATAGACTTTTCAAATTCCGCTTTTGACAAAAAGTGATAATCAACGCCATCTTTCTCACCGGGGCGTGGCTTACGCGTCGTCGCAGAGACAGATAATTGGAGGGTTTCATCCGCTTCGCAGAGGGCATTGATGACGGTGCTTTTCCCTGAACCAGAGGGACCGGAGATGACGATGACGAGGTGCGGTTTATAGAGATGTGTATTCGCCATTTTTTAACGATTGCTTCTGAGCTGCTGCGTCCGCTGTTCTTGCAGTCCTTCAATTGTTAAAAGGCCTTTTTAAACCTCAGACCAGGCTTTTTAAGGATCGCTTCTGGGCTACCCTTCCCTTATCAGTACAGATTCCGAATTGCTAAGAAACCTTTCGTAACCTCAAACAGGTGTCGTGCCAATTTTAGATCGGGGTGGACAACGGACACCCCGCCCAGACATAATCGTTAGAAATATTAGTCTGCGGCTTCAGCGAGTTCCACAAGCACGGGGGATTCAACGCGGATAGCGTCCTTGATACAGACCTCTTCGCACAACTTGCAGCCGACACAGTCTTTGGGTTTAACCAATTCGCAGATGCCGAAGAAGCTTTCGGCGTGTTCGCCGGTCTCTGGATCCTTGAGTTCAAGACAATCCCAAGGGCAAATATGGACACAGAAGTCACAGCCAGAGCAGAGTTCTTCGTAGATAACGGCGATAGGGCGGTGTGTGGGACGACGAATGAATTTGCAGACCTCCCCGAATTGGTCACGGATTGCCTCGACGGGACAGACCATTCCGCAGGCACTGCAATCAATGCAAATATTCGGATCGATGATGTGTAGCATGTTTCGATCGCCCGTGATTGCGTCAACTGGGCAGTTCGTCAAACACGCCATACATCCAATACATTCGTCAGTGATATAGTATGCCATGAATCTTTTTCCTATTTTGGCGCAGCTTGCAACGCCGGGGTCCCCACCCGTTACTGGGAAGGGGCTGAACTTGCTATTCTAAAGGTGGCGCAGCTTGCAACGCCGGGGTCCCCACCCGTTACTGGGAAGGGGCTGAACGTGTTATTCTAAAATCGGGCAGAATCTTTACGAATACACTCAATGCATATATTTTAACACAATCTTTATAAATTGTCAAGCGTGTTTTTATTTTAAACAGGCTCATCCAATTTTCCTGTAGGAGCAAACTGTGCTCGCGATTCTTGCTGACGACTGAAACTATCCCGTTGATATTTTTCGAGAGTATCGGGTATAATACCGACATAGAAATGTTAGAACTTGTTTCATAAACCCATACTACAAAAAGACATAGGAGATCCAATGGACTTAGGACTAAAAGACAAAGTGGTCGTTGTAACAGGTGCGAGTCGCGGTATAGGACGTGCTATCGCACACGGTTTTGCTGAAGAGGGAGCGCGGTTGAGCATCTGTGGCAGGACCCAAGATACACTCCAAAGCGTAACAGACGAACTGACAGCGAAAGGCGCGGAGGTCTTCGCCAAACTCACAGATGTTACGGATGGTGAACAGGTGAACGCCTTCATATCAGAGACGGTGGAAACGTATGGCGGGATTGATGTCGTTGTGAACAACGTCGGTGGCAGTCGATGGACGCCTCTACAAGAGATTTCGGATACCGAATGGCACGAAATTCTCGATCTGAATCTTGTTTCTGCAGCGCGGGTGAACCAAGGCGCGATCCCTGAAATGAAAAAGCAGGGGAGTGGTGTGATTCTGATGATAACCTCCATCTACGGTAGGGAAGGTGGTGGACACATCACCTATAACGCCGCAAAAGCCGCCGAGATCAGTATGACAAAGTCGTTGGCAAGGGAGCTTGCACCGGACAATATCCGCGTCAATAGCGTCGCCCCGGGTTCGATTCTCTTTCCCGGTGGAGGTTGGGCGCGCCGCATCGCAGCAGACCCGGAGGCAATGGAAGCCTTTGTAAAAAGCGATATGCCGCTCGGTAGGTTCGGAAAACCGGAAGAAATCGCGAATGTCGTCGTGTTTCTCGCATCGGAACGCGCCAGTCTTGTGACAGGTGCCTGTGTGAACGTCGATGGGTGTCAGTCGCATTCAAATATTTGAGCCGTTGACAGAAGGATTCCAAATCTTGGTAGAAGCGGAGACAGACCAACCCGCAATCGTAAAGCCAAAGATAATACACCTCATTTTTCCTTTACAGAAATTACGAAAGAGGGTGGTGTGTGCCACCCTCTTTTTGCGCCTTCAGAATATACCCACTTTTAAAGCACCGCCTAACTCTGGTTACTTCTCACCCTATGGGCAGCAATTACCTGTATCTTCAGTTGAAGACGCGATGCTATTTCATCGAGCCATCTTTTCTTTTGCGGTGTAGAGTTTCCTGATGCAATGTAATAGCGACCCGATGGTCTCTGTGTATGTATTGCATCTTCATCGTCTGAAATGAGAGGCAACCGACGACGCTGGACGGCTATAATTCCAAGTGCCTTTACCTTTTCTATCCCGATTTTTTCAATGACTTTAACAAAAGTGTCTACGCCGCGGGTCTCGGCAATCTTTTCTCCGTCTGGCATAATAACAATAAGCGGCCCAGAAGGTAACGGCTGAACAGGCGGTTCAGCACCTATACGTTGGTTGTATTCGGTCTCTTCAATTTGCCAGCCTGTTCTTGTTCTTCCAGTTTCACTCTGCCGAGTCTTGATCCGTGCATCTCCTTCTAATTTATTAAGAATGCTGGCACAAAGGAGTTGGGAATTTTCCCAACGTTGGTATATGCCCACTTCTCGTTCTATATCGGTTTTAGAAATAAAATCGTGCCCTTGGTGCCGAGCCTCTGAGAGCACATCTAAAATGGCTTCTTCAAGGTAAAATATACCGATGCGTGTTAACTGTTTGGGACTATTCACGATTCTATGTCTCCCTTAAAGATTGACTTAAGACTTTAAAACACAAGACAGAATTTGTAATTCATTGAATAGGTCTTTGTATTGCACCAATCGCCGTGAGTTACGCCGTTGTAATAAACGGTTCTGGATCCTTTCATCGTTTATGGATTGAACTATTTAGTCATAGCAATCCATGAGTGAAATACGGCTTGCGCTTAGGTGACAGTAGTCTGTAAAATGAAAATGAAGATTACTACGGTGAAAAATCGACGTAGCATCATATATTGTTGTTCCTACAATTGCCCTGATGTAGGTAATAGAATACGACCGCCCCACTCCAAACGAGGCAGCCGGTTGTTGCATGCTCTACACGGAGTTTTCGCATTGCCTGTTGATAGGCATCAGTATAAAAGATAATATATTCAGGTGATTTACCGAGCAGGTTCACCGGTGGCACCTGAGGGGTCATCACGTAAGCAGCACCGACACCGAACACTCCAAAAAGAAAACCTGCGCCATACCATGTGTTATCACGCTGGGCATCAGCAATCGCATCACGTCTGGCATTAGCGATCGCACTCGAATGTATCTCGGTCGAAGTATTAGGCAATTCCAACGGTGGAGCTACTCGTCGGTGGTAGTGGTATTCGCCTGTTTTCTGATTATAGTGTCCACCCTGTTCGTCAAGTTCTCCAGGGTCCGCTAAAGCGGTTGCTTGGGAAAAAGACAGGCAGAGTATCAACGTTATGCTATAGTTTCTAAGCATAGGATTCCTTTGGATTATGCATCTAAAATATTTTCCATTCCGTTATTCCATAAATTCAGGATTTTAAGCTGCCTGAATTTTGAAATCGCTGTGATTCCCATAGTGATAGCGGCTTCTAAACCGCTTTAAAAACTGTCATAGACGAGTTCAAATATGAGGGAGTATAAGGTAAATTCTCGCAAAAAATTGTCGCATGCTATAGGTTCCTTTCTCGGCTTAGCGAACGTAGGATTTTTTATCTGCATTATTCCTTGATTGACGTTGTGAATGTAATGAGGATCACTCTGGCATTTTGATGTTCATCTTCAACGGTACCGATGATTGAATACGTGTTTTCCATTTCCAAATCCTTTCCACGAGGGGCAAGTTTCGCCAGAATCACTTCTTTCCCCTGGATAATTCGCGTCCACCTTAAACTGGTGTTGTCTCTGTCAACAATTTTTAAATTGGACTTACCGATTTTCTCATCAAATTCAAGTGCTACATTATCTAAATCGATATCCACATCAATCGCTCCAGCGTTGATGCTACTTTCCAAAAGTTTCGGACCTACTAAATCACGTGCCCCGCCATGTGGTGGGACGGGTTCAGGTTCAGGCTCAGGCTCTGGTTCAAGTTCCGCAACGGGGACTGGTTCTAGCGGTTGTTGGATGGGCGGTTGTGGTCTCGTCTCGGTTTCTGGTTCTTCTATGATTGGGGGTGTAGCGAAAAGGCTTTGTGTGCCATCCTCGTTGCTGTCAGTGGAACAGCCTACGATGCAGGTGAAAAGTAAAAGTATCCATAAAATTTTGGTCATGTACCGCCTCCTTTAGCGAAAACTTATGCCGACATTGTAAATAATCTCTGAAGTCTCAAACGAGAACTCTACACTGCCGATTATATTCGTTGTCGGAGATGCTTCTATTTCGACACCCGCTTCACCTGTGAATAGGTTATATGTATCATCGACGAAAATCTCACGAATCGTTGATGTGTTCCGCCAGATGTTTGAATAGAACACACCGAAAAACGGGTTGAATTGCCATTCTGTTAGTGTTTTGAGTTTGTAGAGGAAACCGACACCACCAGTGAGCGTCATGTTGACATAGTGTAATGCTCGACCGCCACTATGAATCTGCGTGTAGTGCGACCGGAGTCCGCCTCTCACAAAATAGTCTAAAGTCTTCTGCGTGTCCAGAGCACCAGTGGCTGTCAACCGAAGTTCAGCCGATGGCGACGGCGGCACATCAATATCATCTCGACTCGCGATATTCAGAAATGCAATACCAGGAATAAAAGATATTTTCAACTGTCGGTTGAAGTAGTAATCAAGACTGCCCCTGATGTTCTGTGCTCGAAACCGATGCTGATAGTTGCCAGAGTTTCGTTGAAGTTTTGATGGTGGATCATATAACTGAAATCCTAACCCGATCGCGCTTTTTCCGGCGGGTAAGCTAAGAATTCCCGTCTGCGCAAATGCCGATGTAGAGAACGTTACGAACATAAAAGCAAGTACGACGCTTCTGGTGAAAATGTTAAATGTCAAAACGGTATCAATACCTCCTAACATAATGTTTTTTTGTTATCGCTTAGATTTCAAGCAGTTATCTCTCGTGATGTGGGTGGCTCAGTTCATCTATGTAATGGCTCCATAATCTGATGGGATAGGTCGGGATTTCAAGATTCTCGCCAAATAAAATGTACCCTATTACTTATAGACTGCACTTTTCGCCTGAAAACGTGCATAAAAGTGAAAAAATCTGCGTTTTCCCAGAAAAATATACAGAGCTTCTCCTTTAGGAAATTGGACATATCCTTTTGAGATGAATTTCATACTTTTTCTTAAAAACTACATTTTTTGTCGCAAAAACTGCAAAACTTATGGTGTGAATGCAAAATTTTGCATTCCATATTATTTCACCTAATCACAACAGAAAAATGTATCTAATCCTTATGGTATGGGCATTTAGAATATATTCTCGCCCTGCTATAAACTCGGAGATGAAAAATAAATTTTCATTTTTTTCAGATTATGCACGTTTTTGGGCAAAAAGTGCAGTCTTTAAAAGAGGCGACTGTAAATTTTGTTAGAAACGGAAAGGAAAAAAATAAAAATTGCTCGATTTTCCAAAAATGTTGCACCCACTCTATGTTTTTGAAGAGGAGGGTGTATTTTATGCGGCAGATCTTGAGAAAGCACGCCTCGTCGAACTCTCTGCTGTGATGGCAGATATCCTAAAACTCGCGAAAACACAGACGAACGAGGCAATTGTCCAGACCCTGAGTGCATTCTATGAAGCAGATGATATTTCTGAAGCGTTTGAGAGATTCTCGGAACTTGAGAAAGAAGGCTTGCTGTTCAATCGCGGTGACGATTTACGGGAAAGTCTCTCGGCGGAAAGCAAGCGGCGGAAGTTGCTTGTTGTAATTCCCAGTGCCACTGTGGATTCGTTTTTCGATATTGAAATGTTATCCGCCGGCACCAACATGGCACTTTCTTATATGATTCAACATCTCACCGAGTACGTAGACCTCCACTTTGCGGGTTCCCGAAACAGAAAGATCGCGGACGGGGTGTATGAAGTCGATATCGGCGTTGAGGACTTGGTCCGCCTTCGGTCAAAAATAGCAGAAACGTATTACGGCATTCTGACCTTGCATCTGGAGCATGAGCAATGGTTGCTCCCGCTTTACCGATACCCAGAGTTTCCACCGATCCTCGTTCAATGTCATGCACCGCGTGGCCACGGCGGCCAAGCGATGAATTCGATTTTTCGGCATTATGCCGCAATGCGAGATTGTGATGGGTTTACCGCGCCATCAGATTACGTCCGAGACTTTTATGCTGATTATGTCTGGGATCCGAGTTTCTTCAATACGTTGCCCAACGGTGTGGATTCGGCGTTGTTTAAACCGATGGATAAAGCGGCAGCGAAGCGTAAAATTGCGAAGGAAGTCAGAGATGATCGTATTGAGGTAGCACCGACTGTCGGTTATCTCTCCAGAGTGCAGTCGGAAAAAGGAGCGTCTGTCTACTTAAAATTAGCGGAACTGAACCCACATCTGATTTTTTTAATTGCAGGACCCGATATGGGACGGTATGCCTCCCGGAAACTTCCTGATAACCTTGTCTATGTAGGATTCCATCCCCGTGAGAAGCTACCCCTTATCTACAACGCATTTGATGTCTACTGTTTTCTATCGATGTCGGGTGAAGAGACGTTTGGGTTGACGGTGCTTGAGGCGATGGCGTGTGGGGTTCCACCGGTCGTTCCTAATTTCGATGGTGTTCCATCGGTTGTCGGAGATGCCGGATTGGTTGCGGATGCCGAGAATTTCGACCGAGACATAGCAACTCTTGTGAGTTATCCGTGTCCGATAGATTTTTCCGAGAAGATTAACTTGCTATTGAACAGCGATAAAATGCGGTGGACACTTTCTAAGAAAGCAAGGCAACGGGCATTGCTGTTCACGTGGGATAAGACTGCGCACCGCATTGTGCAGTTGTTTGAGGAACTTCATCGGAAAAAGAAACTCCTCAATCCAAACAGACTCTTAAATGTGTTTGCACCAGTACAACCCTCAGAAGAGGGACAACAGGAACTAACATACAGGTCGCTTGTGCTGGGTATGAATGCGTATTATGAACAGTGTCTGATCCGAGATTCGATGTATCCGTTGCGTGTTGAAGATGGATTGGTGCTGAGCATTTTGAAGGACCATACCACCAGAGAAGCGGAGGCACTTCTTGCCGAACTGGTTACAAATGAAACCGAAGCAAAGGCAATTCTGAAAAGGGTTCGCGGCTTAATCGATGGGACTATCTGATCAATAGCGGTCAGTCATCAGTGGTCAGCGATCGGTAAAGAGGCTTCTCATCTACCAAAAGCCTTTTCTACTGAAAGCCGATAGCCATGAAAGCAGAATAGGAATCAAATTATGGTATCTCACACCAATTACCATTTAAAACGTCATCATAAATTTGAACGAGACAATCACAAATATGTCGCCGATCTTGAAACGGGCGACATCATTCAGGTAAACGACGTAGAATGGGAAATTCTGGTACGTTATCAGGCACAGACACGGTACCAAATCGTAGAAGCATTGAAGCAGGAATACAAATTAACTGCTATCTTTGACGGGATTGAACGTCTGGAACGACTCGGGAGACAAGGTTCCGTTTTGCGCCCTCGGAGGTCACCCGATCACGGTCATCGTGATGGCGTGCCTCCGACAAAAGTAGAGGCATTGTCCCGCAAGCCCACGCGGAGACCTGCGTCGCCAACCCCTGCGAATCAGAAGCCCAAGGTGTTGGTCCCGTTCCATTTCACGAGGGAAAAGTCAGCGTTAGACTACTTTACGGGTCTGAACCGTTACCAATTTTTGACGCACCTCTCGGAGTTCGCTGAATTGGAAACATTGGCTTTTTCTCAAGGAGAAAGGCAGGACATTCAGGATTTCGATAGCGTTCAGGTTCGGAATTTACACGGAACCGACGAGAGCACATTGATGATGCCTTGGTATGCAATGGATAAGTACGACGGTATCCTACTCCTCTCGCAATTTTTGACGGACGATTTGTTATACTATCGGGTGCCTGATGTCCCAGTTGTTCACTGCATAGAGGGTGTCCAGCAGTTACGCCACGCTTTACCGAAAACGCTTCTGACGCTCAGCGCGTTCCAGCGTTCAAAAGATACGCTGGTAGTCAAAGCCTCGTGGATGAAGGAATGGATCGCTGAATTGGGGATGCCTACGGAAAACGTGCGCGTGATTCCCGATGGAATAGACGTTGCCGCACCGATCGGTGATAAGACGTTGGCAAAGCAATACACCGCCGCTATCTTTGAGAAGCCGATGTTCATTCAACGACCTGTTGTCGGACTGATCTCTGGGTTTGAACCGAATCGGGGTGCAGCATGGATCTCTGCGTTCGCCAGAGAGAACCCACATCTCGCTATTTTTGTCTATGACACAATGTTAGCACAGCACTATCAACATCCACCGGAGAATGTGGTGATTTTCAGTGCTGACGATGAGCAGGCTCGGTCGGTTTTGCCAATATTCTTTCAGGCACTGGATCTTGTGTGTTTCCCCGCAATGCTGGGGACTTCGCTCTCAATTGTTTTGGAAGCGATGGCGTATGGGGCGCCTTGTGTTGCGATGACGAAGTATGGAATGCCAGCAGAAGTCACGGGGGCTGGGGTTGCGGTGAAAGCGGACTGGGATGACTTCGGCAATTTTCGTGTGCCGATGGCGGAGTTATCGACAACAATACACAAATGGTTGCGGCCTTCCGAAGTGCGCGGATTGTGTGAAAATTTTGCAGAACGAATCGTTCAAAGACATACCCGGAAAGACGCGGCACAAGAGCTCGTTAAAGTGTTTGAGGAGAGTCTCCAACGAAAAGCGGACGATTTTAAGACAGAAAGCACACTATTCCCACCGATTTTCTGTCGTAGGTATGAACCCGATACAGGTACCTTAAAGTCCTGTACGTATCGGTTGGGAATCAACAAATATGATAGCTTTGAAACGGCTTTGGCAACTGTGTTAGTTGAGAGGCACACGCCTGCTGAAGTAGAATCAGTTTTTAAGCATTTCCAACGGGAGAGCTCTACTCCCACCTGCGAGACGACTCGTGCTGGAAATGGGTTTCCTCATAAAAGTGTGGAAACCAATCTCGCTGGAGTGGAGCACCAGCAGAAAGGAGAAATGGCATAAATGAAGAATAACATCCGCAGTAAAATCAAGCGGTTCCTTGAATCCGAAGATGGACGCGTGAGTGCCAAAGCACCCCTCGCGCTCGGTGTAGCGACGGGGAGTGTTTTGTTAGCACAGGCGATGGTCCCCTCACCCGCTCAGGCTGGATTTGAGTGCGGTACCAGCAGCGATTGTGATCCAGGAGAGTCTTGCGTCTATACGTGTAGTAGAATGTATCATGGGACTTGCATAGGAACGTGGAGTTCTGAATGCGTTTAATCTCTGATCTTTAACATTCATTCATTTCAGTTGGTCTCACCGTTCCTCCGTGTGGGACCGACTCTTCACCAATCTCGCATAGCGTGTAGTCGGTGTTGCTTTCCACAGCGATCTCCCTACCGGTGTTGCAGGCTATCAGGAATGTAGTTTTCGTCCTGTGCCGACTATCCTCGCCGGATTTTGCCAATATAGAATTTCATAGCAAATTCCACACTTTCTCGGACCTTGACAGTGAGCGAGAAGCGCGACTGCTGTTTGAAAGATACACAGTAAATCCCAACGTATTTGGTATAAAGTTGGGTTTCGCTATCTACTCGATGTCATATCGCAGTGTCTGGCACTGGGATATCTTTGAGGTGTGGTCATCAGATTTTTCTGTTTCGCTCAACCCAACCTACGGCATGAGACTCACTACGCTTGTGTTGAGTATCAATCTTTAAACGAGAAGTCTTTGTTGTAAGATGTCAGTCTACGAATACTTTCTTATTTTTTTAGCACTTATTTTTTGTGGATACGCCAGTTATACCGATCTGAAGACGCAGAAGATCTACAACGTCTGCTCGCTCGGGCTCCTTTATGGAGGGACACTGAGTCAATTGATGGCGTGGTATCTCGGCACAACAACGCCTCTGTATATCTCAGGGCTTTTCCTCGGGAGCGGACTTATAGGCTTTGCTCTCTATTGGTTCGGTGTCTTCTCGCCCGGAGATTCCAAACTCTTCTGGGGAGTGTGTCTAATTTTTCCACTATCACTTTTCAGAGGCCTGAGCGGTCCCTTGAGTTTTCCACCGTTGATCCTTGCACTGAATATTATCATTCCATATTCAGTTGGGATGCTGGGATATCTCCTTTTCAGATTTGTATCGGTGCCAAACAAATTGACACTTTTCCGCGGTTTCTTGAGGTCGAACTTCCAGAAAGCATCTCTTCTTGAAAAATTCTTCAATTTGCTTTTTTTCATAGGTATTGGAACCGCATTGACCCCCTTGTTGGAACTGCTTGGATGGCACCCCGACCCGTTTTTGCGTCTGGTTTTGGTTTTAGGGGCATTCGTTTTAGCACAGAAGTTGCTATCACCCGTGCCAAAAACGCCGGTCTATTACGCGAGTGTCGGGTTTGCGTGTGTCTGGCTTGCAGTGCGGTCAAGCCCGTCTGTGCCAGCACTTCTCTCTGGTTTTGTCTTCTTCTTAGGACTCTATCTCGTCGTCTTCGTGGTTACGCAGCAATTGGTGTTGAGTTTAGCAAGTCTAACGTTAGAGCGTGCCGTTGATGTGAAGGATCTCCAAATCGGTATGATTCCCGCTGAACAGATGGTTCAGGTGGTACATCCCGACGGCACCGTCTGTTATGAGAAGAAACAGGTTGAGTTTTCAAGTGGTCTGGACGACAAGGTTGTTATCTCACCTGATCCTGCGGGACTTGACGCCGAGAAGATAGCGCAATTGCAGCACCTCGCAGTGGAGGGCGCACTTGCCGAATTCGGAAATCAGATAAAGGTTCAACCCGCTATTCGCTTCGCACCGGTGATCGCTGTCGGGGCACTTCTCACAGTTCTTTGCCAAGGCCCCTTTTACCTGAAACTTTTATAGTTATCAGTGCGCTCCGCTTTCAGTCGTCAGTTGTCAGTAACAAGGGGCTTTTATGGAACGAAAACCTCTTAACCGACAACCGACAACTGAAAGATTTGCGGAGCAAACCGTACTGACAACTATTTCACACATACGAAAGGATTACGGATCAATAGGTTTTGATTTAATATGTTTTATGAAACGTGCAATCTTAGTCTTAATATTTTTAACGGTGGCGGTAATGTTACCACCTCTTTACTCACAATGGACGGAATCCCAAAGGCTAAAACAGATACAAGAAACGAAACGACAAGCGCGTCCAGTTTCTGGAGATCGTTTGGAAAGCGTTCTATCAGAACTAAAAAGTGGCGAGCCACCTTCTGTAGTGATCCTGTATACAAGTGGTACGAAGAGCCATCTGGAGCCGTGCGGGTGTTATCAAGAGCAATCGGGCGGACTCTCAAGACGCGCTCACGTTGTAGAGCACATTCGGAAACTCGGATTTCCAACGCTGTTGGTGGATGCTGGGGACATTTTCGATGGGGACGCAGAGATAGATGCGAAACGGTGCGAAGTCAACCTGAAGGCGATGTCAACAATGGGATACGACGCCGTGGCACTCAGTAAATCGGATCTTACGTACGACGATACTTATCTGCGTCAGCAACGTGCTGTTGCGACGTTCCCATTCTTAGCACCAAGCACGACAGGGGAGGATTTTACACAGCCGTTCGTCATTGAACGGATCGGACAATATACTATCGGCTTTGTTACGGGTGTGGTGAACAAAGAAATGGTATCACTTCGGAGGTCACGCGATCACAATCATCGTGATGGCATGCCTCCGACAGCAGATGTTATTGTCGCTTTGGGCGATCCCAAAAGGACTGCAAACATCAATGTTGTCATACGCCGTGATGAAATCGAAGTAATGGTATCTGAAGATGGGACGCTTTATGTCGGTTGTAAACCTGAAGGTAAAACGTTGGGCGTGTTGGCACTCTGGATAGATGCAAGTGGAGAATTTGCACGGCATTACGCCACGGAGCTGGCACTGACCGGGGAGGTCGGTGAGTCGGAACCCATCCGTCAGTTGCTGACAGATTTTTATCGAAACGTCGCCGAAGAAAACCGCACGCAGGGCACTGTTCTCTTTGCCGAACAGGTATTAGAACAACAACAGGAAAACGGGTACGCCTCAGCGGCAGCGTGTCAGCGATGCCATGAACAGGAATATCTTCAATGGTCTGCGACGCGTCATGCCTTCGCCTATCAAACGCTCTTGAAAAAGGAACGATACTTTGACACAGGATGTGTCTCCTGCCATACCACGGGTTTTGGATATCCAACGGGTTTCCAGATAGATGCTCAAGATTCCGCACTCAAAGGAGTGCAGTGTGAAACGTGCCACGGTCCCGGCAAGCAGCACGTCGGCAACCCGAAAAAGAGTAACATCCGCAGCGGTGCGGATACATCACTTTGTTTGGAATGCCACGACCCAAAACATTCACCCGGATTCGCTGAAGTGGTGGCATTGCATACCAAAGATATCGATCATAGCCGCGAGTCGATGAACTTGGAAGAACTTTTGACCTCCCGTATCGCACGGATGGGGAAACCGACGCTTGAACTCTTTGTGATGAGTTATTGCCCGTATGGCGTTCAAGCCGAAGAGAGGCTTCTTCCAATTGTGAAGGAGTTTGGCGATGAGATCGACTTCAAGCTCCAGTTTATCGCTCAAGAGAAGAAGGAATCTTCTGCACAAGACATAACGCCGTTTATAAGCCTTCACGGCTATCCGGAAGTGGCGGAGAATATTCGGCAGCTCCTCATAGCACAAGAATACCCAGATCGGTACCTCGACTATATCTTGTGCCGAGGCAAGAAACTGGATAAGAGTTGGGAGAACTGTGCTGAGAAACTCGGCATTGATGTCGCCAAGATTCAGGTGTTGTCTGAGGGGCCAGGAGCGGAACAACTTTTCCGAGAAAACATTAAGCGCGCCGCGGAATTAGGCATTAAAGCCTCTCCGACGATTTTAGTAGATGGGCATCAGTTTCAAGCGAATCAACTCTTACGGGCGAGCGGAACGCCCTGCGAGTAAAGAAAGGGAACGATATCCTATGCAAGCGATTATTCTATGTGGCGGCTTAGCGACACGGTTGGGTGAGACGACGAAAACTGTCCCCAAGGTTTTGCTTGACATTGCTGATAAAACAGTACTGGATTGGCAGTTGCAACTACTAAAAGAGGCAAGGGTTGAAGAGGTTATTCTCGCCTCGGGACACCTGCACGATGTGCTGTATGAACGCGTAGGAGACTACTACGATGGTGTGCGTATTCGCTATGCGAAAGAGGAGAAAAGGCTCGGCACCGGTGGCGCGATTCGGAACGCTATGAGATATATTACCACGTCTCCCTTCTTTGTCCTCAACGGTGATGTGCTCCTTGCTAACTTTTCGCTCCGAGAGATGTTAGATCGCTTCCATGGGGATATGACGGGGTTACTGTTGAGTATACATGTCGATGATATGCGTCCCTACGGAGAAATTGTAGCGGATACTGATGGCAAGATCCTAACTTTTCATGAGAAACAGTTGGCTTATTCCCCCGGATACATCAATGGTGGAGTGTATCTCTTCGACGAAACGATTGCGGAGGCGTTTCCCAAGGATAGGGATAATTTCTCGGTTGAGCGGGATGTTTTCCCCTACGTGTCCGATTTGTGGACGTTGCACACCGATGCGAGTTGGATCGATATCGGTATTCCAGAGCGGCTGGCGTATGCGAGACAGCACTTCCAAAATGGAGTCTTTCGATGAACCTTGACATTTTCCGGGCATATGACATCCGCGGTGTTTTTGGTGTTGACTTTGAATCAAAAGACTTTTATCAAATTGCGTGTGCGTATGCCGAGTGCTTTCAACCGGAAACGGTGGCAGTGGGACACGATGTCCGCGAGAGTTCACCGCAATTGTGGCGGCAAATCGTGGCGGGTTTCCAAGATTCGGGTGTCAATGTCCTGGATCTCGGTCAAATTTCAACGGATATGCTCTATTTTGCCGTGGTGCATCATCAGACAGACGGCGGTGTTGTAATCTCAGCATCGCATAATCCGGCTACGTATAATGGGATGAAACTTGTCCGCGGATCCGCCGATCCACTCTCTGCTGATACTGGACTTTTTGAAATGCGTGACTTGATTGAGAGCGGGATCACTTTTGAGGGACAGAAAGGAAACTTCCGTGGGACGCTCCGATCGCCTCGGTTTCTGGATGCTTATTTAACGCATGTTCGCTCATTTGTAGACTCACAGCGGTTTTCCAGCAAGCGGATTGTTATCAATGCCAATAGTGGACTTGCGGGGCAGATTGCTGAACGGTTATTAGTGGATGCACCTGTTGAGGTATGTAAACGACTGTTTACGGATCCAGATGGGAGTTTCTCGCAAATTCCTGGCGGGCGACCGGATCCATTGAGACCAGAGAATCGTGAGTTAACAACGATAGCGGTTAAGGAAACAGGAGCGGATTTAGCAGTGGCATGGGATGCGGATGCTGATAGATGTTTCTTCTTTGATGAAGATGGGGCGTTTGTTGAAGGTTGCTATATCACGGCGTTGCTTGCTGAACGCCTTCTTCAGCAGAAGGGAAGTGATGGTATCATTTTTGATCCGAGGGCCGTTTGGGCAGTAGAGAATGCCGTTATTTCTGCTAACGGTATACCGATCCTCAACCGGTGCGGACACTCGTTTATCAAGAACCGCATGCGAGAGACAAATGTTCTTTTCGCCGGAGAGGCAAGCGGACATTACTATTTTCGAGAAAATTTCTATGCAGACAACGGAATGATCCCATTTCTGCTTGTTCTTGAATACCTGAGTGTAAACGGGATGTCCCTCGCTGAATCTGTGAATCGCCTGCGAGCCGCATATCCTGTCTCCGGTGAAATCAACTTTTCATTTGAAACTGAGGTTCAAATTCGAGATGCTCTGGATGTGATCAATGACGTGATACAGTGTTGGGGAGATCCGTGTGTTGAAGCACCGATTGATGGCTTGTCTGTTAGGTTTCTTGCTGAGAGTGTTCCATCCAGTTCTGATAGTCCGGGGCGTGGCAGTTGGCGATTCAATCTCCGGGAATCGAACACGGAACCGCTCCTGCGACTCAATGTTGAAACTATCGGAGATGAGGACCTTCTCATTGAAAAAACGACGAAAATCAGTAGGAAGCTTGAAAGCATCGATGGTAGGCGAGAAACAAAATTCCGATGGGAATCTGCTTGAAAAACGTGAATTTGAACTGTTTTTTCAATTTTTTTCAGATTATGCACGTTTTCAGGCGAAAAATGCAGTCTTTAAGAGTTAAGGGTTTTAGTTTGCTATAGTGTTTGGTATACTATTTACTGAAAAAGTAAAGAGATGTCATGTTTCCAACTATGACAGATTTTAGGGCTGTTTAGTAAGGTATCGCGATCAGGAAATCGCTTCTACGAAATAGCCGTCAGTTATTAGTACGGATGCTACGCACGTTTAAATTTGTTCATGATGGAGAATTCTAATGGTAGAAGATGATGTTCAACTAATTCGCAGGATTTTGTCTGGCGACAGCGAGGCGTTCACTGCTTTAGTCAGAAAGCATCAAAAAGGTGTTCACGCTTTGGCTTGGCGGAAGATCGGCGATTTCCATCATGCCGAAGAGATTGCCCAAGATGTCTTTGTTCGAGTATACAAGCACCTTCCAAAGCTAAAGGACCAGGGTCAGTTTTCTGGCTGGCTTTATGTTATTACCGACCGACTTTGTAATACTTGGCTCCAAAACAACAAATCTCTAATAGGATCGTTGGAGGATGTCCCCGTGGCAGAGATACACAGAACGTCTTATGAACGTTATATTTCGGAGCAACAGGAAACAGATACCCGCGAGCATCGCTATGAACTGGTTAGAAAACTTCTGGAAAAACTGCCCGAGAGTGAACGTACCGTCATGACGCTCTACTATCTCGGTGAAATGACCACAAAGGAAATTGGCAAATTTTTAGGTGTCTCGGTGCACACGATTACGAGTCGACTCCAGCGGGCACGAGAACGTTTAAAACAGGACGAAGAACTCCTCGTTCAAGAGGTTCTCGGAAGTGTGCCATTATCAGCCAGGTCTAACAGAGAGCATTGTGCAGAAAGTCGCCGATATTAAATTAACGCCACCTGCGACTGGAAAGCCGCTACTGCCATGGGCGGCTTTTGGGACAGCTGTGATTTTGGTGACACTGCTCCTGTTGGGTTTGAGCAACCAATACCTCAATTACTTTCAGAAGCCGTATAGTTTCGAGGCACAATCTGAACCCACAATTGAAATTATTGACGCACCTATCGTTCTCGATATCGAATCAAAACCGGATGTGCGAAATCAGGTCGGACGTACTGTCCCCACCGATAAAAACGTCAGCACCGGTACGCAGATTTCTAATACCGTTCTAACACCCACTGCGGGGACAGATTTCTCGAGGTCTTCTACCGCACAATGGACCCAGACAATTGCATCGCAAGCCGGTCCTGCTTTTGACATTTTTGCCACGTCCACAGGAGTGCTCTACACCGTTTCACCAACAGGAATCTATAGGTTACCAGCGGGGGCAACTACGTGGATGCCAGTCAACATCGCTGCATCGATCAAAGGGAATCGGATGCCTATGGCGGAGTATGAAGGCACTTCCTATATTGTCGCTACCGATGAGATATTTGCTTCTACTGATAACGGTGAGACCTGGAAGGCATTTTGTCCACGACCAAAGGGACAGACGGTAGGACTAATTGTGACACATGAGACACGGTCGGATAACTCGCAAACAGACCTTGCAATGTATCTTGCCTTTGAAAACGAAGGTGTATTCCGCTCTACAAATGCTGGCACACATTGGACCCTCATTAACAACGGATTGGCGGACAAAAGGATTTTAGCAATGGCTTCGATTGGAGACACATTATTTGCTGGCACAAACAGAGGACTTTACCGTTTCGACTTAGGTGTTTGGCAACAATTATCCGTGGCTTCATCGGAAGCCATTCATTCCTTGGAGGTCATGAAAAACGACCTCTATATTGGAATAGCTCCTAATTTTTCTACCCTGAAACCACGTGCATTAAATTCACAGAAGATGGGAGAGATGGTGCGTGTCGACGGTTCAGATTCAAAGCGGATTTTTCGCTCAGCTGACTTAGGGATGACATGGACTGAAATAACGCCCGCGAGTAAATCCGCGTTTGTGAGATTACCATCTGGTATAAAGATTTCGGTTGCTGGCGAAGCACTTTTGGTGACGGGCACCGCCAATTTCTACTCAACAGATCGGGGGGAAACTTGGACAAATCTTGGGTCTGACATGAATTCATTTATGGTAAGTAGGTTTCCAGTTGTGGCTGTAGATGAGAAAACGTTTTATAAAGCTGATGGGCTTGGTGTCCATCGCACAGTTGACGGCGGCAAATCGTGGCATCCTTTTATGGACGGGATGGTCGGAACCGATATACTGGATTTGGTTGTGACCAATAACAGGCTTTACGCACATATTGGCAATGACATTGTCGAATCAACGGATAGCGGTCAATCGTGGAAAAGTGTTGACACGGGTGTTAGTAACCGCGCGTTTGAACTGATAGAAGCGGACCAGCCCCGCGTTGATTTCTCACTTCATTCAAAATTAGTCGTTGCAGATGGTGTTCTTTATGGAATCGTGCCTGAAGCAGAAAACTTGCGCGTTTTTTATTTATCCGCGGAACGCAACGAATTTATTTCGATTCAAGGTATTCCTACTTTTGATAGAGAAGTTCGATCCGAGAATCCACAGACAGGTAGTGAAATGACGCAACAGGGTTATTTGTCTGACGGTGTGGAAAAAGGCGACCGACTGAAAATGTTATTAAACACGATGAGAGACCTCATAGAAGTTGGGGCGTTTGCGGTCAGTGGCAAGACGTTTTACGCCGAATATAAGGGGACGCTTTTCAAATGGGGACCCGGGGATGCAGAATGGAAAAATATTGGATTGGTAGACACCGGCGAGGATACGAAAAATGGATTCAAGTTAGCGGTCTCAGGGAAAGTCGTCTATGCAGGTAAACAGGATGGCAAGTTGTTTCAATCGCTTGATGGCGGGGACAGTTGGCGAGACGTTACGTCAAGCCTTCCACTTTCCTTTACCAATTTCAAGGCTATCTTCTTTGCAGGATCGACGGTTTACGTCGCAACAGATGAAGGGGTCCTGAGTTCACAAACCAGTGCCTACTGGCGGGTACTAACCGATGAGACAAGCGAACGTATTGTTATAGACCGATTCGCTATAGATCATACCCGCGTGTATGGTGCTGGTGATAAGGGGGTCTACCAATTGGATGCCCATGGTAGGTGGGAACAGGTTGCTCCAGAGGTTCCGGGTAAGGTTCGTTCGCTTGCTGTTGATGGTAACAAACTTTATGTTGTGACAAAACAGCGCGGGATGTTCCACATCTCGCTTGAGGAAGGAAATTACGCTCTGTCTCATAAATGAGTGGTGCACGGCAATCGTTGATGCCGCGGTTGTGATCAAGGCTTGATGCTCAATGCGAAGGTATCTATAAAGGTCTCTGTCTGACGTTGGAATTCTTTTGTTTCAAAATCAACAATTCGGAGCCCAACTTTCTTGTACAGCTCCAGAACTTCATCAGGACTATCAAAGTCGTAGAGGTGCATGAGAATTGGTAACTTCACTGGGAGCGCGGTAATTGCATAGCCACCTGGCTTTAGAACACGCATTGCCTCTGTCAAACCGACTTTCGGGTCCGGAATATGCTCAAGAACCTCAATGGCAACAATCAAATCGAAGGTATTGTCAGGATACGGCAAAGTGCGAATATCACCCACCGTCAGATCACATCTTTCAAACATACCTTTTTTTCTTAATAGCCTTTTCGCGTGCTGAAGGCAGTGCTGGCTAATATCAATACCGCATCCGGTCCAAAATTGTTTCTGTTGAAGAATAAAAGCACTCAGAACCCCAGGACCAAAACCCAAGTCACAGAAGTGTCTTGTATCCCCCAACCGATTCAAGTGCTTACGGACGAAAGTTTTTCGTTCCAAGGCAGGAGGTAAAAAAATATAATTTAGGTGTTCGCTAATTGGATAATACTTCGTTTCATATAGTTTGGTTTTTACATCCTCAAAATCTCTATCTTCTGCCAACTGGTTCGGAATTTCAAGCGAGAAAAGTTGTTGCATATTTACATCCGCGCAGTAGAGAATGTCACTAACAACTTCTTCTGTGTTTTCCCAACTTGCCTGAGATTGCTGAACCAACGTTTCTGTCTGACCCAAAATAGAGGACAATAGATACTGAATGGAGTGCTGAAAGTTTGTCCGATGGTATTCAACAGCGTGTGGATACAAATTTTTCTGTGTTTGTAAGAGATCTTCAAAAGCGGTTTCAAATGTATGATATTGCATCATGGTGTCCCTTCTGTATTTCATTCGTTTTTTGGACTGATTATCAGAGATCTAATCGGAAGAATTTCAAAAACGCGATGGTTGTCAACACTACCCCAAAAAAACAGAGAAGTAGGACATCCACCAGAGAGTGCCCGAACGTCTCGGTTAGGGAAGGTTCTGTTAAATCTGGGGGCGGTGGAATTTTTTCTGCTTCCGACTTCTTGGATATACGTTCCGCCAATCGAAATAGTTGTGCCAATTGATCGTCCGAAATCGTGCTGAAATACACCTCATCAAGTTGAGTATGGTATCGGTTCCCTGTTTGGAAGTAGGTATCTCTTTTAACCTTTCCGGTTTGTGTTAAATTCATGGAGAGATAAATTAAAGAGGATGTCGGGGTGAGGCGGGAGAAGGTCTCCGCAATCTGTTCTTGTCGTTGCTGTTCACGTTGATATTCCCTATCAATTTTGTCTGCTTCGTTCTGGAACTTCAACCGATATTCTTCTTCAATCGGAGTTCTGAGTTCTTTCAACTCCCTTTGTTGATCTTGTGTTATTACCTGTGGTCCCTCACTTGTGCGGAGTTCAGCCATCCTTTTGTTGATTTTCTCCTGCATCTCAACATTGAGGTTATTGCGAAGTGCTGTTTTTTCCATATAGACACTCTGATCTGTTAGGGTCGGGGCAATAAGTTTAGCGGTAAGAAACCCAACGCGCGGTGTGATTAGTACTGCTAAGACCCACACGGTAAAGGCAACAATGAGTGCTGTCTTGGAGTCGTCTAAAAAGGTGGAAATCACCGTTCCAATCGCGAAAAACACCGCAATGTAGAGCAGCGAAGCACCCGTCAGACTCAGGACACGTGGAAAAATCTCTGGCTCGCCCAAGGGGAACCCTTGCCAGACAATCACGAGTAAACCGAAGAGAAACGCCACTAAAAACGGCACCACGAACACGAGATAGCCGCCGATCAGTTTACTCCACAAGAAAAAATCGCGCGGCAGGGCATTTGCCAAAGTTATCCGGAGTGTTCCCGCCTCTCTTTCCCCGGCGACAGCATCAAAAGTAAACAGAAGTGCGAGCAGACTGAAGACTGTACTGACAACAAACAGAAAGTCGAGATGCCCTAAAGCGTAGGAGAGGGGTGCCTGAGCGAGTCCTGTTGAACCTTGCTTAATGCCATTGCGTGTCATTCCCAGATAGCTTGGGATCGCATCCTCTAAACCATTCGCGAACGCACTCAACGGCGTAGGTTTAAGAAAAAGTTTAGAAAATTCAACGTTTGGGTTCTGGGCATCTGGTGGATTCCTCGCGGTTTCCTCATGTGCGCGTTTCACGGATTCTTGATAGTCCACTAAGTTCTGGCGATAGTTTCGATAATTGATCGAAAGTGTCAGGGGAATGAGCAACAGACACATTAAAAGGAGCGCGATGAATCGAACGCTTAGAATATGATGCAGGATCTCTTTTTGAATCAAAGTTAATAACATTTAGTACCTCTTAGGGAAGTTTCATTTTAAATTTCGATTCATACTTTGCTGCTTGATCTGATAATTCTACCGTCCGGTAGGGTCGTTCTTTAACCCATTGCGTAGGCGACCAGGTTTTTGTGAAATCGACTTTCGCGAAGTCCGCTGCATCAACAATTTTAATGAACATTTGATCCGTTCCAGCGAATAAGGGTCCCTCGTTGAGTTGATAGCCTAACCGAATCCAATGGTTGTTCAGATAAGCTTCCACCTGACTATGCCCAACGATTGCAACTTCATTAGGGACCGTTGGCTCCTCATAAGAGTAGCTACCTGTAACTTCTTCATTGCTCAGGTTTTTCATCAGATGTTTCCACTCCCCGGCACCTTTGTAATAGTATAACATCGGCACTGACATAGATATACGTGCAGGAATCCCGGCAGCTCTTAACATGAAAGCGAAGAGACGTGCCCGAGAAATGCATGCCCCGTACTGCTTTTGCCTAAACATTGAGTCCCCAAAGTAATTCACAGCTAATGCTTCTTCTATCTCTTCGTCAGTTACTTCATAGTCAAGGCTTTCAAAGAAAGTTGAATCCACAACAAGCTTTCCTTTGTCCATATAAGTGTAAAGAAAGGGCGCGTAAAGTGGTGTGGTCAATTTCATTTGCGCGATCTTATGCTGCAATTTCGCGAAGACATCCAAAGTGTGGATTGCCCCCGAAAGAATTCTCTGAATTTCCACCTGTATTTCTGGGGAGTAATTCAGATCGGTAGTCGGTTGGATATACTTTTTAAACGCTTCAGAGGCAAGTTGATACGGATACGGCGTTGGAAGGAGCACAGGAGATGCGTACGGATAAACGATAATCTCTACCTTTTGATATTTGGAACTTGTGTTCTCCATAAGGCGTGCATCTTGAAAAAGGTCATTCATCGACTTAAGATCCCAAGGCGGTTTCAGTTCAAGAACTGCCCTAATGCTATAGGTGTATTCCCTCCTTTCCTCCCAGTCGGCATCGGGTGTGCCATCCCCATCACTATCGGTCAAGGTTGGATTTGTTTGGTACTTGCAATATTCTTCGTAGTCCGTCAGTCCATCTTTATCACTATCTCGGGCTGTAGGAAATGTACCGATTTCGGTTTCAAGTTCGTCATTTAATCCGTCCTTATCTGTGTCGTGAAGCGATCCTGAATTAAATTTTTCGATGTGGTTTTGCATTGTGCCCGACGGAGTGGTCATAAACGTCAAGATATATTCATCAAGTGGTTTTCCCCATTGGCCCTTCATCAAGTTATCATTCTTGGATGTACTGTTTAAGGTGCTATTTAAGACCATGCTATAGAACGCCCCTGGTTTCAAGGGTTCCGTGAGTGGGAACGCTAAAATTGTTCGCTGTTCGTCAATCCATTTGGATTGTCCTCTTATTCGCATCCCTCGGAAGGTAATGTCTTTTTCCGGGGACATCGGTTGGCTAAAGATAAACCGAACCTCTTGCGTGTCAATCGGGACGTTAATCGCTGACATTACTGGCACTGTTTGGATAATTTTAGGGGCTGGTAGGATACGCTTCACCAGAGATGGCAGCAGTGCCATACAAAAGATTAGGATGAAAACGATAAGCAATAGACGTTCCATTTTGAGTTTAGGCATTTTCTTTCCTTTTTCACACAGTTTCTACTTGCCTTACAAGGCGCGCTTGACTGAGTGTTAAAAATTTATAGTAAAATCCAAACATAAGTGAACAAGTGTTCAATGGGAAAAGTCCTACACCACCGCTGGCGAGGATTGTATCCTCGCTCCTGCAATGTCCAAGTAATTGCGGAATCTACTACAATTGGGTAATGTAGATGTTAATTGTCTGAATCAGAATTTAAAGGATTATAGTATTTTCAGGATTATACCCGTAGGTGTCAGTGCTATGGGTTGTGGTTGAACGAAACTGAGAAATCCGATACCGGCATTCAAAACACACCCAAATCTAATACCCCGGTGTGTACCACCAAGGATGGAGTGAAACCCAACTTCATACTTCATGAGAATGTACCTACTAGAATAAAGGGCACACTTTAAGGCAGTAGTGTAGCGAGCAGACTATCTACTTTTTCTCTATCTCGGAACAGATACTGTAAAACCGTACGTACTTCCTCCGGTGTGTGGTCGGAAAGGAGTGTCTGTACCAATCCTTCCTCAACGCGCTGCTTAAAAAAGCCATCAAGTTGTGTCGCCCCTGTTTTAACACTGTTTTGTGCTCTGTCATAGTAGGCGGAGAAAGCGACTTCGGAATAGTTTGGTGTTGCGTTTTCTGATTGTTTTTTATTCAGTTCCGTAAATAACGTTACAAAACGTTGTGCCGTTTTCTCCCAAGAATAGTTCAAGGCGATTTGCTTTGCCTTGCTTGACAGAGTTTCTCGCGTTTCTGGACTATTGATCAGTGTGTCTATCTGTTTCGAGATAGCATCAATTGAAACTATAGACTTGCCTGTGGTCTCGTCTCGTGTGAGTGGTATGGATATTGTACATGCCGTCAATTCTTCGGGTAACCCTATTGAATTGAGAACAAGCATCGGTGTCCCGCACGCGAGTGCTTCAATCACCACAGAGAACGGCGTGCCGATAACCGTTGAGAAAATGATAAACTTGCAGGCACTGTAAATCCAAGGTAACGCCACAGTATCCTGAGGCCGCTGAAGGTTAATATAAAAGACATTACGGTGTTGTTGCTGAGAATTTTGGCCAAGAATTGAGTCAAAGACAATGAAAACGACATCCTTGTATAGATTTGCCAACTCCGTTATCATGCCGAAGTTATTCTGAGGCTGGAAACCGTTAAGGATGCCAACAATGGGCGCGTCTAGAATACTTTTTTCCCCGACAATTGAAGCGACCGCTTCTCGCGCTTGCTGATGATCTTTGGAAGCATACATTTGGGTGTCAACGCCATTGGGAATTGTTTCCACACCGTTTAGTCGAGATGCATCGTAGCATAAACCGTTAGTTTGTACACTTGTGAGCATACTTAATTCCGCTGTTAGCCACGGTGTATCTGGACAGACGCAATCAAAGTTGCGTCGGAGCGCGCGGTGGCTTAGCAATTTGTTAATTGTAGCTTCGGGCAGATTTCTATCACTATAAATGCGCGAAACAACCGGGATCGGATTGTACCGAAAGTAGTTTAGTTCTTCATACGGATGCGGCGAAAGCGCGAGAATAGCATTGCAGTTATTAACGATGAACCGATTTGAGGCATAAATCGGCTGATCGGTTGATTCAAAGATGCCCGATATGAACTGAATGCCGAGTGCCGTCAATTGTTCGCGTTGTGCTGTAGCAGTTTCGTTGTTGTCAATCTCCACAAAAACTTCGGCATGTTTTGCAAGGGCGATAAGTAAGTTGTAAATGCCAACGTTTGTAGTGGGGCTTAAAATATCCTTATACCTCATAAATCCGTGGGGAATAAAAATCCGCAATTTCTCTTCAGTTGTTAAAGCTGAATCCTGCTCAGGCTCAAACAGAAACGTCTCTATATCACCGCTCAACGTTTTTAGACTTTCAAGTATTTGTCCTTCCGAATACTTGTCTCTAAGTTTATCAACGATGCCGGCGTTATTGTCTGTACTACATAATGCCAGAATATCGGCGGTGATGCTATCGATTTGAAGCACCTCTCCTGTCTGGTGGCTGGCGACGTACCAAACACCGTCTTTTTCAAAGGTGTGTATTTGTTGAAGTGTTCTGGGTAATCTAATCATCTGAAACTCTCAAACCGATAATCTACGCCAACGCGTTAAGGAAGTTCTGGACTCTCTCAACAACGTTAGTGGCCTCGGAAGCATTGTCAAATATGTGTGACAAGACGGCTTTGACCTGTCTCGAGGTATGTCGTTTCAACAAGGTCAGAGCCAACCCTTCTTCCATGGTTTGAACGTATCCCCTTTTTTGCTGTAGAGGGGACTCCAAAAACGGTGTCAAATTGAGAAGCAGGGCACGATTTTCCACCTGATTCTGAAATGCATCAAAATGCGGAACAAAAGCGACAGAGATATCCGGTGGAGTTCTTTGGAGTTGTTTAATTTGATTCAATTCTTGGAAGAGTTGAATGAGTCTTTTTGCGTTGTCATCCCATGTAAAAGTCCCAGCACGGTCTCGTGCTTTCTGACCCAGTTCGTGTCGGAAGTCCCTATCAAGGAGTGAGGTAATGCCTTTCGAGAGTTCAGCAGGTGAAACGTAAGCCGCAAAACCCGCCATGTCTTCTGAAAATTCGTCTGCAGGCACAATGACTCCAGCATCGCCAACGACATCGGGCAATCCATCAAATCGAGGAACAACGGGTGGTACACCGCATGCCATTGCTTCCAAGAGCACCAGTCCAAAGGTTTCCTCTGCCGCCATTGATGGAAAACAGTAGATGTCAAAAGCGTTGTAAAGCGTAGGCAACTGCTTTCGGGGTAAAAACCCGGTATAGATTAGGTTATCGGGTAATGGACCAAACGAAGGGCGTAATAAAAACTTCCCGCCCACTAAGAAAAGGAACTCGGGATGCATTTCAGCCAGTTGGATGAAAATGTGCGCGCCTTTCTCCGGCTGAAAACGCGAGAGAAAACCCACGGTTAACCACTCTTTAATCCGACTGTCCTGGACAATTTCAGCTATAGTCGCTTTTGCCTTAGATTTATCCAGGGGTTTGAAAATCTCGGTGTCTACACCGTTTGGGTTGGTATGAAAATGGCGTGTGTCGCCCACAAATTTCGAGTAGAATTTGGCTACAGAGTCCGAAGGTGATGTAAAGGCATCATACGACCGCATTAAAGAATGATGTAACAACGTAGCATTAATCGCTTCCCCTGCATGGCCTCTGGGAGCATGATTCTGGACGATAATTGGTAGATCGAGGTTTCGGAGAAAGGGTAAAAGTTCAACACTGCGATGATTTTGATATGCTAAGATTCCGTCGACTCCCAACGAATCCAACCTTTGGTTGAATCTCCGCGGAGATTCTAATAATTCGTCCGGGGAAAGCCTTATCGTGTTAATACCTGGGGCGATTTCTTCCTCTGTTTCCCCAGATAGATAGATATCAGCGAACCTTGATAGACTCCGAGCCGTGTGATATAGAGCAACGTTGGTGCCTCCTGAAATGGATTCAGGGTCTGAAAACCATTCGTCTTTACTTTGTGGCACGTAAATTCTCAACCGATTTTCGTCCTGTACAGAAGCACTTGTCCATGAAGGATGAGAAAAAATTAATCCATTACTTTGAAAATCACCGAGTAATTCTAGGGTCTCGAGCACCAATTCCCTCGGATAGGTTTGGCTCAGATGTGTAATTAATTCCTTCGTTTCCAGCGTTGGGGACAATTCCACAGTATCCCATGCAATCTGATTGACTTCAACCAATTGAAATCGATTTAGATCAGCAATATACAATCTGTTATTGTCTTTGAATTTGTGGAGATAATGTGTCTGGGTTGGAGATTTCAGTATGCTCATTCATTCCTCTATTTCTCTAAAACCCCTCCAACGACCTTAGGTCCTGGGATTTATAGGGATTCCAGAGGTCGCTGATAGTTAATTCAGAAGTTGACGATATTTCCATAAACGCTCAACTTCAGTGTTGACTATTCGTTCAACCTCAAAAGTGCGACAGGTTTAGATCCCAAGATTAAAGATTTCTTTTTGTGCAAATTGTCCGCTAAACAGGAAGACCTTGGTTCAGTGAGTAAATAAGTGAATTCTTCCTGGATTATTGCTTGAATTTTGCCATCAATAATCCGCCAAAACCAGTCTCGGCATTTGTTTTGATAAGTTCTTTCCACTTCTTTAGATCTTTGCGATAAAAACTTTCTACAAACGTACTTGACCCTACAGAGCAAGCGGGGGAAAAGTTCCTATCTAATAATTAACGACTTGTGCTGATTAGAATTTCATAAATTTTTGGTTATGCGAGAACGAGGTCTCTGAGTTTCATCAAAGGGCATCCGAGACATTGATTCAAGAAAATTCTGAGCAGACAAGCACCGAACTTATGACTCATTCGAGTTTCAATGCCCCAATGCGTCTGCGCACGCACCCGAGAAACTCCAAACTGTTCAGTGAGTTGACCGATTGTCGTCTCAATGCGTCTGCGCACCCGGACTTGGAGTTTCCTGAATGTCTCGGGATATTGATGCTTTTGATTACTTCGCAGGGTCGGGAGTAAACAGGTGTTTTCGGTTTCCAATAACTCCTCTTGGAGAGACTCCGAGATATACCCTTTGTCCCCAAGAAGGATCGGATACCTTCCCCTTTGAGAAAGCAAAGGGAGCACCTCTCGGTCATCTATATCCACTGAGGCAATCGCAAAATCAATCGGCACTCCCGGCCCTGTGGTGATCAGGTGCCCGCGAAATCCCAAAAACGTTCCGAGACTTTTCGTCGCACAGTGTCCATAAGTCGCAAGGGTTCCTGAAGCGTCTGCCCATTTCAGAGCAGACCTTGAAGTCTTCGCACGTTTGAAGTCGCAAATCGGTATCGGAAAAGAATCAACGATAAACACCTCCGTCTGGAGTAAGAAGTCAGCCAAAGTCCGGCGAAACACTTCACTCGTCCCCGAGAGATTACGTCTCCTGCGATTGAAGCGCGATCGCTCCGGTAAAGACCTGAAGACAGTTTTCAGGGCTGCTTTCAGGCACCGATACCCCGCATTTTCGCTGTCTTCTGTGATATATTCAAGCAACCACCCGATGGCGAGAATGTCGCTGTCGGGACACTCCGGGTTCCGACCGGGTCCGCGGTCCTCGGCATCTGGAAAGTGGCATCGTAAAGCGTTTTCATAATCTTCTGAACCACACTGGCGACTGCTACGGGCGTGCGCGGGACGTTTTTCAGTTGTAATGCGTATGCTTCTAAAGTATACTGTAAGCCCAGCCTTATGTTTCCTTTTGTTTGGGTAAACTTATAGGATAACATAAGGATGAATACATTCACAGAAAAACAAAACGCAGTTCCTCTCAAATTCGGGAAAAACAATTAGCACAGGGCGTAATAATTACTAATTTCATAAGTTCCCTTTTTGATTTCCAGATATTAGAAGAAATTAATTGTTTACTTGTTTTACTTCAAAAGCAAAAAATTTAACAATAACCTTTTTTTTGGGCAAGCGGTGAAATTGAGATAGTGTCGACCCCAATGTGTTTACTGGTTTGTCTAAATAAGATTGTTAAAATAACTTCAACTGACCCCATTTCGTCGCCAGTTTTGCCTTGGGTGAAACTGGGAACTTACCATCGGGTCTGACAGTTCTACCGGTAATTGCAATATTATCAAAGCGGGCAGTATAGGCTGCTAGTCCCAAACCTACTCCACCTGTAAGGAGTGAAGGAAATCCATCACTTGGTTCTATCATTATAGGTCCCAAAACTTGCTGACCATTAATCCAGAAAATTAGGGTATCTCCATGAACGCTCAATTTTAGTGTTGACCATTTTTTTAATTCTAAAGGTGGATTGGGTTCGCTGGCATAAACCTGTATTGTTTCACCTATGTGAAAATTACAACTAAGGCAGGTTGCCGTTGATTCGGGTTCAGGCAGGGGATCACCCTCTAAGACACGCTGTACAGTGTCCCCGATTTTACATACAACTAGCCAATTTCCTTGAACCCGTGCGGCAATTGCAATATTTCCACTTCCATGTTTCTTGAGCGGTTTCACATTGAATACAACCTCGTAATCTCGCCACCTCTCATTTCCCATCGTTAGTAAACGCGTTATCCCCCAAGGTGTGATTCCCTGGAGTTCACCATCAACAATATTCCAAGAAGATTGACCGAGGTCTATATCAAGTAGAATAAGCTCCTGCCACTCCTTCAGGTTAGCGTCATCAAAGTTTACTAAGAACTGACCTGCCCAGACGGGGGTAGTTAAAAAAAAGAGTACGCCTGCAATGATTATCGAGTTCATCAAAAATCTCCTTAGGATCAAATGGCATTGGATAGTCTAAGTTGTCACCTTTGCTGGAGAGTTCACTGAAGTCATCATGTTTTTCGAAGTGTTTCAAGTATGTTTGGCACACCTACATGACTCGCTTGTGCAGTAAAGCCTCCCAACCAAAATGTAATACAAGGAATAGATTTTATCTATTCTCAGACCAAATTCAGGTATCTAAATGGACCTTGCACTTCCGAATTTCGTCTGGTTGCAGGTGGCAACTTAGGCTATATAGTGAAAATTGGTATTAAATTGCTATTTTAACCTCAACACTGCCAGGACCATGGATAATGGCATCACTGTTGACCTGACTTAACGCAAGAGCACCTGCGAGAGTAGCTATTTTGGCAGCGTTCTTAATACCAACACTCCCAGTTTCAGAGTGGATGAAATCAGCAATCGTCTTTTTACCGACTTCTTTTATTCGATTTAACTCAAACTCCTTCATAGATCTCACCTCCTTTCCATTTCAACAAGGTTATAATTCACTTTTTTCGTGCTTCCAAATCTCAGTTTTGAAATCTGAGGGAAGCGCGATTCCAGTTTGAGGCATTAAGTTGCTATGCAAATCTTGACGTTACCATTAGCATCCGTGGTAGCTTCGCTGATAGTCTGACTCAGCACTAAAGCACCTGCAAATGCCCCAATTGTCGCAGCATTCTTGATGCCGACGCTGCCGGTTTCAGAGTGGATGAAGTCAGCAATCGTCTTTTTTCCAACTTCTTTAATCCGGTTCATTTCAAGTTGTTTCACGGGTTTTCCTCCTTTCACTGGTATTTCAAATTTGACAGTTCCACACTGCAAGACATTGCGAATGCCCATTAATTCATAGGTGCAGTATTCGTACGAGTTCTCATTGTCGACTCATTCCTCTTTCGGTTACTCAATTGCGAATCACCTCTACATCCAATTGCGAGAAAACTGTCAAATTTCTTAGCATACGCCCTTAGGCATCGTTAATGCTTTGTTGATTTAAGGGCGATTTTCTACATCCCCATCGCGCTACGGTTGTGAATCAAACGTTGATTTTAAGGGATGAAGTCTTGATATAACCCAAGTTACCACGATTTTTAGCTAAAAACGTTATCTACACGCCTAAAATCTTGTAAGCAGTAACTTGTATCATTATATAAGTCGCATAACTATGGCAAAAGGGTCACTTTCGAAGAAAAAAAATGATTTTCTCAAAAAACTGAACTTTTTCCTATCCATTTTCTTTTAGATTTCTCTCCTTTGCTCAAAATATCTTATCTGCTGCTAGTTAGGACAATTGAGTCTTCAGTCTTACGCCCCTTCTATCTCAACGCGAGTGTATCCATCTATAGACCTACCTGTATCAACTGCCGAAACTTCTAAATCCGAGATTTCATTGTCTCTTTGGGAATCTCACGGATGGTATGTCCTTGGATATGCAACTCACCTGTGTCTCTATAAATAGGCTTCATCTGCGAAATTACGTTGCAAATCTCTTTGACGATAACCGCCTGATGCCGCAGTGATAAATCCGTCAAACTCAGATCGCCATATTTAAAGACTTAACTTTTCGGCAGAAAACGTGCATAACTCCCCAAAAAATTGAAAAAATCTGAATATAATTCAGGGTGCTTTTTCTGTCAAGAAAAAAATGATCGCACTCCTTCCAAGATTTGATTGAGTCTGACATTTCTAACTAGTGAATAAACCATACCTTTTGACATGAGAGTTACCAAAGCCCCGATAACAATGATGAAAGCAAAGGGTATTTTTTCTTGAATAAGCAATTTGTTTTCAAATTCACTCAAATCGCCCTTTGTAACCAACTGTTGTAGTCGTGCAATTTGTTCAGATGTTAACCCTTCGGAGGAAACATCCACAATGACATTCTCTTGGACAGGATTTGCAAAACCTGTAGCGATTTTCAGGTATTTATCTGCCATGCCTTCCCGTTCCACTTTGACGATGCGTTCCGCTGAGATCATGTTGGGACGAAGGTATGCTATAGGGACTTCTCTCGTAAAAAGGAAACGTATGAAAGAGCCAAACATAAGTAGAAACCAAGAAATGAGAAAGATAAAGATGACCAAAGTGCCGAGTCCCATCACGGAGGGGATCGCTAAAAACACAGTTGAAAGGAAAAATGGAAGATGAAATGCGATTTCATACTTCTGAGGGATGTACTTTTCAACCCCCTTATTGAAGGCAAAAATAATCACCACGAACAGTGTAATCCTAATAGCCAGATCCAACTCTATTCCAAGGCGTGAAGGAATGTAAAAAGCCAATCCACCTACTCCTATGTAAGCAAGTACACGGAGAACTCTTCGGGGAAATTGTTTCAACTGCGCGGTAAAACTCTTGACAATCAGCGTCTTTTGCTGTTGAAATGTCGTTTTGAAGATTGATGTGAACGTGACATACCCCAAAAACAGGATAAAGATATTCATCAGCAAAATGAGAGGATAAAATTGTGTCTCTGAGGTGTAGTTAAAGGCACTTGGGGGCATCAACAAACTAATCCCCCAAAACAGTTTCGCATCGCCAGCTGCCCAAATACCCGCATAAAACATCGCGAAGGCGAGTCCCAATCCACCAAAAATGGTAATACAACTGTGAAACCAAAGAATTTCACCGGCACTTAGAAAAAAAATCTGACTGATAACGCCAAAACCAATCAAAATCAGGGTATACGCGTTGGCGATTTTCCCATAGCGGAAGTCGGTATAACTCGTATAGAGCCCGCAACTCAATATTGCAATGAACATCATCCTCTCGTGCGTTAGCAGTTGAAAAAAATCGGAAATCATATTCTCTTGACTTCTTCCCGCTCGTAAAAATGATAGTTATTATGCTGCTTAACCTATTTTCTTAAAGAAAACAGGTAGATGTGAAAAAGTGATGTCGAACTCACGTTATATAAGCCGCATAACTACGGCAAAACGGTCACTTTCAGAAAAAATGAACGTTTTCTTATTTTTCCTAACACATTTCTTCGTTGTTCAAGAGAGTTTATCCGCTGCTTCGGGGTTGAGTTTCCAGTCTTATGATACCTCTCTTCTATTTCGACAGGAGTGTATCCATCTCCAAATACGCCTGTATCAACTGCCGAAACTTGCGAATCCGAGACTTCACCGTCCCCTCTGGAATCTCTAATTTCTCCGAAATCTCACTGATGGTATTCCCTTGAATATGTAATTCTCCCACATCTCTATGGATAGGTTTCATCTCTGAAATCACACTGCAAATCTCTTTGACAACAACTGCTTGATGTTGGTCATCGGCGATACTCACACCGCCACCGAACGCGGCATGATTGATAATAGATGCGAAATCAGTATCTCGGTGTGTATCTCTTTTATCCCGACGATGAAAATCAGCACACTTGTTTTTCGCAATCCCTGCCATCCACGCTTTTGGGTGTTCCACCGACTTTCCCTTACGAAAACCTGCGAGGATCGCAACCACCGTCTCTTGATAAACATCGTCTCTATCATATGGATCATCAATGTTCAGGCCAATAATGTGTCTCAGCAACGGTTCATGGACGACGATAAGCGTTAAAATTTCATTATCAATATCTCGATTCTTCTCCGACAATTCAGATTCCTTTCCGCGCAGTGATAAATACGTCAAACTCGCACTGCTATACTTAAAGACTTAACTTTTCGGCAGAAAACGTGCAAAATCGTAAAAAAATAAAAAAAGTTGATTTTGCCTCCAAAAGTTAGCGAAGTTGCATGAAATTGCGGAAAGACTTTCAAGATTTTTCGCTATGGAGAATGAAAACCGAGAATCAAATACTGTCATATACTGGGTGAAAAGGATAATCCAGCATTCCGATAAAATCCCGAAAAGGAAGTCGTGCAGACTTCGCTATCCCTCATCCGTGAAGTCGATGATGACGAAAATCACGGAATACGAGCGAACTCGGATGAATAGAAAAGCAAAACGGATATAGTGGGAACGTGATTTCGGTGGGAAAAAAGGACTTTGTGTGTTTATTGGCAAATAACGAAGATATAGGAGACACAGGGTCTTAGCCTCACAGAGGGGTTCACACTGACGCGTGATCACTGACGAAGTTACTATAGACAAATTCGCCATGGACGGCACTACGATTTACAGTGCTGGCGATAAGGGAGTCTATCGCTTGGAGCGGTAAGGTGAATGGAATCAAGTTTCTCCAAGCGTTCCCGGTAAGGTGCTCTCACTTGTCGTTCACCGCGACAGACTGTACGTGGCGACCGAGCGGCGCGGGATGTTCCATATCTCGCTTGCGGAAGAGGGGAATGCCGTGTCTCGTAAATAGGGTGTCTTTATTTATGGTAAACCAGAAAAATAAACGGACATTTTCCCCGATCCGGTAGGGTTTTTGCTTGGGTGTTTCTTCAAGGATTGTATCCTCGCCTCTTTAGAGTGTCTAATTAATTCTAAGTTTTACCATAGTTAGACGTTCACGCTTAAGTTTACGTTCATCTATAACATGATGCCGCTATCCGGGAGACCACGTGCGAAGACCTTCAAAATCAAAACGAAAAGGAATGACTTGTCTTCCTGCCTCTCTAAATGCGCTCCTTGCCGAATCTATACGATCTGGATTGCAGTGAAACAGTAGACATCCACCACCACCCGCACCACACGCTTTTCCACCGCTACATCCATTTGCTTTCGCAATGTTGAACAATTCATCAATGCGTCCGGTGTTTATTGAAGGATGTAACTGTTTTTGGAAACACCAATTCTCATCAAGCAGTTGACCGAAATCGGAGAGATCGCGAGTCTGAAACATCTGTTTCATCTCATTGGCAATCCGACGAAGTGCTTTCAGGGCATCATGCGTCCTTCGATTTCCTGCTTGATATGCGTCAACGACATTCCGAAGAATATCGCCTGAAAAATGCGATTCTCCAGTGTAAACAAGTAGCAAAGAGCTGTGAAGTTCTTCAAGGCTTTCCTGAGTTAGTTGAAGGGAGGTCGCCTCTACCGATTCGCCTTGACATCGCAAGAAATTTATCCCACCGAGTAGGCTGGCGTAGTGATCCTGTTTCCCACACGGAATTCCCGTCTCCTGTTCAATGACGGCGGTGCTGTCAACAATTTGGTGTCGCAGCAATCTCTTTTCCGTGAAGATCGAGAGCAAACTCGCAAGAGCGATTCCCAGGGCACCGGATGCCCCCAGACCACTTCCCTTTGGAACATCACTCCATGTCACAAGATGACAGCCTCTATCAGGACACAAACGAGATAGAACCGCTTGCGGTAAATTCAATCCGTGCAGCGATGCCGAAACCCCTACTGGATGAAAGAACTCTTTGAGATCCACGGCGTAGAGGCTGACACACGAGTCAGGCACGGGGGTGAGACAAACATAAACGTGTAAATCAATCGCAGCGTTGACCACTCCCCCTTCATTCTCCCGCGCGAACGGAATCAAGTCGGTCCATCCGCCAGCAAGGTCGATGCGCGTTGGTGCGCGCGCATAAAGCGGCACGCGTTGGGATAGAACGGTCATTGCGCTCTTGTGTTCAGCAGCTGGAGGTTTCCATTGATTTCCCCGAGCATCTTGTATGTTATGAAGCAAAGTTGAACGCATCTTGTCTGAGGCTCCTGTAGATAACATAATACATCCGATGCTTAGACATCTAAAACCGTGCAATTCCAGAGAAACTCAATCGAGGCGTATTCTCCAACTTTTTGCATCAGTGCCGTGTGGGTCTCACGCCATAGTTTCGCTGTGCTTTGCAGATGGACCTCTCTATTTTCCCAGAGTTCTGAAATACAATAACCGGCTCTATCTTGGTAGGTATCCAACAGTTCCACCTCCAAGCACCCCGGGGTATTTCGTAGAACAGGCAGCCACTGTGTCTGGATAAATTTCTTCAAATCCTTCTTTTTCTTTTTCTCCCGCAGTGTGAGAGTATAAAAGATTCTTGCTTTTGCCACGCTATAACTCCTTTTTCTTTTTTGATGTTTCCGGTATTCGCCGGAATGGCCAATCTTCTACTGGAGTTTGTTCATAAGAAAGGCAGACTTACTAAAAAAACGTAAAGAAAGGACCTCTACACAAAAGCGTCAAAATAACCCCCAAACAGATCACAGGTGCGAACCGCAAAGAGTGCTGGATCCGGATTGTGTTATCAAATGCCTCAAACTCGCCATCTTCTGATAGGCGTTTCAATTCCGCTACCTTCTCTTTCGAGACACCGCCTGGCAACGTCCCAAGAATAATATTCGAGTTTAACACATTCGGGAGCGCGAATCCTTGCTTACTATATGTGACTTCCCCGTCGTCTCCTTCAGTTTTAACAATCTGTTCAGCAGGCACCATTCCCTCTTTCAAATCAGAGATGTCTACCTCGCGATCTAATACCATACTGTCGAGATTCTCAATGAAATGCTTCCCAAAGAAGAATACAGCAAGATACAGAAGGTATATCTTCAAGAGCGGGACGTAAGCTTCCGACCAGGCACTCAGCGTCCAAGGGGTTGTAATTATCATCAACTCAATTAGCACTACACAGACAACATAGTTACGAATCCTCTCCAGACCGAATTTCTTTACATAGTAACTGAGGGTGAGATACAGAGAAAATATAATCAAGAGCTGATGCCACAGTCCGAGTTCAATCCCTAACCAACGAAGCGAGAGCATAACAAGCTGTCGCAACCCGAGTAGAAAAATGAGGCTGAATATCCTCTCGAAAATCTGTTTACGGAAGTCTTCTTGTCGGAAGATTGACATAAACGCCTGCCATTTCTGTCGGACATCCGTTTTCAGGCAGAGGTACGTAACAAGGATCATGCAATACGGCACGAAAATGTTGATAATGAGGGTTGTCGGCGTGTATTGCGCGTATGCAGCCACTTCAGAAAATAGACCCGCTGGCATCAGCAAGGACGCACCCCAAACGAGTTTCGCATCTCCTGCGGCGAAAATACCAAACCAATAGAGTGCCAGAACGATTAAAAAGCCGCCAACAACCGTAAAGATACTGTTTAAGAGGGCACTACTCCCTGACAAAACAGCGATAACTTGACTGAGAATGCCAGCGTAGATGAGCCCGTAGCTGCAGAAATTCTTGATTTTTCTTTCTCGCAGATCTGTATAGGTAGCATAGCAGCAGAAAAGCAGAAGAAGACTAATGAACAAATTCTGGTAACTGAGCATTTTTCAATTCCTTAAGGTTGGTTCTCGTGTTCCATTTTCAACGCACCCCAATGTGTGGAGAGTTTCCCGACTGCCTCAACTGCACGAAAGCCCATCCCGAATACCATTACACTGGTAAAATGTTCCCTGTTTTCTCCGCTGCCACCAAAGACATAGATTTTACCGTTGACCACCGCTGCTCCAAAGGGTAGAATAGGCATTGGCAGTGGGGGAATGTCACGCCATTCGTCTGTCTCTGGGTTATAGGTATCAACAGTTGCCAGGTCTTGAGGAACCCTGTTTTGCCAAATGAAACCACCAATCAGATAAATCACATCATCAATAACAACTGTTGAGAATGAAAGCCTCAGGTTTGGCATCTCATTCTTTTTTTGCCAACGGTTGATTTTTGGATCATATTCTTCAATGACCTTTAAAAAGGGACCTCCAGGACCCACTTGCGGCCACCCACGTCCCCCGATCGCATAAATGTGATTGTTGACAACTCCCACACCAAACCCATCACGTTTCGTCGGCATGTTTGCGCGCTTCACCCACGTATCGGTGGCAGGGTCATAGGCTTCCACGAGATCAATGCGCCACGGAGCCCCAGGTTTCTGATCCCTTGGGTGGACATACCCGCCAATGGCATAGATTTTGCCAGCAACCACACCCACACCGAACTGTTTACGAGGAATCGACATGCCCTGTTTCCTGACCCACGTATCGGTTTGTGGATCGTACATTTCAACAACGTCCAGATTTTTGAGATTCACAATGAGTCTGTCTATTCCACTATAACCCCCGATGACGTAGATTTTATTATCAACAACTGCTGTTGCAGGCACTGCGCGGGAGGTTGGCATATCGGCGACTCTCCGCCATGTGTTGGTTTTCGGATCGTACACCTCAACAGTTGATAGTCCAAAGGGACCATTCTCGTTTTCAAACAGGGTGCCGCCGATGAGATAAATTTTACCATCAACGACTGCGGTCGAGAACGCCAATCTCCTCGTTGGAAGTTCAGAAATTACTTGCCATTTTTCTCCTGCAATGTTCTCTGTGGTTACAAGGCATAAAACAATAACCACCAAAACAACAATCCATCGTAGATGCTGAAGTGCTTTGAATATCATCAGTTCCTCCTATCGACATAAGGAAGATGTCAGTAGTGTGCGGGAAAAAAGAGAAGTGTTCCCTTCTCAGACTTCTCCCGCACTTGCGTGAGAACTACTGGCTCAGCATCCATCAGATGCACTGGTAGTGCCAGTTCCCGCATCCGTCTTGGCTGGATATGCAATATTGCTCATCCGTACATTCTATATTGCCGCAATCATAATCAGCCTGAGCAGTATCAGGTGTCAGTAGCATTGAAGCCAAAATAGCACCCGTTGCGACAGTCCCAGCGACTAAGGCATTCTTATGCGCAACGTGTCCATCTTCCTTCACGAAGAAATCGCTCAACCGTTTTTTCGTCAGTTCTACGACGTGAGTCTGCATTAGTTTTCACCTCCTTTCTTTTATTGGATAAACCTACCGAAGTTATGTTCATGCGATGCGCCGTAAAGCGACAGATTCGACGCTCAACGGCAGCGTTTGGCATTTTCATAACCTGGCAAGACCTTATTAATAGCAGTATTAGGGGCTAAAAGGATTCTGCTGCGTATGACCCCCAAGTTCGAACGAGATTTTCTAAGATTTTTTCGGCACGTTCCGGCTCTTTACAGATGGACTCAAGCACAGTTTTTACCGCCATCGGTGTGTGTTCTTCCAAAAGGGTCATCGCAATCGCTTGCTCCATATCAACCGACGTCGGAACCCTTGAGAGCATGAATGCTTCGGCCTCAATTTCACCGCATACCGGGTTGTAATGTTTCCGAAAAAGCAGACGATGTTTCGTGGATTTAGATTGGGATACCTTACGATTTTGAAGATCTCCAAGTAGACTGAGGATTCGTTGGATAGTCTCTTCCCATGTGTAAGTTGAAACAGCCTCTAATCCTTTTTCAGGCAGAGGTACGTAACAAGGATCATGCAATACGGCACGAAAATATTGATAACAAGGGTTGTCGGCATATATTGTGCGAATGCAGTGGCTTCGGCAAACAATCCTGCTGGCATCAGCAGGGAGGCACCCCAAACGAGTTTCGCATCTCCTGCGGCGAAAATACCAAACCAATAAAGCGCGATTACTATCAAAAAGCCGCCAACAACCGTAAAGATACTGTTTAGGAGGCCACTGCTCCCTGACAAAACAGCAACAACTTGACTGAGAATGCCGGCGTAGATGAGCCCGTAACTACAGAGATTCTTGATTTTTCTTTCCCGCAAGTCTGTATAGGTAGCGTAGCAACAAAAAAGTAAAAGGAGACCGATAAGCAAATTTTGGGAACTTAGCATTTTTTAATTCCTCACGGTTGGCCCTCGCGTTCCATTTTCAGAGCACCCCAACGCGTTGAGAGTTTGCCGTTTGCTTCAACGGGGAGTTTGCCGTTTGCTTCAACGGTAGGAAAGCCCACCCCAAATATCATTACGCTGGTAAAATGTTCCCTGTTTTCTCCGATCCCACCGAAAACATAGATGTTGCCATCGACCACCGCTGCGCCAAAAGGCATAAAAGGTGTTGGCATCGGTGGAATATCATTCCATTCCTCTGTCTCTGGGTTATAGGTATCAACAGTTGCCAGATATTGAGGGACCCTGCCTTGCCAGATGAAACCACCAATCAGATGAATCACATCATCAAGAACAACCGTCGAGAATGCCAGCCGCAGGTTCGGCATCTCATTCTTCCGTTCCCAACGGTTGATTTTCGGATCATATTCCTCAATGGTCGTCAAAAAGGGACCGCCCGCACCTACTTGCGGCCATCCGCCTCCACCGATGGCGTAAATGCGATTGTTAACGACCCCTACACCAAATCCATCGCGTTTCGTCGGCATCTTTGCCCGCTTCACCCACGTATCAGTGGCAGGATCATAGGCTTCCACAAGGTCAATACGCCCCGGAGCCTCAGGCTTCCTGTCCAAAGGGTGAACAGACCCGCCAATGCCATAGATTTTACCAGCAACAGCACCTACACCAAAATCTACGCGAGACACAGACATCCCTTGCTTTCTCGCCCAGGTATCAGTCTGTGGGTCGTATGCCTCTACGATATCCAGAAATTTTAGATTGACCGCACGATTGTCTATCCCATTATAGCCGCCGCAAACGTAGATTATCCCGTTGATAACTGCTGCCTCGGTACTTGTGCGTGATGTTGGCATATTTGCGACTCGCTCCCAACTATTCGTTTTCGGGTCATACACCTCAACAGTTGGAAGTCCATAGGGACCGCGCCTATTTTGAAAAGGCGTGCCACCGATAAGATAAATCTTACCATCCACTACGGCTGTCGAAAAACCTGACCGCAGTGTTGGAAGTTCAGAAATTACTTGCCATTTTTCTCCAGCAATGTTCCTTGTGGTTACAAGGCATAAAACAATAACCACCAAAACAACAATCCATCGTAAATGCCGAAGTGCTTTGAACATTATTAGTTTCTCCTTATCAATCACAAACCCGATGTTAGTAGGGACTCAAAATCGCTGAAAAACTCGGATACTTCTCTGCCAATTCCCTATTGACTTCTCTAGGTGAATGACTCAGTCCAACAATGAAATCGGATTGTTTTTGGACTTCAGAGAGAAGCGAATGGAGTCTGTCAGAGACAGATCCTATTTCATTTGTGTCGTTGAGGCTGAGACCAACCACACAAATGCGTTTTCCGTTAACCCTTTTTACGAAGTATGAGCCAGAATCTTGAATCAAATCCGAAGTCCTCAAAATTTAGAGTTGTAGCAATTGTTAATCTCTTTGAGATTGTCCGTGGTATTCTGTTTTGAGTTCACCCCAGCGCGTGGGGAGTTTTCCGCGCGCCTCGACCTTACGAAAACCGGTATCAAAGACTTCAACGATTGGAGAAAGTTCCCGATCTTCCGTCTTGCCCCCAAAGATATAAATCTTGCCGTTGACCGCCGCTACACCAAATGGCGACTTTATGGTTGACCTCGCAGAAACCAAACGCCATCTCTCAGTAGCCGGCTCATACACTTCAACAGGGGCAGGGTGCCTATCACCCGCTCGCAACCCTCCAATGAGATAGATTTTCTCGTCAACAACGACTGTCAAAAATACCCATCTCAGATTTGGCATGTTAGGTTTCTTCCGCCAGCGGTTGGTTTTGGGGTGATACGCTTCAATGGTAGCAAGCGCGGGCCCCCCTTGACCATCATGGGGCCACCCGGACCCTCCGATGACATAAATGGTGTCCCTAACTACCCCTACCCCAGCACCATCGCGTCTTGTCGGCATCTTCGCTCGCTTTGTCCAGGTGTCGCTGACAGGGTCGTAGACTTCGACAAGGTCAATGCGCCACGGATCCCCAGGCTTCTTGTCCCTTGGATGAACAGTTCCACCAATGGCATAGATTTTGCCAGCAATCACACCGGTGCCGAACTGTGTCCGGGGAATGGGCATATCCTGTTTTCTGACCCAGGTATCGATTTGCGGGTCGTACACCTCGACAGCTTTCAGATTTTTTATATTCACCCCTCGGTTATCTTTTCCAATATATCCTGCCAAGACGTAGATATTCCCATCAACAACAGCTGTCATCGGTTCAGACCGGGCAGTAGGGATATCAGCAAGTCTCTGCCACGTGTTGGTTTCTGGGTCATAGACCTCCACCAAGGACATTCCAAAAGGACCCCGCCAAATACCAGGTTCATTTTCACGCCGAACACCCCGCAGATTTTCAAAGGGCGTGCCACCGATGAGATAAATCTTACCATCTACCACGGCGGTTGAGAACTCACCTCGCGGTGTTGGGAGTTCGGAGACGATCCGCCACTCGTTCGCAGCAGCATTTTCCATTGCAAAATGAGAGAGCACCACAACAGCCAGTCCAACCATAACCTCTTGTAAAGACCGAAGTATTTTCAACACTATTGATGCCTCCTTCTGAATACAAACCGAATGTCTCATTTTCTCAAAATTCGGGTCATTGTAAACGATTGTTAGTCTCTTTAAGGTTATCGCTGCTGTTCTGCTTTGAGTTTGCCCCAGCGCGTGGAGAGTTTTCCTGTTGCGGTGACCGCACGAAAACCGGTATCAAATACCTCAACATCCAGAGAAAATTTTCCGTTTTCTCTTTCGCTACCAAGAATATATATCTTGCCGTTGACTACTGCCGCATCAAAGGGGATATTTCCTGTTGGCATCGGTGGACTCTCGTCCCATCTCTCTGTCCTTGGATCATAGATTTCCACCGTCTTTAAGTACTTTTCAAACGCCACACCTCCATGACCTCCAATGAGGTAGATTTTATCATCAACGACGACCGTCGAAAAGCCAGCTATGAGATTCGGCATGTCCGATTTCTTCTGCCAGTGATTCGTTTTAGGGTGATACGCTTCAAGGGTCGCCAGAACGGGACCCCAACCCACTCGGGGCCATCCAGCTCCACCGATGACGTAAATGGTGTCCCGAACAACCGCTGCTTTAACGTCATCGCGTCTTGTCGGCATGTCCGCTCGCTTTGCCCAGGTATCGCTGATAGGGTCGTAGACTTCCATCTGATTGAGTCGCTGTGGCTCTTCAAATCGATTCTCGCCGCCAATTGCATAGATTTTGCCGTCAACCATACCGGTGCCGAAATATCTACGCGGAGTGGACATATCCTGTCTTCTGCTCCAAGTATCGGTTTGTGGGTCATACATCTCAACGACGTTCAGCATCTTAATATCTACGCCGGGTATGCCTATCCAGCTAAAGCCACCAGTGACATAGATTTTTCCATCCACGACGGCTGCCTCTGAGGATAATCGAGGCGTTGGCATATCTGTGAGTCGCTGCCAACGATTGTTTTTCGTGTCGTAGACTTCCACAGTTGAAATCCCGAGGGGACCCCCGTTCATGTTTTCACGGCGGAAGCCGCCGATGAGATAAATTTTACCATCAACGACTGCGGTCGAGAATGCCGATCTCTTTGTTGGAAGTTGAGAGATAACTTCCCATTCTTCCGCAGCAATGTTTTCTATAACTCCATGAAGTAGAACAACAGCAGCGAAACCAACAACAACCCATCGTAGATGTTGAAGTATTTTGAGCATCATCGGTTCTCCTGTCAGCACAGATAGAATGTCAGTCGTGTGCGGGAAAATAGAGAAGTGCTACCTTCTCAGACTTTCCTGCCCTTGAGTGGGATCTGCTTATTCAGCACCCATTATTTGCATTCATACCACCAACCTCCTCCGTTGGCGTGTTTACCCGATATACAAACTTCATCATGGTTACACCATTTGAAGTTGTCAGGTACATCACCACATGCATAGTGGTCCGCCTCATGAGCGTCTGCGGCATCAGGAGCGAGCATCAATGCAGCGAAGATCGCTCCTGTCGCGACCGTGCCAGCGACCAAAGCGTTCTTATGAGCGACATGACCGTCTTCTTTGACGAAGAAGTCACTGAGACGCTGTTTCGTGAGTTGGACTACGTGAGTCTGCATGAGATTTTATCTCCTTCTGGTTATTGAATAAAGGCAAACTTCAGCAGTTCATAGCGATATTTCGCAATTGGATGGCTTAGTAGTGCCTCGTGAGTGTTAAAGACACAATTTTAATCTAAAAAGGTGCAATTTCGTCAAAAAAATGAAAAACCTGCACTTTAATCTAAAAATCGATAAAACTGCTCGAAAGGGGAGAGTTTAGAATCCAGTGAGAAGTGAATGAGGACAGATTTCCAACGCTGAGGTTGACTTTGGGGTTCTGCTTTGAGTTTGCCCCAGCGCGTGGAGAGTTGCCTGTTGCTGTGACGGCGCGAAAACCGGTATCAAATACCTCAACATCCAGAGAAAGTTCTCCGTTTTCTCTTTCGCTACCAAGAATATATATCTTGCCGTTGACTGCCTCAGTACCAAACGGGCTATTTCCTGTTGGCATCGGTGGACTCTCGTCCCATCTCTCTGTCCCTGGATCATAGACTTCCACCCTCTTTAAGTACTCTTCAAACGCAATACCCCTATGACCTTATCCAATGGAGAATGGTGCTAACGGCAACGATCAGACGCGCATACGCTGACCCTAACGCTTTCGTTTTTTCCTTGTTTAAAAGAGACTCACGTGTTAAAATGGTAGGAATGAATGATTGAGGAGAGCGTGGAAATGGACGCGAAATTGTGGGTTCCAGAATACGATACACCCGAATTGTGGCATAAAGAAATCTCACGCCGCTGTTTTGTCAAAAGCGGTATCGGTAGTTTTCTGGGACTCGTCGCGATGCAGCACTTCAGTTCGAATGGCCTTGCGCAGTTTGAAGATGTTCTGCCGCGCGCCAAACACTGTATCGTGCTGTTCATGAGCGGTGGCGCGAGTCAATTGGACACGTTTGATCCCAAACCCGGCACGAAAAATGGTGGTCCCTTTGCAGCGATTCCCACAAGCGTTGAAGGCATAGAGGTCTCTGAACATCTCCCACATGTTGCAGAGCAAGCACACCATTTCTCTATTATCCGATCGATGGTTTCACGTGAAGGCAATCATGAACGCGCACGCTACTTGCTACATACGGGGTATGCACCTGGTGGTACAGTTAGACACCCAACCCTCGGTTCGCTCACTTCTTATTACCTTGAGGACAGCCTCTCTGATCTTCCGAGTTGTGTGAATATCAATTCGCCGACGTATGCCGGCAGTTTCCTCGGTGCAACGCATGACCCGTTCGTCGTCAAGGATCCGATGAACCCCGTAGAAGATCTCTCGTATCCTTCACAGATGGACACGCACCGTTTTCGCGAACGCCTGAAACTTCTTAAAGCGATGGAGGAAGATTTTATCGCGAAACGGACGGAGCGCAGCACAGAAGCACACGAAGCGATTTACAAAAAAGCCGATCAACTCATCAACTCCCCGAAGGTAGATGCGTTTCACCTCAATGAAGAACCGATGGCTATCCGCGAGGCTTATGGTATGAATAAGTTCGGTCAAGGCTGTTTGATGGCGCGTCGGCTTGTAGAGGCTGGCGTCAAGTTTGTTGAGGTTTCGCTGGACGGATGGGATACACATGAAAATAACTTTGAGCGGACGAAAGAACTCCTTGCTATGGTTGATCCGGCGTTCGCAATGCTCCTGAAGGATTTGAATGAACGGGATCTGCTTGAAGAGACGGTTGTGTTATGGCTTGGCGAATTTGGTCGCACGCCGAAGATTAACAAGAAGGATGGACGCGACCATCATACCACTGGTTGGTCGACTGTTATCGCCGGAGGCGGTACGCGGGGTGGGCAAGTGATCGGAAGCACAAATGAAGATGGAACTGAGGTTCTCAGCGGTGCTGTCAGGGTGCCGGATCTATTTGCTTCGCTCTGCTTTGCACTCGGCATCGATCCTGATGAAGAGAACGATGCTCGCTCTGGACGGCCGATCCGTGTCGTTGACGATGGTACGGTGATAGAGGAGTTGTTCAGATAGTTTTCAGTTGTCAGTTTCCAGTTGTCAGTTAAGAGATTTTTCGGTGACAATTCATCTGTGCCTTGGAATATTCCAAACTGGGGTGGATTGTTACCAGATCCCTCTTTAACCGATAACCGATAACCGATAACTGACAACCCCTAAAAATGAGAGTGATTGCTGGCGCGTTCAGAGGCAGACGTTTGACGGCTCCGAAAGGGAAACGTCTCGTCCGTCCTACTGCCGATCGGGTGAAAGAATCGATCTTTAGTATTCTGCGGGAACGGATAGTCGATGCGAATTTCCTGGACCTTTGTGCAGGGACCGGGAGTATGGGCATTGAAGCGTTGAGCCGTGGTGCGAAACATGTCACGTTTTTGGAACGCGACCCGCGGTGCATCGAGATTATAGAACGAAACCTTCACGCATGCGGTCTGCTTTCTGAATCCGACGCTCGGTATCATCTGTTCCGTCGCGATGTTGTGAAAGGGATTACGGACCTCTGTAAGCGATCCACTGTATTTGAAATTATCTATTTCGATCCTCCGTATGGTATTGATTTAGCAGAGGGATCGCGGTTGTATACGACCTGTTTACCACTGCTTGCCAAGGGTTCACTGCTCTGTATCGGTGGTATTCTGCTTGTTGAACATGCAAAGCAGTGTGTTATGCCGGATGAAGTCGGGAGTTTGAGGCGGAGTCGGCAGGCGCGGTACGGGGAGACGGTTGTATCGTTTTATCAGAAAAAAGGGGGACAGTAGCCCCTGGGACTTTCCTTCAACGGATATCTTGTTGAACAACGTTCAACAAGCTCAGATTAAATCATTAAAAATATGAAAATTTTGAATCTCCAATCCGGAACGCCCTTTCAGATGGGCAAAGGTAAAAATTGGCGTGTCGTGCATCCCGATATGGGTTCCAAACAATTGACCTTAAATCATGGGGTTCATGCCCCCGGTCAAGAGTTTACGCAGCATTATCACGATGCATCGGAAGACGCGATTGTCGTTTTAGAAGGCGGTGGTGCTATCCGCCAAGGAGCGGTCTATACACCGATTGCTGCGGGCGATGTCATCTTTGTGCCCGCGGGCGAGGTGCATGGAACGGTGAATACGACGCCCAACATGGCGCGTCTAATTAGTTTCCAAGCTCCGCCGGATATGGCACTCTACCGGGGCGAGCGGGATACACCCAATACAGCCCCGACACCTCAAGATGGACATCGAAGTAACGTCCAAGTCATCAATATGGCGCGCAGCGGTCCTGTTTTTGGGAAATCTGCCGAATGGCGAAGTGTGGTCTCTCCACAGAAAGGCTCTGTACACCTCTCCTTAGATTATATCTATCTCAACGAAGGTGAAAGTTTCGCACATGAACCGATAGACAGTGAGTCGATTTATGTGCTGAGGGATGGATCTGCTGAAGTGACAACGGATGCTGGAGAGACAAGTGCTTTGGAACAACATGACGTCCTCTTCCTCTCCCCTGGAGACACCTTTTCACTCTCTCAAGCAGGGGATGGACCCGCGGCGATCATATCGTGTTGGGCAGTTGCCGCTTCCGGGAATTAAAGGAAAATTAGAAAAAATGAGATCAGATGTGATAACGGTTGCACGGCAGGGTAACCTTGCCGTGATAAACCACACTAAGTTTGAGATTAAGTTTAACCTTTCAAAAGGAACATGGGATTATATTGATGAGAGTGGCGACACAATTATCCGAGATGGGTGCACACAAATAACCCTTAACAATGGGAGTGTCGTCAAAACTGAAGACACTGGCACTCGCGAATTTATCACTGAGCCTCCGAAGACCGATGCTTTCGGCAGTTATCACCAAATTCGCTTCTCTCATGAAGCAGCAGGTAAGGGGGTTCGAATAAACACCTACCTCAAGTGCTACGCCGCACATCCGGCGATACACCTCAAAGTTGGCGTTGAAAACCTAAAATCGGAACCGTTGCGACTCGATAGTATAACAGTGCTTGGAGTTTCTGCCAACCGAGGTGCTGTGTCGCTTGGGGGACTTCCATCGGATTATCATCTCTTTATTAACATGCCGCCTGTTTCTCCCGGTGTCAGTAAAAAACTCTATGAAGGGTTTCTACTGAGCGAGACCGACGCTATGCATCCGAGTAATGATGGTGTGATTTGCGATACAAAGGGCGGGAAGGCACTCGTCTTCGGTTTTCTGACGACTGAGAAATGGTGGCCCCGAATTCAAGTTGGCTGTCAAAGAAAGGGGGGGCGCGGCTCGCAGAGGCATGGTAAGAAGTCATCTGCATCGGATGTTAATCCGTGGGCACTTTATCACGAGTGTCGGCAGCAGTGCAATTCCGGTGAAGAAATCATCTCCGAAACTGCTTATATCAACTTTGCAGGTAAAGCGTCTGTAGCTTATGAACATTATACTTCGCTTGTCGCGGCACGGAATGTCGCGCACGAGGGCAATCGTATTGAGGCTGAGTCAACATTCAAATATGGCGCGCCAACTGCTGTCTGGACGCTTTCGGATACAGAAGGGACACTCAATGCCGATGCTATCTTAACACAAACAGACGCACTTGCAGAAAATCCAATGTTTCAACCGAACTGTCCAGGCGGTATTGATTATATTCAATTGGACGCAGTCTCGGAATCAGAATTGGAGATTTTTACGCAAGGTTCAGAGACTTCGGCATCGCAAAACCGCGAGGAGATGCAAGCGATTACCAGCCACATCCGGGCAAAAGGGTTCAAAGCGGGTATCCGGTTCAATCCATTCTGTGCAGCACTTGATTCGGAGCTTGTCCAAAGCCATCCAGACTATTGTATACGAGAGAGAACTACGTCCCGTGGCGGAAGAAGATATTCCCGTAACCGTCCAGCGCGTAATGGCTACAAACCTGCCACAGTTCATTTACCAGAGAGTGGTAAAGAGGTCGCCCTCTTGGATGTTTCGCATCCAGAGGTGCAGTCACGTATCCATGAACAAATTAAGCAGGTCGTTAGCGAATGTGGGTGTTCACTCATCAATGCCGATTTTACAGCTTATACGATGGGACTCACGAATACTTCACACAACTTGCATTGGCATGATAGCACCCTAACCTCAGTCCAACTTTATCGTCTCGCTGGAAAATTGCTCAGAGATGCTATCAATGAGGCGCGATCGGGAGATGTGCTTGAAAAGGATGAGGTCCTCCTCGCAGGGTACAATGCCGTCCCTGGTCCATGTATTGGTAGTATTGATGTCAATACCCCGCTCCTCAGTTCTTCTCTTTCCACTGTGAGCACGGCTTCTAACCGGGTAAGCGACACGTGGCATCATCAGCGTGGCACAAAGCATCGCCTGAGTAGGTATGCGGCACATATGAGGGAGCATAACGTTCTCTGGGGACACGTCTTTGGTGAGATTGCAGTTGATGAACCACGTCCTGTCAACGAGGCAATTGTGGAAATGACAGCGGCGGCATTGAGTGGTGGAACAGTCTTCTGTGCGGACCAATTTTCGATACTGACGTCGTCGCGTGCGGGATACTTAGCGAAGATCTTTCCACTCACAGGCAAAGCCGCTACACCTGTAGATCTTTACGATGAACCTTTTCCGAAAATATGGAGCCTACCGGTGTCAACGCCGCGTGAAGCGTGGCATATCGCCGCGGTTTTCAACTGGGATGACTACGAGGCTGACGCCTATTTTGAACTGGAAACACTTGGATTACCCAAATCTAAAGAATTCCTCGTCCATGACTTCTGGATGCGTCAATATCTCGGAAAGGTTTCACAGAGTGTAACCTTGTTGAACATCCCGCCTCGTTCTGCTAAACTGCTCTGCTTCCGTGAAGAACAGGATGTACCGCAATTGCTCGCTACGGATATGCACTATACACAGGGCGGCGTTGAGATTTTATCTGCGGGTTGGGATGGACACAGCCAGAGTTATATGCTTGTCTGTAAACCGCTTCGGCAGACTGAGGGAACCTGCTTTATTCATGTACCCGATGATTACCTACCGATAAATGTGGCGACCTATGGAGGCAGCTATCAGTATGATTGGGACAAACCGATTTGTAAACTAACGTTTACAGGAACGCAACCGGATCAGTTAGTACACGCCAGCGTTCACTTCGCGAAAACTTCGGGCGGCACCCTGTAGCTTTAATCTTGTTCCATCTCCAACCCGGGTAGGTGCGGTTTCCAACCGCACCCTGTCGGAAAGAAGAATCCCTTTGACTATGAGATGATCTGTAGAGAAGTTGGTGGGAAAAATGAGTGACGTTCATACACAGATGCAAGCCCTTAAAGCGCGGGCAAGTGTTTGTACAGCCTGTGATTTAGCGAAAACCCGTGCGAATGTTGTTTTCGGTAGCGGTGATGTCACCGCAAAGTTAGCGATTGTTGCGGAGGGACCCTCTGCTGCTGATAATCGGACGACACTTCCATTTTCAGGTCCCGCTGGGGATATGCTTGATGATGTTTTGGCAGCGAACGGGTTAACGCGTAGCGACATCTGGCTCACGAATATCATTAAGTGTCGTGCCGCGAGTCTTAAAGGTGATGTGTTGAAGAACCGTCCACCGAAGGCATCAGAGATTAAGGCGTGTTCCAAATGGCTTGATGGTGAGTTGACTGTGATGCAACCTTCGGTGATTTTGTGCATGGGCGCGCCTGCCGCGAAGGTGCTTATCCATCGCAGTTTTCGCATTACAGAAGAACGGGGTGTCTGGTTTACGGATACCACGTATGCTCCGTTCGCTATGGCGACGTTTAACCCTGCCTATGTCCTACGGCAGGAGGGTGAGAATTTCACTGCACTCCGACAAGCCGTTGTTGACGACATCGCCGAGGCGACGCGAAAGTTACAAGAGGCAGCCGAAATTCCAAAGTTGACCCTTTTTTAGAGGCTTGATAATACCTCCGGGCGCGCATGGAAGCGCGCCTATCGGAGATTGTTCATCGTTTCTACCTATCTACTGAGCGTCTGCCCTGACTTAATTTCTCCCCAATTTGTTGCGAGTTTACCCGCTGGTTCGACAGCAAGCGTGGCTTCTAATCCCTCTTCCATGAGCATCTGGATGTCCGCTTCCTCCAACGCTACATCGAAAAGTAGCATTTCATCGAACAGCCCCTCCCACTCTCTTCCGCCGCCATCCCATGAGCCGATCCGTCCGGGTCCAAATTCCCCGGGCAAGGGTCCCCATTTACCCTCCGCATCGAGTTCACCATCGAAGTAGACGCGAACGAATTCTTTTGTGCTACTATAGGCAACTGCGAGATGGAACCATTTATCCAAGATGTCTTTGCCTGCCGTGAAATCTGAATTCGGCCAACCGGGGTGTCGGACTGGGTTGTTGGAGTGGATAGCCATTTCCATCTTGTTATCTGGACGGAATTGATAGTGGACAAACCCAGGTGCCCAACCGTCACGGTTGAAGAAGCATCTCCAGAGTCCGACCCTACCCGTCGAATTGAACCATTTCATGAGTGTAAAATCATCAAGCGGTCCAATCTCAGGAACGGTGACCCAAGCATCTTTACCATTGAGTTCGATGGCGTTGCCAAATTTACCCTTCACCCATTTCGCACCACCGACGAGGTCGCCGTCGTTGCCATTGTCGGATGAATCTTTGGCGACTTTTCCACCTGTTTCATCGAACAACCACGCGCCGACAATGGATCCCGGATCGACTTCAGCGATACTGACGTGTGCAAACATAAAACCGACGGTGATTAAACTGATTATAGAGCGAATCATTCTGTTCTCCTTTGTTTGTGCGTTATTTGTTCCTGAAAAACTCGGAAAAATTCTGCGTTAGATTTTATCACAAATCGTTTGAAAATTAAACATAATTTTGCTAATTTTATATTCAAGGGCAGGAGATATGATGGGCGACTTGATGTCGAGGTGAAATAGAAATTATGAGCAGGTTACCTGTCCAACCATTTTCTATTAATTAATTCGTCAGATTCTGTAATGTGAAAATTGAAAAATTGGTTGACAAACATTTGAATACATGTTATAATATTTAACGCTCATTGCGCAAAATTGTTTCCGATGAGTTTTGTACGGTTTTCAATCAAACCCATCTGGAATCAATGCGCCTGTCTTGTTTGTGTGGGATAGACTTTCAAGTGCGGAAAAATTTTGGTGACATTTATTTGAAATTTGGGTTATAATGTTTACGATTCGCCTTTAATTCGTGGGTGTGGCGTGTAAGCGTTGCCCTACAAGATCGGGGGTATCAGTGGTATCTCGACGTAAATTTTTTAAATTTCTCGGCTGGGGGAATTTCGTTGCAGCATTGGGCTTGACCTTCGGACCGGGATTGGTTCGGTATCTATATCCACGTGTGCTGTTTGAACCCTCCTCTGTATTTAAAGCAGGATTTCCAGCAGAATATCCACCGGGTAGCGTTAGTGAAAAGTTCAAAAAAGAGCCGTTTGGTGTTTGGATTGTCCGGAAACAAGACGGTGAATTCTACGCGCTCTTAACGATTTGCACACACCTCGGATGCACGCCGCGCTGGCTCGGTTCTGAAAACAAATTCAAGTGCCCATGTCACGGTAGCGGTTTCGACCGCGAGGGCATTAACTACGAAGGTCCTGCACCACGACCCTTGGAACGTGTTAAGATTACTTTGGCAGAAGATGGACAACTCGAAATCGACAAGTCTGTGAAGTTTTTAGGTGAGAAGGGGCAGTGGACCGACCCAGGCTCCTTTTTGAAGGTCTGAAGAAAGGAGAGCATTTGTGCCTGACTCTCGTCAGGTAGAAAAGGCGTTTCGACGTTATAGGACGCGGTTTGGAAGTTCGTATCGCAACGTCCGCGTCGAAACTTGCAAGAAAAAGTATGAACGAAGAACGTAAAGGGCTCAAAGAAAAGATTACGAATTCCGACATTTGGCGCTCTATGTTCCGCCACGGATATGAAAACACTGGGCGCCGTTATACCTTACAGGTCCTCCAAAACGTCTGGTTACATCTCCATCCTCCCCGGATTTCTCGCCACGCGCTGAACTTCCGATTCACATGGTGCATGGGCGGCATCACTTTCCTGATGTTCCTCGTGACAGCCGTCACCGGTGTACTCCTGATGTTCTATTACCGTCCAACAGCTGAATACGCCTTCCACGATGTCCAGTACCTCGAATTTGACATTCCGTTCGGGATGCTCCTGCGGAACATGCATCGTTGGGCAGCACACGGGATGGTTATCTCGGTGATGCTACATATGTTCAGGGTGTTCTTGACAGGTTCGTATAAGAAGCCTCGAGAATTCAACTGGGCAGTTGGGGTTATTTTGTTGCTTGTGACATTTTTCCTGAGTTTCACGGGTTATCTGTTACCGTGGGATCAGTTGGCGTTTTGGGCGGTGACGGTCGGTACGAACATGGCACGTGCAACACCGGTCTTGGGGCATGAAGGTCCGTTCGCCCCGCAAGACATCACACAATCGAACGACGTCCGATTCGCGCTGCTGGCGGGTACGATCGTAGGTCCCTCAACGTTATTGAGGTTCTATATTTTGCACTGTGTTGCGGTACCGCTGTTAGCAAGTGTTCTGATGGCTTTACATTTCTGGCGTGTCCGTAAAGATGGCGGTATCTCTGGACCTCTATAAAATGGCTATCAGCCGTCGGTAGTCAGCGGTCAGTTAAGAGGGGGTCGATACACTCACTTCTCTTGGGACTGATGGCTGATAACTGAAAGGATTTTTTTTCAATAAATCCATACTGATGGCTATGAAAAGGAGCAGAAAAATATGGAGCATTTTATAGCACTGGTGACGAAGCCGGATAATGTTCCCATTGTTGCTATTCTCTTTTTGATACCTTATTTCATCTGGCTTTCATACCGGCAAGCACGCCAGACGGACAAAACAGGTGTTCCTTCGGATGCCGCTCTTAACGATAAAGTCTATGTGTGGCCCTATCTGTGTCGGAATGAGTTTATCTGCGCTATTATCGTGATGCTCGTGCTCGGTGTATGGTCGATTATGATTGATGCACCGCTTGAGGAACCCAGTGATCCGACGAAGACACCAAACCCCTCTAAAGCACCGTGGTATTTCCTTGCCCTTCAAGAGATGCTCGTTTACTTCGATCCGTGGATCGCTGGTGTCGTGCTCCCAGGGCTAATCATCGCGGGCTTGGTTGCTATTCCCTACATTGACATTAATCCGAAGGGTAAGGGGTATTACACAATAAAAGAACGTCCCTTCGCGCTTGCAGTCTTCTCCTTTGGATTCATCGTTTTATGGATTGTCTTAATGGTCGTCGGTACATTCCTTAGAGGGCCTGGATGGAACTTCTTCGCGCCGTGGGAAGCATGGGATCCACATCTTGTTGTTCCGTTGACAAATGTGAATTTGTCGTATCTTTTCGGCATCCGCGAGGCAGATACCGCGAACTTTTTCGGGTTCGTGGTGGTTGCAGGCTATTTCGCGATCGGTCCCGTTTTTTACTTATGGAAGCGTAAGAGTAGTCAATTCTTACAAGAACTCGGTCTTGTCCGGTATATCGTCGTCTCTTTTCTGTTCTTAACCATGCTCGCTCTGCCGATAAAAATGGTTTTGCGTGTGGTTTTGAATGTAAAATACATCTGGGTATCCCCGTGGTTCAACATCTAAAAATAGTTAGCAGCCATCGGCTGTTAGCAAAGAAATTTGTGAAAGTTCTAACGTCTTTCTTCTTCTTAGCCGAGAGAACGTAAGCTCAACCAACGGGCCGGGCTGGCTTTACGGAAAGGAACATCAGAGTCCAAGCCCGCTTGAACGAACCGCAAGGAAAAATAGAAAAAGGGAGAAAATTTCGTGAGGAGCAAAAAGGAAATTCCTGCTGAGAGTAAGTCGTATTCTGCTTTGTTCTTTATTTTGTCCGGATTGTTAGGACTGGTGACGATATGGGGATTCTGGGATGAAATGATTACTCGGCGTCCGTGGAAGCAGATCCAGCAGCAATTTTATCAATATGAGTATGAAAAAACAAGCGCGGAATTAGAGACTGCCAAGTTGGCTTTGCCTGAACTCCCGACCCCTCAAGAACCTGACGCAAAGGAACTTGGTCGGTTAACGAAGGAGGTCAGGAACGCTCAGGTCGCCGTAGAAGAAGCACTGCAAGAACGCAAATTCCGTCAGAGCGAATCCGATGCCATTAACTATAAATATCAGCATAGTCTCCATGAAGCAAAGGGTAAACATAATGCTACCGTTGACAAATGGCAGAAAAAATTAGCAGATTATGAGTCCCAAATTGAAGGCGAACTCACCGAAGCCGTTTTGAACGCAGAAGCAACCTTGGCAAATGCGAACAAGGCTTTAGCGCAATTTTATCAAACCAGCGGAGACACGCCGAGTGCCCTCAGCACTTATCTCACTGCCCAGAAATATAATCCTACAGATACGGAAATTACTGCGGGTATCGCCGCCGCACAAGCGTCCCTTCAATCCTTGCAAACAGACAAAGCAAAACACGAAGAAGTTGCGCGCCTTCAAGAAAAATTGCATTCAGTAGGCGGTATCAAGCGGACCTTCTTGGGGAGTCTGTTAGAAAATCCTTTCCGTGAAACACGAACCATCGTTCAATACTATCTTGAAGACTTTAGCCACACCGCAGATAGGTGTGCTACCTGCCACTTCTCCGCTGATAGACAGGGTTACGAACAGTCCGCACAAGAGATGTTTGAGGTGGAAGGTGATGGCGAAAATCCGGTCGTGCATCGTCTCAAGCACGCAAGTGTTAAAGTCGGTAGTGAGAATGTTATCATAGATGGATTTGAGGCAGAAGCCGATGAATATACATTAGAAGAAAATGGTACGCTTACCTTCAGTGACGTGGATGTTTTCGGTGAAATTGAAGTCTCTTATGAGACCGGCTATCGTTCCGTCCTTCAAACGCATCCTCACCGCGATGTCCTTCTCGACAAACACCCAGTTGATGAATTTGGGTGTACGTTGTGCCACGGTGGGCAAGGTCAGGCACTCACAGCGAAATCCGCCCACGCCTTGACACACGCTGAATACTGGCTCACCCCTGTCCTCGGATTAGATGAGCATACCGGTAGAACATCTGAGGAGACGAAAGGGTATATGGAGTCTAACTGTCGTCGCTGCCATGATGGCGTGATGATGTTAGACTACGGTGTGAATCCCGAAACAGATGAACCGCAGGACTATGCACCGAATTTGACGAAGGGCTTGGCGCTCTTTGAAGACCTTGGATGTCACGGGTGTCATGCTGTTGAAGGATATAGTGCGATTGAAAACATTGCGAAAGTCGGTCCATCACTTGCGAAAGTCGGCAGTAAGGTGAAAGATACAACTTGGCTTGAAAGTTGGATTAAGAAACCCGAAGCATATCTGGCAAAGTCAACAATGCCGAATTTCTTCCCTGTTGATGGTATGACACAGGTCGTTTACCTTAAGAACGGTGGACAGCGCACTGGCGTTGTTACGAAAACAGCCACTGGTATCATCATTAAAACGGACGATGGCACAGAATACCCTTACCCCGACAACTATGTCCTCCGCATTGTTGATGAGGTAAAATCTATCGCCGCATACCTTGCCGGGATGAGCGATACGCGCCTTGATGAATCCAATTCCGATTATTCTACATCCGAAAGTGCTATTAAGGCAGGCGAGGAAACCGTCAAAACCGTTGGTTGCCTCACATGTCATGCTGTTGATGGCTTGGGGAGTGATTTTGCGCCAGCACTCGATAGTGTCGGCACAAAAGTTACAGCGAATTATCTGCACCAGTGGATAAGGGACCCAAAAGCATACGACCCAGATACCAGCATGCCGAGTTTGCGGTTAAGTACCAGCGAGGTTGACAACGTCGTCGCCTATCTGATGAGTTTGCAACAAGCAACGGCAAACGTGGATACGGATTCCATCGGCGAAGTAGATGTAGCGGAAGGTGAGGCACTCGTCAGGACTTATGGATGTTTCGGTTGTCACACGATTCCCGGTTTTGAGAATGAGTCAAAGGTCGGTGCGGATCTCGGCGAGTTCGGCGCGAAATTGGCTGATGAACTTGACTTTGGCGACACAGTAGACGTTGAACACAGTTGGACGGGATGGACGATGGGTAAGGTTACCGATCCACGACGTTATCAAACTCGCCGTATCGTTTCTCGGATGCCGGTCTTCCAAGTTAGCGATGAAGACGCGAGGGCGATCGCCGTGCTCTTGAAGAGTTTCCAACCCGAGAAGTATCCGCTGAGTTATATCCATAACCGATCCGAGAAATTGAACGACATCGACGCGGGTAGGCGATTAGTGAAGAGGTATAACTGCACCGGATGCCACGAGATTGAAGGCGCGGGCGGCGATTATCAGGATGTTATCATCGCGCACGAAGGATTGAGTGAGATGATTGCCAAGCAATTGGCACCGCCACCTTTGAAAGCGGAGGGCGCAAGGGTTTATCCAGACTGGTTATTTACGTTCCTCAAAGAACCCTCGGAAATCCGATACGGACTCAAGGTACGGATGCCGACGTTTGGATTATCTGATGATGAGGCGACAACTTTTGTCAAGTATTTCTCCGCGCTTGACGATGAACCGTTCCCTTATGAGACGCTCGAAACGCCAACACCGACGAGTGCTGAATTACGGGTCGGTAAGCAGATTTTTGACACGCTTCAGTGTATCTCCTGCCACCCTTCACAGGGTGAGGTAATTCCTGAAGGGAGTGACAAAGCCGGACGACCGGATCTTGCGTTGGCGAAAGAACGACTCAAAGCGGATTGGCTCATTGACTGGATGAAGGATCCGCAGACGTTCCAACCGGGAACGGCGATGCCGCAAGCGTGGCCACTTGTGGGTGGACAACACATGCCACTCGATGGTTATGCTGGCAATGACGCTGAAAAACAGATTCGACTCGTCCGAGATTATCTCATCTCCTTAGGACGTTAATTATTCGGAATTTGGGCATCGTTCCTCTACAGACATTTTGAAGAAACACCTCGATGACTCTCACTGCGAGGCAACACGCGCAAATGTAATACATTGTCCCGCAAGTCCACACGTTGTCCTCGGATGCCACACGCGCATCCGTTCTAGCGCGACGGATTTAGTCTATTCCCAGACGAAATCCAGCGTTGATTCGCAAAAACCCCCTACGGGGTTCAAGAAGGAATTCTTTTTAAGCACCCCAGCGGGGTACAATGTCTATAGGAAAAAACCCATAAATTAAAAATATGAGACACCTTGTGGTCATTATCGTCATGATTATGGTGTGGCTCAACGGCTTAATCTGGCTGGGTAAGCAGATTGACCCGAGCACGAAGTATCAGTCGGAGGTAGAATACAAATACGCTCGATACTGCGCGGGGTGTCATGGAAACAATGGGGAAGGCAGTGGACGCATCGGACGATTTAAAAAGTTGGAGCCGGCAGATCTAACGGACAATAACCTGTGGGCCATGCACAGCGATGAACAATTGCTGGAGAGTATCAACACCGGGAAAAATGATATGCCAGCGTTTTACTACTACCTTGATGATGAAGAGCAACGCGAGATTCTCGCCTATATTAAGGAGATGTTTCGTCCGTAACTTGTTGTTTTAAACTCTGGAGACCTTGGGCACTGCTCCACTACGTTATATGAGGGTTTTGGTGGAAAATAGGTAAACCAAAGCGCGTAGTCCGTAATGTAATGGAGGGGTTTTTGCTTGGGTGTTTTTTTAAATATACGGAAATGTGCTCGTAACGCACAAACCTACTTTACCGAACCGCAAGGTAAATTAGAAAATTTGTTTGCATCCTGAAACTTTAGGGTGTTAATATATTGCAGGCTAAATTTTAAAGTATAAAGGAGAAATCAAATTATGAAAGTTTTAGTTGCTTTGCTTGTCTTTGGAATGCTGGCGAGTGTTGCGTTTGCAGGCAATATCACCGGTACCGTAATGTATGAAGGCGACGCACCCGCGCGTCCTGCATTAACGGCAACTAAGGACCAGCATTGCATTGACGCTGTAACAGGCACGAAGTCCGAGGCACTCATTGTTTCAAAGGGCAAAGGTATTAAAAACGTCGTTATTTACGCCCGTGTTCGTGGCGCGAAACCGACCGTCCCGGATAAGAACCCAGTAATGGACCAGAAGGGATGCGCTTACTACCCGCACGTCCTCGCGATCGTTGCTGGTTCCACTGTTGATCTTACCTCCAGCGATCCGGTCGCACACAACGTCCACTCTCACGCGAAAAAGAATGAGGCGATAAACTACCAGATTCCGCAACCCGGCAAAGTTATCCCGCACAAAGTCGCCAAGGCTGAGGAAATTAAGTTCACATGCGATATCCACGCCTGGATGACCGGTTACATCGTCGCTGTTCCTAACAACTTTTTCACGGTTACCGGTTACAAAAATGCTGATGGCACATGGATCAGTTCAGATGACTATGAGAAATCCGCGGACGCCGGTGCTTATTCAATCGCTGAGGTGCCAGCCGGTAGAGTACGTGTCATTGCATGGCATGAAGAACTCGGTTCAGCAAACAAAACTGTTGAAGTGCCAGCAAGTGGCGATATCGCCGTAAATTTCACAAGTGCTGACTTCAAGAAACGCACAAAATAAATTTTAAATGATTAAGTCTGGGCTGCTGCGTCCGTTGTCCTTGCAGTATTTCAATCGTTAATAAACCTTTCGTAATCTAAGGCAGGTTTCTTAACAATTTTAGATCGATGCCAACAACGGAGGCATCGCTCAGAAGCAGATAGTTAAAGAGTGATTAAGTCTGGGCTGCTGTGTCCGTTGTCCTTGCAGTATTTCAATCGTTAACAAACCTCTCGTAATCTAAGGCAGGTTTCTTAACAATTTTGGATCGATGCCAACAACGGAGGCATCGCTCAGAAGCAGATAGTTAAAGAGTGATTAAGTCTGGGCTACTGTGTCCGTTGTCCTTGCAGTATTTCAATCGTTAACAAACCTCTCGTAATCTAAAGTAGGTTTCTTAACAATTTTGGATCGATGCCAACAACGGAGGCATCGCTCAGAAGCACATAATTAAAAAAACGAAAATGTCTAAAAAGAGACTCTATCTCATACTTGGCTGCGTACTGGTCGCTTATGTCTTGTTAGCTGTCGCACCGGTGTTTGCACAGGACGCGACCGAAGCAGAATATCGCGCCTTCCCGAAGATCGGTAGCCGAAGCGCCGCATGGATCGCTGCCCAACTCCACTTGTTGTTCGGATCTTTTATTCTCGGTGTCCCGATGTTCGCCGTTATCATCGAATTTATCGGCTGGAAGACGAAGGACATGCGATACGATCGGATGGCGCAAGAGTTCATTAAACTCTGTATGGGCGCGTTTTCGACGACAGCCTTACTCGGTGGCGTTCTCGTCTTCATCCTCATCTGGTGTTATCCCAAAGTGATGACGAAACTCAGTGGGATATTCGGACCCACGATGATTTTTTACGTCATCCTATTCTTCGGAGAAACCTTTACGCTTTATCTTTATTCCTATGGATGGGATAAGATGCAGGGACGTCATAAAGGATGGCACCTCTTCCTCGGTGTGCTTCTGAATGTGTTCGGCACTGCGATTATGTTCGTTTCTAACGCATGGTTGAGTTACCAAACCAGTCCTGCAACGCAATACGGCGTGCTTTCTGAAGGAAGACGGAAATCTTGGATTGAGGAGAAATTGGCGGCAGATCCAGCACTCACACCTGAAACCGCTATGGAAGGTGTCACAAGCCATACGATGGTGCCGCTCCATAACGAGACAACAGGCGAGTTCATGGGGACGGTTTGGGATGCTGTCAACAACTTTACATGGATGCCCGTTAATATTCATCGCCTCGTCGGTAATATCGCTTTCGGAGGTTCCATTGTAGCCGCATACGCGGCGTTCCGTTTCCTCGTCGCCAAGACGAAAGAGGACAAAGCACATTACGATTGGATGGGGTATACCGGAAATTTCATCGCACTTTGCGGACTGATACCGCTGCCTTTCCTCGGTTATTGGCTCGGTAGAGAAATCTACATGTTCAATAACACGATGGGCATTAACATGATGGGGAGTCTGTTCTCTTGGCTATTTATCATTCAGGCAGTCATGATTGGTGTCCTGTTTATCGGTGCGAACTACTACCTCTGGTCCGGCATGGGGCGGATTGAAGGGGCGGAGATCTATGCTCGGTACCGTCCGTATATGATCACCGTTATTATCATCTGTGTCGCAATCTGGATGACACCGCGGACACTCTCTAAGATCTCAACTGCCAGTGAGTTGAGCGCGATGGGCGGCGCAAACCACCCACACCTCGGATTGTTCGGCTTGATGACTGCCAAAAATACGGCTGTTAATATCATTATTCTCACGACTTTCTTGAGTTTCCTATTTTATCGACGTTCAGGTAAGGTACCTACGGCAAATTGGAAAAAAATTGGCAACATTGGTATCTCTGCGGTCTTCTTCCTCGCGACGGTCTCAATTATCGTGATCGGTATTGTCGGATTTAGCGTTCCGACAGATTTGCGTGTCAATATCCTGACCCCTTATCAGGTCCTGATTGCACTTGCAGTAATGGCGGTCGTTACAATCGTCGATATTTTCATGTACCGCAAGGCGACAACATCTGGCACTATCAAATGGGGGGAGATGACGGATCGCTCACAGTACGTGTTAATTCTCGTGGCAATTACGTTTACGTCCCTGATGGGACTGATGGGATATGCGCGCTCAGGGCTTCGGGAGGCGTGGCATATCTTCGGCGTCATGCAGGATACATCCCCTGATGCCTTTACGCCGCTTCTCAGTGAGGCAGTGAACATGGTGGCAATCATCATGGTAGCCTTCTTCGCACTCGTCGGCTTTATCTTCTGGCTCGGTTTATGGGGTGAAAAGAAGAAGGAAGAGAAAGCAGTTACTACCGAAGCAACTGCTACTGCTGAGGGTGATGATTAACGGAAAACAGTGCCGTGGAACACTACCCAAGTATAATCCTTTAAATAGGTATAGTCGTTTAAAGTTTTTAGCGAACCTTTCGTCATGCAAAGGCGGTTGGAATTAACCGAAAACCACCGTAAAACGAAGTGGAACGGTGCCCAGGGACCCATAGTTTAAAAAATGTCAAAGAACACACTCATAAAAATTGCGAGTCTTATCTTAATGGTGGTGAGTTTCATCGCCTATATTGCGGGTGCATCGGCGTTTCCGATTGCTTCGGAGAACTTACTGCCTTGGTCGGTCTGGTTTCTTATCTCGGTAATCGTGAACATCGTTTTATGGTCGAACGTCATGAAGTTGTTGACGTTTTCGCTTGCCGTGATATGGTTTTACGCCTTTGTCGCGGGGCTTGTTCCGGAAAGTTCCACAGCGGTGAATCTGACTGAGTTAGATTGGAGCGATCCAGAGGCGGTTGCTGAGCAAGGTGCCTTGGTATTTAATGGGAAGGGACAGTGTAGCGCGTGCCACACCGTCGATACCTCCGCACCGAAAGGGAGATGTCCCGACCTAACAGACATAGGCATTAACGCCGCCAGTCGCGTACCCGGCACAGATGCAAAAACCTATCTCATTGAATCGCTTTATGAACCCCACAAATATCTTGTACCCGGATACGGCAAGATTATGCCAGAGATTTGGAAGGCTCCTATCGCTCTCTCAAAATTGGAAATTGAAGCCGTTATCGCTTACCTCCAGAGTCTCGGTGGCGAAATTGATCCGACCCCGTTTGATGAACCGATAGATCGCGCAGACACCGCAACAGCCGCTGCAGCACTCCCACCTTTGCTTACGGGTGATCCAGAACTCGGCAAAAAGGTTTTTGTGACTGCGGCGTGTATCTCCTGCCACGCTGTGACGGGTATAGAAAGTCCAGCCGCAGGTGAGACGACTACAGACTTTGAAGTTGTCACTGCGCCAGACCTCTCTGAAATTGCCGCCTTTAATGATATGCGGTATCTTGAGGAGTCAATCCTGCTTCCGAGTGAGCAAATTGTAAGTGGTTACGGTGCCGTTACGGTTCGTGCCAACGGAACGACCTATCAAGGGACGCTTGTCTCGCAGGATACGGAACAGATTGTCGTCCGAACCAAAACAGCGGATGGTGTTGAAGAGGAGCATACGTTCTTATTGAGTGAACTCGATGATGAACCGATTGAAGAACTTAGCAATCTGCAGGCGAGAGGTTATTTTACGTTGACGCTAACGCCTACGGATTCGGATGCTCCCGTAAGCGGTGAAATCGTTTCGGAAACTGATGACACCGTAACACTTAAGGTCGGTGGTGAAGATCGAACATTTTCTAAAACAGATGTGAAAAGCCAGATGACCGTTATCACTTTTGATGACGATGAAATTGTTGGCGAGTATGTTTCAGGCACGATGGATGACGAAGAAATCGTCCTAATGGTTGATGGGAGTGAAGAGATATTTGATACATTCGATCTAAATGAAGCTAATTTTACCCGTGCCTCTGGTAAAAAGTTGTTCGTCACATCACCGATGCCCGAAAACTTCCCGCTCCTGTTATCGGTATTGGATATGAGCAATTTGCTCTCCTTCTTAAGCACGCTTACGGGTGCTACAACGGAAGTAGCACCGGTAGAGACGGATGACGCTTCCGCCGAATAATTTTAACAATTAAATATGAGCTGCTCTTCCGTTGTCAGGGCAGTGTTCCAATTGTTAGCAAACCTGTCATAACCTAAAGTAGGTTTCTTAACGATTTTAGATCGGGGTTGACAACGGAAACCCCGCCCCGAAGCACATAGTTAAAAATAAAAAAATGAAAAGACTGTCGCTCTTCACAATATGTCTCATAATTCTGGTTGGTTCTTGGGTCCTACTGCGGTTTGCCATTGGTGGTATCGTCTCAGTGCCGATACCGGGCAGCGTGATTGCGATGTATATGGGGTTGATTATCATCGCCGTCTTGGTGCATATCTCCGTTGAGGATTCACTCTTTCGCGAATTTTTGCGCCCCATCCATGAAACACTCGTCGATAACAATCGCCGTGTCCGTCGCCGCGTGATTGCGGTGTTAATCCCGATGTTCTTACTGGGTTATACCTATTCAATTATTGCCCAGCGAGCAAATCCGCCTGGAAGCCCGCGTGACGCACACCCATCGCCGCCACTGGAATTAACCTACAAAGATGAGGTCATTGGCACGATGCAAGATGTCGTGAACCCCTTCCGGCACTATGAAAAGGATGATCCAGAGGCGTTCAAAGCGCATGTTGAAAACGGTAGACGCGTCTATTATGATAACTGTTTTTACTGCCACGGAGATCACCTTGATGGGCAGGGACATTTCGCACCCTACCTCCAACCGCTTCCCGCTAATTTCCAAGATCCGGGGATTATCCCGAACTTCCAAGAGTCTTTCTTCTTTTGGCGGATAGCGAAGGGCGGACCCGGATTACCTGCAGCGGGAACGCCTTGGGATTCGGCGATGCCTATCTGGGAAAACTACTTGACAAAGGACGAAATTTGGGACGTGATTCTCTTTCTATCTGAATACACCGGCTATCAGCCACGCACCTTTGGGGAGGCACACTAAAAATGAGATTTTTAATTTATTGTGCCTGGGCTGCCCTCCATTTCATTACAGGCAGGTTTTCGGTTAATTCCCGACAGGGACTGGAAATCCGTAATGTAGTTGTCTTGATGCTGATCTTCGGAATAGCTATCGGTTCATTCTGCTGGGTTTCCGTGACACACGCCCAGAATGCGCCAGAGGCTTCTGAGAAAGGGAAAGTGGTGTATGAGCAAAGTTGCGCGCACTGCCATGGAACCGAAGGTAGGGGCGACGGTTCTGCTGCTGAGAATCTCCTTCCAAAACCGAGGGATTTCACACGCGGTTTGTATAAGATTCGGTCGACAGAGAGCGGGCAACTCCCGACGGATCAGGACCTCTTTGACATTATTACCATAGGGATGCCTGGATCGTCGATGCCCGGTTGGGAAACCTCCCTGAGTGCTGATGATCGCTGGGAAGTGGTGGCGTATATCAAGACCTTCTATGATGGGTTTAAAGAGAGTGAGGCACCGCCACGGGAAATCAGTCTGGAAGGTAAAATCGCTTACTCTGAGGAGAGCGTGGAAACCGGAAAGGGACTTTATGTCGAACTCGGCTGCGTGGAATGCCACGGTAACGTTGGACGCGGGGACGGGACGTCTGCCCCTACGCTGACGGATGAATGGGGCTTCCAGACATGGCCCGCGAATCTCGCCCAAAGTTGGAATTTCCGAGGGGGTGCGGACACCGAAGCCATTTTCAAACGATTCATCGGCGGAATCGCAGGGTCACCTATGCCGGCGTTTGAAGGCGATAGTTTTCTGCATTTCGGATTGACTTCAGAGGAATCCAAACGCCTCACCGAATTGGAAAACAAAGACGAAATGACGGAAACAGAGGAAGCGGAATCCGAGCAGTTTTACGAAAAAATGGATGAGGCTGTTAACATCGCACTCAACCGCGTAGAAGGTATAGAGCTGACCGCGGCTGAGCAGCAGATGTATGATAACGCGATGCAGGTCGTCTATGAAAAGAGTTGGCATTTGGCAAACTACGTGAAATCTCTCGCGCCTGAAGAACGTCCCGAACCTGCGATCGGGAAAAACGTCCTCCGCTCGCAATACCTTCAAGGTGAACTGCCGGGAATGGAGGATGCGGCGTGGGAAACGCTTCAATCCAGTCACTTCCCCCTTGTTGGGCAGGTGGTCATCGAACCGCGACAGTTTAATCCAACAATTGATTCCGTGAACATTAAGTCGTTTTACAATGACACAGAGGTCGCATTCCTTTTCATCTGGGATGATCGAACGCACACGACGGGTGACGAAATTGATGAGACAACAGGGAAACCCCTTGAGGATGCATTGGCGATTCAATTTCCGGTGAAGGTGCCGCAAGGTCCCACCGCACCGAAGCCTTATTTCTTGTGGGGGGGTAGACTCCCCGTTTATCTCTGGCATTGGCAAGCCTCCGCACCTGAACAGGTGGTCGAGCTCACTGCTAAGGGAATCAATAACGCTGAAGCTCAGGAAGCACAAGGCGCATTACAAGCACAAGGGGCCTACACGGATGGGCAATACAAATTATGGGTGAAACGTGCCTTGAAGACCGATGACAAGAAGGACTTACAACTTGAACCCGGTGTTTTTGTGCCAATTGCCTTCTCCGCATGGGATGGTGCGAACGGCGATGTTGACACAAAACGGGTCATGTCCAGTTGGTATACTTTTGTACTTGAACCCGTTCCGTCTTCAAGACGGTTCGTGTATCCGCCTTTGATTGCGGTTCTCTCTCTCGGCTTGCTCTTCGGTTTAAGGGCAGTCGTACAGCGAAGAAATTCGTAAGAATAACCAATAACTTTACCCTTCTACTCGTACTTTTGGATATTGTATCGGAGACGAGTAGAAGCTTAAAACCGATAACTATAAATAATAAAGGAGAAAAAATGAAAACCTATCTGTTAGCAGGGTTCGCCCTGCTTCTCGCATGTTGCTATGTTGGTAATGCTTTTGCGGCTGACAGCGATGCAGAAGTGGAAATGTTGGTATTTCCTAAGTCTTATGCTGCTGGAAGCGTTAGCGGTGGCGGTACAATTAGTGGCGTCGTAACGTTTGAAGGCGACATGCCTGAGATGAAAAAGCTTGAAATCACAAAAGATCAGGCAGTCTGTGGTGCTACCGACAAATATGATGAATCGCTTGTCGTTGGTGAAGGTAACGCTTTAAAAAATACCATTGTCTACCTCATCGACGTTTCAAAAGGCAAAGATTTTGACAAAGCCACCAAACTGGAAATGGACCAAAAGGGCTGCAAGTTCACTCCGCATGTTCAGATTGTCCCCCTCGGGACGCGGTTGACGATGCTCAATACCGATAAAGTTAATCACAACGTCCATATCTTCAGTAGTATCAACAAGCCGGTTAACAAACAACAGACGAAAAACCGTAGGAAAATGCCGCTTGCTGGTGTGAAAAAGGCAGAAGGACCCGTGTCTGTAAAATGCGACATTCACGGATGGATGTCTGCTTGGATCGCTTACGTTCCACATCCGTATTTTGCTGTGACGAACGAAAAAGGTGAATTCACACTTGAAGATGTTCCCGCGGGTACCTATAAACTCGGTTATTGGCATGAGACGTGTGGCACAAACAGCGGTTCTCCTGCCTCTGTTACCGTGGAAGCCGGCGGCACTGCTACGCAGAATTTCACGTTGAAACTTAAGTGATTTCCGACAACCAAATTGAGGTAGAAAATCTCTCGCATTCATATCAGGAACGACGCGCACTCGACAGTGTCAGTTTTAGCGTCTCATGCGGCGAGATTTTTGGACTCCTCGGACCGAATGGGAGTGGAAAAACCACTCTTTTTAGAATCCTGTCTACACTGATGCCGGTCACCTCCGGCACCGTTCGTGTCCTCGGACACAACTTAACGACCGAGGTGAAAGCAGTTCGGAGTCTCTTGGGCGTTGTTTTCCAACACCCAGGACTGGATGACAAACTCACCATTGTCGAGAATTTGCGGCACCATGGACACCTCTATGGGCTTGCTGGTAAATCCCTACGCTCCCGAATTTCGGAACTTCTTGAGCGTTTTGGCGTCGCGGATAGAGCGAAGGAGCGTGTTGAACGCTTATCCGGTGGTTTACAAAGACGGGTTGAAATCGCGAAAGCCCTGCTCCATTCCCCCCGAGTTCTCCTCCTTGACGAACCGACAAGTGGGTTGGATGTAGCGGCACGCCGGCAACTCAATGACTATCTCGGTGCGCTCGCGGATACAGAGAATATTCTCGTTCTCCTCACAACGCACCTACTGGATGATGCCGAGGCGTGCAACAGGGTCGGTGTTCTGGATGCAGGCAAATTGGTTGCCCTTGGAGAGCCTGATGAACTCAAGGCGCAGGTCAGTGGCGATGTTGTCCTCATAGCGTGCATAGACAACGAGGTCCTCTGCACCGAAATTATTGAAAGATTTGGCGTTTCGCCGGTGCTGACTGATAATCTTCTGCGGGTTGAATGTGAACGAGGGCATGAATTCGTCCGAGACTTGGTTGCTGCGTTTCCAAATGAGATTCAATCGGTTCGATTTGGGAAACCTACATTGGAGGATGTGTTCACAAAATTAACGGGAAACCCGTTTTTTTAACGATTATGTCTGAGCGGGGTTTCCGTTGTCAACCCCGATCTAAAATGGGTTAAAGCACCTGTGTGAGGTTTGAAAAGGTTTGTTGACAATTGGAAAACTGCAAGGACAGCGGACGCAGCAGCTCAGAAGTGATAATTAAAAATCTGCTACCAATTGGAACGATATGGTGGCGCGAAATCGTTAGATTTTATCGCCAACGGAGCCGACTCTTCAGTGCTATTGCACAACCCCTGGTATTTTGGCTCCTCATCGGGAGTGGTTTGAGTGCTTCTTTTCAACCCTCTGGTACGGCGGACGGTCTCAGTTATATTGCGTACTTTTATCCCGGTATCGTTGTTTTAGTCTTGCTTTTTACGTCCATTTTCGCTACAATCTCTGTCGTGAGTGATCGGCGTGAAGGCTTCTTGCAGGGGATACTCGTCGCTCCAGTGCCAAGGTGGCGCATTGTGCTTGCCCAAGCGTTAGGAGGGACGACATTAGCACTTTTACAAGGGGTATTGCTGCTGATACTCGCACCCGTGACCGGCATCCGATTCGGCGTAGCATCGCTCTTTGCCACGCTTGGTGTGATGGCACTTTTGGCGTTTGGCTTGACAAATCTCGGACTACTCATCGCGTGGCGGATGGATTCAACACAAGGGTTTCATGCAATTATGAATCTCCTGCTGATTCCGATATGGCTGCTCTCTGGCGCGTTTTTTCCGAGTACAGGCGTACCCAGTTGGTTAGAATGGACAATGAAATTCAATCCGTTAACGTATGGGCTTGCCGCTTTTCGGCAGAGCCTTTACCTTGACACCACCGTGAAAGCAATTGGAGAGGGACCGGTTTGGACACTCTCCGTGCTGATTACCGGTCTGTTTTGTGTTTTGACGTATTTAGGGGCAACGCTCACCGCGTCTGCACAAGCAAATTAATGTTGGCTATCGGCTATCGGCTTTCGGTTTCCGTCAGTCACAAGAGGAAACCTTTGTTAAACGAACACCTCTTAACTGACCGCCGACTTCCGACTGCTGATCGCCATTAAAAGGAGAATTTAATGCTTCAATGGCTCCCAGAGAACGTATCAACGTTCGGGCAAAGCGTTGATAACCTCTTTTACGGTATTTACTATCTTACCCTTGTTGTGTTCATCCTTGTGATGGGAACCCTTATCGTTTTCCTGATTAAGTATCGCCAGCAGGATGGGAGAAGGGCGGATTACATTGAGGGTAGCACAACGCTGGAAATTGTCTGGACCGCCGCTACAACGGTAATTGTCTTTGGGCTCGCGATGCTCAGTTACCCACAGTGGAATAATATTAAATCACCCACACAATTTCCTGAAAACCCAGATGTCGTCGTCCAAGTCAGTGGAAAACAGTTTAACTGGGATATGACCTATCCCGGTCCCGATAACGAGTTCGGAACGGATGATGACCTGGAATTAGAAAACGAGTTGCATGTGCCGGTCAACGCGGTCGTGCATATCCGCTTAACCTCTGAGGATGTCATCCACAGTTTTTTTGTGCCGCAATTGCGACTGAAACAGGATAGCCTGCCCAACCGATTTATCAATGTCTGGTTCGAGGCAACAAAGGCAGGTCGTTATGAAATTCCGTGCGCTGAATTATGTGGATTTGGACACTCCGGAATGCTCGGGTATCTCAATGTGCATACGCAAGAAGACTATGATGCCTGGGTGCAAGAAAGATGGCCTCAGTAGGCTGAAGGAGGACACTAACGATGCACGATAACGAACATGCGTCACATCATCACGAAGAAAGTTTTGTTAGCAAATACGTCTTTTCGCTCGACCACAAGATGATCGGCAAGCAGTTCCTCATCTACGGACTGATCATGCTTTTCCTCGGTGGTGGGCTTGCACTCCTCTTTAGATGGCAACTCGCCTACCCTGAAAGACCGCTGCCTATCATCGGCGCATCACAACAGTACATGGATGAAGGTGAAGTTGTCACCGGTGCTGATCGGATGTGGGAGAAAATTTATGAATCCGAGAAAGAGGAATGGCTTGAGGTACACATGCCCAACGGGGTTGTTGAACCGGCATTTTACAACATGCTGTTCACGATGCATGCCACCCTTATGGTGTTCTTCGTCGTGGTCCCAATCTTGGTGGGTGCTTTCGGAAATTTCCTGATCCCGTTGATGATTGGTACACGGGATATGGCATTTCCTGTCCTCAATATGCTCTCCTTTTGGTTGGCAGTCCTTGCGGCAATTATTATGGTGGTCGGGTTCTTTGTACCCGGCGGACACGCTGCAGCAGGCTGGACAGGCTACGCGCCTCTCTCCTCCGATGCACAGTGGACAGGTGTTGACTGGGGACAAAACCTCTGGGCGATTAGTCTCCTCATTCAAGGATTCTCATCGCTGGTTGGGTCTATTAACTACATTACGACGATTATCAATATGCGCGCACCGGGGATGACATTCTTCCGACTCCCATTAGTCATCTGGTCGCTTTTCATCGTTGCTATCCTGTTGCTACTCGCTTTCCCTGTGCTTTCGTCCGCGCTCGCACTTCTCATCTTTGATAGACTTGCGGGAACGACGTTCTTCTCTGCAACAGCAGAAGGCGGCGGCGATCCGCTCTTATGGCAGCACCTCTTCTGGTTCTTCGGACACCCTGAGGTCTATATCCTCATCTTACCCGGCATGGGTATCGCTTCGGAACTGATTGCTGTCTTTTCACGGAAACCGATCTTCGGATACCGATCGATGGTCTACGCAATGATCGCCATCGCGTTTTTAGGATGGATTGTTTGGGGACACCACATGTTCCAAAGTGGTATGCGACCCGGACTCGGCTCTATATTTATGACGACAACGATGCTCATTGCGGTGCCTTCAGCTATCAAGACATTTAACTGGCTCGGCACAATGTTCCGAGGTGCGATCCAATTCACAACACCGATGCTCCACGGTATCGCTTTCGTCTCAATGTTTGTGATCGGCGGGTTGAGCGGTATCTACATGGCAAACACGCCGGTTGATATCTTCATCCACGATACGTACTACATTGTCGCGCATATTCACTACGTGGTGTTCGGCGGAAGTCTATTCGCTATGTTCGGCGGCATCATCTTCTGGTTCCCGAAGATGTACGGACGCTATATGAACGATGTACTCTCCAAAATCCATTTTTGGATAACGTTTGTCGCGTTCAACTGTACCTTCTTCCCGATGCATATTCTCGGTATAGGTGGACACATGCGGCGTATCTCCAACCCGACGCAGTATGAATTCCTGCAAGGGTTTGAAGGTATGAACATCTTTATCACGATGAGTGCGTTTACCCTTGGATTTGCACAGTTGATACTGGTCTTTAACTTCATCTGGAGCATGTATCGTGGAAAAGTGGCCGAGCAGAATCCTTGGCACGTGAACACCTTGGAGTGGGAAGCACCTACACCTGTGCCGCACGGTAATTTCGGTCAAATTCCGACTGTCTATCGCGGTCCCTATGAATATAGTGTCCCGGGTGAAGAAAGGGATTGGCTCCCGCAGGCAGAACCTGAACATGCACCCGCGACAGGCGGCGACTGATACGTGGATGAACAGATTAAAAAAAGGGCACTTCCAACCTTCCAACCTTCCAATTAATGGAGGAAGGATGGGGGGATGGAAGAAGCCTATGTACCGATAGCATGGACGAAAAAACGAATTATAGCCCATGGCTTCACAGAATAGCACGCTTCACCGCAGGCGCGACATTCTTGTTAATTGTCATTGGCGGGATTGTCACAAGTACCGAGTCCGGGTTAGCAGTGCCTGATTGGCCCACAACTTTTGGGTACAATATGTTTCTCTACCCGCTCTCGGAGATGGTAGGGGGTATCCTATACGAACACAGTCATCGGCTCATGGGTTCCCTCGTAGGACTTTTGACAATCGGTCTCTTTATTTTCCTTTTGGTGAGAGATTCACGCAAATGGCTAAAATGGCTTGGGCTTGCCGCTTTGATCGCTGTCATTGTTCAAGGGGTTCTCGGTGGACTTCGGGTCACACAGATTGATCGCAACTTTGCGATAGTACATGCCTGCCTTGCGCAAGCGTTCTTTGCCCTGCTTTGTGGGATTGCTTGGTTCACCTCTCGCGACGGGTCGGAGAATACAATTAAGACCCCGACTCGTAAGGGTGAGGTCACCTCGCCCGCGCTGCGCCGGTTAAGTCTGATTACGACGTGCCTTATTTATGTACAGCTCATCTTTGGTGCGATTTTGCGGCATACCGGTAGCAGACTTGATGCACATCTGCTCTTTGCGTTCTTGGTCGCCCTACACATCTTTTTGTTAGTAAGACGTGTGCTTGAGGTAAATGAGGATGCACAGGGAATAGGGCAATCAATGCCGCTGGGATTGATCGGTTTGCTTGCTGTTCAGTTGATGCTCGGCACTGGGGCGTTTTTTGCGAAACTTACAGCATTCGGAGAGACATTCGCAACTGGACTTACAGTCACGATCACGACTGCACACGTCGCAGTCGGTGCGCTTATGTTGGTGAGCAGTTTTGTGCTTACCCTGAAAATCTACCGGTTCACTGATGCATCGGTAGTTGTCGGTGCACCCGCGAGTGATGCCTTGCTGACAGAATAAGACAGGTATTAGGGAGAGGCGTATCTCTGCGTAAAATATTAGTCTCAAAAATGTGCTTTCTTAAGCTAATTTTTACATAATTGTAACCCAAGTTGCTACTTATAAGATTTTAGGCTTATGTGCCGCGTTTGCATCGCAAATCGTGGCGGCTTCGCTGATTTTTGTAGCGTAAACTTTCAGTTTGCGCATCCACAGACACAAACTCGAAAGTTTGTGCTACAACTGGCAACTTAGGTTAATTGTAGCCCGTAAGCGAAGCGGAGGGCGGATAGATGGAAGGCACGTTAAAGATGAAACCTGCGTTATTACTCCGCAAGGTATAATTAAAAGATGCGTTCAACAACGATAACGTTACCAGACGATACAGATACAGCGAATCAACCATCGAGGCATGCTGTTTTTGCGCCCAGTGCCACAGACTTTATCGAACTCGTCAAGCCGAGATTGGTGGTGATGATACTCATTACAACCGCCGCGGGTTTCTATCTCGGTGCACAGCAGACAATTGATTGGCTACGATGCCTACATACACTTGTCGGTGCAGGGTTGACTGCCGCAGGCGTCTTAGGACTCAACCAGTACCTTGAACGCGATGTAGACGCTCGGATGAAACGAACGCAGGAGAGACCGCTCCCTGGCGGTAGAATGAATCCTTTGACCGCACTTCTTGTCGGTGCTCTTCTCACAGGCGGTGGGATGCTTTACTTGACGTTTATCGTCAATATGCTGAGTGGTTTTGTTATTTCGCTGATAGTCGTGAGTTATCTGTTTCTCTATACACCGCTCAAACGAAAAACCTCATTGTGTACGCTTATTGGTGCTGTGCCCGGTGCACTTCCACCTGTCGTCGGATGGGTTGCCGCACGGGGTTCGCTGACAGGCGAAGCGTGGGTGCTGTTTACGATACTCTTTTTGTGGCAGATACCGCACTCTCTCGCAATCGCCTACATCTATCGTGAGGACTATGCAAAAGCGGGATTCCGTTTATTGCCGGTCATTCATCCAGATGGGACGAGCACGTGCCGTCAGATTGTGGTTAACTGCGTCGCACTCCTCGGAATAGGTTTGTTACCGACGTTGTATAACATCGCCGGAACCGTCTATTTCTTCACAGCACTACTGGCGGGTGTCGGGTTTCTGGCAGTCGGGATCTATTTAGCACGCACACGTTCGGTAAAAGCCGCCCGCTATCTGCTATATGCTTCACTGATCTATCTGCCGTTGGTATATATCACGATGGCGTTGGACAAAATTTAATCGGGGATCTGTAGGTTATGAGCGAACTGGAGCATCGCAAGCGAAATCGTCGCCTTGGACTTATCTTAGTTCTGTTGTTTGTCGGATTATGTGCCATTGTAACAGCAGTGATTGTTACAGGCAGCAAAGCACCGCCAATTGTTGAAGAGGCCGCCAAGGGTATTAGCACACCAGTTTTGGGAGCTATTGGATTACTACTGATTGTCGTAGCAATCGTTGAGGTTGTTCTTCGGATCGTCCGAAATACGTGAAATAAAAAGCATCTCGATTACGAGATTGAAAGATGGCACAGATACACGAACGTTCACCCTTGAGCAACGCACGATTGGGTATATTAGTCCTGCTGGGTGCAGAGACGATGCTGTTTTCAGGGCTTATCGGTACATTTCTCGTCTTTCGAGTCGGAAATGTCACCTGGCCCCCACCATCGCATATCGGGATTGAGCTCCCACGCGCCGTAACCGGCATCAACACTGTACTTCTCTTATTGAGCGGCTATACGATGTTTCAAGCACGCCGCGCAATTCAGAAGGATAGCGTAAAGCAACTCCGCAATTGGCTTTTGTTGACAGGAGGGCTTGGCTTACTCTTTCTCGGTGTGCAGGGGAGCGAATGGGTACAGCTGATTCGCAACGGACTTACGCTCCAATCTGGGGTTTATGGTGGCATCTTTTATGTACTCATCGGGTGCCATGCCGTTCACGTGCTGAGTGCTGTTATCTGGCTATTCATCGTTTTTGGGATGGCGATGGCAGGTCGTTTCTCAGCCGAACGGTACGTTGGTATTGATACGTGTACGATCTACTGGATTTTTGTTGTCGCGCTCTGGCCAATTCTCTACGTTTTAGTGTATCTCACATAGACGTGAAAGTTGCCGAAGGAACTGTTGGAATGTATAGATTTTTCTTATGGACTTCTGTCTTGATACTCGTTATGCTTGTAGCACCGATATCCCTGGAGGCATGTCCAGGCTGTAAAGACCTTGATGACCCTATCGGTAAAGGTTTTAATTGGAGTATTCTTTTTATGATAGCGATGCCTTTTACGGTTTTCGGTCTCATCGGCGGCACGATTTTCTTACAATGGAACGGTTATCGGTTATCGGTTATCGGTAGTCGGTTAAAGAAAGATTTTCTCCGCATCAGAAATTTCCTTAACGGACAACCAGCAACTGACAATTAACAAAGGAGTTTGAATATAGTGGAACACGCTACCACTTCGGATCATATTGAAGATGTATATGAACCTTCGCTTACGCCGGACAGCCTCGGTAAACTCGGCATGTGGATCTTCCTCGTTGGGGATACGATGTCGTTTGGTGCCTTGCTGGCGGCTTATGCCGCTATCCGAGCGGGCGCAGGTGTAATTGGCTGGGTCCCACCAGACGAGATTCTCGGTATTAACCTCACCGCAGCGATGACGTTCCTGTTGATATGCAGTAGTGTCACGATGGTGAAGGCGCTGGAGTCTATTCAGAACGGCAATGTCTCACGTATGTGCTTGTTCCTCGGATTAACAATTGCGGGTGGGGTGATATTCCTGGGACTACAGGCGTATGAATGGACGCATCTGATTAAACACGGACTGACACTCACAGGGCTTCCGGAACACGGGTTAAAGAGTGCGACCATCAGCGGATCGACGCTTTTTGGTCCGATTTTCTACGCCATCACAGGTTTCCACGGGATGCACGTGACCGGGGGTGTCATTTATCTCATTGTTATCTTAATACACGGCTTGCGCGGTAGGTATACTGCCGAGTTTAACCATGAGGTAGAAATCGTCGGACTCTATTGGCATTTTGTTGACCTCATCTGGATTATGGTGTTCACCTTCATCTATCTATTGTAGGAGGAGTTGGAAATGGCAGAGAACGGGCATAACGAACATCCGAAATACATGAATATTTTTTACTGGCTGGCTGCGCTGACCGTTATTGAAATTGCGGTAGCAATCCCTGAATACTCTATCGTCCTGAAAGCGATACTGTTGATCGGGCTTGCATGTGGGAAAGCTATCTTGGTCGCTAACTATTTCATGCATCTGAAATTTGAACGCAAAACATTGGTGGCTATCGTGCTGACACCTTTTATTATCTGTGTTTTTCTCGTGTTTGCACTGATGCCTGATCTCACATCAGATGCTCGGCATGAAGGCGTAGAAAAACCTGCGGAAGTCGTTGATACCTCGGCTCACTAATTTTTAACTAATTAACTCTGGGCACCGCTCCACTTCGTTTCGCGGTGATTTCTGGTTAATTCCAACCGTCTCTGGGCTATGAGAGGTTTCTTAACAATTGAAATACTGCAAGAACGAAGGACGCAGCAGCTCAGATTTAATAGTTAAAAAGCTTGATAAAAGCACCCTCATCTGGGTGGTACTCGGTGTCATTATTATCGGCATCGCGGGCATCAATTTGTGGTCGGTATTTGACACCAAATCGGAGGTGCAGACCTCTAAAACTGCCGTTGTCAGCGTGCCGGACTTTCGTCTGATAACACAAAAGGGAGAACCGTTGACACTCTCCGACATGAAGGGCAAAATTTGGGTCGCAGACTTCATCTTCACGAATTGCCCAACCATCTGTCCGGCGATGACACAGGAGATGGCGCGCCTTCAGTCGGAATTTGTTGCAGATCCGGTCTATTTCGTTTCCTTTTCCGTGGATCCGGAACGGGATACGTCAAGCGTCCTCTCGCGCTACGCAAAGGCGTATGGTGCTGACGATAGACGTTGGCACTTTCTTACGGGGGATAAGACGCGTATCTATCAGTTAGCCGAAAAAGGGTTCAGTTTAGCCGCGGGGCACAGCGGCACCGAAATACTTCATAGTGCACGGTTCGTTCTCATCACGCCAGATGGGAACATCTATGATTACTACGATAGTCGAAGCAAACCGGCATTGCTGCGCCTACGGCGGGATGTCAAGACCCTCCTTGAGCATGAATGATTTGAACCTATTAATTTCCCTCGCGGCTTTTGTGGTTCATTTCACGTTCGGATTTTACCGGGGGCGGTTTAAGAGGTTTAGCCGTCCGTGGAGCAGATGCCTCTATATACCGATTGTTATCAACATCGTTGTACGGCGTTTTGTTCTCCACTGGGACTGGCAAACTGCGATGATTTACCTATGGCCCGCAACGTTGATCGCTCATATCCTCGGTGGCTTTTTGGGGGCACGTTACAGAAGGGATGAAAAGGAAAATTAAAAAATGATGAAAAAAATATACGTACCCGTTGACAATTCGGATTACTCGGACGCAAGTATCGCTCTGGCAGTTGCATTCGCGAGGAAGTTCGGCTCCCAATTGGTAGGTTCACACGTTTACGCCGCAAAAATGCACGATGTTCGTTTTAAACAGATGGAGTACACCCTGCCAGAGGAATATCAGGACGAGGTCGAACTTGAGAAACAACGTCGTATCCACGATACGCTCATTACGATGGGACTGCAACTCATCTCAGACTCCTATCTTGAGGTGATGAAGGAGAAGTGCACTGAATTCGGGATCCCGTTTGAACCGAGGATGCCGGAAGGCAAACACTTCATAAAACTCGTTGAGGACATTCAGGAAGGCGATTACGATCTTGTGGTTATGGGTGCGCTCGGTATGGGTGCTGTTAAGGATAGCCTCATTGGGGGTGTCTGTGAGCGCGTCGTCCGTCGTATTAATACCGATACGCTTGTCGTCCGGGACCTTGAACCCGTTGAAGGAAGTGAAGGAAATATCCTCGTCGGGATTGATGGGAGTCCCGAATCTTTCTCAGGCTTGAAAACCGCTATACAACTCGGACATAAGTTCAATAAACAGGTCGAAGCCGTTGGTGTCTACGATCCGTATCTACACTACATCGTCTTCAATTCTGTTGTGAATGTACTCACGGAACGCGCCGCAAGGACTTTCAGATTTAAAGAGCAGGAGCAGCTCCACGAAGAGGTAATAGACACAGGTTTGGCAAAAATTTATCAGTCACATCTGGAGGTTGCGCGCTCCATCGCCAAAGAGGAACACGACTACGCCCTAAAAATTACCCTACTTGACGGCAAAGCCTACGAAAAAATTCTACAATACGCACGAAAGACAAACCCATGGCTCTTGGTCTTAGGCAGAATCGGGGTCCACAGTGAACAGGATATGGACATCGGTAGCACCGCCGAAAATCTGTTACGTCTTGCACCTTGCAACGTTCTCTTATCGAGCCAACGCTATTTCCCACAAATCGATGTAAAAGCGGAGGAGACGCTGGTCTGGACACAGGAAGCTATGGATAGGATGGAGAAAGCACCCCCGCTCGTCCGTGGTATCGCGAAGACAGCCGTCCATCGGTTTGCTATAGAGCGCGGGCATTCCGTGATTACCGAGAGCGTCATTGATATGGCGATGGAAGCGATTATGCCGCAACGTGCCTCTGAACAGTTGACCCGCGTTGCGAAGGAAATCGCCGAACAGAAAGTGCTGGATTCGGATGCCGTACAGACATATATCTGTGGTGAATGTGGCTACGCCGCCCACAACCAACAGCCCGTGAAATGTCCCGTTTGTAGTTCACCCCCAGAGCGTTTCCAGATGGTTGACAAGGGGGCATTGCAGAATGTTGCTGTCGACGAAGGCGGCACTGCCGAAGAAGAGACGTTTGACGGTGTGCGACTCCAATGGTCGGAACAGGCGAAAAAGGCACTACGGCGTGTCCCACGCGGCTATATGCGCCGAAACGTCAAGGCGCGGATTGAGAAATCCGCACGTTCTCAAAAGATTGCCACTATCACAAACGCCTTCGCAACCGAGATTATTGACGACAGTATGGGTGAAGCGGCGGCAGTCCGTGAAGATGCCCCCGAACTCAGAGCCGTGCAAGCGCAAGCGGAGGCACGCCATCACGATGATCGTGATCGCGTGACCTCCGAGACCGACACTCAGAACGCTGAAGGCGTTCAGGGTTTTGAGAGTCCAGTGCAGTGGACTGAAGAGGCAATCGAGCGCTTGAATTTAGTCCCCGCTGGGTTTATGCGGAATATCACGCAAACCCGGATTGAACAGCGAGCGCAGGAGAACAACCTTACCCAAGTTACGCTTGATTTCGCCGCTCGCGTCATTGAGGACGGCAGAAGTCTTGCCAATGAGGTGCTTGGTCAATACTATCAACAATCGAATCAAGAATAGCGATTTCTGTAGGAGGGGCGGAAACACCCCGGGGAATGCCACACGGAGAACCTTCATACCCGGGGAAGCCCTCACGGGCTTCATACCGTTGATTCTGATTCGCAAAAACACCCCGATTCCCGACTGTTTCCGCAAAATAGGAATAAATTATCAACATCTTCATTGCGGATAAGACACGGGGTCTGTGCTTTGATGTTTTTCGTGTTCGAGTCGCCTGCGCCGTTGTTGCTTGGGGTTTTTGCTTGGGCGTTTCTGCGTATTGTTGCAGTCCCGTAGGTTGGGTTGAGCGGTAAAAAACTCAGTCCGTCTTCTTGAGACTGAAACCGCAAATCGCCAATACACCTACTTATACGCAGATATAGCGAAACCCAACAAACACACCGCTTTGAGTGGAAAACAGCGTTGGGTTTCACTCGGGCTTTGGAACGCTCAGGGATTCCTTGGACTTTGAAACGGATAGGCTTTGTCCGATTTTTACGAGGTAACCGTTCAACCCAACCTACGATGAGCTACAGAGCAGAAACCTGATAATTATAGTAAAGCCCGAAAATATCTGCACACCCGCCGGTAGGTGCGGTTTGCAACCGGGGTCCCCACCCGTTACTGGGAAGGGGGGTCCCCACCCGTTACTGGGAAGGGACACCGGGTCTTGTGTAAAAGTAATTACGGAATCTACTCTAAAAAAACAACAAGGTTCGCTGAAAGGTGGAGGTATCATGCAATATATCCTAAGAAATACACTCACACTCCTACTTGGGGTGTGTGTCCTTGTCGCGAATGGTTTTGCTACCAACTGGCACCAATGGCGCGGACCGGACAACGACGGTGTCAGCCAAGAGACCGACGCGCCTATCCAATGGAGCCAAACCGAGAATATCCGATGGCGTTTGCCACTTCCCGGTGATGCCGCCTCTACCCCTGTTATCTGGGAAGATAAAATTTTCCTCACTTCTGCTGAAGGCAACGCACTTGTTTTGATGTGTATCAGTACCGAAGGCGAAGAACGTTGGAAGCGGACTTTAGGACACGGCAACCGTGTTGTCCGCGGTGGTGAAGGCAATTCTGCCGCGCCCTCTCCTGTGACGGATGGCGAACATGTCTGGGCGTTCCTCGGCACTGGGGATCTTGCCTGCTACGATTTCGATGGCAATCGGGTGTGGCACACCAATCTCGCTGACCGTTACGGTAGGTTTAACCTCTATTTCGTCATGTCAACAACGCCATTGCTGGATAAAGATAGGCTTTACATCCAGCTCATCCATAGCAATGCGTGGCTTGTACTGGCACTCGACAAAATGACGGGAAAAGAGATCTGGAAGCATAAACGCAAAAGCGACGCAACCGAGGAGTGTGAACACGCCTATACCTCTCCTATTCTTTACCGCGATTCAGAACGTGAGTATCTCGTTGTACACGGCGCAGACTATGTAACTGCTCATAGCCTTGAGGATGGGAGCGAAATTTGGCGGTGTGGGGATCTGAATCCAAAAGACAGATATAACTACACCCTCCGATTCGTCGCGTCTCCCGTTGCAATGGAGGGACTCATCGTCGTTCCCTCGGCGAAAAACGGACCTGTTGTGGGCATTGATCCGGCGGCACAGGGTGATATTACAAACGGCAAATGGCAGCGTTGGAAACTTCGACAAGGTACACCGGATGTACCCTCTCCGCTTATCCACGACGGTTTGGTTTATCTCTGCCGAGAAAACGGGGATCTGATATGTCTTGATGCCGAGACCGGCAAACAGCTCTATCGTAAACGGACGCACCGCCACCGACATCGCGCCTCACCGATCTATGCGAACGGATTCGTCTATCTTACGTCTCGGGACGGGGTTATCACCGTTGTGAAGGCGGGACGTGAATTTGAAATTGTTGCCAGCAACTCGATGGGTGAAGTCATCGCCGCATCCCCTATTCTCGCAAACGGGACCCTCTATCTGCGCAGTTATCAGGCACTCTATGCCATCGGTTCCTCAAAGTAGATCTTCAGAGCCGGTAGGTGCGGTTTCATAAAGATTCAGAATTTAACTCGGTAATTTCTGAACGTGCGATAAATCGCACTACTACGAGCGGGGCGGTTTGTAGTAGGGCAATTCATTGCCCGTCGATTACCGAAATATTTAGTGAAACCTCATCTAAGCAATATTCAATAATAAATTATGGTTTTTTTGGCTCTCTGATGGGTACGGACCCCGTAGGGGCAGGGTTTCCCCGCCCGTCATTGATGGACAAAGTGCCTATTTAAAACCGAAAATTGCTTAACCGCACGGGGTTATTATCAATGAAATCTTACAAAGAACTCCCAAGCGATGCCGGTTCCAACATTATAGGTCAAGTCACGGCGCAAATGAACCGAGTCCAGAAACGGCTCGCTTCGGTCAAGCACACCGTCGCGATTATGAGCGGAAAAGGCGGTGTCGGTAAAAGTGCACTCACTGCGAACCTCGCCACCGCACTCACGCTGAAGGGGAACACCGTCGGGGTTGTCGATGCTGACATCAACGGACCAACGCTTGCCAAGATGATGGGGGTGCGTGATGCTACGCTGGGATACACACCCGCTGGCGTCAAGCCTGCTATTACCGCACTCGGCACCAAACTTATCTCTATGGACCTACTCTTATCGGAAGACGATGCGCCGGTCCTCTGGAATGCTCACACCCAAAAGGATGCGTTCACATGGCGTAGCACGATGGAAGTCAGCGCACTCCGAGAATTCATCGCAGATACCGAATGGGGAGCACTGGATTATCTCCTGCTGGATTTGCCACCCGGCACCGATCGACTCCCGAACGTGGCGGAACTTATCCCTGACCTCGGCGGTGTCGTCGTCGTGACAATCCCGTCCGAGGTATCGCAACTCATCGTGAAAAAATCGGTAACAATGGCGAGAGACATCCTCAAGGTCCCCATCATCGGTGTTGTCGAAAATATGGCTTCCTATATCTGTCAGCACTGTGGGGAGGAGGGACCGCTCTTTTCCGTTGACGAATCGCTGGACACCGCATTCCAGCAGGACCTTTTGGGCAGTGTTCCCTTTGATCCGCGACTCGCCCGTTCTGGTGACGACGGAACGCTGTATCTTGATAAGTACCCAGACGCTTCCGCGAGCAAGGCACTCATGGAGGTGGCTGAAAAAGTTCAAGCGTTTTTTGAATGTAGCACGAACTGTTAGTTTGTGCGCTTTGCAACACGTTAGTTTCAAACCCTATAGTCCGCAAGGTGTAAAAAATTGGTGGTGCCATGCGTGTAGCCTGCAACAACGGCGCAGGCGGGTCTACGGAAAAGTCCTTGATTTATCAGATCCACCTGACCGAACCGCAGGGTATAATTAAAAAATCGCAAGGAAAATTTAGAATCCGTAGTATCTTAGTTACAAAACGCGTAGTCCGTAATGAAATGGAGGACGGTTCTACGGAGAGGTAGGTAAAATTCTTTACCCATCTCACCGAACCGCAAGGTATAATTAAAAAATGAAATTCTTATGTACAGACTGTGACACAGCGATGAAATTTAAGGACGTAACCCGTCCCGCACAAGGCTCCGTGACAGCACTTTTTGAATGTCCTGACTGCTTCACAGAGATCGCCATGTTCCTCAATCCGTCGGAGACCCAGATGTTAAAATCCTTGGATCTCAAACTCGGTGGGAACAACGAAGTCGCGCAACCGATGCAGATGGTCCGTTCACAGTTAGAGACGGCAAAGACCGAAACGATGCCGAACGAGTTTTCTCCGGGAATGGGGTCAGGTGAGACTGCCGAAGGCGGCAAATGCCCGTTTACCGGTGTCATCTCCGACGCGTTTCAGGAAGAGCCTGAACCCGTCGTCGAGCCGGGCAATCCCGTCTGGTCAGCGGAAGCACTCGAACGTTTGGAGCGAATTCCAGCGTTTGTCCGTCCCATGGCGAAGATGGGGATCGAGAGTTTTGCCAAAGATAACGGACATGACGAGATTACAGGCGAAGTCATGGATGCCGCACGCGGAAACTTCCCCGCACAGTTCTAATGCGGAGTTAACAACGCGCACCAACTGCTGGCGAGGTTTCCTAACCTCGCCCAAGTTTCATCGTAGGTTGGGTTGAACGGAATTAAAAAATAGATCTTTACAACCCGAACACATCTGAAATACCGTATCATCCTAATATACGCTAAAGATCGAGTGAAACCCAACTTCATACTGTTATCTCCTCAGAAGTCTCACAGAAAAGCGTTGGGTTTCGCTTGCGGTTTCTGGAGTTGAAAGTGTATAAATCGAAATCAATAATCTTTGAATGATTAACGTTCTGTTACTATCCGCTCAACCCAACCTACAATACTATGAAAGTTTACGCTACGAAGAAAACAGTGTTGACATACCTAAAATCTTGTAAATAGCATCCCTCCCACAACCAACAACGCCTCGGACACAAAAACGCTTAAAATCCGCGCAATCTGTAAAATCCGCGGCAATCCGCGATTCAGACACTATACACACCACATCCCATCTGACACACTCTCCTGCTTTGACCGCACTTTTTCGTAACGCCCTTAAGCGAAATGACGTTAACCCCTTCAGGAGAGAAATTTCTTAAAATTCGCGTTTGAAAACCGAACCCGACGAAAAAACTCCAAAACATGTTCCTGCGTTTGAATTCGCTTGAAGGAGGAAAATTACGAATGTTCTTTAATAAATTGATATACCCCTTAGTTTTTGCGGTGCTGCTCGTTGCAGGACTCGCTTTTATTGCAACACCTGCAACGGCAGCGGTAGTGCCACGACTGGAGGTAACAGATGAGTTAGAAGATGTTGAGGGTGTGGGGAACGAGAATACACAAGGCATACAGGTATACGGCCTCAGAGGCGAATCCGTTTCTTTCGAGTTGACGGTCACGTTTCAGGATACCAATTCCACGCCTCCTAATGTGAATACCCCAGTAACCGGCTTTGGTGACGATGATGAGGATATTGTATTGTTTGCTGCAGATAGCAATAACACCATTATTCCAGACGGCACGACTCCTTTCACTATTCGTAGATCCGGGACCGGGCCTGCTAGCAGCGTATACACAACCACAATTACTGCCAGAAGGAACGTCAGTAAGGTAATTATACAGGTGCCAGCCGCCGCCGCCAGAACCCCTGATAGTCTACAGGGAAATACTGTTACACGAGGCGTAGATACTGATGTAGAAGCTAGTGTGGATTTGCACAATACTCTAACAGGGACAAATCCAGACAGAGTACAACTGGTAGTCAATATAGTTCGGAGTGCAGCACCACCGCTCACGCTGACACCTGATAAGTCTATTGGTGGCAATGCACCGTTTACGGTGACACTCACCTCAACACAAGCAATTACACTGACATCCGCCGATCTCAAGGTCACGGGTGGCTCTATTGATAGTCTCACACCTGATGCTGCCAGAAAGGTTTGGACAGTGACAATTCGTCCCGGGGTCGCCATAACGCAGATAACGGTGGAACCCTCTACTAATGGCGCATATATCTTCCCGAAAGGCACGTTTACCGTAGATACGAGCGGACCCGTCGCAACGATTACCGGAACACCGCCTGTAGGTGGAGGTTTGTTTGTTATAACGATCGCCTTCGACGAACCCCTTCAGACGGGTGCTACACTGCTTGAGGAAGAGATCACGGTCAAGAACGGCTCGATCAGCGCACTTACCGCAATTTCTAATACGAGCACTTATGTCGCAACACTCACGCCCAGTGCTACGCCAGTGAAGGTGCAGGTCAAGGCGGGGGCTGTAGCAGACGCAGGTGGCATCCCAAACCTCGCAACGCCTTCTCCCGAACACACCTTTCATGTCGCCGCAACCGCCACTACTCCCCCCGGAACCGCGCTGGGACGCGGAAACGTAACGATTAGCGAAATCATGTTCGCGAATGATGGGGGTGCCAGTGACCTCCAATGGATTGAACTTTTCAACAGTTCTAAGACCGAAACCGTTGCCTTGGATGCTGGGAGTGGATGGAAACTGATCATTGAAAACTACGACGATCGTCGCTCAAACGAAGACCCCCTGTCCGGAACAATTAATTTTAAAGAGCACGGCAGGGTGAAAAGGATCGCGCCACGGCAGACAGTCCTCATCGTCTCAGCGAATGGCAGAAACTCCCGTACCGCGCATGCGAAAGGACAACTGTTCGTACCGACTCGCGTCTTCGAGGTTCACTCGGAGCTCGCCCGTGAATTTGGGATGCGCACCGCGCGAGACCCGTTCTTACATGCGACCAAAGGGTTCCACATCGAACTCGCCGATGGAAGCAATCGGCTCGTCGATGAAGTTGGAAACCTTGATGGCAGAACCCGGACCGCCGATGAACCCGCATGGGAATTGCCGAACGGATGGACAGAAGATAGAGACCGGACCTCCATCATCCGCAGGTATGACAGGGACAGAGCGCGTAATGGCACCCTGCGAGAGGCGTGGATCTCCGCAGCAAACACCTCATTCTTGGACTTATCAGAAAAGAGGATCCAAACCTGGTACGGCATCAGAACCGACCACGGGAGTCCCGGCATCCGTGCTGGAGGGGCACTCCCCGTTCAGCTCTCCCATTTCCGTCCAGACCTTACCGACACTGGCGCAGTTGTCATTAACTGGGCGACCGAGTCCGAGGTGGACAACGCCGGATTCAATATATTGCGAAGTGAAACGAAGACGGGTGAATTCAAGGTCATCACCGCCCAGTTGATTCCGGGAGCAGGCACAACTGCTGAACGGAATACCTACACGTGGACAGACACGACAGCGAAGCCGAACGTCGTCTACTACTACCAAATTGAGGACGTATCTCTGGATGGCGAACGTCAGACATTGGCGACAGTCCGCCTGAGAGGATTTGTTTCCGCTACAGGTAAACTGACGACGCAGTGGGGACAATTGAAACGCTTACGAGATTAACCGAGAGAGATTCCAACTATATTCTCTGAAACAACCAGCGGGTAATGCATTCTATGGCATTACCCGTTTTCTTTTTCTTTATTCGTCGAGTTGATGCACAACAGCGAGTGGCGTTGCGGCGAGTAGACCCGCATCAATCGGAAACGTGACACCGGAGATCCATTTCGATTCGTCACTGGCGAGAAAAACAGTTGCCCAAGCGACATCCCATGCAGTTCCTTCCGTACCGAGCGGTCCGATAAGCCGTCGCCGTTCCCGTTCGGCTTCGCTCAAATACGGCGCGGGGAATGAAGCGTAAAGATGTCCGGGCGCGATGCAATTCACCCGGATATTATCGCGTCCGTGATGAACCGCCATCACTGTTGTCGCAGAAATCATCCCGCCCTTCGCTGCCGCGTATGGCAAATTCCGTGAGGAACCCGCACGCAACGCGTCGATGGACGAGACGTTGATAATGGAGCCGCCTCCTGCCTCAGCCATTCGAGGCACGGCGTGTTTGCACGCCAGAATCATGCTTTTGAGATTGACATCCATGACTCTGTCCCACTTCTCTTCGTCCACCTGTGTGACCACCCCGGAACCGCCAAGCCCGACGTTGTTGAAAAGGACGTTCACTTTCCCAAAACGTTCGACAGCGGCTTCTACCATTCCAGCACAGGCGTCTTCTGTGGACACATCTCCGATGAATATTGATGCTTCGCCGCCTTCCGCCTCAATCTCTGCAAGCGTGGCGTTGGCATTCTCAGGGGAGAGGTCCGCCAACAGAACTTTTGCACCCTCTCTCGCGAAGAGCATTGAGGTCGCATAGCCGGTGCCGTCGACTTCCCCTTTTTTGCCGGCACCTGTAACAATCGCAACTTTCCCATTCAATCGATCCATTTTTTAATTTATGGCCTCCTGGTCTGCGCTCCATGACATTACGCGCAGGTTCTTGGTGAATCCGCAACTGAAATAAGGATATGTAACACGAGTTTGATATTTGTAGCGTAGACTGTTCGTCTGCGCTAAAAGATGCACAATCTAACAGATTATGCTACAAGAACCTCGCCGCTCCTGAAAAATACACGCGACACATTTCTGAAGACACTATTTATGTACAGTATCCTTTCAAAAACCAAGCCTGCAACAACGGCGCAGGGTTTTTGCTTGGGTGTTTCCCCCAGATATACGGAAAGAAACGTGAGTGTTCTAAGTCTACCTGAACGAACCGCAAGGAATAATTAAAGAATTCCCAACTTATCGTTAATTTCCTTCTGATAGCCTTCCAATTCGCAATTTTCGATCTCTTCAATTGTTACCGGACGCCCGAACCATCCCGATTCATAGACTGCCATGCAGATGGCTTCCGACCGCATGCCTTCGACGGCATCCACTTCCGGTTTACCACCGCTCCGAATGGCATCGGCGAAGTATTTCAGTTCAATCGCGACGGTATCTTCCACACCGCTCGGGAAGTAGTATTCCCGTTCCGAGTCGCTGAGGCTATTCATGAACTCCTGCATGAGATCGTCGTTGGAGATCGGTTCGCCACCGCGCGGCACCAACCCCTCGTTCCAATCGAGCGAGCCTTCGCTGCCGTAAACGGTGTGTTGACGGAAACCGTGTCCGGGGGCAGAGCCGACCCATGTCCACTGCGCTGTAACGCCCTGCTCAAACTTGATGGTAGCGATCATCGCGTCCTCAACGTCAACGGCGTATCCGCCTTCTCTTTCTGCGGGGTTATCGTAGCGGAACGGTTCATAAGCCTTGTTGATGGCATAGACCTCCTCGGCTTCCATACCGAGGATATAGCGCATCAGATCCGTGAAATGTACACCGCCATCTAATGCCCAACCGCCGCCTGCGTCCATCTTGAAGTTGCGCCACCCCCATTTCCCTAAGCCTTCGCCGGCTTCTATCCAGAAGAACATGCGTGGATCACCGATACGTCCTTGAGCGATTGCCCAACTGCGGGTGCGTTGGATGCGCGCCAGACGATAGTTTTCAGCGACGGAGATAATCTTGTCGTTGCGATCCGCGGCGTCCATCATCAGTTTACATGCCCGCATTGTGATACCGAACGGCTTTTCAATGATAACATGTTTTCCAGCGTCGAGCGCGGGTACGGCAAGCGTATGATGTGCACTGTGGAGGGCACAGATGTCAACGCACTCCAGATCGGGATGCTTCGCCAGCATATCGTCAAGTTCTGTGTAGACCGCGGGTTTCGTACCGCCTTGGAATTCGTGCGCCTGATTTGCCCGTTCTTCGGCACGTTCCGCTGCGATGTCGCACGCCGCTACAATCTCATAATCCCTGATGCCTTTCGACCAGAGTTCGCGATACCCACCCATGTGCGCACCGGACATACCGCCGCATCCGACCAATCCCATTTTAATTCGTTCGGTTTCCATGTAAGCCTCCTTATGTGTTCCTCGTGATTCACACGCGCCGACAAGTGAACATGCGAAATTATATGCGATGCGTTGTCTCATGTCAATATTTTTATCTTTGTATTGGCTATCGGAAACCATCAGCCTTCGGCAAAGAGTAGTTGTGGTCATTGAGAACGTTTGCGACTGTCACATGGGTCTACTGACTGCTGATCGCTGAAAGCCTCTGAAATGCACCACCAAACGCTTGACTTAAGATTTATCTCTTGGTAAAATGTCGCGATAAAGGGGGATATGACTATGCAAACTACAGATACAAGATTCATCTATAGCCTCGTCACAATTGCCGTCTTCGTGCTGCTCAGTGGTTTGTCTACAGATGCAGCGGTTGACGAAAACACCGTCGCCGTTTGGCTCTTTGAGGAAGGTACCGGTGATGTGGCGAAAGACGCTTCCGGCAACGGACACGATGGCGAGTTCGCGGGAAAACCGAAGTGGGTCAAGGCAAAATTCGGAGGAGGATTAGAATTTCCCGGAAATGATAGTGGATACGTCGTCGTCAAGTCCACCAAGAAACTGGAATTGGAAACGCTTAGTATTGAAGCGTGGGTCAAGGTAGCAGAAGGCACAGGAAAATGGCAGGGCATCGTCTGCAAACAAAAAGCAGGGTGTGGCAATCGGAACTACGGTATCTGGGTTCATGTGGATCAACATGTGTTGCATTCGGAAATCGGAGCGAATGGGGCGTGTGGGTTTAGTATAGATGGCACGACCAAGATCACCGACGATAAGTGGCATCATCTCGCCTTTACCTACGATGGCAAAATGGGGCGTGCTTATGTCGATGGTGAATTGGAAGTCGAAGCACCCAATGGTACGACGTTTCAGAGTGCAGATCCGATTACAATCGGTGTGCCGAACCTCAATAACGCAAACGGATTGAAAGGCGTCATTGACGAGATACGCATCTCCAATGTCGCACGAACTGAAGCGGAAATACAGGAAGCGATGGATGTTGGATTAGCCGCAATTCTCAGTGTTGATCCCAGTGGCAAACTCGCAACACGTTGGGGATACCTTAAGCAGGCACCATAGGACGCTTCAAAACCAGGCACCATAAGTGTCAATTTAGTACTGTAGGTTGGGTTGAACGAGGTTGAAAATCAAACATCGGGCTCCCAAAATACACCTGATCCAATAGAACGCGATATATACACAGAAACAGAGTGAAACCCAACACGCTTTGCGTCAAACGCCGGAACCGAGACGCGGGTTTCCGTTGGGTTTCGCTATCTCCTTGATTCATAGGAAGGTGTAGGGTTGTGAAATGGGGTTGGTGGGTCTGTAGCGTTTTTCTCGGTACCGCTCAACCCAACCTACAGGACCCTGAGCTGTTTTTTCTAAAAACCAAAAAGAAGGAGAACGGATTGAGGAAATTATTAATCTGCATATATTTACTGCTGTTTTCTACCACCACACTCGCTTTCGGACAAGGTCTTCCGGGGGCAGTACCGGAGGAAGTCGGTTTCTCTGCCGAACGTCTCGAACGCATCCGTCCTATGCTGCAGAGTTATGTCGATGACGAACATCTCCCCGGATTCCTGACGGTTGTAGCGAGACGCGGGAAAATCGTCCATTTTGAAACCGTCGGCATGCGAGATATCGAAAATAAGAAACCCATTGCGTTCGATACAATCTTCCGTATCTATTCCATGTCGAAACCGATTACCAGTGTCGCGGTCATGATGCTCTATGAGGAGGGACATTTTCAACTCGACACACCCGTCTCCAAGTTTATTCCCGAATTTGAAAACATGAAGGTCTACAACGAGGACCAGACCGAAATCTCGGACGCGAAAAACGAGATAACGATCAAGCACCTCCTCATGCATACCGCTGGGTTGACTTACGGCTGGGGGAATAAACCCGTCGATGAACGCTATAAGGCTCTGAAAATGTCTGGAGCCAACGCGACGTTAGTGGATATGGTGAAAACACTCGGCGACATCCCACTCGTTCACGAACCCGGCGAAAGATGGACCTACGGGGTCTCTACGGATGTACTCGGCTACCTCGTGGAGGTGGTTTCAGGAATGCCATTTGAAGACTTCCTCCAAACCCGTCTCTTTGGACCCCTTGATATGGTGGACACCGCATTTTCCATACCACCAGAGAAGCGGGACAGGTTTGCCGCTCTGTATAGTTTTAGTAAAGAAGATGGGCTTGAACGTGTTGGAGCGAAAGCCGACGCAGACGGTGAATTCACTTTTTTCCCTTCCGGCGGTGGCGGACTCGTCTCAACAGCTGCGGATTACATGCGGTTTTCTCAAATGCTGCTCAATGGGGGTGAACTCGACGGTGCCCGTATATTAGCGAAGGAGACGGTCGAATTAATGCGGTATCCGCATCACGATGGTTGGTTTGGACTCGGTTTTTCTGTCGTAAATGATAAGGACTCGAAAGACCTCGATGATAAAGATGATGACGATCATAAAAAAGACCCCGATGATAAAGATGAAAAGGATGATAAAGAATCCAAAGACACGCCGGAGTCGGTCGGAAGTTTCAGTTGGGGTGGTGCCGCCGCAACCATCTTCTGGATCGATCCTGTTGAAGAGTTAATCGGGGTGCTTATGACGCAGATTCATAATAACCCGTATCCGTTTCACCACCAATTTAAAGTGCTGACCTATGAGGCGTTAACCAAATGACAGGAATTCTTACTCGGGTAGTCCCTATTTCCGAACCGCTCCCGCTGACAGCCGACAACTGATAAACGATAGTTATCTCATAGGAGATCTTAATGACAATATGTGAAGGATTACCGCGAGCGATTCCTGAAGATGTGGGCATATCGACCTCGCGGTTGGAACGTATTGCGCCGATCATGCAAGGCTATGTTGACAACGGGAAGATCCCTTGTGCCTTGACAATGATCGCCCGTAAAGGTAAACTCGTCCATTTTGAAAAATTTGGCATGCAGGATATCGCTGCCGTCAAACCAGTGGAATATAACACCATTTTCCGCATCTATTCGATGACGAAGCCAATTACCAGCATCGCAGCGATGATGCTCTATGAGGAAGGGCATTTTCAACTCAGCACGCCTGTCTCTGAGTTTGTTCCCGCTTTCAAAGACATGAAGGTTTACACTGAAGACGGCAGTGCTATTGTTGATGCCGAACGCGAGGTGACAATAAAACATTTACTCACACATACGGCTGGGCTTATCTATGAGAGTGATCGGGAGGATCACCCGATTGATCAGCAATATGAAGATGCGGATCTCTACGGCGGTGACCTCGCGAATATGATACAAAAGCTTGGAAGTATTCCGCTCTTTCACCATCCAGGCGACGCATGGAAATACGGTATGTCTACTGATGTACTTGGCTACCTTGTAGGGATCGTCTCCGGTATGCCGTTTGAGACGTTTTTGAAGACTCGTATCTTTGAGCCTTTAGGCATGAACGACACCGGTTTTTCGGTGCCATTTAAAAATGCTGACCGATATTCGAAAGTATATGAATTCGGGGAAGACGGTGAGCTTCAGGCGATTGAAAAGGTCCATGCGGCAACTGGACCGCTGACTTTTTTCCACTCTGGTGGCGGGGGATTACAATCGACTGCACCGGATTACCTCCGTTTCTGCCAAATGGTACGCAACGGTGGTGAACTCGACGGCGTGCGATTGCTTGGAAGAAAGACGGTTGAACTCATCACGATGGACCATATTTCTAAGGGTTGGCAACCCAATCAGAGAACCGGATCCGGTTTCGGACTCGGGTTCGCCGTTGTTACGGATGTCGCTGAAACCCACACGCTCGGTTCCTTAGGCACTTGCGGCTGGGGCGGTATGGCAAGTACCACGTTTTGGATTGATCCTGTGGAAGAGTTGATCGGCGTTTTTATGACACAATTGGTCGGTGCCGATTCACCGTTCCACGCCCAATTCCGAATCCTTACCTATCAAGCATTAATTTAATAGTAGCGATCGGCAGTCAGCGGTCAGCGATCAGCAAAGAGAGTGAACTTAAACGAGGGAAACGCCCTATCAAAAACCCCTCTTTACCGATTGCTGAAAGGGTTGCGTAGCAACCTGGGGAAACACCCTATCAAAAACACCTGAAAGCCGACAACTATTTTACAGGAGGTTTTTATGGCAAGATATGAATATGATGGATTACCGCGCGCAGTGCCTGAAGATGTGGGCATGTCAACATCGCGGTTGGAACGCATCGCACCGGTCATGCAACGCTGGGTTGACGATGGAAAAATCCCCGGCGCATTGACGATGATCGCACGTGAGGGCAGGCTTGTCCATTTTGAAAAATTCGGTGTGCAGGATGTCGCCACTGGGAAACCGCTGGAATTTGATACCATCTTCCGCATCTATTCAATGACGAAGCCGATTACCAGCATCGCAGTGATGATGCTCTACGAGGAAGGACATTTCCAGCTCGGCACTCCCGTCTCCGAATTGATTCCCGCTTTCAAGGACATGCAGATTTACACGGAAGGGGGGGCGGATATTGTTGACGCAGAAACCGAAATGACAATAAAGCATCTGCTCACACATACCTCCGGACTGATCTATGGCGGGGATGGGGATCACCCGATTCATCAGCGATATAGAGACGCGAATTACTACCAGGGAGACCTCGCAAACATGGCAAACGAGCTCGGCACTATCCCGCTCTTGCACGATCCGGGTGCCGCATGGAATTACGGCATGTCTACCGATGTTCTCGGCTATCTCGTGGAAGTCGTATCCGGCATGCCGTTTGAGGAATTTCTGAAAACCCAGATTTTGGATCCGTTGGGGATGACGGATACCGCTTTTTCGGTGCCGGATGAAAAGGCGGATCGGTACCCAACGTTATATGAACCTGCTGAGGATGGCGGTATTCAGGTGATTGAGAACGCCCCTGTTTCCAGCGGACCGCGCAGTTTTTTCCATTCCGGTGGTGCCGGACTCCAGTCAACCGCGGCGGATTACCTCCGCTTCTGCCAGATGCTACTCAACGATGGTGAGCTTGATGGCGTTCGACTGCTTGGAAGGAAAACCGTTGAACTCATCAGAATGAACCATATTTCTGACGATTGGCAGCCGCTTGAGAGAACAGGATGCGGTTTCGGACTTGGGTTTGCCGTCGTTACCGATGTCGCTGAGACCCACGGTCCCGGTTCTGAAGGCACTTATAGTTGGGGCGGACTCGCAAGCACGACGTTTTGGATTGATCCTGTGGAAGATTTAATCGGCATCCTAATGACGCAATTGATAGGTGATTCACCGTTTCACGCCCAATTCCGCGTGCTAACCTATCAGGCGATTACTGATTAGATTCGACATAAGGCATTAGGTTGTGTTTACATTTTAAAAAGTATTGACATTTATACTGTTTTTTAAAGCGTATTCAAACATCTATGTGGATGCTCCCGAAGAGTGCAGACGCTTTCTCTCAGTGATCATGGGTTGCTCTTGCGTTTTACGAAGCCTGTGTGTTAACATTTTGGACAATTTATCGTATCTTCCGAATAAGTTGTGTTTGCTTTTTGATGAAGATATGGGTTTTAAGCACAGAAGTCAAGGGAAAATCAAACTGATTTTCCATTGACTTCTCTTTTCGTATCAGTTATAATTACTACACTTAAAATATGATGCAGCGTGATTCAAAGAGTATCTCGCTAGTTTTCACATCATTATTAACCAAAACCCTCAATAAAGTTACAAAGGAAATCTGATGAGCGATAAAGTAGTCACATATAAACCTTTCTTTTTTAAGGCAATCAATACAAAAGAAAAAAAATCAAAAAAATCAGACAGAATCTTGAATCTTGACAACTACCATAACATCGAGCGTAATGGTCGTAATGTTTCTGCGGTCAATTATAGTGGAGAAGGTCTTAGACGCATACCTGTAGCACAATGTAACAACGAAAATGGAGCGCGATATGTTATGGACTGCATTCAGCGTAGACATGCTGTTACTGAAGAAGAAGTAATTAGTGCTGAAAAAGGGTATGACGAGACAACACAGTATTTTTAATCCACTAAATCATACCTCACACAAAACGTCTCTATGCCTAAAAAAACACCCCAAGTCACAGACGAAAACTATCGTTTTTACAGTGCCTTGTGCCTTGATATGTCAGGATACGAGTACAACTCTATCGTGCTCAGGGCACCGTTGACGATGGTTTCTGTGCGATTGGCATAGGGGCAATCCTTCACAAAACTAAACACTACCTAGTGGTTTGTCAACCTTGAGTTGAGAGCGGTTCGTAGTAGTGCGATTTATCGCACGTTCCAAACAGGCAATGAATTGCCCTACTACAAACGGATAGACCTGTCAGTTGAAACTTGACAAAATACTAGTGATCTGTCAACCTTAAAAGGAGCGGTGTTCCTGTCAGCGTGAAAGCGCGAGGTTTCTACACCGAAATTTTTGATGCAGCAGATGAACCTCCTTCAACTCGAAAATGTTCATAAACGATTTGGCGATTTCACTGCTGTATCGGATATCTCCTTCAGCATTGAAAAGGGAAGCATATACGGACTGCTGGGTCCCAACGGTGCAGGAAAAACAACCACGCTTCGTATGATAATGGACATTATTGCGCCGGATGCAGGCAGCATTACGTTCAGTGGCAATCGGCACATCCGAGATTTTTTGAATCAGATTGGGTATCTTCCAGAGGAACGAGATTTTTTCAGAATCGGTTTGTACCGCAAAATGAAGGTGCGGGATGTCATCCTTTTTATCGCCGAGTTAAAAGGCTTATACAAGCAACAAGCACTCAGCGAGATTGAACGATGGTTGGAGAAAATGCAACTGTCGGAGTGGGGCGATAAGCGAGTTGATGAACTTTCTAAAGGGATGGCACAGAAAATTCAATTCATCACCACCGTTATCCACAAACCGGAGTTGATTATCCTTGATGAACCCTTTTCTGGGTTGGACCCGATTAACATGACACTCCTCAAAGATTTGATGCTTGAACTGCGTGATAACGGCAGTACAATTATCTTCTCAACCCACGTGATGGAACAGGTGGAGAAACTCTGTGATCACATTTGTCTCATTCATCAGGGCAAGGTGTTACTTGAAGGTGAACTTCGCGCTGTTAGACAGGCATTCGGCAAAAATTCCGTTGAGATTGAATACCTCGGTAACCTTGAACCGATTCGCAATTCCGCCTGGATCCAAGGGATCAACGATTTTGGTCAATACGCTGAAGTCAGGTTGAAGATGCCGGAGGACTATCGTCCATTTCTTCGCGAGTTGATTGAAAAAGGCGTTGATGTGACACGGTTTGAATTGGTTGAACCGACGTTGCACGAAATTTTCGTCCAAAGCGTTGAAGCACACGGAGGGGTCGTGCAAGATGCCGAATAAGATTGTTACCGTCATTAAACGTGAATACACGACCCGCGTTAAATCTAAGGGATTTGTTGTTTCCCTGTTTCTGATGCCGGTGTTGATGTGTGGGTTAGTATTCCTGTCCAGTTTTCTCGCCATCATGCAGGACAGAACCAAAGAGATGAGAAAACTCGCAGTTGTTGATGAGACGGGTGAAATCTTTACGGAGATGCAGGCGGCTATTGCAAGGCGTTCCACCTTTCAACATAAAGGGGAACTCGTTTATCAACTCCATGAGGAATCTGCTACGACAGAAGAGGAAAGAGCCGCACTCCGAGAACGCGTCAACACAAAAGATCTTTACGCCTATCTCGAAATCCCGGAAGATGTTTTGGCAAACGGGGAAGTCCGCTTCTATGCCCGAACAGCAACGAATTTTGAGGTGCAAAACGCGCTCCGCCGTATCATTTCAGACATCGTCCGCGACAGACGGTTCGCTGAAAGTGGGTATTCTCGGCGTGAAGTCAGTCAACTGATGCGTTCCGTCAGATTCAACGCTTACGCCGTTAAGAGCAGCAAAGGGAAGGACGGAGGAGCAGAGGTTGAAAGTCCTATACAGACAGGGGCACGGATCGGACTCGGCTACCTTCTTGTTTTCGTGCTTTACCTGTTTGTCATTATCTACGCCAACTCGGTCATGCGGAGTGTACTTGAGGAAAAAACAACCCGAATTGTTGAGGTAATCGTTTCATCGGTAAAACCGCATCAACTGCTACTCGGAAAACTCATTGGCGTCTGCTCTGTCTGTTTGACCATGTTTGCGATCTGGGTCCTATTTGGTGTGCTGCTGGTTATGAACATAGAGCCACTGCTCGGCATCTTTGGCATTGATAGCCTGCCGATACAGTTTACCGTCGTAATTGGGACTATCAAAGCGAGTAGTACCGAGATACTTACCTATTTCTTCATCTATTTCATTATTGGTTTCTTTATGTATTCAACGCTTTATGCCGTTGTCGGTGCGATTTGCGGCAGTGAAGAGGAGGCGCAGCAGACAGGAGGACCGCTCACGATGCTTATCGTTGTTCCCTTCATACTGATGTTCCAATTGTTTAGAATCCCCGATTCGACCGTCAGTGTACTGCTCTCACATGTCCCCTTTTTCTCGCCGATACTGATGTTCATGCGCATCAACGTGCTAATGCCGCCTTTATGGGAAATTTTACTGAACATCTCCTTGATGTGTGCGACTGTCCTGCTCGTCACACTCATCAGTGGGAAAATCTATCGGATTGGGATTCTGATGTACGGCAAACGCCCCACCTTGAGGCAATTATGGCAGTGGGCACGATATTAAAGATTTCTTTACTATGAACTTTCACACAGTTTTGACCCAAGTCGCTATCTAACAAGTTTTGAACATTTCAACAAGGTTTTTAGACACTTTCCTCAATGTAAGTTCAAATTAAGGGGTTAGAGGAATTCAAAGTGGTATAACATATCCATCCAGATTTGATAGGCGGATGCGTCTGGCACTCCAGAGGAGTGCTATGTCTATAGAAAACCGGATGTCTCGTTCTCGCACTCCAGAGGAGTGCTATGTGTGGCAAACCGCCTCACATTGTAAAGCCTTTAAAAGGAGAAAAGATTATGAAAATCGCAGTCGTAACGGGTGAACACGGGTTTCAGGAAAAACAATTTGATGCTGTGTTTGAAAGTATGGAAGGTGTTCAATTCGTCCGGGAAGATCTGGACGATTTTGTAAACGACCCAAGCCAAAAGGACTACGATACCGTTGTCTTTTACAACTTTCACCGTCCCTATCCCACGGATGCGCAGGCACAGGCGATTCTCGGTATAACGGAACGTGGACAGGGCATGGTAATTCTGCATCACGCCATCTTAGCGTTCCCAGAATGGGATGTCTATTCTGAGATGTGCGGCATCCATGAACGCGACTTTGGATACTATCCTCGGCAGACGCTACAGGTGCAAATCGCCGATGCGACGCACCCAATCACAGAAGGTCTCACCGAATGGGAGATGGGTGACGAGACCTATACCATGAAATCCGCCGGTGATGATAGTTCGATCCTGTTGAGAGTCGATCATCCGAACAGTATGGATGTCCTCGGTTGGGCACGTGAATACGGCAATTCTCGCATCTTCTGTTTCCAGAGTGGACACGACGATGTTACCTTCTCTAATCCGAACTTTCGGGAAGTACTCAAGCGTGGGATTCACTGGTGTACTCAAAAATAGTAGGCACGCTCCGACGTGCCGTAAAGCAGAAGAGAGGTGCTAATCAATGATGGGCATTTTTTCTTTTCGTCGATCTGGAGGAAGGATACGGCACCGCGCGCTTCAAATTGGAATCGGTTGTGCTCTTTTCTTACTTTCAATAATACTCACAAACGCAGATGGAGAGAGAACGATGGCGCATACAACATATTCAGTCGTGGTGAAGACGGTTGAGAGTTTTCAAGTCTACTACATCCAGCAGGATGGAAAGGCTGTTGCTGAGATCGTTCCCGCACTTGGTAATAACTGCTACGCCTTCAAGGTCGCAGATGGGGATACGTGGTTGAACCTGATAGATGCCCCGCCGGATCTCGCCACCTTAGAGGAACGTCCGACCGCTTACGGAAATCCGATTCTGTTTCCCTTCCCCAACCGAATCCGCAACGGTACGTGGCAGTTTGAAGGAGAAACCTATCAGTTTGACAAAGAACCGGAGTCTCCAACGACAATCCACGGTCTATTGTTGAATCTGCCCTATCAGGTCGAAAGCCATGTCGCCGATGAAAACGGAGCGACACTCGTATGCTCACTGAATTCTCAAGATTTTCCCGATGTCAGTCGTCAGTATCCGTTCCCTTTCAGAATTGAGATTACCTATACGCTCAAAGATGCCGCGCTAACGATGGGAATCGCTATCAAGAATACGGGGGACAAGAACATGCCCATGGGGTTCGGTATCCATCCGTATTTCAGTGTAGACCTCGGCACCGAGGCGAATGCCGCCGAAGCGATAATTACCGTGCCTGCTGCGAAATATTGGGAATTGGACGAGGTCCTCGTGCCAACGGGTACACAACACACTGTCGCTGACACATTGGATCTCCAAAATGGGCAACCGTTCGCGAAACTGAAACTCGATCATGTTTTTACGGACGTGCAATGGGTTGATGGTGTCAGTCGATGCCGCATTGAAAATAAAGATACCGGATACGGCATGGTGATGGAATCGGATGCACAGTTCAGGGAGCTCGTTGTCTATACGCCGCCTGATAGAGATGCTATCTGTTTTGAGCCTTATACCTGCCCGACGGATGCCATCAATTTAGAGGCAAGAGGTGTTCCCGCAGGTGTGATAGTGCTTGCTCCCGATGAAACCTTCTCTGGAACCGTCCGATTTATGTTGCAATGAAACGTATCGCACTGCTACTTTTTCCGATTTTACTTCTAACTGCGCAGCCCTCTATGGCAATCCGAGAGGGCACAGCGACCGCTGATGTCTTTATCAGACGCTACAGGCAGTCCGGCGATTTTGGTAGACTTGCCCTCTGGCACGAAGCCGCCGCAGAATGTCTCACGCACATCTCTGTTCCGATGAACGAGATCGCACACGCTTACTACAAAAGGCGCGGGTACGATAAATGGGCGGCACGCGCCGAAAAAGAAGCGCGTGAGATTCAGGAACTGCACCAATATCACCTGACTCGCGCTAAAGCGGCGCGGCGGAAGCTTGTAGGAGAGGTTTGTAACCCCGATGCCTTGCGTAAGCCTATAGAGGCTTACGGGACAATGCTGGATGCTGAGCGCGAAAATATCGCAAAGTTTATTACGGCGTGGCTACCGCGCTACCCAAATCGGTTTTACGAATTTGGTATCTATCCCACCTTTTTCAAGAAACAGCGGGCGTTAGCAGCACAGAAGGGAAATTACGCTGAAGTTTTGTGTCTTGAAGCAGATGCTGCGGAGATGTGTGCCGCGCAGTATCAACGAATTCCAATTGCCTACGGACTCAGGAACTACGAAAAACACCGAGACGCGTATCGTCAATACGCGACACATCTCCGGAAACTTGCACAGCAGAATCCGAACGCATTACCATCGGAGATAGACAAAGGCAGACAGATATTGGATTCGCTCGGCGTCCAGACCGTTCCCTCTCAACAAAAAGTAGATGCAATCCTCCAAATCTCACAGTCAGATACACAAGTCAAAACCGCTTTGGCAGATCAACACGCCGTTCACGCATATCCCACCTTTCAAGGGTTCGTGTGGATAGTCAATTTCTCTAATCACAGTCGCGGAAACCTTGCGACTGCGATTGTTGATGATAAAACTACCACGGTGTTAGGTGTGTTTTCTGATGACTGAAAACTGGTAACTGAAAATCGCTCTCTCCGTTTTTAATTGACAAGAGTTGCTCACTATGAAATAATGAGCAACGATTAATGTGTTCCACATTGGAACATCGTCATAAAGTGCTTGGTCTCCAAAACAATTTTTGGTGTATCAATAGGGGCTTAATACGAAATTTGTTTTCTCTAACGACAACGAATCTGATTGCGGGTGGTGTCTTTACTTAATTGATCCCACCTGAATTTGTAATTTCAGAATATAGGAGATTTACCATGAACATAAGAAGAATCATAGCATTCACGTTTGCCTTGGCAGTTGTTGCTTGGGTTGTAGGACTTTCAGGTTGCGAAAAGATCGCGCCGATGGTGCCTGACGACAAAACGACAATGCCTGAGATGATGGATGCAGAAATTCCCATCGGTGTCGCCCTGGCACTGACAGGACCCTTTGCCGAGCCGTATGGACTCCCAATGCAACGGGGTCTTGAGTTGGCACGAGATGAGATTAATATGCTCAGTGATGCGAACATTACGTTCGTCACTGTGGACGCCCAGAGCACCATAGAGGGTGGGAAGGCAGCTGTGCAACAATTGGTAGATGCAGGTGTCCCTGCCATCATTGGCATTGGTATTTCAACACACCTCAAAGAGGCGTTTCCAATTGCGAATGAGAATGGGGTCGTCGCTTTTAGCCCGATCTCCTCTGCTGCGGGTTTAAGCGCACTTGGCGAGTATATCTTCCGCGCCGGTCTCGCCGTAGATACACTGACCCCGGTTGGTCTGATGACGACGCAGGAGAAGCTCGGATATACAAAAGTTGCGACGATATACGATGCCGCCGATACCTACTCGACAAGTAGCAACGCGGAAATAGCGAAAGCACTTGAGGCAGGTGGTGTCGAGATTCTGACACAGGAAACTTTCCAAACCGGCGATACCGATTTCTCTACCCAACTCACCAATATAATGAATATGGCACCTGATGCAGTCTTTATTGCTGCTCTGTCAACAGAGATGGTGCAGATTATCGCTCAAGGACGCGAAATTGGTATTCCCAACTCCGTTCACTTTATTGTTCCTGATTTAACTACTACAGAGATCCAAGCGGCGGGTGCTGCTGCCGAGGGTGCGATAACTATTTCTGGATGGTCTGTTGGGTCTGACGCACCGGGAAGCCAAGCCTTCGTCCAGAATTATCAGGCGGCATACGGGCATGAACCTGGACCGTGGGCGGCGCAAGCGTATGCGACGCTCCATATTCTCGCCAATGCGATCGCAAACGCGCAATCGACGGATTCCGCTGCGATTCGTGATGCCTTGGCGCAGACGATGGATTTACCGACGGTTTTGGGCAATTTCTCTTTTGATCCCAACGGAGAGGCAGTGTATGATAAGATTAGAGAACGGGTTGCGCATGTCGTGAAAGATGGGAAACTTCAGCCTCTTGAAGCGGTAGCACCTCAGATGGCTACGCCTACAACGATTCCCATCGGTATGGTCGTGTCCCTGACAGGGAAAGATGCCGAGCCGTATGGACTTCCGATGCAACGCGGCTTTGAGTTGGCACAAGAAGAGATTAACATGCTCAGTCCTACGCCTCTCATGTTCGTTACGGCGGACGATCAGAGTTCCGAGGCGGGAGCAATCACAGCCGTGCAGGGATTGGTCGATCAAGGCGTTCCTGCTATCGTCGGAATCGCTATCTCAGATTACCTTGAAGACGCTTTTCCGATTGCGCAAGACGGTGGCGTGGTCGCTTTTAGTTCGGTTTCCTCCGCAGCGGGCTTGAGTTCGATTGGGGATTATGTCTTCCGCGCCGGTCTCGCTGTAGACATAGCGAATCCCAATGGTGTGATGATCACTCACGCGAAACTCGGTTATGAGAAAGTGGCACTGATATACGATGCCGCCGATACCTACTCCAGAAGTAGCAATGATGAAATAAAGAAAGCACTTGAGGCGGGCGGTGTCGAGATTCTGACAGAGGAAACTATTCAAACCGGCGACACTGATTTTACTGAGCAGTTAACCAATATCATGAACATGGAACCTGACGCACTCTTTGTCTCTGCGCTGTCAGTAGAGATGACGCAGGTTATCATTCAAGCGGGTGAGCTCGGTATCCCCGACACGGTTCAACTTATTGTTCCTGATTTGACTTCAACAGAAATCCAAGATGCGGGCGATGCTGCCGAGGGTGCGATCGCTTTTACGGGATGGACGAGTCTGTCCGACACACCGGGAAATCAAGCTTTTGTCGAGAAATATCGGGCGAAATATGGTTCTAAAGGTGAACAGTGGGCGGCACAGTCGTATGCGACACTCCATATTCTCGCCGCAGCGATGGCGAAAGCACAATCGGCAGATTCCGACGCGATTCGTGATGCCTTAGCGCAGACGATGGATTTACCGACGATTTTAGGGAATTTCTCGTTTGACGCTAACGGTGAAGCGGTCTATGACCCGATTGTTCTGATGGTCAAAGACGGCGAACTTCAGCTTTTTGAATAACCTCACCATTGGATAGATATAACCAGAGCCTGTTACCAGTTCCACGCTGGTGACAGGCTCTTTCGTTTTAAAACGTGAGTTTTGGGATAACGTGAGTTTGATAATTAAACATGGGTTGAAAAATGAAATACAATATGGATGTAGGTTGGGTTGAGCGGTCAGGTCCACAAGCGCATTTTCGCTATACACAGCGTTCTGTTCTTCAATGAATCCTTGGCGTAGATAGGTTTAGCGAAACCCAACATCCGAAACCGTGTCGGTATCACAATGTGTTGGGTTTCACTCAGTTTTTGGTGATGCCAGGCTTCTCTGCTCCCTTGAACACGCTGTACTGTGTGCGATTTTTAGTAGATCTCCGTTCAACCCCGTTGAATGCCACACGCGCATTCAGCGTTGATTCCCTACGAGATGCTTTAATTTTTATTTTCAAACGTGAGTTTTGGAATAAAAAATGCAACCGAATGTCTCTGGTTATAACAGTTTTTCGGGTTGACAATGACGCTCGACTATGGAATAATAAGCAGGAGGTGAGTTCTTCACACCGAGACAGCCGATTGCTAACACACCGATAGCCATTATGAAATACTTAAGAATTTTATTCATAGGCATCCTGCTTGTAGGAGCGAGTGTTTTTGCTGGGGTGTTTTTTCAGGTTCGCGATACCGAATCCGCTCCAGAAAATTTACCCTTCGCGGACATCGATTCCCCCATCGTTTCTGAAGTAACTCCCGGTGAGTTGCTCATCCGTTTGACACCGGATGCCGCCGCGGATCTTGAGCGATTGCAGGCGAACGCGCCAATCTCTATTCTACACGTCCAGCATAAGGTGGAGTCCTTACATCCCGTGTTTTCCTACGTCGCGCGTCCGTCCCTGAATCCAAACCTAAAACGGACCTACCTGTTGCGATTTGCCCCAGACGCACCGCTGGAGGATCTCAGGGCTGTTTACGAACAGAGTCCGCTCATAGAGGTTGTCGAGTATAACTACCTCCGTCCAACCCTCGCGGACCCTGTCATTCCCAATGATCCGATGTATCCTGAGCAGTGGAACCTACCCCTGATGAAGTTGCCGCAGGCATGGGCAATCGAAAAAGGCGACAGGGATGTTGTAATCGCCATTATAGATTCCGGTATCGACTACAGACACGACGATTTGGCACCCAAGGCGTGGATAAATCCCGGCGAGGTCCCTGAGAACGGATTGGACGACGATGGCAACGGTTACATCGATGATGTCTATGGGTGGGACTTTACCGACGCCCCTAATTTACAAGCAGAAGGCGATTACCTTGAAGGCGATAACGAGCCGATTGATGAAAGTGGACACGGCACCCACGTCGCGGGGATCGCTGGTGCTATGCCTGATAACGGGATCGGTGTCGCTGGCGTGGCGTGGGAATGTCCGCTCATGGCAATACGCGCCGGACTTTCCCTCGGTGGTAGTTCTCGGCTACAGGATGATGACTCTGCCGCAGCGATTGTCTATACCGTTGACAATGGCGCGAGCGTCGTCAACATGAGTTGGGGCAGTGAGCGTCGCTCTTTCGTTATTCAGGACGCAATCGATTATGCTTATGCTCGGGGTGCTGTTCTGGTCGCTGCTGCTGGTAATTCTCAGAAACCTACCGCAATCTTTCCCGCTGCCTATCGGAAGGTCATCGCTGTCGCATCTACTGAGCAGAATCAGCAGCGGTTCTACCAATCTAATTTCGGTGCGTCTGTAGACATCGGTGCTCCCGGCAACGTAATTCTCAGTACACAGATTAATAACCAATATCGGCTCCTTACGGGTACGTCGATGGCATCGCCACATGTGGCGGGTGTTGCGGCGTTAATCCTCGCCAAACGTCCCGCACTAACGCATGAAGAGGTGCGACACATACTCATGAGTACTGCTGATCCTGTCTATCAAGAGGATAGCGATGCATTGGACGAGAAATTTGTAGGAGCGGGCACTGTCAATGCTGAACGCGCACTCTTCGCAAGCGGCGCCTTGCGGGCACGTATCCTCGCACCTGAAACCAATAGCGGTGGTGCAGATTCAATCACCGTCGTCGGGACCGCGGGCGGTTATAAGTTCCACGCTTGGCAGCTCAGTTATGGTGCCTCTACAGTCCCAACCGAATTTACGCCTTTCACACAATCTTCCAGCACACAAAAAATCGGTGAAACATTGGCTGTTTGGGATACCACTACGGTTCCAGAGGGGATTTACACCGTCCGTTTAACAGCAACAGCCACGGATGGGCAACAGTTGCACGATCAAGTCGTTTTGAGCGTAGACCGTACACCTCCTCAAATTATCTCCCTCACCGCAACGGACACACTTTACGGTGAGCGACCCCTTACGATTTTTACATGGGCAACAGATGATGTTACCCTGAATACACTCTATTACCGGCGAAAGGGAAGTCTCGCGCCTTTCGCTCCTATTGAGACAACCGATCTCGGCGTAGAACAATTCCTATTTTTAGGTTTGGAGCGCGGAACTTACCAGTTTTATGTTGAAGCCGAGAATACGACAAACCTTAAGACGAGAGAGGATAACGGTGGAGCATTTTACACCACTGACGTTGTTGCTGGATATATATCGCCGAGTGGATTTACTGAAAAATTTCTCGATATTCCACCACTCCATATCGCCAGCGGCACGACTGACTTCGACAGAGACGGTCAGCTTGAAATCGTCGGGAGTCCATTGTCCTCGGAGACACTCACAGATACCGAGTTGCAGGCGGCTATCCTTGCAGTCTATGAACGTCTTCCAAGCGGAAGATATGAACTGGCGCATACCCTTGAAAGTGTGGCTGGACTCTCTAATCTCGAAAAATTCGTTACGTGGGCGGTGGATGACACCGATAACGACGGTTTGCTCGAAGTCTTGGCTACCGACGATGCGAGAACCTTTCTCATTGAGAGTCTTGAACCGCGAGGATACCCAAACCGGATCATCTGGGAAACCCCATTTCTCTCTGGTGGCACAATCACTGATTTAGATGGTGATGGGCAAAAGGAAATTATCGGTGCCGATAACAACAATGACCGACTCCTTATTTTTGAGTACGACGGTGCGACGAGCACCTATATCGAAAGGGCAGTGTTGGTTAACGAATCTGCTGGCTCTAATGTATTCGCGCAAAACTTCGCTATTAACGATTTTGATGGGGATGGAAGCGTGGAACTGGTAGCGGCGGATAGCGAGGGAGATCTTTTCGTTTATGAATCTACTTCTATCCGTAACACGTTCCGCCTTGAATGGCAAATGCAACTTCCCCTTAAGGACATCACGCAACTCACGGCAGGGGATCTCACCGGTGATGGTATGCCTGAGTTTGTTGTTGGGGGTTTACTATCGCTACCGGATAACCCTTCGGGACCGCAAATCTGGAAGTTTTTCGTCTTCACACACACGCCAAATGGCTACGCGCTGCTCTCGGACGGGACGCGTGATGCGACAGTCTCGATCGCGCCACACCGACGAAACGGGAACAGTCTCGCAATCGCGGACGTAGAAGGTAATGGTCGCAATAGGTTGGTCATTGCCGCCTATCCGAATCTTTATGTGATGCAGTGGGATGGCGCGGCGATGTTACCGCTCTGGCACCGAAAGATGGCGGAAACCCCCGCTCTTCTTACTGCGGAACTCAATCAAAACGGGTTTGACGAGTTTTACGTTAACCTTGAAGATGGTATTTACCGTTTTGAGTCCATTTTCGCAACGGATCCGGATGCTATTGCTACGCTTATGCCGTGGAATGTTGAAGCGAGACCGCTGACACAGAAAGCGGTTCACGTTACATGGGATGCCGAGGAGAACGACGAGACAGATGGCGAGCAATCAGGTCAGACGCGCTATTTTACTGTCTACCGCGCACACGGTGAAAAGAAGGAGGAACCCGACTCTGACGCTTATGAAAAGGTGGCGGAAAACCTCACCGTCACAAGATTTCTCGACAGACGTGTTACAAAGGATAATACCTACTGGTACGCTATCACGGCGAAGGACGAAAAGGGTGACGAAACGAAACGCACCGAGCCTGTTTCTGCTACACCGCGGGATCCACCGCAGTTGATTGGGGCAACCTATCACCGTCCAGGGGATGATGGACATCCAACACAGCCTGAATCTGGGATTCAGACACCGAATGCGGTCTCTATGAATGGAAATTTCTGGGTACTCGTTACCTTTGACCGACGGATGGATCCCGGGATTGGGAACGAAAATCGGTATGTCTTACGAGCCGCAGAGCGGATTGGGGGTGTGAGTCCGGTGTCTGCAATCCGGGACCGGATGGGCAGACGCGCCCTCTTGGCATTTGAGACAGACAGTCTTCTTGAGCACTTCGGGCAATCGCTCACCGATACAACGGATCAATATGAGATTACCGTATCCAACGTCGTCGATATTGATGAAAACCCGATCCGTGCTTCTACACAACCCCTTGAAATACCGCTTGATGTTCTCGGAGCCGCAGTGTCGGATCTGACACAGGTGCGGGTCTATCCGAATCCAGTGCGTCCCAACGTCACTGACAAGGGATCCGTCACTTTCGATAGGTTGCCTGCTGGCACACGCATTCGGCTCTTTACCGCAGGGGGTGAGTTGCTTGAGACATTGGATGTGACCGATCAGGATCACAACCGCAAGGAGTGGTGGCTTACGAGCAATAACACCGCAGACGTATCAACGGGTATCTATATCTATGTCCTGGAATTTGACACAGAGAAAAAGATCGGCAAAATCGCGGTGATTAAATAAATGAAAGATTTCATTCTCATCGCAAACCCCATTTCCGGTAAGGGACACGCGAGAAACGTTGCTGAACAGGCGTATACTGCCCTCACTGAATCTGGTGCTCAGGGACAATTGACCTTCACTTCGGCATCGGGCGATGCCAAGCGTTTCGCACAGGAAGCCGTTTCTGATGGAATTCGATCCGTAATTGCGTGCGGGGGCGATGGAACGCTCCACGAAGTCGTCAACGGCATCGCGACGGTTCCAGATGTAACTTTGGGTGTGCTTCCGTGTGGGCGTGGCAACGATTTTGCGGCGGCAATCGGTATCCCTCTGAAACCTGAAGCCGCAATCGCAACGCTCGTATCTGGCACCCCTATCCGCGTAGATTTAGGATGTTGCTATCAGAGTAGCAGTCAGCAAGAGAACGTAGGTTCACCAGAAACCTCTTTACCGACAACTGACAATTACTTCACCACCATTGCCACCTGCGGTTACGATACGGAAGTGAGTCGCCGAGCCGCGAAGGGAACACCGCTGTTTGCAGGCACTGCTTCCTATGCGTACGCCGCGGTAGAGACGCTTTTCTATTACGAACCCCCGTTCGTACGTCTTGAAGGCGACTTCGGTGTCCATGAGGGTCCTATCCTCCTCGCTGCGACAGGCATCACAAACCGATACGGCGGTGGATTCCAGATTGTCCCGAACGCCCGCATCGACGATGGACTTTTCGATGTCTGTATTATCCGTCCAGTGTCCTCACTAACGGTGTTGCGGCTCATGGTGACGCTCTTCTGGGGTGGACATGTTTCGCATCCTGCCGTCTCCATGCACCAGACCCGCACTTTAACCATTGAGACCGACCCCCCAATACTGTTATATGCCGATGGCGAACCGATGTGTGAAACCCCTGCCACAATTGAGATCATCAAGCATGGACTTGCTGTAATGGCACCGCGCTGATACTCCATATTTCCTTATGCTTAGGAATCTCTTATGCTTAGGAATCTTCTGGATACATCTCCTCAATTCTATCCCCGTATCGCTCCATAATAACGTTTCGCTTCAACTTCAGCGTGGGCGTCATCTCATCGGCTTCTTGAGAAAATTCCTTATCGAGCAGCGTGAACCGTCGCACCTGTTCAAAGTCCGAGAAATCGGTTAAACGGCTCCGGATTTCGCCTTGAATGAGTTGTTGCACCTCGCGCGTCTCAAGCAGTGTCGCAAGGTCATCCGTCGCAACGTTATTCTCTGAAGCCCACGCCTTAAGTGCGTCAAAATTAGGAACAATCAGAGCGGCGAGATTCTTACGTTCGTTGCCAACCAACAGAATCTGGTCAATATACGGACTTTGCACTAACTCGCTTTCTATCGGTTGCGGTGCAACGTTCTTACCGTTGGAGAGGACAATGATGTTCTTCTTTCGATCGGTAATCTTAACGAACCCGTCCGCATCAATGATCCCTATGTCGCCCGTGTAGAACCAACCTTCTTCATCGATAACCTCAGCTGTCGCGGATTCGCTGTTAAAGTAGCCCTTCATGACGTGTGGACCGCGGGTCAAAATCTCACCGTCTTCAGCGATGTGCACCTCCACCCCAGGGACAGGGACACCGACGGTTCCGAACTTCCATTGCGCCGGATGGTTCATACTAATGACAGGAGAGGTTTCCGTTAAACCGTACCCTTCCAGAATCAGTATCCCTGCGGCGTGAAAAAATTCAGCGATCGATTGGGGTAATGCCGCACCACCAGAGACGAAAAAGCGGAGGCGTCCCCCCGTCGCTGCCTTCAATTTCGCGAAAACCAGTTTATCAGCGATGTTCTGCTGTAATTGCAAAATTGCGGACGGCTTTTTCCCCTTTTGAATTGCTGAACTGACGGATGAACCGACGGAAACGCCCCAGTGGAAAATCTTTTGTTTGATCGGTGAGCCTTCCTGCACGGCACGCAGAATTCTGTCGTGCATGGTTTCATAGAGTCTCGGCACACTGAGCATCACTGTCGGAGCGATCTCCCGCATATTCTGTGCAACCGTGAAGGTGCTCTCCGCATAAGCCACCTTCGCACCGGAGAACAGTGGCACATAATGCCCGCCGAGCCGTTCAAATACATGTGATAAGGGTAGGAACGACAATAACACATCTGCATCGCTGACATCAATAAGCGATTTGCACGCCTGCAAATTTGAAATGAAATTCGCATGTGTCAGCATGACCCCCTTCGGATCTCCTGTTGTTCCTGAAGTATAGATAATCGTTGCGATGTCGTCTTCACTCACGTGGGAGGGGTTTTTAACCCCGATTCCTTGTCCCTGTCCCTCCAGTTCACAGACCGCCTCAAATTGGATAACACCCTCTGGGGGGTCACCTTCAATCGGGTCAAAGACAATTATCTGTTCAAGTGTCGGCACCTCGTCTCGGATAGCGGTTACCTTCTCCAACTGCCTGCTCGTGGAGACACAGATAATTTTTGATCCAGAATCTTTCAGGATGTAACCGACCTGTGCCGCGGTCAGCGTTGAGAACATCGGTACGGTTACCGCACCCGCTTTGAGGCTACCAAAATCCGTGATTGCCCATTCGGGACGGTTCTCAGAGAGCAACGCTACCCGATCGTCTTTTTGGACCCCTAAAGCGTTTAACCCTTTACTAAAGGCGTCCACCGATTCGCCGAGTTCAGTGTAAGAGATGTCTTGATAGGTGCCACCTTTCGGTTTATGTGCCAATGCCGATTTACTACCGTAGTGCTGGATTGAGTGTTCTAACATAGATATGAGTGTCATAAGAGTGCTTCTCCTGCTATTATTTGCCCCTATCCTAACACACGGACTGACAGAAGTCAAGTTAAACGAAATTCTACCTAAACGTGTTTTTTTGTTGCATTCGTGTTGCAGATTGTGCTAAACTATTGAAAATTATCGCAGTAGACCGCAATTTAAGTGGGATCTGAATAAATATTCGCAAAATTGTGGGAAATGTGGTAAACTCTATCGTAAAGTCATCCGTTGCTGTCTGAGGAGACGTTCAAATGTACGATAAGAAGAATCGTAAAATTGATGGTCCAGGTCCCGATGGGAACGACCTGTTTATTGAAGATGACGAGGAACTTAAAGAGGAACTCACTCCCGAAGAGGAGGCAATGAGTTCTGGCTATTCGTTGCAGTTAATTCACCACATTATTGCCGAGACGCCAGTAGATGATCGACGCCGTCGTTGGCTCATGGAACTCCGTCGCTCCATTCTCAACGACGAAGGTGAATTTCAGGAGAGGGTTCGCTCGATTCAGCAGGAGGCACTCCGTATCCACGCCGAGATGGAGGAGCAGATTGAGAAACTCACCGCACCCGCGAATCGGATCGGAACCTTACTCGGATTGCCTAAGGAGGACATCGCCCGCGTCATCGTCGGTGGCTCCGAATACTATGCGAACATTGATACGGAGCTCGAAGCGTCCGACCTTAAAAAAGGGTTCAGTGTCCTGTTGAACGACGCTTTTGTCGTTGTCGGTGAACTTGGATACAACGATGCGGGTCCTATCGCAAAAATAGCCGATGTTATGCCAGATGGGCGGCTCCGTATCGGTCAAGAGCCGAACGCTCAATCCGTCATCCTTGAACGCTCCACGGACCTCGTAGATGCGAAACTGAAGCCCGGTGATGAGGTTCGGATTGACTCCAACTTCCGTGTTGCCGTTGAACATATCGCCGCGAAAGAGACAGATGCTTACGCACTTGAGGCGGTGCCGAATATACCGTGGTCCAAAGTCGGTGGGCTTGATGATACCATCCAACGTATTAAGGACACAATTGAACTCCCGATCCTACATCCTAAACTTTTTGAACGGTTCCAATATAACGCGCCGAAAGGTTTCCTTCTCCACGGTCCCCCGGGATGTGGGAAAACACTCATCGGTAAGGCGACGGCTTACAACTTAACCCAGCGACTCCGAAGGGAAAGCGGTGAAGATGTTGAAGGCTGTTTCCTACATATCAAGGGTCCTGAGATTCTCAACATGTGGCTCGGTGAATCTGAACGGAAGGTGCGAGAGATTTTTCAGATCGCCCGTGAGAAAAAAGAAGATGGCAAATTGGCGTTTGTCTTTATAGATGAGGCGGAGTCGATATTGGGTACACGGCGTGCACTCAGATCCCACAGTATCTCGAATACGCTTGTCCCGATGTTTTGTGCCGAGATGGACGGTATTGAATCTCTGCAGGATGTCGTCATCATCTTGGCGACAAATCGTCCTGACCTGATTGACCCTGCCATTTTACGTCCAGGACGTATTGATAGGAAAATCAAAGTAACACGGCCAGATGCAGAGGCTGCGAAGGATATTTTCCGTATCTACCTCACCCCTGAGCTACCCATCGCTTCACTCCTTGATCAGGAGAACGATACTCAAACAGCAGAAGGTGAAACACCTCCCGAAGTTATCCCGGCTGAGAAAGCCGTCGCAGATCTTATCGCGCAGGCAGTTGATGAGATGTTCCGTGAAGACGAAGACAACCGATTCCTCGAAGTTTCTCTCAGGAGTGGGAGACGAGATATCCTCTATAAGGGACATCTGTGCAGTGGTGCAATTATTGAGTCGATTGTGCAACGAGCCAAAGAGTCCGCACTCAAGCGTGCGATTCAGAACCCAGAGAAAGAGAGTGGCATCACACGTGCCGATCTGTTAGACGCACTCGCCGCAGAGTATAGCGAAAGCGAAATCTTCCCGCCGACCGAGGCGACAGAAGACTGGCTCAAGCTCCTTGATTACGATCCAGCGAATGTCGTCAAAGTTACGCCTATCAAGGCTGAAAAGCAGGAGCGACGCAAAGCCTCCGGATCCCGCGTCATTTAAAAAGTGGCTATCGGCTATCGGTAGTCGGCAAAGAGAAGCGTATTTCTGACGCGCTCGCATCTTTGCTGATGGAAACCGACCGCTGATGGCTGATGGCTTAAAAAAATGGAAAGACTTTTTGGAATTGAAACTGAATACGGAATAACACTCGAAAATGAAGCGCACATTGATGCCGTCAAACAGTCAATTGAGCTGATAAAAAGTTACCGACAAGAAGATTTTCGACCTGTGTGGGACTACCGCGGCGAGGATCCGTTTCGGGATGAACGCGGCTTTCGAGCAAACGCGCTTTCCAATCATCCTGATGAAAAAGAAGAGGAAAAACGCGACCGGAAACGCAATATTAAAGAACGGCTCTCTTTTGCTGAGATCAAGAGCGATCACATTCTTACCAACGGTGCCCGGCTCTACAACGACCACGCACACCCAGAGTATTCAACGCCTGAATGCAACAGTCTCTTTGACCTTGTCGCACACGATAAAGCCGGTGAACGCATCCTTCAACGGTGCGCTGAAACACGCAGCCAGAAACTCGGAAAGCGGGTGCTCTTATATAAAAATAATACCGATTTCCATGGGCATAGTTACGGGTGCCATGATAACTATCTGATGGCACGCGAAGTCCCCTTTGAAACGCTCAAGCAAGGTATCATGCCGTTCTTTATCACACGTCAGATCTTCGCAGGCTCAGGAAAAATCGGCATTGAAACAGAAGCCGGACTCGCAACCCCAGGGCACTACCAGTTATCTCAACGCTCCGATTTCTTTCACGTCGAGGCGAGTGTGGATACGATGCACAATCGTCCCATCGTCAACACGCGAGATGAACCGCACGCCGATGCATCCAAATACCGTAGGTTGCACGGCATCGCTGGGGACGCAAATATGTCCGAATACGCAACAGCACTCAAAGTCGGCACGACGGCACTCGTGATTACCTTGATTGAACAGCGCAGGATTCCAGAAAGTCTATCACTCGTTAACCCGATTGATACCATCAAAACTGTATCGCATGACCAGACGTATCGTTGGATAGTAATGACGGCAGAAGGGAAAACGATGTCCGCTATCGACCATCAGCGTGAGTACCTCGCACTCGCACAGAAGCATCTCAGTGAAGCCGTGGGGCTTGAAATTGATTGGGTGCTCACCGAGTGGGAGGATACCCTCAACGCACTTGAAGCCGATCCAATGTCGCTCACTGACCGACTTGATTGGGTCGCAAAGAAATGGTTGCTTGAAACGTTTGCTGAGGAAGAGGGAGTCGCCTGGGATGACCCGTGGCTCCAAAGTTTGGATTTAGAATATCACAACATTGATCTCGATGAAGGGCTATACTATGGGATTCCGATGCGGCGTGTCGTCACAGACGAACAGGTTGATGCTGCGATCCATAATCCGCCTGCCGATACACGGGCATATTTCCGGGGACGCGCGGTAGATCGGTTCAGTAACTCTATAAAGGCTATCCAGTGGGATAGTATTACCTTCACTGTAAACGGACGCACTCGCGAAATCAATCTAAATGCCCTCGCCGATGCAGCGATCGCACGTCAATATAACGAGGCACTCGATCAATCGCCGAACGTTGAGACGCTCATTGAAAAGTTGCATCAATAAAAAAGGAGATACACAATGACAGCCAAGATGATTGCTCAACTTGAACGGAAACAAAGAGATACCAAGCCCATCGGACCCGGTGATGGCGATGGCGATAATGAGGGACCCAAACGACAGAAAGTCAGCCGGCCCGATACACAGGAACTGCTCAAGCGGATGCGTCGTGTTGACAAAGATCAGTCCAGACGTTACCGCCAAAGAACGGGGGAGTAATGAGCGATAACGGCAATTTCCTGAACCGAATGCGGACCGAGCATGGAGCGTTTGCACTCAAGGAAGTCATGAACCATAAGGGCGACTTCCTAAACCTTTTAAAACACACGAACTATCCCCTAAAAATAGATTTGCCATCGGAAAAGACGCAGCACGGTGCTGATATTGAGATAGCACACAGTACGACTGTTGTCGCTGTTCGTTACCGAGATGGTGTCATGATCGCGGGGGATCGGCGCGCGACCGCTGGCACTTCTGTTATCTATGATCGGGCTGAGAAGGTTTTGCAAATTGATAGGCATTCTGTGCTCGCGATTTCAGGTTCGCCCGCAATCGCTTATGAGATCGCAAGGATATTGGAGCACTCGTTTCAATACTTTCGTCGCAGTCAGCTCCAAGAGTTGAGTCTTGAAGGTAAGCTCCGAATGTTATCGCGACTCATCCGGGAGAATCTGCCGATGGCACTCCAAGGTATCGGAGGTGTTATCCCGATCTTTGCGCTCTACGATTTGAATGCCGCTGATGACGAGAATGGCGGAAAGATTTTCTTCTATGATGCACTCGGTGCGCACTTTGAAAACGTAAATTTTGCCACGACCGGTTCCGGCTCCATCTGGATCCGCGGTGTTTTACGTTACCTCTCTCGATTTGGAGACACGCCTTTGCAAGAGATGGATGTGCGACAGGCAACCGTCACTATCTTACGCCTCTTGGACACCGCAAGCGAGTACGATGCCGCGACAAGCGGTTACAACGCCAGAGCACAAATATTTCCGAATGTCAAAACTGTAACGCGTACCGGTGTTGAAGATGTTTCCGATGATGAATTGGAGACCTGTTACGCTGAAGCACAACCGGACGGAGAGACACGTTAATTGATGATTTCTTGCTTTTTTGTCCAAAGCGCGTAGCTCGTAATGAAATGGAGAGCGGATTTCAGAACGGGATGTCAAAGTTCAAACCCGCGATGTTTAACCGCAAGGAATAATTAAAAAACCGCAAGGAATAATTAAAATATGAGAGATGAGCCGTATCGCTGGATAGAAGCGATTCAGGACCGACGAGATTACATTGAAGACCAGCTCCGGGTCGGTAGCCCCGTCGTAGGACTAACTTATGACGAAGGCATGGTGCTACTCACCATTGGTAGAGGACAACGCAAAATTTTTGAGGTTCATGACCGAATCGCGCTCTCCGCAATCGGGCATCCTGCCGATATTGAACGTCTCCGAATGCTTGTTACCGACACCGCCAGCGTCCAAGGTTTTCAAAATGCCACCGAGGATGTAAATCTACACCGACTCACGAACTTCGTCTTGGCACATACCTTCAAACAAGCTTTTGAGTCCATTGTCGGTGAAGCGTATATTATTAAAATGTTGCTTGCCGAACTCGGCAGCACTGGTGATAAAAACCGTTTTACTTGTATCAACTATGATGGCAATGTCCGAACAGATATGACCTCTACTGTTATCGGCGGTACAGAAGCAATCGAGACGGGAATGCAAAACTATCTCGCTACTGCTTCTACGGGTAGTGATAGAGATTTAACCGCTGCACTCCAGTTGGGTTTAGAAGCGTGGGCAGTTGGTAGGGAATTGAGTTCACGGGAACCGGAGGAGGCTGAATCGGAGGAGACCCAGGTAGATACTGTGCAGATGCACGAAATTATTAATGTTGCACGGGAAGACGGTGAAATTGAAGCAGGCGTTTTGGAGACAACCCAACGCGGCGCAAGTAAGTTTCGTCTGTTAACCTCTCAAGAAATTGAAACTGCCCTCCCATAATTCCTCTTTTCCTTTTTCTACCAACCTGTAGCCTGCAACAACGGCGCAGGGTTTTTGCTGGGGTGTTTCTTTAAGTTTTAAGGAACGTACTTGATAGTCCAAACGTCCGTTGTTCCTCCGCAAGGTATAATTAAAAATCCGCAAGGTAAAATTAAAAAATGAAGAAAAGAATTTTTGGGATCGAAACGGAATTCGGATGCATGACGGATGCCGAACGGATTCGTGGCACCTCTGAGGGGGTCGCGGCACGCGTGCGTGATTATGTTTTCGATGTATTGGAACTCGGTCTTCGGGATATTCACTACCGAGACTGGGGCGAACCCCCGGGTAACGGCGGGTTCCTCTTCAATGGCGGTCGTCTCTACATTGATATGGGGCATCTGGAGTACGCGACGCCCGAATGTGGCACGCTCTTTGACCTTATCGCTTACGATAAAGCCATTGAACATGTCATCAACGGTATCCTTACAGATACCGGGTTGCCTACAGCTTTCTTCAAAAACAATATTGATCATTTTACGGGGGCGACCTTTGGATGTCATGAAAACTTCCAAATCAGTCGAGAGGTTCCCTTTTACCGTGTTGTCATCCCGACGCTGATGCCTTTCTTCGTTACACGCCAGATTTACGCAGGGGCGGGTAGAGTCGGGGCTTATGATGAAATGATTGAATTCGGTGATTTTCAAGATGAACTTGGCGAACAACAGTACTATCAGATTTCACAACGCGCCGATCACATCGTCACCGAGATTTATGAATGGATCCAGTTCAGTCGCGCAATCATCAATACACGGGACGAACCCCTCAGCGATTACACGAAATACCGTCGTCTTCATCTTCTCGTTGGCGATTCCAATATGTCGGAGTACGCAACGGCGTTGAAGGTAGGCACCACTGCACTTTTACTCTCTGCTATTGAAACGTTCCACGAGATGCATGGCGAAAAATTGCCACTTCCGGGCTTTGAACTCGCTGATCCGGTCTACGCGATCCGACACATCTCACGCGATAGTACCTTCACGTGGCGCGTCGAACTGAAATCTGGAAAAACGATCTCTGCTGTTGATTTGCAGAGAGAGTATCTTAACTTCGTTCAGGCTTTGATTACCGAACGGGACGAGGAGACCGAGTGGGTGCTTGCGGCGTGGGAGTCTATCCTTGACGAACTCGAAGAGGATTGGTTAAATGTTATTGATCGCGTCGATTGGGCGGCAAAAAAATGGCTGCTGGAAGCTTTTATTGATGAAGAGAAATTAGATTGGGAAGATCCTTGGATTAAAAGTCAAGATTTGGAATATCATAACATCCATACGGAGAGTGGACTCTACTACGCACTTGAGGAACAGGGGCAGATGCAAAGGGTTGTCACCGATGAACATATTCAACACGCCGTAGACAACGCACCGCAAGATACCCGTGCCAAGGTTCGCTCGTTCCTGATGCGTACGCTCACTCAAAACCGAATGCCTTGTATTGTTGATTGGCATCAAATATATGCTGGACACACGGAATATTTTGAGATGAAAGAACCGTTTGACACTAACATCACGAAGGCACAAAGATGGATGAAAAGACTACGGAAGCGACCCGCGCGAACCTAATTTTTTAATGGTTGAGGGTTTTTGTATGAGGTTTAATAAAATATTTGGGTAATTCTATGTTCTCCCAAACCCGGTAGGTGCGGTTTCCCAACCGCACCGGGCATTGGTGAAAATTACCCGATTAAATTCTTAATCTTCATTAAAAAACCCGCACTGATAACCATGAAGGAGAAGGATCATGGCAGAAGACAGATGCGTACATACAGATTGTGAGGGATTTTACCGCCGAGATTTTCTCAAAGCCGGTGCCCTCGGTTTGTTCGGTCTCAGCCTCACAGACCTGTTCCGACTCAAAGCGCACGGTGCGACCACATTTCAGGGCAGGGAAACCGCTACCTCCGTTATTCTCGTCTGGTTGGGAGGCGGTCCCAGCCACCTTGATATGTGGGATCTCAAGCCGGATGCCCCTGAAGAAATTCGTGGGCTTTTCAAACCGATATCGACAAACGTTACCGGTATCCAGATAAGCGAGCATCTCCCCAGACTCGCACAACAGACCGATAAACTCTGCATTATCCGCTCGATGACCTCGCCAGAGGCGGCGCATGAGCGTGGGACGCACTATATGATGACAGGCTATCAACCCTTACCGGGTTTTGCTGTCCCAGGATATGGTGCTGTTGTCTCCAAGCTCAAAGAACAGCGGAGTGCTTTACCTCCCTATATTGCTGTGCCGGCTCCGGTTGCTTATGGGGGCGGCGGATTTTTAGGCGCGTCGCTCGCCCCTTTCTCTCCCGGAGGAAACCCGGCAAGCAAGAATTTCAAAGTGCGGGATTTAGAACCTCCGAAGGAAGTTTCCTTTGAACGCGTTGAACGTCGCCGCTCATTACGCCAAGCCGTTGATGCCGCTTTTAAGAAATATGAGGCAGGCAATCCGGCTGCTGAAGCCGTTGATAGTTTCTATACCTCCGCTTACGACCTGATGAGTTCTACCGATGCACGTGCTGCGTTTGATCTCAGCAACGAATCCCGTAAAACGCGCGATGCGTATCAACGGAATACCTTCGGACAGAGTTGCCTCCTTGCCAGAAGACTCGTTGAGGCAGGGGTTAACTTCGTCACTGTCAGTAACGGTGGGTGGGACAACCACAACAACATCTTCTCATCGTTACCGGGGAAGCTCACCGCTTTTGATCGGACAATGGCTACCTTAATCGAAGACTTGAGTGATCGAGGATTGTTGGAAACAACCCTCGTTTTGGCTATGGGTGAATTTGGGAGAACCCCGGTCATTAACCGAGACGGCGGACGCGACCATCATTCCCGTGTTTTCTCGATGATGTTAGCTGGCGGCGGCGTCCGAGGGGGGCAAGTCATTGGTGCTTCAGATCCGCTTGGTATGGAGCCCGCAGAGACCCCAGTACGCCCGGAAGACTTGTCAGCAACGCTCTATCGATGCCTCGGCATTGATTATAATCAGCATCTGGAATCGCCGGACGGCGTTCGCATTGTCCTCTCACGTGGCGGTAAACCCATTCGCAGGGTTCTCGCGTAATTAGCAATCAGCAGTCGGCAATTAGGGGTCAGTAAAGGAGGTTGCTGATTAAATCAAACACTTCTTTACGGATTGCTGAAAGGGTTGCGAGGCAACCCATACTGACACCTGAAAGCGAACGAAGTGAGCGACCTGATAGCCGATAGCCATTACCGAGGTCTGAGCATGGGTAAAAGACTTCGTGATGTGGGAATTTTCTTGGCTGCGTCCTACATCATCTTCGCAACGTCCCTCTGTTTTGCGGCAGCTCCTCTTTCCCCGATCTGGTCCCTTGAATTTAGTCCCGATGGCAAGACGCTTGCTGTCGGGAAATATCAGTGGGTTGAAATCTGGGATCTGGAAACACAGCGCGTCATATACACGTATGAACCGCATGCCGGTGAGGTGCGAAGTCTCACATTTTCTTCAGATGGTAAAATACTCTATACAAGCAGTGGTCTCGCTGCTCGGAGCGGCGAAGTCCGAATTTGGGATGTCTCTTCTGAAGAACTCATTAGAAGTTTCGAGGTTCACGGCGATACGATTGAATCCATCTCACTCAGTCCACGCAACACGACGCTGATCACTGCAAGCATGGATGAGTATAGTGCTGTTATCGACTTAACACGGCTCGAGGATACTGACTTTTCGATAGATACACGGGTATCCAAATGGCTCACCCAGCACGTTGGTAGGGTCCTCTCTACTTTGTATCATCCAGAGGGTACTTACTTTGTCACCGGTAGCGAAGATAAAACGGTGAAGGTCTGGGATCCGATCACTTGCACTGTTTTGGTTAACTTGGACGCCAACGATGACGCCGTCTATAGTCTCGCCTATTCAGCCGAGGAAGATGTAATTGTCTCCGGTTCTGCCGATAATACTGTTCGGACGTGGCGTGTTACATCGGCAGGGGGTGGTGCTCGAGGTGCCGTGGGGCGAAATTCCTTGGAGATGACAGGGGCACTCGTTCGTGAATACAATGGGCATCAAGGTGCCGTCTATAGTGTTGATTCCGGGGTCATCGCGCTTAGATCCGCAAACAATCGGATGACACTGATTGCGTCCGGTAGCGCAGATGCTTCGGTAATTATCTGGAGTCTCCGATCCGGGAACCGCTATGAGACTTTCAGTGAATCAACCGATGCTGTCTATGCTGTCCGGTTCAGTCCAAATGGCGAATTTGTTGCCGCCGGTGGCAGAGATGGCAAAGTTCGACTCTATAATCTCCGTAAGCGCACCTTAACCCACGAGTTCACGGGGGAATAAAGATGAACAGTGCTAAACTTCCAATCTTCCAATCTTCCAATCTTCCAATTTTTTTATTAGGTTTCCTCCTTGTCTTTCCGGATAGCCTCTTCGCGCAAGGTATTCCACGACTCAATTCACTATTTCCAGCAGGCGGGCAGCTCGACACGACTATCGAGATTACAATCCAAGGCTCCGATTTAGAAGGAGCACACACCCTTATCATTGAAGGTGAACCCGGCATCACCGCCCAACTTCATCCTGGGGGTGGCGCAGTTGATAACACGTATAAACCCATCTTTGAGGCGAATTGTGGGCAATGTCACGAACTCCGATCGCCACATAACCGATCAATGACACCTGCACAGTGGGCAACCACTGTCCGACGGATGGTTACAGAGAAGGGCGCGGAGATCAAGGCAGAAGCGCAGTCCCAAATTATCGCTTATCTGACGTCGGCGGCGAGAGCAACTGGTGGGTTAACCGCTGAATTGTCAATCGCATCGAATGCCCCGATCGGAATGCGCGAAATTCGGGTCGTCGGTAAGCACGGCACCTCCACGGCGTGGCCCTTTGAGGTTAGCCAGACGCCTGATGTCCTTGAAACAGAGTCGAATAACACGCCAGAAACTGCTACCATTATTGAATTGCCCAGTCTCGTCAACGGGCTAATTAATCCGGGGGGAGATGAAGATTATTACGTTTTTGAAGGCGAGAAGGGACAACGGTGTGTGTTCAGTGTCAACGCGTATCGTCTCAACAACATTAGCCAGCAATTTTTCAATCCTACACTCTCTCTTTTCGATGCAAAAGGGGTTGAATTAGCACGCAGTAACGGATTCTACAGTTTAGATCCACTTCTTGATGTTACATTTCCTGCCGACGCGTTTTATGTATTGCGCATCCGAGATCTATTGCATCGCGGCAACCCGGATTCCGTTTATCGCTTAACGGGCGGCGTTCTTCCTTACAATGCCTATCTTTTCCCTGCTGGTGGCACGCTCCCTAATGGAGATCAGGAAGTAGGGGCGGGTCTTGTGTCTGACCGCTTCTACGGACCCCCCACGCCTCCGGAAGCAAGTGTCGTTCAGTGTGTTATTGGCGGCGAGAATCTCCCCCAAACCGAGTGGCAGGTTGAATTGGCTGCAGATGAACAGCCAGGACTCAAGCAGATTCGCACGCCTTACGGTATTTTCCCTTTCATCGTCAACATGTATCCAGAAGCCGTCGAAGAAAATCCGGCACTCCAATCCGCGCAAGAAACGACATCCGAAACGCGCAGCCTGAAACGAAGGGGAAGGCGACGCTACGGAAAGACGCGTCAAATCCAAAACACCAAAAATCAAGCCCAAAATGAAATGGAGGGCGACTCGAACACGGAAAACACTAATGTACAAGCCACTGGCGCTTATCCGCAAGGTATAATTGAAAAATTTCAAGCGAAATGTACGGCGTGTCATGAACTCCGTTCACCGAGCAATCGCGCACTCTCTGCCGAGGAATGGGAACGCACCATTACACGCATGTCGAATAAAGAGAACGCCGACATTACGCCGACCGAGCGAGACCGTATCATCGCTTTCGTTGCCCAAGAAGCACAACGTTTGGCGGGACTCGTCGCGCGCCAACTTGAACACGCACAGCATCTCAAGACCCCGGGCGCACTCAGTGGACGCATCTCGGAACCCGGTGAGGTGGACTACTATCGATTTACCATTTCAGAGGGAACCAGTCTCGGTCCGTGGTGGGTAATCTTTCCGTTTGATAACGTTGACGAGCAGGGGTTTGATACCGTCTATCCGCCTGAAGTTGAGATAGATTTTGAAAAAGAATACATCGGCAAAGAGGGACGGAAAATCGGGTGGTATAAGACCGAAAGTAGGGGCGAAAATGTCTTCTCGAATGTCCCGGAAGACGATGTCACAGGCTATGCCCTAACCTACCTCGAATCTGACCGCGACCAGAACTATCTCTTATCCCTCGGTTCTGACGATACGATCAAGATATGGGTGAACGACGCGCTTATTTTTAGCAAATACGTCCACCGACCCCTCCGCCGTGCTGATGATGTTATCCAGTTGCCAGTCTCTAAGGGCAGAAACAAGATTCTGGTTAAAGTTACCAATGGATACGGACCGTGGGGATTTTTCGCAGATATAGGCGGTTATTCGTTGACTGTCTCCGCAGAACGTCTCAATTCGCCGCTAAGTCCCTCACTCACCTTACTCAATGCCCGCGGCGAGGTGTTGGCAAACAATGCCGGGGTTGGCGGGAGACGCAATGCCATCATTGATTACAGTTTCGATGAACCCGGTGTATACGCTGTTCGCATTGAGGACATCGCTGGCAATGGGGGACCCGGGTACGTCTACCATTTCGATGCTCGCCCGACAACGCCGGATTTCGCTATCTCTGTAACACCTGATAACCCGAATATCGGACGTGGTGGAACCGTTCTATTGGAGGTAATCCTGCAACGCCGCGTCGGTTTTACAGAACCGATACGCCTCTCCGTTGAAAACTTGCCTCCCGACATTACTGCCAGCGAAAGCGCAATTCTCTCCGGTACAGGTGTAACACAGGGATACATAACCCTCACTGCTGCGCCCGATGCCGAGTTGACGCATCGCGTTGTTCAAGTGGTTGGTGCCGTCACGACCGCCACTGGCAATGAATTCCGTCGAGCGGCGACACCCGTTGAAGTCTATCGCATTCAAAACAACGACCAGACTGTGCAACGGAAAAACGTGGTGGTCAGCGTTACGGAGACTGCTTCGATTATAGTGTCAACGGAACTGAAGGAGATTGTAGTAACCCCGGACACACCGATTGATATCCCCGTCAAAGTTGAGCGACAAAGCGGCAATCGACAGAACCTGAATCTAACTGCTGTCGGTTTGCCCTTTGGCGTGCGGCTCCAGCGGCGAACGACTGTCCTCCGAAAGCATGAGACCGAAACCACTTTGAGGCTGATACCGAATATTATTACTGCAGGCACTACCTCCAATCAGTTGCGTCGTAACCCTTTCATCGGCACACAGCAGACGCTCCCATATACTGTTGTCATCAACGCCTCGGTCGGTCGAAGGATTGTGGCAAGCAGTCCTGCCATCAAACTATGGCTTGGAAGCCCCAGAAATTCGGATCAAGATGCGATACTCGGCGGAAATTAGACTTTATGGTAAAGCCCGAAAAATGTGTAGATAGTTGTTCAGCGAACCAATTCTCTATTGCCGCTGGCGAGGTTTTCTAACCTCGCCACTTACAATGTCTGGAAACTGAGAAAACACTTGAATCGTGAGGGACCCCTATGAGAACTTTGAACACTTTACTCGGATTTCTTATTCTCATAACCTTACTATCCGGTTGCAGCGGAAGGCACGTCAATGAGCCCCTCCAGAACACAACAGCCGTCCCTGATAAACAGGAGTCCCCAAATGTTGCCCTCGTTAACCCTCTCACGGATGATGCGAACAATCCGAGTCCGCACAACCCTCTCATCAAGGAGTTCGGGGATGTTCCAGAGGTCCGCACCTATCTCCGATTGAAGCAAAAACTCGGACGCGGCATTGGACTGAGCATTGATGAGGCAATAGAATTCTATACAGCAGAAGTCCACCTCTATCCCACCCCTGCCGCAAAGGAAATGCTAAAAGATCTGAAAGTTGACAAAAAGCGATACGAAAGACTCGGAATCCCGGTGCGTCGGCATTTACCCTCCTACATCCTTGATGCCGTCGTTGATGCTAGTGATGAGTTCCTTCAAAATCCATCCCGCCGTGATAAACAGGAATCCGCAGATTTTGTCCTTGTTAACCCTTTCACGGATGATCCAGACAATCCGAGTCCGCACAATCCCCTCGTCAAGAAGTTCGGGGATATTCCAGAAGTCCGCACCTATGTCCGACTCAAGCAAAAATTCCTATACGGCATCGGACTCAACGTTGATGAGGTGATAGAACTCTATACGGCGGAAGTCCATCTCTATCCCTCAGATGCCACAAAATCGAACTTAAAAAGGTGGAAAAAGGACAAAGAACGATACGAAAGACTGGGTATCTTAACGGATGAACCTGTATTGGGGTGGAACATCCCCAGTGAAGCGTGGGATTAATTTCCTTTTTGATATGAAAGGAGTCAATTATGAGACAGGCCACCAAAATAAAAGTAAATTCAGTGGGAGCCTTGACGACATTGGTCTTTCTTCTGATGCTGTTTGCTGTCATTCCCGCTTTCGCGCTCTTTTTCGACTTTGATGATAACGAAAAACCGGAACAATGGAAGGAAGAGGGTGGGAAATGGAAGGTCGAAAACGGTGTATATGTTGGAGAAGAACTCAACGCTGTAGAAGGTGTCACCTTAATCGGCGAAGAAGATTGGACCGACCTCACCTTTGAAGCGACCGTCCGGAAGGCTGAAGGCAACTGGATGGCATTAGTGGTGCGATGGGTGGATGTTAACAATCACTGTGGGTTGTGGGTAAATCTGGGCAATAGCACGGCTGAGTGGTGGGTTAAAGCTGGGGCGTATGCTCAACAGGATGTTGGCGCGATTAAATTGAATAAGGACAAATATAAACTTAAAGTCGTCGTCAAAGGCGATGTCTTTGAAGGATATTACAACGACAAGTTGGCCACAACTATGGAGCATGAGGTCCACAAACAAGGCAGGGTCGGGCTTCTGGTGTGGCAGGGGAGCTCCCGTTTTGACGATGTAAGCATCACAGGACCGGGGATTCCCGGATTGGCTGTAGATCCCGAAGAAAAATTAGCCTCGACGTGGGCGCGAACGAAAACATTGTATTAAAGTAAAAATAAATTTGACATTTATTATTTTTTGTAGTATACTTAACTCTGTTGCAAAAAAAGAATTGACATTTATCGTTTTTTGTAGTATACTACATACTGTCGTTTGGGGGTGTAGCTCAGTTGGGAGAGCATCTGGTTTGCAACCAGAAGGTCAGCGGTTCAAATCCGCTCATCTCCATCCGGGTTAGCAGACTCGATTTTCATGCTGTAAAAACGATGATAAGTCAAATTTGGCGAAAATTAGGTTTTTTGTAAAATAAATTTGACAAAGTTAATTTTTTGTGGTATACTACATACCATTGATGAACACGGAGTAGCTCATTTGGGTGAGCATCTACCATGAGTATGGTAGAAAGCGGTTCGATCCCGTTCAGCTCCATCGCCTATAATTGAATAGGCGCTGTTCTTTGACAATTGTATATAGAGGGTAAATCGGTAGAAGAATAAGATTACTTATCAAGCTACTAAGGGCTTACGGTGGATGCCTTGGTGCCAGGAGACGATGAAGGGCGTGACAGACTGCGATAAGCTTCGGGGAGCCGTTTAATAGGCTTTGATCCGAAGATTCCCGAATCGGGCAACCGAGCAGGTTAATCCCTGCTACTCGTGTTTACACGAGGGAAAACCAGGAGAAGTGAAACATCTCAGTACCCTGAGGAACAGAAAGAAAACCTCGATTCCCCCAGTAGCGGCGAGCGAAAAGGGAACAGCCCAAACCCGGTATATGTTCAAGCCTGTATGCGTTGTATATCGGGGGTTGTGGGGTTCATTAGGTGTGGATACAGCCACGCCGGGAAGGACCGTGCTTCTAGTCTAATGTCTCTGGAAAGAGCAACCGGAGCGGGTAAAAGTCCCGTGGACGAAAGAAGTGGCGCCTTTCAATGAGTACCCCAAGTACTACGGGATAGACAAACCTGTAGGAATCCAGGAGGACCACCTCCTAAGGCTAAATACTCCCTGGCGACCGATAGTGAACGAAGTACTGTGAAGGAAGTGGTGAAAAGTTCCCCCATTAGGGAAGTGAAAAGCCCCTGAAACCGTAAAGCCTACAAGCTGTGGTAGTGCTAAGTCACGCAAGTGACATGCATGACCGCGTGCCTTTTGCATAATGAGCCGGCGACTTACTCTGTGTAGCAAGATTAAACATTTTTGATGTGGAGTCGTAGCGAAAGCGAGTCTGAATAGGGCGTATAGTTGCATGGAGTAGACCCGAAACCAGGTGATCTATCCATAGGCAAGGTGAAGCATATGTAAAAATATGTGGAGGCCTGAACCCACCAATGCTGAAAAATTGGGGGATGACCCGTGGATCGGAGTGAAAGGCTAATCAAACCTGGTGATAGCTGGTTCTCCCCGAAATAGCTTTAGGGCTAGCCTTATGTGTTCGGCAGTGGCGGTAGAGCTCTAATTGGACTCGCGACCCCACCAGGTTAGCAACTCCAGTTAAACTGCAAATGCCATTGTCCTAAGCATGGGAGTCAGTCAGTAGGGGATAAGCTCTATTGACGAAAGGGAAACAGCCCAGACCACCAGCTAAGGTCCCTAAATACGCGCTAAGTGGTAAAGGATGTTTTGTTGCTGAGACAGCCAGGATGTTGGCGTAGAAGTGGCAATCATTTAAAGAGTGTGTAATAACTCACTGGTTGAGTGACTTTGCACCGAAGATTTCCGGGGCTAAGCGTGTTACCGAAGCTGTGGATATCCCGGCAGGGGCCCGTCAGGGTTCCGTAAGGGGTATGGTAGGGGAGCGTTCTATAGTAGGACTGAAGGAGAATCGTAAGACGCTCTGGACGAATTAGAAGTGATTATGCCGGCATGAGTAACGATAAAACAAGTTAAAAGCTTGTTCGCCGAAAGCCTAAGGATTCCTGAGCAAGGTAAATCCGCTCAGGGTTAGTCGGACCCTAAGCCGAGGCCGAAAGGCGTAGGCGATGGGAAGCAGGCGTAATATTCCTGCACCACCATGACGCGAATGAAACTAGGGGAGACGCAGACATTAAGGACTACCAGCTGATGGATATGCTGGGTTAAGCCCGTCGGAGCGCACCAGGTAAATCCGGTGCAATACGCTCCCCAGGGTGAACAGGATTCCGTAAGGATGCAAACTGTCCCCACGGTCTGCCAAGAAAAGAACCTCGAGTTGACAACTCATGGTGACCGTACCGTAAACCGACACAGGTAGGCGAGGAGAGAATCCTAAGGCGCTCGAGAGAACTCTCGCTAAGGAACTCGGCAAAATTACCCCGTAACTTCGGGAGAAGGGGTGCTTTGAGTAAGTGCCGCGTTCTACGTGATACCGAAAAAAGCCGCAGTGAAATGGCCCATGCGACTGTTTACTAAAAACACAGGTCTCTGCTAAATCGCAAGATGATGTATAGGGACTGACGCCTGCCCGGTGCCAAAAAGTTAAGGTGAGGAGTGAAGGGAAACCGGAAGCTCCGAACTGAAGCTCTGGTAAACGGCGGCCGTAACTATAACGGTCCTAAGGTAGCGAAATTCCTTGTCGGGTAAGTTCCGACCTGCACGAATGGCGTAACGACATGGGCACTGTCTCGGCGAGAGACTCGGTGAAATTGTAATACCGGTGAAGATGCCGGTTACCCATACCAAGACGGAAAGACCCCGTGAACCTTTACTATAGTTTGATATTGGGTTTTAATGTTGCATGTGTAGGATAGGTGGGAGACTATGATATTGGGGCGCCAGCTTCAGTGGAGTCGCACTTGAAATACCACTCTTGTTGCATTTGAATTCTAACTCCGGCACGTGAATCCGTGCCGAGGACAGTGTCAGATGGGTAGTTTGACTGGGACGGTCGCCTCCCAAAATGTAACGGAGGCACCCTAAGGTTCCCTCAGTGCGATTGGAAACCGCGCGTCGAGTGTAAAGGCAGAAGGGAGCTTAACTGCGAGACGGACGCGTCGAGCAGATGCGAAAGCAGGGCTTAGTGATCTTACGGTGCTGTGTGGAAAGGCCGTAACTCATTGGATAAAAGGTACTCCGGGGATAACAGGCTAGTCGCCCCCAAGAGCTCATATCAACGGGGCGGTTCGGCACCTCGATGTCGGCTCGTCACATCCTGGGGCAGAAGCATGTCCCAAGGGTTCGGCTGTCCGCCGATTAAAGTGGCACGCGAGCTGGGTTTAGAACGTCGTAAGACAGTTCGGTCCCTATCTGGTATGGGCGCAGGATATTTGAGAGATGCTGCCCCTAGTATGAGAAGACCGGGGTGGACGTACCTCTAGTGTGCCAGTTGTCACGCCAGTGGCACCGCTGGGTAGCTATGTACGGAGTGGAGAAACGCTGAATGCATCTAAGCGTGAAGCCCACCTCAAGATAAGATATCCCACAACGTTAAGTTGGTAAGGCTCCTTCGAGATAAGAAGGTTGATAGGCCAGATGTGTACACCGTGTGAACGGTTCAGCTAACTGGTACTAATAAGCCGAGGGCTTGATAACTTCTTTCATTCTACCGACCCCTCACACATATACAATTGTCAAATATTCTTGTAACGGCTCAGACATACCACTGAGCCATACAAACAACTTTCCGGTGGCTATAGCGAAGGGGATCCACCCGTAACCATCCCGAACACGGTAGTTAAGCCCTTCAGCGCTGATGATACTTCGGGGGCAACCCCGCGGGAAAGTAGGTCGTTGCCGGGAATCTTCTTGAAAGGCAGGTTCATCACCTGCCTTTTTTTTTGAGTCCTTCCATCAATTTCAAGGTCATTCAGTTTTTCTGTAGGACCAGAAACACCTCAGTAAAAACACCTCGCCTCTTTAGAGTGTCTAAGTCATTCTAAAATCTACTATAGTTTGATTTTTGGGTTGATTGTAGTACACAATTAGGTTGTAAAAGGACGATAGTATAATAGGATAAAAAATTAAAGAATATATTGGCTTATTATAACTTATTAAGTAAACTATTTTTTAAGCAAATCGTTTCTATACCACATGCGGGATGAAATTATGAGACGTAACTGAATCGAAACATCCACGCATGAACAGTTGGCAGGCGTTGAAGTCTCGTCAACGAGCATGGAAAGTTTACCTAATTCTTCATGAATTAACGTTTACCCATATATTAAAAGGAGCATACCCGTGAAATCCTATTGTGGAATCCTCATAGCAATCGTTTCCGTATTGATAGCCGGTATTATCGGATGTTCAGATACCGACGAACATACCCACCAATTCGGTGATACAGATGGAAATCTCGCCTCAGCAAATCCAATCGCAGTTGACGCAGGTGACGAAGAATCAGCAGTGCAACTCGGCCTTACCGATACATATGATAGTATCCGAGCCGGGGCACATCTTATTCTCGCTTACGATGCAGCGACCAATTCCTTTAAAGGCACTGTTAAAAATACCACCGGTGCAATTTTGCCCCAAGTTCGCGTCGAAGTTCACTTATCGAACGGTGTAGAACTCGGACCGACAACACCCACAGACCTCGCTCCCGGTGAACAAATACCCGTTACGCTGATGGCAGAAGGGCCACCCTTTGACAGGTGGACGGCTCACCCCGAAGTCGGCAGCGGCGGCGAAGGTGGTGGTGAAGGCGAAGGCGAACACGGCGGTGAAGGCGGCGCAATTGCGGTAATTAAGCCAAGCACTTCCGTTCGGAAAGGGAGCAATACCCTCACCAATTGCATATTGGTTCTGTCCTATGATGCGGCGATGGATGCCTTTACAGGTGATGTCACAAATACGACCAATGGGATCTTAACGAGTTCGCGTCCCTTTTGTGGTCTTATTTTTCGAAGAGTCGAAGGATGATACACGCCATGAATCCTATTTGCAATATCCTTGCTACAAGTGTTATCCTATTAATGGTGAGTCTAATGGGATGTTCAAAGAAAGAAGAACTCTCTGCGCGCGATGAGGGTGAGGAATCTAACGTTGAGCTCACCTTGAACGATCAATACGATAAAGTTCGCAATGGAGCCCGACTCATTCTAAATTACGACACCCAAAGCAATTCCTTTAAAGGCACCGTAGAAAACACGACAAATGAAACTTTGAAACGCGTCCGTGTCGAAGTTCACTTGTCGAACGGAAAGGAACTCGGTCCGACTATACCCGAAGACCTTGCCCCCGGTGATAAGCGGGAAGTCCTGCTCGCCGCAACAAGTACTAACTTTGACAGGTGGACAGCACATCCTGAGGTTGGCGACGACGAACACGGTAGCGGAGAAAGTCGAGGCGAACACGATCGAGAAAGCAACGAACACGGTAGCGGTGAAGGGCGCGGCGAACATGAACGAGAAGGTGAAAGTGGACACAAGTAGGTATCTCTAAGGTCCCAGCGTGGTAGGGCGGTGACTTCGTGCCTCCGCCCTACCTACTGTTTTGTCCTAAAACTTCCATGAAACTAACACAGTATTACACCCCAGAACGATATTACGCTTCCCTCCTTACATTAATATTACTGTTCGGGATTCCAACGCTCACGCACGCCGAAAAACCACCTGAAAACATCCTCAAAAACGGCGATTTCGACCTCAATCTTGAAGGATGGCACCACTGGACACACGCCGATGCCGCCGCCCTCTTCCAACCCGAAGGCAAAAAGGCAGAGCCAATCGTCGGGAAGAAAGTGGCGTATGTCAAAATCAGTAAAGCAGGTGGCGCGCTATGGCACATCCAACTCTATCAGCAACCCTTCACACTGGAGAAAGGCACCACTTATACCTACAGTTTGTGGGCAAAGAGCGAAAAACCGAGGAACGTTACAATACGTATTCTCCATCAAGGTGCTCCGTGGAATGAATACGCCAGAAAATCTATTGGTTTAACCCAAGAATGGAAGGAATTCTTTATCACCTTCAAAATGCCCGCAGATGACGTCAGTTCACGCGCCGGCATCATTATGGGCGGACAAAAAGTGGATGTCTGGCTCGACCATATTCGGCTCTATGAAGGTGAATTCGTCAGTGATATCGAAGGAGCAGAACCACAGGCTGTTGACCCCTCAAATAAATTAACAACAACTTGGGCAGCCCTCAAGAGCCTGTAGGAGCGAGCTGTGCTCGCGACTCTTTTCTTTATACAAAATCCATTGAAAACACCCAAGTTGCCAAAATCCGCGAAATCTGCATAATCCGCGTCAATCCGCGATTCAGACTGCCAACTGATCACCATACCCTATACCATTTTCCTTGCATCCACGTCCAAAACAGGATATAATGTATATCGGTGTGAAATGAAAGTAGCGAGTTGTTTTGCTCCTATTGGGCGAATGCATTGCCCATCATGAGTTTGCGAACTCAGGAGGTGAACCGATGAGACTTGGTTTATTCTTTGTGCTCTTTTGCGTGCCAGTCGTTTTTTTCGCGTCGGCGCATATAGAGATGACACACGCACAATCCCTTGAAGACGGGTTAGGAGGGCATTGGACTTTTGATAAAGCCGATACCGATGCCAAGGTCGCCAAAGATGCCCTCGGTGAAAACGATGGAGAGATTAAGGGTGCCCCAAAAATCGTAGAAGGCATTGTCGGAGACGCACTCAGTTTTAACGGTAAGGAAGATTATGTCGTTATGGGTGCTGCCACCACAGGGCAGGATCTTACCTACGCGATGTGGATTAAACCCGCAACCCTCCCCGAGGGTCCGAAGGTTATTATCTGGGACGATGATCCACAGGGCGGTGGCGATTCGTGGCTGGAACTTTTGGCGGATGGCACGATACAAACCCAAAGAGGTGGCGACGGGTTCGGCGTCTTCAAAACTGAGACAGCTGTTGAAGCGGACGAATGGACGCACGTAACGTTTGTTGCCGCGGGTGGGGACGATAAAAAATTCCTCTACCTCAATGGTGAACTCGATGCCGAGGCGGATGGGAAGATAAACAGTCGTGATACGCGTAGCCATGTTGTTGTTGCAGTCGGACACGATCGCAACGCCTTTATCAAACCGTTCTATTTTGACGGTCTGATTGACGATGTTGCCGTCTATCATCGTGCTTTAGATGACAAAGAGGTCATGGAAAATTACCAAATCGCCTTTGATGTTGAACCCGCAGGGAAACTCGCTGTCACATGGGGGACCATCAAAGGGCGTTAAGTTTTTTGGGTGGCGGTCGGGTGTATAACATTAGTATATCCGATCGTTTTCCCAAACGGAGAAATTTGGCACTATGGCAAAATTGTACACTGAAATCCCTCAGAAACTCCAACAGTTCATCGAAAACCAAAAAATCTTCTTCGTCGCAACCGCAACAGCCGATAGCAGAATCAATCTATCCCCGAAAGGTATGGATTCGTTGCGTGTTCTGGGGCCAAACCGCATTGTCTGGTTAAACGTAACAGGAAGCGGGAATGAAACCGCCGCACACGTTCAGGAAAATCCTCGAATGACGCTTATGTTTACCGCCTTTCAGGATAACCCCGTGATCCTCCGACTCTACGGCACAGCGAAGGCTATCCACAAAGATGATGCCGAATGGCAACTCCTCTTTCCCTTATTCACACCGCTGCCGGGGGCAAGACAAATCTTTGACCTTAAGGTTGACCTTGTGCAAACCTCTTGTGGGATGGCTGTCCCGCTTTATGATTATATCGGTGAAAGGGAACAACTAAACGCCTGGGCAGCGAAAAAGGGTGAAGAAGGCGTGGAAACATATTGGAAAGAAACCAATCATACCAGTCTTGATGGGAAACCGACCCGTTTCGCTTAGCAATTTGTGCCGATCCCCAACCGAGGTAAGTGCGGTTTCATGAAGTTTCACTAAATATTTCGGTAATTCTATTCCCAAAAAACCCTTGTAGCGGAAACCGGTCTTGTGCCTGCCCGCACATTACTCATCAATCTTTTCACCGGCGAGGAAGAATTGAGAAACCCATACATAAAAAATGAGATTATCGCTTACTGTCATCATCACATTCCTTATATCACTCTCACCTGTTACACACGCACTTCCACCGGATCCCGAACTCCAAAGCGCGCTCCAAACTGCTCAACAGTTCGCCAATCTCAAATCAAGATATACCTCAAGTGAAATAACGGAATGTGTAACCGATAGTTTTGTTACCATCGCCAAGAATTGGCGAAACTTACCCGCTGTGCATCGGCAGAAGCTGAAAGGACTTTTCCTTCGACCCGGACTTCCCGGTAGTTTCTTCGGTGAAATAGTACTGCCAGAAAAGTTTGACACACCACATTTTAAATTCCATTACACGCGTGTCGGACCGCATGCACCACCACTTGAGGATTTCCATCCACGCAATGGCGTTCCTGATTATGTTGATCTCTGTGCCGACGCAATGGAACGAGCGTATCGCGTCCAAATCGACCTAATGGGATTCAAAATCCCTTACATCGACTTTTGGGCGGCACAAAACGGCGGCAATCATAAATATGATGTCTACCTCTTTACCTTCCCTGCGCTCGGTATCACGACCGCGGATTGGTTTGAAGGACGCGTCTTGTCCACCGCACTGACGGTCGCACCCTATTTCATGATTAACTCCCGTATCTACGATTACGTCGGAAAAGCGGAGGGGATCCGCTATCTTGAGACAACCTGTACACATGAATTCCTGCACGGTGTTCAGTTCGGATATAACGCCTATATGCCGACGTGGTTCATGGAAGCATCCGCAACTTGGATAGAAGTCATGACTTACGATGGCGGCGTTATTGACGATGGTGATACACTCCCGGATCCCGATGAACCCAACGAAACCAATTCCTATAACTACTATATCCATCAACTCCGCCGCTGGTTTCTCATTCCCGATATTTCCCTTGAGAGTCGCATCGGCGATCACGAATACGGTTCCGTTATCTGGACGTTGTATATGGCAGAACGGTTCGGGTACGACATCGTCCGCCAATTTTACAGAAACACCACCGATGGCACTTATCGTGAGATGGGCAACTTCTACGAGGTTTTTACGGATAACGGCACAACCCTCGCAGAGGCGTTCAAGACCTTCACGGTATGGAATTATTTCACACATACCCGTGCCAATACGGCGACCGGGATGCGCGGCTACAGGAACGCACATCGTTTCCCACCGATCGCTATTCATCCCAACGATGTGCACACAAGTTATCCAGTTCGCTCCGATTTCGATTCGGAATCAATGCCTGAGCATTTCTCGTCGCGCTATATCGTCTTCCGTCCCGCAGAAATTATGCCGGAATTCGCAGTCAAAATTGATGGCGCGGATCTCGCGCCGATAAGTCTCCAAAACCTCGCGCCTGATGATCGAGTGGACATTCAGAATGAATTGCAGCGACACGCAGCGACCGGTTTACGCGGATGGGCTGCCAAGTTTATCCTCAAGAAACGGGATGGAACCACTGAGATCAGAGAGGCGTTTACCTATCATCGTTCCCAAGAAGCACAGATGACCTTCAAAGATTTCGGGGGAGACATTCAGGAGATTACGCTCATCTTAATTAATATGCATCCCGATGTTGAGCGCGTCGTAATTCCGGGTGGGAGTTTCGGTGGTTTTGTCAGTTATATGGCGGGGGTTCCACCAACGGGGACGGTTTCAGGTGCGCAAGTCGTTCAGGGGACGAATGGACCGCTTGTGAAGTGGGATGTTGACAATCCATCAGGGATTCGGGAGGTTGCAATCGTGCGAAAGCGTTATATGCTGCAGAATGAAACGGATGTACCACAGCCGTTTCAGAATCCCGATGAAGTGCTCGCTGCTGCTGACCGAGATGGAAACGGTATTCCCGAGGACGATATAGCCATCGTTGGGCGGGTTAATGTCACACAAACCCAGTTTGAAGATCCCACTGTCTTTGAGGGAATTGATGTTACCAGCGAGTTCTTTGATCCGAACAACTTCCACTACTACTATGCTGTTGTGCCTGTTGACGCAATGGGATTTATGGGGACACCGAATATTGTACCAGACAGCATCACACCAAGTGTGGACACCGTGAGTGGTGCACCTTCTTTCTTTATTCATACCCAACCACACGGCGTAGGAGAATGGAATGTTGAAGTACAAAGCACACAGCCGCTGCAGGCTTCACCGCATTTGACAGTGGAGGGTCCGAATAGAAATGAGTACACTGTCTTTCTGACACAAAAAACCAAGACAAAATGGTTTGGGACACTCCGCACAAACGGGTTTCCACCCACAGGTATCTATCTCTATAAAATTCAGGGACAAACCGCTGCTGGCATAACAGGCACTCGGATCTGGCAGGGACAAACCTTCAATTATGTCGCAAACAGTCAGAACCGAAATGTCATTGTCGCGCCGAACCCGCTTTATGTGGGACAAGGCAAACACCTCACTTTCTATCCGAAGGGCTTAACCGTTGAAATTTACGATGCTTTGGGAAACTTAATTAAGGTGCTGGATGGTGCTTCCGAGTGGGATTGCACAAACGCGCGCGGCGAAATGGTCTGCACCGGATTATACTTCTTCCGGGCAACCGATGGGAACGGATTCCAAAGCACCGGCAAATTCTGTGTGTTAAAATGATGAATAGTTCTGTATCCACTTGTAACCCTAAACCTGAAAACCGAAAACCGACAATCATTTTATTTTTTTTCCTATTCCTCTGTAGTTGTGGGGATGAGGGACTGATTGACCCGCACGGTGAAACAACGCTTCCACCCCCTGAGACAGCGGGTTTCCAAGCGATTGATTTCCCAACGGCTCCAGGTTCCGCGTGGACCTACGTCAATATTGACACCGATCAGGAATTCACGCTCCGCGTCGAAGGCACACGCGATGTCGGTGGTACAACGCATCGACAGTTGACCGTCAGCGGGATTACCACCGAGGAACCTGACCAACTCAGGATTGAGGCTGTTGATCACCTGGTAGCGAATGCATATTATTTACGGATAGACACCGAGTTTTTTGACGGATTCCCGTTCCCAATTTCTGCCACCTACTTTTCTAAGACCCATCGGGCCCTGATAGAATCCGCGTTTGATATGTACCTGCCGAGCGTTGATAATCCGGGCTTCCTCCAAATATCTCACCGAAAGCATTTTCCACCGCGCCGTCTATTGGATTTTCCGTTGGAAGTCGGGAAAGAGTGGGTAGTTTTTGAAAAGACCACTGGAATACCGGTCACGGTTACACGCTATGTCGTGAGCGACAATGAGCGGGTTACCGTTCCCGCTGGTAGCTACACGACTTATGTCGTTCACGAAGAGGTCGTTTACGGGGATAGTCCAGAGCCGTCGGTTTTCTTGATTAGTCCACCCGCAATTTATTGGATTGCGCCATCCGTTGGGGTTGTCCAGTATCGTTACAGTATCTACCGTGCCAGCGATGAACCGTCATCACGAACCTTCGCGTTGAAAAGCGTGCATCTACCGCTACCAAATACGAATTAGGTTTCAGCACAATGAATAGCCATCTATCACATCGGAACGTCCCGATTACCATCATCGGCGGCGGGATACACGGTGTGTCTATCGCAATCCGATTGCTCCGTGATGTACCAGCGGCAGCGAAAAGCCTCGTGATTGTTGACCGACATCCGCAACCCCTTACCCAATGGCGGTGTAAAACAGAACGCCAAGGCATGGAATTTCTCCGCTCACCCGTTGTTCATCATATTACTCCCGATGCGCTGGGTATCGTGGAATACGCCGAGCGTCACAACCGAACGAGTGAGTTAGCACTCCCGTATTCGCAACCCTCTACGCAGCTCTTTTGGAATTTCTGCAAAAGCGTGCTTGCGGAATCGGGATTACAAACCCCGTCTACAAAGAACAGCGTCTATTATCAGTTTGATGTAGCGAAATTGCGGTGGGACAAAGGTGCAGGTAGATTTCCATTCCGCCTCATCTCAGCAAATGGTGAGGGGTTTCGGAGTCGTTGTGTTGTCCTCGCCATTGGAGCCGACGATTGCGCTTACGTTCCATCTGAGTTTGTCCAGTGGCAACACCGGTACCCCGATCAGATTTTACATGCCTCCGAATTTACTGTGGGTTGTGAGGATAAACGAGGCGATAAAGGCAACCAAATTGTTATCGTTGGTGGGGGATTAACAGCGGGGACGCTTGCCAAAAGTCTCAGTGAACGCGGGCATAACGTGGCACTGATTGCTCGGAAGCAGTTGAAGACGGAGCAGTTCGATTTCCCACCCGTGTGGTTGGGTCCCAAAGCACTCGCCGAATTTGCAAGCGAAACCGATTTTCAGCGGCGTTATGAGACGATTCAACAGAACAGGGGGGAAGGAAGCATCACTCCCGATATTATGGAGGCTTTACTGAATACCCCGAATATTGACCTCTATCCTGAAACTCGTGTCTATAACATTACCACTATGGATGAATGTTTACCTGTCCAAAGGTTGCGGGTGGAAACGACGCGTGGTATGATTACAGATGTGTCTCGCGTCATCCTTGCGACGGGGTATAGGTTCAATCTGCGTCGTTACGGATTTTTAACGGAATTACTCACACGCCACCAAGTCCCGCTTGTCTGTGGACTCCCACAACTTGATGCCGATTTACAACTCCATCCCATCGAAAATCTATTCGGATCTGGCACGATCGCGCAACTCCAAATAGGTCCGGCTTCAGGCAACATCGCTGGTGCAAATCTTGCGTATGAACGCCTCCGCGAAAAACTACTCTCGCATCTGTAGGCACATTTTCTAACCGCTTTTTAATTGTTCCTTGCGGTTCGGTCAGGTGGGTTTGATGCATAAAGGGTCTTTCCGTGTATCCGCTCTCCACTTCGTTACGAGCTACGGGCTTGGAGTTGTATCTCTAACGCCTGTAACCAGAGGCGTAGCCTGCAACATCGGCGCGGGGTTTTTGCTGGGGGTTTTTGCTTGGGTGTTTCCTCAATTTCTTTAAGATTTGAGAAACGCACGTCAACACCCAAACGCCCTTTGTTACTCCGCAAGGTATAATTAAAAATTATCGTGTCAATGCGTATGCAACGACATTCATTCCCTGTTTAAATGCCCAAGTTCGTTGTTCCTCACCACCGGGTTCACACGGTCTACCTTCCCACGCGCAATTCAGGTCGCTCGGAGAGAAATAAACAATCACGCGATCATCGTCCATGATCGCCTCGTCGTAATCGGAAATGTCGGGGATGCGCTTATCGCCGCCGAGGTACTCATTGTGATCATAGAGAGTATGATAAATCGGGTGACTCATCTCCAGCCGTTCAAAATTCTTTTCCGGATAGACCTGCCGCATCATTTGATAAATATGCGGACGTAAACCGCCGCGATAATTGTTGAGCCGTACATCACAATCTTCGACGTGCAGGAAGCCACCCCGTTCAAAATAATCTCTCAACTTGCGGATCTGTTGCGGAGAAAGCCGAATCCCAGTATGTCCCGTCATATAGAGGAATGGATAGGCGAATAAACCTTCATCGTCAATGTCAACGTATTGTGGATTTTCTCTTACCTCGACATCAATTGTCGTACTTTCGGCGAGGACCTTAGAGAATTGCAAGTCCGATTGCCAGTAATAATAATTGACAATGTTCGTATACCAATCGCCACCGGGATACTTGAGCCGCACAAACGTGAATTTCTCGCCTGTTGGATTCATCTCGGGATAATGATGGTCAATCCTCCCATATCGTCCGTAGTGATAATCCCCTGCTGCGTCATAAGGGAGATATTCTCGGAACCGCCACTGAGGGTATGCAGGCAAAATGAGTTTATCTGCGGCAAGTACGGAGGCGGCAAGTCCAACGGAGCCTTTGAAAAAGGAGCGTCTTGACAGCGGTGTCGATTTCGATTCCGTGCCGGATATGGATTTCCGATGTTCGTTACCAGCATTCAATTTCTTTCGAGGTTCCGGGTGTCCATTGTTATTTGACATGACCTTTCCTCCTGTTTCGATTCCTATTGTAGCCAAGCGTATCTTTTCTTCTGCTACCCACAACAACGGTTTATTGTATTTAACAATATTTTCACCCTATTGTAACTTAAAACCGCGGAAAAATCAAGATTGCATCCGAAATTGCGCGTCCCTGTTGTCTCGGTATTGGACGTATCCGACGATTCCCGCGAGCAGTCTTCGTATTCCTCTCTACTCGTGCCTTTTTCAGTTCCCGCTTATCACGAGAAACCGATTTCAATCCATCTTTGGATTCGGGTTTGTCAGCATCTTTCTGTTTAACGCTCACAACCTCATCTCGAATTACGAGCATTGATGAATTACCCCCATCGAGATTGAGCGCGTCCGTCGCACCCCATTCCAGAAACAGTTCCGCAAGCCGTGATAACATAACACCGCGTCGAACGCCTGCTTCTGTTGCTGTGATCGTCACAAAGAGAAGCGTCCCGTCCGCCTTTTTACCGACGGCTGTCCGTGGATGCCAGAAACTGTGAAACGCCCGATCAAAGCCTTCTTGTTCATACGCTTTCGTAGAAAGTGCGATGCCATCCTGTAGTAGTAATGGACCACCGCCGACAATATGTGTGAAACTTGACCATAACTCGCTGTCCCCGACACGTTCAGGGATGATTGTCTCATGAATCTGGACCGTATCACCTTCAGCGATATGTGATAAAAGTTCACCGCGTTTCTTACCGCTTGCCGACAAAACGTAACCGTCCGCCGGAATACGCAAACTCCCCTGTCCGTTGTGGATACCGACGACCTCGCCGTTTCTCACAACGGCTTCTACGCCATCGGGCATCGTCAAGGTCACCACGTGAAAATGCGGGCGGTAAATGACCAATTCGTTCCTGCCGCGGCTCCGGTTCATACCGTCAATCGGCACTATTTTTCCGTTCTGTAAGACGAGTTCCAGCCGCAGTGCTATCCGGTCGATGGACGCTTCGATTGTTCCGTCAACCGTTCGGAGTCCGATCACCGCTCTGCCCTGTTCCGGTTCACTTCTCCATTCATCGTCAATCTTCAGCGCACCAACTGACTCCCCACGGAACGTACCCGCCATCTCAAAAAAACCGCCATTGATTGCCGCGAGTGCTTTGTGCCGCCGCGCAAGCGACACCAATGTTTCAGTCCCGATCCCCGCATTCAACGCTCGGTATGGACGGAGGTCCACAGCATCTGGCGATACCGAGAGAATGTTCGTCAGCATTCCCTTGTCCTGTATTTGTCGATGGGTAATGCCTCGCGCAACCGATTTTGTCACATCCGTTTGTTCACGATCCGTAAAGGAACGGAAATAATCGGTTATTTTGTTGACGGTTCCCGTCTGTCCTAACCGAATACCGATGCCGAGGATCAGCAGAAAACCAACGATTGTCCACGTGCGCGGATAACCTCTGATGAAACGGAAGCATCGCCGTCCTAAATAGGCAATGTCAAACATTTTTTAATTATTCCTTGCGGTTCGGTGAGGCGATATCTGGGATTTGATGTTCATTTCCGTAGAGCCGTCCTCCTTGCGCAAGCCTCTATAGGCTTGCGGGACAATGTTACGGACTACGCGATTGGATTTCTGAGTTGTCCTCCCCTACGCTTACGGACTGGATTTGTGAATATTGACTTTTCTTTTTTAAATCGAAATTGTAGCCTACAACAACGGCGCAGGCGGGTTTGAGGAACGCATATCAAAGTTCAAACGCACGAAGTTTAACCGCAAGGTAAGTTTAAAATCCGTTCCTCCCATTCATCGCATGTTGCGTGGGTACGCCGCACCGAGGCACCGATGTAGTTTGTCGGATCTCGGAGTGCTTCACGCTGCGGTTCCGTCAACTTGTCAAGGAACGGACGAAACGTTTCATCTTCCCACAATAATGTCGTTAAACTCTTTCCCGTCTCATGCACCTGTCCGATTAACTTTCGGGTATGGTCGTATGCATCGGGGAATCCGTAATATGCCATCAATAGGTAGATAGGTTCTGCAATCGTATCCTCTGCGCTCAGTGCGAGATTACGCCGCATGTTATCCGCTTTCACATCCATTTCCTCCAACGCACGCCGAAGCCGATAGATAGAATAATCAAACGCCGTGAACAGTTCCGTCACAAAACGGCTTGATGCCGAATTCGTCAGGTCGCGTTGATGTTCGAGAATACTGTCCATAAAGACGGTCTGCATGCGTGGCACAAACGCCTTCCACAAACTTTTGATATTCTCATAAGCCTCTGGATTCACTTTATGCGGCATCGTTGATGAGCCGACCAACTGCGGGTTGTATTTCCTACCGACCTCAGCGATTTCAGTCCGATAGAGGTGCCGCATATCGTCTGCGAAGTTCGCAAGCACGGTGTACGCCGCCGTAATCTGATACGCCAGATCCGAGATGAACTCCGGCTCGACACACTGTGTTGATGTGTGTGTATCCGACGGCTTCAAACCGAGCAGTTCAAGGAAATCCGCCTCAATCTGTTCGGGATGTTCATGAATCAACGCGAGTCCGTTGAACGCACCGACCGCCCCTGAAAATTGTCCCCGCAGATTTTGTCCCGCTCTGTGGATTTCTTCAATTCGGGTGCCGAGGCGACTGACGTAAAGTGCCAACGCATAACCAAACGTTGTCGGTTCTGCGTGTTGTCCGTGTGTCCTACCGATTTGCACCGTCTCCGCATGCTCGCGCGCCAATGCAATCAATTGCTGTTCCAGAGCGACCAGATCGGGAATGATGACGTTTTCGGTGAGTGCCTTGAACCGCAATGAAGTCGCGGTATCCAGAATGTCTGCGGAGGTGGCGAACAGATGGACATACGGGCGCGCTTCGGGACTAATGTTCCGTCGAATCACATTGACAAGTGAGCGGATATTGTGCCGAATGCGAGACTGCTCCTCATAGACCTCTTCCGCCGTTACGAGGTTCACTGCCGCTTCTACTTCATCAGCGATAGCAGCCGAACAGACACCATAATTTGCCAAAGTACGTACCAACGCCGCCTCCACTTTTGCCTGATATGTGACATATCCTGCCTCAGAGACATAGGGCAATAACCGTTTCATAAAAGTATCATCACTGCCGTAATATCTAAAATCCAGCGGACTGACGGCTTCATAAAGTTCCATAAAATATTTTCTCCATCATCTTTGTTTTTTCCCAATTATACATGCAATTTAGCTGGATGTAAAGCGTTTGTTTCCATGTAGAATGGATCTCCGAATCACAACTTTTCACCTGAGATGGACAGAAAACCGAGTTTGTAGTAGGGTAATTCATTGCCCGTCCGTCAGGTGTATAAATATTCGACACCTTCCTCTACTGATATGGTTTTCCGATCTTGTCCTCCTACAACTTGCCTTCTTTGCTGGCGAGATTCCCCAACCTCGCCCCTAACCGCGGTAGGTGCGGTTTGCAACCGCACCGGATCTGAGACAGAAACTATACACACTCCAAAATTGCTCTTCATCCCCGTAGAGTTTATTACTTGGGCGTTTCTTCAGCATGTTCATAACTTCTAAAGTGCTATAAAATCTCTAAATTGACACCTATGGTTAAACACAGTCAAAGTATCACAAGGAAACTGTAGCGACAGGATGCACAACAAAATTTCAAAAGATGTTCAAAACGTCCATAACTTTGAATCCTTAGTCAGTTTTTTGCGACATAGCCTTAATTGGCCCATTCCAGATGAAGGTTTGGAATTTGACGACATCACCTATGATTGGTCGGCGGAAGATCTTGAACTTGACTCTGGTGCCCAAGCCAGAGTCATTGGGTGTCGGCAACTGCGACTTTTCAACCTCAAATTTGACTTATCAGTGGTGACACGTGAGTTTGATGCTAACACCCAAGCCTTCCAGCAACTACAACTTATAAACTTCAATTTATTAGAAAGCCAACAACCGTGGGGTATCTTCTTTATTGAATTTAATGATGATGTAGAACTTGATGCCTGTAGAACACTCTTGCGTCGGGTGCTACGAGGGCTGGTTGACAGATCCACCCGCAGTGCTTCACTCCCTTTTTGGGACTACGACAAAATTCTCTTTATCTGCACCACCACAAACTTTCAGAACATCGGTTTTGCTTGCTTCAGGGGAAGGAGAAGTCGTCCGATTGTTGATGACTATATTCCGCTAAGACATTTCAGATTGGATACATGATTCCAACCGGCGAAAAACATTGCTTTTTCAGAGAATTGGTGGTATACTTTGAGCAATGCGTCATACACATCCACGACAATTGCAATTCTATCGCATGCTAAACGGGAGAGAGCCTTTTACCGAATGGTATGCTACAATCCAGAATCGAGACGATCGAAACAGAATTCAAAAACGACTTGACCGACTTGAGGATGGAAATTTCGGTGATTGTAGATCGGTTGGGACCGGAGTCTTTGAGCTGCGCTTTCATTTCGGTGCTGGCTATCGCATCTATTTTGGTGAAGTGGAGAACACAATTGTCCTGCTCCTCTGTGGAGGCGACAAATCGTCACAAACAAGGGACATTGAGCGGGCAAAGGACTATTGGTTGCAATACAAAAGGACACAACGATGAAGAAACTGAGAACATGGCACGAGTTCCTAATCGAGCAGCTTGCTGACCGAGAGGAAGCGATTGGCTACCTCCAAGTTTCACTTGAAGAATACCTCGTTGATGGCGACACCTCGTTCTTTCTGAAGGGGGTCCGGAATGTCGTGGAAGCACAAGGCGGGATTGCCGAAGTTGCCAAGCACGCTGATATCGCCCCAGAAGCCGTCTCAAAATTCCTATACAGCGAAGATTCACTGCAACTTAGCACCCTTAGCACTATTCTCAAAGGGTTAGGGTGGCAACTTTCGATTGAACCATTAACGGGAACCGACAACCATAACAATAAAGGCACACGCGAACAATTAACGACCTCAAATGCCCCGTTAGAAACAAATACAGAGCACGTGTCTAAATCGCAGACCTCCTGATTACGAGAGACTCTGTGTCTATAGAATACTCCAAAATCCCCGATTCAGCGCATTGTAGGTTAGGTTGAACGCACGTGAAACCTAACAGTCCCTGAGTCTATAGCCTATGCAACTTATGATCGAAACAACCGTATGCCCTACATAACGCCAGACGACATTCACAACATCCATGACTTTGACACCCTCTTAGACTTTTTGCGAGAAAAACTCAGTTGGCACATCCCCGAAGACGTTGAATTTGAAGACCTTACTTTCCCTTGGTCCCCCGAAGATCTTAACCTTGACGAACTGACCGAAGAACTAATCGTTGACTGCCAGCAACTCCCACCTTTCCCAACCAATCAATTGGAGTTTGAATTTTCGGAGAGCACCCAACCGTGGGGTATCTTTTTCCTCCAAAGAAAGAAAAAAATACATACATCAAAATTGATGACGCTGGAAATCAAGAAACAATCGCTATCGTTAAGCCTAATGAAGTTCAGATGAGACTCAAAGAAATTCGCCAATTCTTAGCTATCAAAGAGATGTATCTGTCAATGTTATTTCAATTCGAGGAGTGCTCGGAGTATTCTCTTGAGGCACTTGGCCTCAACGACGTTGAACCTGAATTCAAGCGCGATGGTCTTGTATATTGGAGACATGATTATTGTGGTGAGACTGGCATTTACCGCAAAGAATTCCAATCAGATAGCAGGTTAAGGGGAAGAAGACTTATCAAACCTCTACCGAAGTCCAAAAGCGGTTTCGGGGATTTCGCCGAGGAACGGGAGTATGTCGAATTCATCGTTGACGTTGACGAGAATGGGAATAAGGTTTTCCACACATGCGATCCGAGTAAATTAAAGAAAGTCTCTGGTGAGAACCCGGATGCCCCTTGGGGCTTCACTCCTGTGCATTTCCGTAAGCGGGTTTTGAATAAGTACTACAACGAGCCTAACAAATACACTATTAGGGATTCAAGAGTGAGTTGTGGGTTATGGGGTATAAAGATTGACAATCACCACTCTTCTGACAAGGTTTGTGTCTGTTTAGACGAACTTGGAATATCTCTGCCTTACGCGGAACAATTACATTGGTTTGCCGATAACATTCCACCAGAGGGTGGTGTAAGTGAAACCTTTTATAGGCGGATGGTTCTGGGAGAATGGGCGAGTTCAGATCAGCCGGATCTCTTGTTCAAAGAAAGTTATGATGAGTTGCAAAGAGTGTGTGACGAATGTCTTGGTTGGCAATTGTTGAAACCTCTGAGTTCTGGAGACGAGTACCGCCTTCGACGCTTGAGAATTCCTACTGTTGATGAGGAATCTCATTTTAAAGACTCAATTTTGGATCTTGTCAATATATTGATTGAGAGACTGAACGAAGAACACTTAGAGTCTTTGATATCTGTTAGCAAACGCGAAGATATTAAACGAGGTATTAACCGTCTGGAATATGTTCTGAACTCCCGAAAAGTCGAGGGTGTTGAGAAACATATTATTTTTCTACGGCGTCTTTGGGATTTGCGGAATACTCGCGGTGGTTCCCATCCTGAATTCTTGGACGATTCACGATATAAAAGGGCATCTGCACATTTCAATCTTGAAAATCTAAATCGCCAAGAGGCATTCGCTAAAATTCTCGGAGAGGCTGTGGAATTTCTTGATTTCCTCATTTCTGTCGTACGGAGCGGCAACCTTGTGGGCAAAGATGAGGGAAGCTGTTGAAAAGCCTCCTGTTTGTAGGAATTGGGCGCGGTGCATTATGTTACCAAACTAATTTGACACATCACATACCGCTCCGCTGGAGCGGGAAACTTTGAGATGATACACTTGCTATAACGTGAGTTTGAAAATAAAAATTGAAGCATCTCGTAGGTTGGGTTGAACGGAGATCTACTAAAAATCGCACACAGTACAGAGTGTTCAAGGGAGCAGAGAAGCCTGGAATCACCAAAAACTGAGTGAAACCCAACGCATTGTGATACGGACACGGTTTAGGATGTTGGGTTTCGCTAAACCTATCTACCCCAAGGATTCATTGAAGAACAGAACGCTATGTATAGCGAAAATGCGCTTGTGGACCTGACCGCTCAACCCAACCTACATCCATATTGTATTTCATTTTTCAACCCATGTTTAATTATCAAACTCACGTTTGCTATAGACATATTGCTCCGCTGGAGCAGAAGTTTGTAATGCGGTGGCACCCTCTCATCCTGAAAATCCTTGAAGCCTGTAAATCGTGATTCTGACAATGGACGTTATAGATGAGGTTTAAATGCTTCGGCTTCCTCTAAAAATTGATTTTATACTTGACATCAGTTAGCAAAAATGCTATAATATATTTATCAAAGTTTCCGAGACTAAAACCCAGGTTTCCTTTAGGTTTGGGATACAGTCTCGTCCTCATGTGTTAGACCAAGGCGTTGTCAAAACACAAGACTATTTTTTTAGTTTTTTCCTATTGACAAAAAGTAGGGAAAATGCTATAATAGTGGTAGGAAAGTGGGGAGGGGCGAACCTCCCCGTGTCAAACTACTAAAACCACTTGCGATGGATTTTTCATCTTGACGCTTTTAATTCTACCACCCTTGAATTCTGATGTCAAGTTGAATGACCAACATTCACGGAGACTTGACATTGCGAACCTTGAAACTGAAAATCCCTCACACTGAACAATTGGATATCCTTAACGCGGCATCTGCGTCTGTTTGGAACGAGTGCCTAAACCTCAAGGTTTCCGTTTGGGACTATGCGCACGGTTATCGAACCACTGGGCGCATTGACAAACAATGTGAGTTGTGGATGGATAAACAACTTTCAAAGTCCCAACCCCTACACTCACAGAGTATCCAAGCCGTGCGTGATCGGTATTTCAAGAATAGGAAAGCCTACCGTGCGTTGCGGAGGAACGGCGATACAACCGCGAAACCTCCGCATAAGTCCAAACGCTTCCAAACAACGACTTGGAAGAAGTCGGCAATCCAATTCAAAGAAACGTTGTTCGGTCATATGGTAATCCTTTCTAATGGACGGGGAAACCCTCCCCTACAGATACCCCTTCCAAAGTTGTTTAACCTTTCTGTTGTCTCTAACATTGCGATTGTGAACCTCGTCTATACGCGTGGACACTATGAACTGCATTTTGTCTATAACACCGAGAAACCGGACGCTTCCAAAGCAGACGGCATTGTAGGCGTTGATATTGGCGAGATACACCCGATTGTCAGCCATGACGGGCAACACACCCTAATTTTCAATGGGCGGTATATCCGAAGTTTCCTATACCGATTGAGAAACAAGGTGATTGCCTCCTTTGGTAAAAAGATTGATAGGTGCAAACGCCATTCAAAGCGTTGGTGGCATCTCGTGCGTAGGAAGTGGAAACGTATTCGACAGATTGACAATCAAATCAAGGATGCACTCCACAAGCACACCACAAAGTTTGTCAAACACTGCTCTGAGTCGGGCATTGGCACGATTGCTATAGGTGACCTCACGGGTATCCGTGAAAACATTGATTATGGCAAACGTGCGAATCAGAAACTTCACCAGTGGGCTTTCGGTAAGGTTACCGAACTGATAACCTACAAAGCAAAAGCGTTAGGTATCAAGGTTGAGTTGGTAGACGAAGCCTATACCTCACAGACCTGCCCACGTTGTGGCAACCGAAAGAAACCGACAAACCGAAACTATTCCTGTAAGTGCGGATTTCAATACCATCGCGACGGTGTAGGGACTATCAACATTCGTAAAAAGTATCTTGGACACTTCGGTGTCCCAGTAGTGGCGGACACGGATACCCAAACCGTGAAAATGACACCGCCCGTTGGATTTCGTCTCGAAGTCAAACGTTGCTCCGCCTGAGCGGGGAATGTTCCTACAAGGAACAAAAGAACCCCAATGCTTTAGCTTTGGGAGTATGTCAGACCTGTTTTCAAAGGAGGAAAATGCTCCATCAATTTGTGAAAACTGAATGTATCAGGCGCACGATTAGTGTGCACCAATAAAATGTTACACTTTCCGCCAAATTATTTTTTTCCCCAACAGAGAATCGCAACCGAGGAACACCCAAGAAACCCACATCCCCACTGAACTCTCAACCGAAAACCCGCACAGAAATGCCGATTTAAAAATGTTATAAAAACGTAACATTTTATACGTTTGGTGCTAATTAATATTCTATAGCGTTAATCTTATGTGGGAACGAGATATTTGAGTTTCATAAAAGGTCTCCCCAAACGTTGATTCAGGAAAGCACCGAGCAGACAGGAAACCCAAAATCCGCGAAATCTGTAAAATCTGCGTGAATCCGCGATTCAGACAGATGCCAACCACCAGGGGCATTCAATTGTAGGTTTTGGTGTTGTCCTTTTCATAAGTGTTAATACTTGATTTGTTTTATGTTATAGTTCTGAGGAAATCCAACTTAAAATAATTCGCATCATTTCGCATCATTTCGCTAGTCTGAAGGTTTTCGCACCGGATCCTGAAAAAAAAGACGTAAAATCCAATAATTTCTTAAAATTGAATGGCCCTGTGCCAACCACGAAAAATACTTGACATTCCGCATAGAGTATGGTATCATAATTAATAAGGATAGGTCGTAGCGGGGTTCGAGAAAAGGCTCCGCATCTACAAAGACATCACGCATCGTTCAAACGGGACATGGACAGAAAAATGCCTACGACACCGACAGTGCAATATAAGGAGCCCATGCGCTACAACGCCCTACATCAAGACAACCTTCGGGCTGTCACGGGTTCGCGCGCCATATCCATTATTATTGCTATTCGTCGTGCTGTGGTGGGCTAATCACGCGCAGATAAGAAGTTTCTATTACAACGCCCATCACTGAAGCAGACGATTTCAGTGAGGGTGTTTTTTTATTTAAAGTAAACCCAAGTTGCCAGTTGTAGCACAAACTTTCCAGTTTGTGTCTGTGGATGCGCAAACTGAAAGTTTACGCGACAAACATCCGCGAAGCCGCCACGATTTGCGATGCAAACGCGGCACATAAGCCTAAAATCTTATAAGTAGCAACTTGGGTTAAAGTAAGTAGCAGATCGGGGCATTTAGTTCTTCTGTAGGAGGGAACTCCGTTCCCGACTTCTAAATGATCCTAACGAAACAGATCCAGGAGGCAAATAGTCTAAAAAATGTTTAAAGAGGTATCCTCCCAATTCACGTTTGCTGAGAAGGAAAAACAGATCTTGGAATTCTGGCGTGAAAACGACATCTTTCAGAAGAGTATGGAGATGTACAAAGACGCGCCTCCGTTTGTTTTTCTCGAAGGACCCCCGTTTGCGAACGCACCGCCCGGTGTGCATCACGTTCTGGCACGTATCATGAAAGATGCCGTCTGCCGTTACAAGACGATGACGGGGCATTACGTCCACCGCAAAGCGGGTTGGGACACACACGGACTTCCCGTTGAATATCAGGTCGAAAAGCAACTCGATATTACAAACAAAGCCGAACTGGAGGCTTACGGCGTTCAGAACTTTATCGAAAAATGTAAGGAGAACGTCTTTCAGTACGAGCAGGATTGGCGACAGATGACCGAGCGCATCGGATTCTGGGTCAATCTCGATGAAGCCTATATCACGTTATCGAACGATTACATTGAAAGCGTCTGGTGGGTCCTCCGGCAGGCGTGGGACAAAGAACTCCTGTATCAGGGGCATAAGGTACAACCGTATTGCTATCGGTGCGGCACAACCTTAGCGAGCCACGAAGTCGCACTCGGTTACCAAGAGGTCGCCGATCCGTCTATCTTTGTCCGCTTCCCGCTGAAAAACAGAGAGAATACCTACCTCCTCGTCTGGACGACGACGCCGTGGACGTTACCTTCTAACGTCGCTGTTGCTGTCGGTGAAGATTACGATTACGTGTCCGTTGAAGAAAGCGACGGACGACACCTCATTCTCGCAAAAGAGTGTATACCCAGTTTATTCGGAGATGAATCCCCGCAAATCGTCGAAAATTATAAGGGCAGTGATCTCGAAGACTGGGAATACGAACCCTTGTTCGATGGCGGACAGCATTCTGAAAGATCCCACTATATCGTTCCTGCTGATTTCGTGACGACGACAGAGGGAAGCGGCTTGGTGCATATTGCCCCCGCTTTCGGACAGGATGACTACGATATCGGACAGAAACACGGTCTGCCCCTCGTGCAATTAGTCGGTCCCGATGGCAAATTTGTCCCAGAAGTTAAAGACACGTGGGCGGGTGAATACGTCAAAGACGCTGATCCGAAAATCATCGAAAACTTGGACGGACGTGGACTGTTATTTAAGGCTGCTGAGTATACGCACCAATATCCGTTCTGTTGGCGGTGTGATAACCCCTTGCTCTACTATGCCCGCGAATCGTGGTTTATCCGGACAACCGCCATCCGAGATCAGATGCATCAGCACAATCAGCAAATCAACTGGTACCCGGAGCATATCAAGGACGGACGTTTCGGCAATTGGTTGGAAAACAATATCGACTGGGGGTTGAGTCGTGAACGTTATTGGGGCACCCCCTTGCCAGTCTGGGTATGTGACGACTGTGGACACCAGCATTGTGTCGGCAGTATCGCCGAATTGCAGGAACTCGGAACCGATGTGCCGGATGATATTGAGCTGCATCGTCCTTATGTAGACGAAGTTGCCCTCTCGTGTGAGAAATGCAATGGCACAATGCATCGCGTCCAAGATGTCATTGATTGCTGGTTTGACTCCGGTTGTGCGCACACGGCACAGTGGCACTATCCCTTTGAGAACAAGGAGATGCTGGAGCAAGCGTATCCCGCAGATTTCATCTCCGAAGCCATCGATCAGACCCGTGGATGGTTCTATAGTCTCTTAGCGACTGGAACGCTCCTTTATGACAAACCCGCTTACAAAAACTGCCTCTGTCTTGAGCTAATTATGGGACCTGATGGCCAAAAGATGAGTAAGAGCCGAGGCAACACGATAGATCCGTGGACAATTCTGAACGCACAAGGGGCAGATGCGATGCGCTGGTATATGTTCACCGCAACCACACCGTGGACACCACGCGCTTTCAAACCAGAGGGCATTGATGAAGCCTTGAAGAAGTTCATGGGAACGCTCCAGAACGTCTATAGTTTCTTCGTCATGTACGCCAACCTTGAGCAGATCGATGTCTTGCGAGGGGCGCCACCTGTCTCGGAACGCGCAACGGTAGACAGGTGGATCTTGTCTCGTCTCCACACCCTCATCGACAGGGTGCGCGACGAGATGGAAAACTATCATCTCACGAATGCCCCGCGCGCCATTGAGACGTTTGTGGACGATCTCAGCAACTGGTATGTCCGCCGCTCCCGTGATCGTTTCTGGGGCGCGGAAGCCGGGCCTGATAAGCATGCCGCCTATGCGACACTTTATGAGGTTCTCGTAACCCTTGCGAAACTCGCGGCACCCTTCGTCCCATTTTTTGCAGATGAACTCTATCGTAACTTGGTCTGTTCGCTGGATACTGAGGTGCCGCCAAGTGTGCATCTCTCGGAATATCCGGTTTCGGATGCCGCATTCAAAGATGCGCAGTTGGAAGCAGATATGGATTTCACGCGTGAGGTAATCAGTATGGGGCATGCCGCTCGCAACCGCTCCGGTATTAAGACTCGCCAACCCTTGGCAGAGATCACCCTCGGTGGACTCTCCGACGCAGAAAAAGCGACTGTCAACCGTTTAGCAGACCTCATCCATGATGAACTCAATGTCAAAGCGATCGACTTCACAGCGGATTTGGACGCTTTCGCACAGGTGACGCTCAAACCCAACTTCAAGGTATTGGGACCCAAATACGGCAAGGGCGTGCAAGCCATCGCCAAAACACTCGCCTCCGCAGACGCAGGCGCGTTGAAAGCGGAGTTGGAAGCCGCAGGCAGTTTACAGGTTGAAGCGTCGGGAGAGACATACACCCTTGAGCAGTCCGAAGTTGATGTGCAGACCCAGAATCGGGAGGGTTTCTTTGTGGAAGCGGATGCGAAGAAATTCGTCGCATTGTCAACGGAGTTGACGCACGAATTGACGCTGGAAGGCTTGGCGCGCGAGTTGGTCAATAAGATCCAGAATATGCGGAAGGATGCGGATTTTAACGTCTCCGATCGGATTAAACTCAGCCTCAGTGATACGTCTCCGCTTGTGGATGAGGCATTTCAAGCACATCAAGACTATATCCTCCGCGAGACCCTCACGACTGCAGTTGTGGACGCTCCGAGTGAAAATGCTTTCAGCGTCGCACAGAAACTGAATGGTGAGCCTGCAACCTTGAGCGTTGAACAGGTTTAGCCTATCCTTTCTCCGCCGGCGAGGTTGTCCAACCTCGCCCTACCAACAACTGAAAACTAATATATTGACCTCTGATTGCTGAAGGCTGAATGCCTCTTGCTACTATATGCAAGTGGACTTGACAAATAGTAGAACTATATGCAAGTGGACTTGACAAATAGTAGAACTATATGCTAATATAAATGTATGGTAGATAGACAATTTTGGCACAACCGAGCACGCCCTCCTCGCGTTCCGCAGACAATATCCAGATGGTGAAAACTTCGTCGTGGCACACGATGTAGATCGCTCTTTCATAAACACCTGCAATGGCATCCAGATTAAGTTTGTGAATTTGGACACGTTGATTGCTGAGATATGCCCCTCCAAGACATAAAAAACTTGCCTTAAAATCGAATTTTTGCTATACTACGGTTTAAAATAAATATCTCTAAAACCTGTCTCATAAATATTGATTTCTGTGGCGGGGCATGTTGCAGGAGTAAAATATAGTCAAATCTATACCTTGATATATTTTAACATCAGCTTGGAAATAAATCCGTAGGTTGGGTTGAGCGGTAAACAGACCCAAAAAGCCTCGAAATTCGGACACATATTCCGTTTTTCAAGGCATCTGCTGTGCCAAAAGGGATAGCGAAGCCCAAAATGCCACTTTTATCAAATTCACGTTATTTTATATTCACAACTCCTATGGAGCTACAACTTGGCAATCCGAACCCAGAAGATAGTCCTGGATCCGAATAACAAGGAATCGACGCTTATGGCTCAACACGCTGGCTATGCGCGTGTGGCCTATAACTTCGCTCTGTCGTCATTCAAGGCGGGCTTGGACGAAGACGAGTGGCGAAGTTATATTGACATTAAACGTGAGTTTAACGCCGTCAAATATGATAAGTTTGATTGGTGTTCTGACTTGTCACAGAATGCGTCCAAAAATGCTATCCACAATCTTGGAGACGCTATCACACGTTGGAAAAAAGGACAAAACAAGTTCCCGGTCTATAAGAACCGAAGTGGTAAATGTTCATACCAAGCAGATAATGGCCAAGGAACTGTTGAAGTCTATAAAAAACGCGTGAACCTCCCGAAAATCGGTTGGATACGCATGCGTGAAGAACTTCGATATACCGGTGAAATCACGAAAGTCGTTGTATCAAAACATGATGATACGTGGTTTGTGTCTATTACCGTCAGACGACTCGATAGCAACAACTATAAGCACCAACCGCCTCTGTTTGACGATAAGTTCCCAATAGGCGTTGATGTCGGTATCAATACGCTTGCGACCTGCTCTGACGGCACTATCTTTGAGAACCCACGCCCTCTGAAGCGATATGAGCGGAAGTTGGCACGTGCGAACCGCCGGCTCTCTCGTAGACAGAAAGGGAGTCAGAACTACTATAAAGCAAAGGCAATGCTTTCGAGTATCCATGCCCGGATTGGCAATATCCGTGAAGACGCTCATCACCAAGCAACGATACGGATTGTGAGGAACGCCTCTGCTATCGGTATTGAGACACTGAAGGTTGCCAACATGCTAAAAAACAGGAAACTTGCCAAAGCCTTATCCGATTCAGCGTTAGGCGGCTTTCTGTCTAAACTCAAATATAAAGCAAATAGGCGTGGTATACCAATAACCGAAGCACCGCAATTCTTTGCTTCCAGTAAAACTTGTAGCAACTGCGGACAGAAAAAAGCAGATTTGACGCTCTCTGAACGCACATATCACTGCTCCGAATGTGATTTTGAATGTGACAGAGACCTAAATGCTGCTATCAATCTGTGTCCAACTTAACCTTAACGCTTCGCCACGAGTTGCGAGGAGAAGTAAAACGCCTGTGGAGTTTCTGTAAGACCTTATTTGAAGGCGCGAAACGACGAAGCAGGAAGTATGGCAACACTCAAACACATGTGATAGATTTGTATAGATTCTCATACATTTTACCACGTTTGTGAGATTTGTTTAAGTCCTACACAACGGTCTCCGCGCCTCAGCCCCAATGCTTTGTAAAGTATAAAATTTACTGATAGGAATGAAAGGAGATTCCGTTCATGCAAGATTTTTCGTATGTTGCCGCGCAAACGCTATCGGAAGCCGTTGCACTGCTTGATGAAAACGGAGAAAAGGCTCGTATCTTAGCGGGTGGGACCGACCTCATCGTTAATGTCCGAGAGGGACGTCGCGACGTTAATTTGGTAGTTGATGTCAAATCCGTTCCAGAGGTTAACGTCTTAGATTACGATGCTGACACCGGCTTGACGCTCGGTGCCGTCGTCGAATGTTATAAAATTTACGCCGTTGATGCTATCTGTGATGCCTATCCCGGTTTAATCGATGCAACCAAAATTATTGGTGGCACCGCCATCCAAGGACGCGCCAGCGTTGGCGGTAATTTGTGTAACGCCTCACCCGCTGCGGATTGCATACCGCCGCTAATTGTGCTCGGTGCTACCTGTGTCATTGCCGGTCCCAATGGCGAGCGTGAACTACCTGTCGAACAGTTCTGCACAGGTCCCGGGCAGACCGCTCTGGAAAACGGCGAGATGCTCGTCTCTCTAAAGATACCCGCACCTGCAAGCAATTCCAGTTCTTTCTATCTCCGGTTTATCCCACGTAATGAGATGGATATTGCTGTCGTTGGTGCCGGCGCATCTGTAACACTTGATGATGCGAAGCAGACAATTGTCTCTGCGCGCATTTCACTCGCTGCTGTTGCCCCCACGCCGCTCTTTGCTGAAGAAGCGAGTGCACTGCTTGCCGGTCGCGAAGTTTCTGATGCCGCAATTGATGAAGCCGCGCAAGCCGCACAAGCCATTGCACGTCCCATTAGCGATATGCGTGGGACCGCCGAGCAACGGACACACCTCGTCGGTGTACTGACGCGACGCGCACTCAACGGCGCAATCCAGAGGATCTGAGACGCAGCATAAATTTGGGTCGATTTTTTACCCGAAAGGAATCCATACTATGGCAAGAAAATCACACGTTCAAACCACTATCAACGGCGAAACAGTAGAATTTCTCTGCGAATCCCGGCAAAGCCTGCTCGAAGTTCTCAGGGATGAACTCTACCTTACAGGTGCTAAAGAGGGGTGCAACAACGGAAATTGCGGTGCTTGCAGTGTCATCCTCGACGGCAGACTCGTCAACTCATGCCTTGTTCTCGGTGTAGAGACTGAAGGCAAATCTGTTGAAACCATAGAAGGTCTCGCGGAACCCGACAAGCTGCACCCGATCCAAGACGCGTTCTTGGAAAACGCCGCGCTCCAATGCGGTATTTGCACACCCGGCTTTATCATGAGTGCTAAGGCACTGCTGGAGAGCAACCCGAATCCAACCGAACATGAAGTTCGGTACTGGCTGGCGGGGAACCTGTGTCGCTGTACCGGATATGATAAAATTGTCAAGGCGGTGATGGATGCCGCTAAGGAAGCCTCTGCTTAACTTCATACAAACGCAGTCTCATGAATTGGAGGTATATGCGTAATGACTGAAAAAAAAGAATACAAAGTCATCGGCACCCGTCCCATCCGCCATGATGGGGTCGACAAAGTTACCGGTCGCGCACTTTACGGGGCAGATTTTCAAATGACCGGACTCCTGCACGGGAGAGTCCTGCGCAGCCCACACGCCCATGCGCGAATTGTATCGATTGACACCAGTCGCGCCGAAGCCTATCCGGGCGTTAAAGGCGTTGTTACCGCACAAGACTTGCCTGAAGCTGAGGACAAAGTCGCAGACTTAGGCGAAGGTGCGGTCAATCTCAAGTATCTCTGCGATAACATCTTAGCAAGCGATAAGGTGCTATACAAGGGACACGCCGTTGCCGCTGTTGCGGCGACCAGTCCGCATATCGCAGAGGAAGCTTGCACACTCATTGAGGTCGAATACGAGGTGCTCCCACCCGTCTTGGAGGTGCGCCAAGCCATGGAGGCGGACGCACCGATCCTACACGACACTCTGAAGACCACCTCAATGGGCGAGACGGCTGACGAACCAAGCAACGTCGCAAGTCATATCCAGCATCAGTTGGGTGATCCTGAGAAAGGGTTCGCCGAAGCGGATATCGTTGTTGAACGTGATTTCGTTACAGGCACTGTCCATCAAGGTTATATTGAACCCCACAACGCTACAGCACATTTCAACCAAGATGGGCAACTGACCATTTGGTGTAGCACACAAGGGGCGTTTACCGTTCGTGAACAGGTCGCCGAAATTCTCCAATACCCCATTTCCAAGATTAAGGTCGTTCCAATGGAAATTGGCGGTGGTTTTGGTGGCAAGATTAGCGTTTACATCAAACCGGTCGCCGCGATGCTGGCAAAGAAAACAGGTAAACCTGTCAAGGTGCTCATGAGCCGTGCGGATGTATTTGAAGGCACAGGACCGACACCCGCTTCCTACGTCCGTGTCAAGATGGGCGCGACCAAAGAGGGTAAGATAACCGCTGCTGAAGCATATCTCGCTTTTGAAGCAGGTGCCTACCCAGGTGCCCCCGTTGGGCCTGGCGCAATGTGTATCTTTGCACCCTACAACATTGAAAACGTCATCATTGACGGTTACGACGTCGTTGTCAATAAACCGAAAACCGCGCCCTACCGCGCCCCCGGGGCACCAAACGCCGCTTTCGGTTCAGAGACAGTTGTCGACGAGCTTGCGGAAAAACTTGGCATTGATCCACTTGAGATCCGACTGCTCAACGGTGCAAAAGAGGGCGACCGACGCGCAGATGGACCCATTCACCCGCGTATCGGTTGTATTGAGACAGTTGAAGTGGCGAAAGCGCATCCGCACTATACCGCACCGAATGGACAGAAGCACCACGGTCGCGGTGTCGCTTCCGGGTACTGGTTCAATATCGGTTTGGAGTCCAGTGTAACGATTAATGTCAACGCCGATGGCACTATTAACCTCGTTGAAGGTTCTACGGACATCGGTGGCACGCGTTCTTCGATCGCTATGCAGGCGGCGGAAGTTCTCGGTATCCCCGCTGAATCGGTCAACCCGAGCGTCGTTGATACCAATTCTGTCGGTTACACCGCTGTAACGGGCGGTAGCCGCACAACCTATGCGACTGGCTACGCCGCTTATGAAGCCGCACAGGATGTCAAGCGGAAGATGATCGCTCGCGCAGCGAAACTTTGGGAAGTTGACGAAGACAACGTGCAATTCGCAGATGGCGAATTTTCATGCATCAACGGCAAAGAGGAACAGATTAGTTTCCGCGACCTCTGTGGACGGCTCGGTCAAACCGGCGGTCCAGTCGTAGGCAGTGGAACAGTGAATCCCGGTGGTGCGGGTGGTGCCTACGCAACACACATCGTGGATGTAGCAGTGGACGAGGAGACGGGTAAAGTCGAGATACTCCGCTATACCGCAGTCCAGGATGCAGGAAAAGCCATCCATCCCAGCTATGTTGAGGGCCAAATACAGGGCGGTGCTGTTCAGGGTATCGGATGGGCGTTGAACGAGGAATACATCTACAATGATGAAGGCACTATGACCAACGCCAGTTTCCTTGATTACCGGATGCCGACCTGTTTAGATTTGCCTATGATCGATGCTGTCATCGTTGAAGTCCCGAATCCGGGGCATCCCTATGGTGTGCGTGGGGTCGGTGAAGTGCCGATTGTGCCACCGATGGCTGCTATCGCCAATGCTATTTACGATGCAATCGGTGTGCGGATGACGGAACTCCCGATGTCGCCTAATCGGCTTCTAAAAGCCATGGGCAAAATTTAATTCGTTTTTTAATTTATGGGCTTTGGGTCGTTCTCCACTACGTTGCGAGCAAGTTCTTGATTAGGTCTGAACCGTTTCTCTGTGCAAGCTTCTATAGGTTGCGGGACAATATGGGCAGTTGGACTTAACCGAAAACCATCGCGTAACGTAGTGGAGCGATGCCCAGAGTCCTGTAGTTAAAAGAAAATAGGTCTGAACTGTTTCTCTGTGCAAGCCTCTATAGGTTTGCGGGACAATATGGGCGGTTGGACTTAACCGAAAACCATCGCGTAACGTAGTGGAGCGATGCCCAGAGTCCCATAGTTAAAAAAATGCCAACCGTAGTTATTCCACCCCTCATGCGTAAGTTTACAGGCGGCGAAGAGAACATTACACTCCCCGGTGCGACTGTTCGTGAAGTGATTGATAATTTAGAAAGTCGCTACCCGGGTATCAAAGAGCGGTTATGTGAAGAAGATCGTCTTAAGCCCGGTATCGCCATATACATCAATGGTCTCCTCTCTCGGGGATCCCTCCTCGAGCACGTTGACGCAGACGCAGAAATTCATTTCCTCCCTGCCATCGGCGGCGGTGTTGCAGAACCATCACACTAAAACTCTACACCCTTTTGAAGCGTTTTGGCGGGACGAGTGTGTTTTCTTATAGTAAATCCCGAATATAAGTGAACACTTTAGAAAACCCGAAACCCATCCCTTTGCTGGCGAGGTGTTTTTGATAGGGTGTTTCCCTCGCCGACTATCAATGTCCAAGTAATTATGGGCTTTACTATAAAATAAATCTGCTGTGATTGGGGTTCTATTTTAGCGTTATTTAAACCGTAAAGGAGAGGTTGTAATGAGATCAAAAGCAATGGGATTCAGTATCTTCACATTCTTTTCATTCATACTCATTTCAGTATACGCGCCGCTTTGTATTGGCGAGGTGCTGTTTGAGGATGACTTTGAGAAGGCAGACATTGACAAGAGTAAATGGGCACCGACAGCAGGCTGGGATTTGGATGGCGGGACATTGGAAGTTAACGGCGGAGAAGTCGGGATGTCCATCAAAGATGACTTCACTGACTTTGAGTTCTCTGTCGATTTTCACATGATAAACCCGCTCTGGGCATCGAATTGGGTCGTGCGTGCAGAAGACCCAAACAATTGTACGCTGGTTCAAATTGTGGCAGATAATCGTAATCAATTTTGGTGGTTTACAAGAGTCGGCGGTAACTATATCGTTAATGAAGAGGATAAATTGGACAATGAATCAGGTGTGCACGCTGAGCTTGGCGAGTGGTATACGATAAAGATCGTTGCCGAAGGTGGGCGTTACGACCTCTATCTGGGTGAACAGGGTGAGGAACTGGAATTGTCTTGCACATGGGAGGATGACACCCATAATAAGGGCGGTATAGGTTTCAGAGCAAGTGCCGGTGAACATTCTCTCTATGACAATCTGTTAGTTACAACCGTCGGACACAGTTTCGCGGTGAATCCCGCTGATGCCTTGCCGGTCACATGGGGAAAACTCAAGATGCGATAACGGGTTCAGAAGGAGCATTTTAATGCACATCGAATTGCCGTTTGTAAACTGCACAGACTTGATCGAAGACCGTGCTCGACTTCTTGAGCACGCCCACCAAAACGGATATTTGTTCTTTCCCGGACTTCTCCCGACAGAACCGTTGCTTGAGCTACGTAGACAGGTGCTCCGTGTGGCAGATCAGCACGAACTTCTTGCACCAGACACTGATCCAGATGCGGGTATCCGCCGGAAAGGTGTTTTCATCTGTGAACAGGATAGATCCGAGGCTTTCATAAATTTTTACGTTGATGTCCAGAAACTCCGACTTTTCCACGCACTTCCGCATCACGGGCGTATCGTGCATGTTCTGCAAGTCTTGTTTGGTGCGTCTGTTTTCGTCCATCCCCGTCATATATGTCATGCTATCTTCCCTGGAGAACATCAGTATACTACCCCACCGCATCAGGACTTCAGTCCGGTTCGTGGCTCGCAGGAAACATGGACGGTATGGACACCTTTAGGAGACTGTGATGCTGAGTTGGGTGGCTTGGCGATTGCCCGTGGATCAAACCGTCGTGGGTTGCTAGAGGATGGCGGTGTCCGTTCTTGGGAGTTAATCAAGGACAGTACAGAGTGGGTTTCGAACCCCTTTAAGTGCGGAGATGTCGTCATGTTTCACAGTTTAACGATTCATCGCGGTCGTGATAACATGACCGAGGATCGCATACGGCTCGCAACGAGTGCCCGTTACCAGTCGGTCAATGAACCTGTTGACGAAGACGCTCTCACCGTTCATTTGGGGTGTGCGAAATGGGACGAGGTCTATTCGGAGTGGGAAACGGATGATCCGCTGAAGTATTACTGGAACACAATTGATATGGATGTCCAGCCTGCTTACCATCGCCGCAGGATAAAATCCGAAAATCGTTAGGTGAAAAAAATGCAAAGAGAAAATCAAGAATTGTCTGAAACTGAAGCCCACCAACCCATCCCCGACGGGTTGGTGGTCCTCACTTTTGATGACGGTAACAAGTCGGATTATGCTTATGTTGGACCGCTATTGAAGCGTTACGGTTTTGGGGCGACATTTTTCATCACTGAAGGTCTAAATTTCCTCAACAGCAAGACGCACTATGTCACATGGGAAGAGATCCGTCAATTGCACGAGGAGGGTTTTGAGATAGGTAACCACACCCGTCATCATAAGCATACCAACACACAATCGAAAGAGGAATTGCTGGCAGACTTGATACACATTGATAAACGCTGTGAGGAATACGGTATTCCTATCCCTGAGACCTTTGGTTATCCGGCAGATTGTCGCGGACCGGAAGCGATAGAAGTGTTGTCAGAAAAAGGGTATCGTTTCGCGCGGCGAGGCATTGGACCCGAGTTTCCATTTCATCCAGAAGGCGGGCGTGGGCCAGTTTACGATCCGAGTGTCCATCACCCGTTGGTTGTTCCGTCAACAGGTGTCCCCGGTCCGAATTACGAATTTGAGGATTTGGTCTGGGCAATTGAACAGGCAAAGGATGGAAAAATTGCTGTCCTGACGTTTCACGGTGTGCCCGCGCTTGAACATCCGTGGGTTGATGTCTCACCTGAACTGTTTAAGACATACATGGATTATCTTCGGGACAGCGGTTGTACCGTTGTTGCATTGCGCGATCTGGCGAAATACGTTGATGCATCAGAAACGATTGGGAAAAGCATAACGTATTGGCCATAGGACTTACGCATACTGCTATTTTGTAGCATAAACTGTTAGTTTGTGCTTGAGAACCGTCTGCGTTTTTTCGAGTTTCCTTATCTAAAAAAGCGTGCTACGGTCAAAATTGCGTAAGTCCTGTCTCATAAAAATTCAAATGGGCGGTCGGTATATGAAACAAATGATGCACCTGAAGCGCGCGAAATCGCGTAAAAATTAGGCAAAAGTGCTGAAGATTCCTAAAAGAAACTTTTTTATGGAAAAAAGTGATAGAATTGTTAGAAAAACATGCTTTTAGGGGCGAAATTATACATTTTTTTCACAATTTTATTTGACAAACTCTTTTTTACGGTGTATAATTAACATTACCTTTCAACAAGAAAGGTGAATTTGTTCTTTGAAAGTTAAATAGTGAACGTGACGTGCCTATTAATAGCTTGTGAGTGCACTTCAATTTTTTGAAGATGTACTTCAATACTTGTGAGTATACTTCAATTTTTTTGAAGATGTACTTCAATACTTTTGTGGAGAGTATGATACCGGCTCAGGACGAACGCTGGCGGCGTGGATTAGGCATGCAAGCCGAACGAGAAACCGAGCTTCGGCTCGGTGGAAAGTGGCGAAAGGGTGAGTAACGCGTGGGTAATTTGCCTCTGAGATGGGGATAACAACTCGAAAGGGTTGCTAATACCAAATACGATTCGGTTGACTTCGGTCGGCCGAATGAAAGGTGGCTTCGGCTGCCGCTCGGAGATAAGCCCGCGTCCTATTAGCTTGTTGGTGAGGTAACGGCTCACCAAGGCAACGATGGGTAGCTGGTCTGAGAGGATGGTCAGCCACATTGGGACTGAGACACTGCCCAAACTCCTACGGGAGGCTGCAGTCGAGAATATTTCGCAATGGGGGAAACCCTGACGATGCGACGCCGCGTGGGGGATGAAGGCCTTCGGGTTGTAAACCTCTGTGTTACGGGATGAATTGAGCGTTGCTGATAACGCAGCGTTTTTGACGTTACCGTAGTAGAAAGCCCCAGCTAACTACGTGCCAGCAGCTGCGGTAATACGTAGGGGGCAAGCGTTGTCCGGAATCACTGGGCGTAAAGCGCGCGCAGGCGGTAGAGTAAGTCAGACGTGAAAGGGTTCGGCTCAACCGAGCTATTGCGTTTGATACTGCTTTACTTGAGTCTAGAAGAGGAAAGTGGAATGTATGGTGTAGCGGTGGAATGCTTAGATATCATATAGAACACCCGTGGCGAAGGCGGCTTTCTGGTCTAAGACTGACGCTCATGCGCGAAAGTTTGGGGAGCAACCGGGATTAGATACCCCGCTAGTCCTTACTGTAAACGATGGGTACTAAGTGTAGGGGGTGTTGATTCCCTCTGTGCTGTAGCTAACGCATTAAGTACCCCGCCTGGGGAGTACGGCCGCAAGGTTAAAACTCAAGGTAATTGACGGGGGGCCGCACAAGCGGTGGAGCATGTCGCTTAATTCGACGCAACGCGAAGAACCTTATCCAGGGCTTGACATCGCAGTGACCGCCATAGAAATATGGTTTTCCTTCGGGACACTATGACAGGTGCTGCATGGCTGTCGTCAGCTCGTGTCGTGAGATGTTGGGTTAAGTCCCGCAACGAGCGCAACCCCTGTCTTTAGTTGCCATCAGGTAATGCTGAGCACTCTAAAGAGACCGCTGGTGACGAGCCAGAGGAAGGTGGGGATGACGTCAAGTCCGCATGGCCCTTATGCCCTGGGCTGCACACGTGCTACAATGGTCGGTACAGAGGGACGCCAAACCGTGAGGTGGAGCAAATCCCAAAAAGCCGACCCCAGTTCGGATTGCAGTCTGCAACTCGACTGCATGAAGTTGGAATCGCTAGTAATCGCGAATCAGCAGGTCGCGGTGAATACGTTCCCGGCCCTTGTACACACCGCCCGTCACGCCATGGGAGTTGGTAGCATTCAAAGCAGGTGACCCAACCTTCGGGAGGGAGCTTTCTAAAATGAAACCGATGACCGGGGCGAAGTCGTAACAAGGTAGCCGTAGGGGAACCTGCGGCTGGATCACCTCCTTTCTAAGGAGCATTAACGGATGGATTCTAACACAGTCCACCTGTTCATTACGCTCTTTACCTTATAAGACACGCACCCAAACTGTTTAACTTTCAAGAACATCTTCTTTACAGGATACAGCAAACCTTTTGCTATACGAACCAATCCGATTTTCCTTTTATTTCCAATCTAAACTTCCTTACTGCCTACTCACGAAAGAAGAATTTTAAGTTTAATTTCTACGTTTCCCAATTTTTCTTGTCAGTCGGGGGCTGAACCACTGACACAACCAAGGGAGAGATGAAATGAGAACTGTGGTATGTGTTGTAACACTTCTCTTTCTAACCGGACTTGGTATCGTCAACGCGGAAATTCTTTTTGTTGATGACTTTGAACAGGATAAAATTGGCGAGGAACCCTCGAGATGGGAACACCTCAACTTTAACTCAGGCAACTCGAAAATCCTTATTGAAAAAGACCCTGCCGATCCCGAAAACAAAACAGCGAAAACCACAGGTATCGGGCTTTATATCCCAAAAGCCGATGGAAGAGAAGCGTGGCGAGATTATATTTGGGACTTTGACTGGTTGTGGGAAAATGACAGTTTTGTAGGCACAATTTACAGGGCGGAAGGCGGGCTTAAAGGTGCTGAATCACATTTTCATGGCACGCGTCGCGTCGGTGGATCAAACATTCAGATTTATACGCGCAAGGCGGGTGCGTGGGCTTTACTTGGAACCGGACAGTTTCCCAATGAAAACAACGTATGGTATACCCATCGACTGGTGATGAAGGGCGGACAACACCAGATGTATCTGAGGAAGCGGGAGAAAGAATTGCCGCCCGCCGATTGGCATCTCAATGAGAAACCTGTTGTGGAAGTGGATAACGATACTTTCAAGACGGGTCCCGTTGGGATGATGGGAATTACCTCTGGGGTCAGTTATTTCGATAATATGGTCGTTGTCGAAAGTATCGCCGATATTGATAAGGTTCGTCCTGTTTCACCGCGTCTTAAATTAGCGGCGACGTGGGGAGCAATCAAAACCAGATTCTGACAAATTAATTTGACAAATCTTCTTTTCCCGTGTATACTTAATAGTGCTTGTTGAGAAACGAGAGCAAGCTGTTTTTTCGCGAGTATCTCTCCTTTTTGTGGGCTTATAGCTCAGACGGTTAGAGCGCGCGCCTGATAAGCGCGAGGTCCCTGGTTCGATTCCAGGTAAGCCCACTTTTCCTATCTCCTTTTCTAACACCCCTAACTGACTCCTGACAACTCCTTCGCGTATCCTCTCGTGGATTCGCGGACTCCCTTCGCTTTTTGGCAACCCATAGATTGACCCTTACCTCTAAAAAAACGCTTTCCCAAACAATTGTGACGAAGCGTAGAGAGAAATTTCAGTGAAGACAAATAGGTAAATTCGGTTATAATATATCAATACTACCGACCTAATATCTTTGTGTCAACGTTGTATGGCTTGATACTTCGTTAGTTAAAATGCTTCACATTCACACGAAAACAATTTGTTGGGAAAGACCTCATGTTGATAACGCTCATCCGCCGAGAACTCCTCGATAATCTCATGACATTCCGATTTGCGGCGGCAGTTTTCATTACACTCTTGCTTGTGGTTGCCGCCACCGCTGTACTCATCCAAGATTACGAGCGTCGATTGGAGAGTTACAACACCTCCCTTGAGACACATCGGCAGCGATTACATAAGTGGCAAACCTATTCGCCCGGGATGGACAGATTGTACGTTGATCGTCCACCCAATCCCTTGAGCCTGTTCAATGTTGGGTTGGATAAGCGATTGGGAAACAAAATTCGAGTGTCGCCTTGGTTTGTTCCGTCCCTGTGGGATGCCCAAATGGATAGTTCGGATAATTCGTTTCTCAATATCTTCTCTTCGATTGATATCGTCTTTATTTTTCAAGTGGTTCTCAGTCTACTCGCACTCATATTCGCCTACGATGCCCTCGCTGGCGAACGCGAGCGCGGCACGTTACGCCTCGTTCTCACGCATCCTGTCCGACGCGGAAATATCCTGATTGCAAAATACGTCAGTGCGATGCTCTGTTTGCTTGTTCCGTTGCTCATGAGCCTCCTCCTCGCCGTGATTTTAATAACAACATCCACTTCGATTTCCGTGAGTACCGCGGATTTTTTCCGCATGGGTGGGATCGTTCTCTCATCGCTTATGTATCTCTCAGTGTTTTACCTCATAGGACTCCTGATTTCATCAGTAACGCGCCGCACCAGCACCGCGCTGATGCTGTCAATGTTTGTTTGGGGATTCTTGGTATTGGTCTATCCGAATATGATTCTTACCACGAATGTTCCGCAAGACCCCTCAGGTGCACGCGCCGCATCTGCTTTCAATGCAATAAAACAGATATATGAAGAACTCGACAGAGAGCGAAAAAACTTCCTTGCTAATGACCCTGTGCCAGGGGATGACCCAATGTTCGATATGGAAGGTCCCAGTGGATGGACGAGTGGTGATGGATTTATGGAGAATCAATTGACCCTGTTCTATTACTATTGGAGTGTTATATCCTATAAAGACTTCTATGATAGATATCTCCCTAAGGTCCAATATGCCCAAAGTTACTACGGTTTCCTCGGACCTCGCATGGTTGATACAGCAAACCGAGCATGGCTTATCCGAAGACAGGCGCTACAGGAAATCTTCGTAACGCCAGCGTTCATTGACAGAATATTGTTGAAACTTTCGCCAGTCGGAATGTACGATGCCACAACACAGGCGTGGGCAGGCACTGATTTGAGAGGTATTCAAGATTTTTTCCACGCAGTTCGAGAATACCGGCAAGCAGTGGTCGCCTATCTATACGATAAGAAGGCGTTCGGCTCTCGACAGTGGCTCGCTGCCGACAAGGGTAAAGTCGATTGGGACGCACTACCTCAGTTTTCCTTTCAAAAAAGTGATATAGGCATAAATGCCAAGCGGGCATTTCCGGATTTGTTCCTACTGTTGATGATCAACATAGTCCTGTTTGTGATGATATTTCTGATTTTCATCAAGAGTGAAGTGTAGAATAGTTATAAGTTAACAGTTATAAGTTAAGAGGGTTCAGGGGACCCCAACCGTTCTTTCTTATAACCTACCACTTATAACCTATAACCAATCTTCTGAAAACTGGTTACTTATGTGGCATATAGCGAAGCGAGAACTCTACGATAATCTTAATAGTCTCCGGTTTGCACTAACAACCGTGTTACTTCTCAGTTTGATGCTCACCAACGCAGTTGTGCATCTCGGAGAGCAACCCGTGAGAATACAGAAATACCTTACTTCTGTCGCAGAGGCACGTAATGCTTTAGAAGCGCGGGCGGACAGTTTGTATGAACTCGCACAAAAGGGACCCGGGCAGATTCACAAAAAACCGTCCGCGCTCCACTTCTGTGCTCAAGGCGGCGATCCCTTTCTGTCAGGTGCTGTTGAGGCACATCACTATTTTTGGGAAAACGGAGATCTAAAGAGTTTCTGGCAAATGCGGTATCCAGCTGCAACCTCAAATCTGATAAATATTCGACCGGACGTTACGAAAATAGATTGGGCATTCATAATTGGTTATGTGCTAAGTCTGATAGCACTTCTGTTTACGTTCGATGCTGTTGCGGGGGAACGCGAGAGCGGCACGCTTCGATTGATGTTAGCCAATTCAGTGCCGCGCCACACTGTCTTGATCGGCAAGTTTTTAGGGGCGTTGATGAGTATTAGTATCCCCTTCGCACTATCTGTCTTGATAAATCTTCTCGTATTATCCACATCGGGTACAGTCTACCTCGGTGCTGATACATGGGGACGTTTAGGCATCATTTTCTTTGTTGCGCTCCTGTACACCTGTCTGTTTCTCGCATTGGGTTTGCTCGTGTCTACGCGTGTGCAGCGCAGCGCAGTGAGTCTTGTTATGCTTCTGCTGACGTGGGTTACACTTGTGGTTTTTATGCCCAGCGTTCTCGCCCTAATTGCCAGCGGCTTCTCCACGCCTATGTCACACGATGAATTGCGGGTACTCCAAAAACAAATTAATGACAAACATCTCGAGGAATACCGACGCGTGTTGGGCAGATCCAGATCACAAGCTTTGCATGCAGGGAGCAAGTATGTCGTGCAAGAAGCATCAGAGCAGGAACGCTTGATTGAAAAACAGTTGGACGAGCAGATCGCACAGGTTCAACATGCACGTTCCATTACCCGTATCTCACCGACTGCGGTTCTTCAGCATCTTCTGGAATCCTTCGCCGGAACCGGTTTTGAGCGACATCTACAATTTTTAGAGAACGCACAGCGTTACGCCAGCGAATATCGCAAATTTATCGTTGATACCGATAGCGGGGATCCGGAAAGCCTCCATTTCATAGGTATTCGGAAAGCCATGTCTCAGAAACCCGTGAGTCCAGAATCAATTCCGGTCTTTGAGGATACGATCAGTCTGAGCAAAGATTTCAACACAGCGGCGGTGGACTTATTGTTGTTGACACTGTTTGTCGTTGTTCTTTTATCAGGGGCGTATCTCGCGTTTGTGCGTGTTGAGGTATAATACAAAATGTTGATAACACTCATCCGTCGAGAACTCCTTGACAACCTGATGACATTCCGCTTCGCCGCAGCCGTCTTCATCACACTCTTGCTTGTGGTTGCCAATACCGTTGTGCTCCTCAAGGACTATGAACAGCGCCTAACCGCTTATAATACGGCTACCACGGAAAGTCACCAAGAATTACGCGAGCAAAAAGTCTACTCCCGTTACGCTATGGAGTTAATTGTCCATCGCCCCCCGAACCCGTTGAGCATCTTCAATTTGGGGTTAGATAAGCAGGTGGGTAACGAAATTGCTGTATACCACGCGTTTGTACCAACAATTTGGGATGCAGAGAAGCACGGGGCGGATAATCCGTTTCTTAGCCTCTTCACTTCAATTGATATTGCGCTTGTTTTTCAAGGGGTCCTGAGTCTGCTCGCGTTGGTTTTCGCTTATGATGCCCTCGCTGGTGAACGTGAACGCGGCACATTACGCCTCGTGCTGACGCACCCAATCCAGCGCGGATACATCCTATTTGCCAAGTACATCAGCGCGATGCTCTGTTTGCTTGTGCCATTGCTGATAAGTCTTCTCCTGTCCATCATCTTACTGACGACATCCACCTCGATTTCTTGGAACGCGGATGAATTTCTTCGCATCGGTGGGATTGTCCTGACATCACTTCTCTATATATCACTGTTCTACCTCATCGGCTTATGCATCTCCGCAATAACGCGTCGAACCAGTACCGCGCTCATGCTTTCCATGTTCGTCTGGGGATTCTTGGTGCTTGTGTATCCAAATCTGATTCTCACTGCAGTTGACACCGCCCCGAAACCCGAAACACAGGCCTCTGCCTACAATCAAATCAAACAGATGTGGGAAGAATTGGACAGAGAAAAAAAGAAATTTCTCCGCAATGATACCATCCTCGGTCCCTTATCGCGGGACGGCGAAAGTTGGGGATTTCGCTTGAAAGGTGGTGAATATTCCTTCTTGAGGGATGCAGACGAACCGTCAACACTGCTCTATTTCTACCAAAGCGGATTCTACGCTGGAAAAATTAAGGTAGAATCTGAACCACATGTACCACTCGTTCAGAACTATTACGGCTTCCACAATAGAGAGATTGTCAGTACCGTCCAACGAGCGTGGCTTGTCCGTGAACCAGCATTAGAGGTTGTCTACATCCAACCCGCAAATCTCGGTCGAATACTGTTAAAGTTTTCACCTGTCGGGTTGTATGATGCAGCAACGGAAGCCTGGGCGGGCACTGATTTAGAGGGCATTCAAGACTTTTTCAGCGCGGTTCGACGTTACCGGCGTGCAGTTATTGACTACTTCTATGACAAAAAAATATTTGAATCGCGGCACTGGTTTGCCGCCGACAAAGGCACAGCTGACTGGGATGCACTTCCTCGCTTCTCTTTTCAGAGAAGTGACATAAGCATCAATGCCAAACGAGCACTCCCAGATTTATTCCTGTTGTTGACGATTAACATAATCCTATTCACAATAATATTTCTGATTTTCATCAAGAGTGAAGTGTAGAGTGGCTATCGGCTTTCAGCAATCAGTCCTCAGCAAGAGAACTTTGTGGCATTCAAGCGAGGCGTGCCTACCACACACCGATAGCCGATAACCGATAACTGAAAGCGAACACGGTGAGCGAACCGAAAACCAATGTGGCATATTACAAAACGTGAAATCTACGATAACCTCAATAGCCTCCGATTTGCACTTGCAACTGTATTGTTGCTGGCATTGATGGTAACCAATGCCGTTAGACATCTTCGAGAGCATCCAGAACGGGTGCAGGGGTATCGGGATGCTGTCACCGAATCTTTGGATCGCTTAAATACTCGCGCCGGCGACAGCCTCTATAAGTTGGCACAATACGGACCGGGAAACTTCTACAAACAGCCGTCTTCCCTTCATTTCTGCGCAAACGGCGGTGAACCCCTTTTACCAGATACTATTGAAGTGGATGAGCCACCTGTGTTCGCGACCGATTCAGAAAATAACGTGCTACTCCAAGGGGTCTGGAGTTTGTCCTATCCAGATGCCAACCTCCAGAATAAGGACGTTGGACCGGACGTTTCACAAGTGGATTGGGCATTCATCATCGGTTATATCTTGAGTTTAATAGCACTTTTGTTTACCTTTGATGCCTTCTCCGGTGAGCACGAGCGCGGCACACTCCGATTGATGTTAGCGAATTCAATTCCCCGACACACCGTCCTTATCGGCAAGTTCTTAGGCGCGTTGCTTAGTATTAGTATCCCGTTTATACTTGCTGTGTTGGTGAACCTTTTATTGATTTCTACCGCAAATACTGTTCACCTGACGACAGAAGCCTGGGGACGCTTAGGTATTATTTTCGTTCTTGCACTTTTATACACAAGTCTGTTTCTGGCGTTAGGGCTGTTGGTCTCCACGCGTGTGCGACGAAGCGCAGTGAGTCTGATGATACTTCTTTTGACGTGGGTAACCTTTGTCGTTTTTATGCCCAGTACCCTCGCTTCAATTGCGAGTAGCTTCTCACCTGCTGTGTCCTTCGATGAATTTTGGAAGCGGCGTAACCCAGTTCAAGAGGACTTGTGGGATAAATATCGGGATCAGCTCTGGTCCAGTAGATTGGACGACAGCACGTTAAGGGCGAAAAGCGAGTTTTACACCGAACACCTTGAAAGATGGGAAAGCAGGCGCGAAGAACGAGTAAAGTACCGGGCTTCTCAGGTACATCGCGCGCGTGCGATCACCAGCATCTCACCTGCCACGCTTCTGCAGCACCTTATCGAAGCGTTTGCTGGAACGGGTTTTGAGCGGCATTTGCAATTTGTGGAGAATACACAACGTTACACCCGACAATTCCGTGAATTCATCGTTGACACTGACAGAGCTGATCCAGAGAGTCGCCATATCTTTGGTGTTCGTGAGGGTATGTCGCAGAGACCTGTCAGTCCAGAGGCTGTCCCGAGATTTGAAGACACGCTAAGCCTCAGTAAAGACTTCAATACGACTGCGATGGAGATGCTACTGTTGGCATTGTTCGTTGTGGTGCTCCTATCCGGTGCGTATCTCGCCTTTGTCCGCGTTGAGGTTTGAGTCTACAACGCCGCTTCCATTTCTTCATCAGTTTCCACTGGCACGACAGAGATCTTCGCAAGAAAAGTATTGGTACTTCCCTTCTCACAGAACTGATTATTCTATGGCAGCGGTTCGCCTTCGTTAGTGGTCAATTCTGCGTAAAGTTCCTGCAGCCGAGTTGTGATAGGTCTAATGCCTTCGTCCCCGATCTTCCTACCGTCAACCTCTAAGACCGGACTCAGTTCACCTACAGTACCGGTCGTGAAAACTTCGTCCGCGGTGTAAACTTCGGTCAATGAGACATTGCGTTCTGTCATCGGGATACCCGCCTCACGAGCGATACCGATGACCGTGCCTCGCGTGATCCCCGGTAGGCAGCTATCGGCGTGTGGGGTCAGGACTTCCCCGCGCTTTATGAGAAAGATGTTCGTCGCGTTCGTCTCTGAAACGTAGCCGAAGATGTCGAGCATAATCGCATCGTCCACGCCAGCAACATTCGCCTCGATCTTGGCAAGGATGTTGTTAATCAGGTTGTTGTGGTGAATCTTGGAGTCAACACATTGCGGCGGATTCCGTCGGATCGCTGAGGTGATTAAACGGATGCCGCTTTTGGCGTAGATGGGAGGCTTCCACTCCGCGAGCACAATTAAGGTGGTCCCGTACTGGTTGACGCGTGCGTCCATGCTGGAGGTGACCTTTTTCCCGCGACTCAGCGTCAGGCGGATGTGGACACCATCCCGCATGCCATTGGCTTCAAGCGTTTCAAAGATCGCTCGTTTGATTTCATCGCGCGTCGGAATACCTGCGAACCCCATGGCGTGTGCGGAGTCTATGAGTCGATCCAGATGTGGGTCCAGTGCGAAGATCTTTCCGTTATAGACACGCAAACCTTCCCAGACGCCATCTCCGCCTTGAACGAGGCTGTCGAACACGGAGATCTTCGCGTCTTCACGGGGTAACAATTCGCCGTTAACGTGGATTAATATGTTTTCATTTCTTGAATCAGGCAATTTCGGTTCCATTTTTTAATTTTTCCTTGTGGTTCGTTCAGGCGGGTTGGAGATTTTGACCTGACTGCTCGTAAATCCGTCTTCCACTACGTTTCAGACTATACTAATTTTGAATACAGCATGTTTCAGGTTTCTTATGCGTGTGAGATATATTCACAATCATAATTCTTCCTTAATGGCTGCCAGCTGTCGACTAATCAACTGCTATTCCTGCCGACGGCTGACCGCCAGTACTACCATGTATCTCGAACGCTCACACCTTCATCCGCCAGATAGGTTTTGATGTTATCAATCGTAAACTCGCCGTAATGTGTGATAGAAGCAACAATCGCGGCATCGGCGTTGCTTTCGACAAAAACGTCCCGTAGATGCTGTGGGTTCCCCGCACCGCCAGAGGCGATGACCGGCACCGGCACCAGATCCGCGATGGCACCCGTCAATTCGAGTTCGTATCCGGCTTTCGTGCCGTCTGCATCGATGCTATTGACGACGATTTCGCCTGCGCCTAAGTCAACCCCACGCACAGACCATTCCAGCGCATCCCAACCGACCGGTGTTCTCCCACCGTCTATGAAAATCTCATAGCCGCTTGGGATCTCTTCGCTTTTTGGGACCCGCTTCACCTGCATGCTCAACACGACGCACTGACTACCGAACGCTCGGGCACCCTCCGCAATGATTTCAGGGTTCCGTACAGCACCGGAATCTATGCTCACCTTCTCCGCGCCTGCGAGTAGGACGCGGCGCATATCCTCAAGTGTACGCAACCCACCGCCGACAGAAAACGGGATAAAAATTTCGGCGGCGACTGCGGAAACAACGTCAATCATAATATCGCGTCGTTCGTTGCTTGCCGTGATGTCGTAAAAGACGAGTTCATCGGCACCCTCTTCGTAGTAAAATCGCGCCATCTCGACTGGGTCGCCGACATCGATATTGCCTTGGAAGGCGATGCCTTTGGTGACCTTTCCCGCGCGCACATCTAAACATGGGATTATCCGTTTCGTTAGCAAAGTGTCCTCCTGTGAAAAACTGGTTAATTTCCAAATCGCTGTTTGAATGCATGCAGAATATCGTCAAATTCCGAAACCTTCAAAATCTTATACATTGCCGCAAGTATCAACAGGCTCAGTCCAATCGGGACAAACACTCCGATAATGCGTGGGATAATGCCTACCGTGCCGAGCCAATCCTCTTCAATGACGCCGTTTGTCAGCCAGCAGATGAACCCCATCACCACTGAAGCGGTTAAGATTTTGCGCGTCAGCGGGATGAGGGATCGAAGCCCTAACCGTCCAACCTTACGACGGAGCAGTAGCAGTAAAACGGCACAGTTCAACGTTACTGTCAAGACCGTTGAAAATACCACAGCGCGCGGGTCCAGGAATAATCCGCGATAAATGAACAGATAGTTGAGGCATATATTGAGCACGACAGCACAGATACTAACGATAACCGGTGCGCGAATATCTCTGTAGGCGTAAAAACCATCTGTAACAATTTTCAGCGTCGAGAACCCGCACAATCCGAACGCATAGACGAACAGAAGTCCTGCTGTTCCGATGGTGTCTTCTTCAACTGTTACACCCCATTCGTAAAGCAAACGGCAGATCGGTTCTGAGAGGACCATGAGTCCGATTCCCGCGGGAATTGTCAGGGCAAGCATTAAGCGGAGTGCGTAAGAGAACGCATTGCGAAAATTCTCCGTCTCTCCTGCTGTTACGAGTCTTGCGAGTTGTGGCAGTGCCACTGTTGAAATCGCAACGCCGAAGATCCCAATCGGGAGATGCATCACGCGATAGGCTCTACTAATCCATGTCAACCATCCGGAATCTGAGGTAATAAAAAATGTGTTCGTCAGTAGATTTACCTGCACCGCCGCGACCCCTAACACAGCGGGTCCTATGAGATGAGCAACTTGAAGCACCCTCGGATCTCGCAGACTCAACAGTGGGCGGTACCGAAATCCGACGCCATACATAGAGGGTACCTGAATTAAAAATTGGGCGATGCCCCCGACAATTACACCGATAGCCATACCCGTTATCGGGTGAATCTCTATCAGTGGACATAAATAGTAACCGCTTATCCCGATCGCAAGAGAACTCACATTAAAGAAAGCAGATGCACACGCAGGGATACCAAATTTGCCCTTGCTGTTCAGTAATCCCATGGCAGTTGCCGCAAATGACACAAAGAGTAGATACGGGAACATCAATTGCGTGAGATAAATTGTCAGTTCAATCTTGTTGTCAAATCCGAAATGTTCGATGGTGTCTAAATTTCTATCAAAGTTATCCCGTGCCAGCACATCGACAATAATGGGAGCGAAAATGATACCGAGTGCTATGATACCCATTAAAACAAGGAATGTTAGATTAAAGATGCGGTTCGTAAGATTCCACGCCGCTTCTTTGCCGTCTTCAGCCTCTGTTGCGAGGAATGTCGTAATAAATGCCTTGCTCAAGATGCCTTCGCCGAACATATCGCGTAGAAAGTTCGGTATACGGAAGGCAAGGTAAAAAGGGTCCGCGCTGGTTTTTGAAGGGAAGTAATAACCTATCGCCGTTTCGCGGGCGAGACCCAATATCCGAGATACCATCACGGCAATGCTGACAACCCCCACTGCACGGGGGACGTTCTGATTCTGTTGCTCTGTGGGTTTCGTTTCATTTTCCATTTTATAGTGCTTATCGGTTATCAGAAGGAAGCGTCTTTAAACGAAAACCTCTTAACCGAAGACTGAAAACCACTTCCCCTTGACATCGCTTGCAATTCAGGGTAAATTTTAAGACAGTATCAGCATAAATTTAACACACATTCTCGCTATGGACATAAGGAGACTAAAAGATGCAGGAGAAGCGGTATTTTACGCTTGAAGAAGCAAATCAATGCATCCCCGAATTAGTTGATGAGATTTCACTGTTAAGAGCGATAAGAGCGAAACTTGCAGGACTCCACGCAGAAATTACACCACTCTTAGAGGTGGTTTCCTCCAACGGTGGCAGTAAGCATACAGCCGCCCTGCTCAACGCAACGAAACGCTTTCAAGAAATTCTGGATCGGATTGAGGCGCGCGGATGTCATCTGAAAGGACTCGACCCAGGATTGGTCGATTTCCCACACCTCCGCAACGGCAAAGAGGTCTACCTCTGTTGGCGGATGGGTGAAAAGGAGATCCGTTACTGGCATGAAATTGAGGGCGGATTTGAAGGACGACAGCCCTTGTAGGGGCTGAGAATGTAATACAAGGAATGGAAATGTAATACAAGGAATGGATTTAGTCTATTCCCAGACTAAATCCGGTCTATTTAAAGACCAAATCCCCCAGTCTGCCTACGACCTGAAGAAATGATTCGTCGGACCGTGTCCGTGTCCGATGTCCAAAGCGTGCTGGATGGCACCGGTGATATACGCCTTTGCCGTGCTGATAGCGTCGCTTAAATCTTTCCCGTGTGCGAGTTGTGTCGCGATTGCCGCCGAGTAGGTACAGCCTGTACCGTGCGTGTTTTCTGTCTCAATCCGTTCCGCCTCAAAAAAAGTCCATTGACCCTCACAGTAAAGCACATCGGTTGCCTTGTTTCCAATAAGATGTCCGCCTTTGACAAGGACGGCGTGACAACCGAGTTCCGCGATCGCTTTTGCGGCACTTTGCGCATCATCTGTGTTTCGGATATCCTGTTGCGCGAGAAGTTCTGCCTCGTAGACGTTGGGCGTAATCACTGTTGCAAGCGGAATCAACACTGTTTTGAGGCTATCGGTCGCCTCCTCTTTCAACAGTGGAAATTTGCTTTTGGAAATCATCACTGGGTCTACAACAATGGATGGCGGTGTATGTGACCTCAATTTTTCCGCAACCGCCTCAACAATCGCTGGCGAGGAGAGCATCCCCGTTTTGACGCTGGCGACCTCAAAATCCGTGAAAACGGCATCTAATTGCGCTTCAATCAACGGAATGGGCAGGTCAAAAGCGTCTGTAACCGCGACTGTGTTTTGTGCTGTAACGGAGGTTATCGCTGACATAGCAAACCCACCATTCGCCGAGATCGCTTTAATGTCCGCCTGTATGCCAGCCCCTCCACCTGAATCTGAACCTGCAATCGTTAAAATCTGTTTCATTCTTTTTCTCTACTTAAGTAAGGATTTCATTGTAGGTTGGGTTGAACGGATACTATCGAAACCCTAACACATCAAAGGAAAGTGAATCTATCTCCAAACATTCGCGTCGAAAGATAACGAGTGAAACCCAACGTTTCTCTAAATTTGCTGCGTTGAATCCAACCTACGATGTTAGCATAAAGCGTCAAGATAGCGTTTCGCCTGTCCACCTACACCTTTAGGTGCCATAACACCTGACATCACAGCCACCCCGAAAGTTCCCGCGGTTAAGCATTCAGACACTCGTGCAGGTGTGATACCTCCCAATGCGAAGACCGGCAATTTTACGCCTTTGACCACTTCAGCAAGATTCGCTGTGCCGACAGCCGGACCGTATCCGGGTTTACTTGCTGTGGCGTAAATAGGACTGTAGGTCACAAAATCAGCACCTTCTGCTTCCCGCCTTTTTGCCGCATCAAAAGAGTGCACCGAGCATCCAACGTAGAAGTTGCCACTTGTTTCGGTTTCCTTTATGGAATCGACGGGTTCTGCATTCGCTGGAAGATGAACCCCCGCGGCACCGACATTACGGGCAATACATGTATGTGTATTGATAAAAAGAGTTGCTTCGTAATTGCGACACAACGCTGAAATCGGTTGTGCCAATTTAATCAACTCGGTATCACTTAAATCTTTCTCACGCAATTGGAAAGCAGTGACGCCTGCGTCCAGCAGTTCCGAGACAACATCGACTAATGGCGTGGGCGCGCATCGGTGTCTATCGGTAATGGCGTACAGCTTAAAGTCGATCATTTTTTTACTATTAAGTCTGGTCCCTACTCCACTATATTTCGCAGTGGTTTTTGGGTAATTCCAACCCGCTCCAGATACTCAAAGGGTTCCTGACTTTGCCGGATACCATCGTGGAATGAAATTAGGTTTCCTTAAATGGCATAATTTGTCTTAGCTTTACATTTGGAACGATGTCCAGATTTAATCGGTTAAAAACGTCGGAGACGTACCGCAAACGCGCCGTCAACCCCGTGTTCGTGTGGAAATGTCTGGACAAAGCCTTGCGGTGTTATTGCACTCGGCGGAACATCGGGCAAGAAGCGTTGTGCGTTTTCTATCGTATACATCGGGAAATCTTCCAAAAATCGTTGGATGACCTCCTCGTTTTCCAGTGGTTCTATGCTACATGTGCTGTAGACGAGAATCCCTCCGGGTTTAATATGGGGTGCTGCATTCTTCAGTAGGTTATATTGTATCTCGCTAAGGCCGCGAACCTGTTCAAGGGTTTTGTTCCATCGGATGTCAGGATGCCGCCGAAGCGTTCCGAATCCTGAACACGGTGCATCGATAAGCACAGCATCCGCTGTTTTGATAAACGCCAAGTCGGCTTTCGCCGCGTCCATTACACGAGTCTCAACGTTGTGTGCCTCAAGGCGTCGGCAGTTCTTTTGCAACAATGCTATTTTTTTTGCTGAGGCATCCACAGCGATAATTTTTCCGGTATTCCGCATGAGATGTGCTAAGTGCGTCGTCTTACCACCCGGTGCGGCGCAGAGATCTACTATGAATCCGGCGTCCGCCGGTGAAAGTAGGTGTGCCACTAACATGGCACTCTCGTCTTGAACATAGATATCACTTTGGTTAAGGATGTCCTTGAGTTGCATCGCAGGAAGATTTCGTCCAGCAGTGTCAAAAGTGGTGATGGGGCGATTTTCAAGTGCTATCCCGTCAGGTGCGATTTTGGAAAGGGACGCGGGTAACCCTTTCATTTCCAGAGATTGACAAACTTTTTCGCGCTCGGTTAGGAGGGTATTTACACGAAACGCGAGCGGTGCGATTTGATTGCTTGCACGGCAGAACGCCAGTGTCCACGAAACGCCGCGCGTTTGAAGCCATTGTTTTACTAACCACGTCGGATAGGACAAAGCGCGCGCGATGTGTTCGGTCGGATTTGCCTCAAGTGATGGATAGGTTATTGTTGTGCCCTTGCGTTGCACGGAACGGAGGACCGCATTGATAAACCCTGCGGTCTTCCGTCCACCTGAAGATTTGCGTGGGTGGGAAGTAGCGAGTTGGACGGTTTCAAAGATTGCTGCGTGTGCTGGTATCCCATCGAGATGTAGCAGTTGGAACGCGCCAAGTCGTAGGATATTACGATGTCTCGCGTCTAACCGAAATCTGGGATTGATAAACTGATTGAGCACCCAGTCCAGTTGCTTCCGCCACCGGATAACGCCATAGACGAGCCCATTTACCAATCGGCGTTCACGCCCATCAATTGCGTACCGTCCGAATGCACTGTCAACAACGGATGCTATTGACGCACTACTGTGTGAGAGGGTCAACAGGCATTCTAAGGCGACACTGCGCGCGTTCATATCTCGCGATAACGCGAGGTCTCGGATCTACTGTCCCGATGCCTCGCGAGTCTCCTGTGTTTTAACAGCAATTTGTCTGTCAGAAAGCCGAAATTACGCGGCTTCTGCAGTGAGGGCATGCACTTTGCGGATAAGTCGGGACTTTTGACGGTTCGCTGTCCCTTTTTTGATAACACCTTTGCTGGCAGCTCTGTCTAAGAGGCTTGTCAAGGATCGGCACAATTCCTGTGCCGTTTCGACGTTCCCTTCCGCAATGGCTGTTTCTGTTTGTTTCATCACTGTCCGAAGTGTTGCTTTACGGTGTCGGTTGCGGTTCCGCTTTGTTTTGTCCGCACGTGCATGTTTCTTTGCAGATTGTCGATGCAAAACGAATACTCCTTTTGAAAACTTTTCTCCCGATGATCTCGGAGCCAGTCGGGGTATTAACTGTCTTTCACAATGTGTGTACTTAATGATACCACAAAATATCGGGTTTGTCCATATTTTTTCTGAAAACCTATTTGATTTCTCTCCATAAAGGCGGTAAAATATTAAAGTACATATCAAAGGAGAAAAATTCATGAAATTACGATCCCTTCTACTGATTTTCACGATTGGCATCGGATTAGGCACCGCAGTGGCGGCATCCCAAGATACGATTGACACACCTCCGTGGCAACCCACAGGACAATACACACATCCCGATATCCGAGAGAGTTCCGGTATCGTCGCGAGTCGGCAGTTTGCAGGGGTCTATTGGACCCTCAACGACTCTGGAAACCCCGCGGCACTTTACGCTACAAAACTCAATGGCGAATTAATTCAAAAGATTGAAATAAACGGTTCCCGGAACTTCGATTGGGAAGCGCTCGGGATTGACGCCAAAAATCAACTCTGGATCGGTGAGATTGGAAATAACAGTAGATTACGATTCGATCTGAAAGTCGTTGTCGTCGCGGAACCAGATCCGTTCAATGAGACAGAGGCGGAGGTCATCGCAAGTTACCCGTATCGGTACCCCAATGAGAATGTGGATGCCGAGGGACTCTTTATTGTCGAAGGTGTCCCCTATATCGTCTCGAAAGAACGCGAACGCGCCATGCTTTACCGCTTTCCGGCTCTGGAACCAGATAAAAAACAGGTATTAGAAACGGTTGGCGAGTTCACCGGCGCAAAGTTCGTGACGGGTGCCGGAGTCTCCGAAGACAGAACCCGCCTTACCGTCTGTACTTACGACACTCTCTGGGTATATCACGGCACAGCGGGTAATTTAGCACAGATGATCCAGAGCACACCGTGGTCCTTGCCTCACTATTTTTTTGGGGAAGCCATCTGCTTTGATGGCTACGATCTCGTCTTGACAAATGAGGCACGAGACCTCTTCTACCTCCCACAATTTTGGTATGAGAAGCAATGGACATTGCCGCCGAAGGACACGCAGTCGGCAATCGACTTGTTGCCTAAGACAAGGGTACATAACGCTGCAATTCAAGTGGAAAGTTATCGAGCGGAAGGCGTTGATATTGGTGGAAGCCATGTTACCCTCACATCGGAAACCGTAGGGAAGACGGGATCCTTGACCATTCCAATTGAGGTGCCTTACAGGGATGTTTATGAAATTCGTTCCATTTTAATGCGTGGACAGGCGTATGCGCACGTCCAATTGTCTGTAAATGATACAACGGTCGGTGCTCCTTACGATTGCTATTCTTCTGAACCGATAGCTGGAACGTTGGTTTCGTTTGGGACTGCTCCTTTAAGTGCTGGTGAAAATCAGATTGTGTTTAGTATTGTTGGAAAAGCACCCGAAGCCACAGGCTATAAAATTGGTGTCGATTCCTATCAAGTGTTGAACGCCTCTCCATTTGTGGAACGCTACGCTGTTTTAGGTCCGTTTCCCAAGACGGATGTCACTACAGTTGATGAATTGCTGCAGTCTGGCGGTCAATTGGATTTGGAGAAAACTTACACAGGCGTTGATGGCAAACCCGTCCGCTGGCAGGAAGTAACTTCAGGAGAGGACGGATTTCTCGATTTACGCAAAGACCTCACTCCTATCGCAAGGACTGTCGGGTACACGCTGGTGTACGTTCACGCGCCGAAAGTAACGGATGCTATGATGTTGATCGGGAGCGATGACGAAATCGCTGTTTGGTTAAACGGAACGGAAATTTACCGAAAAAGTATCGACGCTTGGGCAACAATGGATGCAGATGCGGTTCCGTGTCAACTGAAAGCAGGATGGAATACCGTTCTATGCCAAAAAGTCGATAATGGCTGGTCGTGGGGTCTCTATTTGCGATTCACGGACGCAGATAGAGTTCTCAGATATGCCACCCAACCAACAAACTAACCGCACCAAACCACCCCTCCTGTACCCATTTCCATTAATTCAACGTTAAACGGTGTAGATACATATATCACAACGAAGTTACAGCGCGTTGTGTGAGCCTGACCAGGTTCTAAGAAGCACTAAGACTCACCGAAAACCTGCTCGTAACGAAGTGGAGAGCAGTTCAGGAGGCCATAAATTAAAAAGATGCAATTCAATTTTTTTCGATGGAGTAAGCAACGCCTGCTGCGAATCGTCCCAAAAATCGGTATCGTCGGAATGATGTTGGCGGCTGTATCCGTTTCTGCGAGTACTTCCAGCATAAGCCAACGCGATATTTTTGTGGGTGCGAGTGCCCGCGCCGTCGGTATGGGCAGTGCGTTCACCGCAGGTCCTTCCGCGACCAACGGTTTTCTATGGAACCCGTCTTCATTAGGATTTATGGATGGTGTGGAAGTCAATATGGGAGGGATGCCGTTTCCGGGGAACTTCTCAAGTCGCGATCAGGCGTTTTCAGTCGCCGCGAATCCACAGACGTTCGGTGTGACGAACAGAAATTTAGGGAATGTCTCCTTCGCAACATGGCTTGATGGCTGGAAAAATAACACGACGGAGTCTACACAGATTGTCCTTCTTGGATACGGGCTTGCGCTCGGACAGCGTGCCTCGGCGGGTGCGAACCTGCGCTACTATCAGAACAACACACCCATCAGAACCAATTTTCTATGGAGTGTGGACTTAGGGATGCAGTTCGCCTATCCATTGCAAAAATGGGGTGATTCGCTAACTGTCGGAATGAACCTTGCTGAACTGAGCAGCGGCATTCGTGAGAACGGTGTACTTCTTGAGAGCGCGCCTTTAGCCGCACGCTTCGGGACAACTTATGAGGTCGGTGGAAACACACTATTTTCGACAGATCTCGCCGTCCGGGGTGCGAATGACGTAGACTGGGGTGAACGTCTCCGATTGCATTTCGGTGCGGAACATTGGTTCATTGATGGACACATCGGACTGCGCTTCGGGTATACCGCTTTGACCGCTTCTGAAAGGTTCTGGAGTGGTGAATTGGCGCGGGGACTGAGTTTCCGAAATTCCTCCGGACAACTCGATTATGCCTATGTGAGCGGTAGTGAGTTGGAGCAAGGGGTGCATTGGATCTCGGCGACGTTACGCTGGGGTGGAGACGATACAGCACCCATATCGGTGGCAACTCGCACCGAGCCATCTGATGCCGATGAATTTGGTCCGATTTTAATGCCGGAGACACTCGAAATAGATCCTGAAGCACTTGATGGAACATTGGAACTCTCCGAACTCGCAATTTCGCCGAATGGTGATGGTGTTTCGGATAACACCACATTTCGCTTGAGTCTCGGAGAGGATGGCACTGCCCCGCTACGGTGGCAGTTGGATATCCAGGATGAATACACCGAAAGCGTTTGGAAAAAATCTGGGGCAGGTGTGCCAGCGGAAGGTGTCGTCTGGGATGGATTCGCAGATACCGGTAACTTAGTGCCTGACGGAAATTACGAGATTCACCTCCACGTGCTTGATACGCAAGGCACGCCACACTTCGTAGATACCGGAACAGTGACGGTAGACCTCATTCCAACGACATTGGAACTTTTCGCGAAAACACCGACAACTGTTGGTGTGAAAACGTGGGACATCAACCCGCTTACCCATTGGAAATTTGAACTTTTCGACACAGGGAACGCGCTTATTGAGCAGGCGGAGGGAAACGGTTCGCCTCCCACTGAGGTCGTTTTAAGCAAGGTTCAAGCGAATCCGAATGCTGTTTACACTGGCAAGTTACACGTTCAGGACATTGCTGGCAATCGGAGCACGGAACAAGCGCAGTTACAGTTTGGGGTGAGCAGTCAGGTAAAAAGAGCGTCGGTATCCAGTAGGATGACACTCATGGTGGGTTCATTTGTGGAGCGATACTACGCTGAAGCGATGGAGGAGAGGTTACAGTTACAGAACCCGAATGAGAAGGTCGTTCTCCGTGTCGCTACTGTTGATGGAAGAACTGTGCATCGCGTAACGATCGGTGAATTCAGCACGCGGGCAGAATCAGTAGCGTTGAAGCAGCACATTCAAGAGACCCTCGGCATCGAACCCGTATTGATTTCCCTTCAATAACATCCTCGCCTTTTTCGTAAGCAATGGTAGGGGCGGTTCTAATTGTGCTGTTCCAATCTGGTAGGGGCGGTTTCATGAAGTTTAAGAAAATATTTCGGTAATTTGATATTTCCCCCAGGCCCGGTAGGGGCGGTTTGTAACCGCCCCGGATCTCATTAGGAAATTACCGGATTAAAAAATTAATCTTTATCCAATCGCACCGGATATGTTCTTCAATATATCGCTTCCTCTCCGCTGGCAAGGGCTCTGACCTCGCTCTTTCCTCAGCATTTGTAAAACTACCAAATTTTCACAAGAGTAGCAACGATTTGCAAAACCTGAACAACGGTTTCATCCGGCATATCCCCCGCGTACCGTGCACGTCTTTCCCACCAATCAAGACTTTTGATATGATCTGCTTGGATGACTCCGTCAAGCTCAATAATTCGGGTGAGGTCCTTGCTGCGAATTTCTACTCCTGGTGGGATCGGAACATCAAGGTCTGCGCGGTAGGGTTTTCGACTGGTCGTGATTGGACACATAATTGCCAACCACAATCTGCGATTATAGATTTCTTCAGAGAGTACAAGAGCTGGACGCTCTTTTGCTTGCTCATGTCCAGCGTGAGGTTCAAAGTCAATCCACACGATATCTCCGTGTCGTGGAACATACATAGTGGCGTTTACCAGACCTCCCTACCCACTGGTGGTCCGGTGTCCGTCTCTTCCGAAAGGCCGGGTTTTCGGGATTCAACTTTGGGTTCTGGGACCTTGTCTAAAAGTTCTTCTATTGTATAATTCGGACGCGGTATAGGTCTACGCCTTTCTTTGCTACGAAGTGTTATCCCAGTCTTTTTACCGCGCAATTTGGATTCTGGAACTTCGGCAGAAAGTTTCTCTGGTGCAAAGTCTATTTTTTTCATAAGGGAGCCCTCTTCGGGAAAAAGATGGAAAATAAAATAGGTAGAACATTGAAGGAATTATAACACAAGTAAAACGGTTATTCAAACGAAATGGAATAGAATTCTGCAGCGTTTTCATAAAAGAGCCTATTTTTCTCTGCGTCCGACGCATCCGCAATAGCCCATGAAAGTGCCGCTACCCATTCCTGATATGTCGCCGCCAAGGTACACACGGGCCAATCACTCCCAAACATTAGCCGTTCATAGCCGAAAGCCTCTACCAGCTGTAGGATATACGGCTTCAGTTCCTCACGCGTCCAGTCCTCACCCGCGGTCGTCACAATCCCAGATACCTTGCAGTGGACGTTCTCAAAGGCGGCGAGTGCGTTGATGTGTGTTACCCACGAGTCGAATTGTCCGCCTTTTATGTCGGGTCCCCCGCAGTGGTTAAGAGCGTGCCGGATGTCCGGTGTCGCCTTGACGAGTTCGATTGCCGCTGGAAGTTGTGCATGATTCGCACAGAGTTCAAAAGAGAGATCGAATTTCGTCAGCAATTTCACGCCGTTAATCAGTTCAGGTGTGGCATAAAACTGCGGATCGGGATGATGCCATGCCATTCGACGCACGCCGACGACAAGCCCGAATCCTGTGAGTTGCTCAAGAATCGCCTCGGCATTCGGTTTTTCAAGGGGTGCCGCCGCCGCTATCGCGCCTATCATCCCATCTGTCTCGGATATCTGTGTGAGCCATTCGACCTCCTTGACGACATCCGCTTCAGCGGGATCTCCTTCAACGTGTACCGATCTGACGACGTTAAGATCTCCAATCGCCTCACGGTAGTCCTCTGCGGTGTATCGTTTTCCCAATAGGTCGAACCCTTCTAACCAAGGGTATTCCAAATTAGAGGTATCCCAAAGGTGTTGGTGGGTATCAATTATTCTAAGCATTGATCGTTCCTCGCCTAAAAATGATTTGAATTTCGTCACGATATTCTGTATAATTTCTTAACCGAACAGATATTTAACGACAGTAAATAAACACAATAGGTTTTTGGTTTAAAAAAGTTTCAAAAACGTTAGCACGTAATAGAATGGATTTTTAGCAATTAGGTTTCGATCTTCTTACAATCGGCTGTGAGCCTGCAACAACGGCGCAGGGTTTTTGCTGGGGTGTTTCTTTAAGATTTGAGAAATGCGCGTGAAAGATAATACTTACGTTGTTTAACCGCAAGGTAAAATTAAAAATCCGCAAGGTAAAATTAAAAATAAAAATTTGGAGGTGTCTATCATGTTTTTGGGTTTCTTTGACCCGCTTTATTTCGTGTTTCTTGCCCCGGGACTGGCACTGTCCCTCTACGCGACGTTTCGCACAAAATCGACATTCTCAAAATATTCAAAAGTCGGATCGCGTAGCGGGATGACGGGCGCGCAAGCCGCCGATCTGATGCTAAAACGGCACGGCGTTAGCGGCGTGCGGATCGAACGCTCAAGTGGATGGTTAAGTGACCACTATGATCCGGGTCAGAAGGCACTTAGGTTGTCCGACGATGTCTATTCAAGTCAATCGCTTTCCGCAATAGGGGTCGCGTGCCATGAAGCCGGACATGCGATGCAAGACGCACACGGGTATGCGATGCTAAACCTTCGTACCGCCCTTGTCCCGGCGACGAACTTTAGTTCGATATTCTCTTATATCCTAATAATGGTGGGTTTCTTTATTCAACCCTTCCTGCTGTTCGGGGTCGGACTCTTTGCAGTAGGTGTCGTCTTTTCGTTGATAACGCTTCCCGTTGAGTGGGATGCGAGTAAACGCGCCAAGGTTGCAATGACGGAAGCAGGAATGCTCACGCAAGAAGAGAATCAACACGCGAGTAAAGTGCTCAACGCCGCATTTTTGACGTATCTCGCGGCGGCAGTGACAAGCCTGCTCACACTGCTCTATTACCTATTCCGGTTGGGACTGTTGGGTGGTGGTGACGAGTAATTATAGTGGCGCGGCGTGAACCGCGCCTATCAATGTTGCCGTGAATATCACCTTTAAGACTTGCTATCAATATCTACACCGGGCCACTGGTCGTCTTGCTCAGTAATATCAACGACGATGCCGTCTGGGTCTTCTATCTTGAAGGCTTCTGAAGGCAACTCGTCCGAATTTGGGTCGTAAGGTTTATCACCACCTAATCCTTCCCAGGTGATTGTGAAACCGAGATCCTCACATCGCTGTGCCGCTTCCCGTAGGTTCGGAACACGAACGCCGATGTGGAGGTAGTCTAACATCCCACCGACATGTTCCGGACGGTCGGGACCACGGTGCTGAAACACTCGGAAGTTGTGATAACCGTCCGTAAGATCATAACAGCCATTCATCGTTGAGAAAACTCGCAATCCGAGCGCATCGCGCCAGAAGCGGATGCTTTTTTCTAAATCGGTCGTACGGACGCCGATGTGTACAAGTGTTGTTGACATAAAAGGGTTCCTTTTTTGTTACGGCATACGGAGTATGCCTACTGCTTTAAATCCAGACAGTCGGTTCCCGATTTTCTGCTCGGTGCTCATAGAGCAGTTTGACATCGTCCGGTAACTTGTCAAACGTTTCGCCGGGAATCGTGGCGGTATTCGCACCAAAAAGTTCTAAATTCAACCACCACGGTGCGTATCTGACGACGACCGCAGTTCGTTTACCGGCACTCGGATTTTCTGCGTTGGAGTGCCAAATCCGGCTGTCCATGATGAGTACACTGCCCGCACCTCCAACGGCTTGCATTTCCCCATCAATTGGATTCCGGTCACCAATGTTGTCTTCTTTGCCTCTGGGGTTCCGGAGGTCCACGTGTGTTTTGGGAACAATCCAGGTCCCGCCGTTTTCTGTCGTGAAATCGGAAAGCATCCAGAGGGTCGTGATACCGATGACAGCACTCGGAAACGGTTGTGGAATGTGCCATTTCTGGTTCAGATCATACGGAAAATCGGAGTGGTATGCACGCACCAATTCGTAATGTGGCGGTCGGATCTTATACTCAGTCTGTGAAATGCGCACTTGTGGTCCGAGCAACTGCTGGAGAGTCGTGAGGAGCCGCTCGCTCGCAAGGTGCGCAGCGAACTTCGGCATGAAACTGATAACGTTGCGTCCCCATACGCCGTGCTCTTTTCTGAATTCGTTATAGTCCGCTTCAGAGGTTTCGACCTCTTCACGAACCTCATCAACCACATCGGCAGGAATAACGTTTTCCAAGACGCACCAGCCTTCTTCCCGTATTTGCGTGACATAAGGTTCAAGTGCTTCTAATAGATTGTCTGACATTGATGCCTCCTTGGGTTTTAGGAATTGAAACCCGTTTCTCGCTCGCGGTTGTAACGGACTGCTGTTTTGATGAGCGGTGCGAGCCGCATCACCTTACCCAGGGAACCGATAACACCGATCTCGCGTGTGGTTATCGCTCCCATAACGTTGAGTTCGCCTGTCCAAAATTTGTAGGCGACATCCCCCGTCATAGTGAGTTCAACATCTGGGGAAGTATCTTCACAGGCACCGCGGGCGATGGTATATTCGCCGTTTATTGCCGTTAGGGTCATCTGGCAATCGGGCACGCTGTAGTTAAATTGAACGTTCAGCGTCACCGACTTCAGTGCCTCTTTTGCTTCCGGTAACGTAGCAATTTCTTCAAACAGTTCACTGATATAACTATAGAGTTGATCGGGTGTTTCAAAGATAGCCATAGTTTGCGATATAGCATACTGTATAATAGATTAGAGGTCAAATAAAAAATGAGAATGAATCCAGTCAAACTATTTCGTGAGAAAATCTCCAAGAAAATGCCTGTTGATGCGCAATCTTATGAGAGGGCGCGGGAGTACCTCACTTCTCGGACTATCGCCTACGAATCTCCAATGGGGCGTATAGGCATAGTCGCGGCAGATCAAGAGAGTATTTCGTATGTTTTCTTTTCCGATGATTTTCCGTTCTGTGAATCATCATCCATCCAAATGCAATATCCTGTACTGACGTATGCCCGGGAGATGCTCGACCAATATTTCGCTGGCGAGCCGCTTGAGTTTTCTAAGGTACCAATCCGATTCAACTGGGGAACAGGCTTTCAGAACAGCGTGTGGGAGACGATTCGTCAGATTCCTTATGGAAAGGTGCGTAGTTACAAATGGATTGCAGAACAGATAGGGCATCCGAAAGCAGTTCGGGCTGTGGGCGGTGCAGTCGGGGCAAACACTGCGGTTATTCTCAACCCCTGTCATCGTGTCATCAGAAGCAATGGCGCGTTGGGCGGCTACGGTGGCGGTCTGGAACGGAAACGTCAGTTGTTGGCACTTGAAGGTCATCCTATTGAGGAATTAAGGTGAGTTATTAAAACATGTGAGTTCCTACCTCCGCAAGGGAAAAAGAGTTGTCAGTCGTCAGTTATCAGTTAAGAGGTTTTTGCTAGCTCCAAACCTGTAGCCTGCAACAACGGCGCAGGGTTTTTGCTGGGGGTTTTTGCTTGGGTGTTTCCTCAATTTCTTTAAGATTTGAGGAACGCACGTCCAAATCCAAACGTACGCTATTTCTCCGCAAGGAAAAATTAAAATATGACTCGAAAAAGTTTAGGTAAAGCCACCCAAGCCATCCATGCGGGCGAGGCTCGGACATCTTCTGCTGAAAAGACGGGGATGCCCTTGTTACCCCCTATCTATCAGAACAGCACGTTCCGTTTCGCAACAGCCGCTGAATTCGCAGAGGCGTTCCGAGACGAGGAGAGCGGTTATGTCTACACGCGCTGGGGGAACCCGACGCAAGAGGTATTGGAACAGAAACTCGCTATCCTTGAAGCCGGTGAAGCCGCGCTCGCTACTGCGTCGGGGATGGGGGCGGTCAGCACGGCACTGCTGACCGCCTTAGTGGATGGTGGACATGTCGTCGCGATGGAGAACCTCTATTCCGCTACGTTCCAAATCCTCAATGAAGATCTCCCACGATTCGGGATTGAGACGACGTTTGTTGATGCGACAGACCCTACACAAATTGAACGCGCGATCCGAGCCGATACCAAAGTCCTTTATCTTGAAAGCCCAACAAACCCACTCCTAAAGCTCGTTGATTTACAGGCAGCTGCTGAGATTGCAAAAGCACACGGCTTAACCTCAATTATTGACAACACCTTCGCCACGCCATGTGGCCAACAACCGATCACCTTTGGCATTGATGTCGTCGCTCACAGCATGACAAAATACATGAGTGGTTCCGGGGCTGTTATCGCTGGGGCGATTATTGGGGAAAAGGAATTCATTGTGCGCGCCAAGGAAGGGGCACTTCGCAACTTTGGAGCCATTATCAGTCCGTTCAACGCGTGGTTAACGCTTCACGGTCTCACGACGCTACCGCTGCGGTTTACACGACACAGTGAAAACGCCACACATGTCGCAATGTTTCTTGAGGCACATCCGGCGGTGGCATGGGTCCGCTACCCCAGTTTGACGAGTCACCCGCAACACGAACTCGCCAAACGCCAAATGGATGCGTTTGGTGGTATGATAACGTTGGAGTTGAAAGGAGGGCGCGCCGCGGGTGAACACCTCGTTGATCACCTTCAACTCTGTTCGCTGGCAGTCAGTTTGGGAGACGTGCGCACCCTTATCTGCCATCCTGCGTCAACAACGCATTCTCATGTTCCCGCAGAGATCCGTCGACGAACCGGTATTACCGATGGCTTAGTCAGAATTTCCATTGGGTTGGAAGATGCCGAAGATATTGTCGCCGACCTCGGACAAGCGTTAGAGTCCGGCACTCCTTAAATTTTGGATGTAATTCTCGTTGATATTATTCGACGGATGGGTTGCTTCTTTGTGGGGTTCCGGGAATTCTGTGATTAACTTCTGGTATGCGTCTACTGCTGAATCCGAATCGCCACCGTCTTCATGGATTTTGCCGACCCAGTACTGTGCTTGCCGCCGGTTATCGTAATCGTAAGTGCTATTGTCTGCGACCTTCTGGTACGCGTCGATGGCACTCGCCATGTCGTTATTGGCGTAAGCGATTTGCCCGATATAAATCTGTGAATTGGCGGCGTTTTCATTGCGCGGATACAAGTCAATGGCTTCCTCAAGTCGCGCAATGGCTTCGTCATATTTGCCAAGCCGCTCATACGCCCATCCCATATAAAAGTACGCATCCTGACCCACTTTGGTGTCTGGATAGAGATCTATGACTCTCTGGTAGCCATCAATCGCTTCTTGGTATTCTCCTTCGGCAAGGTGCGTTTGAGGGATGCCGAAACTCGCAAGCGGTGAAAGGTCCGGATCTCCGGAATCCACGACGTTTGTAAATTCCACTCGCGCGCTTTCATAGTCCTGCTTTCTGAGGTAAATTTCGCCGGTAACGTATAGAATCTGATAGAGCAACGGGCTGTCACTAAACGGTTCTCTGAGTGCATCAAACTGAGCAAGCGCGAGGTTCAATTCACCCTTTCCATAGTAACACATTGCTTTATTAAACTCCGCCTGATCTGACAGTTCACTGCCCGGATATATTGCAGTTAGTTGGTTGTAAAGCGCGAGCGCACGGTCATAGTAAGCCTCCACGGATTCGAGCGTGCCGGTCTTTTTGAGTTGCTCCGCAATCTGATAAGAAGCGAAAGCGATGGCGTACATCGAATCGTCTGCCCATTCGCTATCTGGATAATTGTTGATAAGCCGTCGGAAGAGCGCGAAAGCCTCTTCATCGGTGCGTGGGATACGAGAAGCGAGTTGGTAGATGGCATCGTCTGCCCAGAGACTGTCAGGGTATTTGTCGAAGACTTCGCGGTACGCAGCTCGGACTTTGCGTAAACGGTTTTGATCCGGTTCGTCAAGTGTTATTGGTGGATTATCGATTGTCTGTGATGCTGTCCATGCTTTATCGGCGTTGTCGTAGTAGTTTTCGTAACTCGTGTCGGTACCCGTGATGCGTCCGAGCCAAAATCCAACAATGAGCGCGATCACAACACAAATTTCTGCGATTATGAACTTCTTCATCTTTCTTCTCCTTGGTAAGTATTGGTTCAAATTATACTAACAAGGTTTTTGAAATATGTCAAGTGTAGTTGTAATGGATTAGGATCATTGAGGTTTCCATTTTTCGGTTTCTTCGGGTGCGGCGTCTTCGTTCCTATACGTCAACTTCTTTGAATTCTGTTTCGTTTTATCTCTTGAGGTCCATGAGACCGTAAAGCTGATAGAGGGTTCTCTGATCGGGTGAGGCACATCGATATAGATCGTGTTTGTAAAAGTACCCACATCAATGAAACTTTCGGATATATGGTTATAACATTTGGCATTTTCGGGGACACCACCCACACAAACCTGAATCTCGTTAACACCAACAATTGAACTACCGTCTGCTGGCCACGCCATCAGAAAATCCGCTATATGATCGTCTGGATCGTTCGGATAAACCAGTCTCGCCTTGCCACCGTTCCATGTGATAGTAAAGTGAATATAACGCGCGGAGACAGGTTGAGTGATAGAGACTTCGACGGTGTTGCCTTTGACAATCGCCCGATGAATATCTTCTGAGGCTTCTGTTATTTTCACATCTGTCGGTCTGTTATCAAAATAAAGCCTGATGGTCTCAACACCAATAATTGAGAAACCATCTGCTGGGTTTGACCGCAGCAAATTTACGGGCATATCGGGTTGCGGTTGAACGTCGTCAACTTCGATCGCATCCAGCGATTTATTATCACTTGGTCACAATTCATTAACCATCGAAAGACCGGGTGGTACAAAATCTATTTTAATAGGTTCATCAGTTTGGACTTCAATCGTATTATAGTCAATGGTATAAAAAGCGAGCATACTCACCAGCCATATTGTAACGAGGATTCTGAACATAGCAATTAACCCCTTTTTCAAGTCTGAAACTATGCATTGCATGTAGTTTATAGTAGGAGAAGCCTGAAGTATATGCCTTTTACTTTAGCAAATTTTGTGCCGATCTGAGTTATACCAATTGCTACGCTGCTTAGCGAAATACTGGGGATGTACTGCACGAAATGGGGCATACTTTGTGGTCAGTTGCACGGGATGGGGCAAATTGACAAAGCCTTTGAGTTGCCGACAGCGATGTATTTGGAAACCGATTTTACAGAGGTTAAAGGTTGATGATACAAGTAGGCTACCTACTGAGGTTTTCGCTAAATTTTTCAGTTGAATTCGCATAGTTTATCAGTCATCTACCTATGATTAATTTCCTTGACAGTATAAGGACGGTTTGATAAAATGTATAAAAGTAGAACCACCGCTTTTTTTTCAGAGAAAGGCATAAAAGCGATTTTGGTAAAATTGTTAGCGATTATAACAAACTTTAATTGATGAACATATGTTGTTAAACGATCCCTATAATTGGGATTACACTAAAAAGAGAGGATTTCTGTGCGTAAATTATTGTTTCGCGTTTCCGTATTCGTTTTAGCGATAGTATTGGTAGTCCCATTACTCGCCGAAGGTGAGGAAGGTGTTCTGGACAAGGTTAAAAACAGAGGCCGACTGATATGTGGTGTCAACAAGGAATTGCCCGGTTTCGGTTTCCTCGGTCAAAATGGTGAATGGAAGGGGTTTGACGTAGATTACGGTCGGGCGATCGCCGCTGCCGTTCTGGGGGACCCGGATAAGGTGGAGTTCCGTCCCTTGAAGGCTGCTGAACGTTTCCCCGCTCTCCAGACGGGCGAAATAGATGTTCTTATTCGTAACACTACGTGGACGCTGACTCGCGACACCGATCTCGGTGCTGACTTCTGCCCACCGACCTTTTACGACGGCCAGGGGTTCATGCTCCGCAAGGAGTTGGGGATCACATCACTCAAAGAGTTGGCGGGTGCAACTATCGGTGTCACTGCTGGCAGTACGACCGAACTAAACCTCGCCGATACGACACGCGCCTTGGGAATCGAAGTTGAGTCTATCGTCTTTGAGGAAACTGAAACGCTTTATCAAAGTTACGATCAGGGGCGTTGTGATGCCGTGACAAGCGACAAGTCGCAATTAGTCTCACGCCGTCAATCCCTAAAGAACCCTGATGACCATATTATTCTTGACGTAACCATTTCAAAAGAACCTTTGGGGCCTGTCACCGTCCACGGAGATAACAAGTGGAATGACGTCGTGAGTTGGGTCGTTTATGCCACGTTCTCCGCCGAGGAGCACGGCATTACACAAGCCAACGTCAGCACCTTTAAACCAGAGAATACAGAGAATCCCGAAATCAAGCGGTTCTTGGGTTTAGATGAAAGTGGGGGTATGGGTGAAAAACTCGGGCTGTCGAAGGATTGGGCACGCCAAGTCATCGCTGCTGTCGGCAACTATGGCGAGATTTTTGACCGTAATCTGACACCGCTGGGTCTGCCGCGTGGGGTCAATAAGCCGTGGACGCAAGGTGGTTTACTCTATGCGATGCCGTTCCGTTAAAAATGGAAAATAATACACCTAAAGGTGTATCGGGAAAAATCCCCTTCTGGCGAGATATCCGAGTGTTGCGGGTCCTGTTTCAGGTTATCTTCTTGCTCGGTGTGATTCTGTTGTTGGTCATTCTTTACACGAACATGCTGAAGGGACTCCGTGGGCTTGGGTTAACACTGAACCTCGATTTCCTTCAGGACGAAGCCGGGTTTGACATTTCGGAGGGTATTCCCTATGAACCTTCGGATGTATATCTCAAAGCGTTCTGGGTTGGGATCGTGAACACCCTTAAAGTCAGCATCATAGGGGTCGTTTGTGCGACGCTGCTCGGGCTCCTTTTCGGCATCGCTCGACTGTCGAGTAACTGGTTAATCCGAACGATAGCAACCGCCTATGTTGAATGTTTCCGGAACGTTCCGCTCCTGCTTCAGATTCTGTTTTGGTACACTGCCGTAGTCGGCCAACTTCCCAGGGTTAGAGAGAGTATAGCACTGTTCGGAGGTGTGTTCATCAACAACCGAGGGATATACCTACCGTCGCCTGAACCTACCTCAGGTCTGAAAATTTGGCTCGGTTTTCTTGGTGCGGGTTTTCTCTTGGCGGCGGTTCTCTATGTTGTGCGGTGGCGGAAGCTCCAACAGTTGGATCGTCCCGGTTTTCGTGCCAAGTGGGCACTGCCTGCTTTCCTTATCGTGGCACTTTGTGGATGGTTTCTCACCCCGGGCAGACCGTTCACACTGGATTTACCGGCGTTACAAGGTTTCAACTTCAGAGGAGGGATGCGCTTTTCACCAGAGTTTTCTGCCCTTTTAATTGCGCTTTCTGTGTATACAAGTGCTTTTATTGCCGAGATCGTGAGAAGCGGTATACAATCGGTCGTTAAGGGCCAACGGGAAGCCGCGAGAGCCATCGGTTTGAAAGAAGGACAAACCTTACGCTTAGTTGTTCTCCCTCAGTCTATCCCTATCATTGTGCCGCCGCTGACCAGTCAGTACCTGAATCTCACGAAAAATTCAAGTCTGGCTGTCGCAATCGGTTTCCCTGATCTGGTTAGTGTCGGAAATACGATGATGACGCAGACGGGACAATCAATTCCCGTTTTTGCGATGATTATGGTGAGCTACTTGGTGATGAGTTTGACGACATCAGCCGCCATGAATTGGTACAACCGCTGGATTAACCGAGTTGGTTTTTAATTTTTCCTTGCGGTTCGGTCAGGTAGATTTCAAGTTTGACGTTCCTTTCCGTATATCCGTCCTCCATTACATTACGGACTACGGTTACGAAAATTAACTTAAGATGGTAGCCTGCAACAACGGCGCAGGTGGATATAAGGGTATACCTCTCAATAAACAGAAGACTGTCGTTAACGCTTTGCGAATAATTAAAAATATGCAAGAAATGAAGCCCCCAGCCCATACAAAAGGTTTCGTACGATGGCTTAAGGACAACTTATTTAACACGTGGTACAACGTGCTTTTGAGTTGCTTGGCTCTTATATTCCTTTTCTTTACTTTTAAAGGGCTTTTGACGTGGTCCTTCACAGAAGCGAAGTGGGGTGTTATTCCGGCTAATCTTCAGCTCTTTGGTGTCGGGGCTTATCCACGGGAGCAGATATGGCGTGTATGGAGTGTAATTTATATTTTGTGCGTGCTTGTCGGTTTGAGTGCCGGGATATGGGGTGGCTTGACGCTCCGATTTGCCGTTGTGCTTGCGGGTATTTGGTTCATTGGTGGGCTTTCCCCCTTTGAACTCTCGACGCGAGGATGGTTTTTAGGTGCCGTAGCCACAACAGTCGTTTCTCTTTTCCTTGGACGCGGCAGAACGGGGTTACGCCCCTGGCTTTTGGGGGCGTGGCTGCTCTCATTTCCCGTGATAATGATAGTGTTACGCGGGTTCGGGGAGAATGGGGTTCTCACAAGCAATTGGGGTGGACTGCTGTTGACCCTGATTTTAGCGGTTGTCGGTATCGTCGTCTCTTTTCCGCTGGGTGTGTTTTTAGCACTCTGCCGTCAGAGCAATCTGCCTGCTATCCGATGGATTTCAACGGCTTATATTGAAACGGTTCGCGGGGTGCCGTTAATAACAATCCTATTCATGGGGAGTATCTTGATACCGATCTTCATGCCGGGGCTTGATATCAACCAAGTTTTACGGATGATGATCGGAATCACTTTCTTCTCTGCCGCCTACATGGCGGAGAATGTGCGTGGAGGACTCCAAGGGATTCCGCGCGGACAACACGAGGCGGCACAAGCGATCGGACTTAACTACGCACAGACAATGCTGTTGATCGTCTTACCGCAAGCACTCCGATCAGTCATTCCAGCGATTGTTGGACAATTCATCGCGTTGTTTAAGGACACATCTTTGGTTGCTATCATTGGGCTTATTGACCTCTTAGGGGTCGCCAGAAGTGTTATCGCCAACCCAGACTGGTTCGGACTGCAAGCCGAGGTCTATCTGTTCGCTGCAATTATCTATTTCGTTTTCAGTTATTCCATGTCCTACGGCAGCCAGGAAATTGAGGACGCCCTCCGGGTTGGAGAAATTTAGGAATAGGTGTCGGAAGCATGTCACTGCACCAACCTACTTCGTTTAATGCATGACCGACCTGACCGAACCGCAAGGAAAAATTAAAAAGATGAAAACGCATCTGACGGAACCGCAAGGAAAAATTAAAAATCCTATTATTATCTGTGAGGATGTACACAAATGGTTTGACGATTTCCACGTCCTCAAGGGGATTACGACCTCGTTTGAAAAAGGCGAAAGGGCGGTGATATGCGGTCCCTCTGGCTCCGGGAAATCTACATTTATCCGAACCTTGAATCGTTTGGAGGAGCATCAGCGCGGCACAATTGTCATTGATGGTGTTGAGCTGAGTGATGATCTCCGCAATATCAATCTTATCCGTCAGGAAGTCGGTATGGTGTTCCAACAGTTCAATCTGTTTCCTCACCTGACGAACTTACAGAATATCACCTTAGGTCCCATCCGAGTCAGGAAGATGAAGAAAAGTGAAGCCGAAGAGATCGCTTTATCGCTTTTAGAACGGGTGGATATCGCAGATCAAGCGTACAAGTATCCTTCAGAAATTTCGGGCGGTCAACAACAGCGGGTCGCAATCGCAAGAGCATTGGCAATGGAACCGAAGATTATGCTCTTCGATGAACCGACAAGTGCATTGGACCCCGAGATGATTACGGAAGTTTTGGACGTGATGCGTGAACTCGCGCGCTCTGGCATGACGATGCTTGTTGTGACGCATGAAATGGGATTTGCACGTGAGGTCGCTGATCGGATCCTCTTCTTTGATGAAGGAGCAATTGTTGAGGACGCAGCACCCGCAGATTTCTTCGATAACCCACAGCACGAGCGCACGAAACTTTTCATTTCACAGACGCTACAACATTGAGGAATGGTGGTCGGTAGTCGGTTCGCAGCCTACGGCGGCTTCAGTTTCAGGTGCCAAAGAAGCACAGCCCCAGAGGGGCGACATGTCTATAGAAATAGGTATCCACCCTCAAGCAAGCCCCAGAGGGGCGACATGTCTCTATCATATGATACAAAACAAGCGAAAGCAAAATATGATTTTTCAAAAGGCGAACGCGGTAAATTTTATAATACAAAAGCCGTTTTTAATATTTTCAATCCTGAAAAGAAAAATACAGGATGGCAACAGATGCGGTTGGATAACAAAATAGCCATTGTCACAGGAGGTGGGCGCGGTATCGGCAGAGCAGTTGCGCTTCGGTTTGCTGAAGAGGGGGCGAAAGTCGTCGTCGATGACGTAAACGAGGTCCTCGGGACAGCAACGGTCACTGCTATAACCGAGGCGGGGGGTGAATCGCTTTTCATCAACGCCGATGTCTCTAATGCCACCGATGCCGAGAAACTTATTGCTACAGCTGTTGATACCTACGGCACTGTTGACATCTTGGTGAATAACGCTATCTGTTCCACTGCCGACGTGCTGAACAATAACTGGGAAGCAAACTTAGCGGTCGCACTCCAAGGCACCAGCCACTGTTCTAACGCCGTTATCCCTGTGATGCAAGCGGCTGGCGGCGGTAGCATCGTTAATATCGCTTCTGTCAATGGTCTCATCGGGTTACAGGCGATCCACGCGTATTCTGCTGCGAAAGGTGGCGTTATCGCTTTGACCCGATCTATGGCAGTCGCACACGGTAAAGACAACATCCGTATCAACTGTATTTGTCCCGGAACGATTCAAACCGAAGTCTGGGAACCGATGATTGAACGTAACCCACAGATCTTGGATGAAATCACGCCGTGGTATCCGTTAGGGCGGATTGGGCAACCTATTGACATCGCGAATGCCGCGCTCTTCCTCGCATCCGATGAAGCCAATTTTGCAACGGGTGCAGTCTTCGTTATTGATGGTGGGTTGACAGCAGGCAATCACCAATTTCCGATCTGATAGATTGCTGGAAGGAAACACCCAATTCAGTCGCAGAACAATTGACACATGGAGGCACGAAATGGCAACACGAGAACAGGTCGATTTTTTTCAGGAAAACGGCTATCTCAAGTTTGGGAGAGTTTTAGATAGCGATGGCGTTGAAGCCATGCGCGCGGGGTTAGATGCGGTCATTGAATTGGAACTTAACGAAGGCGACGATTCCTCGCCGGAGTTCAAGTATGGACACGACCGCCGCGAGAACCGACTCAGTCGGGGAAGCGGTCACCCGCGTGCGATTCATCAGTACGTGAACATGTGGAAGCGGGATCCGCATTACGAGGCAGCCATTCATCACCCGCTCATCGCTGGGACGGCGCGTGCGCTGCTGGATACACCTGAGGTCCGTCTCTGGCACGATCAGGTCATTTCCAAACCGCCGCATGATAATGGACATTTCGCATTCCATCACGATTTCTTCTTTTGGCCACTCAGTCCACCGAACATTGTAAGTTGCTGGCTCGCTCTGGACGATGCAACGGTGGATAGCGGGTGCATGCATGTTATGCCGAAGAGCCACAGAGACGAACGCTTCTCCATTACAGCAAGAGCGGCGGCAGATGCGGCAGCGGCGAAGGCGCGCGAAGAAGGGCGAGAACCGCCCCATAATCAGTGGGCGGAAAGGGGAGAATTGAGCATTGATCACGGCATTCCTGTGGAATTGAAAGCCGGTGAGTGTATGTTTCATCATTGCCTCAACTTTCACGGCACGCCACCGAATGTTACGAAGCGTCAACGCCGCGCCTTCGTTATGATTTTCATGGCGCAAGATGTCTGCTATAACAACGCGCAATCGCCGAACCACGTCCTCGTTCCAACAATCGAGGTGGGGGATGGTGAACCGCTCGTCGGTGCCGGATTTCCGGTGGCGTAACTCTGCATCGAATCGGGGTTACAAGCTCCTCCTACAGCAGAGGTGCGGAGGTAAGGTTTAGTGACATGAAAGATTCAACGTTTATTACAAGAGTTGTTCTGAAAAACTATAAGAGTATCGCCGCGTGTGATGTCCGGTTGGGACCGTTAACGTTCCTTGTAGGACGTAACGGTTCGGGTAAGAGCAATTTTCTGGATGCGTTGCGATTTGTTGCGGATGCGTTGAATACATCACTCGACCACGCGATACGCGATCGCGGGGGCATCAATGATGTTCGCCGTCGCTCCCGTGGACATCCAAATCATTTCAACATTCGTCTTGAGTTCGCCCTGCCTGAAGGTGTTACGGGACACTATGCCTTTCGAATCGGGACGCGTTCGCCGGGTGGGTACGAGGTCCAGACTGAGGAATGTAGAATTCAAAATGAGTTATGCCTCACACCAGAGGAATATTTCCGTGTTGAGGATGGGACTGTGACAGACAAAAGTGTGGGGGTAATGCCGGCGGCTGCAACCGATCGACTCTACTTAGTAAATGCTTCCGGTCTGCCGGAGTTTCGCCCTGCCTATGAAGCCTTTTCTCGGATGGGGTTTTATAACCTTAATCCCGATAGAATCCGAGATCTTCAGGCACCAGAACCGGGCGAGGTACTCATGCGTGATGGGAGTAACCTGACAAGTATTCTTACCCAACTTTCCGCCGTTGTAAAGAAAAATATTGAGGAGTATCTGTCCGTGGTTGTCCCTGGTGTTCATGCGGTAGATGTCAAAGATTTTGGACCGAAAGAAACATTGGAATTCAGGCAGGCTGTCACGGGCGATAAACACCCATGGCGATTTCTTGCAAACAATATGTCTGATGGCACGCTCCGCGCCTTGGGGATTCTGGTAGCACTATTCCAAGGAAATTATGAAGGACAAAAACGCGTGGTGCTCGTCGGGATTGAAGAACCGGAAATCGCTCTTCATCCAGCAGCAGCAGGTGTATTGTTAGATGGACTTCGAGATGCCGCCCATAGGACACAGGTTATTGTCACCACCCATAGTCCAGACTTGCTTGAGGACAAGCACTTGGATGTGGAATCAATTCTCGCAGTTGAAGCACATGGTGGGAATACAACAATCGCTCCTGTGGACGAAGTTGGAAGGTCTGTCGTGCACGACAAACTGTTTACAATAGGGGAGCTACTACGTATAGATCAATTGCAACCTGATGAGACATCCGTAGTTTCCGCTGAAAAAGCGAAACAACTCCGTTTGTTCGATTTTGAGAGAAGAAATTCTGGCAAAACGAAGGATGAGGAAAGACGCGGATGACGGTCAAAGTCGGTTGCATTGTTGAAGGACATGGTGATGTAGTAGCTGTGCCACTTCTGATTCGCCGCATCGCGGCAGAACTTCATCCAGACTTGGTGATTGAAACGCCACACCCGATTCGTGTTCATAGAAATCAGGTTGTTCAAGCGGATAAGTTTGAGCGGAGGGTTGAATTAGCAGCTCAGAGAATTGGGGGACAGGGTGCCATATTTATTATCCTTGACGCTGACGATGCTTGTCCTGCACAGCTAGGTCCTGAACTGCTTAATCGGGCATCACAAGCTCGCAGCGATCTACCGATTGCCGTTGTGCTGGCAAAATATGAGTTTGAGGCATGGTTCCTGGCATCAGCTGAGTCACTCCGGGGGCAAAGAGGGTTAAAAGGTAATATTCAGCCTCCCAACAATCCAGAGACAATCCGCGGGGCAAAGGAATGGTTGACCCATCGAATGGAGGGCAGCAGAACGTATAGTGAAACACACGACCAGCCTGCACTCACAGCACGTTTTAACATAGAACAGGCACGTCAAGCAGATTCGTTTGATAAGTGCTACCGAGACATTGTTCGTCTGCTTGAAGAATTGCAAAAAGCGATCGATCCAATCCAATGAACTGGTGTGAAATATAGTCTATCATACCCATCTTAACATATTATCATGGACTTAACATATTATCATGGAGGGTTTTTATTATTTGCCATTGGATGAGTAGCGAAACGTAGCCTGAAACGAAGTGGAAGGCGGATATACGTCACGGAACGTCAAGACCTAAATCCACCTCATCGAACCGCAAGGAAAATTTAAAAATGGAAAACAAACCAAATGTCATCTTTATTTTAACCGACGACCAAGGACCCTGGGCGGCGGGCTGTTGCGGCAATGATGAAGTCCGAACCCCCTATCTTGACCAATTAGCCTCGGAGGGGACGCGCTTCCCCAATTTCTTCTGCACAAGTCCCGTTTGTTCACCGGCGCGGGCAAGTCTCATGACCGGTCGTATCCCTTCAGCGCACGGTGTACACGACTGGATTCGCGACGGAAATATGCCGCCAGATCCCGCTCAATACCTTGATGGATTGACCTGTTATACCGATGTTTTAGCCGACAATGACTATACTGTCGGATTGAGCGGTAAGTGGCACCTCGGCGATAGCTTAACACCACAACACGGCTTCAGCCACTGGTTCGCTTTGCCTACGGGTGGAAGCCAGTATAACGATGCGGATATGATCCGAGCCACCCCTACTTCAGAAGGACAGGTTGACAGGCAACCCGGCTATCTTACCGATGTCATCACTGATGATGCGTTGGACTTTATCTCGGCGAATCAGGAGGGACCCTTCTATCTCAGCGTCAACTATAACGCACCGCATACACCATTTACGGGACACCCGCAAGACATTGTTGACTCCTATGACGATTGTCCCTTCAAAACCTGTCCACAGGAGGCGTTGCACCCGTGGGCTGTGCAAGGTGCCGCTGTGCACATGGGCAATCGTGAGTCGCTAAAAGGCTATTTCGCGGCGATTACCGCACTTGATTTAAACGTCGGACGCATTTTAGAGAGACTTGCCCAGTTAGGAATCCGTGAGAATACGCTTGTTGTTTTCAGTAGTGACAACGGCTATTCGTGTGGACATCACGGGTTCTGGCATAAAGGGAACGGAACATTCCCGCTGAATATGTACGAAAACTCTGTTAAAGTTCCGTTCATTGTCAGTCAGCCCGGCAGTATCCCAGAAGGTCGTGTCAGCGAAGCGATGGTGAGCCAATACGATTTCATGCCGACGCTCCTCGATTATCTTGGGTTGCCCGATCCGAATGACGATATGTCACCCGGCAGAAGTTTTGTGCCCGCGCTTTCTGGTGAGACGAACGCCGCGAAAAATGAGATCGTTGTCTTCGATGAGTACGGTCCCGTCCGCATGATCCGGACACAGGAATGGAAGTACGTCCATCGGTACCCTTATGGTCCGCATGAGTTGTACGACTTGGTAAACGATCCAGGTGAACGGAAAAACCTGATAGACGACAAGTCTCAGAATGCCCGTGTAGCTGATATGAAACAACAGATGGGTGCATGGTTTCAGCGATACGTCTTACCGGAATTAGATGGAGCGAGGTGTTCCGTTACCGGTGGCGGGCAAGCGGCAAAGATAGAGGCGGGACACTGTGGTGAAGGTGCCTTCCATTCCAGATATGCCCCACCTCGACGGGATGTGTAGAATGGGAAAAGCCTTTGCCCCCGGCAACATTTCGTGTGTTTTCAAAATTATTCCGCATGCCGATGCGACCCGTATGCACTCGCTCGGCATGGGGTTCACCGTTAAAGAAGGTGTAGAAGTCATCGTTTCTGCGCACCGTGAGACAGACGTGCTGTTTAACGGACAAAACATCAATTTTCCGACAGTACAGGCTGTTGTTGATCGGTTAATCCAAAACGTAAGTGCGACAGGTGTGAAGGTGGATATAACTTCCCCATTGCCGCTCGGTTGCGGCTTTGGACTCAGCGGTGCCGCTTCGCTCGCGACAGCATATGCACTCAATGAACTGCTCCATCTGAACGAAGATGTCGAGACACTCGCGATGGTAGCACACGTTGCAGAGGTTGAAAATCGCACCGGATTAGGCGATGTCTGTTCGCAATATCACGGGGGTTGGCTCGTCAAGTTGAAGGAAGGTGCTCCATTGGTTGCCGATAGGTTACCGATAACAGAGCGACCTATCTATTACCGCTACTTCGGACCGATTCAGACGAGTGAGGTGCTCGGAAACACAGAGCAGACAATCCGTATCAATCGCGCCGCTGATACTGCGTTAAGCGTTTTGCAAACGCTTACCAGTTCCAAGCCCCATACCGGACTCTTTAACGCATGTTTTGAGGTATCAAAGCGGTTTTCAGTGGAGAGCGGCTTGCTCAGTGATGCACGCGTGATAGAGACAATCGAAGGGATTGAGGCGGAGGGCGGTGTCGCTTCGATGATTATGTTGGGGAACGGCGTTTTTAGCACGCATCCATTTGAGGAGGCAGTAGAAACAAAACTTGTTCATAATCCAGCGCGTCTCATATAGCTGAATAGCCGTCGGAAACTATAAAAATTAAGCACAAAAACGCAGCCTGCAACAACGGCGCAGGCGACTTGAACGCGAAAACCCTAAAGTTCCCAACATCGTTATTACTCCGCAAGGTAAAATTAAAACATGGGAATCAAATATATCTTAAAAATCCCGGTTCTTACTTTTTTTGCGGTATCTGTTGCTGTTGGTGCGGTAGAAGTTGAGAACATAACATTCGCATTCGGCGATGGCTACAGAATAGGCACATGGGCACCCTTAACAGTAACTGTACGGAATCAAGATGAAGGTACTGTGTTTAGTGGTGAGTTGGTTGTGGAGGTACGCAACTTCTCTTCGGACGTTCCTATTGAGCGTTACGCTACGCCACTGCATCTTATCGGGACCGGGACGCAACAGAAAAACCTCTATGTTTACTGCCCGAAAAATGCTACGCAGCTTATCATTCGACTTGTTCCCATCGTATCGTCAGAGGCAGAAGGGGGACGCAGGACAGCGACCAGGCTGGTAGAAGATATACTGCTCCCAACACCCATTGCTCGTAAAGACTATTTCATGCTGGTATTGGCACCGAGTGGTGACGGGTTGAAGCGATTTGTTGATAAGAAACAGTTAGCGGTTTCTGGTGGTGCACAGGTGCATGTCAAATACCTTCCGAATCCGACATCGCTGCCGCGCGCTTGGATAGGCTACAGTGCTGTTGATGTACTCATTGTTCGTGAGACCCGATTAACCGAACGACGTATCCTTAAATCACAACAGACAGCAATGCTTGATTGGATACAACGTGGCGGTACACTTATTATCTCTGGCGGCAGTAGTTTTAACTACCTGCGAGGCAGTTTTATAGAGCATTTTCTCCCTGTTGAATTAAAGGGTATAGGAAAGACGAATACGCTTCCGGTTGCTTTACTGGAGCAACTCGGTCTTCGGTCGTTTGATAGCGATCGGAATCCGTTTGAATATATCCAGTTTGCTCCGAGAGCAGGATGTGAGGTGTTGGTTGGCACGGAGGAGCAGATTTATGTTGCAAAACGGGACTTTGGGGATGGACAGATTATCTGTCTTGCCTTTGATTACAATGCCCCTCCCTTTGGCGTCCGCCAAAAAAACAGTGTAGGAGCGGTTTCTGGGGAAACACCGGATTTCGTCTGGGGAGAGACTAAATCCATTCCTCGTATTACATTGCAAAAACACCTTGATGCCTCTCTTGCTGAAACGTTCTGGCACGGATTACTGAGTAAACACGGGAAATCCTCGCGACACCTTGCGGATCGGTACGCACTTGCACTCCAACATGAGGAGGAAATTCATAAGCATTTTCTATCAGAGATGCCGACCCGGGTGCCGCTTATTAAACTGTTGGCTGTGGTTTTACCAGTGTATCTACTTGGTTTTGGTGGTGTTTTGCTCTATTTCGGGAAATCGAGACAAAAATCACGCACCTATTGGATAGGCGGATGTCTCTTCGTACTACTTTCGGTGAGTGTCATTGCATCGGCACGGAGCGTCTGGTTTCCGAACACTGTTACGGCTGACAGATTGTCAATTTTATCGGTTTATCCTGAACGACAGCGCGCACACTTATTAAGTTATATTTCTCTCAGAGCCGCATCACGTGCCGAAACGTCTATTGATTTCACGGAAGGAACTTTCGTTCGTCATCAGGAGGTTGAAGAGTCGAAGGGTGAGTTTCTTCAAAAAATTGGGACGTTGGTTCAAAGTTCGCGTGTTCAACTCCGAGACGTATCGGTGGAGCCGTGGCATCCAACGACTTATGTAGAAGAAAAATTTTTGGCGTTGGATCGTAGGGGCGAGGTAACCTCGCCCCTCCCGCAAACCCTTGAAAACACGTGGTATATTGCTGGAAAAAAAATGACTTATTTAGGAAAGTTCGCGTTGAGAAACGCGAGCGCGTTGGAGGTGTCCGAACCTTCAATGGCACGTCTTCGGTTGCAAGTGACACCGAAGATGCCGCCTGATGAGGAGTTGGACGGTATCCGAAAGACGTTTGCGCAAATCCTAAGGCGAGATTACGTGTTACGGTATCTGGCGACAGAGGCGAGCCTGAATTCCTCGCCCTACTTCATTGGGTGGATTTCTCAGGATTTTACTGGCACTATAGCAGATGGAGAATATAGACACAAACGCTGAAACTTTAGTCATTTTTCGTCCTGGTGCTTTTTAATTTATGGATCTCTGAGCTAAGGAAACACCCAAGCAAAACCCCTCTATTACATTACGGGTAGGTTCTTGGTGTCATATAAAACGCGTAGTCCGTAACGAAGTGGAGGACGGTTCTACGGAGAAGCGCGTTAAGTAGCTAACTTGCCTGATCGAACCGCAAGGAAAAATTAAAAGATGGATGTACTATCGCTTGGTATTTATGTCGTTGATGTGTTGGGACGACCCATAGATCAGTTTCCCGAGAAAGGGAAATTAGCCCTCTTTGATGAACTCGGAATCCATGCTGGAGGTTGTGCCAACAACACGGCTATTGCACTCAGACGTTTAGGGATCTCTGCTGGCGCGATGGGTAAGGTTGGCACTGATGCTTTTGGAGATCTGATTCTGCAAATGCTCATAGATAACGATGTCGACACGTCGGGCATGCAACAAGATCCGAGTTCCAGGACTTCCTTCACATTCGTCGCGGTCGCCTCCGATGGCGAACGAACTTTCTACCATTACATCGGTGCGAACGGTGAACTCTGTGAGGCTGACCTCGATTGGGAAGTCATAAAACGTGCCAAGATTTTGCACATCGCTGGTGCGCTTGTCATGCCACGTTTTGATGGCACACCGATGGCGAACGTCCTGCGGAAAGCAAAATCTTTAGGGATCACCACCTCACTTGACACAGCGTATGATGCTACTGGGAAATGGTTAGAGACACTCGAACCGTGCCTATCCTACGTAGATATGTTTATGCCAAGTATTGTTGAGGCGCAACATCTCACTGGTATATCTGATGCCCGAGAAATCGCCCAATTTTTGCGAAGTCGCTACGGTATCCACACCATCGTCATTAAGATGGGTGAAGACGGTAGTTATGTTTCTACACCGGAAGCGGAACACTTCGCCCCAGCATATCCTGTGGATGTCGTTGATGCAACAGGCGCAGGAGACGCTTATGTCGCCGGTTTCCTCGCGGGGACTATCATGGGCTGGGATCTGAAAGCGACAGCGGAATTGGCTTCCGCTACCGGTGCCGCTTGTGTCACTGCGATGGGGACAACTGACGGCATCCAAAACCTTGAAGAAACCCTAAAAATTACAAGGCTTACGCAATTTTGACAATACCAGAGTTTCTGAGAGGACGATCCGATAAAAATTCACACGGTTTCCTGGCATAGGAGACTGATAGTTTATGCTACGAAAAGGAGCCTGCAACATCGGCGCAGGCGGATATACGGCGAGTGGCGTTATTTCCGCAATTGACCTAACCGAACCGCAAGGTAAGATTAAATGATTGTTCAGACGGAAAATCTATCCAAATGGTATGGCGAAGTGATGGGGGTAAACGATGTAACCCTCACAATTCATCCCGGAATAACTGGCTTGCTGGGTCCGAACGGTGCGGGAAAAACGAGTTTGATGAAACTCATGACGGGGCAACTCAAACCCAACCAAGGCGAGGTCAGAGTGTTGGACCAGTCGGTATGGAATAATCCGGAACTCACGAAACGGGTCGGCTACTGCCCAGATATAGAGTTGGCGTATCAATTCATGACTGGCTTTGAGTTTATCACCTTTTTTGCCACGTTGAGCGGATACAATAAATCGGAGGTTGAATCTCGGAGTCTACACGTTCTTGAAACGGTGGATATGCTCTTCGCAAAGGATCGTCCTATCGCCTCCTATAGTAAGGGAATGCGGCAGCGGGTCAAACTTGCGCAGGCATTAGTACATGACCCGGAACTCCTCTTCCTTGACGAACCCCTCACCGGCTTAGATCCGAATGGGAGACGGCATGTTCTTACGCTTCTACGGGAACTTGCAGCTCAGGAGATTAGCATCATTGTGTCAAGTCATATCCTCTATGAAATTGAGGCGTTGACAGAGACGATTCTGCTCATTCATCAAGGGCGTATTCTCGCTGAGGGCACCATCTCCGATATCCGCGAACTCATTGACGAACACCCGCACAAAGTCTACTTGAGCACGGATGAACCCCGCCGTTTGGCACAGGTCTGTCTCCCCTTTGAGGATATTCTGAGTGTTACCTTTGTTGATGGCGATGGAACTATTAGTGAATCAGAAAAAGAGCAAAGATCGGGTGATATTATCATAGAAACCGCCAAACCCGATGCCTTCTACGCTCGGCTCCCCGAACTTCTCATCGAAAACGAATTGAGTGTCTCCCAACTCTACTCACCTGATGATAATCTTTCCTCTGTGTTTAAATATCTGGTGGGTTAATCTGTTCAATAAATCAGCTGAAAACCTCTTTGTAGGAGGGAACTCCGATTCCCGACGCTTCAAATCCCCTTGATAAGGGGGATTTAGGGGGTTGGTTTCTTTTGTAAGAGGGAACTCCGATTCCCGGCACTCCCACCCAAATGGTACGGTATTTGCTTGGGTGTTTCTTCACGGTTTCCTAACCGTTGCAATCAGACTTCCATAGGTGGTTGCCCTAATTTCACGAGTTGCCCAATATCGGGTCCGCTGTTTGCTAATGTTGCAAAACTTCCGTCACAGATGGCGCGCCGTATCCCGCGCATTAAACTGACATAAAAATGCAAGTTGTGCAATGTGTGCAATTGCGAACCGAGAATCTCATTTTCGATGTGCAGGTGTCGGAGATACGCACGTGTGAAATTTTGGCAGGTATAACAGGTACACGCCGCATCCAGTGGACTGAAATCGTTCTTATATTTCGTATTGCGGATACGGATGATGCCTGCTGTCGTGAATAGAGAACCATTGCGCGCATTCCGGGTCGGCATCACACAGTCGAACATGTCAACCCCGCAGCGCACCCCGTAGACTAAATCTTCAGGTGTCCCGACTCCCATGAGATAACGCGGTTTCTCTTCTGGTAAGAGCGGTGCGACGTATGCGAGTGTCTCATACATCAAATCCTTCTCCTCACCGACGCTTAAGCCACCGATTGCATATCCCGGAAAACCGATTGATACAGTTCCTTTGATACTTGCCTGGCGAAGATCGCGTTCCATACCACCTTGTACAATCCCAAAAAGCATCTGATCCGGATTCTGATGTGCCTTTCGACACCGCTCTGCCCACCGCAAAGTCATCTCCATCGAATCCTTGAGATATGTGTAATCGTTCGGTAACGCAGGGCACTCGTCGAACGCCATAATGATGTCAGCACCGAGAGCGTTTTGAATCTCGATGGAACGCTCCGGACTGATAAAATGTTCAGTGCCGTCTATTGTAGAACGGAATGCTACACCTTCCTCTGTAATCTTACGTAACGGACCGAGACTAAAGACCTGAAATCCGCCGCTATCGGTAAGAATGGGTTTATGCCATCCCATGAAGGAATGCAAACCACCCGCTTCGTGGACGATCTCGTGTCCCGGACGTAGGTAGAGGTGATAGGTATTCGCAAGAATAATTTCCGCCTGAATTTGTTCAGATAGTGTTTCGGGTGTGCATGCTTTCACCGTACCGCGTGTCCCGACGGGCATAAATATCGGTGTGTTCACAACACCGTGCGCCGTTTGGATCTTTCCGACTCGGGCTGAAGTCGTTATGTCTTGGTGAACGAGTGTATAGGGGGATGCTGTCATACTGGGAGGTATTTCAGAATTTTAATTTTACCTTGCGGAGAGATTGCGTGTGTTAGAACTTTTGCGTGCATTTCTCAAATCCGCCTTCCATTACATTACAGGCTACAGTTACGAAAATTAACTTAAGACAGTAGCCTGCAACAACGGCGCAGGCGGATATGAGAGAAAACCGTCAATAAACAAATGACTTCAGTTAACGCCTTGCGAACAATTAAAAAAACTAATGAATAATCTTTACCTTGATGGGAGGACTATCCTGTTCAAAGGGTTTATCGTTAATCATCACAGAGCCTCGGAATTTAAACTCGTAGGTCTCTGACGTTAAAGAACTAAGTGCCTTTAGTGGGACTTTTGCCTCCGTCTCGTCTGCCGGGATGGTAACCGCCTCCGTGGTAAAGCCGTCAGGAACATCGATCGGTGTCAATGTGATTTCATCTGTGAAGCCGCCTTGCCGGACGATCGTTAACGTCAATATCGCTTCCTTGGTTTGCGGAGTTGTGGGAGGGGTTTCTAACCCCGATGCTGTTGCGGTGTCCACTGTTGCGTTGGTTTCCGTGAGTGCCACGGTCTCGACTTCAGACCCTGCGGTTACCGTTGCGGGGAAAACAATGCTGAAGCGCAACGGCTCAACCGTTACAATGAACGGTGCCTCGGCGATAGTCAAAGGAATAGCAGGCGTCGATTGTTTGACCGTCTCGCCATTGACAGTCGCTGTTCCGGTAACTGAAATATAACTTGTACCGGGGACCGGCAGGACGGAGAATTCCTCTCTCCGTTCAAAAGTCCCAGCTTTCACCGTAATCGTTGCTTCTGTTTTGCCTTCTGCGATAGTGACGGGTTTTTCAGAAACAGGGTCAGGAAGTGCCGAAACACGATTTGGAAGACCTGATACCGATAATGCGATCGGACCAATGAAATCGTCGCGTCGGCTCGCCGTCACGTGCAAATCAACCGTTTTGTTGTGCACAGCACTTAAGCCGATCTCTGCGAGCGTCAGCGTAAATTCCGGCGCATCCATCACGGTAAGTAGGATTGGAGACGGGGTGGCAATGCGCTCTATCTGACGACCACCAACAGCACAAACCCCAACGATAGAGAGTGGCATGAGTCCGAGTGGGGCATCCGATGGAGCCGTTATCGTAAGCATTGCCCGGTTTTGGTCTGTCCCAACGATAGTCGGACTCACATCAAATGTTTTGGGAAGATCTGGACAAAGTAGACGGATTGGACCATCGAATAGATCGAGACGTGTAACATCGACCTGCAATGTAACACTGCTGCCTCTGTTGACGCGCGGGTTATCCATAGCCGTCGCTTGATTCCGAATGTCAAGTGCAACTACACTGAGTTGGCAGTCTGGTTCCAACGGACGGATGTTTAATCGATACGGGTAGGTCTCACCGCCTTGCTTGTTCAAATCTCGAATGGCGATAGAATACTTTCCAGCTTCTTCAAAATTCCAGTCAATACGAGCATCGGCACCGCTGACGGCATCGTCGTTGACCATTAAGACCTGTTCTTTGTCGTCATTCGATGCCATCTCTTCCGAACCTTCCATCGGTTTTCCCGGTCCGTAGAGCGTGAGCAAGGCATCGAGGTTTGATGACAGTTTATTTCCTTCTACCTCAAGAACAAGGAGTTGCGGTTCTTCAATCTCAAACGAAAACCAGTCGACATCACCCGATTTGTCGATTTTCCCATTGAGTGTTATCGGTGTGGTTACGGCATTCGCATTGCCAGTCGTGTTGTTAGGTTCAATCTCCACCATTTCCGTCCAATTTCCGATAGCGAACGGGTGTGGATTCGTAGCCAACCCAGAGGGTGTCTGTACCCGCAAAGATTGTTCGCCTGCAGGTGTTTCGGCACCTATTGAAACCTGTATGGATTCTACTGTGTCGAGGTTCGCACCGCTGACAGTAATCGTATTCTCGGTACCGCGTTGTCCACCGAGAGGAAAAATTGTCTCCAGATACGGCAATTCACCGATGCTCAAGCGGTAACCGTAGCCATCTCCGCCTTTGTAACGAATATCTCGAAGGTAAAGCGTATATTTCCCTGTTTCAAGTGCAGTGTAATCCAAAACAGAATCAAAGCCATCACCAAGTCCGCTGTTCGCAACCTCAGTCCCGTTAGTATCTCGGAGAACGAGGTAGGAATCAAGCAACGAGCCTATCTGCTGTGCGGCTACTTCGCAGATAAGCCGGGTATCCTTTTTCAATTGAAAGGTGAAACTATCTTCATCGTCAATTGAAGCGATTGTGCCGTTCACGGTAACTGGCAGCGCAAGCCAGTCGGCTTCCATTGTAGACGAGTCTTCCGATCCTGATTCCTCTGTGTTTTCTTCGGTGATTTCTCGCAGATTTCCAACAACGAAGCTACCTGCGTTGGAAACCCCATAAGGCGTGACGACGCGTATCTGCTGGATACCTAACGGTGCGTCTGGGGCAATCGTCACGAATGCGAGCAACTGCGCGTCGCTCGGAATACTTCCAGAAACGCCAACACCGTTGAAAACGACAGCGGCTTGCCCTGTTTTTTCCCTAATTTCCGCGGTAATACCCTTTCCACTGAACCAAACCGCTGTTGCTGTGCCGAGGTTTGTGCCTGTGAGTGTGACTTCTACGCTGCGTCCCTGTTGACCGCCTTGTGGAAAGACAGTCGTCAAGGTAGGTTGCACCTGCGCGTGCGCGAAACCAATCGTTAGGAGAAAGATCGCTATGACGAGAAAGGCCTTGGGTGGAAGGGTGGAAGGATGGAAAGATGGGTACCTAATCTTCCTGTCTTCCAATCTTCCATTCGAGCGTCTTCTATGTTTCCGAAATAGCGTATTCGGCATTTTTAATTACCTCATTAGTAGTTTTAACCATCGTTTTTTCTTTTACGGAGATTTTGAGGCTGAAAGCGTTACGACTCCCTTTCGCACTGTACGGACTCCCGGTAACGCACAAGCGAAACAGTTTGCCTTGGTCAAAAGAGGACGTGATTTTCCCTGTTTCTTCGGGACCGATATACCATTCTATGGCGAGGGCACCGAGAGCTTCCAGATAAACCTCGCCTACTTGACCCTCCCAGACAGAGGCAGATACGCTTTCAGGTGCTTTTTCTGTTGGGAGGTCTTTGTCGCCATCAAATAGGTAGAAGGCCCCTGCCGCCTTACCTCTCCCGACACCGATGTTCAGTGTAAGTGTGCCGCCGTCTTCAAACGCCGTGGTATCAATCTCTACAACGGTGTAGTCTTGATGCGGTACCATAGGTGTCTGAAAGGTGTCCATTATCTCCACTGACGGGCACATGGGCGTGAGGGCGATTCTATCCAAACCAGGGCGTTTTCCTTCTAAGGCTTCCGATAAGAACAGATGGTACCCTTCCGATTCGGAGAGTCCCCGATCCCTGCTATCTCCCCGGAGTCGATTGGCATCTTGCCTTCCCATCAGTTTCAGTTCAGGTGAGATAACCAGACAATCTATTGGCGAGTGTATCTCCCACCCACTTATGATCGCTTGTGCCAAGGGGTGTGTTGTGTCAACCCCCTTGAAGCCGTGCTGGATTCTCTGGGCAATGTAGGCGCGCTTGTTTGGCGTGCGCCCGAAAGCCACATTGGACACCCATGTGTTGATAAAATGTTCGTTCAAAAACTGGATGTTTTGTTCGTCGGAGAGAGCACCTGACCTCAGGCTTTTGCCACTCCCTCAGCAAGTCTCGTCCGCCAAAGGACCATCTATAGAAATAGCGTGAATCGGTTTCTGCTGTGCTTGTGCTAATTCCAATGCCGACTCCATCGAGACCCAATCGATTTTTTCCGACTTGTAGAACTGGCTGTTTAGCGCCCGCTCGGCTTCCGCCTGCGTAATGGCGGTAGAACCGCTGGTTACGCTTTCCAAGTGAGTTGTGCTGTCTCGCAGAACGGCTTCGGCACCAGCACGGAGTTCCATTTGTGCGCAGAAACCGGTGTCTGCGATCCAGTCGTCGGAGTCATCCGAACTTTTTTCGATCTCCCAGCTAATCTGAAAGTTCGCAGGACTGTCCGGCAGGCGCATCTGAAAGAACGAAACCGTCTCTTCCAGACGGTTGATAATGAGATGTCCCGTAAACTGTGAAGGCGTGAACCAGCCATCGCCTAACTTGAATTCTGTATGAATGCGAAACACAATGTCCGCAAATTCATCGGTATAGGCACGTAGGCATGCCCACAACCCGGGATCCCCGTAACCGCGCATATCCAAACGTGGGTTCGGATGAAGTTGTCGGAGCAGTTCAAGCGCACCCGCTTCTTCAATCTGCCAAACATTTCCAACAGACGCCGCTGTGTCTGGTAGAAACGCACGAAAAACGGATGTCGAATACGCCTTTTCTGCTACAGCGACTCGGAGATTCGCCAACCCGTCCCACTCAAACTCCACGTGGTAGTTAGATTGGGTGTGTTCAATGGGAGCGATGAAACCTTTGACGGAAACTTTGGCATCACCATCAATATTGAGCGCAATTTTGTCGGGGTTTGGGTTCATGTTTGTAGAAGGGTTATCGGAAGAATAGCCGTCAGCAAACAGCGGTCAACTATCAGCAAAAAGGATATAGGTTATAAGTTAAGAGGGGTTTTCTCTTAACCTACAACCTACAACCAAAAGGTTGCGTAGCAACCGAACCTAAAACCCTTCCTCTGAAAGCTGACAGCTGAAAGCCGATGGCCAATGCACTGATAACCAATTAGAATATGCCAGCAATCGGTTCGCCTTTCACCAATTCGCGTGGCTGATCCAAATGGTTGTACACGATAGTGTGCGGGTCGATACCGAGTGTATGGTAGACCGTAGCAAGAATGTCTGTTGGATGCACCGGGTTCTCAAGCGGTGTTGAGCCTGTCGCATCGGACTTCCCGTAGACCTGTCCACCTTTAACGCCAGCACCTGCAATCAGACCTGTGTAGCAATAGGGCCAGTGATCGCGTCCATCAGGCGCGTTGCTGTTACCGGAAGTGCTGATACCCATCCGCGGCGAGCGTCCGAATTCACCGATCGCTAAGACGAGTGTGTCATCCAGCATGCCGCGTTGATCCAAGTCTTCCAGCAGTGAGGAGACGGCACTGTCTAACTTCGGGCAGTGAAGGTTTTTCAATGGACCGAAGTTCGTTGCGTGCGTATCCCATGCCGTGGTATTCGGATCACCGTTAGCGACGGAGGGCCAGTTGACCTGTACGAAACGCGTGCCTGCTTCCACCAAACGGCGGGCAAGGAGTGCACTCTGTCCGAACGTGTGTCTACCGTACTTATCCCGCATCTCATCCGGTTCTTGAGACAAGTCAAAAGCGTTGCGTGCCCGCTGCGACAAGATGAGATTATACGCCTTCTCATAATACTCGTTCAAAGCGTAGGAGTCGGCTACCTTATCAATTTCGGGCATCCCTTTGTTAATCGTCTCAAGGAGATTTTTACGCCGTTTCAGACGCACGGGTGGCACCTCTGGACGTAGACTCAGATCGTCGAGGTTAATTGCTTCATTCGGGTCTTGGAAGAGGAAATACGGGTCGTATGCTCTGCCAAGGAAGCCAGCGTTTCCGCCTTTACCGATGATATTACTCTCTTGCATCGGGCGCGGGAGTTGCACTGCCGCGAGCATCGGTTCATCGGGTGGACGATAGTTTGCGATATGCGATGCGGCATTCGGATGGTCGGCTGGGGACGGCGGATCGAGCTGTCCGGAGGGCGCGACCTTGTCCGGCGTTTCACCGGTTACCATTTGGTACATCGCCGCGGTGTGGTTGAAAAGTCCCGCGGGTGTGTAACTGACCGAACGGATAAGGCACGCTTTATCCATCTGTTGTGCCAAACGCGGCATCGTTTCGGACAACTGGATTCCCGGCACGTTGGTCGGGATCGGATTAAATTCACCGCGAATGTTCGACGGTGCTTCCGGTTTCGGATCCCAGATGTCGAGGTGGCTCGGACCGCCTTGCAAGAAAAGGAGGATGACCGAGTTGGCTTTCCCCCATCCGTTGAGTGGTTTGGCGGGATCAACCGTTGTATTCGCATTGGCTTGGAGTGACAATACCTGTGGCAAACTAATGCCGAGCATCGCCGCACCACCGACACGTAGAAATTCACGACGTGAGAACCCGTCACATAAGCGTCCGGGTAGTTGTGGTAACGATAACATCTATTGTTTCCTCCATCTTTTGGTTGTAGGTTATAGGTTCGGTTTTTCTGCGAAAAACCTTTTGGTTCTTGGTTAAGAGGTGGATTGTTACCAGAACTCTCTTAACTTATAACTTATAACCAATAACTTATAACTGATAACTCATTAGCGATTGAATAAGAAGGCGGGGCTGTTAATGAGTGCCCACAACAAATCTTGCGCGCCCTCTTCCTTAGATTCGGTGTTCTCAAGATGTTCAATCGCCACTGCGTATTCGTTCTTCTCCGGTAACCGAGAAAGCGTTGCGAGATAGAGTTCCTCGACGAGAACTCGGTCATCGTGATTCGTTTGGATGAGTTGTGCAATACGTCCTTCTGGATCGATGAGTGACTCTGCCACCGTCGGTCCATTAATAAGATTCATTGCGTGTGCGAGACTGACCTCAGTGGTGCGCTCACACTCACACGAAGTTTCGCGCTCAGGCCTGCCAAACAACTTCAAGAATCCGTCGTCTTTGACTTTACTGTCTGGCAACTGCACTGCACGGAATTTTTTCGGCATCTCTTCAAACCGGGGTCGGCTTCCTGTTGCGATGCCGATGGCATCTAACAGTTGTTCTGCCGTCAAGCGTCTGGCGACTGCGTGCGAGAAGTTAATCGTATCAGCCTTGTTCCACTTATTCGTTGTGATACTCTGTTGATAGGTTCGAGAACGTGTGATTGTCTTCATGATATGTTTCATGTCAAATCCGCTGTCCACGAAGTCCTTTGTCAATGCATCAAGCAATTCAGGGTTCGTCGGTGGGTTACTGGTACGGATATCATCTACAGGTTCGATAATCCCGCGTCCCATGAAGTAGCTCCAGATGCGGTTCGCACCTGCCCGAGCGAACATCGGATTCTCTTCAGAGGTAAGCCACTCTGCGAGCATTTCACGTTTGTCGTCAGTTTCCGCTCCGACTTCTCCGAAGGGTACTGAGGGTTCAACCACTGCTAACGTCCGGGGATGTTTCACAGGTTCAGTGGTATAGTTGGCATAGACGACCTCATCGCCTGCAAGTTGTCCCGGTTTGACCCTAACATCCGCGAAAAATGCACCGAGTTCGTAGTACTGGTTTTGCGTCCATTTTTCAAACGGATGGTCGTGACATTTATTGCAGGAGAACCGGACACCCAAGAAAAGTTGCGTCGTATTTTCCACTGCCGCCGTGTATTCACGGGAGACACGGAAATAGTTCGCCGCAGGATTCGTGTAGGTACTACCGGTTGCGGTAATCAGGTTTCGGACAAACTCGTCATACGGGCGATTCTCAGCGATGGCTTGAGAGATCCACTGCTGGAAGAGCCAGATACCGCGCTCGCCGAGGAACTTACGGTTAGACTGCAATAAATCGCCCCATTTATGTGTCCAGTGGTCAACAAACTCTGATGTCTCAGCGAGGGTATCGATGAGTTTTTCCCGTTTGGCTTTAGAGGCTGTGGTGTCGGTCAAGAAGTCCCGCACCTGTGCCGGAGTCGGTGGGAGACCTGTCAGATCGAAATAGATACGCCGTACAAACTCTTCATCTGTGCAGAGTTCAGAAGGTAGGACTTTCATCCGCTTCAGTTTGTTGTGAACGTGCGTATCAATATAGTTGTATTCAGGGGTTTTGACCCACTTGTAACCGCTCCTGTCGCCCATAACGATGATGCCGTTTGTGCTATAAGCACCTTCATATCGGGTGAGAATGGCAGTTTCGCCACGGCGTTCTGCGGTTACCACGCCGTCGTCTGTGACCTTTGCCACTTCATTGACGCTACTTGTGAACTTTGCTTCACGAGTGACATCCCGTGTTGTGCCGTCGGGATAGTGAGCGATCACGATAAGTTGTTGCTTCATACCCGGCATTGCGAGTTCAGCCGAATCTGGTATGACCTCCAACCGTTCGACGCGTTTTGTGGTGTGAACGTCAGGAGTAGCCCCTTCCGCTATCCATTGACGGATAATTTCATAATCCCGATTGCCTGGAACGATTACCTGTCCGCCTTTGTGCGGCACCTCAGATGTCGGTTTCAGCAACATCAGACTTTGTTCGGGGAATGCCCGGTTAAACCGCCGTCCAGATATGTCCTCGATTAAGAGTTCATAGTCGAAATCGGGGTCGTAGCCACGGAGTGAGAGTTTGAACCCATTTTTGCCCTTTGCTGCCCCGTGACATGTGCCGTTATTACACCCGACATGGCTTAAGAGAGGCATAACATCTCGCACGAAACTGACAGGGGGGGCATCCATACTTTTAACGTTCACGGGCAATTCGGTGCTGACACCTTTGACAGTCACCGTAATTTTTGTTGTGCCCACCGCCATCGGGAAGATATAACCATCTTCATATACCTTCACAAGCTGTGAAAGCGGTGTCAGGGCAGCATAAGGTGTTACATCTACCCATGTGCCACTTTTCGTTTTCCCTGACACAAGCACCCGTCTGCCATCACGCGCGTGCTCCAATGTCAGTGACTCAGGATGAACTTTCAACGCTTGCACTGTCGGAACTTTTGCACTCGCAGGCTGCTCCATCTCGCTCGACGCCGTCAGTTGGAACGTGAGGCAGATAGAGAATGCAACAAGGAATGTTGTTACAAAGTTAGACCTGGGTTTCATCAAAAAACTCGGCGTGGGACCCCCGGCTGTGATCGGCGGAGGAGACGCCGTCCTCCTTTTTAAATTTTACCTTAAGAAAGTCAGTAAAGTGTTCTAAAATCTGTAAGGTTTGGAAGTTAGAAACTTTCGCACACTTGCACACTTCGCAACTTTGAAACTTTCGTCAACTTATTGTCTGCCTTTATTTTATGTTTCTGATTTACGTGAGATCCCATATTAATACAGTATGGTCATCGCTTCCACTGGCGAGAATACTGCCATCAGGAGAATACGCGACGTTCCTGACACTACCTGTGTGTCCTGTGAGCGTTCGTTTAAGTTCTGCCGCCTCGACATCCCATAAACGAATGGTGTTGTCATTCCCGCCACTTGCAACGGTTTTTCCATCGGGTGCGTAAGCAACGCCCCAGACATAACCGGCATGTCCTGTAAGGGTCGCTATTAATTCCCTTGAGTCTGTATTCCACAACCGAACCGTGCCATCAATACTTCCGCTCACAAGAGCACCTCCATCGGGGGAATAGGCGATCGAATCAACGATATGTGTATGTCCCTTGAGTGTCGCTTTGTGTCTTCCGGTAGTCGCATCCCATAATTCTATTGTGTCGTCTCCCGTTCCAGCGGCGAGAGTGCTCCCATCAGGAGAATATTTTACACATCTGATAGAGTCTGCGCGCCCTTCGAGTGTATCTTTCGCCGCTCCTGTGTTGGTATCCCACAACCGCACTGTCCCATCAGGACTTCCACTTGCGACTGTGGCACCATCCGCGGAATATGCAACACTCCTAACAGCGTCGGTATGTCCTGCAAGCGTCGCTGTCGGGGATCCACTGATCGCGTCCCATAGGACCACGGTGTTGTCTATACTCCCACTGGCAATCGCACTGCCATCAGGAGAATAAGCGACGCATCTGACGTATTCCTTGTGCTCAACGAGAAGGTTAAGTCCGAGACCACTGTCCACATCATAGACCCAAACTCCAATGTCACAGGCGACTGCGAGTTGTGTGCTATCGGATGAAAATGCTATATCTCCGGTTAAATTTCCTTGATCGAGGCGTACTTTGACACCTTCGGGTAGATTCGATTGTGCGTCTGTCTGTGCGTTTGGATTATTCATTGTCTTGTAAGCCTATAGAGGCTTGCATAGCGTGTCCTTTTTAGAGTATTAAGTAAAAATGCGTTATTATTGCTCTTATTGTAGTAGATTTGCAATTACTAATACAGCGTGAATCACAGTCCGCTATCAGTACTGCTAATGGCTATCCTTCAGTCGTCCCCATACGATTGGCAGCTTACCGCCAGCGGAAACCTCCGCATATTCCGATTCACTTGCTAACCAATTAATGACGTTTTCTGTGAGTTTCTCCAGTTGTTCGATATCCTCGTTATTCTTATGGTAATTCGGGAGTCGCCAGTTCATGTTGAATACCTTTCCAGCACCTGCCTCCCAATAGCCGAACGCCGCGATCCGATCACCCCAATCGTTTGCGGGGGGTCCCCAAGCGTTGGCGAGCGTAATGAATTCCGTCCAGATCTTGTCGTAGTAGTCTCCACTCTTCGGATAACCTGTAGAATTCACTTGAATCCTATCGTCTACCTGTGGTTCTTTCTTGTCAACAGTCTTGAGCCCTTCTGTTAATCCTAACTCAAGTGTCTCTTTTAGCACAGTAATACCAACTGCAATACCGTCTGCTGGCATAGGACCGAACTGGCGTGCCACCGCTTTTTCGAGTCCAAAGTTGGTCGCGTGTCGGATTGCCCACCCTGTTAAGAGGACAGCTCCACCGCTTTCGGCGTAGTCCATGAACGCACCAATTTCCGCAGGGGACAGTTCACCCGGATCGGTGTCGCCTTCATGCCACCAGATAACACCGAATTCCTTGAATGTGTTGCTTTTCAAGTCTGCTTTCGCGAGTTGCTTCGTTTTGAATGCTTTTTTGGCAAAATCCAACGCCGGTGAGGTAAAGGGTCCCTTATCACCAAGGTAAATAAAACCGACTTCCACCGCTGCATTGCTGATACTTATACTACAAAGGAGAAGAAATGTCAAACAAAATACTATTTGGCGAGACGTGTGACCCAAATCCTGCCATTTAAAAGTCTGTTTCATGGGTACTCCTTGTATCTTTACACAAAATGACACGCAGACGCTTACACCTACTGATAGCATCCTCCAAAAATGGCGTTGACGTTTTATTAGGTTTCTCTTTCTTCTGATTTACCACAAATAATATCATAAATTAACGTTTTTGTCAAAGTTTTGGCGTAGAATTCGCGGATGTTGTCCCTAAGAAGACAAATTTGAGACGTTATGACACTCACGAAGCCGTTTGTTGCCTGCTTTCACGAAACTCGGTTCAATCTCAAATCCAATAAAATTCCGTTGATGTCGCTTACACACCACGGGACAGGTGCCGACGCCAGCAAAGGGATCCAAAACCAAATCTCCCGGTAGTGAACTCGCTAATACAATCCGCTCAAGGAGCTTCTCCGGTTTCTGGATCGTGTTGAGTGTCTTTCTACTCACCAACTCCTTGGATTTGTAAGTTAATTGCTTTATATCGCCCCAGACATCACCTGGATTCTTTCCTTTCGGATTGTATTTCGTCTTGCCAAATTTGCCGTTTGTTACCGATGGCACATTTTCGCATCGGCTCCGATGCGCTAACTCAACAAGTTGGGCGACTCTGATAGCATCTAAGTTATAGCACCGCGGTTTTTTGCCTTTGATGAAATAGCAGATAATGTCGTAGTTATTGGTGTAACTGATTCGTCCCTGTGCGAGCCGACTTGGTTGATACCATACAACCTTTGAACGAAGGTTTAAGTATTCTCGATAGTCTATAAAGTCGATACAATCCGGTTTTCCGAACAGATAGAGTGCGCCTCCGTCCTTCAATTTGGGTGCGAAATCTTTGATAAGCGCGAGGTTAAATTCCTGAATTGAGGAAATCTCATCCCACGAATTCGCTGTTATGCCATACGGTCCATCACACACAATCAGATCTACCGAAGCGTTTTTTACCTCTTTCAACAGTGTAAACGTATCGCCACAATGAATAGTATTGTGCTCAAGCATAATTCCGTTTTATCAAAGTTTAATCTTTGCTGGCGTGGTGTATCGCCTTTCCAGCGACTATCCCGAGTCCTGTTATAAACACTACAAGTGTCAAAATTGCAACCCATTCCATCACAATTCCTCACATCGGTCCCACGCGCCGCGATCCTTTGTCCATCGCGAGCATGGACGCATCAAAACTCTGTTTTAAAAGTTCAAATTTGATGTCCTGTTTCGCGTCAACATGCCAAAGGTTCTCAAACTCATCCGGATCATTGATGAGGTCGTAGAGTTCACCCGCTTCGTGTCCGTGATACACTACTAATTTGTAACGTTCATTTCGGTACATTGTTGCGAAAGTGTGATCCGGCAGATCCACAGCGTCGTAGTACTCACATCGGACGAAATCGCGGTGATGGTTCGGATCCGCTTCACCTCGGAGAATCGGCAGCAATGATTTGCCGTGCATCTCCTCGGGGACCCTTAAGCCTGCCAACTCCAAAAGTGTTGGTGCCTTGTCAACGAGTTCAACGAGCGCATCACTTTTGAGTCCGCTCGCAAACTGCCTCTGCCATGAGAAAATCAGTGGCACCCTGACCAAGCCTTCGTAAAACCGACACCCCTTTTGGATTAACCCGTGGTCGCCAAGTGTTTCGCCATGATCACTGGTGAAAATGATGACAGTGTTCTCCCGCTGTCCTGTTTCATCAAGCGTTTCAAGGATCCTGCCTAACTGCTCGTCAATCAGTTGGACCATCGCGTAATAGGCGGCTATGAGTGTTTTGGCATCTCTCGCACCGACTGCATTTGCTTCTTGACGCGGTGTCTGTGGTAAAATTGGGCTCCGAATGTCCAGTTCATCGGGTGTACGCACTTTGGATTGAAAATCGACTGCTTGTAGCCGGGTCTGCTGTTCCAGATCGCTGTTTCGGAAAAGTGGCTCTGGCATTTCCGCTGGATTATATTGTTCTCGGTGTGTTTGTGGTGGATTGAACGGCGGATGCGGATCGTAGATATTGACACTCGCGAGCCACGGACAATCCCGGTCTTCGCGAATGAACGCAATCGTCTTTTCCGCACACCATGTCGTCTGATGCAACTCCGCTGGCACACCTGCTGGATTTTGGTTCAACTCACCTAAGATGTACCCTTGCGTGCGTACCCAATCGGCGTAGTCGTGTCCCTGTTCCCAGTCATCGCGTGGGGCATGGCTGTATTGCCAATAACGGTAACCGTCGTTTACGCGTGGCTCCACCCGACCGTAAGCACTCGCAAGGTGGAGTTTGCCAATCAGTCCGCAATCATAACCGATGTCTGCAAGGGTGCGCGTTACAAGCGGATACGCCTCAGGAAAAAAGTCGTTTCCGTTGCGAATCGCGTGTGTTGCGTTTGGATACATACCCGTGAGAAAACTTGCTCGACTCGGTGTGCAGATAGGACTTTGGCAATAGGCATGCGTAAAGGCGACCCCTTCCGCCACTAAATTGTCGATGTTCGGTGTTGACACATAGGGATTCCCTAATGCGCCGATTGTATCGTAACGCTGCTGATCCGTGCAAATCCAGAGAATATTGGGTGCCTTAACAGCCATACATCAGCCTCTTTGTATCTGTTGATTAGAGAAGAAAACTCTTGATGAGGGCAGCAAGGGCAATAACAATTGGGGCGATCCACGCCGCATGCTTCCAAAAACGCGTCGCAAATGCCCGCTCACCGTGTTGAATCGCGACGAATTCTAACACTTTATCGAGTTTGCCTTCCATACGATCCATGCACGTTTCAAGACGGTCCATGCGTTTCTCTACTGCCTCAAAACGGGTATCTACTGCCTCAAATCGCTGGGCTATCATCTTATCTTGCGCCTCAAATCGCTGAGACATAATTTCTTGTAGTTCTTGGACTGTCATGAGAAACCCCAAATATCCTTGTGCCTCATTTAACCTTCGCGCTAAATCCAGTCGCTTTAACGATGTCGGCGAGATCAGCCGCAGTAGTAGTGTTCTTCCGAACTTTAATGATGGCTTGATCGGGGAGAGAAACCTCAACGCTAATAACGCTTTGGTGCTGTGTGAGTGCATCCTGCACTCTTGCGACGCAAGCCCCTCACGTCATACCTGTCACTACCAGAGCGACATCCTCGCTTCCAGCGGGTTCGATCGGGACAGACATAAAAGCGTCCAGTAGTTTACCGGAGGCAGTATCGAATATCCGAATCTTTCCATCAAAGCCGCCTGTGGCGAGTTGTTTACCGTTCGGATGGAATGAGACTGCGAAAACACCAACTGCATCGCCTTGCATGCTTGCTAAACGCTTTCCGTCTGCCGTGTCGTAAATACGTACCTCGCCCCCTGTGCTGCCAGTAGCAACCTGACTGCCGTCTGCTGAAAACGCGACGCCTTCGATTGTGCCCGATTGCGCTTCATACGCTTGAATGAGATTAAAGTCCGTATTACCTACATCTCTCCGTATTTCGCGAAAGATTTTGTAGAGGCGTGGAATCCGATCTTCACCACCACTTAGAACCCAGTCTTCAGTCGGGTGCCGGGCAATGGTGTTGATCTCTCCATAGCCTTTGTTACTGGAGTTGATATCGTCAACGAAAGAGCCTGTATTCACTTCAACCAACTTGAGGGCGGTATCCCGTCCTGCGCTCACGAAATAGGAACCATCGGTAGAGAAAATCGTGCCGAAGACCCAGTCGTTGTGGTTGTCGAATTTAATCAGTTCCTTCTCATCTTCAACGGACAGGACGCGTACCGTCTGGTCTGAGCATCCGAAAGCGACACGACTTGCGTCTGGTGAGAAAGAGAGCCCATACACAGTATCATAACTGGAACGTATTGCCTTGATAAGCGTATTCGTCGTTGTATCCCACAGTTGCACTTCGCCAAATTGCGCTGGGGAACCACCTGCCATACCTAAAATCTTTCCATCTGCCGTATACATCAGCGATTCTATGCGATGCGCTTTGCCGACCAATCTTGCTTTGAGTTCAAAATTCGTTGTGTCGTACAACAAAATTTCGCGGAATCCTGACACCGCGAGTGTACTACCATCAGGCGAATATGCCAAAGCCGTAACCACGGGAGGCACTGTGTAAGTCGGATAGTTCCCCTCACCCATATCGTCGACTTCATCGGGAGTATCGTCGTGTGCACCTTCGAGAATCCAGCGTCGGAATAATTCGACCTCTTCGGCTGAGAGCGGTTCCATGTTCTGTGGCATGGCTGGCTCATCGCCGGAGATGAGTTCAATCAAGAGACTTTCATCCGGTTTCCCGGGGACAATTGCATCCCCCGCCATTCCACCTTGTTTGAGGTCTGCGTAGGTTGTCACAATCAGATCACCATTCGGATCACCGGGATGATGGCATCCTTGGCAACTCCGTTTGAGGAGCGGGACAATCTCGGAATGAAAACTGACTTTTGAAGCTGTAGCGTGCCCATCTGCCCTTACGAACGGACTCAACGCTAAAAAACAGAGTAGATACACCCCTAAGTAAATCGTAAACCTTGATAGCGATACTTTCATGTTTATTGGAACCCTCCCTCTCATTACACCACTTTAGGTAAGCTGCACCAGAGATGTCGCAGTTAACATAACTTTGTTTAATAATTATATCACAATTTTGTAATGAAGTTCAAGAAAATTTTATGCCGAACATTTCACGTTGACATCTGTCAGAAAATACGATATACTTCTTTTGCCTAATACAAACGCCAGTTTGAAAATAAATCTGTAGGTTGGGTAGAGCGGTAAGACACCGAAAACATCGCCGAATGGGCAGAGATATACCGTTTTTCGAGACACTTTCTGTCTCAATACCGATAGCGAAACCCAACTTTATTCTTTTATCAAACTCACGTTAATACAAGGCAATATACGCTTACAAAACTTAACTATCAAATCGATTAAGGAGATTTTCCTCAATGAAAACAGACTTAGGACGGAACCTACGAATTGCCTGCACTGCGGGTCTCGCTTTAGCCTTACTCATCATCGGCTTCACTGGAACCGTACAACTCGCGGATGCCGCAGATACATACCAAATTGACACAGCACATTCAATGATACTTTTCCGAGCAAAACATAATGGGATTACCTACAATTATGGACGGTTTAATGAGTTCGCGGGCGAGATCACAATGGATGAGGATGTGTCCAAAAGCACGGTAGAATTTGAGGTCAAGACAGCGAGTGTTGATACTGCTAACAAAAAACGCGATCAGCACCTGAGAAGTCCTGACTTTTTCAGTGCCAAGCAGTTTCCTGTTATTACCTTCAGAAGCACCAAAGTGGGTATGAAGGAAGGGAAAGAAGATGTATTGGAGGTCACGGGTGATCTTGAACTCCTCGGTGTCAAGAAATCTATCACCGTAGATGTTGAAATTACCGGGAAAGGTAAAGGGCGACAAGGTGAAGCGCTGATCGGGTTTCAGAGCGTCTTTACGATTAATCGGAGCGAATTCGGGATGACTTACGGCGCGGGCTCCGTCAGTGATGATGTCCAACTGACTGTGAGTATTGAAGCGGCGCAGAAGTAGATACAGGACTTCCGCAATGCGCAGTCTTTTCGTCTACACACCGGCACGCCTTAGTGAAATGTGCTTGCAAAAGGTCTGTGTTCGTAGTGGGATGATTTATCGCCTCTCTGCCTAAGTCCTGATAGATATATCCGGTGAAGGAGATCCGCGATGCCAATGAAGCAACTTTTTCTCGGTTTACTCCTACCCACTGTCGTTGGTAGTGGGATTCTTATATTCGCGAGATCGCGTGCTCCCAAAGAATACGCAACTGTTAGATATGAGAAAAGGCAAGATGGATTTGCGGGGTGGCTCGTCGCTGCCGCACTGGGGGCTGGTTATATAATTGGCTATCTCGGTTTGGAAGGCGTGCCAGTGTTCCCGCCCCGCCTCGGAACACATTGGCTCTGTTATCTCGTTATCATTGGGTTGATCGTTGCGTGTTTTTGGCATCGGATGGTGTGGGGACCGATAGCACAGATAGCAATTTCTATAATGATACCGCGTCTGCTTCTCACTTCAACATTCAAGTACACATGGGGACCCACTGAAGGGATTCTCTGGTGGGTATGTCTTGCTGTTGTGATCTTCATATTTTGGCATATCGTAGAAGGAAGTTTTACTGCCTTACCTGCTGGTGCGTCTGGTCCGTTCGTTTATTGTGGCCTCTCTGGAGGGACCGCCCTGGTTCTCGCACTCTCAGGCAGTTTGCGGTTGGCACAACACGCTGGGATTTTAGTGGCACTTTTTGCCGTAAGTTGGATAATTCCGCTCATTCTACAGCGGGACAGGAAGCGATTCGTTTTTCCAGATGGGACCTCGCCGGTTGTGACGCTTCTACTGATTGGTATCTGGATGAACGGTTACTTTTTTGCGGAAGTCCCAGCGGCGAGTGCCATTCTGTTATTAATTTCGCTGCTCTTCGTACATGTCGGACGGATAGAGGCAATTCGGAGACTCGGTGTGCGACGTTCGGTTTCCCTTGTCCAGATAGCCGTGATAGCGTTACCAGTTCTTATCGCAATTGGTGTGGCTATCGCGCACTCTGGTCTTTTTGGTGATAACAGCGGTTATTAATTTAACGTGAGTTGCTACTTACAAGATTTTCGGCATGCAGATAACATTTTTCATTGAAATTGGTCATTATGTGTAGGTGTTTTGTAGCGTAAACTTTCAGTTTGCGCATCCACTGACACAAACTCGAAAGTTTGTGCTACAACTGGCAACTTGCGTTAATTTAGATGAACAAAAGTCTGGGGAATCTGTCTAAATACCTAATATGGATTCTTTTGTAGTGGCACTAAAAAATCCAAACTGTCTTCTCGGCTCTTTTGATGTGGAGAGAACAAACAATCGGAGGAAAAAATGAATTTGGTGCGTAATTTGAATTTTCCGATCGTAGCGTTTCTGCTGAGTATTTTAATCCTATTTAACGGTTGTGTCAAGATGGAGGCGACTCGGAAGGCGGATTGGGAGACACATTTCACAGATTTGTACTTCGTCAATCATAAACAGGGATGGATTGTCGGGCAACAGGGGCTGATTATCCATACCACAGACGGTGGGAAGACGTGGAAGCAACAAGAAGTTGATACAACAAGCCCAGGATTTCGTCTGCCTGATGCCTCGTTGGATTTCAAAGCCGTCTACTTTACCAACGCCAATAACGGCTGGGCAGTTGGCGATGAAGGGTTAGTTGCTACAACTGACGATGGTGGTAAACATTGGACGCTGCAACGAAGCGGCACTTCCGCCATGCTTCTTGATGTCTTTTTTGCCAATTCAAAACAGGGTTGGATTGTTGGGGAAGATTCGGATGTTCTCTATACCAAGAACGGCGGAAAAGAGTGGAAGCGGTACGAGTACGTCAGCGAGTTTATGCTCAACGGTGTCTGGTTCGTTAATAATTCGATGGGGTGGGTTGTCGGGACCCATGATAGAATTCTTCACACCAAAACCGGTGGTGAATCGTGGCGGGAACAGAGCAATCGCTTTGCAGGTGAGCGCGACCGGATGATCAATGACAATAAACAGGTCTTCTTCGTCAGCGATAATGAAGGGTGGATTGTCGGCAGTGACGGCTCTATCTTCCACACGGCGAACGCTGGTATCAATTGGGAGCGTCAAGACAGCCGTATCCCTCTGATTAATGGGCATGTCCGAGATACCATCAACAGCATCCATTTCACAGATGAAAATTACGGGATCGCCGTAGCGGATGTCGGCTTTATTACGCGGACCGAAGACGGTGGCGACAACTGGCAATTGATGGAAAGTGGCACCGAAAACAATTTGACGGGAATTCAGTTTACGACGCCGACAGAGGCATGGGCAGTTGGATGGTACGGCACTATTCTGCACACGACGGATGCAGGGGCGACGTGGGAGATGACCAGTGGAACGACTGCGAATGATCTACAGAACGTCCAATTTACGGATGCGAACCGGGCAATCGCGGTCGGTAGGCGCGGCACCATGGCGATGAGTAATGATGGTGGACAAACTTGGAACGAAATTGAAACGGATATCTGGGACAGCATCTGGAACATCTATTTCGCCACTGACAAGCACGGCTGGGCAGTCGGTGAGCGTGGGCTTATCGTTCATACCAACGATGGCGGCGCAAACTGGGAACGCCAGCGTAGCGGTTCAGCATTTACACTCCATGCTGTCCACTTTATTAATCCTCAAGTCGGTTGGGTTGTTGGAGACATGGGGACCATTTTACATACAATTGATGGCGGAAAAACTTGGCTCCCACAATTCCCGACGGGCGAAGTCTACCTACTCATGTTAAAGGGAGTGTTTTTCCTTGATGAAAAGAGAGGTTGGGCTATTGGGCATCCGGGGGTCTGCCTCGCAACGGAAGATGGCGGTTTGACATGGAACAAGCAGACCACCGGCACCTTTAATGAACTCTATGCCGTTTACTTCGCAGATGAAAATATAGGTTGGATTATCGGGCAGTTTGGCGAAATTCTACATACAACAGACGGTGGAGAGCGTTGGAATTTTCAACGCAGCGGCACGCAAGAGAACCTCAATAAACTCTATTTTGCGGGGACACAACACGGATTGATCGTCGGTGATAACGGTGTGATGCTTACCACCGTCAACGGTGGCAAAAAGTGGGAAATGCAGGAGAGCGGCACCGACAATGACCTATATGGACTGGCACTCTCACCCGATGGCGTCGTCGCTGTTGGGAAGGGCGGAATTGCCATGCGTTATTCTATTGAAGAGGCAGAATTACCGGCGAAATTGCCACCTGTCGCCGAAGAACCAGAGATTATTACGGCTGAAGAGGAAACCCCTATTGAACCCGTTGCTTATCATTGGGACATTATTCGTCAAGCAACGTGGCGAACGAATTTTGCCGATACGTATTTCGTAGATGCACAGAACGGCTGGGCAGTTGGCTCAGGTGGCGCAATCGCGCATACCACAGACGGCGGCAAGACGTGGCTGCCGCAACACAGTGGTGTCAATGAAGATCTGCGCCAAGTCGAATTTTCTGACAAAAAACATGGGCGAATCCTTGGATCTGGTGTCTTACTTCAGACCGAAAATGGTGGTGAAACGTGGAAGCCAATTCTTCAAGCAACCAAGCAGAACCTGCCACGGGTGAGCACAATGCATTTCCTAAATGCCGAAGTGGGATGGCTCGGCGCAACGATTGGGCAATTCGTGCATACCACCGATGGTGGCAAAACATGGAAAATCCAGAAGACTGGAACCACACTGGCAAACATCACCGACATACACTTTATCAACAGTCAGATAGGGTGGGCAGTCACGCCTCAACGTCGAGATGGCGGGTTTATTCTCCATACCGTTGATGGTGGCGACTACTGGAAAATTCAGGCGAAGACGAATCAACCCGGTGTTGCCGTCCATTTCGCTGACGAAAACCGAGGGTGGGTGGTTCTCGGCAACGGCAACTCTTTGTTGACTGAGGATGGTGGTGAAACATGGAGATTGCAGACCACGACACGGAGCACATCGGGCTTGCGACGCATCACCTTCCATTCGCATACCAACGCTTGGGGACTCGGTGGTGCTGGTGCTTATGTCACCGAGGATCAGGGGTTGACTTGGAAGGTGGTTCCTGTTGATACAGGAGATGATGCAGGCGATAACATGTTCGCCATAGAAGAATTCAATCCACTGTTCAATCCACTATTACCCGAAGAATCCGAAGAACCCGAGGAAGTAGGAGAAGAGGAAGAAGAAGCTTCGGAGGGACCGACGCTAACTTATGACGAGACCCCGGAGGAAATTCAAAATCGACTGCGAGCGCAGCGGCAACGTCCTGGGCGTTTCGCTCCTGAAGGTGAACTCCCACCTAACGCTGAGCGGGCGACCCCTCCAACAGCAGAAAGACAGCAACAACCACCGCCACCACCAGAACCTGAAGGACGCCGCAGACGCGGAGCACGCCGAATCGCCAGTGTATACTTCTTAGATGCAGAACACGCATGGGCTGTTGGACGTGGCGGCAGTATCTATCACACTGCAGACGGTGGGGCGACATGGAAACGGCAACTCGGTGAACAGCAGCGCAATGACTTCCGAGAGGTCCTCTTCTACGATGACAAAAACGGTTGGATAGCAGGGGACGGCGGTGTGCTATTGGAAACCCAAGATGGTGGACAGACATGGGAGACGCTGCCAAGTCGGACGCGTCAACGTCTCATCGGTGTGCACTTTGCGAGTCTTGAGCCGAAATGGGGGTGGGCAATGCAACGCGACGGAACTGTCCTCTATACGACCGATGGCGCAATTTGGACACCTGGGGATACACCTGAGCAACCACCTTTCATGGAAGGCGACTCGCCCGGTACATTCTCGCTGAACGATGTGGATTTCGGTAAGTTTTCTGAGGGCTGGGCTGTCGGCAGACTCGGATACATCATTCATAACAAAGATGGCGGTCCCACGTGGACACCTCAACGCACCACTGCAAACGACACACTTATGGATGTGGATATGAAATTCGCACCCCTCGGTTGGGCAGTTGGACAAGGCGGGGTAACCCAGCGCACCATCAACGGTGGTGACTATTGGCGGATGCACGAAACCAAATCGAATTACGATCTCAATGCGGTTTCATTTGTCGCTAAGCGCACAGGATGGGCGGTAGGCGAAGCGGGTATTGTCCTAAAGACAACCGATGGTGGTTTTAATTGGCAACCTACAATGACTGGGGTCACCAAGAACCTCTACGGCATCATCGCACTCTCTGAAAAGGAAATCTATGCAGTCGGTGAAGAGGGAACGATCATCCGCTCAACCGATGGTGGTGAGACGTGGGAGCAGGAGCACACCGATATTGACAACAATCTCTATGTCATCACGCGTTCCAAGGACGGTAAGGCGTTGTGGGTTGTTGGGCAATGGGGTGTTGTCCTACGCCGAAAATTAGAGACACCCGTGCGGATGTCAATGCGATAACACGGAGGCGTTCATGTCATCTATTGCAGCCAGAACTTATCTTACCCCCGAAGAATACCTCGCTTTTGAACGCAAGGCGACGACTAAACATGAATATCTCCCAGGAGAGATCGTCGCGATGTCGGGAGCGAGTTTTGACCATAATTTCATCACTGGAGATATCTTCGGTGAACTCCGTGCGCAATTAAGGGGCGGGAGATGTAAAGTTGCCGCGAGTGATATGCGCGTCAAGGTCAGCAAAACAGGGTCTTATTTCTACCCGGATGTTGTCGTTTTTTGTGGTGAACCCCAAGCAGAGGATAGCACATCAGACACGCTTCTCAATCCAACTCTCATCATAGAGGTCCTTTCTCCGTCAACAGAAGCACGCGACCGAGGAGAGAAATTCTGGCATTATCAGCAACTCGCGTCTTTACAGGAATACATTCTTGTCTCTCAAGATCAGGTTCGCGTCGAGCACCATCTTCGCGAAGGTGCTTATTGGCTGCGTACTGAATTTCGGGAACTTGACGATGTCATGGCACTGCCCTCAATTAAATGTGAGTTGTGCTTGCGTGACATCTACAACAGTGTTGATTTAAGCAATTAAGATTAAGAAATAAACTTGATAGGTTTCCCTAAAAATAGAGGGAGACTGTACGTGACACGTGACAATTTGACATGCCTCAGTTAGAAATGCTATACTCTATTCAGAATGAATAAATTTAACTTTATTGACCTCTTTGCCGGAATCGGTGGAATGCGGATCCCATTTGAAAAGTTAGGCGGAACATGTGTGTTTAGTTCCGAATGGGATAAACATGCCCAGCAAACCTACGCGCATAACTTCGGTGAGATCCCCGCTGGCGACATTACCCAAATTAACGAAGTCGATATTCCTGACCACGATATTCTATTGGCAGGCTTTCCATGCCAACCTTTCAGTATCATTGGGGATAAGCAAGGCTTTCAGGATACACGTGGCACACTGTTTTTCGACATCGCTCGGATTCTAAAACAGAAACAGCCAAGAGCGTTCCTCCTCGAAAATGTGAAGCAGTTGCTTACGCACGACAAAGGACGAACCTTCGCGGTTATAGAGGAACAACTGTCGCAATTGGGGTATACGACTTATCATAAAGTCCTGAACGCCCTTGACTTCGGATTGCCGCAGAAACGAGAGCGGATTTTTATCGTTGGATTTCGCGAACCGATAGCATTTGAGTTTCCAAAGTCTGTCGGCGCATACAAACCCCTCTTGGAGATATTGGAATCTGATGAGGGTATTGAACCGAGCCTATTTGCCTCAGCACGCATCCAAGAATCGCGACGTGAAAAGTGCAAAGGCACACCATTTTTTCCGTCTATGTGGCATGAAAACAAAGGCGGTAACATTTCAGTTTTACCCTTTTCATGTGCGCTAAGGGCGAATGCCTCTTACAACTATCTTTTGGTGAACGGCGTTCGGCGACTGTCCAGCAGAGAACTACTACGCCTACAGGGGTTCCCTGAAGACTTTGAGATTATGGGAAACATGATGCAGGTCAGAAAACAGACTGGAAATAGTGTCGCTGTTCCTGTAGTCCATGCGATCGCAGAGGAAATGTTGCAGGCATTAGAACAACGCAAACCGATGATACAACCTGAAGAACAATTGCTTCTTTTTGAAAACAGAATCAATGCTTATGCCTAATGGACAATAAAACAGCTCAAGTTGCCAGTTGTAGCACAAACTTTCGAGTTTGTGTCAGTGGATGCGCAAACTAAAAGTTTACGCTACGAGACCTTTACAAATTGCGGAGATACTTCAAAAGATAAACGAAAATATAGCCTGAAACGTAGTGGAAGGCGGATCTACGGGGAGGATCGCTGTTCGTTGATTCACCTGACCGAACCGCAAGGAATAATTAAAAAGAATGAAGTCGAAATCCAGCAAAGCATTACTCATCTCTGTCCTGTTGCACCTCGGCATTGGGGTACTTGGATTCTTCTACTGGTTTGGTACCCATCCGCAGCGAAATGCTGACGCTATCAATGCCTTATTTGTCATTGAAGAAAAGCCGAAAGTCAGACGCGTGACACCTCCGAAACGCACGCAAGTCAGGCACAGAAGAACGCGGGATGTCAGCCAACCCCGGCTGAAAATCCTCACGAGCAATCAACCTGCCAGCACTCGAGGGGTCGTCTCCGCCGCAGAACCCGCACCTTTCCAACCGTTCGACACTGAAGACGTGGGGGAGCCTGTGGGACCCACCGCAACCAATGTCGAGTTTGATAATACCCCGCGTGTGCAAAGGGTTATCGAACGTCCTTTCAAAAAGGAGAAGAAAGCCGAAACACGTTTCAAAAGTCGGTTGGTGAGGTTCATTGAGGCACAGGAAGGACCGCAGCGCATCGTCTACTGCGTCGATTTGTCTACGAGTATGCAAAACCTCCCGCCGCGGAAGCTCAAGCGGATTATAGATCTCATGCGGAATTCGCTGACTTTTCTTGAACCCCACGACAGTTTCAACATCGTAGCGTTTAGCACAGAACTCATCGTCTACCAAGAAGGCTTCGTCCCTGTGACAGAGCCGACAGTTGCCGCATCCTCAAACTATCTCGCCGACATCCAATCCCAAATCCACACAAAAGGGACCGACCATGATATGCTATCGGCGTTGACCGAGATTGCCAAAACCGCCCCTACCCTCGTTGTTCTCTTTAGCGATGGTATTCCTACCACGATTTCAGGACCGGATCTCACGCTCGTTGGTGAACATGCGGCAGGCAACGGTCGCATCTTTGCGATGGGGACCGGAATGGCACCTAATTTTCCGGGGGCTGTGATGTTGAGACGACTCGCTACCGTCAGTGAGGGAGATTTGTGGCTTGTTGACAGAGGTAGGAGTCGATAACCCCTAACGAACGCCCCTCCCTTGGTAGGCGAGGTTTCTAACCTCGCCGGTGCGGAGTGTCTAATTGATTCTAAACTTTACTATAAGTTTCCTAAAGTTTGGACAATTTCCGGTAGCGTTCAGCATTCAGAGGGTCCCGTAGGTTGGGTTGAGCGGTAAAAAACTCAGTCCGTCTTCTTGCTACTGAAACCGCAAATCGCCAATACACCTGCTTATACGCAGATATAGCGAAACCCAACAAACACACCGCTTTGAGTGAAAAACAGCGTTGGGTTTCACTCGGGCTTTGGAACGCTCAGGGATTCCTTGGACTTTCAAACGGATAGGCTTTGTCCGATTTTTACGAGGTAACCGTTCAACCCAACCTACGATGAGCCGTTTTCTCTGAGCTCTGCGGATATGTGCAACTCGCGGAAAAATGTGTGGGACTTTGGAAACTCTACCTCAATGGAATACGAATTGTCCAAAGTTTACTATAAGTTTCAGTCCATGTTATTTAACCGCAAGGTATCATTAAAAAATCCGCAAGGTATCATTAAAGAACGTGCTGAAGAGATTGCCGAAGGTCTCTATCCACATCAAATAGAGGGTGTCGCCTTCCTGCTGGGTCGTCGTCGGGCACTGCTCGCTGACGATATGGGCCTCGGCAAAACCCGACAATCCATCATTGCAAGGTCTCCTACGATTAGGCACGCTTGTTCTCTCACCAATGCCTGATATGCTTACTTCTGTGGTAGGGCATATACACCCCACCGGACTTTTACAATCTCACCTGTATCTACAAGACGCTTGAGTTCATTTTTTATTGCTTTTGGGTGCCCTTCAATAGCTGTAACGAATTCCGCGGTTCTTTTCTCGCCATCGGAACCCAGAAGCGTGAGGATTTGCTGACGGAATGGAACACGTAAGGTTCTTCCACCCCTGAGCCTCTGTAGTACACGATTTGCCTGCCTTGAGGAACATCCTAAGACCTGCTCTACTTTTTCCCGATTGGATTCTGCCGTGAGATTGTCACGTTCTGTTTCAAAGTGCTGACGGGTGGCAATCACCTCAGGGAGTTTATCTAACCCACCGGCAACTTCAAAATCTTCCCAGTCAAAAAGAAGCGTTTCAGGTCTGTTGGTGATGTTAGGGAGTGCCAAACTGGAGATTAATACAACCTTCTTACCAGACTGACGGTCCAATCTAACACGTAAGAAGGTTCTTGTGAGTACGCGAGCAACGGCTTGTTCATAAACGCCTTGGACTCGCTCATCCTTATAACGGAGGGTATCCGTTTCTGCTTCCTCGTAAGAGAGGGGTTCCTTGTCGTTTCCAAACAAAATCTGAGCATTCCGCCAAACAAGATTCGGATTCCATTGTGGCGTGCCGACTATCCAAATGACTTGTGCTTCTCTAAGAGCAGCGTTCAATCCTCTCACTTTATAGAAATCTGTCACGGAACAGACATTTTCTTTTTTTGCGATATCTTCCAATCGGACTGCAATTGACTTGTAGGTAAGAATCGCATGTTTAACACTCAGATCCCGATCGATTTCTGCACGAATACCGGCAAAGAAGCGCTGTCCGACTTTAGACATACCGATGACATCTCGGTTGTTGTTATAGTTTAAAATTGTATGTCGTGGATAAATACCGGTACGAATCTGAAAGACCTGGTTTCCGGCGCGCCATGCGGCTGGTTCAGTGCGAGTGATCGTAATTTCTTCATCTGGGAATGCCCTGCGAACATGCCGTTCAGGAAGGGTTAGCGATGTTAGCAAGAGGCTTTTGACGCGCGGATGTAACACCGGTGGTATCCAAAACCTCAAGACTTTGCCATTCCATCGTATGGGTGCGTCAGCATCTCGTGTGTAATGCGTGAAGAAACGCTTGAGCTGGTGCCAATACGTCCAGTATGGATTCTTACCCTCTACATTGACCTCGCACATCTGTCTGATAAGTTCTTCTTCCTGCCATTCAAATACCTTGACTGCCGTACGAATCCCTTTGACAGAATCGGCATGGGGTTTATCCTTGATTTCTACTGCATGCAGTAAAGTTTTGGCGAAGTTCCCTAAAGCACTCCCCTTCCAGTTTATATTCCACGCTTCTAATACCTTTTTAGATATCTTACATTCGGGAAAGAGTTTGTGTGCTTTCATCCTTGGGATGATACAAAGTTGCTTTGCATCATCTATCTTGTCAAGCATTTCTTCCACTGCTTCCGAATGTTGTGGATCGAAAAACAGTTGAGGAATCGCCGATATCTGTATCTTCTCACTTGGCAAATTTTGCTCTCGCAAGCGTTGTTCTGCTTCCTCTACCAGTTTGACGTTTGGTAAGTTTAAACAGGTCGCACCGTCATTGCGGACGACGGATTCAATTCCGTAGTTCTTGTTTCTGTCTGTCTGGGTAACAATCCCAAGAACGCGCGAAGTTCCATCGAGACTACGCTGTGCCTTAATGACATTGGTTTCAAAGGTTTCGTAAACTCCATTGGATTGTTCTGGTTTCTGCAACACCGGAGGTGGACGTTTCATCGCCAGTGGGCTGAGTTTTCCTTCCCGTACAGCACTCAACTCATCGGAGACAGATAACTCTATAGCAGGTATAGGGCGTAGAATACCTGTGTCGTCCCAGATGTCTGTGATTGGTGTTGATGTTGTAGGTAGCCCGGGTTCAGGTGTAGACGCGCGGACCCATACGATGCCGTCGCTTTCCCATAGCGATATATGTTCACTGTCAATAGTCCCATCAGGGGGTACCCAATAATGGTACCCATTCTCTTGTCGAACATAAGAAAAGCCGTGCTTTAAAAACGCCGCTTTTGCGAGATCAAGGTTATGCGAACCGAGAGATGCGGGGGCGGTCGCGATGTTCCGATCCTGTGTTTCATTTTCGATAACCGTTGATGAAGTCTCGTCTTCAAGAGGGATAGGTTCGTGGAGTTCAGCGCGGAGCGCGTCAATAGGGGCAAAGAGGACCTCTTTGGCAATAATAGGTGGATCTAACAGGTTTCCAAGCAGGATCTCGTAGCGGGCGTCCCAGCGGTTGTATCCTTCTTCTCCAAGAATTTCGAGATATACGTCGCGTTGGTCTGGTGTTTCTGAGGTGGGTGTATGCTTGTAGATGTATAATCTTTCTTGCTCAGTGTTTGGGTGGAGGTAATCAAGCACTCTACAAGAAAAACGGAGTCCGCCAGATTTTGATATCGTCAACAATGGGTTTGAAACGGTATTGATAAGTGCCTCAATACAGGTAAAGATGGCATCGGGAGCGGCACAAATCGCTTCATATTTAAAACCAATGTCGTGCCATGATGCGCTGTCGCGTGCTGAGGGGACTCCTGTGTACATTTGGAGCCCCCACGAGGCATGCCAGCGTCTTATCCCCCAATTTTGTAAACCTTGGCGTTCCAAAAACCGCTCACCGCCAAAATCCCTCGGACCGCGATCGTACTCTGGCGTACGTCCTATTGGCATAAATGAAATGTCTGCCTGCTCCATGTCAGCAAGCAAAACGGGATATCTCTGCGCACAATAAACTGTAACCTGATAAGAATGACTTTTATTATATAAGGCAGGTGTTACGACTGTTCTCCGTTGCCGCAACGGCTTTTCGCGCCGTTCGTGGCAGCGTTCAATGAGATCTTCCAAAGAATTCATTGTCATTAAAGTATTCCCTCAGTCAAAACAAGAGTTTTATCCTCGGCAAAGGGCAGATTGTGGGGTCAATAGAAATTTCTCACACAAGCGAATTTTATGTTTTATCGTCAATCCTCTTGTTCACGCATGTACAAAAAGCAGATATGAAGTTTCGATGACTGCCAGTCTGGTCTTCCAATGTTAATAATAACATTATTATAAAGTTAACAGTATATAATATCATATATCTACTTTTTAATCCAATTTATTTTTTCTTTAAAGCAAGGAAAGTCAATGCAGGCAAGGATTTTAGAAAGGAAAACCGTATTGAGACATTATTAAGAAATTTCACTATGAGTTATATTCTATGCACTTAAACGGTTTTTCGTAGTTTAATTAGCGTCCTCTTATTACCTATAGAATATGACTTTGTCGTAAGAATTTAAGGGGTTACGCATGACATATCACGCCTATCGTAGCGTTGACAATCGGACGTAGGTTGGGTTGAGCAGTCAGGTCCACAAGTGCATTTTCGCCATATACAGTTGCGTTCTTCAATGAACTCTTCGGGTAGAGAGGTGTAGCGAAACCCAACATCTGAAGTCGTGTGAGTATCTAATGCGTTGGGTTTCACTCTGTTCTGAGGTATATGCAGGACTGTATTGGATTTGCGGGTATTTGGAAACCCTGTGTGTCTTTTGAATTCCGTTCAACCCAACCTACGGAAGACCCTAAATTGACGCTTATGGGTTTTACATAATAGGACTTACGCATTCCCTCTTAAAGTCCCCCTACCCCCCTGATAAGGGGGGATATGGGGGGTTGGGGATTTAGGGGGTTTAAAGGACAGAAATTACCGCTTTTCGCGTCTAAATGTCCGATATTTGCTCAATTTGCGTAAGTCCTAAATTTAACGCATGTTTTTTCTAAGCATTCCATATTTTCCGTTATGCTAATTTTCTGCTTGACAGGTATCCAAGAATTTGCTAAAATTGGTATAAATCAACGCAAGGAGGCGTGACGAATGAGATTAACGATAATCGTAGCTGTCTTGCTCTGTTGCCTGTTACCGATAGCAACGCGGGCAGAATTGCCCCTTGACGATCTTGCCCTCTATATGTCTTTTGACGACATTCAAGGTAACAAAGTTATGGACGGTTCAGAACATGGAAACAATGGCACGATTGTGAAGGCATCCGTTGCGAAAGGCAAAGGGAAATACGGCGACGCGATGGAATTTGAAGGCGGAGATAACCATGTCCTCATCAAGAGTTCAGATTCGCTCTCGATTGATGATGAAGTCACGATTTCCGCTTGGGTGAACTGGAACGATGCCCCCGGCAATGGCTGGTTAACCGCGTTGGCGAACGGAAATCAGGGTGGGCCCTGGGAGAACTACGGACTCTTTGTCAATCGGGGCAGTCGCTATTTCTACTTCACACTTTCTGTAGGTGGCGAAGGTCAACATAAGGTGATGAATTCTGGCAACGGTACGACCGAACCTGAGAAATGGATGCACTGTGTCTGTACCTATGATGGCAAAGATGCCAAAATCTATATTGATGGAGATCTGATAAATCAGGCACCGCATGGAGGCAAATTGGTGGGTGGGGAGCAGGATTTGCGGCTCGGTCATCGCGGTGGAAGCGGACACTGGTATAACGGTTTGCTCGATGAAATCGCGGTGTTTTCGGTCGCTTTAGATGAGGATCAGGTTAAAGAGGCGAGCGGCAACATTGAGGAGGCACTTAATGTTGAGGCTCGCGGCAAACTCGCAACCGTCTGGGGTAAAGTGAAAGCGGGACGATAGCCTGAAATCTCAAGTGTTATACCATCCACCCGGGCCCGGTAGGTGCGGTTTGATGAAGTTTCAGAATTTGATTCGGTAAGTTCTGAACGTGCGATAAATCGCACGACTACGAGCAGGTCTCCCGTTTGTAGTAGGGCAATTCATTGCCCGTCGATTACCGAAATATTTAGTGAAAACTCATCTAACCGCACGGGACATCACCCAATCAGAAATGGTGTTATTTTTGTCTCTTGTATGGTTGTAGTCAGAACGATTTCTAATTCAGAAAAAGGGCGTGATGGAGCGCAACAGAGGTATCCGATGTGGTACCTGCTCCATTTCGCCCTTGTTTTTCTGTGGCTTGCCTGTTCCGAGGAGGAAGTGGCAGAACCGCCCGAAGGCATGGTTCTAATCCCCGCAGGTGCCTTTCAGATGGGAAGCACGACAGGGGATGTGGGTGAAGCACCTGTGCACACAGTGGAACTCGACGCGTTTTACATGGATCAGTATGAAGTGACGAACGCTGAATATCGGGTGTTCGTCGCTGCAACAGGACATCCTGCGCCACGAGGGATCGGCTATACTGCTGTCTATGAACGCCTTAAACACAATTATGAACCGTGGAATGACCCAGGTTTCAATCACCCAAACCAACCCGTCACGACTGTGACTTGGTTTGATGCGACGGCTTACTGTAAATGGGTAGGCAAACGATTACCGACGGAGGCGGAATGGGAGAAAGCCGCACGCGGTGGCTTGGAAGGAACACGCTATCCATGGGGCAATGCCGAACCGAATCACACAAGTGCCAACTTTGCTGATAGCCAAACGGAGTTTGAATGGCGGAGTCCCGATGTAGACGACGGGTTCCTTTTTACCGCGCCTGTTGGAACGTTTTCGCCCAACGGTTACGGTTTGTATGATATGGCGGGGAATGTCTGGGAATGGTGCGCGGACTGGTACAGTCCAACCTACTACAGCGATGCGCAAAGTATGGAGCGTCCACTTCGGAACCCCAAGGGACCTGACACCGGCGAACGCCGCGTTTTACGGGGCGGAACATGGTACCGTGCGGCGCATACAATTCGTAATGCCGAACGCATTAGTGATTATCCGGACAGTAGCCTGAACGTTGTTGGGTTTCGATGCGCCATGGATGCCCCGTGATACTACCCAACGCCTAAAGGCGTGGGCTTCGGTTTCTTCGCAACTGCGTTCTCACCAGAGGTTTGAACGTCTGACTGTCGCTTCACCCGCAGGCTATTATTCCGTCTCCGCCGCATTGTCCCGCAAGCCCACACGCGGCTTGCGTTGGAAGTTGCGATCGAACGGCTTTATCGCGCATTGTTACGCGGGTACCCCAGCCTGCAATATGTTTATCGCAGCGTTTATGTCTCTATCGTGTGGAAATCCACATTTGAGACATGTCCACTGCCTATCAGAAAGCGTTAGGTTTTTGTTGTGATGTCCACAGCGATGACAAGGTTTTGTTGTGGCTTCCCAACGTCCCGCTTTTAACAAGATTTTACCATATTTCGCACACGTCCACTGGAGTATCAAAGCAAACTCACCGAAGGAAACGTCAGAGATTTTCCGTCCCCAAAGTTTCTTCATGCCTTCAAGGTTGAGCGTCTCTATCGCAAGTGTATCGTATTTCCGCACAAGACGGAGTGCCAATTTGAAGAACCAATCACGTCTCTGATTTGCGATTTTCTTCTCAACGCGGGCGAGGTGACGTTTCGCACGAAACCAGCCGTTAGACAGATACTGCTTGCGTGAAAGTGCCTTGTTTGCTGAACGGACCGCGTTGAGACCTTGCTTGTAGAATTCGGGGGACGCAATTGTAGTGCCATCTGAAAGGGTGAGGAAGGTTTTGATTCCGAAGTCCGCCCCTGCCACATTACCGGTCAATGAGAGTTTCTCGGAGGGTTCGCAGTCCTCACACGTCAGATATAGATAGTAGTCACCAACAGTATCGCGTTTGATTGTGACGGTTTTGATACACCCAGTCCAATCTCGGTGCTTCCAAAGCGTGAACGACTTTTTTAGACAATTAATTGTGATACGGTTTCCGTCTATTTTGAAACCTGCTTGTGTGAACGTCAAGGAGTTGTATTTATGATTCGGCTTGATTTTCGGTCTACCGACTTTGCGTTTGGTTTTACCGGCTTTGCGGTCCTTGATGTTATCAAAAAAGGCTTCGTATCCTAAGTGGATACGCTTTGCCACCTGTTGGATGACCTGACTCGGCAGTTGATTCCAATGCGGTTTTGTCCGCTCTTTCAACTTCGTGAGGTGATTACATATCCGAGCAAAGGACGCATATTTACCATAGATACGATAATAGCGTCTCTGCAACATTAAAAGGTGAACATGCACGCTATGCAAATCGTCTATCAAATTGCCAATCTGTATCAAGTTAGATTGATGGTAGAACTCGTATTTTTCTGTTTTCATGGTATATCGTGCCTCGTGTCTTTAACCCCTTGCACAGTGGGCGGGACCGACACGTTACCAAGCGGTAACGCTGTGCATGTCGGTCCAACACGATATCCTAATTATAATACAATTTAGGACGAAAAGTCAAATCTTTTTTCAGTGTTTGGTCCCTTCTACGAGGGCGGTGTTTCATCCCAAATCTAAAGGATTGGGCTTTCACACCGCAACTTTAGGTAAGGGCGTAATATGTGCGTTTATCACCCCCGCTGACCGCCGATTGCTAATGCTGATACCTAACCACAGGGCAAGCCGTAGAAATGCGTTCTGAGCGATGTCAGAATCGACCTTGCGATTATGATTCATAGGGGTTGAATCCGCGATTCAGACAATAAAAGAAAAAGGCGCGGCTCTTACACCGCGCCCTTTCCGAATAGTTTGTAGTAGTGCGATTCATCGCACGTCCTCTTATTCCCCCTGATAGGGGGGTTTGACAACCGACTGCCGATCGCTACTTAAGGATTACCATCTTCCGCATTGACGACATTTCATCGGTCTCGAATTGGTAGAAATAAATTCCACTCGCAACCTGTTCGCCAAGCGCATTCCGACCATCCCAATACGCCGCTCGATCCCGACCCGTGTAGTAGCCTGCCGACTGATGCCCAAGCGCCAACGTCCGGATGACAACACCCTGCGTGTTGTATATCGTAATCTTGACGGTCGTATCCGTCGCTAACTCGTACGGAATCCACGTTTCAGGGTTGAACGGATTCGGATAGTTCGCCAGCAACTGCGTCTTCTCGGGACGCGCCATCACAATCAGCTGCTGCAGATAAATCAGGAGCCGCATCGTGTCCGGCGACCGATCGTTCGAGGCAATCAACAGATCGATCTGGTCCTGGAGGCGATCTATCTGCACGATACTGAGTTTCGTACCCAGCAGTGCCGGCGCAGCCGCCGCACCGTCGTCACGTTTGCTGGAAACCGCACTGACATCAAAAATATCAACCTTGCCGTCTCCATTGACATCGTACTTGGCATCCGTACGCCAGCGGCAACCGCGACGATGAGCGCATCAACATCCTTGCTATCAACGGAGCCATCTCCATTGATATCGTACTTAGACGTAGAGGCAGTCTGCTCAGCGTCTGTCGTCGGTGCTTTCGCAGGTGCTGTGATGCTGTTGCTCAACACCATATCACCCGGGTTACCTAAACCGTCAACGATCTTTTCGATCTTACGACCCTCAAGGTTTGCACTCTGGACCCTACCACGCGAGTTCGTCCAGTAGAGTTTACTCCGTGCGGTATCCACGCCGATCCCCATCGGGACAGCACGGATATCGTTGAGCTCGGTCGCACCCGAACCGTTGAGGCTCGCACTGTTAATTGTGCCAGCATTGCTCCCAGTCATCTCCGTCCAGTAGACTTTATTACCACCGATGACGATACTACCGGGCATATCTGAACCTGTAGAGATATAGCGAGCGACTTTCCGACCCGCCGTTGGGTTCACAATCCCAACGTTTCCTTCTTCTTCCGTCGCGTCGTATTGTGTCCAATACAAAAGACCACGCGCCACGGCAATATCCATCGGACCCGGCAGGTCTAACATCACGTTTTCGATACCCGAACCGTCGAGGTCGGCACTCTGGATTCTGCCACGCGAGTTCGTCCAGTAGAGTTTATCTCCTGCCGTATCCACAGCGATCCCCATCGGCACAGCCTTGATTTTCTTCAGTTCCTTAACATCTGAACCGTCGAGTTTCGCACTGTTGATGGTTCCTGAGCTCTCACCCGTCATCTCCGTCCAGTAGACTTTCCCGCCACCGACGGCGATGTTCATGGCACCTTCAACACCCGATCCGAATTCTTCGACGTCCGCACCGACGAGGGCATAAATCTTACCACCGTCTACCCATAACATCGGCGGACGTTGGGCGGCACGGACATGCACATCGGGATTTATCTCCCGGCTCGGGGTTACACCCGTATCACTGGGCGTTGTGTCGTCAGGGCTTGGCGCAGCTGCCCCAGCCGTGATCGTGAATGTGACCGTTTGCGTGACCCCTGCCGCAGTCGCCCGAACTGTGCTCGTGCCGTCCGCTAACGGCGTGTAGTTCGCACTCGCGTTGCCGTTGCGATCCGTCTGGGCTCGGATGCCCAATCCGTCCCCACGTTGCGAAAGCCGACCCTGTCCAGAGACGACCTCGAAAGTGACTCTCACACTTGCAACACCCCTGTTATTCGCATCAAGCACTTGGACACGCAGCGGTTGCGCGAGTTGCCTGTTCGCCGTGCCACTTGGAAATGGATCACTCGCAATCCGGACACTACGTGCGCCTCCACCAGGTGTAGTATCTCTCGTTTGAGTTTCAGTGTCATCTTGGACCACTCCCGACACACTTAATGTAACCGACCGTGTCGCATACCCGTCAGCACTCAGCCTCAGCGTGTAGGTTGCTGTGTTCGGTAGCGGAATGATTGCCCTACCCGTACCGTTAAGGGTATCCACAGTTCTGGAGATTCCAGGACCTGTCAGTGTTACTACCACTTCACCTGCTGGCGCATCGCCATCTGCATCTTCGAGAGTCACCTCAATCGTTTGCTGGTTGTTCACCGGCACACCGACTGTCGTAACATCAAGCGTACCCTCTCCTGCCGGTCCCCCGACTGTAATCGTTTCTGTGTCTGAAGCATAGTTTCCAGCTGGATCCGTCGCGATAAGCGTATAAGAACCTGGAGTCGTTGGCGGTGTGATCGTTGTAACCGCACCGGTATTGACTGTTTGGGACGTAACCAGAGCCGAACCGCTCAGTGTAACCGGTATACTGATTGAAACCGCTTGCCCCGCTGAATTCAGCGCATTCACAATCACCGCACGCGACGTATCTCCATCTTCACCAAATACCGAGATATCCAGCCGCGCCGGCTGCCCCCCTGATGGTGGCGGATCTCGCCGAGTGACAGTACCACCAATGTTGAAGACTACGTCATCAACAACCTTATCCGCGTTAACACCGCTACCACCAAGCGCATCATCATCACCAAGGTCCAAAAGATGTGCAGTCACTCTCGGAGATGAACTGTCGCCCGGATCGAAAAAGACAAAAGCTTTGCCCTGTGTATCAGTCTCAACTGTTATATGTCCTATATTGGTTTTAGAATCCGCCGTGGCAGGATCCTCCAATTCCCCGTCGCTTGTTCTGAATTCAACAGTCTCGCCAGATAACGCATTTCTGTCCTCGTCCACTGCTTTCACACGCAACTCGTATTCTCCGGCGCGACCGAGGGCTCGACTAACTACACTACTTGGCTCAACCAATTGATTTCCGGAGACAGAATCGCCAGCATACGCACTAACCGTTTTCGTTTGTCTCACAGCACTAACAGTAACATCCTGTTTCCTATCAGTCCCAAGCTGGAAGTCAACGTCAGCTATACCCGCTGTATCGGTCCGCACATAGAGGGTCGTATCTGTGGCTTCTGTTATTCGCCGACCATTAGCGTTAAGTATCCTCCTATTACTGGAGGAAACTAAGAAACCATTATTTCCAGCACTGGTGGTGCCACTGGTGCCTGCATCAATATCGCTGCCTGTGTCCTCATTAAACACCAGATACCCACCAGCATTGCCGCTACCTCTCACTCGAAACGTGACGACAACCCCAGGGACAGCACTGCCGCCACCGTCTGTTACACGAGCACTAAAGGCTTTGGTAAGCACCTGATTAATCCGCCCGCCCATCTCCTTATTTCCAACTGCCGTCGTATCCTCCACAACACCATCACGATTAGCATCACCAGGGGAACCGACTGCAAGCTCGGGAGACCCAATAATATAAGTACCCGTCGTGGTTATATCAGAATCCCTAACTTTTACATTCACCTGACGTGTTGCATCCATTGTCAGCCACACATCAAAAGCACTTGATGTGCTACCGGAAAACGCTGTTGCACTCGCGGGTAGATCGCCTTGCGTATCTTCTATCTTGGCAGTCCCACCGGTGGGGACGGTAGTGTATGTAACATCATAGTGACCACTATCTCCGCTATGAACTTCTATCTCAGTACCCGAAAAAAGACCAGATCTATATCCGTTGCTTAAACCCTTCAGGGCAACGGTGGTTGTACTCGTGCCAGGTCCCTTCACGTAATAGGTGTACTTCGCGGACCAGCGTCCCCTAAATTCAGTACCGTCCGCACCATCATCATTATCTGTAGAACTTATTGTAACCGATTGTATGCCTTTACTTTTGAAACTTATAGTGATTTCACCGGTAGCAAGCCCAGTGGTGGTCCTCGTCCTGCCTCCTGCAGTATAGGTGAAGGCACTCCCGTTAGTAGGGGGATCAGCTGTGAGATCTTCATTCTCTGTCAGGCTCCCAGAGAGTTGGTAAAAGTCACCTATTAGGTCAATACCTGGAGTTTTAGAAATAGAAACAGTCTCTCTTGAGTCGGGCCTATCAGGGGTGAGGCTAATACTACTGATCGTTGTAGTCTGGCCAACGTTGAATATGGTCGTGCTGATAGTATTAACATTAGCTTCATCACCAGTATTAGGATTCTGTATAGCCTCCGCAACACCCTGCACACCGAACCCCAGCACAAGCGTCATCAGCATCCCAAGGACGATTTTCCGCGTCGTTAAATTGTTCATGAAAAAATATACCTCTCTTGTGAGTTATAAGTAATAGGTTATAAGGTGGTAAGTTAAGAGATTTTTGGTAACATTACACCTCTGCTTATAACTTATAACTTATAACTTTAACTTATAACTGATAAGGGGGATTTATGAAAAACTATGTATGCCTTGTCCTTGTTGTGTCTCCGCCTGCTAGGGTGGGAGGGCGGCAGTTCCTGTTGGCACAGGACCTAGCAGTGCCGCCCCAACAAGGCAGGTGTTCTAAGACGCTTAAACAAACAAGGCGATGAAGTTCCCTCCACCGCCTTGTTTGTGGTTAAGGTTAGTTCAAATCAATTTTATCCCTGAAATAACCTTGTTGTTGCTACTACTTATTGAATGGACTTCAACTCGCCCCACGATGTCGTGAGTTTGCCAGCAGCACCGATATGCCCTTTGAGGCGGATGCCGTTGGTGAGCGTCTGACGATTACCGTCAAGAGATACGTCTTCAATCTGGTAGTAGTATACGACGTTAGGTTGAGCAGTTGTATCCGTAAAGGTATAGAACTGCTTTTCGCTGGTTGTGCCTGCGCCAGGGACCATAGTAGCATTGATGACTTTGAACTGACCGTCGCGTTGCTGTGCACGCTTGATAAAGAATCCAGCGTTATTCAGCTCAGACTGCGTCGACCAAGTAATCACCACTGCGCCAGTCTCTTTGTCGCGCGCAGGACGGAAATGTGAAAGTTCAACGGGTAGCGGTCCACCAGCATCCTGTCCCGGTGTGCCAGCATCTTCGTCGCTACCATAGTAGCTGACCTGTCCCGTGATGAGTGATGTCGAATCCGCGAGCGTCCAACCGTTGGCATCAGTGCCCAGTGTCGCACCAGCGGCATTCATCTCACGACGGATGAGCGAACTCCGACCCGCCTCAGACATGGGGAGTTCCCAGCCTTCGTGCAGGTTCCCAGCTTTGTCGCCCGGGGCAAATACGCCGCCCATTTGTGGCGGAGCCAGCGTGATCTTGAACCCTTTGTAACTCAGTAGCTGATACTGACGTGTCTGATTCAGTTGTGTCGCAACGTTCACAACACGATCCGCTCTGATGTTGCTCGATACATCCCTGGCTGCCCATGCAACGACCAAGGCAGATTGACCTTTGCCCATATTTCCTGTGTGTGCACTGACATCGAGCGTCACACCGCTCAGGTCTATCGTGATGATATTACCACCACCAAGGACATCGGCATCAATGGCATTGTCAATCCTCAGTTCCCAACCGTCGAGACTCACTTCGCCTGTTGCCGAACTCGTAAGTTCGATCCACTGCGGGAGTCTACCGTTGTCGGTGTCAACCATGATTTCAGTAATCATGATATCGGATGCCATCGCAGCAGGAACCATCGCTTCAACCACGGGCGTTTCTATTGTGACCGGGGTAATCGGTGCTGTTCCTGGGGTAGCGACCACTAAGCCTTGTGCCCCATCCGCGAGGTTTCGGGCAGGCGGTACGGACATCGACCAAGAGCCTGACATCGTGCCATCGGCATAAGTGCCATCGGCTGCCATCGCACGCTGCATCGAGACCAAATCGGAGGTATCGACAACTTCTATGTCTACATCCGCGTCAGTACCATCACCGATCTCTTCCCTAATGATCGGATCGATCCGACCGCTTTGACCTTTACCCGCAATCGACCAATAGTTGGCACCTTGATAAAGGGTGCTCACACGGTCTTGGATATTGTTCGCGGCAACGCTCATATCCGGCAATGCTTCACCGGCTTCATACAACATCAACGCGCTCTTTTCCTTCGCAAATTTGATATCCGAGCTAGTCATGTTGGAAATCTCAATCCACTGACGATCCCGGCTCCCGCCATCGGTCGCCCACATGATTTCACTGATCGCCAAACCTGCTTGTGGGGAGACCAAATCAATCGTGCCACCACGGGTCAGGAAACCCTCTAAGTTGACACCAAGGTCTAACGCAATCAAGTTGTATGACTGTTTAAACGCTCTATCTCGACGGGCTCTATCCGCCGCACCGTGTTCTGCATTACCAGGATCGGTGACCAGAGACATGCCTTTATCTTTGGAAACAACCAAGTAGCCATTCGCGGGGACAACAACTTTCTCGGGCAAATACTTCTTCGCACCAGAAAGTGCAACCTTTCTATTCGCATCCGAGTTGACTTTCACCCGATATACCATAGATACCGGAGACTTGTTACCACTCACATCTTCAAACGACTTAATCTTGATAACAATGTCAGGGAATGTCCCGTCGTCGTTCTTACTGTCATACTTCGGCGCGACCGTCACGAGATACCTATAAAGGAGATTGCTGGTCTCGGTAGAAAGGACCCGGAGTAGTACCATCAGCTGCGAAACCCTCATGTACAGTACCTGCAAAGACAGGGTCACCAGAGACGGTAGCGTTTGAGGCATCAATATGATCCTTCTTGAACTCTTTCGGCTTTTCACTGAGGGTAACCGTAAACGTGAAAGCAGGATGAGCATCAGGACCTAACACAATAGGCGGTAGACCCATAACAGAGACCGCCTTTGGATCATTTTCATCTACTGCAGGGACAACGTCAAATTGCAAAGACCCTTTAGCGTTCTTTCCAAGTGAGTCGTCATCGCTCGTCCCCGCTTTTATCACATCCGCTGGGTCCGCGTTTTCAACAGCACCTGCCGCAATGGTTACTACAACAGTGTAACCTTCACCTAGGTTCGCAACAGTCGTGATACCATCATCAGGAAGCGCGACGGTGAACATTGCCCAAGGATTCGTAGCATCTGCAGGATCTGTGTAATGGTAGAATCCTCGAGAGTAACTGTGGCACCAGTCATCTTATTAAAAGTCATGACTTTTACATCTTCAGGAGCAAATAAAGTTGCTGGAACTGCAGCAGGAGTCAGCAGCAGCATCAGCATTGTCACCTAAGTTCACCCTTTTGTCGAACATGACTTTAAGTGAAGGTGAAGCATTACTAGTACCTATCGCAAACTGATTATCTCCAACAATCATACCATTTGCCTCTGTTGTAAGATCTCCTGCAGGATTCGCGAGCATGATCGTTACTTTAAAATCTTTCGCCCAACACGCCAGCCAGTGCCGATGGCACTATGAAAGCGAGGGCGAGCAATGTAATGAGAATTGTCAAGGAAAATGTCTTCTTAGACATCATTTATTTTCTCTCCTTGTTCTTATGGAATAAAATTTTGAAACTTAAACCTAAAACCTATAATAGCCGTCAGATATTAGTTCTGAACCGATCCTGACAACTATTGTCAAAATAAGAACGGATCCAGGGATTGATAATCCATTCCTCATTTGAACCTAACCTTTATTAATCTCTGCCGGTTCTCTTTGTAGCACAAACTTTCCAGTTTGTGTCTTTCCGATTCCCGACTCCCTCTTCTGCCCCCTTGATAAGGGGGGTGGGGGGTTATGTAGCACAAACTTTCCAGTTTGTGTCTTCCTGAGAGCACCTACGTGCTTTCTTCAAGGGTTGCTAACCGATGCGCCTCTAAATAGTTTTATATATTTAAGTGGCGCATCTTGAACTTTTTTGCGTAAATATGTGAAAATATCGCGTTTCAACCCTTTATGCTATTAATTCTACCCTATTAAACGCTTTATGTCAAATTAAAATTACAAAAAAATGCATTTTATTGCAAAAAAACGCATAATTCGTCAAAAAAAGCGATAAATTCACAAATATACTATTATAAACGCTATTTATCGCATTAAAATTACAATAAAACGCATAAATCACCAAAAAGCGTGCGAAATTTGAAAAAAAGGTGTAAAATGGAGTAATGGATGTCGTCAGAACCAGTCAAATCACAGTTCTGACTTTTAGGCGGGTAAAGGGGGCGGGAGGTGAGAGGACAACGGGAGAGTTCCCTATACTCTCCCGCTACCCTTTTAGTTTGATTAAATGGAGGAGATTAGCGTCGTCCTCAGGACGGGGTAGGTTTTACCTCTATCCAAGAGGTACTTTAATTATCCGATATTTACGCACAAAAGTCAAGTTAAGTTGCAAAGTAGTAGGCACACGCCGTGGGTTCTCCGTCCACCTCAAAAACATTGTAGAGGCAGGTCCTGTGCCCGCCCGTATATATTAAGGTATAAGGGAACAAAAAGGTATAAGGGAACAAATTATGAACCAAAAACAAGAAACCTATCTCTCCGTGGCACAAGCCTCGGATTTACTGGGCATCTCACAGGAAACCCTCTACAAAGAGATCCAATCTGGGAACCTTACCGCGGTAGAGAATCCAGACCAGAAGCGGAAGCATAAAGTCATTGCTGTCAACGAACTCTCGCGTCTTTATGGCGATGTCTATATCCCCGATGGCTATCTGGAATACTCTGGAGATAAGTCAGTCGACTTTGTGAGAGTCGCGCTCCGGCAAGAGAATCAGAGGCTTCGTAAGGCTTTAGAGGAGATCCAACACCGCGAGCAAACCCTCAATGATCAGCTGCAAGTGGCACTTCAGAACCAGGAAAATCTTATCAGCACCAATGCAGATCTCACCAAAACGCTCGATAATTTAACCGCTGTGTTGGATAAAATGACCTAAATTCTTCCTTATTTGTAAAACTTTTGATAATTTTGTAAAATACTACCTGTTTTACAGAGAATTCTTATAGAATTACAATTTTTGAGGTGCCTTCCTGTCCATCCGTTGTCTTACCCGCGAGATCCTCACCCCAGGGTTATTTATAGTAACCCAAGTTGCTACTTATAAGATTTTAGGCGTATGTATCCCGCTCGCATCGCAAATCGCGGCGTATTCGCTGATTTTTGTAGCGTAAACTGACGAATGCGCGTATGGCATTCGCAAAGACTTTGCGCACGTTTATGCAGAATCTAAAAGATTACGCTACACAACTATCAACTGAGGCAATTTCAATAAAAGCGAAAACCCTAACGCCGCTGGCGAGATTTCATGAAGTTTAATTATTTAGATTGGTAATTCTAGTTTTCCCCGGCCCGGTAGGTGCGGTTTGCAACCGGGGTCCCCACCCGTTACTGGGAAGGGGGTTCCCACCCGTTACTGGGAAGGGACACTGGATTGCCCCAATAAATTACCGAATTATTTTATTAATCCTCATTAACCGCACCTACAAGGGAACTGCGTAAGTCCTAAAATATCTAAAGTTCAAAGGGTATCCCTATCACGCGCATTCTATTCGGGCGATTATAGACGGTTCTTGTGGTGCAATAGAAAAGATTGGCATATTTTCTACGGAAAATGATATAATATGCCTAAAGACTTGCACTTGAGACAATAGGTATGACGCGAGACTCACAAGACAGACGTTCTCAACAGCAGAACCTCTACGATTTTTTACGAGGACAGATTGAGCATTTTCCTGACCGAAGTATCCGGCGTTTGTTTGAAAACAAGCCGAATGTTGAGGCCCTCGTGAAAATAATAGAGCCACGACTTGCGGCACGCATCGATTTTGAATATCTCGCCCCAGCGAACAGAAGCCTACTGCCTGAGACCCTTCGCGAGCAGCAAGCCGACCTCCTCTTTAGCGTCCCGTTTAGAAGTCAAGACTCAAGTGAGACGTTACTCATCTATATCCTGATAGAACATCAATCCACTGTAGACGAGACGATGGGATTTCGTGTGCTGTTTTATATGATGTTGATTTGGGATGTCCACCGTCGAGGGTGGGAGACGGGTCAAGTTCGGAAACATGAACGTAAGTTTCCGCCGATCTTACCGATAGTATTTTATACCGGAGATCGTAGATGGGAAACACCGTTGACGCTTGCCTCGGTGATGAACATCCCTACGGAGTTAACTCGTTTCGTCCCGCAATTTGATATGCTATTTCTCGGTGTCAAGTCAGCAGATGTAGAGACGTTGACGCAGACTGGGGATCCTCTGGGTTTTTTGCTGCGTGTACTGCAAAATGAAGGTGAGGACAAGGCATCGCTGAGTCGTGCGTTAATTGAGGCAGTATCGTCTCTTGAAGGTCTTGAAGTTTCTGAGTCGGGCCAAAAGCGTGAGGCATTAGTGTATCTATTGATGCTAATCCTGCACCGGCGTCCTATAGAAGAGCAGGATGAGTTGATCCGTTTGGTAGAGCGACATACATCTGATAAGGAGGTGTCTACGATGGCACAAACGATGGCAGAGGTCTTATTAGCGCGTGGTATAGAACAAGGTGCGCGCGAAACAACTATTGAAAATATACTCTCGGTCCTCACTGCGCGTTTCCCACAGGCGGATGTCAATGCCCTAAAGCTGATGCTTGAAGCGATTGCGGATCTTAACCGTCTGAAGCAGTTGAATCTAAATGCCTCATTAGCACCGAGTTTTCAAGCATTCCAACGCGAGTTAGAGACGTAGGGTAAATGGGCACCCAAACTTGAACACGGAGAAGGAAGTAAAGATATGCCACAAACTGATACAAATCAACCGAACGTCATCGTCTTTTTCACCGACCAGCAACGCTGGGACACCTCCGGCTTGCACGGCAATCCACTTGACTTAATGCCCAACTTCGATCGGATGGCGCAGCGCGGGACACATGTCCACCGCTCTTTTACGTGTCAACCCGTCTGCGGACCCGCCCGTTCATGTCTACAAACGGGGTTATACGCGACTCGCACTGGATGTTTCCGAAACGGCATCCCGCTATCGCCCGACCTCAAGACCCTGGCACACCATTTCGGTGAGGCTGGTTACGCCACCGGATATATCGGCAAATGGCATCTCTACAGCGGCGGCACCGGTCCGGGACCCGTGCCAGCTGAGCATCGCGGTGGGTATGACTACTGGTTAGCGTCCAACACCCTCGAATTCACTTCCGATGCCTACCAAACGACACTTTACGATAACGACAACCAACCCGTTGACCTCCCCGGTTATCGCGTGGACGCGCTTACGGATGCCGTGATCCGTTACGTGGATCGGCATAAAAACGAACCGTTTTATCTCTTTACGTCATACATTGAACCGCACCACCAAAACCATCTGGACGATTATCCACCGCCGGATGGATATCGGGAACGGTACGCTGGGAAGTGGATACCACCGGATCTCGCCGCACTCGGTGGTTCGACACATCAGCATTTGGGGGGTTACTACGGTATGGTAAAAAGGCTGGACGAGGCACTCGGCAGACTGCTCGATGCCCTCAAGAGTCTCCATCTGCTTGATAATACTGTCATCCTCTTTACCTCTGACCACGGCTGTCATTTCAAAACCCGCAACGGTGAATACAAACGCTCGTGTCACGAGAGTTCCATCCGTGTCCCAACGGCGTTCCATGGACCCGGATTCATCGGTGGTGGACAGGTTCAAGAACTTGTAAGTCTTGTAGATCTCCCGCCGACGCTCCTGGATGCCGCTGGTTTGGGAGTGCCGAGTGAGATGCAGGGTAAATCCATCCTGCCGCTGTTGCGTGGCGAGACAGATGACTGGGAAGAAGAAGTCTTCGTCCAAATCAGCGAGGCACAAGTCGGACGTGCTGTCCGAACGCAACGCTGGAAATACGGCGTGGATGCTCCCCATAAAAATGGGAGTAGTGATGCTGGGTCGGATCGGTATGTTGAGCAGTATCTCTATGACCTCCAAGCGGATCCCTACGAGTTACGCAATCTTATTGGATTACAATCGCACGAAAATGTCACAGCGGTGATGCGGGAACGGCTCATGCGTCGGATGTTAGAAGCAGGCGAGGAGGCACCCACAATTGAGCCAGCACCCACACAACGAAGTGGGCAACGCAGCGTCTCCGAAGCAGAAGCAAGTAGTTAACAAACGTGAGTTTGATAAATATTTGCTCTTAAAGTCCCCCTGATAAGGGGGATTTAGGGGGTTGGGGATTTAGTCCCGTAGGTTGGGTTGAGCGGTAAAAAATCAGTCCGTCTTCTTGCTACTGAAACCGCAAATCGCCAATACACCTGCTTATACGCAGATATAGCGAAACCCAACAAACACACCGCTTTGAGTGAAAAACTGGCGTTAACAAAGAAGATTAATTAAGCCCTTTGAGATGCAACAGGGGCTTGATTTTAACAAGAAACCGCCTGCAACAACGGCGCAGGCGAGTAAGGTCCATAATTTAAAAAATGAAAATTACAGATGTCAAAACCCTTGTCATGGGGACCAGTTGGCGCAACCTAACGTTCGTGAAAGTTGAAACCGACGAAGGCTTAACCGGTGTCAGTGAAGTGCGGATGAACAACCGTACGGACGCACTCGTTGCCTATATTGATGGCGCGAAACGCCGCCACGTCATTGGCAGCGATCCGTTCAATACTGAGGATCTCTATCAACGCCTATTCCGCGACGATTACGGTCGCGCCGGTGAGATCGTTGCGACCGGTATCAGCGTTATTGAAATTGCATGCTGGGATATTATCGGTAAAGCGTTGAACCAACCCGTCTACCGTTTACTCGGCGGCGCCTGCCGCGATAAAATCAAAGCGTATGCCAACGGCTGGTATCGCGTTGAACGCACGACTGAGGAGTTTCACGCCGCCGCCAAAAGGGTACTTGAAAAAGGCTACCGGGCACTCAAGTTCGACCCCTTTGGTGCTGGGTATTATGAACTTTCTTATGAAGAGAAATTGAAATCCGTTGAACTCGTTGAAGCCGTACGTGATGCCGTCGGACCTGACGTCGAAATTCTTGTTGAGATGCACGGTCGGTTTAGCCCCTATATGGCGATCGAAATTTCTGCGGAATTGGAGAAATATAAACCGAGTTGGGTTGAGGAACCTGTACCGCCGGACAACATCGCCGCACTCGCAAAAGCCTCCGAGAAGATTAACCTTCCTGTCGCTACGGGGGAGCGGCTTCACAATAAGTATGAATACCGAGAATTGATTAACTTACAGGCAGCGGATATCCTACAGCCCGACATTACCCAAACAGGCGGATTCTTGGAAACCAAGAAGATCGCGGCGATGGGCGATATGTGTTATATGACGGTGGCACCGCATAACGTCGGTGGACCTGTCTCTACGGCAACCGCCTTGCACTTTGCCGCGTGTACCACGAATTTCAAGATTCAGGAGCATTTCAACGATTTCTCTGAAGCGTGGGTGAAAGAGGCTGCCACTGGGTGTCCCGAAGTCATTGACGGCTATTTTAGTCTGCCCAATGGACCGGGACTCGGCATGGAACTCAATGAAGATCTCATCGCTGAACATCCGTATCGCGAAGGTTCATTCAACCTCTTTGAAAGCGACTGGCACAAACGCGAATATTAGAGTCCCGTAGGTTGGGTTGAGCGGTAAAAAACGCAGTCCGTCTTCTTGCTACTGAAACCGCAAATCGCCAATACACCTGCTTATACGCAGATATAGCGAAACCCAACAAACACACCGCTTTGAGTGAAAAACTGATAAGTGGGGTTAGGGGGGTTATGGATTTAGTCCCGTAGGTTGGGTTGAGCGGTAAAAAACGCAGTCCGTCTTCTTGCTACTGAAACCGCAAATCGCCAATACACCTGCTTATACGCAGATATAGCGAAACCCAACAAACACACCGCTTTGAGTGAAAAACAGCGTTGGGTTTCACTCGGGCTTTGGAACGCTCAGGGATTCCTTGGACTTTCAAACGGATAGGCTTTGTCCGATTTTTACGAGGTAACCGTTCAACCCAACCTACGATGAGCCGTTTTCTCTGAGCTCTGCGGATATGTGCGACTTATCGTGCCCAATGAATGACAAAAGTAGTATATTACGAAATATAACCGAGCATCTCTACGAAATTACCGAATAAAATGAGGCATCGTAAAAATATTATGAGTTTTCACTATAAAGATGGGTACCTCTACTGCGAAGGATTAAGCGTTAAAGACATTCAAGAACAGGTGCCCTACAGTCCATTTTACCTCTACAGCCTCGCGCAGTTGGAGGCGAACTACGCCGCGTATCAGAAAGCACTTAACGGGATAGATTCAATCATCGGCTATGCGATTAAGGCAAACAACAACCTTGCCCTACTCAAACGCCTCAGTGCACTTGGCAGTGGTGCTGTCCTTGTCAGCGGAAACGAATTGCAGATATCACTCGCCGCAGGGTTCGATCTGAGACGGACAATCCTAAACGGCAACGGAAAGACGCTCGAAGAACTCAAACTCGCCGTTGAACACGGCGTGCTGGTTAACATCGACAGCGAATTCGATTTAGCGCACATTCAGCAGACGGCAAAGGATCTCAACGAACCTGCCAATGTCCTCATCCGCATCAATCCCGATGTGGATCCACAGGTGCATCCGTATGTCTCTACCGGCATGAAAAATTCCAAATTCGGTATCCGTAATGAGCGGCTTGATTGGTTTCTAAACGAGATTCGCCGGGATCGGTTGTTAAATTTAGTGGGTGTTCACTGCCATTTGGGGTCAACGATTAAGAAGGTGCGAATCTTCAGGGACGCGACTGAAATTATGCTCGCTTTCATACGTGGGATTCAAGCAGAGGGATTTTCGCCGCGGTATCTCAACATCGGTGGCGGTTTGGGAATCGATTATGAACGTACCGGTGAGGAGATTCCAACACCGTCCGACCTCATCGATTCCATCCGTGATCTGCTACCTAAAGAGATTACGCTCATTATTGAACCCGGACGTTCTCTCGTTGGCAACACTTCTGTCTTTGTCAACCGTGTCACCGGTGTGAAAACCAACGGGAACAAGCATTTCATCGTCACCGATGGGAGTATGTCAGAACTGATCCGACCGAGTCTCTACGATGCCTATCAGCATATCCAGTTTATCGAACCGGTTGACGGTGCGGTTGAAACCTACGACATCGTCGGTCCCGTCTGCGAATCCGCAGATTTTCTCGGCAAAGCGCGTACACTCCCGACACCTCATGAAGGCGCAGGACTTATCGTTTGCGATGCGGGTGCTTATTGTCACGCCATGAGTTCCAACTACAACCTAAAGATGCGTCCGCCGGAGTATCTCGTTGATGGCGATACCTTCACCTGTATCCGCCGCGTTGAGACACTCGACGATTATCTGCGCCTTTTCGATGTTTCTTAAGGGTAGGGGCACTCCGATTCCCGACACTATTAGCCATCAGCCCGCTCACTTCGTTCGCTTTCAGCACGGATTTTCTACGAAAGAGGTTGTAGGTTGTAGGTTCGGTTTTTCTCTGAAAAACCTTTAAGTTATAAGTGAAGAGATTCTCGTTTATCAAGTGCTTCTCTTAACTTATAACTTAATTATAACTTATAACTTATAACCCATATCCCTACAACCGTTCTTCCAAAAACACAATGCCCATCTCCAAATCAATCTCGTGTTCACCCTGAAAGTGATCCAGCACCAAGTGATCCGGTTGCCCGGATGCTGCGTAGATGTTCTCCAGTTGTCCAAACGCCGCCAAAGCATCAGACTCGATAAAACACGTATCATCGGAACCGATCTGCACCATGCACGCTCTCGGGGCAATGAGTCCCGCTACGTCCGCAATGTCCCCTGCTTTCCGAAGCCCGAACATAAACTGCGAACCACACGTATTCCCACGTCCCCTGTCATTTAAGGCATCCGTCAATGTGCTGAGGTAACAAACAATGACTGCCGCCTTCACCCGCTGGTCCAGGGCGGAAATATAGGTCGTCATCGTGCCACCGAATGAGCATCCCATGCATCCTAAACGACGCGCGTCAACTTCAGGGAGCGACTGAAGATAGTCCAAACACCGTTGTCCGTCTGAAATGTTCAGTTGCATCAGTTGATAACCGAAGTACCCGTATGCGAGATACGCCACATTGCATCCATCGCGACTCGGTCGGCGTACCCATTCGTCTCTGTCCTTGCGTTCACCGAAGCACCGCCAGTCGGGTGCTAATGTAACAAAACCGCGCCGCGCCAGTTCCACGGCGTACTGTTTCTGATAGTCCTCCACAATCCCAACTGCCCCGTCTTTACCAACGCCGTGTCCGTGAGCACATAACACTGCGGGTGCTGGATGCTTCGCACTTGCAGTTTCTGGAATTAAAACATACGCCGGGATTGAAGAAAATGGGTCTGGGTTAAAAATTATCTTTTTCCGTGTATAGCCGTCCTGTTTTATCTCCTCCAGAGTTTCAACTTCCAATGGTAATGCTTCCGGTGAAGGTCCGAGGTCCTTGACGAGGTTACGCCGAAATCTTCTTCTCCATTCTTGCCACTCCGTTTTTGTCGTCCCATTGAAATGAAGCAGTGGGGTTGCTTTCAGAAGTTGTTCCACACCTTGCTCCGCTGTCAAAAAACGCCGTGCTACCATAATCCTGTTTCCTCCTGCTAACAATGCGATTTCCGCCTTAAGTGCCCTTTCCTGATTTTGCTTCATTATGTATACCGCGAATTCAAGAAAAAATCAACTGTTATTTCTTTTCTCAATTTCGTTTGACGCTCACTCAATTCTATGCTATAGTAATCTCATGCACGACACATTGCTGAGCGTACAAAACCTCAAAACCTATTTTCGCACCCCCGAAGGACTTGCCCGTGCCGTTGACGGCATCTCTTTTGACATCAAACCGAACGAGATTTTTGCGATCGTCGGGGAGTCTGGTTGTGGTAAAAGTGTCACCGCGCTCTCTATCATTCAGCTCATTGCCCAACCTGCTGGATTTATCGCTGATGGTGCTATCTATTATAAAGGGCAAGACATCACACGCTTGTCTGAAGTTGAAAAACGGAAGGTCCAAGGCAACGACATCGCCATGATATTCCAAGAACCGATGACCAGTCTCAATCCAGTTTTCACCATCGGTAACCAGATTTCAGAGGCAATCCAAGAACATCAAAACCTCCGCGGTGTTGCGGCAAGGAATGCGGCAATTGAGATGCTCGACCTCGTCGGCATTCCAGAACCTGGTGCGCGTTACGACGAGTATCCACACCAAATGTCTGGCGGTATGAAACAGCGCGTCATGATTGCTATGGCACTCTCTTGTCGTCCAGGGCTCCTCATCGCCGATGAACCCACCACCGCACTTGATGTCACCATACAAGCACAGATCCTCGAACTGATCCAACGTCTCCAGCAAGAATTGCAGATGGCAGTCCTCCTGATTACGCATGATTTGGGGGTCGTCGCCAACATCGCCGACCGAGTCGCTGTTATGTACGCCGGAAAGATTGCTGAGATGGGGACGTGGCAACAACTCTACGAAACACCACAGCATCCTTACACGGTAAAACTCCTCGAATCGACACCGGCGCGGGATAAACGCGGAATGGAGTTGCACACAATTACCGGTAGAGTCCCGAAAGCGACTGAATATAATGACGGCTGCCGATTTGCTGATCGGTGTCCAAAGGTCATGGACGGATGCGACGACATTGTTCCGACATTACACGCTGTCAACGGTAGTGAACACAATGTCGCTTGTCATCTTTACAACCCTGAACCGCCATTCAGTGCGAAACAAACCAAGAACACGGAAGGGAACACGGATGGGAGGACGGAAGGAGGGAAGGATGGGGCCCCAGTCTTCCAACCTTCCAGTCTTCCAACCTTCCAACCTTCCAATCTGCTTCAGGTGAAGGACCTGTGTGTCCACTACCCTATTCAGAAGGGTATCTTCAAACGGACGGTCGGTTATGTTTACGCCGTTGATGATGTTACGCTTGATATCCCACGCGGCAAAACGTTGGCACTCGTTGGAGAATCTGGATCCGGCAAAACCTCCTTTGGCAAAGCTATTCTCCGGTTGGGCGTGCCTGTTGAAGGCGACCTCGTTTATGATGGCGTTAACATCGCGACGACCACCCGTCAACAGATGCATCCCTATCGGAAAAAAATGCAAATTATCTTCCAGGATCCTTACGCGTCCCTTAACCCGCGAATGACTGTAGGCGCTATTATTCAGGAGGGGATGCAGACACACGGTATTGGCGCATCTGGCGAGGAACGGCAGGAAAAGGTCGCAGAATTGATGCGTCGTGTTGGCTTGTCTCCGGATATGGTAACCCGCTATCCACATGAATTTTCCGGTGGTCAAAGGCAGCGCATCGGCATCGCGCGATGCCTCGCTGTCGATCCAGAGTTTATTGTCTGTGACGAGGCTACCAGCGCATTAGATGTGTCCGTGCAAGCGCAAATACTGAATCTGTTGAAATCGCTACAGGTTGATTTTAATCTCACCTACCTCTTCATCACGCATAACCTTTCCGTTGTTGAGTACTTTGCAGATGAAGTCGCGGTAATGTACCTCGGTAGAATCGTTGAGCGTGGGACAACAGAGGAGATTTTTGATTCGCCCAAACATCCGTATACACGTGCCCTCCTCTCCGCGGTACCGAAGATGGATGAACAGACGGGTGTTGAAAAAATTCGATTGGAAGGTGATGTGCCTTCGCCAATCAATCGTCCGGTGGGGTGTCATTTTCACCCACGCTGTCCGGAAGTGATGTCGATTTGTAAAGACGCATATCCGAGTGCAACCGATTTTACACAAACGCATTCGTGCAACTGTTATCTGTATCAAGATGATAGTTATAGTGAAACCTAAAAATAAAGCGGCATCTTTGTAGCATAAACTTTTAGTTTGTGCGAGCTCGTAGGTTGGGTTGAACAGGGCGTCTCAAAATGTTATTAATGCCAGAAGGACGAGTGTTTTTGCATATACCTTTGATTGCAAAGATATTGAGTGAAACCCAACATATTGGGTATAGATGTGTTTGATGGTATGTGAATATAAGGGTGGATATAAATCGAGTTGGGTTTCACTCTTTTTTCAGAAGATATGATGGAATATCGCTTCCAAAAGGGTTTGGACGTTCAAAATTGTATTTCACAATTCCGTTCAACCCAACCTACGTAACTGTCCGAACTGCAAGGTAAAATTAAAATATGCCAAAGATTAAGATACTTTCCGCAGATGTTGCGAATAAGATCGCCGCAGGCGAGGTCGTCGAGCGTCCTGCCTCTGTCGTCAAAGAACTCATTGAAAACGCCATAGATGCGGAAAGCACCTCGATCCGCGTCGAAATTCGGGCAGGCGGGAAACGCCTCATCCGCGTGTCGGATAACGGGAGCGGTATGGAACGCGAGGACGCACTCCTCGCCTTGGAACGCCACGCCACGAGCAAAGTGGGGCGTATAGAGGACCTTGAACGTATTCAAACCTTTGGATTCCGCGGCGAAGCCTTGGCAAGTATCGCCTCCGTTTCGCAATTTGAACTCCTCACCCGGACCGCTGACGCGCTTGAAGGAACAAAAGTGGACGTTGAGGGCGGTGTTTTCCGTTCTGTGCAAGAGAGCGGCTGTTCCCCCGGCACGCACATGTCGATTAACAACCTCTTCCACAACGTCCCTGCTCGCCTAAAATTCCTCAAAACCGATACGACCGAGATGAATCATATCACGAATCAGGTGACATGGGCGGCACTCGCGCATCCAAAGATCCATTTTTCACTGACGCACAACGGCAGATCCATACTGGATGTCCGTTCTTGTGATTCACACCTCGAACGCGCCCGTCTCCTCTACGGTAGAGAGTTCGCTGAAAACCTCATCGAATTTACGGAGGAACTGCCTGACCTGAAGATGTACGGTTTGCTCGGTAAACCCGAATTTACGAAACCGAATCGAGAATACCAACTCTTTTTTCTCAATCAGCGACCGATACGCAGTCGCATCATCGGTGCCGCATTGACAGAAGCACTTGACCAGATGGTTGCTAAAGACAGGCAACCTGTTGCTCTACTTTTCCTAACGCTGGATCCAGAAACGGTTGACGTTAATGTACATCCCGCCAAAATCGAGGTGCGCTTTCGGAACGAACGAACGATTTATAGCGGTGTCGTCCGGATGCTTCGTGACGCGCTCCATAAAACAAAATATATCCCCAAAATTGAAACTCCCATTGAAACGACGCAATCCGAGAGGGACACTGAAAATCGCGATACCGGTTTATCGCAACGGGTTTCCACGCCGCGTCATACGCCGGGCACTCCACCCATTACTGGGGGAGGACAACGAACAACGCCTATTACCCAAGGAAGGGAATCGCGGTTGGAAACCGCTCCTACAAGAGTGCCACAGGAGCCAAAAGACAGGGATCAAGAAGTTATCAACACCTCGGAAGCGCAAACGTCATCTACACCTACTGAAATCGTTGTCCAGCCACCGCAGCAACAGATTTCTGGCGATGCGAATCTCAGTCTGCTCGACTTTGAGAACGTCCAGCTCAAGACGAACCTCTTTAAAACCTATATTGTTGTTGAGGCGAAAGATAAAATCTTCTTTATCGACCAACACGTCGCTGCTGAACGCGTCCTTTATGAACGTTTCGTCAACCAGGTAGAAACCGATGGGATTCCGGTGCAAGGGTTGCTACTGCCGGTAACTTTAGAAGTTACACCGCAGCAGTTGGGAGTCCTCAAAATTCACGGCGACATCTTCAAGAAACTCGGCTTCGATTTGGAGGAGTTCGGTGGAAATACGATCCTCATTCGTGCGATTCCCTCACCTTTACCGACCCGCATCGCCGCGCAGACCGTCACCGATCTGCTTGACAAACTCCCTGAAGAACCCCATACCGACGTACAAATCCCAGAAGCGATCGACAATGCCTTGATAACGCTCGCCTGCAAGTCGGCTGTGAAAGCCGGGGACACATTGGATACCAAGGAGATGATGAACCTCATCAAGGAACTCTCCGAGGCGAAACTCCCATTCAATTGCCCGCACTCACGTCCGATCATCGTCGAGATGGGGCGCGATGAGTTGGAACGCCGCTTCCACCGGTAAGCCATCCCTATAGGACTGTCCGGCACAGCACATACAGAAAACTGGAACGTCTGTAATCGGAAAAACTTGAAACCTGTTGATTCATCCTGTATAATTTATCAAGGCTCAATATCCCTGCACGCGGAGGTCCAAATGAAAAAACCTAAACTTGTCGTTGGACACCTCACGAAAGACGAATTGCTCGTTAAATCTATTACCACTTCAAAACACTTTGATTGGATCAAATGGTTAGAACCTGAAGAGTTCGTTGAGTTTTTTGCTGATCTCCTCAAATTAGTAAAGCCGATCTCGGAAGGGAAAAAAGATGCCGCGACGCTTTCTATTTTCCTCTCCGAATGGCGTGAAACGGCTTTGATCAATTCAGAACCTGATGTCTTGGCAGATATTGCTGAGGCGGAGCAGGAATTGGATGCCGGAGGCGGAGAATCTTGGGAACAGATCAAACAGGAAATTGGGCTGTGAATCATCAGCCTTATACGCTTGAACCGCTTCCAAGAAAAGTTGGGAATTTTATCAGACGGTTAGACCAAGACATGCAAGAACGAATTAGCGTCGCTTTGGCACACATCGTTCGGTCTCCGTTTCGTCACACAAATCCTACGATCATCAAACGACTACGGGGAAGAAAAAAAGAACGCTACCGCTATCGGATAGGACACCTCCGTTTCATTTATCGAGTTGACCGAAATAAGAGGCTAATCCGTATTTTACAAATTGACAACCGTGGGGACATTTATTAAGCCAGAACTTACGCAAATTGAGCGTATTGCACGCATCGCGCATTCCTTCATAAAAACACTGATACGATACGTTAATCCTATTTTCGCATCCGTTTCTTCACGGAGAGATGGTATTCTGAAATTGTTGCTTGACAACCATCAGCCACTTTTGTTAAGATGTAACGGAAGGGGGATTCCATGGCAAATCATTTCAACGACCTACTGCTTCAGACCCTAAAACAGATAAACGTCCGACTGGATCGTCTTGATGGTCGCATGGATCGTCTTGATGACCGCATGGATCGCTTGATGGAAACGAAAGCCGATCAAACAGCACTTGACGCGACGAACGAAAAGTTGGACAGCCTTAGCGACAAGTTTGATGACCTCGGACGCCGTATGGATCGTCTCGAGGGCGGAATTGGAACCCTCAAATGGATCATTGGGGCTGAAGTCGCCGTTATCGGCGTGATTCTCGCGTTCATTAAAGCGTGTTAACGGTTCCCTTCTACACACGCGCAAGCCGTTTTTTATCCCATCCCTCTCGGTTCAGAAAACCGATCTGTCCGCTAATAAAAAAATCCGCATTGAATTGATGACGACTTACGCATGCTGCACTTTGTAGCATAAACTTTGAGTGTGCGCACCCACACGCACAATCTATTCGATTTTTTCCCATCTTGCACCTTTTCGACTTCAAAATTCGTCTTTAATAATAGAGGACATAAACTGAATTGCATTCCTTATAGTAAAACCGAAAAATAAATAGACATTCGCCCTCTCCTGGTAGGCGAGGTTTCTAACCTCGCCGGTGCGGAGTGTCTAATTAATTCTAAACTTTACTATAGTTTGTGCCATCTTACGCCGCAAACTATGGTAAACCAGAAAAATAAACGGACATTCGCCCCTCCCCTGGTAGGCGAGGTTTCTAACCTCGCCAGTGCGGAGTGTCTAAAACAGGTGCGTATGCTCATCGTGAACGATGAATTTCAACCGCTACTAAATAATCTGGCGAATGCGTTAAATATTGAGCACCCGAAAGGCGACCTAATCTTGCTAATGAGTGCCTATATTGAGGGAAAGCTTGGTCGGAGATTATCCCCGGTCCCGCTCGCGCTGAACCAATGGCACCACATCGCTTATCAGTCAAATGGGAAAGAAACAACAATAATCGTCAATGATTTTGTATGGATACGGCCACATAGGGGGTCCCTCGGACACAGTGCTTCGTTTCCATTGGACTTCGTGCTTGGAGGGTTTGGAAAAATAATCGAGAGACGTGCTGGTCCGAAAGAGAAGTGGCTTTGGCGTTACTTCACTGGATATATTGATGAGGTTCGCATCTCAACAAAGGCTCGTTACGATGTTGAGAAAAAGAATTTTATGCCAGACGGCAAATTCAAAAATGACGCAAAAACGGCTGCGTTGTGGCATTTTGATGAGCCGAGCGGAACGCGGGAATTCTTAGACGCATCACGCAATGCGTATCATCTGGAGGGTAAAAATGGCGCAAAGACCAGCATCCCACTTGCAGTCGAACCACACGGCAAACTCACAACAACGTGGGGACAACTTAAGCAGTTGGGTTACCTCACAAACCATACTACCCGAGACTTTGGCACGCAACAATAGCAATTGTTCGTGCGTCTGATCCGCGATACATCTTTTCTGCCTCAAAATCCGTCTTTCATGATATACGATGTAAACCGAATTACATTACTTAAGGTTAAATGTTATAGTGAATCCTATGGACATGTTCCCTTCCTCGGTAGGGTTTTTGCTTGGGTGTTTCTTCAAGGTTTCATGAAGTGTAATAAAATATTTGGGTAATTCTATATTCCCCCAAACCCGGTAGGGTCTTTCACGAAACCGCACCGGATATGGTTATGCAATTACCCGTTTAAATTCTTAATCTTCATCTAACCTCGCCGGTGTGGAGTGTCCAATTGATTCTAAACGTTACTATAAAGTTAGGGCATCAGGAAATCAGTATCGACAAGAGCAGGAACCGTGCGGTTGACTGGAATGGTATAAAAATGAATATGGCGAACCTATAAGGAGAAATTACGCGTGAAAACGACACTATTTTCGATTTTCGTTGGACTTTTGGCAATATTTACTGTTGTGGCAAACACCTTCGCACAAGACAACGCAACGTTGGCATTACCCGAAAGTGCTAAAGCACGTCTCGGCAAAGGGAAGATAAAAGAAATAAAGTATTCCCCAGACGGCGCACGTTTGGCAGTCGCAAGTAGCATCGGTATTTGGATCTACGACGCACAGACAGGCGAAGCACTCGAACTGATCAGAGGACATACGTCTGAAGTTAACAGTGTATCGTTTAGTCCGGATGGCAGTACCCTCGCCAGCGGGGGTGAAGACCGCACTGTCCGTCTGTGGGATGCGAATACAGGTAGCGAGCTCCACACACTCGACGGACATAGGGATAGGGTTTTCAGCGTATCGTTTAGTCCGGACGGCAGCACCGTCGCTAGCGGGAGTGCAGACAACACTGTCCGTCTGTGGGATGCGAATACAGGGGATCCTCTCCGCACGCTCACCGGGCATACGAGGTCAGGCAGAAATCTTGTTAGACCAGGTGTCATCAGCGTATCGTTTAGTCCAGATGGGACCACCGTCGCCAGTGGAGGTGAAGACCGCACTGTCCGTCTGTGGGATGCCAACACGGGTAGCGAACTTCACACGCTCACCGGGCATCAGAGGTTTGGTGTCAGTAGCGTAGCGTTTAGTCCGGATGGCAACACCGTCGCAGCTGGGGACCTTATCATCCGTCTGTGGGATGTGAGCACGGGGGATCCCCTCCGCACGCTCACTGAGCATACGAGGGCAATCAGTAGCATATCGTTTAGTCCGGATGGAACGATGATCGCCACCGGGAGTGGAGACAACACCGTCCGCCTTTGGGATGCCAACACAGGTGATCCCCTCCGCACGCTCACTGGACATACAGATTCGATTCTCAGCGTATCGTTTAGTCCGAATAGTGCCACCGTCGCCAGTGGAGGTGAAGACCGCACTGTCCGTCTGTGGGATGTGAGCACGGGTAATGAGTTCCGCACGCTCACCGGGCATACGGAAGGAGTCATCGGCGTATCGTTTAGCCCCGATGGCACCATCATCGCAAGCGGGAGTGGTGGCCGATTCGGCCGTTGGGGGGGGTGGGACTACGCCGTGCATCTCTGGGATGCGAACACGGGTAGTCATCTTCGTACACTCGACGGGCATCGGGATCGAGTCAACAGCCTATCGTTTAGTCCGGATGGAATGATTGTCGCCAGTGGGAGTTATGACGACACCGTCCGTCTGTGGGATGTGAACACGGGCAGTCATCTCCTCACGTTCACCGAGCATACCGATTGGGTCAGAGATGTCTCGTTTAGTCCGGATGGGACGATGATCGCCAGCGCGAGTGGTGACCGCACTGTGCGTCTGTGGGATGTGAACACGGGTAGTGAGCTCCGCACGCTCACCGGACATACGGCGTGGGTCAGAAGTGCATCATTTAGTCCGGATGGGGCGACGATCGCCAGCGCGGGTTATGACAATACTGTGCGTCTGTGGGATGTGAACACGGGTAGTGAGCTCCGCACACTCACCGGACATACGGCTGGGGCTGCCAGCGTCCTGTTTAGTCCAGATGGTACAATCATCCTAAGTGGAAGTTATGACGGCACCGCCCGTCTGTGGGATGCCAACACGGGTAGCGAACTCCACACGCTTACTGGGCATAAGGGGGCAGTTGTTAGTGTATCTTATAGTCCGGATGGAACAACCGTTGCAACTGCGAGTTGGGACGGCACCGCCCGGGTCTGGGATGTGACCACGGGTAGCGAGCTCCGCACGCTCACCGGACATACGGCTGAGGTCAACGGCATATCGTTTAGTCCGGATAGCAATACCCTCGCAACCGGGAGTTATGACGGCACCGTACTCGTATGGGAACTCAATCCCTCCACTATGCCAGATGTCACCGAATCTACAACTGAGTCTACAAGACCCAAAGAGGATGTCACTGGGGATAATATTGTTAACATCCAAGATCTTGTATCGGTCGCATCGAATCTTGGGAAATCGGGAAGCAATCCTGCGGATGTCAACAGCGATGGAATTGTCAATATACAGGACCTTGTCCTCGTTGCGGGTGCCATAGGTGAAAGTGCTTCCGCACCTCAGTAGAGGAAAGACTACAAAACCCACACAGCCATCTGTCCCGCACCGCGATTACACCACGCATAATACGGGATCGCTGTAACATCTGTGCGCTTCAAACGTGGTTTTGAACGTAGATAGAGGTCATTTCCCCAGTCGGAGGCATCAAATACCGTCCCTGTCCCATGGATGCGAGTAACACCCCCTAAGAGTTCACTGTCAAACGCCGCTTCTAAGGGAGCACCATCTACCAGCGACAACGTCTGGAAAACCCCATCGGGATTGTCCACATCCTCAAAGCAGTAGATCAGGGGACCCCGGCGCAGCGCGAATCTTCCGAGATTCTCTTTAACAAGTGGATGTGCGTAGACCTTCTCAATCGGCATGGCGAGTGTCAAACGAACTGTGTCGTTTGCATGCCACTGTCGCTGAATGGAGAGATACCCGTTAGCGTTTGTTTCTAACTTCTGAGCTGCTCCATTGACGTACACTTCAAACGCGTCACACCACGCCGGGATACGTAAATTCAATCCAAACTTTACAGGCGTTTCTGGCTCCACCCTTATTTCGACATCGCCTGACCACGGATAATCCGTTTCTTGCGTCACTTTCACGGGAACGTCTCCGGTAACAGTTGCGTCAGCGGTGCCGCCGATATAGAGGTTTACCCATACACCGTCGTCCGATTCGGCATAAGCATACTGTCCAACGGATGCAAGAAGTCGAGCGATATTCGGCGGACAACACGCACAACCAAACCACTCGTGCCGATGCCGACCGCCGTGGCTTGCCAGTGGATTCTGATAGAAGAAACCCGTGCCATCAAGCGAGATTCCTGAGAGCGCACCGTTGTAAAGTGCTGTCTCCAATACATCAATAAAGCGTGACTCCCCCTGCAATAAAAACATTCGGTGTGCCCAAAATATCAATCCGATAGACGCACATGTTTCAGCATAGGCAGAGACATTCGGTAACTCATAGTCGTTTGTGAAGCCTTCGTTATGTCCAGAAGGACCCACACCACCCGTGACATATAAGCGTTTCTCTGTTACGTTTCGCCAAAGTACTTCCAAAGCATTTATGATTGCAGTATCGCCTGTCTTAGAAGCGATGTCGGCGGCGGCACTGTAGAGATACATTGCACGCACAGCGTGTCCAACACATTCTGTCTGTTCCTGTATTGGGAGATGTGCTTGCGCATAATGCCCCTCAAATTTTCCGTCGCGTGTAAAGTGGTGTCGATACGCGTCGAGTCCACCGGGAATGTCCGGATTCTCTAATTCCTTCTCAAAGACCGAGGGGGAATGTCCGCGTCGGGTCACAAAGTATTCCGCGAGTGCCGAGTAGCGTGCTTCGCCTGTAACGCCTGCCAGCTTCACGAGTGCAAGTTCGATGCCTTCATGTCCGGGCAATCCATCCCGTTTATCGGGTCCAAAGATACTGTCAATGAGGTCTGCGAATCGGCATGCAACGTCAAGCAGGATACTCTTTCCGGTCGCTTGATAATGCGCGACAGCGGCTTCAAACAGGTGTCCGGCACAGTAGAGTTCGTGCATGATGCCGAGGTTTTGCCACCGCTTTGTTGGCTCAACCAGCGTAAAATAGGAATTCAGATAACCATCAGGCTGTTGACTCGCGGCGATCTGTGTGATGACTTCATCCAGATCCGATTCCCACTCTGGGTTCGGATGCGTTTGAAGCGTATACGATGCCGCCTCCACCCATTTGTGGACATCGGAATCGTTGAAGAAAATGCCTTCAAATTCGCCAGACATTGAGCCAGCGGCTTTCGCGAAGTTATCGATTCTACCTGTTATTCGGCACTGCGCCAATTCGTGGGGGATCGTTGCCTCGGAATTCGTCTGTTGCCGAGGTGCCCAGAACTGATCGCGAATCGTAACTGCTGTGAACGGAAGGGCTCTCAAGATTTTATCCTCTTAACTGACAACTATAGTAAAATCGGAAAATAAGTTTACATTTACAAGATGCCTAAATTCCCCCCTGATAAGGGGGGTTAGGGGGGTTGGTGTTAGTGAGAGTGTAAAGGTAATTCTAAAATCCACTATAATAACCACTTAGCGACTTCTTACGCTAACCCCTTGGAACGCTTCCGTAGGTAAGTATTTGCCTAATACCTTCTGAACGTCTATGTCCGAAAGTCGTTGCGGTGTGATTAAAACACATTTATTCCGTGAAGCCTTACGCCAGGATGCCTCAAAATCCGTGTAACTCAATCGACGTTTGGTCGAACTATTCGGATTTTGAAGTGATATTTCGCCTAACTGGTTGTTGTAGTCGGGCAACGATAAAATTTCCGGGCTTCGTCCTTGCAATTGAACCATCACAATAGGGGGCCACCCTTTCGCAATAAATGCCTTTAAAATATCAAGCGAGCAGTTGGAGATAACGGCAACATGCTGCACGGTACCACGGGTCGTTGCGTAGAAATCGTCAAGGCCGCCTCTGCTTCCAACGCGTGGGGGTGCTTTGAAGGCGTTTCTGACGTAGGGCAGTCTTTGTAACTGGATGGTAGCACTGTCAGGTAAGGTGGCTTGGCTCTGTCCGGATTGCGGTTTCGTGTCCCTCTCGGCAGCGGCAAGTGCCGTTTCAGGGACGTGGTACTGCCCTTGAGGCGGCGGACCACAACTTATTGCCAGAAGCACAAAAACAAGTGAGGCAACACAAGCGCGCACCGTTGAATATGACGAACCCGTAAGTAGTGATTGGCGAAATTTTCTGAGATAAGACAGATAATGTTTCATGGTTCATTCCTCCTTGCGTATAGAAACGGTCTGCGTCGGATATGGTTTATGTGTCGTTTTTAATCAATCTTGACTGCGACTTCCCGTTTTTCCTTCCACGATTCCACAATAGCTTCCGTAATCCGTAACGCTTGCAAACCATCTCTTCCCGTTGGAGCAGGCGACCGATCGACGAGTAAGTCATCGACAAGAGCAGCCACCCGCAAGGCGAATGTTCCATCAAACGCAAGTTGTTCCTCTCTAAAAATGGAGGGACGGTATTCTTCGACGACCTGATTATCCCGCCTCATCAAAGTCGCTCGTGTGAGGACATTATCAACGACAATTTCGCCATCGGAACCGCAGATTTCAAGTCGCTCAATCGGATGGATGAAATCGCTATCCCAACTCGCCATCAACGTAGCAACTGCTTCTGTTTCATAGCGGAAAGAGATAGCCATGCTGGTGTAACACGCATCTTCACCCTCACGCGCTTCATGTTGCCGCGGCTTCGCCATTTGGACACAAACAGCAACAATTTCGCCGCCAAACCATCGGAGTAGGTCAATCGCGTGAGTTTCCAGTTCGTAGAGTAGGTAATATTCGCCTTTCCACGTTGAAGCGGGTCCACCTTGAGATAATTTCATATCCAAGTAGTACGTCTGCCCAATCGCACCCGCATCAAACCACTTCCGGGCTTGGACATACCCGGGCGCAAACCGACGATTGTAATCTATTGCCAGGTGGACACCTTTTTCGTCAGCCTTTGCGACCATCTGTTCTGCTTCATCAATGTAAAGGGACAACGGTTTTTCAGAGATAACATGTTTCTCGGCTTCCAGACATTCCATCACGGGTTCAAAGTGCAGGTAATCAGCGGTTACAACGTCTACGAGGTCGCACTCTTCATTCGCAAGCATCTCTTTGATGGAAGGGTACCACTTCTCTATGCCGAGTTCGTCAGCACGTGTCTTCGCTTTAGCAGTGTCTATATCGCATACCGCCACCAATTCCGCACCCGGATGCTGAAGATACCCCAGTTGATGACGATGCCCGATGCCACCGCACCCAACTGCTGCTACTTTCAGTTTCCCTGCCATGATTGTGTTCTCCTTTACGCGCTGGCGCGCGTCGTGAGCACAATGTGCTCCTACCAAAGTTCTGATGAAGACTGACAACCTTCTGCTCAAAATTTTTCTTATGTGTGTTGTATTGACTTACAAATTTCGACCTAAACATATAATATACAATGCCGAAAAAAATAACAAGGGAAATTCCACATATCTTCCTCGTGAAACTATGCTTTTGGCGAAGCATACACACCGCGACGGACCTTTACAATTTCACCGCTATCTACGAGACGCTTGAGCTCATTTTTTACGGCTCCTGGGTGTCCTTCAATAGCCGCAATGAGTTCTGCTGTCTTTTTTTCTCCACCTTCAAGGAGAGAGTGAATCTGCTCGTGGAAGGGAACGCGTTGGATCTTCCCACCCCTCAACTTCATCAACACACGGTTCGCTTGACTTTTTGAGATTCCTAAGACCTGTTCCACTTTTTCTCTTGCGGATTCCGATGTGAGATTGTCGCGTTCTGTCTCAAAACGTTGGCGTTCGGCTATCACCTCAGAAAGTGTGTCCAGCCCGCCAGCAACCTCAAAATCTTCCCAGTCAAAAAGAAGTGTTTCAGATCTATCGCTGATGTCAGGAAGCGGTATGGCTGTAAGCAATACGACAGTCTTGTTTGGTAAACGGTTCAATTCCATTTGATCTACAAGCTGTGTAAGGATACCAATGATGTTCTGTTCACACAGTTCTTGGATGCGTTCGTCCTTATAGCGGTAAGAATCCATGTCTACATCGTAACAAAGCGATTCCGCGTCGTCTCCAAACAAAACCTGTGCTTGCTTCCACATGAGATGCGGCGGCCAGTACGGTGCCCCGACTATCCAGATCACATCTGCCAATTTGAACGCATTCGCCACCCCTTCTACATTTATTGCTCTTTTGATATGACTCAGGTAACGGACATTTTCATTTGATGCAATATTTCTGAAATATTCAGCAACACGCTCACCGCAGATCACCACGTGCTGAACTGCCGAATCTTTCTCAATTTCTGCACGGATACCGCCGAAAAAACGCTTCCCGATTTCGGAAAATCCAAGATAACCCCAGTTATTTTCGTAGTTTAAAATTTGATGCATTGCATAAATACCGGCGCGAATCTGAAAAACTCTATTCCCCGCCAGCCACGGTTTCGATTCGGTATTTCTCGCCCCATCTGGATACACCCTTTTTGCATCTGGTGCTGATGGTATCCAGAACCGCAGCATGTCTCGGTCCCAGATGATCGGGGCATCGTCATTCCGCTGGTAATGCGCAAAAAACTGTTTCAGTTGATCCCACAACCCCCGCTCTTCGCGCATTTGCTGGATGAGCGTTTCCTGTTGTTCCTCAAATGCCTGCATTATCATGCGGACCCGTCCAACCGGATTCTCATACAGTTCACTTCTGTTCTCTAAAGCATACAACAAGGCTCTCGCAAAGTTCCTTAAGGCAGGCTGTTGTGCATTGACACTCCACGCATCCAATATGGATTTAGATATACTAATCTCATGGAACTGTAGAAGCATCCCTGCGTCGTTGACGGCGCAAAGCCATCCTGTTTTTTGGTCGTGTTCGATGACATGCAAACCAAGCGTCTGTCGCGACAAGCCCCTATTTTCCGACTTCCACAACACCGGAGATGGACGTTTTATCGCCAATGGGCTCAGTTTTCCTTCACGTACTGCGACTACTTTCTCATCTATAGGTGCCAGTACCAGGGGCGGAACGGTGGTTGCTTGAAAGGTAGGCCCCAAGCTGTTTTCCGATGTCGGTCCCGATTCATGTAGCACAGCGCGAAGTTCATCAATGATGGCAAAGAGGACCTCTTTAGAGATTACAGGCGGATCTAACAGATTTCCAAGCAGAATCTCGTAGCGAGCATCCCAGCAACTGTATCCTTCGGCACCGTGGATTTCAAGGTACATGTTGCGATGGTATGGATTTTCTGCTGTTGGTGCGTGTTTATGGATATACTGTTTCGCTTCCTCAGTGTTTGGGTGGAGGTAATCCTGTACTCTGCAAGAAAAACGTAATCCGCCAGACTTCGTCATCGTCAAAAGCGGATTCGCAACGGCGTTGATGAGTGACTCGATACAGGCTAAAACGGCATCGGAAGCAACACAGATTGCATCGTACGTAAAATCAATATCGTGCCATTGGGCACTATCGCGTTCGGAGGGTGTTCCGGTATACACTTGAATACCCCATGACGCAAACCATCGTCTGGGTATCCAGTCTCGCGTCCCTTGCCGTTTCAAGAATCGCTCGCCACCAAAATCCGGTGGGGCATAGTCCTGATGAGGTGCGCGTCCTATCGGCATGAAGGAGATGCCTGCCTGCTCGAGTTCATAGAGCCGGACGGGATATTTCCACGCACATTGAACCGTGAAATGATAAGGCAGGTCTTTATATAATGCAGGTGTTACCTTTGTCTTCCGCTGGCGGAGTGGCTTTTTATATCGTTGGTGACAGCGTTCAACGATATCTTTCAGGCAATTCATAGTCAGTTCATAAGAGCGCGGCATTTGATAGGGTGTTCTCATCTTTGAACTCCACTCGTGTTTTCGCTTCATAGTTATCCACAAGCAACACCTTGAAATTGAATCTACTTTGATGCACGCTGATCCTGTAGTGGAAGGTGTGTATTAGATATTACCACAAATCCACCTTCTCATTCAAGGTTTTTGCGGTTTATGTTTAGAAGAAGAATATGGCTTTTCTGTAGAACGGAAGTCCTGGGATGCCCTTTATCCTAAAATAGGGGTATTTAGTTTTCCGTTTTTTAAAAAGATTTTGAGCAACCATCCCGGTAGGTGCGGTTCTAACCGCACCGGGTCCTGAAAAATAGGCGTAAAATCCAATAATTTCTTAAAACTGAATGACCCTGTATCCTAAAACAGGATTCATTGCCATAGTAGTGGTTTTATGTTATACTTTCTTCTATCATATTTTCAAGGAGGTACGCCGCGATGCACTGTCCGCGCTGCAAACGAGAAGACGCTGTCAAAAATGGGAAAGCCAGGGAACGCCAACGCTATAAATGTAAATCTTGTGGATTTCAGTTTACACGGCTTACTTCCCGTGGAAGGCCACCGTGGCAGAGAGCCTTGGCAGTGTTCCTATACTGTCGTGGGATTTCTATAAGCACAATCGCGCGGATGTTTTCAGTATCGCCGAGTACCGTCTTCAAATGGATTCGGAAATTCGGCACACCGCTCGGACCCACTCCTGATGCTGCTGCAGATGGGGCGGTTCTTCTTGACGCCGCTGAAATATCACAGTATCTGAAAACACAGAGTGAAAGCGACAAATCCGGAAAGATTTTTATCGTTATACCGGAAGATGTATCGTCTGAGGATGTGGTCGTCGGAATGAAGCGAGAGTGATGGGACTTCCTATATTTCTCCGAAAGTCAAAATTAGAAAAGCTGGAAGTATGTAGCCCGTAAGCGTAGCGGAGGGCGGATATAAAGAACGGGCATGATAGTTCCAACGTCTGTTATTTCTCCGCAAGGTAAAATTAAAAAATGGAAAACATACATTTAAGATGGTGGGGATGCGGCGCGTTTGACGTCCGATTTGGAGACACCAATATCGCTTTCGATCCATATTTGTTTGACCAGAACTTAGCGGATGCTGAACCGATATACGATTACATCTTCATATCCCACGAGCACTTTGACCACTGCCATCCCGTAACCTTACAGAAATTGTGTTGCGGTGAGCGTTTTAAAAAGTTATTTGTCAACGTCGGTTGTATGACACCCGCACAGCCCATCGCTGAGAAATACGGAGATGCCGCGTTTGCGCGTGACCTACCGATTACCAAGCATGTCCCCGCCGATAAGGTCCAGGTTCTCTATCCGAAGCATCTCAACGAAAAACAGGGAGTGTCGCGCACCTTTCAAGGTTCAGATACGCTTGATCTTCGGGGTATTCAGGTCGAAACGATTGAAAGCGGCGAGAACCAAACGCCAAATCTCCCGACAAACGGTTACCTGATAACACACACGGCGAAAAATGTCTCCATTTTACATACTGGCGATTTGCACGAACCCTATCCAGCGTTAGTGAACCTACGAGGCAGAGTAGATTTCCTGATTCACATGAAACTCGGTCTCGGTGAGGGGCTTTCCTCTCGACTTATAGAACTTGTAGAGTTAATCCAACCCCGATTCGTGATACCGACGCATTACCGAACCGACCGAAAATCCGATCCGATACCCGCGGGACATTGGCCCCCAAATGTCACCGATGAAATGGCGTTTATTGAATCAATCCGTGAGATAGTGGGCGACAGAACACACGTCCTTCCTTTCACTGCCGGCATAGAATACGAGGTAAAGATGCCAAAGAAACAGGTTATCTGGAAATGGGATTGGTTCAATACATGGGATGTTCCACCGTGGCGGGAATAGAATCTCACCAAAGGCTTTCTGGGAACAAGGAGCTACATCAATGAAACTGACGCAATTAGGGCGCAGCTTGCAAGCCCATATTGGAAAGCCGATTTTGGGGATGCTTTTTATTTTAACGGTATCTCTCCCAAATACCTTCGCCCAAGATTACACGCAATGGCATTTACCCGACGGTGCCAAAGCGCGGCTTGGTAGGGGCGCAATCACAGGGAACGTCCAGTATTCCCCAGATGGCTCTCTGCTCGCAGTTAGTAGCTCTATTGGTGTCTGGCTTTACGATGCGGATACCCATGAAGAAATTCACTTACTTGCTGGACATAAGGCAAGGGTTTCGTGTGTTGCATTCTCGCCAGACGGACAAACGCTTGCGAGCGGAAGTTGGGACAGAACAATTCGGTTATGGAATCCACGGACGGGTCAACACAAGAGAACTCTCATAAGAGACGGTATGTGGGATGTTACGTCCATTGTGTTCTCTCCAGATGGCCGGACGTTAGCAAGCGGGGGCGGGAGATGGGACAAAAAAGTTCGATTGTGGGATACGGAGACAGGAAACCATATTGCAACTTTTATTCGGCATAAGGGAGATGTTACGTCTGTCGTATTTAGTCCTGATGGGGAGAGACTTGCCAGCGGTGGGGGCTGGCAAGACAACAGGATTCTATTATGGGATGTGAAAACCGGGTACCCGATCGTCGAGTTCACCGGGCATAAATATTTGGTCGAGTCGGTTGCCTTCAGCCCAGATGGACAAACGCTTGCGAGCGGAAGTTGGGACAGAACAATTCAATTGCGGAACCCACATACCGGTGAACACAAAGCAACCCTCACAGGGCATACACGAGCGATCAATTGGGTGGCATTTTCCCCAGATGGACAGACACTTGCAAGTGCAAGTGATGACAACACCGTTCGATTGTGGAGTGTTGACCCTGGTGCTCTCAAAGCGACCTTGACGGTACATACGCATTGGGTTAAATCCGTGGCGTTCAGTCCAGATGGTAAAACGCTTGTCAGTTCAGGTGATGATCAGATGATTCATTTCTGGGATTACATCACTGAGCAGCACAAGACAACCCTCACTGGACACACGTTGGCGGTTAATGCGGTTACCTTCAGTCCAGATGGCGAAACACTCGCCAGTGCGAACGATGACAAATCAATCTATTTATGGGATGCGCACACAGGAGATCTCCAAAATACCCTTACGGGGCATGGCGGACGTGTCTTGTCGGTTGTGTTTTCTCCAGATGGTGAGACACTCGCCAGCGGTGGAGGACGCCCCGACACCACGATTCACTTATGGGATGCACATACAGCGCAACCTAAAGCACCTCTCGCAGGTCATAAGTATGGTGTTGCGGCTATCGTCTTCAGTCCGGACGGTCACACCCTTGCCAGTGCGAGTTGGGACAATACCGTTCGACTGTGGGACGCGGATACAGGCGAAAAGAGAGCAATATTGTGGGATACACAGAATCTCTTTACGGTAGCGTTCAGTCCAGACGGCCGCACCCTTGCCGGTGGCGGTAGAGACACCACAATTCACTTATGGGATGTAAGAACTGCGCGACGCCAAGAGACGTTGACAGGGCATACAGAGCCTATTAAGGCTATCGTATTTAGTCCAGATGGCAGCACACTCGTCAGTGCAGGTCAGGATAGAAGAATCCAATTGTGGGAGGTTGATACCGGAGAATCCAAAGCGACTTTCGGTGGGAATGTAGGTCCGATCGAATCTCTGGCGTTCTCCGCGGACGGTCGCACACTTGTCAGTGGAGGTTGGAACAGCACAATTCGATTGTGGGATGTGGACAGTGGTCGCCGTTTAGGTATTTTGACGGGACACACGAACAGAGTTAACGCGCTTGTGCTGTCCCCCGATGGTCGCACGCTTGCGAGTGGGAGTGATGATGGCACGGTTTTGTTGTGGGACTTTACTCCATTCCTCTTTGAAATACCCGGGGATGTCAACAGTGATGGCGTGGTGAATATCCAAGATTTGGTGTTAGTCGCATCGAATTTTGGGCAAACCGGGGTGAATATCGCGGATGTGAATAGTGATGGAATGGTCAATGTTCAAGATTTGGTGCGGATTGCCTCTTACTTCGAGCAGGATTAACAGGGATCGCTAAAGCCTTTATTTTAAAAACTGGAGAACGTTTATTGTGTCAACAACATCGCGCATTCGCGTCGCTTTCTATGGATGTGGAAACTTCGCGAATCGAACCCGAATCCCGAACCTATTAGAGACAAATTCGGTGGATATTGTCGCTGTGTGCGACAGCAGCTTACAGACCGCACAAGAGACAGCGGCACGCTTCAAGATCCCGCGTGTCTACCAAGACGCACATGAAATGCTTGACACCGAAACAATTGACGTGCTATACTCTATCGTACCAGCGTACGTACGAACCAACGTTGAATCGACCGCCGCAGAAAAGGGGATCCACATCTTCAGTGAGAAACCTCAGGCACTCACGATGCAGGTTGCTCACCGAATCAACAATGCGATTCGGAAAGCAGGGGTCATCAGCACCGTTGGGTTTCGCGAACGGTATCGTCCAATCTTTCAAGAAGCACGCCGATATTTGACGGACAAACACATCGTGCATGCCCGATTTCAAAGTTTCGGCGGCTTACCACCGTCAACAGACGGTGGACCCAAAACATGGTGGGAAGAGATGGACAAATCTGGAGGAAGTGCCCTCGATTGGGGGGTTCACGCAACCGACTATACCCGATTCATGACTGGATTGAACGTTGCTAAATCCCAAGCGTTTTATTGTCAGCGTCCGGCTTATGCGACCGCTCTGTCTACCAGTTTCAATTACTGTTTTGAGAACGGTGCTACGATGACGCTTAGCTTTGTTGCAGCCGGTCCGGGTCCGAAAAGTGAACCGCGGTTTACGATCTTCTATGAAGGCGGATGCCTCGAAATTCACGGATACGATAGGATTGTAGTGAATGGCGAAGTCCTTTATCAAGCGGACGAATTCGATCCGTGGTTGGAACAGGATAAAACCTTTATCCGCGCCGTTCAGTCTGATGACGCGAGTCTCTTGCAAAGCGATTATCACGATGGACTCTTCTCTTTAGCCCCAATTTTAGCAGGTTGGGAGTCTTCTCGGCGTGGCGGGGAGTGCGTTGATGTCGCAGTGTTCATGAATGACATATATTGATAGAGGGATGGAGGTAAGGATGGAGAACCGTCTTTCAATCTTTTGGCTCTTTAGAAACCTGAAAATTCCCAAACCCAGCCACGAATTAACCGAAAACCCGCAAGAACAACGGACGCAGCAGTCCAGGAGGCCAAAATTAAAAAAATGGATGCAAAATTGAGAAAAATTCAGATTACACCAATGAAATTCGATAAAGATGGCGAAATACAAAAAGAAGAATTCGCTACGCTCACCATTGAGGTGCCAATGGATAGTACAGCACAGCGCGCCGCAATTATAGAGTTGTGTGAACTCCTCGACCAAGAGTACGTTATTGTGAACGTTGAAGGTAAAACAGTCATAGCTGTCAACACTGCCTAATGTGTTTTTCTAACTATGTGCCTCTGGATGTTGTGTGCTGTGTCCGCAACCGTATAAAATTGTTTGAAACACCTGCGTTAGGTGATGAGAAGTCCTTTAACGATTAGAATACTGCAAGGACAACGGACGCAGCAGCTCGGAAGCAATCATTAAAAATATGAAAAAGAAATGGCTTTTTACACCCGGTCCTACGCCGATTCCACCTGAAGCATTGTTGGCGATGGCGCAACCGATAGATTATCACCGCAGCGAAGATACTGTCGCCTTAATCAAAGACATTCTCGAAAAACTCAAGCACGTTTTCCAAACCGAAAACGATGTCCTCTTTCTAACATCGTCTGGAACCGGTGCCATGGAAGGGGCAGTCGCCAACCTTTTATCTCGTGGAGACAAAGTAATTGTCATTCAGAGCGGTAAATTCGGGGAACGATGGAACGACATCTGCACCGCCTATGGCATCGAAGTGATCCTGATTGACGTGACATGGGGCGATTCTGTTGAACCCCGGGCAGTTGAGGCACTCTTAACGGAACACCGCGATGTGAAAGCGGTGTTTGCAACGCTTTGCGAAACATCGACGGGTGCCTTGCACGATATTGAAGCGTTAGCACGTTTAACACGAGTGCGTCCAACGCTCTTAGTTGTTGACGCTGTCAGCGCGCTTGCCGCCGATGATTTACAGATGGATAATTGGGGAGTGGACGTTGTTGTCTCCTGCTCCCAGAAAGGCTTAATGACACCACCCGGGCTGGCATTCGCTGCGCTCAATCAACGTGCGTGGGATGCCGTTGCGTGCTCTGACCTGCCGAAGTACTATCTCGACTTCCGAAAAGCACACCAAAGCGGTTTGGAGGGATCTGTGCCCTACACGCCAGCGATAACATTACTTACGGCACTCCAATGCGCCTTAAATCGCATCTGCGCAGAGGGTATTCGCACGACCATTGCCCGTCATCGTCGCTTAGCGGTCGCAACCCGAAGTGCCGTTAAAGCACTCGGTCTTTCCCTCTTTGCAACGTCCCCAGCGAATACCTTGACCTCTATTCGCTTGCCAGCGGAAATTGATGGGAAAGCGTTTGTCAATTTGATGCGCGATACATACGGTATTACCTATGCTGGGGGTCAGAGTCAGTTAAGCGGCAAAATCGTCCGGATCGCGCATCTCGGTTGGATGAATGAGAACGATGCTATCGTTGCCATTTCTGCCTTCGAGCGAGGTCTCTGCTCCATCGGATATGACGTCCCACTCGGTGCTGGCGTTACTGCTGCACAAGAGATTTTTTAATATTCATCAGCGATCAGCCGTCGGTTTTAACCATCAACTCGCCTCCGTTATAAATGTTAAAGCACAGATTGATGGTTAAAGAAGGGGAACCTTGTAACAGGTGAAAGCAACAGCAACTGTTACAACAATCTCCAAGAATTAATCATTATTTCCACTGACTGTCGACTGTCGTTAATCCAGAGGCGGTTGGACTTCACCGAAAACCGCTGCGTATTGTCCCGAAAGCCCACACGCGGCTTGCGCATGGAGCAGCGACCAGATTTAATAGTTTAAAAAATGGCTGAGACTACACTTTTTGACGCTTCTTACGAACACCGAAAAAAACCGTTGTTGACCCAAACACTGGAACGTCTGCGTCCGATCTATAGCAAGTCCGAACTCGACGCCTTACGTATCGACAGTATGAGTCGGGAGGGGTTAGCACAACGCTCTGGACGCGGATTTGTCAATCGGGATATTCTTGAGACTGTACTCGGTAATTTGTTGGAATGTGTCGCACCGGGGTCGCATAACGCACCGCAGTTGCATAACCAAAGGCGTGAACTCTCGGAAGCGATTGAAGAGGTGGCAGACCAGTTATATGCGATGGTCGCACAATCGTTTTTGGCTGTTACAGACGAAACACGTCTCGGTGCTGCGCTTGAAACCGCTTTTTCGCTGCTCTGGGAGCTGCCGAGACTCAAAAATCGAGCCCTCTGGAATCGCTTCGCCTCTCTGAAAGATCCCGCTGTCTGGGATGCCTATCTCCTCCACACCGGTATCTCTCGTGAGAAACTCGCCGCACTTGATTTCCGTTCCCAAGTTGATACCGCAATTCAGGAACGGACCTTTGAACCCTACCAAGACTTTCTGGGGAGTTTGAATCTCGCGTCTGTTTTGGATTATCAACTCCAATTGGTGGGGAGTACGTATCCCGGTTGGCGTGTACTCTTTTACCACGATGTCGCACACGCTTTAACACGAAGCGATGATCTTGAGGAGAGTCCAAACATTCACAGAATCCCGGTTCCATTGCTGCCGCGCGCTATCTCAGAACTCGGTGGACGCTACTATCAAGCCGATTTACATCCGGAGACGCAAATTGGCGATGCCAATTTCTTAGAGCATCCGCATCGCGGTGTAACTACCGGACAGACGGGCATTATCGGTTCTGGGTGTGTTATCTATCCGAGCACATTCGGTGGATTGAGTGTCAAGGTAAAGCAGCGACATCCCGTTATTGGTGATTTTGTTGAAATCGGTACAGACACCAGTCTGCTCGGACCTGTCCAGGTTTCTGACTATTCCACTGTCGGCACGAATACCGAGATTTATGGGTTCGTTGAAATTGAACAACGATGCCGTATCGGTTCATCGGTCGTCATTGGAACGATCCGTGGCGCGGCGGAGCATCCCGGAAGAATCTATATAGGGGATGAGGTGCGCATCGGAGACGGCACTGTCATTGAGAATACATCGGAAATGGACTTGATTATACCCAACCGTTCACAGATTCCGGCGCGAAGCCACGTCGCAAACGATGGGTTTGGGTTTCCCCGATACGTTACATAGGAGTTTTTAACAATCGTTTCTGATCTCTCAAGTGTCCGCTGTTTGTAGTTGGGCAATTTATTGTGCACTCCGCGTTGATTAACGTCTATTGTCCTTACAGTCTTCTGATCCTTAAGAGACCTTTTCAAACCTGAAGTGAGTTCTTTATTAATTTTAGATCGGGGTTGACAACGGAAACCCCGCCCAGATTTATATGATTAAAAAATGAAAGAAATACAACGCGCACTTCTAAGCGTCTACGACAAAACGAATCTTTTAGAAATAGCCAACGCCCTTGCCCAACGTGGTGTGGAAATCCTCTCCACCGGTGGCACTGCTCGGCACCTTCGAGACGCTGGAATCGACATCCTTGATGTTTCTAACTACACCGGTTTTCCTGAAATGCTGGACGGTAGAGTCAAGACGCTCCACCCCAAAATTCATGGTGGGATCCTCGCTGATCGGGATAATGCCGAACACAATACCCAAGCAGAGGCACACGGCATTACTCCCATTGATATGGTGATATGCAATTTGTATCCGTTTGAGGCGACAGTCGCCAAGCCCGACGTGACACTCCCTGAAGCGATTGAGAACATCGACATCGGTGGTCCAACGATGATTCGCGCCGCAGCGAAAAATTATCGGCACATCGCTGTCCTCACAGAGCCAAGCCAATATCCGCAAATTATCGCCGATTTGGATGCCAGCGACGGCTGTCTTTCGGAAGAGAGGCGATTTGAACTGGCAAAAAAGGCGTTTACCCATACCGCACACTATGACACCGCAATCGCTGCTTATCTCGCTGACGATGCTTCCCCTCTGATAAGGGGGGTTAGGGGGGTTGATAAGGCAGATGACTCCGAACCCGACGAATTCGCCACCGATCTGACGCTTCGTTTTAAGAAAGAGCGCACACTCCGTTATGGCGAAAACCCACATCAACGCGCCGCTTTCTATAAAACTGGAACCAGTCCAGGGGCATGCGCGGCGTGGGCAAATCAATTGAGTGGACAGCCACTCTCCTTCAATAATCTCCTCGATTTAGAAGCCGCTTTGGAGATCGTCAAGGACTTTGAGACCCCTGCTTGCGCTATTATCAAGCATAATAACCCGTGTGGACTCGCAACGGCAGACAATCTGCAAGATGCTTTCACGAACGCATTGGAATGCGATCGAACCTCCGCCTTCGGTTCGATTGTGGGTTTAAATCGTAGAGTGACGATCCAGACCGCAAACATTATTCGCGAAGCCGCAAATGCGGGTGTGAAAATTGACGCAATTATCGCACCGAGTTATACCGAAAAGGCACTGCAAGCTTTGTCTCGTGTCAAACGCCGACCGATTCTTGAAGCCGGATCGCTCTCATCTGCGGAACCTGCCTTGCAGATTCGCAATATTACTGGTGGTGTGCTGGTCCAAGATCCAGATGTCCACGACTTAAATGCTGATGATTTAGAGGTTGCAACCTCCCGTGCACCAACGGAAACAGAAGTAAAATCTCTACTTTTCGCGTGGAAAGCATGCAAACATGTCAAATCGAATTGTATCCTGCTTGCCAATGGCACACAAAGCGTGGGTATCGGCGCAGGTCAGATGAGTCGCGTGGATGCCGCTATCATTGCTATCCGGAAGGCAGGTGAAAAGGCGAAGGGGGCGGTGTTAGCCTCAGACGCCTACTTCCCATTTCCTGACGGTGTTGAAATCGCTGGTGAAGCGGGCATCAGTGCGATTATTCAGCCCGGCGGTTCTGTCAATGACGCACCTGTAATTGAAACCGCAGACGCTTACGGTATGGCGATGGTACTGACAGGGGTCCGACATTTCCGGCATTAGTAACGCTGAGGCAATTAGAACTAACACGTGCATGCATAGTAGAATTGGACATCTAATAAGTTGTATGATATTCCATGCCAAGGAGAATACGACATGGGAGAAACAGATGAAAACATACTCATTTCAGGTTGTCTTAGAAAAGGACAAATGGCCCGATGAACCAGATGAAAACGCTGTCTGGCGAGCGTATATTCCCGCTTTGGAGCATCAAGGGGCTTCAAGTTGGGGATATACCCAGAAAGAGGCTTTAAAGAACCTACAAGACGCTGAGCGTCTGGGGTTGCTTTAACGCTTATAGGAATTAAAATTGCCTACAACACTAATGCTTTGTCAAGTTTCACATTATAGGTGATCCTGTTTGTAGTAGGGCAATTTATTGCCCGTTGTTAATATGCGATAAATCATACTACTACCAACCTACCCTAAAATTCAAAATGGATAGAACACTAACACTCCCATCCACAATCATTACAGGCGCAGGCGCGTCCGAGAACGTCGGCGAACAGGCGAAACGGCTCGGTGCGACGAGCGCGCTTATCGTCACCGATCCAGGCATCGCCAAAATCGGATACGCCGACAAGATCGCCCAGAATTTGAAAGCATCAGGGATAACGTCCTCCTGCTTCTCTGATGTCACACCCGACCCAACCCTACAGAATGTGCGAGACGGCTTAAAGCAGTATGCTGACGAAGCCTGCGATGTAATTGTGAGCATCGGTGGCGGAAGTGCGATCGACTGCGGGAAAGGCATCGCCATGAAGCTGACAAACGACGGTGACTTCGCCGATTACATGGGTGTAGACAAAATCCCAAATCCGGGCGCGCCGCTCATCGCGATACCGACCACAGGCGGAACGGGCAGCGAGGTTTCCAAAGTTACGGTCATCACTGACACTGAACGCAACGTCAAGATGATGCTCAGTAGCCCGTGCCTATTGGCAGCTGTGGCACTGGTGGATCCGATGCTGTCTCTGACGACCCCACCGCATCTGACCGCAGCGGTCGGAGTTGATGCACTAACGCACGCCATAGAGGCATACATCTCCAAACGCGCCCAACCGATAACCGACGCGCTCGCGTTGAAGGCGATTGATATGATTTCCGGCTCGCTTCGGCAAGCATGGGCGGACGGTGAAAACATCCCTGCTCGCACGGATATGATGATCGGTGCGTCTATCGCAGGGATGGCATTCAGCAATTCATCTGTGGCTTTAGTTCACGGGATGTCGCGTCCCATCGGTGCGTATTTCCACATCCATCACGGGTTGTCAAATTCGGTGTTGTTACGGGATGTGATGGAATTTAGCGTCGTCGGTGCACCAGACCGCTTTGCCGATATCGCGTATGCCATGGGCGAGCCAATCGACGGATTGTCTCCAATGGAGCAAGCAGACGCAGCAATTGATGCCGTGGAACGGCTTGTCACCGATATTCAGATGCCACGACTCGGTGAAATCGGTATTGGCAGAGAGAAATTCGAGGATGTCATTGAACAGATGGCGAAGGACGCGCTTGCGAGTGGAAGTCCTGCTAATAATCCACGGCAAGCGACGGCTGAAGAAATCGTCGCGCTCTACCGTCAGTGTTTCTAAAGAGGAGTAGGCACGCTCCGTCGTGCCGTTCCTATGATGGTGGCACGAAAACGCACGATTGGGGTGTTGAATAGATAAAGAGGAATAAATAGTGAACAAATTTAAGATCGTTGTACCTGGGGACTCACCACCGCAGATTCAAGGCTCGCCGCATCTGGAGCGTTTGGAACCCTACGGTGATGTTATTCTCTACACTGACCGGCCCGAAACCCCCGAAGAGCAAATTCGCCGTGCCGAAGATGCAGATATCCTCATCAATTCACGTGGGATCGTTAAGTGGCCCGCGGAAATCCTGCGCCAACTCCCCAATCTCAAGTTAATTTCACTCTGCTCCATCGGTACTGATATGATTGGGCTTGACGAGGCGAAAAAGCGTGGGATTACCGTTTGCAATCAACCCGGACGTACCGCCCCAGTTGTAGCGGAACACGGATTTGGACTGATGTTCGCACTCGCCAAACGGGCGGCGTTCCTAACGGCATCTATGAAGGCAGGTGGATGGCCCCGTATGGACAACGTCTACCTTCAAGGGAAAACTTTGGGAATTATAGGCACTGGACATATCGGTGCAGAAATGGCGCGCCTTGGACGTGCAATCGGGATGAATGTTATCGCTTGGACGTATCACCCGTCAGCGGCGCGCGCAGAGACGTTAGGGCTTCAATTTGTTTCTCTGGATGAACTCCTCCGTACTGCAGATGTGGTGAGTCTGCACGTCAGGCTGACAGAGGAGAGTCAGCATCTCATTGGGGAACGCGAACTCGGTTTGATGAAGCAGAACGCGCTCCTAATCAACGTCGCACGTGGGGGTGTGGTTGATACAGATGCATTAGTAGCGGCTTTGAACAGTGGGCATCTCGGTGGCGCGGCTATTGATGTCTATGATCAGGAACCACCCCCGGCGAACCACCCGCTTCTGGGATGTGAGCAAGTAATTTTGACACCGCATTGTGCGGATATGACCCCTGAAGGCGTTGAACTTCTCAATGAGGGCGCAGTGGACAATATCATCGCTTTTCTGGAAGGCACACCACAAAACGTGGTGGTCTGATTTAAACAAAGAATTTGCTTTAGGTTATGAAAGGTTTGTTAACAATTGGAATACTGCAAGGACAACGGACGCAGCAGCTCAGATTTAATAATTAAAAATATCGGGGTTGATACGGGTGGCACCTTCACCGATATTGTGATGCGTATTGATGACGACCTGTTCACGCACAAAGTCCTGTCCACGCCGCAGAACCCCGCACTCGCTGTCATCCAAGGTGTCAGTGAAATTGTGGGCAGGGTTTGTAACCCCGATGTCTCTACCGATACCGAACGACTGGACATTGTCCACGGCTCGACAGTCGCAACGAACGCACTCCTTGAGCGTAGAGGTGCGCGTATCGCCCTCGTCACGACGAAAGATTTTGAGGACATTTTAGAGATAGGCAGACAGGCGCGTCCAAACCTCTATGATTTCTTCGTGGAACGTCCCGCGCCTCTTGTCCCTGCCGATAGACGCTTCGGTCTATCGGAACGAACACTACACACAGGTGAAATCCAGACTGAGATTGAACCCAGCGATTTAGAGGCACTCGCCTCCGAACTCGCTACATTGGAACTTGATGCCATCGCAGTTTGTTTCCTCTTTGCTTACGTTAACCCACAGAACGAACAGATTGTTGCGAAGCACCTTGCACGGCTTGGTATACCTGTCTCATGCTCCCACGAAGTCTTACCCGAATATCGCGAGTATGCGCGTTTCAGCACGACTGTAGCGAACGCGTATATCCGTCCGACTTTGGAGCGGCATCTCTCGACGCTGACCGATTCGGCGCAGTTTCCAACCGCATTCCGTTTGATGCTCTCCAACGGCGGATGTATTTCTGCTGAAAACTTTGAGTCCGCAGGTATCCGCACAGTCCTTTCCGGTCCCGCTGGTGGTGTTATAGGAGCGTATCAAGTCGCCAAAACCGCTGGCTACGACCAAGTCATCACATTTGATATGGGCGGCACTTCAACGGATGTGAGCCTCTGCAATAGCGGTATCTCCTTCACGACCGAGAGTACGATTAGCGGACTCCCGATCAAAGTTCCGCTGATTGATATTCACACCGTCGGTGCCGGGGGCGGTTCTATTGCGACTGTGGATGCCGGGGGCGCGCTCCGCGTCGGACCCGAAAGTGCGGGAGCAGATCCAGGTCCCATCTGCTACGGAAACAATGGAACAGACGTCACAGTAACCGATGCCAATCTCTACTTGGGACGCATCGCGGCAACCCAGTTTTTAGGCGGTGCTATGTCTCTTGACACCGATAAGACGCGAACACACATTGAAGAATTTGCACAGCGTCTTAGTATTCCACCACTGCAAGCGGCAGATGGCATTCTTAAGGTTGCCAACGCCGCCATGGAACGCGCCATCAAGGTCATCTCTGTGGAACGTGGATTTGATACACGCGATTTCACGCTCGGCTCCTTCGGGGGTGCTGGCGGTTTACATGCCGCTTTTATGGCAGAAAATCTCGGTATCAGAACGGTGCTGATTCCACCAAACGGCGGTTTGCTTTCTGCTTACGGAATGCTCTTTGCAGATGTCGTTAAAGATTATTCGCAGACAGTACTCTGGCAGTTTGAAAAGAGCAGCGAAGGTAGCGAAAACCTTGTTAAAGCGTTGAACACCGGTTTTGGCACACTCCTGACCCGCGCAGAAGATGAAATGGAGATTGAGGGATTTGCCTCTCACCAACTTAAAATTGACCGTTCACTTGATATGCGGTATGAGGGACAGTCTTATGAGCTGAATATCCCCTGCCCCCCTGATAAGGGGGGATATGGGGGGGTGATGGAACATACGCCTTCAAGTGAAATAGTGGAAACCCTTGTTGCGAAATTTCACGCTACGCATGAGTTGCGGTTTGGTTATGCCCGAACCGATGCGCCAGTGGAGGTGGTGAACCTTCGGCTTACAGCCACTGGGGAAACCGACAAACCCCCCATCCAATCAGTCCCACTCGCCGATACTGATCCCTCTGAAGCGTTTACTGTCCAGAATCCTGTTATCTTTGAAGGTGAAGCACTCCCAACCGATTTCTACCGCCGTGAGGCGTTGCGTCCCGGCAATCGAATCGCGGGTCCCGCGGTTGTGACAGAATTTAGCGCGACGACTGTAATACCGCCAAATTTCTCCGCTGTTGTTGATGCCTACCAGAATCTTATTTTGGCGAAGAAATAGAGATAGACAGATTCCTTTGACACGGGGCATCTTGTTTGATATACTTTCGACACGAAATGAAGAGCATTTCTATGGGAAGGCACTCTATCTATCAAACCGCCCTGATCGAACCGCAAGGAAAATAATACCATTTCTGATTGAAATTGTAGCATAAACTTTTAGTTTGTGTCTTCTTGTAGCAGAGACTGTTAGTCTGTGCCCTAAGGACCAGTTAATGCGATATAAACTTTTAGAAATGGTATAAGAAACGATCTTTCTTTGAATCCAAAGCCGCAAGCCCGTAATGAAATGGAGGGGTTTTTGCTTGGGTATTTCCCCTAACTCTACGGGACGGCACGCATTTTGTCAGACCGCCCTGACCGAACCGCAAGGAATAATTAAAAAATGAAGATTACGGATGTAAAAACGATTCTGACGGCACCGAATGGAACTCGGCTTGTCGTTGTTAAAATTGAAACGAGCGAACCCGGTTTATACGGCATCGGTTGTGCTACATTCACACAGCGTCCGCTCGCTGTAGCAACCGCAGTCGATGAGTATCTCAAACCCTTTCTCATTGGGAAAGATCCGGCGAACATAGAGGACATCTTCCAGACCAGTTTCGTCAGCTCCTATTGGCGGAATGGACCGGTGCTGAACAACGCACTCAGCGGTGTGGACATTGCTTTATGGGACATCATGGGCAAACGTGCCAATATGCCTGTCTACCAACTGCTCGGTGGTAAATGTCGTGAGGCGGCGACGCTTTACGCACACGCCGGCGGTGGCACTTTCGAGGAGGTCGAGGAGAGCATCCGCCGTTATATGGAGCAAGGCTATCGCTATGTCCGGGCACAGGTGGCAATACCCGGTTATTCGACGTATGGTGCAGGCAGTCGAAGGCGGAGTTCACCTGCTTTTGAACCGACCCCTTATGTCAATACCATCATCAAACTTTTCGATCATTTGCGGACACAACTCGGCGATGAGGTAGAACTTCTACACGACGTGCATGAACGCATCCCCCCGATCCAAGCGATTAATCTCGCGAAAGGACTCGAACCGTATAACCTCTTCTTCCTTGAAGACCCGTTTGCCCCTGAAGATGTTGACTATTTCCAACTGATGCGTCAACAGACGAGTATCCCGATCGCGATGGGGGAATTGTTCAACAACCCGAATGAATACGTCCACCTTATCAAGGACCGACTTATCGATTTTATTCGAGTGCATATCTCACAAATCGGGGGTATCAGTCCTGCGCGTAAACTCGCCGCGTTCTGTGAATTCTTCGGTATACGCACCGCATGGCACGGTCCTGGTGATGTCTCGCCAGTCGGTCATGCCGCCAATGTTGCCTTGGATCTTGCGTGTTATAACTTCGGTATTCAGGAACAGCATGTTTTTGGCGATAACACCAAAGAGGTCTTCCCCGGTTGTCCCGAGATTCGAGAGGGTTGTTTTTGGGTAAATGAGGCACCAGGGCTTGGTATTGATTTAGATGAAGAACTCGCCGCACGATTCCCATTTCCAGAGGATCCGCTCAATGGCAGTTGGGCACCCGTGCGACGGATGGACGGCACAGTTATCCGACCTTAGTCATCGAAGCCCAGCCGCTTTACCTCGGTTTGTAGGGATATCCCTGTCTTTTCACGGACCTGCTCTTGGATATACGCAACCAAATCCAACACATCAGCCGCTGTTGCGTTGTCGATGTTGAGAATGAAATTCCCGTGTACCGTGGACACCTCTGCGCCGCCGATGCGATGACCTTTCAAACCACTAATGTCGATCAGTCGTCCCGCGGAATCACCGGGTGGATTTTTGAACATACATCCCGCATTCTCTTCGGCGAAAGGTTGCGTTTCGACTTTCTGTTTATAGAACGCTTGCATCCGCGCCGTTATTGTATCAGCGTCCCCGGGTTCGAGTTTCAACGTCGCGCCTGTAACACAGAAATAGGTGTCCAAACCGCTGTTTCGGTATTCAAACTCTGCTTCGGCGTGGGTTAGGTTGACAAGTTCGCCGGTATCGTTCATGACTGTGACATCTGTGACGATGTCTCCAAAACTACTCCCCCATGCACCGGCGTTCATAATCAGTGCACCGCCGACCGAACCGGGGATACCGAGCGCAAATTCCACACCGCTCAGACCCTGTCGCGACATTGTTTTTGAGAGTCGTGGTAATGAGAGACCTGCGCCGACGGAAACAACCTTCCCATCAACCTGTAGTTTCGCTAACTCCCCGACTAATCTGACACCGATGCCGTTGAAGCCGGTATCACTCACCAATAAGTTTGAGCCACGACCGATGATTGCGACCGGAATGTCCCATTGCCGATGAAAACGAGCCAGTGCCGCCAATTCGGTTACGGTGCTGACTTCAATGTAAGCAGTGGCTTCACCACCGATACCGAAGTAGGTATGCTTTGCGAGGGATTCGCCAAACCGGAGTGTTTTTGCTTGGGTGTTTCCTGAATCCTTTACGATGTTCAGCAGTGTGTCTTTCCAATCCATATCGCGAGTCCTCTCAGTAATTCTTGATGAACAACTCTCTCCCTTTTGCCGCGCTCCCTTTCCGATAATTGTTCATCCCGTACTGTAAAGTCCATTCCTGAATCTCAGCAAAATCAAAGAGTTCTCTGATGACGGGCGAGTCATCATAGGTTATCAACCACTTGTGTGGACATTTTCGCATATTCTCAGCGAATTGTACATGATCAAAAGTGGTATGCAGTGTGCCTCTCACCCCGTACAGTTTCGACTCCGTTGCCTTCCAATAGGGCGGGTCGAGAAAAATACATACATCTTTACCGTCTTGGAACAAGGCGTTGGTATAATCTTCGTTCGTGATTTTGATACCGGAAAGATAGGGGCAAATATTTTTCACACGTTCGATAGACGAATCCGTAAAACGCTTCTCATAAGCGGATTGTGAATATCCACCGGAATCCACCACACCGGAAAAAGTGATGCGGTTGAGTACGAAGAAGCGCACGGCGCGTTGAAACTCACAGAGAAGTTCTCGGTTTTGGCTCAGTTCATCTTTCGTTTTTGTGAGTTCTTCAAACAGAGCCCGCCCATCTGTAGTGGTTGTGTGTTTTTCGATGAGTGCGTCAACTAAACTGGGTCCATGATCTCTTACCTGTTTCCAGAAGCAGTAGAGATCATAATTAAGATCGTTAATCCAGTAGGAATTAATACGGTTTTGGAAGAGACTTCGGATCGCAAAAAAAACAGATCCTCCACCGACAAAAGGCTCGCGAAACTCGGATATATTCACCGGAATCAATGGCAGAATCTGTTTCAGTGCTCTTGATTTACCGCCTGGATACCGCAGGGGGCTTTTGGCTAATTTACGCATGACGACCTGTTATCCATATTTGTAACCTGTTATTTTCGCTCGCTTCTTGGTTGAGTGAGATGAGTCTTTTTTGATATGTTTGGGTCAAGCGATTTTCCGCGCAAAAATTGAACACGTTCTCAGTGGCACAAGGTAAGAGTAGGCTACCGATGAGATCACCTGTTAATTTTAATCGGGTGGTAAACTGGATATTTGTTCTCTCATCAATTGCCACTTCTTCCATATTCGCAAAAAGAATCAGTTTAAACAAGCCATCCTTGATGTCATCTTCAGACGGAAGTTTCCCCTTGCTACTGTTTTTAGATTCTTGTATGATTAATTGGTCATTCTCCCAATAAACTTCATCGGCGGTTAAATAGTACTGCCCACCGAGATAGTTTGAAATGTCGAAAATGCCTTTACTATTTTCTTCAAGGGATTCCAAGACATGCGTAGTTAAAGATTCCCTATGGGCAGCGTCGTATGAACTCGGAAGACTTGCCTCTTTAAAAGATGCTAAACTAAAACGACCATTCGCTTTAAATTTTTCAAGAGTCTGTAGGTGGTTTTTAGGACTGTGAACGGCGACGTTTCTCTCCTGGGATATTTTTTTGTATCCATCAACTGCGTTCAAATAAATTGGTTCAAAGTCTTTTTCAAAGTGTGTCGTGTTCCAATGCAGTGCTGTCATCCGATATTGAATCACTTCCAACAACTTCTCACGTACATTTTCGGCATTCAGAATCTGATTGGTAATTCGGTCTGTTGTACTTGGTTTTCTCTCGGCATCTTCATACCATGCTAAGATGATGTAGATGTTTAAGAGATTCATCCATGAAAACGTAATGAAATTGATCCGATCGTTATTCTGTGTGCCCGCCCCCTCATCTTTGATAATTGGAATGATTGTAACCTTTTTTGTATTGAAGTGGAACGTGTTGTAAATTCGCGCAAACGGATAAGAACGCGTCCGTTTTGGCGAAACCCATTTTGAAAAAGCCAAATTATTTCCTGATGTTCCCAAATCAATGAGTCCATACGTCTGCGCTTGGTTCACGTCAAATCGCGTTATATCGTACACTTCAAGTTTCTCTGGATTGAGATGTGGTGTATATGTCGCATCTCTTATGAAGCCTTTCAAATAGAGTGTCGCCACTGAATGCCTCCACGCGGAAAATGTATGAACTCATTTCAAGACCTGCCAACTACTTATTGAAGTATATCATATCTCATTTTGAATTTCAAATACCAGAAATCGCAATTTTGCAGTCAGAACTCAGCAACCCAGAAAAAATAAAAAACGAACCTTTTCCGAACAGAGTCTGACTAAAGAAGCGAAACCAATTTTGGGTCTATTATATCTGAGCATTGCGCACATAAGATGCAACAATCTAAAATTATTAAGAAACCTACTTTGGACAATGAAGGACTCTTAACAATTTTGAATCTGCAAGGACAACGGACGCAGCAGCTCAGATTCAATAATTAAAAAAAGGAGAAATGAAAATGAAGCAGAAATTTTTGGCAATCGGTGCAATCGCAGTTATCGCAATCGTAGGTTTGTTTGTTTTTGAACACGCAACGTCGGCACAACGACCCGACCGAAACGCACAAGGTCAGCGTGGAAACCGTCAAGGCGGCGACCGGGGTGGCAGGGGAATGATGGGAATGATGAACCCCGCTTCTTTAGTCGATGATTCTTGGATTGATTTGACTTTTACGTTGAAGGTCGATGATGAAACCCTTGTGAAAGCACGCCCTATCTATCAGATGGCTCGCGATAAATTTCAAGCGAAGATGAAAGAGGCACAAGCATCCGGCGATATGAGAGCAGCTATGGCGGAGATGCAAAGTTTTGCTGCAACCGTCGGTAAAGAGTTCCAAAATGGCCTCAAAGAGGTATTGACTGAAGAGCAGGTGACGAAGCTCAACGACTTGACGAAAAAACGTCAGATGGAACAGCAACAACGTATGAACCGTTGGCAAAGCGGCCGTCGCGGTGGCGGTGGTGGGCGACAGTAAATAGTCGTCTCACAGCAGTGAATACAAGTCTCATTCGCTATTACACTCCCCTTTCCCAGTAAAGGATGTGACCCCGGTCGGGCTTTTTGCCCGACCTTTCTCTTTTAACCGCCTCCTGTAAGAGCGAGTGTTTTTGCTTGGGTGTTTCTTCGCGCTCGCGATTCTTCAAAAATCAATTACCACTGCGCTGTTCAACCCAATCGAGAACCATCTCACGGTTTTCGGTATCGCCGTGTTGTTGGAACCAATTGGCGAGTTGTCTGCCGGTTTCAATGAGGAGCGAATTCATTTCTTTGGATTTACCAGATTTTTTGACAGAAGTCAGCGCAAGTTGATATTTTTCAACGGCGACAATCGGTTGTTTTCGATGCATCAAAGCAATGGCAAGCAGGCATCGGACCTTGACGAGGGTATCCTCTCTCATTTTATTCCCACGTCTACGGATCAACAGGGATTCTAACGACAATAGATTCCTAAAGGCAGGCATGTTAATCGGATCTTTTCGCAGGACGATTTCAAAACCAGCGAACGCTTTCGCGTGGTCACCTTTCACGAGATGAAGGTAACCAATGGTGTTATAAATTTCGATGTCGCGCGCAGATTCGGGAATCGCCTCGAATTCAGCGAGCGCCTCGGCGTGCTGCCGTTGCCGCATGAGAGCGTTGCCTCGTCGGATTTTCAGGTTAATCTGCTCTTCCTTTGCCTGTAGATTTTCTGGTGCTTGTGCCAAAACGCGCGATATTTCCATAGCGGCACGCTCGTAGTCCTCAGCCCCTTGGTATGCGTTCGCCAGACTCAACCGTAAATTCAGATCGGTAGGCACGAGTCGAAGTGCCTCTTCAAGCAATTGGATCGCTGTCGTATAGTCTCCCACATCGTTGAGACTTCGCGCATAGTGATGATAGGCGGCGATGAGGTTGTGTAAGGCATGTTCGGCGTTAGGATTGGTGTTGTAGACGTGCTGAAATACCGACAACGCATCGGCATAATCGCCTTTTTTGAGATATAATTCCCCAAGTAAATTGCGAATATGCATGTCGTGTGGATGGAGTTTCTGCAATTCGAGATACGCCGCCACGGCTGCATCTAATTCGTCTGCTTCGCTGTGTGCCTTCGCCTTTCGGGTAAATGCGTCGCTCAGATTGATTCGGGCGATTTGGAGCGTTGGCATCAACCGCAAAGCGTTGCGATACGCATCAATTGCCTCGTCCCATTTCTCACGGTTTCGTAGCGATACACCGTAATTGTTATAACATTGTGCGAAGTTTTGCTGTGTCAGTGCGTCAACGGGGTTAAGGTCAATCGCTTTCTGAAAGTAGCTGATCGCCTTTTCAAATTGCCCAGCTTGGGCGTATCCGTTGCCCATAAGTTGATAGGTAGGCGCGTCGAGGGGCTCTATCTGCAGCACCTTTTCAAAAGTGGTGGTAGCGGTCTCAAAGTCTTTTGATGCCAACGCTTTGAATCCTTTGGCTCGGAGGAGTTGATGTAGATTTCGTCGTGCGGCTTTGTGATAGGGCGCGATGTGGAGCGCTTTTTCAAACGCTTGTATCGCCTTCTCAGCATCTTTTTTCTCATAATAGAAGATGCCGAGCGTGTTGTAATCCGCTGGCGACGGTTTCTGAGTTATCCGTTTCTCGAGGAGGGCAATTGCCTCAAAGGTTTTGTCTGTTTCGTGGTAAACCTGGATCAGTTTCTCTATTGCGGGTTGGAATTTAGCATCTAACTGCCTACAGGTTTGAAAACTATCGATTGCGGATGCTGTATCGCCTTTGTCGAAGTAAATGGCTCCGAGTAGATAGTGTGTCCGCAGTTTCATTTCAGGATCGGCATAGGGTTTCTGTTCAATCTCGGTTTTCAGGACCTCGATAGCGACATCGTGTTGTGGTGTATTAAGGGGTGTGTTATAGAGTTTCCGCAGCGTGGCTATATCGCGGTCAGATGGCTGTTGTGCCGTCGCTGTCGGATAACAGATGTCTCCGGGATGCGGGCTGTGTCCCCACAAGCCGATTGCGTGTCCGAATTCGTGGACGCACACCGTTCGCATCTCTTCCTGGGACAGTTCCCCGACAGTTGCATCCCCTTCTAACATGAGGATAACCTCTACTGTAAAACTGATCTCGTGTACTGTTTCGGTCGATCGGTCTTCAACTGCAGTGATAGAACCTACTTCTAATCCGTTAGAAAAGGTGCCGATTTGGACGCTATCTTTGAGGCGTGTTAACTCTGCACTGCCGAGTCTCGTATCCTGAAAATCGGCGAGGAGACCGGTGTAGCCCCAACTGACGCGAATATCTGCGTTCTGAGGGATCTCGGTTTCTTCAAAACGGATATTGCCCTCACTGGCGGTGTGCCATGCTTGCATAGCATATCGGATTTCAGGTAGGTATGGACTCTCTCTTAGGATAGGGGAGATATATACCCGAATCGGCATCTCTGTAAAACGGGTAATCCTTCCTTGAGAGAAAAGTGTGATGTGGTCAAAATAGTCCGCGTTAGGTGATTGGGAGGCTTCCTGCGCTGTTACGTGAAGTGTGAAAGCAAGTACTATGAAGGTAACAACGAAAAATGTTTGTAAAGTTCTGGTTTGCATAAAAACTTTTTTCCTTTTCCGCGATGGACTAACTCCGACTTGCCAGTTTGTTTGAGAAGATGCTGATCAGTCCACCTAACATCAAATACCCAAAAATAACTTCCAACGTAACGAGAAAACGCGCTGCGGCATTGTCGGCGACGACATCTCCGAAACCAAGCGTTGTGAAGGTAACAATGCTGAAATAGAAACAGTTCCAGAAAGTTAGCGGTTCACCACTGTAAGCACCCGTCGATTGGTAGAAACGTGGGGTCCAGTTTTGCATCCAATCTGGCACCCACGTCGGAAGCGGCATGTAAGCAAGCGCGAACAGAGACGCAAAGAAAAGAGACCAGAACGCCCAGAGTGTCAGACTCCGACCGTAGTCAGAACTCCATCGCCATAACTTTTCCAATATTGGATTTGCCTGATTGAATTCACGTATGAACTGCTGGTCGGCGACGTACCTCTTGAAAAAAGGACTCGCAACTTCGTCTATATGGCGACTGTCTAAGTAGAATTCAGTCGGACGATGCTGTTTTCTGCTAAGTTTGGCTTTCACGGCGTGGAAAAGTGTATTTGGGATATACTTAACGTCGCGGAAAGTAGCGACAGAGACAAACTGTGCGGCAGTAAAGTTGGCGGTACCGAAAAATGTGGCGTTGTTGAACGCTATCGTTTCAGAAAACCAGGTCCCTGTGCAGTCAAGAACGCCTTGGAACAATACACGCCGAAAATTGGCTTCAGTGAAGAAGTTAGCCTCATGAAAAACTGCGTTTTCACGGAATTGAACCCTATGGAAATCAGCGACATTGTGAAATCTCGCCCGCCAAAAACTGGCACTCCTATGGAAAATCACACTGTGAAAATCGGCACGTCTCTGAAAGATGGCTTCACGGAAGGCACAGGTGCCGTGTAAAATCGCTTCATCGAAATCGAGGTCTGCCTCAAAGAGGGTACGCCGAAAATCCACCTCTTGTTGGAAAACGACCGTCCGGAAATTAACGATGTTTTTAAACGTACACCCGATGCAGGAGAGTTTCTTATTCAGAAGGATCCGATCATTTTCATCCCGCTCCAATTCCATAAAAAAAACATCAACAACCCCTTCGATCGTGCAATTCGTGAAGGTGACGGATACGGCATCGCTTTGCAATGCGTCAAGAAAGGTTTGTGCTTTGATTGTTTCTCCGTGCTTCTCGTACATCTGTCTCTTTAACCTTAATTTTATGTTTTATGTACTCGGATGGACGGTACGCACTATGCTAAATGTCTGCAAGGAGGTCGGCAAGTGGATTCTGGAGAACCGATTTCCTTTTCGGTTGAACAATGGAACGGCTGATCCCATCTTTAAGATGATAAACTTCCACATCTTCAGGCATTAACCAACATAACTTTGGGACACGCGCTTCCATTTCAGCAGCAGCTCTTGGATTCTTCTTTGACCGTCGTCCGGCGGTTAGGAGTTTTTTAAGGACAGCCAAAAGATACGGACTATGGGTTGTCATAACGATTTGGCTATCAATGTGATTTCGCATCAAGGCGATGATGTGCATGAGATGTTTCTGGGTTGTTGGATGAAGGTGTGCTTCGGGTTCTTCAATGACACGAAAAACCATTTCGTTGTAGAGCATACTCATGAAGGCATCTTGTAGGATTCGAATAAGATTTTGCTGTCCTGTCGATGCGTTTTCTAAAAAAGTTGTGTTCTCACCGGTCGGGTGCGAAAAAAGTTGGGATTGAGAAATTTTATCTATTGTTTCATATTCACCGTTTAAGATGAGCGAAATCTTCTTGAGCAGGAACTCCATTATCGGTTTATCGACTTCTTCTGACTCTTCCTCGATTCTTTCATCAAAAAGGTTCCGAAAGTTCTGTGTGCTAAAGGCGTCAAGGAATTCTTCATTTTTTTCCAAGAAGCGTGCGATGAGATGAAGATTGGCACGTGAACGGGTGGCAGCGCGCGTATGCAGATCGCTTTTTATGCCACCGTAGAAGATTCTTTTAAGGGCATCTGGATAGTTAGCAGCGATATTCCTATCTGCCGGAATAAAAAGACTGTCACGATGTTTACCGGCTAATTTCTCGGTGATGTCGCTCATTCCGATCGCCATATTCAGGATATAGTGGAATTGATCGGTGTTTTTATTTTTTTCAGGGTTATCCTCTGAAGGCGCATCTGTTCCTTCGGGTGGGTCGGGTTCCGTTGTCGCATTGTCGGACTGTTTTATATCAGTGCTTTTTAGTTTTTCCAGTAAGTTGTAACAGAGATCTTCAACTTCGTCCATAACGACGGGTAATTCGATATGGAGCGATTTCTCATCGGTTAACGTCAACCTGATGGCACTTTCAGCTGTATAATAGTAAGTAATTTCAAAGTGGCTATCGGCTATTGGCGGGTACCCTGTCGGTTTTCGTTTAACATTCACGTCCGCTTGCTGACTACTATTCAGTTTTGGAAACCCCGTGGCATCCCCAAAAAACTCACGGAATTTACGGGCAATTTGCGTCTGAAACACTGTTGACAATTCTTGTCCGGGTGTTTTCAGATGTTCTGGTGGGTAGGAATTAATTTGTCTGATGTATTGACGAAAATCGCGGATTAACTCTTGAAAAAGGTAGAGCAACTTCGCGAGGACGCTTTTTCCGCTGGCGGTTTCACCGATGAAAACCACCAAGGTTTTATCCATATCGATTTCTGCTTCGCGGATATTTATGAAATTTTTGACAACCAGTTTAGGCATGGAGCCTCCAAGGAAGGGATAGGGTGTCGCTTGCGAACCGATTGAACGGTCGGTTTCCAAGCGGAATAACAAGCAATCTTTCGGACAGCACGCCATCACGATGATCGTGATCGCGTGACTGCCGAGGGGTTAGCCGGGGATCTGTGTCCATCCCTGGCTTGTCCGGATTGCATCAATAGCGATTTGATAACGCCAACCATCTTGAAAGGTCAGATAGGGTTCGTGTGGACGGTTCTCGATATCCGCGAGAAAGTCTCGAACAAGTGCGACCCATTTGTTTTGGATGTCGTCACCAATGCGCGGTAGTGCCTCTGTGAGTCGTTTCGGCACGGGCAATTCTTCAGCTGTATCGTCTATATTTTTAGGTGTTGTTTGCGAGTCCATAGTGTACAGCACAATCGGAGATAAAATATGTCTGCCTTGCCCGACAAGGGTCCCGTTACTGCCATAGAAATACCACCCACCGATAGGCGTCTGCGTTGGCACACCCGGATGCGTCCGCATGGTCACCAAGATTTTTTGTGAAGATTTTGACGCCTTGGTAGGATCCGGTGCCATCCAGAAAAGTGCCGAGAAATCGCCCTCTGCATCGCATACCTGCCACTCAAATTTGGATGCTTCCTTGACCGTGAGTTCTTTACGCGCCCACACTCGAAAGTCGCGAATTTCCGGTACAACGGGGGCTTCTCTGATGACTGTCCTCGCTTCACCTATAGCGGAGACAATCTTCATACCTGTCATCCGTTCCAGCATACCGAGTTGATGCGTGAGTCCGTTGTTCAGGACACCGCCACCGTGCGCTAATGAATGCATCCAATTCCACGGTTTTACCGTCTCGGAGGAGGTGCTATTTGTAATCCGACGGTTATATCCAATGTCAACTTCTTTTACTTCGCCGATGACTTTTTGCTGCGTCAGCAGTTGGCGCATATAGGCGACACTCGGATCATATAGATGTGTCGCCGCGAAGCCGTGCTTCAGTTCTGTGTCTTTGATGAGGTCGTAGATATATCCTGCTTCTTCCGCAGTGAGTGCTAACGGTTTTTCGCTAATGATGTGGCATCCGAGGTCCACTGCTAATTCGATAACCTCGGTCCGCAGAATCGCGGGTGTTGTGAGTGCAACAATATCCGGTCTGTGTTTCAACAGGCTTTTACGCCAATCGGTTGAAGCCTCAGCTACACCTAATCGAGAGGCAACCTTTTGCACGATCTCTGGTTTGCGGGCACAGATAGCCAAGACTTCAACACCATAGTGTTGAAACGCTTTTGTGTGCCCCTCGGCTGACCAGCCAGCACCAACGACAACTGCTTTTAATTTTTTCATCCAGTTCCCACGTCTGAATCGAGTGCTTAGGAAGCGAGGTTTCTTGAAAAACACCTCACCAGCAGGCACCAACCGTTCCTCAACAAATAGGCGCGCTTTGTAAGCGCGCCTAACGGTAGATGTTTCAGGTTACGCCAGGAGCTCCCTGACAACGCGCGCTCTTTCCTCAACGCCCGTTAACCGATGGTCAAGCCCTTGGAACTTAAAGGTTAGCCGCTCGTGGTCGATACCAAGGAGATGGAGAATCGTGGCATTTATGTCCCGAGCAGAGACAGGGTCTTTAACGATGTTGTAGCTAAACTCATCGGTTTCGCCGTGGACGACACCACCCTTAATGCCGCCACCAGCCATCCAACGTGTAAAGCATTTCGGATGATGGTCACGCCCATAATTATCAGGACTGAGTTTGCCTTGGCAGTAGACAGTTCGTCCGAATTCGCCGCCCCAAGCGACTAAGGTTTCGTCCAGCATACCACGTTGTTTCAAGTCCTTGATAAGTCCAGCCGAGGGCTGGTCGATATCGCGAGCCTGATTGCGGATGTTCTTGGGCAGTTCGCCGTGCTGATCCCAGCCACGGTGGAAAACTTGAACGAGACGGACGTCGCGCTCCATCATCCGACGTGCGAGAATACAACAATTGGCGAAGGTACCGGGGGTTTTGACCTCAGGTCCATACATCTCTAAGACGTGCTCAGGTTCCTGAGACAAGTCCGTCAGTTCAGGGACACTCGTCTGCATGCGGAATGCCATTTCGTATTGCGAGATACGGGCATGCGTTTCGGGGTCGCCGACTTCCTCGTAAAGTTCCTTATTGAGTTCAACGAGGGTGTCTAACATCCGTTTCCTTGTCTTTTCATTCATACCTTCCGGGTTCGAGAGGAATAGAACAGGGTCACCTTGGCTGCGAAGTAGCACGCCTTGGTGTTCTGATGGAAGGAAACCGGAGCCCCAAAGTCGATTGTAGAGTGCCTGCGCCCCCTTCGGACCGCTCCACGTAGCGTTCATCACAATGAAAGCGGGTAGATTTCTGTTTTCGCTACCGAGTCCATAACTCAGCCATGCCCCAAGACTCGGTTTGCCGGGACTTTCATCGCCGGTACAGAAGAAGGTAATAGCAGGATCGTGGTTAATCGCTTCGGTGTGAACCGTCTTGATAACCGCAAGGTCTTTCGCCACCGATCCCGTGTGCGGTAACAGTTCGCTCATCCAGACACCGTCACCACCGTTATCATGCTTCTTGAATTCAAATATGGAGGGTGCGATCGGGAACTTATCCTGTCCTGAAGTCATCGTTGTGAGACGTTGACCCATCCGGACGGATTCTGGGAGATCTGTATCGAACCATTTCCCCATATTCGGTTTGTAGTCATAAAGATCCAGCTGCGACGGGGCACCGGACATGAACAGATAAATAGCACGTTTTGCTTTCGGGGCGAAGTGCGGTAACTCCGGTAAACCGCCAAATCTCGGTTTCGCTTGACTTTCGAGAGCGTTGACAACAGCAGGCGGTAATAGTGAAGCGAGTGCCGCACCGCCGAGACCGGACGCGAATTTACCAAAAAATTGGCGTCGGGTTTCGAGTTTCAGATATTCCTTAATTGGGTCCATTATCTATCTCCTAATTTTCATCAAATGGGCGCGCCGGAAGGACGCGCCCAATAGGCATCATCCCTTATTCAGGACTTCGTCCAGGTTGAGAATCAGGTTCGCAATCATTGTCCATGCAGCGACTTCGACTGCATCTAAAGTCTCATCAGGTGGCGATTCACCGACAGCGATGAGTTCTTTGGCTGCTTCCGGATTTGATTCCAACTCTTGGTAGTGAGCTTGGAACGTTTCCAGTAACAGTGCTTCCTCCTTCGGCTTCGGAAGGCGAGCGGTTGCTGCCTCAAAGATGTAGGCGATACGCGCTTCTACTGTTTCGCCTCCCTCCTTAATGGTGCGCTCTGCGAAAGCACGCGCCGCTTCAAAGAACTGTGGATCGTTCATCAGCATTAACGCCTGCATCGGCGTGTTGGTACGTTCACGGCGGATTGTGCAGGCTTCACGGGACGGCGCGTCCAGAATGTTCATCTGTGGCGGGGGGGCGGTACGCTTCCAAAATGTGTAGAGACTCCGGCGGTATATCTTATCTGCACCGGTATCTTTAACGAACGTGTCGGTATTCGATCCGGTAAACCCGACGGCTTTCCAGAGTCCATCCGGTTGTGGTGGTTTGACACTTGGACCGCCAATTTTAGTATACAACAAGCCGCTGAGGGCGAGCGCGTTATCTCGCACAATTTCGGCATCAAGCCGGTACCTTGGACTGCGAGAGAGGAGTTCGTTATCCGCATCGCGTTCCAATTTTTCGGGCGTGACTTGTGCGCTCTGACGATATGTTGCTGAGGTGAGCATCAATTTGAGCATGGCTTGAATATCCCATCCCGATGCAACAAATTCGGTCGCAAGCCAATCGAGAAGTTCTGGATGCACCGGTGGGATGCCTTGTGTCCCGAAATCTTCTGATGTTTTCACAATCCCCGTACCGAAAACGTTTTGCCAAAATCGATTAATCGTGACGCGGGCAGTAAGTGGGTGTTCGGGTGAAAGCAGCCACTTCGCAAAACCGAGGCGGTTCGGTGCTGTATCTTCTGGCAGAGGGGACAGCACTGCCGGGGTTTGCGGATAAACCTGTTCCTCCCGATGCTGGTATTCACCGCGTGCTAAAACGTAAGCACCTCTCGGTTCCTCTCGCTCTTGCATGACGAGCGTAGTTGTTACCGAAGCATCGAGCGTGTCCCGTTTCCCTTGAACTTCTGATAAGTCAGCAAAAAGCGTTTTCAGATTCGCGAAGGCGCGCTTGGTATTTTCGTTGATGCTCTTATCTGGCGTGATGTTCTGCCTGTAGAAATCTCGGATCTGTTCCGTCTGTGCGGTCTCGCGTTCGCCGCGAGGCATCCCCGCGATATCGACAATATTGGCTGGCACCATCGGTGGCGCGCTTTCAATACGGAAGTAGAAACCGGACGGACCCGAGTAGTTGACGACTTTCAGGAGCAGTGTATTGTTACCAGGCTTGAGATTGACCTGCACCTGTTCTTGGTCGGCAGCCGCATCCCGCTGAACGTTTTTGGCAAGGAGTTCTGTGCCGTTCATCCAAACCTTCAGCGCATCGTTGCTTCCGATGTACAGGAGTGCTTTCTGTTGTGTAACAGAGGTTATGGTGCGAGAGATGTAGGTGGCACTATTTTCGCCAACGATGTCGTTATGCACCTGTTCATCAACCCAATGGGTCTGCTTCTCCCATTTGATGGTTTTACCGTTCACCTCAAATGTGTCGCCTGTGTTGACGTCTTTCGTTTCAGGTTCGTAGGCTTGATAGAAAGCGAGATTACCGTGCTCAGCAGTAAATGGACCCGCTGCGTGCCAGTCGCCTAAGGTAATTTTGGAACCGATGGGATAAATCGTTGTGGTATCTGTAACCGCAAGTCGGAATCGTCCAAGTTGCTTGTGCCGCAAGTCATATTCGTGCTTCAGGCGGACTTTCAATCGGTTTCCGCCCTCCATTCCAAAGGGTGCGGCGACAAGGAAGATGGCTTGCCGATTTGCACTCTGTCTGTCAAGTGCCCATCCGGTTTCCGGTTTATCGTCAATCGCATTTGCAACAACACCATCGAGATTGTTTTCCCCAAGTGCTTGCTCGTGGTCTGCCCATGCATGTACGACCTTGATACGTGTCCATGGATCGTCGGTATCGGTATTTTCGGTCTCGCTTTCCACGCTCGCGTCACCTGTTAATGTGCTTTCCGTTTGCGCTTCGGCATCGACATCGACGGTGGGTGTGCTTCCGGTTTCTACCTCAGTGTCGGCATCAGCGGCAGGCGCACTTCCCGTTTCTGCCTCAGTATCGACATCAATGCTGGTTTCGCCTTCTACCTGCGTCTCAGCGTCGTTATTACTGCCTTCCTCTGTCGGAGCGGCATCGTCTTCTACGGCTGGCGCAATGAAGAGCGCGAAATCCGTCAAAACGACATTACCGTTATCACTCCTACCGAACCCACTTTCTGGCAGGGACTCGTGTGTGAGACCTTCTAAACGAACGGCACTCCATTGGTTTCCGGGTGGTATTTCGACAATAACCTCGTAGGTCTCCTGCTCAGGGTTATTGCCACTGACTAATATGGAGTTGTCCTCTAAAACTTCGAGTGTCGCACCGCCTTTTGAGTAGAGTGAGGTCGGTTTCAGCGTCGTCCAGTGCGGTATCCTATTTTCCCAAGCGATTTGGGTCGCATCTATTTCAGGGATAGGCGCTTTCGTCTGCGCGTCCAGTTCGGCGATCTGTTCATCAAACGCCGCGAGTTCAGCTTCCTGCTCCGGGGTCGGCAACTTCACGACAGGCGGAGAATCTTTGCGGTTACCATCCATAGCCTTTTCAGTGATGTTGTTGAAATAGGCGTAGAGTTGATAGAATTCCTTCTGCGTGATCGGATCGTATTTATGATCGTGGCACTGCGCGCATCCCACAGTTAATCCCATCCAGACAGTCGAGGTCGTGTCGGCTCTGTCAATCGCGTATTGGACATAGTATTCCTCATCAATCGAACCGCCTTCACTCGTTGTGACATGGCACCTGTTAAAGCCTGTAGCGATCTGTTGTTCAAGTGTTGGTTCCGGCAGGAGATCTCCCGCTAACTGCTCAATCGTGAACTGATCAAAAGGCATATTTTGATTGAATGCCTCGATAACCCAATCACGGTAGGGCCACATTTCACGATAGTTATCTAAGTGGAGCCCGTGCGTATCTCCGTAACGTGCGACATCTAACCAGAAACGTCCGAGATGTTCGCCGTATTCCGGTTTTGCCATGAAGGCATCAATAACTTTTTCGTAAGCGTCGGGTGAATCGTCGGCAAGGAATTCGTGAATTTCCTCACGCGTCGGTGGTAAGCCAGTGAGGTCTAAACTTAAACGTCGGATAAGCGTTCGTTTATCGGCTTCGTTTGCGGGTTGTAGACCCTCTTTTTCGAGGCGTGAAAGTATAAACGCATCGATGGGGGTTCGTACCCAATCTCCGTTCTTGACCTCTGGTGGCGTTGGGCGGACTGGTGTCGTAAACGCCCAGTGCTCTTCCCATTTCGCGCCTTCGCGAATCCACTGTGTAACCGCTTCAATTTGTGCCGGTGTCAGCGTTTTATTGAAATCTGCTGGCGGCATACGGTAATGGTCGTCGTTGGAGATGATGCGAAGGTGGAGTTCGCTCTCTTCCGGTTTACCGGGGACGATTACAGGGTATCCGCTGGGTTCAGAGAACGCCCCTTCTTTCGTATCAATCCGTAGGTTCGCTTGCCGAGTGTTCGCGTCTGGTCCGTGGCACGCATAACAGTTGTCCGAAAGAATAGGGCGAATGTCAAGGTTGTAATTAAGGGGGGGGTGTGGTGTTTCGCTCTGTTTCGCAAGGGCAGTGGGAAGTCCGAATACGGCGAGGCAGAAACATACCAACAAGGTTCCCATGAGTGGAATCGTATTCTTAGCAGTCTTCACTGGTGTTCTCTCCCTTTGCTGACGAAGCCCTTCAATTGGAAATTGAACAGCGAAGGTCAGCTTTCAGCGTTGTAGACAGCAGTTCGCAAGTCGGCTGATAACGAGTAAAGTACAAGCCGCGACTTGCTATAACAGAGTTGGCAATTATGACGCAAAATTCCTCAAAAGGTTTAGCAACTCATCTATAATTTTACGGTGAGATTGCTTTTTTGTCAAATATTTCGGTATTGGAGTCAATATCTTGTTTATACTATGGTAAACCAGAAAAATAAACGGACATTTTCCCCGATCCGGTAGGGTTTTTGCTTGGGTGTTTCTTCAAGGATTGTATCCTCGCCTCTTTAGAGTGTCTAATTAATTCTAAGTTTTACCATAAATCATAAGGAAAGTCCTACTGTGTGCCGATCTTCTCAAAAATGATAACATGCTGCCACGGCAAGTCATCAAGTGATTCTACCCACACAAGTGGGTGTGGTGTCGCCTCCTTAATTACCTGTAACTCGCTCATCTTGTGCAAACGCTTGATCGGGACACTCCGATCTTCAGCACGATATTCGACAAAAACGACCCGACCACCCGTTTTGAGTCCACGACAGATATTTTGCATCATCTCATACGGATGTGAAAACTCGTGATAGACATCCACCATAATCGCCAAATCTACCGATTCCAGCGGCAGTTTCGGATCGGTAATCGTGCCCAACACCCCTTTGATATTGGTAATACCTTCTTCTGCCATCTTTTCAGCAAGGATGTCGAGCATCTCCTGCTGAATTTCAACACCGTAGATGGTGCCTGTCTCACCGATTTTCGGGGAGATGCGTCGAGCGATATAACCCGTGCCGACACCGATATCTGCGACGACATCTCCTTCTTTGAGTTTCAGTAACTCAACGAGGAGGATCGGCATTTCTTCGTGTTCACGTTCCGGACGTTCCAACCATTCTGCGCCTTGGTGGCCCATTACACGAGAGATTTCGCGTCCCATGTAGAATTTGCCGATACCGTCTCGACTTGGGGTACGCTGTTTATAGAGTGTACTCACTGGACGCGTGGACTCGGTTTCTGATTGTGACTCACCGCGTGGTACTGTTGCCACATAATTCAACAGGAGCAACGCACTTATAATGCTGAGGGAGAGTTTAGGGATCTTCAAAGACCCACAGCGTGCTGCTGTGACTTTCCAACGATTTTTGAGCATCGCGTTACCACCTTCCGAGATAAAGTGCCCGATTTTCCATCGGCATCGGCACCCGAATCCCCTGCTGCCGTTGCGAATCAACGATTGCGAAAACCATCTCAGTGCTTCGGTGTGCGAGGTGAATGTTGCCTTGCGTCTCGGTATCGGTCTCAATCGCATCAACGATATCTTCAATACAACCCACGGTGCCACTCTTCCGTTCATAGGATGGGAATTGCGCTTCTAAAATCTCATTAAACTGTCCTTGCCGTTTGCGGAGGTAGAAGCCAAGTCCGTTATTGAGTGCCCGAACTGTGCCTTCGCTACAATTCACCTCAAATTCGTAAGCCGTGCCGGGAATGCTGATGCCGTTAATACCGTTCTGGAAACGGATAAATCCCATAACAATACTGGGATCGGTTTCAGTGCGGTTATCCGCAAAATCGGCATCGTCAACAGCAACGTTGCCTTGCACGTATTCTATTGGCGAATCACTTGCCAAGAATAGAAGCATATCCGCGGCGTGCGTGTATCCCCAGAGGGCAGAACCCCCGCTATAGGCGATAATAGAGCGTCTTTCACCAAGTTCACCACTTTCGAGGATCTCGCGCATTTTGATGTAACCTGGTGTGTAACGACGCTGCGTGCCGAGATTGAATTTGACGTTGTACTTTTCGCATACCTCTACCATGGCATCTGCCTCTTCCATAGAGGCACAAAGCGGTTTATCGCAGTAGATACCTTTTACACCGTTTTCTGCGGCGAATTGTGTGATGTCGGCATGGTTACCCGGACGTGTAGCGATGCTGACAATATCCGGTTTCTCTTCAAGGATCATCTCTTGATAGTCTAAATAGTACTTCGGAATATCCCATTTATCGCAGACGTATTGCGCCTTCTCTTCGACGACATCTGCAGCGGCGACAATGTCTGTCCGCTCAAAGGCAGTATATCCCGCGGCGTGGGAATACGGCAACGCTCCGTGCGGTGTTGCACGGACCTCTTCATCGATTGTGCCGCCCATTCTACCACAGCCAACAATGCAAACACGATATTGACTCGCTCCCATTGGATTTTCCTCCCTGTTCGGGTTTTCGCTTGCAAGCCGAGAACTTGCTATACAGAAATCTGAATTACCATGTTAAACGCTTAACTCTACGACAGCTTGTTTGGTAATTTCCTTCGTATGTCCATAAGACGCGGTTTGCACCAGTTCTTGAACTTCCGGTGTTAAACGGTTGACAATTGGCTCCGGCAGGCTTATCTGACCTTCATATTGCGGACGGTATCGGAGGATAAGAAAACGTCTATCCCTATCCTTCGGCTTCCACTGCAAAACACCGTGCGTCAACAGTTCGGAGATGACGACGAAATCACCTGCCTTTGGGGTGATATTGGTGAAAACGTCATCGGGTTCCGGATCAATGCCGTCGGGTCCCGGCGTTAGTAAATCTTCAGGTCTCTCAAATTTGCTCTTGTGCGAACCGGGGATAACAATGAGTCCGCCGTCGTCGGGTTGCACGTCTGTCAGATAAAAGAACGCTACAAAGTCGTTGCAGTAGATTTGGCTATTCTGAACTTCATAGCGAGTGAGCCAGTGTCGTCCCTCGCGTGCACAGTGCAAGCCTGACGGATTTGTCCCCATCGGTTGCCTGTCCGGGTTGTGCTGTTCGAGTGTGAGGGTACCAGTGACGAATCTCGGTTTATCGTAAGTGAATTCTTTGATAAGGGGCCAGATAGCTGGATGCACCGTCATCGCTTCGAGGCATCGGTCAAAGGCGAATCCATGTTCGTATCTGCCACCTTTGCCGGGTTCTAAATCGCGGGGGCGCGTCGTAAATTCTTCAGGGCGCTCATCAAGTGGCATGTGGATGTACCGGTCTACAGCCTCCTGTGCCGCCTTCAGGGCATCCCCTTTGACTGCACCCTTGATGTGTAAGTAGCCTGTGACATCGAACAGATAACGTTGTTCTGGTGTCATTTTTTACTCCCATTAGGTTAGTTGGACATGTTCTCTTGCCTGAATTATACACACGATTCCAATTTTCGTCAAAAGTCTTTTGTGATCAGAGGCGTTCAATTCTCCTGTAGGAGGATGGAAACACCCCGGGGAATGCCACACGGAGAACCTTCATACCCGGGGAAGCCCTCACGGGCTTCATACCGTTGATTCTGATTCGCAAAAACACTCTGATTCCCGACATGCTCTGTTTTTCTCAGAAGATACGCTTGCAAATTACCCTTTTCTATACTAAGATGTCTAAAAACGAAACGAGGTTGTATATGAAACTCGGATTTGTGAGTGCGATTTTGCCAGAGCAGACATTGGCAGAAGTTGTCCAGTTCGCCGCAGATACCGGCTATGACTGCGTTGAATTGATGTGTTGGCCCAAGGGGAAGGCGGAACGCCGTTACGCCGGTGTTACGCATGTTGATGTAGCGGAACTTTCCGAAAAAGAAGCGGATGAAATCCTGCAATGCATCTCGGATGCAGGGATAACTATCAGCGGGTTGGGCTATTATCCCAATCCACTAACATCTGACGAGGCGGAAGCCGCTATCTATAACGAGCACCTCAAAAAACTGATTCTGGCAGCACAACGTCTCTCAGTGGACATCGTAAATACATTTATCGGCAGAGATCAAACGCGCACAATAGATGAGAATTGGCACCGCTTTAAACAGGTCTGGGCACCCTTAATCCAATTCGCCGCTGACCACGGTATCCGCATCGGGATTGAGAATTGCCCAATGTTTTTCACCGAAGACGAATGGCCCGCCGGACAAAATCTCGCCTATTGTCCCGCCGTTTGGGAACGGATGTTTGAAGAGATCCCCTCCCCGAATTTCGGACTCAACTTCGATCCATCGCATTGTATATGGCTCCAGATGGACTACCTGAAACCGCTCGTGACCTTTGCGGATCGAATTTTCCATGTACATGCAAAAGACGCTCGGTTGGATAGGGCAAAGCTTGATGAGGTCGGCATCCTTGCAACGCCTTTATCGTATCATACGCCGAAACTGCCAGGATTAGGAGATGTCAATTGGGGCAACTTCTTCTCCGTTTTAAGCGATACAGGTTATGATGGAGCCGTCTGCGTTGAAGTAGAAGATCGAGCCTACGAAGAGACCTTGGAGATGCGGCAGCGTGCCTTAAACCAAAGCCACATCTTCCTGAGACAGTTCATGGGATAAATCTACTGCTGTAGGTGCTCGTAGGAGGAACCCCGATTCCAGACTTCATTGGTTTAAGGATATGTACGGTATAGCATCAAAAACTCAGCCCGTAAGCGAAGCGGAGGGTTTTTGCTTGGGCATTTCTTCAGATCTACGCAAAGGAAGATGAAATCTAAGACTCACCCGACCGAACCGCAAGGTAAGTTAGAAAACTGGTTGGACGCAGAATGTGCAACACTCGATCAATCTGGCTTACGCCGCCACCTCCGGACCGTCATGAGTGCCCCAACAGGGACGATTAATCTTGATGGGCGCGACGTTGTGTTGCTCGGTTCAAACAACTATTTGGGGTTAAGCACGCATCCGAAGGTTATCGCTGCTGCTGTTGAGGCGACACGAACTTTCGGCACGGGCGCGAGTGGTTCACGTCTCATTTCAGGAAATAGCGAACTCTACACGACCTTGGAAACCAATCTTGCGGAGGCAAAGGGAACCGAGGCTGCGCTTGTTTTCAGTTCCGGCTATGCCGCCAATACGAGTGTTATCCCTGTACTTGCGGGGGAAAGCGATCTCATCTTAAGCGATGCCCTCAATCACGCCAGTATCATAGATGGATGCCGTCTCAGTCGTGCCACTAAAAAAGTCTATCAGCACTGCGACGTGGAACACCTCAAAACCTTGCTATCAGAATCTCCAGCGTTCCGGCGGCGACTCATCGTGACAGACGGTGTCTTTAGCATGGACGGTGATATTGCCCCTTTACCCGACATCTGCGATCTTGCCGCACAGCACGATGCAATGGTACTGGTAGACGACGCTCACGGATTTGGTGTATTAGGGACGGATGGAGGCGGCACCGTCGCGCATTTCGGGTTGGAAAGAGATGAGATTATTCAAATGGGCACGCTCAGCAAAGCGGTTGGTGCACTCGGGGGGTATATCGCTGGAAGTCGTGCCCTGATTGAATTACTTATTAATCGTGCCCGGGGCTTCATCTTCACGACAGGGCTCCCACCGGCGACCTTGGCTGCTGCAAATACAGCACTTGACCTCATCCGATCTACACCTAATTTACGAGAATGCCTATTCTCCCATGCAAAGTGCCTCAAAACGGCGTTAATGGATTTGGGATATATCCTATTACCGAGTGAAACACAAATCCTACCAGTCGTGTTAGGAAGTCCCCAGCAGGCGACCAGCATAGCAGAATCGCTGCTTGCTGAGGGAGTATTCGCACCAGCGATCCGTCCGCCAGCTGTTCCGTCCGGAACGAGCCGCTTGAGACTTACCCTCATGGCAACGCACACGGAAACGGAAATCCAACGTGCGATTGATGCCTTTGAAGCAGTCCTTCCCTAAATTTCATCTCTTGAATTTTTTCCCGCTTCATGCTAAACTAAGACAAATCTTAGGAAAGACGGTGATCAGAAATGAGCACGAAAGCACATATCATCGACTTTGAGAAGCAAAACCCGATTGACCGCGGAACCGGCGTGAAAACCGTCCCATTAGCCGGTAAATGGATTGACTCTACGTCACTCACCAACGGTGTAACAATGTTTGACCCCGGCGCCGCAATCGCACGCCACTATCACAACTGCGATGAGTCCGTTACGATTCTTGAAGGCGAAGCCTCCTGCGAGGTTGATGGCGAGGTTTTCGCCATGAAAGCCTTTGACACGACATTCGTTCCCGCGGGTATCCCGCATCGGTTTTGGAATGAAAGCGATGCACCCATGAAAATCCTATGGACCTATGCTTCTGTTAGCGTGACCCGCACCTTTACAGAGACGGGCGAAACCGTGGAACACTTGTCACCGGGCGATCAGGCGGTTGTCAAATAACAACGACTGAGGAGACCTAAAATGTCCGTTCAAACCTATATTAAGGACAATCAAGCCGCGCTCTGTGCGTTGCTTCAGGAACTCGTCAGGATTCCTACGGTTAACCCACCCGGCGAAAATTATGCCGAGATTGTTGGGCTACTGGACGCGAGGTGTCAGGCATTGGGGATGCAGACACAGATTGCCGAGGTCCCCACGGCACGTGCTGAACAGGTTATCCCGAACGCCGATAGCCATCCGCGATTGAACCTTATTGCCCGTTGGGATGTCGGAGCAGAGAAGACGGTACACTTCAACGCACACTACGATGTGGTACCCGTTGCAGGAGACTGGCGTTTCAATGATCCATTCAGTGGTGAGATTGATGGTGAGTGGCTATACGGGCGCGGAGCCGACGATATGAAGGATGCCATCGCTGCCCTTCTGTTCGCAATTCAGGCTGTCCAAGAAACGGGAGTCAAACCGCAGTTCAACATCGAATGTTCTTTCACCTGTGATGAAGAAACCGGTGGAGAGTTAGGCGCGGGATATGTTGTTGAGGAAGGGTTAGTGAATGCAGACTATGTCGTCAATTGCGAGGGCGGTTCAGAAATGAACATCGGCAACGGGCATAACGGTGTACTGTGGTTGGAGGTCGAGGTGCAGGGCAAAGCGGCACACGGGGCACAGCCCGATAAGGGGATAAACGCCTTTGAGAAAGCCGCTGAACTCGTAACGGCACTCCAACGGGTTAAAAGAAATCTGAAGTCGCCTGAGCGTGCATTTAAACTCACTGATGGCGGCGACCGTTATCCAACGTTAAATATCGGTGGAACGTTCCGCGGAACCGATGGGGATAAGGTCAATACTGTTCCCGCGCGTGTCACGTTCTCGATTGATAGACGGATTACGCCGAACGAGGAACTCGAATTTGCCGAACTCGAATTGCGGGAGGCGATTTCTGGGGCGTGCCAATACTATCCCGATTTGGTCGCAGAAGCGAGAGCCATCTTGCGAATTGAGCCTTGTTTAACAGATACCGCCTCACCGATAGCGCAGGCGTTCGCTGACGCAGTGCGTACAGTTCGTTTTAATCAACCGCGGTTTAAGGGCACTACCGGATTTACAGACTTGCACTATTTCGTCAATACAGGCTTACCGGGAGTTGGCTATGGACCGAGCGGCGAGGGCGGGCACGCCATCAATGAACGCGTGAATATTCCCGATCTGGTCAGAACCTCCGCTATCTACGCAACCTTCATGACACGGGCAGAACTATAGCCTTGGAGTGAGTCGGGCAGACCAAGTTCCAGTATCCTTTGGGATAGCATTCACTCACCGAATATGTTATGATTTTTATATCGTATTTGCCCGTTATCATGGAGGGAAATCTGCTGTTATGATTATCAACCGACTTATCGCAAAAAACTGGCGAAATTTTCAAGAGATTGATGTCCCACTCAGGGAACGACAGTTTATCGTCGGTCCAAATGCTTCGGGGAAATCCAATCTATTGGACGTTTTTCGCTTTCTCCGAGATATTGCCAAAGTAGATGGTGGCGGATTCCAGAAAGCAGTCAAGGACCGTGGTGGTGTTTCTAAAATTCGGTGTTTAGCGGCTCGACGTGACCCTGAAGTTGCGATCGAAATTCATATCGCCGATACGTCAGATGCTCCTACAACGTGGCGATATGGTGTCGGATTTCGCCAAGAACCTCGTGGACATCGCCAAATCTATCTCACGCATGAACGCGTTTGGAAAGAGGGTAAATTGCTTCTTAATAGACCTGATGAAGCCGACAACGAAGATTCAGATCGTCTTATCCAGACCGCTCTTGAACAAAGTGCCGCCAATGCAAAGTTCCGAGAGATCGCGCGATTTCTCCGAAACGTCACCTATCTCCATCTGGTGCCGCAACTCATTCGTTTTGGGGATGCAATTCAGGGAAGAATTATTGAAGACGATCCGTTTGGACAGGGATTTCTTGAAAAAATTACGAGTGTGCACCCAAGTACCCGTCGTTCCCGCCTCAAAAAAATTGAACATACCCTCAAAATTGCGGTTCCACAGTTTGAAAAATTGGAATTTATTCGGGATGGCACAGGGCATCCACATCTACAGGCACGTTATTCCCACTGGTGTGAGAAGGAAAAGGGGCAGCGCGAAAATCAATTTTCAGATGGAGTGCTTCGACTAATTGGGCTCTTGTGGGCACTCCTTGAGGGAGACTCGGTCGTTTTGTTAGAAGAACCGGAACTTTCCTTAAACATAGGCATTGTTTCTCAACTCGCTCCTTCTATTTCCAGACTGCAAAGAGGTGGGGGATCCCAAGTGTTGGTGAGTACGCAAAGTGATACTCTTCTTATAGAACCGGGCATTGATGGGAGGGAAGTGCTTTTGCTCACACCGGAAAAAGAAGGAACAGTCGTCAAGATTTCCTCTGATATTGATCATATACGAGTCCTTCTTGAGGCAGGCCTCACAGCCGGTGAAGTCGTGCTAACCAGATATCCAGAACGGGTGAATTTATTAGATTAGAATGAACCTAAATAACGTAGTTCTCGCAGTTGAGGATAGGCTCAGCGATGCAGTAGCGACCAAAATTCTTGAGGAGTTTGGTGTTGAAATCGTGAAAAGAATTGGGTATCAAGGAAAATCGTACCTTGAACGAAAAACCCCTGAATTCAACCGAGCAGCCAACGGTGTAACCGTATTTATGTTGACAGACTTAGACTCGCCCCAGGATTGTCCACCGAGGCTTATCCGCTCATGGATCCGAGGTGCTCTCAATCCAAGATTTTGCTTTCGTGTGGCAGTTATGGAGGTCGAATCTTGGGTGATAGCGGGTCGGGTAGGATTTGCAGCCTTTCTATCTATACCCTCGCATCGAATTCCATCGCCGACAGACGATATCTTGAATCCCAAAGAATTTCTTGTATCGCTTGCACGAAGGAGCAGAAATACAAGATTAAAAGAGGCACTTGTGCCAACACAAAACAATAAAACCGCAAAAACGGGGAATGAATATAACCCTCGATTGATTCAGTTTGTCCGAGACCATTGGGATTTGGAACGCGCCGCTTCTACATCTCCAAGTCTAAAACGAACAGTGGACCGAATCCGTCAAGGAAGAAATGTCAGTACTAACCAGTGAACAAAAAATTCCAACGCCACATTGAAAATTTCACCTGCGCACAGTGTGGCACCTCCGTCAAGGGGAACGGCTATACCAATCACTGTCCAGAATGTCTCTGGAGCCAACACGTTGACGTGAATCCCGGCGACCGTTCTGCGTCCTGTCACGGCTTGATGGAACCGATAGACTTTACTATAAAACACGGCGATTATATCCTAACCCACCGCTGCACAACTTGTGGTGTAGAAAAAAAGAATAAAACATCAAAAAATGACAGCTTTGAGGCTATCCTTAGCCTACAGGGGGAATTAAATGTCTAAAAAAGGGATCCTCGCAGGTGTATCTATCTGTGTTGCTGCTGTTGCTGCTATCGTTCTGGCAATAATACTCTATTCAACTTCAGGCAAACTCGAAGAGACACAGGCGGAACTGGCTGTTACCAATATCACCTTGCAGAGAACTGAAACCGCAAAAGCCGATCTGGAGAAACAGTTAACCCAGACCCAAAGCATATTGGAAAAGACCCAAAGCACGCTGGAGGAAACACGTTCAGAACTCAGCCAAACGCAGGAAATATTGCAGAACGCAAGCGAAGCCGCTCGAAAGATCGCTGCCGAACGGAACGCACTCCAGCAGGACAAAAACGCACTTGAGCATGAGAAGGAGAATCTCCGCGCAAAACTGACCGAAATTGAATCGGAATTACAACGGATTCGGGTGCAGTCGCAACGTTCAATTATCGCTATCCAAGAAAAATTTAAGGATACAGTCGGCGCGGTGTTGGACGACGCAGGGCGATTGAGACTTGATGTTAAAGGGAAAATCCTGTTTGAAACAGGCAGTGCGATCCTGAGCACGGAGGGGAAGGCACTCCTCGATGCGATTGCTGAGGAGGTGCTACTCAATACGAATTATGCGGATTACGCCGTGCGGGTTGAAGGGCATACCGATGACGCTCCTATTGGTGGTTCTGAACTCCGAAATTGGAACCTCTCAACCGAGCGGGCAATCGCTGCCGTGAAGTATCTGCAAGTACATGCAGAGGTCGATGCCCAACGCTTGGCAGCGACAGGATACGCGTTCTACCAACCCATAGATACTGCCGACACAGCCGAAGCGAAAGCCAAAAATCGAAGAATTGAGATTATACTTGTGCCACCTCAAGATTTCTTATCCGAGCTACTGACATCTCTCCAAAAGGTGATGGAATCTATTGAGACGAAGGATCCCCAATAAATTTTGTCGCCTCTCTTGGCACAGTTTGCTATTTAGAACTCCCTGAAACTGCGCGCTTTGCTTCAATAGCGAGTTTTGTCGCTTGTTTAATCAACCGTCTCGTTTCATCAATCTGTTTGATCAGTTGCTCGTTCGTCCACGAAACAGCAGCGAGGTACCGCAATTCATCTGGACTGTTCAAGGTCTCGGTGCCGAGTGCAAGTTGAAGTCCACTGGGGGTGATATATCGCATCCCAGCGTTCACACCTATCCCATCGAATTCCACGTTCATTGTGACATCGCCTCTCGCGAAAGCCGGTTGAAATTCTTTCCTTAGACCGACAAACAGACCCATAGGATTTTCTCTGAAAGCAAATCGCTGAGTACCAACGCCGATGTGTCCAGAAAATTGGTGAATCCGTGGCAGATTAAAGGTCTTACTGACAACGAGAAACGCTGACGGATTTTCATTCTCTTCTGTTTCCGAGTCCTCCAAAAAAAGTTTAGTGCTAAGGGCCTCAATCCCTATCGCTACACTTGGGATTACCCCAACCTCTTGCTCTTTTAAAAGTTGGACTTTCAGATTTACAGCTCGCTCAGTGGAAGGTCCGGATTCATGTTCGTTCCATAGATGTTCTAACCCGAATTCGACACGATCAAACAGTCCGAAGTTAAGGCGAATCGCGAGGGCATTGACGGAGGAATTATTCTCCGCAGGTGAGGACATGTTTTCAGAGGAATGCTGGAAAGCAACGTACGTGCCTGCCCCGAATATCCCATGCCTTAGCACTTCACCCGTTGGAATATCCACCAATCCACTCTCTGTAAATATTTGACCTTTAGCAGAGCCCGATGCCGTTGGAGAGGCAAAAACAAGCAGAAAAAATAAACACAGGTATTTTCCCATAGAGGTCACCCCATGTACCGAATGCCGGAAGGCGTGCCAATGATGATTTTGTCGGCGCGATTGACAAAGATCCCATTCTCCACGACGCCGGGAATATTGTTCAGTTGCAACTCTATCTTTTCAGGGATAGGGATTCCATCAAGGTGGCAATCAAGGATATAGTTCCCGTTGTCAGTGATCAGCGGATTTTGTCTTCCATCCTGAGTGGATGCGACACGTAAAGTCGACTTTCCGCAAATCCGATTGACTTCGGTTTGTGTCGCTTCCCATCCGAACTGCACAATTTCTACAGGGAGCGGAAAGGTCGTGCCGAGAACGCGTGATACCTTGCTTTCATCGACAACAATCAATATTTTTTTCGATGCGTTGGCGATGATTTTTTCTCTAACGAGTGCCGCACCGCCGCCTTTGATGAGGTTTAGATCTTTATCAACTTCATCGGCACCGTCAATCGTCAGGTCGATACTGGGATGGGTGGCGAGCGTCGCGAGGGGTATTTGTTGTGCTGTCGCAATTTTTTCAGTGCCTGCGGAGGTTGGAACGCCGACGATATCAAGCCCTGCCCGTACCATCGCTCCAAGTTTCAGGAGCGCGTAGTAGACTGTAGAACCTGTCCCTAATCCGACAACCATGCCAGACTGGACACTCTCTGTCGCTTTTTCTGCGGCAATTTTTTTCTGGTTTTCTGTGTTCATGATACATATAAGTTTATCAGAGAATCGTCTTGAAATCAAGCCATAATCCGAACTTTGATGCCTGATTACTATGCTGCTGTAGGTGTAATCTGTGCCTGCGATGCTTGTTGATCGCTGATCGCTAATCTTCTGACTACCGACTGCTGACTGCTGATTGCTAACCCCGATTTGACTTATTTCACGGATTCTGGTAGAATAACCGTCATGAGGAGCAAAATTCGCCATAGCCAGTTGGTCGTTGGGCAATTAGTCGCCGAACCCGGAACCCGAACAGAAGGACATATCAAGGTCGGCAGCATGCCCGATGGAACGGCTGTCCGACTGCCTGTTGTGCTCATCAACGGGAGGTACCCCGGCAAAACACTCTACATCCAAGCGATTAGCGATGGGGATGAACTCAACGGAATCGCCGTTATTCACAAACTACTCTGTGAGATCACGCCAAAGCAGTTGTATGGGAAGATTATCGCTGTACCGCTTGTCAACTTCCACGCGTTTCACACCAAACAGGCGCTGAACCCTGTAGACAACCGAAAAATGAACCGCTGTTTTCCAGGTAGGCGCGATGGAACATCAAGTGAACGGATCGCATATCATCTCTTTCGGCGCGCTATCCAGCAAGCCGATTACTGTCTCGATCTGCACCAAGGCGGTGTACATCCGATGATTGACGAGGTACGCGTACGCGTTGATGAGAAGCACACGCTTCATGATGACTGTCTTGAACTCGCACGCGTTTTCGGTATAGGACATATTCTCAATCAGAAAGGACCCGAAGGGCAACTCGCGCAAGCGGCACCAGAAGTCGGCATTCCTACGATTGACCCCGAATTAGGAGGCACCCACGGATGGGATGCCGAGAGCATCGAAAAAGGTGTGCGCGGCGTGCTCAACGTACTCCAATATTATAAATTCATTGCCGGGACCCCGCAGATTCCTCAACGGCAGATCGTTGTCAAACAGTTTGTACCCGTCCTCAGCAATGAAGGCGGATTTGTCTATTACAAAGCGGAATTATATGACCAACTCGCGATGTATCAACCAGTAGCAGACATCTGTGACGTGTTTGGCAATGTGCGGGAATCTATCCGGGCGCCGGTCGATGGTGTTTTCTGGGCAAAACCCGTCTATCCAATGGTAGCGAGCGGTGGCATCATCGGAAAAATCGGCACACCGATCGAATACCTCTAAAGCAGGACTTACGCCTACTGCTTTTTTGTAGCATAACCTGTTAGGTTGTGCAGTCAAAACCCATAGTCCGTAATGAAATGGAGGACGGATAGATGGAACGCACACAATAGTTCAAACGTCCGTCATTACTCCGCAAGGTAAAATTAAAATACGAGGAGGGAACCGCTTGCATAAGCAGAATCGCGAAGCCTTTATCGAAGAAATGGGACGTGGCGGGGTCGCTATCTTCGCCAGTACACCCCCCGCTATCTGGAATCACGACACCGAATATAATTATCGTCCCGATCCGAATTTTTATTACCTGACGGGGTTTGAAGAACCGGAGTCGATCTGTGTCATCGCGCCCGATCATCCGAAACATCAGTATATCCTGTTCGTGCGTCCGAAAGATAAGCAGGCGGAAATCTGGGACGGTAAACGCGTCGGAGTTAAGGACGCTCGTAAACGCTACGGTGCAGATAAAGCCTATCCGATAGAGAAATTCAGTGAGAAAATCGGGAAATACCTACAGGGTGCCGAACGGCTTTACTATACCCTCGGTTCCAATGGGGATGTTGATACTGAAATTCTCACCCGTTTCACGCAATCCGTCAGGTCACGAATCCGATCTGGCAAGGGATTTGATACGCTTGTCGATCCGAGCCCGATTCTCAGCGAACTGCGGTTAATCAAAAATGAGACCGAACTGCAGCGCACCCGATTGGCGACGGAGATTACTGTAGCTGGACATGTCGCTGCGATGAAGGCGGTTCGTCCGGGATTGTATGAATACGAACTCGAGGCTCTCGTTGAATCCACGTTTCGCATGAACGGAGCAAACGGCATCGCCTTTCCGACTATCGTTGCGAGTGGCGGAAACGCGACGACGCTCCACTATACAACAAATGACTGCCGGATTGAAGACGAAACGCTCGTGCTCATTGACGCAGGTGCGGAATATGGTCGGTACGCTGGCGATGTGACCCGTACCTTTCCCGCAAACGGCACCTTCACGAAAGCGCAGAGAGAAATTTATCAGATCGTTCTTGACGCACACACTGCCATTATTGATTCTATCCGTCCCGGGGTTTCTATTGATGAACCGCACCAAAAATCGATTGAGTTGCTAACGGAAGGAATGCTCAGTCTCGGTCTTCTCGAGGGAAAGGCAAAGAAATTGATAAAGAAAGAGGCATACCGGCAGTTTTACATGTACCGGATCGGACACATGCTCGGCTTAGACGTCCACGATGTCAATTGTGTCCACGAACCCAACGGCGATTTCAAAACCTTCCAACCCGGTATGGTGATGACAATTGAACCGGGACTCTACGTCGCTGAGGGGACAAAGGATGTTCCACCCGCGTATCTCGGTATCGGTGTCCGCATAGAGGACGATATCCTTATCACTGAAGATGGTTGTGAAGTCCTAACGGACGGTGTCCCGAAAGAAATTGACGAAGTCGAAGCACTTGTACAATCGACAAAGTGGTAGACACACTCTGTGTGTCGTTCATTCCACGTGAGTCTTCAGTAATTCTCGAATTGTATTTTAACTGAAGAAAGTGGGAAAACTTGCGTTACAATTCTAAAAACGGAGGAAACAGATGCCAAAACATGGAATTCCGAAACAAAGAAAAATGAGAGGCATGAACAAGTATCAGAAGAATGCACACCGTCGGGGTGAAGATCGGTTGCGCGGTAATGAGGTCGAATACTACCTCTCCCTCGCGTATTCTTCCAATCCCGATGATCGCGTCGAGGCGATGGACAATCTCTGTCCGTGTCATGTTCGGAAAAGCATTGACAAAGTGTGGGTAGCACTCTACAAAGGCTTGGTTGATCCCGACGTGCGCGTCCGGAAAGCCGCGTGGCACACACTTGACGATGGCGGGAATCCAAACGATCCGAGGCTCCAACCGCTTCTTGAAAGGATCGCCAAAGAGGAAACCGATCCGAGGCTCCGCCAAAATGCACTTGACCTCATTGCTGCCACCCGAAATATTGAGGAGCAGAAGGAAGTGCTGTTGGGGCAGAAAGCACACACCTTTTCTGGACGCTGTGATTGGTGTGGCGAGTCAAACGTGCCGGTCAGTTATGATTACGAGACCGAGTTTGAGACAAACGGCACCAAGCGTTTCGCCTTAGTCTGTGAGGCATGTGAATCCGTATAACGGGTTCAAGACTTAATGGGTCAGTCGTAAAAAATTAAGGCATAGTTTCTTTTTTTGAAAAAAAATGAAGAAAAATTAATTCCGACGCAACAAAACAGATAACACCACAATTTACGGAAACGTCACACGCCCCAAAGCCTAAACCTAGTGGAGTGAGCTGTTTACCTCGCTCAGAATGCTCCAAAGTTTATGATTAGGTAAGGACGTGAGGGGGAGCGAGGAAAAAAACGGTTCGACTCCTCAGACCAAGTCTGAAATTAACCAGAAACCCGCTCGTAATGAAATTATGCCTTAAATGGCATAATTTGTCTTTGCTTTACATTTGGAGAGCGGCCCAGAGGCCCATAGTTAAAAATATGATTCCTGATGATGTGTATGTACACCAAACAGTGGAGGGCGATGCCGAGGCGTTCAACGAACTCGTCAATCGGCATCATTCAAAGATTTATGGGCTTGCGTACCGAATGCTCGGCAATCCTGAAGATGCCGCCGACGCGACACAGGAAACGTTCTTAGAAGCATACAAGTCAATTAAGGCGTTTCGATTTCAGTCGCAATTCGGGACATGGCTCTATAGTATCGGTATCAATACATGCCAGCAGTATATCCGTAAATCGCAATCGCACGAGCGCAAGCTTACCGCTTACACCAGAGAAACAGAAGTGGATGGCGTGGTTTCTGAAACCGACTCCCCTGAACGGGCGGTGGTGAATACCGAGCAGAACGAGATGGTTCAAGGTGCCATCAATCGCTTACCGCAGAAACAGCGCGAAGTCGTCACACTATACTATATGCAGCACCTCAAGTACCGGGAGATCGCTGAGATTTTGAAATGTTCAGAAGGCACCGTGGCTTCACGGTTGAATCAGGCACTGAAGAGTCTCAAGCGGAAGTTGAGCAAGTATTATCTCTTGGAAGGAGGGTCTTGATGAATTTGAATTGCGAACAAACTCTTAAGAATTTGCCACACCTCGTCGCGCAGGGAGATGCCCGGACAACAGGGCCGATTTCTGGCGGAATTTCGCGACGCACCCTTTTGGAGCATCTGCGGGCTTGTCCAGAATGCCAAAAAGAGTACGAAGCATTATGGCACACCGCGGATGTATTGGAGAATACAGAGGCACCAATTCCACCGCCGGAATTAGTCGGAAACATTCAACAGCGTGTCCGACAACTCCATCGACAACAGCAGCTCGCATTCTTCGCGAGCCCCTTAGCATGGTGTCTTGACCGATTAAAGTTGAATCTCTCTCCAAGATTAGTCAACGCCATTGTTCTACTCTTCTTTCTTGTCGCTTCCGGTTTTGTCATGAAACTTGCATTCTTCACAAATTCGCCGGAACCGGAGTTCGGTTTGACCGCAATGGAGAAAACACGACTTCAGCACGTTAGGATCTCATCTTCTCCGTGGGCACTGATTAAAGACACTGAAACCAGAGTAGAGACCCCGGACACACCACAGCAGCCTGTAATTGCTACCCAGCATGCGCCTAATTATTTCTTCAGTCCAACGCGGGATTCATCAAAGGTATGGCGCACCGATACTATGGGTTATGAAGAACAGACAGGCGAAGCCAGCGTGGTTAACTATGCCCGAGATATTGCGAGCGAAAAGCTGACGGTATTTTGGAATCACATTAAAACAGAGTTGTAGAGTTGTCAGTTCGGTTTATGCACACCTGTTTTGCAGGAAGCGCATTTATTTTCGATATTGACTCTGAACATCCCTCCAGTTACACAAGCGCGGTTTAGTAACCGCGCTTGTGCTCTTTTGCGGCTACTTGATGATCCTTGCCAAAATTAAAAAAGGTTGACACACAAGCGTTTTTTGTGTATAATCGCCTAAAATTTGGCATACCCCTAAGGTAATCTGAAAGAATGGCTTCAGCAGAAAAAACAGTTAATAAAAAACCGCTCCTGGAAATTTCGGGCTTAAAAACAGTTTTTCCAACAGATGATGGCATCGTAAATGCCGTGAACGATGTCAGTTTTAAAATTGGTCGCGGGCAGACCGTCGGCGTTGTTGGCGAAAGTGGCTGCGGGAAAAGTATCACCGGGCTATCGCTGCTCCAACTCGTGCCGTCGCCAGGACGTATTGAAGCCGGTGAGATCCAATTTTATCGCAACGGTGAAGATGACCCCTTAGACATTGCACAGGTGTCCCCGAAAAGTGAATTGATGCGCCAAATCCGTGGAAATGAAATTGCCATCATCTTCCAGGAGCCGATGACTTCCCTCAATCCAGTCTATACTGTTGGAAACCAGATTGCTGAGGCGATTATCTTACACGAGCAGGTTGATAAAAGGACAGCGCGCGAACGCGCAATTGAAATGATCGCGCGTGTCGGTATACCTGCCCCTACCCAGCGCGTCGATGAATATCCGCACCAACTTTCCGGCGGTATGCGTCAGCGTGTCATGATTGCGATGGCACTCTGTTGTTCACCTACCCTGCTCATTGCTGATGAACCCACGACTGCACTCGATGTAACGATCCAAGCACAGGTGCTCGGTCTCATGCAGGAACTCCAAGCGGAAATGGGGATGGCAATTATGCTCATCACCCATGACCTCGGTGTCATCGCCGATCTCGCTGATGAAGTCGTCGTCATGTACGCAGGGCGCGTCGTCGAAAAAGGCACCGTTGATGACATTTTCTATAACCCTCTGCATCCGTACACCCAGGGATTGCTAAAGTCGATACCCGTCCTTGGAAAAACGCCGCAGAGAACCTTGCCCTCGATACCCGGGACAGTGCCACACCCCTTGACACTTCCAACAGGATGCTCGTTTCAACCGCGGTGTTCGGAACGAATGCCGCAATGTGAGAGGATGCCAGAACTCGCAGGAATCAATGGGAAAACGGAAACCGATGGACACGATGTCCGATGCTGGCTTCACACAAATTTTTAATTGTTCGCAAGGCGTTAAATGGAGTCTTATGTTCATTGAAGTTTTTTCTTATATCCGCCTGCGTGTTTTTGCTTGGGGTTTTGGCTTGGGCGTTTCTGCGGATTTCTGCGTATTGTTGCAGGCTACCGTCTTGGGTTTCAGCAACGAATCGCAACAAAAAATAGCAATTAGTAAAATGTTTATCGGTAAACCGAGGGGCTTAGCCCGTAAGCGTAGCGGAGGGCGAGCCTACGGAGAGACAGATGAAAGTTCAAACCCACCTGACCGAACCGCAAGGTAAAATTAAAAAATTGCTTGAGGTGAACGACCTCAGAAAATATTTTCCGATACAGAAAGGTATTTTTCAACGCACGATCGGTTATGTCAAGGCGGTCGATGGTATCAGTTTTGACGTCCAACGCGGTGAAACGCTCGGTCTCGTCGGTGAAAGTGGCTGCGGGAAAACCACAGCCGGGCGATGCCTCCTCCGGTTGATTCCACCCACAAGCGGGAGTTTCATTTTCGGCGAGGAAGAGGTAGATTTAGCGAAGTTGTCTCACCATGAGATGCGTCCGTATCGTAGACGTATCCAAATGATTTTCCAAGACCCGCACGCATCGCTCAACCCTCGAATGACGGTCGGAGACATCGTCGGGGAGCCGATGCGCGTCAATCAGACCGAAAAGGGAGCAGCACTTCAAGACCGAATTGTTGAACTGTTGGAATCTGTGGGCTTGAGGTCTCAGGATATGCGCCGATACCCACACGCCTTCAGCGGCGGACAGCGTCAACGCATCGGTATCGCACGGGCGTTAGCACTTCAACCTGAACTCATCGTCGCAGATGAGCCAGTCTCGGCATTGGATGTTTCGGTCCAAGCGCAAATTCTCAATCTACTGGCAGAACTCCGTGAAAAGTTCCACCTCTCTTATATCTTTATCGCGCACGATTTAAGTGTCGTTGAACATATCAGCGACCGCGTCGCGGTCATGTATCTCGGTAAAATTGTGGAGATTAGCGACGCTGAAACCCTCTATCAATCGCCAAAACACCCCTACACCGAAGCGTTAATATCCGCTGTGCCGCTTCCAGATCCGAGTGCGCAGCGTGAGCGCGAACATATCCGTCTTGAAGGCGATGTCCCCGACCCATCTCAACCGCCTACCGGATGCTATTTCCACCCTCGGTGCCGTTACGCAACCGATGTATGCAAACAGGAGACGCCGGAACTCCGTCAGGTAGCATCGGGTGTTCAGGTGGCATGTCATCACAGTGATACGTTGGAGTTACAGGGAGTGTAGTAATAATGAGATTTAATCGAACTGCTCTGGCTTTTATGAAAGTATTGATTATCTTCTCGGTTCTCATTGTCGGATGTTCAGGAAACCCACTGGAAGATACCTCCGATTTTCCGCGTGGGATTGAAGCGAAAGAGGCACCGATGTGGGCAAAACGCGTCGCCGAAGGCAAGCTCCCATCTCTCGCTGAACGACTGCCAGAAAATCCTCTCATCGCCAAGACGAATTTCGATGGCTATGAGCGTCCAGGTCCCTATGGTGGCACGTGGCACCGGTTCCATACACATCCAGACTTAGGGACATGGAAGATGACAGCGGGTTATGCACCACTCATCCGATGGAAATTTGATGCCTCTGGTCTGGAACCCGGTCTTGCTGAAACATGGGAGTTTAATGAGGACGGAAGTGTGTTGACGTTGCATCTCCGCAAGGGGGTCAAATGGTCGGACGGACATCCCTATACTTCTGCCTCGTTCGCTTTCTATTATGACCTCTGCCTTGATGAACGGTACAAGTACAGTCCACCGGTTTGGTGCAAGGTAAACGGCATCCCGATGGAAGTCGAAACGCCCGATGATTACACGATTGTGATGAAATTCGCAGGTCCCAACTGGCTCGTACCGCTCTGGTTGGCGACCGGCTTTTGGTGGTGCAATCAGTATAATATTCCGAAGCACTACATGATGCAGTTCCACCCAGATGAAAACCCTGAATATACAGATTTCATTCGATTTGAGAAGGAGAACATCCCACATCAAAACCCGGAGCGTCCGACGTTATGGCCCTGGCGGGTGACGAAATATGAGAAGGGCGGTTTCCGTGTTGAGTTAGAGCGCAATCCCTATTACTGTGTCGTTGATGAACTCGGCAGGCAGCTCCCGTACATTGACAGAGTCAAAACGAGTTTGGTGCCTGAACCGCAGGTGCGTGTACTCAAAATTCTCGCGGGGGAGATCGACTGCCAATACCGCGGAATGGAGCTTCGTGATCTCGCACTCTATTTGAAGGGGCAGGAGAAAGGGAACTATAAAGTACGTCGCTGGAAAAGCACGGCAGGTGCACAACCCGCAATTTTGATTAACTGGACCGATCCCGACCCTGCTTTAAGACAAATCATTCGGGATCAACGTTTCCGTAAGGCACTCGCTTACGGGATTGATCGCGTGAAATGTAACGAAATTGCGTGGCGCGGTTTGTTAGAACCCCAAGCGGCAACCGTCAGTCAAGAGGGCTGGCACTTCGCCGATGAAGACGGACAGTCCCTCTTTGAGGAATGGAAACGCGCCGATGCCGATTTCGATATTGATGCAGGAAACCGACTGCTCGATGAAATGGGGCTCACAGCACGTGATAAGGATGGGTATAGACTACGTCCGGATGGTGAACGGATTGATATACTCATGGACGTTCCGAGTTCTAATCTCAACAGCCAACAGAATGACATCGGGCTGATTATTCAGGAAGGATGGGAGCAACTCGGTTTGAAAACCCTGCTCTATACGCCTCCGGGTGCTGAGTTGAGTTTACGTCGCACGCTCGGTAAATTCACAATTAGTATGCACGGTGAAGCGGAAATGGATCTCTTCACCTATCCCGATTGGGTATTTCCGACACTCCCGAAGTACTGGCATCCAAAAGTAGGGAAATGGTATGAAACGGGCGGTGAAAAGGGCGAACCCGCCACCGGACCCCTCAAAAAGTTGCTTGACTTGTACGACGAAATTAAAAAGGAACCCGACGAAAAACAACGGCATCAATATGTCCGGGATGCTGTCAGGATTCATATCGACGAGGGACCCTTTCATCTCGGTTCTGCGGCGCGTTCGCCATCGCTCTTAGTGGTAGCGAACCATTTTCACAACGTCCCAAACGACGGCATTTTGGGACCTTGGGCAATTGTTACGCCTGCGACCAGTTATCCCGAACAGTGTTGGATATCTGAGAAATAGCGGTCAGCTGTCAGCAATCAGCAGTCAGTCAAGAGAGGTTTGTGACGATGGCGCATTATGCAACTGCTACAAGTATAAGGTCCGTAGGTTGGGTTGAACGGAGAAGGGCAATTTCAATAACCTAAACACATTTCAAAGCCATATACCGTCATGCCTGCTCAAGGAACGAGTGAAACCCAACTTAATACTGATGGCTGACAGCCGATAGCCGACAGCCAGTAACAAGGAGATGCACCCATAATTACCTATATCATTCGCCGATGTTTGATCGCAATTCCGACACTCATGGCGATTTCCATTATCTCTTTTATCATCATCCAGCTCCCGCAAGGCGATTACCTCGATCGAGAAATTCAGCGATTAGAGGAGGAATTCGGCGATAGCAGTTCATTGGCGCATGTTGAGGAATTGCGGGCACGCTACGGCTTGAACGAACCCCTCTGGAAACGCTACTTTATCTGGATAGGCGGCTTTGTGCGCGGTAACTTCGGCGAGTCGTTTGAGTATAAACGAGAGGTCCACGAACTGATATGGGACAGGATCGCCTTCACCCTGATTATCTCTGTCGGGTCGCTCATCTTCACCTATGTTGTCGCTATCCCCCTCGGCGTCTATTCCGCTACGCATCAATACAAATGGTCGGATCATTTTCTCACCTTCCTCAGTTTTGTCGGGATGTCTATACCGGCGTTTCTCTTGGCACTCTCGTTGATGGTTTTTGCGTTTGACATTTTCGGTGTGCCACTGTTTGGACTGTTCTCCGCTTACTATGAGGGTGCGCCGTGGACTTGGGGCAAACTGAATGACCTTTTCAAGCACCTCTGGATCCCTGTTATCGTCGTCGGAATCAATGGAACGGCGAGTTTGATGCGGATTATGCGTGGCAACCTTCTTGATGTTTTGGGACAGCCTTTCGTCCAAACGGCGAGAGCAAAAGGGCTTAAAGAGATTGTTGTGGTGGGTAAGCATGCGGTGCGGATTGCGATCAATCCGCTCATCAGTATTTTGGGGATGAGTCTACCCGGTATTCTCTCCGGTTCAGCGATCGTCTCAATCGTCTTGGGATTACCGACAGTCGGGCCGATTCTCTTGCGGAGTTTATTGAACGAGGACATCTATCTCGCAGGGACGTTGATTATGATGCTGAGCCTCCTTCTGGTTATCGGCAATCTGCTCGCAGATATAGCCCTCGCTTGGGTAGATCCGAGGATCCGCTATGAATGATTTTTAATTTTACCTTGCGGATAGGTCATGTGGTTTGTGGTTTGACGATTTCCGCGTTGGAGCCGCCTGCGCCGATGTTGCAGACTGCTTTTTGTAGCATAGACTGTCAGTCTGTGCCTCGCCTGCGCTGATGTTGTTGGCGACCTGCGGTTGTGTTCCATAGGTCTAATTTTTTTCTATAGATTTATTATGAATGAGATACCAAGTATGGATGATCAGGTAAACGAGATTACTGAAGAAGTTAAAGATGCCGCGGAAATAGGACAACTGAGTTATCGTCAGCTGATATGGCGACGATTTCGCAAAAATCGGATGGGTGTTATTGCGGGTGTGCTTCTGCTGCTCTTTTACATTCTCGCCATCGGTGCCGACTTTTTCGCTCCCTATCACTACAACGAAATCAATATGCGGTTGCGCCACGTACCGCCGCAACGTCTCCATTTCTCAATCCAAGACGGGTTCTATGTCCACGGGTTAAAATCCGTTCGCAACCCGGAAAGTCTTGAGTTGGAATTCACCAGAGATTTGGCACAACGTCATCCCGTTGAATTCTTCTTCAAGGATGCAGACGGCAGACGGCACTTCTTCAGTTCCGCGGGTCCGATGTTCCTGTTAGGCACTGATCGGATGGGACGCGACCTACTTTCACGAATCATGTACGGAGCACGCGTCTCAATGACGCTCGGTTTGGTCGGTGTTTTTCTGAGCATTATTCTCGGTTCTATCCTCGGTACTATCTCTGGATATTGGGGCGGATGGGTGGATAATCTCATCCAACGCGTGATTGAAGTCCTTTCAGCATTCCCGGACATCCCGCTGTGGATGGCACTCGGTGCCGCACTACCGCCCGGTTGGTCGAGTATCCAAATCTACTTCGGTATCACCGTTATTTTGTCGATTATACGTTGGGGAGGATTGGCACGGCAAGTCCGCGGAAAAGTCTTGGCGTATCGGGAGAGCGATTTCGTGATGGCGGCACGTGCCTCTGGTGCCGGGCATTGGCACATCATCACGAAACATTTGCTACCCGGGTGTTATAGCCATATCATCGTTATCGCTACACTCGCTATCCCCGGTATGATTCTGGGGGAGACCGCACTCAGTTTCTTAGGATTAGGGATCCGTCCACCGATGACGAGTTGGGGGGTACTACTGGAGGAGGCGCAGCGCGTCACCGTTCTGCTCCATTATCCGTGGCTCATTTTCCCCGCAGTGCCGGTGCTTATTGTTGTAATTGCCTTTAACTTCTTAGGAGATGCCCTCCGCGACGCCGCAGACCCATATTCAGATTAAAAAAGTAGCAGGGTCTTTAGAAAGCCCACACGCGGCTTTCTCCCGCCGTGTGCCGTCTCGATCTCCAGATCCGGTAGGTGCGGTTTCTAACCGCACTGGGTATTATCAAGTTTATGGAATTTCTACTGATATTGCCTTATATTTAGCCCCAGCAGGGAAAGTTGTGTAGAGTTAATTACATTCGGAGAAATTAAAAAATGTCAACAAATAAAGACCTCGGATTCTTCGCAACAGACGTTTCATTCACCGACAAATCCGCAATCGTGACGGGTTCCAGTCGTGGTATCGGACGCGCAATCGCCATTGAATTGGCGCGCCAAGGTGCCGACGTACTTATCAACTACAATCAGAACCGGGATGCCGCCGAATCCGTACAACAGGAAGTGGAAGCACTCGGCAGAAAAGCAGTGATTATCCAAGCGGACATCAGTGACCTCGATGCTCACGAAAGATTACTCGATACCGCACACGATGCCTTCGGGAAAGTTGACATCCTCATCAACAACGCCGGGATCACCCGTATCGCTGACATTCTTGAAGAGACACCCGAACAGTTCGATCTAATTGTCAACACCAATCTCAAGGCAACCCACTTTCTCACGCAGCGCGTCGCAAACTACATGGTAGCAAACGAGATTCGCGGGTGTATTATCTATACACTCTCGATTTCCGATATCATGGCATCCGACAACCGAACCGCTTACTGTATCTCAAAAGCGGGGTTAGAGATGAGCATGCGTGCCTTTGCTGGACGATTGGCAGCACACGGCATTAAGGTGAACGGTATCGCTGCGGGTGTGATTGATACCGACCTGTCACGCGTCCGTATCCCGGATTATGAGGAGGCGGCGGAGAAAGGCTATATCTTTATGGTCCGCGCCGGTGCACCAGAGGATGTCGCGCATGCTACGATTTCTGCGATGAGGCTTTACGATACCGGAGTCGTCCTCCCCGCTGCTGGCGGCGTGATGACACCTTTGTTGAACCTTCGATCCATGGCGGAGTTGAATATGAATAAGGAGGAATAAATGGTTATCAGTCACATTTTTGTAGGTATGCGTTTATGTTTTGATATAATTGGGGGCTTCGTCAAGGATAAATAAAAATAAAGACGATGAAGTATAAAGCAATAATGTTTGGTCGGAAACAGGTGGTGCCACACTCTTACCCCCCTGATAAGGGGGGCAAGGGGGGTTATATTCCTTATAACAAAACACTAACCCAAAAGGCGCGCGAAAACCGTAAAAACCCAACCCCGGCAGAAAAGAAACTCTGGTATGAGGTGTTGGGTAACAAACGATTGAACAACCTAAAATTTACCTGCCAAAAACCTTTAGATAAATACATTGTTGATTTTTATTGTGCTGAACTCATGCTTGCTATTGAGATTGATGGGGATACACACGCCGATCAAGAACAATACGATAAACGCAGAACTGAAAATCTAAACAAATATGGTGTTGAAGTGGTTCGATACACCAACACAGAAGTGCTAAATAATCTGGAAGGGGTATATCAGAATTTATACGAACGTATATCTGCGATAAAATCCAAAACCCCCTAAATCCCCTTATCAGGGGGACTTTAAGAGGAACTGCGTAAGCCATATGTATGATTCAAAAGGAGATGGAGATGTCTGATTTTCCCAGTCGTCCGATGCGTCCGCATCGATGGCACGTGAGAAAGAGTGGACACATCACGAAATCTCAGTTGCGCCATCGCGGCACGATACTGACCGAGGGCGAACTGATGGTGCTTGAGCAGGAGAGAGACCCGAAAACACCTGGCATCATAACCCTCGACGACTTAAACCAACCGAGATTTTTCCACTTCGATTCGGTAGTCGAAGCTGAACGAGAAAAGATGCTTTTCAATATCCATGATCGAGCACTACGAAAAATGTATTGTGAGATTCACGGCATAAAGATGCCCAGCCATCCAGAGACACATTTTTCGAGAACCGAGTTGTTAGACCGCGGACACTGGACGGAAGAACGAATTAACATGTTCTTAGAATCAGAGTCGTTTTCCACATCTCTTCTCGACGTTCGTATCGAATATCTCATCTATGCTAAGACCTCCGTCCGCAAAGTAGAGAGATCCGAAGAATATAAATCTTTGTGGCAGGGAGAAAAAGAAAAGAGAGCCGCGAGACGCAAAGAAATCCGTGAGAAAGTGAAGATCACGCAATCACGCCTGATCTCCGAACGTGGCTGGACGAAAGGGTTAATAGAAGATCTGCTGGGCGAACCTGATCTGCTCGTAGATAATCCACATTACAAAACAGCACCACAAATGCGGTTGTACTTCCTTGATCGTGTCAAAGAAATTGAAAAAACAAGTCCGATTTTTGCTGCGCGACGCAAAGACCGGAGTATCAAAAGTCCCTTGGCATCTAATAGAATCCCGAAGCTTTAGGTCGGGGATATGACGCTGCAGTGTTTAGAGCGAGGTCTATCACCAGGGGACCTGTGCTCACATAATCCCAATATCCCGTAATATTGACTTTTTGATTTTGCAGACCATCGTATACGCTGGATCGAACACGTTACCCATATCGTATTCTACGGCTTGTCCTAATAGGGTGTGTGCTGCGCGTTTCTCCAAACCGAGTTCATCCAACCATCGCAGAAGTTCCGTCGTCGCGTGTTGCACCGCCTGATCCAATGGACGTGCGTTGCCCGCTGCGAGAATGTAATCGCTGTTTTCCGCACGGGGCCAGTTGATATTTTTGCCCTTGAGCACTTCAACCGTAAACTGCACATCAAAAGAGATTTCGATCCCAGTACCGACGATTTCACCATCACCTTGCACGGCGTGTCCATCACCTAGAAAAAAGAGCGCGCCGGGGACAAAAACTGGGAAGTAGACGGTAACCCCCTCCTGAAAACCCCGATAATCCATGTTTCCGCCGTGTGTGGAGGAGGTTGCTGTTGAGATCGCTTGTCCGCGCGGTGGAGCAACGCCAAAACATCCGACCATCGGTTCAAGGGGTAGCGTGAGTTTGCCCAATTGTGTCTCTGGCGTCATTAACGTCGCCGTCCATTTTTCCACATCAACATGCCATTCTGCACGACCACGATCGCCTTCCGGCATCTCGGACGCTACATAGTCGGGATCAAGAACATTAGCAGCAACAGTCATAGCCGTCCGTCCGATTAAACGATTCGGAACGATCCGATCGAAATGAACTGCTAATGTATCCCACGGCTCTGCCGATTCAATATAAAAAGGACCCGTTTGTGGGTTTCCTCCTTCGGTTACCTGTGTATCGTTGGCATCGTACCCCGCATTATCCACAGTTGTTGTGAAGACGGTGTCACCGCTCTCAATGTGGAGCACCGGTTCGTGCGCACCAATCGCTGTGTAATAGACCGTCGGTTCAAAGTGATGTGTCGCCATATTTTAATTATACCTTGCGGCTCGGTGAGGTGGGTTTGCTGAATGAAGTTCCTTTCCGTATACCCGCCTGCGCCGCTGTTGCAGGCTACCTTTTTGGTCTAATGTTTCCAAGAGAAAAGAAACCTCAAAATTCCTAAATCCAGTAAAATTAATCGAAAACCTGCGCGTAATGAAATAGAGCGCAGTTCAAGAGCAATGAATTAAAAAGCAATGTCAATAATATACCATGTTTGAGATACCGCGTCAAGGAACGAAAGTCTCTTAAAATCCGCGTCATCCGTGACAATCCTCGATTTGCGGCGTACTTGCCCCGGCTCATGCCACACGGAAACCTGAATACCGTTGATTCATGCGACGTGCATTCAGATAATATATACCCAACCCTCCAACCTCTGACAACAAAACGATTTGACATCCCTGACGCTCTGTGGTAAACTCTTAAAAATTCAAAAGATGTCAAAGTCGAAAAGGGAACATCATGAAACAAATCTTTAGGAACCTAATTAAAAACCGCACGAGCGGCACAATCTTAACAATTTTTTTACTTTTAATCTTAATCATAAACGCTAATGCCCAACACGACTGGACAGAACAGGTCGCTGCGTACAAGCCGATGGTGGTGAATGTCGAAACCTCCTCAGAGGTAGTCTTTGAGACAGAAGCGAAAGGCACAAATTTTGCCACCGGTTTTATTGTAGATGCCGAACGCGGCATTATCGCCACGAACCGGCATGTCACCGGTAGCAGTCCTTCTTACGTCAAAATCAACTTTCACGACGGTAGTTTTACAGAAGCACGAATTCTTTACTACGATCCGACGCACGACTTCGGATTTTATCAGATTAATCCGTCCGAAATTGATTTTGAACTCCAAGCTGTTGAACTCGGTGAATGGGGAGAGCTTGCCCTCGGAGATGAACTCCTGCTTATCGGCAACAACGAGAAAGAGGAATATACGATCAAATTCGGAAGAATTACGAACCTCAACGTCAACAAAGGCGATCGGCACTCCAGTTATATCCACACGACGTTTGACCGAACGGGTGGCTCAAGTGGGAGCCCTGTGTGGAATACCGAAGGTGAGGTCATCGCTATTCACGCACGCGGCACGGATACTTCCAGTTTTGAACTGCCGATTGATTACCTCTATGATGCACTTGAATTGATTCGCAACAAGATATCAATCCAACGCGGTGAAATCGGTGTCGATTTAGAGCTTGTCTCTATTGGCGAAGCCATCAAACATTTCAATTTCCCAAGTGCCTTACGAAAAGAGATAGGTCCCTCCAAAGCAGGAACACCCAAGGTGATTCAGATTGAGTCCATGGTCCCACGGACAACAGGCGAGACCATCCTCCGGGCATCTGATATTATCTATCGTATTGGTGATGAACTTATCAGGGATGACCTCTATACCTTTGATGCCATCCTGAACCGGAACGTCGGAGAAAGTGTCACCTTGGATATCTATCGGAACGGCGAAAACCTGAAACTTGATGTCCCTGTGGAGGACTTAGAAGCGAAGAAGGTGCGTCGTTTTGTTAGGTTTGGCGGTGCTGTCTTTCACGATATTACGCCGCAACTCCGACGGATACTCTTCTTAGAAGCCGATGGCGTCTATTTACCGCACGCCGCTGCAGGCAGTAGTTTCTCACGTGTCGGTTTACAGGAGCGGAATGGGAACTCTAAGGTCGTGATTCTTGACATAAATGGAAAGCAGATTCGTAACCTTGACGACTTCATTGAGGCGTGCAAGACCATTACCGATGGACAGCACACCTACGTTGTTGTCCGAGATTTCAATCTGTTCGATAGTTCGCCGACGCCGAAGAGTTTGACGGTCAACCTCAAGTTTGGTCCATTGCAACAGTTTGAGTGGAATCCAAAGGCATTGGACTGGGAAGAGGTGGGTGATAAATAGTTTTCAGTTCTCGTTAAACCCTCTTGTAGGAAGGCTTTGTAAGCCCGATTTATATGGATAGAGGCTTAACTATGGCATATCTTAACTGCTGACTACTGAAAACTGATAACTAATTCAATAAAATCAGATGCGGAGTCCCTCTCGAAAATTCGGGCGTAGTTGATGTAAAAAATCTCTTTCCACGTAATTCCTATTCCGCCTGTGAGTGCTCCATTTGAGATGCCGAGACGGATCGGAAGTATCGGGAAAGGATGCCACTCCGCACCGATGTATAATTCGGGTGTTCTGCGTTCGGTAGGCAGAGCAAGGTCGATTGAAAATTCGCAAGGCGCGTTCTGCAACCAATGCTTTGCGTAACGGTAGGAGATGCCGAGTGTCAGCCATTGAATACCATAGCCCTTGAGGTTCTGCGCGAGACACCCGAACTTAAGATTCGGACGAGGTTTGACAAGCAATCCGAGATCATACGTCGTCTCGTAGCCGAAGAATTGATAGACATTGGAGGGATGTCTGCGTTTAAACTTGAGGCTTAATCCAGCGGCAGTATACGGACCGAATTGGCGAGCGATGCCATAGTAGTTGAAATCAGGCACGCCACTGTCGACACCGAGAGCGATTTTATTTCCCCAAAATAGGCTATAGCCGCGGTAGCTGTAGCCGATACCCTTCGGGTCGAATCGGTAATCGCTTCGGTCGTGGAACTTATTGACTGCGAAGAGTTTCACACCCTGCCACTGAATGAGTCCGGCTGGGTTCCAAAAGCCTGCACTGGCGTCGTCAGCGACAGCCGTAAAGGCATTTCCCATCGCTAACGCCCGCGCACCGACATACAGCGGGCGCGCCGATTCAAATGGTTTTTTGTCAGGAACCGTCTCCGCACACACTGGGACTATCAACCAGAGAAAACTTATGATAGCGTAGGTCGTTTTCATTCTGGATAATTTAGCATGAAATACACAATATCGCAAGGGGAAGGATAGCTGTCAGCCATCAGCAAGAAGAGAGTATTCTTAAACGAAAATCTCTTAACCGACAGCCGATAACTGACAACCGATAGCCACTAAAAAATGAACGCATCGTCCGGCACGCTTTACCTCGTTAGCACACCCATTGGGAATTTAGAAGATATTACCCTGCGCGCACTCCGCATCCTCAAAGAGGTCGACCTTATCGCCGCTGAAGATACCCGTCAAACACGCCGCCTACTCACCCATTACAAGATTCAAACGCCGCTCACAAGTTACTTTGAGGGTAACCAGCAGATGAAGGGAGACAAGTTAATAGAACGCCTGAAGTCAGGTGAGACAATCGCGCTCGTTTCAGACGCTGGCACACCAATCATCTCTGATCCGGGGTATCCACTCTTACGCCGATGCATCGACGCAGAAATCCCGATCCTTCCTATTCCTGGGGCATCAGCGGTCGTCACGGCGGCGTCTATTTCTGGATTACCCCTGCATAACTTTGTTTTTGAAGGTTTCCTTTCTCCAAAGTCTGGGAAAAGAAAGCGTCAGTTGGGTGGACTTGCTGACGAAGAAAGAACGTTAATTCTCTTTGAATCCCCGCATCGGCTCCGACGTTTCCTTGAAGATACCTTTGAAGTGATGGGGGAACGGGACATTGTCGTCGCTCGCGAATTGACGAAACGGTTTGAAGAGGTATTTCGTGGGCATGTCAGTGAAGCATTGGAGAAATTCCGAGATACCGAGCCGAGGGGAGAGTTTACAATTCTTATTGCTGGTAAAGGGAGGAAATATGACAATACATGATGTTTCCCAAATCGTTGTTATCGGGGCAGGATTGATGGGACACGGCATCGCACAAGAGTTCGCAAACGCAGGCTATAGCGTCTATTTGCACGATGTCACAGACGCACGACTCGAAACCGCACTCACTCAAATTGAACAGAATCTAAATGTACTCGCCAGAAACGCTATTATTGAGAAGGATAGTATTTCCCCAACGCTGCAGCGAATTCAGACCTCTACGGAACTCGACACAGTCGCAGAAGGGGCGGACTTTGTTGTGGAGGCTGTTACTGAGAATTTGACATTAAAACAGCAGATATTCGAGGGATTGGACGCGATATGTCCACCGCACACAATTTTGGCGAGCAATACGACCGCATTGATGCCGACCCAAATCGGTGTAAATGCGAGTCGCAAGGGGCAAATACTTAATACCCACTATTTCAATCCGCCCTACCTGATCCCGCTCGTTGAACTGATTCGCAGTCCTGATACCTCTGATGAGACAGTTGAAGTAACGTTTGAGCTCCTAACAGCTATCGGTAAAACACCTGCAATTATTGAAAAAGAGGCACTCGGTTTTGTCGGACCGAGGTTGCAAGCCGCCTTGATTCGGGAAGCATTCGCCATCGTTGAACAAGGCATCGCCACTGCAGAGACCGTGGATCTCGTTGTGCGCAACAGTTTCGGGCGACGGCTGAGCGTCGCTGGTCCCTTTGAGGTCTTTGAGTTGGCAGGGTGGGATCTCGTACTTGCCGCTTTTGAGGAACTCTATAAAGATCTCAATAGTTCACCTGACATCAATCCGCTCCTCCGACAGATGGTTGAATCCGAGAAACTCGGCGTAAAATCTAAGGAAGGCTTCTATAGTTGGACGGATGAGAAGATAGAACAACTTCGGGATCGGATGAATCACGCATTGATACAGCAAGCGAAAAATGCAGAGTAGTAGGCACACCCCGCTGTGCCCTTCACAAAAATGTCTAAAACCATAAGCAAATTCCGCTCGACTTTCCTGCGCAAAAAGCCTGGCGTTATATTGCTATTTGTGGTGCTGGTTGGATTCGTACCTGGTGGTGTCTACCATAGACAAATTTGGGAATATTTCCTTGAACTCACTGCCGCTTTTCAGAGTATTGAGACAGCGCGGGAGTACATCGCAAGTTATGGCGCACTCGCGCCTGTTGTATCGGCGATACTCATGGTCTTTCAGAGCGTGATTGCGCCTTTGCCAGCGTTTCTGATTACCTTCGCAAACGGCTTACTGTTCGGTGTTTGGTGGGGAGCGGCGTTGTCTTGGGGCAGCGCGATGCTCGGAGCTGCCCTCTGTTTTTTTCTTGCACGCCTCCTCGGACGCCCGATCGTCGTTAAGGTGTTAAGTGAGTCGGTTGTCAACACCTCGGACCAGTTTTTTCAACGATACGGCAAACATGCAGTGCTCATCGCACGTTTGGTGCCAGTCATCTCGTTTGACGCTATCAGTTATGGGGCAGGCCTTACCAGCATGCGATTTTTATGGTTTGCAGTTGCCACCGGAATTGGACAACTCCCAGCGACGCTACTTTATTCTTACCTGGGTGATCGCCTGACGGGGAGTATTAAAATTCTGTTTTGGACCTTCGGAATCGTCATAGCGATTTCGATTACAATCGGACTCGTAAAACACCGAGAAAAGCAATAAACACAGATCCTCTGCTATAAACAAAAAACCGGTGTGACTATGAAACTCTATCTTATCGGCTCTCTCAGTTTTATGATGACCCTCTCCTGTCAACTATCAGAACCACAAACCTTCAAAGACAAACAGCAAAGATACCCTCGGGTCCGGACAGCATTTCAAGAGAAAGACAACCAACTTCGCAGTCTGTTTGCTGACCGGGGTATCTCCTATCCACCACAGAAACTCTTTATCCGAGTCTTCAAACGAGAGAAAATTTTGGAAGTTTGGGCGTTTTCAACAGCTGATGCCGTTTTCAAATTGGTAAAATCCTACCCTATTTGCCACACGTCAGGAAAGTTGGGACCCAAAAGACGTGAAGGCGATTTACAAATCCCGGAAGGTTTTTACCATATTGACAGATTTAACCCCAAAAGCAACTTTTATCTATCGCTCGGGATTAATTATCCCAACCAAGCGGATAAAATTTTGGGCAGAAAAGGCCAACTCGGCGGCGATATATTTATACACGGCGGATGTGTCACTATCGGATGTATTCCAATCACTGATAAATATATTAAGGAGGTCTATTGGTTGGCGGTGCAAGCGAAATCAAATGGACACGCTAAGATCCCTGTGCATATTTTCCCAGCAAAATTGGACGATCGCACAATGGCACGCTTAAAAAACACTTTTCCGAATGGTGACACCCTAATAAACTTTTGGAAAAATCTGAAAATCGGATATAATTGGTTTGAACGGTCACAGAAATTGCCAACAATCTCAATAAATCGGGATGGCACATATCAGTTCTCGGATTCTTCAGAGGAGGAATAAAGATGATTCGCGTAGGTGTAGTCGGAGTCGGTGGCATGGGAAACGCCCATTGTAACTCGCTCCCTAATGTTGAAAATTGTGAATTTGTAGGTATCGCAGATCTTCGCTTGGACGCCGCGGAAGCCGTCGCCCAACGGCATCAAATTCGCGCCTTCCAAGACTATCACGAATTGTTTGATGTTGTGGACGCTGTCGTGGTTGCAACGCCGCCTGTCGCGCATACGCAGGTCGTCGTTGATGCCGCTGAGGCGGGCATACATGCTTTCTGCGAAAAACCGCTTTCATTGACGCTCGCTGATGCAGATACAATGATTGAGGCATCGGATAAGGCAGGAACGCATCTGATGGTAGGGCAGGTGTTACGCTTCTATCCTGTCCACGAACTCGGTAGGCAGCTGATTGATGCTGGTGATATCGGAGATATTACCTACATTGAGACCGATTATACGGGTCCCTATAATGCTCCGCGTAACCGACCCGAGACTTGGTACGGTACTGTCGGTGGACTTCTGGAAAACGGCATTCACAAATCCGATCTGATTAATTGGTTCGGTGGCACTGCCCTTACCGTCGCTGCCGAAGTAGGCAGTTTTTCTGGGCATGACGATTGGGAAGATTACACCGTCTCGCTCATCCGTTACGATTCCGGAGCAGTGGGTATTCTACGGTGGGGTGGCTTCCTCGGCGCACGCGGCACCAACGAAACCATTATTGACGGTTCCGAAGGCTCACTCCGCTTAGATATGTCAGCCGACCTCGCCTACCTCAAAAAACGCGGCGGCGATTGGGAAGAAATCGTCCCAAATCGCGAGGGACCCCACGGGGTCGTCGGTGAGCTAACCCATTTTGTCGACTGTGTCCGAGATAACAAAACACCTATGATTGACGGTAGAGGCGGAAAACATGCCGTAGAAGTCGTTCTGGCAACCTATCAATCTGCGAAAGAGGGAACCAAGGTCGCCCTACCGATGAGGTAATGCAAACAATCGGTGTAGTAAGCCCGTAACGTAGTGGAGGGCGACTCTACGGGAAAACACGCTATTTCCCAAATTCACTTGACCGAACCGCAAGGTAAAATTAAAATGCTCTTCCTTGCACTCAACATCGTTTTGCTCTCCGGCTTTGGGCTTTTCCTCAAGCACGCCAAAGATAATCAACAGCGCTTAAACCCGATCGGCTTTGTCAACTACCTCGTTGCTTTCTTTATCAGCATCTGGGTCCTGTCTCAGGAACAGGATTATGAGTTCTCAAAGTTAACCTTCGTGTTAGGTATATCAAACGGTGTGACGTACGCCGCTGGGTTCGAGCTATTTACACTTGGGATCCAACTCAGTGGGATTGTTGTCACAGCGGCACTCGTTAGGCTATCAATCGTAGTTCCAATTATAGTGTCGATGCTATTTTGGAAGGAAATTCCCAACCTCTGGCAAGCTATAGGGCTTCTCTTAACTTTCGTGGCAATCCCACTCCTCAGTCAACGAGAAAAAGAGCCAACCTACAAATTTACGCCTGACAAACCGGAAACGCCACAAGGTTTGGGATTCGCTGTTGCTGCTATAATTCTGATTGTCACTGGTATCTCACGACTCACCATGAAAGCCTTCAACGAGATGTGTCCTATTGATGAGAAATCCCTCTATATGAGTCTACTTTTCGGTGTCGCTACGCTTATTTATTTGGGGATATGCCTCTATCAGAAAACGTGGCCGAATTGGTGGGAGGTCTTCTACGGCACGCTCATAGGCATCTGTAATGTCGCCGGAAGTTGGGCACTCCTCATTGCGCTGGATAAGGTGAGTGCGTTAATTGCTTTTCCGATGTCAAGTTCGGGTGGCGTGCTGTTCACGATGTTCGTCGGTATGGTATTCCTCCGTGAGCGGTTGGGTCGAATCCCTCTCATCGGTGCGTTACTCGCAATCGTCGCACTAATTTTCGTCAATTTGAAACCCTGATTCACTCCCTTGAGATTTATGATAGCACCTTATCGTTCACAGTTTTCTACTATCTCGAATCAAAAAAATTATCGGATTTTTCGTGTTAACGGAGAATAAATAGCTTTCGGACTATAAGCGAGTGTGTTTGTAGTAGTGCGATTCATCGCACGTCCCTCTTATTCCGTGGGATAAGGGGTGGTTAGGGATTACTGATAGCTGACAACTCTGTAGGAGGAATTCCGATTCCCGACATATTCGTGTAGGAGTGCCCTCTTGGTCGTAATTTCTTACAAAAATGGGTAGAAAACTGAAAACTAAATAGTCCTGCAAATTTGACTTTGGACGCAAAATGTGGTATCATTTATGAAAAAATAGGGATTCTGGAAAAGAATGCGGGAGAGCGTAGAGCTTGTCATCCGAGGTGTCCATCTGTTCGCGGCAATCGCCTGGTTCGGTGGTGTTATTTTTTCTACCTTCGTCGCTATGCCCATTCTACAGCGAAACTTACCGCCGCAAAACCTGTTAGCAATTCACAATCGTTTTCGGGTCCTGATACGATTGATGATTCATGTTTTGCTGACGACAGGCGCGATGGTATTTTTTATTGTCGCATGGAATAACGGCTTTTTTACTGGGAATGCTAACAATGATTTCAGATCCTATATGTTAGTTTTTGTCGCGAAACTCGCGGCGTTTGGCGTAATGACCCTCTTTTGGGGGTTGTACAGTTCGGTCTATCGGCGGCACCTCGAAATCACTCCACCCGATGGAGATGGGCAGTCTAATCAAAACCTTTATATCAACGTCTGGAAAAATTTGATGTTGATAGCGGGATTAATTGTTTTCGCGCTCGCATTGCTGTTGAAAAACTGATTTTGAATTATTAGAAATCCTTGAACTACAAACCACTTCATCTTTAGTTTGTGTAGGTTCTGCAGGTTTAACGAAACTGTAGCCCGTAAGCGTAGCGGAGGGGTTTTTGCTTGGGCATTTCCCCAAGATCTACGGAGAGGAGCGTTGGTTATTCAACTCACCTGACCGAACCGCAAGGAAAATTAAAAATATGACAGACACAAAAGTCCAAGCGGTTTCGTGGAATATCACCCGATTGTGCAATCTAAAGTGTACGCACTGCTATCTCCCCGCAGGATTTGTGGACACAAACGAATTGGCGAACGGAAACTTTAACCTGTCCGATATTCAAGGTTCACACGGACATTCAAGGGACGCCGAATTAAGCCAATCACAATGTTTTCGCGTCATTGATGAAATCGCCGAAATCAATCCACACATCCTCCTTATTCTCACTGGTGGTGAACCGCTATTACGCCCGGATATCTTGGAGATATCGAAGTATGCCTCCGATACCGGGTTCCTTGTTGTGATGGGTACAAACGGTGTCTTGTTGAACGACGAAGTCGTCGAGAAGATGCAAGAGCACGGTGTTACCGGTGCTGGCATTAGCCTTGACTCTATCCAACCGACAAACCATGATCGGTTTCGTGGGATGGAGGGCGCGTGGAAAGCGACAATGAACGGTGTGGAGGCACTCAAACGCGCACAACTTGACTTCCTCGTTCAGACCTCCGTAACGCAGTGGAATTACGATGAAATTCCAGAAATTGTGGAATACGCGTATCAACTCGGGGCAAAGGTGTTGAATCTCTATTTCCTCGTCCGAACCGGAAGAGGTAAGACGGTGATGGACATTACGCCTACGCAATACGAGAAGATGCTTGAGACGCTCTTCAAGTTACAGGCGGCTTATGCTGGAAAAATGCTCATCGCCGCGAAATGCGCACCGCATTACAAACGCGTCATCTATGAACAACAGTCTGACTCTGCGTTCCTTCAGGGCTACCCCAGCGGCACGTGTCCATGTGGTATCTACTACTGCCGTATCACACCTGAAGGCGAGTTGACCCCGTGTCCTTATCTACCCGTTAGCGTCGGGAACCTCAAAGAGGAGAGTTTTGTCAAACTCTGGAACGAGTCAGAAACCTTCCAAAACTTACGGAATCGAGATGTGCTTGAAGGGAAATGCGGCGCGTGTGAATTCAGAGAGGTCTGCGGCGGCTGTAGAGCGCGTGCCTATGCTACAACCGGCAACTATCTTGCTGAGGATGCCTCGTGTGAATATCAGCCTGGGCAACACAATGCACCCCCCGTTCAAATTGAGAAAAAGATTGCTTTTGCGACAGAAACCGATTATGATTTGCAGTGGACACCCGCAGCAGAAAAAAGGTTGAAACGTGTACCATCGTTTGCGCGTGGGATGGTCGTCAAAAGTGTTGAAAGATACGCACGTGAGCACGGTCATCGCGAGGTTACCCCTGAACTGATGCAGGCTGTCAAAAAACGATTTGATAAAACCGGCATTCCATCCTTCAGACCGAAACGCTAATGCAAGGTAGTAGGCACACTCAACTGTGCCGTCAAACAACCGTGGAAAGAACTCCTATGCTAACAACAAAGCAGATAGCATTTTTTCAGAAATATGGATACTTAATCCTTAAGGATTTAATCGAACCTGAGATAATTGACGGATGGCGGACCCAGGTCTGGGAGCATTTTAATTCCAGCTTTGAAACACCGGAGACGTGGCCCAACGACTACGAGATTCCGGGCTTCAGTTTCTCGCCGTTATTTGGGCATCTGCCTGTGATGGAAGAGATTACCGACCAACTTGGCGACGGACAATTTTTTACAGGCGGTGGCGGTTCACCGATTATCAAATGGCCCAACCCTGAAGAAAAGTGGGCAATGCCAAAAGATGGGCATATTGATGCGTATGGTGCTGTTGCTGGCTGGAGTCCTTTTATGCTGGGTGCGACCACCTATCTTTATGATGCTGAACCTAAGAGTGGTGCTTTCATCTTTTGGCCCCGAAGCCACTACTCAACACACAAGTACTTCCTCCAATATCCAGAGCAGATTGATGGCAGTTTCTACGATATTGAGGGTTGGAATTGGCATGTGCTCTCGGATTTATCGCCGGAGGGACCCCGCGAGTTTATCGGTGCTGCGGGTGATGTTGTGCTGTGGCACGCGTTTCTTTGCCATACCGGATCAGAAAATATAAGAAGCGTTCCGCGTTTTGGTCTCTTTGCGCGCTATGCTCACAAACAACAGGAAGAGTTCAAATACGAGATTCCAGAAGATCTTTGGAAATATTGGGCAATTTAAAAAATAATTATCAATTATCAGCCATTAACCCTTTACGGATAGAGGGAGCCCAGATGCTTACAACAGAACAGATCGCATATTTTCAGAAACATGGATATCTTATCCTTAAAAATTTAATCGATCCTGAAATAATTGAGGGATGGCGGGCACAGATATGGGGACATTTTGATTCCAACTTGGAAACGCCGGAGACATGGCCCGACGATTACGTGGTGCAGAACTTCAGTTTCTCGCCATTGTTCGGGCAATTGCCTGTGATGCAGGAAATTACCGAGCAGCTCGGTGGCGGGCAATTTACAGGGGGCGGTGGTTCACCGCTCGTCAAATGGCCCGACCCTGAAGAGGGATGGACAATGCCCGGTAATGGACACATTGACGCATACGGTCCGGGTGGCTGGAGTCCTTTTATGCTGGGGGCAACAACGTACCTTTATGATGTCGAACCCGGCGGCGGTGCCTTCGTTTTTTGGCCCCAGAGCCACCATTCAACGCACAAGTACTTCCTCCAATATCCAGAGCAGATTGATGGCAGTTTCTACGATATTGAGGACTGGGGTTGGCATATGCTTTCGGATTTATCACCGGAAGGACCTCGTGAGTTTATTGGGGCTGCGGGTGATGTTGTGCTATGGCACGCATTTCTCTGCCATACCGGGTCAGCGAATATAAGGGATATTCCTCGTTTTGGGATCTTCGCACGCTACTCCCATAAAAAACGGGAAGAGATTAAATACGAGATTCCAGAGGATCTTTGGAAATATTGGGTTGTTTGAGCAATAGTTGTTGACGCTTCTTCGACAAAATATTAAACCTTTAGCCTGCAACATCGGCGCAGGCGGGTCTACGGGGGAGGCACTTCATCAATCAACCCCCTGATCGAATCGCAAGGTAAGATTAAAAGCCGAACCGCAAGGAAAATTTAAAAAATGAGTGAACAAACAATTGCACACGAGCGGCTTACAAATGTAGAAGAACGCCTGACACGTCTGGAAAGTCTGCTCGTCAGTATCAACGAAAAGTTGGAACAGCGTCCCGATGTCGGCGAAGTTGATACCGAGAAAACAGAAGAGTTCAAGCAGTGGGTGACGAGTTATGTCTCAATGCGACTGCAACAACTCGTACCAGAAACGTGCGATCACCCTGATGAAGTCGCACTTCAGGACGGTCCCTACCTTGACAACACCACAGTGCCCTGTACTGAGGAAGTCGAGCACCGGGTCAAGCGGATACCGATTCCGTTTGTCCGCGAGATGGTTGTCCAACGTGTCGCTGAAAATGCACGGCAAGCCGGTGTTGAACGTGTGGATATTGAGTTTTTCGAGAAAGCGGCGACATTCTGACAATGCGAAGCCTCGGAGGAGTTTCCTCTGCCCGATTTTGATTGGAAGGACTTCTTAAAGGCACCGCTGTAGTAGTTATCAGAGGAGTGGTTGTCAGTTATCGGTTAAGAGCAATTTGTGGTGTGCAAAACTATTGCAACTGCTGCATACCCTACCGATAATCGATAACCGACGGCTAAATCATGGACTGGGTTTTCAATACGTTCTCAGAGTATCTTGAGAACGATTTTAAAAAGCGCATTGGGAAACAGGAACCTACTGTTTCGGACCTCTGGGAAGCCTTTCAGGTGCTTTTTCCTGCTACGTCGGCACAATTACTCGTGCAAGAACCCGTGGGCAATACAGTACGGTTTAAACCGCTCGCCTTCTATCACGCTGATGAAATGGGTCCCTTGATTGAAGCGCCGCTGGAATATCTCAAAGAAAATTTCGGAGGCGGCAAATTCAAAATCAACTTCTATCACGGTATGCAGTTCATCGCGACAATTAACTTCAAACCCGAGGGTCCTGAAATCTGGCGTGAATTACCTGAGTTGGAAGGGAACCCTACGATTGACGAAACTGTGACGACCGCTGAAAATGGGAACTGATGCACGCCACATACGGCGCGAAAAGTAGGAGGCACACGGCGTGTGCTGTAATCAAGGACAATGGACAAAATCATAAGTCAACAACAGGAATTTGAGGAATGTCCGTCGTGTGGAAATACGAACCTCCGTCGGTTGGATGGTAATTCGTGGTTCTGCTTGGATTGTGACTGGGATAACTTAGTTGTTATTCCTACAGGGAACGACGAATTGCTTTCCTCCCTCCTTCACGGAGACATCCATTCACGGCGACTCGCCGCGCAAGCGTTGATTAATATCGGCGATGCTGACCGGCACCTTACCTCTTTAACAGATACAAACGCACTCTTAGAGGCACTGGACGACGAAGATGCCGATGTACGCTATTTCGTCGCAGTTGCCCTCGGTAAACTGGAGGCGAGCCTGAGTCTTGGAAAACTGAAGCAGCTCGCACGGGATGATGCTTCTGCACTCGTGCGGGAAGGGGCAAAAACCGCTGTTGAACAGATAGAATCGCGCCACGCGTCTTAATAACTATCGAAAATCAGCGTGACCGAACCGCAAGGAAGATTAGAAATCCCAACGGGTTGGGCAGCATTCTATTCCATGATGTGTAGGTTTCTGATTAGGAATGATGTTAGGCTGAAACAGTAGCCTGCAACAACGGCGCAGGCGGATATACGGGGAAGAACGTTAGCCATCCAATGCCGCTGACCGAACCGCAAGGAAAATTTAAAATACCGCAAGGAAAATTTAAAAGAATGGAAAAAATTCGACTTGGTTATATCGGCTGTGGGTTCATGGCACAGAAGGTCCACATCCCAAATTTTACGAGCATTCCGGACTGTGAACTCATCGGGCTTGCAGAGGTCCGTACGGAGCTTGGAAAGAAAGTCCAAAGCCGTTTCGGTATTCCCCAACTTTACCGGGACCACGGTGAACTCGCACAAAACGCTGATATCGAGGCAGTCGCTGTATCTGCTGATTTCGCATTGCAAGGTGAAATCGCAAGAGATCTCCTTTTAGCGGGTAAGCACGTCTTCATGGAGAAACCGATGGCGGTTTCTGTCGAACAAGCCGAGGCTATTGTGGCGGCATCAAAGAAGTCTGGCAAGAAGTTGATGGTCGGCTACATGAAACGGTACGATGCCGGAAACGAAATCGTCAAGACAAAAGTCGCGCAGTTCCGAGAAACAAACGAACTCGGACGTTTGACGTATGCAAGGAATCACGGATTCGGTGGGGATTGGGTGTGTAATCTCGATACTCACATGGATGGGACAACAGAGACAAAGCCGAGCGCACCTGTCAAAACACCAGAATGGATACCCGAACAGTGGCGCGGTTCCTATTTAGGGTACCTACAACAGTACACACACAATATCAATCTGATGCGTTGGTTTCTTGATGCTGGCGACAAAGTGAGCGTCAAAGCCGTTGATTTGGACGCGAACGGATATATGGGTGTTGTTATCTTCGATATGGACGGCATCCGTGTGACGTTAGAGACCGGGCATGTCTCCCACTATCGCTGGGATGAGCATAGTCAAATCTACTTTGAGAACGGATGGGTTCATACGTGGGCACCGCCGTTACTCCTGAAAAACACGCCTGCCGAAGTCGAGATCTATCGTGCTGGGGAGGAACAGGAAATCACCCGTCCGATTCCGATACCGAGTTGGACTTGGGCATATCACAGGGAAGCAGAATACTTTGTGGCGAATGTCCGCAACGATGAACCCTTCCGCTCTTCCGCTGAAGATACCCTCACAGATGTCAGACTTTTTGAGGACATCTACCGAATCTTCGTTGAACAGCAGAAATAGTTATCTAATGAAAATTAGGAATTTAATCGAGTAACATTGATTTCCCCAATCTTGGTAGGTGCGGTTTGTAACCGCACCGGTCCCCCCTCAGAATGCTTGTCCTGATTTTCCTCCTCGTGAGTCTTGTCTATTGTATGTTCACTCAGAATTTACGCAGTAAAATCTCCGTCTCATTAATGTTCACCGCCGGCTCATAGTTCGCCTGCAAGTACGCCGCAATCAAGGGATGCCGTTCCTCAACGGGGATACTGTCAACGGCATCGAACCAACCTCCCGTTTTAAAGATCACTAAACGTGTTTTGTCCCTTTCAAGAGCCGAGATAACCTCTTGCTGCATTTCCGGTGTCGATGCATACGAGGCTTGATGGAATCGGGTAACGCTCAGTCGGTTTGCGAAGAAGTAGTAGGCACCCTGACTCGTGAAATCGAAGATCTTTTCGTTCTCTGCTGTGTTTTCCTGAATATAAGCGACCACTTTTTGAACCTGTTCGACTTGATCATTCGGGATATCCACCTTTCCTGCGCGCGTTAATTCCTGCGTTACAGCGCGTTGTTTGAACGGATTCTGACGCAACCTTTGCCATTTCTCATCAAAACCTACCAATGGCTGATGGATTTCCCCAACATACCAGCAGAATATTGCTGTCGGAATCAGGACCCACGCTGCTTTCAATGCGTGCAACCAATGTCCATTGCCCCTTAAAAACGATAGACACGCACGAAACATTCTGAAGATGCCGCTCTCTAATGGAAATAGACAGAGCAGCCATAAAAAAGTTGCGCCGTAAATCAGATGTCCATCGTCTGAACGTCCCAGTGCAGTTCGGAAGAATGCGATGCCACCGAGCAAGAGGAGTAGGAGCTTCATTGTGTTCGGTGCCGATGCAGTACCACATAAGCATCGATAGGTCAGGTACGCCGCGACAATCAGAAAGATACAAATTGGTAGGTACCATCGAAAACCATCACTTAAGGCGAAAACACGCCATCCGTCCGTTGACAAGAGTGTAAGTGTTTCCGACAGAGATGGGAAAGCAAGCCCCCACGTTGCGAGTTGATAGCGACACTGGATATAGGAATTCCAGATTAGGTCGTCAAAGGCACCGTAGAAGAGGAAGTAAATGCCTACCGAGAAAAAGCCTAATAACACCCCACAACTGTAACTGATTAAGGGTAATAGGTATTCTGTTCCCCTCTTCTCCCGCTGGCGAGGTTTCCAACCTTGTTCTCTTCCACTCTCTGTTCCAAAACCGCCTTGGAATACATATATAATCAGAAACAATCCGATGCCACCGAGCGTGTAAAGCCCAATTTCAGTGCTATACCAGAACGCCAAACTCGTGGAGATCCCAGCGAGGAGCAATTTCCATACAAATGTAGGAACCTTGTTTGTGCGAGTTCTTTGGAAGTGCGTCAGGGAATTTGCTACGAAAGCGAAACTAATTAAGCCGAGGCTATGTCTCGCAGATACCCAAAACTCCGTTCCAGAAGCAATAACCACACAGATAAAAGCAGTCAAAAATCTACCTCGGAATACTTGTAAACCGAGCACGTAAAGGGCAACATAGCCGAGTGGGTCCAATAGGTCTTCCATTGAACGCAAGCCGAATAGGGTCGGTTCAAAGAGCTGACTCCCAACCCATGCCAAATAAGCGTTTTGGAAGAGTCCATGCTGGATATAGATGTCACGAAACGGCACCGCGCCGTGTAACATTTCATTGAGAGGCGCGAGCCGTTCACCTTCGTGGAATAAATCTATTTCACCGTGGATGTCCCCAGAATAGGTAAGGAGATAGATGAAAATCGGAAGGAGAATGTATTCAAGTCCACCGCGCCAAATCTTTGTGGTTCTATAGCCTCCAGGGGCGGAGGCACCATCCTCTTCGCTGGCGAGGTTTGTATCGTCAGAAACATCTGAATTCCACAACGTAGGAAAGTACCGCTTATACAGCAGTGCCAATTTAAGCAAAATGGATAGACTTATCGGTAGGAGTAGACCTGTTAGCATACCCTGACCGTTGTTGTAGACCTGTAGCCAACAGAGCCATAACGGAATGGATGCCAACGCATTTGCTTTCAGCACACGCTGTATCGGTTGGGCGGTTCGTTGAGCACACCAATGCGAATAGACACACCACCCTATCCAGTACAGATATATTGCCGCTGGGATGCCCAGCAGTGCCAGCAGATAAAAAAAGTATTCCTGTTGTTTCGGATATTCATTAGCACTGAGCCAGCCAATGACACCAGAATTTGAGTGATATTCAAAAACAATGTATTTTTGGAGGGTTCTTCCTAAGGCGATTGCCAGGGAAGCGGCGGAGAATGTAAGAACTCCAACGTATGGTCGGAATACAGGGGCTTTAACAACGCGCATCTCCGGCATCAACTGCTGGAATTTGTAGAGCAAGTTTTGGTTTGCAAGCTTCACCAAAAGAACTCGCATTTGAGTGGTTTTCGGTTTTCAATCTTTGGTTAAGAGGTCTGTGGAAGGGGTTTACAACCCCGATAGCAACCCTCTTGGAACCGATAATTGTTAACTGATAACCGACAACCCTTTCCTCCGTGTTAGATTTCTCCAAATGGTACCTTGATCTCAATAAAATCTTTCGCTGTTTCATCCCACGCGAAAGCCTTCACCGCGCGTATGTCGGCATCATAAACTGAGATAACCAGATATGTGGCACTTGGATAAGCGGGTTCACCCCATACGGTGGCATCTGCCTTGTCTTTTTCGGAGAAGTACGCCTCATGATTTGGGTGTGAGTGGTAGAACGCCTTAATCTGCCGTTGCTGTGTGTCAACCTCTTTGTGAACGGCGATTAAATCATCAGGGTGTATGACGTACGCCGTGCGGGCATCGCGCGGATATGTGTCTGGGTCCTCCTGATGGAGTTCATTCTGTATGTTCCGGCATTTACGGACAAAATCTTGTGCTTCATTGCTCAGAATGACACCACAACATTCATTGGGAAACTCCGATTTCGCGTGCTCACAAATCTCGCTAAGAGTCGCGGGTTTCAAAGTTATCATTTTTTAACGATTATGTCTGAACGGGGTGTCCGCTGTCCACCCCGATCTAAAATTGTTCTAAAGTTTGGACAATTATTGTTCTTTGTATGTAGAGGTTTCAGGTATTTTCCGATGTTTCATTGCGTCATTTGCTTTCAATATTGAAACGTGCTTATACAGCGCAAAAGTCGTTGGAATTAACTGAAAACCATCGTGAAATGAAATTATGCCTTAAATGGCATAATTTGTCTTTGCTTTACATTTGGAACGATGCCCAGATTTAATAGTTTAAAAGCCTTGGGTTATGAAAGGTCCTTTACTAATTTTATATCTGCAAGGACATCGGACGCAGCAGCTCAGAAGCAGATAATTAAAAAAATCCGCCAGCAATCGCGGGAATAATCGAGATTTCAGCATCATCTTCGACAGCGGTCGCTTTTCCATCGAGGAAGCGGATATCTTCGTCGTTGAGATAGATATTTACAAACCGACGGATGTTTCCGCCGTCATCACAGAGACGTTCTTTCATCCCTGGATAGTTGACTTCAAGGTTATCAATAATGCCTTCAATATTGGCACCTTCTGCTTCAACCTCTGCCAAGTTTTGGGTCAAACGTCTCAGTGGGGTTGGAATACGAACTGTTACAGCCATAAAATATATTTTCTCCTTTCTAATTTTACCTTTAAATCGAGTAATGCAATCCACACTCTTTGGTGTTTTCTTCTGTAGAGGGCGCGTTCTGCCAACGCCACCGTCCTGCTCGTTTCGGTTCTCCCGGCTTTATGGGGGTTGTGCAGATGATGCACCCAAGCGATTCATAATAATGACCACGGTCATCCGCCTCAAGCAACGGATTCACAGGAATTTCGTTTTCACGAACAAACTGCCATACCTGCTCGCTTGTCCACTGAACAAGCGGATTAACCTTGAGAACTGGGTGTGTCTTTGAGGATATGATTTCCGCTTTCCGAAGTTGTTGCCTCGCTTCCGACTGGTCGTGCCGTAAGCCGGTTATCCAAACATCCAGCGTTTCCAAAAGTCGTTGCATCGGACGAACTTTTCGGATGTTACAACAGTATTCCTGCTTCGCTTTGCTGTCAAAAAACAGATATTCACCATGCTCTGTCACCATCTGCTGTACTTCTTGGGGATCGGGTTGAATCTGTTCGATCTGGATGCCGTAACGCGCTTCCACTTGTTCAAGGAAGGTATACGTCTCAGGAAAGAGTCGAAGCGTATCAAGCGTACAGACCCGAAATGGCAGTTGGTTTTCTGCCGCCAGATGAAGCAGCACCATGCCTGAAAGTTGTCCACTTGTGACAATTGCGGCGCGCCCTTTGAATCGCTTAAACAGAGAGAAAAGAATTTCTTGAGGATCCTCTGTCAAGGCAATTTCTTGACAGAGAGCGTGATCTACTGAATAGTTCAATTCTTCATTTATTGGCTTCTCGATGATTGCCAATACCCTTTAAGACACACGAAGCTAGTAATATCCACTTCGGTTTGTAGTAGGGCAATTTATTGCCCGTTTTTGGTATACGATAAATCGTGCGACTACGAACTATGCTGCTCTTTTGTAGCATAACCTGTTAGGTTGTGCCACAAGAATATCTATGTTCTTTTGGGGTTCTCCCTCTCACAAAGCGTCAGATGGTCAACATTGCGTAAGTCCTGAGCTTAAGGGAGTGCCTCCATGATGTCCGATTCGATTTCAAAGTAACGACTCAAACTGAAATAACGTTCCCCTGTATCGGGGAGAATCGTAACGACGGTTTTATCCGGTCCTTGGTCTTTTGCAACCTGTAAGGCAGCGTACACATTCGCACCCGACGACATGCCCACTAACAGACCCTCGCTCGTCGAAATTGATTTCATCATTTGATAGGCTTCTTCTTCGGAGACTGTGATAACTTCATCAATGACATCTACATTCAGCACTTCGGGGATCATTCCCGCACCAAGCCCATCAATTCGCGTCGGGTTCGGGGGACGACCGGAAAGCACGGCTGAAACCCGCGGCTCCACAGCGACAACTTTCACATGCGGACATTCCGTCTTCAACACTTCCCCAACGCCTGTCAGTGTCCCACCTGTTCCAACCCCGATAACGATAAAATCAATATCACTGCCGATTGCTTTGAGAATTTCGACCGCAGTCGTGCGCCGATGGATCTCAGGGTTCGCGGGATTTGTGAACTGGTTCGGCATATAGTGCCGCGAATGCCGTCTGACAATCTCTTCTGCCTCCCAAATGGCACTCGCCATCCCACCATGTTCTGGCGTTAGTATGATTTTCGCACCGAAGGCGGAGAGAAGTTCGTATTTCTCACGACTGACGTTTTCTGGCATCGTCAAAATTACAGGGTAGCCTCTCGCTATACCGACGATGGAGAGTCCTAAACCTGTGTTACCCGCTGTCGGTTCAACGATGGTATCTCCTTTTCTAAGGATGCCGCGTTCTTCGGCATCAACGACCATCGCGTAACTAATCCTGTCCTTGATGCTACCGCCGGGGTTGTAGGCTTCCAATTTCGCGAAAATGGTTGCATCGTCCTTACCGGGCAAGGTGTTTAGACGGATCGTTGGCGTATTCCCGATGAGGTCTGTCAGATTTTTAGCGATTCTCATTTCTCATCCAAATAGCAATGCACGATACCGCTTCTACAACCCTATCTTAAAGTTAAAAATTTCACTTTAAAGTATAACATATACACCCAAAAAAGTCAAATTTTTCACATAAGCATATTTAAAACTATTTTTGATCTAAAGTCGACTGCTGTCTGTGTACCTTGACCCAAAAAACGGACTGGTGGGTCTACCAGCCCGCTGCTATTTCCAACTATTTAAGTGAGATCGGTTATAGCAATTTCTGCTATTTTATTTTCCCGTGCGGCCTTAGTTGTGAAAACCAGTGATTAACACCACGGCGAAGTCGAGAAAAAAAACCGTTACGCTGTTGAGATGGATCGCCTGGGGACTTAGTGGTATCTTCTGGCACAACCGATGCCTCAGCGCGTAAAGCCTCCCACTGCTTTTTCGCGCGTGCCGAAACTTCCTCAGATATACCCTTCTCTTTAAGGTAATCCTTGAAATTACTACCGCGATGCTTATTCATTTTATTCAGTCCTCCCTTTCCATAGCCTATTTCGTCTTCGGGCTATACGTAAATCTTTCCGCGGTGTGCGTTGAGACTTCTTGACAAAACCGTGCAAGAGGATTATTGCACCCGCTTCAACAGTGAACAAAACTCGCGCAATACGCTTTCCGCCGCTGATGCGGCTGCGAATTTCCCACAGAGCTTCTTCGCCTTGCAGTTTTTTTGTGAGGCGCGTCCCCAATACCGACGGCCAATTTTCCGCTACAACTGTTATATCAGTGTCAATTATCATTTCATCTGTTTCGCCAAGACTTTCCAACCAGTCTCGGACAGGGTCATTTCCTCGGTCTGTGCGGAAAAAGACAACGCGAAGTTCTGGTTTTGTATTCATAAGAAAATAATGCGTTGTTGTCTACTGAAGAATATTGTACCACAAATTGAAGGACTACGCCAAGAGAAATTCTGAATTCGATTCGTTTTGTCCCTTGAGAAACAGTCAGAATTGGTCGCGGAACGCATTCGGCAAAACCCCAACTTCGACGTAGGTATCCTCGGTCAAGGGATAATGGACAAGAAGCGCGCTATTGACGAAGTGCAGAAACGAACATCTATAGGCCGCGCCTTAATTGACGTTGAGCAACGAATGATTAGAATGTTAATCAAACGGTCTTTGAAGGAAACCTTTGACTCCCAAAAAATAACAATACGCCAGTTTGAAAATAAATCTGTAGGTGTTTTTGCTTGGGTGTTTCCTGCAGGTAGAGCGGGAAATATACCGAAAACATAGCGGAATGTGGAGAGATATACCGGTTTTCAAGACACTTTCCGTCTCAATACCGATAGCGAAACCCAACTTTATTCTTTTATCAAACTCATATAAAGTAGTCCAGTCCCAGAAGGATTGACAGATATTTAATCCGCCTAACGCCGGAACCTACGGGAAAAGTCCCAACGAGAAGGACGACTATCCCGTTGTAATATCCTACCTATTTTCCTTTTAACATTGCCCGGAAGTGGTGCCGTTAGATTACGAAGTCTCTTCATATTCTTTCGATTCGATGCCTTAGCAATTTCAAATGCTAATGGTAAATACGCCAACCGACGAGTTAACCATCGAGCCCTTCTTCTGGGTAGACGAGGAATAGTCTCTGCGATTCCATCAGTTTCTCTTTTGGACTGGGTTGAAACCCCTTCAGCCAGATTCCCAATAATCTCCGTTATTTTTTCACGATGCTTGTATAACAGGTTAGCAATCTCGAACGCTAATGGCAAAAATGCTAATACCCCCGGCATAAATCTTTGGACAGCCCTGGGTAAATGTGGGATTATTGGTCTTAGAAGTTTCAGCCATTTTTCAACACTAACCATAACAGCTGACTCCTTGATTTTAACACCAATAGTACTTACGCATGCGACTCTTTTGTAGCATAGGCTGTTAGCCTGTGCCAAGAGATCATCAGCGTTTTTTTACAGAATCCTTCTCTAACAGAGTCTACTACAGTCAAAACTGCGTAGGTCCTGTTCTAATTAGATTCAGCACATAGCACATAGACGCATTGTGTAGGTATTTTGGGTTTGGAGTGTGGAGCATTCAACTGAATGCTGAATGCCGTGATGTTACTGGGTTGAAATAAATTCTTTAATTCTCTCTATAACAATCTGCGGATCGTCCTGCGTAGGTAAGAATTGAGAATCTACAATTCCCATTGATTTCAGCCACGTTCGCCAATATTCTTTGACAATTTCCAAGTCTAGCATGTGCCGATGTGTAATCTCAACCATTAGAAACTTCACATTGTGATTGCTGAAATCTTGTTTGATTTCCAACAAGCCGTGTCCTTCGGTATGGAATTTCTGTTTCCAATTTGGGGTATCACGGAACTTGGCGATTTGCCGGTAAGAAATATAGGTTCTCTGGGATCGTCTGATTTGAATATTATGGTTAAAATCAAGGTAGCCATCGGAAAGACAGATGATGTAGTTACGAGCGTCGGGTTTTAAATAGACTGCCGCGCTATCCCGAAACCAATTCCAAATATCCGATCCAGTGAATTGACGCTGTGCACCAACATGTTCGTATAATCCATGAAGAGCCCTGAGCAGATTCGCTTTCATTTTTTTAAATTCGGGAGCTCCGGCTGCCCTTTGTTTAGAGGTTCGCCATATTTTGAGGTGTCCCAATATTTCTTGTGAGATTGGCGGCACTTCCGGTTGTTCCGGAACTACAAAAGCGAGTGTGTCTTTGGAGCCGATGTAGAGGTTAGGACGCACAAATGTTTCCTCGAAAATATTGACGATGTTTTCGGTGATCTTAATGTCTTTTTCAATTTGGTGTGGGTTTCTTGATTTAGAGACTCGGTCAGAGGTATCAACGATAACAACTATATTTATGGGTTTCTTTAGCGGTGTGTGTGCCGCTACATTCTTGGCATCTGATTTTTCATCTGTGCACCCTACTGCTAAAAATAAAATAAAAATAATGAATAGGTGCGCAAAAATCTCAAATGTTTTTCCCATGTATGGCTCCTTATCGTGGAATATTTTCAAGGTTGCGCAACGTAATCCGGGATGCCTTGATAATAGTTGTCGAGGGTATCCTTGGAAATTTGCTTGATTCTATCAATTCGGGTGGACACATCAGACATTCCATCTTCGCTGTGAGCGACGAAACGACACCATCCGTTCAAAAATTGATTCACTTGTGATTCCATCTTATTGCGGTTAACCACTCGTTTGTTCCGTTGACTTGAGAGTTCTGCCATTTTTGCATCCGCCTCTTCAATTTCTTGCTGAAGGGTCATGTTTCTGGCATCGAGCTTGTCAATTTCGCTCTGGAGATTATCCATTTCAACTTCCAAAACAGCAATTTGGGTTTCAATCGGTGTCTTCACGGCTCTTACCATTTTCTCTTGGGCGATGGTATCTTTCTCCTTGAGTCGGCTGATCTCACTTTGTAAATAATCCATTTCGGTTCTCAAGACAGCGATCCGCGCCTGGCGTTCGGTCTTTTCGCTGTTTATTTTTAACGCACGTAGATCGGAGGTTTTCGGATGTTCCTGAGGAGGCGATACCGCTTTCCACCGCTGGTTCATGACGTGATAGATAATGCTCACCAGCAGTGAAACAATAAAACCGCAGAAAATAACCGTCCACATATTGAGATCGCTGATTTTGAAGGTCCATGGTTCAGTCTCTTGTCCCATTATCATTTTAGCTTGATGTATCTTTTGTGAAATCTGGATTGCCAGTATGCTGTCAAAGATAAATGTGAGCACCGCTAACACGCCTGCTATCCACCTTTTGTTAGTTTCCCAGAAATAATCAAGTGCTATCGCAAATGCTAAAAACACAAACGGAAACATAAAAACGAACAGATTCCATTCGCCTTGGAAAGCTTTAGACACTGCTTTTGGGTTAACAACATCGTTGACACCCGCATACGTACCTTGCTCCAATTGTGCTTGGATGGCCTCGGTGTTTAAAAAGAAGGCTTTATCAACAGCAGAAGCATAGAAAATGAAGAGATAGAGTGCAAGACAAACGAAGAAAACCGTAGAGATGAGAGCGGACACAAAACCCAGTCGTGAAAACCTGTGGTTAACAGAGGTGTCATTATGAGAAGTGGTGTTCGCAGGTATAGGATTCAATTCCGTTGCCGTTGGACTCTGTAATTCGACTTCCAGTTTAGCGAATTCTTCTTTCTTGCGCGCCAATGTTTGACTGTTCGCGTCAATTGCTTGTTCTATTTCGGTTTTTTCTTTAATTAAATCGTCGATTGCTTCTTCAAGCGGTTTTGTGACCGGATGATCAGAACTGTGATCTGCAGCTGGGACATCGAATAATTCAGAATCGGGGTTATCAGGTGTGGCTTCAGTGATAGGAGGTTCTGATGTGGTTACCGTGAGTGCTTTCAATTCGACTTCAAGTCGAGCCATTTGTTTTTTTTTCTCGGCGAGTGCTTGGAAACGGATTCCAATTTCTTGCTCACACGTGTGCTTTTGTTCTTCTAATGCGACTGTCTCTTCGCGGAAATAATTGATTTCTTGTTCAAGTTCGTCGCGGGTAGAAGCGATTTCTAATTCCTCGTTATGGATAATCCGCTTAATATGTTGTGGTACACACTCAGCAATACCTTGATGATTTGATGCCCAATAGAAGCCGTTTTCCTCACTATAATAGGGGTTACCATTCAAACTGGGTTCCGCCATATTTTCGCTCTGTTCGTTTTGCAAAGGTCTGTCCTTTGGAATTATAGAGTCAACGTATCGTTTTGGGGATATTACCGGTGGGCTTGACTCCGCAGGCTCTCCACCTATTTCCACTCCGGTAGGTTTCCTATCATCAATCTTGATGTTGTTAGGTTTAGGTCGCAAAAACTGTCCGAAAAAATCTAATGCACGAGCTACAAAACTATATCCACCTTTTACAACCCGTTTTTCAAACTCAGAACGTGTTGTTATTTCCCTAAATCGGTTTCTCCCTAGATTTTCGTAGAAATTCCATGAATCAGGTTCCGTGCTATTGGCAAATATCCCTAAAGATGTGTCTGTCGCACTGAGATAAGATTTCAATTGGTCGATTCCATTTCCCTCTACTCCTAGACGCTTGCACTCTGCAATGGCTGCAAGATTACCGTTGCTGTTCATAAGCACAACGTCTGCTCTGCGTTTATCAGAGCCCATCTTAATTTGATATTCTTGTTTTGTAGAGAATTGTTGGAATTCGGGCCGTGAGAAATATTGCTCAACCGCCGCAACGACTATCCCTTCAGGTGTCATAGGGCTTCCTGTGGATTCTGAGTCTATAGTGTAGTTTGCCGATCTATAATCAAAAATAACAAAATACCGAATTAACTCGTGTAAAAATTGAGTGCTAATGAATAAAGTAAAACTCGCATGGTCATTGCCTTCATTAGAAACAATCGCACATACTTTTTACAGGAGCCAAGGCCCAATTATAGAGCCATTCAATTGTTGGTTTTTTGAGCATTTTCACGAAGGCATCGCGAGCGGGAGCTCGCTCCTACAGCGAAGAAGCCTCAATCAGAAAATCGGCATTATTGGAGAATTGAATGCCTCTAGCCCAATTATACTACATTTTTCGTTTAAATGTCAAATATTTTCAAAGGGTCTGTCAGGGCCATTCAATTTTAAGAAATCATTGAATTTTACATCTTTTTTCAGGATCCGGTGTGAAAACTTTCTTCTAGCGAAATGCTGCGAAATATTTTGATTTGGATTTCCTTAGATTTTTAACATAACATGTATTAATTATTAACTATTGCGAAAAATATAACACAAAAAACCTACAATTGAATGACCCTGAAGGGTCTGTAAAGTTTTTGTTAGGATGGACACATAAAATGGAATATCGGTCAGAGTGCAGACGAACAGGCTCCGCAACAAGGCACAACCTAACAGGTTATGCTACAAAAAGCCAGCACCTGTTACTGACAACTGAAAATCCTGATTCAGACATCCCTCATTCCTGCTCCTCACGCCATTTCGCAAAGTCTGCCTCGATCTCTTCCGACCACTTTCTATCTATTTCCCCCGGCGTGTATACACCTTCACGGAGGCGTTGATGCCCGAACCGATCTCGGAGCGCCACCTCTTCGCCTTGCTCAACGACCTGTTGCGCGAAGTGCGGGGGAATAAAAATGACTCCACCACGCCTGCCTAAAACCACGTCTCCCGGTAAAACCGTCGCCTCCGCGATACGGATGGGGATGTTGATACCCGTAAGTGTGACGTTCGCAATACCTGTCGGATCTACACCCCGCACGAACGTCGCAAAATCGGGTAATTCGTAGATACCATCCAGATCCCGGATACCACCCTCAATGACCATACCGGTTCCTGTTTTCGCATAGATGGAGTTACCGAGATTGTCCCCAGCGAAAGTCCCATCCTTCACTTTGCCGAAGAGGTCAACAACGATAACATCATCCTGGACGAGCGTATCGATTACCCATGAGTTTTGACCGCCATCGCGTCCCTCTTTTTCGCCTTGCGCAGCGATAGCGTCATTGAAATCAGGACGGATCGGCACAAATGCGCATGTCACCGCTCTACCGACAAGGACCCGATCCGGATGGAGATTCATCCAATCGCCAGCGAATTGAAACTTATAGTCGTTGCCTTGTAGGACACCCCACGCCTGCTCGATACTGATAGCCTTCATCCGCTGAATAATATCGTCCGGGACGCGAGGGCGTCCATCAGGGAATCGGTCACCCTCCCATAAATGTGTCATCGCGAGGATGCTCTCTTTGTGGATAAGTTGCACGTTAAATCACACTCCTTGAATCCTGTCCCCCTGATAAGGGGGATATAGGGGGTTCCCTCATTCAGACAATAGGCGCACCGCATGACCGAATTAAATTCTGAGTCTTCATGCAGCGCGCCTATGGTAGACAGAGCACTTATAGACCTGCGTTTGCCCACACCTGATCCAGCGATTCCGCAGTCGCTTTCGCCGCATCTGCGGGTTCCATGCCATTCACCTTTTGGCTGAACGGTTCCGGTGTCACGGGTCCTTCATAGCCGATCTCCGTCAGGACTTGCATCAGTTCAGTGAGCGGGATGACCCCAGTTTCAGCGGGAAGACACCTGATGTTGTCGATCTGATCATACGGATCAATGCCAGCAGGGGCATCGTTGATGTGGACGTAAACGACATCCGATACAGAGAGTTTGCGAACATCGTCCATAGCAGAACGACACGTATACCAGTGCCATGTATCGAATAGGAGTCCAACGTTCCCTGTACCCACTGCGGCGGCGAGTCCTAACATCGCATCCATTGAATAGGTGAAGAGGTACTTGGAGCCTTGGCGACTCGTTGCCGGTCCAATGAACTCAAGTCCGACTGAATGCCCGTGGTCTTTCAGAATCTCAGCGATAGGGCGGAGTCGTTTGACAGAAAAATCCCAGTTCTCCTGAAAGGTCATATCATTTGAAGCGGGTCCGACAACAGTCGTTGATCGATAACAACCGAGTTCAGCGGCGAGTGCTGCGCGTTCGGGGAGTTGTGCTAAGCCAGCGTAATAATCCACCTCAGGACCACGCCAGTTGACACCGAATCCCCAGCCGCCCATGGCGATACCCGCCTCTGACCAGAGGTCTTTGACGTGTTGAACAGAGTGTTCTTGTGCGAGTTGACTGGCTTCGTCGATATTCAGGTCGAGACCTTCAAAACCAGAATTTTTTGCTAATGCTAAACCTTCTGTCATATTTGCCTGGATGCCGATTGCACCCGTGCTCAAATTTTTAAACATACTTTCTCCTTTTGTTATTCTGGAAAATAAACGAAAAATTCTTGGTTGTCATTGGGTGTGTAAGGTTTTTGGCATTAAGTAAGTGTTTCCTTCTCTTGTGGGAGGGGTTTCTAACCCCGATTCGTCCTGTAAAAGCGATCTCTTCCGCTTCTATTCTTCCCACCAAATTCATCTATCCTGTAAATCCTGATTCAGACGATCTCTCACCCCGTAAAACTTTCGCCGCAACAGCCCACGGATAATCAGTGTCCTCTGCTTTTGCGTCGCGATATGTGGGGATCCAAACCCAACGTTCTTCGCCGGATGTGTTCGGATGGCTGGCGTGAAGCGTCAAATCGTGAAAAAAGACGGCACCACCCGCTTCGATCTCTGCGGTAACGGCACGGTTTTCATCAACTGCCTCTGAACGGAGTCGATTCCCGAAGCCGTTGCCATCACTGGCATCACCATCGTGGACAATAGCGGATTTGTGGGAACCCGGAAAGAGTTTGAGACACCCGTTCTCGACAGTCGCATCGTCAAGCGCGACCCAGATCGAGAGTTTGTGTGCACCGTGCCAATATGACCAATCTTGGTGCCAAGGACTGGCGAAGGTCGTCGTCTCACTCTTAAAGACCACCTTATCGCTCAGAAACTCAATATCCGGCGCGTAAATGCTTTCTAAAATATCGAGGATCCGCGCATCCCCGACAGCGGTTTGAAAGACGGGACTCCGCGCAGCTAAACCGACGTAAACGCCGTGCCCAGCCACTGCACCTGTTTCCGCCTGAACGGCTTCCAGAATGTCAATACATTCTAATTTGAGACGTTGGACTTCGCTGCGTTCAAACAGATTCCGTGCGATAGCGAAACCGTCCCTTGAGAAATCGTCGCGAAGTGTTGTTAGGTCGGGAATCATTTTTTAAACCTATTCAGTGTCTTTAATGTGGACTTCACGTCCTGTTTCGGCACTTGTGAGTAGCCCTTCCATCATCTGTTGAACAATCAAACCGTGACGGAGGGGTGCTTTGCAGGTTAGGTCATCCAAGATACACTCGATGAAGTGATCAGCGATTGCATCCCATGTTTTATCGTATTGACTCGGGGCGAGATTAACGTTTATATCCTCAGATGTGCCGGATTCGTTTGTCCGAAAAAGTCGCAACGGCTTTAGCGTCGCGCCTGCCTCCGTTCCGAATAATTCGATTTGGAACTCGTCGGGTTGGTGTGATGCCCAAAAACTTTCAACTTGTAAGCCGACTCCATTTTCAAAGGTAATGAACCCGCCTGCATAGTCGTCTGACTCGTACTGTTCGTAGGTTTCCTTTGGGGGTTGACTGCGATTCCAGTAACCGCGACCCCGCGGTCCGAATTTCGCACCAGCGGCACCGAGCACTGCGATCGGTTTCGGCAATCCAAGAATCCACCAAGCGGCATCAAGGACGTGGACACCCATATCACGGAACGCACCGCCACCCTTCTTAATGAAACCGAGATTCCATGCCGGAATCCCGTTTCGACGGACACTCCGCGCCCGGGCATAGTAGAGTTCGCCGAAGTAGTTATCGCGTGCGATATTACCCAGATACTGGCAATCATTTCCAAAGCGCGTCGAGAGCGACATCATATTGACGACACCTGCCGCTTCCGCTTCCGTAACAAGCTTTTGTGCCGCTTCCTCGGAATCGGCAAGCGGTTTCGTTACCATGACGTGCTTGCCGTTCCGCACCGCTTCCAGTGCTATCGGCACATGCCACTGATTCGGTGTGCCAACAAACACGGCATCGATGTCGTCGGCTTTACACATCTCTTTGTAGTCTGTATAGAATTTGACCTCATCCGGTAGATCTTTGGCGAAGGCTTTCATCCGGTCTTCAAACAAATCACAGAGTGCGACAACAGTGCCTCGCGGATTACTGGCGAGTGCCATCCCATTGGGTTTGCCTATACCCATACCGACGACGGCGATTCGGACAGGGTTTTTTGCTGCCATAAAAAATGTCTCCAAATTTTTGAATTGCCCCAAGTAGCCGTTAGCGGTCAGTGGGGCGTGTAGCAGTTAAATCGTTTTGAATGCCACAAATGAATTACTGACAGCCGACAGTGGAGCGCAGCGAAACGCCCGGATGGCTGACGGCTAATTAGTATGGTCGGCCTCGTGAATTCAACGGTGGACTCACTTCGTTTCTGACGGGTTTAATCGTTCGTAGATATGCCCAAACCGCCTTCAGGTCTTCATCGTTCATTTGGGCGTAATGCTTTGTCGGCATCGGCGGAAAGATCTTCCGATTGCCTGCCACACCTTGATGGAGTCCGGTACGCATCGCCTGGATGAACATTTTCTCTGTCCATTCGCCCAATCCGGTTTCATTGTCCGGTGTCAAGTTTGAAGCGAAGCTCGTTCCAAACGGACCCGAGAATGCTGTCATTTGTGTTGATGTCAGGATGAAGATGCCCTGTTGCATCATGCTGAAATTGTAGCGTGGATAAGGAGCATTCGCTGGGTGCCCGGCGAGGTACATGTTCATATTATATTCAGCACCGGCACGTGGCGTATGGCAATGCCCACACGCACCCACCGTGTCTACGAGGTATTTTCCGCGCTGCACCCTATCGCTCTGGCTCTCAACAGAGTTGATACTCAGCGTAATAATGGCACCAATAAAAAGCAACGTCGCACAAAAGATTAAGAGGTTTCGATGCATTCAGTGGTTCTCCTTTGAATTTCGGGTTCTGTGCAAATCTCGCTCCAATTTAGCAAATTCTCCAAATACATGCAATCAAAATATAATTGGACTTACGCATACTGCTCTTTTGTAGCATAAACTGTTAGTTTGTGCCTGAAACCGTCTTTGTTTTTTGAGGCCTCTAACTTTCACAGAGCATGCTACGGTCAAAACTGCGTAAGTCTTGTATAAAAAAGGCAGAGTTGAAAACCGCGCCTTTGCCTTAAGGTAAAATTAGCGAACCGCAAGGTAAAATTAAAGATTAGAAACGATAGGATACCTTCGCGTAGTAAAACCCACCGTTGAAACCGAAAGGTGCCGCCCTACGGTCGTACGTAAAAACGCCTGGTGTATCCGCAATGACTGTCCCAGTACTATCTGTTAGCGTGCCACCACGGGCTTGACCCACCTCGTTCAGGTCAGGCAGTTGATTAAGGAAATTGTTTATCCCTAACGTCAGTGTTAAAGATTCGTTAAGTTGATAGAATCCTTGGATATCGCTGAGCCATTTTCCGCTGTAGGTTTGTCGCTGAGCACTCGTCCCGCTTCCTTCTTGGACACTGTAACTCCCAAAGTAGCGTAAAGCGGATCCAATCTTAAGGGGACCAATAATATAATCCGCTGTGAAATTTATGCGCGTATTGGGTTGCCATTCCTCAATGATAGAGCGTTCTCGTTCTGGGAAGAGAATTCCTTCAAGTCCAATCAGAATAGGACCCGGAGCTTCCACGTCACCGATAACTTCAGTATCCGCCCACGTTGCCGAGAATTTGAAATTCAAAATGGATTCGTTGTCAAAAGCGTGTAGGTAACCTGCGGCTACGTCCATACCACGGGTACGTGTTTGCGCGACATTCGTAAAAACTTGTGCTTGGTTGACGCCTACCTGTGCTAAGGCAGGAATAGCATCAGCCTTGAAGCTACCACTCAGCACAATCCGGTCATCAATATGAATCTGGAATGCATCAAGCGTCAGCCATAGATTTTGAATGGGCTTGACAACAATGCCGCCTGAAACATTGACTGAAGTTTCCTCTTTGAGTTCTGGGATGTTGAGCGTGCGTGCGGTGTCACTATCGTTCCGAAAGGTCCCTATTTCGAAGGGCAGCAGTTCTGTTGTGTCTCCATCGCCGTCAGCATCGTTGTTGTCCGCCTTGAATTGTGTGCTAATATTGTTAAAATAAAGTTGTTGAAGTAGAGGGGCACGGAAACCAGTGCTGCCCGCAGCGCGGACCGCAACCTGTTCTGTCAAATCGTAGCGCGATGTCGCTTTTCCTGTGACGGTAGCACCGAAATCGCTGTACTGCTCACCACGCACCGCTGCCCCGACGAGTAAGCCTGTTCCCGGTTGTCCACTCAAGTAGGATTCAAAGTCGGCATAGCCTGCGATGTTGGTTCGACTTTCGTTCACTTCATTGTCGGGTCGAAATCCGGGAAATACCTGAATACCCCCTGCGGCACCTTCTGCGCCGAGACCTGCGTTGAACCAAGAGACAGGTTCGCCCGCCCGGATCCCATAGCCTTCCCTCCGAAACTCGACGCCCCCTGCGAGATTTACCAGTGAGGATTGATACATAAGCGGATAGGTAACATCTACGTTAAAGGCGGTTTGATCGAGCCGAAATCCGCCCGAATCTGCGGAGGTCGGGCTGCTCGCGCCATAAGATGCGTTCAGGGAGTTAGAAACGAAAAAGTCAAACGTGTTCAGACCGTGATTAAGGCTGATGTCAATATCTAAGTCCCTTGGAGCATGGCTCCAAGTAACTCCCAACGCGATGGATACATCTTCAATCGTTGTGTTAATTTCCGGAAGAAAGCCATCTGGATAGATCGCCTTCACATTACGGCTGACATCTTTGGCATTGCGATAGAAGCCTGAGCTATTATTTTTGCGCGTGGAGTAACCACCGAATGAATATAACTCCAATCCTTCTGTCAGCGGTAACCCAAAATTGTAAACCCCAACTTTCTGTGAGGCGTCGGAATCCCCGACCCGAAAATTTTTCCGATTGAAATGGTATTCGCGAGGGTCAAACCAGACCTGTTTTTCACCCGTTACGTTCCCGTTTATATCCTTTACCTCAAGTGTGGCATCAGGGGGTCTGCCCGGATTTGCTTCTATCCAATCGTATTGTCGCGTCCCGGTAAATCCAGCACGATTCGTCCGATAGCGTTCCCGCCATTCCACTGTTAGATTAAGAAAGCCAGAATCGCCTACTTTCGTTCCGTAGCTCCCATTTCCAGTCCATGTGTCGCCATCACCTTCATAGGTTTGTCCCCAATAGAGGTCAACATCACCTGTATCAACATCATCTTTCAACACAATGTTAATAACGCCAGCGATGGCATCTGAGCCGTATTGTGCCGCCGCACCATCTCGCAGTACTTCAATACGTTCTATCGCTGCCGGTGGAATCGCGTTGAAATCTGTTCCAGCGGTGCCGCGACCGACGGAGCTATTTACGTGAAGTAAGGCACTTTTGTGACGACGTTTACCATTGACCAGTACCAACACCTGATCAGGTCCCAAACCGCGTAAAGTCGCTGGCCTCAGCGCGTCGGTACCATCACTGATGGTTGAGCTTGGGAAATTGAAGGAGGGGACTAACATCTGGAGGACACGCCCCGTTTCAGATTGACCCGTAAGACTGAGCTGTTCCCGGTTAACGACTTCTATAGGGACTGGGGCTTGTAAAGCTCTCCTACCGATACTTCGGGTTCCAACGACCACAACAGATTCAACCGTTTGGATAGGCGTAAGTGTTACTGGGATTTCGGTTTGCCCCGCAATAATATTAATTCGCTTTTTTGAGAACCCAATTGCTGTTACAGTCAGCGATTCTGCATCTGTTACGTCGCTAAAAGTGACGATCCCAGAGTTATCTGTTGTTTGCTCTTGGTTTCCGATTTGTACTTTTGCTTCTGGGATGGCATTCCGATTTTGGTTTTGAACGACTACCTTAAGTGTATCAGCACTGATAACCCTTGGTATTACTGATGCGATACCGAATAGAATAGCGACAGCGTACCAGAAATACCGTTTATGATCTGAAATTGTCATTTTGTATAACCTCATTTATAACATGATAAAGTAGTGCGGAGTGCAGAAACGCCTAAGCGTATTTCCGCTTACAATAATGATTTATGGTAAACCAGAAAAATAAACGGACATTTTCCCCGATCCGGTAGGCGAGGTTTCTAACCCCGCTTCTTTAAAGTGTCTAATTAATTCTAAAATCTACCATAATTATGTGTTCTTTTTTCGTAAGATGCAAATTAAAGTCGTGAAAATGTGAAGTATCAGTTTTTTTAACCACAAACTCTGCTTTTATGATAAAATCATCAAGATACTCGGGCTGGAAACCCCGTCCTTTAGGTCGAGGAGGAAGCCCGCTCCCTTCTTTTTTTGTTGAAAATTCTCACTAAAAATGCTAAAATACGCTTAGGAACGTTCGATCACACAGCAGTTGTGTGTGAGGTTGTCCGCAGTTTGTGGGACTATATCTTGCGGAGTGTAAAACGAAAAAAGATATATTCGCTTTCACACTACAGACAAACACTTGAGTGTAATGGATACGAGCAGGTAAAATCGCCGATCCGATAAAACGCACTCTCAAACTAAATTAGTCAACTTCGGTTGAGAGGGTAGCTCGGTCCCCTCTGTGGAGCAGATGTAAGTCCTTCGCAAGAAGGCTGACTGCTATGAAGCACAAGCCCCGCCCTTTAGGGCGTGGGTGCCGCTGACAAGAAACTTGGACAATTGTTTGTGTGAGGGACCGGGAAAACATGCACGGTATGATGATGAACTATCCCTTGACGCTTGCGCAGATTTTAGAGCATGCGCGCCATATACACGGCAGTAAACAAGTTACGACACTTCTGCCTGATCAGACGTTCCATAGTTACAACTATACTGCGTTATATGAGCGTGTAAAGCGGTTAGCAAACGCTATCACGCAACTGGGGGTTATACAACCTGGTGACAGAGTTGGGACGTACGCTTCCAATACTTATCAACATCTGGAACTCTACTATGCGATTCCGTGCATAGGTGCTGTGCTACATCCACTCAATGTCCGTCTCACTGCCGTTCAATTGGCACGGATCGTGCAAGAAGCAGAGGACAAGGTTATTTTTGTAGATGACGCGTTTACCGAGCAGTTTGATGAACTACGAGAGAAAATTGAATGTAAACAAATTGTCCACTTTCATACAAGTTCTGCGCATCCCGGTGTTGCTTATGAGCAGTTGCTCTCTGAAGCCGATTCAGTCTATTCGTGGGATATCCCTGACGAAAACTGGGCAATGGGGCTTTGCTACACCAGTGGGACGCAGGGGGAACCGAGAGGCGTTCTCTATACTCATCGCTCCATGTTTCTTCACACGCTTGCTGTGAATCAAGCCGATGTCTTCGGGTTGACAGAGGCGGATGTCGTGATGCCTCTCGTCCCGATGTTCCATGCGATGGCGTGGGGACTGCCCTACGCATCTATGTTCGCTGGCGCGGATATGGTGCTCCCCGGTACCAAGCCCGTGTGCATTGCAGACCTCATTGCAGAGACAGGTGTCACCGTTGCCGCAGGGGTGCCGACAATCTGGGCAAAGGTGTATCCCGAATTATTGAGAAGGAAGCACGACATCTCCACACTGCGACGATTGATAGTTGGGGGTGAGGCGATGCCACCCGTACTCATTGAAGCCTACGAAAAGAATCTCGGCGTTGAGATCTGCCACGCCTGGGGGATGACGGAGATGTCACCAACGGGTACGTTCTCGAAACTACGCGGGGCACATCAAAATTTATCGGATGCTGAAAAGTGGCGAATTAAAGCGAAGCAAGGACGACCCATACCGGGTGTTGAACTCCGTCTTGCCACTGAAACATCTAACGGTTTCACGCAACTCCCTTGGAATGGCGAGGTCGTCGGGGAACTGCAAGTGCGAAGCCCATGGACGGCAAGTCGTTACTACAATACTAAGTCGACTACAGAACATTTCACTGCCGACGGGTGGTTACGCACAGGGGATATTGCTACTGTTGACGGAGACGGTTACATGCAGATTGTGGACCGCGCGAAAGCACTCATCCGAAGTGGCGGAGAGTCTATTTCAAGTGTTGCCTTAGAGGCTTCACTCCTAAAGCATCCGTCCGTTCTGGAGGTGGCAGTTATCGGCGTGCCCGATGAAAAGTGGGGCGAACGTCCGATCGCTGTTGTTACCCTCTCACAACGGATACATGAGGATATCTCAGATACCCTTAGGCAACACCTCGCTGTTGAGTTTCCTAAATTTTGGATTCCTGATCAGTTTGTTATTGTTGATGAAATCCCGAAAACGAGTGTTGGAAAATCTGATAAGCAAGCACTCCGTAAACAACTGCTGATGTCAGAAACAAAGGAGAAACTGTCATGAGAATGAAAGCCGCTATCTACACAGGCATTGAAGGAATTGAAATTCGTGAGGTCGAACGCAACGAACCCCCTCCGGGCTTTGTACTCGTTGACACGAAACAGACCGGTATCTGTGGAAGCGACCTGCACAGTTATTTCGGGAATTGGGGACAGTCGCACGAATATGCCGCAGGGCATGAGACCTGTGGTGTGGTCGTGGCACTCGGTGATGGTGTAACGAAGTTTGACATTGGCGACAGAGTCGCCGTGGAATGTTTCTCGCACTGCGGCATCTGCAAGTATTGCGAAACCGGTCAGTATAATCTCTGCGTCAATAGAGGTGGGATTTCGCCGGGTATGCACGGTGGGTTTGCTGAGTACACATCAACGCACTATTCCGGGTTGTTTAAATTACCGAAGGACATGACGTTTGAGCAGGGTGCCCTCGTTGAACCGCTCGCCGTTTCACATCGTGCTATCGCGCGGACAGGTGCCAATTCCAGAGATACCGTCGCAATTATCGGTGGTGGGACTATCGGACAATTCGCTTTAGCGGATGCAGTCGCCGCTGGTGTGAAAGAGACGTTGATTACCGTCAAGTATGAGCAGCAAGCAGAACTGGCAAAAGCACTCGGCGCAGATCATGTCGTAAACGTCAGTGACACCGACGTCCAAGAATACGTCAAGGATGTCACAAACGGCATGGGTTTTGACGCAGTCGTTGAAACCGTAGGCGGTGGGGAAAACTTTGACATCGCCATGAATATCGTTCGGAAGCAGGGGGCTGTTGTCCTCGTCGCAGGATACTACAAACCGCTTGAAGTGGATCTTTCCAAGATCGTCTGGTCAGAAGCATTCGTTACAGGCTCTAACTGCTACGGTTATAGTGGGATGGAGACGGATTTTGAAGCGGCGATTGAGTTGATTGACTCCGGCAAAGTTGATGCTACAAAATTGGTGACACACACCTATCCACTTGAAGAGATCGTCGAAGCGTTCCGAGTGTCCGCCGATAAAACCTCCGGCGCAGTTAAAGTACATGTTTCTCAGGAACAGTAGAGCATTGATTTGCTGGTAGGGTTTGACATCTCGCCAGTAATAGCAGAAACACCCTTGGTAGGCGAGGTTTCCGAACCTCGCCACATCAAAGATTGTAAACTGAATTGTGGCTTTTACTATAGACCAAAATTGTAGCCTGCAACAGCGGCGCAGGGTTTTTGCTTGAGCGTTTCTGCAGGGCTACGGAAAGGCACTTCAGTTGTCCAACCTACCTGACCGAACCGCAAGGTAAAATTAAAATATGCAGAACGGAAATCATGCGTTGAGTATCGAAGAAAAAGAACAGTTTTGGCGGCAGGGTTACCTCGGTCCTTACAAACTCTGTAGTTCTGAAGAAATGCTCAACATGCATTCGGAAATCGAGACAGTCCTTGAGACGGCACCACCGGATCACAACCAAGTGGAGCATAACCGCCATCTTGACTCTGCATTAATTCATAATCTCGCCACGCATCCGACTATCATCAAACGGATGGCATCTCTCTATGGGCCCGATCTGCTGCTATGGCGGACGAACTTTTTCATCAAAGAGCCGGGCGCGAAAGAGATTCCGTGGCATCAAGATTTCAACTATTGGCCCCTTGAACCCCCTATTATTATTTCTGCATGGATTGCTGTCGATTCCGCAACATTAGAAAATAGTTGTCTCCAGATCGTTCCCGGTTCACACCGTAAAGTAGTACCGCACGTGAAAGCGACTTCCGATATGGCGTTCAATCAAATGGGCGATCTCGGGTTCATTGATACCACGACTATTGTCAACCTTGAGATGCAACCGGGTGAATTTGTTCTCTTTAATGAACGCACCTTGCATCACTCGGAAGCAAATCGCTCTGATAAACGACGTATCGGTCTGGCGGTTCGGGTGATTCTACCGATCGTCAAAGTTTTCGATTGGGATGCGCCTCAGCACAAACTCATCGTCGTTCACGGTGAAGATCCCGTGCAATTTAATAACAAGGACTAAACAACGCGCATAGATAGTTATCGGTCGTCAGTTTGCTTCCCAGTGAGAGTTACAAGAGATGTTTAATGTACCGAAAACCTCTTTGCTGACAGCCGAAAGCCGACGGCTATTAAAAAAGGAGAAATGCTTATGAATCGTCAAATTACCCTCGCTTCCCGACCCGCAGGGTACCCGAAGGAGTCGGACTTTAACTTAGTTGAGGTGCCGATTCCGACACCTGAAGATGGAGAGGTGTTGGTAAAAACGCTCTACCTCTCAGTTGATCCATATATGCGGGGGCGGATTAATGCCGCGAAATCTTATGCCGCCAATGTGGAAATTGATGAGGTGATGGTCGGGAGTGTCATCGCTGAAGTCATTGACACAAAGCATCCGAATTTTGAGGTAGGTGATATCGTCAACGCCGGTATCGGATGGCAGGAATACGGCGTTGCTGCCGGTGATGGCTTAAGGAAGATTGATCCGACAATCGCCCCTATCTCAACGGGGGGCGGGATTCTCGGTATGCCCGGTCTAACGGCCTACTTCGGCTTGCTTAAGGTCGGGAACCTTCAAGAGCGAGAGACTGTGTTTGTCTCTGGTGCCGCTGGTGCCGTTGGTTCCGTCGTTGGACAGATCGCAAAAATCAAGGGATGTCGGGTTGTCGGTTCCGCGGGAACCGATGAAAAAGTCGCTTACATCGTTGACGAACTCGGTTTTGATGATGCTTTTAATTATAAAGAGGTTAACGATTATCACGAGGAACTCCAGAGACTCCTTCCTGATGGCATTGATGTCTATTTTGACAACGTCGGTGGCACCATCACGGACGCCGTTTTCCTCAATTTAAGAATTAAGGGACGCGTCGTGATATGTGGACAGATTTCGCAATATAATTTAGAGAAGCCGGAGACAGGACCGCGTTTCCTCTGGCATATGATCACTAAACGCGCGCGGATTGAAGGCTTCCTTGTCTCTGAGTTCGCCGATCAGCATGCGGAGGCACTCGTTGAGATGTCGGAATGGGTGCGACAGGGCAGGTTGAAATACCGTGAGACGATTGAAGAAGGTGGGATCGAAAGCGCGCCCGCGGCGTTCATTAGTATGCTAAAAGGCGGCAATATCGGGAAGCAACTCGTCAAAATCGCTGATCTTTAATTCATTGCTTCTGAGCTACCCTCCATTACATTACGGGCAGATTTCCAATCGTTAAGAAACCATGTCTAATCTGAAATAGGTTTTTTAATTCACCGAAAACCACCGCGTAATGAAATGGAGCGGTGCCCAGGAGCCCATAAATTAAAAATTAATATCCTTTCTCTTTGTCGATTACACTCAAGAGCGGTTTTCCAACGAGAAGCCGTTCCAGATTATCACAAAAAAGTCCAACACTCCGGTCCAAACGGATCGGCGAGCCACCCGCAACGTGGGGTGTAACAATTACGTTCGGCAGATCCCATAACGGGCTGTCGGTAGGTAACGGCTCTTCAGGCGTAACATCCAACCCCGCACCGCCAATACTCCCTGAGGTGAGGGCACGGAGCAGTGCCGGTCCGTCTACAATCTTACCACGTGTGACGTTAATAAGTAGGGCATGCGATCTCATCTGTTCAAACGCCGCATCGTCGAACATACCGTGCGTCTCTGGAGTCAGCGGGGCACAGACAGCAACAACGTCTGATGCCGCAAGGAGATCATGAAACCGATCCATTTTCCAGACTTCATGGACAAACGAGGGGGCTTCGACCGTCTCTGGATCTACAGCGATGACACGCATATCGAACCCTTGTGCTCGACGCGCAACGTCAATCCCCGTTCCACCGAGTCCGACAATCCCCAGCGTCCGTTCGCTGAGTTCCCATGTCGCCAGACGGATTGACATCCGATTCTCCCACGTCCTCTCACGGACCGAACGTCCGACACCTCGTAGGAGACCGAGGAGTAACGCCCAGGTCTGATCTGCCAGATGTGGACCGACAAATCCTTTCGCACTCGTTAGAATAACATCGCTTTTAACAAACTCTGGAAACAACAAGCCATCGACGCCAGCCGAAAGCACTTGTACCCATTTCAGTTGTTTCGCATTTTCAAAGAGCGAACGGTTGAACCCGCCGAGCACAATATCGGTGTCTACAACCTCGCGCAGTGCCGCTTCGGAATTCTGTGGCCGCACAACTGAGAGGTCGCCAGAAACCGATTCGATCTGCTGCTGTTGTTCCGATGTAATATCAGTGTTAATCAAAATTTTCATCTAAATCTTCGGACTGGAGACCCATCCTTTAGGTTGGAGAGGACAGTCCGCCTCCTGCTTTTTTCTTGAAAAAGTATGTCAAAAGTGTTAAAATAGTCTTTGTAGTGCAAGGTTGTGAGTTAGGCTTCTGGACGCTATCCCCGTGTGCGACTCGTGTAAAGCTACGGCACGATACGGAAAAGACCAGAACAAGACTTTGAGTGTAATGGATACGAGGCAGCAAAACACCCGATCCGATAAAACGCACTCTCAAAACAAAGAGTCAATTTCGGTTGAATGGGTTGCTTGGATCCCATTGTGGAGTAGATGTAAGACCTTCTTCGGAAGGCGGACTGCGATGAAGCACAAGCCTCTGCCTTTAGGCAGTGGGTGCCTTGATTTGACATCTCCCTTGTATCGTGGTATTCTATATACAAAATAATGAGATTTCTACTAAAAACACATTTCTGAAAAAAGGAGAATCCTGTCGTGATTGCTTCGTCTTTGATACATACGCCTAAAAGATACGTTCATTCCGTTTCTATTCCTATCTTTGCCATGAGTCTCTTTCTCATTGCAATCTTCGTCGCCAGTTGCGGCGATGAAGGTGACACCACTGAGAACACCACCGGTATGACGGATGTCCTCCAACCCACTACAACGCCTCCTACAGCTCAGACACCCGTTCCGCCAGCAGAGCAGCCAGTCGTTGAAGAACCCGTTGTTGCAGGAGTTTCCTTCAAGGACGATATTCAGCCGATACTCGCTGAACGCTGCGCCGTTCCAGGATGCCACGCCGCCCCTGGTGTCGCAGGACTTGATCTCAGCAAATACGATACCTTCAAGAAAGGTGGCGCGAACGGTCCTGCATTTGCCGCTGGCGATGGTAAGGGAAGTCTTGTCGTCAAACGCATTGATGGCGGTGGCATGCCCCCCGGCGGTCCACCGTTGGATGGAGACCAAGTCCAACTTTTCATTGATTGGATCGATGAAGGTGGCAAAAATAATTAATATTACAGTAGCATAGCATTTCTACTCCGTTCTGTCAAGTCCTAAAAACTGGATATACTTGGAAGGCACATGATGCATGTGCCTTCTTTCGCGTCCATCTTCCTGTTCCTTAAGTCCCTCAAAATTGTCCTCTTTGTATTGTTGCCACAAATTTCACTTGACTTATAGATTAAAATATAATACAATCGCCTATATAGAGACTGAGTGTAATTATAGCGGTGTTACTAATATAATTGTCTTAATATGGCTTTTGGAATTGAATCAGCGTTTTGTGCCTGTATGGCGACTTGAGGCACAACAATTAGATTCATGGAATTCTCATTTTATGTGATTTGGATGAAAACGCTGTAAGGGAAATTCCATGGATTGACAATGAGCGACTTGGTTATTTATAAAATGGCTTACCTTTATGGAATTTTTGGAGAGCACAGATGAGAGCCAATGACGTTACATTGATTCGACGGACTTTAGAGGGCGACCAAAACGCGTTTACCGCCCTCGTGAATAAATATCAAAAAAGGGTCCACACACTTGTATGGCGGAAGATTGGCGACTTTCACATCGCAGAAGAAATCACACAAGATGTTTTCTTGAAGGTTTACAAAAAGTTGTCAACGCTGAAACCGCCTGAGCACTTTCCCGGATGGCTCTATGTAATTACCACGCGACACTGTATTGCATGGCTCCGAAAGAAACGACGACCAACGACATCACTCGATGCGATGCCGCCACCTGAACTTGAGGAACTCTGTTATGCAGAATATGAGGCGTCGCGCGGTGAAGCAACCGCTGTTGAACGCCAACGCGAGATCGTCAAGCAACTTCTCCAGAAACTTCCAGAGAGCGAGCGCACCGTTATGACGCTGCACTATCTCTCAGAGATGTCCTGTGAAGATATTAGCGAATTTTTGGGGGTATCGCCGAATACCATTAAAAGTCGGCTCCACCGCGCCCGTAAACGATTGGAAGACCAAGAACACCTGCTCCACGATGTCTCAGGTATCTTCCATCTATCGCCAAGCCTAACTGAAAACATCATGCGAGAGGTTGCTCGCATCAAACCGATTACGCCTTCCGTAAGTAAACCGTGGTTACCGTGGGGAGCCTCTCTGGCATCAGCCCTTCTCATTATTCTAATGATAGGTTTCGGTGCACGCGCACTGCTTCGTTTTCAGCAGCCCTACAACTTAGACGCGGAATCGGAGGTGATAATCGAACTGGTGGAGACACCTATTGTCCTTCCGTTGCAATTAAAACCTGATGTGAAAACACAACTCGGTAGCACGAATACCATCGGTAGAAACAGTAGTGCCGGTTCAAGAACCGATGCGCAATCGTTGGTCGCTGTGCAGCCAGAGGCAGTAGAAGTACTGGATACAGAACCACAGTGGCTTCAGTCAAAGGAACTGACAGGTGGAGATATAAAAAACCTCTTTCTCACGTCCGATAAAGCACTTTACGCTGTCGGGAGTACGGGACTCTACCGGTTAACAACAGACGACGATAGAACAGAATGGAGTCTAATCAACGCCTCTCTGCCCTTAACACCCCAAAGTGAACCGATGGCGGAATGGGGTGAAACCCTCTATATCGCCACGCGGACGAGTCTGTTTGCATCGACCGATCGCGGCGTAACATGGCACACTGTTGGTCCACGTCCACAAGGACGCGCGATTGCATTGCTCATTACTGATCCAAACGAGGAGCACCGCCCGCGAGATGTCCAGATTGAAATGTACCTTGTCCTCACAGACGGAGTGTTTCGTTCAACGGATGTTGGCAGTACGTGGCACGCCTTTAACGATGGCTTGAGCGTACCAGAAATACAAGATGTTGTCTCTATTGAAAACATCCTCTTTTTAGGAACAAGACAAGGACTCTACCGGTTAAATTCAAGTTTATGGGAGAAATTGTCCGTTGCGCAGGCACAGTCAATTGATTCATTGGCAGTTGCTGACAACCGAATTTACTTCAGTATTAGAAAGCGAGAGAATCAGCAATCAGGTTCTCTTTTTACTTCAATTGACCTCGGAGAATCATGGATTGACATAACACCCTCAAGCCAAGATTTTCCATCGTCTTCTCTAACATTCGGGTCTCTCAGACTTGTGTCAGTAAATAACACTGTCTTGGTTCTCGGTGCTGGTGTATTACGCTCAACCGATGCCGGCAACACATGGGAATATCTCGGTTTTGACGAATATGCCTTTACTGTTGATACTTATCCAGTTGTAGCCTTGAACGAAAACACTGTTTTTGTAGCGAAAACAAGCGGTGTCGGACGTTCCATTGATGGTGGGAACACATGGCACTCTTTCATGACGGGTATAACAGAACTTAGCGTTCATGATCTCGCACAGATTAACAACGTGCTCTATGCCGTAACCGATGAAGGCATCGCTAAATCCACCGATGGTGGTGAACTCTGGACGTCCATCGGAACGGGATTGCCATCCGCTTTGGATAAACCCTTCAATACATTGGAGTTGTCAAATTTAACAACCGCAGGGAGTGCGCTTTATGTTAGAGCGAAGCAGGGCGGAAGTACAAACGCTCTATTTCATTTACTTCCTGGTACCGATACACTACTTCATGTTAAAGGCATGCCTGTTTATGTGGATTCAAACCACAGTAAATGGTTGGAGAGTATAGCGTACACCGAAGGCACACTTAACCTGAATGAAGCGGACCAAGCAAACCTTTTTCGTTATCAACTCGGTATTGAAGAGACATCCACAAAAACGACTGGAGAGTTCGTCGTGAGCGGTGAGACGTTCTACATCGAATATGAACGGAAACTCTACCAGTGGACCTACGGAGATCGAAAATGGCGCGACACCGGTATGCAAGATGAGCCTGTATTCGCTGACTTTTACGCGATCGACGGTTTCCAGTTCGCTGTTTCAGGAGAAATTGTCTACCTCGGAAAAAGCAGCGGTACTCTCTTCCAATCGCTGAATGGCGGAGACACTTGGAGAGATGTGACCCCGAATTTTCCTTTTCCGCTTGATAGAGCAGAGCCACAGAGTCAACTCCTAAAGAAGTTACCGCACTTCAGAAAGATAATCTTTGTGGGTGGTACGGTATACGTTTCAACGAATGACGGGGTCGCCATGTCAAATGATGGTGAGAACTGGCGTATGCTCACCGATTCGATGTCCGCACCAATCCCTATGCACCAATTGGCAATTAATGGCACAACACTTTACGGTGTTTCCCAAACAGGTGCCTATCGATTGAACCAAGATACAGGTGTTTGGACACAAATTACTTCAGAAATTCCTGACCGAGTAACTTCTCTCGCTGTTGCCAGAAACACCCTCTATATTGGCACCGAGCACCGTGGAATCTTACATCTACCCCTGCACAATTTGTAGGTTACCGAAATCTACAACCTCGCCTTTATCTCATTAACCTCATAATCTCCCGAAGGATTGCATTTTATGCAACCCCCCTGCAACTTATGCGCGTTACTATATGATGAGACTCCTCATCAAGATGCTCAGAGTATCGCTTCGGTGCCTATGTCCCCTGGTGTTGCGGAAATATTTACATGTCCTGAGTAATATGAAATACGTAGGCATCTTACGGAACAGCAGAAGCACTTTCTTACTTCACTGGCGGGATTTCTAACCTCGCCAAGTTTCTGGAGTATAGGAGGTAATTGTATGTTTTACTATGGATAGGCTGTTTACTGATGTCGCATCTAATAGCATGAAGGTATAACCTACTCGTTGAAGAAAGAGGAAAAAAGATGAATGAGTATTCAACCTATGTCACGTCCGTGATTGGTGGTGATACCTTTAATACTTCGATTAACACTTCAATCAAAACGGTTCGCTTAGCAAATATAAACGCTCCCGAAAGCGGCACCCCACAAGGACAAAAATCTACTAACTATTTAAAGATGCTCGTAGAAGGGAAACGGGTTGTAATCAAATCAGTCGCTACTGATGTTTACGGTCGCGTAGTCGCTCACGTCTGGCAGTATTCGGATGGCGTGTACGTCAATCAGGTGATGGTTGATAGTGGACATGCCGATTGGGTATAGGTTACACTTATTTCTATTTCCTATTGACGTTCATTTTCGAGGTCCCGCTCGCTCGTGACATCGTATTTTGGAGATATGCAGGGTTTGCTGATCAAGTGTGCAGGATTTACAGAGACTGTAAGATTTGCGGAAATAAATTTCGCTGACACCTCTAACGGCGTGGTTTCTTGCCAATTGGCACATAAATTGCTTTCGTAGGACTTATGCAGGCTGCTCTTTTGTAGCACAAACTTTTAGTTTGTGTCCACAGACCGTCTGTATTTTTTCGAGAATCCCTATCTAACAGAGCGTGCTACGGTTAGAATTGCGTAAGTCCTGTTTTGTATAAAGATGTGAAATTTAAGACCGGTTCCTCTTACCGATATTTGTAAATCCATACTCCATTGAAGAACAATAAAAGGAGAAGATAACCATGAGATCTACTTTGATTGCGAGCATTCCAGCACTTGTCGTCTTTTTCGGACTCGCATTTGGCTTCGTGACATTCCACCTAATAGCACAGAATGCGGAAGCTACCGGTGCTGAGTGCAATTACCTTGAGTCTAATTGTAGACAGGAAATAGATAATACAAGACGCGCATGCAACAGCGGTAATGCAGAACGGTGCAAGGATGCAGAGAGCGATAGGATGCAGGTTTGTAGCGAATATTTCAGCAGATGCCAATGATCCATTGTAACCTTTATATTATGTTTCAACCTGGCACGGTAGTTGCTCATTATGGGTAACTACCCTGTCATAGACGGGATCGAAGAAATGAAAACGAAACTGGTGTATGTCCTTATCATCATTGCAATGGTGACCGCAATTGGTGTTGGTATGTGGGTGATGTTTCCACCAACACAGATGGAGCCGATTAAAAAGTACGTAGTAGCACCGCTTAAAGAAGATGCTCCAACTCAGGGCACCGACCCAACTGGAACGTCAGCATCCGGAAAAAAAATCACACCGGAAGCACTCGCGCTGGAAGGAAAAGATACATTTCTCGCGCAAATGGAGTTTGTCGGTGTTGACACAGAGAACGATCCGTATTGGAAAGCGCTCTACGAGGCTGTTAATTCCCCAGAATATTTAGAATACCAGAAAAAGCAGGATGCGCGGATTGGAACAGATCTTGATCTGTGGTGGAGTTTCCTTGAATCGAAGGGACTCAGTTCTGGTCGGATGGCGCAAGAGGAAAGGTTTCGCGAGTACTTTCCTACCGGCGAATATGTTGATTACGAGCCTGAGATGCGAAAGCGTCTCGCCGAGATTTTTCTTGAAACGGGACTCTCCTCAACAGCAACGAACGATGAAGCGAGTGTCAGGCAGACGATCGGTGTCCTGTCACAGTTTCGAAGCGAAGCAGAGGCAAACAGTGTCTGGATGCGCGGATATTTCAATGGATATGTTGGAGACTTAGAGTGGGCACAGGAAGTGAGGGAAAATGCTGCCAGTATTGTCACAGACGCAGACAATGTCGATTCTCTTCCCACGTTCACAGAATCCGATACTGTTGACGAGCCAACACCAATTGATGTAGCTGAAGAAAGCGCAGGCGATGAACCAGAGTCCTTGCTGCTTAGCGAGGAAGCACCGACCATTGAGGACGTAACGCTGGGACCACCAACTATTGAGGAAATTGAGGCGGAACTCCTCAAAACACTTTTCCCTGATGAACGGACACTCCTCACGCAGTCGAATATTGAGGAGGTATTGCGTGAGCAGTTTTCACCCCAACGGTTTAACGCCGTTGTGCAAACGCTGAGTCAATACGGACCCCAAGAAGGTCTCAGCAGGGTCAAAGAGTCTGATCCTGAGATCGCCATATATATCGAACGGTTGATTCAACGGAATAAGGAAACGAGCCAATGAAGGATATACACTTCCTATACATTATCGCTGGACTTGCTATTATCGGTATCTCTGTCACCTTCATCGGTTATGCAACCGACAGATTGCCCGTCCATACACCGCGACAGATAAGCACGACCGCTTCTGTCAACGCCGATTCCACCAATGCCGAGAAAGGTTGCGGCTGTTGCAACGAAGACTTAGCGAAGTTCAAAGAATTCATGGAGAAGCGTAAACGTAGGAAGGCTGCCGCACAACAGAAGGAGGCATCTCATCGATGATATGATAAAAATTAAAAAATTAATTGCTGTTGTTCTGATTGTTAGCATCCTGTGCATTGCCGCTTTCATTCGGTTTCAAGGGGTCACAAATGTTCCCGCAGGGCAGTTAACCGGACCCGATGGTTACTTCTACTACTGGCAGGCACAACTCATCTCTGAACACGGAAAGTTGCCAGAACGGGACATGAATCGCTGGCTTCCACTCGGTAGGGATTTAACCCAAACCCTCAACCTCTACGGGTACGTCCTTGCCTACGCTCATATAGGAATCACTCGGATAGTCCCGGATGTTACACTCTATCACGTTATCGTCTACACACCCCTCGTCTGCTTCTGCATTGGGCTCGGTGCACTCTGTCTCTTTTTCTATCGCACTTTCGATATTCTCTTTTCAAGCATCGTTGGTGTGCTTTTAGCAACGCTCCCCGGGGCGATTACCCGCAGCACTGCCGGGTTTGGAGATAGAGACAGTTGGTGTCTCATGCTCGGTATCCTCACCGTCACAACCTATCTCACTTCACTGCAATCACAACAGCCGCGTAAATGTCTTTTATGGACACTCGCGAGCGGTTTTGCTATGTTCCTTGGAGGTGTTAGTTGGGAAGGCTTTGGCGTTTTTCTCAGTATCGTTCTACTGGTTGAAATCTGGCGGTTTCTCACCTCTGAAACTGAAGACAGATTAGGGTTATACCTGATCTGGGTTTGCACTTTCGTACCACTGCTGTACCTTGTATCTCCTGCTTATCGAAGTGGACAGGGCCTTTCAACGCACATCGCCGCCCTAATGCTCGCGCCTCCTCTCCTCCTTTTAATTATCCGTTACCTCCGCCACCTTCTCATTACAAAAGTCTCTTTTGCTGAGAAACTTCGTCCACACGCACGCACCCTTGCGCTTGGGTTAACCCTTGCCAGCATCATGCTCGCGCTCGGTTATATTCTAATACAATACGAAACCTTTGCCGACACGACTGTACCTTTCAGCCAAAATGCGCTTATGCAAAACATTGAAGAGTTGGATAGCACCTTTCTCATCTACTGGATGACGCATTACGGTAGTGTTTTTGTCTTGGGGAGTCTTGGGATCGCTATGACAATCTTCCGTTTTTGGAAAATACGGGGATGGGTGTTCGCCGCACCACTGATACTTTTCACAGGAACAACCTTTTACCGCAGTGTACTTGATTCACTTTTGGGAACATCCGTTGTGGATTTGCTATTTAGTATCGCTATTGCTACCTGCGTCATTGGATTCCTTGTTCTTGCATGGCGAAGACGGGTCTTTGTTGAAAATGAGTTCATCTACATTGCATTTATTGTATGGTTTCTCTTTTGGGTGGCATTGGCACGAGATGCTAAACGCTACAATTTTTTTGTCGGAATATCCATTGCTTTCTTCACCACAGATCTTCTCATGTTCTTAGCCACTTTCTATGCCAATAAAGTGAAACACCGTGTACCGCAGCTCCTATTAAAAACAGCGATCCCTGCCCTGATGTTGACCCTGATCCTGTTCTGGGCACCTGTAGGCGGGCATGCAAACCGTGCGCTATCTACTGCTATCAAATCTCGTAGGGCTATACCAGGGAGAGGTAGCCTCGCTCACGCATTTGATTGGATGAAAGGCAATCTACCCACTTCTGCTGTTGTTGCCGCGCATTGGAACCATGGAAGTCAACTTAATGTCATCGCTGGTGTGAAAACCATTGTTGATCAGGACCACTACATCCCTCATTGGATAGATCTCTATCGACGGCACGTCAACTTCGCTAAAACCGAACGCGAGGCGTTGGAGTTTCTGAGATCCCACAGTGCCACCCATCTCATGTTAACCGGTAAAGAAACTGCTACGGCACCCTTTCTGCGTGGGGAGCCAAGCACTACCTTTGTACCAATCTATCCCACAAATAATTTTGCAAAAGCACTCGTCAAAGTGTGGGAGATCCGCTATCCAGCCGACATCAGATCAAATCCCAAATACCTCGCGACAGAATTCCCCGTGAAGTAAACAGGCATCCTTGTAAATACCAGACACGGACGAAAGAATTAGGAAAATTATGCTATAAATTGGTGCAATTTTTTCCTGTTACCGCATTTTATGCAATTTTTATTGCATTTTATGCAACCTTCCCTTCTTTCATACGCGTTATTGTATTGTGAAGTCCCTATTATGTAGGAAAGTGTGTGAAAAGTGAATCACGTCTATACCAAAAAAGGGGAAGGGAATGAGATACAAAACCAAGGAAGGTAGACCCTATGATAAGGGAAACGTTTTTATTTTAGGCGAGGTAACTCATGAGACCCTAAGAAGTTTAGAAATGCTTCTTGAGAGAGATGGTTACGGTGCTACTGTTGTAGAGAAACAGGGCAACGGGACTCGGTTTACAGACACCTCGTCCGAGTCGGTTTTACTGGCTTCTGATGATGGTGATCGGCGTCCAATTCCGCAGCAGGTAGATAATTCAAGCTTGGTTCCAAAAGCGGAAGTACCGCAATTTTCCCATGCTCGTGCCGTCGCAAGAGATACATTACGGGGGAACTATGACAACATCGTTGGGAGAAGTCCGCAGCTCTTTACTGTTCTCAAACAGGTTGATAAAATCGCGAGTACCCCAGCAAAGGTAATTATTTGCGGTGAGACCGGGACCGGTAAGGAGTTGATAGCACGTGCCTTACACCAAAACAGCGATCGAGCGGAAAATGAGATGGTGTCCATCAACTGTGCCGCGATTCCGGATCTGCTGCTTGAAAGCGAACTGTTTGGACATGAAAAAGGGGCGTTTACGGACGCGAAAACGCAACATATCGGGAAATTTGAAAGGGCACACAACGGAACACTCTTTCTCGATGAAGTTGGAGATATGCCGCTCGCCCTGCAGGCAAAGTTGTTACGGGCAGTCGAGAACGGTGAGATTGAACGTCTGGGTGGAACGAAACCTATTCCAGTAGATGTCCGAATTGTGGTCGCTACTCACTGTAACCTCGCGGAGGCGGTTGAGAATGGCACTTTCCGAAAAGATCTTTACTATCGATTGAATGCCGTTTCTCTCTCTCTGCCACCTTTGCGCGAACGGCGAGAGGACATTAGCATGTTGGCGGAATACTTTGTCGAGAGACATTGCAATACCTACTCGCAGCCGGTACGGAAAATTGTTCCAGAGACGCTCGCCCGCCTGCAAAACTATCCTTGGCCCGGGAATGTGCGAGAGTTAGAAAACGCCTTAATCCACACAGTTATTTTGGCGGACGGGGAGGCTATATTACCCGTTCATCTACCTGAAGAAATTTTGGCATTCCAGAAACTACGGGTGAGTGCTCCAACGGCAATTCACACACCTGAGAACCAACAAGACACGCCTTTTTCTCTCGGTACAAGCCTTAAAGCTGTGGAGGAAGCCTTCATCCTTGCGACTTTGGCGTGGCAGAACGGGAATCGGACGAAAACGGCGAAGATATTGGGAATTAGTATTCGGACGTTGCAAAATAGGTTGAAAGACTATAAAAAATCAAACGGTCTTTAGTTTTCGTAACTTTAGAGACCCTTCCACTCTCCGCTATACCTATAGCAATTGTCTGTCTACGTTTCCTTCTACTACCTGTTCAGAAACAAGGGTGAGTCTTATATTGTATAGACTATCTGCTGATTAACACACTGCTGGCGAGGTTTGCTTGCGAAAACACCCAGGTAAGCACCTCGCCTCTTTTGCAAATAATAGCCTCTGACTGAAAGCACTGATTTAAAACCGCGCACTTTCCCGCCTGAAATCCTATCGGGGTATACGCACGAACTGCGTCTTCTGCCCCACACCACATACCACCAAATTTTCATATACTTTTTTATCACTGAATGTGGCGAACTGTCCACTGAAAGCAATTGTTCCCTATTTTTATTATTTTATGTTGACAGAAATATGCATTTTTGCTAAATTTTATGCATCGGTTTCAGGAGAAACCATCCTATCGATAAAAATCTGCCCTTAGCAAGCAAGACTGGCTTTGGAGCAGACTACTTAACTTGTGAAAGATCAACCAATAAAGGAGTGACAAAATGACAAGAACCCACCTTATGGTGTTCATCACACTTTTTTCAATCATGCTGATTGGCCCCGCGAGCGCGCAGGTAATTTTCTATGCTGATTTTGAAATAAGCGGTTCTAAAGCGATCCCGGATGTCAGCGTTAACGATCCAGCAAATTGGGTGCCAGAAAACGCTGGAACCGTTTGGGTAGAGTCAGATGAATTCCCTGATGGCACTGGCGCCTTGCATCAATCTGCCGAAGGATGTGGCATCTCCGGGGACACACCTCTCCCCGGTGTCGGCGACTTCTCTGACGGTATCATCCAGGCAGTTTTTTCATGGCAGGATGATGACAGTGTTGGATTCATGTTACGTCGCGACGGTGACGACAGTGGCTATCTCGTCTCATTCGGTTATAACGAAACAGCCCAAATTATCATCGGTAGTCTTGCCGACGGGTGCTGTCCTTCCGGACAATGTCTCGACCAGTGCAGCTGCGAAAACGGTGGAAATGAACTCGTCGGTGTCGATCACGGCTTAGGCGCAGACCTCTCCCAAGACAACAGCGTCGCCTATTTGGCACGCGTTGAGGTCACGGGCAGCCTTATCCAAGCCTGGTATATGGAACTTGACGATGCCCCCGGTCTCTTTGTGCCTTCCAGTGAACTCGGCGACCCTGTCGCTGAATACGATGGCGCAGATGATTTGGGACCCGGTACCGTCGGTATCTGGCACGAAAGTTGGGGCAACGGACGAGTCGGGAGTGTCCTTGTTACCGGTCCAGGTGGCACCACTGATGTCGATCCACATGCCAAACTTTCCACGACCTGGGGCGATGTTAAAAGTAGCTATTAGTCTTCTTCTCTAATATAGACGAATAGCGTAAAATCAACTGGCGTTGCAGGGCGAGGTTACCCTACCTCAGTCTACCTGCATCGCATTACCCATCTTTGTGGGTGAGGTCTTTGTGCCTCACCTAAAACCACTTTAGTTTTAAGACAAGGTGCCTTTGTTGGAGCGGGTCTCTAACCAACGCTTTATGGCCTTAAATTAGCCGCGAAGCCGTAAGCCCGCAACAACGGCGCGGGGTTTTTGCTTGGGGTTTTTGATAGGGTGTTTCCTCAATTTCTTCAACTCGTGAGAATGAGATGCCATATTTGAAACCCGCGTTGTTCTCCCGCAAGGTAAATTAAAAAACCTTGTCGCAATACTGTTGCTTGTGAATAAACGACAACACAACTCTTTATGAAATCGGAGGAGACATTCATGAAGACACGTTTTTTTCTAATGAGCCTCGTTTTAAGTCTATTTGTTTCGTTCCATGCCAGCGGGCAAGTTGTGTTTTACGCCGATTTTGAGGATGGCTCTAAGGACGCAATACCCGATGCCGGTGTGAACGACGTCAAAAAATATAAACCCGAGAACGCCGGGACCATCTGGGCTGCGGATGATTTTGAAGGCGGCAAACTCGGTGGAAAGAGATCCATGAAGCAAACCGCTGAGGGATGTGGCATCTCCGGTAACACAGAACTGCCTGGTTTGAAAAACTTTACCGACGGTATCATCCAGGTCGTCTTTTCCTTTGGTGATGATGATAGTTTCGGTGTGCAATTCCGCAGAAAAGGAGACGATAAAGGCTATCTCGCTGTCTGGGGCTATAATGAGACAGCTTCTGTCCTTTTCATGAGCTTGGAAGACGGGTGCTGTCCTTCCGGACAATGTCTCGACCAGTGCGGTTGTGAAAATGGTGGTAAGGAAATAGCCAGTGAACCACACGGCTTAGGGGGCGGACTCGACCAGACGAATGCCGTCGCCTATTTGGGACGCGTTGAAGTCAAAGGCAACAACGTTAAAATCTGGTACATGAAACTTGAAGAGGTCAAAGACCTGTTTGCACCCTCCGAAGAACTCGGAGATCCCATTCTTGAAAGCGACAAAGCTACTAACAAAAGTGCCGGCTCCGTTGGTGTTTGGCACGAAAGTTGGGGGATGGGGCGGATTGACAGTATTCTCGTTACAAACGCCAATGGTTTTGATGTTGATGCCAAAGGCAAACTCACTACCAGCTGGGGCGCGGTTAAAACCTCTTATTAATATCGTATAGCGCGAGGGGATGACTTCAATCAAATCCCCTCGCCTTTTTTCTTTTCGCAAACACATTCCAAGGTACCCATACATCGCATCCTTCCATTGAACCTTAGGAGTCCTTCCATGAAAGTCACGAACGTTGAACGCCTGCTTGTAGATGTCCCCTTCACCCCACGCCAACAACGGATTACCACTCAAAGCGTCTCTACTGTTTACAACTGGTCGATCCTTGAGCTGTGCAAGGTTACCACGGATACCGGGCATGTCGGTTGGGGTGAGACCGTCGTTCACTATACCTATTCCCGAGTCAGCGATGCCAGTGTCGAGCGTGTGCTTGGACAAAGTCCTGCCGAACTCATGAACGACGATTCGCTCGGTGCTGGCTTACAGATGGCACTCTTTGATGTCGTTGGCAAAATTTTGGAAGTACCCGTCTATCAACTCCTCGGTATGCAGTGTCGCGAGGCGGTTCCGATTTCGTGGTGGTGTATCGACTCGTCGCCTGAAAACTGGGCAGCGGAAGCCGCAGATGCCGTGGAAAACGGTTATACCAGTTTCAAAAACAAGCCGCGCCCGTGGTGGGATATCGCCGCACAGGTAGAGGCGGTCGCAGAGGGTGTCCCATCGGACTTCAAACTCGACCTCGATCCGAACGGCTCTTGGCGCGACGCAGAGACCGCTATCCCGATCCTGCAAAAACTCGCGTCACACCCAAATGTGGCAATGTTTGAGACCCCCATCCCGCAGAGCGATGTTGACGGAAACAAGCAGATCCGCCAAACCGTTGGGTGTCAGGTCGCCATGCACTTCGGGTCACCACCCTATACCACCTGCATCCGTGAGGACGTATGCACGGGATTTGTCATCGGTGGCGGTAAATCGCAGGTCATGCGTGAGGGACAACTCAGCGCAGCCGCGGATATGCCCTTTTGGCTCCAAATCGTCGGAAATGGCTTGACAACGACCTGGGCAGGACATCTCGGAAGTGTGCTTACGCATGCGACGTGGCCCGCAATCACCTGTATTAATCTCTACAGCGACCATCTGCTCACACAACGGATACAGGTCTCGGATGGATGCCACAAAATCCCCGATGCCCCTGGGTTAGGCGTTGAAGTCGATGAAGACGCAGTTGAACGCTTTCGCGTGCCTGATGATAAATTGGACGCTGAAGGTTACACAATTCATCCTGTCCCGCGTATCATCAAAACCGCCGTTTATCCCGACGGCAGTTGCATCCACATGTCTGGTGATGGTTTGAGTTATTTCAATGCCGGCAACGGTGAGGCACAGATAGAAGGTGCGCGTCTGGAGTTAACCTTTGACGACGGCACTGACGAATGGACAGACCTCTTCGAGAAAGCACGTGAGACCCCTGTGCATGGACATTGTTGAGGCGGATTAACATTGACTTCTCTCCCACAACAGCGCGCCTTCACCTGGCGCGCCATAAGCATCTTCGCTATTAGCGCACCCATCAACTGCTATTTCCTCATCCAGATGGAACTCGTGCGCTATACCTTTCCAACATGGGTCGTCCCCCTGTCCAATGTCATTTTCATCCTCACCGCAGTGATGCTGATGAACGGGGTTATCCGGCTCCTAAGAAGCAATTTTGCCCTTGGGCAAGGCGAATTGCTGTTTTTGTATGTAACGCTCAGTTTCGCCACAAGTTTGGCTGGGTGTGATGTCTTTCAAGCGATCCTATCTGTCCTTGGACATAGCTTCTGGTTTGCAACAGAGGAGAACGAGTGGCGCACCCTATTTTGGCACCATCTCCCGGAATGGCTCACTGTTTCGGATAGAGACGCCCTCCGTGGCTATTACTTGGGGGAATCGAGTCTGTATCGTCCCCTTCACTTACGGGTTTGGGTACCAGTCATAGGGGCGTGGTTATTGTTGTTTTCGGTGATAGCGTTCATCTTTCTCTGTCTCAACACGATCCTGCGCCGACAATGGGCACAGCGTGAACGGCTCACCTTCCCGATTATTCAGCTCCCGCTTGCGATGACGAATCCCGCGTCCGGTTTCTTCCGAAATAAGCGGATGTGGATCGGCTTTGCAATCGCTGCTGGCATCAGTCTCTTCAACGGATTAAGCCATCTCTATCCCGTCATACCACATATCCCGGTGACGCGCCGTTTTTTCTCGTTTCAGGAGCCACCCTTGAGTCTTTACGGCACCATCATCACGGCTTTTTATCCGTTTGCTATCGGCATTATGTTCCTCATGCCGTTAGATGTCCTCTTTTCGACGACCCTCTTCTATTTTCTCTATAGAAACGAAGTCGCTTTAGCAAAAGCCGTTGGATGGAGTAGCATTCCGCGTTTTCCCTATCTCAACGAACAGACAATTGGTGCTTTTATCGGACTCTGCTTCTTTTTCGGGTGGACCGGCAAACGGCATTTCAGTGCCGTTTTGAGGAGCGCGCTACCCGCACGTGGACGAGAACCGCCAATCGAACAGCACGACGAACCGATGTCGTATCGAATGGCTGTCTGGGGATTAGTGCTTGGCGTTCTGTTGTTTGCATTTCTCCTCTACAAGGCGGGCATGGCGGTCTGGCTCGCGCTCACTTTCGCTGTCCTCTTCCTCATAACGCCGTTGGTCACAACACGCATCCGTGCCGAATCCGGCATTTTTGTCCATGCCTATCACTGGCAGGCACCTCGATACATCTTAAACACCATTTTGGGGACGCACCGCCTCGGTGCCCGGAACTTAACGGCGCTCTCCGTCTGCTTTTTCAACCGAGATTACCGTCCGCAGCAGATGCCGCATCAGTTGGAGGCTTTTAAAATCGCCGAACTCGCCAATATTAACCAACGCCGGATGCTCTTGACGGTTATCATCGCCACTGTTTTCGGTGTGATTATCGCGCTCTGGGTGCAGTTACATTTCTATTACAAATTCGGGGCAGATTCCGGATATTTTGGACCGTGGGCACTCGGCTACGGAAGAGAATACTTCGGACGGTTGACGAACTGGATTACGTATCCGCTCAACACAGACTGGCTCGGCGTGATATTCATGGGCATTGGATTCTCTGTGATGATGGTGCTTACATATCTTCGTGTCAAATTCTTTTGGCTGCCGCTGCATCCTCTTGGTTATGTGATGGCGAGCAACCAAGAGATGTCCGACCTCTGGATTCCACTGCTGATTGCTTTGATATTAAAATGGCTTATTCTTCGGCACGGTGGTATTCAAAGTTATCGGCGCGCCATCCCCTTCTTTTTAGGGTTAGTCCTCGGTGATTATCTCATGGGGAGCACATGGAGCCTCCTGAACATCCTTCTCAACACCACGATGTATCAATTTTACCCATAAAAAACGACGTATCACAGATCAAAAATCACCTGAGCAAACCAACTACCATCACACTTTCGCACGACTTGCAGCTGATGATACGTGACACTCTTAATTTCAGTATAAACCTCGTGTTTATCGAAATTTGTCGGTTCACCGTAGACAATCGCTGATACTTCTGTTTCGCTACACTTCTTGATGTCAGCACGTTTAAAGAAGATTTCCTTTGTCTCGTGCTGGAAGATGAGTTCGTCGAGCCATCCCACAAAAAGGTCTTCCACGGATTCAGCCGTGAGGTGGATCTCCACCGAGTCTGTTTCATCGACAGTATCCACAACTGCTATCGTTTCAAAGAGTCCCTGTGCCGCGTTTTTTAGGAGATCCGGTAGACTTTTCCCTCTAACCAATAGCCCCATATCGGCTGTATGTTCAACGTATTCATAAGGTTTCATTTAATTCTCCATTGTCATAATTTTTCTCGCTCCCAAGCATCATATCCTGAAAATCTGATGTTGTCAATTCTTGAATCTATACGCTTTCTCAAGTTTGGTAGGAGCGGTTTAGAACCGCTCCGGATTGAATTCTCAAATTGAACTTGCATCAAATTTGGCACTCCAAATTTGATATTTTTCACTTGACTTGGCATCTGATATATGTTATGCTATGATATAGACTCCCCCTTAAAGAAAAAGGCGTTCGTCCGAGAAAAACTAAATTTGACTTTGGACGCAAAATAGAGTATACTATAGATAGAATAATCTACATATCATAACCTATTATGGTATGGGTTCTACCGTGGCATACGCTGAAAGTATCTGCCATGATGATATGCTATGACCGTGACAACGAAATTGAGGGTATCCGATGCAACGCAGATTGGAAATGGAATTAGACTTTGTGACAGATCTATCACCCTTGGAGTTCGCCTCGAAGATTACGCCGCTTGTCCGAGAGGTGATTGAGACGATGAAGCAGACACTGGGGTCGGAATTAGAGTTCGATATTTTCCTCATACTGGATGGACGCGAGGTCCGCCTCGTGATGGAGCCAATATAACAATAAGTAATATTATATTTCACACTTGATTGATTGATAGATGAAGTAAAATGTTACACTTTCCACCAAATTATTTTTTTTCAATACGGAATCACAACTGAGAAACACCCAAAAACCCTACGTCTCCACTGGGTCTCAACCGAAAATCCTCACAGAAATACCAATTTAAAAATGTTATAAAAACGTAACATTTTTAGCAATATTAAATAATAATATTTCGATTTTGTGATAAGTACTGAGTTCGTAGGGGTGAGGTTCCCCGCTCGCCATCAAAGGAGGAATATATAATGCAGTTATGGGAAGATCAGACAATTGTACACGCACTTAAACATGCTTTGAAAAGTTATGACTACTTAGAATATGATGAGGCGAGTTCTAAACACATCAACGCACTAAAAGTTAAGGTGACTCGTTTAGATGCTAAACGCGATATTTCAGTCGCAGGAAATATTTGTAAAGCTCTAGAAAAAGAAACTGGAAGGCGTTTTTTCGTCCCTAGCGTTGTCACCCACGGTTCCCAGAATTGGGCTAAGGGGTGGACCTATTTTAACGTTCGTGAACTACCATTTCATAAAAATGTAAAGATAACATACCCACCTGATCGGAGTAAACCACTCGTAGTGGAATGTTATGCCGGTGAGTATATGAATCTTTTTGTAGGTGATCCGCAAATCTCGCAATACACTGATGAAAATGGAGAAATAAAAATCGAATTCCGTGTTGTTGACCGAGAGACGGATACGACTATATTGAGCGAACTAAAAAATGTAACACTTGACTTGTTAGCCAAGACAGCAGCTGAAGTTATGCATAAGTCTGTCCAATAGAGGTATGATTCATGATAGAATGGCTAACGTTAATTACAGGAGCAGTTGTAGCAGTTGCCACTGCTGTGCTGGCGTATATAACATGGCAGCATGTCCGACTTACAAGGGAAACTCTAAAGGCAACCTATAAACCAGAAATCATAATCCGTCTCCTACGCGGTAATCTCTATGTCCATAACGAATACTTTGCTGACTATGAGATTATACTCTCTATAAAAAATGTAGGGACGGGAGTTGCCCATAAAATTGAGTTTGGAGACAGAGAAAGTCTTTCGTTCGCTCCTTATGGAGGCGAACCACTTGAGAATATTAATCTTCTCAGGCACGGAATTGACTTACTTGCACCGGGCGATGAAAGAAGGCATAATAAGCCTATTATACCAGATCCACAAGGCGATTTAAATCAATTGAAAGTTACTATCAGTGTTACCTATGAGGATTCAGATGGAACAAGACATTCCAAACCGTCTCCTCTCAATTTTGCGGATCCAGAGTCACTACCGCCTCAAGGTTACTTACAGTGAACAAACTCTACTTCGGCGACAACCTCGAAATCCTCCGCGAAATGGATGACGAACGCGTCCACCTGATATGCACCGACCCACCTTTCAACAGCGGACGCGACTACAACGCCTTCATCGGTGACTCCCTTGCACAGAAAAAGGCGTTCACCGATACTTGGACCTGGGACACCGCTGCACAAGACGCTCGCGCCGATGTCGAAAAACGCGCCTACACCAGCGACATCTACAAAGCACTCGACAACTGCCTTAAGGGCTACGACTTAGTCCTTCAAAACAGTGTATCTGGTAGTAAGGGGGCTATGCGTGCCTACCTCGCCTTCATGGGACCCCGTCTTGCCGAGATGCACCGAGTACTCACACCTACCGGTAGTATATACCTGCATTGTGATCCCACTGCAAATCATTATCTCAAAGGCGTGATGGATGCAATTTTTGGAGAGGAAAACTTCCGAAATGAGATTGTGTGGGGATACAAAGGACCAAGTAGCGCGAAACGTTGGTTTCCTCGCAAACACGATATAATTTTATTTTACGGGAAAACAACATCTGCTTTCTTTAATTCAGATGGAGCGCGGGTTGCTTACACGCGTGTTACCAGAACAGGAGGTAGTTCTCTCGCAAGAGGAAATCGAACGCGTGAAGAAGTTAAAGCACTAGAAACAGCATATACTGAACGCGGGAAACTTGTTGAAGATTACTGGGTCGATATTCCCGGTCCAGGGCACATGCCCAAACGTGAACGTCTCGGTTATCCCACACAAAAACCGATCGCTCTTTATGAACGTATGATAAAAGCCTCCAGCAACGAAGGCGACATCGTTCTCGATCCCTTCTGCGGCTGCGGCACGACGATTGATGCCGCGCATACCCTCAATCGGCAATGGATGGGAATAGACATAACCATCCTCGCACTCGATCCGATGCGCCAACGGTTGGCAGACCGACACGGATTAGAGCCGTCCGTTGACTACCAGATTGAAGGCTACCCAACAAACATGCAGGAGGTCCGTAGGCTGCTAAAAGAGGGAGATAAACGCAAATATCACGACTTCTCAAATTGGGCAGTAACGCGGCTTGGACTCAGACCGACGAAAGATGTCAGCGATGGTGGACTTGATGGCGTTGGGCATGTCACATTGTGGAATCCTCAGCAGATGAAGGAGACCGAGGCGCGTGTCCTCGCCGAGGTCAAGACCGGTAAACCTACCATTACCCAAGTCCGTGCCTTCTGTCACGTCATGGATCAGAACAACGCCGAAGTCGGTATCTTTATCACCATTGAACCTGTCACTGCAAGAATGCGACAAGAGGCGCAGAACATGGGTAGTTTTGAACACAACCGCCAAACCTATCCCCGCCTCCAGTTCTGGCAGATAGACGATACCTACTTCGAGAACCCAGATGTTATCAACACGCTCGTCCGATTACCTGATGCGTGGCGGATCCGACCAACCCAGAAATCGGAACGCCATTTCGACAACCAGCAGATGCAATTCCTACGAGGATGAAGGACAACCGACTCTTGTAGAACGGATCTTCCAATCCTGACTGCCAACTCCTTTCCCGCTTATAAAAATTTCAGAGTAAATCTGAAAAACACCCTCTACAAAAACCGCCAAGAACCCAGTCATGGCGTGGGTTTACAACCCTTTCTGAGACCTATCACTTTCCGGATTTCACTCTGAATACTCTGAAACGCGGCAAAAGGAAATAACAACGGCTGATCGCTGAATGCTCTATACAAAGCACAAATCCGTTGACAGAAAAGGATTTTTGGGGTATAATTGTAGAGATTCAGGCGGGACGTGAAACGCCTGCCTTGCTTTCGGAATAGCACCTGCTATGCCGTTTGCATTATCAAACTGAACTTACACGCACCACAGACCCTATTTAACGGCAAGTTTTGGAAACCTGCAAGCTGCAACAAAAAGCGAGGGATGACAATGTCAGCAGCAAATTTGAAACAGCGGATACATAACGGAGAACTCGTCTATGGCGCTAACGTCTCTATGGCATCATCTGCCGACGCACTCGTCGCCAAGGTCGAGGAAGGCGGTTATGATTTTGTCGCCGTCGATAGCCAACATTCTGCATACAACGAGGATCGGCTCGTCGCCTTCTGTAACATGGCGAATGAACTGGGGATTTTCGTCAACTTTCGGATTAAGCACACCCGAAACGCGTATCTCATCGGCAACTATCTGGATTTAGGTCCTTCAGGCATTGAGGTGCCACAGGTCGAGTTAGACGAGACCGTAAACGAAGCAGTTGCGGCTTTCTACTACCCGCAACAGGGCATCCGGAGTTGGGGCGGTGCTCCTCGAGTGAATTCCGAAGGTAAAGAACGGCTGGAATACGCCGACTGGTGGAATTCCAATGGTATCCTCTGGATGCAAATTGAGTCCATAGAAGCCGTCACACATGCGCAATATCTCGCCAAGCCGGGTGTTGACTGTCTCTCTTTCGGTCCCGCTGATCTGACATTCAGCATTGAGAGTCATCCAAATCATGCACTCCAGACTGTCGATGCCTGTGTTGAATACGTCGCGAAAGCTTTGGAAGGAACGACAACCGCTGTCTGCTTTAGGAACGGTAGTCCCAGCACCCGTCAAAAGTACGCCGATATGGGTGTTACCGTCTTTTTGGAATAGTAATGCTGAGTTACGGCTTGGTAAGCACAGCAATAGCGGAAGACCGGGAACGGTTGCTTGAGGGCATGCGACTGTTAGCAGAAGTTGCGCACAAACACGGTATACCCATAACATGGGCGGTCGATACTAAATCTGCGCCAATCGTTGCGAAGACACTCACAACATTCCACACAGAGAACGGCGATGCTCCTTTGTTGATGCTCGACATCAGACCGATCTGGGAAACAAACTGGGAGAGGGAAAGAGACGCAAATCCAGGTGCCAGCACAGAAGCCATGGCATCGCATCTCGTCACGATGCGAGAGAGGTTGCCGGAATACATAATCAGGGAACGGGAAAAACTCACGCGGGCAATGCCGTGGGCGGAACCCAACGTTGCAGGTGCAGTCTTCAAGAATGATGCTTTCCTACGGGCACTTGAACAGACCGGATTCCGAGGACTTTGGGGTTACCACTGGAATCAGCCGGATGTTGATGACACAGACTCGAGCGTTCCCGAAATTGAGGTCGATCGCGGGGGTTTTGGATGTTTCTACCCGCTTGAGGCTTCCGCGTCTATAGATTCTATTGTCGCGCGCAGTACCGCTGATGCAGATCTCGCACAATCATTTGAGAAGATTGTTGGTATACCTTACCATACCGCTGCTCATCTCGCCGAAGATACACATAATCTCCGCGCCGCACTCTTAAACGGAACAGCGCAACAGCATTACGATGTCTATGTAGGAAGCACGGAGTGGAATCAATGGCTCGGTTATGTGGAACATATCGACCCACTTACCGTTGCGCACCTCGGGCAAGAGGGCTTGGAGCGATTGGATGCCTACTTCGCACACGTCGTGAGTATTCAAGACACAAAACCGCTGCTTCTTTCTCAAATGGTTGACGATTACATTAAACAGTGCCAGAAAACCGAACCGACAGCTGTTGTAGGCGCGAGTCCAGAGATCCAAAAGGAAACTGCTGAGTCGAAGTCTACGTTAAAAATATTTTACTACGACGCGGCATGCGAATTCACCTTTGTTGAAGGTGCTATGGATCCTGTTGAAATCAAAAGTTATAGCGGCGAACGGGTGTTACAATCCGAGGCGAATAGACCTGTCCTAACCGGCTTTTTACCGACGCGACACCGGACGCAATTACACATCGCTATTATGGTAGAGTCAACGAGGACGATGCCTTATGGGATAGCGGTGTGGGGCGACCACGAAGGTTTGCAATTAACCGAGTCCAACGTCGATGATGTCAGGTGGATCGGGGAACATTCGCTTTTTATGCGTCTCACATTACAATCTGGAAAGAACGAATTTAGCGTTAAACTGACAATCTAATCTACTGAACATAATAGGGAACGCACAGAATCCGAAAAAATTGAAGATGCGCGAAAAATCGTAGCCGCCACAATCCACGCCGAAATTTAACCAGGCACCATCGCGGAACATTTTAACCATCTACTCGTGCATTTAGATATTGTATCAGAGACGAGTAGATGGTTAACTGCAAGCCTCTATAGGAGACCTGCACAGGGAGCGATGCCCAGATTCAATCGTTTAAAAATAAGGAAAATTAAAAAATGGAAAAAGTATTAGGGCTCAAATGCCGCGAATGTGGGGAGAAGTATCCCAAGGAACCTCTTCACGTTTGCGAGTTCTGTTTCGGGCCCCTGGAAGTAGACTATAACTATAAAGAGATACGAAAATCTATTTCAAGGCGTTCAATAGAAAACGGTCCAGAGAGCATGTGGCGTTATGCGGATCTCCTGCCGATAGATGGTGAACCAACAGATGGTGCCAACACCGGGTTTACGCCTCTCATTCGAGCGAAGAATCTCGGAGACGCGCTTGGCGTCAAGGAACTCTATATCAAAGATGACACCGTCTGTCATCCGACCTTCTCCTTCAAAGATCGGGTTGTCGCAGTTGCCTTAAGCAAAGCAAAAGAACTCGATTTTGACACCGTTTCTTGTGCCTCTACTGGTAACCTCGCCAACGCTGTAGCCGCACACGCTGCCATCGCGAAACTGAATTGCTTCATTTTCATCCCCGCAGATCTCGAGGTTGGTAAGGTCGTCGCTTCTCTCGTTTACGGTCCTACAGTCGTCGGTATCACAGGCACTTATGATGATGTCAACCGTCTCTGTAGTGAAATTGGTGGGGTCTATCCGTGGGCATTTGTTAACATCAACATTCGTCCTTTCTACGCTGAAGGCTCGAAAACCCTCTGCTTTGAACTGATTGAACAACTCGGTTGGAAGGCACCTGCACATATCGTCGCACCCGCCGCCGGGGGTTCCCTCATCACAAAGATTGGCAAAGCTTTAAATGAATTCCACATTTTGGGATTAATAGATAAACCGAACACTAAAATACATGTTGCCCAAGCCGAGGGGTGTGGACCCATCGTCAATACATACAAAGAGAATGGCGATTTTGTAAAGCCTGTTAGACCCAACACAATCGCTAAATCGCTTGCTATTGGTAATCCTGCAGACGGTATCTATGCTGTTGATACAGTCCGAAACTCCGGGGGGGTCGGCGAGCACGCCACCGATATTGAGATCGTGGATGCCATCAAACTCCTCGCTTCCACAGAAGGTATCTTCACCGAAACTGCCGGCGGTGTAACGCTCGCCGCCGCGAAAAAATTAATAAAGAACGGACACATTCAACCCGATGAACCGACGGTTCTCGCTATCACAGGCAACGGACTCAAAACCGTTGAAGCGCTTGAGAACAAAACGGATACATCCCATATCATCGCCCCGCAACTCAATGCTTTTCGGAAACTGATGACCGAGATTGAATCGTAGGGGCGCGGTAACCTCGCCCCTATCCGGAGGGGGTACAGGCATGAAGTTACAAGAAATCCACGAAGTTGAGCAAGGAATACGTCCACCTGAAAGCCTCAAGATGACGTTGGAGGAATTTCTCGAGCATGATGTAGAGGGATATGAATATGTTAAGGGAGAATTAGTACCGATGCCACCACCGTCAAGGGAGCATGGTGAAATTAGTGTCAATGTCATTCATTATTTGTATTCGCATGTTCATCAACAGAAACTGGGCCGCTTGTACACTGCGGAGACCACCTTTCAGGTTGGGGAACGGATAATGAAACCTGATGTCGCATTTGTTTCGACTGCACAGTTGACGGGCGACAAAACAAAGGGATTTCCTATACCACCCGAGCTGGCAGTTGAAGTTGTTTCTCCCTCGGATGTCCAATCTCGTGTTGCCGAGAAGGCACTCGCATATTTGAACGCTGGAACCCGCCTTGTCTGGGTACTTGAACCTGTTTCCCAAACCGTGACGGTATATCGATCCGAAACAGACATTGAGATGCTCACACGTGATGATACACTCACCGGTGAGGATGTCGTCCGTGGATTTATCTGCTCGGTTGCACAATTATTTGAGTAGTTCGTCCTATTTATTACCTTGAAAAGCTTAGCGAAAGACGGCAGCCTATAGCCGAAGGCGAAAGGCGGATTTTAGAAAGCACCGTCCAATGCCACTGTGGCCCGATAACTCCCGTTAGGGCAAAATTAAAAAATGGAAACATTACAGGGTATACTTGAACGTATCGTCTATGAGAACCCTGACACCGGTTATACAGTCGGAAGGCTTTCTGCGCGCGACCATGCCGAACTCATCACTGTTGTCGGCAATCTGGCATCCATCAACCCAGGGGAGAGCCTGCTCCTACAAGGTGAGTGGGTAGATAACGCCAAATACGGCAGACAGTTCCAAATTGAGAAGTATGAAACCATCCTCCCCGCGAACGTCGTCGGATTAAGAAAATATCTCGGCTCAGGTCTCATCAAGGGCATCGGACCGAAAATGGCGGGACTCATCGTCCGTAAGTTCGGTATGGATACGATGGATGTTATTGAAAACGAACCTGACAAATTGGCACGCGTCCCCGGCATCGGACGGAAGCGCGTGGAGATGATCAAAGAAGCGTGGGAAGCGCAACGCGAAATAAAAAACGTCATGATCTTCCTGCAATCTCACGATGTCAGCACGGCGCACGCCGCAAAAATTTACAAAACCTATGGAAACGACGCAATCCCAATTGTCACAGAAGACCCGTATCGTCTTGCCGATGACATTTACGGTATTGGCTTTGTAACGGCAGATACAATCGCTCAGAAACTCGGCATTGATAAGGATGCCCCGCAACGGGTACAAGCAGGAATCAAATATGTTCTCAGCCAAAAGGCAGATGATGGACACGTCTTCCAATACCGTGCCGAACTTATTGAGGCGTGCCAAACCATGCTTGAGCAGAAGCAGGAAGCGATTGCGCAAGGGATCTCTGTCCTCGTCGAAAAAGAGGAAATTATTAATCCCAATTTTACAGACTACTTGAACGCTGATGAGCAGATCAGCATGGACGAGACACAGACCGACTACGAGATTAGCAGTCAGCAATCAGCGGTCAGCGATCAGCAGGAGGATTCAACTTCACCAGAAAACCTCTTTACCGATAGCCGACAGCCGACAGCCGATAGCCATTCCGCCATCTACCTTGCCCCCTTTTACTACGCCGAACTGGGGGTTGCAAATCAGTTCTTAAGGCTCTTAGTTTCCAGTCAAGAGCAAAGTACCGCTCCATCGTTACCGAATAGCACACCATCCCTCACCCAATTGGAGAGCGAGATGGGTATCCGTTTCGCGCCGCAACAACGCGAGGCGATCCATACCGCGATGTCTACACCCGCCATGATCCTTACCGGCGGACCCGGCACAGGCAAAACCACGACTGTTGTCGGCATGATTCGCTTGTTTGAAGCAGAGGGCAGACGTATCACTCTGACCGCACCCACCGGACGAGCGGCAAAACGGCTCAGTGAGACAACCGGTAGCGAAGCCAAAACCATTCATCGGCTCCTTGAATTCTCTCCGCAAAACAATGGATTTAAACGGAATCGACAGAACCCTTTAGACACAGATGTCGTCATTGTTGATGAAACATCTATGGTGGACCTCGTCCTGATGAACCGTTTGATGCAGGCAATCCGTCCGACAACGACTGTCATCCTCATTGGGGACACTGATCAGCTTCCCTCCGTCGGTGCAGGCAATGTCCTCAGAGAACTCATTGATTCTCAGAAGATACCCGTCATTCAACTCACCGAAATATTCCGCCAAGCGCAGGAGAGCATGATTGTCACCAATGCGCATCGCATTAACAAAGGCGATTTTCCAGAACTCACCGGCGACACAGAACGGAACTTTTTCTTCATAGAGGAGGACGATCCCGAAGAAATTACCGAATTGGTATGTTCTCTCATCGCTGACCGGCTGCCAGAGCACTACGATTACCATCCAGTAGACGACATCCAACTCCTATGTCCGATGCGGCGAGGGACACTCGGCACTGAAAACCTCAACAAACGTCTCCAAGAAATATTGAACCCGGAATATACTGCGCCGGTCTACCGCCATCCTTTGGAAAAATCACGGTTCGGAGCCCAATCTTATGCCCAAGTATCTCGCTCGAAAGACCAATCCATCACGGCGGGTGGCTTCCGTGTTGGCGATAAAGTGATGCAGATCCGCAACAACTACGACTATGACGTGTTCAACGGCGATATCGGAAGGGTTGTCGCGATTGAGCACATCGACAAAAAAGTCTACATCCAGTTCCCTGATAAACAGGTGGCTTACGATACTGCAGACCTCGGGGAGCTCGTTTTGGCTTACGCGACGACTGTCCATAAAGCGCAGGGGAGTGAGTATCCCGTGGTTGTTATCCCTTTACACACACAGCATTATCTCATGTTACAGCGGAATCTGCTTTACACCGGCATCACCCGTGCGAAGGAGCGTGTCGTAATAGTCGGAACTAAACGGGCAATCGGAATCTGTATCCGCAACAATCAAGTCATGCAACGCAACAGCTACCTCGCCGAACGCCTTCAAGAACGAGGAGATTAACCCAGCCCAAGCATCGCGCAGGGTGACTCTACGGAGAGGTTTTTAATTATACCTTGCGGAGAAGCGACGTGCGTTTGGACTTTGACAGGTGTTTCTCAAATCCGCCTGCGCCAGTGTTGCAGGCTACGGGTTCGTTTAAAGAGCGCATAGCCCGTAATGAAATGGAGGGCGGATATACGGAAAGGAACGTCAAACTTGAAACCTACTTGACCGAACCGCAAGGAACAATTAAAAGCCGAACCGCAAGGAAAATTAAAAAAATGAAACAAATCACCCTATTTTTTATCGGTTTTCTATTACTCTTCACACAATCCTTCCTGCATGCCGAGGTTACATTGCCACGTGTCATCGGCAGTAACATGGTCCTACAACGCGACATGCAAGTCCCTATCTGGGGATGGGCAGCCCCAGACGAAGAAATCACGATAACCCTCAGTGCCGAAGACGAGAATGCCGAACCACTTTTCTCGACTACCGTAGTTACCGATATGAAAGGTGATTGGCGAATCAAGCTCCCAGCAATGCAAGCCGGTGGTCCCTATACACTTCGTGTTACTGGAAGTAATACCCTTGAATTGACGAATGTCCTTTTCGGGGAGGTTTGGATCTGCTCCGGGCAATCGAATATGGAGTGGTCGGTTCGTGCGTCAAAAGACAGTGAGGCAGAAATCGCCGCGGCGGATTATCCAGCGATTCGACTGTTTGACATCCCCCATAGACCATCGGGACTGCTTCAACAAGATGTGGAAGCCGACTGGCATGAGACTACCCCAACAACAATCGAAAATTTCTCCGCTGTTGCTTACTATTTTGGCAGGAAGCTCCACAAAAACCTCAATGTCCCGATTGGATTAATCAGTACCAATTGGGGCGGCACCCGTATTGAGCCGTGGACACCACCTGTCGGTTTCGCAACTGTTCCTGCCCTTGAATCCATATCTAAAGAGATTCAGGAAGCAGACGTAAGCTATCGCGAGCAACTTCCACAAAAAATGAAGGAGATTGAAACGTGGATAGCAAAAACACGAAAGGCATTAGAAACCGATACGCGCCTTACGCAGATGCCCGACAATAGACACCCCTTAAGGCATCATGCCAGACCCACCGGACTCTACAACGGCATGGTGTATCCGATCGTTCCTTACGCTGTCCGTGGGGCAATCTGGTACCAAGGCGAGTCGAATCTTCAGGACGGAATGCTCTACCATGAAAAGATGAAAGCACTCATCAATGGGTGGCGTGAGGTTTGGGGACAGGGTGATTTTCCCTTCTATTTCGTGCAACTTGCCCCATTTAACTACGGTTGGGGAGCCAGCCCATTTTCTCTACCGGCAATTTGGGAAGCACAGGCTGCGACGTTATCCGTCCCGCATACCGGTATGGCTGTAACGACGGATGTGGGTAACCTCAAGGACATCCATCCTCAAAACAAGCAGGAGGTGGGCAGACGACTTGCTCTGTGGGCACTTGCGAAAACCTACGGCAGAGAGGATGTAACCTATTCCGGTCCGATTTACAAGTCGATGGCTGTAGAAGGGGACACGATTCGATTGAGTTTTGATTTTATCGGGAGTGGTTTGATGGTACGAGACGAGAAACCGCTCACGTGGTTTGAAATCGCAGGCGAGAACAAACAATTCGTCGAAGCGGAAGCAACTGTTGATGGCAACACAATTGTCGTCTCCAGCAATACCGTTGCGAATCCGGTCGCGGTTCGATTCGGTTGGCATCAAAGTGCGGAACCGAATCTCATCAACAAGGAAGGATTACCCGCCTCACCGTTTCGCACACATCCATGGTGATTGGCTTTCAGTCGTCAGGGCGCAATGACTTCGTCATTGCTTTCAGTAATCAGTAAAGAGATGTTTCTTTTACTCAAAGACCTCTTGCTGACAGCTGAAAGTGAGCGTAGCGAACGCACTGACAACCGACCGCCATAAAAAACGGAGGTCCATAGTTAAAAAAATGAGAATCACAGCGATCAAAACCTTTATGGCGCGATTTGGCAATCGACCTCGCGGGCTCATCAAAGTCGAAACAGACGAAGGGCTTTATGGATGGGGTGAAGCCTACTCTACAGGTCCTGATCTTTCTGTTGAACCGATTGCTGACTACATCTTCGAGATGATTCAAGGGGACGACCCGAGACGAATTGAATATATAATGATGAAACTGCATCAACAGTTCCGTTTCCCACCAGGTGGTGCTGGACTTGCTGTTATTTCTGCTGTCGATCACGCCCTTTGGGACATCAGTGGAAAGGCGGCGGGCTTACCCGTCTACATGCTCCTCGGTGGACACGCTCGTGATCGCATCCGCGTCTACCGTGGTATCGGCGGCAGGGATGGCATCGAAGCTGCGGATCAAGCGCGCAAACTCCACGAAGAGTGGGGATTCACCGCGTTCAAGACGAGTCCTTACCAACTCGATCCCGACGCAGATCGTTGGGGACGCGTCTGTGATGCGGCGGCTACCTATTTTGAGCAAATTCGGGACAACACACCCGCGGAATGGGAGTTTGCTTTCGATCCACACGCCAAAATCTTTGAACCGATTCGCGCACTCCAACTCGCAAATGCCCTCGCTCCCTACGATCCCTATTTCTACGAGGAACCCCTCCGACCCGAACACATGCCAGCGTGGGCACGTCTACGCGCCCAGATGCAAGTACCACTCGCAACGGGGGAATCTCTCTATACACGCTTTGAATTTCTGGATCTTATTGCGGCACAAGGTGCTGACATCATTCAACCCGATATTTGCGTCTGTGGTGGATTACTGGAGATGCGAAAGATCGCGGCAATTGCCGAGGCACACTACGTCAGTATCGCACCGCACAACCCGATGGGACCGCTCGCAACAGCAGTTAATGTCCATTTCTCCGCCGCAACCCCGAATTTCAAAATCCTTGAGTATCTCTTGCCGACCGAGACGGAATGGAACGATTGGGTAGACGAACCGTATCTACCAAAAGACGGGTATCTGGAATTGCGTGACCGTCCGGGCTTAGGGGTAGAGGTGAACGAATCCGCGATCACAGACAACGAATACATCCATTGGCAACGCACCTGTCCGATCCGACCCGATGGTTCAACAGGCTATATTTAAGCGGTCTTCGGTTATCGGTTATGGGTTAAGATGTGTGACAGTGGCAAACGCTTTGCCTGCCACAAACCTTTCTTTAACCGACAACTGACAACTGATAATGATTATTGCTGATGGCTCCTTGACACATACGCCTGTAGATGCTTCAACGCCCGCCCATCGTCCATCACTGACTGCGCGCGGGCAATCGCATCTTCAGGTTCTGGGCAGATCCCTAATAGATAGTCTACCATCGCTGTGTTTAGGAGAATCCTGTCGTAGATATGTCCTTTTTCACCGGATAATGCCGCCACACCCGCCTCCGCAAATGCCCCCGCGCTGACAACCTCTGGACGTGGACTTCTCGTATAGTCCAATCCATAAATCTCCGGATCTATATCCAACGCGAAATCTTCACGGACACCGTTCACGCGACGGAAGCCTTGGGAGTAGTTGATTGCCATCCTATCGCTCGTAGAAGGTTTACCAAGTCGGAGTGCGTAATGGCTTGTCCCTTCCTCCCCCTTCACGGCAACCGCGGCATCAACCCCACGCTCCCATGCCAATTGAAGAAGCGGTTTCTCGTAACCGATGTGATAGTAGCCAAGCACCATGTAGTTTGCCTCTCGTGCCGAAAAGAACTGTTGCGCCTTCTCAGTCGCTGCCCAAGGCGGACGTTTCTTGATGTGCACCCGCAGTTCGCGCAAGTTATAGGCGGTTGGACAATACTCACGCTGACTGATATACCCGAAACCCACCGATGCGTCTGTAATCAGTGAAGCCGTCTGTGCAAGCGACAATTGCGTGTTCGCACCGAGTGCCTTCAGGATGGTTTCCTCTGTCACACCGTTCTTTGGGGGCATTGCATCTACACTGTGGAGGAGTGATGCTTCGCCGAGTGCAGCACGCACCGCTGCGACGAACAGTGTCGGACGAAAGTAACGCGTTGCACCGTCGTAGGGTTGCCCAAAATGTGTTAACGTTGCAACATCGATAGGTTGGATCGCTTCGGGTTCGAAAAACGCGTCAAGGTAACCTCGCACCTCCTGATAGGTTTCGCGGTTCATTCTTTGTCCAATCAGAGCAGCACCTTTAAAAGCAGCTTTCACGTCATTGCTAAGGATGGCTTTACACATCTCACGGGTTTCGGTATAGCCTAAATGTTTTGCCCGTAGAATCTTTTCTAACGCCTTCACGACGATTGCCTCTGTTGGATTCGCCGGTACGTAGCCGCGCTCAGGGTTCATGAGGTATTGAATTTCCGGTGGCAGTTGCGCTGTCAGTGCTGAATTGAATTTCCGGAACGCCGTTTGCTCTGCCGGACTCCATTGTGTCGCTTTCGGGAAATAGGCTCGGAGTGTCATCGCCGCAAAGAACGCACCCATCTGTGCCGCTGAGGCTGCTTCTGATTCTGGGAGTTCACCCTTTACGGATTTCAGAAGCGTCTCAAGAAGTGGCTCCGGCTGCGGAAAGTCCGAAGGGTTTATACCTAACGGGCGCGTCTGATGCGGTCCCGTGCAGACTCGCGCTTGCGCCTCAAGCAGATCGTCGTTCGGGCCCGGGTATACCGGTGTATATGAATGAGAATCAAAATCCGCCATTTTACAATATCCTCCGAGCGTGGTTTCTATTATGTTTGCTGGTGTAAAGTGTTAGGGAAAAAAGATTGATTCTATTATACTGCTTTTTGCGGTTTAAAACAAATTTTACACATTTCCACTCCTCTACAAGAATCTTGACAAGGCACGCAAAAGAAGATATAATAATCAGTACTTACGTAATTATAGTAAAACCGAAAAATAAATAGACATTCGCCCCTCCCCTGGTAGGCGAGGTTTCTAACCTCGCCGATGCAGAGTGCCCTATTAATTCTAAACTTTACTATAAATGTAGTTGCGATTAAGCAGAAAATGGAATCCAACTTGACACTCGATATTTTCTTTTAACACCCGCATTTCTTGACACATTGCTATGTTGTTGACAATATCAACCACGCATTCTCCCGCAACAGACCTCGGCTATCTGTTGCATAAACACCCATCTCGAATTCAATCCTTCGAGCTTTCCTTTGGGCAAGCACATGTCTTTTATCCGGAAGCGCGTCCCGAAAAAAGCACGGCGGTGCTGCTTCTTGATGTTGATTCGGTTGGACTTATCCGCCGTCCTCGCGGGCAATTTGTGGAAAATTTCGCGTTGGCTCAGTACGTCAGTGATCGTCCTTACGTTGCTTCGTCGTTTTTGAGTGTAGCAATCGCGCGGGTGTTTGGTAGTGCCTTGTCGGGCAGGAGCAAAGAACGTCCGGAACTCGCAGAGACCGCGATTCCTTTAAGTGCGAAGTTAGCCATTCTACCGTGTCGCGGCGGAGAGAAATTGTTACGGCGACTGTTCGAGCCACTCGGTTATACCGTAACAACGGAGCACCAGGCACTCGACACACAATTCCCACAGTGGGGACAGAGTCGTTATTTTACGGTGACGCTTGAACATACCTGTCGTTTGAGTGAACTTCTCACACATCTTTACATTCTAATTCCTGTGCTTGACGATGAAAAGCATTACTGGGTTGATGAGGCAGAGATCGAAAAACTCTCAAGGCGTGGGCAGGATTGGCTCATTGCGCATCCAGAACAAGAAGCTATTGTTCGTCGTTACTTGAAACATCAACATCGACTGACCCGTGAGGCACTTGCCCAATTACACGAAAAGGATGTTCAAGAAACTGACGAGACAATTCAAGCAGATGAAGAAGAACAGTTTGAAGAACGTATCTCTCTGAATGAGGTTCGTTTGACTGCGGTGACTGAAGTCCTTAAAGAGTGTGGCGCGAAACGCGTTCTTGATTTGGGATGTGGTGAAGGAAAACTTCTTCGTAAGTTGTTGGCTGAAAGCCAGTTTGAAGAGATTGTCGGAATGGACGTTTCACATCGTGCACTGAAAATTGCCCAAAAACGACTCCATCACGACCCGTTGCCGGAAAAGCAGAAAGAACGGATTCGTCTGTTCCAAGGATCGCTCGGGTACCGAGATAAACGCTTGAGTGGATACAATGCAGCTGCCGTTGTGGAGGTAATTGAACACTTAGATGTGCCACAACTATCAGTTTTTGAGCGGGTGCTTTTCGAGTTTGCCTCTCCTCGGACGGTTGTGTTGACGACACCGAACATAGAATACAATGTGAAGTTTGAGAACCTACAGGCTGGGAACTATCGGCATAAAGACCACCGCTTTGAGTGGACACGCGACGAATTTCAGTCTTGGGCAGTAGGGGTTTCTAAACGCTTCGGTTATACCGTTGTGTTTCATCCGATTGGACCAGAGGCTGAAGACGTTGGTCCGCCTACACAAATGGCAGTCTTTACTCGAAACCGTAAGCCTGTCATCAAATGAAAGATGACTCTACGGAAAGGTGTGTCTCTTACCAAGCCGACCTGACCGAACCGCAAGGAATACTTATATGGTAAATCCTAAAAATATATGAACAGTTTTTGTAGGGGTTGGGTCTCCCAACCCCAAATACACTCCTATCGCGGTAGGCGAGGTTTCTAACCTCGCCTCTTTAGAGTGTCAAAGTAATTCCAAAATCTACCATAGTTATCAGTTATCAGTAAAGAGGTTTTCGTTAAACCCTAAAGGAGTAGCCTGCAACATCGGCGCAGGCAGGTCTACGGAGAGGCAGATGAAAGTTCAAACCGACCTGACCGAACCGCAAGGAAAAATTAAAATCCCTGAGCCGTCCCTTGTACTCCTTATTGGACCTTCGGGGTCAGGTAAGTCCACTTTTGCACGTAAGCATTTTAAGCCGACCGAGATTCTTTCGTCGGATTTCTGCCGAGGACTTGTTTCAGACGATGAAACCGATCAGACGGTAACGGGCGATGCCTTTGAAGTACTCCGTTTCATCGCAGCTAAACGGCTCGCCGCCGGAAAATTGACGGTTATTGATGCCACGAATGTCCAGGTTGAAGCGCGAAAACCCTTGTTGGCACTGGCGCGCGAATACCACTACTTAACCGTTGCCATTGTGTTTGATCTGCCCACAAAACTTTGTCAAGAAAGGAACGAAGCACGTCCCGACCGACATTTAAAACCGCACGTCGTCCGTCAACAGAGCCAACAACTCCGCCGTTCACTGCGCAATCTCAAACGCGAAGGTTTTCGGCACTTCGTCTATGTGATGTCCACACCTGAAACGGTTGAAGCCACCCGTGTCGAAAGACAGCCATTGTGGGTGAATCGCACCAGCGAGCAGGGACCCTTTGATATTATTGGTGATATTCACGGCTGTTTTGATGAACTTATTGAGTTGCTCACAGAACTCGGTTACAGGATCTCAACACAACCAGACGGCGACACCATTGTTGAGCCGCCACAGGGTAGAAAGGCGGTTTTCGTCGGGGACTTTGTTGATCGGGGTCCAAAGGTCACCGAAGTGTTACGCTTCGTCATGGGGATGCAGGAGAGTGACACGGCTCTCTGCATCCCGGGGAATCACGACCTAAAACTGGTTCGGGCACTTCGCGGCAGAAATGTGAAGCTAACACACGGATTGGCGGAATCGCTTTCTCAATTGGAAAAGGAATCCGTTGAATTTAAAGCACAAATCGTAGAATTCCTGGATGGTTTGGTGAGCCACTATGTACTTGACAACGGAAAATTGGTCGTCGCGCATGCAGGAATGAAAGAAGAACTACAAGGCAGGGCATCAGGGCGCGTGCGAGAATTCGCACTCTATGGCGAAACTACCGGAGAAACCGATGAATTCGGCTTACCTATTCGACGCAATTGGGCTGACGAATATCGTGGGTCCGCGATGGTTGTGTATGGACACACACCAGTCGTCGAGCCACAATGGATAAACAGAACAATCAATATTGATACCGGCTGTGTTTTCGGCGGTAAACTGACAGCGTTGCGATATCCTGAAAGAGAACTCGTGTCTATCCCGGCGCACCGGACGTATTATGAACCGACTCAACCGTTTCTTGTAGGAGGGGAGGAAACACCCCGGGGAATGCCACACGGCATTCATACCCGGGGAAGCCCTCACGGGCTTCATACCGTTGATTCTGATTCGCAAAAACACTCCGATTCCCGACGCCGTACTGTCGGAACATCCTGTCCAACTGGTTTGGGCATTCTTCAGCCTGATAATGTCTTAAACATTGATGATGTACTCGGAAGACGCAGTATCAGCACCCGGTTACATCACAACGTGACGATCCGTGAAGAAAATGCAATAACCGCGCTTGAGGTGATGAGTCGTTTCGCTGTGAACCCGAAATGGCTTATATATCTTCCACCCACGATGTCGCCGACTGAAACGACACGCAATCCGGGTTTGCTTGAACATCCGGCGGAAGGATTCACTTATTATCGAAAACAGGGTATATCCAAGGTCATCTGGGAAGAAAAACACATGGGATCCCGCGCTATCGTTGTCGTTTGCCGAGATCCAGAAACCACAAAAAGACGATTTGGTGTCTCAGACGACACGCTGGGTATCTGTTACACACGGACCGGTAGGCGTTTCTTTAGCGATCCGACGATTGAAGCCGAACTGTTGGGGCAGGTGAAGTCAGCAATAGACAAAGCCGATTATTGGGAAACCTTCAACACAAATTGGTTCTGTTTTGACTGTGAGTTGATGCCTTGGTCGGTTAAGGCTCAGGAATTGTTACAGCAACAATATGCGCCAGTAGGAGCATCGGCTCGTGTTGCTTTAGAAGAAACGATTGCTTCCCTAAAAACTGCCGCCGAGCGAGGCGTTGAGGTGAATCCTATATTGGATGACTATCGTCAACGCGCAGAAGCAGTAACCGCGTATGTTAAAGCATATCAGCAATACTGTTGGCACGTCCAATCCATTGCAGATCTGAAACTGGCTCCGTTCCACCTGCTCGCGACGGAAGGGGCGGTATATTTCGACAAAGACCATCTGTGGCACATGCAAATGCTCGCGAAACTCTGTCACAATTCTGAGGACAACCTATTGTTCGCAACTCACCACGGGATAGTTGATGTGACGGATAACGCCAGCCAAACTGAAGCAATCCGTCAATGGGAGCAACTCACCGAGCACGGCGGTGAAGGGACAGTCATCAAACCTCTGGATTTCGTCGTTCAAGGCAAGCGCGGATTGGTCCAGCCTGCTATAAAGTGCCGAGGTCGTGAATACTTGCGGATAATCTATGGACCTGAATATACATTGCCTCAAAACTTAGAACGCTTACGTTCCCGTGGACTCTCTCACAAACGTTCCCTCGCACTTCGAGAGTTTGCGTTGGGCGTTGAAGCACTTGAGCGATTCGTTCACCGTGAACCGTTATCCCGTGTTCATGAATGTGTTTTCGGAGTTCTGGCACTCGAGAGCGAAGCGGTTGATCCGAGACTCTAAAGCATTACCGTTAAGATCAACCTGCGTATCCCCAAATTTTTTGATGAAAATCTCCAAAATTGCAACAAACACTACAAAGTAGCAACTTTACTGGAACAGCAGATAAAAAATGAAAATTCGATTAATATGCTACCTATTAATCTTCTGCCTTAGTTTAGTGATAGGTGTAGGTTGTGCGACACAGGAGACATCCAACCCCGTTGCACCTGAAGAGAATTCCGAAATCGTTCTTAAAGACCATCGACTGACTGAAAATGAAACGTGGGACCCTGAAAAGACGTATATTGTACATGGGACCTTGGAGGTTCCACAGGATATAATCCTTAACATACCACCCGGCACGACAGTTAAATTTGGACGGGATGCCCTTCTCACAGTGAGAGGTATTCTGAAGATCGGAACACCTTTGGATCAGGATCGGGTAACTCGGCTTGTGCATCTCACATCCAACAATGTCGGACCTACATCCGGTGATTGGACCGGTATCCTCTTCGACCACACACACGATTTAGAGAGTTTTATCAGAGGCGCGGTTCTGGAATATGCCACGATTGCCCTCGATATTAAAACGACATCACCCACTGTCGCAGAATGTACCCTTCGTCAAAATGAAACCGCCATCACTCTCGACGGGAGTGACGCTCTTATTCAACACAACGATGTTCTTGACAATCATATCGGGATTCGTACGATCGGACGTCAAACACGACCAAAAATTGAAAAAAATAATATCACCAAAAACGAGACTGGTATTTTTTGTGAGAATGTTCAATCTATTATTCGGGACAACAATTTGAACGCGAATATCTTCGCACTCCGTTTGAATGTGAAATTTGACTTGGTGGTAACCAACAATTGGTGGGGAAATTCAGATACTGCTAAGATAGCGGATGTTATTGTAGATGCCGCTGATCCTGTTCTGAATATCAAACAGATAGGCACAGTCTATTATGAGCCATTCGCGAATACACGGATCGCCGATGCCGGCTTTCCATATCCAACGCTTCTCATTGATCTAACGGAATAGTTTTAACCATCTACTCGTGCCTTTGAATATTGTATCGGAGGCGAGTAGATGGTTAAAGAGCGTTCGCTACGCTCACTGTCATCTGACCGAACCGCAAGGAAAAATTGAAATGAAAATTCTGAACGTTTCGCAAAACCACTATGTCCGTGGCGGTTCCGATCGGTACTTCTTTACCCTCGCCGAACTGCTGCAAAAACACGGACACGGCGTTATTCCGTTTACAGCGGCGAACCTTAATAATGAACCGTCTGAGTGGGAACGCTATTTCCCACGCGGTGCCGACTTCGAGCATCCCGGAGCAGGAGACCTATTGCGCTTTTTATATTCGCACGATGCCGTTAAATCAGTCCAACGGTTGTTGAAAGATACGGACATCGACCTCGCGCATTTCCATATCTACTACGGTAAACTCACTGCTTCGATCTTGGAAGTACTGAAAAAAAACGGAATTCCGCTCATCCAAACATTACACGAGTACAAGCTGACTTGTCCGGTTTATAGCCATCTCTCAAACGATGAGATTTGTGAAGCGTGTGAAGGTAAACACTTTTGGCGCGCACTCCCAAAACGGTGCAACAGAGGTTCACTCGCACGAACCGCGTTGAGCGTTACGGAGTCCTATGTGTCACGCATGCTCGGTGCTGTTAAGAAGTTCGACCATTTCATTTCTGTCTCTCATTTCCTTCGGAGAAAGATGATCTCACACGGCATCCCGGAAGACAAAATCTCAACCGTTCATAACTTTGTTGATGTCTCCGACATCACGCCGAGTTTTGACGTAGGGAACTATATCCTCTATTTCGGACGATTGCATCGGAGCAAAGGGATTTTGACGTTGATAGAAGCGGCAGCACCGCTTAAACAGGTCCCACTCTATATCGTCGGTGATGGTCAAGCGATGCCCGAAGTTCAACGGATAATCGAAGAAAACGAATGTGAGCATATTCACCTCCTCGGCTTTAAACAGGGGGCTGAACTCCGAGAACTGATTCTGAATAGCGTTTGTACGGTCCTACCCTCGGAGTGGTATGAAAACTGTCCGATGTCTGTCTTGGAATCTTATGCTTACGGAAAACCGGTCATCGGTGCAGATATAGGTGGGATTCCAGAACTCATCGTAGACGGCGTTGATGGATTTCTCGTTCCGTCGGGCGGACAAGACGCACTTCGAGAACGTCTCCTATGGATTTCTGAGCATAGGGACGAGGCTGTAGAAATGGGGCGCGTTGGGCGCCAAAAGATGGAGACAGAGTTTAATGCCGACATTCACTATGAAAGGATTATGAATGTCTACCAACGGTTTGTGTAGAGGCAGATCCTGTGCCTGCTCTTTCTGTTCAGTTGTATGCCACAACGCCATTTTATAGTAAAACCGAAAAATAAATAGACAGTTTTTTAATAAACGAGCACCCACCCCCGCTGGCGAGGGTGTTTTTGATAGGGTGTTTCCTTAAGTATCCTCGCCTCTTTGGAGCGTCTAATTAATTCTAAACTTTACTATAAAGGAAAAGGAATGCGAATTTTAATACTGCTGTCCATTCTCTGCTTTCTATCCCCTGCGTTCGGGGACATTCAATTTGAAGATGTATCACAACAGGCGGGGATTACACGGATCGGTGAGAGTTGGGGCAACGCGTGGGGAGACTTTGATGGCGATGGCTACCTAGATTTATGGGCTACCAACCATAAGCAGAAACCGAGCCTCTATCGCAACAACGGTGATGGGACTTTCACAGACATTATTGACGAAGTTTGGAATGCGAACCCTCATGCAGATACACACGGCGTGGCGTGGGCAGATTTTGATAACGATGGTGATCAAGATCTAATTGTATTGTCAGGCGGCGGCGGCGGAACCAATCCAACGAATCCGAAAAATAATAATCATTTTTATTTAAATGAAAATGGGATGCTCGTGGAGAAGGCAGCGGAATTCGGTATAGCACTTCCATTGCTTCGAGGACGCGCTCCGCTCCGGTTCGACTGGAATGGAGACGGACGACTTGATCTGCTTGTCACGGGCAGAGTCCGACCAGACCCGGCAGGAAACCTTGTCACTTCCACTCTTTTTCAGCAGATCCCCTGTTGTGAAGGTCGCGACACTGATGTTAGCCAGCGCGGGAACCTTGGCACTTCCACTATGTTTCAGCAGACCCCCCACGGTTTTGCGAACGTGAATGCAATAGCGGGTTTCCAAATCGACAAAGATACCGCATTGGCACAGATGACAGATGTGACAGGCGATGGACGTATGGAAATCTTTGTGGATGGCAATCCTTATCCGGGACGAGTCTATGATACATCCGTTCAACCGTTTAAGGAGTTGAGCGAAACGCTCCGTATCCCAAAACTGCTCTATAACGTCAAGGACGCAGCATTCGCTGATTTCAGCGGAGACCTCCGCACGGATGTCTTTCTCGCACGGGGGCTTACCCGTAATTACATCGATACGAGAGATACGCATCGAATCAGAGCATACGTTCAGATCAACACCGGTGAGAGGGGTTTTCGTTTTAAGACGGAGGGCGAGATCCGATTTGAAATTCATTCGGTTTGGGCAACTCGTTTACATCATCTATCTATCGGTGAAGCCGGACATCGGTTAACAGCGTTTGACGGGGAATTTATCCCAAACGATCCTGTCCGAAAGGAACGGCAAACTTGAAGAGAATCACTTAACAATCCCAATGCTTTAGCATTGGGTCCAACCCACGTTATTCGTGCTTTTTCCAGTAAAAAAGACTTGACAAACGTGGGTAAAATGTGATATAATTAAGAGTATCAGGTTGGCAGACATGCTAAGCGTTGCCTCTCGGTAACGTGTCTGCCTCCCACTTAGCAGGGGATAAGCACCTGATACCTGACAGTCATGGTAAAGACACAAAAGATCACATTACGCCCGAACTGCGATCAAGTGGCTTGGTTTTACCAGCAATGCGGTTATGCGAAGTTCGCCTATAATTCGGCATTATCTGATTTTAAGGGGGAACTTGCTGCGGATAATTTCTTATCCATGTATGATCTTAACAAACGCTTTAATCACAAGAAGAAAGCGCATGATTGGACGAAATCACAAGATCAGCGTGCTGCTATGTATGCCGTCCACAATCTTGGGCAAGCGATAGACAATTGGAAATCAAGGCGTGCGAAGTTTCCCAAACTCAAGAAACGTGGGTGTCGTCATTCGTATACGACAGACGAGCAGTCCGTCCGCGTAGAAGGCAAACGTATGAAGTTGCCAAAAATCGGTTGGATAAAGACCTTTGAGACGTTGCGTTTTCGCGGAACAATCGTATCCGTCACAATATCAAGGACAGCACACCGTTGGTTTGCGTCGATATCCGTAGAAGTTCAAGACCCTGTTTATGAGTGCCAAGCGTCGCCAGAGTCTATGGATTGGTTCATATCTAATACCGAAGTAAAGGATACCCAAGTCGTTGATGTAGAGAACACCAAATCTGTTGAAATATCAACGCACCCTACAATCGGAGTTGACGTGGGTATCACTACACTCGCAACGCTGGATAACGGAACAAAATACGAGAACCCAAGATCTCTCAAACGGTATGAGCGGAAACTCAAGAGAGAGCAACGCAAGTTAAGTCGGAAGGTGTTCTTAAGCCAAAACTGGTATAAGCAGAAGCGAAAAGTGGAGCGACTCCATTATCGGATTGCTTGTATCCGAAAAGACGCTCACCACAAGGCAACGACAGAAATAGTCAATATAGCAGGTGCGATTGCTATTGAGACACTCAAGGTTACCAACCTCCTCAAGAACAGAAAACTATCAAAGGCATTATCAGACAGTGCGTTAGGCGGTTTCCTTGAGAAACTTAGGTCTAAAGCAGAAGCACTTGGCATACCGATTATCCAAGCCGATCCGTTTTTCGCCAGTTCCAAGACTTGTAGCAACTGCGGACATAAGAGAGACGACCTAACGCTTTCAGATAGACAGTATCATTGCGGCAACTGCGGTATCTCTATAGATAGAGACCAAAACGCAGCGATTAACTTAAAACACGTCGCGGTGGGATACACCGAGACGTAAAACGCTTGTGGAGTTTGTGTAAGACCTCCACAAGGAGGAGGCTACGAATGACGAAGCAAGAAGCCCACGATTTCAATCGTGGGAGTATCACAAAGACAGCATTAGTCACAGGCGGTGCAGGCTTTATGGGCGCACACGTCGTTAATCAACTTCTCGACCAAGGTAACACAGACGTTGTCGCACTTGATGATCTGAGCGGCGGCTTCGATGGGAACCTCAATCCTGCTGCAACCTTTGTTGACGGCAGCATCCTTGATGCTCAACTGATAAATCAGCTCTGTGAGCAATATCAATTCGACTATATCTATCACCTCGCCGCTTATGCAGCGGAGGGACTCAGTCACTTTATCAAACGATTTAATTACCAGAACAATCTCATTGGGAGTATAAACCTCATCAATGCAGCGGTGAACCACGATATCAAGCAGTTTGTCTTCACGTCCTCTATTGCTGTTTACGGTGCGAACCAACTCCCGATGCATGAGGCACTTACCCCGATGCCCGAGGATTCTTACGGCATCGCCAAATACGCCGTTGAATTGGAGCTTATCTCTGCAAAGCGACTCTTCGATTTGGATTATACCATTTTCCGTCCGCACAACGTCTACGGTGAACTTCAAAATATCGGGGACAAATATCGAAACGTTATCGGCATCTTCATGAATAAAATCATGCAAGGTGAACCCTTGCTCATTTTTGGGGATGGTGAGCAGACGCGCGCATTCACACATATTGCAGATGTCGCCCCACATATTGCACGCTCTGTGGATATACCCGAAGCAGCGTGCGAGGTTTTTAACGTCGGATCGGATAAGCATGTCTCGGTAAATGAGTTGGCGGATTTAGTAATGACAGCAATGCAAAAAGAAGTGCAGGTGAAATATCTTCGAGAGAGAGAAGAGGTGAAGCACGCATATTGCACACACGAGAAGTTTCAAAAGGTCTTCGGGACGACATCCGAGGTCTCACTTCCAGAGGGCTTAAAGAGGATGGCGACGTGGGCAAAGTCCGTCGGACCGCGGGCTTCCACATTGTTTGCTGACATTGAAATTCGCAAAAATTTGCCTGAAGGCTGGAAATGAACTGGACATCAGGCGTCAGAGGAATAGTTGTCAGAGCGTTCGTTACGCTCACTGTCAGTTGTTGGTTAAGAGGTTTCTGTTAGACCCAAAACCGTAGCTTGCAACATCGGCGCAAGCGGATATACGGAGAAGAACGTGAAGGCACTAATCTACCTGACCGAACCGCAAGGTAAAATTAAAAACCTGCAACAACGGCGCAGGTGAGTCTACGGAAAAGAACGTGAAAGGATCAACTCCTCTGACCGAACCGCAAGGTAAAATTAAAAAAACGTTTTGGGTGATGGGGATTACCCTTGCTGGGATGGGGTTGAGTCTGCTCGTCCGGGTCCTATTGATTCCAAAACGCTTCGGATTCAGCGATACAGCGGACGCACTCACTGCTGCATTGACAATCGTGTTATTAGTGGATACGGTTGTCCGAGAGGGTGCCAAATTCAGTCTCGTTCCAGTCTTCATCACGCGCGAGAAGGAGATGACTCGCACGGAATACCAACGTTTCACAAATAGTCTCCTAATTTTATTGCTTAGTGTTGGTTTCGGGCTTTTCATTCTGATTGAGTTTTTCGCGCCGTGGATAATAGACGGGTTGTTATGGAAATCGTCTGTTGATCTACAGAGGGCTACGACCCTGTTGCGGTTTTGTGCTCCACTCCTTATCGTCGGATGTGGTAGCACGGTGCTGGGTGCTTTCCTAAATAGCCAACAACGCTTTAAGACGGTTGCCCTCCGAAACGCTTTACCCGCTGGTACCGCGGCGTTTATATTTCTGTTCTTATGGGATACACAGAGCCTTGAAAACTGGGTAGCGGTCGCGTACACAGGCGGCTTTATCGCGTACTTTGGATGGTTATGTATTGGGGCATATCGAACGGGACACCGGTATAAGTTTACGGGTATTTCTGTGGATACACTGCGTTCTTTGCAAAACACGGTTACCCTACCGACACTCGGCTTCGGGATACGGCAGATCGTAAATCGCTTACTCGTTGAGGTTTATCTTGTCTCGCAACTTGGGAGTGGGGCAATTACGCTCTATAAGTCTGCTTTCCAAATCTTTTCGTCACTACAGACCCTTATCGGTATCAGTATCGCGACAACCGGCTTGCCCGATATGGCAACACATGACGCGACAAACGATAAAATGGGATTAGGGCGTACCCTCAACCGGAACGCGCGCACGGCTATAATCATCGGGTTCCCGGTAACCTTGGTCCTGTTGATATTCCATAAAAAGATCAGTTGGATCTTGTATGGGAGAGGGTCAATTGATCAAGCATCGATTGAATTGATAGGACAACTCCTCTTTTGGCTCAGTGCGGGAATGATATTTTCCTGTCTAATACCGGTGCTGAATGCTGGGCTATACGCGCAAAAGGCGTACCGCGCTGTTTTCGTAAATATGGTGACGATGGCGGTTCTCAATTTTCTGCTGGCGTACGGATTGATGGAAACATGGTGGCTTCTATCTGTCGCGTTATCTGTATCAATTACCGCGCTTCTTGCTGTTGGGAACCTGACCTACCTCCTCCGAAGAACACGGGTATCTTGGCTTTAAAGTAGTAGGCACACTCCGTTGTGCCGTCCACTCTAAAGTGAAAGGAAGAAATGAAAGACGTTAAAATCCCAAATGAATCTCCGATCTTAGAGAAATCGACAAAAACTGTTCGGGATTACGACTATCTCATTGTAGGAGGCACCACAAAGGCGGCGACAACGTCGCTGTTCACCTACTTGGCAGATCATCCCGCTATTTGCGCTGCCACTTACAAGGAGACTCGGTTTTTTCTCAGCAGCGATTATCCGCTTCCCTCAAAATACCGATATAGAGAAGATCAACAGGGGGGTGATGTCGAAACATACAACCTTTTATTTTCTGATACTGATGAAACGTTGCTTCGGATGGAATCAACTCCCGATTATCTCTATTGTGCAAATGCCCGTGAGAGAATCGCTACATCGCTACCCTATGCAAAATTAGCCTTCAGCCTCCGTGAACCGATTTCAAGGTTAATCTCTTGGTATCGATTTGCGAGACAAATTGGTAAGTTGTCCCAAACTTTGAGTTTTGACGCGTATGTTGAATTGCTTTTCGCTGCCCTGAATAACGATAAAAAGACAACAGAACAGCACTTGCAAACACTCCAGCAAGGGTGTTATACTATCTACCTGAAGCACTATTTTGACCGATTCGGCCCAGAGCGCATCCATATCCTCTTTTATGAGGAACTTGCCGCACGACCGGCGGATACTATGACAGCGTTGTGCCACTTCGCTGGTATAGACGCCGGTTTCTATAGTGATTATGGGTTTAAGGTAACGAATCGAACCCAGCAGATGCGAAATTCTGAATTGCATCGAAAGTATAGGGACTTCCGGTTTCGATTGCGACAGTGGACACATAACAAGCCTATCATTCATATCCCGTTGCGGACAATTAGGCGAACAATTGAACCACTCTATCTCCGATTAAACACACAGACGGATGAAAAGATTCAAATGTCAGAAGAAACGCGGCACCGTTTAATCGATTACTACACGCTGGATGTTCAGACTCTCGGCGAATTGATTGAGAAACCGATACCATGGGAAACTTGGAGAAAGTCCAATTAATGATTGTTGGCGCACAGAAGGCGGGGACCTCTTCGCTTCTCCGCTACTTGGCGCAGCATCCCGATATCCACACGCATGCACAACCAGAAATGACATTCTTCCTACAGGACCGTGAGTACACGCGAGGATATGAATGGGCATTTGCGAAATACTTTGCTGGAAAGCACACCCACGCCGATCTTACAGATAAACATCTGATCGCTAAGAATGTGATGGTGATGCATTCACCGGAAGTCATGCAACGGATTTATGAACACAATCCTGAAATACACCTCGGGGTTCTCCTGCGGGAGCCTGTGGCACGGGCGTATTCTGCCTATTGGTGGGCTCGGCGGAGAGGTTGGGAGAACATCAAAACTTATGAAGAAGCACTCGCTGCCGAGGAAGCGCGACTGAACGAGGACTGGTTTAAATGGCGACAATGCGCCTATCAGTACAACGGCATCTATTACCCACATGTCAAGAATTTGATCACCCAATTTGGTGCCAGTCACGTGCATTGCATCTTAACTGACGATTTAAAAGATAACGCCGAAGCTGTCTGCCAGCAACTCTTTGATCGTATGGGTGTCAGTGCCGATTTCACCCCTACAATGGATGAACGGCATAACCAAGCCACGCTGCCGCGTTCTGAAAAATTCAACTTTCTTTTTACACAATTTCTGGCATCTCACAATCCGCTGAGGAGGATCATTCGGAAATTACTGCCGGATGCTACCGCTTACAAATTGAGAAAAGCAGTCTTGGATTGGAATGACAAACCGAAGGAGAATATGGATTCGGGGGAACACCCACGCAAAAACATCCCTCCTCCGCTTAATCCGCAGACGCGTGAACGCCAGATGGCGTATTTTAAGCCATTCAACGAGCAATTGGCTGAGTTATTAGACAGAGATCTTTCTTCTTGGAATTTTTAATTTTCTTAATTATTCCTTGCAGAGAACTGACGTGCGTTTCTCAAATCCGCCTGCGCTGTTGTTGCAGGCGGCTGTCTTGGGTAAACTAAAACCCGTAGCCCGTAAGCGTAGCGGAGGGCGGATATACGGAGAGGGATTCTATGTATCAAACCTACCTCACCGAACCGATAGGTAAAATTAAAATATGATTTACTTTTTGACAGGATACGTTGCTTTCGAAGAGTTTATATTGAAATTTTTACCTGTTAGCGATACGCTCTATTCCTATTTAAGATTCTTTGGCGAAATAATCATCTATGTTGCTTTTGGAAAACTCGTTATTCATAAACTCCACAGGGGCATTCCCTTCGTCAAAACAGCGATTGACTTGCCAATTATCGGATTTTACAGCGTTGTCCTGCTCTCAATACTCGTAAACGGTTCGCCCTTGATAGGAAGTCTGTACAACATCCGACCCTTTGCTCGATATATTGTCCTCTTCTATCTCGTTGCGAACTCCGCTCTGTCGGAGAGACGGATTACAACCCTTTTACGCATAATTCTTGTTGTCGGGGTCTTCCAACTTGTCGCGGGTATCGTTCAGTGGGTGGGCGGACCCGCCGCGTTCGATTTCTTCCTGCCTCGCGAAACAACACTCACCATCGGTGGGTTTACCAAAGAGTACAGATTGCTTGAACTCGGTAGAGAGATTGGCAGCGTCTACGGTACTTTGGGGGATACCGTAATTTACGGCGTCTTCATGATTCTTGTCCTTGTTATCTATCTTTCTCGTATTAGGCGACTGGAATATCTGAATCTACTCGGTGCAGTGATACTGTTTTTCTTTATAGCGCGTTCGTATTCACGCGCTGCAACCTTCTCTGCCCTTCTCGCCGGCGGGGCTTGGTTCTATTTCCACCACGGGTGGGAAAAGACACTTCGCTTAGCATTGGCGACTCTCCTCATCTTTGGAATTTTATTGGTAGTGGTGAACCCGTTCAGCCTTGAATATATAAACCCGCGTAAGGCAAGAGTTGGACTCGTTGGCAACGTAACAGGGGTGTTTTCTGGATCCTATGTCCGTGTCGCACAAAAGCAGCGATTGGGGGCATTGATTGGGAATGTTCCGACGGTACTCGTTAACAAGCCGATCTTAGGGTATGGTGCCGATCAGAACACCACAATTGAAAGACTGAATATGAGCAAACGATCATTCCTCCTCAAAGTCCTGAGTAAAAACGGCTTCAAGGATGTGTATTGGGTGGCAATCCTCTGTTTCTATGGTATATTGGGATTGGGCTTTTTCGCTCTGATATTTTTCCAACTCTTTCGCGCTGCCCTGAGACTTTACAAACGCTCTATCAATCCAGCATCTGCCGCAGAGGCAGGTCTTGTGCCTACCCGTTCAGGTGTAACCCAGCGGATTGCAATCATTATGCTCTGTCTTATCGCTGTCACCGTATTTCTGCTCTTTTTTAATCGAACCCTTGAATTTCGAGGTTATGGGTTCTACTTCTGGCTCTGTGCGGGTCTCATGTTTGCCAGTGATAGATCGCTTCCAACCTATAGACCGCTGAGGATAGTGTTATGAAGATATTTTTCAGCCAGAAATGTTGTATCGGACTGCTGGGAGTAGTGGTACTGGTTCTCTGTTTTGGGTGTCAAAAGCAGAAAACGCTTCCTGATACACTGTCTTTAGAAATTGACACACAGAACGGGAAACTGCTGCGTCAAGCACTCTACGGCTTTAATACAAACATGATGAGCGGTGATTACGGATACCTTGATGACGATTTTGTCGCTTTGACCAGGGTGCTCGCCCCGAAGACCTTACGGTTTCCCGGTGGAACGGTTGGGAACTTTTACCATTGGGAACCTGGCGGCTTTTTTGAGAATGAAATGGCATCAACCCTCAATACGAAACTTAATAAACGGAATGTAGGAAATTACGTTAAACTTCAAAGTCGGAGAAAGGGTAAAATTGTTTTCGACGACTTTATGCAGCTATGCAACACGCTGAATATAACACCCATTGTTGTTGTGAACTTATGGACAGGCAGTCCAGAAGAGAGTGCGGCATGGGTCCGCTATGCTAAAGACAAAGGATATCAGATTACGCATTGGGAACTCGGTAACGAATATTATCTGCCACATTACCTCAACAAATATCCAACTGTTAAAGCCTACATAGCAGAAGCTAAAAAACACGCTGCAGCGATGAAAGCCGTTGATCCAGATATAAAAGTATCCGTCTGTGCTACCCCAATCGCTTTCCATAAAAAAGGCTGGTTGGTAAAAAAACAACAACGGAGATGGGATGAAGGTCTTGCAGCCGATACCAGTTTTTACGATGCTTATACCATCCATGTCTATGCCTATAAGGCTGTCCGAAAAAAAGAGATTGAAGAGATGCGAGGCTACCTCATGGGATGGATTCACTTTGGTGTCGCGGAGGCAATTGATTACTATGAAAAGTTATTTCCAAATAAAGAGATGTGGATAACCGAGTGGAATATCGCTAACCCCGCAAACCGGGTCGCGAATACACAGCTCCATGCAATGTACGTGGGTGATTTCTTTCTAAAAATGTTAGCGATTCCGAACGTCACACAGGCGAACTTTCACGTCATCACGGGTCCCGGTAAGGGATTCCCAGCATTTTCGCCTATAACGCCTCCAACACCGGGAACGTTCTGGAAATATGGTGGTGAACCGGAGTCCGATTTCGGTAACACCATTCGGCGTGCTGTCTATCCTGCTTTTCAACTCATTGGTGAGGCATTTACTGAGGCGGATACACAATTCGACCTTTCAATTCATAACCAACCCCTTCTTACAGGAACCATGGAATATAAGGAAAAGCAGATGCCCGGTATTCAGGCGCAAGCCATCGGGGGAGATGCTGCGGAACATCTAACGATCCTCGTCAGTAACCGCACGGGTGAGCAATACGAATCGCAACTCCTAATTGATGGCAAACGCTACAAGGGCAGTATCAACTATCGTTACGTTTCTGATGAAAGACTCAATGCGACCAACGGTGGGAACGCCGAAATGGAGGGATCTGGCAAAATTGAAGTCCGTATCCAAGAATGGCATGGAAAGTCAACGGAACTTGTCATCCGTAAAAACAGTTTTGGCATTTTGAGATTAAAAAATAAATAGTTAAAGGTATCCAGTGGAAGAATAGCACGAAGTTTGTAGCCTGCAACAACGGCGCAGGCAGGTAACGCAAAGAAACGAGAATGTCTTAACCCCTCTGACCGAACCGCAAGGTAAAATTAAAAAATGGTATTTGTTGTAGGGAATAGTCGCAGTGGTACAACGATGATGGGGCGAATTTTAGGGAGACACCCCAGTGTTTATACCTTTGGTGAACTTCACTTCTTTGGTCAGTTGTGTGCACCGCCGTTTTCATCGGAATCGAGTCAGGAGGAGATAGAAAAACTCGCGGCACAGTTGCATTGTATTCAGCGAGAGGGATATCGCACACATGGGAATCCACGCCGCTTCTTAAGCGAAGCACGGACGTTTCTGGAGAGTTTAACCACTTACCCTGAAACGCAATCCACACTCTTTGAAGCTTTTCTCCACCATATTGCTGCTGAGAATGGTAGAATTATTCCTTGTGACCAAACACCGCGCAATGTCTTTTATATTCCCGATATCCTTCAACTGTACCCAAAAGCACGGATTATTAACATGATCCGTGACCCGCGCGATGTCCTTTTATCTCAAAAAAGGAAGTGGAAACGTCGGTTTCTCGGTGGGAGCGATATGCCTATGAAAGAAACCTGCCGCGATTGGGTGAATTATCACCCAATAACCATCAGTTACATCTGGCGAACCGCTGTCACCGCCGCTGAGCAGTTTCTACAACACGAACGAGTTACCTCCATCTATTTTGAGGAACTCCTCGCGCACCCTGAAGCAACTGTCAAACGTCTCTGTGATTTTGTTGGTATCACCTACACGCATGCAATGCTCCAAGTCCCACAAGTTGGCTCTTCTGTTGCAGAAGACCAGCCGCAGCAACTCGGCATAAATCCACATCGAGCGCACAGTTGGAGAGACGGGGAACTTAGCTCCGCTGAGATCTATCTTAACCAAACGATAACCGCAGCTTTCATGAAGATGCATAACTATAACCCTGTGTCGATCCGTCCTAATATCGCAAGTTTGGCATTGCATCTATTGACGTTCCCTGTGAAATTAGTCGGGGCGTTTCTGTTTAATCTTGATCGGATGAAAAGCATCCGTCAAACGCTAAAAAAACGAATTTTTAACAATGGCTTCTGAACTGCCCTGTCGTTGTCAGGAAAATCGTATTTCAATTGTTAAGAAACCTTTTACACCGATAAAAGGGGCTTTACCAATTTTATATCGGCGTTGACAACGGAAACGCCGACCAGAAGCAGATAATTAAAAAAATGATTGCACAAATAGATTCACGTTATATCAAAACCCGTCCGACGAAGGTCCTAACACGTCTCATGAGTTACGCCTTCTTTGAAGGTCGTCCTGTAACCACAAAGGGTCGCTGGATAAATCCGCTCGTCTTTTCTCTTTTAAAGAAGTTCGCTGCGAACACTAACAAATATGAATCTGTTGAAAAACCGATCTTCATTTTGGGGACCGGACGTAGTGGCACCACGATACTCGGTATTGTGCTCTCCATGCACAGAGAAATCGGCTACCTTAACGAACCGAAGGCTATGTGGCACCTCATCCATCCGCATGAGGACATTATTGGTAACTATAGTCGGGTTCCCGATGCAAAATATCGTCTCACTGCTGAAGATGCGACAAACGAAATGCGTCAACGCGCTTCCCAGATGTTCGGTGCTTATTTGAAGGCAACCCACTCAAAGCGTCTTGTCGATAAGTATCCAGAACTTATCTTCAGGGTAGATTTCGTTCGGGCGTTGTTTCCTGATGCTCGTTTCATCTTCCTCGTCCGCAATGGATGGGATACATGCCATTCAATTGCGACATGGTCGAGACGACTCGGTGTTCAGGTCAACAGCGAGAAACATGACTGGTGGGGTGTAGATGATCGAAAGTGGAGGCTCTTGGTTGAGCAACTCGTTAAAACGGATCCTGTTTTCTCTCAAATCGCTGATGAGGTTAAACATTTCGAGCGACATCTTGATAGGGCAGCTGTGGAATGGATAGTCACGATGCAGGAAGGATTTCATTTAATGCAAACCTCACCTGACTATCTTTATCTCATCCGTTTTGAGGATCTGACATCACAACCCGACGAAACGCTCTCAGCTTTATGTGACTTCTGTGAACTTCCAACGGACACAACATTCCGTGAGTATGCTCGACAGACTTTGCATCCGGTGCCAGCCAGGAAATCTTTTGATATTCATCCAAAAATCGCGCCACTTTTCCATGATACCATGGAAAAAATGGGGTATAATATTTAAACGAATTTTGAATTACGTATGGCGAGATGCATGCTCTTGCTGAACTTGTTGACATCTATCCGACATTATGTGATGCTTGTCAACTTCCGACCCCACCGCAATTAGAGGGTGTAAGTCTGACGCCGGTCATTGAGCAGCCGACTCGCCCGTGGAAGACCGCTGTTTTTAGCCAATTCGGTGGGAGCACGCACGGTAGTATATCTATCCGGACGGAACGATATAGATATACCAAATGGGGACGAAACGGCAGTCGTGGTGTTGAACTCTACGATTATGAAACGGATCCGGATGAGACGGTCAATATCGCGGCACTACCGGAAAATGCGGAACTCGTCGCACATCTCAGTGAACGGCTTCACGCTGGATGGCAAGCGGCTTTGCCGGAGGGACACCACCAAATTCCTGTTCCCCGAACCCTATCTTGGGACGTAAATAATGATGGAATTGTTGATATCCGGGATCTCGTTCTTGTTTCAAACAATTTTGGTGAGGACATGCCAGCACACCCGAAAGTTGATGTGAACAAAGATGGTAAAGTTAACATTCTTGATTTGCTTCTGGTCGCTGCACATTTCGGTGAATCCAGCACTTCTGCTTCGCCATCGCCTGTGGGAGGGGTTTCTAACCCCGAAACCTTAACGGAACATTTTGACTTGGTGGAGCAATGGCTTACTGAAGCGCATCTCGCAAATGATGGTTCACTTCCTTTTCAGGAAGGTATTGCTGCCTTAGAACGTCTAATGGATACAGGGGTGCCTATGGAAACAGTCCTCTTACCGAACTATCCGAATCCCTTTAATCCGGAGACGTGGATACCGTACGATTTGGCAGAAGATGCGGAGGTCAAAATCCACATCTATAACCTAAAAGGTGAAATTGTGCGTCAATTATCGCTTGGCTTTCAAGGTGCTGGCACCTATCGGACGCGATCGCGTGCGGCGTATTGGGATGGCCGTAATGTTGTGGGTGAACCTCTGGCAAGTGGCGTCTATTTTTATACATTGCGTACGGGACAAATTAAAGCCACACGCCAAATGGTGATTTTAAAATGAAGATTCTTAGGAAAAACCGTACAAATTTCAAATCCGGTTGCGACATGACCAGACCGCATCGTAAAAAGAACTGGAATGATGCGCGAGGGTCCATTGTTGGAAAACTGCTAATTGTCTGTGTTTCAGTATTAGTCTCTGCAACAGTAGAGGGTGCCTCGCTCATCAATGTGCCGCTTAATCCTGATTTGTCTGACTTTAATCGTGAAACCTATCGTTTTGTTCATCGTTTACTTAACAAGCGGGTTTTGCCCGGCATCCGGCGCGGTTCGTTACCACTCACCCGTAAACAGGTCGTGTCTTATCTGTTAGAGGTGGATCAAAAACAGAAAAACGGCGAAATTGCATTGAGCACTATTGACCAAGACCGACTCAACACGCTATTGACTTTTTACCGCGAAGCGTGGGAGGGGTTTGTAACCCCGATTAATCCGACGCAGGTTATGGAAAATGTAGGAGAGGGGAAAACATCCAAGCAACAACACCCCGATTCCGAAACTCAAAACTCGCCCGGAAACCGACGATTGCACCTGATGACAATGAAGGGGAAAAAGAAGGGCAAGGACTATCTTTTCTCTTTCGACTTGAGAGCCTCACAACGTGTTATTGCTCACCTTGTTGATAATCTGTCGGAGGAACAGCCTACTGAAGGAAACATGCATGTTACCACCATCTATCCACACCTCTATGGGCAGGTGGGGGAAACCTTCGCCTTTACGACTGATATAGCACATAGGTTTGTCTACGGTGAATTTTTTGAGGATTTCTTTCCTGACGAGACGAAAATTAGGCAATTGGAGGGTGGACTCAAAAATCGGACTGCTATTAACGCCTATCTGAAGTTTGACTTGCCGTGGTTTGAGTTGCAAATTGGACAGGATACACTTCAGTGGGGACCTGGCTATCATGACAGCCTTTTAGTCTCCAAAAATCCGCTCGCCATGGACATGATTAAACTCCAAGCCACCTATGAACCCGCTACCTTCACAGCGTTCACCGGTATACTGGAGGATATGTCACCGGAGATCAATCATAAGTATATTTCAGGACATAGAGTTGAGGGGTATTTCTGGGATAGGTTCGGCTTTGGACTTTCTGAAGTCGTCATCTACGGGGATCGTTTTGAACCTGGGTATCTGAACCCAATCAATATCTACTTGATTAACGAACAACCGATTTCACGAGCAGATGGACGCGTCCCCGGTAGTGGGGACAACGTCCTTATGAGTGTTGATATGAGGCTTCGTCTTGTGGACGATTTTGAGATTTATGGCGAACTGATGGTTGATGATGGGAACCCCGCGGCGAATTTTAAGCATTGGGATACGAAGTTTGGTATCCTCGGCGGTATATATCTAACGGACCCTTTTGGCATCGCAGATACCGACTTCCATGCTGAATATGCCTTTATAAACCAATACGCGTATACGCACGTAAACCCTGTGAATGTCTACAAACACTTTACCACACCTATTGGACATCAGATCGGTTCTGATGCCGACAATCTATGGGTGGAACTGCGTCGCCGGTGGACGGATCGGCTTGAAACGACGTTCGGTTACGAATTAGAACGCCATGGGTCCGGTGGTATTGACAAACAACATCCCGCTGATGCCCCAAAAGACGATGTTTGGACGCCGTTATCTGGTGTCACAGAAAGTGAGCATCGCCTCTCGGTTGGAGCTAACTGGGTTGTTATCGGACATTATTCGCTCTATGCGGAGTGGGCACGTGTGTGGAGACGAAACTTGGGAAATCGTAGAGATGTCCGCGAAAATGCCAATGAAATTGAAGCCAAATTCCTCTACCGGTTTCCGTAATAAAAAACTGAAGATTTGTACCCTTCCAATCATCAAAGGATACAAAGCATTGCCTGGGGGCTCCCGGGCGTAAAACAAATTGGACTTTTGCACTTGAAACGGGTATAATATATATGTAAAATCCAAAGGAAAATGAGAAAAATGAGGATTAGAGTGTTGGGCATACGCGGGCTCCCCGCTACCTACAGTGGATTGGAAACTATCATGGGTGAACTCGCCCCCCGCTGGGTAGAAGCCGGTCATGAAGTTATCGTCTACTGCCGGAAGGCACTTTTCAAGGAGAGACCTGCGGAATGGAGAGGCATCAAGCTCGTTTATCTGCCGAGCATAGAGCATAAGATGTTCAGTACCCTGAGCCACAGTTTTCTCGCAACGATGCACGCTTCGGTTACCGCCTCTGATGTCATTTTGACATGGAACGCTGGCAATGGTCCGTTTGGATGGTTCTTCCGTATCGCAGGCAAAACCGCTGTTATCAACGTTGATGGAATGGAATGGCTCCGTCCAAAATGGAAAGGGATTGGTGCACTTTACTTCAAGTGGGCGGCAAAAATGGCGACGGCGGCGTTTCCAATTGTTATTACCGATGCTTCTGAAATGAAGCGTCTCTATCTTGAGGAATTAGGGGCAGAAACGACCTATATCGCTTATGGTGCGAATATTGAACCGTCAGAACATCCAGAAATTCTGGAGACCTATGGGCTTAAACCCCAAGATTATTATCTGATTGCCAGTCGACTCGTCCCGGATAACAATGCCGACCTCATTTTAGAGGCGTTTGTTGCTTCAAAGAGCCAAAAACAACTCGCTATAGCTGGAGGGGCTGATTACAAAGGCAACAAACTTGAGAACGAGTTTCTGTCGAAGTTAAAAAGCATTGCTAACGAAAACGTCAGGTTTCTCGGACATATTGACGATTCTGAACATGTTAAAGAACTTCACCATCACTGCTTTGCCTACGTCCATGGACACCAGTTCGGTGGCATTAATCCTTCTATTCTAAAGGCGTTAGGGTTTTCTAACTGCATTCTGGCACTGAATACGCCTTTCAACGATGAAGTGCTGGAAGGTGGGCATTATGGGGTGCTCTTTGATAAAAACGTTGCGTCGCTCACAAAAAAAATTCAGATGTTGGAACAACATCCCGAGCAGGTTGAAGATTTCCGACGGCGCGCACCGGAACAGATCCGAAAACGATTCAATTGGGAAAACATAGCACAGCAGTATCTTGATGTTTTTCAAGAACTCCAGCAGAACTAACTTTTATCGGTTGTCCGTGATATGTATAAAGCCCTGAGAATTTCGTCAGGGCAGTGTTATGCAAGTTAGTATAACCTCGCAAACCTACGCCTAACATTTGGATCGTGATAGAGGAATTAACCATGCCATTCCTATCAAGAAGCATAGACCAGATAGGAAAAGATGCAGGCAAAACTGGCTTGCAAGCTTCGCCAAAAATATCAAAAACAGGGACTCTTGTGGAACGACTCTCCTCTTTCTACGCAACGCGCGGCAAACATTTGTTCGATGCTATCGCCGCATTTTTCCTTATCATTATCTTTGCCCCTCTCATGGTGCTGATTGCTATTCTGATTAAAATCACCTCACGCGGTGACGTCTTTTTCTCACACAAACGGGTTGGTTTAAACAACGAATTGTTTGTTATCCACAAATTTCGAAGTCTCCATGTGGATACACCCTCCTATTCCGAGAAACCTGGCGCAATTGACGACAAACGCATTACACCGATCGGCAAATGGCTCCGTAAAACGAGTTTGGATGAGTTACCCCAACTTTTCAATGTGCTGAAAGGTGAAATGAGTCTGGTAGGTCCCCGTCCAGAAATGCCCTTTCTTGCTGAGCATTATGAGTCGTGGGAGAATCAACGCCACCTCGTCCGTCCAGGGATGACAGGTCTCTGGCAGCTGAGTCCGCGTCGACAAGGGGCAATCCGAGATGGCATTTCTGTTGATTTGGAGTACATTGAGAATCTATCCTTCTGGAACGATTTCAAAATACTCATCCGAACCTTCAAGGTCTTTTGGGACAACAACACCTATTAACGCAATCATTTTTTCTTTATGAGTGTTCCCCTCTCACCACTGCGTTTTGATCGGGCTTCCGATCTCCTGTCCATCCTTCTTAAAACCGAACCCTAAACATGGAACGGAATGGAATGCAACCCCTTAGGGAAGGCACATCAAGGTTCTGTTACCCGTAAGGAACATTTAAAAAATGAGAATAACTTTCGGAGATCTCGGTAGAATTCTGCGGTGTAGTCTTCAACTGAAATGTCCACGGTGTGGTGAAGGCCCGCTATTTCAAACGTATTTCAGGATGTTTGCCCGCTGTGCAGTCTGTGATTTGAAGTTTGAACGAGAATCCGGTTATTTTATCGGTGCCATGTACATTAACTACGGCGCGACCGTCCTCACCGCTTTTCCAAGTTATTTCCTATTTGAGATGTTCACCTCTATTCCTTTCTACGTTAATCTAAGTGTGTGGGCACTATTTTCTGCGATCTTCCCCGTTTTCTTCTATCGTTATTCAAAGAGTTTATGGCTGAACCTCGATTACATTTTTTCGCGTTAGTGTCCCTATGTGAAAATTCTTAAAGTCCCCTAATTTCTATTGGTGTCGTTCAGATCCATCAGAAACCTGATCGTTAAAAAATTATCTCGTGAAAATCTGTCCGCGGGTGTATGAACCTGCATCGGACGCGAGGAACGTGAGGACCCGTGCGACCCCCGCTGGATCACCAAGTGAATTACGGGCATTAGCAACCGCCGCATCTGGGTCTTGCCCATCCCGCTTCGCCGATTCTGCGATCTGTCCCAATTTAAGTGGGGTTGCAAGTCCACCGGGGCAGATAGTATGCATACGGATATTCATGGAGGCAACCTGATTTTCTACCGTCATTACAAGTCCATTGACACCACCTTTGCTGGAAGCGTAAGCAACCGAGGAACTGCCGCCGCGAACCCCCGCCCCAGAAGCGATACATAGGATAACACCGCCATCTCTCTTCATTATTGGGACAGCATATTTAAGAGAAAAAAAAGTCCCTTTGAGATTCACGTTGATGACTGAATCAAAAGTTGTGGCTTCAAAATCGTCAATGCGGACACTCGGTCCACGCAGAACACCTGCGGAAGTTACCAAGGTGTCAATCCCACCGTATTCTCTATCAGCAGTTTCCATCAAATCCGCTACTTCAGTTTCGACCGTGACATCGGTACGTTGAAACGTGGCAATCCCACCTGCTTTAACAATTGTATTGAGTGTTTTTTCAGCGTCTTCTTCATTGATGTCGCCGAAGACGACTTTTGCGCCGGCTTTCGCATATTCAATCGCGGTTGCTGCACCAATACCCGTAGATCCGCCTGTAATCACAGCCACCTTATCGTTAAGTCGGATATCCATAGTTTATCTCCTTGGAAGTGGTAGAGACAGTCTCCATATCATTAGGCGCGAGCCGATAAAGGCTTGCGGGACAATAATAAAGATTATAGATGGAGTGTGTTGATAGTGCAAGTTTTTTGTCTTGACACAAGGGGCGGCACAAGTAGAGTTTACGGTAATGGATGGGAATCGTCCAGAGAATCGCTAACTTTTAAACTGAAAACGATAAGGGATACGAAGACGCTGACTGACAACCTCTTTGCCCCGTTTCGCTGGCACGAATCGGGACGCTTTGAGTGCCGTAATTGCCGCTTCTTCACACCCTAACCCACTAATCTCGATCACCTTGATAACCTTGATGTTTCTCGCTATACCATCTGTACCGATTGTCGCTTCAAGCACAACGAGTCCCTCCTTGTGGGAAAGGCGAGCAGATTCTGGATATATCGGATCGACTTTACGGAAGAATTGAGCATCTTGCGTTGGTTCGTCCGGCAGTTCCGGAACTGATGGAAGGTCGGAGGCTTCGGCACTCGCAATAACAGTTGGTGTCAATGTCCACTCTGGACGTGGTATCCCTTTAGAGGTCAGGCGTATCGGGTGTGAACCACGATCCGGTGTGCGAACAGGTAAGCTACCCTGAAGCGTTTTCACACCGTCTATTCCGATTTCCGTTGGAGTTGTCTGATGAATAGCCGAAACTGGAAGCGTATCAACGAAGAGTTGGGTCTGGCTTTGTGGTGTGTGGGCGACTTCTGAAATCGTCCGAATACGCTGTGGTTGCGAGCGAATGAGATCTGGCTGTGTTAATGCTGGCATTTTGGGTTTCCGACGTGGCTCAAGCATCGGTTTTGTCTCTGAGAGCGAGACAAATTCAGCCATAATCGCATCGCCGTGTTTATCTACTGTCCCAACGATAGATAGAGCTGCGATTACCACACCTATCAAGTGAACACAGATAGATAAAGATACAGACTTGTTCAGAAATTGGATAGACCTGTTCATAATTTAAACACCTATTTATTCTTACTGCGAAGTATTCGTATCCCTGCGTTACACTCAGCATAGTGAGGGTGTGTACTTTACAACTTTGCTTCTGCAAACCAAGCGAGTATTCACGCGAAATATAGCAAAATCCATGCCAATTTTTGCTAATTTGTGGAGTAGACGAAAAAACTTGCAATTTTCCCATATTTGTTGTAAAATTCTATAACAGGCAATTGAATCCATCGGATAGGCAATCTCAGCATTGATGAGGAGGATAATATCATGGAAGTGAGAATTGAATACTGCTCCGCCTGAAACTACCAACCACGGGCAGCCAGTTTGGCAGATGCCTTAAAACAGAAGTATGGTACGGCGATTAAGACAGTCGACCTGATCTCCAGTAGTGGTGGAGCTTTTGAAGTCTCTTTAAACGGAACGTTGCTCTATTCAAAATTAGAAACCGGAGAGTTTCCAACGACAGAGCAGATAACAACCGCAATGGACGCAGCGGCATAACCAGCGTCTCTGGAAAGGCGGAGGTGGTTATAGCGCGCGAGTCTATAGAGGCTTGCTGGATAATGCCTCCGTCTTTTTTTATTCCACAGCAACGATCGCAATTTTCCACCGGTCTGCTTGCCGAGTGAGTATATCGGCATCCATCACAAATGTTCGCCGTGCTTCCACTGCTAACGCGCTCGCTTTAACTTGATGCAGCACCTCAAGCGTTTTCATCCCGACCGTCGGTACATCAATACGAAAATCGTGGTTCTCAGCGGCGGCTTTCGCAACAACGACTCCCTGCTTTCCCAAGTTTCCTCCCCTCTGAATAGTCGCATCTGTTCCTTCAATGGCTTCCATAGCCAAAACAATCTGATTTTTAACGACAACTGTTTGCCCTATATCCATATTTGCTATCTGGCGAGCGATACTGATGCCGAGTTCAATATCTACCCATTGGCTCGCAGTGGGTTGTCGAGTTGTTAATACGCCGGGTTGTGGCAGGAGGTCCTGGAGATACTGATCTTGGGTGAGGATGGTAAGTCCGGCGGATTCAAGGTAGTTAAGTGCTGCGTTGACGATTACGGAAGGTTTTTCGCGTCGGTTCTGTACGAGGATTTTAATGGTGGTCGTGTCAATTTGAAAGGGTCGAAGAAGGATGTCTTTTTCGACCTTCCCGATAATCACAACCTCTTTCACGCCTGAACTGAGAAGGGTTCGGGCGATTTTTTGAATCTGGCCCACCCCATAAGTATGAAGTTCACATCCGATTCCGGCAAAGCGTTGCGCATCGGACTTGGTGATTTGGATGATAACGGGTTGTCGGTCATGGGCAACAGCGGCATGTGCTAATAGTACCGGTAACTCACCTGCGCCTGCAATGATACCCAATTTTTCCATATTTTAATTTTACCTTGCGGAGAAACGACAAACGTTAGGACTTTGACGGGCGTTGCTCAAATCCGTTCTCCATTTCATTACGAACTCCGCGCTTTCGTTTACCCAAGACAGCCGCCTGCAACAACGGCGCAGGGTTTTTGCTTGGGTATTTTTTCAGATATACGCAAAGGAACGTCAAACTTAAAACCCGGGGAAGCCCATACGGGCTTCATACCGTTGATTTCCTAACCGAACCACAAGGAACATTAAAAAGACATCCGATTCGGTTGACTGAACCCTATGCCACGTTTGGAGGTTTCTATGAATTTGAGTAAATATTCAACTTCCGGCATTGGCTCAAGTGTTTCTCTGACTCTCGTGACGGCGTGCTTAAGTGGGAGTCCTGATCGGAACAAGATGCGGAACGCCTTCTTTAACGCCGCGAGTGTTTCTGGTGTGAGCTGGGACAATGGATTAATCCGTGATGTTCGGATACCGATGCGGTTGAGATCTCGAACACGCGCAGGTTGTCCGGCAGAGAGGGCAAAGGGTGGGATATCCTGTACGATCTTTGAGAAACCTCCTGCCATTGCCATCTTACCTACGCGGACGTATTGGTGCAGTGCCGCGTGCGCCCCCAGTCGAACATCATCTTCAATCACGACATGCCCCGCAAGCGAGACAAAGTTTGCCATGATTATTCGATTGCCAACAATGGTATCGTGGGCAAGGTTAACCCAATTCATCAGTAGATTATTGTCCCCGACGATAGTTGCTTCCTCTTCAAAAGATGACCTGGAGATGGAGACGTATTCGCGTAATATATTACGGTTCCCGATTTTCACGTAACTCCGCCAACCCCCATACTTCAGGTCTTTGGATTCGTTCCCGATGGTAGCACCGAAGAAGATTTTGCATTCTGCGCCGATAGTTGTCCACTTTTCAATCTGAACATGAGGACCGATCACAGTGCCGCGCCCTATATGAACATCCTCACCGACAAGACTGTAGGGGCCAATCTTAACCCCCTCTTCCAACGTTGCTTTTGGAGAGATAATAGCCGTAGGGTGAATGTTGGTTTCTAACACAGATGTCCCTCCGTCATAAATCAGACAGATGCCAATACGATTGACAGTTCCGTCTCTGTAGCGAGTTCGTCTCCTACGTAAACGCGTCCTTCGATGCGGGCAATTCTGCTCCGTAGTTGTGCGACCTCTATTTCCAGTCGGAGCTGGTCCCCTGGAATGACAGCGCGTCGGAATGTTGCCTTATTGATCGAACGAAAATAGCCAAGTTCACCTTCCTTACCGATGTCTCGAAGCACGAGCCAGGCAGCGAGTTGTGCGAGTGCTTCAATCTGTAGCACACCCGGCATCACAGGGCGCGTCGGGAAATGCCCCTCAAAAATTGGTTCGTTATAGGTCACGTTCTTGATGCCTACGGCGCGCTTTTTGCTTTCGTATTCAATAACTCTGTCGACCATGCACATCGGATGTCGGTGCGGCAACACTTCATAGATATCCATTACCTCGATCGGCTCTTGCGCTGGTGCCTGTTGGAGATAGCCCGCTTCAGCGAGGGTTTGCACAAATTCCGCATGGAACATATGTCCAGTTCGCATCGCGAGAACCTGTGCTTTCGGTAGGTGTCCAGCTAAATAGAGATCGCCGATCAAATCAAGGATTTTGTGTCGAACAAACTCGTCTTCAAACCGCAGTGGTGTGCTGGGTTCACCTGCAGCATTGATAACAACAACGTTATCGTAGCTTGCTCCTTTCCCAATACCAAGTGCTTGTAGTGCTTCGATTTCATTTTCAAAACAGAAGCTCCGCGCCGGCGCGATGTCGTCAGCGTATGATTCTGGCGTTATTTTGAATGTCGCTGTTTGGGGTTTGGTCTGTGGATGCGCATAAACAAACGTCACCTCTAACGCGTCGGCAGGGAGCAACACGAGTTGCTTATCCGCTACAGAGAGCGCGAACGGTTCCGTGACCTCAATAAACTTCCGTGGGGCATCTTGTGAGACAAGTCCTACTGCTTGAATATTTTCGACGTATAGTGCCGCGCTCCCATCAAGCCCAGGGGGTTCCGATGCGTCAAGCTCCACTATCGCATTGTCGACGCCGAGACCACCGAGTGCTGAGAGGATGTGTTCGACGCTACTAACCGTTGTGTCACCGTTGCGTAAACTGGTACATCGTGGCAGAATATCTGCCCAGTTCTCCTGACATACCTGCACTTCTGGCGCGCCAGCCATATCCACACGCCGAAAGACGATGCCGGAATCTGTTGGTGCTGGTTTCAGGGTTAACGTCACAGGTTCCCCTAACATTAACCCTTTTCCTGTCATTGTTATTTCGTTTTGAATTGTTTGCTGTGAATCGGCTTTTGCCATTCGATTTTGTCACTTTCTGTTAGAAGTTATCATGCCTCGCAGTGAGAGCAGTCGTTAGCTATCGGTTAAAAGGTCTTCTCTGACTGATAACCGATGACTATTTAGAGGCGCGCCGCATTTTTCGTATCGTTCTATTGTGTTCTGAAAGCGTCTTTGAAAAATGGTGCCTTCCCTCGCCTATTGCCACGAAGTAGAGATAGTCTGTTTTTTCGGGGCGCAGCGCAGCTACAATTGAATCAATACCCGGATTCGCAATCGGACCAGGCGGTAGACCCTTGTATTTGTACGTGTTATAAGGCGAATCAACCTGCAGATCGGTTTTCGTTAAGGGTCTTTCTGGGTTCCCTAAGGCATAAAGCACCGTTGGATCTGCCTGAAGCTTCCACTTTTGTGTAAGCCGGTTATGGAAAACACTTGAAATACGCGGACGTTCCAATCCAAATTGTGCTTCTTTTTCAATAACAGAAGCAAGCGTTACGATTTCGTGGCGGGTACGCCCTAAATTTTGTGCTTCCTCGTTGAATTTCTCCGTCCATTGCTGTTGAAATTGGTCAAGCATCATCTCAACAACTTTCTCAGTTGTTGTGCCTTTTGCGAATTTGTACGTATTCGGAAAAAGGTAGCCTTCGACAGTTTTATCTGTAAGTTCATACCGCTTCAACAAATGCGGAGATTCAGAGGCTTTCCGAAATGCTTCGGCTGTGCCAAAACCGCTCGTTTCCCAAAGTTCGGCAATAGCGGATGTCGTTAAACCCTCTGGCACTGTCCAGCTGACCAGCGTAACCTGTCCCTTTTCAAATTCATCGAGTAGATCCCACAATGCCATGTTCCGCCGTAACACATAGGTTCCAGCTCGTAGGCGTTTACCAGTCCCTCTATATCGGACACCTAAACGAAAGGCATGTTCGCTGCGTATCAACTTTTGTTCAATTAATCGCTTGGCTATTACGCGTGAACTGCTCCCTGTCGGCACGTCGAAGCTGACGACTTCTTCTGACGATGACGGTGGTAGTGTCAAGGATACTCCAATCAATAAGACAATGAGGCAGAGAACACCGAGACAGCAGAGCGTCAATATGCCTATCTTAATTTTTTGTGTTTTCATAGTAGCGGTCAGCAGTCAACCATCAGCAGTCGGTTCTCCGTCAGCAAGAAGAGGGGGCTCTTTAAATGAGGGGACACCTAAGCAAAAACACCTCTTTACTGACCGCTGAAAGGGTTTTCGTAGAAAACCCCGGTGAATGCCATAAGGCATTCATACCGTTGATTCACTGACAACTGACCGCTAATCCCTATTCAAATAGTCTTTGAGAATAATGACTGCTGCCACCTCGTCAATAAGTTCTTTCTGTGCTTTTGTGTCTTTGTTAAGTTCGCGCAAAATCTCTTCCGCTTCAGCGGTTGTAAAGCGTTCATCCTGAAATTCGATCGGGATATCAATTACATGCTCCAGGCGTTGAGCGAACTTCTGGACCTTCTCCGCTTGTGTGCCGATAGAGCCATCAAGAGAGATAGGCAGACCGATGACGATACGTTCCACCTTGTGAATGGAGACGAGATCCGAGATAGCAATTAAATCAACCTGCCGATTTTTTCGGGTTAATGTACATAGTGGATGTGCCGCAATACCAAGCGCGTCGCTAAGCGCAACACCAATGCGTGTATCACCGACATCTAATCCGAGTAAAATTGCCATTTTTAAACGAAACTCCTGAGCAAAGAAGCAAAAAATTAAAAACGACCCGAACGCAAAATAGAGATTACCAATCCGAATCCAAAAAAAGTTGCGGTCAAATAACCCATAATGCCGAGAAAAAACTTCCATTCCCAGATTTCAGCGACTTGTAAGATGATCGACGAGCCTACAATCAATGAGGCAATGATGAGGCTAAAAGCGATCCGATTGACGACGCGATCGAATACCTTAATCACGGCTTCAAGGCTCAGATGCTCAAGCTCAAATTTAAGAGTGCCTCGTTGTAATTTTTGCAGAATACGATGTAGTTGGAGAGGCGTGTCGCGGACCAATTCCGTGAAATCTTCCATAGAATCTGCTATCTGCCGCTCCCATCGTTTGCTTCCAAAATTTTGGATCAGAAATTGTGCGATATACGGTTGGCTGAATTTCAAAATATCGAAATCAGGATGCAGTTTCATCACAACCGATTCAACCGTTGCAACGGTCTTGCCAAGCATTAAAAAAGCTGGCGGCACATGAATTTGATGACGCAACGATGCGTTAAAAACTTCGTGAATTACCTCACCGAGACGGAGCCTACTCGGCGGCATATTGAAATGACGCTCTAAAAAGTCATTCATTTCTAACTTTAACGCTGCGATATCTGTTCCGTCCCCCAAAATACCCATTCGGATATAGCTTCTAACGACCGCATCCACATCCTTGGTTAGCACGGCACTCAGCCAACTACAGATATGCCGTAGCATATCGTTGCTGATTCTGCCTACCATGCCGAAGTCTACCAATCCGATACGTCCATCCTCTAAAACGAAGATATTCCCCGGATGCGGATCCGCGTGGAAGAATCCGTCGTTCAGCACCTGTGTATAGAACATTTCCACGAGTGCCTCAGCGAGTTCTGTCCGATCGAACCCCATCTCATCCAATTGGGCGATGGCGTTGATTGGCACACCATTGATGCGTTCCAAAGTCAAAACACGGCGGTTCGTGAATTCCCAATAGACTCTGGGAATTTTCACTTTCGGTGACGTTGCGAATCTCTGGTGAAAAGCATCTGTATTTGCGGCTTCGATTGTAAAATCGATCTCTTTCCGAATCGAGCGAGAGAACTCGCGGACGAGCTCCGTCGGTTTAAAGAGATGCATCTCTGGGTCTCGATTCTCAAGCCGCTCTGCTAACTCCATCAATAGGTTGAGATCCGTTTGGATGATCGTTGCCACGCGTGGGCGTTGGACTTTAACGACTACCGGCTCACCTGACTCTAACGTTGCCGTGTGCACTTGCGCGATTGAAGCCGCCGCGAATGGCTGCTGTTCGTAGGTTAAAAAGACCTTCTCAAGCGGTAATTTGAATTCCTGTTCAACAGTGGTGCGAACCTCTGAGAAATCGAACGGTTGTGCGTGTCGTTGCAGTTTTTGGAACTCGGTGCTCCACGCCAATGCTTCTTCTTGTCCGACGAGTTCAGAGAGAATGTCCACTCGAGTACTGAGAACTTGTCCTAATTTAACGAACGTTGGTCCCAACTCTTCAAACGCAAGCCGCAAACGCTCTGGAACAGATAAGAGTGTCCCTGAAGTGTTCTCGTCTGAATCCTTTCTCACATTTCGGAAATCCCACCATCTCGATTTCTGGGAGTGGGTATCTTCTCTCGCCTTCCGCGTGAACACACTTTTGAGTCTGAAACGACGTGTCCGCCCACGCTCAAAAATTTGAGAGATGATATGTCCAAAGCCGTGTCTCGCAAGGATGCTAACGATCTCAGGTAAACGTTTCGCACTTTTGAGTTTACGATTCAAATTCAGAATGCGCATGGGGCTTTATCTCTTTATAAGTCTAACAATACCGCTCTTTAGAATTTTACACGAAAAATTGTATGGAGTCAAGAAAAATCTCATGGATACAAACATTCGAGAACATAATCTTGATATATTACGATAACGCTGGTATAATTTGCTGGGGAAAAAGGAAGAAAGATCACAGGTGGTGTTGAGAACTGGAATCGATTTCTCTTTTGCGTTTTGCAGGAAGGACGGTCGTTCACACCCTATTGCGTACAGAACAGGAGATCAATGTCTAAACATCAACTTTATTATGGCGATAATCTTGAAATTCTTCAGCAGTATGTGCCTGATGAAAGCGTCAACCTGATTTATATTGATCCGCCGTTTAACACAGGAAAACTCCAACAGCGTACGGAGATCCAAGTCGAACAGGATGCCGTTGGTGATCGGGTTGGCTTCCAAGGAAAAACATACCGAACCCATAAAGGCAAAACCACACGTTACACCGATAAGTTTGAAAGTTCGGATGCGTATTTACAGTTTTTGAGACCTCGTTTTGAAGATGCATATCGTGTACTTCATCCACACGGTAGTTTCTTCCTCCATATTGATTATCGTGAGGTGCATTATTGTAAAGTCATACTTGATGAGATTTTTGGACGTGAAGCTTTCGTCAACGAAATTATTTGGGCTTACGATTATGGGGGACGCTCCAAATCGAGGTGGCCCGCGAAGCACGATAACATCTTGTGGTATGCCAAAACACCTGAGCACTACACCTTCAATTTCGAGGAGATGGATAGAATTCCGTATATGGCACCCGGATTAGTCGGCAAAGTGAAAGCGGCACGAGGTAAAACGCCAACTGATGTCTGGTGGCACACCATTGTTAACACCAATGGAAATGAGAAGACCGGCTACCCAACGCAGAAGCCGCTTGGGATTCTCAATCGTATTGTCAAAGTGCATTCGTCACCGGATGATACCCTGTTAGATTTTTTTGCCGGCAGCGGGACTCTCGGTGAGTCTGCCGCCCTCCACGAGCGCTCCTCAATTTTAATCGATAATAATATTCCCGCAATCAAACAGATTATGAACAGATTGGCTCTTTATGGTGTTAAACTTATCAATGTTGATTATGCCGTATTGTCCACGCATCGGGTGGAATAGTCGGATCTGACGGCGCAAGCCTATAAAGACTTGCGGGAAAATTCATGTCGAATACCGGAGATTGTCTCTTTGGCTATCTTTTGTAAGGTCCCGTGTCTCTAATAAGAGTGAGTCCTGCATTGTGAGGGTGGACGCGAAGGAAGATTAGATCTGCCTAAAGATAGAAGTTTCCACTTGATTTTCATTGAGAAACTGAATATAATGAACGATGGAGGCGTGGATAATGAAAACGCTTAAGGGGATTGCAGAACAGATTCAAGAAAGTATCAACCAATTTCTGGAAGCAGTGGACGGTGCTGAATCGCTGCTTGAGAAAACCGTCGTTGACATGAAAGCGCGCCTCAATGAGGCAAAAGATCTCGTAGCCGCAGCGATCGCAGAAGAGCAGCGGCTCAAACGCGTCTATCAGGAGGCTGTCGATACAGCGAAGATGTGGGGTGAAAAGGCTGACACTGCCTTGCAGAATCGAGATATAGCACTGGCAAGCGAAGCACAGCAACGCAAGCGATACCATTTGAATCTCGCAGATGGTTATAAACGTCAAATTGCTGCGCAAACAACAGTCGTAACGTCCCTCAAAACGGCACTTCATGAATTTTATCAGCAATTCCAGAGCGCAACAGGACACGCTGAAACCCTATCCCACCGTCAGAAGCAGGCGGAGACGCGCGCCGGACTCTATAAATTAATCTCGACTGCGGAAAGTGCGATTTCTACTGCCTTGGCACAGGCTGAACAAAAATTGAAAACGACGGAGAAAAAAGCAGAAATTTGGGAAAACCGAAATCGCCGCGATGCCGCTGATGTGAAAAAAGATGCGGATAGTTCCAACCTCGACCAGTCTCTGGCAGAACTTAAAAGGGATGTCTTAGGCGATCGTTGTGAATAGTCTTTTTTTATAGTCGTCAGAGGGATAGTTGCCGGTGCGGATTGCTACGCAACCCTTTCAGTTATCGGTTATCAGGTAAAGAGATACTTGTGGAATTCATACAAAACGCAACTGCTACAAATGATTAAAACCTTAAGTTTGACGAAATATTTCGGTAAATTGTGTGCTGTAGATGCATTGACACTTGAGGTAGATGCCGGTGAAATATTTGGATTCCTCGGACCTAATGGAGCAGGAAAGACGACGACGATCAATATGCTGACGGGCTTACTCCGCCCAACATCTGGCACCGCAACGCTCGGTGGTTATGACATTCAGGAGCAGAGTTTACAGGCGAAAGCGATTCTTGGACTGATGCCGGATACACCTCAACTTTATGAAGCATTGAGCGGTAGACAGTTTGTCCGTATGATAGCGGATTTATATGAAGTGCCACCAGAGCAAGCCGAAAATGAGATGAGCGTGCTACTTGAGCAACTTGAGCTTACCGATGCTGCCGACGATCAGATTAAGGGATATTCTTACGGTATGCAGAAGAAGATTCTGCTCATCTCGGTTCTTGTACATCACCCTCGAATTCTTTTCCTTGATGAGCCGACCAGTGGTCTCGATCCGAGAAGTGCGCGTACTGTCAGGGAGATCTTGCGCGAGCGTTGTGAGCAGGGTTCTACCGTATTTATGACGACACACATCCTTGAAATTGCCGAGCGTATTTGCGACCGAGTCGGTATTATTAGTAAGGGGCAGCTTATTGCTGTGGGAACCCTCGCAGAATTACAGCAGAAGAAGCAGGAATACCACGGACGACCTGCCGATGACAGCCAGGACCGGTCAGAGACACTTGAGGATATTTTTCTCGATCTTACGGCAGATTTTTAATGAGACCTTGCGGATAAACGACCAGGTTTGTAATTTGACGATTTTCGTGTTTGATCCGCCCTCCACTTCGTTACGGGTTGCGCGCTTTGGTCTGCTTTTTTCTGTCAAGATTCTCAAATCCAGTCGCGAAGTGACCGAAAACCCGCAAGGACAACGGACGCAGCGGCCCAAAAGCAATAGTTAAAAGATGTTAAAAAATGTGATAATTCTGCTAAGGGCGGATTTGCAAGGGTGGTTGAATGGTCTCAGACGCGGTGGAGAGGCATGGCGGAAAGCCGTTTTAAAGGGTATAGGTTACCTCGTCTTCATCGTTGCACTGTCGGTGTTGGGTAACTCGCTTTTCACACATTTACGGCTCACTGAGGCAGAGCCGACGCTTCTGTTGGGTGTAATTAATGGGTTCATGATCTTCGGGATTATCGTTGTTGCCAAGGAATTGATGGAGAGTTCGCTGAAAAGTCTATACGAAGCACCGGACACTGCGTTGTTACACGCCGCACCGATTCAACCAGTCGGAATTTTCGGATATAAGTTCATTCATCTCACTATCACGCGCTTTCTGAGTATCCTCTGTTTTTTGGGACCTCCATGGATAGCGTTCGGTCTGATATTTGAATTGCCGTGGCATTTTTACGCAGTACTATTTCCGGTGTGCTTGTGTCTTCTGGTAATGATCGCGAGTTATGTTGCTATCAGCGTGATGTTGATTGCGCGTTTCTTTTCATCTGGGTGGCTTCTCTCAACACTCAAGGTACTCGGCACTGCAATCGGCGTAACGGTGGGTTTTCTGCTATCGTTGACACTCTTTTTCGAGTTTGAACCGACCCACATAAAGCAATTTTTGCTCAATTGGGCTTCTGAGAGGAAAGCGGATACGACCGCTTCGTGGTATCCGCATGAATGGATCGGGAAACTTCTGTTGAGTTGGGTGACTGAATCCACAATAGCAGCGCGGTTGAGATGGGCACTCGGGGGTATCGGCGGAAGCCTCGCTGCTGCTGGGATGGCAACGCTCGTCGCACAACTGATTTATCAGCGCGGGTGGGAGAATATTCGGCAGCTGAAGGTTTCCAAGCGTAGACCCGTGCGGAACACCGTTGTCCCGCAGGTTTCCTCTATAGATTTGCGCCACTCTAAGGCGTCCCATTTGAAACGCATGTGGCGAACGCTCAGACGCGGCAGAATACAGTCTATGATGCTAAAGGACTTTCTCATTTTCGTCCGACACAGTGGTCGGCTCATCGCCATTGCGATGCTCACACTGTTTTTAGGGGTTCACATCGCTATCTTGTTCGTGCAGGAAGGTAATGCGGATGTGAACGCTGGGCTGGTTCTTACTGTGCAGATAGTCCTTTACAGCATGCTTATTACCTTCGGTATCAGTTGTAACGGTCTTCGAGACGAAGCGAAAACATGGTGGATGCTGAAAGTCTCACCTGTTACGCCGAAGTTGGTATTCACAAGTAAATTTCTGACTGCGCTTCTCTGTGCGTTGATTTATGCTGAATTCTGGTCCGTATTCGCTGTGGGTCTGCTCCGAATTCCAAGAGACGCTTGGATACCGGCGATGCTAACGCCTGTTTTAACACTTCCGACAGCGTGTGCGGTGAATACAACGATTGGGACATTGCCGTGGATGGCAGAATTGACACATCAGCCGAAACCGGTCTTGCGGGTTTTAACGTTCACAGTAACGCTTGTCGTTGATATCGCGCTTGTTCTCGCGCCGGTGATAGCGTGGTATACGGAAAGTTTCATTGCGTTCATTGGGTTGTTAATCTTGTTTGTGGGTATATTCATAATATCTTATAGATGGGGAATAGGAAACCTCCGTAGGTTGTTGATTGCGCGGCAATAACGTTGATAATTAATACTGAGTCTTTGCGAGCGAGGTATTTCGCGAATCAATGCTGGATTTAGTCTGGGGAGAGACTAAATCCGTCGCGCCAGAACGGATGCGCGTGTGGCATCCGAGGACAACGTGTGGACTTGCGGGACAATGTATTACATTTGCGCGTGTTGCATTCAGCGGGGTGTTTCGCGCGTAGGAAAGAAGGAAATATGTTGATACAATACGAGGGGATAATGCCAAATGTGCATCCCTCTGTTTTCGTCGCTCCGGGGGCGATGATTATTGGCGATGTAACGATTGGAGAAGAATCAAGTATCTGGTTTAACAGTGTGCTCCGCGGGGATTTAGAACCGATCCGAATCGGGTGTCGCACTAATGTTCAGGATGGTGCAGTGATACACATGGACAAAGAGATTCCATGTCTCATCGGTGATGACGTTACGATCGGGCACGGTGCGATCCTCCATAGTTGCACTATTGGAGACGGAGCACTGATCGGCATGGGAGCGATTCTCCTAACGGGTTCCGTTATTGGCGAAAATGCCGTTGTCGCCGCTGGTACGCTCGTGCGCGAAGGACAGGAAATCCCACCGGATGCCGTTGCAATGGGAGTCCCAGCAAAAGTGCGGCGTGAGGCTACCGAGGCAGAACTTGAACGTGTCCGACGTGGTAAGGACGATTACGTCAAGCGTGGTAAACTGATGCAAAATTCTTAAACGGTTCAATATGAACTGCTACGTCCGTTGTCCTTGCAGATTTTGAATCTTTAAGAAACCTCTCATAACCTGAAATAGGTCCTTTACTAATTTTAGATCGTTGCCGACAACGGAGGCAACGCCCAGGAGTAATCGGTAAAAAAATGGCAAAACGAACATGTTTAATGATTGGTGGCAGTGGTATGGCGGGTGGCTGGATTAACAATTTCACGAATAATTTCAGCGACCGGATCGAAATCGTTGGTTTAGCGGATGTGAGTACAGATGTTCTTACCGCGCAGGGTGAGGCATTGGGGCTCGGCACATCACAACTCTTCACAGACTTTAACGAGGCGTGTGCAGAAGTCAAGGCTGACTTCTGTGGCATTGCAGTTCCACCGCAATTCCATAGTCCTGCCGCGATTGCGGCTATGGAAAATGGGATGCCTGTTATCTGTGAAAAACCGATTGCGGACACCTTAGACGCAGCAAAAGCGATGGTGCGCACTGCGCAAAAAACAGGATTGCCGTGTGCTATCATTCAAAATTATCGTTATGCGGACAATAAACAGGAATTGGTTCGCATCCGCGATGAAGGTAGATTGGGACGGCTTCAACACATTGTAGGGAGATACGCCTGTGATTACCGGCGGTATCTCTCATGGGGCAAAGCGTGGCGACACGATATGGATTTCGGGCTTCTTTTTGAAGGCTCAGTCCATCACCTTGATATGCTGCGGTTCCTTTCAGGAGGCGATTGTGAAACCTTGATCGGATTTGGATGGAATCCCGAATGGTCAAGTTTCCAGCATTACTCCAGTGGTTTCTATGTGATGCGGATGGATAATGGGGTCCATACCTCTTATGAAGGCAACAGTTCATCGGCGGGTATCGTCAACTGTTGGAACCATGAACACTATCGTGCTGAGTTTGAGGAAGGTGCTGTGGAAATTGCAGGCGGCAACCAGATGACAATCCACCGTGTTGGTGGAGAGACCGAAGTCTATGAAGCAGCGGGAATTCCGTATCAAGCGCATCAGCATCTTTTTGATGAATTCCTGAATTGGCTCGATGGTGGTGAACCGTCTGATACACGGATTGAGGACAATATCAAAAGTTTCGTGCTTGTCATCGCCGCAATGGAGACTACCCTTGATGGACAACCGAAACTGATCGCTGATTACCTGAGCGACTTAGAGATTTAGCATTGTGTATTGCAAGGACTTAGGTGATCGTTGTGTTCAATCCAAATCCTGAAATACCGCGTGTCCTTGAAGATATTCCTGAACCTGAACAACGTGCCCTGCTTGAAAAAGCAGCAACATGGATTGTACGGCGCGGTTTGACCGCGCCAGCAATTCTCTTTTTGGAGATCGGTAAGCCACTTAACTTTTTAGGAAGCCAACTCTTAATTGCGTTTAGTCCTTTCATTCAAGCGGTTTTCAAGGGCGACGAGTACCATAAATTCGCACTTATTCTCGAAAAAGATGCGAATGTTGAGTTGTTGATTGAATTGATCGAGGCACACGCATAAGGGGGCTCGGTTGTCGGAGGAATGGTTATCAGTTGACCGACGACCATTCCTCATAATTCAAAACCCGTAGCCCGTAATGAAATTGGGTTTCCTTAAATGGCATAATTTGTCTTTGCTTTACCCAAGATAGCAGCCTGCAACATCGGCGCAGGCGGATTTGAGAAACGCAGTTCAAAGTCTAAACGTCCGTTGTTACTCCGCAAGGTATAATTAAAAAACCGCAAGGAAAAATTAAAATATGGCAATTGAATTAAGAATGCTTCAGATGGATCAGACGATGACCAAGGGGAAAATCGGGAAATGGCTGGTGGAGGAGGGCGATACTGTCACGCAGGGGCAACCCTTACTGGAAATTGAAACCGATAAGGTCGTCCATGAGCAGGAATCCCCGACTGATGGTGTTATCGCGCAATTGCTTGCTGAGGAAGGTGCCAACGTGCCTGTAAATGCCCTGTTAGCGATTATCGGTGCACCCGGAGAGGAAGTCGCACGCGTTGAGGCGGACACCGCTCCCGACCCCGTTGAAGTGGACACCCCGCCGGAACCGCAAGCGTCAGTGCAACCTGCACAACCGAAAGCAACACCACCGGCTACGACTGTCGCACCAAAAGCCTCACCAGCGGCACGCCAACTTGCCGAAAAGCTCGCTATTGATCTAACTGAGGTCAAAGCCTCTGGACCCGGCGGACGCATCCTTGAAAGCGATGTCCAGCGATATATTGACTTGAGGGGACCGGCTCCAATTGAAGAAACGACACGTTTGAAAGCATCACCGCTTGCCCGGCGATTGGCGAAAGAGCACGGCGTTGACCTGATTTCAATTGTCGGTTCGGGACCCGATGGCAGAATTGTCCGTGACGATGTGTTGCAAGCCAGTGCAGCAGCCGCCGAAGCCCCCGTTATAGAGACACCTGCTCTCCAACAGGAAACAGAAGTTATTCCTATGGATGGCATCCGTGAAATTATCGCAGAACGGATGACCATGAGCCTTCAAACCACTGCAAGCGTCACACTCCACACAGAAGTTGACGCAACGGCTTTCGTCGAACTCCGTGGGATGCTCAACGATAAGCTACAGACGAGAGAGGTAAGTCTCACCTATACCGATCTGCTTGTTAAAGTCGTAGCGAACGCTTTGGGGGAACATCCGCGGCTCAACGCAACGCTCACAGATGAAGGGATTCACCTATTGCCGGAAATTAACATCGGTGTGGCAGTCGCATTGGACGATGGACTGGTAGTGCCAGTAATTCGGGGTGCGGACAAAGAGAGATTGTCGGAAATTTCTGAACAGATAAGGGGTTTTGCAGAGCGGGCACGCAGTAATCAGCTGACACCCGGTGAACTTCAAGGCGGCACTTTTACCATCACAAATCTCGGGAACTTCGGGGTTGATGCGTTCACACCCATCATCAACCCACCGGAGAGTGCTATTCTTGGGGTAGGACGGATTCTGAAAAAGCCGGTTGTTCACGACGATGAAATTGTTGCTCGGAGCATGCTGACGCTAAGTTTGACGTTTGATCATCGTGTAGTAGATGGTGCGCCTGCCGCGCAGTTTCTACAAACAGTCTCCAGTTACATTCAAGACCCATATCTATTGTTGGTGTAATAAGATTGTGGGTATAGTGAGTTCAATGTAAGTTTTCGGGGTCTACCAACGTTCCACTTGAAGAGATTCGACTTCATTGAAATGTGAGTCTCGTGTGACAAGAATCAGATCATGTTGCATAGCAATAGCAGCAATCCAAATATCATTGTTCGGGATGGGGCGGCCTTTCCTTCGCAGTTGATTCTTGATAATCCCGTACCATTGTGCCGTTTCCAAATCACAAGAAAGAAAAATATGCTCTTCTACGAATACGTTGATTCTGTGAAGATTGTCTGTAACTCTACCCGATTTCTGAGCACCGTAGTAGAGTTCACCAACTGTGGGAGAAGCTAAGAATAAGTTATTACCATTTTGCATTTTTTCTTGGATCGCCGTGTCACCAATAAGCATTCCAATAACGATATTGGTGTCTAAAAGATAGTTACCATTCTGATTCATCGACTTGTCCACAGTCCTCTTCAATTGCCCGCTTTATTTCTTCAAGGTCTTCGGGCGGGAATAGCCCGACAAATTTAAGGAGTTCCTTCCCGGAAATGCCTCTTACCGGTTCGCCCAAGAAAGATAGGATGGAATTCAAAATCTGTTTCTGTTGCACGGGCGTGAGTTTGTCTAACCGCTCTACAATTTCTTGGATAGTCGTCGAATTGTCCATTGCGTTGCCTCCTTTTTGATTAAGGGATGGTGTTTTTGTACCTACTGATCTCTTAAAAAGATTGTATCATAGGTTGTCCGAGAAATCAATGCTTTTCAGTAGGCTGTCCTTGCGATAACGAGGCCATTCCGCTCTGAACAGGGAATGTTATAACACAAATTGAGTCAGTGGTCAACGTAAATTGTCGAAATCAATGCCAATTATTTAGAAATCAGTAAAAGAGTCGGACTGAAAATAGCGAGGTCTGCGAACCGTACCGCTCATTCACGAAAGCGTAGTCTAAGCCGATATTGCCATACTGATAGCCAAATCCAGCGGTGAGTCCATCGTTGAAACGCCATCCCAACCGCAACGCGAATTCTCCATACCGGATACCACTTCGGTACTCACATCCGATAAGCGGGACTCCGTTAGCTATCTCAAAAGCCGCTAACACAGCGTCCATTTTTTTTTCTGGTGCCCCTGAGTCGAAATTGACGCTTACCGCAGCACCAACACGCCATTCACGGAGCAGTGACTCGTTGTAGGTGCCCTTGGAAGCTATCTCTCCAAGTCGGCGATAAGACAGGTTTGAGAACAGATTCGGCAGGACTATGCCAATTCTAACCCAATCTGTTATGAGAACGTACTGAATGCCGAGATCGGTGCCCCATCCTGTTCCGCGCCCTAACGGCATCTGATCCAGATTGACAGAAGTACTAAAATATTTGGCGTTAATACCGATGTGTAACCGCTTCCATATACGAATGGCAGAAGATAACATCACAATCCGTTCTTGAGAGATGCCTTCTACATCGCTTGAGTTCAGGATTGCTGCGCCGACGGTTTGTCCACTCCGAATTGGGTGTGCCACGCCGACAAAACTGTAGCCCAATATACCATGTAGATCCATGTAACTGATGCCGATTTCAGGGGTAGGTAATCGTGCCAAACCTGCTGGATTCCATATCAGTGCGCTGGTATCCTGTGTTGCTGCAGAGTACGCGTTTCCCATCCCTGCGGGGCCCGCCATGAGTTCAATGTTCTCGAACGCCGCGTTGACGGGTCCATTCAGGAACAAAATTAGCATTAACAGAAGGTTTTTAATTATTCCTTGCGGATGAAGTATGTGGGTTAGGGTTTTGACGATTCCCGTGTTCAAGCCGTCCGCGCCGTTGTTGCGGACTACAATATTGGGTCTAATTTTAATACTGGACAGCCTAGGACTCCTATTCATAAATGTTTAATATTGGAAGAAAGGAAATGATTCGCGTTTTTCGTGCGTCTGTCTCCTTAAGGGCTTGATAAGATAGTAAATACAGACTATTTTACCGAAAGGTCCTGCCTTTGTCAATCACAGGAACTTGAAGGCAATTACAGCCTCAAGCAACTAAAACTACAACTTTGCCACATTTCAAATCGGAGTCGCGATGAACTTGACGTATGAAAACCTAAATAGCACTTCGTTTCGATTGACATAACGTTCTGTAGATGGTATACTATAGGGATTAGCACGTGTGTTTGATATTTCAGCCATTCGCAATTGCCCCTTTTTGTGCATGCTGAAGCGAGAAGTTGCCCCATTTCGTGCGAAATCTCACGCTTGAGGTAGAAAATGAGATGGCACGAAAATTGCTTATCTGTGTAAATGGCTATCAGCCATCGGTCGTCGGCTCTCAGTGGAGATGTGCGTTTGTAACAGTTTGCCGCGCACGGGAGTACTCCAAGGTGAAGGAGATGATTACAGAGAAACCTCTTTACTGACTGCTGACTGCTATATAGGGAGGAACGCTAATGTTTTTATCTAAAAATGTACGAATAAATCTGGCGAGTTTTATGGCGGTCTTTTTACTGACAGCACTGCCCAGTTTCGCTGAGATTGACCCAAAGAGCATCACGGGAATGTGGCTTTTTGAGGAGGGAAAAGGTAATGTTGCCACCGATTCGTCAGAAAACGGAAACGATGGCGAGATTCATGGCGCAAAGTGGGTAGACGGAAAATTCGGAAAGGCACTTGAATTCGATGGTGCCAGCAATTGGGTTGAAGTTCCACACTCAGACACTGTCGGGTTTGAGGCGGGTGTCTCGTTCACGATTACCCTCTATTACAAGGGCAGCAAGGTTGGCGGCTCACTCGTCGGGAAAAACTATGAGGATACATCGCAGGTATTGCCGTGGTATCTTCTTTGGGACAATGGATCCAAGAACACCGTGAGTCTCTATTTGCGTGATAGCGCGTCAACAAGTTTCCCCTGCCACGGCACCACAGTTGTCGCCGATGACAAGTGGCACTTCATCGCCGGACGGGCAGATGCTTCCAGCGGCAAATCCTCAATATGGGTGGATGGCAAGATGGAAGCCGAGATTGATTTCAATAAGAAAGATGGATATGGCACCGGTGAAGGTGTATTTCATATCGCACGACATTATGATCGGTATACTGAGGGTATTATTGACGATGTTGCCCTCTTCAATGTTGCTTTGGAAGAAGACGATATGAAATTTCTCATGGATAACGGGGTTGAAACTGCTGCAGCGGTTGAGCCCGTGAACAAACTAACAACAACATGGGGCAAAATTAAACAACGGATGAGCGAATAGGAAGAAGTTAAGAATAATGCGAATCGGAGCCTGCAACAACGGCGCAGGCGGATTTGAGGAACGCACTACACGGATGTAACGCTCGTCGTTTAACCGCAAGGAAAAATTAAAAAATGAAACAGATGCAGGCATTTCTCGCTTTAGCACTCTTACTACTCACAGGGTTAAATTGCGGAACAGAGAACCCTGTTGAGGAAACGGTAGACACCTCCGCAGTTGAAACATTAACAGGCACGCTGCGTGGAGAGGTGCAATCTATTGACGGGGCATTAATTCAGGTGCGTTTACTAAGAGATGGGCAACTCTTAACGCAAATAGAAGCGCGAGCGACCTACGAACTTCCATCAATCGAAGCTGGAACCTACACACTCCAAATATCGGCAAAAGGTTATGAGACTAAGGAGGTAAATGTCACAGTTACCGCTGGTCAAGTTGTCTCGCTGGACAAGGTGGCACTTGTGGTGTTGGATACCCCTGTCTCGCATCTGCGCGGTGTTTTAACGGATAAAACAACCGGTGAACCTCTCGGTGAAGTCAACCTCCAGCTTACGGATAAAGCGGGGGAAGTTTACGAAGCACTGACAACAGGGGCTGGTGTTTTCACCTTTGAAAACCTACCCGTCGAGCAAGCCTTCACCTTGGCAATCGCACATGCAGGTTACGAAGAGACCGAAGTCGCCGTGCATCCGATACCTGCGGCGGAGACATTGGAGCTACAGGTTCGACTCACTCGATTGCCTGAACCGGACAAGTTGGATCCTGGGCAAGGCTTGAGTCTCGGAAGCCGGGCACCCGCCTTTGAATTACCGGACGGCAATGGCACATTGCACGCACTTGCTGATTATGTCGGAAATAAGAACGTAGTGCTTGTATTTTACCGCGGCGGCTGGTGACCGTTCTGTAGAGGACAACTCGGAGAGTTGCAAAAAAACTATGCTAAAATTCGGGCGGCAGGCGCGGAACTCATCGCTATTAGTTCCGATGATCAAGGCGATACCAAAAAGACAGTCCAAGGTAGTGGGCTTGAATTTCCTGTACTCGCTGATGAGGACAGAGCGGTAGTCAAAGCTTACAATGTCTCGGATCCCGGGAACAACAGAATAGCCCGTCCTGCCTCCTATGTTCTTCGCAAGGATGGAACGATTGCTTGGAAATCCATTGACGGGGTAGCCGTCCGTGTTCCGACAGCGCAAATCCTCACGGAATTAGGTAAACTCTGATGAAATCTCATGATACAGTTATAGCAGACATTATCGCCGACAGCCAAGAGGCAGCACGGCACCGAGATGCGCTTGACCGCCGACAATTCCTAACCCGGCTCGCCGCTGGCGTTGGGGGAATCGGTGGTGCACTGGGTGCTCTTCCGGCGTTCGCACAGTTGAGTAGTGGGCAGTTACAACCTGATGTCACGACAGCAACACCCCTGACGTCTGTCGTCGAAGCTGTCAGTGAAAACGTCTGGGATGGCGATCGGCTCGATGAAGATGCTGTTAGTGAGCTGATTGATCAGGCGATGATGAAGTTCACTGGACGGGCTTCCGCGAAAGAAGCGTGGCGAGATATTGTCTTGCCTGATGATATCGTCGGTATAAAAATCAACCCACTTGGCGGACCTGAACTCAGCACACATCCTATCATTGTTGATAAGATTATTGAGGGGTTATACGGCGCAGGTGTCCTCAAAAAACAAATTATTATCTGGGACCGGTTTGAAAGCCATCTCTTAAATGCTGGATACCCTATCAGGCAAGATGAAGGCGAAGTGCAGACTATTGCCTCTGACACAGAGGGTATTGGGTATGATGACGAAGTGTTTTACGAAAGCGAAAAAGATAGTGTTAACCGCCGAGAAAACGAAAGCACTCGCTCCCGGTATTCCCGAATCGTTACGGAGCATGTGAATGTGTTGATTAATGTTCCTGTTTTGAAACACCACGAAATGGCGGGGATCAGCGGATGTTTAAAGAATCTCGCGTTTGGTAGTGTTGATAACACACGCCGGTTCCATGCGAAACCGCTCTACTGCAATCCGGCTATCGCCGAGATTTTGGAGCATAAGGTCCTGAAAGATAAACTTGCTCTCAATATCGTTGATGGGTTGGTGGCATCGTTTGACCGAGGACCGACGTATCACGCCGAAAGTGCCTGGAAATATGGCAGTCTCTTTGTCAGTACAGATCCTGTTATCCTCGATGTCCTTGTCCTTCAGACTGTCAACCAGAAGCGCGAGGAGATGGAGTTGGATTCTGTGTCTAAGTTAGCAAACCATATCAACACGGCGAGTGGGGTCGGTTTAGGCACAAATACGCTTGACCAAGCTGACCTTCAGAGAGTTGAGATTTAACAATGAAACACATACAGTTTAGTTTATTTTCCCTTCTGATTCTCTTCATCGTCGCGATCGTTCTTTTCCAGATGACAGGATGTACCGTAACTTTCACGCAAAGCGATACCCTCCAGCTCAGTATATCCGAGCCAGCAGCAGAAACGATGTCAATAGTTGCCGAGTTTGAGGCAGGCGAGGCTGAAAGTGTTGCTGGTGATGTAACACAGAAAGCAGGAAGTGCCTGTGCCGGTGGGGCGTGTATTATCTATTAGGTGTCTGTCACCTGTGTTGAAGAAACAGCGAAAAAAAGGCGGGCTGAAAAGCCCGCTTGTGGTAGAATTCGGTTTGAATGGGGACCCTACTGATCCGATTTGATTTCACCCCATGTTGTCGTTAGACTTCCAGCTGGATCGACGGGGAGCACACCTTCTTCGAGAAAGATCGTCCACATGAGAACCGGATCTCCGATGACCTCGTCAATCCCGAGCAATTCCACGGTTCCGTCTGGATGCGGTTCATTAGATTTGTAGATGTGGTACTCGGTTGGGGCGTGTGGGGCATCCAGCATGAGGATTTCGCCAGTATCGGTATATCCCTTTGTAAACCAACCTTTCGGATCCTGTCCGCGATCCTCCGGGGGGGTATGTCGGCTATCCCATGCTTGGTAGATATAAGCCGGCCGGTCGATTTCAAACGTGAGTCGGTAATCCTGTCCGCCAGGACAGTCTGCTGACGTGGAGACTTGCGTTAGGCCACGAAATTCTTTCGGGATATTCGTAATCGTATAGTCTCTGTCGTGGAAAAATTTCCCACCCTCTTCCAACTCGACGGCTTTGTAAATCCCGCCCTTGTTATCCTTTATTTCTGTGACCACCACTGGATCAGCGGCGAAGGCAGTTAACGTAACTACCATACATAGTGTCGCGATACAAACATAAATTAGTTTCATTTTGAATACTCCTTTTCATTTTGTTTGCAAGTCTTGTGGAAACTTGAAAAAAAATAACGTTTGTGCCATACTTAAATTATATAACAATTTTTTCCAATTTACCAACTTTTCTAACTATTGAATGAAATCTGGTCATTGTTCCAAATGTAAGGCAAAGACAAATTATGCCATTTAAGGCATAATTTCGCTTCACGATGGTTTCTGGTTAATCCCAATTTCCTGAAAGACCCGAAAGTATCAACTTCGTGTGAACTGGACCAAAAACCTGCCCAAAACGAAGTAGAGGGCAGTCCAGAAGGATCCATAATTAAAAAATGATTGAGCACATTGTCCTACTGAAGTTAAAATCAGACGTTACCGAAACACAGTTGGAAACTTTGTCCGATGCGCTATTGGGAATGGCTGATGAAATTCCCGGCATTGAATCCATAACTGCTGGTACGAATAACAGTCCTGAAGGCAAAAGTCAGGGATATGCATACGGTTTTATCGTGCGTTTTACAGACGAAGCGGCACGCGACGCATATCTGCCACACCCTTTTCACCGCCAAGTCGCGAGCGAACAGATCCGTCCACTTGTTGAGGATGTCCTTGTTTTTGATTACTCCGCCCCTACCAGTAGCTAAAGTGTGTAGCTTAGAAGGCGTAAGGGCGAGGTCATCTCGCCCGTATAGAGAGCGGATGTACGAAAAAGAACTAATTAACCAGAACTCACCTAACCGAATCGCAAGGAAGATTAAAAAAATGAGTTGGAACATAGTCGTCGTTGTTTCAGATACACTACGAACCGAATATCTCAGTCCTTATGGCAACGATTGGATTCAGACCCCGAATTTAGCACGGTTTGCCGATCAAAGCGTCAGATTTACGAACGCGCACCCGGAATGTTTACCGACAATCCCGACGCGCCGCACCTTACACACCGGCAGGCGTGCCTATCCATTCAGCACCTATACCCCCGTGCCGTGGGACAATGTTTATACCCCGGGTTGGCAACCTATGTCTTCCGATGAACCCGCAATCGCTGAATCGCTTGTCCAAAATGGGTATCATACCGGCTTCTTTGCCGATGTGCCGCACTATTTCGTGCCCGGTATGAATTTTACACGTGGATTCCGGCAATGGGAGTTCGTCAGAGGTCAAGCCGAAGATAGGTACCGGGGTGCCGCTCACGCCGATCCTGCGCTGATTTCGCGTTATCGCGGAAATCCCGAACGTATCCGTGCCCATATTGTGAACGTCCAACCTGAGCGTCCAGAGGAGATGTGGCACGCCGCGAGGTTATTCCGCTCCGCAATTGAATTCGTTGAACACAATCATCAGAATACGCCGTTTTATCTTTATGTAGATAGTTTCACGCCCCACGAAACATGGGAAGCACCGATCCATTACTATGATCTCTATGGTAAACGCGAAGACCGCGAACCTATCTGTCTCAACCTCCCCTACGGTTCACTCAACGATGCGGAACTTGAAGAACGGTTGCCGAGCGTTAAAGCCAACTACGCAGGCTTGGTAACACTCGTAGATACATGGTTCGGAAGATTGGTGGATACGATTGATCGACTTGGACTCCGTGAGAACACACTCATCATCTTCCTTGCAGACCACGGCACAAACTTCGCAGAGAATCCAGACAAAGCCACTGGAAAACCGGCGAACTTTATGTACCCCGGCACGATGGACATTCCTATGATGGTGAGCCACCCGTCTGGCGTAAATGCTGGTACGACGTGTGATGAATTCGTCTATACGCTTGACGTTCCTGCTACCGTTATGGCAGCGAGCCAAGTTGAGCCTGCTGGTGAGATTCAAGGACAAAGTCTGCTTCCACTCGTTGAAGGGAAAAGCGATTGGACATCGCGTGAATACCTGACCTGCCGCTATGTCAACTCCGTTTGGTACAAGGACGCAAGAAGTTGGTATTTTTCCAGCGTCGACTTCGAGCAGGATGTCCGGCTATTTGACCTTGAAGCAGATGTTGCCTGTCAGCATAACATCGCTGATCAGGGTGCTGATCGGATCACGCTGGCAAAAGAACGGATCATGGCAGATGCGGGTGGACACTTGCCTCACTACAAACGCCAAGGGAGAACGGATGCCCTCGGCAGACCGCAGTTCGCAGAGGCATAGTTTTTTAAATACTCTCAGTTTCACGAGGCGCGCTTGCAAAGCGCGCCTACGGTGTCTGATGAATCGGGAAAAATGAGGATACCTAATGCAAGCCCGCGTCTCTCAACTCAGCCATCACTTATACGTTCATCACGGGCATGTCAATACGGGTATTCTCCGCCATGGCGACCGCGTGCTCCTCATCGATCCGAGTGGAATTGCCCTCCAAGCCACACTCGCGGAACTCGGAATCACAAGCGTCGAGCAAATTCTGTTTACGCATCACCACCGAGATAGCACAGCAGGATTCCCGAGGTCTGATAATGTTCGCGTCGGAGTTCCAGCGAAAGAAACGGCGTGGTTTGGCGAGGTCGAGACCTTTTGGAACGATCCACAATATCGATGGCACCTCTATAATTACCACCCCCACAATCTCATGCTCGCCAATGCCAGCTCTGTGATGGATACATATACCGAGGGTGTACGGTTTGAATGGGGTCCGGCATCGTTGACGGTTCTTGAAACACCAGGACATACCGATGGAAGCGTCACTTATCTTATTGATGTTGATGGTGAATGCTTTGCCTTCTCCGGTGATCTCATTTATGACGAAGGTCAGTTGTGGGATCTCTATAGTTTACAAAAAGGGCAACAGACGAGCGACTATCACGGGTTTCTCGGAGCACGCGACGAGCTAACTGAGAGTCTTGAGAAGGTCCGCCGTGTATCACCAACGGCACTCATTCCTACGCACGGCGTCGTTATGAGCGATCCAGACAGAGCTATTGATGCACTCCTACAGCAATTAGTACACTGTTACGATAAATACGTCGCAATCTCCGCGCTTCGGCACTACTTTCCGAACCTCTTTGCTGAATTTGAGGGACGCGCCGGACACATGCCTATCCGAGAGGGCAAGCCACCTCCCGACTTCCTGCGTCATTTCGGTACAACGTGGTTAATTATCTCCGAAAGCCGTGAAGCGTTCGTTATGGATTGCGGTTCACCGAATGTTATCAAGCAGATCCAGCAGTTACAAGCGGATGACGAAATTTCGGAGGTCACACAGTTTTGGGTGACGCATTACCACGACGATCACGTTGATGCTATTCCTGAATTTCAGACAACTTTCCCTTGTGAAACGATAACGGATTCGGTTGTCGCTCGAGTCATCACAAACCCAATCGGTTTCCGGCTCCCTTGTATTTCGCCTTCGGTTACTCGGGTGGATCGCATCACCCGTGATGGGGATTCTTGGCAGTGGAATGAGTTCACGATGACAGCATATCACTTTCCGGGGCAGACCTATTATCACGGTGGACTGCTTGTTGAAGGACGCGGTGTCCGGATGTTCTTTGCAGGTGACTCTTTCACGATGGCAGGAATAGATGACTATTGTTCCGGGAATCGGAATTTGCTCGGCAAAGATGTCGGTTATGAAAAATGTCTGCGGCGTATTCAGCAACTCGAACCGACGCATATCTTTAACTGTCATGTCAATCCAGCCTTTGATTTTACTGATGCCGAGATGCAGTGTATGTTGGCCACACTCGCGGAACGGGAAAAATGCTATACTGATCTCGTTCCTTGGGACCATGCGAACTACGGCATCGACGAACATTGGGTCCGCTGTTATCCTTATGAACAGGAGATTGCACTTGGAGAAACGGCACACTTACGCGTAGAGGTGACGAACCATTCATCTGAGCCACGCACGGCAATCGCTCAACCGATTTTTCCGAGCGCGTGGAATATGGAGCTTCCCCCCGAAGAAACGACGATTCCAGCGCGATCGGATGGTCACATCGATTTTTCTATCCCGATACCGAGGCACCGCGACGCTTTGGGGAAGAGAATTGTCGTTCCTGTAGACATTACCTATGATGAACGTCCACTCGGTCAATTTCGAGAAGCAATCTTCGTTCTCACAGGAGGTTAGAAACTCGTGCTAAACTTATCGCATCCGACTATTGACATCGCTATTACCTGTAGCGACTTTGAAGCGTCGCTGGATTTCTATCACAACAAGTTGGGACTTGAGATTGTGCTGGAACTCGATATTCCAGATGACCTTGCCCGCGGTGTAGGACTTGCACCAACAGGCTTCCGCCAGGTCCGACTTCAAGCCGGTAACACATTGTCCTCGGATGCCACACGCGCATCCGTTCTGAAACTGATGGATATTGAATCGCCACCGCCGACACCAGCGGGCGAATTCGCAGCAGGTGTTCGCTGGCTTACCTTTTTTGTAGAAGACATTCAGGGAACCGTCGAAGCCTTAAAACAGAACGGTGTCGAATTTCTGTCTGAACCTATAGGCGCACCCGACGCAGTTGGCGTTGCGTGTGCGAAGGATCCGGACGGCATACTGGTTGAATTGGTCCAAATATAAGACCATTTCTAATGAACCACTCTGCAAAAGACTTGTAGCACAAACTGTTAGTTTGTGCAGTCTTGTTTCTGTATGAGAATAGGCACAAATGAAATAGTTATGCTCAGAAATGGTATAAGACACAATATGAAGACCTTAACTGATTCTCAAATCCACGATTTTAACGAAAACGGCTATCTATTAATCGAAGATGCCTTGGCACCGGATGACCTGAACCCACTCATCACGGAGTTTGAAGAAATTGTTGATGCCGGGGCATCGGAACTCTACGCCGAGGGTGAGATTGACTCCGAATTCAAAGCGGAGGGATTTGACACCCGTTTGGCAAAAATTACGGCGCAGTCCCCAGTCGTGTTCCAGAAAGTATTCAGTGGTGCACACACCGGACCCGCACTCTTTGATCTACTGATTAATCCGAAACTGCTTGACATCGCCGAATCGCTCGTCGGACCAGAGATTATGTGTCACCCCGCATATCGGGTGCGTCCGAAACTTCCTGAACACGACCGAACTCTCGTTCCATGGCATCAAGACGCTGGCTATATGGAGCCTAAATGCGATTCTGTCTTGCAACTCACGATCTGGATTCCATTGATAGATGCTACTGTCGAGAACGGGTGTTTGGAAGTCATCCCGCATGCCCATCGGGAGGGTGTGTTCCGACATCGTCATTCTGAGCGTTTTTATCTTGAAATACCGGATGATGCATTACCCGAAGTCGATCCGATTGTGGTACCTGTCAAGTTCGGCAGTATCCTCCTGCTTACGAATCTCACACCGCACCGCTCTATCCCGAACGTCAGTAATCAAGTCCGATGGAGTGTTGATTCTCGCTATCAGGATGCGGCGAAACCGACCGGCTATCAACCGGAGGCAGGCTTTCTCGCTCGGAGTCGGTTACACCCTGAAGATGTTGTTACCACACCTGATGAATTTAAGCGCGTTCGTGATGAACATCAACCCGGTCCCGGTCCAAACCGGTGGGTTTCTTAATTATTCCTTGCGGTTCGGTGAGGTGGGTTGGGCAGATGATGTGCTTCTCCGTAGTTCCGCCTGCGCCGTTGTTGCAGGCTGCGGTTTTTTGAGAATGAGGAAAAAGCGTCAAGATTTCCAAATATCGTCTAAATTAACCAGAAACCCGCTCGTAATGAAATTATGCCTTAAATGGCATAATTTGTCTTTGCTTTACATTTGGAGAGCGGCCCAGGAGGAATAAATTAAAAATGTGTAATTTCAAACGGTTATCCCCATTTTTTATTGTTCTGGTCTTTCTGATGAGCGGAGCCAAACTGGTAACCGAAGAACAGACACCGACTGAGCTTGAACTCCGGGGCAAAATCGTCTGCTTAGCGGAGGAGATGCACACGCATTATGCCGTGGAACTTTTTAAAACCCACGAACATCTATACGGCGTCAAGGCTGAAGATGGAAAATATTACACCCTTCTACGGACATCGTTGGCGGAGGCACTCTTTCTGGACGAGCAATTACATGAGAAAGATCTGATTATCAACAGTCGCGTCTTTCCTAAAACGCAACTACTGGAGGTCATCCGATTTTATTCTATCAAGGATGGTGTTGTCCATGAACTCTATTACTACTGTGACACGTGCTATATCCGAGCAGTTGCTCCGGGGAATTGTGATTGTTGTCAGGCACCGGTTGTACTCATTGAGAAACCGCTAAATGTTGATTCTACGATACCCTCGCCGTAGACAGACTTGGGAAACAAGTCAGGAGCCGGACAGAAATTGCCCAAATGTTAGTAGATGTATGGGGAGAAAACTATGTTCGCAAAATACAGGTGTTTGCAATGGGTTATTATCTTTTTCCTTGTTGGTGTCTCTAACAGTTTTGCTGGGGGTTGGGAAGAGATATCCGAACTGCCGACATGGAGAAGAGGTATGACAGCCGCGGCTGTGAAGGGTAAAATTTATTTGACCGGCGGTTTCGATCACCATAAAAATTTAGGGGGTGGTGCCCCCGCACTTTCAACGGTAGATGTCTATGACACACGGACGAACACATGGCAGAAGGCTGCAAGTATGCCGACAGCGCGGATTTCTGCCAGAACTGCAGTTTTTTCTACCGACATCTATGTGTTTGGGGGACGAGAAGAGATGCGCGGCGAATACACAAAAATCGTTGAGATGTATGACACACGCACCGATACATGGGTCAAGAAACGGGATATGCCAACGCGCCGTAAGGGTTTCGTCACCGCGGTCGTTGACGGAGAGATATACATCATTGGTGGGAGCATTCACAACAAAAAACTCGGTAAACGGGAGGCTACAGGTCTTGTTGAGGTTTACGATCCGCTGACCAATAGGTGGGAGAAGCGAACGAACATGCCAACAGAGCGAGAATGGGCGAACGCTGAAGTTGTAGACGGTAAAATTTCTGTGCTCGGCGGTGAAATTTCGGGACAGTTCCCTCTTGGTGATCGTCTTGTTAACAGTATTGAAGAATATAATCCGAAACTCAACACGTGGCGTAAACGCCCTGATATACCCATGCCGAAATGTTGGTTTGAAACCGTTGTCGTCGGTAATGAGATTTGGACAATAGGCGGTTACGATCCGAACAATGGATTTAGACACATCGATGCTGTGGATATTTATAATCCAATGGTCAACAAATGGCGCGAAGCACAACCCCTAACAATCCCAAAAACAACAACAGCGGTTGTTGTGAACGGCACCATCTATCTCTTAGGGGGTTGGTTAGACAACAGGAATAGCATATTTTCGCCGATCGTTGAGGCGTATGACACCGGCTTTCTGGCGGTGAACCCAAAAGGCAAACTTCCGAGACGTTGGGGAGAACTCAAGAAACAGGGGGATAAAAAGTAATGTACCAAATTTATCCAATCTACTTGACCGAACCGCAAGGTAAAATTTAAAAAAAGTATTATCAAAACCGTAGCCTGCAACATCGGCGCAGGCGGGTCTACGGAGAGGTACTTTGTTTATCCAATCTACCTGACCGAACCGCAAGGAATAATTAAAAGATGGAAAAACGTCCGAAAATCGCCGCGATTGCGACGATTTATCACAAATACTCGCATACACAACACATCGTCGATCGGTTTTTGGAAGGCTATGGGTGGAACAGCCGACATCATCATCCACCAATGGATCTCGTCTCCCTTTTCGTCGAACAGGTCAAGGACAACGACCTCAGCCGCGAACGTCTGGAACGTTTCCCCTCAATGAAGGGGTATCCTACGATTGCGGAGGCACTCACCCTCGGCGGTGAGGAACTTGCAGTTGACGGTGTCCTGATTGTCGGTGAACACGGTGAATATCCCACCAACGAGAAGGGGCAACGCCTCTATCCTCGCTATGAACACTTCATGCAGATCGCTGAGGTCTTTGAGAAGAGTGGTCGCGGTGTGCCGACCTTTAACGACAAACATCTCTCATGGAATTGGGAGTGGGCGCGTGAGATGTACGACATCTCTCAATCTATGGGCTTCGCGTTTATGGCAGGCTCGTCCCTGCCGGTTACGTGGCGCACACCCTCTATTGACATGCCGCTCGGTGTACCGGTCTCCGAGGCTGTGTGTGTCGGCTACGGTGGTGTGGACAGTTATGACTTCCACGCACTGGAAACCTTGCAATGTATGGTGGAGCGGCGCGAAGGCGGTGAGAGTGGTGTGAAATGGCTACAAGCGTATCGCGGCGATGCGTTCTGGGAGGCACATCACACCGAACTCTGGTCGCGGGAACTCTTTGAAACTGCCCTTTGTCGGAGCCATACCCTCACACCATCACGTTCTGGGTTTAACAATCCGTTTCCCAATCTTGATGAATTGAAGGAGATCGTGGAAGACCCGATAGCGTATCAATACGAACACGAGGACGGACTTAAATCTACCATGATTCTGATGAACGGATTGGTGCAAGATTTCAACTTTGCCGCTTATATCAGATCGGGCGACGAGATTCTTTCAACGCAGATGTATCTCCCGATGCCACCCGCGCGGACGACGTTGGCGAACTTTTTCTCGCCGCTGGTTAACAATATCGAGAAAATGTTCCTGACGGGTGAGGCAACCTATCCCGTTGAACGCACGCTATTGACGACGGGACTCGTTGCCGCAGGCGTTGACAGTCTTTTTACGGATAGCACGCGACAGGAGACCTCTCATTTGGACATTGCATATCAGCCCACTGAAGCGTCAACTTTCTGGAGGACATGAGGTTATGGGAACAAAAAGGATTGCTGTTATCACGACTATCTACCGCTACCTATCGCATGCGCAACATTTTGCAGATCGTTTTCTTGTTGGCTACCCGAAGCAGGGCAGATGGCATCGTCCAGATATGAAAGTCGTCTCGCTGTTTGTTGATCAGAAGCCAGAAGGCGACCAAAGCCTCGACCGTGCCAGAGAGTTCGGTTTCTCAGTGTATCCCACTATCGCCGAAGCACTGCGGTGCGGTGGTGATGAACTCGCTGTGGATGCGGTTCTTTCGATCGGTGAACACGGCGATTATCCGCACAATGAAAAGAATCAGGTACTATATCCACGGTATGAGTTTTTCAAGGAGTGCGTCAAGGTCTTTGAGGAAGATGGACGTGCCGTGCCTATCTTCAACGACAAGCACCTCTCTTACAGTTTTGAGAAAGCAAAAGAAATGGTGGATGATGGGCACCGCCTCGGTTTTGGGGTGCTCTCAGGTTCTTCGCTACCTGTCACATGGCGATTGCCGGATGTGGAATTGCCGTTAGAGTGCGAGATAGAGGAGGCACTCATGGTAGGCGTTGGAGGCTCGGATCCGATGGATTATCATGCTTTGGAGGCGATGCAGTGCATGATAGAACGCCGAAAAGGTGGTGAAACCGGAGTCGCCGCGGTGCAACTCATTGAAGGCGATGCCGTTTGGCAAGCAGGCAAGGACGGACGCTGGTCGTATCAACTTCTGGAAGCCGCTCTCTCTCGAAGCGATACGCCGTGCGGTTTAACGGATGAAGACGGTAGAACGCAAAATATGATCAGTAATGGTGAAATTTATCGGCTCGTCGAAAACCCCGCTGCCTATTTCATTGAATATAACGATGGATTGAGGGCAACGTTGCTGATGCTCAACGGTGCGGTGCGAGATTACTGTTTCGCGGCGCAGTTGAAGAACGAACCCATACCGGTGTCCACGCAATTCTTCTTAACACCGACTCCGAATGTTACCTATTCTGCGTGTCTTATCGCCAAAATCGAGGAGCTTTTTGAAACGGGGATCGCACCGTATCCAGCGGAGCGAACGTTACTGGTGAGCGGTGCCTTGGAGAGTTGTCTGACCTCACGTATTCAGGGGCATATCCGTTTGGAAACACCACATCTTAATGTCGAGTACCGTGCCCCGGCGGAATCACAGTATGCCAAGCGTTAAAATGTAGGGTTTTATGGTGAATTATATAAATATGTGGACATCTTGTAGGGGAAACCGGTCTTGTGCCTGCCCGCAAATACACCATTCACAATGTCTAAGTAATTCTAAAATCTGCCATAGTTTGGATATTTCTTCAAGGTCCCCACACCCGCCTATTTCAACGCGGGATCAGAGTCCAGGACTATGGAGAAAACTTATTTTTTTATCAACATCTTCCGTGTTGCAGTGAATTCTCCGGTTCTGAGTGTATAGAAATAGATGCCACTCGCAACAAGCTCACCCAACTCATTTCGCCCATCCCAATACGCCGCTCGGCTTTTGCTCTGATATACTCCTGCGGACTGATGTCCGAATGTTAGCGTCCGGATTAATCGACCGTCGGCAGTGTAGATAGTGAGCGTAACATCTGCTGCTTTGGCGAGTTGATAGGGTATCCATGTCTCCGGATTGCAGGGGTTCGGATAGTTAGGCAGGAGGTTAGTCCTTTTTGGCGTTAGCATCTCCATGAGATGCCCGAGCATGCGCACACCCCTTCGTAGCGTCGCGTTGTTCAAGTCAATTCCTTGGGCTTGGGTCAGCCAAAATTGGATGTCCTCAAGTTGAACTGGGAGATTATCATGCTGCGTTCCGATAGCCGCGTAAGCAGAAGGTGCGGCGTTCCCGGTAGTTATTAAGGCTGCGACTAAAACAAGGTCTCGAATATCGACCGTCTTGTCCCCGTTGACATCAGCGACATTATCCCCTTTTTGCCCGAAACGCGTTGCGATGGATACAAGGTCTTGGATATTTACGACCCCATTGTCGTCAACATCTCCGGACTGTTGTTGCCGGCGTTCAGGTATTTTTATATGCGGGTCCGTTGTAATAAGTCCAGCGAACTCTGAAAAAGCCTCTGGATTTTGCAGCAGCGTTTGGAAGTCAGGATCACTAAACATGGTTCTGATACCCGGATGTGCTTTAAGGAATTCGATCACTTCATCATCTACACCGAATGTTCCGAGAAGATCCGGGTTTTTAACGACAGCATCTATCGTAATAGGTGTTAAAAGTGGTTGTATTTCGGGGCTTTGCAGATGTTCCAGAACAGTCGGCACTCGCTCTCGAATTTCCGGTTGCTGGAGGATTGCACTATATTTTTCAAATATGTGTGTCGCGAGAGAAATCCCGGGCGTTCCAGTAGGAAGTTCAGTGGTGAAATCTGTTTCGTTAAGATAAATCTCAAAGAACATGCCCCAGTGCCCAAATCTATCCGTCACCTTAACAAGGAGGAGATTACTGCCAGTTCTTAGATCGACACGAAATAGATCCTGAATCCCCGTGGTACCCCTATTGACATTATTCACGTGTACGACTTCCCCATTGAGCCAGACTTTAACCGCGTCATCGCTACCTACACCCATTGCGACATTTTTTCGGTCGCGCGGCGAGACGATGTTAATCAAAGCATACGCCGCATGGTAATTTATCCCACGGTCTGCGCTCAACCCTATTTCGTTGATAACCTCGTTGACGTTGTCGGAATTGCAGAACCAGTCCCGGAACAGGCAATCGATTGTAGGATGTATCCGACCGCGCGTCCATCGCAATCGTCCTACAGTATCACCTTCATTTACACCGTATTCAGCGACAAGGTTTTCCGTAAATTTTCCTCTGCTTGCCACAGCAAGTTGATCTTCATCTACTTTTTCACCACGGGCAATCATCCATAGCCACGGTCCTTCTATGTAAGCCTCAATAGGAGAGCAGAGAGTTATCATGAATAGAACAACACAACCGAAGAAAATAGAACTCGTTTGTTGCCTATATTTCAAAGAGCGGCAAAACTTCTTTGTTGGTTTTTGATAGCAATGTAGCAGCAGAATTGCAAGTGAATTATGAATGGTCGTTTGTAAATCGCGCCAAGAATAATAGGGATGCATAGATGTTTTCTACTTGAAATTGTCTCCTCTAAGGGCCACGTGCTGAAGGAGGTTAAAAATATTACGCGAAATTCAATGTTTTGCTATAATGTACATAATATACCACATCTAACCATCATACGTGAAGGATAACTACTAATGAAATTCAAACGTGAAGAAATTTTAGCGCAACTGCGCAGCAACATTGACGCAGGCAAGCCTATCATCGGAGCAGGTGCCGGCACCGGTATCTCTGCCAAGTGTGAGGCAGCAGGCGGTATTGACCTAATTATTATTTACAACTCCGGCAGATTCAGAATGGCGGGTAGAGGTTCACTCGCTGGGATGATGCCTTACGGCGACGCGAACCAGATTGTCGTTGAGATGGCAAGCGAAGTGCTACCCGTCGTGCCAGACACACCTGTACTCGCAGGGGTCTGCGGCACGGATCCGTTCCGTTTGATGGATGTCTTCTTGAGTCAGATAGATGCGATCGGGTTTTCCGGTGTGCAAAACTTCCCGACGGTGGGTCTAATTGACGGTACATTCCGTCAACTACTTGAAGAGACCGATATGGGGTACGGACCTGAGGTGGAGATGATCCGGACAGCGCACCAGCTGGGGATGCTTACCACACCTTATGCTTTCAACGAAACCGAGGCGGAACAGATGGCGGATGCGGGTGCTGACATCCTCGTCGCGCACATGGGATTGACGACGAAAGGTTCTATTGGCGCACAAACTGCCCTCACACTTGCGGATGCTGCTAAACGGGTGCAAGCGATTCACGACGCCGCGAAAGGTGTTAACTCGGAGGTACTCGTTATCTGTCACGGCGGTCCGATCGCTGAGCCGGAGGATGCGACGTACGTTCTGGAAAATACCGAAGGGGTTGTCGGCTTCTATGGTGCGTCAAGCGCAGAGCGTCTCCCGACAGAACGCGCAATTACAGCACAGATTGAGGAATTTAAGAAGATTCGGTTATAAAGGTTTCGGTTTGTTAAAAAAAAGGTTGGAAGACTGGAAGATTGGGGATCCATCCTTCCTACCTTCCAGCCTTCTCTCCTTTCCTCTTACTCTTCCAAGTAGTTTGCGTTAATATACCGCGAAATCAGTTCGATTTCTTCTTCTTCAAGGTAAAGCCCAATCTCTATCATCCGTGTTATGAGTTCGATTGTCTCCTCTTCAGAACGGGGTGGATAGTCTTCAACGTCGGTAATCGGATGACATTGGGAGCATCTGTCCTCAAAGAGCACTTGCGCTTCTACTGCGTCATAAGTGTCGATTTCCGTTGTATCGGTTTCATCTTCCACGTCCATTTCCATAGCAAAAGTTGCGATTTGGGCAGCTGCTCTCGCCTCATCCACACGCATCTGTTCTTGCCGTTGTTGCCGAACCGAAGTCTGAATGTCGGGTGTAATCGCGATGAGATACGCTGAGACGCTCCATTCTTCTTCCTGATGAATGGGTTCGCCAATCATAGGCTTTATCGCCATACGGTTGACGAGGCGGACCCAATCTGTTGGAATGCGTGGTTTCGCAAGGATCGTGCGTAAGTCGTGGCAGACAACACATTTGCGCTGTAAGACCTGTTGACCCTCTCGCAATTTTCGTTTTGATGCGAGTTGGTCGAGCGGTGCTTCCGTCGGCAATCCAGCGTTTTCAAGCAACTTGCGGGTTCGTGCGATACCCTCCTCACTAAATGCCATGGTCTGTGTTCGCAATGCCGCTTCTCGGAATGTGAACGGCACCGACAATCCGATCAATAGATAGGTGCAAATCAGCAACGTCGTACCAATATACGGCATTGCTTCCTCAAAGTGCCGGAAGAACCGAAGGATGGCAATCTTGACGAGGATCAGCACGCCGATCGTAATGCCGAGCATCAGATGTGCGACGGTGCGCGGCGGTAGTTCAACTTGGTAGTTCCACAGGCGCGGTACCATGTGCCACATCATAAAGACGTAGAGTATCGCATACGCATATCCGATGAGTCGGTGGAGCAGCATCAAGGACCGCGGAGCAGCACTCGTATGTGTCTCTTTGTCAAATGGATACCCCCACAGTTTAAACATCAAGAAAACGGAGGCATTCGCGAGTCCTAAAAAAATGAGACCCAGGATTGCACTCGTTGAAGTAGACATATAGAATATTCCTTTTTTTACCGGCGGCAAGCGTGTGATAAGGTTTCATGGGACATTGTGGGTGACACTTCCAGAACCGCACTGCGCCGTTGTTGCAGTGCTATTGGCTTTGGCCAAGCCAAGGTTGGAATCAGACTTACGTCTCTAATACTGGACGATTTAATCGTGAATGATAGGGAGGCTCCATGACAGCGCGCTGTCGCTCATTCGCCCATTCCGGTATTTCATAAGCAGGGACATACGCCATATTACCTGCGGTATAGCGCGTCAGAATTGAGCGTCTCGGATGTTCAGCAGTCCACGGCAGTGTTCCGTGCGTTACTGCCTCCGTGAAGATCGCCACATCGCCAGCGTTGCAGACGAGTTGCCGGATATGTTCTTGATGTTCCTGATGGAGCCGCATCTTTTGTGGACATGGGTAGTTGCTCTTATGGCTGCCCGGTATAACGATTAACCCACCCGCTCCCGGTGGAACATCGGTTAACTGGAACGTTACAACAGTCAAACCGTTGTGCATACGTCCATCGCGGAAGATATAGTACTGGTTCGGATCGAAGCCGGGACCGGAAGATCCGTGGAAAATGAAACCCTCGGCACCTTTGTCCATCGAAAGCAGGAACATCTGATGATCCATCCGGAAACCCTTCCCCAGTATCTCGTTGAGATAAGGAACAAGTGTCGGATGCGCGAGCATGTGTCGGAACGGATTACACCACGGTTCCTCCCAATTGAGCATACCGCCGAGTTCGCCTCTCCCTTGTTCCCCTTTCAGTTCTTGGGAGCCGCCATCAAGCGTCTGATCGCGTGGACGAATGCGTGCTTGATCACTATGTTTATCAATTGCTTCGTTGGCGAGTGCTACCTCTTCAGGTGTTAGCACATTCTTGATAATAAGATAACCGTTCAGATCAAATAGATATTTTTCATCAGCATTCATTTTTTAACTTTCCTTATTCCTTATTTGAGTTGCGACCTCACCAGAAGTTCACGTGTAAGCGTAGCGGAGTACAAGCCAGGATCCCATCAATTAAAAACCTTCCTACGTCTCCAAGGTGGGACGATTTAATCGTGAATGATAGGGTGGTTCCATGACGGCACGCTGTCGCTCATTCGCCCATTCCGGTATTTCATAAGCAGGGACATATGCCATATTACCTGCGGTATACCGAGTTAGAATTGAGCGTCTCGGATGCTCAGCCGTCCATGGGAGTGTTCCGTGCGTTACCGCCTCTGTAAAAATGACGACATCCCCGGCGTCGCAGACGACCTGTCGGATATGCTCTTGGTGTTCCCGGTAGAGCCGCATCTTTTGTGGACACGGGTAGTTGCTCTTATGGCTTCCGGGTATAACGATTAATCCACCGACTCCGGGTGGCACATCCGTCAATTGGAATGTGGCGACAGTCAAGCCGTTGTGCATGCGTCCGTCACGAAAAATATAGTATTGGTTCGGATCGAAGCCAGGACCGGAGGAGCCATGGAACGTATGCCCTTCTGCTCCCTTGTCCATTGAAAGCAGGAACATCTGATGATCCATCCGAAACCCTTTTCCCAATATTACATTCAGATACGGGACGAGTGTCGGGTGTGCGAGCATGTGTCGAAACGGATTACACCACGGTTCCTCCCAATTGAGCATACCGCCGAGTTCGCCTCTGCCCTGCTCACCTTTTAATTCCGGGGAGCCGCCATCGAGTGCCTGTTCGCGTGGACGAATGCGTGCTTGATCACTATGTTTGTCAATCGCTTCATTCGCTATTGCTACCTCTTCAGGTGTTAGCACATTCTTGACAACGAGGTAGCCGTTCAGATCAAATAGATATTTTTCATCAGCGTTCATGTTCGATTTCCTCCACCTCTTTATTGGCTATCAGTCTTCAGAGGTCAGCGATCAGAAAAAAAGGACACTTCACCAAAAATCTTTTGTCTGATAGCCGACTGCTGATGGCTGACTGCTGTTATACCGCGTAAGCGACAGAACCGTCTTCACGCAAAGGTGTCGTGCCAGTGTTCATCGGTTGATAAGGATGCTTCTCGATTAAACTGTCGTCAAGTTCAATGCCCAAGCCCGGAGCTTCGGGTATTGGGATGTATCCACCTTCCCGCTGATATGCGACTTTATAGACAGCGAAGGCTTCGGATTCGTCTCCCTTCGTATATTCCTGAGTGATGAAGTTGGGGATACTCGTATCTAAGTGAAGCGATGCGGCAGTAATGAGCGGTCCGAGGAAGTTGTGTGTGACAACGGCACTGTGATACGCTTCAGCAAGTGCCGCGATTTTCTTACAATGTGATATACCACCTGCTAAACCGAGATCGGGACGCACGTATTGCGGTCCACCTGCTTCAAGAAGTTCACGGAATTCCCAGATACTTACATTGCGTTCGCCGATAGCGAGCGGGGTTGTCATCCGTTTTGCTAATTCCGCTTGCGTTGTAATCGTATCTATCTGGATCGGATCTTCGATGAAATAGAGGTTAAAGGGGGCGAGTGCCGATTCTAAGAGAATGCCGTTCATCGGTGTTAGTTTCCGATGTACCTCAACAATCAGGTCGAGATCGGGTCCGCCGCCTTCACGTGCTGCAGCGACAATGTCGCGTGCAGTTTTAACGAGCCGATCGACCGCCATATCCTGGAAACCGCCAACCACCGGATCAAATTTAAGTGCCGTGAAGCCTTCTTCGACAGCGGCTTTCGCTGCGTCGTACATCGTTTCCGGTGTACTACCGCCACCGAGGAGGTGTAGTCGGATTTTATCACGACAGTTGCCACCTAACAGCTCCCAGATCGGGACACCGAAATGTTTGCCCTTGATGTCCCATAAGGCGATATCTACCGCACTGATAGCACCGCTCAAGGCAGTCCCGCGGAACGGACCCATCCGGTAGAGGTATTGCCAGTGATGCTCAATCCGCAACGGGTTCTGTCCAATGAGGTGTTTCTTAAACGTGTTGATGATACTATCAACGGCTTCCGGGTAGCCCCAGCAGGCGGTCTGTCCCACGCCGCTGATACCAGTATCTGTATGAATCCGAATCACATAGCCGTTTCCGATAAAAAACGACTCAATTTTATCAATTTTCATATATCCCTCCTACAGAAAGTGAATTAACTTAGTCCGTTGCATTGTAACACAAGGACACGAATTTAACAATAGAGAAAACGGGTGGATTGGGATATTTAATGGAAGGTCAGGAATAGGAGTTCTCTCCTGCAAAGATAGGAGTTGGGATTTGGAGACCTTTCGTCTGAGAGAATTGAATGGTTCTGTACTTTCAAATGAACGGTTGACACAAATTTGTGCGCATGTTAATATAATAGCAAATTTCGGAAACCTGTAAGTTGCACGCTTCAACGAGGAGGCACATTATGACGATGTACCGAACTGGGATCGTTGGCGGAAGGCGAGGTGTCCACCATGCCCGACGTTATGAAGGCATCGAAAATATGAAGGTAATTGCCATCTGCGAAATCGACGAGGAACGATTAAAAGTAGCGGTGGAGGAACTCAACATTCCGGGGTACACAGATTACGTTGAGATGCTGGAAAAGGAAAAACCTGATATTATCCACGCCGTCACAGAGCCAACCGTGCCACGGCATATCTGGGTAGAACCTGCTGCTGAAGCGGGTGTTAAAGCACTGGTGATAGAGAAGCCGCTTGCCCTCAGACCCAGTGAAGCGGAAGCACTCGCCGCCGCATACGAGAAAACAGGCTTGAAGATTATCGTCAATCACCAACGGCGCTATCTGCCCTTCGCTGAGAAACTCTTGGAATTCTTTGCTGACGATAGTCTCGGCGATATACACTTCATTCGTGCCTGCACCGAAGGCGACATTACCGATATGGATACTCACTTGATGGATGTCGTACTTTTCGCACTTAAAGACATTCCGATTACGCACGTGTGGGGTGCCGTTCAGGGTGCGGAAACCTATCACATTCCGCATCGGCAATGTCCCGAAGATTTGATGGCGATTTATACGTTCGAGAACGGTGCCCGTGTCTTTTTTGAGTCCGCACGGACAGCGTTTGGAACCGTTGATTTCCCCGGCAGTAATCCGCGGTGCAACCTCGATTTTTGGGGGACGAAAGGCAGAATGTGGTGGCGGGAAAACGGTTCATGGGGCTATCAGTTTGACGGGATGGCACAGCATTTTGTTGAGGAAACCCACTTCGGTGAAGATGACAAATTCGGACAACGAGACTTTACGCAAGCGGTTGCTACGTGGCTTGATGACGAAAATCAACCGCATCGAAACAGATTGGAGTATGCCCTGCTCGGTTTTGATCTGATTATGGCGGCGTATCGCTCCGCGCTTATCGGTGAACGGATTGCGTGGCCCCCTAAACTCTCCGATGAAGAGTGGGTGGAACTCAGAGATAGAATCGTTGGTAAATAAAAGAAAATGGTAATTTAAGGAACATTAAAAAATGCTCAATCCAACTCAGGTTGACACATTTCGTGAAAAAGGTTTTCTTCTCGGAAACCGTGTTTTAAGTGATGAACAGGTTGACGAGTTGCGTGAAGAATTGGCACGTGTTATTGATGATTATGAAAAAGATGAAGTCGCGCAGCCGGTGCGCATTGCCAATCTCGGTGGTAAGGCAGAGAGTCCGGTCTGGCAGATCGTTAATATTTGGGAGGCGAGTTCTGCCTACCACCGACTCGTTCACAATCCGCTCATTGTAGAAGAGATTGGGCAACTCATGTCGGCGACAGAGTTGCGCGTCTGGCACGACCAGATCCAGTACAAACCGCCACAGGTCGGTGGTGTCAATCGTTGGCATCAGGATTCGCCGTTATGGGGGATTCTCACCCCGAAAACGAGTCAGGTATCGGCTTGGGTTGCGTTGGACGATGTTGATGAAAGCAACGGATGTATGCGCATGGTCCGTGGCTCCTATCACTGGGGGAGCCAGATGCCATTTTTGCGCGAGGTTCCAGACATCGATTCGATGCCAAATCAATTTGAAGGTAACGAATTGGAAGTGGAACTCTGTCCTGTGCCGAAAGGGCATGTCCATTATCATCACGCCTTGACATGGCACGGATCGCACGACAACACCAGTGATGGACCCAGGCGTGCGATTGCGGTGCATTATATGACGAGTGAAACCCTTTACGATGAAGATGGCACTCACATCATGAAACGTTTTGTTACCGTCAAGGGTGGTGATAAATTAGCGGGGCACCATTTTCCACTTGTGATGGATGACGGGAACCCGATCAAGGCGAATATATAGATATTTTCTGTAAGCGCGACGAGAATTAAGTGAATTCCAAAAACTAAGCCTGTAACGTAGTGGAAGGCGACTCCAGAGAAAGACACGTCAAAGCTCTAATCCACGTTACTTATCCGCAAGGAAAATTAGAAAAATATGCTCAACCAAACCCAAGTTGACACATTTCGTGAAAAAGGTTTTCTTCTCGGAAGCCGTGTTTTAAATGATGAACAGGTTGACGAGTTGCGCGCGGAATTGGCACGCGTTATTGATGATTACGAGAAAACCGATGTTCCACAGCCGGTACACATCGTCAACCTTGGCGGCAGAGAGGAAAGTCCCGTCTGGCAGGTCGTTAATATTTGGGAAGCGAGTTCAGCCTATCACCGACTCGTTCACAATCCGATGATTGTGGAGGAGATTGGACAACTGATGTCAGTAACAGAGTTGCGCGTCTGGCATGACCAGATCCAGTACAAACCGCCGCAAGTCGGTGGGGTCAACATGTGGCATCAGGATTCACCGTATTGGCCCATTCTTACGCCGAAAACGAGTCAGGTATCAGCTTGGGTTGCCTTGGATGATGTTGATGAAAGTAATGGATGTATGCGCATGGTTCCGAGCTCTTATCATTGGGGCAATCAGATTGCGTTCCTACATTCCGTCAAAGACATCGATTCGATGCCGGATCGCTTTGAGGAGCATGAATTAGAGGTCGAGCTTTGCCCAGTGCCAAAGGGGCATGTCCATTACCATCACTCCTTGACATGGCACGGTTCACATGACAACACCAGTGATGGTCCACGTCGCGCGATTGCGGTGCATTATATGACGGGTGAGACCCTATACGATGCCAGCGGAAATCATGTTATGAAACCTTTTGTTACCGTCAGTGATGGTGATAAATTAGCAGGCGACCATTTTCCACTTGTGATGGATGACGGGGTGCCTACAAGTCCTAATGCTTAAACCTTTTTTATAGACGTAAGGCGATCACAAGATCGCGGCTACGGATTGGAGAGAAAAAATGAAAGTTGTTGATGCAGTTGCAAAAGTCCTTAAAGCGGAAGGTGTGGAATACCTATTTGCGTATCCTGTTAATCATATAATTGAGGCCGCGGCGAAATTAGACATCCGTCCGATTATCGTCAGGCAGGAGCGTATTGGACTTCACATGGCAGACGCGATGAGCCGAATCACCTCTGGAGAGAAGATCGGCGTGTTCTGTATGCAGAGCGGACCCGGTTCCGAAAACGCCTTCGGGGGGGTTGCCCAAGCTTATGGGGACTCCGCACCGATTGTGGTCTTGCCGGGTGGCTATTCTCGAAGCATAACGCAAATCCAACCGAATTTCAATTCTGCCCTGAACTATCGGCACGTAACGAAGTCGTGTGAACAGGTCACGATGCCTGAAGCTGTCCCGGAAGCGATGCGGCGTGCCTTTACACAAGTCCGGAACGGCAGACCTCGCCCCGCACTCGTGGAATTTCCGTCGGATCTGTTTAATGAGGAAATTTCGGATTCCTTTGATCCGACCCCTGTTCCCACTGTGCGCTATGGACCTGACAGCGCGTCGATTGAAGCTGCTGCAGAGGAACTGCTTAATGCCGAGTGTCCTGTTATCTACGCAGGACAAGGCGTGCATTACGCACAAGCGTGGGATTCTTTGAAAACGTTGGCTGAGCTGCTCGGAGCACCCGTAACGACGAGTTTGGGTGGCAAGAGCGCATTTCCTGAAGATCATCCGTTAGCATTGGGTTCCGGTGGACGGGCAATTCCGAAACCAGTGCATCACTTCCTCCAAAAGGCGGATCTGATTTTTGGTATCGGATGCAGTTTCACTCGAACCGGTTTCGGTGTCCAGATTCCCGAAGAAAAACGGATTATTCACGCGACGTTAGATCCAGCGGACATTAACAAAGATGTTCCCGTTGACACCGCTCTTGTTGGTGACGCGGGTTTGATTTTAGACGGATTGGTGGAAGCCGTCCGCGATCGTTCAAACGGCGCATCCGAAGAAGGCACAGCTGCCGTTACTGGAGAAATTAGTGCGGTTAAATCGGAATGGCTCGACCAGTGGAAATCCAAACTCACCTCGGATGAGGTGCCAATGACACCTTATCGCGTCATCTGGGATCTGCTGCACACTGTCGATGTCAAAAACACGATTATTACGCACGATGCGGGAAGTCCACGCGACCAAATGTCACCCTTCTGGCAGTCTGTCGCGCCGCTCACCTATATCGGCTGGGGCAAAACAACGCAGCTCGGTTACGGTCTCGGGCTCGCGATGGGTGCGAAACTTGCCAGACCGGATGCACTCTGTGTTAACGTCTGGGGTGATGCCGCTATCGGCTTCACTGGAATGGATTTTGAGACCGCTGTGCGGGAAAGAATTCCAATTCTCTCCGTGCTTTTCAACAATTTCTCTATGGCGATTGAGCTTCCGATTATGCCCGTATCTACCGAGAAATTCCGTAGTACAGACATCTCGGGGCACTACGCAGACATGGCAAAGGCGTTCGGCGGCTACGGTGAGCGGGTCGAAACACCTGACCAGATTATTCCGGCGATTCAGCGTGGTATCGAAAAAACACAGGAAGGCACTCCTGCGCTTCTTGAGTTTATCACGGCGAAGGAAATTCAGATTTCTTCCTTCTAAATAGTTTAGGACTTACGCAGTTTACTTTGTTGGCAAGGTGTGAAATCTTAAAGTGGACTGATTATTGGACCACTTTATAAATCTTGCCAGCATCTCGGCAAAAGTTTTAAAAAGCGAACTTTTTTCATATAGATTTGACTAAATAATCGGTTAAGGGACTGCTTGTGGCAAACATAGCATAGGCAACTGCCACAGAGTGACCGACAACTGAAAGATTTGCGTAGCAAATCGTACTGACAACTGAGAACCCTAAAAAAAGGAGTTTCCTATCATGAAACCGGTTATCACAGTTTTTTGCCTCATTGTGCTAAGTCTTAGTGTCGATGTGTGGGCAATAAACGATGACAAGGCGCTCATGTTGTATTTCACTTTCGACGAAGACGACGGTGGCAAAGTTGTAGATGTAACCGGCAATAACATCGAGGGCACCTTTGAGGGTGCGGTCTGGTCGACAGACGGGAAAATCGGCGGTGCTGTCCATCTTGAAGACTCCGGACAGTTTGTGGAGGTCGACGCAGTCCCTGAACTCGATATTACCGATGAAATCACGATTCAGGCATGGTTTTTCCCCGAGGAATCCCAAGGTGACTCTAACCTGATGGGGCGCAGAAGTTCGGCAAACGTCGGTGGCTACTGCCTCCAGTGGAGCGCGCAATTTACTGGCTCCCCGCAAATTGAGACGTGGATTAACATCGGTGGGTGGAAAGGTTCACGGAATAAACAGACCATTAAGCCCGACTTGGAGGAATGGCATCACGTTTCCTCTACTTACGACGGCGATATGATCCGCCAATATATTGACGGCAAATTAGATGTCGAATTCGCTCCGCCGAAGGGAAAAATTAATAGCATTGAGGTAGTCTTCCGTATCGGTAAGGCACAGACGGGGTTGCCCGGTATGGTTGGCTTGGTTGATGAAGTCGCCATCTACAACCGCGCCCTCACCGTTGATGAAATTAACCAAGATATGGAAAACGGCGTTTACTTTGCTGTATCCCCCAACGACAAGCTCGCCACAACGTGGGGTAAGCTAAAAATGTAGGGCAGACGACACTTCCTGTTATTTGTTGTAGGGGTGGTGCTGAAACGCCTGCCCATTACCAATTTTGTTGTAAGGGCGGGTTCTTTACCCGTCCTTATGTTTATCCTGTAAGGAGGAGTAACTGTGAAAACCCGAATGCTTATGATATTATGCGTTGTTCTTAGTCTATTTCTCTGTCAAGTGGGATTCACTGCGGGTGGAAAAGGCAACGTAAAACAACTCGGCGAGAAGTTATATGTTTGGCATTTCGACGAAGGCAAAGGGAAAGAGGCTAAAGATGAAACTGCTGGTTTGGTCGGTGAATTCAACGGCGATGTAAAGTGGGCTGAAGGTATTTCAGGGAATGCCGTGCAAATGGCTGGCAAAGTCGGTAAAGGCGATTTTATAGAGGTCGCACACTCCGATGAAGTTGATATAGACGAAACAATCACGATGATGGCGTGGATTTACCCCGACGAACTTCCAGCGGGTGGACAGGAAAACAAATTCACCATCTTCTACAAGAACACCTACTATCTACAGATTGAACCGGGTGACGGAAAGCTTGCTTACTACTTCTACGATACCAACAACCCGGGTTACCATATTTCTGATGGTAAGGTAAAAGCGAAGGAGTGGAGCCATGTTGCCCTTGTGTGGGATGGCACTGAAGCCCGTTTCTATATCAATGGAGAATCTGACGGCAAAGTTATCGCACAGAAGGGACCGGGGCGTAGTATGGCGAATAGGCCATTGCGTTTTGGCGGTGAGAATAATGGGTGCTGTCCTCGTTTCTTTCAAGGACGTGTTGATGAGTTGATGTTAGCTAATTATCCGCTTTCCGAAGGAGACCTCCAGAAAATCGTCAGAGACACGCTTGATGTCTCAGCCCGCGACAAATTGGCAACGGTGTGGGGTAAGCTGAAGATTTAACTGTGTGCTGCCTATAGTTTCTCCATTCAGGGGAGTTCAGATACAACACCCTTAAGTGCACCCTCTTGCTCTGCAAGTGCTGTGAGTTCCGGGTTGAGATTGACCGCTTGCCTGAGCGAGTCTATCGCTTTTTGTGACTCACCCGTTAATGCGTGAGCGCACGCAAGATTGTAATGAAGCAGGGCAGTCTGCGGGAAAGTTTGGAGAGCGTATAGACATAATTCTCGCGCGTCGGTAGGGAGGTTCTGCCGGAGATACGCAGTGGTCAAATTAACATAGCCTTCAGCAACATCCGGTGCCATCACAATCACTTTTTTAAAGTTCTCAACAGCCGAAGCGTATTCCTCAGCATAGAGATACGCTTGCCCAAGGTTATTGTGAACCGATGGTTCTTTCGTAAAAAAGATTGTGCGTCTCTTGTTTTTGATTGCCTTCTGATACGTTTCAATCGCCTGTTCTGCTTCACCATTGCGCATCAAGAAAGTGGCTTTCCGATAGTGATCGTTAAATTGGGTTTGGTGGTGCCAGACCCAAAGGAACAGCACCGTCACTGCGAGGCAAAAGGTCATACAGACGATTCTGAAAACTTTGTTGCCGGGTGTCTGCTCAGAATCTTGTTCCTCTGTAGGTGTCTGTTCAGAAACTTGGTTTTCGTTGGAGGTCATAATTTTTCCAATGATCTGACCTATGGTCGGATCGTATAGTAAGGGACGATAGTTAAAAATATGAAGACTTACGGATTTGGTATTATTGGGTGCGGAATGATTTCCGATTTCCATTCCGCCGCAATTTCTGAATTAGAGCACGGACAATTGGTCGCAGTCAGTTCACGAGATGCTGAGAACGCTAAACGGCTCACCGATCGCTACAATGTTGACAGTTATGACGACTACGCGGAGATGCTCAAACGGGACGACTTGGATATCGTTTGCGTCTGTACGCCGAGTGGTGCACATTTGGAACCCGCCGTCGCTGCAGCGGAAGCCGGCAAACACGTCATTGTTGAAAAACCGTTAGAAATCACGCTACCACGATGCGATCAGATTATTGAAGCGTGTGACGCATCGGGTGTTCGGCTGTGCGCTATCTTCAATTCCCGCTTCACGGAAAGCACACAACTCGTTAAATCCACAATTGAGAGCGGGCGATTCGGCAAGTTAACTTTGGGCGATGCCTACATCAAATGGTACCGTTCTCAAGAGTATTACGACAGCGGCGGCTGGCGAGGCACGTGGGACCTTGATGGTGGTGGTGCACTCATGAACCAATCCATCCACGCTATTGATCTGCTCCAGTATTTTATGGGACCCGTTAAATCTGTCCAAGCGTTTACCGATACCTTAGCACACGAACGGATAGAGGTCGAAGATGCCGCCGTTGCTGCACTCCGTTTTGAAAACGGGGCACTCGGTGTTATTGAAGGCACGACTGCCGCTTTTCCCGGTATGCTTAAGAAAACTGAAATCTCTGGCACACAGGGAACTGTCGTTTTAGCCGAAGAGGACATTGTGACTTGGGAATTCGACCCAGAACTGCCTGAAGATGCGGAGATCCGAGAAAAATTCGCCCAAAGGACAGACACAGGCGGTGGAGCATCTGACCCAAGAGCTATTAACCATGCCAATCATCGGCGGCAGATGGAAAATCTCATTAATGGTCTTGAACACGATGCCTCGCATCTCGTTGATGGGCGCGAGGGACGCAAAGCCGTTGAAATTATCCTCGCTATCTACCAGTCCAGTCGTGAAGGACGTCCCGTTGAATTGCCGTTGTGAGAGGCTATTAGCCATCGGTAGTCGGCGGTCGGTGAAGAGCGGTTCATAACAATTGGTCCCCTACTTGAAGGACTCCAGAAAATGGCGAATTGTTACAAAGTGCCTCTTAACTGAAAGCCGATAGCCGATAGCAGACGGCTACTCGTAGTCAAAGACTATCTTAATTGCCTCGTCTTTCCTATTCAATGCCATTTCAAATCCGAGTTGTGCTTCCGTAAAGGGCAGATGATGCGTAATAATTGGTGATACATCGAGGCGTCCTTGGGCAATCATATCCATCGCCAGTGGAAAGTCGTTCGGTGCATCCGGTCCAACGGAGCCGATGAATCTAATATTTTTCCGGAAGAAATCTGCGAAATGAAAATCGTAGATTTGGTCGTCCGGTACGCCGAAAGCGAGAAGCGTCCCATCCCGCTTCAGGAGTTGAAGGCATTCGTTGATAGTTTCTGTTTGGTGCCCAACAACCTCAATAACCAGATCCGCCATTCTGCCCTCCGTAATTTCCTCAATGACAGCGACGGGATCTTCCTTAGCCGCGTTAACCGTGTGTGTGGCACGCATCTTCTTGGAAGTTGCGAGTCGGAAATCGACCAGATCTGTCGTAATCACTGTCTTCGCACCGAGATTGCTCAACAAGTGTGTAAAGAGGAGTCCCATCGGTCCCTGTCCGATAACGACGGTGTCGAGATTAAGTAGGTTCGGCAGTTTCCGACATGCCCAAACAACCGTTCCAAGCGGTTGGGACATCAGAATGCAGTCTTTTCTCGGATAATCCATCAATGGTAAGGTAACGCTTTCATCCGATAGGAAGTATTCTGAAAGTCCACCGATGTAGCGTGGAAGCGCGAGGACCTCGTCTCCTACCTTGAATTTGTCCGATTTGCTTTCTGTAACGATACCGATTGCCTCGTGGATTGAGAGTCCCGCTCCAAGTGGATAACTTTCCGCTGGATGTTCAAGGACGAACGACGGCATGTCAGTACCGCAGATAGCACTATGGACAGTTTTTATCATCACTGTGCCATCAGGATAATCGGCGAGGTTTGGTTGTTCTATGTCAACAATTTCGATCTGACGTGGTGCAACGATTTGCCCAACTTTCATATTTTTATTTTTACCCTCCTGCTATAATAGTTTTCGGTGTATTGGTTATCGTCTATCGGCTTTCAGCGTAAGAGAGGGAAACACCCGAGCAAAAACACTCCGATTCCCGAAGGAAGTTTTGGTTCACCAGACACCTCTTAACCGACTGCTGACTGCTGACCGCTGACCGCCATTAAAACCTGTTGATGGAGTTTTCCATTGGTTGCGACGATACCGCGATTCTCAAGCATCCGTTTTCCTGTCAGAAAGTTAAGAGGAATACCGTTCGCGTCTGTTACCGTACCGCCTGCTTCTTCGACTACGATCAATCCTGCGGCGTGGTCCCAGATGCATTCGCGGTAATCTGGATAATCCGGGTTCGGAAGACGAATATAAAGCGATGCTTCGCCACGGGAAACGATGCCGTACTTCGCTTGGCTGTCCATGCGAACAGGTGGTTCTGTGATTCCGAGGGCGTTCGCAATACTATTGTGTGCATCACTGTCCCCGTGCGTGGACTCAACACTCTCTGCGAAGCGGTGTACCCTTTCCGATACGTGTACTTGCTCTATAAAGTCCCCCGCCTTCGTGTAGAGCCGCGTGCCTTCACCGCGGATGGCGACAAAGAGACTTCCGCGTTCTGCGTCTTCATCGTTCAATCGGTACGGTAAATTTGGACAACCTAAAACGCCAAGTTGAACGGTGCCGTTGACGATGTAAGCTAGAGCGATTGCATACTGATCACGACGAAGAAAACCTTTCGTGCCGTCAATCGGGTCAAGTGTCCAGAAGTCCTGTCCGACCTCACCACTCCCCCGATCAATCCATTCACAGACGGTCTCTGCCGAGGGCGGTGCATCTTTGCAAAATCGGTTCACGTAACCTGTGACGCGTTCTAAGAGCGAGGCGTTCTCTTTCAGTGCTTGTGCACTCTCCTCAGCGACGATAACATCGTCGGGAAAAGCATCGCCAATCGCTTTGCATATCAGTGCCTGTGACCCGAAGTCTGCGACAGTCACGGGGCTTCGGTCTGTCTTTTGGATTGCATCTGTTGATACCAGCTCAGCTTGTATCTGTTCGCAGAGTCGCATGGCTTTTATCACGGCATCAATGGCGGTTTGTACTTTTGGCAGCGAAGCGGATTTTTGGTTTGTCATTAGTTTCCTGTGTGGTTTTATGGCTGTCAGTCATCGGCTATCGGCAAGAAAGGTATTTTTAAACAAAAACCTCTTAAAACTGACGGCTGATCGCTGAAAGGGTTGCGTAGCAACCCGACCTGACTGCTATTTCAGCGTCTGTTGAATTGGTTCATTGCTGTAAGAATATCATCTTTGACGAAAGTTCCAATGGCATCAACGGCACGATCGATGGTATGTGTTACCTCAATTTCTTCGTCTTCTGTAAAACCTGTAAGGACATAATCGGTTAAGTCACCGATGGGTTCACCGATGCCGATACGTAAGCGTGGAAATGCAGTCGTGCCCAAATGACGGATAATCGACTTCATTCCCTTTTGGCCTCCATCACTTCCCTTCTGCCGCATCCGAAGCACACCCAAGTCTAAGTGAACATCATCGTAGACGACACACAGTTCTGAGAGTGGAATCTCGAACTGTTTGATGAGTGCGGCGACAGCGGTGCCACTGTTGTTCATATATGTCATCGGTTTCGCGAGGATAATAGCGACATCGTGCCATGTCGCCTGCATAACGAGTGATTTGCAAATTGAACTCCTTTGGAGTTCTCCAGCGGAGAGCCATGTCTGTAGGGTGTCAATCACGCGAAAGCCGACATTATGTTTGGTCTGCTCGTAGCGTATTCCTGGGTTGCCGAGTCCAACAATGAGTTTCACCTTTTAATTTTTCCTTGCGGTTCGGTCAGGGGGTTTTGGGAATTTGATGGTCGTTCTCGTAGTTCCGCCTGCGCCGTTGTTGCAGGCTATGTTTTTTGTTAGTCCAGGATGCCATAAATTAAAAGTCTATTGAAGCAGATGTAGTGGTTGTGAGAGGTTAAGGTGTCCCGCGAGCGTTCTCACTTCTTTGCCATCAATTAAAATCTGAACCTGTTTAATTTCTTCAGGCAATGCGTCGAAAACGGTTTTGAGAATTGCCGTGACGGTCAAAAGTTCTGCTGTCGTCCCGCCGATATGCCCATCGGTAAGATGATTTGAAAAGTCCAAATACGCAGTTTGTTGGCTATCAATGTAAGCTTCATTCAGGACGGTTCCACGCGGAATCGTATTTCTAAAGTTGGGTGGTGTTTCCTGAATGAGTGCTGTGATTATCTGGCTCAAGCGTTTCGTAAGTTCGGCGTGGAGTCGTCGTTCGGTTTTAACCGGAACCAGGGTCAGAGCAGTCGTATCGAGGAGGAATAGATTGACCTCTTGTGGAGGCGGTGGTATGTCTGACGGGTTAGCGGCGATGGGTAATGGTGGCGGTGCTGTCGGAACCGCCGATTGCTTTGACCGTTCAATCAGATATAACGTCACACCGAGCCCAAATGCTATGAGAACCAAGGTAGTTCCCCATATCACTATGAGTCTTGAAAATCCGGCACTACTGTTCTGTTTCACCGTTTCTTGATTGTCTGACATAGGTTTTCCTTGTATGCAACTACAGGGTTATCCTAAACCGATTGATGTGTTACTGTTCTTGTTCTAATGTTGTTGATTGGACAGGCGGGTTAATAGAGGAAATGTGTCGTTGGAAAGCGCGAACGATTGCTTGGGCAACATTTGCGATATATTCAGAATCGGAGAGTTTCTCTAAGTCCTCCACATTAGAGAGGTAGCCGAGTTCCAGAATGACCGCTGGCATATAGGCTTCGGATAACGCTATAAGTGGTAGTTCGGTCATTTCCACCGGTGTTTCCGTTAGAAAATTCAATTCCGTTTGCAGCGCGTGTGCGAAGTCTTGGCTCTGCTTTAGGAAATTGGCTTGAGCAAGAATTTTTAACCGTTGTCCTGTAAGTGCTGACTGGATGTTACTTGGGAATCGAAGTTGTCCTTTGGGGTTGTTGAGGTAGATTTTAATTCCTTTTTCGTGTGGTGAAAAAGATGCATTGCAGTGTAAACTGAGAAAAAGTTGTCCTTGGTTCCGTTTTGCAACTTGAATGCGTTCAAAGTGTGTCTTTTTTGTATCTGTTTGACGTGTGAGATAGACCTTTATCTGCTGCTCTTCACTCATCCGCTGAAGTCGTTTTGCGAGCGCAAGTACAATGTCTTTCTCAAGGAGTCCTGTACTACTTTCGCATCCATGATCATCTGGGCCCCCGTGTCCTGGGTCGATGATGACCGCCCAATTGATGGAATTGCCTATCACGGTTGGTGTCCATGTCCCCTTGGGTCTAAGTTGGACCCTTTGCAAACTGGGATTGTAGAGGGCTTCAAGGTTATAGAAGTCTGGTAGGATCTGCGTGAAAAAAGCAAGAGGTAGCATCGGCTGTTGCACGATGATTATCGGAGGAGTCGGGAGGGTATGTGTCAGACCACTGGAATCGATACCGACAATCGGGTGTCCGATTTGTAAGCGAATTTGTTGGTCTTTGGTTTTCAGGATAAGTCGTTTTCGCGGATGATTGTATTGATCCGTCATCGCGGGATCGAAAACTTGTCTCACCGCGTCAACGGATAGGTAAAGCTGCTCCCCTTGGCGTTGGGCAGGCGTTTCAGCGATGGTTTCTCCATTGGCATCAATGAAGCGAACGGAGTTTTCTTGAGCGGGGCTGTTGGGCGCGATGACCCACGCGAGGATGCTTAAAAAAAGCACGCTAACCGTTTTTCTAATGTTCCTTGCGGTTCGGTTAGGTAGACTTAGAGCTTTCACATTCCTTTCCGTATATCCGCTTTCCACTTCGTTCCAAGCTGCGCGCTTTGTTAGAAAGAGTCGCGATCGGGAGATCGTTCCTATAGACTAAGTGCGCTTTGGATTTTATTTTTTCGTGCAGACGACGCTATTCGTCGTCATCATCGCGCCTACGAGAGATAATTTCTGGTTCCGTAGGTTGTTCTTCAGTGGCTTCTTCCTCTTCTCCTTCGCCATCTTCAGCCTCTGTTACTTCATCTTCAAGTTGGATGCGCGGTAGGCTCACCGTCGCAATAATCCGTTCTGGTTCATCTAAGATGTCAATCTCCTCGTCCAAGGTTAACTCGCTCACATGGACGGTATCACCAATATCCAAATGACCTACGTCAATAGTGATCTCATTCGGTATTTGCATCGGTAGGCAGTGCAGGGACACTTGGCGGAGAGGGAATTCAAGGACTCCACCCTCTTGAACACCGAGTGGGTTGCCTACGAGAACGACTGGGACGGCTGATGTGACGGGCTCATCCAAAGAGATTCTGATAAAATCCGCGTGGATAAGCCTTTGTTTATCTACCGGATGGCGTTGAATTTCCTTGATAATTACGGTTTCGGTGTTGCCCGCACTGACTTCCATATTGATGATGACGTTTTCACCGTACGTTCGTAGGAATTGCCTGAAGGTTCGCGCATCGAGTTGGATTGCCACGGTGTCTTGTGCGCGACCGTACAGCACAGCAGGGACCCCGCCCTCTTTCCGAAGGTCCCGAGCGCTCTGCTTTCCGAAGGCGTTGCGTTGTTGAACTTCTAATTTTGCTTGTTGCATTTTTTAATTATCCCTTGCGGTTAAACGACGTGGGTTCTATTTTTAGCGTGCCTTCCTCAAATCCGCCTGCGCCGTTGTTGCAGGCTACCCTTTTAGTTTCATGAAGGGAACATCAAGTAGTCCCTGAAAACACCTTATAGGTCCTTATTTCAGGAGCCGTGTCAAAAAGGAGACAGGGCGGGTAGGATTCGAACCTACGCATGCAGGTGCCAAAGACCTGTGCCTTACCGCTTGGCCACCGCCCTTTAATCGTCAATATACATGCACACCGACGGGACTGGTTACCGTGGTTGTACAAAAGCTGACACTGTTTTTGAAGTGTGATTCACTCTGACGTGCTGCGTCAATGTTGTGCATCACAGCAAACACCGTAGCACCGCTCCCGGTCATCAGCGCGCCACAAAACCCAGTCTGCGTAGATAACTCAGTTTTTAGCGCAGCGATTTCAGGATATTGGGAAAAAACGGGAACCTCAAGTAGGTTATATAAGTTTTCCCCGATGCCGACAACATCACCCTTCTCCAAATAAGTCCTTATAATTATACCTCTTTTTTCTCGTGTTGTCAAGGAAAAATTCAATTTCTGAAATACGGTCGCTGTCGAAATTTCGATGCCGGGATTTAGGAGGAGGAGTGGTACATCTGAGAGTGCAGGAAGCCGTGTTAACTGATCACCGATGCCGACTCCCAAGGCAGCACCGCCATACAAGCAGAAGGGGACATCTGCCCCCAACTGTGCCCCAAACTGCATTAGCGTTTCCTGTGTGAAGCCTAACCCGAAAAGTTCGTTGATGCCGTGGAGAACGGCAGCAGCGTTTGCACTCCCACCTGCGAGCCCAGCCGCAACCGGAATCCGCTTGTGAATGTCAATCGCGATACCGTTGATACCGCCTGCCGCATCACCGAGGAGGTTCGCCGCGCGATATGCCAAATTACGTGAATCACGCGGAACCCCTGGGTGTTCACAGTGAAGCTTTATACCCTTCGTTTCTTGTTCGCGGATGATGATGTCGTCGTGCAACCCGATTGAATGGAAAATCGTTTCGAGATTATGGTAGCCATCCTCGCGTTTGCCTACGACATCCAGGTAGAGATTAATTTTCGCATGGGCGCGTACCCTTATCTCTCGCACAATTTCTGTCCACTATTCCCGTAATTCTGACAGTGGAATGATTTCGATCTCCTCCGTTAGAAGGGGTTCGGGGTCAAATTTGCTATCGCTAATCTCGACGTTCAGTTCAACTTTGGCAATTTTCACGGCGACCCGTGTTTGTTCAAGCGGACGTTCGATTTCTACCTTGTGGGGTCGGAGGATACCGCTCACCTCACGGTAGTCAGCGAAAGTGGCGCGTTGTTCAAGTGTGCCGTTCTCATCGTGGATATGCCACTCTGTAACTCGTGGTTCATCCTCGCGAATAAAAAGCGTGATTGTCTCCACATGTCCAGTTTGAATACCCGGACGCTTAATGACAAATTTTGCGCCTGAACTTTCGACGGATATAAAGTCAGCGGTGCGTCCATCAAGGAACGGATTGGCGAAGATCGCGCTCAGGACATCTGACACACGTAGATCCACACCGAAAATTTCTCGCAGTGCCCCGTCCGACAGGGGTCCGGGATACGCTTTCTGTTCATTTAGAAGAACGAGTACGAACTGGTTCTTGTCCTGATTAGCAATCACGACGGCGCGTGTTTCGTTCATTGCTCCAAGTGCTTGGATGTGGAGCAGTTCTCCGCCGTTCTCCGATTTCTTATACCACAACAATTCTCGGAGTTCCTCGCTCCGTTCACCTTCCTCAATCCTTACTGCCATCCGGGTGATCTTTAGGGAGCCCGTCAGATCGTATCTTGCTTGCAGTGTGTTGAGGATAGCATCCAGTTCCGCACGGGTCGCGGGTGACAATTCAATCGTGGTCGTGCTACTAATGCACCCTACGAACGCAAGGAGAAGACAGAACACATAGATTTTTGTCCATGCAGCTGCGTTGCGCTTTTCGATTTTTAAAGTTTCCTTGCGGGTCGATTGGGCGAGTTTCATACTTGAAGTGCCTTTCCGTAGAGTCGCACCTCCGAGCACAAGCCTCTATAGGAGACCTGCGGAACAATGTTTCAGGCTTCGTTTTCGCGACTCATGATACAAAGTATAGCATCTTAAAGGACTTCTGACATCGATTTCTCGACGATGTTGACGGCTTCTTCAACATGACTGGTGTTGATATTGAGCGGTGGTAAGAACCGGAGGACATATTCGTTGGTGCAAATGGTGACCAGTCCGTTCTCAATACATTTCGCCGCGATCGGTGTCGCATCGACTTCCATGACTAAACCGCGGAGCAAGCCTTTGCCGCGTACCTCTTTGATCGGATATTTGTCCTTGAGTTCCATCAGCCCACCAGCAAGGTAATTCCCCATTTTAACGGCGTTCACGGCGAGGTCCTCTTCCAGGATGGTTCTGATGGTTGTGGATGCCGCCGCAGAGACTAACGGGTTACCGCCGAATGTCGCGGCGTGGGTCCCGGGCACAAAACTTTCCGCTATATTTCGTTTCGCCAACATCGCACCGATCGGTACACCGCTACCGAGAGCCTTTGCCATCGTAATTACATCTGGCACAACGCCGTAGCTTTGGTATCCGAAAAAGGTGCCTAATCTGCCCATCGCTGTCTGGACTTCGTCGAAGATGAGTAGCAGATTATGTTTGTCACAGAGGTCTCGTAACCCTTGGAGATACCCATCACTGGGGATGTTAACCCCACCCTCGGACTGAATCGGTTCAACTAAAATAGCGCACGTCTTTTCACTGATAGCGGCTTCGGTTGCTTCGAGATCGTCGAACGGCACGTATTTGAAGCCTTCGAGCATCGGTTCAAACCCGACGTGATATTTCGTTTGGGCAGTGGCGGTGATCGTCGCCATCGTCCGTCCATGGAACGAATTATCCATCGTGATGATTTCATAGGCGTCTGTTCTACCACTGTCCTTGGCGTATTTCCGCGCTAACTTAATTCCGGCTTCATTTGCTTCGGCACCGCTGTTGCAGAAGAAGCATTGGTCCATATCGGAGTTTTCGATAAGCAATTTCGCGAGTTCTGCCTGTGGTTGGATATAGTAGAGATTGGACGTGTGCAGCAGTTTACCTGCCTGTTCCTGTATGGCAGCGACAACCTTCGGGTGACAGTGTCCTAAGCCGTTGACGGCGAGTCCACCGAGGAAGTCGAGGTATTTCTTGCCATCGGCATCCCAGAGGTAGGGACCCTCGCCTTTGACGAATGCGAGACTTCTGTCACCGTAAGTATTGATGATATACTTCGTTGCCATTTCTTTAATTTCAGCAGTTGTCATTTTTCTAACTATGGCCTCCTGTTCTGCTCTCCATTACATTACGAGCAGGTTTCTGGTTAATCCGTGATTCTTCTGGGGATTTGTGCGTTTCTGGGTCTTTAAAACAGGACTTACGCAAATTGCGTGAAAAAGCAATATATTTCCCCACAAAAGTTGTTATTTCAGTGATTTAATCCCCTAAATTCCCTTATCCAGGAAACTTTAAGAGGAGGTGCATAAGTTCTATAAAATTACCAATTTGTATAGGCACCGTCGTCGCGTTGGTAGCCGTGAGGCGGTCCATACTCTTGCGTTGAGACATCAGCGAGTGCGTCTTCGTTGAATTCGATACCGAGTCCCGGACGTTCAGGCGGTAGGAGATAGCCTGATTCCCACGGCACCTGAACCGGAAACGCATCGGTTAGAGCGGACATCGGGGCACGTGGGAGTTCCTGCACGCCGACGAGTGACGATGACAAGCAGAGATGCAGACCCGCGGCAGCGGATACAGGTCCCAATGGGTTATGTGGTGCTATATAGATGTAATGCGTTTCGCACCATCCAGCGATTTTACGTGCCTCTGTTAACCCACCAGCGATACAGAGATCGACACGGCAGTAGTCCATGAGTTCTTCTTCGATGACTTCTCGGAATGTCCACTTGCTGTCGAATTGTTCACCGACTGCGAGTGGCACCGAGGTCTGCTGCCGAAGCCGTCTGAGACTGGCAGGATTTTCTGCCCGAAGCGGATCCTCAATGAAAAATGGATTGTACTGTGCGACCTTGTTACAGAAATCGAGGCTGTCTGCTGGATCGAGGCGGGTATGCACGTCAATCAGTATTTCGAGATCATCGCCTAACGCCCGACGAACGGCTTCCACCTGCTTAAGGGTATTTCGGATGGCGCGTCTGGGTTCAAACCGCCCCCCGCTGTCAGAATGATCAACCACACTCCAGCGGACGAACTTCCAACCGGCTTCGTAGGTTTGCCTGCAACTTTCGATGATCGCATCAATTGAGCCGCCGCCGTTATGCGGATAGCAGACGACTTTATCTCTGGTGCGTCCGCCCAAAAGTTCGTAGACAGGGACGTTCAGTGCCTTTCCTTTGATGTCCCAAAGTGCGATGTCTACAGCACTCACTGCCGCGGATTGGACGACACCCCCGGGGAAGAAGCCACCACGGAACATCACTTGCCATAGGTGTTCGATTCGGAACGGATCTTCGCCGATGAGAAACGGTTCAAATGAACGAACGACTTCGGCTAAGGGGAGTGCGCGGCGGCGTAGGCCGCCCTCACCGACACCGTAGATACCGGCATCGGTTTCGACCTTCACAAAAAAATAGCCGTCCGCTGAAGCAAACGATTTAACTTTGGTAATCTTCATTTTTTAATTTATGGCCTCTTGGACTGCCCTCCATTACATTACGGGCAGGTTTTCGGTTAATTCTCGACTGGGTTTGGAGATCGGTACGCTCCTTATCTGCTATATGGATCTCATCCCTACGAGGTTGAGGATAAAAACTCTATACGGCATCTAATGTCGGTGTATTGTCCTGACAGTGAACAGGTCGGAAGAGGGTCTGGCGTTTGAACGGCATCTCCTCGACATGATTCGGATGCGGTTCCCACTTATGCCATTTGTTTCCAACTGTATTATAGCAGTGGAAAAGCGCGACCCGATCAATGGATTCATCTGTCCATCTCGCACCTGTGTGCGTAATTGCCTCTGTGAAGATAAGCACGGAGCCGGCGGGACAGGTGTAATCCTCCCACAGCGGTGAATTGCGATCTTTCGTTGACTCTGGCGCAGGAAATGCCCCTTTATGACTACCGGTGAGGAACATCGTGCCACCGCCACCTTTCTGGACGGGGTTGAGTTCCCAGACGACGCGTGTCAGTCCACTGTGTGCACTGTCGTGGTGTAGGTGATAGGTATGCGAGTTGCCGGGAAAGTTGAGCATCCCACGCCCGCCATGTGGACTGAAATTGTCGTGTCCATTCGGACGGATTGTTAGAAATGTGCCTTCTAATCGGAATCCGTAACAGTTCTCGTTCGCATAGCCCGATGTAAGGAATTCGTTCATGAATCCGAGCACAACTGGATGATCGGTCAGCGGCTCAAGGGGACCGCCGATGGGAGAGCGGTGGTGTTCAGGAATTATTGATTCGGGTTCCTGCTTGAGTTGATAACAGAACTCGCGCATCTCTTTAACTTCGGTTTCGCCGAGTATGCCTGGGAATAGGATCCATCCGCGGGTATCAAAGAGAAAGCGTTGTTCTTCCGTGAGTGGGATCGGTGGTAGATTGTCAGCATTCGTCGTAGGATTCGGCATAGTTTTTTCCTTCAAGTGGCAGTCGGCTATCGGCTGTCGGCTGTCGGTAAGAGGGTTTTCGGTAACAATCTACCGCGCTTTGAAATATTCCAAGTTTACGAAGATTGTTACAAACCGGCCTCTTTGCTGACTACTAATTGCCGACGGCTGACTGCTGATGGCTGATAACTATTCATACAACCGTTCGTCTTCTAATGATAGCCAAGTGCCGTAATCGCGCGGCATATCCCTTATTTCACCCAAACCGGCTTCAGCGCGCCACTGCAGTAGTGGATGCTCTCGGTTTTTCTGGGGTAGTTCAACGCGTGTACCGTAGACAGCGGACTCAAAGATTCCCATGAGAATCTCAATGACATGGCGCCCCTCTTCGCCGTTAGACTCATGTTCACGGTCCTCGTCTAATGCGCTCACATATTCGTCGACGAAGCAGTAATCGTCGGCGTTCGCGCCCTTGTCCGGATCAAAATGCTCTGGATAGATAGACGCGAGTGTCTCCCACTGGTCGTGCGTGCCGTCAGGGACGAAATGCGGTGTAGGTAGCCACCACGAGCCTTTCAATTCCGACCAGAAGAGTCTGCCTTCGGTGCCGTAGAGTTCCATGACGTAGGCATCGGTATCCACCTTCGGGAATCGGTGTTGGATGAGGGTGCCGGTGACATTTCCGTCGAATTGGAGCGTCGCCGTGGCGTATTCGCCTGTGACCGTTCCCATACCAGCCGGTGAAGGAAGTACATCGTCGTGTTCAATAGCGCGTCCGCCTGTCGTTGCTTGTGCTACAATACTTCTACACCTCCCACCGAAACGCGTCATGTTGTTGACGACGTGTGTTCCGATGTTCATTAATCCGTAACCGGCGTAGTAGCCTTTTCCACTGGCGTAGATGTAACGAAGGTCGCCAATTTTTCCTTCGTCTAATGCTTTTGCAACTGCCTGCATCGACGGGCTGGTGCGCCGTTGATGATGCACAGCGACGCGCGCATTTTTTTCTTTCGCCTTCGCGAGGACTTCATCCGCTTGAACGAGATCGATGCAGAGCGGTTTCTCCACTTCGATGTTCACGCCGTGCTCAAGAACACGCATACAGAGCGGATAGTGCGCCTCTGTTGCTGTGGGGATTGCGACGATATCCGGAGCCGTCTGCTGGATCATCTCATCTAAATCGGTGAAATGTGCGGAGACGTTCACGATGTCGCCGAGGGTTTCTAACCGCTCTTGGACGAGGTCGCAGAGTGCCACGATTTCAGTGCGTGGATGTGCGTGATATGCTTTTGCTGCTGAGGTGCCGCGACTCCTGCACCCTAATATAGCAACACGATAATTTTTCATTTTTCTAACTATGGACTCCTGGACTGCGCTCCATTTCATTACGCGCAGGTTTTTGATTAATTCGTGACGCTTCTGCGGATTTGTACGTTTCTGTACTTGAAGTCTCGTACTGGTTCTGACAGTGATTTGATAATATTAATCTATTTTGCGTCTGCTGTCAAGTTTTTTATTGGATCTCAGTACTCCACTGCTCAGCGCGTTTCATGAATACCAACGGATCCTGCAACCATTCTCCATAACCGATGTTCTTGTTATCCGTCAGATAGTCAAGTTTTTCATCAATACAGGCGGCGAGATCAGCATCTTCAAGGGCGAGCGTAAATCCGCCATACTCTATCTGTTCATCAAAGGCGGTAACGACAAGTTTGCCATGTGAGGCGTGCGCGGCCTCCTGGCTACCAACCTCACCCCGCGCAATCGCATCAATACGACCCGCGACGAGTGCCTCAAGCAACTCCGACTCCCCCAAGACCCCACCGAGATAGATGACCTGCGGCAGGGATTCCGTGGGTGGATAGAGATGTTGCCTGCCCGTCAGGTTAGGAGAGACACTGGCGGCTGTAATCGTGTAAGCCGCTGTGCCATCGGCAACTACAGTCTTATCACGCGTCTCAACCCGGGTGCCCGATAGCAGGACACCGTCAGCATCAACGAACCCGGTGAGTTGAAGTAAACGCGCCTCGCCCGTCGTGCCGGGCAATGCCCCAACGCGAACTTCACTGTTGAGCGCTGCATGCGTAGAGAGACGTTCCGCGTCTTCAGCACGAACCAAAAGCGTTTGCCGAAACTTGATGTGTCCGGATGTAAAGGTGACGACGGGCATACCTGTGGCATCTTGCCTCCGAGATTCCAGAATGGTGATGCCGCCCCCGATAATATCATACGTGGGTTCAGCGGACTTTAGCCAGATACCGTCCCATTCGGCGATAGCCGTTCGAGAGAACGTCAAACCCGCCCCTTCCATCGCTTCAAGTGCAGTCAATAGATCCGCTTCGTAACCGAGGTGTGTATTGAACGCAGTCGAGGCGGGGTCTTCTTCGGCACTGTAACTAATGGGTGCGAAATGGGCATAAAAGCCGATCTTCAACACGCGGGTTCCGTCCGTACAAGTGCCCGTGGCTGTTCCCTGTTGTGCTGGAACGATTTGTCGTGCCTTCTCGCAACCTAAAAGCATCGCTGTTATGAATAAAAATAAAATAAAAAGTCGGAAACGCATTGGAATCCTCCTATTTTGACTTGCGTTTGAAATACGCGAATTTCAGAGTATTCAGAGTAAATATGAAAAATTGATATGACAAGAAAAGGCTATGAACCCGCGTCGTGACTGAATTATTCGAGTTTTTTTAAATGTCTTTAGAAAGTTTACTCTGAAGTTTTCTGTAGAACGTTAGTCTTGTGTTTTGAGTTTCCCCCATATTGTCGTCAAAAGGGACGACTGGGGTGAGACCGGCAAAGCAAACGCCGGATCGAACCAATCCGCGTTGAAATTATCTCCCTGACGATGTGTGAGTTGTTCTGGGGTACCGCCGTCCAAAGTGACTTTAAAGAGGTCTCTAACGCCACCAACGCCCTTGTTGTAGATGAGTGCATTCCCGTGCGGTGACCAGGTAGGGTTAAACGCTGCCCCTGGGCGATCTCCAGCATCGGTAATCTTCCTGTGTCCGCTACCATCTCGGTTCGCAACATGGATACCCATAGTGCCCCCTACTTGCCTACCCCTCCAAGAAAAGGCTATCTGAGTACTATCGGGGGCCCAGGCCGGGTCAAACATCCGGACCTCCCCCGGGAGAAGTTCCTCTTCTACATGCGTTTGTAGATTGATAATCTGGACCCTGACGTTCGGGATTCTAAGATTTCCGTTTTCAGCCCAAACGAACTTAGCAGCCATAAAGGCTATCTCAGAACCGTTGGAAGACCACGCGGGCCATAAACCCTTCGTAAGTTCTTTCTCATCTTTTCCATCACTTGAGGCGGTGTAGATGGAGAATGTGTGAAATCGGTGATAAGCAAGTGCTTTTCCATCAGGTGACCAGGTTGGGAATTCTCTCCCTATTAATTTTTTGAATACCTGACGCACATTCGTTCCATCTGGATCCATAAGATAGAGATCCTCTATCCCACCTCGATCCGAGGTGAAAAGAATCTGTTCACCTGTCGGCGACCAGACAGGTGAGGTATCCTTGGCACGGTGGTGGGTTAAGTTTATCTGATCAGAACCATCGGGATTCATGGTATAAATCTCAAAATTGCCATCCCGTCTTGATGTAAATACGACTTTGGGTGTTTCTGGGGCTTTTGCAAGAACGGCGGAGAGGGAAACAAAAACGAGGAATACACTAAGTGCGTAACATAAGAGTTTCATCATGGGGCTACCACGGAGGCTTCGGTTATTCATCCGCAAGATAAAATTAAAATTCCTCAATGCGAATCTGTTGGTTGGGTTTGATGTTTTTGCGTGTACTGACAGCACCGCTGGGCCACTTCACTTCGATTTTCTCAATGATAGTATCGTCGTTTATGCCAAAGATGGCGGTGAGTTCGCTTTGTGAGCAGTAACTGGAACCGCTCTTGACTGTGTGTGTCTGTGTCCCTAATGCGGAGGTTATGCGGATCTGCGCGCCGATGCCGTCTCGGTTACTCGTTTGACCGACGAGTTGAATCTTAAGCCATGTGTTGCGGTTACCACCGTCGTTTCGGAAGAGATGCGCGGGTCCGTTGGAGGTCGTAACGAGCAGATCCCAATCGCCGTCGTTGTCGATATCGCCATAGGCACCGCCCCTACCAACCATCGGGATTGCTAAATCTGTGCCGACTTTGTGTGCTGCATCGATGAATTTGCCTTGAGAATCGTTGTGAAATAGATGTGGCGGTTGCGCGTAGGTGACTTGGCTCTGAATGGCGTTGATGTCGGTTTCAACGTGCCCGTTGGCGGTGAAGATGTCGAGGTTGCCATCGAGATCAAAATCGAAGAAGAAGCATGCGAAGGTAAGCGTCAGTAAAGTTGCATTTCCGATATGCGCGGCGGGGGCATCGTCGATGAAAAAATCGCCTTCGTTGTGATAAAGGTTGAGCATCTCGTTAGAGAAGTTGCCGATGACGAGGCTCTCCTTGCCGATGTGATCGTAGTCTGCGGCATCAATACCCATTGCACCGGTTGCGACACCGCTTTCGTTATAGGCGATCCCTGCGAGCATTCCGGTCTCGATGAAGGTGCCATCGCCGTTGTTTTGATAGAGTTTATTCGGTTGTGTGTCGTTCGCCTCAAAGATGTCTGGTAAGCCATCGGCATTGTAATCGAAGATGCAAACACCGAGTGATTTGCTCGTGTCGTCCTCAATCCGTGCGATACGGGAGACATCGGCGAAAGTGCCATTACCTCGATTTCTGAAGAGTTTGCTGGACTGTCCTGTATAGGATTCAGGCGTACAATAGGATTTATTGATGCCGTCGAGTGTGCAGAACAGGTCGTTTTCTATACTCCACTCGACGTAATTCGCGACGTAGAGATCGAGGTGACCGTCCTTGTTGTAATCGAACCATGCGCAGCTTGTGCCGAAACCGGGGTTGTGGATACCGGCGGCTTCTGTAACGTCAACAAATATACCATCACCAGTGTTTTGGAAGAGCCGATCGGTTTCCAGAGTGCTGATATAGATGTCTGGATCACCGTCGTTGTCGTAATCTGCGACAGCGGCACCCATACCGTAAAGTGGTGTGGTAAGCCCCGCGGATTCAGTGACATCGGTGAAAGTGCCATCTTGATTATTGCGATAGAGTGCCATCATTTGACGTTTCTGGGTCGGCTCGCCTTCCCAATCCTTACCGTTGACGAGTAGGATGTCCTGCCAACCGTCGGTGTTGTAGTCGATGAAGGCGCATCCTGAGCCCATGGTTTCAGGGAGATATTTCTTGCCGAAGGCACCCGTGTTATGGACGAAGTCAATGCCTGCTTCGTGTGTAATGTCGGTGAATTGTGGCAGGGGTTGTGCATCGATGTTAAAGGAGAAAAGCAGACAACAGATGAATATTGTATTGGAAACCATCAGTTTCATTGGGTTTTTCCGTAGGACGGAACTCGGATTCCCGACCTTCTCCACGTAAAATTGTAGCCTGCAACAACGGCGCAGGCGGGTATACGGCGATTAACGTTATGTATTCAATTTACCTGACCGAACCGCAAGGAATAATTAAGAAACGGAGATCCACTGGTCCTCCTCCCATGAGGTTTGGATGGCAGTTTGCACGTCAGCGACTGCGGCGGCTTCTCGGAAACTGGGGTTTCCCTGTTTTCCTGTGTAGATGGCTTGCAGAAACTGGGACGCTTCGATTGTCTTCAGGTCGTCGTAGCCTAATCCGACGGCGGGACCGGGATTAAAATAGTTGTGAAACGGGTGGCTTGGACCGCTTAAGACACGGGTGTATCCGTCAGGGTAACCCTCCTCGGCGGGTAGGTACACCTCAAGTTCGTTCATCTGCTCGAAGTTCCAGCGCAACGCACCCTCTGTCCCATGCACCTCAAACGCCATTTCGCATTTCGGACCGGTGATAACCCTGCACGCCTCCAATGTGCCTCTGACGCCGTTCTTAAAGCGTACTAATGCCCCGACGTAATCTTCGTTCGTGACGGCATCCGTCTCGCCATTCGCACCGAGGGTGAAGTGTGTGCCGGTCCCTGCTGTTGCTACAGGACGTTCCGGGATAAATGTCTCCTGTTGTGAAACGACGCTGTCGATACCACCGACGATGAAATGTGCCATGTCGATGACGTGAGAGAGTAAATCGCCCAACGTTCCCAATCCAGCGATCTCCTTCTGAAATCGCCATGAAAGGACTGCGCGTGGATGACTCGCATACCCCGCAAGAAATCTGCCACGATAATGGGTTAAAGTGCCGAGTTTTCCCTCTGAAATCAATTGGTGTGCGTATTGGACGACGGGTGCCCATCTATAGTTATAGCCGACACAGGTGAGTACCCCTGCACGCTCTGCGGCGGCATAGATTGCTTTTGTTTCAGTTGGGTTTCGTCCGACGGGTTTCTCACAGAAAACGTGTTTTCCTGCGGCAGTCGCCGCTTCGACGATCTCAAGGTGCATGCTGTTCGGAGCAGCGATGTTGACGACCTGTACGTCTGTGTCATCTATGACGTGTCGGAAATCGGTAGTCGTGCGTTCAAATCCGAAACGTGTTTTCGCTTCAGTTGTGCGTTCAATGACATCATCTGCGCAGGTGATGAGCTTAGGCTGGAGAGGGCTATCGTGGAAACGGTCGCAGATTTGTTGATATGCGCGGGCGTGCGTCATGCCCATCCATCCCATGCCGATAATGCCGATGCCAACCGTCTGTTTGGTCTCCATTTTTCGTGTGCCTTCGTTACTTGCTTTTCAAGCGTCCCCATGTGGTTGCGAGTTTGGTTTGTGGCTCAACGGGACGTGCTCTTCCCGGACCGCCATTGTTGATATTCGGACCTGTGATTTCGACATCGTCAAAGTGGGCTTGTCCGTCTGCGACAACAAGTCCTGCTTGTCCGCCTTTCAAGGGTTCATCGTCAATAACGGTAAATATCTCGTCATCAATTTGAAATTCAAGTCTGCCGTCTTCGTGAACAGTGGCAGTTAGGTCATACCACGTATCGATTTCGGCATCGAATGCATAGATGACGGGAAACCAGTTATCTGGGAGTGCTTTGACAATTCGGGCGGTGCCGAAGACGTAGTCTATAAAAAAGAGGTAACGGGTATCTTCCTCGCCTCTGTCGTGAAGTGTCAATCCGATACTTGGGGGTTCATTCTTATCTTTCACTAATTTTGCACGACAGGAGAGGGAATAGTTCTTCCACGTGAGTTCACCGGTGATCCACAGGCTCATGAAACCGGGCAGAAAGATTTCGCCAACGGCTTCTCCATCATCAATCCACCATTTTTCAACCTGTCGGTCGATATTAAAGATTTTCCATTCACGGGTGTCTTTGTCTTCAAAGTCGTCGCGCCAGGTTCCCGCGAAAGTGGGTTGCCAGGCTTGGACCGAAAGGCAAACCATTACGATGATTGCAATTATGGGTATTAATTTTTTCATCAGTCTTCAGACTGGAGACCCTTGCCTTTAGGTAGGTAAGGACAGCCTGCCTCCTTTTTTCTTGAAAAAACCTACTAAAAATGTTAAAATACGCTTAGGAAAGTTCGATCACACAGCAGTTGTGTGTGAGGTTGTCCGCAGTTTGTGGGACTATATCTTGCGGAGCGTGAAACTAAAAAAGATATATTCGCTTTCACACCACAGACAACACAATTGAGTGTAATGGATACGAGCAGGTAAAATCGCCGATCCGCTCAAACGCACTCTCAAGAACAAAGAGTCAACTTTGGTTGAATGGGTTGCCTGGACCCCATTGTGGAGCAGATGTAAGCCCTTCTACGGAAGGCGAACTGCTACGAAGCACAAGCCCTAACCTCGTAGGTTATAGGTGCCTTGACTTTAGGTTTCCTCTGTGATTATACACTGTCCATCTGGATCTGCATAAGGACAGGAACAACAGTGTTCGAGATTCTTCTCATAATCCCCACGCTGCAAAGCTAAAATTTTTTTCTCCCACTGTTCCTGAGCTTCCTGCAATTGTGCTGGACTAAAGTGCATCCGCTTCGACTGACCGTGCTCGGTAAAAAAGAAATTAATTGTCATGATCGATTGATTTGGATAACGCCGATGTACGAGTAGACTGTAAAGTTCCATTTCTGGATCGGGTGTATCTGAATTTTGAGGCTCGTCGGTTTTATAATTGACTATCTGATAGTTTCCTGTTTTATCTTTAAAGAGTCTGTCGCATCTGCCATCAACGATATGTCCGTTGATGTCTGCGTGAATGTGCTGATTGGTTTGAATCCTGGATGCAGAGAGTGCTGTTTTGCCGAGTTCGGAATTGATAAAATTGTTAACGTGCTGTAGGAGGGAACTCCGATTCCCGACTTTTGATTCAGTCGTTACTTCGGGATAATTTTCAAGTGCTTCATCAATTGTTGTGTCAAGGTCTTCTATGTCTGATCGCCGTCTTATTTGTGAGAGCGTATAGCGGAGAGCGGCGTCTGTCTCGTCTTCATCTTGATCCAATTCTTCTTGTCCATTTACCGGAATTCGCAACACGTTTTCCAATTGATACCGCAGCGGACACCGTGCATAATTCGCGAGTTCAGCGACAGAAAACGCGGCAGAAGTACCGGTTGGTTCCAGTTTCCGTAGTGGCTCAGGGAAATCAACAGGTGTTATTTCGTCGGAAGTCGTGTCCGTGGACTCAATGTCAGCGAGTGCTCGAGAAATCGGAATTTGAAGTGGAAAAGATTGAAGGCTTGTGCGATTATCTGCGAACATTTCCAACGCAACGGGTAGGCTCAGTGAATCGTCTTCTTCACCGATGCTGAGGTGTTTGTAGAGCCATTCAAGCATTTGTTGTGGTTTACCATTGACTGGCAGGGTTCCTGATAAGATGAGCCGATCTTGGGCGCGTGTCGCGCCTACATAGAATAATCGCTTCTTTTCAGCGGTCTCTTTCGCACTGCCCCGATTTTTGATGTGGGCAACAATTTCGGGTTCCGTTTTCCGATACCCATCATCTGGTTTAAGCGGACTAAAACCGATACCAAATGCCTCATCAATGAAAGGTTCCCTGTCAATCTGCGCTCCCCGATCAAGTCTTGGAAGTATGACGATGGGAAATTGAAGTCCTTTGGCGGCGTGGATCGTCATAATTCTCACGGCACCACTGCTTGCTTCGATAGGTGCCTGCCCCTCTTGAGGTTCCTCCGTTATTAAAATATCCAGAAATTCGATAAAGTCTGGGAGGATCGGTTTGTTCTCATCTCCGTCAAAGTTTCTCGCGAGTTCCAAGAGTTTTTGGTAGTTTGACCATCGTTGTTCACCCTGTTTCCCGGTTTTCAGCGTTCCGATCATTCCTGTTTCATTAACGATAGTTACGATGAGTTGGTTTACAGGCATTCGGCGCGCGAACTGACTGTGCCTTTTTAAAGTAGCTATCGCGGTGCGAAGGTTATCAGAGTGTGTTTGGTATTTCTGCGCTTTGTCCCAGAAATTTGCCGCTTCCTGTAGTGAAATTTCGTAGAGTTCAGTGTCGGAGATACCGAAAGCAGGACTGCGGAGGATGGCAGCAAGAGATACTTGGTTTTCTGTTGGCTCATTAAGGAAATTGAGGTAGTTCCAGATGTCGTAGATTTCCTGTCGTTGATAGAAGCCAACACCACCAGTGGTAAGATGAGGGATGTCTGCTTCAAGCAGGGCGTTTTCAATGTCAGGGAGATGCCTTCTACTCCGAATAAGGATAGCAATGTCGCCGTACGCAATTGGACGCTCTTCTTCCGCTCCATTCTTGCCGCGTTCCGAAATGGTAGCCCCACTCTCTCTCATGTTTTTGATGTGCTGTGCGATAAGCGTGTATTCATCTGCCGAATCCTCACCCTGTTTTCCGAGAAGAATTTCGACTGCCCCGTTTGTCTTAACCGGTCGCGCTTGGGTAAGGGCTTCATATTCCACCTCAAAATCATTTTCACTCCCATCACCCATCAAGTGGTTGAAAAAGTAATTGACGAACCCAACAGGATCACGCAAGGATCGGAAATTCTCTGTGAGGCGGATATCGCTATCTTCGTTGCCATCGATGATTTTTTGTTTTGTCTTTTCAAACACGCGGACATCTGCGCCGCGGAACCCGTAGATACTCTGTTTTGGGTCGCCGACGATGAAGAGGTTCGCGCTTTGGAGTTCGTTTGTCAGCAGCATCACCAACTCGTATTGTAATTCATTTGTATCTTGGTATTCGTCTACCATGTAGTATTTATGCCGTTTGATGAGTGTCTGTCGGATTTCTTTGTTATTTCGGAGTAAATCACGGGTTCTCAGCTGCAGGTCAGTAAAATCGAGTTTACCTTGGGAGAGTTTGGCTGTCTGGTACTCGGTGGAGATTCTTTTATAGAGCGTGAGCAGGTCACGGGTTGTACGAATTAGAAAATCGTCGTCGGTTTCAACTTCGTCTTTTTCTTCTTCAAGGAGTGGTAGAGCTTTAATTTTTTTCGCGGCGGATACCAGTCTATTGATTTCAGTATCGATATCCGTCGTATCAACACGGGTACCGATGAAAGCGGATATCGCGATGTTACCATTTTTGATTGTAATAGGAATCGCAATTTGTTTGAGCAAATTCGGCATTTCAGACGAATTCGGGTTTTCCGCATATACAATTTCTAATTGTCGGGTCAAGTCTCTAACTGCCTCTGCCTTTTTACCTTTTGCGATCTGCAAAACAACATTTAGACATCGGATGAATTCTGCGACGTCAACTAACGACATCAGTTCTGTAAGCATATCTTGTTTCCAAGAGTCACGTATTTCTGACACGCTTCGCTCGCTGTAGATGTCTTGCATGAGTTGTGCCACCACATCACGTTGATTGATCATGGCGACGAAGAAATCCACCAGTTTCTGCTGACCTCCGTAGCGTTGTAAGAGTCGAGTGAGTTCTGTGCGGTGTGGATCGTTAAGGTTTGTGGCGATGTCCCTGAGGGTTTCCCGAATGATTTGCTGTAGTGAGAGTTTCTGGTCGATACCTTGTAGGATGCTGAAGTTGGCTGGGACACCCGCTTGAAAAGGGAATTCTCGCAGGATACGTGAGCAGAATGCGTGGATCGTTGAGATGTGTGCTGTGCTCATCTTTTCGCGAAAACCTTGTAGCGAATTGTCCTGTTCCGAACCATCACCTTCTTCTTGAGGGGACAGTTCTTCAATAATTCGCTCCTTCATCTCGGCGGCGGCTTTCTCTGTAAAGGTAATGGCGACAATTTCTTGCGGATCCACGTTCCCTTCACGCAAAATTTTGAGGTAACGGTCGACCAATACCGTAGTTTTTCCGGATCCAGCACCGGCGGTTACACAGATGTGTCTATCTATCTCAAGGGCTTGTTGTTGGCTTGGTGTTAATCGCATTTTTTTATGGCTATCGGATATCAGTTGTCGGTTGTCGGTTAAGAGGCTATTTTTAAAAATCACCCCAAGCTTGGAGTCCTCCAGAAAGAGGTGAATTGTTACGCGGAAATCTCTTAACTGAAAACTGATAACCGATAACTGAAAACTATTTTGGTAGTGGGATAACTGCGTCTGCTGATATTGATAGTTGCACGGTGTCTCCGGGCTTTTTTGTTTCTATGCCGGGATTGTAGTGGACGGCTTTAAGGGAAATGTCTGCGGAAGCCATCAGTTGATACTCCTCGATCCTCCCCAAATAATTAACCGCGGTCACTTTCGCCGTTATCCTGTTTTCAGTAGGGTTTCCACCATTCTGGCCGCTGTCAATAATGAGTGCCTCTGGTCGAATTGAACACTGCACAGGTGTCCCTTGTGTGAGTTTGTTATAAACGGTTGTGGAGTGGAGTGTTCCGGCGGGTGTTTCTATAGTAGCACTACCGTTTGATGCCTGATCGACCGTACCTGAAATAAAGTTGGTTTCTCCGACAAAGCTTGCAACAAAAGCGTTCTTTGGAAACTGGTATACCTCGCGCGGTGTGCCGACTTGGATGATAACACCGTCCTGCATAATTGCCATCCGATCCGCCATAGAGAGAGCATCCACCTGATCATGCGTGACGTAAAACATTGTAATGTTGGTGCGGTCGTGAATCTGCTTTATTTCGTCGCGCATTTGCTGTCGGAGGGCGGCATCGAGGTTACTAATCGGTTCGTCGAGGAGTAAAACACTCGGTTCAATGACGAGGGCACGGGCGAGGGCGATCCGCTGCTGTTGTCCACCAGAAAGTGTATTGACGGCACGGTCTCGGAAATCTGCCATCTGTACCATTTCGAGGGCACGCGTGATTTTTTCGTTTCGTTCCGTTTTTTCGAGTTTCCGTAGTGTTAGCCCGTATTCAATGTTTTCGGCGACGGACATGTGGGGCCACAGGGCATAGTTCTGGAATACCATTCCTGTATTGCGCTGGTGCGGTGGTACATCGTTCATGACGGTATCATCGAATCGGAGTTCACCAGTGTCGGGCTTGTAGAATCCGGCGACGATTCGGAGAAAGGTCGATTTACCGCATCCAGACGGACCGAGAAGGAAGAAGAATTCACCCTTCTCGATTTTCAGGCTCACGTCGTTGACTGCGAGCGTTGTATCAAATGCTTTTGTGACATGGGTAAGTTGAACTGCAACTGCCATATTTTAATTTTTCCTTGCGGTTCGATCAGGTGGATTTGATGACTGAAGCGTCTTTCCGTAGACCTGAAGAAATTGAGGAAACACCCCAGCAAAAACCCCAGCAAAAACCCTGCGCCGTTGTTGCAGGCTACGAGTTTTGATGCTATCTTATACCGTTAGGGTAGAATTAAAAATCTCTGACGCATCGAAATCCAATTGTGCTTCCAGATGAGAGGTGATACCATCGATCTGCGACACGGAGATCTTCAGGACTCCCGCCCCAACCGCCACCGCGTAGGATACGAAAGTTTTCGGTATCTGGGACGATTTCTCTGCCGAAGCGCGGGTTATTTTCTGGGCTGATGCTATAGAATTCACTGTTGTATTCATCAAAGCACCACTCCCACACATTACCTGCCATATCGTAGAGATGATAGCCGTTGGGTGGGAAGCTGCCAACGGGTGCTGTCCACTTCCACCTATCCGCTCCGCCTACATTACCGAAGTTGGCGTCTGCATAAGTTATTATATCACCATTCGGGTATCGTTTACCAGTCAGACCTCCGCGTGCGGCGTATTCCCACTCTGCTTCGGTAGGCAACCGTTTGTTTGCCCACGCCGCATACGCAGCCGCATCGCGCCAGTTCACCCGAACAACAGGGGCATCGGGGGTATTGAAACGTGGGTTGTGCGACAGTGGTGGCTGAGGGTAGCCTGTGCGCTGGACGAATTTCTGATAGCGTGCATTCGTTACTTCGTGTGTATCCATGTAAAATGCATCGAGAGTGACGGTATGCACGGGTTGTTCGTCGCTATCCCCGATAGTGGATCCCATCTGAAACGTGCCTGCTGGGATCAGGACCATTGTGGCACCATCGACTTCAGAGACAATTTCTGTGGATGGTTCAGCGGATGAACCCTCCTCGTTTTGCTGGCAGGCGGATATGCCAACACTGATAATACTAATGAGAAGAATGCCCGCGGCTTTCATAACGCTTTGGCGACCTGTGTAGCGGTTTCGACGATCCAAGCCTGTTCTCTTTCATAAACCGTCCGCAGATCCAACCAAAAAAGACCGTCCTTGATTCTACCGATGACGGGGATTGTGGCGTTTCGGAATTGTGAGGCGAGCATCTCAGCGGAAATCCCTGAAGGTTCAAGGACAAGTGCAATACTCGGCAACGTCTCAACAGGAAGGGCACCGCTCCCGATTTGTCCGTAGGTTTCCGATATCTGAATGCCGACCTTTTCTTCGAAGAGGGGTTCTAACTGCGTTTTGAGTTCGGTTGCAAGGGTGTGAAGTGCCTTTATGGATCGGGTATAACGGTTGAGCATCGGGAATCGTTCAGTTATGGTGGTATCCTCTGTAAGGTAGAGTTGCAAGGTCGCTGACAGACCGGCAATGATGAGTTTATCGACCCGGAGTGCCCGCATCATCGGATTTTTCCGCATCTTTTCAATCCATTCCGCTTTACCGACAATAATTCCGGCTTGGGGTCCACCGAGCAGTTTATCGCCGCTAAACGTAACAATATCAACGCCACTGGCGATCCGTTCTCCGACAAGCGGTTCATGCGGGAGTCCATAAGTCGTCATGTCAATGAGGGCACCGCTCCCAAGGTCTTCCATCGTCGGGATGCCGTGCTGTGTGCCGAGTTCCGTCAATTCTTCCATTGATGGCGTTGAAGTAAAACCGAGAATTTTGTAGTTGCTCGGATGCACCTTGAGCAATAGTCCTGTGTTTTCATTGATAGCATCGGCGTAATCTCGGAGATGAGTTCGGTTAGTGGTGCCGACTTCGCGGAGGACTGCACCGCTTGCCGCCATCACATCGGGGATTCGGAATGCGCCACCGATTTCAATGAGTTCTCCTCGTGAGACGATGACTTCCTTACCGCGTGCCATCGTTTGGAGTGCGAGTAAGACCGCCGCGGCGTTATTATTGACAATTGTAGATGCCTCGCAACCCGTCAATTGCTGTAAAAGAGGTTCGGTGATTCTGTCTCGATGTCCACGATTACCTGTTGCGATGTCGTATTCGAGGTTGACATAGTTTTCCGCGGCTTGCTGGATGGCTTCACAAGTAGTCGTACTTAACAGGGATCTGCCTAAGTTGGTATGTGTGACCGTGCCTGTCGCGTTGACGACGGGACGCATACGCGCACCGATCTTTTCCAGAATTTTCTGATGTGTCCGCTCGGCGTATTCCGTCTGTTCTGGTAATTGCGTGTGGGTTCCGCTCAGAATGTCGTTTCGAACATCAGCGACCACTGAGCGCAATGCCTCCGTCACAAGCGAACGCGCGTAGGTGGTTTGCAGGTCAAGCATTTCCTGTGTGTTCAGGAGTTTTTCGATGGCGGGCAAGTGCCGTAGGAGGTTTTTGTGTGTATTTGTGCTCAACCGTTATCTCCATAAATAGGTCTGATGAGTTCAAAGTTTGCCTTCTTTTTTCAACTCAGCTTGAATCTCACGATAGTCCCGAAAGTGGGTTTCGCCTTTCGCTGCGGTGTCCATGTCTAAAATGTCTTCTAAGTCTTCAAGGTGCTGCATGAGAAGGCGATACTCCTGCATCGACAGGACAGCGGCAGTTTTTTCACCTTTATGGTTAACAAGATATTGCGGGTTGATATTAAGCATAAATGTTCTCCTATCCCATTTTTGAGAGTTCTGAATTTCCGAGATTAGTATAGCATATCGTAGGCAGGTTGTCAAATGCATGAAATGCATGCGGATATTGGGGCGTGAATATTTTGGTAATTGTCTGAATCGCGGATTTTCGCGGATGACACGGATTTCACGGATTTTTTACGGAACAGGTCGTTTTGGGATTAGGAATTCAGTCGTGAGAGCAAATATTCAAGCCCGCTATTGCCCTTTATGCGGTGTGCGTTGGAATTCCGAAAAAATCTGTGACAAAATTTTCTTTTTTGCTATAATATATCTGACGTGAATGCAAGGCTTTGAAAGCACCTTTGCTAATGAAGCGTTGTTCACGTCAGGGCAGCTTCCTAATTCATTAGGCGCGCCGCAGGTGATACGAACACCCGCGACGCTTCAGCACTGCCATAGGTATAGTATGACAGCGCTGGTTTCTATTGTATCACAACAGACACTTTGCGTGTGAGATTAATGGAAACCAGCACCCTATAGGGAAGGTTGCCGAACACCTTTCTATTACTCTTCAACGCGCCTATCCGCGCGCCCACCCCTATAGTCCTGTCATTTTCTTAGACTTAGAGAAAAGGATATTCCTTTACTCTCATGTTGCAGCTTGCCAGAGGACTATGAACATTCGATTTGCACCCAACACGCTCTATTATGGCGATTGCCTTGATATTATGGCAGACTTTGAGGACAGGTGTATCGACCTCATCTGCCTTGATCCGCCGTTCAACTCAAATGAAAAATATAACAAGGTTTTCAGGGATTCAGGACTCCTTATTGATCCACAAATCAAGGCGTTTGACGATATTTGGCACTGGGATGACACGTCTGCTGACCGTGTGGAACGTATCAAATCAGCAATTGCAAATCCTGCTTCAAAGGTTATCCAAGCGTTTGAGATGTTTAACCCCCGTTCTAAGATACTCTCCTATACGTCCTATATGGCAGAACGTCTCTTTGAGATGCACCGTGTTCTAAAAGAGACTGGTAGTATCTACCTACACTGTGATCCGTATGCCAGTCATTATCTCAAAATCGTGATGGATACTATATTTGGTGAGGAGTGCTTTCGGAATGAGATCGTATGGGGATATCGCTCTGGGGGAGTCAGTAAAAATTGGTTTGGAAGAAAACATGATATTATCCTTTTCTATACGAAAACCCTTGGTAATATCCATACTTTCAATGTTCAGAAGGAACGTTCATATAATAGAAACTTTAAACCCTATCGCTTCAAGGGTGTCAAGGAATTTCAAGATGAAGATGGGCGTTGGTATACAACCCCCTCAATGCGTGATATTTGGGAGATAGATATGGTTGGAAGAACCTCAAAAGAACGCATGGGCTACCCTACCCAAAAACCGCTTGCACTCTACGAACGCATCATCAAAGCGTCCTCTAACCGCGGCAATCTTGTACTTGATCCCTTCGCAGGTTGCGGTACAACCATAGAAGCCGCTAAGAAAAACGGGAGGGATGTTATCGGTATAGACATCCTGCCCTTCGCACTCCGTTTGATAAACCGCTACCGCCTTGCCCCAAACGGTGTATCTCCCCTGCCGATTATGGGGGTGCCTGTTGATATAGGCACCGCCCGTCAACTCGCCAGAAACGATCCATTCAAGTTTCAGGACTGGACGATCTCACTCATAGATGGTTTGGCATCCAACCCACGAAAAATAGGCGATGATGGTATTGATGGGTTTGGGGTGTTCCATAACACGCCAGATAACATGGATCGCAAGGCCATTATCATTCAAGTCACAGGTGCCTCCGGCTCACAGAAGGCGAAGTTTGATAGACTTCACGCGAATATCCGAAACGAGAACGCCGCGATGGGAATCCTAATCACACTCGACGCGCAGACCGCACAACACAATTGGAAACACACCTTGGATCCTATAAGGATGGGCGAAACCACTTACGCCCCTATACAGTGTTTCTCTATTGAGGAATACTACCGAAACAACGAGCGATGGGATCGGATATTGACCCTCCCCCCGCTGGCGAATCCATGGACCGGGAAGCACATGCAGCAGAAGATTTTATTTGATGAGTAATGAAGAAAAGTCCTATGAAACACAATTGTAGTTGCGAAAATCGTCGCAATTCTTCAGATATTTCTTTTCGGAAGCAGATGTCTACTGAGCAGAGACAAAAGATATCTAAAACTCTCAGAGAAAAACACAAGGACAAAGGAGTTTCCTAATGGAGAAGATTTATGGAGATGAAAATACAATGCTTTGTAGGTTGGGTAGGGATAGTAAAATTTTTGTGCCGTTAGGTTGACAGGGGATGACGCAGCAAAAAGCAGGAGACTGAAAAAGTTATGATCGTCATCGGCATTCTCGGTACATTTTTCTTTGGAATTATGGCACTCACCACAGTGATCTTTCTGTCGAATCTGGTAATTGGATTTTTCTTGCTTACCTACCGTTTACTGCGAGATCTCATCAGAGGATATCACCGCCTTTTTAAGAAGTAATACTCCGCTTTTTAGTGAAAAACGCAGCTTTTTCTTCACAAAAAGACACCAATCTGATACGAGTCTACTGTGTACATATCACACACCGGGAAACCTAACAAGGAGGTAATATTGCCCGTCCATGCAAGGAACTTTTGCTTTGGACAGCAGGAGATTGGTGGGCTGATTTTCCTTAGCCCGATCTTTTAAATTGCGATCCACTAAAAACTGATACGGGCAGGGAACAAACTAAAAGTTTGTGCTACAAAAGAGCATGGTGTCAGGGAACAAAACAAGGACAAAAAGCATGACGGGGAAGGAATTATCACGTGATTTGATTTCTCTTGAAGAACAGATTACTGAACGGATGTACATTTGGACAGAATCCATTGGTATAGATTCGGAAGTCTTAGAAGAATCACATTTTGAGGATACCACTGAAGATATAATGACATCGGAGCAACACGAAATCTATACGGGTTTCGCATCTACCACAGCAAATCTAATCCACGATGCTATTGATTTAGACAGCTTTGAACGGATGGATGAATAGGTGAGTATTTTTGATATCGAGAAAGCGTTGGGTTTCACTTGAATTCCAAAGGTTTCAGGCATCTTGGAAATTCGCGAGTCTCCGTGACAAATGCGATTGATTTCTGATGTTTCGTTCAACCCAACCTACGCTCTCTAAGATGAAATCGAAACATATTCGTCCAGCAGACTTCTTAAAGTGTTTGTTTTGTCCAAAATCTCATGGCTTTCAAAGTTACGTATCTCGAACAGACGTAGCAACTGTTCATAGAGCTCCGGTAATCCCAAAATATCTACAATCTGTTCTTGGATCCACTTGTCGTAGGCGATAGGATAGGTGCGTCGAGCGATAAAAAGTGCTTGTAGGAATTCACGGAATGCATCGTAAAAACGGTTGAAACACTGGAAGTGGAGTCCACGATCAATATAAAGGGGTATGTGGTCGAGGTTGTTGAGACAATACTTCCGCGCCATTGATAACCGATCGTGACGTAGGCTCTCATTGTAGTATGGCAACCACTTTGCCTTGAGTTCGTCGAAATAACTGCCTTTCTGGTAGAGCGGAACGCTATAGACTAAATAATTGCCAATCACGAGTTCAAACTCATCGGGGCCGCCGACCCAAGAGTGTTCCGTCGGCACAAAGTATCCATCACTGAATTCCAGATCTACGTGTGCATATCTCCCGACAGCAGCGAGTTTCTGGAAAACAGAAGCAGTTGTATAAAATTCATCCCAAACCTTCTGAATATCTGTTAGTGCTGCGGACATGATTTCAGGTTTGCCGAGTGCAAGAATATCCAAACAACTATCACGACTTGCCTTGCCGCGAGCACATGAGCAGATTAAACAGACTGTCTCGATTTCTGGGATTGTGGTAAAGAATTCGACAATCGCTTCAGCGGCGCGCTGATGTTCAGGGGTTGGGTAGCGGTTCATAACTGTTGGTGTGTTCGTGAATTCGTTGACGTTCTCGGTTGACATCTGCATCTGCGCGGCGAGGGATACCCGTGATTGCGTCGACGGATTCGTCTGCCTTGAAACGTAGGTAGAGTTTTTGCGATTTGGCGGCGAGCGAAGGATTCTTGAGGGCACGGTAACAGCGCATCATGTTGTAATGTGCATCGAGATCTTCTGGATCGACAGTGAGTGTCTTCTGGAATTCAGCCAGCGCGGTTTCGTAGTTGCGTTTCAGAAAGTGCATGCGTCCAAGTTTATTTCGGACACGGGTATCACGCGGGAATTGCGAAGTAGCGTGCTGGAGATGCTCAATCGCTGTGTCGTAATTGCCGGACGCTTCCTGAATGAGTGCGTAGAAGTAGTGGACCTTCGCGCGATGTGGATTTTCAGGGGGCAATGTCTTTTGGATTTCAAATGCCTTTTCAAGCATCTCTTCTGCGCCTTGCATATCTCCTTCTTCGATTCTGGCTCTTGCCACGTTTACCCACCCATCGAGATATGCTGGCTCTATCTCAGTTACTTTGAGGAATGCGGTCTCTGCAGCTTTCAGATCGCCCTGCAGAAGTAGCCCTATGCCGTAATCGTTCCACCGTTCGCGCGTATTTTCAGACTTTGGTTGTGAGTCCGCTGGTCGGGAATCGGAGTGTTTTTGCTGGGGTGTTTCCTCCCCTCCTACCGAGACCTTTAAGGTTGCTTTGGTGGAAGCCATTACGATAGTGGGTAGATTTGGGATCTCCTTAATTTTTCCTGCGACATCCGAAGTGTCACCCGTCCAGACCCATCTGCCGTCATCGTAGCCCTTATCTACCTGAAAATCTGTATCCTCTGGATCGCGCACACCGGCGTAAGCCCACTGTGTATGCCACCAATTAAATTTACGGTAATTGAGTTTCGCTTCTACCGTGAGAAGATTTCCACAATCCGGTGGGATTTCGAGTCGATAGCGCGCAGTATCGGCGGCACCCGGCGGGATTGTGTTTGAATAGAGGATTGTTCGGGTTGCCCAAGCGTTTCGTTTGTTAATCAGGTTTCCGTGTGCATCCAGCATATAGGCGCGGTAAAAATGCGCACTTGGATCAACGGGTCCGTTTCCATTGGGTGCGGCGATCCTACCGTTCCAGAAGACAATTTTTCCGTTTTCGTCGATGGCTTTCACTTCCAACCAAATATCAAAGGCATCAATTGTACCAGTTGGGAAGCGGTGCCCAACACCGCGTGTGCGTACGACGACATCAATCCGTGTGTTCTCACCTCGGACGACTTCAACGCCGTCCCGGGGGATCGGTGTGCCATCTGCGAAGAGATCCAGGGTTACCACGTCGTCCTGCAAAAAGTCTGTTACGATTTTGAGTTGCTCTGGATGTTGATTCACGAAGGGTAGTGCTGTGTTCGCAGCAGGGAATCGGTGGTTGTGGACCTTGCCGTTGATATTTCCCGCGTCTGTAGAGTCAACGAGTGGCATGTGACAATCGACACACTTCTTCGCCGTTTCGGGATAGTAGAAGGACAACGCGCCTTGATGTGAGACACCGCTTTTTTGCCACTGATCGTAGTCGTTAAAACCGCGTAGCCATCGGAAGTTGTTGACGGGTTCGTCGAGATGCACTTTATGACAGGTTGAACAGAATTCGGCGGTATTTTCACGATGAAACGGTTTGAGGAAACTCTTTTTGTGAGGCTCCGGATCCAGTCGAATGAGGTAGTTGTGTAGATTACGGATAACCGGATTATCGCTGGCAGCAATGTCGTGGAGCGGTGGATATTTAATCACATATCCACTATTGCCCATTGTGTCTTTGACTTTTTCGATGGAGTGGCACGCCGTACATGCGAGTCCTGCTTGCGCGGCGGGTGTATGGAGGTTTTCACGAATGGGTCTGTCCATCACACCGTTAAGTAGGATTGCTGGGTCGTGGCATCCCCCACACCATTTGGAGGGTTGGATACCGTTGACCTCTTGCATATAGATAATTGACTTGCGATACCATTGGTTATTGAAAGAAGAGAAATGGTGGGCTGATTCGTTCCACTGCCGATAGATATCTGGATGGCATCCCTTGGTGGCGCAGGTCTCCGATGTGAGAAAGAAATCGGTTGGAATCAGCGCACCGGTTTCTGTTTCGACGGATGCGGGGAAGAAATGCCCGGTTGTGCCACCGCCTTCCTCGTACATGCTCGTGGGCGGTAATGCTGGGTTTTCAACGAGATATGTTTCATTCGGCAGGTAGTGTTGTATAAGTTTCGCGGCTATCGGGAAAAGTAGAACAACAACCAACACACCGGTGGTAATTTTTTTGAATAGTGGTGTGAGGAGTTCTTTGTCTCTGAATAGGTGAACACAGAGTAGAATGCTCCCCGCGCTTACACTGACAATGTGCGTGATGAGTAGCCACCGATACGGAGTTGTCGCACCTACAATCATCAGATAGCCACCGCTGATGATGCCAACAACTATCCCGATAATCCCTATTTGTCCGAGCGTTGAGATGCGCTTGAAATGTCGATAGACGTAAATACAGAATGGAATTATGAGAATAACACCGAGTCCAACGTGGAACAGGACGTTAAAAATGTAAAAGAGCGTCGGTTCGCCGAAGCTGAACAGATAGGCACTGTTTATGAGTAGAATGAGGAAGGCGCAGAAGAAGATTTTTCGCATTTTTTCTATAACCTTCAGTTTTCGATTGTCCTGTACGCACAGGATTTTATCCTGCTGTATAGCCACCATCGATCGGTAAGGCGATGCCTGTAACGAAGGCAGACTCGTCGGAGGCGAGGTATAGAGCGCCGTAAGCGATCTCTTCGGGTTGCGCAAGTCGCCGCATCGGGTGTCTGTCTGCGAGCGTCTGATATTCCTCTGGCGTTTTGATGACACCGGCGACTAACGGTGTTTCAACGAAACCGGGACAGATGCAGTTAACGCGGATATTATCCTCGGCGTAATCGAGTGCCATCCCGCGAGTGAGGTTTGTTACACCCCCTTTGGAAGCGACATACGCTGCGCGAACGTCCGCGCCGACGACTCCGTAGATGGAGGATAGATTGATAATGGAACCACCCCCATTTTTCAGCATGGCGGGGATCGCGGCTTTGGCACAGAGATAGACCCCGGTGAGGTTAACATCTAAACAACGATGCCAGTCTTCCTCGGGCAAATCGGCGACAGGGAGTCGCATCGCAATTCCGGCACTGCTGAGCAAGATATCAAGTTTTCCGTAGATGTTAAGGGTCTCCTGCACCATGCGTTCGGTGTTGGCTGAAGTTGTTACATCGGTTTGGACATAGATCGCTTCATTTCCCGCATCTCGGATGGTGGAAACCGTCTGGTTCGCGCCGTCTTCATCGATGTCGGCGACGACTACCTTTGCACCGTGTTCAGCGAAAAGGATCGCTGTGGCTTTTCCGATGCCGGATGCGGCACCTGTAGTGATGGCTACCTTGTCTTTAAGTCGCATATTTTTAGAGACCTTTTTCCGTCCATTCCGCGGGGTTCACTTCTATTTCACCGATTTGGTTGCTGAGCACGCCGATGTTTTCGACTTCGAGTTCAATGACGTCCCCCGGTTGAATCCAGCGGTCGAGTTCCCACCCGCACCCTTTTCCGACGGTGCCGGAGCCTAAAAACTCTCCGGGATAGAGCGTCTCTGATTGTGAGACGAATGAAATCATTTCTTCAAACGAATAATACATATCCGAAGTATTGCCGTCTGTCCAGACTTCACCGTTGACTCTGGCGATCATTCGGAGATTGTACGGATCGCTGATTTCATCGGGCGTAACGAGGCAGGGTCCCATAATATTGCTATTGTCAAAATCTTTCCCTTTAGCGGGACCGAGTGCCATGGTCATGTGCCGAAATTGAATATCCCGGGCACTGATGTCGTTGTAGATGGTATAGCCAGCGATGTACTCAGAGGCTTCTGCGACGGAGATGTTTTTCCCAGTTTTACTGATATAGACGCCCCACTCCAATTCAAAATCGAGTTTTTGGGTGTAGTTGGGCCAAGTGACAACGGCTTCGTGTCCGGTAATGGAGGATGGACTCGTGCTGCCGCGATAGTAATTGGGCAGTTTGAACCATTCAGGCGAAATTTCTTTACCGGTAATCCGCGCAGCAGCGTCCATGTGGGTTTTGAATACACCGAAATCCCGCAGGCTTGCGGGGTGTGGGAATGGCGCGAGCAGTTGCACATCAGCAACAGGGAAGACAACATCGGACAGGTCTGTACGTTCGATGTACCCTTGCGCGTCGGCAATGCAATTCTGCTCAAAGAATTGGGACATATCTGGGGCAACTGCAGTGAGGTCAATAATCTGGTCACTGTCGATCCACGCGCCGAGTTTTGGTGTAGTGTTCGTCGATTTGGTTTGAAAGGTAACGAGTTTCATAATTGTTCTTTTTTTAGGTGATTGTGCCTCCCTGTTAAAATAATTCTATAGCACAAATTATACGATAGATGCATTTAGAAATCAAGGTTTTTTCAAGAAAGGATTTTCGTTGCGTATGAGATGAAGATGTGGCATAATTAGCCTTATACGTTTTTACCTGTAGTCGCGGTCTGTTCCTGTTATAGATATGTGGAAACAGCAGAGGAAATAAACATGGTTACCCGGCAAGACATTCAAGCGACCTGTAATGATATCGTGCGCGAGTTCGCACCGCTCCAAATTATTCTGTTCGGTTCTTATGCGTATGGCACTCCGAGGGAATACTCGGATGTTGATTTGTTGGTAGTGATGCCGGGCTCGAAATCAGAGACTCGCAAGCGAGAGAGAGAGATTTATGGGCGTATTCCGCACCGCTTTCGTATGGACTTGCTCGTGCGTTCGCCTGAAGAGATTGCGTATCGTCTCTCGTATAACGACTGGTTTCTTCGTGAGATCACTGAAAAGGGTGAGGTGCTCTATGAATCTGCCAATTTTCTTTTGAAACCCCCGAAAAAGGAACAGTGTGCTATGAATCCATTGACAGTGGAATGGGTAGAGAACGCTGAAGAAGACCATGTCGTGGTGCAGCAACTTCAGCAAGGGCAACTTCCGGTGCATAATTCTATCTGTTTCCATGCGCAGCAATGTGTTGAAAAGTATCTAAAGGCGTGGCTCCAAGAACAGAACATCCCCTCTCCGAGAACACATAATTTAAAAGAATTGCTGAAGCTGATTGTTCCTGCGATGCCTGTTTGGCGGGTTTGGGAGCCCGATTTTACATTTCTTTCCAAATACGCGGTAACGACTCGCTATCCCGGCGCTTCTGCTACAGCCGACGAAACGGCACACGCGATGCGTATCTGCGATGAGGTTCGGCGAGCCGTTCGCGAACAGTTGAAATTACCGCTTGATGTACCAGATGCCTAAGGAAGTTTAGGCTTTATTAGCAAATGTGCGGCGGGTGGCTCCCCTGTCAATGTCTCTAAGAACTCGACAAGGTCGTTTTTTTCCTGTTCGCTGAGGTGTAGAGGTTCCACTGGTACTGCGCTTCTGCCTACGAATTCGTTAGTTGTGCCACCGGCGTTGTTAAATTCGATTACGGAGACAAGCGTTGGAAATTCGCCGGTGTGGAAATAGGGCGGTGTCAGTGCGACGTTACGGAGGGTCGGCGTTTTGAATTCACCTTGGTGTTCCAATCTCGGTTCCAGGAGATTCAGCATACGTGTGGCATCCCCCCTTGAATCGCTGTAGATGCCTACACTGTTAAACGGATCGGCTAAGAGTTCCGTGATGCCTTGGAAACGTCCCGTATCTTTTGGCAACTGTCCCTGTGGTATCCCAATGTTATGGAAATCGTCGTCTCTGAAATATGGCGTCCCGTGACAGAGGACACAAACTCCTTTTCCAATGAATATCTTTAAGCCGCGCTTCGCTTCAAGCGTGATCGCCTCTCCATTGCCTGCCACATACCGATCAAACGGTGCGTTCCGACGAATCAATAGGCGTTCGTAGGCTTCAATTGCCTTACCGATGTTCACAAAAACGGTGTTCACAGCGACCTGATCTGCTTCCGACATGTTATCGAACGCCGCATCGCCGGGTTTACCATTCGGTGGGAAACGCGTGGCATCTTCAAGCTCAGGGAGCGTGCCGAAGACGGCTTCATATCCGGCTTCATAATGTCGTTTGATGAGGTGTGCGTACTGGAGTCGTGTACCTGCTTGCTCTTCCTCTCCTTCGAGTGCGAATAGGGCTTGTGCCCAGAGGGTCTCGGCGCGCCCATCCCAAAATTGCCATTTGTTATAGGCGGCATTGAGTAGGGTTGGGGTATTTCTTGTGCCGCGCCCATTGCCCAATGAGGTGGCTTCAACATCGGCGAATCCGTGAAAGGGTGAATGGCATGTTGCACAAGAAATTGTGCCTTCCTTTGAGAATCGAGCATCAAAGAAAAACATCTGCCCTAACTGCGCTGCATCTGAATTATCAGCGACACGATTTGTGGGGTTTGGCGGTGGTTTGTCAGGTAGCGGTGATAAACTTTTAATCACTGCCCATTCGTTCTCAGTAAAGAGATTAAGAGTCTCTATGAGGTGTTCTGGTTCGGATTCGGGTTGCATCTCTTCAATGCTTTCCTCACCACACCCGAAGAGCAGTAGGGCGACGTTGCCTATAATCCAGATGGTTATTAAACGCATGATTGACGTTCCAACGGACGAGATGAGCTGGTGTCGTAGCAGATAGCACGTCCTATACCGTCAAAGACAGGAACAGTTCTTCAAGTGACATTTCAGTCGTGTGCATTTCAAGCAGTTGCCACCCACGTTCGACGATAGTTGCTGCCACTTCCGAACGGATGTCGGTCGCCAATGTGTAGTGAAGGTGAAACCTCGCCGTGTCATCCGTGTCGGTATCGATCTGCTCAACTCGTATCACGTTTGGTATGTCGTCGAGTGCGGCTGATATATCGTCTGCGGGTGCACCTGCTACCTCAAGTGCGAGAATTGAGGAAGCGGTTTGCAAATCCTCTGTGTTACTGGTGGATTCATTGCTCTGTCTGGAGACAGCGCGTCCATCTTTCAACAGAACATCACCTGTAATTTTACCTTGACTGATGATAATCAACCTTTCACATGTGAGACTGGCTTCAGGTAAGATGTGGGTGCTGAACAGAATAGTCCGTTCCTTGCCGAGTGCTTTGATTAATTCTCGAATTTCGACAATCTGCCGTGGATCTAATCCGGAGGTGGGTTCATCGAGAATTAAAACATCTGGCTCGTGGATGAGTGCTTGTGCTAAGCCGACACGTTGTCGGAAACCGCGCGAGAGTTGTCCGATGATCTGGTGTCGGCGTTCGGTGAGACCGCATGCCGCGATGGTATTATCCAGTTGCCCTTTGATATTGCTACGCGGTACACTACGGATTTTTGCCATGTACGTCAGGTACTTCGTCACCGTCATTTCTGGATAAAGTGGAACGTTTTCAGGGAGGTAACCGATGCGTTTGCGAACCTCTCGCGACTCTTTGAAGACGTCATATCCAGCGACGGTAACGCGTCCGCTACTCGCTGGCATAAAGCAGGTGAGGATTCGCATTGTCGTTGTTTTTCCGGCTCCGTTAGGACCGAGGAAACCGACGATTTGTCCCTTGTCTACTTGGAAGGAGATGTCCTTGAGTGCTTGGAAGGGACCGTAGTTTTTGGTGATATTTTGAACTTCAATCATTCTTTTATAGTTTTCGGTGCGGGTTGCTACGATGGGGAAACACCCAAGCAAAAACACCCTTGTAGTTATCAGTTGTCGGTTAAAGAGATGCTTGTGGAATTCACATAAAACCCAGTTACCGGACGAGTTAACTGACACCATAAAACGGAAGGATAGATCAGAGATGATCGCTAAAATGCCGAGGGATGCTAAAGTTTAAATCCCGATCTCTGCCCAATAGATAAAGATTGTTATCTGGATTGACGGCTTCTGATTCAGCGAGGACAGCCGGTAAATCAACCGCCACCGACTTCACGTCAACTCTATCGGGGTATACCAGGACCTGTCGCCACATCATCGGATAACAGATAATACCAGAGGAAACGACACACAGCATACCTTGTTCTCTGAAGACACGATTGAGATGCAAATGTCCGCAAAAAAATGCCAAAATTTGTCTCTCAAAAGGCGCGGTAATTTCGAGCACCTCTGCGGAGTTGGCAACTCTTGAACCAACCCCTTGGAACTCGACGCTGGGAAACGGCAGTTGGTGTGAGAAGATGAAAACCTCTTGGTCATAATCACGTGCTCTTTTTAATTCGCGTTCCGCCCATGCCAGTTGGTTCGTGCTGATATACCCGTGTGTAAGGTCTTCGGGGACCTCCTGCGAATCGAGGAGGATAAACCGGATATTTTCGTGCACAAAACTGACGGAACCCATGCCGTTGGTGCTGAAACGTGTCAAATAATCGTCTTTGGAACCGGTTTCCGGATGCAAATCGTGGTTACCGGGGATGTAATAGCAGGGGGCATTTATACGTTGCCCGAGTTGTTGCGCGCCATCAAGTGTGGTTTCGTATTCTTCTGCGGACATGCCGAAACTTTGACCACCACACACAATATCCCCGCCATGAATTACAAAGGCAGGCTCGAACGCGTTCAGTTGTTCAACCAACTTTTCGTAAAGTTGTAGACTCTTTTTTTGTTGTTGGAGTCCGCTTGCGAAGTTCTGCGGCGCGTTTAGGTACAGATGTGTGTCCGTAATAAAAGCAAATTTAAAAAGTATCATGACATATCTCATCTTTCGGCGAGACTTCCAATCTCACTAATATAGATGTTCTTGACGGACAAGATTTTCCGCCTCGCCAGCGACGCGCCTACCGATACGCTTATAATCAGGAATGCACTTGTTTGGATAAAATTGCCACGTAAGTCGGTGTATTGGCTGCGTCAATGTAGCGTTCAACTCGCCACGCTGTTCCGTCAAGGATGTCTTCAATTTCCGCCTTTGAGACAAACAGGTAATCGAACCAAGGTGTAGCGTATTGTTTGTATCGGATTCGTAGTTTCAGTTGGCCGCTCATCCGTCCTCTATTTTGATTCAATTGATGATAGGCAAGATGAATTGGATTTGTCGTTTCGTAAGGATCCAGCGTCTCAGCGATAATTTTTGCTGTATCCGTTGTCATAGCAGCGAAGCGTCTCAAGAGCCATTTCGCCCTTTTGTAGCTTCCAATAAGCCCGAAATTGTGTCCCATCATGAGGATGGTGTCAAAGGTGCCGGTTTTGGAACTCAACTGCGTGACAGGCGTAACAAGCGCATTTTTTAGCCCACGGCTTTGACAGGTCTGGATGGCTAACGGCGATATGTCCGTTCCTAAGACATCATACCCCTGTTCTTGAAGATAGAGGCAGTGCCGTCCTGCGCCGCAACCGATATCCAGGACCCGTCCTATAGCGTGTTTTATTGCAAGCCTTTGGTGTTCAGCCCAGTCCTCATATTCAGCAAAATAGTTAAGCGGTCCCAGCCGACTTACATCAATGAATCCGTCTTCTCTCTCCACGATTTCGACGTTTTCTTGACCGTTATGATAATCTGAGAGGAGGTGCCCATAAGCGTCTTGAATGTCGGTTAGCATTTTACTATTCCTTGATATATCCAGTTGTCCCGTTTGGATTGACCCATTTGGTCTCCCAATGCGTTTCAATGCCTTCGCGCCATGTTTGGGCGGCTTCTGTCAATTCAGCAGTGAGTTCCGAGTGTTCATCTTTAAGATTCTGTGTTTCACCCATATCGGTGTCGAGGTTTGCGAGATGCACATCATCTTCTGGAGGTGTGCCTTCTACCAATTGACCGTTAAGCACCAATTTCCAATTACCCCGACGCACAGCAGTCTGCTTACCCATCTCCCAATAGATTTCTCGATGTGGTATGGATTCACCGTTTGTTACTGTAGGTAGGACATTGAGCCCATCTGGTTCGTAAGCATACGGATCTCCGCCTGCAGCGGCGAGGAAGGTCGGGAACACATCCATTGCTGCGCCGACTTCATTGATGACCTGTCCTGCTGGGATTTGCTGGGGCCAGTTCATGATTCCGGGTGAACGGATACCGCCTTCGTAGAGACTGAATTTATGTCCTTTCAGTTTACCCGCGGTGCCGCCATAATAGGGATCCTGTGTGCCATCTAACCAGTTTCGAGTTTCACGCGACGGACCGTTATCGCTCTGGAAATAGGAGAAGGTATTTTCTGCGAGTCCGAGTCTTTCAAGTTCGGCAAAAATTTCGCCGACGCTGTCGTCGACCGCACTGAGCATTGCTGCCATAATCTGTCTGTCCCAAGGTAGGTTCGGGAACCGATCTACATATTCTTGCGGCGCGTGCATCGGATAGTGTGGGGCGTTGTAAGGGACATAAAGGAAAAAAGGTTTGCCGAGTGCGACAGACTTTCGAATATATCTGATGGCGTATTCAGTTATAAGTTCTGTGAAGTATTCACCGTTGCGGTAGATCTCTTCACCGTTTTCCCAGAGATCATGTGTCTGATCAATGCCAGGCTGTCCTAAGCCCCAATAAAAGATGTGTGAGAAGAAATCAATGCACCCTGCCATGAATCCGAACCAATCGTCGAATCCATGGTGTTCTGGACGTGAGCCTTCTGCGAGTCCGAGATGCCACTTTCCAGACATCGCTGTGTAATAGCCTCGCTCCTTCAGTGCTGTTGCGAGTGATGGCACAGAAGGTGGTAACCCAGTTGCCGTACGATGTCCGGCTAAAATAGAGCGGACGCCGGCATGGCACGGGTATCGCCCTGTCAGTAATGCTGCGCGCGAAGGGGAACAGACGGGTGAATTTGAGTACCAGTCCGTGAAGCGTGCTCCCTCTGTTGCCATTCTATCAAGGTGTGGCGTTTTAAAATCGGTCGCGCCCATGCAGGACAGATCACCGTATCCTTGGTCGTCGGTTAGGAAGATAATAAAATTAGGTTGCATTTTCTTTTTAATTTTACCTTGCGGAGAAGTAACGGTTGTTAGAACTATGAAGTATATCCCTCAAATAACTGATAACTAATCTTGCCTTGTAGACTTATTTTTTCCAGAAACTTCGGTCAAGACTCCGATATTGTATGGCTTCAGAGACATGAACTGCCTCTATGTGTGGATTTTCGTCTAAATCGGCAATAGTGCGTGCTACCTTCAAAATCCGATCGTAGGCACGGGCACTCAGTCCTAATTGGTTAATCGCGATCCGGAGGAGTTCCTGTGCTTGGGAATCAATTTTACAGTATTCTCGTATCTGTTTAGATTCCATATTTGCATTGGCGTGTATGACTGTGTCTGTAAAGCGTTGCTGTTGGATGTGGCGTGCCCTTTCAACCCGTTCTTGGACGTGTGCCGAGGGTTCACCGGTTGTTTCGTTAGCGAGTTCCGCATATTTCACGGCTGGTACTTCAACTTGGATATCGATTCTATCTAAGAGCGGTCCAGAGATACGAGAGACGTAGTTTTGGATCTGATTGGGTGAACACTTGCAATCTCTGGTAGGGTCACTGAAAAATCCGCAGGGGCAAGGGTTCATGGCAGCAACGAGCATGAAGTTCGCGGGATAAGTGAGGGATGCAGATGCGCGGGAGATGGTCACTTGTCGGTCTTCAAGCGGTTGCCGCATAACTTCAAGAACGTTTCGCCGGAATTCGGGGAGTTCATCTAAAAAGAGCACACCGTTATGTGCGAGACTCACCTCACCAGGACGTGGTACTGTTCCGCCTCCGATTAAGCCTGCGTCCGAGATAGTATGGTGTGGGGAGCGATATGGACGCGTCACGATCAGAGGTGTATCGCTTGGCAAAATGCCAATGATACTTTGGATTTTCGTTGTTTCTAAGGATTCATTCATGGATAGTTTCGGCAGAATCGACGGGATTCGCTTCGCTATCATGGTTTTTCCAGAACCAGGCGGCCCTATCATAATGAGGTTATGCCCACCTGCAGCGGCGACTTCGATGGCGCGCTTAACATGTTCCTGTCCTTTCACGTCGAGCAGGTCAAGATGCGCTTCAGAATGTTTGTGGTGTCCGTCAGTGCTGAGCGTGTGCGGTTCTGGTGTGATCTCTTTGTCCGAATTGAGGAATGCAGCAGCCTCTGTTAAGCTTGCGACTGAATAGACGTTCACACCTTCTACGATCGCCGCCTCTTTTGCGTTTTCAGCAGGTAAGATGAGGTCTTGGATACCGTTCTCTTTTGCGGCGATGGCGATAGGGAGTGCGCCTTGTATGCCGCGAATGCTGCCATCGAGTGCGAGTTCGCCTAAAAGTATTACGTTTTCGAGCCTTGAGAGATCCACCTGATTGGTAGCTGCCATAACGCCGATTGCGATGGGAAGGTCAAATGCTGATCCCGCTTTTCGGATATCCGCAGGTGCTAAATTTGCCGTGATTCGGGTGGGTGGGAAGTAGAAACCGGAGTTCTTAATGGCTGCGGTAACCCGATCCCGACTCTCTTTGATGGCGTTATCCGGTAAGCCGACAGTACTGAAGGACGGCATTCCGCCGGCAACATCTACCTCAACCTTCACGATATAAGCATCAATTCCGAGCATTGCACTGCTTAGGACCGTTGCGAGCATACGTACATTTCCTTCCGATTTGCAATAATTTAAAAATCTTTTGCGATATTGTGTTTTGTGAGTGTATTTTACAGCGGCGAGATTCGATCTCGTCGAGTAAAGTCTGACACTATTATATCATGGCGGAAGATAACAGGTCAACGCTTTTCCGCTAACTTGAATCTCCGGTAAGCTTGTGCAATGTTTGGAGTTGCCTCTGGTTGGCTACGACTAACAGGGCATCACCGGCTGCAATTTTCTTATCTTCAGGAGGATTATAGAGGAACGTCCCGTCGTTATCATGGATTGCGATGACAACTAAACCAGTTTGTTCTTTAATACTGGCGGTTTTGAGTGAAATCCCGTCCAGAGAGGAACCTTCTCGAATAATAGATTCAGTGAACCGAGCACCGTCTTGACTTTGGGTGATGTTTTCTAAAAACCCTACGAGTTGTGGTTGGAGGATGCCGGAGGCGAGGCGGAGTCCGCCGATGTGATCGGGTAGGACGACCTCATCGGCGCCTGCGGTGATGAGTTTTCCGGGAGAATTATCTTCAACGGCTTTAGAGGCTATCCTTAACCGTGGATTGATTTTTCTTGCGGAGATCACGACAAACAAGTTATCTTGGTCGCGGCTCAGGCATGTGACAAGCCCTTTGGCGCGCTCGATCCCCGCCCGTGTGAGCAATTCGTCATCGGTTGCGTCGCCATGGAGGTATAGAAAGTCTCGTGTGTCAGAGAGATGTATGAGTCGTTCTTCCTCGAATTCAATACCGACGAAATCTACTTCTGCCTTTAGCATTTCGTCAAGCACATGTACGCCGGTATCACCGAGTCCACAGACAATGTAATGGTTTGATAATTTATCGACAGTTCGAATCATTTTTTGTTGTCGGAAAAAACTTTGTAGTTGCCCTTCAATCAGGAATGCAGTGGCGATCGTAACACTATAGGTAAATACACCGAACCCACCGATAAGCAGAAACAGGGTGAAGATTCGTCCAGCATCACTCATTCCCATGTTCTCGTAACCGACGGTTGTTAGGGTGATGACGGTCATGTAGATTGCATCGAGAAGTTGCCACTCGCCTTGCGGATTGTCCCTTTCGAGGAGTAGGTAGCCGACGGTCCCTGTCCCGAGCAAACTGACAAGCAGCATTAAAGCAATGACAATCTTGCGATGATAATTCATTCTCCTCTTTTCGTGTTAATTCTCATATCGTTTTTTTGCACTGCGTTTGACAGCCGGATTTGGATCGTGCCGTGCGATGTCGAAGAGCGTGCGGTATTCGAGTCTATCAAGCATCGGTAAAAGTTTTGCGACTTCCATACGGACGCATGCCTCAGAGTCTTTGAGTCCTCGTTCAAACCAGCGTTCAGCATCATCAGCATCATGTTTTGCGAGTGCTGCGAGAGCACTCGCCCGGATGCGTTTATTTTTAGATTCAGCATACCCCAGAATAGGAGCGATGTAGCCGTCATCACATCGTTGCATAGTTCGCAATGCGTTGCATATCACGTCCACCGATTCGTCTTCAAGATGCAAGGCACACCAATCGAATAAGTCCTCAATTCCGATTTTCTCGAGAGATTGAAGCCCACGGACCCGTCGCTTCGGATTCTGATCAGAGATGTCGGCTATTGCTTTAGTGTAATGTACATCAACTTTCACTGGCTGGACGGGTTTTTCCTGCGTGTCTGGATACAGCACATTAACTTCAATAGTGTCATTCTGAAGGTGCTGAATGGGGAGTACTTCTGGGCTAAACGGAATTGTATCAAAGCACGTGGGCAACCATTGTTTGCCTTTTGTAAAAAACTCTTGCCGGTCGATACGGTTTCCGGTTCCCGATTGCATTCGGTTATTCATCCAGTGTGCCAACCGCACGACTCCCCAATGATTTTGACTCACGCCGTTGTGGGAGTAGAGTCCCAATTGGCGGTTGATCCATTGTGCGAGTGCTATCGGACACGCGAGCAACTCAAAGAGGTTGGACTGTAGGAGTTGAACGGACACGTGTTCGTTAACAGCTATGATACCGCCCCGTATTTGAACTTTTCCAGGACCACAATGCGTTCGAAGTTTTTTGCCATCCAACTCGGTTTTGATCACGATTGGACGCCCGTTTTTCCGTCGTGCCTTTTGTTCGGCGCGATTTTTAGCATAATCCCAACTATTTGTGAACCAGACGGCTCCGCCGCGTGGACGGAACCCGTTTTCAATAATCCCTCTCGCACTGTTTAAGGTTGTGCCGTGGTAGAATTCCATAAACCATTCTCCTTGAGCGTTTAACAGAGTTAACTCGATTTATGACAAACAATTCATGAAAAAAGACAGTGTTGAGGTATGTATGGTGGGTTGCGTATCTCAATGATTGCTATCCCTTCAATTAAGAGGGGTTTTCAGTACCTTCAGTGGGCGTCTCTTCTTCGATTTCCTCAGTTGATTTTTCTTCCTGTGCGGCTGTTTCCTGTCTGTTGACGGCACGGACGTAGCCCATTCTAAGTTCATAGAGCGTATTTGATAAAAAGTTGGCTTCCGGAGCGGTGAGGTTGCCCTGAGTCTTTTGCTCAAGCATCTCAATCGTATCAATAATATGTTTCACGAGCGGAAGGTTTGTAACAACCTCGTCCGTTTCGGGGTTCGGGATTCCCTCTAAGTAGAGCCGCCCTGTTTCTACGAGGTTGGCAAGATAACTAATAAAATCAACAGGGGGAATTTGTTGACTTTCCGCCTGAGCCGTGTTTTCTTCCATATATTACTCCTGATTCCGATTCGCCCGGTATAGGCAGTCAATATTTGTAGGAGAGATTCTCCTATTCTTCATCGAAGATAATGATTTGTGCGAGTAAGCTTCCCGCTTGATTATTGTTGTTTGGACTTTCGTTCATGGCGAGGAAAATAACACCGTCGGCAGGGGCAGGATTGTCGTAGCGTGAACCAACAGCGAAAACGACATTGTCAATCTTAGCAATGAGAGCACCGATATTTGTGCCGGGAAGCAGGTAATCGCTGGAGCCTGGGGTTTTGGGAACACCATCCGCACCGCACCATCCGGTCCGATTTTGTAAATCCGGTGACCATGCACCTTCGGCGTCAATAATGAGTCGTTGTCCTTTTTCCACGCGCACGTAACTTTCCTGCCAAACCGGGCTTGGACGCGCCGTGCGGATAACTGTTAATGCCATATATACCTCCATATTAGCAGTCGGCAGTCGGCTGAATGGCTATCGGCAGTCGGCAGTCGGTAAGAAGGTTCTTGGTAACAATCCACTCAAACTTGGAGTATTCCAGACTGGGGAAGATTGTTCCAAACCCATCTCTTTACTGACTGCTGACTGCTGACCGCCTCTTTGCTGACGACTGGCTGCTGATTGCTATTCCTTGTCTCGGATGGTGATGTTCGTAATTACGTCATCGACCATGATGTTGTCAACTACATCCATTCCACTGGTGACGTTTCCGAAGACGGTGTAATCACTATCGAGGATGGTGTCACCGCGACAGATAAAGAATTCGGATGCATACGAAACGCTCGCGCCTTCCTCTTTCGCCATAGCGACAACGCCTCTCGACATCTCTTGCGAACCGTTCTCAATGGGGAGTGTGTCTCCAGCGGCAAGTTTTGAGCCTGCTTGGATGAGGAGTTCTTCTGCGCGATTGAATTTCTCACCCTTGTAATACATCACCCGCGCGTTTTTGATGAAATTCTTGGAAGTTTCGGGTGCTTCGGCTGCGAGAAATTCAAATTCGATGGTGCCTTTTGCTGTTTCAATGACAGCGACCACCGTTGCTGGGTCAATCTGCGGTTTCGCTTGGGTTGTTGCGGTGCCTGTGCCGGCGCGACGCGCTCGCGGGACAGGTGCCGACTGATCTTCCTGTGCGCAACTCAGCACGAAGGTAGCGAAGAATGTCGCTAAAATGAAGAGTGCTGCGGATGCGAACTGCCGATGTTGCTTACTCTGCTGTTGCCTTAACATATTCTGACTTCGCCTCCAATCGGATTTTTGTCATGACATCGCCCATCGATAGCTGATCGACGACATCCATCCCTTGAATTACACCACCGAAAGTGGTGTAGTCTCCGTCAAGATGGGGTTGGGGTTTCAAGCAGATATAGAATTGGCTCCCGGATGAGTTCGGCGTAGACGTCCGAGCCATTGCCACTGTGCCTCTGACATGTGGGCGTTGGTTCGGGTTTGTGTACTCGTCAACAATAGTCCAACCGGGACCACCTGTTCCATCGCCTTTTGGACACCCACCCTGAATAATATTCAAACCGGGTGCATCAACTTTCCGATGAAATGTCAAGCCATCGTAAAACTTCTGGTTAATTAACTTGATGAAGTTATCCACTGCCACAGGGGCAGCATCGGGGTAGAACTCAAGCACGAATGTGCCTTTGTCGGTTGTGACGACCGCGACCTGTTCTTCAGGAGTTAGATTCTGGCTGAAGGGAAGCGCGCAGCCGATTAGAGTCAGTAGTAAAAGAAAAAACATTGGACTTTTATAAAGCACATTTTGGCTTGTAAGCTGTGCCCAAAGATAACGTGTCGCTTTCATCAAACCTCCTGTGTTGTGCTGATTAATTGGTTTTAAGGCGTGCCCAGACGGTAGCCAATTTATTCTGTGCGTTGACATGCAATGTGACAGGCTCTTCCATATCCTTGAGCAATTCCTCTTTGGTTAGGGCGTAATTATACACTTTGATTTCATCTAAGGCACCGGTGAGAAAACGCCCACTTCCGCCGCGTGCACCGATAAAAAGAGGATCGTTGTTCGGCTTTAGTTGACCTTTACACGCCATTTCCGCTTCCAGTTCGCCGTCGATGTAGAGTAGAATTGTTTTTCCATCCCACGTTCCTGCGAGAAAATGCCACTCGTCATCCTGGATACTGGGACCGATGTTCTCATCGTTACAGGCATCAGGTAAGTCAAAGAATTGAAGGATTGTTCCGCCGTTGTAAAGGGCTGCAAGGTTATACAAACCAGAAACCCAAGCAATTCCTTTTTCAACTCCGCTCTGGATTGCCTCGCCCCCTTTGACAATTGCCCAGAATTCGATGGTGATTCCATCAACAATATCAAGACTTGCATGATCCGGAATTTGTCCGGAGGTTTTACCGTCGAACTCCAATGCTTTTCCAAAAACACCTTCAATGAGTTTTGGGGAACCTTTGAAGGTTGCATCGTTACCAAATTCCGAACGGTCCTTTGCAACCTTCCCATCTAACACATCAAAGGAGAGGTGCAATACCAATTCTTGTCCCTCACAGACCACTGAAACGCATATCAAGATCAGAGGGAGTAACCAAAAAATAGCACGCTGTTTCAATCTTCAAACTCCTAAGAAAAAATTATAAGCGACATCTTTACAGGTGTCAACAAAAATTGAAAGTTTCTAAACAGTTAACACAATCTTAAGATAGCACCCGTGAAAAAAAAAGTCAAGGAGTAACCCGTTTTCTTGAAACAATTTTTCACTTGTGGTAATATAATGATAAAGACTACCTCGAAAATGGAGGAATCTACAATGAAATGGACAAAGTATTGGTGGCTCGTGATAGTAGCGATGCTGGTAAGTATGCCTGCTGTCTTTGCCGTTCATGATGAAGCTAAGGGACCTGAAAAGTTCGGGCGCTACGAGTTTAAAGAGCAGGACAAAAAAGCGGCAACGGATGAATGTGATGCTGGAGGCAAGCCGGGACCTGAATTTGTACCAACGGTTCGGGACAAGGAACCCAATTTGGCACTTCTCAAAGATGCGAAGCCGGAAGCCTCTTCGCAGCTCGAGGGATGGTGCCCTCGCAGGCACTGTATCGAATATCTCAATGACGGTTTTTACAATAACTGCCGGAGTTGGATCATCGGTGCGATACCCGGTTGGGCACAGATTGATATAGGGGATGTTGCCAATGTGAACCGCGTCTACTTCGGCAGTGATCATTCGCAGGGTTTTCTCGACCGGACATCGGCTGATTTTGATATACTTGTCGCGACCTCTAAGGCAGATCCAAACTCCGATGCGAATACATGGAAAAAGGTTTACACCCATAAGGGTGATCCAATTAGTGAAACCACTGAGTTTACCTTCAAAGATGTAGAAGCACGGTGGTTGCGCCTTCATATTCGCACCAATGGTGGTGCTCGCGTTGATGAAATCGAAATCTACGGCGGCAGGGACCCGATGGATGTTGAGCCGCAGGGGAAGCTGACAACAACGTGGGCAGAGGTTAAAACAGAGTAATCCCGTTGACTGTGGGTGCGATTTTATAAAAACAGACAAATCGCACCTGCGGAGGATGGAAACAATTCTACGAATAAAGGAAAAAGATGCGCTACATAATCTTTTTGATGATGATTCTATGTGTTGGCACTGTTACTGCTGAAGTTCTCTTTGATGACGATTTTGAAGCGGGAGATATTGACGATTCCAAATGGGCACCACAAGGAACATGGTTGATTGTTGATAACGCCGATGGTCACGATGTACTTGGTGGCAAAGTGCTTGACGTTTGGGGCGGTGGCGTTGGGCTCAGTGTCGATGATTTTCCCGAAGATTTTGACTATTATGCCGATTTCAAAACCATGGATGCCGGACTTACAGGTTTTGTTTTCCACGGAACCGATGGCAATAACATCTACATGCACCAAGTCTCAACCGCGGGTTCCGGACATACACCGCAGCACATCCGGTGGCACCGAAGGATTAATGGCGCATGGGCAGCGGAACCCGGGGCATTTGCCGATGGCGTAGACCGCGAGCAAGATGTCTGGTATCGGATCAAATTTGAAGTGCGGAAACACGAATTCAAGGCATATATCGGACCGGTCGGTGGTGGGATAGGTGAACTGATACTTGTGAGCGAATGGACCGATTCTGAGAGTGCCCACTCCGAAGGAAAAATCGGTTTCCGAATGTCCGGCGGGGACAGAGCCGGTGAACACGCGCAATATGATAACATTGTCGTCGTTACACCTGATTTTGACCCAACACCCGTTGAACCGCGTGAGAAACTCGCAGTAACGTGGGGAAATCTCAAAACACAATGAACGATCAAAGACCGTTAGCAATAGGCATCATCGGTGCTGGCAATATGGGAAGGCATCATCACGGGGCGATAGCCAATTACGGGGCGCGTGTTGTTGCAGTCCATGACGTGCAACTTGAAGCGGCACGCGAACTCGCAACACATGCCGAATCAGCACTTGCCACTACCGAGTTGGATGCTTTCTTTGATGTAGATATGGACGGGGTGGTTATCACGACACCACCCCCTATCCGTCTTGAACCGATCCGGATGGCATGCGACCGTGGTATTCATGTGATGGTTGAAAAACCGCCTGCCTTGAACATGGATGAGGGCAGAAAGTGTCTCACATGCATTGAAGAAGCGGATGTCATCGCCGCTGTTGGGTTCCAACTTCGCTACCATCCGCTTTATGAACGGTTGAAAGCGTTAATCGATTCGGAAACAGTGCATCTCGTCCGGACGGTGTGTACCGTTAATTATTACCTCAGTTTCCGGATGTCACCTTGGTTTCTGCAATATGAGATAAGCGGCGGTCCCTTGCCGGAACAGGCGGTGCATGTGTTAGATTGTGCCCGTTTTGTGATGGGGAATCCGAAACCGGTACAAGCACACGCGCTCGCCACTAAGAATATGGCATTGGAACGCACCGAATTCGATGCCGAAAATGCTATTCAAATGACCTATCAATTGGACAACGGCGTTTTCGGAACACATATGAATCACTGTGGTACCGAGGGATTCAGTTTTGAGGTGGAGGTCGTCGGACCGCATCTGCGACTACAAGCGCATATGACGGATAACGCTATCCGTGGATACCTTAACGGTGAGGTTGTCAATGAATCGGGAGTTTCAGAAAACAGTCTCGGTTTGGACAAATCCGGGGCATGGTTGCGTGCCATTGAAACAGGAGATAGGACGCTGATTCGCTCGCCATTTGCTGATGCGGTTGAGACGCTCGCCCTCATTGATGCCGCGGTCCAAAGCCGAGACACCGGCAAATTTATAAACGTTGAAGACCTGTAATTGTAGCCTGCAACATCGGCGCAGGGTTTTTGCTTGGGTGTTTCCCCTAGGTCTACGAAGAGGCACTTCATGTATCAGAGCCACCTGACTGAACCGCAAGGTAAAATTAAAAACCTGCAACATCGGCGCAGGCGGGTCTACGGGAAGGAACACTATCGACCCAACGCCCTAACCGAACCGCAAGGAAAATTAAAAAATGATAGATTGGATTTATTCTCGAAGTAGCTGAACGTCGTGTAAAAAAGTGCAAGAGTTTCTTGACACACGCAATTTACAGCCGCAAAGCAAAACTGATGCGCGAAAAGAGCAGATGGATGCAACAGCCGTGTGGGATCTAATGGGCGGTGCAGAGCGAATCGTTGTTGCGAAAGGGAGGCGCGTCGAAACCTTTGTGCCAACCGCAGACACACAGGAATCAATCCTAAAAGTGGTGATGGGACGGAGCGGCAACCTCCGGGCACCGACAGTGCGAATTGGGGATAGTTTCTTTGTCGGATTTAACAACGCTCTCTATGATCAGATGATGCCACCTACGCGCTGAAACGTATAGCGGTGTGTTTCTCTTGGTGATTGTAGCCTGCAACAATACGCAGAAATCCGCAGAAACGCCCAAGCAAGAGGAAACGCTCCAGCAAAAACACCCCAAGCAAAAACACGCAGGCGGATATACGAGGAAGCCCTTCAAATGTTGAATTCACCTGACCGAACCGCAAGGAAAATTAAGAATATTCTGATTACAGGGGCGAATGGGTATCTGGCACAGTTTATCATTGATCGGTTGCGTGGCGAGTATACGCTTACGCTAACTGACATTGTTGAACCGGATCGCGCGATTGCAGGTACGACTTTTATCAAGGCAGATGTGACAAATGCTGCCGAAATCGAAGCGGCGTGTGCAGATCAAGACGCTGTCATCCATCTTGTTGCTTTGGTCCGGGGACGGTCTGATAAACCCGCCCCGCTGTTTGCGGATGTTATGGTGAAAGGGACATGGAACGTCGCGGAAGCCTGTGTAAAGCAAGGCATTCAGAAGTTAGTTAACATCTCAAGTATTTCGGCGTGTCCTCCTGCTCCAAGCGCAAAGTTACCATACGAGGTAGATGATGACTTCCAGTTCGGTCCTGGGGATCTTTACTACGCGTTGGCAAAGTATCTCGGCGAGCAGATCGGTGCGGCGTATCATCAAGCGCATGGGTTGAACGTGATTCACGTCCGTCCGGGTGTCATAGATGGAGACGGACAGAATCCGGGACCTGCAGCTCCTGAAGTTGTGACGGATCCTTGGTTCGTTTACGTGGATCCGAGAGATGTTGCGCAGTGTGTTGCACGCGCGATCGAGACAGATACAATAAAGTATGGGGCATATAACGCTGTCGCGGGTCGGGCGGATTCCCGTTTTGCGTGGCGGCCGGCAGCGGAGGATTTAGGATATTCACCGGAGCACAATTGGCCGAATATACCTGGGGGGGATACGTAGCGTTCTTTATTGAAAATCACCTTATTTCTTGATATTAATAATCCCCTGTCCCTCTTTAATACGGAGAATTTGATTCGACTTCACATTAGAAAATCGCTCTGTAAGCCCGCTCTGCCAGTAGATTTCAAGGGTATCAACGACTGCATTCTTCCCCAATCCAAAGTGGACACGAAGGTCGCTTTGTGAAAGGTAACTCGCACCGCTCCGGACTTCTTTGGTCAGAGACAAATTCCCCGCTTTCACAACTATTTTTGTGCCGATACCGGACGTATTGCTTCGGGTCCCGATGGGTTGGATTGTCAACCAGTGATTGCTATTACCGCCCTCGTTTCGGAGAAGCGTTGCGGGTTGGTTGGAGTTATTGAGAAAAATATCGATGTCTCCGTCATTGTCGTAATCACCGAACGCGGCAGCGCGGCTAACTTTTTTCGGGAGTGCTGTCAATCCAACCTCGGTAGATGCATCCATAAAATGATGTGCGCCGTCTTGTTTGCGCATGTTGCGGAACATCAAATCCATCTGTGGATAGGTGCTCTCTGAAAAAAGGGAAATGTTTTCTTGAAGGTGTCCGTTCGCGACGAAGAGGTCAAGGAGACCGTCGTTGTCATAGTCTAAAAATTCGACCGCCCATTTAAAGTAGGGGAGTGTCACTGTGCCAATTCCTGAGACAAAAGAGACATCGGTAAAAAACGCAGCGTTTTCATTTTGGTAGAGAAGCGCAGGCAGTCCAGAGGCGTTGCTGACAACGAGATCAAGATAACCATCGTTATTATAATCACCGAATGCATTTCCCATACCACTGCCGGGGAACCCGTTTTCATCATATCCTGTACCGGTGAAATCGGCAGTTTCAGTAAAGGTGCCATCACCGTTGTTATGGTAAAAGAGGTCTGCTTCCATATCGTTGGCGATGTGCAGGTCTGGGTAACCATTGTTATCGTAATCTCCGACTGCGACAGCGAGACCGAGGGCACGATGTGAGATTCCGGCGGTGTCGGTGACATCTGTAAAGGTTCCGTCGCCATTGTTGCGATAGAGGATATCAGGCTCGCTTACGAAGTGGCTACCAGCGATCTGATCTGTAGGACTGCAATATGTTCGAATACCTTGGGTTTCCCACCATTCGTTCTCTGCGATAGAAAATCTCATGTAATTGACGACGTATAGATCAACATTCCCATCTAAGTCGTAATCCAGAAATGCACAACTTGTTCCCCAGCGTTCATCACCGACTCCGGCTTTTTGTGTCACATCCGTAAAAGTGCCATTACCGTTGTTGTAATAAAGGCGGTTGCGTCCGTAGTTGGTTACATAAATGTCGGGATAACCGTCATTATTGACATCGGCGGCTGCACATCCGACGCCATAACTGGTATCTCCAACGCCCGCACTGTCTGTAATATCAGTAAAGGTGCCGTTCCCGTTGTTTCGGTAGAGTTTATTTTCTGGAAGTGTGGGATGTGTCTGTGAGATTTTTTCGCTCGTTGGTAGTGGAATATGTGTAGCGTTCACTACATAAAGATCCAATGCTCCATCAGCATCGAAATCGAAAAAGAGTGCGCCGGAACCGAGCGTTTCGATGAGATATTTTTCACCAGTTCTGCCATCAACATGCTGAAATGTGATGCCTGCAGTGGTGGTCGTGTCAACAAAGTGGACTTCTGCGAAGGTGGGTATGCTCAAAAGGGAAAAGAGGATAATATAGCAGAAGCGTCTCATTGTTCGTTAGCGTACTTTTTCTGTTTTTCGCGTGCGTGTTGTGCCTCACTTTTCAATCCGAGGATGACGCAGATTTGGGCGAGCGTGTCCCAATAGTTTGCCTCAGTCGGAGCGAGGCGAACAGCGGTTCGGGCATGGGAGAGTGCTTGATCCAAATCTATTCCCGATTCTGTATAGCAGACAGCGACATTATTATGCGCAATTGCAAGTGTGGTATTGATGGTGAGTGCTTGTTGGTAAGCCGCGATAGCGAGAGTCATTTTTCCTTGCTTGTGGTAGGCATGCCCTAAATTGTAGTGGGCTGTGGCTAAATTAGGAGCGAGAGAAATGGCGCGTTTGTAGCTCACAATTGCGTCCTCAGAGCGACGGCGAGCAAGATAAACGATACCAAGATTGTTATATCCTCTTGCGTCATTGGGGTGTCTTTTCACCCATATTTCGGCTTCTTGAAGAAGTGGGTCTGTTTGACGTAGCACTTTGAAGAACGCCATCGCTGAGGCGGCTTTTTTCTTTTCGCCGCGTTTGATATAAATTTGGGCGAGTTGATAGTGTGCTTCAGTGTTATCTACCTGGATTTCAATTGCCTTCTCAACAGCGGTGATTGCGTCATCCCAGTGTTCCTGCCTTGCATAGACCTTACCTAATCCCAAAGTGGCACTCGAATTTCCGCTTGGATTGAGACGTGTGGCTTGTTTATAGGCGTGAGCGGCTTGTCTGAGGTTGCCTTGCTTCAGGTATACCTCACCGAGTGCCGTATAGGCGTCTTCCCACTTGGCGTCGAGGGTAATCGCACGTTTGAATGCCTCAAGGGCACGCCGGAGATCACCTTGCTTAAGGTAGACCAATCCCACATTATAGTGCAGTTCAGTCGTCATAGGAGACAACGCAAGTGCTTTTTGATAAGCATCGAGCGCGGCATCGTATTGCTTCAGTTCGGAATATGCGACACCGAGTCTGTTGTAGATAACGGGGAAATTTGGGTTAAGCGCGATGGCTTGTCTGTATTCGGAGATAGCTCGCTCGAATTCTCCGAGATCGTGGTAGGCAGTGGCACTCTTATAATGCTCTTCAGCAGATGAAGGATCGGATAAAGCGGTGTTTGCAGAGACGCTACAAAGGATGAATATGGCGAGATATTTTAACATACGCTTTCCCGTTGGTGCAAGGGCGGCGTTTGCACCGCCCTTATCAAGCGTATCTCTAATCGCGATCAGTTTTAATGCTGCCCCATGTCGTTGCGAGTTTCTCTGCGGGTTCCACTGGCAGGAAATCGCCATTCATAATGTCATCGATTTCTGCTTGAGTGATGATTCGGTTAAAGAGAAATACCTCGTCGATGATACCGGTGAAAAACTCTTGACCGGGATGGCGGGCACCCACCATGATAGAACCATCAATTTCGTCAACAGGGGGCGGTTTAGGTCCACCACCGGCTTCTTTCCCGTCATTATAGATGACCACTTTTGATTTGGTATCATGTGTGACTGTCATGTGCACCCAGTCTTCGGGTTGAATGTCCTTGCTGACGGCTTTCTGTGCCCAAGCGCCACCAGATGTCGACCAAAAATAGGTCATACTGCCACCATTCTTAAAAATTGTTGCCCATTTCAAGGAACCGGCTGCTACCATGTAATTCCAGTCCCGAATTTGGGCTTTCCCGCGTTTCACCCAAAAAGCAACAGAGAACTGTTCTCTGAGTTGTAAAGTGTCGTTGATAGGCACGATGACATGTTCTCCCTTAGTCCCATCGAATTCCAATGCTTTGCCAAATTGTCCATCTACCCATTTGGGATTTTGGACAAATTCGCCATCATGACCATGTATAGAACCATCTGCGGCCTTGGCACCCTTCCCTTCATCAAAGGAAAGGTATAAGACGAGGGATTTGTCGTCTAACCCAGCGTATAAAGGGGACGTGAAGGTGAACAGAACGCATACGGCGACGAATACACCTATAAATTTTTCATATGTGCGCACAGTAATTCCTCCTTTTTATGGTTATCAGTTTTAACCATCAACTCGTGCTTTAACACTTATAACGAAGGCGAGTTGATGGTTAAAGTTCGGAAATCTGCTATTCAGATTTCCTTTCGGTTATCAGTTACAAAGCATGCGGGTTCAACGGATTCACTTCTTAACTGACGACTGTTAACTGATAACCCATTAGCAAGCACCACATTTCTTACAAACAGTTGTATCGCATTCACTGGTCGTGAAGCCTTTTTCGTGCTTGTGGAACTCAAGTTGTAGGAATTGCGGTTTAACGTTGAGATCAAGATGGTCCCATGGGTTGACCTCATGCAATGGACGTTGACGTGTGGCGTAAAAATGTGGAACTAATTCGTGCTTACGAAAGGCTTGGTTCCATGGCATACCGTGTGCAAGTTCAAGGATGACTTTTCCGAGTCGCCGATCGCCACGTGCGAAGACGGCTTCTTGGTGGGCGAGTCTGGCACTTGCGGAGCCAATTTTTATGCTACCGAGTTGATTAATTTCGCGTTTCAGGAAATCAAGTTTCCGAGAGATAGTCTTAGGAGGTTCCATCGCTACCCACTGGAAAGGTGTATGTGGTTTAGGCACCATAGGTGAAATGGTAAAGCTAATTCGGGCTATTTTCCCTGTTCGCTTGGCATGCGGGAGAACTATGGTTCGCATCTCCTTTGCCATATCAACAATGGCTTCCACGTCTGCTGGTGTTTCATGGGGGACACCGATGAGGAAGTATAGGCGAAGGTTAAGGATATCACGTTTCAATGCTTCCTCAAAAACGTAGTAAAGGCGTTCACGCGGAATAGCTTTATTGACAACCTTTTGAAGTTCTTCAGTCGCGACCTCTGGGGCGATAGTGATGGTCCCTTGTTCACTGTCTGCGAGTGCGTCGAGGAGTGGTGTTCGAACGGTTTCAGCGCGGAGTGAAGCACAGGAGATACGAAATCCACGTTCGACGAGACCTGTAGCGATTTCGTCGATCTGTGGATGGTCAGAGATAGAGGCTCCAACGAGTCCGATTCTATCTGTAATGCCGCGGGCACGTTCCGCAAGTGCGAGTGTGCTCTCTACAGAACGGTGTCTCGGCCATCGACGGGCATAATCTGCGACACAGAAACGGCACTGTCTACCGCATCCACGTACAATTTCAATGAGATGTGCATTCGCGAATTCGGTATTGGGTGTGTGGATGTGCGTGCAGGTTTCGACATCGTCAAGTTTTGGGACAGCTCCTGCACGGATCTGGGGCGATATGCCAGGCTTTGGGGAGACAGCATCAATCGTACCATCGTCGCGGTAAGTTACGTCGTAAAAACTTGGTACGTAAAGCCCGGGAACAGTTGCGAGCGTTTCAAGCAATTCGCTCTTCAGTGCGCCGGATCGTTTCCACTCGTCGAAATATGCCATGAGTTGATGGATAACAAGTTCGGCTTCACCAACGACAAAAACATCAACAAAGTCGGCGATCGGTTCTGGGTTGTAGGAGATATTAATCCCACCGGCAATGACGAGCGGATCCCATTCTGTTCGCGCTTCAGCGAGCGGTGGTATGTTCGCTAACTTTAACGTGCGCGGAATGTTCACATAGTCTGATTCAAAGGAGACTGAAAACCCGATGATGTCAAATTGGTTCAAGGCAGTCTGTGTCTCAAACGAGAAAAGAGCCTTTTTTTGAGAGGTGAGTTTTTGAAGGTAGTCAGGTTCGGGAATAAAAACGCGTTCGCAAGCGGTGTCCGCTCGACTGTTGAGGGTTGCGTACATAACCTGAACGCCGAGACTTGACATACCGAGAGCATACGTGCTCGGGTAGACCAGTGCGAATCTGTTGGGCTTTCTGAAATTGTTATGTGCGCCGTGTTCCTCACTGCGCAAATGTTGGTAATGTTGATGTAAGTTCACTGTTTGCCTCAGTAGGCGGGGTTTCTAACCCCGATTCCTTTACTTGAAGTGTGTCCGCAAGCTGTTGCCTCAGTTTTGTAGGCGGGGTTTCTAACCCCGATTCCTTTACTTGAAGTGTGTCCGTAAGCAAAAGTCCGCGCGAAAAAAGTGTGTTTACAAGCGAAAAATGAAAAAGCGATACACGCCGCACTATGTTATCAAAACACGGTGCGGCGTTAGTTTTTAAGGAATCTCAATCAGAAAATCAGGAGCTACACTCGAAAAAATATAAGTGATAGGAGTCAGTTAGAGGTAGTTCCTATTTATCGTTCCCACGTCTTTTTTGAACGCGCAGAAAAGCGGGAATTTCCCAATCTGTCTCACGTTGTCGTGAATCTTGATCTCTTCCTCGAGCAGGTTTCCGCTGGTTGCTTTGCGGTGCCTGATCCTCTTCTACGGGTGGTTCGGCATTGGTTCCCCTTCGTCCTCGACCCGGAACTCTCGATCTATCGGAGGCCGTTCTGGTGATATTCTGTCGCACCCTACTGGGACTTGGTGGAGCCCCCTGTGGCTGCCTTTGATAGGACTCTGTATCATCATCTCGTGCAGATGTGTTTCTGTCATTCATTCCGTAGGCTTCCTCTCCAACACTATCAAACCCTGTTGCAATGACAGTTACAAGGACTTCATCTCCAAGTTCCAATTCATCTTTGTAAACAAGTCCGAAAATAATTTGTGCCTCAGGTGCGGTATCCTGAATGACACCCATAGCGTCATCGAGTTCGTGCATCATGAAATCAGGAGGTGCGGTAATGTTGACGATCATACCGACGGCACCGGCAATATTGGTTTGTTCGAGCAGGGGTGAGCTGATTGCCTGTTCTGCGGCGATTTGCGCGCGGTTGTCCCCTGTCGCGTGCCCCATGCCCATCAATGCACTTCCTGCGTTTCGCATGATAGATTCAACATCGGCAAAGTCAACGTTAATTTCACCTGATTCAGTGACGATGTCGGATATGCTTTTAACACCATGTAAGAGAATTTGGTCTCCCATACGAAATGCTTCTCGGATGGGAAGTTTTCTGTCCATCGTATCGATGAGACGTTGGTTTGGTACAACAATTACGGAATCAGCGGCTGCCCGGAGTTCCTCAAGTCCTTCTTCGGCGGTGGCGGAACGACGTTGTCCCTCAAAGTTGAAAGGACGTGTCACGACCCCGATAGTAAGTGCTCCACGCTCTTTTGCTTGTGTTGCAATAAGGGGTGCCGCCCCGGTACCCGTACCCCCTCCCATGCCAGCGGTGATGAAGACCATATTTGCATTCTCTACGATAGTTTGGAGATGTTCTCTGTCTTCTTCAGCGGCTTTTCTGCCAATATCGGGATTTGCACCGGAACCTAAGCCTTCGGTGGTGTTAACACCGATCTGGATTTGGGTAGCACCGCGGCAGGTCACGAGTGCTTGTTGGTCAGTATTGACAGCGTAGAATTCTATACCGGTAAGTCCTGCTTCAATCATACGTTTCACAGCGTTTCCACCTGCTCCGCCGACCCCAATAACTTTAATTTTTGCGCGTAGACTTTCAAATTCTTCCTGTTCAAATTCTATCATCTTAGATTTCAGTTACTATAACAAAGACACAGCAACCTAATTCCTCCTATCATTGTAGCCTCAATCTCCAGACTGAGGTTCCTTAATAACTTTCATGGATTCCTTTTTCACATTAAATTATACGCTATTAGCAGAGTTAAGTCAAGCATTGCGGCAAGTTTGGCATAAGTGGGATGCGTCCTATTAAATAACGCGACGGATGCTTAATATCCAAACCATTCTTTGACGCGTTGCAAAAATGATCCAAAGGCGTTCCCTCCATGGCGTGCGTTGTGTTCACGTTCTAACTGCCGCAGAGTTTCACCGTAAAGAGTGAGTCCTATACCTGTCGAGTACATTGGATGGTTCACCCGGTCGGTCAGTCCTTGCAACTCGCGCGGATATCCGATCTGGACGCGCAACTGAAGCATAGCTTCAGCGAGTTCTTGCAAACCGTCCATGAGTGCAGTACCGCCAGTAAGCACGAGTCCACCTGGAAGCGGAATATCACCTAATTCGTCACCGATTGCGTCCAAGATTTCAGCCATACGGTACTCAATAATTTGAGCGAGTTCAATCCGGTCGATGAAACGAGGTGGCGTTGAATCACTCGCGACCGGGATAGATCTAACTTCATCGGGATCCACTAATTCTGTCCAGGCGCAGCCGCGGTGAAGTTTAAGTTCTTCCGCTTCGGGAAGGGTGACTTTTAAGTATTGCGCAATGTCGTTGGTAACGTGCTGTCCTCCAACAGGAATTACTGCTGTATGTTCGATAGAATCCTCTTTATAGACGATAATTTCAGTTGTTCCATCACCAATATCAACGAGTGCAATGCCGACTTCACGCTCATCCTTTGAGAGGGTAGCTTGTGTTGCTGCGAGCGGGGCAGCAACAAGCGTTTCAACTATAGGCACGCCTGCCTTTTCGATACTATTGAGCAAATTCTGAATAGCCGTTGTGCCCCCTGTAATAATGTAGGCATAAGCTTCAAGACGCGCTCCTGACATACCGATGGGTTCCCGAATACGACTCTGGGCATCAACGACGAAATTCTGTTGGATGACATGCAATATTTCCCTGTCTGCGGGAATGGAGATTGCCTTTGCCGCTATCATCGCTCGGTCAACATCGTCCTGCGAAATCTCAGTATTTGCCACAGAGACGACTCCATGCGACGTTTGCCCAATAACATGTTCGCCGGAAATACCGACGCAGACGGCGTCTATTTTCACGCCTGCCATCAATTCAGCACTGGAAATGGCTTTACGGATAGCCTCGGCTGTTTGGTTGATGTCAACAACAACTCCTCTGCGGAGTCCTTCGGAAAGCGCGTGGCCAACCCCGATAATTCCTATTTTTTGGGTGCCTCCGTGCAGTGTATTCCCAACAACTACCGAAATTTTGCTTGAACCGATATCAAGTCCTGCGATAATATTTTGTTTTGGCATTTAAATGTTTTCACCTCCTTCTTCTTCAGGGGTCATGGGAACCGTAAACAGGTGCGGAGCCGATATTCTAAAGTCCTTATGGGTTTTATATAAGGATAGCACTACTTGCTTTCAGTGTAACCCCCCAAGTAGAGTGTGTCTTGGTACCTTACGTCAAGATACGGCTTTCTTGTACTCGGGATCTCATCAATAAGTTCAAGGATCCGAGTTTTGTGTTGTTTTAGAAGCAGGGCGGTATGATGAAGCCCAGATTCGATCGCGTCTCCAGAAAACCATACTGGGACAGGTAGCGCGTCAATCTGTATCTTAATTTTTTGGAAATCACTTGCGTCGATAATCCGTATTTGTGCCGCGAGTGCCGGTTTCTGAAGCATGGCAGTCTTTAAAACCTCTAATCCCAATTTAACCTCGCTGCTCTGAACAGCAGTGCCAATTCTCGGTGGTTCATTACTCACTACCGGTAGTATCGGCATTTCTTCAGGTATCCGTTTGGATTTCCATTGACCTGTTTCTTTAACTTCTATATTTTCTAATACATGTCCTTCACTATCTACCAAAAAAAGCGAAATATCACCATTGCGGGGTGTTCTTACAGTGGATGGTTTATTACCTAACATTTGGACACTGGATATGTACGCTTGAGATGTCTGCGAGGTGTTACCGAACCCCAAGAGAGCGAAAGGTTCACGTTCCGTGACTTCAATAGTGAGTATTCGCTTCATCACATGTTTAACGACATGTGCCTCTTTAATGTAGCTCAAGTTCTCCTTCAAATAGTCAGCTGTCTGTTTTTCGGAATCTATGACGATATTTTCTAACTTCTCGCCTAATACATCATAGATTTGTACATCAGTATAGTGTATATTCCCTGAAAGTTCAAGTGAAACGTATTCGGCACTAAAAAAACCGAGTACTATTTTTCCAGCAAACGATAAGGTAACCAGAATCGCTATGACGAGAATAATACGCCGCCACATGTATATTTTGGCGTTCGGATGTTTACCAAGCCGTCGCGCAGGCATTGAAGTTTGCCATATATGTTCATTACGCTTTTTACCAAAGAACGAAGACCTTGTCATTAGTTTCCAGTTATCAGTTTTCAGTCGTCAGTTCCAAGAGGGATGCGGACTTTCGAGAGCCTCTTTTAACTGAATGCTGTTCTTACTGCGAAGCATGATAACTATTCCCCCTGAAGTCTATTTAAAAATTCGTGTCCTACTTTACTGATGTCCCCTGCCCCCAGCGTAATGACAATGTCTTCTGGTTGTGTTATTTTCATCAGGACGTCCGGAATTTCATCTGTGTTTGGTACGTAGTAAACATCACGATGTCCGTGTGATTGTATCGCTTCTGCCAATTTTTCAGCTGTGACGTTTTCAATAGGTTCCTCACCCGCACTATAGATTGAGGTGACTATGAGGACATCCGCCTGATAAAAAGATCGAGAGAACTCATCTGCTAAATCTCTGACCCGTTGGTATCGATGTGGCTGAAAAACGGCGACGATACGACGCTTATAACCGTCGCGCGCACCGCTCAATGCGGCTTTCAACTTCGCTGGATTATGTGCATAATCGTCAACGACAATGATGTTGTTAACTTCGCCAAGTATTTCAAAGCGGCGATGTACGCCCTGAAATGATTCAAGACTCTCCCGAATTTGATCAAACGGAATCTCAAGTTCAAGTCCGACGGCTGTTGCTGCCAAAGAGTTAGAAATATTATGGCGGCCCGGCATTTTAAGGTGAATTTCGCCATATAGATGTCCATTTTTGCGAACTCGGTAACGAGATGTCGGACCTTCCACCGTAATGCCTTCAGCAACCAGATCCGCTCGCGTTTCGAGTCCATAAGTAATATAACGCTTCTCAATCCGTGGGATAAACCTCTGAATATTCTCAGCATCTAAGCAGAGGACTGCGGTGCCGTAAAACGGAACCTTATTGATGAATTTGAGGAAGGTTTCGCCAATCTCATCAACGCTATTGTAATAATCCAGATGATCGGCATCAACCGACGTAACAACAGCAACAGTCGGATGAAACATCTCAATTGAACCGTATGCCTCATCTGCTTCGACTACCATAACATCGCCTTTGCCACTTCGAGCGTGACTGCCATTCATGAGTTTCCCACCTACAACGACCGTCGGGTCAAGACTGGCAAGGGCTGTCGCAGTCATAGCTGTTGTGGTTGTCTTTCCGTGTGTTCCGCTGACGGCAACGCTATATCGCATTCGGGTGATTTCATTCAACATCTCCGCGCCCCTGACAATTGGAATTTTCTGCGTTTCTGCAGCGAGAAGTTCTGGATTGTCAGGTGGAATAGCAGGGGAAAAAACGACGACATCGGCACCCTGTATGTGTGATGCGGCATGCTCGTAATAGATAGTTGCTCCGCGTCCACGCAAATGTTCCGTGGTATATGACTGACGGATATCTGAGCCTGTTACCTTGAATCCGAGATCCAATAGAATCTCAGTGATGCCGCTTAATCCGGCACCTCCTATGCCAATGATATGGATATGTCGTGTTTTTCCAAACATTTTTTAGCGATTCGCAAGGCGTTAAATCAAGCGATTGGGTCCATAACGGTCTTCACTGGAGAATCGCCTGCGCCGTTGTTGCAGGCTACCATCGTTTTTTATTCCCGCCGGAAGTTAGAAGCCTTTTGGAACCTACAACAGGCTCATAACTTAGACGGAAACCACTGCGGAATGTAATGGAGCAGTGCCCAGATTCAATAAATTAAAAGTAGTTTAAAAAAATCGACTCGGCAATGTCATTGCTGGCATTTGGTTTGCCGAGTGCTCGGCTTGCGGTTACCATCCGTTCGTGTGTATTTCCGTCCAGGGTCATGTTCGTTAGGTTTTTAACCAATGCCTCTACTGTGAAGGTGCCTTGTTCAAGTACAACAGCCGCTCCCTTTTCTGCAACGGTATGAGCGTTTAATACTTGATTGTTTCCGGTTTGCGACGGTAAGGGTATGAAAATTGCGGGGATACCACATGCGGTGACCTCAGCAATAGTCATGCCCCCTGCTCTGCACACCATAACGTCTGCGATACTATAAATTTCCTCAACAGTATCAAAGAAGGGTTTGACACAGTATAGGAATCCCGAACTTCCAACTCGAGCTTTGCTGTTTTGTATAGGAGTCGAGTTGGCGGTTCGATGCGGAGCGAGTGTCCGATCATACGCGTCTTGAACCTTTTCTAATTCCATCGTACCCGTTTGATGAACTATCTGGATCTGATCTGCATATTCGATTAAGTGTGGCAGTGCATCTACAATCGTTTCATTGATAGCATGGGCACCTTGGCTTCCACCCATCACAAAAATAGTTTTCCGTTCCGGATGCAACCCGAATTTTCTGTAGGTTTCCTCGCACCTCGGAAATGCCGCGATTGCAGGACGAATAGGATTCCCTGTTATCTCTATACGCGTGGTTCGTCGGAACGAATTGTTCTCGCGAATGGATTCCATGGCAAGGTAGGCGACATCTGCCCATCGTGCTAATATACCGTTCGTTAAGCCGACAGAAGCATTCTGCTCTTGAATAGCGATCGGAATCTTGCACAGAATACCGGCTAACAGTACCGGACCTGAAACATATCCCCCTGTTCCTATGATGACATCTGGTTTCAACGCCTTCATATATCGCAATGACTGAATCAGTCCATGAAATACCTTCCAAATAGTTGGTAACCACTGTAGAGTGAGGCGACGCGGAAACCCCGCAACCGAAATGGGCAAGAACCGGAACCCATGCTGTGGAACAAGCGTTGATTCCAGTCTGTCCGAACCACCAATGAACGCAATATCTACACTGACATCCAACCTTTGCAGTGCTTGGGCGATACCAATCGCGGGATAGATATGGCCGCCTGTTCCGCCGCCCGCGATAACGATTTTTTTCTCTGTCGGATGCCGTTGCAGTGCCAATGAGTTGTGGTCGTTGGTTTCCGCTAAATTTCTATCGTAACACTTGGAATTTTTTAATGTTCCTTGCGGTTCGATAAGATGGGTTTGGGGTTTCATTCTATGTCCTTACTGCTGCTACGTGATATATTCAAAAGGATCCCGACACTCACGAGACTCAGAACGATTGATGAACCGCCGTAACTGATGAATGGCAATGTGATCCCTTTTGTCGGCAATAAACCTGTCGCAACACCAATGTTAATGAATGCCTGGAGACCGATGAGTGTTGTAATTCCGGTGGCGAGCAAAGAAGCGAAGAGGTCACTCGCATGTCGGGCAATGTGAAGGCCTCGCCATACAAAAAGCATAAAGATAAACGTCACAGTCACCGCACCGATAAATCCGAATTCTTCACCTAACACTGCGAAAATAAAATCTGTGTGTGGGTACGGAAGACGTGATATTTTCTGAAGGCTGCTATCGATTCCTAAACCGAGGAGTCCACCACTTTCGAGCGCGTCCAGTGAACGTGTTAACTGATAGTTCGTCGCATCGGGAGATTTCAACATTGCCAGATAATCCATGAGCCGCTTTAGTTTGTATGAATCCCGAATGATGAGCAAACCTATAAGTCCGCCGCCGACACCGCCAAGTGTGAGCGCGTGCCAGATACGCATACCGCCGACAAACAGCACAATACAAACGGTTACGACGAGTAAGAACGCCGAACCGAAATCCGGTTGGATGTATACAAGACCAAAGGCAATACCTACAATTAAGATGTTCGGAAGTACACCGTTGAAAAAACTCTTGATACGTTCTGGGTTGCGGCTTATGAAATTTGCGATGTGCATAACCAACGCTATTTTGGCAAATTCCACAGGTTGAAAATTGATAGGCAGTCCTATATTGATCCAGCGTTTAAATCTACCACCTTCTGCGCCTTGTACACTGGCACCTAAACTTGGGACGAAGACCAGTAATAATCCTATGAAAGCGAGTATTAAGAAAAAGTTTGCGAACCTCGCGTAGAACCTATAAGGTAGATGGGAAGCGAAAAACATACCAACAAAACCGATCCCACAGGCAATCATGTGTATCTGTAGATAGCGATAACTATAACCATCATAGTGTCTTGAAGAGAGAAGATGGCTTGCACTGTATACCATCAGAATGCCTATCGCAATAAGGCAGAACGTAATAGCAATCAGCCCTTTATCCATCCGTCCCGATCTTTGCGGAGGGGGTGGTTCTGCTACCTGTTTCTGCTGGTCCTCTACAACGGAATAAGCGCGCGTGTTGGTCCATTTGAATCCAGATTTTGGTTTGGATTGATGGTTCCTATTACCACGGGTAGAGTTTTGGTAATTGCGTACCATTTTTTATTTTCCTTCTCTAAGAGACAGTCTATGAGCCCATCATTAGAAAAATTTTTCAGGGTTGCTGTTTTGGTTCTCGATCAGTGCCTTTGGGTTGGAGCACGTCAACGGCTTCTTTAAAATCGTTGCCTCTTGCTTTGTAATCGGAATACATGTCAAAACTTGCATTTGCTGGGGACAACAAGACGACATCACCCGGTGACGCGTGTTTATGTGCTACCTGCACGGCTTCTACCATTGTTTTCGTTTTCATTATTTTCGTGGTATCGGCGAGAGTCTTTTCAATCTGTTGGGTGTACTCGCCGAGCATTACTGCGCCTTTAACCTTAGTTTGAACGATTTCGCGCAACGGTGTGTAATCATTACCTTTGTCGTATCCTCCCATTATTAGTAAAATTTGAGAGTCTACTAACGATTCAAGAGCAGCTTTGACCGCCGCCACATTTGTCGCTTTTGAATCGTTTATGAATCGGACCCCGTCTAAGGTCCGCACTAACTCAAAAGCATGGGATAAAGCCGGATGTGACCGATCAAAGCGTTGAAGTGCTTCTCGGATTTCTGCCCCTTTTACACCAAAAATCCGTCCTACAGCGATAGCGGCGAGGACATTCTGTACATTGTGTGTGCCTGGGAGTGGAGTGTCCACGATGTCACATATTTTTTCGCGTATCCCATTCTGCTGCGCGAAGAGTCCCGAACCCTTTCTAAATGTTCCTGAGAACGACAAATTTTCAGGAGCACCTTTGTCTGTAAAATATACCGCTTCTGCCGATGTTGATGCGGCGAAATCCTTGACAGATGCATCTGAATCGTTGATAACTATCCAGTCCGCAGTTGTTTGGTTGTCGGAGATTTTCTGTTTTGCCTCGCGATAGGCAGACATGGTTCCGTGTCTGTCCAAATGGTCACGAGACAAATTAAGCACGACGCTAACCTTCGGATGAAATCTCACGGTGCTTTCCAACTGAAAACTACTTGCTTCAACGACAACTATATCTCGACTTGTAAGGTTTTGAACCTCCGCTGCCAATGGCACGCCGATGTTGCCAGCAATGCAAACGTTTGGGAATCTACCGCCGGCTTTTAGTATGGCAGCCGTGAGTAGCGTCGTTGTTGATTTACCTTTCGTACCAGTGATAGCGACCAGGGTTGCCGGACATACGCTCGCGGCGACCTCCAATTCTCCAAAGATTGGGAGGTTTCTCGACCGCGCTTCACACAAAATCGGAATATCAAGCGGTACACCTGGGGAAACCACTATAAAGTCTGCCTCTGTAATGCATTCCAAAGGATGTCCACTAAAAAATGTTCGATACGGATTGCAGGTATCCGAATCCGTGCCGTTAGCGGTTCGCGCTTTGCTCGGTTCTGAGGTGTCATTGAGTGCAGCAATTTCTGCTGAGAGGGCTTCACGAGAACGCGTGTCTGTAAGCGTAACAACGGCCCCCCGCGAATATAATAATTTCGCCGCAGCGATCCCGCTTCGATTCAAGCCGAAAACTGTAACCCGCTTTCCTTGTAATTGTATCATAGGCGTCGGGTGTCAGCTATCGGCTTTCAGGCACTCACTTGTAGCAGTAAAACATCCGCAACTGCCACACGAATTACTGACTGCTGACGACTGACTGATATTCCTCACCGAAGTTTCAGTGTGCTTAAGGCTATTAACACCAAAATAAGTCCGACAATCCAAAATCGGATGACAACTTTGGATTCCTTCCATCCTGAGAGCAGGAAGTGGTAGTGGATAGGAGACATTTTGAATACACGTTTGCCAAATGTACGGAATGACCAAACTTGGATGATAACCGATAATGTTTCAACAACGAAAATGGCACCGACTATCAGGAGTAGAAATTCCTGCTTTATAAGCACTGCCACCGTTCCAAGTGTAGCACCGAGTGCCAGCGATCCAGTGTCTCCCATAAAGACTTGTGCAGGATGCCCATTATACCATAAAAATCCCAACCCTGCTCCGACTAACGCTGCACAGAAAACTGTTGTAACTTCTCCTCCCACTGGTAGATGAAAGATGTTCAGATACGCCGCAATCTCACTGTGGCTTGTCATGTACCCGACTATGCCTAAGGTTCCCGCAACAAACAGGGTACACCCAATTGCTAATCCATCCATTCCGTCTGTAAGGTTGACGGCGTTGCAGGCTCCAACAATGACCAGCGTTGCGAAAGGGATAAACAGAATACCTAAATTTGGGTGAACATCTTTGAAAAAAGGAAGCGCCAGCGATGTCCGTGTTGTTAGATCTCCAGTGTGTGCAGGACCCCACTGGTAAAGATAAGTAGCAATCACTAATGCTCCTACTGTTTGAAGTCCAATCTTATGCCAACCTTGAAGTCCTAAGGATCGTTGTTTTACCAATTTGCTGTAATCATCTAAGAATCCGAGTCCACCGAACCAGAGCGTTGTGAGAATCATCAAGTAGATGTAGGGTTGATCCAAACGTGACCAGAACACTACCGATATCAGGACAGAAACGATAATAAGCACGCCTCCCATTGTTGGAGTTCCTGCTTTGCTCTGGTGATCCCTGGGTCCCTCTTCGCGTATATGTTCGCCGATCCGAAGTTGTTTGAGCCGATTTATCATGAACGGTCCCAAGACAAGCGCGATAACCAGCGATGTTGCCGTTGCATAAATAGCTCGGATACTGATGTAGCGAAAGATGTTGAATGGCGAAAAGACTTCAACGAGATTCTCATATAGGAGATGGTAAAACATTTTTTTTACTTATGGCCAAACTCTCGTTGCTTCACTGTGTTCCGCAACGGTTTTTTCAAAGACGCGAGCACGGTGAAGGCTCTGTTTGGTCTTGGCGAGAACCTGTGCGGAATGTAATGGAAGCACAGTCAGAAAGCCATAATTTAAAGACCTAACTTATCACCCTTCTTCAGTTTGGCAAAACTCGCACCTGCTTGGCTTAGGAGGTTCGTCGTATATGTATAGGTTAGCGCATTTTTCTCTGCATGTGCTGTAAATGCTAAATCGATGAGATCCGATACAAGTTGCGGGAACTCAATCCCTTGGTACGTCCACAAGTAGTAACTATACGATCCGGGAATGGTGTTGATTTCATTCACATAAACGTTCTCGTTTGCATCTACGAGAAAATCGATACGTGCTACACCAGCACAATCTAAGACCCGAAAAGTATGTGTCGCAAGATGTTGTATATGTAACGTCAATTTTTCTGAAATGGGTGCAGGAATTTTTCTATCTGCACCTGCCATTCCTGATGATTCTCCATTCTGATGGATGTATTTATCGTCGAAGCTGAGAAAGTTTGCTTGTGTCACAGGTTGCTCGCAGACAGAGGCGGTTGGATCGTTGATCCCCATTACGGCACAATTGATTTCGAGAGGATTCTCAACCGCTTTTTCGACGAGAATTCTGCGTGAATAATGCCCTGCGACTTCCGCAGCAGCACAAAGTTCATCCTGATTTTTAACGTGGCTGACTCCGATACTTGAACCGCTCATTGCCGGCTTAACAAAAACTGGATAAGAAAGCGATGCTTCCACCTTTTCGATGAGTTCCTCACGGCGTGTCTCCCAATCATGATGGCTCCAACATAAATAGGGAAGTACTGGGAGTTCATTTTCGTTGAGAATCGCCTTCATCATGATTTTATCCATGCCAACAGCGGAACCAACGACTCGCGCACCAACGTAAGGTAGATTCATAAGTTCAAGTAACCCTTGAAGCGTTCCATCTTCGCCATGCATGCCGTGTATTGATGGGAAGACAACATCTACCGGCAGAACAGTTCTTTTCCTGACGTTCTGACCAAGCCAATGTTTTGCGGTAACAACAAATTGCGGGTTCGGATGAAATTCAACGCTGACTTTGTCGAAATCGGATGGATGTGGCAAATTTCCATCAGTAAAGGTGGACAAATCACGAAGCGCATCGCCGGTTAACCACTCGCCATCTTTCGTGACATAAATAGGAATAACGTGATGCCCGCCTGATCCGTCACTGAAGTCTTGTAAAGCGATACAAACTTGGTGTGCTGTTACGATTGAGACTTCATGTTCAGGTGTGCATCCACCAAATATAAGGGCTACATTATGTTTTGACATTTTCTGTTTTTGCCTCCGCTCCAATTGCCGGACTGGTAATTCGGAAGACTTTGACGACACGGTTAAAAAGCAAGGTTTGACAGCCGATATTACGAGGCAACTCTTTCCTCGTTATAGCTATCCGGGAGGTCGTTTTCAAAAAGGACAACATCGCCGGCTTGCACCTGTGTTGCTAAATGTTGTTTGACTTCTTCGAGATTGAGTGCAACAATGATTTGCTGGTTTGGATATTGGGCGGCTTTCAAACCGTCTAAAATCGGGATAGTCCGCTTGGGTCCCACTAAAATGACCAAATCACAGACATCGGCTGCGTGTTCTCCAAGACGCTTATTTTCTTCGTATTCCCTTTCGCCAAGTTCCACCATTCCAGGTGTCACTAACACCTTTTTACCGCCTTGGATTTCGGTGAGGACTTCAAGAGCGGCTTTCGCGCCGACCGGATTCGAGTTGAAACTATCGTCAATAATGGTTACACTACCTTCACTGGAGGTCAATTGCAAGCGGTGTGGTACGGGTGCAACGTTGGCGATTGCTATCCGAATTTCCTCAAGCGTCATTCCACACTCTATTGCAACTGCCGTTGCAGCGAGGATGTTGGATACGTTATGTCTGCCTAAGAGTTGGGTCCGAATTTCTGCGGTATCGATAGATGTGTGTATTGTGAAAGCGAGACCTGCGTCGGTATGTTGAATATTCGTGGCAGTTAACTCAGCACGCTCGGAAGCCGAGGTTACACGAAAGGGTTCTGTCGCATACCGGCGCACTGGGTTCCCGTCATGTTCCCGTTTATCAGCAAGGCCAGCACAGATTTCATTGTCGCAATTGAAGACTGCGAGTCCGCCCGATGGGAGTGACTCAATCAACTCATATTTCGTTTTGGCAATATTCTCAATGCTTTTGAATCGTTCTAAGTGCTGAGGTCCAACGGCTGTGAGAATGCCGATTTGGGGGGATGCTAAGTTACACAACTCTCGGATGTCGCCACGTTTGTAAGCCCCCATTTCAACGATAAATATTTCATGTTTGGCGGTGAGGTCCGCACGAATGACCTTACAGATACCCATTGGTGTATTGTAACTATCAGGGGTCATGAGCGTGTTAAATTTTTGGGACAAAATCTGATGTAGAATATATTTGGTACTCGTCTTGCCGTAACTTCCTGTAATCCCGATAACTCTGGGCTGGAGCGTCTTGATTCGTTTTCTTGCTGAGAGGAGATATGCTCCATTTATGGTACGTTCCAACGGATAGATAAGGAGATTAGCAATCGTTAGATTAATGACGGTTACTTCGCTAAACAGGAAGATTGCGATTCGCCACGGACTGGACTTTGTTATTAGCACGAGTGTTGTCGCGATGCCAATGAGTAAGCAGATTGAGAGCCCAAATACCCGTTTCGCTCGTGCCGTGTAAACGAGCGGCTTTTTTGCTTCAACCTTTTTCCCTTGCGTGCTCATGTAGATTTGAAATCCTCCCCAAGCCAAGCACAGCACTGGAAACAGCCACGTATCGTTATAGTGGGGGTAGAACGCCGTCAGGATGAGAACCCCGCCAATGACGAGAATCTCTTTAGTCTCAAAACAATTCTTCAGGTGCTGACCCATCCACTTCAGGTACCGACCCGTCTTATAGCCATCGAGTTGGAGTATATGGAGTCCACGCGTCGTCCTGATGACAGCCCTTATCAAACAGGTTAGCGTCGCGAAATAGAAAAATACAGTACTCATCGTTTCCATTTTTTTAGTTATTCATCAATCTTCGGGCAGGAAACCCCATCCTTTCGGAGTTAATAGTTTAGAAAGCTTGCGACAATTCGGCAAAACTGCGGGAACTGATCCAGGTAGGAAAAATGTCCCGCCTCCTTTAGGACAACTAATCCTGCGTCAGGTATTTCTTTCTCCATAATTTGTCCAAAAGACACGGGTGTATCCTTGTCGTCTTCACCCCAGATTAACAGTGTTGAAGCCGTTATCCGAGGCAAGAGCGAGCGCAGGTCTTGATTCACGACTTTAACAAGCGTGCCGCGCATATCTCCAGCATTCTGATAGTCTTTGGAACCGGCACGTGCAGACATCGCGTCTGCAACGAGAACACCATATTTCCCGCATCGACGAAGCAATTTACCGATTTTCGCCAAGCCTACGCGAAGATGGTATTTTATGGTTCGACGCGGTTTGATGCCCGCGCTGTCAACCAAGATAAGTTTATCAACTTTTTCAGGGTATTCCGCTGAGACGATAATAGAAATTCTACCGCCAAAGGAGTGACCGATGAAGTGAGCCTTCGGAATGCGAAACTGTTCCAGAAACGCTATAACGAACTGCGCATAGTCGGAGGTATTCCACGCGGTAGGTGGAATCTGACTCTTACCGAACCCCGGCAAATCAAGTGCGTAGACTTGATGAGATTGTGCGAGCCAGTCAAAGACCGGTTGAAAACTTGCAGCTTCCGCACCCCAGCCGTGTAGGAGGAAAACTACGTCGCCTTCTCCGGCAACCTGATATGAGATTTTTAAACTATTGAGTATGAGTTGCTGCGTCCTTCGTCCTTGCAGATTTTGAGTCATTAAGAAACCCTTCGTATCCTAAAGCGGGTTTTTTAATCAAGTTTAGATCGAGGTTGACAACGGAAACCTCGCTCAGACATAATCGTTTAAAAAGTCTGAAGCCACAATCCTATCGTCGAAGGGAAATCTTTTGCCATTAATTTCCTGATAATCCTCATGTCCTTTACCCGCGATGACGACAACATCCCCGGATTTTGCCATCGCGATTGCGTGGTGAATAGCGTCGCGTCTCTCTGGAATACACATATACGAGGTATCATGTGGTAAATTTGACACAATCTGCGCGATGATTTCATCAGGGTCTTCAGTGCGCGGATTGTCAGAAGTAATCAGGCTGTAATCCGCAATTTGGGCGGAAATATTTCCCATCTTAGGGCGTTTTCCGTTATCCCTATCGCCACCGCATCCGAAAACACAAATCAAATTACGTTCAGCAACGCGTTTGGCGGCAGTCAGCACATTTTCTAAGCCATCGGGTGTATGTGCATAATCAACGATAACAGCGAAGTCCTGTCCTCGGTCAATAAGTTCAAACCGACCCGGAACTACGGTGGCGGCAAGTCCCTTCTGAATTGCTGAGATCGGACAATCGTAACGGAGTCCAACAGCAATGGCAGCAAGGGCGTTGTAAAGGTTATATTCTCCGAGTAGTCGTAACTTAGTGGGAATGCGTCCGTCTGGCGTAACCGCTGTAAACGCCAATCGGTTATGAGAAAAATTAATATCCTCGGCATGTAGATCCGCTTTTTCACCAAGTCCGTACGTCGTAGGAGCGAGTTGTGCTCGCGAATTTCTTAAGGCATGGGAAATACGATCCACTACCGGTGAATCGCTGTTCAAGATTGCAACGCCGTCCTTATTGAGTTGCTCGAACAACATCAGTTTCGCCTTTAAATATGCTTCCATCGTTTGATGGTAATCAAGATGGTCCTGGGTGAAGTTGGTAAAAACAGCGGTATCAAAGGTAAGCCCTGCCAATCGCTGCAGTGCCAACCCTTGTGAGGAGGTTTCCATCGTAACGTATTCTACGTCGTCTTCAGTAAACTGCTTGAAAAGAGCATGGAGTGCCAACGCATCGGGAGTTGTGAGGGAAGCAGAGAGTATTTCTTCTTCGCCTTGGGTGTTCGTGTACTGGTGTCCGACTGTTCCAATGAGTGCTGCTTTCCGCCCGCTTGCCTTGAGTATGGCGTGTATGAGGTGTGCCGTTGAAGTTTTACCGTTAGTGCCTGTAATACCGATGAGTTTAAGACGTTTTGCAGGGTTTCCGTGCCAATTGGCGGCAATCAAGGACATCGCTCGGCGTCCGCAAGGGACTTGCACATAGGTAATCGGTTTTCCGTGTGTCTCTATAGTTGTTATCGGTTTTTCGCCAATGACAACTACTGCTCCTTTTAGCAGTGCATCTGGAATGAAGTCATGGATATCCACGTTGATGCCTTGATAACAGACAAAAGCATTACTCACTTTGACTTTCCGATTGTCACTCACAACACCAGTAATATCAATATCCAGCGATCCAGAGCTTGTGGTAATGTTAAGTCCGCGGAGCAGTTCATGAAGCTTCACAGCCCCTCTCCTTTCAGCGTCGGTGATTGTGTTGTCACAACAGGTGAAAAGTCGGAGGACTTTTGAGGTTCGGGTCCGAAGAATTCGGTTTGCTTCAAGTATTGCATTGTTTGGGCGGCGACTTGCTGAAAAAGAGGTCCGGCGATTTGTCCACTGAAACGTGCCCCTCTCGGTTCATCGAGCATGACGATTATTGATACCATAGGATTTTCGGCTGGTAGGAACCCCATAAAGGACATGATCTCTTTTCCGGCGTAGCCTTTACCATGTTTTTCAGCTTTTTGGGCTGTTCCTGTTTTTCCTGCCACACGATATCCTTCAACGCGTGCCCGCCTACCACTCCCATCTTCAACCACACCAACAAGTATCTCTGTCATCTGTTTTGCTACTATCGGGCGGATTACCTGTCGGACTTCAATGGGGTATTTCTTTTCAATCACCTTCCCGCTATTGTCCCGAATCTCCCGGGTAATGTGCGGACGGAGAAGTTTTCCGCCGTTCGCAAGGACGTTTAACGCGCTTACCATCTGGAGAGGTGTCACCATAATTCCTTGTCCGAAGGGTACGGCACCAAGGGAATGTGTATCCCAATACTTTACGGCATAAAGACTTCCATTGTGTTCGTAGGGCAGATCTACACCGGTTGGTCTCCCAAAGCCATACTTTTCAATGTAAGTGCTGAAGTTCTCATATCCCAATTCCTTCACAACTTTAATCATACCGATATTACTGGATTTGTGGAGAACTTGTTCTAAGGTAAGCCATCCTTTTCCCGATACGTCTCGGATGATTCTACCGTTTGAGAGTCGGTACCGTCCATTCTCGCAGAAAACCGTTGACTCGGGACCCATGATACCTTCGTTCAGGACAGCGGAGGATGCAACGATTTTAAAAATAGAACCGGGTTCATACGCAAACCAAACGCCGAGATTCCTTTTTGATTGCTCGCTTCCGAGTGTATAATGATTCAAATCGTACGACGGATAGCTGGCGAGTGCCAATATCTCTGCCGTTTTTGATGCCAAGACGATGACCGTCCCCCGTGGTGAGTTCCACTTTCGACACGCTGCTGCTAATTCCTTCTCGGCGACGTACTGAATATATTCGTCAAGCGTCAAGACGACACTATACCCATAGTCGTCAGTAGAATTACCGTTGGTTAGCAAGTTTATGGGTTCATTACGGGCGGCTTCTGCCCGCCGCTCCGCTTGTCGCTCCCTCGCGCTCAAAAGGTAATTGTTGTACTGATACTCAATTCCCTCGCCCATATTTTGATCGTTTATATGTCCAATGACTTGGGCGGCGAGTTTCCCTTTCGGATAGGTACGTTGCTGTTCGACCTCGTGCTTTATGCCACGGATGTCTTTCTCAATTGCTCGAATCTCGTCAAGCAACTCGTAATCCATATCCTTTTTGAGCCATACAAATCGCTTATCTTTGCGGCGAAGTTGGGTAAGCAGTTCAGATTCGGGAACACCTAAAATCGGGGAGAGTCTGCGCGCTGCTTCACTCGGATCGGTCTTCATATACATCGGATCAGCATAGACAGAAATGCTATGGCGACTCAGGGCTAAAACATTCCCATGTCTGTCCAAAATTTTGCCTCGTTTTATTGCGGCTGTGCGCGGAGAACTCCAAGGGTGACCAGTTGGTCCCTGATGTCCAGCATCGTTGGAAATCTGGACTTTGAACAGTTTACCAACCAATAACAGGAAACCCACCTGTAGTATAATAAGCACGAAAACCAGTCGGCGAATAGATAAATGCGAATTATTTTTCATGTTTTCCTGTCCAATTAATGTAGATTTAAGCACCTTCCAGTAGAGCCAAAAGGGCACCTTAACCCTGAAACCTTAAACTATTTATCCCAGACTATCTGCGAGGCTTCAGTGGGTTCAACCATTCCGAGTTCAGTCGCGATTTTCCGAATCCTTTGCACGCCAGTTAAAGTTGATTCTTTCAATTCCAGTCGATGAATTTCGTCCTGAACTTGACGCTTCTGTCTCTCGTAAGTAGGTTGTCGTTGCAAAGCAACCTTCTTGGCGTAAGATGAGAACCAGATGCTGCCAGCGAAGGTACAGAAGGATAACACCAGAACAATATACGCGAACGGAAATCTCTTTTTCGGTTTTGGGTCTTCTGTGTTCGTAATGCGGGTCGAATGATTATTATGTAATTTTTGCATTTATTCAACTACCTAAACGGCGTTGGAGAACAGACGTTATACTTCAACCCTACGTCCTTTGGTAACTTTCCCGCGCGTATTTATTTCGGTGGCAAAAGCTCTTTCATTTAAACGTTGGATACTGTGTTTAAGATACATTATAATTGTAAAATTCATCTGCCTTCGCAAAGATGAAAGGGTTTAACCAAAAATCGCCGTGAAATATTGTCCTGCAAGCCTCTATAGGTCTGTCCAGGGAACAGGGACCAGATTTAATAGTTAGAAAATTATTTTTTTCCATAGGGCGAAAAATAAACGCATCTTTCCCTACAATTTGCGGGCGACGCGCAATTTAGCACTCCGCGCTCGCGGGTTGTGTTGAACTTCAACGGCATCTGGTAATATAGGACGCTTCGTGAGAATTTCCAGAGATGCGGTGTGTTCACAAATACAGATGGGAGTTTTCGGTGGACAGACGCAGGCACGTGCGCATGTCTGGAAACGGTGTTTGACGATTCTATCTTCAAGTGAATGGAACGTGATAACACACAGACAACTGCCGGGTTTCAAAAGCTGTATCGCAACGTCCAAACCCGTCTCAAGATTTTCCAATTCAGCGTTGATATGAATGCGAAGTGCCTGAAATACACGAGTCGCAGGATGGATCTTGGATACGCCCTCAGGGACAGTTCGCTTGACAATCTCTGCGAGTTGCGTTGTTGTTGTTATCGGTGTTTCTCGTCTCGTCTGTATAATCCGACGGGCAATCCGTTTCGCGAATCGCTCTTCGCCATACCGTTTGAAAATATCAACCAGAACATTCAGTGGACTGTCATTGACTACCTGCATGGCTGTAAGGATTTCCGCTTCCCGTTCGTTATTTAGCACCTGTCGTGGACTCATGCGCATATCTAACGGACCGGTATGATTAAAACTGAAACCACGGTGTGGTGCGTCCAATTGTAGGGAAGACACCCCTAAGTCAAGCAGGATACCATCTACGGCATGAACCGAGTGTCTGCTTTCCAGTAAGGCATCCATCTCAGCAAAATTACCGTTAGTGAGAGAATAACGCTCTCCGAAGACGTGTAATCTATCTTTGGCGATGGTGAGTGCCTCAACATCTAAATCAATTCCGATCACACGTCCATTCGGTGCGGAAGCCTCTAAAATAGCAGCACTATGCCCCCCTAATCCGACAGTGCCATCTATATAAACACCATCCGATTTTGGATTGAGAAAGTCAATCACTTTATCACATAAAACTGATATGTGGTGTGTATCCATAACTTTCACAAGTGACCTAACTATTATAATCTATATATAATTCATAGCAAGAAACATGCCAATTTTATAGTTGTCAGTTTTCAGGCGTCAGTTAACAGTTAAGAGGGTTCTGGTGAAAGAAACCGTTTAGACTTGTCAGAAACATTTTAACTGACACTTGTTAGCGATTCCTTATCAAAAACACCTTGCCAGCAGAGGGAGTCGCGTAGTTTCTGGTCGGTGTTGGCTGGTCAGGCATCTATCCGGTTTTGATAGATAGCTGTCACGAGTTCCATCGTCTTGACTGCGTCCGCAAAGCAGGTTAGCGGTTGCTGGTTCTGTTGAATAGCGTCGACAAAATGTCTGCTTTCTCCATAAAATCCGTAAGCCCTGTGTGAGGCATCAGATCCCGCGGCGTCTTCAGGGGTGATTTCAGTTGTACCGTTGGGTGTATGAAGGATAGCGCGTCCACCAGGGTCGGGGTTGATATAGGCGGAAATCTCACGCGCATGCATCTCAAATGTATGGATACGTCCGCCAACTGCCCAGTTAGTACAAAGGTAACCTGAGGCACCACTGGTAAATTTAACAAGCGCGTTGAAACTGTTTTCGCGCTCGGAGTAGAACCTATTGATGTCGCTCGCGACGGCTTTCACTTCACCACCACCCAACCATCGGAGAGCGTCCACGGCGTGAATCGCATCACATGTTAAAACGTCTATCACACCGTCGTAATAGCGTGCGTCTGGTGTGTTTTTGTGGAAAGTTGACATGCACTGAATGATCGGACCTTGCTTTTCGACGATTGTTTTGACCTCTCGCAAGAGTGGAATAAAGCGACGATTGAAACCTACCATTGACTTACAGTCGTTTTTCTCTGCGGCGCGTGCCATTTCCTTGGTTTGGTGGAGTGTGACACCCGGAGGTTTCTCAATAAAGACGTGGTGCTGCTGTGAGAGACAGTGGATGACGAGTGGGAATAGGTGTTGCGGCGGCATTAGGATATACACCGCGTCGGGGCTTGTCTTCTCAAGCATCTGTTTATAGTCAGTGAATGTTTCCTCAATTTCAAAGCGTTCCGCCGTTGCCTGAAGTTTTGATGGGATCATATCGCACAATCCAACAAGATTCACATCTTCACACTCTCTGAGCGACGGGTAGTGGACACTATTTGCCATCCCACCCGCGCCGATTAGCGCAATATTGACTTTTTCCATCTGTAATCCTCCTAACGAATCTTTCCTTGCATATTATAGGAGACGATGTTAAAATGCAACAACTACTAAGCACTGATCTGATTTGCCAGCTCTCAGAAATAAAAACATAATGAATACCGATCCTATCAAACTCGAACTTTATAAGAATATGCTGACCTCGGTTGCCGAGGAGATGGGTGTAACATTACAGCGTACGGCGTTCTCCCCCAACATCAAAGAACGGCTTGATTTCTCATGTGCCGTGTTTGATAACACCGGTAAGATGGTTGCACAAGCCGCACATATTCCTGTGCATCTCGGTTCCATGCCGCTTTCGGTGCTCGCCGCTATTGCCCATACAGAAATGGTACCCGGTGATATGATTGCCCTTAACGATCCCTATCGTGGTGGCACCCACCTACCCGATATTACGCTCGTCGCACCTGTTTTCTCAGATGGAAATATTATTGAAGAAGAATCAAAAAAAGTGCGTAACCTGAAACGAAGTGGAAGGCGGATATACGGAGAGGACTTTTCTTCACACAACCCGACTGAACGAACCGCAAGGAAAATTAAAAAACCTGTTTTCTTTGTCGCGAATCGTGCACATCACGCAGATGTGGGTGGAATGACGCCCGGTTCAATGCCGATTGCGACGAGTGTCATTCAGGAAGGTATCCGAATTCCACCCATTAAGCTCATCCGAGGTGAAGAATTGGACACCGACCTCTGGGAATTCATTCTCGCGAATGTCCGCACACCTGGGGAACGTCGCGGTGATATGGAAGCACAGGTGGCGGCAAACCGTGTCGGCGAACGGCGACTCCAGGAGATGATGGGTAAATATGGCGCATCAGAGATGACGGAATACATGCAGGAACTCTGTGCGTATGCGAATCGGATGGTCAGGGCACGCCTTCGAGAAATCCCGAATGGACGTTATACATACACCGATATGCTTGATAATGACGGCATTACTGATGAACCTATTGAGATACGGGTTGCGATTGAGATTGAAGATGATACCGCAGTCGTTGATTTCACTGGCACGGCTCAACAGGTCCGAGGTTCAGTTAACGCTATTTATGCGATTACGCTCTCCGCTGTTTTTTATGCCTTTCGATGTATCGCCGGCGTAGATGTCCCTGCCAATGCTGGATGTTTAGAACCGATCCAGGTCGTTGCACCAGAGGGAACCGTTGTGAACGCAAAGTTTCCGGCAGCGGTTGCAGGCGGAAATGTCGAAACATCACAGCGTATTGTTGATGTTCTGCTCGGCGCATTGGCACAAGCCTGTCCTGATCAGATTCCTGCTGCGAGTTCCGGGACCATGAATAACCTCACAATAGGTGGTTACGATGTTTCACGCGGAAAGGAATTTACGTATTACGAGACTATTGCAGGCGGAATGGGCGCGCGCCCAAATCGAGACGGAATTGATGCCATCCATACGCACATGACCAATACGATGAACACACCTATAGAGGCAATTGAGACAAACTATCCGATGCAGGTAGCGGCGTATGCGATTCGCCGTGGGACGGGTGGTACGGGGAAATTCCGAGGGGGGGCAGGGGTCGTTCGAGCACTACGACTTCTGACAGATGCCGAGATCACTATCCTTTCAGAACGCCGAAACCGGGGTCCTTACGGCTTGCAAGGCGGTGAACCGGGAGAACCGGGACGTAACGTGCTAATTTCTGGTGGAGAGGAACGACCGTTAGCGGGCAAGGTATCCGTTTCTACGCGCGAGGGGGACATTATCCGTATAGAAACACCTGGTGGTGGTGGTTTTTTTAACGATTAAATCTGAGCTGCGGCGTCCGTTGTTCTTGCAGTATTCCAATTCTTAACAAACCGTTTATAACCTAAAGCAGGTTTCTTAACGATTTTAGATCGGGGTTGACAACGGAAACACCGCCCAGACATAATCGTTAAAAAAACTTGAGTTGAGAATAAGCCGGATTCTGTATGTGACGATCATTCATCTGGGCTGGATGTTACCATCCACCTCAAGCGGTTACCTTGGGACGAGGCGGGCACACCTGTATATGTCCCTCATTTTACCTTGCTCCAGATGGGGTTTACCAAGCTCCATAAGTCACCTTATAGACTGGTGCGCTTTTACCGCACCGTTTCACCTGTACAACGCTTTGAGGCGTTGTAGTCTACTCTCTGTTGCACTTTCCATAGCGTCGCCGCTCCTGGGTGTTACCCAGCATCCTGCCCTGTGGAGTCCGGACTTTCCTCATCCCGATGGTAAGATTACGACCGGGACGCGACCATCTACTCAACTCAAGCCTCTCTATTATAACCGATCTGTCAGCTTAAAGCAATGGAATTGAAGCGAGCCTATGTTGAAAAGACAAAAAAGAGGCGCGCCTGCAAAGCGCGCCTACAATTTGTTTGTGAATACAAGAAATTACGAACATCCACTTGTCGTTCCACAATTCGCACAGCGATAGCAGACCCCACTTCTCTGCATCAGGGCACCGCACTCAAGACATGGCGGTGCATCCGCATATTGGAGAACGACCTGCTTCTCATGCGCCGACCATGAATCTGTTTCACCGTTACTACCGTGCCCATACGGATGGAGTTCTTCGGGCGGCACCATCTCTTCATCCATATCTATCACGTTGGACTCTTCCCGTGGTTCCTGAGTGAGGAACTGCGTGCCGAGCCACCGGAAAACGTAATCTATAATCGACTTCGCCATCGGAATGTCAGGGTTAGTTGTAAAGCCTGACGGTTCAAACCGAACATGGCTGAACTTATTAACGAGCGACTCTAACGGCACACCGTATTGCAGCGCGATAGAGGTGAGAACCGCTACAGAGTCCATCAGTCCGGAGACGGCTGTGCCTTCTTTGCTCATGCGGAGGAAAACTTCTCCGGGGCTACCATCTTCGTAGAACCCGACAGTAATGTAGCCTTCATGACCCCCAACGCTAAATTTGTGGGTCATAGAGGAACGCGTGTCAGAGAGACGTTTCCTGATCGGGCGTTCAGTCGAGGTGCCAGCAATCGCCTCATCGGTTTCACTCTCCGCATCCTGTTGGCTTCGGGTTGAAAGCGGTTGGCTCCCTTTGCTACCATCACGATAAACGGCGAGACATTTGACACCGCGTCGCCACGCTTCCACGTATAACGTTTTGATGTCATCTACCGTTGCGTCGTGTGGGATGTTGACAGTCTTGGAGATAGCACCAGAGATAAAGGGTTGCACAGCCGCCATCATTTTCAACGGTCCCATGTGATTTATATAACGAGTTCCGTGCTTCCCACATTGGACAGCACAATCAAAAACGGCGTAATGCATCGGTGAGAGGTGTGGCGCGCCCTCAACCGTGCCTGTACCACAGATGACCTCTTCAGCAATACTAATTTCATCTTCGCTGAATCCAATTGCAGAGAGGAGATCAAAGCTCGGATCTGCGGCTTCTTCTTCGGTAATACCTAACCGCTCAAGACACTCTTCTCCGAGAAATCCCGGGGCAAAGGCGAGGTTCAGGTCGAATGCACTCGGTAACATCTCCGCAACGCGGGCGATGTCCTCCTGTGTGAAGCCTTTCCGCTTCAATGTATCGGCGTTGATGTTCGGTGTCCCTTCAAAAGTGCCTGTTCCGACAATATACGTAATAATCGCCTCTGTCTGCTGGAGCGTGTAATCTAAGTTGTGCAAGGCATCGCGGACGCTCTGGTTGACAATCTTCATGTATCCACCACCCGCCAACTTTTTGAACTTGACGAGGGCAAACTCGGGTTCAATTCCCGTTGTATCGCAATCCATCAAGAAGGAGATCGTTCCGGTCGGAGCGATGACGCTAATTTGGGAATTTCGATAGCCCCACTGTTCACCTTTTTCAAGGCAGGCATCCCAATTTGTCTTTGCTGCGTCGAAAAGATCCGGCGGACATGCGATCGGGTCAATGTCATAGGCGGCATCGCGGTGCAGCCGCATAACATCTAACATTGAGTCCCGATTCTTCGCGTAGCCATCAAAAGCCCCGATGCTCTCGGCGATCTCTGCACTTGTGTGATATCCCTGTCCGCTCAGGATAGCAGTGATAGCACCTGCGTAGGCACATGCTTGATCACTGTCGTAAGGAATACCTAAACGCATCAAGAGCGCGCCCAAGTTAGCATAGCCGAGTCCAAGTGGACGATATTCATCAGAACGTTGCGCTATATCTTTCGTCGGGTATGAAGAGAGACTGACTATAATCTCCATCGCGGTGACAAACACACGGACGGTCGCGCGAAAGCCTTCAATGTCAAAGCTATCATCGTCTCTCAAAAACTTGGCAAGGTTGATACTGGCAAGATTACAAGCGGAATCGTCTAAGAAGAGGTATTCACTGCACGGATTACTCGCATTAATCTTACCTGAGTTTTTACATGTATGCCATTTCTGAATCGTGCTGTCAAACTGGACACCCGGATCCGCGCATGCCCAAGCGGCATAGGCGATCTTCTCCATCAGTGTTCTGGCATCATATTCGTCTGCGACTTGACCGCTTGTCCGGTAAGTAGTTCTCCATGAATCTCCCTGTAAGTAGGCATTCATGAACTCATCCGGGATCCGGACAGAGTTATTGCTGTTCTGTCCACTGACGGTGCTGTATGCTTCACCATTGAAATCGGCTGGATATCCCGCGGCGATGAGTGCTTTTGCTTTATCCTCTTCACGTAATTTCCAGTCGATATAATCAGCGATTTCTGGGTGATCCATATCGAGGATAACCATTTTAGCTGCCCGTCTTGTGGTGCCACCAGATTTGATACTGCCTGCCCATCGGTCGAAGCCTTCGAGGAATGATAGTACCCCCGAACTCTCACCACCACCAGAGAGGAGTTCACCCTTCGCGCGAACTTTGCTGAAGTTGGAACCTGTGCCACTGCCGTATTTAAAGAGACGCACTTCAGCTCTCTGGAGATCCAACATAGAGTCCAGAGAATCGTCAACCTTTTGAATGAAGCAGGCGGAATTTTGCGGATGTTGGTATGCATTGGTAGTGACCTTGACTTCCTGTGAATCTCGGTCCCAGTAGTAGTTGCCGCCACCTCCCTCAATACCATATTCGTGCCACAAACCGCAGTTAAACCAAACAGGCGAGTTGAAAGCACCCCGTTGTGTAACGAGGATATGCGTCAATTCCATCTCAAACGTCTCTGCGTCTTCGGGGGTAGCAAAATACCCGCCGAATTCTTCGCCTGCGCGACGAAGCGTGCGCGCCACACGGGTAACCAATTGGCGGGCACTGTCCTCCGATTCTGCACCGGGCACTCCGGCTTTTCGGAAATATTTCGATGCCGCAATATCTGTCGCAAGTTGCGTCCAGTCTGCCGGTACTTCGACCTGCTCCTGTTTAAAAATGACATCACCCTTTTCGTTGTAGATGACCGCGTCGCGGCGTTCCCATTCCAACAAATCGTAAGGATGAACGCCTGATGTGGTGAAATACGGTGTGAAGGTGAGTCCTGCCCGCTTGCCTTCGTCTGACTGTTTTGGAGAGGTTGCCTCTTCATCAACCCCTTTCGGATTATCAACCGTCATACTCATACCCCTTTGGTTGTCAATACGCCCGAAGAAAACACACTGATAACCATTTTATGATAATATGCGCTCGAAAGCGCGTCTGTAAGAATTTCTATAGTTATAATTAATTTTCAATAATAATTCGGTGGTAACGTTTCTTCCCAGCGCGGAGGAGCAAAGCATTCTCCTCAAGCAGGTCGGTACCAACCACCATATCTATCGCGCGGTACTGTTTTTCGTTGATGTAAGCACCCCCTTGCTGAACGAGCCGCCGCGCTTCGCTACGTGAATTTGCCAATCCGACTTCATGGAAGAGTTCCATGATTGGAATCCCGCTGTCAAGCCGTTCTGGTGCGATAACCGAAGTCGGCATTGCGACTTCATCAAGGTTCCCGCCACCAAACGCAGCGCGTGATGCTTCTTGTGCTTTATCCGCCTCTGCCTTTCCGTGGGCGAGTGTTGTGGCTTCATACGCGAGGACTTCCTTCGCTTCCCGAATTGCTTCATCTTCCAAGTTAGCGAGTCGTCGAATCTCGCCCATTGGAAGGAAAGTGAAATACGCTAAAAATCGTGAGACATCGCGGTCGTCCACGTTAATCCAGTATTGATAGAATTCATACGGTGATGTGCGTTCAGCGTCAAGCCAAACTGCACCGCTTGCGGTTTTTCCCATCTTCGCGCCGCTTGCCGTAGTCAGCAGCGGAAAAGTGACTGCGTGAACACGTTCGCCTTCAACTCGACGGACGAGATCAACACCCGCAAGAATATTGCCCCACTGGTCGTCCCCACCGAGTTGGAGACGACATCCGTATTTCTGAAAAAGATATAAATAATCGTAAGCTTGGAGGAGTTGATAATTAAATTCAAGGAATGAGAGACCGAGTTCACGTTCAAGGCGTTGCCGATAACCTTCTGCCTTGATCATCTCATTTACCCGAAAGTGTTTGCCAATATCGCGTAGAAATTCAATGTAATTGACAGACAACAACCAGTCGGCGTTGTTAAGAAATCTTCCAGTCTTTGATGCAGTCTGGGATCCCTCGTTATTTGCTATTGCGTTATCAAGATTTAAGTAACGTTGCAGCTGGGCAAGGATGTCTGTGCTGTTCGTCGAAATTTGTTCCTGCGACAACATGGGGCGCATTTCAGTCTTGTCTGTTGGGTCGCCAATCATCGTCGTGCCGCCCCCAATGATTGCAATCGGCTTATGCCCGGCGCGTTGCAGGTGTGCCATCGCCATGATGGGGACAAGACTCCCGACGTGCAGACTCGGTGCTGTCGGATCAAAGCCGACGTAGTAGGTAACCTGTTCTTCACCTAACAAGCGCGCGACCTGTTCAGCATTCGTAGTTTGTTTGATAAAACCCCGCTCATTCAGGGCTTCAAAGACATTATCCATTCTTTATCCTGTTATAATTTAAGTGTGCTTGCTGCTATTCATTAGTGCAGAAATTGGAGAAAGGATTTCCTGCTGGAATATTCTCGTCCAAATTATTATATAAAATTTTTGCATGCTTGACAAATGATTTTTATGAGATTTTTGACGTTTTTCAAGCTTTTGGGATTAACCCGAAGCAATCTCAACGCGTCTGTTGAGTGTGTTGGCAATCTCTTCGTTGCCCTCACGTAATGCCATTTCGAGCGGTGTCTCTCCTTCATAGGGTTGAAACACAACTCTCTTGAATTCACGTAGCGGCCAGACCAGTGATGTAACGTCATCTGTCCATTCGGTAAACTGTTTCGGCTGACGCATTCGACTGACCGTTTTGAGCGATGGGTTGGCACCGTGATCTAACAATAACCGAACCATCCGCAGGTTACCTAATCGAGCGGCGAAATGTAGCGGTGTTTCCTTGCCGTATTGAACGAAATGTTCGTTATCCATGATGGGTTCGTCATCAAGTCCACTCAGTGCTTGTGCGTTGACATCGGCACCTGCTTTAATCAGGATATAGGCTTGTGCGAGATGCGTATCGTCATCGTGACGGGCTTGCACGTGGAGTAAGGTTTCGCCGTTGTAGGGCCATGCGAAATTTGGATCCAATCCGTTTTCCATCATGAGCAGAAAGGAATCGAAGTTAGTGACACCGACGGCATGAAACCCAAGATAACTCGGTTGATTAACGGCGGTTCCCTGACTGATGAGATACCGGTTAACCTCGTAATCGCTGCTTGGCCAATGCGTACCCAAGTCACTGTTGTTATTCACGTCCGCGCCTGCCTCCACAAGTGCCTTGACTTTATTGAGATCTTTGAGCCTGATACTCGCACTATGGAGCGGTGATATCCGATTCACTTTCACGTTTACGAGTTCTGGTGCTTCAGCGAGCATTTGTCGAACTGTCTCTGCATCTGCTGTTTCAAATTCTGCCTGCCAGCGTTCAATGAGTTTTTGGTTCATCATTTCCAGATGGGTATCAGTTTCAACGTTAAAACATAGGCGTTTGATAGTTGCGAAAATGTGTTATTCCTCGTCATCTTCGGCGTAGGAGTGTCCGCCGAAAATCGCCCGAACCTGCTTTGCTGTCTTCGGCCCTGAAAGCAGTTTCCCAATCCGATCGCCCTCTTCTTCAAGCAGTGCCTTGACGTTCGTCAGGACCGCCTCCAGTTTGTCCGCTGGGAATTTGCACGCACCGTTCTCGTCCATGTGGATAATCTCACCGGGTGCGACATCCATCCCCGCTATTGAGACGGGAACGTTAACAGCTTGAACCGCCATTGCACCGTGTCCGGGTGTGATGCCACTTAACAGATACTGGAATTCCATTGGTCGGATTTCATCGATATCGCGAGACGGACCGTTCGAGATTGCCCCCAGACAGCCGATGGATTTCATCGCCGCTGTCATGTTGCCACCTGCTAAACCGACCTTGTTGGCAAGTTCAGGCGGGAACTTCTGCTCAAATGCGAAAATCGTCGGCTGCTTAGAGGCACCCATCGCATCAATGACATCCATAAAGGAGAGTTCCGAATAGTTCGGATCCGGTACGCTGTAGACGCACGTCACGGCATAACCTGCGATGGCTCCGAGTTCAGGATACATACAGCGGATGGTTGTATCCGTATACCAATTTTCTGTCCATGGATTGTAGAGTCCAAGACAATGAGGACTCCCTGGATAGGTGGCAACCACGTTTGTGATGGAAGGCGTATCATATTTGCGCAGTTCCGCCAACATTTCCTGCTCTGTTAATGCCATTTTAATTATTCCTTGCGGTTCGGTGGGTTCACTGAGGTTAATAACGTCCGTTGACGTATATCCGCCTGCGTATTGTTGCAGGCTACAATTTCGGTTGAGTCGGGAATGCGAAATCCACCAGTCCCTACGTTTCAGGCTTGGTGTTTTGGATCTTGATTCGTCAGTAAGTTTTAGACAGGCATGGTTCTACCGGCGTACGCCCGTCCGATGCGTGCGGCTTCTTCGCCACCACCGGTGACCCGGACACCCGCGTCGATGCTCGCCTCAATTGTATCGGGTGAAGTGCTTTCCAAAAACGCGATACCCGCAGATTTGCATGCGTTAAAGACGCGATTTCGGGCATCTTCCAATTCTTGTGGACGTGGGTTCGGTGAATTTTTGTAGCCAAATGACATGCTCATGTCACCGGGACCCCATTCAGCGAAGGCGATTCCGGGGACCTGTGCCGTAATTTCGACGTTTGCTAACGCACGCTTGTTCTCAAATTTGAGACCCAAGAAAAGTTCACCGTCCGGGTTCAGGGGCCATGGATCAGCGACATCCAAGTATTTGTCGACGGAGATGCCCCAAATGGGTGCAGCGGAACCTTGTCCGGCGGAGCCGCGTCTGCCGACATCCAATTGTGTGCCAACGCCGATCGTTTGGAATGGGTAACGGCACGCTTCAACAAACGCTTTGACGGCTTCCGGGGATTCGGCGTGACAAAGTAGCAAGCCGTGCACACCGCGTGCGAGGAGTTGCCGCATCTGCCAACCGTTGGCACGAATCACATCTGCACTGATACCGTCCACTGGCAATTCAACAACAACAGCCGGGGTTTGGTGTCCGCTATTGGTGGGACCCCCATCGGCGAGCCCACGCATGAAACTATCCAATCCAGCGAGATCGAAACTTCCATGCTCCATGCCGACATTGATATAGTCCGCCCAAGTGTTTGCCATCGCGCGGCCTGCGTCATAGTTCAATTCCGCGCCTGTGTGGCTGCCGGTATAGAAGACAGGCAGGTCATCTACTAACAATTCAATCGCTTTATTAACGCGTTTCGGCATTGCGAATTCTCCTTACTGGTGTGCAGTATTACAATATTTTTAATCAAAGATGGTTTCGATCGCTTTCGATTCCGTTCCGGAATATGATTTAAAATTGTATAGGAAATGTGACAATTCTGTCAACATAATTTTTTAAGGAGTCGGCGCGTTTTGGAGTCGAAATTTCAGAAAAGTTTAATTTTGGGGAGGATTTAATTTTATCTATATTTTTATTTATTTTATCGTTGATTTCCTTAAAAAAGTTACAAAATTATACCCTATTTTTCTCTCATTATTTTCACGAATCTGCATGCAACTTAGTCATCGTATACGTCTAAGAGCCTCTAATTTTTTTATAATGATATGAGAAAAATGGATGTTGAACAATTATGGGTTGTTAATATTTCTATTTATTACTAAAAAGTTTTTCTGACAACGGATAAATGAGGACGGTAGAGTCCTAAAGAATTTTGAAATTCCTTGACAAATCCGTAGGTTTTAAATAACTTAAAAGGAGGATCACATATTAAATTTCTCTAAGGAGCGGTGAAAATTGTGAGAGCACTTGTCGTTAAATTATTGCCAGATGAAAAGCGCGAGAAAATCGTTGTCACCGATTGGAAAGAGCCAACACCCCCTATCGGAAACGAAGTGCTGTGTCAAGCTGTCTTCACGGGACTGACGAACGGTACAGAACGGAATCAACTGATCGGTGGGAACTATTCAGCCTCCAATAGTCGGTTACCAACCACCGATGGATACCAGAACGTCGGTAGAGTCATTGAAACGGGACCGGACGTAACACAACTTCAGATGGGTGACCTCATCTATGCGAGTGTGAATCATGTCGAACGGTTCACTATTCCAGAAGATGGACTCCTGTTCAAATTGCCAGGAGACATTGACCCTGGTGAAGCCGCCCTCTTCGGTATCTCTGGTGTCGCGATGCATTGCTGCCGGCGTATTGATCCGCGCATCGGAGAAAAAGTACTGATTGTCGGACAAGGCTGTATCGGTATGTTTGCGGCGCAGATCGCCAACGCCATGGGAGCCCGCGTCACAGTCTGCGACATTGAGGAATCTCGACTCGAAAAGATCCGCCAACTCGGTGTAGCAGAGGCGGTTCTCAATACGAGTGATGATGGATGGGATGCTCAAATCCAGGAGGGTTCCTTCGATGCTGTCATGGACTTCGCGGGTGTTCCAGACATGGTAACACCGATGATCAGTGCATGCAAAGTTCGAGGACGATTGCTCTTAGTTGCCGGACGCTTTGATGTCAATTACACCTTTAACGTTGGACAACATAAGGAGATCGGCATCCTCCAGTGCAGCCATTTTACGGTCGACGATCTGGACAATCTCTGTCGCTTGCTCCGCCAAGGTTCTGTCAAGATCGCACCGCTCATCCGACATAAAGTGAGCGTTGACGAAGCACCACAGATATATAGATGGCTCCGCGATGAACCGATGCGTGTGTTAGGCACTGTATTCCAATGGGAGTAGGCTTAAATTTTGCTCCCGTCCTGCCCAGAAACGTGCCGTCTTTTATAGTTTGGTGCGGTTGCAAACCGCACCTACCACATTCAGTCAGCCCTGCCTAAATTCCTCCGAAAAATATAAAATCAAAAAAAATGCAACTTTTTTCAAACTCGTTTGTAGTAACGACAACCTCACAATGCGCGGAGTTGAAACATGACAGAAGATAAATTCCTTGAGCTTGTCCATACACACAAGGCTCGGGTTTATCAACACACCCTCTACCTACTCGGAAATCGAGAAGACGCAGAGGATATAACACAAGAGACGTTTATCACGGCGTGGAAACACCGTAACAAATTGCGTCCGAAGACTGCACACTCATGGTTGCTAAAATGTGCACAGAATCTCTGTTTCAATCTGCTAAAACGAGACAAATTTCAGGTGCATTTAACAGGCGGAGACGATACAGATCCCGAAACAGAACTCGAAACTTTGATGCACACGCATTCTGGTCGGGCGAATCCATCACCAGATGAGATTGTGATCCAACAAGAACTCAAAGACTCCGTCCAGTGTGCGATTAAAAAATTGCCGCCAGAGATGCGGTCAGTGATAATTATGCGGGAACTGAATGGCATGAGTTTCAAAGAAATTGCAGAAGTCTTAGAACAACCCGAAGGTACTGTAAAATCAACGGCATTTCGTGCCCGCAAGAGATTACGGGAACTACTGCGTCCCTACTGGAGGAATGAAGAATGAACGATTTTCCTCTTCACCAAGATTCATCCTGCCTGGAGGTCCAAGACAATTTAGAGGCGTATCTCGCCGATGAATTAAATGCGGATCTTCATGCGACAATGGCGACACATATTGCGTCCTGCCCAATGTGTCAAGATGAAGTTCGCTTCGCACAAGCAATTAGCGGCGCATTGCACGAACTTCCGAAACCAGAGCCACCGCCGGAAATCTTCAACGCCGTTGAGGCTTACGTTCGCGCGCATCCCAGCAAGGGACCGAGGTGGCTACATCGGATATTCCAACTGTTTACGTTCTCGGATGATTTAACTTCGACGCTCGCTCGCGCAGGTGCGTTCGCATGTCTCATCGGAATCGTCCTGTTCGGGACCTATCAGTACCAACAACATCTGAAGGTGCAGCAAGCCTCCCGTGACTTGGCTTATGCACTCGGTAAATTGAATTACGCCGTGGAGCGAACCGGCACCGTCGTTAACGAGAAACTCCCGGATGTGCGGATTGATGAGGTTTCAAGTCGTCCGTTTGTTCAGATTGAAACAGTCTCCCGCCGCGTGTCAAAACAGAAGAGAAATATTTCATCGGCGATCCATCGGAGTCTGGATAGCCTTGACCAGTTACCGCGGAACGCTCTGGATACGAGGAGCGATCAACGTTCACATTAAGGAGGAAGAACCCCGTGAAAAAATCCACCCTTACAGCCCTTTTAACAAGTATAGCCTTTTTAGTCGTCTGTTGTTTCTTCACCAACGGGTATGCCCGGACCAACAATCTAACAGAGACAGTCCGCGGTAAAATAGAAATGGGTTTGCCAGATGCCCCTGCCCCGAAAGTTGAAATTGACTTGGACAAAAGTCTTTTGGGCCTTTTTATCAATTTCGGCATCGCAAGTAACCCAAAACTTGCTGAAGATGGATCGATAGATCTGTCAGAATATGCGGCGTATGCCGAAATGCTAAAAGGTGCCTCTATCCGGGTTTACGATCAAGAGATGAAAGACCTCGACGGGATGGTGAACCACTATCGGGGTATCCTTGAAAACCAAAAGTGGGAACATCTCGTCAAAATCAGGGATAAATTCGATCTCAGCCTGCTTTACGGGGAAAAATCGGGCGTCGTGCACGGCATCTTCGTTATGTTCACCGATGATGGCAATTCGGGCTTTGTGAACATCTATGGAGAGATTGACTTTCAGAAACTTGGTACACTTTTCGGACAGATTCTCGAATCTAATTCGGAGGAGGCGATCTCCAAAACAGTTCGCAATTGGATAAACGCCCCGATGCCCCACCGGTGGGGAGTAAAGCGCAACGCCGAGAAACCGGATCATGTCCTGAAATCAGAAACCACAGCAACCAACCGTTAAAAAAAATAGGTAAGGAGTAGAACCCATGAAACTGCAAAAGCACTTTATACGACTGTTCACGCTACTGTTTTTAGGTGCCTCGTTAACACTGATGCACTCAGCAGTCGCGCAACAGAAAAAATCGGACAAAACCGATAGAAAAGGACTTATCCTCTTCGATTTCCCAGAGCCCCTTAAGGCGAAGGTTGAGGTTAACTTAACCGCGAAACTCATCAGTCTGGTTACCAAATCGGTGAGCGATCAACCCGAAGTCGCCGAACTCATCCAGATGTTAGATGGCATCTATGTCCGCACCTACGATAGAAGGACTATTGATGAGAAGAAGTTAGTTAACTATTTCAATGAAAAGCTCAAAAAGGATGAATGGGAGATCCTCGTCAAGATTGAGGAACATCGCGAAACGGTGGAGATCAATCTACTGTTTGACGAAGAGAAGGTTTACGGGATTTTCGCTATTATCATCCCGAAAAGGTCTGGAGAAGCCACTTTTGTCAATATCGTCGGGGAGATCGCGCCGGAACGTATTGAGGAGTTGCTCGGGAACCTCAGCAATTTCGGGGCGGTAGACATCGATTTTGGCGACAAATTGAAAGGGCAATGGAAGAGAGAGAACACAGGAGACAAAGCGACGGTCATGATTCTCGGTAGCACATTTTTCACAAATCCGGGAATCAATGTATTCAATACAAAAATGGATGATGTCCTCGCGCCCAAACGCCAACGCGAAATGGAACAACTGGTGCAGCAACTTAGAGCGTTTAGTCCTACCAAGATAGCCGTTTATGCAGACGCAAGGGATGATGAGGAGATTAACGCAAGTTATCAAGGCTACGTGGAGGGCACTTACGAACTCACCCGGAGCCTGCCTGACCAAATCGGCTTTCGGTTAGCCAAACAGATGGGACATCCGAAGCTTTACTGTGTTGCTGACTGGCCGGAACACCGGCCGATATATCATGAAATTGATGACAATTTATTAGACTACGCCACGTTTGCCGAGACGCATAATCAGGAGCACCTCTTATGGAGCATTTCCTCAAGCGGGGTGAAAGTTCGGGCGGACGTAGATGGCACGGTCTGGGTTGAACGTGAAGGATACGAACCTCTGATTGACATGTACATACGGATTAACGATCCTGAACAGTTGCACGCCGACCATCAACCATATCTGCGCACCGCACGTATCGGACTCAAAGACCAATACCCAGGTGCGAATTGGGTTGCACATTGGTGGTATGCTCACAATCTCAAGAATTTTGTGAATCTGACGCGCATCACAGAGTCCACCGATGATCGTATCCTGATGGTTGTTGGTGCTGCACATGTTTATCTGATTCAACAGTTTCTTGAGGAATCAGGCGACTACATCGTTGAAAGTCCGTTGCAATACTTAAATCCAGCAGCAACCGATTGATAAATCCCCAAGTTTGCGACAACATAAGTTTACGTAAAACAGTAATGCGCTGAGACACAGGAATCTTGAAAGGACAGTGCTCCCAGTGTAGATAGGAGAAACACGCACATGAAACCGACAATCATGATTCTCGGCAGCGGACACTTAGCGAATCCGGGAATGGATGGAATCAATTATAAAATGGATGATGTTCTTGCCCCCAAACGCCAGCGCGAAATCGAACAGTTGGTGACGCAACTCAAAACTTTTCAGCCCACCAAGATAGCTCTTGAACAAGACCCTTCACGAAATGCTGAGATCAACGCAAACTACCAAGGCTATCTGGAAGGTACATACGAACTCAAGCGTGGGGAAGGCGACCAGATCGGCTTTCGGCTAGCAAAACGGATGCGACATCCGAAGTTGTACGGTGTTGATTATTGGCCAGAGCAAAATCCGTTTTTTCCAGATGATTTTGATTCAGATTTAACCGATCCTGACAAGTTCGCAAAGGAACACAATCAAGAACACCTACTGCCAAGCGTAGAGGACTTGGCGGCTCCCGAGGCGAAAATAATTCGCCAAGAGGAAGATGGTAGGGTCTGGATTGAACCTGAGAAATACGTCCCGATCATTGACATGTACATACAGCATAACGAACCCGAAGGTATACGTAACGACCATCAGTTATATCTGCGAAAAATAGCGCGGATTGGGTCAGGCGACCAATACCCCGGAGCAAATTGGGTTGCCCACGTTTGGTATGATCGGAACCTCAAAATCTTTGTGAATCTGACGCGTATCACCGAATCTGCTGATGACCGAATCCTACTAATTATCGGTGCTGGGCATGTTTTCCTCGTGCAGCAATTTCTTGAGGATTCAGGAGATTATATCGTTGAAAGCCCGCTTAAATACTTGGATGCAACCGAGGCGGAAACGCCTTAACCTATTGTTCCAGTTGTTGAAAATTTGGTAATCCTTTTTGAGAGGAATTTAACTCGACTACAAGTAGGAGAAAGTTTTATGAAAATCTTAGTAAAATACAAATTCTATTTGATGATGTTACTCGCCACTATATTGTTTGCAGTCGGCGCAGTCGAAAGCGACGATCAAACAGAGTTATCTATAGGAGATACTACGCAAATGACCCAAAAACCCACAATCATGATTCTCGGTACTGCACACTTATCGAATCCCGGAATGGATGGCATCAATCTCAAAATGGATGATGTCCTTGCCCCCAAACGCCAACGCGAGATTCAGCAGTTAATCGAACAACTCAAGGCGTTTAGTCCTACCAAGATAGCAATGGAAGTGGATTTCTCACGGGATGCTGAAATTAATTCAGATTACCAAGGTTATCTGGAGGGAATATTTCAACTGAGACGTAACGAAGGGCACCAGATTGGCTTTCGGTTAGCAAAACAACTGGGACATTCAAAGATATACTGTGTGGATTATTTCCGAAGCAGTAAAGACAATCCAATCTTTAGAGGTGGTATTGATAGTAATTTGATAAACACAATTGACTTTGCCAAAAAACATAATCAGGAGCACCTCCTCGGATCCCATCCCGTAGATCCAGGAAAAGTTATAGTGGATGAGGATGGTACAGTCTGGATTGAACCGGAGAAATATGAGCCAATAACTGACATGCTTATACGTCTGAATCAGCCGACATGGAGCCGGGCAAGCCAGCGAGCATATTTACATGATGCGCGTGTTGGATTGGGGGACGAATATCCGGGGGTGAATTGGCTTGTCCATATTTGGTATGATAGAAATCTCAAGATTTTCGTGAATATAACGCGGATCACCGAATCTGCCGACGATCGCATTCTGTTGATGATGGGTGCTGGACATACCTTTCTGGTGCAGCAGTTCCTTGAGGATTCGGGAGACTACATCGTTGAAAGTCCGCTGAAATACCTAAAGACGAAGGATGTCAATTGATGAAACATCAAACGAAACCGGCCCTTATGATTCTTGGAAGCGGACATTTGGCAAATTGGGGTGCAGACCGAATCAACTACAGAATGGATGATGTGCTTGCGCCTAAACGGCAAGTTGAACTTCAGGCACTTGCCGATCAACTCGCCCAATTTAAACCGACAAAGATAGCCGTTGAAGTTGATGAACGTTGGAATGCTAAGCTTCAGGAGGAATACAACGGTTACCTAAAGGATAGTTTTCAACTTGAACCTCATGAAATTCACCAGATTGGGTTCCGACTGGCGAAAGATATGGGACATCCAAAGGTGTACTGTGTAGATTATTTTCGCGATGATCCAATCGTCCGTGATGATTTAGATGATCATTTGACAGATTGGGGAGCGTTTGCAGAGGCGAACGATCAGGAACACCTTCTGGGTCCTCCACCTACTGGAAAAATGACGGAGGATGAAGATGGCAGAATCTGGATTGAGCCTGAGAAATACGAACCGATAATTGACATGTATATACGGATGAACCAAGACGAAAAGATCCGCACCAGCCTCCGCGACTACTTACGGATTGCACGAATTGGGTCGCAAGATCAGTATCCTGGTGCGAATTGGGTTGCACATCGTTGGTATCCAAGGAACCTAAAAACTTTCGTCAATCTCACCCGAATTACGGAATCAGAAGATGAGCGTATTTTGTTAATCATCGGTGCTGGGCACTTGGGATTTCTTAAACAGATTGCGAAAGACTCTGAATTTTATCACATAGAGAGTCCATTGCAATACTTAGAGGCAGATGGAAAGGAGAAATCTTCAACCGAGGAAACCAATTGAGGATATGATTTATGTGTCCCTTCGATGCTTGCGTTGGATGTCTCTTTACAAACTAAACAACCCCAGCCTAAGCGTTGATTAGACAGTTTTACAGACAGGAGAAAATTTTATGAAAGTCTTAGTGAAATGCAAGTTCTATTTCTTGATGTTGCTTGTTGCTGTGTTACTTACAGTCGGTACGGCTGCAAGCGATGATTGGACGGAGTCATCTACAAGAGGAACCGAGCAAATGACGAAAAAACCGACGATTATGATCCTTGGCGGTCCACACTTGGCGAATCCCGGAATGGATACATTTAATGACAAAATGGATGATGTTCTCTCACCCAAACGCCAGCGCGAGATTCAAGAGGTAGTCAAACAACTTAAAGCATTTAAACCTACCAAAATAGCACTTGAGGTGGATTCAAAGCGCGACACTGAAGTCAATGCAAAATATCAAGGTTATCTGGATGGGACCTATAAACTCAAGCGGGGCGAAGGTGATCAAATTGGGTTTCGATTGGCAAAAGAGATGGAACATTCCAGGGTGTATTGTGTGGATCATTTCCGAGACGCTCATATGATTCGGAAGGATCGGGATCCTCGTTTGACAGACCGTAGGGCATTTGCAAAGGCACATAATCAAGAATATCTATTGTATACTCCACCTGTTATAGATGGAAAAATTACACAAGATGAAGAGGGTAAAACCTGGATTGAGTCTGAGAAATATGAGTCGATACTCGACATGTATATCCAACACAATCTACCTGAATGGAACAATTTAAACCATCAGGCGTATCTACGACAGGCGCGTGTAGGGTTAGATGACGAATACCCCGGTGCCAATTGGTTGGCGTACTTTTGGTACCCTCGAAACCTGAAAATCTTCGTGAATCTGACGCGGGTCACCGAATCTGCCGATGACCGGATCCTATTAATTATCGGTGCTGGACATGTTTTTCTTGTGCAGCAATTTCTTGAGGATTCAGGGGATTACATCGTCGAAAGTCCACTGAAATACTTGGATAGCGAGGGGCTGTAGACTTCTTAACCTGTTATCCAGAGGCGTCGTAATCACAAGTCGTTTTTACCGACAAAGGTGATGAGGTATATTAATGCATACGCTTTGGCTGGTTGTCCAGCGAGAATTCGTCTCAAATGTGTTAACCTCCCGGTTTATGATTGGGTTTATCGTGTGTCTGCTCTCAACGGCTGTTGCTGTTTTCGTCCAAGTGGGTGATTACGAAAAACGTTTGGTAGGGTATAACACTGCTGTCCGGGAAGCAGCGGCGGAAACGCAGGAGTGGGATCTCTATTACAACATCAAACCGAAAATACACCGGAAACCGAATCCTTTAGGTATCTTTAACGTAGGAGCGGAGAACTCCGGCGCAAATACGGTCACTATCGAATTGGCGAAGCCTGTCTTTGAACTCACCTTCCCTATAATGGGTGAACCGGCACAGAAACGGGGTTCAGACAATTCTTTTCTTTCAATGTTCCTGACCATTGATGTGGTTTTTATCTTCAAAATCATTCTCAGTGCATTAGCGATTCTATTTGCTTTCAATACAATTTCAGGCGAAAGAGAGGATGGCACACTGAAGCTTGTGTTATCCAACGCGATCCCAAGAGATGTGATAGTGCTGGGAAAATACCTCGGCGGCATGTTATCGCTGTTCCCTATTGTTTTGCTAAGTTTAATCGTGGCACTGGTCATCGTGCTTTCTTCTCGTGTCACTGCTTTTGATGGAAACGACATTTCACATATTGTGCTAATATTTGCTGTCTCGCTGTTGTACGTGTCAACATGGTATCTTTTAGGATTGCTTCTATCAATTTGGACAAAGGCACCTGCGACGACCTTAATCCTTTCGATGGTTATTTGGGTGATGCTCACAATCGTTCATTCAAACATGGCGACGATTGTTGTGGAGGAATTTCCACCCTATCAATCCAAGCCTGAAGCAGAGCTCGTTAAATCCGCTGGTGATGTGTGGGATCAGTTCAGAAAAGAACGGGATACCTATATCAAACGGAGGGGTTACGAGAACCTGAAGGATTCAATTGCTTGGAAACCTGGGATGGATGAAAGAACTAACCGTTTTTTGACGTTTTTTTCGTACGGGCTGTATAACTTACATTTGTTAGAAGGTTACATTGTCAAGGATGTTGACAAAGCGGATACCTCTATCTTTCAAGAGATTTTAGGGTATCAGGAACCGCTTCGGATTGCGTATGCGGATAAAGTGGAGGCAGTTCTCAATAAACCTGCGGAAGAACGAGAGAGAAATGCTAAGTTCGCAGATGCTCTTTCCCGTATCTCCTTTGCGGATGTGTATCACTTCGCTGTCGGAACAATAGCAGGGACAGACCGACAGAGTTATAACGCTTTTATTCAGGACTCCAGAGCCTATAAGCGTAAAATTGTTGAATATTTGAAAGATAAAGAGGCGTTTACTTCTCGAGCGTGGTTTTCCAGTGATCAAAGTGCCGCTGATCTAACAGATCTGCCTGTTTTCCAGCATCGACGATTCTCACTTTCCGAAAGTTTATCCCGTGCCTACATAGATATTTTGATATTATTGGCATGGAATGTCGTTTTGTTCATGGCGGCTTATGTGGCCTTCTTACGATATGATTTGGGTTGAGAAGAGGAGTCAAGACAGATGATTTGGCAGATAGCATTCAAAGAAATATACCACAATCTCACAACGCTGCGGTTCGCTTTGATAATCGTTATATTGCCCGTTCTGTTTGTGGCGAACTCGCTAATATACAGTTTAGGGGGTTACGGTTATACTGCGCAGGTTAATACATATAACCAGCAAATTGCACAAAATAGGGATCACATCGAAAATTTAGCGAATAAGGGGCTGGCGGCATTGGCACTGATAGGACCTGGGGAGATTTCAAAGCGTCCTAACCTGTTGACTTTCTGTGCCGATGGGGCGGATAAATTGGTCCCACGTTCTGTCACAATGCAGAATGTCGGAATGCTCAGTCGAGCCGGTTTTGATGAATTTGTTGAGGGTTACCAGTGGATACCGCCGTGGATATTAGAGTATCCCTTGGAGAATAAAGGTGGTAACATGATACAACGCATCAAAATCGATTGGGTCTTCATTGGTATTCTGATGAGTTTCTTTGCGATCTTATTCACTTTCGATGCTATTGCCGGAGAACGGGCGCGTGGTACGCTGAGCCTGATGATGTCGAATGCGGTATCACGCGGACAGATGTTGTTGGGAAAATATCTCGGTGCTTTTGTGACGCTCATGGTGCCGCTTATCATTAGTATCCTAATCAATCTACTCGTCATCCATTTCTTCGGAAATATCCCGTTTGCGTCTGAGCACTGGCTACGTATTTTGGGGATGGTGGGGTTATTCGCATTGCTGGTTTCCATTTTTATCTTTCTCGGACTTTTTTTCTCCAGTTGTGTCTCAAACGCCATTACAAGTTTGGTATGGCTTTTGCTCACTTGGGTGTTTTTGGCGTTTATCTTTCCGAGCCTACTCGGGACTTTTGTCGGCAATCTGAATCCGATTCCATCCGTTGACGAGATTTTGAGACAGAAGGACGCACAATTAGGACAGTTGTATGCTGAATACGATCCTTTTGATAACGCCGGAGATGTTCCGCCTAAGTTAAGCAAAGCAGCATCTGCCGAAAATCCTAAAGCGACGCGCCTCTGGGCAGACTTTTTCACCAAAGAAGTAGAGACGAAAACTCGATTTTCAGATGGGCATATTGACCAGCAATTTAAACAAGTACAACTCGCCCGCGACCTCACCCAAATCTCTCCAATAGCGACTTTCCAATATGCGATGGAAGGGTTTGCGAATACAGGTATCGTTAGCTATATGAATTTTGTCAAACAAGCGCGTCGTTATCGGCAGACGTTCGTAGACTTCATTAAAACGACGGATCAGGGTGATCCAGAAAGCCTCCATATCTATCCTGTAAGGGAGGGGTTATCTCAGAAACCGGTGGATCCGGAGGCTGTGCCGGTTTTTGAAGAGCAGATCTCTTATCGCAGTGTGTTATCCCAAGTCGGTTTGTTAGTCCTTTTTAATCTGCTATCCTTTATTATCGCACAGGTTTCTTTTATGAAAAGCGATTTGAAGTAGGTATGACGTAAAGCCCCTATATCGGAGGTAGACAAAAAACCATGTGGGACAAAGTAACATTAACCCGCCCTTCATTTCGGGACTTACTCTGGTTGTTCGCACAGGTGTTGAAAGCATCGCCTTTTATCGCCGCTGTGTGGGTAATCCTTGTACTCATCAATGCCGGTGCCGGTGCCGCCCAGCTGCTTGTGATCCGAGAGACCGTTAACACCCTCGTCGATGCAGACCTTATAAACAGTGTTGTTCCATGGCTGGCGGTGCTCTGTCTCCTCTTTTTTGTGGATCAGGCGATCTCAACACTCCTTCCGCTTTTGCGCGAACAACTTCGCATTAGAGCCGGTTTCACTTTGCAGCGTGATGCCTTGCAAAAGACAGGCAAGTTACCATTAGAGACATTTGATGACGAGGAATCGCACAACCTCATCAATCGGGTCGTTACTGGAGGGGATTCGAGTGTTGTCCAATTGATGCAGAACGGCTTAACCTTTATCGAATACACCCCCGCCCTACTCACCAGTGCTATCGTTTTAGGACTGATTTCAATTTGGATTCCCCTGATTATCGTCGGCGGTGCAATATTATTGCGGGTCTTTGAAATTCAGATGGGGACGCGAGTGCGTCACTTCGAGGTGGAAAATACACGCAACAGACGGCTTGCGGACTACTACGCCCAACTTCTAACAGAACGCCGCAGTGCTGCCGAAATCCGCTTATGGGGAATTGGTGAAACCCTTCTCCAACGCTGGCGGACGATCCTGGCACAATATCTTCGGGAACGCTTGGGTATCGATTTTCAAAATGCATCCCAAGGTATTTTTCAGGTGTTTATTTTCGTAGCCATCATCGCTGGAGCATTACTGGTTACCTCGCTTTCACAGGGACGGGTCGAAGCCGGACTCGCCGCCTTGGTGTTAGAGGCGCTTCGGAACATTACTATGGGGATGAACTCCATGCAGTATCTCGTCATCGGCTTTGTTCAACACGCTGGCTACGGAGAAGACCTGCGTCATCTGTTAGCAGTGGAACAGGATGAAGACGCTTCCGAAACACGAACGCCTTATCCGCATCCGGTCCGTGAGGGTATCCGTTTGCATAACGTCGCGTATCGTTACCCGGGTGCAGATACAGACGCACTCTCCGATGTTAACGTTCACATTCGTCCGGGTGAAATCCTCGCTGTTGTCGGCGCAAACGGCGCAGGAAAAACGACTTTGGCGCACATCTTAGCAGGCTTGCGTGCTCCAACAGCAGGACACGTCACAATAGATGGTATCAATACCAACACAATCTCATCCGAAGACATCCGGCGTGCTTGCACCGTAGTGTTTCAGCATCCAGCACGCTATCCGACGACCCTACGCGAAAATCTGGTTTTGGATAGTAAGGACGAGGTCACCTCGTCCTTACTTGCCTCCGATACGCATGCTGCAGCGATCTTAACCCAGGTCGGATTGCAATCAGAAAGGTTCCCACTCGATACGTTTTTGGGTCCTGAATTCGGGGGTGTAGATTTCTCCGGCGGCGAATGGCAACGCGTTGCTATTGCTCGGAGTTTAATAAAAGAAGCGAGTGAGTTTGTCATTTTTGACGAACCCACGGCAGCACTTGATCCACTCGCTGAGTTGGAAATTTTTCAGCAATTCGTTGAATTGGTAGAAGGTAAGACTGCCTTGCTCATCGCTCATCGGCTTGGACCGACACGACTTGCCGATCGCGTGGTTGTTTTGGATGATGGACACATTGTAGAAATCGGGAATCCCACTGAACTCCTACAGCAGAATGGAAAATATGCCGAAATGTTCGCCGCACAAAGTGAGTGGTACCAATGAGAAACACAAATACACTACCGCGACGCGCGGTTCTTCGCTTAATTTGGCAATTTATACGGATTGCACCCTTCCCCCTCTTTGTCACCCTTCTACTCCGTTTGATAAACGCTGGAAATCGTGGTTTTACACCGATTATCATCGCCGGATTTACAAACGCATTAATAAACGCTGAAGGACTCTTTTTCTGGATGGGTGTTTATCTCGTGCTAATGACCTTGGAAATATTAACCGATGTTTTCAACGGTGTAACACAGATGTGGTTCTCCAATAAGGCTGTGCTCCATTTCCAGCAGGATCTTCTGCGTCAAGCTGGACAAACGCCACTGCTCCATTTTTTGGACCCTGACTTTCACGATAATCTTAGCCGCGCAACGCAAGGTTTCAGTGATCGCGTTGTCAGTTGGTTTCGGAGTGTTCTGGACAATATTCATAGTGTCGCGAGCGTGTGTGGACTGTTAGGCGCAGTCTTTATTTTAAGTAGTAATATATGGTGTATGATCGCTCTGTTTATCAGTTCTTCCATCATTCTCTTCACAAGGAAACCGATTGCGCGGCTTGAACTCGAACAGGACCGGGCGGCGGCACGTCCCAACCGAACACAGACGGCGTGGGCGGCTCGGCTCTACGAGCGTGTCAACAGTCCAGAGGTCCGCCTCTTTACACTCCAACGTTGGTTGCTTTCAAAATGGGAAAACGCGTATCGTCAACTCGCCACGGTGGAAATAGGATCCCTCAAAAGGAAAACCGCCTGGAACGCACTCGCCAACCTCAGTTCTGTCTTCGGATATTGTGTGATCGTTTTCATCGCAGCACGGGTTGCACATAACGGCGACCCTGAGAAAATCGCCGGTACCTTCACGGGTTTAATTGCCGCTGCCGCTGGGTTACAAGGATTTCTCTCATATATGGCGCGCTCTATGGGGAATCTCGCCGAACAGAGCGGTGTCTTACGTGACCTTGCGACGCTGTTCACAACGCAATCCACCCAAGAGCGTAGTGTTTCTGATGCGACGGAGAAACATCAGGAAGGCCAGGGGCAACCACAAGGGATGCCCCTACTCGTCGCAGAAGCGGGAGAGATAACAGTCGCCATGAATGATCTCTCATTTCGATACCCTCGCGCAGCGACGCAGACCCTCAAGGAGATTACCGCGAAAATAGTGCCTGGCGAAACCGTCGCACTCGTCGGGAAAAATGGTGCTGGAAAGACAACACTCGCAAATATATTGCTCGGTTTGTACGTCCCAGATAGCGGAACACTCATGTTTTCGCAAGGTGCTACGGCTTCCGAAAAACCCACAACGAGTGCTGTCTTTCAGGACTTCACGAAGTTCCTATTGCCTGTTAGGGATAATGTCGGCTTTGCTGACCCGAACCGTATGCAAGACGACACCTTTATGCGGCACACACTCGACAGAGCAGGTTCTACTTTCGCACAAGAACTTGACACTTGGCTCGGACACGAATTCGGCGGACGCGACGTGTCCAGTGGAGAATGGTTGCGCCTCGCCGTTGCGCGTGGACTTTTCCGACAGAGCCAATTCGTTGTGTTCGATGAACCCACTGCCGCTATCGACCCAGTTGCCGAGGTTGAAATGATCCGAGAACTGCTCACCAAAGACGCATCGCGTGTCACCCTTGTCATCTCCCATCGACTTGGCGTCGCCCGTCTCTGCGACAGAATTCTCGTTTTAGATGAAGGACAACTCGTTGAAGATGGCACACATGAAGAGTTGCTTGCCAGGGGCGGGTTATACGCCGAAATGTGGAATGCCCAGGCATCCTGGTATGCTTAACCACAGCAATTCAATAACACTTTCCCAGCCCGATTAATCCCCAAAACTGCATCCACGATCCCTACCCTAAGTCTCTCCGCTTTGATGGAAAAAAGTGCAACTATTTTGGAACTCGTTTGTAGTAACGACAACCTCAAAATGCGCGGAGATACAACATGACGGAAGATAAATTTGACCTTGTCCATCAACTAAAGTTGGGTAGGGGAGCCGAAGCATAGGCACCTACTCTTATACAAGTTACGGTTGATTGGGTATAAATCCAATATAATACATAAAGGAAAGAGGTAAACACATGAAAGCGAATTTGTTAATCAGTATCACCCTAACACTCATCATCGGTTCTCAACTATGGGCGGCTCCAAACAACACAGCGATAAAAAAAGAACTTCCAGCAATCAAAATGGAACACCCACCTACCATTGACGGTGTTCTTGATGATGCTTGCTGGCAAGAGGCACCGAAAGCGAATACCTTCATTGATGAACGCACCGAAAAACCGGCGAAGAACCAAACTATGGGGCACCTGGTTTATACAGACACAGCCATTTATGTTGGGCTTCATCTCTACGATGATGCACCCGATAAAATTGTCGGACGCCAAACCAAAGATCAAACAATGTTTAATGGAGAAGATTACGTCTCCTTTAGTCTCGATCCGTTCCACACACACCAGATGTCCGACAGAAATTTCTTCGTCGTAAATCCACTCGGCACGAAATATGCCCATCTCGCTACCGGACGCGCCGAAAAAAGCGAATGGATTGGATTATGGAAAACCGCCGCACAGATTGTGGAAGACGGTTGGATTGTGGAGATGGAAATCCCGTGGCAAATGCTGGATTATCCCGACACAACCGAACCCATCGGGATGGGTATCAACATAGATCGCTTCCAGCGACGGACGGGCGAAAAATCTTGGTGGTCTAATTTAGGGGTTCACGAATTTCGGGAAAACGATGGATATTGGGTGGATGTCTTACCGCCACCCCGAAAACGCGATCTGAAGGTGCTTCCGTATATAATTGGGGGTGTCAGTGAAATGGGGACAGATGCCAACGAATACACCGCACGCGTCGGCGGAGATGTCCGGTATGAAGTCACACCGCAACTGCGGCTCATCGGGACTGCCAATCCCGATTTTGATAACATCGAACAAGCCGTGGAAGGCATCGATTTCTCATACGGCGAACGCTACGTTGAGGACCGACGTCCCTTCTTCTCCGAAGGCGGAAATCTATACCGGTTTGACAAACTCTTCTACTCCCGACGCGTCGCTGATATGGATGCCGGGCTTAACCTCTTCGGCAAGGTAGAGAAAAATACCAGCATCGGGGTCCTCGGCACCTATCACAAAAACAACCAAAACGGCATCTTCCGCGTCTCACGGACCCTCACAGAAACAGCCAATGCGAATGCCGCAGTCCTGACACACCACACTAAAAACGGAGAGACGAACACTGTCGGCTATCTTTCGGGGGATATGCGATACAACAGGGTGTCGGCGAAATCCTACTTTGCCCAAAGTTGGGCAGGCGAAACATCCGAAAACACAGGACGCGTCGAACTGAGTTATAAGGGGCGAATTGCCCGAACCTATCTTCAGAGTTTCTTCGTATCGCCTAATTTCGTCAATCACCTCGGTTACCATCCTTTCACAGGGTACCGCGGGGTGGTCCTCGGTAGCCACGTTCTAAACGAATGGCGGGGCGGATATCTTCGCGGTATCCAACTTAACGCAGAAACAGAACTTTCTAACACTTATGGTCGGGAGACATCCCCATCAGCAGACAACGTCTTCCGACGCACGCTCTACCTCGCTGCAACACTCCTCACGCACAGCGACTATGCACTTGTCTCTACTTGGAAGGGCGGAAGGTTTGGGGAATTCACCGATAGCATTTTCACCATCGGTGCCTTCGCAAATGCCACAAACCAATTCAACACGGTAGGCCTTTTCTACTCTGGTGGACAAAGCGCAGGCGAAACCCTTCACCGCGTCAGCGCACAGTTGAAATTCCGTGCATACGGTTTCACTGCCGCACTCATCACGCAAATCCAACGCCACTTTGAGACTATCCACCAAAACATACTGACTGTCTCATACGACTTCACACCTGCCTTAAGTCTGGGTAGTCGGCTTATATGGCAGGGATCACACAGAAACGTCTACTTCGCACTTCGCAAGAGTGGTTACGCTGGCACAGACTTTTTCATGATCGTCGGAGACCCGAACGCTCAGGAGTTCAAGCAGAAATTTACCGCTAAAGTTCTCCGGTCGTTTTAGGGTTCCTTCAATCAACGCCTCAGATGAATACACGAAGGCGAACTTTCATCTCGGGTCCCCGACCGTTACTCGGAAGGGGACCTAAAGCGTCTGTAAATTTAAGTATTAGATAAAAATAGTAGGTTTCAGCACATTCTCTATCTACTCGGAAGTCGAGAAGATGCGAAGGATATAACCGAATCAACCGCACAACAGAAAATAGGAGAAAGTTTTATGAAATCCTTAGTGAAATGTGAATTCTATTTACTAACGTTGCTTGCTGCTGCGTTATTCACGGTCAACTCAACCGCAATCGGTGATCAGACAGATGTATCCACAGAAACAACCAATCAGATGGCAAAAAAACCGACGATCATGATCCTCGGCAGTACGCACTTGGCGAATGATGGATTGGATGTTTATAACACAAAAATGGATGATGTCCGTTCCCCCAAACGCCAACGCGAGATCGAACAGTTAGTTGAACAACTCAAGGAATTTAAACCTACCAAGATAGCTCTTGAACGGGATGAAAAAACGCATGGTGTTGGAACGCAAACAGAGTATCAAGGCTACCTGAAAGGAACCTATGAACTCAAGCGAAACGAACATGATCAGATAGGCTTCCGATTGGCAAAACAGATGGGACATCCGAGGCTTTATTGTGTTGACTACCGAATTGATTACCGAAAAGATGACCCTTTCATTCCTTGGGGTGAATTTAACTTGGATTTGATAGACTACCGTGGATTCGCAAAGACACACAATCAGGAACACCTTCTCCCTCCTCCGCCTACGCGTGAAGGGAAAGTGACTCAGGATGAAAAGGGCACAACTTGGATTGAAGCTGAGAAATACACCTCAATCATTGACATGTACATACGGGATAACGATCCCGAAAGTATACGTAAAGACCATCAGGAATATCTACGGTTTATTGCGCGTGTTGGACTCGGCGACCGATATCCGGGTGCCAATTGGATTGCCCACTCTTGGTATGCTCGGAATCTGAAGATTTCCGTCAATCTCACTCGTATCACCGAATCTGTTGATGAACGGATCCTGCTGATTATTGGTGCTGGGCATGTCTATCTGGTTCAGCAGTTTCTTGAGGAATCAGGGGACTACATCATCGAAAGCCCGTTGAAATACCTGAATGCGGACGCTGCAGAGAAACCTGCATCCGAGGAAACTGATTGAGCGAATGATCTATCTAACTTCCTTCCTTGTGTGGGGTGTTGCTGGAGAGTCCATGCAACCTCACACAAGCGATAGTAGGCTTCTCGTTTCATAGAGGATGGCATCTCAGAGAATGTGTGTATGGCATTCGCAAAGACCCTCTCCGCGAAAGCGCGAGTCTCCCTAAACTAAAAACATGCGTTCGGCGTAAAACCTCATAAAAGTAATGCACCCTTTTGGTCCCTAAACCGCGTCATTAACAACGGAACTTGCGCAAATTAAGCCGAGACACCTGTCTTTGGACAACATAGACGTTCCTCTCTGGAATCGACGCCGTTACAAACCTCATCTACCTGTGAAGTGCGTAAGTCCTATAAAATTAAGACAATCTTTTCGCGCTTAAAGTGTATCCATAATATTCGAGAAGAAAGAACACTTTTTTAGTAATATACAACACCTAAAAAATCTAATGAGGAATCGGTAAAAACAGATTTCACTGTAATTGGGAGGATGAAATGCGTATAGTCGAAGCAGTATCCGTTGGAATTTCTGCGATGCGTAGCAACAAAATGCGTTCATTGCTAACGATGCTCGGCATTATCATCGGGGTCGCTTCGGTATTAGCGATGATAGCCATCGGTGATGGTGCCAAGGAGATTGTCCGGCAAGACGCACAGAAGTTAGGTGGGGCAAATCAGTTCTTTGTGTACCGTATGCCGTACAAGCGCGTAAACAATCGCTGGGTCCGTAATCGTAGCAGGGAATACCTAAAATACGAAGATATATTGGCAATGGAGGCAGAATGTCCAACTATTAGTGCAGCCACACCGCAAATCTGGAACTGGGGAGGTGTGCTCCTCCAAGCCGCAGGTGGTGCTGAAATCCGGGCAGGCTGGAATGGCGTAGATGCCAATTATAACACTGCAATGGACTGGGACGTTAAAGAGGGACGTTTTATTACCGATGAAGACGTTAAAAACGCATCAAAAGTCTGTGTGCTTGGAGATGAGGTCGCAACCGCCTTGTTCGGTGATAAATCCCCGTTGGGACAAGAAATTAAAGTCGCACGACACAACGACTATGGCAATCGGTGGGGTCAAAAAGGGAAGCGGCGATACATGGAACGCTTTACGGTTGTTGGAACATTCGTGCCCAGAGGTATAAGTCTCCGGTTCGGTGTCAGTTTCGACTACCTCGTCTTTATCCCTGTATCAACGGTACAGGAGCGTTTCACCGGCAATGACCAGATTCCGCGCATCACGGTCTATGCACATACCGTTGAGGATGTTCCTAAGGCAGTTGAAGAAGTCAAAACTGTCATTCGGAAACGGCATAGAAATCAAGACGACTTCGTCGGGATCTTTGAGATGCAAGCCGGTATGGCGCAATTAGAGAAAATCAGTAAAATCATAAAAATCACCTTAGGGAGCATCGCCGGATTCTCGCTCCTCGTTGGCGGTATCGGGATTATGAACATGATGTTAGTCGCTGTTACCGAACGCACTCGTGAAATCGGACTTCGGAAGGCACTCGGTGCAAAACGATTGGATATTCTACTACAATTTCTAATAGAGTCAGTGATTATGTGTGGTGTCGGCGGGGCAATCGGCGTTGGGTTGGGCATCCTCGCGGGTGAAGGGATGGCACTGCTCGCCGTCAACATCGTCAAAATTGTTCCCGAATGGCCCGCCGTTATCTCCTTGGAGTGGATACTCATTTCAGTATCAGTCTCAGCGATCATCGGTATTTCTTTTGGCTTGTATCCCGCCATAAAAGCATCGTCGCTTACCCCGATTGAAGCTCTTCGCAAAGATTAGTATTTGGAACGACAAAAATATTTATGGTAAAGCCTATGATTATACATTATAGTTGGCGAGGTTAAGAAACCTCGTCAGCGGAAACGGACACCTGCAGAAGAAAGTCGGGGTTAGAAACCCTCCCACAGGTTATTGGGACGTCTACAGGATTCCAGTCTAAAGAGGAGGAACGCACCAAACAGCACGAAATTATTTTCTTGAGTAAATCACAGAATTTGGTTAAGATATGTGTAGTTAGGAAATGAGGGCAATTGTTAATTTTCCTTTCAGAACGGTGGGACGTTTCTGAAAGGATGCCCTCATTTTTTGTTTTTCGGCAGAATTATGCACCCTTTTTTTTCTTCGTTCGCGTCACTATGGTGAAGTCAAGTGATGGGGTGCCTCTTTGCTATGTATAGGCACATCTATCCACGAGATATGGGAATTGTGTAAGTTCCCTTGATAAAATGACCTTTCTGGAGATGTCCGGTGAGAAACGATGATATTGTATTGATTCAACGCATCCTTGCGGGTGACGCAATTGCCTTTGAGCACTTGGTGAGAAAGTACCAGAAACAGGTTCACACGCTCGCCTGGCGGAAAATTCGGGATTTTCATGTCGCCGAAGATATTACGCAGGAAACCTTCCTGCAAGTCTATCAGAAATTGGAAACCTTGGAAGATCCAACGCGGTTTCCAAGGTGGCTTTATGTCATTGCGGATCGCCTTTGTATCGCTTGGCTTCGAAAGAACCAGCGACACATCGAACCGCTGGAAGACGCTGACATCTCTGAAGTAGAGACAGAGGCATATTCCCGATATGTCGCGTCGGAATACGCGAAAACTTTTGCGGAAGCGCGACGCGACTTGGTGGAAGAGTTGCTTGCGAAGTTGAAGGAAGGCAATCGAACAGTCATCACGCTTCATTACCTTGAGGGTATGACGTACGCAGAAATCAGTAGTTTTTTAGGCGTATCGAAAAATACAATTAAAAGTCGTCTCCGCCGTGCGCGACAACAGTTGAAGAAGTATGAATTCATGATGCAAGAAGCGTTGGGCATCACTATTGAAGGGGAACATCGGTCTCAAAAACATTTGAACGGAGATTTTGGAATGAAATTAACTTTAGAGAGAGATGAGCTTTTGTACTCCTTACAAGTGCTCCAGAGTATCGCAAGTGGACAGGATACTTCACCTATTCCGGCAAATGTTCTCATCCATGCGGAAGGGAGCACGATTGAATGTATGGCGACGGACATGGAAATCGGCATCAGGATGAAAGTTGAAGGGACAGTCAAAGAGGAAGGAGCCATTGTGGTCTCTGCCCAAAAGTTGGAGGATATCGTTAAAGCATGGCCCGCTGAGAAGCCGATAGACTTCACGACGGCAAACGATAGGGTTGAAATCACCGGTCAGGAAGACGTTTACAAAATTATTGGGCTTCCCGATAAAGAGTTCCCCCAACTCCCCTCCTTTGGCGAGGAAGCGTTCATTATTGATGGAGAAACCTTGCGGTCTGTCCTCTACAAAACTGAATTTGCTGCGTCCACAGAAAAAAAGCGTCGGTTTCTAAATGGGCTTTATTTTAATCTTTTTGAGGACAGAACTGAAGTTGTTGCTACTGATGGCAGACGGCTCGCCCTTGCACATTGTGAACCGCTCAAGTTGTCTGGGGGGAGCGATGGATTCATCGTGCCACTCAAAGCCGTCAAAGAGATTGAGCGAAATTTTGCCAATTCCCCAGAGGTAAAGATTTCGCGTGTTGAGAATGAAATTCTTTTTGCCGATGAGCGCGCTACATTGACGGCGCGATTGGTAGACGCTGAATATCCGAAATATGAGAAACTCATTCCAGAGTCGTTTAAAGGGCGGACGGTTGTGCCGAGAGTGCGTATTTTGGACGCAATACGCAGGGTTTCGCCGCTTGCAAATCCAGAAAATCCTGCTATCTGTTTAGAGATAGATACGCGACAAATTCAGATTTCCCCGAACACTTCTGAACCGGATACAAAGCATGAGACGTTAGCAGTGGCATCCAGCACTGGAAGTGTCCGTATCGGTTTTGATCCTCAGTTGCTGACAGAGGCACTTGCGCACATTGAAACGGAGGCTCTATCTCTGGAGTTCTCGGGTGAGTTGGATCCTATTTTTGTTAAACCGATTGGTGAAGAAGGACAGGTCTATTTCGTCATGCCGAAGAAACTTTAGCAAAGAGAAACGATGTTCCTGACCCTGATACGCCAAGAACTCTTGATTCATCTGATGAGTGCGCGTTTTTTTGCCGCGGTCGTCATTACCCTTCTGCTTATTGTTGCCAATACGTTCGTCTTAATTGGTGCATACGAAGAACGTCTCGCCGACTATAGCCAGAGGGAGGCGATGAATCAAGAGATCATCGCCACGACACCTACCTATTCGTATTTAAAGTTGAAGGTTCAACGGCCACCTAACCCGTTGAGTCTCTTTAGTGCTGGCTTAGAGACACGTTTTGGCAGTGATGTTGACATAGCGTTTGACAGCGTACCGTCCCTCTCAAACCCCATAGTTGATGTTAGACCGGAGGAACAACAGTGGGCATTTGGCAGCGAGCCATCCGTCTCAAGCCCCGGAGTGCCCCTCGGTTTAAATAACCCCTATCTGCATCTCTTTTCACAGATCGATCTTGTCTTTATCTTTCAAGTTGTGTTGAGTCTACTGTCCCTGCTTTTCGCTTATGATGCGATTGCGGGTGATTGGGAAACCGGTACCTTACGTTTGGTGCTCTCACACTCCGTTGGACGCGGGAGTGTTCTGCTTGCCAAATATATTGCGGCGATGGTTTGCCTGCTACTCCCTGTGATGATGAGCCTGCTGCTCGCACTGATTCAGTGTTCGTTCGCGCCTTCCCTGCAATTCAACACAGATGATTTTCTCAGAGTTGGTGGCATTGTTTTAACAACAGTCGTCTACCTGTCGGTTTTTTACCTCATCGGTTTGCTCATTTCCACGACAACTCGTCGTGCCGCTACATCCCTGATGCTCTGCATGTTCTTGTGGGTGGTTTTGGTACTCGTCTATCCGAACTGGAGCCGATTTGCCTTGAATCCGGGAGGCGACATGCGTGGTGAAAAAAAATCTGCTGACCAGCAAATAGCGCAGATTCGGGAAGAGGCAGATCGAGAGCGGGATCGGTTCTTAGCCAATACTCCACTTAAGGGAGACCCTCCACTATTTTTTGATACATTTGCAGGTGTCGATTTCTTTAGAAGGGTACGATGGTATCTCGGAGATTTGCCTCGAGCGAACGTCGAATTGAGAGATACCGAAGACCCTCTGGTAATGCACTTGCGCCGTTATTGTGAATTCGCAACAACACTGCAAATCCGGAGTGCTGAAAAGGTCGGCTTCGTCGTCCAGCAACTGGTAGTGCTGACATCCCTCCGACAAGCACAATCGGATGAACGGTTCATGAAACTCAGTCCTGCAAGTCTCTACACGTTTGCAACCGCCGCGTGGGCAGGTACTGATTTAGACAGCATGGCGGATTATATCCGAGCCGCGCAGGCATACCGACACGCTCTCGTTGATGCCTTTCATGAGAGAGAAGCATTTGCGAGTCTGCGATGGTTTTCCACGAATCAAGGGGATATAGACTGGTCAATCTTGCCTCACTTTCACTATGAGCGTGCAGATGTCGGCATCAACGCGGAGCGCGCCCTACCCGAACTGTTTTTACTCTTATGTGCTAATGTCGTCCTCTTCATGGCAACATTTCTGATTTTTATCAAAGTTGAAGTGTAAAATAGTTGTCAGACTTCAGTTATCGGTTTTCAGTCAACCTGGAGGTTAGATTCAACCGATGGAACTAAGGCGTGTAAGCCCAACCAACGGGCGGGCTGGATATATGGAAAGAAACGTTTTTCTAAAGATGCCCTCAGCGAACCGCAAGGAACATAAAAAAAATGATTTGGCATATTGTCACACGTGAACTTTTAGACCATCTCACGAGTCTCCGCTTTGCCTTAACTACGTTCATCCTCGTGGCATTAATGGTAACCAACGCCGTTGTGCATCTTCAGACCCATCCGAAACGGGTTCGGAAGTATTCCGAGAAGGTTAACGCCTCTCAGACTGAGTTGAAATCCCGAACGGAGTTGTATACGCTGCTGCAAAAGGGGCCCGGTAAACTTTACAAACGTCCTGCATCCCTTGCCTTCATCGCTGATGGCGGGGAGGCGTTGCTACCGGACGAAAGCGTGAGTGGTGGGTTCTGGCGGCTATACGGACTTGCCTATATTTGGTCGCTAGGGGTTCCACGTCTGAATATAGAGGCAATCAGCAATCTTCGCCCTAACACCACGGTGATCGATTGGGTTTTTATCACCACGTATCTGCTCTCTTTTATTCCGCTCCTCTTTACCTTTGACGCGCTTTCGGGGGAGCGAGAACGCGGGACGCTGCGGCTGTGCCTTGCAAATTCCATTTCGCGCACTGCCCTGTTAGTCGGTAAATTTCTTGGTTCTCTCATCACAGTCCTCATCGCCTTCTATTGTGCCGTGTTGTTCAATCTCGCCATCATTTCTACCGGGAGTTGGACGCAACTCGGCGGTGCGGACTGGGGACGTGTGGAACTCATCCTTCTGATTGCTTCTTGCTACGCTGGTATCTTCGTTGCAATTGGGCTTATCGTCTCCGCTGTGACCCGAGAAAGCCGGTTAAGTCTCGTTATCCTGTTGCTCATCTGGGTGACCGTCGTGGTGTTTACGCCATCAACCCTCGGCACCCTCTCAACGGAATGGATGCCCCCCGTTCAAACGCATCACCAATTTCAGATGACAAGAGGGACTGCCTTCGACCAAATTAGAAGCGATTTCCTAAATAAAAGGGAAACTTTAAGAGAACGCCGTCAATCAACAGAAACCTTGCAGGAAGAAGTTAGGGGAGTAGACGCTTCGGAATTGGAGATCCAGCGAGAGTTCGTCAACAGAGATATGGAGATGCGTGAGCGGCTGAGCCGCCAGCATCTCGCGGCGCAAAGTGCTCAAGTCCTACACGCGAGAAGGATAACCCGATGCTCTCCTGCGGCGGTTATCCAATACGCCCTTGAATCCATGGCAGGCACAGGCTTTAATCGCCATTTACAATACTTAAACCAGTGTCGTCTTTATATCCAACAGTTCCGAAACTTCATCGTTGAAATGGATCGGGAGGATCCAGAAAGTCTTCACTTCATTGGTGTCCGAAAAGGCATGTCGGAAAAGCCTGTCTCACCAGAGGCTATTCCGATATTTGAGGATAAGTTAACCTTTCAAGATACACTCAACCCGGCAATAATGGATATACTGTTGCTGGTTTTATTGCTCAGTGTGTTTCTCTCAGGAGCGTTCCTCGTTTTCCTACGTTCGGAGGTATAGGGCACCGTGAGAAACACAGTCAAAAATTAGATAATTTACTTTTTTTAAACCGCCTCCCGAAAAAGTTCACTCTTTAGGTTAAAATCTAATTGGAAACTGTTTATGCGATACGATCTATCAACGCACACCATTCTAACAGATGAAGAACTCATTGGGCTTGCACAAGCCGGTGATGAGTTGGCATTTGCGGAACTGATGTCGCGTTATAGTCGACGCATCTGGAAAGTGATTATCGCAAATTCGAGACAACCCCGCGATGCCGAAGAAATTCTCATGGATGTCTGGAGAACCGTCTGGGAAAATATCAGCGGACTGAGAAGTGTTGAGAGTTTTGGCGGATGGGTGCATCGTATTGCTTACAACGCTTGCAAGCGGTACTATGCTACTGCTGGTCGTTCAGGGAATAACATTCCTTATAGTGATGCGGATCTGACGGATCGTATCGACCAAGATGCAGTCGCACGCTTCAGGGAAACGGAACGCTACGACGATGTCAGGGAAGCCGTACATCACCTCCCGGATAAAGTGCGCCGCGTTGCGGTCCTATACTATCTCGAATTGTGGAACGTCAAGGAGATCCACACTGAACTCGGATTGGCGATGGGCACAATCAAGACGAAATTAAGACAGACGCGTGAACTCTTGCGCAAGGAGTTCGGTGTCGAACCTGAAAGAGGGAGAACTATGTCATCCAAACGAGAAGAATCCAAACGCATTCAAGCCAGAATTAAGGTTATTGGTGTCGGTGGCGCGGGCGGCAACGCCGTTAAACGAATGATTGAAGACGGTTTGACGGACATTGATTTTTATACTGTGAATACAGACCAGCAAGCACTTTATAAACACCGTGCAGCAACACCGGTGCAGATCGGTGCTAACACCACCCAAGGGCTTGGTTGTGGCGCGAACCCAGAGATAGGTAAAAGAGCCGCTGAAGAGGACAGAGAAACGCTCAACGCCATCGTTGCGGATGCCGATATTGTCTTTATTATAGCCGGTATGGGCGGCGGAACAGGTGCGGGTGCTTCACCTCTGATTGCATCTCTTGCGCAAGCACAAGGGGCTTTGGCTGTAGGTGTTGTGACCTGTCCATTCAACTTTGAAGGTCAACGTCGCGCCGAACAAGCGAAACGTTCGCTACAGAAAATTCAAGAAAATGCTGATTCTGTCGTTGTCGTGTCAAACCAGCAGTTGCTTGATTCGATAGAGCAGAAGCAGAAACTGTCAATGACAATACGCGAGGCGTTCCATCTAAGTGATGAGACGCTGTGCCGAAGTGTTGAGAGAAGCATCTCGGAATTTCATGCCAACATCACGCGAAGTATCACTTAGTTTTCTCGGGCCGTGCAAGAAAACGAAGGTGAGGGAAATATATCTACAAACTTCCAATGCGTTTCCTTGACAGCATTTCCGTTGGCATAAAAGCACTTCTCGCGAATAAACTGCGTTCTTTGCTGACAACGCTTGGCATTATTATCGGTATTGCATCTGTACTTGCCATGATTGCTATCGGTGATGGTGCCAAAGCAATAATTCTTGAGGATATTCAAAAACTCGGCGGGCTTAACACTTTCACGCTTTACCGCGTTTCTACCAAATTAGTAGGTGGTCGCCGCGTACCGATTCGGAGTAAGGAACACTTTACCTACGCTGATGTCTTGGCAATTGAAGCAACATGTCCATCTGTGAAGGGAGTCACCCCGCGTCTGCCAGCCTTTTCGCGAGTGCTGGTTCTTGCTGAACATGGTTCAAACATGCGTGTTGGCTATTACGGGGTCAATGAAAACTATACCCGATTGATGAAGTGGGACTTACAAGCAGGACGGTTCATCTCAGAAAATGACGTTGACAAAGCAATGAAAGTTGCTGTTATCGGATCAGGTGTGGCCACCGGGCTTTTTGGAAGCACATCGCCGCTCGGGAAAGAAATAAAAATCGGAAGTACCAATAACCAATATAAGTATACACACCGCACCGAAAGATTTACTGTCATTGGCACGCTTGTCCCACGCGGACGAAATCTGAAGTTCGGCACGAATTACGATGAGCAGATCTTTATTCCCGTGACGACGATGCAACAACGATTTACTGGCGACGACACAATTTTACAGATTGTCGTTCATGCATCTACTATAGCGGCAGTTCCCAAAGCCATTGAGGAAGTTAAAGCAGTTATTCGCAGACACCACCGGAACGAAGACGACTTCTTCCGCATCTTTGAGGTGCGAGATAGGTTAGAAAGTCTCTTGAAAATCAGTATTGTCCTAAAGATTGCATTGGGCAGTATCGCTGGATTTTCACTTCTTGTGGGTGGCATTGGTATTATGAACATGATGTTGGTTGCCGTAGGGGAACGCACACGCGAAATCGGCTTATGCAAGGCACTCGGTGCCAAAAATTCTGATATCCTGCTGCAATTTCTAAGTGAATCTGTTAGTTTATGTAGTATCGGTGGGTTACTCGGTGTTGGACTGGGTATCTTCGTAGGTAAGGGAATGGCGCATCTTGCCGTGAGAATAGTGAAAATCGTTCCTACATGGCCCGCGGTGTTCTCCACGCAATGGATATTGATGGCGGTTTCCTTCTCCGCAGTGCTCGGCATCTGTTTTGGACTGTACCCTGCTGTGAAAGCCATGCGGCTGTCCCCGATTGAGGCGTTGCGTGCGGAGTAAACTAAAGACAAAAGAATTAAAACCGTGATTTGCTCCAGCACCCTGCGGAATTAACATCTGAATCAGAGGAAATTAAATTAATTGATGAAGACATCGAAGTTTACAACGACAAAGGCTCGCGTGGCACACAAGTGTGTCATAAACGAAGAGATAAAACAAAAAAATTACGCGATAGTATTGCTTATTACGTTATCGTTTACCTTAATCACAAGTTTACAAACTTCGGCAGTTGAAAACGCTCAGACCGTCCGGAAAGAACTCCTCGCCGTCAAAACAGATCAGCCTCCCACTATTGATGGTGTTCTCGACGATGCCTGCTGGCAAGACGCTCCGCAAGCCATCGGTTTCACCGACGAACGCACCGAAAAGCCAGCCAAGAACCAATCCATCGGTCGTCTCGTTTATACCGACACAGCCATTTATGTTGGACTTCATCTCTACGATGATATGCCCGACAAAATTGTGGCGCGCCAAACCAAAGATCAGACCCGGATCCGCGGAGAGGACTGGGTCTCTTTCAGTCTTGACCCGTTTCACACCCATCAGTTTTCGGACAGAAATTTCTTCATCGTAAATCCGCTCGGCACGAAATACGCGCATCTCGCTACGGGACGCGCCGAGAAAAGTGAGTGGATTGGGCTATGGAAAACCGCAGCACGGATTGTAGAAGATGGATGGATTGTAGAAATGGAAATTCCGTGGCAGATGCTGGATTACCCCGACACAACCAAACCGATTCGGATGGGTATCAACTTTGACAGGCTACAACAACGCACCGGAGAACGCTCGTGGTGGTGTAATTTGGGAGTAAATGAGTTTCGCGAGAACGATGGACACTGGATTGATGTGCTACCCCCGCCTCGCAAGCGTGAACTCAAGGTGTTACCCTATCTGATTGGGGGCATCAGTGAAACGGAAACTTCTGTAGGAGCGACCTCCCGGTCGCGAAGGGAATATACTGCCCGGGCAGGCGCGGACATCCGTTATGAGGTTACCCCACAACTGCGACTCATCGGCACAGCAAATCCTGATTTTGACAATATTGAACAGGCTGTAGAAGGTATTGACTTTTCCTATGGGGAACGCTACGTCCCCGATCGTCGTCCGTTCTTTTCAGAAGGGGGTAATGTCTATCGCCTCGGTCGCCTGTTCCATTCGCGGCGGATAATGGATATGGACGGTGGGCTTAAACTTTTTGGGAAAATCGGGAAAAATACATCGGTAGGCACCTTAGGGACCTATCACCGAAACAACCAGAACGTTATTCTTCAAGCCTCACAAACGCTAACGGCAACATCCAATATCAGCGCGGCACTCCTTTCGCATCATCACCCTGACACTGGGGCTAATAATGTTGGCTATCTTTCTGGAGATGTACGCCACGGTAAATTTTCAGTGGGTTCTAACCTCACCCAAACTTGGGCAGAAGAATCGGATGGGAGGAATGGATTCATTAGTTTAGGCTACAACGGATCGCTCTTCCAACCCTACCTGTCCGCGTTTTTTGTAGATCCGGATTTCGTCAACAGACTCGGGTACCGTCCGTTTACCGGCTACCGCGGTATAGGTTTGGGTAGTTTTATCCGAAACGAATGGCGCGAAGGACTCTTTCGCAGAGCATCCGCTTCTATCCAAAGCCAGATCTCTAATACTTACGAAGGTAAAGTCTTCCGGCGTGACTTCTATGTATCTTCTCTTGTTCTAATGCATAGTGACTACGCACTTGCGGCTGGCTGGAGGGGTGGGCAATTTGAAGAATTCAACGATAGTGTTTTCAGCATCGGATTACGTGCGCGTGCTTCTGACAGGTTCAATAATGTTGGTGTTACCTACAATTGGGGTGAACAGGCGAGTGAACGAATTCATCGCATCAGCGGAAGTCTGAATCTCCACGCCTACGGTTTCACTGCAGGACTCTCCTCACAAATCCAGTGGCACTTTGAGAGACGTTATCAACAGATATTCACCCTCACTTATGATTTCAGTCCTGCTTTAAGCCTCGGTAGCCGATTGATCTGGCAAGTAGAGGGCGTTAATATTTATTTTGCCTTGCGCCGCTCGGGCTATGCTGGCACCGACTTTTTTATTATCCTCGGCGACCCAAATGCCTCGGAATTCAAACAGCGTTTCGTTGCGAAAGTAATCCGCGCATTTTAGACCTCAAAATCCAACTTTTTCATTTTTCCCCATAATGCACGTTTTCTGATTGAGTTTTCGTCTTTAATAATAGAGAGCGTGAACAACAAACGAACCCTCTGTACGTTTGTATATTCTGAAGATTTTAAATAAATAGGACTTACGCAAAATCACAGAATTACGCCTATGCCTACGCGGTAGGTGCAGTTCGAAACCGCACTCTACCAGGGGAAGTACGTAAGTCCTAACTAAAATACAAGAAAGGGGCTGCTCTGTGATAGCCCTTTCGGACTATTTTCGGATTATGCACCCTTTCTGTCTCAAAATCGTATCTTTGATTATAAAAGGGTGAAGTCATGATAAAAAAATGCAACTGTTTTGGAACTCATTTGTAGTAACGACAACTGACAAATGTTTTACTATCTTTTTTGCCTGAACGAACTCTATATAGGCAGAAGGAGGAGAAAAGCAAAGACTGAGGGGTTCGGAGAAGGCATCTTCTATCTCTCGATTCCTTCAAATTGAGTTCATTTGGTTTCAACACCCTTTTTGAAAATAATGCAACCTTTTGACATCTAAGATGCGTCACCTAAATCAACGGATATAAAATTTTAGCAAAATTGCCACTTGCAAACTCAAATGCAAGTCCTATTCTAATAAGGAGAAAAAAATGCGCTTCCTAATGATTAATCTGCTCCTTGTCTGTTTATTACTCTTCGGCATCGGTTACCTTGCTTTCGGTTGTGATGAGACTGTCGTGCCTGCTGAACCAAACTATCATTATACAGAGGAAAAGCCTTGGGGAGCGTCTCTTGAAACATTCCATAAACTCCTCAAAACGGACGCAGACTTGGATTTGAGTTAAAAAGACGGTTTTTTTGATAGAGTTCGGGTTAAGTCAACGCATCCTTAAATTGAACGTTTGAATCGTATTAAAAAACAATTAACAGTGACAAAATTCAAAAATTAAAAAAGGAGAAAAAATGACAACGCAAATTCGCCAGCAAAATGGTATCTCGATTTTGAAACCCACTGGAAAGGTGGGCGGACGTTCCGTATCAGACTTACGGAAAGTTATCTTGCCACAAATAGAGGCTTCTGATACCCCACGGATCCTCATCAATTTCGAGCAGGTCAATCGGATCGATAGTTCAGGTCTTGGCACCTTGATGGAGGCATACGCTGCTGCGTCACGAAAACAGGGACGCGTAGGTGTCATCAATGTCGGGAAACATATCAGAAATCTCATTGTTCTGGGTCGTGTGGTTAATCTGTTTGAACATTTCGACAGTGAGGACGCCGCTGTTGCGGGATTGTCAGCTTAGCTTCCGAAATCGAGTAGAATGTCCACAGGGAACTGGTTTTTTAACCGGTTCCCTTTTTTGTTGCCTGCCACTCACAAAACAAATTCTAAAAAAATCAGGTTTTCATTTTTTTCTCCAGAATGCAAGTTTTTTACCCAAAATTTCGTCTTTAATATATAGAGCGGTAAACTGTACCATATTGCTTAATTGCACAAAACTTGGCATTTGATTAAACTTTTTGGCGAAGACATACCAGATCCAATCTATTTATTGGGAGGGAATTTCGTGGAAAAAGAAGACGATGTTCAACTGATTCGCAAAATTTTATTGGGTGACGACGCAGCATTTGGTATTTTGGTCGAAAAGTACCAAAAGAGCGTTCATGCCTTTGTATGGCGGAAGATCGACGATTATCACGACGCTGAGGATATTACCCAAGAGGTCTTTCTTCAGGCATACAGAAAACTCTCGACCCTCAAGAATCCCGATCAATTTGCGGGATGGCTCCATGTCATCGCAAATCGGCGTTGCATTGATTGGATGCGAAAGCAAAAGTTGATACAGAAGCGAAAGCCTGCTATGCAATCGCTGGAGAACACACCTGTGGAAGAGATTGAGGAATCCTCTTACACACAGTACGCGTTGGAACAGCGGATGACAGAGAGAACAGCGTATTGCCATGAACTTGTCCAAAAGTTTTTGGAAAAACTGCCAGAAAATGAACGAACGGTCGTAACGCTCTATTATCTTGACGAAATGTCAATGAAAGAAATCGGCAAATACTTGGGAGTGCCGGTGAACACAATTGCGAGTCGACTCCACCGAGCAAGAAAACGTTTGCAAACAGATCCGGAACTCTTGGATCAAGAACTCTTCGGTCATTCACAATTATCAGATAATCTGAAGGAGAATATTATGAATCCATTGGAGCAACTGCGCAGCACGTTCGATGCATTCATGGAACAAGTAAAATCTGACCCCGCATCCAGAGCGGAGATTCTTAAAAAGGCAGTCAACGAGATTGAAGATGCGCTTAAGGGTGAAATCACACCTGAGTTGGTGCATCTTGCAGTTGATGAGATGTACCCGCTTATGGGTAGTCTCGGCATGGAAAAACGGGTGCCTCTACTCCGTAAGTATATGGATGACGCGTCAGATGATACAGAACGTTACTGGTCGCACAAGTCGTTAGTGCATAGCCTTGGATTTCTTAGGAGAAACCGGGAAGCTATTGAAGAACAGACGCGTCTTTACCGTTGGGCATGCAAACAGTCAGAAAAATATGTGTTGCGGATTGTTTCCAATCTGGGTATGTCTGGATGTTGGGCGGCGGAAGGTCGTATTGATGACTGGATTCAGCTTTATAAAGAAGCCTCTGGACGCTTGGAAAACCCTGAAGTGAGTTACTACAGTCGTGGCGAGTTCCTGCAAGTCGGAGCAGATGTCTTACGAGGCAACGACAGATTCAATGAAGCACTCCTTGAAATAGAAAAGTTGGAACGTGCTAACAACGAACTCGGTTCAGAGCACTATTTTCAATTCTGGTTGACTGCCAAAGAAAATCGACTTCTCGTCTACGGTAGACAGGAAGATTGGGATCATTTTGATCAAGTCTTTACGGAAGTCAATGCGTACCTGGAAGGAGAGTTGAAGAAACGGGATGCAGGTCAACCTGTAAATCTTGACCATCTTTGGTGGCTTGCGCACGATGTCGGTTGTTGTCTGGTGTGGTTGAAGAAGTATGCCGAGGCGAAACGGTTCCTACAGATCGCCATTGGTTTGGAAGATAACAACCATTATAGTCACTTCCAACTTGCTGTAAGTATCTGGGCTTCTGAGAAGGATCGGGAGAAAACTTTACACCATTTGAAGGTCGCTCAGGATGAGTATGTGGTTACTTCCTACAATTATCTGGATGGCTACTACTCGTCTTTTCTTGAAACCCCCGAATTTTCGGATATACAGGAGGATCCGGAGTTTCTGAAGGCTCTGGGACAGAAGTAGGATAATGCTGTATCCAGTTCGATTTTAAGGGGAAACCATGTTAACAACGCTTATCCGCCGAGAACTCCTCGACAACCTGATGACCTTCCGCTTCGCTGTAGCCGTCCTCATTATGTTGCTGCTTGTGGTCGCCAATACTGCTGTGCTTATCAAGGATTATGAGCGACGGTTAGAAGCTTATAGCACTGCTCTCAAAACCGAGGAACGGCGATCGCAGGAATTGAAAACCTATTCGGGCGGAAGATTGAACGTTGCCCGTCCCCCAAATCCGTTGAGTATTTTCAATATCGGGTTGGATAAACGGCTGGGCAACGAGATTTGGATATCTCACAGTTTTGTACCGACGCTGTGGGATACTGGCACGTATAAATTGACGAATCCACTTCTCAACCTCTTCACTTCGATTGATATTGTTTTCATTTTTGAAGTCGTTCTGAGTCTAATCGCACTTATTTTCGCCTACGATGCCATTACGGGGGAACGCGAGCGCGGCACATTGCGTTTGGTCCTAACACATCCGGTGCGTCGCGGTCAAATCCTGCTGGCGAAATACATCAGCGCGATGCTCTGTTTGCTTGTTCCGTTGCTGATGAGTCTACTCCTCGCGATAATTTTGCTGACAACATCCACCGTTATTTCTCTGAGTACTGGTGATTTTCTCCGTATCGGTGGGATTATCTTGAGTTCAATTGTCTATCTGTCGGTATTCTACCTCATCGGCATGCTAATTTCGACGGTAACCCGCAGAACCGGTACCGCGTTGATGCTTGCTATGTTTGTCTGGGGATTTTGGGTGTTGGTGTATCCAAACGCTGTTCTTGCCGCGATTGCGCCTCCGCAGACTTCTCAACCGCGTATGGTATCCGCTTACGAGGAGATTAAACAGATATGGGAGGCATTCGACAGAGAGCGAAAGCAGTTCCTTGCGAATGATGCCTTTCCAGGAGAAGATCCGGATTTTGGTATGGTAGACGCAGATCCGAATTGGATATGGGGATCAAGTGACGAATACTTTCATAAAGATTCATCAACACTTAGGTATGATTACCACGCTGTTTCATACATTGACAAACTGAGTGAAGCCTCTAAACCTCAGGTACCGCACGCGCAGGATTATTACCGCTTCCTCGGACCGCAGATCGTCAACGCCGCAGAACGCACCTGGCTTGTCCGAAAACAGGCACTCGAAGCCATCTTTGTTCAACCCGCGATTGTCGATCGCATCCTTTTGAGAGGCTCGCCGGTCGGGATGTACGACGCGGCAACGCAAGCGTGGGTAGGGACAGACCTGCGCGGGCTCAGAGATTTTTTTGAAGCGGCGCGAAGGTATCGACGCGCCTTAATTGATTATTACTACGATAAGAACGCGTTCGGGGCTCAGCAATGGTTTTCTGCTGACAACGGTGCGGTAGATTGGGATAGTTTGCCGCAGTTTTCTTTTCAGAGAAGCGATGTCGCAATAAATGCAGCACGTGCTTTTCCAGATATTTGTCTACTGTTGATAATCAACCTCGTCCTATTCATCGGGATATTTCTGGTTTTCCAAAGAAGTGAAGTGTAGAATAGTCGTCAGTTATCAGTTATCAGTTGTCAGTTAAGAGGTGTTTTGTGGAGACAACAGCAACTGCCGCTGCCACGAAGCATTGGCTGATGACTGAAGGGATTACGCAATAATCCGTACCAAGAACTGAAAACTATTAAAACTGACAACCGACAACCAACAACTGATAACCAATGTGGCATATTGCGAAACGAGAAATTTACGACAATCTGAATAGCCTTCGGTTTGCGCTGACAACAGTATTGCTTCTCGGCTTGATGCTAATCAATGCGATTGTGCATCTCCAGGAGCATCCTGTGCGGATGCAGAAATATCACGATGCCGCGACAGAATCGTTGAATCGCTTAAAATCTCGAACACATTTGTATCAGATTGCACAAGAGGGTCCCGGCTATCTTTACAAAAAGCCGTCGTCTCTCCATTTCTGTGCAGATGGCGGTGAGGACTTTTTGGCTGACAATGTCCACGGTGGATTTTACGCTTGGGCCACCGATGACTTAGCAGGCTTCTGGCAGTTAGATTATATGCCTGCGACTCTCAATCGACAAAATATTCGTCCGGACACTATCAAAATAGATTGGGAGTTTGTGATCGGGTACGTCTTGAGTCTCATCGCGATTCTGTTCACCTTTGATTCGATTGCTGGCGAACGCGAGCATGGGACACTCCGGTTGACGCTGGCAAATCCTGTCCCGCGTCATACCGTGTTGATAGGGAAATTTTTAGGCGCGTTGGTGAGTATTAGCGTCCCGTTTGTGCTCGCGATTTTGATGAACCTGTTGGTAATTTCCACTGCCAGCGAGGTCCAACTTGGTACCGATGCGTGGAGCCGCTTAGGCATTATCCTTTTCATTGCGATGCTGTACCTGTGCCTGTTTCTTGCGTTAGGTTTGTTGGTGTCGTCGTGTGTGCGGCAAAGTGCCGCAAGCCTTGTGATCCTTCTATTGATGTGGGTCACTTTCGTGGTTTTCATGCCGAGTACACTTGCCTCTATTGCCAGCGGATTTTCACCATCGATGACTTATGATGAATTCAACGAACGCGCGATACAACTTGTAAGTGAACTTAAGGGTGAATACGACGCTCGTTTGCAAGACATGGATGAGCATCCAGCGCAAAAAATGGCGTTCGCGGGTGAATATGTTATCAAAGATGTGACGGAGCGGGAACGTTTGATCCACGAATACTTAACGCAGCAGCATGCCCAAATTCAACTGGCGCGTTCTGTCACCCGCGTCTCACCGGTCGTGCTTGTTCAGCACCTTCTTGAGGTTTTTGCTGGCACTGGGTTTGAACGGCACCAACAATTTGTGGAGAACGTGCAGCGTTACGCCCGTGAATACCGCGAATTTGTCACGGATATGGATAGAGCAGATCCCGAGAGTCCCCATATCATTGGGACTTATGAGGGTATGTCAAAAAAGCCCATCAGTCCAGCATCAATTCCGACGTTTGAAGATACGCTCAGTCTTAGCCGTGATTTCAACACAGCGGCGATGGATTTGCTGTTACTAACGCTATTTTTCGTTGTTTTTTTCTCCGGAGCATCCTTGGCATTTGTACGCGTTGAAATTTAGCGTGTAGCTTTCAAATTCCCCATATTGCAAAAAGCCAAGTATTCCCTTGTGTTCTTTTCTTTCCAATGAAATCCTGCCAGCGCAGGTTGAGTGTTTTGTTTCCCAAACTGTCAACATATTTTCCGATTTTATTATAATTTTTTCCCTAATGCACGTTTTCTGATCAAAGTTTCGTCTTTAATAATAGAAAGCGTGAACGGTAAAGGAACTATCTGTGTTTTGTATATTCGGAATCAACGCTTGAACCGTTCTGCACATAAGGAGATGTTGATATGTCTAATAAAAGAAACATCGTTGACTTTTGCACTAAATCGATCATCTGTTTAGTCGTTTTTACGGCAATAGCCTGGAGCGAGGGAGAAAAAATGAATCTTTTGACACTTAAAGATATTCGCAGTAAGTTTGATGCATTCATAGAGCAAGCAAAATCCGATCCTACATCAGGGGCGGATATTCTTACGGAGGCATATAACGAGGTTGAAGAAGCACTTAAGAGTGAAATCACGCCTGAGTTGGTGCATCTCGCCGATGACATATACACGTATATGGGCAAACTCGGATTAGAGAAACGCATCTCTCTGCACCGTAGATATCTGAAGATCGCTTCAGATAACACAGAACGTTTCTGGTCGCATTGGCAATTAGTTGATACGCTTGCTGTTCTTCAGAGAAACCGAGAAACTGTTGAGGAGCAGATTCGACTTTATCGTTGGGCATGCGAGCATCTGTCAGATGAATATGTGTTGGAAGCTCTTTACGATACGACCCAAGCTGCATGTTGGAAAGAGGAGGGCCGTATTGTTGAGTGGTTTCAACTTTATGACGAAGCTTCTAAACGTTTAGGGAACCCTGAAGTAAGTCGACTCAAACGTTGCCTTTTCCTGCAAGCTGGAGCGGAAGTTTCATTCGTCAATGACAGGTTGGATAAAGCACTTCTTAGAATAGAAAAGTTGGAATGTGCCAACAGCGACTCTGATTCGGAGCATTATCGCCGTTTCTGGTTGGCTGTGATAAGTACACGACTTCTGGTGTATGGTAAGCAGGAAGATTGGGAACGTTTCAATCAAGTCTTGATGGAAGCCAGCACGTTTGTTGAAGAGGAAGTGGAAAAATGGAATACCGGTCATCCTGTAAATCTCAGTGATCTCACATGGTATGCTCACGACCTCGGTTGTTGTCTGATGTGGTCAAAGAAGTACAACAAGTCGCGACGTTTCCTACAAATCGCCGTTGATTTCGGAAACAACAACGCTTGGAGTCATTTCTTCCTTGCGGTAAGTATTTGGGCTTCTGAGAAAGACAGAGAAAAAACTTTACATCATTTAAAGACTGCTCAGGATTTCATGCTAAACCCTTTAAATCGAGATATGTTCCACCAAACTTTCCTTGAGACCCCTGAATTTTCGGATGTGAAAGACGATAAAGAGTTTCTAAAAGTTCTGGGACAGAAATAAGAAAAGACTCGTTGAACGTGAGTGTGACTTAAGAATTTAGAGGGACCCAGTACGATGTATCACGCCTTTTTACTCGGTTCCCATCCTCGCATATAGAGTCTGGAAATCGGTGGTTTATCTTACGTCGAGAACCAGTCACTCACAAAACAAATTCCAAAGAATTCAGGTTTCTTTCATTTTTTCCCCAAGATGCACGTTTTTTGATTAAACTTTCGTCCTTAATAGTAGAGAGCGAATCGGACCGCACTGTTTAATTTTACAAAGCTTGGTATTTGATTAAATCTTTTGGCGAATGCAACACGATTAAATCTGTTCATTAGGAGGAAGTTTCGTGGAAAGAGAAGACGATGTTCAATTGATCCACAAAATTTTATCGGGCGACGACGCGGCATTCAGCACCTTGGTCGAAAAGTACCAAAAGAGCGTTCACGCGCTGGCATGGCGGAAGATCCAAGATTTTCACCATGCGGAAGAGATTATGCAAGACACCTTCCTGAGGGCATACAAAAAACTTCCGACGCTCAAGAATCCCGATCAATTTGCGGGGTGGCTTCATGTTATCGCAAATCGGCTTTGCATTGATTGGATGCGAAGCCAAAAGTCTATGATGCAATCCTTGGAGGATACACCTGTTGAAGAAATCGAGGAGTCCTCTTATACATATCATATATCGGAACAGCGGATGACAGAGAGAACCGAGCATTACCATGAACTCGTGAAAAGACTTCTGGAAAAACTGCCGGAGAATGAACGCGCAGTTGTAACACTCTTCTATCTCGACGAAATGTCAACGAGAGAGATCGGCAAACTCTTGGGAGTGTCGGTGAATACAATTACGAGTAGACTCCAACGCGCGCGAAAGCGTTTACGAACAGACCAAGAATTCTTGAATCAAGAATTCTTCGGTCATTTACAATTATCAGATAACCTGAAGGAGAATGTCATGAGACAATTAGAAGAAATTCGCAGCAAGTTCGATGCATTCATGGAGAAAGTGAAATCCGATCCCGCATCAAGAGCGGATATTCTTACAGAAGCCTGTAACGAGATTGAAGATGCACTTAAGGGTGAAATCACACCTGAGTTGGTGCATCTTGCTGCAGATGAGATATACCCCTATATGGGTAAACTTGGGTTGGAAAAACGGATACCCCTACTCCGTAAGTATATGGATGACGCTCCAGATGATGCGGAGCGTTTCTGGTCCCATGAGGCGTTGGTCTATAGTCTCGCTTCTCTTGAAAGAAATCGGGAGGCTATTGAGGAACACGCTCGGCTTTACCGTTGGACGTGCCAGCACTTGCCAGATAAATATGTGTTAGAGGCTGCCTCTACTCTGAGCGTAGCAGGATGTTGGGCGGCGGAAGATCGTATTGATGACTGGATTCAACTTTATAATAATGCCTCTGAACGATTAAAGAACCCTGGCGTGAGCCACTTCAACCGTTGCGAGTTCCTGCAAACCGGAGTAGATGTCTTACGAGGCAACAACCGGTTCGATGAAGCACTCCTTGAAATAGAAAAGTTGGAACGCGCTAACAACGAACCCGGTTCGGAGCACTATTTTCAATTCTGGTTGATTGCCAAAGAAAATCGATTTCTTATATATGGTAAACAGGAAGATTGGGGGCGTTTTAATCAAATCTTTACGGAAGTAAGTGCGTATATGGAAGGAGAGTTGAAAAAACGGGACGCAGGTCATCCTGTAAATCTTAACCATCTTATATGGTTTGCTCACGATATCGGTTGTTGTCTGGTGTGGTCAAAGAAGTATAACGAGGCGAAACAGTTCCTACAAGTCGCCATTGATTTGGATAATAACAACGATTATACCCACTTCCAACTCGCTGTAAGTATCTGGGCTTCTGAGAAGGATCGTGAGAAAACTTTACATCATTTAAAGTCCGCTCAGGACTACTATGTGTTAAATTCCTACAATTATCAGGATACATACTACCCGACTTTTCTTGAGACGCCTGAATTTTCGGATGTAAAGGATGATGAGGAGTTTCTGAAGGTTCTCGGACAAAAGTAGGACAACATTTATTTTGGTGATTGGTAATTCCGGAAGATCTGTTGGATTTCAAGCACATTGGTAGGTCTTTTCGGATTCTGAGGCAGGAGAAGAGGCGACAATGAAACTTCGTGACGCTATCCTCGCGGGCGTAAAGCCCCTCGCGCAAAATAGACTCCGTGCTGGATTGTCCATTCTCGGCATTTTCATCGGGATTGCAGGGGTGCTGTGCATGATCGCTATCGGCGATGGTGGGAAACGCATCATCGCTCAAAACCTTGAAATGATGGGCGGTGCCAACCAAATCGCATTCTGGACACGGACTACTATTTGGAAGGGACAGCGGCTCGCCCGACGCACCACTGAACGATATACCATTGAGGACGCTTCTGCAGTTGAGGCAGAATGCCCCGATGTGCTATATGTCTTGCCTAAAGTAGAAGACTTCAACACCTTTGTTAGCAGTCGAAACGGGAATCAAGCGAAAGCGCGTTTAGAAGGTATCACAGTAGATTATGCTCTCGGTATGCGGTGGGAAGTTCACACCGGGAGATTCTTTTCCGACAACGATATAGAGAATGCAAAGCAGGTCTGTGTCTTGGGTGCTAACGCCGCCAGTGAGCTTTTTGGGGAAACATCGCCTATTGGGCAAGAGGTGAAGGTTCGGTATCATTGGCGGCAATCGCAGATCAGGTTACGCGTTATCGGGGTGATGGCAACAAAAGGCATGAGTCTTAGCGACACGTACTCTTTAGATGATGCGATTTCTGTGCCATTGACAACCTATCAACAACGGGTGAAAGGTCTCCGCTACGTTGATTACTTGCTCGTCTTTTTTAGAAAAGGCGCGGAGATGGACAGTATTATTGATTCTGTTAAAAATACACTGCGCAAAAGACACCGAGGAAAAGATGAATTCATCGGTGTTTGGATGGCGAAACTGACGGCTCAGCGACTTTTCCACATTCAAAAAGTGATAAAAATCACCTTGGGCAGCCTTGCGGGTTTCTCGCTGTTCGTCAGCGGCGTTGGCATCATGAATATCTGTCTCGTCTCTGTCGGTGAAAAGACGCGGGAGATAGGTTTACGGAGATCGGTGGGTGCGAAACGAATTCACATTTTTTGCCAATTTTTAACGGAGTCGATCTGCCTCTGTTTGTGTGGTGGGGTGCTCGGTATTGCGGGCGGTTGGGGCGCGGCACACGGAATGGCATGGCTTGCGGTACGGATTGTGCCAGTTGTGGACGTGTGGCCCGTCGTCCTCTCCCTCCCGTGGATATTGACTTCTGTTATTTTCTCGATTGTTATGGGTATAGGATTTGGTGTCTATCCTGCGATGCGGGCGGCGCGGCTTTCACCTGTCGATGCACTTCGGAGCGAGAATTAGCATTTACAAAGGGATGGAGGTCCCGTAATCCGATCAGCCTTCTGGGATATAAGGGATTGTAGGTTTTACGATAACATGGAACAACAGAAAGAGCCTGACATTCAGCTTGAAGAGTGGAATCCTCCTGTTAAGGAGTGGGGACCTGTATACAAAGCGATTTTCCGCGCCTTCGGCATGATATGGACTGCGGGGAAAGTCGAGGCATTCGTCATTTTCCTGTTGATGCTCATTCAGGGTTTGCTACCGGCACTCATTCTCTACTTAAGTCGGGATGTCATTGATATGGTCATCGCTATCTCTGATACGAACGATCAGGGTTTTCGGGACGTGATTTCGCTTTTGATTCTATTGTCGCTTGCCACGATCACTCTGCAAATAATAGGACCGATTTTCCTTTTGATGAAAAGTATCCTTGGCGATAAAATGCGTCGACATGTAACACTCCTCGTCATGGAGACCGCCAATCGACATCCAGATATCACACACTTTGAAGATCCAAAATTGCATGACCAACTCCAACGAGTTCGGCATATTGAAGCAAGTTGTGCCGGTTTAGTTATTGACGTTTTTGGAGCTGGAAGCGATTTTTGGGGGTTAATTTCTGTCGCGCTCTTGCTGTCCTTATTTCATCCATGGGCACCCCTGCTGCTAATGCTTTGCGCATTACCCTACGCTTTAGCGCACTATAGATACGCCAACCTCTTTGGAATTGCCCTTCAATTTCAAGCACCCGAAGCCAGGAAACTCGACTATTTCAGAAATCAGTTTCTCTCTCACGAAAATGCCAAAGATGTCCGTATCTTTGGGCTTCACGATTTCTTTTTTGAAAAGTATTGGCGCACCTTTAAACGGATTCTCGGCGTGCTCTGGTCGGTGCGAAGGCGTGAGTTTCGTTGCCTCTCACTCTATGCCTTGTTGGGTGGGGCGAGTGTGTGTATCGTTTATATCCTCCTTTTTCGACAGACGATTCGCGGTGCGTTGAGCATTGGTGAACTCACCGCCTATGCAGGTGCCACTATGCTCATCTGGACAAGCATGAGCACTTCTCTTTTCAGCCTCGCTTACATACATCGGACTGGTGGTTTTTTGACCCACCTTTATGACTTTCTCAAAAGGCAGCCGGTCATTAAAATGGTCCCCAAAGAATCCGCAAAGCAAGCACCCCGTCCCTTTCAAAAAGGCATCGAATTTAGAAATGTCTCCTTTTTTTACCCCAACACAGACCGAAAGATTTTGGACAATATCTCCTTGAACATCCACCCGGGGGAAACTGTTGCCCTCGTTGGAAAAAACGGTGCTGGAAAAACAACCTTGATCAAATTAATTACACGCATGTATGATCCGAGTGACGGAGACCTTTATCTCGATAGTATTCCCATCCATCACTATAATCTTGACGATTTACGCTCCCAAATGAGCGTCGTCGATCAGGATTTTCTCAAATACCGACTCAGTGCACAGGAAAATATCGGACTCGGTAATGTTGATAGACTTTCTGAGTTAGAACACATCAAAGCCGCAGCTCAAAAAGCAGGTGCTGATTTTATCGATCAACTCCCAAACGGATATCAAACCGTCCTCTCACGTCAGTTTGAAGACGGCACAGAACTCTCAGGCGGGCAGTGGCAAAAAGTCGCCATCGCCCGTGCCCTCACCCGAGACGCGCAATTCCTCATCCTCGATGAACCCACGGCAGCCCTTGATGTCCGTAGTGAGCACGACATCTATATCCGTTTTCAAGAATTAACAAAAGAAAAAACAACGCTATTGATTTCTCATCGAATGTCAACCGTTCGTATGGCGGAACGAATCCTTGTCTTAGATGATGGGAAACTGATTGAGGAAGGGACGCACGAGGAACTGATAAAGGACAACGGACTATATGCCCGGTTGTACACCCTCCAAGCGGAACATTACGATGTTTAAAAAATTACTTTCTTGGAAAACACGAGTCGTTGATACCTTAAAAATGAGTCTGAAGAGTCTTATCTTGGTCTGGCAGACTTCACCCAAACTGACCACTTTAATGCTGTTGCTTCTTGTTATTTCCAGCAGCCTCATCGCGGTTTCCGCTTGGTTGCTTAAGCAACTCGTCAACGACGTGGTAGTGATCGTAAAGACCGAAGCACCGTTGGAGACCACAACCGTCCTTCTGGGCATGGGCTGTATTCTCTGTAACATCCTTCCGTTCATTATAAATCCGGCAGCAGATGTTATTCGCTCTATGCTTTCAGATCTGCTCATTGCCGACATAGACAAAAAGGTCATGAAAAAGGCATCGCAACTCACCGGGCTGGCATACTTTGATGAAAGCGAATTTTATGATCGACTCCGGTTTCTGCAAGAAAATACAACACTCCCCGAAGGCACACTCTGGTTGCTGTCATCCACCCTTAGCAACGGAATTAGGCTCGTCTCCCTCCTATTTTTGACGGCAATTATCAGTCCGTTCATTCCGTTTGCAATGCTCCTTGTCGCTTTACCGCATCTCTGCGCTGAATATCGACATTACATGCACGCCTACGACACCACTTGGGACCAGATGCCGGAATCCCGTCAATTATCATATTACCACGGTCTCCTTTTTAATATCAGAGGTATAAAAGAGATAAAACTCTTTAACGTCGGTGCTTACTTTATTGACCGCTATCGCGAACTTTTTGACAAAGTCTTCAAACGCGTCCTGTCCGTGAAAATGTCGCACGCCAAGAGCACTGTGCTTTTTACACTCTTACACGGAATTGGACTCACGCTCTTGTATATCTATGTCGTGCTGATTTCGCTCCAAGGGAGGATTACCGTCGGAGATGTGGCAATGTACTTTGCGATTGTAGTTGGCTTGCAGCAGACTTTCTGGGACCTTAGCCTGAAGGTTGGACAACTCATCGGTTCCACTGTAGAGTTTCATACTTTCTGGTCCTTCTTCGAGTTGGAGCCTACCTTGAAAATCGCCAAGTCACCCCAGACGTTTTCTCGTATTAACCGAGCCGTGGAGTTCAGGAACGTCTCTTTCCGTTATCCGGGACGTGAAAACACTGTGTTCAGGAACGTCTCCTTCTCAATAAATGCGGGGGAGACGCTCGCTATCGTTGGCGATAACGGTGCTGGCAAAACCACGCTTATAAAGCTCTTGTGCCGCTTTTATGAGCCAACAGCGGGACAAATATTCATTGATGACACCCCGTTACATCAGTATCGTCTTGAGAGTTTACGCCAGAAAATTGCCCCAGTCTTTCAGGATTTTTCACATTTTTTTCTCACCGCGGGAGAAAACATCGGTATCGGGAATGTAAAGCAGGTCAACGACGCGTCGGCGGTGATTCAAGCAGCAGCACAAGGTCAAGCAGATACAGTCGTTTCACAACTTTCTGACGGATACCAGACCTTACTCGGACGGCATTTTGACGGTGGTACTGATTTATCTGGCGGTGAGTGGCAAAAAATCGCCATCTCGCGTGCCTTTATGAGGGATGCAGAAATCCTGATTCTTGATGAGCCGACAGCTGCACTTGATGCAGAATCCGAATATGCCCTCTTTCAACGTTTCAGAATGCTCACACAAGGTGTGACAACCTTGTTAATTTCCCATCGCTTTTCGACAGTCCGCATGGCAGATAGGATTCTCGTTATTGACGAAGGGAAAATTCTTGAGGAAGGCACCCACGATCAGTTGATGAACAGAGGTGGTAGGTATGCGACGCTCTATCGAATGCAATCAGAAAAGTACAAATAATTAGCAAACAACTAAAGACTGTGATGTCAATATTTACGCGTCGCAGGGAAAAAGGAGTTAACATGCAAACCAAAAAATCGGAAGAATCTCGAAGATTACTAAGCTCTGTAAAAGAATTTTTCAATGGATCCAAGGAACTGAATCTCCGCCGAGACGAAATTGAGAAGGGTTTATCAGAGACAGAGCAAGCGTTTGTCAAAAAACTTCCAGTAGACAGTTACCTGTTGGACATCGGTTGTGCGACAGGACGATTGTGTTTTGCACTCGCACGGCAAGGATATACCGTCACCGGTATCGATGTCGCAGAGAAACAGATTGAACAAGCGCAGCAGATTGCTGAAAGAGATGAAATTAATGCAGCGTTTCTGCATTACAAACCCCCAACACTGCCATTTCCCGATACCTCATTCGCAGCGGCATTTTTGATAAGAACTTACTGTTACGTGCCCCATCGCGCCGCTCGTATTGCGTTTTTAGGGGAGATCGCGCGGGTCCTTAATCCCGACGGGTTCCTCTTTATGACCCAGCACATCCTTGATCCTTTCCTTGACAGTTACCAACCCACTTACGATGACAACTATCACGAATCTGCCTTAGATTATGAAACGTTAGAAGAAGGCGACAATTTTACGTCAGGTATGCCGAGTTACGTTCGCTACTTTTTAGCAGCAGATCTCAAAGCGGAATTGGAAGAATCTCCGTTTCAGCTTGTTGATTCATCTGCGGAGCGGGAACTGTTATCGTGTGTTTTGCGAAAGCGCGATACAAATTAGGGGTCAGGTTAAGAAAAAAAATAAGTACGCATTTGAACCTTTGATCCCAGTTTTTCCGGTTCGGCTTAAAGCGGGGAGGAACCTTCGTCCCTTTCTTCTTGACAATCTTCGTTAAACCCGTTATCATTTCCGCAACTATGGACTAAGGAGGAATAACCAGATGAAGATCAAATTGTTGTGGATCGGTACGGTCGTCCTATTTATCGTTGGGACGTTAGCCGCTTCAAGTTATGCAGTGTTGGACCCTGATACCCTCGTAGGCGTATGGAAATTTGATGAGGGTAAGGGAAATACTGCAAAAGATTCCTCGGGAAATGGAAATGACGGGACACTCACGAATAAACCGAAGTGGGTAGATGGTAAATTTGGCAAGGCTCTTGAGTTTGATGGCTCATCTTTTGTGGATATGGGAAATGACGATTCACTGCAGTTCCACGGAGATGTGACAATTGTTTTTTGGGTTAAACCTGAAAGCGTAGCCAGTGGTCGCCAAAACATCGTTTGCAAATCTTATGGCGGCGAAGGTTGCTTGACACAGGAACCCGATGGTCGGTTAAGTTTTTATTGGGGCGATTGTGGCGGAAATTGTCAGCCGTATGTGGAGGTGAGGAGACCCGTTCCAGGAACGTTTGTAGATGACGAATGGATGCACGTGGCTGAGACGCGTAATGTCAAAAAACGTGAGTATAAGATGTACAAGGATGGCGAGGTCGCGTCTGAGGATAAATGGTTAAAATGTGGGGCGCACCCCTGCGGAGATTCCAGCCCCAGCGGTCTTAATTTGCTCATCGGCTCCGGTTATGCGGGTAAGTATAGAGGCATCATTGACGATGTGGCTATCTTTAACGTGGTGCTGAGTGAGGATGAGATTCAAAGTATCATGGACGATGGGTTGGAAGAGGCTTTCGCCGTTTCCGCCAACGACAAACTCACTACCACATGGGCGGTCCTAAAGAAATAACCCATCTACGCAAAGAGACGAGAACGCTATGTTCTCGTCTCTTTGATAATCCGCTCTTCAGACGAACAATGGCTGTATTAACCCATAAACACAACACCCCTCCTCTAACTTGATACCCATGGATCACGTCCAAGACAACTGTATGCAAAACCTGTGGAAACCACATAAGTTGGTGTTGGTTCTGTCCATATTTGTTTTTCTCCATTCAACGGCACCGGGAGCTAAATCCCAGGAAGATGCAAAAATGAAAAAAGAACGGATCCAGGTTTATACAGAAAACCCCCGTTACTGGCAGTATAAAGGTGAACCGATTCTGCTCATCGGCGGTTCAGTCGAAGATAATCTATTTCAGATTCCGAACCTCAAAGCGCATCTCGAACTGTTGAAATCCGTCGGTGGCAATTATGTGCGAAGTACGATGAGTTGGGTTGATGAAGGCGATGTGCCGCCGTTCAAAAAAGTTGGCGATCAATATGACTTAAATCAGTGGAACGACGAATTTTGGGAACGTTTTCGGAACTTCATGGTGTGGACCCACGAGATAGATATTATCGTCCAGATTGAGGTGTGGGCGACCTTCAACTATTACCGCGAGCCTTGGGATGCCAATCCTTTCAATCCAAAAAATAACAGCAACTATACTGCGGAAGAAACAGGGTTACCCACCGTTGTCAAAAGCCATCCGACTGCAACGGAGAACAACTTTTTCTGGTCTGTGCCGAAGGAACGCAATCAGCAGATCGTCTTGAAATATCAGCAAAAATTCGTGGATAAACTTCTCTCCGAGACGCTCCAGTACGGGCATGTGTTCTACTGCATGGACAACGAGACTTCTGTCACGCCTGCTTGGGGAGAGTACTGGGCAACGTATATCCAAAAACAGGCAGCAGCAGTTGGGCGAGTCGTTGAAACGACTGAGATGTGGGATCCCTGGGATTTATCACACGAGATGCATAAAGCAACATTCGACCATCCTGAAACCTATTCATTTTGTGATATATCACAGAATAACCATCAGAAGCGGCAGCGGCATTGGGATAACGCCCAGAAAATTCGAGCAAAGCTTTCACCGATCCGTCCCATCAATAATATTAAGATTTACGGTGCTGATGGCGGACGGTTCGGCAGTACGCAGGATGGGTTGGAGCGGTTTTGGCGAAATATTTTCGGCGGATTCGCATCAGCTCGGTTTCACCGTCCCGACAGCGGGGTTGGTTTGAATGAAATAGCACAAGCACACATCAAGAGTATGCGAATCCTCACGGATAGTATGGACATTTTTACGTGCGAACCTCACAATGACTTGCTTTCCAACAGAGCAGAAAACGAAGCGTATATCATCGCAAATCCAGGACGGGAATACGCTGTCTACTTCCCGAATAACGGCTCGGTTGACATCAAGTTGAGTACGGGTGAAGAGATAAGCACCAAAATGGTAGCGATAAGGTGGTTAAATATCGCTAAAAGTGAATGGACACAGGAAGCGGAAATTCCCTTCGGAGATAGCATAACATTATCGGCTCCAACCGAAGATCATTGGGCAGTCTTGATTCAGTTGCAATAACTGTAATCCCTCTAACCCTCTCTACTTGCATCCGACGAACCCTTAATTCAGAAACTATTCTATTTTTTTTTGCATTCCCTATATCTGCGTGTTATAATATATACCGTTGTTTGATGAGCGGCTACCATCTGTAAACATGTTCCATTTTTTCAAGGTACAGCGATGTTTATATTTAAGGATCGACTGAAACAGTTGAAAAATGACAACATAGGAATGTTTGACCTCGCTTCCATCGGGATAACACTTGCGCTCGCGATTTGTATTGGCTATTTCGGGGGCAAATGGATCGGTGGAAAATTAGGCAACGCAGCAGTTGGATCCTACATCGGTTTCGGAATGGGGGTTGCCGCTGGATTCATGGAGATGTTTCGCGCGGTAGCACGCTGGAACCGCCAACTCGAACGGCTGGAACAACGGCGTCGTGCCACTTCAGAACAAACACAGGACACTGAAAAAGGATAAAATCTGAAAGCAATCGAGATCCGGAAATTTCGGCAATCATAATTTGCTGTAATTTTGACAAAGGAGTCGCTTGGATGGGTCCGGTTTTGGAAATTGGTGACCGATTTATCCGCCACGTCTATATCTTGACGATCTGCCTCACGGTCGTCATTTCGGCAGTGTTGTTAGGATTCAAACGCCCCGCGCTCCCCAGTTTTCTGATCGGTAGTGCTATCAGCCTGAGTCTCTTCTGGTCCATTGAATTCGTGGTTCGGCGGCTTGTTCGACCCGGGAGCACGAAGCGCACAAAATACTTGCTGGGTTTCATTGCAATCGGTAAATACACGGTACTTGGTGGAATCCTCTACCTTCTGTTTAAAATGGAATGGATGAATATATACGCGTTCGCTGGTGGGATTGCTTTGGTACAAATCGCCATCATTATCAAAGCGATCGGTTTGATGGTGACGATCCTGTCAAATAAGGATCCGAATCAGTCTTGAAGTGATTTTCTAACTATGGAAATTTAAGTGTTGCTCTATTACATTTCGCGCCTCCAGTAACGGACAGGGTCCCCGGTTTTGGATGAATTCCAACCTGTTCCAAGTGCTCAGAGGTTTCTGACTTCACCAGACACCATCGTGAAACGAAGTGGAACGATGATCAGATTTAATAGTTTAAAATAAACAAAATATGAAAAAAATACCATTTATCTGCTTGGTTGTCGGACTCATTTTGGCGGCAGTAGCCGGGGGTTTCGCAGCCGAGAACGGTCACCGTAGTTTGCTCTATCCGATTTCAAGAATTTTGCCAGATGAGATTATTCCTGAACCGACTCGGTGGCATCAGCCCGATCTAATTCCCAACACATACTTTGCTGTTCTCGTTTTAGTGCTGTTTTTCATCTTCGCAACCCGGAAGTTGAAGCGGATACCTGAAGGGAAAGGACAAACTCTATTGGAGTTGTTTGTGGGAAGTATCATGGACTTCTTCGGGGGTATTTTAGGGGATCACGGCAAAAAGTATGTTCCATTCGTTGGCTCTTTCTTCATCTTCATTCTCTTCCTGAATTATCTTGGCGTTATTCCGGGACTTCAACCCCCAACAGCAGATTTGAATACAACACTTGCGCTCGGCATAACGGCTGTGTTGGGCGTTCAAATTATCGCTATTAAAGAGAATGGGATAATCGGTTATCTCAAGCATCTCATCGGGGATCCACCATTAATGGGGGTTTTGATGTTTCCACTTGAGGTAATTGCGCAATTATCGCGTGCAGGCTCGCTTGCTGTCAGGCTGTTCGGAAACATTTTTGGCGAAAAATCGGTTGTTATTGAACTGACGAAACTCGGACTTATCGTATTGATTGCGGATGCCATACCGATTATTCCGGTGCAAGTGCCTATGCTGTTCTTCGGACTGTTTGCTGGCTTCCTGCAAGCGTTCGTTTTCACTATTTTAACATCTATCTATATCGTGCTTTTCATAGAACACGATGAAGAAGCGCATGAAGCGCATCACTAATTTTGCGGGACACGTGTAAACTGTCCCTTATCCGTCCAAGGAGGACATTTCATGATTTATTTAGCAGTGTTGGCGTTTGGTGTAACTTTAGGGTTGCCAATCGCTGTTATTTTTGCCTCAACGGCGCAAGGTAGGGCGACAAGTACTGCTCTTGAAGGAATTGCACGTCAACCCGATGCCGCGCCGCGTATCCAAACCGCAATGATTATCGGTTTGGCACTCATCGAGTCGCTCGTTATCTATGCGCTCTTAATGTTCTTTATCTTGCAAGCAAAACTCCCCGCAGATGCTATGCTGAGAGGGATGATTGAGGCAGACGCACAACGAGTTGCGACAGATGTCGGAGACGGAAATTAATATATTGCTTGACTTCAGTGGTTGTCGGTCGTCAGTTGTCGGTTGTCAGTGACTCGTGTACTATTGACAATCGTTTGCAACTGCCACAACGTTCTCTTTACCGAAAACCGAAGACCGATAACCATTTCAACAACAGAGTACGGTAAATTTATGCGAAACATCAAATATAGACTTTCGCTCTGCAAGGGACGCTCGCAAACGGCTCGCTATATGATTTTATATGGCTGCTGCTTTGTTTTAATGAGTACGTGCCTCAGTAGTGCTTTCGCCGCTGAAGCTCCTGCCGGCGAAGGTGGGCTTTTGGCACTGCTCGGCATCGATCCGAAGACGATTATCATCCAAGCCATCGGTTTCCTTGTTGTGCTCTTGGTGCTTTGGAAATTTGTCTTCGGCAAGGTAGGTGGACTTTTAGAGGAACGTCGCACTGAAATCGCTACGCAGTCGGAACAATTGAAGGCGGATCGAGAAGAGTTGGACCGGCTCACCGCAGAGACGCGCCAACGCTTAGCCGATATTGAGACCGAAGCACAAGCCAAAATCCAGGCGGCGATTGAACAGGGAAATGCTGAACGTCAGCAAATTCTCACGCAAGCGCGACAAGAGGCGGACGACGAAGTCGCAAGAGCCAGATCGGAAATTCAGCGTGAAAAGAACGAGGCGATCTCGGAACTGCGAGGTGTTGTCGCTGAACTCGCAATTGATGCCGCCAGCAAAATCATAAGTGAAGAACTCAACGCAGAGAGACATCAGCATATCATTGATGCATCTATTAGCAGGTTGCCAATTTCTTAACTATTAAATCTGGTCATCGTTCCTTTTGCAAGCCTATAGAGGCTTGCAGGACAATGTTTCACGATGGTTTTCGGTTAATTCCAACCGTCCCTGGATTGTGAAGGCTTCAGCGAACCCAATCCAGCTGCAACTTTACCAGAAACCTGCCCGAAACGAAGTGGAGGGCAGCCCAGTGGGACATAATTAGAAATATGAGAGACATTCGGGTTGCAAAACCTTATGCACGCGCCCTATACGAGGCAGCGGTGGAACAGAACGTCTTGGTGCCTATCGTCGCAGATGTAGATAGACTGCGAGAGTTGATTGAAGGGTCTGAGGAATTCACGCAGTTAATCCACAACCCTATTCTATCTCCGCAATTTAAGAGCGAGACGTTTCAGCAACTTTTCGCCGATGCGATGCAACCTCTGACGGTTAATTTTTTCCAACTCCTCGCGTTGAAGCAGCGTGAACGTTATCTCGTCGCGATAATGGATGTATTTTCAGCAATCGTTGACGAAGCTGCCGGTAGGCTCGTCGCAACAGTGACAACGGCTGTACCGATAACAGCGGAACAAGAGGAAAGACTCGCGCAGCAGTTAAGCACGTATTCAGGAAAACAGGTGCGATTGGAAACCATAACTGACCCACAAATTCAGGGTGGATTCATCGTGCAGTTAGATGACACCGTTTTTGATGCAAGCGTTACAACACAACTTCAACGCTTAAAGCAACAACTTGCGAGGGGGTCTTAAACGAACCTCTAATTCACCTGACCGAACCGCAAGGAATAATTAAAAATGGGTTTGTGTATCTTGGAAGCGTGAACCACATTTGTAGCCTGCAACATCGGCGCAGGTGGATATACGGAGAGGAGATCGAACCTCTAATTTACCTGACCGAACCGCAAGGAATAATTAAAAATGGGTTTGTGTATCTTGGAAGCGTGAACCACATTTGTAGCCTGCAACATCGGCGCAGGCGGATATACGGAGAGGAGATCGAACCTCTAATTTACCTGACCGAACCGCAAGGAATAATTAAAAATGGCAAGAGAAGTCCGACCGGACGAAATATCAAATATCCTTAAACAACAACTGCAGCAGTTTGAACAGGACGTAGATGTCTATGACTCCGGTACAGTGCTGGAGGTCGGCGATGGCATCGCGCGGGTACATGGGCTTGCCAACGCTATGGCAAGTGAAATGATCGAATTTCCCAACGACATCTACGGTATTGCTTTCAACCTCGAAGAAGACAACGTCGGTTGTGTCCTGTTCGGAGAAGATCAGCTCATACACGAAGGTGATACCGCCAAACGCACAGGACGGCTCCCCGAAGTCCCTGTAGGCGAAGCGCTTCTCGGACGAATTGTCGATGCACTCGGTCAACCTATTGATGGCTTGGGTGATATTGAAACAGAGCATCGACTTCCAGTCGAACAGAAAGGTCTCGGCATCGTCCAACGGCAACCGGTGAGCGAGCCTCTTTACACAGGTTTAAAAGCTATTGACAGCTTAACACCGATCGGAAGAGGTCAACGTGAACTGATTATTGGCGACCGTCGAACCGGCAAGACCGCTATTGCCTTGGATACTATCTTGAGTCAGAAAGATACAGATGTCTACTGTATCTATGTCGCTATCGGGCAAAAAGGTTCCACTTTAGCACAGGTTGCCGCTACGCTTCGTGAGCATAACGCGATGGAGTATACGACGATCGTCTCGGCGCCTGCAAGTGCACCGTCACCACTTCAGTACCTCGCACCCTATTCTGGTACTGCAATGGGTGAATACTTCAGAGATAACGGTAAACACGCCGTCATTATCTATGATGACCTGACGAAGCACGCCTGGGCATACCGTCAAATGTCCTTGCTTTCACGAAGACCTCCAGGCAGGGAAGCCTATCCGGGTGATGTCTTCTACCTGCACTCGCGTCTGTTGGAACGCGCCGCGAAATTGAGCGATGAGTTGGGCGGCGGTTCTCTCACTGCTCTGCCGATTATTGAAATCTTTGAAGGCGATTTGACGACCTATATCCCGACGAATGTAATCTCCATCACCGATGGACAGATATACCTCACAACTGACCTGTTTAACCAAGGTGTGAGACCCGCGATTGATGTTGGTCTATCTGTTTCGCGAGTCGGCGGAGATGCGCAAGTGAGAGCCATGAAATCCGATGAGGTTGCGGGTACCCTTAAATTGGATCTCGCGAGTTTCCGGGAAGTCGCTGCATTTGCGCAATTTGGATCGGATTTGGACGCGACGACACAATCCTTGCTTCTACGCGGCACGCGGCTTGTTGAATTGCTGAAACAACCCCAATATGAACCGATGTCTGTCGAGCGTGAAGTCGCCTCTATCTTCTGTGGCACCAACGGCTATCTCGACGATGTTGAGGAGACAGAAGTGGCAAGGTTTGAATCCGAATTTTTGCAATACCTTGACCGGAATCAGCCCGAACTCCTCACGGAAGTCGCGGAAACAGGTTTGTTGGGTGATGAACTCCTGGAGACCTTACACGCTGCCGTGAAAACCTTCAAGGAAAATTTTTAATTTCACCTTGCGGTTCGGGGAGGGGGGTTTGGCAAATGAAGTGCCTTTCCGTAGATCAGAAGAAACACCCAAGCAAAAACCCCTCCGCTACGCTTACGGGCTGCTGTTCGGTCTAAGGCTTTGGAATATTGTAGGTTGGGTTCAACGGAGTGAAACCCAACAAATGTAGGAGAGAATTCCGATTCCCCATAGTTAAAAATATGGCAACTTTACGAGAAATTCGACGGCGTATCGCCAGCATTCAAAATATTGAGCAAGTCACCGATGCAATGCGCGTCGTGGCTGCTGCGCGGCTCCGCCGTGCCCAAGAGAATATTAATGCGACGCGTCCTTACGCCGATAAACTCAACACGATCTTGGGACACCTCATCTCGCAGATGGATACTGAAAGTGAAGCACTGACGCACCCGTTGCTTGAAAGGCGTGAGATACAGCATGTTTGCATCATTTCTGTCTCCGCAGACCGAGGATTGTGTGGGAGTTTCAACAGTAACGTTATTCGAACAACGACACAACGCATAGAACATTATCAAGAGAGTGGCGCAGATGTAACGCTTATCTGTATCGGTAGACGATCGCAAGAGCATTTTGCTCGGCGTGGTTACGACATCACCGATGCCTACATCAATATTTTTCGCCAGCTTGAGTTCCAAACGGCTGTTGACGTTGTCCACGAATTTGAACATCTTTATACGGATGAAAGAATCGATAAAGTCGAGGTTATCTATAACAACTTTAGGTCCGCTATTCTTCAGACGGTGCTTGTTGAGCAACTTCTCCCGTTAGAACCCGAAATCCCAGAGGGTGATGAACTCTTTCTGGATTATATTTATGAACCGGGACAAGTGGAACTCTTTGAAATGCTACTCGGCAAACACCTGAATATGCAAATGTGGAAAGTCCTTCTGGATTCCAACGCGGCGGAGCAAGCCGCGCGAATGGCAGCGATGGAGAATGCTACACAGAAAGCAAAAGAATTAATCGATGAACTTATTCTCCAACGCAACAGGGCACGTCAAACACAGATCACGACAGAAATTTCCGAGATTGTAAGTGGGGCAGCCGCACTGGAGGGTTAAAAAAGTCTGAACTGTGATTTATATGATTATCTGATTTACGGTGATTATCGGAGGTTTACTAACTGACAACCATTCATATAACCGAGGAGGTTTTAGATGCCGATCGATGCCAACAAACAGATCAAGGAAGCGATGGAACGTGGCGAATTCACAAATTTGCCCGGCAAAGGTAAACCACTCAAATTAGACACGAATCCTTATCTCACTCCCCAGACTCGAATGGTGAACCGACTCCTGAAAGAGAACGGATTCGCGCCACGGTGGGTTGAATTAGAAAAAGAAATCAAGCAAGAAAAAGCACAACTTGAAAGAATCCTCATAAACCTGAAAGCTCGACGAAAACGGTTGTCGGCTATCGTCCAACAATATCCACATCGGCGTGGTGCCATCAGTCAGACTTTTGAACAAGAACGGGCTCGCGCCATGGCGCAATACAGTGAAAAACTCGAAAATCTGAATCGGAAAATTCAACGCGTGAATCTCCTTATGCCAACTCGAAATCGGCAATACGCGTTAATCAATCAATCGCAGGCACTTGACTGCTTTCATGAGGCGTGTCCAAGTCTCTGACTGTTCATAGGATGATGCAGTATTTATCTCTGGTTGGAGAGTTACGACTTGGAAATGCCTATGCGCAACAGAAATGCCAGAAAATTTAAGTGTAACTAAAGGTCAACGACTCTGAATTAAAAAGGAACATCTCATGAACCAAGGAAAAATTTTAGAAGTTGTCGGTGCGCGAGTTGACATAGATTTTTCGGAAGGCGAATTGCCGGATATCTTAAACGCTGTTAAAGTTCAACGTTACGATGGAACTGAACTTGTCCTCGAAGTTCAGCAGCATTTAGGCGAAAATCGGGTGCGTGCAGTCGCAATGGACATAACGGACGGCTTAGTCCGTGGAACGGTTGCAATTGACACCGGCGGTCCGATCACCGTCCCTGTTGGTGATGCTGTGCTCGGTAGAGTTTTCGATGTGACGGGACAACCTATCGATGAAAGAGGCGAGGTCGGTGAATCCGAGCGATACTCCATCCACAGACCGCCCCCTGCGCAAGCGGAACTCAGCACAACTACCGAAATGTTAGAAACCGGCATCAAAGTCATCGACCTGATTCAACCCGTCGTTCGGGGTGGAAAGGTCGGATTCTTCGGTGGTGCTGGCGTCGGTAAGACGGTGCTGGTTGCTGAACTAATTTACAACATCGCGACACAACACGGAGGTTATTCCGTCTTCTGTGGCGTTGGTGAACGGACACGCGAGGGCAATCAATTCTGGCTTGAACTTGACGAATACGATGTGATTGATAAAACGGCGATGGTCTTTGGACAGATGAATGAACCGCCGGGAGCGCGCCTCCGCGTCGGACTTGCCGGACTGTCGATGGCAGAATACTTCCGTGACCAGCAGGGCCAAGACGTTCTCATCTTTATCGATAACGTCTTCCGCTACACACTCGCAGGGGGTGAAGTATCAGCACTCCTCGGACGGATGCCCTCCGCTGTCGGGTATCAACCGACACTCGCAACCGAAATGGGTGAATTGCAGGAACGGATTACCTCGACACAACACGGTTCGATCACCTCATTCCAAGCCGTCTATGTTCCCGCTGATGACTATACAGATCCTGCTGTTGTCTCCGTTTTCGCACACCTTGATGCTGTGACGAGATTGGAACGGACTATCGTCCAGAAAGGGAGATATCCGGCAGTGGATCCACTGACATCGAGTTCGCGTATCTTATCAGAAGACATTATCGGTGATGAACATTATCAGACCGCATTTAGAGTCAAGCAGGTATTACAGGAATACGGCGATCTGCAAGACATTATCGCTATCCTCGGTGTAGATGAACTGTCGGATGAACAGAAACTGGTTGTCAACAGAGCACGGAAAATAGAAATGTTCCTGACGCAACCGATGTTTGTTGCAGCGCGTTTTACGGGGATACCGGGCAAATATGTCAAGATTGAGGATACCGTTCAAGGTTGCCAAGCGATTCTGAACGGCGATTGCGACGAACTGCCTGAGCAGTCCCTGCGCTATATCGGGACGATTGACGAGGCGTTTGAACAGGCAAAAAGCACAGACTTAGAAGAAGCAGCTGACTAATAATTTTCAATTATTGGCTTGTAGGGGCATCCCTTGTGGATGCCCGCAAACTCTGATCACAGTGTCTAAGTAATTCTAAAATCTATCATAAAACAGAGTAGACATGCTTAACAGAAGTTTTCACCTTGAAATTCGGACACCGGAACAACTGGTTTACGAAGGCGATATAACGAGCATTAACGCACCAGGAGTTGAAGGCAACTTTCAGATTCTCGCCGGACACATTCCGTTTCTGACCGCCTTGGAGGTCGGTGAGATCCGCGTTCGTGAATCGGAAACACCGCAGTTAATGGCGACAAGCGGCGGTGTCTTTGAGGTGCTCCGTACAGGTGTCACTGTCTTAGTTGAAACGGCGGAATGGGCATCGGAAATCGATGTAGAGCGTGCTGAAAACGCGCTCGAACGCGCAGAAGCACAACTCACAGCAAATGCACCGGATCTGAATCGTCCGCGGGCAGAAGCGGCACTCGCGCGGGCACAGAACCGGATAAAAGTCGCAAGTAATTTGTAGTTGACATATCCAGTAGGCACGCCCTAAAGTACTCCACCTACCAAATACTTACACAAACACCTTTGCTGGCGAGGTTTCAAACCTCGCCAGTGGCGCGTAATACGCGGCGTCTGACGGAAAAATTGCGTAAGTCCTATTATGGTTTATCTGATCATGATTGAAGGTCTTACAATAGTTTGCGAAATGAGCGAAGATTTGGTGGGATAGAACTGTAAACGCGAAGCATAGAAAAAAGGTAAACCTTATATGCCCAACTATGAAACGCTTGGTTGGAGTTTGAACGATGGAGTGGCTACAATCACGCTCAACCGGCCACAAGCGGCGAACGCACTGACAATGCAGATGGGACGGGAACTGATGGATGCCTCAATCTGCTGCGATAACGATCCTGAAGTGCGAGCAGTAGTGCTGACGGGTGCTGGAAGGATGTTCTGCGTCGGGGCAGACCTGAAGCAATTTCCACCAGCTGGACCAAAGTTGGCATCCGAAATTAATTTACTCACAACTCGGTTACACGCGGCTATCTCACGCTTCGTACGGATGGACGTACCACTAATTTGTGCCATCAACGGGACAGCAGCCGGCGCAGGGATGGGTTTGGCACTCATTGGGGATATGGTATTGGCAGCGAAGTCGGCGGGCTTTAAGATGGCTTACTCGCGGCTCGCACTGACACCGAATTGTTCCGTAACCTACTACCTACCTCGGCTTGTGGGGTTCCGCCGGGCGTTTGAGTTGTATGCGACCAATCGTATGCTCTCAGCGACAGAAGCGGAGACGTGGGGGATGGTCAACCGAGTGGTGGCAGATGATGCACTGGCATCGGAGACCCAGATACTCGCTGCACAACTGGCGGCGGGACCGACGCAGGCAATCGGGGCAACTAAGCGGCTATTTCATAGGGCATGGACAGAAGTGCTGGAATCGCAGATGGAGCAAGAAACACGGACGCTCACAAATGCTGCACAATGTCCTGAAGTAGCGGAAGGTATCAAGGCTTTCTTTGAGAAGCGCGAACCTAACTTTAAAGGATAAAGGTATTGAAAGTAATTCGGTTCATAAGTATCACTTCTCAATAACTCGTGTTTAGAGCGTCTATGCCGTCAGTGTAACCTCATCCTGCTGCACAATTTCCTTGATATGTCCATATCCCGCAGATTCTACTAATTCCAACGTCTCTGGAGATAACCGATCCAGAATAGGTTCCGGAAAGTTATGTTTACCGGTGTATTGGGGGAAATACCGCAAGACGAGAAACCGTCGATCCCGATCCTTCGGTTTCCAACGCAGTACACCGTGCGTCAGTAACTCCGAAATAATTACGATGTCGCCCGCCTTTGGTGTAATATTGATGAAAACGGGATCGTCAAGTGGATCGATGCCATCCTCTTCGTCAAGTGTCAGTAGCTGCTCTGGTCGCTTAAATTCGCTCTTATGCGAGCCCGGAATTACGATAAGTCCACCATCTCCCGGATAGACATCCGTAAAATACGGGAAACAGACGAAGTTATCACAGTAGATACGTCCGTTATCAATTTCATAGCGAGTGCTATACCATCCGTAATCGTCACGAGCGCAGTGTAATCCACCCGGATTCACTGTCGCCCGCTCTCCCGCTTCCCACAAATCGTGCCTGTCGTGTTTCAGAGATCCTCTACCGAATCGTGGCTGATTGTCTGTTAGTTCTTTGATAATCGGCCATATCGCTTTGTGCACCGTTAAACGTTCAAGCGATTTATCAAAGGCGAATCCGTGCTGGTGAAGTCCCTGTATCTCAAAGCCTGGAGGCAGTTCATCGGAAGGTGTCGTGATATATCTATCAACTGCCTCAGCCGCTTCTGCTAACGCATCGCCGGTGATAACATTTTCCAAGTGAAGGTATCCGGTTACATCAAATAGATAGCGTTGTTTCGGTGTCATTTTTCTAATTTTCCTTGCGGTTCGGTTAGGTGGTTTGGTGGTTTTCACGTTCCGTAGATCCGCTTTCCACTTCGTTCCAAGCTACGCGCTATTTTAACTCAAAGGAGCGCGAACCGAGCGCGCTCCTATAAGCGACCGCTGAAAGGATTTTTTTGTAAAAAATCCGCTCTGACCGCTGACAGCTATTCATAGTGCCATGTCGAACTTCGTGCCGGTTACGTTGCCTTTGACGTAAGCCTCACGGAAGAGCGTCTGGCGTTTCGGTGGCATTTCGTCAAGTTGCGCCTGTGGTGGTTTTGAAAGACTCCATCGCTTATCCACGGAGTTGTAAGCGTTGAAAACAGCGACTCGGTCGGTGTCGGAATTTTGCCACGGCTGTCCGCTATGCGTGATTGCTTCTGTAAAGATGATGACAGATCCAGCTGGACAGGAATAGGTATCCCAGAACTTCCAATCTTGTGTATGAGCACCTTCTGGAGCAGTATAAGCCGCCTTGTGGCTTCCTGTAATGAACATTGTGCCGCCGTCACCCTTCTCCACGGGATTAAGTTCCCAGACAACACGCGTCAAACCGCTGTAAGCTTGACCGGGAAGGCATGAATACTGATGACAGTCTCCCGGCATACGTAACATACCATTGCCGTTATGGGCATGGAATTTGAAAGGCGTTTCGTCCGTTGTGGAGCGCAGTGCCAAAAAGCTCATCTCCATGCGGAATCCGTAACAGGTATCCGATGTGAGATAGGACGACGCGAGAAATTCGTTTCCGAATGCCACGACGACAGGATGGTCTGTCAATGTCTCCAAAGGACCCCCGTAGGTTGAGCGATGGTGTTGGGGAATCGTTTCGGGGTCGTGCTTTAATCGGTAACAGAAATCGCGCATCTCCTTGATCTCTGACTCCGTCAGGACCCCTGGAAACAAAAGCCAGCCGTTCTTATCAAACAGATATTTCTGTTCCTGCGTTAGAGGAACAACCGATTTGCCATCAGCATTTGTTTGCGTGAGATCCGCAGGTGCTGTTCCCAACGGACTTCCTAAGTCTTTGTTAAATTTACCTAACTGTTCCACCACAAATTCCTCCCTCTCTAATTATATTTAGCGTCGGTTCCATATAATGACTACAAAACGCTGCGTGGAATGTCCGGGCTTCGGATTACTGAGAGAACCGACTGTAGCGCAAACTAACAGTTTGTGCTACAACACCTTTTATGAAATTCACGTTATATTTAGAAACGGAGCATCACTGTACAAGTGCGAAACTAATGAATCTTTGCCCCTGTGAAATAGTCTGGGTTTGCTCCCATTTTTTCTAAAAGCGGTGCGGTTACTGTGTCAAGACTCTCAATGACATCAGCGGACGGCGTGTATTCAGCAACGTGCAGGTTTTGCGTCAGTTCATTTATGTTTCGGGTACCAACGAGCATACAGGTGATACCGGGTCGTGCCATCGCCCAAGCAATAGCCAGCCGACTCATCGGAATCTGTTCGGCTTCCGCGATGTGTCGAATAGCCTCTAAGGTCTCGAACATTTCTTCTTCGGCACCTGCCTCGCCATGTGAAGCCTGCGCCCGGTCCTCTCGAAAATGGCGAAATCGAGAATGCACCGGTGGTATCTCCTCCGCGCTTTTGTACTGCCCCGTCAAGATTCCCTGTAGCAGTGGCATATACCCCAAAATACCGACGTTATGCTCTCGGCACAGCGGAAGCAATTCCGGTTCTATTGCCCGCGACAAAAGATTATAGCAAAGTTGATTCACAGCAATCGTCGCGCCTGTGTTAAGAGCCGCTGTGAGTTGCTCCACTCCGAAGTTGCTTACACCGATGGCACGGATGAGCCCATCCTCTTGTAAGCGTATTAATTCAGCCATGCTTTCTTCGATAGCAATATCGTCGTCGGGCCAATGAATCATATAGATGTCAACATGATCTGTTTGCAACCGACTGAGACTCGCTTCGCAGTGTTCCCGTATCGTAGCGGGATCGGGTCTGCTTACCTTTGTGCCGATGACTGCTTCGTGCCTTCTACCGTTCAGTGCGACGGCGAGTGCCTCCTCGCTTCGTCCTTCGTTATATCCTTCCGCTGTATCGAAAAAATTGATGCCAGCGTCCAATGCGGCGTTGGCAACAGTGGTAACGTCTGATTGTGCCTGCGGTCCCCAGTAGTCGCCACCACCGTATGACCAGCATCCAATCCCCATTGTTGAGATTTCAATTCCAGATTTTCCACACGTCCGCATCTCCATTTTTCAGCCTCCATTTTTTAAATTATTCCTTGTGGATCGGTGAGGTGAGTTTGCGTATTGACGTACCTCGTCGTAGATCTGAAGAAACACCCCAGCAAAAACCCCTCCGCTACGCTTACGGACTGCGTTTTTGGTTTTTCTGTTCCTTGAATAGAATCACACGTTCCTGAATACGAAGAATAATCATTTGCACCACTATCATGCCGTCGCTTCACTTAGACAGATCTACCGCAATTCCTCACAGAGTTCCGTAACCAGCTGTGCGTTCTGACCGATCTGATCGCCAAATTGTTGATACATGCCGAGCAAAAGTGGATCAATGGGTTTGGTATTTTCTATTGCGAATTTTACCTCTTCACGAATCTGATCTGGGTTTCCGATGGTTCTGCCTGCTGCAAGGACCTTGAAGATGAGGCACGGCTTATCTGTGCGCTGTATCGCTTTACACATTTCATCGCGATCCTCTCGCGCGTAAATTTCGCCCAGAGCCGCGTAGCCGAATTTCTCCCTGAATTTTTCGGCACCGCCGTGAAGATTGTAAAGTCCAGTCATGTAATAGTCTATATCCCAATCCTCGTCTTCAGCGATATGCAGGAGTCTCGGATCATGGACGGATAAGCCAACGAGAGTTCCGGTATCACGGACCCGTTTGAGAATGTCTTGCAGGTGATCGAGTCTTTTTTCGCGTAAGCACCTGTGACCAACGCCACCACCGTGTGGTGCCATACCGAACGGGTCGTGTTTTGCCGCTTCAAAGACAGCGTCGGGTTCGTCATACCAAAGTCCGCCCGGACTGAGACAAAACCAATTCAATGTACCACCTTCGTTTCGATACCGCTGCAAGTCGGAGAGCGAGCGTTCCGTTAGGCTATTTTGCCACGCATTGAGTCCAGCCTCTTCTGCCCGTTTGAGCGTCGCCACAACTCGTTCGGGGGTATGGTATTCCTGCTGATGCTGCGAGAGGAGTTGGTTGAAGTGGGAATAGCCATAGATTGGATTATCCCCAATCACCAGTTTACTGATTTGATGTCCACAAAATGAGATCTTCGGTAAGGTTGTCATTGCTTATCCTCCAATAATGAAGTGCGTAACTCTAAAACAAACTGACAGCGAGACGAACCGAGTGTCTAACCGAACAAAAATCCTTCCAGAGCAGTTGCATCAATCTCACGCACAAGGCGCATTGTCAAATCCAATGCGGCGGTGTAGTCATCAATGTTAATTATTGAGACATGGCTGTGAATATAACGCGACGGCACACCGAGCACGACGGACGGCACACCTCTGCCGGATTGATGAATCGCACCACCATCCGTTCCACCGGACTGACGCACTCCAAGTTGATACGGTATCTCATGTCGCTTTGCCGTCTCAATCGCAAAATCTGCCAACTTCGGATTGACAATCATTGAAGAATCGATGATCCGAATTTGTACACCGCCGCCAAGTTTCCCTTGTGTCGCACCGACGCTTAATCCTGGGGTATCATCAGCAGGCGGTCCCTCAAGCACAATTGCGAGATCAGGTTCCACACTTGCGGCTACCGTCCTCGCCCCTCGTAATCCTACTTCTTCTTGCACACTTCCTGCCCCAATAACAGTATTCGGATGTTCATCAAGTCTCAAGAGTGCCTCAATTACAATCGCAACACCGACGCGATTGTCGAACGCTTTAGCAGAGAACAGTTTATCATTTTTCAACGGCATGAAAGGTCCGTAGGGTGCAATTGGGCATCCCGGTAACACCCCAAATTCCTCAGCCGCCTGTTCTTCGCTCTCCGCACCTATGTCGATAAAAAGGTCTTTCATGTCTAAGACCTTATCCCGCGATCCTGAGAGCAGATGCGGTGGTGTAGAGCCGACCACTCCGGGCACTTTACCCAACTTCGTTGTGATCGTGACACGTTGTGCTAAGAGAGTGTGTGCCCACCATCCACCGAGGGGTAGAAACTTGACGAACCCGTTATCCGTGACGTTTTGCACAACAAAACCGATCTCATCTAAATGTGAATCCAGCAAAATTCGGGGCTGTTCAGCATTTCCAGCGCGCGTGCAGAAGATACTCCCTAATCTATCTGTTCCAATTGGACCAACACCAGTAACAGCATCACGAAAAATCTCGCGGACTTCTGTTTCGTAACCGGGGATTCCATCTGCTTGTGTCAATGATTTGAGCAGTTCAATTGATGTTTCGCTCATCTATGCATTCCTTTGAAGATTATGCTATTATTTTCGAGCATTATAGCACGCCTCCGATTTTGTGCCAACTTTTAAGTGGTTGGGTCCGAGGATATGAGATTGGCGTGCGGTTCTGGTTTATGTTATAATTTTCCAAACGACGTATTTAAAGCACTAAATTAAAAACACAAACTTCTAAATAGGACTTTAATCATGAAAGACTATATGCTCATTCTCATACTACTACTTGCCACCACCGCCTGCGCAAGTGCCGAAGATTCTGAAGATTATAGCAACGACGAAATCCGGACCCTACTGCCCTTCGATGCAATCCCTGCTATCACCGATCCGCAATTCGTTTCTGCCGGTGCGGCGAAATTAGACGCAGATGCCCCCGTCATCGGCGTAACCTTCAATGGCGAAAGCCATGCCTATTCGCTTTATCTGTTGAATGGACATGAGATCGTCAACGATGTTGTGGGCGGAATGAATATCGCTACCACGTGGTGACCGCTCTGCAATACGGCTATCGTGTATAGTCGGGATCTTGACGGTAAGACGTATACATTTGGTGTTAGCGGTAAATTGTGGCGGGATGCGTTGTTGATGTATGACCATCAGACACGTTCCCTCTGGTCGCATATCACTGGCGAGGCGATACAGGGTCCGCTCACCGGTAAGCAATTGAAACCCCTCGCCTCCATGCCACAGATCGCGTGGAAAACGTGGCAGTTAAACTATCCAGAGACCGAGGTATTGTCTGTGCCTACCAGAGGTGGTATGCGCGAGAGCATAAACCAAGATGCTTATGCAGACTACCATGCCAGTCAGCGTGCTGGTGTCAGCGGGATGGAATATACCGATAATAGACTGCCGAATAAATCCCTTGTGATCGGTGTTCAAGCACCGGCGAAAGGTGGCAATACACAGTTTCGCGCATATCCACTGATACACTTTACGGAAACCGCTATCATCAACGATACACTTGATGGAGTGCCGCTGCTCATTTTTCACGATAAAATGTCGTTCGCAACGGCAGTCTTCAAGCGGAACGTAGCAGGGAAAGTCCGAACCTTTAGCCAGAAAGACAGACACTTTGCAGAAGACGATACCGGAACACGCTGGAATCTCATTACAGGTGAGGCAGTATCGGGTAAGGATGGTGACGCGCGTTTAGAGCGGCTGCCTGCTATCAATATCTATTGGTTCGCATGGGCGCGCTATCATCCTGAAACCTCGATCTACCAATTTTAATGATTCGCAAGGCGTTAAATCAGGTGGTTTGTTTATCAAGGGGTTCCCCTTATATCCGCCTGCGCCGTTGTTACAGTGGTCGTAGGTTGGGTAGAGCGGTAAAAAAATAAGAACTCGCCAGTTTGTATAACGCATGCCGATTTTCTATACGCCATCCGTGTAAATAGGTATAGCGAAACCCAACAACCCAAACTATAGATATGAAAATGCGTTGGGTTTCACTCGTCATATTTCGGATGCCAGTCTATTGGAAAATAGGGTTTATGCAAATAATAAAGTTCACCTTTGCTATCCGTTCAACCCAACCTACAAGAACTATCTACCGTTAACCTAATCCAGTAAGTCCAAAAACATCAATTGTCCAACTCGACGATTTCACCTGTCATATTGCGATGCATCGTCGGACGAATGACTAATTCCGGAATGTTACTCCGCTGTGGCAGCGTTGCGATTAACAGAATTGCCGCTGAGGTTTCGTCAACACCTACCATTGTCTCACGGGCGGCAGCGTCTGGGGGAATCGGGCGTTTATCCAGAATCGGCGTTGCTACCTCACCGGGGACAACAACGCTTGCTCGGATACCGGTGTTCCGTAAATCGGCGTTGAGGAATTCGGTGAAGTTGATAACCGCCGCCTTCGCTGCGCCGTAGGCAAACCCGCTAAACGGACCGGGCGTGACCGCCGCAAGCGACGAGATATTGATAATCGTTCCCGATTTCGCTTCCAGCATCGCTGGTACAACCGCTTTCGTACAGAAAAATGTGCCCATTAGATTTGAATCGATAACCGAGCGCATCTCTTCAGGGGGGGTGTTGAGGAGTCGTCGATGCTGTGAACTGTGTCCGGCATTGTTCACAAGTACATCAATCCGTCCGAATTTATCAAGCACATCGGCAACCATCTGTTCGACGGCATCGTAGTCGGCAACATCAAGTGCGTAACTCACCGCTGTCCCGCCTGCTGCTTCAACTTCAGCCTTGACGGAGACCAACTTCGATTCTGTTCTACCGTTAATGACAACCGTCGCACCCTCTTGTGCCATTGCGAGAGCGGCACCGCGGCCTATACCGCTGCCACCCCCCGTAATAATACAAACATTTCCTTCTAAACGCATTCTTTTCCTCCATTAGGTAAGATGGGTTTAACTGCCGCTTTCACCTCTTTTGACAGCGATTCCAGTTCATACTGGGCATCCGATATTTTATCGCGATGTTCGTCAAGCGGATATCCACCCTTTCCTGTTTCGTTGAAATAAGCACTCAATTGATAGCGTTGAAAGATATTCATCCGCGGGTAATCCTCTGTCCATGGACTCGCATCGTGGAGCAGATTTGTTGAGAAGATCGCCACATCACCCGCTTCCATCGGTAGCGTAACTGAGGTGGGTGGATCGTGCTTCACGGGTAGGTTCTCTGGGGTCTGAAACAGAGATTTATGACTGCCGGGGACAAGACAAAAGCCGGTGCCGGATGGGATATCCACGAGTGCGACCCACGTCGCAATGTGGCTGCAATAGATATGTCCCGCGGCGGCTTGATAATCGTTGTGTGGATTGCGAAACCCTGGTGGGAATTTGAACCCACTGTCGTCACGGTGAAAGTGTTGCGGAGCATCGTGCTTCGTCATCATCGTAAAATTGCAGTGAAATAGACGTGGAGCATTCATTGTCAACCCCGCTACGACTCGCATAATGTCAGAATTCATCGCGAGGTCTTCAAAAAGACGATGTCCGTATTGGATGTGTCCAATGTGTGTTTTGCAAGGCTCCTGTCGCCCACGGTCGAGCGGTGGTGGGATGTCGGCTTCATCAATTGTCAACCAATGCCGAAGCACCTTTAGCATCTCTTCAATTTCATCTTTTGGGATAACGTTCCGTAAAACGAGAAATCCGTGTAAATCGAAATACCACTTCTCCTCTTCCGTCAAAGTGGAATGGATGGTATGCATTAATTCTTCTCCGCAGTTTTTACTTGTTAGTCTGCTTGAGTTCCCCCCAGAGCGTCATCAGTTTCTCCGCGCTTGGTGAAACAGAGAGAAACCCCTCCGGCACCCACGCAGGAGATAAATTTCGTCCTGCATCCTTTACAAGCGGTGTTCCGCCTCCGTTTCTCATCGCATCTATAACATAAATATTAGCAGCTCCAAATGTTTCTGAAAATGCATAGGCAATCTGTTTGCCATCAAGGGACCATGCAGGTTGGCGAATCTCAGGAAATGGAAAAGTAGGTGGTGGCTGTTTTTCTGCTCCTGCTATTACTGGTTTTAATTGTTTCCCTGCTGCTGGTTTTACTATGGGGCCACCTTGAGTCAGTTGGCGAAAATTTTTTCCATCTGCGTCTATCACGCACAAGTGCATGCGATCATCTCTGGGGACGACAATACTAAAAGCGATCTGTTTGCCGTCGGGGGACCAAGTACACTCACTTTGAAATATTCCATTAACTGCTTGCACTTTTTGGTCATTAACACGTCTCAATTTTCTCCCATCGGCATCCATTACATAGAGACCTTTCCTGTCTTCACCCCGATGGTAGGACACGAACGCAATCTGTTTACTGTCGGGAGACCATGCTGGTCGAAGGTTTTTCCCTTGGTCTGTCAACTGCACCAGATTTGCACCGTTGGCATCTATTCTGTAGATGTGGCTTGTTATTTTGAATTTAACCGGCGGAACAATTTCATCGCTGCGAGAGACAAAGGCAATCCATTTTCCATCAGGAGACCAAGCCGGTGCCCATTCGCTCTCGTGGTGGTCTGTGAGCCGCCGGTGTTCACCTGTCCTTGTGTCCATAACATAAATCTTGAAATCTCCGTCTCGGTTGGAGACATAAGCCAAGAAACGTCCATCAGGAGACCACGCGGGTTCCAATTCACGTGCCGGATGGTTTGTCAAGTTACGGGGATTCTCTCCGTTGGTATCCATGACATAGATATCAAAGTTTCCTGTTCGATTGGAAGCGAAGGAGATCCACTCGCTTTTAGCAGCGTCTGCCCAGCTAGCTATGAACAGCAGACATGCACTTAGCAATAACACTGTGCCTAACACTACATAAGTTGGTATACGTTTCATTAACAGATTCCTCCTCTTGCTAAGAATACAGATTAGCAGAATTCGGCAAAATTTTCAAGATTTCGGTTGGTTTCGCATTTCACACGGACCGTTGAATTTGCGGTCTTCTCTAAATTTCATGTCTTTTTTACGAAAGCCAGACGAGTTTGTGATTTCAAAAAACTTGACAAAAATCTCAAAACCGCTATAATGGACCTCACAATTTAGTTGAGTCCCAAGGAGATCATTCCAGTGTCTTTAAAACAACGCATCCATAATAAAGAAGCGATTAACATCGCATCCGGTGTCCCCTTCGGTTGCACCCGCGACGAAATGGAAGCGGTTCTCGGTCAAGGCGACTACGATTTGATTAGTACCGACCATCAGCACGGAGCCGCAAATGAAGACAAACTTGTTGAATATTGTGCCATGGCGAGTGAATTCGACGTAGGTGTGCAGCTTCGCATCAAACACACGCGCCACGCGTATCTCATCGGCAATCTATTGGATCTCGGTCCCCAGGCGATTGTCGTGCCGCAAGTCGAGAGCGTTGAAACGGTGGACGAAGCAATTGATTTTTTCTACTATCCTCAGAAGGGAAAACGGAGTTGGGGTCCCAGCAGTGCTTACGGCATAAAACAGGGTTTGGACCGTCTTGAGTACGCCGAGTGGTGGAACAATACCGGCATTCTCATCTTACAGATTGAATCTGTTGATGCCGTGATTAACGTCAGCAAATTCGCGAAACCCGGCGTGGATATGGTAACCTTCGGTGAGAATGACCTGAATTTTAGTATAGAATCGTATCCGAGTTCCCCATTTAAAAACCTTCAGGAGTGCATTGCACACGTGCAAACGCAGCTGGCAGATACCCACGTCAAGGTAGGCGCGGGGCATACACCGTCAGGGCGGTTGTAGGAGTAAAGTCTAATTCTCCGTGGGAGGGGTTTTTTAACCCCGATTGCATGAACTTTAGGCAATTTAATCCTGAGAAGGAGTATTATAATGTCAAAACGAATTAAAATCGGGATTATTGGATGCGGTATGGTAGCCGGTTCACATGTCAATGGGTATCTTGACCATCCACAGCATGCCGAAATCGTTGCTGTTTGCGATACGGTGGAAGCGAATGTAAAGCGGCGACATGCGGAAGCCCTTTCTGGTGCTGCATCGCGCGCGGAAGCCGCAAAAGCCAACGCAGAAAAGGCAGATACAACGGAAGCACGCGAGCAGTTGGAGGCAGACGCTGCTCTCTGGTCAGAATATAGCGACAACGGTGTCAAAATCTTTAGCGACTACAACGAAATGTTGAGAGAGTGTGATGTAGATGCCGTCAGCCTTGCCCTACCACCGTTTGTCCATGAGCCTGCCACAATCGCAGCCGCTCAGGCTGGAAAGCATGTTTTCTGCGAAAAACCGATGGCGCGCACAGCAACAGAGGCGAGAAATATGCGGAATGCCTGTGATGCCGCTGGCGTTAAACTCGCATACCAGAGCGGCGGGACATGCCTGGATCCGACAAGTTACGCCATTCGGGACTATATCACCTCTGGGAAACTCGGTGATGTCTATTACGGCAGACTCACCAGTTACCGGGTCCGTGGCAGGCCGAATGTAGATATGTTCGGCTACGGCAGATGGTTCCTCCATTCGGTTTACAGTGGAGGCGGCACCATATACGACACAGGGGTCTACCTCATCAACCGCTCCATCTATCTGCTTGGTTCACCACAGCCCGCTACTATCAGTGGTATTGCCTATCGCGGTATGCTCCCTGAATATACGGGTGAGCCTATCAACGACGTTGAAGAACACGCCTCCGTGTTTGTCCGGTTTACGAACGGAATGTCGTTCACGTATGAAAACGGTTGGTCGAGCAATATGGCAGGGCAACCGCAAGGCATCTTCATTTTCGGATCCAAAGGTTCGTTTAGCAACGACAAACTCTTCCTTGAAAAGGGTGAGTGGGATACCGATGATCAGGGCAATCGCAGACGCTATCAAGGCAATCTCGTCGAAACACCGTTGGAGTTACCAGATAGGTCCATCCCCGATAAGTTCCGTGATTTCCTTGATGCTTGTAACAGTGATGCGCAACCTGTCAGCAATGGGGACATCGGTCTGAAGGTTACGGAGATTATGAGTGGTGCACTCTTGTCAGCGAAACTCGGTCGTGAAGTCAGCGTGGATGAGCTTTATGAATTGGAAGGACTCCGCGCCGAACCGATACCCGGTTGGCACATTCCGTAAGAGCGCATTCAGCGAATTTAAGGTTGACAAGTTACCCTTCAATCGGGTATTCTTTAATAAGGTGTCGTTGGGCGTGCAGAAGCATGGGCAAGTTGAACATATTATCTTGAAAGAACGTGAATGAAACGGAGGATTAGATTTGAAAGGTTTTGAGTTTTTTGAACCTACCACCCTCGCGGAGGCATCTCGGTTATTCGCAGAGGAACACGCGCAGCTCCTTGCGGGCGGGACGGACCTCGTTATCGGTATGAAAGCACTCACCGAAACGCCGCAGTCTGTGATTAGTTTACAGAAAATTCCGGAATTGACGGGTGTCACTGCAGAAGCCGATGGCAGCATTAGGGTCGGTGCGATGACGAAGGTACGGGAGATCGAGTTATCAGCGGATATTCAGAAACACCATACTGCCTTGGCAGAGGGTGCCTCGGAAATCGGTTCTATCCAGATTCGCAATCTCGCAACTATCGGTGGAAATATTGCGCACGCTTCTCCTGCCGCGGACACTGTTGCGGGTTTACTCGTCGCCGATGCGCAGGTCGACATCGCAAGTGCGGATGGCGAGCGTACGGTATCGATTGACGAACTTTTCACGGGACCCGGACAGACGGTCTTAACACCCGGTGAGATTATCACGCGCTTTCGCCTACCGAATCCTGCGTCTGGCTCCCACTACATCAAACATAAAATCCGCGAAGTAATGGATCTGGCGTTCATCGGTGTTGCCGCTTCTGTCAATCTGGACAATGGAACAATCACAGATGCCAAAATCGGACTCGCCGCTGTTGCCCCTACGCCAATTCGTGCGACGGAGGCAGAGAATCTTCTAAGGGGAAATGAACTGACAGCGGAACTCTTGGAACAAGCCGGTGAAGCCGCCGCAGCCGCTTCCAGCCCGATATCCGATTTACGATGCTCCGCAGAACATCGCAGAGAGATGGTCGCTGTACTTACGAGACGAACCTTACAAGAGGCAGTCGCGAGGGCATAAGTCCGGTTATTCTGTCGGGAATCGGAGTTCCCTCCTACACTCTGAACGGTAGCCTGCAACATCGGCGCAGGCGGATATGAGCAATGCACGTCAGAGTTGAAACGCACGTTATTCCTCCGCAAGGAATAATTAAAAATCCGCAAGGTCAAATTAAAAAAGGAGAAAAAATATGGCAAAACACCCTGTCAGTCTAAAGGTTAACGGGGACGAATACGATTTACTCATTGAACCGCGCAAAACCCTGTTGGCTGTGCTTCGCGATACAATCGGTTTGACGGGAACTAAAGAGGGGTGTAGCACGGGCGACTGCGGTGCCTGCACCGTTATCGTTGATGGTAAAGCCGTTACATCCTGTATGATGCTCGGTGTCACCGCTTCCGAAAAAGAGATTACCACTATTGAAGGTTTAGCCAGCGACGGTGAACTTCATCCTGTCCAACAGGCGTTTATTAATACAGGTGGCTATCAATGTGGTTTCTGTACCCCCGGTTTCATCATGGCGTCGAAAGTGCTCTTGGACGAAAATCCGGACAGAACCGAAGAAGAATTCAGGCATGCACTCGGTGGGAATATCTGCCGTTGCACCGGATACACAAAAATTCTTGAAGCAATTTTGAATGCCGCGGAAGAAGTCAAAACATCTGCATAAAAGTTATCGGTTGTCAGTCGTCAGTTATTGGTGAAGACCTTGTGGCCATTTCAGCACCCTTTACCGTCACAGGACATCTCTTTAACTGAAAACTGTTAACTGAGAGTTGTTAACGGATTAATAGGAGAAAACATGGCAAAGACGCATCGTGGAGTAGGCATAAGGCACCTTTACGTAGACCCGAACGGCACAGTTCATGAAGGTCTTTATAATAACGGACGAGGCACTTGTCCCATATCTGGTCGCACAGGTGTGAAGTTACTGTATGAACATGAGGTTGATGGAAAAACCATTCGTGTTTGCAAAAAAGTTCATGCCGCGATAAAACGTGGAAAAATAGTCCTTCCATCTGCCAAGAATAACACAGAAGAATAGCAGATACGAAGTATTGACATACCTAACATTTATCAGAGTGAAAGGAGACTCGCATGTCAGAACATAGTGTTGTCGGACAAAAGGTTGCCCGCGTTGATGCTGTTGAAAAGGTAACCGGTGCCGCCCAATACGGCGCAGATGTTCATCCGCCCGGTATGCTTTACGGCAAAATCGTCCGCAGTAAACATCCCCACGCCAACATACTCAGTATCGACACCAGCGAAGCCGAAAAACTTCCCGGTGTTAGGGCGATTATTACGCAGGACGATGTGCCAAGCGGTAGAAGAGTTTTCGCAACAGATAAGGTGCTTTACTTAGGCGAACCACTTGCTGCCGTTGCGGCAACCGATCCCGATATTGCCGAGGAAGCCGCTGAACTCGTTAAGATTGAATACGAAGTGCTACCGGTTGTGCAAGATGTGATGGAAGCGATTCAGCCATCGGCACCACGCTTGCACGGTGATGCAACAAAGGATGGTCCCAATCGCCGGGAGATCAGTACACAAATCCGGAGACTTACTCGTGATAAGGAGAACGATCACAGCGACGAAATCAGCAAACTTGAGGCGGCATTAGAGGAATACCCTGATGAGGTTTACTATAACATCTCTGCCGAGAGCCACTCCGACGCGGGTGATGTTGAGAAAGGGTTCGCTGAATCTGATGTCGTTGTTGAAGATACGTATGTGATTCCGCGGGTCCACCAAACTTACATGGAGCCGCACGTCTCTGTCGCCAGTGCCGACTCATCCGGCAAAATCACTGTCTGGGCGTCCACGCAAGGTCCGTTCGCAATCCGTTCGGGTATCGCTGGGACGCTCGGTATTCCGTTGACGCAAATTAATGTCATCGGCACAACAATGGGCGGCGGTTTTGGCGGACGTTTTGGTGTTATTATTACGCACGTTCCAGCCGTATTGCTTTCACAGAAAACGGGGCGTCCCGTCCGTGTCCAGATGACGCGTGAAGAGGAATTCATTGATGGTAGACCGGCACCCGGATGTGTTATTAAAATCAAGACAGGTGCCACGAAAGACGGGCGTCTTATGGCACGGGAAGCACTCGCTTTTTGGGATTCCGGTTCTGTCTCCGGCGCATCGATCGGTAGCACAATTCGAGTCCGTGGGGTCTACAAAATTCCGAATCTCAAGGTAGACGCTTATGGTGTTCACACCAATAAATCTGGGACTGCTGCCTACAGAGCGCCCGGTGCCCCGCAAGCCATTTTCGCAGGTGAATCCCAGCTCGACGAAATTGCTGAACGTATCGGTATGGATCCCGTTAAATTCCGTCTAATGAATATGCGCGAAGAAGGGGACCTTGTTCCCGCAGGTGCTGCGGAACCCAAAGTGGGTTACAAAGAGACTTTGGAAGCCGTCGCCGATGCCGCTGGATGGTGGGATCGGGAAGCAGGTGAGAACCAAGGATGGGGCGTTGCTGTTGGGGATTGGACAAACGGTTGCGGACCCGGCGGTGTTTATGTTTCTGTCCATGAAGACGGGAGTGTTCGTATTTTCCATGGGTCTATGGACATCACTGGAACGGATACTGCGATTTCACAGATTATCGCCGAAATCCTGACAGTGCCGTATGAAAGCGTTACAATTCGGCGCGGTGATACAGATTCCGCTCCGTACTCTACCGGTTCAGGTGGAAGTGTTGTTACCTTCACGATGGGCAATACCGCAAAATTGGCGGCTGAAGATGCGCATCGACGGATCCTCGAACTCGCCTCAGAGCGTCTCAATATGAATGTGGACAACCTTGAACTCAAGGATGGAGGGGTCCATGTTGTTTCCGCAGATCCGCCGAAATCCATTTCGTTGGGTGAACTTGCGGCGTATAGTTTGTCCACAACCGGTGGTCCTATCGTTGGAAAGGGTTCCTTCGCTCGACAACCAAGCACACCGGCACTCGCGGCGCAGATTGCGAAAGTCGAAGTAGACCCGGGCACCGGCAGAACGAGAGTCCTCAAACTTGTCGCTTCGCAAGATGTCGGCTACGCTATCAACCCGATGGCTGTTGAAGGACAAATCGAAGGTGGCACAGTGCAAGGGTATGCATGGGCAATGATGGAAGAGATGCAGTACGGCGAAAACGGTAACATCAATCCGGGTTTTGTCGATTACCGCGTCCCAACCTCAGCAGACCTCCCAACGGTCGAGTCTGTCATTGTTGAAGTGCCTGCTCCCAACGGTCCCTATGGTGCAAAAGGTGTTGGTGAACCACCTATCACGCCGACATTGGCAACGATGGCAAACGCCGTCAAAGATGCCATCGGTGTGCGGATTAACGAATTGCCGATCAAACCGGAGAAAGTTGTTGAAGCATTGAAGAGCAATGGACACTAATCCGATATCTGTTTTGTAAGATGACGAAAATTAGCAGTAGCGTGGCTTCTCGCGCTGCTGCTAATGTGTTTGAAATGATGTCATGATACATAACACTGATGAACAAGCGACACAGAAGAATATTTGAAGCCATCTTTGCACAACCAATCTCGGGCAACATCAAATGGAGGGATGTAGAATCTTTGCTAAGAACCTTAGGGGCTGTCCTGACAGAACGTGCAGGTTCGAGGGTCTCTGTATCGCTTAATGATCACGTTATCGTGTTTCATAGACCACACCCAAGTCCGAATATGGATAAAGGTGCAGTCAGGGATCTACGAAGGTTTCTCCAAAGGACAGGGATTACACTATGATCGAGTACAAAGGTTATATCGGAGTCGTTGATTTTGATCCAGAAATAGACCTCTTCCATGGAACTGTGATCAATACACAAGATGTAATTACATTCTATGGCGCATCCGTAACCGAACTTCGGGCAGAGATGCAGAAGTCACTTGAGGTTTACTTTGAAGTCTGCGAAGAACAAGGAAAAATACCAGATAAACCTTTCTCAGGGACACTCACGATCGAAACAACCCCTGAATTGTACAGTCGGATTGCATTGAACGCAGCGCGTCGTCAATTAGAAATAGATGTCTACCTTCAAGAAGTCTTAGAGAAGGTTGTTTCGGCAGATTAGTACAATTTCCGTTGAAGTTGGGGAACCTCACTGGCAATCCATCCCTATTTAACCGAAAATCTGCCTGAAACATTGTCCCGCAAGCCTCTATAGGAAACCTGCGCAAGCAAGACAGCCCAGGAGCTATAAATTAAAAAATGTTTGGTGAAATTAGAAATGGACACGGTGAACGCCTCGATTATTCCTTTCACGAAGGCGAAGGCGATAGAATAGTAGTGATTGGACACGGAGTCACTGGCAACAAGGACAGACCTGCGCTCGTCGCTTTAGCAGAGGGACTCGCTTCTGCTGGTATTTCTACACTGCGCTTCTCCTTCTCCGGCAACGGTGGATCGGATGGCGCATTTACGGATTCCACGATCACAAAAGAGGTAGCAGACCTCGGAAACGTCATTGACGCGCTTGATGGGTACAACGTCTGCTACGTCGGGCATAGCATGGGGGGTGCGGTTGGTGTGCTGCGTGCTGCCACCGATGAACGCATCCAACTGCTGGTTTCGCTCGCGGGGATGGTACACACAAAAGCGTTTGCGGAACGTGAATTCGGCGATGTCACACCCGATGAAGGCTTTATGTGGGATGAACCGGATTGTCCGCTCTCACAGGCTTATGTAGATGACATGGCAACGATAGACAGTGTCGCAAAACGCGCAAGTAAATTTGCGGTTCCGTGGCTTTTGGTTCACGGCACAGAGGACGATATCGTTCCACCTGAAGATAGCCACGACATCCTGCAGTACGCAAACGAGGAGACAGAACTCCTCGAACTGCCGGGCGTGGACCACGTTTTTTCTGGTGACTCCACCGCAATTATGGTTGAAAAAGTCGTCGCGTGGATTTGTCAGAATCTGTGATCCTTCCACGACAATAAGAAGTAGGGACTGGAGTTGGGGAATACTAAGTTCGGAGGAGGATTTTATGGCAAACCTCAGGGATTTTTTCAGAGATTTGCTAAATTGGGAAGAGCAACAGTCCAATCAACCTGGAGATCAATACTCTCAGGAATTACATGATCCGGTTGCGACGATATTTGAAAATGATATTTCAGAAGCGGTCAACAAGAGTGTGAGTTGATTCATCAATGGCCTCAGGAATTACGTAATATAATCGTATCTGCATTTGAAAACGCTGTTTCGCGGTCCTCAGTGAAAGGTTCTGTTTGTTCTGTACCCACTGGAGTCTCGAACCAAAAAATTGGAAATGAAATAGAGAAATATATCGTTCCCAAACTTAATAGCAGTCTCTCGGATTTTTCAATTTCTAAATGTCGTGGTAGCGGTTAACCGGATCAAATACTGATTCAGGATACGCCGAGGCTTCAAATGCCACTTGAAATGAAAGCGACGGGTGATTGGAACGAAAAGGATTCCAACCGACGTGTGCTAGCTTCTTCATCCAAGAAGCTCCGCGCCCAATTCTCTGAGCCTATTTACCACCTTCTTTTAACGGTGCTTTATTCCAAGCAAGACGACGAGGATTTCGTTACAATTGATACAATTCGGTTAGATTTTCTTGAACCGACAACGGCTGTGAATGTCAGGCTTGAAGTTTCTGTGAGTCACAAGATCTTGGCAGATGAGGATCATTACAGTAAAACGTTTTAGTCCACGATTTTCTTGCGAAAGGGAATATCTGCATGGTAATGCAATTAGCTGTTGATTTCAATAGACCCAACGATTACACAGTTCACCTTCCTACCCATGTAGACGAATTTTGGACATCGAGACAGCGCGCTGGGCATTCCCTACATGAGGTGTCCTATCGCGCGTGTTACAAACCGCAGTTACCCGAATATTTCATCAAGAAATTCTGCAAAACAGAGGCTGTCATTTACGATCCGTTTATGGGGCGCGGAACAACGCTGATAGAAGCGCAACTGCATGGACATCGCGTCATCGGTAATGATATCAATCCGTTGGCGAAAATTCTCACCGCACCGCGTCTGAACCCACCGACATTAGAACAGATCGAAGCGCGATTACAGGAAATTCACCTCTCTACTGATGCGGAGATTGACACAGAACTACTTGTATTTTTTCATGAGGATACGCTCCGAGAAATTTACGGCTGGCGAACGTATTTCCAGCAGGAACGCTTTGACGCTGTGGATGCGTGGTTGCAAATGGTCGCGTGTAGCCGTTTAACAGGGCATTCTACTGGTTTTTTTTCGGTTTTCACCCTTCCACCGAATCTAGCAACCTCAATTGTGGCACAACAGAAAATCAATGAGAAACGGAATCAGATCCCCGAATATCGGAATACGAAGGAACTCATACTCCGAAAATCTAAGCAATTATTACGGCATAGCCTGACAGACTGTTTTTGGAGGAATGACGCTATACTTCTGACCGAATCCGCTGATAGTACCCCTCACATCGCAGACGAATCGGTTGACTTGGTTGTCACTTCACCGCCCTTCCTTGATACGATTGACTATATGCAGGATAACTGGTTACGGATGTGGTTTTGTGGTATAGAGATCGAACAAGGCAAAATTTGGCAACTCAAATCGCTGGAGGATTGGGGTGCTCGGATGACAGATGTTTTAGCGGAGCTCCATCGGGTTTTGAAACACGAAGGGCGGATAGCGTTTGAAATTGGAGAGGTTCGTAATGGAACAGTCTTTTTAGAAAATGCCATTGTCAAAGCATCGCTTGATGTCGGACTTGTGCCTGAAATGCTCATGATTAACGCGCAGCATTTCACGAAAACAGCGAATTGTTGGGGGATATCCAATAACAAGAAGGGCACAAACAGCAATCGAATTGTTATTTTAAAAAAAGTTAAAAAATTTTAAATCTTTATCGCAAACTTTGGAGAAGCAAAACTATGTCAACACCTCGACTCTCAGTCTCAACGTGGAGTTTGAATCGACAACTCGGGAAACCCGGATTCACCGGACCCGCGCACGGCATGCAAATCCCGGTTGAAACCCACAACAAGGGACCTATTCCACTCTTGGAATTACCCGCACGTATCGCCGAATTCGGCATTCGCACCTTAGAGATTTGTCATTTCCATCTGCCTTCTATCGAAAAAACGTACCTCGCTGAACTCCGCGCCGCACTCGCGGATGCGGACGTTGAGCTTTTCTCTCTGTTGATTGACGACGGTGACATCACCCACCCTACTGACGCTGCACGCGATATCGCGTGGATTGAGAAGTGGATCGACATCGCTGGTGAACTCGGTGCGAAATGTGCACGTGTCATTGGCGGTAAAGCCGATCCGTCCGCAGAAACCGTGGCGCAGAGCCGCGCTGTCCTCGCACAACTGACTGAACGAGCGGACACCGCAGGCATCCGTTTGATGAGCGAAAATTGGTTCTCCATCTTTTCTACGCCTGAAAACGTCAACAGTATTTTAGGTGGATTGGACGGTAAGGTAGGGCTATGTCTCGATTTCGGTAACTGGCGTGGTGATACAAAGTATGAGGATCTCGCCGCGATTGCTTCGTGGGCAGAATCGTGTCATACCAAAGCACATTTCGCCGCACCGCGTGAAATGGACAAAGAAGATTACGTCCAATGCCTGGATCTCGCCCAGAAAGCCGGTTTCGCTGGACCGCATACCCTCATCTATGACGGACCCGGTGATGACGAGTGGGAAGGCTTGGCGATTGAACGCGAAGTCGTGAACCCTTACCTCAATTAGGGATTTTTAATGATTCGCAAGATGTTAGGTCAAGAGGTTTATTTATCAGGCACTTCCTCTTCTGTCCGCTTGCGCTGTTGTTGCAAGCTGCTGTCTTAAGTTATTTTTCGTAAACGGAGCCCGTAAGCGTAGCGGAGGGCGGATCTTAGAGATGAGCTTGATAGTTCTAATCCGCTTGATTTCTCCGCAAGGTATAATTAAAAGATGTTTTCACTTTCACAGACACAACACAGTTTAACTATTGCGTGGGACGGACAACAGGTCTTAGGCTATCATTTCCCTGAAGACGGCAACCGTCCTTTTTGCCATCCGCTGAACCTACCCGGGGTGCCACCGCTCACGATGAACGAGCCCGGGGACCACGTCCACCATCAAGGTCTATGGGTGGCGTGGAAAAAAGTTAATGAAGTCAATTTTTGGGAACAACCTGCACCCGGTAGCGATCCAACTGGCTTCGGCAAAATCGTTCATCAGCGAATTGTTTCACATGCTGCAGATGCCGACAGTGCGAGTTTAACGGCTGAGAACGCGTGGATAGATTGGCAAGGCACGACGCACCTAACGGAACAGCGCGAAATAACCGTTCATCCACCAACAGCGGACACTATGCAGATTTCTGTGTCGTTGACGTTGCATCCAAACGAGCGTGAGGTCGTTTTGGATTTACGGCGCGGTGAACCCGGTGCAGACGGCAGATTCTACAGCGGGATGGCGATCCGATTCGACAATATCATCACGCCAGGGAACCTATTGGATGCCGATGGACGCACTGAACCGACGGACATCTTCGGCAAACAGAGCCGTTGGTGCAGCTTCACTTCACAACACCCCACTGACAACGAAACCTACGGGGTCGCTATCGTTGATCACCCTGATAATCCTCGTTATCCGACGACATGGTGGGTACGCAACCGGGAGAACTACTGTTTAATCCATCCCTCACTTGTCTACTACGAACCGCTCCGGCTTGCTTCTGATGAAACTTTGAATCTGCGGTATCGTGTTGTTCTCTATCGCGGCGAACCCAACACAACGTTATTTGAATAGATTGTCTGACCCCTTTGGTAAATCGGTTTTGGTGACGTTTAGAAAGGTTTTTCTGTCCTAAAATTCCCTTGCAATTTTCTGCGAATCCACGTATGCTTTAAAGGTAACTTAAGTTAACATCTGTATTCTAAAGAGTGGTTTTTAATACCTGTAGCGATAAGAAACAGAGGACCTACAACGGGAGGTGCATTGTGAATACTTCAACCCCTACCCTTGAAGAAACCGGCGTCGGTTCCATCCACGTTGAAGAACTGCCACCCATAGAAATAGACGAAACTGAACTTGTATACCACCAACTCTGTCCTGCTGATGATTTTCAGGAACTGGAAGGGAAACCCTTTCATATCAACGGTACGCATCTGGCTGTTTTCAAGTCCGGTGACAAATTTTACGCCGTTGACAATCGTTGCCCACATATGGGGTATCCGATGTCCAAAGGGAGTGTCCGCGATGGTGTGCTTATCTGTCACTGGCACCACTGGGAATTCGATCTCAAGTCAGGGGCGTGTTTTTTGGCATTCGGGGATGATCTGAAAGCGTTTCCGGTTGAAGCGCGGGATGATGGCTATTTGTACGTTGGGTTAGCAAAAGGTGAGAAAGAGGCGGCAAAACGGCGAGTCATTGAGCGTGGCAAACGCGCACTTGAGCGTGGACTCAAAGACCGCAGTACCTTCTTTATCGCTAAAGCCGTTACAGCACTGCGTGATGCGGGGGCAGCACCAGCGGAGATTATTCAACAGGGACTCCATTATGGAGCACATAAAAGTAGTGATGGATGGTCGTCAGGCGTCGCGATCCTCACGCTCGCCGCGAACCTGTGGGATGACATTGACCCGAAAGACCATAACTTGTTCCTCGTGCACGGATTAAGCCAGATTAGCCGTAGAACAACCGGAAGTTCACGTCCCTACCGCGCACCCTTTCCAAGAGTGATCGAGGAACACGACTTGGAAACATTGAAGCGATGGTTCCGCTATTTTGTCGATAAACGCCACGCTGGTGCCGCGGAACGCATTTTGCTAACGCTGAATGATCGGGACTACGATAAATCGGTCATCGCAGACTTCGTATACACGGCAGCAACAGACTTCTACTTCACCGGCGACGGGCACGCCCTTGATTTTGCCAACAAGATGTTTGAAGCATTGGATTACGTCAAGTGGGAAGGATCACACGAGATTTTACGCCCGATTGTCGTTGATTTGGTCAGTAGAACCCGGCATGAAGAGACCTCTCGATGGGCTGACGCTGTACCTGTCTTAGAGCCTGTCTTTGAGAGACTCGATAGTATGTGGGAGGACAATCAAGCGAACGAAGCAGAACTGGATATTTCGGACTTTACGCAGACCCTGCTCGGTGACGACTTTGAACCCATTGTCGCGGAAGTTGAGCGGAACATTCGTAAAGGGGTCAAGTTGACCGAGATCTGCCGAGCGATGACCTATGCCTCGGCAGTGCGTACTGCCCGTTTCCATCTCAAAAACGAAGGGGACTGGCACGATGTCGCGAACATTTACTCGTACGCTCACGCCCTTTATCACGCTTTCCAGTATGCACCGAGTGCGAATCTCCTGCGCGGAATCTTTCATGGTGTCGTTTACTTGGCATATTTACGTTGGTTGAACATGCCTGCCGCCCGCGTTCCGAGACCCGGACAACGGATACCTGATGAAACTTACGACTCCGTTGGCAAAATGTTGGATCGACTCCAAGAGTTCGCCGACTTCCAAAAGGTTTACGAGGCGGAAATTCTTGTGAATCAGTATCTCGAAGAAGGACATGACATTGGCGCGCTGAAACAAGCACTCGCACACATTCTGCTACGTGAAGACGCCGAGCTTCACATGTTCCAGGTCCTTGAAGTCGCCTTCCGACATTACGAATTGTCAGACGATTTTGAAGAACAACGGATGCATTTGTTAGCAGCGACACGTTACATCACGGCTCAGAAACTAATGAAGAACATTTTGTGGTCTACTGAGAACGCGGAACGTCTCGCGCGCGGTGAGTTACTTAGCGAACGCGACGATGATTAATATCGATTAAACGGATTTAGCAGTTTCTAACGTTTCGGGCTTCCCACTACTTTCGTGGTAGGCGGAAGCCCGTCTCCTTTTTTCAAAAAAGTATTGCGTGTTAGAAACAGAGAGGTAAACTTTTGAAGAAGAACATTCGCAAATTTGTTAGCGTTCGCTAAATAGTGCTTCAACGGGTTAAAAATTCCTCTTGTCAGTCAAGTGGAACTCCAATCATGCAAAAAACAGGGCATAAACTCGATTCTACAGGTTGGCTTGAAACCGTCCCTAACGCAACAAGGCGGGATTTTCTTGCCAAAGTAGGCAAGAGCGCGCTGTTCGTGAGTTTGGGCATGTTTGGGGCAGGATGTGAAGCCGTCGATCGAGGCTTGCTGGGTAGAGGACTCACGCCCATTGTCTTAGTGGAAGCGCAAGCGGCAGGACTCCCGAAGCCTGAGATGCTCGTCCATTCGGAGCGTCCTTTCAACGGCGAATTTGCACCGCACCTCCTCAACGACGACGTTACCCCGACAGCGCGACATTTCGTCCGTAATAACAATGGCATTCCAGAACGAGCCGTAAAGCAGGATCTCCGTGGGTGGAAATTGGTCGTAGATGGTGATGTCCATATAGAACTCGCGCTCTCAATGGATGACCTTGCCCGTCTTCCGCAGGTCACCATGGAAGTCGTATTGGAATGCGCGGGGAACGGGAGAAGCCTATTTAAGCCGAAGGTGAGTGGAACCCCGTGGCAACGCGGCGCAGTCGCTTGTAGCGAGTGGACGGGTGTCCGCTTGCGTGATGTCTTACAAACCGCGGGCTTGAAGCCGACGGCTGTCTATACCGGAAACTACGGCGGAGATGTACCTAATGACGGGAGTGAACCCTTTTCGAGAGGGATTCCGATCGAGAAGGCGATGGATGAACACACCCTCATCGCTCTTAAGATGAATGGAGAAACCTTGCCAGCCGCCCACGGGTTCCCCGCCAGATTGATTGTCCCTGGGTGGATCGGTAGTGCGATGCAAAAATGGCTCAACCGTATCTGGGTACGGGATAAGGTTCACGACTCCGAAAAAATGGATGGATATTCCTATCGCATTCCGGCTTACCCAATAGCACCGGGAGATAAGCCCCCGGTCGAGGATATGCGCATCGCGACTGCCTGGCGGGTTAAGTCGCTCATCACCCGTCCCGAACCGCATCTGGAATTCGGTGCAGGTGTTCCTGTAAAGGCGAGAGGTCACGCGTGGGCAGGCGAAAACCGGATTGATAAAGTTATGGTCTCCACAGATTTCGGTCTGCAGTGGCAAGAAACCGAATTGATTCCGCCATCAAACAGATACGCTTGGTATCATTGGGAAACCGAACTTGCCTTTGAGAACAGAGGTTATTATGAAATATGGGCACGCGCGTATGACGATACCGGTGCCTCGCAGCCTTTCACACAACCTTGGAACCCAAAAGGTTACCTTGGCAATGTTATCCATAGAGTGCCTATCACGGTAGCCGCCTAAATTTTTTAAATTATTGGGTTTTCGCTCCGTTTTTACTGGGTGTAGAAAGTTTGACGTTTCTTTTTCTTAACCCAAGGACGGTAGCCTGCAACAACGGCGCAGGCGGATATACGTTGATGAGCATTATTCACTAACTTAACCGAACCGAACCGCAAGGAAAACTAGAAACATGAAACTTGGTGTTATGTCCGACAGCCACGACAATGTCCCAAATGTTGAACGCGCTGTCGCACTTTTCAATGAAATCGGCGTAGATCTCGTCGTCCATGCAGGTGATTTCATCGCCCCGTTTGCCATTGCTCCGTTAGCCGATCTAAACTGCCGCGTTGTCGGTGTTTTTGGAAACAACGACGGAGAACGCGTTGGCCTCGCACAGCGATTTGAAGCAATCGGTGAGGTACATCCTAACCTTGCCAGCGTATCCCTCGGCGATAGAAACATCGCCGTGATGCACTATCCTGAACTCGCTATCCCGATCGCCAAGAGTGGCGATTACGATGTCGTCGTCTACGGACACACCCACGAAATAGACATCCAAAAGGGGGAATCGCTCCTACTCAATCCTGGGGAAACAGGAGGATGGACAACGGGAAGGGCAACGGTTGCCGTTGTTGATCTCGAAACGCTTGAGGCAACAATTCATGAACTGTAGGTCCGGTGCGGAAAAGATGAGATACAGGGATCTGTTCACACGACCGAGCGGAGAAGCACAGGAAAACTTACACCCACCAGAGCCCAAGCGACAATGCCTTATCTGGTCTGAGAATCATGAACACGCTGTCGCCTCCATAGACGATGAGATCCACCCGCAGGCAAAGCGTGTCTGGTTAGGATTTGAGGATCCAAATTGGTGTGAACACCCCGTCATTTACGCTTATGAAAAGCACTGGAAAACAGGCAACTGGGAACTCGTTGAACGGAAAAAGGGGAGTATTCCGTTAGTCAACAACAACCCTTTCAAGCCCGACAGTGAAAGTGTCTTTCCGGTGAACAAATAGAGAACACAGTCATGGGGTGCTTCTACTCAACGTATCCCAAATCCCGCAACCGACCTTCCAAAATCTCCGTTTCCTCAGCCGTGGATTCTTGGGATAGTAGGTGCTGATAATTAGAATTCATCAGGATGTTGTCATAGGTGTCTCGGAAGTGATCTGGATCCTCACAGGCGAGATCCTCACCGCTCAGCACGTGCCGATAGACAAACTCACCCGTCTGCTCATCTTCGCGATAGAGATACTCGCCATCCGTCAACGACCAGAGTCGCACGCCGTCCGAATACCTGTTGATTTCCACGTCATCGACCGTCGTCCGAGATGTCACGCGATGGTGTGGCATCTCCAAGTTGTCCCGACTGAGGAACCCAATCCCGAAGAGACTATCCAACTCTGATAATACCAATCGGTTTGGGTCAATTTCCGATGGAGACAATAGGTCTCGTCCATATCCGTGATAGTCCACATCAATGCCCGCCAGATTTGTAATCGTTGGGAACAGATCGATCGCTGAAATCGGTGGTTTTGGGAATTCCAGATTCGTCACACCGGGGATATGCGCCAGCAGTGGCACGTGTAGCACGTTCTGATTGAGCGTGCCGCCGTGATCGGTAATCTCTTCACAGATACCTTCGCCGTGATCGCCGAAAATAAAGACCGCCCAGTCCGAGAGCCGAAGTTGCTTCAAAATTTCAACTAACTCGAATTCAAGTATGTGCGTCGCAGCTGCGTAATAGAACCGCAATGCCTCATCTATCCTGCCACGATCTACAAGCGATTTGAGGCTCGGTGCGCCTGGGATCCCACCCATACCGTAACCGCCGTGTGTATACCAGAAATGTAAAAAACAGAATTGCGGCACTTCTGAGGGCTGTTTGAGTTGTGCAATCAAGTCCTCAAGTGAACCGAGGTGTTGCGCCTCCGACTTCGGGTCTACCGATGTAATGAACGGCTCAAAATCAAGAAAACGGAACACTTCCGGACGTTCAGAACGTCCCGTAATATGATAACCTGCGTCATTAAATATCTGGAACAGGTTCGGGATACCCTCAAACATCTTGAGGTAGGTTTGCCCATAGACCCCGTGTTCAAACGGATAAAGCCCAGTAAAATAGGAGGTATGGGAAGGACGGGTCGCGGGTGCCGTTACGAAAAACTTTTCCGCGAGTGAGAAATCCTCCGTCAGCAGATCGAATTTCGGCGTATTGAAAAGAGGGTTCGTCCGACTGAGGGCATCGAACCGCCAACAATCAATTGAGATGAGTAGAAATTTATTAACAACATTGTTCTTCATACTTCAATCCATTAAACGGGTGTTATATTGCCGCTCGGTATGTTGATATCCATTGAACTGGTCGGGTTGAAAAGGAGTAGGTGTATAGATGTAGACGGCGTCGCTATACGGATCATAGAGAATAACCTCTTCGCGTGTGTCACCACAGACATCCGCAGGAAAACAGTGATACCAACCCATTTTGCCGCCAGTAGGAGGCGGCAGTTCAGGAAACGTCACCACCTTATCTCCCGCACTATCGTAAAGCGCAGTCGGGCTGTAAATCAATTCGCAGGTTTCGTCTCCGTGCCAGCGGATAACTTCCAAGCCTGTATTGTTCGGCGTTTCATCGACGTTAAATCTGCTTTTAATTTCTCCATTGTTGTCTACCACTATCAGGTCGGTGTGATGTCCATTATAGCGGACGACCAGGGCATTCTCAGAGGTATTGGGTAATAATCTACCACATCGAATTTCTTGTCCATGCGGCACAATGTCAAAGCCGAGTGAGAGGATTGGATTGCCCTCGGCATCAAGTACCTGTCCGCCGCCGGAGAGGATAGCCCGATTCTTGCCGTTCCATTCAGAAACCAAAACCGAGTCCATGTTGTCGCCAAAAAAGTGATTCCAGAGAACCGTCCCGTCGGCAGCGAGTCCGAAATTGCCGCCGTTGACTTCATCAAGTCCGTCGCCATTAAAGTCGCCGACTGCCGGAATGTATGCGGAGTGCTTCGGATAACGGAACCATTCGTCGGTATACTGCCAGAGCAGTTCCAATTTGTGGTTAAAGGCAAGCAGATTTACCCCCACTTTCACGACAAAATCTTGTGGCTGGGCATTTCCACAGAGGTTGGCAATCATCAATCGCTGGTGGACGTAGTTGGAGATATGAAGTTCACCTTCAGCGTAGGCATTACACTGACGTAAAGCATCTGGTGCTGAGGCGTATTTGACAGCACCTGTAGCACCGTCTAAAATCATTAGGCGAATTGCGGACAGATCCCATTTACTCACTTCTGGAGCATCCGTATCTACCCAGAAACAGATGACCTCTGCATGTCCGTCGGCATCTATATCGTGAATAGCGACAGGACCGGGTCGGTCGGGTGAAAGGGTGGTTAGGGTGGTATCCTTCGCGTCTGCATCACTGATTTCGAGATGCTTGTCACCGACCGACCATAAGGGTTCGCCTTCCAGTGTGAACGCCCCGAGGAAACACGGATGAATGCCACCGAGCGATTTGTATACCAGAAAATCGACTGTTCCGTCGCCAGTCAGATCGCCGATTCGGATATCGCCGCCCCATGTGGTTCCATCTGTTTCGTTCAGAAATGCATCTGGAATTGCGACCTGTTTATAAAGGTGTGCTGATTGTGGAGTATCCATCTTTAAACAAATGCCTTGAAAACCCCAACATAGAGGGCGAGGACTTTCTCTGGATCGGGACCCGTATAAGCACATTCATTGGAGATATAGCCTGAGAAACCGTTACGGTCGAGCCATTGGAACATCTGTCGGTAAAGGTCGAACGTCCCTGGCTCTTCCACTCGGTGCGTATGAACTGCAGTAATATGCGGACCTACACGCGAAAAAAGAGGATCGATACTTCCCGCATCGCAACCGATGAATTGCGAATTGAAGACAAAGCCGACGTTCGGAAGATTCACGCCTTCGATGACTTCCATCGCCGAATCTGGATCTGTGAATGAGCCGTGCATTTCAATAGAGACAGTAATGTCTTTTTCAGCCGCATAAGCACCGAGTGCCTTGAGTCCATCAGTGACGTAACCCACAACAGCGTCTCGATTCTCCTCGGTATAGCGGTCACCGAGCACTCGGACATGATCACAGCCCATAAATTCCGCCATATCAATCACGCGTGTGACGCGTCGGACGGTCTCCTCACGGTCGGCAGCGTTTTCGGAGTGGAAATTTTGGCAACTCGTGAGTGAGGAAATAACAACATCACTTGCATCGACTTGTGCCTTGAGTCCGTCCCAAGCCTCTCTTGGCGTATCCCACTCGAATCCGTGTTTCTGCTTGTAATCCATTAACAATTCGACACCGTGATAGCCGGTGGCGGCAGCGGTGTCAAGTATACGTCCGAGTTCCCACTCTTGGCAGGTTTGATAGGTATTCAATGACCATTTCATATTTTAATTTTCCTTACGGTTCGTTGAGGTGGTTTGGACCTTTGAAATGCCTCTCCGTAGATCCGCCCTCCACTTCGTTACGGGCTAAGTTTTCGTTAAGAGTAAAACACTTAACTAAAAATTATTCTTCTGACCGCTGACTGCTGATTGCTGACCGCTATTCCTGTATTGGAATGGGAAACCAAAGCCCCCCAGTTTTCGTCGTTAACGCTCTATGCGTGGTATGATTAATGCCGATGACATCTACGGTGATGTTGTTCTGAAAGCATTGTGCTAACACCTCTGGTAGCGTGTAAGACCCTTTGCTCGGTTCATCGGTGACAAGAATGAACCGACGGTTCACGCCTTCGCGGAAATTAACACGGCGGATCGTTTTTATGATGGCATTGTGTGCCCGTTCATCACCTGCAGCAGCGACAACATGCGAAGTCAAGAGCCGTTTGTACTTCTCACTGTCTCGCGTTTGCGGATGAATAATCGTATCGCCTTCAAGATACCTAAAGATAACGATGCCGAGCGTGAAATCAATCCCTTTTTCCTCAAACACCGATACCATCCGATTCAGTTGCCTGCCGACTGCACGGATATTATCTATCATGCTCCCACTAATGTCAAGCAGAAAAACGAGATCAACAGCAGTTTCGGTTTTGCTGTCAGCGACACTCTCCGCGATACCCTCTAACGCCTCTCCCATCCGAGCATCTCTGTCAATTGGGGGTGCAGGGCTATTATCCGTCGCTGTGTTCAGCGCAGTCTCTCCTTGGACGGTTTTGGGCTTGGGAGCGATTGTCGGAGTCTGTGCGTTTGCAGTCGCAATCGTTTTCCACGCAGGGGTCTCTGTGGTCTGCTCGCGCAGAGATGTCTCAGCCATCGGTAACCGGGCGTCTGTCCTCAGCACGGGGATGGAGGCACTTGATGCCGTTGGCGGTGCTGAATGCACCAGTTTTGCAACGTTTTGGTTAAGAGCAGGTGAGGTTTTGGAACGTGTAGGCGTTGACCGCCGCTTAGCCGGCATAGAACGTTTGCGGGTACTATTCACGTGAAAACGTTGGAGAGATGCCACTGAGATGGCTTCCGAAGTAAGTGGTTCCGAAGGTTGCATCTGTTGATACCACTGAATATAACTGAGACCTATAATTCCTGTCGCAATGGCATGTAGAACCAACGAAACCAGAAAGGCACGCCGGGTTTTCCTGCGCCTCTGGTATCTGGAGTACTGAAATTTATCTGAATAGGTTGAATAGATACTGAGTGGCAGCATATTCTATTTTTTCGCTATCGGCTGACCGCCGACCGCTGATAACTATATAAGTGAAACCGTTCCCTGATTCCCATCAACGTAGAGCGTCTGCCCGTCAGCGATACGGCGAGTTGCGTTGGGGATGTTCGCGACCGCAGGCACACCGTACTCTCTGGCAACGACTGCACCGTGGGATAAGACCCCACCGCGCTCCATCACCAATCCCGCTGCATGCAAAAAAAGTGGTGTCCATGCCGGATCGGTTGACGGACATACCAGAATGTAATCTCTGTCAGATGGGCACACAGCTGACGGTGTCAAAAGCACACGGGCTTCTCCTGTCGCAACACCCGCCGAAACACCCACTCCTGTATATGTATCCACCGCATCAATTGACATTGATGTACCAATCTGATCCAACGAATCGCTGAAAATGACATCTGGTACCTCAATCTGTAGGACCAATTCACGCCTCATTTTGCGTGTGGTGATGGCATCACTGAGAGCCTCACCGCTTATTAATTGTCGTAATTCATTAGGCACGAGATAGAAGATACCGCCATCGAGCTGATAACGGCGATCCAGTTCGAGCAGAGAGCGTCGGATCTGTTCATAGCCGAGCATTAAGTAAAATTTCGCCGTCTCCCTGAAAGGCATGTACGTTCTCGTGAAGTCCAGTTCACTCTCAATCTGTTTTCTTAAACCCGTTTTATTTTCGAGGTGTGTGGCGAGTTCCTTTTCTGCGGATTCACGTTGCGCTATCTGTTGCTGCGTCCCATCATCCATAGGAAATAAGAATTCTGTGGGAGGGGTTTGTAACCCCGATTGCTGGAAAGATGCAATAATCTGTTCAATATAGGTAGTATCTTCGCGCCAACGGGGTTGTGCTAATTCAAACTCGTCAACGGCGCGATGCCCATAATCTTTTAGGAAATCGGTAAGGGGCATGTCTCCTTTTGCCACTTCCCACAATTTTCCATTCGTTTCAACCGTGAGATTGCCAGAAATCCCGCTAATAAGCCTGTTCACAAGGACTTTAGTTTCTGTTTCACTGAAGCACTTCTGAAGCGCCGCCTCCAATCGTTGAAGTGAAAACCCCGCAAGGAGTGTAGCGGTAAGGGCTTTCGGTGCGAAGTCGTCCAGTGTTTTCGTACGCCATTCCTCGAACTTCGTCACTAATTCCACATCCGTTAGGTCTGAATATGGAATATCTCGTTCTGCTTCTACTTCCTCCTGAAACGCTGGGAACACCTCTTCAGTTAACAATTGAGCGAAGCTGGAACGGTACTTGCGTAGACGCATTTCTGCTCTGTTCATACGAATGATGTGGAGTGGCAGTTTCAACCAAAATGAGGCGTTACTCCGCGTAATATCAGTTTCTGCCTGCGCATACATCGCTTCTTGTGGATTTTGCTTCAAAGCGTTAAAATCATGAGCGAAGGGAAAGCCGTCGAAGTGGAGTTCCGCCTCACGGTTCAAATTAACGTAAATCCGTCCGCAAATCAGGTCGAGAATCCCCTCATTATTGACTCGCTCGCTTGGATAAAACCCCAAGTCTCGATACGCTTTACCTAACCCACTGGCACCCGACATAAATTTCTTCATGATCTCCCACGTCATTGGGAGTGGAGCCGGGAGTACCTCCGCGAGGTTGTGATGACACCAGACGGTACCATTGACCTCAGCATGCGCCGCCAATATCTGAATCTCCTTTTGACGGATTTCCTCAACCGCTTCATTTACTCCTGTAGGAGCGAGCTCCTGCTCGCGATGTGTAATAGATTTCCGCAGTGTAGTAATGTAGCGGGATTGCAACAGCACAAACTGCCCATTTGCAAGTGCCCACTCAATATCCATCGGTTGTCCATAGTGGGTTTCAACCCGCATGCCAAGTTGCGTGAGTTCCTTCAGTTGTGCGTCCGTTAGGCTCGGAACATCTTGCTGCGTAGAGGGCACCACACTTACGCCCGCGGCGGTTACCATTTCGCGCTTCGTGGCGACGTTTCTTTCCAAAATTTCGCCTGTTTCCCGTGACACGTGAAAACTATCAGGTGTGATAGCACCCGATACAACCGACTCACCCAATCCCCAGTTTGATTCAATAATAGAGGCATTCTCATTGAAGGGAGCAACGGTAAAAAGGACACCAGAAACATCTGCTTCGCACATTTCTTGAATGAGGACTGCCATTGCCAATTCTTCATCAGCGATCTTTTGCGTCTGCCGATAAGCGACGGCTCGTTCCGACCAGAGCGATGCCCAGCACGCTTTGAGCGCGTTTAAAAGTTCATCGGGGGTTACATTCAGAAACGTGTCCTGTTGCCCCGCGAAACTCGCTTCTGCCAGATCCTCTGCTGTGGCACTGGAACGCACTGCGAACGTAGGTGTCTGCAATTGTTCTTGCGCTATCCGAATTTCTGCGATGAGCTTTGGCGACAGTTCAATGTCTTTAATGCTTCCGTCATTCTGTTCCGATAGACCTCGAACGGACAGACGATAGGCGTCCGTAGTGACACAAAAACCGTTCGGTACTGGAAACCCTGCCCGCGTCAGTTTTCCGAGATTCAACCCTTTTCCACCGACACGGGGCAGGTCAGTATCATCAATTTCTGAGAAGTGTTTGATAAATTGCATGCGTTTAGATTAGTCTGTGGGGGTAGAAGCAAGTGGAGATAGTATATCAGATCTATCTGCCGAATGCAAATCGGTTTGGGAAGATGCAGAATTCCTTTTGACAAATCCACGCGGATTCGGTAAACTGCAAAAGGATGTTTCAGAACGCGATCGAAATCCTCACTTTAATCGTTTCTGCTGCCGTGCAGTGGATCTTTTATCGGAAACGTTGGTTTCCGAAGGACTTCACACCTGAACGGATTCTCGTTGTCAAACTTGATCATCTCGGAGATGTCCTGTTAGCAACACCGGTGTTTTCCAATCTCCGTCGGAGGTATCCAAATGCTGAACTGCACGCGCTCACTGGGACATGGAGTCGCGTGGTTTTGGAGAAGCATCCTGATGTCAATAATGTTATAGGATACGATTCACCCGCTTTCTGCCGTACAGGACAGCCGACATCGCTCAAAGAAACGTTTAGACTCTATCGCCAGTTGCGCCACCAAAAATACGATCTGATGGTGGAACTTCGCAGCGATTGGCGTATTGTCTGGTTTGCGTTCTTACGGCTCACACCGAAACGCCTCAGTCGTGCCGCCCTGCAAGTTGCGAACAAATTGGGTTTTGCACAATTCAGTGGGACCCATGAGACGACGCGGAACCTCGATGTCTTAAGGCAAGCAGGCATCCCAACACCCGAGCGAACCGCTATCTTCTCAGTAACAGTGGAGGATAAGAAATGGGCATCCCATTTCCTTGCCACATATCAGATTGAGAGGCAATGTCCACTGATTGCTATCCATCCCGGTTCTCCGATCGCACTGAAACGGTGGTTGCCTGAGCGGTATGCAGAATTAGCGGATTGGCTGGTCGCCCAAAAACGTGCACAAATCCTGTTTGTCGGCGTGAAAGATGAAATACCGATGGTCGCTGAAATTCAAGCACGTATGCAAGGTGAATCAATCAATATCGCTGGCAAAACGACACTGACACAATTGGCATCAATCTTGCATACATGTAATGTGTTTATCGGCAACGATAGCGGCCCGATGCATCTCGCGGCAGCCGTTGGCACCCAAACAATTGGGCTGTATGGCCCTGGTGATCCGACCCGTTTCGGTCCAGCGGGTAAAAAGTGTCAGACGATTCGACGAAGATCAGACTGCCCATGTTTAGGAAAGGTCTGTCGGTTCGGAAAAACGGGGTGTATGTCCGAAATTCAGGTTACTGATGTGATTCAGACCCTTGAAGCGGCTGCATATTTGCCGAAAATTGGAAAAATTGACCCTGAGCAGCGAATACGCATCGGCGGTAACAAATTAACTTGACATATTTTTCTAAAGAAGTTATAATATGTCTTAAACAGCATCCATGGAAAATGTGTCTTAGCCATTAAGCGGCTGATTTTTGCCTGATACGCATTTGGATGGAAAACTGGGAAGCACGGTTTTTGGATGCAACCGGCTTGCAACGCTTGCAAGCGATGTGATGAATCTAAAGGAGGAATTTAGAAAAATGCAATCGAGATTAACGTGGCTCATGCTTGTCCTTTTCGCAGTAGGCATCATGAGTGTCAGCATTGTAGGGTGTGGTGGCGACACCGAGGAAGAATCCGCTGAAAAGCCGACAGAAAGCTCCTCATCCACGAGTTCTGATACACCAGCAGTTGCTGCGAGACCACCTATCGACTTCGCAGCAGAAAAAGCGGCAATTCAAGAGGTTTATAGTGCCTTCTACACAGCCTTTAACGACAACGATCTCAAAGCCATTGGGGAGACCTTCCGGACGAATGACCCCAAGGTTGCCTTCGGAACAATCTTTGCTGGAAATGAACCCGTGCCAATCGCCTTCGGCTGGACGAATGTTAAAGTCGCTATTGAAGGTTTATGGATCGGTATTGGGACAAAGGGTTCCAAATGGGGACGGGACGATGTGTTGAAGGATTTCTGGATTCGCTATAAGGGCAGAAAATTGGAAGCCTCCGCAATAGGTTACAACTGCTACAAAGGCTCGTTTCCCGGAGAAACGACCCTCTATCTGATGAAAGAGGAAAAGGATGGGTGGAAGATCCACGAGTTGGATAGCAGCACCGAAAATAACCTTGGCATCTTTGGCTTTCACAAAGGCAAACCCCGGCTTAAGGAAGCAGGCCGCTTCTTTTCGACAGCTGCCGACAAAGTTCCCGAATAACGTTCCAGATGCCTCGTTAAAAACTGCCCCTTTTTGTGCAGTGCTAAAAAGGACTGCCCCTTTTTGTGCAGCTTAACCCATTTGATGTAGGGATTTATCGTCAATTGAGCGTTTTTCGCATTGGCACGGAAATTGCATATATCTCTGCATCAACAACTTTTGTTTTTTCTTAGGATACGCAAATATCCCTTGGAGGTAATAACGAATGAGTGCAAAAAGAACCTCAGGTGCCTTTATGACTTCATTGGTACTTCACGCGGTCATAGCGTTCATTGCTGGCATTTATCTCGTCACGCAAACTGAACAGTTCAAAGATCTCGTGGGTGCTGAAGTGCTCCAACCCAAGGAGCCACCGAAGCCTAAGGTCCGGAAACCTGTTGTAAAACCTGTTATTAAGCCGACGGTTCCCACACAGAACACCGTTGTTGTCGAACAGGTTCAGGTACAACCTCGTGTAACGACTGCGTTTGTTGCTAAGTCGAATTTCCAACCGCAGACAGTACTCGAATTTTCAAACCAAACCGTCAAAGTGGATGCCCCGATTAATCCGAATATACCGAGAGTGGTTACGCCCAACGCACCCGCGCCGACAGTTGTAACACACGCCGATCTCCCTGTTTCGGATGCCCCGGGTGCCTTGGCGTTCTCTGCACCCGTCGCAACTGCGCCCTCCGCTGGACCGGCTAACATCGGTCGTGGTGTCGCAGGTAGCGTCGTGCAGGTGAAAGTCGCTTTTGAACGTCCACCCGGACTCGCAATGGTTGAAAACGTCGGTGCCGCACGCGATGCCCTCGGCGATGTCGTTGAAAACATCACCCTCGGTAACGTTGAAGTGCCACCCCTTGCCAGAGGTGAACCCGGTGGACGCGTTATCGGTAAAGGTAAGGACATCCGCGGTGTATTCCGTTTCACACGAATCCGCCACAGTCTCTCTGACTGGTGGGCTGATGCTTCGTCCCTCAACGCATTGACGAAGTGGCTCAACGAACGTACGAAAATCAAAACCGACATGAACGTTGAAGGTGGTGCATTGAAACTTACCGATGCCAACCTCTTCAAAACACCCTTCGTCTTTATGACAGGACACGATCCGTCACTCACCCGTTCTCGTAACTTGCTCGGACGGCAGTATGGTGGTGGTAAAATGGATAGCCGTCTCACCGAGACTGAAGCCGCAGGTATGCGTCGTTATCTCGTTGAAAAAGGTGGATTCCTCGTCTTTGACGACTGCGGTGTGAACGCTCCTGCGCAAGCGATGATTCGCCTCTTCCTCGCACAGATGCGTTACGTCATGCCTGAGTATCAGATTGAACGTATTGCTAACGAGCACGAGATTTACGATAACTTCTATGAAATGGGCGGTCCCCCTGTCGGATACGACATCTTCTGGTGGGGCACACGTCCGCCGAAACGGAACTTCCTTGAAGGTATCTCCGTCGGTGAAAAGTTGTCGGTTATCATGGTGCGTCGTGATTACATGTGCGCAATGGAGTCTGTCAGTCTCCCGACACGGAGTGTCCACTATTCACCCGGTGTCTATCGTTTCATGACGAACGTTGTGGTGTATGCGTTGACGCATGGTCAGATTTCTGACTACTCCGGTTATGTGCCTGAAGATACGTTAGCTCAGAAAGAACTTCCGACGAGCGCACCTGAAGCTGCGAAGGTCGGCGGTTTCGAGTAGGATTTTTGTATCTAAATATTTTGTTAGGGCTGTTTAGTTATCCTCTAAGGACAACTGAGCAGCCCTATATATTGCAACCCCAGTCGCTTCCCAGTGATCTGAACATAAAGCCCAATTCTTCCCCAACAACAATTTCCTCTTTCTGCCAATTTCTATTGATTTCTGCTAAATTTTTAGCATTTTTGCTTGTCCCATTTTTTCGCCAGTGCTAAAATGTTGGCATATCACCTATAATGTGTGTTCAATAAGTTTCTTGTGAACACCCAAAGGGGGACAGACACATGTCAGATGATAAGCATCAACAGGATTTGGCAACACAGATTGAAAAAAACTACGAGGTGTGGTCCCTGCAACATGGCAATCCCAGAGGTCAAAACCGTCTATGAGCACTTTCGCAAAAACGAAGATGTCGTCATCTGGGGCATCAATGACGGGGAAGCCTCTCAAAAAGTTCGGGAGTTTTTAAATCACCATCACCCCCCGTGGCCTGTTCTACTGGATCCGCATCGGCAGGTGAGGGAGGCTTACGAAATAAAAGCAATCCCGTTTTTTATTTTTATTCATAAAGAAGGAAATTGGCAATACAGTTTCAATAGTTTGAATCTCATAAAAGGTCAACCCTTAATTTGGATGATTGAAGCACTCCTGTCAGATTAGGTGATACTGCCATGTTTCTGATACTCATTCGGCGAGAATTGCTCGCCAACCCTATGGCATTTCGGTTTCTCGTTGCGATGGTCGTCACACTGTCGTTGGTTGTTGCAAATACCGTTGTCCTGATTGCCGATTACGAACGCCGTCTGACAAGTTATGATACCGCCGTGACGGAACACCATCAGAAGTTTTTAAGAAGAACAAGCACCTATTCAGAAGTGGAAGGAGCAATCCTCGTAGACCGCCCTCCCAACCCGCTGAGCATTTTCAATGCTGGTCTGAACCGTTGACTCGGCAATTCTATCAATTTCAGGCATGACCTCGTGCCAACCCTTTGGGATACCGGATCACACAGCGCGGATAATCCTTTTCTCAACCTGTTTTCCAGTAAGGTTTCATCAACAAGGTTGAAGCACAAGCCGATATGAACCTGTCCATATCCCTAATTTCACCTTCAGCAGCATTTGTTTTTTTAGCGACGGATATAGCGAATACCGGAATTCTGAGCGAATGGAATTTCCCTCGTTCTGTTATTCGATACCGTCACCAATACGCCGAGCATGTCAATAGGTATATTGAAGAAACAGGGGACTATGAGATTCTACAGCGCATTTTGAAAGCAGACCCACCCGATTATGTTCCGCCGAAGTTTTTCCTTTTAGACATCATATCAAGGCATTTTGATCTGCTGGTAGTTTTTGTACTTTATAACGTCGTATTTTTCTTTGCAGGTCAAGTCATATTTATTCGAAGACCGCTGACGTGATCTGTTGAATACGTCGAGCCTACTCATCCTGAGTTTCACCGAAATTTTTCAAACTTAATAATACTTAAGAAGGTTCACGTTAATTTATGCTAAATTTTTAGCATTTTTGCTTGACACAATTTTTAGTAAATGCTAAAATATTAGCATAAGGTACGTTTCCCACCCCAAATCGCGTCTTAATCACCATAATGATGTGACGATATAAGCTGTGTCGCGTTGTTCAATTTACCAAGGCTTAGCATTTGATTAAGCCTTTTGGCGAATGCGAACACACCGCAATTCGTTTGTTAGGAGGAAACCTCGTGGAAAAAAAGATGATGTTCAGTTGATTCGCAAAATTTTATCAGACGACGACAAAGCGTTCAACACTTTAGTCCAAAAGTATCAAAAAAACGTTCACGCCTTTGCGTGGCGGAAGGTCGGCGATTTTCACTATGCTGAAGAGATTGCGCAAGACACTTTTCTCCAAGTATACGAAAAACTCTCAACACTCAAAGATCCCAATCAATTTGCTGGATGGCTCTATGTTATTGTGAATCGGCTTTGCATTGTTTGGCTGCGGAAACAAAAACCTGTGATGCAATCGCTGGCAGACATATCTGTGAAAGCAATAGATAATTTAACTTATGAACGTTATGTATCGGAGCAGCGCGAGTTAGAAGCGACTGAATGTCGTTGTGAAATCGTCGAAAAGCTTCTGAAAAAACTGCCAGAGCGTGAACGCACGGTGATGATACTCTACTATTTTGGTGAGATGACGATAAAGGAAATTGGCAAATTCTTAGGTATGCCGATGAACACGATTAGGAGCCAACTCCATCGGGCGCGAAAGCGTTTACAGGCAGATCAAGAACTCTTGATTTCGGGCTTGGAGGCTTATTATCCTCAATGGAGACTGACAGCCGAAATGTTTCCTGAGGAGGAAGCAAAATAGAGGATTTCGGTGATAACGCGATGTTTCTGACACTCATTCGGCGAGAACTTCTTGACAATCTAATGACGTTCCGATTTGCGGCAGCCGTCGTGATTATGCTGTTGCTTGTCGTTGCGAATAGCGTTGTGCTCATCAAGGATTATGAACTGCGGTTGGCAGACTATAACACCGCTGTTAGAACTCATCGGCAGGAACTGCGGGAGATCAATAAAACCTATTCAGATGGAATGCTTAGTTATTGGGGAACGATAATCGTTGACCGACCACCGAACCCGTTGAGTATTTTCAACACGGGTTTAGATAAGCGATTGGGGAACGAAATTAGAGTTTCTCACATTTTTACGCCGACAATTTGGGATGCCAGCAAGCACGCGGCAGATAATCCATATTTCAATATCCTCACTTCAATCGACATCGTCCTCATCTTTCAAGGGATCCTCAGCCTACTGGCACTCACTTTCGCCTACGATGCCATCGCCGGAGAATACGAACACGGCACGCTACGCTTGGTGCTATCTCATCCCGTGGGACGTGGGTACATCCTAGTCACCAAATATATCGGTGCGGTGGTCTGCTTGTTTGTGCCGTTGTTGATGAGTCTGCTCCTGATGCTCATTTTGCTGACGACATCCGCCGCTGTTTCCCTTGGCACCGATGATTTTTTCCGTATCGCTGGGATTGTTCTGACGTCCCTCGTCTATTTGTCGCTGTTCTATCTCATCGGTATGCTGATTTCTGTAGTCACGCGGCGAACCAGCACTGCGCTCATTCTGTCACTGTTTGTCTGGGGGTTCTTAGTACTCATCTACCCAAATATGATCCTCACCGCAGTCGATACTGCCCCGCGAGTGAACACGGAACCCGCTGCTTACAATCGGATTAAACAGATGTGGGACGAACTTGAGAGAAAACGGGATCAGTTTCTCCGCAATGACGCTTTCCCAGGAGAGGATAGGGCATTCGGTTTGGAAGGCACAGGCACTACTTTCTCAATGTGGGAAGACAAACCATCAAGATTACTGTATTACACCTACGTTGGATCCGAATTTGAAACGATTGACGAAAAATCCGAACCTTATGTACCACACGCCCAGAATTTTTACGGCTTCACTGGACCGCTGACCGTCAATACGGTAGAACGAACATGGCTCATCCGAAAGCCAGCACTCGAAGCGATCTACGTCCAACCGGCAAACAGAGGACGAATGTTGTTGAAGTTCTCACCTGCGGGTTTGTATGATGCCGCAACCGAAGCATGGGTAGGCACTGATCTAAATGGCATCCAAGATTTTTTCATAGCGGCGCAACGTTACCGACAAACCATCGTCAATCACTTTTATGATAAAAAGATATTTGGGTCCCGGCAGTGGTTTGCTTCCGATCAGGGTGCCGTCGATTGGGACACACTCCCGCAGTTTTCTTTTCAGAGAAGCGATATAGGCATCAACGCAAAACGAGCATTGCCGGATCTGTTTCTGCTGCTCACGATAAATATTCTTCTCTTTATAGCGATATTTCTCGTTTTTATCAAAAGTGAAGTGTAGAGTGGCGGTCAGCGGTCAGGTCGCTGCGCTCTCAGCCATCGGTTAAGAAACGTATATAACGATTGCTTGAGTGTTTACTACCGCAAACTGCTGATTACCGACTGCACCTGCTAATATAGCACAACCTCTCTTTGCTGACGGCTGATTGCTGATAGCCGACAGCCACAAAAAATGATTTGGCATATCACGAAACGTGAACTCTATAACAACCTAAATAGCCTCCGATTTGCGCTGACGACCGTGCTGCTGCTGGCACTGATGGGGACCAATGCCGTTAGACATATCCGAGAGCATCCAAAACGGGTCCAGAAGTATCACGATGCCGTCACGGAATCCATGAACCAATTAACGTCTCGCGCCGACGACAGCCTATACAAACTGGCACAACAGGGACCCGGAGCACTCTACAAAAAGCCGTCCCCCCTCTATTTCTGCGCAGAAGGCGGAGAAACCCTTTTACCCGATAGAATCGACGGCTACTCGTCTGGGTCACGACAATTCTGGGCACTGGGCCATCCAGATAGCAACATAAATATGATGAATGTTGGACCCGACGTTTCCCAAGTCGATTGGACATTCATCATCGGTTATGTCTTGAGTCTCATTGCACTGATTTTCACTTTTGATGCCGTCTCGGGCGAACGCGAGCACGGCACGCTACGGTTGATGTTGGCAAATTCAATCCCACGACATACAGTGCTTATCGGTAAGTTTTTGGGGGCATTGATGAGTGTTAGTATCCCCTTTATGCTTGCTATGTTGGTGAACCTGTTGATGCTTTCCACCACAAGTGCTGTTCATCTGAATACCCAAGCGTGGGGACGCTTAGGTATCGTTCTCTTTGTGGCACTTTTGTATACGTGTCTGTTTCTGGCGTTAGGGCTGTTAGTCTCGGCGCGCGTGCAACGGAGTGCCGTGAGTCTTGTGATACTTCTGTTGACCTGGGTCACTTTTGTCGGTTTTATGCCGAGTACGCTCGCCTCACTTGCGAGAGACTTTTCATCATCTATGTCTCGCGATGAATATTGGGATCGATACGGCCAAAGTGATCGCAAATTTCGGAGGGAAAATAGCATTTGGGCCTATACAGAAGAAACCGACGAAAGAACGTTACAGAAAAGAGGTGAGTTTTTCACTACAATGGCAGCAAACAAAGAACACTTGAACGAAGGATTCTTAACCTTTAAGATTACCCAAGTTCAACGTGCGCGTGCGATCACTAGCATCTCACCCGCGGTGCTCCTCCAGCATCTGCTTGAGGCATTCGCTGGAACGGGTCTGGATCGACACCAGCAATTTATAGAGAATGTTCAGCGTTATGCCCGTGAATACCGAGAATTCGTCGTAGATATGGACAGAGGCGATCCGGAGAGTCTCCATATCATGGGGGTTCGCGAGGGGATGTCCCAGAAACCCGTCAATCCAGAGGCGGTACCGAGATTTGAAGATACGCTCAACATGGGTAAGGATTTCAATACCGCTGCGACAGATTTGCTGCTGTTAATGTTGTTTGTCGTGGTTTTGTTGGCGGGTGCGTATCTCGCGTTTGTGCGTATTGAAATCTAATTAATTAAGGAGTAAAAAGTGGAAAATGACCGAGCCGTCAAACTGAGTCGGCGGGAACGGCAGATAATGGATATCGTCTATCGACGCGGGCACGTTTCCGTTGCTGACGTCCTCAAAGACCTCCCTGACCCACCGAGCTACTCTACGGTGCGCGCGTTGTTACGGATCTTAGAGGAAAAAGGGTATCTCACCCACAAAAAAGATGGCAAGCGCTACATCTACCGTCCGACGCAACCCCGCCATATAGCGGGACGTTCTGCACTCAAACAGATTTTTCAGACATTTTTCGATAAATCCATTGAGAAAACGGTCATGACATTGATTTCCGACGCTGATCTCTCGGATGAGGAACTCGACCGTTTAAGCCAACGCATTGAGCAAGCCAAAAAAGGAGACACTTCATCATGATCCGATTCATTGAGACGGTCTATGCAGACCCGTTGCTGCAATTTCTCGTTGGCACCACGATGAAAAGTTTCGTGATTTTTGCCGTTGCGGGTGTCTTCGCGTTCTACCTCCGGCGCAGATCGGCGGCGATGCGCGGTTTCGTTTGGAGCATGGCAATCCTTGGATGCCTCATGGTCGCGTTGCTTTCTCTTGTGCTTCCGAAGTGGGAGGTCAATGTCTTACCAGAGATGCCTATTCGATCTGAGACGCATCGGTTGACAGATAATGCTCGACCTCCCACCACACCTGTTGCAATACCTGTATCAATTGCACCAAGCCAGCCCTCATCAGAGACAGTGGGACCAACGCGAGTTGCACCAACACCATCTCAATCGAATCCTGTGCCCGCTCGGAACGGTATCCTCACTACAATGCATTGGACAGATTGGGTGGCGGTAGTCTGGGCAGGTATGAGTGCCTTCTTCCTGATTCGTTTGATTGTCGGAATCGGTGCTGTCTGGCATATTTCTGCTCGAAGTAGCAACTTTGGTCGTGCTGTCGAACGGTTAGGATCCAATTGGAACCGACGAGTCCATGTCCGTCTCAGCAATAGGATTACAGTGCCAATGGTATGGAGTTTCTTACGTCCTGTGATTTTGCTACCGATTGATGCAAATCATTGGCAGACTGAGCGACTCCGTGCCGTTCTCCTACACGAATTGGCACATCTCAAACGCTGGGATTGGACAATGCAAATGGTTGCACAGATAACGTGTGCAGTCTACTGGTTCAATCCGCTTGTGTGGTTTGTGGCGCGTTGGATGCGCATAGAGGCAGAGCAAGCGTGTGATGACCACGTCCTAAATGCTGGATATCAATCAACCGACTACGCGCAACACCTACTTGATATTACACGCAACGTGAAAATTGCAAAAGCGGCTTCGCTCGCCGCTGTAGCGATAGCGCGTTCCTCAAAGATTGAAACCCGACTCCGAACCGTTCTCGCCGAGAATCTGAATCGGCACCCGATAACAAAAATTGCTGTGGGGATAGGACTTCTCGTCCTCATTTGCTTTGCTATCCCGATGGGCACGATGCGTTTAGCACAAGCAGTTAGCACAACGGAAGTCACGTATCAAAAGATTCAGGAGACATCCACGTCTCAACCAACACCAAGCGAGAGTCGTTCTGATGAATCCTTGAATACAGAGCAGATCGACGAAGACGTTGAAATCTGCAAACAGCATCTGGTCGAAATTGGCAAGGCGGTTCAAGCTTACCACGATGAAAATGGTGATTTTCCCGAATGGCTCTCTGAGCTTCATCCGAGATACTTGCCAGATACAAACCTCTTGCTTTGTCCAGCGGATAAAGTCGGCGGCAAAGCACTCTTTCCGCCGAATATAGATCCGAAAATGCCCGTGAGTTACGGGTACGGGATGCACCCTGGGTATCGAGAAAGCACGCCGAAAAACCGAGCGATGTACGGCGATGTCTTACCACTTGTCCGTTGTCGGCATCATGAGAATCAACCGTTTGAGTGCCTAAACTTGAGTTTCGCCTTTAAAGTATATCCCTCATCCCAGGTTTGGGAATACACACCTGAAGAGATGTATGGAACCCCTAAAGAAGCTATTAAGGCTTTGGAAAAGGGACTTCAGCAACACGCAGATAATGAACGGTTCTTCCAGGTCTCTCGCTATGTCTATCGTGCCCTTACCCGTCTTTACGTTGAAGTCGGACGCGAAAAGGATGTTGATAACCTCGTTAACCGTTTCAAATCGACTATGAAACCTGACAATCTTCAAGCACATTTCGACCTCGGCACGATGCTTAAGATGGCGAATCGGGATAAAGAAGTGCTTGAAGTTTTCGAGAAACTTGAGAAACGGTATCCTGACAACGACTACGTTCTTGATGAACTTGCCCGAATTCACGAGGAACTCGGCAATTCTGAACTCGCAGAAGAATATCGAAGAAAGGCAGATCCTATGTCAGAGGCAGTTGGGAAGGTTGTTTCTGACTTCTCTGCGACTGATCTTGATGGCAAACCGATTTCGCTTCAGCAGTATCGCGGGAAAGTCATTCTACTTGATTTCTGGGCAGTTTGGTACGGACCCTGCATTGGGGAAATGCCGAATGTCAAAAGGGTTTACGATACCTATAAGGACCAAGGATTTGACGTTATCGGTGTGAGTCTTGACACGGATGAGACGAGGCTGCGCAACTACCTCAAGAAGAATAACATCGCTTGGCGGCAGATTTTCAGTGGGCAAAAGTGGAAAAGCCCGCTCGCGCAACAGTATCATATTCAGACAATCCCTGCCCCGTGGCTCATTGCCAGAGATGGTACATTAATCTCGCGCGAAGCCAAAGGGGTGAAGTTAGAACGACTCGTCGTGGAAGCACTCCGGGACGAAATCAAGAATGAATAGTTAAACGTGTTCAAGCGATTGCACCCCGTATGAGGTTTAATAAATAAATTAGGTAATTCTATATTCCCCCAAACCCGGTAGGTGCGGTTTCCTAACCGCACCGGGCATCGCTTGAGTTATAATTGTGGATTTTACCATAGTAAGAAACTGAAAAAAGAGGAGACTGAAATGAAGCAATTTTGACTGTAGCAATCGTGCTGGGTCTACTGATAACTTCTGCGAACGCAGATACGTCTGTAGACAAGCCAAGCGAAGATCTGATTACGGAACAGCATGAGAAGAACATTGAGATTTGCACCCAAAATTTGCTTGTGATCGGCAAGGCAATCCAAGCCTACCACAATGAAAACGGCGATTATCCAGAGTGGCTCTCAGATATGCATCAGCCCAAGTATTTACCGGATCCAGATGTGTTGCTTTGTCCCGCAGATAGCAGGGGCGGCAAAGCAATCTTTTCGTCGAACATAGACCCGAAAATGCCCGTGAGCTATGGTTACCAGTTTCATCCGGAGTACCGGGAAGGAAAAACTGAGGAACGCCTCATGTATGGCGACGTCTTACCACTCGTCCGCTGCCGACATCATGCGAACCAAGAGTTTGACTGTCTAAACTTGAGTTACGCTTTTAAGGTATATCCTTCATCCAATGTATACACGCCCGATGAGATGTATGAAACCCCTGAAAAAGCCATTGAGGCTTTGGAAAAAGGACTTCAGCGACAGCCGGATAATGAACGGTTCTTCTATGTCTATCATTCGCTCGTTCGTTTTTACAGCGAAGTTGGACGAGCAGAGGCTGCCGAAAACATCATGAATCGTTTCAAAGCAGTCATGAAACCTGGTAATATTCGACATTATTTTTACCTTGGTGATATACTTCAGATGATGCATCGATATGAGGAAATGCTTCAAGTCTTTGAAAAACTTGAAGAACAAGCACCAGAAAACCGTAGGGTCGCCCGAAAGCTTGCCGAAATCCATGAGATGTTGGGCAACGCTGAACTGGCAAAGGAATACATGGAAAGGGCTGAGCCAGTATTAGCATTACTTGGAAAGACTGTTCCCGACTTTTCCGCAACCGATCTTGATGGGAATCCGATTTCGCTGCAGCAATATCGCGGGAAAGTCGTTCTACTTGATTTCTGGGCAGTCTGGTGCGGACCCTGCCTCCGAGAGATGCCGAATGTCAAACAGGTTTACGATACCTATAAGGATCAGGGATTTGACATCATCGGTGTTAGTCTTGACACTGATGAAACAAGACTGCGCGATTACCTCAAAGAGAATGAGATCCCTTGGAAACAGATTTGCAGCGGACAAGGGTGGCAGAGTCCACTTGCCCAACAGTATGGCATCAATTCCATCCCGGCACCATGGCTCCTTGCCAGAGATGGCAAATTAATCACGCATAGAGCCAGAGGATCGAAGTTAGAACGATTCGTAGTGGAGGCACTCAAGGACAAATCTACGAACCAATAACCAAATCTACCGAGAAGGGGCAGCTCCAACTGCACCTGAAACCCAACTTCCAACCAAATACTTGAAAGGAAGGAGCGCTAAATGAAAGTGATGTTGATTTTCGGAATCGTGTTGAATTTGCTAATCACTTCTGCAGTGGTGGCAGAAGAAGCGGCGCAGAAGCCAAACAAGGCTGTCGAGGAGACACAGAATATGAAAAACATTGAAATCTGCACGCGGAACTTAACGGCTATCGGTAAAGCGGTTGAAGCCTATAAGAAAGAGCACGGTGATTTCCCCGAATGGCTCTCAAATCTTCATCCAAAATACTTACCAGACGCAAATCGGTTGATCTGTCCAGCAGATGAGTTAGGTGGCAAGCCAATCTTTACAAGCAACGCCGACCCAAAGATGCCCGTGAGTTACGGCTACCAGTTTCATCCAGAATATCGAGAGAGTAAAAATAAACAACGCCTGGTGTATGGAGATGCGATGCCGCTTGTTCGTTGCCGACACCACGCAAATGAAGATTTTGCCTGTCTGAACTTAAGTTTCTCCTCCAAGATTTACAAATCCGCAAATGTTTGGGAATCCGCACCTGAAGTTCTTTACGGCAGTCATGAAGCGGCTATCACTGCTTTTGAAGGGACACTTGAGCAACACCCAGATGACCCTCGTTTCTTTGAAATCTATCCACGGCTTGTCAGACTCTATACCGAAGTAGGAAACGAACAATCTGCAAACGCCATTATTGAGCGTCTCAAGTCATACAGGACAACAGACATTGATTATTATCGAATGCTATTCGATGTGCTTATGGGAACCGAGCAATATGAGGAAATGCTTGAAATTTTTAAAACGGCTGAGCAGCAGAATCCCAACGCACAACCTATCCATGCGAGACTTGCCTATATTTATAAAAAATTGGGCGATACTGAACTCGCTGAGGTTTATGAACGGAAGTCTGATCCCAAATATGAGTTGTGGGGAAAATTGGTGCCTGACTTTTCCGCAACTGATCTCGATGGGAATCTGATCTCGTTGCGAGACTATCGCGGAAAAGTCGTTTTGCTCGATTTTTGGGCGGTTTGGTGTGGTCCCTGTATCGCAGAAATGCCGAATCTCAAAAAAGTCTACGATTCCTATAAGGGTCAAGGTTTTGACATCATCGGGGTCAGTCTTGACACCGACGAAGAGGAACTGCGGAACTATCTTAAAGAGAATGACATTCAATGGCGGCAAATTTTCGATAACACAAGGGGTGAAGATTCACTTGTCCAGCAATACGGTATCCGTGGTATTCCAGCACCGTGGCTTATTGATAGAGATGGCACATTAATTTCCCATAAAGCGAGAGGTGAAGATTTAGAACGTCTCGTTGTGGAAGCACTTAAGAACAAATCCAGAAACCAATAGGATGTTTACTATGGTATCCCAAGTTGCTGCCTAATAGGTTTTTTAAACACAGATTTTTTAATGAAAAGCGTCTCTTCACACCCCGTAGGGGTAGTATGTCTATAGAAAATCGTGTCGTCAAGCTCCGGCACTCCAGATGAAGATTAAGAATTTAATCAGGTAATTTCTAAACGTGCGATAAATCGCACTACTACGAGCAGCCCCGTTTGTAGTAGGGCAATTCATTGCCCGTCAATTACCCAATTTATTTATTAAACCTCATGCGGAGTGCCATGTGGATGAAAAGTGACAACTTGAGTTATGGTAAAATCCGAAAATGTGTGGACAGTTGTCCGGTGAGCAGATCCACACCGTCGCTGGGCAAGGTGTTTTGCTTGGGTGTTTCCGTCCTAACCTCGCCTTACAATGTTTAAGCACAGGACTTACGCATTCCTTCTTAAAGTTCCCCTGATAAGGGGGATTTAGGGGGTTTATAGTAAAGCCCGTAAATAATTTGACATATTCTAAGATTCATGCGACTCTATAAGTCTTATGAGTTATTCCTCAGATTTCCGCAAATGCGTTCTTGACTTCGTTACTCATGGCGGTAGTAAAGCCGAAGCTTCACGACGATTTGGCATCTCTCGAGGCATCATCTATGAGTGGTTGGCTGCTCAAGAGCCGTTGACTTCTAAGAAACCGGGGCCTCAAGGACCTCGAAACATTGATTACCCAGCTCTCAAGCAACACGTCGCCGATTTTCCGGATGCCACCCAACAGGAGCGTGCTGCCTATTTTGGCGTCTCAAGACATGGTATTTGGTATGCGTTGAAAAAACTCAATATCACGCGAAAAAAAAGGCGCAACCCTACAAAGAACAGTGTCCAGTGAAACGTCGAGAGTATCTTTGGGCACTTCAGCAAGACAGAGAACAAGGCAAAAAGTTAGTTTATATTGATGAGAGTGGTTTCAGTGAAACCGATTTTCGTCGGTATGCTTATGCTCCCAAAGGTATCCGTGTTCAAGCACAAGTGCCAAGTCATCGGTATACCACGACGACCTTGATTGCCGCACGTCTTGATGGCTGTTTCACAGCACCCCTGCTTTTTGAGGGCAGTTGTGATAAGATTGCTTTCAACACGTGGCTTTCGGAGATGTTATGTCCACTGCTTGATGATAACTCCGTTGTGATTATGGATAATGCGTCCTTCCATAAAGGTTCACAGACAGCGGCGTTGATCCGGGCTTCGGGTGCGAGTTTGTTGTTTTTACCGCCCTATTCCCCGGAGTTGAACCCGATTGAGAAGGATTTCGCCAACATCAAGCGGATTCGTCAATACAACGCTGAGACTTCTATTGATGATATTATAAAAGTGTATAACTAATTATGGGCTTTACTATAAAGGACGAAAATTACCGTTTTTTGCGTCTAAATGTCCGATATTTGCTCAATTTGCGTAAGTCCTATAAGCAATTGTATACTTCACCATAAATCGTCCCAACAACAGGAGGCACAATAAGATAGTGATAGACTTTAGCAACACGCTTAGCAGTCCAGCAGATATGCAAGTGGAAGCACATTGGGATCCAATCGAGAGTACAGCGAATAACCTGCATTGGGCAACAGAAGAAAAATTCAATCGAGCCAAAGCGCGGTGGAAAGAACCGATAGATATGACGTGGGAACAGTGGTTGAAGGTGTTCAATCCCGGACCCGCACATCCACTGAAGCACTACAGCACGACGGATTTCCAAGTCTTTCTCCCCTCATCGACCGTCAACGTGGGAGATGTCTGGGACTTGGATCCAGAGAGGATTCTCCCGTTTCTGTGCCAGTTTCATCCAAGCGCAACAATGGATGTCGGATATGATCGAAACGGAGCGAAAGCGTGTTTACGGGCATTTTCATCTGAATATGCTGACATCGTTTTTCGAATCCACGCCCGCTTTAAGCTGGATGCATCCATCGATGCTTACTTGAGGCCAGCGCAATTTGCTGGACATCTGGTCATTAATCTTAACAGCGGAACAATTTGTCAATTTATGCTATCGCTTCCCAATCGCAATAGTAATGTAGATATCGGTGCTTTTAGAACTCACGATATAGGGTTCGTTCCGCGTATGGAACTCAGCAGTGTATCAGAGGTGCAACCGGAATCGATGGCTTGGGAAACCGCTATCACTGCGGAAGAAGCCGATAGAAAGTTTCAGAACGCACTCTACAAGTTCGCTGAAATTGAATGGACCCCGATTGAAGATGCCGTTGAACTCGCGAAAGCATCGAACCGCCCGATCCATGCCGTTCTCCTATTCGGTGTCCTTGACGATGAATCCTGCTGAGGCACGGGCAAATCTTTGGGAGCGGGTCCGCTCTCCTCACCGAAAATTATTGAATTGCTGAACACACACTTTGTGAACGTCTGGGTTCTGCACCGGGAGTTGCCCGAGTTGCAGACGGGTATCAAAGGGATGGCAGCGGGGGACTTGGCAACGAAACTTCGACAGCATTACTCCGATTCTGTGGACACCCTAACACTGACCCCCGAATTGGAAGTGATTGAGCATCTCCCCAGTAAGCATTTATTTCATCCGGATTATCGTCTACCTCGCAGCGAGCGGATACCTCGGTATTTGGAGATGCTCAAGTCATCTGTGGGTGTAGAAGTTGTGGCACAAAAGCCAGATAAACTTGGAAAGCACGATCTATCCCGTAGACTTGCCGAGGCTTATGAAAAATTTGGACAACCCGCACCTGATTTTTCTACAACAGATCTTGATGGCAAATCCATTTCGCTCCAACAATATCGCGGAAAAGTCGTTCTATTGGATTTCTGGGCGGTCTGGAACGGCTTCTGCATCGGAGAAATACTAAGGGTCAAAAAGATTTACGATATCTATAAAGATCAGGGGTTTGACGTCATTGGCGTTAGCCTCGACACCGATGAAGCGAAGTTGCGAAGTTACCTTGAGGAAAATGACATTCCTTGGCGACAGATTTACAGTGGACTGGAACGCCAGAGTCCCCTCGCGCAGCAATATGACGTTCGTTCTATTCCGGCACGGTGGCTTATTGATAGGGAGGGCAGGTTTATTGCCCATGAAGCCACACACAAATTGATCTCCCCTAAAGGTAGAGAGGCAGATTTAGAACAGTTGATAGCAGAGGCAATCGAAAACGGATAGTCTTAGCATTGTGGGGTTCTCTAATCCTGAAAATCCTTGAATCCTGGAAATCCTGATTCAGACAATGACCCGATGGCGAATAAAAAATCCGCGAAATCTATGAAATCCGCGAGAATCCGCGATTCAGACAATTGACAACTGACTGCCAATCAAAAGGGTGGATTTAGCATTCCGAGTTATGCTATCATAAAGAACACAAACACTCTAACTGAGGTGACAAATTGAAACTCGGCGTATCCACGTATTCTTATTGGCATTTCAAACCGGAACGGGTACCAATTGAGCACGTTATCGAGGAAGCCGCACGACTCGAACTTGATGGCGTTGAAATCTTACATCAACAGATGGCATCCGAAGCCAATCCGTATCTTCAGAAACTGAAACGACTCGCATTTGTTTATGGGCTTGATCTGTACGCTCTCTCCATCCATCAAGGCTTCGTTTCGCCAGACGAGGCAACACGGCAAAAAAATATCAATCACACCATCCATTGCATCCGATTGTCACACGAACTCGGCATTCCGTCAATCCGCCTTAATTCAGGACGTTGGGGCACCGTGCCCTCTTTCGATGAATTAATGAAAACCGAAGGTCAAGAACCAACACTCCCCGGACATACAGAGGACGAGGCGTTTGAGTGGGTAATCGCCGCCATCGAAAAATGTCTCCCGGACGCTGAGAAATATGGGGTTGTTCTCGGACTTGAAAACCATTGGGGGCTAACTTGCACACCTGAAGGGGTCAATCGTATCGTCTCTGCTATTGACTCAGACTGGCTAAAGGTGACAATGGATTGCGGGAATTTCCTTTCAGATCCGTATCAAAAACTGGAACAGATTGCAGATGACGCAGTGCTTGTTCATGCGAAGACCTATTACGGCGGGGGTGAGTGGTATACATTGGATTTGGATTATGCTAAAATTGGCAATATTCTAAAAGATGTCGGATTTCGGGGATACGTATCCATTGAATTTGAAGGAAAAGCCGATGCCCACATCGGTGTCCCACAGAGTGTAGCAATGCTCCGTGATGCCCTTCTCCGATAGAATTGGAGAATCTTCTAATGCTCAGAAAAATCGTAGTATCAATTTTGATTTTCGCGCTGCTCGGAACAATAGGAGGGAACATGGCTATGGCAGATACTGGAGAAATGGCGGGAGCAACGAATGCTTCAGAGGTCTGGCGCGCCTTACAACGCCTACAGACAACCGCCACCGTTCTACACACCGTCGCGCATCCTGATGACGAAAACGGTGCGTTGCTAACGTGGCTCAGCCGCGCACGCGGTGTTAGAACCGGATTATACTCCACGACGCGTGGTGAGGGCGGTGCAAACCTCATCGGACCCGAATTGTTTGACGCGCTCGGTATTGTCCGAACCGAGGAACATCTCGCGGCTGTTCGCTACTACGGCATTGACCTCTTTTTCAGCAGTGCTGTCGATTTCGGTTATTCCAAACGACTGGACGAAACGCTGGAAAAGTGGGATTATCAAATGCTTCTGGAGGATATGGTTCGCCTTATCCGTCTCTACCGTCCAGATGTTATCCTCTCCCGGTTTCAAGGCAACCGACAAGACGGACACGGGCACCATCAAGCATCCGGGGTTTTGACGTTAGAGGCATTCCGTGCGGCAGGCGATGCGAGTCGTTTCCCGGAACACCTCGCCGCGGGGCTACAGCCGTGGCAACCGAAAAAACTCTATATCACGCGTTCCAGATGGCGACGCAGTAACACCGAAACCAGCGACGCGCCTATGCTAAAAATTGATACCGGCGAATACAATGCCTTGTTGGGACTCTCATACTCCCAAATCGCACGCCAAGGACTCAGCTACCAACGTTCGCAAGGTGTCGGACAGACCCGCGCATCCAAGGGGGCTGCCGTTACAGAATTGCGCTTAGTAGATACGACCCTTACCGAGCAGCAAAAATCTGAAGAGAGTCTCTTTGACGGGATTGACACGACGATTATGGGCATGGCGAAGTTGGCAAACGCTGGATTGGACGCAGAGTTCGCACAACTTCAGGAAAGCGTTGATGCCGCAGTCCGTAATTATGATGCCCGGCACCCTTGGACAGTCGTCCCGCATCTCGCAAGCGGGTTAAAAACGGCTCGCGGCTTAATCGAAAACGTCCAGCATATAGACCTTGACGATAACACCCGATCGCATCTTCTTTTTCTCCTTCGGAATAAAGAACAGGAATTTATGACCGCCGCGAACGCCGCCCTCGGTTTGTCTTTAGAGGTGCTGGTTCAATCCACAGCGACGCGTTCATCTGAAACCTTTGCTGTTGCGATTCCCGGACAAAAGTTTTCAATTGGGATGCGGATGGTGAATCCCGCTCCGGTCGCGGCTGAACTCGTCAATGCCTTACTCCACACTCCCCAAGGCTGGGAGGCACATCGTGTCCAAGAGGATTCGGATTGGGAAGGCATAACACCTATACAGACGAACAAACCCATCTCCGTTATGTTTGAAGTGAAAGTGGCACCGGAGGCAGATTACACGCAACCTTATTGGACCCGCGCCTCTGAGTACCACGATGCCGTCTATACACTGAAACGTCCAGAATTTCGCTTTCTCCCTTTCGCACCGCCTGAGGTCAATGGTGTTGTAACCTATCGCATAGATGGAGTGGACTTTACCCTGACGCAGCCTGCACAAACGGTTTCAATTAACAGACCGTGGGGCGAAAGACGCCGTTTGCTGACGGTCGCCCCTGCTATCAGTGTATCTGTTGCCCCACATATCGGTGTGATTCCGATCTCTGAACCCGATGTGGCAGGTGGGGACACGACCTTTACTGCAACAGTAGAGATGCTAAATAACGTAAAGGGTGAAGCAGAAGGGACGCTTTCACTCAAACTACCAGATGGATGGCGGTCATCACCTGAGAATGCACCGTTTGCTTTTACGCACGAAGGCGCGAGTAAAACGTTTTCTTTTCAGGTATCCACTAAGAACGTTGAAGCCGGCACGGAGTACACGATCCAGGCAATCGCGACATACAATGGCGAAGCATATACTACCGGCTATCAGGCGATTGATCACCCAGACCTTGAACCACGGCACCTGTATCGCCAGGCTGTCATGACGCTTCATAGCATCCCCCTCAAAGTCCCGTCAAATGTGAGCGTCGGCTATATCATGGGGGTAGGTGACAGAGTGCCCGAGGCTCTGCAACAGATCGGTATCGATGTGGAGATGCTTGATAGAGAGGAACTCCGCACCAGTGATTTGAATCGATTTGATACCATTCTTGTTGGTATCCGAGCGTATGCAGTTCGGCAGGATCTGATCGCCTATAACGGTAGGCTCCTTGATTACGTGCATAAGGGTGGCAACCTCATCGTCCAATATCAGACCCCGGAATTTGATGCGGCTCCTTTTGGTCCCTATCCTTATACGATGGGCAGACGACCGGAGGAGGTCTCCGAAGAATACGCACGAGTAACGATTTTGATGCCCGACCATCCGATCTTCCATCATCCCAATCGGATTACGGCGGCTGATTTCGAGGACTGGGTTGAGGAGCGCGGTTCTAAATTCCTTACCGAATGGGACACGAACTATCAGGCACTCCTCACATGCAACGACCGTGAGCAGGAGCCCCAACACGGCGGATTCCTCACTACGAAGTACGGGCAAGGGACTTACACTTATGCCGCTTACGCCTTTTACAGGCAACTGCCAGCGGGTGTAGCGGGTGCGTATCGCTTGTTCATCAACATGCTAACGCTTGGTAAATAAGCGCAAGGTAACCTTGAAGAAATTCGCATCAATTCGCATCAATTCGCAAAAACCCTCCGATTCCCGACATCTTATAGTAAAACCGAAAAATAAATAGACATTCGCCCCACCCCTGGTAGGCGAGGTTTCTAACCTCGCCGGTGCGGAGTGTCTAATTAATTCTAAACTTTACTATAAAAGTAGTAGGCACGCTCCGCGTGCCGTCCACTGCTTCTGTAGGGAAACTCCCATTCCCGACGCTCACTAAGCTTTTTCCCACGGTGCCACATCGCCAACCGGTTGTGGTGCCGGGAAGCGGCTTACGACATCGACAGGTCTTCCCGCATCCGAAGATTCGATGATCCGTTCGCACACCTCTAATGCGTGCCGTGCTTGCGCACCGTTACAACGCGGGTTTCGGTCGGATCTAATCGCGTCCGCGAAATCCGCAACCCCTTTGCCCCAATCTAATCCAGTAAAGGCTTTCAGTGGAGAGGGTTCATCTTGCCATCCATCTCCAGGCGTAAATTTTTGGATACCACGTCCATCATCGTGTGCTTGAAGGGAGAATCCGCCTGCGGTGCCGTGAATCTCATAAGGCGGGATTCCAGAAGCCACCGTGAAACTGTGGTAGATGAACCCATGGGCTCCGTTCTCAAATTCCAGCACAGCAAATCCGTGATCTTTCTCGTTCACCTCAAATTCAGTGCCTTGGCGCGGTCCTTGGTGTAAAGTCCGTTTTGGCACAGCGACCCGCGCGAAACCGTGCACCGTTTTAACCGGCGCGATCATCGTGGTCATCGCTGTTAACGGATAAGGCGCGACGTCCCGGAACGGACCTGCATGCATCAGAAACGCATCAGCACTCGGATGCCAGTGTTCTAAAGGACCCCCGAAGTTCCCGATCGCTGAAATCACATCACCTATTTCACCCTCACGAATCCGTTGCCAGACGTTCTGCTGAACGTAGCCGAGGATCGCCGATGGCGCGCAGGCGAGTTTTAAACCCATCGCTTCCGCGGTTTCCACGAGTTCATTCGCCTCGTCTGTCCGGATAGAAATCGGCTTTTCAGAATAGACGTGTTTCCCTGCCTTCAGTGCTGCCAACGAAACCGGATAATGAGAAATATGAAGCGTCAAATTTACAATCGCCTCTACGTTTGGATCGTTCAGGACTTCGTCAAGTGATTTGTAGACGTGTCCTCCGTTTCGCTCTGCCAGTGCTGAGGCGCGGGTTTCATCTTGATCGTAATATCCGACGAGTTCAATGCAATGTGGGTACGCTTGACAACGGGGTTGGTAGCCTCCTGCGGATATCATGCCGCATCCGACAATCACCGTGCGGAGTGGAGTCGTATTAGACATTCAAAATTCTCCTTGTTGCATATCAGTTTTGTCACGATGTCCGAGATTTAAAGTTTAGCAGATTCAGGCATTCCTTTCAAGTCTACACTTTGGGTGAATCAAAGACATTTGGTTCGCCTGTAGGAAGGAACTCCGATTCCCGACTCTTCGCTGTAGGAGCGATCTCCTGGTCGCGACTTTCCAACCAAGGGGGTAAGTTGATGAGCAGTCTTAAAAGAAAAGTGCCCTAACCTTACGATAGGACACCAGTGTTTTTCACAACACCTTGGTTGTTGTAAGCATTTGAGTTACTTGGATTTAGACGGATAGTCTCATCGTGATTTGAAAGAGCTTGAAAGTATTATTCGATTGCGAGTAAAAAAATAAACTATAATTGCTACTACCAGAGGTCCTATGAATGATGCCAGAATCACGTGTAAAGTTTTAGCTGTTCCCTGCGTTCTTTCTTCAAGCACCGCAACCCTTGTGTTAAGGCTATTCACACTTTCAGTGAGTTTTTCTACATTTTCGGTAAGTTTCTCTGTGTTTTCATTCAGCTTCTTTACAGCCGCACTGAGTTCCTTTACATTATTGTTCAGGTCCGCTACATTTATGTTTTCAACAGTCGTTAGCGAATCTGCCGGCTCCTGCCCAAAGGCAGCAGCAACAAAGAGAACACAAAGGATCCCGAGTAGAATAGCTCGCCCATTTAGCATTGTTGATCTCCTGACTTTGGTTTTTACTACATGAAAATAATGCATATATCGTATTTTGGTTAATAGATTATAGTGAATTTTGAAAATAAATACACACCTCCACCCGCTGGTAGACGAGATTTCCTAACCGCGCCGGTGCAAAGTATATAAATAATTCCGTAATCTACTATAAATTATTTTAGCATATTGTTCAAGAAAAAAGTAGAGAAAGTCGGCGGCATTCGGTTCTCCGGTAGGAGGGAACTCCGATTCCCGACTCTCACTAAACATCGTCCCACGGTGTCCCATCGCCGATAGGGTGAGATTTCGTTGATCTGATGTCCCTTTTCCAAAGGAACAGCGTTTCAGTTCTAACGCCCATCAAGAGAGAATGTCCCGAAATGCCCAATTTTCTCTTGACGCAAAAGGTAGGTACAGTGTAATATATAGGGTATGGCTTGCATACCAATATCACAAAATTTTGGAGTGATAACCGTGCTAAGATATGGTCAACTCGCGTCTATTGCTATTCTCTCCTGCTGGGTGCTATCCGGATGTGCTATAATATCGCGAGATGTTACACGGACCGAGGCTTACAATCGATTCGCGATCAAGGCAGCACAAGCGCAACTTTGGAATGAAGCCGTCTTCCGGTGGAAGCAGGTTATCAGTATTGATCCAGAGGACGCGAAAGCACATAATAATCTGGGTGTTGCTTACGAGGCACTCGGGAACATGGATGAGGCTATCGACGCGTACCAGCGCGCGGCGGAATTAGAACCGAATAATAAATACTACAGACTCAATCATCGGCGGTGCCGGATACACCTTCGGCGGAGCGGAGGGGTCGATGCAGACGCCTTAGAGTTAGAAGAACCCCATCTACGGAATGAGGGAGCACACGATGCGGATGGCGAAAATCATAGAAATTCTGAAGATAGCCGTTAGTATTGTCTCGCAGGTTTCCCACACGCGGCTTGCGTCGCAATCAGCAGTCAGAGGGAAACACCGAAGCAAAAACACTTTGGTTTATCAGAAAGCCGCTTTGCTGAAGGTTTCCGATGGTTTCCGATGGAAACCGATAGCCATTTTGGGAGTCTTAGCACTTTGTGGATGCAGCAATGCTGTGACGCGTGTCTCTATTCCGGTGAAGGTTGAATCTGAAATCGACATCACCCGTTACTCCAACTTCGCCGTTTTACCGTTTGTCAGCGAGAAACAGGTGGAGCGGAACGAAAAGCTACCGCCAGAGGTCGGCGAAGAAATCGCTTCAATACTTCGGAGGGGTTTAGCGCGCCAAAAACATTTTGAAGTCGTCAGCACACAAGAAACCGCGAGGATGCTCACTGGGGAAACCGTTGAAGAAGATTGGCTTACGGATACAAAGCACTTGAGTAAACTCGGTGAATACTTTGAAGTAAAAGCAGTTATCATCGGGAGCTTCCGATTTTATTCCGATAGTCGCCCAAGACGCTATTATGGAGAACGCTACTCCGTACGACGACAACGCTACGTCTTGGATTATCAGGATTACATGCAGAAAACTTATCTGCTCTCACTCCGTGTAATGATTGTTGATGTTGAAACCGAACAGATCGTCTGGGATGAGTCTTACCGAAGGAGCACCGCTGAAGCGCATACTATCGGATCGTTCATTTTCTCACAGGTCGGACCGCAAGCGAATACGATTCGGGAACTCGGTAGACGTGCCGTATCGGAATTTACACGCCAAATCTCTCCACATTATGAGAGCGAAGATAGATATTTAGTCAATTAGTCGTCAGTTATCAGCACGGGTTGCTACGCAACCCTTTCGGTGATCAGTTACAAGAGACTTTTATTAAACGAAAATCTCTTAACTATAGTAAAACCGAAAAATAAATAGACATTCGCCCCTCCCCTGGTAGGCGAGGTTTCTAACCTCGCCGATGCAGAGTGTCCTATTAATTCTAAACTTTATTATAAAAACTAAAAGCCAACGCAGGGAGCGTACTGACAACTGACGACTATGGAAAAGGTGAATAGTGTGAAGCAAGGTAAAAACAGAACCTCATTGATTGGAGTGGAAGATAGGATGGATGGGTGGACGAGAATTCTAACCTTCCAGTCTTCCAATCTTCCAATCTTCCTCTATGGTAGAATAGGACAATGGGTAGGCAGGTATCTCCTGTTGATACTTGTCGTTCTGGGTTTGTTAGGGACTTCTTGTATTGCGTGGTCGCAGAGTTTTGGAAAAAACAAGATTACCGGACAACGTTTCGATTGGCACATTCACCGGACGGAGCATTTTGATATCCACTACTACCCAAGTGAAGCGAAACTCGTGCCTATTATGGCGGCTATCGCCGAGGAAGCCTACGAGAAACACAGCGAAGATTTTGAACATGAGTTACAAGGCAGAACACCACTCATCCTCTACAAATCCCACAAGGACTTTCAGGAAACCAACATAATTCTCCAGGAGCTTCACGAAGGCATTGGCGGTTTCGCTGAACTCTTTAAGCACCGTATCGTTATCCCCTTCACTGGATCCTTGGAAGCGTTCCGAGAGGTAATTTTTCACGAGCTCATTCATATTTTCCAATACGATATTATCTATCAAAAACCACATGCCCGCATCTATAGCGGTGAGTTTCTCTACTCCCCACCGATCTGGTTTATAGAGGGGATGGCAGACTATTTTGCTGAAGACAATGATGCGATTGGTGAGATGGTAATCCGCGACGCCAGCATGACGAACAATGTTGTGCCGCTACCACAACTTCACAATTTCAACCGACTCAGTTCACCCTTCGTTGGATACAAGTTAGGACAATTGGCGGTGGCGTATCTCACAGAGACTTATGGACGAGAGAAAATCGCTGAGATTTTGCAGGGTTTACGACAAAGTCGCACAAAGGACATTGACCGTGTTTTCAGGGAGGTGCTCGGGGTAGAACTCGAAGAGTTTGATAAGGCATGGCGACAGACAGTCCGAAAACGCTATTGGCCCCTCGTTGAGCATAGGGAATTGCCGGATCTGGTATCGAAGAACCTTACGGAGAAAGCTCGATACTCTCATAACATTAAACCCGTCTGGTCTCCGAGCGGTGATCTTATCGCTTACGTCACAGGCAATGAAGGGTTTCTGGAAATTGTGCTCATGTCCGCAAAAACAGGGGAACGTATTGAGCGTGTCACAAAACGGTTTTTCCGTGAGAAATATGAGGAGATCCGTACCGATTTCGGCGGATTTGGGAGAAGCCTCGCGTGGGCACCCGATGGCGACAGGATCGCATTCATCGCTAAACATCACGATGCGAATTATCTCCTTGAGGTCAACATCCTGACTGGGGAACTCATACAGTATCTTGAGCTTGATTTCGATAACGTCGCTTCACCCGACTACGATGGCAGCGGTGAGCGGATCGTCTTTTCCGCACTCAAAGAGGGGCAAGCGGATCTCTATGTCGTCGAATTGCTGACGGGGGAAGTGGACAGACTTACCTTCGATCCATTTAACGATACGCATCCATCATGGCACCCAAGAACTGGCGAAATCGTCTACACTTCCGAACGAGGTGCCAAAAATAGATTGGTACTGATAAATCTCAGCCAAGGTACAGAACGCCTGCTGACCGATGCCACCTATAACGCTATCAGTCCAAGTTGGACACCAGACGGAACATCGATTCTTTTCTGTTCGGATCGAGAGGGCATTTACGATATACACAAACTTGAAATCGTGGAGAAGGACATCAGTCAGCGGAGTAGCGGTCAGTCGTCAGCCGTCAGCGATCAGCAAGAAAACCTCTCTGCCAATAACCAAGAGCCGAGAACCGAAAACCGTTCTGCTGATGGTCAAGAGCCAAAAGTCGAAAACCACACGAATGAAGAAGGCGTCTCGACTGGAAATGGTAGCGTAGAACCTGTGGGTTCCCGATCTGTGGAAGTTGAATTGACGCGCCTTACCAATATGATGACAGGTTGTTTCAATCCGAGCCTCGCGCCGGACGGTAGGCACCTTCTGTTTAGTGCCTACCAGAATGGAAAGTATGATGTCTGTGTCATGGAGATTGCCAAAACGATTGAGGAAACGATTGGGGTTTCAAGCGTGGCAGAACCCTCTGTAATTTTAACGGAGGAAGCACCAGAAAATTATAGGATTGCCAAGCGAAAATACAGTACAAGATCTTCTTTCGCTTTGGATGCGATCTTCCCGGATTTCAGTTTTGGTGCGGATGGGATCCTAAGAAGTACAGTGCAAGTCGTCGGCAGTGATATGTTAGGTAACCACCGTATCGGGGTTAGCGTGATGAACCAATCCAGTTACCTTGCACCGGATTTTATCGCACAATACGGTTTTTTAACACACCGAACCGATGTGGGCGCATTGATTTACAACTATCATGAATACCATATTTTGGGGGGGATACAGAGGAGACGAGGGATTCTACAACGGATTACTGGGCTTGGCGCATATGTCAATTATCCGTTTGATAGATACCATCGACTTGACTTTGCGTTCTCGATGTACTCGAAACCGTTCTCCTTTAACTTCCAAACGCGCGAACCTTTGGATCCATTCGACGATAGAGGCTTGCTCACGATGGGCTCCATTGCGTTTGTTGGAGATACAACGATGTGGCGGGAATGGGCACCTTATACGGGGTCGCGGTACCGCGTTGAACTTGAACAATCTTTCCCGGCACTCGGTAGTGAATTGTCGCTAACGAATGTTATTTTTGACGCGCGACGTTATTTCAGTGTCGGCAGACGGTCTAATTTTGCCGCTCGGTTATTACTCGCTGGTAGTTTCGGTGGTGATAGATCTTATTTTTATCTCGGTGGAATTGATACGCTACGCGGCTATAATTATGAAGAATTGGTCGGGACACGCATCGGACTTCTCAATTTTGAAGTCCGTATCCCCTTTATCGATGTGCTTCATTTCGGATGGCCCATTCAGTGGACGCTCGGCGGAATACGCGGAATAGCCTTCGCAGATGTGGGAGGGGCATGGTCAGATTGGCAATATGGACCGGAGAATCCTTTCAAGATATTTGTTCGGGATAAAAATCGTATTCGCCTGGATGATGTCAAAGCCGCAATCGGTGCTGGACTCCGCTTGCAACTCGGTGTATTTTCAGTGGACTTCGCAGCAGCGTGGCATACGGATCTGACGAGTGTCAAACCCGGCATGAAATACCATCTCGGACTCGGACAAGCTTTTTAAGCTATTGGGCTCTGGTCGCTTTCCTCCGTTGTCGGAAAGCGGTTTCTTGTTAATTTAGGTAGTAGCATGGAGACATTAAACCTGAATTGTAGCCTGCAACAACGGCGCAGGCGGATTTCATCAACGGATTACAAAGACCGAATGCTCTTTGTTTAACCGCAAGGAAAATTAAAAAAATGGATTCACGAACCAAACGCTTTATTATCACTATCACTGTACTCGCTATTGTTGGTGGGTTAGTTGCCATCTGGGTTAACCTCTATCCCGACTTCCTATGGTTTAAGGTGGTAGACTATTTCAGCGTTTACACTAAAATTCTCACAACAAAAATCTTCGTCGGTGTAATTGTTGGGATCTGCTATTTGGCGATCCTTCTCACAAACATTGCCCTGATTTATCGATTCACACCGGCACATCTGAGTCCCGCTTTTATGGGGGGAGCAGATTTCATGGGCGATGCCTCAAGTAGTCCTGGTGATACGCGAAAATTGATCTACGGTGGGCTTACACTCCTCGCGGTTCTGTTTAGTGTCATGATGGGTTACGCCGCCAGTGATCGGTGGGAGGTCTATCTACGCTATACCAATTCCGAGAATCTTACTTTCCGCGCTGCCACCCCTATTGTCGTAGAAGAAAGCCTCGATTCTGCCGAGATTCCTGTCTCGCAACTCGAACTCCAAGCAAAAAATATTAGGGTCGGGGATCAGATAAACGTCCAAGTGAACGGAACAAATCAAGACGCGCGGGTTGAAGCAATTTTGGATAACACCATCCGTTTGAATACGGCTGTTCAGATAGAGCCGGGACAGAAAGCGTTTTTCACGTCTCCTGCACGCGATCCTATCTTTGATAAGGATGTCGCCTACTACGTCTTCAAAATGCCAGCAGAGCGTTATGTATGTGGGACGCTTTTCGGTATTTTTATGTTAGTGACGATATTTGCAATCGTCATCTACTTTTTTCACGGGCTAATCACGGGAGATACCAGCCAGTTCCGATTCCGTCCGCCTTTCAACGTGAAAGCGCATTTGTTCACGCTTGTAGGACTGACACTCCTATTCCGAGCATGGAACTATCGCTTTGCTATGTTTGACTTGCTTTACACGACAAACGATGTTGTCCGTGGCGGTGGTGGATATGCCGCAATGAAGGCACGACTCCCGATATTATACTTTTTGATTGGACTTACGGTGCTGTGTGCTCTCATTTTCATCATTTCTATATTCCTCCGACGCAACACGCTTGCTTTTGGCGGACTTGCTGTGTTTCTGATTGCCGGATTCCTTGGGCAAATCTATCCTGTCGCTATACAAAGATGGCAGGTTGAACCCAGAAAACAGGTATTAGAGGCAGACTATATCAACTACAACATCAAAGCAACGCTCCAAGCTTATGGTTTGGCTGAGAACACTGTGACGGAGGAAGAATATCCGCTGATAGAACAACTCAGTTATGATGACATAAGAAGTCCCGAAAACGCTTCTGTTTTCAATAGTATTCGTCTCTGGGATTGGCGACCCTTGCGCAGAACTTTCCGACAGCTCCAAGAATTGCGGACACAATATGATTTCAATGATGTCGATATCGATCGTTATGTCGTTGATGGTGAGATTCGACAAGTAATGCTTTCTGGGCGGGAACTCAATATCAACGAACTCCCCGTCGAAATCAGAAACGACTGGTATAAGCAGACCTATACCTATACGCACGGATACGGTGCAGTTGTGAGTCCCGTTAACGAAATTGATAACGGCAAACCTAACATGTACATTCAAGGCTTGCCACCTATTGACTATGACGAGCAGTGGCAGCACCGGTTCAGCGAAACACCAGGACCCCGTATCTATTATGGTGAACGCACAGACCGCTACGTTATCGTACATCCTGAACGGAGCCAAGGACTTGAATTTGACTATCCGCAGGAGGGGCAACAATACGCTGAATATGCATATCAAGGAAGGGGTGGGGTACAACTGAACTCTTTCTGGCGTAAGATGGTGTATATGCTTAAGTTCGATAACGAAATTAACTTCGTGTTACCCGGTGAAATTGAACCGACAAGCCGAATCCTCTACGAACGAAACATCAAAAAACGGATCCAGAAAATCGCACCCTTCTTACGATACGATGGGGATCCTTACATCATTCTCCATAACGGCAGATTGGTTTGGATGATTGATGCCTATACCATCACACATCGATATCCTTATTCTGTTTCAATGCGAGAGTTCGTCAGCGAGAGAAGACGACAGATTGCAGACGCACAGCGAGACAGTGAACCGTGGGGAAACTACATCCGAAATTCTGTTAAAATTGTTGTTGATGCTTACGACGGCACTGTCGATTTTTACGTTATGGAGCGAGAACAGGATCCTATCGCGGAATGTTATCAACAGATCTTCCCAAACCTTTTCAAGTCGTTCGAGGAGATGCCGGATGATCTCAAAGCGCATATCCGATACCCGACATCTATGTTCCTTATCCAAGCCCGGGTCTATCGGGATTATCACATGAAAGATCCGGTAACCTTTTACGCAGGGGAAGATAAATGGGAGATCGGCAGAGAACTTTATGACAATACAGATGCCCAAACGCGACAAACGGCTCCTACGCAACCAAGGAGTCCGTTCGCACCGCAACAGGTCCCCCAAAGTTCTGGCGTAAATGGACAACCCGTTGAACCCTATTATGTCGTCATCAGACTACCGGGACAGGAACAATCGGAATTCATGTTGATGCTGCCTTTCACACCGCTCAACAAACCGAATCTGACGGCTTGGCTCGCTGCACGATGCGACTTGCCCCAATATGGGCAGCTCCTCGTTTACCGATTCCCGAAAGGGAAACAGGTCGCAGGACCGATGCAGGTGGAGAACTTTATTAGCCAAGAACCGGAGATTTCACAGCAGATTAGTCTCTGGAATACGCAGGGGTCCCGCGTCTTACGCGGAAACCTATTGATTCTGCCGATGAACAACTCACTTCTCTATGTTGAACCGATCTATATACAATCCGAGGATGAAAAAACCGCTATTCCCGAATTACGGCGGGTCGTCATCGGATATGGGAACGAAGTCGTATGGGGTGAAAGTCTTGAGGAAGCACTCGTCAAGATGTTCGGACAGGGAACGGGGTTCCAGACCGCCTCTGCAACGACCATAATTGACGACATTGGCGCAGTTGATGTTGGGACAGATCAGACCTCGCTGTCAGGACTCATTGATCAAGCAAACCGTTATTTCAATGAGGGACAGAGTGCATTACGTACTGGTAATTGGACGGAATATGGACGGTATCAGCGACTTTTAGAGGAAACTTTACGTCAGCTTGAAGGAAATATACCGGAATAGTTATCAGTCACAAGAGGCGTTGTTAAACGAAGACCTCTTAACTGATAACTGGAAGGGTTGCGTAGCAGCCCGTGCTGATAACCATTAAAGGAGGTGAAACAGATGGCTCTCGATTGGAAACCACGGCATCGGGACATGATTATCGGGGATATCCCATGGTTAGCCAGAATCAGTGATAAGGCGAATGCAAAACTGCAGGGTATTCTCGGTGAATATATCTACCCGTGACCGCAAGATAAGATGTTCCTGGAGGAACACAAGGTCAGTGCTGAGGACTTCACTGAGATGGTGAAAAATAATCCCTCAGATGACGAAATGATTGCCGCAATGAAGAAATTGGATTCCTAACTATAGAAATCTATGGACGTGTCGCCCCTACTGGGTGCTGAAAAGGAATTCCTTCTTGAACCCCGTAGGGGTAACATGTCTATAGGAACTTAAAAATGGATTTAACAAAGTACCGAGACCAAATCAACGAGATTGACGACCAGATTTTAGCACTGTTACAGAAACGGGCTGAGGTTTCCAAGCGAGTCGGTGCGGTGAAAGCAAAAACAGGCATTGCGGAGGTCTATGTTCCGCATCGGCAGAAGCAGATTATTGAACGTTTGAAGGAACAAAATCACGGCAGGTTTCCTGAAGCCGCACTTGAGGCGATCTGGACCGAGATTTTGTCGGCGTCCCGTTCCTTGCAGGATCCAGAGCGTGTAGCCTTCCTCGGACCGGTTGGCAGTTTCGGACACTTGGCGGCTCTATCTCACTTCGGTACCTCAACAGAGTTTATTCCCGTCCGCCCACAGGTTGACATTTTTACTGAGGTGGAATCTGGTAGATCGGACTACGGGGTCGTGGCTATTGAAAATTCAGCGCAAGGCACTGTGCGTGATGTTTTGGAACGCTTCCAGCGCACGCCGTTGTGGATTTGCGCAGAGACCTTCCAACCCATAAAACAGCACCTTTTATCGCGGTCACCGCTCGCGGAAATTCGATGTGTCTACTCACATCCGCAACCTTTCGCGCAATGTAAAACATGGCTAAAGCGACATCTCGGTGGTGCTGAGCAGATTGAAGTCATTAGTACCTCTGAGGCGGCGGAACGCGCTGCACAAGAACCGTCAGCAGCTGCCATTGCAAGTGAACTCGCAAGCGAAATTTATCAGGTTCCAATCGTCGCAGACTCTATTATGGATGACCCTGATAACACAACCCGCTTCTTCGTGATCGGGAAGCACATCCCAGATCCAAGTGGGTATGATCGGACTTCGCTGTTTTTTGCAATTCCAGATAAGGTTGGGGCACTACACCAAGCCTTGGGTATTATAGAGGAAGCACAATTGAATTTGAGTTATTTAGAATCTTTGCCGTCGCGAGCCAAACCGTGGGAATATATTTTCTTTAGTGAGATGGAAGGGCATATCACCGACGAAGGTGTCATCGTGGCGCTTGAGCGTCTTGAAGAATTGTGTCGGCACGTCAATGTCCTCGGATCCTATCCACGCGGAACCTTTTAATTTTTCCTTGCGGAGAAACGAAGGGCGTTTGGACTTTGAAGTGCGTTGCTCAAATCCGTTCTCCATTTCATTACGAACTATGTGCTTTAGTTTACCGAAGACAGTAGCCTGCAACATCGGCGCAGGCGGATATACGGAGAGGCACTTGAAATCCTTAACCCACCTGACCGAACCGCAAGGTAAAATTAAAGAACAGATTTATGCGCGGGCAAACGACCTTGGATTTGAACTCGTCGGAATCACACCTGCCACGCAGAGCGAAACGATTGCACGGTATCGGCAGTGGATAGATAGCGGTTACGCCGGGAAAATGAGTTATCTTGAAAAGCATCTCTCCCTTAAGACAGATGTCCGCCAACTACTATCAGAGGCGAAATCTGTTATTAGCCTCGCGATGAACTATTATACGCTTGATCCACCAAAGGCACTCGCACAGGATCCCGGACGTGGACAGATCTCCCGCTACGCGTGGGGTGAGGATTATCACGAACTTATTCGTGAACGTCTTTTAGAGCTTGTTACTTTTATCAAACAGACCGCTGAAAGCGAACTGCGAACCCGTGTGTGCGTTGATACCGCACCTATTATTGAAAGGGAGTACGCACAGAAAGCAGGCATCGGGTGGATCGGCAAAAATACGAACTTGATTCATTGGCGTTCCGGTTCTTGGTATTTTCTCGCGGAGGTACTCGTTAGCGTCGCATTGGAATCCGACACACCCGATCTGCGCGGAAGTTGTGGCACTTGCACACGCTGTATTGAAGCGTGCCCGACAGACGCAATTGTTGAACCGAATTTGCTTGATTCCCGGCTTTGTATTTCTTACCTGACAATCGAATTAAAGGAGAGCATACCGAAGGCACTTCGTCCCAAGATCGGGAACTTGATTTTTGGTTGCGACATCTGTCAAGAGGTCTGTCCGTGGAACAGTAAAGCCGTACCGACGATCGAACCGGCGTTCCAGCCGCGCGATGGAAACCTGGTGCCTGAGTTACTCTCGCTTGTCGGTATGACGCAGCAGGAGTTTAGCCGACGATTCAAGCGGAGTCCAGTCAAACGCGCGAAACGTCGAGGATTCTTGCGGAATGTGCTCGTTGCCATCGGTAATTGGCGGGCGCAGCGTGCTGTTCCGGCACTCGAAGGGGCGTTAGCCGATCACGAACCTTTAGTTCGGGGACATGCCGCTTGGGCATTGGGAAGAATCGGAGGCGAGACCGCCAAACGCATATTGCAAACCCGACTCACCGTTGAGATGGATCAGGATGTTATCACTGAAATTCAAGACGCGCTTTTAAAGACAGAGCAATTATCAAGGAGAGATGAAAAAAATGCGTGAAACAAATGGACATCAAATCCCGGCACCTGGTGCTGGCACGAATGGACTCGCATGGCACGAAACATCGCTCTGGAGTGTTGAGGGGGTTGGACCCGTCCACAAAATCAATCCTGAAACTGGCGAGGTTGAACTAACGCTGACACCTCCCTATCCCGGCAGTTCTGGCATAGAGTGGGACGGCGAGCATCTCTGGTATAACAGTATATGGCAACAAACCTTTTACAAACTCACAATTCCTGAATTGGAAGTCGTTACGACATTCCGATCGCCCGGGGAAGGACCGCACGGATTGGCATGGGATGGGGAGCACCTCTGGAGTGTTGACATGAATACGAGTCGGTTCATAAAACAGTGTCCAGAAACCGGTGAAATCCTTGCTGAGTTTCAGACACCGGGAGGTCGCGCACACGGGCTTGCATGGGATGGGGAAGCACTTTGGAACGCCGATACAAACGACCATATCGTTTATCGAATCCATCCGGAATCGGGTGAGGTGCTCAATAGCGTTGCATGTCCAAGTGAACCGCATGGACTTACTTGGGATGGCACGGCGTTATGGTACGGCGAAGATAAGGCAAAAAAGATTCATAGACTCAGCGTATCAGACTAACGTCGATCGGCAGTCCTGTTCAGTAGTTATCAGGTATCGGTTAAAGGAGGTGTTTGTTAACCGAAAGCCTCTTAACCGACAATTAAGGGCTGACAACCATTTTTCTAAAATTATGCACCCTTTTTGCCTACAAATTGTGTCATTAATTAAGTGAGGAAAGGTTCATGGCAACAGAATTCAAGGGAAAACGTTACCAATCAAAACAATTCACCTTAACTCATGCCTGTGTTTGTCGGTTCAGTGCATCAGGTAATGTTCAATATTGTCCCGCAAGCCCACACGCGGCTTGCGAAAGGAAAGAGAATTGAAAAAATTACAGATAACCATACTAACCTTATTCTTCGGGATTGGGTGGGTCATGCAAAGCAGTGCTGACCGGGTGCAACTCAACACGAGTGCCGCTGTCCTCCAAGACAATCTCGGTGCAAGTGTAGGTATCGGTGGTGATTATGCGATCGTAGGTGTTCCAAAAGATGACAACGACCACGGCGTGAATGTTGGATCGCTCCAAGTTTTTCTTCGCACTGAAACTGGATGGGTTCAACATCAGAAACTGACCGCCAGCGACGCAGCAGGTGGAGACCAATTCGGCACGACACTTGCAATGAGTGGCGATTACGTCATTGTTGGTGCGCCAAGAAAAGACGGGGTCGGAAGAAACTCCGGTGCCGCTTATGTTTTTAGGCGACAAGGGACTGAATGGGTAGAGCAAGCCAAACTCCTTGCGTCTGACGAAATGCGCGCCGACTATTTCGGTATCTCGGTGGCGATTGATGGAGATACCGCCCTCGTTGGTGCGCATCGAACGAACGAACCCTTAGCCGATTGCGGTACCGTCTACGTTTTTGAGAGGACTGGGGAAAATTGGAATCAGACAGCCAGACTTACTGCGCCGGATCCCGACAGTTTCGCATACTTTGGATTTTCCGTTGGGATTAGTGGAAACACCGCTATTATTGGTGCGACTCGTGACGATGAAGCCGGGATTGATGCCGGTGCTGCTTATATTTTTATCCGGAGCCAATTCGGATGGGCACCGCAAGCGAAACTTATCGGAAACAACACCGAAGCGGATGATAACTTCGGATACGCAGTCGATGTTGATGGGGATTTTGCCATTGTGACCTCTCCTAAAAACAGAGGTGAGGGTTCTGCATACATCTATAGGCGCGAGGGAACCGTATGGGAGCAAAAAAGAAACCGCGTTCGTCTTCGTATGATTCCGATTGATCCGGATGGCGCGTCTGGTTTCGGTATTTCTGTTGACATTAAAGGAGATACAGCAATCATTGGCGCGACAGGGGGGAACGTTGGAGCGGATGTCGTGGGTGCGGCGTATATCTTTACACAAAATGAGCCACCGTTTTGGAACCAGCACACAAAGTTAGTCGCCGCCGATAGAGCCGGTGGGGACCAACTCGGATTTGCTGTCGCGATCGGTGAAAACGAAGTGATTGCCGGCGCACCACGGCACAATGCCGGTGGATTATCCTCGGGTGCCGCATATATCTTTCAACAAAGAGAGGATGCTTCGTGGGTAGAGAGCGGCAAGCTGAGTGATGGTGAAACCGCTTCAGAGGATCAGTTCGGCGTATCTGTTGCCATAAGCGGCAACTTTGCTATCTCCGGTGCACAACAAGACGATGACATCGCACCTAACGCCGGTGCCGCGTACATCTTTGAACGTAGCGGCATCCTCTGGCTACAGCGCACAAAACTCACCACTGGCGACGCAAAGGCGGGGGATCTGTTCGGAAATGCTGTTTCAATGGATGGCACGACGGTCCTTGTTGGCGCACCCGGTGTTGATGACGCAGGACCCGAAGCCGGTGCCGCTTATGTTTTTGTACAAGTCGGCGAGGAGTGGATTCAACAGGCAAGATTGATCGGGGACGACCTCGAAATCTTTGATCGGTTCGGGTCAGCCGTCTCAGTACACGGAGATACTGCTATCATCGGGGCACACGGGAAAGACGAAGTCGGCACGGATTCTGGTGCGGCGTATGTCTTTGTCCGGAGTGGAGCTTCTTGGACACAACAGGCGAAACTGACACACCAAGCGGCTGTACCGGGGGATCTGTTCGGCTTTGCTGTGGGTGTTTATGAAGATAACGCTCTGGTGGGTGCCTATCGAAGTGACGCAGCGGGACCAGATTCAGGTGCCGTCTATCTCTTTACACGCAATGGTCGTACATGGACACAAGACCTTCTACTTATTCCAAATGATATTAGTATCGGAGACGAATTCGGTTACTCTCTCAATCTAACCAAAGGTGCCGCTATCATCGGTGCTCCTAAAGAAGATAGAAACATTGATGATCTCGGAGCCGCTTATGTTTTTGTGGAGACACGAGATTCTTGGGTACAACAGGCAAAGTTAACCGCATCCGATGGCGATACTGGAGATGAATTCGGCTCAGCCGTCGCAATTCATGAAGATACTGCGATCGTTGGCGCATGGAAAGATAACCATCCTATGCCTGATCCGCGTGGCGATCCAACAGTCCAGATTGACAGAGGTTCGGCTTACTCCTTCCTACGCGATGGGTTATCTTGGGTAGAGAAACGCCGAATTGAGGCTGCCGGCGCAAACCGGTCAGACCTTTTTGGGTCATCTGTTGCAATCAGGGGCTCCTTTGCTATCGTCGGGGCATCAGGTAGTGACAATGCCGGTGGTAACTCAGGTTCCGCGTTTATCTATAATCCAATTGATCTTGGGTTCCGCGCTGCGGATGTCCCTTTCTCTGTGGATCCAGATTCACATGCCCTCTCGATGCTCGGATATATTAAACAGACAACAATTCTTCAGAATTATCCGAATCCTTTTAACCCAGAGACGTGGTTGCCCTACGATCTGGCAGAGGCGGCGGAAGTTATCCTGAAAATCTACGATGTCCGTGGAGGGCTTGTACGCCAACTGAATATTGGGTTACAGGAACCGGGCAGATATCGGAGCCAAGAGAAAGCGGCGTATTGGGATGGGAAAGACCAATATGGAACACAGGTCGCGAGCGGGGTCTATTTCTACACGTTTTCCGCTGGCGATTTCCAACGCACCCGCCGGATGGTAATCCTGAAGTAACCTCTTCTAATAGGCGCGCTGCTATGAAGATTCAGTAGTATTTGTAGGAGCGAGCTGTGCTCGCGATTCTTCATGGAAACGCTCCGAATGGGAAAAGTGGAGCCAAACACCAAATGAACCAACAGACTAGCTATGATGATTTACAAGACCATATCCCTCAACTAAAAACACCTGCGATCGAAACGTGGGAAAATCAGTATAGCCACCGAGATTACACGATTGAGATTACCAATTTAGAGTTCACCGCTGTATGTCCTAAAACGGGACTACCAGATTTCGCAACCCTCTGTATCACTTATGTGCCGGATCAGAAGTGTGTCGAACTGAAATCATTGAAGGAGTACTTCTTTTTCTATCGAGATGTCGGTATCTTTCATGAGCATGTTGTGAATAAAGTGCTGGAGGACTTTGTTGAAGCGTGCCAACCGCGGAGGACAGAAGTTGTCGGAGACTTTAACATCCGCGGCGGCATCAAAACGGTCGTACGTGCGACTTATCAGGGTTAAGGTTATCGGTTGAGAGGGCTTCTTTAGCACCAAACCCGTAGCTTGCAACAACGGCGCAAGCGGATATACGGAAAGGCACTTCAAAGTTCAAACCTGCTTCACCGAACCGCAAGGAAAGCTTAAAATATTGGGACGGAACGACCGATCCGTGCGGATTCGTAGAGCGCATCGAAGATTTTCGCGACGTTCAACACCTCTTCAGCAGGCACGGGAGACGGTAATCCCTCTCGAATAGCCGTGTGGAATGACTCAAATTCACTCGGTAATCCTGTGAGCAGTTTCGGCGTGTAATTCACCATCTCATCTTTTTTATCGAGATAAATCTGAAGCGGTTCATAAGTTGCACCGGCTAAATCTCCCATAAAGAACGTCCCGCCGATGTTCTCAATATGCGATGCCCATGCCGTTTCTAAGGTCACCGTCAATCCGCCCTCAAAACGAATGGTTCCCATCGCGAAATCTTCCACCTCAAATTCTTCAGGATCCCATTTCCCCCACGGGTTAATGACATTCTCTTTGTGTCCGAACTTCGTTGCTGTTGTTCCGAACGCCTCAACTGGCTTTGGCGAACCGATCATCCAGAGCAACACATCGAGGATATGCACGCCGATATCAATCAACGGTCCGCCGCCTGCGATGGCTTTGCTCAGAAAAGATGGCGAAGCGGGGACCCCACGCCGTCGCATTGCCATTGCACGGGCATAGTAGATGTCCCCAAAGAAACCTTCATCGTAGAGTTTGCGCAGCGTACGCGCCTCAGCACGGAACCGAGATTGTAATCCGATCTGTAGGAGTTTACCACTCGCCTTCTGCGCATCCACCATCGCTTGTCCATCGATAGCATTGGCAGCGATCGGTTTCTCACAGATGACGTGTTTTCCGGCGTTCAATGCCGCAATGGTCGGACCCGCATGGAAGTTATTCGGTGTGCAAACGCTCACCGCATCCAATTCGTCCATCGCCGCTAATGCCTCATAATCGCTGAAGACGCGTGGAATGTCGTGCTGTTTGGCGAACGCTTTCGCACGGGCTTCGTCAATGTCGCACGCCGCGATAATCGAAACCCCCTTGACACCTTTATGACCCGGAAGGTGTTTACCTCCGGCAATCCCACCGCAACCAACAATACCTACCTTGACTTCTGTCATTTTTTCTCCTATTTTTAAATTGCCACAACTTGTGGGGCTTGTTCCAAGTTCAGGTTGTGCGCCGATGCCCATTCGGAACCAGCCCAGTGGACACCGTTCGGATCCTGCCTGCCTTGTGTGTCTATGGATGCGCCGAGAAACTGTCTACCGAGATCGTCCAGATTTTCCACCAACCCTTCATCTGGTTGCAGGCTGTCATTGTAATAGCGTAGATAATAATCCGGCTTAATCCAGCGGTAGTGGTACCCGTAGATGACAACCTTGGAAACATTCTCTCTGAAGTTCAATCCCGCGGCATGATAGATACGGCTTTCAAACAGAAACGCATCTCCTGCGTGGAGGAGCGGTTCGTCATAGACAGGCGGATCAACATCGCTTTCGCGGATACCCAACGGTTTACTCAGTTTGTGGCTCTTTCGGATAAACCATGTCGCACCTGAGTCCGGCACGCTGAAATCCGTTAAACAGTAACCGACCTTCAAGCCGACGCGTGGGCACCCTGCATGCCCAACATCCAGATGCACACCGACGTCTCGATGCCAATTGCGGTTGTCAGGTGTTTCAGGTGCCTGTGGGTGTTTATGGATGAGTGCTGTGTTCGTGATATGGATATTTGTACCGAGCAGTTGCAGAATCAATGGCACTGCTTTCGACTGTGTCGCGAGATCAGCGAATGCGGGTTCTTGCACCAACCCGTCCCGCCGATGTGCGTAATAGTTGTGGTACTCAAACGAATCCATGAGCCGGTCACCTGCCTCGGTCAGACGTTGAATCATCTCACTGTCAATTGCTGAGCGCACGATGAGGTAACCGTTATCCTCGAATTCTTGGCGTTGTGTCTCCGTCAACTGAACAAATTCCATTTTTTAATTTTTCCTTGCGGTTCGGTCAGTTGGGTTTCGTACTTAACGTTTCTTTCCGTATATCCGCTCTCCATTTCATTACGAGCTGCGCGTTTTCTTTAGTAGGAGGGAACTTCGATTCCCGACTCCTAAGCACTGCTTGTCTGCTGAGAACACAGCAGCATTCAATTCTTCTGTAGGAGGGAACTCCGATTCCCGACTCCCTTTTGTAGGTGGGACCTTCTGATGGAAACATCCAACACAAAACAGATAGAAAACCGACAATTGAATGGCCCTGGAGTGCTATGTCTATAGTATTGATAGACATGTGGAAGTATGCTATCATAGATGCAAAACGGTGTCTACTCATAAACAGGATAATGAAAGCGAATCTTCTTCTTTCTTTACTAATTCTCGTATTGGTCGCATGTGTCGCGTCAGCAGAGCAAGGCAAACCGGACGAAGCTGCACGCGCCTACGATGCAGGCTTACAGGCACTCACTCACGGAGAGAATCGTGATGCATTTGCGGCGTTTCAGCGAGCAGTAGAACTGGACCCGACCCTCGCTGAGACGCACTATCAACTCGGGGTGCTTTACGGCAAACAATCGCAATGGAAACCAGCCATTGATGCGCTCCAGACTGCGATTAACCTCACACCCGATTTCGTTGAGGCACACGTTCGCCTTGGCGAGGCATATCTTATTGGTATGGCGAGTGCTAAAGATGCTATTAAACCCTTGGAACGCGCACTACGGTTGCAACCTGACCTCTCACGTGCGCGAAGGCTTTTAGGCGATGCATACCTCCGACAGAACCGAATCGACGAGGCAATCCATCACCTTAAACAAGTGATAAAGGATAGTGAAGCCCGTTACCTCCTTGGTCTGGCACACTTCCAAAAGGAAGATTTCGCGCAAGCAATACCACATTTTGAGGCAGTCATAAAACGTGAAAGTCGGCACGCCAAAGCGTATTTCAATCTTGGGAATTGTTATCTCCGTACGGGAAAAGTCGCCGAAGGACGCGTCGCACTCCGCACGTTTGAGAAACTCACGCGTGAAGAGGAACAATTGGCATCGTTGCGACGTTTAATCCGTAACGATCCGCAGCGCCTTCAGCCCCGTTATGAACTCGCGGAGTTGCATATAAAAAGAACGAGGTGGGAACTTGCTACGGCGGAACTTAAAGCGTGTCTCGCCATCGCGCCGCACGATGAGAAAGCATCTGAATTGCTCGGTTACGTCTACCTACAAACAGAGGCTTATCCAGAGGCACTTGAGGTCTATGGTGGTCTCGTTGAAACACACCCAGAGAGCGCGATATACCGGAATAGTCTCGGTATTGTCTATATGATGCAAAAAAGACCTCGACAGGCAATCACGCAGTTTGAAACAGCAACACGCCTCGGCGCAACGAATCCACAACTTTACCGAAACTTGGCGAATGCCTATCGACAGATCGGAAAACAGGCGAAAGCGGAACAGGCGTATCGGCGTTACCGCTTTTTAAACGATTGAATCTGAGCCGCTGTGTCCGTTGTCCTTGTGGATTCCCAATTGCGAACAGACCTTTCATAACCTAAAGTAGGTTTCTTAACTTAACCGAAAACCATCGTGGAACGAAGTGGAACGATGCCCAGATTCAATAAATTAAAAACCAATATCCGACCCGCATGGTTGAGGAAAAAGAGTTTACAGCGGGAAGAGCGTGCCGACGTGTGCGTTATCGGTTCCGGGGCAGGTGGTGCCGTCGTCGCGAAAGAACTCGCTGAAACCGGGTTATCGGTAATTATTTTAGAGGCAGGCGAAAATCACGATCCAAGTACCTTCGGCAACTACGAACCCGAAATGCTGCGTCGGCTTTTCTGGGAGAGCGGCTTACGATGCACACGCGACGGCGCGATTATCATTTCACAGGGCAAAGGCGTTGGTGGTTCAACGGTACATAATCTCTGTTATGCGGTCCGTCCCCCCCAAGTGCTCTTATACAGGTGGCAGGTTCCAGAGATTTGGCACCACTACAATCAGGTGGAACAGACGCTCGGTGTTACGCAGATGCAGGAAGCGGACGTGAACCGGCTCAACGCTGTCATTCGTAGTGGGTGTGAAGCCATGAGATGGCGAGGTGCCGTACAGAGACACAATCGCCGTGAATGTCCTACGTGTGGCGTTCAGTGTCTTTTTGGTTGTCCTGTTTCCAAAGCAGCGGAAGGCGATTCGAGAGGAACGGGCAAGCAAAGCATGGCGGTTACGTATGTTCCTTTGGCACTTGCCGCGGGTGCGAAACTCTACAGCGACTGCATGGCTGAGAAGATTCACGTGAAAAAAGGTCGAGTCGTTGGCGTTTCCGCGCGGGTGCCATCGGGCAGATTGCATGTCCAAAGCGATGTGATCGTCCTCGCCGCTGGAGCAATCAACTCGCCACAACTCTGGTTAAAAAGCCGACTTCCCAATACAAACCAATGGGTCGGGAAAAATCTCCATCTGCATCCCGCAGCCTTTGTCGGCGGTGTCTTTAACGAAACTATTGACGGACATCTCGGTATCCCACAAAGTTACTATATCGACCAGTTTCTTGACTTAAAGCGAGCCCCAGACAGCGGTTATCTGCTCATGCCGGCTTTCGGTTCACAGATGATAGTCGCGGCGAGTCTGCCGGGTTTCGGTGAAGATCATCGCGAATTGATGCAACGCTATCGCCATATCGCCGCGCTTCTCGTTCTTTTGCATGACAGAACAACTGGGCGGGTATCGGTAAATTATAAAGGCTCTCCGAACATTGCCTACCGACTGCGCCGTTCGGATAGAAAGGTATTGGTGGAAGGGATAATCAACGCCGCTCGATTACTTTTCGCCGCAGGCGCAACAGAAATTCTTATGCCTTACACACAACATTTCCCGATTAAAACGGAGGCTGACCTTGAAATTATCCGCCAACGCGGTATCGTGCCGAACGACATCATGTTGGCTTCCAGTCATCCACAAGGCACACTTCGGATGGGCGAAAATCCGAACAGAAGCGTCGTGAAGCTTTCAGGGGAATCCCACGCTGTGAAAGGCTTATTTGTTGCCGATGCGAGTCTCTTTCCAACCTCTGTCGGTGTACCACCGACCTTGACGATCGCTGCGCTCGCTACGCATGTTGCCCGTCGGATAACAGAGAGTGGTATCGTGTAATGGAATCCCCTTTGTACCACAATCTGTATGAGATTAAATAAATATCTCGGTAATTCTATCTCCAAAAAACCTTTGTAGGGGGTTTTTGCTTGGGTGTTTCCTTAGGTCTTGTGCCTGCCCACGCATTACTGAATTCACGATAAAAAATGATTGGATCGATCCCATACCTTCCACTCGGAAACTTCCCAACACCGGTGGAGCATCTTTCAAACCTTGAACGTGCCCTCGGCTTCAAGTCGCTCTGGATAAAAAGAGACGATCTCAGTGGTCCATTAGGCGGCGGCAACAAAGTCCGAAAATTGGAGTACATGTTCGCCGCGGCGCAGGCATCCGCCAACGGAGAGGAGAAAAAAACGCTTTTTACAATCGGTCCAACAGGTTCCAACCACGTCCGAGCAACAGCCGTTTATGGGAAAGCATCGGGGTTTCGCGTGGAGTGCTTACTCTTTAAGCAACCGCCGACTGAGTATTCGGAAGCAAACTATCGCACGACTTGTGAAAATGCCTACCAAGTCCACGAAGTGAAGCGTATGAGCACGATGTTCGCTCGTTACGCCTATGAACAGACGAAGACGGTTCTTGGAATAGGAGAGGAACGCTACTTCATTCCAGCGGGGGGTTCGTCACCACTCGGTTCCGTCGGTTATGTGAAAGCGGTTTTAGAACTGAAGTCCCAGATTGAGGCGGACCTCTTGCCAGAGCCACGATTTATCTTTGTACCGGTAGGCACCTGTGGGACCATCGCGGGCTTGATCGTCGGTGTGCGACTCGCGGGCTTGCGCACCCAAATCGTCGGTGTCCGTGTCGCTGACGCAGTGGTAGCAAATGCGTGGGCAATCTCCCGTATGGTGCGCCGTATCCTGCGTCTCATCGGCGCGGTGGACGCTCACGACATCAATCCGCGCCGTATTGAACTCTGGCACGGCGATTTTGGAAAAGGGTATGCTATCCCAACGGAAGCCGGCGCGCGTGCAGTCGCAATGATGGCTGAACATGAAGGTATCACACTTGAGAATACGTACACGGGCAAGACCTTAGCAGGGATGGCTCACTACATAAGAGAGCAGGGATGGGAAGGCGAACATGTCCTGTTCTGGAACACGTATGGCACAACGTGAAAATCAATCGGTAGGTGCGGTTTGTAACCGCATCGGATTCCAGACAAACACCATTGGCTAAATTAACGTGAACTTGAGAATAAATTCGTAGGTGTTTTTGCTTGGGTGTTTCCGCCAGGTAGAGCGGTAAATACACACGAAAAGCCTTTGTATTCGGACACATCTGCCCTTTTCCAAGGCACTTTCTGCTTAAATAGCGGTAGCGAAACCCAACTTGACACTTTTATCAAACTCACGTTAAATTATAGTTGCCAGACGAAAACTTGATAACCTCAGCAAAATAGTGTATAATTCGATCCCAAACCCAAAAGGAAAAATGTATGGAAAACGAGAATGGAAAACCCGGTTTTGTTCGCGCGGACATGTCTATAATCGACTGCGACCTCCACAATCGGCTCCCGTCACACCAGATGCTCTACCCGTACCTACCCGATTACTGGTGCGACTACTGCGAGGAATCCGGTTTCCCCGGACCCGATGCGGACGACTATCCTGACGGTGCTCCGACTTCAACCCGACCAGAAATCATACATCCCTCAGAAGACCGTCCCGCATCGGATTTAGCACTCCTACGTAAGCACGCACTCGATTACTGGGAAGTCGAATACGGTATCCTCACCTGTGGCTATCGCGTCCAGAGCGTACACAACGAAGACTTCGCCGCGGCACTCGCTTCGGCAGTCAACGATTGGCAGATTGAACACTATCTGGATCCTGAACCCCGTCTACGCGGTTCACTGATTGTGCCGAGCCAAAATCCAGAACTCGCGGCAAGGGAGATTGAACGTCTCGGAGGACATCCAGGATTCGTACAGGTCATGCTACCTGCCCGATCACAAGCACCTTACGGCAATAGACGTTATCATCCGATCTACGCCGCGGCTGTCCGTCATGGATTGGTAATCGGCATCCATTACGGCGGTGCCCCCGGACTACCACCAACCTCCGTGGGATGGACCTCGACCTATCTGGAGGAATACGTCGGTATGTCACAGGTGTTTCAGGCACAGGTGCTGAGTCTCGTCTCAGAGGGCATCTTTGAGGTATTTCCCGACTTACGCGTTGCACTCATCGAAACCGGTGTCACCTGGATGCCATCGCTCATGTGGCGATTTGATAAGGAGTGGCGCGGCTTACGACATCTGACCCCCTGGGTCAAACAACCTCCATCGGCATACATCCGTCAACACATGCGCATGACGCTCCAACCGATCGATGCCCCACCAACCACTGCGGAACTCCTGCAGATTGTCGGTCAACTCGATTCCGAGGACATGTTGATGTTCTCAAGCGACTATCCGCACTGGCACTACGATTCACCCGACGAAGCCTTCCCTACGCAACTGCCCCAATCATTGGCACGAAGGATTCTATCTGAAAATGCAAGGGAATTCTATCGCTTTTGAGCGTGTACTGAGTGTTGTCCACTAAAATGCATTTCCGAGTCACTTCTGTGTATTCCTCACAATCGGCAATTTAGAGAGTTTCCCACCCAATTCTCTCGGTGCATCTTTTACCAAATCCATATCTCATTCATTTTTTTTTCAGATTATGCACGTTTTCCATCCCAAAAGCGTATCTTTAATTATAATAGGACTTACGCACTGTAGCATAAACTGTCAGTTTGGGTTTCCATGTAGGGGGTCGCTAACTCACACTTACGTCTACAGGTTCTACCATCGTAATAGACGAAATGCCTTATTTTGCGTAAATCCTGTATAAGATGCTAACGCAATGTGTAAGTTCTGGATATTGGAAGACGCGGCCTATTCAATCTATTCATTAATCATGGAGTATCCTGATGGAGAGAGAAGGCGATATTCAACTCATTCGTAGAATTTTATCAGGCGACGATACGGCATTTGAAACCTTGGTTCAAAAGTACCAAGGAAGTATTCATGCACTCGCATGGCGAAAGATTGGTGACTTTCACATCGCTGAAGAAATCACACAAGACACTTTTCTCCAAGTCTACAAGAACCTCTCGCAGTTAAGGAATCCGAATCAACTCTTAGGTTGGATGTATGTCATTGCCAATCGACTCTGCCTTAAGTGGCTGGAAAAGAATAAATCTGTCATGCAATCGCTGGAGGACACACCTGTGGAAGAAATCGAGAGATCCTCTTATACACATCACGTAGCAGAACAGCGAGAAACGGAACGCACGGAGCAGCACCATGAGCTTGTCAAAAAACTGCTCGCAAAACTCCCGGAAAGCGAACGCACCGTCGTGACGCTCTATTATCTCGGCAAAATGACGACCAAGGAGATTAGCAAATTCTTAGGTGTGTCTGTGAACACAATTACAAGTCGGCTCCAGCGAGCGCGAAGGCGTTTACAGGAACAACAGGAAGCGTTAATTCAGGAGGTTCTCGGCGGCGTACAAATACCAACAAGTGTCATTGAAAACATCATGCGGCAAGTCTCTGAGATTAACCCGGCACCGACATCGGCACCTAAACCGTTCCTCCCATGGATGGCTTTGGGGGCAGCTACGGTTTTGATTGCCTTACTGCTCGGCGCGAGCAACCGATACCTCACCCGTTTCCAGAAGCCGTATAGTTTCGATGCACAATCTGAACCCACCATTGAAATCGTCGATACGCCAATCATCCTTGATATAGTAGCGAAACCCGCTGTGCAAAGTCAAGTCGGACGGGATATCAGTCCCGGTGTTAGCCGTGCTGGCACCCAGGTTTCTGATATAACTTCACCGTCTACTGCACCAGAGAATTCCACCAGTTTCTTTACCGCACAGTGGTCGCAGGGAAACGGACCGCCAGCGGGTCCTGTCCACAATATCTTCGCTGCATCTGACGGGACTGTCTATGCTGTCATACAAACAGGCATATACAGATTAACAGCGGAGGCGACTGCATGGACACGCGTTGACGCAAGTGTCCCGATTGGTGAGTCTTTGATGCCAATGGCAGAGCATAGTGGTACGCTCTATATTGTTGCTGCTAATGAGATATTCGCTTCAGATGATGGGGGTGAGACGTGGAGGACGCTGGGTCTCCGTCCCAACGGCGAGGCTGTTGAACTCGTCATTGTAGATGCCGAACCAGAACCGGATCGACAAGTGCCTTTTACGATGTATCTCGCACTGAGAAATGAAGGTATCTTCCGATCCACAGATGGTGGGGCGCACTGGCATCCTCTGAACGACGGATTGACAGCGGAAAAAATTTCCGCAATGACTGCTGTTGACAAAACGGTGTTTGCAGGAACAGAGAACGGTCTCTACCGTCTTGATTCAGATATCTGGAAGAAATTGCCATTGGATACATCGGGGTCCGTCTGTTCCTTGGCAGTCTCTGGAACTGATATTTATGCTGGAATAGGTTCTGAGCTGTTGGTGAAACTAACGCAAGCAGAGTTACAGCAGGTAGAGCAACATTTTGTCAAGATACTCCATTCAGCTGATTTGGGGGCATCGTGGACTGAAATATGGCATGAAAGTCAATATCTTCCCAAAGGTGACCCGGCGGGTATAACAGTTTTAGCAAGGGGTAAAACGCTCTTGGCATTGAGTTACGTGCAATCTCGTTCAACAGACGGTGGAGAAACTTGGAAAAAGCTTGAGAACGACTGGAATTTTAGAAGGGTGAGCCGCCTTCCATCTGTGGTGGTAAACAAAAAAATATCCTACAAAGCGAGTATATGGGGCATTCACCGCACGACGGATGGGGGTGAATCATGGCATCCATTTATGAATGGTGTGATGGGAGCTATTATAATCGATCTCGTCGCGTTTAACAGTAGATTATACGCCCATACCGGTTATGAAGTTTATCAATCGACGGATGCGGGTGTGTCTTGGAAAAAACTTTGGAATCATGGACAGGAGGCTGTACTCAACATCCCCACCACAAGAGTGAGTTATGAGTCAAAATTGATACCCGTTGGCGACATTCTTTATTCTCTTTCAAGTGTAGGAGACCATGTGGGTATTTTCCGTTTATCTACTAATGGCGATATACTTGTTCCAGTTCAAGGTGTCCCTGTTTTCGATCGTAGAAAACTTGCCTATGCAAAATATCATAAATCAAAAGATCGAGAGGATCTTCGTGTAGGTCGTCTGAAGGCTGAGACAGCTGCAGCCAGTCGTGATACCTTTTATGTAGAGTACTTGGGAGAGCTTTTCAAATGGAAACTTGGTGATTCGGAATGGACAAGCACGGGATTAGTAGATGATAATCATCTACCTTATAACGATTTCAGAAAGGGATTCAAATTAGCGGTTTTAGGGAAAACTGTCTACGTAGGGAAGCGGGAGGGTAAGTTGTTTCAATCGCTTGATGAAGGGGAGAGTTGGAGAGATGTCACACCAAACCTACCGCTCCGCTTCACTCGCTTCAACGATATAATTTTTGTGGGATCAACTCTTTACGTCGCAACAGATAATGGGGTCATGGTTTCTCAAACCGAGGAACGTTGGCGCGTGCTCACCGATAACGCAGGAGAACGTCCCATCATAAATAGGTTTGCTGTAGATGGAAGCAGAGTTTATGGTATCGGCGATGCTGGCGGCTATCGTTTGGATACGCTTATGAAATGGGAACAGATTTTTTCAGAAGTGCCCAGTGAAATCAAGACTCTTGCCGTCACTAATGATAAACTCTATAGTGCTACCGATTATGTCAAAAGGCTTAAAGAGAAAGGACTTTTTTACATTTCGCTTGAAGATAATCAAGAGAAATAAGTAGCATCTAACTTCATCCCGTCAACAAATCAAGTTTTGAATGAGGGATAAAATTAAAATCAAGGAGAATTACGAAGATGAGACATTTACAAAATCTGCTTCTGTTTGCTTGCCTCTTTTTGCTCGCTTTAATCCCGTTGAGTGCTGAAGCATTTCCACCACCTTCGCCCGCAGGGGGCAACTATTTAGTCCTTGACGGAGTAGACGACTATGCGGTCTTAGACTTTAAAACCTTCGGTGTTCTCTTGCCGAAAGGCACAGACGAATTTACTGTTGAAGCGTGGGTATATCTGACCACACCGCCTGGCGAGAACGTATATGCAATGATTCTCAGCCAACAGGTGGAAATGCGCGCCGCGAACGATAGCGAGGGATGGAGAGAAATAAAGAAACGCATTGATTGGCAGAAGGGTGATTTATTCTTAATAATGCGAGCGCATATTACGGCTGGGGGAAAGCCCGCTGGGACACCGTTCTCCCCGATAGCACTTTCCCCAAATCAATGGAATCACATCGCATATCAGGCAAAAGGGAGACAGACGGCAACCATTGTCAACGATCTTGCAATAACAGTACCACAAGGAATAACGCTAAGAAACGATCTTTCACACCTCAAGCATCCACAGGATTTCACACTTGGAGGGTTTGGAGAGAAAATTGAGATTGGCAAAGACTACTTTCGGGGTTCCTTTGCGGGATATATTGATGAGGTCCGTATCTCGACGGTTGCTCGTTACGATGTCGACAAAGACGGTTTCACGCCGCGCAGAAGGTTCAAGGATGACGCAAAGACGATTGCGTTGTGGCATTTTGATGAACCGAGCGGAACACAGAAATTCTCAGACGCATCGGGCAACGCACACCATCTGGTGGGTAAAAATGGCGCGAGGACCAGCGTCCCACTTGCAGTTGAAGCAGAAGGAAAACTCACGACCACATGGGCACAACTCAAACAATGAAGACGCGCACCGCGCTTTACAACGGAATCCATAGGTTTTTCTGTTTACACGAAAGAAGAGACAAAAAATGGGACACCGTCAATCCTGACATGCCTCTTTTTGACCCCACTAATTCCATCCGGTGCTAAAGCGTTGCCACCGCTGTTGACATCTATCCGGACAAAGCGATAGACCAGAGCGGATTGTAACACTATCTTGTGCTACAATCCGCTTTTTTCTTGACTTTCGGATAAAATCTTATATAATGCGAAAATTAAGATCCAATCATGCCGAAAACAGTCAGAAATGCGTCTATTCCCTACTTTTCATAACAACTTTGGACACTTCATATTCATCAGAACACTCCTTTTAATCTTATTTTGCATCCAATCAATAAGCATCGCGCAGGACGATATTTCCACAAATTCTCCACCGGTGCTGACAGCCGCGAAACTAACTGGCACACCACCCCAAATTGACGGCAAACTTGAAGAAGACACATGGAAACAGGCACCCGTTGCAACCGGTTTCGCGCAATTCCTACCAGATGAGGGAAAACCAGCGACTGAGCGTTCAGAGGTCCGTGTTCTATACGGCAACGACGCACTCTATGTCGGGTTCCGTGCTTACGATACAGATTCAAGCGCAATTGAAGGGCAGTTGACACGACGCGACAGGGAGTCCTTCTCCGATTGGGTGCACGTCGCAATCGACTCATACAACGACAAACGCACTGCTTTCCAGTTCGGTGTAAATCCGAGAGGGGTCAAACAAGATACATACCGTTATGACGACACCCGACGAGACCCGGATTGGGATGCCGTCTGGGATGTGGCAACCACTGTCGATCCACACGGTTGGACAGCGGAGTTCCGCATCCCCTATACCCAACTCCGTTTCCCTCATGCTGAAGAGATGATTTGGGGGATCCAGTTCACACGCGATATCGCACGTAAGAAGGAACTCGTTTATTGGGCACCGCTCTCCAGCCAAGAAAGCGGGACCGTGTCCAAATACGGAACGCTTCGCGGGTTAAAAGGCATTCAGTCACAATGGCGGCTTGAAGTTGCTCCATATTCACTCGGACGGCTTCAGCGAGCAATCGGCGATCCCGATGACCCATTCTTCAAGGAAAACGATCCATTTGCAACGCTCGGCATGGATCTCAAGTATGGGCTGACCGGCAATTTTACCTTAGATGTCACGATGAATCCGGATTTCGGTCAAGTTGAGGCAGATCCGGCGCGGGTGAACCTCACCGATTTTGAAACCTTTTTTCCTGAACGCCGTCCGTTCTTTGTGGAAGGCTCTAATATCTTTCGCCTCAATATCGGAGACAGAGATGAACTTTTCCACTCACGCCGCATCGGTAGAGCACCACGCAGACGACTTGACTCACGGGATGGCTACTTCGATGCTCCAGACCTTACGACGATCCAAATTGCTGAGAAACTCTCCGGCAAAACGGAGTCAGGATGGACGGTCGGTTTACTGCACGCCTCAACAACGAGAGAGACTGCGGACATCGTTACCCGTAAGGGGGATGCCTTAGATAAGATCGTCGAACCCGCAACCCAGTATAGCTTGGCACGACTTCAAAAAGATTTTCGGGACGGCAACAGTGCCGTCGGTGCCATCGCCACGGGGGTCTTCCGTCCCAGCGACCAAGCCGAAGTCTTGAATGCCCACGCCAGTGCAATCACGGGAGGTTTCGATTTCCGGCATCGCTTCTGGAACGATAACTTTCGGTTCTCCGGTTATGCCCTCGCATCACACGTCACCGGATCCCAAGACGCGATTGCGCAGACACAACGAGCTCCCGGACGGTATATGCACCGACCCGATGCCGATCATCTTACTTTCGACCCGACCCGTACATCGCTCAGTGGTTTGAGTGCCTCGGCAAACTTCAGCAAGATCAGTGGTAGTTTTTGGCGTTACTATGCCGGATTTCGCACTCGGACCCCTGAATTTGAAACCAACGACATCGGCTTCATGAGCCGTGCGGACTTCCTCGTCAGTTGGGCGGGTATTGGCTACGATCATTCCCTACCGACGCAGCATCTACGCCAATGGGAGATGCGCTGGCACAACTGGCGTTGGCAAACCTACGGTGGCGAATCGAACAGTTTCGGTTCACGACTCTCAGTCAATATCGAGTTCCTAAACTACTGGCTCGTTTCGGCTTCGACGAGTTATATCTTAGGCTCGTTAAGCACCAGTATGCTCCGTGGCGGACCTGCGTTCCAGACCGAAAATTCAATCAACGGAATGCTGGATGTCACCAGTGATAACCGTAAAAAAGTATTGCTTGAACTCAAAGCCGACACCCGCTTCCAACCGGAAAGTAAATCTTGGTCCTTCAATGTCTTACCGACGCTCCGCTGGAGACCCGCAAGTCGGGTGCAAGCGAGTATCGGGACTTCCTACAGTAGCAGTGAGAGTGATAGGCAGTGGGTAACACGGATTCGCAAAGACATTGACCACTACGTCTTCAGCCGCCTCGCACGCCAAACCGTAGGCTTGATCGGACGGTTCGACTTTGCCTTCACACCGAACCTGTCACTGCAACTCTACGCCCAACCCTTCGTATCCTCTGGAGATTACAGTGGATTCAAGCAGGTTACCGATCCGAAAGGAGAGCGTTATGCAGACCGGTTCACGCCACTCAAAACCGAGAGTGTCAATTTTGGTTACGAAGTAGATGTTGACGGGGACGAGACACCCGAATTGATTCACAATCCAGATTTTAACTTCAAGCAATTCCGATCGAATGCAGTATTGCGATGGGAGTACCGATTGGGTTCAACGCTCTTCGTTGTTTGGTCGCAGGGGCGTCAACACATTGATCCGATGGGAGAGTTTAACCTCGGCAGCGACCTCGGAACACTCTTTGACGCGCCAGCGGAGAACGTATTCATGATTAAACTCAACTACTGGCTGAATCCGCACGAAGTACTGCAAAAATAAATTCAAAGCCGTTTGTCGATAGGAGATGGTTATGACAACTCACAAGAGACTTGAAGCGAAAGTCGATCAACTGTTTGCAGAATGGAACAAACCGAACTCCCCTGGTGCCGCCTTAGCGGTTGTCAAAGACGATGAAATCGTCTATAAACACGGATATGGGGCAGCAAATCTGGAATATGACATCCCGATCACGACTGCGACCATTTTCGATATCGCTTCAGTGTCCAAGCAGTTTGCGGCGTTCGCTATCGCTACGTTATCGTACGAAGAGAAACTTTCGTTGGATGACGACATCCGAATCCATTTGCCTGATATCCCTGATTTCGGGAACACAATCACAATTCGACATCTCTTGCATCACACCAGCGGACTCCGGGATTGGGTGCAATCCCTTGTCATCGCAGGTGATCTGATGGATGACCTGATTTCGTTTAAGCACATCTTGAAAATGGTCAGGCATCAAAAGGTACTCAATTTTGAACCCGGCGCGGCGTTTTTATACAGCAATACGGGGTACAACCTACTGGCAGAGATCGTCGAAACAGTGACGGGGGATTCATTCAGAGAATGGACGGACACTCACATCTTCAAACCTCTCGGCATGACGAACTCCCACTTTCACGATGATCACGAAATGATTCTGAAGAACCGAGCGTATTCGTATCAAGCCGTCGAAAACGGTGGATTTAAACACGCTGTTAACAATACAACCGCCCTCGGTTCAAGTTCCCTCTATTCAACCGTGGAGGATTTAGCGAAATGGATCCTGAACTTTGATGACACGCGTATCGGCGAACAAAGGGTGATTGAACAGATGCACCAACGCGGCGTGCTGAATGACGGAGAGCAAATTGACTATGCCTTCGGTCTGAACATCGGTGAATACAGAGGATTGAAAACAGTCGGACACAGCGGATCATGGCGAGGATTTCGGAGTCATTTGATGCGTTTTCCGGATCATAAATTCGGCGTTGTCATCCTATGTAATCTGGACACCTTTAATCCACTCGGTTTAGCGGAAAAGGTCGCAGACCTCTATCTTGTCGATGTCCTTGCTCCCATAGAAACATCCGAAACAGAGAAAACGACAGAGCCTGCTGAAGATATTAAATCGAAACCGCTGGCACCAGAACAGTTGGCAGAATTCGAGGGAGATTATTATACCGAAGAATTGGATACAACTTACACCATCCGTGTGCGCGGGGATGGACTTATAGCGCAACACAGACGGCACGATGATATAGTGCTAACCTACACCGATAGTCATTTCCTTGGGGATGCGTGGTTTTTTCCAGAGATTCGCTTTATCCGAGACGATACCGGACGCGTTACAGGGTTTAAGTTAACAGGAAACAGAGTTAGAAACTTATACTTTGAGAAAAATGCCCGTTAAGAGAGCATGAGTTGTCAAGGTTGGAAACTCTCCTATATTAGTTGTCGGTTATCAACTGTGGGTAGGCGAGGTTTTCAACCTCGCCAACAAAGGGATGAATGGAGAAGGTTGGAAATCTTTCATGTAGGTGGTTGTTCCTACGGCGAAAAAATCCGGGTTCGGAGATCCCTCTACAAGAAAAATAAGTAATTCTGTCCTATTTATTCCCTAAAATTGACATATTTCTGGGGAAGGTGTATAATTAACAAAAAGGGGGAAAAAGATGGCAAAAACAGAGATATCCCAACAACAGCAGAGACCATCCGTTATCGACTGTGATGTGCATAACACCCTCGCTTCTGAGACGGTGTTGTACCCATATCTCTCTGAACGGTGGCGGAAGCATCACGGCATGGTCGGTACCACCGACCGCGTCGGCGCATATATCCCTCGTGCCCATCCCTTCGGTGCGAGATACGATGCGTGGACACCCTCCGGACATCGCCCCGGATCCGATCTCGATTTCCTACGTGAGCAGCTACTCGATGCCTTCAACATCGAATACGGCATTCTCAACTGCTTGACTCCTGTCTGTGAGATGCCGAATCTCGCGTTCGCCGCGGCGTGGGCAAGTGCCGTGAACGACTGGCAGATCGAAGAGTGGCTCGAGAAAGAACCGAGACTCCGCGCCTCAATGATCGTCGCATGCGACGACGCAGAATTCACCACCGCCGAGATTGATCGGTTAGCAGACCACCCAGGGTTTGTGCAAATACTACTGCTCGCTCGTACGATGGAACCTTTAGGACGACGTAGGTATTGGAAAATGTATGAAGCGGCAGTCCAGCATGACCTCCCTATCGGCATCCACTTCACCGGTGTCGGTGTCGGACCGATTACCGCTGTCGGTAGACCTTCACACTACATTGAAGACCACGCCGGAATGACACAGGCGTTTCAGACCCAGGTAACCAGTCTCGTTTGTGAAGGTGTCTTTGAACAATTCCCGACGCTCAAGGTCGCTCTCATTGAGGGCGGTTTCGCGTGGCTGCCTCCGTTGATGTGGCGACTCGACCGGGCATGGAAAAAACTGCGGGATGAGGTGCCTGAGTTGAAACGGTTGCCTTCTGAGTACATCCGGGAACATTTCTGGATTACAACGCAACCGATTGAAGAGCCACCTAAGCAGGAATACTTCGATCAACTGCTCGCGCAACTCGGCTTAGATGATAGGTTGATGTTCGCAACTGACTATCCGCACTGGGACTTCGATTCTCCCGATCAAGCACTTCCGAAAAGTCTATCGCCAACGCTCAAACGCAAAATCATGGCGGAAAACGCTCGCGTCCTCTATCGGTTCTAAAAAGAGAAAGTTGGCTAAATTGTTACGACGTGTGGAACTTCCTCGAACTGTACATTGTGCGCTGCTGCCCACTCCGCCGCTGCGCTCCCACCACCACCAAGAAATTGCTTACCAAGATCATCGAGATTCTCCATTACCTTCTCTTCAGGTTGCAGTGTGTCATTGTAGTAGAGTAGATAAGGTTCCGGCTTGAGCCATGCATAGTGGTATCCGTAGATAACGACTTTAGCGACATTCTCTGTAAAGTTGACACCAGCCGTATGATAGATACGGTTTTCAAAGAAAAACGCATCGCCTGCACGCAAGACAGGCTCATCGCAAGGTTCGATTGGATCGATTTCGCCTTTAGGGATGCCCAACGGTTCACCCGATAGATGGCTTTTTGGAACAAACAGTGTCCCGCCGGAATTCGGCACGGTGAAATCCGTCAAGCAGTAGCCTACTTTCAAACCGACACGTGGACAATTCTTGTATCCGAGGTCTAAAAATATACCCGCATCTCGATGCCATCCACGGCTTTCCAATTTTTCAGGCGGTTGTGGGTGCTTGTAGATGAGCGCGGTATTCGTGATATGGAGATTTGTGCCAAGCAGTTGGATGACCAAGGGAATCGCTTTTGTCTGCGATGTTAGTTCCGCGAAAACAGGCTCCTGCACCAAACCGTCCCGTTTATGCGCATAGTAGCCGTTATACTCAAACGAATCCATGAGCCGGTCGCCTGCCTCAGTCAAGCGGTCTATCATGTCGCTGTCAAGTACTGACCGCACGATGAAGTATCCGGTTTCCTCAAATGTTTCACGCTGTACGTCTGTCAACTGGACAAATTCCATTTTTTAAATTTTCCTTGCGGTTAAATCAGGCGATATTCGAGCTCTGACGTTCCTTGCTCGAATCCATCCTTCTATCGCAGGTTTCCTATAAAGGCTTACGGGACAATGTTACGGACTACGTGCTTGGTATTATAAAGACTGTGCATTTCGTATGTTTTCTTCTGAATATGCTATCACAAATTAAAACTACTGTCTACTGATACCTTCTTCTTGCTTTTGTAGGAGCGAGCTGTGCTCGCGATGCATGCTGACTTACCGGCTTTATCCATCATTTTAGAAAAAAATGAGAAAATTAACTTGACATAACTTAACAAAAATTAATATAATTTAATAGAGTTTATCAAACTGAAAAGTTGAAATTCAGCCCAAATTTACCATGGTCCCCGAATGTTTGGATGGGGGTTAGTGTTGAGGACAATCGAGTGACACATCGGATTGATGAACTTCGCCAAACCGGCGCGCAAATCAAATTTCTCTCACTTGAACCGCTACTTGGTGCCCTCCCAAATTTGACGTTGGAGGGGATAGACTGGATCATTGTGGGCGGTGAGTCGGGTCCCGGTGCCCGCGAAATGCAGAAGAAATAGGTTATTGACATCCGCGACCAGTGTGCGGATGCCAAAGTACCGTTTTTCTTTAAACAGTGGGGAGGTAAACGTAAATCCAAGACAGGGCGGGAGTTAGATAAACGAACTTATGATGAGATGCCGGTTTGAAATTCTCGCTACCCTCGATATTTTGGAACTGTAATCTCAAACCCGCGGCAAATCGTCTGAGAGCAGAGCCGCGGATACGGATTTTTTCGTCGATTCTTGTTCAGGGCGTTCGATATGAAAATAATGAAACCACTCTTTAAAATCTTCAGCAAGAAAATTTCCGTCATATTCTTCCTTGAACTGATCGTGACACTCTTCCATATAAACGCGTAGATAGTCACTGGTGCGTTCAAGTGCTTTCCAATCAAAGATATTTGAGGGCATCTCAATCGTCCTACCCTCAAGCATATTACTTCGCATCTTCAGGTAGTAAGAATACCGAGTGCTCATCATAAAATCAATGAGTCTGTCTAAGATTTTTGAAGGGATCTGTAATGTTTTACCGTTCAATAAGCTCCGCCGAGTGCCAATTTCCTTATCCAAATCTCGATTAAGCATACATCCAACGATAACATCAAAAATTTTGTCTAACATTTTTTTCGTCCTTTGTAACAGATTGTAAACATAATACCCACTCGGGCTTGGTTCGCGTTTTTTGTTCGTCGGGGGGATTAATACTAACATTAATGTGCAAAAGCGTCAAGAAAAAAATTAAATCCTTTCAGCAATCTGAAAGTGGATTTTTAATTTATTATAACGAAGAGGCACTTTCAGATCTCTAACTCACCTGACCGAATCGAAAGGGAAAATTAAAAAATTGCATTACGATCCAAATTCTGCTATAGTTACACTATGCTTATATTCTATCTGGCAATTGCAGTGGTAACGATTCCACTCGGGGCGGGGATCGCTTTTGTTTCGCGGGGGCAACAAAAACATTTCGGACATATTTTTGGATTGACAGCGGGGGCAGTACTCGGCATCGTCTTGATTATGATGATGCACCTTTTCACCGAGGCAGGTTACATCACAATCCTTGTGATGTGGGGCGGATTTTTCCTAATTTCAGGGGTAGAATATCTCACGACACATCAACGCCGGGACACGGGAAGGCATATAAACAATACAGACAAGAGATGGGGTATCAACTTAACCGTTCTCGGACTCTCACTTCACTCACTGACAGACGGACTTAATTTGGTTATCGCCGCGAGAGAGGAGATGCTTGGCGGAGCACTCGCATTCGGTATACTGATCCATCGTCTACCGGTCGGGATACTTATCGCTGTCGCGCTCCTCCGGAATCAAACTTTCAGTAAGACACTGGTCCGACTGACGCCGTTGATCCTTGGACCGGTTATTGGAGCGGTACTGGGCGAGCAGTTACTCCGCGGGGCTTTCGGTGAATTGACAAAATACCTCACAGCCTTCGCTGTCGGTACCCTCTTACACGTCGTGATGGATGGGTTCCGTGGTAGCTATACCGTTGAGAAAACAGGAAACTTGAGTCGTTTTGCCAAAGTGCTTTTTGTCATCGGATTCGTCTTGACCTTTTGCGTTATCTATTTCTTGCAGGGACTTGAGGGTGAACATCTTCACTAAATGGTTATTGGCTGTCAGGGCGTTTGCTACACTCACTGTCGGAAACCGTCAAGGCGTTCGCTATGCCCGCTATTGGCTGTCAAGGCGTTCGCTACGCTTGCTGTCGACTGTCGAGATTCTCTTTCTAACTGCTGACGGTTTCCGACCACTGATGGCTTCTTTGCTGGTGGTTATCTTCTGTATTGTAGGGTTCGTCCTGCCAGCGAGAAGTGATCAAATTCCGATTGCGGTATCCGGTACACCGAGAGCGACACTTCAGGTTGGCGCGAACGCCTCAGAACAGGAACAATTCGCAGCCGCCGAAATCCAATCCTTTATTCAACAATTCACGGGTGCCAAACTCGACATTCGCACCAATCGTCAACAAACGGAAACACAAACGGTTATTGTGCTTGGTACCCCAAGGTCGAATCCAACGATTGCAGGATTACAGGCGAACGTAGAACTGACATTGGCAGAAGAACTTGGAGACGAAGGCTATCGTATCAAAACAGTAGAGGTCGGTACAGAGATCGTCATTGTCGTGACAGCGCACACCGAGCGCGGGGTGGTTTATGGCGCGTATGCCTTCATTGAAAACTGTATTACGGCATTGACGGGTTTGAAACCCGTACATCCAGAGTTACCGGTTGCAAAAGCACAAGCACTGCTCGTGCCGTTCATGAACGAGACCTCATCACCATTTTATCCCGTTCGTGCTGTGTTGGAGATAGAGGATCCAGATTGGCTCGCACGCCACCGTATCAACATGAGTGGCGGCGAAGGCGTTTGGACAGGCACGGGTATTGAAGATGGGTTCGGAACGGCGTTTAAATATGTTGACACACCTGCGTTTGAAGCCTTGCAGGATGAGCCGATAGGACAGCGACGGGAACGCATCGCAACACTACAAAATCGGTTTAATGCGCTCAAACGGCGTGGCATTGATGCTTATCTTTTCATGTATGTGACGGGCGAACCGACAGAGGCACTGATTCAACAGCGTCCCGATGTCCTTGGACCGAGAGTGCTTTACGGGGCTTCTCGGAATGAAGTGTCTTATCGCCCATTCTGTTGGTCCAAACCCGCGTTTCATACGCTCGCGAGGGAACTGACGCAGGCGATCGTGCGCACCTATCCCGCACTTGCCGGTTTTCATCTACGTTCTTGGGGACACGAGACGCGCGCATGCGATTGTCCTGACTGTGGCGATAGGACGGAACAGGGACAGGCAAAACTTTGGCAAGTCTACTTTACGATTATTAACGCCGCACGAGAAGTGCGTCCGGACTTCAAATTTTATATCTCAGGGTATGACAGCAGTTGGCTCAAAGATGCCGCAGGCGTTTATGCACAGCAATTGCCAAAAGGGACTATTTTCTCACGAAAGTGGGGCGCAGATGGTGAACCCGTCGCGAGTGCTGGCTTACCTATCCCACAAGTCAGGGCACTCGGAGAAATCGGGCATCGCTTTATAGTCCTTTCGCATGAAGTAGAAGAGGTAATGCCGTTTTGGATGCTCGAGAGCGATCTCTTTGTGCAAGGTGTTCGGCAACTTGCCAATAACCCCGAGGTCGTCGGACTCGGTGGATTTACGGTCCAAGGCGCAACACAAGGGTTGGGATACCTTGACCGTCTTGTCAGTGCCAGTCTCAATTGGGATATCAACCTTGACCATTATCAACTCCTCCAAAATGAGTTGATAGCCCGGTACGGCACCGAGGCCGCGCCACGCATTCTGAACGCCTTGCGGGTAAACGGATGGAACATGGCAAATTATTTCACGGATTATGCGGGATCCTTAACCGTTGGTGGCACTTATGGCAGCGGATCCGCAGGACTCGCAACGCGATTCTGGGCATTGATTGGACCACGGGCTGTTGAAGATACGTTGGCTATCCCGGAACTGGACATTGCGAAAATCGCTGTAGACCGGTTCACAGCACTTTTGGCACCACAACAGCAGTCCGCAAACGAGATACGGGTAGCGAGTGAGATCGCAGAGCCTTTTGATCTGGAAGCGACCGAAGATTTACGCGATGCCGTTCACTTGATGGAACTGTGGGTCCTATTCTTTGAAAGTCGAGCCAAGTTGGTAGAAGCAATAACACTCGGCTATGAGCCGGGTACGGAAGGGGCAATCCGTGCTAAGTTAACGAGCGCGGTAGAATTCTCAAAGTCCATACAACCACATATCAAAGGAATTGAGGAGTTTATCCCGCTCTTTGGATATTCGCATCGGACGATTGAAGCGGAGTTGCTGAGTGCCTTAAACGCAGAAGTCGCTTGGTTAACGAGTTTCGATTATATGACACTCCAGAAACACGACGAGGACTTTTCACCGGAGGAAACCCCGTTCCGAATTTCGGATGTTCACAATTACCCGAATCCTTTGAAAGAAAAAACAACGTTTACCTATCAGTTGTCGTTGGATGCAGATGAAGTTTCTATCACTATTTACGCCACATCTGGACGGGTTGTAAATGTCTTGAAAGGGGCTTCCGGGAACGAGGGCTACAACGAATTTATGTGGGACGCACGAGACGCTGACGGTATATTGCTTGCCAATGGTGTCTATTTTTTTAGAATACGCGCTGTCGTTGGAGACCAGACAGCACAGACACTCGGACGCTTGGCAGTATTACGGTGAAACGAGAAGGAGGTTAACGATGCTTCGTATATGTGTTCTATGCCTGATGCTTTTGCTTTCAGTGATGGGTTGTAAATCGCAAACTTTGCAGGAACATCTTTTAGAACCCCCACCACCACTTATCAATTTCGCATTAAGCCGAAATGGAGCAATCGCGAATGCTTCACAATCCGTCCCAAACCACCGGGCAGAGGAGGTAATTGATGGGGATACCAACTCCGAAACGTGGGATGAGGGCAGTGGATGGGGAAGCAGTTTGGAACATCTCCGCACTTCCGATCTGAACAAGCGTCCTTATGTATCTGTGACGCTCGCGAAGCCGGTCGATATTCGTGAAATTGTTATGTGGACGATCAACTCTGAGAAATATCCAGCACCGCAATTCGGGTTAAAAGACTATCGGATTGAGTATTGGCACGGCACCGGTTGGGGGCTTATTCCATCGGGCGATACGAAAGACAAACAGTATACAGCGCGAGATAATACCAAAGGGAAGCGGGTTCATGAAGTCCGCCACCGCCTAATAGCAAGCAAAATCCGACTCGTTCCCGTTTCCTCAAATGATACGGTTTTCAATTACCAACACATGGCAGGGAGGCGACCTGTGTATGCAGTGGACGGCATTGCGCGAGTCATGGAATTAGAGGTTTGGGGATATGCCGCCCCGGAAGTGCATACACTTAAACAGATCGCACAAGGAATTCCGCCGGAATCAATGGCGCATCCTGTAACAATAGAGACACAGAACGGTAAATCTCAAACCGAACCGACGATCAAAGAGATTATTCAGAAGGTCTTAAACCGATATGAACTCGGGTACGACATGGCAGACCTAACGAAGGTTATGTCCTGTTTTTCGGAGGCGTATCTCTCCAATGGGCGTACATACCAAGACGTTAAAACAAAGGCATCCCAGTTTTTTGATGTTTATCATCAGATTGACATGACACTGACCGATATTGACATCCATCCGAACATAGCCGACGATACGGCGATTGTAACGGGTGGCTACACGTTGCAATATGCCCCGAAAGCGAACGGTCAAGTTGAACAGATGTCCGGCAAATTGACGTTGGTTTTCGCGAGTGAAGCGGAAACATGGCGTATTATCCGGGCAGAATAGTTATCGGTTTCTATCAGCGAGTCGAACACGAAAACCGTTAAATTCACCAACTCTATTACTTATCCGCAAGGTAGATTAAAAAGATGGTACAAGATCAGTCCAATCTTTGGGCAAAGTCATACATCAACGATGGATATTTACTGCTTCCAGATGTTATTACGTTGGAAGAGTGCAATGACCTGAAAGCAGAGATGCTAAAAATCTTTCGTGGTGATTACCCGTGTGAGGCGATCCCACCGATGCCGGAGACAGCAAGTGAAATGGAGGTTTTGGATAGAATCATGTGTGTCGGCGAACCACATGTCTTTAGCCCCTTGGTTCAACGTTACGTTGAACATCCAAAAATCTGTGAAGTCCTCCGGATGATTGTTGGCGCACACATCCCGTTTTGGAATGGTGGTGTGAAATGTATGCAGTCAATGATGTTGAGTAAGGTCCCGGGACATACGGGTAATCCATGGCATCAGGACGAACACCCGATTCCGACGCGTGATCGATCGCTGCTCGGTGTCTGGATTACATTGGATGATGCCACGATTGAAAACGGTTGTCTCTGGGTTTTACCGGATAGCCATCGCTCTGGTGTGATTTATGACCGTTTCCCACACGATAAACGTCATGAATTCGACAGTTGTCATGAAGCCGCTGGTTTTGATGACACCGACGAAATCCCGATTGAAATGTCAGCCGGTAGCGTTCTCTTTTTCAACGGTTACCTTTTGCACCGCTCGAAAAAGAATCGAAGCGATGCATTCCGACGTATCCTTGTGAGCCACTACTGTTCGACGGCATCGTGGTTAGGCTGGAAGGGGCAGCGGAATTATCGCGGTGTTATTACCGTCGCTGGTGAAGATCCGTACACTGACGAAGGATATGTTACACCAAACGTCTGGGCACGATGGGAATAGTATAAACAACTCGTGGCGGAAACGCGCCTGACCGAACCGCAAGGAAAATTAAAAAAATGAAACTGACAGAACATCAAGTGAATTTTTTCAATACTTTTGGTTATCTCGCAATACCGGGCATGTTTTCGCCGAGCGAGATGGAGTGGATCATCGAAGAGTTTGAGATATCGATTCAGGAATTTGGAGGCGGTAAAGATCACGATGGAACAAGTCGTACAATGTTCGGTGGTCCAATTGAACATCGGTCTCGGCTCTGTACCCTCCTTGATGATGAACGAGTTAAAGGCCTCATCGGTGGTGTGCTCGGTGAAGACTTCAACTACGCTGGTGGTGATGGGAACTATTACAGCGGCGATACGGGTTGGCACCCTGATGGAGGTTGGGGACGCCTCTTCGCTTGTAAGGTGGCGTTTTATCTCGATCCTTTGACGAAAGACACCGGATGCTTGCGTATCATTCCCGGCAGCCAAAACCCGGCACACTTTGTCAGAGCCGGAAAGATTGACCCAAATCAATCAGAGGCATTATACGGTATACCACCGCGTGATTTTCCGACCAGCATCGCATTGGAAAGTAAACCGGGTGATGTCGTGATTTTCAACCACGACACCTATCACGCGGCATTTGGCGGCGGAACCCGGCGGCGGATGTTCACGATGAATTGCACGCAACATTGCACAACCGAGCCAGATTTAGAGACGCTCCATCAGTACTTGAGCGTCCATTCAGCAGGCGGATATAAAATTGAGACGGGCGCGGGGATGTATTTCCCAACAATGGTTGACACTGCAGACGCGGAGCGACAAACCCATCTCCAGCAATGTAGCGACATTCATGACGAATTGTTTCCACAATATGCCCGACGTTCATAGGTTTAGCGTTTCCATTGCAATCCCTGTGTTTTTGTGGTATTTTATAGTTATCAGTTTTAAGAGTTATCAATTATAGGACTTACGCATTCCTTCTTAAAGTCCCCCTGATAAGGGGCGGGGAATGCCATAAGGCATTCATACCGTTGATTCTTTAGGGGGTTTAAGGAACGGAAATTATCACTTTTTGCGTCTAAATGTCCGATATTTGCTCAATTTGCGTAAGTCTTAAATTATCAGTTATCAGTTTTAAGAATCGATAACCCTAAAAAAATGGTTCCATCTTTATTTTTCAAGAATTTAGGGCGTATTGGTAGAAATGTTATCTCCGTAGCATTCATCTGTGGGATGAGCACGCTTTGCGCAGCTGCACCGCCAAAAGCGCGCACCCACTTGCCTTCAAGTTCCATCGCTCTGAGCGATGACGCCCTTGCTACCTTCTTTAATCCATCCGGACTTGCCGCAGGACAAGATCTAAACCTATACTACCTCCGAACATATCAGAGCGATTGGGCAGGCGATGATGCGTTCTTTCTTGCTGTTCCCGGTGCGGGTTTCGGTATAGAATTCGGCACCGCTGATGCCGATACAGACTTCACACGCTATACATTTTCGGGTGGCTACCATCTCGGAAGTGCTCTCTATTGGGGAACAAGTTACAGCTGGATGAATTCGGACGATGAGGGATACGACAGATTCCGTTCGCTCTCCATGGGTTTGATGTATCGACGACGTTATTTTTCAATTGGCGCGGCGGCACGCGATCTCAATCGTCCTAAATTGCTTGGAGAAAAACTTGGACGCACCTATGGTTTAGGGTTAGCACTCCGCCCGGGGACATGGCGCACAACACTCTCAATTGACATTCAGAAAACTCAAGGGATTGAGGGTGTAGACCTCCACTATGCCTTGGAGGTCCGCCCGATTCGTGAATTCATGCTCCGCGGCACTATAAATAACGATCTGAGTTTCGATATCCGTTTCGGTGTGAATATCGGAAATTGGGGATTTGGATCGGGCAACACTTTTGACAACAATCGCGAAGCACAGTCGGGTGTTGGCTACTTTCATTTTTCCAACACACCGAGAACCAAACCACTGCCTCGCCGTAGGTCGTTCCTCGACCTACCGATGCGCTCCCTCAAACAGGTCCTACCTGTCGCAAAATGGGATGACAATGTCGCTGGGGTTCTTGTCCGTATTGACGGGAGCGGTTACGGTATCGCGCAACTTCAAGAGATGTCAGATGCCATCTTGGATTTTAGAGAATCGGGACGTGTTGTTCTCTGCTACCTCTCTAATTGTTCCACCGGCGACTATATCGTCGCGTCTACATGCGAAGGTATCCTGATCCATCCGTCTGCTGAGGTCCGGTTAATTGGTATACGCACAGAGCATTCCTTCTACAAGGGTGCGTTAGACATGCTTGGTATTCGGGCGGATCTTGAGCATCTCGGTAAGTACAAGTCCGCATCCGAAGCATTCACTCGGCGGGAGATGTCCGAAGCACACCGCGAGATCCAAAGCATAATTTTGGACGACCTGTACGAACAGCTTGTAGCGGCAATCGCAGAAGGGCGTGGATGGACGCGCGAAAGCGTTAAAAAACGTATCGACAAGGGACCCTACACAGCGCGTCAAGCCTTTGCCGTTGAACTGGTGGACAGGATCGTCTATGAAGATGAATTGCATGATGTCGTGACCGAGCTGACTGATACCAAAACCGATTTGGTGCCACTTAGTGAATACGTCCGAAGTGGATTGTACGCGCAAGATTGGCAGGTGCCAGAACCGAAAGTGGCAATCATTAAGGCTGAAGGATTGATGTTGACGGGTGATAGTTTCGTCGATCCGTTTATGGGCACTCAGGTGATGGGCGCGGACACAATCACACGTATTGTCAAGGCGGTAAAAGACGATGATTCTATAAAAGCGGTTGTCTTGCGAATTGACAGCGGTGGCGGGCTCGTTGTCGCCGCTGACACTATATGGCGTGAATTAGTACAACTCAAAGAGGTTAAACCATTCGTGGTGTCAATGGGGGATGTAGCGGCATCAGGAGGCTATTACATCGCGGCTCCAGCGGATGCAATCGTTGCCGAACCCGGAACGATTACGGGTTCTATCGGTGTTGTTGGCGGTAAGTATAGTTTCAAGGGGCTTTATGAGAAGCTCGGCATTCATAAGGAGATTCTCAAACGGGGTGAACATGCTGATTTTTACACCGATTACGGAGACTATCCGCTTGCTGAAAAAGAAATTGTACAGAAACAGATTAAAGAAATTTATGACGATTTCATTGAAAAAGTTGCTCTTGGGCGAACCGAGTTAACGGTCGAGGATGTAGATAGACTCGGACGAGGGCGCATCTGGTCAGGTAGACAGGCAAAGGAAAATGGACTCGTAGATGAGTTAGGCGGTTTAAGTCTCGCAATCGCAATCGCGCGAGAACGCGCAGGATTGGAAAAAAAATCGGTTGAGATAGTCGAATTTCCCAAAAAAACATGGATGTCACAACTACTCGGCGGCATTGGACTTCCGTTGGGTTCGTTATGGGAGGGATTTGTAACTCCGAATTCCGTTGAAAACATTGCCCCACAGGTTGCCTCCATAGGAGATCTGCGCATGGAGAGTAGGGCTGTGGAAACTGAGTCTCCGCTGCAGTTTATTACACGATACGGTGGTTTGAGCACCACCGCGAGACTCCTCAACATAATCAGAAAGCATCGGTTATTTCTTCTCATGCCTTATCATATAAGCGTAGGTAACTAATATCACATTTGTATCCTATTTGTGAAATAGGGTGTTTAACCCCGCTGGCGAGGAGACGCTTAGGCAAAAAACCTCGCTCTCTGAAAACTGACCACTGACGACTACGAAAAAAATGCTCTTCGCCAGGAACTACAAGACGCTACGTCGCAAAATGGTTCGGAACCAGATTGAAGCGCGTGGTATCCACAATCCCCAAGTGCTTGCTGTGATGCGAAAGGTAGAGCGGCACCTGTTTGTAAAACCGCAATACCTCAATGTGGCATATCAGGATGGCGCGTTGCCGATCGATTGTGACCAAACGATCTCGCAACCATATATCGTCGCGTTGATGACAGATTTGCTGGAACTCACTCCAACGTCAAACGTCCTTGAGATCGGAACGGGTTGTGGCTATCAAGCTGCAGTACTGGCAGAATTGGCGAGAGATGTTTATTCTGTTGAGATTATACCCGGACTTGTCAAAAGTGCAAAGGCGCGATTAGAGGCACTCAACTATCGAAATATTCATCTCAAAATGGGAGATGGGTATTACGGTTGGGAGGAACACGCACCTTATGATGCCGTGCTTGTCGCGGCAGCACCTACCGACATCCCGGAGCGACTCGTTCAGCAACTCAAACCGGGCGGTAGACTGGTGATTCCTGTCGGTGGTTCTGAACAAAATCTCCTTTTAATTCGAAAAGGACTTCAAACTGATGAGAATTCAATACAAGCTATCGAAACCACTGAGATTATCCCTGTCCGTTTTGTACCGATGACAGGTGGACTAAACTAAAGTGGGAGGGGTTTGTAACCCCGAATTCCATTGAGTTGATACGTATATCACTATAAAGGAAATAATAGATTGAAGTATATATTCTGTCTAATTCTTCTCATCGTGTTGCTTTTTCCAGCTGTTGCCGCTGCGACATTCAATAATATTGGTGTTGGTGCGAGACCGTTAGGCTTAGGTGGAGCATTCGTCGCACTTGCCGATGATAGTAACGCCGCAGATTACAACGCCGCAGGATTGGGTTATATTGATAGAATCCATCTCGGTGCTACGCACGCACAACGCTTTAATGGGCTCATTACCTATAATGCCGTCAGTGGTGTAATCTCGCTTGGAAGAATAGGGTCAATTGGGGCAGGTTTCGGGGGCTTGGCAGAAGATTCCGAAGTTTATAGTGAACAGACGTTGCGCCTCTCTTATGGAAATGCTCTTTTCAAACAATTCGCAATCGGGACAAATCTGAAACTCTTCCGTACCGCTTTTGATGAGACAAACGAATTCGTCACAGAAAATCCGTATTTCGTCAGGACATCAAGTTCAGCCGTTTCTTTTGATCTCGGTGTGATTGCAAAACCTTTCCAGAGTTTGAGTCTTGGGGCATCCGTAGAGAACCTACTCCCCGCAGATATGAGTATATCTGACACGCAGACAGATGCGGTGCCGTTAAACATTCGTGCGGGTTTGGCATACAGACTTGCGTCTATCGCAGAGATGAGCGCACAGGGCGCGGCAGTCAGCAACTTGTTGAGAGGTAGTCTCGGGAGTCTTGAGGTTGCGTCTCGCAATGGTGAAATTTATATCCGCACAGGAATGGAAATCTGGTTGAATAATTCCATCGCTGTTCGTGGCGGTTATGGCGTGAAAAATGGAGGGAGTTCGGCAACAATCCTGAGTTTCGGTGGAAGTGCTAAACTTCCAATCAGTGGTACGACCCTCCAACTCGATTATGGGTTTCAACTGCTAAGTGGAAATTTACAGGACAATATAACACAACGATTCTCCCTTAATCTGTTGCTTTAATAGTTGTCGGTTGCTAGCAGTCAGTAGCGAGATTTGCGTTAGACCCAAATCCATAGCCTGCAACAACGGCGCAGGCGGGTCTACGGAAATAAAGGTCAAGGTATTATCCCCCTGACCGAACCGCAAGGTATAATTAAAAAATGAAAAATATATCCATTGCTTTGATACTTATCAGTAGTCTACTCTTGGTTTCCGCTAATAGTTATGGAGCAGTTACCTCTGTTGGAGAGATTAACGTCGCCGGACAAAAGGAAGGCGTTGTTCCTGCGAGTTCAACCGTGCCGCTGCTCGTGACGCTCGTAATTGATCGATCTTTGGCGGAGCCGGGTGAAGAGATTAAAGTTATTGAAATTACGATGCCACGGGGATTTCTGACCCAAACCTCCTTTTTCAGAGGTATCTTGCGTGATGGCAACCAAATTGTAGCAAGGGCTGTCGTTTCAGGAGGCAGTGTGCTGCGCGTTGAACTTGCAGATGTTATCGTTGATTTTCAGAACTCGCTCTATGAAATTACTTTTGAATGTCAGACACCGAATACGCTTATTCCAGAGGCAGTTTTCAGAGCGCGTCTTCGCAACCTTCAAGACAGTCCTATCGGTGAATTCATCCGACCCGGGCAGGCAGACGGAAAACTTAACAACGACGATTTTACCTTACAGGTTATTCCGAATGTGCCGCCTGCTCCAGTTATCGGCTTCACCGCTGAAGCCGATAAAACCGGAGAAAACGATGTGACCCTTCGCTGGCAGAAATCAACGGATCCAGATGTCAACGGTTACCTCATCTACAGGGATAAGGACGATTCTACTATTCAGGTTGAAAACCGATCGTCAACCACGTTTCGCGACGTAAACGTCCCTCCGGGAAACCATACCTATCAAATCACCGCTTACAAGACGCGGCACTTGCAATCGGAGCGTTCACCGATACAAACAGTGAATGTATCACCGGATACTGCCGCACCGGAACCGCCGACGATGCTTAGCATCGTTCCTTCAAGCGATGGGGTCGAAGTCTTATGGAAACCGAGCGTCAGTCGTGACGTGATAGCATATCAGGTCTTATTTGGATCGGGATCCGGTGAACCTGAGCCACTTGCTAATGGCAGGATAAGCGAGGTAAAAACGGAATATAGGTTTATTGATGATCGTCCATTGTCTATAGGCAGTTTTACTTATGCTGTCATCGCCATTGACGAGGAGGATAACGCGTCGGCACCTGTTAAAAAGAAACTTCGTATTTTTGATAAACCCTATCCGAATCCTTTTACACCACTTTCGCCAGACGAAGATTTCAATCGGGTTGTCTTCCCCGCGCGCGCACTTGAAGAGACTTCCGGTGAATTCACAGTGCTCATATTTGACATCGACGGAATGCTTGTGAAGACTTTAACTGCACTACCGGGTGAAACGGAATTGGTTTGGGATGGACGCGACGAAACCGGTGAAATTGTGGAGAGCGGTGTTTACGTCTATCAACTTCAGGTAGGCGAGAGTTTTAAGACTGGGACCTTAATCCTTGCGAAATAGGGTGTGTGGCATTAAGACGCATCCTCGCAGCGGTATGGAGTTTTAGTTTTTCTATGTAGACTCCCTATTTCTTCCAACGTCCCAGTCCCTCGGATGCTAAGGAAAAATTTATTGACTTAATTTTCATTTCAAGGTTATATTATAATTTTATTAGCAGGTCGTTGGCTTGCTAAGCGACATCACGCTTTGTAACGGCAAGTTTTTGGAGATTTGCAGGCTGCACCCAAAAGAATCTGCTGTTAGCACACATTTTTATGAAAAAAGGAGATACAATAACAATGAACAGGCTTGAGTCACGCCTACTGACGGGAATAATGCTACTCGCGACCTTCGGCATTTTGGGGACCGTTCTACCGGCGTTAGGAAATTGGAGCGTTTTACAAGAACGCGATCCAGAAGTTCGGGATTACATGTCAATCACTTTTACAGGCAAGAGTACCGGTTGGGTAGTCGGTGCTGCGTCGTTTGAAGATTTTGAAAATCCCGGCTTTATCGGATATACCATGGATGGTGGTAAATCCTGGCAAAAATCGGAAATCAAAATCCCTGCCGATTTAGCCGAAGTGTACTTCCTTGATGATAAACACGGTTGGGCTGTCGGTGCGAACGGCGCAATTGTCGGTACCGATAACGGTAGAGACTGGGAAATGCAAACCAGCAAGGTCGGCAACGGGCTTAAAGGCATCTATTTTGTTGATAAAGATGTCGGGTATGCAGTAGGAGAAAGTGACACCATCCTTTCTACGAAAAATGGTGGGCGCTCATGGAAAGTTCTGCAAGGTGGACAACTCGGTGCGGTTGGCGATGATGACGCGAATATGTACAACGCCATTCAATTTCTTGATGAACAGACCGGATGGGTTGCCGGGGTCCGCGTGAGTCCGAGTACGCAAGGACAACATGCCTTGATTCAGAAAACGACTGATGGCGCGCAGACGTGGGTCACACAGTCGACCAATAGAGAGGATATCCTTGAAGACATCTTTTTTCTTGATGCGTCAATAGGCTGGGCTGTTGGTGAAAATGGTGTAATTCTTCATACCGCTAACGGCGGCGAATCATGGAAGGATCAAGTGAGTGGCACAGAAGAGACACTACGAAGTGTTGGGTTCGCAGATGAGAAAAACGGTTGGGCTGTTGGTGGCGACTTTGGAGTCGGTGCCATCCTACATACCAGTGATGGTGGCGACACTTGGGAGCTTGAAGATTCCAAAGAAAAATTAGTCAAAGTTTTTGTGCTTGACGGAAAAAACGTGTGGGTAGCGAGTTCCACCGGAGCTATAATGCAAGCAGAATAGCCGTCAGCGGTCGGCTTTCAGCCATCAGTTAATGAACCCTTATGATAGGTGAAAACGTTCGTAGGATCTACGACGATTACTGACAACTGACAGCCGACAGCCGATAGCCAATACGCGGAGGTATAATTTTGGAAGTATCCACATTCGCAACGCGGATGAGTCGATTAGGCACGGAATCCGCATTTGAGGTCTTAGCTAAAGCCAAACAGTTAGAGGCACAGGGCAAAGACATCATCCACTTGGAAATAGGACAGCCGGATTTTCCAACACCCATTAATATTATTGAAGCGGCGTACAAAGCAATGAAGGACGGGCATACCGGTTACTGCCCATCTGCCGGTGTACCGGAATTTCGCGAAGTCGTCGCAGAACATATAACAGAGACGCGGGGTGTTACCATACACCCTGACGAAGTCACCGTGACACCCGGAGCGAAACCTATTATTTTCTTCACTATTTTAGCGTTAATCGATGATGGTGATGAGGTAATTTATCCCGAACCGGGTTTCCCCGTTTATGAATCTGTTATCGACTTCATCGGCGGAAAAGCCGTACCGCTACCCCTTCGCGAGGAGGTAGACTTCCGATTCCGGCTTGAAGATCTTGAAGCCGCGATCTCTGATCGGACAAAATTGCTGATTCTCAACTCACCCCAGAATCCTACAGGTGGTACGCTAACCACTGAAGACCTTGAAGCAATCGCCGAACTCGCACAGAAACACAACTTTTATGTCTTGACAGATGAAGTCTACTCACGTATTCTCTATGAAGGGAAACACCACAGTGTCCTCAGTCTGCCCGGTATGAAGGAACGCACAATCCTGATTGAAGGGCATTCTAAAACCTATGCAATGACAGGCTGGCGGTTAGGTTACGGTATTGCTCCGCAAGCGATTGCTGATAAAATCACGCAGTTAACTATTAACTCCAATTCCTGTACTGCCACCTTCACACAACTCGCTGGGATAGAGGCATTGACGGGACAGCAAACCTCTGTTACTCAGATGGTTTCAGAATTTCAGAAACGACGCGACGCAATTGTAGATGGACTGAATGCAATTGAAGGCGTCAGCTGCATCAAACCGCTCGGTGCCTTCTATGTATTTCCCAATGTTACGCAACTGCCGATTTCATGTGAAGCACTCGCTGATTACCTCATGGAGGCAGCAGATGTCGCCTTATTGCCTGGTACCTCTTTCGGCAAATATGGTGATGGGTACCTCCGTCTTTCGTATGCCAATTCGTTAGATAATATCCAAGAGGCATTAGGCAGAATGGAAACTGCAATCTCGAAGTTGTAGCCAATGGTTATTAGTTATCGGTTTTCAGTTAAAGGTCGCTAAAAACCTATGACTGTTACCAGAATCCTCTTAACCGAAAACTAAAGACTGAAAAACCGTAGCCTGCAACATCGGCGCAGGCGGATATGAGGAACGCACGTCAAACTCGAAAGGTCTGGTGTTCCTCCGCAAGGTATAATTAAAAATGCCTCCTACTTTTGACCGAAAAGTTACGGCGCGGATCCCGGCAAGCACAACGAATCTGGGACCCGGATTCGACGTGTTAGGGCTCGCTCTCCGGCTCTATAGTACAGTTACGTTAGAACCTTCTGAAACCGACAGTCTTTCTGTAAGTGGCGTAGATGCCGATAAAATACCAAGTACGCCGGAACATATCGCCTTTCAAGCGGTAGAGCGTGTTTTCCACCGAAGTGGCGCGAAACGTCCGAAAGGCTTTAAATTGCAGATAGAAAATGGGATACCTGCAATTCGTGGTCTCGGCGGCAGTGGAACTGCTATTCTTGGTGGGTTGCTCACTGCAAACGCGCTCTGTGGTACTCCATTTTCTCACCCAGAACTCCTCAATTTTGCGACAGAATTGGAAGGGCATCCCGATAACGTTGCTGCCTCATTGTATGGTGGACTCGTCGTTTCAGCGCAGGAGGATGCTCAAGTTCATACCGTTCGATTAGAATGTCCGTCCCTCCTTTCGATTGTACTGGCAATTCCCGATTTTCCACTGTCAACAGAACAAGCAAGAGGGGTGCTACCAACGTCAGTGGACTTTGCAGATGCCATCTATAATACAAGCCGAAGCACACTGCTCATCGCCAGCATTGCCACGAGGCAATTTGAAATGTTGCGTGTTGCAATGAAGGATAGGTTGCATCAACCTTACCGGGCTTCACTGATTCCAGGTTTTGATGATGTGGCAGAAGCCGCTACCACTGCTGGAGCACTGAGCGTCGCGTTAAGCGGAGCAGGACCGACTATCGCCGCCTATTGCCTGGAGCATGCAGAACAGATTGCTGAGAAGATGCAAGTTGCCTTTAAAAAGCACCAGATTGCGACGGATATTAAAATTTTAAAGCCGGATGCTCACGGAGCTACTGTTTTTTAGCGTTTGCGAGGAAACCTCGCGCCTATAGAACAAAGTGTGTCGTTCGTAATGGAATGGAGAACGGATATAAGAAAGGCATGTCAAGTTCAAACCCACGCTGTTTAACCGCAAGGAATAATTAAAAAAATGTCAAATTTTCATGCGGAAAACATTGCATCAATCCTGAATAAATTCGACTCCAACATGGAGCAAGGACTGAGTGTCGACGCCCTTCAGAGGGCGAAAGCACGGCACGGTAAGAATGAGATGTCCTCAGAGGAAGACGCGTTTCCTTTTAAAGCGTTTCTGAAATCATTGCTCACGTGGCGTGTGATTGTTTTGGTAGTCGGGACAGTCATCCTCGGTGCTTCCTTAGTTGACGGTACGAGCAGCGTTACGCTCTACGCCGTCGGCATTGTCGGGGCAGTTTTGGTTATTCATGCCGTGTCTGCATACCTGATGGAATACCGCATTCGCAGTCGTGATACCCACCGTAATAGGCTTATGGTGCATAGTATCAGGGTTATTCGACAAGGAAAATTAGATGAATGCGCGCCAGAGGACATCGTGCCTGGAGACCTACTCCCTTTCGGCGCAGGGGACTATGTGCCTGCTGATGCCAGGATCATTGAATCGGAAGGTCTTATGATTGACGAGTCCGTGCTCTTTGGTACTGAGGAACCTGTACAAAAAGTAGGAGTGGATATTCAAGATAGTGCTTTACCGCCTCAAAAACAGAAAAACATGGCGTTCGGCGGGACATACGTTGTAGCAGGACATGGGCTTGCAATCGTTGTGCAGACAGGGCGGCAGTTAGAAATATGGAGACAACGTCCAAATGCCCGTCCAACGTTTGTCATGAATACCCTTGCGGAAAGTGAAACAAGAGGTTTATATACCAGTATCAAAGTTGTAGGTATGGTTATGGGCGGTGTAGCTGTCGCAATCGCGTGGTGGTTTGAATATCAGAATCATGCTACCGACTGGCAATCTCTAATCCATTTAGGGCTGTTATTTATTATCGCATCTGCTCCGCAAGATGTAATTCAACTGCTCCGTTTATTCTTTTCTAAGCACGCCCAAAGATTGTTGGAAAAAGGGGTTGTGCTACGAAATTCACGTAGCCTTGAAAAACTGAGTCGTATTACCACTTTTTTTGCGAATGAAAGCGGACTGTCCACCACGCGCTCACTAACAATTTCAAACCTTTTCGTTGATGAACAACTCGTTGATGGTAAAACATGGGACGCGTGGTTAAATTCTCTCAAAGAGTTGACTCCTGCTGATCGGCAGAAGGCTATTGAGACAATGCCACCTGGCGGAAAAATTCCACAGGGTGCCCCACACTTAGTGTTTACAGCTGGGCTTGGTACTTCTGATGGGCAGAATACAGACGGTGCCGACCACTTTAACACACGGTCAACTTCAGAGGGTTCCATGTCTGCCGAGGTAGAACTGTCCCCCCAACTCGCCATCCAAAAGGATGTGAAAAAACTCGGCTACCAACTGGAAAGTGTGAAGGCTCGACTTCCGTTAGTGAACACGTATCCCTTCACGCGTAACTATCCGTATCAAATGCAAGTATTCGAGTCAGCACCAGAGGATTATCTTAATATCATCTTTGGAGATGCTCGAACAGTGCTTGACACTTGCGGTTATGTACTCATTAATGGCGAAGCTACACCCTTATCAGACGACAGATACGAAATCTATCATGAAGTCATAGACTATCTGATGAATACGAAAGCGCAGATCTATGGCGTAGCATTTCACTCCTCTGATGTTATCCTGAAACCACAGGAAATGGAATACAATCCTATCTTTTTAGGGTTTATCAGTTTTTCTGCCAACAATGACGAACGAACAAAGGCAATCCTGAAGTCCAGCCTTGATACTGGACTTAAAATTATCCTCATCACTGAAAATGAGGAACAAGAGACAGTCGATCTTGCGAAGGATCTTGGACTTATCCACAACCGGAAAGCAGTGGTGTCGAAGGAAGAACTTGATAGTGTCTCGCGTGAACAACTCGATAGTGAAACAGCACAGTGGATTGCTTATTCGCAACCAACGTGGCATCAACGTCGAAATATTGTCCTCAGTTTAAAACGTCAAGGACACGCAATCGGGTTTCTGGGTCAAAGTAGGGATGACCTCCGAGCAATGACCGTTGCGGATCTTACCCTTGCGAATAGAGCCGATGCATCACATGTTGTGCAAGCCGCCGCCGATGGACTCATTAATAAAGGAGGGTTTGAAGCTGTAAGAGATGTGTTACTTCATGCGCGCGAGGCGTATCATAACGCCGCCGGTTTTCTACGGTGGAACTTCTCTTGTACGCTCTCCCTACTCCTCACCCTGACCTTCGGCACGGTTCTACACTATCTCTATAAGATGCCTATGCCGTTGACGTTAACACAGATAGTTTGGACCCAATTTCTCCTGACGCTATTACCATCATTCGTTATAGGTACGGAACGGATATTTGCTGATGAGAAACATCACCGTCCAACGCTGTTTTCGGGATCGCGTTTCATTTCGAAGATGACAGGCGTAGACATCGTTTGCCGCGCCGTGACTATTAGTTTGATGACAATCATTCCGTTCTTCTTTATCCTGTGGCGTTCGCCTGCGTTATCCGACGTATTCGGTGTTTCGACGTTAATGAGGGATGTGCTTTCGGTTGGAGATGTCGGGAATCCAGAGGCTCTGGATATCGCAATCGCGCGGACAGTGGCATGTACGACGCTTATTTTCACACAACTGGCTACATGTTGGCAGGCTTTACGCTACCCATGGGAGTCGCTCGTTCAAAGGGTACTCACGAACTCCCGTCTCATCATTATTTCACTTGTCATTATCGCGCTCCATTTGGCAACGCTCTATGTCGAACCTGTGGCGCAATTTTTAGGAATGACGCGCCTCAAATGGGAATGGCAATGGACGCTCCTGTTTAGTCTAACATTGCTTCTATTACCGCTGAATTTGGCAATAAGTTCGCGACCGGACGACAATTAAAAATCCTGCTATACCCAAAACCCGTAAGTCGGAATACCCGCGATAATCCCTAAGATTGTCCAGAGACTCCCAACTGTAAATTCCCCTAAGATTAACCCTAAGAAGAAAGGTGCTATCTTACGATGCCGAAGAACGCCGCCATACTGGAGGATAAGCCATTTAATTAACCAACTCATGAAAAGGCAACTCCACGTAACATGCATACCCCAACTCGTAGAGATAGCGAACCCTGCGGGGTGAAATGGCCACCAAACGAATCGCATCCGAAAGAACATCAGCACTGTTGTCAGCAGAAACCCAATACCCATAAATCCGCTTTCAGGTATGAGCGTCGCCTCTGGGGCTTGCATCCACCGGGCAAGGCGCCGATATGGTTCTATCCCGAAGGCACTCAGAGAGGGCCAATAGGCACGCACCTCCATGCCCAGTCGATAACCTCGATCAATTAATGCCCAAAATCCTGCCAACGAACCCAGAATCGTCGCGAGTGTTAAAGCGAAAATGATGCGATTCATCGTCATGTTCGTCCGTTCCACGATCTTGAAACCTTCTAACTGATGCGGCATTGGATGACTCCGATGTGCACGGTTAATAAACCAGAACATAGAGAACATAATGAGGTTGCCTCTCCCCAATCGGCGTGTTCCAACAGTCCGAGTCAGAATTTCATCGGGACCAGAATAGTGCAGATCGTGCACAGGTGTACCCAGTTCGGCGCGCATCCGGGTTATGGCAATCGAAATCATATAATAGATGACAAAAAACAGGAACATCACCCAAAGTTCAGCGCCTCCGTAGTAGCAGAAAAGCACAAGGAATACCATTACCGCGATAAGACCGAGCGTCGCCCCGCGATAGGACATCGGTTCCTGCGTTTCACGACCTGAAGCATTGTCCTGCAAGCCTGTAGAGGCTTGCACCCGGACAGTATTATCCTGTTGGGTATTTAGTCCCACAACGGTTTGCGCTACATGCAATAGATGCCTGCGACTTGCCCAAATTGCCAAAACGCACAGCGCGAGGTAACCCCCTGCGGCTTGCTCATTCATGTAAGGGAAACGGGGTAGACTACGCAGTCCTAAGGCGGCACCGAGTACTCGCATAAATCGCCAATACCAAAAGAAGAACCAGCACGAGAACGACAGGTCAAGGGGGATAAAGAAACCGAGCCCGATTGCAAACGGGTAGAGTGAAAACGGAATTCGCCCCATAGCGTTCCAAGGGCTCTCCGTAAAGATTTGGAAACTTCGTACTCGTGTCCGTAGTTCAGGTAAAATCGGATACAGAAAGTTGACACCATTCCACAGGGCAAGCGCGCCTGCAATCCCAAATCCGAGCCACATCAGTTTGTTCTGAAAGAGGCGATTCTGCGGTGTTTCTGTCAATTGAAGTGGGAGTTGTATGATCGGGTAGCTTAATTTCTCATGTTCGATCCATTGTTTACGAACAATTATATTGATGCAAAGCATGCCGAAAATCAACACAGTAATGAAGGCAGTCCACCAGAGTACGGGCGTTGCCCAGCCGAGCAATGTTTCAGCTGTGTAGAGGGGTAGCTCACCCTCATAATAACCGTGTAGAAGGGTCGTGTCGCTAATGGTGAGCCACTTTGGCAGGAAGGGGACAAACAACTGTTGCCATTCGTTTTCCGGGGTAGCAAAGCGGGATGCATGCCCTAACATCGGCACCAAAATCTCGAGCATATCGTGACCAGTAACTCCCGAAGCGATGGAAAGCATTAGGTAAACAATGACTAACTCGCTTTGTGCCAATGCCAAGCTCGGGACAAAACGGCGCAATAGGTAGTTGACACCGATAACCATGAACAGGCTGAAGATCACATTGAAAAAGAGGGAAATGGTCACAGGATGACCTGAATACCGAATAACCTCCATCTCAATAACCCAGTAGCAGTTAATCGGTATTAGAACAACAGCAATAAGAATAGATTTGAGTGTGACGCCGTGGGCAGGGATTCGTGATGATGTGAGCGAAGAGGAAGTTTCAAATTTTTTAATTATTCCTTGCGGTTCGTTGAGGCGGATTTGATGAATGAAGTGCCTTTCCGTAAAACCGCCCTCCACTTCGCTACGGGCTGCGCGTCAGTGATTAAAAATTTGCACATAGGTATACTGCAAGTTTGATAGTAGATGGATACATATTGTTTTAGCGATCGCTATAAACGCCTGACCGCCATCTATGATATTTCCAAATAAATTTATCACATTTTCTACAACGTGTCAACTTTAAAATCTCTGCTGATTATAGACTTTGCTAAATAACGTTTCCATGTTATAATAGATGTCGCAATATGGTCTTGCAGATTGCGCCTAAATTGCCGCTGTAACGACTTAGGATACGGATATGAAACCATTCCACTCTATTAAAAATCGGGTTGAAAAATTTTTTTACAATGCTTATCAGCGACGTTTGGAGTCCGAAGCCACTGCGTGGAACATCCCACGCCACATCGGTGTAATTTTAGATGGAAACCGTCGTTATGCGAAAGCCAGTGGACTTGGCGATGTCATTGAGGGGCACCACGAGGGGGCAAACAAACTCGAGGAAGTCCTTCATTGGTGCGACGAACTTGGCGTTGAAATTTTCTCAATCTGGATTTTCTCCCTTGATAACTTCAAACGTGCGGCACATGAAGTTGAAGGAATTCTCGGGCTTATTGAAAGGAGAATGCGGGAGCTCGTCACAATTGAGGGACTCCATACGAACCAGATCAAAGTACGCGCGATGGGGCAGATAGACCTGTTACCCCCCAGTCTGCAAGAAGCGATTCGGGAGGCAGAAGCAGCAACGCAACATTACGACAAATTTATCTTAAATGTCGCTGTCGCTTATGGGGGGCGAGAGGAAATTATTGAAGCATTTCGGGGGCACTTAAAAGCCGAGAGTGAGAGCGGTAAACCTATCCACCAGATTGCAGACGAACTCACAGTGGATAAGATTGCCCCTTATCTTTACACCTCAAACCTGCCAGATCCTGAATTAATCATTCGCACCAGTGGTGAGGTGCGGTTATCAGGATTTTTACTTTGGCAGAGCGTTTACTCAGAATTTTATTTCTGCGATACATACTGGCCCTCATTTCGGAAGATTGACTTTCTCCGTGCTTTGCGTGCTTATAGCCAACGAAAACGACGATTCGGAACATAAAAAATAAACGCTAAAAATTCGACATAGTATTGATAATCACTAAAGGAGTGAACGCATGAGATTTGGGGTTTGTACAGGTTTAGAGAATGTCAATCGGCTCGCGGAAGTTGGATATGACTACATTGAATTAGGAGTGCGTCCGGGGTTGATGCCTGAGGCAGATGAGGCTGAATTCCAGAAAATTCGTGAACAGGTAGCGACGGCACCGTTAAAACCAGAGTCGTACTCGGGGTTTATTCCAGGTGACTTGCGGGTCGTGGGCGATGTTGTCGATTTGCCACGTTTATCTCGTTATGTAGAGACTGCATGTCGGAGAAGCAGTGAAATCGGTGGTGAAGTTATCGTCTACGGCAGCAGCGGTTCTCGGAGTATAGAAGAAGGCTATTCCCGTGAACGCGCATTAGCGCAAATCGCTGAATTCCTTGATATGGCGGCAGATCATGCCGAAGCGCATAACATGACGATTGTCATTGAACCAATTTGCTGGCGAGAGGGCAATATCCTTCGGACTGTCGCAGATGGACTCGCTATGGCGAAACGCGTGAATCGTCCGGGGATCAGGGCGTTGGCAGATCTCTATCACATCTATCAGGAAGAAGAACCGATGCAAAACACCATCGACGCTGCTGAATGGCTCGCACATGTTCACATAGCGGAACCTGTCAAACGGTCCTATCCCGGAAACGACGATTTCGATTTCACAGATTTCTTCACGGCACTGCAAAAAGCGGGCTACGATGGTCGTGTCTCATGCGAATGCAAGTTTGATAATTTCGACGCAGATGTTGAGGTGGCTTTGGAAACCATGAAAACCTATATCTGACAGATTTTTAATGTAGAGGCAGTCCCTTGTGGCTGTCCTTCAGTTCCTTCCACGCTCTTGGGAGGTGGGGTTTATCCTTACAAGCGAACAAGGCAGAGTCATCCGGGCGCGGACAGGGTTCTATGATGTCCAGCACGATCATATTACCCTGCGATGCACGCTCCGGGGCACACTCAAGCGGAGACGCCGCTCTGAAACCGGGCGCAGACTGTATGCTGACCCAGTTGCTGTCGGTGATTGGGTCGTCTTTACGCAACTTGATATGGAAGAGGGAGTGATAGAGGATATTCTGCCTCGCCAGACAAAGTTTTCGCGGCAATACGCTGGAAAACACGGGGACATTGAACAGGTTATCGTTGCGAATGCCCATCAAATCGTAGCTGTTGTCGCTACGCATATGCCGCCCCTTAATTTTCGGACGCTGGATAGGTTTCTTATCTTGGCGGAGGCAGGGAATATGGAGGCAGTGGTGTGTCTCAACAAGATGGACTTAGTGGATGAAGCCGAACGAACAAAACTCGCCGCGACCTTTGCGGTTTATGAGAAATTGGGTTACCAAGTCATCTATACCAGCATCAATGCTCCTGAGAGTCTAGATGCACTCCGAGACGCGCTAAAGGATAGATTTAGTGTGATTGTTGGCGCGTCTGGTGTTGGAAAATCCAGCCTACTCAACGCACTCCAACCGAGTTTAGACTTGCGTATTGGTGAGGTCGGTATCAGAACTCAGAAGGGACGGCATACCACAACACTGGTCGAGCTCTTTCCTTTAGACATCGGCGGCGAGATCGCTGACACGCCCGGTATACGGGAAGTTGGGTTGTGGGGTGTTGACACGGAAAACCTTGAGCACTATTTCCCAGAAATGGAACCTTATCTCGGCACCTGCAAATACAATGATTGTGCCCACGTTGCAGAACCCGATTGTGCTATCCAAGAGGCCGTTAAAGCCGGTGAAATACATACAGAACGGTATCGGAGTTATGTCGTCTTACGGACAGAATTTTAATTTTACCTTGCGGTTCAGTTAGTGGGATTAGTGATTTCACGTTCCAGTGTGTATATCCGCCTGAGCCGATATTACAGGTTTTTAATTTTACCTTGCGGTTCGGTTCGGTGGGTTTGATGGATAAAGTTTCTTTCCGTATATCCGCCTGCGCCGATGTTGCAGGCTTCGCTTTAGGGGTGTAGGAAATTTTTACGCGCGTAAGTCAACCGTTCTGGAACACCGATATCGATCCAGTCGGCGTCCGTTTGTAACGCATAGAGATTGGATACGTATGGAAAAACATCTCGTTCCATAGAAAAATTTTTTTGGTCGCTTGGAAATGCCTCGGCAATGCTTCGATCGAAAAGATACATCCCACCGTTGATATACCCAGCACGACAGGTAGGCTGTTTCTCACGAAACGCCTGAATTTTTCCCTCACCGTCCGATACAATCTCGCCATAGGGACGGATGTCGGGGACATGCACGCTTAACAGCACGCCTGTCATTCCTTGGTCAAACCGAAGAAACATTTCCCGCAGTGAAAAGTTCGCGAGCAAGATATCGCCATTTAGGACAAAAAAGGGTGATGTATCGATCTGCTTCATCGCATTCTGGACCGCGCCGCCAGTGCCAAGCCTCTTTTCCTCTTTGGCGTAACGAATGTGCATCCCGGCGTAAGTGTCTCCTACACGTTCGTAAAGCGTATCGTGAAGGTGTCCCGACGCGAGGATAACCGTAGTAACACCAGCATCCGTCAACAATTGGATTTGCCATTCCAGCACTGTTTTCCCAGCGATCTCCAGCAAAATCTTCGGGAGCGTTTTCGTTGTCTCACCGAGCCGCGTGGCGAGACCGCCGCACAGGATAATCGCTTGCATCTTTTAAATTTACCTTGCGGAGGAGGAACGTGCGTCAGAGTTATCGGATGCGTTCCTTAGATCTTGAAGAAATTGAGGAAACACCCAAGCAAAAACCCCAAGCAAAAACCCTGTGCCGTTGTTGCAGGCTACAATTACTGTTAAACCTATACAATCTAAATAACAGGCTGGTTCGTAGTAGTGCGATTTATCGCACGTTCAGAAATGACCGAATTAAATCCTGAATCCGCATACAGATTGTGCTACAACTTTCCGATAACCAATAACCGACTGCCAATTCCTGACCGCTGACAACTATACTGACCTATGTCCTGCGAAGCCTCGCGGATTTTCAAAAGCATCTATCCACATATCACACCATTCTTGGTGTTCGGACAGAACGGTTTCAGGGTTTTTGCGACTCCGCACAATGAAATCGGGATGTGCTGTCCGTCCAGTGTGATGTCCTGTCGTTTGATAGCGCAAATCCAATGACCAGCGGCATTGGTCGGACGTATTCGGTTCTGAACGATGCGGTGTAAAGCGACTCAGTAAGATGAGGTCGCCGCGGTAACATTCCAGCATGAGCGGTTCGACATCCGGCATTAGCTCCGGCTTGATCATAGTCCCACCCTCTTTCTGATGGACCAGATACCCCTTTTCCTCGGTAATACCCGGTAATGCCTGAAGGCATCCCATCTCTACTGTGCTATCACCCAACGGAAGCCAACATGTGACGATGGTAGATCCCTCTGCCTCTGGCATCATGACGCCAGCATCTTGGTGCCACGGCACACCGCCTGCCCAACTCGCGTTCCCGTCTATGACGGGCGGTTTTGCCCGTAGATGCTGAATCGGATTGCACGTAATTTCAGGACCCACAATTCCTTCAATGACATCTAAGAGGTTGTCGTTCTTCAGAAATTCAAAGATGGCTTTGCCGCGGTAATGCATAATATCCAAACCGCTTACCATCTCGTTGGACTGTGCCAGTAATTTTCCAAACCGCTTGTCGAAGGGTTCGTCTTCGTAAAGGTTTTCGATTTTACCTTCCTGCTTTAAAGCAAGGGCGCGTTCTGAAATCCAATCCGAAATCTCATCAATCACTGGCTGCAGGTCTTCATCGGTCAAGGCATTTTTGACGATCAGAACGCCTTGTGTCCAATAGGTTTCGCACTGCTCTGATGTGAGTCTCATACTGAAGTCTCTCCTTCTTAAGGGATAGGGTTCTGCTTTGTAGGAGCGAGTGTTTTTGCTTGGTGTTTCTTCGCGCTCGCGACGCGTTTCTGTCCCGAAATCTGAAACGAATTGTCTAAAATTTAAAAATATGATACCATAATCGGAAAAATACAACAAGGAGCATCGCAGCATGAAAGGCAGACGGATTGTGATGCCAGCGAAACGTTCAGCGACGCTGGAAAATTTTGAACTTGACGAGACGCTTACACCGAACCAAATCCTGTTAAAAACGCACTACAGTTTGATTAGTCCCGGCACCGAAGGCGCAGGGTATACTGGACTCGAAAGTGGGACGCGATTCCCACACGGCTCTGGCTACACAGCGATTGGTGAAGTTCTCAAAGTCGGTGAAAACGTCACCAAATGTGCCGTCGGGGACCTCGCTTTCTGCTATAGTCCACACGCTTCTATCGTCAAAACTGAGGCAGTGCTTTTGGCACTCAAACCTCCTTTAGACATAGACGAGAAACTGGTTCCCTTCGTACGAATGGCAACAGTTGCAATGACTTCTCTGCGGGTATCTTCTGCCGAGTTTGGGGATACCGTTGCGGTTATCGGATTGGGGCTGGTCGGCAACTCCGCATCCCAACTGTTCAATTTAGCAGGCATGAAAGTCATCAGTATCGAGCGCGTGCCGCGTCGTCTTGAAATCGCCCGTCAATGTGGTATCCAGCATCTGATTAATCCTGACGAAGAAGATGCTCTGGAACGCGTTCTTGCATTGACAAACGGCGAGAAAGCCTCAGTCACCGTCGAAGCGATCGGAAACCCGAGGCTCGTTGAAACGGCGTACCAATTGACCGGTACCAAGGGAGAAGTCATCTTACTGGGTTCACCGCGCGGTGAGTACGTCACGGATGCAACGGCAATTCTAAACTACAGCCATAGTATTGGCTTAGGCGCGATTACCCTCAGAAGTGCGCATGAATGGATCTATCCCACCATGCACACCGGCGAATCGAAGCATTCACTGGAACGCAACTCTCGCTTGGTGTATTCACTGATGTGCGAAGGCAAGTTCAAGGTGGAAGAATTGCTGACGCATGTCATTGACCCAGAAACCGCACAATCCGCCTACGATGGATTGACGGATCGCAAAGATGAATACTTGGGCGTCATCATGGACTGGACGTAGTATTTCGGCAGTATTACTGAATACTCTCAAACTTACAATTACTATAAAGAGAAGCGTGATAGTTCTTACACCTCTTATAACTGATGACTGACAACTGAAAGGCACGGAGTGCCGTACTGACAGCTCTATTGCCACCGACTCTGGAATTCTGTCACCATTGCTTCAGGGGCACCGTGCTGCGCTAAGAAATCCAAAAACGCTTGGTAGAGCCGACGCGCCTCTGCCGTATCCGATTCAAATCGATTCTGCATCTGCTCCGGATCAGAGGGTAAATGGAATAACTGTTTCGGTGCGCCTTGGTTCTCTAAAAGCAGGGACCATGTGCCATCGGTGATGCTCCCATGCGGACTACCACCATCAGGACTCCAACCGCCGACCCATGCCCCATGCGTAATGGCATACTCGCGTCCTGTGTCGGTATCTCCCACGATAACGGGGAGAAGGCTGTTACCTTCCACTTGTGCCCCGCGTTCCGCACCGAACACATCAATAACAGTCGGCGGAATATCAATAATGCTGGCGAGGGCATCCGTCCGACGGGGTGTCGCATCTGGGTGATATACCAGGAGTGGGATATGGATAACCTCTTCATACATGCTGAGGTTCTTAGCGAGGAGTCCGTGTTCACCCAGTAGGAAACCGTGGTCCGCCATGAAAATCACCATCGTGTTTTCCATCAAGCCCATATAGTCAATTTTCCGCAAGAGTTGTCCGATCCAGTTGTCAACGAGTGATGCTTCTGCGCGGTAGAGTGCGTTGAGGCGTTCCGTTTCTCGTTCATTCATCGGATTAGGACCGTAGGGCGGATAGATCGGTTCGGGTCCGTCGTAATCGCTCGAATCGAAACGCTTTAGGTACCATTCAGGGGCATCCCACGGTTCGTGCGGATCGAAGGTATCCACCATCAGGTAGAAATTTTCGTGCTGATGGTTCCGCTCCAACCAGTCGCAAGCCGTCTGCATCGTCTGCGCAACGTAAGTGTCTGCCTCTGTCTGCCGAAACGCCATGTTTCTCAGGTGGTTACCGAGTCCAGCAGGCAATTTGTTCGGATGTGTTCGAGTATACTCGCGATACTGCAACGATTTTTTCGATTCATAATCGTAGGGCTGCGTCTCTAAATGATCACCCTCTTGCCCGCGAATCCACTTCCATCCCGTGAACTCGCGATTGTAAAAGAAACCGTTGTTGATATGGTGGGGTGTATCCGCGATCATCATACTAACAATTCCAGCGTTCGTTAAATCGGTTGCGATGACAGGGACATCTCGCTTCAAGGGTTCCCACCCTCGCCGACAGATGCTGACTTGCCCTGTCACAAGCTCGCCTCGGATCGGGACAGTCGGAAAACCACAGACATACGCTTTATCGAAAATGACGCATTTTTCCGAGAAGGCGTTCAGGGAGGGCGTATATCCCTTTCCGCCATAGATAGCGAGATTATCGCGTCGAAATGTGTCTGAAATAATGTGGATAATGTTCATATTAATTAGTTTCTCCATAAAAGTCTACAAAAGACTGATGTTATGATCGGATTTACCATCGAGTATTGGAGGTCTCATCATTCTACCATAATAAATCACAAAAATCACGAAAATCCTGGTCCAGTTTCGGATATAGTCTTTTCGCGATTCGCCATTTGTACGACAGCTGGCAATAATCCGTAGATACCCCAAAAAGGGACCCCAATGGCGTCGCCATTCAGCAGATTGTTCACTGTGAAATGCACCATCAATGAAATTTCGGCTGCCATCAATCCAATGACAATAGCACGGTAAAAGCCATCTTCTAACGTTTTGAGGGCACGAAAGCCGTAGCGTAAGAAGGCAAGGTTCAGCCAAATCCAGGTGCCTAATCCAACAATTCCCAATTCCGCCATAACTTGAAGGTATTCGCTGTGTGCACCGAGTTGGTACTGTGCCGTATAACTTCCGACAAGTGCGACATCCTCCTCGTACAACATCGCAAACGCACCATAACCCTTACCCAAAATAGGGCTTTCAGCGAACATCATGAATGCCTGCCCCCATCGCAAGAGACGTGCTCGGTTTGAAGCGTAACCGAGGTCCACTGCGGATGTAATGCGTTCAACGAGAATGTTGTAGATACCGGGCAAATTCAGACAGACCAGTAAAATAAGGCATGCAGCACCGATAAATAGAATCTTTTTATGTGTAACACCTTTCCCCAGTTGCAGCAGCATGAAACCCATCGCAACGATGACCGATAACCAAACCCCACGCGAAAAGCACATTAAAAGACCCACACCGAAGCATAAGAACCACGCTGTCCAAACCACGCGGTCATACCCGCTACTGTCAAAAAGGAGACGACTGAGGCAAACGAGGAAGAAGAGCGCGGTAAACGCACCATAAACAGAATAATTCGTAAACGGTGCGCTCCGATACGCGCTCGTCCACTGCCATGCATCTATATGGTAAATGAGAACAATAACTGTCCAGATAACGGCAACCGCGGCGGATGGAAAACTGGCAATAAAAAGCCGTTTCAGAGCAACTCTATTTTCGATGACAGCATGCACTACCACACTAAACAGGATGTAAACTGTCGCACGAAGTGCTCCTTTAAGTGTGCCAAAAAGATCTGGTGTGTTGATGGCAGAAAGGAATGTAACAAGGATGTAGAGACAGATTGGAAAAAAAAAAGGGAAAGTATTTTCCTGTTTATCCCTATAGGAGGGAACTCCGATTCCCGACTGGATCACCCGATCAAGTATTCGCCGTACGCAGTAAACGGCAACGAGCATCCCTAAGAGTGGTTCTGTCGGTGTTTGGATCTCAAAGCGACCTGGGAGGATGTAGCGAAATGAAAATGGTAGAGCGATTAACAGCAGATAGACCGCAAGCTCCATGCCGAGAAAGACGAAAGCACAGGTAGCGGCCAACAAACTGAGAAGCGGGAGTGGCGTATCCGAGTAACCACCGATGATATAGCCGAATACAAGACAGACAACAAATGGGAGAATGCGCGTGCCATACTTTTTAATTTTACCTTGCGGTTCGGTGAGGCGAGTTGGGTGAATAACGTGCCTTTCCGTATATCCGCCCTCCTTGCACAGGTCTCTTATGGAGGAAACCTACGGGATAATGTTACGGGCTGCGCGTCCCCTGTATCCTTCCAAGCAGAGGTGTCAGTAAAAACTCGCGAGTGAAATTCGCTTCTACAATTCCATTTTAAAGTCGCATTTTGACACCTAAGCCGATTGCAGTGCCGTCTAAAATCAGATCGAGTGGGATTGTGCCAGTTGTCTCTACTGTTTTGAGTATCCGTTTCACCTCGAAGGTGAGTGAGAGATTATGATCCCACTTTAGCAGTTCTGCCCCAATAAGGACGTATCCGGTCGGACCTGAAGGGCTATTATCAAAACTGATACCTTGTTGTTCAATGAGATCGACTGCACTCCCACTAAAACTTGCTCCCAAATAACCGATACCACCCCCCAAGTAAATTGGAAAGTATTCGGCGAGAAGCACCGGACGATAGATAAACTGGTACGAAATCGGGATAAGGGTGGTGGAGAGATTCGCTGAGGTAGGCGGTGGGATGTCAAGCTCCATCTGCCAGTAGCCAAACTCCAAACGTGAATCTAACTCGGTACTGTGTTCAAATACAACCGAGAACGTTGGTAACAGGGCACCCGGAATCCGAGATACGCCGACACTTTGGAGAATATCGCTCAAACTGCCCAACTCCGGTTTGTATGAGAATAGGGATAGCTGAAACGACGGGAATTGCAAGTGTTCTGCTAAAAAGTCTCGGATAGGTGATGGTCGTAGGGATTGCACATCGGTGGTATCTGCAAGTGTTAGGCAGGCGGTCAACAGCAAAAGCAAGAAACAGGCAAATACCAAACGCATAGGCGATAAAGTCCTCATTCAATGCTCGCCATCGGACAGTAATATGATAGCAGTAGGCGGGTCAAATGACCCGCCTCTACGTCGATACGAAACGCTTGAACTGCATTCATTGGGTCAGAAGCACGCAAACGGCTTCTACCCATTGTCCCGCAAGCCCACACGCGGCTTGCGCAAGATTTGGAATTAGTGTGAATGGCCATGTGCAGGGACCAGAATGACTTCGACCCGGCGATTCATAGCTCTACCTGCGGCAGTGTTCTGTGGCGCAACTGGATCGGTGTGTGCTTTACCGACAGCCTCAATTCTGCCAGCATCAATTCCTTTGGATTGCAGGTACTTTGAGGCAGAGTTCGCGCGTGCCTGTGAGAGGTCCCAATTGCTTCTATAACTTCCACGCAGGACTGGCATGCCATCAGCGTGTCCAACAACCTTGATCTTTGCGTCCGAAGCTTCCATGAGTTGTTCAACGATACCGTCAAGCATCTGTTGTCCGTCGCTGGATAGAGCGGTTCGACCACTGGAGAAAGTGACAGTAACCAGCAGTGTCGGTGCTGCGGCAACCTCTTCCGCCAACGTGGTTAAACCTTCTTCCAAAGCCATGACTTTAGACTCAAGCTGTTTTATTGCTGCGTCTTGGGCTTTATGGTCTTCCCCTTGGGCATCAAGTTGTTTTTGCAGTTTGGCATCTTCGCCTTTGGCAAAGTCCATCGCTTTTTGCCCTTGCATGTCAATGGACTCTGTTAGGTCGGCGCGGAGTTGTGCATCCCCCTCTTTAGCACTTTGATTCGCAGCCGCAATGGTATCGGCATCACCTTGCTGGGACGCGGCAATCGCCTCATCCTTCGCTTTAGAGATGTCCTCCATTAAATCTTTACCCTGCTGATCGACCTTGCTATCCAGCATTGTAATCTTGTTTGACATGTCTGCGTTAGCTTGCTCCATGCTTGAGACATGTTCATTCTTCCACATTTCGAACTCTTCCTGATCCAACTTGCCGCAACTACTCACAACGAGTGCAACACCCAGAAGAGCGATTATTGTGAAAGCGGTTCTACTTATCATGGATTCCTCCTAAGTTTTTTACAACAATTTAATGCGTTGCTTGCAAGCCGATACCAAGAAGCCGGCTCTCAAATTACGCCAAAAAGTCAACTTTCTAATTATGATATACTCTATGATTTTCCCCGGAATTCCTCTCAAATCCCGCCATGAGCGTATGTATGCAAATGAGACAATGCATCTCCCGCGTAGACAACGGTTTTTCAATGCCCGAAACTGCATCACGAACTTTGCAATATGCGAAGACCTGCAAGCAATTTATTCTCACAGGTGTATTTGATATTATATTATACAACTTTTTCTCAAAAAAAGTCAAGAGTTTTTTTCACAGATGCTAAAGCAACTGAAGCACGGCTCTAAAACGTCCTTGATTTTTCATACGAGATACGTTAAAATTCTATGGCGCGTCCGAAGGTTCCGTCGCAAGATTTGCCCAAAGTGCGTAGCCTGCAACATCCGTGCAGGCAGGTTTAAGGAATATCCTTGAGAGTCGAAACGGACATTATTCCGCCGCAGGGAAAAATTAAAAAATGGGACAAATAAGTATCATCTTAATTGCCGGGCTCCTCTTTCTTTTTTCCTTTGAGCCGCTGCAAACAAGCATGAACATCAGTGATATGCAGGTAGTCCTCTGGACAATTATCTTGACGGGGTTCCCTATTCTTATCACATGTTTCGTGACGTTCTATGTCGCGAGAACTTTTCCAGCGCACGAGGAAGAGAATCTGCCAACACTCTATCGCCTGCGACGCTTCATGATTGTTTTCGAGTGCCTCAGTTTAGCGGCGTACCTCTGCAATCTGTATCTGTTAAATCTGCCGATGCTGATAGAAAAATACTTTGCTTTCTTTCCGATGGCGCATTTACGCCAGACCCTCGCGTTACTTCCTCTACTCATCGGGCTCATCTGTATCCGACTTGCGTTTTATCGGGTGAATAAACTTCAACCAGGGCACTACAGAGAGATTCTCAGCCTGCAATTCAAATTTTTGCTTTTCCCGTTGTTGCCGATGTTCCTTTACTTGGTGATAATGGACGCTGTTCACTGGCTCCCCTATTCAGCAAAGGTATTTATCGTCGAACATCCGTACATTCTAATTGGGTTGATTCTGCCGGTAATTGTTTCCGTTTATATCTTTGCCCCATTATTAATGCAGCTTCTATGGAAAACAGAACGGCTCGCGATGAATTCGGTGCTGAAAGAGAAATTGGATCGGCTGACAAAGCAGAGTGGCATAAAATATCGGGAGATTGTCGTGTGGAAAACTGGCTCATTGTTAATAGCCAACGCAGCTGTCGCGGGGGCTTTTCCGTGGAATCGGCGTATTTTTCTGACAGACGCGCTTCTTGAATACTTCACAGATGAAGAAATTGAAACTGTCGTCGCTCACGAGCTTGGACATATCCGATATCGGCACATTCCAACATATATGCTTTTCGCACTTTTCTATCTCTTGAATTATCCTTTTTTTTATTTCGTGGTTGAGGAGCCGTTGGTCGCATACCTTGGGGAATCGCAACCGCTTTTGTCAGTGGTGTCAACATTATGTTCACTGACCTTTCTCATCATTTATTTTATATTTATTTTTCGGTATTTGTCGAGGCGTTGCGAACATCAAGCCGACCTATATGCGGTTAGACTTACAGAGAAACCCGAAGCATTTAAAAGAGCCTTGGCGAAACTTGCGGTGCTGAATTCAGTGCCGAGGTCGATCCAGCGTTTCTTTGAAATATTCAATACACACCCCTCCATCCATCGACGAATTGAATTCATCAACCAGTGGATAGAGCAGAATTCCACAGTTCAGCGTTATAAAAATTATCTGGTCGAAGTCAAAGTTTTAATTGTCTTGCTACCGGTATTTGGCATTCTCGCTGTACTGCTACTCCGTTAGAGTAGGCAACAGATGCCTCAAATGGTTATCGGGAACCGTCGGGGTGCGAAAGAGGTGTTTTGCTTGGGTGTTTCCCCAGAACTATCAAAACCCTTTTTAACTGACCGCTGACGGCTCTTCTTCGGTAGGTTCGGGCTCCGTCTCCTCTTCAATCGCAAATTGCAACCGCTCTACCATTCGGTACAAAGGCAATTCATACTTTTCCTGAAGACGACGTTTTTCATCGGCAATATGGAAAGCGACCAACAACGGAACCCTCTGCTCGTCAAAGCCTTTTCTGATATAGGATTCAACTAAACTTTTGACGGATTCAACCAGTTCATGGATTGCTTCTGGCGTTAGTTCTTCTGTCGGTTTTATGGTATAAGGTGTGCCGAGTATAACGAAGCGAATCGGCATAAAATCCTGTTCTTGTTGCATTCTGTCCTTATTGACCCCTTTCGTATGTCTTGGTGAACCATATAGGGTTGTGAGATGACTCTATAGACGTTGCTCCTCACTGGGGTGCTTAAAAGGAATTCCTTTGAAGTTCTCCAGCGGAGGGTTTCCATATCTATAGGGCTTGACGCATTGTCTCAGTACACGGTGTAACACCCGTCCATTTCTCAAAAGCGATAGTCCCCTGATGAACTAACATCCCAATGCCGCCAAGGGTCTGACATCCGCGCTCAGTCGCGGCTTTCATCAGAGGTGTTACCGGGGGAGTATACACAATGTCGTAAACGATAGTATTCGGTTGGAGCCAGTCGGCAGAAATGAGCAATGGTTGTGTTACATCCATGCTCGTCGTTGCGGTGTTGACAAGGAGTTTGCTCTCGCTAACAGCCGACGGCAGTCGTTCATCCGTGAACCCCATTCCTTGCATGGAAACACCTGTCTTCTGATCCATTTCTTCTGCTAAAGAGATCGCTTTTTCGACTGTGCGATTGGCGATTGTAATCGATGTGACACCTCTGAGTGCCAACGCAACGACGACAGCCCTCGCGGCCCCACCTGCTCCTAAGACGACAATGTTCTCTCCCACGGGGACAGGCATGTTCCCATCCTCTTCCAAGGCTTTTAAAACACCAGGGGCATCTGTATTATCGCCATATATGTTCCCTTCAACAAACGTCAGTGTGTTCACAGCACCAATGAGTTCCGCTTCTCGAGAGATTGAGGTGAGGTGCGGGATGACTGCCTGTTTGTGTGGGAGTGTTACGTTAATGCCAACGACATTAATCGCTTTAAACCCAGCAATCGCATCTGCCAAATCGTCCGGACGGACATGAAACGGGACATATACGTAATCAAGACCTGCTTTGGCGAAAGCGGCATTGTGCATTTGCGGTGAACGGCTGTGTTCAACTGGATCACCAATAACGCCGACAATGCGAGTATGTCCGGTCAATATATGTCGTGTCTGCATTATTTTTTTTCAGTTTTCAGCTATCGGTTAACAGTTAGCAGGTCTTCAACTTTCTGTTTCGCCTCTTCCATCTTCGGATAGCGGATTTCTCGATAGCCACGGACTTCCTCGACGCATTCTAACGCTTGGAGGTGCTTTTCATACGTCTCAGTGTCAGTCGGCGAGAAGGTATCGATCACGCGGGTAATATACCACTCTCGGAGCGCTTTCTCCTTGGCGTGCCATTCTGGAAGCCAACGTCTTAGAAACTTCATCCGTTTCATCAGATGCAATTGCCAATTTCGTGTGTCAATGTCCGCTTCAAAATCAAGACCCATCACAGTAAAGTGTGGACGATTGAGATGGACGTATTTAATCCTGTCGCCGTTTGCTGTGTCAACCTTATATAACTCCTTATCCCGCTGCAATTTTTCTTCACTCGTTAGCAGATGTGCGACGTAAACCTCGTCCTTGATTAGCATCACCTTGTGAAGATAGCGAATCGTCGCTTTTGTCGCGCGATAGTCGTGCGCTGCTGAGTCGTGTGCGTGCACCTGTTTAATCTTTTCGACGTATATCCGTGCGTAGTTGATATCCTCGAACTGAATCAAATCATAGATATAAAGTGCGAGGGTACGGTGGATGCTGTCTGAATCAATATCGAGTGTCTCAATAGTACTTTTAACTATTGTTACGTATTCTCGCGCTAAACGTTTCCCATTACGTTTTTTTCTTAAGATCTGTTGTTTTGCCGAAAGCATTTCGGCGAAGGTTGACAAGGGTTTTTCGGAACTTGTGTCCACGAGAGATCCAGTGTGTTCTAATGCGAGGCGACGCCCGACGGTGAACGCTTTCATATTGGTATCTAAATCGGCGTGCGGCACCATCTGTTTAAGTGCCAATTGGAGCGGTTCCAATTCGAGCGGTATCAATTGCCGTTGGAAAGCAGTACCCAGAAGCATCATGTTCGCGTATAACTTGTTACCGAACAATTGCTCAGAGATTGTAAATAGATCGGTCCCAAAATATGTGTCTGCGTTCGTATATGTCTGAAGTGATGCCTCAAGGGTCTCAGGATCGAAATGGTCTTTGCCGATGAGAGTGGTGATCGTTTCAGTTTTTGCTGTATTCACGACAGCAGCGGTTCGATCCGGTGATGCGATGCGGAAGAGTGATTGTGCGGTAATCCCGCGGACCGCCTCCAAAATATCAAGCCCTAATAGGAGATCCGCCTTACCATAAGGGATCATAGGGGAGGCGTGGACGTCCGGTTGCGTATACACGATGTGTGTATAGACGCCGCCATTGCGGATTGCCAGCCCTTTCCTATCACAAAACATCACATTGTAGCCTTGGAGATAGCCTGCGACGACAAGGACTTTCGAGATCGTTCCAATTCCCATGCCACCAACACCTGCGGCGTACATGTTCCAACTCCGATCGAACGTCCGTAGGGGTGGCGGTGGTAAAGGTTCATCCCTTAAGAGAACACGATTGCTGGATTCTGGTATTTGCCCTCGAGAGGGACGTTTGCGGGTGACGATAACCTCTTCAAACGCGGGGCATGCGTATTTAATCCGGGCACAAGCACCATCAGAGACACAATTTGACTGATCGATGGCGATTTTCTCGCCATAATCGGTATCAACTATTTTTAAACCGGGGCATCCCGTTGCGGTGGTGCATTCTCGACAGAACTCACACACCTCAGGGGTTATATTGATATGTTTCTCGTATTTAAGAAAGCCGTCTTTGGCTATCGTTTGCCGTTGTTCGCGACGAATCCTACGATGATAGGTAATCGCACACTCTTTATCGGCGATGACAATTTTGACACCGGATTTGAGAATGGTTTTTTCCAGATATTTTTTGTAGTTCACCCTGTCTTCCGGGTTGGTACGTACGATTTCTATATCGGAATTACCGACGAGTCCTTGTGCCACTTGCTCAATATCTTGTGCGAACGTCGGATTGCCGAGAAGGTCAATTTCATCAGCAGGCGTCGGTTGATGTCCCGTCATCGCTGTTGTTTGGTTGTCTAAGATAATGTAAGCGATGTCTTGGTTGTTTTTGATTGAATCTGAAATCGCTGCCATTCCACCGTGGAAAAAAGTTGAATCTCCCATGAAAACGACCTGCTTGTTTTTGATAAACGGGTCGATGCCAGCCCCTGCACCACCCCCTAACGCCATCGCAGAAAGATTGTGCATGAGGCGTGGAAACGGTTCATATTTGAGCATTGAATAGCAACCTATATCTCCATGAAAGACGAGATCGACCGGTACTGAATCGTGGTGCTTCTTCATATAGTCGGCGTCCATGAATTGCTGAGTAATTTCAAGGAAAACGCTCGAAGAATCACGATGCGGACACCCCGGACAAAAGGTAGGCGTCCGTTGAGGAATGTCTATTTGCTGGTCGGATACCTGTTTTTGGAGTGTTTCTTCGCGTGAGAGATGTTCCAGATCGATTTTTGGAGTGTGGTGGGTTGCTGCGTTTACGGCGGAGGTGCTTCCTGTGCCGAGAATATGCTTGAGAAGCGGAATGAGTTTTTGAATGAGAATGGAGGCATCTAAACCAGAAGTTACCGGGATTCCTGCCATACCGTTGGGAAATTGTTTGCCCCATACATTTACGTATCGATCGATGTCTCCATTCTGATACCCGTGAGTGATGAATGCTTTTATTTCGTTTTCTAAGAGCGGGCGTTTTTCCTCAACGACATAAATTTCGTCGACCTGTGCCGCGAATTCTCTGATGATGTCTTTGTCAATAGGGTGCGTCATACCAAGTTTGAGAATCGGAATCTCACCGTCCAACTGCAGTTCCCCGAGTGCGTGGAGGAGGCAGGTATAAGCTAAGCCAGCACTGACAAATCCGAGACGGTGTCTCTTCCGTAGGGGCGAGGTCCCCTTGCCCGCACCCATGAACTCGATTGTGTTGAGTCCAAGGTTCCGCGCTGTTTCAAGGGCAGTAGGCATTCGTTCTCTCAGTGCTTCCACTTCAATCTGTGCAGTATGTGGCGGTAAAACAACCCGTTTATCGGCATCGATGAGTTGGGTATCCAAGTTGATTTGCTTCAAATCGCTAATTTCGGGATAAATATTTGGGTGGAGCTCAACATTGCCCCCGCCGCTTGCCTGATTTTCGGTAGTTAAATAGCAGACGTAGAGGTTCGATGCGGCGGAGATTTGGAAGGCAGAGTTAATCCAGTCTTTAAGTTCCTGAAAGGTTCCGGGTTCGATAAGTGGTGTTTGGACATGTCGTGCCAAAAATCGCGAATCAGCGGGCACCTGTGTGCTGTGTGACCATGTGTCGTCGCCGACGACCACAACGGCACCACCGGTTGTTCCTGCAAGGTTACTAATCGCCAATGCATCGGAGGCGACATGAAAGCCGACGCTTTTCATAAATGTAATCGCTCGGACATCAGCCATCTGCGAACCGTTGAGTCGCGCGATACTCAATGCCTCGTTGTTGGCGATCTGCGCGACGATGCCATTGGTTTTCAACAACTCGGCATTGCGTTCGATAATGTCAAATACTTCGGCGATCGGGGAGCCCGGATAGCCTGTGAGGAGACTAACACCGCTCTCTAAGGCACCCTTAACTAATAACTCGCATCCAGTATAGACATGCGTTCCACTGGGTTGTGTAAACCTTTCGTCCATTTTTTTAATGGCTGTCGGCTGTCGGCTCTCAGCCGTCAGTAAAGAGGTTTTCTGGTGAAGTTGCCCCCTCTTGCTGACTGCTAATTGCTGACCACTAACGGCTATTCCCCCTATTTTTCAGACAATAACTCTCGTGCGTGTGCGAGACCTATTTCGGTTTCTTCGCCGCCGTGCATTCGGGCGATTTCATTAACCTGCTCTTCTGCAGTCAACGGTTTTGCCGTAATCAGTGTACGCTCACCTATCACCTGCTTGTCAACCCGAAAATGTCTATCTGCAAAACGGGCAATCTGTGGCAAGTGTGTAATGCAAATAACCTGAGAAAATGCCGAGAGTTCCTTCAACTTTTTGCCAACTACGTCTGCAACCTTGCCTCCGATACCGCTGTCGATTTCGTCAAAGAGCAGTGTAGGAATCTCATCAACTTGAACCAACACTGTCTTTAACGCCAACATGATACGCGAGATTTCACCACCTGATGCGATTCTGGCGATCGGACGCGCTTCGGATCCTACATTCGGCGCGATTAAGAATTCTACATCGTCCATCCCGTCAGCGCGGAATGCATAGCGTTTCCCGTCTATCTGAAACGGACCACGGTCATCGGGTATATGCTGAACGGATGCATGAAATTCCGCTTTGTCCATACCGAGTGTACGCAGTTCCTTCTGAATCCGTTCTGAGAGATGCTTAGCAACATGCTGCCGTTTCGCGGAGAGCGTAGTGCATAGACGTTGTGCTTCTTGAATCGTTTTGTGGATCTCCGCCTGCAACAAATCCTGTTTCTCTGTGCCGAGTTGTAGCGTCTCTAATTTTTCCTCTGCGTCGGTGTGATAAGCCAATATCTCTGGAATGGAGTTCCCGTAACGTCGTTTGAGTTTCGCTATCAACGCTAACCGATCGGTAACTTCGTCCAACCGCATTGTGTTGGATTCAATCGTTTCTGCATAGTAGCGGACCTGTGAAGCGATGTCTTCCAATTCGTAAAGCGATGATTCCAACCGGTCTCCCAATTCCGAGAGGCTCTCATCGATTTCGGACAATTTTATCAGTTCCTTCGCAGCATCTCTCAAACGTTCAAGAGGACTGCCGGAACTTCCCATCCCAGCGTTGTCATCCTCCAGTTGTCGATACACATGATCCGCGGACTTACGCAATGCCTCTGCGTTCTTAAGGATACGCGCTTCATCCGCCAATTTTTCGTCCTCGCCGTCCTCCAGATTTGCCGAACTCAGTTCTTTAATTTCAAATTCAAGGAGTTCCTTCTCCCGTTCCGATGCTTTCAAGGTCTCCGTGAGGGACGCCGCTTCTTTTTCCAAGTCTCGTAACTGCGCGTGTATCTCGCCAACGTGTTGTTGCGCCTCACTATTGCCGCCGAAATCGTCTAAAAGCTTAAGATGCGTTTGCGTTCTAAATAAAGATTGATGTTCGTGTTGACCGTGTATATCTACCAATAATGTTCCAAGTGCTTGCAGCTGCTTCAGATTCACCAAACGTCCGTTAACTTGGCTGCGACTCCTACCGTTTGCTGTGATTCTTCTGGAGAGAATCAGTGCGTCCGACGGATCCAGTGCCTCGCTAAAGGAACCAGTCAACATCGGATCGGCAGTCTCGTCCGAGTTTGTCTGCCAGATCGGATGCTCGTCGTCGGGAACGACGCTTACCTCCACCTCCGCGAAATCGGCATCTTCACGTACAATATCAGCAGAGGTTCTCTCGCCCAATACCAATCCGATCGACCTGAGGATAACTGATTTGCCAGCACCTGTCTCACCCGTGAAGATGTTCAGACCGGGTGCCAGTTCCAAATCGAGTTCATCTATGAGGGCAATGTTGCGGATAGAGAGTGTATCTATCATAGTAGTTGTCAGTTATTGGCAGTCAGCCATCAGCAAGAGGGTGGATTCATGGGGAACCTCTTTCTTTATCGACGGCTGATAGCCGACGGCTGATAGCCATACATTAGTTTTTCACGCAAGGCTTTGTAATAACTATGGTGCTGCGAACGAATGAGTTGAATCGTTCGTTCCGCTTTTTTCACCCTTATGACGGCACCTGCGGTGAGGCTGTGGGTCTCGCGTTGACCGTCCACAAAAACATCTACGCTCTGATATGCAGCACGCATCTTGACGGTTATTTCCGCATCACCATCGGCGATGAATGGACGCACTGTCAAGCTATGTGGTGCGATGGGTGTCAGCAAAATCGCTTCTAATTGCGGTGCGACGATAGTGCCCGCACAGGAGAGCGAATATCCGGTTGACCCACTCGGCGTTGCGATGATGAGTCCATCGGCGTTATATGGTATAAAGAGTTCCCCATCAACGTAAGCATCTAATTCGATAAGATGTGTATAGTGCCGAATCACAACATCGTTGAGTGCAAAAGCCCGAAACGGCTTTTTAAGTTTTCCTTGCGGTTCGGTCAGGTGGGTTTGTGCCTTCACGTTCCTGTCCGTATGTCCGCCTTCCATTTCATTACGGGCTATGGTTTCGTTAGAATCTGCAATTTCTTCTTGCGGTTCGGTCGGGTCGGTTTGGACTTGACTGTTTACGATAACCTCTAACATCATCCGATGTTCTATCCGGTAAGCCCCAGTTAAAAGCGCGTTCAGTGTCGGATAGAGTTCATCGAGTGATGCGTCCGTCAAAAATCCAAGCGTTCCGATGTTGATGGCTAAGATCGGCACATTTTCAATCTTCGGTGTGTGTGCTGCGCTCAGGAGCGTTCCATCTCCACCAAGAACGAGAAGCACATCTGCCTGTTCTACTAACTCCGTTTTGGAAATACCGATTCGCCGACATCCCAACGCAATCGCTTGTTTCTCTGGTAGAAGAGGGGCAATACCTCGCTCTTGAAGCCACGCAGATACGCCTTTGACGACATCCCCGGCGTTTGCTTTGGTAGTGTTGACAAATAAACCGACGTTTTTTATTTTTTCCATTATTTTACTGGCGATCAGCGTATTGGCTATCGGCGGAATGGCTATCAGGACGTTCCGCTTCGCTCCACTTTCAGCTATCAGTTGTCAGTCACAAGAGACCTCTGTTAAACGAGAACCTCTTAACCGACTGCTGAAAGGTTTTTCAAAGAAAAACCGACCTGACGGCTGACTGCTGATGGCTATTCCATCTAATTCTCCAGGCGTGTGAATAAATATATGACCCCGCAGCCAACGAGAAAAGCCACCATAGTGATAAGCAGATTCATATCAAGGTGTGGTAAGATGTGAGCCGTGTCTATCCGTTCTCCATCTACCATTGCAAACTCGCGAAAGGGCCATAACCCGTAAAGTGAGCCCACCATCAACCCTATAAGAAAGGAAATCGTCAGGTTGCGATAGCGTTCCAGCAGATAGTTGAGCAACCGTGTAAATGCTAAAAGTCCGAACAAGCATCCAACTGCCGTAACACTGATTGTTAGCAGACTGCCGAGCATCGGCTGCTCAAAAATACCTTTGAGCAATGCTGGAATGCCTTCTAATATTGTATTTATTGCCGTCAAGAGAGGGAAGTAGACACCGAGAGCGAGCATCAGAAACGAACCGCTGACACCGGGCAGAATCATTGCTGAAATCGCTAGCGCGCCGCTCCCGAAAAAGAGTACGAGTTCCCAATACGTTGGGATTCCAGGCACGCGCTCGGATACCTCACTATCCAACGTTGTCTCCATTCCAGACTTATACGCAACCCGATCTAACTGTTTTTCGCCCGTGCCGACAGACAAACTTAATATCAGTGTGACGGCAATCAGTAGAACTAACAATTCTTTCCAATGGAATGCCTTTAGCATCCGCACGGGTATCAGGATGGAGATCAGAATTAGTCCGCTAAAGAAACCGTAAGTTGCATCATGATGATCGTTCAGCAGATAGACAATCAGTTTTGATGTGAGCAGTAGGGCGACTATCGCACCGCTTCCTAACAATGCCAAGAAACCGAAATCAATCCGATGCAACTCTGCTTGTGCTTCTTCCAAAGCGTTTTTTTTCAATGTCGCGCCTCCTAACAGTTTTTTTACCGTTGAAAGCCCGATACGCCGTAATGCGCCGATAAGCCGTTCATAGATACCTAAAACGAGAGCAAGGGTTCCGCCACTCATACCCGGAATGATGTTGGCGATGCCTATCAGAAAACCGTTAATAAAGTACCGGAGTGAATTCATGTATTAGTTGCCAGTTAAAGCCCGGTAGGTGCGGTTTATAACCGCACCGGGCATTCAATGACGAATAACCCTCCTACGACTCTTCCATAAGCTGCGAAAGAATAACTTTGTAAAGAGCCACATCTCTCGAAGCGGTTTAATATGGCTGATCTCGTCGCCGTACCGTGTCTGAATCGGCAGACTTTCAATCCGGAACCCGAGTCGTCCTGCTTTTATCAGCAGTTCAGATTCCGTTTCATAACGCTCTGTTTCCAAGTGAACCTGTCGTAGCACCTCATCACGAATAAGCCGATATCCCGATTGAAAATCCGGCACCTGTTGCCCACATAGCTTTGAACCGACATAAGAAATTAAGCAATTATTAATCCGTCTGTGAAGCGGCATCGACGTCCGTAAATCCTGTGTTGCTCGTGCTCCAATGAGTATATCGGGACGTGTGTTGTTAAAGTGTTCCAAAAAACGGGGTATATCCGCGGGCTGATGCTGTCCATCGCTATCCATGGTGAGAATCAGTTCATACCCCTGCTCGAGGGCATAGGCGAACCCTTTTCGTAAGGCGTTCCCTTTTCCGCAGTTTGTAGCGTTGGTCAAACAGACTGCGCCGCATGCAGCTGCGATCTCTGCTGTTTCATCTGATGAACCGTCGTCAATGACAACAATCTCGTTGATAAACTCAGCGGATTCCTGAATTATCTGTCCAATTGTTTTAGATTCATTGTAAGCCGGTAACAGCAGACATATTTTGATACTCCCACGATTGAAATCGTGGGATTCTTGCTTCGTCATTTCGTGCCTCCCGTAAGTGGAGGACTTACAGAAACTCCACAAGCATTTTAACTCTCCGCGTATCCCGCGGCGAGGGTTCTTAAGTTGATTGCTGCGTTAACGTCTCGATCTATGGACGTTGCGCAGGCATTGCAATGGTACTGCCTATCTGACAGGGTTAAGTCGTCTTTCTTGTATCCACACGCACTACATGTTTTTGAACTGGCGAAAAAACGATCCGCTTGCACAAATGAAATACCAAGTGCCTTGGCTTTCGTCTTGAGTTTCTCAAGAAACCCTCCGAGTGCCGCATCAGATAACGCCTTTGCTAACTTCCTATTTTTTAGCAGATTCGTAACCTGTAGCGTTTCTATACCAATACTGTTTACACCTATAAGAATGTCAGTTGTCGCTTTATGGTGCGTGTCTTTTCGGATACAGGCAACTCGATAATGGAGTCGCTCCACTTTTCGCTTTTGCTTATACCAGTTTTGACTCAAGAAAACTTTACGGCTTAACTTGTGTTGCTCTCGCTTAAGTTTTTTCTCGTAACGCTTGAGTGCCTTCGGGTTCTCGTATTTTCTGCCATCAGAAAGCGTTGCTAATGTGGAAATGCCTACGTCTATACCGATTGTTGGGTAGATTGATCGTTCAATCTTATCAGGTGTTCCAACTTCGACTATAGACGCAAACCAATCGACAAACGCCGACGAGGCTGGACATCGGTGGAGAGGCGGTTGAACTTCTACGGATACAGACGCAAACCAACGATGTGCGGTTCTTGAGATGGTAACGGATACGATTTTTCCACGAAAACGCAATTCTTCATGAGTCTTTATCCAACCGATTTTCGGTAACTTGATACGGTTGCCTTCCATGCGGACGGCTTGCTCATCTGTTGAATACGAATGTTTGCAACCTCGTTTTTTGAGTCTTGGAAACTTTGCTCGCTTTTTTCTCCAATTGTCTATAGCAGCACCGAGATGATGGATGGCATACATAGCCGCACGTTGATCTTGTGCTTGCGTCCAATCAAACGCTTTCTTTTTTTCATTAAAGCGTTTGTTAAGGTCATACATGGATAAGAAATTATTCGCTGAGAGTTCTGTCTTAAAATCAGACACAGCGGAATTGTAAGCAAACTTCGCATAACCGCATTGCTGGTAAAACCACGCAATCTGATCACGATTTGGATTTAAGGCAACTTTATGTGTCTTTATCATGGTATATCACGTATCAGGTTTCCTTGTTTTCCCTAATCAACGGATGGTACCGATCCTGGTCCATGCGACAATGCTGATTATGTCGGTTCAACTTGATACTTCCATTATACCACATTATGAGAAAACATTGTAACCTTTTTTTATGAAAAGCGGCGTTACCGATTCGACCCAAAACTAAAGCTTTGAGTGTCTGAGACAATGCCCGTCAAACGATTATGTGTCTATCCTACGTAGTTTTCATTTGAAATCTATCCTGAATCTATGTATAATACTTCACATGAATTGATGGATTAGGGAGAAAACACAAGGATGCGAGACATCAAACCGACGCACAAATCGATAAAAATCTTTTACGCAGAACTCAAACAATATGAAGAGCTCGGGGCAACAAACGAAACCGAAGTCCGACTCGCCTTTGCAACCCTTCTCCAACATTACGCCCGACAAAATAATCTAACGCTTATCTGTGAGAAGCCGCTCCGGACACCGAAAAACACCACTATTTACGTCGATGGTATGCTCACCGATAATGATTTCGGATTGCCTCGCGGTTACTGGGAAGCAAAGGACCTCCATGATACCCTCGCGACTGCAATTAGACGGAAATTTGACGCAGGCTATCCACAGGAAAACATCCTCTTTACAACCCAAGAACGTGCCATCCTCTATCAGGGTAAGCAAGAGGTCATGGATGTCGGTATTGCTGACCCAGAAGCATTTATTCGGGTGCTTCACGCCTTCTTCAGCTATGAACAAGCAGATATCGCCAACTGGGAACGCGCTGTCGTTGAGTTCAAGGACAAAGTGCCAGCACTCGGGAAACGTGCCTCAGTGTTAATTCAAAACGAAGAGGAAACTAACGCTCGGTTTCAAGAGGCATTCACTGACTTCCATCGTCACTGCCGAGAGGCGATTAACCCTAACCTCGCTAAGGCTGCTGTAGAGGAGATGCTCATCCAACACCTCTTGACGGAGGAAATCTTCTCCACTGTCTTTGACAATCGCGATTTTACACGCCGAAATATCATCGCACGCGAAATTGAAAATGTGATTGACGCGCTTACGGAACATGCCTATAACCGCGCCGAATTCCTCCGGGAACTCGCTCCCTTCTATAGTGCAATTCAACGCGCCGCTGCAACCTTTATTGACTTCTCTCAGAAACAACACTTTCTCAATACCGTATACGAGCAGTTTTTCCAAGGCTTCTCTGTCAAGGTCGCCGATACGCACGGCATCGTCTATACGCCGCAGCCCATAGTGAATTTCATGGTGAAAAGCATTTCATATCTGCTTGAAACTGCGTTTGGACGTTCACTCTCCGATAGTGGTGTACATCTCATTGACCCATTTGTGGGCACCGGCAATTTCATCGTGCGACTCATACAGGAAATCGACAAAACCGCGCTTAAGGCAAAATATAGCGATGAACTTCACTGCAATGAAGTGTTGCTGATGCCTTATTATATCGCGAGTATGAACATTGAGCATGAGTTCTACGTTGCCACCAAACAGTATCAGCCTTTTGACAACTTATGCCTTGTGGACACCTTCGATTTGACAGCAGAGCGTCAGTTATCCATGTTCGCACCAGAGAATACGCGTCGAGTTGAAAAACAGAAACAGACAGAAATGTTTGTCGTGGTTGGAAATCCGCCCTATAACGCTCGACAGATGGATGAAAACGATGCTAATAGGAATCGTAGGTACCCTGAACTCGATAAACAGATTCAGGAGACGTACGCCCAAGCCTCCATGGCGACAAACAAAACTTCACTCTACGATCCCTACGTCAAAGCAATTTTCTGGGCATTAGATCGGATTGAAGGTGAGGGGATTGTCGCATTCATAACGAATCACAACTTTATCACGGGTCAGGCGTTTGATGGGATGCGGAAATACCTTGCTGATGCGTGTGATGCTATCTATCTGCTCGACTTAGGTGGCAATGTCCGTAAGGGACACGCTGGAGACTCCAATGTCTTTGACATTCAGATTGGGGTGAGCATAAACCTATTCGTGAAAAAGCGTCAAGGTCAATCAAAGCCTGCCCGCATTTTTTACAACGCTGAGATGGCAGAGATGAACAAAGGGGCAACGTTTGACTTTTTGGACGCGTGTGAACACATCGGCAATATCAATTGGGATTCCATTCAACCCGACGCACGCCATACGTGGCTCACTGAAGGGCTGCGCGAGGATTTTGAGACCTTTCTGCCGATGGGGAGTAAACAAGCGAAAGCCACAAAAGGTGAGGTCTCAGATGTGATTTTCCATCAATTTAGCAGCGGCGTCCAGACCAATCGGGATGCCTGGGTGATTAACTTTAACCAAAATGCGCTTACCGAGAATATACAGCGGACAATCAAGTTTTACAATTCGCAGGTGTTCAGCTGGGAACGGAGAGAGAATCCAGATGAAGATGTGGACGATTTTGTGAGTTACGATAGCGAGCAAATTAGTTGGAGTTCGGGCTTAAAGTCCCAACTCAAAGGTGGGCATATTGCGGAATTCGCACCATCAAAAATTAGACAACATCTCTACAGACCATTTACGAAAACAAATTTGTTCTTTGATAGAATCCTTAATCAGCGAGTCTTTGTCTTTCCACGGATCTTTCCGACACCTGATACAGAGAAGGAAAATCGGGTAATATGTGTCAGCCGGTCACGGGAGAAGCCTTTTACCTGTCTCATGACTGACTGTATTGCTGAGCATGTTATGACAGGTGGTTTCGGCTCAGCTGGACAATACTTCCCTTTTTACATCTACGATGAGGATGGCACAAATCGTCGCGAGAACATCACAGATTGGGCGTTGACAAAATTCCGAGGGCATTACAAAAACGATCAAATCGCCAAGTGGGACATTTTTCATTATACTTACGCCCTGCTGCATCATCCTGTGTATCGCGAGCGGTATCAGGTGAACCTCAAACGGGATTTACCCCATATCCCATTTGCCCCTAAATTTTGGGAATTCGTTGAGGCGGGAAGGTGGTTAGCGGAAATTCACGTCCACTACGAAGACCAACCCCAGTATAAGTTAGACCTGATTGAAACACCGGATATGCCGCTCGATTGGCGTGTGGAACAGATGCGGTTTTCTAGAGACAAAACCCAGATCCGGTATAACAATTTCCTCACATTGGCAGGGATTCCTGCGGAGGTGTTCCAGTATCGGTTAGGGAACCGCTCAGCATTGGAGTGGGTGGTCGATCAGTATCGTATAAAAACGGATAGGAGGAGTGGTATTGAGAACAATCCGAACCGTGCGGATGATGAAGAATATATCGTAGGTCTCATTCGGAAGGTTATAGGTGTGAGTTTGGAGACGGTGGGGATTGTTGATAGGTTATCTGCGTTGGATATTGGCGGGGAGATGTAGTATTTTCCCACACGACTATTTTTGACAGTCGTTTTTTTCTATGGTATACTAATTAGGCGAATAACCTGACATAACTAAGAGGCGGATCTTGTTTACAAATGGATATTATAGGTGCCGAAAAACTGGACGAATTTGCACAGACACATCCAAATGCCAGATCCGCACTTAACCGGTGGTTTAGATTAATAGATGAAGGAACCTTCAGATCAATTGTCGAATTGCGCGAAACGTTTCCTCACGCTGATCCAGTGCAAGTACCTTCAGGGGAATTATCACGAACAGGAAGAAGAACAACCTTGACAGTTTTCAACATTGGTGGCAACAAAGCGCGCCTTACTGCCTTCATTCAATATAGACAACAAATCGTCGCTATCAGACGGGTGGAAACGCACGCGGAATATAGCAAAAGGAACTTGAGGGGTAAATTATGTTAGCCGGAACACAATCCGCATTTGGTATGTTGTCAGGACCAAGTCCTTTGCCATTGGATCCCATCCTGCTCGATGAAAGATCGAACAGACCTCAACCTTTCAAGAGCTCTGAACCGATACACGTTCAGGTACAAATTCGGCTATCAGTGCCTACCGTGCCCATAACCTACCCTGAGAGTGCGTACCAATGGGTAACAGAAGTATTAGATGGATTAATCGATTTCGGACAGCGGCATGGACATTACGGTGTTATCAAGTTAACTAAAGACGAGTATCAGTGGCTGGATGATGTATTAGAAGAGTTAATCTATTCCGTTGGTGAAGATGAAAACCATCCGTTAGTACCACTGATGGACTTTATTATTCGGATCATTGCCAACTATGAGGATGCCTACGTTCCAAAACTCACCGAACGGTTTCCAGAGTTGGTAGAGGAAGGAACGACAGAAGTTACAAAGAAAAATAAAAATTCCATTGCGAACATTCATAAATTGATCGAAAACGAACTCGCTGCAGATGCTTTTTTTTCCATTGGTTACCTCCTTGTGGAAAGCACTTGGATGGAAAAAGCCCTTACTGCGTATGAAATGGCGATTGCATTGAAGCCTGATTTTTGGGAAGCCTTCTACAATCTGGGAATTGCACGCAACAGTCTCAGCCAATATAAAGAGGCAATAGGCGTTTTCGATAAGGTGATAGAATTGAACCCCGATTTTCCTAAAGTTTACTACAGCCAAGGCATTGCACATTTTAAGCTCACCCAATACAAAGAAGCGATGGCAAGTTTCAACAAAGCAATTGAATTAGATCCCAACTTTGTTAACGCGTATTACAATCGTGGGACTATGAAATCCGAATCTGAGAACTATAAAGGTGCGATCGCTGATTTTAGTAAGGGGATTAAATCAGATCCTGACTCCGTTAAGTTGCACTTCAATCGGGGAACCGCGAAGGCTAACTTGAAGCAATATGAGTCAGCAATCACTGACTTTGACAAAGTAATTGAGTTGAATCCAAATGTTGCTGATGCATATTACAACAGAGCATGTGCAAGGGATTGTCTTAGTCAGCATAAATCAGCGATTGCTGATTTTGATAAAGCAATCGGGTTGAATTCAGATAATGCTAATTTTTATGGTGCTAGAGGAAATGCAAAATGTAATCTTGGTAAGCACCAAGATGCGATTGACGACTTTGACATGGCATTGAAATTAGATCCAAATAACATTATAGCCTACAATCAGAGAGGAATTACCAAGACCCAACTCGGCGAATACCAAGATGCGATTGCTGATTTTGACAAGGCACTTGAATTAAACCCTGATGACGCTGGAATTTACTACAACAGAGGATACGTAAATCATCACCTCGGCGAATATGGGTCTGCGATTGCTGATTTTGATAAAGCAATTCAGCAAGGACTTAACTCTGCTAATGTTTACTACTATCGGGCTTTTGGAAAGAACTTACTTGGCCAATATGACTTGGCTATACCAGACTGCGACGAGGCAATTGCGTTAAAGCCAGATTTCGCTGCTGCCTATAATATTCGCGGACTCTTACGAGACAAGTTAGGTCAGCACGATGAAGCATTTGCTGATTATACTGAGGCAATTCGCATAAATCCAGATTACGCCGATGCCTACAACAATAGAGGTAATTTAAGGGGCGAATTGGATCAACATAACGAGGCACTTGCTGATTATACTGAGGCAATTCGCATAAATCCAGATTATGCAATGGCTTACTACAATCGAGGGGTTCAGAAATCTCTATATCAAGAGTTTAATGAGGCCATCGCCGACTACACCGAGGCGATTCGTATAAAGCCTGATTATGCAGAAGCCCATGCCAATAGCGGAGTGGCGAAAGTCAAGTTAGATCGTATTGATGAAGCAAAATCGGATTTTCAGGTCGCTTTGAAATTGGCAGAGCAACAAGAAAACGATAACCTCAAAGTTTTTGTTGAGGAACAGTTACAGCACCTCGATCAGGTAGCCTCAGAACAGCGTAGCAAAAAACCGCGCCGCGGGGGACAGTGGAAGGGAAAAGTGAAGATAGTTGAAGACTTTGATGAACTCCCTGAATCCTTTACGACGGACACTCACGGAGAAGATGAATAAATTTACTGTGCGGCCTGCCGACCTACCTCGCAACCCAGCGGTTGAAGGCGTACAATATTCCCATCCTCGAAGCCTAATAATCAATTCCTATCTTTTTCCAAACGTGATATACTAAAGAAAACTCTTATCACACAAGGTAAAACCGCTTATGAACTTTCCGACGCTGTCAGAGTCAAAACGTGTAGAGATGCTCCAACCTCCGACGGGACAGGTGCGAATGGTCCTTGACACTGACACCTATAACGAAATCGACGACCAGTTTGCCGTTGTCCACGCGCTCCTTTCACCAGAACACCTCAACGTTGAGGCTATGTATGCCGTTCCTTTCCACAACAACCGTTCAAACAGCCCCGAAGATGGGATGGAGAAAAGTTACGATGAGATTCTGAGACTTTTGGACTTTCTCAAGGTCCCTACCGAGGGGTTCGTCTATCGCGGTTCCAGAGCATTTCTTCCTGATACAGAGACGCCCGTGCCGAGCGATGCCGCGACCGATATGATTGAACGTGCGATGGCAGCAACACCTGAAGATCCACTTTACGTGGTTGCCGTGGGTGCTATAACGAACGTCGCCTCCGCTATCCTGATAGAACCTGAAATTATCGAACGCATTGTTATCATCTGGCTTGGCGGGAATCCGTTGTACTGGCCGCACACCCGAGAGTTCAACCTGATGCAGGACCTTCGGAGCGCACAAGTGGTTTTGGATTGCGGCGTCCCATTCGTTTGGCTCCCAGCACGGGGGGTCGTCTCACATCTGCACACGACAGTTGCAGAGATGGAACGTTATGTACAGGGTAGGGGGAAAATTGGCGATTACCTCGTCGAGATTTTTAAAGACTACGCAAGCGACCACTTCGCGTGGTCAAAGGTGATATGGGATATATCCGCAACGGCGTACCTTATCAATCCGGCGTGGGTGCCGACAGAAATCGTTCACAGTCCCATCTTGACGGAAGCGGCGACATGGAGTTTTGATAACAATCGCCACCTCATGCGCGTCGCGTCGAGTGTCGATCGAGATGCGATTTTCCGGGATCTGTTTGAGAAATTGCAGGCGCACACGAATTAATTGTCTGTTGGAACACCGATCCACATGAAAATGGCGAGGTTTGATGAAGTTTAAGTATTTAATTCGGTAATATTTATTTTCCCAGGCCCGGTAGGTGCGGTTTCCTAACCGCACCGAGTGTGATCATGGAATTACCGAAATATTTTATTAATCTTCATTAACCTCGCTAGGACCCCGTAGGTTGGGTTGAACGGGAAATCATAAAAGTCCATGGATTTACGGAAGAACCCCTTTTTTTCATACCACGCGCCTTTCAGAGAGATGGAGTGAAACCCAACATTTTTCTGAGTTGGCGTGTCCTCATGGAAGTGGAACATTCCATTCGTCGGCACAAATAACTTCAAGTTGATCGTGCGGTTTGAAGTAATCGGTTGGATGATGGTCTTCACCCATATCGCCGAACAATCTCCGGCGGCGCGGAGTCATCCGTGCGAGAACGTCCTCGGGAAGTTGGTCATAGTCATAAGGGCGAGACCACATCTGCCCATAACGGAAAGTCACGCTTTTGCGAATGCGTTCCGTCTGATTCGGACCGACACCGTGCCACAATGCCCATGGGAAGATGACTGCATCTCCTGCCTCCGCAAGGACCTGAATCGCGCCTTCGGGATACTTACCTTTTTTAAAACCGTTCTCAGGGAAAGAGACCTTGTGGCTTCCCGGCACACACATAAAGTTCCCCTGATTCGGTTCCGTCAGATCGGTTAAGAAGAATTGGACTTTGAACTGTAGCGGTAAACTATCCGGGTGCGGATGGATACGTTGAAGTGAGGGACCCGCATCCGTATGAAACGCCATCAGTGCCTCTGCATCAGGATGTCGGACGTAGATTTGCGTTCCCATGATGTGGAGATAGGGACCCATCATTGAAAGAATAGTCCCGAAGAGGCGCGGATGATCGGTGAGCGGATCCAGCGCATCTGTCCGTTCAATGGCGCGGATAATCGTATAGGCTCCCTTTCCAAACCGGTTATTGCCTTGTAGGCTTGGCGTTTCTTGGACGTATGTTTCGATCGCTGAGTCCACGGCTGTCAAAAGTGTATCAATCTCAGCGGGTGAAAGGACGTTTTTGATGAGCAGAAACCCCTCCGTTTGCCACTCTTTTTGTTGAACCTCTGTCAAGTATGGAGATACCATGGTGTGACTCCTTTTCATGGCGTGCGTTACAAGTCGGTTAGGTTTAAAGAGATTATAGACGATTTGCGATGTTGTGTCAACTCCGTTTTGTCAAGAAAACTCAACGTTTTTGCGGAATTTGCGTCTAATATGTTAACGGAACGTATATAGATTGATTACATAATTGTGGGGTTGCGAACCTCCGAAGAAAAACTCAGAAAAGGCAGAGTTAGAAATCTAACCAGCGAAGATAGCAGCGTCTGGTTCCAATAAAAATATGAACAATTTCACAAAAATCCTTACCACGATCCGTCGCCCCTTTCAACAAGAACTCCGAAAGGGGTGCCGCGACGATGTTGTCATTGACGGATTGGGGAACTATGTCCAGTTATGGGTAAAGAGCGGAGAGACCTTCACATTAGAGGCGGCTGAAAAAGAGGTGCTCAAGGGTTTATCGAACCTCTTTGAAAATTACGCCGGCGCATCGTCCACCGAACGCCAACGCGTACTTGGGGAAGCGGCGAGACGAATTGATGCCGCACTCGGACACGGACAACGAAGTGCCTCGGATGTAGTCAGGACAAGCGCTGAACCGGCGCAAACGCGCCAACAGCCGAAGACGCAACGTGCAAGTTCCAAAAAAAGTGCCCAAACGGATATGCTGTCTCTCTTTGCGGAAGTAGAAAGTGCCCCCGAAAGTTCACCTCCAAAGCGGGAACAGGCATCGGAACGTCCAGTTTCTACGGTACCAACGGAAGATTTGCCCCTTTTCCAAGACACAGATCCTCCGTCACAGCCAGTTAGCAATCAGCGAGAAGGAGCCGTCCGCGGTTCCGCTGACCGCCGACCACCGGCGATTGACAACCAATCAGAATCTGTTCCAATCTCAGACACCCCTGTTTCAGCAGACCTCGATTCGCTTGAGTTTCTATCCCAACCGCTCCAGTATCTCAAAGGGATTGGTCCACGACGCGCCGAAATGCTTTCGGAAGAACTCAGTATCCAAACGGTTGGCGAGTTGCTGGCATATTACCCGCGCGATTACATCGACCGATCCAAAATGGTAGAGATTTACAGGGTCGGTAGAAGGGAAGATGACGAACCTGAAACAATACAAGGCAAGGTCGTCAATCACACCTCGTCTCCGACGGCGAAAGGGAAACGCATCGGTAAGATCTCAATTTACGATGGCACAGGGGTCGCACTCCTCGTTAACTTCGGTAGGCGTATCGGCATTATGAAAGCACTGCTTCCTGTTGACACCGAGGTTGTCGTCAGCGGTAAATTCGCTCGCCGTTACAATGAAATCCAAGCCACCGACTATGAATTTGAACTGTTCGAGGAAGAGAACTTAATCCACACAAATCGGATTGTTCCCAAATACCCGCTCACGGCGAAACTTACGGCGAAGATGCTGCGTGCGTGGATGCGGACGGCGTTGGATGAATATGGACAACAGATACCTGAGATCTTGCCATTCGCACTCCGCCAACGGCAACGCTTGGTTGATAGACAATCCGCCATGAACGAGATTCATTTTCCGACATCGGAAGCACATCGGGAAGCGGCGCAGAAACGGCTCGCTTTTGAGGAGTTTTTTCTCCTCAGTCTCGGGATGGAGATGAAAAAGGAACGTCGTATCTCAGAGGACGGTATCGCGTTTCGGGTCGGAACGGAAAGGGCTGGGACCTCTCCTTCCCTCTTACAGGATTTTCTTGCGTCGCTTCCGTATGAACTCACAGGTGCACAAAAACGAGTTTTCGCTGAAATCCAAAACGATATGCGACAGGAAACCGTCATGAATCGACTCATTCAAGGGGATGTCGGTTCGGGAAAGACGGTTGTTGCAGCGATGGCGTTGCTCTGTGCTATCGAAAATGGGTATCAAGGCGCGCTGATGGTTCCTACTGAAATCCTCGCCGAACAACACTATTATAATCTTTCAGAGATGCTCAAGGATTTGCGCAAGAATGCCGAGCAAATTGGTGCCGAAAACATAAACGTTGTGCTTCTCAAAAGTGACTTGCCAAAACCAGAGCGCGAAGAGGCATTGGCGGCAATCGCTGATGGCACCGCAGATCTCATTGTTGGGACACAGGCGTTGATACAGGAAGGGGTCGATTTTCGTAAACTTGGACTCGTTATCATCGACGAGCAGCATCGGTTCGGTGTGATGCAACGCGCAACGCTCCGTAACAAAGCACAATCGGCGGTAGCATACCATCACGATGATCGTGATGGCGTGACTACCGAAGCAAATGGGACGCAAAAGCAAGGTGCCGCACCGCCTCCAGCACCGGACGTACTCGTCATGACGGCGACCCCAATTCCAAGGACACTCGCATTGACGCTCTATGGGGACCTGAACGTCTCTGTTATCGATGAGATGCCGCCCGGTAGACAGACGATTAAGACCCATTGGATAAGAGAGAAGGAGCGGGAAAAATTATATAGCACCGTTCGGAAGGAGATTCAACGCGGCAGACAGGCATACATCGTCTACCCACTCGTTGAGGAGTCCGAAAAACTGGAGGAACTCAAAGCCGCCACGGAGATGGCATCACATCTTCAGAGTGAGGTATTCCCTGATCTGCGTCTCGGACTTCTACATGGACAAATGAAGTCCATTGAGAAACAGGAAGTCATGATGAACTTCAAGGATCGACACATCGATGTTCTGGTCTCAACGACAGTGATTGAGGTAGGTATTGATGTTCCGAACGCGACGCTGATGGTGATTGAGAATGCCGAACGGTTTGGGTTGTCCCAATTGCATCAATTGCGTGGGCGTGTCGGACGTGGTGAGCATCAATCGAAGTGTTACCTTGTCGCTTCGCCCAGAGGTGATGACTCTTTTCAACGCATTCAAGCGATGATTCGGACAAACAATGGCTTTCGGATTGCCGAAGCAGACTTGAACATCCGAGGTCCAGGCGAGTTTTTCGGTACACGCCAATCGGGTATCCCAAATTTCAAGATCGCGAACATCATTCACGATGCGACGCTTTTGGAGGCGGCGAAAAAAGAAGCGGAGTCGCTCATCAAAGCCGATCCAGTGCTGAACGCATCTGTGCATCAGTTGTTGAAGCGGATGTTACAGAAACACTGGCGGGGCAATTTAGAAATAGCGTCTGTCGGTTAGCTGATCATTACGTGGCGAGCCCTGCGATTATCAAACGGTAGAGTTGTGGGACAGTGATCGAAAAATCGCCGGAGATATGGTAGCCTTCACCACCGTCTTTCACTGTGCGGATGAGAATTGTTTTCTTGGGACGGTGGTAGTAGTGTGCATCCGTGGGTTTCCCTTCGTCTTGGAAATCGGGGAAATCGATTAAGTCAAAATTCGCGGTCGTGAAGTGTCGAATCTCCTCGCCCCGCTGGGTTGCAATGTTGCGAGCCATTGAGAGGCTTTTGAGATAGACTTCAGGTCCCATAACAGCAGACCCTAAATTCAGAAAAACACCGTCTTCTAATTGAGAGACACTGTGGGCAAAACGGAGAAAATCCTCACCCGTTGTCCATCCCATCGCGGCGTAATCGGCGGAAGGGTGTTGGTCGATGATGTCGTATCCGATACCTTTGTGAACAGTGAAGGGTATACCTAACCGGTACGCTGCGGCAAACAGACTCACATCTTGGTAAGGAAACGGGATACCCATTTCGCCTTCTTGGATTAATCTCCCAACGGCTTCCCCAAAACCGATCCTGTCTCGGTAACCGCGAAAAATCGCTTCGTTCAGGTAGCGTCCGGTTTCCTCCCAATTGCCGAACTTCCCATCCCAAATGTAGTCCTCTACATCTTCAAGCGTGGCACCGATGTGTGCGAGTTCAAAATCGTGGATAGCACACGCACCATTCGTAGCGACATGCGTGATGATGCCGCGTTCCATCAAATCAATGATGAAACGGGAATTGCCGCGCCGCATGACGTGCGCGCCCATCATCCAAATCACCTGTTTCCCACGATGATGCGCCTCAACAATACGATCGGCAACGGCGGAGAGATGCGGGTTTTCGTAGCGCGGGATCTCCACATCTAACGGATAGACATCTGCGACCGTCATTTTGTGCTGGCGTTCAGAAAGTGGCAGAATTGTGAGTGAAGCTCGATTCAGCTTGTCCATATTTAGCCCACTGTAGGTTGGGTTGAACGGGTGTCTCCGAAGAATCCGACATAGACAATCAATTTCAAAGTGCAGGGGATCCTTGAATGTTCCAAAGCCTGAGTGAAACCCAACGATATTTTTCCTTTGAAAGCGGTGGGTTTGTTGGGTTTCGCTCTATCTGCTTACAAAAAATGAGCATTGGCGAGTTGCAGTTTCGGTAGTAACGAGAGGGAGTTGAGTTTTACCACTCAACCCAACCTACAGGACTGACAACTGACAACCCTTTCCTTATTCAGCAAACTTAGCGGAGACGATTTTCGAGATACCCGCCTGTTCCATCGTCACGCCGTACATCACATCAGCGATTTCCATCGTGCGACGGTTGTGTGTGATGATGACGAACTGTGTGTTCTCGGCGTAGGCGCGGATCAGATTGGTAAAGCGGAGGATGTTTGCTTCGTCGAGTGCGGCGTCAACTTCATCGAGTACACAGAAAGGACTCGGCTTGATTTTGAAGACAGCGAACAGGAGTCCAATCGCCACCAATGAACGTTCTCCGCCGGAAAGTTGCGTGATGCTCTGTGGACGTTTGCCGGGAGGGCGGGCAATAATGTCAATGCCTGAATCAAGCACATTGGACGGATCCGTCAAGAGGAGTTCGGTTTCACCGCCGCCGAAGAGTTCTGTAAAGACCTCTTGGAAGTTTGTCTGCACCTGTTCAAACGTCTCAAGGAACAGCTCTTTTGATGTCTGGTTAATTTTCTGGATCACCTGATAGGTGGATTGGAGGGACTGCTCGACATCAGCGCGCTGGGAAATGAGAAGATCGTGGCGTTTCTTACGTTCCTCGTAAATCTCAATTGCTTTGAGATTTACCGCTCCCATTCCTGAGATTTCCGCTTTCAACTTTTCAATGTTATCCAACAGATCGATCTCGTCCATCGCTTGTTCGTTATTCATTATTGGTGGCAGTTCATCGATGGATACCTCGTATTTATCATGGATGCGGGTTGAGACCGATTTTATGCGCATCTCAAGTTGCGTTGTGGCGACTTCGAGTTTATGGCGCGCGCGGTTCTGTTTCTCAAAGTTTCTACGGGTTGCGCGCATCTCCTTTTGGAGAACCTCTACCTCCTGAAGGAGTCTCTCACGTTCTTCGGTCAGTTCGTCAACATGTGATTCCGCTTCGGCGCGGTCCCCCTCTAAACGGAGGAACTCGCGTTGCGCGGCGGCTACCTGCTCCACGAGGTCACTTTTTCGCTGTTCATCTGTGTTAATAATTTCTTGTTGTTCAGCGATATCCTTCGCTGTTCGCTGTTGCGTCTCTTTGAGGGTTTGGAGTTCGGAGGCTAAACCTTCCAGTTTCTGACGCTGTCCTGCCAAGAAGACTTCCATCTCCTGACAGGTGCTCGCGACCTCAGTATGTTTCCGGTTTTCGCTTTCAATTTGCTCGGACATGCGTTCAATCCATCGCTGGGTACGACTACTCTTTTGCGTCAACGCTTGGATTTCAGTTTCAAGTGTCTGTTGTTCTTCGCGCGATGCCGCGACTGCGGTGTCCAATTCCCTGTTTTCGACCTCAAGTGCCGCGAGTTGATGTTCGAGTCGGGTAACTTGGAGGTTTGCCTGCTCTAAGTCTTTCGTCAATGACGCTTTTTCAACCCGTTTATCCTGCCACTGCGCAGTGAGTGTCTGTCGCGTCTTTTGCAGATTCGCGATTGCTGCAGCGTACGCCTTGCGTTTCTCATCCTTCTTATTGGAGCTTTGTGTCAGCCTCCCGATCTCATCCTCAAGCGTCTCCAGTTCGCGTGAACGACTGAGGAGTCCGCTCTGCCTCTGGCTTGTGTGACCGCCAGTGATGGCACCGGATGTGTTAATGACTTCGCCGTCTAACGTGACGAGACGGGCACTGAGACGGAACTGACGGGTCAGTGCGATTGCCGAGTCCAAATCTTCAATAACGAGCGTGTTGCCCAGCAGATGTTGCATCGCAATCTCGTATTTGGCGTCATAATCGATCAATTCCTCAGCGATTCCGATGACACCGGGCTGGTTTAGCAGCTTATCATCATTAAACCTACGTCCGCGTAAGATATCCAGTGGGAGGAACGTTACCCTACCCGCGCGATGCTGTTTAAGGAAAGCGATACCCTTTTGGGCATCTTCGGCGGTTTCAGTAATGACATTCTGGATGGCACTCCCGAGAGCCACCTCTATTGCGACTTCATACTGAGTATCTGTTGTAAGCAGTTCGGCAACGACACCACACACGCCTTGAAACTGATCGGAGTAGTGGGTTTTCGCCTGCATGATCGCCCGAACACCGGTATAGTATCCTTCATAAGCAGATTGCAATTCTTGTAATGATTTGAGCCGGGAGACGTTGGCACCTAAGGTATTTTGTAAGTCTCGGATTTCGGCTTCGATCTTACGGAGCGCATCTTGATTCTCGCTAAAGTCTATCTCTACCTGATTTTTCTCCGTTTCGATTTGAACGAGGGCTGCCTTCAATTGTGTTTCGGCGTATTGGACTTCATCGCGAGTATCACTGGCAGTGCTGAGTTCAGCCGCTAACGCTGCCTTGTTTTCTTTGATGCGATTGAGATTTCCTGCGTTACTTGTCAACTTGTGCTCAATCGCTAAGCGTTCGCGTTCGCGTTCTGTCAACTCTGTTGTGATCTCTTGCAAGGCATCTTGTGCTTCTTGTACAGAATCCTTTGCTGCGCTGATTCGCCCCGCGAGTTCTGTTAGGAGTTGCTGACGTGCCGTCAAACGGCTCCCTTCTATTTTACAGGATGCCTCAAGCTTTTGGTATTCTTGGTTGCGTTCCCGCTGCTGTGCAAGTATACCGGTTTGCTGTGCTTTTAAGGATTCAAGCGTTTGGAGTGCCCGCTCCCGTTGCCGTTGAATGTTGAGTTGGCGTTCCTTGTGAAGTACGATCTGGCGTTCGATTTGCTCAATCTGTGATTCGATCTCGCGAAGTGCTACCTGTCCTTCACGTATCGCTGCATCCAACTCAGATCGGCGGTTAGTGGAGTTCTCAATGCGTTCTTCAGCGGCTTTAAGGGTTTCAGATGCCCCCGCGACAGTGGCTAAGACTTCATCCAAGTCGGTTTGGGCTTGGTCATAGTCTATGCGAAGTTTATCGTATTCCCTATGCGCCAGTTCTAACTCAAGCTGCTTTAACTGCGCCTGTTGTGTATTATAATGTCGTGCCTGTTCGGCTTGTTCCTTGAGTTCCTCAGTTTCGCGCTGTAACTCCTGAATCACATCGTTGATACGGGCGAGGTTTTGCTCGGTCTGTTCAAGTTTACGGAGTGCTGTTTTTTTGCGATGTTTGGACTTCGTAATCCCAGCGACCTCTTCAAATAGGAACCGACGTTCTTCGGGGCGGACGTTCAGGATCAGGTCAATCTTACTCTGCTCCATAACGGAGTAAGCATCTACGCCAATACCTGTGTCCATAAAGAGTTCGCTGATGTCTCGGAGACGACACGGATTCTGGTTAATCAGATAGCGGCTTTCACCACCGCGGGTCAGGTGGCGAGACACCTCAATTTCTGGAGATGCGAAGGCAAGTTTGGGAGTATCTTGTGTGGGGGTATCAGGGTGTCCATTTGAGGGATGTCCATTTGAAAAACGCAGTGCCACCTCTGTTTTCTGGGCGGGTGCAAAATTAGCACCCCCATTGAAAAGTAGGTCGCGCATAGAAGCACACCGAAGCCCACGAGCACTCTGTTCACCGAGCACCCAGCGAATCGCATCGGAAACGTTGCTTTTTCCGCAGCCGTTGGGTCCGACAATCGTCGTGATGCCCGGTTCAAGTGTAAGCTCAATTTCTTCGGCGAAACTCTTAAATCCACGAATTTTAATGCTATTTAAGTGCAAAGGTTTACCCTCCCACTATAAATTTAGATGATTATCGAAATGATAAGCAATTTTAAGGTGCAACTTTCAAACGTTCGTCTTACAATAGCGAAGGCACGTCTGCATCCGTGTTATAGCGTGAACCTTCATATAATACGTAATATACGGGAAAAAGTTTCACGATTTTTAATTGTCCAAGGTTCTTGCCAGTGTTAAAACATCGACCTCGGCGGGATCGGCAGTCCAGAGTTCGTGGACTGCTTCATGAATCGTAGCACCCGTGGTGAAAACGTCGTCAATCACCAAAAGCTGCTTTCCACGAATAACATCTGGGTCTCGGACTTCAAAAGCACCGACGATATTCTGCTGGCGGGCTTCTCTATCCAAACTGCTTTGCGCCACCGTATGCCGATGCCGAATCAATGTGTCTGTGAGCACTGGCACCCCTGCTGATTTCCCAATCCCGTTGGCAAGGAGTGTCGCCTGATTGAAACCGCGTTCCCGCAGTCGTTTCTTATGGATTGGGACGGGCAAAATAAAGTCGTATGCGGCGATGCTACAGTCCAAGGGAATATGTGCATCTATCAGTTGACTGAGGTGCTGCACGAATACCATTTTCTTTTCAAATTTAAAGAAATGTATTGCTTGTTGGAGTGTGGTTTGATAGAATGCGATGGATCTCAGTTTTCCGTAGCGTGGCGGAGTCGTAGCACATTCATCACAGAGTCCGTCTACCCCCGGCGTGCCACATATACCGCACCAAGGCGGTTCGAGGAAGTGGATATCCTGCCAGCAGTTATTACAGATATAAGGTGTAGACGTAGCCCCAAGAAATTCCTTGCAAACCCGACATTCTGCGGGATAGAGGAAAGTTATTGCGGTTTCATACATATTCCGCAAGAGAATGGGGACGCGCAAGCCGATCGATTTTGGTTCCATCAGTTATCAGTAGGTGCAAGTTAATGACCATGGCCCCAGAGGGGCGGCATTTATGTAAATACGTTCAACCCCAGAAACCCCAAGTTTTCTTTGCATGGGATTTTAGCGTTTGAGGGTCGGCATTTATGTAATTAAAATGTTACACCAGTGTAACATTGCAGGTACATCGGTGAGTATCTCTCACTTCAGGTGTCGTCTGGGTTTCGGGACATTTTCGGGACTGATGTTCTGCTGCAAAAAAATAATTCGGCGGAAGTGTAACATTTTCTTTTCATGTTCCTGGGTGTCTATTTAAGTTTACATTATATATGATAACATATATAATTTAGGAATGCAAATTTATCAAAGTTTCCGAGACTAAAACCCAGGTTTCCTTTAGGTTTGGGATACAGTCTCGTCCTCATGTGTTAGACCAAGGCGTTGTCAAAACACAAGACTATTTTTTTAGTTTTTTTCCTATTGACAAAAAGTAGGGAAAATGCTATAATAGTGGTAGGAAAGTGGGGAGGGGCGAACCTCCCCGTGTCAAACTACTAAAACCACTTGCGATGGATTTTTCATCTTGACGCTTTTAATTCTACCACCCTTGAATTCTGATGTCAAGTTGAATGACCAACATTCACGGAGACTTGACATTGCGAACCTTGAAACTGAAAATCCCTCACACTGAACAATTGGATATCCTTAACGCGGCATCTGCGTCTGTTTGGAACGAGTGCCTAAACCTCAAGGTTTCCGTTTGGGACTATGCGCACGGTTATCGAACCACTGGGCGCATTGACAAACAATGTGAGTTGTGGATGGATAAACAACTTTCAAAGTCCCAACCCCTACACTCACAGAGTATCCAAGCCGTGCGTGAGCGGTATTTCAAGAATAGGAAAGCCTACCGTGCGTTGCGGAGGAACGGCGATACAACCGCGAAACCTCCGCATAAGTCCAAACGCTTCCAAACAACGACTTGGAAGAAGTCGGCAATCCAATTCAAAGAAACGTTGTTCGGTCATATGGTAATCCTTTCTAATGGACGGGGAAACCCTCCCCTACAGATACCCCTTCCAAAGTTGTTTAACCTTTCTGTTGTCTCTAACATTGCGATTGTGAACCTCGTCTATACGCGTGGACACTATGAACTGCATTTTGTCTATAACACCGAGAAACCGGACGCTTCCAAAGCAGACGGCATTGTAGGCGTTGATATTGGCGAGATACACCCGATTGTCAGCCATGACGGGCAAAACACCCTAATTTTCAATGGGCGGTATATCCGAAGTTTCCTATACCGATTGAGAAACAAGGTGATTGCCTCCTTTGGTAAAAAGATTGATAGGTGCAAACGCCATTCAAAGCGTTGGTGGCATCTCGTGCGTAGGAAGTGGAAACGTATTCGACAGATTGACAATCAAATCAAGGATGCACTCCACAAGCACACCACAAAGTTTGTCAAACACTGCTCTGAGTCGGGCATTGGCACGATTGCTATAGGTGACCTCACGGGTATCCGTGAAAACATTGATTATGGCAAACGTGCGAATCAGAAACTTCACCAGTGGGCTTTCGGTAAGGTTACCGAACTGATAACCTACAAAGCAAAAGCGTTAGGTATCAAGGTTGAGTTGGTAGACGAAGCCTATACCTCACAGACCTGCCCACGTTGTGGCAACCGAAAGAAACCGACAAACCGAAACTATTCCTGTAAGTGCGGATTTCAATACCATCGCGACGGTGTAGGGACTATCAACATTCGTAAAAAGTATCTTGGACACTTCGGTGTCCCAGTAGTGGCGGACACGGATACCCAAACCGTGAAAATGACACCGCCCGTTGGATTTCGTCTCGAAGTCAAACGTTGCTCCGCCTGAGCGGGGAATGTTCCTACAAGGAACAAAAGAACCCCAATGCTTTAGCTTTGGGAGTATGTCAGTTTTCACTGCTGTGGCATTTTTATATCTCTCTCACAGAGGCTTACTGCACTTCACCTCCATTACATCGGAGAGGTATTTGAGGTGCTCGTACAGGTTCCTATCACTCCAAAATGCACCTTATGCTTGTGGACGGTTGGGTTTTACTCGGATACCCCTGGGTGTCTATGAGATGCTTTAGATTTGACACATATTTGAGTCCATCGCATCAGATTTCACAGAGGCATTCAACCCAACCTACAGGAAGTCCTAAATAGACACCTATGGGAAAGTGCCTGAAGACCCTACTGAGATGTCTAAAATTTGTAAGTAGCAACTTGGGCTATGGTAGGCAAATTATTTCACTTGCTTTTTGGTGCAGGCAATGACATAATGAATTGATGGTGCTTGTGCACTTGGTCAAGTCCGGAGCTGCTTACTTTCTAAGCGGGCACAATAAAATAATATAATCCAAGTTGCTACTAACGAATATTGGTGTTTTTACTTGGGTATTTCTACGGGTTTCAGTGAGGTTTTTCAAGCACTTTCTCACCCCGTAGGGGTGCTATGTCTATAGAAAATGATATGTTCAGACAACTGCACCCTGTAGGGGTGCTATGTCTATAAATAGGTGGCAACTTGCGGTAATATAGCGAAAGAAACAACAGAAAAAAGAAAGGTTATAGAGAATAATGATTCAAAATGTAATATGGGGTGTTCTGTTATTCGGTAATTTTATACTATTGATTTTAGCCTTTAATCGTCTTGGATTCATAGTAAAACACTTGAAACAGCATGGCGAACAGAACGTGTTAGATGTCCTTCGTAATGAGGTATCCAGGTCCGACGGAAATATCAAAGATGAAATTCGATCAAATCGACAGACTATAGAGAATATGCTAACCAACCAATTCCAAAGTACAAGTAAGACCCTTGTGGATGCTGTTGGGAAACTTGGTGCGGCACAGACCCGTGAACTCAGGGTGTGACAGCTGCAATCAACAATTTAACACAAACTAACGAATCAAAAATCAAGGATGTCAGAGACACAGTTGACAAAAGTCTTCAAACGATGCAGACCAGCAATGAGAATAAGTTAGAGCAGATGCGCCAGACGGTCGATCAAAAACTCCAAAGTACATTGGAAAAGCGGCTTGGGGAATCGTTCAAAATTGTCAGTGATCGACTTGAAGCAGTTCAACGTGGGCTTGGAGAGATGCAAAACCTTGCGATGGATGTTGGTGACCTCCAACGAGTCTTAGCAAATGTCAGAGCAAGGGGTACATGGGGCGAGGTTCAGCTGGGTGTACTTCTTGACGATATTATGACCCCGGATCAGTACGATACGAACGTACAACTTCGCGAAGGTTCTCGCGAAGCAGTTGAATATGCGATTCGCCTTCCCGGACGCGATGATGAACCAGATTCGTGTGTATGGTTACCTATTGATTCTAAATTTCCAATGGCGGACTATGAGAGATTGGTTGATGCGTCAGATACAGATGCTGAGCAAAGGGCTGTCCAAGCACTGATACGAGTCGTACGAACTGAAGCGGGCAAGATTCAAGAGAAGTATGTTGTTCCTCCAAATACAACAGATTTTGCGATTATGTTCCTGCCAACTGAGGGACTTTACGCAGAGGTGCTTCGGGTACCGGGTCTCGTCACAGAGCTTTTACAAAGTTGCCGAATTGTTGTCGCCGGTCCAACGACCCTTGCCGCTATCTTGACCAGTCTTCGTGTAGGTTTCCGAACTTTAGCAATTCAGAAGCGTTCCAGTGAAGTTTGGGAGATTCTGGGTGCTGTCAAAACTGAGTTTGGCAAATTTGGCGACGTTATGGATACACTAAGGAATCAGCTGAATAGAGTCTCCAAGACTATTGATGATGTAGGGGTCCGAAAGCGAGCAATGGATCGTAGATTGCGCGGAGTTGAGGAACTGCCACAAGAAGTAGCAGATGAAACATTTGGGTTTCTGGATGGCGATAGGTGATTCGGATTTTCAAAAATTTGAAGATCGGAGGTGCCTTCTACAGAAGATATGGAAGAGGCACCGCTGTTGAGAGAAAAATGGCTGTGTAGGTATAATCGGTTATCGTGTGGTTGATGGAACAAGGAATATGACTTTAGAACAGGAAACGAATATGTCAGAAGCAACACAAAGTTATTTAGAACTCGAAAGCGAAGGTAGACAAACCAACCCAGGATTTCAAAGCGTACTCAACTACATCCGCGAGAGAGCCACCTCTGAATACCGCAAAGGCGAACTCTTTGAGCGGTTGATGGTCACATATTTCAGCCAAGACCCCGACTACCAACAACAATTCTCCGAGCAGAGCGACTTCCAAGCCAGAAACGTCTGTAATCCTGTAAATCACAGAAATCATATAAATCACAGTTCAGACAGCGGACCCTATAGCCAACAGCGTATGCGGCAAGACTCTCAATGTCCCCAAAATTCGTGTCCTCTGAGTCAATCCGCGATTCAGAGAAAAAAATGGAAAATGTTACACTTTTCACCAAATTATTTTTTTCAACAGAGAATCGCAACAAGGGAAACACCCAGGAAACCCACGCCACCAGTGGATTCTCAACCGAAACGCCCACAAAAATGCCAATTTAAAAATGTTATAAAAACGTAACATTTTGGAACATTATTCTGAATTCTGCTACGAATGCCTCTGGATAAAAATTTGTTTCGCATTGCAGATATATGGTATAATTTGCTGAACTGGAGGAAACCATGCAACAACCTAATATTATCGAATACTGGACGGAGAAAGCAGCAGCAGAAGCACATCAACAGGGACTTGAACAAGGCATGAAAGAACGGGCGCGTGAGGACATCCTGGAAGCCTTAGCACTTCGATTACAGCCTGAGACGGCACGCACTTTCAGGTCCGTATTAGAAACAATTGGGGACCCTCAACGCCTGAAGCAGTTGCATCGTGCCGCAATCTTAGCAGAAAGTCCAGAAGATTTCCAACGGGCTTTAGAATCAAACGGAGAGTGAGCCTCGCTAAGGAAAAGAAAGATATGATAGAAAAACCGGTCGTATTTTACAATCAGGGACAGCAGATAAATGGAATACTGCATTCACCAACGGCTCACGATGCGCCATGTCCGGCGGTTGCCTTTTTTCATGGATTCACTGGAACGAAAGTTGAGCCGCACAGAATATTCGTTAAGACTGCACGGGAACTCGCCGCCATTGGGTTCTATGTGCTTCGGTTCGATTTTCGGGGTTGCGGGGACAGTTCGGGCGATTTCTCGGAAATGACAATCGGTGGCGAGATTTCCGATGCCATCAAGTCAATTGATGTTCTCACTGCTATGCAGGGTGTAGATCCTGAACGCATCGGCGTTTTGGGATTGAGCATGGGTGGCTGTGTTGCGGCGTGTGTCTCTGGAGAAGATGCGCGCGTGAAATCAATGGTGATGTGGGCACCGCTCTCGGACGATCCACCCGATCGGAAACAGGAAATTTTGGAGAGATCCAAACAGACACCGACCCCAGAGGAGATCGCGCAACTAAACCCAAACATCGTCGGAAAGGCGTTCTATGAAGAACTTCCTGACCTATTCCCTTCAGTTACCATTCAGCAGTTTACGGGCGCGCTCCTCGTGATCCACGGCAGTGGTGACGATGTCGTACCGGTCTCCCATGGCAGACGCTACTACGAATTGATGAAAGGGCGCGACGCTCTAACGGAGCTTGAAATCGTTGATAAAGCCGACCATACGTTCAATACGGTTGCATGGGAGCAAGCGGTGATTGCCAAATCAGTCGCGTGGTTTCAGCGGACGCTGTAACGGACTATCCAGATGCCAGGCTGATACGAATTGCCTCCAGTGCGACTGTAGCGTCTTCCAAATTCGGGGATTGATCGGCGGCATCTCGAATCTCAGACAACCACAGTTCCTGAAGCGTCGGTTGCGGTGAATCTGGTATGGAGAGAGGTGTCACGCCGGAGGGTGTTGTGCAGTGCCACTCGCCACCCGCGTCGCTGTCCGCATCACTAATTGTCCCTTCCGTGAGGACGTATCGTTCATGCTCTTCAGCGGCATTAATAGCGATGCCACCTGCCCAAGTCCACTGTCCAATACCACCACGTGTGAATTCGACAGTGAGTGTATTGACAAACCCGTCGTACTGTCCATTCTCCCTTAATCCTTCATAGACAGCGTTCCTTTTAACGGACGCGGCACCGCCGAAGAAATCCACAATCGGATAGATATGGTAGATGAAAAAGTGCGCAGGGGTTCCCGATACCGGCAGGTTGAAGAGAATCTCAGGACGCGCACCGCGTCCCGGTGTGAGACGGACAAAAGAAGTCAACAACAAATCACCCAGTTCGCCTACTTTCTGCTTGAGTGCTTTGTGGGTATTGGAGACTGCCTCTGGATGCGACACCCGCAGGACACGACCGCGCGCTTCAGCAAGCCGAAGGGACGCTTCACCCTCACCAACATCGCTGGCGAGTGGGTATTCTACGAAGACGTGTTTATCCGATCGCAACGTCGCAAGCACCATCTCACCGTGGCTGTCGTTGTGAGTGCAGATAACGACAGCTTCTATGTCTTCACGCTCAACCAAACGATCCCATTCAGACATAAAGACGGTCTTGTGTGCTTTGGCGAGTTGGGTGCCTGTCTGTTCGTTTCTGGAAGCGATCGCAACGATTTCTGCATCTGGAATTGAAGCAAATCGCGCGAGATGGTGGCGTGCCATCCCACCCGAACCGATAATTCCGATTTTAATCTTGGTCATATTTTTTTAATGATTTCCATAAGAAAGGCGCGGTTAGAAACCGCGCCTACCGAGTTTGAGACTGTTTCAACTTTGCCTACGCCCAGCCTTGACTTTCACCACCGACACGAGCAGCACTAATTTTCTCATAGTAACCACTCTTCCGATAGGCTGTCAACGGATGTGGATCGCGTCCCATCTCCAAGCGGACCTGTTCCAGCAACGGATTTACATCCATTTCATAGGCACTTTGGAGGATGGATTCTGCTTCAACCAAGTCAGCATCATTTTGTGCAGCTGCGAGTGCTTCTCGGTCGACAAGCAGTGCTTTCGCATACGCCTTCTGAAGATTACAGACGGACTGGATACTCGCTTCCACCTTCGGTTTCAGGTTATGGCTCTGGTCGATCATGTAAGCGATGTCGGTTTCCGTATCTGGGTCGAGTTCTGCGGCGACCAGTTCGGTGTAAATCAGGAAGAGTTCCTGTGGATTGATAGAGCCGACCGTCAGATCATCGTCTGCGTATTTCCGGCAGTTGAAATGGAATCCACCGAGTTTGCCTTCGTCAATCAGATATGCGACGATGAACTCGATGTTCGTGCCTTGCGGGTGATGTCCCAGGTCAATGAGGACTTGCGCTTTCTCACCGAGTTTCGTTGCCATCAGATAGGCGGTTCCCCAATCGGGGAGATCGGTGTGATAGAATGCAGGTTCAAAGAACTTATACTCGATGAGCATACGGGTGGCATCTGGGAGTGCATCGTAGACCTCGGTTAACGCCTCCTCCATCCACTGTTTGCGTTTCCTGAAGTTCGACTGACCCGGAAAGTTAGTGCCATCTGCGAACCACAAACTGAGCAGATCGGAGCCGGTTTTCTCCATGATGTCAACACACTCCAGCATGTGATCGATGGCGAGCCGACGAATATCGGCGTCCGGGTTACAGACACTTCCGAGTTTATACGCCTGATCTTGGAAGACGTTCGGATTGATTGCGCCGATACCGATACCGACATCCGCGGCATACTGTTTCAAAGCACCCCAATCGTCGGTTTTGTCCCACGGGATGTGGAGTGCGACGGTGGGGGAGATACCGGTGAAACGGTGGACGGTCGCTGCATCTTCGAGACGTTCAGCGGCATTTCGCGCCGCACCGGGTTGCTCAAAGACACCGAACCGGGTACCAGAATTCCCGTAACCCCATGACGGCGTTTCGATGTGTTGTTCCTTGAGATGGGCTTTGATAGCCTCTACCTGAATTCCCTGTTTTTCTAACGTTTCAGCTAAAAGATCATAAGCGGGATTGCTCATTGTATTTCCTTTCTCGAATAGTTTTCGGTTGCCAATTCCTGAAAGATTTGAACAAGTTTTTCTTGCGTGGCGTTCGGGTCTTCAATGATGATACGCGCACCACCGATAACGTCCATGAATCCCAGTTCACGCGGATATCGGGGAACAACGTGCAGATGAAAATGTGGGATGCTCGCACCGGAAGCATCACCCATGTTATAGCCGACATTGAAGCCGCGTGGCTGATAGGCGCACGTGAGTGCCTCGAAACAGAGGCATTGAAGTTCGTGAAGTTCGTGAACCTCTTTCTGATTCAACTCCCGTACGTCAAGCACATGCCGATTCGGAAAAATTAGGAGGTGTCCCGGGCTGTAAGGATAGAGATTCAGCGAGATGGTAAAGTGTTCGGTTCGGTGGACTTCAAGTCGTTGGACTTTATCATTTTTCTCGACAATTGCACACAGAATACACGGGACATCTGGACGGTTTTTTCCTTTGGCATAAGGCATTTTATTCGGGACGAAGAGGTTATGTCGCATAAAAGGGTTCCCTATTTCTTCTATAGCACGCCAGATCAATAAAGACAAATTTTGGATTTTCTTGAAAAAGGGTTAAATTTTTCACGCATATATGATATACTATTTCAATAAAGCTTGCAAGCAGATATTTTAGCACCCGCTATTTTTTTTTAGCCCCGATTTTCCCTCAAGAACTTGATACACGTACCCTCTCCGCGCGAATCAGCGTAAACAGGTACTTGCGACGCATAGGTTGTGAGCATTCCACAGGGACTTTGATGGAAAATAGAAATTCTTTAGCTTCCATGTCAGCCAGAATGGTCGGAAATGAGACGACGTGGTCACTTCCCGAAGGCGCGATTGCACGATTCGGACAAGGCATTACGGAGACGTTGGCATTTTCCGCAGACGGGAACTATCTCGCCATCGGAACACGGGTAGGACTCTGGTTGTATGAAGTCGCAACGATGTCGCCCGTCGCCTTATGGGGGACGGAACGTGGGACGTGGAAAGCCGCTTTTTCACCAAATGGAAAGTGGATAGCCACCAGCGATTGGGACGATAACATAAAAGTGTGGGATGTACATCGTGGTACGTGCCTTGCGGAGATAACAATAGGGGATTACCCTTCGACATTGGCGTTTTCGCCTGACAGTCGCTGGTTCGCTACGAGCCACAGTGAGACTGCTACTCTCTTCGTTTGGCACTCGGAGACAGGCGAGATGCTCACGAAATTCACCGGTGAAATCGAAAAAAGTGGCCGTTTTATGCCTATTGCCTTCTCACCCGATACTCATCTGATTGCGTCTACAGGTCGCGAGGATGTAGGTGGCAACGGTGAGTCGGTATTAGTGTGGAATGTGGAACAGAGAAAACAAATTGCCCGCTTCACAGGACACACCAGCTCTATTTATAATCTCTGTTTTTCGCCGTGTGGTCGTTTCGTTGTCTCTGGTGGAAGAAAAGATGGCACAGTCCGCGTCTGGAACACGGTTAATTGTCAACAGGTGCGGGAGTATACAGATTATGGTGCCGCTTGCATGATCCCCTCCTATTCACCAGAAGGCATCCTCCGCGCCACAGCAATCTCTTATGACGAAATGTTCAAAGACAACGCTATTATCACGGTGTGGAACTTGGAAAATCGGGAGAAACTTTATGCGACTGAAGAAAACATAGGAGAACATGCAATAGTAGATTTCTCAAGGGGTTCACGGTTGGTGTACGAATCTGGAGATGGTGGTATCAAAGTTTGGTGCTTTGGGAAATCACATACACGGAACTCCGGTTATCACCCAATCTCATTTCCGAACACGGTCGCGTTTTCATCCGACGGGAAAACATTGGCTGCTGAGTACCGGGCGGGTCGTCGGGTGTATTCGCATGGTGGTGTTCTATTCTGGGATTTAGCAAGTAAGCGTTCACGCCGAGCAGTCGAAGCAGAACCGATTGGAACACAACAGTTTTTCTTTCCTGATTCCAGTGGAAAACGGCACATTATCAGTCTTGATAACGACACCGTCAGACTATGGGAGGTTGAGGATAAAGAGATCCTAATCGCTGAATTCACGGAACATGAGAGAAGATGGACCCGTGCCGCATTTGCTCCACAAGTTAATCGACTGGCGTGTCTGGATGAAGAAGGTGTATTGATCGTCTGGAATCTGGAAACTATGGAAAAAATCTGCCGATTCACACACCTACACGAGCGTTTTCCCAATGCTGAGATGGCAACATTGGAGTTCAGTCCAGATGGAAAATTACTCCTCAGTGAAACGAATCACCGTCCATCTGTCCGACTCTGGGATGTGGAGCACAGTGAAGAAATTCGCGAGTTTCCAGGTGATGAAATCGGCGGAATTATGGGACTTTGGGATAATCGGGGGTTTTCTCCCTGCGGCTCGTATCTATCTTGCTCCGAAGTGAAAACCGAGGAACTATCGTATGGAGAGGTTATCTGTTTGTGGGATGTTAAACGGAGGAAAATTCTCACAACGATACCGTTTCGGTACCCATTCGTCTTTGCCTATTCTCCGTGTGGTTCGTATTTGGCATGCGGTGGGGAGGATCCAGCAGGGATCCTGTTGTGGGATCTCAAATGTCGTGAAATCTATAGGTGGCTATCGCTACCAACGGGATGTCAGGAGACGCATGCGTTGACGTTTTCATCTTGTGGTCAATACCTCGTGTTCGGTGCTGCGTGGGAACACGGTTTTGAGAAGGTTCCTATCCATTTGTGGGAGGTTGAGACTGGTAATCACATTGTCACATTTTGGGGACATCCAACGGACGTACAGGGACTCGCTTTTTCGCCCAACAACCAACTTTTGGCGAGTGCGAGTTTTGATGGCTCTATTCTCCTCTGGGATCTGAACCCGTACTTATAGTATCTCAAGAGGCATTTAGATTGAAACTTTCCACATTTTCTTCTTGAAAAAGCACCCATAAACCGCTATACTATCTATATCACATTGGCAGATATGAACACTGCTAACGATACTTGAAGAAGGAATCATACCATTTCTGATTGAAATTGTAGCATAAACTTTTATGGTGAATTCTCAAAATATATGGACATCCTGTAGGGGGTTTTTGCTTGGGTGTTTCCCAAGGTCTTGTGCCTACCCACAAGGACTGTGAGTCTGTGCACTCAGGTGCGGTTAATGCAACATAAACTTTCAGAAATGGTATCAGTAGCGCGGGTATCCGCAGAGCAGGTAAAGAACGCGGACCTGGGCAGGTGAAGGGAATGGATTGGCAGGATGGAACACAGAGTGGTAAAGATTGGTATGGTGTAAAATGGGGTAGTTTATTCACGCTCATATAAAAGTGAGATTCATTTCTTTAGGAGATTGAACGACATGAAAATTATGTTACTATTAGCAGGATTTGCGTTGATGATAGTCTATTCTGTTATCAGCACGAGCGACATGGCACAGGCAGAGGAAGTCTTGGGCACAGGAACGGATGAACTGTTAGGAGGAGACCTCACCGACCCAGAAGACGATGGTGAACCTGACGAAGATAAGGGTTACAACGCCACTTTCTCAGCCAATGATGAACCCGGATTCGGGGGCGGGGAATTTGCGTTTAACGTCTTCGATAACCGCCTCGGTCCCATCAATGACAAATGGTGCTGCGGACGTGGGGGCGGCATTCCGAAAGAAGGTCTACACGTGACAGCTGAGTTTGAGGAGCAGTACGCATTGACACACTTCACCGTATCTTCAGCGAACGATGTTCCTGCAAGGGACCCGACAGTGTGGGAAATTCAGGGGTCAAACGATGGCAAAGATTTTACGACCATCTTTGCGCACGATGGGAAAAGCTTTTGGGATCAGCGACTGCAAGTCGTTCTTTTTGAGGCAGGGGAAGATTACGACGTTCAAAAAACCGGGTATCGGTTTTTTCGGCATGTTACTTTTGACACCGCATCGAACCCGGCTGGGGCGTACTTTCAAATTGGTGAAATTGAGTTCTTCGGCGATGATAGTTTTCCCGTGGACCCTAAAGCCAAGCTTACAACCACATGGGGACGCATCAAAAAAGTCCGATAAGCGCAAATCTGGGATATTTTTTAAATCGGAAACCTGAATCCAGTAATAACTTGATTTGGGTTTCCGTTTTTCATATCCGCTACTATAAAACCGACTAGAGCACAATCTAAAAGAAAAAATGGGACTTTTTTTAATTTTGGTGTATACTATTATCGCAACCCCACAAAACCGACGCAAAGCGGTTAAAAGACTGCTTTGCCGCGCCCAATGAGGACAAACGAAATGCCCACCCGGCATCCACTTCTGGAAATTTCAGAAATTGACACACATATAGAAGCTTACTTAAAACAGATCGGCGAGATTACATATCGGTTTCCTGAGCACGATTCGAGATGTCAGTCATTTCGAGCAGTGGTAGACAACCAACGTTGGTTCGTCAAACACGGCAATATACCACAAACCATCACATGGCTCAGGCAAGCCCTTCGTTTTCACGCTGCTATCCAGCATGAGGCACTCCCTCAATTGCACAATTCTTTCACTACACCTGATGGGCTCGCATTGGTCTACAATTGGGTAGATGGCGAGGGTTTGCGTCCTGAAAGGGAGTTGAGTCCCGATGAAATACACCCGCGTGATAGGTTTTGCGCGTTGCCCGCGGCTGAGATAATTGATGCCCTCAACGTTATCTACGATGTCCATGTCCTTATTGAAAAACGAGGGTTTATCGCTGAAGATTTTTACGATGGCTGTATTATCTATGACTTTGAGGAAAAGCGGATACATTTATACGATTTCGACCATTACCATCCAGCACCGTTCATAAATGACCGAGGACGGTTGTACGGCTCAACTCGATTCATGGCACCGGAAGAATTTCAGAAAGGCGCACGTGTTGACGAAAGGACAAACGTCTTTATGTTAGGGCGGACGGCGTTTGTATTGCTTGCCAACAACGGCAATTCACGAGACGACTGGAAGGGGAGCAATGCTCTATGGGATGTTGCGAAAAAAGCAACACATCCAGATAAACAGTTCAGACATCAGTCTGTCCAAGAGTTCGTTTTGTCGTGGCGTACTGCGATTAATGAAATTGAATGATGCCCAGGAGGCTCAAGTTAAAGAAATGCGTAAAGTTACTGATAACGAAATTCAATTCTTCAACGATAACGGCTATCTCATCCTGAAAGGTGTAATCCAATCAGATGAGCTTGCCGTTATACAACGCGAAAGTCAACGATTGATTGATGAGATTTTGGCAGGTGGACCGGCAGATCCATGGTGTAATCGTGGACCTGAGGGGATTCCCTACTATCTGACGTATCTACACTCCCATCCGAACGAATTTTCCCTGAGGTTGTTAGCACACCCGTTCATTGGGGACCTGTTGCATCGGATCGTCGGACCCGATTTTATACCCTGCTATGAATCTTTAGTCTTTAAATTGCCAAAACACGGTTCTTCTGTGCGATGGCATCGGGATGGCAATGCAATTCGTGAGAATCATCCGATCTTCAATATCGATATATACATAGATGATTCCACCGTTGATAACGGATGTGTCTGGGTAGTCCCGAAGAGCCACCTCTGGGGGATCGAAGAGGCGCAGGAGGTTATTGACAGAGGTGAAGCCAATTTTGAGCGCGAAGACGCAGTGCCAGCAGAAGTTGAACCGGGTGATATTTTACTTCACCATACCAAAGTCTTGCACGGCAGTAAAATCAACACAAGCGATGCGCTTCGCCGGGTCATTTACTTCGATCAACGGACACCGCGGTGGAACGAACGGTATAAATGGTGGCAGTCGGAGTTCTTGACACAACGTTGCAAACTCTATCAACGCGCCCTCCATGAACGCCGAACGAATCCTTATTCGTCGGATACTGAGCAGTTTGATTACGAGATTCCATCAGATATGCCGACTTGGGACCCAGCGGACGACTTCGATCTTCGGATTCAGCACCGTGCTTATGCGTATCAGGAATAGCAAAAAGTTTAGTAATTTATTGCCAGAAACTGCCTGCCGACAACGGTAGACAGGCAAGCAGAAAGGTCTATAGTTGAAAAAATGAATGTTTTACTTGTAGGCGGTTCGGGACACGTTGGAACGATGACGCTTCCATACATGAAAAGTCATCACAATTTTCGAGTTCTTGACCTCAATCCACCCAAAGACACATCTGTTGATTATATCCAAGGATCCGTTACCGACCCCGATATCGTTCAGAAAGCGTTGAAAGGGATGGACACATTTGTCTACATGGTGATGCTTCAACCGACGAGTGACCGGTCCTCTGTCGCCGATTTCAGCGACATTGTCGCAAACTACGAAGTGAACGCAAAAGGGCTGCATATCGTCTTACATGCCGCGAAGGAAGCAGGCATTCGACACGCCGTCTACACAAGTACTTTCACCGTACATGAGCGAACGCGAAACAATTTTCCGTATGAGGATGTCGTCCCTCGTGATAATCCCGGTGTCTATGGGTTGACCAAAGGCTTCGGCGAGCAGGTCTGCGAGTACTTTGCGCGAGAACACGGCATGTCACTGATCGCTCTACGAATCACGGGTCCCTCTACGCGTGAACAGTGGCTTGAACGTTACACGCAACCGAAAGATTCATCAGTGCATATCTGGTGGACGGATGAGCAAGATTTGGCGACCGCGTATCTCGCGGCTATTTCGGTTGAACATGAGGGGTTTGATGCTTTCTTCATTGCGGGAGATCATGAACAGAAGGAAATTAACCTCTCAAAGGCGAAACGCCTGCTCGGTTGGGAACCTCTGACGCATACACGTGTATGAAAAGTGCTATCAATATCGAGAGCCTTGGTAGTCAATGTACCCCCGCCTAAAGGCCTTACTATTACCCATAAGTTCGTAGGTTGGGTTGAACAGAGACCTATTAGAAAATCCACACAAGAAAATGACTTTCAAGACTCCAAAGACCTCAAACCATCAAAATACAAGTGAAACCCAACGCCTTATCCGCGCCCCTTGGTGAAGTTGGGTTTCGCTATACCTACCTTCCAGAGACAGAACGGTCAGTGAGAGCGGGATTCTGAGTTATGAACGACGTTTCTTCGTCTATTTTCGCTCAACCCAACCTACATTAGATTTGTGGGTAACAGTAAGGCCTAAAGGCAGGGGGCTTGTTAAAAAACAAACCCTATCGGTCTACCGATAAGTTTCTCATTTCATCGAGGGTGGTAACCCACCGCTCTCCACGAAGGGCGCAAGCCGCCCTAAAGAGTATATTGAGTGCAGCGTTGTGGTCTCGGTCTAAAGACGTGCCACAAAAACTGCAATCAAAAGTTCGTATCGCCAGCGAGAGTTTCTTTGGCGATTTTTCACCGCAAGCTGAGCAAGTTTGCGAAGTGTTCTTGGGATCGACTTGATGGAAATGGAAACCGTCTCTTTCGGCTATGTTTCTTGCCCATTCAAAGAAGGTTGCCCAAGAGGCATCGGTTATGCTCTTGCTCAGGTGCTTATTCTTTACCATATTGGGGGTATTTAGATTCTCGGCTATCAACACATTATTTTTCTGATGGTGGTAGAGTTTGTAGACGAGTTTGCCGATAAAGTCTTTGCGTTTATTTGTTGTCCGTTCATGGTGTAAAGCGAGTTTGTGTTTTTGTTTCTGCCAACGATAACTGCCTTTTTTCTTTCGAGAAAGGTCTTTAGAGTGTTTGCGGAGCAGTCCTTCGGCTTTGCGATACCAGCGCGGGTTCTCCTCTTTTTCACCTTCGGAAGTCGTTAGATAGTCTGTCGTGCCTACGTCAACTGCAACAGCGTCCGTCGGTTCAACTTTTGGCGTGTAGGGTATTTCACAGGAGATATGGGCGTACCACCCCGATGCTTTTTTGACGATTGTGACCTCTTTTGGGTCACCTTGTAAGGGACGGTGTATACGTATCTTGACTTCACCTAACTTCGGCACTCTCAAACGGTCATGCCGAGTGCCTGTTTCGCGAATCGGATTTTGGCGGACACGTTCACCCGTCTTGAGCTTGTATTTTCGCAAACAGTAGGTTAGAGAACGGATACGCGTTTTGTAGCGAGGATAGCCTTTTTTCGATGCACCTTCTTTACAACGCCTACGAAACGCATCAAAGGCTTTGTCAACGCGCTTGAGGATGGAAACTTGGAAATCTTGAGGCACGGAGCGAAAATCGTCATATTTTTCACGCGCTATCGTCAAAAGGGATTGTTGCTCGGACTGCGTGACGAAACGACCTTCTTCTTCGTGTGCAAACTTGCGATTGTTGCGCGCAGAATTCTGAAGTTCACACAAATGGTCAAACCACGCGAACAATGTTGATTCCTGTGTTTTTGTAGGATACACAGGATACTTGAAGGTTAATCTCATGGTATATCCGTTATCCGTTTTTTTACCCTTGTATAGTGGGCGGGACCGACACGTTACCAAGCGGTAACGCTATACATGACGGTCCAACGGATACCTATATTAAACCACAATTCACGAAAAATGTCAAGTGTTTTAAAAAAATGCTTTGGACTCACACAGGATGGCGGATTTTCCTCCCCTGCCTAATGAGGTTTCACTAAATATTTCGGTAATTGACGGGCAATGAATTGCCCTACTACAAACGAGCTTGCTCGTAGTAGCGCGATTTATCGCACGTTCAGAAATTACCAAATTAAATTCTGAATCCTCATAAGGCGGGGGTTTCCAATCCGTAAACTTTGATGAAAATTAGGCTGTTCTCCACCTTTCTAACGCTTGTTCTCTTCTCAATCGTACTTCTGCCCAACACCTTCGCCCAAAACTATGCGCAATGGGAGCTACCGGAGGGTGCCATCGCCCGACTCGGTAAAGGTGGCGTGAGGGACATACAATATTCTCCTGACAACAGGTTTTTTGCAGTCGCAAGTACGATCGGCATTTGGATCTACGATACAGTTACGCTTCAAGAGGCACTCCTCTTCACAGGAAATATGGGTGGAATTTCTTGCATGTCGCTGAGTCCAGATGGGCGGACCTTTGCGGTTGGCGGCGGTCAGGTTCTTCAACTCTGGGATACCATCATCGGCGAGCGTCAGGCAACACTCACTGGGCATACGAATGGGATATTCGACGTCGTGTTCAGTTCAGATGGACAGACGATCGCGACTGGCAGCAGTGATGGCACGATCCGCCTCTGGGACGCAGGTACTGGAGAGCAGAAAAAGACGTTCGCAAAAGGTATCAACTGGATTACGAGTGTCGCGCTCAGTCCGGATGGAGAAGTTGTCGTCAGTGGCAACAGTGATGGTACCCTTAACGTCTGGGATGTACCCACTGGCGAACACAAGCAAACACTCATTGGGCATACGCACTGGATTCATGCTGTGGCATTCAGTCCCGATGGACGGACCCTCGTAAGTAGTAGTAATGACGGGACCGTTCGAATGTGGGATGGGCGTACGGGCGCGCACAAGAAAACGCTGACAAGGGATGGAAGTAGCAATGGCATTAGCAGTGTGTTCAGCCCTTCTGGGCATATCTTCGCGAGTGGAAATTACGATGGGAGTATCCACCTCTGGGACGCAGAAACCGGCGAATACAAACAAACACTCGCTGGACATCTTGGACCCGTCAATAGCATCGCGTTTAGTCCGGACGGCAACACCATCGTTAGCGGTGGAGAGGGGAACATCCACCTCTGGGATGCAACGACGGGTGAACAGAAGGAAACAATCCTTGGACACAGTGGTTTGGTGAGGAGTATCGCCTTCAGTCCAGATGGAAACACGCTCGCGACAGCGAATTACGATAGTACCATCCGGCTCTGGGATCCAGTGACAGGTGAACACAAAAGGACGTTCGCTGGCGATACCTGGGAGGTTCGGAGTGTGACGTTTAGTCCCTATGACGATATCCTCGCAAGTGGGAATTACGATGGCACTATCCGCCTCTGGGACCCAACGACCGGTAAGTTGATAAGGACGCTTGCAGGACATGCTAAAAGCGTTAATAGCGTGGTGTTCAGTCCCGATGGGCGAACCCTCGTTAGCGGAAGTGAAGACGACACCCTTCGCCTGTGGGATGTCCATACAAGTGAGCGCAAGATGATCCTCTCTGGACATGCTGAAGATGTTTACAGTGTGGCCTTCGGTCCAAATGGGAAAACCCTGGCAGGTGGGTATCACGATGGAACGATACGCCTTTGGGATACCGATACGGTCAAACGTCAGACAGTACTCAGTGGTCATACGTGGACGGTTTGGAGCGTCACCTTCAGTCCCGATGGAAAAACCCTTGCAAGTGGGAGCGGGGACGAGACGATCCGCCTCTGGGATGTAGTTACCGGCGAACATCGGGTAACATTCACACCGTTCGCAGGGACCGTTTTCAGCGTGGTATTCAGTCCCGATGGGCGAACATTGGCAAGTGGAAACGACAACGATACGGTACACCTCTGGGATGTGACTACCGGTGAACGGATAAAGATCCTCACAGGACATTCGCGGCGGGTCTGGCAAGTCGCGTTCAGCCCGGATGGGCGGACACTGGCGAGTGGGAGTGGCGACGGCACGGTTCTACTATGGAGCCTGCGTTAATACTGACTGAATGGTTCCATAATTTGACAAAAACCTCATTGCATGATAGAATATAATACTACCAAACCGAAAGTCTACGTTGAAACAACAGTGGTGAGTTATTTAGCTGCAAGACCAAGCCGCGATGTAGCGTTAGCCGCTCCGCAACAAGTAACCCGACAGTTGTGGGATGAACATTTTGATAACTTTGAGTTTGTCATTTCAAACATAGTTCTCAGTGAAATCAGGGAAGGTGATCCTATAGCAGCCCAACGTCGGCTTGAAGTATTGGCAAATTTACTGGTATTAGATATGTCATCAGAAGCCATTATGCTCGTGGACGAATTGATAGATGCTGGTGCCGTACCACCACACTCACGCCCGGATGCACAGCATATCGCCATCGCTGCGGTGAATAACATTGAGTACTTAGGTTCTTGGAACTACAAGCATATTGTGAATGAAACCAAGCGACGACAGATAAATGATGTCTGTCATTCCGCTGGATTTCAACCCACGATCCTCTGCACACCTGCAATATTAATAGAGGAGATTCAAGTGAAAGAGAAACCGGACACACGCATGGATCCGGTCTTAGAAGAGTGCTACCGGATGAAAGAAGCGTTCGCCGCTAAATTCAAATCTGCACAGGAACTTGATGATTATTTAGTGGCAGAAACGGAAAAGAACAAAGCACTCGGTTGGAAGTATCTGCCACTACCACCGCCCCGAACCGAATCTGATAAAAAAGACTAAACTGTTCACACGAGGGAAAAATTGCCTATGACGCACCCAGAGCTAACTTTAACAGACCGCAGTGCCTTCCAAACCCAGCGCCGAGATACTTGGTGGTTACAACCTTTAGCCGTATTTATCGGGCTGGGAATCTTCGTCCTTTACGGACTCTTTCGCGTTTTTGAAGGGAATCATTTTATTCATGGACCCTACCTGTCCCCTCTTTACTCACCGGTGCTTTTCGGGACCGAAGGGGTCAGGCATAGCGTTGAGCACAGTTGGTTTGGTATGATGCCATCTTGGATGCCAGGTTTCATTACCCCGGCAGTCCTGATTATGTGGATGCCACTCGGATTTCGCTTTACATGCTACTACTACCGCGGTGCATATTACAAGGCGTTTTGGGCGGATCCACCGTCTTGCACAGTGTCAGAACCCCGTAACAACTACAGGGGTGAACACTCGTTTCCATTGATTATACAGAATATCCATAGATATTTCCTTTATATCGCAATCATCTTTCTCGGTATTCTCGCTTACGACGTATGGAAAGCACTTTGGTTTGACGATGGTAACGGTGGAACAACCCTCGGTATCGGTGTAGGCACTATCATCTTGGCGGGCAACGTCGTCCTTTTAGGCGGTTATACGCTCGGATGTCACTCTTTGCGTCACTTAGTCGGTGGAGTTGTCGATCTGCTTTCCAAAGCACCTATCCGTCGAGGGGCTTATAACTGTGTCAGTTGTTTAAACCGTCGGCACATGTTATGGGCATGGATGAGTCTCTGTTGGGTCGGTTTTTCGGATGTATACGTCCGTTTTATAGCACCGTCAATAGGTCAGGACTGGATTATATTTTAATTTTACCTTGCGGAGGAACGGCGTAGTTTGAACTTTGGTGTGCGTCCTTCATATCCGCCTGTGCCGTTGTTGCAGGCTACGATTTCGGAACTAAAGAACACCTCTGTAAGGGTTGGGAATGTAATACATAGGGGAAATTTTCAACGTGGCATCTTACGAAACTCATGAATATGATGTATTGATAATCGGAGCCGGTGGTGCTGGACTTCGGGCAGCGATTGAAGCCGCCGCGGGTGACCTAAAAGTAGGGCTCGTGTGCAAATCCTTACTCGGTAAGGCACACACTGTTATGGCAGAAGGCGGCGTCGCTGCCGCTTTAGCAAACGTCGATGAAAGAGATAGTTGGCGTGTGCATTTCGCTGACACCATGCGCGGTGGACAGTATCTCTCTGACGCACGGATGGCTGAACTCCATGCGAAGGAAGCACCTGATCGAGTGCGTGAGCTTGAAGCGTGGGGTGCTCTGTTTGACCGAACACAAGATGGGGGTATCCTTCAGCGGAACTTCGGTGGACACCAATACCCACGCCTCGCACACGTTGGTGATCGAACTGGGTTGGAAATGATCCGCGCATTACAGGACCACGGTATTCACCAAGGTATTGAGGTGCACATGGAGAATACTGTCATTTCACTCCTCAAAACCGGCGAGAGGGTCTCAGGGGCATTCGGTTACGAACGTGAAAAAGGTAGGTTCAAGGTCTTTTCCGCGAAAGCGGTCGTTTTGGCAACAGGGGGTGTCGGAAAAGCATATAAAATCACAAGCAATAGTTGGGAATATACCGGCGATGGACATTCCCTCGCATACCACGCCGGGGCAGAACTCATAGATATGGAGTTCGTCCAATTCCATCCGACGGGTATGGTGTGGCCCCCCAGTGTCCGAGGTATCTTGGTCACGGAGGGGGTGCGTGGCGAAGGTGGCATCCTCAAAAACAGTGAAGACAAACGTTTCATGTTCGATGACATCCCTGAACTCTACGTGAACCAGACAGCGGATAACCCTGAAGAGGGTTGGCGATATACCCAAGGCGACCGAGATGCGCGTCGTCCACCTGAACTTCTCACACGCGATCATGTTGCACGCTGCATCGTCCGAGAGGTACAAGAAGGTCGCGGAAGTCCACACGGGGGTGTGTTCTTGGATATCGCATGGATTCAAGAAAAGATTTCAAATGCTCCAGAGCATATCCGTAGAAAACTGCCGAGCATGTACCATCAATTCAAGGAACTCGCAGATATTGACATCACACAGGAACCGATGGAAGTCGGTCCGACAACGCACTATATCATGGGCGGCATTCGGGTCGATGCGGATTCACAGATGACAGCCGTTCCAGGACTTTTTGCCGCAGGTGAGTGCGCTGCCGGATTACACGGTGCGAATAGACTCGGTGGTAATTCGCTATCCGATCTGCTTGTTTTCGGTAAACGCGCGGGGGAATATGCGGCGCAGTTTGCAGAAGAGAACGAGGCGGTCTCACTTGATGAAGCAGGAATTGATGCAATCGCCGCACACACACTAAAACCCTTTGAAAACCCCGTAGATGATGGCAGTGGTGAAAAGATGGGACCCTATGACATTCAGGCACAACTCCAAGACAAGATGCAAGAACTCGTAGGTATTGCCCGAAGTCAGGAAAGTCTCATGCAGGCCTTAGAAGAAGTCCAAAACCTACGCGAGCAGGCGGAGAGCGTTCACGCTATCGGCAATCGGGAGTACAACGCCGGATGGCATACCGCGCTTGATCTCGACTGCTTGATCACTGTCTCCGAAGCGATTGCACTTGCCGCACTTGAACGCAGGGCGAGTATCGGTGCACATTCACGGGACGATTATCCAGAGAAAGAGGAACCCGGTGCAGGCAAATATAACACAATCATCAGGAAGGCATCCGACGGTACAATGGAGATTCGCCGACAATCCGTTGATGAACTCCGAGCCGATCTTCAGGAAATCATCGACGAAATCGGATAATTTTTAATTTATTGCTCCTGGGTTGCTCTCCATTTCATTACGAGCAGATTTTTGATGCGTTTTGACTGGGTTTGGGAATTTTGACGTTCCCTTATCTTAAACCAAACTTGTAGCCTGCAACAACGGCGCAGGCGGATTTGAGAAAAGCACGTAAAGTTCCCAACTTACGTTGTTTAACCGCAAGGTAAATTAAAAAAACGAACCGCAAGGAATAATTAAATCTTTGTCGATCCACCAAACATGTAGCTCGTAATGAAATTATGCCTTAAATGGCATAATTTGTCTTTGCTTTACATTTGGAGAGCAGATCTACGGAAAGGCACTTCATATATCAAACTGACTTGATCGAACCGCAAGGAATAATTAAAAAATGGCGAAAACAACATTTAGAATCTGGCGTGGCAATGCAGATGCCGCGGAATTTGTCGATTACGACACCGAAGTATCCGAAGGCATGGTGGTTTTGGACGCTGTCCACCGTATCCAAGCCGAGCAGGCAAACGATATGGCTGTTCGATGGAATTGTAAAGCGGGAAAATGCGGATCTTGCTCTGCGGAAATCAACGGGCAACCGAAATTGATGTGCATGACGCGTCTCAACGATTTATCGCTTGATGAACCCGTTACGGTCGAACCGATGCGCGCATTCCCACTCATCAAAGACCTCGTTACAGACGTATCATGGAACTTCAAAGTCAAAGAGAAAATGAAGCCGTTCACGCCACGACCCCCTGATGCTGAAGATGGCACATGGCGGATGGAACAGGAAGACATTGACCACATCCAAGAGTTTCGGAAGTGTATTGAGTGCTTCCTCTGCCAGGATGTCTGCCATGTCCTTCGGGAACACGATCTCCATGACGAGTTCATTGGGCCGAGATTCTTCGTTTACGCCGCTTCCTTGGAAATGCACCCGATTGACACTGAAAACCGGTTGGAAGAATTGAAGGACTCGGATGGTATCGGATATTGTAACATCACCAAATGTTGTACGAAAGTCTGCCCGGAACATATCACGATTACGGACAACGCCATCATCCCGCTCAAAGAACGCGTCGTTGACCAATTCTACGATCCAATTAAAAAACTGTTCCGCGTCTTTAGTCGTTGAGAAACTCACTTCCGCGTCTAAACCTTAGTGAATGCGAATCACCGTTCTCAAATTGGCGTAACAAGCGCACACGGACAAAAATTTTCTTGACATGTCTAATTCGGAGAGGTTAGAATCATGGGAACCAGCAAAAATGATATTTTAAGAGTGGGTGTGATTGGGCCCGGCGGGGCAGGACGCGGGAATACACTCGGTTTCGCAACACGTCCCGACGCTGAAGTCGTCGCCGCTGTGGACACCCACGAAGCGAGTTTGGACGCTTTGGAAAGTGCGCTCCAAGAACAGGTTGACGATTATAAAGCGAATAGTTTCAACCGTTACCTCGGTGAATACGAGTTCGTGGAGATGCTCAATCACGAAGATCTGGATATAGTCGGTGTATTCTCGCCTCACTCCCTTCACGATATTCACACGAAATATGCGCTCCGCGCCGGATGTCACGTTATCGTCGAAAAACCGATGGCGAATATCGTTGGTGATGCGATTACGGTAACCAAGATCGCAATGGGTAGCGGATTACACCTCGTCGGTGGGTATCAACGACACTACGAGGATACCTACATGGCAGCCAGGCGTGCAATCACTGAAGGGCGTATCGGAAACCTCCAGAAATTTGAGGTCTACATGGCGCAGCGGTGGGGCGCGGGTGGATGGCGAGGAGATCCACGCTTCTCCGGCGGTGGACAACCCAACGACTCAGGAAGCCACCTCCAAGATATATTCTTATGGATGACGGGTGCCTTACCCGCTGAGGTCTACGGAACAACTGACATGAAATTTGAGGACGATGATGGAACTCTTGTTCCAAAGTTCGTTGAAATTAATTCCTACTCCGATGTAACACTGGATAACGGTGCCGAAGGCACAATCACTATCCTCGGCAACACACGCGTTGGGTTTGAAGAATGGGTGATTCTGGAAGGTGATGAAGGAACGATTGAGATGAAAAATGGCATTCGTTACACTCCCAGAGGTGGCGAGCCAGAACCCCTTGCGTATCCGCGTCCGGAAGGATACCCTCGCAACAAGGTCGACCAACTCGTCGGTTTGGCAAAAGGTGAGTATCAGGCAAATTACACCTCTGGCATCAATGGGGTCCGTACCAGTTGGCTAACAAATTCAATTCTTGAAGCCGGTAGGGGACCCGACGCGAAAAACAGAGTGAATTGCGACGACCTCATCCAGAGAGAAGGCTACACTCGGCAAGAGGTTTTAGAATTGATTGATGAATGTGCATCCAAAACATGTTATTAAAGTACGGATGCTTATTCAGGTAGGTAACTGGTAACTTCAAGCCGAGTCGATATGAAAAAAGGAGAAAAATCGTGAAATATTCGGCACAACTCGCAATCAAGATTTATGATTGTTGGCAGGAACTCGCTGTTAAAAATGTGAAGTATTGTTTGCTCGTTGCTGTTATTTTGGTGGCATTGGTGCAAGTCGGTTGCGTACCCGGTAGCGCGCTGCGCACCGCAGAAAAACTCGCTGAGCAGAAAGACTACCCAGGCGCAATAACGGCGTATCAAAATGTTGTGGATACCCAACCCGGTACCCCTGAAGCTCTTCAAGCACAAGTTGCTATGGGTAAATTGTTGGTTGAGCGAGTGAATCAACCCGCAGAAGGTGTCAAAGCCTATGAAGCTGTCATTACCGCCGCACCAAAGAGTGATGAAGCCGCTGAGGCGCATTATGAACTCGGGATGTACGCTTTCCGACAAAAGGATTTTAAAGCCGCCCAAACCCAATTTGACGCAATCATCAACAATTTTCCGCAGCTCGAATTGAGCCACAACGCGCAACTGATGCTGGCGAAAAGTTTTGAAGAGGCAAAGGACTTTGAACAGGCGGTAGAGGTTTTTGATAACTTCGCAAACCGGAACCCTCGAAGCCAACGAGCGGCACTCGCTATTGCCAATAAAGGACGGATCCAGCGACAGCACCTCAAAAACGAAGATGAAGCGAAACGCACGTATCAATCACTCGTTAAAAAATATGGGAAGGTCGAAGGTGCCGAAAAAGAGATTGAGATAGCGAAACAGGAACTGACAGACCTCAAAGCCAGTATTCCAAAACCTGACGATCCACTGGCAACACAGATTGACAGAGCCTACGCACAGCGGGAAGCGAGGCGTGAACTGGATCGCCCGCGCGGGGGCGTTGAGAGAAGCCGCGCAATGGGAAATGTTGATTTACAGGTCGCGGACTCCGGATTCGGGGTGAGTGCATCAGAGGTCATGCGAAATTTCGGCGGTCAAGGTGGTATCGCAGGTGATGAACAAGGCACTTACTATGATGCGGAACTTATGATTGCCAACTTCTTCTACGGTGATGAAAGTTACCGTGACGCAGGCGCGTTATATTTCGATGCTATCGCCCGCGCAGAAGCCGCAAAAGTGAAGATTGACCCGTATACCTACCTCAGGCTCTCAATTTGCTACCGAAAACTCGGGATGCATCAACGGGCGAAAGATGTCCTCAAAAAAGCGGCAACCCGGGATGGTGGGGTCATTCAAGCCGTCATTGACACCGGACGAAATCACTACACTTCCGAATCGTATGAAAAAGCGATAGAAACCTACACCTCTGTCCTTGGAATGGCTCGAGGCAAAGATTCCGAGATTTACTGGTTACTCTCGCTGGCACATAAAAAATTAGGGGAACCTGAAAAAGAACGAGAGGTTCTTGAGAAATCTGTTGCGGCAAACACACAGAATTTGGATGCGTTGCAAAGCCTTGCTGAAGTTCTTCATTATCGGTTGAAGGATCGGAAAGCTGCCGCAATTTTTCAGGATCTCGTCGATGGGAAAGGTGATACGTACATCGGCACTAAAACTCTCGGTGACCTTACTTATAGGTACGGGAATTATGTGCAAGCCCGTGCGAAGTATAGAGCCGCCGCGCGGACAGCGAAACGGTTGCTCAACAAATCGGAAAGCAAGGTCGAACAGCAGAAACTTCGCAACCAGGTCGTTTATGCGACGATCCTTGCAGCCCGTGCCACCTACCACTTGAGGAAATTGGAAGACGCGCAAAAGATGATAGATGAATTGGCGGCAGCGTATCCCGATCACGCCTTGATCCCTTACGGTAGAGGTGAATTGGCACTGTTAGCAGGCGATGCAGAAACCGCTATAGCTGAATTCAAAGCATCGATTGAGAAGAACCCGCTTTCCGACATTCCACTGATAGCTCTTGGTGATTACTATGTCTCACAAGGGTTTAATGACGACGCTATAGCCCTTTGGGAGGGCTACTTGGCGGAAAATCAATATAACCAGAAAGTCCGTCGCAGCCTTAAGAAGTTGCAAGGTGACGACGCAGAATAGGTGTTGTAAGATGCGCGGTTGAAAAACCGCGCGCTGCATTACGATTTCGGAAGAATCAATCTTTTTGGAAAAAAACTTGACTTTTATTGTCAATTGTGTATAATTAACTATTAAGATCCTTAACTTCCTGAGCGCAAGCACGCTTTAAGGGTGCAATTCGCAGCTTCCCCTGATGAAACAGTGTAAATCCCGAAAAAAGCGTCCTTTGAGGAAAAACGAGTCACTGGTTGTAAGGTAGTGCGTGTAATGCCAGTCTTGATATGGAAAACCGAGCGGCACCTTTAGGTCGAAACTACCTTCTAACGCGTACCCCAAAGCAACTATACAAGAAACACTCCCGCGGGCAACGTTGCACCTACTCCATCGATATCCCTGTATACCCTGCATTTTGCTTTGTTGCATATCTCGACGGCGTAGCGCGTCGCTTGCAAGCGCGTCTTCAGAAGTCTCATGCGTTTGGTTGGAGTGTCATGCCAGATTAACCGGCTTTGTGATAAACCCTGTTTTCGTGCCTTGGTTCTGTTACGCGATATATTAAACGACAGAGTAGTGAAACCCGGTAAGTGTGGTTTTCAATCGCAAACCGAAAGTGATAGAAACCAACTTCAGTAAATTATTCTATAGAATCTGCCCCGATTCCATTTTAACCTCTTCTTTGTATCCTATTTTAGCGACTGTTTTCAAATTGCGAACCCATTTTTAACATATCGCACGTTTGAATGGAGACAGAGATTCGCTGGGTGGTTAGATGAACGCCATGGTGGAACGATTACCTTGGAACCGGGCACAATGAGGAGTATTAGAAACTATGGAGAGCTTGGACATTGGCAAGCTCCAAGAAATGGAGTTCACGGAACTCAAAGACTTTGCCCTGACTCTCGGAGTGACCGAATACAACGGGTCTCGAAAAGAGGAATTGATTAACGAAATTATAGAGGCTAAATCTGAGAGTGATACCCAATTTTACGGTGGTGGGGTTTTGGAAATCCTTGATGACCGGGACCAGCACTACGGTTTTCTCCGTTCATCGCGCTCCAATTATTTGCAAAGCAACGAGGATATTTATGTGTCCTCATCGCAAATCCGGCGATTCGATTTACAAACCGGACACGTCGTTGAAGGGGTGATTCGCCCCCCAAAGAAGACGGAAAACAAAGCGGAACGCTACTTTGCAATGTTGCAAATTGAGAAGGTTAACGGAGAAGTCCCTGAATCCGTCAAACAGAAAATCCTTTTCAAGGACCTGACTCCCATCCACCCGTACGAAAAATTGAAACTCGAACATAGTCGGTCAGAATACGGGACTCGGATGTTGGATCTAATAGCCCCGATCGGCAAAGGACAACGTGGCTTGATTGTTGCTCCTCCTTACAGCGGTAAGACGACGCTGCTGAAGAATATTGCCGCTGGTATCGAAGCTAACCATCCAGAAGTTATTCTCATTTTTTTGTTGATTGATGAACGCCCCGAAGAAGTTACAGATGTTGCTCGTTCTGTCAAAGGAGAAGTCATTAGTTCTACTTTTGATGAACATCCCGAACGCCACATCCAGGTCGCAGAGATGGCGATTGAAAAGGCGAGACGGTGGGCAGAATACGGAAAGGATGTCGTCATTCTTTTAGATAGCATGACTCGACTGGCGCGTGCGCACAATGTCATGACACCACATAGCGGAAAAACGTTGAGCGGTGGCTTGGATGCCATGGCGTTTGTGAAGCCTCGTCAGTTTTGCGGCGCAGCCCGGAAGTTTGAAGAAGGTGGGAGTCTAACAGTTATTGCCTCTGTACTCGTCGATACGGAAAGCCGACAAGATGAATACATCTATGAGGAATTCAAAGGTACTGCCAACATGGAAATCCACATGGAGCGTGCCTTGTTAGATCTCCAAATCTTCCCGCCGATTAACATCAAAAAATCGAAAACGCGCCGTGAGGAACTCTTGTTGGCACCAGATGTTCTTAACAAAGTCTGGGTGCTGCGGAAATTCACAAGCCAGATGGACAGCTCGGAATCGCTCGAAATGCTTATTGAGCAATTGGGCAAAACTGGCACCAACGCAGATTTTCTCGAACGCATGGTAGACAATGCAGGGCGCAGTAATCCCTCTGCAAGAGTCAATGCTCGTCCGAAGCGATCAATGTAAGTTCCTACGCTCGCACCTTTCCGCGCCTCAGCAGCGTGGATACAAGAATATTAGAGAATCGTAAATAGACGATTCGGAAATTTTGAATTCAAAGGAGAAAACCATGAAAGCCGAAATACATCCGGAACTCGTAGAATGCGTTGTTACATGCGTTTGTGGTGCAACCCATAAAACGCTTGCTATCCAACCAACGATGCGGGTAGATATTTGCGGGGAATGCCACCCATTCTACACTGGACAACAAGCTCGATTTATCGATACTGCGGGACGTGTTGAAAGTTTCCGCCGACGTTACGGACTCACTGAAGAAAACGATAATTAGAAATATCGTTTCACATGTAAGTCTATTGATCGATGTTCCAAGAAGAGGTACCCGTGCTTTAACAACAGTGGACACGGAAAATGCCTGATTGCATCGCGTGTTTGACAAAGGAGCGTCCACCCCTAAATCTATCTGCTTTAACCGCAAGGCTTTTAATTTATCGTTTTTTGGACCGCTCTCCATTACATTACGAGCGAGTTTCTGGTGACATTGCGAGTGAAATAAGGGACGGTATCACATCAAACCGCAAGCCCGCAACACCGGCGCGGGCGACTCGAACACAGAAACCTTCATTGCACAGACCCTTGATACTTATCCGCAAGGAATAATTAAAAGATGTTTGAGAAACTCAAGGATATTGAAAACAAATACGCTGAAGTCGAAAGGGCACTCGGAGACCCAGCGCAAGTTTCAAATCAGCAACGATTAATGGAGTTATCTAAAACTCACGCGGAACTCTCGCCGATTGTGTCCACTTATCAGGAGTACCAGCAGTTAGAATCAGCACTCGAAGATACGCTTTTTCTCATAGAATCGGAAACCGATGCGGAAATGCTCGGATTGGCGCAGGAGGAGTTGGACGCGCTCACTGCGAATAAAGAAAGGCTTACTGAGGAACTTAAGGTTCTTCTGATTCCGAAAGATCCGAACGATGAGAAAAACGTTATCATCGAAATTCGGGCAGGAACCGGGGGTGAGGAGGCCAGTCTTTTCGCAGCCGAATTGTTTCGAATGTACACCCGCTATGCTGAACGTCAGAATTGGAAATTGGAACTACTGAGTTCAAATGCAACTGGCTTAAAAGGATTTAAAGAAGTTGCTTTCTCAATTGAAGGGCAGAACGCATACAGCCAATTGAAATTCGAGGGTGGTATACATCGTGTGCAACGAATCCCCGCAACCGAGGCAAGTGGACGCATTCATACATCTGCCGCCACCGTAGCCGTTCTGCCTGAGGCAGAAGAACTCGATTTGGCAATCGATGAAGCAACCGAATTACGTATTGATACCTACCGATCTTCCGGTCCAGGCGGACAAAGTGTTAACACAACCGACTCCGCTATCCGTATCACTCACCTGCCAACGGGACTGGTTGTGACATGCCAAGACGAAAAATCTCAACATAAAAATCGTTCCAAGGCGATGAAGATTCTCCGTGCCCGCCTCCAAGAACAAAAACAATCTGAACTGAACAATGAGAGAGCCGAAACCCGCAGATCTATGGTTGGCAGTGGCGACAGGAGCGAAAAAATTCGTACCTATAACTTCCCACAATCTCGTGTAACTGACCACCGGATCCAATTCAGTTCCTATCAACTTGACTCCGTTTTAGATGGTGACCTACAAACGTTTATTGAACGGCTAACGACTGCCGATCAGGCGGAAAGGTTGGAAGAGGCTTCTTAAAGCCTCCAGTTAAGGAACGCGGAACTATGCCGAGTAAAATGTGGCGCGTCGTCGATCTACTCGATTGGACAGTGGGATACTTTCAACAGCACGGTATCCCGAATCCGAGATTGGATGCCGAGATATTGCTTGGACACTTGCTCGAAAAAAGTCGCCTGCAGCTCTATCTCCACTTTGAAATGCCTGTCTTTCAGGAACACCTCACACCCTTCCGAGAACTTATAAAAAAGAGAATCGCACGCACACCTGTTAGCTACCTAACGAATCGCAAGGAGTTTATGTCCTTGGATTTCTATGTGGATGAACGGGTTCTCATTCCGCGTCCGGAGACAGAACAACTCGTTGAAACTATTCTCACAACAAAAACTGGAGATTTCCAACGTTTGCTGGAACTCGGTACAGGGAGTGGTGTAATTGCTACGAGTCTTGCGGTGCAACAACCAGAATGGGAAATCGTGGCAACAGACATCTCTGAGCCTGCTCTTGCTGTTGCTCGGAAGAACGCCGAAACACACGCCTGCGCCACGCAGATTAAGTTTTTGCCTGGAGACCTGTTTGAACCGATAGAAGCAATAAACACTAATGGGAGCACGCGATTTGATTGGATTGTTTGCAATCCACCCTATATCAAAAGTACGGAGCGGGACACCTTGAGTCCAGATGTCCGGGACTATGAACCCGAGATTGCCCTCTTTGCTGGGGATGACGGTCTTACTGTTATTCGTCGATTAATTGCTGAGGCACCTAAGTACCTCACGCCAAACGGAAAACTTATCCTTGAAATCGGTGCAACACAAGCCGACGCTGTTCGGACGCTTCTTGATGCTGAATCTGCTTACGCGACCTACGAATTGTTCAAAGACTACGCAGAGAAAGAACGGGTTGTTCTGGCAAGTGTCTTATAGAGACGCGTTTTTCCTTTCCCACCGCCGCTGACAAGGTTTCTAATCTCGCCTCTTTAGAGGGTCCAATTAATTCTAAACTTTACTATAAGACTAATTTTCCGCTGGTTGCACTTACTTTTATTGTGCGACTGATACGTTTTTTGGGCACAATTCAGGCAATTATCCGTAAATTTTGAAAAATGTTGTTTTTTTCTTGACATATTTTGTGAAAATTTTATATAATAAATTAACCTTTTTCTCATAAATCTTTTAGAGAGCGTTGGTAACGCGTTAATTCTCCATGGCGTGCCACTCTTTTCGTTTTTTGAAACGTAGTAGGATTTGTTGACGTTATATTGCATAGCCTGCTGAAAAGGATCCTTATAGGCGAAGGAGCAGATTTGAATGGCGCGCCAAATATCTAATGACTTATCTGCTGTCGAAGATACCTATCTCGCGACACAAGCGAAAGCAGGCAACGAAGCCGCATTTAGGCAATTATTCGACAAGCATTATAAGTGGGTTTATAACAAAGCCTACCGAATGCTTGGAAATTATCAAGATGCTGAGGAGGTAGCCTCAGATGTGTTCGTTAAAGTTTGGCAGAAGCTGGGCAAATGGGACACAGAGCAGGGTAGTTTTCAAGCATGGTTAAATACGGTAGCGCGAAATACGATTATCGATGCGATACGGAAACGGGATAGGATTCGGGAACATCCGCTCAGTGGTTCACCTGATGAGGATGAACAACCCCTGAGTAAATACGAAGACCCGCGCCCAGGTCCCGAGCAAGAATTAGAAGCCGCAGAAGCACAACAGATTTTGGAGAGTGCCCTTGAACAGGTAACGAAACCAAATCATCGGATTGCGTGGATGTTACGGCACTTAGAAGGCTATAGTATTGCAGAGATTGCCCGCATTCTTAACCGCAAGGACGGCACTGTGAAAATCTGGATTTTTCGATGTACCGAGGAATTGCGGAAAATACTGATTGCAAAGGGCATTCAGTGGATATATTAATTTGGAGGATTAACTCATGCGCTTCTGGAAGAAATGGCGGAGGGCCGGCATCTCGGCGGATGACTTGAAAAAGGCAGAGATGTTGGAAGCTTATACGTGCTGGCTGAAGAATGAAAGGTTATCACGTAGGCAGAAACGTCTTCTAAAGGAAATTCATAACTTTCCGGAACTTCAGCCATTAAAACAATTAATAGACTTCTCACACTACCGCTTTGAAGAAAGAGAGAATGTCATGCTGCCGCCTGGTGCCGAGCAGCGCGCTCGCGAACGTGTGATGGCAGAGATTCGGGGCGAAGCAGTAGAAGCCGAGCCTGTAGATGTAGAAGGGTTGGAACTGCAACCCGGTTATAGCCCACAGGGTATGGGCAGTGAGACTACCGAAATCATGCAGGTTGATGCTTCTTTACCGGACGCAGATGCACTGCGAGAATGGGATACTGAACAAACGGCTGAATCGCCAGACATGTTAAAGCGTTACAACGCAATCAAGACGCTTTCTCGTGTACACGTCCGATTTGAGCAGAAAGATGACGACGTCTACGTCACGGATTTAGGTAGTTCTGATACGACTTATCTTGATGAAACACGTGTTGAAGCACCCACCCTCATTCAAGACGGTTCTACGCTAAAATGTGGAAAAATTAAGTTCAAAGTCGTTGATATTCAGCGGTCATAGTTACACAGGAGAAGGATTGCGTTGTGCATTGAGGGATAAGCCCTTAATGCACCACCGTTCCTTATGAAGGCTGTGAATCTTGGGCATACCAATTCATTGGCATTATCACATTTTCAACAAGCAACGCTCAGTTACGGACAGGCGTGTTATGTTGAAGCGATCCAACACTATCTCGCTGGCTTGAAGTTGGGAGCGGCACAGCATCATTATATCTATGCCGATCTCGCAAAAGCCTATGAGATGGTTGGGGAGTGGGATACAGCATTAACATGTTTGGATATTGCCCTACGATTGTGTCCTGATTCACCAACAGCTCTTAGGCGCAAAGCACGCATTCTTGATGAGAAAGCGTGTTATAATACACTTATCGCTTTTGATGACTTGAAGGAACCGCCTCCATTCCGATTCCTTGAACAGTTAAAAGTGAGTCCTGCGAAGTTCCCTAAACAGGTCGTAAATTCAGAATTTTTCGATCTCACTTGTCATTCTGAAATGAATTCCCAGACAGTCTGGAACATCTGTCGCCTGATTTATCGAACCTACTCGGAATTGGGTGAAATGTTAGGGTACTATCCCGCTTCACCGATTTCTATATCGATTACAAATACAAACGGTCGTGCTACGTCTCAACATTCGATGCCGAGATGGGCGAGTGGGTGCTACGATGGCGGTATCCGTCTCGCATACTGTGCAGTTGGTGAGCCAGTGCTAAACATTTTATATGCCCTGCTACGGCATGAATGGGTACACCTGTTGATTCACCATTTGGCACACGGGTATTGTCCTGTATGGCTTAACGAAGGACTCGCACAAAGTATAGCCCGTCCTATGTTCCAGTCTGAACGCCTTGATTTGCAGCAGGCGGCTCAGATGAAGTGTTTACTCCCCTTTGCTGTATTGAACAAACCGTTTAACCGACTTCCCACAAAATATCGGAAATTGGCGTATATTCAATCCACGGCAGTTGCAGAATTTCTCATCCAGCAGTTCGGTTTCTCCAAAATTCGCAAGATGCTTCACCAGTTAGGCAACGGCACTCCGATAGAGATTGCAATTGAACAGGTATTTGGGTGCAGTTTGACGGAGATTCCATTTCTTCAAGAGACCGAACAGATGCCCAACCCAGCTACGACTTAACCGAAACCCCATCCGAAACCGTAGGGACTGGGTTTCTCAGTCCGTACAGAAGCGCAGCCCAGAATCCCATAAATTAATCAAAAATGACGAAACTTGATATTGGTATTCTTGTTCTTGTTGGATTAGCTGGTATAAGTTGCTACCGTGCGGGTTTCACCCGAAGTGTATGGGGTATATTCGTCATCGGCATCGGATTCTTTACCGCCTGTCAATTTTGGGGGCGGCTGGCGATGGTTGTCCAAAAGTTGGTAGCAAATCCCAGTTGGGCAAAGTGGCTGAGCATTGTTGCTATTGTGCTGATTGTCTCTATTCTTGTGGACTCGCTTTTTGAACGTATCCAGCGAATTCTCGAAAAAGGTGTTTTGGGTTGGGTGAACCATCTACTCGGACTCGGCTTCGGGATCGCTTCTGGTGGACTTGTTATCGCCTTCGCCCTTATCCTTCTCAATACATACGGTCCTGATGGCTTCAAAAACGCGATTGAAAACTCTCGATTTGCCCCATATCTCACAGATATCGGCGATCGCGTTTGGGCAGTTAGCAAGGAGCATGTGCAAAAACAACTTGATAGCAAATGAAAACCTCTCTCTCCGTTTTAGGGCGATATAGACGTGTCCATTGTGCCTTGTTGCTTATTTTCTTCTGTGCATTCCCGTTATCCGCTGTAGCTGTTGAATCTGGTTTTGCGGATTCACTCTTTGAAGAAGGGGATTATCTCAACGCCGCTCACGAATATAAGCGACTCCTCTTTTTACATCCCGATACCCCTCGAATTGATTTCATAGCCTTTCGTGTTGCCGCATCCTACCAAAATGCAGGCAGATTAGAGAACGCGATCGGTGCCTATCGACTTCTGATTGATACCTATCCGAAAAGTATTCTTGTTGAGCGCGCGAAAAACAATATTGCGCAGTGTCGTGTGCTGTTGGGCGATAGCGAGCAGGGGCTTGCATCACTCAAACGGTTTCTGTCAGAGCATAAGGGGAGTAGCTTAGCACCCCGCGCGCAGTTTACAATCGGAATGCTCCTTATGGATAAGGGGGAATGGGCGCAGGCGAGCCGCGCGTGGAGCGATGTCTATTCAACCTACCCGGAGAGTTCGTTTGCGAAAGTGAGTGAGAGATTGGCGCGGACACTAAAAAACGCTGATGCGCTTCCAAAACGTTCTCCGACGATTGCCGGTGTGCTTTCAGCATTAGTGCCGGGGAGTGGACAGGTTTATGGTGGGAAGATGGCTGACGGACTTTACACCTTTGTTGGTATGATAGTGTTGGGGAGTGCGAGTTTCTATTACGCTGATCAAGAGCGCTATGAGATTGCGATACCTGTTGGGGTGCTGAGCATGTTCTTCTATGGGAATGGTATCTATCGGAGTATCCAATCAGCACAGCTTTTCAATGCGCAACGCCATGCACAATTTCGTAATCGGCTCCAACAGGAAATTCGGAGTTCGGGGTTGTTCGGGACTCTATCGCCTTTAAAAGATAAGATGGAGTTAGTGGTGTGGAAGCATAGGTTTTAATATGACAACTGTGAGTTTTTTAATCTCTCTCATCGTCTTTGCGGCTGGTGGGACTGCTGAGGAGACAATCCAGCAATATCGTTACGCAGAGCAACTTTATGGATCGGGTGATTATCAAGCCACAAGGCTGGAATACAAACGTCTCCTTTTTCATCGACCTGACACAGAATTCAGAGATATAGCGGATTACCGGATCGCCCAGAGTTACTACTATCAAAACCAACCTGAGCGTGCTGAACACCTGTTTCGTGAATTTTTAACCATTCATCCGAATTCACCTTTTCGGTTTCGGAGCCAGTTCATGATTGGGCAGCTCCATTTTGATGCCGGTAAGTATTCACTGGCGCGGACGACGCTCTTTGAACTTTTACACTCAAGCACGGATGCAGAAATAATGGCGGCAGCGCACTATCTGCGTGGCTGGTGTTACGTCTATACAACCGATTGGGATAGGGCGATTGCAGAATTACGGCGAGTAGATACCTTCCAAACAGATACACCGTATGGAAAAAATGCCCCTCAATTGGCGGACATACTTCTTGAAAAAACACCACTCCTACACAAATCGCCGCAAATAGCAGGATGGCTCTCCACATTCGTTCCCGGGAGCGGACAGTTCTATGTCGGAAGAGTCAAAGAGGGTGTTCTTGCCGCAGCCTTGAGTGGGACGTTCATTTATCTTGTAGCAGATGCGATTCGTGAACGTCGTTATGTTGACGGTGCTGGCATCTCCTTGATTGGGTGGCAATTTTATTGGGGCAACCGTGTCGAGGCACAGCGATTTGCCGCCGAGTATAACTCTCAGCGTGAGCACGAATTGATTGAAACATTGAAAAATCAAGCGGGCGGCATTTCATCGGGGCGTTAGATATGATTGCTCTCCTGTAGGAGGGGAAACACTTTCTTCGCATTGGATTTTAGCGTTTGCAAAAACACTCCGATTTCCGACCCTTGGGTTCACCATGCGGCTCGCTTCAGAAATTCCAGTGCCATCAGAGTATGACCCTCTGCATTTGGGTGGACCCCATCTTGTGTTGTCCAAAGTGCACCGGAGCGGGCAGCAACAGCGTTCTCGAAAGCGGTACTGGTCGGGATCAACCGTGCGTCAAACTCTTCCACGAGTCTATGGATGCTTGCGTTGTAAGCGTCTACGTCTAATGGACGTGGGACGTCAACATCTTCTGCAACATAGAAAATTTCAAAGAGAAAAAGTGCGGCATCTAATTCGGTTTTCGCACGTGTGAGAATCCGGCGATAGCAGTCCTCCCAAATCGGCAGGTAATCCGTTGTTGAAACGCCTTCTGCGTGCTGTCGACTTGCGTTGTTAATGCCGATTTTCACCGAAAGCCAATTCGGTTTTTCGTCAATCACGTCGATGTCCCACCGACTTTCCAAACCTTCAACGATGTCCCCACCAATACCTTTGTTGACGTAGGTGATGCGACGTTCCGGGTATTTTGCAGTGATGAGTTCAGTTATTTTACGGACATAGCCGTCTCCCAACGGGGCGTATGCATCTCGTCGTCCACAGTCTGTAATGCTATCCCCGATAAAAAGCACTTTATCTCCAGATTCAAACAATAAATTGTTCACAAAGCGTCTCCTAAATGTGATATACTAAATTAGTTATCGGTTATCAGTTAACAGTTAACGGTTACAAGAGACTTTTGTTAAGCGAAAATTCTTAACTGACAACTGAGAGGGTTTTCGCAGACAGGGAAGCCCATAAGGGAAACCTCATACCGTTGATTCACCGAACTGACAACTACTAACTATAATCTACCATATTTTGAGTGGCTTGCCAACATGAAAGACATCGGCGTTTTACACGTCATCACGGATACGACGCTACAATCTCGATTTACGCACGCCGAGTTAGCGGAACTGGCGATCGAAGGCGGTGCAGATACCGTGCAATTCCGGCAGAAGCAGGGAACGACGCGCGAATTAGTAGAAATGGCGCAGTCCGTGCAGACGATATGTGCAAGGCACAATGTGCCGCTGATTGTGAACGATAGAGCCGATATCGCATTGGCTGTTGGGGCGATAGGCGCGCACTTCGGACAGGACGATATGCCCGTTTCTATCGGAAGGCGAATTCTATCTCCAGAAGCGATCCTTGGCGCATCTGCTCGAACCGAAGAGAAAATACTCGAGGCGATTTCGGAGGGGGCTGACTATATCGGGTTTGGACCCATTTACGGGACGACTTCAAAACCGGACGCGGAAACAGCTAAAGGGTTGGAACGGCTCCGCCGGATGTGCGACATCGCGGCATGTCCTATTATCGCTATCGGTGGCATTGGCATTCAGACTGCAGGTGAAGTCATTCGAGCAGGGGCACACGGCATCGCGGTCATCTCTGCTGTTTGCGCACATCCTGAGCCACAGGTCGCAACGCAGGCATTGCTGAACGAAATTCAGGAGGCGAAGTAGATTATAATATGGATGACAGAGCCGAAGTTGAACGCCTCTCTAAACTGTTCAGAGAAATCGATGAGACGCATCGTCCAGACCTTGATAGAATTAATGAAGCCTTCGTTCAGAAATTGTGGCATCAGCAACGCTTTTTCGATACCAATATGGAGGCGATTGATAGACGGACAATTCGCGTGCTAAAGCCTGGGGTCTGGAATCATAACGAAGGTCCCGATTTTATGCACGCCGAGATTGAAATTGATGGAAAACTCCACGTCGGTGATGTCGAAATTCATGTCCAATCTTCGGAGTGGTATACCCATAAACATCATCTCAATTCCAGATATAATCGCGTTATTTTACATGCGGTGTTCTTTAACGATGACTTCAATCTGCGAACGCGGCTCCAGAATAACAAACGCATTCCGACCTTGGAATTGCTGAAATGGATTGCCGTAGATACCGGCGATCTTCATGATGATACCCAAGGTGAGACAACGGAGGATGGGTTTTGTCGAGTTACAGGGAAGCAGTTGAACATAGAGGTACTGAGAGGTGTTTTTGAATCCTTAGGACGTGAACGGTTTTTGGAAAAGATGGAGTCAATGCGTTTGTTAAGAACGCGTCTTGATTTCGAGCAGCTTCTCTACGAAAGTATCATAGAAGCGTTGGGATACGAGCGCAACAGCAAGGCTCTGAGAGAGTTAGCACAACATGTTCCGTTCGCTGATTTCGATCAGAAATCTGAGTTGGAGATTCAAGCGATCCTTTTTGGGGTCGCTGGACTTTTACCCTCACAAAGGGAGGAACCCCTGCCGCCGGAGGTAACAGACGATCCGAGCGTTGTAGCGTTAGAAGAATTGTGGCGTGGATCAGAATACGCTGAACTTCCGCCACGCATGACAGAAGCACGCTGGAGTTTCACTGAGAGACCTTTTAACCATCCGACTCGACGCATTGCGGCAATCAGCCAGTTAATCCATCGCTCCCAAGGCAGTCTGATGATGTATTTTCTGCCGACATGTGAAAAGGTAGCATCAGCAGACACACCAAAGTTGCTACGAACTATCGAAAAAGAACTTATTGCGCTGCTGATGATTGAACCCGTAGGCTACTGGAAAAAGCATTCTAACTTCGGAATAGGCGGCACTCAGAATGCAGGACTGATTGGAAAAAGTCGAGCTATAGACATCATCGTCAATAAAATCTTACCGGTCGCCTATATTTGGGCAATCGAAGCGGATAGTCAGAAATTGCAAGAGGGAATCCTAAAACTTTACAGTGTTGGTTCCAAGTCAGCGGGAAACCAGATTATCCGTAAAATTGATAAGCAGATTTTCACGGAGGCGCAGCAGATGCGACTCCTGAAGCCGACCGCTAAGATTGAACAGGGGATCATCCGTCTCCATAAAAATTATTGTGCTGACTGGCTCTGCGACTTATGCCCTATTTTAGAGCATGGCGCGGTTTTCTTGGAGGGAGGTTAGTATGGATTCTCACGTTACGCCCTTAACGGATGAATCCTATTGGACGACACTCTGGGACGGTCAACAGCATAAGATTCGTCATCTGCGATGGGCTTATGTCGCGAACCGTCAGCTTGCGAAGTTGTTCGACCGGGCACTTTCAGGTTTTGAACAACCGACGCTCATTGAGTTGGGATGTGCCGATTCTTTGTGGCTCCCCTACCTCGCCCAGAACTATGAAGCCGACTCTTACGGTGTCGATTTTTCGGAGTTAGGGTGCCAACTCGCACAACGGAACCTCGCCCTCGCAGGTATGGAAGGAACAATTCTCTGTGAAGATCTGTTCACGTTTGCCAAAAATCATCATGCTACGTTTGACTTCGTTTATTCAATGGGATTGATTGAACATTTTAGCACATCACAAGCGGTCTTGGAGGAGATGTACAACCTGCTCAAACCGGGTGGGACAATGCTCACGATAACACCGAATCTGCGGGGTATGTATACACCGATCGCTCGCGTTGCGAGCCCGAAACTGCTTGCCACACACAAGGTAATTCCGCCGACTGACCTCGCTTCGGCATTACGGGACACTGGATTTCAGGTCACAGAATTTGGGTATACAGGGGGTCCGTTGAAATTGAGCGTTGTTGATTATTCACCATGGCGGGCAGTCATCGGTAGATGGGGACATGAAGTGCTTTGTAAGTGTGTGAATCTGACGGATATTGTCCTTGGCAATTTCTTGGTGGGACTTCGTGTGCCGAACCAACAGTTGACTTCGCCCTATGTGTATGCCCTCTGTACAAAACCTCTGGAAAAACGTCCGGAACAAATTATTTGACTTTAACTTTCGGGTTCTTTGAACTCGCGAAGATACGTGTTACGCGTAAGGAGAGTAACTTATGTTTCCCCGTTTGTTTGCATGGTTCTGTATTTTGAAACTCGTTTTGAGCGTAATGGCTGTAGAAGCTGCTCAAATTGCCGTTGTTGATTTTGCTGACCAATGGACAAAGGTTGATGCGTTGCGTCAGACACTGGATGAATTCAAAGTTGAGTACGATGATCTGACAAAGTCGATTGAAGGTGGGAAGTTACCTTTCAAAGCAGACAATGAAATTTTCTTAATCGGTAGCATGGTGACCAACAATGCTGGATTACACGAAAACCTCGACAAGAATGCAAAAACGATTCAGGATTTCGTCGAAAATGGTGGTCTCGTCTGGGAACCGACCCAAGCTGATCAGAACGAAGCGAATGTAGATTGGTTGCCGCCGGGATTAAGTTGTGTTCGGACTGACCGTGACAGTCCAGCTTTTGAAATATTGGCACCGGAGCATCAACTCTTTAACGAACCAAACCGTATGGGCAAGAAAGAGTTTGAAGGCTGGGGACATCAAGGCTGGCCTACTGTTTGGGAAGTCATCGGTTCTCAAAAGGGATTTGACGTGCTGATGGAAAGTCTGGGACAACCTGTCATCATGGAAGCGGAATTCGGGCAAGGTAAGTTCCTGATGATGGCAATTGCGCCTGATAAATACCATATCGCAGGTAACGATGGCAATACGAAAGACATGGCAAAACTTTTCATGGAGAATTTGCTGTTCCATGTTGAAGAATTTGCCGCTGTCGAAGCAGATGGTAAACTCACAACGACGTGGGCGAATCTGAAAATGTGGTAGATGGCATAGTATCAGAAAATTGCCGTCTCATCCTGAAGGAATTCGGCTAATTCACAGACCATTATTTGGTCAAAAAATCTCGACCTGAGTAGGAGGATATCTCATGAAAACCTTATGTCTTTTGTCAATCACATTGCTTTGTGTCTCCGCTGCTATAGCAGAGGAGACCTTCTTTTCTGCACTGGAGAGCAAAGCGGAAGTTGAAAAAGAGGGTGGCACCGTTGATGGTGGAACTTTCAAACCCGGTAAATTTGGCAATGGATTTGTCAGCGAAAAAGTGGGTGATGTTATCCACTTTCCTGTGGATGATCGATTCGTCAACCTCGATGAAGGTACCGTCGAGTTGTGGGTGACGATGGGACTGGATACCAGTGATGTCCAGGGTGAACTTTTTGTGTTCATGACTTATAAACGCGGTACAGATGCTGTATTTCTACAGTTTAACAAAGGCGCGATCGCACAGATGCGAATTAAAAGCGCGGGGTCATGGCATAACGCCAACAGTGCTGCCCTTGACTGGAAAACAGGAGAGCATCACCACATGGCGGGGACATGGGGACCCGACGGTTTGAAACTCTACTTAGATGGCAGGCTGGAAGGTGAAGCTCCGTTCAAGAAGGGACCGACCGTGTTTGCTGAAACCTTTGAGATTAACAACGCCTCTCCGCCCGATCCGAAATTCCCAACGAATTGTGTCGTTGACGGGGTACGCCTCTCCGATCATCAGAAGGAAGCCAATGAGTTTGTGATGGATGATCCTGCAGACGTACAACCGATCGGGAAACTCACAACGACGTGGGCACGGATCAAAGGAGACCTGTAAGTATGTACAAAACGGAGCGTCCGCTTTACACGGCGGGGACGGAGGGATACCATACGTTCCGAATTCCCGCACTTGTCCGGTCAAATGCGGGAACGCTATTAGCGTTCTGTGAGGGTAGGCGTACAGGTGGCGGGGATTCGGGGGATATTGATATTGTCCTGAAACGGAGTTTCGACATCGGCGAGAGTTGGCAACCGATGCAAACCGCCGTTTCCACAGGAACCGATGTGGATGGTAATCCTGCCCCGGTGGTGGATCGGGACACGGGGACAATCTATCTGCTTTTCTGCAAAAATCTCGCTGACGGTGCCGAAGGAAAGATTGTTGCCGGAGAAGCACCCCGCACGGTTTGGGTGACCTCCAGTAACGATGACGGAGAAACTTGGTCAGAACCGAGAGAAATTACAGACACAACGAAGAACGAAGATTGGACGTGGTATGCTACCGGTCCCTGCCACGGGATTCAACTCGCAAACGGCAGGTTTGTCATTCCGTGTGACCATGTGCTTGGAAACAACCGGGACTATGCCCAGTATGGCTACTCACACCTGATTGTCAGCGACGATCACGGCGAGACGTGGCAGATCGGGGGTAAAGCGCAACCGGGGACGAATGAATCGGTCATCGTTGAAACGATGGATGGCGGGCTCTATTTCAACTGTCGGAACTACGTTGCACCCAAACGACGTGCCTATGCGAGAAGCAGTGACAGCGGCGATACATTCACAGAATTCGGTTACGAAGAAGACCTTATTGAACCGATATGTCAGGCGAGTATGGTGCGCTATACAGATGCGAATCAACACGATAAGAATCGTGTCTTGTTCTCCAATCCCGCCAGCACGAGTCGCGAGCGGATGACGATCCGTATCAGTTACGATGAGTGTCAAAGTTGGAGCAGTGGGAAAGTCTTGCACGCCGGTCCCTCGGCGTATTCCGATCTCTGTATCGATTCAGACATGAATATATGCTGTCTCTATGAGTGTGGTGAAGAGAGGGCTTACGAGACGGTGTCGTTCGCAAAGTTCGATCTGGCGTGGTTGACAGATGGGGAAGATACGTTGGCGTAGCGATATACACCCTTCAACAACTACCGCAAGTATTCCTCCCCACGATGCTCGGCAATCCATGTCTTTAGAGGCACGTCCGCATCTGTGGGTTGCCACCACCCTTTTATGTCTACACCATCGCCTAGCAACTGCCGTCGAATCGGATCGCATTTCTCAAGGATTTCGGGTGGCATGAGGTTGTAATCCAAGCCACGCAACCAACGATAACTATACCCCATAAACAGAACTTTCCGAGTCGCGTCGGAGAAATTCCAGCCGCGTGAGTGCCACATCCGTCGATCAAATAGGACTGCCGTGCCGCGTTTGACGGTCAGATCTATCGCACCTTCTGGATCACCGTCAGGATCGTTGTCTCTGTTCGGCGGACGGGTATCAAGTTTATGGCTACAGGGGACAATGCGCATCGCACCGTTGTCACGATGCGTAACGTCGCTCAGCCAGTAGCTGACTTTCAATGAGAGTCGCGGGTGTGGACGCTCCATCTCCGGCACAGGTCTGCCACCGTCTTGGTGCCAATGCGCGCCTTTGCGAACTCGCTGTTTGTCGGGAGGTTCGGGAGGATACATGATGAGGTGTGAGATGTAGAGTTGAATGTTCCACCCAAGGATGTCCCAGAGCAGCGGAAATACCTTCTTATTATCAAGCAGTTCCAGCAGGACATCGTCTTCGATGACGGTGCGGAACTTCGATAACAGTTCATGCGGTGCCAAACCCGTTTTAGCGCGCTCTTCCGCATCAAGCCGATCTGCGACCGCCTCCAATGCGTCTACCATCTCAGGACTTATTGCATCCTCAACAATGAGGTATCCCTCGTCATTAAATGCCTTAAGTTGTTCTTCTGTAGCACAATAGTCAAGCCAACTTGTATCCATTGTTATTCCCTCAGTTGCTAACGACGGATTTGCGTTTTAATCCGTCCCCATGTCGTTGTGAGTTTTCCAGTGACTTCCACGGCAAACGTGATACCTTCCATATCTTCCTGAATCTGTTCTTCTGTGATCGCAATATTGAGAATTCGGAGTTCATCGAGCGTTCCATCGAGCCAGATATTCTCATTTGCTTTCTTACCGATCCAGACAGAGGCTTCATTTTCGTTGATGTCCCCTTTTCGCGGGACTTCTCCTTCCAGCTCACCATCCAGATAGATACGAATCTCCGAACCATCGTAGACCATAGCGAGATGATGCCATGTGTCTACCTTCATTGGTGTTGTGCCTTGTACGACAACGGGGTCACCAGGTGCGGTATAGACAAATCCACGGATTTTTCCGCCGGGTGTATCAAAACCCCATCCACTTTCAGGGACAGAGCCTTTTCTCGCAATCGGTGGATGTCCAGCAGGAAATGAAGCCGGTTTGAACCATGCCTCGATTGTCAGTTCATCACCCCCGGGAAAGAGACTTTCGTGATGCGGCACCTCAATGACACTACTCGCGCCATCAAAGACCATGGCACCTCCATTTTTCCCCTCCTCTGTCCATTCGGTATCGGTGGCTTCCCCATGATTCTCAAAATCGGATGAATCTATCCCTTCATCGGCTACCTCTTCATCAAAGAGGTACAATAATACGGTCTCCTCTTCAAATGCGGCGAAACAACTCACCGCGAGATAGAGTAAAAGCCCAATAACTGTTAAAATTTGACGCATTCGGAACACCTCCTATATTAATCAAGAGCAGTTGAAAAATAATAGCAGCGCGATCATTATTTGCGTACCGCGAACAACGTGTTGTCCATAAGTCAAATCGTGATTGGACATTATCTGTACTTAATCTTCTACCCGCTCAATAATCTCCCCTGTTTCCCGATCCCTGAAGATGCGTTTCATTCTGCCATCGGGCATCCGTTCACTCTTGAGGGGAGCATATCGCTCATCAGCATCCGACTGACTCGCTTGCGCGTCGGCGGCTTCGGTTGTGCCTCGCCAATCCCCAATTTCAACGGTTTCCCACTGTTTAGATTTGGCGGATTTATAGCAAGCATCAATGATGGCGTTCACGACGTAGCCATCGTAGAAGGTTTCCAGCGGTTCACGTCCTTCGTCAATCGCGTTGAACATATCAAGGAACATATCGCGATAGCCGAGCTCCGCGACCTCATCACCAACGGGGAAGAGCCAGCCCGTGTCACTTTCCGCTTTCTCGGCGACATATCCGCCCTGTCCGACAGCCGTGAACATTTCATAACCCGTGCGGAGCCAGTGATTGAGCCAGATGGTTCCCTCGCTACCGGAGACTTCATCGCGTAAATCCATACCACCGCGGAATGCCCATCCAACCTCAAACTGTCCCATTGCGCCGCTTTCAAATCGGATGAGTGCGATGCCGTGGTCTTCCGCATCAATCGGATGCACGAGTGTGTCTGCCCAGCACATTACCTCAAGCGGTTTGTTGTTTTTCCCAACAAAATTTCGGATAATCTCAATGCAATGGCATCCCATGTCAACGATAGCACCACCGCCTGCTTGTTCCAGATCCCAGAACCAATCACTGTGGGGACCGGGATGTGTCTCACGGGAACGCACCCACAGAATCTTACCGAGTGCACCGTTTTGGACAGATTCTAACGCTTTGAGGGTCTTTGGCGGATAGACGAGGTCTTCAAGATAACCGCCAAATACGCCTGCGTTTTCAACGATGTCCAACATCGCCTTCGCTTCATCAGCCGTACGTCCAAGCGGTTTCGTACAGAGAATACCTTTACCGGCTTCCGCCGCGAGTTCAACTGCCTTCAAGTGTAGGTTGTTGGGCAATCCGATGACAACAACATCCGTTTCAAGATGATTGATCGCCTCTGCTAAGTCGGTTGTTGCGTGAGGGATGTTCCACTCCTCGGCGAATGCTGTTGCACGTTCTTCGCGTCGAGAGTAGACAGAGTGAACACGGTCTGCACCGCGTTGATTATGAAGCGTCATCGTATAGAACATTCCGATGAGCCCCGTGCCGAGCATGGTAACTTTGTGGCTCTTTATTTCTGACATATTCTGTCCTTCCAGTTCGTGTGGCTATTGACAGGTGGGACTTGATCGGAGGAATTATGGTTGGAAGGATGGAAGACTGGAAGGAGGGATGCCCCAATCTTCCAAACCTTTCCCCTTCTATCCGATAAGTCTTCCAATCCAGTCTCTTGCTGACGGCTGAGGGCTGACAGCCAGTAACTATTCTGCTTTGTATCCGGCGACGACACCTCCATCGTTGACTGTCCAACAGTTGTTCGAATCGGTTGCATGAACGCCTTTGAAACTATCAATTCCACCCACCGATGCAGTGGGCTTATTCCAAGTTTTGCCCCCATCGGTTGTGTGTAAAATAGTGTTGTAGCCACCGACTGTCCAACCGACCATGGCATCAACGAAGATAATATCGTGGAGATCGTCATAAGATTCAGTTTTTTGCTGGTTCCACGTTTCCCCACCATCGGTTGTGTGCAGGATTAAGCCCCCTTGTCCACAGATCCAACCGATGTTTTCATCAAGGAAATGGATACCAAACAGGTTATCATCGACGCTTGCAAGGTTCCGTTTTTCCCACGTTTCCCCACCATCAGTGGTACGCATGAGCGTTCCGAATGAACCGATAAGCCAGCCTGTTGTAGGGGAGACGAACCAGATTCCCTCAAGATTGTTTCGCGTTTCACCGACGCGAGCCCGTTCGGAACTACCTATCCATGTTTCGCCGCCATCGGTTGTTTTGAGTATCGTGTTCTCGCTTCCAGCAATGAAACCGGTCGTTTCGCTAATCATTTGGATACCCATCAGATTGGCGCGAAGGCGTCCTGGCCTTCCATCACGTCCGGGGGTATCACTCATTGCCGTCTTCCGTGCCCAAGTTTTACCGCCATCTTCGGTTTTCAGAATAGTTGCTCTACCACCTATGATGAATCCGACGTTTTCATCTACGAAGTAGATATTGTAGAGCGGTGCACCACCGCCACCACCGAACATACCAGCCGGGGGACCGCCACCGGCACCGGGAGGTCCACCGCCGCCACCCGGACGTCCGCCCTGTCTTTGTCTGGCACCGGGGGGACGCATATCAACTTCGATTTTGCCCCAGATTTTGCCACCGTCCGTCGTCACCAATATTAAACCGTTATCTCCAACGACCAAACCGTTCAAGGTATCCATGAAATGGACATCTTGTAACCTCGCGTCAATTCCATCATCTCGGACGAAGTTGTCTTCGCGTAGGATCGTCCACTCCGCCTCGGAAACTGTTGCATGAGAAAAGAAGATAGCAACGCCAATAAGCGTTGCGAAAAGGGTGATAGTTGTTCTTGTCATGATAATTCTCCTTTTTATAGATAGACGGCACGACGGCGCGTGCCTGCTACCTTTAACCCAACTGAAATGCATCATAAATCTGGCGTGCTCTATTTTCAACATCCCCTAAGTAATTTTGACCTATTTGTTCGATGTAAAGTTCGGTTAATTTGCCGCTTGCCTCACCGAAGGCTTTGGCGAACTTTCGACACTCCTCCTTATCAGGACCAGAGGCATAGGCTTTGGTTTTCGCATCTGTGCCAGACTTTCGGACTTCAACGCACTTATCATGAAACTTAAGATAACTCCCGTCGCCAACAAATCTGACATCTTCAAGCGTTGTGAAATCAAGGCTCGGTAAGGCATCTGAAAGGATAGCACGTGCTTGTTCTACATCTATTTTCCCGTCGCGGAGGGCAATCGCGATACCGAGGAAAAATAGGTCGTTTTTATCGCGTTTCGCCTCACCTTCACGCTTCGCGGCACGGAGTTTTTCAGGATTCGGTTCAGATTCATTGTAATACGTGATGTCCTCTCTCACGTCACATGTTGCACTGATTTGACTCTCTGCAAAGACTGCAGCGAGATAGTCAGAGAGGGTGATATTTGCCTGTTTGCAGTGTGCTGCCAGTGCGGTAACCAGCACCATGGATTCACCTGCCGATTTTTCGCGCATCGCGATCGCAATGCGACCGCCTTGGCTCTGGATGAGTTCTTCGGGACCGGTAATCATACCACCGCTCTCTTCACCTGCGAAAATCAGTCGTGGTTGCACACCGAGTGAAGTCGTCTCACCGTAGACGTCTTGAACAACAACCGGCGCGTCTGGCGCGTCAGCCAATTGCCGTTCAATCTTTTTCATAATTGCGGCAATCTCCTTGAAACCGACAGGCACGTTAATCACATTAACATCGTTCGCCTCACCCCACTGGTCCCAAGCGAGCGCGGAGGGTGTCGTCTTGATCATGAACCGCGGATGATCCTCCCAAAGACCAGAGGTTTTAAGTTGTTTCGCATAGAAGTCCATTAACATGAGAAACGCTTGATTCGGCGTATAAATCGTCAAAAGTCGGTCATCACCGAGATCAAGGAAATCAACGCCGAGGGGCTCTAAGGTTTCTGCTCGCGATGCGTCTTCTATCTCACAGACGATAAGTCGATCGCCATCTGGGTCGGTTGCTTCGATAATGGTTCCGATAGGTTGCGATTTGAGTTTCGTTGCGTAATCTGTGGATTTGACGACATCAAGGATACTAAAGTCGCAACCGAGGTCGTAAAATTCAGTTTCGCCCGTTTTCGGGTTCCGATCGAGTTTTCCGATGTTGTGATAGAGCGGGTCTGCCTCAACGTGGAGCCAGCGAACAGAGTTAGCGATTCCCAATCTCTCAAAGATGGCACGCATCGGACGATACATACATCCACCGACACAATCGACGACGATAGACGGTCTCATCGCTCGGATGAGCTTGAGATTCGCGTCTGTGGCGACGCCGCCTTTGAGATAGCCGACATAGAGTTGTACACCGTCATGGAGCTCGTCCAGTCGTTCAAAGTCGATGTGTTCATCCGTGGCGGCACTGAACTGAATTGTATAACCTTCCGTTTCAGCGGTTTTGAGGATCTCTTCAATTTTGTTGACGAATCGCATAGATTCCTCAGGTAGATATTGACTTCCCTGATTGTTGAGGTCTTTTGTCGCATTTTTTGTGCTGACGGAGTGGCTGGACGTGACGTGTTCGCCACCGTCCAAATCCAGCATGAAAATCAAGAAGGATGCCATCCAGATAGGGAGTGTGCCAAATGATTTCGGCACATACGTCCGAATCCCTTGTGCGGCTTGAATGCGGGTGATGTATTCAACATATTTCTGTGAGTTGTAGCGTACCTCACAACCCGCGATTTTCTCAATCTGCTTTCCGCTTGTGTTCTCGTTGGCGACGAGGCTTTTACCAAGCGTTGCCAAGACAATTCCGACTTGGTTAATCGGGAAACGGGTATCCCAAGGGTACAAAATATTCTGCGGGCCTCGGATACCGGCAGTCGAGACCTGTGCTTCCTTCGCGTAGTTACGAAACCACTCCCAGAGGTTCAAACGCTCAATCAGTTCCTTATCGAGTTGGAACGTAAACGCTTTGGGTTCATCTTGGGGAAAAAGGGCGGGTTTGATCGAATTTGGCGTATTCTGCTCAACCACCGCGAAGAGTTGTTGTTCGGTAAGGTCTCTCTTATGGCGATAACTCTCGTCAACTGTGATAATCATTTTTCTAATTTACCTTGCGGAGAAGTAGCGGGCGTTAAGACTATTAGATCTGTTCGTGAAATCCGCCTGCGCCGTTGTTGCAGGCTATTGTTTTTGGATTTTAAAACATGAACATGTTATCACATTTCCACATTTTTTTCAAATCCGAATTTCGGATTTTCCCAGATTCTGTTCGATAGAAAGTGAGGTCTCGCATAAAATAGAACAGCATTGAATTCGCATCAGTCCTGATCACCAAAAACATTTACTTCTTCAAGGAATTGGTGTATGATGAATAAATAGTGGGTTGTGTTCTTTTTCTATTTCGGAGGACAACTTGATGAGAAATCCATATTTACCGTTCTTGTTCGCGTTAAGTTGCGCCGTGTTGTACGCAAGTACATGTCCTGTGTTCGCAGAAGTCCCCGCATCGGCGAAAATAGCGTTTTCATCGTGGCGTCATAGGAATCTGGACATCTATGTGATGAATCCCGATGGCAGTGAGGAGGTACGACTCACGCACCATCTCTCAAGGGACGGCGGTCCGAAATGGTCTCCGACAGGTGAACAAATTCTGTTTAGCTCTGACCGAGACGGGGCTCCAGGAGATTGGGATCTGTATTTAATGGATGCCGATGGCTCGAATGTACGGCGAGTATTTAAGAAAGAAGCAGACAGAAGCAGTCCAACATGGTCGCCGGATGGCAAACAGATTGCGTACAACCGCTGGGAGCAGGGTAAGTTCTTTATCTATATCGCATCAATGGAGAGAAAAAAAGAGGAGCGTATAGCACTTGGCAGACAACCGGCGTGGTCACCCAATGGCACAGAGATTGCCTTTATTGTAGGGGCACCACGAGACCCTAAACGGATTAGTATGTTAGACGTGCGGACGCGTAAACACAAGTTCTTTTTTCCGCCCAAGGGACCCGCGTGGGTTCGGCATCATTCGTGGTCTCCAGAGGGGGACCAATTGGCATTTGCTTGGTACAACCGTGTTGAGTTTAATATAGAAGAGTTTAAACTGGAAACTGTCTATATTGTCAATCGCGATGGCACAGGACTCCAACAGATTATTGAGGAAGGGAAGCGAGCCGTAGAGCCAATGTGGTCGCCACGAGGAGACTGGCTGATTTATAGTCAACTGGATAAGAATGATATGCAGCAAATCTTCAAAGTTACGTTAGATGGTGGTGAGCCAGTGCAGATTAGCAACCCTCACTTCCGAAATTTTGTAGGGGATTGGTTCGATCCAGCGTTTGCCTTGCCGGTTGCTCCGAAACCCCAATTGTTAACAACACAATGGGGAGAAGTGAAAACGAAGTAACTGCTGTTTGCGAGTGTAATGCTTCTGAAGGTTTGTCGTTGGATTGGCGTGGGACGTTCTGAATTATGATTGTCTTGTGATGAGGTTTTCTGTGAAACGTGAGTATTTTCTCCCGTTTTTTCTGCTAAGTGTGGCCGCATTAGACATAAGTGTTTATGAGGTTTGGGCAGAAGTTCCATCGACTGCGAAGATCGCGTATTCGTCATGGCGTGATGGGAATATGGACATTTATCTGATGAATCCTGATAGCAGTGATGAGGTACGACTCACGCATCATCTCGCAACGGATGGCGGACCGAAGTGGTCTCCGACCGGCGAACAAATTCTTTTTAGCTCTGACCGGGACGGTGCTCCGGGAGAGTGGGATCTGTATCTGATGGATGCCGATGGATCGAATGTGCGACGCGTATTCGAGAAAGAAGCAGACAGAACTTCTCCTACATGGTCGCCGGATGGTAAACAGATTGCTTACAGCCGTTGGGAACAGGGCAAGTTTTATATCTATATTGCACCGATAGATGGGAAAAAGGAAGAACGTATCGCACTTGGTAGCCTGCCAGCGTGGTCGCCGGATGGCACAGAGATTGCTTTTAGTGTAGGCGCACCAAGAGACCCAAAGCGGTTTAGTCTACTGAACGTGCGGACGCGTAAACACAAGTTTTTCTTTCCACCCAAGGGACCCGCGTGGGTTCGACATCCAGCATGGTCGCCAGAAGGAGATAGGCTCGCGTTTGCGTGGTACAATCGTGTTGAGTTTCGACGAGAGGATGCCCATATAGAAACGATCTATGTTCTAAATCGGAGCAGCATGGAAACCCAACAAATTGTTGGTGAAGCCGGAGGGGCTGCTGTTAATCCCGTGTGGTCCCCTCGAGGTGACGAGCTTCTTTATGAGAAGGTTGATAACCGGAGTTTGCAGATCTTCAAAGTTGCAGTGAACGGTGGACCTCCGGTGCAACTCACTAATCCGAACTTCTCGTATTTTTTAGGGGATTGGTTTGATCCTGCGTTTGCTCTGCCGGTTTCACCGGAACCACAGTTATTAACAACAACATGGGGACAAGTGAAAATTGGGAACTGAATTAGATTTGGATTCTCGACGCGGTTATTTACTTTGGAAGAAATTTTCTATGAAACGTTTATTTTTACTTTTTGTTTGCTTTACGGGTTTAACACGATTCATTACGGCAATAGATCCCGTTTTTGCTAAAGCACCTACAACCCCCAAAATCGTGTTTACCTCGGCACGCGATAACAATCGCGAAATTTATATCATGAATCCTGATGGGAGCGATCAGGTGAGACTTACCCACCACCGTGATGATGATGCGATGCCTACTTGGTCGCCGACGGGTGAACAAATTCTTTTCGCCTCCGATCGCGATCGGTTCCCGCTAAGCCGAGACCTGTATTTAATGGATCCCGATGGCAAAAATGTACGGCGAGTTTTCGGCAAGTCGAAGGATCGATCCAGCGCAGTTTGGTCACCAGATGGAAAACAAATTGCTTATAGAAGACGAGAACTGAATGGAACGTATATCTACATCGGGACAATAGATGGGAAAAAAGAAGAACGCGTGGCAATCGGAGTTAGCCCAACGTGGTCTCCCGATGGTACAGAGATAGCCTTTCTTACGGGGTGGCCCGAGCGTATGCAAATAAACCTGCTCAACGTCAGCACGCGTAAACAGAAAGCACTCTTCCCTAAACCGGTAAAACCTTCGTGGATGAGATCTCCAGCATGGTCACCTTCAGGAGATAGAATAGCGTTTACATGGCTTCATAAGGTGCCATTGAAACAATTCGCTGATACAGAGGCAGTTTACATTATAAACCGAGATGGCACGGGGCTTCAACAAATTACGAGAGATGCTGCCCCCGAGGAAACTTCACCGATTTGGTCGCCTCATGGAGATGCGCTTCTCTATAACAAAGCCGATAAGCATAACCGCTTACAAATCTTCAAAATAGTGTTGGGCAGCGATGTTTCGGAACAGCTCACAGATACTTTTATACCAAAAGTATTTGGGGAATTTTTTCAAGCAAATAGTTCAGGGGACTGGTTCGATCCTGCGTATGCCTTGCCGGTTGCCCCGCAACCTAATTTGCTAACGACGATGTGGGGACAAGTGAAACAAAAATAATCTTTCTGACACACCAACTGACCAGTTGTGCTTACCAATTACAACTACGAGTGTATGTAAAACTACCGCTCCCGTTCCGAGATAAGCAAATCAAACGAATTGCTCTGCCACCCGCCTTCCATGACGATATTGTCCCTCGTTTCGCGCAGACGATCGACCATACGTGCCTTCATACGACGAAGTACGTGCTTGTAACCGAGATGGTTTGCCAAGTTATGGAGTTCATGAGGATCGCTCTTCATGTCGTAGAGTTCGTCCTCGCTGTATGGGTTATAGACGTATTTCCACGAATCCGTCCGTACCATCCTCACAGAGGCAAGCGTCGGTTCATACCCGTGAAATTCGGCGAACACATCATCGGGCCAATCCGCTACGGTTTCCCCTCGTAACAAAGGCATGATGGATCTTCCATCGAGCCCCGGCGAAGCTTGCGAGCCGATATTAAGACTGCCGGGGGTTGATGCGCCACCGAGTTCTAAGAATGTAGGCATTAAGTCGACAAGGTTCACGAATTCATCACACGTCGTTCCGGGTGATGTCACATTGGGACACCGAATGACGAGCGGAATGTGGTGTGTTTCCTCATACATGTGAAAACCTTTATTGAAAAGCCGATGGCTACCGAGCATATCGCCGTGGTCGGTTGAAAAGATAACGACCGTATTTTCCGCTAAGCCGTTCGTCTCAAGACAGTCGAGAATTCGTCGCACCTGATCATCAATGAAGGTGCAGTATCCCCAGTAAGCCGCGATGACCTTCTGCCAATCGGGCCAGGTCAAGTGGCTGGCGTTCCATCGGAGCATCTCCTTCTGCTGGATGAGGGGTTTGTTGATGAACTGTTCGTCGAAGTTGCCCCACCGTTCAGCGGTATCCGGATCGTACATCGTGTCGTAAGGTGCCGGCACAGCATACGGGAAGTGGGGTCCGAAGAAATTTGCAGCAATCATAAAAGGTTGTTCAGAATCCGAATAACCGTTGAGGAGTTCAATCGTTTTGTCTGCGGTCCACGCTTCCATCGTCCGTTCAGCGGGTAGCGGGTGTCTTCCATAGAAAGGTGCCTCGCCGCCCCACTCATACGGTTGGACAGCATCCCTATCAATTCGGAAATCAATTCCGTCCTCGCGGAGCCACTGATGCCACTCGCGATAGGGGTGCCACTTATCGTAACCCCAAAACTCCGTGTCGCCTTCCTTCGCAAGATGCCACTTACCGATGCAACTGACCCGATAGCCTGCCTCGCCAAGAAGCTTGGGGTATGCCGGTTTGTCGAGAATCTGGTTCGCAAATACAGCGTTGAAATTCCCCATATTTGACAGTTGTCCGTGATTGTGCGGATAGAGTCCAGTGAGCAAAGACCCACGCGCCGGTGAACAGAGCGCGATTGGGGTGTAGGCGTTTGTGAACCGCATGCCTGTTGTGGCGATTTCATCGATAGCAGGTGTTCTGCAAATGGGTGCTCCGTTGCAACCGAGTGAATCGAAACGTTGTTGGTCGGTGAGAAGAAAGAGAATATTGGGAGATTGTGCCATTTTTTAATTTTTTAATTTTTCCTTGCGGAGAAACGCCGGTCGTTCTATCAATTCCGTGCGTTTCTCAAATCCGCCTGCGCCGGTGTTGCAGGCTACAAGTTTGGTTTAAGATAGAGGAACCTCAAAATACCTAAATGTGGTTGAGATTTAACCGGAAACTTGCTCGTAACATTGTCCCGCAAGCCCACACGCGGCTTGTGCTAGGAGAGCAGTCCAGGGTCCCATAGTTAAAAGGGTTCGGAGACAATAGCGATATTCTTCGGTCCGTTGAAGTCGAGCTCAATTCGCTCAAACTGGACTGAATGTTGTCGATAGTAATCCTCAATTGCCGTCAACAGCTCGTACTGTCCGCGCCGCTGTTCATCCCAGAAATTGCAACACGGGATTATCACGGCGGGTCGAACCAGTGCCGCCTCTCCCAATTCACGCAATGCACCATCGGGATGGAGTCCAACCAACAGGTCATAATAATCTGCCATCTCAGGATCAAACTGATCAGGACGATGGTCTATGCCTTTGAGCACTGTGCGACGTGGATCAATGAGTTCGCAGGCGAAGTTTTTCTTTTTCGTGAGAAGGCGGGTTAATATTCCCTTTCCACCAGCGACATCGGCAATAGCGTGAATTGTATTGCCGTATCGCTCAGCAATGAAATCGGCGACAACTTCAAATCGCTGAGGATCGCCATATACTGGGTGTTGTTTTCTACTCATTTCAGGTTCTCCGGATTTAATGCCTCCAATTCAGGATGAACAAAGTGTCCGTCCTTCCGAATAAGATTTCCGTCGAAGTACATCTCTCCACCTCCATGTTCCGGTGTCTGTATCATGACCATATCCCAATGGACAGCGGAACGGACACTGTTATCCGCCTCCTCGTAAGCCTGACCGGGTGTGAAATGAAAGGAGCCAGCGATCTTTTCGTCGAACAGGATATCGAGCATCGGGTCGGTGATATAAGGGTTGAAAGCGATGGAAAACTCACCAATATAACGGGCGCCCTCGTCTGTGTCAAGAATATCGTTCAACCGTTCAGTGTTATTCGCTGATGCCTCAACGATTTTACCGTTTTCAAAACGGAGTCGAATATCCGTAAAGGTTGTTCCCTGATAGATTGTGGGTGTATTGAAGTGGATACTACCGTTGACGGAATCTCGCACGGGGGCGGTGAAACATTCACCATCGGGAATATTCTTTTCGCCAGCGCAAGGGATAACCGGGATGTCCTTGATACTGAACCGCAAATCGGTATCTTCACCAAGAATGTGAACTTCATCGGTTTCCTCCATCAGGGACTTGAGGGGGACCATCGCCCGTTCCATTCGGCTATAGTCGAGCGTACAAACGTCGAAATAATAATCCTCAAACGCTTCTGTGCTCATCTGTGCTTGTTGTGCCATTGCCGGATAGGGCCATCGGAGAACGACCCATTTGGTGTGTGGCACACGGATGTCGTTGAGCGGTCGTATCCAATATTTTTGATAGCGTTGCAGTGCCTCTGCTGGGACATCAGACAATTCTGTGATATTATGACTCCCACGAATACCAATATACGCCTGTACCTTTTTTATCCGATATATTTCGTATTCACCGATCAATTTTATACCGGTATCGTCTCCGTTGAGAATAATTTCGCGTTGGATACGGTTCTGTTTGAGTTCCACGAGCGGAATCCCACCCGCTTTCCGAACAGCTCGGATGAGGGCGATGACCATCTCTTGTGGGATATCAATACCTTCAATGAGCGTAAATTCGCCGGGTTGGATTTTCGTAGAATGGGTCGTGAGAACATTTGCGAGTTTATCAAGCCGTGGATCGTGCATATCTACCTCAAGGGTGGTTGTAGTTGGATATAAAAAAAATCTATAAGAATTCAAAAGCGAGTTTTGTAAGATGTTCAATTTTTAACATCGTTTGTTTAGTCTAAGAACTTTCCTTTAAAACACTCTTTACCTTGTCCGTGAGGGATGCCCACCACATCCTATTCTCTCGGACGCGTAACAGGTGTGTAGCACCCGGCGCATCATTTGCCCCTAACCCGCGTTCAATAATCTCTGTGTGTGGATCCTGTTCAAGTCGTTTGGCGAGTCTATTTTCCAAACGTTCGGTGGAGCGAATCGCTAAAATATTTACAAGTTCCGCCGATTGCAGATCCAAGAGGAAGTCGATGTTCCAGTGTAGGGTCTTGCCGTGTTTTGGGAGTGGGTCGCGATGTCCCAAACCGCATTCAATGAATCGGTTTATCATTTTTTTTTGGATAGGATGTGGTAGTTTATCACCAGTCCGCGTTGCGTGTCGGATAAGTCGCCGTGCTAATGAAGTCGCTCCCTTCTCTGAAAGTGCAGAGCCGATGTAAACATAATCACCGATGGGCAGCGAGATAAGTTTCCCTTTCTTGAAGCGTCCGAATTGTAATGTGGTATTTTCTTTAAGGTGAACCCGTAAGATATACGTTCCAGCCTGTGAATCATTGCCGATTATAACAATACTTGGGATTTCCATCGCTGCGCTCCATCGGCTATATTTCTGTCAATTCTGGGACATGTTCATCCTCATATTTTTCAATCAATACACTGATAACTTCCATCAATGAAGCTAAGGGATGATTTTCATCTTCACCTACGACATCGATTAAATTATCCAGTACCTCCGTCAGCCGTTGGTATTCGCTTTGGGCATGAGGAACGAATACAACCTCTGTTAGCATTGGCCATACATTTTGAGCTGTTTGTACTTCCCTTAACATGGTTTATTCCTTCCATTTGCTTTTGTTATATTCGTCGTGTGTTAGCACTGCACGAATATAGACTTTTTGGCGATTGTAGTGTATTGCCGTAATAAGACGTGCCTTGTTGCCACTAATATTGAAAATCGTTAGTTTTCCGACTTAATCAGCATGAGGAAACGTTGTCCGCAGTTCAGCAAATGATCGGAAATTGCCTCTTTTCATTAATCGATACCAATGTTCAAGTGATGCTTGGGTATTCCGATATTTCTGGACAAACTCATTTAGGCGTTTTCGCGTAATAATATGCATAAGGTGTAACAGGTGATGCTTAAGCCGTAGCAGATAGTCATTTTCAATATCAGAGCGTCAACCTTGAGGGTAGTCTATCACAAATTGGAATAGATAGCAAGTTTTGACTTGTGGGTCACCGAAGGTATGCAAAATGTTGGTGTTGAAACAAAAACGAAAATCTATTAGAATGGAATTCGGATTAGTTTGATCCCGTAACACTGGATGTGTTGCCGCAACCGCAGTTGCTACCTATTGAATGGGGTAAACTAAAAAAGAGGTAAATATATTGGTGAGGTCATGGAGATAATAAAAACCCGTCAACTCTCTATTGGATATATTACGGTCTTTGTGATGCTGGTGCTACATCTTCTGCCGGTCTGGGGTTTCACGTATTTCCCGACGCAGGATGGGCTGAGTCATATCTACAACTCTTATGTCGTGAAGGAGTACCATAAGCACGAAAACTACCGGTTACGCGAAGTCTATGAACTCAACGCTACAATCTTCCCGAACTGGACCTCCCACGCGCTCCTTGTGGTCCTGTTGTACGTCCTTCCGCCACTCATTTGTGAAAAGATAGTGCTGACGCTCTGTATCGGGCTCCTGCCACTCTCCCTCTTCTATTTTCTCAACGGCATTGCAAGAAGAAATATGGTCTTTGGACTGCTTGGGTTTATGTTCGCTTACAACTATCTGCTTCACATGGGGTTCTACAACTTTGTCCTCAGCATGTCCCTATTTTTCTTCACAATGGGGTACTGGTGGAGGGGCAAGGATAAAATCCGATTCACTAACATCATAGTTATATACATATTACTGTTGGTGACCTACCTCACCCACTATCACACTTATGCTTTACTTCTTATGTCCCTGACGTTCTTTCCGCTTTTCTCATCGGGTTACGAGGTCCTACAAGGGGTATGGGGACATAGGGAATCATCGCGACCACTCATGCAGCGATTTAAAGAGGGTATCCCGAAACTCAAACCTACACTGACTTTCATAGGGAGTCTGATACCTGCTTATTTCATCCTGTTCTCCTACTACTTCTACCTTGTCAACGAGCACGGAGGGAACAGCAACCATAAGGGCGTTGAATGGCTAAACGACTATTTCTTCTCTATGAAGTCCTTAGTCGCTTTCCGAGATGATCATATATTGGTCGGCCGTGTGTTGTTGATTTTTCTTGCTATTGTCTTCGTGTTCACAGTTATCAATAGGATTCGGCAGTGCTACCAATTCCATATATCAGAGGAATGGAAAGAGACAGGCGAACGGCTCTGGACACGCATTGTAACGCAAATGGATGGGTTCCTGATCATGGCAGTCTTCATCACCGCGATGTTTTACATAGCCCCTTGGTCTGGCTACAGCGGCGGTTGGATAAATGACCGATTCCATCTGTACATATTCCTCGTGTTGCTTCCGTTCTTTGCTGTCAACTGGCATCGGTACATAAACTATGGCGTGGCTGGGGTTATCATTGCTCTGTCCCTGTGGCATCTCGGTATTAATATTCACACTTATACCTTATTGAATCGGGACATCGCCAACGTCCACTCATCGATGGGTTTGTATGAAAAAGATACGATTCTTACGAGCGAACCCGGGGAATGGAATGGTTTTTCAGATTCGCTCGGTTTTGAATCCAAGTATGTTGAACCCTTTGGGCATACCGAGTGTCTACTGGCAGTGAATATGGGGATCGCCTATCTTGACAACTACGAGGCGAATACGGATCATTTTCCGTTGCGATATAAGCTGAAAGAATTGTCTGCTGACGGTGCCATCGTTAAAAAAGAATTGCCTGCTGACTACGCCATCATCTGGAGAACAGAATATGATGATGTTGCGGGTTTAGAGGAAGAATATGACCTTATCCATTCCAACGACTACCATCGGGTCTATCGTCGCAAACGCGCCGCACCGGATCCGCAAATGTGGGGTGGTGGAACTGTACTTGCCTTTGATATGCAGCCTGAAGATGGACAGATAGCACCGGGACATATCCCCGTGTATACGGATACGGTTTACACTGATGGACAGTACGGTTGGCTGACGGTGTCAGAACGGGAAGCCTTTAAAGGCGGGTCCGAAGTCCGACAGCCATACGGAGACAGCATATTGGGAAAAGAAGATGCGGTTTTTCGAGTCGCACTTCCCAACGGAACGTATGAAGTGACATGTTATTTCAGAGGGGATGAATCTGAATCAGATGAACCGTTAGAGATAGAGATATACCTTATTGCAAATGGTGAAAAGCAGATTCAGCGATTGCAAATTCCTGTCGGAACTGAGGCAATTGATAAGCAGTACAACATTACGATTACTGATGAGCATTTAACGCAGGTGATATATCTCCGCAAAAAAACCAGATACAAAAAATGGGGTTGGAGCGGTTTTACCATCGAACCGACCGATGGCAAGCCGCGCTTCCGTATTCCCGAAGAAACCGAGGAACAATGATTGGGTGAAATATCTGGTTTTCCTTTTAGGATTTCGTGTGTCAGGTTCAACGCGATCTCGACTTGATTTGACCCCATGTCGTCGTGAGAGAGGTACTCTCCGGACTGACATCAAGCGCACTGCCAATAGATGCCCCATTCATTCCGATTAACACTCTTTTATTTTTTGATTCATCTTGGAAGCGAGTTGTGCCTTCTCGTTCATCAAAATTCCAAAGTGCTACAGTGTCCCTATCCCTTACAAAACGATGGGGTGGATCGAATGGTTCTTCGATACCCCGTACCTTGGGTAAGTCGTACCGGGCGATCCTCGAAAATCTTATTGCATCAATGTCGCCATGAAAGTGAATAACTCGGACCATCTCCCGATCATACCCACCTACGAAGAAATCTTTAAGTTTTCCGTGATCCTTCGCAGTTACTCGATCCATCGGGGCAGTGCTACCACCCTTATAAATCCAGTTGTTATATGCCCGACCAATTGTGCCATCCTTGTAAATGATTGCGACATAGTTCCATTTGTTTCTCTCCATTCGGACCCTAAAACCCGTGACGCCGTGGACTTTTTCTCCATCCAGGTATGCTCCACCGTAGCAACACAATTTACGCACAGCACCCTTACATGTCGCAGGATTTGTCAGCCCGAAGTAAACTTGCTGCCAGAAAATGATATTTCTCTCACCGTGATTTGTTGGTTCAGATTTCGGATAAAACCACATCTCAACAGTGAACTCACGGGTATTTTTTTGAAACAAGTACCCGTGTTCCTCAAAACGGAGGATTGCGTAGTCATCAACACCGTCCAGGGACAAAACACCCCCAGAAGGCTGGAAGGAAAAGGCAGACACAACGAAGTTGAGAAATAGGACTGCGACGAGTAGGAACTTAAAGTTGGTAACCATGAGAGAATCCTCCTTCTACTATTATGCACTTTTCGCTATCTGAATCAATGATAGATGGTTTGCGATTATTAGTGACACAATTTGGAGGCAAAAAGGGTGCATAAATTATAAAAACTGGTGTTAGAAGTCACAATTCTTTGTTCTACGCCAGCGGTTTTCCCCAAGTAACTCTTGCTTCTAATTGGAAACTGAGCAGACCCTGATCATCAGCAAATTCAGATAAGATATGTGATAATTCAGCGTCAAATGCCCTGACATTTTCCGCTCCCATGTGTTCTTTGGACATACTTTCTCTCGAATGAAAGGATTGAACATAGTCTGTAAGCGGCTGCACAAAACTAACGGGTGTTGTGCGTTTATCTCCAATCAGGTGTAGATGCCTTCTATCCACGAGTTCTTGGATTAAGTCAATCTGCTCATGGTGTCTGTTGGTGGAATATTTGTGAATAAGTGAAAGTTCTGCGTCCTGCCAAGGCGATCCAATCGGACGGTCTCCATCGATGATGACGAGGCACCCATCTGTCGTCAGCATTTCTTTGAATCTTGGAAAGACCACACGCCACTCCATCCAATGAATACTTGCGCCAGCTGTCACCATATCGTAAGGCGGATACAACTGCACCTCCTCAACAGATCCGATGATCCACCGAAGGTTTGGATGATTGCCGTTGACGAGTGACTTCCCGACTTGGATCATTTCATGTGAGAAGTCAACTGCATCGATGCTGTCTACATGATCCACAAGTAACCGTGCTATTTTTCCGGGACCACATCCAGCATCCAAAACTTTCCCGCGCGATTTCCCCAACAAATTGAGAAGTATCTTATACGTTTCCTCTGGATATGGAGGTCGAAGTTCGTATGCTTCTGCCAAGCTACGGTTCTTGAATCGGGACGCGTAATCCTCCCAGTATTGTCTTGGTCTCGTAGTTTTCATGTTTTTTGCCGATTCCGATTGGATTGAAAATCGAATGCCAGGGCATCTCCGATAGGAACGTAACCAATTTTGGTATAGATGCTGTTGGAAGTTGGATTTGATAAGTCGGTGTATAGGCTACAGAATGAATAACGATCCGTGAGCATCTTCTGTGTTAACGACCAAACACACGAAGTCGCGTACCCCTTATTGCGATGTTCCGGCGGTGTGTACACACCAAGGATTGCTACGCCATTTCTTGTTGGACGGTCCACACAGGCGATGGAAACGGGGCCTTCGATATCCCAGATGTATAATTGCTGATTCTGGATGAGTTTCTTGACCCAGTTTTTGGCATTGTCAAAACTCATAGTTTTACCGACTTCCTCCGAGTAGTCTGCTATCCACTGCGCCATGAGTGGATGGTCCTCCGGGCGAGCGAGACGTAACTTCCCCGGTGAAAGTGGAAGATTCGCGACCTTTCTTGCTTTAAATACACGCATTCGCATGGCTACTTTGGAGAATATACCAGGCATGCCCTCAATCCAACAATCAGAAAAGGCTTGGGCTTCCGCTGCAGGTCCAATAATTCCCGATATTCCGACCTCAATTTCACGGAGGTGGTGCACAAGCCGAACGACAGCGGCTTCAATGCTCGTACCGATCCTGCTCAAGGTAATACTACCATAAGATGATAACATTATTGCGACACCGACGGTTTTTCCGTGCTCCAAAATACTTAACAAAAGGGGTAGCTCAGAGTCGTGAGCGGGTGGATATTTAGCTAGCCTATACGCATAACCGAGAGGTCTATTGTTTTCGCTCTCATTTTGTTCGAGGTAGTTCCCCGAAAGTGAAATCAGTTCGTTGGCATGGTTGTGAGTTATTATTTCAATCACTGTTTTTCTCTTTCCCTATTGTTGTATCGGAAAGGATTTTTGAAAAATCTCTCTGGATCCACCTTCCGGTCCTGGTGGTGCCTCTGTAAAAGGTTCAAAACCCATCTTCTTGTAGAATTGACGTGCTGGCTGACCTTCCAGATTATCCGCTCCGAAGGTTGTGACAAATAACTCAGCGGGTGATTCAATCAAATCAAATACATGCTCCAAGAGAATCGTGCCGACACCCCTGCGACGCCATTGCTGGTCCACAGCTAACCAGTTGATATGGTGCTCTCTGAAGGACAGAAACAAGCCTCCCATCAATGGGGCTCCGTCTGGTCGATCTTGTTCTCGAATACAGTAAGCACTCTTCCGATCTATGTTTTTGCGTAGTGCGCGATGAAAATCAGGCTGGTCAACCATCGGTCCGAAGAGAAACTCAACCTGCGATGCTAACGCAAGCCAGCCCGGAATATCAGTACGTGTCGCGATCTGGACCTTCATTGAAGTTTTTCCTTATTTTGAGGATTTTGGGTAAATAATGGTACATACATAATCGCCGCCTCCTAAACCGAGTTAGATAGTTCTACCGAGTGTTGGTTCGTCAAATTCCGTCTTACGATCACGATTCCAGTCATATCGCCTTCCAGTTCGCGATGGATTTGGAAACCGGCATCAAGGAACATATCCAGGCGTCCGTGGAAGTTTGCGTAACTGTCGGTGGCTTGGCGGTCTGGGTATGCCTCCACAATCTGTAGAGACCGCTTGGCGAGCAGATCGCACGCCGTTTTGAGTAGTAGGCTTGAGAGTCCCGTGCCTCGGAAGCGTTTGGTTACAACAAAGCACACAATGGAGCCAACGGATTCGTCGTCAGAACTCGCCAGAATGTCCATAGTTGACAGGTGAGCAAGGGAACGTTTTTCGGCTGCGTGGCACCATCCAATTGGACGATTATCAAGATAAGCAAGAATGCCAGTCGTTTCACTGCGTCGGATGAGTTCAGTCTGCCACTCACGGTTTGCTGTCGCAGTTCTCGAAGACCAATCTTCGCCATTAGCATCGACCCAATGGAAATAGCAGCAGTAGCAGGAAGCACCTTCAGGGTTATCGGCGAACGCGTCCTGATCGAAGTAGTCCAAGAAATCGTTGACACGGTCTGGTGTAAGTTCGCGGAGTTCAAGGTTCGCCAAGTCTATCTCATTTGGCATCTTTGCTGATCCTTCTGAAAGTCAAATAGTATCCACATCTTATCTAACGTACCAATTCGGGAATGTCTTTTATCGAGTTTGCTCGGACTAAAGGAGATGTGCCGGACAATTTCACATCTCGATCTTGATACCACGCCGCCTGAATCGCTCTCATACCGACAGATGCCGCACCCTGTAGTTCATCATAACCGCCGTCTCCAACAAAGTACGCTTCAGAAGGTTGGACACACATGCGTGAACAAGCCAGCTCGAATATCTCCCTATCGGGTTTCATTACGCCGACGCTGCAGGAAAATACGACTGGATCCACGTGATCTTGGAGCGGACAAAATCGCCAAGCGAGGACCTCTTCTGGTAAAGCATTGCTGATAATTCCAACTTTCAGTCCACGCTCCCGGACTGCACGCAACATTTCAAATATCTGAGGTTCGACACAACTCAAGACTTTTGATTTCCATACCTCATGCTCTTGTGCAGCCATAACAATCTCATCTTTCGTGAGTGGCGACCCGACGGCTACACACAAATGGGTAAAGTGCGCCAGACAATCAGGGAATCTGCCGGTCATCGCGGCGTCCTCGTTCTCTGCCCACCAAAGCGAAGATTGATCTTTGGTTGTGCCCAGTCGTTCATGGAACGGAGCCCTTGTTTGAAAATCTTTTCGCGTTTTTTCAGTTATGAGCGTTTCAAATAAATCAAAGAAGACTGCTTTCAAATCACTACTCCGTTGGTGCGATCGTCGTGTAGTATTTGAGACATCATTTCTCCAATACATCCAAACAAGATTTCAAGCGAAGATCGTGATTGGCATATTGTTTTAGCCATTCAACGACTGTTTTGCCGTCCCCGAGTCTGGCTTGTAAATCTGCCTCGTGTTCTACCAGATATTGCGTCGTTTCTACATGTCCATGACCGGCCGCGCAGTACAGGGGAAAATGCCCGTGATCTGATGTTAGATTGACATCTGCACCGCTACCGACCAACTCTTCTACAATTTCCAGATCACCGTTTCGAGTCGCATGGTGCAAGGCTGTATCGCCGCGGGCGTAGCGCTCCTGCACTAATTGTGGGGTGTCACGGAGCATTGCATTAACTCGTTGCGCATTGGCTAAGAAAACGGCGTATATAAACTGGCGTGCAATTTCGCTCGATGGTTTGGCATGTGCATCTAACCCCCCATACGTAATGAGTAGTGATACGACTTCCTTATTGTCTGGCACTTCTCCGGCATAGTGGATCGCATAACCATCGTGAGCCGCCAAATCGGCTCCACAATCTATTAGGTATTTAACGACATCATAGTGCCGTCTTAATCCGGCATGAAATATAGGACGCCATTCGTATTTGTCGTCTTGGTTAATCAGACGAGGGTCCTGTTCAACGATTTTCTTGACTGCATCGAGGTCCCCGTTTGCCGCTGCTTCGTGAATTGAACCGAGTTGCATATTTATCCTCCAGGTGTGAGGTTAATTGTATTTCCAAAAATAAATAGTAATTTAAGTTTACATTATATATGATAACATATTTGATTCGGAAATGCAAGTTTATTTCACTTCTTGAAGGCATTTTTCTTTCGGAATGATTCCGGGGAGACTCTCAATACATGCTTATGTCGAAATCGTGTGAGTTGACTCATGGTGTCCATAACGCATCAATCTTGCCCATGATTGATGCCACTTTTTCATGCTGGTTGTGTTCGAGAACATAGAGTAAATCCGGAAATGGGGCGGTCCGGCGGTAAAAAGCGCAGCGAGAATGCCAGCCATCGTCAATAACGCCACCATAGTAAGCACCCAGATCCCCAACATCTTCTGCAGGGTCACCAACCGTGCAACTGCCCCAATCAATAATTCCAGTGACGGTTTCCGTATCGACATCTACTAAAATGTTGTGTGAATAAAAGTCTTGGTGAATGAGCACCGGGGTGAAGGAAAAGATAGACGGGTTCGCCATCATCTGCTCGAAATAGGTACTAAGTTCTTCTTGTTGTCGGTGAGTGAGCCGCGGAAAGATGTAGGTTCGTATTTTTCCCCACATCTTGGTTATCCCTTCCTGCCATGACTGTGATGTCGTATAAACATCGATTTCAAATAAGTCTTGTACGCGGTCTACGGGAAAGCGATGCAGCGCGGTGAGAAAAGCCCCCAACGTCGGTTGCCACCACGATGCCGATTGGACTTCGGGTGAGCACTGATTCAATGGCGTTCCCTCAATGAAAGCATATCCGCCAAACACGAATGGGTAATGTTGTGTGGGTTGCCCGTGGTAGAGGTACTGCGGAATAGACAAGGGAACGGTAGGAGCAAGTTCGGTCAGTAAACGCATCTCACGTACCAAATCATGCGCTGCGACCTGATGTTTAGGGAAGCGAAAAACTATCTGCTGGTTGACCAGAAACGCCCGATTCGCCCAACCTTCATAGAGCGGCTCACATGTCTCAATCGGCAACTGTGGGAAGTTTTCAGTAATCGCTGCGTGGTAGTTTTTCTCAGTTGCATGGTGGTGGGATCGTATTTCGACCATTGTTTCTCGTTTCCATTCCTCACTTCAATTACCATACATACAAATGAGGTTCTCTTTCGCGAATCAACGCCTTCACCTGAGTCGATTCGATTTGCAGTGCCACCTCTTGGCTGCCCATGTAATTGCGCCATTCTGTATCGGGAAGTAAATCCATTTTGTAAAGGATTTCCCGAATTGATTGACAGATGGTGTGGATAATCTCGCCGCGCGTTTCATGATTGTTTGCGGATTCGAGTTTCTTGAGAGATGGTTCTATCATGTCTATCCATTTCGGGAGGCTTTGTGCCTGCCAGTGCAGCCATTTCCAGTATACGGGAAAGCGTTTATTGAGCAGACACAGAAGCCTGAGAGTGCCTTCGACAAAAGCACCCTGACCGATGAGTAAACCTATACCGTCCCCGCGTTTCGCTAAACGATAGCACGAGTTGTAGTCGCCATTGTGCCAAAGTCCCCAGAGATCACTCGCGATCTTCCATTTCCAGATGTCTGCCGGGTAGTATGCCTTTTGGAAAGCGGATATGCGTTCGCTAAGCGCGTTAGAGGGGTCATAGAGAACAAAACCAGACGACGCATAGCAAAGATCGTTATCGTCAATGGCAGCCCATTCCTCGATCGTCACCGGCGGATAGGCAGATTTGTGAAAATCACGATAGACTGCGTTGATGCTGCTTATCTGTATTGTCTTAGATTGCAATTTGGCTGTGTCGATTCCTAAAAACTCACTTGGAATAACTGCCTCCAGAGCCTGAGAAATAGAAGAGCCATACGTTGCAAGATCCTGTTCCGACAGCAGGAGTTGGCACTTGCTGGGTCCCCAGTCATGATCGCGTGACAGTTCGTCATCGGCACCAAGAACGTCAGATCCTAATCCGATGATTCCAGCACTAAGGCGGGGAAGGACATCCGGAAAGCGTTTTTTTAAGACGGGTAAAAAGACTTCATCAAATAAGATTTTACAGTATACGTGCCCCTTCAGCGGTAACTCATGGTTTTCAGGATTGAATTGGGAGGAGTATTCTTCCTTCATCAGCTATCTCTTAGATAATGCGACGGTTTTATTCAACTCATGATCTTACAGGAATGGATTGGAAAATCCTCTGCACCCAGGATGACTGAGATCACTTGTTAGAAATATACTAAATTTTCTGAAAAATGTCAAAATTTTTGAATGGTTTTCCCTATAGTAACGTGAACTTGAGAATAAATTCGTAGGTTGGGTAGAGCGGTAAATACACACGAAAAGCCTTTGTATTTGGACACATCTGCCCTTTTCCAAGGCACTTTCTGCTTAAATAGCGGTAGCGAAACCCAACTTGACACTTTTATCAAACTCACGTTATAGTACGAACGCAAAATTGTGACGCGCATTAATGAACCACCAGTGAGATTTTAAACCTCAATTGAGCGCATACACCACAGCATCGCCGACCTGTGAGGTTGTGGCTTGACCGTCAAGGTCCGGTGGAAGGATTTTGCCATTCTCAACAACCTTTAGGACAGCTGCATCTATCGTTTCTGCCGCTTCTACTTCGCCGATGAAGCGTAACATCATCGCACCAGAGATAATTGCTGCCAGCGGATTCGCAATGCCCATCCCCATGATGTCGGGGGCACTCCCGTGGACCGGCTCGAACATCGACGGGAATCGACGTTGTGGGTCGATATTGCCGCTCGGTGCCAGTCCCATACTTCCAGTAATAATTGCGCCGATATCCGTGAGGATATCCCCAAACAAATTACTGGCGACCACGACATCAAAGTCCTCTGGTCTCCGCACGAAATCCATACATGCGGCATCTACAAGCAACGATTCCGTCTCTATGTCGGGATACTTTTCAGCCACTCGCTCGAAGGCGGTATCCCATACAATCATGCCGTAACCTTGCGCGTTCGACTTGGTTACCGAAGTGACTTTGCGCTTCTTATCTCGTGCACGAGCTTGCTCGAAGGCATACGTGATAATGCGCTCGCAACCGTGGCGCGTAAATACGCCAACCTGCACACCCACCTCTTCAGGGAACCCTTGGTACTGGAACCCACCGACGTTAGCATACTCTCCTTCTGTGTTCTCTCTGATTACCACCAGATCAATGTCCCAAGCCGCTTTGTCCTTGAGCGGTGTGTTAATGCCGGGATAGAGGACACTGGGTCGCTCACAGACGTACTGATCGAATCTACGTCGAATAGGCAGCAAAAGCCCATTGAGTGTAAGGTGGTCTTGGATGTCGGGGTGTCCGACTGCACCGAGATAGATCTGGTCGAACTGCGCCAAGGTATCAAGGGCATCTGAGGGCATCATGTGCCCGTGCTTGAAATAGTAGTCTGAGCCCCAAGGAAACTCCACAAAGTCCCATTTGATGTTATACTTGTCTGTGATGGCATTGAGGACCTTGAGTCCCTCCTCCATCACTTCAACCCCAATGCCGTCTCCTCGAATGACCGCAATCTTGTATTCAGCCATATTTTCTCCTGTTCGTGCTAAAATGGTGCCTGTGCCGTAATTTGAAAAGGTTATCTTGGACCACAACTGAAGGCAGGGCGTTAGGCAGCATTGTGTCTATCTGAAGATACAAAATCAAATGCCAATGCATCTCCGATTGGCACATAACCGATTTTAGTATAGATGCTGTTAGAAGTTGGATTTGCTAAATCGGTATAGAGGCTGCAAAACGAATGGTGATCTGAGAGCAATTTCTTTGTTAGTAACAAAACACATGAAGTCGCATACCCTTTGCCGCGGTGCTCAGGTGGAGTGTATACGACACCGATTGTTGCACCATTTCGCATCGGACGAGATACGCCAGCAATAGACACCGGACCATCGTTATCCCAAATGTACAATTCCTGATTCTGGATAAGCTTCTTGGCACGACTTTTAGCACTGTCAAAACTGGTAGGTTCACCTATTGCTTCCGAGAGGGCTGCAATCCATTTCGCCATAAGTGGATGGTCATCGGGACAAGCGAAACGCAACTTGCCGGGCGAAAGTGGTAGGTTTGTGACGCTTCTCGCCTCAAATACACGCATTCGCTTGGTTATGCTGGCTGATACACCAAATATGCCTTCGCCCCAACAATCAGAAAAAGTTTGAGCTTCTGCCTCCGGTCCAACGACTCCCGGTATCTGGATATCAATTTCACGCAGGTGATCCACAAGATGAACGATAGTGGCTTGGATGTTCGCGCTAATTCTGCTTAAGATGATTCTCTTAGGTGGTGTCATTAGTGAAACGCCGACAACTCTCCCTTGTTCCAAAATACTCAATAGCAGCGGCAATTCTGATCCATAATAGTATGGATCTTCAGCGAGCCTATAGGCTAAGCCGATAGGTAAGTTATTTTCACTCTCATTCTGTTCCAGATATGCCCCTGAAAGTGAAATAAACTCGCTTGCATGGTTGTGAGACATTATTTTAATCATAGTTTTCCATTTCCTCTAACATTTTTTGCTTTTTTTGGTTGATTTTAGAATTACTTGGATCCTTTGCACGAGCGCGGTTGGGAAACCGTGCCTACCGAAGAATGGAGTATTTTCGAGTTTATCCCACCGGAGCGTTTATGTATTTTCATAATTTACCATGTTAGTATTTTACCCTAATTCTGATCGCTATTCAAGTATAGTAATCGGTATTGCACTCAAGATATCGCTCCTATGAGAGAATTGAACGGTTCTTTGATTTTAGGCATTGCACGAGATGAATTTTTATGCTATGCTCTAAGACAAAGAAGGAAATCAAAGCTATCTCTGACGCTTAATCAAAGGAGAAACCGATGCCGAACACTCAAGAAATTGGTTGGAATGCTGTCAGTAAAACTGGGGTCGTTGCTGCGGGAGGTGCAAAGGCTGTCGCAGCAGGGATCGAGATTCTGGCAGCAGGCGGGAATGCGGCAGATGCCGCGGCAGGAACGATTTTCGCGCTCAATGTCACAGACCACGGTGCCTGTTCCATTGGGGGTGAGGTGCCACTTCTTATCTTTGACTCGGAAAAACAGGAAGTGAAATCCCTCTCCGGACAGGGACGCGCCCCGCTTTCCCAAGGCGCTATTGATTGGTACATGGAAAACGGGATCCCGAACGGCGACATCAAAATGGCACCCGTTCCGTCAGTTGTGGACCTCTGCACGACGACACTCAAACTGTATGGAACCATGACATTTGAGGAAATCATCGCGCCTACATTGGTGCTGCTTGATGCTGGCGGGGCAGATTGGCATTCTGATTTGGCGGTCACCCTGCGTCGGATGGTTGAATCGGAACAGAAGACATCCGGGAACCGCGAGGAAAAAATCCAAGCGGCGAGCGATCGTTTCTACGGACGGAACGGTGCTAATAGCGACATTGCCGATGCATTAGAAGGTTTTTACATTGACAAGGGCGGATTTCTCCGTAAGGCTGACCTCGCTACCCATGTTACGCTTGTTGAGGATCCGGTAGCAGTTGATTACCGAGGGTATACGGTATACAAGTGCGGTCCTTGGACGCAAGGTCCCTATCTCTGTCAGGCGTTGCGTTTATTAGAAGGATTCGACCTCAAGGCAATGGGTAACGCCTCGACAGATTACGTGCATGCGGTTACGGAAGCACTTAAACTGGCAATGGCTGACCGAGACGCATACTACGGTGACCCGGAATTTGTAGATGTCCCGTTATCTGAGCTGCTTTCGGACGCCTATACCGAGATTCGCCGACCCCTCATTGATATGCAAAAGGCATCACATGAGGCGAGACCCGGTGATGTGGATAACATGGAACCACTAAAGGCAGGGGGTGTATTTCGACCCGGCGTTGGTGGAACGACAACCTGTGCGGTCGCTGACCGGTGGGGAAATGTAGTCGCTGCGACCCCGAGTGCTAACGTCTATCACGCAGGGGGTATGGTCGGACCGACGGGTGTCAGTTACGGCAACCGTTTACGCAGTCTCAACACGACGCCAGGGCATCCGAACTGTATCCAACCCGGAAAGCGTCCAAGAATCACGTTGACCCCGACACTGGTTCTCAAAGAGGGTGTCCCGATTTTAGCGATCAGCGTTGCGGGGGGTGATCTGCAAGATCAAGCGACGATGAATTTACTGCTCGATTTTGTTGAGTTCGGTATGCAACCTGAAGCGGCTGTCACAGCCCCGCGCTTTGCCACTGCGCATCACGAAGATTCGTTCGATCCAAATCCGGCCCGTGAGCAGACCTTTGGGCAGGCAGGTTCGTTGACTATCAACGATAGTGTGAGTGAGAGCGTTAGGGAAGAGCTTGCCGGTCGCGGTCATCAACTTAGAATGCACGGGGGTGCGATTGCCGCGCCTTCCATGATCCATATCAATAAAGACAATGGGACGTTCTATGCTGCTGGCGACCCAGCTGCCGGACGACATGCGGCGGGAGTAAGCGACGACTGAAAGGAAAGCAATTTTATAGTAAAACCGAAAAATAAATAGACATTCGCCCCTCCCCTGGTAGGCGAGGTTTCTAACCTCGCCGGTGCGGAGTGTCTAATTAATTCTAAACTTTACTATAGTTAGATTCGGACAAACTCCAGTTCAATAACCGAGACTGCGCAAGTATTTTCGATTTACGACTGCGGCTTCGGCGGGTGGACGTGGCGGATAGGGTCGGTCGAGTTCGACAGAGACCCATCCGTCATAACCGACGGATTCAAGCCCTTCTAATGCCGCTTTGACATCAAGCCCCAGATTCCCTGCACCCAGTTCGGCGAAACGCGCCTGCTCGCCAAAACGTTGCGTTCTATAATCCCATGTTCCTGGATCGTCTGCATGGCAATCCTTGAGATGGACATGTCCAATCCGATTCCGCAAATTTTCGCTCTCAAAAACCTGCATCGGATCGCTGCCAGCGGCGAGCATGTGTCCCGTGTCAAACAGCAACCAGAGACTCGGGGCGGCTGCTAAAAGGCGTCCCGCATCCTCGACCGTCTCAAGCAGTGTGCCGAGATGGGCGTGGTGGAAACCTTTGATGTGGTGCGCGTCGCAGAAGGCGAGGACATCGTCTAATGTCCGGGCGGCGTTTTTGAAATCGGCATCGCTGGGATCGGGTCCGCCCCATTCCGAACGTCTCAACGAAGGAACTTCGGCGGCATCGTTGCCGAGGGCGATGTTGAACTTAACCCTGTCAAGCCCCGCCCCGCCGGCATTGACGATATGGAGTCCGAGACTGCGTGCGAGCGTCGCCATTTCAACGAGTTCTTCGGGAGTCTCGATCCCTAAACCTTCGACACCGTCCCATCCAGCGTCAGCGACTTCACGTAATACCTTTTCCGGATTTTCCCGCTGTTCACCACCAAATTGAATGAGATGGCAGGCGAGTCTGAATTTTCCCATGGATATGTCTCCTTATTTATTATTGTTGAGTACCGTTAAGGATAATTTTCGATCAGGGTTCTGATACAACCACGTTTCCATGTTCTGCTTAATAGCTGTTCATTCGCTGTCCAACATTGAATACCAAGCGGTGTCTCTGTTCCGACCTTTTATAATCATGTGTTGTCTGAAGGTCCCTTCAAACTTGAAACCGAGTCGCAATGCTGCCGATCGAGAACGCTCATTTAGGGAATCACACTTCCATTCGACGCGTCGGTATTTCAGCCTATCGAAAGCCTCGCAGAGCATTAAGTATATGGCTTCCGTGTTCACGTTTGATCTCTGAGAGTTTGGTGAATACCAAATATGTCCGAGTTCCAGTCGTCGCATATCTGAAACGATGTTTAGGAAACTCACCATCCCAACGCGTTGCTTCGCTTCATGGTGGTGGACGGTGAAAAAGAGTGGATCGCTCGATTCTGCTCCTTCTGCGAGCCAACCCCGCATGCTGTCGGTGTTGTCGAAGGGACCGTAACTCATGTAGGTCCAGATTTGCTCCTTTATATCCGATCCGTGTGAGCATTCGTAGAGTTCCGCAATATCAGCCTGTGGATTGATGGGCGATAGCCTAATGAACTTGCCTATGTAGTCTGTTCTTTGAGGTAAGTCAACATTGGTGATAAGTCGGACAATGTTTCCAACTGGGAGAGACCGCTGGGTCATAGTAATCCTTTGTGTCTTAGTTATTGTGTAATATCTGTTGGCGTTCAGGGCGCAGGTCGTCTGACTGTCTCATCAAAGTAAGCTGCATTCGGATCATCGATCCAATCGCCACCCCAACCGAGTGCCTTTAGCCCACTTTGAACGATCGGCAATGTTCCCCGTAATTCTTTCACTGGAGTCCAGTCACGCCAGTTACGATCAGCGGGCGGATCAAGAAAGTCTCCTATACCACTCACTGCGCGTTGAATTGAGGGATATACCATTACACCCAGTTGTGTCTGTTTAGCTGCTTCAACCACCCATTTCTCATAAGGAAACGGTTGTCTGTCAGCGACACAGCATATTTTACAGAGGTACTCGATGACGTTTCCAACCGCAACAAACGCTGTTTCTACCTTATTTCGAGCTGCCATAGCCAAGGGACCGCGCTGCGAGAAGTAATACTTACCGAACATCCACTTCAACTTGCGCTCCGCAAGTGCTGGCGGATATAAGCAGTAACGATGTTTCAGTTCTTCAACAGTACTTGAACAACCATGGAAAACTCTCGAATTGGCAATGACCCACATCATCTCGTCTGGGTACGTCTTTAACCATGCTTGCAGATCTCCTTCATCATAAAATGACCAATGGGCTTCAAAATCACCTCGATCAACGAAGAGTTGCCAGCTTTGTTCATAGGTCATCCGATCTTCATCGGAGAGGTGATGCTTATCACCAATGATACACAGGTCAAGATCCGACCATGCGTCGGTAAAACCAGCGGCACGGCTCCCAATCAGCATGAGAACAGAACGTTTACCCATTCGTTGGCAAAAATCTATGGCTCGATCAATGAACTGTTGATCTTCTGGACTGAAACAGATATCTTCACTCATTCGGGCACCTCCCAGAAGGTTTTTGAATTTCAATTCTGCGGTAGAGTTGCCAAAGCCGCTTCAATCTTTTCGATCGCCTTTCTCTTTAAATGGATACTCCCATCGGTAGTATTGACCAAGATTGATTGCGGCGGATAATAGGTCGGGCGCGAGCGTGTGTTTAAAACTGTCTGGCATAAACAGTCCTGTATTTAAGCGGTCCTCCTGAAAAATGGAATTTCGAGCCGCACGAATTACATTATCCTGCTCTTTCGCGAATAGTTGAGACGCACTAAACCCTTCAATCCACAACCCGCGATAGGTTAATGTATCAACAGGTATAAGATGGACAGTCTTCGGTACATCAGGAGTGGACTCGCAAGCCAACGGATCCCAAAGAAAGAGACTACGCACTTGAGCATCTGTTACAAAACCTGCCTTGGAAAATGCCCGCTGACTTGCATAGTTATCAACGCGGATGGATGCCTTAGTCCAAGGCACTCCGAGATGAGAGCCGTAGGTTAACGCTTCCTCAATGAGAGAAGTTCCTATCCCCTTTCCTCGACTCGTAGAACGGACAATAATGAGATCTATTTCCCATCGAGGGATTGGACTGGGGACCAGAAAAGCGGAAAGGAAACCCACAATTTCGCCGCTCTCAACTGCCACGAAAACTTGATGCTCAGGCGACGAAATGTGGTCCATGAACACGTCAAAGAGAAGCGATTCTCCCCATGTTTCCTGTAATATTCGGTGAATTGCTTGCGCCTCGCTTGGGTTCGCTACTCTAATATCCGACATTGTTTTTTGCGGCACTTATCTCACAGTCTTTTTGAGCAATCCCCAGGTCGTCGCGGCTTTGTCCAGCGGCGACACACTCAAAACCTGTTCCATATCTTGCTGGATCTCATCTTCAGTCAGAACACGGTTATAGATGACGAATTCATCAAGCCGTCCCCCGTAGGGCCACGGACCGTCGAGACGATTACCGAACCAGTGATCTGATTGAGAAACCGGAATTTCGCCTTGCACTTTATAGGTATTATCAAGTTTGCCGTTGATATAGAGTCGCAGTTCCTTATTGAACTCGTAAACCGCGGCGACGTGCGACCATTTCTTGAGCGGAATATCGTTTTTTGTGCTGTTCCATGTGCGTCCGCCAGCCCCGGGGCATCCCATCCACACTGATGGTTTATTTTGATGGATACTCAGATAATATGTATGGGGTCCCGCCTGACCGCGCACATTGCGATAATCGCCGGTACTCTCTGGGTATACCCATACCTCCATCGTCAAACTCTTGGTGATCGCCAGACTATCAGACGCTTCGGCGGCAACGACCCCTTTCTGAATCTGTTCGTTAAAAAACACCCCCGAATTCATCTTTCCATCTTTTTCCCATTTGGCATCGCCTTCGAGCGTGCCATGATTATTCTTGCCGCTCAAGTCTTCAATCTCTTTTCCCTTTCCTTCATCGAACGAGTAGTAGAGGACCATTGCGTCGTCCTCAATCGCTTCGATTACAAAGGGAAATATGAAGATGAATGCCGCACTCAGAATATAGGAAACTATTCGTCTCATTTCATACCTCCATGCGTTTACGGACAATCAGAGAATTGAATATCCTGCCTTCGTGAGGCTCTAATCGCCGGTAGTACTCCAATCTGAACAATTGTTGTAGGGCTTCAAGAAGTGCTTCTGTCTTCCAGAAAGAGAAAAACCGTTTCGGTTCATATCTATCCTGTTCCCAGATACCTTCAAAATTTGTGTCTCCCCAAAGACCAAGATACATCAAGCCGTTTTCGTTGAGCCGCCCTGAAATTAAGTCTAAAACCTTATCAAAATCCCGCTTCGGTATGTGTAGGAGACAGTTCATCGTGTATACCGCATCAAAACGCTCGTTAATCTCGTCAAGATCGTAGCAATCCAAGACTTGTGTAGGGACCCCCTTTTCCGCAGTGAGTTTTACCATCGTTGGTGTATTGTCCACCGCCAGAACGCGAAACCCTTGATTTTGAAAAAACAGCGCATCCTGACCGTGTCCACACCCAATTTCAAGGAGGGTTTCTCGTTCTTCAGCCTTCACGAACCTCAGAAACTCTGATCGCTCTTGGACTTTGAAGCCGTCAGGAGAATGAGATTCTCTTTCATGGGCGTACTTTTCGTACGTCTTAACAAGCCCATCGGTGAATTGCATCATGTCGGTAAACCTCTGTGGTATAGGTTACCTGATTTCTTGATTTAGCACTGCTATCACGTCGTTCTTCAAGTCATCCAGACTGCGCCATCCATCTAAAACAAGATCGCTATCTGCCTTGTGCTTATATGTATCCAGATATGGATAGCGCGCCCTTTCCAGATAATTCGATAAATCGGTATGGAGACGATTCAGCGTCTCTTCTGCGGAGTCGTCCTTGTTGGTTGTATGGTCCCGCAAAATGCGTCTTGCCATAGCGACATCAAGCGGAGTGTCAATAAAGACAGCCAAGTCAACGACATCACGAAAACAGGAATGCCGCCGACCGAATGGAAAATCCAGAATAATCCATCTGGATTTTCCTTGGCGAATTGCAACATTGACTGCTGTTTGCATTCCAGGACAGTCGAATTCCTCAACATCACCGCCGCGTCGACTCCAGTCGTAAAAATCACTGGGATAAATATTTGAATCATCAAAATCGTCGAAGTGAAAAAGAGACGAATTACGTAATGACTTATGGAGAGCAATCGACAGTGCTGTCTTTCCACCGCCAGATACCGAACTAACGGATATAACAAACGGCTTTTTCATAGAGCCGAACTATTTCCAATCATCGTCTGGCGGGTAGATCATGGAACTTCCGCCGCCTGCGCCTTTAAATTCGCTCTCAGCAAACCAATCTTTGACGGTGTCCCGCCATTTGATGAAGTGTGGGGCTTTCAGATGCTCTTGAAACGCTGCTTCGTCCACGTAAACCTCGTAGAGCCAGATCCGATTCGGATCAGCACCGTCCTGAATTACATCAAATCTCAGACAACCGGGTTCATCCGCAACAGAGCCTTTCGCGTCGTCTATCATGGCTTCGATGAACGCTTCTCTGTGACCTTCTTTAATTTGGATAGGGGCGATGATAACAAACATACTTTTCTCCTCCTATGTGTAAATTACGAATCAGATTTTATTTCTCGTGTCGGCATACTGATGCCGAATTCACATTAACCTATCACAATTGGGGAGAGATGTCAATTGGGTTGTTAGTTATCGGTTTTCAGTTATCGGACGTCGCGACCGGGAGACCGCTCCTACAAGACAGCGGTCAGCCGTCAGCAATCAGCAATCGGGAAGAAAGTCTGTGGAAGTTCTCCGTGTTTTGCATGCCACATACCAACTGCTGAAAAAGTTGCGTAGCAACACGAACCGATGGTTTCCGACAGCCAATATGTCGGGAATCGGAGTTCCCTCCTACAAAAGGACTGAATGTCCTAATCGAGTTCAAGATTGCATCCTATGCCGAGGCAACTGTTAGTGCGTTTAGTTTGTCCGCATCTAACTCGACACCTAAGCCCGGTCCTTCAGGTGGGTAGAGATAACTGGCTTCCGCTCGGATGCGTTCCTTCGCTGGTGATGCTGTATAGAGGACGGGTCCCATCGGATCGCACGGTAGGGTGAGATTGGGCATTGAAACACCGACGTGGATTTGTGCGGCTGTCCCAAGCGTCGATTCCTGATCCGTACCAATCAGACATCGAAGTCCAGCGGCTTCCGCCAACGCAAACAAGCGACGGATGTGGGTCGGACCGCCTGCTACACACGCTACGTTAAAAACCGTGCAAGCACCGCGTTCGGCTGCCTCGTACCCATATTCTAAGTTACCGATGTGCAGGCTCACGGGCAGATCCATACGTTTGGTGAACTCCGAACACACGCGCAGGTTCCGCGAGGGTTGCTCAAAGTGATAGGGGGTGTGATGCCGAAGAACATCGGCGTAGCGTAGGGCGGTCTCCCAGTCATTGAAGCGACCAGAGAAATCGATTTGTTTGAGTTTGATTTGCTCACTAAACCTCGACTTCATCTCGGTCAGGAATCGGTCATCCAAGGCACTGTCGCCCGACACGTAATAGCGGAAGAGGTGGTGTCCGAGGTCTACCAACCGTTGCAGATAGCCCGCGGTCTTCTCAAAATCCTCCGTTACCTGCCATCCGAAGATCGGATAGCAGCAGTAGACACTGTCTCGCATCTTGCCGCCAAGCATTTGGTAAGCCGGTACACCTTGGACTTTGCCGTTCAGGTCATAAAGAGCGAGGTCGATAGCGGAAGCGAGGTGTAGATTGCTAACTGTGCTACCGAAATTCTGTGTCCGAAGGAACTCGTTGATCTCCGTGATACGGGTCGCATCTCTTCCAACGAGTAAATCGTTGTAACGTTTGGTGACCGCCCCTAAATCATCAGCACGGCTATCCGAGGCTTCTCCCAATCCGACGGGACCATCGTCTACATGGACTTTGACGATCACATGACCTGATATGTGACCATAATAACGCGGGGTCTTGATCTGGAATGCTTCAATCTTTGTGATTTTCATTTTCTCTCCCGAAAGTCAAGAACGGCTGCATAGTGCTTGGTGATCTGACCGTCGTACTGCGTCTCAATCAGATTGACGATCCCCTCAAACAGAAGATATTTATTCTTATCTGGCAACGCAATGTGATCCGAATAGGTGTTTAGGAGTTTGATGTACTGCTCAGATGAATATGTTCGCTTCCACGGATATACGCGTTTAATTGGATCTTGAAAGGCTTCCACGCCAGGAAAGTTTGTAACGTGCGTAGGACGGTTCGTGGGCAGTTGAAGGTAATATCTATCATACACATCCTGAACTTCCCCAAAGAATCCTTCGTCCTTTCTGGCATGCTGATTCGAGAAGATGGCGAGAAAACCACTGGATTCGAGGACCTCGGATGCCTTCAGATATCTCACTTGTGGATCTACCCAATGAAAGGCAGTGGCAGAAATAATGAGATCAAATTTACCTTCCGGTTTCCATGTTTCAAATGCCTGTCTCACAAACGAAACGTTGGGGAACGTCTTCAATTTTTCCTTCGCAACGGCGATTAAATCGGCACCAATATCGAGACAAACCAATTCGTATCCACGTTCTGCAAAGGATCGAGTCGCTTTTCCTGTGCCGCATCCGACTTCAAGGATTCTGCTGTGATCGCTAAGTCCAGAGAGGTCTACGACATCTTGGATTAGATTCTCAGGGTATCCGGGTCGGATGTCTTCATAGAGCATTGCAGCGGTATTGAACATGGTCTTAAGTTCGGTATTTGACATCGAATTTTCCTTTGTTCGACATTCCTTTTCCTTGGGATCCAGTAATGCCGCTGGATCGCGTTCAATTAAACTGAGTAAAATCTGGAAGGCTCGGTTCAAAAAGATACGCCAATTTCGCAAACACAGCCCGATCCCCAGGCAGGCTATCAACAACCACAAAGAAGAAGTGGCTTTCCGGCGTAAATTCGTAATCGAAGATAGAATTGAAGTTGTAGGTGATCGCATCTTGCAGCCGTTCATCTACACGTTCAACGAAGATGCGCCAACCAATCTTTTGGGTAAACTGGTAATTGCTGCGGAGCCGGAAAATGAGCGTGTTACGATGTGCGCGCCAAAAAAAATTATCAAGATCCAGATCGATGGTCAGTTTGCCGGAGAGGTTGACACCTCCAGAGAAACTGGTGAACCGATTGAATTCATCTCGACGGGTGCCGAACCGATTTATGACCGATAATTGTCCCCACGGTGCCTGATAATCAATCTCTGATCTGATATATTTGGTATCAAAAAGCTGACCGACTTCGCGAAGCCGACCGAAGCCGCCGGAAGTGAAGAAGTTAAACCGCCCGATGTCAATGTAGAAACGCGACTCGCTCAGTCGTTCCCGTAGCAACCTTTGAGCATTGGTTTGATAAAAATGACGTGTATCAATCCAAAAAGACTCCACGAAATGCGTCTCTGGAAACTCGTACCTGTACCTGAGCCGTGCGCGCGCCCGACGGAACGCCTCCTCTTCGAGCCCCATCTCGTTTGGACGAAAACCGTCCTGAATCTCTTCAAGCTGAATCTCGCCCAGCCACCCTTCGTGAATCCATTCCGTGGCGGTGTGGTACGCCCAGTGCATCTCGCCATCAATCCAATCGACAGCGTACTGCGACGCGGCAGTCCAGTCTCGATGCAATCCAAACCGTCCATTGAGCGATAGGAGCGCGACATCTCGATCGGCTTGGTGTTTATGGATTCCCATCGCGCCGATGACAGTCCGATCACCGATATCGTGATTAATCCGACCAGCTAAAAGATTCGTCTGCTTTTTCTCATCTCCGTCGTACCGATCGATCATTTTGCCGTAGGTATTGATGATCGCGAAATTGGAACCCCCAATTCTGCCCGCCGTTTTCGCACCCACATCAATTTCTTGGACGCGTCGGGTATAGAATAAATCCAGCGGCAACTCAAATAACTCAGCACCCTCCCTGAAAAACGGTCGGCGTTCTGGGAGAAACAACTCGCGGTCGCTTGAGACGTTAATTTCTGTCGGATCGCTCTCTAACTGTGAAAAATCAGGATTGAGCGTTACATTCGAGGTCAGATGTGTTGAGATCGGAAGGATCAGGTCCAGTCCGCCATCAAGGTCATTGGGCCGATCCACCAGGGCACGATAGCTGCCATAAGGAAGAATCCCAACTTTTTGTTCTGTTTTAACCCTTGCTAAATCCAGTCCGGTCAAATTGCCATATTCCGACACACGGGAGAAAAAAGCGGTCTTTGCCCATGAATGGGATTGACCGTTTATCGGACGCACCCGCCAAAAGTTGATGCCCCAGGTGGTATTACGCCGATTAAAACGGACCTCACGGAACGGAATCGCAAATTCTGCTGTCCAATGATCCGAGTGTTTTTTTACCTTCGCTTCCCATTTTGCATCCCAACTCATGTCAAAAACGCTTTCATTGCCAACTCTCTCATCCGCCTGTGTGCCGAGTGTATTGATTGCGAAAATATAGCAGTTGCGCCGGTCGTGATAGGTATCGAGCATCACCTCAATACAGTCATTCTGCCAGACGAAGGAATCCCGACGCGTTAGAGTTTCTCGGAGACTTTTCATGTCCGGTTCCTCACAGCGCACACCGATATAGAGTGTGTTTTCATCGTACAGGACCCGAACTTCTGTGTCTAATTCGGCAGGATGTGTCTCCCCCTCCTTGGCACGGAAGAAATTGGTGGCAATGTCGGCGTATTGCCAGACAGGTTCTGTTAAATCCCCATCAATAACGGGCGGGTTCTCCGTCCATACCGCACGAATAGTGCGTCTTGTATTTTGTGTATTTGCGAAAAGCGGTGTAAGCACCAAGAGCAGCATCCAAATGAGTGCGCGTGCCCAACGCACCCGTCTAACTTTTTTCATTGTTATCTCTTTTTTATTCCGTGTGTCTGTAATCTGTTTGGCGATTTTGCAAGTTACATTAAATCTCCTTCGTAAAGGTTTAACCCACACCGACGAAAATTCATCAGAAATTTGTAAGACGCTACCCCTTGCACCTTTGCTGTGTCTTGGACTTAATCTTTTGTGTCTGATAGTTTACGCTTTGCGGCGAGATATAACGCTTTGCTCTGATTCCCGAACGGTCCTGGATCGGTCGAGTTTTCTGGAAAATGTGAGAACAGACTCGATTCACTGACTTCTTCAAGGTCGAGTGGGCTACCTAACGTCTCTATTTCTCCCAAATAAGCGATGCCCCAGTATTCGAGATTGAACATGAAACAGTGAATGTAACACAGCACTTCAAGATTTTTCAGCGTTGCACCGGTCTCTTCCAGAAGTTCGCGGTATGCAGTTTCCTCAGCCGTTTCCCCGGGTTCGGCACGCCCACCGGGCAGCGTCCAAATGTCGTTATCACGCCATTTGCAGAAGAGTATCTGGTTATGTTGATGTGCGAGACAATTGACAAACTCAATTTTCCCTGCGTCGGCTGGCGGTTCTCCGAAATAGAGTAACATGTAGCCATCTGGTTCCTCGATCTTTTGAATCATCTTTTTCCTTTCTCAACACGAAAACCGTAGGTAGTATTTGGGTGAAAGTTTTGGAAACTACGCGATCTGACTGGATTTAGGTGCATTCCAAAACTTGGGAATACCAAATTCACGAATAATGTCTCCATGAAATTAAAAGACAATCGGAAACTACAGAGCGTTTGTTCAATCGCTTTAGCCTGCTTTTGTAAGCGTTTCCGCGCACGACTCAGACGGCTCTTAATTGTGTTCTGAGATACACCTAAAAACTTGCTAATCTCCTCGCAGGTCATTTCAGCGAGATAGTAAAGGCGGATCACCGTCCGGTCAGCCTCTCGGAGTTTATCGAGAAGTTTTTGAATCAAGGCGCGATCCGATTCTTTTCCCCTTTCCGCCTGCTGTTGTGCTATATACTCGGTATAACACAATTCTGTGAGTTCTTCGGGATCGGTTGATGTTAGCGGCTCCAGTTGCGGTTGGGCGGCTTGTTTTCGGAGCCACGTGACACAGAGGTTGTTGGCGATAACATAGAGCCATTTTGCGAATCGATCTGGGTGTGTCAAGGTGGCGAGTTTTTGATACGCCGTGAGGAATACCTCCTGCGTAATGTCTTCTGCTATATGAAAATCGTCGATTTTTCTCCAAACAAGCGCGTGAATCTGCGATTGATATTTCTCAACCAAAGCCGAAAAAGCGTCTTGATCACCTTTCAAAGTGAGTTGAACCAACTGATTGTCACTATGTTGCATAGGATACCTCCATAAAGAATCTTTCTCCTCTGAGATTAAAGACGAAAATTGGGGGGCGAAAAGTTGCACTTTTGGAAAAAAAATGCGTTTTTTTGTAAATAACACCCATTTTTTTCGCTTTCTGTGTGAAGCATAACTGCTATGAACCGTGCCATTGAAATCCATCGTTAACGGCATAGACAGTATAACCGACATGGGGAAAATCCATCAGAAAATTCGGGAATTCACGGGGAAAAACACAGAGTGGTTCAAATTGCACATTTGACCGAGCAAGTTTGCGCTTACAAGGATTTCTGCTGATATATTTCTTTTACAACTTACGTGGTTAACTAGGTTTGCGGTTTACCAAGTTCAAGGCATCAACCCTGGATGAAAAGTTTCTTAAAAAAAGTCCGTCATGCGGCTAAAGCATTATCTCCAGCACGGATGGGTTCCTCTTCAATTCAATTGAATCGAACTGGAGGTGTGGCTTTTGGGCGAGTGGAAAAGACTGACGGTAATAAGAGTTGCGTATTGAATACTGCAAGGCGAGAAGTGTTCAAAGGTACGACAAAAAGAATAGTTATGAGAAAGCAACAACAGGCACCAACCATCACGGATAGCGTGAAGACTCTAAAATGACCGAATTACCTTTGCCACCAAACGCTGTTTGAATTCTGGAGTATTCGGATCGCCGAGGATGACAAAAAAGTCCGTACCAGCGTAACCCGAACGGCGCAAAGCGAAGTAGATGTTAATACCCTCTATCTGCCAGATTAGGCGACTACCGAGGCTTAAGGCAGGACTGAAGTCGTATGTGAGGGTTAGAATCTGTTGATAACGTCTCTCAAAATGCCACTGGAGTAGCCGTTTGAAACAACCCAATCTGCGATGAACTCGCAAAACTCACTGATAAACGCTGCCAATGCTTTGTATCTGCGTCCGAGCGCCAGGCGAGATGGACACGAACGCAATCGCAGGGTCTCAAGCAGGAGCGGATGTGTGTATAACCAATAATGCTGTCGGCGTGTCGCATGGATCCGTCTCTGTGTCATTAGGACGAAAAAGACGACTAAGGAAGCATCTGAATACGTTTTCGGTTTCCCTCTGCTAATAGTATGCTCTTTAGTTCCAAGAAACTCGTCAAGTAAGAAAAACAGAAATGTGATATAATCTTTCATGTCAGGATAATACATCGGATACTCCTTCAATGGGTTGGTTTTCATTAAAGGATACCCATTATCCTAACAACTCACAACTTTATTTATGAACCACTCTCGTTAAAATAAGTCTAACAATAAGTCTGTTAACATGCCCACACTAAAAGGCATAGGATTCTTGTATCACCCAAAACTGCACAACTAAATAGGGCCGCTCATGTCAAAGGTGTGTGCGGTTGTTTTTCATGAAACCAGGGACCACGGGGGGTAAATGTTTTCATTCGCACTCATTCTTTACATGAGCCAATAGGTCTTACACTTTGACTACAAGCGGTTATTCTCTCCATCTGCCCAGCAGTACAGATCCTATGCAAAAGTTAAGATTGTCAAGGCATCCTCAATGGATAAGTGTTGTCATAAGTATTATATCTCAACACGTACAAACGTAAGATAAGTTCCCGACATAAGAACAACAAAAAACAAAATCAACAAGAACAAATCAATAGCTGCAGCGTTAAAATCTCGACTGAGACTGAGCATATCTTCAAAGGTCGGAATTGATTCTGGGCTGATAGGCTTCTTCGACATTCCCTCACGAACCCCAATAATATGGAGACTATCGGGATCTGCTCTATCCATATCCGTGACGAATTCTCGGTATTCGCGGGCATAACGCTGCACATTCTCTAAAAATTGTTGATGCCGTTCAAACCCTGTTCCGACAAAAACTTCAAGAAGATGCTGGATAAGCGTAACAGGTGAGATACGGGTGACAGAACGTGCCAGTTGAATTTGGGCAATCTGTTGATTTAAATGTTCTTGGGACAAACGTTCCTCTTGTTCAGTACCTTTGGTGACATACTCACTATCTATCTGTATCTTTTTATCTGCTAACCCACGCGTCTCTCGCAAAAGCGCAACGTATTCTTCCGTGAGTTCTTTTCGGTTCTGTCGTAGGCGTTTGAAGTATTCATCATAAGTCATTGGGTTTGAGAAACCGCTCCCAATGGAAGCCAAGGTACTCGGTATAAAAACGACAAAAACACACCACGTCAATAGGAGGATCACAAGGCTCGCAACACTGTTCTGCACAGATGACGAAACTAACAAACCTAACGCAATAAACAGGCATAGGTACAAAATCGCAATAATGAAAATAATACATAAACGTATCCACACATCTGCACCAAGATCAATGTCTCTGGACATAGAAATTACCAATAGATTCATCAATATCGCAAGAGTAAACGGAATGCTAATACTTACTAATGCACCTAAAAATTTGCCAAGCAATACAGTGTGTCGTGGCACTGAATTCGCCAACATCAATCGGAGCGTACCGCGTTCACGTTCACTGGAAATAGAATCAAAGGTGAACAGAATTGCTATCAGACTCAGAACATACCCGATTACAAATCCCCAGTCTACTTTGACAGTATCCGGACGTATATTGAATACATTAGGAAACGCTCCGGGATAATACAACGACCAGAAAGCCCTTAAATTATTGGCGATCTGAACCCTAGATATGCCGTAGGCATAATCTGGCAAAAAGATGTCACCCCCTTCTTCACAAAAATAGAGTGAAGACGGCTTTTTGTAAAGATTTCCAGGTCCTTCTTGTGCAATGCTAAATAAATCTGTTCGAGATCTTAAGGTATTCAGAGATTTTGTGGTCGCATCGTGATATTTCTGCATACGCTCAGGATGCTCCTGGACATGGATAACTGCATTAATCAACATCAAAACGAAAAGCAACACAGTCGTAAGTGCAAATCGGAGGCTATTAAGATTGTCATACAGTTCGCGTTTTGTTATATGCCAAATCATATATCAGTCCTCAGTTATAAGCTTTCAGTTATCCTACACTTCACTCCTTTGGAAAACCAAAAATATTACCATAAAGAGAATTAAGTTCATCATGAGCAGCAGGAGTAAATCCGGGAGTGCTCGCTTCGCATTTATATGCACATCACTTCTCTGAAAAGAAAACTGAGGTAAACTATTCCAATCCACTGCCCCTTTGTCAGCAGAAAACCATTTGCGATCCCCAAAAGCGTTTTTATCGTAGAGATAGTCAATCACAGTCCTTCGATACTTTCGCGTCGCTTCGTAAAAATCTCTGAGTCCGAACAAGTCTGTACCTGCCCACGCTTGCGTCGCAGCATCATACATCCCGACTGGCGAAAACCTCAAAAAGATGCGATCAACTATCGCTGGTCGAATGAAAACAGAGTCAAGTGCCTGTTTTCGCACGAGCCATGTTCGTTCTGCAGCGTCAATACTCCTCGGTACCATGAAACGGTAATAGTTCTGAGCATGCGGCACCTGAGGTTCAAATTCATCATCAAGTTTATTTAGGTATGAAACAGCAATATAGGTGTATAGAAGTGTTGACTTTTCTTTATACCATATCTCGTTCATGCCGAAATGCGGATCTTCTCCCGGGATAGGATCATTGGCAAGAAAGTCCTTACGTTCTCTGTCGAATTCCTCCCATATCTGTTCAATTTGATTAAAAGCGGATGCCAAACGCTCTTCAGAAGGCTGCGCAGGAGTAATCCTAACAAGAATCACATTCGGATATACCAACACCCAAAAAACCCAGACAAACATCGCAAGCATTAACGCAGTGCTTGTTCTGTGGGTTATTACGGAAATCAACATACCTATGAGGTAAAATACCGACAGATACGCAATTGAACTCAAGACAATGCCACCGATCCGAAGAAAATCATCAAAGTTTAGCGAAAGAGTGGTGGATGTCGTTAGCAAAATCACAACTAACAGAAGACTTATCAAAAGTGGCACCAGCAAACATATCATCGCACTGATGTATTTCGCCAATAAGATTTTACCACGACTCACCGGATGTGTTAGGACAAGACGCAATGTACCGCGCTCACGTTCTCCCGCAAGTGCATCGTAAGCAAAAATAAGTGACATTAGGCTCAGAACTACTTCAAAGATAAAGACAATATCAATCGATGAGAAGAGATTCAGAAGTGGATTCGTTGATCCATGCAGCTGACCATCCCACAGTGTGGGCACAAGACCGTTAAATACAAAAATTTCGTTACTCAACCGTTTATCCAAGCCAGCATTGAATATACTCAACAGATTTGGTGGACGGACAACATCAAAACTACCACTAGAATAGGTTCTTCTTCCCAGCAATTGCTCCTGATTCGATTTAACAGCAGAATTATAACTTGCTAACCGGCGATCATAATCCTTAATCAACACAGATGTATTGACAACAACAAGCAACAACGTAATGATAAACACCACTACAAAACGGAATGTCATTAGGTTGTCAAGTAGCTCTCGGCGAATGAGTGTAGTTAACATCATGTATTCCTCTCAACAAGTTTACCAGTTTCCACTTTTTCTTCTCGCTTATCACGCTGATCCATAAAACCGCAAACTGGTCAAAAAGCGGGTATCACGGATGGGTCTATGGATACGCGCTGCATTTGACGACGACACGTGATGGGTTTCCAGTGATGTTTGATGTGCTACCAGCGAATGTCAATGAACGCAAAGTGCTGGATGAAAAGCAGGATCGGATCATCGAAAAAGACATCAAATGTCTGGTCGCTGATGCCGGGTATAGAGACAAAAAACGCACGACCGCCTTTGCTAAAGCGCACGTCATGCTTCTAACACCTGACGTTTCTGTAGAACAGGCAGAAGCGATGTTTGGACCTATAGATGCTATGGCAGTGACAATCTTCAATGAGACCAAAGCGTCCCGAAAAACTGCCATTGAACCGGTATTTGATTTACTCAGTAAACTCTTGGCGACCAACGGAGCACATAAACCTTTACCTGTCAGCAGTCTGCCATACGTCTCGACTTTTCTCGGACTCGGTGTGCTGCTTTTACAACTCGCAATGTTAATGAATGTCATCTATGGACTTCCTACACGAAATGTCACACATATGAAGACTGTTTTTCAATAAATGATTTATGAACCACCCTCATTAAAATGTAGTGTTATCAAATGGCACTGGGATTTGAATAAACGTTGCATAAAATTTTCTCTTATTTTTAGCACGAAGGGCGTTTTTTTGAAGTTGGGTTTCGTGTCAGGTTAATCTTTGGATTTATTTTTTACAGCCTCTGCTACGAGTTTCTCCAAATCTATCCATCCTACTTTGTGAGTAATTAATTTACCTTCTCTGTCAATAAGATATGTTGCTGGAATACTGCGGATAGCGTATTGCTGGGCTATCAAATTCTTGCCAGCAGCGTTATCGAGAATCTGTCGCCACGGAATGTTGTTTTCTGTAATGTAGTCTCGGAGTTTCGGTTCATCATAATCAAGGCTGATCCCGATGATGTCAAAGCCTTCATCTTTATGGGTATCGTATACCTTTTTGAGGCGAGGTATCTCCAGAAGGCTAGGACCATACCACGTCGCCCAAAAGTTGAGTAAAACGACTTTTCCACGATAGTCGTATAGGGCAACCGAATGCCCATTGAGGTCAATAGCGGAAAAGTCTGGGGCAGGTTTTCCAATTAATTCCTCTAACAGATCCGCGTTGCGCTCATAGGATTCGGCGAGTTCGGTATCGCCTAATTTCTCGTAGGTGTAGGCAAATAGCGCGGGAATAAAGATGTTGTCCGGATTCTGGTGTTCAGCGGACTTAAGAACAAAAAGCATATCCTCATAGCGTCCGATTGCGTTAAGCATGTTATAGAGCGTAATATAATCTGCAATATTGGGTTTCATGACTGATTTGAAACCTTCGATAAGCGTATCCACTGCCGGTTCGTTCTCGACTTCGATGTAGAGATTGACAAGCAGTGGATACAGGTCATAGAAATCTACGTCATCTGGGTGTTTCTTAAGTGTTTCTTCCAAAGTCGTGATGGCTGTTTCGAGACTACCATACATATCTTGGGGTGTGGACTCCCAAACATCGGTTGACTCATAAATTTTAGAAGAGAGACTCAAGTTTAGGCACTGAAAATCATCATTTGCGTGATGTCGGCAACGGACAAGTGGCATATCATCACCATAGACCAAGCGTTGCTTGCTTTTGTAAGTTCGATACTCAGGGTGAAACTCGTACCCGTAACTCACTGACATTTTCGGATCAACATTCAAGGGATAGCCTGCTTTACCTCCATTTGTATCTGCGAGGCAGATCAGGATGTTTGCATCTGGCAAATATTTGGGGTGAAGATCCGAGAGCCACTCTGGAAGATCCCCATATTCTTTTTGATAAGCATGAATTGCCTCGCTGATTACGAGTAAATTTTGCCTGCAGATTTCGATGTTTTTCTGTTGTTCCTGAGTAAGGGTGCGGGTTTGGTTTGTGGGTTGTGCTACTGTGGGTGTCTCGGAATCTTTCGGACCGGCACCGATCCCTTTACCAGAGCGTCCCACCTGATTTCGAACATCTGGTTTTGATGGCAGGTCTATCACAATAGGTGCTTCAATAAGTTCTACTGTCATCTCAGATGTGGCATCAAAGCTATAGGGTCGCTGGAAACGCGTTAAGTATTGATTGCTGACGCCGAGCATCATTACAACGAGAATAGCAGTTGAAGTGGCAATTGCCCACGGGACTAACGGCTTACCCCGAGACGGGGCAACGGGTTTAATATGCGCGATCTCCCGCACGATGTTTTCGGTGAGATTTGCAGACAGTTGGAAGCTATCCAACGCTTCTCGAATGATAGGTTCTTCCTTCTTCAAACGCTGGCGCGCTCGACTGAGCCGGCTCTTAATTGTATTTACAGATACCCCCAAAAACTTACTAATTTCTTCACATGTCATCTCGCCAAAGTAATACAGGGTCATCACAGTGCGTTCGCTCTCTTGTAACTTGGCAAGCAATTGTTTAACGACTTTTTGCTGTGCTTCAGTCGCGGTTTTTGCCTGTTCATCTGCTACATATCGGGAATATGCTGCTTCTCCCTTCATCGCCATGTTAATCCCCTCCACCAATCGGACATGCAATCGATGCTTACGGAACCACGCAATACAACGATGGTTTGTAACCACATACAACCATCCCGGGAACCGGTCCGGCTCTCTTAGGGTTGCCAGATCTCTATAGACTTGCAGAAAGGTCTCCTGCGTAATATCTTCAGCGATGTGAAAGTCGCCGATTTTGTGCCATGCCAGTGTATGCACATGCTTACGGTATTTTTTCACGAGCATGGTGAAAGCAATTTCGTCGCCTGCGAGCGTGCGGCGAATTAATTCGGCATCATTATCTCTCATCCGGCACCTCCAAGCGTAGATTTTCACGGTGAGATTTAAGAAGTCGGCATAAAATTCTTCAAGTTAATATATAGTGGCGCGCGTTAAGGGAAAATGGTTGCATAATTCTGCAGAAAAAGAGGAAATTGTGGGAAGATAAAAAAACTAAAGTGTATAGTTTGCCGAAATCTCAGACAACATTGTTAACAGCAAGCACAGAGGTCTCGCACCCGATCTGTCAACTCTGATGGATGATACAATACTGGATAGCCTGCCGCTCGCCGCATCACAATATCTTCTCCGAGCAAGTCTGTGTGCTGACGGAGGAACCACGCGGCGCAAAACGGCAACATTCCAACCTGGGCCGCACCTCGAAGTTCGTCACTATTGCCATCGCCTATGAATATGCAGTCTGAAGGAGCAACGCCCAGATGCTTACAGGCGTATTGATAGATGTGAGGATCGGGTTTGACCTTTCCGACCGCATGAGAAAATATAGTCACTTCAAAAAAACTGGACAAAGGACTATTTGCCCAATCCAAGACTTCAGAACCATCGGTGTTACTGATGAGACCGATCCGAATCCCTGAAGTGGTAATTTCATTGAGCATATCAAGGATTTCGGGTTCTATACAACGAAGATGCTTGGTAAAAGCAGATTGGCGGCGTTCAGCGAGGGTCTTAATAGTATTTTCAGGGGATTTTCCGCCAAGCTTCCGAACGATATAACGTAGAGTTACTGCATAATCTAATTGTCCCGTATATCGTGCCGGTCGAAGATTCTGATATTCCCGCTGAAAGTCCTCCATAGGTAACCCTAAGATCTGCGCAACTTCGGTGGTTGAAGGATGGCTCGCGTCGAATTCTGAAACGAGTGTTTCAAATAAATCGAAGATAACTACCTGTACAGCCATTTCTATGTTCCTATGTTAATGCTTATTGCTGCTGGTTATCAGAAATTGCGGGACAGGCATCTTGATGCACACAGATAACGTTCTCGGTTACCTCACCGCTCTGCTCAAGAACCGTGAACCCATGGCGCTCCAGTTCTAACCGCAGGTTCTCAGGGGATCGGTAACGCCGTTTATGGATGTACCAAACGTCATTCACACAAATCGTCCCTTCATAGTCTTCGGGTCCGACATTGCGTCTAAAAGGGTCCGGATGAAATGGACTGTAACATGTTTCCGTATCCCTATCCCACAGCGCGTCCTCGTCAAATCGGGTGTAAACTTTCCCTGTTGCGTTATCAACGATTTGTGTTTCACGGTCTTCTCGATCGGGTTCAAAAACACAGCAGCTCATCAAAAAATAGCCGTTCGTCGCAAGCCGAGACTTGATTCCTGAAAACATCGCATCCCGATCTGGATCCGTAACGATGCCTTGTGAGCAGAAGCTATCAATAATGAGTTGGTATTGTTCGCCTCCATGTGGGAGTTGACAGACATCTAACACCTCATACCGGATGTCTAAGCGATGTTCGGCAGCGATCGCTTTGGCTTTATCAATGGCATCGGGAATAACATCAATCCCATGCACTTGGTAGCCCAATCTCGCTAAAAAACATGCCACTGGACCTGTCCCGCATCCGAGTTCAAGCACTCGGGCATCTGATTTGAGCTCTAAACGTGACAAGGTCTCTATTAAGAAGGATTTAGAGGAAAAATCACTAAAATCATTCGGGTTCCCGTAAAGTTCTCCCCTTGATAGGAGTCCCTTCGTCTTCAACTCGGCGTAATCCGCTAGATGTTCGTGATAAAAGTATTTTTGTTTTGTCATTGATTTCCCATTGTCTGAAATATAGCGGCGTAGGGTTTAAAGAAACGACGTTAGAAGTTCAGAGAGTTTGGTTATCACCTTCACATCAAGTGTGGATTTTTCTTGCTGTAAATTGTGTGCATTGACGCTGAAATCAAGGGTATTACCTTCGTTATCTCTTTGGATACGTATTGGAACCATACCCGCAGCGCGGGCGGCTTTGATATCGTCTTCTGTGTCTCCGACGTAAATGGCTTCTTCGGGTTTAATGCCTGTCTGCTCAAGTGCGGCGTCAAATATCCGCGGATCCGGTTTCTTGATGCCCACTTCAGCGGAGATAACAACCGAATCAAAATGGGGTGTAAGACCAAGTTTACTGAGAACTGAATGAACATGCGGTGGATGGTCGAAATTAGACACAAGGGCAAGTTTTTTGGAGCGATGGAGTGTATGCAGGACATGGTGTGTTTCAGAATCAAGCGACATATGTGCTTGCCAAGCATTGGCGATTTTGTTTGCTATCACTTTTATATCGTCAGAGGCGATATTCAGTTCTAAATCGTAGCAGAGGTTTTGGATACGTTGTTCAAACACCGTCAGATTGTGTTGGCGCGGCGTTGGCTCACTTTTACCGAAAAACTGATCGCAGCTTTTAGCAAGCGAATCAATTGAACGGGTGAATCCGCGCAACTTGAGCTGCGCATGCAGTGCATTTAGCCAATCAGACCATGCAGCATCCATATTTCCGTATACTAAGAGAGTTCCGTATAAATCAAAAAAGATCCCGTTAATTGTCATTTTTGTTACATCTCCAGAGGTAGATTCCGTTAGCGCATAGATTTTTTTGAAAACAGCGTGGATATATACGATTTTAGTCCAATGATTGTGAAGGCATCACAGAGTAATGGCAGCAACACATTATGGAAAGAATCTGAAATCATCATTGATTTTCGTGAACTGCTGCTACTTGCGCAAATATACGTCCGATCTGTGGTAGATACTCAATTTTGTGGCTCAGACCTGCCACCGCTTTACATCGAATTGCTAAGGTATCAGCCACCTTAATCGTATTCTCACGCGTCCGCGGAACAGGACCAAGACGCAGCAACCAATATATCCAAGCTGTCAGTATCCCCTTGTAGTAAATACTATCATCCAGGGCACTGGGAAAACCAGAGGATAGTTCTGTCCAATAAACACTTTCGATTTCTCTCGCCAGAACGTCATCGCACTCCCAACGCACTGGAAAAGAATAAGGACCGAGAGGCGCATCCAGTAGAAGGTGTCCGTAATCACTGTACTCAAAGTCAACAATCTTTACACCGCCATTAAGCAATAGGTAATTCTGGGGTGCGATGTCCACATGCCTGAGAGCAGAAAAGGGTTCAACATCCGAAAGCGTCTCCTTTAATTCAGATAACTCAGTCTCAACAGTAGCAGATACGGGTTGATCAAGGAATGTCGCGAGCCTACGAAAAGTTCGGAGAATTCCATCAAATGCGCTTGGATCCGCCTGTTGGAATATTCCGAGACTCGTACGCAAACGGAGCCATTGATTTCTTCTGCCATAGGTGGCTCCGTGCATACGTCCGATTGCCTGAGCGTAAGTCAATAGGGCATGTCTTCGCTCGTGTGCGTTGGCATTGCGTAATATATCTCTGAGTGAACGTGCTTTTGAAACATACTCAAATGCGATGAGACCCTGAACAACATCGCCTGCAATGAACTTGGGACTGATTGTCTGGGGGCTATCAATTTCACCTAAGAATTGAAGGGCAGCCCATTCATTGAAAAATTTCCAAGCCGGACTCCCAACGCAATCCAATTCTGGATTGTAGGGTTCACGTTCTGTGTGTCTCGCCATTTTGACGAGAAACACTTCTGGCAAAGAACTCGGTCCGTCCGCAATCCAGCAGCGAAAGATATGTTTCTTCTTGAACTGCGTACATTTTGCAAGCCGAATCTCGTATTTCAGAGAGCGAGAAAGACTTCTCTCTATGAGTGATAACGGAGCACCCATCTATGGTAGTTCCTTTATAGTGGTAAACCCTATAGTGTAGAAAGACACTTCGTTGTTAGGATTTTAAAGCCGTCTAAAATCAATTTTGACGGGAAGGATGGGACTGGATATCATCGGTTGGGATTTCGATACTTACCAACCTTTCTTTTTTATCACCTTTTCACAGACCATCGAAACTGGATTCTCAACAGTATACCACACAAGGTAGGGAAAAGCAAGATGTAGGAGTGGGAAACTGATCCTACTTTCCAATGGGCTCCCTCCTGTTCAGAATCCAAAGGTCTTGAGAACTTTAACGCGTAAAGGGATTCTAAAAAGCGTTCATAGATGCATATTTTTTGAAGTGCAAAAAAAATTGTAGTTATAATAGATAAGACTAAATAACCAGAATTCTGAGGAGTCCCAGATGAAAGCATTTTTTAACCTCAGCCAGCGTGGACAGATCGGACGTCTTAGAAAATTAGCAAACGCTGCACTCCAACGGTATGACATCGGTGAAGTCTCATTGCGCTTTTTGTCAAACACAGATAATGCGGTCTTCCGTGTAGACCGGACTACGGAAAAAAGCCAGCAGGTAGAGAACCCGAATACTTCGAGGCGATACATCTTACGAATTACACGTCCAGAAAAGTATCCACCAGAGGTGATACGCGATGAGCTTTTATGGTTGTCTACCCTACGGACTCAGGCAAATTTGGTTGTCCCTGAACCTGTGCTGGCCTCTGACAGAACGTTCGTTCAGGAAGTATCTGTTGCTGGTGTGCCTCAACCGAGACACTGTGTTTTATTCCGATGGATCCATGGACGCTTTCGGAATCACGATCTGTTAACGTCCAAAGAACTCGAACGCGTTGGTTTATTTATCGCGAGACTCCATCGACACGCTGAAACGTTTGTGTTACCAGATAAATTTGAAAGACCGCGCTTGGACGAAGCTATACTGTTGGGCGAGAACACTATTCTCTGCCCAGGTGTGGGAGATCGCTTTTTTTCGCGCAGAGACCTTTCTGTGTTTGATACAGGGATTCGAGAACTTTGTACACAGATGGAGCGGATCGGCAAAAGTTCAGAGGTTTTCGGGATGATTCATGGCGATTGCCAGCCCGCGAATTTCCTCTTTCATGGTCGAAACGTCCATTTTATTGATTTTAGCGACTGTGGTTTGGGTTACTATCTCTATGATTGTGTGCCAACCCTCTCTTATTTGCGTCACCGCCCAGATTTCCAAGCACAATGGTGCGCGTTCTTCAATGGGTATCAAAAGGTGAGAGCGTTGCCGGTGGATTATAAGGCACAATTTGAGACATTTACTGCCCTACGCACGGTTTTCTTGGTTAATTGGGTTTGCAACTGGCCAACTCCAGTGTATCAAACATGGGGCGAAAGTTTCTTAAAAGAATCAGTGATGCGGATAAAGCATTACCTCCAGCACGGATGGGTCCCTCTCCAATTCAGTTAATCGGGTTGGAGGTCTGCCTTTCGAACCATAGGAAAAAGATTAATAATAAAAGACGAAAATATCTGGATGTCACAAGACGAAAAATGTTCATGGGGTTGCCTAAAAGTAGCAATGAGAAATCAACAGTATATACCTACTATCACAGATACGATCTCGCTTCCATTTATCACTGAGATTGCGATTACCCCTAATGGGAAATGTGTCGCCTATGTGGTGCGAACGGCTGACTGGAGGGCAAACAAGTATGTCCTGATCTGCTATGTTCACAACATTGATCAAAATGACACGCGGAAAATAGCAGAGAATACTTGGTGTCCGCGTTGGCTGGATGATAAGACGCTTATGGTACTGCATCACGACACAAAAGACTCGGCGCGTTTTGGAGAAAAACCACAGATATGGATATTCCGTAATGGTGCCGCTTCTGGCACGCAAATCACATTTTCCCCATCCGGTGTGGAGCGGTTCTGGTGTTACGGTAACGGAGTTATCTATCGGGCCGATACTTCCCCAAGTCCTAAACAAGAGCAGCGAGACGACATTTATATTCATGTGGGTCAAGAGTTGCGAACATCGCAGCTTGTCTATATAAGTTTGCCTAGCGAAGAAACACCAGTAGACATGCCGTCGGAGGATTCACCCAATGCGCTGAAGCTAACGGAGGAGTTGGATCCCTCTCTGCAGATACAGGATCTCTGTACATCAAAGAACGCCCTTTATCTGAATTGCCAATTTCGGCAGAATTTTGATGAAGTCTGTGTCTGGCGACTTTCCACGAGTCCCAACGAATTGGAGCAAACTGCTGTATCCGTGGAAAATAAGGCGTCAAAGTTGCCTTGGGAGCAGTTAGATCTACCGGCAAGAGCAGTTGTTCTGGACGTGGCTCCCGACGGGCAGAAACTCCTGCTTAATTGGGATGGCGGACGTTCGGATTTCTTCTCAAATGAGCCTTGGTCGCTCTGGACATGTTCCCCTTCTTCCGGTACATCGGTATCAGATTTATGTTGCCTGACAGCGCATTTTGAGCGGCAAATCCTGACAGCGATGTGGAACACCAAGGATGTTTATATCCACTATATCGATGGGACCTTGCCGTGCATTGCGCGACTTGATGCAGCAGGTGGGTTAGATGTTCTTGATTTTGGGGATCTGTATCCACTTTACACGCCACCTTTCAAGTGTTTTGACATCTCTAATACTGGAGTCCTTGCATTCGTGGCGGGAGGACTGGGTGACGTTCCAGAGCTTGTTGTCTCCAATGCGGAACGACCATCTGCCCGATTTTCCTCAATGCAAAGTCAGAACATTACGAATTTTAGTGCCTTGTGTCAAGGCTGGGCGTGGGGCACGAGAAAAACGATTCAATGGAAAAGCCGCGACAATACAAAAATTGAGGGCGTTCTATTTAAGCCTGTTGATTTTGATCCAACTCGAAAATATCCACTGGTTGTGATAGTACATGGCGGTCCAGCGACCGCATCGATGCAACTTCGGCTTGATTGGGAAGATCGCTGGTTTTATCCAACGGTTCAATTCCTCGCTCGCGGAATTTTGGTGCTGAAACCGAACTACCGCGGTTCAGACGGTCGGGGGCATGCTTTCCTTGAATTGAACCACGGGAACATTGGGACAGGTGAATTGTGGGATGTGGAGTGTGGTATTAATCATCTGATTGCTCAGGAATACGTGGATTCGGAGCGTGTGGGTTGTGCGGGTTGGAGTTACGGAGGGTTCGTGGCTGCCTTTGCAGCTACACATTCAGATTACTTTGCTGCGGTAAGTGTAGGGGCGGGTATCACCAATTGGACAAGTTACTATGCCACATCGGAATTTCATCGTTTTACGGAAAAGGTGTTCGGTGGCACTCCGCAAGCGATTCCAGAAATCTATCGGCAGGCATCACCTATAACTGCCGAGGTAAAGAAAAAAACACCGACGCTCATCCAGCACGGAGATGCCGATACCGTCGTCCCTTTCGCAAACGCCCAAGAGCTGCATCGTGGGCTTGAAGCACAAGGTGTCGTTGTTGAATTCTTCCGGTATCTGGGTATGGGACACGGTGTGCCGAATGTGGCACCATGTGCTGCCCGCTCGGTGATGTCGCAGAACTTGAAATGGTTCTGTCACCATCTTTTGGGGCAGTCGCTCGTTTGGGATCGTCCAGATGCGTTAGAATAACTCTCCAAACTAAACGAGTTTTATCCATTCTCGAAATTCGGATTCCCTTTAAGTAGGACAAATAGTGGATTTGTGTCAAAATTTGTATGTAGCACCGAAAGTGAAGTTAAAAGGGAATCGCACGGGACTCTTATACTCCGGTGACTCCACATCTAAGGGGAGTCCTTCAAATTCAACGAATTCGTCCGGGAATTGGTCCGGGAAACTGAACTGTATCGCGTTTTTGCTGTTGTAGATGTTCCAAACTTCGATGAACTCTGTTACAGGAATGCCCCATTGCGTTCTTTGACGACTCAAACGGAGATCCAAACGGTGATACGCCTGAAACGCAGCGGGTGCAATCGCGCCTGCGACATCGGAGAGAAGTGGATGCATACCGAGCGTGACGGGGTCTTGAACCATAAGGAGTGTGCTCAGTGGAACTGCCGCGGTACCGCTGACATATTGCCATTTCGCGCCGATATCGTTTGTGGATGTTCTACTGTAGTTGGCAACGAGACTGATGATGTGTGTATTGTCAAAAAGAAACGGTTTATAGGCGGCGTTGGGGGTCTCACGGCGTTCAGCATGGGTATATGCGTAGGAGAGCCACCCGAAAAACTTTTCACTCACACGGTGCCGCAGGAAGACTTCTGCCCCGTTTACAAACCCTGTGCCTTGATTGAGATATGCGGTTGTGAGGGCTGTGTTTGAGTCATCAAACAGTGCATCGACATTAATAGATCGAGTGACGAGTTTTTCTAAGCCTTTGTAATAAAGTGCGAATTTGAGTTCTGTTTGTGGTGAGAGCGAATGTTCGAGTTCGATGACATAATGCTCGGCAATACTAGATTTTAGTTCCCTGTTTCCATTCGATTTTAGGACTTGATACGCGAATGGACTCTGTTCGTATCGACCGTAGGCGAACCGAAGCGTGGAAGTTGTGGGCAGTGTGAGCCTAAGACTGCCGCGCGGCTGAATTGAGAGTTCTTCCGTCAAATTGAGATAATCCAATCGCACACCAAGAGCAACCGACAGAAAGGAGAGCGGATCGTAGCGTGCTTGCAGGTATCCTTCTGTCTGCTGGAAGCCGTAATGGAATGTGTCAAATTTCTCTTTCCAAACAAGTTTCTCATCATCCGAACTGATGTTCTCTGGGAGAACGGTGTGTGTGGAACTTTCGGCTGGACTGAAGGCGAAAAGGAATCCTGGCTCGAGTTGGAATTTCGGTGTGAGTTTGTAGGAGAGGTCTTCGCGAAGGGTATACGTTGGGACATTGACTTGGACTGAGTAGATGGATTTTTCATTTGGCGAGGCGTCGCCTTGGTTCGGATCGCCACCGAAATTGACATTGAGGAAATTATAGGAACGTGTAAGAGAGAGATGCGATGTGATTCTATCCGTGAGATGCGAACGGAGGTGGATGCCTTCTGCCTGAAAGCCGTTCTTGAAATATGCGGAAGAACGTGGTGTTTCTTCTGATCCGGTGTCAGAGAAGTCGAAATGATCTGTCGCACCGATGCCGTTGAGGGTTAAATGATGTTTTTCGGTGAGTTGATATGCAAATTTGAGTTGATAATCCGACCAGGTCGGAAACGTCCAATCAAAGAAAAGCCCGAGTATGACATTGTAGGTCGTGAATCGTCCAGCAATGGATGCGTATCCTTTTTCCCCGATCTGGGTTTCAAAGAACCCGTACGGCGATATAAAGTTGACGTCTAAAACACCTGCCCGCTTTTTATTTAAACGTTCACGTGTCCGGATGTCGATAACCGATTGTGAATCTAACCCGAATTCGGCACCGTAGCCGGCTGCGTACACAAAGATGTCCTCAATACTATCCGAATGCGTTGTTGAGAAAAATCCACCAAAGTGGAACGGATAACTGAGCGGGGTTCTGTCGAGATAGATGCGCGTATCACCCGGCGCGCTCCCACGGATATGGAGCGCACGGAGAAAATCGTTGGGGACACCGATGCCCGGTAGTGTCGTGATAGCTCTGAGTGCATCACTTCCAGCACTGGGAATCCGTATCAACTCACTGCCTCGCATCTCTTTACGGCTAATCGTTGGAGGTAGGCGTTGTCCTTCAACGAGAACTGTTTTGAGTTGGACAGCTGTTCTAAGGTATGTTTTCACCCATGTGGTATCACCGGCGGTTACCTCTATTTTCGCAGTCGTCTGTGTTTTGGACGTTGGATGCGTAATCGACAGCGTATAGGTACCGGGTGCGATGCCAATAAACTGGAAATTCCCAGATGCGTCGGTTTTTGTGGACACATTGATCTCAATGAAGTGGACCTCTGCTTCAACTAAAGGTGTGTCGGTGCCGTGTGGGTAGACAGTGCCTTCTACATTCCCTGTGGTCGGCGAAACAGGCTGGCGGGTGCTTTCGATCTTATCTTCTTTGGCAGTATTCGTTTCGGTGAAAACAGAGAACGGCATCATGATCCCAATAAATAGGACAAGGTATAAGCAAAATTTCATGGCTGAATTTGACTTCCTTTAGAATGGGTTTATAGATGGGCAACGCCAGAATAGAATCTTTCAGCGGGGTGTAACACGCGAAAATGTCTGAAAATTGTCAATCTTGGCATACTTAATGCCGTGTTTATCACCAACTACAGAAATTCGTATTGGTAGTTAGTGCTAAAACCTTACCGTTTCTGAAAAATCATTTCGTCTAATGCGGTATCAATCTCTGTTTTTGTAAAGCCATAATTGACCGTTAACACACCATTCCAAGGCAAATCTCATGGGTTGAAAGCCGGGATCCCCACCTAGGCTCACGCCCGTTCCTGGGAACGGAGGTCCCCATAGCGAATAGCACATGGGGCATACTGGAAAAGGGCATCTACCTTCATATTAATGTCATGACCAATTTAATGTCCCGCTGCTTTGCGCGAACGACTCAGTTTCTATTCCCATATTGTTCAACATCGTTACAAACAGATTACAGAGCGGTGTGTTGTTATCTTTGTCGTAAGCGATGTATTTACCATGCTGAAAGCCGCCACCGGCGAGGATAATTGGTAGATTCCGGAAGTCGTGGGAGTTTGCGTTACCCAGATTGCTTCCGAAGAGGACTGTAGTGTTGTCCAGCAAAGATCCGTCTGCTTCTTTCTTGTCTTTGAGTTGTGTCAAAAGGCTGCTGAAACATTTCACCAATCCCATCTCAATCTTTTTCAATTGCTCAATCTTGTCCGGGTCAAGACCGTGGTGCGAGAGATTGTGATGTTCTTTGGAAACACCATCCACTTTGGGAACGACCGAGTGGTCTTGAATCATCACGCTGATAACGCGCGACGAATCGGTTTGAAGGATCAAGGGAATCATATTCATTAACAGTTGTGTTCTTCCAATAAGATCCCTTCTATCGTTGATGTCCGCTGGCATTGCCTGATTCACTTTCGGTTTCGGTTTATCCAGCCATGCTTGAACCTCTGTAATGTCTCTTTCCGCGGCGCGAACCGACTCGAAGTAGGCATCCAAGCGTTCCTTATCAGCTGCAGTGGCGTTCCGATGCAGCGACTTTGTTTGTGTTAGTAACCCGTCAAGGATACTCCGTCCATCGGTGAGATCGCGCTTCCGTTTCTCAACTTCGCTTGGTTTTCCCTGGAGAAACATATCGGTAAATACTTTTGCCGGACTGGTCTCAGCAGGAACCATCACACTACTGGCAGTATAGGACTGGCTTATAGGCCTGTTGCTGCTCAGCACGACCGAAGGAAAACGGGTTACGTAGCCGAGTTTTCCTGCTGCATACTGATCCACCGAGATACTGTTTTTAAAGCCGCCGAGCCCGGGGTTCCGTGCTCCTGTCAACCACGTAATTTCACTGTTGTGCGCCTGCCGACCTGTTTGGTCTGCATGAGAGAGACCGGAGAACAGCGTGTAGTCGTTTTTGTGTGCCTTCAGCAGATCAAGGTATTCTGTTGATTCATATGCTGATCCGGGTGTTTTCGGAAAAAAAGCCGGTGGATGTAAACCTAAGGTGGTACAAATGTTAAGCATGCGCTTCGGTGGCTCCAGTGCTCCCACGCTTGTTACTATGGGGTTCATCGCCTCCATGAACGGCAGTGCGAGAGCGATTCCGGAAACTTTTAAGAAGGTGCGCCGATCCAATGATCCTTTTATAGATTTTGACATAGTTATTTGTTCCTAAAAAGATCGCTTTGTACAACGTTATGGATGATAGTCCGCACTGGATAGCCTTTTTCACAACTCAATGCGGTGACCCGGTTAATCTCTTCCTTGTCGGTGAATTGGATTTCTCCACCAGTCGCGAAGACAACCAGTTCCGAAATGAAATGGCGAGCGATCCAGTCTTCTTTCTCAAGGAGCAACTTTTTGTATGCCTCGATATCAGTAAATGTTTTCCCTTCCGGTGTAACTCCACTCGGGTCAACATGTTGACCATAGGTGTATTCGATAATTGCGCGTCCGTTGAGTTTTTCTTGAGGCACATTATCAGGGGTGTTCCGATTGGTGTAGTCTGCCATAAGATGTGCCTCGTCAATGTCAATTCCTTCGTCCCCGTTTGTATCCATAAATGAGGTGACACTTGCGCGGTATCTCGTTCGGAATCCACCGATGGGATCAAAACTTTCCAGCGCGAATCCCGGCGGATCGATGCTCTGATGGCAGCTTGTGCAGACCGCTTCATCGCGGTGTTTTGCGAGAATCTCGCGAATGGTTGTGGTGCCTCGTATGTCGGGTTCAACAGATCCGGCACTCGGCGGCGGGGGATTTGGCGGTTGACCGAGGAGTCGGTCCAACACGAAGTTGCCTCGTGTGACCGGCGAGGTTACGGTGCCGTTGGCAGTAACCTTCAGTACGCTTGCGTGGGTCAGGATACCGCCTCTCGGACTGTCTTCGGGCAACGCTACCTTTCGGAATGCCTGCCCTTCAACGCCTTCGATGTCATAATGCTCCGCCAAACGGCGATTCAGGAAACTGAAGTCTGAGTCGATGAGATGTGCAACGCCCAAATCTTTAGCGATTAATTCTTTAAAGAAGAGTTCTGTTTCCTTGAGGATCGAGTTACGCAACACGCCGTCAAACTCTGGATAGAGTTGTTCATCGGGAGTCGTCGCATTGAATTCATTAAGCCGTAGCCACTGCCCGATGAAATCCTTGACGAAACGCATCGCTTTTTTATTCTTGAGCATACGTTCAACTTGTGCTCTCAGCATATCTGGGTCGGACAGGGTCCCATCGCGCGCAGCCTGAAAGAGTTCTTCGTCAGGCATGCTTCTCCATAGGAAATAAGAGAGTCGAGTTGCTAGTGCGAAGCCGTCCAATTCGCCCGGTTCACTGAAATGGTAGAGGAATTGCGGTGCGTTTAGGATCGCACGCAACGGCACGCGGATAACATCAAGAAACTCACGTCCCTCGGTGATTGCTGGTTTGGCTAAATTTACGAATGCCTCCAATTCTCCGTCTTCAAGTGGATGTCGGAACGCAAGTGGCGCGATATGTGCGACGATATCTACGACGTGTTCGTAAGGAGACTTCGTGAGGATGATGCTACCTTTGTTGTCAAACGTAATGCCCGTCAACACTTGGCGCGTACTCGGCGGGGGCCACGATTCAAGAAGCGGTCCTTCGATGATGAGTGATTTGAGAGCGATGCCTTCGCCCCTGTAAGCCTTAGCACCAGTCATAAATACCGGCAATAAAGTCGGGTCATTGAAAAAGATAGGAGAATTTGTAGGCCAGTTGAGGTCTGCCACGGAGGGGTAAAGGTAGTCGTGCGGACGCAAATAGGCGGTAAGCTCGATCGTTCGAGGTTTGTTGTCTATGAGGTCATAGGCACCGATTAGTTTTGTGCTTCCCTCTGTTTCATTGGTCTGAATAAGCGTTAACGTCACCGGTGTGTTCGCCTGATATGAGTAGGCTTCCATTGTGATGCGGTAGAACCCTGGGTAGGTTACGGAAAATCCAGAAAAGTCTGTTCGCAAGACATAATCGAAATCAGCGAACATCGCTACAGCGTCGTCCAACTTCTTGATAAGATCGCCCCCCTGGGTGACTGGTTTGTCGTACCAAGAATTGACATAAGGCGAATTCAGGTAGTCGATTTTGTAGGCTCGGCTGTCCGGTTGTTCCCCGAGTATGATTGCTGCATCAAGTGCTATATCTGCTGCCTCAAGATAACTGCGGATATGGATCGGCGAGATGCCCTGTTTCGCGGCAACTGTATCGAATCCGCCGGAATCGGCTTCTGCGGGCAGCAGCTTTGCCAAATCTTCTTCAATATAGAGCAAGTCTCGCATTGTATATTCATACTCGAGGCGTGTGAGCCGACGCAGCGGCACGCGGTCCCCTCCTCGGTTGGCGAGATCCATTTTCAGTAACGCTGCTTTCAGCGATGTGAGTGCTGTCTCGAGTAAAACAGGATCTGGTTGAGGCTCAGAGGCTGGCGGCATCTCATCGTGCTGCACTCGCTCGAAGACCTGCTCCCACTTTTCAAAGGTATCGGGATTTCCGAGGTCATTATCCAAACTCGCCAGATTGAGCGGTGTATTCGTATCGGGACCGTGGCAGCGGATACAGGACGCTTCAATCAACAGTGTTACATCTGTCTCAAATGCCCATGCTGTGCTGATACTGGCGATCCACACACATACGAGGATGGCTAGCAATACTCTATTCATGAGTGTACCTTTTCTATCTCAATCGAAATTGAAATATCGTTTGTAACTATATTTCAGTGTGTCTTAGCAGGAAACTGGTTTTTTATTTTTTCATTCTGACACAACCCTTACGGCTTCTCAAAAATCGTCTCGTCTAATTCGACATCAATTTCTGTTTTTGTAAAGGTGTAGTTGACGGTTAACGCATCATTCCCGATAAATATTTTATGGGAATCGGGGAACATTACGCCTCCGTATTCCGAATAATCGGTATAGTGCACAATCACGGTCGCACCACCGAAGTTAGGATCGGTGTTGGGTGCCTTGACACCAGCGAGTAGGCTGGAAGTCTTGTCGATGTAATAGAATACGTCCTTCACACCGATAATTTGGATCACTAAGCATTCCTTGTTTTGAAACTTCTCGTCTTCACTTTGCTTAAATGTGCTGCTGCCCCCTTGCTCGTAGATTGCCTGAAAGGGGCTAATATAGACCCCGTTTCTGGCATTTTTAAATTCGCTTATCGGAAGAGCCGTTGTGCCACCTCCTAGTGTGGATTTCCAGCCTGTCGTGCCATTCCAAACAATAGTATCGCCGAATCCACTGAAGTGTCGCTTGACATACGATTTCTTTCCAACGACGACTGCCTCTTCGACTATGCCTGGTATGTTCACGGGTTGTCCGTTAAATTGCGTCAGTTGCGCGTTGGCAACGCGTTTCACTGTCCGAATCTCGGATAGCCGTGCTAGTCCGCCTACGGCTTCAAAATGCGCTTCAAGTATGTCTGAAACGTCTGACGCGGCAACGCCTGACATGCCTAACGCGAAGAGAACAACAAGAATCAATTTGCTAAGCGTTTTCATAAGACTACCTTTCAATTTTGGTTTACAGTGGTTGCTTAAATATTTGTGAAATAATTTGTAGATGGCTCTGATACCGTTACGGCTTTTCAAAAATTCTCTCGTTTAATGCGGTATCAATCTCCGTTTTCGTAAGGTTGAAATTGACCGTTAACACACCGTCCCCAATGAAAATTTCGTAGGAATCGGGCAACAGTACACCTCCATAATCCGTATAATCAGCGTAGTAGAGAACAGCAATAGCGTTTTTGGCATTCAGACCTGTATAAGTAGTCTTCGCGCCGACGAGTCGGTTGGAAACCTTATCGATATAGAATACATCTTCCGTGTCAATAACCCGAATCACTGAGCATTCCTTACCTCGGAACAGTTCATCTTCATCCTGTTGAAACACTTCGCTGCCATGTTCTTGGTAGATTGCCTGCAATGGGTCCATATAAGTCGAGCTTCTGGCACGTCCATATTCTGTTTCTGGGAGGATTGTTGGGCTGTTTCCCATAACGGATTTCCAACCGCCTACACCGTTCCAGACAGTGGTTTCAGTAAAGAGTTCGCCGAAATCGAGTTTGGTATACGATTTTTTTTCAACGACTGCTGCTATTTCAACACTACCCGATTCGTTCACAGGTTCTCCATTCCATTGCGTGAGCCGTGCGTCGCCGGAACGTTGGATATTCCGGACTTCTGAGAGCCGCGCCAGCCCCCCAATGGCATTAAAGTATGATTCAAGGGTATCGTTAATCTCCATGCCTGTACCACGCCTTTTATGGGTGCCGTCAGTATTTCCAAGCTGATTTCTCACATCCGGCTTTGATCGGAGATCGAAAACAATGGAGGTATCAATGATTTCTACTGTCATTTCGGAGGTGGCATCAAAACTGTAGGGTTGCTGGAAACGCGCTAAGTATTGGTTGCTGATGCCGAGCATCATCACAACGAGAATAGCAGTTGAAGTGGCGATTGCCCACGGGACTATCGGTGGCTTCCCGCCGGTAGGTGGTAAGGGTTTGATATGCGAAATTTCACGCATGATGTTCTCGGTTAAATCGGGAGACAGTTGGAAACTGCCGAGTGCCTCTCGAATCATCGGTTCGTACTTTTTTAGACGTTCCCGCGCCCGGTGGACACGCGTCGCGACTGTATTGACGGATACACCTAAAAACTCACTGATCTCCGCATACGTCATTTCGCCGAAGTAATAGAGGGTAATGACAGTGCGATCGCTTTCTTTCAACTTCGCCAGTAAGTTTTTAACCAGTTCGCGTTTTGTTTCCGCCGCATTTTCTGCCTGCTCCGCAGCGACATGTCTGGAATAGGAACTCCTCTCTGTCATTGCTGTATCTATCTCCTCCAAAGGTTGCGTTTGGACCCGTTTTTTGCGGAGCCACGCCAGGCAGCGGCGGTTGGCAATCACATAGAGCCACCCTGCAAACTGACTTCGATCTTTCAGCTTCGCCAGATTCCGATAGACTTGTAGGAATGTTTCCTGTGTAATATCTTCAGCGATGTGGAAGTCCCCGATTTTCCGCCATACGAGCGCGTGAACCTGTTTCTGGTACTTCTTCACTAAGCACGCAAAAGCGGCATCATCGCCGTCAAGAATGCGTTGAATCAGTTCAGCATTATCGTTTCTCATCAAACGCCTCAAAAAAGAAAGTGCCTTAATTTGGTTGGTATATAGTGACGCGACTTGCGAATAAAAACTTACAGAATTCCGCGAAAAAGTGGGATTCTTATCTAAAAATGTTAGTTGGGGGGATTGTCTAAAACAGAAAAGTGATAAAGGGTGAAGAAAGTTTAGCCAGTTCTGAGGAGCTTCTTCGCTGACTCGGACCAATGCTGCTTAATCTCTTCAGGCACCCGAAGTCGTTCGCTTGCATGTGGAAACACACGTGTGTAGCCGATATCAAGCATGGGACGATGGGTGTCGGTGCTGTTCGGCATTCCAACATGCCACAACCGCATATCACGAAGAATCAGAGAACCCATAGGCATTACCGCTTGTAGCGCAGGTAGATGTTTACTTCGTTCGCCCAGATATCGAACATCTGAGGGTGGGGAATCCATAATCAGATGCGAGCCGGGCCAGATCTTTGTGGCTCCATTTTCTTCCGAAAAATCGACGAGTGGGATATTAACATAGATACCTGAGACGGGTAGCACACACTGTAGTTCAGGAAATAGATGGTTACCGTCGCGGTGGGGTGCTTTTTCCATTTGGTTTCCGTCTATGTCGGGTGGCACATCATGAATCCCACAGCGAAACAGTGCGATCTTCTTGCCCATAGCGGCCTCAATAACTTGGAGTGCGAAGGGATTGGTGATGAACTGATGATGCAGAAACGGCATTTCCAGTACGTGACGGGCTTTACGGGTCATACCACGTCGGATCGCATCGAAATAGGCAATTTGTGCCTCTTTGACAATCTCAAGTGGCACCGCATTTTCAAGGATCACAGCACCCACTTCTCGCAGCAACCGATTTGCCGAATCGAGATGAGCGGCACACATCTTTCCGTCTGTCTGTTCTGCATCCGTCAACTGGATTCGCATTTCCTTACTCGTGATAGACCCCGTCCTAAAGGGCAAGGCTTCTGTAAAGTTAAGCAGAAGCATTTGTGGAATGCAGAAGCCGACTGGTGGTCTCAACGGCGCGACCTACAATCCTGTTAAATCTGTTATGTCTGCCAACCTGATCCGCTCATTCTACCATACCTTTATACAAAAACCAAGTCTTTTGTAGTGGACGTTTCGGTCTAATTGACGCAAGCGATTCTGTATCTCTACCCTAAAGGATGAGGTTTTAGAGTCGGATTATAGCAGCACATATGTCGCTATGAATACTCAAATTTTTTGATTTTTTTCACGCTATGCACGTTATGCGCTCCAAAACTGTGTCTTTAATAATTGAAGTGCGATATTCACAGTGGTATTATGAGGGTAAGCAGATTGTCAACTGACTTCTGGTTTCCACTTAGCGGATACCCCACAGTTAATGTTGTTAATGGTGGGCGCAAACATTGGATCAAGAGGTGGATTAAATCTATTTTTTGTTCCGTAATTGGAGATATTTGACGTGCAAAAAGGAGAAAGAGGATTGAAATCTGATTTACACCAGATGTATGCGATTGGCTTGATGGCGTTTATTATTTTTCTCAGCACCCTCGTTAGCCTGCCTGTGTTACCGAGATTGAGTGCAGAACTGGGGGCTGCTACACACCAGATACCGATCGTCATTTCTGCTGCGCTTGCGACCGTCGTCGTAGCACAGTTTTTTGCGGGTTCCTTGGCAGATCGTTTCTCAAGGCAGCGTCTCATTCTCATAGGAACAGCCCTCGGATCGGTGTCTTCCTTCTTGTGCTTGATTGCGACCGATTGGATTCATTTGTTAATTCTTCGAATTCTCGGGGGTGTAGCGGATGCGGTTTCGATGCCAGCACTCTTGGCAATCACATCAACCCTTGGTAAAGATGCGCCTGGCCGTTTTTTCGGGATTCTCAGAGGTAGTCAGGGAATGTCGTATGTAGTTGGGCCCGCTTTGGGAGCAGTGATTTCGCTGACTTCACTTCGGGCACCATTTCTTGTGGATGGACTCCTCTCACTTGTCGCCTTCTTCGTGGCGTTCTACCTTGTAAAAGGTGGGGAGCGAGCTTCATCAGAACACAACCTCGGTGTCTTTCGGAGCATCAGAGCAACCTTTGGAGATTGGCGAATCTTCGTGTATCTGATGTTAGGGATCGCCGGGCTGTTTGCATACGGCATCTTGGGGGTGTTTGTGCCGACGAAAGGAGAGATACTCGGACTCAGAGCGTGGGAGATCGGGGTGATTCTAACCGCTGGCGCATTAGCGTTTAGTTTATCTTCATTTTTTACTGGCGCGGTCTCAGAAAAAGTGGGCCGGAAACTGTCTATTTCCGTCTCTCTTATACTCCTCGTTTTCTCGGGAGTGGGATTGATCTATGCAGATAGACTGTTGACCTTGGTCGGCTTTTATGTCCTTTTTTGCCTAGCAGAAGCGGTCCCTTATTTGATGTCACTTGTTTATGCCTCTGAGGTTTTTGACAAAAGTTATGTTGGGGCAGCAATGGGAGCCTTCGATTCCCTGATGGATCTCTCTTTGCTCGTCGCTCCCTTGCTTGGGGTTGCCGCACTCGGTATGACAGGTGAAATAGCATACCCGTTCTTGGTGGCAGTAATTCCTGCAATTCTCGCTCTATTTATGAGCTTGGTATTTCTGCGGAGTCCCAAGCCTCAGAATAAACGTCGTGGGAACTGATTCAGGCAACTATACTGGTTTTAAATGAGAACTTAGATCGTTTCATTTTATGTATCCATTCCGCTTAAATCCCGGTTGGTGGATTGAATTTAGGATGCTTAGGTGCTACAATTTAAAATGAGGTATGTATACAATGTTTCTGGGAATCTGAAAGATATTCAACCCGTTCATAATCATGGAGAAATCTAATGGAAAAAGACGATGCGCAGTTGATTCGCGAAATTTTATCGGGTGACGATGCTGCATTTAGTACTTTAATCCAGAAATACCAAAGAATTGTTCACGCATTTGTATGGCGGAAAATCGGTGATTTTCACTATGCTGAAGAGATTACACAAGATACCTTCCTACGTGCCTACAGGAAACTCTCATCACTTAGGGATCCCACTCGATTTTCTCGGTGGCTGAATGTCATTGCGAATCGGTTATGCCTTAATTGGATAGAAAGAAAGAACCCTGAGATGCAGTCGATAGAGGAGACGTCTATGGCAGAAATAGAGGAGTCGGCTTATATACAGTATGCATCGGAAAAACAGGAGACGGAAGCAGCCGAATATCTTTATGGAATTGTCAAAAAACTCCTTGATAAGCTGCCAGATGCTGAACGTACGGTGATGACACTTTACTACTTGGGTGAAATGACGACGAAGGAAATAAGCGAGTTCTTAGGTGTATCGGTGAACACAATTACAAGTCAACTTCAGCGGGCGAGAGAGCGTTTACAGGAGGACACAGAATGGTTATGCCAAGAAATTTCTGGTCGTGTACAATTATCCTGATTTTAAGTAAAAGCGTTATAGGATAAATTACGGGTATAAAGCTCTCCCATCTTTGATTGCCATACCCTTCCTCGTTCTACGCCAACTTGCCGCGTAATAGCGGTTTGTCTTTCATCACCTCACCATCGCGATTTCGCGTACCCGAGGGCATGTAATGGAGGACCATCGCCCGACGGTCTCGGGATGAACGGTTCGGATCCGTTTGGTGGAGTGTCATGCAGTGGTGAACCATCCCACATCCGGCTTTAACTGGCACGGGCACCGCACGATCTGCATCCGCATTCACCTCCAACAAGGCCGGCAATTTACCTTTCTCTGACGCAGCACGTCCGTGTGCCGCCAATCCTTCTAAATAGCTGCCGGGGATAACGTTCATACAACCGTTCTCTTCGTCGGCATCATCGAGTGCTATCCAGATGCTCACGAGATTGGGTGGGTCGCACTGCCAATAGGCATTGTCTTGATGCCAATACACTTCACCGCCGTGATAGGCGGGTTTGTAGAGTGCCTGATCGTGAAATAATTGGATATCGCCTCCGATTAAACTCTCGGCGATGTCTAACAGCGGATCGTGGTAGAGTAACTTCCGATATTCCTCATCGAGTTGCCACATCTCCATAATCTGCAACATCTCTTCATCACGATCAGCGTCCTCATCGCTTTCCGATTCCCCGACGACTGCGAGGTTACGCAACCCCTCACCGATTGTGTTGCGTTTCTCCGCAAACAGGGCATCGTAATGTTCGCGCAACACAGTCAGGTGTTCGTCATCAATGAGTCGTTTTTCTATGTTGAGATAGCCTACACGTCTGAATTGTTCGACCTCTTGCGGTGTAAGTTTCATATTTTAATTATTCCTTGCGGTTCGATCAGGTGAGTTAGAGGTTGGATCCCCTCTCCGTATATCCGCCTGCGCCGATGTTGCAGGCTACAATTGTGGTTCATGTTTCCAAGATACCCAAACCCAGTCGAGACTTAATCAGAAACCACTGCGTAACATTTGCCCATAAGCACTCAATTAAAAATCGGATTCTTCGAGGATTTTCTGATATGTCTGCGATGCCACGTTGTATGCCTCGCGTGCGGCATCGCGTTCCTCCTCTCGAGTGCGATCGACCTTTGCGTTCCAGCAGACTTCGACAGCATCTAAACACCACTGCGCACTTCTGCGACTTGCTCGGATCGGTTTTCCATCTACAATAACGAAAACCGGATTCGTATGAGACGACGGGAAAATCCGTAACGCAACCCAACTCGATCTGTCAATAGATGCCTCAAATTGAACGGGAACGATTTCACCGTTAGCCACAATTTCTTGCATCTCAACCGCTTGACCGTTGACGATGAGTTCAACGGGCACTTTCCGTTCTTCCGCAATGCGTGCACGTTCAATATCCCAGTACGGCTTCTGATCCAAAGGGCGATTTTGTATTTCGGGATTAGGTATCTCATTGAGCCGTGCGGCGACGCGAGCGGTAATTGTTACTGTGCTGGGTGCTTCCAGATCCAACTGACTGATTTGTCCGGTCGGTGCCTGTTCGCCAACTGACACGCCACCAACGGTGAAATCCAGCAGATGACTTTTACCGTCTCCGACGTAGGAACGACCATCTCGCAATCCGGCAGCCCACGCATTGAAGTCAAGGGGACCGGCAGGCATTTTTACGTATATGCGACCTAATCCGACGCGCTCGCCGTAGATGCAAGGGAAATCCGTCTCGCCACTGATTCGCGTGCGGAAACCACAGTTCAGGGTATGATACCAGATGTTCAGTTCCCAAACCGCGGGTGTGTCCACCGTGGATATGAAATCAACAGCGTCGTGAACGACATCCACGATATACTCGTTAGCACCGATACCATTGAAAGGCGGCATGTTGTAATTGGGAAGTTCGTCTCCGTCCACTTTCAAACCCCAACCGCTGTGACTGAAGCCTGTCACGGCGCCCTGTTCTTTTGCCCACTGGAGGACAGGGAGATCCCAACTCGGCCATTCCTCAATGGTTTCAACACCTTTGTAGTCGTCCTCTGTAAGCCCTAATATTGAGAGATGTCCAGCGTGTGAAGAGGGGAAGCCAGAAACTTCTACATCGTAGCGCATTACGTAATCATCGGTCGAGAGTGGGTGAACCTTACCCTCGAAAAACTGTTTCTGGTAATACCAACAGGGTCCCCAGGAGAGTACGCAACCGACGTTGAGGTCCTCTCCGAGAATGTGCCGCATCATGTCTTCTGGTGTAACGCCCTCGGTGGGGCTTTCATAGTGTGCACAACCTGCGGCGTGGACGTGATGATCGCCGGACCGCCAGCCTTCTGCGGCGATGTGGATCCATCTTTCCAGACGAAATGTCTCTTGATGTGTCTCGATATTCGGGACGGTAATGGTTTGTGTCTTGACTCGATATTCCGGTCCCCGTGTGTACTCGACCGTATATTTGCCAGGGGGTAGGAGAACGGCTTCGCCGTTGTGCCGATAGATTTGGTTGTGGAAGAAGAAATCGGGTGCCAAGCGTCGCCCGCGTGATGGATACACGCGGTTTAATTCGTCACGAATAATAAATGATGCAGTTGTGGGTTTTCCGTCGAAATCTAATACTTCAAGCGTTACGTCTACCGCTGGTACGCAGTGGAATAGGATAGGGACTTCACTACGAAAGCCGATGTCCTGCGTCCCTTGACCGACGTTGAAACCGAGCATTGCTTCCCGTTTACCAGCATCACGGCTATAGAGTTGAACGATACGATACTCCAGTTCCAATCCCGAAAGGCTTGCTTTCAAGGGTGGGTTGGAATAGACTTCAATATCGAGAAACCGGTGCGGAATATCGCTTTTTGGTACGGTCATTTCTGGGTCAGGCCTTCCAGTGGAACGCTTATACAGAGGTGCGGCGTTCGCACTCTCTGCGGCTAAGGGTGCTGTCACACCAGCCTCGTTGTGGACCTTTACCAAGAAGGTGCGCCAACCTTGTTGCATGAGTTCCTTATTTACTGGACCTTCCTTCACCTTCACACGGCTTTCAGGATTGATATTGACACCAACTAAACAGTATGCGTCAAGAATCTTTTGAATGTCAACAATCGCCTGTGCATGGTCATCGGAAACCAAGGCTCTTTGGATTGCTGAAAGGTCGTCTTCAGAAAGGGGTGAGCCGAGATAGTCCAACGCCTCAGTGAGTCGTTGGGTCGCTGAGGCGAAGGGTTGAAACTCCACTTCAGTGACGAGACTCAGTTCATCGGTGAAACCTACGGAGATAAAAACTGAAAACAACATCCAACTGATAAGTATCAAGTAGAGCGGACTGTCGACTCCTTTTTTTCCCAGAGTGTGATATCGCTTCGTTATCCATCGCATGTGGCATTCCTCCTAATCGCTGATTGGTTTCTATCGCTAATGCCGTAACCTATCATATTATGAGACGGATGTCAAGTTCACAATTGCCTGAATCGAAATTCTAAAGTGATTTGTACCCAATGCATTCGACCTCATGTCACATGATAGTCCACACCATACTGCACCAAACCTAATCGTCGTGCCACACCTTGAGAAGCCACATTGTCCCACGAAGTACTGTAGAGAGGGATGCGGTTCAGAGCACGAACAGCGAGAGCCCAAGCCGCGACAACCGATGTTGCATATCCACGCCGACGATAACCGATCAGCGTGTCAACGCCTGCTTCATGGGCATGGGACGATAAGCGGACACTTCGGCAAATTGCTAACGCCTGCGAATCCTCTATGATCGCTAAATACGGCTGTGAACTATTGAGTTCCGACACCATTTCGGCGAAGCCTCCCTTTAGGAGTCCTGCATTCTTAAATGATAGTTGGATAACATTTGTTGGTGGTGTAATATGTTCAGGAAAGCGATAAGCGGGCCCGATCCAGATCCGTTCAATCGGTGCATGGCTTTGAAGAATATCCTCGAATTGCCTACGGTTTCTCGGAATTTTCTGGGAATTCACAGGCATCGGTTCAGCAGCAACGACTTCCTCCAGTTGCGCAATCACATTGTCGGGAAGATCGTGCCGAAACCTATAGATTGAACCTTCGTTGGTATGTCCGAAGAAAAAACGAGGTGCTGGTTCTGCAGCACCGGTAGGTTCGTTGATACGTTGAAGGTATCCATTCTCATCCTGCGTAAATAGCACCTCAACCTGTATTTTCATCAGCTGTCTGTCAGATACATGTTCTCTCATGGAGCAGATAACTCTCCAGTATAATGAATGTTCCGCTTAAGCTGTTCCTCTATGCCTGCTAACACTTATTGAAGTCCACTAAAGCATTTAGGTACGCGGTTGTGGATTCGCGCAAGCGTTCAATCCGCTCTCTGGGAATAGGTCCGCTATGTTCTTCAATACACAAATCGGATATAACGCGGATACCGACGTATTTGACGTTGTTAAGCGCACAGACATCTACAATTGCCGATGACTCCCAATTCACTGCAACGGCACCACTCTCTGTAGCAATTTTGTCCCTCACTTCGCGGTTATATATGTCCATATCTCCGCAAATTACTGGGGCTTTTGTAAGCGTAACATTGGGATTCGTCGATAGGGTGGTTGCGAATTGGCTTATTGAAGATGCGGAAGTCTGAAAGAGGCGCGCTCTCCATTCATCTTGCTCACGCTGAATTTCTGATCGGTTCGGCACGTCGTGTTCGGAGACACTAGTGATCACGACAACATCTCCGATATCCAAGGTATCGACCAATCCACCGGCAAACCCGAACTCAAAGAAGGTATCTACCTGATATGTGTCTATTATCATTTGGCACATCGATGCCGCACGCACTTTGCCCATACCCGACTGCATGACAACCCATTTTTTATCTCCATCCGACCATTCAAACTTCAATCTACTGTTCCAATCGACCGAATCCCCAACCTCCTGACCTAAGACGTTCAGAAGTGTATGCGTTTCATCGGCGTAAGCCGTCATGATACACAGTTTTGCACTCACAAATTTCATTCCGTAATTAAATGAGCGATGCTTGTAATTGAAACTGGGTCAGGATATTGTAGGGGCATCTCAACTCCAGAATTCACCAACAGCATCGCGATTTTAGTGAATTAATTGCTCGATTTTCGAAATTCACGGTAACTTTCATACCGAGACCGTGAGATATCCCCTTTTTTCAAGGCATCTTCCACGCTACAGCCTTTCTCATAAAGATGCCCGCAGGAATTGTTCGCACACTGCTCTCGGAGCGAGTCCATCTCTGGAAAATAGCGGTCGATCAAACGGGGATCGATGTCCCAGAAATTCAATTCCCGAAGTCCGGGTGTATCGGCGATAAAACCGCCGAAATCCAAGTTGTAAAGTTGGGTTGCAACGGTCGTGTGTCTTCCGCCCCGTCTCGGATTCACTGCGTTCGTTTTCAATTTCAAGTTGGGCTGGATGGCGTTTAGAAGCGAAGATTTCCCGACCCCCGATAATCCAGTGAATGCCGAAATCCTCCCTTTCATCCACGCTTTCAAAGCCTCGATTCCCTCGCCGGTCGTTGCGCTTGTAAGGATTGTCCGATAACCGATTTTTTGGTAAACTGCGGCTATCGAATCCACTTCCGATCGGTTTTCGAGCATATCAATTTTATTGAAACAGATAACGGGTTCAATACCTGATGCCTCGGCAATGACGAGGAATTTGTCTAACATTCGCTGCCAAATTGGGGGTTCTTTTACGGAAGAAATGATAATGAGTCCATCGAGATTCGGAATGAGAATAACCCTTTTAGATTGTGTTCCCTTTCGTTTATATTGACTCTTGCGGCGCAGAACGGCTGCAATTGTACCGTGCGTTTCATCAATCACCTGAATCTTGACGCGGTCCCCAACGTAGACCTGCTGATTTGTACTAAATGCATCTCGTTTTCCGCGTAGCGAGCATTGATATTGATCCGCATCGCACTGCACGATGTAGACACCATTGCTCGCGCGCATCACGATACCTTCGGGAAGTCCGATCAATTTTTCACTATCAAAGAGATAACCTGTCCGTTTGAGGAGTTCCTCGTCCGGTATAATGCGTGCGGCTTTGATCGCGCTAAGACGCCTGACCCGGTCTTTGACGAGCATCTTCTCTGATTTGAGCAACAATGCCACAACGATGGGTTTGTCTGCGTCGTTATCGAGGGCATTTTCTGCATCTCGAATCGCTGGATTCATATCGAGATAAACCCTGCTGTACGTGGCACGCTCCCGCCAGTCAAAAGCCGAGTAATCGCCTGCGATGATCTTTTCTGCTTCACTTAAAGTGGTGCCTGCATAGACAGACATTGCCATAGGTTTCAATTACCTCTGTTTTCTCTATTCCAAATCACCGCAAATTTTCGCGAATAATTCGAAGATAAGTTCGTTAAAACTCTGATAAAAGGTAGTAATCTTTTACCTACATACAATTTTGGATGCACTTTAGGAGGCATTACGTGAACGTTTCAAGGTTCTTTCGCGGCAACCCGTCTGACCTTGTAAAGCGTCACATATAGCGGCTAATGAAAGTTTAACCCCAGAGGTTTTGAAAGAAATCACTTTAAAAAATTAAAAGGCTACAAAACGATAGAATTCAAGTTGTGTATTGATTTTTCTTGACGTGTTTCAGGAAATTGGTTATTCTTTTGATGAGTGAAGGATTGATTGAATGCAGTAGAAGGACCCATTGAATCATTTTATTCAGGACGAGGAGAATACCAATGAAAACGTATCGTGCCGCTGTTATCGGTTGTAGCCGAATGGGTGCATTTATTGATAACGAAGTCCCCGATTACGAAGCGATTAAGTTACCGTATTCCCATGCTGCAGGCTTTTTTGCCGAAGAACGAATTGATCTTGTCGCATGTGCGGATCTGCGTCCAGAAGTCATGGAACATTTTGGAAACCGATATAATGTTCCAAAGGCGAATCAATACACCGATTATCGTGATATGCTTGAAAAAGAACAACCTGATATTGTCAGTGTTGCCACACAACCCGAGCATCGCGCAGAGATTGTTGTTTACGCAGCAACGCACGGTGTGAAAGCCATCTATGCAGAAAAGGCGATGGCGGCTTCTATGGACGAAGCCGCGGCGATGGTATCTGCGGTAGAAGAAAACAATGTTGCCTTTAATCTCGGCACAAATCGCCGATGGCATACGGGTTTTGACAAGATGAAAGAGGTCATTGACAGCGGTGAAATTGGTAAGTTACGCACCTTGATTATCTATTCAAACGGCACACTTTTCAACTCAGCCAGCCATCACTTCGACCTAATTTTACGTTTGAATAGCGATGTGCCTGCGAGTTGGATCACAGGTTATCTTCCACAAGGCGATTCGGTTTTTGATGGCGATGAAATGCGAGTGGATCCGTCTGGCGGTGGAACCATCCAGTTTGAAAATGGTGTGACGGCACATGCCCTGCTAACGCCACGGGGTAGTGAATGGGAAGCAATTTGTGATGGCGGAACCGTTACATGCTGGAACAACGGTTGGCAGTGGCATCTCCGTAAACAGCAAGATATACCGGGGTGGCGGACATGTCAGGTACCTGAAACCTTTCCTGAATTTGAAAATACCAGCAGCACAGCCAACTTGGTTAAAGACCTTGTCCACGCCTTGGATACAGGGGAACCGACCCGAGGCGGCGTCCGGTGTGCGTATGCCAGCACGGAACTAATTTTTGGCATCATTGAATCACATTTACACAACGGTGCGCGTATTGAACTTCCGTTGAAAGACTCTAAAGTCCGTTTACAAAGAAATCCAACTGCGAGACAGCCTAGGGTCGAGTAACCATAGCAAGTTGGGAATCAATCAAGGACTTCAAGGGACGCACACCGAATATCGTCCAATTCTTGCGCGCTGAAGACACCAGCACGATAGAGGTTCCGGTACTCGTCAGAGACACTCTGACCGAATATCATCAGATCGTCCGTGTTGATGGTCACCGGCACGCCGTTGTCAAATAAGGTGCGAATCGGATGTGAGGCGAGATCCGGCACACTGTCCAACATCACATTACTTGTTGGACAGATGTTCAATTGTATCCGGTTCTCCGAGAGCCACCGCATGACTTCGCTCGATTCTGTGGCACCGATGCCGTGCTGGACCTCGTCTAAGTCCAAGACTTCGACCGTTCGTCGGATCTCTTCCGCACCGCCAAACTCCCCAACGTGTGCTTTGAGCTTCATCTCCGCTGCGCGTGCCTTTCTGTATAAAGGCTTCACGGCTTCAGGCGCACACGCTTCTTCATGGCTATACAGATCAATTGATTGAAATAGCCCCAATTCGATTGCTTCGTGCGCTAATTTCATCCATTTTGGATCAGCAGCACACTCCCGCGCAAAACCGAGTTCAGGACGCAAATCAATTTGCGCCCGATACTGTTTAACTAACGTTTCAATAAATGAACGAAGTTCGGTCAATCCTCCTGAGTAAAACTTAAGCAACCGAATGTCGAAACTCGTTTCAAGTATAACGACTCCATCTTGGATTGCATCGTCTATGGCTGACACCGCAATGAATTCAAAACCTTCACGGTGGTCTAAGTGAGGTGCTAATGCCTCGTCTATGTACGCGTGCATCCCCTCAAGTCCTTTCATTTTGAGGGGCGGTTTGGTGAGCGGATGTCCGAGCCAACGCTCTGCATTCTCTCGACGTGTACTTAAGAAAGAATGAGAATGAACGTCGGTTTTGGCGGCTGCCTTTATAACGTCCAAGTTATCTGTAGAGAGTGCTTCAACGAAATCCATATCTGTAATACTAAATTAAGTGAAAGTGTTCATAAATAGAGTTACGAAGTGTCAGGATAATGGGTATCCTTTACTATAAATCGAAAAACGTTCAAAGTGTATCCGATATATTATCTATTCTTCGCCGAGTGGGATGTGAAAAATCCCGCGCTCATTAATGGCAGTATAGAGTCGGTTGTTAATGACGGCGAGAGAAATAACTTCACCTAAAACTTCTGAAGAAATCTGCTTCCACTTGCCAAGGTTATCCAAACGATAGATCCCTGCATCGCTAGCACCATAAACTGTTACACCATCTATAGCACATCTGTTTATGATGGGACGCTCGCCAAAATTATCAGTTATCACATGCCAGTGTTCGCCGGTTTGTGAAGCCAAAACACCTGCGTCTGTCGCAACATAAACCGTTGAACCTACAAAGAGGATCTCGTTGAAGTGCGTGAAGCGAAGGGGTAGGCTTAGCGTAATGTCTTTCCAGTTTTTTCCGCTATCCAGCGATTGAAACAGTTGACCATCTCGCTTACCGACGTAGACGATTTCTTCAGAAATTGCTACCTTAAAACCATCTTTCATATCTGCATTAGGGTGTTTATCAGTGTTTATCAATCCGGTATCCGTCCATTTAGGATCCCCGAGTTTCCACTTGAAAAGTCTTTGTCGGTATTCCGCGTAGAACACGTTATTCCTGACGACAATCGCTTTGATTTTCACCTCTCTTTCAGGCAGCGGAAATAATGATTCATAATCAGAGATAGAAAAGTCTTGAACTGGGATTAGCGTATTGCCGTCCGCAGATAAACGGTAAATTCGCAAGATGTGCCTTTCAGGCGAAACCAAATAAAGTGTGTTACCATCAACCATTAACTGTGAATCGAAAGAGGTATCAACGCGTGCCCTACCCTGTTTTAAGGGTTCAGATGGAGTCTCCTCCGTAGCAAATTCCCCGGCGATTGACAGTTTTTTCCACGTCCCCCCTTCATCTGTTGATTGATAAACTTCATAGCCGGTATGGGCGTATAGTCTGTTATTGAAGGCAACCAGACTGTTCGTCCTTGTTCCTACTATTCCATCCATAAATAGGTGCCACGATTTACCGCTATCAGTTGTGCGGTGGATGCCGAATGCACCGGCTTTGTAAAATGTTGTCTCGTTTGCCGCTACGGCTGGAAGGCTGCTGATCGTGTGATTATCTGTGTCAACTTTGAACTCTGTCCACGTATGTCCACTGTCTGTCGAACGAGACTGTGTAGTTCCCAAGGCTAAGATCGTTTCACCGGCAGCTAAAACAGTTATACCCGGTGCACTCGCCTTTGAGTCAGGTTTATCGATATGCCTGATTTCGGTCCATGACGCTCCCCAGTCAGCTGAATGGAAGATCCTAACTGAATGGGATACGCTTTTCGGCACCTCTTGATCGACCTCTATTGGCGTGAATCCGAGTCGGTAGGGACCTGTTTCAGCATGAAGGTTGTTATTGAGTACTGCCAAGGAATAGACAGGTTGTGATGTACCTACCGGCAACTTTTTCCGAGTATCTGAATCGTGATGGGGTAGGTCAGGTCCCGTTGCAACATAAACATTATTATTAAACACTGCCAAGGAATAGACCGTTTGTGATGCGCCTACCGGCAACTTTTTCCAAATATCTGAATCGAGGCGGTAGAGGCCGCGGTTCGTGCCAACAAACACTATTTCTCCAGCAGTCGCTATGGCAGAAATCCTTTCGTTGCTTAGTCCGTCATTGAAGCGGTTCCAGCTCATTCCACCATCTGTAGAACGAAAAATCTGTTTATGTTGAAGTGCAAGATACATCGTAATAGGTGCCTGCGGCGTATTCGTGATAATGAGTCCAATAGCATATCCCTTGGGTCGGGAACCCATCGAATTCCACGTTTCACCATTACCATCTGAAGTAAATATCTCATCAGCAGAGACGACATAAAGGGTGCCTTCATGCGTTGCCATCGGCATGAAAGATTTATCAATCGGGATATTTGTGTCAATGTGTGTCCAGGTCGTCGCGCCTGCTGCGAGTTTGTATATCCCTGTTGGCGAAGCAGCATACAGCATGCCTTCAGGTCCAGCGAAGATATTACGAACAGGTCCCCCTGGTGGAGCATGTCCCTGTGTCCATTGTGCTATAGAAAACTTAGCGGAATTTTCTTGAGCATTAGATGTTGAAACGTTCTCGAAAGCCTGCGGACTGGTTCCCGTGCTTTTGTCTGAGGATACAGCTTGTCCAACCTGATTTTGCACATCAGGTTTCGACTCAGCATCAAAAACGATAGGTGCCTCAATGATTTCAATGGTGGGTTCAGATTGCGCCTCGAAATTGTAGGGTTTCTGAAAGCGGGCGAGATATCGGTTGCTGACCCCGAGCATCAATATAATCATGACCATAGTTGTGCTAAAAGCACTCCATGGCAACAAGGGTTTTCCAGTTGGCGAGGGTGTAGGTTTCATATCGGCGATTTGCCGCTTGATGCTCGCGCTTAAACGCGCCGGTATTTGGGTGCCGCCGAGGACTTCTTTGATGAGGTGTTCTTGGTCGGCTTTTAACCGTTTTCGACCACGCTGGAGCCGGCTGGTGATGGTGTTTACAGACACTCCCAAGAATCTGCTAATCTCCTTGGTGGTCATTTCACCAAGATAGTAGAGGGTGACGACAGTACGTTCACTCTCCGGCAGATTTGCGAGCAGTTTTTTGGCGCGTTCAAGGCGATACTCACCAGCGGCTGTTTCACGTCGCTCGGATTCATAATGTGTATACGACGCATTCTCGATTTCTTTCATGGGCGTGTCCTCTAAGGATTGTATGGCAGATTTCTGTTTTTGAATCCAATTGAGACAAAGCCTGTTTGCGATGACATACAGCCATCCAGCGAATTGGTGAGGATTCTTGAGCGTCGAGAGTTTTTTATAGGCTTGCAGAAAAGTGTCTTGGGTTACCTCCTCAGCGTCCTGAAAATCGCCAATTTTTCGCCACGCAAGGGCGTGAACGCGCTTTTGGTACTTTCGCACCAAGGCATTAAATGCTTCATCATTACCTGCCAACGTATCCTGAATGAGTTGTGCATCGTTTTCTCTTTCCACCAGAAACCCTCCTAAACTGTAGATTCGAGTGTCCGTACTCGACAATAGGTTTGATCAGAACGGTTTGTATAATCTCATTATAAAGTGAACTACCAATTGAAAACAATTAAAAAGCGAAACGAGATTAAGTTCATCGCGGTCGTGACAAATGTTACTGTAGTCCCCTCAAATTCGCCGTGTTGGTAGACGACAAAAATACGGTTTTATGGATTCCACCAGTAAGTCATTTTAGCGACAAGTGTAGAGTCTACAAAATCTGTCCTTTCCCCTTGGGTGTCGTATATTTGGTTAAAGACGAGGTAGAAGTTACTACCGGGACGATGGATATAGTTCAACAAAAAGTTCGTAGTTATAAGGTCTTGATCGCTGTTCCATTGCGTGAAAAGTCTGGCAAAAAGAGTGGTGGAGAAAGAATAGGCTACACGAGTTCCAAAAACTTGGACATCAAATGTTTTATTTTCAAGCATGATGCGATTAAATTGATACTGCGGTTGAAATCGGAAACGCCCACTTGGTCTGAAGTCCGCGGAGATTTCAAAACCACGCCTTTCACCATTAAAAAAGTCTCCAAACATCACTGTAAAATCACTGGCAATCATTTTACTGTCACCAGCGGATATGGTGGCCAGGAAGGAAGTGAAATTATACTCTCCGTTCGGGATGATGATTCTCTCTCGGATCTCAAAGTCCTCGTAGAGACGATCAAAGGTTCGCTGAATCTGGAAATTAAACCGCTTAAACACCATTCCGCTTTCAAATTCACATCCAGTTACGAATCTGAGGTCTCTGGTTTCTAATTCATTGTTTCGATTGAGGATCAAGTTGGACTCTGGTCCTGTCCAGATTCGACGAATCCCAAATTTACCGAACAGAGGTGTATAGAGAGTTTCACTGCGGATGCGACGTCCGCCTCTTCGTCTGACGAATCCGACTTCTGGGTTAAAGTTCTTACCTATGTCTGTATATGATCCGATGATACGAAAATTATTGGTTTCCGAAGTGCCCCCGAAGTACAAAGCATCCTGTTCTCTCGATACATCTTCTTCAAAGGTGCGAGCCCACAGCCCGCGAAAACTTAGACTATCGATAGGGCGATACACGAAATCGAATCCGCCTGCCCGGTTGTAAGTGTCGGCATTCTGTTTGTTGATAGCAATCATACCAACGGTCGATCCTTTAAAAAAATCTCGGGTCATACGCAGCACAGAGTAGTTTGTGCGTGGTACATCAATTTCCTCTGCGTGAAATTCATTGGTAAACACGTTTATTAGACCTACGCCGTAAGAGCCTATTTTTCCTGTAATTTTTCCTCCGGTGATAATCGGGATAGCATGCCCGTCCTCAATCCCGATGCGGCGACTGTAAAAAAGCAGTAAGGGTGGCGGCTGACGAAAACCCGTGCGTGGAATACCAAAATCAAACAAGGCTGCACTTTCTAGAAAGAAGGGACGCTTCTCGGGGAAGAACAGGCTGAAACGGGTTAAGTTTACCTGTTCCTGATCGGCTTCGACTTGAACAAAATCGGTGTTGAAGGTGGCATCTGCTGTCAGATTCGAGGTCAAACTGTACTTGATATCCAATCCGGTATCGAACAAAACATTTGTTTCATTGTGTGTTTTTCTTTGACTCACCCCCGGCAAGACATAAGGCAGGAGTTCCAGGTGTGTTTGTGGCGTAATATTCTCTAAACCTTCCAAACGACCTAGGTTCGCTGTGCGATAGATAGCTCGCCATCCATATGCGCGGGGCACCGGCACCCAAGTTCCTTCTTCGTGGTTGCGTTGTATATTCCGTCCAAAATTTACTCCCCAAACTATATCGTCGCTCTTTTTAAAGCGGAGTTGGCTGAACGGAATCGCGATCTCCGCTCTCCAATCGTTCTCATTGATTTTGGTGCTACATTCCCAGACAGCGTTCCAATTCCCGTTCCGACTGTCTCCGTTGTCCATCACAGCGGTATCTTCCATGGCACCTAACGGGTTGGTGCGAAAGAAAAATCCGCTTCGTCGGTCATTGTAGGTATCCACGAGCAAAAATACACTGTCATTATCAAAGACGGGAACGTCTCGGCGCATTTCAACGGCGACCATTTTGGACAGGTCGCTGTCGTAGCAGATGAAACCGAAGTAGAGGTACTTATTATCATAAAGCACTTTAACCTCCGTTGATTGTGTCATTGGCACCCCTGCGTCCGGTTCAAATTGAACAAAATGATCGATGCGTTGTGCTTTTTGCCAATCTGGTTCGGTGAGCTCACCGTCAATTTTGACGTCTGAGGAAGTTCGATATGCCTTGATCCGGTATTCCATCGGTTCGGTGTCCGCCGAGAGAAAATTAGAAAATAATAGCCAGCAGATAAACTGAAAAAAACAGTATATTCGTATCCTATGCCAAAGATTACAATAATTCGTCATAAAGAGTTCCTTTACTGATTGAAGTGGGAGTTTGTGTATTCGCATAGGGGAGTATAGAACGGTAGCACCTTTCGTTATGATCCGGTGCTCTGATAAGCCAAAATCCCCCGTTTCCAGATAAAATAAGCCACGCCAAAGGATATGAGGGCGACAATCGGCGTAAGATATGCGAAGTATGGATGAAATAGTAAGTTCGATGGCTTATTAAGAAAATAAGCCGAAGGGTAAAAGTTGATAAAGGCAAATGGGATTATGAAGGTAAGGAAGTACTGTATAGGCTTACCGTATATGCTGACAGGATAAAGGATATACTGTTCATGAAATTGAAATGTTATGAAATTTAATGTCTGTAGATTGGTCACCCAGAATGCAACGGATGAAGTTGCTAAATAGGCGGAAAGCTCTATCAGGAGCCCACTAAAAACAACGACGAGGAGTATCAGCAGATTGATGAAAGTCCAATTTAACCCCAGGGATTTGGTGGCGATCCATAGGATTACAATCCCACTTGAAAAATCCGTGATCCCACTCAGGATGATGCCGTTGGTAATGAGAAGAAACAGCGGATTTACAGGCTTGAGTAGGAATCTATCAAATTCGCCTCGGACGATATAATTGCTGAGTCCCCAATAAATCTCCGGCAGGAATAGGGTGAAAAGTCCATGGGAAAGGAGTCTTAATCCTACGAGGAAGGCAATCTCTCCAAATGTCCATTCTCTGAGTGCTTGGAAGCTATCCAAGACCACCCATATCAACCCAAGATTCCCCAACTGAAGAATCAAAATGTAGAATATACTCATTATAAAATTGATTCTGTATTCCATCTGGGCTTTCAGGTTAAGTTTAAAGAAAGTAAAGAAAAGTTTTATATAAAACAGCATCCTTTAGCCTCCATGGGTCATAAGCTTGCGTCTTGATTTCAACCATAAAAAGCGGCTCCCCGCAAACAAAACCCCTATCCAGATGATCTGTAGAGAAATTGCGTAAAGACCCTCAATGCTTTTTAGTTTTCCTATATATATGGAAAGGGGGACGTGGTATATGGACGCGAAGGGAAAATAAGAGAGAACATTTCTTGCCCACTCTGGGAAGAACCAGAGCGGTATGAACGACCCTGAAAGCAGTGCTATAATGAGCCGTGTGAATCCACCCACACCTTGATTTTGAGTCGTCCAGAAGGAAACTAAGGATACCATAAAGTCTATAAGGAAGGTAAGAAGATAACTCATACTCAGGCTAACTGCAAAGAGCGCGAGTACCCCTAAACTATTAGGAAGATAAATTTTAAAGATGAAAATGGCTAATATGAAGATAGGTACTGAAACAATCACGTTAAAGAGAAGTCGTCCGAATGAATGTGAGAAAAGATAAAGTTGGAAATCCGTAGGTTTCATCATGTCCATTACGATTTCACCCGTTCTCACCCGACTTGACATCCAGTATGCCAAGTATACGTTAAGAATGCCGAAGATGTTTATGATGCCTCCCATGATGGCACTCATTATGGTATATGTAATCATTGAGTGGAACGAGATACCTTGTACATCAGTTGAGTTAGCATAGAGTGCCTTCCAAAACATGTAAAGGAGATAAAAACTCATAAATATTCCCACAAACCTTATCAAGAGTTCGCCTCTGTAGGCCATCCGTTCCTGAAACGATTTCTTACAAATTTCAAGATACGCTCTCATATAATTTTCCTTCCTCATATACATCCCGGATGATCCCATCGAGAGAAATATCCTCTATTGTGAGGTCCAATACCGGATACTTTCCAGCGATTTCAGATATCAAATCACTGGCGGTAAATCTTTTTCTATCAAACTTTATGGATGCCCTAATACCTTCTAATTGGATTTCGAGTGCTCCATCGACTTCCAATTGATCAGGTGGTTCCTTAAAGTCAATTAGGAGTGTGCTTTCTGTCCCAAATCTTCTTCTGATTTCATCTATGGAACCATCGTAGATGACTTTGCCATGGTTGATGATCATTATCCGGTTGCAAAGTGCCTCTATGTCCAACAAATCGTGGGTTGTGAGAATGACTGTCGTCTTTCTTTCAATATTTATCTCCTTGATGAATTGCCTAATTCTTTCCTTGACAACTACATCAAGCCCAATTGTAGGCTCATCCAAGTAGAGTATGTCGGGGTTATGAAGGAGTGACGCCGCAATATCTCCCCGCATTCGCTGCCCTAAGGATAACAGTCTGACGGGAGTGTTAATAAACTCGTCTATATCAAGGAGTTCTGCGAAAAGTGCAATATTGTCCCTATATATTTTTTCTGGCACTCTGTATATGTGCCTTAGAAGTTCAAAGGATTCTATAAGTGGGAGATCCCACCAGAGTTGCGTCCTCTGCCCGAAGACTACGCCGATATGCATTAAATTCCGCTTCCTATCCTTTGTTGGAACAAGACCACATACTTCAATTACTCCGCTTGTTGGGTATAGAATGCCTGTAAGCATTTTTATCGTTGTGGACTTTCCCGCACCATTCGGTCCAACGTACCCGACGATTTCTCCTTGATTGATACCAAAGGACACACCATCCACGGCATTTACAGTGATATATTCCTTTGTGAAAAGGGTCTGAATTGAGCCGATGAACCCCTTTTTACGTTTGTAAGTTTTAAAGGTTTTGTATAGGTCCTCTATTTTTATCATCTGCATTATTCATTTCCTTTACCTTTTTGAACCCCTCGAGGTGTCGCTGACGGTCTTTTTCCACGAGAAATCCTTTGATCTCTCAAGTCCTTATACCTTATAGCTGGGTTCTCCGTGAGGCTCGGACTCAGGAAAACCTTTTCCAAAAACTTAATTTTCTGCCCAACCATCTTCTTTATATCCATAAGCAGGTAGAGTCGTTCTTCCATCAGATGTCGATTTCTGAAATTCAAAGATTCAGCACATTTGTACCCCTGGGCACTTAATTATTAAAGACAAAATTTTGGAATGGAAAACGTGCATCTTGGAAAAAAATATGGATTTTTTGGAATTGTTCGGTGAGATAAGTGCCTCAGACACAGTAATTTCCCAATCGCTTGTGTTTCAGAAAAACGAGACGGCACGTTGGGGTTGCTTTTTGCAATACAATAGTAAATTTGGGAAATCTGTGAACTGACAAAAAAAGCCTTGTGCTCCCGGGATCGGTGTGCATAAGGCTTCGACGGGATTTAAAATGAAAACGATAATCTTCATTTCTCCTTTACACAATTAACTAAAGCGAGAGAGATGCGCGCCGAATATCGTCTAACTCTTGCGCGCTGAAAACACCCGCTTGATAGAGATTTCGATACTCTTCAGAGACACTCTGACCAAATATCATCAGATCATCTGTGTTAATTGTTACTGATATATCGTTATCAAACAAGGCGCGAATCGGATGTGAGGCGAGATCGGACACGCCGCTCAACATCACATTGCTCGTTGGACACACGTTCAACTGTATCCGGTTCTCCGAGAGCCACCGCATGACTTCAACTGATTCCGCAGCACTGATACCGTGTTGAACCGCGTCCAAATCCAAAACTTCGACCGTCCGTCGAACCTCTTCTGCATCCCCAAATTCCCCAACGTGTGCTTTGAGCTTCATTCCTGCGGCGCGTGCCTTTGTAAATAACGGTTTCATAACCTCAGGTGGGCACACTTCTGGGCGACTGTAGAGATCAATTGATTGAAATACCCCGGATGCTACCGCCTCATGTGCTAAACGCATTAGTTTCGGATCGTCAGCGTTTCCACGGGAAAAACCGAGTTCTGGACGTAGATCTGCCTGTTCTCGGTATCGTTCAACTAACGTCTCAATGAACGCACAAAGTCCAACCACCCCGTCAGGATAGAACTCTGCCAGACGGATGTCGAAACTCATCTCAAGCATAACAACGCCATCCCGGACTGCATCGTCCATCGCTGACACCCCAACGAACTCGAAGCCTTCACGGTGTTTTATGGGTGCTGTTAAGACCGCATCCGCATACGCCATCATCTCCTCAAGCCCACTCATCTTCGGAGGCGGTTTCGTTAGAGAATGACCTATCCAACGTTCAACATTCTCTAATCGCGTACTGAAAAATGCATGACAGTGAACATCGGTTTTAGGAGCTGCTCTTATAGCGTTTAAGTTATCTGTGGAGAGTGCTTCAACGAAATTCATACAATTTCTTCATCTGGAGGTGTGTGGAACTCTCACCGATGATTAAAAATCCCAGCCTCTGATAGAAGGCGGTACCGCGGGTGTTGACCTTTAGCACCTGAAGTGCTACAGACTTTCCCTCAAGTCTGGCATCATCAACAATACGCATCATGCAGGCAGAGCCGATGCCTTTCCCTTGGTATTCGGGAAGAATAAAGAGTTGGTTAACTTTAAGGGTGTCAGGAGTGCTGGACGTTGACAAGAAACCGACATCTGTCCCGCGAAACTGGATAATGCAAACATCCTGTGCAGCAAACCGTCTATTATGTAGTTCCCTTTGGTAGTTATCATCCCAACCCCATACCTGTTCTACATACTCACGGAACGCCGCTTTCTTTACAGTAAAAACGAATTCGCTGTCACTTATATGTGCCTTGCGAAAACTTAGCTCTTCCACGGCAAAACTCCACTTTTCGCACGGGATAGTACCTATACTTCTTTCTTCGCGACAATAGCAAAACTTACATTGTAAGCCATCTCGTGTGTCCAACTCCCCGGTGTTGCGGTGATGTCTGGTAGGGTCCAAGCACGTTCCTCAACCCGCTCAATCCGAAAACCGTTGTCCACAAGGCCATTGAATATATCGCCAAGATAATGTCGAAAGTCGAACGCGCCGTCTGAATACCTATAAATACGTTCAGAATACGGTTCGGTGACGCGATAGAATTCACCATCCCACTCCAAGGAATGGTTGGCGGGATTGCCGAAATCTACACGGTACCGACCCCCTGGACGGATGATCCGTGATACGCCTCTATAAATCTCATGAACGGATGGCACCCAACTCATGGAAGGTCCTTGGTAGACGAGGTCATACGACGCATCTTCGATTGCGGATAAATCGCGAATATTGAGGCAACGCGTTTTCACTTGATAACCATAATGTCTCGCGGCAGTAATGTCCCCGTCAAGTTGACCTTGTGTAAAATCAATCACGGTCACACGGGCATCAAGCAGACCGAACACTGCCGATTGTTGTCCGCCACCTGCGGCGAGACACAACACGTCTTTGTCCGCGACATCTTTGAGTAGGTAAGCAGGATAAATTTGATAGAGATGATATGGAATCGGGTCAAGTTGACCTTCAGTATATTGCAGAATATCATCTCTTTCAAGGTCGAGCCATGGCACGGTAAAGCCGTTTCTCTTCAAAACTGCGGCTTCCCAATGCGCTCGATTGGCAATAGTGATTTCGTCATTCATAGGGTTTCACAGTAAAGATCTCCAGAGATACACTTCAACTGGATTCATCTATTGATAAATATGATCCTGCTCCATTTATAGAAAGATCGGCTCTTTCATGAGGTAGATGAGTTTTAACATAGTCATCTTCTTTCGGCATCCAATCCTGTTCCCAAATAGTGCGTGATTTTTGACCATCTCGCGCAATGCCACGTGCAAGGCGGATCGCTCTCGGACACTCCACCCATATTTTCAAATCGTATAGATGTGCTAACTCACGCCGCATCGTATAGACCCCTTCGACAAGTACCACATCGGGAGCAGAAATCGCCCGCCATTCGGCAAGAACGTCTGTCTCCCAATCGTACCGTTGGTAATGTGCTGACCGCCCCTCTCTAATAGGAGTGAGCACCTGATCACGTAGGCGCTCCCATTCAAAGTCGCGACCAATTACCTTCGCTTGTTGGTTTTCACGTTGATGAGAAGGGAGGTAGAAATCATCATGCTTGACGACTGCTACGATCCACTCCAGCGTTTTTAGTTGTTCTTTCAACAATCGCGCCAAGGTGCTTTTTCCAGCACCGCCAAGTCCATCAATAGCCACAAGCAGATGCGTTTTTTGATGTTGAAGCATCTTCAAACAATTGATAATGTTTGCGAGCGACTTGAAATCCACGGATCCGGTTCCCTTCTGTTGAGATCCAGACGAATCTGCCATGTCTGCGAAGTAATTATACCATCACACTCTCTATCCACGCCTCATCAATTTCGAGACCAAAACCGGGGGCATCCGACGGAGCAACATAGCCATCTTTGATGACGGAAGTGCCGGGCAACTTGACCATCTCTTCGAGAGGGACACCGGGTGCAGAGATACCTTCAGAGCGTTCACCCCACGTGATGGCGGGCATCGCAAATGCGAGGTGCTGACCGTAGGGATAATTCATTCCACCGTGTGTAATTACGTTAATCCCACTTGCCTCAGCAATGTGGCAAATTTTTGCCGCCGCGGTAATACCACCACACCACAAAACATCTGGCTGGAAGATGTCGACCAGCCGTCGTCCTGCCGCCTCCGCAAAGACGGTTGGCAGATACCAGTGTTCTCCTGTCGCAAGTGTTTGCCAAGGGAGACGTTGGCGCACCGTCTCGTACCCAACAAAATCATCGGCACGGATGTAGTCCTCCATCCACTTCAACCCGTAAGGCTTCATCGTTTCACAAACACGCACGGTATGCTCTATGTCAAAACCGGTCCAAGCGTCCAACATCAGGTCAACGTTATCGCCAATCGCTTCCCGTGTCGTTGCTACCAATTCTTCAAGTTTGCCTAAGCCTTCTTTTCCTTGTTCAGGACCCCACGGTGTAAAGAGTTTGGTGGCTTTGAATCCGAGTTCCATATACCATTCCTGATCGAAACCCGAGGCGTAGCAGAAAATCTTTTCTTTTTGCGGTCCGCCGAGGAGTTCGTAAACCGGTCGTCCCAAAATTTTGCCCTTGAGATCCCACAACGCACAATCCACCGCACTGATGGCGTAACTCGTCAAGCCGGTTGCGCCGAAGGCAGCTGACAATCGCACCATCATATCCCATATTTTTTCAGTCGCCATACAATTTTCGCCAACGAGGAAGGGGGCGAAGTGGTCTGAGATGATTCGGGTCACGGGACCCCCGTAAAGCGAAATGCCGAAACCCCATGTCCCATCTTCTGCCGTTATGATGCAGGCGGGACGTTTCCATTCCGAATAGGAGACATGTCCCTCTTTCCTGTTGAATGACGGATAGCGCGTAATGGGTCGGTTTAATTGATATGTTCTCGACCGACTCGGTGTGCGCGGCGTTGTTGTCGGTTTTGGGTTTAGTTCGATTTCTACCACGCGAATTTCTTTAATTTTCATAAAATCTCCTTGCTACATCGGATAAAATTATAAACCTAATAACTCCACTAATTATGGCAATTTAGGACTTCAAAGAATCACAACTCTGAACATTCAAGTTTAATATACACCATCTTCAGAGGAATCACAACGGAGAAATTCGTGAGACAACAGATTTTGCTTATATAATGACTTCCAAATAGGCTGAGAAAGGGTCAAATTTGTGAGGTATATACGGATCAATCATCTTTGGACTGTCCTATTGAATTTCTGGCCTGTTGGTAGGCGCGTCCAACTTCAAAAACGAGAAGACCAAACTCAATTTTCTCTGTAATCGCAGCGTCGTCTGTCTGATAGTACTTCAGCACCACATCAATAACCTTTTTGGCGACAATACCATCGGGGGGCAAATCTGAATACATCTCTATAGCAAATTCGGACAGATCTATCGCTGGATCGTGCAGCAAGGCGTCAGCGAAATCAATAATGGCGAGTTGTTCAAGTTTTTCCTGTACAAAAAACAGGTGGTTTATTTGGAGATCGGTGTGAACGACAGTCCACCTCTGGTCTAAGGATCCCTGTAGGTTTTCCAACTTGTCGGCCCATCGATTTGTGTCGATTTCTGCAGCATTTTCTGCAATAAACGCGAGTTGTTGCCTTGTGTTACGAATTGCCACTGCGAAAGGATCGGCAGCGCGTGGGATGTAGCCTAAGACCTCATCTGGAAATTTGTGCCTGTGCAGGAAGGTGAGGGAGGTCCCAAGAGATTTGCCAAAGGATTCTAATTCTCTGGCGGTAAATGTTTCAAGTGCTTCTATGGGTAGTGAAGAACCGTTGATTCTTGAAAACATCGCATAGAAACCCTTGTCGTGCGCCATGATCGGTTTAGCTACAGTGAAAGGCATCGACAATGCGTGCAGGTATTCTGTGAGTTTAACTTCTTTTAGAAGCCTAGCTCGGTAGGCGTTGCGCGCAACTTTGAGAATAGCATCGTCGCGATAGTAGAAGGTAAAATTATCACCACCCCGGTGGCGTTTGGATATAGGTTTTAGATCTTCAATAGATATATCTGTAGCGAATTTTTTAAGAAAATTACACACATTTTCTGCTGTAATTTTAGTTGTATGATTCATCGGAGTATGCGTACATCGAGTAGGTTAAGAATGATTGTTGACATCACGGCTGAATAGCGTTTTACCATTTCCGTCCATCAATTAGAGTTCAGCAGACTTGATGTTCCCAAAGATTCGCTCTAACACCGTTCGGACTTCCTGATGTTTTTCGTCCGTATGCGAGATAGCAGGCGTTCGGAGTCGGTGGTTCGGATAGAGACCGTGAAGATGAAGTGCCGATTTGATGCTTGGTAGCCACTCCAAGTTCGTTGCAGTCTTAAGCCAAGGTTCCTCATAACGGAACACAATCTCCTTGGTGTCATCGTTATGCCCTGTGGTCAGGGCATTATAGAATTCCAAGGCAATGTCCGGTCGGAACGGAGCGATGGTACAGAGATACGCCGTTGAACCGATCGGGTAGCCGAACATAAAATTGCGCATCTGTCCACCGCTGACCACCGCAAAATTCTCGTCAGTAGTTGCACGAATGATGTCATAGTAAGCATAAAATGGGTGACCATCGTTCTTGATACCGACCACTTCTGGGCGTTTTGCTAACTCAGCAACGAAGTCCACAGGATAAGGGTCTTGCCATGCTCCCCAAACCAATAAAGGCATCGGCACGGCGTCCTGAATGCTGTCGAAATAGCCAACAATAACCTCGCGCTTTACTCCTAATCCGGGGTGAATCTGGACCTTGACAGCGTCTACGCCTGCAGCGTCGCAGTGTTTCAAAAACTCTCGGCACTGTCCCGGATGCCACCAACCCGTTGAAGCAATGAACAGCGAGCGACCTGATATTTCTTCTGCCAATTCCGTAGTCAACTGCCAAATTTCTTTATCCGTTAGGCTACAGAATTCGCTACTACCATACGTGAGGAGAATCACTGGAACGTTCTGCTCACACAACCAGTTGATGTATTTTCGCATTGCGCCGATATCCAGTGAGTCATCGTCACCAAAGCAGACATTCACCGGCACGACGGGACCTTTTAACTGTTCCAGCACACGAATTGCTCGCTCCATAAAAGCTCTCCTTGGTCTGTTGTCAGGGCAATTTTGGGATGGTTGGGCTTGAAACGCTCGAAAGTATAGGCACAGGAAACTTACTCATTATGGCGGCACTCCCGGTAAATGACAGATTTCCTCAAAAAATTCAGGAATTGTCAACAAACCCGCAGTCCATAAAAATGCTCTATCTCGTTCTGTGAGTTCGTTTAGACATATCCACGCAACGTCCACAAGAACCTGATTTTCTTTTAGTTCAGGATCACTCCCCAAGGACACTACCTGTGTGCCTATTTCTATCAAATAAGTGTAGTATTGATCATTAGGTGCAAAAGTGACAACAGATGTTGGTCGGATTATAGTGCCTTCGACACGGCACTCTTCCCGAAGCTCTCGCAGCGCGGCTTGTTCTGGCGTTTCATCCGCTTCAATACGTCCACCGGGGAGGCACCACCACTCCTCTGCCTCGTGACGATGTTTGACCATTAGAATCCTTTTCTGTTTATGAACGAGGCACTGCGCACGTGACATTCACAACTCCTTGATCGGGTCAAAATTTTAGAACTTGACTATACATGACCGCATTGCCATCTGCCCAAACATCTTTCAAAACAACTTCTAATCGAAATCCTCGTGATTCATAGAAACCGCGACCTTCCTCGACTTAACGACCTATCATTTCGGACCGTCGTCTAAAACCTTGAAAATCGGCACAATCGATGGCTCTATAGAAATCGTCCGCCTCGCCTGTCGACAGCAGATCAAGCCTTGTGGTTGGCACAAGACCCTGACAGACATCAACAAGTAGCCTGCCCAATCCAAGCCGCCGGAATTCGCGACCGACCAGAAGTTCGCACAAGTAGGTCGTGATCCGTGTGTCCGTGATTGCCCGTAGAAAACCCGCCAACTTTCCATCAGTGTCCACAGCAACAAGGGTGGGCCAGGAATTCTCCCAAGCCTCCAACATCTCCTTAGGTCTCAATTCAGGGGTCGTCCACCCTTCAGCACTCGAAAGGGTACACATAGCGTCAAAATAGTTCGGCGACCACGCTTGAATCGAAAAAGACGCGGGAATATCAAAACGAGCCAAGACCGCGTCAAGTTGAGATTCCGCTCTGCTCCATGCAGGAGTTGCGTTGTAGGTATTCATCGGTGCTCAAGTTCACGATAGGCTTTCAACAACGCCTCTTGAACGTTTAGAAATTCAAGGTATCCGGGTGGTAGTGGATATTTTGTAGCGTCAAACGGCGCAAACGGGTTGTCAATCTTCCGCCTGGCAAAGGCATAAAGTGCTTTCTGTTCCGATGTCGCTTCAGTTACCTGTTCAAACGGAATACCACAATCATTTTGCCATAATTCCGGTTCAACTACATCAATCATTTCCTGAATCGGTGAAATCTGCTTTCCAAATTTTGAATTCAGAAAGCAAGCCAACCTCTTGGCTTGTGCGCGTGGCTGACGCACAATATCTTCGTAGCCAAGAAAGATTCGGTGTTGTGCATCTTCTGTGTGTTGCAAGATTTGTATCATCATGTGCTGCCAGCGTAGCAAATTCATTGCCACGAAGGAGATACGGACTTTCATATTGGATGGCATAATGAACTTCTGCCACGATACTGCCGTGTCAAGAGGATTGCGAACCGTGATTATGTAAATCGCATCGCTCCATATCTGTTTCCAAAACGGCAGAAAATGGCTAAGTGCTGGATCTTTCCAAAACCAAGGATCTCCTGTGTCCATTGTAGCCATCAGTTCAACGGCTCTCTTTCTAAACGCCGGATCAGTGGTTTTCTTCGCTATTCGCTGTTGGAAGTCGAGATCCCACCAAGTCGCCCCAGCATCAAACTCCCCTAACTCAACAAGCAGATCCCATAAAGGCAGAAACTCCCAATAGCCTCTCGGAGCGTGTGCATCAGCCTGATGTAACTTTTCGAAGGGACCCGCATACGCGCCCCATCTGTGTAACATCTCAGCAACGACAGATGTCCCGCTACGCTCAACACCGAGCACAATAATAGGATGACTTTCCGGGTCAATCATTTAAAATGTCCTCAGGTGTTTAGGCAATGGTGTCTTATACCGACGTAAGTTGCACGATTTTTCTTGCACGAAACCGTTTTTTACTGTATGATAAGGGCTTATGAAAATGCTGTTATTTTTTGGGATTCTGCTTGTTTAAAGTATAGCATCTTAGGCTGTTTTTCTCTATCAAAAACAGAATGGAATGTAACATAAGGAGGCAAGAAGTGCGATATAGAGTGAGTGTTATCATAGCTCTAACCGTTGCCGTGAGTTTCTGGTCTACAGGCGCGTTCGCAGCGGATCTGACGGAAGGACTCGTTGGTTACTGGCCCCTTGATGGGAACGGAAAGGACGAATCCGGTAACGGAAACGATGCCAAATTGGAAAAGGGCGCGAAATGGTCTGACGACGGTTGGGTGAACGGTGCCGTTGATTTTGATGGGGGTGGTGGACACGTCGTTGTTGATGATGCGTTTGAGCTAACAACAGAGAATATCACGGTGATTGCCCGGATCAACGGTTGGAAAACGATAGATTGGTCGGGAATTGTCGTCGGTCGAAGTGACCCAGCATCGTGGTGGATGGGGGTCGCCGCGAACAATACCCTAACCTATGTATGGAACAACAACTCCGCACTGACGTGGAACTGGCAAGGTGCCCCAGAAATCCCAGAAAATAAATGGGCGTTGGTCGCAATAGCAATTGAACCTACTAAAGCAACGAGTTACATTTATCACAGAGGCAGTGACAAACTTGATGCTGAGATAAACGACATTGCCCATATCGAACAGACGGTCGTCAATTTAAAGTTCGGATGGGATGAATGCTGCGGTGCCAGATACTTCAAAGGATTGATCGACGAAGTGATGATCTATGATCGGACGTTGAACGCCGACGACCTCAAAAGGCTTGCCACCGTCGGACTGCCTGTCGAGAGTAAAGGCAAACTCGCTATCACTTGGGCAGCCCTCAAGCAAGATTAAGTGGTCATCGGGGATCCCTCTCGGAAATCTTCAGTTTCCGTCAGCAAAGGGGTGCCTTGTTAAACCCTTAAAGATCCCCAGTCGCGTCGTGATTTATCAAGAACCACCGTGAAATTTTCTAACGATTAAATCTGGTCGTTGCTCCAAATGTAGAGCAAAGACAAATTATGCCATTTAAGGAAACCTAATTTCATTCCGCAGCGGTTTTCGGTCAATTATTATACCATTCCTAACCGAAAGTAGGTTTCTTAACAGTTGGAAATCTGCAAGAACAACGGACGCAGCAGCTCGGAAGCACATAGTTTAAAAATTGGAAAAAGTACCTTTCAGGCAATATGCCGCACTCCTTTCACAATACCTCAAACCCCAGTGGATACGCGTGACGTTGCTCGCTATCTTCATATTCAGCGCGATAGGTCTTGCCCTATTCAATCCACAAATCCTCCGATACTTCATTGACACGGCACAAGAGGGAGGCGAGAGACGAGACCTGATTCTCGCAGGGGTTGCGTTCTTTGCAATCGGGCTCCTTGGACAAGGGTTGATGTTAGTCAACACCTATTTAGGACAAGACATCGGTTGGCGAGCAACAAACTGGATGCGTGGGGACCTGGCGTACCACTGTCTACAACTCGACATGTCCTTCCATCATGAACACACGCCTGGTGAGATGGTCGAGCGGGTTGACGGCGATACAGCCGCACTCTCAAACTTTTTTTCTGAGTTCATACTTCAGGTAGTAGGGAGTTTATTGCTACTCGGTGGTATCTTGGTTGTGATCTTCCTCGAAGATTGGCGGATCGGTATCGCGTTGACGGGTTTCGTTGTGGTTTCTATCTTCGTTTACAATCTTACTCGGAACATCGCCGTTCCGGTTTACACTGCCGAACGAGAGGGATACTCCAGACTGTTCGGCTTTCTCGAAGAACGGTTAACAGGTATTGAAGATCTCCGCACAAACGGCGGCATCGGGTATACCATGGATCGGTTCTACGATGTGAATCGGGATGTATACGGTAGAGCCGTAAAAGCACACGTGATGGGAGAAGTGCTCCAAACAATCAGCGGTGTGCTTTTTGCATTGGGGGTTGCGCTGGCGATGGGGATGAGTATCTACCTGTATCAGATAGGGGCGTTTACGATCGGGACCGTCTACCTTGTCATTCATTATACGATGATGCTCCGAGGTCCGTTAATCATGATTAGTCGTCAGATTAATGAACTTCAACGGGCAACGGCGGGGTTCAAACGGATTGAAGAACTCTATCGCGTCTCTTCAAATATTGAAGATGGAACAGAAGCACTTCCTGCATCCAGCGCGCTCGGTATTGATTTTGACAAGGTCACATTCAGTTACACCGAAGACGAATCAGTACTGAAGGATGTTTCATTCCAATTGCAGTCGGGGAAGTCGTTGGGGTTACTCGGACGGACAGGTAGCGGTAAGACAACAATCACCCGACTCCTGTTTCGGTTCTATGAGATTAATAGCGGACAGATTCGCGTCGGAGGTAAGCCGATAGAGAAAATTCAGTTGGACGATCTGCGGAACCAAATCGGCATGGTTACGCAAGATGTACAACTCTTCAATGCGACGGTGCGCGAGAATTTAACGCTCTTTGATGCCGAAATCCCTGATGACCGAATTTTATCAGTGATTGAGGAACTCGGATTATCAGAATGGTATCAATCCCTACCGGACGGGCTTGATACATTTCTTGAGGGGACCGGGCTTTCTGCCGGAGAAGCGCAGTTGCTGGCATTTGCAAGAGTTTTCCTCAAAGATCCGAAAGTTGTTATTCTTGATGAGCCGTCTTCAAGGCTTGATCCGGCAACCGAGCAGCGCATCGATAGGGCAGTGCAGCGTCTACTGAAAGGACGCACCAGTATCATCATTGCGCATCGACTTGGAACGGTCCAACAGGTAGACGAAATTATGATTCTCGCCAACGGCGAGATTCGGGAATACGGCGAACGCAATCAGCTTGTTCAAGACCCAGATTCGGTTTTCTCGCAATTGCTGAAAACCGGATTGGAGGAGATGACACAATGACAACAGGACAAGCCTCAATTCGCCTCATCCGCTACCGTCCATTTCTTTTTCTTAGCACTATCCTTTTCCGAGGATTGGACGACCTAATGCCGTTCTTTGACGGACTGATTCGGAAGGCATTTTTCGATGCGCTTACTGGAGAATCGGGAGTAGGATTTAACGCTTGGACATTCGTTGCGCTCTTTGTTGTCGCTCACCTTGCTGATCGAGGTGTACTCATCTCTTCAGCATTCGTATGGGCGCGTTGGCGTTATGCTGTCTCAACACTACTTCGAAAAAACCTCATGACAGCCATCATGAACATGTCGGCACCGCAAAACGTCTCAACTGCCTCTGGTGAAACGACAAATCGGCTACGTGATGATGTTCAGGCGATTTTAAGTTATCTGGAACAATATATTCACTTATGGGGGAATCTTATTTTCGCGATCTTGGCAATCATCTGGATGGCTCGAATCGACGTTGCCGTGACATTCATCACAGTTATCCCGTGTATTCTGATTATCACAGTCGTCAACGTGTCAAGGCGGTTCATTCAGAGGTATCGTACTGCACAGCGTATTACCACCGAACAGTCGACTAATTTTATCAACGAACTGTTCCAATCCATCTTAGCAGTGAAGGTTGCACGGACGGAGACCAATGTGATTGCCCATTTTCAGAAACTCAACGATGCGCGCCGCAAGGCAACTGTAGTGGATAATGTGTTCAATCAACTCCTTCGATCCATTAGTTTCAATATTAACAATCTTGCGACTGGCGTGGTTTTGATTCTGATTGCAGAACAGATGAGCACAGGGGAATTTACGGTTGGAGATTTCGCACTTTTCACCACGTATATCGGTGAAGTTGCCAGAAGTGGGTCACTCGTCGGCAGTATCATGGCACAGCACAAACGCGCAGAGGTCTCCTTCTCCCGTATGGAACAGACCGTTGAGGAGATGCCACAAGAGAAATTAGTCGAACACACGCCGGTCTATTTACGGGAAAACCAACCACCGCTCATTATCCCTCAAAAGACCGAGACGCATCTGCTGAATGAACTCACCGTTTCTGGACTCACCTACCGCTATGACGGCAACACAGCGGGGATTGCAGAGGTTGATTTGAAAATTCCGGCTGGATCGTTCACCGTTGTTACCGGACAGATCGGTTCAGGCAAAACAACGCTGGTGCAAACACTCTTGGGTGTTCTGCCGAAGCAGTCTGGCGAGATTCGCTGGAACGGCGAAATCGTTGAGGATCCGAAGTCGTTTTTCGTTCCACCTCGTTGCGCGTATACACCCCAGACCCCGAAACTTTTCAGTGAAAAACTGAGTGATAACATCCTCATGGGCTTGCCGTGGAATTGGGATACCCTCAATCGCTCAATTCGACTCGGAGTCATGGAGACAGATCTACCGACGCTGGAAGATGGGCTTGAAACCGTTGTTGGACCGCGTGGCGTCAAGTTGTCGGGTGGGCAAATGCAACGCACTGCGGCGGCACGAATGTTCATGCGCAGCTCGGAGTTGCTTGTTTTTGATGATCTGTCGTCTGGGCTTGATGTTGAGACGGAACAGACCCTCTGGGAACGTCTTTTTGAGACGACGCGGGCGACCTGCCTCGTCGTTTCTCACCGCCGTCCCGCGCTCCGTCGCGCAGATCAGATTGTTGTGCTAAAAGACGGACGCGTTGAGGCTGTCGGAACATTGGATGAACTGCTCGCTTCCTCCAGTGAGATGCGGAAGTTATGGGCAGGCGATTGAGACGAATTAACTTAACGTGGCGGAAAAACAAGAAATATAACCCGTCCCACATATAGCATTAACTTCGCAATGTTGGGCTTGCGAACCATACCCTAATCGAGGAAAATGACGTGAATTCAAACACCGTTCACACGCTTAACACCGGCACAGAATTATTCGTTGACGATGCACTGATCGCTTCAAAGCATAACGTAACGCGCACACTGCACCAATGCGTAAAGCATGACGTTTCTGTACTGAAACCGGATCCCGATAATCCATGGGAACACGGCGGTCCTGACCAATCCAGACGCGTTCACCTCTACGGCACCACCATGTACGATGCCACATTCGGAAAATACCGTATGTGGTACATGTGTCGCATGGGACCGCATTGGCGATTTGAAGCGAACGAGATTCCGGGACTCTATGTCCCGCGTCCAGACCGAAATCCCTCAACGTATAGGGGACGGACCCATGATGCTTACGGACGAAAGTTCGTCGAGAACGATCGCGGGGATCTTACCTGCTATGCCGAAAGTGACGATGGATTGACGTGGACGAAACCGAATCTTGGACTCTTTGAATTCAACGGGAATCCAAACAACAATATCGTCTGGGATCTGCACGGCGCGTGTGTGTTCCGCGATGACGAGGAATCGGATCCGCAGAGACGGTATAAGATGATCGGTTTTTGCAGGCGGTATCGTAACGTCTTTCTGCTCACGTCACCCGATGGTATCCGGTGGGACGATTCAGACTACTTGGAACCCGTTGCGGATCGGGATAACGAAGGTGCGTTCAATGTAATCTACGATACTAAAAAAGAGATGTTCCGAGCTTACGCGCTGATACGCGGGAACGATAAAGACGCACGACGTATGATCGCATATACCGAAAGTCCGCGCTTAGAGGGACCGTGGGAACCCCTCGAACCAATGTTCGGTGCGACTGACGTTGATGATGAAATTGGTGTCCAGCGATATGGCGCAGATCGTGCCGAGATTCACAACATGTCGGGTTTCCTTTATCACAACATCTACATCGGGCTTGTTGGGGTGCTGTATGTGACGGGACCGGGTGCCGCGGAGCACGAAATTCCTATTGATGGACCGATTGACGCCCAACTCGTTAGTAGTCGAGACGGGTTTAATTGGGACTATCCAGATTCGATTCGGACACCGATTATTCCACGCGGCGAGAGCGGCACGTTCGACACAGGTATGATTATGGGAACCGCTATAGAACCGATCATCACCGACGATGAAATTCACTGGTACTATACGGGGACGGTTCATACCCACGGTGCCCAGATGAAGGATCGACACAAGGAGATCGGGCTTGCGAAGTGGCGATTGGATGGTTTCGTCTCGCTTGATGCTGATGCGGAGGATGGGGTGATTGAAACCGTCCCGTTGCAAATTCCGGACGGCGGGCTTGAAATTAATGCAGATGCAAGCAGCGGACAGATTGGCGTTGAAGTGCTGACAACCGATGGACAAGTGCAATCCGGTTTTTCGATTGACGACTGCGTGCCCATAACAGAGGATAACGTCCGACATTCAGTGCAATGGAAATCGGCGACGTTAGCAAGTGCAACGCAACCCTTACGACTCCGTTTTGTGCTGAACTGTGCAGGTCTCTATGCGTTCCGCGTAGGCGTAAAGTCATAACCGCTCTATGTGTGTTAAGATGTCATCTTCTGTAGTTACTGTCCGACATTCGGATCTAATTCCTTAGCCTTCTCGAAATCCGCTTTTGCCTCTTCCATTTGGCCCAATATCTCTTTTGCAAGCCCACGCTCATAGTAGTATTCTGCATCCTCAGGGTTGAGTCGGATAGCGGCATCAAAGTCCTCTATCGCGCCTTCAGCGTTACCAAGGGCAACTTTGGCAACACCGCGATTCCCGTAGGCGGTGGCATTTTCTGGGTTGAGTTGTATCGCTTGCGTGCAATCTTGAACTGCGGTTCTGTATAACGCTTGTGCATCCGCTGTATCTCCCTGATCCGATTTCGTTTTACCAAGGCGGAACTGGGCATATCCCCGATTAATATATGGGTCTGGATTCTCTGGATTTAGGTGTATCGCTTGCGTGCAGTCCTGAATCGCCGCTACATAGAGTTCCTGTGCCGCTGATATATCCCTCTGATCCGCTTTAAATTCACCAAAGTGTACCTTTGCAATCCCGCGGTTGTTGTATGGATCGGCAAGTTCTGAATTCAGTTTGATAACCTGTGTCCAATCATCGATAGCGTCTTGATAGTACTGCTGTGCCTTTGCTATATCTGTTTCTGATTGCGCAAGGCGAAACCTTCCGCCCGCACGATTGTGGTATGCAAAGACATCTTCCGGGATGAGTTTGATAGCTTGCGTGCTATCCTCAATCCCCGTCTCGTATAACCTTCTGGCTTCCTCTGTGTTTCCTTGAGTAGATTCAAGATCACCGAGCCTGAATTTTGCCAGTCCTCGATTGTAGTAAGCATCAGCCTTCTCAAGGTTAAGCTCGATGGCTTTATCAAAGTTGGCGATTGCTTCCTCATAGCGATTGGTTCTGATCTTACTTATTCCCTGAGAGGCGTACACAGCGGCACGGATAGGTTCCCGTTTACGCCATTGTACCAACGGTTCAGTGGTACCCGACTCGATGAGCAGTGCCTTTAGTGTGTTTGAAGGGATCGCGTAACTGTAAGGGACTTCTATGGCAGAGACGATGCCTATAACCTGCCCTTTACTGTTTATGACAGGAGAACCACTGTTGCCAGGGGAGATTCTAACTCTCATCTGAAGCCATTTATCGGTGCCGCGAACTCCGTATATGGTTCCCTTCGTGATCCTATATTTTCCGTCAGGATATCCTGCGGTCATAACTATATCACCTATCTTAACGGTATCACTGTCGGCAAGTGGGAACGGTACTCCCTTCCCTGAAACTTTCAGAATGACGAGGTCGTTTTTCACATCATATCCTGTGATGCCTTCAACCCTCCAGATTGTTTTCTGGTCAAACGATCTTGCGAAAATGACACCGGGATATGCGGCAACATGGATGTTGGTTGCGATTTTGTCCTGATCTACGAAGAAACCGCTGGCAACCCCAAATTCACCCTCCATACGAATTACTGTAAAGTCTCTTGTGCTTCCAGATTCTGAGACGACTTGCGGTGTTTCAAGAAGCTGTTGAGGCGGTCGCGTACATGAAAACAGAAGCCACAAGATTACCAGTAAGCCCAATGAAAATTTTCTATTCGTTTTCATGAATGAACACCCTAAAGGAGAGAAGAAAGAAAGCTACTATAGATATAGTATTGAAAGTGCCCTAAAAAGGCGTGCCCTGGAGGTCTACGCTTACCAATTAAAATCTTTCCACCAAAATGGAGCCTCCTCAAAGCGACGAGAACCACCAATATGTCCTTTGAGGCGTATGGGGCGGGTGAGGGTCTGACGGGGACCGTCTGCGGAGACACATTCAAGCTGATAGTAGTAGACGATATTCGGTTGCGCAGTCGTATCGGTGTAGGTATAGAACTGCTTTTCACTGGTTGTGCCTGCACCAGGGATCATTGCCGCGTTGATGACCTTGAACTCCCCGTCACGTTGGTAACTCCGCTTGATGAGAAATCCAGCGTTGTTCATCTCCGCTTGGGTTGTCCATGTAATCACGACTGCACCGGTCATCTTATCGCGCGCAGGACGGAAGTGAGTCAGGGTAACAGGCGAATCAACGGGCGAATCAATAGGCAAAGGATTATCTACGCGATACCCCGGCGTGCCGTGATCGCCGTAGTGTCCGTAGTAGATGATGCCTCGTATATACCGAGTGCTTTTTTCCGTGGCAAGTTCCCATCCGTCTACCCTTGTGCCATCGGATGGGTCGTTCCCTTTATACGCTCGGATGATAGAACTCCGTTGGTTTACCTCAATCAACGGAAGTTTTCCTTCAATCGAAGGAAGTTTCCATTCAGGTGTTGCACCAAGATTGCCAGCGATGTCGCTTGGCGTCTTTCGCTCTGTTTTCGTGGCAGTTGGTGCTGTGAGGATAATTTTGAAGGCGATTCGACTCAGAAGACGATAGCCTGACGCGCCGCCGATGCGGTCTTTTAGAATGACGATGCTGTTTGCTCGGAAGTCCCCTTTTGTCTCTCCAACGCCAGAATTGTGTCCCTGCTCAGTCACAAGTAGCAACACTTGATTTGCATCGAGTATCTTTTCACCTAAAGTGAAGGTGAGTTTGGTGGCGAGGACAGTCGTATCTTCTGGATGGTTTTCAATTGTAACTTCCCATCCTTCAAGGCTGACCCTTCGCGGGCTTCTGTTGTGGAGTTCGATCCACTGTGGAAACCCACTGGTATCGGTGGTGTACATGATTTCACTGATAACAATATCGTTCTTGGCAGCTACCGGAACGGTATCAGCTTCGCCGATTGGTTCCGATGTTCGCAGTTTTAACTTTTGTGGAATGACAGGTTCGGGGATCAAGGCGTTTGCAATGCCTTGGAGACTGAATGTCAACAGCAGTGTTATAGATATGGTAAGGACAAGCCTTTGCCTTATCAAGCCTCTCATGGAAAAAATACTCCGCTTCATTTCCAAGTTATCCGACTCATATTATAAGCGACATCTGTTGTCGCGTCAAGTTGTCTTATAGGATGAAATTCTAATTCCCGACACTTCGCTCTATTTTTATCTTTAGTTGTAAACCACCTTACTTTTCTTAAAAAAATGTGAATTTCTCGGAGAATCGAAGGTTAAATGTTCTTAAACTTCTCTTGGATTAAGAAGATTGATCCTTAGATGGAGGTTTCAATCCTGATAGCGGACAGGAATAGGAGCAGATATGAATAGACCACCAGAAGTTTTTATTCGTGTAGACGAAGAACGACTTCTCAATTTCTCCATCGCCTGCTTTGAAAAAGTCGGTATCACACACGAACACGCGGCACTTATCAGCCGCTTGCTTGTCAACTCTGATTTGCGAGGAGTCCGCAGTCATGGCACGCGGGCTATTGATGGGTATTGTGTTGGTTTTGAAAACGGGAGTCTCAACCCACATCCTAATATCCGAATCATCAATGAAACACCAACCGCAGTTGTGCTTGATGGAAACGGCACACTTGGGTATCTCCCCATGGTGCGTGCTACCGAGCGCGCCATCGCCAAAGCGAAAGAAGTCGGTATCGGCATGGGACTTGTTCGATACATTGGACACTACGGATCGGCAGGGCACTATTCACGTCTATGTAACGAAGCCGGTTGCATCGGTTTTTCAGTGCAGGGATTTCAGAACCAAGGCGATTCTGGAAGCCAAGATCCAAAACCGCAGTTTGGCTATTATGGAAATCCCCCTATCTGCTTTGCCATCCCCTCTGGCGATGAACCACCTGTTGTGCTTGATGCAGCAACCTGTATTGTGGCAGATTACCAGCGCGGTCCCGAGTTTGATGCCCTGCTTTCAATGATCCCAGCTGCTTTCTTCAAGAGTATCGGCTATACGGCTGTGGCGAGTTTACTCGGCGGCGGGCTGACCGGCTTTACCGAACCACCACTGGAAGACACCGCAAAATGGAGTAACGGCAGAATGGGAGGAGGGATGGTACTTGCCATACATATCGAATCCGTTGTGCGATCCAATGTTTTTTACGCAGAGGTCGACCGCATGGTGCGTGATGTCCGTGAAACTTACGAACCGATGCCTGGAACTGACAGGGCACTTCTGCCAGGAGCAATTGAAATAGAACACGCAGAACAGCATCGTCGTGAAGGTATCCGTTACGGTGAGATGGAACAAGAAGCCGCACGCGTGGTTAGTGAACGATTAGGTGTACCTTTACCCTGGGACGAATAGACTTCATACTGTCTGATAGATATATCGTTACTACTATGGTGAATTACGAAAATAAATTTGCATTCCAATGGAAGCGAAAACCCATCCCTCACCAATCTTCTACGGTATGGGTAATTGTATATTTTACCATAAACTACAAAAAAGAAACGAAGCGTCTATAGGAACCATGAAATTATTTGATATCTACCCACACCGTTTGTTATAATACTTAACATACGTAAATTCCAAAATAGGGTTATCACATGTTTTATCTCTTGCTTACTGTGTTGATACATGAAAATTGCCTTTGCACGCTCGTTGGCTGTGGTACTATGCTGGTTGTGATTTCATGTATTTCGCAGGGATGGAGTTATAAGTAGTAGATAAGACAGTTTCTAAATTACACGATATAACGCCCATCACTGAAAGTCATGAAAGCGAAACTTCGGTGAGGGTGTTTTCTTTTTTAGGCGACAAAAAATATCACGTTTATAAATAAAAAACTTTAAAGAAGGAGAAAAGATGCGCTACGGGACGGTTCTTTTGATACTCACCCTGATTACAGCAAGTTTAGATCTCGAAGCCAGCAAGGAAATTAGACCACTGTTCACCCAAGACACAATCGAAATTGATGGTCATCTCAGTGAGGAAGATTGGGCACAGGCACAGGTCATCAATGACTTTACCCAACAATTTCCCGATGAAGGGCGACCGAGTACCGAACGCACAGAGGTTCGCATGCTGTATAGCATGGAGAAACTTTATATTGGATTTGAGTGTTACGACTCCGAACCTGAAAAGGTCGTTGCCAACGAGATGCGGCGCGACGGACGGCTTTGGCAGAATGACAACGTTTATGTGATGCTTGACACCTATGGCGATAAAAGGCAGTGCGTCTTTTTTCGGACGAATGCGCTCGGTGCTCTGTCAGACACCGCCGTCACGGACGGCGGCGAGAATCTTAATGGGAGTTGGGACTGTATCTGGGAGGCTACAGGGCGGCGACACGATAAAGGGTGGACGGTCGAAATCGCGATTCCTTTCAATCAGTTACGATTCAAAAAAGGCGATTCGATGGTGTGGGGTGTGAATTTTGGACGCAATATCGCACGAAAGAACGAAACGACACAATGGATACCGGTGCCTCGGAGTGAAAGTTGGCCCGGCACCTATCACCCTATATATCAAGGGAAGCTGACCGGGCTACAAGGCATCGCATCACCATCATATTTCAATGTTAAACCCTACTTACTCGGTGGCTTGGCGAGAAATCTTAGCGATGAAGCTTGGCAGCGAACCACTGAACGGGACCTCGGACTCGATATGAAATATGGTGTGACGTCGAACCTAACATTAGACTTAACGTTGAATACGGACTTTGCGCAGGTAGAAGCCGATCAAGAGGAGGTGAACCTCACACGGTTCAGTCTGTTCTTTCCAGAGCGTCGTGAATTTTTCCTTGAAGGTAGTGGTTTGTTCGCGTTTGGTGCTGGTATCGGAGATTTCGGTCCACCACCGCTATCTGTCTTTTACAGTCGACGGATTGGTATCGAAAACGACAAACGGGTTCGGTTGCTCGGCGGCGGTAAACTGACGGGAAAGGTTGGATCCTACAGTGTTGGGGCACTCAACATGACAACCGATGCCTCATCGGAATCACCCCTGACGAACTTTTCTGTGCTAAGAATGCAACGTGATATTCTCAGCGATTCAACCGTTGGCTTCATTCTCACCAATCGACAGAGCGACCTCGGCGAGTATCATCGCAACGGCGGGGTAGACCTCTTTTTTAGACCCCACGATCAGTGGCGGATGCGGGCAATGAGCGTTGGAAGTTGGTCTCCAGATCCCGATGAACGCGATTTCGCATGGTATCTCTCGAATGATTGGCGCAATGACTCGTTTCGCGTCAACGCTTCTTATCTTGATATCGGTCCCCAGTTTACAAGTGAGATGGGGTTCATGCGTCGAAGAGACATCCGCTCATTGATGTTGGATGCCGATTATGAAATCCAAGTGAGACGGTATGGTGTCCAAGAGGCTGATGCGACGTTCACTGGCAGTTACCTGTTAGATCACGATAATAGGCTCATCGGTTGGGACCTCGGAATTGGTGGGGGTATGATTTTGGAGGGCTCCGACGATGGATTCGACCTCGATTTCAAGCGGTTTTTCGATCGCGTTGAAGAACCTTTCAGCGTCGGTGATGTTGAAATTCCCGCTGGCGATTACCAAATGAATCAGGTGTCGCTGACGACTTTCACCGAGACCAGCCGCCCCTTTTCTCTATTCGGACAGATGGATTACGGTGATTATTTTCATGGCGACCGCGTGAGCCTCAGCATTCAGAGTCAGTGGCGGATGACCTATCAATTCGCCATTGAAACGCGATACCAACGTAACTGGATTAACTTGCCCGAAACCGATCTGTTCACGACAAACGTTGTCGGCACACGTATAAGTTATGCGTTGAACACCCGTTTCTTTACCAAATTGTACGCACAGTGGAACGATAGTGCGGAACGGGCAAGCGCGAATTTCTTGCTCAATTATATCTATCGTCCAGGAAGCGATTTTTACTTCGTGTTCGATCAGGCGTGGAATGCAGCGGAAGGAAACCTCCAAGACCGCGAATGGACTGTATTGAGCAAGTTTACCTATCTGTTCAGTCTATGATGTTTGTAGACGTGATCTTTACGCAAAATCACAGGGTCATTCAGTTCTTCTGTAGGAGGGATCTCCGAATCCCGACCTCTTGCTGTAGGAGCGACCTCCTGATCGCGACTTTCCACGTCAATCCGACAAAAACCTTAAAACTAAATAGCCCTGCGCAAAATCAGACTTCGTCTTGGTATTTCGTATTCAAATCTGCTATAATTGTCAGGGGCAATGCGACACGCAACTTCAGAATTCAACGCGAAGATAGGGAAAAATGAGACACACAACACACATCGAACTCGAAAATCAATATGACTTAGTAGCAGTAAAATTAGGCGTTATGAATCCAGAAGACGTGCGGCGGCTTACCGTTACAGATGCCCTCGTTGATACGGGGGCGACAGGACTCTGCTTACCGACGCCTCTCATTGAACAACTCGGTCTCACACCTATTGAAATGACACGGGCCCGTACAGCTACCGGTATTATTGAGTGCCTCCTCTATTCAGAGGTTCAATTTACAATATTGGGACGAACAAGATCAATACAGGTTACCGATCTACCTGAGGATTCACCTGTCCTTGTTGGACACATGGTGTTGGAACATCTTGATCTCTGTCTTGATATAAAAGAGGGACTCATCTATAACCCCGCACATGATGGCGAATGGATTATAGAAATTCTCTAATAACGGGTAAGGAAGGTTTTGAATATGACACAACCGGACGACTTTGCAGGTCACAACATTTACTTAGAAACCGAACGTCTGATACTTCGACCCTTTAAAGATGCCGATTTTGATATTGCGGTCCCCTTTTATAACGACCCTGATTTCCTACAAGCGATGGAAGATGAACCACCGGATGAACCCATAACAAGGGACTATCTCAAAAGCGCCGGCGAATACATGAGGAAAGACGGTTTTTTGTTCGCAATCGTAGAAAAGGCAAGCGGACGAACCATCGGTGAGGTCTGTTTGCAGTGGATGAACTTGGAACGGGGGAAGATTGAGGGTGAAAAGATAATGCGCCTCCCCATCGGAATTTGGGACAAATCCCTGTGGGGTAAAGGCTACGCAAAAGAAATCGTGTGGTGCTTGGTGGCGCACGCCTTTGAGAAATTGGGAATTGATCGATTCTGTCCGATGGATGTCCGTGCGGACAATGCCCGTTCAAAAGCATTGTGGCAGTCGCTTGGATTCACCGTTTCAAGGGAAGTAGATGACGGGAAGACTTTGGACTTTGAGATGACACGGGCAGAATATGAGAAACTTGTTCAACGTGATGCTTGAACAGGGATTCAAGTCAAAGGAGTTTTGATGTTCAGTACACAACTTGCCAAGCGCGCAGCGGAGCATAATCCGATTCGTGTCGGTATCATCGGGGCGGGGAAATTTGGTGCCGGACTGGTGGCGCAAATCTCGCAGATGCAGGGTATGGTGGCGAGCGCAATCGCCGATATAGATTTGGGGCATGCTACGGGTGCATACGAAGCCAGCAATGTCCCGTCCAATGCGATTCAACGGGTAGGAAACGTCGGCGCGATGGACGATGCGATCCACCGCGGTAAACCGGCAATCACTGAAGATGGACAGCACATTATCCAGTCAGATCTAATTGATGTGGTTGTGGAAGCCACGGGTATTCCCGAAGTCGGTGCGCGGATGGCGTACCACACCCTGATGCACAAGAAACATCTGGTGATGGTTAACGTCGAAACCGATGTGACTATCGGTCCGTTTCTGAGACGCTTGGCAGACAATGCGGGTGTCGTCTATACGCTCGTTGATGGGGATCAGCCCGGTGTGACGATGAACATCGTTGATTGGTCGAAAACGCTCGGTTTTGAGATTGTCGCTGCCGGACGCGGCACCGTATTCTATGACGATGACCGTATCGGGATACCAGATACCGTCCCGCAGCGATTCGGGTTTAGTCAGGAACATATTGAACGTCGCACAATTAACTTCAAGATGTTCAATTCGTTTCGGGATGGCTCGAAGGCGCAGATTGAGATGACCTCGTTGGCAAACATGGCGGGACTACCGCCGGACGTTCGCGGTATGCACGAACCGTCAGTGAACATTGAGGACATCGCCGAGGTCTTTAGCCTTCAAGGGGAGGGTGGTATCCTAAACCGCCACGGTGTCGTTGAACTCGCTAACAGCATTGCGACGGATGGCAAAACGATGTTGGATAACCCGCTTCGGATGGGGGTATTCGTCGTCATTCGGACCGATCATCCCTTCACGCAGGAGGATCTTGCTGGCTACAATCTATATCCGGGTGGCAACGGAAAGAACTATCTCCTGTATCGTCCCTACCACCTCGTGGCTGTTGAGGCACCGATTTCGATTGCAAAGGCTGCCCTCTATGGACAACCGACAGGTACGCCGCTGCCGACACCTGTCGCGGATGTGATCACGGTTGCCAAACGTGATTTGAAAGCCGGAGAGGTCCTCGACGGGAGTGGTGGGTATACCGTTAACGGACTCATTGAAAAGGCGGAGATTGCACGCGCTGAGAATCTGCTTCCCCTCGGTTTGGCGTCTGGCGTTAAACTCAAGCGCGATATTTCTCAAGGGGAAGCGATCTCTTATGATATGGTAGAACTCAACGAGGACTCTTTCGTCCTCAAACTCCGTAGACTCCAAGACGCAACTATCTGACAAACTGTTCAGTGAGGATTACAAGCGGTTATCCCCATGGATCCAGTACGACCTTACCACACTCACCAGTCATCTGTAATTCCCATGCGTTCTGTACGTCACGCATCGGGAAAGTGTGTGTGATAAACGTATCTATCTGATCGGACACATCTTGAATCACCCGCATTAATTTTGGATAGACCCCGAGGTTGTAGTGCCAATTCCCGCGTAGAACTAAGCCCTTCCGAATCATATCTCGACTCGCACCAAGCGGAAAATCTCCGCCTTCCCCAACGAAGGTAACCTGTCCTTTTCTTCGGGCGGCATCGACCATCAACCGGTGTGCCGCAGATGCGCCTGAGCAATCGACTGCCTTATCAACACCGATTCCGTCCGTAAAATCGTGAATCTGATCGAGGATATCCTCATCATTCGGGTTGAAGACGACGTCTGCACCTAACTTTTTCGCGAGTTCGGCGCGATACGGATGGCTTTCAATCCCGATAACGCGCGCACCCCGGTAGTGAGCATTGATAATTCCTCCAAGTCCAACGGGACCCAGTCCAGTAACCATGACCGTATCCAATGAATTGACTTGCATCTGCTCCATTGCACCGAATGTCGGTCCCAATCCACAGCACGCCATCCCAGCGTGTGTATAACTCACACCCTCTGGAATCGGAGACAACAAATCTTCCATTTTGTGCATATACTGTGCATAAGTCGCTGACGCCGGATCCGTACCGAGGAGCTCTCTGATATTACGCCCGCTCTGACAGTGGATATGCTCGCCAATGGCACACATCTGACACTTACCACAAGAATTCTGTGGTTGCACCACCACGCGGTCTCCTACCTTCACGCGACCGGGTTGGGCAACTTCCACGACTTCACCAGCGGCTTCGTGGCCAAAGTTATCGCCGGTACCTTCGTTCATGAACCCTTTATATTCTGTACACATTGGAACGGCATGGATTTTGACAACGACGACATCACCTGCTGCCCGAGGGTCTGGTTTGTCTACCACGCCCCCTTTACCCTCACCAAACATTGCTGCAACCTGCATAAAAATATAGTAACCAAAACTCTCCACAGCCCGATATAGACTGACGAAGCTTATGGTGGAGAGAAAAGGTCACCCTCCTCCTAAAAAGTGTTGATTGGGATAGGATAGCACGGTGCATGCAATCCGTCAAGACATATTTTCGAGACTCGGCGGTTTCGGAGATGCTTGAGAATTTGACAACCAATTCATAATCGTGATAAAATTACTGAGGTTTAACCAACGCAAACACGGTATATTGATGGAGGAGGGAGAATGACATCCGAAAAGATAGGTTTGACACCTGCGCAAAAAACGTTTTATCAAGAGAATGGGTATCTTGTTCTTGAAGGTGTTTTCTCGCAAGAAGAGTGTCAACGTTTTGTTGGGCATATGGAAGACCTTCACGCAGGACGCAAGCAGCTTGAAGGGTTCTTTCAACAGGATAAATACGGGGCGCGAACCTTTAATCAGCATCTCTACGATCCCCACGTACTGGATCTGCTTATTCATCCCCGCTTACATAAGCCGCTCATGGACTGTTTTGGCGGTGAACCGGAAGGCATCCAAACAATGCATTTTTATGAGGGATCGGAGCATCCACTGCATCAAGACCAGTATTATCTACCGGATTGCATGTCCGCATGGATTGCGATGGTTCGTGTCAATGAAAACAATGGACCTCTGATAGTCCAGCCCGGTTCCAATAGAGGAAAGTTGATTACAAAAAGCGACGTGCCTATGACCCTATTGCCCGAAGAGACGTACGAGTTGCAACAACACAACCGCTATTTTCCAGCCGTCAAGCAGGTTTTTCGCGAGAATGGAGCCGACATCGTTCAGGTCATGGCAAATGCTGGGGATGTAATTCTATTTGACGGAAAGTTAATCCACGGTGGCGCAGAGATTTTGAAGCCGGGAACGCGTAGACACGCCTTGGCGTGCCATTATATCCCTTACGCCTCCGAAAACTGGGAACGTGATTGGCCCAGGTTCTCATTCGATGGTAGTCGTCGGATTCACTATCAATAAGCAGGACGCTTCAGTTCTGCTGTAGAAAGGGAACTCAGGCACCTTAGCGTTGACATTTCGCAACTTATATGTTACCCTTAATGACGAAAGTCTCAGCAATTTGATAAGCCTTGGCGTTGGCAACCCTTGAACGTTTCCAAGCGGAAAAAGACAACTAAACTGCCTACGCTGGTAGCACTCACGCGTATTTTGTCCATGCAACCAGGTATGTTAATGAAATAAGGAGAAGGGATAATGCGATACCAATTGACTTTTTGGGCCTGTTTGATCCTAATAAGTGTCTGTTGTCTTCCAATAGTAGCGCAGGAAGCGGCACAAACCACAAAATCTGCGACACAGGAAGCACCCGCAAAAAAGAAAAAAGAGTTTGAAGATTTTGCTAAAGTTACTGAGGACAGCAAAAATTACGAAGGTTTCTTCAAATTATACCAGAAAAAAGAGAACCTCTATTGCGAAATTCAGCCCTCCCAGTTGGACAAACCTTTTCTCTGCATGATTAGCGTTGCGCGGGGTCTCGGACAAGGATTCCTACTTTCAGGGATGACCCTCGAAGAGTGGATGCTCGTCTGGCGGCGTGTCGGTGACAAGGTGCATCTGGTGCGAGAAAATGTGCGTTTCCGTGCGAAGGAAGGGACACCGATTGCAGAAGCGGTTGATTTGGGACACAACGATTCGGTGCTGTTTTCTCTCAAGATTGAGAGCATCCATCCCCAACGGAAGAGCCTATTGGTGAACATCTCTCCGGTTTTTATATCCGACCTACCGCCTCTGGCACGCCGTATTGCATCTGATGCTCGCTTCGATAAAACACGCAGCACTTGGGGAGCGGTCAAGGCGTTCCCGAAGAACGTTGAATTGAAAGTCAATGCTGTATACAGTTCCCAACAGAATATGAGTACCATTCCCGACAGTCGAGGTATCCAGTTGACCCTGCACTACAGTCTTGCTGGACTTCCAGAAAACAACTATCGTCCCCGATTGGCTGATGATCGCCTCGGACATTTTATGACGGCGGTCAAAGACTATTCGTCTAAAACCAGTGATGCCCCTTTTATTCGGTATGTCAATCGATGGCATTTGGAGAAAGCTGACAAAGATGCGAAATTTTCACCGCCGAAAGAACCGATCATCTTCTACATCGAAAAAACGGTGCCGCATCGCTACCGCCCCTATGTTCGACAGGGGATTCTCGAATGGAACAAGGCGTTTGAAAAAATAGGCTTTGCCGATGCAATTGAAGCACGTATTCAACAAGACCATGAGGATTGGGACCCTGAAGATGCACGCTATAATACGATTCGTTGGATGGTTGGGGCAGGGTTCGCGATCGGTCCCTCTCGCGTAAACCCGTTGACAGGCCAGATCTTGGATGCCGATATCCTTATCGGTGAGAGCTGGATCCGGTATTGGCAACGGGAGTATACGACGTTCTTTGATGAAGTGGCGCATGAACGCGACCACCCGATGGACCACTCTTCACGGTTCCACTGTCAGATGGCATCCGGCTTGGCACGGCAGATGGGATTTATGGCGAGTGTCCTGCAGGCGCGAGGTCTGACCGACGAAGATGGTGAACTCCCAGAGGAGTTTATCGGAGAAGCGCTCAAAACATTGACGATGCACGAAGTCGGACATACGTTGGGATTCCGACACAACTTTAAAGCGAGTACGATATTCTCCCTTGACGACCTGAATAAAAAAAGCGGCGAAGCACTTATCGGTTCCGTTATGGAATACGATGCTGTGAATATCGCACCTGAAGGTCAGGAACAGGGAGATTACTATACAAAGACAATCGGACCTTGGGATTATTGGGTGGTCGAGTATGCCTATAAATCCATTGATGCCAGCAAACCCGAAGGTGAATTGAAAGCCTTAGGTGAGATCGCTTCCCGTGCCGCGACATCAGACCTCACTTATGGCACAGATGAGGATGCGTATGGGTATCGCTTCAGGGACCTCGATCCACTGGTGAATCGATGGGACCTCGGTGATGATCCGCTTGCGTTTGCCAAGCAACGGCGTGAAGTCGTTGTAGGACTCTGGGATAAGATTGCCGACAAAGTTACCAAGGAAGGGATGGGCTATCAACGGGTCAGGCGGGCATTCGGAAGCCTGCTTTTCGAACACGGCTTTACAATGTATCTCGCAAGCCGATACATCGGTGGACAGTATCACCATCGCGATCATCGCGGTGATGAAAACGGTCGTTTACCGTTCGTGCCTGTGCCAGCGACGAAACAACGCGAGGCACTCCAATTCATCAAAGAATACGCCCTTTCGGATAAAGCCTTCAGTTTCTCGCCCGAACTCCTCAATAGTCTGGCAATCACGCGTTGGAGTGATTGGGGTGGAGACAGTTGGAACTCTTTACGTTTCGATTATCCGGTGCATAGTGTCATTCTGCGCAATCAAACCCTGATATTAGAGCGGTTGCTTTATCCCGCGGTGCTCTCTCGCGTTCAGGACGCTGAACTTAAGTTTCCGAAAGGCGGAGACGCTTTCACAATGCCAGAACTCTTTTCAGGCATTACGGATGCGGTTTGGGTGGAACTCGGAAGGGATGCGGGTGCGAAGCAGTGGTCGAATTCGGATGCGTTCATCTCCAGTTTCCGTCGCGGTTTGCAGCGTGAACATTTGAAGCAACTCATCAAACTGGTATTGGAAGCCGACAGTGGCACGCCTGAGGATGCGCGATCACTCGCACGTCTCCACCTCGGACAAATCAGGAGTAAGATACAACGCGTGCTTCAAAACGCCAGAGGGAATCTTGACGATTACAGTTTTGCGCACCTTGAAGAATCGCAGGTCCGAGTTGAGAAGGCGTTAGATGCCAGTTTCCAAGTCCAGAAACGTTAGAGGAACAGATGGAAATTTTACAATATATCCCCGACATGAAGACACCGGTGACACAATTTTACAACCGTATGACCGCCAGCATCCCGCATTGCTATCCGGTAAAAGAGGAGGAATTTGCTACTGCAATACGTGGCGTTACGACCGGTAAAGCCGATAAGAAGGAGGGCGGACTTGACTCTGAAACAGCCTTTGTAGCGATAGTAAACGGTGCTGTGCAGGCGCTTATTCACGTGGGTATCGGTCAAGATGAGGATAATCGGGAAGAGGATATCGGTGTTATCCGGTTTTTCAGTTACGAACGTGGTGTCCGGCGTGTTGGACAAGCCATACTGGAAAAGGCAGAGGCACATCTGAAAGGGTTTAACATTTCTCGAATTTTTGCCTTTTCACAAGACTGTCGATACCGCTTTTATCATTTTGACCACGCCTATCTATCGGATGCGCTCGATCAGGTTCAAGGACTCCTCGGATTTAACGGCTACCACCGTTGTGAAGGAGAGGTCTTTTTGGATTGGGAAGACTATTCCGTTACACCCGTCCCTTCAAGTCTACCGGTAACGCTTTCTATTGAATGGAAGGACGGACGTGGACAACTCCCGAATTGCACTGTGCTCGCTCGCCAAAACGGTGAACAGGTCGGCATCTGTGTGAATCCATTGGCGGCGGAGAGTTCTCAAGCCACGCCGATGCACAAGTTTGGCTTCATACGACATGGCTCGGTATTGAGGACGATTTTCAGGGGCAAGGTCTGGGGCGTTATCTGCTTCAGTACGCACTTCAAGAGATGAAGAAAATCGGATACCGGCATGCGGCGATTAGTACTGCTTGGGATAACCACCGAGCGTTCCTCTTTTACAGTAACTGCGGGTATCGGACTGTAGATTGGACCTACGGATTCGTCAAAGACCTCTCCGAAACACCGAAACACAAATGGTAATCTGTGGTTCAGGCAATCAGCGTGACCTTAACCGCAGCATTTCATTCCCTGTTTTCTGGAAATGATACGGAACGCGTTCAACTGAACAAGCGATTCCGTCTTTTTCAAGTTCGTTGATAACAGGTGATAAGAACGGGGAAGGATTGCTGTTGACATCAACGATTGGGAAAATTCTCACCTCAGTTCCAATGCGAAGTAGTTCCCGAATCCCATTGAGGTGGAACACCGAATCTCTGTTAGCAGAGTAGAAAAAGAGCAGATGTGCGGAGAGCACGAGGTCGAAATGACCGTCAGGGAAGGGTAGATCGGGGAGTGATGCGTCTATGTATCGTCCCTGTTGCTTGCCGCTCTCAAAATCTCGGCAGAATGTCTCCATCGCCTGCATCCTGATTTCAGCCAGTTCATCAACAGACGAGATGTGTGTCCAGACGAATTTATCTTGATTCTGTCGGGCTTGCGCGATGACATCGTCGTAGGTTTCTTGGATTCGCTGGCGCAATTCCGCTTCTGAATACCGGTAAATCGGATCGACCGAGACGATCGGCGTGCCGCGCTGGTGCATCAAAGAATTGAAAGACGCGGGACCGCCGCCGACATCGACAATATCCCGCGCCAAATCGTCCTCGGAGAGGTTGAACATACCCAAGTATTCGTCAAACGATCTACCCCAAGGGATGATGTCTTTGTAATGAAAATCCACTATTGAGCAGCCCCGGCATTGATTTCTTGCAGGACTGCAACGGCTCGCTGTGCCAATTCGGTTGTAGCGTCACGCTTGACCGCTCGGTTTAAGTGTAGGATGGCGCGTTCATCTCCGTCCCTCGCCAACTCCAACGCTTCCTCAAACCCTTTATTTCCGTAACTGAAATCCCTTGGCAGAACGGTCAGATCATGATCTTTCCAATAGTACTTCAGTTCATCGGACTCCCAATTGTGATAGACATGTTCCCATGTAAGGGAGTTGAAGAGATTCAGGTGCGGTTCGAGCATGTGCTCAGCAATCGGGTCATCGACGGCCTGATAACGATTATCGAGCGACACGCGAAGCCGATCTTCGGTCAAATTCGGGAGTGCCTTATGAATGGTCAAAGCAGGGAAGATGAGCGTATCGCCGACCTCATAGTTTGTGGAATGCCATTCACCCGACAACTCGTCCTCCCTAACGCAGAGACTTCCAGCACCGAGTGAAAAGTGGTGGTCCATGACCTTATTGACTTTATGCGAACCGGGTAGGACTGCTAAGCCTCCCAATTCTATTGGACAATCCCCGATGGGTGCCCAACAGGTATAGGTCTGGAAATTTCCTTGGAAGTGGACGAAGTCTTGATGTATCGGTGTAGTGTGCGCCGTGTATTTAGGGAACCAGAGACGCGCAATCTTCTGTGGATGCGGGAGCACCTCTCTACCAACAATCTTCTCTACCATATCGACGACTTCGTGCCAATGCCCGGAACGGTGGAACGCCTCTAACTTATACACTTCATGGTATACATCTGTGTATTCAGGATCACCCTCGGTACACTGGGTGGATATATCAGCGATGCCATCCATAGGATCGGTCCCCGCGACGAGCCAACCGCCTTCCTGCATCGTCGTTAGCATCTCTCGCCGCAACGCCCAGAGTTTGTCGGGATCTTGCAGCTTCTTGAAGAAAACATATCCTTCTTCCGAGATCCGGTGACGCAATTCTTCCGGATCATTCATCGCATCGTTAGATACGCGAAGTTCTCTTAATAATTCCGCCATTTGACATTCTCCTTCGTAAAACGCTCTAAACGAAAAATAAAGTGATACCAGCTATCGAAAGTAAAATCACAAGAACAGGTAAACAACCACAACCGCGTTTGACAGGTTTTTCACCACTCTCTTTTAGCCACTGTGCTTCGTATGCCTCAAGTTCATTAAGAGCTTCAGTATCTAAATCTTCAAGAAGCTTTTCCATTTTGGGCATCACGAATAGCCCCGAGCCTTCGCCTATAGTTTTCATTAAATCTTCATACACGCTCTCTGCCTGTTTTCTGTACGGAAACATACCGAGTGTTACGTTTCTCTGAAGCCTCTGTATAGGTTTGTTCTCATCAAACGTATGATGTCCCGCAATACAATGCACGGCCCTTCCAGTGCCAAACGTTTCATATTCTATAGTGATAGACGAAAATTCACTAATATTAACCATTTTGTCATGATGGTCTTTGATAAACATTGGACACTTCCAGTCTAATCCCAAAACGTTAAATTTTTTTCAGTTCTACTTCCGCTGCGTCGATGGTGGCTTTAATCTCTGGTGCGACGGGTTCAGGGGGCTGCATCGGGCGGGTTGGAAATGTTCACAGGTATGTGTCGGTGCGACCACCGGTGATTCCCAAGTGGCTTTGACAGCATGGAAGATGCTCTTAATATCGGCAACCGCTTTAAAGTCTTTCGGTCTGAAGCCTAACCTTATCGGTTGAACTTTTATATTTTCGCTATTGTCGATATTGTGGCAATACAGAACCCCTTCAAAGTTGCTACAATAGTTGCAATTCTCACAGATCTCTTTCATGTCAACTGTCCCTGCTAAAAAAGCCGTCCCGCGTAGACGACTCTTAATTCCACCTGGAGCCAGCGTGATAGATACGCCAGTAGCAGGGAGGCAGCCTTCGGTTTGCCCATGTCCAAAAACTACTGTTCAAAATCTTATCTCTGCCAAAATCTCTCATCACTGTAGTATAACATATAGATAAAGAAAAATCAATTTTTTTAGGATTCTCAAGTCGCGATCAAGAGATCACTCCTACATCCTATTTCTCTTCAGCCAATCAACCGCAAAGTCCACAACAGCGCGCTGTGGCATGAGCTGGCAATTTGCCATGCTGACTTTGCCATGCCGAACCATCTTTCCCACACCAGAATGCAAAAAGTCCGCACCGATCCGATCAAAATCCGAAGCGTCTACATTGATATTTTCAAAGGTGGTCCATGTCCTTGAACCCGCCTGTGAAATCGGGGCACTCTCTTGGACAACGCGTTTGGCTGGAAAGTCTGCCCGATGTTCTGCGAGATGTATGGACGTGTTGTTTGAGTGTTCGACCCCCAGGAGCAGGACGGAACCGTGCAAATCGTAGATTCTGGCAAGCGGCGAGTTTTCGCCAAAGCCAAATGCCAAAGAGTGGTTATCTGTGATGTATGATGCTTGAGGACCGCTTGCACAGAAGGAACTCTGTGGGTGCGTGCTGCGGAGAACACCTTTTTGCCTTCGGAACGTTTCGACAATTTTTCCCATCGAGCGGGTCGGTGTCAAGTCGGGATCATAGGCAGGCATCGTTTCCCGTATTGTTTGCCACCACGACTCCGGCACGGGTGGATTCTCCCATTGGCTCGGATCGCTGAGGTCGGTCGAATGGGTCGGCATCACAAGCGTGCCAGTTTCCCCCAACACTTCCTGAAGTGCGATAATGACGGCGACAGCACCGCCGCAGACCCATCCCATCGCGCTCAAGGACGAATGGACGAGTAAGGTCATCCCCTTTTCAATACCGAGTGTCTCAAAATCGGTCTGCAGCGACTCGACCGTAATAGGCGTTTCCGTCTTGTGAACCACTTGACCTTCAGGCATTATTGATCCCCTTCTATTTCGTCCCTATTGCAAGGATATGCGCACTCATGCCAAGTATTGAAGACTCTGCTTCGACTTTGCGAATCAGGTCCAAAACCACAAGACGCAGCTCGGGATTTTTCCAATAATCCTCAAAGGATTCAAAAAGCCATGCGGGCCCTTCTACAGCAAGCGTTGCTTGATGTTGAAAACCGGCTTCGATGACTTCAGAACTGAGCACTTCGGGATGGTGAAGATACGCATCCGTGAAGTACTTAAGGCTCTCGGTCAGGTTGCGATGGTAACCTGTTTCAAGATCGTTTTGAACGATGTCTCTATGAACAGGATCCTCGAATCGTCCCTCAAAAAAACTGTCGAGCAAAGACGCAAAGCGTGAGATACCGGCGGCAACCATAACACCACCGTCTCGCAGGACACGATATGCTTCACTGAGTGCAAGCATCCGTTCACTTTTATTAGTCAGATGATAGAGCGGTCCCAATAACAGGACGGTATCCGCTGACATTGACGAAAAACGGAGTTCTCGCGCGTCGCCAAGCGATATGCTGGCAATCGGGTGTTTCGGTTGTCGGTGTGAGGCTTCTTTCGCCTGCTCAACATGTAAATCTACGGGATCCACGAGGTGGACCTCATAACCCGCCTTTGCTAACCAACAGGCATAGGGACCCGAACCGCCACCGATGTCCAAAACGACTGCTGGTGCCGGCGGTAGATAGCGTGTGACGATCTCTTGTGTCCGTACAAATTCCAACTGACCTTTGGTCTGGATCGTCAGTCTTTTCGACTCTTGCGTCTGTCTGTAGAACGAAAGAATTTTATCTGAAAGTTGGTGCAATTCCTTATTCCTTCCAAAACCAATTAATTATTGGGTCTGTTTCACCCATGCCCACGTTGTTGTCAGTTTATCATCCGGGTCAACGGAAAGCGGTTCGAGATCCAAGGTGTTGGTGACATTAACGTAGTTAGGTTTTCCAAACCCACCGTCGCCATCATTGCCATTTTTGGAATTATCGTTGGCATTGCCTTCATCGAAAGTGTAGTGCGCGTTTAAGCCCTCTTCATCGCCATTGAGAACCTTCATCATGAACTCGTTAATCTCTTCTTCGGTCCGAGCGACTTCCCAAATACGGATTTCATCAATCGACCCTGTACAGAACCAACTTTTACTATCACCGACACCGATGTACAGCGAAGCATCAGTTGCCGCTAATTCCTTTGCTCCAAAGGGTGCCGCACCCTTCTCTTCCCCATCAATATATGTCCGCATTTCTTTACCATCCCAGACTCCAGCGACATGTTGCCATTTGTTCGGCTCCAATCCAGGAACATCAAGGATTTTTGTGCCGGGCCAGAGGACAAACCGTAATCCGTTTCCATTTTGGACAATCTCTGGAAAAATATAATCCCTTTGACCGCCCCAGTCCTTTGCGAGGCACTCACCGGTAGGTTTGCTCATATTCATCCATGCCTCTATCGTTATCGCGGTTTTGGGATTTAAGCTGTCACTGTTCGGAACTTCGATAGCCGTCGCCCCATCTAACTCCAGTGCCAGATTTTTGCCCCAAAGTGTGCCAGGCATTACCAGACTGATAACGAGGGTGATAAAAAACAGAATTTTCATGGTCTTCCTCCTGCATTGCTAATTTCGATTGACAATTAGGAATTGTTCGTTCCTGCTTCTATTGCTCTATTGAGTGTAATTATATTCTATCGGAACCTCAATGTTTGGCAACATAAACAGCCCCTTGTGAAGGGTGTCTCCAGGTAAGTTGTACCTCAGAAAATCCAGTCTCCTGAAGTATGTGGACTTGTGTCTCCGGCGATAATGTGACATCATAATTCCATTCAGCACGGTCACCACCTGGGAGTTTCGCGATCCACCTATCGTACCAATAGAGTGTACTTTTCTCCTCTTCAAGCGTGCTAGCCTGATCGCCTTCTATATAGATACCGGTTGTTCTCAAAGCCTTTCTCACTTTTTTATAAATGGCGACCTTCCGTTCTGGAAGAAAATGGTGCATGGTTAGCGTGGAAATAGCGTAGTCATACGCATGATCCCCAAACGCAAGCTCCAACAGGGAGCCCTGCTGCAATCTTAACTGTTCGGTTTTGTTGGCGAATTTTGCCCTGAGTTGCTTAAGCATGTTCGGTGCCCTATCAATCGCTGTAACTTTGGCATTCGGTGCCCTTGCAAAAACGAACTCAAGTTGAATTCCCGTGCCACAACCGAGGTCCAAAATCTCGATCGATTCGTCTGTCTGTGGTATGTGGAGAGCGACAGCCTGATAGAACGGATCATCGGACTTGGCACCAAACTTCTGATCCCAAATATCAGCAGTCGAATTAAAGAATTCTGGGAGTTCCTCAATACCATCAGTTGTCCATTCCGGAACGTCATCACCTGAGGGTCCGGGCGCGATTCGGAGCCGCATCCTTCGCTTCGTGAATTCATCATCTATGGTTTGTGTTTGGTCTGTGTGCCGCTTCATATTATCTGTTTCGCTTCTGAGTTCGGCTTGCGTCCGCCGAAGATAGCGTGTCCAGCCTTCATCCAGAATACATCGACATCAGTAAATCCAGCCTGTTCAAGCCATTTGAGTTGATCAAACAGCGACGACGGTTTGTCAATCGAATCTGGATCGGGTTCATGTTGCGCATAATGATTCCAGCCAAGTTCACAGAAGTGATCATAGCCTCTCAGATCGCCATCCAGATCGAGTGAACGTTGACGCACTATTTTATCCCAAATGTCCGCCGCAAACTTCCTTCCAAACCGATCCATGGGTTCAGTCAGATCGGCGATGATAAAACTTCCGCCCGGTATGAGTATGGATGCCATATCTTTGAACAGTGCCTGTTTTTCAGTGCCGTCCAAGTGATGGATCGCAAGAGAAGATACGACAGCATGGACAGGAAAAGAGAACTCGCGCCAGTCGCTTGCCGCCAAATCAAATTGTTTTGCCTTAAAACGCTCTCCATAAACGGAGAGTGCCTTTTCTATGTGCGCAATCATTTTCGGAGAACCATCTAAACCGTAGACGTGAGATTCAGGAAACTTATCTAACAAGGCGCGCGTAAGGAGACCTTCCCCACAGCAGAGATCCAGTATATACGCGGGTTCTGATGGGGGCGGGATTACCTCGCAAATGCAATTAATCTGAATCTCCCGGTCAGGAACGAAGTATTTCCCGTAGTCGATGAAATCTTGAGAATTTTCCTCTTCCCATTGGGGTGTAATGACTGTGTCTTGCATAAATTTACTTTTGTGATGCGAGATCGTCAAGCATCTGGCGGATCTTGTGTTCACCACTATCAATAAACAGAGGGGCTAAAGGACCTCTGCCGTGTAAAGTTTGAAGTAGGGTATCAATCTGTATCATACGCTGTTGCGGTGAACGGCACCTGAGCCATTTTTTAACGAACTCACGTGCGGGTCTCGGATTACCGGTTCTTAACGAACGAACACTTTTACGCCACGCCTGCCATCTAAAGATGTATCGACAGTTCGGACATTCGAGTTTTTCGTCCTTCTTTTTTAGACTCTTGCGGTAATCCCGCCACCGGCGTTTGTAGCCGCAGACTGTACATTCGATATTGCCGTGCTGATGCAGGGCAACGCCTTGACATTTCGGGCAGTGCAATTCAGGCTTGGGTTGCCGATGTCTGACGGTTTGAACTGGGACCTTGGGTCTACGAACGGGGTTAAAACAATGCGGACACGGTAAACGAACGCGGGTCCTCACCGACTGGTTGTAGGCTTCTTGGGACCAGGTCTTCCCGCAAGTACACCGCAATACGTCGGTTTTCAGGAGTGCGGCGTGGCATGTAAAGCATCTCGGTGTATTGCGGAGTGCCTGACGGCAGTCACGCCAGAGAAGTCGCTCGGTACAATGTGGACAGCGGAACCAGAGGTCGTGCGTGCCACCTTCACCTTTACTAAAGAGCGGGTCAATGCGGCGCGTTACTTTTGTGCGACACTTCGGACACGGCACGCGTCCACCTCGGTAAACGTCGGCGACTGTAGCGATGTCCATACAGCGAGCGTAGAGTTCCCAACCGACATCGTGTAGCAACGTATCATCGTAGATACCGAGCCGAGCATACCGATAAAGTTGCCGGATTTTGATGGGTTTTACACGGGGTGCCCAGTCCATAGTGTTCCGCGTTTCCTTTTCTAAGACATCTCCACACAATGTCGGTAATCCGCTCATACGGCTAACAACAATGCCTCAAAGTGTTCTTCAGGGACTGGTATTCCATCTTCTTTAAGGGCAACGATATAACCCTCAATTGCCTCTCGAATACTGCTGACCACCCGTTGTTTGGTTTCAGCTTGACTGATACAACCGGGCAAACTGGGGCATTCAGCAATCCAATAGCCGTCTTCGCCTGGATAAATAACTACTTGTCTCATTGTTTATCTCCAATACAAACATCTTGCTCAAGAATCGAGGTTACGAAAAAGCTAAATCTTAAGTTACACTGGAATTTGAACGACTTCTCTGGTTTCAATGCTATGGCTAATTGCCTCTAAAACGCGCATATTTTGGTAGGAATCTTCGAGGCTGGAGTGGGGTTGTGCTCCTGCTTGTAGTGACGCTGCCCAGTGCTGCATCTCTTCGAGATAACCCGGTCTGCCGATGCTGTGGAACGCAGTGTTGAGATCCCATTCCTCGGTCGGTGTATCGGCATAGCCACCTCCCGCGTCGAGCCATGTCGGCATACGGTAACGTCGCAATCTGCGTGTCTCAAGTACCTGGATCGCCTGATTGCCGGTGCCTTTGACGAAAACCATGGCTTCTAAAACTGGACCGGTGCCGAGCGTCATTGTGCCCATACCACCGTTCTCATAACGCAGGTTCACGGACATTGAGACGGTACTCGATTCAGCATCAACTCTGCCTGTGGCGTAGACTTCACTGACCTGTCCGATAAAGAAACGCATGCAATCGGTCGGATGAATCACCTGATCGAGCATAAAGGGCCACGCAAAGGGCGATCCCGCCTCTTGGAGACGCGGACCCGGCGCGAGGTATCGGGTATGGTATTGACAGGCTTCACCGAATTCCGCTTCGTCCATCAACTGTTTGGCAATCTGATGTGCAGGGGCATGTCGCCACATTGTACCGACCATACCCGTTTTGCCGCTCTCAGCGGATGCATCGACGAGCATCTTCGCGCCTTCAGCAGTGGTCGCAGGCGGCTTTTCGGTGTAGATGTGATAACCGCGCTGGAGACACTCAATACCGATGTCCCGATGCAGTTTATCCTCCGGTCTACCGACAACAGCGACTGCATAGAGATCTTCATTTTTGAACATCTCATTGTAGTCGGTATAATGACGGAGGGCACCGAACCTTCGGGCGTTCGATGCCGCTTTCTCTTCCACGAGGTCACAAGTAGCGACAAATTCAAACTCTGGCACCATCGGTATGCACTGTTGCAATTGCGATGACATGCCACCACAGCCAATAAAAGCAATTCGGATTTTATCCATTTTTTTAATTTTCCTTGCGGCTCGTTTAGCCGGGTTACGTGAAGGATCGCCCTCTCCGTATATCCGCCTGCGCCGTCGTTGCAGGCTACACGCTCTTTTTGTGTTTCAACAACGTATTTTCCATTCTTTAATTTTCCTTACAAATTACGTTATTCCTAATAGGTCCGCCAACTCGTTAAAATCGTTGGCGACGAGGTCCGACGGATGCGCATTTACACCTTGGGTTCTACCGGGTCCGTACTCCAGAGGGCGCGGCACCAACGCTGTTTGAAAACCGACGGCTTGCGAGGCTCGGAGATCCCCAGGGTGTGCGGCGACCATCATAACTTCATTCGGAGACAAACCGAGCAGCGCGGCGGCAGTTTGGTAAACTTCGGGGTCGGGCTTGTAATGCCCCGTCAACTCGGCAGATAGGATACAATCCCACGGTAGTCCTGCAAATTTTGCCATATTCGTTAGCAGGGCAACGTTGCCGTTAGAGAGTGTAGCGACGATGTATCGCGTGCGGAGTCGTGTCAAGCCACTGACCGCATCGGGCCACGGTTTCAGTCGATGCCAAACTCGGTTCAAATGGTCTTTATCGGTTTCGCTCAGGTCTACAATGTTAAACTCTTCAAGGAGGCTATCCAAAATGAGTCGATGCAGTGCGTCAATGTTCTGCCACGGCAGTTCACCGCGCCGAACCCTGTCCATTGCCGGACCGTAACCGGCGCGCCATTTCAAAGCGAATTGCGTCCAATCAAGCTCGATACCGTGGGTGTCCCCGAATTCTTCGCCTTCAGCAACAATTGAGCTGTACCAATCTACAACCGTGCCGAAAACATCAAAGGTGAGTGCTTTGACGTGGGAACGTGCGTTTTCCATTGTGTTACATTCCTGTCTGTTGTCTGAGACGTGCTAAGAGGGGAGCGGCTATTTCTTTTCTGTCTGAAGTTACATCATATATCAATCCATCGCAATTGTCCATTGAATTGTGTTTCCGTTCCGATAAAAAAGGCACTCTGACGTGGTGTTGGACGCCAGAGTGCCAAGGAGGTTTATATATTTAATCCTAAGAACCTGTATATCATAAGCTGGTCCTGTAGGGTGCCAAAAATTTCCGGAGTTGTCGAATCGCAGCGTTTTTACGTGAGGCAACAGTGCCAATCGGACATTGAACGATCTCGGCAACTTCCTGATAAGACAATCCTTGAACTTCTGTCAACCGAAACACTAATTGATGTTCTTGCGACAGTTTGCTGATTGCCGCCTGAATTGCCTCGTAAGTCTCTTTGGCGATAAGTAACGCCTCTGGAGAGTAGTCGGTGTCTGCGATAGCAACCGCAATGGGGTGAGAGTTTTCATCTTCATCGTTATAGGGTGCATCCAAAGATTCAATCTGCGGTGTTCTCTGATCCTTCGCCAACTGTTTTAAACAGACGTTCTTGGCGATGTGATAAAGGAACGTTCTAAATTTCGCAATTGGGCGATACGTTGGCACACAGCGCCACACCCGTAGGAACGTCTCCTGACAGAGGTCTTCCGCGAGGGTCCGGTTTTTGACAAATCGATAGATAAAATTTAAAGTATTTGTATAGTGGCGTTCGGTTAAAATTCGGAATGCATCTCTGTCTCCATCCTTCACAGAGAGCATCAACTGTTCGTCAGTGTGTAACATGCTTGTCTCCTCAAAAGAGGAGTTTCTCAAGCGAAGGCGTGCAATCCCCCTTCCGTTCCGTAACGGAGGATGCCTGCTTGTTCACTCCTCGGTCTGTGCCTTCTCCATAATCGGGTCTTCGTCCAATAACGACATGCATTGGCAATCTTAGATGCCTGTGTCTTCCGGGAGATCCAATCCCCCAAAGAATTGTCACGTTCATCTCCAGCGTGAGGCGTTGCCTCCGTTAAACACAAAACGTACTGACGCATTTTGAAAACTCCTTTCTAAGTTTTTTCGTCAGAGAGGGGTAGTGTTTTATACCCTTTTTCGATCATTAAAAAGATTCATTTAAAGTTTAACCCTGATGTTTTGAAACAATTCATTTAAAATTAAAAAAATATTTCACGCCTTTAAATTTAATTCTCTAACTCCTGCGAGAATATCCGTTACACCCGTGTTGGCTGAAAAGGTTCCAAGGACAGTGATGGCTGTCCTGTGGTGATCAGTTCAGCGATAAGTTGTCCTGTAATCGGCGCGAGGAGAATACCATTTTTGAAATGTCCCGATGCCAAAACAACGTTGTTATACTTGGGTAAGTAACCGAGAAGCGGTCCCTTTCTGGCATGAGGGCGCAGACCTGCCCATGTTTGCACGAAAGTACTCTGCGCAAGTTGCGGCGCGATGGCAATTCCAGCGTCAATCAATTGCTTGGCACCGTCCACGGTTGCGGTCTTGTCATAGCCGACAAATTCGACTGTCGCTCCGAGCAGGATTTTGCCGTCTGCTCTCGGCACGATGTAGATGCCGAGTCCATCAATAGTTCGCTCGAAAAGCGGCGGCATTGCTTCAACGAGGACTATCTGTCCTTTCGCAGGTTCAATGTGAATCGGGACATCAAGTTGAGCAGTCAGCGTTCCTGTCCAGCACCCTGCGGCAATTACGAACGTTTCGGCGTAATAGGTTTCACCGTTGACAACGACACCAACAACGTGTTCACCACCGTCTTCACTCACTCGGATGAAATCGGTGACAGGATTGCCGACTTGGAATTGTGCACCGCGTTTTGCGGCACCCTTGGCAAGTGCGGTTACCATCTTCGGATTACGGACTTGCGCATCTTCAGGAAACAGAACTGCACCGGCGATGGATTTTGAGAGCGCAGGCTCCAACTCCCATGCTTGTTCCGCTGTCAGAACTTCCGTTGAGAAGCCACGCTTCACGCGCCGATCTGCGAGACCGATTAATCCTGCCGCTTCAGTTGGGTTGAAGAATACCGACAGTGTCCCAGATTGAATCAGTTCAATATCTATCTGCGTCTCGGCTCGGAGTTCTTCTGCTAAGGTCGGATAGAGGGCAAGGCTCTCTCGGCAGAGGGTCGGATACGGCTCATGTGTTGAGGCGTGTGAAGTCAAAATTCCCGCACCTGCCCATGAGGCTTCTGTACCAACAGCGGAGGCTTTGTCGATTACTAACGATTTCACGTTCCGTTTGGCGAGATCGTAAGCGATGTTGCATCCGATAATGCCTCCACCGATAATGATGACATCGGCATGATTTCGGCTCAAGGTTCCCTCCACTTTACCAGAGAATCGAAATAACTTAAAAATAGTTTAGCACATTATGGGGCGTTTGTCAATCTCGCGCCTGCCGATGTCTCAGGGATATTTCGGTCCTACCGCCTATACACATTTTCGGATGCACTTTTCGGATAGCGTAGATTGAAACTTGAAATTTCAGCGGATTCCATGTATAATTACTATCATGAAGTGGACGCTCTCAAATTCGGTGATGCAGGAAAAGATTCTTCTTGTAGGAGCGAGTGTTTTTGCTTGGGTGTTTCCCCTTGATAGGGGTTTCCTCAATTTCTCCACTCGCGATTCTTATATGATACGAAAGGTTTTTATTAGATGACCCTTGGAAAAGTTACTGGGACAATCGTCGCGACGCAGAAAGATGAGAAATTAATCGGAAGCAAACTGATGGTTGTCCAAAATGTGGATCTCAACGGAGAGGTTGATCGGATATATACTGTCGCTGTGGATGCAGTCGGGGCAGGTATCGGTGAAATTGTACTCGTCGCCACCGGCAGTTCGGCGCGTCAGACCGCAGTGACGGGCAACAAACCGGTCGATGCTGTGATTATGGCGATTGTTGATACTGTGGAAGTTGCTGGAAAAGTCAGGTATCAAAAGTAGGAACGATGAAGATCGCTATCGAGCGGGAACGCGTCCGTACTGAAACTCTCCACCGTCGCGAAGCACTCACCTCAGAAGAGCGGACACGGCTCAGCCAGCGTATTGTTGATGCCACTGCGCGCTGGATGCAGCGTGAGGGTTTCGATTCCGTAATGCTCTACCTGAGTATGAGAAGCGAGGTTGAAACCACTGGTTTCCTTGAAGGGTTACTTAATTCAGGCAAGCAGGTTTGTGCGCCTGTGGTAGATACAGAACAGTTGGAACTCATCCCACGACGGATTCAGAACCTAAAAACAGAGTTAGTGCGCCATCCCTACGGTATGTTGGAACCGAACGAGACATGCCCAATCTTTCCAACCGAACACCTTCAACTCATTGTTGTTCCCGGTATCGCTTTCGATCGTAATGGGTATCGCCTCGGATACGGCAAGGGTTTCTACGACCGATTTCTCACGAAGTGTCCAGACGCAGTTGCGATCGGATTGGCGTATGAGATACAACTCGTAGAAGATACGTTCCCACAAACATGGGACGTGCCAGTTCAACACATTTTCACAGAGACCGGTAGGATGGAAATATAGTCACTTCGCATCAACGAAAGGTCTTAGTTTCTCCAAAGTCTTCGCACCAATACCTTTGACGTTCTGGAGAGCGTCTACACTGGCAAATTTACCGTGCTGTGTTCGGTAATCAACAATCTTTTGTGCCATTTGTATGCCGATATTCGGGAGAGTCTGGAGTTCTTCCGCAGAGGCGGTGTTGATGTTGAGAAGTTCGGGTTTGCTCGGTGTTGGCGTCTCTGTTGTTTGATTTTGTGGACGTTCCTCATTCGGGACGGCAATTAAATCCGGTTTTCCAAGAAACACTGCAGGTGCAAAGCGTCTCACACCCCAAAACCCGCTGCCGACTAAAATTAGGACCATGAGAAAAGTGACCGCTTTCCAATAGTGGCGTTCAACGGCATCCGATATATTATTCATTCCCGTTTTCCTCGAGAAATAGCACCTGATTTGCGGAGACACTTCCGATCAACTGCTTTGTCCCGTTCTGCCACTGCACTTCAATACTATCCACCTGTTCGTAATCCCCAATTCCGAAATGGAGTGTGAGATCTTGTTGTGAGAGGTAGCCGTCTCCGCTCCGTATCTCACGCATCTGTGTGAGTTTTCCGGTCGTGATCTTGACGCGAGTACCAATCGCATCCGTGGAACCGTGTGTCGCTGTCAATCGGATCTGCAAATAGTTTTTTCGGTTACCGCCGTCGTTCCGCAAAAGGCGCGGCGCGGTGTTGGAATTGGTTACCACGATATCGATGTCGCCATCTAAATCGTAGTCTGCAAAAGTAGCACCGCGGCTTACGTCCGCCAACTTCATACCCGGACCGAGGGTTTCAGAGACTTCGGTAAATGTGTTGCTCGCGTTGTTTCGGAAGAGCAGGTTGCGTTGCCCGTACGTGCCTTCCTGTCCGAGTTCAGCGAGATTCTCATGCAGATGCCCGTTGGCAACGAAAAGGTCTTGGTATCCATCGTTATCGTAATCGATAAAAGCGGTTGCCCAACCGAGATAGGGATAGGTGATCTGTGCGGTTTTTGTCATGGCTGTTGTGTCTGTGAAGAAGCCATCTGCATCGTTATGGTAGAGCGTGTTCGTCTGTTGGGCATAATTCGTGACGGTGAGATCGAGCCAGCCGTCGTTGTTCCAATCGCCGAAGGCTGTCCCCATACCGTTTTCAGCGACACCATCTTCGCTGAGTGCAACGCCGACCATAAAACCGACCTCTTCAAAAGTGCCATCCCCATTATTGTGATAAAAGAGATTTTCTGTGGAATCGTTAGCAACGTAGATGTCAGGGGTACCATCGTTATTATAGTCGCCCCAGACAACGCCTAAACCTTTGCCGGTGGTGTTGTAAATCCCCGCTGTCTTTGTAACGTCGGTGAACGTACCGTCACCGTTGTTGCGATAGAGCGTATCGGATTGAGCGATAAAATTATCGGGTTCACAGTAGGCACGGATCCCCTTTTCCTTGAATCCGCACCACGGATTTTCATCGATGTCAAAGACAATGTAGTTGACAACGTAAAGGTCGAGATTTCCGTCTCGATCGTAGTCAGCAAAAGCGCAACCTGTGCTCCAACGTGGCTCCGTCACGCCTGCGGATTCCGCAACCTCTGTAAACGTACCATCGCCGTTATTACGGTAGAGCCGATTGACCCCGTAGTTTGTGACGTAAAGATCCAATTTGCCGTCGTTATTGTAGTCACCCACGGCGCATCCGTGTCCATAGCCGGTATCCCCGACCCCTGCTTTTTCAGTGATGTCCGTGAAAGTGCCGTCGCCATTATTTTCATAGAGGCAATTGGTTGGAATCTCTTGCGAGACATAGCCGGGAAGTGGCGCGCCATTAACGAAATACAGATCGGGATCACCGTCGGCGTCGTAGTCAAAGAAAGCGGCACCGGAACCGAGCGTCTCCATGAAATACTTCTGCCCGCTCCGGCCATCGACGTGTTTATAGTGGATGCCCGCTTCCTGCGTCACATCAACGAAGTGGATGTTCGTGTTTGCACTGATAGAAGATATAAGGATGCCTTGTGTGACAATTGCGATTAGGATCGGAATTAAAATGCTTATAATACTACTTCGTTTTTTCATCTGCTATTTTCATTTTTGCGAGTGTCTGTCGAAAAGCATTGTTTTCGGGTTCCATTTCGATAGCGGTCCGAATCGCTTTCAACGCGGCTTGATGCGCGCCTGCCTGAAAATAGGCTAAAGCAAGGGTCTGTAGGTATTGCGGGACGGGTGCTAAACGGACAGCCTTTTCAGCCAAGGCGATGGTTTCTTGGGTATAATCCTCTTTTTTAACCGAAGATGCTAAAGTGGAGGCACCTTCAAGATAGAGCCGTGCCAATCCGTTTAGAGCGTGATGCGCCTCTGCGTCCAACTTTAAAGCCGTTTGATACGCGGCGAATGCGTCCTCAAATTCACCGCGACGGTGGTGGATGACCGCTATACCGACTTGGGCATGAACCAATGAGGCGTCATACGCGAGAGCCGCTTTGTATTCAACGAGTGCTTCATCGAACCGATCTTGCAGATAATAGACTGCCCCTAATCCAGCGTGCAGGGCGGCTTGCTCTGGCGCAATCGCAATCGCACTGAGATAGGCGTTTTCTGCTTTGTCGAACCTACGCTCGCGAAAATAGAGTTTGCCGAGTTTATAGTGTGCCGTGGCGTATTCTGGCTGAAGTTTGACTGCCGCCTGATACGCCTCAAGTGCCTTATCGAATTTTCCGTGTTTTTCGTAAATGAGTCCGAGTTGGTACTGTTTGTGAGAATTGCTCGGTTCCAGAAGAATCGCGCGCTCGCGGGTGTCAATCTCTTGGGCGATTGCGTTTAAACGACGGTAGGTTTCCATGGCGCGCGTGCCTTCCGCCCTCTGCTTTAGTCGAAATAGTGCCTGCGCGAGGTTATAGTAAGCTCCAATGTGGTCGGATTGTTGTGCGATGACATTGCGGTATAATGCAACGGCACGCTGGAATTTCCGTTGCTTTGTTGCGATTAAGCCTAAACTGTAGGCAGCCGCCGTAAAGTCAGGATTCAGACGAATCGCCTTCTCTAACAGTGGACGTGCTTTGTTGAGTTCTCCCTGTTTTTGATAGATGGCACCTAAGTTTCCGTTTGCCATGGAAAGTTCAGGATTCAGGGCTAACGCCGATTCATAGTAATGAATTGCTTGCGCCTGCGCCTTGACCGCTTCGTAACAGGAGGCAAGATTCGTCATTGCTTCTGCGAGTTCCGGTGATAGGTTGAGCGTCCGGTGATACGCTTCTATGGCTTCAGCGAACCGCGAGGCTTTCTGATAAGTAGTCGCGAGTCCAATCTGTATCTGGAGGGAGTCTGGATGGTTTTGGCTGAGTTTCCGATAGATGTCAATTGCCTCGTCATTACGCTCGGTTCTTGTGTAGAGCAAGGCAAGGTTTGCTTCGGCTTGTAGCAGTCCCGGCGCGATATCCAGTGCCTGTTTGAGGGCGACTTCCGCTTTAGCGAATTGACTGCGTTGAATGTAAACCGTTCCGAGTCCGGCATAGGCTTGGGCGGACGCAGGGTCGCGTTGGATGGCGTGCTGAAAATATCGGAGTGCCTGTGTGTATTGTCCGCGCTGGGCGGCTTGCATCCCGCGGGCGTAAAGATCTTGGGGTGTTTGTGCCGTAGCATTCCACGCAAGGCTAACGAAAACGATTAGGAAAAAGACAAGGAACGAGACTCCCTTTTGAGACATGACGGTTTACCCTCCACCGCCAATTTTAACCTGATTGGCATATCTCGTCAAGGGTTTATTGTGGTCACGAGGGAGCATTCAGTTTTCCATTTTTCGGTCAGGTTTTCATGTCAAACTCGGTAGGTGCGGTTTGTAACCGTACCTACCTTGATAGAAATGATGGTTAAACAGTTCAATCAAAATACTCATCTTCCTGAAACTTCGTCCACGATTCAAAGATGGGAAAGGGTCGAGGGAAATCATCATTGTCAATATTCAACTTGAACTGTATCTTCTCGTTATCAAAGAGATCCCGGATCGAAATGGAGATCCCTGAAGTTTCAATACAATTATCACACTGCGTCGGGAGTATTTGTACCGAACGCGGCGCATCAAAATAAATTCTATATTCCGATCCTGATTTCTCAACGCGATAATCGTCCGAAAAAATCTCCCACTCGCTCAGGGCAGTATTGCCTTCGGCATATTGTGCCCAAAGACGAACGCCGTCAAAGAAATCAAGAATAACGGCTTTTCTCTTGTTCGCGTCTTTGGAAGGGTCAAATTGCCGAAACGAACGATCCTCTAACTCTGCTTTTACCAATTGCGCCTCATCGCTATCCACTGGTAGCAATGGGTTGGCGCATGAAAAAAGAGTTAGGTAAATGAACGCGAGCATAGAAGACACGAAGCATATTTTTTTCTTTGTTTTCGAGACATTACGTGGACGCATGTGTATTTCCTCCAGTGTATTTTTGAGTACGCAAATTTTAGCGTTAAACGAACCGGATTTTCAAAAGAAATGACGGGACACCTAAAAAAATTGGATTGTGCTTGATTCATAACCCCTCCTCTGCTAAAATGGGCGATAAATCCATGACTGGAGAGGGTGTTATGCAGGAGATTGTTGTAGATTCAGCGAAGTTACACGATTTCGCTCGGACGCTTTGTGAAAAGGCAGGATTACGCTCCGAAGATGGAGAGACGATCGCGAAACATCAAGTGCTAACCGATTTACGCGGTGTGCATTCACACGGCACCCGCGCTTTACCGGGTTATCTGAATCTCGTTCTTGACGGGAAGATGAATCCACAACCCGACCTCCGCATTGCAACAGAAGGACCGAGTTTCGCTGTTGTTGACGGAGATAACGGGATGGGACATCTGGCAAGCACGTTCGCAATGGAGACGGCGATAGAGAAAGCAAAGACAACGGGTATCGCTGCCGCAGGGGTTCGCAACGCTGGTCATTTCGGTGCGGCGGCATGTTACGCAATTATGGCGGCATCGAACCAGATGATCGGGTTTTCAACGACGAACACAGGGGGAGCCTCTATTGTGGCACCCGGTGGCGCGGAAGCCGTGGTTGCTAACAATGCGATGAGTTACGCCTTGCCTACCGGCGACGGACATCCGATTGTGTTGGATATGGCGTGTGGCGTTTCCGCATGGGGGAAGATCGGCACGCTTCGGATGTATGGAAAACCGATTCCCGAAGGGTGGCTTATAGATGAGACAGGTCAACCTACCAACGATCCAGAGAAGGGACGTTTCCTCGCACCTGCGGCGGGACCGCGGGGTTACGGATTGGCACTCATCATGGGCATCTTAGCGGGTCCTTTGAGCGGTGGCTTGATGGCTTGTAATAAAGCAGGCGATCCCTCTGAACACTTCTTTTTCGCGATGGATGTTGCGAGTTTCACAGACTACGATGGTTACGTCGAGGAAATCCAGCGGGGTATCGACAAGATTCACACCTCAAAAACGGCAGAAGGCGTGGAACAGGCATATCTTCCTGGCGAAATTGAGTGGAATAACTACGATAATTACCTTGAGAACGGCATTCCGATCCACGTAGACCATTTACGTGGTCTCGCTGGCATTGCTGAAAAGTTAGACGTTCCTATCTGTTGGGAGTGGTAGCAGTTGTCGGTTTTCAGTTAAGAGGTTTTCGCTAACTCCACACCCGTAGCCTGCAACAACGGCGCAGGCGGGTATGAGGAAGACGCGTCAAAAACAAGTTTCCGTCCGTCCTCCGCAAGGTAAAATTAAAAACCTGCAACAACGGCGCAGGCGAATTTGAGAAAAGCACGCTACAGATGGGATCCCCGTTGTTTAACCGCAAGGAATAATTAAAAAAAGGAGGGAAGGTGTAAGAATATGGCAGAAACCAAAGAAACTGTATCAGGCGGCACGCTCCCCGATTGGGAGGTCGACGATTTACCAGCACCGCCTCCGTATCAATTTGGGAAAGCGTTTCGGAATATCTTAGGCCCTGGTATCATTGCGTTAGGCGGTTCAATTGGGAGTGGTGAATGGTTACTGGGTCCTGCGATTACCGCACAATACGGTGGCACATTGCTTTGGATCGCGACAATCGCCATCCTACTTCAAGTCATTCTGAATACAGAGGCGATCCGCTATACGCTCTATACCGGCGAACCGATGATGAGCGGTTATATGCGCTGTAAACCCGGTGCCGGCTTCTGGATGACGTTTTATTCGGGTATCAACTTTTTCGGGATTTGGCCCGGTTGGGCGATGACGGCTGCAACAGCGCTCGGTGCTGCATGGCTCGGCTATATGCCGCAGGAGGCAGATGGTGGGACAGTGCGCGTGTTCGCATATCTCATCTTTTTCTCCTGTCTGGGAATTGTGCTGTTCGGCGGGAAAATTTACAACTCCCTTGAGAAGGTGTCACTCTTCATGGTGGTTTGGATTATCGGATACCTTGTCATCGTCGATCTGTTTATGGTGTCACCGAGCACATGGTGGAAAGTTATCAAAGGTTTTTTGAGCTTCGGCGCATTTCCTACTGGAGGAGAAGATGAGCAGGTCAATTGGTTGTTGGTGGGTGCGTTCGCGGCGTATGCGGGCAGCGGCGGCTTAGGGAATGTCGGTATCACCCATTACGTGCGCGATAAAGGCTGGGGAATGAGCAGCCTCGTGGGTGCGATTCCTTCCATGATTGGTGGACAACATGTCACGCTCTCCCACTGGGGCAAAGTCTTTCGCATCACGCCGGAGAACCTCCAACGGTTCAAGGAATGGTGGAAATATGTCCGATTTGAACAGTATTACATCTGGATGATCGGGTGTTTTATCGGTATCGCACTCCCCGCAATGCTGACCTTGCAGTATGTGCCTTTAGGACAGGAGATGGAACAGTGGTCGGCAGCGGCAATGCAAGCGCAGGGACTTGAGGCAAAGGGCGGTCGAATTATGTGGTATCTCACACTCCTCTGTGGTTTCTGGGTGCTCTTTTCGACGCAACTCGGTGGCGTGGACGGTGTGCCGCGGGGTTTCACCGATATCATTTGGACCGGGGTGAAGCGTGCGCGCAACATGGGTGAACGGAGCGCGAAATGGATTTACTATCCGATACTTGTCGTTTATATTGTATGGGGCATCATTGCGATGTATCTCGCGAAACCGTTCTTTATGATCTTGGTATCGGCAACGATTGGCGGGTATCTGCTTGTGTTTTCAGCGATACATACACTTTATGTGAACCGGAAGTTCTTACCGCCGGAGATACAAGCACCGTTGTGGAAGCAGATAGGACTCGTGTTGTGCGCAGGATACTATTCGATTTTCGGAACGATTACCGTCTATCAGAAAGTGCTTGTGCCTTATATATTTCCGATTTTTGGTTAGAACGTTCACAGATGCGTAGGGGTAGGCACAAGACCTACCCCTACAAATAACCCTGATCTAATGCTAATAACGGGACTTTAGGATACCCCATGTTGTTGTCATCTTACCTTCAGGTTCAACACCCCAAGGTGTCACATTGTCCTGAAAATACTCGTATTCAACCTCTAAGGAACCGACCCCTGAAGCGACACCGGCATAAATTCCGAGCCACAGCGGTGGCGACATCTTAAAGTCGCCTGCGCCGAAATCTGTCCAGTCGTCATTTGCGTCCATTTTATACCACGCCGTGTAAGTATTTTTCTCTTTCTTGAGTCTGAGAAACAATTCCGTATCACCAAAGTCCGGACGCCACGGTGGATCAGGGGGACCACCAGGTACACCCGCCTCCTTGGTTTGGAACTGGAGTTGCCCTTTCGCCCCCGCATCACGCGACCAGAATTTGATGGTGACCCAGTTATTGTCCTTCGGGCTTTTGACGAGAAGTCCATTCACACCGGAATCGGTATCCCATGTGGAAAAGAAATGGGTCTCGACATCAAACATTTCGGCATCCGTTTCCTGATACAGAAAGTGGGATTCATCCGATGCCCAAATGTTTCGATTGACTTCGCTGTCAATATACAGGTGATCCGCGCGGGTTTCACCGACATCCCAATCCGGGGGTTCGTTTTGCCATTTCCAATTCGGATTTTGCAACTTCCCCTTCTCGAATGGATCTCCGAAGGATTCGTCTGCGGCACTTGCTATGCAGGCAATGCTGAACATAAGTAAGCAAACGAGCACGCTAAAATAAAAATTTTGGTTCTTCTTCATGATTGTGTAATCTCCTTACTTTTCTGGTGATTATAGAAATATAGTAAAATCTGAAAATGTATGGGCAGTAGGAGCACCCCTTATGGGGGTCCAACAGCCCTGCCCGCTGGCGAGGTTTCCTAACCTCGCCTCTATAGTGTATGGGTCATTTGGAATTTACTGTAATTTTACAAGGGTTTCGTTGTGATTGTCAAGCAATTCACTCTTTTCGGCAGCCCCTGTGGATCGGCACAAGACATGCCCATAGTTATTAATTTTAGAAGAAACTGCATCGCAGCATCGTAGGTTAGGTTGAGCGAGGCATGAAAATAGAGTGCTTATATCCCAAGAAAACCGGATTTCTCAAGGTACGTGGACATTCTAACGCCTCAGCGAAACCCAACACTTCAAGACGCACCCTATATTTATATGAAGTTGGGTTTCACTTAGTTTTTGGATGTCTGTGGGCTACTTTGGATGGACATGTATTTGATCCCCCGGCATCAGACCTCACAGATGCGTTCAACCCAACCTACGGGAAATCCTAAATTGACCAATAGATTGGACATCTATTGTAAATCATGCCTCAACAATTGCTTCTACAAGGCTCTCGACGGATGCCTCCTTTGCAACCACATCAACCCGTACATCACGCGCTAATGCCGTTTTCTGCGTCGTGGGACCGATCACGGCGACCTTGACATTCGCGAGTAACACTGTAGGTGCGTGTGCAGGGAACATCTCCAAGAAATTCGTAACGGTTGAGGAACTGGTAAACGTGACGAAGTCGATACTACCGTTCAGGAGATCTGTTTCGATGTCGTTTCGCCTTTTATCGCCATCGCCTGCCACTTTGAGGGTGTCGTAGAGAGGCACATCATCGACCTGTGCTCCCTTCTCACGCAAACCGTCGGATAGATCAGCAGTGGCGATTTTCGCACGTGGCAGGAGGATTTTCTTTCCGTTCACGTCTGTCATTTCAGCAGCGATAGCACTTCCACGGGAGTGAGAAGGAACATAATCGGGATGAATACCGATGGTATTAAGGGTATCCACCGTTTTCGCTCCAACTGCGCAGACTTTGCTCGCACCGAACGCTCGTGCATCCTTTCCATTTTCTCGTAGACGTTCATAGAAGATCTCAACGGCGTTGACACTCGTGAAGATAATCCAATCGTATTCGTTAGCGGAAGGTATATTCACACCTTCAATAGGTTGGATCTTGATTGTAGGGAATTCGATGACCTCTGCGCCGTTTGCTTCCAAAAGATCTGCGAAATCGCTTGCTTGTGCACGGGCACGTGTGACGAGTATCCGTTTGCCGAAAAGAGGCTTGGTATCAAACCATCGGAGTTGCTCGCGTAGCCGATTCACCTCTCCAACAACGATAATCGCGGGGCTTTTGAGTTGAGTCTCCTCTACTTTTTGCACAATATCGGTAAGGCTCCCTTGGACGACGTGCTGTCGCGGTGTTGTTCCGACGCGGACCAAGCTGACAGGGGTTTGCGGATCTCTACCGTGCGCTGTCAACCGCTCTACAATTTGACGGAGGTGCGCAACCCCCATGTAGACAACGAGCGTATCGACGGCTGTGGAGAGTTGTGCCCAATTGATGTTTGAATTTGGATGTAGTGCCGCAGAATGCCCTGTGACAAAAGCCACCGATGAGGCATAGTCGCGATGTGTGACCGGAATGCCTGCGTACGCAGAGGCGGCAATTGCAGACGTGATACCCGGAACGACCTCGAATGGAATACTGGCTTTCGTGAGTGCAACTGCTTCTTCGCCGCCGCGTCCAAAGATATACGGATCACCACCTTTGAGGCGAACAACGACTTTGCCGGCTTTGGCGTGTTCAATCAATAAGTGATTCAGTTCATCTTGGCGTGTCGTTCGGATTCTTGGGTCGGGTGCCTGGATTTTTTCGGTGTGTGCGGGACAATGTTCCAATAGAGTGTCGTTTAGCAACAGATCATAAATGACAACATCCGCGCGCTGGAGGCACTCCACACCTTTGAGCGTGATGAGTTTTCTATCGCCGGGACCAGCACCCACGATGTAAACAATACCTATGCTCGGTCTGTTCATTTATCGTTCTCCTGTGCCATCAGCAGTTCTGTCGCTCCACTGTTCCGAAGTTTCTCGGCAACAATTTTACCCAAATGCTGTGCTGTATCTGGTGTTCCCGTGGTACTTTCCATAGTGCGTCGAGTGCCGTCTGGATGACAAACCGCGCCGATGAGCGAGAGTTCGCCATTGATATGTTTCGCGTGCGCGCCGATCGGCACTTGGCATCCGCCGCCGAGGCTTTCCAAGACAGTCCTTTCCGCTGTGATTTCTGCCGTTGCTGAGGCATCATTCAGCGGCAAAAGCAATTTTTCGACCCTCTCGTCCCCTGCCCGCACTTCAATCGCGAGCGCGCCTTGCCCGGCCGCCGGGACCATCTGTTCCGTGCCAAAGAATTGCGTGATAATTTCTGGTTCGAGGAGACGTTTGATACCTGCTGCGGCGAGGATAATTCCGTCGAGGTCGGTTTCATGGAGTTTGCGTAACCGCGTATCAATGTTGCCTCGAACATCAACGACTTGCAGATCTGGACGGATATAGAGGAGTTGCGCTTTTCGGCGTGGACTTGTGGTGCCGATTTTCGCGCTTTTGGGCAAATCTTCTAAAGGCGATCCTGTGTCTGTGATAAGCACATCTCGCGGGTCTTCTCGCTTTGGGATAGCAGCAATGCAAAGTCCTTCTGGCAATTCTGTCGGGAGGTCTTTCAAACTGTGAACAGCAAGGTCAATGTTGCCAGCCAAAAGGGCGTTCTCTATCTCTTTGGTAAAAATACCCTTACCCAGTCCAACTAACGAACGGTTTTGAATCGCATCACCGGTGGTTTTGATGGTTTTGAGGGAGACTTCCAAGGTAGGGAAATGGCGTTCCAATTGATGTTTGATGAATTCTGCCTGCCAGAGTGCGAGTTGACTGCCACGTGTGCCGATTACAAGCGAGTTGTGCATTTTTTTTATTCATCGTTAACGTCTAAAGCGAACAATTCCTGTAGTGCCTGAACGTATTGCCCATGGTCGGCATCGCCGTCATTGACAGCACAGCGTAAGTTCCGCATTGGATGATGGAGCAGTTTTTTGACGATTGCCTGCGTCATAGAGGCGATGGCTTCCTCTTGCTGGTCGGAGAGTGTTGTTTTGTAGAAACACGCTTGCAATTCGGTGTCGGCTATCTGTCGAAACTGCTGATGCAGTGCTTTAATCGTGGGATTGACCTGAAAGATTTGCAATTGGTCGTAGAACCGTTTGGCTTCTTCAGAGACAATCTGCTCTGCACGGATTGCCTCATGCTGCCGGTCTTTGAGGTTTGAGGCGACGACGGCTTCGAGATCATCTATATTGTAGAGAAACGCCGAGTCAAGTTTGCCTACATCCGGCTCGATGTCGCGTGGGACAGCGATATCAATGAGAAACATATATCGGTGTTTCCGTTTCCGCATGATGTTGACGAGGGGTTGTCGCTTGATGAGGTAATCGGGAGCGTTAGTGGAACTAATAACAATATCGGCATCAATGAGGAAACTGAGATCGCTATCGTAAGCGAGAGGTGTTCCATCAAACTTCTCTGCGACTTTAACTGCCCGCTCATAAGTCCGATTGGCGACGATCACATTGGAGACACCATTTGCAACGAGATGCTTTGCTGTGAGTTCGCTCATCTCTCCTGCCCCGATGATCGCAACAGTTTTGCCTTCGAGTGTATTGAAAATCTTTTTGGCGAGTTCAACGGCGGCGTAGCTAATGGAGACAGCACCAGTAGTGATTGTCGTTTCGGATCGGATCCGTTTGCCAACGCTGAAGGCTTTGGCGAAAAGACGATTGAGAATAGGTCCCGTGCTACCTACCGAGCGTGAAGTGTCGTAGGCAGCTTTGACTTGACCCAGTATTTGGGACTCACCGACGATCATGGAATCAAGGCTTGATGTCACTCTGAAGAGGTGTTGGATTGTCTCCAAATTATGGTGGAGATACGTCCATTTCTTCAGCGATTCCATATCAATCTGATGGCACCGGGAGAGGAATTCAGCCAGGATCTTGACAGCTGTTTCGGCAGTCCGTACTGAATTCAGGACTGCATAGACTTCTACCCGATTACAGGTAGAGAGGATTACTGCCTCTTGAACCTGGTCCAATTTACGCAAGGACTGATGGGATTCAATGAGTTGTTCTTCGGAAAACGCCAATCTTTCCCTAATTTCAATAGGCGCGACATGATGGCTGGTTCCGATAGAGACGATGTGGTTCATTCCTTTTACCAAAAAATCCAAAAAGGTGAAACATCCTACATACGTTTGATAAATTATATCACATATCAGTCGTTGTGTCAAATTTAGATAAACTGATAAACTGATGATAGACCGCTCGATTTTCCATTTTTACGGTTTCATCCCAGGCTCGGTAGGCGGGGTTTCCTTACCTCGCCGAGCATACATCTATAATGTCTCGTTAATTGTAAAATCTACCATAAATGCCCTTAGCGATATGTATGCATGCTGTCTAAGAAAAGGTCAACACCGACATAAGTACAGAGAACCGCAACGAAACCGATGATTGCGGCATACGCCGCTCTGCGTCCGTGCCAGCCCCAGAGTTGACGGATACCGATTTGCGCGACATAGATAAACCATGTCACTAAGGTGGAGATTACCTTCGCATCGAGCCACCTCCACGGCACATCTCGGATATATTGGGTCCAGAGACTTCCGATGATAACTCCCATTGTAAGCAGAATTACACCCAAAATTGTGCAACGGTACCCGAGGACATCGGAAGTATCGAGGGAGGGGAGTAGATTGTCAAAAAGTGTGTCTGTTTTTTTCCGAATTTTCCGTTCTGTTATGAGAAACATCAGTCCAAACCCAAAGGCGGCAATGAACGCGGCGTAGGCGAGGAAAATGAGTGTGGTGTGTGCCAGAAGCCAGTAGTTTTGTAGCGGTTCTGGGAGGGCAGCCGTGTGTGTGGCAAAACTGTATGAGATGAGGATAGCAATAAACGCAACCGGCATCACAAAGCTACCGAGTGTCCGGAGATGCGTCAAGCGCACGATGAGTAGGTAAATCAACGTGATTGCCCACGCAAAAAAGGCAGTGGAATCGGTCCAGTGGGTCATTGGAAAATGCCCCTGCTGGAGCCACCAGAGTGCTATAAAAACGGTCAGGAAAGCGAAGCCGATGATGGTACACCAAAACGCGAGTTGCTCGATGGTTGGACGAATTACAGAGACTTCGGTACGATTCCCAAGTGCCAGCGAAAGGGTCTGAAAAATGCCTGCCGCTAAATATATCAGTAGGGTAACGAGAAACAAAAAATTTATCATAGTACTGCTGTCGAAATGCAGAAACAGTTATTTAACACTGTGCGTCTAACAGGTCTGAGGTGAAGGTGTTCGCACGTTCCAACTTACCGTGCCGAACCCAGTTAAAAAGGCATTCAGCGGAACATTCAGGATTTGTAAGACCCAGGCAACATGTTGTAAGAGAGGTGTTTTTGCTTGGGTGTTTCCCCGATACCACATCTTCGACGGTGTCGATGAGCATCTCGAAGAAGTCGGCACGCTTTTTAGGGGTCGGAAAAGCCTTGAGAATCTCTGAGCGACGCGTTCCGAGGAATTCAATAAATGCCCCGTAGCCGTTGTTTTCAAACTGGTTCGTGAGTTTTTTATGCAGACGTTTCCCCTTGCCAGTGTCTATGCTGCTTCGCGCCGATACGCTAATTATCAGATTGTTGTCTATGATGAGTTCGGGTGTGAAGTGAGTGCCAACGTCCGGTGCATCAAGATATTCCCGAATGAACGTGTCTTTACTTTCACAAAACACGTCTGCAGTAGAGAGCTGGTCTGCTATCACAAGAAACGCGTCTTCAAGGTGGTGGAGTTCCATTTCGTCGGGTGTTATACATATTACAGAAGCACCACATCGGTCTAACAGGGAGATGCGACCTTCAATCTCAGACGTTTTTTGCTCACATAGGACAACACACCTACGATTTTCCAACAGAAGATAGACGGGATAGGGCAACCCCTTGTTTTCAATCGGTACAGGTTCGCCATTTTCGTATCCGAGTGTGTATAGTGAGGTGGCGTTCAGACCCTCCTCAAGATATTCACGGATACGGCGGCTTGTGGCGGGACTCTTACCGCTCGTGGAGATACTCAACATAATCTCACTATCCGTTACGACAGAAGCGGCGGCGAAAGTGCATTGTGGAATAACATCAACGACATTGACGAGGCGAATTTTATTCTTGTCGTGCGCTTCCGCGAAGACGGCAGAATTAATGTCTGTGAAATCGGTAGCGGCGCAGACGAGGAAATAGCCATCTGTATCACCTGATCTCAGCTGCCGTTTGTGCCAGTGAATTGTGCCGATATTTGCGAGAAACGTCAATAATTCCGTTGCATCGGGACTAATAACGGTGACATCACCACCGCTGAGAAGCATCGCGACAACTTTTCGCTCCGCAACGGTACCACCGCCAACAACGAGGCATTTCCGGTCTTGAAGATTTATGTGCACCGGATAAAACATCTTTTTAATTTACCTTGCGGAAAAATAACGTGCGTTTGAACTTTTACGTGAGTTCCTTATGACCGCCTGCGCCGTTGTCGCAGGCTTGGTTTTTGATATTGATCCACAATACCAATTTTACATGAGGCAACCTTGCCCATAAGCGTAGTGAAGGTCAGTCAAGACTCCGTAAATTAAAAACCCTACGACTCTCGTGAAACGACGTAGTCTGCGAGTTGTTCCAGGGCAATTCGAGCGGGTGTCTCCGGCAAGGTTGCCAATGCGGTTTTGGCGCGATCGGCATAATCTTGGGCGACCTTTAAACAGTGTTCCTCAACACTATATCGTTGGAATAGAGATTTAACAAAAGCGATTGCTTCGGCACTATCTGTATCAGGATGTAGCACCTTCTCAAGTTTATGTTTTTCATTGTCGGTGCAGACAGATCGCGCGTAAATGATAGGGAAAGTGAGTTTTCCTTCGCGGAGGTCGCCGAATGCGTCTTTCCCCAATGTATCAGAATCTTCTGTGAAATCGAGCAGATCGTCTACAATTTGGAAAGCCGTTCCGATCTGTTGTCCATAGGTTGTGAGTGCCTCAATCTGCTGTGCTTCTGATGTGCCAAGATGTGCCCCGAGGGTACAGGATGCCGCGATCAATTTACCGGTTTTAAAACTGATAATTTTGAGGTATTCGGCTTCGGAGATATCGAAATCGCCACTTTTGTATGCGTGTATGACCTCACCTTCACACATTGCTTGTGTGGTATCGGCGAGAATTGCCATCGCCGGATCATCAGAACGGCGGGAGACGAGCATTGAAAGGACCCGAGCATGGAGGTAATCTCCGACGAGGACTGCGACTTTGTTGCCCCATTTCGTCTGTAACGTCTCACGTCCACGGCGGATCGCGGCTTCGTCGAGTACATCGTCGTGAACGAGCGATGCGACATGGATGAGTTCAACAACAGCGGCAAGGGTGTGTGCCTCGCTGCCTTCATATCCGCAGGCTTTGGCAGAAAGCACGACGAGAATCGGTCGGAGCCGTTTACCGCCACCCTCCACGACGTGTTGGACTGCCATGTCAACGAACGTATATTCACTGGCGGTATGTTCGGTGAGCTTCGCCTCAACAGCACTGAGATCGTCGGCAATCAATTGAACGATTTGATCGAAATTGGACATAATATAGGGGAAACCACCCATGTGGCTGCCTTTCCCTTTAGAGATTCGCTAATACCTGTGTTGCGGCTTCAACGGTGTTGTTAATGTCTTCTTCGGAGTGAACTAAGGAGACGAATCCTGCCTCGAATTGGGACGGCGCGACATAGACACCGCGTTCCAGAAGTCCCCAGAAGTAGTGTTGAAAACGTTCGGTATCCGCTGTGCGTGCCCCATCAGCATCGGTGACAGTTTCTGGCGTAAAGTAGAGCATCAGCATCGAGCCGACCCGACTGTGCCATGCGTCAATACTGTGTTTTTGGGTTGCCGCAGCGAGACCTTCGGCGAGGGCAGCAGCCCGGCTCTCAAGTTGTTCATAAACCCCCGGTTCAGTGAGTTGCTTCAGTGTCGCTATGCCTGCCGTAACGGCCAACGGATTGCCCGACAAAGTGCCAGCCTGATAGACATCGCCTTCTGGGGCAACACACCGCATGATGTCCCGTTTCCCGCCGTATGCTCCGACAGGCAACCCGCCACCGATAATCTTTCCTAAACAGGTCATGTCTGGTGTAACGTTATAGTAGGACTGCGCGCCGCCATAAGCCACTCGAAAGCCGGTGATAACTTCGTCAAAAATGAGCACGATGCCGTGTTCTTCAGTGATTTCGCGGAGTTGGTTGAGGTATCCCTCACGAGGTGGGATGATGCCCATATTGCCCATAATCGGTTCGAGAATCAGGCATGCGATTTCGTCAGGGTTGGCTTCTATGGCTTCACGGACAGCGTCGGGATTATTGAAGGGGACTGTGAGTGTATTGCGTGCGAAGTCTTCAGGGACGCCACCGCTATCGGACAGCCCAAACGTTGCGACACCCGAGCCAGCTTTCGCCAGCAGATAGTCTACGTGACCGTGGTAGCAACTGTCGATTTTGAGAATTTTATCACGACCGGTATACCCACGTGCGACGCGAATTGCGCTCATGGTTGCTTCGGTCCCAGAATTGACCAGTCGCACCCGTTCAATTGAGGGGACCGCGTTCACGATGATTTCAGCAAGTTCTGTCTCTCGGGTCGTCGGCGCGCCGAAACTCGTCCCGTTCAACGCCGTTGAACGGATAGCCTCTATGACGCTCGGATGCGCGTGTCCCAAAACCAGAGGACCCCAAGAGGCAACATAATCAATATATTCGTTTCCGTCAATGTCGTAGATTTTCGAGCCTTCTCCACGGTCAATGAAACGGGGGTGTCCGCCGACTTTGCTGAAATTTCGGACAGGACTGTTAACCCCGCCGGGGATGAATTGTTGTGATTTTTGCCATGCGGCTAAGGATTTACTGCTCTCCAAACCGTTCCTCCAAAATCTTCTATAGTTATCGGTTGTTGGCTATCGGCGGTCGGTAAAGAGGTTTCTGATGAGCTGGTGTCCTCTTACTGACTGCTGGTCGCTGACAGCCAAGTTATAGCCATTCGACAACGGACTTCGCAAAGTAGGTTAAAATTATGTCCGCTCCTGCGCGCTTGATACTGTTGAGTACCTCCAAAGCGACCCGTTCTTCGTCGATCCAGCCATTTTGCGCGGCGGCTTTAATCATGGCGTATTCCCCGCTGACGTTGTAAGCCGCAACAGGCACCTGAAATTCTGTTTTGACCCGATGGATAACATCAAGATAGGAGAGGGCAGGTTTCACCATGAGAACGTCCGCGCCTTCTTGTATATCCAATGCGACTTCCCGCAACGCTTCTTCTGCATTTGCTGGGTCCATCTGATACGCGCGCCGATCGCCAAATTGGGGAGTCGATTCCGCCGCTTCCCGAAACGGTCCGTAGAAGGCAGACGCATATTTGGCAGAGTATGCCATAATCGGTATATTTTCATAACCGTTTTCATCTAATGCGTCACGAATTGCACCGACACGGCCATCCATCATATCTGACGGAGCGATGACATCGGCACCGGCACTGGCATGCGACAGGCTCTCCTTAACGAGTAATTCCAGTGTCGGATCGTTTTGCACTTCGCCAGCTTCAATAACGCCACAATGTCCATGATCGGTGTATTCGCAGAGACAAACATCCGTCATGACAAGCAGATCCGGCACAGCATCTTTGATGGCTCGCACCGCTTGTTGGATGATCCCATCGTCGGCGTACGCCTCAGAACCGAGTGGGTCTTTTGCCTCCGGGATTCCGAACAGAATTGTTCCGGGAATACCAAGAGCCGCCAGTTCTTTCGCGGCAATGACGAGGGTGTCAACCGAGTATTGGTAGCACCCTGGCATGGCGGAAATTTCGGTCGCGGTGTTATGTCCGTGAACGACAAACATCGGGTAGATAAGGTCGTTAGTGGAGAGTGTGGTCTCGCGAATCAATCGTCGCAAGTTCTCATTTGCACGAAGTCGCCTCGGACGATAAATAGGGAAAGTACTCATTCATCCTCCGAACCTGAGGATTGGATTTCGTATCGGACTAATTCAAGCGTTTGGTCTTCCGGTGTTTCCAGTCCAAGTTCTTCATTCTCCGCGGATGCCTCGTGTTGATGTTCAAATTTAACGATACCGACATTAGGTGCCAACCAGACAGTTGTTAGGGTTACACCTTGTTGTTCTTGCGGTCCTTGCGGTTGTTGCGGGACTTCCACAGACATGGCTGTCTCTGTTGAAGCATCTGTGCGATACTCAATTACCAAGCAATCTTCGAAAGTGCCAGCTTCCGTCTCCACCGTTTCCGTGCCGGTTACGGTGCCGGACTCTACGAGGGTCGTGTAAGTTGTTACGGTCTGTGTTGAGCCGCCCGGTATCTCTATAGGCATGCCTTGGATATCAATTGTCATGGTTAGGACAACGTTTATTTCTATGGCTGTCCATTCTTCACCAAAGGTAGCGGGGGTCGGCAGAAAATAGAAGTAGTCTTGGGAATCGACCTCAACATCGTAATCTAAGTCGAATGTGATGTTTAATTCCGGAGGCATCTGTTCCATCAGTGCTTGGCGCATCAGCACAATAGCTTCTTCCATCTGTTCCATCGTGGCGGCTTTGAGCGCGTTTTCAATTTCAGTGCCGACAAAAAACGCCACCCAATCGGCACCGACTTGGTAGAAATAAGGGTGAACGTAATGCTCAAAGTCTGCCCAGTTCTCCAAAGCGGGATCGTAACTGAAGGCACGATAGAATTCACCATCAATCTCTTCTGGTGCTATTGCGTAGCGTGTCAACTCGTCACCGTTCTGATCTTCGTAAACCCAGTAACTATCGGACGCGTCTGGAAAGTAGTAGTTCGCCCATTCATTTCCCATCAATGTCGCGCTGAAACCGAAGAGAAGCAAAATGGCGAGAATGAACCGAAAATTTTTCAAAATGGGAGGTTCCTCCGAGGTTTTGATTATTCCAACTTAATTATTAAAGTATACAAGATTTCTCTCCAAACGGCAAGGCAAATTCCTTAACAACGTTGTTCAGCGTGCCTCGTATTCAAAGGGGAAAGTGACGGGCGCGCCGTTGTTTGCCCATGAACGTGCCATCGCAACGTCAATCTCCCGATCCTTACGACCGTTATAGGCACCATATTCAGGTTCTGTGTCGTTACGAACTGCGTTTACAAGGCTCATCAGTTCTGATGCGACAGTGATTTCACCATCGCTGAGTGGATAATTTTGCAACGGGTTTTCCCACACCACTTCGGGATCAGTATCTGCTACGAGGGCGGCTAAGGTTTCATAGCCGTCAACGGTGTTGGTTCTGCGTGAGATGTTAATCGTACGCTGTTCGTCGGTGGTTTCGTTTAAGATAACGGCATCGTCCCGGAAGCACATCCCTCGTTCTGCATAGAACTTTGACCCGTTAAAACCTCGTAGTGGCGAGCCGTAGGAAAGACTGCTGAAATTGAAGATGCCGACAGCGCCATCTGTGAATTCAATGACCGCATGTTGCCAATCCTCAGTATCGCGTTTCGGTTGTCCCTGCCGCCAGACGTGATCCTGAACGTTATATCCTTTTCGGAAACCGTAAACTTGAACGGGTTCATTGTCGAAACCGACGTAACTACGGATCAACCCGATACCGTGATAGCCGTGCCCTCGAAAATCGTTGTAAGCGGCGTTGACTTTCCCGAAAACCCCCGCGAGAATCATCTCCCGTTTTATCCGTTCTGACGGGACGCGGTAGTAATTCTCATTGACTTCCAATTTTGTGCCATTCGCCTGTGCAGACGCGATCATCTTGTCTGCCCATCCGAGGTCGGTATCAATAGGCGTTTCGGTGCAATAGCTAACCCCACGCTCGGAACAAAGAAGCCCGGGAATGTGATTGTTGCTGGGTGTAATCACAATCGCGCAAATATCGGGTTTCACTGTTTCCAACATCTGCTCGGTATTTGTATAGGCGGGGACACTGTATTTCTCACCCTGTTCCGTGACGCTCTCTTCGCGCGGATCGCAAACGGCGACGAGTTCAAGGTCATCCGTCAATTTTGAGATAAGGGGAAGATAAGTTCCGGCACCGCGTCTGCCAGTACCGATATGCGCGATTTTGAGTTTATCCATGGCTTTCCTCCTCCCAAGTGTGTGAGTCGGTAATCGCGTTTGTTATGCTAACGCAAGCTGCCATCTTTGTAGCATAATCTTTTAGATTGTGGATGTTACGTGCGCAAACTGAAAGTTTACGCTACAAAACCTCTACGGATAATGAACCATCTTTCATGAAGAACGGTGTCTGCATACCTGAAATCTTGTGAGTAGCGACTTAGGTTATTCCACCCAGAAGACATGACTCCGTTCAAAGAGATCGTCGTCTAAATAGATTTCAACAAACCACTCGCCTGTGATGTCTGGCAAGTCGATGTAAAACCACGTAATTTTTTCGCCGGTTGTTGATGTGAGGGTTTGCTGTTCTGTCCAGAATGGTGGATCGTCCAAATCGTCTTCCGGTGAGTACCATGAGACTTTAACGGTGTGGTGTTCTGTGATGTTTGCCCATAAGACCCATAAATACACTTGGTCGTTGACCTCAGCGGAGAAGGTGGTCGTGATGCCGTCGGGTCTATCCTCGAAAACGCTGATTGCCAAGGCAGAATCTACAATCATCGGTTCATCCCGTCCTACATCGATGAAACCGCTTCCGCCAGAAGGGTCTTCACCACAACCGCTCACTGCAATCGTTAGCGACAGTAGAACTATCCCGAATATGGAATATGGGGTTGCAAGCAACGTCGTGATATAGGTACAGGCTTGACGCACGGGTTCTCTCCTGTTTTGGGGTAGGGTATCCCCGGTTAAATAATTTAGTCCAAATATCGACTCCTATTGTATCAGTCCTCGGTTTTTTTGTCAAAGGGAAATTAGGCGTCTGTGTTGACATATATCTTTCTTCGTGATAGATTACGGCGATAATGGGGAAGTACCCGTAGGTTAGATAAGGAGGCGAGTCTTTTTAGCGTTGGGTCCAATGGGTTTACTATCTTCCGTAGTGAAAAAAAGCGTTGACATTTTTTGTAAAAAAGTGGTATAATGATAGTATCAGGTTGGCAGACATGTCAAGCATTGCCTCTCGGCAATGTGTCTGCCTCCCACTTGACAGGGGATAAACGCCTGATACCTGATATACCATGCGAAAGAAAAAAGAGAAACACGATTATCGTAGTTATATTGTTGCGACTGCGGAGAAGTCAGAACGTCTCGATAGTGTCAATTGTTTAAGTGGTTGTATCTATTCTAAAACCGTCTCCCTTTCCTTTAAGACTCACACTCAGATGCAAACAATGCCAGTGGACAGGACACCGAGACGTCGTGGGTGCGAGTAACATTCTCACAGCGTATCAGGGTTGGTTATTCAACCCTGTAGTCGGGGCGGTGGTATCCCCCGCAGGTATCCGGTATCATCCTGACTTGTGTAGACTTGAAAAAGACTGGTCCCCGTTTTCGGGACTCAAATCAAGTAAACCTTCCAAGAGAAGGCAAAGAAGCATACGCCTTTAGGCGTTGTGAGTATCACTAAACGAAAAGGCACTTCAAACATAGAACCGATCTGACCGAACCGCAAGGAAAATTAAAAAATGAGATTTGATACAATTATTGCAGGCGGAAACATCGTTGACGGAACAGGTGAACGAGAACCCTTTATCGCAGATATCGGCATTCAGGATGATCGGATTGCCGCCATCGGTGACCTCTCGAAAGCGGAAACACCGCATCGGATTTCAGCGGAGACACAGGTTGTCTGTCCCGGTTTCGTTGATGTGCACGTACATTCTGAAATCGCCCTGCTCGGCGGTCGAGACCAGTTCGCCGCTGTCAGTCAAGGCGTTACGACACATTTAGCCGCGCCAGACGGTTTCGGATGGGCACCTTTACCACCGAAACAGGCACAAGAGATGTGGCACTACACGCAGTTCGCTTATGGCGATGCGGAAGTCCCGCTCAATTGGCAAACACCAGACGCATATCTCGGTATGTTCGACGGACGGATCCCGGCGAACCTCTATCCACAGGTGCCGCACTGTGCTGTTCGCCTCGGTGCGATGGGATGGGATCCGCGCCCCGCGACTGCTGACGAGTTGAAAGTGATGGAACGCACAACGCGGGAGTGGTTGGAGGCGGGTGCGTGCTGTCTCTGCTTAGGACTCGACTACCAACCTTCCGCGAATGCCGATTTGCATGAACTGGTGTATCTCTCAAAAATTGCGGCGGCTTACGATGCCATCTACGCGGCGCACATCCGTTACCGCATCCTCGGCAGAAGACAGGCGTGGGAGGAGACGATCGAGATTGCACAACGTGCCGAAATTCCTGTGCATATCTCGCATGAACGCGTTGACGATGAAGCCGAAGATGTGCTTGAACGGGTAGAGAAGGAACAGATAGATTTGACGTTCGAGTCTTACCTCTATCCTGCTGGCATGACACACCTCGCCATGATGCTCCCGATGGAATATCAGACCGGCGCGCCTGTTGACATGTTAGCATATCTACAAGACCCTGAAGTCCGAGAAAAATCGATCGCATACCTGCAGGGTGAATTACGCGACGGTAATCAGATCGTCGGTTACAACCGATCGGGTAGATTTATCGGAATGACGCTCGCCGAAGCCGCTGAAAGCGAGGGTAAATCTCATGAAGAATTCGCCTTCGATTTCATTCAAGAGGAAGCCGCGATGGAAACCTTTGTAATGCCGTGGGCAACCCCGCCCGAAGAAAATGAACGCATTTTGAACCGCACTGCGAGTCATCCCCGTATGATGATTGCTAGCGACGGTGTATACAACATTCCGCATCCACATCCACGGAGTTACGGGTGTTTCGTGCAATATCTCGGCAAATTCGTGCGCGAACGCCAGTTAATTTCACTGAAAGAAGCCATCTATAAAATGAGCGGTTTCCCGGCAGAACGTTTTCGACTCACGGATCGCGGGCGAATTGATCAGGGGCTTGCCGCGGATATTGTTGTCTTTGATCCAGAGACTGTGGCAGACAGGTCTACATGGTCCGATCCAGTGCAATCCGCCGTCGGTGTAAACTGGGTGTTCGTCAATGGCGTTTCAGTTGTTGAAGATGGTGACGTAACTGGGCAATTGCCCGGTAAAGTGCTACGTCAACAACGATAGACAGCGATGGACAGCGAACGTGGAGGCGGTAAACCATGGATATGTATGATGTGACAATTATCGGCGGCGGAAGCGCTGGACTCGTGCTTGCGGTGGCAGGAGCAAAATTGGGGAAAAAGACCGCGCTTGTAGAGAAACACCGTATCGGTGGCGACTGTCTCTGGACGGGATGCGTGCCTTCAAAAGCACTCCTGAAGGCAGCGAAGGTCGCGAACTACATCAAGGACGCTGAGAGATACGGCATTGCAGGCACCCCTACAACGCCTGACTGGCAACGTGTGATGGCGTATGTGCGTAGCACCCAACACGCGATAGAGGAGGAACACGACAATCCTGAACGGTTCCGTGAGATGGGGGTTGACGTTATTTTCGGAGACGGGCATTTTGAATCTTCTGATACTTTTGTTGTAGAAGATACTGAGAGCGGTCAGACCCGTACCCTCAAGAGTAAAAAGTTTGTGATTAGCACGGGTTCCCGTCCTGTTGCGCCACCTATACCCGGTTTAGAATCTGGTAATTATCTCGACAGTGAGAACGTCTGGGATCTTGAAACGTTCCCCAGTCGATTGCTCGTTGTCGGTGCGGGTCCCATCGGTATTGAACTCGGACAGGCCTTTCATCGCCTCGGTGCCGATGTGACGATAGCACAACGGAGCGAGCGCATCCTCACAAAAGAGGACACCGATGTTTCTGAACAGATGCTGCGTTACCTCCGCGAGGAAGGGATCACGATCCGGATGAACACGAATATCGCGGGCGTTGTGAAAAACCCGGAAGGCACGACTGTTACCTTCAATGATAGTGAAAATGGAACTGTAGAGCAGTCTTTTGATAGGGTTTTGATTGCCGCCGGTCGCGCACCCAACGTCGAAGGCTTGGCACTCGACAAAATCGGGGTACAGATCGGCAGAAGCGGGATTGAAGTGAACAGTCGGCTTCAAACGAGCGTGAAAAATATCTATGCCGCAGGCGATGTGATCGGACATTACCTGTTCACACACGTTGCAGCCTTTCAAGCGCAGTTGCTTCTCCGAAATATCTTCTTCCCGTTCTCGAAAACGATCAACTATGCCGTTGTACCATGGACGACCTTCTGTGACCCAGAAGTTGCCCGTTGCGGATTAACAGAAGCAGAAGCACGCCAGAAATATGGGGACGTTGATGTATTCACACTGGACCAAGGAGATGTGGATAGAGCCGTCGCCGAAGGTGAGACACACGGCTTCAGCAAAGTCATCGCGAGTCGGTGGACTGGAAAAATATTGGGGGTTCATCTCGTCGGTGCAAACGCCGGGGAGGTCATCCACGAGTATATTCTGGCGATGCAAGAGGGAATTCCGTTACGGAAATTGAGCGGGATGATCCATGTGTACCCGACGTTTTCGAGCAGTGTCTGGCGTGTGGCGGGGAAATGGTTCTCGGAAAGCACGCTGATTCAGACGTTGCGGAAGTTGATTCCATCAGGCTGATTGAATCCATAAGTGAGAAACTACTTTTTAAGTTTCCCCCATGTAGTTGTGAGCAGTTGCGGTTGTGGCGAGACTGGTAATGCAAATTCTGGGTCAAACCAATCCCCCAAATGGTGGAAACCCGGCTCGGTGAGTTGGACGGGTTGTCCACCATCCAATCCAATTTTAAAGATTATCCATTTGTTGCCCGGTGCCAATTTTTGATAAAGGAGCGTATCTCCACGCGGCGACCATGTCGGATTCACTGCGCGCAGTCCGCCTTCAGGGACAATCTGCTGCAGATCTGTACCGTCCGGGTTCACAATGTAGATGGTCTCCGTCTCAAGGAAGTCTCCCAACGGCACCCGATGTTGCCAAGAAAATGCAAGTTTATTCCGTATCGGCGACCACTTGATGGGACTTCCCATCCATGAAGGATCTGCTTCGGGTGGGAAAATAAATTTTTGTTTTCCTGTTTGAGGGTCAAGCATCACGATCCGCATGCGCTTGGGCCAACCGACAGTCATCACTAATTTCGTCCCATCTTGGGACCAATCCCCGCTGCCCCCAAGTGCCACCCGTTCCTCTTTTTTATCCTCTATCGATGCGATATAGACCGTCCATTGCCCTTTTTCATAGGAAGTGTAACTAATCTGTTTCCCGTCCGGGGACCATCTTCCACTCGATCTACGCTTTGACTTGTCAAATACAGACCGGACATTTGAGCCGTCCGCATTCATGAGATACAGATCCCAACTCCACGGAGACTGATCGCGGTCTGAAGAAAAAAGGATGTGCTCACCTGTCGGGGACCAGGCAGGCGCAATATCATTCGCCGGATCGTTCGTTAGGTTTACCCATTCCGTCCCATCCGGGTTCATCAGATAGATTTCACGATTTCCATCACGAGATGATGCGAATGCAATTTTTGCCGTAGTAGGTGCTTTGGCAAGAACAGGACAAACACTTGCATATGACGTAATTACGCTTAGGATACATAAAACAAACAAACGCATATCTGGCATTATACACTTCTCCGAAAGATCTACTTCAGTTTCCCTTCTTTACGTCTCCCCACTGCGTTGTTAGCAACTGGGGTTGTGGTGAAACAGGCAGCGCATACGCTGGATCGAACCAACTGCCCGTATAATTCCATCCCTCGTGGGTGAGTTGGACCGGCTTCCCGCCATCCAAGGCGACTTTGAAGATGTGTAAGTCCCTGTTAATAAGTTGTGTATAAAGGAGTTCGGTGCCATCGGGAGACCAGATCGGGTCGGCAGCTCTTGTTGTAAGAGCCCCCACGATCTCTTGCGGATCTGTGCCATCGCGGTTCACAACGTAGATTGCCTCTTCCCTGAAGCCGTCAATGTGCCAAGAGAAAGCGAGTTTATCGCCATTTGGGGACCACGCGGGACCCCGAACCCACATCGGTTCCTTGGGAAAAGGGAAAAATGTTTGTCTGTTCGTTCGCACTTTGAGCAAACTGAAACGTCTCGGTTTGTCCAATGCGCCACTGCGAAAGATGATTTCTGTGCCATCGGGAGACCATGCCGGTGTGTAACCAATCGCCACACGCTCTTCATCTTTTCCATCGATTGTGCCAATATAGAGCAAAGTGTTGCCAATTTCTCCATAACCATAGGCGATTCGTTTTCCATCCGGCGACCATGTAGGCTTCCTTCGTATCTTCCATTTGTCAAACACCTTTTGTACATTAGAGCCATCTGGTTCCATGAGATACAAATCCCAAGTCCCCCATGCCTTCTGTTCACGATCAGATATGAAAAGGATGTGTTCGCCTGTTGGCGACCAAACTGGAGAGATATCATCTGCGCGATGCTTGGTTAGATTGACCTTCTCGCTGCCATCTGGATTCATCAGATAGATTTCACGAGTCTCTCCTACACTGGCGTTGGCAAACACAATTTTTGCCGTAGTGGGTGCTTTGGCAGGAACAGGACAAACGGTCGCACATAATATGACTGCACTTAGGATATATAAAACAAGTAGATGTTTCCCTCGCATTATAACCCCCTTAATTGAAACGTACACCCTTTGGAGTGAGGAAAGAGATTGAAAAACCCTTTCCGGGATGTGAAAAATCTCTTGGTAGCACCTTGGGTTAATGTATTAAAAACGCTTTAGATGTCCCCATACCGTCGCGAGTTTTGCTTTCGGTGTTACCGATAAGCCACCGCTGTCCGGAATACCGTCGCCGGTAATTACGACGTTGTCGAATCTCGCCGTCTGATTCGAGAGCCCCAAACCCGCTGCGCCTGTCAAGAAATCTTGGAATCCGTCTAACGCTAATGGGTGAAATATCTTTATATTTCCCGGTTTAGGTGGATGCGCCTTTTTAGCATCTTCAAAATTCTCAAAGGTTTTACGGTTTGGAAGTTGGACAGGTCCAATAACCAGCTTACCGTTAATCCAAAAGTTTAGGGTATTTTCTTCAACTACCAACTTCAACTGCGACCACCTGTTTAATTTTAAAAATCGATGGAGCTTGGCATGTGTATAGAAAATTGTATTTCGATCATGAAAATTGCCAGAACCCATCAGAGCCTCGGAGGCGTTGTCGCGAAATTGCGGCAAATCGCCGATGAGACACCATACCACCCAACTCCCCTTGATTCGAGCGGCAATAGCGATATTGCTGGGACCCGATTTTTCAAGCGGTTTGACATCAAATTCGATGGTATAATCGCGCCAAGTTTCATCACCAATTGTGAGCAAACGTGTGCTCTCATCAGGGCTTACCGCATGCAGTTCACCCTTAACGATTTCCCAGGAACCGGGAGGCGGATCATCCACATCAAGAAAAAGAAAATCCTGCGTCAAAATAAGCTCCTGCCACGCATCCAAGTTTCCGTTATCAAAATTCTCTCGAAACACCCCTGCCCTTGCCGAGAAAGTGAATAGGAAAATCATACTTGCAATCATTACCAGTTTCATACCTGTCTCCTTTTACGACCTGTAACCCAAATTGCCACCTATCATTAACGTGAATTCAATGTAAGAGGCGTTAGAAAAAAGTCCCTTCGATTATTAAAGACACGCTGTTAGGGTGGAAAAGGTGCATAATCTTACAAAGTTAAAAGAAATTTGATAAAACGAATGATTGTTCGGAGAGAATTTTCCAAATGTTTATGTCAAAGGCAGAGATTTGAGGATGGCTGCTACCGGGTGTTTTTTGTCGGAGGGAATTCTGATTTCTGAAAATATTGGAAACCATATTTAAACTGGCAGGATTAATTTTGACGTTCTGCCTTCAACGCACCCCAGCGAATTGGGAGTTTCCCGTTTGCTGTAACGGCATGAAAACCAGTGCCAAATACATATACGCTGGCAAAGTGTTCATTGTTTTCTCCTACGCCCCCGAAGACATAGATGTTGCCGTTGACCACTGCTGCGCCGAAAGGTAAAATGGGGGTTGGCATCGGTGGAATACTATTCCATTCCTCTGTTTCTGGGGTATAGGTATCCACAGTTGCCAATATTGAGGGACCCTGCCTTGCCAGATGAAACCACCAATCAGATAGATTGCATCGTTGAGAACAACCGTTGAGAATGACAACCTCAGGTCCGGCATCTCATTCTTCCATTCCCAGCGGTTGATTTTCGGATTATATGCCTCAATGACCTTTAAAAAGGGACCTCCGGGACCCACTTGCGGCCACCCACGTCCACCGATAGCATAAATGTGATTGTTGACAACTCCTACACCGAAACCATCACGTCTCCTCTGCATTTTCGCCCGCTTCACCCATGTATCCGTGGCAGGATCGTAGGCTTCTACGAGGTCAATACGCCATGGAGCCTCAGGTTCCTTGTCCAAAGGGTGAATCCACCCGCCAATCGTATAGATGTTGCCAGCAACCACACCCACACCGAACTGTTTACGGGGAATCGACATGTCCTGTTTCCTGACCCACGTATCGGTTTGTGGATCGTATACCTCTACGATATCCAGAAATTTTAGGTTGACCAGACGATTGTCTATCCCATTATAGCCGCCGCAAACATAGATTGTCCCGTTGATAACCGCCGTCTCAGCATTCGTGCGTGGCGTTGGCATATCTGCGACCTGCTCCCAACTATTCGTTTTTGGGTCATACACCTCAACAGTTGAAAGTCCATAGGGACCGCGCCTATTTTGAAAAGGCGTGCCACCGATAAGATAAATCTTACCATCGGCCACAGCAGTCGCGAAGGCTCTTCGCTGGGTTGGGAGTTCGGAGACTATTTGCCATTTTTCCCCAGCAGCATTGCTTACCACCATAAATAAGAGAGCCGTGGTAAGCCAGCCAAAAAGCATTGACTGCAAAGAGCCGAGTTGTTTGAACATTATGCATCCCTTAGTGTGCTATTTTAATCGTCGCCCACGTTTTGAGAAGTTTTCCTGTTGGATTGACAGGTTGAGCAGTTTCCGCTACGCTGTAAGCCTCGACAGTTACACGCGGATTTTCATCACCGTCACTATGCCCGCCAAAGAAATAAATTTCTCTATTTATTACTTCAGCGGTGTGCCCCAATTTGCTCATGGGCATGTCCGGTTCCTGGATCCAACGATCTGTTTCAGGGTCGTAAATTTCAACGGTCGAGAGATATATGTAGAGTCCGTTGCCCCGAAAACCGCCGCCAATTACATAGATTTTTCCATCGATTGCGTTTGCTGAATGACCTGATTTTGGCTCAGACATTTCCGCTATGTCACGCCATTGGTTCGTTTTTGGATTAAACATTTCAACACTGGAGAGATAGGGACCTGGATGAAATGGAATCTGGGGCCAACCCGTTCCGCCCATGACGTAAATCTTCCCGTCCACAACACTGATTGCTGCGCCAGAACGCGCATGGTTCATTTTCTTTGCTTTCGTCCATGTGTCGGTTGCTGGATCATAGACCTCCACGGTATCTAAACGCCACGGTTTCTTCTTCTTAACATTATTAAACGCTGTCCCGCCGATGGCATATATTTTCCCGTCCACAACACAGGTGCCAGTATTTCTCGGTGTCAGCATGTCTGCTTTCTGCGTCCATGTGTCGGTAATTGGATCATACATTTCTACGGTTGGGAGTTCTTTGGGCTCCCACTGTTTAACCTTTCTAAACTCACCCTGAATAAGGACATCGATCTCAAATCTCTTGAGTTCTGTTCCACCAATCGCATAGATTTTCCCGTCTACAACCGAGGCGGATACATTAGAGCGGGGTGTTGGCATATCTGCCTTTCGTTCCCACGTATCGGTTTTTGGGTCGTACATCTCTACGGTTGAGACAGATAAGTTTCCAAATCCCTCAATTTCGCCCCCGATTGCATATATATTTCCATTCACAATACATGTATCAAAACTGGATCGCTGGGTCGGCATATCTGCTTTCCGCGTCCAATTTTCTTCGGCAGCAAGGTTGGCAACCTTGATGACTAACAGCACACATAGAATTAGGATTCCGAAAGTCAAATAAGTTTTCATGGTTTACCTCCATTGAGTTTGACCATCTATCTCCTTGTAGAACGATTTTCAATACCCAGAACTTGTCGCTACAACGCTATCCGTCTCAAGCGGGATCTGAAACATCCCGCGCACTCGTGTAGCAATGTAAAGCCTGTTATTATTGACGACGAGAGATAGAATGTTATCGAGAGCATTGGACGAAATCTGTTTCCATCGCCTATCAGTATCTAAACGATAAACCCCTGCTTCACCGACGCCATAAATCGCGGCACCATCCACAGCAAATCTGTCTATGACGGGACATTTATCCGTTCTATCGGTGAGTATGTGCCAGTGCTCTCCGTTTCGTGAAGTCAAAACGCCTTTGTCGGTTGCGACATAAACCGTTGAATTCGCAAAAGCGATCTCGTTGAAACGGATAAAGCGAAGCGGCAGACTGGATGTAACGTCTTTCCAACTGTTTCCTTCATCAAACGACTGAAACAGATGTCCGTCCCGTTGACCGACGTAGACGGTTTTTCCAGAAACCGCTATTTTGAATCCGCTTCTGTGCTTGCTATCGAACACTGGATATGTATCTACCAATCCAGTATTTGTCCAATCTGGATCCCCCAGTTTCCATTTGAAAAGTCCTCTTTGGTATTCCACGTAGAAGGCATCGCGGCTGGCGGTAGCCGTCTCCGTTTGCAGACGGGATATAGCACGCGGGTTAAGTGCCCACCGATCAAAAATGGGGACATCTTGAACTGGAATGAGCGTATCACCGTCTGTAGATAGACGGAAAATTTGGAAGTCTTCTGCTTCAGATGAAAGAAGGTAAAGCGTGTTGTCGATGACCACAAACTTTGACTCAAAGGCGATTTTGATTCTGGGATTGAGAACGGTTCCTTGTCCATCAACGGGAACTTTTTTCCAAGACGCCCCGGCATCGGAGGATTGATAGACCTCGTAGCCGGAATGTGCGTATAACCTGTTATTGAACGCAACCAGATCGATGATAAGTGTTCCTGTCATTCCGTTCAAAAAGAGCTGCCATGAGTTACCTCCATCCGTTGTGCGGTGAAGCCCAAATCGATTCGTTTTGTAAAATGTCCGCTCGTTCACCATTACAGCTGGGCGGCTACTTGTCCGCAACCAACCCGAGTCCCATCCAAGTTTTGTCCAAGTTTTACCGCCATCTACTGAACGAGATTGATACTCCCCTAATGCCAAGAGCGTTTCGCCGTCAGCTAAAACTGTTATACCCGATGGTGAACTTGAATGGCTGGATTCACTGCCATCCCCGATGGTGAACTTGAATGGCTGGATTCACTTCCGTCCATTATTTTAGTCCACGAGGCTCCCAAGTCAGCTGAATGGAAGATTTTGACTGAGTGTGATCTTTTATTCCACCCGTTCCGTCTCTCCCGATATACTTCTGTTGGCGTTAATTTCACCAATAGCTTGGAACCGGTTCCGACATACAGGTTATTTCCAGATACTGCCAAGGAACAGACGGCTCGTGAGGTATCCACCGGCAACTTATTCCAGATGCCGGAATCGAGACGATAGAGTCCGTTCTCTGTACCGGCAAACATTGTGTTATCAACAGCGGCGATTGCGGAAATTTTGTCGCTTGTTAATCCATTGTGAAGAGCCTGCCATTGCGTTCCACTGTCTATTGATCGGAAAACCCCTTCATCTTTCAGGGCAAGATAGATTGTAATGCGGGGTTGTGTCTCATCCGTAATGAGGATTCCGACAGCCTCTCCTTTAGGGCGGGGACCCAGCGTCCTCCACGTCTCACCCCTATCCGCTGAAGTGAATATCTCGTCGGTGGAAACAATATACAGGTTACCCTCGTGGACTGCCATCGGCATGAGGGATGGATCAATTGGAACATTCCTATTGACGTGTGTCCATTCGGTCGCGTCTTCTGTTAATCTGTATATTCCTGATGCTGCAACAGCATAGACGGTTCCCTCAGGCGTAGCGAAAAGATTGTGGATGTAACCGGCTGGCGGTCCATCTGTCTGTGTCCATTGTGAAATAGAAAACTTGGAAGAACCCGCTTGGGCATTAGCTGTTGAGACCTTCTCAGAAGCCTGCAAAGCGACGGAGTTGATTCTACTGGAGGACACGGTTCGTCCAGCCCGGTTTAGCAGATCGGGTTTTGACTGAATGTCAAGAACGATAGGCGCATCAACAATTTCAATTGTGGGTTCAGATGCCGCCTCGAAACTATAAGGTTTCTGAAAGCGGGTGAGATATCGATCGCTTGCACCCAGTAGCAACAGCACCAAAACCGCCGCTGTTCCCAAAGCCATCCATGGAATCAACGGTTTTGTAGCCGAAGGGGGTGTGGGGTTCAGGTCAGCGACTTGACGCATGATGTTCTGGCTTAAGCCTGTCGAGATGTGGACACCACTGAAAACTTCTTGAATGAGGAGTTCCTGATCTTCTTGTAAACGCGCTCTCGCTCGCCGGAGCCGACTCTTAATCGTATTCACCGACACCCCCAAGAAGTTGCCGATCTCTTTCGCCGTCATCTCACCGAGATAATAGAGTGTCATGACCGTGCGTTCGCTTTCTGGGAGTCTTTCGAGAAGTTCTTCGACGATTTCATACCGGCGTTCGGTCGCTTCCGATTCCCGTTCCTCAGAGACATAACGTTCATAAGCTGACTGATTGATTTCCCGCACTGACGTACCCTCCAGCGACTGCATCGCCGATTTGTTCCTTTGGAGCCAGTTAATGCAAAGCCGATTTGCAATGACATACAACCATCCAGCAAATTGATGCGGATTTTTGAGGGTCGAGAGTTTTTTGTATGCTTGGAGGAAGGTGTCTTGCGTAATCTCTTCAGCATAGTGAAAATCGCTAATCTTTCGCCAAGCGAGCGCGTGAACACTTTTCTGATACTTTTGCACTAACGTGCTGAAGGCATCATCATTGCCTAATAAAATGTCGTGAATCAACTGAACATCTTCTTTTGTTTCCACGAGACTCCCTCCTATACACCCATAACGAAAGCGTTTTTCTCGGATTTCATTGCTTCAGTCGTCCCCATGTCGTCGTGAGTTTTTCATCTGGTTCGACTGCGAGTGGGATGCCGGTCCTCGCCCCACCTATGCCCTCCAGGTGATGCGCATGACCCGATGCATCTGAGAATTTCCGTGTTCCACCGGGTTCATCAAAATGCCACAACGCAATTGTCTTCACGTCTTTTTTGAATTTGCTACGCGGCGTGAACCCTTTTTTGTCGACATCGTAACGAGCGACCCTTGAGATACGGACCTCATCAATATATCCCGTAAAGGGTCCCCAAAAGTGATCGATGTGAAACTCGATTTTCTTTCCAAATCCTCCGAGTGTAAAATCCTTTGGATACTTGAATCCTACGAGATCATGTGCGAGCGTTGTTCTTTGCGGTAAGATGCCTACGAAATCGTTAACGATGGTTGCTGTTTCTCTCCCTTTCGCCTGATAAGCGATGTGATGCCATTGGTTCGGGGAAAGTACTACCGGATGGTATGGTGTCGTGGCACCTGGCACAATATCAATATACGCTTGAGTTGCTAAGACTAAATCCCCCTTCTTGATGTCCCTCCATCCCTCGGTAGCGACAGCGACATTCATCCGCACTTGTTGGCTGAGAATCATTGCGTGTGTATCCGAGTCAGGCAGTGGTGTGGTCGGGTAGACCCACGCTTCAACGGTGAACTCGTTTGTGCCTTTCGGCAAGAGGACACCGAAGGTTTTAAAGTCTAAAACGGCATAGTCGTCCACGCCATCGAGGACTAAATAGTTTCCACCTGCGGGTGAAGCGGGTGGGAATGCTTTGGCACTCAGCGGAATGAAAGCGAGCATAAAGAGGCATATCAGGATGTGTCGATGTGTCATTTTTATCTCCTTTTTCGTCTGAGAAGCAAATGTGTGGGTTCCATGTTGTAAAATCGAAGTAATGTTGTTAAAGACACAATTTTAAGGCAAAAAAGGTGCATAATGGGAAAAAAAATGAAAAAATTGCTTGAAATTGTGGATTTTTTACCGATAGGAATAAAAAAAGGGGCCGGAAACCACATTTCTATCTAATTGGTGCCAAGAGGTGCAGGGATTTCAACCTAACTAACGCAGGCAACAGTGGCTTGCAAGTTACACCTTATAGAAATTATGGCTCCGGCTTACCCAAGGAGGCTTACATACGATATGAGCAATTTCCGTGCCAATGAAAAAAGGCTATTTGGGGCAATTTTTGCAGGATATTGCCTATTTTTTGCACATGTTATGATAAAAAAATGCACATCGGAGGTAGCAATGGGTGTGTAAAATTTTTGGTATTCAATAACCGAAGGCATCTTATATCCTTGTAGGAAGCGGTCTAGCCCCGGTTTTTGCTCTGCTTCTTCTTCAACCCCGTAGGGATGGCATCTCTGTAGAACGTGTATGAATCCCAACAGAGAACCCCGTAGGGGTGACATCTACAATCTATGGCTCATATTGGAGATACGAAATAGATGCTTCGGTTAGCCTTTTACGACACCGATGGGACGGAGACGTGCGACGCGACGGGAAAGCCCCGCTTTGTCAACGACACGGACGACTTCGTCAACGTCTTTATAAGCTTCTGGAACCTCTTCTTGGAGGGTGCGTCTGCCTTCTGCGCGGACGTAGATACCTTGTGCCTCCAAATCTTTCTGGATAGGACGTCCTTTCGTCAAAGCGATCGCCTTTCGCCGCGAGAGCACTCTACCGGCACCATGACAGGTCGTACCCCACGTCTCTGCCATCGCTCCCGGATTACCGACGAGTACGTAAGATGCGGTTCCCATATCACCCGGAATTAGAACAGGTTGACCGATTTTTTGGTATTTTTCTGGGATCTCAGGATGTCCTGCTGGAAACGCACGCGTCGCCCCTTTGCGGTGGATAAAGAGTTCGCGTTCTTTACCATCAACGGTGTGTTTCTCAAACTTTCCAATGTTATGTGCTACATCGTAGACGAGTTCTAAACCGAGTTCGTCTTCCGTTGTCTCGAAAAACTGCATAAACGTCTGACGGACGAGGTGCATAATACACTGTCGATTGTTCCACGCATAGTTTGCACTACACGCCATCGCGGTGATGTAATCCTGCCCTTCGGGTGAGTTGATCGGCGCGGAGGCGAGTTGACGGTCGGGCAGGTTAATGCCGTATCTTTCGGCGACTTTGACCCAACTTTTAACGTGTTCATCGCAGATTTGGTAGCCGAAGCCGCGCGAACCGGTATGGATCATGACACAGATGTTCCCTTCACGCAACCCCATCGCATCGGCGGCTTCCCGGTAAAAGACACGGTCAACGGTTTGCACTTCAAGGAAATGATTACCCGAACCGAGTGTGCCGAGTTGATTCTTGCCGCGTTCCAGGGCACGTTGGCTCGCGGCGTCAGCGTTTGCCTGTTGGAGGAAACCGGTCGCTTCTGTGAAGTCAAGGTCTCCTGCGTGTCCATATTCTCGCTCAATTGCCCAAAGCGCGCCTTTTTCTAACATCTGCCGCTCTTCTTGGACAGTGAGCCGAATTTTGCCGCTGGAGCCGACACCGCAGGGGACGTTCTCGAACAATTTGGCGACGAGTGCTTTCCGCTTCCCCTCAAGTTGTGAGACATCGAGGTTCGTCCGAATGAGTCGGACGCCGCAGTTGATGTCATATCCGATACCACCCGGAGAGACAACGCCATCCGCCTTCGGATCGGTCGCCGCGACACCCCCGATGACGAAGCCATAGCCCCAGTGCAAATCGGGCATTGCGAGGGAATGCTTGACGATACCCGGAAGATGCGCGACGTTCGCGACCTGTTGCAACGCCTCATCACTTTTGGCGTGTTCGAGGAGTTTCTCATTGGCATAGACAATCCCATCTACGCGCATGCCTTTCATGTAACTCTTTGGGATACGCCAGCGGTATTCATCAAGTTTTTGGAGCGTTACGTTCTGTTGTGCCATAATAGATTGGACAGATGCCAAAACTGCCCTTGTCCTAAATGTTTTAGAGCGCGTGTAGTTCGGGCAATTCTACCCACTTCCGGGTCTGCCACGATTCCATACCTTTTTCTGCCAGTTGTACGCCCTTCGCGCCTGCAAGCAGCGTCCACGGGAACGGTTCATCGGCGACGACGTGTCGGAGGAAGAGTTCCCACTGCGCTCTGAATGCGTTCTCATAGTCTTCCTGCTCAGGGACTTTGAGCCACCCATCGAAGAATTTGATCGGTTGTTCGATGTCTGGATTCCAGACGGGACGTGGGGTTCCAGAGAGCGGTTGGATCCAGCAGTCTCTCAAGCCAATAATCGCAGACCCGTTTGAACCGTCCACGTGTATCGTTAGCAGATCGTCGCGACGGACTCTGACAGCCCAAGACGAGTTAAAATGCGCAATGATACCATTTTCCAATTCAAACGTCGCATAAGCGGCATCTTCAGCCGTACATTTGTACGGTTGACCTTCTTCGTCCCACCGTTGTGGTAGATGTGTAGTGGCAATGCAGGAAACGCCTTTAACGGCACCGAAAAGGTTGTCGATGACGTAGCGCCAGTGGCTGAACATATCGAGGATGATACCACCACCGTCTTCGACACGGTAGTTCCAAGATGGACGTTGCGTCGGGATAGCGTCGCCTTGGAAGACCCAATAACCGAACTCGCCGCGAACAGCGATAATTCTTCCGAAAAAGTCGGCGTCTATTAGACGTTTCAGTTTCTGAATGCCGGGTAGCCAGAGTTTATCCTGAACGACCCCGTTTTTGAGTCCCGCTTTTGTTGCCTGTTCATAGAGGCGGTAAGCATCGGCGGTTGTCGTGGCGGTCGGTTTTTCACAATAGATGTGTTTTCCTGCGGATATTGCGGCTTCGACTGCATCGACTCGGCGAGACGTAACCTGCGCGTCGAAATAGACAGAATAAGCGTCATCGGCGAGGGCGGCGTCAAGATCCGTGCTCCACTTCTCGACGCCAGTCGTTTCAGAGAGTTTCTCTAATTTTGCTGGATTTCTGCCGACGAGAAACGGATCGGGCATAATCACTTCACCATTACCGATCGGGATGCCGCCTTCTTCGGCGATTGCCAAGATGGAGCGGATAAGGTGTTGGTTTGTTCCCATCCTGCCCGTGACACCGTTCATAATGATGCCAACGCGATGTGTTTTTTGGGTGTGGTCGGTCATGTATAATCCTTATTGCACGTGGGTTCTGTGTTTTGGGCGCGGTTTGAAATGAAACGGTGCGGTTAGAAACCGCACCTACCAAGAAGTAAGTATACCTATTAGGACTTCGCCGGTTCGGTACATTGGGGTGCCGCGCCTTCAGGGAGTGGTGGTACGTCAACGCCTGCTTTTGGGAGTGTACCAGCGAGTTCTTGTTTCCAATGCGCTACATCGCCCGCGGGTCCATAACAGTAGACCATCTGCATCGGTGTGTCACCGGTGTTTGTGAGTTGGTGGAAGACCCAAGACGGAATAAAGACTGTTTGACCCGTCGAGAGGGTTTGACGTTCCTCACCGAGGCACATTTCGCCTTCGCCTTCAACGATGAAGTAAATCTCTTCCTGTTCGTGGTTATGCCACGGCACTTGTCCGCCATTTGGCTCTAAGACGACGAACCCCATACAGAATTCACCTATTTGGATCGGGGATGCACCACCGACGAGATTTTTGGTGCGTCTACGGGCAGGATAGGTACGCCCTTCAATTTCATTTAGATCTGCGATTAGCATTGTCTGTTTTCCTTTCCAATCCTGACGGCACAGGAGCGGGAGAAAGCCGCGTGTGGGCTTTCTAAAGACCCTGCTACTTTGCCCTATTCAAAGAGTTCTGCCACCTGACAAGAAAATCCCTTGATGATTTCTTCACCGTGAGTGTATCATCCCGAGTGAGCAGTATGATGTTTGTCTCTGAACGATAGACTGTTACTGTTTTGGACACAGGCTTAAGCACCCAAACGAGTTGCGTGCCTGCTTCCAGATAGGCAAATGCTTTTTCTTCAACCCGATGTAATGCGTCTGTCCGGGAAACCACTTCAACGGCAAGGTCTGGGGGGATTGGGAAGGCTTTGCTCATATCAGCAGGGATGCGCTCTCTTGAAATGAAAGCGATATCTGGGATCATGATGCGTTCTCCAACCGTGAAGCCAGTATCCGGCATATAGACATCCCCCAACTGATTTTCACGAACGTATACCCCTAAAGGTAAAAACAGGTTCGTACTAATCCTGCCGTGTTCTGCCGATGTAGGTGGCACTGGGACTAATTCTCCTTTAACGTATTCATAGTCTTCTAAATCACTTTCGAGGAATTCCTCCAGTGTCATCGCAAGGACTTCAGGTGTAAGGTCATCTGGCGAAAATTGGCGAATTTCTTGTGCGTTCATTTTCTTACCTCTTTGCAATGTGCTTGTCAAACATCCTTTTCCACATTTTTCCGATAGTTTGCCATATATTCTTACAAGTTCCGATCACTGTAGTCATCTTGGAGGAGATGTTTGTGTGTATGAGGTAGGCGCGCTTACAGAGCGCGCCATACCTATTAATAATGAGGCACTTTATTCGGCACTAATTTCCGTCTTCAATGACAGCTTGGGCTGCGGCGAGACGTGCAATCGGCACGCGGAACGGGGAACACGATACGTAATCGAATTCTAATCCGTGACAGAACTTCACAGAATGCGGTTCGCCACCGTGCTCACCACAGATACCGACTTTCAGATCGGGACGCGTTGCGCGCCCTTTTTCGGAACCGATTTGCAGTAGACTCCCGACGCCGTCTTGGTCGAGAACCTGGAACGGATCGTATTCCAGCACACCGTTTCTGACGTAGTCATCGAGGAACTTCGCTGCGTCGTCGCGGCTCATCCCGAAGGTCGTCTGGGTGAGGTCATTGGTGCCGTAGGAGAAAAATTCGGCTTCGGCGGCAATCTTGTCAGCAGTGAGTGCGGCACGGGGCAATTCGATCATCGTGCCAATAAGGTATTCAACGCGGGTGCCCGACTCGTTAAAAACGGCTTCGGCTGTATCCACGACGACTTTGCGCTGTAGAGATAATTCGTTGATATGTCCAACGAGCGGGATCATAATCTCTGGCAACACGGAGATGCCGCGTTTTGAGACATCAACGGCGGCTTCAAAGATTGCACGTGCTTGCATTTCGGTTATTTCTGGATAGACGATACCGAGTCTGCAGCCGCGGTGCCCAAGCATCGGGTTGAATTCGTGTAATTCTTCAACGCGCTCACGGAGTTTTTGCGGCTCAATGTTAATTCGTCCAGCGAGTTCAAGGATTTCAGTTTCGCTTTTCGGTAAAAATTCATGGAGCGGTGGATCAAGCGTTCGGATAGTGACGGGATAGCCAGCCATGGCTTCAAAGATCCCGATGAAATCTGAGCGTTGATGCGGAAGCAATTTCGCTAACGCCGCTTCACGTTCTGTTGTGTCATCGGCGAGAATCATCTCACGAATAGCATCGATTCCTGCCCCAAAGAACATGTGCTCAGTACGGCAAAGCCCGATGCCCTCTGCGCCAAATTGTCTGGCGTTGTTGGCATCTTCGGGGGTATCTGCATTCGTGCGGACACCTAACGAGCGGACTTCATCTGCCCACTCCATAAGTGTTCCGAATTGTCCGCTCAATTCTGGTTGTATCAGTGCCACTTGTCCATTGAGAACGTCACCTGTGGATCCGTTAAGCGTGATGTAATCCCCTTCAGCGTAGCGTTTCCCTTCGGCGTAAAATTCCAATGCTTCTTCATTGATAAACAAAGCAGAACAACCGGCGACGCAACTTTTTCCCATACCGCGTGCGACAACGGCGGCGTGACTTGTCATACCACCACGGGCAGTGAGTATACCCTCTGCGGCATCCATACCGCCAATATCTTCAGGCGAGGTTTCAGTGCGGACGAGGATGACCTTTTCTCCAGCGGCGGCAAGTTCTTCGGCGTGGAGCGCAGTGAAAACGACCTTACCCACAGCCGCGCCTGGCGAAGCCGGTAAGCCTTGGGCGATAACCTCAACATCTGCCGCTGGGTCAACGCTCGGATGCAACAGTTGATCCAAATCGTTCGCGGGAACACGGGTCAAGGCAGTCTGTTTATCAATCAAGCCTTCCTCAACCATCTCAACGGCGATACGGACAGCCGCTTGCCCCGTACGTTTTCCGTTCCGGGTTTGGAGCATATAGAGTTTACTGTCTTGGATCGTGAATTCCACGTCCTGCATATCGGCGTAGTGCTTCTCAAGTCTCAAGCCGATATCGACCAATTCATTATACGCCTGGGGCAAAATATTTCTCAATTCGGCGACTGGAAGCGGTGTGCGGATACCAGCGACGACGTCTTCGCCCTGTGCATTAATGAGGAATTCGCCATAAAATTGGTTTGCGCCGGTCGAGGGGTTACGGGTGAAAGCGACGCCTGATCCGGAGGTTCCACCCATATTTCCGAACACCATTGCTTGAACGTTGACAGCCGTGCGTCCGAGTTCTTCAGAAATATCATTGAGACGACGGTAGGTAATCGCGCGCTGATTTCCAGAGGATTCAAAAACGGCATCCCGTGCCATATCTAATTGCATGCGGGGTTCATCAGGGAAATCGCTACCTGTGTGCTGTTTGACGGCACTCTTGAATTCATGGACGAGTGCCAATAAGTCGTCGGCTTCTAATTCGGTATCTAATGTAACACCTTTTGCCTTTTTCTTTTCTTCGAGTAGATGTTCAAACTCATCGTGATCGACATTAAGTACAACGTTTCCGAACATCTGGACGAAGCGACGGTATGAGTCGTAAGCGAAACGTTCGTTTTCAGATCTGGCGATAAGTCCTTTAACAGCATCATCATTTAAGCCGAGGTTGAGAATCGTGTCCATCATACCGGGCATTGAGACAGCGGCACCAGAGCGGACAGAGAGCAAGAGTGGATTTTCGGTATCACCGAATTTTGCATCGAGTGCGGTTTCTAATTTCGCAAGATTCTCATCGATCTGTGCGTCAAGTCCAGTGGGGTACCTTTTATCGTTTTCGTAATATAATTTACAGACCTCAGTGGAGATAGTGAAACCTGGCGGGACAGGTACGCCGAGATTGCTCATCTCTGCGAGATTTGCCCCTTTTCCGCCAAGCAATAGGCGCATTGTGGCGTCGCCTTCACTTTCACTGCCTCCAAAGAAGTAAACATACTTCGGTTGTGGCATCAAAAGCCTCCTGTTATTGGCAATCAGCCATCAGCATTGTCCCGCAAGCCCACACGAGGCTTGCGTCGCAGTCAGCAAGTTTTTGTGGCAGTTACAATATTTATCAATGCCACAAACATCTCTTTACCGATAGTCGATAGCTGATAGCCGACAGCCATTTAGATTGAATAAATTGTTCGACTTGCTTCGTCAAATTCGGGTTTAAAAGGATCTGTCGAAAGGTAAAGGATCTGATACGGCTCATAGAGTTGAATGTAGCTCCAATTGACACCGCATAAAACTTTTCCTTCGTTAACTTTCTTGATAAACTTCCCTCGGAATTTTGCGCGGGTCCGTTCAGGCGGAAATTGCTCAGCATGGCGAATCTGCTCATTTGTGACAATTCGCTCGATCTCCGATCGATTTTCGAGCGTGTAGTAGAGGCTTTCCGCTTGACGTACATTGTGGTATTTTAAATCTAAGTGTTTTACCTGCGGAGCATCCCATTCAAGTTCGCGCTTCGCAAGATAGGTCTGCAGCCACTTCCACTTGATGACCCAGTCCAATTCTCTGTCCAATTGCATCGGATCGCTTTCCAGACATGTAAGGACATACTCCCAGCGTGCCATCACTTGGTTCGTGGTTGAATCGGATTCGGCTTGTTCAAGGTATCGCTTCGCGCATTCTAAATATTGCCATTGTAGTTCGACACCGGTGAGCCGTTTCCCGTTTTGGAGTTCAATCGGATGTGTGCATGTAATATCGTCGGAAATATCACGAATGGCTTTGACGGGGTTGCGGAGCGCGAACCGCTGCTCAATGAAGTTATCTTCAATCATGCGGAGGATAATACCGGTTGTACCCACCTTCAAAAAGGTCGAAAATTCGGACATATTGGAATCTCCGACGATAACATGTAGACGTCTGTACTTCTCTCGGTCGGCGTGCGGTTCATCGCGCGTGTTGATAATCCCGCGCGCCGTTGTTGTGCCAATAGAGATTTCCTCTCGGATGTGTTCGGCACGTTGCGAAATTGCGTAGTAACCACGATGGCTCGGTTTGATTTTTCCGGCACCTGCGAAAACCTGTCGGGTCACAAAGAAGGGTATCAACTGCGATGCCAACTGACGGAAATCGACATGGCGTTCCATCAAATAATTTTCGTGGCATCCGTATGTATTTCCGGGAGTATCCAAGTTATTTTTAAAGATGGAAATCTTTCCATAGAATCCATCATTACGCATACGTCGTTCCGCAGTGCTGGCAAGCCGTGTGATAATACGTTCACCCGCTTTATCGTGGGCGACGAGTTCGGTAACATCATCGCATTCAGGGGTCGCGTATTCCGGGTGGCATCCGATGTCTTGGTAGAATCTGGCACCGTTTTCAAGGAAGACATCGGGATACATTCTCCCAGCAACAATTTCACGGAAGAGATACATCACGACGTTCTGAACCGTGAGGGTCTTTCTACGCGGGGCATCTGGGGTCCAGATGATTCCGAATTCAGTTTCTAATCCGTAAATTCTACGTTTCATCTTTTTAATTTTACCTTGCGGTTCGGTTGGATAGGTTTGCGATTTGATCCACCTTTCCGTATATCTGGGGAAACGCCCAAGCAAAAACCCCTCCATTTCATTACGGGCTACGGATCCGATTTTAAGAGACACCTCAAGAATTCCATAAATTAGAAACTTCGTCAGTAGAGAGGCGTCGAAATTTTCTGCGTTCGGCGGTGTGTTCAAGACATGCCACTTCTATCGTTTCTGGATTGATTTCATAGTCATCTTCACTATCTGCTTCAACAGCTTGAAAGGTTTCGGTTACCAACCGGAGTGCCGCTGACATCTCTAAATCATCTGTGTAATTCTGCTCCAAAATTTCTGTGATCGTCGTAGCGCGTCCTCCAATAACGGCGTACTTCTCCTCTTCTGAATAGATACCATCAAATGCAATATGATAAATCTGATTCCGCTGTGTCCCCGAATTCGTTGGGGCATCGGTGGTTCCTACCTCGCATACAAGGAGTTCAATCTCCAAGGGTTTCGCGTCCCATGCTTGTGCGACCGCTCCCATGTGTTGTGAATAGAGATTCGTCAACCATTTTGCGGTGACATCTTCACGGTAGTAACGAAAACCTTTAATTTCGGATTCACGAATGCCGGCAACGCGTAATGCCTCATATTCAGCGATCCTACCTGCCGCTGCGAGGGCGATCCTGTCATAAATTTCGGAAATCTTAAAGGTCGTTTTGCGTGGATTCTCGGCAACCATCAGGAGTCCATCCCGGAATTCTAAGACGACGACCTCTTTTGCCTGTGTGATGCCGCGACGGACGAAATCCTCTTTATCCTGACGGATTTGTTCCGGTGAAACATAATAAGGTGTGGACATGTTTTTTAATAGGTGTCGGTTGTCAGTACAGGTTGCATAGCAATGCGGACCGACAACCATCTATCCGAAAACTATTAAAGGCGCGATATAAGTTCCCGGTATAGTTCTTCTACGGTAGCCTCAGGAATCTCGGCGACTCCTTCTTCGGTGATAGTGTAAAGCGTTGGGAAAATTTTCCGGATGAGATCAGGACCGCCTGTTGCGATATCCTCATCGGCAGCGTCCCAGAGTGCTTCCGCGACAATCTCTAACGCTTCTTGACGCGTAATCTCTGGCGTGTACCGTTTTTTTAAGGTTGTACGAGCATCCTTACCACCGGAACCGATTGCGTAATAGTCGTCTTCCTCATAACGACCGCCAATAGCGTCGTATTTGAAGATTCTCCCGCGTTGCCGTTTCAAGTCGTAACCGGCGAAAAGTGGCAAGACAATTAAGCCCTGCATGGCAAGCCCTAAGTTAGAGCGCACCAAGTGTGAGAGGAAGTTCGCTTGCCCTTCCAGACTGAGGTTCATCCCTTCTGTTTTTTCGTAGAATTCGACCTCAACTTGGAAGAGTTTTGCCATCTCAATACAGGGACCCGCGGCACCCGCAACAGCGATTGCCGAGTGCCGATCGACTGGATAAACTTTCTGAATTCGCCGCTCGCCGACCTGATACCCTTCTGTTGCCTGCCGATCGCCAGCCATAACGACGCCAGCATTATAAACAACCGCTAAAACGGTTGTGCCTTCGTAAGAACGCAGCGACGACTCGGGGGGGTGGGCACTTGAGACGGCATCAGACGAATTGGACATCGCCAACAATTCCGGATAGCGACGCTTGAGGATTTGGAGGAAGTCAGAAGTGCCGTAATCGTCGAGGTCAAGCACTCCTACTGCCCTCCTCGTTGGATGTAGTTTTCGACAAACTCCTGTGAATCTTCTTCCAGAATTTCATCGATCTCGTCAAGAAGTGAATCTAAATCTTCGACGAACTCCTCGTCCATTTCGCTCGATTCAACATTCAGTTCAATCTCTTCGGTTTCATCGACAGGGTGATTGACCTGTTCCTGTTGTTTTTCAGTCGACATGGTTTTCTCCTGATAAAGCGAGGCAGGATGCGAACTTGAGTCCAGTCCTACAACGCAGGTTAATACGGTTTTGAAGAATTACCTCGGATTTCTCTAACGAGTTCTTCTGCTGTGCAGTTGTTTAGCAACTCACCAACGATCTTTTGTGTGCCGAAGTGGGGGCGATCCATCATAATTTTATCAAGTCCGCCCGATTTGCCAATAAAAATCATTGAGTTCCAACTCGCACTATAAATGTGTTTTGGAAACTTCCGTAAACAGGTGCCACGAAAATACGCACGAGTATCCACAGGTGGATAGTGCATCGCATGCACGATTTCTTCATGGCTGAGCAACCGTTTCACATGGCCATTTTTCAGCAGTCTAATATAAAGTCCTTTGTCCGGACGGATATCATGGTACTGTAAGTCAAGCATCTGCACGTGCGCGTCAGTCCATTGGTATCCGTGTCGTTTACGATAAGCCTCTATCAATTTCTTTTTAATGACCCAGTCAAGGTGTTGGCTGAGCCGCATCGGATTGATTTCTAAGTTGTCAAGCACGTATTGCCATTTTTCGAGAACGTCTTCAACGACAGGTGTTCGCTCTTCGGCTGTGAGATGTTGTTGTGCGAGTTTCAGGTACGCCCGCTGTACTTGTATCGGGGTCCACTGCTCTCCGTCTGCGAGTTCTACCTGATTTTTGCACGAAAGGTCTCGTGAAATACTTTTTATTGCCGAGACAGGGTCCTTTAAACTGAATTGTTTGCCGACAACACCTTTCTCAATTAACTGAAGCACTATGGAAGTAATGCCAACTTTGAGATAGATGCTGAATTCTGACATGTTAGAGTCACCGACGATGACATGCAAACGTCGATAGATTTTATCATCAGCATGCGGTTCATCGCGCGTGTTAATCAAAGGGCGATTCACCATGGTGCTGAGCCCCACTTCTTTCTCAAAAAAGTCGGCACGCTGAGAAATTTGATAATCTGTTTCGGCGCTGCCGTTTTCTGCACCGACTTTGCCGCTACCCGTGATAATGATACGGGTAACGAGGAAAGGGGTCAGCCCATCAACAATCGCATCAAACGGCACTTTGCGGGACATGAGATAGTTTTCATGGGAACCGTAACTGTGCCCTTTGTAATCGGTATTATTTTTATAGATGATAATCTCTTGGTTGTCAAGCAGAAGGCGTTCAGCTGTTACCCTGCTGACTTCCAATATTAATTCTCCTGCCTTTTCGTAGAGAAGCAGATCACGTGCGTTGGCACATTCCGGCGTGCAATACTCTGGATGCGCATGGTCTACGTAATAACGCCCGCCATTTATCAATATATCGTTGACAACACTATTTGTATCTGACTCACTGATAGGTGTATCGGCTTCTGCGAGAAACCCACGAGCGTCCATCAAAGGACTTTCTTGTTCATAATCCCATGTAACAGAAGAAGTCGTACTCGGAATATCACCCCTTGAAGTTTTGTAAGCGTTAACTACCAAGGTGGAAGCCGCAACCGGATCCTGCTCGCGTGCATTTTTGACTGAGATACCATACTCAGTCTCTGTTCCCATTATTATTGGTATTTCCATGTTTTTATTAGCCATCAGCAAAGAAGCCATCGGCTATCAGTAAAGAGTGGTTTGTGGAATTCGGGCAATACGCAACCTCCACGCGCGCAACTGACGGCTGATTGCTGACGGCTGACCGCCATTAAAGGAATGTACCGCCTCGGGTTACCCGGACATTCTGTGTTTTCTCCTGTGTGGGTTCATTAATCAAAGCACGGATGTTAACAATCTTTTCACCTTTCCTGCCCGAGATTTTTGCCCAATCATCAGGGTTTGTCGTGTTCGGAAGATCTTCGTTTTCGTGGTATTCTTCTCGGATAGCCGCTTTGAGATCTTCAAGGCGCATCCCTTTGTCAATCCCATCGGAACCAATAAAACGTTTGATCGCTGTTTTCTTCGCACGTGAAACGATGTTTTCGATCATTGCCCCACTGACAAAGTCTTTGAAGAAGAGGGTTTCCCGTTCGCCACGCGCGTAGGTCACCTCAATGAAACGATTTTCATCAGTCGTTGCGTACATTTCGTCTGCCGCTTCAGCGATAAAGTGCTTCGCGATCGCCTGGGTATCTCCATCGAACTGCTGACAAGTTTCTTTAGAGAACGGAAGTTCTGGTGTCAGGTATATCCCGAAGATGTCTTTAGCACCCTCAATATTGGGGCGATCAATTTTAATTTTTACATCGAGCCTACCGGGTCTTAAAACGGCAGGGTCAAGGAGATCCTGTCGATTGCTCGCACCAATGACAATGACATCCCGAAGATTCTCAACGCCATCGATTTCGGAGAGGAATTGCGGCACAAGCGTTGATTCCATATCTGATGAGATTCCCATACCCCTGGATCGGAACAGAGAATCCATTTCATCAAAGAAGATGATAACAGGGAATCCTTCCCTCGATTTATCACGCGCTTTTTGGAAGACTTCTCGGATTTTACGTTCAGTTTCACCAACATACTTATTTAGGAGTTCAGGTCCCTTAATGTTGATGAAATAGCCGCGAATCTCGTCTCTACCGGTCTCTTTTCGAACACGCTCAGCGATGCTGCTGGCGACGGCTCGAGCGATTAAGGTTTTACCACAGCCGGGCGGCCCATAAAGAAGAACCCCTTTTGGCGGCGAGAGGTTAAATTCCTTGTACTCTTTCGGATACAAGTAGGGTAACTCAATGGCATCGCGAATCGCTTCAATCTGTGTATCAAGACCCCCAATGTCCGTGTAACCGATATCTGGCACCTCTTCAAGTAGCAGATCTTCAACTTCTCGTTTCGGAAGTTTCTCCATGAGCATACTGGTCGTATGGTTCAGAAGGACATGATCCCCTGCTTTGAGCGTTTCCTCTTTGAGGGATTCGGCTACTCTAACAACCCGTTCCTCATCGGTGCGGAGGCTCACGATGGCACGTTCATCCGCAATTCGCTCTTTGATTTTGACAACATCCCCGTGCTTGTCGGCAGTTTTGATGGCAACGACGTTCATCCCGCTATTAACGATAACCTCTTGTCCAACCGCAAGATCATTATCCCTGAGTGACGGATCGAGGTTGACGCGCCATTTCCTGCCGCTGATGTCAATATCGACGGTGCCATCTTCGTTTGAAGCGAGGAAGACTCCGTAATTATTAGGCGGTGCGCTAAGTTGGGCGACCTTTTCCTTAAGGATCTCCAATTTCTCTTTCGCCTCTTGAAGCGTGCTCGTGAGTTTCTTATTACGCCGATGTGCCGTCATCAACTCACGTTGCATTTCATAGAGTCGAGTTTCAAGGTCCTTGACATATACAGCACGCTGCTGCTGCCGCATGCCTTCAAGCTCGCCTTCGAGTAGGTCAATGGTTCCTTGGAGTGTGCGAATTTGCTGTTGATACCAAACAGCATCGCAGTTCTCTTGCTCCTCAAAGGAATCCGTGGAATTTCCTCTTTTGATAGCCATACGTGAAGTTCTCACTTTCCAAAACGATTTTTCCGACTCCACTCGTGCCGGTGAAAGTCAAGTACGCGGATAATCAGATTCGGTTGAGTTCCAGATTCAAACCCAACGCTTTTATTAGAGTATAGCATTTTGAAAAAATTGTGTCAAGAATAAAGTCTACCTTTTTCCAGAGCCATTCAATTGTCACAAGTCACTCTTGTGGGAGGGGTTTGTAACCCCGATGCTTGCGTTGATTGCAAATTGCTACCGTCAACTAACAGACTTTGACCCTCGCATGAACACATGCTACAATTACCGCTTGATTCTCCCCCAAGTCGTCGCGAGTTTGTCTGAAGCGGAAACCGCTTGAGGTTTGCCCGCCGTTTCACCCTCACCGTCGCCCATTTCAATGTCATCAATATAAGCATTCAGTGCAGTGGGATGGTCCCAACCGAAGAAGATCCAGCTGAGACTCGGATTCACGCCGCCTTTGCCGCCTTCGCCTCTAAAACCGAAATCGTCAACGATTTGTTCGTCATCGACGTAAAAGTCATAGGTTTTCTTTTTAAAGTCAAGCACGATGCGGAAATGATGCCATTCACCCAACTTTATCTCGCCTACCTGTTGTCCTGCATTGCCGTCGAGCGCATGGATAGAGGTATCCCCCCGAGTATTAAACACGGCAGCCCCGCCCCACTTGATGGCGTCTCCACCGATATAAAACAGCATTGTGCCTGCGCCCTTGTCCCGCTGCGTGAATAATGAAACGTACTGAACTCCATCATGCGTGCCGTCGAAGTTTCTGGAGACCATTGTCTGTTCTGTGACCAGAATGCTTTTGCCTGTGTCGCCGCGCTTCACCTCGCTTCCGATTTGGCAAGTTTTTTGATTCATTGCCGTTTTCCAATCATCTTGCCCAGCGATGTCACCATCTTTGAAATCGTCAAAATTCTCACTGTACCACACGTTGCCAAACGCAGTGAACCCCAAGAACAGGAGTCCGAAACTGAGTGCCGAACTTCGCTTTAACATCATAAGCCTCCTGAAAGTTTTGTTATTATACCGTTTATTCCACAACTTCGACAGTATCGTCAGTTTCGTCTTCAGGAATTGCGCCAGCCCCAGCGTCTGAAGACACACTGAGTGCTTCCCGTATCTTTGCCTCGATTTCCGCTGCGGTATCTGGGTTCTCTTCCAGATATTTTTTGGCATTTGTTCTGCCTTGACCAATTCGTTCGTCGTTGTAGGCAAACCAAGAGCCGCTTTTCTGGACAAATTCATGATCAACGGCAATGTCCAAGAGATTTCCTTCTTTAGAGATGCCCTTTCCGAACGTAACGTCGTATTCTGCTTCTTTGAAAGGGGGTGCCACTTTATTTTTCACCACTTTGACGCGTACACCACTGCCAAGAATTTCAGTGCCATCTTTGATCTGGCTGCCGCGACGAAGTTCTAACCGGACGGAGGCATGGAACTTGAGCGCGAGTCCTCCGGGTGTTGTATCTGGGTTTCCGAACATGATCCCGATTTTTTGCCGAATCTGGTTTGTAAAGATAACGCAGGTTTGGGATTTATTCGTGACACCTGACAACTTCCGTAGTGCCTTAGACATTAAACGGGGCAGCAAACCGACGTGTGCGTCGCTCATTTCACCCTCAATCTCGGCTTGAGGGGTCAAAGCGGCTACAGAGTCAACGATTACCAAGTCAATCGCACCGCTACGGATGAGCGTTTCGACGATTTCTAATGCTTGTTCGCCTGCATCGGGTTGTGCGATCAATAGATTTTCCATGTTGACCCCGATATTTCGAGCGTAGGTGGTATCAAGCGCGTGCTCAACATCAATGAACACAGCCGTGCCTCCTAACTTTTGGGCTTCGGCGACAATATGGAGTGCTAAGGTCGTTTTTCCAGTGCCTTCGTGTCCGAAAATTTCGATGATTCTGCCGCGTGGGACACCCCCTACACCGAGCGCAAGATCAAGAGCGAGCGAACCGGTTGGGATCGCTGCAACGGGCACAACTTCGTTGTCCGCGAAGCGCATAATAGAACCTTTACCAAATTCACGCTCTACCTGTGAAATCGCTTGGTCAATGGCTTTCTGTTTCTGTTCATCTTGCATGTTTTTACGTTCTCCTTGTGTTGCACCTACTGTCAAAAATAGGTGCTTCGGGCATTGTATTACGCCGAAAAATGACGGACACTTAAAGGCGTATAGATCGCCCCATTTCGGTGAAGTTGGCTCTGCATGAGTGCGATTTCGTTTACATGCATTGATCCACCAACAATTGTATCATATTTACGTAGAATATTCTTTAAAGGTTCAAGGTTTGTTGCGGTTCTCAGCCGCGCCAGCGTAAGGTGTGGGTGAAACCGATTATCTGTTGGGAAACCGAGGTGTGTCAACTCAGAGTTCACCGCTTTTGCAAGGCGTGACACAGTCGATGCCCCCTGCTTGATGCCCATCCAGATGACCCGCGGACGAGTGAGATTCGGGAACGCGCCGATACCTCCAAAATCAATAGAAAATGGCGGATGCGCATCTGTCACACGTTCAAGAGCTTCGCTTACGTCATTAATCGCTTCAGGATGGACATCGCCGAGGAATTTCAAGGTGAGGTGGAATTTTCCTGGCTTTGTCCACGAGGTTCCCTTGTGAATCTGTGACCGAAGGTGTGTTTGCACTGGCTTCAGTAACGCCTGTATCGGTTCTGGGATCTCGACTGCTACAAAGCAGCGAATGCCAGCGTCTTTAGTTGTGTCCATCACGTACCTGCTTTTGGATCATAACGGGTTGCATGAACGAGCGCGAATAAAGGTTTACGGTTGTTAATAAGGAATTCCAAACCAGATCCGACTGTGAGTATTAACGGGACATACATCATAAAATAGATGGGACCTCGGTTTTGCACAATCAGTGTTGCATTCAGATTGTCTTGAAATGCAAGCAAGGTTAACCCGATAACAATAACAATCAGTTGGGAGGTCATCTTGTATTTCCCCCACTGGTTTGCAGAGACAATCTCCCCGTACTTTGTGATGAAAACAATTCGCAGGAATGTCACGAGAACTTCACGACCCATGATAACAGAAACCATCCATACCGGGATGAGTCCATTGTCAACGTGCTTGAATAGGGCTAAACAAATTAAAGCGGCACCGGTTAACAACTTGTCGGCGAGCGGGTCCATGAATTTCCCGAAGCCAGTCACACCTTGCTTTCGGGCAATTTTGCCGTCGAAATGATCGGTCAGTGCTGCCACAACAAAAATAGCGAGCGCAGCTCCCATTATATCCGCCTGAAAACAGTATATGAACGGTGGGATCAGGAAGAGTCGTGAAATCGTTAGCAGGTTTGCCAACCGCAAAAGGGTCCCGAAATTCATAATGTGTTTCCGAAAGAATAGGAATTATCTCGTAAGAAGAGATGCATTGCTAATTTTCGGAGAGATCTATTACCTCGGCATCTTTAGGCACCACAAACTTGAAAAGATCCGGTGCGAGTTCCTTATCTCGTTCAATCTGCGTAAGCGTAACAATCACACTTTGACGCGTACCGTCTTCAAACTCGGTTCTGTAACCAAATTGCACGGGAAGCCACTCATCGGATTTCACCCAGATTTGAAGTGTTTCCTTGGCATTTGTACTTATCATGTGAGGTTTAGGAGCCAACTCAATTTGGTGTACACCTTTTGGATTCGCAAATTCATCGGGAATAAGAGCCATATTGTAGTTTTTCTGGACATCTTCAAGGGATGCACCAATACCCGGCAACAGTTCCCGACGTTCTGGATTATTCCACTTCATCTTATTGACTTGATTGAGTATGGGTGTATATGTCCAACCGTATTCGCCATCTAAAACAGTGAGTTGGACGATTTTTGACGCATCTGTCCGGTCGACATATTCCTTCCGAAGCAGATTCGGTCTCCCGAATATAAACCGGCCACGAGCGACACTTTTCTTATTCGCGAACAGTGTCGTCTCCTCAAAGTTCGCACTGAAATTATTAGATTTCTCGTACGCCGTTTTGAAATTCTGGAAAATTTCGTCAACAGTTTGCGGATGTGCCTCGCTAACAAACAGCACTGAGAAGGACATCACTATTAAGAGTGAATTTTGGAGTCGTGCAAACTTGCCCAGCACAGTGATCCAAAGGGTTCGTCGGATCATTATCAATCTCCTGCTTTGCCAAATTACCTTTCGGAAAACCAATTTCTACCTCAATATTATAGCATAATTTATTTCTGGATGTCAACATTATTTTGGTCGAAAATAGGGTGGTTTGGTTGTCGCTTGTCGGAGTGCAATGTTGAAGAACCTTACCAGATTATGCCTTTATGTCGGATTAATTATACACCGTTCTCAGTTCGCTACGCGCGTCCAATCCGTCAAGATAATCTCAATATCATCAGAGTCATCCAAAGCATACGTAACAAGACGTTCTAAGACTTCGGCAACAGAGGGTTCTCTGAATATTGCCTGAAACCAATTGCCAAAAGATTTAATCGCGTCCGGGGATTCGGAACACACCCAGAAAACAACCCGACAGAAGTCGAGTCCTTCATCTACCCATTTTTCAGAGATCCAGACGTCTTGCGGGAAACCGTGAAAAATTGGCAAAAGATCCGCTATTAGGACGGGGAGCTCTTCATTGAGATAAGTGATCTCTGGAAGGATGTCGAAATGGATGGCGTATTTATGGGCGTATGGCGCACCTTCGTGCGCTTCGTTTTGCGTTTGCATAATTGGTTTCGTAGACTTTAAATGGACAGACTGATTTTTCGTATGGTATATTATAACACGTAATGTATAGATAAACCCAAACCCGTCGCCTGCAACAATACGCAGAAACACGCAGGTGGTTCTACGGAAAGGCACGTTAAGGTAAAATTAAAAAGTAGCCTGCAACAACGGCGCAGGCGGTTCTACGGAAAGGAAACCCGTTATTTTTCAAACAGAGCCGACCGAACCGCAAGGAAAAATTAAAAGTATGGCAGACACCGAACGAATAACATACCTTAAAAATGAACTGGAGAAACGGATTCTGGTCCTTGATGGTGCGATGGGATCTCTGTTGCAGACCTATCGACTCACAGAAGCGGATTTTCGGGGTGAACAGTTTGCCGATCATCCGTGTGAACTCAAGGGTTACAACGATCTGCTCTCTATAACACAACCGCATATTGTAAAAGAGATACACGCAAACTACTGCAGTGCTGGCGCGGATATCATCGAAACGAATACCTTTACCAGTACATCCGTGTCAATGGCAGACTACCAACTCCAAGACATCGCATATCAGGTAAACTATGCGGCTGCGCGCATCGCACGCGAGGTGGCGGATAAATGGACGTCACCCGACAAACCACGCTTCGTCGCTGGGAGTATGGGACCGACCAACCGCAGTTGCTCGATTTCTCCGAATGTGAACGATCCGGGCTATCGGAATATTACCTTTGCCCAACTCGTTTCTGCCTACACGACTCAGGCGGAAGGCTTAATTGACGGGGGTGCCGATTTCCTTCTCGTTGAAACCGTCATGGATACGCTTAACTGTAAGGCGGCACTCTTTGCCATACAGACCCTCGCTGAAACACGCGGTGTTGACATTCCGCTTATCGTCTCCTCTGACAGGAGTGGCGGTGGCGGTAGAAACCTCTCCGGACAAACAGTCGAAGCCTTTTGGAACTCGGTTCGGCACGCGAATCTGCTCGCTGCCGGATTGAACTGTGGCTTCGGTGCCCAACAGATTCGTCCGTATCTCGCCGAAATGGCAAAGATAGCGGATATACCCGTTATCTGTTATCCGAACGCTGGACTCCCGAATGAACTCGGTCACTATACCCAGACCCCAGCCGAAATGGGGGAGTGGATGCACGATTTCGCGCAAAACGGGTTCGTCAATATCGTCGGCGGATGTTGTGGGAGCCAACCTGAGCACATCGAAACGATTGTCAAGGTCGCCGCTGAATACGCGCCGCGGGAACCCGTGCCACAAAAACGTGCCTGCCGTCTCAGTGGCTTGGAGGCGTTTAACATCACGCCTGATTCTCTCTTTGTTAACGTTGGTGAACGGACAAACGTAACAGGATCCCGTCGATTCGCAACGCTCATTAAAGACGGGGACTATGAGACGGCTTTAGAGGTTGCCAGAGATCAAGTCGAGAACGGGGCACAACTTATTGACATTAATATGGACGCAGGCATGTTAGATGCCAAAACCGCAATCGTCAAGTTCCTCAACCTCATCGCGGCAGAACCGGATATTAGTCGTGTGCCCATCATGCTGGACTCCAGTCGATGGGAAGTTATAGAAGCAGGCTTGGCGTGTGTTCAGGGAAAAGGGATCGTTAACTCAATCAGTTTGAAAGAAGGAGAGGAAGATTTCTTAGCGAAAGCGCGGCTGATTCGGCAGTACGGTGCCGCCGTTATCGTCATGGCGTTCGACGAAGAGGGGCAGGCGGATACCTACGGACGGAAAGTGGAAATCTGCCGTCGGGCGTACCAACTCTTGACAGAGGAAGTCGGGTTCCCACCGGAGGACATCATTTTCGATCCGAATATCTTTGCTGTTGCGACTGGCATTGAGGAACACAACGAATACGCGAAGGCGTTTATTGAGGCGTGTGAGCAGATTAAAGCCACGTGTCCGTCCGCCTTAGTGAGCGGAGGTATCAGCAATATCTCTTTCGCCTTCCGCGGCAACGACACGGTGCGCGAGGCGATGCACGCCGCGTTTCTCTATCACGCCATCAACGCTGGTATGGACATGGGAATCGTCAACGCCGGACAACTCGCCGTTTATGACGATTTGCCGAAACCGCTCTTAGAAGCCGTAGAGGATGTCCTTTTCAATCGCAGAGCGGATGCAACCGACCGACTCGTGAATCTCGCCGATACCCTGAAAGGTCCGGGGAAAAAGAAGCGTGTCAATAGAAAATGGCGGAAACTACCGGTGGAAGAACGGCTACGCCACGCGCTTGTCGAAGGAATTCTTGAATATATTGAAGCCGATACGGAGGAAGCACGACTCAATTATGAACGTCCTATACACGTCATCGAGGGACCCCTAATGGACGGTATGAACCGCGTCGGTGAACTCTTCGGGGACGGTAAGATGTTCCTACCACAGGTCGTCAAAAGCGCACGCGTCATGAAAAAGGCAGTCGCACACCTCATCCCATATATCGAGAAGGAGCAGGCGGAAGGTGCTATCCGATCCAGAGGCAAAATTGTGATGGCGACGGTGAAGGGCGATGTCCATGACATCGGTAAGAACATCGTCGGTGTTGTGCTTGGGTGCAACAATTACGAGGTCGTTGATCTCGGTGTGATGGTGCCTGCGGAAGACATTCTGGAAACGGCAAGAAAAGAGAACGCCGATATTATCGGATTGAGTGGACTCATTACACCGTCCTTGGATGAAATGGTACATGTCGCTGGAGAGATGGAGCGTGAAGGTTTACGAATCCCACTCCTTATCGGTGGCGCGACGACGTCAAAGGTACATACCGCCGTTCAGATTGAACCCACTTATAGCGGTTCGACAATTCACGTCAGGGATGCTTCCCGAAGTGTTGGTGTTGTCGGTGAACTCATGAGCAGTGAAAGACAACAGACCTTTACTGAGCAGACCCGTGAGGAATACGCTGATATCCGGGAACGTCGCGCCAGAAATCGTCAACAGGCGACCCTGCTTCCTTTTGATGTCGCACAGGAACGGAGAGCAGTTTTGGATTGGCGTAATTATCAACCCCCTACGCCGGGTATGTTAGGCACCGAGGTCTTTGAAGACTATCCGTTAGAGGAACTCATTGACTATATCGACTGGAGTCCCTTTTTCACGACGTGGGGGCTCCGCGGTAAATATCCGAATATACTGGAGCATCCAGAGGTCGGTGAGGAAGCGCGTAAACTCCTTAAGGATGCTGAAACGCTCCTCGGCGTTATCGTCGAAGAGAAAAGATTTCAGGCACGTGCTGTCGTTGGGCTTTTCCCAGCCAACGGTGTCGGTGAAGATACCGCAATATACGCCGACGAAGCGCGGGTAGAGGTGATTGCCACCTTGCACCACCTGCGTCAACAGACGGAACAACCCTTTACGAGACCAAATCTCAGTCTTGGTGATTTCATCGCCCCAAAAGCAACAGAAGTCTTGGATTATATCGGGGCATTTGCTGTGACAACGGGTATCGGTGTCTCTGAATTCTGTGCTGAATTTGAGCAGCAACAGGACGATTACAACAGCATTATGGCAAAGGCGTTAGCAGACCGATTGGCGGAGGCGTTCGCAGAGCGGATGCATCAGTATATCCGCACATCGCTTTGGGGTTATGCCGTTGATGAGACGTTGGATAATAACGCCTTGATTGCTGAAAAATACCGTGGGATCCGTCCAGCACCGGGATACCCCGCATGTCCTGACCATAACCAGAAACGGGTATTGTTTGAACTCCTGGACGTTACAGAAAATACGAGTATCTCTCTCACCGAGAGTCTGGCAATGACACCAGCCGCCTCTGTGAGTGGATGGTATTATTCGCATCCAGATTCACGGTATTTCAGCATCAGTAGAATCGAGGAGGATCAGGTCTCGGATTACGCCGAACGTACGGGTATGGACATCGAAACTGCGAGACGTTGGCTGAAGCCATTGCTCACATAAAGCCTCCGCGATTCCAACCCAAATGGGCGCGCGAAAACCGGTGATTACACCTTAGGCTGATACAAACCGATGCAGTTTCCGCTCGGATCGAGGAACAGCGCGAAGGAACCCATGCCGCTCGGAATCGGACGCGGCGGCACAAGGGTCTGTCCACCACAACTTTCCGCCTTCTCAAGCGATGCTTGAAGGTCATCGACCTGAATATAAATGGTAACACCGTTATCGGAGCACATATCGTCGGTCGTTGAAAATATGTGTCCATCTACGCCGTTCTCTGATTCAGGGTCCACACTATAAACGCCATGCGTGTTGTGATTAATATTCCAACCGAACAAAGAACTATAAAATTCGCTTAACTTTTCACCATCTCTGCCGGATATTTCGAAATGTACGACTGGGTTTCCCATTAAATCTCCTCCTTAGGAATGCATGCGACAATTACTGCCTTGGTTGCAACAAACCGATGCGGTTGCCACTCGGATCACGGAACATCGCGAAGTGACTGGCATTTCCCGGAATTGCTTGCGGTTGTATGAGGATCTCACCGCCAAGACTTTCCGCCTTTTCAAGTGATACCTGAATATCATCAACTTCAACGTAAATGATGACGAGGTTTGTAAAATCCGTTTCTTCGGTTGTCTGAAATAGATGTCCCTCAATCCCTTTGTCTGATGCCGGATCCGCAATATGCAATTGATCGTTTAGCGGAATTATATTCCATTCAAATACAGTGCCGTAAAAATCAATCAGCCTTTCGACATCTTCTCCACCAATTTCAAAGTGAACGACAGGATTTCCCATTAAAACTCACCCTTTCTTCACGCTAAGATTTTGCATTAAAACTATACAATTATACACGGAATTATGGGCAAAAATGCAAACTAATTTTTCCAAGTTTTCGCATTTGAATTGATATTCAAGCAAATTTTTGTTATAATTGTGGACAAGATTTAGGAGGTGAATCTCATGAACTTAACTATTGAATTAACAACTGAACAGATCATTGATTTGGTTCAGCAAATGCCGCCTGAAGAAAAATTCTTGGTTGTTCGCGCGCTTACAAAGGAAACACCAGCAGAACGCGAGGAGCGGATGAAATATGCTGAATCAAAAGTTAGAAAATTGTGTGCCGAACGCGGGTTGGATTGGGACGCTATGGATGATGAAGAACGCTTGTATTTTATAGACGATATTGTCCATGAGGACCGTGAATGCAACCGGTAGTTGTTTACGATACAAATGTTCTGATATCCGTTATGATTTGGGGTGGTGTGCCTTATCGATGTATTGAACTATCACAGCAAAAGAAGGTCAAAGGGTTAATCTGCGATGAGATCCTTGATGAATTTGAAGATAAGTTAATGATCAAACTTGATGTTTCTTCGGCCCGGACTTCCATGATGAAGACTCGGCTTCTCGGATTTCTCCAACCTGTCGAAATTCCCAACCGCCTCAAAGGAGTTACTACAGATCCAGACGATAACATGGTCATAGAATGTGCTGTCGTCGGGGGTGCCACCCACATCGTCACAGGGGACCAGAAACATCTGTTACCACTCGAAAATTACCAAGGCATTCTTATTGTAAAACCGGCGGATTTCCTTGCACGGTTTAAGTGACAGTGAACGAGGAAATTAACGAATGAAATGCGATATATGTGGAAAAGAGGGCGCGCGTCAACGTTATGTCTCCCGAAGCTATGGCAAAGGTGAGTCGCTCCTCGTCATTGAAGATGTACCTACTATCCATTGTCCAAATTGTGGCGAGGGCTATATGACTGCACAGACGCTACAAGTAATTGAGCGGATTAAGAAGCTTCGTCACACTGTTGCCCCAAAGCGTCCTGTGTCAGTTGCTGTTTTTAAATAATTCATCCAAGGAAAAACATGCAAACATCTCACAAATACTTAGATCCAGTCGCACTCTCTCGGATTGGGGGTATGGAACTCGTCGCGAGGCTCGTTGTTGAAGGGTTCGTCACTGGGTTGCATAAAAGTCCGTATCAAGGGTTCAGCGTAGAATTCGCGGAGCATCGGCAGTATATGCCGGGTGATGAGATCCGTTATATCGACTGGAAAGTCTACGGGAAATCCGATCGCTATTACATAAAAAAGTTTGAAGAGGAAACGAACCTGCGCGCATATATCCTCCTCGATACAAGTGCGTCGATGAACTATAAGTACGGAGAGGAGGGGTTGACGAAGTTTGAATACGGCTGTTATCTCGCAGCGACGCTCACCTATCTCATGCTGAAGCAGCGGGATTCTGTCGGTTTAGCACTCTTCGACACGGATATTACGCGATACATTCCACCGAGGGGAGCCGCAACGCACCTACGAGCGATTATGTCCGCTTTGGAAAATGCTACACCCGGGCAGGAGACCGAGTTGAGCGGTCTTTTCCACGAACTCGCGAAACGGATTGTCAGACGCGGTTTGGTTATTGTTATTTCTGATCTACTTGACGAACCCTCGCAGGTTATTTCTGCCTTGAAACACCTCCGTCATCAGAAACATGAGGTCATCGTTTTCCACCTGCTCGATCCTGCCGAACTTACCTTCCCTTATACCGGTTCTGTCGTCTTTCGGGACATGGAAACAGGACAGACGCTTTCAACGCAGGCGGATACACTGAAAGCCGATTATCTTGAAAAATTGAACCAATTCATTCAAAATTATCGTCGTGGCTGTGGCGCGAGCCAGATCGATTACGTTCAAATGGATACCGCTATGCCGTTTGACTATGCGCTGTCTGAGTACCTATCCCGTCGAAAGTAGACCTCATTCCCAAAACGAATGCGTCGGGAATCGGAGTTCCCTCCTACAGAAAAACTAAAGATCCTACATTGGCGGTAACCGCTACTCAGATACAGAGATGCGTTTGATGACAACAAGCGTTAAATCATCGTACTGTTCTGCATCCTCAACAAATCTATTGACATCTTCAACGATGCGCTGGATCGCTTCCTCAGCGGTGCATTCGTTTGGTATTTGGGAAGCCAATGCTATTAAACGTTCAGCTCCGTACATTTCTTCGTTAGGGTTGAGGGCTTCAATGAGACCGTCGGAATGGAAGATTAGCATATCACCTTCAGCTAAATCGAAAGCGGTAGATTCATATCGAACGCTTTTCATACTACCGAGCGGCAGGTCGCTATTTTCAATTTCAATGATTTCAGTGCCTCTTTTGAGAATGGGGTAGGGTTGCCCGCCGTTGGCGTAGTAGATACGTTGCTCGGACTCGTTGAGAATTGCCAAGTTGAGTGCAATAAAACTGGGACCGTACATCCGAGGTACTAACCCTGAATTGAGGTCGGTGAGGATCGCGGCTGCGTCGGATCTGAATCTGGCAACTTCGTGTAGCATTCCGTTGGTGAGCACGGCGTTCATTGCGCCGCGTAATCCTTTGCCCGCTGCATCTGCGACTGCAATGGCGGTATGCCCGTTTTCGACGGTCAGGTAATCGTAAAAATCTCCGCCCACCTGTGTTGCTGGGACCGACATCCCGGCAATATCAAACCCTTTTGTATCAGGTGATTCTGTGGGGAGAAGGCCCATTTGAATATTTTGTGCCTCGACCAGTTCAGCGCGGATTCGCTGTATTTCCGCCTCTTCCCTTTCCGACATTTCGTTCCGGAGTTGCGCCGTGTGTCTTCGGTTGATGACCAAACGACCGATGAGGGCAAAGACAACACTCGTAAAGATCAGTGTGGGGAGATAGGTTCGCCATTGGGTCCAGAAGGGGGCTGGGATACTAAAGTCGACGACGGCAGGTGGATGCGTATAGGGCCAATCTTTGCGAAAGGCCTTGACGATGAAGCTATAGGTCCCCGCTTTGAGACCCGTATATCGTATGCATAGCACACCGTTTTGGTTTTGAAATCCCTGTTGAACACCATTTGTATGCGTGGCTTGTTGCGTCGCCAATTCTGAGGCGGGAAGCCATTTGTCAGATGGAGCACCGAAACCCGTGGGCAAAAGTGAAAATTCCTCCGCTGAAAGTTTCGTCCATCCATGACTATCCAATCCGATTATTTTAAATTCATAGGAGAGTCGTTCTCGGAGTGGGCTGATGCCTCGTACATAGAGAATGATATGCTTGTTCCCACGTGCCGGTAGGGGAATACTTGATGAGAGTTCGGTGTAGGTTTTGTCAGCCTGTAGAGCAGTTAGCCGGTAAAAAGGGAGTCCGCCGCGCGTCGGGGTGTATTGTGTAACGCCGCCTTCGGTTGCAAACCAAATATCTTTGTCCGAGGATTCATAAATTCTCGAAATGTTGTTATGGACCAGACCGTCTTTTGTGGTGAGTGAATCGAAGGTTTCACCATCGTATCGGACGGTACCGCCGCCCTTTGTCGCGAACCAGATACTTCCACTACTATCCTCAATCACATCCTGTACATTATCGACAAGAAATCCCTCTGTTCTGGAAGTCCGAGGCGTATTTTTACTTGTATACGTTGTGAGTTCTTTCCCATTGTAGCGAACGACGCCACGAGAGGTCGCGAGCCAAAGAACGCCTTCCCGAGAAATTAGAGTCGCGTTTGCTGGCGCAAGTTCAATCTCCTTCGTTGTGATTAACTCCTTGTCAAGATATGTCTTGAGGGCGTTTGGAAAGAGGAAATTGACTTTCCCATACATTTCCATTGGATGTTGCCACGCGGCGAGCGGGGCGACTCTGGAATTCCCCTTGAGTACAACCGGTTTGGTAGGGTCAGAGGCGTTCCAACGTACCAACACGCCTGTCACGGCGTTGAAAAACCACTTGTCTCCCGATGGAATTTCAAACATCTCTGTTACTTTAATCAGATAAGGAAGCCTCTCCGACTCAATGTTTATAGACGTTGAGGGTCCAATCGCTTTTGGATAGGACTGCACTCTTCCGTTCTCATAAAGCACCCATAATTTGTCGTTAGCATCCGTGTGCAAGGCATTTATAGGAGAGTCAGCGTGATCAATTTCCAAGGTCGTTTGAAAGGGAATACGCTGGAAACGGTTTGTAAGCCATAACAGTCCTGTCGCGTCTGCTTTGAAAATATGTCCACCAAAAGCTAACCATCGGTGTTCGCCTTCGGTAACAAAAAGATTTGGATCCGTATCAGAGCGTCTCCTAATCTGTCCCGGTTTGGGTCTGATAAAGATAGAGATCTCATCGAAGGATTCGTCTTCGTAGCGGAAGAACGTGTATCGCGTAGCGTTAGCGTTTTCACTATATATCGGTTTGTTGACAAACCAGATGTGTTCGCCGACCTCAAATACCTTTACAATATCTGTCCAAAATGCGAACCGCGATTTTCCTCTAACTCTACTACTGGTTATTGTCCCATGATTCTGAATTGCAGGGATCGGATTAAATACTGTAACGCCGTTGTCATGGCCGAACCACAAATCACCGTTAATTGCTTCAAAAATCACACGAATTCGGTCAATACCAAGCCCACCCTCAGCGCTATAAGGAATTGATTTAAGAGTCGAGTCGTATTTTTCCACCTCACCGTTTTCGTTAGTAAACCATAGATTTCCCCAAGCGTCCTCAATTTCAAAAACGCCTTGTATGCTGCCCAGGGTTTGGAGTTGTGAACCGTTCCATGATCTTGTAATGCGACCATCGCTAAACCAGATGCGTCCTTTCGTGTCACGCTGGAATGCGGCGCGCCTCGGCGGTTTATACCATCCAGGCCCCCTTTGTGTTGATCCTAAAGGTAGAATCCGCTGAAAGGTATCCCCATCAAACTTCAGGAAAAGGTTATAGCCACCGAACAAAAGGTTCCCGGAATTGTCTTCCGTTACTGTCTCTATGTTACTCGCGGCATTCGGGAGACTGTAACGTGTGAATCCCATCTTTGGTCGAGGGCGTGATATGTTATCATTTGGGGCATCACTGCCGCCGAGTTTATCGTCTGAGAGACGCACCTCACGGAAACTCAGAACGACAGCCCTTTTTTCCTTTGTGCCTTCATTGCCAGCAAGCCAGAGGGTACCGTCTTCACTTTCAAAGATGACGTTTATTGTCAATGTTTTCGCTGACTGGAGTGAATCTTCGCTTTCGATCTCGTTCCGATGCGCCTCCGGCTGTTTTTGGACACCTGATGAAACGTATTTCGTTAGCAACTGATTTTCACTCACCCACACATCACCCGCCCTGTCAACAATTAGGAGGTTGCCGGTTCCGATCAGGTTGATCGAAATACCATCAAAACGGCTGACTTGACCCGTTTCTTCTGAAGCATCTCGCGTAAGAAACCAGATGTGTCCCCATTTATCTTCAACAATTTGTCGGGTTCGTCCGAGGAGTGCTCCCGCTTGAACACCAGATACTGAAGTCTCTTCCAAGGTAATCAAGGATGCCGTATAGGGTGCAAAAGTTTTACCATCAAAACGGCTGACACCACCCCTATCAGAACCGAACCAGAGCGCACCGCGGCTGTCCTGAAAGATAACAGGAACGATCGGACCCACAAGACCGTCAGCAACCGTATAGGTTTCTATCTGCTCGAAGGCAACCGAAGATTCAATAAGAATCGTGGAGAAACATAAAAATAAAATAAATACAAATAATTTCAAGCTATTCACTCCAAATCACCTTACTTTAATAACCCAAGTTGCTAATTACAAGATTTTAGGAATGTAAAAGCCTTTTCATTGAAAATTGATGCGGATGCGCGGGTTTTTGTAGCGTAAACTGACGAATGCGCGTATGGCATTCGCAAAGACTTTGCGCACGGATATGCGCAATCTAAAAGATTATGCTACATAACTGGCAACTTGCGTTTTAATAATAAAGTAAAATACTGAGGGATCTTTGTGAAAAAATACTGAATTCGAGAATAGCCTTTGAATGTATGCACAAGCATAAATAGTAAAAATCCGAAAATGACCTTTGCTAAAAAGATAACAGATTTGAGAAGCAAAGTCAAGAAAATCGACCGCATTGACCGTTTAAACGAACTATGATAGAATAGAAACGGCAACAACATAGACGGGCGAACACAGGTCAATCGGACGTGAAAAGGAGAGAACGATGAAAACATATCGGATCGGAATTTTGGGATGTAGAGGACGCGGGACAGCCGCAGCACGGGCATATCATGCCCATCCACGCACGGAGATTGTCGGACTCTGTGATCTGGTTGAAGAACGCCTTGACACTCTCGGCGAGGAAGTCAATGTCACCGCACGGTTCACTGATTTAGACGAGATGATCCGGCAGACCCAACCCGACATCGTGGCGATTCCCACCGGCACGGAATTTCACTACGATCTGTGCATGCGCGTGCTGGAACACGGGGTCAATATTGAGGTTGAGAAGCCGATGTGTGTGGACCTCGTGCAAGCGGATGCCGTTATCGCCAAAGCAAAGGCGAAAGGCGTGCAGGTCGCGGTACACCACCAAGGCAGAGTCGGTGCACCAATGCAGTCGCTTGCACGTGCCTTTGAAGCAGGCAAGATCGGTGAGTTGCGCTATATGTACGGTAGCGGAAAAGGCTACTACGGCGGCTACGGCTTGATGAACATCGGTACACACATGCTCAACAACATGCTACACTTCGGAAAAAGATGTCAGAGTATTGTGGCACATCTGACGACAGGTGGCAAACCGATTATGGCTACAGATGTCGTGCCGTCGCCGAGCGGCATGGGAACAATCGCAGGCGAATATATCACGGCGACGCTGCAGTATGAAGGCAACGTCACTGGCACCCTGCTCCAACACCGCTTTCACGAGATGGATACCAACGGGTATACGATGGAGCTTTACGGCACTGAAGGAAGACTCTTCTGGGGACTCGGTGGCGCGTGGTTGCTACCGACACCGCATTATGTCCCTGATGGCACACATGACCAGTGGGAATCATTGGATCTCATCTATCCTGATCACTACGACCCGGAAAGTAGCGCGTCGGAAGCGGATTACTGGTTTGTGGAGGATTATGTTAACGCTTTAGATGAAGGTAGAGCACATACGTGCAGCGGGACAGAGGGACGGCATATCATTGAGATGATGATGGGTATCTTTGAGTCAGCGGCGTATGGCACACGCGTTGATCTTCCACAATCTGATCGTCGACACCCGTTGTTACGGTGGCGCGATGAATCAGGATTGGAACCACCCGCAGAGATGCCACGCGCCTATTGGGACTGGCTCACATTGGAATCCGAGCGAATTAGTTAACTTCCAAAAAATAAACTTTTTACCGCTGGCGAGGGGCCCCCCACCCGTTACTGGGAAGGGGTACAACCTCGCCTTAATTCGCTCGCTGATTCTGCACAACGGAAACCGTATTCGTGGAGTGTGTTTGTAGGCGAAAGCAGTAAGCGATTGGTGGCGCAGATACCTTTGCTGCGTAAAGCCCTTACGGGTAACGTTTCAATGTCTGTGAAATTGTTTATTATCCACTCTACCTCGTTCGTACCTGCGCGTGGATTTTTGCGAGGCATGGCAAAGAAAAAATCGTCGTCAAATAAGTCAAGACACCATTCCCAAATCGGATATTTCAGATTGGCAAACCCGCCGCGCATCGCATATTCCCACTCTGTCTCTGTTGGCAGCCTTTTTCCTGCCCATAAAGCATACGCCATTGCCGAAAACCAACTTACCCACCTCACGGGTTGGTTCGCTTTCCCGCTCGGATAATCGTTGCCTTCCCAATCTTTGAGATAGTCTCCGTCGTGAAACTTATCCTCAGTATACGGTTTTTGCCACTGCTGATTTTTTAATAGAAACTGCTGATATTCAAGATTTGTCACAGGGTGTGCGTCAATATAAAATGCGTCAACACTTCCTATTTCAAGTCTGCCAGCGGGTATCAAAATCACGTTTCTCACAAAACTATCCTCTATGCCTCATACGGAAATTTGCGAAAGTAGCGGTGGTAACGTTCCGCGGCACGCATATAATCAAGTATCCAATATCTGCGTCCCGGTCTATTATTTTGTAATCTGCGCGATGATCGCATTCGTCTGCAATCCCGACTCACCGGGACACCGAATCGGTTCACCTGTTTTGAGGTGATTGACAAAGTCTTCTACAAGTCCCGTATGTGTGTGCGGAAATGGGGTCTGGTCCATTGCAATCTGCTCATCGGCTTTTTCCAAGGTCAGGTTTCCACTATTCAATGGCGAACACTTTAAAGCCCCTTCCGTGCCATACACCTCAACATCGTCGATCGAGACACCGACGTTCCAGTTGATATTTGCAACGGCATGCGCGCCACTCTGAAAGCGGAGTGCAAACGCAGTGGAATCATCGACCTCAATGTCCAAATGGACGGTCTCTGCATAGCCTTGGACGGATTCAACCTCCCCCATCAGATACTGAAGCAGCGAGATACGGTGGCTACCGAGATCCATCAGGACACCCCCACCGCTGACTTTGGGATCCACCCGCCAGCTATGCAGATCGTGCCGAGTCGGATCATAAAAACCCGTGTGATTGATCCGTGCCAGTACCACATCACCGATGGCACCCTCATCCATCAACGCCTTCATTTTTACGATATTCGGATAGAAATTTCGGTAATAGGCGAGCATCAAGGTAACGCCGGCGTCGTGGCAGGCATCCACCATGCGCTGACATTCCTCAACCGTCATCGCCATCGGTTTCTCACAGAGGATATGTTTACCGGCTTGCGCCGTGCGGAGCGTGTGTTCGCAGTGAAGGTACGGGTGTGTTGCGATGTAAATTGCATTGAGTTCATCATCTGCGAGAAGATCGTCTATATCGGTATAGAATCGTTTCGCACCGTGTCTCTCGGCGAAGGATTCCGCCTTGGCGCGGTCCCGTCGCATCACAGCGATGAGTTCCGAATCATCGACGTTGTAAAGGGGCGGTCCGCCCTTATATTCAGCGACATCTCCACAACCGAGTATTCCCCATCTGAGTGTTGCCATGAAGTCCATTCCTTTCTCAATTCAGAGTGTGATCGTCGCTGTTAGTATACTGCAAAGCCTCGAATGTGTCAACCGCACTGCTTCCATTTCTTCTGTAGGAGCGAGTTGTGCTCGCGATTTATCCCACAGAACTAACAGGAACTCGAAAACTGAAGATGGGTGCTATCACCATTCTTGGGGCGTATATGTGGCGTGTAGGCTTGCGACGCCTGATAGTTTTACTTCCAGCGTTTTGAGAGAGACAAATAATTTCATCAATTGTTGTTCTTCCTTCATCCGTACGTCATACCATTTGAGCAGCGATTGATCTGTGGCGTGGAGCCTTTGAAAAGCAGTCGTTGCGTTCCTCTGGCAGTATGGCATCTGCGTGTTCCGTCTGGTAATGGTTATACTGTTGGTGTAGGTGGTCTATGCGGGTATCAATCTTTTCGAGACGTTCTGTCTGTGCTGCAACACGTTCTTGGAGAGTGTCTTTCAACTGACTGTCTATCCGGGCATACGTATGTCCGAGGGTCTCACGGACGTGTTCTTGGTGAAGATGGTAAAGTGTCTTATACCGTGACTGTGCAAAGACGGCACTGGTGGGGTCACAGGTTCGGAGTCGATCGGAGAGTCTTTTTCTGAAAGTATCGTCTGTGCGGGCCTGCTCTTCCCGCTCGGGGAACGTCTCAATCAGTATGAGGACGACATCCCCCCGTGCGAACCCTCTGGCAAACAAACTGATGGCAAATTCAATCTCGTCTGGTGAGAGGTGTATCGGTGGCAAGGCTGCGGTTTCTCGGACCTCTTCAAGCTGCATGTCGTCATAAACAATTGGCTTCTCTTCAACGGAGCGTGGCAACTGTGGCGTTTGGTTCTGGTGCTTTTTGCTCATTTTTTAACTCCTCTAGCGAAATGATGCGAATTACAGCGAAAAATATCGTCTCCTCGATTTTTGTAGGAGAATCGGTGATCTATAGAAAGCAGAATTCAGCGTCTAAAAAAGCAGTAACGTATGCGTCTAACTCTCAATGCGTTGGTTGTTAGATGATGTGTCTGCATCGTGAGATTGCTGAGATTCTCACAGAGTTGTTGCGTCAAATATAGCACAAGCACAGGAGACCAACGGTTTCCTATGCTACAATTGTCCAAAATTTAGTAATAATATTGTATCCGAAAACATATTTTTAGTCAACATAAAAATAGGTGTTCTACAGAATGTGTTCAGTTTTAGAAATTTATCAGATTTTTTGGAAGTTGAATACCGGACGGAAATCTGTTAGGATATTGTGGAAAGAAAGGGAGGATGGGCAATGACAAAAAATACAACCCTTGAAAGGATTTATCCGTTTTTTATTGTGGACGACCTCGCGGCATCAATCGACTTTTACACTCAGAAACTCGGTTTTGAGATGGATCTCCTCATCCCAGAAGAAGATCCGTTTTTTGCGATCGTGAGCCGTGATAACGTGCGGATTCTTCTCAAACATATCGCTGAAGATATTCATCCAGTCCCGAACCACACCCGACACGAGTGGGCGAGATGGGAGGCATTCATTCTGGTTTCTGATCCTGACGCATTGTTTGCTGAGTTTGAGTCCCGTGGATTGATGTTCCACGAACCCCTCGCAGACACGGATGACGGTCTCCGGGCATTTGAACTCAAGGATCATGATGGGTATGTGTTGTGTTTCGGGAGACCGTTTTGAGAAGTAAATTGTCTGAATCACAGATTATCACGGATTATACAGATTTACGCCGATAAAAGAACCCGCCTCTCAAAATCAGACTGCTCAATTTGTTGAAAACGGTTGTGACGTAGATTCTCATAGAATATCCACGAATCTCTGTTTGTGCTGGATGCGAATATACCGAACGGCGTGTCGGTCGCACAGAGAAAACTCTTCAACGGTTCGGTGTAACTTGTTTCACTTGCTAATTTGCACTCTGCAATAGCAACAAAATTCTCATTGGGCATCACGAAGCACAAGGTCGGCTCTGCTATGGATTGCTCCCATCTGAATTCTACAGGCTCTGAGCATAGAAAATTTAGCAAATCTCGGTTCAGAGAAATACTTAACAACAGCCTCTACTACATCAAACTCTTGGAGCCGCGTCTTCAATAGCAACGCTGAAATCCATCTTCTTCCTGTTTTTCTGCCAGTTCCAAAGCCTTTTGGAGATCCACCCTCGCGCCGATAAAATCATTTAAGTCAGATTTCGCTTCGCCGCGACTTGCATGAACACTGGCATAATCTGGATTTATACGGATTGCCAAGTCGTAGGCAGAAGTAGCTTCTGCTGCCTTACCGCTTTTCCAAAACAGACACCCTATACAAAAGAAGGCGATGACAAAATCTGTCTCGATCTGTTCTGATATGGTATTAACAACACTCTCATTCCCGTCGGTTGATTCAATAGAGGTATCCTTTGCCAGTTCGGGATAGAGAGCTGCCAATTTCGGAAAATGTTGGTCCTCATACACCTTAATAAGCATACCAACCAATGCCATCGCTGCCGACAAAGGGTGATTTTCATCCTCGCCGACTCCATGGATTAAATCCTCCAGCACTGCTGAAAGTTGTTGGTACTCGGTTTCCGTTATCACAGGACGGCTAAGATTTTTGTTTCGATTCACAATACCGGCTAATAGATGCAGTAAACTTACAAGCCACTGTGCGGCACTTTCTGGGTAGGGGGTAGCATCAATAAATTCTTGGGCGAGAGGTTGTGTCGATGCAAGGAACACTCGCTTTGGGAGACCGTGTGTGCTTAAGACTGGTGGTCCAAAAGGCGTGAATGTTGACAATATATTCTGTGGTATTTGCATTCCAGCTGACATCGTTTGTTACCTTCTTCTGTTCCATGCATCGTACTCAGTATGTGTCAACACTTCATGAATAACAATTTCCCAGAAAAGAAAAAAGGCAGGACTGCTTGCCCTGCCAATGATTAGCATTATTTTCAACGGCTAAATCTTTTCACAGCATCATCAAGTGCTTTGATGTATGCTGCCTGCGCTTTCTTTACTTTAGATGTATGACTCCTTTTTGAAACCCGAACTGCTTCCCGAACCGTCTCAATTGCCTTACGAGCCGTTTCACTATCGGCTCCACTTTTTCTGGCAGTAGAGAATATATAATCAGTTTTCATACGAGACATCAGTTTGTCCTCCTTGCTGATAGAGACAATTTAAATTATACATCTGTTCGCAAAAAATTGCAACTTAAATTCTACTTTGAAACTTGTGGAATCCTATCGGATGTTCTCCGAAAACTTCTATTCTGTCTCATTAAGTTCTTGAAGGTCTTTCTCAATTTCATCTATGAGTTCTTTTTCACCTTGTTCTTTTGCCAATCCTAAGGCATTTTGGAAATCCACCTTTGCGCCCTCAATATCATTTAACGCGACTTTCGCATCACCTCGAATAGCATGAGCCGCGGCATAATCTGGCTTTATATAGATAGCCCGATCAAAGTCAGCAAAAGCATCATCGTGTTGGTCAAGTTCGAACCTTGCGATCCCTCGATCTATATATACGTCGGCTTTATCAAGATTTAACTTAATTGCCCGATCAAAGTCATCTATAGCAGGCTGATATTGTTCCAGATTAATTCTTTGCGTGCCTCGTTTGTAGTAGGCCTCGGCGTAATCTGCCTTCATTGCTGTTGCCTTGTCATAAGCAGAAATTGCATCTTCTGCTCGTTTTTGCTCTGAAAGGAGGTATCCTACAGAATTCCAAGCACGGGCAGCAAGGTTTTTATCATTTTCATCAACGATGATAGCGATGGAACGCCACTTCTGGGTTGCCTCCGTAATTTTACCAGCTTTCTGCAACTTGTACGCTTCAACCGTCGCCTTGTCTATAAAAGACAAATTGGGAATTTGTTCAAAATCTTGCAGAACTTTCTCGAATTCTTCATCACCAGAGAGAGTAGCGAATTCCTCAGCACTGAATGTTTCTCGCGTCCTTTGCATGGCTTCATCGGATTCTGTCTCCGCTTCCTCTCGGACTCTCTCAAGTTCCGCTCTACTTTCTAGGACTTTAGAGAGATGAACCTTTATTTCATCAGCATCGCTCTCCGCTTCAGCTTTAAGTTTCTTAAACTCTTGGATTCCAAAGTAACCTAAAACTACAACAACAATACCGAAAAAGGCAAGGACTATGGTAATGAATTGCAACCACCAATTGATCGTCCCATCTCGGGTGTCCAGATATTCCTTCCGCAAGTCATTGAAGAGCTGCTGAAGTTCAACCCTGTCGGAAGGATCAATATTTACGTCAGGAGAATTAGACGCCGGAACTTCTTGTTGGGGATCAACCTTGGTAACAGGATCTACCTTATTTGTCGTGTCAAGAGGTTTTGTTTCTTCGGATACAGGGGCATTGTTCATTTGTGGAAACAGAGTTGTTATACCTGCCGCAAGTATTAGAGCCACTATTACCACAAGCCAGTACCATATTTTAGAAAACAGTTTCATAGAATACTCTCCTACCAGTGCCTCTTATTACTCTTTTCACCGCGCATAGATAACCTTCTCATCAAGCACCCGCAACGCTTCCTGCTCCAAGTTATAGGCTTCCGTCCGTTTCCGATTGGCTTCCAAAACCGTGTCGTTTATCTCTCTCTGCACGTTTTCATCGTGCAATAACGGTATTATGATTTCTGAAACCTGCCCATCATTTATCTCATCTATTACTGCCCCGTGGACATACCGAGTTATGAGGGAATATGCATAATCACTTGAAAGCCAGGCATAGAGATAACCAGCGATCTCATCGTTTGGAGGCACGACGCGGATAATATGTTGATTTGCCGTCCAACCCTCCCAATGCTTAGGAACTATTGCTACTTTTCCAATCGTCCCACTACAGGTAACGAGAATCATATTCTCACGCAGCGTTAATTCATCCCTAATTCTGTCTCCGTGCTGTGATAAAGATAAATACTTTTTGTTGTTTGGATCTAATTCAAATATCTGTTTGCCGCCAATAAAAGGGGCACCGCTTCCTTCTTCAACATAGACTCTTTTGAATCGTCCCGGCAAGATAACTGACTGGCTAATTCGACTATCTCCAATCTTGACGATTTCTTTTGCCGTCTTTGCAATGTGTTGCTCGATTACCTTCACAATCGGGACGTAGTAAGATCCATCTAACCGGTCAATTACCTCAGTTGAAGATACGGAATAATTAAGGACGCTTGCCATTTTATCGAACTGCTCGGCGCGTTCATGGAAGGCTCCAATGGACGGCAATTGCAACGCTGTTTTTAGCAGGACTTGTGCCGTATCCATCAATTCATTGGATTCATCCCGTAGTTTGAAGGACTCCTCAATCAGATCATGGATTTCCTGTTTGAGGATAGGAGGCGGATTCGGGATAGGAATATGATTCAGATGTTCAGGTTCGATATGCTCAATAACTGCACCATAGTTATTGGTATTCATTATAGAAAAGCCGGTCTTTGATTTCAGAAAAGCGTAAATGAATCCATTATGCGCTTTAGGTTCAATTCTGATTACATCATGACTGAAGATAAGGTTGTCTAATGTATTCCGAACGTACGTGCAGTTCCCAATTGTGCCAGAACAGGTTACCAAAACCTGACCTTTTTTCACTCTCAAGGCATCTATATCCGTTTGCGTTGCGTGAGAAATATATGCGGATGGCTTCGGATAAAGTTCATTAATCTGTGCAGGTTGATAAATTGGGAAAGCCGGTTTATCTACATATATCCTTCTGAAACGTGCTCCATAATAGGCGGTAGCAAGCCCGTTTTCACCACATAAATAAACGGTATCCCATTTGCACTTCTCAATTAAATCCTTTCTTGCCTGTCTACCGTCATTGCTGTACATGCTTGCCCCTAAACGGTAGTCTGAGTCAATAACTTCCTGAACATTCACGGATGTCCACTTGATAGGCTTCTCCGTTGGCATCCCCCTTGGTTGTCTTACCACCCTATCCCCTCCTCCTTTTTCCACTGTTCAAAGATTCGTGGGACTTCGCGGCTCTGGTCATCAATGATGCGGGTTTGCCTTTCGGTTTGAAGATCCGCAATAGCACCTTCGGTGTTTTCGTAATTTATCAGAGAAGTGTTCTCTTCAGGTACCCAGATTTCATTGCCTTCTTTGTCCCTTTTAAAGAGCGTGTTGCCGCGTCTATCATGTCCGACTTTCTCTACCATCGCCATGAAAATATTGTAAGAGGCGATTCGCCGGGCATACCGCTCTTCGTTGATTTCCTCCTGCGTCTTTTTCTGTAAGATGAGTACAGAGGTCTGCGTGCCATTTCTGGGCTGGAAGGTATCGGCATGTAAATCAACGCTGGCGATAATTCGTGTTTTCTCAAGCAGCCACTGACGGATATGCCCCAATCCAGGGTTGCCTAAAATGGAGTCAGGGAGTACGATCGCCAATCTTCCACCGGGCTTGAGAAATTGAAGACACCGCTCTATGAACAGTTGCTCAGGTGGCACCGAGGTTTGAAGCGTATCCGAGAGTCCCCATCCGGTGTCTCCGTTCTTCCGCCAAATATGCCCGACATCGAATTGCTCCAAGATGTGGGTGTCTTTGATAGGGATGTCGCTGCCGAAGGGTGGATTTGTAACAATAACATCAAAGAACCCAATGGAATCGGTGTTTGTTATGTTCTCGGTTTGGATCTTCAGGGCATCGGCTAAGTCCTGCTTGAATTCTTGGGACCACTCATGTGGCGGTAACAGGGAGTCGTTTCGGTAGATATTCCCACTCCCGTCGTTATTCATCACCATGTTCATTTTCGTGGCTTTCACGAGGTCGGGATTGATGTCAAATCCGTAGAAATCTGATCCAGCGATCTGTTTTATTCGATCTCTGACGGCTCCTTTCTGATAATCCGACCAGAGATTTTCCTGTATGCCGAAGTCATCCGTGACCTCATATTTTAATTGCTCAATAATATGGTTCATTGCGGTGACCAGGAAGCCGCCCGTGCCGCACGAGGTATCACAAATCTTTTCTTCAGGTTTTGGGTTGACCATTTCAACCGCCATTCGCATGATATTTCGCGGTGTGAAAAATTCGCCACGATCGCCCCTTAAATTCGCACCCACAAGCTCCTCGTAGGCTTTCCCTTTTACATCGACATGCGTTTCAAGGAGGCTATAAGGCTGAAGTTCTGAGACGATCCATGCGAGAGAGCGCGGTTGTAATCTGATTTCATCGTTGGTTTCAAAAATCTGGGGAAATTGCTGTTTGACTCTCTCGAAAATTTTGGAAATTCGCTTTTGCACGGTGAGCTGTCCGTCTCGGTTTCCGCGCTCCCCGGATCTCGCATAGAACTCAAGTGATCGTCCAACATTCTGCTCATCGAGCGTTTTGCAAAAGATAAGTTTTAGCAACTCGAAAAAAGCGGGTTGTTTCTGTAAACCGTCGGTAGCATAGATATGGTTATGGCAGGTCTTGAAAACCATGAGAAGATTATCTTCATAAGCCTTTTTTAAGGCGTTGCGTTTCGGTCTATCAACGTCCTCCAGAGAACCGTCAGCGGCGGGAATATCGTTGTATTCCTGAAATTCGTAGCGTCCCTCTATCTCTACTTTTCTGAGGACCTCTTTATACCTTCCATTTGTCCAGAGTCCCCATTCGCAATTTGGACACGCGCTCATGTAAGATTTCAGTTGTTCAACGCCGTCTTTCCTGTTTCTCGGCTCTACTGTCTCTTTTTTGCATTCAACAATTAGCCACACCTGATCCTGCGTCATCTCTGGGCTGTCTTTCGGAAACACAACAATATCGGCACGCGGACGACGAGAACCGAGTTTCAAACCGAATTCGATCTTGATCTGTTCCCGTTTGTATTTGTGTTCATTGATTAGCCTTTTCTCGATGGTCTGGCGGACATATTCTTCTGGTGTATCTTTGCGGAATTCTCCGTCAACATAATCACGGATGGAACCATCGGGGACGCTGATGACTTGCGTTTCGGGGGGATTTGCGTTCACAAATTTTTCTCCTCATAAGGTGTTCTACTACCCGCTAGCGATGCCAACATTAGATAGGGAATTATATCACATACGTGAGTTGATTTCAAGTTGCTTTTACGGGCAATTCAGAGTCATTCAGTTTGGCGGTGGAGTGTCGGAAGAATGGAGTGATGGGAACCCGTATGGAAGCGTCGAATACCTCAATACCTGTCGCCCAACGCTGGGGCTGATGGGTGTAACTGTTTTCTTTTCTATACACCTGTCGCCCCGCTGGGACTGAATCCATTTGACGCATCATCTTTTCTTCTGTAAATCCTGATTCGCTATATCTGCGAGCAGGTGTATTGGCGATTTGCGGTTTCAGTAGCAAGAAGACGGACTGAGTTTTTTACCGCTCAAAACCTACGGGACCCTCTGAATGCTGAACGCTACCGGAAATTGTCCAAACTTTAGTATTTTTTAGGTTTGCTATGAAAACTGTGAAACGCACCACATTTTTTCCTCCTTATGTTTGAATCATATCTTCGTGCTTTTGATTTACAAAGCAGGCTATAATAGACGCAAACGAAAATTGTGCTGAGGTGCGATCCCACAGCACATCGGCAGGAGCGGGCATGCAGACCAACGGAAACGGGAGAACAAACCTCGTCAAACCGCATATTCTACTGATTGGGTTGGCACTCGTCGCTTTCAATAGTTACTGGTGCCTGATGGGAACGGAGGTATGGCACTCTACGCAGTTGACGATCGCTTCGCTGTTCTTCAACGCCGTTTTTACGCTTCTCGTCTTCGTACTCGTCAACCTACTGCTCCAGCGATTCCTGCCGCGTCTGGCGATGTCGGAAGCAGATTTACAAACCATTTATGTCATGGTCGTGATGGTATCAACCATCAGCGGACATACGATGATGGGGTACCTCATCCCTGTCCTCACGCATACATTTCGGTTCGCAACCCCCGAAAATGAGTGGTTATCGCTCTTTGGAAACAGTATCCCCAGTTGGATCGCTATCAAAAGCCCACGTATTTTAGACGGGTTCTACGAAGGGGATTCTACCCTCTATGATTCTGCTACGCTAAACGCGTGGGTATCGCCGGTGCTTGCGTGGTCGAGTTTTGTTATCGCGCTCTGGCTGACGTTATTAGCGGTAACGATCTTTCTTCGGAAGCAGTGGACGGAAAACGAGCGGCTTAATTATCCGATCGTGCAACTTCCGTTGGCACTCACAAGCAATCCGAAACGCTTCTTTACTTCGCCGTGGATGTGGCTCGGCTTCGCAATTGCGGGGAGTGCGGAACTGCTAAATGGACTGAGTTTCCTGTTTCCAGAAATCCCCTCCCTACCGATTAGAAACAGAGTGCTCGGACAATTCGATTCAAAGCCGTGGAGTGCGATGGGACCGATTCGCATCTCCCTCTACCCATTTAGCATCGGACTGATGTTCTTCACGCCGCTGGATCTCTCGTTTTCGTGCTGGTTCTTCTGGTTACTGACCCGTCTTCAGATGATAGTGACGGATATGCTCGGTGCCCGCGATATCTATAGGTTTGAACAGCAAACGGGTGCGTGGATTGCGTTCGGATGCATCCCGTTATGGATGGGACGACGGCACTATGGACGCATTATCCGTAAGGTTTTCGGGGTCGCACAACCTCGTGGCGAACCCCCACCTGACGATTCTGGGGAACCGATGCGTTACCGCACTGCCGCTGGGCTTTTTACCGTCGGGTTACTGTTCCTGTTCTTCTTCTGCTTCCAAATGGGGATGACCTTCTGGGCGATCGGACTCTTCTTCCTGTTCTACTTTCCGATGATTATCGGTATTACCCGTGTTCGCGCTGAAATCGGTCCACCCCTTCATCAACTCATTCTTGTCGATCCCGGAAGGACGATGGTCACGGCGTTAGGCACCCGCCGACTCGGGACAGGTAACCTGATGGGCTTAACGTTCCTCTATCCGTTTGTCCGTTGTTTCCGTGCGCATCCGACCCCGAGTGAGCTGGAGGCGTTCCGTCTCGCAGAACGGAGCCAAATCGGGTATCGCCAACTGCTCATCGGTATGATCTTGGCGATTGTGTTCGGTATCCTGATAACGTTCTGGGCATATCTACACGTCCTCTACGATATGGGGGCGGGGAGCAAAGCGCGTGGCTGGATTGTCTATATGGGGTGGGAGACGTTCAACCGCTTGCAAACGTGGCTTGTCAGCCCGCGGGAGACGGGTGCGCCGGAGCTCGGCGTTATCGGCAGCAGTTTCGTGTTCACGATATTCCTGATGATTATGAAGATCCGGTTTCTGTGGTGGCCGTTACACCCAGGCGGTTATGTGTTAATCAGTGGCTCTGGAATGGGAAGATTGTGGTTTACAATCTTCCTCGGTTGGCTGGCGAAGGCGATCGTGCTAAAGGTTGGCGGTGTGAAACTCTACCGACAAGCCATCCCGTTCTTTTTGGGGCTGATTTTAGGGGATTACACCCTCGGCTGTGTCTGGAGCCTCATCGGGTTGGTGCTGGAGATACCGACGTATATCGTGTGGCATTGAAGGATTCAATTTTTGGAAGAGTGTTTCGTGATAACGTAAGGCTACTCTTTGTCTTTCAAGTCTTTTAATCTTTGAAGCACTTGCTCAATGGCCGTTTTGAGATTTTCGTCTCCTTGTTGTTCAGCGAGTTTTAAAGCCGTCTGATAATCTACCTTTGCCTCCTCTTCTTTACGAAGGTTTCTCTTTACAAAGCCACGAGTGAAATAAGCTTCAGCATAATTTGGCCTTAAGCGGAGTGCCTCATTAACGTCTGAAATCGCCTCCTCATACCTACCTAAATTATTCTTGGATAATCCACGAATGAGATAAGCCTCAACATAATTTGGCCTTAAGCGGAGTGCCTCATTAACGTCTGAAATCGCCTCCTCATGTCTATCCAAATTAGTCTTGAGCGATCCACGAGCGAAAAATGCCGCAGCGGCTATATCGTTATCAACCCCCTCCGATATATTCACAATAGAATCCCACTTCTTAATAGCATCATCCATTTTTCCCTCTTGCTGCAATCTGAACGCCTCAACGATAGCCTTATCTATTACGGATGCCCCAGGATCCCGTTGAATCGTTTGTAGTAACTCCCTAACTTCTGGGGGTACTTCAGATGTTCCGGGTTGAACGAGTTTAGTGATGTCTCCACTCGTCAATCCCGATACAACTTCTTCTGCTATTTTCTTTTGCGCCTGGATGTCCTTAAGATATTGCGCTGCTTCGCTGGCATACTGCTTTGCTTCCTTAAGGGATTCCGCTGCCTCGGATTCAATACTCTGAAATTGGGTGTAGGCAACATAAGCAGCAATACCAGTTACAACCGGAATTGCAACTGCAAAAAAGGCAAGAACTAAACCTGTGATAGACCCAAGCCTAAAGACTTGGGCTTCTGCAAAAGTTAAGCAGAAGCATTTGTGGATTTCAGAAGCGGACGACACGCTTCAACGGAGATGCCTACGATTTTGTTGAACAAAACAATAGGTCTGACTTCTCCTAAACCAAAGGAGGCTACCCCCTCCTTAAGAATGTTCATCGCAGCGTTCTGGTCGCGATCGAGATGTGTATGACATTCAGGACACGTCCAGTCTCTATCTGCGAGTGTGAGCGTCTCATTTTTATCTTCGCAAACACAACAGCATTTTGTGGTGGGAGTCCACCGCCGAATCTTCAACACAGAACGGCTCCGTTTTTTTGCTTGGTGCTTGAGTTTCTGATAGAACTCCCCAAAGCCAAGGTCAGAGACCTGTTTACCCCACAGGCGTTTCATACCCTCAAGGTTCAGGTCTTCAAAGAACAGAATATCGGACTCACAGGGTGGCACAACTCTATAGCGAGTTTCCAATGATGATCGGTTCTCTGATGTTCCGTTTTCTTATGAATGCGTGCGACTTGCTTTCTCGCACATTCTCGGTTGTTAGATCCCTTGACTTTGCGGGAATGCTCCCGTTGTGCTATTGCCAATTTCTCGGCGTTGTGTTTGTAGAACATAGGAGACGTTTTTCGTCTGCCGTCAGAGGTCGTCAGGAAATCTTTGATACCAAAGTCAAACCCTTCGGCTTTACCCGTCTTAGGTTCGTATCGGATTTCCGTAAAGTCTTCAGTGAGCGTGATATACACGTCTCCGAGTGCATCTCTGGTTACTTGAACGCGCAGGATTTCACCTTCAATCGCACGGTGCAAGGCGAAACGATACCAGCGTCCATTCAAACGGATTCTATACGTAGGGTGGTTTCTTTCGTGTTTCTGTTTATCCAAAACTTTTTCAAGCGGGGCTTGCCCGCCGTCAAACGTCATTCCCTTGTGTTTCTTGCACGCCTTGAATTGCGGGTGTCCACGTCCAAGCGTTTTCATTTCTCGAAAGGACTGTGCCAAACGTTTGAGCATGTTTTGCAGACTCCACGAGTAGGGGAGATGCCAATGCTCATGCTTCTCAAGTTTCTTGAGTTTCGTCAGGTGCTTGGACAGTTTCTTATAGGAAATCCCCTTCCCATAGCGACGGTAATATCGCATAGAAAGCGCAATGAAATGGTTTCGCACAACCCCTATGATATTCAGGTCGTCGTGCAGATGTTTCAAGGATTTATCGTGAAAAAGTTTATGGGTCGTGTTTCGCATGGTTTATCAAGTATCAAGCCTTTAACCCCTGATGAGTGGGTGGAAACCAGCACGCCACCAAGCGGTGACGCTCATCATGCTGGTTTCCAACTTGATACTATAATTAAACCACAATTTACGAAAAATGTCAAGTGTTTTTTCAAAAACGCTATGGTCTAATTCAATAGGGCGGTTCTGTATCCCCCTCCTAAAGGACTTACTATTACCCATAAGTTCGTAGGTTGGGTTGAACAGAGACCTATTAGAAAATCCACACAAGAAAATGACTTTCAAGACTCCAAAGACCTCAAACCATCAAAATACAAGTGAAACCCAACGCCTTATCCGCGCCCCTTGGTGAAGTTGGGTTTCGCTATACCTACCTTCCAGAGACAGAACGGTCAGTGAGAGCGGGATTCTGAGTTATGAACGACGTTTCTTCGTCTATTTTCGCTCAACCCAACCTATATTAGATTTGTGGGTAACAGTAAGTCCTAAAGGATGGGGTTTTAGAACCGAAAGTTTTGATAACAACCAGCCATTGATTAAGAGAAGCCGCCCGATCATCGAGATATTCACTTCGTAAATCGTTGATTTGGCGTTGATTTTCTATATCACTCACAGCATTAACACTGCTCGTTCTCTCCTCAACGTTTGCCTCGTTGTCAACAGGGTGTTTCGTTGTTTGTGCCATCTTTTTTTTCCTCTGTTTGAAATCAGTTTACATTCCGGTGGACTGTTGGTGCCAAGACAATACCTTCCTACTTGGACTTGCTATAAATATACTACAACGGCTCGAATTTGTCAAATCTGAGCCGGAATTCGGTTACACACTGCCCCTTGCAAACTTACGCGAATCCCTGTATAATAGAAGGAAACTTCTGCTGAGGTGCTATTCAGTTGACCGACGTTCCCAAAACACATCCCCGCTATCTCTCATTGAGCCTACGAGACACCATCGTTGCAGGTGTAGAACAAGGCATTACCTCTATCCACGGCTTGATCGCGCATGGACGCGGGGAGGCTTTCGATTACCTCATTGGGGAGGCGACGCAACTCTTCGCGACGGAGGCAATCCACGCCGCCGCGGCGATGCTCCATCTCGCTGAACACCCTGTTATTTCAGTCAACGGAAATGTCGCAGCGTTGGTGCCGGATGGGCTTGTTGAATTGGGACAAGTTCTGAACGCGCCGTTAGAGGTCAATATTTTCCACACGGAAACGGGACGCGAGCAGCGGATTCGGGAACATCTGTTGAAGCACAAGGCGAGGTTAGAAACCTCGCCAGCGAAAGAGAGAGTGGAAAACTCACCAGATGTGCTAATGCCGACCACCGAGGCGCAACTCTCCTATATCGACTCCAATCGGAAGTTCGTGCATCCAGACGGAATCTTTAAAGCGGATGTCGTCTTCGTGCCGCTTGAGGATGGCGACCGATGCGAAGCACTCCGAAAGATGGGCAAGGATGTCGTAACCGTTGATCTGAACCCGATGTCGCGCACAGCGAAGCAGGCGAGTATCACGATTGTGGACAATGTCGTGCGAGCGTTGCCGCTGATATGCGAAGAGATTCGGAACTTCAACGATTCTACAGCACAAGATACTCTGAAAAAATACAGCAACGAAGCGGTACTACAGGAAGCATTGCGGCACATCAGCAGGAGCGGGAATGGCTAACGGAAACGGAAAAACCAATCTCGTCAAACCGCATATCCTGCTGATTGGGCTGGTCCTCGTTGCCTTTAATAGCTACTGGTGCTTAATGGGGACAGAGGTGTGGCATTCTACGCAATTGACCATCGCTTCACTGTTCTTCAATGCCGTTTTTACCCTCCTCATTTTCGTACTCGTCAACCTACTACTCCAAAGATTCCTGCCGCGTCTGGCGATGTCGGAAGCCGACTTGCAAACCATCTACGTAATGGTCGTCATGCTGACGACTATCAGTGGACATACGATGATGGGTTACCTCATTCCCGTCCTCGCACACGCCTTTCAATTCGCGTCGCCAGAGAACGAATGGATTCCGCTTTTCGGGCATCACGTCCCGACGTGGATTGCCATCAAAAGTCCACGAATCTTGGACGGATTTTACGAAGGGGATTCTACGCTCTACACTTCCAGCATTTTAAACGCGTGGATCCCGCCGGTGCTTGCGTGGTCGAGTTTCGTCATTGCGCTCTGGCTGACGCTGTTGGCGGTAACGGTCTTTCTTCGGAAACAGTGGACGGAAAACGAGCGGCTTAATTATCCGATCGTGCAACTCCCGTTAGCACTCACGAGCAATCCGAAACGCTTCTTTACTTCTCCGTGGATGTGGCTCGGCTTCGCACTCGCAGGGAGCGCGGAGTTGCTCAACGGCTTGAACTATCTGTTTCCCGATGTACCCGGCCTCCCGATTAAGGGTAAAACGATCGGACAATTCAGCTCAAAGCCGTGGAGTGCGATGGGACCGATCCATATCTCCTTCTACCCGTTTAGCATCGGTTTGATGTTCTTCACGCCGCTGGATCTCTCGTTTTCGTGTTGGTTTTTCTGGCTTTTCAGTCGCATCCAACTGATTGTAATCGACGCGTTCGGGGGACGGAACATCTACCATCTCGAACAGCAGACGGGGGCATGGATTGCGTTCGGATGTATTCCGTTGTGGATGGGGCGACGACACTATGGACGTATTATTCGTAAAGTTTTTGGGATCGCACAACGCCGCGGTGAACCCGCACCGGACGATTCTCGTGAACCGATGCGCTATCGGACTGCAGCGGGACTGTTTACCGTCGGGATGCTGTTTCTTTTTTTCTTCTGTCATCAGATGGGGATGACTTTCTGGGCGATTGGACTCTTTTTCCTGTTCTACTTCCCATTGGTTATCGGTATCACGCGTATCCGTGCTGAAATTGGGCCGCCCTTGCATCAACTCATCTTTGTCGATCCCGGTCGGACGATGGTCCTTGCGTTAGGCACACGCCGACTTGGTGCCGCCAACCTGACAGGCTTAACGTTCCTCTATCCCTTTGTCCGCTGTTTCCGTGCGCATCCGACCCCGAGTGAATTGGAGGCGTTCCGTCTGGCGGAACGAAGCCAAATCGGGTATCGGCAACTGCTCATCGGTATGATCTTGGCGATTGTTTTTGGTATCCTGATAACGTTTTGGGCGTATCTGCACGTCCTCTACGATATGGGTGCCGGGAGCAAGGCACGCGGCTGGATCGTCTACATGGGGTGGGAAACGTTCAACCGCTTGCAAACGTGGCTTGTCAGTCCGCGGGAGACGGCTGTGCCGGAACTCGGTGTTGTCGGTGGTAGTTTCCTGTTCACGATATTCCTGATGATTATGAAAATTCGGTTTCTGTGGTGGCCCCTACATCCGGGCGGCTATGTCCTTGTGAGTGGAACGGGGATGGGCGGTTTGTGGTTTCCGATTTTCCTGAGTTGGTTGGCAAAGGCGACCTTGCTGAAGATCGGCGGGGTGAAACTCTACCGACAGGCGGTGCCGTTCTTTCTGGGACTCATCTTGGGGGATTATACGCTTGGATGCGTCTGGAGTTTGATCGGATTGGTGCTGGAGATGCCGACGTATATTGTGTGGCATTGAGGCGAAAACTCCTTGATACCTATACAAATTTGTGTTAAAATTTGAAAGAGTTTTGTTAGAAAACAAAGGAGAAAGGAAAATGGAACATACAACCCGAATTGAACTCGAAAATCTGAAGGATCTGCATGCTGTAGAATTAGGCGTTCGCAAATCCGAAGATGTGCGGCGACTCATCATCGAAAACGCTCTGGTCGATACTGGAGCAACAGGACTCTGTTTACCCAAATCGTTCATTGAGCAACTCGGACTCACCCCGCTCCGAAGTATAGGGGTGCAAACTGCAAACGGTCCTGCAGAGCGCACTGTTTATTCAGAGGTGAGATATACCGTCCTTGAACGTACCTACTCTATTCAGGTAACAGACCTTCCTGAGGATGCCCCTGTCCTTGTTGGACACATGATCTTAGAAGCGCTTGACCTCTGTGTTGATATGAGAAAAGGATTGATTCATAACCCAGCACACGGAGGCGCGTGGACAATCAAAATGCTCTAACGAGAAAAATAAAATGAAAACTACCCACAATATCCTTTTTCAAGACGCACGAGATTTGAAAGATATTCCTTCAGAAAGCGTCGATCTCGTCGTTACCTCCCCGCCATATCCCATGATTAGCATGTGGGATGATATATTCAGCGATCAGAACCCAGAGATTCAGGATGCGTTAGCGTGCGGCGATGGGAAGCAGGCGTATGCGTTAATACACGAGATTCTTGATGCTGTATGGAATGAAGTGTTCAGGGTCTTAAAAGAGGGTAGGTTTGCGTGCATCAATATCGGTGATGCGACGCGGAAGATCCGAGGGGATTTTTGTTTGTATCCCAACCACGCCAGAATCTTGAATTACCTCTTAAGTATTGGGTTTTCAGCATTACCCGATATCCTCTGGCGGAAACAGGCAAATACCCCCAATAAATTCATGGGATCAGGCATGCTGCCTGCGGGTGCTTATGTGACGCTGGAACATGAATACATTCTGATAGTGAGAAAAGGCTCGAAAAGAGAGTTTAAAACAGAGGATGAAAAAGCAAATAGACGCGAAAGTGCGCTGTTTTGGGAAGAGCGGAATATCTGGTATTCGGATGTTTGGACGGATATTAAGGGAATAGAACAGAAACTTCCAAAGGCACTGTCGAGATTGAGAAGTGCCGCATTTCCTTATGATTTGGCATATCGACTCATTAATATGTATGCTGTGAAAGGTGATGTGATACTCGATCCATTTCTGGGGACGGGTACCACGACTACGGCTGCAATGACATCGGGACGCAACAGTATCGGCGTTGAAATTGATGAGAGTTTTCAGCAGGTTATCTGTCCGATTGCGCACCATATCGTCGATTTTTCAAACGGTTATTTGCACGACAGGTTGCGAAGACACGCTGCGTTTGTCGAAAGTCGGCTCCAAAACTCGAAACCGTTAAAATATACAAACAAATATTACGGGTGTCCGGTTGTAACGAGCCAAGAGCAGTTTATTTTCCTGAACGGGTTAAAAGAGGTTCATACATGCCAAGATAACATCTTTGAAGTCGTGTATTCAACCAAACCCCAAACTTGGGATTTGGAACGATCCTCAGAAGCCTTGGGCGGTAATAAGATAAAGCCTCACACAAAACCTTCTCAACTCAGTATGTTGAATGCCCAGTGACTTCATGTTGGACAAAGGGATCCGTATGCGAGTTAAATTAAAGAATGCTGAGATTCAAGAATATGTGAGTGCTCCTGCTTCTGAATTTCCGAAGTACACGACCCAATTGATGAATATCGCAAATCAGAATTCTCAAGCGACGCGACCGAGGCACGTTGGACAATTAAGCGATCTGATTCAGGAATTTCCGGGACAGACTTTTGAAGAGTGGGTTACGTGGTATCAAGATCGATATCCCGATGCGATTGATGAAGCGACGGAAAAAATAATCTCAATGGTAGAAAACTTCAACGAAGCCGTCGAAAAGATTGACCGAACCATGGTTAAATCATGGGTAGAGGATCTGATTCTTGTCAAGACGTTCGCGGGACTTAGATTTCAGGAAGCAATCTTGAAAAAGTTGGCAGAAATAAAGGGATGTGACTACCGTTTAGCAGAACCGCATGAAGAATCACAAGGTATAGATGGGTTCGTAGGCGAAGAAGCATATTCCATCAAGCCCAGTACCTATGATGCAATGCCGACTTTAGCGGAATCCATAGAGGTAAAGATGGTTTTTTATGAAAAGAGGGCAGATGGCGTAGTGTTTGAAATACCAGAAGAATAGGGATTAATTACCGTTTTTCTCCTGTTCTTTGTACTGCAATTGATACAACCGATAATAGATACCCGCCTGTTGCAATAACTCGTTGTGGGTGCCGGTCTCCCGGATTTCGCCGCGGTGCATCACGATAATCTTATCCGCATTTTGGATCGTTGAGAGTCGATGTGCAATAACAACGGAGGTCCGATCTTCCATCAAACGCCTAAGCGCATCCTCAATTAGAATCTCGGTTTCGGTGTCGACGCTTGAGGTGGCTTCGTCGAGGACAAGGATACTCGGATCGGATGCTAAGGCACGCGCAAAGGCGACCAACTGCTTCTGTCCAACAGATAACCCACCGCCATCCTCTTTAATCTCTGTGCCGTAGACGTGCGGCATTTTCTGAATGAACCGGTCTAAGTGCACATCTTGTGCAGCACGTTTCACCTGCTCCGACGAGATGGCGGGATTCCCCAGGCTGATATTCCGTTCGATGGAGTCGGAAAAGAGGAAGATATTCTGTTGCACAATACTGACCGCTTCCCGCAATTCCTCCAGATTCATTTCTTGGATGTTCACCCCGTCAATCAGGATTTGCCCTTTGTTAATCTCATAGAATCGGCAGAGCAAATTGATGATAGAGGTTTTTCCCGCACCCGTATGTCCCACGAGTGCTACCTTTTCACCCGGTTTCACCTTGAATGAAACATCTCGCAGAACATAGTCATCGTCGTTGTAGGCGAACCAGACGTTTCGGAATTCAATCTCGCCTTTCAAAGTACCGGTGCCATTTCTGGAAGCGGTAGAAACGATAGTCGGTTGTGTATCAAGCAGTTGGAAGATGCGCTCGGAGGATGCCATTGCGTTTTGGAAGATGGTATATTTTTCGCTGAGTTCTCGGATGGGCCAGAAGAAGCGTTCAGCATAACGGATGAATGCCAACAGCACGCCGAAACTCAACGCACCTTGCACAACCTGTCCACCGCCGTACCAGATAATCACGGCTATCGCAAGAGAAGCCGTCACTTCAATCAGTGGGTGAAAAATCGAAAAATAGAAGATACTTCGGAGGTTAGCGGCGAGGTATCTCCGGTTGCGCTCGTTAAAACGGAGATGGCTCCGCCGCTCTTGTGCGAAAAGTTGCATCGTCGTCATGCCGACGATGTTCTCTTGCAAAAAGGCGTTAATTCGTGCGAGTTGCTTACGTTGTTCCCGGAACGCACGGCGCGAATAAATCTGGTAGACAAGCGTTGCCCCGAAGATGATTGGAATCACGGTGAATGTCACGAGTGCGAGTTTCCAGTTATAGAGGAGCATCGCCACCATAATCCCCAAAATCTGGAGCAGATTCGCGAAGACAGTAATCACACCAGAGGCAAAAAGTTCGTTGAGGACCTGAACATCCCCCATCACGCGGGTCATCAATCTGCCGACCGGATTCTTATCAAAAAATTGGACATCCAAGCGTTGCAGATGTGAAAAGAGCGTTTGTCGCAGATCGTGCATCGCGTGTTGTCCAATCATCTGCATGCGGTATTCTTCAAAGTAACTGAATACGAACTCGCCAATCAATGCCAGAACGAAAAAAATCGCAATTGTACTTAATCCGTCTAATATACCCGGGGTGATGTGCTCGTCAATACCCCGCTGCAGTAGGTAGGGGCCAGCTAAGCGTGCAAGTGTATTGCCGACCATGAGGAATCCGATGATGAGCAGTTGGAATTTGTAGGGCTTGAGATACGCCAAGAGACGCTTCATCAGCACCCGGTCATAGACTTTTCCAAGGTCTTGCTCTTCTTCGCTATATTCGTATAATTCGCCTCCCATGCCGAACATAGGTGGATTCCTCCTTTGTCAGTTAAAGGTAAAATTATAGTTGTCAGTTATCAGTTACAAGCGGTTTTCGTTAAATCCAAAGCCCGTAGCCTGCAACATCGGCGCAGGGTTTTTGCGAATCAACGCTGAATGCGCGTGTGGCATTCATCGGGGTGTTTCCCCCAGGTCTACGGAAAGAGACTTTATTTCTCAAATCCACCTGACCGAACCGCAAGGTTTTCTAATGATTCGCAAGGCGAGAAATAAAGTTGTCTGTGGATTCAACGGTTTCTCTCATATCCGCTCTCCGCTCCGCTTACGAGCTACAGGTTGGGTATTATTTTAATTTCCTAACGGTAGCCTGCAAGATCGGCGCAGGCGGGTCTACGGAGAAGGACGTTATTTGCAAAACCCACCTAACCGAACCGCAAGGTAAAATTAAAATTCCTCAAGTTCCTCTTGCAAGAGTTGTGTTTCGTAGATGCCGGCGTAAATTCCGTTGCGTTCGATCAGTTGCTCGTGTGTACCTGTTTCAACGATGCTACCGTCGTTGAGGACGATAATGTGGTCGGCATTTTTGACGGTAGAGATGCGATGCGAGATGAGGATAGTCGTGCGATCCTTCATAATTTCGTCGAGTCGGTTGAGAATGGTATCCTCGGTCTGCGTATCCACATTCGCGAAGGCGTCGTCAAGGATAAGGATTTTGGGTTTAATGATAATTGCGCGTGCGAGTGCACTCCGTTGGCGTTGCCCACCGGAAATCGTTATCCCGCGTTCACCGAGGAAGGTTTCCAATCCGTCGGGGAATTCCTCAATTTGTGCGAGGAGGTCTGCGGAGTGCGCCGCTGCTTTCACCTCTTCATCGTCGGCTACTTCGAGTCCGTAGGTAATATTGTTTCGCAAATAGTCTGAGAAAAGAAAGGGTTCCTGCTCTACAAATCCGATATTAGAGCGAAGGACGTTTAGCGGTATATCCTGAATGTCCACGCCGTCGATAAAGATGGTGCCACGTTCCGCTTGACGGATACGGGGAATGAGATTGACGAGGGTTGATTTTCCAGACCCTGTCCCACCGACGATTGCGAGGGTCATACCACGCCCAATTTTGAGGTTGATGTCTTTGAGTACAGGCGTTCCGTCTGGGTAATCGAAATTCAGGTTTCTAAACTCGATTTCGCCTTCAATATTTTTGATACCCCATTTCACCTGCTCATCGTCAACAATTTCTGGCTTTTCATTGAGGACTGCGTTCATCCGATCCATAGAGGCTGCCCCGCGTTCAAAGGTGTTGACAATGAAACCGAGGGTAATCATCGGACGAACGAGCATCATGAGATAGGCACTGAACGCCACAAAATCGCCGAGTGTAATCTTCCCTTCAATGACATGGAGACCGCCCATCCAGAGGAGCACCACACCCCCGATACCGGGTAGGAAACGGAAGAGTGGAAAAAAGAAAGTCATCAATCGGATTTGCCGGTGGTTACGCTCAACAAACTCGTGATTCAGTTCTTGGAAATGCTCAACCTCACTTGCCTCAAGCGTATATGCTTTCACAACCCGCACACCTGATAAATTCTCCTGGACCTTGGTATTCAGCGTTGAGAACGCCTCTTGGATACGCTCATAATGCGCGTGTAACCGCTTTCCGAGCGAGCGGATCAAAACTGCCAAGATCGGATAGGGCAGCAAGGCAACAACCGTTAGCGTTGCATCAATCTGCAGCATGATGGTAAGCGCAAACCCGAAAAACACTATCGCATCAGCAGTATACATAATCGCACTGCTCAGCACCATTCGGATGGCGTTTAGGTCACTGGTTGCGCGTGTCATCAGATCGCCGGTACGGACGTTATCGTAATAGGAGGCAGAGAGTTTTTGGAGATGAAGAAAGAAGTCGGCACGGAGGTGGAATTCCATCTGCCGAGCAACCCCTTGGATGATGCGCCGTTGGGCGAAGCGGAGGATACCGGCAAAGAGCGCGACGCCGAAGACAAGAAGTCCGAAAAAAAGGACCCGCCCGGAGGATACTGTAAAGTTTGGGTCCCTCACCGCGCGTTCTAACTCGTCAAAAACCCTTTGCAGGATCTTTGGGCTGATCAGCAGAATCCCATTCGTTAGAATCACGAGGACGAAGCTGATTGAGATAGCGTATCGATACCGAATGATATACTTCTTGAGACCGAGCAGACTACGAATCGTGGAACTCCTTTCCGGCGAGTACGTTTTGCCGTGTGGGATTCTGTTAAGAGGACCTTTTATATTTTGACGTGAATCTCGGCGATCTGTATTAATCAAGTTTCGATCCCAAAGTTGGTAGGTGAGGTTTCATGAAGTTTCAGAAAATATTTCGGTAATTTGATTTTTCCCAGGTCCGGTAGGAGCGGTTTGTAACCGCACTGGACTCTTTAGAGAATTATCGAATTAAATTTTTAATCTTCATCCAATCACACCAATTTGGATGTTAACCATCTACCGACGACGTATAGAGGTAACTTAGATGAATGGAAATAAAAATATATTGACAGCATTGCTCCCTGCAATGTATGATATGCAAAACACACTCTCATAGGAGGAAAACAGATTTGGCGGCAGATATTGGACTCATCGGATTGGCAGTGATGGGCGAAAACCTCGCACTGAACATGGAGAGCAAAGGGTTTGAGGTAGCAGTCTTCAACCGTACCGTCTCACGTGTAGACGCGTTCATGGCAAAGGCTGCGAAGGACAAAAATATCACTGGGGCGCACTCCATTCCAGAACTTATTGGGAAGTTAGACAGTCCCCGAAAAATTATCTTGATGGTGAAAGCAGGCGAACCCGTCGATGCGTTTATTGGGCAATTGGTCCCACATCTTTCAAAAGGCGACCTCATTATTGACGGTGGAAACTCCAATTTCAACGACACTGTCCGTCGGCATGCGGAGTTGGCTGAGCAAGACCTTCTATTTATCGGCACAGGTATCTCAGGCGGCGAAGAAGGCGCACTCAAAGGACCGGCGATGATGCCGGGTGGGTCAGCCGAGGCTTACGCCCTCGTGGAACCGATCTTTACGAAGATTGCGGCGCAGGTGGAAGGCACGCCTTGCTGTTCTTATATTGGACCTGATGGTGCCGGGCATTACGTCAAGATGGTGCATAACGGCATCGAATACGGCGACATGCAGCTGATCTGTGAAGCCTATTCCGTGATGAAAGGCGTCTTGGGAATGAACGCCGATGAGATGCATGAGGTCTTCAGCGAATGGAATCGCGGCGAACTCAATTCTTACCTCATCGAAATCACGGCTGATATCTTCACACAGCTCGATAAGAGTGGCACGCCTTTCGTCGATGTCGTGCTGGACCAGGCAGGACAGAAAGGCACCGGCAAATGGACGAGCATCTCGGCACTGGATCTCGGTATCTCCGCGCCGACGATCGCAGAGGCGGTTTTTGCGCGGTGTATTTCCGCTGTCAAAAGCGAACGTGTGGCGGCAGAACAGGTTATCCAGGGACCCGCTGGCGCATATCAAGGCGACCGAGATGAAACACTGAAAGCGATTCACGATGCGCTTTATGCTGCGAAGATCTGCTCTTATGCCCAAGGCTTCGCTTTAATGCGAGAGGCAAGCGAAGAATTCGGATGGAATTTGGACCTTGGCAAAATTAGTTTGGGGTGGCGTGGTGGATGTATCATTCGCGCGAAGTTCCTACATCGGATCGCAGAGGCGTTTGAGCGAAACCCAGAACTACCGAACCTCATGCTGGATTCCTACTTCCGGGATGTACTTGAAACCGCACAGTCCAACTGGCGAAGTGTCATCAGTACAGCAACGCAACTCGGTGTTCCGATCCCAGCGTTCAGTTCCGCTTTAGCCTATTTCGATAGTTACCGTAGCGGCAGACTTTCTGCGAATCTGATTCAGGCGATGCGCGACTATTTCGGTGCACACACCTACCATAAACTTGATGCAGATGGAAACACGATTCTCGGAGAAGATGGGGAACCGACGGTGTTCCATACGGAGTGGATGCTCAAAGGTCGCCCGGAAGTTACTGTTGAATAGTTGTCAGTTGTTAGTTCGGTTTTTCTACGAAAAACCTTTCAGTTGTCGGTTAAAGAGTCGCTTGTGGCAGTCTGTTTTATCGTATTGACCACGAGCCTTAACTGATAACTACTGATAACTGATAATTCTTAAAAAGGAGGGTTTATGGATCACGGATCACAACAGGCATTACACGATTTTCAACCACAACACGAGTTTTTCGTTGGGATCGACTCCGACGGTTGCGTTTTCAATAGCATGGAGGTCAAACACAACGACTGTTTCAGCGTGAACCTCGTCAAACATTTCGGCTTGGCATCTATTTCACGACAGGTACATCAGGCGTGGGATTTTGTGAATCTCTATTCGACGACACGTGGCACGAATCGATTTAAGGCGATCCTGCTGGTGTGTGATTTTTTACGTGAGATGCAACTCGTGCGAAAGATGGGAGTTGCGGTGCCAGAACTGTCCTACCTGCGAGAATGGTCGGAAACGGAGACGAAACTCGGTAACCCGGCACTACAATCCGCAATCGACAGCGCAACCGGGGAACGACTTGACGAACTGAGCCAAGTGATGGCGTGGAGTCTCGGTGTGAACGAAAGTGTCGCAGAGATCGTCTACAACCTCCCACCGTTTCCTGGGGTCAGAGAGACGTTGCAACGGCTTCAGGGAAGATCGGATGTCATCGTTGTTTCTGCTACACCGGATGAAGCACTTATACGGGAATGGGCTGAGCACGAAATCGACGCCTACGTCGCGCTGATCGCCGGACAAGAGATGGGAACAAAGACAGAACATCTCACCATAACGACGAAGGACAGGTATCCCGAAAACCACGTCTTAATGCTCGGTGATTCACCCGGCGACTTGAAGGCAGCGAGAGATGTAGGTGCCCTGTTCTTCCCTGTCAATCCCGGTTCCGAGGACACATCGTGGCAACTCTTCCTTGACGAGGCGATGGATAAATTCTTTGACGGACAATACGCCGGTACTTACGAGGACGCGTTGATTGACAAATTTCAGGAGTTGTTGCCAGAAACACCACCGTGGCAGTAAGGGATCATTAAAACTTGGACTCTGCTCTATTCTATATGTAGGGGTAGGCCTTGTGTCTGCCAAAAACGCAGCCCGCAACAACGGCGCGGGTGGCTCGAACACGAGAACCGTCAAAATTCAGATGGACGCTACTTATCCGCAAGGTAAGTTTAAAAGTCCGCAAGGAAAAATTAAAATATGAAAATTCTACTTCAAGGACGTGTTGAAGGTGAACTGCTCCAGAGATTGGAAAGTATCGTCGGCGACGAGCACACCTTTGTTACCCCAGCTTCACGAGAGGAACTTATCGAAGAGGGCACAGATGCTGAGGTCTTCTACGGCTACTGTAGTGAGGACCTTTTTCCGCACCTACCCAATATCAAATGGATTCAATCTTCCAGCGCGGGGATGGACCGACACATGTATCCCGCCATCCGTGAGAGCGATGTCATTTTGACGAACGCGGCGGGCTTGTACGGGACGCATGTCGCAGATCAAGCGTTCGCGCTCTTGCTTGGTTTGGCACGCGGTATCCACGAGTCCGTTCGGAATCAGGACAAGCACCAATGGGGCGGTGCAAGGACAATGCCGATGATCGAAATTGATGAGTTCAAGATTGGTATCGTCGGCATGGGTGGTATCGGGATGCAGATGGCGAAGCGCGCAAAAGGCTTCGATATGTACGTTATGGCTGTCGATGCCTACCGCACCGATAAACCCGACAATGTTGATGAATTGCTTCCGATGGATCAGCTTTCAAATATGATGAGCCAGGTAGACGTTGTGATGATTGCGTGTCCGTTGACCGAGGAGACACGGGGGTTAATTAATAAGGATAACCTATCCGTGATGCAACCGACAGCATTCTTTATCAACGTCGCCCGCGGTCCGATTGTCAACGAACCCGATCTGATTGAGATTCTACGTGCCGGTACAATCGCGGCGGTAGGCTTGGATGTCACCGAAATCGAACCGCTCCCCGCAGACAGTCCGTTATGGGATTTCGATAACATTATCATTTCTCCGCATTCGGCGGGGGGTTCGCAGCGTCGTATGCACCGGATTACCTCATTCTTCTTGGATAACTTGGAACGGTATCTGAAGGGTGAAGAATTGCGAAACGTTGTGAACAAGCAACTCGGTTTCTAATAAAAATATCTGACGTCTACCACATCACTGTGCCACCGGTGTTGATGTCCTGACCTGTCATGTTTGCGGAATCTTCTGAGGCGAGAAAGACTGCCAAGGATGCAGCGTCCTCAGACCCTGAACCTTTATCGCTGTACCCTTCATCCGAACACCATCTCCCGGCGATTACGCTTTTCGGGTTCGTCCGTCCGTACCGTTCACGTAACGCTTCTTCATCGAAGGGTCTGTTCATGTATTCGGCTCTACCCCTTGCGAGTTCGAGACTTCGCTCCATGTGCCCTCCCGGACAGATGGCGTTGACGGTGATGTTGTAACGCCCGACATCGGCAGCGAGTGTGCGCGTGAAACCGATAACCCCCATCTTCGAGGTCGCATAAGGGGCTCTGTGGGAAAGCGGTTGTTTACCCGTCCCTGAACTGAAGTTTATTATCTTTCCGTATTCCTTGCGAATCATCTCTGGTAAAACGGCTTTAGAACAGATAAAGAGCGAATCGAGGTTGACCTCAAGTGTGTGCCTCCATTCCTCCAAACTCATGTTCCAGATATCTTTCGTCGGTCCCGCAATGCCAACGACGTTGGCGAGTATATCGACAGTGTCGAATTTTTCGATGGTTGCGGCGACCATTTCATTGACAGGTGCTTCTTGCGAAACATCGGTCTCAAAACAGATGACGTCCCCACCCGCGGCTCTAATTTCTGAACCGACCTTTGCCTCTAACTCCTCCACTGGAAGGACATCACAGACGGAAACCGCGGCACCTTCTTTTGCGAAACGTCTTGCGACTGCCTCGGCATGTCCTCTACCAGCACCCGTTACGATTGCGACTTTACCCTCTAATCTTCCCATGAAATCTTCCCTTTCCGAATGAAATAGATGTAGTGGGTTAACATCGTAGCAGAAGGTGTTATAGGTGTCAATCGAAATTGGTGAACAGCCGTCAGCCATCAGCAAGAGGGGATAGATTCACCAGAAACTTCTTTACTGACTGCCGAAAGGGTTGCGTAGCAACCCGTGCCGATAACTGACAGCTAATATTGTCGGGATTCGGAGATCCCTCCTACAGAAGAGGACATTGACAAGTTTCAACGTGTGGTATACACTCAAGACTATGGAAACAGAAACAACACCCCGCACACGCGGCACTATCGTCGGAATTACAGGCGGGATTGCTTGCGGCAAGACGACCGTCTCGGATCTGCTTGCGGAGAAGGGCGCAATCCCGATCAATGCGGACGAAATCGGACACCAACTCCTCAAGGCAGATAGTCCAGTCATCGATGAACTCACGGACGCGTTTGGACAGAACATTCTCGAAGCATCTGGGGACGTGAGTCGGAAAAAACTCGGAGCCATCGTCTTTAACGATAAAGCCGCCCGAGAACGATTGAACAGCATTTTACATCCGTTGATTATCGAACGGTCACGGGGACAGGCACGCCACCTCGTCACGGAAGATCCGACGTGTGTCGTGTTACTGGATGCGCCGCTCCTCATCGAAGCAGGTGCCTATGACACCGTTGATCTAATTGTCGTCGTGACGGCATCATCGGAAACGCAGTTGCGACGCACACTGGAACGCAGCATCGCACAGGGAAGACCGCTTACCGAATCCGAAGTTCAAGCGCGGATTGATTCACAGATGCCGGTCACCGAGAAAGTCAAGTATGCGGATATTGTTATAGAGAACGATGGGACGCTTGAAGCACTTCACAGACAGGTGGATGCGTTTTGGGAGAAACTTCAGAAACGTGGTGAGTGAAAGATCGTGAGCACAGCTCGCTCCTACAAGACCTTGTGGAGGGACTTTGGGAGAAACTTCAGAAACGTGATGAGTAAAGTTGGGTTTCACATGCGTTCAACCCAACCTACAAATGCTTTCTAATCCTGCAAATCCTTTAATCCTGTGAATCCTGATTCAGACAAAAGAATCTAATCCCAGAGGAGATTGATGGCACTTGCCTTGATGACGCAGTAGACCTCTAATCCTTCTCTCAATTGCAGTTGATCTCGCGCTTCATGCGTGATCTTCACCGCAAGGTGATGCCATTCAACGAGAATAGATAACCACGTTCGTTCGCTCTTGACATCCAGATCCTGGATTTTTCCGGGTAATATGTTGCGCGCGCTCACGGAGATATCGGGTTCCAGCGAGATAATAATATCCTCGGCACGGATAGCGACCGGAACTACCTCGCCCACTTCGACATCGGTATAAGGTATCATAAGAGATTGACTTCCGATGTCCAACGCAGTCAAACCACGTGCTTTGTCTGAAGCCGTTACAGAAAGGAATAGAATGTTTTCGACCCCCGTCAATTGTGCGATGGGCATCGCGGAAGGGGCGGTTAACAATCGGTGGGGTTCACCGCTCGCCACAATTACGCCATCGGCGAGTAGGAAGGCTTCGTCAGCGAGTGCCATCGCCTCAGAAAAGGCATGGGTAACATAAAGGATGGGTATCTCAAAGGTTTCTTTAACGTGATGCAGATACGGTATAATTCGATCTTTGAGTCCGCTATCCAGTGACGCAAGTGGTTCATCCATCAGGAGCATCCGTGGCTCCATGGCGAGTGCCCGTGCGACCGCTACCCGTTGACGTTCGCCACCAGAGAGTTCCTTCGGATACCGTTGGAGTAGTTCAGCAATTTCAAGAACCTCTATCGCGGGTGATAATTTTCGTGGATTCGGTTGTCCATATCGGATGTTCTGTGCAACCGTGAGATGCGGAAATAGATAGCCCTCTTGAAAAACATAGCCGAACCGCCGCTTTTCAGGCGGTAGATTAACGCCAGCGGCAGAGGCGTAAAGTATCTCATTTCCAAAAGCAATCTCACCTTCATCAGGTGCCAGCGTACCACTTACACAATTGAGAAGCGTGCTTTTACCACTTCCAGATACACCTAAAAACGCTGAAACCTTTGTTTCCAGCGTGCAATCGACTTCCAAGGTGAAACTACCGAGGCTTTTGCGAAAATCGAGTCTGATTTTGGGACTATCTGCCATTTTTTAATTTTACCTTGCGGTTCGGTGAGATGGGTTTGAACGTTAACGTGCCTTTCCGTATATCTGGGGAAACGCCCAAGCAAAAACCCCTCCATTTCATTACGGGCTGCATTTCCCATGCGAATTCTTAGAGTAAAGTAGCACATTGGGTTACTGTAATGTCCCGCCATCGTCATAACCACCGTCGAACCCATCATCATAGTCGTCGGAATCCTGATCATCAGATGAGTCCTGATCGTCATCATAGATTTCTTCGAGCATTAGACCTGTCAAAAGCAGATCCTCATATTCAGCATCAGCATTATCTATAGGTTCATCTGTATTGTCATCGGCATCATTTTGGGAACGTCGATACAGATACCAAACGAGTAGCACGACTGCAATAGCACCAATGAAAATGATTATTCCCCAGTTCATACCATTTCCCCTTTATGTAACGCGAGTTGCCATCTTTGTCGTCCGTAGGTTGGGTTGAACGGGAGTCCTACTAAAATCCAATACACAAAATAATTTTCAACGTGCATCGACAGCCTTGAAAGGCACAAAACCGAGTGAAACCCAACACATTATAACATCGAAGGCATTGGAGATGTTGGGTTTTGCTATATTTATCTATCCGAATCAGCCATCGAAAAGTGGCACCTACCGTATAAACAAGATGACTTTGCGTATTTACCGCTCAACCCAACCTACGCGATGAATGTAGAACTTGCGTGTAACCTCGATCCCCTTTAAAAAGCATGCCTACCGGAGCGTAAAACGTTCTGTTAACCAGAGTGCTATGAAGGCAACAATCGTTGAAATCAACACCAATCGATAGACAGAGGCATCCTCTCCGAGATGAACGGCACTGAAAATTGCTAACGCCATCGTTTGGGTTTTGCCCGGAATGTTTCCTGCTACCATGATTGTGGCACCAAATTCACCAAGGCTTTTGGAGAAACCGAGGATCGTTCCCCCGATAATGCCGCGGTACGCAAGTGGGAGTGTTATCGTCCAAAACACCTTGAATGGCGATGCGCCAAGCGTCCGCGCTGCACTCTCAAGCTCCAGTGGCACAGACTCCATCCCTGTCACGATACCCCGTACTAACAGCGGAAACGAGATAATCGAGACCGCAATAATAACAGCCCACTGTGAAAAAACGATCTCTATACCGAAAACTCGATAGATGAATCCACCGATGACCCCGTGTTTGCCCAATAAGATCAGGAGTAAATATCCACTGACGATAGGTGGCAGCACCAACGGACACATCACCAGCGTATTCAGGAAAGTCTTTCCGGGAAATGTCCGTTTTGCAAGTAGCCAACCGACCCATAGTCCCGGTGGAAACATTATAACAAGACTGAGCAACGCGACTTTTATAGATAAAGAGAGGGCGGCAACTTCGGCGGGGGTAATCCTCATTTTAGTGCCAAAAAGGTAAATCCGTGTTTTTCAAAAATTTCACCGCTCTCCATTGAGTGCAGATACGTCATAAATCTACGCGCCAATTGCTTTTGGGGACTATCCTTCATAACGACAGCTGGATAAACGATCGGTGTATATGCTTCAGGCGGTAACTGATAAAGCACCTTTATATCCTCGGTCAGTGTCGTATCTGTTTTATACACAATGGCAATATCCACATTGCCAGCGGTGACATAAGCGAGCGTTGCACGCACATCCATGCCGAAAATCAACTTTGGATATAGCGTCTCCCATAATCCAAAGTGCGTCAAGGCTTCTTTCGCATAGGTACCTGCTGGGACTATATTTGGATGTCCGATAGCAATTCTCGAAATCCCAGGCACAGCAAGGCTATCAGGCGTTTTTACAGAAATTTCCGCTGTTTCATCAGAGACAAGCACCAACCGATTGGTTAGTAAATCTTGGCGACTTTCGGTTTCAATCAAGCCATTCGTTTCTAAGGCAACAACTTGACGCGGACTCGCCGAGATGAAAACATCCGCTGTCGCCCCCTTTTCGAGTTGGCGTTGTAACGTCGTAGAGGCTTCAAAATTATAATAGACGTTAACGCCACTTTCCGCCGTAAACGCTGTCCCAATTTCACCAAGCGCATCCGTCAAACTGATAGCGGCGAAGATACTCAACTCAATCGGTTTCTGCTTATCTGTTGCACACCCCGAAAGCATCGTGAACATTAAGCCAATTGCGGTGAGAAATTTAATACTTCGCTGCATTATCTCTGACGACCTGTAGCACAATTTAATAGTTTCTCCAATCCGAAAAAACACTTGACAAGTATAACTGATTTGCTAAACTGTGTCAAGTACGCGGCAACGGGGTGTGTAGAAACTTTTCTTGCAATCCGTTTGTACCTGTGGTATCCTAATTTGCACAGGAATAGGGAATAGGGGAAAATACCATGAAATTAGGTTTATGCACCATCGCCTTTCAGGAAAAACCGTTGGAGGAGGTCATTGATATAGCGGCGGATTACGGCTTTCACGGCATCGAAATTTGGGGGAAGCCGCCGCACCTACCAGCGGATTACGACGAAAATTACGTCAAAAACGTTAGGGACATGGCGCACCGGAAGGGATTAGCGATATCAGCGTTCGGCTCTTATGTGGACCCATTGATGGATCTCCACCAGAAACATTTCGAGGAAGCCTTCAAAATCGCGCATGAATTGGGCACCGATCTCGTCAGAATTTGGTCAGGCGGCGGTTCTTCTAAATCAATCGCTCCCTCGGATAAACGCCTGATTCTCTTTCGATTGGTAAGTCTTGCACAGTGGGCAAATTTCCGAAATATTCGGCTCGGACTGGAAATGCACAATAACCATCTCACCGACAGCGTCGCCAGTATCTTGGAGACGATTGAAGGGGTCAGAGTGCCTGCACTGAAAACTTACTACCAACCGCTGGCACGTCCGGATGCCGACGAACCACACACTGCCGCTGAAAAACTCGTCGAACATATCGCAAACGTCCACGCCCAAAATTTTGACGAAACCGGAAAAGGATGCCCGATCGCAGACGGTGTGGTAGATTACACTCGAATCGTCGAAACGCTAAGCGCGGCTGGATATAATGGATACTTAGAAGTCGAGTTCGTTCATGGTGATAACAAATTGGAGGCACTCCAACGCGATCGCGACTATCTTGCGAGTCTAATTAACGCCACAAATGGCGAGACACTGAAGGATCTTGACATCGCACCTGTCTGAAACTGATATAAATTAACAGGATTTACACAATTTTGACCGCAGCACGCCTTGTTAGATGGTATCCTCGAAAAAAGTCCAGATGGTCTTCTGGCACAAACTAACAGTTTGTGCTACAAAAGAGCAACATCCGTAAGTCCTGTGAGTCTGTAAAAATAGAAATCCTTGGGAATCTGCATGCGGTTAGAAGTTGGTATCATCGCACTGGTAGAAGAGGTCTTCGGAATACACGCAGAACGCCGGACCCATTTTGACTGGCTTTGTAATAAACCACGACCCAAAGATTTCGGTGAGCATTACGATGCTGTGATGGCACTCTATACTGAATTAGAAGGAGACTGGCAAGGTACAACAACGAAAACTGATGGTTCCCTGATTCCCGATGCCTATTTCCCTGAACCTTATCACTTTATCTTTGAATTTGACGAGCTGCAACATTTTACACACTATCGAGAGCAGACCTTCCGGTTTTACCCTGCGACCATCCCGCTCGCTTATGAGCCACAGAAATACTGTCAGTTTTGTCAACAACACCACGTGGCAGCACTCGCGAAAGGACCGGAACGGTTTCGGCGGCGGACAGCGGACTTTCCATACATAAATGGCCGCGCCGCGCAACGCGCGTTCTTCGATACGTTTCGGGACTGGCTACCCCCCCTGCACGGACTCAATCCAACCGTGAGGTTAGCCGAATTTGAAGTTAAGCCTATTCTCAATGGACAATTAACAGGAGATGCCGCGAAGGTTTACATGGAACGCTTATTGTGCGAACGACTCAAAATAACTTCAATCGCCGCAAAAAATAAAAAGGTAGGATAAATAACACTACATGAGCAAGCGAAAGCCTGGAAAGGTGAATCTTTCAGACTATCCACTACTTCAGATAATAGGACAGACACCGCTCGCCAAAATAGATCTTTTTTCAAACGAGTTGCCGAACGTTGACATCTACGCGAAGGTGGAAACCTACAATCCCGGAGGCTCGATTAAAGACCGACCGGTTCTAAGGATGCTTACCCAAGCAATTGCCTCCGGGGAACTGACACGAGAAAAGGTTATCCTCGACTCCAGTTCGGGCAATGCGGGGATCGCTTACGCGATGATAGGTGCCGCACTCGGCTATAAAGTCGAACTTGTGATCCCAGACAACGCCAGCGAAGAACGCAAAAAACGTATCCACTCGCACGGTGCAGACATTATTTATACCGATGCTATCCTCGGTTACGATGAAGCACTCCGAGAAGTTGATCGGCGTTATGAAGCGGATCCTGAGCGGTATTTCTTCAAATCACAATACGAAAACGATAACAACTGGCGCGCCCACTATGAAACAACGGGTGTCGAAATCTGGAACCAAACGGGTGGAAACGTTACGCACTTCGTCGCAGGTGTAGGAACGGGTGGGACTATCACTGGTGTCGGTAGACGGCTTAAAAACTATAACCCGGACATCCAAGTCTGTTCCATTTCCCCTGAAGCGTTCCCCGGTATTGAAGGACTCAAACCGCTCGGACACCCAGATGACATCGTTCCAGAAATCCTGGATGAATCCGTGATTGATTGCCGGATCCCTGCGACAATCGAGGATGCACACGAAATGTGTAGCCGTCTCGCACGACGAGGCTGGTTCGTCGGACAATCTTCCGGTGGCTATCTCTACGGCGCCTATAAAGTCGCCCAAGAAATTCAGGAAGGTGTTATCGTCACTGTCTTTAATGACCTCGGCGAACGCTATTTCAGCACAAGACTCTGGGATTAATTTTTAAATAATTCGCAAGGCGTTCACTGAAGCAATAAGTTTCATAACGATTATTGCTGATCCACCGCCTGCGCCGTTGTTGCAGGCTGCCATCACTTTCCAACGAGTGCTCGTCAAAATTAAGCGAATACATGGAGAATAACGCTCCTCCGAAGATCAATCTGAAGAAGCCGCAAGGTATAATTAAAAATATGGAAACAACAGTTATTCCGTTTCGAGGTTTACGCTACAACGCGACCAAAGTGCAAAGAATTGAGAACGTCATAGCACCCCCTTACGATGTCATCAAACCTGAAGAACGCGTCGCTTTAGAGACACGCCATCCCGCCAATGTCATCCACTTAATCTTAAGTCAACCACAAACTAACGACACCGATGATGAAAATCAGTATACACGCGCCGCGGCACGCATGAATCAGTGGACTTCAGAGGGCACGCTCGTTCGAGACGCAACCCCTCGTTATTACATCTATGACCAATCCTTTAATGCCCCTGACGGGAAAAATTACACGCGTCGCGCCTTAATAGCACTCGTGAAACTGGAACCTTTTGAAAATCGGGTGATTCTACCGCACGAAAAAACGCACGCCGGACCGAAGGCGGATCGACTCAACCTCATGCGGGAATGTCACGCAAATCTCAGCCCGATCTTTCTCCTCTATGCCGATCCCGCTGGCGATATCGAAGGCATACTGGAGAGTTTCACCGATGAAAATCAGCCTCAGATCGACTGTCCTGAGACCTTTGGAAGTACACATCAACTCTGGTGTTTAGATGACACAAAACGCAACCGTGAAATTCAGGCTCTTTTTTCAACAAAACCGCTCTTGATCGCCGATGGACATCATCGTTATGAAACCGCTCTCGCCTTTCGAGACGAAATGGCTCAGAAGACCACCAATGGTGCACCCAACGGTTACGACTATATGATGGTGAACCTCGTCAGGATGGAATCACCGGGTTTGGCGGTTTTAGCGATTCATCGACTCTTGTCTAACCTTAGCGCAGATTGGATCGCACATGCCATCGCGAAGCTGCCGGAGACGTTTGAAGTGCATGAAATCGATACACAAGCAAATCTCATGTCAAAATTGGATTCACTGAAAGGAAAATCCTCTGTAGTTGGTATGTACACAGCGGACGATACCTACCGCCTGTTGATCCCGCATTCGACGACACCCAAACAATTGGATGTAACACTTGTTCAAGAAACCCTCATCAAAAATCTATTTCAGATTGAAACACTGGCGGAACACATCAGTTACACCGCATACACAGATGATGCCGTGGCACACGTGAAAGAAGGAGCAGACCGCGTCGCACTTCTGATGAATCCGACACCCGTTGAACAAGTCTTAGATGTGGCTATGGCAGGATCAACAATGCCACAGAAATCCACCTACTTCTATCCGAAGATGGCAACGGGGTTCGTTTTAAACCTGTTGAACGAATAATGGTGCAAACGTCCCAAACGGAATATCTTTTAAGGTGAGATTATGTACTATGAACAGGAACGAGACACATTAGCGTTTTCGCATCAGTTATATGCGGAGACACCACGTCAACTTGCCTTTCAGGCGACGAGTATTGCAGAAGCGGAAGCCTGGCAACACGAACTACGGGCAAAACTTATCGAATTGGTTGGTGGTTTCGCGCAGGAGCCCTGCGATCTACAACCGCAAGTCTTGGACTCTTGTGAATTTCCTACCTATTTCCGCGAGACAGTGCAGTTTCAGAGTCGTCTACACGCGAATATCTTCGGGTACTTCCTTTCGCCGAAGCCTCTCGACAGCTCGACCCCGAAGCCCACGATTCTCTGTTTAGCGGGGCACGGGCGCGGTGTAGATGACATCGTCGGAATTGAGGAAGATGGTACCATGCGCGCAGAATATGGCGGCTATCAGAACGATTTCGCCCTCCAATGTGTAGCAAACGGGTACACCGTGCTCGCGATTGAGCAATTCGGGTTTGGTCACCGACGGGATCCTATCGCTCATCAGAAGGGTGGTGGGAACTCCTCGTGTCAACCGAGTGCAGGTGCCGCGCTACTCTTAGGTCACACAATGGTAGGTTGGCGGGTCTACGATGCGATGCGCGCCTTTGACTATCTGGGAACCCGTCCGGAGGTTGATATGAACCGTCTCGGTGTGATGGGCATTTCTGGCGGTGGCACAACCACCTTCTTCACTTCTGCAATTGACGAGCGCGTCAAGGCGGCGGTTGTCAGCGGTTATTTCAATACGTTCCGGGACAGTATCTTGAGTCTCAGCCATTGTATAGACAACTATATACCGAATGTGCTACAATATGCGGAGATGTACGACATTGCGGGGTTGATCGCGCCGCGCGCGATGTTCGTTGAGTCGGGTACGGAAGACACGATCTTCCCGATAGAAGCCACCCGCCTTGCGGTTAATGAGGCAAAAGCCATTTACAAACTCTTCAATGTGGAAGACAAATTAGGACTTGAGGTATTCGAGGCAGGGCATAGTTTCCACGGTGTCGGTGCGTTCGAGTTTCTCAAACGGGTCCTATAAATAAGGAGAATAGCGTGGCAATTGAACTGTTTTCGATCGGCACAGAGTTAGTTCTCGGACAGATTCAGGACACCAATGCACACTGGATTGCCCAGCAAATCCTTCAGACTGGTGGGGAGCTCCGGCGCGTCACAATGCTACGTGATAACCGCGAGGAGATGTCCGAGGCGTTGGATTCGGCAGTAGAACGGGAAACCTCGCTGATCCTCACAACAGGCGGACTCGGACCCACACCCGACGATATGACCGTTGAAGTCGTCGCTTCCCTGATCGGCACGAAACCCGTCGTGAGCGAAGAAACTGTCGCCGAATATCGGAAACGGCGTGAGATGCCAGAGAACGATGTCGTCAGCGAAGCCCTGATGAAAATGGCGACTGTCCCGGGAACGGCTGTCGTTTTTCAGAACCCCGCAGGATGGGCTCCGTGTATCAGTGTGGCACACAAGTCTTCTACAATCATGATGATGCCGGGTCCACCTCGCGAAATGAAGGCAGTTTTTGAAACGCATATTCAACCCTTAATCACAGAACGTTACCGCTCAGAAATCACAACGACGCGGGTTCATGTCAATATGTTTGAAGCCGAAGTTTCACCACTGATGCAGAAAGTGATGGAACGCTACCCAGATGTTTATCTAAAGGCATACGTTTCCCTTCGCAACGCGGACGGAGATACGATGCCGGTCGACCTTGTTTCAACAAGCACGGACAAAGCGGATGCCGAAACGCAATTGGAACTCGCTACGTATTATTTCCGAGAGCTTGTCGTTGAAGCAGGGAAGTTTTTAATTTTACCTTGCGGTTCGGTAAGGTGAGTTTGGAATTTGACGTGCCTTTTCGTATATCCGCTCTCCATTACATTACGAGCTACGCGCTTTGGATAAACATTTTTAACTTTATCTTGTAACCTCGTGTGAAGTATCTATGCCTCACACCCCTTAACGTACCAGAAAAAGGAGATTTATACTGTGAATCGCAGACCTTCAAGAAATAACAGAAGGCCGCAGGGGCGGCAGCCTAACAGGCGAAAGAAGTCGAAACCTAAAAAACGACGAGATGCTGATGTTAACGTGGATACGGAGCCTCAAGCCGAAGGCGAAGAACAAACGCCCTCTAAAAACAATAAAATAGAGGTTGAAGGTACCGTTGTGGAACCTTTACCCAACGCGATGTTCCGTGTGGAATTGGAAAATAAGCATCAGATTCTCGCACATATCTCCGGCAGAATGCGAAAATTCTTCATCAAAATTTTGCCGGGCGATAAGGTGACTGTAGAACTCTCTCCTTACGATCTCACAAGGGGACGTATTACCTACCGGAAAAAGTAGCTGCCAAACAGACTTGCAGGCGCGGTTTCCCGCCGCGCATCGGTCTCAATTTTCGTAAGTCTGAACACCTTCAAAGCACGCCCAGTTTACAGGACTGATTTTATCACTCTTTAGGGTATCCATAATGAAACCTGCCGCCTTAATCCACGTCAATACCGCCGATGAAAAGGATACAGTTCGACTGTTAGAGGCTATCGAAGCGAAACAGAGGCAGGTGGAAGAACTCACAATATCAATCGAAACGCTCAAGTCAGAAGTCGACGTATTTGAGCGACGCTATAACGCACATATCAGTCAATACTACCTCGAACTTGATAAAGTTGAACTCGAAACGAAGGAGTATCGTCTCCGTCTACAACTGCGCCGTGAAGGTGTGAATGAAGAAGAGATAGAAGCGCGGGTGGAATCGTGTTTCAGAGCGAGTCGCGCGCGGGTTGACGCATACGAAGCGGTCAATGAATCAGAACCAATCCCTCCAGAGGATAAACTTCCCGACACCAAAGCGAAGCACCTACAAGACCTTTACCGCAAACTCGCCAAACGGTATCATCCGGACAAGGCTATGGATGCCAAGGAGGAAGAACGGCGAGAACAACTCATGCCGCTCATTAACCGAGCCTATAACGAACAAGACCTTGAGACCTTAGAGCGGTTAAGCCTCGGCGCAACAGAACCCCATGTCCCCGCAAAGACAGCCGCAGAGAAACGAAGAGCACTCCATACTGAACTGCGAAGGCTTAACCGAGCCGCGAGTCAATTGCGATTTGAGATAAACCGACTCAAGACGGGACGCACCTATCAACTGAAACAACAGGTAGAAAACGCCAAAAAGGTGGGAACAGATCTGCTTACGACGCTTGCTAAAGACTTAGCGCGAAAAATCAAGGCAAGCCAAGGACAACTCGCACGCCTCATGAATATGTGGCATCGTTCAAACTAATCTACAGAGACGCCACGCCTACGGGATTGAAGAATCGACAGAAGGAATCAATCATGCAACTCAAAGACAAAGTCGCTATTATCACCGGTGGTGGGCGCGGCATCGGCAGAGCCATCGCTATCGCCTACGCCGCTGAAGGCGCACGGATTGTTATCGCTGCGCGAAGCACCGAACAACTTGACAAAGTCGCCACAGAAATAACCGAGCAAGGTGGGGAAGTCCTCACCGTGCCAACCGACTTGTGCATCCAGACGGAAGTGGAGAACCTCGTTCAGAAAACTGTAAATCGGTTCGGACGGATAGACATTCTCGTCAACAATGCCGGTGTCAATCCGAGAGGTCTGTTTCTGGATAGCACCGACGATGAGTGGGAACAGGGGTGGCAGATTAATGTCATGGGGGTTGTGCGTTGCTGTCGCGCCGCGTTGCCCATTATGAAGCAGCAAGGTAGTGGAAACATCATCAATGTCGGCTCCGGTATGGGACAGGTGGGACGGTCAAACCTCAGCGTCTACTGTGCCTCCAAAGCGGCACTGCACGGGTTGACCCAATCGATCGCCGAAGAGGTCTGGGAAGAAGGCATCATTGTGAATGTTCTCATCCCCGGTCCCGTGAGAACCGAACTTTCAAAACCTGCTTGGGAGAATTCGGAAACCTTCAGGGCACAAAGTGATCCGTGGAAAGAGCCGGAACAGGTTGTTGCATCGGCACTGTTCCTCGCGGCACAACCCCCTGCAAGCGGGATGACAGGTCAGATTCTAAGCATCATGCGTCGCAACAGCCCGTAATGATAATAGGCAGTAAACGCCACGTTTTACAACGGGAATGTAATACGTCGTCCTTCCTGCGCGGAACGATATGCCCCTAAAATCATCTCCACTGAAACCCGTCCATCTTCCACCGTGACATCGGGTTCCGTCCCGCTTTTCAGGCAATCGATAAACGGTCGAGGCACGCCGCCAATCCGTTCTCCGTGACTATCTGGAATTGGGATACCCAGATCCTTCCATGAGGGTTCATCGCGCGTATACAACTTAAGTGCGACAGCATCTGAGGGACGCGGGATATTGCACGACGGTGCATCGCCATAGTTTTGAATGACCACGCCTGCATCGCCATAAATTTCGGTCGTATTTTCACCAGCGAGCGTTACAGATGTATTCAACAGAATCGCCATCTCTCCACCCGCAAACCGATAGACAGCCAACCCCGTGTCATCAGGCGCGACATCCGTCAAAATGTTATCAATTTCGGCGATGACGCTCGTCGGTTTGTCGAGCATCCAATGGATAAAATCGGTTGCGTGAGAGGCATCGTCCATGAACATCCCCATGTTCTTTTCTGGATCGATGTGCCAACGGCTGGGTCCCGTCACGAAGGTTTCGCTAAACAGTGCGTTGATGCAGTGCCGACGCCGTAGCACGCCAATTTTACCGAGCACACCACTGTCAATGATTTCTTTCATGGCGATGTTTGCTGGATCGCGCCGCATCTGATGACCCATCATAAATTTCACACCCGTTTTCTCAACGACCTCGGCTATGCGATCGCAATCTTCCAACGTGAGTGCCATCGGTTTTTGGCAGAGGATATCCTTCCCCTCCGATGCGACGGCGGCTACCATCTCTGCGTGCCGATTCGTTTCACAGGTCACGATAACGGCGTGAATCTCCGGGTGATTGACAATATCTTCAAGATGCGGTGAGTAGCGCATGCCGTATTGCGTTGCAGCGGTTTCTCCGCGTTCAACGTTATCGTCCCAACACGCAACGAGTTCAACGTCGTCAAACGTCTGCATCTGGCTACAGTATGCGTTGGCGTGTCCATGTGCAAAACTGATGATGCCGATACCAATCTTTGTTTTCATATTTTAATCTATCCAATCTACAAGTGTCTTCTGTGAATCTATCTCTGGGTTAAAAATTTGTGAACCCTCTGTGCGAGCGGCTCTGAGAAGACGTTGATCTGAGGCAACGAGTACCAACGTATCGCCTGTACTGCGGAGTTCCATCGCCATATCTAATGCAGAACGTAAGACGATCGCATCAACACTGTTGAGCGAATGTGTTTCAATCAAATCCATTGCGTCCCAAACGAGCGAATCTGGAACCGATAGCGTTTTGAAATCGGATCGACTGTTGATTACTTCATGTCTTAAGTGGGTAACAGCCCTTTCAAACTGATGATTTGTGATGCGGCCATCGTTTTGCTTGCGGACACAGATCCAAAAGACTTCCATTGCGCCAATTGTCAAGCACCACAAACGTTCCAACGGCACATTGTGAAAAAGAAAATCAATTTTATTGATACCGACCTCTTCAACATAGCGTTTAGTAAGCGCGCTCGCATCAAAGTAGAAATAATGCACAGCTATTTCTCCCGTTCCGCGATAATTGCTCTACTAAATTCGTTGTCCTCAGCACGAATGCCGTGTTGTCTCATACTTTCGCGCAATTCTTCAATAGAACCGGGATTAAAATCAGGTGGTATTCCCCATTTTTCAAACATTTTGTCTAGAACCTCCTCAGCGATATGTGCCTCTCGCTTGCTGTTTTTTAGGGCTTCAGCTCCCCTCAGTGCTGCGGCAGTTCCGCGGTCTTTCGGAACATCTGGTCCCATTTGCCCAACAATCTCAGAAAACTTCTGATTTACCTCGGTCATCATCTTCTCCAACCGGTCCAAACGTTGGACGATATCTTCAAGCGTCGTATTTGCCATTTTAAAAACCTCCTTTATCTTTTCCGATATGGCACAAACCAACAGTTTATGCTACAACGAATCACTTCTCCAAAACGATCCGAACCTCTGTATCCATGCCGTGTTCATCAAAATTCATTTCAGCAGAAATCGGACCGAGGGATTCCAGTGGAAAGAGGTTATCTGTGATGCGTCGCTTTAACGTCGGGTCTACTTTCTGTCCTGAAAGAGAAACAAGCACCGTTATGATCGGAAGGAAACGTTCCAATTCTGGCACAAACAACTCCGGTTGAACAAACGCCTGAACACCATTCACATCCGCGGAGAACGCTATATCCTCCAAGACAGGCGCGTTACCCGTAGTCGTATCAATCACAGACTTCAATCCCGCCAGTGTTGTACCCAAAACCAAATAGTCGTTAACGATAGCATATCCGCCCGTAATCGCTAATAAAAAATTGAGACGGAGCTGCACAGGTTGCAGCGTGATGCCTTTGTACTCCTTCGGTTCAAGAAATTCGAGGGGTTTACCAGCAATCGTGGGTTTTCCCTCCCTCACGATTCCCAAAACCGCGTTTAATGCATCGGGAGCCTTCGCATGCGCCAGCAAAACCAAGGAAGGGACGACGGATACTTCACCCGGATCAGGCGCAACTAACAAGACAGTTAAATCCGATCCCAGGACTTGGGAGGGATCTATATCACCAAAGAGCTCGCGCATCAGCTTAGGAACTGGAAGCGAAGCGACAAAGGCAGTACGTTCGGGAAAAGCGAGGAACGGTTTCGAGTTATCCACGGTTGGAAGATTCAAACGATTGTTGCCAACACCACTTCGGAACCGATGTCGGGACACAATCACACCCTCTTCATATCGGTTGCGAAACGTCCAAGTCCCTGAATCCCCAAACCACCCCAAAATTTGTTTAACCAGTACATCGGAACTCATATTATCCAACAACGGAACGAACTGTTGCAAATCTATATATCCAGTGCTTTTGTCCTGTTGATAATCGTCCTGTATCTCCGCCGCTATGGGATGCTCAGCGAGAAATCCTTGTCTTTTTGGGTCAGTTTTTGTGCCAGAAAGCCCTGTATAAAGGTCCAGTATCTCCGCTAATAACAACGGGTCAAGGCTTAAGATGCCAATCTTCCCGATGAAGGTATAACTGAAATTGCGTGGATACCCTATGATGGTGTTAATCGTGAACCCGTTGTAATCGGTTTGAATCCGTTCATACTTTGGGTTGATCGCATCCGTTGCCGTCATCGCTTCAATGCTCAATTTCTCCTGCGCTCCGACTGCGGAGATGATCAGAAATGAGATCTCTCCTTCACGTCGATAAAACGCAAGAATGGCTTCCTCGCCAAAATATCCGGTGACCGTCTTCAAATCAAGTACGCCACCCATCTCGTATTCCCAGAGCTGCTTCTGATAGACGAGTTGCTTCCACCACCGCTGCTTTTGAATCTCAGCGAGAATCGGCATTTTAGCCGTCTGTTTTCCGAGCTCGCTACGATTGAAGGTTTCTACCAAGCCTTTCAATTCTTTGAGAGTTAAGTAGCAGATTGGAGATTGCGGGAGAAGCGTGATAAGATGTTGTTCCGGTTCCCACAGCGCGGTCCGGTGATAGATAATGGATAGCAAAATGATAACCCCAATAAGAACGATTAGGCTGATGAGAGTAATTTTTTTCCGTTTGCTTAGAGGCATCGGTTACTGAGACCTTTGTTACGACAGAAAAACTTCTGCCAGCGGTTTCTCAAGCGTCCAGTGAATTTTCCCAACCCTTTGATTATATCACACCTCGTTTCGGTAGACAATCTAATTGCGAGTAATTCAGAACTATTCAGTTTTCGGTTTTCTGATTATTTCTGTGGAGCATCGCGACCGGGAGGGTGCTCCTACAAGACAGCGGTCAGCAGTCAGTAAAGAGGCGGGTTGAGGACGCAAACTGGAAAGTTTGCGGTACAGAAGCGTCAGAGTCGGGAATCGGGGTTCCCTCCTACAAGAGAACTGCATGTCTCTGGCAGCATCCGTAAAAAAGGTTGCCTGAAGGTAAGAAATGATGTAAAATATTAAAGGTATTTTTTGAAAGAGGGTGAAGAACGTTCCGACCAAAGATCTCAGAATTCGGCCATTCACTATTTTCCTCATCTGCGTGTTAGTGCCTGCCAACTGTTGGTGGGTGTCCGCCTCGATTATCCGTGGCGGCGGCAGCCCGACGCAGGTCTCGCTTTTCTACAACGCCGTTATCACCATTTTAATCCTACTGGGTATCGGAATCCTTTTGCGTCGCTTGCACCACGCACTCGTGCTTAACCGCGCTGAATTGCTCGTCATCTACACTTGCATTTCAGTAGGGGCAGGACTTGCAGGCGTAGATCGATTCCTCGTGCTCATGCCGATTATCGGGCATGCGCACTGGTTCGCGACCCCAGAGAACGACTGGGCAAACCTATTCCACTTGCATATCCCGCAATGGCTGGCTGTCAGCAATAAACGTGTGCTTGAGGGATATTACCACGGGTTCGCGAGTATCTATGAATCGCGTTACTTGACAGCCTGGCTCCCCGCGATCTTGTGGTGGACGCTTTTCTTGGTCGCTATTCATCTCGTAATGCTCTGCCTGAGTCTGATTTTTCGGAAGCAGTGGGTCGAATCAGAGAGACTCAGTTACCCCATCATCCAACTGCCCTTCGAGATGACAACGCGTACCCGCGGATTTTTCAGTTCGCCGTGGATGTGGCTTGGACTCTCGATCGGAGTTACAATCGACATCATCAACGGGTTAAACTTCCTGTTTCCTGCTGTTCCGAGTCTCGGCGGGAAATTATACGATCTGCGAAAGATTTTCACGGAACGTCCGTGGAGCGGTATCGGTTGGAGTCCACTGGGTGTATTTCCATTCGGTGTGGGGCTTGCGTTCTTTATACCACTGGATCTCTCCTTCTCCTGTTGGGCATTTTGGTTAATCTGGCGAGCGGAACGGTTGTTAGGTGTTATCGCTGGATGGCGAGGACTGCCGCGGTTTCCTTACGAAGCCGAGCAATCGCACGGCGCATATCTCGGACTGTGTGTCGTGGCTATCTGGATGAGTCGACGCTATCTGATGGGAATCGCACGCCAACTCGTGTCCCCGAAGGCAGACGAACCAATTTCCTATCGTCTGATCGTCCTCGGATTCCTCGCCGCATCGGGATTCATTATCGGATTCTGTCTGAAGATGGGCATGAGTTTTTGGATAATCATCGTCTACTTCGCCATTTGGTTCGCAATTGCCATGGCGATCACACGTTTGCGGGCGGAACTCGGTTCGCCAGTGCATGACTTACACTTCATTGGACCCGATGAAATGTTGCCGCGCTTGTTAGGTATCCGTCGGTTGGGTGCGGTGAATTTAACAGGGTTCGCCTATCTCTATTGCCTAAACCGTGCCCACCGCTCACACGCTATGCCACATCAACTGGAGGGCTTCAAATTGGCTGAGGGTGCTAACATTCCACTGCGACGGTTTGCGCTTCTCATGATGCTGGCTTCTGCTTTGGGTGCGCTCGGTTCATTCTGGGCATATCTGTCCATGTATTACTCAGAAGGCGGTTTTTCAAGTTTTGGCAGAGAATCCTTTAATCGGTTAGAGACATGGCTCACCTACGCCGCGCCGCCGGATGTGCCTGCGATCGGTTTCGCATCGTTCGGTTTCGTCCTAACGCTACTTCTCGCCGCAATGCGGATGCGATTCATCTGGTGGAACTTGCACCCTGTCGGTTATGCGATCTCTGGCAGTTGGGCGATCAATCCGATGGTAGGTTCAATCTTCGTTGGATGGCTACTCAAATGGCTCGTGCTGAAATACGGTGGACTCCACTTGCATCGGAAAGCGGTTCCGTTTTTCCTCGGTATTGTGCTCGGCGAGTTTGTGATCGGTTCGTTCTGGAGTCTCCTCGCTGTTACACTCGATAAACCGATGTATCGGTTTCTATTTTAGTGGCTGTCGGCGGTCAGTGGGATCCCTTTGGTTTTCGGAACTCCTTCGTCAAAAAGGAGACTGATGGTCGCTGAAAAATATTCTTTAACTGACAACTGAAAGGATTTTCGTATAAAGATTAGGAATTTAATCAGGTAATTGCATAACTATATCCGGTGCGGTTCCGTGAAAGACCCTACCGGGTTTGGGGGAATATAGAATTACCCAAATATTTTATTAAACTTCATTAGAAAATCCGTGCTGAAAGCGAACGAAGTGAGCGTGCTGATTGCTCATTAAAATGGCGTTGCTATTTTTTCTCTTTGTGGTATAATATTAAAAACGCAATATCTTGGAAGAAAACGAGTGGAATTACAGCAGAAAGCGGCGATAATATCAGAAGCCTTGGAAAATTTGTTCGGCGTACCGACCCGCGAAGGCGCAGGAGATGTGTTAGAATGCCTTATCCTAACGATCCTGTCACAAAATACGACAGATGTTAGCCGCGATAAAGGTTATGCTGTGCTGAAAGACCGGTTTCCAACGTGGGGGGATGTGCTGAACGCCGATGCCAAAGCGATAGAGGCAGCGATACGGGTTGTTGGACTCGGAGAACAGAAAAGCCGGACTATCAAAAACTTCCTCACTTGGCTCAAAACTGAACATGGCGAACTCTCATTGGAGTTCATGCACGACATGGAAACGGAGGAAGCATTAGATTTCCTATGTCAACATAAAGGTATCGGTATCAAAACCGCATCCGTTACACTCTCCTTCGCGTGCGGTCGGGAGGTCTTCCCTGTTGATACACATATCCTGCGAATTTCCAAACGTCTCGGATTGATTCCACCGAATTGTAGCGCAGAGAAGGCACATCAACTGTTACCCCCAATTGTACCGGAGAATAAGGCGTATCCGTTCCATATAAATTTGATTTACTTCGGTCGAAGAATCTGTGATGCCCGAAAACCGTTATGTGAACGGTGTCCGTTGACACAACACTGCCTCTACTTTAGAGAGAACACATAAACTTAGGCAGTGCTTCCCTGTATCGGAGGGGACATAATGTTTAATTGGAGAAATTTGTCGTGGAAACATCTATTTGTGGTGCTGCTGTTATTACACATTCTCCCGCTCTGGATCTTTGCATACTTTCCTTCGCAAGACGGTGCGAGCCACATTTACAACGGTTTGGTGCTAAAGGAGTATGGGAAACACGAAAATTATCAGATGCGGAACGCGTGGGAACTGAATCTAACGATCTTCCCGAACTGGCTGTCTCATATTTTTTTGTTAGCATTCCTCTACGTGTTCCCACCCGTCATCGCTGAGAAGGTATTCCTTACACTCGCGATAGGCACGGTCCCGATTGCTTTCCTCTATTTCTTTAATGCTGCCCACAAAGATGAGAACGGGCAAACCCCTATATACGCATGGCTCGGTTTCCCTTTCACTTACAACTATCTCCTCTACATGGGGTTTTACAACTTCCAGTTGAGCATCTCGTTTTTCTTCTTTAGTTTCGGGTTCTGGTGGAAGCACAAGGACGACATGCAAGTCCAACATCTGATTTGGCTTTACGTCCTGCTACTCCTTACGTATCTGTCGCATATCGCCTCCTATGGTCTCGTCGTGTTGGGTATCTCTGTCGCAGGCGGCTGTTTGTCAGGTGCCCCAGCAGTGGCTGCAGCGTGGCGAGAGCGTGGTGAAGGGTTCACGGCACTGTTGCAAAAGTTTGTTGTCAGTGTGAAGCCGGTCTTTCGCTTTTTTCTCTACATGGTGCCGATGTATTTTGTGCTGGTAGACTATTACCTACAGAGTACAAAACAACATCAACAAGGGAACCATCGCGGTATGGAATGGGTTTGGGAATATTTTTTCGGTGTTAAATCGATCGTCTATTTCACCGACTGGCATGTTACAGCGAATTATTTTCTCCTCGCTGTGTTAGGCATAGCCGTTATCCTCTCCATCGGTTACCGCATTCACCGGAGGGAGTGGGTGAAACGGACGGATGTGTTTCTGCTCATTGCGTTCCTGTTTACGTATATGTTCGTTAAGGCACCGTGGAGCTACGGACCGGGAGGATGGATCAACGATAGAATTCACCTCTATATTCTGCCTATGTTAGCAGCAGCCCTAATTCCGAATATGAAGCGAGTCCCACGTTACGCTGTCGCAGCGTGCCTCGTCTTTTTTACCTTACTCCATTTTGGTAGGACAGCGTATGATCATGCCCGAATAGCACCGGAGATTGCGGAATTGGTATCGGGCACACATCTCATCGAACCGCATACAACGTACCAGATGCGGACGATGGAGGAAGGCTGGCACAAATCCGAGGCTTTCGGGAAAATTAAATATGTCACACCCTTTGTTCACCACATGGCACTCTATGGCGTATACGCAGAGGATGTGGCACATTTGGCAAACTACGAAGCCGCATTTAACTACTTCCCCGTAAACCGGAACGATGAGAACGCTCCTGACGACTATCTCGATCTGTGGTATCACAAAGCCTCTGCAGACTATGTCGTGGCATGGTATCCGCCGGATACACATGAATTTCGGGCGTATACCGCCGATTACGAAATCATCCACGAGACGAAACATCTCCAACTTTATCGGAAAAAGCGAGCGGCTGGACCCATACTTGAATTATGGAACAAAACAGAAGAAGGGAATTTGATAATTCGTTTCGACATGCAACCTAACGGCAGTGCAACCGCCTTAGACCACCACGCAATTGGACCTGACACGGAATACGAGAGCGGTCAATTCGGATGGCATACACGCTCACCCCACGAAGCCTATCGAGGCGACAGAAGGGAGACAAAACTCGCACGGGATGGTGTTTGGGGACAGAGAGATGCCGCCTTTAAACTCGATCTGCCCAACGGAAACTATCGGGTAACCAATACGTTCTGCCCAGCAGGAGATAGAACACATACTCTTAATTTGTTAGCAAATGGAACCCAAGTCCTCGATGACTTTACAATATCAGAAGATGATGAAGTACTTCGACATACCTATACCATCGAAGTCACGGAGGGTTACCTCACCCAAGTCATTTTTACGCCGAAAGACCGTGTGCGTCATGAAGACGAATGGAACAACAAAAACCATTTTTGGATTTGGAACGGCTGTACGGTCGAACAAATACAACCCAAATAACGCAGAATATGTGGGCAGGCACAAGAGCTGCCCCTACAATCGTTTTTTTCAAAAGGAGAATTGATTGAATGATTAAACCACATGGAGCCGAAACCTTAAACCCGCTTTACGTTTCGGATGATGCACAACGTGCCGAACTCACCAAAGAAGCGGAACAACTTCCGTCTGTCCTTGTTTCATCAGGTGCCGCTGCATCAGCCGTTATGCTGGCGTCAGGGTACTTTACACCACTCACGGGCTATATGAACATCGCTGAAGCGACAAGCGTCGCAACCGATATGAAACTGTCGAACGGACTCTTCTGGCCCGTCCCCGTGATGAACATCGTTCCATCGGAGCAGCTTACGGATGCCGTAAAGAATGCTGACAGAATTGCGCTACGCGATCCGAACGTTGAAGGCAATCCGCCGCTCGCCGTTATGAAGGTTTCGGCAATCGAGACACTCTCAACAGAACAGAAACAACTCCTCATTGAAAAGACCTTTGGAACGACTGACCCTGAGCACCCGGGTGTCCCGGCTTTGGCAAATGTCGGAGACAATGTCCTTTCAGGTCCGATCGAGGTACTGAACTACTCCTACTTCCGCGAGGATTTCCCTGATACGTTCCGCACCGCCGTTGAGATTCGTGAAGACATCGCTGCGCGCGGATGGGACACCGTCGTCGCTTTCCAGACACGGAATCCGATGCACCGTGCCCATGAGGGACTCTGCAAAATCGCACAAGAGGCAGTCAATGCCGATGGTATTCTCATTCATATGCTTCTCGGTAAGCTAAAGCCTGGGGACATTCCCGCTGCTGTTCGTGATGCTTGCATCCGTACGATGGTGGAACACTATTTCCCCGAAAATACCGTCTCTATCACCGGTTACGGGTTCGATATGCTCTATGCTGGACCGAGAGAGGCACTCCTCCATGCCGTCTTCCGTCAGAATTGCGGTGCGTCGCACTTCATCGTCGGACGCGACCACGCAGGCGCAGGCGACTACTACGGCGCATTCGATGCACAGGAGATTTTCGACACAATCCCTGAAGACGCACTCGAAATCGGTATCTTCCGTGGTGATTTCACCGTATGGAGCAAAAAGCGCAATAAAATCATCATGATGCGCGACTACCCGCACGATGCAGACGATTATTTCGAGATCTCTGGGACAAAATTGCGTGAGATGCTCGCCGCTGGCGAACCACTTCCACCCGAAATTTCACGACCCGAAGTCGCGGAAATTCTGACGGCGTACTATCAGTCGGAAGCGACTTAGTAGGTTGGGTTGAGCGGTAAAAGATAAGGATATGTCTCGTCCATACTGGGAACTTCGCTTTTGGATAATCTGTTCGTGTAGGTCAAGCGAAACCCAACATCCCAAAACTATAAGTGTGATGATGTGTTGGGTTTCACTCGTTCTTTGGTGCCCTCAGGTTTCTGGTGAACTTTGATAGTCATTTTCCTTACGCAACTTTTAATAAGTTCCCGTTCAACCCAACCTACGCGTAAATTCGTGATTTCTTTGGAAATAACATAGTGGAAGCTATTCGATATACCAAAAGCATCCCGCGTTATCTGGCGATGCGCTACCTTGGGAAACGGTGGCGAAGTCTTTATACGTCTCCGTTCTCTTGCACGCGTCTCGTTGATATTCCGGAGCCACAACTGCCAACGCCTGAATGGGTCAAAGTCAAGACCCGACTCAGTGGTATCTGTGGCTCCGATTTAGCAACAATCACTGCGAAAGGGAGTCCCTACTTCTCACCGTTCACATCAACGCCTTTTGTCTTGGGGCACGAAATTGTCGGTGAAGTCGCGGAGACAGGCGATGCGGTGGAAGGTTTTCCTGTCGGCACACGGGTGGTGATTGAACCAGCATTGTCGTGTCCAGTGAGAGGGATCTCGCCCCCGTGCTATCAATGCCGAAACCAACGCTTTGCGAACTGCGAAAACATCACAAAAGGAGACATCTCTGAGGGGGTTCAAACGGGTTATTGCCGCGATACAGGTGGCGGGTGGAGTCAATATGTTCTCGCACACCAATCGCAACTTCATCACGTTCCTGACGCTATTTCGGACGAAGCCGCTGTGCTCCTCGAACCTTTCGCCTGTGCATTGCACGGCGTTCTGAATTTTTCGCCTAACAGGACAGCAACTATCTGCGTCATCGGTGGTGGTACTATCGGCCTGCTCACTGTTGCGGCACTTCGGGTACTCGGACATCGAAACCGAATCATCATCTTCGCGAAATATCCGCATCAACAGAAGTTGGCTCGCGAACTCGGTGCAGACGACATCCTATCACCGAATAGTGGTCGGTATGCGGCATTCTGCGAACTCACAGGCGCGACCTCGCATCAACCGGAGTTGGGACAACAGGTATTAATCGGTGGTGTGGACGTTACCTTCGACTGTATCGGTGCCAGCGTCACAATAGACGACGCGCTCCGTTTTACCCGTGCAGATGGCGATGTCATCTTGGTCGGTATGCCGGGAATCCCCAAAAACGTTGACTGGACCTCCATCTGGTATAAGCAGTTGCGCGTAACAGGTGCTTATACTTATGGACTCGAAACCCACAACAATGAACAGATCCATACCTTCACACTCGGCATGCGTCTCCTCCAAAAGATGGAAACCCATTTACGTCCTCTGGTAAGCACGCTCTTTCCACTGCGAGACTACAAACGCGCCATACAGACTGCCCTGAATACAGGTAAGACCGCCACAGTGAAAACCGCTTTTGACTTACGGAACTAATTTCAATGGAGTTTGAGTGGGATAAAAACAAAGCAGCATCTAATCTGTCAAAACATGGAGTGTCATTTGACGAAGCGCGAACTGCTTTTGATGATCCCCTTTATATCGATTTTTATGATCCAGACCATTCTTATGATGAACATAGGTATATTATCATTGGACAATCAATGCAGAACAGCCTATTAATCATATCATATACCGAGCGTGGCAATGTAATTCGCTTAATTAGTGCCAGAAAAGCAACACGCAAGGAGAGAGAAACGTATGAAGAAAGATAAGACAACAATCCAAGACGAACTGCGACCAGAGTACGACTTGAAGAGTCTGCAAGTGAGAAAAATGGGACCTGAACGGAAGCAATTTGGTGGATCCGCCATCCAATTAGAACCTGATGTTGCTGAAGCATTTCCAGACGCTGCTTCCGTGAACGAGGCACTACGGTTTCTCATGCGGCTTACCAAAGAAAGCAACGAAGTCTGTCCACACATTGATTCTGATGCTTAAGACCAGTGTGCTGTCCATCTTGAATTTTATGGTAGGTTCGTAGTCGTGGGATTTATCGCACTGCTTCGCAGTGAGAATATGGCAAGAACGGGCATTGTCCCGCAAGTCCACACGCGACTTGCGCATGGTTTCCCTACTACGAACGAAAGAAAACACCCATAATTTGAAAGATAAAGCATTCGGGTGAATTAGAGGAAACTCGGATTTCTTTACAGACTTTGCTTACTAAACAACTGATTGACACACGCCTTCTATGACAGTTTCCACCACGTCTCACCCTCAGAACCTTCCACAAGCCACTCACGTTGCACATGCTGGACTCACATTGCGGAGTGTGCTTATCGGTATGGGAGGCGTGATATGTCAATGCTTCGCCACCCCCTACAACGATTTTCATGTCGGTAGCACCTATCTTGCAGGGAACCATCTGCCGATCGCTGTCGTCTTCGTAATGTTGGTTTTCGTTCTTACTGTCAATGTCCTCCTTAAGAGGCTGAAACGCGGTGCCGAATTGCAAGGCGACGAACTTCTCATCATCTGGGGGATGATGGTGGTCGCATCGGGCATCCCTTCTTCAGGGTTGATGCGATACCTCGTGCCACTCGCTGTCAGTCCCGTCTACTTCGCAACCCCTGAAAACGAGTGGATTACCCTCTTCCATCAACACCTTCCAGACTGGATGATCGTGAAAGATCCGAAAGCGGTTTTCTATTTCTATGAAAAATTGCCAGATGGCGATTCGATCCCATGGCGTGCGTGGTTAAAGCCTATTGTCGGGTGGAGTGCGTTTGTTCTCATCTTCTATTTTGTCACCATCTGCTGGACAGTGCTTCTCCGAAAACAGTGGGTAGAACACGAACGCTTCACGTTTCCGGTCGTTCAATTGCCACAGGAAATGTTTCAATCGCCCTCAGGCGGTGCCCTACTGAATCGGTTCTTCAAATCGCCGCTGATGTGGTTCGGTTTTGCCTTGCCAGTCATATTACACGGCTTGAGAGGACTGAACTCGTACTTCCCAGCCTTTCCGAGACCGCCTCTCGATTTTTCGATCGCCCAATATTTCACTGAAAAACCGCTATCCGCGCTGGGGTGGTGGCCCACGATGCATCTGTTTATCTATCCCTCAATCGTCGCCATCGTCTATCTGCTCACTCTCGAAATCTCGTTTAGTTTCTGGTTCTTTTTCCTACTCGGAAAGATGGAGACAGTGCTTATCTACGCAACAGGTTCAAAAGTGAATCAGTGGAACTTCCACCAGAATCAACAGATGGGTGCGCTACTCGTCTTTATCGGATTCATTCTTTTCATCGGTAAACGCCACTTTGGACGGGCATTTGCTACCATCTTTGGAAAACGGGCAGGCGATGATTCCAACGAACCCTTGCCTTACGTTTTGGCGACAGGTGGTTTAATCGTAGGGATTTTGCTACTTACTTTGATATGTCGCATGGCAGGGATGAGTGTATGGGTCGCACTCGTAATGCTCGGAATCTTCCTCGCCATAACGACAGTTGGAACGTGGATGGTTGCGAATGGTGGTTTGCTGTTTATCATCTACTCCTTTCTACCCGGTGAATTCCTGATTACGTTGTTCGGCAGTTCTCGTGTGAACGCACCAAGTTGGACGTTGGTCGCTTATGAACGGGTCTTGATGTTCGACATGCGGGAGATCCTCATGCCGGGGGTCATGAACAACTTCAAGCTCGCAGAACCGCTGCGTCTCAGACAACGTCCGTTTCTGCTTGCGATGGGTATCGCAATCGTCTTGGCAATGGGTGTCTCCTACTATACGTCTTTAGACCTCGCCTATACGCACGGTGCGGTGAACTTGCAACACTGGACATATATGATTTCGACAACCGTTCCCTTCACTCGACTCACCAGCATTCTCCAAAATCCAACTGGTATTGAATTGGAACGACTCGGCTCGTTCATTTTCGGTGGTGCCACGATGTTCGGGATGCTCTGGATGCGCCACCACTATCTCTGGTGGAAACTGCATCCCGTCGGTGCACTTTTGATGACGAGTTACGCAACCTTCTGTTTTTGGGGTTCATTCTTCATCGGTTGGCTTTTCAAGTACACCGTCCTGAAGTTCGGCGGCGTTACCCTCTATCGCAAACTCCGTCCTTTTGTCTTAGGAATTATATTAGGCGAATGCTTCATCGGTGGCATCTGGATCGTTGTCGGTCTTATGACCGGTATCGGGTATCGCCTACTTCCCGGTTGATACAGCGTGCGTCTCATTAGATACCTCCTCCGTTTCCGTGAACCTGCCCCATTTCGTGCAATCTGGAATGAGATGTGTACCATTCGGTGCAATTTTTACCAAGAATACCGATAGAACGACTGTTGAGAACGGCATGGAACTTGCTCATAACAGTTATAGTATGAAATGACTAAATCCGATAAAAAATTTGCACATTGCCACAAATTATGCTAAAATACATAGGTAATTGCAAGGCGTAAGAACAGCAACTGAAACCATCTCAAGAAACGATTTATTCCGTTTAAATGAAATATTTTACTTACTTCGGAAACCATCTCATCAACGCAAAATTGCCGGATAACTCAGAGGTCTATCACGCGAAACCTCCGCTACCGGGAATCAAGCGCGCTGTACTGAGTGAGCACACACAGCGTGCATTTGAAAATCCGCTTGAGATGCCACCTCTCCGCGAACTCGTCAACGGCAATTCAAAGGTGCTTATCCTGTTTGACGATAACTGTCAACCCTTCCCCGCCACCAAAAAGCCGGATATGCGGCAGATCATGATCGAGACGCTCCTGAAGATGCTTTATAGTTACGGCGTGGAGAAAAAGAACATCCAATTGATGTGCGCCGTCGCGTTGCATCGGAAGATGAAGGCGCACGAACTTGCCTATATGCTCGGAAAAGACATTATGGACGAGTTCTATCCACATCAACTCCGAAACTTCGATGCCGAGGACGCAGAACAGATTGTTGAGGTAGGACACACAGAAAAAGACGAAATCGTTGAAACGGATAAGGCAGTCCTTGAAGCCGATCTGGTGATTTACGTTGACATGATACAGATCCCACTCAATGGCGGGCATAAGTCCGTCGCTGTGGGTCTCGGCACGTATAACTCCATCGCACCGCACCACTCGCCGCACATGACATCAGAAAGTCCGCACGTGATGCAACCCGAAGGTTCACACATGCACGCCTGTATCGAGCGGATGAGTCGTCTTATCCAAAAAGAGACACCCATCTTGGTACTCGAAGCGGCGATGAACGGGGCGATCTATCCATTCCATCTGCGCTATGTCGGGAAACCAAACCGCGACTGTAACGTAGCAGAGCGACTCATAAAGGCTTTTACACCGGCAACCTTATCGCTCCTACCTGAATCACTGCGTTACGCGATTCTCAAGAGTGTCCAGACGGACTACGAACCGATACAAATCAATGCAGGCGACATCGATGCCGTTCACGAGCGAACGTTGACATCAATGAAAGATCAACTGGCAATAGACATCCCACGCCAGTTTAGCACGTTGGTATTCGGACTCCCCGATATGAGTCCCTACGCTGTTGATGCGCGCATCAATCCGGTGCTGGTCGTTAGCGACATCTTGGGTTACGTCTTCAACTGGTTCTATAACAAACCCATCATCAAAAAGAACGGTGTCGTCATCATCATGAACCCAACCTACGAGATCTTTCATGAAGAGTATCACGTCGCTTATAAACAGTTTTACGATGAAGTCCTCGCCGAAACGACAGAACCCTTTGAGATGCAACAGAAGTTTCAGGAAAAATACGCAAAGGATGAGTATTTAATCGACTGCTATCGGAACAAGTTCGCGCACCACGGTTTCCACCCGTTCACTGTCTGGTATTGGGCGACGTACCCGCTGAAATATCTCGCGAAGGTCATCCTCGTCGGTCCGAAGGAACCGAGCGTCGCGCAACGGCTCGGTGTTGATTGGGCGAAAAATTTGGACGATGCCCTCGCGATGGCACGCGAAATCTCTGGGGAAGACGATGTCGTTGCCTTGACGATGCCGCCGTTCTTTTATGCGAATGTCGGAGGTTAGTTGTTTTGTCGGGTTTCGCTATGTTGCGTTGGAAATACATCCCGTTGAGAGGGAAAAGATCGTTTTGGGAATGTGCCTACGTATTATATTTCGCTCAACCCAACCTACGACTGAGCAAAGCGATCACACTATAGAAGAGACTTATGAAAGAGACAGATATTTTGATACCCACCAGCACTATCGGAAGTTACGCACCCCCGAGTTGGCTGTGCGTGACGTTAGAAGCAATCGGACGCGGAGAACTCGGTGAAACCGATATTAACGAAACCTTTGACGACGCCGTTCGCACCGCTATCGCCGACCAAGAACGCGCCGGTGTTGACATCATCACAGAGGGTGAGATGCGCCGCCAAGATTTCGTGCTCGGTTTCTATGAACGGCTCACTGGATTGGAAGAGCTCCCTGCACCCAGAACACAGGGACCCGACGGACACGATCAACGTGGCAAATGGTTACCTTCCGTTCCGCTTGCGGCTCCCGATGGTCTCGGCATCCTCCCAGAATTTGAATTCGCGAAGAATGAGACGACGAAACCGCTTAAGGTAACGTGTCCGGGTCCGTTCACTCTCTCCGGACGCATCCAGGCAGGTGGCATTTATAAAGAACGTCTTGAAGTCGCCTATGCCTGTGCGGAGATTATCAATACGGAACTCCGTCAACTCGTCGCCGCTGGTGCAGAATTCATCCAGTTAGACGAACCCTCTTATGCCGTTTATCCGGATCGTCCCGAAGCGTTCGTCAAACTTTTCAATCACACCGTCGAAGGTATCACTGCAAAGATTGGACTGCACATCTGTTTTGGTAACTACCGTGGCAGAGCCGTCGGCAAACGTTCGTATCGTCCACTCTTTCCCTATATTTTAGACGCAAATTTCGATCAACTCGCACTGGAATTCGCAAATCGAGAGATGGCAGAAATCGGACTGTGGAGCGAGTTTCCGAACGATAAAGAACTTGCGGCAGGGCTTATTGATGTCAAAAACTATTATGTAGAGACACCAGAGGATGTCGCAGCACTGCTCCGCGAAGCACTTAAGCATGTGAGTCCCGACAAACTATCCATCACACCGGATTGCGGTTTCAGTCAAACAGCTCGATGGGCGGCTGCTGCGAAACTGAAAACGATGGTCGCTGGCACTGAAATTGTTCGACGTGAACTCACAGGTTCATAAAGCTCCAAAGGATTATACGGATGTCACCCCTCTGGGGTTCAACTTTTGCAATATACGCTTTTCTACACAGATACCGCCCCGCTGGGGCTGAAGATAATAGAGGCAACGCTTTTCTCTATGAGTACAAATAAGAAAATACCCACACCTGAAGAAATAGAAAAAGAATTCCAAGAATTCGTACAACAGAAATACGGCGGTAGCGTCCGTTTAATCAATGCATCTGCGGGTGAACCCTCGCCTGAAGTCCCTGAAGCAGAAGATGGAGTACCTGAGCCGAAAAACACCTTCGATCTGAAGTTCGACCTCAAGCCGAGGGAGATTAAGCAATACCTCGACCGATACGTCATCAAACAGGACGAAGCAAAGAAGGCACTCGCTATCGCCGTCTGTGACCACTACAACCACGTCCGAGAATGTCACGAAAACCCAGACGCTGCGGAGGCTGATTACTCCAAGCAGAACATCGTCATGCTCGGACCGACCGGCGTCGGCAAAACATATCTCATCCGACACATCGCCAAACTCATCGGTGTGCCGTTTGTCAAAGCGGATGCGACCCGATTCAGTGAAACCGGTTACGTCGGTGCGAACGTAGACGACCTTATCCGTGAATTGGTAACCCAAGCCGAGGACAACCTCGAATTGGCGCAATACGGGATCATCTATCTCGATGAAGCGGATAAAATCGCGACACCGCCAAATATCATTGGACGGGATGTGAGCGGGCGTGGTGTGCAGATCGGGCTCCTTAAGTTGATGGAGGAAACCGAAGTCGACCTACGTAGCGGCAACGATGTCGCCTCGCAGATGCGTGCCGCTATGGAATTCCAGAAAAGTGGCAAGGTCGAGAAAGAAGTTATCAATACACGGCACATCCTCTTCATCATCAGCGGTGCGTTCACGGGTATGACAGATATTATCAAGAAACGCATGCATCAAAGCAAAATTGGTTTCAATGCTGAGATTACCCGTCAAACCGACGAGACAGCAGAGTATTTCGAGAATGTCACACCGAAAGACTTCATCGACTTCGGTTTTGAACCCGAGTTTATTGGCAGACTCCCGGTACACGTCATTTGCACGGAACTCGGTGTTGATGATCTCTTCTATATTCTGAAACACTCCGAAGGCTCTATTATCCGGCAATATGAAAACGCCTTTCGGGCGTATGGTATCACGGCACTGTTTTCGGACTGTGGTCTACGACGCATCGCCGAAAAAGCCATTGCGCAAAAAACAGGTGCGCGTGCCTTAATGACAGTCTGCGAAAAGGTCTTGCGCAATTATAAATTTGAACTCCCGTCCACCGGAGTTGAGGAATTTGCCGTCACCGCTGAAGTCGTTGATGCCCCTGATGCCGAACTCAAGCGGATCACCGAAGATCCCGATTACAACCGCAGAACCGTGATGTGTGAGCAGATCCGTCGATATGAAGCGCAGTTCTACGCAGAACACCAATTGCAAATACAGTTCGATGCCGAAGCGACCGCGCTTATTTGTGAACGCGCGATTGCTGGCGAACAAACAGTGCAGCAGGTCTGCGACCAGCTCCTGGGAAGCTACCAACATGGATTAAATCTAATTAAGCAGAACACAGGACAATCCTCATTCACCTTTCCAAAGGCTGTTTTGGAAAATCCAGATCAGGTCCTCGAAGAGTGGATTCGTGAATCGTACACCACAAAGCGTTGACATTGGCAGTCGGCTGTCAGCGATCAGCAGTCAGCAGGAATAGTTTCCGTCATTCATCAAACGGAAATTCATCATAAAAAAATTATGAATACTGAACAGAAGAAGCCTCAACGTCCTGAACCACCGGATATTCAAGAAGTCGGCGCGCCAATCGATGGAAAACCACAGGTTAGCGACCGGCGTTTGTTTTTTCAATTGCATGTCTTTAGAGAATGCTTTGATCACAGATTTATCATTAAAATACTTGAGAAGGGAAGTCTCAACGCAGTCCTATACGACGATTTAAACCATCCAACAGGGATCGGTGTGCTTTTCGTCGCAGAAGATCCAGCGGTGTTAATGGCGGAATCGCGAACCCTACGCATAAAGGCTCAGGATACGCCGAAACTCACATATCGTCCAGAAATGACGATGACCGGTCGAACCTATTCAAGCGGCAGAGAACCCAATTTGGAAGCGTGGCTCCTCAAGAGACCGCTCCAAAACGTTCTCAATCCTGAGTTTCCGTGGGCGATTTGGTATCCCTTGCGCCGGAAGCCTGAATTCTATCGTCTTGAATACCGTGAACGCGGTCGAATCTTAGGCGAGCATGCCTTGCTGGGTCGCAGTTACGCCGCGGGTGGATACGCCAGTGACATCCGACTCGCATGCTTCGGATTAGATACAAACGACAACGAATTCGTTATCGGATTGGTTGGTCCTGATTTACATCCGCTATCGCGTTTGATACAGGATATGCGTCAAACGGAGCAGACCACCAAATACATTGAATCCCTCGGTCCTTTCTTTGTTGGAAAGGTCCGAAAACAATTTTTTAACGATTAAATATGATCACTGCTCCAAATGTAAAGCAAAGACAAATTATGCCATTTAAGGAAACCTAATTTCATTCCGCGGTGGTGTCCGGTTAATTCCGACGCAACTAACGAGATGTCTGGTTTTTAAGAGAATAGACATCAGATCTACACCTACAACATTCAGAAGCGGTTAGATTTAACCGAAAACCTGCCTGAAACGAAGTGGAAGGCAGATCAGAATCCCATAGTTAAAAGAATGAGAAATATTCTTGCCGTTTGCACAAAAGAACTCTATACCTATTTCGTCTCACCGATCGCCTATTTCGTCTGTTTTGTCTTTACAGCGATTTCGGGTTTCCTGTTCTCCATCCTGATTATCGGTGCAAGCAACGTCGGGGGAAACAGCGGATACGTGATGGAAACACTCTTCGGTAATATGGCGATTGTCTTACTCTTTTTTACCCCGGTATTGACGATGAAGCTCTTTGCAGAAGAACGGAAATCGGGAACGATTGAGCTACTCCTCACCTCCCCAATCACAGATGGTCAAGTCGTACTCGGCAAATTTTTGGCGAGTTGCACACTGGTGCTTATTATGCTTGGCTTGACCCTTCTGTTCCCACTCCTTACCCAACGTTTCGGTTACTTAGACGGCGGACTCTTGATCAGCGGGTATCTCGGCATCATCCTCATCAGTTCCTCCTTTCTGGCATTAGGCTTGCTGATGTCGTCAATGTGTAAAAACCAACTCGTCGCGGCGTTGACGAGTTTTGGTATTCTCATAACATTATGGGTGATCGGTTCGCTCTCAGCCCGTGGTGGACCAATAGCGAAATTTCTGAGTTACCTGTCGCTTCCTGAACACTATCGAGATTTCGCACGCGGTATCATCCTTTTGAAAGATGTTGTTTACTACGTCAGTTTCACATGTGTCTGCTTATTTGCGACGTTCAAGTCCATTGAATCATCAAAATGGAGGTAGAGCATGGAAGCCAACAAAAGGGTTGCCGGTCCGCTCCTCGGTTTTCTAACGCTAATTTTCAGTTTTATTGCGATCGCCAGTTGGATCTTTCAAGCGAGGCTCGTTTTTTGGATCTGTCTCCTGCTCGCGCTTGTTTCACTCGCCATTTTCGCACGCTTGCGATTTGCGGATTTCATGAACTTCTTCATCAGTCGCCAAGCGCGTTATGGAGCGAACGTTGCTTTGAGTATCGTTGGGGTTATCGGCATTCTGGTTTTTATCAATGCTATTGTTGTCCAGCGGTTGGATAAAAAAGCAGATTTAACGAAGTTGCAACTTTACACGCTTTCGGAACAAACGAGGACCGTTCTCAAAGACCTTAAAAAGGAAATCGAAGTCATAGCGTTCTTCAGCGACGACACCTCACAGTCAGCCGCTCGCGCCAAAGATATGTTAGAATTGTACCAGCGTGAGACTCAATTTTTAACCATTTCATTTAAAAATCCTTACATCGACCTCCAACTTCGTGACAAGTATCAACTGCGATACGATGGAACAATCATTTTTGACAGTCAAGACCGATACGAACACGTTACGAGTGTAGAGGAACAGAAATTCACGAGCGCAATTCTTAAACTCATCCGAGATGAAACGAAAAAAGTCTACTTTCTCGTGGGCCACAAAGAGCATGAAATCACTGACTTCAATAACGACGGATACAGTGAAGTACGGACAGAGTTAGAAAATCAGAACTACGCGGCGTTTTCGCTCTCGCTCCTGACAGAACCGGACATTCCAGCAGACTGTGCGTTACTTGTTATTGCGGGTCCAAAAACCGCATTGCCGCGCAATGAAATTGACATCGTGGCGAGATACTTGAAGCGTAGCGGAAAATTGTTCCTGATGCTCGATCCATCGGTAGCCTCCGCAGAAGATGTAAACAGAGGACTCGTTGGACTGATGAAGAGATGGGGGGTCGCGATAGGAAATGATCTCGTTATTGACGAAGCCCAGTTCGTTCCGTTGTTTGGACCCCGCGCACCGGTACCCGGATTTGAATTGCACGAGATTACGCGTGCTATGAGAGATCCCGTCGCATTCCCAGTGACCCGTTCTGTCACACCTATAGCTGACAGAGCCTCGAACCTCAGCGTCAAATCGCTTGCCAGAACCGTTGGTGGGACAGACGACAGCTGGGGCGAAAGGCAACGCGGCACTGATGGCACTTTTAGCGGTACGTTTACCTATACACCGGGTGCAGACACACCCCCACCAGTCTCTATTGCCGTCGCCGCTGAGCAAAAAACCGAGCAAAATAGCGATGAGAACGCCTCACGCAGTCCGACCCGAATTGTCGTTTTCGGAGACTCAGATTTCGCAATGAATGCCGCTTTCCGAGAGGCAAATCGTGACCTCTTCCTATCTACAATTAATTGGCTCACATTAGAGGAGGATCTCATCGCCATCCGTCCCATCGACTTACAGGGACAAACGTTGCGTCAAATGCGCGTACACGATATTCGTTTAGTGCAAATAACGTCCGTCTTCCTGATACCTTCAATTGTCTTTATCGCTGGACTCATCGTTTGGTGGCAACGCCGTAAAGGAGAGGACGCGTGAATTTCAGGACAACGCTTATCATCATTGTTCTCCTCGCAGGCATTGCAAGTGCGTATTTTTTATATTTTCAGCAATCGCCAGAGAATGCGTCAATAAATGAAAAGCCCCTTATTCATCAGGCTTATGGTATAATAAGAGAAAAGGTTCAACAGATAGAAGTCACGTTCGCGGATACAGCATATCAAGATCTGACATTGGTAAAAGACGCAACGGACAACTGGCAACTCAAAAGTCCGTTTCAGGCAGATGCAGACAGTGAAAAAGTGAACCAAATGTTAGATGACATGCTCAATAAACGCGTCAAACAGACACTTGAGGGGACAGAGTTGACGCGGTATGGACTGGATACACCGAGTATAACGCTCTCGCTTTGGACTGAACAAGCATCACCAGCGGTAACCACCTTTCTTATCGGTAAGAAAGCAATCAACTTTTCCGTCTATGTCAAAGAGAAATCCGAAGCACATATCTTTCTGATCGAATCCAGCGCACTTGATGATCTGACGAAATCTCCGACAGATCTCCGCGATTCGTCGGTTATCAAGTTCAACACGGAAACGGTGTCTAACATTGAACTTGCCTCCAGAGATGTAGATGAGAATAGTAATCAGCGATCAGCGGTTAGCGGTCAGCAAAAGAATGGAATGGAAGAGGGAAAGGATGGAAGAGGGGGAATCCGACAGCCGACTACTGACGGCTACAAAACCCTTCATTGCGAAAAGCGAAACGGTACATGGTTCGTCACGCACCCAATCGAAACAGAAGCAGACTCCCAAGAAATTGAAGATCTTCTTTCGGAATTGCGGGCATTGCAAGTGTCAACATTTGAAGCAGATCAGGCAGGCGCGAATATCTCAGCGCAGTTAGAAAAGTCCGGGTTAGATACCCCGCGTACCCAGATAAAACTCACAGATGGAAATAACACCTACGCACTTGACATCGGCTCAGAAGTCCCGTCAGAGAACGAGACGCAAAAAAGCGTCTACGTCAAATCCGTTCACCAACAAGCCATCTACACCGTTAGCGATGACATTTATACACTCCTCAACAAATCTGTTTTCGATCTGCGCGATAAAAGGGTTATTGACTTTCAACGCACCGATACAATTCGCGTTGAAATCAAACAGGATCAGGAGACAACTGTCTGTACAAAGAACCATGATAGCACATGGGAATTACAAACACCGACAGGAAAAATGAAGGCAGACGCGAAAGCAGTGGACGATCTGCTTTTCGGTGTAGATTCCCTCGAAGCCGCGGCTTTCGTTGAGGATCCTGTCAGAAACCTCGCGTCCTATGGCTTAGTGCCACCGTCAATTGAGGTCGCTTTCACGCAACGTGGTGAAGAAAAACCAGCGGTGCTACTTATTGGAGACTACACCAAGGACGGAACCGTCTACGTTAAAGCCGAGCAGTCCGATCAAGTCAGCCGTGTCAAACGTACCTTAATCGACAAGATTGCGCTCGGTGCGGCATGGTTAAGAAACAAACAGGTTCTCAACTTCCATATCGATGACGCAGTTCGGCTCACGTTGTTACACGGGGAAGAATCGCTGACATGTCAACGCCTTGGGACCAACTGGCGACTCACGGTGCCGGTGAAAGAAGAGGCGAACAATGCAGAAGTGAATGCCATCATCTACGAACTCGACGATCTCAGGGCAGCCGCTTATGTACAGAACGAACCCACACTGACCGATGCAGTTACAGGCTTTAGCACGCCACAGATCCAAATTACCGTCGAATTGCGAAACCAAAAAGTATACACCCTACAAGTCGGAAACCTGGTAGAAGTCTCTGGACATTTTTACGCACGGCTTCAGCATGAACCGAATTTAATCTTCTTACTCAACGCAGAACTCGTTCCAAAACTGAAAACAACGCTTACACGACTCCGCATGCCGTAGCCGTTTCCCGTTAAACAAAATTGTAGCCTGCAACAACGGCGCAGGCGGATATACGGAGATGAACATTATTTATCCGACTCACCTCATCGAACCGCAAGGTAAATTAGAAATATGCAGACCTACATTATCGCAACTGCCTATTTTTTCTTGATTGTTGAACTACTTATCGTTAGCCGATCCTTTCGGTATGCGCGGCGCGAACGTAGAGCGGATCGACCTGCTTACACGCCAAAAGTAGCAATCATCGCACCGCATTACGGATGGGATGCCGACACAGCAGAACATGCGAAAGGGCTCCTGTATCAAGATTACGCGGGCGAGTATGAAATCTTCTTCGTCACACATCAAAAGGCAGATGTAGGACACGATGTCTCTTACCCACACTTGTGTGAAATCGCTGAGGCACAGTCGCACGTCCATGTGCTACTTGCGCCAAACATCGTTGAAAACAATCTCCCACGCTCACAAAAGGTGCAGAACCTCATGACAGCGATAGAAAAACTCCCGGACGATATCGAAGTCATCGCATTTGTAGATGCCGATGTCGCCATCCGAGAGGATTGGTTAACGCTGCTTGTGAATCCGCTTCAAGAACAAAACATCGGAACGACTGTCGGCGGACGGTTTTATTTCCCGCAGACGTGGAACATCGCATCTCTTGTAGAAGCCATCTGGGTCAACTTCCAGATGAGTTTCCAAGGTGACCATCAGCTCTCAATGGTGTGGGGAGGCTCGAACGCCTTCCGACGCGAGATGCTTGAGAAGGCACACATCCTTCGACGCTGGGAAGAGGCAACTATCGAAGATCACAATACCACGCTTGCAATGCGAGATGTTAAGCACAAGGTGCACTTTGTCCCAGACTGCGTAGCCGTCACGCGCACCGCTAATCGCACATGGCACCAAATCGTCGAATTTACGAACCGCCAGATGATTATGACGCTTCACATGGGACTTTGGAAGCAGTGGCTCGCGAGCCTCATTGTGCTCCTACCGAAAGGTCTTTGTGTATTTGGAGCGATTCCGTTCCTATTCTATCGTGAAGGGTTGCTACCGATTGTCCTTATTCCTTTCTTGGAGGCATTTGGCTACAGGGTCTACACCAAAAATCTGCCGCAATGGCTCCGCGAAATGCCCAAGATGCGGGAAACAATCGGCATAACTTCTTACGTCGCTTCAATTTCGGTGCTCCTCGGAGGCATCAACGCCATATATGCAATCTTTCAGCGCAAAATCACTTGGGGTGGGGTGCGATATGAAATTCTGTCAGCGACGAAATGTCGGGTTTTAGGAACGGTCAAACGAAAACGCGACACCTAAGTTCAAAACACATTTGCGATTTTTTTCTTAATGTGATATAGTACTGAAACAGGAATACCCACTATATTCATGGGAGGCGTGAAAAATGGCGGAAATCGGAAAAGTTATTAAATCAGAAAAAGAATGGCAAGAACAACTCTCACAAGAAGAATATCAGGTAACTCGGAAGAAAGGGACAGAACGCGCCTTTACAGGGCAATACCACGATTGCAAAGAAGAAGGCACCTATCACTGTATCTGTTGTGGAAGTCCACTCTTTAGTTCGGACACCAAGTACGACTCAGGAACAGGGTGGCCCAGTTTCTGGGACGCAGTCTCTTCCGAATCCATTGCGACGAAATCGGATTTCAGTATCTTTTTCATGCCGCGCACTGAAGTCGTCTGTAGCCGGTGTGACGCACACCTCGGACACGTTTTCAACGACGGACCGCCGCCGACAGGTAAACGTTACTGCATGAATTCTGCGGCACTTACGCTGATCAAACCCGAAGACGAATCGTAAATATGGTTGTCAGTTGTCAGTTGTCAGTTGTCGGTTAAAGAGCGGTTGTGGTGGACAAAACGAACGCAACTGCCACACGTCTTAACCGAAGACTGAAGACCGAAGACCGATAACTCATAAAGGAGTATTGATGGCACTACGAAGTCGAATCTCATCAAGATTTCTCGTCAACGAACTTGCTACCGCTATATCGGAGGATTGGGGAACTTCGCGGAAGTTCATGCGCTACCAACTCGCCAAAGAAAGCTTCAATTGGCGACACCCACTCGGCGCGAAACACGGCAAAGGCGACGCTATCCAACTGGTAAGTCTCCGCATTACCGATATGTGTAATCTCCGTTGCCACTCCTGTGGACAATGGGGCGATAACGGTTACCTTCTCGGGGAATCCCTCAAAGATCTCAAACAACGCGAAGTTCCTGTTGAAGTCTATAAGAATCTCGTCGATCAGATTGTCGATCAAGGCTGGTCCCCGGTCTGGTACATCTGGGGTGGCGAACCGATGCTTTACCCCGGAATCATTGAATTGATGCACTACATCAAAGATCGCGGAATGCCGATCTCACTGGTTAGCAATGCGACCAACGTTGCGAGACGCGCCGACGACATCTTGGAAACCTGCAAAATTGTCTACCTAAGCGTCGATGGACCCACTGAAGAGATTCACAATACGCAGCGTCCGGGTGTCTCTGAAAACTATGACAACTTCAAGGATGTCAAAGCCGCTCTGGAAACACTCAGTGCAGAGAAAGAGAAGCGAAATGTCGCATTTCCCTATATCATCCCGTTGAGCTGCGTCACGATGTATAACATTGATGTCGTCGTAGACCTCTACAAATTTACCAGTCAATACGCTGACGCGCAAATCTTCTATTTGACGTGGTGGATAGATTCTCAATCGGCACAGGAACACACAGAAGATTTCGAGAAACGTTTCGGATTCAAACCGCAAACGCATTACGGTTGGATCGGCACATGGAAAGACTTTGATCACGGTGTCATCTTGGATCGTTTTGAGGAGATGGAAAGTATCTCCGATGAACAGAAACGCTGTCCACCTGTTATGATGCCGAGGCTCAACACAAAAGGTGAGATCCAACGCTATTACACAGATCACAATCAAACCTTCGGGTACAACCAGTGTGTCAGCATCTACATGACGATGGAGATCGATAGCAACGGTGACGTCAGCCTCTGCCGCGATTACCACGATTACATCATCGGCAATATCAAGACGGACAAGGTTGTCGATATGTGGAACAACCAGAAAGCGATGAAATTTCGACAATCCGTGAGTAATGATGGACCCATGCCCGTTTGTCGCCGCTGCTGCGGATTGATGGGATTTTAATTTTACCTTGCGGTAACGAAACCCCTTAACCGATTGCTGATTGCTAATTATACCTTTTTAACCAGAATCCATCGCGAAACATAGTGGAGCGATGCTCAGAGGACCACAGTTAAAAATATGAAAATAGGATTACGAATTCCCGGCACAGCCCGCCAATTACCCTTCGCAGACTTCTGTAAATGGTGCGCGGATAACGGGTTTGAAGCCGTCGACATTGGCGAAACGACCCCCGAAATTGTTCAAACGGCGAGAGACGCCGGTCTTGTGATTGGCTCAGCGGATCTCCCAGGGGTCAGCGATCTACTCAGCGCAAAAAAATCTAAACAGAGAGCGGGTGCTTCGGCAGCGAAAGCCGCCATCGAAGCCGCCGCTGACAACGACGTCCATATTATGTTCTGCGTCTTCGTGCCAGAGGATGCCAGCCTCAGCAGAGCAGAAAACTTTGAGATTTGGAAGCGAACCGTCCCACCTATCGCTGAATTCGCCGCCTCTAAAGGTGTAACCATCGCGGTAGAGGGATGGCCCGGTCCCGGTCCCGCCTATTCTGCCCTCGGTTGTACACCGGAGATGTGGCGTGCGATGTTCGCGGAATGTGACTCCCCGGGATTAGGACTGAACTACGATCCATCACATCTCGTCAGAATCGGTATCGACTATTTACGCGCTCTGAATGAATTCGCGCCGTATGTCAAACACGTTCACGGGAAGGATACCGCCTTTGACGAAGAGGCACTCTACTTACACGGTAATTTGGGACCGAGCCTTCAATCTGCAAAAGGCTTCGGTGAAGACTGGTGGCGTTATACCATCCCTGGCGACGGGATAGTGGATTGGCTGAGAGTGGTTCAACGCTTAGAAGACGAAGGTTTTGATGGCATCGTCAGCGTAGAGCTTGAAGATTATCGGTATTGGCGAACGTGGGAAGCAGAATCGGACGGTCTGCGCCGCTCACGCGAATTCCTCGCGGAGTTTGTTCGGTAATCGCTCCCATGTTTGCATAGCGCCCAATGTGTTAGAAATGTAACGGCGCAGCCAAGGAGAATTTACCATGAAAGAAATTCTTAAGATGGGCATGGAAGCTTCGCCTGAGAAGTATCTTCCGCACCTGATCACAGAAGAGGAGCGCACGCACTTCGAAGAAAATGGCTATCTATATATCCCAAACGCCCTCTCTCCTGAAATGCGGGAACAACTTATACATGCCGTAGACACCTTACACAACAAATCTCTCGCCTCAGGTAGAGCAAAGCTCGGATCGCAATGGGGATGGTCGGATTTCTTAGGTGCCGACGACGCGCTTCTGAGCCTCGTTGATTTGCATACGACGTTACCGAAAGTGTGGGGAATTTTGGGGTGGAATATCTACCTATACCACGCTCACATGCACGTTAAACCACCAGCCGCGCCGGATGCTGAAGAGGGTGAAGGATGGCTGGAATGGCACCAAGACAGCGGACGCGTTAACATCGAGCTGGAAACCGATCCACGCCCGCGTTTGTCCCTGAAAGTGGCATATTTCCTCACAGATGTCTCTGAACCGGGACGCGGTAACTTCTACATCCGCCCGGGCAGCCATCTGAAGTCGGATATGGACGTTCCAATGTCCGAAATTGCACGAGATCCACGCGAAGCAACCGCAGACGATGTGCCTGACGATGCGATGCCGGTCTGCGTGGAACCCGGAACCGCCGTTCTGTTCGATAGACGGCTCTGGCACTCACGGAGTCCGAATCATTCCGACATGACCCGGAAGGCGCTCTTCTACGGCTACGGCTACCGTTGGATCCGTCCGAAAGACGAGATGACGGTTGAACCGCTCTATGAAAAGTGTGATGCGATCCGTCGGCAACTCCTCGGTGCCGCTACTCGAAACAACGGACGCTATGTTCCTTCCGAAGACGATGTCCCACTGCGTGGATGGCTCCTTGAAAACCTCGGTGACGATCCGACCCTTGCGATGGGACCCCGGCACGCGTAGTTCCGTAATCTCTTAGGGCGAGGTGGTATGCCTCGCCCTCTTATCTCTTCCGAATTCGTCCACCCATATCCCACACATACTTAGGAGTGTCCCGCATGAAAACTGTATTCTTTTTATGCCTTGTAGTAGCACTCACCCTACCGAGTGCGTTTGCCGCACCCGCATGGAAACCTTACGATGACTTTGAGGGAGATTTAGACGGAGGGAAAAAATAAAGTCAGGGGATTGATGTTGTAGGATAGATCACTTGCCCAACTTGTCAAGCAGACTTGATTATTTTCAGATTTCTGGGTATAATTAATATATTCGATAAAGGATAAAATCCGTACATTTTCATAATAGAACGTGAGTTCGATAAAAGGATCTGGTTCTTGTAGGTTGGGTTGAACGGGAAAAATAAATAACTATCAATGCCACCAGAGCGATTGATTTTTTAATAGATTCGCCTGTGAGACCTTTCAAGTGAAACCCAACGAATCAGAGGCACGTGTTATGAAAAGTTGGGTTTCGCTGCGATTTCAGAGGGTTCAAATCTCTTGAAAACGTGAGTTTGCTGCGTTAGATGCATGCGAGTTCACTCACTCCGCTCAACCCAACCTACGCGCTAAAATCGAATTCACCTAATGGAGGCAGAAGTGGCAAGAAAAAAAATCAGTGTTATCGGTGCGGGGAATGTCGGCGCAACAGCGGCGTTCCTGATCGCACAAAAACAACTCGGGGATGTCGTCATGATAGACATCGTAGACGGGGTCCCACAAGGTAAGGCATTGGACATGGCACAAATGGGTCCCGTAGAAATGTTTGATGCCGCAGTTGATGGAGATCTGGACTACGCAGCAACCGCAGGTTCCGATCTCGTTATCATCACATCAGGTTCCCCACGGAAACCGGGGATGACTCGCGAGGATCTGTTGCAAACGAACGCTAACATCGTTGGAAGCGTCACAGAAAACGTCGTGAAACAGTCGCCAGACTGCATCATCATGATGCTGACCAACCCGCTCGACATTATGACCTATCACGCTTGGAAGGTCTCAGGGTTCCCATCACATCGCGTCGTCGGACAAGCAGGTGTGCTGGATTCGGCACGGTTTCGCTACTTTATTTCGCTCGAACTCGGTGTCTCTATGGAAGACATCCATGCGCTCGTACTCGGTGGACACGGCGATACGATGGTTCCGCTTCCGCGCTATACCACCGTCAACGGTATTCCGATCCCGCAGCTTATACCGGAAGATCGTATTGAAGCGATGGCACAACGGACTCGCGACGGCGGTGCCGAAATCGTTAACCTCCTCAAGACGAGTGGTTATTATGCTGCTGGCGCCTCGTTGGCACAGATGGCAGAAGCGATTATTCTCGACAAAAAACGGCTGCTTCCTTGCTCCGCACATCTGACCGGACAATACGGTATTGATGACCTCTATATCGGCGTTCCCATTAAACTCGGTGGGAACGGCGTAGAAGAGATTCTCGAAATCGAATTAACGGATGACGAAATTGGCTCTTTACAACACTCCGCAGCGACCTATAAAGAAGGCATCGAATTGTTAGGATACTAAGCAAGTTCCCTTGTTTCAATTCCCTGACCGAGGACTTCGTTCTGCGTGTTGTATTGTCCAAACGCACTTAAGAGGCGGGCTTCAGTGCCCGCCACCCTTCACCATCTCGAAGCGTACCAATGCCAAGCTACCTCACAACAGCGAAGTATTTGAACGGCATCCACTGTCTCAAACGGCTCTGGTATGAAGAAAAACATCCTGAAAAAGCATCACCCACCTCCTTGTCCCAACAGAGACTCTTCGATCAACGCAAAGCGGTAAAAATCCTTGCCTATTCCCAATTTGCAGAGGGTGTGCACATTGACGCCGAAGACCCGAATGTCGCCGTCCGACAAACCGAAGCCGCAATGCGGCGTGGCGAATCATGTCTTTTCGACGCTGCCTTCCTTTTAAATGGTGTTTTCGTTCGATGCGATATCCTCCAAAAAGACGCAAAAGGGTGGCGAGTCATCGAGATTAAAGTATCAAAGAAAATCAAAAAGGAATATCTCCTTACCTTGGCTTTACAAACGTATATATTGGATACATCTAATGTACCGATCTCTGCTACGCAACTGATGCTCCTAAATGAAGCGTGCGTTTACCCAGATTTATCCAATCTGTTTGTTTTTGAAGATGTGACGGATGGGGTTAATTTGTTAAAACAGGCGGTCCCCGACTATCTACGGACGTTCAAGACAACACTCCATAGAAATGTTAAACCGAACGTCTTGATTGGGAAAAATCTATGCAACCAACCTCATAGATGTCCCTACAAGACCTCTTGTTGGACGCTTGTCCCTAAAAATTCAGTCTTCACTATTCCGAAAATCAAAGACCCGGAAGCGACTGCGTTGGCAGAGAATAGCATCTTTCATCTCTCCGATCTCCCAGCCGATTTCCCACTGACACCCGCGCAAAGCATTTATGTCAATAGTGTCCTCGAAAGTAAACCAGCAATCGATGGAACTGCACTCCGACAAGAATTAGCAAAGCTGCGATATCCGATCCACTTCCTCGATTTTGAAGCCGATAGACCTGCGATTCCACGGTTCGACGGTTTCAGGGTCCACGAAGAATTTCCGTTTCAGTATAGTTGTCACGTTCTTCAATCCGACGGTGGAGTTACACATCACGAATACTTGCATACCGATACAACCGACCCACGTCCACCGCTTTTGAAATCCTTGCTCGCGCACATTTCTGATCGAGGTTCCATAGTCGTTTACAACCGGTTTTTTGAACGTCGGATACTGAGAGGTTTGGCTGATTCTTTTCCCGGTTATGCTTCGGCACTCCAATCAACCATTGACAGACTCTGGGATCAACTGACGGTCCTTAGAAAACACTATGAGCATCCCGATTTCTGCGGATCTAAATCCCTCAAGGCGGTACTTCCTGTGTTAGTGCCTTCGCTTTCCTATAAGGCTTTAGACATTCAAGAGGGTGGAGACGCGCCTGCGGTTTGGAATATGATGCTCAGTGCAAACAGTGAAACTGAAAGGCAAGAATGGAATCGACGTTTGAGAGCCTACTGTAAACTGGATACGCTCGCTATGGTCGAAATCCATAAGGTGTTGCAAGAAAAAAGCACCTACCACGCATAACGTGATAGGTGCTATAGAGTAGAATCTGTAAAAAGAAAGAACTGGTGATAGTCATTATTAGGGAATCTCTTGTACCCTATCTTCAGAGCCGCCTAGGAAGAATGTGTCCTTTTTCTGAAACCGGAAGTTCTCATCTGGAACCATGAATTCCAATCTGTCACATAAAAATGAACCCCTCGGTGCAGAACTTTGAAGTTTATCACAAATTCTAAGACCCTCTTCAATAGATATGAACTCCGCTATAGTCATATGCGCCGGTATACCTCGTCGTTGATAAACTTCTCCAGCAAATATCGATGCAGTATGAAGTAGACATTTTAGATTATCAATCGGTTGTTGCGGCAAGATTGGATAAGCGACACCAGCATGTTCTGTCGACGCACGAGGTTTATCAAAATGAAGCTTAAAAGGTTTGACTGAACGGAGAATGCCGCAAATTTCGTCCTGTCGTTCAGGGGTCATTTCATGTCGCAAGGGATCAGAAATGGAAATATGCGGTGGACAAATAGCATGTGAACGCGGATCGTACTTCGCTCGCAGACGATCTATTTTTTCAGACACCTCTTCAGGCGTTAGGATAAGTAACAGACCAAACCTATAGTCACACTGCCAATCTTCCCAGTTTGATGTATCCATTACATAGCTAACCATAGCTCACCTCCTTTAAACCCAAATTAGCTTACTATGGTAGATTTTACAATTACCTATACAGTAGAAAGGGCGAGGTTAGAAACCTCGCCAGCGGGGTCGCACTTTAGAAGTATCGCCTAACTTTTATCTTTCTTCTCGTCCTCGTCAACGACTTCATATTCAGCGTCAACGACATCGCTTTCGGCAGAATCCGCTGTCGGACCGGCAGCAGATGGATCGCCTGCAGTAGCTCCTGGATCCACACCGGCATCGGCTGTCTGTTGATACATCTGGGCAGAAACTTCATGCCAGACCTGTGTGAGTTCCTCCGTAGTGGATTGGATCTCAGTATGGTTGTCGGCTTCTAATGCCTGCTTGACCCGCGCAACAGCGGCATTCACTTTCTCCTTGGAGGCATCGTCTACTTTGTCACCGAACTCGTTCAGGTTCTTCTCAGTCTCGTAGACCATAGAATCCGCACGGTTGCGAGTCTCGACTTCCTCCCGTTTCTGCTTATCCTCTTCGGCATGCGTTTCGGCGTCTTTCACCATCTGATCGATCTCAGCATCGGAAAGTCCAGAGGACGCAGTAATGGTAATTTTCTGTTCTTTACCGGTTGCGGTGTCCTTAGCAGACACGTTGAGGATGCCGTTTGCGTCAATATCGAACGTCACTTCAATCTGTGGAATACCTCTCGGTGCCGGAGGTAACTCGCCTAAACGGAAGCGTCCGATGGTTTTGTTGTAAACCGCCTGTTCCCGTTCGCCTTGAAGGACATGTACATCAACGGAGGTCTGATTGTTCTCAGGTGTCGTGAAGATATTCGATTTTTTCGTAGGAATCGTTGTATTCCGGTCAATCAATCGCGTGAATATTCCACCGAGTGTCTCAACTCCGAGTGAGAGCGGCGTGACGTCCAACAAAAGAATGTCTTTGACTTCTTCGTCTCCAGCAAGCACGCCGCCTTGGATTGCCGCCCCGATGGCGACGACTTCATCTGGGTTCACCCCTTTGTGTGGTTCTTTACCGAAGAGTTGTTGTACGGCTTCCTGAACCTTCGGCATACGCGTCTGTCCACCGACGAGGATAATTTCATCAATGTCGGAAGGTTGCATTTCAGCGTCCGCAAGTGCCTGTCGACACGGCTCAAGCGACCGTTGGATTAGATTATCTGTAATTTGCTCGAGTTTTGCGCGAGTGAGCGTCAAGTTAAGGTGCTTCGGTCCGCTGGCATCGCTGGTAATAAAAGGCAGATTAATATCAGCCTGTTGTGTGCTGGAAAGTTCACACTTTGCGGTCTCTGCCGCCTCCTTCAGGCGTTGCAGTGCCATCGGATCGTTGCGGAGATCAAGTCCCTGGCTACTCAGAAACTCTTGCGCCATCCAGTCGATAACGGTTTGATCGAAGTCATCACCACCGAGATGCGTATCACCGTTGGTACTTTTCACCTCGAAAACGCCATCTCCAATTTCCAGAATAGAGATGTCAAACGTGCCACCGCCAAGGTCATAGACTGCGATCTTTTTATCGCCTTCATTTTGTAATCCGTAAGCGAGGGATGCGGCGGTCGGTTCGTTGATAATCCGCTCGACTTCTAACCCTGCGATTTTACCCGCATCGGCTGTCGCCTGACGTTGGGAATCGTTGAAGTAGGCGGGAACAGTAATCACCGCTTTTGTGACTTCCTCTCCGAGGTATGTCTCGGCGGTCTCTTTCATCTTCCGTAACACCATAGCGGAGATTTCGGGCGGCGAGTAATCTTTGCCCTCAATATTTACAGCGACATCACCATCTTTACCTGCTTTTAGTTCATAAGACACACGATTGGCATCGTCACCAATCTCGTTATATTTCCGTCCCATGAACCTTTTAATCGAAAAGATTGTATTTTGTGGGTTCGTGATAGCTTGTCTTTTTGCCACCTGTCCAACAGGACGTTCACCGTCGCTGGTGAAACCAACAATCGAGGGAGTCGTCCGGTTTCCTTCGGTGTTTTCAATCACCTTGGCATCGCCGCTCTCCAGAACAGCCACACATGAATTTGTTGTACCTAAATCAATTCCAATGACTTTGCTCATTTTTAGTGCTCCTTTATATAAATCGGGAAAAATATACAATCATCTATACTTTTTTCGGTTTGGCGAGGTTAGAAACCTCGCCAGCGGAGGTGCGTTTTTTTCGCCGAATAACTGTCCACACACTTTCAGATTTTACCGAATAGCGTGCAATATCCATGCCAATAGTAACCGCTTGAAAGATCGGAAATTCCCACCGATTGTCTGCCAAATTGGCACAAGTCTTAAAAGGGTCGCGATTGCATCTGTCAATTTGACCCATCGCGCACGCCGTACCTCTGTTTGAGAAGTCCCCATGTTGTCGGCAATTTTTCATCGGGCTCAACAGCCAAAATCTCTTGGATACTACTCCCCTGAATCTCTTCAATCTCATCTTGCGAAAGCCCACGGCTAAAGAGAGCGAACTCATCAATAACACCGTTGTAATAGCGATTGAGAGCCGGTGGATCCTCCCTACCGAGTAGGAGTGGGGCATCAATCGGTACCAGTTCATTGCCATTCTTCGGATAATCTATCAGGACCTCGCCATCAAGATAGACGGTCCACCATTCCCCACTCTGAAATGAAACGGCGACGTGCTGCCATTTGTCTTTAACGACATTGCGAGGGCTTTGTGCGGGGACAACGCGCCCCCCTGTCATCTTCCACCCCATCCAAATAAAACCGTCGGGATGGAGTAGCACCTCGAAAAATTCTTGAACGTCAGGTCCCTTCGCCGCGATAAGTTGCCATGTGCCGGGTCCCGCCTTCAAAGTGGGCAGAATCCAAGCGGCAATGGTGATGCCATCGGTAAACTCAAATGCGTCGGAATGTTCTACGCTAACGATCCCGTCTTTCCCGCCGAAATTCACCGCTTTCCCGAATTTACCATCCGTCCACGACGTATCTCCCTCCAATTTGCCATTCTGACCGTTACCGGAGAGATCCGCAACGGTCTTACCAGCACCTTCTTCAAAAGCAAAATAGACGACTAAGCCCTCAAGCTCCGCGGCTGTACCGATACTTTGTAAACCCACTGCCAGATACACAACACACAAGCACACCATCTTCACATACGGGGTTTTGGTCTGTAAGTTACGCCAAAAGTTACGCATGAGTATCCTCCAGTTTCATAGGGTTAGTTTGTTAAACAACACGGGCGGATGTCAAGAACACCCGCCCGTTAAGAACCTAAACACTCGTACATATATCTCTAAGCAAACGGGAATGTCCCTTGATACCCGCGCGGACGAGAGACGTGCCAAACACCCTCATACATCGGGGTTACCTGATAATGACATACAACATTGCTCCGCTCCATATCGTCCCGTTCTTTGGCACCTTGATGCGGGATATGGTTGATAAACACGACACAATCCCCTGCTTTCGGATACAGGATAACGTGTTCTTGTGCCTCACACCACTCCTCGAATTTAGGACGATCTATCGGATAGAGGTGCGGTGGTTCCGACAGATGACCGCCTTTGATAAACTTGAGGTGTCCCTCACCTGGGGCGTTGTCTTGGAAGTAGTAGGTGGTGTTAATTCCAACGGGTGCCATTGCAAACGGATGTTCTTTAACATACCGCTGTTCCTGCCAATAGCCGTAAAAATCCATGTGCCACTCTTGGAGATACGGACCCGGATTGATGTGTGCCCGTAGGCTCCGAAGTTGGCACTGTTTGCCCATTAACCCCTCAAGATAGGGACGGACACTCGGATGCCCAACGAGCGGTTGGTACGTATCGGGTTCGCGATCAAGCAAGGTATCAAACCACATGTTCCCGACAGCGTTTAAGCCTTCCTCCCACCCTTTCTCACGGGCATAGTTAATCCGCTGACGGATATTCTCTGTCTCATCTGGCGACAACGCGCCCTCTATCAAAACGAAGCCATTTTGTTGCAGTGTCTTGAGTTCATCTTTGACGTCTGCCATGTTCCATCTCCTCCTGACGATTCAAAATTGTTGACGGTATTTTATACGCTTCTATGAAAGGTGTCAATCTTAATTGCCAACGAACAGCTTGACGAACAATCCCCAACCGCTAATTCCTGCAAACGTAACAAGCACAGCTGCGGAAATCAGAGCACCGATGAACATGAACGGACGCGTCCGATACGCAGTGGGTAACTTCGCGTTGAGATAGAGTGCGGCGAGCATCATCAAAGCGATCGAAAAATTCGCCAAAATAAAGCCGGCAATCTGTGTCAAGATGTCGAACGGGATGTTCAACCAGATGAGCACCATCGTCGTCAGAAAAATATAGAGACATATCCATCTACGGAGTGTATCGTAGTTCCATTCGCGATGGGGCCAGATCGCTTGGAAGAACTCTTGCATCACCCGTGCGTAAATCTCAGGAAGTGCCTGTAACGTTCCCCACAGTGCGACGATAATACAAATGTAGTACACCCATACCAGTGAGGCATGAATATTTTTCCAGACACTTGCCTGATCGGTAAGCAGACTCCACCCTTCAAAAGTGCCTTGCGTCTCATAGAGGACCGCAGCACCAGAGATCATAAACGCCCCTGTCACAATGAACAGCACGATCGCCCCCATACCGACATCCCATCGAAGTGGAGCGAGGATCTGTCGTAGTTGGCTGACCTGCTCAGGTTGTTCAGGGAGGTAATCAATTCTATCACGATTGGAGGCGCGCTGACGGATAGCGTCAATGTTCCGATGCGATGTCATACCCCAGCGGTGCATACCTACCCAATTCGCGTAGACGACATATCCCATTACAGAACCACCGACATAGCCAAACGCTGTCGCCATCGTCAACAAAGGATTCTCAACCGCATCCTTGGGCGCCCATTCAGGAAATTCAGGTAGATGTCCAAAACGGAGACTTCCCACGAGCACCTTACCAAAGTCTGGACGCACCATCAGCGTGCCAATAATTGTTCCAACAACAAGAATCAAACAGATAATGAGTTGCTGTTTTTCCAGTCTTTCAAAGGAGATACGTAAACCGAAAAGGAGTGCGAGGGTGATAAAGCAAGACGTGATTAGGTTTTCCCAAACGAGTTGCGAGATACCTGAAGATAGCGTATCTCTGAACAAAAAATGAAGTAGGGCACCACACGGTTTAGCGATCGGCACCCATGCTAAAGGCGCACCTACCATTTCAAGAAGAACAATCGCAATAAGGAGCCAACCTCGCGGTCCAGGTAACTTGACGAGTCGGTGTCCGATGTATTCACCGCTAACCGCGGTATAACGACCGAGCAGGTAGGTGACAAAGATGCCTTTGACGACGCAGCTGAGAAGCACAAGCCAGAGCAAGTTATATCCTGCCCACGCCCCCGCACGGACGACAACAATTGTTTCGCCTGCCCCGATACTCACTGAAGCAACAATCGCTGCGGGTCCAAACACCGATGCCAGTGCGATAATCTTTTTCAGGGACCACGGCTCGGAATAAGGACCGGTGACGGGTGGAATTTCAACAGGTTCAGTCGTTTGTGTCTCTTCTGTTTGCATAAAGAGTTCCCAATAACAACGAGCGGGCTTCGAGAGAAGCCCGCTCCATGTTACGTTGGACGCTTATTCTTCTTCTATGGGTTCTAAGGGTTTTGCGTTCCCAAAGACAGGGGTCGGTGCGTTACCGGGTGCCGCCCATCGAGAGGCATTCGCAATAACGTGCCGAACGTTCTCATCGTAATAGATCGGGTATGTCTCATGACCGGGACGGAAATAGAAGATTTTTCCTCTGCCCCGATAATAACAACATCCACTTCGGAAAACTTCACCGCCGGGGAACCAACTGACGAAGATAAGGGTATCGGGTTCAGGAATATCAAACGGCTCACCGTACATCTCGGCGTGCTCAATTTCAAAGTATTCGCCTAAGCCTTCAACGATTGGGTGTCCGTGCTCAATGACCCAGAGACGTTCCTTCTCGCCCGCCTCACGCCATTTGAGGCTACACGATGTGCCCATCAAACCCGTAAAAGGTTTAGAATAGTGAGCGGAATGCAGGACAATCAATCCCATACCGTCCAATACACGCGCGCGAACCTTGGCGGCGATTGCGTCTTCGACAGCATTGTGAGCGGCATGTCCCCACCAGATGAGGACATCGGTGTTTGAAAGTACATCGTCGGTTAAGCCGTGTTCGGGTTCATCTAAAGTTGCGCTCCGAACCTTAAAACCGCCAACTTTGTCGAGTCCATCGGCAATTGCGGCATGAATGCCATTCGGATAGAGACCACGAATGAACTCGTTCGTTTTTTCGTGTCTAAATTCGTTCCAGACCGTAACCTGAATTGGTTGCGTCATAAGTTTCTCCTTAATTCTCTAATTACAGTAATATATCAAAAACCTCTGTCGTGAGTTTCGTTTAGATTATACCACAAAAAATTGTCGTGAGTTTAGTTATAGCAGAATTTCACTATAATCTGTCGTCTATCATTCCTGATTAGAACGTTAACTCCGTCTCGATCGCTTCATCGTAATCTACGCCTTCAACCTCAAATCCGAAGAGATTTCGGAAGCGTCGCCTGTAGCCTGCGTAATCGGAGAGTTCATGGAAATTGTCGGTATCAATTCGTCCCCAACGCTCGGTCACTGCGTCGGTTACTTCAGGCTGTAACTCACGGTCATCAAGACGGATATAGCGTTCACCGTCGAGTTGCGGCTGTAATCCGGGTCCGAGATGCTCTGAGAAAAGTCGTTGCATCTGCCCAATCGGTGCCTCATTGATGCCCTTGGCATCCATAATATCATAGAGGATACTGATATAGAGCGGCACGACAGGAATCGCCGCGGATGCTTGCGTAACGACGGCTTTGTTCGCCGAAATATAGGCACTTCCACCAAGTTGGTCTCTGAGCCGCTCGTCAAGTGCGTCTGCACGCGCTTTTAAATCGTCTTTCGCCCTGCCGATAGTCCCGTCTCGGTAAATGGACCAAGTCAAGGAACTTCCGATATAGGTATAAGCAACAACTGTGACCTCCGGGGCAAGCAACTCCGCTTCTGCCAAAGCATCAATCCACATCTCCAAGTCCTCGCCCCCCATCACGGCGATCGTGTCTGTGATCTCCTGTTCATTCGCAGGCTCAATCGTCACAGGTGTGATAACGTCTCGATTCAGATCAATCGTCTTCCCTGTATACGACTCGCCAATTGGTTTGAGGACTGATTGATGTGAGGCACCGGTTTTCGGGTGTATGCGTCGCGGTGCGGCGATACTGTAGACGAGAATATCTACTTTGCCGAAGTCCGTTTTGAGTCGGGTAATCGTATCCGCCTTCATCTCATCTGAAAACGCATCTCCATTGAGGCTACCCGCGAAAAATCCGTCTTCTGATGCTTGTTGGTGGAAAGCAAAGGTATTGTAGTATCCTGCTGTCGCGGTCCGTCTGGCATCGGCGGGTCGCTCGTAAAGAAGCCCAAGCGTTTTCGCACCGTAAGCCCACGTCAGCGCGATACGAGAGGCAAGCCCGTACCCTGTTGACGCACCGATGACAAGTGCGTTCATATCCGTCGCTTTGTAGGGAATGTCCTTCTTAATCTCACCTATCTGATTTAGCACATTCGTTTGACATCCCACGGGATGGGCATTGGTACAAATAAATCCGCGTATCCGAGGTTTAACAATTTGAACTGCCATTCTACCCTTCTTTTCTCCTAAAGAGGTTAGTCTTCAATTTCGACAACCATCTCAACTTCGACGGGAATCCCACCGGGTAATTGCACCATACCGACCGCGGAGCGGGCGTGCCTACCTTTATCACCAAAGACCTCGACCAAAAAGTCTGATGCCCCGTTGACAACCGCTGGCTGGTCGGTGAAGTCGGGTGCCGAATTGACGAACCCAATTACTTTGACGACACGCTTGATTCTATCCAGATCACCGAGTGCGTGTTTGAGGGTACTCAACAAACAGATTGCCACTTGGCGCGCTGAGGCATAGCCTTCATCGATCGTCGCATCGGTACCGAGTTGGCTCTGATAGATTGGGCCTTCGCCTGTTCCGGGTCCGTGCCCAGAGGTAAAGACGAGATTACCGGTTTGCACCGTCGTGACGTAATTTGCTACGGGAACCGCGGGTTCTGGCAATTCCACACCTAATTCTTCAAGTCGTTGTTCTATTTTCATTTCATTTCCCTTTTATAAAAGATTAAATCCTAACATGCCGAAAACACGGCATTGCTGGCGTGACTTGCAAGTCAATACTTGCTGTGATGGTTTGTATATGCCTCTATTATTAAACAGGTTTTCGCCAATTTTGTCAAGACATTTCTACAGAGATATCACCCCTACGGGGTTGCAGAAACATCAAAAACTTTACACACTCTCAACAGTCTACAATTTGCTTTATAGCGTAATTTATGCTAAAATGGACGAAGGTTTAACCGAAATATTCCTATATCTTTGGTGTAAAACAGAAGGAGCAAAAATGAAAGTAGCAGCAATCTTAGGTGAACATCAAGCAGGACTCGTCGAAGTACCAGATCCAACACCGAAAGAGGATTGGGTCGTTGTAAAAATCCATGCTTCGCCGATGTGTAACGAATATCACGCTTTCGAGTATGGACACAAAACCGACGGGATAGGACACGAAGCCGCAGGCGAAGTTGTCGACATCGCCCAACCCGGGAAAGTGGAGATCGGCGATAGAGTCGTCGTGATGCCGCAATATCCGTGCGGGAAATGCGTACTGTGCACCGACGGGGACTACATCCACTGCGAAAACAACTACAATTTCGAGGAATTCGTCGGATCGCGTTACGGTAGTGCGACGATGGCACAGTACATTCTCAAACCCTCTTGGTTGCTCCCGAAGATTCCAGATAACGTCTCTTACGAACACGCCTCACTTGCGTGTTGCGCCTTGGGTCCGTCTTACCGAGCGTTTGACGAGATGGGCGTTAACGCCACACACACTGTGCTAATTACGGGGATAGGACCCGTCGGTTTCGGTGCGATTACCAATGCTCGGTTCCGTGGTGCCAAAGTCATCGCAGCGGAACTGATTCCGTGGCGCGCCGAACGCGCAAGACAGATGGGGGTCGAAGCGGTCATCAACCCAACCGATGAAGATGCCGTGGACCAGATTCGGGACATCACGACAGACGGTCGCGGTGTGGACTTCGCACTCGACTGTTCAGGAAACGTCCAAGCGCACCGACTTTGTATCGATGCGACGCGGCGGCGTGGCACGATTGCCTTCGTCGGACAGAGCGGCAACAACGACACCGTCCTCCATGTGAGTCCAGATCTCATCGGTAAAGGGTTGCGCCTCGCTGGGGCATGGCACTATAACCTCAACCAATTCCCCGGATTGATGAAGGTCATTGAGGGTTCACCCCTCCTCGATCTGCTTATCAGCAACGTCTTCCCGATGCGCGAAATTCAGCAGGCATTTGAAACCTCCGCATCTCACGAAAGTTCCAAAATTATCCTGAAACCTTGGGAATAAGCCATGCCGACTACGCACAGACCGAATATACTCCTTATCGTATCGGATGACCATGCGGCACCGGCGATCAGTTGCTATGGCAGCGAGATGAATCGTACCCCGAACATCGACCGAATCGGGAATGGCGGGATGCGATTCAATAACTGTTTCTGCACAAATGCCATCTGCACGCCAGCACGCGGCTCCATTCTTACAGGAAAATACAGCCATAAGACGGGTATCAAAACCCTCGCAGACACAATCGATCACACGCAAGAACGAACGGTCGCACAACTGTTGCATGGAGACGGTTACCAGACCGCGATTGTCGGGAAGTGGCATCTCGGACACAGTGGTGTCAGCGATCCGCACGGATTCGATTACTGGAACGTGTTTCCCATCCAAGGTGCACACATCAATCCTGAAATGATCGAAATGGGGGAACGGAAAAAATTCGATGGATACTCCGCAGATATCGTGACGGACAGTTCGTTGAATTGGCTACGGAACAGAGAGACGGATCAACCGTTTTTTCTGATGACGACCTACAAAGCGACGCACGATCCGTTTTTTCCGAATCCGAAGCATCGGCATCTCTATACGGAGGAGATCCCTGAACCACCGACCTTCAACGATGATTATGAAAATCGGGCAGCGGCTGCCGCGATGAACACTGCGAAGGTAGGTATCATGCAGGAGAAAAATCATCTACCGGAGCCGACACCTAAAAATTTGGAAGGCGATGCTTTGAAACGGTGGAACTATCAGTGCTATATGCAGAACTATCTGCGTTGTGCCCACGCCATCGACGAGAATGTCGGACGACTGCTCGATTATCTGGATGCAGAAAGTCTCTCGGCAGACACAATCGTCATCTATTCGGCAGATCACGGATTTTTCTTAGGCGACCACGGTTGGTATGACAAACGGTTCATGTATGAGGAATCGATGCGGATTCCGTTGCTCGTCCGATACCCACGTCGGATCCCAGCGTCGGGTGTAAGCGAACAAATTACACTGAATGTTGATTTCGCGCCGACGCTCCTCGATTACGCAGGTATAGGAATTCCCGACGATATGCAAGGACGTAGTCTCCGAACGTCGTTGGAAGGTGAAACGCCAGCGGATTGGCGCACGTCTATGTACTACCGGTATTGGATGCACCTCGCGCACTTTAACATCCCGGCGCACTACGGCGTGCGGACGGAACGGTATAAACTCATTTATTATTACGGTGAGGCGTTAGGGTCAGGCGGCGCAATCGACCGAGCGACACCGCCAGAATGGGAATTGTTCGATTTGGAGAAGGATTCGCATGAAATGCACAATATTTACGGAGATCCGGCGTATGCGGATGTTGTTGTGGAATTGAAAGCGGAATTGCAGCGATTGCGGGATGCGTTGGGGGATTATGAGTAGGTTGGGGCGTTTTGGTATCTTCAAGGGTATAGACTTTGAAGAGAAAACGCCCCTTACACCATCACGATACATCATTCATCGTGTTCTTATGATGAATTGTTCAATAATGGTTATCATTCACTCTTTATTCGTCCCCAGGTAACAGCAATTTTCCCTTCGGGCTTCACATCGGAAACGAGCATCTCCATTTCCCGCTGGATGTCTTTTTGCGACAAGACTTCGCTGTAGATAGCGAATTCGTCAATAACGCCGTGAGCACCCGCCGTGGTGGCTCTGTACTTAAACTTGTTATTTCCGCCGATTCTTGGGGATTCATGAAATTTGGGAAATCCTGCGAACCCTTTCGATGTAGCGACTTCCTCACCATCAAGGTAGAAGAAAGCACTCCCTCCGAAATCCCAAGTTGCGGCTACGTGCATCCACTTATCTTTTTTAACAACATCCTCGGCCTGGGCGGCGAGATAATAGTCTGTATCGGGTGCGTCCTCTACGGCGAAATGGAACTCATTTTCCCGTTCCCCGATGACTGCACCTTTTCCAATGGAGAAGAAGACGACTGCATTGTTGGCATCGAATATCCTAAAGGTCCCAGCGTCCCCACCATTCCAATGCGGCTTAAACCAGAATAAAACGGTGCCGGGATCGGTCATCTCGTAATCGAATTCAATGAACTGGTCCAAAGCTTTGCTGAGTTCGATGCCCATCCCGTAAGGACCGTCTTTACTTGGGACACGCTTTGCATTGCCCTCAATCCTGCCGTCATTTCCATTGCCGCTGGCATCTTCAACGACATCTGCCTTCCTTCCTTTGAAGGAAAACCAAACTTCGGGTTTGGGTGCGGCATCTCCGACATGAGCAAGTAGCATCAAGCCAAAAACAAGCATCAAACCAAATGCTACAGGTTTATAGGTAGTTCGGATTGTTCGTTTGAACATGGCATTCTCCTTTTTGATGCAGATATACCTCTATCAAAATTAATTAAACATCCTAATACATTACGAAAAATTGTCAAGCATGACCTCTGTCCGATTTTGGGACACACAGTATTATCCACTTCTTTCCTTGAGGATCCGTTGAATTTGTGTTTTCAGCGTCGGAAGTTCAAATTGTACTACATCCCAGATAATATTAATATCCACATCAAAATATACGTGGGTTACTCTGTTTCTTAACCCTGCAATTTCATGCCATGGAATGCTTGGATACCTTTTTTGAATTGAATCAGGAATTTTCTTGACTGCTTCACCGATGACCTGAAGGTTTCGGATAACCGCATCAAGTCGCATCTGATCCGCTTCAAACTCATCGCGAGTAACACCTTCAACATAGGAGGCAACACGATCAGCTGCCACCACTACGTCTTGGAAATATAGGTTATAGTTCCGTGACATACTCTATCTCTTTTTCAATATAAGGTTTGAAACCCGGTTTGATGGAGGTGGGGGTAACCAAGTCAACGTCTTTCTTAAATAAACCTTCGAGAAAAAGAGCCAACCCCATATAATCGCGAAAAGTTAGTCTTTCGAGTTCAACGAGGAAATCAATATCACTTGCAGCCGTCGCTGTTCCCCGGACGTAGGATCCGAACAAACCAATCCGCTTAACCCCGTATTTCCGCAGTGTCTCTCGATTGTCCACCAAGGATTGCTTGATAAAAGCCTTGCTGAGGACTGCTTGATTTTCCACCTTGAACCCCTCCACTAAAGCATTGGAGTACCTCATCCCACCTAACTCATGCCATTATTATAAATTACCTTGAAATTTAAAGCAATTCTTTATACTATATTTCGCAAGAGAACAATACCCCTATCCGACTTGAGGAAAGGACATGACACCGAAACAGAAATATCTCTTTGACCTACGTGGCTATCTGCATTTAGAGAACGTCCTGACACCAGAAGAACTTAGCAATGCACAGGCAACAATCGAACGGCTTGTGCAAGCGGCACCGGATGAATTGCCACCCGGAATTAGTAGAGGCGGGGAGGGCTTCTCAAATGGGTTCTCTGCCGACAAATCGCTTGAGGCACTTACACTACACCCTGTTACGTGGCCCATCATCAAAGAATTGACGTGGAACAAACCCCGTTTCAATCGCGGATCGCTCGTTGTGAATACCCACGAGCGACAGGAGATGACACCGCTCCATTGTGCCGGTGAAGGTTTTCGCTGGACTCGACGCTACGGTGTCAGAAACGATCAGATCTTCACAAACGATGTCGTCGCTTTCTTCTATTTCACGGATGTCTATCCGGGGGATGGCGGTTTGGTAGTTTTACCGGGCTCCCATAAGCGCGAGTTTGCGCGCCCTGAAAACCTGTTTTTCCCTGAACCCGATAATCCAGATGCTCCGCTCCATCCGGCTCTTGTCAATGTGACACCAAAAGCAGGAGATGTTGTGCTCATCACTGAATTATTGACACACGGTGTGTTGGTGTGGAAACCGACGGACCGCGATCGGAGATTCCTGATTCTGCGGTATAAGACCCAATTTTTTCAAGACGAGCGCGGGATCCGGGAAGTCTTTCCACCGGAAGTGATGGAGAGACTCTCTCCAGAGACGAAAGCGTTGGCGGCTTACAGCTCAGAATGGGAAATAAAGGACCTCGTAAAACAGGATACTGTAACACTGACCCTATAGACAAGGTTCACAAGAAAGGCATAATGCTCAAGGAATTAACAAAAAATGACTGGTTGTCGCTTTTAAATATCCCTGAGGACAGGATACCGACTGTCTTAGTTCTCCGGGGGACACGCAACCTAAGAGCCAATTACGTTAAGCATAGTGATTTTCTCTCGTACGTTTTTGAAGTCGGTTCACCAAATGGTATTTTCGAGGACGTGTTGATTGGTGATTATAAGAACATCACCGTTGGTTATGCTTCTGTGTACGGTGATGCGATGGCTTCTGAAATCACGCATCTCTTCGCGGTCTTGGGCACAACCTTAGTCATACAAACAGGTTGCTGCGGTGCCCTGACCGATAGCATCCAAGCAGGCGATATCGTTTGCGCAACATCGGCGTATTGTGGTGAAGGTGCATCGCAATATTATTTACCTCAAAAGCGAGAAGTCAGTGCTTCACCCAACCTTGTTAAACAGATTATGCCCTCATGTGTTGCCTCCGTTGAGATACATACAGGTCCAATCTGGACGACATCGGCACTGCTCGCAGAGGGAAAAGCAGAAATTCAGAGTTGGTCTCATCAAGGCTATATTGCCGTAGATATGGAAACGGCTACCACTTTCGCTGTTGCAGAATACTTTGGGATGCAACGCCTCTCGTTGCTGTTCGTCTTTGATAATCCAAGCAAGGGTGAGCATATTCTCTTGAGCGATGCTGAAAAACAACAACGGCGGGAAGACGGTGAGCAAGCCGTTATTGATACAGTATTTGCGATTATAGAAAAACACGAAAATGGAAATCGTTAGAGCCGAACTCACCGATGTCGAAACGCTTGCTGAACTGAACAAGCATCTCATCGAGGACGAGCGGCACCCGGATCCAATGAACATCGTCCAGCTCACGCAACGGATGAAAGCGTGGTTGGCAACCGATTATATCTGCTATGTGGCGAAGCAGAATGGACACATTGTCGGCTACTGCTTATACAGAGATGACGGTGGACACTACTATATGCGGCAATTGTATGTAGACAGAGTCCATCGGCGAAAAGGGATCGCCACGCAGTTGCTCGATTGGCTATACGAAAATGTATGGACGGATAAGAAAGTCAGATTGGACGTACTCGCTCATAACGAGGATGCCGTTGCCTTTTACAAGAGATATGGCTTCAGAATCGGTGTCTTTAGAATGGAAAAGTAAGAAGTGTGAGGAAATCAAGGATGAAACACGACGAAGTAAACCGCACCTTTGATTGTGAGCCGACGCTTACCGACACACAGGTGCTACAGTACTGTCGGGATGGCTATCTTCAACTTCAAGGCGTCGTCCCCGATGAAATTAACCAGCGGACGTGTGATTATCTCAACGGCGATTTACCGATAAATCCGAGTTTTATGCCCGATGGATTGACACACGCCGATTTAGAGCGAATGCGGGATACGCACGAACCAAGCCCCATTCTGCTTGAAGATTGGTATATTGAGCATGTCCTGCTGAATCGTGAACTCGCTGGCGCACTGCGTTCATTGCTCGGCAAGAATGTCGGGTTGCCAGTATTAGTCAGCAACCATCGTGTTGAGTGCCCGATGCCCGCACAAGGGTGGCACCACGACGCCGATCATGTCTTTGGACCCGAAACCAATTTCGTGGAGGTCTTCTACTTCCCACAGGATACACCCATGGAATTGGGACCGACAGAACTCATGCCCGGCTCACACATCCGTTCCACAAGTCGAGATATAGCCGAGAAAGGTGTTTCAAGCGAGGGACCCGCAGGTTCTTTCGTTATTCACTCGCAAAGCATCCTCCACCGTCGCGGTGAATCCTCGGCAGAAGGTTTGCGCCACATGCTGAAGTACAGTTATTGGCGGACAGTCCCACCCACACGGGATTGGAAGGAAGAACCCGAATTCGACTTCCAAATGGCGGAATATGGTGGACACGGTGTGGCGAGATACGTGGCGCACATGTTCTATTGGCTCTGCGGTAAAGGTGAGGAATTTCGTCTCATCGGTGGACAAGCCTGGCCCTGGTCAAGCATCAATCAGATCGGACCCTCCTACGGCTTTGGGCACAAAAACGGTTACCTCCCGAACTGGCGAAAGGATAACCCAGACGATTACGCTATACCATAGGTAGCGCGATTTATCGTAAAATGCCCACTACGATATGCTGTGATCCACAAGGTCACCGCCCCAATGCGTCGAGTTCAACACGATAACGTTTTTCAGTGGTGTCAAGCAACGCTTCAATGACTTGCTCCGTGCTTCCAGATTCCGCAACAAGGGTCTCCATTTGCTCTACCGCAAAAGATGGAACATGGCTAAAACAATTCTGAGAAGACTTGTCGAGGTGATTCCCAACGTTTAAACTCAGCACTAACAAAAGTGCGCGTTCCAATCTTTCAATGCGCTCGTCCCGCGCCTTAAGTTCTTCCAACACATCCATTTGAATTTTCCGTTCCCCAGCCCATTTATCCCCCTGAGAAGGTGGGAGGGTAGCAGACGGTTTGCAGTGCCACCCAAACTGGTTTAAATAGTATATCACAAAAAATAAGATTATAAATGGCAGAGAAGAAGTCGCGATCAGGAGTTTCCGTAGGTTGGGTTGAGCAGTAAAGACCAAGCCCCTTATGTTGCTAACGGAAATTTTGCCTTCCCATGAATCCTTGATGGACATAGATATAGCGAAACCCAACAAAAAAATCTCATTGGTAATAGAAAAGCGTTGGGTTTCACTCGTGCTTTGATACATTCAGGTTTCTTGCTGAACTTGGAGGTCATCAGTGTTAGACACTTTTTAGGTAGGAGTTCTCGTTCAACCCAACCTACAAGATTTAACTTTTTTTCAAACTCACGTTAGTACTAATTTTCTGAAATAACAAGCACTTGATTCGCTTCAATATTCTGCAAAGTTTGGACCTTACCACAGAGCCACCGCACCGTTAGCGTATCAACCGATGTTGTGGCACCCAACCCAAAATGTAAACGAAGATCGTTCTGACTGAGGTAGCCCGAACCGCTTTTGACCTCACGCATCTGTGTCAAACTCTCGGAGACAATAGTCACACGTGCCCCAATCGCATCTCGGTTGCAATGGGTACCGATGAGCTTGATAGTCAGCCACCGCGAAGCGTTGTCACCGTTGTTTCGTAAAACGGTCGGTGTGTCTTTGAGGTTAGAGATAACAATGTCAATATCGCCATCGCTATCAATATCACCGAAGGCGGTGCCTCGACTTACTTTCTGCTGCGCTATTGCTGCGTCAGGACTTTCCGAAAAACGGATACCCCGATCACTCAGAAAAAGTTGATTCGGCTGGGCATACGTGCCAATCGGATCGATCTCCGCGATATTGTCATCCAAGTGCCCGTTCGCAATAAACAGATCCAACCAGCCGTCGTTGTTGAAGTCGATGAAATCCACACCCCACGCCAAATAAGGGAGACTCCTCTCACCGATCCCTTTAGCGAAACTCATCTCAGTGAAAAACCCACTCTGAGCATTATGATAGAGGCTATTCGTCTGATCCTGAAAATTCGTAATCACGATATCGAGATAACCGTCGTTGTCAAAATCACCGAGATTCGCGCCCATTCCGCTATAGGCACGCCCTTCCTCACTGAGCGCAACGCCTGCGAAAAGCGCGTCCTCGGTCATCTCAACACCATTCCGTTCGTTGAGATAAAGAAAATTCGGCGTGGTATCGTTTGCAACGAAAATATCGACATCCCCATCGTTATCCACATCACCGCAGACCACGCCTAATCCTTTTCCATTTGCTGTGCCGACGCCTACCTCCTTTGAAACATCCGCGAAGGTGCCATCACCGTTGTTGCGGTAGAACACATCGGCAACACCAGGTAACGCCTCCGGTGTGCAATATGTCCGAATCCCCTGTCGGTTGCATTCTGGGTTCGTATCTGGGTCGAACTGGACATAGTTGACGACATAAAGATCCAGATATCCATCGGCATCAACATCTACAAACGCACAGCCACTACTGAACTGATCGCCATCAACATCCGCAGTGGCAGTGACATCCGTAAAAGTGCCGTCTCCGTTGTTGCGATACAGCACGTTCGGACCGTAGTTCGTCACGTAGAGATCGGTGAATCCATCGTTGTTGTAATCACCGACGCAGCACCCCAACCCATAGCCCATATCACCGACAGATGCCTCAGTCGTTATATCGGTGAAAGTACCACCATCATTACGATAGAGGCAATTCGTTGGCGGAATCGACGAGGTCATCCCCGGCAAATCACTACCGTTGACGAGATAGAGATCTAAATCCGCATCATTGTCAAAATCGAAGAGGGCAACGCCACTGCCGATCGGTTCAATAAAGTACTTCTTACCACTTTCACCGTTTACATGCTGGCATTCGATACCGAGTTCCGCCGTTACATCGGTGAAACGCATATCTTGGTTTAGTGAAGAAACGGTTTGTGCGAATGAAGATTTCAATACGGCATGCAAGATAAAGAGGAGAAGAGTAAAACCGAGTGTCGGTATCGTCAATTTTTTGTAACGCATAATCCGTGTATGTGGTATGATGGTTATCAGTTAACTGACTACTGATAACTATAAAAGGAGAATTTCTAATGGCTACTACTCTACGTTTTGGCGTTGTCGGTTTAGGTATGGGTATGAACCGCTCTAGTATGATCCACGACACAGACGGTGCGGAACTCGTTGCCGTTGCGGATCTTGTCGAAGAACGGCGCAAGTCGGCTGAAGAACGCTTCGGTTGCGAAAGCCACGATGATGCCCTTGAGATGTTCGACCGAGATGACATCGACGTGGCAATGATTATGACGCCAAGCGGTCTCCACGGAAAATTTGGAGAGGAAGCCGCACGCCGCGGTAAACACGTCATCACCACGAAGCCGATGGACGTCAGCGTTGAAAATTGCAACTCCCTTATCAAAACCTGCGAAGACAACGATGTCAAACTGCTTGTTGACTTCGGCGAACGATACGGTACACACAATCGCCAGATCCAGCACGTACTCGCAACGGGTGGGCTCGGTAGACCGTTGCTCTGCGAACTCCGTATGAAGTGGAAACGTCCAGATAGCTACTACGTCGGTTGGCACGGCACTTGGGAACTCGACGGTGGCGGTTCCATCATGAACCAAGGCGTGCATTACATCGACCTGATGCTCTGGTTTATGGGACCTGTTAAACGCGTTATCGGTGCCCACTTTGACGTCTACGATCACGAAAATTGTGAAACTGAGGACATGACCTCGGCAATCCTCGAATTTGAAAACGGGGCACTCGGACACGTCCTGACAACGACAACCTTCCCCGGCAGCAGCGTTTCAATGATCCACGTCCACGGCGAAAAAGGTATTGTCGGTCTCGGGCCGGAGATGTGGGAGTTCGTCGATGATGGTGAACCCGAAATCGAACTTCCGCCCTACCCGGATAACGTCATCGAGGATGCCCTCCAAGTCATCAACGACGGCGGTTCACCTGCAGTTGACGGCTATGAAGGCAGACGTTCTGTCGCCCTCAACATGGCTATCTATGAATCCGCCCGTACCGGTAACGCGGTTGAATTATCATAGACTTCCTTCCGAGGCGGGTCTCGGTACCCGCCCATCCCCCAGCAAATCCGCTCTTTCATACCTCAGTGGAATCGCGAGCATTGGGAAACACCCCAGCAAAAACACTCGCTCCTACACAATTTGAGTCTAAATTTCGCAGATTTTAAGCGTTTTTTTGCATTATCCGGTGCGGTTAGAAACCCCACCTACCTTTCTGCAGAACTCCCCATTTGCAATTCGGTCAAAAATTCGGTATAATATTTACTTGGAAAACAGATACCTCACCAGTGAACGTGTACGGAACGAAGTTGGGATCTTTCCAACAAAATGGATAAAAAGACTCATGCAAACCGCGAAACTGATTACGATGGGCTGTAAGGTCAACCAATACGATACACAATCCATGCGCGAGACACTTCGCCGCAATGGATATACGATTGTTGATGATGAAACATCTCAACAGCAGACCGACCTCTATCTCATTAACACATGTACCGTAACAAACGTCGCCGACCAGAAAGCACGGCAAGCCATTCGGAGAGCGATCCGGCAGAATCCGAACGCAAAAGTGCTCGTCACAGGTTGCTATGCTGAAAGCGACCGCGAGGCGATCGAAGAGATCCCCGGTGTAACGTTCGTTTTTGGCAACCGAGAAAAGGCTGACTTTCAGCAGTATCTTGATGTACTACATACCGAAACATCATCCCCTGCTGAAGAGGTAACTCACACGTCGAACCCACTCCTCGCCATAGAACCCGTTCAACACGATGCTATTCGGGAACACGCACGCTTTAGCAAAGGTGTCAGTGATGCCGGAAAACGCACGCGTGCGCTTATCAAAGTGCAAGACGGATGCAGTGCCTTCTGCACCTATTGCATTATCCCGTACGTGCGGGGTAGAATGACGAGTCGTCCCCTCGATGACATCGCCGGTGAAGCACATCGTATCGCTGACAGCGGTATCAAAGAGGTCATCATCACCGGTGTGCATCTGGGTGCTTACGGCGCAGACACCAGCAGAGAAAAAGACATCGCTGACATTTTAGAGCATATCCACGACATCGAAGGTATTGAACGTATCCGCTTCAGCTCGATCGAACCGATGTATTTCCCAGATACCCTTGGTGAGCGGATGGCGGCACTTCCGAAATGTATGCCGCATTTCCACCTCCCACTCCAAGCCGGTTCAGATGAGGTGTTGCGACAGATGCGTCGACGTTACACCACGGCAGAATTCGCGCATCTCGTTGAGAACTTACGACGCGTCTTTGGCGATGATGTCGGGATTACCACCGACATTATGGTCGGGTTCCCTGGTGAAACAGATGCCCATTTTGAGGAATCATGCCAATTCGTCGAAGACATCGAATTCAGCCAATTGCATGTGTTCCGCTACTCCCCCCGAAAAGGCACACCTGCGGCGACCTATCCGGACCAGGTGTCCCCACACGTTTCTGCCGCACGCAGTCAAACGATGATTGCGCTCGGCGAACGCTTGAATACCGCATTTCGACAACGGATGCTTGGAAAGCAGAAAGAGGTGCTCATTGAAGCGAGCAGAGAAGGGAAAAACAAACACCTCGCAGGCTTTACTGACAACTATCTCCGTGTCCTTGTGGATGCGCCAGAGAGTGCGATCAATCAGATTCAGCGCGTTACGCTTGATGTGTTAGAAGGGGACTGCATCGCTGCCGCCGAACCCTAAGATTCCTCCGCCTTCGCCTTCAAATCATAGAGAATATTCACTGCATCCAAAGGGGTTACCTGCGTAAGCTCCAACTGTCGGATCTCTTCGACGAGTGGATGTGTCTTCGGTGTAAAGAGTGCCATCTGTAGGGAATCGCTCTGCAGCGTTTTTCGTGAGACACGGCGACGCGGTTTCGGCAGTGTCGGATGTGATTTCGGAGGTTGTTCCGTCGCTCCATCCGCTTCAACACTGAGATTGTGCTGTTCGAGCACCTCAAGTATCTGCTGGGCGCGTGTGATTACAACTTGGGGTAGTCCTGCGAGTCGTGCGACATGGATACCGTAACTCTGGTCTGCGCCACCAGGAACAACTTTTCGGAGAAAGGTTACTTTCTGTCCATCTTCATGAACGGCGACATTGTAGTTCTTGGCGCGTTTATACTTGCTGGCGAGTTCCACCAACTCGTGATAGTGCGTTGCGAAAAGCGTTTTCGCGCCCATCCGTTTCTCATCTAAAAGATACTCAGAAACCGCCCATGCGATGCTGAGTCCATCAAACGTGCTGGTGCCGCGTCCGACTTCGTCAAAGATAACGAGACTGTTGGGGGTGGCGTTGTTGAGGATATTCGCCGTCTCGTTCATCTCAACGAGGAACGTGCTCTGCCCCATTACGAGGTTGTCTGACGCCCCGACGCGTGTGAAAATCCGATCTACCAAGCCGATCTTCGCAGCCGAGGCAGGGACAAAACACCCAATCTGTGCCATCAAAACGATGAGTGCCGTCTGACGCAGATACGTGCTCTTACCGCTCATGTTCGGTCCCGTGATGATATGCAGTTGCTCATCATCGCAGTTGAGGAGTGTATCGTTGGGAACAAATCCCTCCTGCGTGAATAACTGCTCGACAACCGGGTGCCTGCCATCACGGATAACGATCTCGTCCACCGCCGCCACGGTCGGCTTCACATAGTTGTATTTCGATGCGATATACGCGAAATTCGCAAGCACGTCAATCATCGCGAGTGCCGCGGCAATTTTTTGGATAACCTCTGTCCATTTCGAGACTTCCTCGCGAATCTGACAGAAGAGTTCATATTCCAAAGTCTGTATCCGATCTTCGGCGTTGAGGACCTTTGCCTCCTGCTCCTTGAGTTCAGGTGTGATAAACCGTTCGGAGTTCCGAAGCGTCTGTTTACGGATATAATGCTCAGGCACCATGTGCAGGTTCGGTTTCGTCACGTCGATGTAGTAGCCGAAGACCTGATTAAATCCGATCTTCAAAGATTGGATACCGCTGCTTTTGCGTTCATCTTCCTGCATAGCGGCTATCCAGTCCTTTCCCTGCCCTACAATCTGTCGAAGTTCATCGAGTTCCTCGCTATAACCGTCATTTATAATGTCGCCTTCACGAATTGTCGCGGGTGGGTTGGGATGGATGCCGTGTTCAATCAATGCGACTAAGTCTGGAAGCGGATCCAACGTGCTATCAAGGTCTACTAACAGAGTGCTACCGCAGTTTTGGAGTTGCACCTTAACATCGGGGATCAGACGAAGGGAATCCTTAAGTGAATGCAGGTCGCGTCCGTTCACAGAACCGAGACTGATCCGTGAAATGAGTCGTTCGATATCGTACATCTGTCCGAGGGCATCTCGTAATTCTTCCTGCAGACTAATCTGGGTTTTGAGTTCATCGACTGCGCTCAGGCGTTCCTCAATCTCTTTTTCATCGAGCAGCGGCTGTAAGAGGCACTGACGCACTCTTCTGCCGCCCATCGCTGTCACCGTCTCATCAAGGACTTCGAGGAGCGTGCCTTTTGTAGATCCGTCGCGAATGGAGGCTGTCAGTTCAAGATTGCGTTGTGTATCGGCATCCAGCACCATGAAATCCGAGAGCGTATAGGTGTGAAGGGAGACGATGTGTTCAACTTCCTGTTTCTGCGTTTCGTTTAGGTAATAGATGAGCGCGCCCGCGGCAGAGATCGCAGTCGGAAGGTGTTCGCATCCGAATCCGTCGAGCGAAATCGTTTGGAAATGTTCGAGAAGCTCCGTCCGAGCGGTATCCACTTCAAACCGCCAATCGGGTAAATCATTGAGTGTTACCTTGAGTTCGGCTTTGAGACGATCAAACATCTCCTCATCCTCGAAGGTGTCAGCAAAGAGACACTCTTTGGGAGAAAAACGGTGGATCTCCGCCCAGAGACGTGATGGATCTGTGAGTTCGGTTACCAGAAATTCTCCCGTAGAGAGATCTGCAACGGCGACACCGTAAGTGTCTTTGTTGAGATAAATCGAGACGATGTAATTGTTCACTTTATGCTCAAGCACCTTTGGATCGGTTACGGTGCCGGGTGTAACGATTCGGACGACATCGCGTTTGACGAGTCGATTCTCGTCCCGTGCGAGTTTTGCATCTTCGGTCTGCTCCAAAATGGCGACCTTATGTCCGGCTTTGACGAGTTTGTAGAGATAGGAGTCGAGGGCATGGTGCGGGATACCCGCCATCGGTGGCGGTGGGGATTTTTGGTTTTTATGGCTTCTCGCCGTCAAGGCGATCTCAAGCAGGCGTGCGATGCGTTCAGCGTCTTCAAAGAAGGCTTCATAGAAATCGCCGACTCGACAAAGGAGTATGGCATCTCCGTGCTGTTTTTTTACGTGTTTATAAAGTTCTATTAGTGATAGGTCAGACTGTTTTGAACGCGCCATATCGTTTTCCTTAGATTATAATTTGTGTGGCTGTTTTTTAGACGAAAGGTCAGTTTTTAGTATCATAGCACATTCAGGCGTTTATGTCAAATCATTTATGGCGGTCAGCGGTCAGTAATGAGAAAGCGATTGTATACTGTAGGATGGATATGTTATAGCAGTATCAAAGGAACTGGTGCACGTTTCAGAGTATTCAGAGTAAACTTTAAATGTGATAGGTTTTGGAAAAGGTTGTAAATCTATACCATGACTGGGTTTTGGAGGGTTTCTTCTAATGACGCTCGGAAATTTACTCTGAAAATTTCACACTTATGGGGTATGTAGTATGAGAAACGGACTGTTTGTAGTCGTGCGATTTATCGCACGTTCCCTCTCAGTAAACAGCACACAGAGTCAGAAGTCGGGATTCGGAGATCTCTCCCACAAGAAAGACAGTCAGCAATCAACGATTGGTGCTAATAAGAGAAGCAAGGCGAGGTGTTTGCTTGGGTATTTTCCCCAGGAAACCCTACCAGCAGGATGGGCAGACAGATATTGGGAAACCCCACAGATGTCGCCCCTACGGGGTTTGGGGTGTAACGCTTTTCTGCATATATATCGCCCCACTGGGGCTAAGGAGTGGTGCGGATCGCATAACTACACACATGTCACTCCGCTGGGGCTAAATATAAACAGGTATTTCTTAAGGGAGTTGCTGTCTTTCAGGTGTTAGAAAAGCGGCGTCAATGCCGCAAAAAAGTGGTATAATGTTCATTATGAAAATATTAGCCGGGCGGCTTTGGAGGCATCCAAATTTTTTAAAACTGTGGACAGCAGAATCTACTGCCGTCTTCGGTATCACAATATCGACTGTGGCACTTCCTCTTACAGCCATTTTAACGCTCAATGCCAGCGCAGGTGAGATGGGAATCCTTAAAGCACTCCATCATACACCGGTGCTCTTATTTGGACTGTTCATCGGTGTCTGGCTCGATCGCGCCAAACGGTATCCACTGATGATAACCACCGAGTTTGGACAGGGAATTTTTGTAGCAACGATTCCTGTGGCAGCAGTTTTAGGCGTGCTTCGCATTGAATTGCTCTACTTGGTAAGCTTCTTCAGTGGAACGTTATCAGCGATCTATATACTTGCCAGTCTATCTTTCCTCCCATCGATTGTTGATCAAGAAGATCTGATTGAGGCGAATTCAAAACTTTCAGCAGGTAGATCGGTGGCAAAAATTGTAGGTCCTGGGCTCGCAGGTATCTTGGTTGACGTTCTCACTGCCCCATTTACCGTGGCATTTAACGCGTTTTCGTCTCTGACTGCTGGTGTTTGCTTGTTGTTCATCCGTTCATCAGAGTCAATTAAAGTCGGCACTCAGAAACATCAAGGGATGTGGGGTGACATTAGGGATGGACTTCGCACGATTTTCGTCCACCCCATTTTGAGGACAGTAACAGTTGGTCCAGCGATTGCAAGCTTTGGCGGCGCGATCCATTCGACAGTGTATTTGCTTTACTTGACACGTGAGTTGTTGATTAGTCCTACATGGCTAGGAATTATCGTGGGCTGCGCGGGTGTTACGGCGCTTGTTGGTGCAACCCTTACGGCACCGGCAGCGCGTCGCCACAAACAGAGTTCACTGCTTATCGGGGCGCCATTACTTCAGAGTATTGGTCTAGGGCTTGTTCCATTTGCAGGGGAATTAGACATGTGGGTAATTCCGATATTAATTGTGGGACAGATATTTTTTTCTGTGGCGGTCACTGTCTATAGCATTACCCAACTGAGCCTGAGGCAAGTGGTTACGCCTGACGAACTGTTGGGACGCGTCAATGCCAGTTGGCGGGTGCTCGTGGGTGGGGTGATTCCATTCGGAGCAATGATTGGGGGTGTATTGGGCGAGGTAATCGGATTGCAATTGACGCTCGTTGTCGGGGCTCTCGTTGAATTTGTCTCGTTTGTTTTCCATTTGTGTTCGCCCCTACGGCACGTCACGGACTTTCAGATAGAGGCCAAATCAACAAATTGTAACGATTGACAATAAAGTCCTGTGAATAGGCGAGGTTGGGAACCTCGCCAGCGGTGTGGAAGTTAAACTACTGCATCGGTGAGAAAGGGGCAGGTAAGAGCAGTTTGCTCTCCTGCGTGATGGGTCTCACAGAGCCTTTGGGGGGCCAGACACCCTTCTCTCGTGTCTCTGCTCGGATCTGTTGGCGTTCTTCAAAACTCCTATACGCCCACAGATGGATGAAATTGTTGATCCCACCGTATTCCGAGTACCAACAGCCTGCCAACGATGAATACTTCACGCGTTCGGGGATCGCTGCACCCCACGCTTCTAAAACTTGTGGCATGCCTTCCGCGGGGTAGGTGTACAGACGCATTTCATATATGGGACCGAGGTCTTTTTCACCTAAGGGTTCCATAAAAGGTGCCGGCAGAAAAATCTCGGATACCATGGAGACAATGAGATCACTTGTATCGGGGGGCCATACCGGATTCGGTCCCGCTTCCGCAGCGCGCCGGATCTCCGCCCGCTGTTCAAGGCTCTCATAGGGCCAAACAGCGACCATCTGATTCAAGGGTCCCACCTCAGTGTACCAGTGTCCACCGAGTTCCGATAGCTTCTGGCGTCCAGGTAACTTTTCGCCGAAGCGTTCCCAGTATTCATTAAGCTGACCGAGTTTCAGATTATAGGTTCTTATCTCGTAGATCACGCTCTCCTCCCGCGTTATTCGGTTTGATCCGTTGGAATTGTCTCGTTAATGTTGACCAGTGGGCTAAAATCCGTGATTTAGGTAATGAGGATAATACCTTAAAGCGTGATCGGTGTCAAGTGCTTTATGTGTGGATTGTCCAATCGGAGGGAACACGTTTGAGAACGAAGTCGGACAAGTCATCAATTCTTTCTCCAGCTATTACGACTCTCCACGCCCATTTGTCTCGGCGTTTGTTGCTGCTGCGAGTTTGCGTGCCACGAGCGTATAAAGGTTAACGCCCGCTTCCGTCGCGGCGACAGTCAAGGTATGGTAAAGTTGCGCATCAACTGGAACATTAAAGGACCCTTCATACGCCTCTTGTGAAGGGGCTTTCGGAATGGGTTCACTATCCATTCGATTATGCTGTTTTATTAATTCCCAAGTTGCTTCCAACTCAATCATCGCCTTGGATGGAGTCGTTCCGAAAGCCCAAACATTTGGAAGCTCCACGAAATGCGCGAGATAATAATCGTCCTCACCATAAAATATTTTCACAGTGAACCCGTCAAAGACCCCTTTATTCATGCGCTATCTCCTTAGCAAGTGGAATATTAGGTTTTTGCGAATCAAAAGTCCTATAAGAAGTTAAACGCTTACAACACAATGCGCTAACCGCCGACAAAACTCCATGGGTACGAAAAATTCTAAACACATCCCTCCATAGAGCAACCAGAGAGAATTCCCCGTTCGCTAATGTAAAGTTCAAAAGTGGGAGTTAAACTTAAGAATCCGGCGAAGACTTTCGCTAAATAAAAAATAGGGTGAACCTCAATAAGACATATTGAACACAATTAATTTAAATACATAATTTGATATTGATAATGACCCAATATGATTATGTAAGAAATAATATTTGCAAGGTAGCAAGTTTCGTGCCAATGCTATCCGTAACGGACAGATCTTCGCCAAAATCGGGGGGAGGTTTTTTTCGGTAACGGGTGCCAAACACAGGCGTACACTGGGTTCATCAAAGGATCATGAGCATTCATTTTCTCGTTACCGCTAAAGAAACGGAGCCTGATTTCAATCCGTTTACTCTCATTAACTACGCAAAAATCGCATGGCAACACGCAAAAATCGCATGGCAACACACAAAAATTGATATATTAAAAATTTTGTGGAAGGATATTTCTTTCGCTGTAGGATGTTTGGATTTTATTCGTTCACCGAACCTATATACCTGTGGGTAGGTATTTATATCGCTAAGGAGTAATAAAGCGAAAAGATACAGGCGCGCTCACAAGCGCGCCCACTCATTAGAGGAATTGGTATATTGTCGGGGAAACTGAAAACTACATCTATCTTTCGCCTTGCTGTCGAATTGCAACTAATTCTTGTAGAATGCGTCTGTGAAGGCGATGTAGTTCAAGACCGATTCCGATACCGATAGCAGCCAACACACTACCCACCAGAATAAGCTTCGTTTTTAAAGACATGTGCCGCTCCTCTGCTACGTACTGTGGAAAGTATTTTTACTGGAAGTTTTCGATGATAGATGCACCGAACTCGGAGGTACGGACCTTCGTCGCGTCTTCCATGAGACGCTCCAGATCGTAGGTCACCCGTTTTTGGAGGATGGTCTTCTCAAGTCCCGAAATAATTAGGTCAGCAGCTTCTTGCCAACCGATGTGCTCCAGCATCATCACCGCAGAGAGGATCAGTGAACCCGGATTGACGACATCCTGATCGGTATACTTCGGTGCGGTGCCGTGCGTCGCCTCAAAAAGTGCCACTTCATCGCTGAGGTTCCCGCCCGGTGCCATACCGATACCACCGACCTGTGCCGCCGCGGCATCCGAGAGATAGTCCCCGTTCAAATTCGGGGTGACAATCACGTCGTATTCATCGGTTCGCGTCAAAATCTGCTGTAACATGCTGTCAGCAATTCGGTCATTAACAAGTATTTTGCCTTCAGGACACTCACCCCCGTAATCGTCATAGAGTTCGTCCTCTGTAATCGTCTGATCAGCGAATTCCTCTTTAGCGAGTTCATATCCCCAAGCACAGAACGCACCTTCAGTAAACTTCATGATGTTGCCTTTGTGAACAAAAGTGACACTACGTCTACCGTGGTCAATTGCGTACTGGATCGCCATCCGTGCCAAGCGTTTCGTGCCGAAAATGCTGATCGGTTTCACACCGATTCCAGAATCTTCGCGAATGTCGACACCCATCTCCGTGCGGAGCAATTCGATAACCTTTTTCACCTCTGGCGTGCCTTGTTCCCATTCAATACCGGCATAAACATCCTCGGTATTCTCACGGAAGATAACGACATTCATCTTTTCGGGATGTGTTACAGGAGCAGGAACACCTTGGAAGTAGCGGACAGGGCGGACACATGCGTAGAGTTCAAGCACCTGACGGAGCGTTACGTTTAGACTACGGAACCCACCACCGACCGGTGTTGTCAGGGGTCCTTTCAGGGCAACACGGAAGTATTCGATTGCGTCGAAGGTATCCTGCGGGAGCCATTCATTGTATTTCGCCATGGCGTTTTCGCCAGCGTAGACATCAAACCAAACGATCTGGTTTTCACCATTGGACGCTGTCTCAACAGCCGCATCAACAACACGACGCGTAACCTTCATGATGTCTCGTCCGATACCGTCGCCTTCAATGACAGGAACAATGGGCTTGTTCGGCACAACGAGCCGTCCATTGACGAACCCAATTCTTTCACCTTCTGTCGGGACTGTTAATCGCTCAAATTCAATCACGGGTATTCTCTCCAAAAACTAAAAGGCAACTTCGCTTGCCATCCGGTTGTGTAATGCGACGACTTCGTTTGCAATGGTCATATCGTCAGTTGGTGCCGGAATGACATCTGGATGGGGTGGGATAACGGGTCGGATAATTTTCAGTTGGAGTTGTTCACGGGCATCCATTATCCAACCGAAACCGCGGAAGATATAGGTCAATAGGGTTCTGTCGCTCTCATAGATGTCCAATCCTTCTTGGACTGCCCATCCACCAAAATCGGTATTCGGTGTTAAACGGAGGGGCGGTTCATTCTCACGTCCGGGACGGACAACGCCTTCAATGAAAGCGAGTTGGTAAATACGTTGTGTAATCCCCAACCGTTTTTTCTGCTGATCGTTGAGTTGGATGTCACCACTGTCAACGGCTTCTAAGAAAGGATTGAAATAGATGGCAGGTCTGGGGTCTTGTTGGATTTCATCGGAGCGACCCGCGGCAGCGATTTCTGGATGTCCAAAGGTCGGTAGAGCAGATAGCATCCGTTGACGGATTGCGTCTTCTCGGACTTCGGTGTCAAGCGATTCAATTTGATTAATGAATGCCGTCATGTCATGAATCGCACCGAAGTGCCGGTCGCCATCTAACGTCATCTGTGATGCGACAAAAAAGTCGGAGACTGCGCCGGTATGCAAAGTGGCAAGATAGCGTGCGACGACGTTGGAACCTGCTGAACCGTGGTGTGCCTGTATGATTCCCATCCGTTCTAAGATATTCGCTTCGACGGCACTTGCTTCACGCCCCATAAGGAGACTATAGCAGGTTTGGAAAGCGGTTTTTCCGTTTTTTTGATGCTCGGTGATGAGATCGGAGGCACGCATAGCAAGGACTTGCGGATGCAGTGCGGTGTTCTCACGAAGTTGATGCCGCATGTACACAGAAACCGTGCCGACTGCGACATTCTCCATGTGTGTCCCGATCAGTTCAAGCAGCAGTGCACCAGGGCGCCTTGTGCCGTTAATTCCTTTCTGATTCGGATGACTGAGTTTACGGAGTGTTGAGAAATGTTGAATGGCAGCTTCGGGACCTGCGTCTGGGAAGGCTTTAACAAATTCCGCGACCTGATTGATGAGCCGGTGTTTACCTGTGAGGCTCTCCCTACGAGTTGTAGCAAAGTTATAAAATTTCTTATCTATTAATTCTGACAGCAATGCCTCTTCGTCAAGCCCAGTCGCATCCGTTTCAGGTTTTCTGCCGAAGAGTCCCGCAAAGATGACACCGGCAGGACTGATCTGCCCCGCAACGATTTCACTTTCAGAGACAATACCACGAATAGCAAAACTGCGAATGTTCAATGTTATTTGGGTGCCAGCACAATCAACCGCAACTTTGTGCAACACCGGATTCGCGAAAACGGTTGTCGATTGTGGCATTGAGCTGAAACTGGTAAGCACGGCTGCAATCTGGTCTTCACCCAACTCTGCCGCTCTGTTTAAGGAATCCGTTACTGGGGCATACGTCGAGGCTTCTGGCACACCAGACAGGATTTTTCGGGCCGCGGCTGCCTGCTTCGCCCCCAAAATTTTGTTCAAAATGAGTTCTCCTTCGTTGACTTTTCAATAGAAATTTTTCGTTTTACAAGTTTCTCTGAAATTTAATTCGTCCGAATCCACGCAACTACCCTTCACGTGACAGAACATTGAGGTGCCTCAGATTCCGTATAAAAAAGTTTCTGATCAACTTTCATCAATATCTTAATATATTTTAGCAGAATTCCGATTAAAAGTCAAGGAAAAGTCGAGATAAAATTGAAAAGCACACAGGATTAAACCTACATGCTTCTCCTGATTCTATCAAAAATTTCACTTGCAGAAATGCGGATTTTGTAGTATCATTATTAAGGAGCGTATATGATTAAGGGGACACTGCGCGTACCGAGACCATCACACACCAACAAACAGACATCGATGCACGCCGCAGGGTGCCTCACATTCTATTTTTCACAGTAAGGAGCTTGACTACATGAGCAATGAAGCATTAGGAATGGTTGAAACACGTGGACTCGTTGGCGCGATCGAAGCTGCCGACACCATGGTGAAAGCCGCAAACGTCAAATTGATTGGAAAAGAACAGGTAGGTGGCGGTTTCGTCACTGTTTTGGTCCGTGGAGACGTCGGTGCGGTACAAGCCGCGACGGATGCTGGCGCAGAAGCGGCAAAAGCAGTCGGCGAATTAGTGTCGGTACATGTCATCCCTCGCCCACATTCAGAGGTGGAAACCATTCTCGGTGGGAAGCCTGCAGCGGAAAGCAAGAGTAAATAATCGGTTTTGTAGGGCGGAAGATGACTTTCGCACCTGAGTCCTACACCGCTTTAGTAGAGAACACGCTCGCATTGTCACGAGATGCACAGTTTAGAGGGTCATCCGGTAGTTTCAGCATGTGTTCTCATACGCGCGCCTTGCGCAGCGAGGTATTGGAGGGTTGAATGGCACAAATTGACGAAAAACAGATTGAAGAGATTGTTTCCCAAGTCTTGAGGACACTACAACAAGACCGACCGGCGGTATCACAACCTATAGGGGTTGCTACGGGGGCGAGTTCTTCTCGGGCAGGCGTTTTTGGGACAGTCGCGGAGGCTATCGCCGCAGCGAAAACATCACAAGCGGCATTGGTCAAACTTGGGTTTGCAAAGAGACGCGAGATCATCGAAGCGCTCAAAGAGGTTTCGCTTGCGAACGCGAAACGTCTCGCAGACTTGGCAGTAGAAGACACAAATATGGGGAATGCGGCACATAAAGTGATGAAAAATGAGGGTGCTGTAACACTTTCACCCGGTGTGGAGGATCTTCTCTCCGAGGCGGTATCGGGTGATGCGGGAACGCTTCTCATCGAATACGTTCCTTTCGGCGTTATTAACTCGATTACCCCTACCACTAATCCGACATCAACGGTGATTAACCACGCGATTATAATGCTATCCGCAGGGAATTCTGTTGTGTTCAGTCCGCATCCAAATGCCCGCGACTGTACCGAAGAAACGATGCACGTTATCAACGAGGCGATCGTCAAAGCAGGAGGTCCCGCGAACCTACTCACCTCGGTCGCAAACGCCAGTCTGCGGACGGCGAAAGAGATTATGGAGCATCCTGACATCGCTATGCTCGTTGCGACGGGTGGCGCATCTGTCGTCAGGACTGCACTCTCAAGCGGGAAAAAGACAGTCGCCGCTGGACCCGGCAACCCGCCCGCGATCATTGACGAAACAGCGGATGTTCCCCAGGCGGCAAAACACGTCATTGCAGGCACGAGTTTTGACAACAATCTGCTCTGTATCGGTGAAAAAGCACTTTTCGTTATTGATTCCGTAGCAAACGAAACGATTCGAGAGTTAACGCAGAGCGGAGGTCATCTACTCGGTGCGAGTCAGCTTCAGGCATTAGAAGCGGTCGTCACAGAAAAAGAGGAATCAAACAAGGAATACATCGGTAAAGACGCACTGACCATTTTAAACGCCGCGGGTATCACAGCCCCCGCCGAGACAGTCGCGATCGTTGTTGAAGTTCCAGCGGATCATGGGTTCGTCATTAACGAATACCTGATGCCGATTCTGCCCGTCGTCCGTTGCCGAGATTTCGATGAGGCGTTGGCAGGCGCAGTCAGAGCAGAAGGCGGACGTGGGCACACCGCAGTGCTCCACACAAACAACACCAAACGCATTACGCAGTTCTCAAAGGCAATGGACTGTAGTGTTACGGTCATTAACGCGCCCTCTTACGCGTCCTGCGGATTAGAAGGCGAAGGCTACCTCGCGATGACCATCGCGGGACCGACAGGCGAAGGGTTCACGCGTCCACGCACCTTTACACGTCAGAGACGATTAACGATCGCAAGCGAGTTATCAGCACACGCACAGTGACGCAAATAGATCTTTGCGACCGGTCCAGGTGGTTAAACATTTTCGGAAGCACCCTCTAAAACCGGATAAAGTGTTATGCGAACAGAGATCGACGAGCTGAGAGCGTTAATACGTTCCCATGAGCATAAATATTACATCGAAAACCTGCCGGAAGTTTCTGATGCGGATTTTGACGCGCTCATGAAGAAACTTGAGGCACTCGAAGCCGAGACTGACGCACCTATCCCGCCAGATTCGCCAACGCAACGGGTTGGTGGCGGTGCTGAATTGGGCACCCGTCTACAACACCGTAACCCCATGCTGAGCCTGAATAACAGTTACGATGAAAACGAGTTGCGGGAATTCGCTGAACGTGTCCAACGGTTGTTAGAAGGCGCGCCTGTCGAATACGTTACGGAACTAAAAATCGATGGGTTGGGGGTTTCGTTAATCTACGAAAACGGCGTGTTCACGCAAGGTCTCACGCGCGGAGACGGCGAGTACGGCGAAGAGGTAACTGACAACTTACGAACCATCCGTTCTGTGCCACTGCGGCTCGTTGAAACGAAAACAGCCGTGCCACCCGTGTTAGAAGTACGCGGTGAAGTTTTCCTTCCGAAAGATTGTCTCGACGAAATTAACGTCCAACGGGAAGCAGAAGGCGAATTACCGTTTGCGAACCCTCGGAACGCCGCCGCTGGCTCACTGCGACTGTTAGACGCTTCCATAACCGCATCCCGCCCGTTAGATATTTTCGTGTACACCCTCAATTACGCCGAGGGAACTGAATTCACAACACATACAGACTCCCTCGAAAACATGAAAACTTGGGGACTGAAGTGTAATCCCAACACCGCCTACCACAAATCAATTGAAGCCGTTCAAGACTACTACGAACATTGGGTAGAAGAGCGCCATAAACTCCCGTACGAGACCGATGGGATCGTCGTAAAAGTTAACAACTTTTCCCAACAGCACGAACTTGGGACGACCTCCAAATACCCGCGTTGGGCAGTTGCCTACAAGTTCAACGCGCAACAAGCCATCACAACCGTTGAAAAAATAGACGTACAGGTTGGACGCACAGGTGCCCTAACACCCGTTGCGATTCTGAAGCCTGTCCCCCTCGCCGGAGCAACAATCACAAACGCCACTTTACACAACGAGCAAGAGATTCAAACGAAAGACATCCGTATCGGTGATCGGATTGTGCTTGAACGTGCCGGGGACGTCATCCCTAAAGTCGTTGAGGTGCTCACAGCTGATCGAACGGGCGATGAAGTTATCTTTAAATTCCCGGAGCGTTGTCCGGCGTGTGATACGCCCGTCCACCGCACAGAGAAAGAAGTCGCGGTCCGGTGTGTGAATGTGGCGTGTGTCGCACAACTGAAACGCCGAATTGCGCATTACGCCTCACGCAATGCCCTCCAAATCGAAGGTCTCGGTCCCGCGACAATTGACCAATTGGTGGATAAAGCACTGGTTCGCGATGTTGCCGATCTCTATGCCCTGGAAGTAGAGCCGTTAAGCGAACTGGAGCGAATGGGCGTCCCGTCCGCACGCAACCTTGTTCGTCAAATTGAACGAAGCAAGGAGACACCGGCAGAAAAACTCCTTTTCGGACTCGGTATCTTTCATGTTGGTGAGACTGTCGCGGCGCTGTTGATTGAACAGTTCCGATCCTTAGATGCACTCGGCACAGCAACACTGGAGGAGATTGAATCGGTAAATGGCATCGGTCCGCAGATAGCGGAAAGCGTTTTCAACTTCTTCGGACACAATCAGCCGTTGCTTGACAAACTACGAGCGGCAGGTTTGCACTGTTTCACGGTAGACGCAGAATCTAATCGGACGGAAGCGAGCATCGTGGAAGAGAGTTTCTTCAACGGAAAGACGTTCGTTGTCACGGGGAGTCTTGAGGGTATGACGCGTGGTGAAGCATCGAATGAGATTAAGAGTCGGGGTGGCAGGGTTACATCAAGCGTAACGAGCAAAACGGATTACCTCATCGCGGGGGAAGGTGCTGGTAGCAAATACACCAAAGCCGAAGAACTGGATATCCCAATTCTGACGGCATCAGATTTCTTTGAGAAACTTCAGTAGCGAAAATTGTTCTCCCTACTCAGACGACTGGTAATAGGCACACGATGCCCGTAAACGACACTCTTGACAGTTCGGGGTTTTCTTGTGGCAGACTCTTGCACCGTGCCCAACAATCAGCGCATGGTATTCGTTGAAGAGATCAACGTCATGAGGAAGGTTGTCCATGAACAGCGCACGAAGCTTGTCATAATCATATCTCCCTGTAACCCATCCCAACCGCGAGAAGAGCCGGTAGGTATAGGAATCAACCACAAAACTCGGCTTGCCAGCGGCGTAGAGGATAATCGTATCCGCTGTCTCGGGACCGACGCCGTAGATAGAGAGCAGTTCCTCACGCAATTCAGGGACATCTTGCGTGAACATCACATGCATGGGACGTTCTTCAATATGTTCCACAAATGCCCGCACTTTTTGTGCTTTCATACGAAAGTAGCGTGATGGTCGGATGAGTCGTTCCAACGCGGGTTGACTAATAGACGCTATCTCCTCAGCGGTAAAAGCACCAGCGTCTTTGAGATTGTCCATCGCCTTTTCGACGTTGCGCCACGAGGTCGCTTGTGTTAGGATAGCACCGAGTGCCACTTCAAACGGTGTGTCGGCGGGCCACCATTTACGGTTCCCGTGTTGCGCGAGCAATTGATTATAGAGCGTAAACAGTTTTTCGGTAATATTGTCTTCACATAGAATTTGCATACGTAGAAAGTCCTTGTAACACAAAAGGAAAAAACTATGGATTTAAGTTTCAGTACGAGCGCGGGTAACGGAGGTTGGAGCCTTGCCGAATGCGCCGCGTGGGCAAAAGCCAACGGATTTGATGCGATCCGCCCGAACGCCACCGGCGTTTTTGAATCGAGTGCTATTATACAATCCGGCGGTGAAGCGGTCAAGGAAATTATGGATGCCCATGGCATCTATCTCGCCGCCTTAACGGCGCATTGTAATTTGCTTGACGATGACCCGGAAACGCGGGAGAACGCGCGCGACGCATTGATGAAAGCTATCGAAGCGACACACATCCTCGGCGCTCCTGTGGTAGTGACCTACGCTGGCAGTCCCGTGAGCTGGCATTTCTATGGGCAATTTTCTTCAGAACCGGGCAATCCTGGAGACAGATCGGTTGAACTCGTCGGACGATTTAAAGAGATGTGGACACCTGTCGTCCGATTTGCTGAAGAGAAAGGCGTGCGGCTTGCACTTGATTGCGCCGTACGCATGGGTAACATCGCCTGCAATCCAGAGATGTGGGAACGGATTCTCGACGCGATTCCGTCAGATTCACTGGGACTCTCCTGCGATCCGTCGCACTGGCTCTGGATGGGTATCCTACCCGCTGAGGACGCAATCCGTATGTTCAACGGCAAGTGGTATTACGCCGATGTGAAGGATTGTGAAATCAGTCCGCAGATGAAGTTTCGGCAGGGTATCATCGGGAACTGGTGGTGGCAATACCGTGTGCCGGGACGCGGGCAATTGAATTGGGGGACGGTTACTGGGGCACTACAGGAGTCCGGCTACGACTATGTGCTTTGTGTCGAGAACGAGGATCGCGGTGCTCCAGGGTTAGATGGCTTCGCACTCGGCGGTAGGTATCTGAAACAATTTCTATAGTGGTCACCAAGTAGTGGAAGAACGGAAGTCGAAAACTTCCATTCTTCCGTGAACATATTTCTATTTAAGTATCAACATTCTACGGGTTGCGGTGAAGTCACCCGCAGTAAACGTATAGAAGTAGACACCGCTTGCCACGGGTTCACCAACCGCATTTTTACCATCCCAATACGCCGCACGCTCCCGGGATTCGTAGAACCCCACAGGTTGATACCCTAAATCCAACTTCCGTATCAGCTGACCATCCGCAGCATAGATCATAATGCGAACCTCCGCAGGACTCGCCAGTTGATACGGCAGCCATGTCTCAGGATTGAACGGATTGGGATAGTTCACCAAAAGTGATGTCTCTAAAGGATGACTGTTCGTATTGATGAGCACTTCCTTATTGAGAGCCACTAAGAGTTGTGAAGGAGCTGCGGGTGCCATAGGCGTAGTGTCCCATAGTAGCACCGTGCCATTCCGACTCCCACTCGCCAGCGTCCATCCATCCAGATGGAACGATACGCTATAGACCTCCGCTGTATGCCCTTCGAGGGTTCGGAGGAGTCTACCAGTTCTAACATCCCATAAACGGATAGTAGCGTCCGAACTCCCACTCGCCAGCATCCATCCATCCGGACTGAACGATACACTTCTGACCCAACTGGTATGCCTCCTGAGGGTTCGGAGGTGTTTGCCAGTTCTAATATCCCATAAACGGATAGTAGCGTCCCTACCTCCACTCGCCAGCGTCTTACCATCCGGACTGAATGATACGCTTGAGATCCACCCCTTCGTATGCCCTTCGAGGGTTCGGAGGAGTCCGCCAGTTCTAACATTCCATAAGCGGATAGTAGCGTCAAAACCCCCACTCGCCAGCGTCTTACCATCCGGACTGAATGATACGCTATAGACAATACCCCTATGTCCGGTGAGTATTCGGAGGAGTCTGCCAGTTCTAACATTCCATAAACGGATGACAGCGTCAAAACCCCCACTCACCAGCGTCTCGCCATCCGGACTGAACGACACGCTCTCGATATCATTCGGATGCCCGGTGAGTATTCGGAGGAGTCTGCCAGTTCTAACATTCCATAAACGGATGACAGCGTCCCTACCTCCACTCGCCAGCGTCTCGCCATCCGGACTGAATGATACGCTATTGACAATACCGCTATGTCCGATGAGCAGGTTAAGTTCTTCACCCGTCTGTGTATCGTAAAGCCGAATACCGAAGCTACCCACCACCGCGAGTCGAGTGCCATCAGGCGAATACCTTATCTCTTCTATCGTGCCTTTATCGAGACGTGCTGTGGCACCTTCGGGTAAACTTAACGCGGCGTGGTCTTGAGCAAAGGTGTTGGATAGATATAGACTTGAAACGAGAAGTAGTGTTAGGCACATGAAAACTAATGTTCTTTTGTTTCTTTTCATCACAATTTTCGGGATGGAACCTCGCGCTTTAGCACAAGGCGGAAATCCCGCTCCTATCCTTAAAATTACTAAAGTTTGGACAATTTTCGCCTATTTCGAGATGACGGGCAAAAAGTGCCGCTATTTATAGATAGACATGGATGCTAAAAGCGTAAATGTGCAACACCCTTAATATGGATGCTTATGCCGTGCATATGGAAGTCCCCAAAATTTGTCAGTAACAATTTTTGTTATAATAGGACAAAATTTGTTGTTTGTCAAACAAAAAAATAAAAGTCTGTATATAACGATACACATTTATGGTGGATTATGGAAATAGGTTTACATCTTGTAGGAGTAAGTTCCGGCTCGCGAGGTCCTTCGAGAATCAACGGAAATGTCGAAAACTGAATGATCCTGATGCTAATCTCTCTATTCCTTGCAATTGATTTCGATTTATGCTAATTTTTAATTATTCCTTGCGGTTAAATCCAGTGAGTTTGGAACTTCAATGCCCTTTTGTGTAATCCGCCCTCCATTTCATTACGGGCTACGTGCTTTGATGATCGAGAAGAAAGACAACTTATCACTGCGGACAATTACAACGCATCAAGTCTACAAGTATATCCTATCCTGCCGAAAACAATGGATAAAAAAATGGTAAAGCAATTACAACCGAAATCACACAGAATCGCGATCCTTGCCGAGGGTTCATTCGGTATCCTCGAATCGAAAACCGCTACAGTCTTGGTCCGCTATCTCCCTGAGAACGTCGTTGCAGTTATCGACAGTGGAAACGCAGGACGAGATACCAGCGAAATTATCGAGATTGGGGAGGGTATTCCTATTGTTCAAGATCTCGCCGAGGCGATGCAATTCGATCCAACCATGCTTGCTATCGGCATTGCGCCTCCGGGTGGCGAATTACCGCATGCTTGGCGCGCAATTCTCCACGAAGCGATACACAATCGACTACACGTTATGAGCGGCTTACACCAATTCCTGAGTGAGGATGCAGAACTCGCGGAACTCGCCGCGGCACACGATGTACTGTTATGGGATGCCCGGAAACCACCTGCTGATCTACCCGTAGCGACGTGCAAAGCCGATGATGTCGATGCCACCGTTATCCTGACCGTGGGTTCAGATTGCCGCGTCGGTAAAATGCTATCTGGCATAGAGGTCACGCGTGCGGCACGTGAGCGCGGTCTGGATGCCGAATTCTGTCCGACAGGTCAAAACGGGATTATGGTGTGGGGCTGGGGTATTGCAATCGATGCAGTTGTCTCTGATTTCACTGCCGGTGCTGCCGAACAGATTGTGCTTGAAGGGGCGGCAGATCACTCGCTGCTTATCGTTGAAGGACAGGGTTCACTCGTACATCCGGGATATTCCGGCGTTACGTTAAGCCTCCTCCACGGGAGTCTACCCGATGCGATGATATTCTGCCATCAACCCTCACGGGATACGGTTGCTCGGTATACGGTGCCGTTGCCTTCGGTCCCTGAGATGATAGCACAGTATGAAGCAATGGCGGCACCGATAAAGCCTGCTAAAGTGATCGGATTGGCGTTGAATTGCTTCGATCTGTCCGAGACAGCGGCGCGTGAGGCAGTCATCGCAGCGGAGGCAGAGACAGGGCTACCTGCAACGGATGTCGTACGGTTGGGTGCAGATAAACTCGTTGATGCCGTTCAGGCATTTCATAGAGAAAATAAAAAACGCTAACGTAGTAAACTAAGGAGAGGCAAAACCGATGACCGACGAAGAAAAATTTCGATTCGACTTGAGTGGGTTCCTTGTTCGTCCTGCAATTCTTGAACGCGACGAAGTAGACGCAATCGTTGGACAAATTGAACGGATACATCACGATCCAGAATCTCTACCGCCAGAACACCGCGCCGTCCCAGGTGGTCCTGCGAGCGTCTTAATCGACCATCCCAAAGTGCTTGATGTCTTGCACGAAATCATCGGACCCGACGTTCGATTAGAGAACTGTTCCTCCGTCTGGCGTGAAAAGGGACAGGAACACGGCGGGCTTCACGGGGGTGGACCGCAACAAGGCGATCCTATCTTCGGGTATCGTTTCAATAACGGACGGATTCACGCGGGAATGGTGCGCGTCGTCTTTGAACTCACAGACGTCACCAAAAAGGATGGCGCAACACATTTCATCGCGGGCAGTCACAAGTCCAACTTCCCGATGCATTCGGATCACATGTCGTTAGAAGAAGGAAAACGGAGTCCGTTCTTGATGTCGTATGAATGCCCGGCAGGCAGTGCCATCTTCTTTACAGAAAATCTGTGTCATGCGGGTCCCGTTTGGCAACGGGAAGCACCGCGTGTGGCAGTTCTCAATGCCTACGCGCATCTCGCAACGCATTGGCATCGGTTGAAGACTCCGCCTGAAGTAATCTCCGCCTTACCGCGTGAAAAGCAGGCGTACTTCCGTGAACCGTGGGTTGCCGACTTCCGTACGAGCCCAGCAACAATTAACACGATTGAACGGTTTATTAACAACGAGGAACCGCCTGTTAACACCGACACCAAACCGTGACATAAAATGGCGAGGTTAAAAACCTCGCCAGCGGTCATAATTACACTGTGGGGGCGGGGTTCAACCTGCCCCCTCTGAATATTTACAACGAAAAATAAAACACAGTCCAACGTTACGGCACGACTGGTACAGTAATCTCACCAGCAATGATGCCTGCTTTCAGTGCTTCAACCTTTTCGAGGAGCTCCTCAGAAAGCAGATCCATGTTGCCTTCACTAAGGATGTACCCGACATTGTCTTCAGCGAGACCGAGAGAGCGAACTCCCGTCATTAAATTACCAGCGGTGAACTCTTGAATAACGTTATATACAGAGTCATCAATTCCAACGCGCAGTCCCGTTAGGACGACACCAGGTGCGACATCAGCAATATCAATGTAGTTCCATATTACATATCTGCCTTCTGCGAGTTTCGCGGCTTCAATAGCACCGAATCCTGATTGGTCGGCCATCGTGTAAATTACATCAACACCGAGACCGTATTGGGTTAAAGCAATCGTTCCTCCGACCTCTGGCTGGTAAAACCCTTGCGCATTCTCAGCGGCATAACCTCTGATGATCTCTGCGTCAGGATTCACGGCTTTGACGCCAGCGACGTAACCGGCTTCAAATTCGTGTATTAAGGGAACATCCGCCCCACCGAGGTAGCCGACCTTCCCAGTTTCCGTTTTTAATCCAGCGATGGCTCCAAGCAGAAACGTGCCTTCGTTCACTCTGTGTGTGAAAGACGCTACATTGGGAAGCTCTACTGCGGCATCAAAAATGACAAATATAACGTCCGGGAACTCTGGTGCGACGCGTGAGACCGGATCCGCCATCTGGAATCCCGAAGTGATGACTAAGTCTGAGATCTGCGCAGCTTCCTGTAGACGCATGTCCCACGTTTCAGCGCTACTTTCCATTTCGGTTATGTCAACACCGAGTCCCATCTTTGCTTTCTGGGCACCATTATAAAGCACATCACAGTAGGAAGAATCACCAAGGCACTCACCCGGATACACAACGCTCACCTGAATGACCGTCTCTGGTTGATCCGGAGGACGCATATCCTGAATCTTCTCACAACCACAGGTATAAATTAAAAGAAATGCGATCCCTAAACAGATTGCGTTTTTCGACACGTTCAAATATTTCATTCTATCCCTTTCAAAGCAGTAGACACACGACGTGTGTCATCATATTTCAAAGTTAGGACTCACACAATTCGTCAGGGAACCCTTCCCAGTAGGCGTGCTTACTGCGTAAGTCCTGTTAAACATTACTACATACTTTATATTGTTATACACAAAATATTAACGGCACTTACGGAGTGCCGTTACATCGGTTTTGTTACACCTAAAATAGCCCCAAGTCATGCGGAAAATACCTTGCTTTTTCGCGTTGAATCAGGTATAATAATCATGGGTTCATTCACAGCGGGAACCACTGTATTCGACTTAAATATTATATTACACTGACCCCAAAAAACACACTAATTTCTGATAGAATGGACGGAGGGAAACCCGATGAACATTCTTCATGAGCTAAATGGAAGACAGAGAGCAGCCGTAACACACAGAAATGGCCCACTCCTCGTTATCGCGGGTCCCGGTACGGGGAAAACAAGAGTCATCACACACCGCATCGCCTATCTGATTCGCGAACACGGCATCAAGGCGGAGAACATCCTTGCGATTACCTTTACGAACAAAGCCGCGCAAGAGATGCAGGAACGGGTCAACAACGAAATCGGTGAACCGCACGGTTCCAACATTAAAGTCAGCACCTTCCATGCCTTTTGTGTTCAAGTGCTCCGAAAGCATGCTCTACGGATCGGATTAAGCGAAAATTTCACTATTTTCGATCAGGAACTCCAAGACGAGATCTTAACAGAGAGCGTCCGTGCGTTGAATCTCAACACCGACGATTATCCGCTATGGTTGCTCCGCAACATCCTGAGCGATGCGAAATGTAAATCTCGGAATCCTGTTGACGCAGTGGATGCCACGAACCTCTATGATCCCGAAACCGCCGAAAACATCCGAAGTGTTCTGCGAAATTACCAAGACAGACTCGCGGCATACGATGCACTCGACTTCGACGATCTCCTTGTGAAAACTGTCGAATTATTTGAACAGGTGGAAGACGTACAACAAGACTATCACAAAGCAATCGCTCATATCCTCGTTGATGAATTTCACGATGTGAACAGCGTGCAGTATCACCTCCTCCAACTGCTCTGTGCGCCGCCAGAACATAACCTCATGGTAGTCGCTGACGAAGATCAGTCGATCTACAGTTGGCGCGGCTCGAATCCCGATTATATTGATGCCTTCAAAGCCGATTACAATCCGATAGAACTCGCTTTAGACGACCACTATCGGTGTAGCGAGATAATTTTGCGCGCCGCAGAGGAGGTCATCTCCAGAAACACGGAACGGCAGAGACAGCACACCCTCAGAACCCATAAAGACGCGGGACGCGATATTTTCCACTATACCTTTGACACACCTATAGCCGAAGCACGCAGCATTATTAATGTCATCCAAAACTTGGTAACGAAACGCAACTATTCCTATCGCGATATTGCCATTTTTTACAGGACACACAGACTCGCGGACGTTCTGGAAGAACAGCTGCTAAAAGCACATATCCAATTCCAGCGAATTCAACCGACGAACTCCTTTTCGGAGGGGAATAGTAAGGGTATCCTGGCGTATCTCCGTTTCATCCAATGGCAACTCCCGCAAGATCTGGAACAGGCAATCAATTTTCCTGAAACTTGCATCGACGACCTCACATGGGTGCGCTTGAAGTGGCTCGCACAACGCGAAGATATTGCTTTTGTTGAGCTTCTGAAAAATATCGAAGACTATCCAGAGGATGTCGGTCCCTTAGCACGCCGAAATGTCCGTCACTTCTGGACACAACTTGAAAGGTTATCCATTGACATTGAAGGCGAGAGCGTCAGTAAAATTATTCCGAAACTCTTTGATACTTTGGAACAGTCTCGTACGCCCTATCGCGCTGAAGAACTGGAAGTCATCGAAAAACAACCTGAGATGCCGAATCTGGTAACTGCCCAAGACGTTCTTTACAGTGCGCTGACTCTCGGCGAACCGATCCAGATTACCGCCAACCACGGGATTGACGAGTACTGTGCCGCGCATATCATCTATCAGACGCTTGAAACTTACCTAAATCACACCGCACAACTCCAATTGTTACCACCTGAAGGGAACACACCTAAACCGAACGAAAACGGGGTGCATGTGCTTATCGGTAATTTCGAGGAAATCGGAGAAAGTGCACGGGATGCGCGGACACTCCTTATCGGCACAGCAGATATAGCAGATACGGATGTGCTTCACTTAGAGGGAGAAGGGATTCACAGCATCACAGCACTCAAACTCTGCCAACGGCTTGTGAATCGTTTTGAAACCCCGAACATGGCAGATATGGTCGTCTACGATTTGGAAACCACCGGTCTTAATCCAAAAACGGCAGAAATTGTTGAGATCGCGGCGCACCGACTCAGTCCAATCGGAGATGAAGTTGACCGGTATTATCGCTTAGTCCGACCACCGGGCGGACACATCCCAGAGTCAGCCAGACGCGTCCACGGAATTGACACAGAGACGGTCAAGACCTCACCGGGAATCGAAATGGTGTTGCCTGAATTCCTTGGGTTTATCCAAGATCGGATTCTCATTGGACACAACGTAGCGGAATATGACAATCCAATCCTTGCCCGTGACCTGAGCAGGTATCTGAAACAGGATTTGTCCGCGCCCCATTACGATACGCTCGCAACGGCGCGCAGGCTTTTTCCACGACAACGTTGTAGTATGAGTGCACTCGCCGAAAAATTCGACATCGAACACGGTCGTCTACACAGTGCTTTGGAGGATGTCAGAGTCAATCGGGAAATTTTTAAAGAACTCATCAGAATCGACGCTCACAAACGCGAGGCGAAATCGCTCCCTGAACTGCTACCGTTTGTTGGGCTCGGCATCCTTGCGAAAACCGAAGGGATCACCCATCCAGAGGAAGCGTTAACCGAAGTCGAGACGTTTTTAAATGTCGCGAAACGTTTCGTCCAGGCACACAGCGTCGGATCACTGGAGAATCTACCCCTTGATCCCACAGAAGCGGCACAGGCGAGAGAACACATGGAAACGTTACAGGATGCCACCGTCCGTGAGTTCCCAGAAGATGCTGACTGGCGACAACGCCGAATTCAGTTCATGAACGCCGTCCTCCACTTCGAGTTGATTAGCGATGAACATGGACTCATCAACTTCTTGGACTATCAGAAACTACTTACCAATATTGACGAACTCGACGATAAGACCGAGCAGTTGACGTTAATGACCTTGCATGCCGCGAAAGGGACAGAATTTCCGGTCGTTATCATCATCGGTATGGAGGAGGGGAGTTTTCCGATGTGGCGGCAGAATGTCACGGAAGCGGATCTTGAGGAGGAGCGCCGTCTTTTCTATGTCGGTATGACGCGAGCGCAAGAACAACTTTATCTGAGTTCCGTTGTATATCGTTTCGGGGATCGGGATCGTGCCTCGTCCATGTTCGTGCGGGAGATTCCGTCCAACTATGTCGTCAAATGGAGTCAATAGCGTAACATGTCAGGTGTCCTGTCAACGAAAGTGTTTTTGGAAGTCATTCCGCTAGCTGAGACGGGGTTTACTGGTAGCAGCCCCTATTCAGAAGTTTGTAACCGTTTAAGGGCTGTCCGGAGTTCGGCAAGTTCGGCTTCGGCTGCTGCAGCGCGAGACTCCGCTGCGTCTACACGCGCATCAGATGGATACAACCACTCACCGCTCACTGGGTCATACAGACGCAGCTCCCCTTCATGTTCACCAAGCTCCAAGCCTAACGTCTCAGAGGGAATCCGTCCCTCCACAAAACCTATATCTTCATACACACCGTCGAGAAGCCGGAATCCTATGAACGACGGTTCTATCTCATGATACGGGTCATATATATAATACTCTTTGACTTTCAGAACATTCGCGTACAGTTCCTTTTTCTCACTGAAATCTTTTCTGACCGTGCTTGGACTTGCGACCTCCAACACAAAATCAAGCGTTGGACGCTGTTCCCACGTTTTATACACTCGGAGTTCTTTTTTTGAGACTCCCCGAACCATGAATACATCCGGGGAAACACATTTCCGGGGATTGTTCTCTTCATAATATAGAAGCAGGTTCCCTCCAACGTGTACGTCCGGTATATCCCGGAAATGTCGTTTCAGAATATCCATGTAATCTATCATCACTTTTTGGTGTCTTTCTGTTTCTGCCATCGGTTGACCGTCGGATTCGGGATAGACGACTGTGGGGGCAGAACCGAGTCTTTGGTGCATCGTGCTATCTCCTCAGTTGTTATCGGTTAGGGATTCCGAGCGATTGGGTAAAAAGGTTCCCACTTGGAACTGTTGTCGCGGTAAGTGCTTTCCTGAAAATTAGTCTCTATATTTTATATAATAACAGGAACTGCCTTGAAATGCAAGAAGTTTTCAGGCATTACAACTTGCAGTTAACGATTATTGACCTGAGCGTATTTTATCCCAATCCCACAGCAGAATTGTGCCGTCAGCACTCCAACTGGCGAGGGTTGTGCCATCGGATGAAAACGTAATTACATTAATTGCCTCTGTATGCTCAGTGAGCGTTGCGAAATGGACAGCAGTCGCTACATTCCACACCTGTAACTTACCATCCATGTCCCCACCGACTAACATTTGGCTGTCTGGTGAGAATGCCAACGCCCGTATCCAGGCCTTCTCCTCTTGGAAAGTTGCTAACCTACGATCGCGCCTGACATCCCACACCGTGAGGTCATCCCATCCACCACTCGCAAGTAGACTGCTGTCCAGCGAAAAGGCGATTGCCTCTACATTGAAATGACCTGAAACGAAGGTGGACTCCAACGTGCCATCCTTTACATTCCATAGCCGAATTGTGTTGCGCAGTCCTACAGTTGCGAGGATCGTGCCGTCGGGCGAAAACGTCCCTATCTTGGAAATTTCTCCATCAATTTTGAGGGTTGTTCGTAACGCGTCGCGTCTGATATCCCACGACCAAATTTCTTGATGGATCCCCGCTCCGATGAGTACAGTCCCGTCCGGTGAAAACATCAATGTCCTGGGAGTCTCCATGCTTATACGACGAATCAACGACGGTTTTCCGGCTCCAATCTCCCACAAACGGATTGTATTATCAGCGTTTCCACTGGCAAGTGTCCGACCACCCGGTGAAAATGCCAATGCTGTCGGAGCACCGATCCTTTCATAACGCATGGATACCGCTTTTCCTGTCCCAACATCCCACAAACGGATTGTACCGTCGGCGTTCCCACTGGCAAGCGTCCGACCATCGGGCGAAAACACTAATACAGTGCCGACCATCTTATGCCCTATGGCGGGGAAGCGTTGATCGCCATTCGACGTATCCCAAAACCGAATTGTTCCGCTCCGACTCACAGTCGTAAGCGTTTCACCATCTGGTGAGAATGCAAGCGCGGCTACCCACCCCGGATGCTCTATCGGAAATATATCGCTTGGAACTATAGAGATGCCCATTTCATCTGGGTCCAATCCTTTAATTGCATCTGTATCCAACCACTCCACTGCATCTGTATCTCCGCCGATAGCGAGTTTGATCCCATCAGGTGAGAATGCTAATGCGTCCACTGACCAGTTATGCGAATGATGTGTCAGCCGCACTTGACCGGTCTTTATTTCCCACACAAGAAGTTCTGGCCACTCAGTCCCTCCACTGGCAATCATTTTTCCATCGGGTGAAAACGCCAATTCAGTGATAACAGTCCCAACCTCGACATTTTTATGCTTCAGGAAGGTTTTCCCGAGTTTGCCAGTTTCTGGATTCCATAAACGCACTGTCTTATCGGAGCTTCCGCTGGCGAGAATTTTGCCATCCGGTGAAAACGCAACGATGTTGACAGCATCTGTATGTCCAGTGAGATGTCTATGAAGTTTGCCTATTTCTGTATCCCACACCCCAATTGTCTTATCAATACTGCCGCTGGCGAGCGTCTTACCATCGGGTGAGAACGCCATGGAAGAAATCTCTCTCGTATGCCCGGAAGAAAAATGCCTGATTTCACCTGTATCTATACGCCGCAACCAAATCGCCCCTACATCACTGCCACTGGCAAGCATTTTGCCATCGGGTGAGAACGCGATCGCAGAAACATCAAAGGGGGTCGCAGGTTCCAAAGCAGTTTCAACCCCAGTGGCAGCCTCATAAAGCCAAATACCAACGTTGCTTGCAATTGCGAGTCGAGTGCCATCGGGTGAGAACGCTGTATCGCTTATCAAGCCTTTATTGATACCGAATCTGGCTTCGATACCGTAAGGTAATTGCTGTTGGGCATCAAGGTTTTGACACGCCACCATGAGCATCAATAGGCAAATGTGTGTGATGAAATGCTTATAGTTTGTCAAATTTTTCTCCACATTATGTCACACAGGTTGATTGGAAATGAGGCATCACATTCACATGATAACGCAAAATGTCCTGAAACGCAAAATTTATCGACAACGAAATAAGGGAGATCGCAAGCACAGCTCGCTCCTACAGCAAGAGGTTCCTAAAGACAAACGGACTGTTGCTTGAAAAGATTCCTTGATAAAAAAAGGTTAGACATGGCATACTAAAAAATATAGAAAAATAAAACACCCTTGACTGAAAAAATGCGTATTGATTGTCAGAGCCACATATTTCCAGACACCTATATTGAAATCCTCGCCCAGAACCCACACCCGCCGCAAGTCATCCGCCGCGGGAACGAGGCTGTCGTTACGTACGGCGATGTCCAAACATTTCGTCTGCAAGACGAAGCCTACGATCCAAAACGGAAACTCAAGGATATGGATGAGGCAGGAGTCGATATGGCACTGCTCAGCACCAATATACCCCCTCCCTGCATGCTTACACCTGAATTAGGGAACAAGGGCGCGCAAGCGATCAACGATGCCATTGCCGAACTCGTGGACGCACATCCACACCGATTCGCAGGACTGGCATGCCTGCCGTGGCAAAATCCAGATGAAGCCATCATAGAAATGGACAGAGTGAAGGGACTCGGTTTTCGTGGGATCATGCTCTATTCCCATATCGGAGGGAAACCTGTTGACACCCCACAATTTGAACCCGTCTATACGCACGCTGAAACACTCAGTATGACGATTGTGATGCATCCCACCGTCCCAACGTGGGGAGAGGCGATCAAAGACCACTGGATGATCGGTATGATGGGATTACAGGTGGACAATAGTTTCGCGCTGTTGCGACTGATTCTGAGCGGGATTCTCGAACGGCATCCCGATTTGCAAATTGTGATGCCGCACGTTGGGGGCATCCTACCCTATATGAGCGGTAGGATTGATCATCAGACAGAGGTGTTAGGGAGAGCCAGAGAGCACATCACACAACCGCCGAGCGCGTATCTGCAACGTATCTATCTGGACACCGTCTCACCATCGGTGCAATCAATACAGTACGCCTACGAGTATTCCGGTGCAGATCGGCTGCTATTCGGCACAGACCACCCATGGGTGGATATGCCTCGATTTGTCGGTTTAATCGAGGAAATGCCTATCTCCGAAGCAGATAAAGCACGAATCTTTAGTGAAAATGCCATAAAATTGTTCGACTTGTAGTAAAATATGAGGGGTTGAGAAGCGATATCCTTGAAAATGGATGAAACAGAAAGCCTCACCAGCGAAAGAGAAGAGGTTACGCAATGTCACACGAACTGACTGATGCTGAAAAGTTTTTCTTTGAAAACAACGGTTTTCTCGTCTTAGATAATTTCCTTACTCCGTCCCACGTTGCCACACTCAGAAGTGCCCTCGCTGAGGTTATGGAGAAGCGGCGGGAATGTGAGGAAAAAGGGCTAACCGAAACTGGAATGACCCACATCCACGGCGAGAAAAGCACCCGTATCTTCTATATCCTTGGGGACCATCCGGCGTTCTTGGAACTCCTGGACTGGCAACCCATTCTGTCGTATGTCATGGGGTTGCTGAATAAAATGCCGCACCATCACGCTTCGGATGCCATTGTCGAGCACGCTTCGGATCTCATGGATCGTTCGATGGGCTGGCACATTGATGGACACGATGAAGGCTATCGCAACCTACGTCCGATCCCGTTTTTGCAACTCAAAATCGGCTATTATCTGACGGATATGACAGAAGGCGGACGGGGAAATCTGTGGCTCATACCGGGTAGCCACACGGCAATGTATGATCCGAACCATGAAGATCTACGACATCCTTATGAATATCCCGGTGCTTTGGAGGTGTGTGCCCCACCCGGGAGTGCGATTCTCTTCCATAATGCCGTCTGGCATTCCGCTGGTATCTTCACAAAACCGGAAGGTTCTCGCGAAATGCTCTATTACGCTTATGAGCATCCGTGGATGATTGCCTCAGAGGAACATTGGGGGTACTCCAAAGACTTCTATAACAAGCAACTTTCAACGGAACAGCGGAAATTCTTCCACGGATTTGTCTTCGATCCACCAGAACAGCGATGGGGATAGTGCAATATAGGTTTGCAACCCCGCTCTACAACACAATGCAAGGAGGACGCAATTATGCGTTTGACTGAATCTCAAGTTTCCTTCTTTCACGACAATGGATATCTACTGCTTGAAGACGCACTCGATGAGAACGATCTGGGTCCTGTTATTGACGAATATAAGGGAATTATCGCCGAACGCGCCGAGAAGTTGCACGCTGAAGGGAAAGTTACAGATACGCACACCGATAAATCTTTCACAGAACGGTTGCTCCACCTCTCGAAAGAGGCACCAGAGATAACAGCGAATCTGGACATCATGCAGGCACGCGGCGAAGCGACGTTCAACTTCCTCAAGAACCCGAAAATCCTTGACATCGCCGAGTCTTTCGTCGGTTCCGAAATCATCTGCAATCCGATCCAACACATCCGCGCTGTCCTGCCTAAAAAGAGTTCACAACGCGCACCGACACCTTGGCATCAGGACGCGGGGGTCTGCTGGCCCGACACCGATCCCTATTTTATGCTAACCGTTTGGGTTCCGATTGTCGATGCGACACTAGAAAACGGGTGTCTACAAGTGCTACCGGGTAGCCATAAGATGGGGCTTTTCACGCACGATTGGAGTTCAGCCGGATTGGCGGTCCCACCGGAACATCAACCCGATAACCTCACACCGAAACCACTACCTATCCAAGCCGGCGGTGTTATTCTGTTCCACAACTACACGCTCCACAGCGCGAAACCGAATGAATCACAGAGCATCCGATGGAGTTTCGATCTCCGCTACCACGATGTCTATCAGCCGACAGGGCGACCCTACTTCCCCGCATTTCTCATGCGGAGTCGTCTGCGGCCAGAAGCTGGTAACACTCAATATGAGACATGGTGTCAACGGTGGGAATTTGCGTTAGAGAATTCTAAGGGTGCACAAGCCTACCGGTGGCCCCGGTAGAAGGTAAAAAAGAGTTTTCAGTTAAGAGGTTTTTGCTAACTCCAAACCCGTAGCCTGCAACAACGGTGCAGGCGAGTATACGGAAAGGAACGTTATTTAGCCAACCCCCTGACCGAACCGCAAGGAATAATTAAAAATGATTGAGATCTCAGATTTGCCGACGGTCAACGCGACGCTGAATACGATAAGCGGTGTTTTGCTGACGATCGGATATGTGCAAATCCGACAACGGAAAATCACGGCACATAAAAACTGCATGCTCGCGGCGTTTGGTGTGTCCGTGCTGTTTCTGGTCTGCTATGTTATCTACCACTACCATGCCGGATCGAAACCATTCACGAAACAGGGATGGATTCGTCCGGTCTACTTCACCATTCTGATTTCGCACATTATCTTGGCATTCGTCATAGTGCCTTTGGCGTTGCGGACCCTCTACTTGGCGTGGCGTGAACGGTTTGAGAAGCACCGCCGTATCGCAAAGATTACCTTTCCGATCTGGCTATACGTCTCGGTAACAGGTGTGCTTATCTATCTGATGCTGTATCAGTTATAAGGTGGACTATAATCCGCACAATTTGTCTTTTTATTTTTTTTACGAATCAAAAGGACGGAATCCGCGCAACATCAACCCTCGATCACTATTAGATTTCTTCGCTTCCTCAGCCGCGGCGGCACGTTTTTCTGCCTCTGCCCGGTTCGTTGTGGTCGTCCCACCGATGATCACGAAATCATCTGTTCGACGGTAGCGGTTGATGAAAATTGGACGCGGCTTATCCGACATATTCTGTTTGGAACCGTGTACTGTCTTGACATTGAAAAAGATCGAATCACCGGCTTTGCCAACAACCGGGAGTGCGCTCTCCCAGGGCCACTCATCCTCTGCCAAACCGAGGTGCGAGAACGTATCAATATGCTGGAGTTGCCCGAGTTTGTGTGAACCCGGCACGACGTGTAACGCCCCATTTACCAAGTCCGTGTCCACAACGTAGCTCAGAATGCCGACGGGTCCCTGATGGCGGTGCTCAAAATACGCAGAATCCTGATGTAGATGCTTCGGATGTCCGCCAACCGGTTCTTTATAGAGGCACTGTCCGTTACCAAAGATCTCCACATTCGGTCCCAAGATCGCTTCCACGATATTGACTGTCGTTTCATCGAGTGCGGATTGGAAGAACGCCGCGCTCGTCTGATAGCCTATCGACAGTACCATAATCTGTTTGTCGCGTTCGTAGCCTTCTGGTGCCGGTAGGAACAGCGTGCCGTTGGGTGTGCGCCATCCCTCGACGATCTGTTCTGCCTCGTCAAGCAAGGATATGGATTCCGCCGCGGCAGCCTCAATGTCCTGATGAAGTGCTTCAATATAGGGTGCCATCAGCCCACGCACGACAAGACATCCGTGTTCCTCAAAGATGTCTGCCGCTTTCTGAACATCCAACGCATCCACAGACACCTCAATATCTTCAACTGTTACTTTAAGTTCTTGGTTCATGTAATACTCCCCTTTAATCTATTTCCTCAGATGGATCAACAGCAATAATTCCTTCTGGTCTGTAACGGATAAAGTCTTGTATGTTGAAAGTCAAAATATATTTTACGTCATGGACAAGCATCGTAGCAACTAATCGGGCATCGTGAACTTGAACACCTGACACATCATAGTCCACGACAAGCCGTCTCCATATAGGATACACATTAGCCGAATCCGGTAGCAAAGGGAAAAGCCGTTCAAGGTGCTGCAATATCCTGTCGGCTTCAAGTGGCATTTGCCCAAAACCGTTTCGATTAGCGGGTCGAGTTGACACGTTCCAAAATTCCGCGAAATTTTGCGATGCCGTCTGTAGTTGATGACCATTTGCCAGCAATTCACGGACAGTAGGTCGAACGATTCTATAACGTGGATCGGCACGATATGAAAATCCCAACAAAACATTGGTATCGGTCAAATAAATCATGACTATGGATGATCTTCGTATATTCCTTCGCGACTCATCGCGTAATCCGATAACGGTTGGGCATCAGGACCGACAAATTCCATAAATTTGTCTGCCAATTCATCTGCCAATTTATCAAATTCCTCAAGAGATAACGGTTTATTGTTACCGGTTAATGGCTCCGCCCGCTCATCAGGAATCTCTAATAGCCGACATCTATTATTAGGATATGTATAAACTGTAATCGTCATCTGTTTCATCTCCCCTTCATGATGAATTCGTGTCCGTTTCTGTCTCACTCTTCTGTGCTTTTTCACGTATTTCTCGCTCTTGCTCTTGAATAAGAAAGTCTATTTTCTGTAGAATTTTGTCTTGAATATTACGAGGGAATTGACCTATCCGACCCTCCAGAAAGTCAGTATGATTCCGTATGCCATGCTCAGATACGGGTTCAGTGAGAATTATGGGTTTATGCATACCAGTAGTTAGATAGCGTAAATCTTTCTCAATGTCTTTGGTGGCCTCGGCTATCTCAAAGAGGGGTGATCCGCCAATTCGTGAATAGCCCTCGTACTCGCCAAAATCAAGATGAAAGGCGCGTTGATATGCACTTTTCACCGAATCCGTGTAGGTAACGCCGATCTCAAGCGGTGTTTTTTTTAGCTCATCCAATTTGCCTAGTACACTTACCAGAAAATGTTCAATTTTTTGCCCTGGGCCAAGGTAATCAATTCCATCTCTAAGAAATCCAACTTCCTCAAGGGCTATTTCACCATCCGCTGAAAAAGAAAGGTCTGTTTGGAATTCGAGTTTACGAGCTGCGCCTGTTCCTATATTTTCTATGCAAAGCATCACACAAGGGAGGTATGCTTCGTGAGGACGGAGGGAAATCGCAATTTCCGGTATGTCGTTAGCTTTCAGTAGGCGTCGCGTTAAATAGGCGTAATAACCTGTGATACCCACAAGTACAACAGTGGCAATTCCTATGATCGCGCCATCATTTGTATTTAGCCAACTTATGATTTCCATGGATTTCTCCTTAAGCGAACGCCTGAAAGACTTCCGAACTTGTGTTCCTGTAATCACCTGTTAGAATAATAGCATATTGGATAGCAAGCGTCAAGAGAAATCAAATCTATACCAGCGCAATCCAGTTTCCGGTTTTCCGATTGTTTTCTGTGGAGTATCGCGACACGGAGTCGCTCCTACGGAAAGAGGAGTCGGGATTCGGAAATCCCTCCTACAGGTGAACCGGACGCCTCTGGGATCTATACAGATACCGCCCTTACAGGGCTGAAGAAAGGGAGGAACGCGTTTCTCTAAACATATCGCCCCCTATGGGGCTGAAGATGGAAAAACGCCGTAGAACAATAACTTATGGCAAGATGATGAGGAAATCCGGTGCGGTTGGGAAACCACACCTACCAAGTTCTGGTAGGCCAGTTGCGGCACACGGAGCGTGCCTACTACTTTTTTGCTAACCACATCTACGGGATTTGGTGGGTTGGTTACGGAGAACCCATGGAGTGTGCCTACTACTTTTACTTTTTTTCACCCCATGATGGTTTTCTGCCGGTCAATTCTTCAAGGTATTTTGCGGTTCGGTTTATTTCCGCCTTGAGTTTATTATTCGATCTCTGTTTCGCAGAATCTTCAGCCGCATAAGTTACTCGGTAAGTGTCCTTTTCGGTCTGGAGTAGGATAAATTCACCGGGAACATTCCTGTTCACATACCGAAGCATATCATGGAGTAACCAATAAACATCGACAGACGAATATCGTAGTGGGTCCTGGGTCGACTTTTCGCTAACGCGGTCTAAGGTCTGTTTTACAAAGTCTATAACTTCGGGAAGCGTATAAACCCTGCCCTCTTTTATCTCAATCTTCTTCATTTTTTTCACCCAGCTATTTTAACGGTAGGCATTCGCGCCGGCTGTGCGTCAAAAGTGCCAATAGCGTCAGCGGCGTTGCGGATCTGAATGAGTTGCGATGCGATGCTGACTGCGATCTCCGGGACTGTTTTCGAGTTAATATCAAGTCCGATGGGGGCATAAACTCGCTGAAGTCTCTCCTCGGAAATCCCTGCCTCCAGCAAATCGTCAAATATCAGTTTAATCTTGCGACGACTGCCGATTAAACCGATGTAACCGGCATCCGATTCAACAACACTGTGGAGTGCCGATTCATCGTGCTGATGCCCACGGGTGACAATCACGACATACGTCAGTGGGGTGATCGGATAGTTTCGGAGTTCCGTTTCGATATCGCCGATGATAATTTTGTCCGCCTCCGGTAACCGCTCAGCGGAGGCAAAATCGGCGCGATCGTCGACAATAACAATGTCGAAATCTAACCAGTTCCCAAGATGACAGAGTGCCTGACCGACATGTCCCGCCCCTGCGATAAGCAACGTCGGTCTCGGTTGCAATGGCTCTAAGAAGACCGAAGCGGTTTCGTTCTCCTGGAACAAGCCAGCACTGTTCCGCGCAAGCACCTTCGCTGTCTCTTCTTCCACCGCCGTTTCCAAAGCAGGATCGCCTAACGTGCCGATATGTTCACCTGTGTTGGCAAAGATCATCTTCATGCCAACATCAACGCCCTGCTTTTCACTCGCGACAACCGTTGCGCAGACGAGTGGGATTTTTTCGGCGTTCAACGTTTGGAGTCTCTCGAACATCTCGGCTTCGGCGACGGTCTTCGGTAAATCGATAAAGATTTTCATATTTCCGCCGCAGATGAGTCCATCGTCCCAACCGTAATCGCTATCCAACTGGAACTCAAGCAGCCGCGGCATACCGTCTTGCATGAGTCCGATCGCCTGTCGCCGCGCTTCGGCTTCAACACAACCTCCACCGAGCGTCCCAATGTTCCGCAAATCCGGGAGAATCAAAAGTTTCGAACCGGGTTTTTGTGGGGTTGAGCCTTTCGTCTCTACAACTGTGCAGTAGGCACCAACTTCGGATGACTCAATTAGTTCTGGAATTTTTTGGTATATTTCTCTCATTTTTTAATAGCCGTCAGCCGTCAGCCCGGTTTTTCTACGAAAAACCTTTCAGCAGTCAGTAAAAGAGGGATCCGTTTAAAGAAAGCCTCTTGCCGATTGCCGACCGCTGATAGCAGTTCCATGAATTTTCTATAGAACTTGGTTTTCAGCACTCTGCCCGACTAATTTTCTAAACTGTTCGCGTTGTTGCTCTGTCAACTCAAGTGGGACGATAGCAGCGACACCATCATCTCCGATCTGTGCGGGAACATTCAGGTAAACCGACGTTGTCCGTGCTGAAACATGTGTGCCGACACTCATCACCCGTTTCTTATCCAGAGCGATCGCCGAAACAACCTGTAAAATATGACTTACCAATGTCCATTCGCCGCTTATGCCATACGGGCAACGTTGCGCAACGGCTTCACAGAGGCTGTCAATGTCAGTTTCAGACATTAGTTGTGCCAGCGGAATACCGTTCACTCGGCAGTATTGCGGAAGCGGATACGTCTCTTGATCACTCCCGATCGCCAGAGCCGTCACATCTTTTACGGAAACATTAACACGTTTCGCAATTTCGGAGGCTAAGTGCGCTGTAGCCGCTCCGTTTCCGAGTCCGATAATCTGTCCCCCATCAAGTGTCTGATGTATCCATGCAGAGATGTAATTCGTGGGCGATATTGCCACCAGAATCTTAGCATCCGAGGCGTACTGTTGGATTCCGGTTACAAATCTCCGAACGAGGGTGATACCAGTCGTCTTGGAGGCTTGAGGCGACCGAAAAATAGACTGACCCACCGGAGGCAACAGAACAACAATGTCTGCATTCGCTAATCCCTCTAATGAATCGAAAGCGGAAATCGCGGTGTCACTTGCACTTAAAGCGTTTGCTTCCACAAGGTCGCGGAGGTTTGTCGGTGTGCTCTCTTTTGGATGAACAAATCTATTCTTGTTCGACGCAGCATCCGACACAAAAGCAACTTCCCGCGCCGTCTCCGATTGACACAAGCCCCAGGCAGTCGAGACGGCTAACTGACTGTTGCCCAATAAAGCTACTTTCATTTTTAATAGTTATTAGCCTTCAGTTTTCAATTTTAATAATGATGAGTTAAATGCTTGTGGTAGTCGCCTACACGTGAATTCCACACATCGCTCGTGTCCAACAGCCGAAAGGTTTTTCGTAGAAAAACCCGGTGAATGCCACACGGAGAACCTTCATACCATTGATTCACTGACAACCGATAACTATTCTACCATAAAAGGCTTTCAACGATTGCCTGAAATTGTTCCTCAATATATTGGCGATGGTTGTCCATTTCTGAACCTGCTGTTAGTTTCGTAGATACCAGTTCATCGTAACGCTCAACGTATTCGAGCAAGGTATCTACCTCTTTTTCATAGCAGATCGCTGATGCCAGCACCTTCTCCTTTAACAAGAGTGGGAGTTCGGCTTCCGTAATCTGTGTCAACTCCCATCGCCACACCTTTTCGGAGATATAGGCGACAAACTGATTGAGTAAATCACCCTTAAAATCGTCGCTTTGGAGTGCTTTCACTTCTTGGATGAGTCCCAACACATGGTTGAAAAGTTCATCCGGAAATTGCTGCCGCAATTCCATAAGCAACCTGCCAGTCGTCGATATCGGAAGCTGATTTTGCAAGAGGAACACCCGTAAATTTGGATAATCCTCAACACTCTTACTATCACCGAGCCATGTTTCATCTATCGCAGGTAAATCACTTACATCGAAACTGAGTACCTGCTGTTTCCGAATCTCTTCAAGGTTAATAGCGCGCGGATCAATACCAGCAGTCGCTAATGTAGTGATAACTTCTTCCGGACGGTAGGGTCTGAGGAAAGCCATAAGTTCCGCAACCTTTTGCTGTTCTGCCTCAATCGCCTCAGCGTTCACAGCACCGTTATTTCGTGCTTGCCCCCGCTTCCGTTTCTTCCCTTTTTGAGGGGCATTCGCGAGCCGACCTGCCCGTTTTGACAAAGTATCATGATATCCCAGCAATTCCTCGTAAAGCACCGCGAGTAGGGTATCCCCATGGATAGCGAGCATCGATGCTGTTGTAACATTTGCCAATTCGTGTCCGGTCTTTGAGATAATCGCCCGATTCAGGTTGCGTTCTATTGACTTGCGGTCCTTCTCAGCTTGAATAATAAGTGCGCTTTCCAGCATGAGATTGATTAACCTTTTGGTCTGGTCGGGCACACTCAGATTAATATCACAGGTAGGTTGAATATCGGCAAGGAGCTGCTCACGGAGTCTACCATCAAGGACCAACGCCCACAAAGTCGCGTAATGCTGTTGCTCGTCCACTGCCGAAGGCATATTCTGCAACCATTGCTTTATAGTCGGTAAATGCAGTTTTACATGATCAAGTAACTGCTCAACAGTGCTATCAGGAATCTCAAAACCAGCAAAATTCGGGGTTCCCGCACCTCGATGCTGTGCCTGCTGATTTCGGCGCTGTGTTTGTTTCCCTGTTTTCGCCGCTAATAGGAGATTGACTAACGGTTGAATAACGGCTTCAAAATCCCGTTTGTGTTGGCTCGCGAAGTTCGCGAGTTCCAGTAATTCCAACCAGATAGTTGTCAAACGTTCGACTTGAGTCGCATGTAAAGTCGAGCGAAGGGTAATACCTGCCATCTTCTCACGCACCGTTCCACGCGTCCACTGGGGCAAGTAAATTTCGTTTAAAAGTTCGTTATTCTCAAAAACTGAGGGTTCCACCTGCTTGACAAGTTCGGTCCCAATAAAGTCCTGTTCAAACACCAGATCATGAAACAACCCGGCAGCTCGGTCCAGCACCTGATTCGCCAATTTATAGGAGGATTGAATGAGGTGATTCAGGGTTAGCTGCTGATTATCCTGCAACTGCCAAAATTCTATCATAGGGTCGATATTCTCTTTAAGAATTTCGGTCTTCGCCGTTGCGAGTGATGCCTCAAAGTGTTCGGCGAGATATTCCTCATAAAATTCGACGAAAGCAAGCATGGTATTCCGCAACTCACGGATCACCAGATCGTCCCACACCTTATTATGGACACGTTGTCCAGGTCCAAGGACAAGAGCCCGCAAACGGGTTTCCACACCCTGTTGGAATTGCGCCATGAGTTGATAGGCGTTCTGGTTGGCTTTCACCGTGTACGTTTCAATTTTCTTTGAACTCTCGGTAATTGCGGTCTCAATTTCCTCCGCGGGTGCGTTGAACGCGATAGGCACTAACCGCAGCGTCTCCGGTTCAAGAGGATCGTAAACCGCAGCTGTGGCAAGCACTTGAATGGGATCAAACCCTTCTTTAATTGACTCCGATGTTTCTGTATCTTGATCATCGAATACATTAGAAAGTCGAGTATGAAGTGTTAAACCGTACCCCAAATCAATCAGGTCAGGGTATTGCTTAATATGGGTTCTGATGACCACAAGAAGCAGGTTGTAGTCCTGCGCGAGTATTTGGTCAAAAAGGGCATCTTCATTGAGATGAACGCGATGAATGTGGGTCTGCTCTGGAATGATAACAGTAGCCGAGGATAGCACTCCGGTATCAGTTTCATCAACATTTGCGAGCACATATCCACCAGTTTTGATGGTACTCGGTACTGTCAAGCGCGCTTTTAAAACATCCTGAGCGAGTTCGGAAAGCGTTAGGGATTTTCCCAAATTTTGAATAGCGATGTCCGAGACAATGCCATCGGCGAAATCTGTGATCTGGCGCGCATTGCGCTCCAATTCTTGTATGCTTCTGTGAACGCGGTCATAGTCGTCTTGTGTTTCGGCTGTGACCTTCGCCTCGTCAATCCAGGAGACCCATGCCCCTGGACGCGGCCGCATCTTTACTGTAAGTTCGCCATCTTCTGAGTCAAAACCGGGTAGAATGTCGCCCTCTGAGCTCTCTTTTGGGGTCCAAATGATCAGATGTTTATCCGACTTCACACCCAGCCCTAAGCCAAAGGTATCTCCCCAACTCATCCGCCCCTCAATACTGGATTTGATTTTATCAGTTAACGCGAAAAGCGTTTCCGAACGAAAATTAAGTGATAATCCTTGCATTGGGTCGATTCGATAGTATGCCTTTCAAATGTTTTTAGGCAAATAAATGTGTAAATGACCGGTAAAAACACAACGGTTCAATGTTAACCGAAACTATCAATCCGGTCTGTTAATAAATGTATAGGTTGACAGCAAATATAACACGAGGTACGCGATATTTTATGTATAAGCGTAACGCTTAAAGTTGTGATAGTTCCAAAAGTTCACCGATATCAATAAACCCCAACTTTAGCCAGAAATGCTTTGGTAGTTCGTGTTTTGTGCTTAAGTCAACCGAAGTAATAACTAAAAAAATTAATATTTCCGCTCCTGCCTTATCGGCTCAGCTAATGTGCTAAAGACACAGCAGACCTTCAGAAGATTAGTGAATTTCGAGTCCCCATGCGTCCCAACCTTGGTATCGCTTCCGTGCGAACAGTTCAATCTTACGCTGCTGTGGAAACATCTGCTCAATCCGTTCACGCACGACATTCGGTTTTTCAGAATGGCGTGTCCGTTTCACCTGGACGAGTTGCCTCATATTTCTTGCCCCTCGTGGCTGCGGAATTTTACCACGTCTGAAAACAAGGCATAATTCACATTGACTCATTGTGTAGAAACCGGGATTCGGGCGTTGTTTATCCCAGACGAAAGCCACTGTTGCCCACTGAAACCCCCATGCCTTGCCAAGCTGAATCGCCTGATCAAGATGTGGAGAGGAACTCCACATAAACAGCAGACAATTCTCTTCGCTAATTGAGGCAACATCCCACGTCTTCATCTCTGAGACCGGGACAGTCGGATAATGTCGAACTGCGCCGCCACTCTCCTTGCCCCCGCTTCCTGTGTGTTGGAGTTGTCCCTTATAATCCCACGGCGGATCCGCGTATATGATGCTGTACTTCTGCTTCGGGAAGGGCGCGTATGATGCCATCAATTATCTCGACCGGTTCACCTACTTCGCTTCAACGCTCAGACCTTCTTGCGGGATGTTGTTGTTTGCAACGAGCATATCCCGATCAAAAATGAAGTCACTGCGGGAACTTCCGAGACTTTCTCCCTCTTCCTGACGTTCACGGAAGTATTGGGGGAGCGTTAACCCTGTCATCCGAATAGCATCTTCAGGACACGCTTCGACGCAATAACCGCAAAATATGCAACGGAGCATATTGATTTCAAAGACATCGGGGTATTTTTCGCGTTGATAGCCGTCCTTGGTCTCCCAACCTTCAGGGGCAGGTGCCGCCTGAATTGTGATGCAATCCGCAGGACAGGCAGTTGCGCATAAGAAACATGCTACGCATTTAATCTCGTCTTTTTCTGTCACCGTCAGTTTGTGAATGCCGCGGTACCTATCGTTGCGTTCATCCACACTCCGAGGATCTTCAGGATACTGATATGTCAACTTTTTTTTCGGGATATGTTTCAGGGTCGTAAACATCCCCTTAATCAACGCCGGGATATAGAGCCTATCCCAAAAAGACATTTCTTCGTTAACTTTCATCTTTCTAATTATGACCTCCTATATTGGTTGTCAGTTATTGGTTATCGGACAAGAGGTTTTGCTAAACGATACCCTCTTAACCGAAAACCGATGACCGAAAGGATTTTTGAAAAAATCCGAACCGAAAACCGCTTTTATAGTTATGGAGAAAGATTCGCTACCGTATAGTTCGGTGCTTCCTCGGTTATATCAATATCGTGGGGATGGCTTTCCCGGTAGCCGCTACTTGACATCCGTACAAACTGGCTATCCCTACGTAACGCCTCAATGTCCGAAGCACCGCAATAGCCCATTGCCGAGCGGATACCACCGACCAACTGATAAACAAAGTTGCTGAGTTTCCCTTTATGTGGGACACGTCCCTCAATCCCGCGGGGAACAAGTTTGGAAATATCTTCGCTACTCTCCTCTGAAAGTTGGGCACTTCGTTTTCGCAGTGCCCCTAATGACCCCATGCCGCGGTGAATCTTATATGTTCTCCCTTGATAGATGACAGTATCGCCGGGGCTTTCGTCCGTCCCAGCGAGCAAACTACCGATCATTACAGAACTCGCACCGGCACCAATCGCTTTCGCAATGTCCCCAGAATAGCGAATCCCGCCATCGGCAATAATCGGCACACCTAATTTACCCGCTTCCTGGGCACAATCGTAAATTGCTGTAATTTGTGGAATACTAACGCCTGCGACCACACGGGTTGTGCAGATGGAACCGGGACCAACACCGACCTTTACGGCGTCCGCGCCTGCCTCAATGAGGCTTCGCGTCCCTTCAGGTGTAACAACATTCCCAGCGATCAGTTCAATATCTGGGAAGTGAGACTTAACGTACTCTGTGTATCGAATTACGTTTTTGGAATGTCCATGTGCTGTATCCAATACGAGTACATCTACACCTGCCTCCACTAACCTGTCTACGCTCTCTAAAGGCGTCGAGGGCAAGACAGCGGCACCAACGCGTAAACGTCCAACATCATCCTTACACGCTTGTGGGAACATTTGTACTTTGTCAATATCTTTGATAGTAATCAGTCCGCAGAGTCGAAAATCGTCATCTACGATCGGCAGTTTTTCTTTTCGAGATTTGTGGAGTATTGCTTTAGCTTTATCAAGTGTAATTCCAGGTGCCGCGGTAATTAACTTCTCACCCGGTGTCATCCGGGCGGTTACAGAGAGTTCCAGATTGTCTTCGTACTTGAGATCTCGGTTCGTAATGAGACCCACGAGGTAACCATCGTCCGTTACGATAGGGACACCACCGATGCGGTAACGTGCCGTTACATCTAAAGCGTCTCGAATTGTCTTATCCTGCGTGAGTGTAATGGGTGCGGTAATCATCCCACTTTCCGAGCGTTTCACTCGGTCGACTTCAGATACCTGCTCGTCAATGGTGCAGTTATAGTGAATGATTCCGATGCCTCCCTCACGTGCGATTGCAATGGCAAGAGTAGATTCCGTGACGGTGTCCATAGGCGCGCTACAGATAGGAATGTTTAACCGGAGATTCCGTGTCAATTGTGTGCCCGTATCTACGTGATCCGGCAGTACATCCGATTCAGCCGGAATCAGCAAAACATCGTCGAAAGTTAGCCCTTCTTTTGCAAATTTCGGGGGGAAGACATCGGAAATTTTGGTCTCCATCAGAATCGTCTCCTTCATTGCGGATTGAGGTGGATAGGATAGGTTCAGAAACGATACCGAGCAGCACCGCTTACGGAGTCCCATATCGCAGATTTACTTGAAAAAAGCACTGTTCTCCAATTCCCACATATCATAGTATATTTTCTCTGTCATGTCAAAAAATTCGTCGCGCCGATGCGAAGAAGGTTCCGATTCCCTCTCAGACCGGCACCTACCAAACGGACTTAGGTATCTCAAACTGATTTGTGAGATGAAGCCAATGTCTTTTCATTATTAATTATATAGAAAAATAAAAATTATATCAATCTATTTTTTTTAGATGCGTTTAACCTTCAGTTTCTGTCGGTTATATAGAATGACCGCGATATAGGGTTCATTCCTATAGAAGAACTGAACGAGTCTGCAATTTTTCACCGCAAAAATCTATATCCGTGATATAATGATTATCAGTTATCAGTTATCAGTTATCAGTTGCCAAAGGAGATGTAAAATGGATAATTTAAACGTTGGAATTGTCGGGCTCGGTTGGGTAGCCGGTGCTCACATCGAAGCCTTCAAAGCCGTTACAGGTTCGGATGTCACTGCCATCTGTTCACGTCGAGACCACGATGAATCTGTATTGGCAGAAACTTATGGAACACCCCTCAAAGCTTATACCGATTTTGACAAAATGCTTGCGGATCCGGATGTCCACATCATTGATATTTGTACACCACACCCCTTTCATGCCGAACAAGCCATCGCCGCTGCCCAAGCCGGAAAACATCTCATCATAGAAAAACCGATCTGCCTTACTTATGAAGATGCGAAAGCTATCCGTGATGCAGTCAAAAGTACAGGCGTCAACGTCTGTGTCTGTTTTGAGTGCCGATATAGTGCTCACTTTACGATGATCCGCTCGGTAATCGACAACGGGTTGCTCGGTGAACTCCACTACGCCGAAGTCGATTATTATCACGGCATCGGACCCTGGTACGGACAATACGAATGGAACATCAAAAAAGACTTTGGGGGTAGCACCCTACTCACTGCTGGATGTCATGCGCTCGATGCCCTCCTCTTTTTTATGGATGGAGACGTTGAAGAGGTAACGAGTTACCACACGCAATCCTCGGGTGCTTATTTTCAACCATACGAATACAAAACAACGAGCGTCAGTCTCCTTAAGTTTGAGGATGGCAGAAAGATCGGAAAAGTTACCTCTTGTGTCGATTGCTTACAACCTTACTACTTCCATATCCACCTCGTCGGAAGTGAGGGAAGTTTACTTGATAACCGCATCTATTCCGCGAAACTTCACGGTATGGATAAGAGTAAATGGAGTACGCTTGAGACTTCGCTCATCGATTCTGGCGACGTCAGCGATCATCCGTATGAACCACAATTCCAAGCGTTCATAGATAGCGTCAGACGAGATGAACCGATGCCGTTGACCGATTTTGACACGGCTTATGAAACACATCGCGTCGTCTTTGCCTCTGACCTGTCGGCAGAAGCGGGTGGCAGAACTGTTAAACTGTCCGACCTCGATTAATTACCATCGCATTGCTGCCTCGCGATAGAGTTGAATCTGTTCCATATTGCGAGGCACAGCGATTTGGATAGACTTGCGTTTCCGATTCACATCTCTGAGGACAATGGGTGCGCGAAGCATATTTGTCATCGTAACGATGCCGGAATGATAAAAAAACCACATGCGTTGTTCCGTGTAAGGGTTCAGAACGTATTCTGAAGTGTGTTCAGAAGGATGCCCATCTACGTCAACAAAGAGGTCATGCTTCGGGTACTCCAATTCAACACTCGTATCGTGCCCCTGTAAAAGCAACTTTTCAGGTGGCGGTTTGGGTGAATATCCACTCAGTTTACATTTCCGAATCCGGATAGGCGCGCTCGATTTGTTAATCAGGTGCAACGACACCACGATGGCAAGGCGATGGTTATCATCGCGGTTGATAAACCATGTATCTTCTGGGATAATCTCTACGGTCAACCCCGGAATCTGTCTTTTCCTGTTATAGACGATTGCCAATGCTACAAAACTAACGAAGCCGAGGATCACCCAATTTCCGATGGGGGTGGCTAAGAATTGAAGCAGTTGCTTTAACGCTTGTTGTAGCACGCGAACTCCTTAGCGAGTGTTTCTTCCGAAATAACACCGTGTCGGCGAACAAGTGGCGGCGACACGGAAATGTCGTAAACTGTGGAAGGGATGGGACCCGGGGTCTTTCCACCATCGACGATCATATCAATTCGTGAGGCGAGTTCTTCACCAATTTCTTCGATAGAGGTGGCTGGCGGTTCCCCAGAGAGATTCGCGCTTGTTATTGCCATCGGTCCGCCAAACGCTTGGAGGATTTTCAACAGCAACGGATTGTCTGGAATCCGTACGCCGACAGTATTGCCTCCAGCGGTTAACACTGGCAGTAGTCCTTTGCTTTCAATAACGATCGTCAAACCGCCGGGCCAAAACCGATCTGTGAGATGGAAGAAGAAATCCGGTAGGTTTTGAGAGAAGCGATGAATATCCGTAACCGAACTGAGAACGAGCGGAATCGGATTCCCATCCGGTCGCCCCTTCACTGTATAGAGTTTTTGTACGGCACTCGGATTAAATGGGTCGGCTCCCAATCCATAGACCGTATCGGTTGGGATAGCGACAATACCACCTGACTTTAGGCATTGGACGGCTTTTTTAGTTTTTTCTTCTGTTTCGATCATGTGATTTGTAGGTTGACGTTTTCTCACGTAGAACTGAGGGAAATGCCTAGCAAAAACCCCTCCAAATGTAAAGCAAGGGCAAATTATGCCCCGTGTCTAAAGCAGGCATAATTTCATTACGAGTTCGCGTCTTGTAACGGATCAGACGAGAGATCCGTTCGGAGTCGCATTCAGAGAGAGGTCATCTCGGAGTCCTTTTTGATATTTCTGGTAAGCGATTCCCGCGATCATTGCGCCGTTATCCGTACACAGGTTCATCGGTGGATAGTAGACTTCTGCACCCATCTCCGCAGCGGCGACCTTGAGTGAAGCACGCAATTGACTATTTGCGGCAACGCCACCCGTCAAGGTTATCGCCCGAGCACCAGTCGCTTTCGCGGCACGAAGCGATTTGTGGACAAGCACATCCACAACAGCGGCTTGAAAACTCGCCGCAATATCTTCGACCGTTACCATATCAGGGTTGGTAGGCTCCACATTCCCTTGCCCATTTTCTACAAGTAGCCCTGCCCGTCGCGCTTTCTCTACAAAATAGCGCACGGAGGTCTTGATACCGCTAAAACTGAATTGATAGTCGTTAGTATTCCGCATCGGTCTCGGAAATTTTATCGCCGAAGGGTCACCCTTCTGTGCGAGGTCATCAATCACTTTCCCGCCGGGAAAACCGAGTCCGAGGTACTTCGCGACCTTATCGTAGACTTCACCCGCGGCATCGTCCTGCGTACCCCCCAATACTTTGTATTGCCACCCTTCGTGAACTTCGACAAGCAACGTATGCCCACCAGAAACCGTGAGGCAGATATGGGGAAATGTTAGGTTATCATGCACCATATCTTTCGATAGCGAGTTTTGGCTTGCAAACTGCGCCAAAAAGGGGGCGTAGATATGTCCTTCAATGTGATTAATACCGAGTAACGGTAGATCATGGCAATAGGCGAGACTTTTTGCCGCGGCGACCCCGACCAGTAACGCTCCGATTAAACCCGGACGATTCGTCACTGCTATCGCGTCCAAGTCCTTGAATGTGACATCCGCCTCCGCCAACGACCTACTTACAATGTAGTTGATCGCTTCAATATGTTTTCGCGATGCGAGTTCCGGTACAACGCCACCGTATTCTTGGTGTGTTTTAATCTGTGAAGCGACGACGTTGGAAAGCACTTCCTTGCCATCAGCAACAACTGCAGCAGCGGTTTCATCACATGAGGTATCAATACCAAGTATCTTCATTTTTTTCCCGTAAAACAATCTACGATCCAGCTTTAGCAAACTGCTTCCCCGGTAATTGCTGAACAACACCTTTGAGTTCTAACATTAGAAGCACACTTGAAACCTGACCAATCGGCAGTTGTGTCGTCCGAACAATGGTATCAATATGTGATGACGGCACTTCAATGGCTTCAAAAATCGTTTTTTCATCGGGTGTTAAATCCGGCGGAGGTGGCGTAGAGACAGATTGTTGGGCGTTAAGAGAAGGTTGCGGGGGTAGGCGTTCAGTGCCATTCTTCTCAACAGCGGATGCTTGGGCAGGCACAGTCTCCATATCTGGCACAGGTGATGATGTTGGGGACTGAACTCGGCTTAATACGTGTGGCGGCAGTTCATTGAGCAGATCGTCCACAGTGTTGATGAGCTTCGCACCGTCATTAATTAACTTATGGGTACCCGCTGAGAGCGCAGAAAAAATCTCACCCGGTACAGCGAACACCTCTCTGTTCTGTTCAGCCGCGAGACGGGCGGTAATCAACGCTCCACTCCGGTTTGATGCCTCTACCACAACAGTTCCAAGCGTCAATCCACTAATAATACGGTTACGACGTGGGAAGTTCCTCGGCTTCGGTCTGACTGCCATTGGGAATTCGGAGACTAATGCACCAGATGCTTCAATTTTCTCAGCGAGATTGCTATTCGTTGCAGGATAAACGACACTTAACCCGTTTCCCATCACCGCAATTGTTCTACCGCCGGCTTCAAGTGCGCCACGATGTGCAGAAGTATCAATGCCTCTCGCTAAACCGCTAATGACAGTTACGCCTCGCTGAGCGAGTTGGTAACTCAAGCGGTAACTCACCTTTCGCCCGTAATCCTTCGCATTTCGAGAACCGACGAGGGAAATGCTAAGGGCGTCTTCCGGGGTGAATTCACCTTTTACATACAGCACAACCGGTGGTGTGTCAATCTCTTTCAAGTGGTGCGGATATGCGGCATCATAGAGTGTTACAACCTGACAACCATATTTGTGTATCAATTCAAGCTCACGTTCTATTGGATACAAAACGGGTTTGTGAATTAAGAGATCACAGACCGCTGGGGAAAATCGGTCTATTTTTCTGAGTTCGTCGGGTGCCGCTTGAAGTGCCCGCTCTGTACTACCAAAAACGTCCCGTAAGATTTGGACGGTTTTGAGTCCTACACCTTGAATTAGATTTAAATGAATTAGACTGATTGTCTCGTTAGACAGCATCTCTCCTGCCTTTTAATAGCCGTCAGCCGTCAGCCGTCGGCTGTCAGAAAGAGAATCTTGTGGCAGGGAAAACGATAGCAACTACCACATGCTCTACTGATCGCTGACGGCTGATAGCCAATAGCCAAAAACTACTGTTCCGCCGTGCCTGCTTCCATCGGATCCGGTGGGAGCGCATAATAGATTTCAATTTCCTGAATCTCTTTATATTCTTGCGCAGTAGGTGCCCCAGTTTCGCCGCGGGTTGAGCGTTTCGCCCCACCGATCCGGCGCGAATCCCAACGGCGCGGCACTTTGAGACGAAACTTCGTGGTCACAATTGGATTCTTCAAGGTGAACTTGTACGCAGGACGCATATTGTCCCGAACCTCTTTTATCGTAACCCATTCTTCCTCTTCATTCATGTACTGAACAGCGAAGAACTCCAATTGACCGGGCTCGGCTTTTACCACAACCTGTTGAATCGTTTGCGGCTGCCGCCATCTCAAAACAGCCTCCGTGTATTTATCCGACTCCATTTGGGATGCCTCATCCTTCCCGTCCTCGAGAATAGGGCCTGTCGTTCCTATTGAGTAGATATTGTCGTCATGGTACTTTGAATCCTCGCTTGTCGCATCAAGAGCGATGTTCTTGCTCAAGTTAAGGGATGGATTCGACGCGAGAATACAGCCCGACATCCCAATCAGCACACAGAAGGTCAGTATCGATAATCCAAAACGCATGTCTTGCCTCCTTATTGCATAGAACGGCACAGATGCCGTTCACTAAGGTATGAAGTTGAGGCGGCATAGTAGAAACAGCCACCTTGATGTCCTACTTTATGTTACTACAAATCGAGCAATTCATCAAGTTCTTTTTCACGCTTATCCGTCGCCGCTTCCTCTTCCACCTGTTCAGCGGTTTTGTAACCGTAAAGTTCAATCTCTCGGACCTTTCCAACAGCGCGCCGACTCCCGATATTCCAGCCTCTACCGCCAGAACGCGCGCGTTCCTGCCGGCTCAAGAGCGCGTCATCTTTCGTGCCTAAAACGCGTAATCGGATTCGATCTGTCGGAAACGGAATCAGCAGTGAAATCTTAATCGGATTCTCTTTGACAGCCCTTACGTCCTTAATTAACTGCCAGTCCGCATCAACGGCAATGCTACCTTTATCGGCGTAAATATCAAATTCCGACAAATTATCCGAATGTACGATAATCCGACGGATAATCTTTTTTTCCGGCAACGTGATGATTACCTGCGAAGCCGGATTCGCGCCAATGAATCCCTGCGAGCCTGCGGGGAAGGTCGTTTCACCGATAGTGTTCAACTTGCCATCAATCATCTGTGGGCTTGTCGCCTGTACGCCTTCCATGAGAGCATAATTTTCGCTCCATTCCTGTTCCGAGAAGAGCGCTGCACATCCAGGCAAAATAACAGCAAAGCAGAACAATGAAAAGAATGCAGTGAATCGATAAATCATCTTTTTACTCCTTATGATGTAATTTTCCAAGTAGCCCCCTCGCGGGTGTCCTGGATTTCAATGTTGAGTTCTTTTAGCCTGTCCCGAATTTTATCGGATGTCTCCCAATCTTTGCGATTTCGTGCCTCTTGTCGGACCTCTAACAACAACGCAATGAGTTGGTCGCGTTGCTCCACGTTGCTGCCATCTTGGGCATCCGAACTATAAATTCCGAGCACCTCACAGGCTTCAGCCAATGCCTGATATGCTTGCGCGAAAATGGGCGCATCTGCCGCATCAGAAGTGCTGAGCGATCTGTTGACTTCGCCAACGAGTGTGAAAATAGCACCGAGTGCCTGTGCCGTGTTGAAGTCTGTATCCATAGCATCGGTAAACCGAGATTTCATCGTTTGGATTGCCTCCTGTAGAGGTAGGGTTTCCCTGTCCCGATCGGACGAGGGGACCTCGTCCCTACACCCATCGTACTTTTTCAAGGCATCCAAACAGTTGTTTAAACGTCTGAGAGCCCCCTCCGACTTCGCCAAACTCTCCGGATTATAGTCAAGCGGATGTCGGTAATGCGCCGAAATCAGGAAATGACGGATCACTTCGGTCGGATAATGGTCAAGAGCATCGCGTAGAAGAATGAAATTCTGTTCCGATTTTCCCATTCTCTTGCCATCAATCTTTAAAAAAGCAACATGCATCCAGTAGCGTGCGAAGGTACGTCCCGTCGCCAATTCGCTCTGTGCTATCTCATTCTCGTGGTGTGGGAACTGTAAATCTTCACCACCTGCGTGGATATCAATGGTCTCACCGAGATGCTTCATCGCCATGGCAGAACATTCTATGTGCCATCCGGGTCTGCCTTTCCCCCACGGACTCTCCCAAAACGGCTCACCCGGCTTCGCAGCCTTCCACATATCAAAATCTCGTGGATCCTCTTTTCGTTCATCAATTTCAACTCGTGCACCGGCGAGTAGGTCCTCTGGCTTCCGACCAGATAGTTTTCCATAGTCAGCGAACCGATTCACGCGATAATAAACACTCCCATCAATGACATAAGCCGCACCCTTATCAATCAGGGTCTGAATTAAACTGATCATCTCTGGGATATGCTCGGTTGCTTTCGGATGGACATCTGCGGGATGGATACCGAGGCGTTGGGAATCCTCAAAGAACGCCTCGCCGTTCTCATGTGCAAGGTGATTTGCACTGACACCTAACTCTGCCGCACGATTGATAATCTTGTCATCAATATCCGTCAAATTCTGAACCAGTTTGACTTTGTATCCTCTATACACCAGATAACGCCGAATAATATCCGTCACTAAGGCAGTGCGTGCGTTGCCCATGTGAATGTAATCGTAAACAGTCGGACCGCAGCTGTAGATAGATACCTGTTCGGGATTTAGCGGGACAAAATCCTCCAATTGCCGACTCAGTGAATTATAGATTTTCATTTTTTTAACTATGGGCTCCTGGACTGCCCTCCTCTATAAACATACCACCCCTACGGGGTTCAGTTTCCGATTTATCTTGACTTACTGTCAAAAATATTAGAATCCTTCTTAGAAATACGATACAACACTTATAGCCTGGAGAGACAGGCGATAGCGTGAGCAACAATCGCTTTCCCCTCACCGACAACGCCCAATTCTTCCGCTGTGGTAGCCTTAACGTTCACCTGTGACACGGCAATATCAAGCGTTTCGGCAAGTCGTGTGCGCATCTCCGAAATGTAGGGTGCCAATTTCGGACGCTGTGCGATAACTGTACTGTCTATATTTTCAATCTGGTAGCCACACTGCCTCACTTTCGCAGCCGCATCTTGAAGAAAAATAAGACTGTCCATTCCCTTATAACGATCATCTGTATCGGGAAAATGTGTGCCAATATCACCGAGTGCGGCTGCGCCTAAAATCGCATCTACGATTGCGTGGGTCAAGACATCCGCATCCGAATGCCCTAATAATCCCAAATGATATGAGATCTCAACACCGCCCAGAATTAATTTTCTATCAGAAACCAACCGATGGACGTCGTAACCAATACCTACTCGCATTCTTTACTTTTACAGAGTTGTCAGTTTTACCAAAGCGTAGCGTCTGAGATCAACACTTCAGCCACTTGTAAATCAATGGGTGTCGTTATCTTTAGATTCGCGTAACTCCCCTCCACTAACTTAACAGGAAAACCGAGCTGTTCAACAAGAGAGGCATCATCAGTGGCAGTGAGTTGGCGCGCTTGTGCTACTTGATGTGCCTCTTCTAAAAGAGATTTCCGAAAGACCTGAGGTGTTTGTACCGCCCAAAGCCGATCACGGACCGGCGTTTCAACAATGAAACTGTCTTCGTTGGCGACCTTGATTGTATCCTTGACTGGCACTGCCGCAACAGCCGCGCCACATTCGTCCGCCGCGGTGAGGCATGCGAAAATGACCTCATCCGTTACAAAGGGACGCACCCCATCATGAACAATCACAAAATCAACGTCTGCTGACAGGGCACGTATGCCGTTATAGACAGACATCTGACGTGTTTCGCCTCCCTCAACAAGTTCTTGTACCTTTGTAAACGGGTAGGGACGCAACACAGCGGCGCGGCACTCACTAAAATCGGCTTGGTCAACAATGACGAAAATCGCGTCCACAGCACTGTTCTGCTCAAACCGCTGAATCGTATGTGCCAAAATCGGTTTTTGTGCCAATTTTAAGTAAGGCTTTTTAACCGAATGCGCCATCCTGCTCCCTTTACCAGCTGCGGGGATAAGAGCGCATACCTTGCTGTTCATCAGCGTCCATTTCATTTTCTTTGATTCGCGTGAAAATCATTTGACCGGCACTTGTCCGCAACATTTGTGTAACTTCAACGTTAAGCGTACTTCCGATGTACGGCTTCCCATCTTCAACAATTACCATTGTTCCATCATCAAGATAACCAACGCCCTGATTCGGTTCCTTACCTTCCTTCAGGAGCAGTACTTGGATGACCTCGCCGGCAATGACGACAGGACGGACAGCATTTGATAACTCGTTAATATTGAGGACCTTCACACTCTGCAATTCAGCGACTTTGTTGAGGTTTAAATCATTTGTGATAATCGTTGCTTCCCGCTTTTGTGCGAGATGAACCAACTTCGCGTCAACCTCCGGCAAATGTGGGACTTCTTCCTCTGAGATCTCGACATCAATCGCTGGGTTGTTCTGAAGCGCACGGAGAATATCGAAACCGCGCCGCCCTTTATTTCTGCGTAGAGGTTCCGTTGAATCCGCAATATGTTGCAACTCATTGAGAACAAACCGTGGAATGACAAGCGTGCCTTCAATAAACCTCGTTTGACAGATCTCAAGAATTCTGCCATCAATAATAACACTTGTGTCTAAAATTTTGAAGTTACTTGCAGATTGAACTGAACCTGACTCGCCAGAACGAGCGGACCCATCGGATCCCGACAGTCGGCTTAAATCTAATGTCGTGGAAAGATGGTAACCAGCCATCATACCTACGTAACTCAGACTGAGAACAATTGCTATCTTTAGATTACCATCGAGTTGTGAAAGCAGAGGCAGTATGGTAAGAGAAACTAAAAGACCTACAGCGAGCCCTATCAGACTCGCAATGAGGCTACGCACACCCGGTGTACGCAGACAAATTTCTGCCCCAACAAGCAGAAGGGCAACGATAAATCCGACAACCGCTGCGATCGGATCCCTGTAAATCATATAGCAGCTTGCCGAACTGGCAATTATAAAAAAGAGACGAATACCCCAAACTTTCATTTTTTGCACTCCATTGTACGCGAACGTGTAATTGAAAAATAGTGATGTCAATTGCGGACGCGGGCTCCATTTGTGCTTACAAAATACATCTGTTTGCGAGTATCCGCACCCAGATTTGCGGTGTACTCTGTAAACCGATCGACTCACCACACCCAGATTTAGATTTTATAATTATGAACAAATTATGAATCGTATTATAGCAAAGCTCCGAGACTGTCATATACGTCGCTAACACCTACAAGTTCAATATCCTCGTCAATTTCCAAGCCTTTCCGGTTATATTCGGGAAAGATGACCCGTTTGAAGCCTAACTTCGCGGCTTCTCGGATTCGTCTCTCAACATGCGTCACGGGACGTATTTCACCACCAAGCCCAACCTCACCAATCACAACAGTCTTCCGATCCACAGGGAGATCGCGATGACTTGAGGATATCGCCATCATCACGCCGAGGTCTATACCAGGTTCATCAATGCGTAACCCACCCGTAACGTTAACAAAAACATCAGAATCCCCGACGTTAACGCCTACCCTTTTATTCAGGACCGCAATGAGCAAAGCAATCCGGTGTCGGTCCACTCCTGCTGCCGTATTGCGGGGATTTCCGTAATGCGTAGGCACAACGAGTGCCTGCACTTCCATGAGTAAGGGGCGGGTACCCTCTATACTTGAAACGACGACGGATCCTGAAACTTCTTCCTCCCGGTTGCTTAAAAAGAGTTCTGACGGGTTCATCACATCCGCAAGACCCGTACTCTGCATCTCAAAGATTCCGATCTCATTCGTGGAACCGAACCGATTTTTGATCGCTCGAAGGATGCGGTAAATATGGTGTTGCTCGCCTTCAAAATAGAGGACAGTATCCACCATGTGCTCTAAAACGCGAGGACCTGCGAGTGCTCCTTCCTTTGTCACATGCCCGACGAGAAACACGGGGATATTCCGATTCTTCGCACAAATTAGGAGGTGCCCGGCACACTCACGAATCTGAGTGACACTCCCAGGTGCAGACGGGATACTCGACAAATAAACCGTTTGTATAGAATCGACGATGACGACCTTCGGCTCCCGCGCCTCAATATACTTTTCAATCTGCTCCAAATTGTTTTCACAGAGCACATAAAGCGTATCAGATTCAACGCCGAGTCGAGTCGCACGGAGTTTCGTCTGGCTCACAGATTCCTCACCGGAAACGTAAAGTACATCTCCATAGTTCCGGCTTAGCGCGTCACCGGCTTGTAGTAATAACGTAGATTTGCCTATCCCTGGATCGCCGCCAATCAGGACTACAGAACCTGGCACGATTCCACCACCAAGGACTCTATCGAACTCCGACATCCCAGTTAGGTGTCGCTCTACTTCGCTTGCTGTAACGTGCGAAATAGGCTCGGGTTCGCGAGACATTTGTCCGATATCACGATGTTTCGATAGTGTAGTGAGTGTCTCTATTTCTTCAGCGAAACTTTGCCAACTCCTACAACTCGGACATCGTCCCAGCGTCTTTGGCGTTATATAGCCACACTCTTGACAGACAAATTTGCGTTTCTCTCGTGCCATCTTTTTAACTATGGGCTCCTGGGCATCGCTCCACTACGTTCCGCGATGGTTCTCGGTTAATTCTAACGCGACTGGAAATATGTACGCTTTTTAAGGATTTCCCTTCTACTTCATCTGTCGTTAGCGCGATCCGAAGTCGATTATCTTCATTAAAAGTCTATCGTAATACTACCACTCACCACCAAAAAAGCGAAATCCTGTCGTCCAGCGCCGCTCACCGATCAAATTCTCTCCACCAATCAGGAATTCTCCGTATCGGAAGAACCTGAAAGCGACTTCTGCGTTCAACTCCGGTTCATTGCTTGTCAAACCTACACCTTCAACACTAATGCCGAAACGTCGGGACCACAACCACAAATCCAGTCCCGCGCCGACTTTGGAACGCATGAATCCTGCACGTGCCCGAAGGAAATCCGTCACATCATGTGCATACTGAAACTCAAACCGAACCTTCTCATCCCGAACACCTATCCCTAACCTATAGTGCGCATTAGGGTTTGGAGAGAGTAAAAACGCCAATTCGTTGTGGAGTCGCTCTTCGAAACTTAGATAGCGGAGTTCATAATCCCAGCCAAATCCGGGTAAATCAAATTGTTCCAACTGCCTCTCAGTTCTTTGAGAGAGGTCTGTTACCGCACGCATCGTTTCGTCGACATTTTGCAATGTTCGTCGGACATCTTCAAGCGGCTCAGGTGTGTTCAGCAATTGTGAAACAGTTCCCTCCCCTTCGTTCAGCGTCCTAAGAAAACGATTGACGCTTGCCTCCAGAGCAGCGACCGAAGCAGTTGTTGCCTTTAGATTTTCTAATATCGGTGCGATATTGGCTTCTCCCTTTTGAATAGCACCACTACTTTGCGAAACGAGAGCAGAAATCTGTGCGGCTAATGTGTCGAAATCTGAGCGAAAATCCTGTGTTATCTGTCGAAATTCTGTTGTCGTTGCGCGAATATCAGTAAAAATAGTGTTGAGCTTCGGTGAATTCTGATTCAGGAGTCTCAAGAGTTCACGCGTAATGTCACTTATTTGACTGCTCACCATCAGGGAATCGCCCTCCAATTGTGTTATAAGGTTATTTACCTTTACGAGGGTACCCTGAAACCGCCTATCGTTTTCTAAGGCGAGTTGTGTTAAAGTCTTCACCGTTTCTTCAGAGTCAATGCTTAGCTTTTCAATAGTTTTTCCAGTGAGTGCGACGACCTCCCGAATCTCTTTGATAGCGAGTTGAATCGCTTCTTGGTTGGCTTGGAGCACCTCATTTGCAGCCGTTGTGAGTTCAATAGCCTGTGTCATACCGGCACTTGTCTGCTCAAGGAGTTCCAAGGCATTCACAGGATCTTTTCCAACAATCGGTAAGTTCGCTGGTTTTAAGGTCGGATTCTTAATCGGTCCATTGTCAAGTGCTATATAAATTTCACCGACAAACCCGTTCATAGAAATCCTGGCACTACAGCCCTCACGCAACCACTCAAACGCGTTCTTGACTTTCGCTCTGATGTGCACATTATCAGTATCAGGGCGGAGCTCAATAGCCGTTACTTTGCCAATCGAGACACCGTATAGGTAGACCCCTGCCCCGACATAAAGTCCATTGACAGAACGAAATTGAAACGTCAGTTCATCACCAGCAGTTGCCCAGGGCCAATTCTCAGCATTCGTCAGAAGAATTGTCAAAAAAACGATTGCGATAAGAACCATTACACCGACTTTTACAGAAGCTGTCCAAAAGTTCATGCTATCTCCCCAAATACGTTTTCAAAATGGGATTTTCCATGTTGAGAATCTGGTCTGGTGCTCCAAATAGAATGAACTGTTGCAAAATGGGATCGTCGATGTTGATCATCTCATCTGGGCTGCCGTATGCGATCTGCCGACCTTCATGAATCATAGCCATTCGGGTTGCGACACTGAAGGCACTGTGCATATCATGTGTAACCACAACGGAGGTGACTTGTAGCCTCTCGTGGAGATCTCGAATCAGTTGATTGATTTCGGTACACGTAACCGGGTCAAGTCCTGTCGTAGGTTCATCGTAAAAAATAACCTCTGGGTCAAACGCCAAGGCACGTGCAAGTCCAACCCGTTTTCGCATACCACCACTTAATTCAGCGGGACGCAAGTCTTGAACGCCTGCTAAATCAACAAGGCTGAGTTTCTCGTCAACAATCTTACGCATCTCTTGCTTATCGAGATCTGTATGCTGATCCAGCATAAAAGCGACGTTCTCCGCCACAGTCATCGAATCAAAGAGAGCAGAAGACTGAAATAGCATCCCAATCCGTCGGCGGAGGCTATTCATTTTTTTGCCATTGAGGCTCGATATTTCCGTTCCATCAAACCAAATTTCACCGGAATCGGCGGATATCAATCCTGTAATAATCTTGAGGAGTACACTCTTACCACACCCGCTTTGTCCCATAATCACGAGCGTCTCACCACGCGGGATTTCAAGACTTAGTCCGTTTAAAACGCTTTTGCCTCCAAAATTTTTGGTGACATTCCTAATTGAAATCATTCTTTAATTTTACCTTGCGGATTTTTAATTTTACCTTGCGGAGACACAGCATGCGTTTGGACTTTGACGGACGTTGCTCATATCTTAAAGAAACACCGGATTTAGTCTGGGGATAGACTAAATCCATTCCTTGTATTACATTGCAAAAACCCTGCGCCGATGTTGCAGGCTACGGTTTTTTACTGATCTACATTGAGGAAACCTTTATGAGCCGAAAACCTCTTTACCGACGACTGGTGCCTGACAGTTAATTATACCAATCCCAAAATGTTAAAGAGTACATGGTTCAAGACAAAATCTAAAACGAGAATTGTAATAAGAGAGATTACAGCAGAGCCAGTTGTCGCAATTCCAACACCCTCTGCCCCGCCTGCTGTCGAGATGCTAAAACCTTTGTAGCACCCGACCGCCGCAATCGCCATCCCGAAAGAAGTCGCTTTAATCAAACTAATGAGAACGCTTCCGACAAAAAGATTTTTCTGCACTTCCAAGAGAAAAAAGGAACCATTCACACCAAATAGCGTAACAACGGCGACAAAACCGCCACCGATACCCGCAAACGTTGAAAAGATAGTAAGCGTCGGTAACATCATAGAACACGCGAGAAAACGCGGCACAACCAGATACTTGACTGGATTTGTGCCCATCACCTCAAGTGCGTCAATTTGCTCCGTAACCTTCATCGTTGAAAGTTCAGCAGTAATCGATGCCCCGATACGTCCAGCAAGCACAAACGCAGTAATCATCGGACCGAGTTCTTTCACGACTGAAACACAGACGAATCGCGCTACCGAGCCTTCCACTGCATAAGGTTTGAGCTGAATGTATCCCTGAACACCCAATACCATCCCCGTGAAAAACCCGGAGACAATAACAACCGCCAAAGAATTGAAGCCAATCAACAACAACTGCTTAATTAACAGGTCGAACTGAAAGGGAGGACGGAAAATTTGAATAAGTGTTTGAAAAAAGAGCGTAAATGCGTGTCCTACCTCGGAAAGCACATTGTGCAATCGGATCTTGACTAAATCAGGGAAACCTCCAGGGGCTTCATGTGCGATGGGCTGCTCCATATTTTTTAATCGTTATTGGTTGTCGGTTATCGGTAACCCCTTGTGACGGTTGTGAATGTTTCACCCGCCATAAACTGCTTTTTAACTGACGACTGAAAACCGAAGACCGAGAACCCTTCTAACTGGGATTTTCAAAGCGCATTTCGTTTTTGTTAAAGTAAAGAATAACCGTTCCGGTTCGTCCGTTACGTTGTTTCTTAATCATGATGTTCGCTTCGACCCTGTCTCCAACATCCTCATCTTCATAATAGTCATCTCGGTGTAAAAAGGCGACGAGATCGGCATCCTGTTCGATTGCCCCGGACTCCCGTAAATCTGAAAGCTGTGGACGTTTATCAGGACGCCTTTCAATTTCACGACTCAATTGCGAACAAGCGACAATTGGAACATTAAGCTCCCACGCGAGGATTTTCAAAGCGCGCGAGATTTCAGAGATCTCCTGTTCACGAGCATGATATCTACCCGTCCCTCTCAATAGTTGCAGGTAGTCAACGATAATGAGTGCCAGATCGCTGTGTTGACCTTTTAAGCGTCTTCCCTCGGCGCGCAGACTTTGAACGGTAAGCCCACGATTATCGTTAATGAGGATAGGTGCGTCAGCCAATCGACTTGCTCCTTCTGTTAACGGTTTCCAATGCTCTTCACTAAAACTACCGGTTCGGAGCCGCCCAAAATCAATTCGGCATTCGGTGGCTAACATGCGCATCGCGATATCCTGAGAAGGCATCTCAAGACTAAAGATGGCGACGGGTCGTTTTTCTTCAAGTGCGATGTTTTGCGCCATGTTCAGCACCAAGGTCGTTTTTCCCATACTCGGTCGCGCCGCAATGATAATAAGATTACCGGGCTGTAACCCTGATGTATAATGGTCAAAATCCATAAAGCCGGTCGGCACCCCTAAAAATCGGGTTTTTTTGTGATATAAACGCTCAACCGCATCAAGACTCTCTGTGAGTAATGCACGGACAGCGACAAATCCACGTTGGGCATCTGTGTCGCCAAGATCAAAGACGGCTTCCTGTGATTGATTCAGAACATCAGCAATTCCTACACCCTCGTCGTACGCCATCTCGCGAATCTGAGCGGTCGCTCGAATTAACCGACGGCGCGTCGCCTTTTCATACAGAATATCTGCATAAAACTCCGTACTCTCCGTCTCCACAATTGGTGCCTGTAGTTCATATAAGTACTCTGTCCCGCCAGCTCGGTTCAACTGGTTTACTCGCTTCAACTCATCAGCAACAAGAAGGGGGTCTGCACTGCTAACGCGGTCATATACAGCAAGGATCGCTGCATAGATGAGCTGATGATCTACAGTGAAAAATACATCAGAGGTCTGTCCGAGCTTGGTTATGACTTGAGGAATAACCGATTTTTCGGTCATCATCGCGCCCAGAACCGCCTGTTCAGCTTCCTTGTCAGAGAGGGAATCAACCACTTGTGCCTGCATAACTATAGTAAATTATAAAAACACATAATCATTTCAGTAAACTTCAAATCCAAAGACACGCTACCTCTGCTGGTGAGGCTTCCCAACATCGTTCTCTATAGTGTCTAAGTAATTCTAAAGTCCACCATAATTACTCTTCACGTTCAACAACAACGCGGAGTTCAAAAACAACATCTGTATGCAATTTGACTGGCACCGTAAACACGCCGAGTTCGCGAATCGGCTCTGCGAGTTCAAAGAACCGCCGTTCCAAATCAAACCCTTGCGTTCGCAAATTTTCTGCGATGTCCATAGAGGTAACTGACCCGAAGAGACGATCATTCTCACCAGCACGCCTGCTCAGTGTGCACGTAACGCCTGTCATCTGTGCTGCAATTTCCTGTGCCCGTTCTTTATTCTTCGACTCTTGATGATCAATTATCCCCTTCTCGTGCTCTAAGTGTCGACGGTTTCGCTCGGTTGCATGTACCGCTAACTGCATAGGCAACAGATAGTTACGCGCGTAGCCATCTGCGACCTTCAGTACATCGCCTGGCTGTCCAAGACCTTCAACACTCTGCTTTAGAATGACTTCCATAATTGAAATCCTAAACTATCCTTCGTAGGGAAACCCGTCACACGGGTCTGAAGCCCTACCTCTATCGCGTAAACGGCAATAGTGCCATATTACGGGCGCGCTTAACTGCACGCGTTACCATTCGTTGTTGCTTCGCCGATAGTCCGGTGACTCGACGACTCACAATTTTACCACGTTCATTAATAAATTTTCGCAGCGTATCGACATCTTTGTAATCAAAAGATTCAATCTTATGATAACGCTGCCTGCGACGGAATGCCATATCAATCTTTTCCCTTATTCTTTAAAGTGTTGTGCATCAGCATCCCTGATGCGCTATGTCTATAAGAGCACTTAACACGTCTATCTACCGAAAGGCTCAATAAGGACGTGGGAGAACCTCTGTCTGATAACGGTTCTCCCACGTAGATCCTTCTTACTTAAAACGGAATGTCGTCCTCTGTCGAGGAAGGGGCTTGGCTTACCTCGGGCGCAGGCGCGTCTTGATAAGAGGCAGTCTGTCCTGATGCAGCCGGTTGGGCATCGGCGTAACCGCCACCCATCTCATCGGCGTCGCGTCGCCCGCCGATTAACTGAATTCGAAATGCCGTAACCGAAAGCCTGTTCCGTTTAGTTCCGTCATCCGCCTCCCAAGAGTCAAATTTCAGACTCCCTTCCAAGAAAACAGGGCTGCCCTTACTCAGATATTCGTTGGCAATTTCTGCTTGTCTCCCCCAAGTCGTTATTTCAACAAAACAGGGAGATTCCTTTTGTTCACCTGTCTGCCGATCGGTATATCGCTCATTCATGGCGAGTCCAAAATTTGTAACGGCAGTCCCGCTTGGAACATATCTCATTTCGGGGTCGCGGGTAAGATTCCCCATCAGGATGACCTTGTTGTAACTTGCCATGGTTTCTCCTTTTCTGTAGACTCGGACCTTTATGGTCCCCTACGAGCCAAAAACTCATTTAAAATCTTGGATGATGCTTATCTCAGGTAGATCTTGTTGTATCTTCAGCTTCTGCGTTATCATCCGAGGTTGATTCCTCGTCCGATTCGGTTGCCTCAGCGGTTAGTTCGGCTTTCAACTTATCAATATCATCGTCGTATTGGACGACCATATACCGCAAAATCGCTTCAATGACATGCAGGGATTGATTTAATTCCGCTACAAAACCCGGTGTGCACTCAAAAATGTAGAGCACATAATAGCCTTCACTCCGTTTCCGGATAGGATAGGCGAGTCGTTTTTTCCCCCAGGGATCAACCTTCAGGAGAGTCCCGCCACCTTCGATGATGCCCCTTACTTGGTTCGTAAGAGCCTCTGCTTCGTTTTCATCGTGGTCGGGTGTAATGATAAGCAGGAGTTCATAAGGATTCAAATTTTCATGCCTCTCTTCGGACTGATGGCTCCACTGCTGTTGTAATAAAAGCAGAGAGCAGAGATTAATTAAGTGAACCCCATCTAATGTCTGTGAATTGCCTTTGAAGAAAAAGGGCAATCACAGGTTAGATAGCATTCTATTCTTTAATTTTAGCACTTCCCCGCCCCCCCATGCTTTCGCTTGTGGATGTAGACGGCGTAGAGCGTTGTTGAAAAAAATATTTGACACTCTCATCAAATTATGGTAGAGTGTTGATAGTGTTCGGCATTGGTTGTGGTTGATGCGTTGTCGGAACGCTCGTCAGTGAGACAATCACGTAAAAGCCTCACACACCTCTATACTGACAAAGTCTCTACGGTATCCGTTGCATGTAGAGGGGAACAGGGGTAAAGTCCGCTTCCCGTTGAAAAATCACATGTCAAAGTCAAATAGGTTGACCCTTGGGGGTCACATAGCAGGCTCGGCTGCTATTGTGGAGACGGATTAAGACGGTGGACTCTCTGAGAAAACCGCACCATCTACGAAGCACAAGCCCCAACCTTCAGGTTGTGGGTACCGTTGACTTAATATAATTATACCACATTCTGATATGTATATCAACCCAAAATCACAATTTTTTACGGTTTTAACCATCAACTCGGTGCCTAAGTTCAGGTTGAAAGTGTGGCATGGGCAGTTATATGCAACGGCAAGAAAAATGGACGTTTCGATACGAGAACCTCTTCTCGAAGCCGTGCGGCTAATGTATCCACATCTACCTGTGCCGCCGTCGCAAGCCCGTATTTTTCTAAGAGCGGAAGGAGACTCTGAAAGATAGTCGCCATGTATCGGTAACCTGCCCAAGTTTTGGCGGCACCGATAGGAGATTCAAGATGCATTGTTGGCGGCGGCAAACCTGCGTCAACAAAAGCACGATAAAGCCCGATACCCATGTCAAGATGTGCTCCTGAATGTTCAAACACATCCAAAATCCATTTTATCAGTTGGTTGATGAGCGGCGTATCGGGATGCAAAAACGCCGGATAGAGCGTGTATTCGGGTTCCTGAAACGCCGCAATACCGCCCGGCTTTAAATGTGTTATGAGCTTCGAGAATGCCCTCCCCGGATCCGCCATGTACATCAACACAAACCGTCCAACAATCGCATCGAATTTCTCCGCAAAGGCAAGCATTCGTGCATCACCCGCAATAAATTCTACGTTCCGCACGCCAGCATCGGTCGCTCGTCGGCGCGCAGTGTCAAGAATTGATGGATTGACATCTACACCAATAACCTCTCCTGTCGGTCCGACGAGTTCAGCAAGGGTGAGCGCAACATCACCAGCACCGCTACCGATTTCAAGCACCCGCATCCCATCCGTTATACCGGCTCGCTTACAGAGACGTTGCGTCGACTCCCCGTAGATTCTTGATTGCTCAATGAGACGCGTTGTTTCGTGTGAGGTACGCCCTAACGTATAGGTAGCATCGCCAGCAGACGCATGTAAGCTACCTGAGTTATTTTTCGTCATGCATGGAACCATCTATGCCGTTAGAGACGTATACGCCGTGATATGTGGTGGCAACAGGAGCGGTCGTTTTGATGTCGCGACTTCCACTTGTATTCGTTCTGCGAGTGTGTCAATATCGATCTCCTCAGCCGTGGCAATGCCATACGCTTCCATGAGTGGCACGAGACTCCGAAAACTATTTGCGAGATACTCAAACCCGGGCCAGTCCTCAGGACCGCCCATGGGTGCCTCAAAATGTAAGGTAGGCTCAGGCAAACCGGCATCAACGAACACCCGGTAAAGTTCCATACCCATGTTGAGATGTGCCCCTGAACGTTCAAACACCGCGAGTCCCCATTCAACCAACTGATTTATCAAAGGTGTATCCGGATGTATAACCGTCCGGTAGAGTGCGAGTTCAGTATCCTGAAAGGCGACAATTCCGCCGCTGCGGAGATGGGTAACTAACTTTTTAAGTGCTTCCGCTGGGTCTGCCATATACAACAGGACCAGCCGCCCAACAATCGCATCAAAGTCGTCAGGGAGTTCAAGCGTCCGGATATCACCGGCAATAAATTCAACATTTGTAAAGCCTGCGGCATCCGCTCGCGCTTGTGCCGTTTTGAGAATATCAGGGTTGACATCTACGCCAATCACTGTACCGTCGGGACCAACAAATTCGGCGAGCGTAAGTGCTACATCGCCGGCACCACTTCCAACATCAAGGACTTTCATGCCGCTCGCGATGCCGCTCCTGAGAAAGAAACGCCGCGTCACGTCGTCATAAAGTTGTGATTGCTCGATGAGGCGTTCGGTTTCGCTTTCGCTGCGCCCCATTGTGTATTCTGCATCTCTGGTCTGATTGCTCATTTCAACTTCCTCTCTATAGACATACCGCTCCACTGGGAGCAGGAGACAGCATGCGTAAGATATAATTGCAAGTATTATGAAAAATAAATTGATGGAACTGGATCTTTCCATCTTTGACAGTGTTTAGGACTTACGCATTTTCGCGTCTAAATGTCCGATATTTGCTCAATTTGGGTAAGTCCTAAGTGTTGATAAAAACTGTGTGATTCCTAAAAACTGTAACCAATTTTGGTATACCAGAACGCACCACCAAACCCATAAGGACTATACTCACCGAAGGGCCTACCAACGATTCTGGCTGGAAATTCTTTAATATCGAAGGGCACTGGAGGTCCCTCTGCCGAAGTAATATTATCCGGTTCTACATTGAGAACATTATTCACACCAATTGTAATGCCCAAGTTCTCAACGACTACGTAACTCACTTCAAGGTCCACCAAAAACGCGCTGTCGTAGGTTTGTGCACCGACAGCGTTCTCGTACCAAGGACCGTAGTAATTGACTCTGCCCAATACCCCCAGACTGTTGCCGATGGCTTGGGTCAACGTCACATTTCCGCGATGGCGCGGAATTCCTTCCTGTATGAGGTTAATACGGACCTCGTTGAGAATATCGGGATTGTGTTTGGTTACCTCCGTTCCGGTATAGTTGTAAGCGACGCTGAGTGCACCCTCCAGTATGGGTGCCGTAAGAATCACATCAATCCCTTGAGTCCTCGTTTCGAATTCATTGGTAAAGAACCGGAATTCTTGCAAGTTCCCCGCGCTTGTGATCCCCTCAGCCACAAGTTGCTGAATTTGTGCTTCAGTAATATCTGAGCCACGGTTGAAGTCCCTTGATGGTGCCAACCGATCCTCTACCGTGATGTTGAAGTAGTCAACCGTGATACTCGCAATCGCGTGACTGACTACAGTTCCAACCGTGAAATTCTTTGACTTTTCCGGCTCAAGTGCCTTACCACCGACCAAACGTGCGGCACCATGTGTGGAAGGAATCGTCCCTTTATTGACGAGCGTATTGTTCTCACCGAATTCCGTCGTGACGTTAAAGGCGTTTTGCTGTCCGGGTGTGGGTGCTCTGAAACCGGTGCTGTAACTACCGCGCGCCCTTAGGTCAACACCAGGATCAACCGAAAGCAATGACTTGAGCGTGTCGGCAATACCATAGTTCGTTGCGATTTTGTAGTTAATTGTGCTCCCAAAATCATCGAAGTACTCACCACGGACAGCCGCATTAATCGTCCAAAAATCAACAGGGTTCAACTCACTTTCCAAATAGCCAGCGAAATTAGACCGGGTCCAGCTCCCTTCGGCAATGTCACTAAAGCCGGGGAACCCATTGGAACCCGAACTAAACCCTTGGCTCGCCAAAGGCCCAATTTCCCAAGACTCAATCTGTCCCTGTATAATTTCAAAGGTCTCTGTTCGATATTCCACCCCTGAAGCGAGGAACACGATATCGTGCAACGGATAGGTCAGATCAAGATTAATGTTCGTATCTGCTTGGATATAATTGCCTGGATCAAATTCAGTCGGTGTGTCCGGTCCGAGCGAGGCATTGACCGTATTTCTGATAAAGAAATCGGAGGCGTGTCGTCCATAAGAAGCACTTAAATCCCATCCCAAGTCCTCCGCAATCGTTCCTTTTAAACCTATGAGGAGCGAAGCATCTTGGGTATCAGCACCGAAGCGGGGGGTGAATCCACCGGGAAAGAGTTCTTGGAATGTGAATAGATTCGGGTCAGAAAAAACCTGTTGCAAGGCAGCAGCTTCTGGAACGTTGTTGGTTATTGGGATATCGTCAGCATCGTGAGGCGACAGTTCGGTAAATTCCTGTCCAGCAGCCTCTGCTGCGAGTTTTCGGGCTTCCCACTCCGCCATTTCCGCTGTCAAACCTCGCAAATTCCCGACAAGTAGCGTCTCACCACCACTATTACTAAACACGGCACCGCGGGTATTAGGATTCCGGAAGTAGAAGCCGCCTTCAACTTCTTTCTGCGCGTAGTTCGCATGACCGTAGAACTTAATGTCATCGGTAATGCTTGCCCCGTAGTTCGCAAACAACTTGATGTCATTTCTAATAATAGGGTGTCCCCACGGTTGGGCGGGGTCAGCGACATCTGTGTTGCCAGCATTGATAAGTGCAGCGGCATCATCTCGCTGTATAGAACGATCTGTCTCATTCATGCCACCGTATTCTACACTCAGATTCGTCCAGAGATCCTCTCGCCCCAAACCGATATTCCCTGCGAGAGCGTATGAAAGACCATCACCCGCTTGGAAGATACCGGGTTTGATTTGAAAAGAGCCACCTTTATAACTATCTTTGAGTTGTAGATTCATGACCCCCGCGATCGCATCGGAACCGTATTGCGCCGACGCTCCATCTCGCAGCACCTCTACCTGTTTCAGGGCAATGGAAGGAATAGGAGAAAGATCGGCACCCTGTGCGCCATCGGACAACCCGTTTCCGAGCCAAGCAATCACAGAGGCACGGTGGCGACGTTTACCGTTGACCAGCAGCAATGTGTGATCCGGTGCCAAGCCGCGTAGATTTGCTGGGCGTACGACAGTGGCGGCATCAGCGATCGGCTGTGCGTTAACATTGTAGGACGGTACTAAGTTTCTTAACAGGTCAGGGAGATCCGCGCTCCCCTGTTTTACGAAGTCTTCACTCGGTAAAACATCAATGGGGACCGCAGATTCAAGAACCGAACGCGGTTTGGCACGTGTGCCAACTACAACCATCTCTTCAAGCGTTATAACTTCTTGTTCAGATGTTGTTTCGCTTGATTCCACCCCAGTCTCTTGTGCTGTTGCTATAGACGCTGAACGTATAAAAACTGCGAAAACAATATGCGTCACAAGCATTACCATTTTAAAATCAAGTGCGACTTTCATAAATGAAGCTCCTTCATTTTTTTGGTAAAAAGACACTATTACCTATAGCAGAACTTGTATGAAACTTATAAAACAATTGAATTATCAAAATCTTCATTTTCAAAACTCCAGTCTTTAGACTGAAGATATAGAAAATGCCAAAATTAATTTGACGAAATAGTGTATTTGCGATATACACTTAATATCTGCAAGTTGGGATATTTACACTTTGGCAGCCTTGCGATTGGTCCCAACTTCCCTTGTAAATGGGCGGTGCAGATGCAGAAAACCACGGACACTGCAAAAAATACATTTGATTAAGATTTAACAACCCTGAAAGATGGGCAATATCCGAAAAAATGTTAGTTCCGAAACTACACATGGTAGTTGGAAGTATCGGTCGTATCTGATAGGTTCAAGGATATTTCCGTAGCGAGCCGCATGACCCGCTCCGCATGTTTGTAAGCATGTGTTGCCCGAACAAGCCTAACAGCTGGAGTCGGGAATCTCTCCACGAGAGAGAAAGAGGTGCTTACTTGGTAGAACTACACATGGTGGTTACCAAGCCCGCTGAGAGAACCAACCGGGAGGAATCTCCCTGCTTTAGTTGGGAGAGGGGTCAAAAATGGAATAGGCGCGGTTATAAACCGCGCCATCTGCGAAAAGCATATTCAGCACGCGTCACGAAATTAGGATTTAGAAACTGTATCCGACTTTGGCATACCAGTATGCCCCATCAAAACCGAACGGACTGAACTGACCGTATTTGTTGCCGACAGAATCAGCACCATTCGGATTTTCATCGGGATAGGTATTAAGGATATTTCTTCCACCGAGCGTGAGAGTCAAGCCGGCACCCACGGTGTAAGAGGTTTCTAAGTCGAAAATAACCTTTCCAGAGTATTCTCCAGTGCCTGGCACATCTGGATTCTGTAAGTAATCTTCAGAATCGAACCAACCGCTGAAATAACTGGCACGTCCGAGCACCCCCCACTCATCCGTTATGGATTGAAAGACAGTCAGGCTGCCTCGGTGTGCGGGTAAATTCTCTTGCAGTTCCCTGATTCGATGATCGTCCAGCGTGTCCGGATTGTGATCGGTAACTGTGGTGTTCGTGAAGTTATACACAGCGATGAGGGTTCCATTGGGTATTGGTGCTGTAACAACGGTATCAATACCATTGGTTGTAGTAGAGAAGTCATTGATAAAGAACTGGAATGTTTCCAGATTCGCCGCACTGGTTACACCTGCGGCGATGAGCTGCGCCTTCTGCGCGTCAGTCAATTTAAAGTGTTGTGACACAGATAACCGGTTTTTCAGCCGAATATCAAAAAAGTCCATCGTGAGATTTACGCCCAAAATATCGACGGTAAATCCACCTGTGAAGTTATTTGACGTTTCCGGGTCAAGCGAGTTATCTTCCTTGCCTGTCACAACATCAACAGCGGGGTTGGTGGAAGGAATTGTTCCTTTATTAACGAGATCACCCTTCGCAAAATCGTATTCAGTGGTAATGTTGAACGTATTTTGCTGTCCCGGTGTCGGTGCGCGGAACCCGGTACTATAACTTCCCCGCAACCGCATCGTTTCCGTAATCTTGTAGTTTGCAGCGGCTTTGTAGTTCAGGGTGCTACCGAAAATCTCAAATTGTTCACCGCGCACAGCGAGCGCGATCAGGAGCGGATCAATCGGTCTGATTTCAGTTTCCAGATACATCGCAACGTTGGAACGGTACCACTTGCCTGCTGCAACCGGGCTGAACCCCGAAAATCCATTGGATGCGGCAGTGAAGCCTTGCGCCGCGAGGGGCCCAATCTGATGCGACTCGCGTTCCCCCTCTATGATTTCAAAGCCTTCGTCCCGATATTCCAAACCCGAAGCGAGGAACACCATGTCGCTGAGCGGATAGGCTACATCAAAGTTGAGGTTATAATCCGTCTGGATATAGTCGCCCGGATCAAAATATGTCGGTGTATCGGGTCCGAGGGAGGCATTGACGGTGTTGAAGATAAAGAAATCGGCATGGTTCCGTCCAAAAGAGCCACTCAGATCCCACGTTAAGTCCTTACCCAACGTGTCTCTGAGCGCGGTGCCTTTAACGCCAAGGACGACGGAAGTATCCCACATGAATGCACCGAATCTGGGTGTGAATCCGCCTGGGAACATCTCTTGGAATGTGAATAGATTCGGGTCATTCTTGACGGCTTGCAACCGTGCGGGATCAGGAACGTGGTTGGTTATCGGGATATCGTCAGCATCGTGAGGTGAGAGTTCGGTGAACTCCTGTCCTGCAGTTTCCGCTGCCGCCTTTCGGGCTTCCCACTCCGCCATCTCGTTTGTCAAACCCCGCATATCTCCGACGAGCAACGTCTTGCCACCTGTCGTACTAAACACACCGCCGCGGGTATTCGGGTTACGGAAATAGAACCCACCTTCAACGCGCTTACGGGCGTAGTTGGCATGCCCATAGAAATCAATGGTATCTGTGAGGGTGGCACCGTAGTTGGCAAACAATTTGACATCATTCTCTATAATCGGTTGCCCCCAGATTTGCGCGGGGTCTTTCACACTGAAATTGCCTGCGTTAATCAAGGCTATGGCATCATTACGTTGGATAGACCGGATGGTCGGATCTGCGCCACCGTATTCAAAGCTGAGGCTACTCCAGGCGTCTGGATTCCCTAAACCGAGATTCCCTGCGACAGCAAACTGCCGACCATCGCCGTATTGGTAGATACCGGGTTTGAATTCAAACGAACCGCCTTCGTGGTTGTTTTTCAATTGGAAGTTCATCACACCCGCAATGGCATCAGAACCGTATTGTGCGGAGGCGCCATCACGGAGGACCTCTACCTGTTGCAGGGCAATTGCGGGAATAGGTGCCAGGTCGGGTCCCTGTGAGCCATCAGACAAACCGTTCCCGAGCCAGTGAATCACCGCGGCACGGTGTCGCCGTTTACCGTTAACCAGCACCAGCGTATGGTCTGGAGCAAGTCCCCGTAAATTCGCCGGACGGACCACCGTTGACGCATCACTAATCGGTTGCGTATTGACGTTATAAGATGGCACCAAAGTTCTCAGCAGATCCGGTAGATCGGCACCACCCTGTTTTTCAAAGGATTCGTTTGACACAATATCGATCGGTACTGCCGAATCTAAGACGGAGCGTGGTTGCGCACGGCTACCCACGACAACGAGGCTCTCAAGTCTCACGGGAGCCTCACTTTCAGATGCCTCCTCAGACGCTTCAGCTTCGTCCGCTGTCGCTGCTTCCTCTGCTTCCTCCGCTTGTTCGGAGTGTTCGTCAGCCATAACCGTCATAAACGCGCACATTGAGATACCTACAAGGATACTGAGTGCGAAGACGATTGATTTGATATATTTACTGTAATACATGTAATTGTCCTCTTCAATTTGACAGAAACGCCAAACCTCGAAAATTGCTGTTATAAAATAAAACACAAAAACGCAGTTAGCAACCCACGTTTCCTTCATAAGATGTGCTATAATTAACGCGCGTCCAAATTAAGCAGTCAGCGCATCAAACGGCTAATCAGGTTGCTTCCGTTTACACAGATTGTGTTAAAATAACACAATCCGTTCTATCTTCACCTATTTTCTATATCGAACCCACGTTAAATGTAGCATGACAACCTTAATCATATATAATACCACAAATTTTTATCTTAGTCAAGTTTATCAAAAGTACCCACAACCTAAAGGTTAGGGCTTGTGTTTCCTCGCGGTAAGCCTTCTTTTCAGGAAAGGTCTGACAACTGCTCCACTTTAGGCAGCCAAGCCTGCCTGTTTGATTTTCGGTCTACCGACCTTACGTTGTGTCTTGCCTGCTTTGCGATCTTTCTTATTCTGGAAAAATGCGTCTTGTGCTTTACCATAACGCAGCACAACGTCTTGCACAACTTGGCTCGGCAGGTCCGCCCAATGCGGTTTCGTCCGCTTTTTGAGTTTCGCAACAGGTGCTTTTATCCGATACGCAGATAGATTCTTACCGAATATGCGGTAGTATCTGCGAGACAACAACATAATATGAATATGGATTTGCCACATATCGTTCAGCATGTTGCCAATCTTGATTGTGTTCGATTGATTTTGGAGTTTGAACTCGTATGACTTGTTCATGAACTATCCGTTATACGTCTTTATCCCCTACGAAGTGGGTGGCAGACACATTACCGGGGTCCCCACCCGTTACTGGGAAGGGGGCGGTAATGCTTCGTATGTCTGTCAACGGATATTATAATTCTACCACATTTTGATTAGATTGTCAATCTTTTTCAACGACAAACCCATACGTCGTCTACATTCCCTACCTAAAGGAGACCGGGGTTTGACGAGAGAGTGCTACAGTTTCAGAAAATCACCATAATCTGAGCACATTACTACCAAACAAGGGAGACATAAATCCAATTTGACTTAATATGGTCTTTTTGGAATATTGACTGTGTTTTCCATCCGCTTCTCCTCTACGAAAAACGGAGAGTCCACCTAAAACACTATACCCCCGTAAAAGATTTAAACTTGACAACAAATTTGTAATAGTATATACTTAATAGCACGTAAAACTTAATGTTGCGCCTGCTTAGCATGTGAAAGTCCTCAAAAAGTTCACCCAATGGTTACCCGAATACAAAAAATACTACTATGGCAAAGAAAAAGGGACGCCGCTCCCTAAATGTGGCTCGGAAGCGCGAAAAACGAAATCGCACCCGAAAATTTAGACAAAAACAACTTGCGATCGAAAAGCAACGTAGACTCCCTTATGAAAAGTCAGAAGAAGAGCATTTACATGCCTGTATCTCACAGAGTCGAAAGCTGCTTGACGAACCTGAGTTTGAAGGGATACTTTTCGATTTTGAACTGATGTATACACAGGTGACGAAAGCACTTGACAATCACCGCGCAAACGAGACCAACGCATTCATGGATGAATCTGAAGAAAACCTCACCCCTCCTATAACGAATGTAACAGAAGACGCCACGAGTACAGAGGAACTCAATTCTTTATCGGAATCGGAACGTGCCAGCGAACATTTTCGGTTAGAGGTGCTCCCACATCTCGTTACACCAGATTTTATGCAACAATTAGTGCAAGCACTCACGGCGTGTGAAAAACGTCTTAAATTAACAGGCGACCGAGAACTCGCAGAGGTCGCTTATGTTACCCGTTCGCTTTTTGAAGCCGCTCCAGCGGAAATACTCACGTTCCACCCGATGATCCAAACTATCGGTATCGAAACCCTACGGATACTTGTGGAAGAACCGAACATAGTTATTGACAGACGTGAGGAGGTCAAAGAAATTTTTTCTAACGTTCTGGAATACGGAGACTCAGAAACGTATGAATCCCAACCGATTCCCGTCTTTTCAGATGCCGCACAGAACTCGGAACACTACAAGGAAGAGAACTCCGAATCTACCGCAATAGAACCGGTTTCGCTGGATTTGGATACAGTCAAGACAGAGAATACTGCTATCGAACAGGTTTTGCCTTTTCCTACAGAGAATTTCACATCGCCTCCAGAGCCAAGCGAATTCTCTGACGCGCCCACCTCAGAAATAGAAATACCAACGGTATCACCCGACGAACTTCCTGCTCGGGCACTTTATAAAAACTTCAACGGCTTGGCGATCAAAAAGAGTTTCGAGGAGCGGACAGACGATACGTCCTTACAACACGGACTTACCAACTACGCTTTGGTGCATGAAAACGAAGAACAGGTTGAATTCATTGATGCGGAAAATCAACGCTATATCACTGTTACCGAAGATCGGCTCCAGTTACACGCACGCTCAGCAGCAGAACTCACTGTCGCAATGGCAGAGGTAGAAGCACAGTGTACATCGGCAGTCATGTATCTTGCCAAAACAATCGAAAAAAGGGGGTAATGTTATGCCACGAAGTAAAAGCGGACAGGTCCGACGTAGGACACAAATCCGCCAACGCCAACAACGGCGCCTGAAAAAAAAGAAAGCAGCATTGAAAGAACTCTTACAGAACAGCGGCACTTAATATACTCTATTTCAATAGCGGCGGGTCGCCGTACCCGCCTACTCTATCTTTTCAAAGTGAACAAACTCTGATGGCTGCAACCGGACAGAGTCCCCATGATTCTCTTCAACATATCCTATCCGCAGCAGCGTGATCACTTCATGAGAAGTCGGAATATTGAAAAGTTGACGAACCCGTTCACGATCTGTGGGATGTTCCAAAGGAGCACTGACAAACTGGACACCGATGTTCAAAGCAGTTGCCGCGAGGAGTACATTCTGAATTAACATTCCCATGCTCAACCACATCCATCGTGTTCCACCCTCCCCAGGTGGATATCTCTTGCAATTCATCGTAACCAGCATGAGCAGTGGTGCCTCACGAACCTGTTCCGCGATTTCTTTCGCGGGTATCTTCCCTGCCCCTAAATTCCCCAAAAGTGTGAACGACTTCGCGTTTTTCAGCATCGCTTCCAATAACTTGTCCGGCGCGTCCTGAAGCAACTTCGGCAGCGTAACGTGATCAGTCAGTAGCACGCCATCACCTAATGCCTTCAACTCCGCCTCTGTGAGGCGCATCCAACGGCTATTGTCATCAAGAAACTTGGCATCTTTGAATTGTTCAACGATAGCGTTCTCCGTTACCTCAGCGAGTGCCGCCTTGCCTTCCGCTTCCTGAATGAGCACAAGTTCCCAAGGTTGAACATTGAACGGTGAGGGTGTCCATCGCGCAGCCTCAATGAGTTTTTCAAGGTCCCTCGCATCAATTGCGCGGTTCTGAAACGTACCGCGATGGCTGCGGCGTTGGGTTATAGCGTCAAAAACATTCATAGATTTATGTAGTTCCGATGACGTTGTAGGACTTCTGTGGGTGATGCTGTCCCGGTGGTACCGATCTTGGTAACGGTAATTGAAGCTACCAAATTTCCGACATAAGCCGCTTCAACGGGTGCCTCCACTTGTGAACAGAGCGTTGCGACAAGTCCCGCTGAAACACTGTCCCCTGCTCCAACAGGATCGATCTCATCATGAATCGGGACACCGGGGATATGCGTAAACTCGCCCGCAGCGTAGACGAGAATACCGTTTTCACCGAGGGTGACATACACCGTCCTTTGGGTTTGTTCTGCGAGTGCAACGGCGGACTGCCTTGCCTCTTCGATGCTGACCTCCTGTCCATGCCACGCCGGTTGAACAGCACGTTTCGCCTCAAACCGGTTCGGTTTAATGATAACGTTTCGATACTTGCCAATCCGCGTGCGAGCGTCAGCGAAAAAGATTTTATCAGGAAACGCCATTCCCAACTCGCATAGTTCGTCTCTCACTCGGTTGGTGACAACCCCTAAGTTCTCAATCGGCATCTGATCGCCGACAATTACACCATCAACAAGCGGTATACAATCTCGAAGGGCATCAATCACAGCGGTTTCAACCGTCTCATCGACCGCCGATTGGTTCTCAATATCGAACCGGGGTCCTTCCGTCTCTACACCTTCATAGCCACGATGAATCGGTTTAAGATAGGTAGGCGTCACACGCTCTGGTACCCGTATCATAAAATCTGTCAAGCACCCATTCGTCTGTAGGCAATCCAGCAGCGTCCCACCGAACCCGTCTTCACCGATAACACCCAACGTATAGACCGCGCCCACGCCTAATGCCTTCAGATTATTTGTAACCGTTCCAGCGGCACCCGGACTATAGCGTTGCTCTACAACCGGATTGGTATGCCATGGTGTTTCCAAGGACAGTGTTGAACGGGTCTTGTCTATGTACCAGTAAGCATCAAGATAAAAATCACCAACGACCAGAATCCGTTGATCTTGAAATTGGTTGAGAATTGTCTTCAGGCAGGCTTCGCTGATCAATGTGTTCCTCCGATGCCCCAAAAAGCCCTGTAATATGGATAACCATTATACCACATCCCTGCTTTTTGCGGAAACACCAAATCCTCTCATCTCAGGGGCATTCAGTTTATATATTTACTTTCTGTGAATGAACACTACCATCATTACCTAATCGAAAACTCTCTAATTTTTTCTTGACTATTTTCCTATGCTTGTTATACTTTCAAAGAGTGAACAATGATGGGACAGCAGCATTAGGATGGATTGCCAGCCCATCATTATCTAACCGAGAGCCCTCAAACGTAGTATTAGATTATCCTGCACTGGGTGCGTTAGTCTAAAAACATAGGAGCCGTTTATGAATCCGAAAATTTTTAGGTTAATACTATGCGTATTACTCGTACTCTCAGTCGCTTACCTTTCTGGGGCGGAGAAAACGGAAGATGTCGGAATAACTGAAGAACCTATGCCCACACTTAAAGTGGGTTTGATGCATCCGTTGCTAAATTACGCTACTTTTGGCGACGGTGCAAAACTCGCCTTAGCCGAAATCAACAAGGCAGGCGGTATTCTTGGGAGGCAGGTAGAGTTTATCTATAAAGTCGAAACAGGAACCATTGCTGATTCTGCAAGAGAATTAGTTGAAATGGAAAATGTTGTCGCTATATTAGGTCCGATGTTTTCAAGTAGTGCTGTTAAAGTCGGACCGATCATCAATATCCCTGTCATTGTGGGGGCAACAGGTGCCGACGTGACGAATACTGGGAATGATCCCAGAGATTTTCTCTTTCTCGTGGCGAATTCAAATGCTTTGCAAGCAAAAGTCATGGCGGGTTTTGTGGTGAACGACCTCGGAAAGAAAACTGCAGCCATGATTTGGCAGAACGGGGATGTCTATTCTAAAGGTTTCGTTAACGCATTTGATGCGAATTTCCAGGAACTTGGCGGTCGCATTGTTGCCAATCAAATCTATGAACAAGGCGATACAATGTTTGATGGACAACTTGAGATCATCAAAAAGGCAAACCCTGATGTTCTGCTTCTCGCAAGTTTTCCGCCAGAGAACCCGATCATAGTGAAACAGGCACGGGCAATGGGCATTCAGTCTATCTTTATCGGCAGCGATGGGTGGGATGATGCGTTGATGTTAGACACTTTAGCGGATAACACCCCTCTCGAAAATTCCTACTATTGTAGTATCTCGGATGAGCTTGCTGCAGATTTTATGGATGCTTATGAAACAATGTTTAAAAATCAGGCTATTGGTATCGCGCCATTAGGCTACGATGCTATGCGGTTATTGGCAATAGCGATTGAAAAGGCACAATCCACAGACCCTGTTATGATTCGGGACGCAGTTGCTGCTATCACTGACTACCAAGGGGCAACAGTTATTTCCGGCTTTGATGCGAATCGTCATCCCATCAAACCGGCTGCCGGTATCCGCGTGTTGAAAATTATTGAGGGGCAACCGCAGCAACACACTGTTGTGAAAGCAAATGAGTGAGTCCTACCCAATTTGCAATATCACTTCAGATGTGGTAAAATATAAAGAGTCCACTTTCTTGGCGCAAGTTTTGCACCTTCCCAGCATCCCTTCGCAATGAAGAGTGGAGATCCCGGCGTTGAAAGCCACGCCGAAAGTCATCACACTAACACTTGGAGAATGTCTATGTACAAAATCGGACTTATCCCTGGCGATGGAATCGGCCCCGAAGTAACAAACGAAGCGATGAAGGTCTTCGGGGCAGCAGCCGAACAAGCAGGAATTCAATACGAGACAGTCGAATACGATGTCGGTGGCGACCGATATCTCGCAACCGGTGAAGTGCTACCGGATTCAGTTTTAGAGGAACTCCGCGGATTAGATGCTATCTACCTCGGGGCAATCGGTCACCCCGATGTCAAACCCGGTATTTTAGAGAAAGGTATCCTGCTCAAGGTCCGGTTTGAACTCGATCTCTACATCAATCTTCGTCCCGTCAAACTCTATCCGGGTGTCCCAACCCCCGTGAAAGACAAGGGCCCTGAAGAAATTGATTTCATCATCGTTCGCGAGAATACCGAAGGTTTATACGCCGGTATCGGTGGTTTCCTGAAACGTGGCACACGTGATGAAGTTGCGATTCAGGAAATGATTAACACCTACAAAGGCGTAGAACGCTGCGTTCGTTATGCTTATGAGCTTACCAAAAAGCGCAACAAGGAAAATACGTTGACGCTCTGCGACAAAGCAAACGTCCTCACCTACGCACATGATCTGTGGCGACGGGTCTTTGACGAGGTAGGCGAAGATTATCCCGATATTAAGAAGGAATATGCCTTTGTCGATGCGACAACCATGTGGATGGTGAAAAACCCAGAATGGTTCGACGTCATCGTGACCTGTAACATGTTTGGCGACATCATCACCGACCTCGGTGCGATGATTCAGGGGGGTATGGGCGTCGCCGCGTCTGGCAACCTGAACCCAGAAAGTGTCGCTATGTTTGAACCGATTCACGGCTCCGCACCGCGTTATACCGGCAAAAATCAGATTAATCCCATCGCAGCGATAGGCGCGGCTGGAATGATGCTCGACCACCTTGGGCATACAACCGAGGCGGCAAAAGTAGAAAAATCTATCAGTGACCTACTGGCAAGTGGGAAAATCAAGGATTTGGGTGCTGGACGCATGGGGTACACGACTGAAGAAGTTGGCGATCTTGTTGCGGAGGGGCTGTAATTGATTCGGGTAATTTCCTGATGATATTCGGTGCGGTTACAAACCGCACCGACCAGGCATAGGGAAAACAGTGCTCAAAAGAAGTCTTTGGATCCATCCTACCTTCAGAGCAACCGTGCTGTAAAATTAATCCGATCTGAATAGCGGTTCCAACGATTGAAGGTGTACATGTCGTAAGCACTCAACGGTTTGTAACCCGTGCTCTTGAGCAGGTCATTCACAGTGCTAACTTCAAAAATTCGCTGTTGGTGAACCTCTTCATAACGGCGAAACAGATCGCCCTCTCGGATAAAAAAGGTTAAGAGCGTGCGACACATTTTACTGTGATGGAGGTAGTTGTTTTTCCAAATATAGGTATAATCATCATAATTTGACGCGAACGTTTTGTTGTGAAAATGCTCAACGATGTTTCGTTCCGTCGTCACGTCAAAGATAAATAAGCCGTCCGGTTCGAGATGCTCAGCAACACGCTGAAAGACGTTGCTTAATTCGGTTTCATCGTAAGCATAATTAATGCTATCGTAGGTGCAGAGGACGGCATCAAATCGTTGGTTGAGTTGGAACTCGCGCATGTCCCCATATTCGAGTTCAATATCTACATCGTGCGCCGCGGCTTTTTCCTTCGCAATGTCCAGCATACCAACTGCGCGATCTACCCCAGTCATCTCATAGCCTTTCAATGCGAGTTCTATCGTCAAGGCACAGGTGCCACATGCCAAATCCAGAACCGTGCGTGGCTTGTAATCATATTTGTCGAAAAGCGACTCAATGTAGTGCGTCCAACGTGTATAGTTGACGTTCGTCATCATCCTATCATAGGCGTAGGCGAATTTCTCATAAGGGGGCGTTAGCTGTGTCCGCATCGTTTTAGTGTCGCTTTCAAACCGAGACTCTGCGTTACTCGGTTCCTCCTATAACCCCGACAGAAGCATCCATCATCCGTAGGAGTGTATTAATCTCATCGGCATCCCAAGATTCATCAGCGTTTGCTTCTATCGCATATCTACCAACGGCTCTGATTTTACGGAGACTGATTTTCCCCGTAAGGAAACTGAACGGCAGTTGCATCCCGGCTGTTTTGACCCGATCAAACGTAGCTTCTATGTGATACCGATCCACCCCTTCAGGGGCTTGTCGAATTAACGCATCCTTCACCATATCCGCGCCGAAACCAAATAACTCTTTGATGATAAACCATTGCAAAACGGCAAGGCATATCGTGAGGATTAAAAGAACGGTCAAAACTTTGACGATGTGACGTCTCCACGTTCCTCTCTCAGCTGCCATGTTCGATTCACCTTTTTAATTATTCCTTGCGGTTAAACACCGTTCGTTAGAACTATCGGACACGTTCCCTAAAGCCGCCTACACCTACTTGGCAATGAGAATGCAGGCTACCGTTTGATTTTATCAATCCAGTTCAATTTTTATTTAACCCTTATCTTACTACTTAAGATGCATGTTGTCAATAGATTTTTCTCTATCACCAACGAAATAAATAGGTATAAAAATGAAGATAGGAATTGTAGGTAGACCGCAGGTCGGAAAAACGACAGTGTTTAATACCTTAGCCCAGTCCAATGCAGAAGTTGGAGGCTACACCAACCGCGGTCAGATAAACCTGAGTACTGCCAACATCCCAGACGAACGCTTGGAACAGATAGCACAGATATCCGAATCCAAAAAAACAACGCCCGCTACAATTGACTATGTAGACGTTGCTGGGGTAACGAAATCGGAGATGGAGCAAGCAGAGTTAGATTCTGGGGTAATCGCAGAACTCCGCACGGTCGATGCCCTTGCACATGTCGTTAGGCTTTTTGAAGACGAAACGGTTCCACACGTTGACGGTGACGTTGACGCAGAACGCGATATTGAAAGTGTTGCCCTTGAGTTCGCATTGGCAGATTTGCAGATCGTTGAAGGCAGACTTACCCGACTCCGTAAGCAATTTCAAAATCAGAAACTTCCTGAGCAACAAAGTGAGATTAAACTTTTAGAAGCGTGTCAAAAAACCCTTGAGGCTGGAAAACCGCTCCGAATCCTTGATCTCTCTGCCAATGAAGAGAAGTTGATACGGGGTTACGGGTTTTTGACCCAGAAACCGTTGTTGTTAGTCTGCAACATCGGTGAAACACAACTCGATGCCGCTGATGAAATTCTCGAACGCTTCAGTAAATATGAAACTGAACCCCAAACGGCAGTCATCGTACTCGCAGCGCAGTTGGAAATGGAACTGGCACAACTCGATGAAACGGATACCGAGATTTTTATGGAAGAAATGGGATTGCACGAATCCGCTTTAGAGCGGTTCATTCAGACGTCGTATCGGTTACTAAGGCTACTCACCTTCTTTACGACCGGTCCAGTCGAAACGCGAGCATGGACACTGCCTGAGAGACAAACTGCCGTCGAGGCGGCGGGACGTGTACACACCGATTTCGCAACAGGTTTCATCCGCTCGGAAACGCTTAATTGGGCTGACTTCGTCGCGTGCGGCGGTTATCCACAAGCGCGTAGTAAAGGGGTGTTGCGAGCCGAGGGCAAGACCTATCAGGTCCAAGAGGGTGACATTCTACTCATTCTCGCAAATCCGACGAACTAAACGTATCATCCCGCAAATCAGCGATTGCCTCCATGATCTGATTGCCCATCTGTTGATACATCTCGCGCTTCGTTTCGAATTCCCCGGTAGTGAGTTGAAGGGGCGCGCCGAATGTGACAGTTAATTTTGATCGGCGCAACCGTTTACTGTTGCGTGGCAACATCCGTTCGGCACCCCTGTGGAAAACAGGAATCGTTGGCACGCCTGCCCGGTGCGCAATAAAACAGGCACCGTCCCGCGCTTTACCTAATGTACCATCTACGCTACGAGTGCCTTCGGGGAATATAAGCACAGCGTTACCATTTTTCAAGAGAGAGATCGTGTTTCGTAACGCCTTTAAGTCGGGGGCACCTCTATTGACGGGATAAGCATTATAGGCTGAGATGAGTTTCCCTAAGCCGGGAATGTCGAACGCATTACTCCGCGCCATATAATGGATCTCACGGTTGGCGGCAGAACCGACGATAACGGGGTCAAGAAAACTCACGTGATTTGAAACAAATAAAACCCCACCGTCTCTCGGAATATGGTGAACGCCCTTCGCTTCAAGCCGTCCCATCGTTTTACAGAAAAGGTTTGTAAGTCGATGTCCCCATCGATAGAGTGCCCGAGGGGTCCAGAACTGATTATCGGTATACCACATAAAAAATATCGGGGTTTCACACCCCTCCTACTATCGGCGTTTGTTTGCACACACGTGTGCGACAATCAAATCAACCACTGCTTCAATCATTTTATCGGTCGTATCGACAATAATCGCATCGTCAGCTGCACGCAAAGGACTATGTTCTCGCGTTGTATCTTTTTCATCGCGCTCGCGAATCTCTGTTTCAACCGCCGCTAACGTCGCATTCTCATTTTGTGCTTGGAGTTCAGCGAGCCTACGTTTTGCACGTTCCGTCACAGAAGCATCAAGATAGAACTTAAAATCGGCGTTCGGAAAGACGATAGTCGTTAAATCCCTACCCTCAGCGATAATGTTCCCTTTGTCGCCGATCCGCTGTTGATGTTTCACAATTTCACGGCGAATCTCTGGGATTTTCGCGACATCTGCGACCAATCTGTTGACCGCTGGCGTTCGGATCTCGATAGATACATCTTCGGCATCAAGCAGAATCGTTCTGCCGTTATCTGTAAATTCAATATGACACGCCTTCACACGGTCAATGAGTTTCGGGCTATCCGCTGCCAGTCCTTCCTGCAATGCCAACAGGGTCACCGCTCGGTACATTGCGCCGGAATCGAGATAAAGCAGTCCGAGTTTTTCTGCGATGCGCCGCGCCACCGTGCTTTTCCCAGACCCGGCGGGTCCATCTATCGCAATTGTCACCTGAGATTCAGTCTCTTTCATGTGCCTCCAATACTTTTCTACGCTTTTCGACGATAACTTGTGCTTCCCGAAGTACACGTTCAATCTCGATAATGTTATCTGTCTGAAGCAAGGTTTTGAATTCAGTTAAGTTGTCAACAATGTCATCAATCAGTGATAAAAGGACCTCTCTGTTCTGGGTGAAAATGCTGGTCCACAAGTCCGGCGAACCTGCTGCGATACGTGTAGAATCCCGAAAGCCGGTCGCCGTAAAGTCCAACGCCTTATGATGCTCCGTTTCCACATTCGCAACAGTGTTGGTGAGTAGACTCGCAATGAGATGTGGGAGATGACTTGCGGCACCGATGAGCAGATCGTGGATTTCAGGAGAGAGCAGATGCGGAACGCCGCCGACAAATTCCCATAGATTTTTGACCTGCTGGAGGGCATCCGAATCTGTACTTTCTGTGGGTGTCACAATACACGTGGCGTTTTCAAAAAGTGTTGCTCGCGCCGCGCCGACACCGGTTTCGTGTGAACCCGCCATCGGATGTCCACCTACAAAAGAAAGGGTATCCGAACCCTGTTGTTTCAGCTGTGCCTCAACCGCCCGGACCAACACCGATTTCGTACTACCAACATCTGTTAGCACCATAGACTGCTGCGAGCCAACAACGCCAACGATCTGCGGCACCAATACTGGGACCAACTCGACAGGCGTACACAGGACGACAAGGTCGCTTCCGCGCACCCCTTCCGCCACTTCTGTTGTAACCACATCAACCGCATCGTGCTGGCGTGCGTTTTCGAGCCTACCGATGTTCCGCCCCAACCCGACACGTTGTCCTTGAAATCCATTCTTTTTCAGTGCGAGTCCGAGCGATCCTCCGATTAAGCCGACACCCCATATTGTAATTCGACGAAGTTGTTGTATTTGTCCCATAAACCAATCTCAAAAACCCTCAATTCGTGAACATATCGCGGCATACCCGACAGGTGGAAATCCTACTATATTCTATTGAAACCCACCCATCTTTGTCAAGTGAAAAACGGAGGATACGATTCTCTCACCAAATAAACCGATACATCGGCTTCTCCAAGAAGATACCGAGGAGTCCCCAGACACTCCCGACCAAGAATTCACCCAGAATCAGCCCTAAAAAGAACGGTGCGACCCGCCGAAACGTCCGCACACCACCGAACCGCAGAATGGCTAACTTGATGAAATAACTGATGAAAACCGAGAACCAGAAAAAGTTCACCGCCCACGTTCCAGAGATAGCGTATCCAATCGGATACAGGGGCCACCAGAAAAAACGGAGCCGTACCAAAGTAAGACCAAACGCGAACAGCAGTCCGCAAACCATGGCAATCAACGATGGAATGTCCACAGGCATCGGATTCGTCAGCCAACTCTGAGTGCGGTTAAACACAGACCCCGACCATACCTCAATCGCACCACTCTCATAACCGAGATGCAGTGCCCCCCAAAACGCCGCAAAAGGACTCAGCACCATGGCGAGGAGCATCGCTGCAGCAATCCGCCGCGAAGAACTCCCTGACCGTTCCGCCAATTTAAATCCTTCTAATTGATGCGGCATCGTATTGCCACGATACGCACGGTTGAAGCAAAATATCATCGAAAAGAGTGCCAGGTTCTGTCCACCGAGCCGTCGCATCCCAAACATCTTAGGAAGTAAGACATCGGGTCCCATAGAGCGTAAGTCATGGATCGGCGGACCCAGTTCAGCACGGACGCGCGTAATCACCGTCACCGTCGTCAGATGGATAGCAAAAACGAGTACCGCCACCCAGAAAGACATCCCTGCAATCCACCAAAAACCGGCGAGAAGCAGAAACCCGAAAATAAGCCCCAACACAGCAATACGATAGGACATCGGTTCGTTGGACGCCGTTCTTCTACCGCCGTGCCACGCCTGCCTGAAAACATCTCGCAGATGTGCCCGCGCACTCCACAACGTCATACACAGGACCCCGACACAAACCCCGAACGACTGGTCGAAAATGAAGGGGAACCCTGGAATCCGTTGCAAGCCAGCAATACTTCCAAAGATCATCTCAAATTTCCAGAAGATATAGAAGAACCAGAACGTAAACGAGAGGTCAAGCGGGATAAAATACGCCATCCCGACGACGAAGGGGAAGAAAACGATCGGTGTCCAACCAATCGCATTCCACGGTTTCGTCGTAAAGAGCGGTCGTAGATCGTAGAATTCACCACCAAGCCCTGGAAAGTTTGGAAAGAGGAAATGCAACCCGTTAACGACATCTATCCCACCTGCGAGGATGACACCGACCCACAACGGTTTTGAGCGGAAAAAGCGCGCCGTTGTCATCTGATACGGCAATTCAATGATCGGATAACTGAGCCGTTCTATTTCAATCCACTGTCTCCGTAGCATCACGTTGATGCAAAACGTCGTGAACAGCAGGACGATGATAAACCCGCTCCACGCAACCACAGGTCGCCACCACATCTCAAGATGCGGACGCAGGTAGAGGCTCGATTCGCCCGTAAAATAGACAGTCAAACGGTTCTTGTCCGTCAAAGCGAGCCAATCTGGGAGATACCGGTGGAAAAGCGTGCTCCACTCATTTTCCTCCGTCGCCAGCCAACCGACCGTGGCGATATTCGTAATAATCACCTCAAACAGGTCGTGTCCACAGATAGCAGACGCTATGGATAGCATCGCGTAGAGCGTCAACAATTCGCCTTGCGTGAGTGCGGCGCGCGGTGCGAACCGATGAAGGATTGTATTGATGGCGATCAGAACGGCGAGTGCGAAGATGGTATTGAAAAAGAGGGACATCGTCGTCGGGAACCCCTGATCCCAACGCAGCGATGCGAAGACCCAATAGTTATTGAAGGGAATCAGCGCGAGTCCAAGCCAAATAATCCGCCAACGGATTTTCTGACGAGGAGACGCAGAGAGGGCAGGCGAGTGTTGATGCATAGATAGTCCCGATCAAAGTGTGTGTCGTTTACCCATGAACCGCAACGCCATTATACCGCAAAACTGAACCGCACTCAAGATTTTTGTTTGCAAAATTAAAGCTGCTCTGGTAAAATACGACCAAAATTAACCCCAAATAACTTTCTTCATTTCCCAAGTAAATGGACACTATAAAAGAGGCACACTACAATCTCGGTATCGCTTATCTGGAGGCGGGGCAATACGACAGAGCCGTTCCTGAGTTTGAAGCCGCGATAAAATTGGATGCGAATTTCATAGAGGCACACTGTGCGCTCTGTCGAGCATACCTCGAGCAGAACGAATTAGAGAGAGCAAGCACCTCGGTCACAGCAGCATTAAAACTCGATGCCACCCACCAGCCCGCATTACTACTGCGCGATACCCTCACGCAAGCATATTACAACAAAGGCAAAGATCATCTCAACGCTGAGCGGTATACAGAAGCTGTTTCAACGTTCCAGAAAGCCCTGACGCTTAATGCCGATTTAGGGCAGAGTTCACAGGTCTCGGACATTGAGAGTAAGCATATCTATGCCCATCTTGGTGCGGCTTATATCGGACTCAAGGCGTATCGGGAGGCGATCGATGCGTTACAAAACGCGATAGCCCTTGATGCCGATCTCGTCGATGCACACTATAACCTCGGCTATGCTTACGTCGAACAGGGATCTTACGACAAAGCAATTCCTCATCTTGAACGCGCCATAACCATCGCCCCGAATTTCAAACGAGCACATTACAACCTCGCACGCGTCTACCGAGAATCAGGTAATTTGGAAGCGGCGACACATGCCCTTACAGAGACCTTAAGGCTCGACCCGAACTATCAACGCGCCCATGAACTCGCAAATTCGATAAAACAGGCACACTACAACAAGGGTATTACCTACCTGAACGATGAACGCTACAGTGAAGCCATTACAGCCTTCCAGAACGCTATAACCCTCGATGCCGATTTTACGACTGCGCACTACAATTTGGGGTTAACCTACCTCAAGATGGAAACCTACGTCCGCGCTGTGGATGCTCTTCAGAAGACGATAACGCTGGATCGTAACTATAAAGTAGCGCATCACTCGCTTGCGCTCGCTTACCTCGGACAGCAAGAACTCGGAAAGGCGCGAGATGCCGCAAGAGAAACATTGAAACTCGACCCGAACTATCAACCCGCACTTTCCCTTTTGGAAGCCATCGATCCGAGTTTCACACCGTCCTGAGACACAGACGACTACGCCTCCAGAACCAGACCAACCTGTGGAACAACAATCCGCTGCGAAACCTAGACAGGAGACACATTATGAACTGGGCATCGCTTATCAAGCCTCGAAAATGTATACAGAGGCGATTGCGGAGTTCCAAAAAGCGATAGCTCTGGACCCAGATTTCATAGCAGCACACACAAACTTAGGCGAAATCTATCTTGAAACCGGGCGACTTGATGACGCAGAAAACGCAGCGAACGCAGCGTTAAGGATTGATGCCAATTCCCAACCTGCACGCCAACTTTTGGAGGACATCAGGCAAGCGCGTCCCCCAACGCCGAACGAAACCGAACCGACACGGTCAGCAAGTTCGACCTCATCAGACGTATCCGATGTAAGAAAAGACTTAGAGCGTGGACTTGTTTTTCTCAACAATGGACAGTATCCACAAGCTGCCGCTGCGTTCAAGCGGGTCCTAAAGACAGAAACTGATTCGATAGAGGCACACTATGGGTTAGGACAGGCGTATCTCGAAGTTGGGGCGTTTGGCGATGCCACAACTGCGACGGAAGAAGTGTTAAAGCGCAATCCATCTCATCATCACGCGCGCGAACTCCTCCAAATCATAAAGTTCGCAAAAAACAGAGAGCGAAATCGGGAACGTCGGAAGAAGGTTCTGTCCTATGCTGCTATTTTAAGCGTTATTGCGGTGTGTATCTTTATAGCGATCAGGTTAGGTGTAATCCCGCCGATCCAACCTATACCACCTATTATTTTAATCGAAGCCTCTTTAGAGGAGCCATCAAGGAACGGGGTTCTTGATGCGGGTGAAGACGCACGCCTCAGGCTAACCATCAGCAATAAGGGCGGGACAACCCGTAATATCCGGATCAAGTTTGACCCGGCATTTATTACTGGAATCGAGTACAAACAACCTGATATCATTTCAAAATTAGGGAGAAATGGCAAAGAAGATATTGCTGTAGAGATGACTGTATCTGATCATGCACGCACACGAACGCAATCTTTGAAAATTGATGTGTTAGACAAGGATGGAATGCTCCTCGCATCTAAAAACTTTTCTCTCAAAATTCAAGGTGTAAGGAGACGGTAATGGAGAAAAAAATCTGGGGGATCATCGGTGGACTTGTCTTGGTAGTCGCACTACTCTCGCCGTTTGTGTTGGGTAGCACGAAAAAAGTAGAACGAATTTTTGAAGATGCCGAAGAACTATATGAACAGGGGCAGTATGAGGATGCAATTGGAAAATATAGCAAAGTCCTCAAGGAGGCGAAGAAGGTTGGTGTAAAGACCGAGACTATTGATGCGGATTTCATAGCCTGTGTCAATTATAAAATTGCACGCTGTTTAAAACTCCTCAACAGAGTTGATGAGGCACTTCAGCACTATAGGTTTATTGTCTCCCAATTCCCCAATAGTCAATATGCAACGGATTCCTATGTTGACAGCGGAGACATTCATTTCGATCGAAAGGATTATAAATCTGCCAGCGAAGCATACAAACAGGCATTAGATACCATAGTCGACGCGGAACGTAGAAAACAAATTCATCAGAAATATCAACAAACACTCGTTCTGATAAACCCACCTGAGCCAACACCTATTCCAGAACTAACTCACTTGGAAACGGGAGAGATCGACATCCCGAATTTTGCAGCACTCATAGAGGCGACCTCCCTTCGCTTTGAGAAACATTTTCAGGAAGCAGCCGTGCAATACGAAATCTTCGCGAATACTTATCTGCCAACTGAAGAAGCACTATACGGCCTCTATTGGGCAGGCCGATGCTATTACGAAGCCGATCTTTTCTCGCAATCGGTTGATGCGTTCAAGAGACTCATTGATGACTATTCCTACAGTCCGAACACTATTGAAGCGTATCACGGATTAGCAAAATCATACTGCAGTTGGGCAGAAAAAGAAGGAGATAGATCTGACAAATGGCCGTTGGTAATAAGTACTATTGACGCAGCCGAAGAGAAATATAGGACCCGTGATACGACTTTGAATCGGAAATTTCTTCGCCTTATCGCGGACATTAAGCGCAAAGTACCCGATATTCCTCCTACTCCACCGGAAGAGATTTGTGTCTCCCAAGGACGTACACACTTTGAAAAAAATAAGCTTGTGTTAGCCGAGGAAAAGGCAAAGAAAGCAGTACATCTCAATAAAACTTATCAACCTGCCCGTCGGCTTTTACGGGATATCAAAAATGAATATTATGCCCGCGGGCTTGAGTTTCTTGATGCAAATCAGTATAGTGAGGCTATCGCTGCGTTCGGCAAGGTTATTAGTATAAATTCGCAGTATAAAATAGATTCGCAGTATAAAGAAGTCTACTTCCATCTCGGTGTTGCCTACTTTAATTTGCACAGCTACGCTTATGCAGAAAATGCCGTTAACGAGGCCCTGGTCATTGATCCAGAGTACGAAGAAGCACTCCGGCTTTTAGGGGAAATCACTGAGAGTAGCGACTGAAATGGGTATGAGGAATCCTATTGCAACAAATATTTCCTTTTACCGTCACGCAGTTAGGTTTGTTAGATTTTGCTAACTATATTTGCACACATGGATATCGGACCTCGGAATGCTCCGTATAAACAAGAAGCCTTGATGATTTGCTGCTCAACCCAACCTATGTGGGTCAACACTTGGATTTTTTGCCTTGAACTCACGTTACTTTGAACCTATAGAAAACAGGAACCCAAAGGAGAAGCCAATGAAGAAACGAGTTATTTTAACCATAGCGATATTATTCACGCTACTATCACCTTTACCGAATATTTTCGCACAACAAACATCCCAATTCGATTTACCAGCAGGAGCGAGTGCAAGGCTCGGTAAGGGGTGGGTAAAGGATATCGCGTTTTCACCGAACGGTGCACAACTTGCTGTTGGCACGACTATCGGTGTCTGGATCTATGATGTGAGTACTGGGAAAGAGAAAGATTTGCTAAAGGGGTTGATGGGAGGCAGCAATGCAATTGCGTATTCGCCCAGAGATGATATCCTGGCAGCCGCACATGAAGATCGGACTATTCGCTTATGGGGGAATGTCAGCGAAGGTGCGTCAAGAGTTATCTCAACTTTCCAAGGACATACAGGACATATCCATTCAATCGCTTTCTCGGAGAATGGTCAGATGATTGCTAGCGGTGCGGCAGATAAGACCATCCGGATATGGAATGTTCATGATAGGAAACTTCATTTAATTTTACCGGGATATAATGCTCCTATTTCTACTGTAGCGTTTTCATCAGACAGTAGCATGATTGCGGGCGGAAGTACAAACGGAAAGATTCGCGTTTGGGACACTGGAACCGGAGAAGAAATCTATGAGTTCAATGGACATACAGAACCGATATCAGGTCTAATCTTCTTGGCTGGTGATATGATCCTTGTTAGTTCCAACTTAGGCGGTGAAGTTCAATTATGGAACCTTGTCGCTCCCGGCGAGCAGCTACTACCGCCAAGAGAATATGGTGTTTCTGTCCATGCAGTTGCGGCGGTGTCCGATAGAGCCTCATCGGATTCAGGTGAATATATCTTTGCCACTGGAACCGCGGACAAATTAATTCGGGTCTGGAATATGAGAATCAACCAACAGACAGCCTCGTTTGGACAAAATACCGATTCAATTCTTGATAAGCATACAGATTCAGTCAGAAACGTCAAATTATCACCAGATGGTCGGACACTTGCGAGTGCCAGTTTAGATGGAACAGTTCAGTTATGGGATTGGAGATCAAGACGCCTCCGCCTCACTTTAAAGGCGCATACTGGCAAAGTCAAGGCATTAGCCTATACAACGGATAACCGTATTCGCGCCTGTGGTACTGGATTAGACGGTAAACTCCGATTGTGGGATGCCGGAACAGGGGTCGTCTTATCTGTCATGCAAGAACACACTGGACTCACAGAGACTGCCGCATTTTCTTGGGATGGAAATACATTGGCGAGCGCAGGACTTGAAGATAGCAAAATTTTCTTATCAAATGTCGAAACCGCTCTCGTCAATGATGGGAGTTGGGGTAACAGTAGTTTGCAGGGTACACTTACTGGGAACAGCGACGGGATTACGGCATTAGCATTCTCACCAGCCGGCACCATGCTTGCAAGCGGCGGTTTAGACGGTAAAATTCATCTATTAGATATTGCCACTCGCCGCGAACTGGAAGTGTCCCGCGGTCCCGAGAGTACGGTTACCGCATTGAGATTTGCGATTGATGGAACTTTCCTTGCCAGCGGCGAAGAGAACAGCACCCTTCGATATTGGAATTCCCTCACGGGCGAAGAAACCGCAAAATTCCAAGTTAAATCGCGAGCAATCGGAGCCCTTGCGTTCTCTCCAACTACACGTTTCCTTGCAATCGGGGACGCAATCGGTGAAATTTGGTTGTACGATTTTAAGAGAAAAAACGAAAGCGTCATATTTACACAACACACCCGTAAAATTACGGCATTGGTATTTTCTAAAGACGGTAGAACGCTTGTCAGCGGCAGTGAGGATGGCACTATTCTTCAATGGGATATGGCAAAGCAGCTACCGCCACAACAAACAGACTATAGACTGAAATCGCATAAAGCCAAACCTTTTATCCAATTAGCTTTGAATGCGACTGTCCGTTTGGCAGTGGCAGTAGGAAATAGAGAAACACAAACCACAATCGGTAGTGGATTTTTTATAGACATAGGTTATGTCGCAACGAACTATCACGTCATTAAAGGGCAAAAACAACTTTACGCGAAGTCCGTTGGCGATCAGAAAAGATACACTATTGAAGAGATTGTCGCCATAGATGAAAAACACGATCTGGCTATTCTCAGGATATCCGGTCCGAACCCGCCAATCTTGGATCTTGAGAACAGTGATAAAATTGAGATCGGTGAAACTATCTACACTGTTGGCAATCCCATAGGTTTAGAGGGAACAGTATCAAAAGGAATTGTCAGTAGCATACGAGACTTTGGGAGTGGAACCCGCATCCAGATTGACGCTCCGACCTCGCCCGGAAACAGTGGCGGTCCAGTCTTAAACGAGAAGGGCAAGGTTATAGGGGTGTCAGTTTCAGGCTTCCAAGGGATTGGTGTGGAAAATCTTAATTTCGCTGTCCCATCAAATTATCTCAAGGCACTGCTCAGCGAAGTGCGATAGTTTCTAAGGTAGAAAAACAAGCCCAAGGGAGTTTACTATATCCATTCAGCATATCCTTTCTAATACCACAATTCGAGTGGCAATACAGGCATCACTATGAACACCCGCACGGTTAAGAAGTATTACGCTACACAACGAAGAAACAGGGCACTGCTACTCGCTTTAGGAGGACATATCATAGCGATTATCGTTATCGCGATATGGTTATTAAAGCCTCTGGTAGAGCAGGAAGAAGACAGTATTGCCGTCGATTTTGTCCGTTCATCGCGGCAGACACATAGACCGAAACCTAAAGTGCCAGAGGGGCCACAGAACAAGGCTGCGGCATCCAGCCAGAACCCAGCAGTGCAACATTCCACACGTATATCACCAATCTCACCGACCATGGGGCGACCAGAAGTAGAGCCACCGCCGGATGCCACTGTAGCAGATCTCAACCCTTCAGATGAAGATAGCCTCCCTGATAAGTCACCGAAATTAAAAAGAGGGAGCGGCACAACCGAAAAAGAGGATACCGGCCCCGGTCAGCGAAGCAGAGGTTCAGAAGACGGTCTTGGAAATCTAACACAATCAAGTGGCACTGGACAAGATGCATTCGGTGGCGGAGTCTCAGATATCATCAACGGTGGGGGAGACGGAACTGGAGACGAATTCGGTAGTCACATTTACAAAGAAAACGGCATTGTGCGTGGACACATTAGCCTTATCCGTCTAAAACACGATATGAGCGATTGGTGGCAAGACCCAACCGCTATTACCTCTCTCACCAAATGGTTACGGGAGCATGTGAAGACAATTAGCACAGATATGAATTACGAAGGTGGCGCGTTACCGCTAACGAATAAAAGGATTATGGAGGCTCCTTTGATAATTATGACAGGGCACGACCAGGCAATGTCAGTGTCCTACCAACGGTTAGCCGAAGGCAATTCGCAGGTATCGGGGTTCAGCAGTGAGGAACGTGCAGCCCTTCGGAAATATATTCTCGACTACAACGGTATGCTGTTTTTTGACTACTGTGGTAACGGAGGCAACGAAAAATCGTTTGCAACTCTCGTGGAAACAGAGTTACGCACAATATTTCCTGAGTATCCACTGACAACTCTTGAAATTCAACATGAGGTATTTCAATGCTATTTCAAACTGGAGAGAACACCTGTCGGGGGCTCGTGGTTTTGGGGAACGGGATATAAGGGCGGAAACAACAAATGGCGACATATTAAAGGAATCTCGGTGCCAGGACGGTTCGGTAAAGATCGCCTGGCAGTCGTGTTTTGCCCGCTCGATTATTTATGTAGTATGGAAACTGCCGAAATCGATAGCCGCGCACCACTGTCAGCAAGACGCTCTACGGATGTCTATCGGTTCATGACGAATATGTTTGTCTATCAGATGCGACAGAGGGTGGATAGTAGATAAGGTAGGACTTACGCAGTTTTGACCATAGCATGCCTTATTAGATGGGAATGCGTAAAAAAACGGATGGTCTCGTGACACAGACTAACAGTCTATGCTACGAAAGAGCAGGTTGCGTAAGTCCTAATCCTTTAAGAATTTACTCTTGAATATCATCAAGTGTTTCTGCGTTCATCACCTTCTCAAAGAACGCCTCCAACTGTGAGATATGGTGCAGTTTGGTAATGTGATTCGCGATGGATTCGGGAACATCGCCAAATCGGTGCTGCAGGAGTTTGAGAACAGCATCGCGTGTGGCGCGTGTTGCTCCTTGTTCTACGCCTTGTTCTATGCCACGTTGCATGACGCGTTGGTAAAAAGGAGATTCTTGCATGATTGCCTCCGATATAAGGTTCTGAAAAAGCTCCGGCGGATGTACTAAGCTCCCGAAAAGCGAAAGCGCAAATAACAATGTTCCTCGTGTTTTTCGGTCCACCGATGCTTGCTGTGTTGTCTGTACACATTTCTCAACCCAGGCTTCCGCCGTCATGTCCCCAGGCGATTTCATTAATGCTGTGAAAGGTAGCAACCCAAGTGCATCAGCATCCAAAAACGCTTCACCTTCCAACGCATACACCCGAATGACGTTATACCAGAACTCCACCCCGCCCCGCTCTGGGTTTCCATACCGGTAGACTCCTGGGTCTCTGCGTCCGGCAGGCGGACGGAAATACAACACTGTGGAATAGACGTGCTTCTGATGCTCAAGGGAGAGGAAACTCGAATATGCCAGCATCCTTAACGGCATCGGTCTCTGCGTAGAGTCGTCGGTTTGTGCTTCTATATGGAGAATCGCTTCTTCATCCGGCAAGCGGACCTGAAAAGTCATATCGTTTTGATGCATCTGAACCGTAGTGTGCTCGGTGCTGAGACGCTCCCCGACTTCAACATCGGGCGTATTCAACGCTAACGCTGCCAACGCATACGGAAACTCACCCGTAACATGCTTGAAAACTTCATCATAATACGGCATGTGACAATTATATCCCAAAATACGCACGAAATCAAATGAATACTATCGGGTGCTTCCGCGTTCATCGCCTTTTCAAAGAACGCCTCCAACTGTGAAATACGCTGCCGGCACGTGGCTCCTACCTATTCCTCTTTCATCACAAAGAATTTCTCCTCTTTAATCCGTTCTTCAGGGAAACGTGCACGCGCCCAGATCGCCTTCGCATTCTCGATCATCTGTGGATGTCCACACGCATAGACGACCGCATTCGTGTGATCGTAACCGAGTTGGTCGCCGTACTTCCGAACCACATCTTCGGCACGTCCACTCTCACCTTGCCATTCAGGATCCTCCCACGGACGACTCACCGTCGGGACAAACGTGAACCACTCCTCCTGCGCCGCAAGTTCGTTGAGTTCATCCATGTAATATCCAAGTTCCCATGAACGGCTCGCCCCGACGATCGCTAAAATCTGATGTGGACTCGCCTTACCCTGTTCCTGCTCAATTTTTTGGGTCCGCGCAATGCTAATGTACGGCGCAGCCCCTGTGACAGTCCCTGCCATCACGTGGCGTGTCATCCCGCTCTCCGTGTCCAAGACGAATCTGCCAACGAGACGTTCCCGAATAAACACGCTGTCCCCCAATTTCAGTTCCCAAAACAGGGGCGTCGTTTCACCTTCCGGCACCAATTCCACGAAAACCTCCATAAACGGCTCGTGTGGTGAGGAGACGATCGAATACGGACGCTGGGCAATCTTTTCACCAACCTGAAAACCGATCGTAGCGTATTGCCCGGGTATAAACGGTAGTTGCTTATCAACACGGAATTTGAACGCGGCTAAATCTTCAGAAAAGTCCTCGCGTTCAATCAATTCACCCTTTAAATACTGCGCTCTGGAGCGTCTTCTTCTTCCCATAATTGTTCCCTTCAAATTTTCTATGACAGGTTTCGACTCGTAAACCATGCCGAAAAGAAATAGAGTATTAATTCTTTTTCAGCATATTATAATCCAAGTTGCCACTGGACGAGTTCATTTGGAATTTTCTGTAAATGCTTTGTACTATTTTAGCAAGATGTCGCCCCGCTGGGGCTTATTCTTTGGTTTAGGCACCGTTTCTACGTAAATGTCGCCCCACTGGGGAAACCGGATACATGGAGAAAACAGGGCTGTTTCCTAAAGTAGCAACTTCGGTTATTATACTTAAAACGAAAATTGAAATCAAGTTTTTTTCTAGAGGCAGTCAGTAGTCAGCGATTAGCGGTCAGTGGCATCGCGAGCACAGCTCGCTCCTACAGCGGAATTGTTGCGATAAATCAAAACACGAAAGTTGAACAAAATCTGCCCTATTTCGTGCAACTGCGCGTATAGGAATGCCCAATCTTGTGCATTTTCTTCCCACTATTCTGCGAAAAGCTCCGATGCGGTATCGTTCAAATCGGCATGGAATTTGCTCTGCATTGTGATATAGAGTCTTACTTCAAAAAGGAGTTCCGGTTCATGAAAAAGACGCACCTTTTCTATGTCGTATGCTTTTTGCTTTCCAGTCTATTGTCACTCAACAGTCTCGCACAAGACTTTGCGACACAATGGCATCTGCCCGAAGGTGCAAAAGCCCGTCTCGGAAGAGGCAGATTAATGAATATAAAACTCTCACCCGACAGCACACGCGTTGTTGCGTCAACGCCCATCGGTATTTGGATTTATGACGCACAAACCAGCGAAGTCGTTTCACTGTTCACAGAGTCCCAAATCGGCGAACAAGGCGGATTTTTGTCCAATACACCACCCGAAGCGTTAACTTTTTCGGTGGATGCCTCAATTATTGCGACTGCACACGGAAACAGCATTTACGTCTGGGACACCTTCACAGGTAACGCCTTCGCGATGCTCAACGAACACCCCGATTCAATCAATGCAATCGCACTCTCACCGGATGGCACGAAACTCGCCACCGCTGGTGGAGACTGGATAGTCCGTTTATGGGAGGTCAGCACCGGCAAATATATCAACAGTTTAACGGGACATCCGAGTGCAGTCAATGCAGTCGCGTTTTCGCCTGACGGTAAAATCCTTGCGAGTGCGGGCAGTACGCTGCGTCTGTGGGATGCAGATACCGGTGAATCGCTACACACCGATAGCAGAGACTTGGGATCTATTGACTCGCTCGCCTTCTCACCCGATGGTAAAACGCTCGCAACCGGCGGCGACTGGGATCACACAGGGCATCTATGGGATGTCGATACGGGCACCCTCCGGATAGGTCTCACAGGTCACGCAGGCAAAATTCGTGATATTGCTTTTTCGCCAGATAGTAAGACACTTATCACCGCAAGTCGCGATAAAACGATGCGACTTTGGGATGCCAGCACCGGCACCGAACAGAAGAGCCTCCCGGCCCCTGACGATAAAATCAATCCACTTGTGGTGGGAAACCGAATGCTCACGCTGCTTGAGCAGGGAATCCTTCCAAAGAAGCGAGATGACGTTCACAGCGTGAAATTCTCTCAAGACGGCACCCAACTCATCAGTGTGAGTAGCGATGGGAGCCTCCATCTCTGGGATATTGACACCGGACGCTACCAGTTATCCTCCCCCCTCGGGGAGCACACGCATTGGGTAAGCACGCTCGCCTTTTCCGCAGACAGTAAATACCTAATCAGTAATACTGCACTTGAAGGACGGGCACGCGTGTGGAGTGTAGAAACTTTCACACAGCACGCGCTCCTTACAGTCCCTCAAGAAGTTATCGATCTCACGTTCCCCGCTGATCTCACAAAACTCGCGGGACGCACCTTACGCCACGGGATTCAGGTATGGGATGCCGAGACGAAAGCACCTCTGTCTACTCTGGAGGGAACACCTCGAAGGACGGGTTACTGGCCTCTGATATTTTCACCAGACGGTACAATTCTTGCGGGTAGCAATAGAGCTGGTGCCCTGAGCAATAAAGTTGAACTGTGGGAGTCAGACACCGGCAGCCATCTGTTTACACTTGAAGGGGGCACAGGTGCCGTGAGCAGATATACATTCTCGCCACACAGCAAGGTCTTGGCGAGTGGCGACGAAAGCGGAACCATCGCTTTATGGGATACCGAGACGGGCAAAAACCTATCGAACCTCACGGGACACACAAAACGTATCAGTGCATTCGCCTTCTCCGCAGATAGCAAGACACTCGCCAGTGGCGGCGGAAACGAGATTCGCTTATGGGAGGTCAATACTGGTAATCCGATCGGCACCTTTGATGTTGTTGAAAGCATGACTGCGTTAGCCTTTTCCCCGGATGGAAAAACGCTCGCAAGCGGAAGTGAAGCAGGATTAATTCAGATATGGAAATCAGATCCGGATTACCAGATACAAGGGACGCTTAAAGGACATCAAGCCTCTGTCGGTGTGTTGATGTTCTCGCCAGATGGGAAAACACTCGCCAGCGGAAGCTACGACGGTACAATTCTTCTCTGGGATTGAGAAAAATGCAAATAGTGGTCAACCATCGGAAATCAACTGAATGCCGACTGCTATGGTAGATTTTAGAATTAATTGGACCTTCTAAAAAGGCGAGATTGGGAAACCTCGCCAGCGGGGGTGGAGGTTTGTGTTTCTACATATTCGCTAACTGCTTCTGCAACCACTGCGTCATCGGTGCTTGCCCAGGATCGCAGACCTCAATGAAATGGCCCGGCAAGGGTTGTCCGATCAACGCCTCGACATCCAGTCGCCGTTCTGCAACGATCGCTGGATGGTCACTCGCAATGTTGACCTTTTCTTCGGGATCGTTTCGGATATCAAAAAGCTCATCACCGTTCTCATCGTTATAGCCGACTGAAGTGCAGAAATTCCAGTGGTCATCGCGCACACTGACGCGACCGCGCGCATTGCCCGTAGCGAACCCTGCCCAACCCGTGATAATCCGTTCGCGGAGTAACGCCTTTTCCTGTGTAACGAGTTGCCACATATCCTCGCCATCCGTCCAACCGCACGGAATATCAAGCAGATTTAGGAGCGTCGGCATCAGATCGTGATTCTGTACGAATGCGAAAATCTCCTGGTCATGTGGTCCCTCTGGGTGCCGAACCATCAGGTTCAACTGCGTATTGAAGGGATGTAATTTGTTCGGTCCCTTTCCGAAACTCCCGTGATCGCGGAGTTGTGTGCCGTGGTCGGACATGAGCACAATCAGCGTCTCGTCTTGGATGTTCAACTGCTCTATTTTGTCAAGTAGCACACCGACCCATTTATCAACAAACGTTACTTCACCGAGGTAGAGTGCTTCAATCCGACGGAGTTCATCTTCCGTAGGTCCATCGCCTTCGTTCGCATTGCCCGGCGTGATGAAATCCTTACCCGAATAGTCTGAGAAATAGAGATCAGCATAGGACTTCGGTGGGTCCCACGGTTCATGCGGGTCGAAACTATCCACCCATAAGAAGAAAGGACCGACGGTGTGATTGTCCTGTAGCCAATCCGCGGCGGCACGGAAGACACGGGCACAACTGTAGTCATCCTCCGATTGGCGATGCCGTTGCGACAAGAGATAGTTGACGAGTCCTGCATGTCGCTGCCAGTTGATCGGTTCACGGACGTGTTCTCGGAGTTGCGCCTCAATCAACTTCGGATCACCGCTGTGCCAGTTATCTGATTCTTGACCGCGGATGAAATCGAAGTGCGCGAACCCACGCGAGAAATTCATCGTCGGCTTGAACATGTGATACGTATCTGCAATTAGCGCAGTGAGATAACCGCGTTCAAGCAAGACTTCAGCAATCGTATCCTGTTCGGGTGGAATTTTATGCCAACCCGGGGCATGGTGCCAATGTCCACGCCGATCAAAATTATACCGCCACGGAAAACTCCGCATCCCCGTGAAGTTGCCGCGACGGATCTGAAGCGTCGGCTGTCCCTCACCAAACGCCCGTGTGAAACGGACGGACTCCGACGCCAACGCATCGAGGTTCGGTGTTTGTACGTGGCTATACTTCTTGCCTTCGCCGATAATGTCGGCGCGAAACGTGTCCAAACAGATACAGACAATATTCATAGTGTTATGCCCCTTTCATCTCCTCAAGGATCATTTCGGCGGCTGCCAACGGATCCTCCGCCTCAATAATCGGTCTCCCCACAACAATGTAATCCGCGCCGCGTTGAATCGCCTCCGCTGGCGTGGTGATGCGGCGTTGATCTCCAGCGGATGCCCACACTGGACGGATACCCGGTGTGACGATCACAAAATCATCACCACACGCTTTCCGTATCGGTTCGATTTCCAACGGCGATGCGACAACACCCCTCAATCCCGCTTCCTGTGCCAACTGTGCGAGATAGACGACCTGTTTTGTAAGTCCCCGTTCTGAACCAAAGTTCTGTTGAAAGCCGTTCTCATCAATGCTCGTCAGAACAGTTACACCCAGCAGAATCGGCATCGGGATACTGCTCTCAGTAGCTGCATCTTCTGCGCTTTCTCTTGCGGCTTGCATCATCTCAAATCCACCTGATACGTGCATGTTAATCATGTGCGCACCGTGTTTCGTCATCATGCCGACATCGCGTGCAACTGTATTCGGGATGTCGTGGAACTTCAAGTCAACAAAGACTTCATGACCGTTTTGTTCAAACCATGGAAAAGCTTCCATTCCGAGAGCACTGAACGCCTGAAAGCCCATCTTAAACCAACAGACTGTATCCATAAGCGTTCCAGATAGCCAGTCAATCTCCTCACCATCGTCCGTGTCCAATGCGACGATCAATCTGTCTCTCAATTTTCTAATCTCCTCTGTACGGGTTATTGGAGTATTCGGTTTCATTCATCCAATTTCTGCCAACTCTGGAATGTGTTTACGCTCATAATTTTCAATGAGCCCAAAAACGAATCGCATCAATGGAGCGAGGAGATGATCTTCGTCGTCACGTACCACGTCCGTTAATTCGCCGAGCAGAACTACCAATTGCTCGTAATCGTTTTCCGTTAAGGCTACGATAGTGTTATCTTGGCATTTGCCAATTGCATCGTTTAAAATATTCAGTGCTGCAAAGGATTGAGAACGACTTGGAATATTATGCTCAAATTTAACTTGCGCCACATTCGGTGCGGCGCGTTTTTCGGTTGACATAGTATACTCCTGAATTTATCAGTAGCAGACCTAATAGTGTTTGTCAAGGTCTCCACCTATCATACTCAGCGTGGGTTAACACATGACGAACAAACACTATCTGCTCGTCATAATGGATAGTTGCAACGAGACGTGCCTTGTTTCCTCCAATATTGAAAACAGTCCAACCTGCAACTCGGTCAGCGTGAGGAAAGACCTCACGCACCTCTGCAATCGAACGGAAATTTCTTCCCCTCATCAATCTATACCAATGCTCAAGTGCCGATCTGGTATTCGGATGCCTTTGGGCAAAATCCTTCAATAGTTTGTATGGACCCGTACGCATTGATTCCTTACAGTCTTTCTTCTACAATATCTACAATATCATCTCAACTGGCCCCGCAAACCTCATCAACAATTCGTAGCGTTTCCCGGTGTGCGTCCTCAATTTCCGTTTGGCAAGCATCAATATGCACCCCAATCTCATTCAGTTGTTCCGCAAAGCTGCCTATCATCCGATGCACCTCCGCAGGCGACGTACCACCGAGGCTCTGGTTATTCTGAATCGCCAATTCCGCATCCAGTATCTGCTTCAGTTGAGCGATCGGTATATCAATTTTTTTCTCTTTCAAGAGTTTTTGTGTCAGCTCCCAGTCGGCGAATGTTTTTGCGTGCTGCACGAGTTCCCCGACAAGCCATCCGACAATCTCGTGACACTCCCGAAAACTGATCTGATGTTCTTTAACGAGATAATTTGCCAACTCCGTCGCCGTCGCAAAGTTCGCATTCGCCAATGCCGCCATCCGTTCCGTTTTGAAATCCGTGGTTCTGAGGAGTTCCGGCAGTAGACCGAGGCACGCCTTCACAATATCAAACGCCTCCCAGAGCGGCGGTTTATCCTCCTGAAAGTCGCGATTGTAGCCCATCGGTAAGCCTTTGAGATTCGTCAACAGGTCCAGCAATGCGCCATAGACGCGTCCCGTGCGACCTCGCGTGAGTTCCGCAATGTCGGGATTCTTCTTCTGTGGCATGATGGAACTCCCGAAACTGTAGGCATCGTCAAGCACTGCTATCCCGAATTCGTATGTCGTCCAATAGACAATTTCTTCGCTAATCCGTGAGAGGTTCGCCATCACAAGCGACAAGGCAAAAAGCACCTCTGCGATAAAATCTCGACTGCTGATAACATCAAGTGCGTGCTCATGCGGTGCATCGAAACCGAGGAGTTTCGTCGTCAGGTGTCGATCAATCGGGAATGTTGTGCCAGCCAAAGCACACGCCCCGAGAGGGTTCATATTGGCAAGTGTGTAGGCAGATTGCAAGCGTTTCTGGTCCCGTAGGAACAGACTCACGTAAGCCGTCGCCCAGAAACCGAGGCTAATCGGTTGTGCGTGTTGGGTATGCGTATAACCGGGCATGACGGTATCGGCATGGACTTTTGCGATGTGTAGGAATGCCTCACAGAGTTCGGAGAGACCGCGCTGGACGTTGAGGATCTCATCCCGAATGTAGAGGTGTGCGTCTACGAGTACCTGATCGTTCCGAGAACGGGCGGTGTGGAGTTTACCGCCGAACTCGCGTCCGGCGTTCTCAATCAGATACGCTTCGACGTTCATGTGCACGTCTTCTTTATTCGGATCGAGCGTGAAATCACTGTTCTGAAAATCTGCTTCTGCTTTCTGGAGCCATCGTAAGATCTCGCGCAGGTCGGCCTCGGAGATAATCTCTTGCCGAGCGAGCATAATCGCATGCGCTTGACTTCCCCAAATATCGTATCCGATGAGGCGGGTATCGGCTTCAATGGAGTGCGTGAAGGCTACTGTCTCTGTGGTGAGACTCGAGCTGAAACGTCCACTCCAGAGCGTTTTTTCCGGTTTTCCCATATTCTGTTAGATTATAGCATGAAAAGTGAAGTATTTTTCTGTAGGAGTGACCTTTGGTCGCGATATAGTATTAAAAACGAGGCGGTTCTCGCGCCGGTTCCCGTGGGGGTATCTCAAGTTCCACTCCGCCAAAAGGTTTGAACATTTCGTGGATCGCCGTTCCCAGATTTTGTGATGGAATTTCGTGATCAGGAGAGACATTGCGCGTCTCTGCATCTTGAAGATAAACGAGATAATCAACAGCAGATTTGAGCCTTTCGGTAGAGAGTTGTTCGATTAACATGATCGCCTGTTTTTGTAAGTCCATTTTTCGCATCATGAACCTCCTTTTTAGATAATAACACGATTGTTGCTACACCACCTGTGGCGGACGACGCGGTGCTGTTGGTTGGATAATCTTGCGTTGATTGGGGGTCAAACGTGCCAATAATTCTTTGGAATGCGGATAGTCAAAACGCTCCCGGACATATCTCGGAGAATAACGATAGACGATCGATCGGCGATACCCTTCATTCGTCCGCTCCGCCGATCCGTGCGTAATCGCGTCTGTGAACATGACGACATCCCCTGCCTTGAGATAGATTTCCTTCGTCGCAAAGGCTGTCCCTGCGGGTTTACCGCTCACACCGTCGTAGACCAAGCCTTTCCCATCGACCTTCAAACGCGGATGAATCTCTGTGCATTTATGGCTACTCGGCACCAATACCGGCGCGCCATCTCCGGGTCCAATATCGTTGAGTGCCATCAGGACGTTAATCTGTCCTACCATCCATTCGCCGGTGTTCTCCTGTCGGAACGTCAAGTAACTCAGCGGGACATGTCCACCACAATGGATATGGATAAAACCGCCGGGACCGCGGACGTTCAGGAAATTCTCGTGGATAGAAAGTCCATTGACTTCGTGGACGTATTTCCGTACCAGATCGATCCATGACGGATGGTCGATGAGTTTCTGAAAGACATCACCACCCTCAATGATATTCTGGAAATTCACACCGTTTTCGATGTTGTAGGTATGCGTTTCGATATTCCCGAGCCAGCGTGGAATCCGTCTGTCCTCGGTTTCTTCCTCCCAAGGATTTTCGACGTACTCCCAATGCGCATCAATCCAGGCGTTCATTTCATCCAGATCGGGTTTCGAGATCGCATTTTCTAAAACCAGATAGCCTTGTAGGTCGAACAGATAATCTTGTATCTCTTGGTCCATGTCCTATCTCCTTAGTCAACAGGCATCACTCTATGACGATTAAGAATTTAATCAAATAGTTTGTAGTAGGGTGATTCATCGCCTGTCGTCGGGTTCAACTTATCCTATCTAACCCTAATCCTTACGCACCGCATCCATAGCAGTATCCAAACTATTTTATAGAAAACCCACAATTACTTGACCATTGACAGTAGGCGAGGTTAGAAACCTCGTCAGCGAGTGTAGGGTTTTGCTTCTATTGAAATCTCTCGAAGTGAGCGTCCCTTCTATAATGCACCCTAAAACTACAGATACGCATCCAATTCCGTCTCGGTCGGTGTCGGCGTAGAAATACCCCCCTCAGGGACTTCCATCTTTGCTGTCCACACAATCCCGTTAAGAACGAACTTTCGGAATTGGTCATCCCTCCAATTTTGATGGTAATGCCCACCAGTAAATCCGAATCCGCGACCACCATCCGGACGTTCGACGCACCATCCCAAGTGCTGGGGTTCACCCTTCGCAACCGAAGCACGGACATGTGGATTGCCGCTATGCGGTCCATCGGGTCTTTCGAGCGTGGACTCGGGCGCGATTGTACTGAGTACCGGTGTCACCCCTTGCATATTTTCACGAAACCGCATGTGGTAATACCACTCGTCTTCCAATGAAAACGGCTCCATCCCACGTGTTATCGGATGTTCAGGGAAGTCAGTAAACGTTGCTATCCAATAGGGATTGACCGAAAGACCGGGTTCAAAGTAACCACCGATCCAGTCTAAGAAACAATTCCCCGGCTTACCCTTCGGTACCTCAACCGCAAAGTGTAACATTGCGAGTCCGATGCCCTGCGCCATCAATTCACCGATCTGATCAAGATGTGGAATGCTAAGATGTCTTTCACCACCACCTGAATAAACTATAATGGCATCTGTATCGGTGAAAATCGCTGGATCTTCGGGCCAACCCTGCGAGACCACTACTGCCACATCGTCTACATTCTTGTTTAACTGTTCGGCGAGAAAGGCACAACCAGCGGGATGCTCATGCGCGCCACTGCCATGACTACTCCCACTTCCTGCTACCATAACAATTCGAGATTTCTTTGCCATATTTTTTCGGTCCTCCATTCGAAATATCTATATCAGTTTAGCACATCCCATGACTTTTTAGCAAAACATTTTGATGGATAGCGATCAGCAGTCAGCAATCAGGACGGGTGCTACGCACCCTTTCAGTTGTCGGTGGGAATTGTCTGAATCAGGATTCGCGGGCTTCTTCGATCTCGCGAGTAAAACTCCCTCCTACAGTGAAGCGTCGGGATTCGGAGATCCCTCCTACAGAAGAACTGAATGACCCCTAATTACCAAAAGAAAATATTGACAATTTCGGAGAGAAGCCTTAAAATATCCCAAATTTAATATAATAAAGGAGCACGCAATGGAGAGACTCCCGATCGTTGACACACACGTTCACCTGTGGCATCCGGCTCAGTTGAGATACCCATGGCTTACGGAAGTTCCAGCTCTAAACAGACCTTATCTCCTAAAAGATTACAACGAGGCGTCCGGCGAATTGGATATCGAATCCATCGTCTTTGTCCAGTGCGATACGCATCCCGATGACGGCTTGAAAGAGACAGCGTGGGTTACCGATCTCGCAACAGCAGTAGACCCTCGGATTCAGGGCATTGTCGCATGGGCACCGCTCGAAGGGGGAGAACAGGTGGCACCTTTTGTTGAAAAACTGGCAGAGAACCCGCTCGTCAAAGGTATCCGTCGGCTCATCCAATCCGAAAGCGTCGATTTCTGTGTCCAACCCGACTTCGTAAGTGGTGTTAAAACGCTTTCTCGCTACGGATTGAGTTTCGATATCTGTATCTTCCATCCACAACTCGCCAACGCCATTCGGCTCGTGGAGCAGTGTCCGCACGTCCAATTCATCTTGGACCATATCGGCAAACCCGACATCAAAAACCAACTTTTTGAGCCATGGAAACAGGAGATCCAGACGCTCGCGGCGTTCCCAAACGTTCATTGCAAAATATCGGGCTTAGTAACGGAGGCTGACTTTGAGACATGGACACCCGCCGACCTACAACCGTATATTGAACACATTATTACCTGCTTCGGCTTTGCGCGCGTTATATACGGTAGCGACTGGCCCGTCTCCACACAAGCCTCGGATTATCCACGATGGGTACAGACATTAAGAGAGGCAGTATCTGGGTGCTCACCTGAAGAGCTAAACAACCTCTTCCGAGATAACGCGATTAAATTTTACCGGCTTAACCAATAAATTTCGGAGCGATTGCAAACCGCTCCTACCGGGTTTGGTTGAAAAGAAAAGGGAAGAGTGTTTTGTTCACCCTTCCCTTTTTTTCTTCGATTTGGAGCGATTGCAAACCCCTCCTACTGGACTTGGGGACTCTTAACCTCCCGCTTTCACCTCTCGCCGACGCGGATGCAGCACAAACTCGGTATACCCGTTCGGCAATTCACACCCCTTGAACACGAGGTCCAAAGCCGCTTGGAATGCGACACTCTGATCATAGTTCGGCGACATGTCCCGATAATTCGGATCCCCAGCGTTCTGCTCGTCAACGATCTTCGCCATCCGCTGGAACGTTTCGGTTACCTCTTCCTTCGTAACGATCCCGTGGTGTAGCCAATTCGCGATGTGTTGACTTGAAATTCGGAGTGTCGCTCGATCCTCCATCAAACCGACGTTGTTAATATCGGGTACTTTCGAGCAACCGATACCTTGATCCACCCACCGCACGACGTATCCCAAGATACCTTGGGCGTTGTTATCCAATTCGCTCTGGACCTCATCGGATCGCAGGACGCGTTCTTCTAAGAGTGGTGGGGTCAACAGATCCTCCATACTCGCTCGCTGCCTCGCCGACAATTCCTTGATCCAGTTTGCAACGTCAACCCGATGATAGTGCATCGCATGAAGCGTCGCCGCTGTCGGCGATGGCACCCACGCCGTTGTCGCACCGGCTAATGGGTGATTCATCTTCGTTTCAACCATCTCTGCCATCTGATCCGGTTTCGTCCACATCCCCTTCCCGATCTGGGCAGTGCCGAGCAACGCCGTTTCAATCCCGATATCAACGTTCCAATCCTCATAAGCGAGCATCCACGGTTCGTCGCGAATTTCCATCTTCGGAATCATGGGTCCCGCTTCCATACTCGTATGGATTTCATCACCGGTCCTATCCAAAAATCCGGTGTTAATAAAGACAAGCCGCTCCTGTGCGATTCGGATCGCTTCTTTGAGATTGACGGTCGTCCGTCGTTCCTCATCCATAATCCCAATCTTAATGGTATTCGTCGGAAGTCCAAGTGCCGATTCAATCCACTCAAACATCCGGATCGTCATATCCACCTCTTCGGGTCCGTGGAACTTCGGCTTGACGATGTAGATACTCCCCGTTTTGCTATTGGTGTGGAGATTGTTCCCCTGCAGGTCATGTTTTGCGGCAAAACTCGTTACCATGGCATCAAGAATACCCTCCGGGATCTCCTCACCATCTGCTGTCGTGACGGCATCCGTGTACATGTGGAGTCCAACGTTCCGAATCAGGAGCAGACTCCTGCCGGGTAGCGTCAAAGTGCTTCCGTCGGGTGCGGTAAAGGTCTTATCTGGTGCGAGGCGACGGGTCAGCATCTCGCCGTTTTTCTCGAATGTTGTCTCCAGTGTCCCTTTCATGATACCGTTCCAATTGCTATAGACGCGCACCTTATCTGTCGCATCCACTGCCGCGACGGAATCTTCGCAATCCTGAATCGTCGTGATTGCCGACTCAAGGATAACATCCACAACACCTGCGGGATGTGCCTTCCCAACGGGGTGTTCCCGGTCTACCTGTATTTCAATGTGCAACCCGTGGTTCCGTAGGAGAATCGCACTGAGTTCGCCATTGTTTTGCGTAAAACCTACAAATTTGGTTGGATCCGCTAAGCCAACCTCACTCCCATCACTGAGTGTTGCGCGTAATTGCTGCTCGTCACGAACGGTTTTGAGGGAAAATTCTGTGACATCAGAGAAATTCCCGGTTTCAAGTTCGGTCATTTCATCTAAAAACTTTTCGGTATACTCGATGACTTTCTTACCTCGGATCGGGTTATAGGTGCCCCCGCGTGTCGCCCCATCCGATTCATCAATAACGTCGGTGCCGTAGAGGGCATCGTAGAGGCTGCCCCACCGCGCGTTCGCGGCATTTAGAGCATAACGGGCGTTATCGGTCGGGACAACCAATTGCGGACCTGAGATGAGCGAAATCTCCAGGTCAACGTCTTCGGTAATGACAGTGAAATCTCTTCCTTCCGGGAGCAGATAACCGATCTCGGTAAGAAAAGCCTTATACGCTTCACTGTCAATTGTTTCACCTTTACGCGCCAGATGCCATTCGTCAATTTGTTGCTGGAGCGTATCCCGTTTCTCCAAGAGTGCCTTGTTTTCTGGCGCGAACGCCGCAACGATGTCGCCCAACGCTTTCCAGAAGGCATCCGCCTCTACCCCCGTGCCGGGTGCGATCTCATCTCCTACTAATGTGTACAAATCTTCATCTATCCTGAGATTACCGATTTCAATCCGGTTTCCCATACTCTTTTCTCCATTCCAAGATGCTGTTTAAGGTGTTGGATCTCCGTTAGCCGATGCTCCGTTGCACCGACAAACAATTCCGCCTGACTTGCCATTTATCATAGCAACAACTCTGTAGTTTGTCAATCGTTTTTTTTAGTATTCAGTTTTCAGAATCAGGATTTATCGTAGGTTAGGTTGAGCGAACTGAGAAAAACGATACCGACATCCCAAGCCCATTTGGGATGGTTACACGTATTTCCCCACACATGGCGTCCCGCTCTTGCGAAAATGTAGAACTTGTGTTAGTATATTAAGCGGAATAAGATTTATTTTTTTTACTGAAGTGAAATATATTACGAAAGGTGTGTAAAGTCACGCCGCAGAATGGCTTGCAACAGATGCACAGACAATTAACACCAATGCAAACAGAACGACGATAAGGCTATTGGAGGTCAACGTCATGGATTCTAAAACTAACGGTTTCTTCCCTAACAGTAGAAAAGTGTATGCTTCTGGTAATTTGCATCCCGATATCCGCGTCCCTTTCCGTGAAATCACGCTCACCCCGACACACATCGCTGATGGAACGGTTGAGGAGAATGAACCGTTGCGCGTTTACGATACCAGCGGCGCGTGGGGCGACGATTCACAATCCTGCGATGTGGCGTCAGGAATCCCGACAGTGCGTCAAGATTGGATTCTGGGACGTGGCGATGTTGAAACTTATGATGGACGGGAAATTCAGCCGCAGGATAATGGCTATCTCACCAAAGGACATGAGCAGTACGCCCGCATGCGATCGGAATCGAAGGGTGGCTTGAAAAACTTTCCGGGTTTGAAACGGAAACCGCTACGAGCAAAAAACGGTGAGGCCGTTACACAGATGGCGTATGCGAAACGCGGAATCGTAACACCTGAGATGGAATATATCGCCATCCGCGAGAATTTGGGTAGAGCACAGGCATACGAGGCTATCGACGGTGACTACCGGACACGGAATCGGTTGAACCATCAACATCCGGGTGAGACCTTCGGCGCGTATATCCCCGAATACATTACGCCGGAGTTTGTCCGTGACGAAGTCGCCCGCGGTCGTGCGATTATTCCCGCGAACATCAATCACCCCGAAAGCGAACCGATGATCATCGGTAGGAACTTCCTCGTGAAAATCAATGCGAATATCGGTAACTCCGCCGTCGCCTCTTCGATCGAGGAAGAGGTCGAAAAGATGCGGTGGGCAACGAAATGGGGAACCGATACGGTGATGGATCTCTCAACGGGTAAAAATATCCATGAAACACGGGAATGGATCCTCCGTAACTCGCCCGTCCCCATCGGGACAGTACCGATCTATCAGGCATTGGAGAAGGTTGGTGGTAAAGCGGAGGAACTCAGTTGGGAGGTATATCGAGACACGCTCATCGAACAAGCCGAACAAGGCGTTGATTACTTTACCATCCACGCTGGCGTTCGCCTCGCTTACATACCCCTGACGGCGAATCGATCCTGCGGTATCGTCTCGCGGGGTGGTAGCATCATGGCGAAATGGTGTCTGGCACACCATCAGGAGAGTTTCCTCTACACGCATTTCCCCGAAATTTGCGAGATTATGCGTGCCTATGATGTCTCCTTCTCCCTCGGCGATGGCTTACGTCCGGGTGCTATTCCCGATGCAAATGACGAGGCGCAATTCGCAGAGTTGGAAACGCTCGGCGAACTCACAAAGATCGCTTGGGACCATGATTGTCAAGTCATGATTGAGGGACCCGGACATATCCCGATGCACCTTATCAAAGAGAACATGGATCTACAGCTCAAACATTGCGATGAGGCTCCGTTTTATACGCTCGGTCCATTGACGACCGACATCGCTCCGGGCTACGATCACATCACAAGCGGTATCGGTGCCGCGATGATCGGGTGGTTCGGATGCGCAATGCTCTGCTATGTTACACCGAAGGAACACCTCGGATTGCCGAACAGAGACGATGTGAAGGAGGGTGTGATCGCCTACAAGATCGCCGCACACGCCGCTGATCTCGCGAAGGGGCATCCGGGCGCGCAGGAACGCGACAATGTGTTATCGAAAGCGCGTTTCGAGTTCCGCTGGGAAGATCAATTCAACCTCAGCCTCGATCCAGAAACCGCTCGCGAATACCACGACGAAACCCTACCGAGTGAATCGGCAAAAACCGTTCATTTCTGCTCCATGTGCGGTCCGCATTTCTGCTCAATGAAAATCACAGAAGATATCCGAAAATATGCAGAGGAGAAAGGTATCACCGCTGAGGAAGCACTCGAAGAAGGAATGGCGGAAAAGAGCGAAGAGTTCAAGGAACAGGGACACCAACTCCATATCGCGTCCGATGACAAGACTGAAGCCGCTGACTAACGGACGCAGGGCGATCCGATCCCAATCCCGATAGGTGCGGTTTCTAAAAGCACCGAGAATTGCTACGAAATTATCGAATTAAATATGGATGAGTGACAAAGGCGAGGTTGCAAACCTCGCCTACCATTCCTTAACGAGGTAGGTGCGGTTTCCCAACCGCACCGAGAATTTTCCAAGCAATACCTTCTTGAACCCCGCAGGGGTGACATATCTATAGAGGAAGGCAGTCCAGGAGCTCATACTTAAAAATATGAAAATCGGAATTATTGGTTGTGGAACTATCAGTAGTGCCTATTTTGAAGGTGCCCGAAAAACCGACATCTTAGAAATCAAAGCCTGTGCTGACCTCCGAACGGAAGCGGCGCAGGCACAAGCCGAAAAATACAATTCCCACGCATGCACCGTCGATGAACTGCTCGCAGATCCAGAGATAGAGCTCGTTGTGAATCTCACCATCCCGCGTGCGCACGTCGAGGTCGGTTTACAAGTTTTAGAAGCAGACAAACACGTCTATAGTGAGAAACCGCTCGGTGTGGATACCGAAAGTGGAAAGCAACTCATTGACACCGCTGCCGAAAAGGGACTCCGCGTCGGATCGGCACCCGATACCTTCCTCGGTGCTGGCATCCAGACCTCGCGACGGACACTGGACGCAGGGAAAATCGGGAGACCTATCGCCGGGACGGCGTTCATGTGTGGACACGGGCACGAAAGCTGGCATCCGAACCCCGCCTTTTACTACGACATCGGCGGCGGTCCGATGCTGGATATGGGACCTTACTATGTGACCGCACTCGTTAACATCCTCGGTCCCGTCAAACGCGTTGCGGCGATCACGACGAAAGCCTTTGAAGAACGCGTCGCAACGAGTCAAGCCGTACGCGGTCTGCGTATCCCTGTCAAAATCACGACCCACCTCACCGGCACCCTCGAATTCCAGAACGGCGCGATTATTACAATGATTATGAGTTTCGATATGTGGCGGCACAGTCTTCCCTGCATCGAAATCTACGGCGAAACCGGCTCAATGACGGTCCCTGATCCGAACGGATTTGGCGGTCCCGTGAATGTGTGTCCCGCAGGTGGTGATTGGGAAGCGGAGGACATCCCTTTCCCGAACAACGCCAGAATGATCGGCGTCATTGACATGGTATCCGCAATCCGCTCAGGACGCATGCACCGCGCAAACGGTGCATTGTCATACCACGTGCTTGAGGTGATGTGCGCCTTCGACAAATCCTCTGAAACCGGCGAGCACGTCGTCATCGAAAGCACGACGGAACGCCCAGATCCTGTTCCGCTCGGTCTGGAAGAATGGGAAATAGATTAAATCGCTCGTGGGTAGTGTTCCATCCTTTTTGAATGTTAGGGTTCGTTCGTAGTAGGGAGACCATTTATTGCCCGTCTTTCAGGGTATACATATCCAATGCCTCCCAACTGGCTGCAACTACAAAACGTGCGATGAATCGCACGACTACGAACTTAAACACTTTAGGACTTAAGCAACCTTGGGAAAATCGGGGTTAGAAACCCCTCCCACAGTGGGAGGCAGTCCAGGAGCTCATAGTTAAAAAAATGAACATTGGAATTATTGGTTGTGGTGTCATCAGCGGTGCCTATTTTGAAGGCGCACGAAAAACCGACATCTTAGAAATCAAAGCCTGCGCGGATCTCCGAATGGAAGCCGCACACGCGCAAGCCGAAAAATACAACTGCGACGCACGCACTGTCGAGGAATTGCTCGCAGACGATGAGATCGAACTCGTCGTGAATCTCACGATTCCGAGAGCACACGTGGATGTTGGTTTGCAAGTCTTAGAATCGGGCAAACACGTCTACAGCGAAAAACCGCTCGGTGTGGACATCGAGAGCGGAAAGCGACTGATTGATACCGCCACAGAAAAAGGACTCCGTGTCGGTTCAGCCCCCGATACCTTCCTCGGTGCAGGCATCCAGACCTCACGGCAAACATTGGATTCAGGGAAGATCGGGAGACCCATCGCTGGTACCGCCTTTATGTGCGGACACGGACCCGAAGGCTGGCACCCGAACCCTGCATTCTTTTACGACATCGGTGGCGGACCGATGCTCGATATGGGACCTTACTATGTGACCGCACTCGTTAACATCCTCGGTCCCGTCAAGCGCGTCGCCGCAATTACGACCAAGGGATTTGAAGAACGGATCGCAACGAGTCAAGCGTTGGATGGCATGAAAATCCCAGTCAACATTACGACGCATCTCACAGGGACGCTGGCGTTTGAAAACGGGACAATCGTCACGGCAATCATGAGTTTCGATATGTGGCGGCACAGTCTCCCTTGCATCGAAATCTACGGCGAAACCGGTTCAATGACGGTCCCTGATCCGAATGGATTTGGTGGTCCCGTGAATGTATGTCCGGCGGGTGGCGATTGGGAAGAACAGGAAATCGCGCATCCGAATAACGCTCGGATGATCGGGGTCATCGACATGGTATCCGCGATTCGTTCAGGACGCACGCACCGCGCGAATGGAGCGTTGGCGTATCATGTGCTTGAGGTGATGCTCGCATTTGATAAGTCCTCCGAAACCGGCGAGCACGTCGTCATCGAAAGCACAACAGAACGTCCCGATCCTGTGCCACTCGGTTTGAAAGAATGGGAAATAGACTAAACTATATCGTCCAAAGTGAATGTCAACGACGAGGGCACAGTGAACATCTTGGACCTTGTCATCGTTGCCAATGCTTTTGAATAACAGAACAGCCTCAACGCCCTCAATCATACCTGAAACGCAACTGAGTTCAATAGTATATCGCCCTTGCTAAGTCGAGTTAAGTGGCAATATCCATAAATTTTTTAACATTTTGCACCTTTTTCAAAAAAAAAAGTGTCTATAGTATATAGAATATACAATCGCAGAATCGTTCAGTCTATTACGCTAAAGGTCCGATCATTTCGGTCTGCACCACTTTCTTGGAACCCGAGTATGCAAAGGAGTCATTCTCAACATGAAGCACATACAAACCTGTATCGCATTATGTATCGCATCCCTGCTCATTAGCAGTTTACAAGTACCTGCCGAGCCCGTGCTTTCCTATGTCGTCGAACAAACAGGAACGGCTGAAATATACTGTGTAGATACCACCGGTAAAATTATCCGCCGTATTAAAACGGATGTACCTCAGATGAGTTCACTCTCATGGTCCCCCGATGGACGGTCGGTTGCCTACCAATCCAACCACGAAGGTCCCCCTAATATTTATGTGATGGATATGCGCAATAAAGATTCCCGGCGGTTGACAAACCATCAGGGCAGAAATTTGCGACCCGCTTGGTCACCGAATGGAAAATGGATCGCCTTTGTTTCCGATCGAGTAGGAGAGTATCTGGACGTCTATAGAATAAATACCGATGGTTCAAATCTGAGAAGGTTAACAAACCAAGGTAATAACTGGGAACCGGATTGGTCTCCAGACAGTCAATGGATTGCCTTTAACTCCACTCAAGACAGACGGACGGGTCTCTATATAATGACTGCCGATGGTAGAGGTAAGAGACAACTGAGACCGGGCGTGCTTACATCGGCAGGATGCACATGGTCCCCAAATGGTAAACAGATCGCCTTTGCTACTGGACGTGAACGTGAAAATGGCGTAAACATCCGTGTTCTTGATACTGATGGAGATAACTCACGAAAGCTAACGCACGTCGGGGAATTGTCGTTGGCAACGCATCCAGCATGGTCTCCAGATGGCGCGTGGATTGCCTATTCTGTGAAAAAGATGGTGAATCTACCACCACCCGGTGTAAGAGTCCCGATTGCTGAAGTCTATAGCAAGTGTACGATCTATATCGTCGATGCTGACGGAGAAAACGGTGAACCTCGTGAAATCGTCAATGGGTTACCCCTACAACCAATGCCAGCATGGCTGCCGGAGACTGCATTTCCCGTCTCACCCAGCTCAGAGAAACAGACAACACTCTGGGGTAAACTCAAGAGAGAGAGACAGTGATCATCGGACGAAGTTAATGGAGAGCCCTATCCACGCTACCGATCAGGAAGAAGGAAAATAAAGGTTGTCATTCACAAAAGGGATTAACGCTAAAGTTATGCCTTGGACCTGATTTTGGAACCTATCCATCTTGCCATCTGTTAGAAATGCAACAGTGCCGCGCTCGCGTGCGGCGTAGTTATTACTGGCAAGTTCCTCCATGGCATGCCCTAAGCCTTTTTTGATCAAAAGTTCTTTCGATAGCGTACTGGGCAATTCATAAAGTCCCGTTGTGGCAAAACTGTCCCGATTTTGTTGATCTAAAATATAAACGACATTCACACTAAACCACCTATCAAGCAGTTGAAGCACGCCGCCTTCAATTCCGACAAAAAATGTGGCATCAAGGTTCTGTTGATCGTTTATTCGCTTGACGTTCTCGGCGCGATGTTTGGCACCCTCAAATGTCTCATCATTCACAGGTTGATGGGGAACACCTGTATCAACGGAGATACCTTCAACCTCTACATGTCCAAAAAACGTTAAAAAACCTTCCTTCACGCTCTGAATTTTCACCGAATTTTCAGAACCGACCAAGATTTTCATTATCACCTCCCAAGGTTTTATACTGACGACCTCTTCAGCCTAATGGTATTAGATCGGAAGCGTCTATCTTTACAAATTAATCGTAATATATGTCTCCACACGGAAGAGGGACGAGGTCTTGCAGTTCGTAGTAGGGCAATTTATTGCCCGTCTTTCGGGCTATAAATACCCAACAATGCCTCTCTTAACTGACTTCAACTGCAAACGTGCGATGAATCGCACTACTACAAACTTAAACACTCGTTATGTAGTCAACAGTCGGGAATCGGAGTTCCCTCCTACAGATTAATTGTAATATACGTCTCCACGCGGAACAGAATCGCTACTGTGCCCCAAAAGGTCGTCACGACGAACTCGCCCAACACAAGACCGAGGAAGAAGGGTGCCGCCCTCCGAAAACCGCCGATGCCCCCATGTTTCGTAATAATCCATTTCAGGATGAAACTCACAAGCAGAGAAAACCAGAAGAAATTCATCGTGAAAGTGCTCGTGACGGCATAACCCGCCGGATGGAACGGCATCCACATCCACCGTCCCCGTAGAAAAGCCAAAAGAATCGCAACAACCGTCCCGATACTGACTGCACTCAGCACGGCGGTATCGGGACCCGCCGGTTGGACGAGCCGTCTACCGAGTCGGCTGAAGGTCTCCCTGCCTGCCCATGCCGTATAGACACCGTCCTGATACGAGACATGCAGATATGCCCAGATCGTCGCAAGGATGCTCACACCGATCGCGACGATGACCGCCCTCGCGAAGGTCTTGTTTTCGATGTTGGCGCGTTCCGCTATCTTCAAACCCTCAAGATGGTGCGGCATCAACAGGCAATCGTACGCACGATTGAAAAAGTAGAGATACGCTAACCCCGTCAGGTTGCTCGCACCGAGCCGTTTCGCCCCGAAGACGGAATACATCATCCTGTCGGGACCGGCATAATGCTGGTCATGAACGGGTGATCCGAGTTCCGCACGCATCCGCGTAATCCCCGTCGCCAATCCGAAGAATAACCCAAAAAAGGTCGCGATGACCCACAACGACATCCCCAGTTTGTAGCAGAACCCAATCAGGAACACGATACTCAACAACATCCAAATCACCGCCGCCCGGTAGGAGATCGGTTCGTCCTGATCTTTAAATGCCGCCCGCATACCAAACAGTCGACGGAGCACTTGCGTCAAGTATCGGCGCGCACTCCACACCGCGACCAGACCGATACCGAGATATGCTCCGAAAGATTGCTCCGCCGCATACGGAAACGGTGCCGTCAGACCGACTGTGCTTCCTAACACACGGAGTGCCTGCCAATACAGGTAAAAGAACCAACAGGAGAACGACAATTCCAACGGCATGAAAAACGCCAATCCGACGGCAAACGGGTAAATACCGATTGGGAACCACGTAATGGCGTTCCATGGACGGACGGTAAAGAAATCGGCGATGTCATACGCACGGATACCACTGAGGCGTGGGACTTGTGGGAACAGGTAATTAATCCCGTTGAGGAGATCAATAGCAGCGGCAACGGCGAACCCGATCCACATCGCCTTGCTACGGAAGAACCCGCTCCTCGGATTCGCCATCGCCAGCGGCAACTGGATTAGCGGATAACTCAACTTCTCGTTCTCCGTCCACTGCCTTCGGAAGATGAAGTTGATACTGAGCATCACCGAAAAGAGTGCGGCGAGAAAGAGTCCCCACCACAATAAGGGGGTGCTCCATGCCTCGAGGTGTGGGTAGAACGTGGAACCGCCATCGAAAAAGTTTGCAAGCCCGCGTTTATCGGTGACGGATGTCCATGACGGGATATAGTGCCAAAACAGGGACTGCCAATCGTTCTCCGGTGTGGCATAAGCGAAGGCGTAGCTAATAATCGGGAGGAGGATCTGCACGCACATGTGCCCACCGATAGCCGTCGAAAGGCACAACATCACATAGATCGTTAAGAGTTCGGCAGTGGAAAGAGAGAATTGCGGTGAGACTTTTTTCGTGAAGCGGTTGATGATCGTCAGCACGAACAGCAACGTGATCGTGTTATAGAGCAGTGAGATCATCGACATGTGTGCGATGTCCCAGCGTAGCCCCATCATTTGCCACATTGCATTCGCTGGAATCAGCAGCAGTCCGATGCAAACCGCTTTTAAACTAAGAGGAGAGAGTTGGCGCTTCACGAAATAGTTGTCAGTATTCGGTTGTCAGTTGTCAGTGAATCAGAATCAACGGTATGAAGCCCGTGAGGGAACCTCCCCGGGTATGAAGGTTCTCCGTGTGGCATTCCCCGGGGTTGCTGACGCAACCCTTTCAGTCATCTTACCGGTTCACCATCCGCTGGCGAGGTTGGGAAACCTCGCCTATTTCTTACGATTGACTTGGCTTGTTCACGGTGTAGACCAACCCGACGGTCCCGGTCTTCTCATACACCGTATGCTCCTTCAACGTCAGCGAGATCCGTTTGGACGGTTCCTCAATGAGCGGGGTCCCGCCACCGAGTACAATTGGAATGATAGCGACCTCCACCGTATCAACGAACCCCTCCTCGGCGAGACTCCGAAACAGGGACCCTCCACCGAACAGCCAGATGTCCTTTCCCTCCTCCTCACGGAGCGACTGCAGCACCTGTCTCCAATTCTCACCGACGATGGTGACATCCTCGTGGTCGCTCTGTTGTAACGTCCGCGAGATCACGAACGTTTCTCCTTCGGGCATCGCCGCTTCTCCGTGACCGCTCGTGACCTCAAACGTTCGCCGACCCAATAGATAGGTATCGAACTGATCGGATAGCGCGGCGAAGTCGATATCGGGATCCATGACGATCCAGTCGAACTCCCCATCGGGTCCAGCAATGTAGCCATCCAGACTCATAGCAACGCAATAACGAATTCGTCTCATACTTCAGTCACCTTTTCTGAACGTGCGATAAATCGCACGACTACGAACTAATCCGTTTGTAGTAGGGAAACCATGCGCAAGTCGCGTGTGGACTTGCGGGACAATGCCTGTCAATTGGCGTAAGAATCGCGAGCACAGCTCGCTCCTACAGAAAGAGCATAGAACGAAGCTCAACGCCGGAGCGATTCACTGCTCTTGAGATACCGATACAGGTCGCTATCCGTCGTCAAGATGAGTTTCGTACTCTCATTGGTCGTCTGACGATAGGTTTCAAGCGTCTGGAGAAAGGCGTAAAACTCAGGGTCTTGACCGTGCGCTTCGGCATAAATCTGGATCGCTTGCGCATCGGCGTCCCCCTTAATCTGCTCGGCTTCCTTATAGGCTTCAGATTGGATCCGCTCTAACTCTTTCTGCTTCTGTCCCATGATGTCAGCGGCTTCGCCTGCACCCTCCGATTTATACTTTTCAGAGATCCGTTGCCGTTCCGAAATCATTTGGTCAAAGACCTTCTTACGGACCTCGTCTACATAGTTAATCCGTTTTATCTGAACATCGACGAGTTCAATGCCGAATTGTGGAACGGTCTCCTGCACCTTCTCAAGGATCATGCGCGTAATCTGTTCCCTACCAATCTGAATCTCTTCCAAAGGTTCCCCTGTCTGTCCCTCCTCTCCTTCAAGGACTTCCAGATCGAGACTTAAGACCCGATTTGAATCCCGTACGACTTCAATCAAGAGTTGCGCTGTCACTAAATCACGCGCCGCAGAATCGATAATGTCATCCAAACGGGACTGCGCAAATTCTTCCGTTCCGAGTGCCTGATAGAATTTGAGAGCGTCTTGAATACGCCACCGTGCCGTGGTATCCAACCAGATGAATCGCTTGTCCTTTGTTGGAATCTGGTTAGCCGACCCATCCCATTCAAGCACCCGTTTTTCGAAGCGGTGCACCTGCTGAATAAACGGCGTCTTCACTTTCAAACCCGCAGTGACGATCGGTTGCCCAACAGGACGACCGAATTCGGTAATGACGACCTGTTCACCTTCATAGACGGTATAGAATACACCTGACACAATCAGCAATACCAGCACTGCAATCACAATCAAGGGTATGAGAACTACATTTGATTTCATGTTTTTAATTTTCCTTGTGGTTCGGTTAGGAGGGTTTGAAGAATAACGTGCTTTCGGGTTTCGCGACTATTTTATAGTAAAGCCCACAATTACTTACTTGGAGACTCCTATTGTAGTGCAAACTTTCCAGTTTGCGCCCACTCCTGCACAAACTAAAAGTTTATGCTACAAATGTCCACATATTTTTCGACTTTACTATAAGAGACACGCTTTCTTCTACAAACACCTCTTAGCTGACAACTGATAACTATTCCTTGAGTTGCAGAAGTGGGATAGGTGAGTTGGCATTACCGTCAATGATATAAATCTCTTTCACCTGCGGTAACACCTCTCGCATCGCTTCGAGATAGAGTCGGCGACGGGTAACCGTCTTCGCCTTTTGATATTCCGAGCGAATCGCCTTGAACCGATCCGCATCACCCTGCGCCTCGTTAACCCGTTTCAGTGCGTAACCCTGCGCTTCCGAAATACGCTGTGCCGCTACTCCGTTGGCTTTTGGAACGGATTGGTTGTAATCGCGCCACGCTTCGTTGATTAAACGCTCTTTCTCCTGTTTCGCCTCGTTAACGGCGTTAAAGGCGGATTTCACCGCTTCTGGTGGATTTACATCCTGCAAGGTCACCGTTGCCACATCTAATCCGGTTTGGTAGAGGTCCAGCATCTGCTGTAGATGTTCCTCAACTTCCGCCGCGACTTCAATACGACCAACGGTTAGCACTTCGGTGACAGTCCTGTCCCCAATGACTCGGCTCATCACCGATTCCGAGAGGTCGCGTAACGCCTGTCTGGGATTCCTCACAGAGAACAGGAACATTTTCGGGTCTTTAATCTTATATTGAACCACCCATTCGACGTCCGCGATGCTCAAGTCGCCTGTCAGCAGCAACGATTCGTCGGCGTAATCACGGGTGTCATATTGCGTCCGAACCCCGGCTCTCAGCGTCCGAAAACCGAATTCCTCCTTGAAAACTTTTCGGACGGGTACGTTAATGGCTCTCTCAATGCCGAGCGGTAATTTGAAGTGGAGTCCCGGCTCGGCTTGTCGGACAGATTTACCGAACATTAGCACGACCGCGATTTCATCTGCATCCACCGTATAAAAACTCGTCGCTAAACACCCTAAGACGATCAAACCGAGAATCACGAACAGAATCCGTTTAGGGGTGACGAGACGTGAATAGCGTTGCTGTGTAATCAATTCCTGGAGGTCTTGCACGAAGATTTCTCCTTTCTATCTATGGTATTTAAGGATATACACCGGAACAAACGTTTACAATGATAACGCATTTCGTGAAAGTAGTCAAGGAAAGGTCAAGGCACCCACACGCTAAAGCGTGGGGCTTGTGCTTCGTAGCAGTCCGCCTTCCGAAGAAGGTCTTACGTCTGCTCCACAGAGGGACCCAAGGCAGCCCTCAAGATATTTATCGCAGCGTTTACGTCCCTGTCGTGGTGTGAACCACATTCACCACACGTCCACTGACGATCCGAAAGCGAAAGATGTTCGTTGCGATGTCCACAATCTGAACAAGGCTTGGTGGTAGCAGTCCATTGTCCGATCTGAACAAACTCACGATTATGTTTGATACACTTGAACTGCAATATCTCAACGAACTGGTAAAAAGCAAGATCAGAGACCTTCCGTCCCCAGAGACGTTTCATACCTTCAAGATTCAGCGTCTCAGTGACGATGGTATCAAAACGCCTACACAGGTCTGTCGCCCGTTTATAATGCCAGTCTCTACGTTGATTGGCAATCTTGGTATAAAGGCGTGCCAATGCTCTCACAGCACGCCACCAATTGTTAGAACCTCTCACCTTTCGGCTGACCGCTTTGTTGAGTTTTCGGAGTTGGTTCAGGGAGTGTTTCAAGGGTTGCGGGTGGTGTATCTTCTCACCCGTATTCAGCGTCAGATACGTCTCCATACCGAAGTCTATCCCTACACTTTCACCTGTAGCGGACAGAATCTCTTTGGAGGTGCTATTTGTGACGATATACAACCAATACTCACCCGCAGCATCCCTGCCGATTTGGATGTAAAGGACGTTTCCTTCCCAATCGCGATGGTGGTGGCACAAGATATTCCTGCGGACAAACACAAACTTCTGTTTCTCTGCCGACCATGCTTTGAAAGACAAGCGAACCGTGCCTTGCGTGAGTTTGTACCCCGTTTGGAACTTCGCAGAACGGAGTCTGCCACGGCGTTTGAACTTCGGGGGACCCACACGCCTCCCCCGTTTCCCCTTTTTTTTCCAATCAAAGAACCGCTCATATCCGATATGGATACGGATAATCACAGCGTCAAGCGTATCTCGTGGGATCCACGCCCAATGTGGCTTGGTGCGTTGGAGCAACTTCGTCAGATGCGGTTGCAGGCGATACCGTCCAGCGTATTTACCATAGATACGGTAATATCGCTTCTCCACTGCCAAGAAGTGGTTATGCACATCTTCGAGGTCATCGAACATATTGCCCAAACGCATGTTCTGTGGATGGTTGCGGATCTTTTCTTTGTACGTTCTGCGATCCTGTTTTCTCTTTTTCATGGAGTTTCATGTATCACGTCTTTAACCCCTAACCAGTGGGTGGGACCGACACGCCACCAAGAGGTGACGCTGGTTATGCCGGTCCAACATGATATATCTATTAGATCACAATTTACTGAAACTGTCAAGGTGTTTTTCAAAAAAACGCCTTGGTCTTACACACGAGGGCGGATTTTCCTCCCCAACCTAAAGGATGGGGTCTCCAATCCGTTTTTTAGATGAAAATGGGATTTAGTTCTCCTGTAGGAGGGAACTCCGATTCCCGACTGCCCTGACAAGGGTTTAGGGGGTTAAAAAATCGTAGAGACGCTCCGTGTGTTGTAACAAAATTTGAAACACACTGTTGCTCCAGAGGAGCAATATGTCTATAGCACGCGTGATGTTTAGAAACTTCCGCTCCAGAGGAGCGGTATGTGATGGACTAACCGACCCTGACCTCCCCGAATCGCGCATTCACATCGCGGAAGTCATATTGTAGATTGGGTTGAAGCATAGCGAAACCCAACGATTCGCTATCAGCCAGCATCTGAATCAGGACTTACAGGATACCTCTTCGATCTTGGCAGAATAAGGTATCGCGACCGGGAGTTCGCTCCTACAAAGAGGCAGTTAGCAATCAGTAAGAACGTGCGATGAATCGCACTACTACAAACAAGAGAGTGAACGGAGAACCCGACGGAGCGGGTTCTCCTACTACTTTTAAGAGGTCGGGATTTGGTGATTTTTCCTACAGATATTTAGGGATGCGCACGATAGGCTCGATAGAGTTGACGCTTGAGATCCGCATTGACATCCGGTCTCGTTAACGTCGTATAGAGGTCAAGTTTGTTATTGACGAACTCCAATAAAATCTGATTAATCACCTCTTCAAACTTGTAGCGTTTGTTCGTTTCGGTATTATTGCCCTCCATCACCTGCCGAAGTTCGACGTTATCGTGCACCTTTTGGTGGATGGTCGCAATGTCCACCCGATCCTCTGCCGTAAAATCCGTCTGATAGGCATCGTTCAACGCTTGAACGATATTGGAGAGGAAATCCTGTTCTGGCTCCCGAATTGTACCGACATCGCTGCCAATCCCGTCAACCTCGCTATCCTCGGCTTCAAGCGGGAGTTGTAGACTCTCATGCGTTCTCTGGACCCGAAACGAATCCAAGTCCACAGATGCTAAGACATCGCTCAGATGGGGATGTTCCCGTTTCGGGAGCTTCTTGTTGAGACTCCGACCAAAAGCGTACAACTTCTCCAACGCCACATCGGTGAAGGTCATCAATTGTGAGATGTACCCGTAGAGCCGAACGTAACTTTGTAGGGTCGAACGAAACGCCTCTCTGTCATCCGTTTCAAGTTCCGACCACCGCTCAACGACACTATCAAGGATGCCCTGTAGCGACTCATCCGGCAGACTCGGTTCGTAAAAGATACGACAGAATTCCTCAACCGTCTCGGCATCGTAGAGACCGAAACCTTCCAACTGGCTCTGTAGGTCATACAACCGATTCGGATCGGTTTCTTCCGCGAGCGTTGTGGTCTGATAGTATTGTTGAAACGCCTCCTGGACCTGATCGGGTTCGTTCACGAAGTCGAGGACAAGCGTATCCGTCTTACCAGCGGCGACGCGGTTCAAACGACTCAAACTCTGGACACATTGCAGTCCGTCTAACCGCTTATCAACATACATCGTCTGGAGCATCGGCTCATCGAAACCCGTCTGGAACTTATTGGACACAATCAAAATCCGATACTCAGGACTCTTGAAGGTATCGGCGATGGAAGCACTCGGCGGTAAGTTATTCATGCCGTTTTCCGTGTAGTCCCTCCCGCTGTCGGTGTCGTGCACCGTGTCACTGAAAGCTACGAGACACCCGTAGGGTAGGTTCATCTCCCGCATCTGCTTATCGAACGCCTGTTTGTATCTGACGCAGTGCAATCGGGACGGCGTGATTAACATCGCCCTTCCTTTACCGCCGATCGTCTTTGCGGTGCGTTCAGTGAAGTGCTCAAGCATAATCCGGGTCTTGGTCTCAATGCTGTGGTGCTGTAGGTCAACGTAATTGGTCAGTGCCCGGAGCGTCCGTGCCCTTTCATACTCTTCATCTTCAGGCACACTTTTGACGAGTTCAAAATATCTTTTAAAGGTGGTATAGTTCTGTAGCACATCCAGTGTAAACCCTTCGCTGATACTCTGGCGCATGGAATAGACATGGAACGGCACGAATTTGCCTTCCTCGTCCTTCCGTCCAAAGAGTTCTAAGGTCTTGTTTTTCGGTGTGCCGCTGAAACCGAAATAGGAGATATGATCCTGCATTCTGCGAAACTCCATCTCCTCAATAATCCGAGTGTCCATATCGGATACTTCATCGGCATCATCTTCCATTACGCCTAACGCAATCCCTTGCGAGAGTGAAAGCCTGAGATTCCGTGCGGATTCACCGCTCTGTGAGGAGTGCGCCTCGTCAACAATCACAGCGAAGTGGTTGCTCTTGAGTTTGCCCATCTCTTCGGCAATCACGCTGAACTTCTGAATCGTCGAGATGATGATGTCCTTGCCGGATTCGAGAAACGCTCTGAGTTGTGCTGAGGTCTTATCGACGGAGTGAACAACCCCGTCGACCTGTTCCACCTGCTTGATGGTGTTCTGCAGCTGCCTGTCGAGCACACGCCGATCCGTCACAACGATGATAGAGTCGAAGACCCGATGCGTATCCGTCCGAGAGCGATACAGGTGCGTCAGCAGGTGCGCCAACCACGCGATGGAGTTCGATTTCCCGCTCCCTGTGGTGTGCTGGATGAGGTAGTTGTGCCCGACCCCTTCTTCCACGATAGCGGCTTTCAACTTACGGATGACATCAAGCTGATGGTATCGCGGGAAAACGAGCACGCGGTGCTTCACATCTTTCACCATTTTAATTTTTGGATCGTAGACCTTTTCTATGGTCTCCTGCTCATGGATAAAGTTGTTGATAAGCTCGATCAGGTTATCGGGATGTAGGATGTCCTCCCAGAGATAAGCGGTCTTGTGTCCGTTCGGGTTCACGGGATTTTCGATGCCCCTGTTAAACGGGAAAAAACGGGTGCCGTCCCCTTGTAAGTGGGTCGTCATGGAAACCTTCTCGTTGCCGACCGCAAAGTGCACCAGACACCGCCTGAATTGGAACAACGGTTCCCTCGGATCCCGATCCCGTCGATACTGCTTTTCCGCATCCGTGAAAATCTGACCGGTGAGGCTGTTCTTCAGCTCCATCGTCACCAACGGCAACCCGTTGAGGAACAGGGTCATATCCAGCGATTTTTCGTTCTTTTGCGAGTAATGCAACTGTCGGATAAGGGAGAATCGGTTCTGCGCGTAGAGCGTTTGATGGACGGGATTCATACCGCTCGACGGACGGAAATAGGTGAGATGAAAATGGGAACCTCTATCCCGAATGCCTTTCCGAAGCACGTCCAACACGCCACGCCGCCCAATCTCTCTGCTCACACGGTCAATGAGTTTAACGGGCGTATCCGTCCCGTACTGGCGTTCCAGTCTCTGATACTCCGTCGGTTGCGTGTCCCGAATAAACCGAAGCACCTCATCGGGTATCAGGCAGAGGGATTTATCATAGTCCGTAGATTGTAACGACCGGTAGCGCGACCGATTCAGGTGTTGCTTCGATGTGGTCTTCAAAATCTTTCTTCTGTATATGTCGGCATAGTCTAAACCTCGTTTCGGACATCTATCTTGCCGGTCACTGTTTCGGAGATCAGGGATTGACGGTATTCTTTGAGGAGTTCTATTTTTCGCTGCTCTGTGGCTATCAGGTCGTCAATTTGTTGCGTTTTGTGGTTAAGGAAATCGGCGATTTTTGCCTGTTCAAGGGGAGACGGGACAATAACAGTGATATCCATGAGGTGCTCACTCGTTAATTTTGGCTGTGCTGCCCCTGTAATATAGTGGGTATAGTCCAACGATTCAAGCATATTTGTGAGATAGTCTATATTGCCGTGCTTTGGCTTGAGGACGTGAGCATGATTATTAACCCAGTATTTACCTGTTGCCTTAAATGCAAGCGGAGTTGAACGTAAGCGAAGATTGGCACCATCTTCACCAATCAAAATGAGAGGTTCATCAAAAATGTAGTTTTCAACCTTGTCAATGATACCAGAAGCACCGTAGTAATCATAGACCTTTAATTTCATGCTTCCACGAGTTTCGGCATTCAATGGGATTCGCAAATTATCCAGAGACTCAAACTCATGCTTTACTTTACTGATTATCCAATGTTTCGGTATCTCTCCAATCCACTCCACGCTTGACGGTTTCATCTCCACATTCGGGTCAAGCCCCTTCGTTACCGCCTGATTTATCAGTGCGGTGCGTTGTTCTTGCAGCAGTTCTATCCGTCGTTCTTTGATGCGGATGAGTTCGTCAATCTGTTCCGTTTTGCAGTCAAGGAAGTTGGCGATTTTGGCTTGTTCGGAATCAGGAGGTATGGGTAAGAACAGATTTTCAATTGATGCTTTTCCCAAGCCATATCTGGTAATTCCATTTGAATTCACCTCAAAATATCTTCTCGTCCTATCGGATTGAATAAATCTAAAAATGAACTCTCCATGACAAGCAAGTGGTCTAATCATTGTTAAATGATAACCGCAAACAACAGTGTCTAAATCGTCTTTGACAAACGTTGGAACACCAATATCATCTGAAGTCTCAGAATCTTTGGTAATAATAACATTACCTTTCCTCAAAACAAATTTCGTAAACTCACGTTCGTTACAACTCCCCTTTTCCAAAATGGTATCAACCGTAATATAATTGTTGTAATAAACATCTGTATAATTGCATAACCTGACCTGGATCTCATCTGGATAGATGTGTTTATCAACATTACTTGGTAGTATCTCCGCAACATATTTGAGTCTTTTAACTTCCCAATGTGCTGGCACCCCTCCAATCCACTCCACGCCGCTCTCTTTATATTCAGGATAACGTCTGAATCGCGGATTAGACGGATTATGCGGATTTTCGCGGATTATGTTATCTTCCATGTCAAACTCTTTTCTTTGTTCTGGGTTAAACGCCTTGAAAAAAATAACCTATACAATCACGCCCCATCCTACAGTCTTGACGATACTTCAAAGGGATCTGGCATCAGATATTCTCTTCTGTAGCAGAGGAACCTTAGTCTCCTGTGCATTCGTAGCATCCCAAGTCCTACACCTAATCTGTGAATAAAGACCACACCACGCAAACCAATCATCCGCGGAAATCCGCAGAATCCGTGAAAATCCGCGATTCAGACGAAAGAGTAATCGAAAAGGTCCTCCGCAGTAGCATCCATACGGTTTCAAGCGGATATGAAAATCGGAAACCCAAATCAAGTTATTACTGGATTCAGGTTTCCGATTTAGAAAATGTCTGATATTCGCGCCTATCGGGTGCTTTTGATGCGTCCCCATGTGGTTGTGAGCTTGGCTTTAGGGTCTACGGCGGTAAGATTCGCATCACCGAAGTACTCAATTTCGCCGATTTGAAAGTACGCCCCAGCCGGGTTCGATGCGGTGTCGAAAGTAACATGCCGAAAAAACCGATACCCAGTTTCTTGAACCTCGAAATCTTCGCCTGCCTCAAAAAGGACGACTTGCAGTCGCTGATCCCAAAAGCTTTCCCCGTCGTGAGAATAGATGGTCGTAAAATCCTCGCCGTCGTTCGATCCCTGAATTTCCCACACTGTCGGGTCCCTCGCAGGAACATCGTTCGCTGAAGATACAGTGAAATGTGTCAATCCGTATGCTTCCTCAAACTCAGCTGTCACGTGTAGACCTTCTTCCGGAATGCCGCCCCCAGCTCCGCAGCACCATTTGTCATTACTGGGACCAAGGCGGTTATCGAAGACGTTAAACGCAAATTCACCGCCCCCGAATCCGGGTTCCTCGTTGGCTGAGAAAATGGCGTTGTAACCCTCATCTGATTCAGGTGCACCATCGTCTTCTGGGTCGGTGAGGTCTCCGCCGAGCAGTGAATCCGTTCCTGTTCCCAAGACTTCCTCCGCCTGTGCCATGTCGCTCGTGCCGATAACAGCATAGGCTATCATCAACACAAATCCTGCTAATACCAACATAGTTTTCATACTGTTCAATCTCCTGAAGAAATGAATCTCATTTTTACATGAATTTCGTGTTAAGTTAGGTGAGTTTGAGTGATAGCACCCATTTACCATACCAATCTTTACTTATCTGAATTCTATGATAACATATTATTACAACTTGTGCTAATCGTTTTTGTGCCATCCTTATACCATTTCTAATTGATGACTTCTCTTAAAAGGGTTTCCTACCGTTTTTGGTTATGTCCCGTGCGGTTAGGTGAAAGACCCTACCGGGACTGGGTGGACGGTGAGGCTAATGCCATATAAACTGTTAGAGATAGTATTATATTAACCCAAGTTGCTACAGACAAGATTTCGGATGTGCGAACCCGATTTTTCACTGAAAAACGTTGATGAGCCGCGAAGATCTCGTAGCGTAAACTTTTAGTTTGCGCATCCACAGACACAAACTGGAAAGTTTGTGCTACAAGTGGCAACTTGGGTTATATTAACGTGAACTCGGAATAGATAGTGGTCGGTAACCATAATTTATGCCTCTTATAACCCCAACACCTCATTCAGCAAGCCTTCACTTTTCCGCTCCAGTGCCAACAATTCGTCCGTAATTTCCTTCAGTGAGCGTAGCGGCGTGTACTGGTAGAAATACCGATTGAAGTTGATTTCGTAGCCGACCTTATCCTTCTTCCTGTCTATCCAGCTATCAGGGACATGCGGTTTCACCTCTCGTTGGTAGTAATCATCAATATCTTCCGTGAGTGGGACGCGCTCAGTGTCTCGCAGGGACGTATCCGGTTTCGGATTGCCCTTCCTGTCCGTAACAACGAATTCTTTTTCCTCTCCGAGAATCTCCTGTGTTTCAATGAGAGGTCTTTCAATCGTCACCTTCGTGTAGCCGAAAAAGGCGTTTGGATAGATTTTGGAGTGCTCGGTCTCTTCAAAGTTGGTGCACAACGCTATTATGCGATGGATATGGCTATCGGAAATGAAAGCGTTCTTGGCTCCGAGATTCCTTTTCATCTCGTCATGGAAGTCAACGGCATTAATGAGTTGGATCTTCCCCCGTCGCGCTTCGGATTTCTGGTTCGTTAAGATCCAGATATAGGTGGCGATACCCGTGTTGAAGAACAACCTTTCAGGTAGCGCGATAATACACTCCAGCCAGTCGTTTTCGATGATCCACCGTCGGATTTCACTCTCACCGCTACCGGCATCCCCCGTAAAGAGCGGCGACCCGTTAAAGACGATGCCAACCCGACTCCCGCGGTTCTCCATCTTGGAGAGCATGTGTTGTAGGAACAGCAACGCTCCATCTGAGGAGCGAGGTGTCCCCGCTGAGAACCTACCGTTGGCGGTCTGCGCTTCCGATTTCACCACCGCTTCGTCAGACTTCCAACTGACACCGAAGGGCGGATTTGTAATCATATAGTCGAAACGTCGCTCTTGGAATTGGTCGTCAGAGAGACTGGAACCCAGCCGAATATTGCCGGGGTCTTCACCGGTGATGAGCATATCCGACTTGCAAATTGCGTAGGTCTGGGCGTTGAGTTCCTGACCCAACAACAGAATGTCGGCATCCGGGTTAATCTGTTCGCGGAAGTATTCCTTGCCAATCGTCAACATGCCACCCGTCCCACAGCACGGATCGAAGATACTACGGATCACTCCCTGCCCTTGCAGACCCTCAGTGTGTTCCGCAAACAGCAGCGAAACCAATAACCGCACGACATCCCGCGGCGTGTAGTGCTCCCCACTCGTTTCATTGGACATCTCTGAGAATCGGCGGAGCAGTTCCTCAAAGATCTGTCCCATCGTGTGATTGTCTACTTCGTTTGGGTGTAGATCAACCTCAGTGAACTTATCGCAAAAAATGAACAACCGGTTGTTTCTGTGCAGTCGTTCGATAAACCGATCGAGATTGAAATTTTCGATGATGTCGCGGACGTCCTTGCTGAATCCACCGATGTAGTTCTCGAAGTTGAGATGGATATTGTTCGAGTCATCTTTCAGTCGGGAGAGGTCGTACTGGGAGGTGTTGTAGAAGCTGATGCCAATCGCTTTCTGAATAATCGGTGGGAGTTGATCTTCCTCTACTAAGTCTTTAAACTGATTGTAGGTATCAATCGCTTTCTCTTTGCGTCCGTCCTCATCTAAGATGCAGTCCAATCGGCGGAGCACCAGAAACGGGAGAGTGATGTCGCCGTATTCGTGCGGTTTGAAAAGTCCACGCAGCACATCGTCCGCAACATTCCAAACCAGATTTGCCAATTCTTGATAATTCGCCATGCGTTTCCTTCTCTCTATTATATTATTTCTCAATGGGTTAAGAGATCATAACAGATTCCAACAAAAAAATCAAATCATCCAATCCACACCCAACCCCCCATAATCCCACAAATCATTGAATCCCATAAATCCCGGTTCAGACAATTACCGCCCAGTAAATCAGAACTCCCAAAATCCATGATAATCCGTTTCATCCGCGAAAATCCCCGATTCGGACAATTACTCGGAATCGTCATCTTCAGTATGATGAGGTCCCAATCAAAACTTCCCAGTTTATAGTAGGGAAGCCAGTCATTCTCAACCAATTCAGATATTTCTTGACGAAAAACGCATCTTTATATATAATAACCCAAGTTGCTCATTACAAGATTTTAGGAATGTAAAAGCCTTTTCATTGAAAATTGATGCGGATGCGCGGGTTGTTGTAGCGTAAACTTTCAGTTTGCGCATCCACAGACACAAACTCGAAAGTTTGTGCTACAAGTGGCAGCTTGCGTTATAATAAGAAACAACATGGGACACGGCATCTTTATTACAGGTACAGGAACGGAAATCGGGAAGACAGTAATCGCTGGTGGATTCGCCGCCTCACTCAAACAATCCGGGACAAACGTCGGGGTGATGAAGCCGATCAGCTCAGGCGATACCGCTGACGCGCAATTCCTCAAGTACGCCGCAGAAGTTGACGACGACCTTTCCTCGATCAACCCGATTTACCTCCGACACCCATTGGCACCCTCCGTGGCGGCGAGGATAGAAAACAGAGAGATCGACTTGCCGTGCATCGAAACCGCCTTCACAGCACTCCAACAGAAATACGACTTTGTGATCGTCGAAGGCGTCGGAGGCATCGCCGTCCCAATCCGAGACGACTTTCTCGTAGTGCATCTCATCAGTAGATTGCAATTGCCGATGCTCATCGTCGCAGAGGCAGGTTTGGGGACACTGAACCACACACTACTAACTGTGGCGTTCGCGCAGCAATTCGGACTCCAGACCGTCGGTATCGTTTTAAACAGACGCTCCCCGGAAACCCCAGGACTCGCCGAAGCGACAAATCCAGTCGAAATTGAGAAATTGACAGGCATCCCTGTGATTGGCGTTGTCCCTCACGAGAAACGGCTGGATACCGCTCATCCCGATCCAGCGTTTTTAGCAGATTTCATGAACCAACACATCGCATGGCGGAAATTAGGAATTCTATAGACATAGCAAGCCGAAGAAAGTGCAGGAGAGGAAAGGCGAGGTTACAAACCTCGCCAGCGGCGGAGAGATGTTTTGTGTTTCTAAAGTGTCCACTTATTTTTACATTTTACTTTAACATGGAGAAATATGGAAATAAAAACGGCGATTGTACTCGCCGCAGGATTAGGACGCAAGGTGTGGCCCTACGGGGAATTCCGACAGAAATGCACGATCCCCGTCGCCAACACCCCCATCGTTCGACGAATCGTAGAGAATCTGATTGAAGTCGGATGTGATCGGATCGTCGTTGTGGTGGGGCACTATGCCCAACAGGTGCGCGGTGCACTCGCCGATATACCCAATGTCACGTTTGTTACACAACACCCAATTGACGGCACCGCAAGTGCTGTGCTGAGCGCATTGGAACATGTCGAAAATGAGCCTTATCTCGTTATTTATGGAGATATTGTAACCATTCCTGATAATCTACGTAACATAATTAGGGATTTTTATACCCACAACGCGGAGGCGGCGGCACTGGTGCAACCGCTCGGCAACGAAGACGCAAGCGATTGGCTCTGCGGCAGCATCGACACAAAAGAGGTAGAAGGCAATAGCGTCACAAAACTTACCGGCATTGAGGGACACCCACGCGGGGGTTCATATCGGCTCTGTGGTGTCTATGCCTTTGGTCCCACAGCGACACCTTACCTCCTAAGGAACCCCGGAGTCGTTACAAGCGTCCCAGTCGGTGGGATGCCGCCACCCGAATCTGAGATTGCGCAATCCGTGCAACTCATGGTGGACGATGACAGAGAAGTGTTAGCGGTTCAAACAGAGGGGTTTCTCGTCGATGTCGATAAGCCGTGGCACGTACTGGAAGCGAACAATCGGTGGGTCGATTACCTCGCCACGCAGGTCACAGAAGACCAAATTGCGGCGGGTGCCAAAATCTCAGATGCCGCTGAAATCAACGGACACGTCGTTCTGGGGAAAAACTCCGTCATTGGACCGCGCGTCGTTGTCAACGGAACACTCATCGCAGGGGCAAACAACAACATAACGAACGGTGCGATTTTACACGGGAATATCTTCGTCGGAGATCAGTGTAGGATTAGCGATTACTGCGATGTGGGTAGCACTGTCGTCGGGAATCGGTGTATCATCGGACACGGTGCCGAAATGGCGGGGGTCCTGTTCGATAAGGTCTATCTCTATCACTATTGTGAGATGTCTGGCGTTTTCGGATGCGCTACCGATATAGGTGCCGCGACGGTGTGCGGAACCCTCCGCTTCGACGACGGTGACACACCGATACGGGTGGAAGGACGTTACGAAGTACCCCCTTACGGAGCAAATGCCACATATATGGGCGACTACACGCGTACCGGTGTCAATGCGATTATCATGCCGGGGAGACGCATCGGCTCTTACAGCGTAGTAGGACCCGGCGTTATCCTCTACGACGACGTACCGAGCAAAACGATGATAATGGCGAAACAGGAATTGGTATCGAAACCTTGGGGACCGGAGCGATATGGCTGGTGAAGGTTAGAGAACGTCTTTTAGCAACTCGGTGAGTTCATCATTACCAGCGGCGAGTTCATAGATACGCTTAATTTTCTCTTCACGGGCAGTGTCGGATTGAGATGGCGCGGCTCCATCGGGATCCCAAAGCACTTCAAGTTCCATGGGGTTGAGCCGATCGTAATTAACTTTGACAAGCGTAAATGGATAGTTTTCAGGAATAATAACTATCCAGTCAATCGTTTCACCGCGAGCGGAGTATTGCCTATCAACGGTCAACTTTGATTCCTGATGCGGCACGTTCTTTTTCATCCACTGTCTGCGACCGAGCGCATCTGTTTCAAAATGTCCAACTTCCAGCCAATTCCGTCCCGCGCCGTTGGGTTTGGTGGTAACTTCGATGCGATGCATGCGAGTCTCACTCCGTTCTATTTGTAGATTTTGCCCGCAATCCGATTTGAGCATTCCACCGGTCGGATACAAGTCTCATTCATAACATGAGTCCGATCAAAAGTTTCAACTTGGTACAACGTATGTTTTTGACCCGCGAAAATCGACCCCTTAGCACATACGAAACGTCTAATCGAACTGGCGTTATTCAAAGATTCTAACATATCGCTTCAAAAAAGTCAAGTGCTTTATAGCAGTCAGTGATCAGTGATCAGTTGTCGGTAAGAGAAGCGGTTTTTGTCATATCAAAACTTGCGTGAAATCGGCAAATTATGCTCCAAAATCGGCAAATTATGACGATTATAAAAAAATTTGCTTTTTTTAGGAAAAAAGGGTATAATACACACAGGGGTTAGTGTTTTCACCGAGTGATGCACCAGCATAGGCAGCCTGTTTAACCAACCTGAAGGGAAATTTCGCGATGCGAGTCGAAATGAGATACGGGACCGGAACACTACCGATTGAGATTCCCGACAAAAATGTAGCCGGGGTTCTTGAAATCTCGGAGAGCGTTCCGCTGTCTGACGGGGATAGAGCCGTACAAGCGGCGCTCGCTCAGCCTATTGCCTCACCTCCCTTGGCTGAGCTTGCAAAAGGGCGCGAGTCGGCGTGTATCGTGATCTCTGACATAACTCGACCCGTGCCGAACAAAGTGATTCTCCCTCCAATACTGGCAACACTCGAACACACTGGCATTCCACGCGAGAAAATTACAATCCTCATTGCGACGGGTATCCATCGCCCAAATAACGCCGAAGAACTCGAAATAATGGTTGGACGCGACCTGATGGATCGGTATCGCATTGTCAACCATTTCTCGCAGCAGCCAGAGACCCACACATATTTAGGCACAACACAGAACGGCACCCCTGTTCATATCGATAAAACCTATCTTGAAGCGGATTTAAAAATTATCACCGGACTGATTGAACCGCACTTGATGGCAGGTTACTCTGGCGGTCGGAAGGCTATCTGCCCGGGAATCGCCTCAATTGAGACGATGAAGGTGATGCACGGTCCCGAACTCATGGAACACCCAAAATCCGCTGTCGGTATCTTGGAAGGAAATCCGTTCCACTTAGAAGCCACAGAAATCGCACTGATGGCTGGGGTTGACTTTAATGTGAACGTTGCTATCGACAAGCACCGCCAAATCACAGGTGTTTTCGTAGGCGACATGGTTGAGTCGCATCGTGTCGGCGCGCAGTTTGTCGAGAAACACGCCAAGGTTACATTACCTGCCGCAGCAGATGCCGTCGTTGTTTCCAGCGCGGGTTACCCTTTAGACACAACGTTTTATCAAGCAATTAAAGGCTTGTTGACCGCCGTTGAAGTTGTGAAGCAGGGGGGCAGCATCTTGCTCGTTGCCGCATGCAGTGAAGGTATCGGGAGCAAGCCGTTTACAGACCTGATTTTCAAAACTGATGATTTAACTGCCTTTGTACAAGGGCTTTACAATCCAGCAAACTTTGTCATCGATCAGTGGCAATTAGAAGAGTTGGCAAAGGTCGCGAGGAAGGCAGATATCTATTTCTACACTGACGGAATCCCCTATCATCAACGTGTAAAGTTGTTCGTGCATCCTTTGAAAAATGCACAGGAAGGTATCGAAGAAATTCTAACCCGATACGGGGCAGATGCTCAAATTGCAGTGATTCCCGAAGGACCTTACGTTTTGGCACAGTTGGTAGAATAGCGGTCAAAAAATTAGCAATCAGCAATCAGCAGTCAGAAGAATGGCAAAGAAGCCGTCAGCAGTCAGCAAAGAGGTGGGTTTGTACAATCTTCGTAAACTTGGAATATTCCAAAGCGCGGTAGATTGTTACCGAAAACCCTCTTACCGATGGTTTCCGATAGCCAATAACCGACAGCCATTCAGAAAGTAGAAAAATGGCGAATTCTATTGTGGCTCTCAGAGCATATAGAGATGGTTTGCACCTGATTATCAGGCCCCATCTGTCCATAGCGGAAGTTGAAGAGGCGATTCAACAGGAAATGTCCCGGATGAATCAACCCTTAGTTGGGGCATCTGTGCAGATTGATCTGAAGTGTCCACTCTTGAAAGAGGAGGAAATGACGTATTTAAAGTCCAAGCTTCAGGAGACCTATAATCTGACAGTCAGGAGTATTGAAGCCTTTGATGAACAGGCACCTCCACCTATTGCCGCCGCGCCAACGACTCATGCGCTTCCGCAAAGACCGGAGCCTCAGAACACTCGTGATAGTGAACCTTCAAAGATTATACCTTATACAATTCGTTCAGGACAGGGAGAAGATTTTCCGCAGGGAAGCCTCATTATCTACGGCGATGTCAATTCGGGGGCGGAAGTCCGAGCCGGTGGAGATATTGTTGTGCTTGGTGCGTTACGCGGGAATGCACACGCTGGCATCAATGGTAGGCTTTCCGCTGTGGTCATCGCTATGGATTTAGTGCCTGTACAACTCCAAATCGGTAACTTCATAAGTCGTAGACCCATTAACCAAAAACCCCGAGGTTATCCAGAAATTGCGCGTATCGGGGTAGAAGATGTAATTATTGTTGAAAAATTTGTTAAGTTTTAACAGAGGAGGTTTCGGGTTATGGGAAAAGTAATCGTAGTAACGTCAGGAAAAGGAGGCGTTGGAAAGACAACCTCTACTGCTAATTTAGGAACAGCACTCGCACTCCTTGGTAAAACAGTCGTGGTTGTTGACGCAGATGTCGGGCTTCGGAATCTCGATATCGTGATGGGACTTGAGAGTCGGATTGTTTACACATCAATGGATGTTATTGAAAAACAGTGCGAACTCGGTAAAGCTCTCGTGAAAGATCGTCGTGTTGATGGGCTAACGCTACTGGCAGCCTCGCAGAAAAACAACAAGGACGACATCCAACCGGAGCAGATGAAAGCGATTTGTGATAAGTTGAAGGCATCCCACGATTTCGTGCTGATTGACTCACCAGCCGGTATTGAGCGCGGTTTCATCAACGCTTCCGCAGGGGCGGATGAAGCCATCATTGTCACGACACCAGACGTCTCCGCCATTCGGGATGCCGACCGGATTATCGGGTTGCTGCAACACGCCGGAATTGAACCGATCAACCTTGTCCTAAATCGTTTTTCGCCGCAACTCGTAGGCAATGGCAGTATGATGGACCAAGAGGATGTATTGGATATCCTCAACATCGACCTGATCGGTATTGTTCCTGAAGACACCGGTGTGATTACGTCTACGAATCGCGGGATTCCTTTAGTGTACGAAGACACTTCCCCCGGTTCCCAGGCTTATATGCGCATTGCACGCCGACTCACCGGACAGCGGATCCCGATACCTGACTTAGAGCAGAAAGGCTTTCTTTCAAATATTGTCAATTGGTTCACCAGAAATAGATAAGGAGTCTTCCTATGAACATTAGCATAAAACAATTATTCGGGCGCAAGCCGAAGTCGAGTAACATCGCTAAGCAGCGCCTGAAACTTGTCATCACACAAGACAGACTCGATGTAGATGACCGCTTTATGACAAGGTTGCATCACGAGTTAGCAGAAGTTCTGGCAAAGTATTTTGAGTTCTCCGTTAATTCCGTTCAGATGTCGTTGAAACAGGAAGGAAACTCCTACGTACTCGTTGCGGATATTCCTTACAAAAAACTTCACGATCTCAATGCCAGCCAATAATTGCCAATTGTCCGTAAAGTGGTCTCCCAACAGGAGGGCAAACATGAGGGAACACCATCCAATGCTTCAGAGAATCAATTCCCAAATGGCTTTTGCAACTCCGTCATCGTCGTTCGTCGTCGTAATATGATCGGCACACGCGCGGATCGGTGGTACTGCGTTTGCCATCGCTATGCCGAAACCTGCTGTCTTGAGTAAACTCTCATCATTGTAACTATCACCAAAAGCAACAACTGTCTCCATCGAAATGTCAAATCGATTGGCGAGGGCTGTTAGCGCGCGTCCCTTAGCGACTGCCGGATTCATAAATTCAATATATTCTGCCTGGGTCTGCGTGACGTAAAGCTTCTCCGCATAATTGGTTTGAAAATTGTCCAAGAGTGGTTTTAATGCTTCGGGTCTGTGGATGATGAGTAATTTTGTGGGGGTTTCTCCGGCTAACTCGCGTAGGTCACCTACAGGGGTCGCAGGAACGCCTGTGCGTTCCTCGTAGAGATCGCTCCACGCGTTCCGTTCAGCGACATACAGTTCGTCATTCAAACAGAAGTTGAGATGTAAATTCTGTTCAACACAGTCCTCGACGACCGCCATTGCACAATCCGCTGGAACAGGTGTATGATGATATATCTCACCCGTCGTAGCGTGTCGTACCATCCCACCATTGTAAGAGATAATCGGGTTTTCGAGTCCGATCTCATCGCTGACAGGTTTGATAGAGCGGTGCATCCTTCCTGAGACTAATACCACAAGAATATCTTCTGCCGCGAGTGCTCGAAGCGCATCTCGGTTTTTTTCTGACAATGCGTGCTCGCTATTGAGGAGTGTTCCATCCAAATCGAAAGCCGCCAAACGACACGGTATTTTCATTTCTTAATTTATTGCTCCTATGTTGCCTTCCGCTGTGGGAGGGGTTTGTAACCCCGAATTTCAGATAGATTTCTAACTTCGCCTACCGACTACTCTTGTAGGAGGGAACCCCTGAAAGCATTGCGTAGCAATGCGTCCTGACCGCTGACTGCTATTCCTCTGACTGCCGATTGCTGATTGCTATTCTACCCAGACGGCTCGTTCTGTTTCTCGGTCAAAGAGATGCATCTCCGCTTCGTCACAGTTTAACCAGACGGTATCCCCAACCATAGCCTGAAATGTTGGATGTGTCCTGACCCGAATCAAAATAGGATCTTGGCTCTCTGAATGCGTGCCGAGACGGAGGTCAAGAATATTCACCGGACCGAGCGGTTCAACGAGATGCACATCCGCAGAAATTTGGTCTCCCCCCGCCTGACGTGCCGCCGTGATATGTTCAGGACGAATGCCGAACACCAAACCATTTTCCACGGCGTCTGAAGTGATACTTGCTTGTCGCTCTGGAGAAAGACGAAAATAGACATCGGTGTGGCTCAGCCGTAGAACGGATGCCCCGCCCTCCACGGCGACTTCTGCGTCAAGGAGGTTCATCGTGGGCATCCCCATAAATCCCGCCACAAAGAGGCTTTCCGGCTTGTTATAGATTTCATGCGGTGTGCCAATTTGCTGCAGTACCCCTTCGTGAATCACGGCGATCCTATCGGCGAGGGACATGGCTTCAACCTGATCATGCGTTACAAAGATGGTCGTCGCGCCGATTTCGTGTTGGAGTCGCTTAATCTCGGCACGGGTGTCCACACGGATCTTCGCATCTAAATTCGCCATAGGTTCATCAAGGAGATACACCTTCGGCTGACGCACCATTGCCCGTCCGAGCGCGACGCGTTGCATCTCGCCACCACTGAGCACACTCGGTTTCCGATCGAGCATACCCGATATTTGCAAGATTTCCGCAACCCGTTTCACTTGGGTATCGATCTCCGACTTCGAGACTTTCACCGCCTTGAGCGGAAACGCGATGTTATCGTAGACACTCAGATGCGGGTAGAGGGCATAGAATTGAAAGACAAAAGCGATGTCGCGGTCGGCGGGGGAGAGATCGTTGACACGCTCTCCGTCGATGAAGATATCGCCCTCTTCAGGATTTTCCAAACCTGCGATGAGGCGGAGCGTTGTGGTTTTGCCGCACCCGGAAGGACCCAGAAAAACGACGAACTCCTTATCCTCAACCTCCAGATTGAAATCCTTAACCGCCACAACATCACCGTAGCGTTTGACAATATTCTCAAGTTTAATATGCGCCATTTTTTTAACTTTGCTTGCGCCCGATACAACAGTTTTCGTAAAAGATTTTTCCTGTCGGTTCCGCACGCGCCGTTGTTGCGTGCTACAATTTTTTAACTTTGCTTGCGCGCTATCAAGGACAATTAGAAAAAACCCTGCATCAGAAAGTGCATCACTGCGCCTGAAACGAGCGGCACCGTGAGGTTATCGTCAATCGGGAATGGAATGAGTTCTACGATTGTAGCGACGAAAGCACCAATGACGGCGATAACAGGATTTAATTTCACCAAAGCGATTAACGTACAAACAACGAAACAGGCGGCACTCCCTTCCAAACTCTTTTTCCCGATGAGTTTTGTTCTACCCCACTTTTTACCCACCAACGCCGCTGCCAGATCTCCCAATATCATGAAAAAAATGCATACAATCGCAAGCGTCTTGGCGAAAAAGAAAATACACAAGAAAGCACTGATGAGATAGTAGGTCGCACCTGTCATCGCGCCTTTACGCTCGTGTGTGCGGAGGAGGGAAGCGAAAATTTTGAAAAAGAACTCGCCGAAACGCGGGGAGAGCCACTTCACCAATTCCACGATAAGGGCAAATCCGGTCAGTGCTCCAATGAGGATTAACATCGTCGGTTTATCCAAGAAGAGATAGGTAACCGGCAGGACAAATCCTGACAAATGGATGCTCTTCCGAAGCAGTTCGCCTAACATTGATTTACCTTTAACAATGACAATCTATTCGTAATAATTATTATAGGGTTTATAGACGAAAATATCAAGAGGAAAGCCAACAGTTATTAACAGTCAGCAGTCCGTATTGAAAACGCCTATAAATTATTTTTTTATCTTTTAACAAAAAAATTACACATTTTTGTTGCATTTGGGGATTATAATTTTTTACCATTGGAATAGCGTTGAGAACAGAAATATTGACGGAGACCCTTCGCGCATTCTATAAACGATTTTTTATAGTCAGGACGGATTATCAATCCCCCCGTGCGCGCAGGGAAAACCGCCCTATCCACACAACCACGAAAGGACTTTAAGTTTGCCTAAAGGGATGATCGCACGAAATGAGAGGATTTCTTAACATGGGCTTGCAAGTTCCATCCTTCAGGAACTGGTCTCGCATCGGAAACCTGTTGCTTCTGGTGCTCGGCATAGGACTCGGACTCGGAGAAGTATGCGCCGATAACCACGAAACGCAACAGGTCGTCCAGATAACAGGTACGGTCGTAGATAACGACACTGAGATGCCGATAGAAGGGGTATCCATTCGGGTCGTTGACACCCAAGTTCGGGCAAAAACGGATGAAACAGGTGCATTTTCGCTGGAATTGCCGAGCGGTACTTATAAAATCCATGCCAATGCGCCGTTTTATAACACTTTTGTTATTACCGATCTCCAAGTAAGCACGGACGCGGCACCGACACCGCTTCAAATCAAACTGACACCGCAAGTGGTCAAACTCGATGCGATCAAGTTACCCGTCCGGTTGAGCCAATCCAGTGAGCGGGGTCTCCTCGAAAAACGGATGCGTAGCTCACGCATTGAGGATAGTATCAGCACAGAAGAGATTAGCCGACTCCCTGCCTCATCTGCCGGTGAGGCTATTAAACGGGTGACAGGTGTCAGCATTGTCGGCGGGCGTTACGTGTTTGTCCGTGGGCTGGGAGAACGCTACAGTAACACACTCCTTAATAACGTTGAGATTCCGAGTCCTGAGCCGAACCGTAGAGTCGTGCCGATGGACATCTTCCCGGCAAGTCTCCTCGCAAGTCTCCAGACCGTCAAAACCTTCTCGCCCGACCAACCCGGGGGGTTTGCTGGCGGTTCTGTCCAAGTGTTCACCAAAGACTTCCCAGAAGAATTGACGATGTCTCTCTCGATGTCAAGTGGCTTTAACACACAGGCGACAGGAGAAGATGGCTTGACCTATCCGGGCGGCGATACGGATTTTTTAGGATTTGATGATGGCTCGCGTAAACTCCCCAGCATCGTCCAAAATCAGGCGGCTGATTTACCGATCCGAGAACGCGGACGTTTTACACCATTAGGATTCACCCCCAAAGAAATTCAGGAGTTTGGACAATCGTTCTCCAATGTCTGGTCGCCAGAACGACGACAGGTTCCAATCAATCAAGGCTACAAATTCAGTCTCGGTAATAGCAACAAGATTTTCGGAGACAAAGAGTTCGGCTACTTAGGTGTTATCTCCTACGGCAACAGCCACAGTTACGGGACGCAAGTTCGCAATGCTTTCCGGCTCGGTTTAAACGAGACGCTTTCTCCGGTAACTTCGTATAACGTTGAACGCAGTGGGAACGAAGTGGATTGGGGTAGCGTCATAAATGCCAGCCTGCGTTTCTCTCCACAACACCTGCTCAGCGTAAAAACACTTTTTACACATACCGCCGAAGATGAGACCCGCACATGGGAAGGATTTAACGCCGATAGAAATACCGATATGCGAAGCACACGGCTCCGTTACGTCGAACGCCAACTCTTCTCTGGACAGGTCGCCGGGATGCATGACTTCAACTTCGGAGAACCCGCATTAGAAGTTCCAGAAGAAGACAGAGACCCCCCCGATGTCTCTATGGACTGGCGGCTCACCTATTCGCGGGCATCCCGCGATGAACCCGACACACGTGAGAACATTTACGAAGATCGAGGCGATGGAACGTACACATTCCGCGACGTCACACATAGCGGTAGCAGGTTCTTCTTTGATCTTGAGGACGATGAATATAACGCGCGTGTCGACTGGAAAATTCCGCTGGGTGCCGAAGGTCTCTTCAAATTCGGAGGACTCCTACGAGACAGGGCACGGACATTTGATGTACGCAGATTTAGGTTCTTGCCATCTGACCAAGTTGACGCGACCGTCAATCTATCCGATCCCCCCGAAATACTCTTTCAGACCCAGAATATCGCCCCTCGTGTTTTCGAGTTGCGAGAATCTACACGCTCTACGGATAACTACCTCGCAGACCACAATATCTACTCAAGTTACCTGATGCTCGATCTACCGATTACTGCAAAATGGCAGGTCATGACAGGGGTCCGATTGGAGTCTTCGGATCAAACGGTTACCACCTACGATCCGTTCTCTGCCTCCCAAAAAGCGATTGAAGCGAATCTAAAAACACTTGACTGGTTGCCGGGTCTGAACGTAGCGTATCGTCTCACGGAACGGATGAATCTACGTTTCGCCGCATCTCGAACAATTACGCGTCCAGATTTCCGGGAACTTGCACCCTTTGAGTTCACAGATTTCGTCGGTGGTAGAACAATTCTCGGCAACCCAGAATTGGAGCGTACCCAGATTAACAATTTCGATTTCCGTTGGGAAGCTTTTCCGCAGATTGGTGGCGTTTTGGCGGTAAGTGCGTTCTATAAACGGTTCCAGAAACCGATTGAACAGATCGTTCAACCACAGGCGGAAGTCCGGATTACATACGAAAACGCCGAAGGTGCCAATAACTACGGCTTGGAATTAGAAGCACGCCAGAATTTAGGCGTTCTCACAGAGGCACTGCGTAAATTCTCAATCAACACAAATGCGGCACTAATTTCCTCACAAGTGGTCCTACCGGAGGACATCGGTATTCAGACCTCCTCCGAGCGTCCACTACAGGGACAGTGTCCTTACATCGTCAACGTCTCCATCGGTTTTGAAGATCCCAACTGGGGTATCTCCAGCGCGGTTGCCTATAACATTTTCGGACGTAGACTCTCTGAAGTGGGTAACCACGGCGTACCAGACGTGTATGAGCAACCGCGTGGACAACTGGACGTGAGTTTCAGTCGAACGGTCGCGAATTATTTCAGATTCAGTGTTTCGGCGAAAAATCTGCTTGACCCTTACGTTCGTTACAAGATAGGAGAAGCAACCTATCTTGAGTACAAACTCGGTAGAGCATTCTCGTTCGGGGTAAGCTACGATTTGTAACGTGAGTTCGATGCCCCATTAGAGATTTCCGTCAGGCCTCCGCTGACGAGGTTACAAACCTCGCCAACGGCGGTGGGAGGTTGATTTGCTAGACAACTATCTACATATTTTCGGGCTTTACTATAGATGCCTGTATCTGTAAAGCGCAAAAAAAATCATATAACTGTAATCCTTTTGTAACAATTGACAGGTATCCTTAAAGGAAAGGAAATTTACAACAGAGACTTAGAGTTGACGGCGCTCTGTACCGCCGGGTCGCAACTATCAGTGCCTGTCCGTAAGATCGGTTGGGCATAGGAGTAAACAAAAAAGGAGTTTAGTTACTAATGTTAAATATTGGATCGGCCCTTGCATCCACAGGAAGAAGGGGTTTATATCAAAATTGGCTGTTCTTGCTAATGACCATTTTCACGGTTGGATTAGCACTCGCTTATGTCGGTTGTGGTAGCGACGAGGAAACAGAACACGACCACGACGCAGAAACCGAGATTGCCGAAGAAACTGTTATCGATATTGACGGACGTCAAGTGGTCGTCCTTGAAGGCAGATTGAACGCCGATAAAACGCTCACTTCGGCTTACGATTATCTCCTCCGGGGTGCAGTGTTTGTCGAAGGCGGTGCGACATTAACCATTGAGGCGGGTGTCAAAATTTACGGCGAGCAGGCAACCAACGGCACGCTCATCATTGCTCAAGGCTCTAAAATCATGGCAGAAGGCACAGAAACTGCCCCCATCGTTATGTCGAGTGATGCCTTTGAAGGTTCCCGCGCACGCGGTCAGTGGGGTGGCTTGATTATTAACGGTAGCGCGCCTACGAACCAAGGCGTAACTTTCGGTGAAGGTGACACAGGTGCCTTCGGTGGAAATAACCCTGCTGACAGCAGCGGTGTCCTCCGCTATGTCCGTGTCGAGTACGCCGGTATCGAATTCAGCCCTGACAACGAGTTGAACGGTATCGCCTTCCAAGGCGTCGGATCCGGCACGACTGTCGATCACGTCCAAGTACACATGAACCAAGACGATGGCGTTGAGATGTTCGGTGGCACCGTCAACCTCAAATATGTCATGGTTACGGGTGCCCGCGACGATTCTTTCGACTGGACAGACGGCTGGACAGGGAAAGCACAGTTCCTCGTTGTGCAGCAGTATGGCGACGATGCCGATAACGGCTTTGAAGTTGACAACAGCAATAAAGACAACGAGGCACAACCCCGTTCCGCCGCGACGATTTACAACGCGACGCTCGTCGGTGACCCTGCGGGTCCGGAAAGCGATAACGGTATGCTGATTCGTGAAGGTGCCGCTGGTATGTTCGCTAACTTCATCGTTACCGGATTTAACAAAGTTGGACTCGATATCAACAACGAGGCAACCCACGCGCAAGCGGATAGCGGGAAACTGGTCGTAAAGAACAGCATCTTCTTTGAAAATGGAAACGGCAACTTCGGTGATGAGAAAGACGACGACGGATTCGATGAAGCCGGTTTTGCCGCTTCCAACGGGAATAAAGAGGTTGACCCAGGCTTGGCAGCACCCTTCAACAAGTCGGCACCGAACTTCACACCGGGTGCGAATACGGTAACGCCTGCGAATCCTCCGAACGATGGTTTCTTTGAACAAGTTAACTTCATCGGTGGTGTGAGCCCAACCAACAATTGGACCACAGGATGGACCACGAGTGCGCAGAAATAGCGAACGCACCGTTCACGCATCTCACATCCTCCTCATCGCTCTGTGTGCCTACAGCAGTTTCGTAGGGTGTGAGAAACGGGTTTGGAAAAATAGTCTCGACTCGCCAGACCAACTCGGTTTGGCAGTCGTTGACGCACTCAATCGAAAAGATATTGAGCAGTTAGACCGCCTGCGTGTGCAACGCCAAGAATACCTCGATTGGATTTGGCCCGCGTTCCCTGCGAGCCGTCCACCGAACAATTTTCCGGGCGATTTTGCGTGGTCAAATCTGAATAAGAAATGCAATATAGGTATGAAAAAATGGATCGCTTACTTCGGAGGACATCACCTGAAGTTTGTTGACATCCGCTTCGATCGACCCTCGGAAACTTATGAAGGGTTCCAACTCTTGCGTGGAACCGTTTTGACGTTACAGAACGTCGCTGGAGAGAAACGGGAATTGAAGATTCTCGGCTCGGTAGTCGTCAAAAACGACAGATATAAGTTACTGAGTTATGAAGATTAATAACTGATATAACACGCCTACAGGGTGCTGAAAGGAAACGGGAGAAGAAGAATATGAGGACGATTACCGATGTTCAACGGCAGAACCGAGAAGCCGCCCAAAAACGGAAAAGGAAAGCGATCCGCATCGCATGGGGGTTCGCAATCGGGCTGCATGTCGTCGGGATTATTGCCGGTGCTATCTACTTTATTCAAAAAACCGTGTTGGAGATGCACAACGATAAAGTAGAGAGTGTCGTTTTGGAAGCCGAGAAACCACAAGCGAAACGCCGTACACCGCCTCGTGCAACGCGAAAACCCAAAAAACCGAAGTTCTCTAAGATCCGAGCCCCCAAAGGACAGGCTGTTACGACGAGCGCTAAAATTCCGGTGGGCAACGCACGATTCACGCTACCGTCGAGCGAGGTTTCGACACGCCCGGTCATGGCACCGAGCACAACAGGGATCGGCAAAAATCTGTTCAGAGCAACTCGACAACAGGCAAATATTGTTACAACGATGCCGAAGTTTGAGGTGCCGAAGTTTGCGAGCACAAGCTTAGTCGCAAGAATGGATATGGGAACAAGCCTCGCACAAACGGAATTCAATGATGCGGGTAATCTTGAACTCGCCTCTGTTAATTTAGGGGATGCGAAACAGTCGTTTAACGAATTCCTAAAAGCGGTTCGGGACCGAATCAAACAGGTGCAACGGTTCCCACCCCGTGTTCGGAATTTAGACGACGGTTCCAGCACCACCGTCCGATTTACGCTTTTCAAAGACGGCACGATTCGGAATCCAACGGTCACAGATTCTTCCGGCTCAAAGGCACTGGATAATGCGGCGATCGCCGCCGTCCAAAACGCTGTGCCTTACCCGCCCTTCCCTGAGGGACAAGAGGGGAACAGTTTGCGACTCGAACTCCCGATTATTTTCAAGCTGACGAATTAATCAACACTATCTGAGTAACGAACATCACCTGACGTAAGTAAGGGACGACTCTGTGTCGTCCCTTTTTTTATAACCATAACACCCTCTATTGACGAAGCGAGGAACCTAACCCTAAAAAACGTTCTATCCTCGAGGCTTTATCGTAACTCTTCGTAGTGCAATTGGAGTATCTCAAGCTGTTTCGTTAATTCTGATACAAGTTGTTCATTAGCATCCCGTTTTGCGAGCTGGAGTGCCATTTTGAAATCCTCGTTAGCCTTATCAGCACGCTCCATCCTTAACTGTGTAATACCTCGATTGATGTAGGCACCCACTAAATCCAAATCAGAGTTTAATTCAATCGCCTTATTACAATCAAGGATCGCCTCTTCATACCAACCCAGTTCTGACTTCACACCTCCTCGATTGATGTAGGCGAGTGCTGAATCAGGATCAACTTCAATCGCCTTATCATAATCAAAGAGAGCTTTCTCATACTGTTCGAGTGAGAACTGCGCCTTTCCACGATTAATGTAGATGGAGGCGTCATTAAGGGCAAATTCAATCGCTTTATCATAATCAAGGATCGCCTCTTCATACCGCCCCAACTTTGACTTCACACGCCCTCGATTGACGTAGGTAGCCGCGTCATTAGGGTCTAAGCCAATCGCTTTACCATAATCGAGGATCGCCTCATTATGTCGATCCAGTTCTGACTTCACACGCCCTCGATTTCGATAAACCAAGGCATCATTCCGATTGAGTTCTATCGCTTTGGTAAAGTCATTGATGGCACGGTCTAAATCGCCTTTACTCTCATAAGCCAGACCGCGATGAAGGTAAGGCGCATCATCCTCAGGCATCAGTTTTATTGCTTCGTCGTAGTCCCTTAGTGCGAGGTCAATCTCTCCTATTTCTTTGTAAGCGAGACCTCGGTTATTACGGGCATTGGCATGGTACGGATTGAGTCTAATTGCCTCTGAGTACTCTGCTATTGCCTTGTCTAATTGACCAAGTATTAGTTGGGAGTTGCCTGCATTGAGAGCCACTTCAACCTGCAGTTCTTCTTTAGATTTACCCCTCCGTCCATCCATTGGTGTCTGCATCTTGAGAACGGCTTTTCGGATACCGTCCACCACATTTTGCCAACCTTCATCTGGATACTCCCATTGAGTAATGGGTTTACCTTTTTCTGGAAGGGCTTCAAAGCCCCTGATTGCGTCACAATTAAGCCAATCACAATGCTCTAAGATGACTGGAATAATCCTCATATCCCTATTTACTGCTTCTGCTAATTCCCTATTACAGTTTTCTGAGGCAATGCTCCCATGGGAAACAAGGTAGATAAGCATATCCGAATCAGCAACCTTTTCGAGAATATCCTCTTGAAGTGCTTCGTCCCCTGGAGTAAGTTGACCATCGTCCCAAGTTACCAGTTCGTTTCCCCGCTCCATCACAGCCAAGTTTTCTCGTAAGTCATCTTTTTCCGTCTTATCCTTGTGTGCATACGTAATAAAAGCTCGGATCTTCCTTGAATCCCTCATTATCAATGACGACCATCAAATTACAGATAGAATGACGCGTGGTCTTGCCAATCAATGCAAAATCACAATCTTCTACCTATAATCAAATAGGTCCCTCCTGTATTTAGCTGAGTGAGCAACCGTCTCAATGAACTGCAATTCGCCGCCTGTTGTGGGAAATACGGAGATTGAGTTGAAAGTGCCTTTATTTGTCATCGCAACCCGTATTAAGCAACTCTTTGGATAACTAAACACTGGAAGGTTTGTTACTTAATTATTCAGAATCAATCCGCCATTAATCGTTTCTGCGGTCCAACCTATACAAGGATCAATGTTACCACAATTTATTTTTGCTGTACCCAATATCCCTTGTGATGCAGTTAAAAAAATCTTTATCAATGTCTTCCATAGGACCCAAACAATCCTCCGCCAGCATATTAAGTAACTTTGGCTCATATATAAAAATGCGTGGATCAGACCGAAAGGTTGCACAAAGCTGACCGCTTGCGTCAGAAGTCAAGTTTACCAACTTTTGCCTTTTCCTCATCCACACATGCCAACAAAATCAATCCCACGATAAAGAATATCATCAATGAAATGATCGCAAGGCGTGCGCTGCCGGTGATCTGCTCAATAACACCGAACGTTACGGGTCCCCAAATTGACGAAAATTTACTAAAGACAGAATAGAAGCCGTAGAACTCCGCACTCGCCTGCTCTGGAATCATTGCACCATAGAAGGAACGGCTCAACGCCTGGGTCCCACCGAGTACAACGCCGACAACCATCCCCAAAACAAAGAATTCCGTTGCGGTATGGATGAAATAGCCGTAGGTAACAACCCCACTCCACAGGACTAAGGCGACCATCACGGAGCGTTTCGCACCGATACGGTTTGCGAGTTGACTGAAGATCAACGCCCCGCCTATCGCAACGACTTGCACCAGCAGAAGTGTCACCATGAGTGCCGTCGCCGATAGCCCCAATTCTTCAGTGCCGTAAATTGTCGCCATACTCGTAACGGTGTGGATACCGTCATTGTAAATCATATAAGCAACGAGGAAAAGCGTGAGGTGCTTAAAGCGTCCGACCCGTTTCGCCGTTGAAAGCGTCCGACTGATGCCGAGGGTAAGATACGCCAAGACTTTCGGTCGATTGCGGTAGACTTCTGGCAGTTGATACGACGTTTTTTCCTCTTTTAGATATTTCAGCGTCAACAACGTCCAGCCTGCCCACCAAACCCCCGTCATCGCCATCCCGATCCGTGCCGCCATCGCTTGGCCTTCCGGTGTCTTTTGCGTGGCGACGAGTACGAGGGCAATAGTAAATTGCAGCGAGCCGCCGACATACCCGAAAGCATATCCTCGGGCAGAAACGGAATCCAGTTTGTCTTCGGAGGCGATCTGTGGTAAGAACGCATCATAGAAAACATTACCGCCGACAAAGCAAATTTGAGAACCGAGAAATAGCACAATCGTCAATCCGACATCGCCAGACTTGCAAAAATAGAGCATCGTTGCGAAGATACTGCCCATATACGCGAAGCCCATAAGAAACCGTTTTTTTGCGGCAGAGAAATCGGCAATCGCCCCAAGCACGGGTGCAAAGAGGAACACGCAGAACGCCGCGGTTCCCAACATATAGCCCCACAAGGCTGTCGCACTCACATTCATACCGAGGATGTCTACACCGGCTTCGCCGACAATGGCTTTCGCGAAATAATTCGGCAATATCGCGGCGATCACGGTGGTGATATAGGCTGAATTCGCCCAATCGTACATGCACCAACCGAAGGTTGCTTTCTTATCATTTTTCATGAGGAAATGATAGCACATCTGCGGAAAAAGTCAAGGGAGGGAGTCGCGATTCGGAGATCACTCCTATAAGAAGGATGGAAGCGTAGAAGGAGATAGGGGCAGTGGGAACGTGAAAGTTTCACGCGCCCACTGTTCTACCTTGTTGGGGTTAGGCAAGGTCAAAGCGATCGAGGTTCATGACCTTGTTCCACGCCGCTACGAAATCACGGACAAACGCTTCCTGAGCGTCATCACACCCGTAGACCTCCGCAATGGCTCGGAGCTGGGAGCTTGAGCCGAATACGAGATCAGCACGGGTGCCCATCCACTTGACCTCGCCTGTCGAGCGATCGCGTCCCTCAAACACATTTTCAGATGTAGAAGAAGGTAACCATTCGGTGTTCATGTCAAGCAGGTTGACGAAGAAATCAGTCGTCAACGTTTCAGGTCGCTTGGTGAAAATACCGAATCCAGACTCACAAACGTTTGTATCCAGAACGCGCAAGCCGCCGACAAGAACCGTCATCTCAGGTGCGGTGAGCGTCAGCATGTGTGCCCGATCCACGAGCAATTGTTCGGCTGTTCCATCGTGTCCGTTGGCGAGGTAGTTGCGAAATCCGTCAGCAGTCGGTTCAAGCACAGCAAATGACTCCACATCGGTTTGTTCCTGCAACGCGTCTGTGCGTCCCGGTGTGAAGGGAACCTGTACATTGATACCAGCGTTCTTCGCAGCCGCTTCAACGGCGGCGCATCCCGCCAGAACGATCAGGTCAGCGAGCGAGACCCGCTTCCCGTCGGACTGCGATCCGTTAAATTCCGCTTGAATCCCCTCCAGCGTCTGAAGCACCTTCGCCAATTCAGATGGCTTGTTGACTTTCCAATCCTTCTGTGGCGCGAGGCGAATGCGTGCCCCGTTAGCACCACCACGTTTGTCGGTGCCGCGGAATGTTGCCGCAGACGCCCAAGCAGTCGAAACGAGTTGGGAAATGGAGAGTCCTGATTCGAGGATCCTACCCTTGAGAGTAGCGATGTCCTGCTCCCCAATCAATTCGTGATCAACATCAGGGACGGGATCTTGCCACAATTGCGGTTCTTCAGGAACTAAGGGACCGAGACACCGTGTGCGGGGTCCCATATCGCGGTGCGTCAGTTTGTACCACGCCTTCGCAAAGGCATCTGCGAATTCCGCCGGGTTCTCGTAGAAACGTCTGGAAATCTTTTCATAGACTGGATCGGCTTTCAGAGACAAATCCGTCGTGAGCATCATCGGCGCATGCTTCTTTGAAGAATCGTGAGCGTCGGGCACGGTGCCCTGTGCGGATTCATCTTTCGGTGTCCACTGCCACGCACCACCGGGACCTTTTATCAGTTCCCAGTCGTAGTTGAACAGGTTTTCAAAGAAGTTGTTGTCCCACGTGGTTGGTGCGGTAGTCCAAGCACCCTCCAACCCGCTGGTGATCGTGTGGACGCCTTTACCGCTGCCAAAAGTGTTCTTCCAACCGAGTCCTTGCTCCTCGATAGAGGCTCCCTCGGGTTCGGGACCGACGTATTCGTCTGCATCAGCGGCACCATGCGTTTTGCCAAACGTGTGTCCGCCAGCGATGAGTGCGACTGTCTCTTCGTCGTTCATTGCCATGCGCCGGAACGTCTCTTTAATGTCTCTCGCCGCGGCGACGGGATCCGGGTTCGCGTTGGGTCCCTGTGGATTCACATAGATTAAACCCATCTGAACGGCACCGAGCGGATTCTCGAGTTCCCTGTCGCCTGTGTAACGCTCGTCACCGAGCCAGGTGGTCTCCGATCCCCAATAGATGTCCTCTTCGGGTTCCCAGACGTCCTCTCGTCCGCCAGCGAATCCGAGAGTCTTGAAACCCATCGACTCCAAGGCGCAGTTCCCTGCGAAGATTATCAGATCCGCCCAGGAAAGTGCTTTGCCGTACTTCTGTTTGACGGGCCAGAGCAGCCGGACCGCTTTGTCGAGACTGGCGTTGTCGGGCCAACTGTTGAGCGGTGCAAAACGGAGCGTGCCAGAGGCACCGCCGCCGCGTCCGTCACCAATGCGGTATGTGCCTGCACTGTGCCACGCCATCCGAATGAAGAGGGGTCCATAATGACCGTAGTCTGCGGGCCACCACTCTTGTGATGTCGTCATCACCTTGTAAACGTCCTGCTTCACTGCTTCCAGATTGAGTGTCTTGAATGCCTCGGCGTAGTTGAAATCTGCACCCATCGGATCGGATGCCGGTGGGTTCTGGTGGAGCATCTTCAGGTTTAACTGATTCGGCCACCACTGTTGGTTCGCTATCGTGCCCCGTGCATGCGGGTGGTGCATCACTGGGCACTTACCTTCGGTACTCATATTTGCTCCAATCGTGTTCTATATTTTTCCAATTTGTTCTTTGACGTAATCTCCCTAAGCACCTGTAAAAAAATCCAAGTGGATCTTTGAGAGGTATTATTTTATGGATAAAAGGGAGACTTACATCCTATTCCTAATATATTATACACCAACACTGCCAAGAATGACAAGTTTAAGTGAGAAGTCAATTGACGGATAGGAATCAGGGAAACATTCCTACAAATAGGCAATCAGCTATCAGCGGTCAGTTAAAAATCGGGATTCGGAGATCCCTCCTACAAGTTTGGAAGTCGTCCAGATTAGACATGCAGATTTTCAAAAAATATGGTATAATAGAAACAAGTTTAAGACAATCATGGAGGTCACGTCTCCCATTTTGGATACTATAGATTATCTATGTAGATGGCTATCAATTCTACTGCTCCTTTGTATCAGTGTTAGCGTGCATGCCGACACTGACGAACTGCGGGCAGAGGCGAGTCGCACCTATGAGAGCATCGAAATCGACGGGGAACTTTCAGAACCCGATTGGCAGAAAGCAACACCTATCCGTCAATTCACGCAATTTGAACCCGATGCAGGCGAACCGCTGACCCAGTCAACAGAGGTTCGCATCCTTTACGATGACAGACATATCTATTTCGGTTTCGTCTGTAGCGAACCTGAGCGCGCGAAGATTGTTGCCAATAAGATGCGCCGCGATACGATGCTGTGGGACCAAGACAACGTCTTTGTGCTGCTGGATACCTATAACGACCGGCGGAGTGGGTTCTTCTTCCGAGTCAATCCGATCGGCGCGCGCGAAGATGTCGCACTCATGGACAGCGGCGACAGTCGAAACGAGAACTGGAATGCGGTTTGGGACAGTCAGGCAAAAATTAATGGCGATAACTGGACGACAGAAATCGCGATTCCGTTCAGTCAGCTGAGATTCAAGAAAGAAGAAACGTCAACATGGGGTTTGAACCTTGGACGCACCATTCGAAAAAACCAAGAGGAAGGTACATGGGCACCTGTGCCACCTGCCTATACGTACCTGGCACGCTATCGGACAACGCACCTTGGGACCCTCACCGGTTTATCCGGGATCTCACAACGCCGGAACATAGAGTTTCTACCGTATCTCCTCCCCGGTGTCGCTCGGACAGAGACTGATGGGACAGTCGGTGTGCTTGATTTCGGCGGAGACATGAAGGTGAGCGTCACTTCTAACCTCACCGCGGATCTTACCGTCAATACAGATTTCGCACAGGTTGAGGCAGATCGTGAAGAAACGAATTTGACACGGTTCAGCCTCTTTTTTCCTGAGAAACGCCAATTCTTTTTGGAAGGCGCAGGATTGTTCGATTTTGGTATCCCACGCACGACTTACAACGCACCACCACCGCTCCTGCTTTTCTACAGCCGTCGCATCGGTATTGAAGAAGGACACGCCATCCCAATCATGGCTGGCGGAAAACTGACCGGTAAGATGGGAGGCTTCGGCGTGGGGTTGCTGAACGTTCACACAGATAAGTACACCTCTGAGGTTACCAATAGTGCGGACGCAGTTGATGTTAACAGGACAAACTACTCGGTATTGCGCATCAAACGCGATCTTTTCACAGGGTCGAGTCTCGGTATGATTGCTATCAACAAACAGGGTCTTGATGCCTATAACCGCGCGACTGGCGTCGATTTCATCTATCGTCCCACAGACGAGATGAATTTCCGAGGACTCTGGGCACGCACCTTTGAAACGCGCGAACTCAGCAAACAAGCTTCCCCAGGGAACAGTGTTTTGCCAAGCGAAAATCCGAACGCGCTTTACTTCGGCGGAAATTGGCAGAGCGAAATCGCACGCGTGAACGCTTCCTATACGGATATCGGGGACGATTTCAATCCCGAAGTCGGTTACGTCTATCGGACAGGCAGTCGATGGCTTCGGAGCGAAATACGAGCCACGCCTTATCTCCATTGGAACGGGGTGCGTCGGTTGTGGACTGGACCGGAGATTGACATCATCCTCAATTCAGACAATCAGTTAGAAACGCGAACCTTTATCTGGAGCACATGGCTTGAACTGGAAACGAACGGTTTTGGCGGTCTGCGCATCTACCGAAATTTCGAGAACCTTACCGAGGACTTTGAGATTCGAGAAGGAATTACCATTCCGAGAGGCAAATACAGTTACAACAACTACAACCTCATGTTCAACGCTCAAGGCCAGGTCTTCAACGGTCGCTTTGGGTTCAATGTCGGAGATTTCTATAACGGCACCCGACGCGGATTCGACATTCGTCTCGATCTTCGGTTCACTGGACGCTTCAGTTTTGAACCGAGATATGAGTTTAACCGCGTCACATTGCCACAACAGGAGGCTCCTGATAAAACGACCTCCTTTGATACAAACGTCTTCGGAGGACGTATTGGTTACTCCTTTTCCACCGATCTCTTTACGAAGATTTTTGTACAATGGAACAGTGATCGGAATCTGGTTACCACGAATTTCTTAGTCAATTACATCTACAGTCCGGGTAGTGATTTCTATTTCGTTTTCAATCAAACGTACGGAACAGACAGTATAACATCGGGATTGCTGGATACCACCTTGGTTGGCAAAGTAACGTATTGGTGGAATCCGTAACGAATCGCGAGGAGTGGTTATAAATGATAAGTTATAAGTGGTAGGTTAAGAGATGCCTGTGGCATTCAGAGGTTAACTTATAACTGTCAACCTATAACTTATAACAACTAAAGGAAAGTTTAAAAAATGAAGATTGTTGATGTGAAAACGTATCTCGTTGATGTGCCGCCGCCACATTGGGGCGGAAGGCGTTGGATTTTCGTCAAACTGATAACCGATGACGGCATTGAAGGCATAGGTGAATGTACCTATCATACACAATTGAACCACGTGGTTATCGAACTCATCAAAGACTGGGGAGAACGCTACCTGATTGGCGTAGATCCGTTTCGGATTGAAAGGATCTGGTCTACCCTTTATGAGGGACCGTGTGTCCGGCATTCAGGACCGTTGACGAGTCCAGCGATGAGTGCGATTGAGATGGCGTGTTGGGATATCGTCGGAAAAGCACTAAACCAACCGATTTACAATCTGTTAGGGGGTATGTTCCACGAGAAACTGCGTGCCTACTCGTATCTGTTGCAATGGCGACGTGGCGACTCCCCAGAAAAAACAGGGGAACTCGCACTCTCTTATGTCGAAAAAGGCTTTACCGCTGTCAAGTTTGACCCGGTCGATCCGAGCACCGCGGATCGGTTAGAAACACTCGACTACGCAGAGAGCGTTATCCGAGGAATTCGCGATGCTGTCGGCGATCGGTGTGATATCCTGATTGGCACACACGGGCAGTTCAACACAAACAGCGCAATCCGTTTCGCAAAACGCGTCGAGCCTTACGACCCGCTCTGGTTCGAGGAACCGTTACCACCAGAGAACATCAAAGAAATGGCACGCGTCGCACAGTCCACGAGCATCCCGATCGCCACCGGAGAACGTTTGTTGACGAAATATGAGTTCGTGGATCTATTGGAACAGCAGGCAGCATCTATTCTGCAGATGGATTTGACGATCACAGGCGGTATCCTTGAAGCGAAGAAAATCGCATCGATGGGCGAGGCACATTATGCCCAGATCGCACCACACCTGTATGGCGGTCCGATTGGGGGTGCTGCGAATATCCAGCTGGATGTCTGTAGCCCGAATTTCCTGATTCAAGAGGGCATCCATACATGGGACGGCTTCCACGCCGATATCCTCAAAGAGCCGTTGCAGTGGGAAGACGGATACATTATTCCGTCAACGAAACCGGGACTCGGCATTGAATTGAACGATGAGGTTTTAGAGAAGCATTCCATTACCGTTTAAGGGATAGTATTCCATCCATTTTGAATTTTCTTGAATTTGAAAGTGGATAGAGCAGTAGTCCACAAAAAGTCGAATTATCTGAAGTATATCTGTCAAAATGGGTTAAAAGGGTTAAGTAGAGTGGATCGAGGTATTTGTGATGTATTTAGTCTGTTATTCATGCAGACGCGGCTATCGCGTCCACCAAGAGAGCATTGACTTTGTTGAGAAAAAGACCTGCTCAAATGGGCATGTCCACGACATACGATGCCGGTGTGGTCAGAAGATATATGTCGTCCAACGCGTCGATTCAACACGTTGGAAGTCTATTGCCCGCAAAGATCCGTGGAAGTATCCAGACCAACGTACGCCTGGAAAGTGAAGACGGAGGTATAATATAAGGAATGGAAACTGCAGAGACACCAACGGGTACGCTCGACCCGATACCCAATTTAATTAAAGAAACACTCGAAAAATTAGACATTCGTCCAGAACAGATCCGATTTGCTGTGCAAAGCGATGTGAGTTCAACCGGCAACTACGGTGAAGAATGGTTTGCGCTAACGGACGCCGCGATCTTCACTGTGACAGGTGAAGGTGAAGTACTTCACTATATCCCATATAAGCGTGTGCTTGGCATCCGTGCCGAGATCGTCGTAGATGCTGGAATCTTAGTGCTGGAAACCGAAGATGGGACGGTCGATCTCATTCGGTACTCCAATGGTTGTGCGGCGAAGTTCGGATTTGTTGCTCGATTCATCGGTGACGAAATCGAGTTTCGTGACGGCAAACGGGACGAGGCATCGATATGGGACTACAAACCGGAGGAGCAATTCTGTCAGTCCTGCGGTTTACCGTTGCCAGATGAGTTTTCGCCTTGCCCAGCATGTACCAAAAAACACAAGGTGATGTTACGGATTTTGTCCTACATACGACCGTATCGCGGTAGGGCAATCCTCTTCATGCTCTTCGTGATTCTTGGAACCCTCATCTCTTTAGTACCGCCATATTTCTCTCGCATCATGATTGACGATATCCTGATGCCGAGTGATGTCGATACCGCTGCCTCGGAGGCATCAAGAACATGGTTAAGCTCCGTTTTTCGCGATATTCCATCGGCGGCATTAGCGTTGTCCATTGCTGTAGGGACCCTATTAGGCATACAAATCATCCGTGAAATTTTCACAATTTTTCGGTTACGTTTGGGGGCTTGGCTGACGTTCCGCGTGGCGGCGAATATCCGAGCGCACGTCTATCAGCACTTGCACAACTTATCGATCCGATTTTTTGACAAACGGAAAACCGGAACGGTCATCTCGCATATCACAGAGGATAGTGAACGACTCCAAGATTTCATGTTAGAGGGACTCTCGTTTCTCGCAGTAGAACTGTTGCTCTTCTTCGGGATTGGCGGCGTGCTTTTCCTGATGAACTGGAAACTGGCATGCTTCATCTTAATCCCGATTCCGATAATTGTTTTTGGAGCAGGTTGGTTCTGGAAAAAAGTGCGAAGTCTTTGGCACAGAGCGTGGCGCCGTCGCTCAAAATTGTTCGATGTCGTCAACGATTCAGTATCCGGTATTCGGGTTGTCCGTGCCTTTGGACAACAGCGGAATGAGGTCAACCGGTTCGGTGAGGCGAATGTAGACGCACGAGACTACGAGACTCATGCTGAGATGATCTGGGCAACCTACTATCCACCGCTGATGTTCGCTGTCCAGTTGGGAACGCTCATCGTATGGTACGTTGGGGGTCTCAACATTATCGGTGGGACAATGACCTTCGGGACCTTGGTGGCTTTCCATGCATACCTGGGCATGTTCTATGAACCGTTGCGCTATATCAGCCCACTGATTAACTGGGCTTCCCGTTCGATGACAGCGGCGGAACGGCTTTTTGAGGTGATCGACTCACAACCGGAACAATTGGACGATGGCAACCTCAAAACAATGCCAAATATCACTGGAGAAGTCAAATTCCACAATATGACGTTCGGTTACGATTCACACAAACCGGTGCTTCGGGACATCAACCTCCACGTGAAACCGGGGGAGATGATTGGACTCGTTGGGCATTCGGGTGCGGGGAAATCGACGCTTATCAATTTGATCTGCCGGTTCTATACGCCGGACTCCGGGCGTTTAGAGATCGATGGCGAAGACATCAAGGAGATTGATCTCAAGGACTTACGAAGACAGATTGGCGTCGTGTTACAAGAACCCTACCTGTTCAGTGGGACTATCGCCGAAAACATCGCCTATGCGCATCCCGATGCGACGATGGAGGATATTATCACAGCGGCGAAAGCGGCAAACGCCCACGAATTCATCGTCAAGTTCCCTGATGGTTACGATACCGAAGTGGGTGAACGTGGTGGACGGCTGTCTGGAGGCGAACGGCAACGTATCTCCATCGCACGGGCGATCTTGCATAACCCTCGGATCCTGATCCTCGATGAAGCCACATCATCCGTGGATGTGGAAACTGAGAAGAAAATCCAGCAAGCGATTGACAGGCTTGTGCAGAACCGGACGACGTTCGCGATTGCCCACCGGCTCTCGACACTTCGAAATGCCGATCGGCTTTTCGTGATTGAAAAAGGAAAAGGCGTTGAGTGCGGCTCTCATGAGGAACTCATGGAGCAAAAGGGTATCTATTACAAACTCGTAGAAACTCAGCGCGAAGCCGCCAATGTTCGCGCAGCAGCGCAAGCAGTGGAGAGGTAGATATGCAGAACGAAAACACAGAAAAACAAGCCGCCCTCGCCGCGGCACCCACAGCGAATCCAGTGCCGCCTGAATCAGATGACTTTACGCCGCGCTATCTGGACGCATCCGAACTCACGTTTACGCGTTCGGAGGTCGGGACGGCGCGGCTCGAAATTCGGGATGAAGCCTGCTATCTACGCGTAGTTATCCGAAGACTCATGCCACTTAGCAACCCGGATAGTTATATCTCCCTTGCCGCGGATGAGGATACCGAAATCGGGATCCTCGTGAACCCATCGGAACTCACGCAGGAGAACCAGAAAATCCTGCAGGAAGAGTTGGATAAACGGTATTTCACGCCGACGATCGAGAAGGTTTATCGGGTGAAAGAGCAATTCGGCATCCATGAATGGGAAGTTAAAACGGAGCGAGGACGTGTAAAGTTCTCGGTGCGTGGGTTGAATCAGAACATTAAGCAGGTACCCCCTGCGCGACTCTTTGTAACAGACGTCCGTGGGAATCGATACGATATTCCGGATTATCGGAAGTTAGATGCGGAGAGTTATCAGCAGATTCAACGGCATCTGTGAGAATAGTTGTCAGTTGTCGGTTAAAGAGGGTTCCTCTAACAATCGACCGCAGTTTGGAATATTCCAGAGCAGGGGTGAATTGTTCCTGAAAAATCTCCGTAAGGGCGCGGTCACCTCGCCCCTACAAAACTGAGAACCATCTTCTCCAAAGACCGATAGCTATAAAAAAATGAAACAGAGACATTTTTCGGTGCAGCTTGCAAACCGAAACTTGCAATACAAACGTCACGCAGCCATCGCCTCAATCGGGCTGCACCTGCTTTTTGTCATAATTGCGGCGTTGCTGTTTTCAGGACACAGAGAACTGAACAAAGACGCGTTTGAGGCAACAATCGTCACACTCAACCCTTCAAAGACGGATATAGAAATCCGACCGACCCGCCGTGTTGTCTCGAACACGCCGCTGTTAAGGGACACCTCTACGGAAACCCGTATACCGACACAGACAGCGCAGATAAACCAACTTTCGAGAAGCGAAATGAAGGTTGCCCGACACGGACCACCATTAGATGTTGAAACCGATATGCTGAATCCCACGGCAGTTGCGGTGGCACCGACACTGCCGAAGAGTGAGACACTCAATACCTCATCTGTTCATTCATCTATTACCCTTGGCGAAGAGGCACCCGTAATTGAAAAAGGTGCCTCTTCTACTGTCCGGAGTCGGGGAACCGGCACAACGCAAACAGGTCTCTCAGATTTTCTGGACGGATCCCTACCGACAGGCGATTTAGGAGATGGGTTTGATACGGCGTTTCGCAATCTTGTGAAGGTCCCGAAAGAGAAATTAGGGGGTGTCCTTGAAGGGACAGAAACTGAGATTCGTGGGCATATTCGCTTAATCCGACTTAAACATTCGCTTTCGGATTGGTGGCAGGACCCGACGGCTATCCCTGCGCTCATCAAGTGGCTGGAGCAACAGACCCCGATTCGGGCGGATATGGATTTCGCTGGCGGCGCGCTACGGCTCACCGATCCGCAGATTATGGATGCTCCGCTCATCATTATGACAGGACACGACAAAGATATTACCGTCGGGCGCGGGCTTGCGAAAGACGGTCCTTTGCAAACGGGTTTCACACCAGCAGAACGCGCCGCACTTCGGAAATATATCCTTGAAAAGGGGGGGATGCTGTTTTTCGATGACTGCGGTTTCAATGGGTTATTCGCTCACATTGTCGCTGATGAACTCAAACAGATTTTTCCAGAGTATCCGCTTGAGATTCTTCCCCACGAGCACGAGTTATATAGCATCCATTACAACCTACCGAAACCACCCACAGGCGGCGATGTGTTCTGGGGAAACGAGAACAACGCACAACCCACGCAGTTCCGTTACCAGAAAGGGATTATCATTGACGACCGATTGGCGGTAGTTTACAATCGTAAGGATTACCTGTGCGCCATGGAAACCGCAGAGATTGAGAGTCGCACGATGTTACGACTCCGACGTTCCACGGACGTCTATCGGTTTATGTCAAATCTGCTGATTTATGCGCTGAAATATGGCGGTAATACGGATAGGACGGGGTATAAAGAATAAGGTTACTTAGAAACTACCGGCGATTGCTTCTGCGAGGTTTTTCGGAAAGTCGAAAAGCGAACCCAAGTTCGTTCGAATTATCATGCGCCTAATACCTTTATTGACGTTAACAAGTGCGGTACGTCCGCCGTTCTGGCGGATTTGGGTGCTGGTCGTGATAAGGACCCCTAAGCCTGCACTATCCATTGTTTGTGCACCTGCCATATTAAAAATCAGTGTCGGTTTTCCACCTTGTGCCTCAAGTTCTTGGATATGTTCCTCAAGCATAGTTTTGAGTACCAGCGCATCTTGCCCGACGACCCTCCCTTGAACCTCCAATAGTGTAAAGTTCTTCGTTTGGATGTTAATTTGCATAAGTTTCTCTTTGCTATTCCTATACAAGAACATATGCATAGAATTTGCGTTCCGATACCACTTTTCTACTGCGTGTAATTGTTTTAGCATTTTCAACCACAAGTACAACCTATTAAACTGCTGTGTCGCAAGTGTTCATTGTGGTTTATGCTAACGGAGTAATCGTTACAATGCCATTTGGGACAACTTCTAATACTGCACGACTCCGAGAAAGCAGCGACATGCCGAGTAGAGCACCATCATGTTTTGCTCCAAGTGTGGGAACTTCACGTGTTTTACCGTGCCATACGACCTTGGCAAGATATAGATCGAAACTGACTTGACTTCCGTTACCGAGAATTGCGCGTCGGTTACCGATCAGTTGAAGTCTAAGGCGGTTGATCAAATCGATCGGCAGCATTAAAAATCCCGTGAAACCAGTATCAATGACCACCTCAACTGTCTCGCTGTGATTTGATCCAACAATTTCCAATTCAACGACCGCTTCCCGATCTGCCTTAATTTTTCCAATAATCATTTTGTGTTTGCTGTAAAGTTAAAACCAATTCCATAAGCAGCCGGATATCCGATTCGCACACCGTAGGTGATCGCTTTCGGGTGCTTGGCAAGCAGACGCATCGTCGCTTCCAAATCTTCAGGATCAATTTCATAGTCTCCGGTTTCAATGTCAAGTACTAAGAATTTGCCTCTATGCTGCGGTTCAACTTTGTGACGTATGTGTTGCTGATAGATTTTTTCTCCGCGAGCGGTAACAGCTTCAGGCGTATAATTCGGATATGGCATTATAATTCTCCTGACATTTCAGCAAAAAAAGAAAAGATACGCGATTATAAATGTTTTCTATCTTCGCTAATTGTAACATGAAATTGAACTACATATCAAGGAATAAATTCATTATGCTTACGGAGGGAAAGTATTGTCTATGTCCAATAGAACAGATTCTGCTCTTTCTCTAATCCCATGCATCATGTAGGAATCGAAGCCAGTTGCCGTGCATGATCGCGGCGATGTCATCGGCACTATAGCCGCGAGCTTCCAACAAGCCCGTTAGTTTCTGTAGATCAGCGATGGTGTCCAAATCACTGGGAGACTGTTCACGACCATAACCGCCATCCAAATCCGTACCGATTGCGGCATGACGACTGTTGCCCGCCAATTGACAGATATAGTCAATATGGTCAACGACGTCCTTCAAGGTAACGCTTTCATTGGAACTCTCGCCAGAAATCCAACCGGGTTGGAGCATCCACGCATCGAAAGCGGCACCGATAACACCATCTCGTTCAAAAATCGCACGCAACTGTTCATCGCTGAACTGACGTTGATGCGGAACGAGTGCCCTACAGTTGTTATGACTGGCGAGGACTAAGCCGTTGTAACGTTCGAGTGCCTGCCAGAACGCCTGATCCGAGCAGTGCGTGAGATCGAGAATAACCCCCAAACGTTCCATCTCAGCGAGCAACGGACGACCCAGTTCGGTTAACCCCAACTCTGTGCCCGTTCCACCGGCGTAGCGTCCAGGACCGTAGTGCGTCAGCCCAATCAGTCGTAACCCGCCATCAACCCAAGCCTCTAACTGTGTTGGATACAGAATTGGGTCGGCACCTTCCATGCTAATTACAAATCCCAGCGGTGGTGCATTATCGTAGTCGCTTGCGTTGTCTATTGCTGTGCTCTCCCAAGTCTGCCAAGCGTTGATGTGCCCGTCTAATTGTTCTCGGTTCGTGATGATGCGAACGTATCCCAATCTTTCTAAAGCGTGATAGTAAGCCAATTGACCTTGGGCGATGCCGTAGGATTGGGCAGGCGAGGCAAAATCAGAATGCGGGGAGGGTCTACCCGTTGAGCGAGCAAACAGCGTGACGAAACTCAGCGCAATTCGCCCTTGACGCATCTCTGGAAAAGCGACAGTGCCTTCGGTGCGTCCTTTACCGGGCGTTCCGACCTCTTGGGTCCGAATCGTGTAGGCGGAACTCAGTAGGTCTCGATTGCCTTGTAACGCGTTCATGGATAGATCAAGATGTGCATCGATAATGAGCATTTTTTAATTTTTCCTTGCGGTTCGATCAGGTGAGTTTGATGGATCGCGTAAGCGTAGCGGAGCGCAGTCCAAGGGACCATAAGTTAAAAATCTGGATACGCTGCGAAATGTGCCTGAGGCGTACCATTTCGGTAATCGCCATCACAAGCATTGCGCATCCATCCGCTGAGCCGGGTAACGAGATCAGGATGATCTGCTGAAACGTCGTGCTCCTCGCGATAGTCGTGCGGGAGATGATACAATTGGAAACTGTCCGTGCTATTGATATACCGTAATTTCCAACCATCTGCCGTTACCAACGCTGGACCCAATCGAGAGGCATATATCACCCACTCGCGGTGTTGTTGACGGTCAGGCTGTTGAAATAAAGTCGGTAAGAACGATACGCCATCTTTGTCCTGGGGCAATTCCACTCCGATAAGATCAGTGAAGGTTGACATCAAATCGTAGTTTGTGAGCATGTAGTCCGACACACGATTTGGTGCAATTCTCCCAGGCCAGCGAACCATGTAAGGGATTCGCGTGCCGCCTTCCCAACTTGAAAACTTTAGACCGCCCATCCCGTCGTTCCCGTTAAACACATCGCCCCCCGTCTCCGAATAGAATTTCGTTGTGATTTCATCGAAGGGTTCACCATCCAAATTCTTCGTCCGACCAGAGGTGCGTCCCTCTTCCTTTGCATACACCTCGTGACCATTATCAGAACAGAAAACAATCATCGTCCGATCATCAATGCCGAGGCGTTCGATTTCGTCCAAGATGACTCCGACTGTCTCATCGAGTTTTAGGATCATGGAGGCGTATTCTTTTTCAAACGTCGTCAATTCGGAAGATTGTTTCACCGCTGGATGGATGTCAGGAATAGCAATCGGTCCGTGTGGCAACTGCGAAGGGTGATAAAGAAAGAAAGGTTCGTCCCGATGGGTGCGAAGGAACTCAACAATTTTCTCATTGAAAATGTCCTGAGAATATACGGCTTTCCCCTGCCGATTCGCACGACGTGCTGCATTCTCCTCGGATTCCCAATCCAGATTCACCCCGCAGTCGGCATGCGTATTGCCTCGAATGCTCGCCACCTGCCCGTCCTCAAAGAGGAAAGGCGGATAAAAGCCGTGGCAACGCGCATGGTCATAGTAACCGTAATGATACTGCCAGCCGTGGCGACGAATGCGCGCCCCTGTTGTCGCAAAACCCCATTCAAGTTTCCCGATCTGTCCTGTGGCGTAACCTGTCTCCTCAGCGATCTGTGCCAAGAAGATGTCATCGGGACCCGCTTGGAGTCCGGTTGTATGAATCAGCTCCGTAACTTGACCCAGCGTCAATTCACCCGCACTCAGCCTGTCATACACCCCGCCTTGGGTATAGGTCCAGGTACCGTTGTGGCAATCGTGGAGACCTGTCAGCATACTGGCACGGGATGGAGCACAAAACGCACAACCGTAGGCGTGGTTGAATCGCATTCCTTCATGAGCAAGACGGTCGATATTGGGTGTCTCGAAATGCCGCTGTCCATAGCAACTTAGCATCCCACGTCCGAGGTCGTCGCCATAGATGAGAATGACATTCGGGTTATCGGTCATAACTACGATACCAACGTTTTAAAAAGTCAAATTTTTCAGGATGTTATCCACGCTGAAACGCGCGCTGCCGGTAGAGGTGTTCAAATAGATTTCCCTCGTGGGGACTATCCCAAGAGATCTGATTCGTCGGAATCGCACCTAAATTCAGTCGGTCAATGAGCGGTGTCGCTATGAGATCTCGCGTGAGTGCTGTATCTTCTGTGATCGCCGTGGCAACCAGTGTCGCACCGATAGCCTCGACTAACTGCGTCGGTGGCACTTCCACAACGCTCACAAATGGGAACGGGAATTCTATGTTCGCTAACGGGTGTTCCGCATCGTCGCACCAGATGACAGTCGGTCTGAGGAAGGTACAACCGTCCAATTCGACGACTCGGTCCCCCGTTGTCAGCTCCGTTGCACCGGGCTCTTTGAGGTGGCGATCAATCAACGACGAGATGCCGTGGGCAGATTTTGGGTTCGCCCACGCGGCGATCCCCGCTTCCGGGTGATCCAATGGTTTCGGTTCGATGCGTGCCAAGCGTTCAGCTAATGCTTCGGCAATTTCTCGTCCATGCGCCGTTACCCACACACCAGAGGCGTTAATGCAGGATCTACCACCGTTTTTAGCAACCGATTCCACGATGAGATCGAGGTATCGTTCCCAATTGTTCTGTCCATCTTCATGGATGATGACCTTGCTACGTCCGGGTCCGTGGATTTCGACACGCGGTGTGTTCTCCCACGGTGCGACGGTTGAACCGCCACCGAAAAGCATAGAACGTCCACATCGAACGAGGATTTCGTTGGCACCGGTGTAATCGGTCGGATAGAAACTGAACGCCTCTGCGGGAGCACCTGCCGTGATAAATGCTTGTGCGATACGATACGGTGTCCACGGCTCTTCGCGTCCCGGTTTCAGAACGAGTGGGACTTTCAAAGGAATGGCAGGCACCCACAAAGAATGCACACCCGGCGAATTGCTCGGTAACACGGCACCCAGTGAATCCGTTTCGCAGACGTAACTCAAGGTGCGTCCGTTTTGGGTTCCCCACCCGGTGTCAAGTACCTCCAAATCAAGTCCGCGGGTGAGTCCGTCCAAAACGGTGTCTATGTTTTCCAAAACACCTTGAATCTTGAACAGATTCTGTTGGCAGAGTGCTTCAGGCATACCGGTCGTCCCGGAGACCTGTTGGATGTAGTCTGTCGGCGATTGAATCGTTCCGTCAAGTGGCAGCGTCTCCGTTGCGAAGAGACGCGCTGCTTTCTTGCAGACGGAGATTAATTCGGCGGTAGGACGTTGTCCAAGTACCTCTTTCTGCAAAGCAATGTCAACGAGGTCCTTCGCTATCAACCCACGATTGGCTTGGCTCACCTCGACCAAAGGCTCACCCGTTTTGATATGCGGCACGCGGACGGTGTTCAGGCTCCTGTAGGAACGTCCGGCACGCAGAATTGGAATGTGTATCATTTTTTTAATCGTTATCGGTTATCGGTCTTCGGTTAAAGAGGGTCTAGTTTAACAAGGGAAACACCCAAGCAAAATCCCTCTCTTGTTACCGACAACTGACAACCGATAACTAACAACTATTTTACCATGTAATCTTCGCGACCCATCCAGAAGAGGCATCGCAATAGATGAAATCGTCTTCGTAGAGGGATAACCCGTGCGGTTCAGGACAATCTTCAGGCACCTCAATCACATCAAGCGGTGTGCCATCTTCAAGATCGAGTTTGACGATGACTCTGTCAGAGGTATGCGTTGACCAAAGCCCATCTTCAACGCGAACCATGCCGTGTCCACGTCCATGCGGCAACGGAAGCGTCTTTTGGATAGACCAGTCCGAAATTCTGACCTTATGTGTGACCTGATCCTTGAGGGTTTGGACCCAGAGATGTCCTTCATCGTAGTGGTCATATTCGATGCCGTGTGTGCCGCCACCATCGGGTATCGGATAGCGTCCAAGGGTTTCACCGGTAGCCGGATCGACTTGGAAAACCTCACCTGTCTCGGCATCTGTGTCCCGGAGAGGACGCCAGCGTTCTCCAGTACCATTTGCGGCTAACCAGAGTGCGCCATCACCATATGTCATACCGCTTGTGTTGGAGGATTCGCTCGGAATGTCGCGGATAAGTTTCGGCACGATATAGTCTGGATCCGATGTAATTTCAACCAAGGCGACTCTGTCGGTAATTTGATCGACGATCCACAAACCGTCGTCCGTAACTTGTAAACCGTTCGGCACCGAGTAGGGTGACCTGAAGAGTTTTTCAATTTTCGTTATCATATTCAGACTCCTTTTTGGGTTGCGTTAGCATTCCTTCAATTTGAACTATCGAAAACAAAACCTTTACAACTGTACCTACGAGATGTGAACAGATTAATAAACCCCGACGACGACGCTTTCTTGGAGTTCCGTGAGCAGACGGAGGTTTTCAACGCCATCCCAAGGGTATTCCGAAATCGGTTCGGCGCGTTCGGCTTCGTCGCGTTCCAGAAAACGGGGCATGAAGAATTCTTTCGTCAGGGTTGTGAGCATAACACGTCCAGTTTCACCGTAATCAACAAGTTCCTCTGGATTTTCTGGGTTAACCAGTTCAATAACAGCACGCGGTTGCGGTGGATAATAGATAATAGCATAGTTATCTGCCGGATTGAAGGGTTTACAGGCGGCTAATCCCATCAGCGTATTACCATAGGTCGGGATAAAATCGATACCCGGAACGAGTTCTTCACGTGCAAAGCGGTGGAATTGCGCATCCATCTCGGTGCCGCCACAAAAGATACCTTTAATACCGACCTTCGGCAAGGAAATTTTTTCACACAATGCCTCTAACAGTTTCGGTGTGGTGAAGAGACATTGGACATTGTCATGGGCGCGCAGCACGTTGAGTGCCTGTCCAATCACATGGTTTTTATACGAGTCCAACTCCTCATTTTTCCCGTAACGTACGAGTTGATTCACCCAACGCGGGTCGAGGTCTACATGGAAACAGATACCACCGCGATGCTGGGCGAGATGCTCAACAGCGAGTCGTAAGCGTCGCGGTCCCGTCGGACCCAACATGAGCCAATCGCTACCGGGTGGAAACCCTTCATCGGAAAGCGATTCACTGAATATTTCATAATCGATGTGAAAATCACGAACACTAATTCGCGATTTAGGGACACCTGTCGAACCACCCGTTTCAAAGACATAAATCGGCTCATTGGCGTAAGCCTTTGGCACCCAACGCCGTACGGGTCCACCGCGGAGCCATTCGTCCTCGAAATGTCCGAGGTATTTGAGGTCGGTATAACCCCCAATTTCTTTACGCGGGTCAAAATCGAGGTTTTTTGCGTACTCCAGCCAGAACGGACATCCCGTCTTCGGGCTAAAGTGCCATTTGACGATTTCTCGGACGTGCGCATCGAGTGCTTTTCGGGCTTCAGTAATTCTTCGGGAAAGGTTCATTTTTTTTCTTCTATCGCAATGAGCGTATTGCGGGTTACGATGTAAAGCACACCGTTTGCTGCGACAGGTGTCGTATAGACAGCACTCCCCATGTTGGTTTCAAACAGTACTTGCTTCGTTTTCCCTGCCTTTAGCACTACAACATCGCCATCTTCATCACCGAGGTAGACCTTACCGTCCACAACATAAGGCGATCCCCAAATTGCAGCAAACGTATCATGCGTCCAGTAAAGATCTCCTGTGCTCACATCTAAGCAGTAAAGGAATCCACTCAGATCCGAAATGTAGAGTAGCCCATCAGCAATGGCTACCGTGGACATCGTACGATTGAACTGTTCATCGCCGAAGTGCCAAATGCCTGCGGTTTCGGTAATATCACCGGTTTGTGAAGCATCAATACACCATAGGTGTCCTACGCCTTCGCCGTGTTCAGGATCCTGCCCAACCGCGATAAAGACTTTATCGTCATAGACGACAGGGGTTGAGATGATATTGTTGCGGGTGCCGCGTCCACCGAGTTCCCAAACAGAATCCTTGGGGTTGCAGTCGAACTGCCAGATAATGTCGCCCGTTTCCGGTGCAAAGGCGTAAACCCAACCGTCTCCACCGGGGATGATAACCTGCGGAACACCTTTGATAACGCCGTAAGCGGGGTTCGACCACTGCCCATGTAGTATATTTTCACCGGGAGAGGCATCTTCCCACACGAGCTCGCCTGTGTTCTTATTGAGCGCAATGAAGGACGGAGCGTCGGGTGAGGGGATATGGATATGTCCTTCATCAACGCCGTTACTCGTTTCCAAGAAGAGGAGATCTCCAACGGCAAGCGGTGAACAGGTGGCAAGGTTATGCGGAAACACATCCAACTCATCCATCATGTCGTAACTCCAGATGATGTCGGCATCAATTTCGCTTGTTTCGGTTTCTTCGGTAAAGGGACCGTCGTTTTCACCATCAAGGAAAGCTTCAGTGTCAACACAGACGACTTCACAACGGTTGGAGATGTAGTAGAGTCGGTCGCCTTCAATGAACGGCGTGGAGCAAATTCCCTGTAGGGGCCAGTCGTTAACACGTCCCGAAGTGAGTTTGGTATGCGTGGCTTGCCAGAGAAATTTGCCATCGGATTCGTTAAACGCCATGAGATTCCCGCGGTCGCCGGTCAGTTTGGGATTGTAAAGTGCTTTATTGTTTGTTCCGACAAAGACCTTTCCACCGATGACAAGCGGTCCGGCGTAACTTTGGGAACCGAGTTCCGCGGTCCATTTAATATTTTCGCCGGTTTCCAGATCCCAACTTCCGGGGATATTCGTTTCATCGGATATCATGTTCCGGCTTAACGTGCCGCCCCACAAGGCGATCTCTTTTTCCGCGGAAGTAACGGATACCGCGAAAGTGAGTAGCAGGGCAAGATTTGCGATGTAGATAAATCGGGGTTTCCAAAAAGGTTTCAATTCAATGACTCCTTTTGTTTTGTCTCAGTCTGTATATTTGTGATTGGTGTCAATAGCAGTCAAATTTCACCAATTTTCGATAGTTTGTGGAAATCGCGAGCACAGCTCGCTCCTACAAGAATAGGTAGTAATTTCCATAGGCAACTACCAGACTTTTAGATTGTCATAATAGATTTCAGTTGCGGAGTAACCGTAGATACCGGGACTTCCCTCGCGATTTGGTAACGGATCTTCGGCAGTGATCGTCCATTCTGCGGGTTCAGATTCGCCAGTTCGCCATACTTTTCCACGGATTATGGCTTTGTCATCCATAATTTCTACCATCATCTTCATTGTATACCAAACATCCATCTCCCAAGCGAAGTCGATTGTCTTTGCCATGCGTAAATCGGATGCCCACGAACGGATTTGCAAACGTTGGTGTCTGCCCTGCATATCCAACGTGTAACGGTTGGCAATCAATCCCAAGTCTGGTAATCTGCGTTTGTTTCTGGTTCCCATCAAGTCAACTTGAATCTGATAGTCCTTCATCGTTGAGGGACCGAGATAGACATTGGAGCGGTTTAAGCCGCGTTGGACAGGTGTTTTGACTAAGACTTTGTTACCATCCTTTTCACGCACAAAGAATTTGCCAGTCGCACCGATCCAGTGCGTGGGTATTTTTTCGAGTTCAACCGTCTCGAAATCCTCTGTCCACGGGAGCGATGGAATGACGCGGACACGCGCCGTCGCTTTCATATCCCCCGATTGCGCAGTGACCGTTCCTGCATGCGCCCCGGCACTTTTATCGGGTGTAAATGTGCCATCTTCAAATGCTCCAGTTAATCCGACGAGTACCCATTCTATAGCACCGATTGCACCCGTCTGTTTTCCATCCGCATCGAAACCGATGACACTCAACTCAACAGGATCGCCTGATGTGAGGGTTTCTGCGGGTGTAATCAGGAGTGAAACGGCAGGCGCAGTTGCCATCTTCACAGGTTCCGGTGCCATTTCCTTGCTGGCACAACCGACAGCGAGGATGCACACCATCAGGATAACGTAAAGTGGGATAAAATTTTTCACTATTCTTTCCTCCCGATACAGTAGAGATGTTCCTCTGTGGTGAAATAGATGCGTCCGTCGGCAATAGCGGGTGAGCCGTAGATTTCGACGTAGTGATCTTCCTCAGCCCGACTTATCTCTTGGGCACTCAGCGTCTTGCCCTCGTTTTCGTCGGGTTGAAGTATAATAAATCCGCCGTTGACTTCTGTGACGTAGAGTTTACCATCTGCCCAGACAGGTGACCCTCTTCCGACTTTACCGATGTTATGTTCCCAGTATACTTCACCGGTGTCAGCATTCACAGCATGGATATTCGCGGAGTTATCCACAACATAGAGGTGTCCAGCGTGAATTGTAGGTGACGCGTATCCGACGTTGACTGCGTCATATCGCCAGACTTCATGGGTTTTCGTAACATCTCCAGTGCCGGTCGCGTCAATACAGACGACCCGTCCCATCTCGGTACTATCTATATTTTCTTCGCTATGCGATGCATAGACTTTTGTGCCCGAAACGATAACGGACGTATTGATACCACGCTGACTCAGCTTAAATCCCCAGACCATCTCACCGGTGCTCTGCTTCATGGCATAGATACCGCCATCAGCATTGCCGCCGATGATGAGTTGTTGTCCGTTGACATCGACAACGACGGGTGTGGAATAGGTTGTGTCTAAGGGTCGTCCACCGGGAGTTGAAACCCAAATAAGCTCGCCAGTGCGTTTATCGAAAGCAAAATAGCGGTGGCGTGTCGCGGCTTGGTCGCCCCATCCTGAATTGAGATAACTAATTACGACGAGTTCGCCTGCGATAATAGGAGTGTGGACGCGTCCGCCATAACCGGATATCCGTCCATATTCTTCCGTGAGCGAACGCGACCAGAGGATATTTCCATCCTTGTCGAAACAGAAGAAGAGTCCTTGGACACCGTGTGCATAGATATTCCCAGTTTCTGGGTCCCCAGCGAGGCTTGTCCAGCCGACCCGATTGAAGGAGATCGTGGTATGAAAGACGTTGAATTGATAATTCCAGATCAGTTCGCCGGTCTCTGCATCGAAGCAGGCGATGCGTTCCTGTTCAGTGATGTCTTTACCGACACGTCCGATGACATAGACTCTGTCATTGAGAACGATTGGTGTGGAACGCCCTATAAATTCTGCCGTCCAGAGCAGATTCTCACCTTCAGTCGACCAAGATGAGATTAACCCTGTCTCAACAGAGGTACCATCTTGATTTGGTCCTCGCCATGTTGGCCAATCACCAGCGATAGCGGACATAGAGACGAAAATCAGAAAAAGGCAGATGAATAGCCGACTTCTGTAAAGCAAGTTTTGGCTTGCAAGCTGCGCCAAAAAGATCAGTTTCCTGTGGTGCAAATTTCTGTTCCTCCCCGTGTATTTTACGTGCGTTTGTAGTCTTAATTAAGACGCTGAAAAATGTCTGAGTGTTTAACTTGGTGTGTCTGTTAGAACACTTCATCGCACTGCACTTATAAATCTGACAGCGCGCCAGACGATTTTGTTCTGTATATTTTCAGATATATCATTATACTACATTTGGTGTTTTTGAGGAAGGGTTTAAATTGAGAAGTGATAGCCAGACAAATAGCCGTGAGCAATCAGAAAGCAGATAGATTTAGTGTTTGTAGGTGAGCCTAAAGGAAAGAATGTGTGGTGTAATAGGAGGCATCCGGATAGAACTATTTTTCAAGCGAACCAAATTTTTTGGGAATTCTGTTTTCATTTTTCTTCAATACTGCCTCAATTTTGGTGTCAATGTGTTGGGCTATGTCCCGGGCGTACTGTAAGTGTCCGTGCCCGATTGTCCTGACGCTGACAAGGAGATTGTGTTTCACGAAATAGATGTCGGTCTTATCGTTTTCCCATTCCCTCGGGCTCCTGTGGATGTTGCGCCATGTGGCATCTCCAATGATATTCTCAGGATTTCGCTCGGGCTGAAAGTTCGGTATGGCAGCAAAGAACCATGGCAACCCGGTTTCCGCCGTTTTTTTCGCAGAGGACGCGGAATTAAATAACCAATATTGAATAGTCAGATCTCCGCTCCCACCCTGCTGGAATCCTGCGATAATTGTGAAAGGATAATCTGGGTGTATACCGATGCGGTTACGCTTCGTTAGCCCTATCGTGTGGAGATCATTCTGTGTGAGGAGAACGGGATCGAGTTTTAAAACGCGATTGACATTAAATAAGAAAATCCCACACCCGATTTGCGTTGTTGTCACGAGGAGCAGAAAACCGATGAGGCTTACCGGCGTATTGCGCTTTGAGAGTATCTGTGCTTTCATTTCTTCTCCAATACCGCCGCAATTTTGGATTCAATCTTTCGGGCGACATTTCTGACGAACTGCAGTTGACATTCCGAAGTCCCTTTTGTCATGACGTGAACTCCGACATTGTTCTTCACGAAATAGATGTCAGTTATACCATTTTCCCAGTGTCTCTTGGGGATGAGATGCCATGTAGCATCGCCAATGACATCCGCGGGATTCAATTCAGGTTGATAGTTCGCTGGAGCGGCAACGGTGTGTCCCCAGGGATTCGTCTTCGCTTTTTTGGCAGTGTATGAGGAATGAAATAAATAATATCGAACAACCAAGTGACCATCGCTCCACTGCTGATCGAATCCCACGATAACAGATGATTCCTTTGGGAATCCACCGAGGCGGTCACTCTCCGTGAGTCGCATCATGCGGAGATCCTCCTGTGTAAGGACAATGGGATCAAGTCTCATCACGCGATTGACATTAAAGAAAACCCCACACCCGAGTGCAGTTATTATCACAAGGAGAAGAAAACCGATGATACTTACCGGTGCATTCCTCATTGAGAACCTCTGTGTTTTCATTTTTCCTTCAATACCGTCGTAATCTTGGCTTCGATCTTTCGGGCAACGGATATCGTCAAGGCGTGACGGAAACTGAGACCTGACAATCCAATACTATAGGTGTGAGGTGCCATCATTTAACCAAGGATGTATCCCATAGAAGAATTGTTTCATCTACACTACCACCGGCGATCCTCTTACCATCCGGCGAAAAACTCACACTCATAACGGTCCCCGTATGTCCCGTGAGGATTTTCAAGAGAGTCCCCGTCTCGACATCCCATAAACGAATTGGACCGAATACACTGCCACTCACGAGCGTTTTGCTATCCGGAGAAAAATTCACACTTTCAGCATTGTCGGTACGCTTTGTGAAGGTTTGCAAGAGGTTGCCAGTGTCGGCATCCCAGTGTCGAACCGTGCCTTCCGTACTCCAACTGATAATCCTCTTACCATCCGGCGAAAAACTCACACTTTTAACGTTCCCGGTATGCTCCGTGAAGGTTTGCCAGAGATTGCCCGTTTCGGCATCCCAGAGTTGAATCCGACCGTAACGACTGCCACTGACGACTCGCTTGCCATCAGGGGAAAAACTCACACTCAAGACCTCACCCCAATGCTCCGTGAGGGTTTGCAAGAGAGTCCCCATCTCGACATCCCATAAACGAACCGTATTATCCATACTCCCACTGACGACCTGCTTACCATCCGGCGAAAAACTCACACTCAAGACCTCACCCTTATGCCCTTTGAAGGTTTGCAAGAGAGCACCCATCTCGACATCCCATAAACGAACCGTATTATCCATACTCCCACTGACGACCCGCTTGCCATCCGGCGAAAAACTCACACTCGCAACGCGACTCTCATGTCCGGTGAGGGTTTGCAAGAGAGCACCCGTTCCGGCATCCCAGAGCCGAACTGTACCATCTGCGCCACCACTGGCAATCCTTTTGCCATCCGGCGAAAAACTCACACTCAAGACCTCACCCTTATGCCCTTTGAAGGTTTTCAAGAGAGTTCCCATCTCGACATCCCATAAACGAACCGCCTTATCCACACTCCCACTGACGACCCTTTCGTTGTTTTTGAGCAATATCGCCGCAATTTTGGATTCAATCTTTCGGGCGACCTCTTGGGCAAACTGCAGTCGGTGTGGCGAGTGGCTATATCCTGGACCGGCTCCTGGAAACACCAGGACCACAACATTATTTTTTACGAACAAGATAGGCGACCTCTTTTTGCTGCGGTACCATGTCACATCCCCAATGACCGCCTCGGGATTTAACTCGGGTTCAAAGATCAACGTGGCACCAAGGGTACCCGTCAACCTGTCCGCCCCTGTTTTCGCGGTGGACGCGGCATCAAATAACCAATATCGAACAACTAATCGCCTTCCATTCCATCGCTGCTCGAACCTTACGATAAGAGGTGACTCCGGGTTTCCACGGAAGTGGTCACTCCTTGTTAGGTCCATCAGGGGAAGATCCTCCTGTGTGAGGATAACAGGATCAAGTCCTATGACTAACATGTTCTCTTCTTTATTGACAGGATTCCCGAATAGGGTCGTTGTCATGAGGAGCAGAAAACCGATGAGGCTTATCAGCGCATTGCGCTTTGAGAGTATCAGCGTTTTCATTTTTCCTCCGATACCGCAGCAATCTTGGCTTCGATCTTTCGGGCGACTTCCCGGACGGACTGGAGTCGATTTGACGAGCGCCCTCCCATCATGATGTGGACTTGGACATTGCTTTTCACGAAATAGATGTATGTGACGAGTGTAGTTCTGACGCGCCATGTCGCATCTCCTATAACCTCCTTGGGATTTGGCTCGGGACGAAAGACAGCCCTGGCAGGAAAAAGTGGAAAGGCTGCTCGTTTGGCATCGGACGTGGAGCGAAATAAAGAATAATAAACAGCCAGTCGACCTTCATTCCAGATCCAGGACTGTTCGGATTTTGCGATAAGAGATGATTTCTCTGTGGGTCTGCTGATGGGCTCATTCTTCGTGAGTCGCATTGTGGGGAGGTCATCCTGTGTGAGGAGAACGGGATCGAGTCTCATAACGGGGTTGGCATTAGAGAGGATAGAGAGGATTCCACACCCGAGTGAAGTTATTATCACAAGGAGAAGAAAACCGATGAGGCTTAGCGAAGCATTTTCTTTTGAGAGCACCTGCGTTTTCATGACTGATCCAACCGACGATAGATGTAATATGTTGTGTCAATTTTTTGATTCTTAAGTCGAACTTACGTTACTATAATATTAAAGACACAATTTTTAGGGAAAACCTTACATCAGGTGAAAAAGAATTTTATCAGATGATGCTATGCTTGTAAGATTTAAGCCAAATTCCAAAAATAAAATGGGAAATTGAAAAAAGGTGTATTGAAAGCAGTTCTATGAGATTAGGTTTTCTCACTGGGTACAGTAACGGTTTTCCATGCGACTGCTGTACGTCCTGCCATGTCAACAGTTGCGGCTCGGAGCCGATAATTCCCAGCGTGTTCAAGACGAAAACGAATCTCCCCCTCGGCTACCGATTCCGTTCGATTGATGCGAATTTCGGAGTGCTCTCTGTTCAGGAAACGATAATCTGCCTCCCCTGGACCGAACAATTCCCAGAGCACCACTTCGTTATTGTAGATACCGTTTTCGTCTGCGCCTCGTGTGTAATAAACAGAGGCGGATCCTTTGGCTACAGTAGCACAGGCACGAAGTTCGAGCGGGGTGTTAGTCTGCGGTATGGAGACATCAACAGTCAGGATCGGAGGGGCACCACTTGGACGAGAAGGTATCCTCGCGCCTTCTTGTAAAGTCATTTCATTCCCTTCATGGACTTCAACCTTACCGTCCTCCCGAATGCTGACGATTTCTCGATAATCGGACAATTTGAGTCCAGCCAAATCCCAGAGGAGATCAAAGGCAACACCGAGTCGAATCGCTCTCTCAATTTCGGTGAAGAAGTTGTGCATCACGGTGCGGTATTTGACACCTTCTCTATTGCGCCTCTCTAAATTGAGTTCCCCTAACCCCCAAAGATTGCCTCTACCCATCTCAACATGTCCGAGATTGTAACCGGGCGGTAGGAGGATAACGATTTCTGCGGCTTTGCGTAACGCATCAAGATTTCTATGCGGATGGCTTTCAACGTGGGCACTCAAATTTCGTGAGAGCGCGAGGACTTCACCGTAAGGCACACAGGCGAGTTGGTAGTTGTCCCAGTAATGGAAATGCCGTGCACCCAAATCGTACGCGTGTGTCTGAAGCCAGAACGCGTCGGCACGGTGTACCTGTCCGTAGATACTCATGCCCCACCCTTTATCGGTTTGTCTTGCAGCACCTCGCAGGAATCCGTAGAGGATACTTGCCAGATTTTTTGGGGTGTCTATCGGGATCTGGCAACCATACGTCATATTCATTTCGGGGAGCGTCCGCATCGTCCCGACTCTACCGGGTGGTTCAAAGACTATTGCAGCGGGAGATTCCGTGTTTCCTTCCGACAACTGATATATCGCCGAACTGATGATGGTATCCCACGTATAGAGATTCTCCTGAAGAAACTGCATATCTCCTAAATCTACGTCTGGGTGTGCCTCCAAACCTTTGCATAACCGTGCAGGTGCCCCATCGTATTTGGCGGTGTGGAAGTAGTCTTGAAACGCCTCAAATGCGAGTTGCGGTGTTATTGATTTCCGAAAGTCAGCGTCCGCTTCCAGCTTGGGTCTCAGCACATGGTCGCGTGTGCAGACCGCGGGTTCGTCCATGAAAATGGCGGGACCGAGGTAGTTGCTTCTGTATAAACATTCAGGGTAACCGAGTGTCACAGCATCGATTCCCCAATAAAAAACGTCTCGATTTTTAACCCATTCGACTTGTTCGACATCAACACGAACACAGTTAATCCCTGCCGCAACCATCTCATCGTAATCGGCTTCGGTGAGCGGGACGAGTTCATAATCAGACAGGTCGTAGCGACGGGTTTCGTCCTTTTGTCTCGTATTGCTGGGAGGTCCGATGAGGACATCGGGGCGGAGAGAAAGACGTTGTACCTCGGGTGGTGCGACAGATCCGCCTGAATCGGATATGTGCGTAAGTCGATAGGTGTGTCCGAGATATTTCACTATTTGTGGGAATAGATCGTTTTGTGCCTCCTTGTCTACAGGTTTCGGGAAAAGGTATTGCCACGCACCGAGACAGGGAAGAACAGGTTTCCCAGTGAACCTATCGCGGAACTCCAAAGGAACATCGTCCCCGATCTGTAGGATGTAGCGAGATGTGGTCGCGCGGGCTACCTTCAGATCCTCGGATGGAACGTTTTCGCTGAGCAACCAGACTGCGAATTTTTGACCGGATACTTTCGTTGCACGGAGACAGATCCATTGGGATAGCACACTCGCCTTTTCTTCAACCGAGTCGATCACCACAGTCAGTGTCTTCACAACGGTATCAGGCAGCGAGTCCTCACTTTCATGCTGATACGTCGCTATTTGTCCCGGTTTTCCAAGTGGATACGCCTTATGTTTGGCAGTCTGGGGGGTTTGCATTGCAACACCTCAATGTGCATCCAATTCACTCATGATACGTTCTACAACCTGTTTTCGCTGCCCCTGAACTGCGGGCTGTTCTAATTCATAGACCTCATCCGAAATCAGGTGTTTATGGCTTTCAATGGGGAGAGAATTGTGTGAGGCATTATCAATATAGCGGTTGAAAATAGTGAAACGCGGATAGGATTCTGTCCAGCGTCTTCCACCGTGATAGAGTGCTTCTGTAAAAACGACACAATCGCCAGCGTTGACGGGGACATTGATAACCGTAGGCGGTCCATCGTAGATTGAAAGGTCATCGGGAGGTTCAAAGTTACGCTTATGGCTTCCCGGTAGACAGACGAACCCTGTTCCCGCTGGGACATCCACCAAGGAAGTACCTGCGTTGAGGAAACCCGCACGCGGTCCTGACGCGTCAACACTATAATCTTGACCGGCGGCATGGAAATGGATGTCATTGGAGGTTTTGTAATTCTTGGTTAATGCGCAATCCACGAGGCACGGAGTCCCTCGCGTGAGTGCGATAATCACCCGCATAATCTCTCGGTTAAGCACAAGCTGTTGGAAGACGGGATCGCCGTACTGGATATGATTAATCCAATGGGCAATCGTCGGGGCATGATCACCTGTTCGGGAGGTAGAGGTGAGCGGTGGAGGAAGCTCATCCAAGGGTGTGTCGTGCCATTGGTTACCGAGTTCAATCATTCGCTCGATATCTTCGGGCGGAACGACTTTGCGGAGGATAATGAACCCGTGGTGATCAAAAAACCATTTTTCTTGAGGCGTGAGTATATCCATTTTTTGTGGTGTTACCTTACTGTCTTGAGAGTCGCCCAAACGATAGGCAGTTTCTCAGCGGCTTGAACGGACAATCCGATTTTCGATTCAAAGTTTCGGGTCACTTCGTCGGCTGTGAGGGGGCGATCGTAAATGCGGACTTCATCAATGATACCCGGAAAAAACCGCTCAACGTTTCCACGATTGTTCGCCGCTCCGATATAGACGGGTTCCACAAACGGGATAAACGTGTCAAGATCTTTTACAGAACCTTCGATAACCTCTTGTGGTTCACCGTCCATATAGATGCCGACCTCGGATTTACCGGCGTCTACAATTGCGAAGACGATATGGTGCCATTTGCCATCCGACAAGGCGAACTCAATTTCAACAGCGATGGCGTTGCATCCGGCAGGCGATTTCTGACGGACGTAGTAGTGGACGATGTCCTCAGCAAGCGGGAAACCCGCTTTTGCGCTCCGGTTGACATCGATTGCCCACGCCATATTGCACCCCTGATCGAGGACCTTGAAAAGGGTTGTCCAATCCTTTTTGAAATCGGTTTTAACCCAGGCTTCAAAGGTAGATGCCCCGACCTGCTCCCCGAAATTGCCGAGATTTGTTAAGTTGACATAATCGTCCGAGCCATCAAATTCAAGTGCTTCCCCGACCCGTCCACCGACAACTTTAGGAGCACCGACGATTTTTCCATCATTCTCGCCCCAGACATCCTTGACTGTGTCTCCTGTAATGTCCTGTCGGTCAAAGGTCCAATAGCTCACGAGTCCATCTGTCACGACCGGTTCTGTGTGTCCATTGTGAGAAAATATAGCGATCGTTAGCACGAATAAGAGGAGATAGTTTAGCCTTTTCATAGTGATTTCCCCCTTGCGGAAGCGGGTATATTTCCGCATCTATGGAAGATTCTTGGTATGGTTTCGAGGCTTCCAAAGCACGCTTTCAAAATCAGTGAAACAATTATAGCACCTCTGGTGATTTCTTACCAAATTTATTCCAATGCCAAGTTCACGCTTGCACGTTACACCGAAAACTGGTAAAATGCCTCTCATATCGTGTTGTAAAGGCAAATTCGTACGAAATCATAGCCTGCAACAATACACAGAAACACCGGATTTAGTCTACGGATAGACTAAATCCGTTCCTTGTATTACATTGCAAAAACACGCAGGCGGATACACGGAAAGGCACTTTCAACACAGAACCCACCTGACCGAACCGCAAGGTAAGTTTAAAAATCGCTTGCAAACTACGTGAAAAGGGAGAGGAAAGAACTATGCCGAAAATGACAGGTGCTAAATTTATTGCTGATACCGTTCACGGATATGGAATTACTCACGTTTTTTTTATGCCGTATATCGGACCACGGGCTTTAATGGAGATGGAAAGTCTCGGGATTAAGCGGGTCCAGACGCACGGTGAGAAAGCCGCGGCGTATATGGCTGACGCTTACGCCCGTGTGAATCGTGCTCCCGGTCTTTGCATGGCACAATCGGTCGGAGCCGTGAACCTCGCCGCGGGGTTACAAGATGCCTATCTCGCCTGCTCACCGGTGATTGCGATTACGGGCAAGGAAAACCAAATCAATCAACAACGGCACGCTTACCAAGAGGTAGACCACGTCAACCCGTTTTCTGCTGTCACGAAATACAGTGCTTATGTCGCGACACCGGAGCAGTTGCCCTTCTATCTACGTCAAGCTTTCCGTGCGGCGACAACAGGGACACCGGGACCTGCGCATCTCGATTTTGAAGGTATCGCAGGAACGTCGGTTATCGATCGGGAAGGCGAACTTGAGGTAATTATTGAAGAGGCGTTTACCGAATTACCGCCGTTCCGTCCGGAAGCAGAAGCGGAAAAGGTAACGGAAGCCCTAAGTCTCCTCTCCAATGCAAAACGCCCCATTATTGTGGCAGGGGGCGGCGTAACGGCTTCAGACGCGCGAGCAGAGCTTGTCGAATTGGCAGAGAAACTCTCGATTCCGGTAGCGACCTCTCTGAACGCCAAGGCGATGTTCCCCAGTGACCATCCACTGGCAGTCGGGACTCCCGGTTCATACTCGCGGGCGTGCGCCAACCAAGCCGTATGTGAAGCTGACCTTGTCTTCTTCATTGGAAGCCATACCGGCGGACAGGTAACCAACGGATACAAGATCCCACCACAAGGCACCCCGGTTATACAACTCGATATTAACCCGGATGAATTGGGACGAAATTATCCGATTCAGTTGGGGATGCAGGGAGATGTACGGAACACACTACGCCGGATGCTTGAGGCGTCAGATACAGCCGAGGCGCATACTGAATGGGTGAGCCGCGTCCAAGAATTGGTGAAAAACTGGAAAGATGATGTCAGTGAAAAAGTGAACTCGGAACGGTTGCCGATGCTACCAGAACGGCTGTGTCGTGAACTGACAGACTATCTCCCGTCAGACTCGATCCTTGTATCGGACACAGGACACTCAGGCATCTGGACCGGCACGATGATCGATTTTAAACATCCCGATCAGAGTTTCATCCGTTGTTCAGGCTCGTTGGGATGGGGACTCCCCGCAGCAATGGGTGCGAAGTGCGCGCAACCTGATAGACCGGTGATCTGTTTCACAGGTGATGGTGGCATCTGGTATCACATGACTGAACTCGACACAGCAATGAAGTCCGAGATTAACGCTGTCATTGTTGTGAACAATAACCACTCATTGAACCAAGAACAGGGTGGCGTTGAGTCCGTCTATGGCGGACGGACAGCGGGTTCCGATGAACTCTGGCTGTTCCCAGATGCGGACTTCGCGAAGATGGCAGAGTCGATGGGATGTCTTGGGATTACTGTCAATAAACCGAGTGAACTCGCAGGTGCACTGGATCAGGCACTCGATTCGGGGAGACCGGCGGTTGTCGATGTGAAGACGCATGTGGAAGGGATTGCGCCACGGACGTGGATGCCTTCGTAGAGTTTTGCCTTATGGGGTAAAAAGCCGAAAACGACCGTCAAGTCGGGTGCGGTTAAAAACCGCACCTACCCATCAGTCGTTTCTACACGGTAGTGTGAGGTCTCTGTGCCTCGCACTGCTCACATTTTAAGGGCAGGTATCTTTAGTAAGCATGCGGGCATGTGCTTTTCGCGTATACACTTTGCCCCCAACTAACTGACGATTCTTAAAATCGGTGAACAAATCTCCATCACCTTCTCGGTAGGACACCAGCACTTTTACCCCGGCTATCAGAGCCAAGGCAATGATATGTGCGTCGTTTGACACTACATCTCCCTCCAGTTCATCTGCCTTTTCCTGCACACCTTCAGATACCAATTTGAGTTGACCTGCCCGTATCATCTGGTCCCTCAGATGACTCATCCCGCCTTTTTCCCATTCATCTTCAAATTTCTTTGTATTGGAATAGACGATTTTGCCGTTTTTGTTATCTAACCATTTCCACACAGGTGCCATATCTTCATCGGTGGGGTTCTTGAATTTACCAAAAGTATTCGCATCCAAAATCGCGCACATTACTTAACCCTCAAACCCCATAAGCCGCTTAGACTCCTGTAGGAAAAATTCTCTGAAATGCGGCGGGACATCTGTCATATTTGCCATTTTATCAAAGCCAATATTATGCACATTGACGATATTCCGCTTGGGTTCAAAGTATATCAAGGATACATCTTCAGGACGAATGTTGCCCCGTCTAATTTCAATGCGTGCGCGGTCAATCATATAGTCGCTATGCGTTTCAACGATGAATGACTGATTGTCCTTGTTAGCCAATTTTACCAACAAAGAAGAGAATTCCGCTTGTGCCCTTGGATGCAAGTGGACTTCAGGCTGTTGGAGTAAGAAATAGGCCCCCTCTTGCAAATAAGGAGGAAGGTACTGAGAAGTCTTAGTATTTAAGGCATGAACCAAAATTGGCAAAATTTGGCTCACACCGTAACCAACATCAATGATAGTTGCATTGGGACCCCTCACCTTGAATTTCAGTTGGAATGGGGCCCCCAAGGAGCGGCCGAGATTCTTTATCTCTATGTTCTGAAATAGTCCAGAACTCTTGCCAAATTCGATTAATTGTGCTTTTAGGGCTTCCCACTGTTTTTGTTCGGTTGCTTTTATCCGCATCAACAGCATAGGAATGTCACTTCCCTCTGGATCGTTAAATTCTCGGGTCGGGTCATAAGTGCGTTTAGGTCGTGAGCGAATCGGTGATGTACTAAATACAGACAGGCGGTCCCCCATATCCAAAGGTTTGCATTGTCCCTTTCCCAAATTCTGGGAATTTTTTAAATAGTTTTCCAAGGCTGTTTTTCCTTCAGAATCTCCCTCCAAAGGGATCGCTAATGGGCCTCCAAGTCGTGAGAAATCAAAGGGGATACACAGATCCAAAATTTCAGGAAAACAACTTATTTCATAGTGGTTGTGTTTTTTATCAAAGGAAACTAGATGCATTTGCATGTCTACTAAATCGTTTTCAGTTTTAAAAACGATTTTACCATCAGAAAATTTCAGGTCGAGTGAACTTATTGCAGGTTCAATACCGTCCGTTTTTTCGCTAAATTCAAATGTCTGTTTAACAACTTCAGTAGTAAACCCCAGTTTAAAAGTCTTCGCTTTTGGTCTACTGTTTCTGACTATATCTTTAAAAATGCCCATTGAATAGGGATCTGCATTAAAATCTAACCTGCTGTCCCGCAAATAATCTGCTAAGATATGGAAACATGCCAATGCCGTGGTTTTGCCGGTGCTGTTCTCACCGACTAAAAAAGTCAAGGGCCGAATTTCAAGCGTCTGGCGTTCGGCAAAACAGCGGACATCTTCCATTGTGAATTGGGTAATTTTCATTTTTTTCACCTCCTCAATGTTATTGTTTAATTCAGGATATATTGATTTGTAGTTTCGTCCATTATCGTAACATATCCAATGGGAACTATCAAGAGAAACCACACCATTAGCCACTGAATTTAGACCGGGGGTTGGTTAAATTTACCCTGTTGCCACTCTTTGTAGATAAGAAACGCACCGAGTAGACATAAACTGTAGCCTAACACGACTTCTATACCAGTGGTTATAATGGCGATATCCAATCTTAGGAACAGTTGCTCGCCCCTTACGTCTAAACCCGGATCCCATTGCACTATATTATATGCGTTGAGAACTGCAACGACAATCCAGTTGAGAAACCTGACTTTAATGAGGGCCAGTGCCGCGGCGACCAATATCAAACCCTTTGACCGCGTTCGGAAACAGAAAAACACTAAGAATCCCATAAGTACCACAAATACCACGTACGAGAAACCAGTTACCAGACTTGCATAAACATTCATAAGTATCGTTGAGACCTCTCGTAAATTTTTAAACTTGATCGTCGTTCTATTTCTGTTGGACAATTTGTATACTGTATTTTTTGTAAAGTCAATTAATCAAGACGGACGCAAATTGAACGGAAAAAGGATACATTTTGCTGAAAATCCCTCACAGTGGGAATATTCGTTTTATTTAACCCCCTAAATCCCCCTTATCAGGGGGACTTTAAAGGGCAAAATGCGCAAGTCCTACATAATTTAGGAACTGTCTTTAGATTCGCTAAAGACTTCCATGCCTGCGGAGCCGTCTGCGATCCGTCGAATCTGTTTCTCAAAACCGGGCGGTGAGAGCGTCCATGTAATCCAGAGCGGTTCATCGCCTGTGTTGACAAAGCGGTGTTCGACATTCGGTGGGAGATAGATGACTGTACCGGGTTTCAGATCAGCAACTTCATCACCGACAAACGCTTTTCCTTGGCCACCATAGACAAAAATAATTTCTTCGGAGTCGCTGTGGGAGTGGAGCGGAATTTCACTATGCGGATCAATTTCTTCCAACCCCATAGAGAAGTGTTCAGTGCCAACGGTGTTTGGCTCGATAAGAGTGTACAATGTGCGTGGTGCCTCGTCTTCAATTCGGACGACTTCGGCATCCTCTTTATGATAGATATGTTTCATCCTTTTCCTCCAAAATTAAATTTCATGCTCCTCTTCACTGCTTAAAATCGGTAGTAACTCACGTATTTGATTCAGACTCGTCATCTGGGCATCTGGTATAATTCGATCAACGCCTTCACCATTTGAGCGGTTTAGCCAAATTCCCTTGAGTCCAGCACGTTGCGCTCCCAAGATGTCACGAGTTAAACTGTCCCCAATCATCACCGTCTCGGATGGTGAAGCCGTGAGTTCTTCAAGTGCCAGCTCAAAGATTCGGCAATCTGGCTTCCCGACCCCCACCTCACCTGATATCAGGATTGCGTCAAAGAATCGTGCCAAGTTCGCACCTTGAATCTTTTCACGCTGTAGGTCGGGCGTTCCGTTGGTGACGAGAGCCAACCGGTAATTTTCCCGAAGATTTGTCAGGTTATCTTCAACATCGGAAAAAACAATATGCCGCGAGCGACGTTCCAACCAAAAGATAGCGGACAACTGTTCAGCGAAAACCGAATCGTTTACACCATGGTCAGCAAGGGCACGAGACCATGCTTCACGTCTGTAGGTGGAAGCCCACGCGCGGAGGTTTTTTAGGTTTGGATCGTTGCCGAGAAAAAGTGCCCACAAACCTTCCCATGAACTGATACCGATCGCACGGCAGTAAGTAATAGTTGCAGATTCACGCCATAACTCGCGAGCATGGTAACGGACTGCTTGATGGAGTGCTTCGGGATCAATGCCGTGTCTCTCATGCGCGCGCTCACATGTTGCCAGAAAGGCGGCGTCCGCAGCGTCTTCCTCTATAACGAGTGTATCGTCAAGATCAAAGAAAATATTCCTGATTGCCACGAACTACACCCTTCCCTAAGCGAACCAGTAGGAATATAGACTGGCGTTCCTGATTTGAAACTGGAGTCGGACATCTTTTCCCATGAGTACTTCCAGTGAACGGTTAAATTTAACTACTGTATCCACCTGATCCCCGACAACTCGCTGCGAGGTATAATTCTCCAGAGGTGCACCTGTATCATCCGTGACCGAGACGATAACACAGCCTTGACTCGCATCAACGTTGAGATGTAACTCTCCACCATTGAGGGTTACCGGTTTCGTCAGCATGAACCCCTCGGTTTCACCTGCATCCAGTGAGACGAATCCGTCACGTCGTAATGTCGCCAAGCCGAGCATGGATTGGTGCTTACGCTCGACCTGTCTGAATTTCCTGCCGGTGTGCGGTCCGTTTACGCCACCGTAATAGAAATAGATTTGATCGTCACGTATGACGAAATTCTGGCTGATTCTCACCATCCCGTCTTCCCAACTGCCCACCTGCCCAAGCGATAGGAACGTTTGACGGTCCAAGACGCGCTGCCAGTTGATACCATCACGACTCATGGCGAGGGATGTGTCAATCGTGCCATCAACGCCTTCGCGATAGACCCAGATCATACCGAGATAAATGCCTTCGTAGATGTTGATGGGCATACCGTAAATCTGGGTGCCTTCCTCATCAACTTCGTCGCATTCAAAGACCCGCTCTGGTTCGCTGAAGTGAATCGCATCGGGACTCTCGGCACGAGCGGTTTTGCGTCCACCTGCTCCGAATCGCCCAAACACGACGTATTTCTGTATTGTGGGATCCCAGACCAAGGACTGAGTCGTATCGCTATCAATCGGAATGACAGGATTGGTCTCGCAGTTCGTCCAGTGAACGCCGTCCGGTGAAAAAGACATCCACATACCGTCTCCGTCTCCACGTCCCCAGATCGTCCGTCCTTCGTACTGGACGAAGGTATCTATCCCGCCGTGTTCCCAATAAAAGCCTTTGTAACGACGGGCAGGATCCGTTTCACCTTCGTCGTAGATGACAGCCATACCCTCGCAGTTTGTGCGTCCAACGTCAACCAGGTTGTTCTCGGTGTTTCCTTCAAAGTCAACTTGGTTCAAGATCGGTTTCTCCCACTGCACACCATTGGTTGAGGTCGCATAGGCAAGGAGCGTCACATTACCGAGCGCGTCTCGCTGACGGATTTTCACCATCCCATCCACATAAGGTCCTGTGAGATACCACATCTTGAAGCGCGAATCCTGTGGATCGTAGAGGACTGTGCCGTAGAGGGATGCGACGCTCTCCCACGGATTCTCACCGCGTAAAATCGGGTTATTGGGGTGCCGTTGGGGTTGGTGCATCCGACGGTAAAGTCGTTCGATTCGAGTGACGTGCTGTAGGTCGAGGAAAAGATAGCGATGTTCCATGTGGCAACTCCTCAGACATTCCGTGTCGTATGTGCAGACATGCTACCACAGATGTGAAGGGAAGTCAATCGCAACACAGAAGCATTCAGTTTTCAGCAATCAGCGGTCAGTGGGTGAACGGGTTACAGCATGTGTAACTCTTCAAATAGTGCCAATTGTTGACGGTAATCTGTCGGGAGTGAACGGATTTCTTGATAACCCTCAAAGAAAACTGTCTTTTCATCTTCACTGAAATGGCGTGAAATCGTCAGAATATCTGAGAGATAATAACCGAACCCAAATTGGCGTACATCAATTGGGCAGAACTGTCCGTCAGAGACGATGATATTATGGGGTTCCAGATCCGAGTGAATCAACCCAAAAACATCCCGTCCCTCCCCCTGTTCTGCGACAAATCGTGAGAAGCGCGAGGAAAGCGAGGAAAGTTTTGCGCGCGCCTCTGGGGAAGCGTCCATGTCATCACTTCTAAGTGCCTCTTCAATTTTGGAAGTAATCCAGTCTGCGTCGTATCGGGGACGGGTGAACCAGTGCGGTAGTTCTAAGGTCTCCGACACAAGGTGCATGCGACCCACCACGGTCCCGAGACTCCGAATGAGTTCCGGTGTTTTTTCTACGGCAGAGAGTGTGTGAAGCGTTTCGCCGGGAATCCAATCGTATACAGTCGCATAGCGCGAGGGTAGGTCGTTTGGGGAGACACATTGAATCATTTCACCATCACGTCCAGGCACAGGCGAGAGGGTCTTGACACGTCCCATGTTCCAAAGTGCTTGTAACCAATAGACTTCAGATCGAATTTCATGAACGGACGTTCCGGCACGATAGAGTCTCAGTGTGAAACGAGCGTCCCCAGTATTTAAGAAAAACAACATATTCGCAGTATCAAATCCGTCACCACTGATTCGGAATGAAACGCTATCCAACTCATACAACATAACAGCGGCTTTTGCATAGTGCCAATCGGTGACGAGGTATTGTAAAATTTGCCTGTTATAAACTATCAAGATGCCGTTGTCGCACGCATATCGTGTTGATTCGGATATAAATGTGCGTTGTTCATCGTCGAGCGAATCAAGGAAACCGAGGATGCTGGGATCAATTTGTGGGTGGGGGGCAGCAATTGCTTCAAGCCAATACCGTCTACATTTATCATGACAATCGATTCGGTGGACGGGTAGGGAGGGATCCCGGTACCACTCAGGAGAATTTTCGATAGCGTATTCAACCTGTGTCCGACAAAATGGGCATGCCATTTTCTCCGCCATGGTGGTGTTCCTCCAGAATACCGATTTTCAAGAGCCTTGGTGAAAACGGGGTTCAGCGATTCGGAAGGTCAGCAAAAACCCTAACGCAACGAGTGCAGAACAGGCGAAGAAAACAGGTTCAAAGGCGAATTGCTCAATCAACGCGCCGACCAAAGGAGAAACGAACAAGGGAATCGCTTGAAAAAGACTCATCACGCCGAGATATTGAGGGTGTTTCTCCTGCGGTGCGATTTCAAGCGTATAGTTCGTGACGATACGGGCGGACACGGGTGTAAATCCGATAAGGGCGAAGATAATCCAGTAAAGCTGCGCCCCGGAAGGCATACGACTAATGGCGACTGCCAGTAGTGGCGTAAAAGCACTTATTAGTATCAGAAGCCGTAGCACGGATCGGTTCCCCGATCGGTCTGCGATGTTGCCCATGATACCGGCACCGACAGCGTTGGAGGCATTTTGTGCAACGATCAACGTGACGAAACCGGAAGAGGCTAACCCTAATGTCCGCTTTCCGAAAACCGCATAGTGCGGAAACAGGGGCCAGATGGAGTAAAACAGTAGAATAACGAGCGCAAATCGCCGAAAATTTCTATCATATCTCAATAAGAGGAGTGCATCACCGAGAAATTTAAAAAAAGGTGCCGTGCCTTCGGGCTGTGAAGGGAGTTCCTTAAACCCAAAACTGATGAAAGCGGCGATACCGAAGGCACCCGCCGTTACACCAAAGATCACCGCATAGCGCGGGTCACTCTCAGAAAGCCAGCGCGGCATGAGGTAAATGGCAAGCGCGATCGACAGTGAACAACCGATAACATTGGAATAGGCGAGGAGTCTGCCCCGTTTATCGGGGCTGATAAGTTTCCCTTGTAGCGTTCCGCTCGCCAGATGATTGCAACCGACCATGAGCCAGTGGATGGTACACAGCAGAAGAAAAATAGCGACGATTACATTCGCTGACCAGTTTGCGAGTCCTAATGTCAAGGACAGGACACACCAGGGAACAGTGAAACCGAACCCTGTGAGTATAAAGAACCCTTGTTTTTTGGGCATCCGCGCGACACGTTGCGCGACGAGAAACTGGGGCAGGCTTTGCCCAATTCGCAGAATGAGAGGTAGCAATCCACGGATGGTTCCTGACGAGGTATAAATATCAATAAACGCAGGAATGACCACAGACTCGGCTTTGAACATCCAACCGAGACGCATCAGAATCTGGTTCAGCGCGAATACAACTAAATTGCGTTTTTCGGACGGATAGGATTCTTCCGAACTGGCGTCCGTCTGATCTGATGCGCTTTTATCCATTGAAATTCCAGTCGTTTGTTAACAGATTCACTAATTATTTACTGACACACCCAAAGATTGGCGGGGTTGGAAACCCCGCCAGCAGAGGGAGAGTATTTCAGTGTTGGTGTTAAGGGGTCAGTGCGCCTGCTTCGAGCCGCTGTGCGCCATATTTTTCCATATCTATTCGCGCCTCCGATGCCAAAGTCTCTTGTTCGGAGAGTGCTTCTGCAACCCGATGGAATCGATCAACATCTCTCAGCCCCATAATCGTGAGGTTTACGCTCTTGTGGCTAAGCACGTAGCGATAGAATTGTTCTGGAGAGGGTGCGTCTGAGTCCCCAAAAAGTCTGTCATTCCGCGAGGCATTCATAATGACAACACCCGTATTGTGTTTGTCGGCAGCGGGAAAAACTGTATCCTCCGGCGTCTTCATCGCACAATTGTACCAACAGAGAACGGTGTCGAAAAATCCCGTGTCAACGGCGTGTTGTATCTGGACCCAATCGTGTCCGGTAACACCGATGAAGCGGATAAGACCTTCATCTCGTGCCTTTTGAGCCATCTCCAATGCACCGCCGGGTGCTAAGGCTTGGTCGCGCTCCTCTTTTGTGTTCAGATGATGGAGTTGGTAGATGTCGATGTGATCGACATTCAACATCCGTAGAGACGTTTCAAGTTCCGTCCGTGCGCCTTTTGCATCACGCTGAGCGGTTTTTGTCGCAAGAATCAACCGATCGCGTTGCCCTTTTATGGCGGTTCCGATAACTTTTTCGTCTTCGCCATCTCTGTATGCACGCGCCGTATCCATATAATTGACACCGGCATCAAGTGCCTTGCGGTAACCGTCAGCGGATTCGCAGTACGCGCCGCCGGTACCGAGTCGGGTAACCGTCAATCCCGTGCGACCTAAGACTGTTTTCGGAATCTCATACGCCATGATGTTCACCTCTAAATCTTTACTCCCGTTCTTAGGAAGAGTATATGCCATTTCACGGCAAAAGTCAACCTTCTCTCAAAATGCGGGTGCCATCTCCCATGCTTGAACGGATTGGAAATGTGCGTGCCCACCACGGCTCACCAACCTAACACCCGTACTATCGGTTCGCGTCGGATAGACCCGCTGTGTAATGCACTGCCTACCGTTGGCGAACACTTCAACCACAGACTTATCGACATAGATGCGGAGTTGGAGCGTCTCTTTGTCCTTCAGGGCGAATGGTGCACATTGCGCATCAACAAACTGCTCAGACTCAGGCAACCTCGCAGTACCACCGGCATCCCGGTAGTGTGGATACCGGATGGCTTCGTTTAAGGTGGAATGACTGATGTCAATTTTCAACGTTCTCTCTGCTGGAACATACAGAACCCCTGTTTGTTCGGCTTGATCGGGCGAGCAGAGCACTTGAACACCGACCTCAGTTGCCTCATTGGGATCAATTTCGACATCCAATTCAAGGCAACTCCCTTGAATCTCTTCTAAGTTCAAGGTATCATTGTTTAGCGTTATATTTTTACGTGCTTTCGGGTTCATCCGTAGGCATTCCAACTCCGGCACAGGCTCAATTTTCAAACTACCATCACTTGCGAGGGAAAGGATACGCGGTAGCGTCATCACTCCTGACCAACCGGAAGCACGTTCCTGTTCGACACCGCGAATTTCCCGGATCCAATCAAAAAAGATACGGCGTCCTTGGGCGTCTAACAGCGAGCGAGCTCCACCGAGCAGCCCACCCTCCCAACTCATCCGTCCATAACTTTCGACATAATACCGTTCGTTTTCAAATCTGCCGAGGTAATACTGTGTGCCTTGCCAATGGCTACAAAACAGTAGCATGTGCTTATCGCCCAACGGATAAAAATCAGGGACCGCGCAGTCCTCTTCAGCGTCTGTCCACTCGCGCCGCGATTGATAAAAGGAGCGCACAAATTCCCACTCCGTAAGGTCAGACGACTTAAACAGCGCAGTTCCGTCCCCGATCTGTCCCGGGATCGTATTTCCGATGAGTGCGTAATATGTATCGCCTTCCAACCAAGCACACGGGTCAAACACAATATATTCACCGTGTCCCTTCTCACCGGGTGCGGGGACTGGAATCACTGGGTTGGCTGGATGTTTGTCCCACGTGATGAGTAAATCGTCATCGCTCGTTGCGATACATGTTCCATCTGGCACCCCATGATAGATGAACGTCGGTACACCTTCTCGACTCACGAGTGCACCGCCGCTAAAGCATCCGTTTCGGTCAGGTCCGTCAAGATCGGGCGTTAAAGCGATCGGGTGATGCACCCAATGCACGAGATCCACGCTTGATGCGTGTCCCCATTGCATCCATTTCCAATAGCCACCCTCAGGGTTGTGTTGATAGAAGATATGGTATCGTCCCTTCCAAAAGATCGAGCCGTTGATATCGTTCATCCAGCCGAATGGCGGGGTAAAGTGGTAAGAAGGTCGATACGGGTCGTCCGTATACATCGCATCAAGCACGCGGGTGCTGTGAATCAGTGCTTCCGTCTTTTCAATGGCTGTGTTCATGGTTTTGTTGCCCCTGTGTTAATCAATAAATGTAGGTGTTTTTGCTTGGGTGTTTCCCCTGGGTTGCGCGGTGAAGAGCAAGACTTATCCGTTTTATTAAGTAGCATTCTACTTCTCGCCCCTACATCGGTGGAGATAGGCATAGCAAAACCCAACAAACCAAGTGATGTAGAATAAAAAGCGTTGGGTTTCACTCGTAATTCGGAGATTTCAGTATTCCAATGAACCTCGGATGACCTTTTAGCAATGTTATTTTTTTGTCAATTTCCGTTCAACCCAACCTACGAGGAACTGCGACTGTATCCATAGTTTTAGTGTCCTTCGTAGCGATCAATCAGTGAACCAGAAGGCATAAAGTTCTGCCTCAAGGATAGAAAAGCGGAGGCGCACGGTTCTGCCGCGAAGTTCAGAGAGGTCTCCCTTCTCTTTCCAACGCATCGGTTCCTCAATGCTATCGACCATCGCTGGGATACTTTCGTCGAAGGTGTACCCTGCGAGAGGTTGTCCGTCATCGGCATTGAGCACCTCTACCTTAACCCGACCCCGCCAAGAATCCACATTTACACGCAGTTCGCTACCTTCCACTACGAGCGGTTTGGTCAGCACAGAACCCCATTCGATGCCTCCCTTGAGCGACACAAAACCGTCAACGCGGAGTTTTGCGAGTGCCATGGCGAGCGTATTGAGGGATTTTCTGTTCATCACATCCACCAGCGGCTGACTTCGGTGACGAGCACCGAGATAGTAAAACCACAACTCATTGTTGCGTCTGATCGGTCCGTTGACGACTGAGATTTGTCCTGTGTCGTAAGCACTCCCATCACCGACAGGCGATAATTCGATAAATGGCGTGCGGTTCGCGACCCGCTCCCATTGCCGTAGATCCCGACTCGAAGCCAGTTCCACCGACTTGCGACTGTCCACGTTTTCGTACAGTGGTGGATGTTTCCCTATCCAGTGGTGCATGACAGGGAGTCCGAGATACAGTCCCTCGTAGCGAAACACGGGAAAATTGTAAACGTCGGTGCGCCATTCTTCGGGTCGGTTGTATACCGGGGTAAGATAATCGGGATCCTCAATGAATTTTCGGATCCGTTCTTCCCCGTTCTCCTGATCAATCTGGTCGGCATGAAAAATGAGTTCCAACCCGCTCCAGTTCTCAAAATCCTCGCTGGTACTCAAACAGAAACTGCGTCCGTAAGGCGATCTACCATCGGGTCCAGCATGCTTGACGGTCGCGATAAACAGCCCATTCTGCTCGTCATAACCGAAGTGCGCCTCGTCTGAACTCGGAACCAGTGGCACATCGAGATATGTCCAATGGAGACAGTCTGAAGAGATCGCTGGCGTCAATCCACCCCCTTTTCCCCATCCCATTCCTTTATAGCGACGTTGTTCATTAGGGTCATGCGGATCGTAGATCGGTCCGAGGGGTACGCCTGTCGGTAAGATGTTGTTCTCTGTGCCAATCGCGGTTCCCCGCCATGTGAGGGCATCGGAATCGTAAAGCCCCAGAGGAGGCTTTTCCCAGTTCACACCGTCTTCCGAGATGGCATAGCAGATAAAACTTTTCCCACCCATCGGGGCACCCGTCACGTCAAGTTTGACCTCTGGGCTATCTGACTCTGAACTGGCATAGTAAAGCGTTTTGAAAACCGCTTCATCGGGAACCCACGCAGGGGTTGTCCACATCATAATACCACAGTTTTCCCAGCGATGCTCAGGTCGAAGTACGACGTTTTTATCGAACTTTTGCAGTGGGTGCAGTTTCCGGGCGAGGTTGTCGATGTGTTCAACAATATGGTCGTCAATGAATAGGGATTTCATATGGGATCCTCGGGTCAGATGGATGTGTTGGGTTTCACTGGTATCTGTGCGATCTGTGGACTCTCTATGGGATTTGAAACTGATTTTCCGAACACGATTTTCCTACGCCTCCGTTCAACCCAACCTACGTGCTAATGCCGCTGGTTATATCCATCCATCCTCAATCATTAAGGTTAAGGGCGATTCCATCTCTTCAAGGGGCAGATGAATCCGCCGCCGTTTCCGAGACGATTCATAAATCGCCATGAGTAGCTCATGCGTCGCGTATCCCTGATGACCACTGGAGCGGTGTTCCCTGTCCTCTTCAATGGTGGCAATCATGTCTCGCACAGGGTTGCTTTCTGAAGGGAGTTCGGGTGTCACCCAAACGCCACCTGATTCTGCGTTTCGTAGACGGAGCGGTAGTCCGCCGGGGGCAGCGAGTTCGATTTCACCTTCCGTTCCGTAGCAATAGATGTGGTGATAACCGGGGGCGGTGTCGCTTCCCGATTCAATGATCGCCCGAACGTTGTCCTCAAACTTGAAGTAACCGACCGCGAAATCCTCGGAGTGTAGGTCATATTTCATCGGCGTGTTGATGCGTTCAATCTGACCGATGACCCAAGCGACGGGACGGTCACCATAGACATATCGCATGAGATCAACGGTGTGTGTGGCATTGTCCTTCAGATCACCTCCGCCACAGACACCGTGGATACGAAAAACGTCGCCGATAGCACCATCGGCAATCATTTGTCTTGCGACTTCGTAAGGTGCGCTAAACCGTACTTGGTGGTCGATTGCCAATTTCACGCCGTGTTCTGCACAGGTTTCGAGCATCTCCCGCGCCTGTCCGAGATTCTCTGCCATCGGCTTTTCAGACAGGATCCCTTTCACGCCCAGTTTTGCTACCTCAATTGTTACCGGCGCATGCAGTTTCGGGCGGGTACACACGGAAACCAAATCAATATCTTCGGTTTCGAGCATCTCAATGTAGTCGGTATACTGCTTTTCGACACCATACTGTTCACCGTATGCCTTCAACCCCTTTGTATTAATATCGGCAATCGCGGTCAGGGAGGTCCTCGGTTCGTTCACATACCATCCGGCGTGCATGTGAGAAATCCCACCGCATCCAACTATCGCAACGTTGTAGGTTTTATCCATTGTAAACTCCTAAATACAGTCTATCTATTGAGGTATTCGATAACCGCCTCCAACATAGAGCAACTGCCCTGTGAGCCAACGCGCTTGCTCAGAGCAGAGGAAAACCGTGACCTCAGCCACATCTTCAGGTCTACCCACCCTACCCAAAGGTGTAGATTTTGCGATCGCTTTCTCATCTTCAGGTAGAATGTAGCCCGTCTGAATCGGTCCAGGAGCGATGACGTTCACCGTAATGCCGTATTTTCCCATCTCACATGCGGCGGAGCGACTATAGGATTCAATTGCGTGTTTACTTGCGGCGTAACTGATATTCAAAGGATGGCAATGCGCCGCATCCGTACTCGTATTTACAATGCGACCGCAGTTAAGTCCATTTTTAAGATATTGTTTTAAATACGCTTGCATCATCAAGACATACGCTCGGGAGTTAATAGCGAAATGGGCATCAATGCTTGAAGCAGTCGATAGAAAAATACCGCTTCCGTCTGTTGAAGTTTGCTCAGGATCAAATGTCTCTAAGACGCAATGGGTGTGGTTGTTAATCAAGATGTCAACGGGACCGAGTTCTTTCTCACACGTATCGAAAAGTCTCGGAATATTTGCTTCGTCAGCAAGGTCTGCCTCTAAGACGGATATCGTCATGCCTGCTTCTTTAAATTGATCGACAAGATGCGTAATAGGTTTCTGTTGCATAGCTCGGTAGAGGACATCCCCGCCTAACCCCTTCTTTTCGGCATGTTCTAACGCCGTCTCGCTGTATTGGCACGGAGGACGAAAAAACGCAGCAAAAACTTTCACGCCTTGGGTGCCTAACGCTAAAGCGGTTGCCGCACCAATGCCGTGATTGGCACCTGTAATGAGCGCAACTTTTCCCATTAACTTCGGATCAATCATTATGTTTCCCTACGGCGTGAGAATAGCACAGAACTTAGGCAAATTGAACGGAGAATGGATATATTGCTCAAAATGCCTGCAGTGAGAGTATTTCGTTTTATCTAACCCCCTAAATCCCCCTTATCAGGGGGACTTTAAGGCGAAATGCGATGCCTTGCAACCTATCTATATATCACACATAACGATTCTAATCCTACTTGCGCCCCAAGCAGGATAAAACATCATGTAAGTTCGAGATGGAGTAGTCGGGTTGCTCTTCCGCTGTTTTCGGTGTCAGAAGGTCTGACTCCCGATTGATGAAAACGCTGGTCATACCTGCTTGGTTGGCACCAACGATATCGTTTTCAACGGTATCGCCGACAAGCATAGCGTCTTTGGGTGAAACGCCAGCACGTTCACAAGCGACTTGGAAGATTTCAATCTTCGGTTTTCTGACACCGATTTCACCAGAAATTGTAAGCGACTGGATCCGTTCGCTGAGTCCGAGGTGTCGGACTTTAGAAAGTTGACTGTCGGTATGCTCATCGTGTGCACCGTTTGTAATGATACCGACATGATATGCGTGTAATTTCTCAAGCACGGTGACATCGGCGTAAAGACGTAAACGCGTGAGGTAGCGCGAACAGAAAAAGCCGCTTAATCCTTCCATAACCTTATCTATGGGCAAACTTAACTCTTGAAACAAACACTGGAAGCGTGCATCTCTCACATCTGCCATAGAGCATTTTCCGGCATCGAGTTGCTGAAAGAGTCTCTGATGCACCGTTTTCCATGTTTCTGTAAGAACCTCTTGCGAAACATTTGGATACTGCTCGCGTAAAAGTTGAAACGTTTCTCTTTGCGCGATATTCCAAGCTGTATCGGAGTCGCAGAGTGTGCCATCCAAGTCAAAGAAGACTGCCTTAATCATTATTTTTCTCTTTCGCCGCCTTCCAAGAATTCGAGCAGAATTTTTTCGCTGATTGCCTCGGATGCGCTGTGTCCTTCGTCGATAACCTTGTAGTGGATCACGTCCCCGTCGAGGTAGCTAAAGATTGCCAAGTTGCCATCAATTCTGGTAGGTTTGGACAATCTCTCTCCGGCGTATCCCATCTGCTTCGCCCAGAGAAAAATTGATGCTTCGGCATCAACAAAGCCCAACTTTCCGTCCTTCGCAGGAATATGCTTTGAAAGACCGCCGCGATAAGGGACAAGCTCATCGGTGGTGCCCGAAATATTCATGAGACGCTTGCCGGTCATCGGTATCACGACAACCTGATAATTGTTGTCAGCACCTTTGGCTTTGAAATTCTTCCCGTCGTGTTGATACACATTCAATGGGCTGACTGCGCTCACATAATTCCGAAGGTTCGGCAGTTTGCTCTCGATCGCCAACTGGTTCACCAAAGCGGCACCATTTGAATTCCCCATGACGCTGAAATTGTCTTTTTGTATGTTGGCGTATGTGGATAGTTCTTTAACGATCGCTTCGATGAATCCGAGATCGTTTGCCTTAGAATACTCCGACATGATGTTCCAACCCGTCTTGTATCCGTTGGGAAACACCATGACGTACCTGCCTGCCATCGTCGTGTGCTGTCTCATGAATTCATTCATCGCTCCCTTCGCATTTCCACCATGACCATGCAAAAAAATGAAAATCGGAAACTTTTGTTGATCTGCACTTTCAGGGACGCTTACGTAATACGGACGCTTAAACGCTGTTTCTTGTGACCATGACTGCGTGATATAATATACTCCAGATTTTAGTTGTTCTGCGGCATCCACGAGTGGAATGCCACCAGCCGTCAAGATAGTGGTTAACATCAACATAAGGCTCTTCACCCTATCCCCTCCAAGGTCCCGAAAAATTGAAAAAAAGACTTCATCAAGCGATCCGATCTCTAAAGATGTAAACGAATCCAAGGACCACCCACGTCCAGGCAACAGCACAATTACCTGAATACCCAGAATATGTAAACCAACCCAAGCACCGCCCAAATGCCTGAAGTTATTTTCATCACACGGCTCATCCACCCGGCTTTTGTGAAGTGAAAAGCAATATGATTGAACATCAACATCAATGCAACTACCAGATTGACGTTGATGTAGTCGTTAGCGCCTCTCCACCTGAGGAGTTGAAACACGTTGAAGGCAAGCAGACAGAGGATAATCCCAAGCATACCATATTTCCAGAAATAGTTTAGTCTAAAACTTCGGACATCCCCCGTTTCCGACGATGCTGCTTCTAAAGTTTTCGGTAGGTCGGGATTCGTCTCGCGAAGTGTCTGCTGGCGTTTTTGCAGCCTTTCAATTTTTCCTTCAAGTTGCTTCTTCTCAGCGTGGGTTAATTGCCTCATGAACGATGACCTCCATTCGCATTTTCGTTGTTGATACTTTTGCATACGCTTCGTAAGCCCAGATCTGGATGAGATAGCACAACCCACGACGGCAACTCTAAATCTTTCCAAAAAGCAAAGGGTTCAATACCGATCAAACGACTTACGAAAAGCGTTAGGACGGTGCCGTGTGTGATTAGTGCGATATTTTTATCGGCATATTTCTCAATTATCCCGATCACAGCCCGCGAAAATCTATGATACGCTTGATTTGCAGTCTCATTGCCAAAGGTTAACAGACCTGGTTGATTGAAAAATTGGGCGACGGATGCTTCAAACTCTTTCTTTTCCAGAAACCCTACACTGTTCCGGTCATGTTCGTGTAAACCTTCGACGACTTCAACCCGCTTTTCAAGGGCTGTGGCTACGATATGCGCCGTTTCTATCGCTTTAGGCTCAACGCTGCTAAAAATGAGATCAAGCCCGTACTGTTCCAATCTCTGAGCAAGCACTTGGCTAAAGTGCTGCCCTTCTTCAGAAAGTCTCCACTGATTGGCAGGCACCGTCGGATCAATCTGAGGTAAAGCGTGTTTCACAAGAATGAGGACCGGCATAACCTGCTATCTTCCCAGTTCAACCTAAGATTTAAGAGGCATGACAAACGCTAAACATTTTTCATCGCGTTCCATCGGCTCGACAGCAAACCCCATAGAGAGTTTGAGATGATGGTTTTCAGGATGATTTTCACCGCTGACGGATCGCACTTGGTAACAGTCAAACAACTTCGCTTGTTTGATGGTATATTCTTGAAGTGCGATGCCGATACCTTGTCGTCGATATCCTTCCTTCACACCAAACGCGAGAATTTTTGCTTCTTTCAGCGTCTTTCCATGCATTTCAATAGGCGGGTGATCGCGATCGTGGGGACCGATGTCCCACACCACAAACATGAGAAATCCGACGATCATCCCATCCTGTTTCGCTGCCAGAAAATAACGTGAGAACTGCTCAAAATACGGATTAAATGCCCAATCCTCTTGGTTTAAGTCATTGACAAGCGCGACAAATTCCTGCCAATCCGGATGGTTGGCTGTGAGTTCTTCAATGGAAAAGGATGGTTGCTTATTCATTATGTGTTAAGGGATGCTCTACTTTGAAACTTTTATTGCTCCCCAAGTGAGTGCCAATTTCTGGGTCGGTTCGACAGCAAGTCCCTCCGCTTCAAGATTCTGTTCAATTTCCGCTTGACTGAGACCGCGGTTGTAGAGGCGAAGTTCGTCGAGAATGCCGTGGTAGGGAAGTCCATCGGATTTTCTGGCACCCATCCAGAAGTTCTCTCCGTTATGTTTGAGAACGCCCTCGAATTTTTTCTCATTATCCACTTCACCATTGATATAAATAATGGCTTCGGAACCGTCGTAAACGCCAGCAATGTGATGCCATTTCCCTACATCAAGCTGTTCCACGCTGTGAAAGGGCCACGTCTCTAAGGCACCGTTCCAGAGATTAAAATCAACTCGAGTTTGATCTGACCATGCAATTACATAGGAATTATTTCCCGATCTCGATATACCCGCGAAAATCGCCCAACCGGGTTTCTCAGGTTTTATCCACGCCTCCAATGTAATCTGATCGCCAATGTCGGTTAAACTCTTATCTGCTCCACAATCAACATGTCCGCCACTAAACTTGAGGGCTTCACCGACTTTACCGTCAACGACGTTGACATTCCCATCCATAGTTCCATCGTTTGCACCGAAAATGTCTTTAACCGTTTTCCCTGCGACCGAATCTTTATTGAACGACCAGTAACTCACCAATCCATCGGTAATCGCCTGACGTGCTTGTGCTATATTTGCTGTCATTAAAATAATCGCTGTAGTGGCTATAATCAGTGCTTGTCTCAGAGTTCTGTTCATCATTTGGTCCCCCGTTTTGGCATATTGAGCCTTTTGGCAAGATTAATTCGCCTTTTTATAGACATAGCACTCCGCTGGAGTGCGTGCTTTTCAACGCTTGGGACTCTATAGACATACTACTCCGCTGGAGTAGGAAAATCGACTGACACCTCCCCTTGAACATAGAATACTCGTTAGGTAACAACTTGGGGTTCAATTAACTTAACCATCGTATTCGACGACGACATCATCACCGTCAATTTTGACGGGATACGTCGCCACACGTAACGTTTCGTCGACGAGACATTGTCCGGTAGCAATATCAAATGTCCACTGATGCCACGGACAGCGCAGCACCTCGCCTAAACTATCGACAGAGAGTGTCGCTCCATGAATTGAAGGCGGTGCATCGGCGGCGAACTTACCGCTGAGTTCACCTGTGCATAGCGGTCCCCGCCTATGCGGACAGATGTTACGGATGGCGTAAAACTTGCCATCAACATTAAAGACACCAATGCCTGCCTTTCCACGGAATGGGACGATGATTTTGCGTTCCCCCGGTAGAATTTCTGATACTTTTCCAACAACAACACGTGCCATATTTTAAATTTACCTTGCGGACTCTTAATTATACCTTGCGGAGAAAGGGCGTGCGTTAGAACTATCGGATACGTCCCTTAAACCCGCCTGCGCCGTTGTTGCAGGCTGCGTGTCTGGTAGAAAGCAACTTTCGTCGCTCTTTGATGAATCAAGGGTTTCTTTCCGTAGACCCTTCTGCGCCATTGTTGCAGGCTACGGCTTTGTGTTTCGGTTAGTTCGCTACTGGATTCTGGGATGCGTTGGATTCTTCGACATCCAACCGCAGCATATCAAGCGCGTTTTGGGCGAAGATCCGATGGTGCATGTCTGCTGGGAGCTTAGGGAAAACTGTTACTGGGTCGTTCCAATCGAAATGCGGGAAGTCTGAGCAGAATATCAGCGTTTCATCTGCGTGTAGCATTTCCAGCATCTGGTACATCTGTTCCGGTTTCTCAGGTTCGTGCATCGGTTGTGACCCGACCCGGATGTGCTCGCGGAAATACTCACTTGGTGCCCGTTTCAGCCATGGCGTCTGGTCGCGTATTGCTTTCCAATCGGTATCCAGATGCCACATCACCGGCACTGCCCACATCTGCTGTGCTTCAATGAGCGCGAACTTGAAGTTCGGAAATTTTTCAAAGACTCCTTCGCAGATGAGGGATGTTGCGTGTGTGCTGGCGACATACGGACGGCTCATCCGGCTTTCTATATAGTAGGTCGGATGTCCAACTGGAGTCGGCACATTTCGGGTCGCACCGCCGCCACCACCGATGTGCGATATGACAGGCAACCCGTGCTCCTCACACGCTTCCCAGATCGGATGATAGAAACGGTTACCAAACGGACGACTTGATCCCATCGGCACCATAACGGCGACAGTGTCCTTGCGGTGTGCCAGCCTATTAATCTCCTCCACGGCTTGCGGTGGATCGGATGGCGAAACGAGAATGGAATTAACAACACGCTCATCCTTCTCAAGCCAATGTTCGATTGTCCAGTCATTAAAAGCCCGACAGAGGGCAGCTCCCCAATCAGGATCAGGGACTCCGGAATATCCATAGAACACAGGCGGTCCCGTCAGCACGGCGATATCAATATTCCAGACATCGAGATGCTCATCTTGGAGGAACTCCAATGTGAAGTTGAAATCTCTGGGGTCGCCGCCAGAGTTTTTCGGTGTCGACTCGGTGGCTTCTTCGATCCGCCCCCTGATGTCTACACGATTGCTTCGAATCGGAATGTTGGGATACCCACCGAGATGTAGCCCTTGGTCGAGGAGATGTTCTTGATAGAACTTTGACAGGTAAGGTAGCAATTGCGTAGGGTGACGGAAATTGTGGTGTACATCACAATCGACAATAGCAATTCCGTCCTTCGGTTTCGCAGTCCAACCGGGTGCGGTAACTGGGGTTGATCCAATTTGACGCATACAAACGTCTCCTTTTTTAGTGGTTGTCGGTAACAAGAGGTTTTTGTTAAACGAACACCTCTTAACCGAAAACTGAAAGGTTTTTCGCAGACGGGGAAGCCCATAAGGGACACCTCATACCGTTGATTCACCGCCCCGATAACTATTAACTAATGACGGTATGTCTCACCGATTAAGTTATTGGCGGCACGGACAGGACGGAAAAGGGTCTGCCGTTTCGCTGGCATCTCGGCTAACAACTTCGGGTGCGGATCCCAATCGTGCCACTTGCTATTGACCGTGTTGTAGCAACTGAAAATAGCGAGTCGGTCGTTTTCCTCGTTTGTCCACGTGTGCGTACTGTGTGTCAATGCCTCCGTGAAGAAGAGAAGTGAACCAGCAGGACACTCATACGTATCCCAAATCAGGGAGTCTTGGCTTTGAATCGTGTCGGGTGCTGTGTAGACGGCTTTATGGCTTGCTGTAATAAACAGAGTGCCCCCCTGCCGATATTTGACAGGATTTAGTTCCCAGACGATGCGAGTTAAGCCGCTATAGCCTCTGCCGGGGATACAACGATAGAGGTGCGAATCGCCGGGGAAACGGAGCATCCCGTTTCCGTTGTGGGGTCCAAAGTTTCCATCGCCCACTGTCCGGTAGAACAAACTACACGATTCCATGCGGAAGCCGTAGCATTCTTGGCTTGACAACGCCGGATGTGCAAGAAACTCGTTGAGAAAGCCGATGACATTCGGATGGTCAGCAAGACGTTGCATGGGACCGCCGAGCGGGGAACGCTCATGCTCTGGAATCGACTCGGGTTCGTGGCGGAGTTTGTACCCGAATTCTTGCATCTCGGCGAGTTCATCGCCCGATAACACACCCGGCACTAAAAGCCATCCGCGCATGTCAAAGAGGTATTTCTGTTCTTGCGTCGGTGCGACAACAGGCGTATCATCGGAAGTTGTCTCCGTGAGTTGCGCGTTATCAATGTCAAGTGCCGACCCGAGGTTCTTATCAACAATAAACGGTTTGGTGTGATCCGTAACCTGTGCCATAGTAGACATCCTTTTGATCGTAGAGATTGAAAGAAACCCGCTAAAGAATCAACGGTATGAAGTTTCCCGTGTGGGCTTCCCCGCCCCTTATCAGGGGACTTACACAATCATTATTTAGTGTTTTCCTTTTCTATGCGGCTTTGGCGCGTTTGAGGGCATCCTCAGAAACGCTAAGCGTCTTCGCAACATCTTCATCGGTGTGCGACATAGACATGAACCAGATATGTCCTTCAGGCAGATATAGACCGCCATCTAAGGTTGCCTCGTAGAAGGTCTTGTGGAACCGCTGTTGTTTTTCGTCATCGCTATCGGTACTTAAGCCGAAGTAAGGCATGGGTCCGATGCCACCGATGCGGGCATTTTCAATACCGAGACGCGCCACCATCTCTCTGTAGCCATCCAATAACTTTTGTCCCTGTTTCCACATAAAGGCGACACCATCTTTTGTCTCGAGTTCTTCAATTGTAGCAATTGCGGCGGCAACGAGCGATACCTCGCCGTGGAAGGTTGCGGCTACCCAGACATCGCTCACCTCATCCATAATTTCTTTTTTCCCGACGACGATAGCTGTCGCGAACCCGTTGGCGAGTGCTTTTCCGAAAACGGACATATCAGGAGTGACTCCGAAATATTCCTGTGCCCCGCCCAAAGAGTAGCGAAACCCTGTTTTGACCTCGTCGAAAATCATCAAGGCACCGTTGGCATTGACGAGTGCTTTTGCTTCTTCGAGATAGCCGTCTTTGGGAAGATCGTGTCCGGAAGGCTCCATAATCAAACAAGCGATTTCGTCAGGATGCGCTTTGAAGAGGTCAGCGAGTCCTTCAAGATCGTTGAAGTCGACGCTGAGTGTAGCGGCGGCAGAACCCGTTAAGTGTCCGCGTGCGTGGCTACACCAATCGTGCCAACCGTGATAACCGGATCGAATCACCTTTTCTCTATCGGTATATGCGCGAGCGAACTTAATCGCGCCGGTTGTTGCGTCCGATCCGCCAACAAAGTAAGCGACCCTATCCGCCGACGGGATAATCTGCACCAGCTTTTCGGCGAGTTCTACCTCAAGGGTATGTCCGAAATTATAAACATTCCCCCGTTCAACGAGATACCTCGTGACTGTATCAATTACAGTAGGATAGGCATGCCCAAGGATCATGGGTCCGTATCCCATCAGATAATCGATATAATCGTTTCCATCGGCATCCCAAAAATGTGCGCCTTTCGCGCCTGCAATCATAACAGGTCTCGGTGGCTGGCTCTGTTTATGGGGTTGCCCACCACCGACCAATGCGGCTCTGGCGCGCTTTTGCCATGCAAGTGATTTTTCAAAACTTCGTCCCATCCTGAAACCTCCAAATTCCGTGTGTTGTGCGTTAAAACCGCCTAATTTCAATCATTTTAACATAAATATGGATATGGTGGTAGAATTTCTTGAAAATTGTGAAATTTTATGGAATAATTGCGTAACTTAAATTCCTGTAGATAGGGTTTACATCGAGTTTCAGAATAGCAAAGGGGGAAAGATGGCAGTACACCTCTTGACAGATGCGCAGATGCGGCACTTCATTGTGAACGGTTATGTGACCGTCACTACCACATTGCCTGCGCAATTCCACGATGCAATCTACGAAAAGACGGTAACGGTTTTCGACAAGGAAGGCAATCCCGGTAATAATATGATACCGCGGATACCAGAGATTCAGCAAATCCTTGACGATCCGAACGTCAGTGGGGCTTTGACAAGTCTGCTTGGACCGGACTCCTACAAGCAACCGCACCGTCATCCGCACTACAACCCTCCCGGTAGTAATGGACAAGGGATGCACCAAGATGGCGGGAAACGCTGGTCTCATCATACCCGCAGACTACTGGTTTTCTATTATCCTCAAGATACACCCATCGGACTCGGACCAACGGGTGTAGTCCCAATGAGTCACTATTACAGCACGCGTGAAGGCGCAGAGATCTCGCCGGAACAACCGATCACTGGAAAAGCGGGAACGGTCGCTTTCGCAAACTATGACTTGTGGCACCGTGCGATGCCCAATAGTAGCGAGAAGAAACGTTACATGATGAAATTTCTCTATGCCCGGATGTCGGAACCGCAGGAACCCACCTGGGCAAACAAGGAAACAGAATGGTCAAATGGAACATCTGTGGGACCCATTGCACATCAGGAAATGTTCCGACACCTTTGGAACTGGCATCGGGGCACGGAATTCGGGGAAGCACCCCAGCAAAAACACCCCTCCCACAACGGGACATCGAACGGTGAATCACTGTCCGGTTTAATCAGCTCTCTCAACAGCACATCCGAATCGACAGGATTGCAGGCGGCTTATGAAATGCCACGATTTGGTGAGAAGGCAGTGCCTGCCTTGGTGCAGTGCTTGCAGGATGAATCGGAGATGACGCGCCGAAATGCCTGTTACGCTCTCAACGCGATCGGAACCCCTGCCGTGGGTGCCTTGCGGGATGCATTGAAAGACTCCTGTGAACACGTGCGGGATAACGCCGCTGAGGCACTCGGCGACTTGGGAAATAAGGCAGAATCAGCAGTGCCTGCCCTGGTGGAAACGTTAGCGGATGCTTCAGGTTCTGTCCGGTCGCATACGGTAGAGGCGTTAGGAACAACGAGTCAATCGGGTTCAATGGCTGTCCCGGGTCTTGTGAAGGCGTTAGAGGATCCACACGATGGGGCACGGCGAAACGCGGTATTTGCCTTGACACGGATTGGTCCGAACGCGACTGCGGCGGTAGAGGCGTTACAAAATGTGTTGTTCGATGAAAATCGCTATGTACGTGGTGATGCTGTACATGCGCTGTATCGTATCGGTACACCGGCGGCGAAGGCAGCGTTACTCCGTTACCTTGAGACAACCCGCTGGTGTCCGCTGACCTCAAAAGAGAGTACGTTTTAGGTACAGAAGATTGCTACAGAGAACAGGCGAGGTTGGGAAACCTCGCCAGCGATAGGTATAAAATGGGATTTAAGAACGCGAGGCAACGCCTAAGTAAAGAATTCCTCGTTATGGGGTCGAACATCGACTTCAAACGTCCACGCACTCCGCTCCTGTTGCACTAAAGCCCAATAGGTATCGGCAATCGCATCGGGTTCAAGGAGCGGTTCATTCTCTGAGAGCCTATAGCGTTGCCGTACACCCGGCGTATCAATGACACCGTCAACGATAACATGAGCGACATGGATACCATGCGGACCGACTTCGCGGGCGAGTGCCGATGCTAAGCCGCGCGTCGCATACTTCGCACTGCTGAACGCCAACGCGCCTGCCCTACCACGGACAGCAGAGGTCGCACCTGTAAACAGAATACTCCCGCCGCCTTTTTTGAGCATCCCCGGAACCACCTGCTTTGAACAGAGAAATCCACCGAGCGTGCAAACACGCCACGCGCCTTCAAACGCTTCAGGCGTGAGGTCTGCGAAACTCCCCCACGCGGCGTTTGCGGCATGATTTACTAAGATGTCGGGATCACCGAGTTCTTCGCGAATGCGAGCGAAACTTCGTGCGACCTGATCAGCCTCGGTAATATCTGTAGGGATAGGTATAGCTTTGCGTCCGGACTCTCCTAACCTTGTGGATAGGTTCTTAATGTAAGCGGATGAACGAGAGAGGAGTGCTACATCGCATCCTTCGTTTACAAATTTACGGGCAAGTGCCGCCCCTAAACCGGGACCCACACCTGCGATAACTGCTACTTGTTCCATTTTTTAATTTTTCCTTGCGGAGAAATAACGTCCGTTAGAACTTTGATGTGCGTCCCTCATATCCGCCTGCGCCGTTGTTGCAGGCTACGCGTTTGGTAGAAAATCTGTAAAGCGTGCTAAAGTGTTGCAAAGTTGCGAAGTTTGCAAGTGTTCTTTGGAATATTCCAAGACACACGTGAATTGTTACAAAACACCTCTTAACCGACAACCGAAAGTAGAATGTAGCGGAACGAACTGATAATTGACAACCGATAACCGATCATTCGTGTCTGAGTGCATCAATCGGATGAAGTTTTGCGGCTTTCCACGCCGGATATGCGCCGAAAAAGACCCCAACCAATGCACTGACAACAAAAGCAGCGACTGCGTACATCAGTGAGACGACGGTTCGCCATCCCCAGATCGATGGCACCATCTCGGCACCGAGTATCCCGACGCCAATGCCGATAAGTCCTCCAACGAGTGCAAGTGTGGTAGACTCAACAAGGAATTGCGCGAGGATATCCGAACGTTGCGCACCAACGGCTTTTCGAAGTCCTATCTCTTTCGTTCGCTCGGTTACAGAGACAAGCATGATGTTCATAATACCGATACCACCAACGACGAGAGAGACAACAGCAATCCCCAAAATCATGTTGGTAAAGGTTTGGCTTGATTCTTCCAAGGTTTCCATGAATTCTGCTTGGTTTCTGATGTGAAAGTCGAGTTCCTTGTTTATTGGAATTTTATGCTGTTTGCGAAGGAGTTCCGTTACCTCCGTTTCAGCCGCCTGAATGAGTTTATCGTCATTCGCCTGTATACTAATGCTGGAAAGATAGTCCTCCCCAAAAACGCGTTTCATAGCAGTCGAATAGGGAATAAAAACTTGGTCGTCCGGATTTCGCCATCCACTCGCCCCTTTTTCTTTCATGACCCCTACCACATGGAACCCTACATTTTTAATTTTGACTGTCTGCCCGACCGGTTCCGTTTCACCAAAGAGATTGTCAACGACGGTTTTGCCGAGGACGCATACGCGTTGGCGATAGCGTATCTCACTATCGGTAAAAAACCTGCCCTTCTCAACGGTAAAGTTCGCGGTAACGAGGTACGCCGGAGAGGTCCCAACGATGGTTGTGTTTGAATTTTTATTAAGATACTTCACCTGTGCGCGACTGCTGACCTCAGGTGTAACGTATCCAAAAGTCTGTCCTCGTTCCTCCAACGCCTCCATATCCGCAACGGTGAGGCTTTTGCGGGCATCAGCAGAACCGCGTCCACGAAATCTACTTTGTCCGGGACGGACAGCCAGAATGTTAGCCCCCAGTGTTTGAATCCGTTCAGTGATGTCAGCCTTCGCGCCTTCACCAATCGAGGTCGTTGTTATAATTGCCCCGACCCCGATGATTACGCCCAACATCGTCAACAGTGACCGAAGTTTATTTGCCAATAAGGCACTCAATGCGTTTGTAAGACTCTCCAAGATACTCATAAGGATTTCCTCCCAGTACCATTCAGCTTAAAAATGTGTCAGGAATCGGAGTTCCTTCCTACAAACCAGCGATAGTGTTTATCGTCCCCCTCTGCCACCACCACCGGTCATTCGACGCATTGTGGAAGCGGGGTTCTGCATCATGCGTCGCCGCCAATCCTCACCGCCGCCACCCCCACGCTGAACGCCTCCGATAGCGACGACATCGCCTTCCGTAAGCCCTGAGATGATTTCGATCTTATCATAACTGCTAACGCCAGCGACAATCGGTTGCGGACGACCGGGTTGACCGTCTTCACCCACAATTCTGACCATCTTCCTACCGCGCATATCAAGAACTGCCTCGGGGGGAAGCGTGAGAATATCTGTTTTGTTAACAGCCGAGATTTGGACAGTGGCGTTCATACCGGGTTTGAGGAAGGGTATCTTTGCATCTTCAGTTTCTGCGGGTTCGGATTGAGCGGGTGTTTCTTCAGCAGGTGCTTCCGCAAAAAAGCCTCCGAAAAGCCCACCAAAACCGTCGTCTTCAGTCTCATCTTCCTTCGCAACAGGTTGCTCCTGTGTCGGTTGCGCGGGCGTTTCTTGGGGAGTCTGTCTCGACGCTCCACCGGCTCCACCGCTTTCTGCTTGACGTTGTTGACGCATTGCCCGGAAACGTTCGCGCTGTTCTTCAGTCATATTCGTCATGTCGGGACGGGTACCACCACCCCATCTTCCTGCACCACCCCTCATTCCTTGCCGTGTTGCTGAGGCTTCCACATTTTTCAACTCGGAGGTTACCTCAAAGGTCGTCACATTCTGAAGGGTTAGTCCCTGGGGCGCGATCTTCAAGACCTCCCCCTGAAACGGCGTATCGGGATAGGCTTCGACTGTGATGGTCACGGGTTGCCCTATTTCTACCTTACCGATGTCGGTTTCATCAACTTCTGTCACGACATAGACGGTATCAAGGTCTGCCATCGTGACAAGCGTCTGTCCTTCTTCCGAGGCAAGTGAAGAGAGGCGTGAAGTAATTACCTGTCCTTCCTCAACCTTTTTCTCAAGAATCGTCCCAGCAATCGGTGCCTTGATGATCGTATCGTCATACTCAATTTGACGGAGTTCCAATTGCGTTTCGTTGCGTGTGACCGATGAACGTGCGGTCTCCAGATCGCGTTGTTTACGCTCAATCTGTTTCTGATTCGCTCGTGCAAGTTTCAAAGCCTCCTCGGTTTGGACAATCCGTTGATTCTGAAGTTCAATATCCATATCTCGCGTGGCTTCTGCTTCTACGCGTTCTTCGGCGACTTCAAGATTGAATTCCGCTTTTCTAATATCGGCTGCTCCCAATTCAAGTTCGGCTTCAGTCGCTGGTTTCTCAACTAATTTCAGATTTTCTTCAGCAGACCGATGCTTCGCTTGTGCCGATTTAAGCTGTGCCTGTGAAGACTCTAAAGAAGCTTGTGAAATGAGTTCTTTCTCATAGAGTGTCTCATTTCTTTTGTGTTCCGCTGTTACCAACTCTAAGTTCGCCTGTTCCTGTTCCAAGGAGGCTTGCGCACGCCGCTTATTTTCATCTCGCACTTCATCAGAGGTTAGCAATTTATACCGAATTTTGGCAATATTGAGATTATTTTCTGCATCCATCACGCCGCGCTTATTGGCTATTTTTTCAAGGCGGATTTCTTCCTCCAACTGGACGAGCCGTTGCCTGGATTCAGCAAGAGACTCCTCCGCTTGACGAATCTGGATTGCCGATTGCTCCTTCTGGAGTTCAAAGTCAATCTCTGCTTGTTGCAAACGCGCTTGCGCGGATCTCAAATCTGCTTGCGCTTGCTCTAAACTAATTTGGACGTAAGTCGTTTCAATGACAGCGATGATTTCATCCTTCTCAACGTAATCACCCGCATCAACCCTGAGCTCCAGAATTTTCCCACTCGCTTTGGAACTGACTTCAACAATATTCAACGGTTTGATAGTGCCTGTGGCGTCAATTGTTACGGCAATATCCCCGCGTTCAACTGTGGCAATTTTTATTTCGGGCGCATCGGCACTGTCATTACCGTTTCCGTCCGTAAACACGATGAATCCTACGGCAACGGCGGCTCCGATCAATAGTATTGCGCCAACAATTGCAATAATTTTCCATTTTCCCATCATGGAGATTCCCTCCTGACCTAAAATATATTGTCTTCCATGCCACTTTCATTCACCAAAAAGTGCTTCATTGTTTAAGTTAGTCAGATCCATGAAAGAAAAGTTCGGATTTCTGCTGCATTTGACTTCTATAAACTTGGCATATCGACTGCGCTGTCTCGACGTTCATGCATGTTCTTTTCCATCGCTTCAGGATAGCGATCTGGCAGATGTGAGATCTCATTGAGTTTCTGGAGTGCGTCGCCTTCAAGTCTCCACCCAGATGCCCCGACATTATCATGTAAGTGTCCGGCGTGCCTTGCACCGACAATCACCGAAGTCATCGCCTGCTGTTCGAGGACCCATCGTAGTGCGACCTGCGCAGGGCTACGTCCAAGTTCATCGGAAACTTCAAGGAGTGTCTGTAACGTTTCATCGGCGTTTTCTGCGAAATAGCGTTCTGGATACGCCCACCCTTCAGCGGATCGTGTTCCGCCTTGTGTGCGTTCACCCGGCTTGTATTTACCAGAGAGGAATCCACCCGCCAATGGACTCCATACGACGACCCCGAGTCCCTTGAGTTCACAAAGCGGCACGATCTCCTGCTCTATATCTCGGACGACGAGACTGTATTGCGGCTGATAGCATGCAAAGCCGACCCAATTGTTTGTATCGCTGAGCCATAACGCTTCGGATAACCGCCACGCTTGATAGTTACTACACGCCGTGTAACGCACCTTCCCCTGTTGAACGAGATCGTCTAAGGCACGCAGCATCTCTTCTAAGGGCGTTTGTGTGTCAACGTGGTGGATATAATAGATGTCTACATAGTCCATCTGAAGACGTTTGAGACTGTCGTCAATCGCTTGCATGATATGCGCGCGGGACATCCCGGAATCGTTGGGACCCGTACCCATTGGATTGAAAAACTTCGTCGCAATGACGGCATCACGTCGTCTGCCCTTGAGCGCTTTGCCGAGGAGGACTTCGGATTCGCCTTCGGCATAAGAGTTCGCCGTGTCAAAAAAGTTGACACCGGCATCCAAAGCGAGGTCCACCATGCGGTTTGACTCCGTCTCATCGGCTCCATGCCCAAAGGTCATCGTCCCTAAACAGATTTCGGATACCTTAATTCCACTTCTTCCCAGTCTTCTATATTCCACGTTTTCCCTCCGTCCAGTTATGCACTATCTTCTTGAAGGATGAGATACCTTTCACCGGAATCGTCCGTCCTTGATTCATGTCTCCAATCAACGAATCCTAAACTTTCATAAAGTCGCGCGGCAGCTTCATTTTTCCTATCATGACTCGTTGCAATCCGCTCGACCTCTGGATGTAATTTCAATCTGCGTATCACTTCAACCATAGCGGCTCTGCCATACCCGCGTCTTTGAAACTTTTCGTCTATCATCAAACGTAAGATGAAACCGCGAGCATTGCTAAGGCCATACATTACGAATCCTACCATAGATGGATTTGCTCGGTAATGGGCGTCTGCGTCATAGATGCCGAAAGGATGATATATTGGACTCACAGACGCTTGGGCAAGGGAGTATATATTAGGGGCAACGAATTCCTTTTGATGATTCGCTACCTTTAGGGAAATACACTCGTCAAGATTCTCCGGCGTAATGGGTCTGAGGGATACTTTTACCATTCAACCTCCGTTTTAACGACTTCGACTTTTACAAAACAGAAACAGTTTCTCCCTCTGAACGGAGTCCTGCCTCATAGACCTTCATCACTTCCAAAGCAAACTCAAGCGACCCTTGCTCTGCGGGTTTTCCCTCCAGAATGCAGTCACAGAAATATCGCATCTCTTGGTAGAAACCTTGTATGAAAAGTCCTTTGTTTTCGAGGGTGCCGAGGCTGTTTTGTGGCTCCCAGACGATAGCACCACTGTCAAAGCCTTCAGGAACATAACTGGTGCTGCCGCTATAATTGAAGGGCATGCCACGTTGAAGTAGGACACGTGTGCTGTTCCGAATTTCGGCGTGGCATCCATCACCGAAGAATTGATAAAGCTCGGCAGGTTGCCCGTGTCTCGCACCATCTGCCAAATGGAAGTTTCCGAGTGCTCCGCTCTCGTATTCCATGATACACGCGCCACCGCCCCGTTGTCCTCGGCGGACGGTCACCGCTGAAACCTTTCCGCCCACTGCGACAAACAGAGACAACGGATGGCACCCGTTCTGAAGCCAATTCGTATGCTCTCTCTCGCGTAGTACACGTTTCCCATCGCTCGGTATCTGCATCGGATAGATCCCCATAATGCTTCGCAAGGGACCGTATTCATCGGTCGCGAAGATTTCGATAATCTTTTGCGTGGCAGGCATGAAAGCCTTTTTGAAACCGACAACGACGACACGATCCTTCCGATGACGGATCATCTCTGAAACCTCGGCAGCAAACATTCCCGGTGGCTTCTCCATCCAGACGTGCATCCCTGCGTCTAACGCTTCGCAGGTCAATTCGGGATGAAGACGCGGCGGCGCGCAGAGAAAGATTGCATCTAACTCTTCGTTACGAAACATTTCTGCCATACTCGGATAGCACGCCTGCACCGCGTATTGTTCTGCAGTGATACGGGCGCGGTCAATATTGAGATCGCATAATGCTTTGAGCCGAATCGGAAGAAATGTTAGCGTCGGCAATATATTGCGATAGCCGTGTGAACCGACACCGACAACGGCGACGTTCAGTCTTTTTTCAAATTCTCTCTGATAACTCATTTTTTAATTTTACCTTGCGGGAGAATAACGTGATTTTGAATCTTTGACGCCCCTTCCTTAAATCCGCCTGCGCCGTTGTTGCAGGCTACGGGTCTGGTAGAAAATGGAGCCCAGCACAGAGACTCATAAATTAAAAACTTTGTGGTTAAGGCATAAGGGTTAGGGAAGCACGTCGTCAAGGAATGCATCCAAATCGTCTTTCATCTTGCGCAATTCCGCTTGGTCAATATACATCATGTGTCCTGCCTGATAGTAAGTCATCGTGATGTTATCTTGCAGAGATTCATCAAGCCCCAAGTGACTGAAGGTGTACTCTGATGCCAGAAACGGTGTCGCTAAGTCGTAATAGCCGTTGGCGACATAAACTTTCAAGGCAGGGTTCATGGTCATCGCCGCGCGAAGCGTATCTGCGACGTTGACGTATTCGTTCTGATGGTCGCTGTAGTCCCACGGGTGTACGCGTCGACTCAAGATTTCATAAGGGAGATCGGACGCAAATTCGAGTTCATCTCGGACATACGTGTTGAGAGCGGCGGTATACGCCCCTTGCACGACTGCGGAACTCGGATCGTATTCATACATTTCGCCCGCTGAATCGCGGTCGATTCCTTTGTATCGGCTATCAAAACGCCCAATCGTGCGACCTTCATCCCGGAGCAACTCCTTGCAAAACCGCATAATGTTAATCCGTAGGTCCGTTCGCTCAATATATTCGGGTGTCAGTCCGGTATACTTCGCGAGTTGTTGAACGATATTGGCACGTTGATCTGGCGGCACAGCACTGCCCTGCATCAAAGCGACGGTGTAATCACCCGTCGCGAAGGCTCTTACCTCGTCCATGAAGGCTTCAAATTCGGTATCAATTTCGCTTAACTTGTCATGATAACGGGCAGTCGCGGCATAGGTAGGTAGATAGAGAATATAGGGAAGATCGTTGCCGGGGGCAAATCGGATCGTCTGGAAGTTAAGCACGACCGAAACAAGCATGATGGCGTTGAGATAGGCACCGTGCCGTCCCTGAAGATATCCCGCCAGTCCGCCAGCCCGCGTCGTTCCATAACTTTCACCAATCAGGAGTTTAGGCGATCCCCAGCGTTTGTAACGTCCCAGATAGAGAAGAATAAAATCGCCAACCGATTCAATATCTCTCTTGAAGCCGTGGAACTGTTTCGCTTCTTCACCGGGTACGGCTCTGCTGAACCCCGTACTGACGGGATCAATGAAAACGAGATCTGTTTTGTCCAAAATAGAACATTCATTATCCGCCAATTGATATGGTGGATGTGGCAATTCGCCATCTTCATCGGGTTTGACACATCGTGGTCCCAAGACCCCTAAATGCAACCAGACCGATGAAGATCCGGGACCTCCATTGAAGGAGAATGTTATCGGTCGTTTGGATGTATCTTCCACATCGTCACGCGTATAGGCAATAAAGAAAACGGAGGCTTTCGGTTTTTCGCCCTCCTTGTCGATCTCCTCTTTCAGAACGAGCGTCCCCGCTGTGGCGGTGTAACGGATTTCTTCGCCATTAATGGTAACACTGTGATGCGTAACCGAGAGTTTATCTTCAGGTATATCGGGATTTTTCTCGTCGTTTTTCGTCTCTTCAGATTCTTTTTTTTCCTCTTGGCTCATATTGCATTCTCCTTTACCTTTTTGATTGGCAAGATGTAGCATAGTGCCTTATGGAACGCATTATAGCATATCTCGTGGAACAGGTGTGACAAAAATGATTTGGATTTTTTGGCGATACTTTGTTTGAAGTGCAGATCGATGTGAACTATGCAGATGGCGAGGATTTTAACTGTTCGTCTAACCACTTTGTTGACTTTCACCTATATTTGTGGTATACTTTGGTAAAAGACAATACACATCGGAAAGGAGATATCAAAATGGCTGACCAAGATTTTCGAGAAAGGGTTCTTGAAACTTTGTCACGAATCGAAACACAAGGTAGAGAAAATAATGCGCGTCTGGAAAAACGCCTTGATTCTTTGGATACTCGCGTAGGAACTTTAGAACGCGATGTAGGATGGATAAAAGGAAAACTGGAAGGTAAGCAAGAAGGTAGCAGTAAAATTCTAACCGTCCTGACTGTATGTACTGCCGTTGGTGCCGCAATTATAGCTCTGATTGCCTTGTTGACCTAAACGTTCGCTTCTAAAACCATCCCAAAAACCTACTACAAGCCCGATGCCACAACTCACTCTCAAACCCAATCACAAAGCCGTCCGAGATTACTACGCCACCCTGCAGCAATACGATAAACACAACATCACACACGAAGGCGCGGTGAGCTCCCCTTTTGAGACGCTGCTGACCGTCTGCGCAAAACAGGTGGATGCTACCCTGATTCCGCAATTCACGATGCGCACGCCATCGGGCGATCGTATCGTTCTCGATGGTGTGATTCTCGACGAATATGGACTTCCTTTTGCCTACTGGGAAGCGAAGGATATAGACGACAATCTCCACAAAGCTGTCCAAGCGAAACGCGAGGCAGGTTACCCGCTCGATAACATCTTCTTCCAAAACCCGCAGCACGGTATCCTCTATCAGAACGGAGAACAGGTTTTTGACGTAGACATCACCGATCCAACACGCCTGATTACGGCACTTCAACACTTCTTCGCTGCGCCACCCGCCGCGCTCGCGAACTGGCACGCCGCTGTCGCTGAATTCAAAGAGAAGGTCCCCGCACTCGGTAGAAAAGCCGCAGAACTCATAGCGGAACAACACGAAACGAATCCGAAATTTGTCACCGTTTTCACAGATTTTTACGAACAGTGCTGCGCCGCAATTAATCCGCACCTCTCTAAAGCCGCCGTTGAGGAGATGCTTATTCAACATCTGCTCACGGAATGACAAACCTAATCCCAGATCTTCACGCGCTCGCGGCAAGCGATAGTTTTCAATGCTTCCCCTTCTACATCTACAATGAAGATGGCACAAACCGTCAAGAGAATATCACCGATTGGGCATTGGGACAGTTCCGAACGCATTACGGTGATGATACTATCACCAAATGGGACATTTTCCACTATACCTACGCACTCTTGCACCATCCAGGGTATCGCGAGAAGTATCAAGCGAATCTCAAGCGAGACTTACCGCATATCCCATTCGCTCAAAATTTCTGGGGATTCGCGAATGCAGGCGCGGCATTAGCAGATCTTCACACCAACTATGAATCCGTTCCAAAGTATGAAAAGCTACGGATTAAGGAGACACCGAATACACAGCAAATAGATTGGCAGGTAGAGAAGATGCGGTTCTCCAAAGATAAGACGCAATGACTTTCAATCGGCAAGTTTACGTCCTAAACTTACTATCGCCCCAACATTACCGCGATGTCCTCTGGCAACTGAATATTGTTTTGCTGCTCAAACTCTGAAATGCTATTGTGGCGATGACGAAACGCAGCGATAATATCTATTCCTATATACTTTGCAATAGTAAAACCTTCCCTGGCTTCTATCCATTGTTGTAAGTGCAAACAAGCTAAACCACAACGTGAGTTTGATAATTAAACGTGGGTTGGAAAATGAAATACAAATATGGACGTAGGTTGGGTTGAGCAGTAAAGTCCACAAGCGCATTTTCGCTATAGACAGCGTTCTTCAATGAACTCTTCGGGTAGAGAGGTGTAGCGAAACCCAACATCCGAAGTCGTGTGAGTATCTAATGCGTTGGGTTTCACTCAGTTTTTGGTGATTTTAGGTTTCTCTGTTCCCATGAAAACGCTGTGGTGTGTGTGCCTTTTGGTAGGTCTCCGTTCAACCCCGTTGAATGCCACACGCGCATTCAGCGTTGATTCCCTACGGGACGCTTCAATTTTTATTTTCAAACTCACGTTATATATGATGTCACCCCTACGGGGTTCAAGATAACCGACAGCACCTTTTCTACATAGATGCTGCCCCTATGGGGCTAAACACAGCAGAATACATACAAGTTCCACTATTCGCGTAACCTGTGTAATCCGCGATTTGCACGAACACCGGTGCGGTTAGAAACCGCCCCTACCGGGTCTGGTGAATCAGCAAGGAGAAAACCTCGCCAGCGGTACGGAAAGGGTTAGTTAGGTATCCACAGGCGCAACGGACGGGCAATGAATGGTTTCCCTACTACAAAATTCAAGAATCACAAGGCGAAAAACTATTAAATCCGCGAAATCCGAGATTCAGGCGAAATACCGCTGTAGCTTCATTGCCTACAATTGTTGGGTTTCGCTGAACGCTCTACCCAACCGGACAAGGAGAGGTCCATTCAAGCGTTTAGGAAGACTCAAAGAATTTGACATAATTAGAGAATATGCTAAACTCTGTACAAAGGAGACTCATCATGAAGAAACCGATTCGCTTAGGACTGATTGGCTGTGGCGGGATTGTGCAAATTACACATGCCCGCGCCTATCGCGCCCTCACAGACACCGTTCAGGTAACCGCCCTCGCAGATGTCGTCCCGGAAAACTTGCAAAAAATTGGCGATCTGTTCAACGTCCCCACAGAAAACCGATACACCGATTATCGCGAGATGCTGGCACACGCCGCACTTGATGTCGTGACGATCGCCACACCACACTCACTTCACGCCGAACAGGTCATTGAAGCCGCAAACGCAGGCGTAGCTGTTATTTCGGAAAAACCGATGGCGACAACGCTGGAAGAAGCAGACACAATTATGGAGGCAGTCCGCCGCAACGGTGTGCCTTACACGGTGGTGCATAACTATATCTTCACAGCCGGGATGCGAGCCGCAATGAGGGAACTGGATGCCCTCGGTGAATCACATTTCGGACGGAGCGTGGGAATGGGATTGAAGCCTGCAGACTTCTCGGCGGATCACCCAACCCCAGCGTTCGCGTGGCGCGCCAGTAAAGCGAAAGGTGGCGGCTGTATCATCGACACGAGTTACCATGAAATCTACGCTGTCTGTACGCTGATGCGATCCCCGGTGCGTTATGTTGAGGCACGGGTGCAGACGCTACGACTTGACATTGACGTTGACGATATTGCCATGTTGCTGTGCGAACATGAAAACGGGGCTGTCACGACGGTTTCAGGATCGTGGTGCGTGCCTGGTACGGATTCCGGGTGGTGCGAGATGCACGCTGAAAACGGCTCTTTACGCGTCCAACACCGCCGAAATGTGGAGGATGCGCTCCAGCGTTTCACACGGGCAGACGGATGGAAACAACTGGAACTCGCTGAATTTAATGAAGCAGAGCAGCAGGATGCCAGTGGACATGTCCGATACTTCACGGAGACCTTCAACGCACTTGCGGTGGATACAGCACTACCGGTACCTGCAGAGAAGGCGTATCATAACCTCGCAATTATCGAAGCTGCACGTAAAGCGACAACGGAACGTAGTGCCATTGAAATACAGTCGCCGTAGGGCCATTTAGTTTTTACTTTTCTCGCTGATATTAACCCCGAAATCCCCCTTATCAGGGGGACTTGACAGGTTTTCTCTGGAAAACTGAATGAGGCGATCTATCACCCGTTAACCGTGGATGGAACGGGCAATGAATGGTCTCCCTACTACAAACTGGAAAACCTTTATTACGCCTGAAATGTTTAAATCAAATTCACGTTTTCACAAGGGAACTGAAATGAAAAGAGGTCTGCTACTTCACATTCTGATCGCCCTGATGTTCGGACTCAGTTTAAACGTCTCGATGCACTGCTTCGCACAGCAGAACACAATAATCCTTGCCGCCAAAGCGGATGCAGAATTTGACGCCGAAGAGGATGTAAATACAACAGTGTGGCTTGCTGCCGGGGGAATCTTAGGAGTGGTGGGGAATCTTCCACTTGGCGTTGTTGCTATGGGTGGTGCTTATCTCTACCAACCTATTCCGTCTGCTGAGCGACTTCTCGGCAAACCAGCGGACTATGTTAGTATCTATACCGATGCCTATAAAGCGCGAGCACAAAGACTACAACTGGAGGCGGCTGGAAAAGGAGCACTCGGCGGGTCGGCGGCGTTTTGTTTATTAGGGATGGTGCTTAATATAAAGCCGTGGGCAGATTGGGTTTTCTGGTAGCACAACGGGGCAGGCACGAGACCTGCCCCTACGGGTGTTGCAGGTATTACCCACGCAAGAGGTGTCGCAAGGCATTTGCGATAATATCCTCTTCCCCAGCATTGAGGGTGTAGGCATTAATCACAATGGTTTCTTTACCGTGCGTGTTCACCTTGATACGCGGGGTACCAGCATCCAATTCGTTTGCGACCTGCGTGGCATCCTTGCCACTAATGGCGGTATCAAACGTAACATGTAGATTCGACAGGGTATGGCTTTTCTCTTGGTAGTGGACTTCACACGAGACACCGTCGAGATTCTCAAGCCCCTCTGCGAGGACAGCGTATCTCCCATCCTGTTCCTTTGACCGCACCTCATGGTCCGTTGACAACCAGATGTCAATAGCAGTCACCAACCCGATAATCTCCTGTCGGTCTACTTTCATGCCGCGTCCAACGGGTTTCGGTCCAATGAAACCGTGTGCCCGCACTACTTCAATGAGATCCTTCCTACCACAAATGAACCCTGTAGAGTGGGGTGCATTGAAATACTTACCACCGAAGCAGACGAGATCTGCAGATTGGGCGTTCCGTCGGAAGTACTCAAGCGGATAAATTTGAGCGGCAGCATCGGCAATGAGTGGTAAGCCATTCGCATGCGCAATATCAATCGCTGTCTCCAACGGGACGGCGTTACCCTGATTCGGTTGGATAAGATAAGCGACTGCGGCTGTATTCTCGCCGATAGCCTCTTTCAAAGCCACTTCGGTGCATCCGTTTTCGTCTCCTACAGATATGAGTTTACTCCCCGGAACCGTAAACGCACGATCATAGCCATAGTGCTGGATTTTCTGAAAAACGATTTCGTCCTTGAGTCCGGTGGTATCTGGAAGTTGTGCACACTTGTCAGGGTCGTTCCCTGTCATGACCGCTGCTGATGCCAAGACGAGTGCGGCATAGCATCCAGCAGTGACATACGCGTCTTCAACCCCCAACTGCTCAGCGATGAATTGTCCCGATTTTTCGAGCAATTCTTCCATTTCGACGTAACTTTCATCCGCTTGGCGCATTGCGTCTCGGACAGTTGCAGACGGTGTGGATCCGCCTCGGACGGTCTGGTTACCAGTCGCATTAATGACGGGTCTTGCGCCGAGTTTTTTGTAGATGTTTCCCCAACCTGTATTCGCCATGAGTAGCCTCCTTGCGTAAGGTTTCTCCATCACTCAAATGAGAAAGCGTTAACGGTTTCGGATATAAATCTAAACTTACTCTAATAGGAAACGCAGGATTTGTCAATGAAGTTTCTTTCGTGTCGAGACTTAGAGGATCGTTAATTCATCTTCTTCGCCACTTTCCTCCAGTACCGCCGCTAATTCCGAGGCGACTGCGCCGAACGCTCCGGATTGTGGGGATTCTGGATGTCCAGCGACAATCGGCACGCCGATGTCCCCCGCAGTGCAGACTTCAGCATCAAGCGGAATTTGCCCTAAGAACGCGACGCCGAATCGTTCGCTGGTGTTTTTACCGCCATCTGCCCTAAAGATCTCTGTCTTTTCATTACAGTGCGGACAGAGGAAGTAGCTCATGTTTTCAATGACGCCGAGGATAGGGACACCCAGACGTTCAAACATAGCAACGCCCCGTCGGACATCAGCAAGCGCAACATCTTGGGGGGTCGTAACAATGAGTGCGCCGGTGAGTGGAAGTGCCTGTGTTAAAGAGAGCGCGACATCGCCTGTCCCCGGTGGGAGATCAATGATGAGATAATCGAGTTCACCCCAGTCTACGTCCCCGAGAAGTTGGCGGATGGCACCGTGTAACATCGGTCCCCGCCAGATCATCGCCTGCTCTTCCGGGACCATAAATCCAATGGACATAAGTTTAATGTCGTGACGAACGAGCGGGATAATCTTACGTTCTGGGCTGGTCTTGGGTTGTTCTTGAATACCCATCATCGTTGGGATACTGGGACCGTAGGCATCTGCATCCAGCAAGCCAACCGCCGCCCCTGTATTCGCCAAGGAGATCGCGAGATTGGTGGCAACAGTAGATTTTCCTACGCCGCCCTTTCCACTGGCAACCGCGATTTTATACTTGATATTCGGCAATGTTATATTCTGTTGCTGTTGCTGCTGCGGGGGTGCTGGTTGTCGGGGTTGCCGTCCAGAAATCTCTGACCCCGTAACTACCTTTAGGTCGGGGTGTGCTTTCGTTGCGGAGCCTGAGGAAGATTTTGGCTGTTTTTTCTCGCCTTTTTTTAGAAATCTCATTTGCTCTCCTATAGTTTGTTTATTGGATATTCAGAAGCTGTTAGGTCACTGTGAATAATAGCGTACTGCATAGCGGGATATCAACACTGCTTAGTGTGACGGCAGAACACAAAATAGTTTAACATTTTTTCCGACAATTTTGTATAATATGTATACGAGAAAAGCGTACTCTCCGATTAAATTCCAGAATCTAATTCGTAAACCAAGGGATTACCGATTAATTATCAGGAGACTTTGCGCACTGCCCTATCACAAAGGAGTTTTTCTATGAACATTCTGATGTTACGCCATTCCGCTGGCTTTGAACATACTTACTTACCGAATGCAGAGGTCACACTGAAGGAAATTGGTGCGGCAAATGGTTGGAACGTCACCACAACGCATCGATGCGACCGAATTACCGCTGAAAATCTCGAAAACCAAGATATCCTCGCATTCGCGACGACAGGCAACCTTCCGTTTGATGACGCTCAAAAAGAGGCACTGTTGAGTTTCGTACGGAACGGTAAAGCCTTCTTTGGCATCCACAACGCGACAGATACCTGCTATGATTGGCCCGAATACGGTGAGATGCTCGGTGGTTATTTCGCCGGACACCCGTGGCATCAAGAAGTGAACGTGATCGTAGAAGACGGGAACCATCCAGCAACTCGTATGTTGGGCAACAGTTTCAAAGTCGTCGATGAAATCTACACGTTCAAAGATTGGGACCGCTCCAAAACACGGGTCCTGATGCGCTTGGACAACGATTCCATCGATCTCTCTCGCGGCAACCGTGAGGACCATGACTACGCACTCGGCTGGTGCCATACTTACGGCAAAGGGCGCGTGATGTATACGGCACTCGGACACCCGGATGCCCTTTGGAGCGAGAAATGGTTCCACGAACACATCATAGGCTGTATCAAATGGGCAGGCGGATTGGAAGATTAGTCAGCAGTCAGCGGTCAGCAATCAGCGATCAGATAAGAATCGCGAGCATAGCTCGCCCCTACAGGAAAAGAACAGGAGGTAGGCGCGCTTTGGAAGCGCGCCTACATTAATTCTTTCGTCAACTCGCTATAACACCTGTAGCTCGCAGAAGCGTTTCTTGTACCAACAGTTCATGTGATACTGGACGATCAGGCGGCTGCGTTCCTGCTATGGTCGCCAAAAACGCGTCAAGTTCGAGTTCATAGGTGCGTTGACGGCTCTCTCCATCTATCTCAACAATCTGCTCGCCCTGCGAATATCCGTCCTTCGCTTCCTCCAAGCAGAGACGAATGTTCAATCCCGGCTCAAAGGGTTCAACGATGATAGCACTCCCCTTGCTTCCATAGACTTCAAACCGACGCGCAACGGGTCTCGGTTCCAAAGCGGAAATTGAGATGAATGCCATCGCCTTTTCAAATTCGTAGACAGTTAGGGTGTTATCTTTGAAAGGTTCGAGCGAACCGCCATCGTTTCGGAGGAAAGAAGTAACATGTTCCGGTCGTCCGAGGAGCCAAAGCACTTGATCGAGGACGTGTCCCCCCAAATCAAAAAAGATACCACCGACGTGTTGGCTGATACGCGCACGTGACTCGTGAGGAATATTGGTTGACATGTGAGCGCGAACAGAAAAAACATCGCCTAAAAATCCAGATTTCACCCACTCGGCGACCTGTTTAAAGGCAGAGTGATACCGTAACATATAGCCCATCTGTACATGTAGGGATTTCTCTTGGGCGGTATTGATGACGCGCTGCCATTGCTCCCAGTTTTCACCAGCGGGTTTGTCGTACCAGACGTGCTTACCCGCGTTTACAATCTGCTCGGTCTGATCCAAACTCTCGGCGTTGTTCCCCTCAGAAGCAACTGCCACGATAGAATCATCGTCCAACATTTCCGCGGCATCCGCAAACCAGTGAACATCAGCAAACGTCTCCCCGTTGGCTTGAAGTTTGTCGCGTTGTTGTGCGTCGGGTTCAAATACACCCGCGACCTCAACGTCAGGATTGACAAGCATTGCCTGCAGCTTTCCACGCGCGTGTCCGTGCTTGGTTCCGTACTGTGCCATCCGTATTTTCGCCATAGTTCATCTCCAAAATCTGAAATTTGCAACGTAGTGCTATCTGGTTATTATACGAACACGAGATCGAAAGTCAAGGAATATTTACCAATAAATCACGATCAACGGATTGCTTTTGCCAGAGAATTAAACGATCCAGTCGCAAAGTAGTTTTCGGATTAAGAGCACGTACGTTTGTAGTAGTGCGATTCATCGCACGTGCTGGAGGTATGCCTAACGGGCAATAAATTACCCTACTACGAACAAATTAACTTGAAGTATGAAAACTGGATGGCTCTGAGTCGTATCAGACATTGGTTGATTTTTCTTACTCAGTATGTTTCAATATTGTTTGTTAGATTAGAGTTTTTGCTATCACATCATTATTTTATCCGAAATTTTTTACAATTTATTTCTGAGGGGAAATATGAATTATAATATACGGTTTTGTGCTTTGGCTGTCTTAGCGCTGCTGTCTATATCTCTAACAGTCTCTGCCGATGAAGGAGCCGAAGAAGTTGTGAAGATGGAAGAGGTCGTGGTTACTGCCCGTAAACGAGAGCAACGTTCTGTTGAGGTGCCGCTCTCCGTTTCGAGCATTCGGGGTGAAAAATTTGACGCTTTACGTTCGTCGGGCATGGATGTCCGTTTCTTGTCGAACCGCACTCCGAGTTTACAGATGGAGTCATCATTTGGACGTATCTTTCCGCGTTTTTATATCCGAGGTCTCGGCAATACGGACTTTGATCTCAACGCTTCGCAGCCGGTTTCAGTCCTCTACGACGGAGTTGTGCTCGAGAATGCTTTGTTGAAAGGATTTCCCGCCTTCGATTTAGATCGGGTTGAGGTGCTGCGGGGACCACAGGGTACGCTCTTTGGACGCAATACGCCTGCGGGTATCGTGAAGTTCGAATCGGCGCGTCCGACACAGACATTGGAAGGGTACGGACAGTTAAGTTATGGACGGTTCAACACCAGCAACTTTGAGGGAGCGGTGTCGGGTCCGCTCGTGCCGTCCGTGCTTTCGGCTCGGCTTTCACTGCTTGCGCAGTGGCGGGACGATTGGGTAGATAACGAACACACAGGCGAAGAAGGTGCCTTAGGTGGACACCGCGACTTGGCTGGACGTCTACAATTGCTGTGGACACCTATGCCGGAACTGGAAGCATGGCTCAAGTTTCATGCTCGTGATCTCGACGGCACTGCGCGCCTATTCCGCGCCAATATCTTGTCAAAGGGAGAGGAAGGTCTGATCTCGGATTTCACTCGCGACCGCATCGCTCACGATGGACGTAATGAACAGACTTTGAGCACGCGTGGGTTGGCAGTCGAAGTTCGCTACGATATTGGGGACTTCCAACTGGTTTCGCTGACAGGCGCGGAACAACTCACCAACTTCTCACGCGGAGACATTGATGGCGGGTACGGTGCCGTGTTCAGTCCACCGAGTGGTCCCGGCGAGATTCCGTTCCCTTCTGAAACTGCCTCTGGTATTCCCGTGCATCACCAGTTCAGTCAAGAAATCCGTTTGATGAGTCCGGAAGTGCGTCGTCTTGCTTACCAGTTCGGACTGTACTATTTCCGCGAGTTCGTAGAGATGGAGGATTTCAACTACAATACTCTATCTGGCGGTACTCTGGACGGAATGGTCCGCCAAGAACAAAAGGCTACAGCACGGGCTGCATTTGCGGCACTGACTTTCCAATTTCTCGACGATCTGGAATTGGGTGCCGGCATCCGACTGTCTGACGATGTGAAGAACTACACAGCATGGCGTGAAACGGCACCTGCCGTTACAGGGGCAGGACCACTCGCTCCCATCCACGAGAACCCTCAGGCTACCGTGTGGAGCGGGGATCTGAGCTTGCGCTACCAAGTTGCACCTAACGTGCAGACGTATCTGCGTGCGGCGCGCGGATTTCGCGCACCCAGCATCCAAGGACGCTTGCTGTTCGGAGATGTCGTCACAGTGGCGGATACGGAAACCATTCTTTCTTTTGAAGGCGGAACGAAGTTACGCTTATGGGAACAACGGTTGCATCTGAATATGGCGGCGTTCCACTACTTTATGCAAGACCAACAACTCACTGCGGTCGGTGGAGAGGTGAATTTCAATCGATTGGTGAATGCTGACAGCACCATTGGACGGGGTATCGAAGTAGAATTGACCCTCTTACCCATCACAACGCTGGAGGTTTCAGCGGGACTCAGTTACAACCAAACCCGCATTGACGATCCGAATTTGGCGATACAGGGGTGCGGTGCTCCCTGTACAGTTCTGGATCCGCGTGCCCCTGTTCAAGGCACCTTTTCCATTAATGGCAACAGTTTGCCGCAGGCTCCGGGTTGGATTGCAGATGTATCCCTGCGCTATATGCTTCCATTCCCGGGAGGTGCACGTCTGGTCGCATCCACGGACTGGGCATATCGCAGTCGCGTGAGATTCTTTCTTTATGAATCGGTGGAATTCGCTGATGATCGGCTCTTGGAGGGCGGGGTCCGGCTCGCTTACCTATTCCCAAACGTTGACGTAGAGGTGGCACTCATAGGACGTAATATTTTGAACGACACATCTCCCACCGGTGGTATTGACTTCAATAATCTCACCGGTTATGTCAACGAACCGAGATTTTGGAGCATGGAATTGGTGCGGCGTTTTTGAACAATAGCAAAATTTGACAAAAAAGCATAACTCCTTTAGAATAGGGAGGTCCGAAACACCAAAAACTTAGCTCGAAATGAAATGGAGAGCGGTTTCGAGAATAGAACATTAAAGTTCAAATCCACGTTATTTACCCGCAAGGAATAATTAAAAAATGAAAATTGCAGTATGCAACGAGATGTTTGAAAATTGGAAGATCGAGGATGTTTTCACCTATACCGCTGAACTCGGTTACGAGGCGGTCGAGATCGCACCGTTTACGTTAGCCGATTCGGTTTTAGATATCAGCGAGACCGAACGGACACGTATCCGTAAGGCGGCAGAAAGTGCGAAGGTAGAGATTGCAGGACTTCATTGGCTACTCGTCTCACCCCCCGGACTCTATATTAACCATCCGGATGCAGAGATTCGGAAAGAAACGCGGGACTACTTCCTCGCGCTGATTAACCTATGCGCCGACTTAGACGGAAAAGTGATGGTGATCGGTTCACCACAGCAACGCAATGTAATGGAACCGCTCTCGTTTGAAGAGGCTTGGGAATACGCGCGGGCGACGTTCTCAGAAGGTGCTGAACTGGCAGGCGAAAGAGATGTGATGTTATGCATGGAACCATTATCGAGTGACCAGACGAACTTTATTACGAACCCAGACACAGCAGTTGAAATGGTGAACGCCGTCAATCATCCGAATTTCCAGATGATCCTGGATGTATGTAGCACTGCGAAAGAGGGGCTGGATATGCCGACACAAATCCGTAACCATGCTCCCCATGTCGCACATTTTCATTCCAACGACGATAACGGCTATCTGCCCGGTTCTGGCAATGTAGACTACCCACCGATCATCGAAGCCCTAAAAGAAATTAATTACAGCGGCTACGTCTCAACAGAGGTCTTCGACTTCAATCCGGATCCGCAAACGATTGCGAAACAGAGTATTGAGTTTGTGAAGTCGCTGCTATAGGAGAGAACGATGAACAGGACTATCCATGAATGCTACGAGGCGTATACCACGCTCAGGAACGAAATGGGACGATGGCTGAAACAGAGTATGCTGCTCGACCCTCCAGGTCCCAACGACGGTGGCGAAGATGAGGCAAACTATGCGCTGGCATGGTTCCCACACTATTTAATCACGGGTGATGCGACTGTCTTACAGCACTTTGATACACTGAAGGCGGCGTTGCTCGGTTGGGTGAAACGCGACTGTCTCCACGGATACGAGCCGAAGGCAGAAGCACATCACGGACCGGAACCGTTTCTCCTTTTCTTGCCTCGCTATATCGGTCTGGTACCGGAGGATACGGAAGCGACCTCGCTCTTGACGGATGCGGCGGAACACATTGGGAATTGGGTGCCAGAGATTCCGCCTTGGTACGACTACGACCGCGATACATTTATCGGGTACAACATCGGTAGCCGAGATGTGACGAACGATGAAAAAGATGCGTATGAAATGGCGGAACATTTCCGATTTATCCATATAGCAATTGCGGCGTATCGTGTGACGGGTGAAGAACGCTATCTGACATGGGCATTGCGGTATGGCAGAAAACGTGCTGAACGACTCATTGCGGCACCGGATCCGATACCGTTGCTTTGGACACTTGACGGAGACGGGCTTGACGAAGCCACTGTCAACGAGAAGAATCTACAGCGACTCGTGGCAAGCACGCACCGCATCCCAGGTGACCCACTGGCTGGTATTGAGGTATTGTTGGCTTCTGGTGCTATCTACGCATTGGGTGACCTCTATCTGCTCTCTGGAGAAGAGATTTTCAAAACAGCGGCAAAGCGGATTGTAGCGCCGTTAGTGACATCATTGAGCGATCCGTTTAACGACCCCGCGGCGGCGGCACTCAGTTACTACCGTTGGACTTTTGGGGATACTGGATTTGACGAGCAGATCGGTGCCGGATTAACGAAACTTCCCGACGAACCCCCAGAACTGCTGGCGTTGATTTTCCCACAAGAGGTTCGCCGTCGGGAGCCTGGTGTCGGTAAACGAGCAGACATGGCATACTGGGGTGAATGGTCAGACGATGGTTCTGTGAAACCGATTCAGGAACCCTCAACTGCCACTTTCACGCTTGCCTATCAAGTAACAGGGGAGACCGGTTATGCACTGCGAGCCTTGCGAAGTGCGGCAACGCGCTTAAATATTGCGAGGCGTGTGCTACGCGGTGGAAGGGAACACGCCGATATGGGTGGTGCGGTGTGCTCAGTTGCGGCAGGGCATGGACGGAATTGGGGACAAGGCGCGGTCACAGCGTGTTATGGTCCTTTGCTTCTCGGTACGCGTGAAGTCCATAGTGAAGTCACACAACTCTTGGAGGTCCGACACGCGGACAGACACAGCCATCCATCGACGCTTCTCTCTTTGGTGCGACCTATTCTGGGAACAGAAAAGAGCGCGGAAGTTGTCTTTTACAATGGTGGCGATTCACCACTCACGTTTTCATGGCGATTGCAAACTGGTAAAGAGTCAGTGTGGAATAAAACAACGCTCAATGCAGGCGAAACCAAACAGCACTCGATCTAATCCGGGGGCAGTCCGAGTGTTACCTTTGTTTGAGGGTTGCCCACGTTGTTGTTAGCAACGAGGCTTGAGGGTGAACAGGCAAGACCTGTGGATCAAACCAATCTGCGCCAAAATTGATTGCGCCGTGTGTGAGCTGCTTAGACCTACGGCTGCTGAGATTGAATTTGAAGAGCTGCTGCTTCTTTCCATAAACGAGTTCGTCCCCAAGCGGGGACCATGTGGGCCGGCTTGCGCTGGAAACGAGACGTTTTAAGTTTCTTCCATTCTTATCTATCACATAAATTCCCTTTTTAGACCACGCGAACGCTATACGCGTACCGTTCGGTGACCAATCAGGATCGAAAAATTTTCCGATGTCCTCCTTTGGCATCAGAATTCTTTCCTTGCGCGTCTCGAGGTTGACAACCTTCAAGCTATAAGCCCATGGACCCTCTGTTAATATAAAAGCTATTTCTGAACTGTCGGGTGACCAAGTGGGCCAGCCGCCGAGAAAATTCACTGATGTTATGCGTTCCTCTTGTTGACTGTCTATTGTCCCGACATAAACACTCCAGTCGGCGGCGTTTGTATAAGCCAGTTTTTTTCCATCCGGAGACCAGACAGGGTATTCTCTATACGCCAAACGCCGAAACACCTTCCGCACATTTTTTCCATTCGCATCCATTATGTAGATATCGCGAGTCCCACCCCGGTGTGAGTTGAAAACGATGTGCTCACCCGTTGGAGACCAAACGGGTGCGAGATCTCTTGAAGGGTGCCGGGTTAAGTTCACCTGTTTACTTCCGTCCGGATTCATTATATAGATTTCAGAATTGCCATCACGAGTAGAGGCGAAGACAATCTTCGCTGTTGCTGGTGCTCTGGCAAAAACAGTGCTGACCTGTGTGCCACTCAGTATGAATGCCAAACCCCAGAAAAGAAAGCGGAATCGGTATTGCATCGAGATTCTCCTAAACGATTGTAGTGGATATAGATCCGTTTTTTATGTTTATTTTCCAAAGTTTTGAGCAATCAGCGTCAAATCAAGCATATTAACGGTGCCATCGTCATTTACATCAGCCTTCGGATCCGTCTGCCCAAGTCGAGAAGCGACAAAGACGAGGTCCAAGATATTCACAATACTATCGGCATTTACGTCATAAGGCATCTCGGTCGCGCGCAGATTTGAGCGGACCAATTCAAAGACAATATCCTGATCGGTTTCAAATTTAACGGGTCCGAAATTTGGTGCAAGCCACTGGTAGGAGGTTGAACGGCTTGTACCTAAGGCGACAGTAGTTCTCGTGCGCACTCGAATCTTTAAACAGTTTTCAAATGTTCCCGCCGGTGTGACAACATCCTCAACAGCGACAATCTCATTCACACTGGAGACCGAAGCAGCACCGACTATATTGACTTCCGTTTCCCCTTGTGTCTCCCATATTTCACCGAGTTGAAGCATCGTGGGGAAAAATACAGCAGGTGGTGAAAATTCCATACGCGCCACTCCGAAGGCATCCCCAAGTTCGGCGACAATTCTGTGGAGTTTCATACCTTCTTCGTCCACCTGAAAGAGGAAAGTGCTCGTTCTGACCGTGCTTGTACCTAATACTTCCGTTGTGATCTCAAGGACACGGACCTGTTCACCGTTGACAGATTCATCGGTCGCCTCAATTGTGTAAGTGGTGCGCTCAGCACCATCTGTACTTTCCAAAACCCAAGTATTTCCGATATCAACAGGGTAATAATTCTGAGCACCCGCCATATTGGCGAAGGCACAGAGCAGTGCAACAAGCAGAAGGGTATTTCTGACCATTTGATTCCCCTTTGTCAAAGTTAGTGCTGTTACAATTATAACACTAAAAATAGCGAAATGCCCAAAAAAACGCCTTGATGAAAACACCAAGGCGTTGCGTGAATTATGTTTACTGTGTCCTCTATTTGAGGATAACCATGCGTCGGGTGGCAGTGAAATCTGACGTCTGTAGCGTATAGAAGTAGATACCACTCGCTACACGTTCGCCTACAGCATTCTTACCATCCCAGTACGCAGCACTCGAGGGTGTCATGTACGAACCTGTCGGCTGCCAACCCAAATCCAACGAACGAACCAACTGACCCGATACATTATAGATATCTATCTGCACTTCTGTCGATTGGCTCAACTGATACGGAATCCAGGTCTCTGGATTGAACGGATTCGGGTAGTTCTGCGCCAACAACGTGTCTTGCGGTTGCACATCGCCAACATTGAGTTGCAGACTCAAAAACGCATTGCGAATGTCACGGGTCGTCACCGTCCGTTGGAACGGACCTGAGACGATTCTCCCACGATCATCGTAAAGGGAGACTTTGAGTTTATCACCCGCTTCAACGACGCTCTTACGGTTCAGGTCTGCCCAGACAGCAGAGGACCGTTTCGCTGTGCTTGTGATGTTCTCCGAGGCACTAATGCCGGTGCGGAGGTTTTCAGCGACGAGGGTATATGCGGTTCCGGTTTCCATGCCGTGGATGTCGGAGGTAACGATGAACGCCCATGCGCTTTTATAGGTTGAGAGTGCGGGAGCGGCGGGAGCGGCATCGCCAGCATCAGCGACCTCTTCCTCAGCAGCTTCTTCTTCAGCGGCTTCTTCCTCAGCGACCTCTTCCTCAGCAGCTTCTTCTTCGGCAGCAGGTTCCTCAGCAACTTCCTCGGCAGGTGATTCTTCCTCAGCGGGAACCGGTTCTTCAGCGACTTCCTCTGGGGTTGGTTCCTCAACAGGTGCTTCTTCGGGTTCAGGCTGTTCGGGTTGGTTGTCCCACGCATCACCTGTGAACTTTACCATGCCGCCAGCAGGCGTATTGACGATATACCCTTTGTCTCCCGTAATGCCAAAGCCATCACCTTCATCAGCAACCGTGTAAGCGACAAAACGATCTGTTGCTGTATCGAGCCGAATAACAGCAGTGGCGTCGAGCATTTCTGCGAGCGATTTCGCTGTGTAGGGTTCTGCGGGCATCAACGGAATAGAAATCATGTTCAATCCGGGTTCGAGCGTTATATCAAACGCAGGACCTTCTATGACGGGTTCCGGCATCGGTTCTTCTGGGGCTGGTTCCTCAGGGGCTTCCTCGGTGGGCGGTGTTTCCTCAACAGATGGCACGTCTTCTGCAGCTGGAGCGTCTTCTACCGTAGGTGCATCTTCGACTGTGGGTGCATCTTCTGAGACAGGCGCGTCATCAGCAGGCGGCTCTTCGACTGCAGGCACGTCTTCTGCTGTAGGTGCGTCTTCTGCAACGGGTGCCTCAACAAGATTGTAACTTTCCAATTCAAAAACGATTTCTTGAGTGACATCCATGTATTTGACGGGACCCACATCGGGGGCAAGCCATAGGAACTCATTTTCACGTACAACTGTAAGTGCCGTGACGGCTTTTCGGTTCGTCTCGATCTTAACACAATCTTTGAATACGCCGATCGGGGTTTCAACGTCCTCGATTGCGACAACCTCTAAAGTGCTGGTAGTGGTCGCGGCTCCGACCAGTTTCAGTACTGTTTCCGTCACAATCACCCACGTATGTCCCAATGGTAGCGCGGCGGGGAAATTAGTAACCGGTGGATCAAAAGTCGCCTCGGCGATGCCAAATGCCCCTCGGTCGAAGGCGACTTGATGAAGTAGAATCTCTCCATCTCCTTCAACAGTTACCCAGGACTTGTCAAGCGCAGCGACGTCTGTTCCGGCGGTTTCCTTGATGATCTTCATGAGGATAAATTCCTCACCGTCAACAGTTTCGGGTCCCTCAAAGGTATAGGTGCGTCGCTCTGTCCCGTCGGCAGTCGCAAAAACCCATGTATTGCCGACCATCGCCGGATAATAATTTTGCGCTGTCGCCGTAAGTGTGAAACTACAGACGAGGCTTAGCACCAAGACGGGTGTTAGCCAAGACACAAATTTGATAGTTTTCATATTTAAATCTCCTTTTTCAAAAGATACCAACTTGAATAATGTTTCTTGAATAATGTTTACAACAATAAAATTGTTCCTGCGAAACTTCTGCCCGGGCGGGTAGATACACAAGTGGTTCATCAAGATGCGAATCTGCTCTTTTGGAACGCTCACGCCATCCCTCTGGTGAAATGTCGTCCTGTTCTGAGACGTATCGATATCCAAACCACATTCCGACCGCCATCACCAGAATCGCAATGATAACAACAAATAGTGCTACTTTCCAATTTACCATACTGATTTTTTCAGGCTCCATGCAATCATACACAAAGATTATCACATTCATCAAAGGTTTTCAAGAAAAAATATCAGATGAGGACACTCATTACAGGATTCTTAAAGGTCAGTTGCCGAAATTTTGTGCGATCAGCACCAGATCCAAAATGTTAACAGTGCCATCGCCGGTGACATCTGCGTCAGAATCGGATTCTCCCAAGCGAGCAGCTACAAAAGTGAGGTCCAAGATATTCACAACACCATCTCCTGTCACATCGTAAGGTACCGTTTCAGGCATAACTTCCTCCTCAGAAGGTTGTTCAGGTACAGTGTCCTCCTCAGGAGATGATTCGGGCATGACATCTTCCACAGGAGGTGGTTCGGGTGTGCTATCTTCCTCTGTCGTCTCAGGTTCTGCAGGCTCGGTTAGCAGGTTGGAGCTTACCAAGCCAAAAATCAAGCTATCACTATTTTCGTACTGGACGGGACCTATATCTGGAGCGAACCATTGGTAAGTAGTAGAATCAAGATTTAGGAATGGCGTCGTGAGTGTCAGCTCTAATCGGACCTTCGCACAGTTCTCAAACGTTCCTGCGGGTGTGACGACATCCTCAAACTCAACAACTTCCAAATTAGTAGTGCTCTTTCCATTTATGGTAAGTCCGCCTACTAACATCACTTCTGCATCCGCCGGTATCTGCCATTTATCGCCCAACGCTAATTGTAAAGGAAAAAAAGTAACAGGTGTTGGAAAATCCGCGGACAAGGTGGCAACAGCATCTTCTAAGATAATTCTGTGGAGTTGAATGGCGTCAGTGCCAACAGTTAAGAGATACTGGTCAGTCTCAGACTCGCCAGTACTGATTTCCTCAGTCCTAATTTTCAATAAGATACGCTCTTCACCGTCAGCAGTTTCGGACCCCTCAAGGGTATAAGTGCTTCGTTCTACACCATCAACACTCTCTAAAACCCACGTATTCCCGATGTCCGCTGGGTAATAATTCTGTGCTGCCGCTGTAAGCAGAAAAGAATAAGCGAAACTCATAACCAGAACTGGCTTGAGCCAAGATAAAAATACGGTCTTTTTCATATTTCAATTCTCCTTACGCCATTTGTCACAAGCCAATAGATCAGGACTTACGCAAAATAAGGCATTCCGTTTATTACGATGGTAGGACCTATAGACGTAAGTGTGAGTTAGCACCCCTCTACATCGCACAAACTGACAGTTTATGCTACAGTGCGTAAGTCCTATAGGTATAACAATTACAACGAATGCCAATTTTCAACGCCACCCATTCTGTTGACTTTTTTCCAAGTTTCGTGTGATAATACGAGTATATTACTATATCTGTTGCAATTTTGCAAATAAAGAATAGAGCGCAGGACTGACTTGACTGCGTGGCAGAAAAACAGTAAAAGGAGAATATAGATGCGTTTAGAAGGACAGGTTGCGATCGTTACAGGGGGTGGAGGCGGTATTGGGAAAGCAACGTGTCTCGCGTTCGCCAAAGAAGGTGCGGATATTGTCATCCCTGAAGTAAATATGGCGAATGCGGAAGCGGCTTCAGCAGAAATAGCTGCGCTCAGTAGGCAATGTCGGGTGATTGAAACGGATGTAGCGGATGGCGCCTCCGTGCGTAAGATGGTTCAGGAAACACTTGACACATTCGGACGGATCGATATTTTAGTCAATAATGCCGGTATTTTTAGTTATACGCGTATCGATGCCTGCACGGAAGCGGAATGGGATCGGATGATGGCTGTGAACCTCAAAGGTCCATTTCTGTGTTCACAGGCAGTCATGGAGACGATGAAGGCACAACGCTCCGGACGGATCATCAATCTCGGTTCGTTGGCGGGACAGGTCGGCGGTTTGGTCGCTTCTGCCCCGTATTCCGCTTCAAAAGCGGGTGTCATGTGTCTGACGAAATCGTTGGCAGTTGTGCTTGGAGAGTACGGAATTACGGTGAATTCCATCGCACCCGGAGTAGCGGCAACGGAGATGACGGAAAACCATCCCGATATGACAGACCGGATTCCATTAGGACGGGTCGCTGATGCTTCAGAAATAGCAACAGCTATCCTCTTTCTCGCCTCGGAAGAGGGACAGTATGTGACTGGGGCGACACTGGATGTCAACGGTGGGATACGGATGGCTTAAGTAGTTGTCGGTTTTCAGTTATCGGTTGTCAGTTAAGAGGGTTTTCGGTAACAATCCACCGTGTCCTGGAATATTCCAACTTAGATTTAAGTTGTTACAAAAGTGCCTCTTTACCGACCACCGACCGCCGATAGCCGATAGCGATAAAAAGGAGAAAATATATGGAATATAGAACACTTGGACGCGCAGGCGTAAAAGTCTCGCCGCTCTGTCTCGGTACAATGATGTTCGGGGGACCGACGAATGAAAAGGATTCAATTCGGATTATCCACAAGGCTTTGGACGCGGGCATTAATTTTATGGACACCGCGAACGTCTATAACGACGGTGAATCGGAACGGATTATCGGGAAAGCCGTTCGCGAAAACCGAGAGAATTGGGTCATTGCCACGAAAGTTCACGGCAATATGGGAGATGATGTGAATGCCGCGGGTTCACACCGATTCCATATTATGTCCGAAGTTGAAGCGAGCCTGCAACGCCTTGACACAGATCATATCGATGTCTATTACCTGCACCGCTGGGACGCCTCCACGCGAATTGCGGAATCGTTACGGGCTTTGGACGATTGCGTGCGACAGGGGAAGGTGCGTTACATTGCCTGTTCCAACTTTCAGGCGTGGCGTATTTGTGAAGCACTCTGGACAAGCGAAAAACAGGGGCTGGAAGAGTTCGTATGCGTTCAACCGCTCTACAATATTGTTAACCGAGATCCTGAGGTAGAGTTGTTGCCGTTCTGTGAGCAGTATGGTGTGGGGGTTGTGCCGTATAGTCCGTTGGCACGAGGCGTACTGGCTGGAAAGTATCTGTCCGGCAAAAAGCCGCCTGCGGGTTCAAGAGCCGCTCGTAAGGATAGACGAATTTTGCAGACGGAACTCCGCGAGGAGAGTTATGAAGTCGCGCAACAACTCAAACCGTTGGCAGATGCGCACGGTAAAACCCTAACGCAATTTTCATTGGCGTGGGTATTGGCAAATCCGATAATTACCTCTGCTATCATCGGACCCCGCACAATGAAACAATTAGAGGATAACTTGGGGTGTTTAGATTGCACGCTAACGGAAGGCGATGAAGCAACTATTAACGAACTTGTTCCACCCGGTGAACACACCGGTAAAGGGTATAACGATCCGGCGTATCCGGTGCTGGGACGGTTCACATAAGATTGAACGTGAGAATAGGATAAAAGTCTCTCGGAAGTTGCCCGCGATCATCGTGATGGGCACTTCCGAAAGATTCACTTCATCTGAGCCACGGTAAGATTCTGGAGAAGGCGCGGGAATGCTCTTTGACGAGGAAGAAATTTCTTTTGGGTGAGTCAGAAAGTTTTGGACATCGCCGGATAGAATATTTCTTAATCTCATAAAGTTGATACCCTAAATCTGCAACGTAATTTTCTATTTCTGCGTACAAGGCACGATTTGTTTCACCAACATCCTTTAGCTCCGCCATTAGGAGAGGCGCGTGCGTTTTCAAACAGTGTTCACCGCCGCGTAATACCTCTAACTGATATCCCTCTACATCGATCTTAATGAAATCCGGAACCGGGAGTTCGCGGGTGAGGCTGTCAATCGTGTCAAGCATTACGCGTTCCGATACCGCACGTCCATTGGCATACTTTAAGGAAGCGGTGCCTTCGGCAAGTCTTGCCTCAGAGTAGTAGAGATGCCGTTGTTCCACCCTGTCGCTGAGTCCCTTATTGATAACAGTAACATTTGCAAAACGATTCAGGGAGACATTCTCACGGAGATAGCCACACGTGCGTAAAGCAGGTTCAAAAGCAACGACAGTGCCAGCATCTTCAACCCGCGAGGCGAGAAGACATGTATAAAATCCGATATTCGCTCCGATGTCCCAACAGATGTCGCCCGGCTGAATAATTCTCAGGAGCTTGGTAACGACATGCCTCTCATCATGCGTACCGTAAAAATAGAGATACTGGTGCTCAGGATTCGCTAAATTGGCTTTCAATCGGAACCCGTACTTGCTCTCAAAAACAGCGATCGGGTCATCAGGTGTAATCAAATCCCTTGTTAGGTTCAAAAGCAAACGTTTTCCATCAGTGATTGGACACCACCGAAGGTAACTGCGGACAAGATAGTTGAGTTGCAGGTTCATCCCCACGTCTCAAGCCCCAGTAGTTTTTTGCCGAGATCCGTCAGATATGCGGTTTCACCTAATTCATGTTCCTTTTCCGGGCGTTCGCCACTGAACCCCGCCATGCGTTCTTTCCATGCGTTGATACGGCGTTCGCGTGATTCGGGGTTCGCTTCACCTGTGGGAGACATAGTGATGTACTGTGCGACACGTGGTGCATCGGCAGTGTTGATGCCCGCACTATGCGGCAACGCACTGTGCCAAATAACGAGATCACCGGCTTTTCCGGGTACTGGTACAGCACCGAGCGCCACTAAATCTTGTTGCCTTGGGTCGGCATCTTCTGGAAGACTCTTTATCCACGCCTCAATCTTATTGTGGAATCCAGGGACACACGTAAACGCCCCCTGATTGGCGGCAGTATCGGTAAGATAAAGCACACCTTGGACGTGGAATCGGAAAGGGATGTCTACAGACGCATCCCAGTGGAGACCTAAGTTTGTCCGTTCAAATTTTCCGGAAAGATTGGGCGGACTCATGCTGGCACGGTCGAAACTCACCCACAATTTCTCAGTTCCCCAAATCTCTGAGAACGCCTGATGTACACGCGGGTATTGGCGCGTTGCCCATAGTGCGGGGTGCTGATAGATTTCTACCATGATGCTTTTACGGGGCGGGTCGGGGTACCAAGTATCAGGGGCGTCGGCATCCATCTCAAGGAAATCCCAGACGGCTTGTGCTGTATTTTGTATCAACTCTGCGGGTGCCGCATTGCGGATGACGACATAACCGTTCTCTTCCCAGAAAGCGCGATCTTCAGAACTCAAAACAGCCATTTTTTTCCTCCATGGATGGAAAGGACTCGGTCAGGGATCAGAATATTATTAATATTTTACCCCAACCGGCGTAAAAAAGCAGAAAGAAAAATAACGATCAATCCTAAAACTACGGTGAGGTTGAGCCAGGGTGTTGGTTTCTTCTGAAATACATCAAAGACGGGATACGGAAATGTCAGGACAATTGCTAATGTAAATATCAAAAAGACGATAAAAAGTTTCACACCCAAGACGAGGATATAGAGTGAGTGATCTGATACAAATGATCCCGTAGCGGCAATTGCACGGGCAGCGCGAAAGAAGGTGATAAAATTATATAATCCCGATATGAGGACGGTTAACAATGCTGTCCAGACAACACCACTGAAGCGTCTCAATGCGGACGAGACCAATGCTTCCGGTTTCGGAAACCGCCCGGCAATCGGGAGTAAGACAACGCGAAAAAAAAAGAACCCGCCTATCATCAGGACGACGGAGCCGACATGTATCCATTGCATCAACGATTTCAAAAACATCTTTTTAACTATGGGCTCCTGGGCATCGCTCCACTATGCTTCGCGATGGTTTGCGGTTCTTTCTGGCGCGACTGGGAACACGTACGCTTCTTAAAACTAAAACCTGCGCAGCATTGGAAGCCATACCACTGAAACGCAACCATCAGCCGCCGGCAATCAACAATCAGTCTGCTTGGGATTTTCTCGAGTAAATCTCGCTAACAAATACAGAAGACTACGTAAATCCTGAAAGTGCCAAACTGCTATGACAGAAGGGCAGTCGGTTTCACCCACCAACTGCCCTTCTCCATTTTCTCGTTTCTATGTTCCAGCCGTTGTGATGTCACACGACAGGCTTACCACCAACAGGATTAAAGCAGTCGCGCGACTGCTTGCAAGCGTCTGGCGACACAAATTGGTCATCGGGTCCTACATCTTGCATGGTGCAATTGCACCAATAGTGCGAACCAGGATTGTTTTCAACGAGGTTCTGCAAGTTGCCGCCCGGAATATAAATCGCCTTCGTCCGAAGATACTGGCATATCGGGCGATTAAAGATCGGAAGTGCTTTTCCTTGTAACATATCACTGCTCCTTTAGCTTGCAGCCATCATCGCGGCGCGACTGACGAGATTCTGTGTTAAGGTCACCTTATACACATTGTCGTTCATGGGTTGTGCGTCAATGACAGCCTCGGCACCAGCCTGCTGGCTTACCGATTCGTCGATCATCTTGCCGGTGAGTGCCGCTTCTGCCTCTTTAGAACGCCAAGGCGCAGGGGCGACACCGCCGAGAACGATACTGGCGGTTTTACAGGTCTTCCCATCCATCTCAAAGACACCAGCAACGCTTGATAACGCGAAGTCGGGAGCCCCCTTCTCACGCGCCTTTAAGTAGAAACTTCTTGTATTCGGCTTCGGTGCCGGGACGCTGACCTCAACGACAATTTCGTTGGGTTCCAGCACGTTTTCCCGGAACGGATTTGCCGCCGGTAGGGTAAAGAATTCCTCAAGCGACATGCTCTTCTCGCCTTCAGGTCCGACGATTTTGACCGAGGCACCCAAGGCAATCAAGGCTGGTGCGAGATCCGAAGGATGGACAATGTAGACAGGATCGCCACCGAGGATCGCGTGATATTTGCTCAAACCATCAACCGCATAACAGATGTCTCCACCTTTTTTCAGGCAATCGGTGGCTTCATCCCGGTAGTACCAACACCGCGGACGCTGGCAGAGATTTCCGCCGAGTGTGCCGACGTTCCGAATCTGTGGCGTCGCAACAGAACCCGCCGCCTGCGACAGAACGGTATAGTGATGTTGGATAGTCGGATGCATAGAGATGTCAGCGACAGTGGCTAACGCACCGATTGTCAAGCCTGATGCATCGGCTTCAATGCTATCCATGCCGGGTAGCGTCTTGAGATTAATGAGCGTCTTAGGGGTCTCAATATACTCTTTGAGTTCCGCAAGCAGATCCGTGCCACCGGCGATAAGCATGACTTCACCCCATCCGCTTTCACTCAGGAGAGAAGTGACCTGCTCCAGACTGGTAGCGTTAACGTAACTGAATTTTTCCATGGCTTACCTCCTTATGCCTTCTCGGCAAGTGCGTCAAGGATCTTATCGGGTGTTATCGGTAACGACCGAATCCGAACGCCAATCGCATTATAGACGGCATTCGCAATAGCACCAGGTGTCGGAATACACGGTGGTTCACCGACCCCTGTAACCTTGCGGTGCGTATCGAAAACAATGGATTGAATTTCAGGGATCTCAAAAGTTCCAGGAACCTTGTAGTCCTCAAGGTTGGCGTTGACCATTCGCCCTGTCCCTGGGTCCATGAACCGCTCTTCGAGTATCGCTTGACCCAACCCCATGATAACACCGCCATTAATCTGGCTTTCTGTCGTCAACCTGTTAAGTGCCAATCCGCAATCCTGAACGGCGACAATTTTGATGACCCTGATAGCCCCGGTCTGGGTATCAATTTCAACTTCAGCGAATTGTGTCCCTGCGGCACCGTTTTGACGGAGTTCTTCGTCCCAAGTTCCGCCTTCGCTAATGCTTTCCATGCCGAGTTGTCCAGTTGCCTGTTTCCACGTAATTGTCTTGGTTCTATCAGAAACAACGTAGATAGTACCGGTGCCGACACGAAGGTCTCCGACAGGTGCCTCAAGCAAAGGTGCGATGCGTTCAAATAACTTCTGTTTCGCTGCCGCAGCTGCGGTTTTGATAACGGGTGCCACCGACGGAGTTGTCTGACTACCACCACTACCACCAGAGGGCAATCCGGGCTGGCTATCGCCGACCTTTACACGGACATCGGTAGTATCAAGACCGAATTCTTCGGCAACAATCATCGCAATAACTGTGCGGATACCGGTTCCAATATCTTGTGTACCTGTGACGGCTTCAACAGTGCCGTCTGCATTGATAGTGACACGCGCTTCCGTACCGCGTCCACCGCCACCGCCCCATTGTCCGCTGCCAAGTCCCATGCCGCGCTTTTTCACGTCTGTGCCGGAGCCTGGTACGCGGTTACGACGGTGCCAGCCTATCTCTTGTGCGCCGAGGGTGTACTGTGCCTGACGCACTTCATTTGGGTCATTGATACGACGAAACTCCATTGGATCCATACCGAGTTTTTCGGCAAGTTCATCCATCAGAGAGTCCATTGCGAAGGCACCCTGCGGGTGTCCAGGCGCACGCATCGCGCGTTGATTTCCAGCGTTGACAGCCACGTTAACCCGTTCCGCCCGACTGTTTGGAACGTGGTAGACGTAAGGTCCCGTGAAACCTGCCCCACTGGAGATGCCGCCTGTGCCATAGCCCTTCATATCGTAAGCGATAAGCCGTCCGTCGCTTGTTGCACCCGCACGGACCTGCTGTGTCATTGAAGGTCTATTTCCAGCGACCAGATGCTCGTCCTTCCGAGTCAGCATTAACTTGACTGCTTTGCCAGTGATACGTGCCAACTCAACCGCCGTGCGACCTTCTATACCGGGTCCGAATTTGCTTCCAAATCCGCCACCCATGTGCTCTGTAATGACCCTGACCTGGTTTGCAGGCAATTCAAAGTGCTGTGCGAAATCGTTGCGAACCCCAAAAACACCTTGTGTAGACGCCCAAACGGTAAGATTCTGTTCATCCTCCCATTTTGCGACGTGTCCGTGTGTTTCCAAACAAACGTGTGTTTGAACGGGGGTGTGATAAGTCGCCTCGACTTCAACAGCGGCTTCAGCAAATCCTGCATTGATATCGCCGTCTTCCCTGACATTCGGTTCGCTCTGGTTGCCCGCCCAATCCTCCCGGATTTGCGGCGCGTCTGCTGCCATCGCGTCCGCTTCTGTAACAACGGACGGTAATTCCTCTAAATCGACCTGAATGCGCCGAATTGCATCCTTAGCAATGTCATCCGTTTCAGCGGCAACAGCGGCAATTTCTTGCCCTTGGTACCGGAGTTTATTGCCAACTTCAATGAGTGGGATGACAGCCTTGACCCCGGGTAACGCTTCTGCCTCGCTCAGATCAATGCCCAGAACGGTCGCGTGTGCGGTTTCAGAACGCAAGATACGTCCGTAAAGCATCCCCGGTTCATTGATGTCAAAAGTATACTTCGCTTTTCCAGTGACTTTGTCCTTACCGGACAAACGATTTACCCGTTTTCCGATGAGGCGAGATTCACTTGCTTCTCCCCATGATGCCATGCGTTTTCCTCCTATAGCCAACTGCCCGATTGGCGCGGCAGGCTCTTGCGTCTCGCAAGTCAATCCTTGATTTCAAATCACACCTTCCGTGATGCAGTTTTGACGGCATCAAAGATGAATGGATAGGTTCCGCAGCGACAGGTGTTGCCAGACAAGCCGACTTTAATTTCTTCAAGCGTCGGACTTGGGTTCTCGTTCAACAGTGCCGCGGATGAAACGACGAAACCGGGTGTGCAGAATCCACACATCAGCGCGTCGTGCTGGATGAATGCTTCCTGGACAGGGTGCAAATCGTCGCCGTCTGCTAACCCCTCAACGGTTGTTATCTGCTTGCCCTGTGCATCAATTGCGAGCATCATGCAAGCGTAGACCGACTTCCCATCTACCATGACGGTACAGCCACCACACTCGCCACGATCGCAAATTAGCTTGGCACCGGTTAAGTCGATGTTGCTCCCGCTTGTATCACTTCCATCACGTAAAACGGTTAAAAGCGTTGTTCGCGCTTCGACCTCGACCTGATACGATTGACCGTTGATATTGAGCTGAATTGTCGCGTTAGCGATAGCGTCACCCGCTTGGGCATCGGCGTCTTTTTCACTGCCGATTAAGACGCTCGGTGCAACAGTCGCAGCAACGGTCCCTGTACCTACGCCTTTCAAGAAGTTTCGGCGCGAGATGTTCGTGCCCTGCTTTTTCTCTTTTTCAGGCATGCGGTACCTCCTTCAATTGTGAGTTCGGATTAACGTTATGTTCATTGCGTTGATTGAAAAAATCGTTATCTCTCGGTTTTCCTCAGTATATTATATTTCACATTTTTTATCAAGAAAAAAACGAACGAGGCGCAATTAGGTTTCGGTATTCAATTATCAGCTGTTGGAAATCGTATAAAAATATATTTTTCATTTTGCCAACGGTAGCCCATCATATCCGAACTGATGTGGTTGCAAACCGTATTCATCACTTTTTTACGGAAATTGATTTATAGGTAACACGAAAATTGATTGGCAATTTTTGTGAGGATAAGGTATCATATTAATGCACTTATCAGGCTCATTCAGAAGCACAATATTACAAGGTGGCGTTTCGCCTACCAGATTCTAAAGAAAAAGGAGTTATCATGGCTGGAAACACATTTGAAATTAGTGACAATACGTTTGAAGGAATGGTGCTGACATCAGACACACCCGTTGTTGTCGACTTTTGGGCGGAGTGGTGCGGTCCCTGCAAAATGATTGCACCGATCTTGGAGGAACTCGCCGGTGAGAACTCTGAGACTTTCAAAGTTGGAAAAGTAAACGTTGATGACAACCGTCAGACTGCGATGCAGTACGGCGTTCGGAGTATCCCGACACTGCTCGTATTCAAAGATGGAAAAGTTGCGGGGCAGATCGTTGGCGCGATGCCCAAAGATGCACTCAAAAAGAAAATATTAGATGTCCTATAAGCCGTCCCGTTCGTAATCACACCTCTGGAGAATGGAAGATTTGTGAATCAGATTCGTCCTTCCATTCTCCCCCCTTCCCATCCTGCCACCCTTCAAGGTTCACTATGTTTTGGCAAATCGTCTATAACCTGTTCGCTGTCCCCATTATGTTTGTCGGTTTCTACGTTGCGGGGTGCTGCAATTCCAAGATTCAGGAAGGGATCAAGGGGCGAAAACGAGTGTTTTCAGAACTGGTAGTCCAACTCCAAACCGCTCGACAGTTGGAAAAAACAGTATGGTTTCACTTTACTTCCGTCGGCGAATTTGAACAAGCGAAACCCCTCATTGAAGCGATCTATGCAGAAACCCGAATTGTTTTAACCTTCTTCTCACCCTCCGTCGCACCAAATGCCCGATCTTATTCCTACGCCGATGCCGCTGTTTACCTTCCGTTAGATACACCCCGCAACTCGGAACGCCTGATACGCCTCATTGAACCTACGTTGATAGTTTTTTCCAAATTCGACATTTGGCCCAATCTGGTTTGGGGAGCCTCTAAGCACGACATTCCGATCATCGTGGTTGCCGGGACGCTGCACGCTGAATCGAAACGGTTGTCGCGTTTCGCGAAGCCGTTTTTTCGGAGTGTGCATCGGCATATCCGAGTGCATTGTGCGATCTCGGAAGGAGATGCGACGCGCTTTCAAGAACTCTGTTCACCTACACACGAAATTGTTGTTACTGGCGATACTCGCTACGAGCAAGTCTACCGACGCGCAACAGCTGTTGCGTCCGACACCGAATTTTTCCCTGGACAAGCGACTTTAGGGGGCAGCTTGCAAGCCCACATTGCAACGAAACGTCCGATTCTTATCGCTGGTAGCACCTACACAGAGGACGAGAAAGTACTGTTCCCTGCATATCAACGACTGCGGGAGAACACACCCGATACTTTCCCTCACCTAATCTTGGTCCCGCACGAACCGATCCCTGAACGGATCAGTGAAATCCGCGATGTTCTGAACCGCCAACAATTGACACACCTTTGTTTCTCTGAACTTACATCGGGGGTAGATTTAGCGGAAGTGGATATCCTTATTGTTGATAGGGTGGGACTTCTCGCGAAGTTATATGGATTGGCAGATATTGCGTTTGTTGGCGGAAGTTTTCGCGGAAGCGTCCACAACGTGATGGAGCCTGCGGCGATGGCGAAGCCTGTCCTGTTCGGTCCGACTATTCAGAACGCCTATGAAGCGTCTTTGCTTGTGGCGCGTGGTGGTGCAAAATTGGTCCATACCTCACAGCAGTTGGCAGATGCAATCATTGTGTGGCTCAATGATACAATTGCGAGGGAAACGGCGGGCAGTATTGGGAAACAATTGATTGAGGAAAATCTGGGCGCGGTGGAGCGGACTTTGGTGTATTTGCGGGAGTATGTGTGAAAATAGAAAAGAGCCGAACCACCTAACGCGGCAAAGATGTCTTGCTTTCCGCTTGTGTTCGGTAGCGGATTTTTAGGACGGGACGTAGGTTTTCGTCATCTGATTCTTTTGAGGAAAAAACGATAGGCACGCTGCCATCACGCAAGGCGAAGAGATACCCGTAGTTGTAATCGGGATTCACTACCCAAAAACGGACGGCGTCGGTGAGGAGTTCGCTTTTAAATGTGTAACGTTTCCCCGCTCCCTGAATTGCGCACGTACCATCAATCCGATGGGCGACATCCTCAGAACCATTGTAATCGCTTTCACTATCACCGTCTATGCCCGATAACATCGCTTGCGCGGGCGGTCTGTTCCATGGAAGGTTGCGATGCAACGCGCTATTATAGGTGAGTTCGTTATCTTCTGCTCGTTCGGAGACACCCCTACCCTCTCGCCACGGGAGCAAAACCCGACGGAAAATGACGGTCTGAGCGGCATCTGTCCCGCACTGCTGGACATGTAGGCTTATCGTTGCTTCCAAGACCTGTGTTGGTTCTCGGATACCCATGTCCTCAAATGCATCATACAGGTCAAAAGCGACGAAGAAGACACTGCCAGTCGGATTACACACGAGGGTCGATTCGGCACCAACATTGTTGTTTCGCGTCTTGCGATCCTTATTGACAATCAGACTGGTATCTTGCAAACCTCCAGAGAATGTAACGGTGTCACCTGCCCCGAAAGTTATCTCGTTTACAGATGGAAGGGTTAGGACTATTTCCATTTGAGAATTCGGAAGGGTGAGGTGATAGGTTTTCGCGACTTCTAACGGTGAAGTGAGCAGCAGGACACGATTCAATCGTTGGTCTAGTAGTGCGTATTCCAACTCGACATCTGGGGCAATACGATAATTATTCAGGTCTTCCGCAGTCTCTTCTTGCAATTGTCCATCGAATTGCAACTGAATTGCGGTCTGTGATAGCGGTATCGCCTTCAGCAGTTTAGGGGGATCCGCTGAATTGGCGACCAAGATGGGATAAAATAGCAGAAAGAGAAATACAAGAAATCTATAAATTACATCAGAATAAAACTTCAAAATAATCTCCCAAGACTACTATCGCGAGCACAGATCGCTCCTACAAGAATAGCAGTCGGCAGTCAGCATTCAGCGGTCAACCCCCCTAACCCCCTTATCAGGGGGGAATAAGAGCAATATGGGCAGGCACAAGACCTGCCTATACTACGGGACATCTGCTGTGATAAAGACGGCATTTAGGACATCCCGTTCTCGTTGTCCGGATGGCTTGTTGATGACCGTATCGTTAACCACGAAAGTGCTGGAGGACCCGCCATCCAGGTTAATCGCTTCGGTGGCACCGAGTTCAATGAGGATACTGGCAAGTTCATAGAGGGTTAATCCAGTGCTATATTTCGGTTGCCGTCCATCCGCAACTATTAAAAAGAGGGTGTCTGCATTATATCCAAGCGCAGTGCGCGGTTCATGGCTCAGATTCAACACTGAGGCGCGTTTGCCGGGGACATGCCGCTTTTCAGCGTGATGCATCTCCACAAGCGTCTCATTTATCTTACCATTTTTAAGGAGTCGGAGCCGTCCGCCAATAGCATGTTGAACCCGATTCCATTCGGGTGGCGAAAGGGTCAAGGTCAGTGTGCCGTCTGCGCCAGCATTGAACTCGGAAACGCTTGGGTCTTTTAACCGTGTGCTCATCCAGAGAACTGCTCCATCTCTGGGAATTGGACTGTTCCCATCGCGTGAGATACCCTCCACGCGGTAAGGATGCGCATAATTCGGGGTCAAAGGGAGCGAAAGCCCGCCGATTACAATTTCCGTGCCTCTGCGGCGATGCGTACGGGTCGATTCACCGAGTCGCGGTGTGTAAAGTGTTACTTGACATCCATCAAGTCGTCGTTGATTAATGCATCCGAGAGGTAGTGTGTGCGCGCCTATTTGCACGCTTGCGTTCATTTTAACAGGAGTGCTCAGAAATTCGCCAGATTCAGTTACACCGAAGCATGCCTCGGTATCTGTAGGCTGGGTGATGAGTTCACCGTCTTGGACGTGCAAACTCTCTAACACGCCACCGTAGCCGCGCATATCACCGAGTACACCGAACCCCCCATTCACTGCGACGAGGACACGGCGATCACCACGTTGGGTGCGGCGATTCGCCATAGAACGCACGGTTTCTTTGCCGAGTACTTGGGCATTCGCAAGTGCTACCTCAAAGCGCAATGCCGACTCATGTCGGGACATCTCGGCGACATAAAGGACACACGTTTCGACATCCCAGTCGTAACGATAGATATGTAACCCTTGTGCCAAATCTGGAAACAGCGTTTTTTTCTCGCCCCCGGCTTGTGCGATAGTAGCAACCGTCATCAAAAGGAACAGTAAATAGATGGTAGCACGGAATTTACGCATTACGAAAAATCTCAACAGCAAAATAATCAATGGGTTGGTCTATGGGGGGATGCAATTTCTTGACGATGAGATGGATCTCATCTACAGCGAATTGTTGTAAAATCACTGTGGCGATCTTTTCAGCGAGTGCTTCAATGAGTTGGAACGACTGCTGCGTGCCGATCTCAATGATGCGCGTGACGACTTCAGAGTAATCAACAGTGTCGGCGAGTGCGTCTGTTCTGCCGGAGTTGGCGAGCGTACTACACCCCAAGGTTGCATCAATCTCATAATGGCCACCGACATGGCGCTCCGCTTCAGGAACGCCATGGTGACCATGAAATCGAATCCCTTTGAGGATAATCTTATCCATGGCTATTCTTCGGGAATCTCTCCGAAAGTATGGGCGGGTTCGATGAGGTATTTCACCTGTTTTCCGAACCTTCCATCGGTGTAATCAATTGCGCGAATTTTCCAGTCGTTACCATCCTTTTTCAGTGCAGAAATCAGGTCGCCCTTCTGATTCCCCCAAGTATACGCGCCGCGTAAGACGGCTTCTTTCCCTCTGCTATCGATAGCGATATAGGTGATGTCAACCACCATTTTTCCGCCGCGGAGCCGGAATATTCCGTCCCATGCTTTGCTGACTGCCTTTCCGCCTTCGTTTTTTTCAAAGGTTCCCGCCCAGAACGTCCAAGCGGTAAAAATGTCTTTGCTCTCGCCGGGTAGCCACACATCCGTTAGCGCGTCAACATCTTGGTCGCCATGTGCAAGCGCGTATGCCGCATAAAGATCGCGAATTGCTTGCTCCTCAACGGCAAAGTCAATATCTCTTCCAACAACCACATCGGGTTGTGTTGATTCGGTGGATGTTGTTGATTGCGTTGGCTTATCGGGTGCTTCTGTTTCATCCTCGGTGTCACCGCCGCAAGCTATCAGTCCAGCGGTAAGCAAAACGCAGATGAAATAATAAGTAGCTTTCGGTTTCATACTGCCTCTCTCCTCTGTTGAAGGTGATAGATAAATCACGTTCACACAATTTGTTTTATTATATCACATCGTCCGATAAAAATCAACACAATTTTAACAGCCATCAGCGGTCAGTCATCAGCGGTCAGTCATCAGCCATCAGTATTTAGAAAGATCGAGGTTAGAAACCCCTCTCACAATAAGAAATCGCGACCCAGAGGTCGCTCTTACAAAAATGGTTTTCATCAGTTTAAAAGATTGTTTTGTAATCAATTGTATGCTATACTTTATTGGTGTAGTTCATGTGCTGTTTAATCTCTAAAACCTTGTAAAATAAGGAATTTGTATGAACGTCACAGTTAAATACTTTGCTGTATGCCACGAAATGTTAGATAGATCCGAGGAAGAGATGGAACTCCCGGACGGCGCTACGATCAAAACGATTTTAGAACGTCTTGAGGAGGAATGGCCCGAAATCGCTGAGTTTTACGAAGTGATGCAGATGTCCGTCAATTGGGAATATGCTACGGAACACACTGAACTCACAGAAGGGGACGAGGTTGCCCTCATTCCACCAGTGACGGGAGGCTGCAATGTTTAAGATAACTTCAGAAGTTATCACAGGCGAGGAAGTGCGTAAAGCCGTAGAGGGTCCAGATGCAGGCGCGGTCGTGCTGTTCTTCGGCACAGTTCGGAATAATACTGACGGCAGACCGGTAGAATGCCTCGAATATGAAGCGTACCCACCGATGGCGGAGAAGAAAATGGAAGAAATCGCGCAAGAGATTTCAGATAAGTGGGGTCTCGACCGCGTCGCGATGATTCATCGTGTGGGGAAATTGGAAATTGGCGAGGTAAGCGTAGCAGTAGCGGTGGCATCACCGCATCGCAAAGACGGGTTTGAAGCGTGTAAATACGCGATGGATCGTCTGAAACAGATTGTGCCTATCTGGAAGCGAGAAGTGTGGGCAGATGGTGAAGCGGAATGGGTGAAACCGGATGCTGTTTTCTTTGACGCGCCTAAGCCGCACAAAACCGCTTCACAAATTGACTAAAGATTGAGACCCCTTGTGGGAATTGGTCCAACGCCATCCACTCATCTACTGTATGCGCCTGTAGAATACTGCCGGGTCCGATAATGACGGTCTCCATGTGCTGTGCGAAGACAGCCGCATCGGTGCCGTAGGCGACGGTTTGGGGTTCGGTTTCGCCAGTTATTTCAAGTGCCGCTTGGATAATTTCCGCATCGGGTGGTGTGCGTACCGGAGGGGCATTAATATACAGATCAAATATTAACCCATGCTTCTCTGCTGAATCGCGTGCGCGGTCTATCCACTCTTGGGCATTATCCCCAGGCATTGGACGGTAGTTGATACAACACACGCTTAACGGCGAAGTAATATTCCCTGGACACTCGCCATCACTGATAGTGATATTCCAATCCGTAAAAGCTGGTGTGAATTCGTCATTGAAATATTGGGTGTTGCTTGTCAACTCGTGATAGATATCCCGCATCTCTGCGAGAAAGGGAATTAACTTTAGATTCGCGTTGTCACCTTCGCCTGTACTGCTGTGCGCCGCACGACCGTGGGCTGTGGCGGTAAAGCGGACCGTCCCTTTGTGGGCATACACCGCATGGAGTTCTGTTGGTTCACCGACGACCCCATACTTCGGAAAGCCGTGCTTTTTGAACATCTGCGACTTTTCGGCAACTGCAATTGCCCCGAGGTAGCCCACCTCTTCATCAGCGGTGATGACGACATAGAGCGGTGCCTTCAAATCTGATGCCGTATAGTGTGACGCAACCTCAATCATACACGCGACACTGCCCTTCATATCACAACTGCCTCTGCCGTACATCTTCTCATCGGCAATCCGTGCCTCAAACGGATCCATCGACCAACCAATAGCAGGCACAGTATCTATATGTCCGAGCAGCGCAAGTCCGCGTTCACCGTTCACCGGTCCTTTACGACCGATGAGATTCACCTTCGGTACACCTGCTGGGTCTTTGTATTCAACCCGTTCGACTTCACAATCAATGGCTTCCAGCGTCTCGGTGAGAAAATCCATGACCTCAACATTGCTGAGAGGGCTTACTGTATTATACCCAATGAGGGTTTTGGTCAATTCTTTTGCATCCATAGTCCACAATTTTATAAAAAATGGTAAAGTTTGTCAATGAATTTCTCAGAGCAGCGGGTCTTGATTCGGAGATCGTTTTTACGGGCATTCGGGCGTAAAGCCCAATCCTTTAGGTTTGGGATATAGGTTTCCCGCTAATCGCGTTAATTCTGTCAAAAACATTTGACATTTCCCTAAAATTGTGGTATAATTGATACTATCACACTGGCAGACATGTTCAGCACAATCGCTTGATTGTGTGTCTGCCAACCCACTGAACAGGGGTTAAAAAAGGTGTGATGTGTGATATACCATGAAAACCGATAAGTATAAGTTTAGCGACCAATCCAATTGTATTCGGCTTGGTAACTTGCTTGACGATATGTGGCAAGTGCATGAATACTTCCATAAGTGGCAACGTCAACGATATAAAGACGAACTGCCGTATGCCAACTACGAGGCAATGTGCCTTCACGTAACCGATTTGAAACGGACGACGCACCCACATTGGAATGCGTTGCCGAGTCAAGCGATCCAAGAGGAGTTGAGGCGCATTGATAATGCGTATATCCGATTTTTCAAGAAACTTAGCGGTAGACCGAAAATCAAAAAACGCCATAAGTTCAAGTCCTTCACATTAAAACAAACAGGCTGGTCTTTGAAAGAGAATCGTATCACCCTCACCTTTAGAAGATTTGAGAATGGTAAATGGCGATATGATAAAGTGCCGTATACGTTCCATAAGCACCGTGAGTTTGAAGGAAATATCAGTCGTATCACGATTAAACGTGATAACTGCGGTGATTATTGGCTTTACATACTCACCGACTTTGTAGAAACAAAGCCTCTGCCGACAACGGGTAAAAGTGTTGGGGCAGATTTCGGTATGAAAGACGCATATTTGACACTTAGCACGGGTGAAAAGAAACAGCACCCCCAACCTTTGAAATCTAATTTGAATAAGTTGCGAACCCTCAACAAAAACTTGAGTCGTAAGCAAAAGGGTTCTAACGGTTGGTGGCGGTGTGTCAGACAAATTGCACGTCTGTATCGGAAAATCACGAACCAACGCAAAGACTTTCAGTGGCAACTTGCCTCTGAACTTTGTAAAAGCTTTGATACCATTGTCCTTGAAACCCTGAACCTTGACGGCATGAAACGGCTTTGGGGTCGTAAAGTCTCCGACCTCGCTTTCTATCAGTTTGTTGAGATATTGAAGTATAAGTGTCAAAAACATAAGCGTCCCCTCATTCAAATCGGTCAGTGGACAGCGACAACAAAACCGTGTAGCGATTGCGGTTTTCACAACGAAACTCTAACGCTTTCGGATAGGCAGTGGACGTGTCCTGAATGTGGTTCACACCACGACCGAGACGTAAACGCTGCGATAAACATATTGCAGGCAGGGATACCCGTGAAAGTTTCCACACGATATGCCTAAGACTCGCTTCAGAGTTTTAGGGAATTGCCTGCTGGTGGAGACAATATAAGACGGCAAACCTTCGGGAAAACCGCTATTGTCTATGAAACCGAAGCCCACGCCTTTAGGCGTTGGGTGGTATCACAGTTGGTATTCATAAGCGGCGACGGCGACGGCTACAATTGCGGCAGTTTCCGTGCGGAGGGTGTTTCTCCCAAGTGTCGCAAGTGTACATCCGCTTTCAATAGCACTGGTGACCTCTTGATCGGAAAATCCGCCTTCTGGTCCGACAAAGAGCGCGACAGAATCCGGGCGCGGTTCCTCCCGTAAAACCGTCTGGATATGCTGGACATGCGATTCCTGATCACGATGTGGACTGAGGAGCAAGCAGCGCGAAAACCTATCGAGTTGTGCAAGGGCGGCATTAAACTCCTGTGCCCTGCACAATTCAGGCAACCACGCGCGTTCGGACTGCTTCGTGGCAGAGATAAGCACACGGTGCCAACGCGCATATCGGTTTTGGCTCGGTTTCTGCAAGGTGTATTCTGAATGCAGGGGGACAATCCGTGCGACACCGAGTTCCGTCGTTTTTTGGAGAATCAACTCCATCTTATCGCTTTTGGGGAGCCCTTGAAAGAGTGTGAGTTTCGGTGAAACAATCGCGTGGAATTCATGGTTGAGAATTCGTGCTTCGCTTGAAATCCGGGCATCCTCTGTTTCAAGAATTTGTGCTGTATACACATTCCCTTCCCCATCAATAATTCGGACAGTCTCACCCAATTTTGTGCGAAGGACGTTGCGGAGATGATGATGCTCCGAACCCGTAATCGTAGCATATTATTGGAGATTTGGGAAGGGGAAACATAGAAAGTGTGCATTTTTTAATTTTAAATTTTCCTTGCGGTTCGGTGAGGTGAGTTGGCATCGTCAAGTCCCTTTCCGTTGAGCCGTCCCGGCGTGTTGCTTGGGACTACACACTTTCGTCATAGGTTGCAGAGGTGCGCAACTTTTGAATAATCGCCTCCGGCTGCTGACTGCGAAAGATAGCGGTACCTGCAACGAGAATCGTTGCCCCTCGCTGAATTGTGAGGGGTGCGATCTCTGTAGTTACACCGCCATCAACGGAGATGTCAGGTGGTTGCGTCATTTCTTGAACGATTTGATGTAATGTCGCTATTTTTTCGAGTGTATTCCGCTGAAAGGATTGTCCCCCGAACCCAGGTTCAACACTCATTGGTAGGACTAAGTCAATGTCGGAAAGGTAAGGTGTAACCGATGAGACAGATGTTTTGGGACAAAATGCTAAACCCGGTTTAAGTCCGTGTGCTCTGATGGCTGAAATTACTTCGTCGGGTTTATCCGCACTTTCGATGTGGAAAGTAATCAGATCCGCACCGGCTGCTGCAAGCGCGTCAATATAGCGAAGTGGGTACGTCACCATAATGTGGACATCAAAAGGGACATCGGTGATCTCGCGAACAGCGGCGATAAAAGGTGGACTGATAGCGAAGTTTGATACAAACTCACCATCCATCACATCAAAGTGAAGCAGGTCGGCTCCAGCAGCGACGATCCGCTTCACCTCTTCGCCAAGACGACTGAAATCTGCCGCGAGTAATGAGGGCGCAATTTTAGGCGTAGGAATTTGTATTCTCCTTTAGTGGCGTCCTATCTATAAACCACTTCGGGTAACTTTTCACCATTCTCGTAGACGATCACCCGTGCTTTACCAAAGACGCGGACCCCTTTCTGCTCCAAATCAATCACGGTGCCGGGTGCATAGCGTTGATCCACCTCAGTGCGTTCACTGTAGTCATCAATTATAACAATCCTGACGTGCCGTGAAAGTTTCCCCTCTTCACTAACTGTATACGTGAAGGTTAAGGGTCTGCTGATATTTTCAGTAGTCCCCCGCACGCCACTGATTTCGAGTAGGAGGCGGTCTCCGGTTCTCACCATCACGCCGCCTGCGGGTTCGTGAGTGATAATTGCCCCTTGGGGGATTTTAGGGTGTGAACTATATTCAGTCTCAACCTTTAAGCCCACCGATTCCAAGGCAGTAAGCACATCGGCAGCGAGTTGACCTTGGAAATTGGGAAGTTGTACGACTTGTGGTCTGGGTCCGCGGCTCACTAAAAGATTTACAGGGCTACCACGACGTTGTCCTCCACCTTCTGGTGGTGTTTGTGCGATGACAGTATCTTGTAGATAATCTTCGGAATGGACGAAGGCAACTCGATTCGGATGAAAACCTGCGGTTGTGAGCGACTCAAAAGCGGCATCCTGCGATTTTCCAATGACGGAGGGAACAGGAACCAATTCAGCCCCTATGCTCACTGTGATTTCAACGGGTTGATACGATTTTATTCTAAAGTTCGCCTCCGGATTCTGTGAGACGATCTCGCCCTTGGGCGCATTGCTACTCGCTTCTTGAATGGTTTTTGCGGGCTGCAACCCTGCATCCCCAAGAATTCGCACGGCTTCATAGTAACTTTCGCCGGTAATGTTGGGTACAAGCACCTCCTCGGTTCTGATCCAACCCGGAATTACAACGAAAATGGCTAACGCTCCGATGATACCAAGGCAAATCAAGAGATAAAGAAAAACCTTGAATGATGCAAATAGGGTACTATTCAGACGATTCATTTTTTAATTTTACCTTGCGGAGTTTTAATTATTCCTTGCGGTTAAACAACGGGGATCTTATTTTTTAGAGTTGCTTTCTCAAATCCGCCTGCGTGTTTTTGCGAATCAACGCTGAATGCGCGTAAATCAACGGTATGAAGGTTCTCCGTATGGCATTCCCCGGGCATTCAGCGGGGTGTTTCTGCGTATTGTTGCAGGCTACGGGTTCTATAGCTTGGGGATGTCGCACGCTATAAATCCTAAAAATTAAAAAACTCGCCTGTTTGTAATTGATAACCGTTAATAAAATCGTGTGCTTCCATAGATTTTTTGGTCGCAGGTTGGATCTCCAACAATTGGAGTGTTCCTTCTACTGTGGCAACGAGGAGTTTTTGTCTTTCGGCTATTTCAAGGGTTCCGGGTTGTCCAGCGAGTTTCTGTGGAAGCGGTTGACAACGGACAATTTTCAGTCGAAGTTTCTCTCGGAAGAAAGTATAAGCACCGGGCCAGATTGCTGTGCCTCTGACTAAATTGTGAATCGCGGTCGCTGATTGATTCCAATCAATTTGCCCGATTTCTTTCGTCAGTCGCGGTGCATGCGTTGCTTCTGCGTCGTTCTGTGGAACTGCCGATGGTGGCTCCCCATCCGGCATATTGGACAAGCATCGGACCAGTTGATTTGCACCGCGCGCTGCCAACTGTTCCGTCAATGTGAAAGCAGTATCGTCATCTTGGATTGGGACTCGGTCTGTAGAGATAATATCACCTGTATCCTCGCCTGCATCCAGCAACATAAGTGTTACACCTGTCTCGGTTTCGCCATTAATGAGTGCCCACTGAATTGGGGCGGCACCGCGATATTTTGGAAGCAGAGAGGGATGCAAATTGATAGTGCCACAAGGTGGGATATCCAAAACGGTTTGAGGAAGGATCTGACCAAAGGCAGCAACAACTATTACATCCGGGGCGAGATGTCTAAGGGTTCGCACAAAATCCGGTTTTCTCACCTTCTCTGGTTGATAGACCGGTATAGCATGTTCTGTGGCAACTGCTTTGACGGGTGGTGGACTGAGGCGTTTCCCGCGTCCGCTGGGTCGATCAGGTTGTGTGACGACACCGATGATCTCAAATTTGTGGGAGATGAGTCCTTTGAGTGCTGGAACAGCAAACTCACTGGTCCCCATAAAGAGAATACGCATTTTTTTAGTAGTTATCAGTGGTCAGTTATCAGTGGTCAGTTAAGAGGTGGTTGGGTTAAATCAGATACTTCTTTAACCGAGAACCGAGAACCGATAACTGACAACTATTAAAAACGAATTTGAATGAGCGGCAAAGCGACACCGACAGATTGCTGATTTGTCCACCTATTCAGCCCTTTATCCAACGAGTCCTGTAGCGATCTCTTTCTATATCTTGCTATATCCGGACTGGTTTCGGACAGCCGTGTGAGAGTCTCCCCCACGGGTTCCTCACCCTCAGGCAGAGGAGGTGCTTCTGGCTCAGGCACACGCGGTGCTGACCGATCAACATTACGAGTATGCAACCAATCCCACACTCCAATAAACACAGACAATGAAACAGTACCGATGCCAACTATGCGATAGTCCCGTGGGGACAATTCAGGCGCGAATTGATTTTCTTGCAACATTCTTACGATACGCACTATTCCGTAGCTATGAATAGCGGTAAAGGGTATGGAACTCAAAGTGATAATCTCAAACCGTCGCAAAGCACTTTCACTATATGCTTCTGGTTCCGTATGTCCTGTCTCCGACTCAGGAGATTCGGACTCAACTTGCGCTTTGGCATGCGGGATCACTAAAGCAAGAAAGAGTAAGTTAAACAAGAATAATCGAACACCCAACTTATACATTTTTAATTATGTCCTTCTCGGTTGTTCTCTATTGGTTTCGGATAGCCACAAAAGTGGGTAAAAGTTAAGTTTCCTGGTTTTGATCGCGGTTTTGAAAGAGGTAAACAATTAACATCCCTGCCCCAATACAGACAGAAATATCCGCGACGTTAAAGGTGGGCCAAAAAAGTCCTTTGTCGGCTATGCCGAATTGAAGGAAATCGACAACCTCCCCCAAATAGAGACGATCAATGAAGTTTCCAACAGCACCACCGAGTAGAAAACCGAGAGCAATTTGCATCCAACGACTCTCTCTGAATCGAAGGTAATAGGCGAAAATGAAGGCTAAAGCGACAATAGTAATGAGAATAAGTAAGACCCTGTGTCCAGCGAGTACGCCAAAAGCCGCGCCTGTATTCCTATCGTGTCGAAGGTTGAAAAAACCGGGAATAATCGGAATTACCTCTGTAACCTGAGCAATGTGGTTCTGCACCAGCCATTTACTTCCCCAATCCACTATCAACACTGGAATCGCCACGCCGATTAAAGGTAGCAGCGTCTGCCACGTATTTTTTTTAGGATTCTGCATCGTGGGCATTTTTAAGCACCTCCCATTCCGCTTTTGCATCCTGCGTTTCTATATCGGAACCCTGCAGTGCTTGCCCGATAGTAGGTGAGAGTAGGTGCCACTTCTTCTGAAAAATGCTATGGTTACCCGTTACACCCTCTGTAGAAATGAGAGGATAAAAATGTTCCACCAAAAAAGGAGTTAAGGGTGCCAACCGTTGCAGGAGCACAGTCACGATTTGCGACAAGGTGGCTTGCGCCACATGTAGCGTTGTCGCAGAACGCGATTCCATGGCACGGACATAAAAACGAATATCCTCTTCGCAGAAATCGGTTAACAGTGTCCACATTTCATGAAAATTTCCGTCTTGATAAGCCTGCTGTACATCCTGTAAAAGTTGAGAGGCAACAGTTACCGCCAACGAATCAATCGGGAGAATTTTATCGGTAGCAGGGGTACTTGCTCCTTCTATTTGCTGTGCTTCCAGATGAGTAAGTGTCTGTGCCCCAGTGATACCGTCCTTACTTTTTTCCTTATTGCTCTGTCTTTCATTTTTACGTTTCCGCTGAGATGTCTCTTCCGATTCTGTTTTGTTTCTACTTTGAGAATCTTGTGCAAAACGGTAGATCCAATTACTGACACTCTCCAATAGTCCCTGCAATTGCTGATACTGAACGAGGTAGTCCTCTGCGCGCTTGTTAAGCCGCTTGGCACTAACCTGCTCTGTTCCCATATTCGGTGTTATTGCAACCAAGCGTACCACGTCAGCTGGATATTTGTTGAGAAATGCATCCTCAATCTGTATTTCGCCATTAATCTGCGGCATTGTGTTAAGCTTTAGTTGCTTAAAAGGTTGGCTTTCTTTAATTGGACGGCTTCTGCTAAGCGCAGCGGAGATAACACTAATCTCGGCTAACCATTTCGTCCATTTTGAATTGGAGACCGTGTCAGTTTGCGGTACAAACATAACACTGGTATGTCCACCGAGCGGTTTTTTGAAATCAGAATTGTCAATGATCTGAAGCAAATTGGCGAAATGGCTATCAATGAGAGTCGCTTCCTTGCGAAATTCACTTGAATTACAATTTAGGCATCGTGTATCGACAGGTAAAAGTTCCTCAACACTCAATCGGAACCAGAATTCAAACCCGCGTTGTATAGAATTCCGGATCGCATTGAGTGTGTTTTTATCAGTAAGAGGTTCATCACACTGGTCGCAAAGGAGGATCGGAAGCGGCATCCCCCATTGGCGCTGTGCTGAAACCTGCAAATCTTCAAAATTGAGAACAGCGTTTTGTACATCGCGAATATCTTTATGCTCCGTGTCGCCGTAATTATCCCAATATTCTTGGGCGTTGAGTAGCTGGGTAGTGGCATGGTTTTCAGAAATAGAGAATACCCATTTTGAACACGGACGAAACACTGCCAATTCGCTACAGCGTGGACAGTGGGGCTCATACATTTCGCCTTTTTGCGTTTTGAGGAGATAACCACATTTTTCCAATTGTGGAACAATAAATTTCTCAGCATCAAACAGATACAAACCACACAATTGTCCCGCTTCCTCGGTGAACCTTCCGGTCTCATCAAAAACTGGCATCGTATTCATGTTTAAGGCTTGGGCGATGTTGTAACTCGGCTGATGATGCGCAGGATTTAAGGGCATAACACCGGATTCTAAGGGAGATATTGATTTGTCTCGGACGGCCTCTTTCACGACGGTCTCAGGAATGAGTGTAATCTTTAAGTCTTTTGACGGAAACAGTGGATGCGCCACAGCGCATTGTGCGAGTTCAGAGGCTTTGATTTTTTTGACAGGTTTCGGTTTGGCTTGTCTTTTTGGAAGGTGTTTCGTAAAGTGTTTGAGTTGCGGTTCCGAAAAGAGTAGGTATTCATCTTGCCATTGGGTGAGCCAATAAGTAGTATTGTCCGTAATTCCAAGTTCAACTATTCCTGCTATTTCCCAAAGGTGCGGCATTTGGAGACAGAAGAAAACATTAATGCCAAATTCCTCTAATCCGACATTGAACGGAAACTTTACATAGCCATTTAAGGTGTGTGTCGGTATTTGTACGAGGTTCGCTTCATTTATCGGAACAGTGCAACTCGGACACCATGGACTTAACTGCGGCAAGTCATGTAGATAATTAGAATCACGGAGCCGACTGATAAGCGCGATAAGCCTTGCTTCCTGTCGCGATTCGAGGGTTTTCTGTGAGGTATCCCAATCCGCAAAGATCCCGAGTTGATGGAACTTCTGTTTCTGGACCTCTAATTCCTGTTTATGGCGTGCGCGACATCGCTTTCGGAGGACAGATAATTTAATGGGTGTTTTAGACTTTGCAGCCTCAATGACGGATTCCTCAATCCAAAGGGGATAGGTTTCCCACGCGGGTACATAAGTGACATGATGCCCTTGCATCAATTCTGCTTTAAGGAAGATGTCCTGACAAACTTTTCGACAAAGGGTACTAAGGGGGAGCGCATCGACTGCGGTGGGCATCTCGCGAAGGACGTAGGTCTCTGCCTGAGAGGCGGGACGGGGCTGCGTAGCGTTCGCTTTCCCCGCGTTACGTTCCACAGTGTTAGATTTTTTGTTCGCGAGGGGGTATACATTGGTATTTCCCCAAATTTCCAGAACGGCGTTTTCTCTCTCGCGGTCTGTCAACTGAGGTTTCTTTTCCGGTCTCGTAGATTTACCCCGTTTACGCGTCGTGTTTTTTGCGGTGGAATTTCGTTTTCTCATATTTTTCGTACATAGTTGTCAGTTTTACCAATCAACTCGTGCCTTAAACAAATCTAATCAGAGCGAGTTGATAGGTAAAGTTAACAGTTGTCAGTTAAGAGGCTTTCGTTTAACAAAGGAAACACCCAAGCAAGACACCCACTTATAACTATTAACTGTTTGGCATATCCGCCATCTATCACCAGAGCATACGCCTCAAAAATTGTAAGAGAATAATCAGCACAAAAGGTGAAATGTCAATACCAAGATTCCGAGTCATCGGTCCGAGGGCGTTCCGAATCGGACCTAAAACTGGATCTACGACGCGACTCGTCCACGAATAAAGTTGTCTAACAACCGAGTTTTGTGTACCAAAAACAAACCAAGAAAGTATCGCATTCGCTAAAACCAGTATTGTGAAAATTTCAAGCAGTTCACTGATGAACCAAGCGAGCATATCCATTGATTGAGTCCAGTTCGTTCACAAATTTATGAGGTGCTACCGAGTTCTTTTGCTCGCGCCGTCGCAGCGAGAATCGCTTCTGTAAGCGTTGCTCGTAAACCGCCTTGTTCTAAAGCGTGCAGTCCAGCGGCGGTCGTCCCGCCCGGTGTGGTGACACGGTTCTTGAGCGCAGCCGGATGTTCCTGCGTCTCAACTAACATCTTAGCGGCACCTAAGACCGTATGGATGGCGAGTTTCTGTGCATCCGCCCGAGATAAACCGACATGAACCCCTGCATCTGCTAACGCTTCGATGAAGAGTGCAACATAGGCGGGACCACTCCCACTCACCCCCGTGACAGCATCAAGATGGTGTTCATCCATCACTAAAGAGGTGCCACAAGCGTTGAAAATTTGTTGTGTTATTTTAAGATGTTCCTGATTCGCTGCGCTGCCAGCCGTTAGTACCGAGATGGCAGCACCCACCGAGGCTGAGATATTTGGCATCACCCGAACCACAGGTGGAGCGTTGTCAAAGTAGGATTCAAGCGTTGTGGTCGTAACACCAGCGGCAATGCTGATGAGCCATTGTGGTGATGATAGGACATGGGCGACCTGTGGCAAGACATGTGGGACTGCCGGAGGCGTGACAGCACAGAAAATAATTTCAGTATTTTCTACTAAGGCGGCAATATCATTTGCACTGTTAGTCCCTTTTTCATCGCAGAGCTGCTGGACGAGGGTGTTATCAAGGTCGGTAACCCAAATTTGTTTCGCAGGAAATACTGTGTCAGCGATACTTCGGACGATAATGCCGCCCATCTTTCCAACGCCGATTACACCTAAGTTTTTAATTATTCCTTGCGGTTCGTTCAGGTGGGTTTCGCTCATGACACGCCTTTCCGTAGAACTGAATTTAACTGATAACTATTTCTCTGAAGGTTCAAAAATTGCCCTGCCGATTCTAACGAGGTTCGCGCCTTCTTGAACGGCTACCTCAAAGTCGTTTGTCATTCCCATAGAGAGATACTTCATGGTAACTCCGGGGATTTTCTGTGCCTCTACTTTTTCAGCAAGCGATCTTAACAAAGCGAACGCGGGACGGTTTGCGTCCGGTGAAGGCGTTAACTGTCCCATTGTCATCAACCCAACAATGTGCGTTGCCGAATATGCCTGTGCGTCTTCAATGAACTGAAGCAAATCATCGGCTGCCAATCCGTGTTTACTTGCCTCGCGAGTCGTGTTTACCTGAATCAAAACATCTGTTTGTTGTGAGCGTTGTTCAGATCGTCGCGCTATCTCTGCTAAAAGCCGCAAACTGTCAACTGAATGGATCAGAGAAAACATCTCTAATGCAGTTCTAACCTTATTTCTTTGCAAATGTCCAATAAGATGCCATCGGTATATGTCATCACTGGGATCGCTATCCGCAGGATCTACAAATGAATTGACTGAAGCATACTTCTGTTGCGCTTCCTGCACCCGGTTTTCACCAATGTCCGTGGCACCTGCAGAGAGAACCGTCTGAATCTCCGCCACTGAACGCCCTTTCGTAACAGCAACGAGCGTTATTGAATCGAGCGTGCGTTTACTCCGCTCTGCAGCACTGGCAATACGTTCATTGATCCTGGAAAGATTATCGACAATCAAGTTCAATTTTCAATCCCACAATTGGTTCGATTAAAAGCGTATGTCAAGATTCAAGATTATCTTCAAGATCGTCTGATGATGGCGGATCTGGATTTAAAGGCTTGCTTGCGTGAAAGAGTATACCAATAACAGCGACTAAGACAGCTATACTCACAATCCCAATACCGACGACTATCTTATGTGTTGCCTCTGTATAAACTTGCGTGACTTGGACCGCACTCACGTTTTCGGACAAAACCTCCCGATATTTGGAAGGGTGGTTACCACCTTGTATAATAAAAACAAGCCCGATCAAACCTGTAACGAATGATAACGTCGCAAAGAGCACGCGCATCTTCAATTCTTTCCGGCATACGCCAAATTGTTACTGACAACGAGTTTAAGAAATTATTGCTCTAAACAGGTTGGAAGCCCTAAGGAAAATAACGTTATAAATTGTAGTGAGGTTTCGATTGCGGGCAATGCTGATACTGCTGTTTTTTTATGCGTGGTATTCACATATTTATGTTAATGATACTATATTTTTTCAAGGAATGCAAATTTTTCGTTACAAGAATTCTTTCCCTATTCAGATTGAAATTTGTGAAGTAGGCTTAGTTTTCGATATTGAGTTGGATAAATGAGAGCATCCTACCTGTTCGTCCATTCTCGGCCCGATGTGAGTAAAATAGGTCGGTGCGACAAGCAGTACAAAGGGGGGATATTGAGATGGCATCGGAGGGGAAACCTGCTTCAACCAATTGGTTAACATTGGCAGTCTGTAGACTCAGATTTGTACCATCGTGGACGGTGCTGCCGAAGCGTTCAGCAAATTGAGTGAGCAATTCCGTATCAACGGTATAGCAACACTTCTGGATAGAGGGACCCAAATGAACTCGGCAGTTTGCCGCAACGGTTCCGAAACTATCTTTCATTTCTGCGAGCGTGTTCACCGCAATTCGTGCGAAGGTGCCGCGCCATCCCGCATGAGCGATACCGATTGCTGGCGTTTCAACATCAAGAATGAAAATAGGCACACAATCCGCCGTAAAAATGCCTAACGTCACACCGCCCTGCGCGGAGATAAGAGCGTCCGCCTCTGGAGGGTTTTCAAGAAATGCTCCTGTTGGGTTATCCACATCAATAACACAGTTACCATGCACTTGATGACAATACCGCGGGTTCCTTAAGCCGGTTTGCTGAAAAAGGATTTTCCTGTTGGTTGCGACTGCGTTCGTGTCATCACCGACATGCTCAGCGAGATTCAAGGATGTGTAGGGGGCGTGGCTAACCCCACCTGTACGCAGACTAATGCCAGCAGTGACAATGCCGGTTGCTTGAAGTTCTTGAATCGCGCGATACGCTTTCATGATTTGTAATCGTCTCGGGGTGGACTAAAGATATCAAGGGCAACAGCGGATTCTTCAAACGCCCTTGCGCTGTGCTTCACGTTGGAAGGGATAAGGTAAGCATCACCCTTTTTGAGTATCCGAGATTCCCCGTCAATGGACAATTCAAATGTCCCCTCGAGTACCATTCCCATCTGTTCATGTGGATGACTGTGCTCAGCTACCACACTATGAGGCTGCAGATTGACAAAGGACATCATTACTTTTTCACCGTGAAGTGTCCGAATACTTGCGCCGTCAAACACCTGCTTTTCTGGTTGCTCATCAATGATAAAAAAGGGCATCGGTTGTGAGTATCTCCTGTTTATAGTAGGTTTTAGAATGACCCGTATATCACATATCAGCAAGAAGAAGTCGGGAATCGGAGTGAATCAGAATCAGAATCAACGGTATGAAGCCCGTATGGGAAACCTCCCCGGGTATGAATGCCTTAATGGCATTCCCCGCCTCCTACAGAAGATGGGTCTGCGTAAGTCCTAACGTTCCTATGGAAAAGGAACATCGGGTATGGCAGGCTCGACGTAAAGAAGCCTTTTACAACTTGAACAGTAGACTTGCTTCTCATACTTTTGCGCCTCTTTGAGGGTCTGCGGTTGAATAGCGATGCGGCAACTGGTACAGATACCGTTTTTGCTGAGTGCCACGAAACCGGTTTTCGTTCGTGCGGCACCGGACTGATTTGCAAACTGGGCCTTCATCCAGCGGTGATATTCGTCTCTGAGTCTTTTGCCGATTTTAGGAAGAAACGCCTTCCGCCGCTTTAACTTTTCATTTTTTTCCTTCTCTAAGTCCTTGAGTTCTTGTTGGAGTTTCGCAGTTTCAGAAGCGGTTTTCTGCTTTTCGCGGTTTACGTCAACCTCCAATGCCGCCAGTTCTTCTTTGAGTTGATCGCTTTTCTCCATAAGAATTAAGATCGTATCTTCCGCTTCTCCGTCAGCTTCATCAAGATACTCGATTTGGCGTTCAAGCGCATCATAAGCCTCGTTTGTCTTAACAATGCGTTGTTCATCTCGATACTTTTCGCGTTGCACAGCGTTCATTTCAAGTTCAGCGTTTTTGGATCGTTGTTCTGTCTCTGTCTCCGCAAGTTCCGACGATTTTGCCGCCATATCATCTTCATATTGTACGACGCTTGCTTCTAATTGTTCAATGTTATTTGGAATCTCTTGGAGTTTCTGCTGGACTGACAACAGTTCCTGGTCCCGCTCCTGTAATTGGTATAACAAAGAGAGTTGTTCCTGTAAAGGCTCGTTAGCCATTAGATTTCTACCTCCTTTTCGACGAGATATGCGAAGAAAATACCGAGTTGATACAAAACAAAGAGTGGTATTGCCATCAACAACATTGAACCCGGATCGGCAGGTGTCAAGAGGGCTGACATGACACAGATACCTAATAGCGCGTAACTCTGCTTTTCACGGAAGCCCCGTGCATCAATGACACCGATACGGGACAGGAACGCCATAACTATCGGTAACTCAAAAGCGATACCGAATCCTAAGATTAAGCGAGTTACGAAGTTAATATATTTTTCCAGATCCCACATATTGGGTAACTCTGGAAGCAACTGTGCGGAGAATTGCAGCACCACCGGTGTGACAATAAAGTAGGCGAAGGCAGCACCAAAAATGAAAAATATGACGATAATCAAAAACAGTGGCATCGCGAATCGCCGCTCTTCGCGATTGAGTGCCGGAAAAACGAACGCCCACATCTGATAAATGATTATCGGCAGTGACAACAAAATGCCGGTGGTTATCCCTAATTTCAGGTATGCCATGATACCTTCCAAGGGACCGACCTTCATCAGTATTGCATCGACACTGGAAGTTCCAGACCGCAAAGCGAGTGCGAAAAACCCCAGTATCGATCCTTCAGAACCGCCCACGGCATCAATAGCATTTGCAATGAGTGTGTTCATTGAAGTTCCCAGGGGAAACTTAATTACCTTTTCAATGGGCTTGCTGAAGGATAAACTTAAGACCGTAAAAACGGCGATTGCAATGGCAGAGATGATAATCCGGCGCCGGAGTTCCTCCAAGTGTTCCCAGAAAGTCATTGCGACTTCGTTAACTTCCGTAGATTCCATAGGACATGCCGCTCACAGTCTGAGTGATCAAGAAGGTTTCGGGGGTTTAATGTTCGGGTCCGGTTCTTTATCAATCTCATTTGCCGCTTTTGTTAATTCATCTTGAAGATCGCTACCAGCACTCTTAAATTCTCGGATAGCTTTGCCGAGCGAACGCCCCATCTCGGGCAACTTCTTCGGTCCAAAGATGACGAGTGCAACCACAAGGATTATAAAGATCTCCATTCCGCCTATTCCACCCATGTCTTTATCCCTCCTCCAATAAGACGTGGCATTTTTTTGCTATCTATAGTATAGCAAAAAATCGCTCTATTCGCAATTATTTTTTTATGAAATATTTATGGGAAAAAATCGTAGTTGGCGTAAAATGTTACGTTTTTATAACATTTTTAAATTGGGATTTCTATGGACGTTTCGGTTGAAAATCCACTGGTGGCGTGGGTTTCTTGGATGTCTCTCCTGCTGCGATTCTTTTTTAAAAAAAATAATTTGGTGAAAAGTGTAACATTTTTCATTTTTCAGTTCGGTGACAGGTTTCCTGCATATCGAACTCTAAGATGTCGGAGAATTTTACTTTTTTCGATTCACTTTCAGTTCGATGTAATGATTCCAATGTGTCAAATTCTAAAATTTCACGAAGCGTGATTTGCAGCGTATCTAACAATTCACTTCTCGTTCGTTCTTGACAGATAACCCCCCGGACTTCCAATATCCACCCGATCCACCATCCCTCGCTTTGCCGGATAAGTACAGTATAGGATTTTAACATTGTTTTTCTCCGTTGAGATTTTAAAACAAGCATAGCATTAAGTTAGGAGGGTTTCAAGTTTATGGTAAAGTTTAGAATTAACAGGACTTACGCAAATTGAATAAAAAAGCGATCGATTCACTTAAAAAGCCGTTATTTCAGTAATTTAACCCCCTAAATCCCCCTTATCAGGGGGACTTTAAGAGGAAATGCGTAAGTCCTATTAATTAGACGCTCCGCACCGGCGAGGTTAGAAACCTCGCCTACCAGGGGACGGGCGAATGTCTATTTATTTTTTGGCTTTACTATAAATATCAAGAAAGCAGACAGGGATGGTAAGAGGCGAAAGAAAAGAAGGCGAGGTTCGGAAACCTCGCCAGCGGAGAACGGTTCGTACGAGTCGGGAATCGGAGTGTTTTTGCTGGGGTGTTTCCGCCCTCCTACAGAAGAGGGACTGAATGTCTCAGCGAAAACGTTTGAATTCACTCGCGCAATATGCTATGATGTTAGCGGCGTGCAAAGAACGTATCAATCCCTGCTTCAATGTCTTCAATTGGATGTCCGTGCTGCTGCTGATAACTTTCATGGGTGCCGCGTTCTGTTGCCGTCAGGTCGGTCAGAGGGAAGGTAATGGCTTCTCTGCTACGATTACCGGATTCGTTCATGGCGATGTTCATCTCTTGGTCCTGCCTGGCGAGTGCGGCACCGTATTCAGGTTCGGTATCGTTAAGCACAGCCGTGGCGATGCTGAGCAGTTCATCTGCCACTGCCATCTGTCTCTCGGAAATGGCATAGTCCTTGAGTGGGTTTTCCCATGTCACGGTCTGTTCAGGTAATTGCAATTCGATCTTCTCAATTACTTCGACACCATCCACGTCAATTGTGGTTTGCTTGGGGCGGTAAGCGATGCCCAGCGCGCCAGATTGTAGATCCTCTGCGGGTGTTACGTAGATATCCTCACCGACAATGGTGCCTTTGCTACCATCAATCTGCGAAATACCGGTTTGTCCGCGTCCCAAGGATCGGGCGTGAATCACGTTGGAATACACCATGAGGGCGGTGGCGTTGCTGTCGAATTCAATGAAAGCGAGGCTCCAGTTGTCGCTTGTATGATGCCGCTTCATCCGGTCGATAATCGGAATTACAGGACTTGTTTGGGTGATACCGAGCATAGACTTCGGTTCACCACCGGCACGGAGGCGGAGCATGCTCATCCCATGATGACCCCCTTCGTGGAAAATTCGGTAGATTCGAGCGACTTCGCCGATAACGTCTGCTTCAATAACTTTTGACAAAAACCGCTCACGTGGCACACGGTAATAGTTTTCAGCGATCTCAAGTTTGACGTTATTCGCTTTGGCTCGTTCAATCATCAGATCTGCTGTGGGGAGTGTAACAGTAATAGGCGTTTCACAAAGGATATGAACGCCAGCATCTGCCATAAAGCATGCAATCGCGTGATGTGCGAGTGCTGGAGCCGTAATATCAACGACATCAAGTTGTTCATGTGCGACAAGATCTCGGATATTGGTGTACGGAGTCGCGCCATACTCCTTAGCGTAGCGTGTTGCCACTTTTTCGTCTATATCGCAAATTGCGACAAGATTGTAAATATCTTTGAGTTTCGGAATAACAGGCAGATGCGCACCTCCGCCTCGCCTTCCTGCACCAATTAAAGCGATATTGAGTTTGGACATGGAAGCCTCCTTTTATTGGAAACTATTAGCCATCGGCTGTCGGTATTTCATCAAGAATACTTATAGAACAGACGCAAATTGAACAGAGAAAGAATATATTTTCTGCCGAAAGTGCTTCGCAGTGGTAGTATTTCGTTTTATTTAACCCCCTAAAGAATCAACGGTATGAATGCCTTATGGCATTCCCCGGGGTCAAACCCAGTCTATCCCGTGCCTCTGTATGAAAAAAGAGTGGATGAAAAAAATGTCTAAATTTAATAAAGACTACCTCACCTATATTATAGCAACAGCGAAACCAACAAAACGGCTTGACACAATAAATCGTCTTGGGGGTCGTATCTATTCTAAGTCCGTTTGGCTTTCATTCAAAATCCAAAGGCAAAAAGACTTTTGGATTTCAGACGGTGGACTTAAGAAATATCTGAAGTGCAAAAATTATCCGTGCCATGCCCATTCTGTGCAAGCGATTATAGACGACTATTGTGGTGCCAGGCGTTCTTTCTTTGCGAATCGAAAAACCAATCCCAAAGCGAAACCTCCCAAAAAGACTCAGAAGTTCCACACCTTCACGTGGCGTGCTACGGGTCTCTCCTACAAACGTGGCAAACTTCGCCTGTCTATGGGTAAAAATACCGAGCCACTTTGGATAAAGATTGATAAGAAGTTCCACAAGAAAGTTCCAGCCGAAGTCTCTCTTGTCTACAATAAAACAACAAAGCAATATGAGTTCCACGCCACCTACATAACACAACCGAAAAAAGCGAAGTCAAAAGTAGGTTCGACAGTAGCAGTGGACATGGGTGAAATACACCCAATCGTTGCTTTTGACGGTATAAACGCCGAGCTCTATAATGGACGCGAGCACCGTTCAAAAGTGCGGTATCGCGAGAAGTCCACAGGCAGTATTAATCGAAAAATCTCACGGTGTAAGCGAGGCAGTCGGCGTTGGAAAAAACTTAAACGTGCGAAAGATAAAATGCTCGCAGCATTAAGGTCGCAGTTGCGTGACATGCGACACAAAACCACGTCACGCTTTGTTTCTACTTGCCGAGAGCGAAAGATAGAAACGATTGTCATAGGCGATATAAAGCATATCCGACAATCTATTAACTATGGCAAAAAAGCCAATCAGAAGTTGCACCAATGGGCATTCTCTCACATTAGAGAAATGATCACCTACAAAGCGAAAGCAGTGGGTATCCAAGTGGATACCCAAAACGAAGCGTATACCTCTCAAACTTGCCCATCTTGCGGACATAGAAAGAAACCGAGTAGAAGAACATATCATTGCTCGCACTGCGAGTGGCAAGGTCACAGAGATATAGTCGGTGCGAGTAACATTCTGACGAAGTATCAGGGTTGGTTATTCAACCCTGTAGTCGGGGTGGTGGTATCCCCCACAGGTGTGCGGTTTAACCCACACTTGCGTAGACTTGAAAAAGACTGGTCACCGTTTTCGGGACTCAAATCAAGTAAGCCGATCAAGAGTCGGCAAAGAAGCACACGCCTTTAGCCGTTGTGAGTATCACGATAGCAGTTGCGTAGAAATGTGTCAACGAAAAACATTTTTTTAACTATTAACTTCTGGGCTGCGCTCCATTCCATTACGCGCAGATTTTCGGTGCAGCCCCAACGTTCGAGGTGAACCTCAACGAAAAATGAACCTCGTAGGTGCAAAATCTCTGGAGAGGAGGGCAGTCCAAGGACCATCGTTAGAAATACGTTTTTTCAGAAGATATTATGTTAGCCATCATCCTCAAAGAACTCCATTGCTACTGTAATTCTACCAAATATCGACGTATCCAGTTTCTGATTATATGTGCGCTCACATTGCTACTGTTCGTAGCAACAGTTGAATTCTACGCCGACAGTCGAACGGGAAAACCGATTGATGTCGGGAAACAGACATATACGCTTTTTATTATCGCCCTTTTCATTGTGCAATTTTGGGTGCCAAGACATGCAGTTGAAGCGTGGCATATTGAAGGGACTCGACGGTCTTATCACACACTCCCCCGAGAATGGGGTCAGAATGGAGCACTTCTGGCGTTAACGCCATTGGCAAATTGGAAAATATTGGTAGGTAAACTCAGTGCCATTGTGGTGTGGGCTATGTGGAGTATTTGGCTAATAATTCCACTACTGATGCTCTCAAATTACATAGGCGGTTTGACGACGACGCAATTGGTGAGATGCGCGGCAGTATTATTGGTAAGTTGTATCTTTTATGCATTTATCGGTGTCAGTCTCGCATTATGGAATTCCGCCATTCGGGCAAAGCGTATAAGTTACGGGCTTGTTCTGCTCACCACCTTCCTTCCACTGGTTCCAGTCCCGCCATTCAACACAATTCCGATGTTCGCGGCAATGAGTCCACTATGCGCCCTATTGTCAATTCTCAGCGCGGATCCAACGCACTTATGGGTATGGAACATCGGATGGTTTTGTGTGTTATCCGTGTTGCTTTTTCCTATTCTGCTTAGATGGATGCGTTTTTAAGCTGAGGAATAAGCGTCGGGAATTGGAGTTCCCTCCTACAATAGAACTGAATACCCTAACATTACCGACAGAAAGGTTGATTTTTACCTGGAAACGTGGTAATATGTAATCGGTTCTGGCAGGCATGTACCACCGTAAATCCTCTGGTAGTTCCTCCCTTCTCTTCAATGTTATTTTAATCCTATAAATATTCTTATGGCGCATACAGCAAATTATTCATCCAACACTCAAGAAACACCACAACCTGCACATCCCGGTGTTACCTTCCGCGCGATTTTGATCGGCATTGTCCTCATACCGCCAAACACCTATTTTATCATGGCGAACCATCTCCGTTACTGGAGCACCTTACCAACAACGATGTCGCTGATTTACAACGTCGTGGTAACACTGGTGGTGTTGACGTGCCTCAATTTCTTGTTCAAATTGCTGTTGCCCCGTTTTGCACTCCGACAGGGAGAACTGCTCACTATCTACGTTATCCTCTCTATCTCATCAGCAATCGCGGGGCATGATATGATGCAGACCGTTGTGCCCGTTATTCCGAACGGTTTTTGGTTCGCGACCCCCGAAAATGAATGGCAACAACTCTTCTGGCGGCATCTACCGAATTGGATGACCCTCAGTGAGTTATCCGTCTTGCAAGACTTCTACGACGGCGATACAACCTTTTATACACAAAGGTATCTGGCAGCGTGGTGGGAACCGATTTTATGGTGGACTATCTTTTTATCCGTTCTGATTTGGGTGATGATTTGTATCGACCTGCTCCTCCGGAAGCAGTGGATTGAACGAGAGCGGCTCAGCTACCCGATTGTCCGCCTGCCGATAGAAATGACCTACTCAGATGGACGACTCTTCAAAAACGGAATGTTCTGGGCAGGTTTCGCGATTGCAGGAGGTATCGATTTAATTAACGGTATCCATGCGTTCTTTCCAGCATTTCCTGAGATACCGGTTCGTCAGGCAAACCTCGGCATCTATTTCACCGAAAAGCCGTGGGATGCCATCGGCTGGACTCCCGTTTATATTCTCTCATTCGGTGTAGGACTTGCTTTTTTAATGCCGTTGGAGATGTCGTTTTCGCTCTGGTTTTTCTACCTATTTTGGAAAGGAGAACGTGTTTTGGGACGAGCGATGGGACTTCAGGTTTTGCCCGGGTTCCCTTACGACGGACCGCAAGGTGTAGGCGCGTATCTGGCTATCGCCTGCTTTGGACTCTACGGTGGACGCAAGCATTTTTATGCGATATTCAGAAATCTGATCCGGAAAGCAGATACAAACCTTCCACCCGAAATGCGAGACACAACGGATTATCGGTGGCCCGTAGCAGGATTAATCGGCGGCGTTCTCTTTCTCTTCATCTTCTCAAATCGAGGAGGGATGGCGCTCTGGATGATAACGTTGTATTTCGCCATCTATTATCTTCTTGCGCTGGGAATTACACGCGTTCGCGCTGAAGTGGGTCCACCGACCCATGAGATGTTCGTAGCAAACCCTCGACAATTTATCATAGATTCGCTCGGCTCGCGTATGATCCCGCCACCGAGCCTCACGATGATGTCGCTCTATTTTGCTTTCAATCGCGGGTACCGTGCCCATCCAATGCCCCACACATTGGAAGGTTTTAAACTCGTGGAAGTGGCGAATATGCGGGCAGGACGGATGGTAGTCGCACTGATGTGCGGCGTATTTTTCGGCATCCTCGCCTCATTCTGGGCGTATCTGGTGGTTTCTTACAAGATAGGCGCGAATCCTGGGTTAGGGACTGGTGGTTACAATATGCTCCGCTCGTGGCTCTACTATCCGACAGAAACAAACATCCCCGCAGTGGGGTTTATGGGGGTCGGATTCCTGTTCACGGGATTACTGTGGTGGATGCGAACCCGTTTTCCGATGTTCCCGTTTCACCCTACTGGTTACGCCGTGGCGAGTAGCATGTGGACCTTCGGCTGGCTTTGGTTCTCTGTGTTGATTAGTTGGGGAATCAAAAACCTCATTTTGCGATTCGGCGGTATTCGGCTTTATCACCGCGTGTTACCGCTCTTCTTAGGACTTATTCTCGGTCAATTTATTGTAGGTGGCACGTGGGTGCTAATCCGACTGATCTGGGGTGTGTCTGTGTATTCGTTCTATCGTTAGGTTGTCGAGATTGACAATTATTACGACAAGTACCCAGCGAATTCATCTCGGACGCGCACTTTATCTTCATCGTTGCCAAATCCAAGACTAAACCACCCCTCATAGCCGCGCCCATTCAACTGCGCAAATAGATCCCCAAAATCAATTGTCCCTTCACCGGGGATGAGATGAATTTCATACTCACCGGTATTGTCGTTGAGACGGACCTGACCGATGTTCTCTACGCCGAAGGCATCCAAAAACCCTCGCCATCCTTCAGGAACGAGATGACCGTGTGCAACATTAAACGCCCACTTGAGATACGGAGAACGAAGCGCATCGAAAAACCAGTGTGTCTCTTCAACATTATGGGGGATATAATGGATTTCGGCGTGTTCAGGTTCCCGGTTGTGGTTCTCAAAGAAGATAACGATCTCTGCCTGTTCCGCCCGTTCGACCAATCGCTGGATGCGATTAATCGCCGCGTCCCGACGTTGTGCGACATCCCCAAAATGATAACCGCCATGCCCAATGAGCCAACCACACCCAAGCCGTTGTGCGAGTTCTAAATTCGCAAAGAGATAGTCGTCACGGCTTCAGACATAATAGGCGTGTACTCAGCATTGTTGATTGCCGACGAAGGGTGAATACCAATGGCGACTTCGTGTGTTTCACAGAGGTCTCGGACTGTGCGAACGCGCGCCGAGTCAAATGAGGCTACGTCATTTGGCGGAACATCGGCTTGGAAGTCGATATATCCAAATCCATTTTCTGCCGCCCATTGGATCGATTCTTCAAGCGGTCTATTCTTAGGTGCATCAAAACCAAAGCGATCTTTTGTATTATTCTGCAAAGTCTCTGCCCTCCGGTTGTGCGGCTTCCCATTTCCGATGCGTTGCAAAAAGTTTGACTTCAAAGGGACGCATTCGTGTCACGAACGACCCATCAGACACAGCGGTTTTCTCGTCTCCGTAGAGTTCTACAAACTCGGTGCTGTTGAGGGCATCCAATCCGCTGACTTCCACCCCCATGTGGGCATGCTCATCTTCGTTGACGAGGACAATGAGCCAGTCCCGTCCGGTTCTCCGAGCCGTGATGCTCACACCGCGCAGCGAGGCAGGGATGGATATATCGGTGCGTCCATCATCGATCGCTTGTACGGTAACAAACCGCTCAACGGGTGCTGTGAGAAAGGGTTGGAGCGCGGTGAGTTCACTCGTTAAGGCGTAAAGCGACTTCCGAAATGCTTCTTTTCCGTCGGATTTGAGATAACTGGAACCCCAATACAGGATACCTCTCGCGCCGTGCGTGATGCAAGCATACGCCATTAGGCGCGACTCAGCGAAGGTCGGAAACGCGGTGATGTCGGTGTCTCCGTCGTCCAAATCGTTCCATGAAAATCCCTGAAGCACCATCCAGACGGGTCTGCCTTTGCCGACCTGTCTCCAACGGTCTGTTGAATCGGCAAGACGGATAGCGGGACGCCCCTCCGCTCGAATGGGATAATCATCGCAACCCGTGATGTCTACACAGTCAATGTACTGTCGGACAAATTTCAGATCGCTGTCGCGCGCTTCATTTATCCAAATTTGTCGATTCTGTGGATCAATACTGCGGATGAATTCAATCGCCTCGCGCATATTGGGCATAATCTCTGCTGCCTGTTCCTCAGAATATTGGATAGCGAGCGGGGTCTGCATCCACCACTCGCCCTTATTCGGGAACACCGCCAATTGATCTTGTTTCCAGAGTCCACTATATGCGGTGAAACTCCACACCACCTCATCTGGACCTTCCCAGACAGCAAGGGCAGGATGCGCTGCCAGTGTACGGACATGCTCCTGAAATTCTGATGTCGCACCGGATCGAAGTGCCAACGGCACCCATCCCATCATCCCATGTGCCTGTGCGCGATCCAGTGAATCCGTGTTCCCACATCGAATGAGATTAACACCTGCTTCTGCCATATCTCTGAGTGCATCATCATCAGCAGGATGTTCATAAAACCCGATTGGAAAGATCCGGCGTCCATCCTGCGTGAGAAACCCGTCGCCGTGTCCATAGAGAATATCGTCCATTTTTTAATTTTACCTTGCGGATAAATTTCGCTGTCTGTGATTAGAAAGTTTTCGTGTTCAAGCTGAAGAAACACCCCAGCAAAAACCCTGCGCCGTTGTTGCAGGCTATGGTTTTTGGTAGAAGTTCTCAAAGTTGTCTCGACCTTACAAACACTTACGCGTAACATTAAAAACCATCTCGTATACCTTACGCCAACAGGTGGTTTTCCCACCATGCGACGTAATCCGCATCGCTTATATCGTGTGAGAGTCCTCGCTTTTCCATGTCCTGCCTGAATCTTTCCGCCATATTTTCGTCCCAATACGTGGTGACCTCTGAGGATTCAGGTATGTCTCCCATGTCGCCTGTCTCCGCCATCCACGTGTCGAGTTGCGCGGCGAGTTCACTTCGCAGCGTGTCATAGCCTGAATCAGCGGCGAGGTTATTAATTTCATAGGGATCTGTTTCCAGATCATACAACTCTTCAGCTGGACGCGTCTGTTGCATGAAATGCTGTTGTGCGAGGGATAACTTACCCTTCGCGTCTAACAGAGGCATCAAGGTCCAGAGCGGATACTGCTGTTTCTTATAGCCGTTGAATTGCATATACGGACGTTCAGGGTGATAATTGCGAATGAGTTTATAGCGGTGTGTCCGTATGCACCGGATTCTGTCATCCGTTCCGTCACACCGATCTCTCGCCGCGAAGATGGCGTCGCGTGATATGGCGTCTGTGCCAAGGAAAACTTGCCCTTGCATATAGTCAGGAATATCAACACCAGCAAGGGATAACGTTGTCGGTGCGAAATCAACACCGCTGATGAGTTTATCATCGACGGTGTTAGGCTCAACATGTCCATGCCATCGGACGATGAGTGGGATATGGATGCCACCGTCATAGAGGAACTGCTTGCAACGGATATGCGCCCGTCCGTGATCGCTCATGAAAAAGATGATGGTATTGTCTGAGAGTCCTTCATCATCGAGTCGCTTGAGAATTTGTCCGACCTTCCTATCCAAAATTTGAATACTTTCGAGATAGAGTGCCCAATCCTTTCGGACAAGCGGATGATCGGGATAGTAAGGTGGCAATTCGACATCCTCAGAGGAAATAGGACGTTTCGGATCGGGTTTGAAGACGCGATGTGTATCAGGGATGTTAATCTGCGCGTAAAAAGGTTGCCCTTCAGGGCACTCGCTCCAGTCGATGCCATCAAAGGGTTGTTCCCGCTGAAAGTTGAAATCGGTCTTGCCGGGACGATCATAGGGTGGTCCTGGACTGTTGCAAGTAAAATAGCCTGCTTCCCGGAAGCAATCGGTAATAAGTTTCATATCCGCCCGCAACGGTTTATCGCGATTGCTGCGATGGTTGTGCGCATCAAAGTGCGTCTGATAGGTACCTGTAATCAGTGCGGAGCGACTCGGTGAGCAGACCGGGCATGTGACGAAAGTATTGGTATAACGAACACCTTCGGACGCGAGCCGATCAATATTTGGTGTCGCAACGGCAGGTGTGCCGTAACAGCCGAGATCAGGCGAGAGATCCTCACCGTAAATCCAGAGGACATTCGGTTGTGTTGTGGGCATATTTTGATTATTCCTTGCGGATAAGTATCAGTTGCTTGTATCTTGGCGTTCTTCACTTTCGAGTTGAAGAAATTGAGGAAATTGAGGAAACACCCTATCAAAAACCCCCAGCAAAAACCCCCAGCAAAAACCCCGCGCCGTTGTTGCAGGCTTAGGTTTCGTTAGGTCTGCACAAACTAACAGTTTATGCTACAAATAACTACTCCGTTCCGTTGACATTGTCCACTACGTACCGATTACGGAAGAGCGTTCGCCGGAGCGGCGGCATTTCAGCGAGGAGCTTCGGGTGCGGTTGGTAAACCTTGGCGAAACCACTATCAACAGGGCTATACAGATTAAAAACGGCGAGCCTGTCGTTTTCAGTATTCGTCCATTCCGTCGCGCTGTGGGTGAGTGCTTCTGTGAAGAAGAGCAGTGAACCTCCTGGACAGCCGTAAGTCGACCAAATATCGGAATCAGGATTTTGGATATCAGGCGGTGCGGTGTAAACCGATTTGTGGCTACCGGTTACTAAAAGGGTTCCACCCTGTCCTTTCTTCACCTCGTTCAATTCCCATACGATGCGGGTGTGTGGGCTATAGCCTTTGCCGGGGAAAGCGTTGTAGTAGTGAACATCGCCGGGAAAACGGAGTAAACCGTTACCGTTGTGGGGTCCAAACCGTCCCATACCGGGGGCACGATAAAAAAGGCTTGCACTCTCAACGGCAAAACCGTAGCACTCTGGACTCGTTACAGCTGGATGCGCCGTAAATTCGTTGAGCAGTGAAACAACAAGGGGATGATCGATGAGTTTCTGCAATGGACCGCCGACGGGACTGCGTTCATGCTCTGGAATGGATTCTGGATCGTCGTGCAGGCGGTAGCCGAAATCACGCATCTCTTTGAGTTCTGATCCGGTAAATACCTCGGGGACCAGAAACCAACCATGCGTATCAAACTCATAGCGCTGCTCGGGTGTTAATTCGGGGATAGCTAAACCGTCGGCGTTTTGGGTCGGGAATTCGCATGTATCCGGTGGCAACAATGCTCCAAGCCATGGTTGCTGATTTTTATCTGGCTGTTTTTCCATTTTTTAATTTTTCCTTGCAGCTTTTTAATTTTTCCTTGCGGTTCGGTCAGGTTAGTTTGAGGAATGAAGTGCCTTTCCGTATATCCGCCCTCCGCTACGCTTACGGGCTATAATTTTGGTTTAATGTTTGATACTTCGCTGAAAGAACCAGAAGCACATACATTAAAAATCTCACGGCTTTAGGCATTTAAACGTCGGCGGGATAGGCGGATGTCCGCTGGTTAAAATCTCCATTCACGACGTTCCCGCCTGCGTAAGCCTCCCGAAAAAGCGTTTGCCGTTTAGGCGGCATTGCTTCGAGGAGCTGCGGATGAGGTAGCCAATTTGACCATCGACTCGCGACTGTATTGTACAAATTTGAGATGGAAACCCGGTTGGCAGTATCGACCCGAACCTGCGTCTGGGTCATAGATTCTGTGAGAAGAAAGAGAGAACCGGGTGGGCATTCATACGTCTCCCACACTGGGGAATCCGGGTTCTGCAAGGCTTCTGGTATCGGATACGCGGCTTTGTGGCTCCCCGTAATAAACCGAATGTTATTTGTTTCGGCAGTAACCTCAGTTAGTTCCCATACGGCACGCGTCAGCCCACTCCAACCACGTCCGGGGACGCACCGATAGAGGTGCGAATCTCCCGGTAAGCGAAACAACCCATTCCCTTTGTGAAGGACCGACTGGGCTTCAGTATGCCTTGAGGTGTTCCCGAAGAACGCCGCAGTCTCTTCGAGTCGAAATCCATAGCAATCCTCGCTTGCCGCCGGTGGATATGCCAAAAACTCATTCAAGAATCCAACAATGACGGGATGATCAGCGAGTTTTTGAAGTGGACCGCCGAGTGCACAACGTTCCGGTTCCGAGATATGCTCCGGTGCCTCGTTCAGACGCTGGCAGAATTCGCGCATCTCTGTGATGTCAGTGTCCGATAAAACACCTGGAAGCAGGAGCCAGCCATTTCGATCAAAATCGTATTTTTGCTTCTGGGTTGGAACACTGACGGGGACACCATCAGCGTTGGTTCGTGTTAAATCTTCGGGTTCGACTTCAACAGCACTCCCTAAATTTTTATTAACAACAAAAGGTTTCCTCGTTGCGAGTTCTTTGTAAGCCATCAGAATATTCCTTTTAGCATGCGTCTGAAACTGCGTTCCATCCATAACCTTGGAACTGCAGTGTTAAGTTTGCCAATCTCGGTCGGGATTGATTAGCGGCTCTGTGTTTCCAACACGCGGAACATATGGCGCGCATAACTCACAGTTGAGATAAATACGAATACCAGTGCCAGACAAAGACCGTAAAATTCAATATTCCTCGGTAAGCGAGACATTATCGGACGGAGCAGATAAAGCAGTATAACAATTGACAAAAAGAAACTGGTACATTTTCCCCACAAGTTAGAACGGGTAATCATTTTCGCCTTATATGCCAAGACAGCATTGCCAAGTACAATCAAGGTATCCCGGACAACAATCACCAGAAATGCCCACATTGGGAACCTGGAATGGAATATAGCGAGAGCAAAGATGCCAGCAGAGAGTGCGAGCTTATCTGCGACTGGGTCTAAGATATAACCGAGTTCAGTATGCTGCTTCAAACGTCGAGCAAAGAACCCATCTAACAGATCCGTGATAACGGCGACTGTACCACAAGCGATTGCGACGATCCACTGGGCACGGTAAATGAAGTAGAAGATAAATGGGACCGTGAGGAGTCGGAACACCGATAAGATATTGCTGACATAGAAGAAATCCCGGCGTGTAATCTGTATCGATCGGGTTTCAGTAAATTGATGGATGGGAGGCTTTAGTGACATTGTGTTATAGCGTTACAGACAGGATTTTATGATGTAGAAGCGAACGTCTCAATACGGAAAGCATATCAATTTTATCCAACACGATTGCGACATTCTCAATTGTTTTGCGCCGCCAATTGAAAGGTTATCCGTCGATTCTGGTCGGTTAGGATCTCGATTTCGCGTGTGAGGAGTTGCTCTAAGGGAATTGTCTCCAATAAGGTTTGTTTTTCTTCAAGTGAAATCCGGAGCCTGATACCGACTTGATAAGCCAGTTCCCTCGGATCATTCGGTTGTTCTTCAGGCGGACTCCAAGCGAAAATTAATCGACTGGATAATTTCTCGTACGCTTTATACAATTCTTCGGCTTGTGTCGTGAGCAATTCCGATACCGATTCAATTTCTGTATCCAAGTCATCTAACATCCGAACGCGACCTGTAAGATAGGAGAGATGTTCCTGAACCTCCAGTATTTGAAAGCGGTATTCACCCGCTGTGATAATATTCATGCGGCCATCGTCTAAATTTTCAACTTGAAGGATACGGGCGGCTGTGCCGATTTCATACGGTGTCGCAGCGTCCCCCATCTCTTTTCCTTCTTTGATAAGCACAACTCCAAACTCAGACTGATGGTCCAAGCAGAATTTAATCATCGTTCGGTAACGTGGTTCAAAGATGTGTAGCGGTAAAAAACCGCCGGGGAACAAGACCGTCTGTAACGGAAAAAGCGGAATTTGTCGTTCATAAGGCGTTTGACTTTTTGATGAGACCGGGGCACTCCGCATGTGAACACTCCTCTTTGCACGATGTTCAATGTACAAGATGGATTTTACTTTCGGTGCCGTAGAACATTGTAAAGGTAGTCTGCCAAGAATCAACCCTTGTTTATAGCCTATCAAATAAACATTTGTCTTCAGGCACATCGTTTCTTATATTTTTGCACAAAATTCTTGATTCGTCAATAGTTTTTTACATAGCATAAGAATATCCATAGTAGATTCTCCAATTATCAGTAGACTCTGAACACGGGAAATCGGGAATCGGCGTTCCCTCCTACGAAAGAGCTAAATGTCCCTGCACTTCCCGAAAGATCTTGACATTTAGGAGACTTTCGGCTATAATGCCTCTAAGCAATTTTATCATCAGATCTTAAATTAGCGAATTTAATTCAAATAGATGTTTGTTGTGCATGCCATGCGTAGGCAACGGATATCAAAACGATTGGAGAAAGTCGTGAATTCAGAAAAGTTGGGAAATGCTTTAGCAAAATCTAAAGACATCGCTAGCACGCTCTTAGGGAACCTACTGTATCGGACACGTGTTGAAGGGATTCGTGATGCAGACGGACTCAAGGGTATGAAAGCGCGTTGGATAGGCGACCCAGGGGAGAGTGTGATCGAGATTAATACCCCCGCAGGAAGGACGGATCTTACAATAGACGGCAACACAGCACCGACGATTGCGTACGCACAAGAAGGCGAGAAACGGACAATCACCGTCAGAAATATTAAGAACCTCTCCTGCGCATTTGACCGAGAGACGATGGATCAGATCGCCACACCAAAAGGCGCAAGTATTGCAATCTGTATTGGAGCAGGCATCGGATTACTCGGTTGGGCTCTGATTTCAGCGATGCGTTCTCTACCTACGCCACGAACAGAACAAAACGATTCTGCAGCGATTCCTCCGACTCCGACTCCCGAAGATGATTAAGAAGAAAAAATGAAAATTACCGCTGTCGATCCCTTTTATTTCCGGATGCCAGACATCACAACCGCGGCAGACGGAACACAAGACACTCTCTTGGTACGCATTCAAACGGATACAGGACTTGAAGGATGGGGTGAATGTGATGCCTCGCCGTTAGTAAGTCTCGCCGTTTATTGCTGTCCGATGTCGCACGGCAATATCATCAACATTCGCACTTCACTCATTGGTGAAACAATTGAGGGTCCCGATGATGTACGCCGACTCAGCGAAAAGGCACTTCGGAACGGACTGGATATTCAACAGATACAACACGCTTATAGCGGTGCGGAAATCGCGCTGTGGGACGTTATTGGTCAGAAGTTAAATAAACCTGTCTACCGTCTCCTCGCTGAGATGTCAGGAACCTCCAGCACAGCACATCCTAAATTGCCGTATGCATCTGTCCTTTTCGGCGATACCCCCGAGGCGACCTATCGCATTGCAACAAGACTCCGCGAACAAGGATACCGTGCGGCGAAGTTCGGTTGGGGACCGATGGGAAAATTCGGCGAGGCAAACGATATCGCACTCGTGCGCGCAGCGCGTGAAGGCATGGGGACAGCAGCACAAATTATGATTGATGCTGGTGTCGTCTGGGGCAGTGATCACGAAACGGCTTACCAGCGTGCTGAGGCGTTCTCGCAATTTTCTCCGACATGGCTGGAGGAACCGCTTGCGCCCGATGCAGTCGATGCCTACGGTGCACTCACCCGTAGGAATCCGTCCGTCCGCATTGCCGCAGGTGAAGGATCGAATACCTATCGAATGGCAGAAGACATTATTGTACACGGCGGGGTTCAGTTCGTGCAGATTGACGCGGGACGTATCGGCGGGATTATGCCCTCTTTTCAGGTACGCCAACTTGCGGAACAACACGGTGTCCAGTACGTCAACCACACGTTTAAGAGCCACCTGAGTCTTGTGGCAGCACTTCACGTCTTTGCAACGAACCCTGATTTCAACCTAATAGAATACCCGGCAGCGGGATCGGAATTGTCGCAGCGGTTGGTAGCGGAACCGTTCCAAGTTGAATCCGATGGACTGGTGCGGGTAAAGGAATTGCCCGGACTCGGTGTCCGCGTAGATACGAAAGCAATTCACCCGTATTTAGCACCTGTGAGAATTGAAGTCGGAACGGATGTCGTCTTTGAACAGGGGAGTCTGTAGACGGGTTCAAGACATCAATAATCTTCTACTACTAACGCGTGTGTTTATAGTAGTGCGATTCATCACACGTTCTAAATGTGTGTTAACGGGCAATGAATTGCCCTACTACAAACCATAGGAAAGAAGAAAAATTATTTCAAAATCAACATCTTGCGCGTAGCGGTAAAATCGCCTACTGTGAGCGTATAGAAATATACGCCACTCGCCACTGATTCACCTACGGTATTCCTGCCGTCCCAATACGCCGCACGAATACGAGATTCATAGACCCCCACAGGCTGATGTCCTAATGCCAGCATCCGAACCAACTGACCATCCGCGGAATAGATAGAAATACTGACATCAGAAGCCACTGCTAACTGATAGGGTATCCAGGTTTCCGGGTTAAACGGATTCGGATAGTTGGCAAGTAACACTGTTCTTTGTGGGGTTTCCAACGTTCTCAACAACCCTTCGAGCACCATAATCCCTCGCTCATAGGAGAGACGATCCGGCACTAAGGTTGGAACTGTACGTGATACTTCTCGCTTGGCGAGACGCAGCCACTGCTCCACCTGTGCCGTTGACAATGCGTGTGCGGAAGGTGCGCCTGCAGCGTTCCCGAACGCATTCGCAATCAAAACGAGATCTTGAACGTTGACGACACCGTCACCGTTAAGATCAGCACGACTCTCGCCAACCGCTCCGAAACCCGCGGCAATCAGCACGATATCTTGAATATTGACGACCCCGTCACCATTCACATCAGCAAGGAGTTCCCCTGCCTCTGCAAGCATCGGGAATGCCCAGAGAAGGACTGTTCCATCGAAGCTCCCACTTGCGATTGTGGTGCCATCGGGACTCACTGCGACACTTGTGATTGAATATGTATGCCCTTGAAGTGTTGCGAGTTGTTCCCCTGTGCCAATATCCCACAAGCGGATGGTCGCGTCATAACTGCCACTGACGAGTACCGCGCCATCTGGACTGAAAACAATGCTGGTAGCATTCGCTGGATTCTCTGCCGGTGCGTCTCCTTCCGATGCTTCCGGGTCTTCAACGACAGTCTCAGGGTCGATAGGTTTGACGAAGGTTTGCTGACGTTCAGCCGTGGCAACATCCCAGAGAGAAACCGTGTCGCCCCCACCACTGGCGAGCGTCTTACCATCTGGACTAAACGCAACCGTCCAGACATCATCTTCGTGTTCGGTGATGGTGTGGAGAACTTCATGTGTTTCGACATCCCACAAACGAATGGTATTGTCTCGACTGCCGCTGGCGAGCATGCTACCATCTGGACTGAATGACAAGGTTTCCACGCCTGCCTCGTGTTCCCATAGGGTTCTTATGTGAGCACCCGTGACGGCATCCCATAACCGGATGCTATCGTCTTCACTACCGCTGGCGAGTATACTCCCATCTGGACTGAAAGCAAGGCTTATAAGGTAGGAATGATGTCCCCTGAGCGTCTTTACATGCTCACCCGTGACGGCATCCCACAACCGGACGGTATCGTCCTGGCTGCCGCTGGCGAGGGTGCGACCATCGGGACCGAAGACAACAACATCAACATCCCCTTGGTGTCCGATGAGTGTATGGCGCAGCTGACCCGTGTTTGCATCCCACAAGCGAATGGTTTTGTCCCAACTCCGTGTGGCGAGGGTGGTGCCATCGGCACTGAAAGTAACGCTTGCGACAGCATCTGTGTGTCCTGTAATCGTTTTCAGATGTGCACCCGTAGCAGGATCCCATGAACGGATTGAAGCATCCCACGCGCCACTGGTGAGCATACTCCCATCCGGAGTGAAAGTGACTGCATAAACATCAGCAGTGTGATCGGTCAAGGTTATGAGGTGTGCCCCTGTGTCTGCATCCCACAACCGGACGGTATCGTCTTCACCAGCACTTACGAGAAGGCTGCCATCAGGACTATAAGTAAGGTCATAGATATGAGATGTATGTCCAGCGAGGGTCTGTTTAACCGTCCACGTGGTAGTATCCCAGAGGTGGATAATCGCGTTCAAATCTCCACTGGCGAGTGTGCCTCCATCCGGACTGAGCACGATGCTGCCAACATTATCGCGATGCTCTTCAAGTGTTTGCTTTAGTTCACCGGTGGCGACATCCCATAGACGAATCGTATCGTCCCGACTCCCACTGATGAGCGTTTCACCGTCAGAACTGAAAGCAAGGCTGCTAACACCCTCTGTATGCCCCTCAAGCGTGTTCAGGAGTTCTCCCGTTTCAGGATTCCATAACCGGATGGTATCGTCTCTGCTGCCACTGGCGAGCGTCGTACCATCCGGACTGAAAACAACACTGCGGACGCTTCTTGTATGTCCCTCAAGGGAATGTAGTACGTCACCCGTTTCAGGGTCCCATAAGTGGACTATCCCATCATAACTTCCACCGACAAGCATGCTTCCATCAGGGGAATACGTGAGTGCCGAAACACTATACCCATACCCAGTAAAGAGAGCGATTTCTTCATCGGTTGCAGTATCATAGATCCAAACACCAACAGAGCCCGCAGCAGCAAGCCGTGTGCCGTCTGGCGAGTACCGAATCTCATATAGCCATCCTTTGCCGAGGCGCGCCGTGGCACCTTCGGGCAGATGCCATTGGGGTGAATCTTGGGCAAAACTGTTGTAAGAGAAAAACAGGGTCGTTACACTGAGGATAGTTAATAAATAAAAAAACCTGACGTTCATAAATACTCCTTTGATTATTGGGTCACCCACTTTAGGCAACCAGAATTTAACGTGAGTTTGATAAAAGTGTCAAGTTGGGTTTCGCTACCGTTATTGACACAGAAAGGGTCTTGAAAAACGTCAGATCTCTCTACATTCTGCGATTTTTTCGGTGTCATTACCGCTCTACCTGCAGGAAACACCCAAGCAAAAACACCTACAGATTTATTTTCAAACTGGCGTTAATCAATTACGAGATAGGTTGCAGTAAATGGTATCACAAATCTCGTTTTTCGGCAAGTTTTCAAGGTAAGAAGAATCAGTCATAGCACAGGCTCACAGTATTCATCATATCAACACACTACTGCATAAAAGTTTGCAAGATATATGATTGACTTAATATGATATTTTTGAGAAAGAATCGTTTATCTATAGGACTCACGCAATTTTGACCGTAGCACGTTCTGTTAGGCCGGAGGCTTGAAAAAACGCCAACACCCCTGACACAAACTAAGCAATTCTTAGATAAAATTTTCATTTTTTTTTAGATTATGCACGTTTTTAGGCAAAAATTGTGTCTTTAGAAGATGCAGGCGAGTTTTGCGACGATCCTTTCGTCTGAGACGAAGAGGCGCAAGCACATATCGGTACCTGTCATGACTAAGGTCAATGTGGATTGTGGCGTAGACTCGTCATAATCTTATTGACTTTATAGTGTTGGTAGTTTCCACTGCCACACGCTCCCACGTGGTGTGTATATCGTACCATTCCTAAAAATTCATGTTGCATTATTGGTTTCGTGGAATGTAGCACAATATAGCACAGACTAACAGTCTATGCTACAATTGGAAGATATATTAACCGGAAATGATATTACATCTCTTGGGGAACTATCGGAGGAATACAGATGAAATGTGTCCGCGTCTTTTACATAATCAGTGGGATACTACTATGTGCAGACGTTTTTCCGCTTTTCGCAGCGGCACCGACAACACCAAAAATCCTGTTTACCTCCGTACGCGATGGGAATTACGGGGTCTATACTATGAATCCTGATGGATCTGAACAAGTAAACTTAACAGATCACCGCGCAAATGACCTGAGTGCCGTCTGGTCGCCAACAGGCGAACAGATTCTCTTCGTCTCTGATCGCGGAGGGCGGCGAGACCTCTACCGGATGAACGCGGATGGCTCTAAAGTTCGGCGCGTCTTCAAGTTCAAAAGCAGTCATGTTCTTCAAAATGTTAGAACGGTTGAGGTTGTATTGTTTTCAAGCATTTCCAAGGGAAGAGCTCTACTTCCGCTGCGAAGCGATTCGCCTTGGAAATGGATTTCCCACCTACGGTTGGGAAGTCAATCTTGCCGGAAGAGAAGCATCGGTAGAAAGGAGAAAAACCGCAATGAAAAAGAATCTCCGCGAAAAGGAGGAAGATTTCATGAGATACACAAGAGTATTTCTGCTTTATGCGCTCAATCTGATGCTGGTGTGCACAATGGGTTTTGAGATTTGGGCAATTGCCCCTAAAACCACCAAAATCGTATTTAACACATTCCGTGATGGGAATCGGGAAATCTACTTGATGAATCCGGATGGAACTCAACAGGTCAACATCTCTAATCATCCCGCAGAGGATGTTTATCCCGTCTGGTCCCCCACAGGTGAGCAAATTCTCTTTGTCTCTGACCGCGACGGGGTGCGTGATCTATATCTAATGGATGCGGATGGGAAAAATGTGCAGAAAATTTTTAGACAATCCGTACACAGAGCAGACCCGACGTGGTCCCCTGATGGAAAACAGATCGCTTATCATCACTTTGACGGCACGACATGGTTCATCTACATTGCCACAATCACTGGCAGACAAGAGGAACAAGTGACCAGGGGGCGTTGTCCGCGATGGTCACCTGACGGGACAGAGATCGCCTTTGTTTGGTCAGGCAAGGCACATGAGAGGCTCGCCCCGAACTTATGGATCATTCGGAATCTCTACCAGCTTCGGGTTATCGACCTGCAAACGCGCGAGGAAGAGACGCTTCTTCCAAACCACCATCCGGTGATGCATGGACCTGCCTGGTCTTCACCAGGTGATAAACTCGCTTTTTCTTGGCTCAAACATGATTTCTGGAAAGAGAAGTGGAAACGGGCCCAGGACAGAGGCGTGGACTTCGCTGAGGTAGATATCCAAGATGTGCGGGATAAAGAAACCGTCTACATTGTGAATCGGGATGGCACGGGGTTTCAACAGATTGTTGATGAAGCCGGTTCCGAGGCTTCTTCGCCTGTTTGGTCTCCGCGCGGAGACGCACTTATTTATACACAGGAAATTGACAATCACCTCCAACTTTTCAAAGTCGACTTAAGTAGTCGTATCTCAATACAACTCACCCATATTGTTGGGTTCGCTGGTTTTCAAGCAAATTCTCTGGCGGATTGGTTCGATCCAGCATACGCGCTGCCGGTTTCACCGCAACCACAGTTACTTACGACAATATGGGCAGAACTGAAACGGGAATAGGTTTTAGATTTAATCACCTTGAAAATACTTTAGCAGTCATGTTATTCAAAATGTTAGAACGGTTGAGGTTGAATGTGTTTTCAAGCATTTCCAAGGGAAGGCTTCACTTCCGTAGCGAATGAATTCGTCTTGGAAATGGCTTTCCCACCCACGGTTGGGAAGTCAATCTTGCCGAAAGAGAAGCACCGGTAGAAAGGAGAAAAACCGCAATGCAAAAGAATCTCCGCGGTAAAATCCGCGAGTTCGTCCAGTCCGAGGAAGGCAAAGTGGGAGTCAAATCCCCACTGACACTGGGTGCAGCGGTGGGTAGCGTTCTACTCGCACAGGCTATCATTGGAACACCAACCGAAGCACACGGAGAAACATGCGAAAAAGACAAGCATTGCCATGGCGGTCAGAAGTGCCGTGATCATGTCCCAATTGGCAACCGGCTCGTCGGTACATGTATGGACCCGTAACATTGTTGATGTAGACTGCGGCGTACACCCCCGCAATCTCGTTTGCTTTCCAGCGTGTGGTAGTTTTGCTGCCACACGCTCCTACAGCCTCTACATGATTATGTCTTTTGAATAATTGGAGGAGGAATACGCATGAAACTTACATTCATTTTTTGTATTCTCAGCCTGATGCTGTTGTGTGCAAGTGCTTGTTCGGTTTTCGCAAAAGCACCGACGACCCCCAAGATACTGTTCACCTCCACACGGGATGGTGGTCAACGCGAAGTTTACATCATGAACCCAGATGGATCTGAACAGGTAAACTTAACACAACATCCCGCAGAAGATCTTGAGGCCGTTTGGTCTCCGACCGGTGAGAAGATTCTTTTCGTCTCCAATCGCAGGGACCTGCGTCCTAGGGGCACTCGAGACCTGTATCTGATGGACCCTGATGGATCCAACGTCCGACCCGTCTTCAAGAGAAAAATAGAAGATTGGAGAGAAAATCCAACTTGGTCTCCCGATGGCAAACAGTTCGTTTATTCATCTATAGATTGGGGGCGTTTAGAGTTCGCTTGCCACATTGCGATCCTTGGAGAACAAGAATCGGAATTCCTTGTGGATGGCTCTTTTCCAGCATGGTCGCCAGATCGAACGGAAATCGCCTGTTCTGTATGGGAACGGCTCACGTTAATCAACGTCCGCACAGGAGCGCAAAAACGGGTCCTACCCAAGAATGTGGAGTCTTTCCAACGCGATCCGTCTTGGTCTGCCGCGGGTGACAAAATCGCCTTCTCTTGGAATAAACACCCAGTGCCACCTCCAGACGCGGAAAGACATGTGCACGATGTATGGCAGGACAAAACAACAATCTACATCATTAATCGTGACGGCACTGGCCTCCAGCAGCTCATCGAGGAAGCCGGTCCCTATGCGCAGTCTCCAGCGTTATCGCCGGACGGAAACGAAGTCCTGTATACACAGGAAATTAAAGGTGCTCTACAGATTTTTAAACTTGATATAAGCAGCGGAGTTCGGACACAGTTGACGCATATTGGAGGTGTTTTTCAAGCGAATTCTGGCGGGGACTGGTTTGACCCAGCGTATGCGTTGCCGGTTTCACCGCAACCTCAATTGCTCACGACACTATGGGGAAAACTGAAACGAGAATAGGTTTTAGATTGAATCGCTTTAAAAATACTTTAGCAGTCATGTTATTCAAAATGTTAGAACGGTTGAGGTTGTATTGTTTTCAAGCATTTCCAAGGGAAGATCTTCACTTCCGTAGCGAATGAATTCGTCTTGGAAATGGCTTTCCCACCCACGGTTGGGAAGTCAATAGAAGGCAAGATCGGGATTAAATCCCCACTGACACTCGGTGTCGCAGCAGGAAGTATCTTGTTGGCACAAGCCATTGTTGGCACACCAAAGGCTGAAGCATGGCAGTGCGATGAAAACCATCCTTGCCCTGAAGGTCAAGAATGCAGTGTAGGCACTTGTGTGCCTTAAGGCGATTTTCTTGCTTACAGAGGGTATGGCGGCTTTTGTCGCCTCCCTCTGTAGTTTTATTTTTAATTTTTATGACTCACTTTGTTGAAAAAACAAAGAATATTGGGAGAGTTTTTATGCGATGGTATCTTCTACTTCTTTTTCTTCTCCTTAGCCTGGTGTCCTTGTACGTGAAAATTCGTCCGGTTTTGGCAGAAATCCCGACAACTGCGAAAATCACATTTTGGGCAACGCGTGAAGGCAATCGTGATATTTACCTTATGAACCCAGACGGAAGTGAGCAGATCAGAATAACACATCATCGCGCACAGGACATTACACCCACCTGGTCGCCGACGGGTGAACAAATACTTTTCGTCTCAGACCGAGATGGTGTTTGGGACTTATATCTCATGGATCCAAATGGATCTAATGTGCGGCGGGTCTTTGGAAAGGAGGCAAAGAGAGCAGGTCCGACGTGGTCGCCCGATGGCAAACAGATTGCGTACACCCGCACGGTGCGTGATCAATGGGTCATCTATACTGCCACAATCAAGGGTGAAAATGAGGATCGAATATCTGTTGGGAGTTCTCCTGCATGGTCGCCAAATGGCACCGAGATAGCTTTTCTCGTCGGTTGGCCGAAAAGCATGCAAATAAGTATATTCAACCTCGACACACTCAAACAGAGAATTCTTTTCCCACTCAAGGCAATACCGTCATATATGAGTGGAGGTCTGGCATGGTCTCCGACAGGAGACAAGTTTGCTTTTGCGTGGCTGCATCGGGTGCCTCTTGAAGATTTCATTGAGACGGAAACGATTTATACAATAAATCGCGATGGGATGGGACTCACACAAATTGTTGATGAAATTGGACCAAGGGCAACAGGGGTCGTGTGGTCCCCGCATGGTGATTCAATTCTCTATAGACAGGCTGATAGAAATAATAATTCACAAATATTCAAGAGAGCGTTGGGAGGTGAGCAACCCGAGCAACTCACTCATACTGGACAGAATTATCTGGGGGATTGGTTTGATCCAGTATTCGCATTACCAGTTTTACCACAACCGCAGTTGCTTACAACTACATGGGGGGATGTAAAAAAGAAATAGTATTCGAGACCTAACTGCCTTGAATCCGCTTTGATAGAAATGTTGACGGAACAGCACACACCTGCTGAAGTCGAGGCAGTTTTCAAGCATTTCCAAGGGAAGGCTTCACTTCCGTAGCGAATGAATTCGTCTTGGAAATGGCTTTCCCAACTGGGGTTGGGAAGTCAATCTTGCCGGAAGAGAAGCACCGGCAGAAAGGAGAAAAACCGATATGAAAAAGAATCTCCGCGGTAAAATCCGCGAGTTCGTCCAATCCGAGGAAGGCAAAGTGGGAGTGAAATCTCCACTAACGCTCGGAGCGGCGGTGGGTAGCGTGCTACTCGCACAAGTTATCGTTGGAACGCCCCATGCTGAGGCACGTCCATGTCATGACAAGGGCGATTGCCCTGATGGATATTTCTGCCATGCTGATGGCACTTGTCACCCAGATTAATACTACTCTTAGAAATGGTTGGGACGAGAGGGTTTTGCCTTCTTCGTCCCTGATTATTTCTGACGAATATTAACGAATCAATGAGGAGGCGCGCTTTGAAAGTGCGCCTGCCTCAGACGCTGAAGGGCAGTATAGGTATAAACTATCAAAACCGCGTCCATACTTCTCCGCGATTCATTCCCGCTAAGGAGATATTCTCATGACATATAAGGTCCAGTTTCTTTTTTGTTTGCTCGGTGTACCCGTGTTGTGTTTGAAGGTGTGTGCTGTTTTCGCAAAGGCACCAGATACGGCAAAAATTGTGTTCGCCAAAACCAATGTAGGAGAGATTCGGGACATCTATCTGATGAATCCTGATGGCAGCGAGAAGGTCAATCTCACCAAGCATCGCGCAGACGATATTTCTCCAGTTTGGTCGCCAACAGGTGAGCACATCCTTTTCGCTTCCAATCGCGAGCAGAAGGCATGGGGGACTTGGGATTTGTATCTCATGGAACCAGATGGCTCTAATGTAAAAAAGGTGTTTGACACATCGCAGATACGAAGGCATCCAACATGGTCTCCTGATGGCAAACGCATCGCCTATAGTTATGGAGAAATTGGCAACACTTTGCTCTATATTGGCACAATCGATGGAAAAGATGAAGAGCGTGTGGCGATTGGTTACACACCGGCATGGTCTCCCGATGGCACAGAAATCATCTTTCGCAGTGGTGCCTTGGACAAACCGAGACGTTTCAGTTTGCTCAAGGTGCGAACGAACAGACAAACATTTTTTCCTTTTCCCAAGGAACCAAAGTGGGTTCGGTATCCTGCTTGGTCTCCGCTTGGCGATAAACTTGCCTTTTCTTGGAACAATCGCGCTGAACCTCGGCGCGAGGATTTCGTTTTAGAGACGATCTATATTGTGAATCGTGATGGCACCGGTCTTCAGCAGGTTATTGAAGAAGGTCAACATGCCATCAGCCCAGTATTGTCTCCGAATGGGAACGAACTCCTTTACAATGCCATTGATGCCAACAGAGACATGCAAATCTACAAAATCAGTTTGGACACAGAGGTGTCGGTCCAACTTACGAATGGAGAGTCTTGGAGTTATTTAGGAGATTGGTTTGACCCTGCGTTTGCGTTGCCGGTTTCACCACAACCACAGTTGCTCACGACAATATGGGCAGAACTGAAACGGAAGTAGGATCTATCGAAAATATAGTCTTTCCCTAATCTGCGGATAAATTATTGTGAACGCAATATCAACCAACTTCGAGTCCGATACGAAAAAGGTAACTGATGAATGAACTATCCTGAATTTGAAACAACGTTTGAGACACGTTTTCAAACACACACAGACACATATCCGCATGCCGTGGAATACCATCGCGCTCGTTTTAATCAGACCATTCAGTATCTGTTGTCCTCCATTTTGGAGCAGACGGAAACCTTAATTCAACAGTCGGAAACGAGTTGGACGCACACCGAAGAAATTGTCAGTGACATCCTCTACTGTGGTGAGATAACTGTTGAACAACTTTTCGCGCTTGAGATTCCTACTCAACTCACAGCAGATAGGGATTTTGAAGCGGTAAAAACGAAACTCTATGAAACGAAATATTACCCAATCAGTGAACACCTGAATTATATCTCTTTTCCACCTGCTTTGGAACGGAAAGCGTTCATTGGTAAGCATTTGGACTGTTTCAAAGAGCAATCTCACTTTTGTGATCTCGGCTTTGGTCCTGGGGTATTGACAGCGTTTCTTCTACAGCAGAATGCCTCGTGGCGAGTTGAGGGTGTTGATGTTAGCCAGCACTGTCTTCAGCATGCCCAAAGACTCCTGACTAAAAAAGGAATGCTTGACAGAAGCGAATTGTCAGTCGGTGACATCCGTTCCCTATCGTATCCCGACGATACCTTAGAAAGCATGTCCAAGGGGGAGAGCTTCACTCCCGTAGCGATAGTATTCGTCCTGGAGATGGTGTTCCCAACGCTGTTTGGGAATCCAATCTCGCCGGAGTAGAAGCACCGGCAGAAAGGAGAAAAGCCGAGATGAAAAATAACCTTCGCGGTAAAATCCGTGAATTCATTGCATCTGAGGAAGGCAAGGTGGGAGTCAAAGCACCGCTGACGCTTGGTGTAGCGACGGGTAGTGTTCTATTAGCAAACACAATTGTTGGGACAACACCTGCCGAGGCTGGGGCACCGTGCATGCATGATATTGATTGCCAGTTCATTCCTCCTTTTAACTGCTTAGAACAACATGGCAGTTGCGAAACTCCCTAATTGAGGGGAGCTGAGGGATAAGCCTAGGGCGTGATAGAATTTTGCCACCATACGCCCTAGCGCTTTGTCAACCATCTGTTAAGAAGGATCTTTCATGAAACGAACGCTATTGCTTCTCTCTTACGCTTTTAACTTCATGCTGTTAGGTACAAGTATTTGTCCTCTTTTAGCCAAAGCACCCGAAACCGAAAAAATCATCATTAGCACATACCGTGATGGAAATATGGAAGTCTATCTAATGGATCCGGACGGAAGCCAACCGACGAACCTAACCAATCATCGCGCAGCTGATGTTAGTGGTGTATTTTCACCCACTGGCGAGCAAATTCTGTTTGTCTCGAATCGAGATGGGTTTCGTGCAAGCTCAGACCTGTATCTGATGGATCCAGATGGTGGAAACATCCAACGGGTATTTGAAACATCAACGGATAGAGGGGATCCAACTTGGGCCCCTGACGAGAAACACATCGCTTACAGACGTCTTGATAGGGGCGTAGGGTACATCTACATCGCCACAAGCGATGGAAAAAATGAAGAGCGTGTGGCGATTGGCGGTGATCCTGCGTGGTCACCGGATGGGACAGAAATTGCCTTTGTCGTCAGCGTAGGCCCTGAACGACTGAGCATATATCTCCTTAACTTACGAACGCGAAAACAGAAGCACTTTTTTCCCCCTGATGAAATCAGCACGGCGAGAGAGCCCGCATGGTCACCGGACGGAGAGAAACTTGCGTTTATGTGGCATCAGAAACGAGTTCAGGATGAGGGGGAAATCTATACGCTGAATCGAGATGGTACAGATCTTCAGGAGCTCGTGCGAGAACCTGGTGTGGGTGTTGCTGCTCCGGTGTGGTCGCCGCGTGGAGACGCGCTTGTCTATAGAGGTCGCTTAAAACAGGTAAGACAGACACAGGTATTCAAAGTTGAGTTGGGCGGGAGGCAGGTTGAACAACTCACAATTGTTGGAATTTGGAATTTCCCAACCGACTGGTTTGATCCAGCGTATGCGCTATCGGTGTTCCCACAACCACACCTATTAACAACACAATGGGCGGAAGTCAAAAGGGAATAGTGCTTTAGATCGAATCACCTTGAAAATACTTTAGCAGCAATATTATTTATAATCTTAGAACTGCTGAAGTTATATTTGTTTTCAAGCGTTTCCAGGGGAGGGCTTCACTCCCGTAGCGATAGTATTCGCCCTGGAAATGGGTCTCCCAATAAGTGTTGGGAAATCAATCTTGCCGGAAGAGAAGCACCGGCAGAAAGGAGAAACCTATAGATGAAAAACAATCTCCGCGGTAGAATCCGCGAATTCGTCCAGTCTGAGGAAGGCAAAGTGGGAGTTAAGTCCCCACTGATGATCGGTGTCGCAGCAGGAAGTCTCTTGTTGGCACAAGCTGTTGTTGGCACACCACAGGCTGAAGCATGGCAGTGTGACGATCACGAGGATTGCAAGTTGAATCCCCGGGTATGTAGCGTAGGCACTTGTATTGGTGGTGGATAGATCTTAGCATTGGAGGCTAACTAGTACGCCTTCAATGTTGAGATTCTGAGTTAGGGAACCGTATATAAAACTGAGATAATCTCATTGATCGATAGGAGTGGATAAGGTTTTATTTTACACTCCCATCGAAAAAGAGTTTCCGTCCCAGAATTTTATTGGAAGTTGAGGGACGTGCCATCTTGGATGAGTAACTTGACTTGCTAAAATAGGTAGGGATTAAGTATTTTGGCCTCCGGATATCTGCTCAACTATACGAGGGGAATGTCAACGATCGCTGGGAGGTTGACCAGTTTGGCTGTACTTTCCGATCTGAAAAAGGAGATTTCTTATGAGATGCAAGTATATATTTATGCTTTTGGTGATTAAGGGAACATTCTTGTCTGTGAGTATTTATAACGGATGGACACAAGTTCCTCAAACGGCTAAAATTGCATTTTCGTTAATCGACCATGAACAAAATTCAGAAATCTATCTGATGAACCCGGATGGAACCGAGCAAGTGAGACTCACCCATAACAGAGCACTTGATGTCTCATCCGCATGGTCTCCTACGGGTGAGCAAATCCTTTTTGTCTCAGACCGAGATGGTATCCGCGATCTATACCTCATGGATGCAGACGGAAAAAATGTGAAACGGGTATTCGGCAAAGCAGAGGATAGAAGGCACCCAACATGGTCGCCAGACGGAAAACAGATTGCTTATACGCGACGCGAGCAGGGCAAAAGGTTCATTTATATAGCACCAATAGATGGCAAAAAAGAGGAGCGCGTAGTGATCGGCGCTCTTCCGGCGTGGTCGCCCGATGGCACAGAGATAGCATTTGTCACTGGAGCAGCCGAACGCAAGCAAATTAGCATCCTCAACGTTAGCACACACAAACAGAAAGCACTCTTCCCTAAACCGGCAAAACCTTCATGGTTAACATCTCCGTCATGGTCTCCATCGGGCGACAAGATAACGTTTGCCTGGCACCACAAGGTGCCTTTGGGACAGTTTGCTGATACGGAAACGATTTATATCATAAACCGGAATGGGACAGAACTTCAACAGGTTATTGACGACGGCATTGGTCGAGAGTCCTCACCGGTGTGGTCCCCGCACGGAGATGAACTCCTCTATACACAGTACATCAAGGGGGAACAGCAGCAAATCTTCAAGATTAAATTGGACGGAGGAGAGCCAGTGCAACTGACGGATCCGATGTTTTGGCATTCTACAGGAGATTGGTTCGATCCAGCGTTTGCGTTGCCAGTTTCACCACAACCCCACCTACTAACAACAGTATGGGGAAAAGAGAAAAAGAAATAGGGTTTTAGATTTAATCACCTTGAAAGCACTTGAGCAGTGATATTATTCAAAACGTTAGAACTGCTGAAGTTATATTTGTTTTCAAGCGTTTCCAGGAGGAGAGTTTCACTCTTACAGCGATAGTATTCGCTCTGGAAATGGTGTTCCCAACGCTGTTTGGGAATCCAATCTCGCCGGAGTAGAAGCACCGGCAGAAAGGAGAAATCTAAGATGAAAAATAACCTTCGCGGTAAAATCCGTGAATTCATTGCATCTGAGGAAGGCAAGGTGGGAGTCAAAGCACCGCTGACGCTTGGTGCAGCGGTGGGTAGTGTGCTACTCGCACAGGCTATCGTGGGAACACCCACAATTGCTGCTGCACAGGCATGTGATCCACATGGGAATGCCGACGAATGCGATCCTGACGAGGTTTGTGCTACAACGTACTGTTGGGGACCTCGAGATCCGAACACAGGGCTTTTAACATGTGTAGGAACATGCCAATAATGTTTATTTTCCAACCTAAGGAATTATTATTAATTCCTGAAAGTGTGGCGGTTTACCGCCACACACATCATCGATAGGTGATTCTATGAAAAACAAACTGGCTTATGCCATGTTAGCAGCAGTGACGTTGTTGGATAGTATTTTACTTACTATAACTGTTATAGCACAAACCACTGCCGTTGAATATATTTCCTTCTCTTCTAATAGGAATGGAAACTACGATCTCTATATCATAGATAGACATGGCGAAAATCTTCAAAGATTTACTGACCAACCTACAGATGAGATGCATGGAAGATGGTCTCCAAACGGACGCTACTTGGCTTACGCTTCCAATGAAAATGCTATCTATTTTGATATTTATGTCATGGATATGCGAACCAAACACCGTTGGCGACTCACCGATCACCCTGAGAACGACACGTGTCCGGCATGGTCGCCGGATGGGACAGGAATCGCATTTTGCTCTAATCGAAGTGGCAAGTATCGGATCTATACGATGGATATCAATGGTGGAAACCTCCGTCAGTTGACGAAAGGTGGAAGCGATTGGGGTCCTTCTTGGTCGCCAGATGGGAAATGGATTGCCTACAATTCTCTCCAACCTGATAACTTTGTTTATCTCTATATTGTATCCACTGATAGCAAAAAACCAAAACAGTTGGCAAGGGCTGCGGAGAAAGGACCTCATCAGACATGGTCTCCTGATAGCAAGCGGATCGCCTTTTCCACTTGGGAGGTTGGGATAGGACCGAATATTGCCACTATAGATGAAGATGGAAGGAATCTCCGAGGTGTGACACTTGGTGGACGTGTTCCTCAAGGTCGTGTCTTCATGAAGTATAGTCCAGCATGGTCGCCAGATGGGAAATATATTGTGTACGTTTCAGATAACGTAGCATTTCAGCATAGAAGTTTTATCTATGTTGTGGACGCTGCCGGTGAAGAACACGCGGAATCCATTAGACTCACGACAGGTTTGTCAGCGAATATATCTCCTGCGTGGGTGCCAGCCTCTTTTTTTGCGGTTTCACCGAGTGCAGAGAAGATAACAACACTATGGGGTCAGCTCAAACAACACGAATCAATTGTATTTTGATAAACCAGGGAAACTATTAATGTACTATCACGAATTTGAAACCACGTTTGAGACACGACTTCAGACACATACAGATTCATATCCATACGCCGTGGAATACCATCGCGCTCGTTTTACTCAGACCATCCAGTATCTGTTGTCCTCTATCCTCGAACAGACAGAAACCCTGATTCAACAGTCGGAAACGAGTTGGGCACACACTGAAGAAATTGTCAGCGACATTCTCTACTGTGGGGAGATAACTGTTGAACAACTTTTCGCGCTTGAGATTCCTACTCAACTCACAGCAGATAGGGACTTTGAAGCCGTAAAAACGAAACTTTATGAAACGAAATATTATCCGATCAGCGAACACTTGAATTATATCTCTTTTCCACCTGCTTTGGAACGGAAAGCGTTCATTGGTCAGCATTTGGATTGTTTCAAAGAGAAATCGCATTTCTGCGATCTTGGCTTCGGTCCTGGGGTGTTGACAGCGTTCATTTTACAACAGGGTTCCTCGTGGCAGGTCGACGGTGTTGATATTAGTGAGTACTGCCTTGAGCATGCCCAAAGGCTCTTAAGGAAAAAAGGCACGCTTGAAAGGAGTGAATTGTCAGTCGGAGATGTCCGTTCCTTACCGTATCCTGACGACACCTTTGATGTGGTTATCGCTGTTGAGGTGCTTGAACATATCCCAGATCCAGAAACTGGTTTGTCAGAGGCAATGCGTATTCTGAAACCGGGTGGATACGCAATAACAGCACTACCGGTGCAGCTACCGTTGTTGAGGCATCTCTACGATTTTGATTCTCCCGATGAAGTCTTAGCACTCTACGAAAAAGTTGGACTTAAGGTTATTGACTTTGAGACGAAGGAATTCCAACGTCAAGCGGGTCCCTTTATCGATACATTCGCGTTAAGCGTAAAACTCTAAAGAAAGGCTCTTTTTGTTCACATTATGTCGCACTATGAATATCTCCTAATTTTTTTGGCACTCGTCTTCTGTGGATATGCGAGTTATACTGACCTGAAGACACATAAGATTCGCAATTTCTGCTCTCTGGGACTCCTATATGTCGGAACCCTCAGCCAATTGATGGCGTGGTATCTCGGCACAACAACGCCTCTCTATATTTTAGGACTCTTCTTCGGGAGCGGACTTATCGCCTTTGCTTTCTATTGGTTTGGTATTTTCTCCCCTGGAGATTCCAAACTTTTTTGGGGACTCTGTTTAATTTTTCCGCTATCACTGTTCAGAAACCTGAGCGGTGCTCTGAGTTTTCCACCGTTAATACTCGCACTCAATATCATTGTTCCGTACTCCATAGGACTCTTGGGTTACCTACTTTACAAGTTTGTGTTGATGCGGAATAAGTTGGACATTTTTCGGTATTTCTTTAAGTCAAACTTTCAGAAAGCGGCACTTCTCGAAAAATTTTTCGGTCTATTGCTATTTATCGGTATTGGATCTGCGTTGACCTATTTGTTGCAGCGCGTGGGATGGGAACCTGACCGGTTCTTGCATCTCGTTTTAGTTTTGGTGGCATTCACGTTAATACAGAAACTGCTGTCCCCACTGCCGAAAACGCCGGTCTATTATGCTGTCGTTAGTTTCGTATGCGTTTGGTTAGCGGTGCAAGCAACGCCGTCCGTATCGGTGTTTCTCTCCGGTTTCGCCTTTTTCTTAGGGTTATATCTCGTCGTTTTCGTTATCGCCAAACAGTTGGTTCTCAGTTTGGCGAGTGTGACCTTAGACAACGCTGTTGATGTGCATGGTCTCCAAGTGGGTATGATCCCTGCGGAACAAGTTGTTCGGGTTGAACAGCCGGACGGCAGTGCTCGCTACGAAAAGAAGCAAGTTGGATTTTCAAGCGGTCAGGACGATAACATCGTTATCTCACCGGATCCCGCGGGGTTGACCCCTGAGGAGATTGCTCAGTTGCGAGACCTTGCAGCGGCGGGTGCTCTCGCCGAATTTGGCAATCAAATAAACGTCCAACCTTCAATTCGCTTTGCTCCTGTTATCTCTATCGGTGCGCTGCTGACGATTCTTTGCCAAGGTCCCTTTTATCTAAAACTGATACAATTATTTTGATTTTGGGTGTTAGTGAAAGTGTTGGGTTTCGCTGATGCTTCGGAGTATTCAAACGTAGGAAAATGTAGAGTTTTCGGTGACCTAAGGGTGTAATTTTGATGTCTCGCTCAACCCAACCTACAGTAACTATCGTCCCGCTGGCACTATCGTTGGCTGTTGGTGGGTAGGAGAACCCAAGACTTACCCCTACGGACGCGGGTAGACACAAACGGATAAGCACAAGACCTATCCGGACGTATAATATGAAAGGATTATGAATCAAGAAGTTTTGATTTAGCTTATTTTATGAAACGTGCGATCCTTATTTTACTTGTTTTGACTGTAGTCGTAACTTTACCACCTTTTTACCTGCAATGGGCAGAATCTCAAAGACTCAACCAGATACAAGAAGTCAAGCAACAGGCGCGTCCTGTTTTCGGAGAACGGTTAGAAACGGTTCTGTCGGAACTCAAAAGCAGCGAACCCCCTTCTGTTATTATCTTATATACCGGTGGCACAAAGAGCCATCTGGAACCGTGCGGATGTTATCAGGAACAGTCAGGTGGACTGCCGAGGCGCGCTTACATTGTAGAGCAGATTCGGGAGTATGGATTCCCAACGTTCTTGGTGGATGCTGGAAATATCTTTGATGGAAAAGAAGAGATAGATGCAAAGCGGTGTGAGGTCAATCTGAAGGCGATGTCCGCGATGGGATATGACGCAGTCGCCCTGAGTCAAACCGATCTTTCTTATGGAGATGCGTATCTAAGGCAGCAACGTGCTGTTACTGCGTTTCCATTTTTAACGTCCACAGAAAATGACTTTACACAGCCGTTCGTTATCAAAAGCATTGGACAACGGACAATTGCTTTTGTCACCGATGTCGTCTCAGGGAAACCAGCAGTCTCACAAGCAAACGTTGTCGTGGCTTTGGGCAATGTCGAAACGTCGAAGCACATTGATGTCGCAATTCAACCCGACGAAACCGAAACAATGGAATCTGAGAGTGGAACACTTTACGTTGGCTCCAAACCTGAAGGCAAAACGTTGGGATTGTTAGCACTCTGGATAAATTCAAATGGAGGATTCACACGCCATTACGCGGCACAGTTAGTCCCTAACAGGCGATGTAGAGGAATCCGAATCGGTGCGTCAACTATTGACTAATTTTTATCGCGAGGTCTCACAATTGTCCGACACCACGCCTCTCTTTGCGAATCAACACTTAGAACAGAATCATCAAAACGGGTATGTCTCAGCGACGGCGTGTCAGCGGTGTCATCAGCAAGAATACCTCCAGTGGTCAGCGACGCGGCACGCTTTCGCCTTTGAAACCCTTCTGAAAAAAGAACGCTACTTCGATGCGGGGTGTGTCTCCTGTCATACTACTGGATTTGGGTATCCAACGGGTTTCCAGATAGGTGCTCAAGACTCAACGCTCAAAGGCGTGCAGTGTGAAACCTGCCACGGTCCCGGCAAACAGCACGTCGGCAATCCGAAAAAGAGCAACATCCGTAGCGGTGCGGATACCGGACTCTGTTTAGAATGTCACGATACGAAACACTCTCCCGGATTCAAAGATGTGGTCGCACTGCATACCAAGGATGTTGACCATAGCCGCGAACCCATGAATTTGGAAGAACTCCTGAATTCCCGAATAGCACGCGTGGGGAAACCGACTTTGGAACTGTTTGTGATGAGTTATTGTCCCTTTGGTGTTCAGGCGGAAGAGAAGATTATTCCGATCGTGAAGGAATTCGGAGACGCGATCGACTTCAAACTCCAGTTCATCGCCCAAGAGAAGGAAACACCTTCACCACAGGATATAACGCCGTTTACGAGCCTTCACGGTTATCCCGAAGTGGCGGAAAATATCAGACAGCTTCTGATAGCACAAAAGTATCCTGATCTTTATCTCGATTACATTTTGTGTCGGGGCAAGAAATTGGACAAGAGTTGGGAAAACTGTGCGGAGAAACTCGGTATTGATGTAGCGAAGATTCAGGAATTATTTGACAGTCCGGAAGCAGAACAACTTTTCCGAGAAAACATCAAGCGCGCTGCGGAACTCGGTGTTCGCGCCTCTCCAACGATTTTTGTTGATAATCACAAATTCCGAGCCAATCAACTCCTGCGAGCGAGTGGAACCCCGTGCCAATAATTACAAGGCACGAATTGGATAAACACTGTTTAAACAACCCACAAGGATGATGAGCCTTTTGAAAAGACGTTAGAAAGCATGTCCAGGGGGAGGGACTTCACTCCTGTAGCGATAGTATTTGCCCTGGAGATGGTATTCCCAACGCTATTTGGGAATCCAATCTTGCCGGAACAGAAGCACCGGCAGAAAGGAGAAAAACCGATATGAAAAGCAACCTTCGCGGTAAAATCCGCGATTTCGTCCAGTCTGAAGAAGGCAAGGTCGGGATTAAATCCCCGCTGACGCTTGGTATCGCGGCTGGTAGTGTACTGTTAGCCCAAACAATTTTGGGCGTACCACAGGCTGAAGCCGCCGGTGAAACCTGCCACAAGAACGCCGATTGTGCCAAAGATGAGCACTGCACGGACTGGGATTGTGCACCCACTAGCAATGGGGGAGTAACATGTTGGGGCGTATGTCGCCCTAGGCCCTAGGTAGCCATAACCCAAATATTTCCTTGGTTTCTTGCTGAACTAAGGAAATATTACAAACTGTCGGAGTGAGTGAATAAAAGTATGCTTGCTCCGACATTCCATACAGGGGGTTGTAATGAAGCGCAAACGAATCTTTTCCGTTTTTAGTTTACTGATATTGTGCACCGAGGTTTATGTTGTTTTGGCAAAAGCCCCTGACACAGCAAAGATCGCGTTTGTTTCAAGCCGGGATGGAAACCGAGAAATTTACATTATGAATCCTGATGGAACTGAAAAAGTGAGGCTAACACAAAACTTCGCAGTGGATCTGTATCCGACTTGGTCACCTACTGGCGAGAAAATACTTTTCGTCTCAGATCGGGATGGGAATCGCGATCTCTATCTAATGGATGCCGATGGCTCAAACGTTCGGCGCGTGTTTAAGAAATCGGCGCATAGAGAACATCCAACGTGGTCTCCCGATGGCAAGCAGATTGCTTACGTCCGTGGATGGTTCATCTACATCGCAACATTAGGGAAACAAGAAGAAGAGCAATTGGTAAACGGTTTCGATCCAGCATGGTCTCCTGATGGCGCGGAGATAGCCTTTGCGAGAGGCGATTTCGGAAGCCATCGGCTAACTCTTGTCAACGTTCGGACCGGAAGGCAAAAGCGGGTTCTCCCGGAAGAAGCCATAGCATGGCAACATCGACCGGCCTGGTCTGCAACAGGTGAGAAGATTGCCTTTTCTTGGTTGAATCAGATTCTACCACACGGTAAACTTTTCGACCTTGTTGATAAAGAAACTATCTATGTCGTGAATCGCGATGGAACAGGTCTTGAACGGATAGTCCCTGAAGTAGGTAAAGCGGCGATGGATCCCGTTTGGAATCCACGAGGCAGTAGCCTTGTTTATGTACAAGAAATCGATAAACGTCTTCAACTCTTCAAAGTAGATTTAGCAACCCGTGTCCGAACACAACTCACGCGGATTGGAAACGTTTTTCATGCAAATATGGATGCGAATTGGTTTGATCCTGTTGTTTTATCTGTTTTGCCTGGTGTGGAGAAGCATGTAACGCTCTGGAGTAAACTCAAACGACCTTAAACACTTAAATACATCTTTCAGTGACACGATTATTACGGGCGAGTGGAACACTACACCAATAAATAGAAGTCTATAAAAAGATATCTGCGTCTTGTAAAAGTTCTGAAGATCTTGAAAACACTTTAGCAGCGGCGTTATTTTAGAATTTCATCTCTGCCGAAGTTAAATTTGTTTTCAAGCATTTTCAGAAGATTCGTTCCGCTATGGAAGTTGTTTATTCTGGAAATGAAAATGCTGATAAGAATTACCGATAAAAGAAAGGAGGTGAACTCGAATGAAGAAAAATCTACGTGATAAAATTCACACGTTTCTACAATCTGAGAATGGTAAAGTGGGTATCAAATCGCCACTGACCTTGAGTATAGTAAGTAGCAGCTTGTTATTAGCACAAATGATTCTCACTCCGCACGCCGATGCTGGTTTTGAATGTTGGAGTGATACGGATTGCAACCAGTCTGAGGGTGAACGCTGTCATTTCTTTTTGAAAGATACCGGTGGAGGCACCTTGGTATGGCATTCTACTTGCGGCTAATTAGAAAGAGTATTTGTTGATTTTGCTTGTCCTATTCTGGAAAAGAATGGGACAGATTACTCATTCATAGCATATGGAGCATGTAAATTGGATTGACATTAGGGTTCCGGAACGACTCGCGTATGCCCGACATCATTTTCAAAATGGAGTTTTCCAATGAACCGTGCTATTTTCCGGGCGTATGATATCCGCGGCGTTTTCGGTGTGGAGTTTGCGCCGAACGACTTTTATCGAATTGCACGCGCCTTTGCGGTTCACTTTCAACCGAAAACTATCGCTGTGGGTTACGATGTTCGCGAGAGTTCACCGCAACTGTGGCAGAAGGTCGTGGAAGGACTTGTAGATTCAGGCGTTGATGTCCTCAATCTGGGTCGAATTTCGACCGATATGCTTTATTTTGCTGTGGTGTACTACCGGACAGACGGAGGGATTATCATCTCAGCATCTCACAACCCTGCTGCATATAACGGCATGAAATTGGTTGGTCGGCATGCGACCCCAATTTCATCAGACACCGGACTTTACGATCTCAGCGATGCCATCGTGAGTAACATTCTATTTGAGAAGCGAAAGATGCTCTGTCGTGGGCACCTTCAGTCCATACAGTTTCTGGAGGCATACCTCACGCACCTTCGCTCGTTTGTAGATTTGCAGCGGTTGTCCAGAAAGCGGATTGTCATCAATGCGAATGGTGGACTCGCCGGACAGATCGCCGAACGTTTATTAGCGGGAACACCGATCCAGATCCGTGAGCGGTTATTCACTGAACCCGATGGAACGTTCTCCCAAATCCCGGCAAAACGTCCCGATCCCTTAAGACCGGAAAATCGGGAATTAACAACACAAATGGTTAAACAGACAGGAGCGGATCTGGCAGTGGCATGGGATGCGGATGCCGACAGATGCTTCTTTTTCGACGAAAATGGAGAATTCATTGAAGGGTGTTACATTACAGCATTACTTGCTGAAAAACTCCTGCAGCAGAACGGAGGCGATGTTGTTATCTTCGATCCGAGAACCGTGTGGGCAGTAGAGAATGCCGTTATCAGGGCAAATGGTATACCGATGCTCAATCGATGTGGGCACTCGTTTATCAAAACCCGCATGTGCGAAACCAACGCGCTTTTTGCTGGAGAGGCGAGCGGACACTACTATTTCCGAGACAATTTCGGTGCTGATAACGGCATGATTCCATTTTTGCTTGTCCTTGAGCACTTAAGCACAAACGGGACATCTCTCGCTGAATTTGTCGACCAACTCCGATCAAGGTATCCTGTCTCCGGTGAAATCAATTTTTCATTTGAAACTTGTAAGCACATCCAAGAAGCAGTGAAAATGATCCGACAAACGATACGTTCTTTGGGAAACCGCCCTTGCATTGAAACACCGATTGACGGTTTATCGGTCAGATTTCTCACAAATCCCTGCGCTTCTGCTCTTGAACATGGGAACTGGCGGTTCAATCTCCGAGAATCGAATACCGAGCCTTTACTGAGACTCAACGTCGAAACCATCGGAGACGAAAATCTTCTCATTGAACAAACAATGAAAATCAGTGAGAAACTCGAAAGTATCGGCGGAAGGCGAGAAACGAGGTTCCGATGGGAGCCTGAATGGTAGGGTATAATAGGAAAGTTTAGAATTAATTGGACACTCTAAAGAGGCGAGGTGTTTTTGATAGGGTGTTTCCCCAAGGAAACCTCGCGAGCGGAGATGGGCGTTGTTCCTTTAAGATGTCCATTTATTTTTCGGATTCACCATAGATTACTAAAGTTTGGACAATTTCGGATGGTCCATCAACCCTCGGGGACCTCGTAGGTTGGGTAGAGCGGAAAAAAACGTAGACCCGCCTATTGACACCCAAACAGCAGTCGCTCCAGACGCTTTGCTTGTAGACACATACAGCGAAACCCAACACACCCAGGGCTTTGAGAAAAACAGCGTTGGGTTTCACTCGGAAATCTCAGGCATTCAGGGATGTCTTTGGACTTTCAAGCGGTGTGTCTGTGTCGGATGTTTCGGTGCCACTCGTTCTACCCAACCTACGGTGTGTGCGGCGTTTTTCTCAGTTCTATTGACAGGTGTAACTGTGAGAAAAATCTGCGGTTGTGTGAAAACGCTACCTCCATCGGATACGGAGTGTCCAAACTTTAGCATAGATTAAAATTGTGTCTTTAATATGACAAAATTGATAGAATGTATGTAATACCACTTCTGATTAATGATTTCTCTTAAAAGAGTCCACCGTCTTTGGTCATGACCGGTGCAGTTAGGGGATTTAGTCTGGGGAGAGACTAAATCCGTTCCTTGTATTACATTCCGCACCTACCGGGTCTGGGTGGACGGTGAAACTAATGGTATATAAACTTTTAGAGATGGTATAACGACTATGGTTTTCGTAGGTATTTTTGTTTGAGTATTCCCCAAGTAGAGTGGTAAATCCCTAAGCCTCTCCGTTTATACGGTAAATTTTACCCTTCCATGAATTGTTGATTCCCTACAAGATTCAAGATCTTTTATCAAACTCACGTTTTGTTAGGATAATTCCATGAAAGAAGAAAATGATGCGCAATTAATCAGCAGAATTTTGGCAGGTGATGACACGGCATTCAGTGCTTTAGTTGAAAAGTATCAGAAGGGTATTCACGCGCTCGTGTGGCGAAAGATTGGCGATTTTCACTACGCTGAAGAGCTTACGCAAGACACCTTCCTAAACGCCTATAAAAAACTGTCGACCCTAAAGGAACCAAGTCAGTTTGCCGGGTGGTTGTATGTTATCGCGAATCGACTCTGCACCAATTGGATTCAACGGCAGAAATCTAAGATGCAATCGCTGGCATCCATCCCAATGGAAGAAATCGAACACTCCTCTTACAACCACTATGTGTTAGAGCAGCGAGAGGTAGAAGCGACTGAGCGTCGCCATCGCCTCGTGAAAGAACTTTTGGAGAAGTTACCAGAGAGTGAACGCACGGTGATAACGCTCTACTATCTGGGTGGAATGCAGTCCAAAGAAATAGGCAAATTTTTGGGTGTGTCCGTGAACACAGTTACGAGTCGCCTTCAGCGTGCGAGAAAGCGTTTAGCACAGGAAGAAGAACTCTTGGTTCAGGAAGTTCTCGGCGGTGTTCATATATCCACGGGTTTGACGCAGAACATCATGCGTCACGTCGCTGATATGAAACCGACGCCCCCTCCGACTGGGAAACCCTTGCTCCCATGGATGGCTTTTGGGACAGCGACAGCATTGGTATTCCTGTTGATGCTGGGTATCAGCAATCAATATCTTCTCCGTTTTCAAAAGCCGTATAGTTTTGAAGCACTCTCCGAACCTACGATTGAAATCGTTGAGGTGCCTATTGTCCTTGCTATCGATTCAAAACCGGCGGTGCGAACGCAGGCTGGCAGGGACGTTCCGCTGAGCGAAAATATCGGTGTCAGTTTGCAGACTTCTGAGAATGTCTTGGCACCGAATACACAGAACAATTCGTTCAGATCCTCTACCTCTCAATGGACGCAGGCAGGTGGACCACAAGGGGGTCATGTTTCTGGTATCTTTGCTGCATCCGAAAAGATACTCTATGCTGCCACATCAATAGGTATCTACAGATTATCACCGGACTCAACTATATGGACACTTATTAATACAAGTGTGCCGACTGGAGCGTTCCGGATGCCTATGGCAGAGTATGGTAGTACGCTCTATATTGTTTCCAGTGATGAATTGTTTGCTTCGGTTGACCGCGGTGAAACGTGGAAAAGGCTTGGAAACCGTCCAAAAGGAGATGCTATTGGTCTGATAATAACCGATGCGGCACAGAGCAGTAACCCACACGTGGACATTGTGATGTATCTTGCACTTCAAGATACGGGTGTTTTCCGATCTACAGATGCCGGTGCACAATGGCATCCACTTAACAATGGATTGGCAAACAAACACATTTCCGCGGTGGCAGCAATCAAGGACACGGTATTTGCTGGCACAAACGAGGGTCTCTATCGTCTTGACTCAGGTGGGTGGGAGCAATTGCCGGTGGATGTATCCGGTGCTGTCCATTCTTTGGCAGTCACGGAAAACAGCCTCTATGTAGGAACGGGTCCCGATCTTTCTACCCTGTTAAACGATGTTGAGCAAACAGTAGATGTTGACGACTCAAATTTAAGAAGTATGGCTTTCCGCTCAAACGACTTAGGAAAGTCATGGACAGAGATAACCCCCATAAGTAAATCCCCTTTTTTGAAGCCATCAACAGGCATGAAGATTTTGGCTGTAGGGCAATCCCTTTTGATACAAGATTTTGAACTATTTCGATCAAGAGATGATGGGCAAACTTGGATAAACCTTGGGTTTGACGCAAGTCCGTTTATATTGAACAACTTTCAAGCTATAGCGGTGAACGAGAATATATATTACAAAGTTAATGCATTTGGTATTCACCGAACAACTGATAGTGGTGAATCGTGGCATCCATTTATGAATGGGATAGTAGGGACTGGAATACGAGATTTAGTAGCGTTTGACAACAAATTGTATGTGTACACTGGTAAAGACGTTGTTCAATCAACCAACAGCGGTGAATCGTGGGAAAACACTCCTATTGCCCCACACGAACATACATTTGGACTTATAGGAGAGGGATACACTCGCATCAACTTTCCTTTTGATTCAAAGTTAACGGTCGCAGACGGGAGTTTTTATGTAATTGTCCCTGAGACAGATAATTTACGTATTCTCACTTTATCTACTATTAACAATCTACTTAGTCCAGTACCCGGAATACCTGTTTTTGATAACAAAACCCAATCCGTCGAGTCTATGTTATCTACCCCAGAAACCTTGACGAGAGCCGGTGGGTTTGCAGTCGGTAACGGAACATTCTACGTTGAATACAAACGAGAACTGTTCAGATGGAGATTCGGTGATTCGGAATGGACAAATACTGGATTATTAGACACAAGTGAGAATCTTGGTGATAAACTTGATACAGGATTCAAGTTAGCAGTTTCAGGGGAAACTGTCTACGTAGGGAAGCGAGCGGGTCATCTGTTTCAATCGCTGGATGCGGGGAACAGTTGGAGAGACGTTACGTCGAGTCTGCCACTCCGCTTTTCCCATTTCAACGAGATCGTCTTTGTGGGTTCAACGGTTTACGTCGCTACTGACACCGGTATTTTGAGTTCACAGAACGGAGAATCCTGGCGCGTGTTAACCGATGGAACGGGAATGCGTATCACCATCGATAGGTTCGCTGTGGACGGCACCACGGTTTATGGTGCTGGCGATACGGGGCTTTATCGCTTGGATACCCGTGGACATTGGAAGCAAATCTCTCCGAGTGTGCCTGATAAAGTGCTCTCTCTCGTTATCAGCAACGATAGACTTTATATTGCGACGCAACAGCACGGGATCTTTCACAGACCGCTTGGGGAAGAATATCGCAACGAGTTCTCTCAAAGATAGGACTATCCATCGTTTCCTATACCGTTTCCACCGCTTCTGCTACCAGTTGCCATAACGTCGTGCCTCTCGCATTACACGAGATTAATTTGCCTTCTCTGTCAATGAGCCAAGGGGACGGAATTCCGCCAATGCCATACTGTTTTTTTAGAGGACCGTCCTGTCCATCGAAAATCTGTCGCCAAGGGATGTTGCAGACTTCGAGGTATTGTCGGAGTTCTGCCTCGTTATTGTCGAAACTCACCCCGATGACATCAAAGCCCTTATCCTTATAGGCATCGTACACCTTTTTCACGTTTGGCATCTCACCGATGCACGGACCACACCAGACTGCCCAAAAATCGAGTAAGACGACTTTTCCACGATAGTGCTGAAGCGAAATCAGATTGCCATCAAGGTCGGTTGTGGAAAAATCAGCTATAGGTTTCCCAATCAGCTTTAACTTCGGGTTTGACTTGACCTGATATGCCTCTGCTAACGCCGCATTACCCAACTTCTCATGAATCTTGGCAAGTTCTCCAATAACACCCGGAGGTCGTGGGTCCTGCTTTTCAAGTTCTTCAAAGAGTTGGAGTCTCTCCTCGTGTTGTTCCATCTCCTCAAACATCTCGCTAAGAAAAAAATAATCACGAAAACGCTCAAAACGTTCAGGTTGCATGATAGATTTGAAACTACTAATCAGGTTGTCCGCATCTTGCTCGCGACCCGTTTCAACATAAAGACGCACGAGACCCGGATAGAGTCTGAAGTAGTCTCGATTCTCAGGAACTTGTTGCAGTGCCTTTTCAAAAGAGACGATAGCTGCTTCAAGGCTTCCGTACACCTCTACTGGATGGTCGGTCCATCTGCCGGTTGACTTGTAAATTTGATAGGAAAAACTCAAGTTTAAATATAGGTGCGCCATTAAGGTGGAATCTGTCGTTGGATTCGCGTGATGTTTACATCGAACAATTGGGTTGGTATCAGCATACACGCGCCGTTCTTCATCTATCCACGCTCGATACTCAGGGCGGATTTCGTATTCGTAACTCACAGATAAATTTGGGTCCTCGTCATAGGGCAAAATTGGGACACCCTTCTCTTCATCGGCGGGGCAGACCAAGGCACTTGCATCTGTCAAATAGTTGGGATGAAGCTCCGAGAGCCACTCAGGAAAATCGCCATGATCCTTCTCATGGGCTTGGAGTGCTTCACCTATTGCGACGAGGTGTTGCGTGCAGATGTTTATTAAATTCATTACGTTAACTCCTATATCTCATTGTTCGTGTTTTGGGCATATGTGATATGGAAAACGGAATTCGGGCAAGACGTTGACAAAAAGCAACTCAGCTGCCCAACGCCCCAGCAACTAAAACGAGGTCGGTGATATTTACGACCCCATCCCCGTTCACATCTGCAATATTTTCCCCTTGCTGTCCGAAGTTAGAGGCAATCAGCACCAAATCTCGGATGTTAACTGTCCCATCCATGTTCACATCCTCCGGCGAGTAGCGTGGGAACTCCTTTTCTGTGAAGTGTCCATACGCATCTATCACTCGAAGGATTACAGAATCCGTTATAACCGGAAGGGGTATAGAATCAGCCATGAGGGTCAATGGAGTGTTGACAAATTCGACAATGTTACTGCTGCCGTCCAAAGATCTGCAATCAAGTATGCTTAAATCATGACCTTTTAGGTACGCAACTGTCGTAAATAATTGTGCTTGATGAAGCCCGTCAAGGTCGGTTATTTTAAAGCGAAGGCGGGTGCCTTGAGGATCCGTTAAGCTTGGTGGTAACATTTCAATGGTTGTAGACTCATTGAAGTATGGCTGGTCAGTGTTGAAGTAGCGATGCCCGTCCAACCACTCCGCCGCACACGGAGACGTCGTCATCGGCTCGGTACTGTATACATCTATCCAAGGCTTCAAGTTATTTCGGAAATCGTGTTGTAATCCAAAAGCGTGTCCGAGTTCGTGAACAGTTACATCAATTTCCTCGAAACACCAACCAGAGGCGGGAATGAGGACTGTCCCGCCATAATTTCCATGTGGTCCACCATAACCACATGCAAAACCATCAAGAACTTCAGTACTAACATCTAAAGCAGCAAAGTAGATGTTGATAGACGTATCGAAACGTTCCTCAATTTCCTCCCAAACCTTTCCCGCCTGATTCTGATAAAATTCATCTTTGAACTTACCTCTGACGTGATGCACCACTGCTCTACCGGTCGCATCGGTTTCAAACCGAAAGGTTTTTCTGCCGAACCCGTAATGTTCCATCTGTCCAGCAAAAACCTGCTGTGCTTCTTTTATTAACGTATCCATCCGCTCGTCTATGTCGGGCTGAGGAGAACGGTCACTTGGAAGAAAGTAGATTAGGCGTACGATGTCTCGTAGATGTGTTGACGCTAAACGGACCTTGATGTCTTGGACGCGAACCATACCCCCTTCACCCCCACTGGCGAGGATTGTGCCATCGGCGGAGAAAGCAACACCTCTAATCCATCCGGTGTGCCCTTGCAGTGTCGCTATCTTTTCACCACTGACGACAGACCAGAGTGTTACTTCTCCCGACCCAGCACTGGCAAGCGTTTTCCCATCAGCGGTGAAATCAAGAGCAGCCGTTCCGTTATTATGTAGTGTGCCAAAAAGTCCCCAATTTGAGACAGACCATAACCTGACTTCTCCATCCCACGAGGAAGTCGCTAACGTACGACCCCCTGGCGAAAACTTAACAAAGTTAATATCCGAAGTATGCCCCTCAAGAATCGTAGCAATTTGTTTTTGTTGAATATCCCAGACTTTTACGGTAGTTCCTGCACCGTCATCTGTGGCGAGGTATCTTCCGTCTCGTGAAAAATCGAGTGTCCATACCCAGTTGTCGTGTCGAAGTGTAGCAATCTCGATCTGATTATTGATATCCAATAATATGGCATGTCTACCGGAGGTAGCGATCAGTTGTCCATCAGGATGAAATGCGACTGTATGGACTGGGGAACGTATCTGGATTGTAATAGGTTCACGGGTCTCAATATTTTGCTCTTGTGAAACATCCCATATTTTAACGGTGCGATCCTCACTCCCACTTACAAGTAATTTACCATCTGGGGAGAACGCCACCGAATTGACTCCGTCCTTATGATCTGTGAGTGTTTTCATGGTATTCTCCCGCAAGTTCCACAACCTGATGGTGTTATGTCCACCGGCACTCGCGACAAGGGAGTTATCTACAGGAGAGAACGCCACCGATTGGACAGGACCATCATGATCAAGAATGGTGACATCTTGCGCAAAACCGAAAGGCAGAAAAGAGAATAAAACAACTACCGCAAAAAACAAGCACGGGAATCGCATTTTTAAGTCCTTTTTGATGTATTTTGGGATGTAATCTCAAAGCACTATGCTATGATTAAAACTCTCCGGAAACGGAGATACGCTGTGAGCCACCAAGGGTGTGGGTATTGAAGGCGTAGTTAACAAAAAATGACATGGCATTTACTCGCAAACGGAGTCCAGCCCCTGCGGAGAGTCCATGTCCATTCCAGCCGCCACGGAGTGCGAGGATATTAAAGAGCCAGTATTCCGCGCCGACACGTAGGAGCACTCCGCCTCCAGCACCACCTACCTCCAGATCGGCTTGGTCGGTTTCAAAATCCGCGCCAATCGCCCCTTTACCGAGACGCGGAACGGCAAAATGGTAAGCCGTACCGAATCGGAGTCGGCGCGTGCGAGTGAACGTCGGTTTGTCGGCAGTATCCCAACGGACTTGGGTGCCTGTTGCATCTAATAACATTGCACCGACTCGTAAACCTTTGTAAGGTTCCGCAATCAGACCAATGTCAATACCAAAACCGGTTCCACTGTTCTGAAAAATGGATTGGTTGAGGAGTTTGAGGTTACCACCCACAGCTACCATCGGATGGACTTGACGCGCATAAGAGATGAGCAGGGCGTTATCGGTATTGCTGAAATACTCAGCAACTTCAGGCTTGTCGATATAGGGTTCGCCGTCCTCTTTGATGCCATTGCCGTTTTTATCCTGAAAATCGCCGAGGAACCCGTTGTTGTTGACATCAATGAAAGTGGTGCGCGGTATATCGTCAACACCGAGCCGGATCCAGCTCAGACCGAGACTGCCGATATCCTCAATTTGATAGACGTAGTTGACGAAGTTATAGGTAACCAAACCTCTGCTGAGCCAACCTCCGTCTCCAGTGCTGAAGGTATCAGAATACATCGCCGAGAAACTATGTTTCTTGACTTTGGTAAGCCCGGCGGGATTCCAGTAAGTCGCGGTTGCATCATCGGCAACGGCAACGAACGCACCGCCCATTCCCAAGGCACGAGCCCCTACGCCGTGGCTGAGAAATTCGGCGGCATGTGCGCCCTCGTCTGCGGCTCTCCCAATTGCGGGTGGTCCGAGGCTCAGTATGAGTATAAGGAGATAAAAGGATCGGTTTATTGTCATAACTTAAATTAATGAGAGACTTCTATACCTACAGATAGGGTCATTTATGGTGAATTAGAAAAATACTTTGACGCTTTTTCACACGACGTGCGATGAATCGCACTACTACAAACGCTTCTTCGTTCAGGGTAGGTGTAAACGTTCTGAGGCACAAACTAACAGTTTATGCTATAATGCGTTAACCTGGTGCAAAGTCGTAGATAGGTTCCCGAATAATGACACTCAAGACACTCCAGAACGCCCCAACACAGTATTCACCGAGGATCACCCCGAAAAAGAAGAAGACCATCGTTCGGTAGGTCCCCGGTCCCCCGAAACGGAGTGCCATCCATTTGAGAAAACTACTGATAACAAGACAACTCCAAAAATAGCCGACGCCGCCCGTCATGGAGATAGGATAGCCTGCCGGATGGAGGGGCCACCAAATGAAGCGCATCCGCATCACCATGAGGAAGAAGGTAAGTCCCATGCCGCCTGCCATGAACCCCATTGCGGTAACATCTGGGTCGCGGGGGAAAGCGAACAAACCTGCCAGCCAGCCGAATTGACCGATATGCCCAACTGACGGTCCAATGCCACCGCCTGCGCCTGTAATTGCGCCACCGAGACGATAGAGTTCGCTGAGGGTTGCCCAAAACGACGCCAGTGATCCCAAAATAACAGCAATAATCATCGCAAGCACTAAGCGTTTCGTGTTCATATTTGCGCGTTCTGCCATTTTGAAGGCTTCGAGTTGATGTGGCATGATATGTTCACGATATCCGCGTCCGCTGAAGAACCAAAAGTAGGGAAAAACCGTCAGATTATTGGGTCCGATGCGGCGCGTTCCCAAAATATTGATTAAGAACTGTTGTGCGTTACACATCCCCGCCATCTCATGTGCGGGAGGACCGAGTTCCGCACGGACGCGCGTAATAGCAATCGAAATAGCAGAGAAGAAGGCAAAGAAAGGGAGAATAATTGGGAGGGTCATTCCCGCCTTCAGACAGAACCAGATGATATAGAGACTGGCGAGGACAATAAGTAGGAGCGATGTACGGTAACGGATCGGTTCCTGTGAGTCATCAATACCACCGGGCCTGCCCAAGATCGTCCGCACGACATTTGCAATGTGTCTACGCGTGACAAGGAGGGCAATCACAAAGATCGCCATCCAGCCTCCAATTGACTGTTCACTCCCATACGGAAAAGGTGCTGGAATCGCGAATGCGCTACCGAAAACCCGCTGTGCCTTCTCAAACAGGTAGAAAAACCACATGGAAAAGGAGAGATCGAGCGGTAAAAGGAAACCTAAACCGATGACAAACGGGTAGAGCGGCACGGGGATATTGCCGACAGCGTTCCACGGTTTTTCGGTGAAGACCCTGCCCCAATTCCGGGCGTTATGACGAACACTGAAGTCCGGCAGCACTGGAAAAAAGTGTGCCAAACCGTGCCAGACATTTATCACGGCGGCGATGATAAACCCATACCATAGGATACGACTTCGGAAGAGTTGCGCGGCGCCGCCCCTTTCTGTAATTGCCATCGGAAGTTGGATAATTGGATACGCTAATTTCTCATGTTCTGTCCACTGTTTCCGAATCAGCACATTTACACAAATCATGATGGTGCCGAGTGCAATAATAAGCGATGTCCACCACAAAGTTGGCATTATCCATGCGCCACCAATTTTAGCATTATAGAAAGGTGTGTTGCCTTCGTAAAATCCGCGGATAAGCTCTCTATCTGCGACAACAAGATGTTGCGGAATGTAAGCATGGAACATATCCGCCCAATCGTTCTCGATTGTTGCGAACCAAAAGGCATGCGGGAGTGCTGGAATCGTCAAAGCTAAGGTGTCATGACCCGCCAAACCAGACGCGATAGAGAGCATCGCATAAATGGTAATCATCTCGCCCTGTGTCAACGCAGATCGCGGAGCGACACGCTTCAGGAAGAGATTTATTAAAATCAGGAAAAAGATGTTGAGAACGACGTTCCAAAACAGGGAGATGGTCGTTGGATGTCCAGAATGCCAGACACACTCAACTTCGATGACCCAAAAGACGTTAGGCGGGATTAAGAAAATAGCGATCAGTATGGCACGCCATGTGACACCGGGTTCACGGTGCTGGTCTTGCCTGTCTAAGTTTTGCTCCATTTTTACTTTTTTATTCTTTGCGTCTGAGCTGCCCTTTCGTTGTCAGGGCAGTCTTCTAATTGTTAAGAAACCATTCATAACCTAAAGCAGGTTTTTTACCAATTTTAGATCGGGGTTGACAACGGAAACCCCACCCAGAGATAATGGTTAAAAATGCGTAGGCGGTTCGAGTTCTTTCAACTCCCAAAGGATATGACCAAATTCAAACGCGCCAGCGGCGTTTCCTCGGATAAGTTCTCCATCGATTCCCCACGCCAGTTTGTAAGCCGCGAGAATTTGTGTCAGCGAATTTTCTACATTACCGTGGCATAGCAAGGCAACAGTGCCACCACCGCCGCCACCCGTAATTTTAGCACCATAGATGCCACCCTGTTCCCCAATCTTCCGAGCGATGTTCACAAGTCCATCAACTTCACGGGAACCGAGTCCTGCAAAATCTCGGTAACTCGCATTGGATTCATACATGAGATTCCCTGCTTCGCTGAGATAGTCTTGGATACGTTCGGAATCTGTATCGGCGTTCTTTATAGCCGCAATAAATTGTCTGACACGTGCGTTCTCGTAAATTGCGTGCTGAACCCGACGCCTAACAGAATATAATTTCTCCGGGTCAACCTGTGTCGCGGTATCAACCGTTTCGCCGTACTTGTCAAGAAATTCTGCGCCGTGCATCTGTTCAGGCAACAAGTGTTCACAATGCTGGCGAAACTCCTCAACAGAAAGGTTGCACAGATAGTTATCTGCCAACGCCTCGGCTATCTTTCGAGCGATGCTCCCTTCCTCTGTGTCTGATTCGGAGGTCGCTTGATCAGGATCATCGTGACGGCGTGCCTCCGCCGAAAACGCCGCTTTGAGGATCGTCAACCCCATAAAGGTCCCGGTGCGTGTGTCAATATAGGCAGTACTCGTCGTGCTTCTGCGGACCTTCGTATAGATACCGACAAAACTCACGTTTAATGGACATGAAACGAATTCGAGAATTTTGTCCGGTTGACAAAGAATTGAGAGAATCTTTGTTGACGTACCAGCCGCGGCAGTCACTTGATCCATAATCCCACAAGGGGCACCAACGATCCGATTCTCAACGATTTGCGCGAGGCGCGCTATCTCCATCGCGTCCAATTCTAAACCGTAAAGCTGGTTGATAGCCATCAACGTAGCCACTTCAATAGCGGCAGAGGATGCAACACCACCACCGATCGGAATATCGCTTTTGATAACTATCGTGGCACCGTGTGGAAATTGATCGATCTTTCCTTCTTTGAGGAGCACATAAAAAGCCCCAAGTATGTATCCCGTCCACTCAGTTCCCGGTTCCTCACTGAAACGTTCCGGAATCTCTGAATACGTTTTGAGAGTGTCGTTCGTATAAAAACTGTCAAGCGAGAGATGAAAGTTAGGTTTAAATTGATCTCCCGCGCGGAGTGTAATCGCACAGAGGTTTCTATCTTCTCTGGCTTGTGCCACGGCAATTGCGGTGCGGCTGAGTGTCATCTCAAAAACATTCGCGCCACAGTAATCAGCGATACCGCCCATAATGTCAAGTCTTGCTGGCGCACGGGTGACGATCACATGCCCACCCCGTTGTAAGCCAAACGAAAAAAAGAGTTCAGGGGCATCTTCCTGTAAAAGATACTCCAACTCAAGGACCTGAAAGGATTTCAGTCTGGGACCGTGGAGCTGTTCAACTTTCATTTCTCTGCCCAACTAGACTTCATTGTCCGAATGTCGTTGGCAACTCCTTTCTCGAACTCAGAACGGAAAATGCGTTTAAATGGGTCTCACTCAGTTATTCTTGACATGGTACTGCTCTGAAATATCCTCAGTGTTAATAGCCATCAGCTGATTGACAATTCATGCTACACCTATTCGGTTAATTTATCAAGTCCTTTTTCAAAGAGAACCTGCAAAGACCGAGGAAGCCCGTTGATAGTAAAGTCCCAATGTAGAGACATCTTAGGGATTAACGACCCTGACACTCTCGCCTTGTTTTAAGGAATGTTGTCCAGCAGTGACAACTGCTTCGCCTTCGGTAAGTCCGCTAAGGACCTCAGCTTCACCACCCCGCAAAAGCCCTATTTCCACAACACGACGCTGACTTACCCCATTTTCAATGACAAAGACGTTCTGCGTTTTTGCGTTAGCATCTTCAATAAGCGAGGCGCGCGAGATGAGAATCGCATCTGTATGGACCTCGATAGGAATGGTCACTTTCGCGAACATCCCCGGTTTAAGAGTTCCCTTTGGGTTGTCAATACGGACTTCAACGATAGCCGTGCGACGCGCAGGCGTTAAAGTCGGACTAATAAAAGCGACACTCCCCGACATCCGACCCTCTATACCATCAATCTCTATGAATGCCTGCTGATCGACTGCCAATTGGCTCAACTGGACTTCAATCACCTCAACAGCCGCTTTGACGGTATTGATATTAATAATCTCAAAGAGTGGTGAAGCCGGAAGTGCCATGCCCCCTAAATCCAAAAAGCGTCTGGAAACGACCCCGGAAATTGGGGCGTGAATTGTCGCATCGTTCAGACGTTTTTGAGCGAGCTGAAGTGCAACCTGTGCCTGTGTGCGTGCCGTTTTCGCCGACGTAATTTCGGCTTCCCAACTTTTAGCAGTCTTTAAGGCTTCCGCGGAAATGAGTCCAGCACGCGCAGTTTCGACTTGCGAACGCGCAAGTTCAATATCTTTCTCCCATGTTCGCGTAGCGGCTTGGGTTTCTGCCAATCGTAAGGAGGCTTCTGCCTGCTCAACTTGTGCCTCCATGGCTTGAATATCCTCAGCACGCGCGCCATTATCAATAAGTTGAAGTTGTTCAGAAGCGATTCTATGTTGGGCAACAGCAACGTCTAACTGCGTTTTTGCACTTTCAAGGGATTGCTCGCTAATCGCGCCTTTCTCGAAGAGTTGCGTCATACGCTCGTAATTGCTTTTGGCATTCGCAAGATTGGCATCAGCTTGACTCAACCCGGCTTGCGCTTGTCGCCGATCTTCATCACGAGCACCACTTTTAATTTTTTGGAGGTTTGCAACAAGAGACTCCAACGCGGCTTCTGCCTGCTCAATTTGCGTGACTGTTCGGATTTCAGAGAGGTCCACTACCTGCTGCAGTGCGATCTCTGCGGCGCGGAACTGCGCCTCTGCCTGGGCAACCTGTGAGTCTACACGCACTTCTGCGAGTTGTTTTGTCTGTACATAAGCGGTCTCCGCTGCTTCCAGTGCCGCTTCTGCTTGTTGTACCGCGAGTTTCAGCTCCTCATGCTCCACAACCGCGAGCGATGCATCTTTTTCTACACTGTCTCCCGCATCGACATTTAAGGCAATGAGGCGACCGGCTACCTTAGGAAAGACACTGACTTGCGATTCCGCTTGAATAGTGCCGGACAATTCGAGTTCCGAACGAATCTCTCCGCGTTTTGCTTTTGCAATTTCCACGGGTTTAAGGACCGTGGCTTGTGCCTGTTGAATTGTGGGTTTTTCGGGTTTTAGAAACCGCGGTAGGCTAATAATCACTACCAGTGCTAATACTATGAGAATACCAATGAGTATTTTCTTCATTTTTAAACTATGGTCCCCTGGGCATCGCTCCACTACGTTTTGCGATGGTTTTCGGTGGCTCCGGACGTAACTGGGAATCTGTAGCGTTAGGTGAAAAATTAGCAAGATTCCCTTGATTTACATTCCGACACCGCTAAGAGTTTTTTGTTTATTGTAGTTTTTGTCCGATGGCTTTTTCGAGCCTCGCTAAACCGACGATGTAATCGTGATATGCCTGAAGGCGGTTAACTTCCGCCTGAGCCAGTGCGAGTTGTGTGTCGGTTAAGGCGACCGTGGTAATAATGCCGTTCTGAAATTGGAGATTCGCAATGCGTACACTCTCGTGTGCTTGGGCGACCGCCTCGCGCTGGACTTCAATGATCGTTTCTGCACCGCGAAGGTTGAGATACGCCGTGCGCACCTCAAATTCAACCCCGACTTTCACTTGGGTTCCGCCTAATTGAATCTGATTTAGAGCAGACTCACTCTGTTGCACGGCTGCGCGCGTCGCAAATCCATCGAAAATCGGAATATTGATTTGGACCCCGAGGCTCCAAATTCTATTCATTTCGGTTAATCTTTCATTCTGTGAGATTTGATAGTTTGTGAAGAATCCGAGATCCGGACGGCTTCGTGTTTTAGCGACATCAATCTGTTTACGGGCAGCAAGTTCCGTAAATTGCGTGCGATGCACTTCGGGACGATTTTCAATTGCTTGTTGTAGGAGCGAATCAAGGTTCAACGCTGGTATTTTATGGTTCTCTGGAATTTCAAGTGTGCCTTTAACCGATATGTTCTCAGAGAGGGGTATATTCAACACTGTTTTATAGGCATTTTTGGCGGTTTGAACACCGTTCTGAGCGCGAATGAGTTGTGATCTGGCATTTGCGAGTTGGACCTTGGCACGAAGGACATCGAAATTGGTTGCCGCACCTGCCTCAAGCGATGCCTCTGCGATGGCGAGTTGCTCCTCAACCAAAGAGACACTTTGTTGGGCGACTCTTACAAATTCCTGTGCGACCAACGCACCATAGAACGCTTCAGACACATCCAAGCGGAGCTGATTATAAGCGGCATCAACATCGCGTTGTACTGCCTGATAGTTGAGCTGAGCGGCTTGATAACCGTAATAATAGCGTCCCCACGCGAAGATAGGTTGTGTTAAATTGACGGTGCCTTGCGCGTTATGATGGGCACCGAATTCCAACTCAATTAAGTCGGATTCGTTATCCGCACTGGGGGGTTCCGGAGCGTCCATTTCTCTGCCCGGTGGGGGGAATCCAAATCCACCTTCGGCTTGAATTACCGATTTTTGTATATCTTTAAAATAGGTGTAATTACCACTGGCTGTGATTCTTGGCAAGAGTCCTGCGCGTGCTGCGCGAACTTGTGCTTCGGCGGATTTGAGGTTCTGCTCAGCGGTCTGAAGGGTAAGATTGCTCTGTTTGGCAATCTCAAGACTCTCTTCTAATGTCAAAACCTGTGATTCTTGCGCTACAACGGAGAGGTGAATCAGAAGGAATAGAAAGGTTCCAACACATAAGAAGTGGTAGAACCGTAATGTATTCATCGCGGTTGCGTCCTCCAATATTAGCTAAAGACGGATATGTACGAAAACGCGTCTCTACTAATAAAATCATGTCAGTTGAGATAAAATGGGGGCGGGTACAGGACCCGCCCATCGTTTATTTAAGCTATCCTTAATAGCGAACAATGGTTGTGGCGTCCCCAACTGCCCAGATCTGACCACTTGGCGTTTGAACGAGATCCCACAGATCGCTTGCCGTCGGTGATTCCTGCATCAACCAAGTAACACCTCCATCAACTGTGTGGAGAATCGTTCCACCGTCTCCGGCTGCCCAACCTTCGTTGGCGTCTCGGAACAGAACAGCATTCAGGTTAGCATCCGTTGGGACTGTCTGATCGACCCATGTTGCGCCACCGTCCGTGGTTGCCATGATGGCACCCTGGTCGCCAGCAATCCACGCCGTCTGTTCGTTGATGGCATAGACATCATTCAATTTCGGTCCTTGCAAAACAGATGCCCACGTTAGCCCGGCATCCATCGTCTTTGCGATGGTTCCTGCATCACCGACGATCCAACCGATATTTTCATTTATGAAGTGAACACCGTAGAGGTTGTTAAAGCCTGCGCCTGTCATCATAGGATCCATGTCTTGACCGATCCACGTTTGTCCTGCATCATTGGTGTGCATAACCCTCCCGGTTTCGCCGACTGCCCACGCGTGTGTTGGTGTGCCAAAACTCATGGCATAGGATCCCATAGCACTACGCCAACTCATTATGCCTTCAAACTGGATGCGTTGGGCAGTGCCGTGGCCTTCATCGCCTGGATCACTGAGATCTGCCCAAGTTTTGCCACCATCCTTTGTTTCAGCCAACGCTGCATTACTGCCGACAATATAACCTGTGTTTTCATCCACAAACCCGACGCCGAAGAGTTCAAAGACATTACCACTATTTTGGGGTTTCCACGTTTCGCCGCCATCGTCGGTGTGCAAAACGCCTCCTGATAAGCCAACCGCCCAACCGAGTTTGTCGTTATGGAAATAGGCACTGCGTAAATGGCTTGAACTGGAAATGACATCCCAAGTGTCTCCGCCATTAGTTGTGTGCAGGATAGTTGCGTCATTTCCGACTATCCACGCTTCGGTTGTGCTGATCATGTGAATCCCCTTGAGGCGAGATGCAACCGGACGCGGTTCAAGCGGTGCCCAGGTGATACCCCCATCGGTTGTCCGAAGGATGACCCCGAATTCAGCGGCAGCAATGCCTACCTTTTCATCGGCGAAATGAACATCCCAAACGGGCTCAGGCATACCGTTAGAATGTGGGACTTTACTCTCTTGAACGACCCACTCGGCACCGTCAACTGTGGCGACGACAGCGCCACCGGCACCGACTGCCCAACCGACTTTGTCATTTAACATGGAAATAGCGTCGAGCGTGTTGACGGTGGCACTGGTCTGGAATTCCCAGGTCTGACCGCCATCTTTGGTATGGAGGAGTGTGCCACCCCCACCTGCTGCCCAACCGACCATCTCACTTACAAAGTCGATGCCTTCGATCGTATTATTGGTATCAATTTCCTGTTCTGCCCATGTTGTTCCACCGTTTTTCGTGCTGATGATGTATCCGCCATCTCCACTTGCCCAACCGTGTTTCTCATCCGCAAAAGAGACAGCTAACAGCGCAACACCAGCTCCTGTATTCTTTTTCATCCACGTTTGTCCACCATCGGTGGTCTTTAACACCGTGCCATTGTCCCCAACGATCCACCCAATTTGTGGGTTGATAAAGCGGACTTTCGTTAACTCAACATCAAGCGGTAAAGGCTGTTTATTCCATGTCGCGCCGCCATCAGCAGTATGCAGAATGGTTGCCTTGCTACCTACAATCCATCCGTGTTGTGCGTCTACGAAAAAGACATCCGAAAAATGAGCCTGCCACTCGGATTCGCTTACTTTCATCCACGATTTTTGTGAAAACGCGAACTGCGCGGTGCAAAGCAAGAGCAGGACTATCAGAATAGAAAATATCTGCTTTCTTGATTTCATTAGATTTCATAGCGTTGGACCCCACGCCCTTTCGGTGTGGAGTGAACGCCAACCTCCTTACTTCTCAAGAGGGACCTGTAAATAACGCCCTCGTTTTAGATAGTGCCTTGTACGGTTCAAGAACTGTGAACTGAAGCCTACGCGCTTCATTCTATGCCAATTATAATATCACGACTTAATAATTCATGTCAATTGAAAAGTATAGGGGTCTGGTTTCCAGTTTGCTGACATTCTGTGTGAAAGAAACGGGGATGTGAGAGTGGTTTTACGCTTCAAAAATTTGGATTGACACCCGCCAAGTTCCGTGTCATAATAATTTAGACTGATGTAAAGTCAAAAAGTTCTCACAAACTTGCCCAATTCGGTTTGTGCAGACGCAAACATCTAAATAGATTAGAAGATTTCCATGAAATTGATGACGCGATTAACCTCTGTAGGACTCAGCTTCATATTGAGCGTCTGTCTGCTTGCCACCCCTGCACTCGCACAACTTGAGATGAAAACGTTGGCAGGCCTCTGGTTGTTTGATGAAGGTAGCGGTGACGTTGCCGCAGATTCTTCAGATAGCGCGCTTGATGCTGCAGTGGTCGGTAACCCGACGTGGGTTAGCGGCGTATTCGGTTCAGGATTAGAACTCAATGGCTCAGATGCTTATGTTGAAGTTCCTGCACACGTGAATCCCACCGATGCTATCACTGTTTCGATCTGGGTTAAAAGCATGACAGATAACTGGAATCAGCACGGCTGGATGGTCGAAAAACGGAATGCATATATTATCCATCCCAACCAAGGCACTAAAATGGTTTCTTGGCCCATTTGTAACGGTGGCTGCTGGAATAAACCCGGTGGCTGGCGCGATGGAGAAGTCGGACCGGATGACATCACCGATCCTTGACAGCAATTCGTCTCTATGCCATAATAAACGAATAAGTTTGGGCTTAATTCCAACTGTGGACAGTGGTCAGGAGTTGCTCCTGTCGCTTAGACTTTACCTTCAGAAAGGAACCTTTCGGCGTAGTTTGCAAGCCAAAATTTTGCAACCAAAATTATGAAACCAGTAAAAGTAGGCGTAATTGGGTGCGGTGTAATTGGAAGCAGGCACCTTAAAATCGCATTAGAGTCGGCACATATTGAGTTAGTCGCTGCCGCGGACTTAATCGAGGCAAACAGAACAAGTGCCGCTGAACGTTTCAACCCACCCAAAATGTACAGCAACGACGTTGACTTGCTTGATGACGATGATGTAGAAGCAGTTGTCCTGGCATTTCCCACGCAATACCGGACAGAAGTAGCCCTGCGCGCATTTGAAAGAGGCAAGCATGTGTTGATTGAAAAACCGATCGCGATGAACGCCGCTGAGGTTGAACAACTCATCGCTGCCCGGGGCGATTTAATCTCAGGATGTTGTTCCTCGCGCAATCGTTTCAGTGCAGCTGCGCGACTCGCAACGCAACTCATCACAACGGGGGGTTTAGGAGAACTCCGGACTGTCCACTGCCGTGCTATCAGAGGCGCGGGGAAAGAACCTGACACACCGCGCCCCGCTTGGAGACTGACAAAGGCTCTCAACGGTGGCGGTATCCTTGTCAACTGGGGATGCTACGATCTCGATTACTTACTCGGTATTACAGGGTGGCAACTCAAGCCACAAACTGTATTTGCGCAAACGTGGACGGTTCCGCCGGTGTTCGAATCGCATATCACTCCAGGGTCCGATGCTGAAACGCATTATACCGCGATTATTCGTTGCGAGGGTGGCATTGTCCTAAGTGTGGAACGCGGTGAGTTCATGACGATGCACTCACACGCGGATTGGGAAATTATTGGCACAGAAGGCTCGCTCACGTTAAGCATGGGTGATGATAAACCGGAAAGTGTCATCCATAACCGTACGACGACAGAAGGCGGCGTGGAATCCGCGACGCTCGCGAAAATAGGCGATGCCCCGGAATCACAACACAGCACACCGTTGTCTGATTTCGCGGCTGCCATCCGAGAGAACCGACAGCCCTCGACGAGTTTGGAAAAAGCCCTTGTTGTTCAGAAAATAACCGATGCGATCTACGCTTCCGCAGCAACCGGAAATGCTGTGGAGATAGGAGGATAGCGGTCAATAGCACCCACACGCTAAAGCGTGGGCTTGTGCTTCATAGCAGTCTGCCTTCCCAAGAAGGTCTTACATCTGCTCCACAGTGGGATCTAAGCAGCCCACTCAACCGAAGTTGACTCTTTGTTTTTGAGAGTGCGTTTTAGTCGGATCGGGTGTTTTACTTCCTCGTATCCATCACACTCCAAGTGCCCTCCGTGTCCGTTTCTTGTCCGTATTGTGCTGTAGCTTTACACGAGCCGCACACGGGGATAGCGAAACAGTCGCCTAACTCGTAACCTTACACTACATAGATATTCTAACACTTTTGGTAATTTCTGTCAAAAAAAAAAGGAGGCGGGCTTTCCTCCCCAACCTAAAGATTGGGGTCTCCAGCCCGAAGATTGATGAAATTTCGCGGACTCACAATATTATGCAGTATTTGCTTCAACCTCATTATCATCTCAGTTGGCGATGCCGAAATTAACATTGACGACTTTGCTGGCATCTGGCTCTTTGATGAAGGTAAAGGAGCAGTTGCTAAAGATTTCACTGAAAATGGGAACGATGGGGAATTTGACGGACCCAAATGGATAAATGGAAAGTTCGGCAAAGCTCTGGAATTCGATGGAAGTCCGAAGTATGTCATTATTGAGCATAACGACCTTTTCAACTTTGAGGATGATGATTTTACTGTTGGATGTTGGATGAATTCGGAAAATAAAGACGCTTATGTCGTGATTAAACGGAACGGCGGTGCCGGATTCTGGGCGATGAGTTCAAGTATCGACAGAGACACCGGCTTCTTCATTTTTGAAGGTGGTGGAAACCACATCGACGACGGTAAAACCGACATTGTCGGAAAAGGTTGGCATCATACCGTCGCTGTTCGCAAGAAAGGGGTTATTTCTTTATATGTGAACGGCAAAAAGGAGACAGAGCGGAACGTCGGTGCGACTATGGATAATCCCGCTATCCTGAAGTTCGGTGGCTGGGGCAGTGAGAACCTCATCGGTGGATTAGATGAGGTATTTATTACAAAAAAAGGTGTGGCGTTAGAAGAGGAGGACATCCAACTCCTCGCGGAGGAAGGCTGGGAAGCGGCATTAGATGTTGCGGCGAAAGGCAAGTTGGCGACGACGTGGGCGACATTGAAATTTTAATTTTACCTTGCGGAGGAGGAACGTCCGTTTAGACTTTTACGTACGTTCCTCAAATCCGCCTGCGCCGTTGTTGCAGGCTACTCGTTTGGGTTTAAAGAAAATCTCTTACTGATTTCTGAATCCTATAAATGCTTCCGCTTAACGTTTGGGGAAGCTTGTCCCTTTAGAGAGGGTCTATCACACAAAAAATTTCTCAGCAACTTCAGTCCTGAAATTCTTGCCCATGACTCGGTAGCCCTCCGCATCTGGATGTAAAGCATCTGGGAGTAGATGTTCGTAATCAGATCCAAATACACTTAACCCGTCAACGTAATGGACATGCCGATCGCCGTGTGATTGAAGTGCCTCGACAGCGGCTTGCACCTCTTCACGCATACCCTTGAGATGAAACCCTACGGCGTTTGGACTTTCCTCCCGCGGGGGCGAATAGATAGGAGACATCAGGACGAGTGGTATATCTGGATGTTTCTCCCGAACAATCTGGACTGCCCCGATAATAGCGGGGCGAAACGCACGCGGTCCCAAACTGGATGCGCCTTGGATGTTAATGCCGAGACACATCGAGATATAATCGGCAGGCAGATCTCGGATCATCCGTGCCACCATAGCATCGAGATGGCACTGTCCACCGTAACCGAGACAGGTTAGATTCAAATCGTGTTGACGGGCGACAATCGCGGGCCATGTTTGTGTCGGCGATGCCGCCGTTCGGCACTGCGTGATAGAACTCCCATACGTCACCCACCGGGGTCGGGTGTCGACGAAGGGGCGCAGCGTTGCACCGTCATCTATCTCCAAGCTGCGAAGTTGGAATCTCCCGAATTGCGGTAGCCACAACTCAATCGATTTTTCCTCGTCAGACAGCCCTTCAAAAGTAAAGTTGTCTTTTTGCGTCAGATCAAGCGAGGCAACGATGTCACCATCACAACAGAGATCCAACATTCCACTTTCATTCTGCGCCACGATATTTCCCGAAACCCGCGTCGTGTCGCTCCGAAAACGGATCCGAACACCCGCAGGCATCGCTGAGCGTTCGAGTAACGGCTCCGGAAATAGGACATGCATCGGGTACGGCGTGCGCCACGGCATCACCCAATCCTCGGCTTTCTGCAGGGAGACAGCTCCCTGCCAAGTTAATTGTGGTGCATCCGGCTTCAATTGCATCGTGTTCCTCCTTCACCTATGAGTCGTTACAGGGCATCAACTAAGGCACGCAGTTGCCGCACACCTTTCAACATATCTTCTGGTTGTCCCCAATGTTCAATACTCGCTGAGCCGGTGAATCCGTCAGCGACAAGCGTCTCCAACACCTCTCTATAGTGCAAATCTGTGTCACCAATCGGATCAAGGTTTTTCTCACTGTTGGGTTTCACATGGAGATGACGGACCAATCCCTTGATATGGGCGTATCCATCTGGCAGCGGATTTTCTCCACAGTGCAATCCGTTGTTGACATCCCAACATGAGGTAAGTGCTGGACTATTACCGAGCGCATTGATGACAGCGCGTGTCTCTTCGCAGGTTCCGGCGAGGCAAGCACTTTCGTTTTCAAAGCAGAGCGTAACGTCTGCACTCTCTGCGACCGGCACGACAAGTGAGAGTTTCTCGACGATGCGTTCCATATAGTCGTTAATATCCGGGCGTGGCGCACCCTTGAGACGGCGATTTGGATTCCAAAACGTAAATCCTCGAATGACTTGCGTCTCAAATGCGTGTGCCAACGTCACCATCCGGTCAAAGTGCCGTCGATGCTGTTCGTATTCCTGTGGATCGTCAATCGAACATTTACCGAAGGGCGATCCGACACTCGCAACACGAACATTATAAGTATCAAGCACATCTTGAACACGTTTCACTTCATCATCGTCAATCTCGGTCACGTGTTTTCCCCAAACACCGCCGCGGATTTCGACGGTATTCGCGCCGGCTTCAACACCGAGTTTAATAGCTTCCTCAAAATCGGTTTTGGAAACCTCATCAGCAAAATAGCAAACATCAACCATTTGAAATGACTCCTGTTAAACAGGACTTACGCATTTTTACGATAGCACGCTCTATCAGATGGAAACATCCAAAAAAACCAGACGGTCTTCTGGCACAAACTAACAGTATGCTACAAAAGAGCAGCATGCATAAGTCCCCTAAAATTTCTTTAACTGTGCGAGTATCGGTTCAGGACCGATACGTTTACCACTCTTGGTATCAAGATATTTCCACGCGATGTTACCATCTCGATTAACAATATAGACCGCTGGACGTGCCACCTCAATTTCACTCGGGTCAACGACATTATAAGCCCCAATCGTCTTCGTCTCCTTATCCGAGAGCAAGATATAAGCGATTTGAAGCGTTTGCTGCGTTGAATTAACGGTAGTGATCGGATCGGCACTGATAGCGATGAGTTCGGCACCTTCGGCTTGAATATCTTCATAACCTTTCTGCAACTCACCGAGTTGCGTTCGACAGTCGCCTCACGTGCCGGTGCGGTAGAAAACAATAACAAGTTTCTGCCCGCGATACTCCGAAAGCGTATGGAATTCCCCGTCACCATCTGGAAGCGAGAATTCGGGGGCGAGTGCTCCGAGGTCCAGTCCTTCGCCCGCAGGGAGTTTTTTAGCCGCGTCCTCTGGTGCTGTTACAATGCTGGTCGTTCGTTCTGCATCACCACAAGCAAGAAATAAGAAAATCATCACAACACACAGAATTGAGAACCCTGCAAAATCAGTCTTATACGAAAATGGCAATCTCAGGTTCACCATCCAATTGTCCATCAATTTAGATTGCATGTTTCACGTCTCCCCTCATCGTCCTGTGAGTGCATCCAGTGTCGGACATCGGTGCGCATCTTTTCAAGAGTCGGGCGCATATCCGGACTGAACGCCAAATTGTTGAACTCATACGGATCAGCCGTCACATCATATAATTCCTCTACAGGGTGATGTTGCGTAAGATAAATAAGTTGTGCGGTTTGCGGATCGGTCTTGGCTTTTTCGACCCAACTGTTCCAGACCTCAGCGTGGCTTTCCGTGATGCCTTCAACCTCAGTGAAGTGGGTTGTCCATCTGCTTTCGGGCATCAAGTTCAAGATGTATTTGTAACGGGCATCGCGGACACAGCGCTGCGGGAATACGTTCATGTTTCCGTCTCGGGTATGCGTGCCGTAGATTTTATCGCGGAAAGTGGCTTGTCGTCCGAGCAGGACGTTTTTAAAACTGCTACCGTCTAAATCATCCAAGGGTTCACCGCCGGCGATGTCTATGAGCGTCGGCAAGAAATCAATATGCGAAATCATCGCATCGGAGGCAGTGTTAGCAGGAATCTCGCCGCGCCACTTCGCGAGAAATGGTAGCCGGATACCGGTGTCATACAAGGTCCATTTACAGTGGGGCCACTCGGCACCGTGATCGGTTGTGTAGATGAAAAGCGTATCGTCGGCATACCCGTGTGTCTCTAACATTTTATCGACTTCGCCGATGCGGGTGTCCATCGTTGTGATGTCCTGATAGTAATTAGCAAGCGCATTTCGAGCGATGGGTGTATCGGCGATATAGGGCGGTAGCGGCAAGGCATCTGGATCATAAATTTTGTTCGGTTCCCACGTGACGTGCGGATTGCTATCGCCGAGGATGAGACAGATGGGTTGATCCGGATTCTCTTGTCGGTGGCTTGAAAGAAAACGCTCAACTGGCGCGGTATCAAGTCCTTCTGCGCGATATTTCCGGTTATGTTCGGGACGCTTCGGCAGAAAACCTCCGATATACTCGAAATCGAAGAGGGTTTCCGGTTTCACATGCGTTTTACCGGCGATCGCCACGCGATACCCGAGTTCTCGAAGTATCTGTGGTAAAGCCTCAAGATGCGCGTGGCACTCCGTATGATTGCCCATCGCACCGTGTCGAGCGGGATACAGCCCTGTGTACAGGGTGGAACGAGAGGGGGCACACGTCGGTGTGGGCGTGAAAGCGTGTGTAAAACGGACGCCTTCCTCGGCGAGACTATCCAAATGTGGGGTTTGGATCTGTGCGTTTCCGTAACAACCGAGGTATTCCCAGCCGTGATCGTCGGACAGATAAACGACAATATTCGGTCTCTTTGATGCCATTATGTTAGTAATCCTTAGCGGGTGGAAATGGCTTTGGTGGTTCAGCGGGTTTATTGTCCATAATGACAACTTCGGGCGGGAATTGAGTGCACACTTCACCCTTCTTCATTGCCCATCGGAAGTTATGCCAACGATTCCTCGTCTTAGAGATCTCTGGATTTGTATAGACCCCTGCGACGGCAATACGGCTCTTTTCGCTTTTGTTCGATGGACTATAGTGCCATATACTGCTGTGCCAAACGACGACATCTCCTGTATCCAATTCAATATGGTGTGTCCCGTGCTTTTCGATCATCTCCTGGACGTCTTTCCGTGGCAGTTCACCATGTATGCTATCGGGATACAAGACGTGTTCAACAATCTCGGTTTTGTGGCTACCGGGGATAAACTGCATGCATCCATTTTCTCGCGTCGCAGGTTCAAGCGGTATCCAGAAGTTGAAAGGCTCCGTTTCACCGTCACGCCAGAGTCCGTTGTCTTGGTGCCACGGCGTTGCGGCACCAGTACGAGCGGGTTTGAGGAAGCAACTGTTGAACTTCATGATGATATCGTCGCCGAGAAAATAGCGTGCGATGTTAAGCACTGCTGGACCGGCGTGGATGTTATGCCATATCAGCGGAGATTCGACACAGTAGTTGGCGAGTTTACGAAAGCGTGCGATACGTCCTTGCGGTGAGTCATCCATCGGATCCATGGGATCGTAATCGGCGAATTCACCAGCGTTGGGTAGCATCAGGACGTTACGAATGACACCGCGGAGTTGTGCTGCCACATCCTTTGAGATAAGATTGCGGAGGATGAAGTAGCCCTCGGTCTCATATTGTGTTTTCTGTTCAGCGTTTGGTTGCCATCGCGTCATTGGAATCCCCACTTTCCAGTTGTGAGAGGCGCATCTGTCCGAGCTGTCCGCCTATAATTTTCGATTTTTTATATGATAACACTTGCAGGCATATATGTTAACATCCTCAGCGATCTTTGAGTCGTCCCCAAGTAGTTGTAAGCAGACCGTTTGGAGAGACGGGTAGGACGGCTTCTACGCCTGTCATTAACTCGGTGATCTCAGCTTCCGTGATACCGCGGTTAAAGAAGATGACCTCGTCCAATCTGCCGATAAACTTTTCACCCCCGAAAGTGCCGAAAAGCAGTTCACCTGCTTGATCTACATCACCAGCCTGTTTGACGGCAGATTCAAGCGTGCCATCTACGTAAAGTTTCATTTCATTGCCATCGTAGAGTCCAACGATGTGATACCATTTTTCGGGGTCAATGACGGTTTTTCCCCACACACCGCCGGTAAAACCACCCCCCGACCAGATGCCGAAGACGTAACCACCCGGTACCCTTTCGCCTCCCGATTGAACCTCCAATAAATAAGAGCCGTTCCGTCGAATCGCGGTATCGGAAACGCCTTTATTCATATAAACCCAAGTTGCGATAGTCATCTGGTTCTTGAAATTGATGCTATCGGAAGGTTCAACGGTCACAACATGCGGTGGTTCAAACTCTAATGCCCCACCGAATTTGCCTTCTGCCCATTTCGCGCCAGTAATTGCGCCGTCATTCCCGTTGCCCGATGTATCCGCCGCGGTATTGCCTTTACCTTCATCAAAAAGCCAGATGCCGACCGCATCGTCCAACAGTTCTGCCGATAGAGGATTTGTTGACACACACAAACTCCCAATGATTACAAACCAAAATATTGGTTTCATGTTTCTCCCTCCCTCGTATACGAGTTTAACAGAAAGCGAAAAATGTGTCAAGAAGTTGAACAATTCTGAAAAATATGGTAGAGTGTAACAGCAAATATAAGTCTGTGAATTGAACGATGCTAACGCAAGAAATGGTAGCCGATGCCCCTTCGGATCCGGGTGTTTATTTTTTTCGTGGGGCTTCAGGGAAAATCCTCTATATCGGCAAGGCGAAATGTCTACGCAAGCGCGTCCGCTCCTATCTCCATAAGGTCAAAAGACGTCCAAATAAAATCAAACGGCTTATCCGGTGGACAACAGATGTTCGGTATCAGGTCTGTCGCTCGGAACAGGAAGCACTCTTCTTAGAATCGCGACTCATCCAAGAATATCAACCTTCCTATAACACCGCTCTGAAGTTTGGACGGACATCTTGGTATATTCGGATAGATGTCGGCGAGGCTTTTCCGCGCCTTGAAAGAGTATCTGAGACACAGATAGATGGGGCGAGGTATTTCGGTCCGTTGTCGAGTCGGCGATGGACAGATGAAGCGATCAATGTTTTACAGCGAATCTTTTCAGTCCGCACGTGCGAAGGAGAAATCACACCAGTTCCAGGATTTCGTGCCTGTTTCCAGTACCATCTGAAGCGTTGTGATGCCCCTTGCGCCGCACTCATCACGCGCGAACTCTATGGTGAAATGATAATAGATATCGTCAATTTGTTGGACGGTGAGTACGAAACCGTGCAGACAAGTCTGGTTACAAAACGAGATAGAGCCTCGGAGGCATTGGAATTTGAGCGGGCGGCTGCGTTTCAAAAGCAGTTGCAACGGATTCAGAAGGTCTTTACATTTTTAGATGTCCACCGGAGGTAACCCAATGTCAATAGAAAAAACCGAGAAAGAAGTCCTCGGTGGACCTAACGGCACGGCACGATGTAGTTGTGGTCGGCTCCGTTACCCACGGTATCGGTTGTGCCCTAAATGTTATTACGATGGTCCCCAAGTCTCTACCAATCCCAAGAAATTGTCGCCGACTGATTTACTAAAGATGCGGACACCTAAAACGATGTCGCTTTCGGATCGGCAGGCACGGATACAATTCTTGGAAAAACGCTATGGATCGAAACTGCGCGGACAAGATATTCGTTTTATGAAAAACACGCAATTATACGCACTATCCGAACAAGCGGGCTATCGGCGACGGTAAATTTTCATTCCTTGGCGTGTAATTTTGAACGTATTTGTATTAATTTGAAAAAATTCTTGCCTAAAAAATTAATGTGTGTTAAAATAGTGAACAATTAATTCAAGGAGGTTGACCGCATGTATATCGCAAGATTATCGCTTATTTGTCTTGTTGCTTTTGTATTCATGGTCGGCTGTGGTCTGCTGGGGAAGCAGGCAGAGATGTCTGAATCCACTGTAGAGGAAACCGCAATGGAATCCGACATGAAGGGAGACACGGCAGAAGCCATGGAGGAAGCCGCCATTGAAGAGATAACACTGAATGTTACAGGTATGACATGAGGTGCATGTACCAGCAAGGTGCAGGATGCACTCAGTAAAGTCGCCGGTGTCTCTGAAGTGGTGAGCGTCTCTGACGCGGATAACAAAGCTGTTGTGAAGGTTGAGAAAGGTAAAGTCAAGACTGCCGATCTGACCACTGCAGTTCAAGGTGCTGGCTTCAGTGCCGAAGTCGCTCAATAAGGCTAAATTGAGGAGGGGTGGGGTTCCCCACCCTTTCTTTCTATAGAAACAGGTTGCAAACTACAATTCTCTTGCAGCCGAATCCGAGTACGTTTTAACCATTAGAACGAAAGTTGAAGCGGCGCGATCGAGAGATCGTTCCTACAAACAAGGGAGCCAAACTTATGCGTCAGTTAAACGTGAGAATGCTATTTGTCTGCTTTGCCGCACTGCTGTTTGTGGTTGCGTGTGCAGATACCTCAAAGAAAGAGGCAGAAGAAGCAGCACCAGCGCAAACAGCAGAGACAACCGTAGAGGAAGTGACACTGGCTGTGACCGGCATGACATGAGGCGCATGTACCAGCAAGGTGCAGGATGCACTTACAAAGCTTACCGGTGTGACTGAGGTCGTCAGTGTTTCTATGGAAGAGAATAAAGCTGTGGTGAAAATTGAGAAGGACAAGGTTGAGAAAGAGGCGCTCGTGAAGGCGGTTACAGATGTAGGTTTCAGCGCGCAAGTCGCCAACTAAACTTTAGTTGACACACCCTTTACCTTGTCAGCAAAAAGTAAATTATACAGGACTTACGCGAAACGAGAGAATTCGCTCAATAATAGGGCGATCGGTGCGGTTGGAAAACCGCACCTACCGGGGAAGTGCGTGAGTCCTATTATATTCCAATGCGAGGTTGTTATACCTCGCATTTTTTATTGTATCCAGAAGTTCCCCGATTTCTACTCTACTGTCCCTTGTTAGCATAAAGCGGATCGTCGAGCAAAGATTGTACCTCGTAGATAGAACCCTTCAGTTCTGCATACGGCTCCGGCATACGTACGGGTGCCGCCACCACACGCGGTTGATTCGTCGGCTCGCCGCGGATGATGAAGCTATTGAAAGTTTCCCAATCTGGAATGCCTTTCAGGGGCCACGCATCTACCGCACAGTACTGGGCAAGCTTTAAGCGACGGGGTTTGTCTGAGGTATTTGGGGCAGAGCCGTGCAACGCCCGAACGTGATGGATTGTGATTCCACCCGCTTTCAACTCAACAGGTACAGCACCGTCCGGTGTGAAATCGGGATCCGTTACTGCTCCAATAAATGCACCATCTTGGTGGTGATCCAAAGTTGGTCCCTTATGGGAACCCGGAAGTATCATCAGTGCCCCGTTCTCTACAGTCATATCATCAATCACGACACCGACTGCGAGTAGGTCATCGTTGGTGTGGGGATAGAACGCCCAGTCCTGATGCCATTCAACCGGACTTCCAAACTCTGGATACTTCATGTTCAATTTATGTCCATTATACCGAACCCCTGTCCCGATAAGTTGCTCCACAATATCCAAAATCTTGGGATGCCGTAAGGCATAATCGTATACGACGTGGTGTACCCCTGGATTTTTGATACGTCGTACCCGCGGGTTCGCTGGAGTATGCCCAGGTTCAAGATCGAAGATGTCGGTATGTTCGGTGACCTCTCTCGATTTTTCGACGAATTCGTCGGTGACGCGTTGGAGGTCCGCAACTTCTTCTGCTGTCAACACCGCCTCAACACCGAGATAACCATTCTCGTCATAAAAATCACGCTGTTCTTGTGTGAGCATTATCCTGCTCCTCCTAAAGAAGTAATGTTGCTATTATAACCCAAGTTGCTACTTACAAGATTTTCGGCATGCAGATAACATTTTTCATTGAAATTGGTCATTATGTGTAGGTGTTTTGTAGCGTAAACTTTCAGTTTGCACACAGATACGCACAATCTAAAAGATTATGCTACAAACTGGCAACTTGCGTTATTATACATCAAAACGTTAAAAATTTCAACCCTTAATTAACAATTTCTCATAAACTTCCTGTACTTTCTGGACATGCGTTTCAACGCCGAAGGCTTCTTCAGCGTATATTCTTCCCTGTCGTCCCATACGTACGCTTCGATTCGGATCTTTGGCGAGTCCAACAATTTTATCTGCAATTCCCTCCATGGGGTCTAAAGGGACAACGTATCCTGTTTCACCGTGAATAATCATTTCAGCCGTACTGCCAAGTGGGGTGCCGATGACAGGTTTGCCTGCCGCCATCGCCTCGGCGATGACACTGCCCGCTGAAAGGGTCATGAGTAGATTAAGTTCCTGCATCGCCTTGGGCATATCGGTACGGTGACCTGTGAAGTGAACGCACTCCTGCAACCCATATTTGGCTATCAACTGAAGGACTTCCCGTTCGTAGATGCGATGCTCCGGCGTTTCCAGCGCGCTACCGATAATGTGAAACCTAACCTTTTTGTACTGTGCGACAACCTTAGCCGCTATCTCAACAAACGCTTTTTGACGTTTGAAGGGTTCAATCCTACCGACGATACCGACGACATATTCCGTTGAGTGGACGGGTTCAGAAGTCGGTTGAAAAGCCGATAAATCAACACAATTGCGGACGACCTCAATCTTTTGGGCATCAATCCCCGCTTGTATCAGTGGGACACGGCTCTGCTCCGAAATAGCGATAATACCGTCCATCCGGTCAAATCTGTATTTTCGGACCTGTGTAGGTGTGAGAAGATTCCGCACGTGAGAAACGACAGGGATTTTTAACTGTTTTCTAATCAACCATAGATACGGATTAAACCACGAATCCGAAGTATGGAGCAGGTGAGTGCCATGTGTCTCGGCAAGACTCACCAATTTTTTTGTGGCTCTGTACCTCGTTATTAACGATTTCACCTTTCGCCACGGCGGAAGATCGAGAATCACTGTGGGAACATTGGCACATCTCAAATGTTCAGCGAAAACACCATCATCAGGGCAAATAACAAGCGGACGATAGCGCGTTCGATCAATATTCTCGACGAGATAAGCAAGTTGCTTCTCACCGCCACCGATGCTTGAACCGCAATGGCTGAGGTAAAGTATCGGAACCATCTGTTTGTATCAGTATAAGCGACTTTTCCGTAAACTACACGGGAAAATCGAGTTGCTGATCCCGGAAAACCTGACTCACCGATCGGTGTTGATGTACTCTCAATATGGCTTGAGAGAGGAGTGGCGCGATGGAAAGCACCTTAACCTTCCCATCGAGTTGCTTTTCAGCAGGAACGGGGATTGTATTGGTAGTGACCACTTCGCGAATTGCTGGATGACTGAGCCGTTCCAACGCTGGGCCGACCAATATAGGGTGTGCGATACACACATAAGCGGGTTCTGCGCCCGCGTCTGCCAAGGCTATGGCTTGTTGGCGAATCGTCCCCCCTGTTTGTATTTCATCGTCGGTAATAATTGGGGTTTTGCCTTCAACGTCTCCAACAAGCTCGACAAACTTAACGCCCTGTCCATCAACGCCGGTTCGCCGCTTGTGCATGATGGCTAACGGAAGCCCAAGAATATCTGCATATTTTTCTGCTAATTTGGCGCGACCTGCATCAGGGGCAACAATTACACCATCTTCAACCTGCTTCTCGCGGAAGTAATTCGTCAAGGTCGTCAGGGCGGTCAAGTGATCCATAGGAATATCAAAGAAGCCTTGTATCTGCGGCACGTGTAGATCAATAGCCATGACGCGACTTGCTCCAGCAGTCGTCAAGAGATTCGCGACGAGTTTCGCACTGATCGGTTCGCGCCCTGTTGTTTTGTGATCTTGGCGTGAGTATCCAAAGTATGGAATAATCGCGGTAATCTGCCGGGCTGATGCGCGTTTCATGGCGTCAATCGTGATGAGCAGTTCCATCAGATTTTCGTTGGCGGGTTGACTCGTTGGCTGCACGACATAAATATCCGTGCCTCGGATACTTTCCTCAATCTGAACGCGAGTCTCAAGGTTGGGAAACGGCTCAATTGTAATTTTACCGAGTTCAACACCTAAAATCGCAGCAATATCTTTGGCTAACGCCGGGTTCGCGCTGCCAGCGAATAGCCTGAAATCGTCGTTAACTTGCTGGTCAATCAGAGGGGACATGCCAAAATCTCCTTACATTAAATTAATGTTATTCTCACATACTGCTCCATCGGAGCGAAAAACTGTAAATCCTATCCATTCTGTCAGGCTGTATGCCTTCTATATAAGGCTCACCAGAAGGATCACCCATAAGATCATAAGAACGAAGGGAACAACGAGGCCAATTAAGGATTGGCGTAGTTGGATACTTCGGCTTTTTGCTTTGTAACCATCCGTATACAATGCCACATATTCGGGTGCTTTCTCAAGGAGCCGTGAGGCAGGTGGGGTCGGTTCATAGATAGAAGCAATAAGGACTCCTATTATATTACCAAAGAGACCAATGAAAAACCATGTGATCTTCTTGGCATCGGATTCGGCCTCTTGTTCAGCCATTAGATGGGCTTCTGCTGCAGTGGGATGCTGTTGGTAGTCATTCATTTTAGGGGCCTCTTTTTACAATTTGCGTGTGCTGCTATGGAATTAACGATTCACCTGTCATTTCAGAGGGTTGTGCCAAACCGAGGAGACGGAGTATCGTCGGGGCAATATCAGCGAGCCGTCCGCCTTCACGGAGTTGGAGTCCTTTGTGTTGGTTATTGACAAGGATGATATCTACGTCATACGTGGTATGTGCAGTATGGATACCGCCGGTTTCTGGATCAATCATTTGCTCACAGTTACCGTGATCGGCGGTGACGATGAGTGCGCCGTCCTTTTTAAGCACGGCATCAACGATTTTCCCGACGCCTGTATCAACTGCTTCAACTGCCTTAATAGCGGCTGGAAGTGAACCTGTATGCCCAACCATGTCGCCATTGGCGTAGTTGAGTACCATCAAATCATAGTTATCGGAAGCGATTCGACGCAACATCTCCGCCGTTACACCGGGAGCGGACATCTCCGGTTTCTGATCGTAGGTCGTCACGTCACGAGGAGAAGCGATGATCTGCCGATCTTCGCCTTTGTACGGTTCATCTCGGTAGTCGTTGAAAAAGAAGGTAACGTGTGGAAATTTTTCGGTCTCTGCGCATCGGAATTGCGTTAAGCCTGCCTGGCTGACGTAGGCACCGAGTGTATTCTGCATTTTGGGAGGTTTTTTGACAGCCGCTTCAACGGGCATTCCCTGCTCATACTCGGTCATTGTAACAAATTTAACGTTAGGTTTGCAATTCCGTTTAAAACCCATTTGTCGCGTGACACCGTCTTTTCCCTCCGCTTGAAACGGGAATTCATCAAGACAAAATGCTTTGGTGAGTTCTCTGGGTCGATCGCCCCGGAAGTTATAGAAGACGACGGCATCTCCGTTGGTAATGCGGCGGAGGGGTTCACCATCGTTTCCAAGGACTACAGACGGACGGACGAATTCATCGCCTTTACGGTTGGTGTCATCGGGGTTCTCATAATAATCACGATAGGCATCTGTGGCGGCAGCGATGCGGTCGCCGACCCCTTCGGTTAAGAGACGATACGCCACCTCAACGCGTTCCCATCGGTCATCCCGATCCATTGCGTAATAGCGACCGACAACGGAGGCTATCTGTCCGATACCTATCTCTTTTAACTTTGCTTCAATCTGCTCACAGAATTGGATACCGAGGTCGGGCTGGCAGTCGCGTCCATCGCTGAAATTGTGAATCAAGACTTGGTCAGCCCTGAGTCCATTCGTTTTGGCGAGTGTGAGAAGTCCATAGAGGTGTTCAAGAGAACTGTGAACGCCAGCGTCGCTTGCCAATCCCATGAGATGGAGATGTGTTCCGTGCTTTTTGACATGGGCGATCGCGTCTAAAAGCACTTCATTCTGAGCAAACTCGCCGGAGCGGATCATGGTACTGATACGGAGGAGTTCTTGATTCACGATGCGCCCTGCCCCGATGTTCTGATGCCCGACTTCACTGTTGCCGATGACACCCGCGGGTAAACCGACATCTTCGCCGGAGGTATGGATTTGGACGTTCGGATAGTTTTGCCGCAACCAATCATCTATAGGTGTTTTTGCGAGATGAACGGCATTCGCGTGTTGAAATTCGGGAAACGGATTATTGCCCCAGCCGTCTCGGACGATGAGAACGACGGGGCGTTTCTGCTGGGTTGCCATGCAAATTCCTTCTTAAGTGACAATATATGTGAAATTCCGTTTTAAGCATGTTATACTATTTTATGAGGCATTGAACATGACGCGCCTGTAGATGGCACGCAAAAATCTCACATTAAATTTACCTTTTTGCCAAATTATTTTAACAAATTTTTAAGGAAAAATCAAGATGTCATTCAAATCTATCTTCATTTCTGTTTTTTTAGGGGCATCCCTGATTGTCGTAGCGCTGATTTTCAATGCGAAACGTCCTACTACGGAAACAGATCAACCAAGTGCTGATTTTGTGCGAGCGACAGGAAAGTGCGCAGCCTGCCACCGCCGCGAGACATCTGCGATTATTCACCAATTTGAACGCAGTGAGCACGCAAAACAGGGCGTTACCTGCTTAGATTGCCACAGAGCCGTTGAGAACCAAGAGACACAAGCACACAAAGGGTTCACCATCGCCAAGCATCTGACAGCGAAGAATTGTAGCGAGTGTCACGCAACGGAGTATACGCAATTCCTCCGAAGTCGGCACGCAGCCCCGGCTTGGGCAGCGGTGTCAGGTGCGAGAGACTTCACTGCAGAACAGATCGCCTTCGCCGAGAAGTACCATAAAGGCACCGTAAATCGTCCTGCAAATCGACTGGCAATTATGGAAGGCGAAAGCGCGATTAACGTCGGATGTTTGGGATGCCATGATATAGGCAAACCGAACGCTGATGGCTCTATCGGCACCTGTACAGCGTGCCATGCCCGCCACTCTACCTCCATCGCTTTGGCACGGGAGCCGGAAACTTGCGGACAATGTCACATGGGACCAGACCATTCACAAATCGAAATCTATCACGAATCTAAGCACGGGGTACTTTATAACGCACAAAAAGCGGACATGAATCTCAAAGCCCCTCCGAAAACACTCACCACAGCGGATATGTCGGTCCCAACATGTGTGACATGCCACTTAAGCGGTTTAGACGGATTGAATGTGACGCACGATACAACCGAAAGACTTTCATATTGGCTATTCGCAGCTGTCTCCGATAAACGTCCGACCTATCAACAAGGACAAGATGCAATGAAGGAGACCTGCTTAAAGTGCCATGCGCGGTCGCAAGTCGAAAAATTCTATCAGGAAGCCGAAGGCGTTGTTGCTGACACCAACGAAAAAATTAGAGAAGCGGCAGCGGTAATGAAATCCCTTCGCGAAGAAGGATTACTGACCGAAACCGCTTTTGATGAACCCATTGAATTTCTCTACTTTGACATCTGGCACTACTATGGTCGAACGGCTAAACACGGGGCATTTATGGGAGGTGCCGACTTTGTCCAATGGCACGGGAATTATGAACTTTTATTAAAGACAACGGAGTTGAAAAAAATTGCCGGAGAACTTAGAGAAAACGCGAGAAATCCATAGCGGATTGGCTGCCAGATTACTTGACATTTTCATCATCGCAAACCTTGCCTTTTTAGCACTTGACGTGTTCATTGCCCACTCTGTAAACGCGTTTGACCACCCTGCAGAATGGGTTCCGTTCTATTTCTCGTTAGGTGCGCCCGGGCTCCTTGCATTCACCGTCTTCACGAAAAAAAAACGATGGAAATACTGGTGTCGGGTTAGCATCGGATGGAGTGCTATCTGTATCGGCATTGCAGGCATGCTTTTTCATCTCAACAGTCATTTTTTCTCCGATCTGACCCTTAAAAACCTCGTTTACACAGCTCCTTTTATGGCTCCACTCGCTTTCACAGGGATAGGACTCCTTTTAATCATGAACGGTATGATCCACGATGCGGATTTAGAATGGGCACACTGGGTTGTGTTTATGGCAGGTTGTGGATGGTGTGGAAATTTCATCCTCTCCGTTTTCGATCACGCACAAAACGGATTCTTCAATCCGTCTGAGTGGCTACCGGTCTTTACAAGTGCTGTTGCTATCGGATGTTTAACAACACTTTTTTTCGTCCCTCACCACCCCTTTTTCTTTAAATTCTGCGTGGTTGTCTTAGGGATTAATGTCATCGTCGGGGTCGCTGGGTTCTTCTTTCACCTCGCCGCAGATTTGCAGATGCCAGCGGTGGCGCAAATAGACAGATTCCTCTATGGAGCCCCTCTGTTCGCTCCACTCCTGTTTCCAAATCTCTCACTGCTCGCGATATTGGGTATCTGGAAATTGTCCAGCAGAAATTGAGTCGTTGCTATCTTAGTCCATCCTTGAGTTTACTCCATGTTGTGGTGAGTTTTCCACGTGCTTCAACATCTTGCGGGGTTTCCATGACCTTTTGAATGTCGGCTTCACTCAAAGTTTTTTCATAGAGTCGGACTTCATCAATCTTACCGGGGAAGTGGTCGGTGGCGTTGCCGAGATCATCGCCGCCAATCCAGAGTTCTAAGCCGGAGGGAGCAATCGGAACATTGTTAGCAGCGTCGCCTTCGAGTTTACCGTTTATATAGACCTTCATCGTCTTTCCATCGAACGTCCCCGCGAAGTGATACCATTCACCGACTTTCCAATCCGTTGTTGTGGATTGCGCAAAGGTATTGTTCGGCTTGACGAGAAAGTCGATACTATTTTTGTCGCCGAAGTCGAAGATGACGAAGATGGAGTTATTTTTACTCATTAAGCGGTGACCTGTGAGGTCATCGTCTGGACTGAACCACGTCATGAGGGTGATATTTTCCTCGATTGCGAAGGCGGGATCGTCCGCGACGATGACATGATCGTCTACACCGTTAAATTCGAGTCCGGTGCCGAATTTTCCTTCAACCCACTTCGGCTTACCGTGAAATTCGCCATCGTGTCCGTTGCCTGTAACATCTATGGCTTCTTTGCCTTTGCCTTCGTCAAAGGGCCAGTAAGCGACGAGTCCATCTTCTGCGACGTTGGCGATACTGAGGTTGGTAATAATAAGGAGTGAGCATAGCAACAATACAAAGGTAACTTTGGGCATTGCGGTTCTCCTATGCAAAAGCGAAATTTTAAATTTGTATCTTGGGGATTTGTCACTATTATAACATATTTTTGAAAAAGAAGTGTAGAAAAAAATTGTCTGAATCAGGATTTATAGGATTTTAAGATGGACAGGATTAGGATGTCTTATATTCGAGAGTAATTCTTAGGAATAATTTGAAGGTATCACAAAGTTGTAATTTCCCTTGTCATTCATTAATAACAATTTCAAGCTGATTAAGCGTCCGAAGAACATCTTTTCCGAATTCGACCATAGTATTTGATTCAAGGACACTCCCCCCGAGCTGAATGTGATTTGCATCGGCGATAACTTGCCCTAATGTTGGATCCATTTGAACCCATCTTCCAACGTAAACCTCGGGCCAGAGGTGGTAATAGAAGGCATCCTTTACAAATACGATACCTGAACAAACCCGTGATGGAATACCAACTGAACGTGCTAACGCAATAAACAAGAAAGTATGTTCTGTGCAATCCCCTGCGAGTGATTTCAGAGTTGTCAGTGACGGCTCATACCCCCCAGTTATTTTGTCAGCGACTGTCTTATCAACCCATTGGCACAATTTCTCTGCTGCACGCCATGAATTGGTTTCACCGTCTATGATTTCTACAGCCTTGGCGCGAATATCCGGATGGTTTGCTTGAATATAGGTACCGGCAACAAGGAATTTACTTTCTGCATCTTGAATCGGTAGATCAGGACAGTCTTGCGTATCAAATGGTGGAACCTGAATTGACAGCCTACCTACGTGTTCAGTGCTTACCACAAGTTTCTGTCGAGAATTGGATATAATGGTTTCGGCAATGTTCCCTGTAGTAAGTTTTACTTCTGCTACAAGGCGCTCCGCATTCAGCATAGGGCGTTTACCAACAGGTAGAATGCGAGTTTGTAAGATAATGTCAATTTCTTTAATATCACCAACGGCTGTTTCCTTATCCTTCTTAGTAGTTACGAGAGAAAGCCCCATCAATGGAACCTCAATGCGATAGTTTACTCCGTTGGAATCAAGCCATTGTTTCATGTCTATGCCACTCATAACATCCATAGTTGCATTTAAAACGTAGACCTGTTTTTCCTCCGACTGATAGATTAAACTTTCTTTACCTACGAGGTGCAATTCCGTTTTCACAGGCTTCAGGAAGTCAGCACTGAATTGATAGAAAGTTTTTTTATCACCGACTTTAAGCCCTTCTTGGGCTAAGAACAAGTCTATGCTTTTACGCTCAGAAATCGTTCCTGATGGAATAGGGACTTCGGTGTGTGTAACTTCACCGTTGAGTGTCGTCTTTATATGAGCGGCTCCATCTATAATCCGCCCCTCTACCTGTTTTAAACCGGACTCATTAGAGGTCAAAAGGAAGTAGCGAGGCATTAAGTCAGACCCTGTGTACGTAACGCGAGTGATCTTAATCGTTAAGTCGCTCCCAAGTGCCTTAAAATTCATAATTGTATCGGTCTTGGTCCGGCGTACCACCTCGCCTTGATACTCGACATTTTCAGAAAATCTATGCTGATAGCCGATTTTGGTGTTCATCAAGGTGAGACTGTACCAACTTTCTCGTGGGGGCTCCGGCAATGGAGTATGTCGGCGTAAACTGCAAGCCGGTAAAAGAGTTGCTACTACAAAAACAGATATGAGGCAGCGTAGGAGATAAGATTTTAATAGGAACATCATAGATGGGGTCTTTCTTGTTATACCTCGGTAAACTTTCGGAACAGGGCAGTTCCCTATTGATTATTCTTTGTAGTCATATAACGGAGAAGCGAATAGGAGGGTTTACGCCATACGATTTCTCGTCGTTTTTTGCATGTGTGCCCTATGTAACAAGGCACACAGCATCAAATGTGTTCCAGACGGCAAATCGTTCTATTACAAACTTGGATTACCTTTACTAAACTTCGGGGTACCAATAGCACACTAAGCGGAACGTTCAATAGACCAGTGCCGGTCTGTGCTTTGGACGACAACCGCACCCGGCATATCCATTTGCGTTAGCATTTGGTTGACTTCGGCAATGGTGAACGCGGTGAGGAAGAAATTCGCAATAGAACTTCTAATGAAACTTGGTAAGACTGACCAATCAAACGGCTTTTTATTAGCCCACGCGATTAGAAGTTCGTGAGGCTTTGAGAATCAACCCGCCTTTTTTGTCCTTTACAAAATTCCCATTTTCGTCAGTCAAATAGTCTTGACGCTTTTTTTCTTCGATGTCTTCAAGTAATGCCTTTGCATCGTAGTTGAACTTTGCCGCCCATTCTTCCCGAATTTGATGGATTTCGTCAACAAACGGGTCTTTCCACATGCTAAATATCCTCCATTAGCAGTTGTTGCGGTGTGCAAAGAATTGGTGGTTGATAACCTGATTTTCTACACACTTGCTGTATCAAGGGGATTTTGTTAATATTGGCGATATGCTTGAAATTCCAGGTGGCCAAATATTGTACGTTGTTTATAGCGGCAATCGCTATATGAAATGAGTCAATTCGCGCTTTCAAGGGTAAAGCCCGGCATTTATCAAATCATCACTAAGAGAATCCAATGTTTCTTTTGGTGCATCTAACAAAGTCAGTTTTCCTAAGACATCAAGACGCTTTTGAGAAGTTCCTCTATCACCTAAGCTTACTTCTTGTTGGACAATCGGTGAAGAAACAAGTTCAAATTGCTGTTCGGCAAAATTCTCCCACCAATAACGAGTGAAATACTGGCATCCACGAATCCCTGCGTTGCTACTCGGTCTGGAAGTCAGGTAACTAATAACCGAAGTCTCAATATAAATCCGGGGTTTGGATAGCATTCATTGGCCTCTGCTGTTCCAAAGTTTCATAATCACATATTAACACATTCCAAGGCGAATGTCAAATCATTTTACAAGACACATGTCGCCCCGCAAACGCTAAAATCCAATGCGAAGAAGGCTTTATTCAGTAGGGTGCCATGGTCCTATAAATATGCCGCCCCGCTGGGGCTAAAGCGCACCACTATAAACATAAAAATCTTACACAAACACAAGAAACAGGGGGATACTAAACAGCACGCTCAATAGACCAATGCCGATCGGTGCTTTGGACGACAACGGCACCCGGCATATCCATTTGCGTTAGCATTTCGTTGACTTCGGCGATGGTGAACGCGGCAAGGAAGGAGTCGTAATATAATTTCTGTTGATAAGGGGTGTCGTCCGCGGCATACAAGTCTACAAAGACTTGTGCATCTGCTGGCGTTTCAGGACGGATGAGGTCGCGGATGAGAACTGTTCCTTTGGGACGGGCAACTCTGCCCATCTCTTTGAGTGCCTTCATTGCATCGTGGATGTGATGCACAATGCTGTTGGAGATGAGTCCGTCAAAGGTGTTGTCGGGATAGGGTAGGGTTTTGGCATCGACGCGTTCGAGGGTTATCCGATCGGTGAGACCGGCATCTGCGACGTGCTGTTTTGCTATTTTTAGCATCTCCTCGGATAGGTCAATGGCGGTGATGTGGATATCTGGGCAGCGTTGGGCGAGTAAAATAGGAATCTGTGCGGGACCGGTGCCGACATCGAGGAAATGTCCAGTGCTTGCACCGAGTGCAACAACGCGGTCTACGAAAGCCTGGTCGACCTCACCGTGCTCCATCGCATCGTAGGCTTCGGCGGCTTCCGCTGTGTCCATAACTTCTGGTTCTACAATCCGGTCCAATCTATTATACCTTTCTACAGATGTGTTTGTAGTCTCGCAATTTATTACGCGTCGCGACGGGCAATGAATTGCCCTACTACGAACCAGATCCCATTAATTGTCCTTTTTCAAATTCTCTGAGATCGAAGAAGCTTGGTTCAGATAATAATTTTGCAACAGTCAATGCATTCTGGCGAATCTGGTCGGGTTGAAATTGCGTATACATGCCAACTGCCATTGCATCAGTAGGTTTGATATTCTCAAGCGCGAATTGAAAGGCGTCATGCGGTTCGTTCCTACCTGCGGCTAATACCTTTATGGCGATTATGGGTATCGGTATTGCCTGTATCGCGGCGAAGGCCGCATACCGATCGTCCGGCAGATAGAGTTCCCGATGTTTTGTATGATTATATAACGCGCAAACATAAAAGTCAACATCATATCCTTCAGTATAGCAGTATTTGAGAACCTGCGGATCATGCGTGCCGAGTCCGACCGCATAACCGAGATCACGGATCCGTTTGAGTGCATCGCGTAAGGAACCGAGCCGCCCTTCGGCATATAACTTATCGGTTGTGCCGCCGTGATGATAGATAGCCATCGGTTTATAGCGAGCGATAATCTGTAGGTAGTCGTCGAGGTTGGCGTATTCTGTATCTTTGGGCGTCTGAGCAATCCACTGAATGGTGCCACCAGCGTTCCAGTATTCGTTGAGCGTCCGCATGATATGCCGATCGGCGCGAGCGAGGACGGTGTTAATTCCGTTCTCCTCTGCTTGCCGGAGGTCTGCTATAATTTGGTGCGTCGTATAGTAATCCTCCATGGCTTCCGATGCCGCGGCGGAGCGGTGTGAGATACCACTATACGGATTACCGCCGATAATGAGTCGCGTGACGCGATGTGATGCGATAGAAATTGTCGGTAGTTTCATGGTTTATTTTCTGGAACCTCATTTTTCTTGAGAAACTCGTAGGCTCCTGGAACCGATACCGGAGTTCACCTCTCTTTTCGTGAAGGTTTTATAAATTACACCATCTGGACGTGTATAAAACATTATTTCGTAGGTGTCGCTTGTCGCCAGAGATGGTCCTGTTACGATGTGCCAGCCGTTGGTTTGTCGTTGTCTGGAACCGACTCGGTGATATTCTCGCGGTAGCAATTCTAATACAGGTATCTGCCAGATGTAGATTTTTGAACCTGCCCCGTCATCAGTTATTCCATGCGATGTTCCCCATTCTCGAATCGCCTTTGAGATATGCTTCTCCTTCCAATCCGATTCATGTATGGAGTTTTGATACCTTCTCGCGTCGGTTTCGTAAATTACGCCATTTGAACGTGTATGGAAGCTAAATTCGTATAGGGTGTTATTTGATGAGAGCGTCTGCCAAACGTAAATTTTTGGACCTACCTTTCCACCGGTTATTTCATGGGGCGATCCCCATTTCTGAATGGCTTGTGAAATGTGCGTTCCCTTCCATGATTCCAAGGTTTGCCGTATTTCTTTCTCTGGCGATGGTTCGGGGGCGTTCATCAAATATGTTGATGCCGTACACCCTGCCAACAAGAGACCTGTGATAAACGGGAAATATAAAGCGAATGCAAATCTGTTCATTTTCAATCTCCACTTTTGATTTCACCCCATGTGGTTGCGAGCAACTGCGGTTGTGGCGAAACTGACAGGGCATACGCCGGATCGAACCAATCTCCAAGAAAGTTCCGTCCGATTTGCGTTAGTTGTTCGGGCTGTCCACCCTCTAAATTCACTTTGAAGATTTGGGAATCGCTGCCTGGAACAACCTGTCTATAGAGCAAGGCATCGCTATTGAGAGACCAAACGGGCGCGGTTGCTTTTGGACCTGCCTCATCAATAATTTGGGTGATGCCTGTTCCATCGCGTTTCATTGTATAAATCGTTTCTGCTTCAAGGAAGTCTTTAAATGGCACCTGATGCTGCCAAGAAAATGCGAGCTTGTCTCCTCTTGGGGACCATTGCACGCCATATAGCCGTGACGGTGTTGCCTTGAGTGGAAAAAGAGCTTTCTGTTTGCCGGTACGTAGGTCGAAAAGACTTATCTGCATCTTCTTTAGGGTTCCCCAACCGGTAATAAATGCAAGTTCTGTTCCCTCCGGCGACCACGTCGTATGACTACCCATAGCGATGCGTTCCTCGTCTTCTTCACCGAGTGTTGCGATGTGGACGACGCGTCCCTCTGGCATGAGGCGTGTGTAGGCGATTTGTTTGCCATCGGGCGACCATGCTCCCCCTATTCTGGATGCCGTTTTCTCAAAGACGCGTTGCACATTTGTTCCATCTGGATCCATAAGGTAGAGGTCCCAAACGCCATCTCGGTCAGAGGTGAAGAGGATCTGCTCACCCGTTGGAGACCAGAGAGGCGTGATATTCTGTGAGGGGTGATGTGTTATTTTTATTCGTTGGCTACCATCTGGATCCATGAGGTAGATATCACGCGTTCCTGCAAGGTCTGCCCAAAACGCAATTTTGGCGGTTTTCGGGGCTTTTGCCGAAATGGGAAGCCCCCAGCACAACACTGCTAAACTGGAAATAAAAAACAGAAATGGTAATCGACGTTCCATGAAAGTCTCCCTTTTACTATTAAAAAAACAGAGACTCACTAGCCTCTCTGAACTTCAGACGGTCAGCGTTTACTCGTGATCTGCTAACTACTAAACTTTTTTCAAACTCACGTTACACAAACCTTTCAGTTATCGGTTATCGGTTAAAAGAGGGTGTTTGCTTGAGCGTTCCGCTTGTTATAACAAAACCTCTGAACCGACGACCAACAACTGAAAACCAACAACTCTAACAACTACAAATAGGTAAATAGCAATTTCTATGCCAATTTAAAACGATGGAAAAAATGGGAAATAATAGGGATTCAGTGGGTTTGGCGCGTGTATTTGCTGCACGAAACGGGGCAAATAGGAAGATACTTGCACGGATTTGTGCAGATATGAAAAATAGGAAGGGTTGACCAGGGCGCGAGCGTCTTGTGCGGCAATGGTTCGCGCCTGTAGCGTGAAACGAAGTGGAAAGCGGGTCTACGAAAAAGCACATCATCACATAGACCCGCCTGAACGAACCGCAAGGTTTTTTAATTATGAGGTTTTCGGCCTGCGCTCCGCTACACTTACGCGCAGGTTTCTAGTGAGCCTAAAGCCGTAGCCTGCAACAACGGCGCAGGCGGATTTGAGGAACGCACAGTAAAGTCTTAACGCACGCCGTTTAGCCGCAAGGTATAATTAAAAAATGGCGATCGGGTTACCGGGAGAACCCGTTGCACCTTTGAGACGTAGCGGTGCGAAACAGAAGGCAAATTCATAAACTTTCGCCGCCGCTAACTCCTCCGTGATAATGTTCTCAAGGTTGTAAATGCCGTGTTTGACAATAAAGAGTTGATGCACTGGAAACGCGAGTTTTTCATCCGGATTCGGGACGACCTCGATTCCCCAGTTATCGGAACATAACATCACAATTTTCTGATCGACGAGGTATTGCCCCGCTTCCAGTCCGATACCGGGTTCTGTTGTCCCGTAGCGATCATTATCCGTCATCCAGAATTTACCCCAACCCGTGTGGATAATAACGACATCGCCAGGCGTAATTTGGATATCGCCCTGCTTTTTCAAGGCACCCTCCAGATCGGCGCGCGTAATTTCATAACTGTCGCTGAGGTGTTCAACGCCTTTATAACCAGCGACATCAATCAGCACACCGCGCGTCACGATGGGTCCCACATTCTCGACACCGAGTTCTGTGAGTCCTTCGGCTTTGGCGAAATCGTGCTGGTCCAATCCGTTGTAGTAGAGGTCGCCGATACCGATGTGACCGAGTCCATCAAACTGCGTGCCGATCTGACCGATCTCGCCGCTGAAGATCTCCTCAAACCACGTGGTTTTGTTCTCGCCGAGCGGACCCGACATCGCCGGAATCCGCAGACTATAATGTCGCGTCCCGAAGACAGGAATACCGCTTTCATAGACTCTGCCGAGTTGAAAGACTTCACCCGTTTTAATTAAACTCACGGCTTCCAATACTTTTTCTGGCGTCAATCGGTTAACAGCACCCCGTCGATCGTCGGCACCCCATTCGGAAGGAAACCACGATTCTTGTGTGAGGGTAACGGTTGCCGTGAGGGCAAGTCCGCCAAATATAAGCCCACATAAAATAAAAATCTTGTGTTTTTTCGATTTTTTGAACATAATTACCTCCTAAGAGTGGTTATCAGTTTTCAGTCGTCAGTTGTCAGAGGATTAGCAGTAGTTTTCAGTCGTCAGTAGAAGAGGTTATCGTTTCGCAAACCTTCTTGCGATTGATAACCGATAACTGAAAACTATTCTGATTACTGCCAGCCATTAACGAACAGACACAGACCCTGTAACGACAAATGACGAGTGCTCTATGGCTTTCACTTCAATCGCCTTAATTCTGCTGTCAGCATTTTGCCACGCCTTATGGAATTTCTACAGCAAATCCAGCAAAGATACACGAATCCTTTTTTTCTGGTGTGGATTTTACACCATAGTTATAGCGTTTATCGCCTTTGGTATTAAGCAACCGGTGGTTCCGAAACCGGTATGGATCTATATTGCTGGCTCCGCCTTTGTCCACCTGTTATACAAGCTGTCTTTGACGCACGCCTATACCATTGGTGAGATTTCATTTGTCTATCCTATTGCGCGTGCCGCCCCTGCTTTTCTACCGCTCTTCGCCTTTCTTTTTCTAAAGGAACGAGTTTCCGTGCAAGGTTTGATAGGCATCCTATGTGTGATGGCTTCCATATTGCTCTACCAACAACGCGAAGCACGCATCCAGTTCAAAGCGTTCTTCCGCTTCCTACGCCAACCCGATGCGCTCTTGGCGTATGCCACCCTGGCGAGTGTCATTGGATACTCACTTATAGACAAACAAGGAATGTCTGAATTTCATCGCTATTCGACGGACGCCCCGATGTGGCGAGCCGTGACCTACTATTTAATGGAGAGCAGTATCTCGCAAGTTCTCTATGGGTTGTCCTGCCTCGCCCGGTTTCCACACCAACGGATTGCACAGATCGGACGAACGGAATGGAAACGGGCATCCGCTATTGTTGGACTCTCGTTGGTATCCTATTCACTTATCCTCTACACCTTAATGACAGAGAAGGTCAGCTACGTGACCGCTGTTCGGCAGTGTTCTGTCATTTTCGTCGTCTTGCTCGGTGGGTATGCCTTGAAAGAAACCTATACAAAACGTCGCTTGATCGCCGCTGTGATGATGATATTCGGCATTTTTTTGATAACAAATTTTTAATTATACCTTGCGGGTCGATAAGGTAGGTTTAGACATCAAAGCACCTTCCCGTATATCCACCTGCGCCGTTGTTGCAGGCTACAATACGGGTTAATTTTTTAACATCAAAATCCTCAACCCCGTCTAAACATAACCAGAAACCTGCGGGACAATACGAAGCAAAACCTCACCCGAAGGAGACACCCAATTTGACGCTCCGTTCGGGATGATTGTCCATCTCTATGTAGGCTTCGACTGAATCTTCAAACGGCACAACTGGATCCACGACCCCTTCACAGTCAAACCGTCCTTGGGCAAGCCACTTCCAACAGGTATCAACAATACGCTTGAAATTCCAACGCGGATGATCGCGGTTCGGGTCACTGTTGGCGCGTGCAAAGATTATGTTGGGAATGTTGACGTGTGCGACAGCACCGAGGTCAAGCCCACCCGTACACGCTTTTGCTCTACCAGCATAGACGATTGTTCCTTCAAAAGTGACGCTGCGGAGGGCATCATCGAGTGCTTCGTAGATGGCACTGGTTTCTACAGCCACATCAACGCCAAGTCCACCGGTTGCCTCTTTGAGCACCTCACCGGTATTGCTGGCAGTCGGATCAATGACGAGTTCCGCGCCAGTCTTCTCAGCGACTTTCCGTCGTCTTTCAATTGGGTCTACGGCAGCGACGAAATCAGCCCCGGCGATTCGTGCCATCTGCACCGTCATCAGTCCAATCGCACCAAGTCCAAAGACAGCAACCCGCTCACCGACGCGGACTTTTCCATCACGAATCGCGGACATCGCAAAATGTGCTGGATCGTAGCAGACCGCCTCTTTCCACGTCATCTGGTCAGGCATCTTGAGGACACTGCCCGCCCGCCATGTATGTGTCTCCTTGAGGTGCCCGTGGCTGGTGACGCGTTCTCCAATCTCGAAACCTTCAACGTCGTCCCCGATCTCAATTATTTTTCCGACGCACATATTCCCAAGGCCGTGTGGAAAATTTGCGTTGTTGTATCCGTAGTACGCTGTCAGTTCGGTGCCGCGCTTGGGCGCGCCGAATTCGACTTGAACCCGGACACTATCCGCAGGGACGGGACCATCTTCATATTCCCTCAAAACGGGTTGCCGAGGGGCAACTGCTACTAATTCTTTTGGCATGCTCTCTCCTTAAAGTGGTAGGCACCTGGAGAGTGTCTACTACTACTTTAATGGTGAACGGCACACAGGGGAAGAAAGCCGCGTATGGGCTTTCTAAAGACCCTACTACCTTAGTGTGGGATACCCAATTGATGCATCCGACGATGAATCGCCTCTCGCGCCTCTTGGAACGGACGAGAGAGGAATTCCAAATGGTCATCCTCGCCGTGATGGTGTGTAACGGTGCCGGGTTCATGGTGGCGCGCTGTCTCCTGAATATAGGATAATCCACCCTCAATCAAGGTCAGCATGTAGTTCGCCGTTTCCGGGTCAAACATCCACCACTCGCCGCCAACCGCGATGTAAATAGGAGAGGTATGAGCAATGATACCGCGTCCCCATCCATCGTGGTGTGGAACGGCTTGCGCATAGTTAGGTCCGCCGCACCGCGCCGCAATCCACGAATGCCTATCCACTTTCAGATTCGCCTTCAGGCGTAGATGTGCTTTACCGTCTTTGTCTTCAGTTGAAGCAACGACATGTCCCGCCTGAAGAATCTGCAAGGTATGGATAGGGAAGATGGAATCCGCGGAGGCTTCGACTTCGACAGTGCCGCCGTTACCGGGCAGGTTAATCGTGCTACCGATCGGCTGTCCATCAACGGTAAGACGGATCATAGGACCACCACTGAGGAAGGTATTGCCAGCACTCATGTATTTGCACCAGTTATCGTAATTGAACTCCTCATCGTCAGGGATATGGACGTAGGTGCGATAAACACCTACGGGGACATCGCTACTCATCTTATCTGTTCCGCCAACAAGTGGCAGTTTATAGCCGCAGTTGAGATAGCGATAGTACTCAAGGTGCCCATACATCGCATTGGTGAGGTACTCGACAGCGTCAACACGTCCAGTCGCAATAAGCGTTGCTGGTTCACAATTCGGATTCGGAATGTGTGGCAATACGACAGTTCCACCCTGGGCGTGGCAAGCGTCCGCCCAGTGTGAAAGCGTGACCTCCATATTTCCACCGAGTTCGGCTTCCCCGGGACCGTCTGAACACCACGGCGCGACCTGTTCCTTTAAACCGAGGAGCGTGAGATGCCCGAGGAGGTGCTGGCGATTCTCCTGCGTCGCATAGACAATGCTTCGTCCATCGGCGGACGTTGTAGGTCTTCCGATGAATTCTTCCGTATTCGTAAAGAGATGTCCCCACTGCGAGAGAAGAAGGTTGACCACGCCGAGATCTTCGCCTTGTGCTTCGGTATGTGCTCCCTGCGTAGAGAGGAAATGAACGTGCGTATCGCCGCTGAAATAACGTTCGGCGTTCATATCGCACCACCGTTTTAACCGCAACGTCAACTCGCGTTGCCCCGGCTTTATGCTGACTGTAGTTCGCAACGGTGTGTATTCAAAGCCGCGGGCAACATCAACGATAACATCCCCGCGTGGTAACCATCCTTGGCAGGTACCGTCAATGTAGGCGTAACTAATCTGCCCTAACCGGACATCACCACCGACATCTACGTGCCATGTGCCCATGTTTGAATTGACGTGGGCATGATGACCGTGCGGGGCATACGGCACACCGTGCGGCGAACGGAAATGGATGCGACACGGCACCGGTCTGTTCGTATCGTCGTCAATCACGGTGGTATGCACCCAGTTTCTGCCGGAGTCGATGACCTCTACCCTAACCCGTTCATTGGGTTGCACGACACCCTTTTCTTCGACATCGCCCCAATTAACAGTGCCGAGCGTCTCACCTTGGTTTTTGACTTCAACACTTGCAGAAGGAGTAGCGGACACCTCAACGTACGCGGGACTGCTTTTATTGTTTTGGGATTCTCCCCAGCCCTTGAAATCGTCATTGATAAAGGTATCGGGCGCGTTCTCCGGCAATGGATAAGGATAGGTTGCAACGCCACGGTCAACATTAACTTCCATATCAAAGGGTTTGTCAGCATCGTCAGATTGAGGAAGTGTGATTTTGACCTCTCGGCGGGGATGACGTGGTATCGGACTCTCGTCGAGGTAACCGAGCGTGATTGCCGCAACAATAAAACGCCGCTCTTGGGGCTGGATCTCGACTGAAGCGATCTCAACGCCGTCTCTTGGATTTTTCCACACCCACAAATAGTAGTCGCGCGGCGTTCCTTGGGATACTTCTGTTTGTCGGTTGCCCGCGGATCCCCAAGGTCCCTCGTGCCGTGGCGATAAACTCTCCTGCCGATCAGGTATAGCGAGGAAGGTCTGTTGCCCCCATCCCTGCGGTACACCGCCGATCTCAAAACGTTCGCGAATCGGCACGCTCACGGTTTCACCATCGGTGTAATGGAAAACGTAATTGGCAATTAGTCTGGCGATCGGTTCGCCTTCAGGAATGCGCGACTCAAGCAGGCGATGCACAAAGATAACCCGTTTCGGATCTGCCCCGATAGGAATTTGGATGGGGTCGGTGTTGACGTTTTCACCGAAGCCCAAGAAACAGGTTTCGCCTTCAGCGATGTCGAAAGGAAGCCCGTGGAACGTCTGTGCTCCGAGGTTCGGCGTTGCGTCCTCACCGAGAATCTCTGTACCGACATTGCACAAAGCGGAAAGTGAAATCGGTTGATAGTTTTTCATTTTTTAAATTTTCCTTGCGGATTTTTTAATTCTTCCTTGCGGAGAAACAACGGGCGTTTGAACTTTGACGTGCGTTACTCATATCTGCAGAAACACCCAAGCAAAAACCCCTCCACTTCGTTACGGGCTACGGGTTTTGATGCTATCTTAAGAAGTAAAGGGCATGAGACAACCGACAACTGAAAACTACTACAACGGAAAATCAATTGACTGTCCCTGTTCAGAGGACATATAGAACGCTTGCATCAGTTCAGTGAGATTCCGTCCATCTTGGATGGTAATCGTCATCGGTTCATCGCGAAGAATAGCGTTAATCCATTGTTGTATCGGTTCAGGGGGTGCGGCTGGTGCATTAGCAATGTATTCCGCTTTCTCTTCGTCAGAAAGCTTGCGGGTTTCAAAATGCATCTCGCCGTGTCCTGCGGCGAACGAACCTTCCGAGCCGTAAATCTCAAGCATGTTCGGACCAGAACGGTGTGTCCACGCAACATCAATCACGCCGAGAGCCTTGTTCGCAAACTCAACGACCGAAACGCTGTTGTCATCAATCGGGAAGTTACCGGTGAAGTTGTTAATCTTGGCGATAGCACTCTTCGGCTCACCCATCAACCATCGGATAACATCAACACGGTGACACCCCAAGTCGAAAAGGGCACCGCCACCGGCACGCACTGGATCCGCGAACCATGCGCTCGTGCCGCTGAACCAACTATCAAGTGCCGCGGAATGTGCGATTCGTCCTCTACCGAACGTAATGTCCCCAAGCAACCCATCGTCAATCACCTTTTTCGCAAATACGATTTCTGGGTTCGCTCGGGAAGGCAGCGAAATCATGAACTTTACACCCGCCTTCTCAACGGCATCAATAATTGGATCGCATTCGGCGACGGTAATTGCGAGTGCCTTCTCCGTAAAGATATGTTTCCCGGCTTCAGCAGCAGCAATCATCACACGCGGATGGTCGGATGTGATTGCATCAACGGCGACTGCGTCCACATCGTCGCGGCTGAGAACTTCGTCCAGATCGGTGTAAAATGGAACGTCGTATTGCTCTGCTGCTGCTCGTCCACCGCCACCATGGTCAAAGTCCTCTTCGTCCCAGACAGCAACAAGTTCCGTTTCAGGGTTTTCATTAATTTTTCGGGCATAACCGCCGGCGTGGACATGCGCCATACTAATCTTTGCGACTCTAATCATTTTTTAAATTTTCCTTGCGGTTCGGTCAGAGTGGGTTTGGAATTTGAAGTGCCATTCCGTAGATCTGAAGAAACACCTCAGCAAAAACCCCTCCATTTCATTACGGGCTATGTTTCGTTTTTCTAATAGGACTTACGCAATCCCGTGATTTTGCTTAACTATCAACCCGGGTTTCCTTAAAAAATGTGGAAGACGCGTCAATCGTTAAAGCCCTAAAAACAGTTAAATTCCTGATTTATATAATTCTGCCAACAGAAGAACGGGTTGCGAGATGGTTCCAGCCACGAAGCACCAGTTTGACGTTGGTGTGGCGATTTTCGGATTCGATCTCATCATCACCGGCAAGCATTTGAACAAGGACGCTCTTTCGCGTCTGATTCGATCGGTTTGGCATCGAACCGTGCAGTGTGAAGTAACTAAAGAAAAGCACGTCTCCCGGTTCCGCTTCTAAAACCGTGGCACCTTCGATGGGGTATTTATCGGTAACTTCAATGTTCTTTCCGCTTCCCATCATGCCATCGGTGCGTCCCAACTCTTTGTGGGAACCCGGATAGACACGAACACATCCCATTTCATCGGTAGCTTCCGAGACATAGATGATAGCGGCTATCATGGTGTCTTTGACGGAGGGGAAGTATTGCCAATCTTGGTGCATCGGGAAGGGCGCACCTTGCTCCGGTGGTTTGCAAAAGAGTTTGGAATGGTGAAGCATAATATCGGGTCCGAGAATGGCTTCGGTAACATCAAGAAACTTCTCTTGCAAAAATGCCTGCATCCAGACCCCAGAGAAACTCTGAATATTGTGCGTATGGATGATAACAGACTCGCCGCCATCAAGGGCATCCATCAATCTGCCGCCCCAGCGAGCATTGACGTTTTCATCGCTTTTGAGGAGTTGATCCACCACCCGATCAAAATCACTTTCCATCATCTTGATCTCTTCGGGTGAATAGACCGCTTTAGCAAAATAGTATCCGTTCTCTTGAAAGAATTTTCCGATATCTGACATTTTTTTAACTATTGCTCCTGGATGGGGTGTCCGTTGTCCACCCCGATCTAAAATTGGCAAACAATCTGTTTGAGATTATGAAAGTTTTACGACTCACATGCACATCGTCAAAAAACTTTCCATGCTATCCACTTCTGTATTTTCGGCGCGTAACTCCTCAAACGTTTTGAATAGGGCAAACTGTCCACCCTTCAGGATTCCGACGAGCGTCCTGTCTTGCGAATCGGTTCTGCACAACCGCGGGACATCTTCCAAGCGATTGGTAGCAACTACGACAGTTTTCCCCATCGCTTGGAGTTCATTGAAAAGTTCCGTCATCTCGGTCTGCCCATCGGGATCCAGCGGTGTGAGCGGTTCATCAAGCAACCATAACTGAGGCTCGTGTAGAAAGGTTTTGGCGAACAAAAGCCGCTGTCGCTCCCCCGTCGATAGCGCGCCGATTTTGACCTCACGTAAGTGCTGAATGTCCATTAGCTCAAGTACTGCCTCGATGGCTCCGGCGCGCTCGCGTTTCTCCAATTTGTACGCCGCGGCGAAAAAACTGAGGTAATTTACGATAGACACATCAGGATACCCTTCAAACGCAACGGGGATATACCCGATGCTTGGACGCACCTGCTTCAGATTCGCAAATGCATCAATCCCATCAATAGAGACACTCCCGGATGTCGGTTCGACTAAGGTCGCCAATATGTTGAGTAGGAGTGTCTTCCCTGAACCATTTTTACCGAGTAGGACGAGGCACTCTCCGGCTGACACCTGAAATGTAAGTTCCGTAAGAAAGGGTTTCTTGTCAAAGGATTTGGACAGATTTTGGACCTCAAGCATTGCATTCGTTCTACTATATGTGAACGGCATAGCGGAGCATGCCTACTACTATTAACTCAAATCAACTTTGACAGGTCTACCGAGTTCAGCGGATTGCCACGCAGCTTCGGTCAATTGGATGACTCGTAAACCATTGTCAACACCGATGGGATTCTCTGTCCGTTCACCACGGATAAGTTCAATAAAGGCAACATCTTTGTTAGCTTGCTCCGGCATTTCAGATGTATCAACAAGTTCTGATGTCCCATCCCGTTCCTGACGATAAAGTTGCCCCTCACGGAGATGGAGCGCGCCCTCCTCCAACCAGACAGAAAACGCTTCTTGAACGCCGCCATACGCATGTCCGACAATGCTGATATTGCACAAGGCACCGGTATCAAACTGAATCGACATCGCTGTAAGCACATCCACCTGAATGTCCAAATTGTCTATCATCGCGAAGACGGTGTCTGGACTCGCTTCCAATACCCAGAGGAGAATATCAATCAGGTGACTCCCTGAGTCATTCAGTTGCCCACCACCGCCAAGGAATGGATCTTGCCGCCATTTGCCCTGCTGATTCCGATACCAATTCTGCGACTGATGCGCGGCGACAAAGTTAACGCGTCCCAGTTCACCGCTCTGGACCACTTGGCGACAGTATTGATAAGTAGGACTCAGATGCCGTTGGTAACCTATCATCAGGTGCAGACCGGTCTCTTCTACCTTCGCAATCACCTGCTTGGCATGATCCACCGTGCAGACCATCGGTTTCTCGGTATGGACGTGGCAACCCCTATCAAGGGCATCCATAATATGTTGGAAATGGAGACCGTGTGGTGAACTAATGACGACGGCATCCGGTTTGACAGCGTCTAACATCTCAACATGGTCTACGTAAATGGGAAGCGAATCGTCTAAACCGACGGTCTCTTTGAACGCATCAAGCGACGTTTCACTTGGATCCGCCAGCGCAACAATTTCCACATCTTCGACACTTGAGACACTGCGTCCGTGTCCACGTGCGTTACCACCACATCCGATGAATGCAAAGTTTAATTTCTGTTTTGACATATTTTAATTTTTCCTCTTGGACTACCCTTTTCGATTGAACTTTGAGGTGTAACCTACCACAACTTGCAACAAAAATTCAAGCGAATTCTTTGTGCGGTATATGATATGATAAACATAGCCCTCCGCTGGGAGTGCCGAAACATACGCGTCATCAAATCTGCGATAATGTGATACATTGTGTAGGATTTCTCTAACCGTCATCTCAAACCCATCTCACCGAATCGCAAGGAACATTAATAAAACGTTCAATAAATGAACACCACATTACAAATTATGGCGGAAATGTGCCGAAATTCGCTAATTTCAATGCCAAATTGCGAATGGCATACAATTTGCAAGCAATGAAGTTAAGTAAAGCGTAAGTCGCAGATAATATCAGACCCCTGAACGACACACAACAGCGTAAAATCCAAAGAGGAAGCTACTATGGAGAAATTACTTTATATCATTGCAATCATAAACCTAAGTCTATTACTGAGTTGGATCCCCGACGTGCAGGCGGAAAAAGATTGTGACATGGAAGTTGCGGAAGTCGAAGAAGTCACGGTAACAGCAACACGCGCCGAGAAAGAACCTTTCAAAACGCCTAACGCCATTACCGTTCTTAACCTAAAGCAGTTGGAACGTACCAACGCAGAGCACGCGTCCAACCTACTTCGTGATGCCGTCGGTGTTAGTGCACAGCAGACGACAGTCGGACAAGGTTCTCCATTACTTCGCGGCTTGACTGGCTACCAGACGTTGATACAGGTCGATTGGGTGCGTCTCAACAATTCAACATTTCGTTCAGGACCCAATCAATACACGGCAACCATCGGACCAGAGATGTTAGATCGCGCAGAGGTGTTACTCGGTTCAAGCTCGATGCTATATGGAAGCGGTGCTATGGGAGGCGTCGTGAGTTTCTTTACGAAAACGGTCCCGCTTAATCCAGCGCAGCAAACTTGGGATATACATCCACGACTTCTTGTTCGTTATACGACAGCCACACAGGAACGACTCGGCCGGTTGGAGGTAACAGGAAATAAGGGCAGATTCGGATTCATTGCTGGCGGTGGTGCGCGATTCTATGGAGATATGAACCCTGGAAGTGGGTACGACCTCCACTACAAAAACCGGAAATTTGAAATCGTGAACGAAATGCCAAGTGGTGTGAAACTCTACGACTATGATGAGATCAATCAGCTGTCAAAAGACAACATCCCTGAGAGATGGCTCATTGACACCGAAGGTCCACTGGGTTGGAAAGCCTACGATGCCGATGCAAAAATCGCGTATCAACTCAACGATACAAGCACTATCAACGTTGCCTATCAAATGTGGCGACAACCGCAAACCCCTCGCTACGATAAAATTGCACCTCAGGAGTTTGACGAATTCTTTTTTGAACCGCAAAATCGGGATCTCGTTTATGCCAATTATTTGGTAACACCAGTAGATGGAAGCATTGACTCGGTCCGTCTGACAGCCTCTTATCACCGTCAAAAAGAGGGGCGAAATGAGGTGAAACTTGACGCGACGTCTCGACGACAGCGATACGATACGGTTAACACCATCGGCTTAAGCGCGCAAGCGGTCAGCGCAATCCTGCCGCGGCAACGCTTGGTCGGCGGTGGTGAATTCTACTTGGACCTGATCCAGAGTCGGACCGTCAATACTGATCTTAAGACGGGCAAAGAAGATATTAATGAAGACGTTGGACGTTTCATCAACGGTTCACAGTTCTGGGATGCGAGCCTGTATCTTCAAGATGAAATTACGGTCCACGACCGTATTGAACTCACACTCGGCGGGCGCGCTACGTTTTACCAGACCAATGCAGATCTCTCCATCCGAGATAAGGCTTTTGATACGTTCAATGCCTTCGACAGTAGTTTGACCGGGAGTGCTGGCGTGGTGATCAGTTTGACAGAGTCCCTGAACTTTGTCAGCAATCTTGGAACAGCATTTCGTGCCCCTTCGTTGAACGATACAACGGCGGTGGAAGTCACCAATGAGGGTGTCACAGCACCGAGTCCCGATCTTGGACCGGAAACTTCGTGGACAGTTGAGAGCGGTCTCAAGGCGAAACACTCCTACTTCCTTGGTTCCCTAACACTCTTCCACAGTCGGGTTAGCGGTTTAGTCGCGCGCAAACCTGTCCAAGAGGCGTACGCAGATAAAACGCTCCCACAACTCCACAAAGACCTCATCAAAGAATACGAGGGTATTGATGTACTCGTTTTTGATAATGTCGATGAAGCACAGTTTCAAGGTGTTGAATTAGCAGGGTTAGTTCCGATTGATCCCGTCTGGTCGGTCTACGGTAATGCAGCATTGATACGTGGGGAAGTCCTCAAGATTGGAGGCAAAGCACCAGATCCGAAGAAACCTTGGGAAGCACGCACTCGAAGAGAACCGCCGTTGAACGGGATCGTTGGGGTGCAGTGGGAACCGTTGAATACACAGTATTGGGCGACCCTCTATGTACGCGCCGCAGCAGAACAGAGACGAATGAACAGAAGCGATATCCGCGATCCGCGGATGTCCGGAAAGACACGCGATCCGGCTGAAGTTGAATTTGATTCCAATGGCTATGCAGTAGATGCCGGGACTCCAGGGTGGTGGACGCTCAACATTCGGGGCGGGATTAGACTCTTCGATTACACAAACTTGACACTATCCCTCGAAAACCTGCTTGATCGGCGGTATCGTCCACACGGCACGGGTGTAAACGCACCTGGTTTCAACGTGAGTCTGAGTCTGGATAATCGGTTTTAAGGACCGACGACTGACAATTATTTACAGCATATCAAACTTCTTTTTAATAAATTCAACGACAACTGCCGGCACCATCTCCCGCAATTTCTCCTCACTCACCCTCCGTTGTGCCATCTGCACTACCTCCATCACGAGCGTTGAACTGATATGCGCATACTGCGTATTCGCCATCATAAACAGAGTATCAATGTCCGGAGCGATCTGTTGATTCATCCGCGCCATCTTGAATTCCCACTCAAAATCGGAGATCTCGCGTAAACCACGGATGATCGCACAAGCACCACGTGTCTGTGCGTAATGCACTGTCAATCCAGTATATCCATCAATCGTGGCTTGCGGATACGGTTCAATAACAGTCTCAAGCATTTGGGTGCGTTCCTCAAGCGTGAAACGCGCCGGTTTGGCGGGATTCACACCGATCGCAACGATGAGTTCATCAAAAACCCTGAGAGCGCAAATCCGATCGATGAGGTCAACGTGTCCGTTGGTAACCGGGTCGAAACTCGCGGGAAAGATGGCGATCTTTTTAATTATTCCTTGCGGTTCGGTCAGGTGGGTTTGATGCATGAAGTGCCTCTCCGTAGACCCTCCTGCACCGTTGTTGCAGGCTACGGGTTTTGGATACTATACTTAAGAAGTAAAAACTGTTTCAAATTTTATCACAAACACCTGCGTAAAGCAAGTCCTCCTGTTTTTAGCAAAAATCAAAAAAAGTTGCTTGCATTTTTGCACGCGTGATATAATAGCAGTATTACATAGCAAGGAGGCTAACTAATGGCAAAAATTAACACACTCGTCTTTGCAGGCGGCGCAATTCATGACTGGAAAGGCTGTAGTGATGAAATTGTGAAGGTGCTCTCACAGCGAGATGAATTTGAGATTACCAGAGTCGAGGAAGACTTGGATGCCCTCGTTTCACCGAATTTAGATCCATACGATCTCATTGTTTTCTATTACACAATTGGCGAGATTTCGGATGCACAGAAGAACGGATTGCTCAACCACGTCGCTTCAGGCAAAGGATACGTCGGTGTCCATTCAGCCGCGGATTCGTTCCGCGAGTGTCCAGAGTACCGTTCAATGGTAGGCGGTTACTTCGTTACACATCCGCGCTACCGCGACTATCAAGTCAGCATCGTTGACAGTGAACATGAAATCACAAAAGGACTCGATGAGTTTGTCGTGACGGATGAGCAGTATATCCTTGATTACGATCCTCGGAACCATATACTTGCGTCAGCATTATGGCAAGGTGCCGCGGCACCAGTGGCATGGACAAAGAACTGGGGCGAAGGTAAAGTCTTCTACCTCGCGCTCGGTCATGACGCTGCAGCGTGTCAGCACGAGAAGTTTGGAACGCTCCTGGAACGGGGTGCGCTCTGGGCAGGTAGCAACGGTGGCGAATAAACGCTACCGCCTTTTGTCATAGCGAATACGTTCTTTTTATGCGCGAGGTTTCCGTAATATAGGTTGCCACACACCTTTCCTTAAACCTCGCGCTCACTGTTACACCATATTCCTCGCAGGGCGATTTTCTAATAAATATGAAGCAGAAAATTACCAATATTCAGACAGCCCCTGAATTGCCTTCACATCAACAACTCTTTCTGAATGGCACTCCATTTGTTGTGATTCATACATCTCTGGTTGAAAAATTTGGATTACGTATTGGTTTAGAAATTGAAGCCGAGACCATCAAAAAGATAATTGCGGCTGATGAAGTGATGCGTGCGAAGAACTACGCACTCAGGCTACTCCGTGAAGAAAAGAACAACGCTACAGCAGACGAGCCGGAGGATCCTCGCTCTACAGGAAAACCTAAAATTTATACGAAAAATGAGATGGCACAGCGGCTTGAGCGAGAAGGCTTCTCAACCGAAGCAATTGAAACAACTATTGAGGAGTTGATTCATTCCGGACATATTCGCGACCGGAAGTACGCCGAGAATTGGATAGTTCGTCGGCAAAAATCGAATCCACGTGGAAAAACGCTGCTTAAGAAGGAACTCATTGACAAGGGCATCGATCGAGAAACGGCGGAACAGGTTGTAGCGAACGTGGAAACCGAAGACGAAATAAAAGTCGCACTTCAGGTTGGGAAAAAACGGGCGAAGCAGTATGAACGACTCCCCATTCAGGTCGCCAAACGTCGATTACACGGATTTTTGGCACGACGTGGGTTCGCATCAGAAACCGTGCGACATGTCCTCGAGCAGATCTTTTAACGTATCAGCACATCATATCAAGGTTTCTGACCGGACTTTTGTATCCGTTTTTCTCTTGACTTCTCTGCAAGAAATTGACTATAATTAGGAATAGGATAATGTAGGAGAGTATCCAAACATGACATCAGATGAAATTAGAACCAGTTTCTTAGAATACTTCCGCAAGCATGGGCATGCTATCGTGCCAAGTGCGTCCTTGATACCTGCCGGTGACCCGACGTTGTTATTCACCAACGCAGGTATGAACCAATTCAAGGATGTGTTTCTCGGTATCGGACAGCGGGAGTACACGCGCGCCGTTGACACACAAAAATGTCTACGGGTCAGTGGCAAACACAACGATCTCGAAGAGGTCGGTTACTCGCCAAGCCATCATACTTTCTTTGAGATGCTCGGAAACTGGTCATTCGGTGATTATTACAAGCAAGAAGCCATCGCCTTTGCGTGGGAACTGGTGATCGAACTTTGGCAGATCCCGAAGGAGCGTCTCTGGGCGACAGTCTATCTCGAAGACGACGAAGCAGAAAAACTCTGGCTCCAAGAGACAGACCTCCCACTCTCGCGCATCCGCCGTTGCGATAAGGATAACTTTTGGGAAATGGGTGAGACAGGTCCCTGCGGTCCGTGTAGTGAACTCTTTGTTGACATGGGGGTAGAAGCCTATCCTGAAACCGCAAACGACCCAGACGCAGGTCCCAATACGAGCGATCGCTTCAGAGAATTCTGGAATCTCGTGTTTATTCAGTACAACCGCAACGAAAGTGGAACGCTTGAACCCTTGCCAGCAACACATGTAGATACAGGCATGGGATTCGAGCGGATTACTTCCATTTTGCAAGGCGTTGACACAAACTACAAAACGGATCTGTTCACACCCCTCTTGACGACAATCGCGGATATGACAGACACTGCCTATTTCGATGACGAACGCGGGTTACCCCACCGAGTCATCGCTGATCATATCCGATGTTTGACCTTTGCTATCGGCGACGGTGTTATGCCATCTAACGAAGGACGAGGCTATGTCATCCGCAGGATCTTGAGACGGGCTGTGCTTTACGGTAAGAAATTAGAGATGAACGAAGCGTTCATCTATCGGCTGGTTGATAACGTCATCGAATTGCTCGGCGATGTATTTCCCGATGTTCTGCCGCGCCGTGAGTTTATCACTCGCACGATTCAGGGTGAAGAGCATCGCTTCCATCAAACAATCGAACGCGGTTTGGAACTCCTTGATCAATCATTTGACACGCTCAAGGAGCAGAACGGTACACAGATTGATGGAAAGCGTGCCTTTGAGTTGTACGATACTTTTGGTTTTCCCCTTGATTTGACGCAGATGCTCGCACGTGAACGTGGATTCACAGTTGACGATATGGGCTTTGAACAGAGTATGGAGGCGCAACGCTCGCGTGGACGGGCGGCATGGGAAGATAGAGGCGGCACCAAAGACGAAGAGATCTCTGTTTACGCCGAAGTCCTTAAAGAGCACGGCGAAACCGAATTCGTCGGCTACACGCAAAACAACATTGATGCTGAGGTCGTTGCTTTAATCGCCGACGCGGAATCTGTAGCGAGCGCGCAACAGGGAGATGAGGTGTTTGTCCTGCTGAACCGTACCCCTTTTTACGGTGAATCGGGTGGACAAGTTGGCGATATTGGCACACTTGAGAATGGCAATGCAAGGTTGGCTGTAGAAGATACACTCAAACCCTCAGCAGACTTAGTTGTTCATAAGTGTAAAGTCCTTGAGGGTGAAATCACACCATACACTACGGTGCAAGCACAAATAGATGTTGAACGCCGAAACGCTGTCGCTGTGAGTCATACAGCAACGCACCTTCTACACAGTGGATTGCGTGAAGTCCTTGGAACGCACGTCGCACAAGCCGGTTCACTCGTTGAAGCGGGTAGATTACGTTTCGACTTCTCACACTACGAATCTGTTTCACCAGAACAGTTGCGGGATATTGAGGAATTTGTCAACGACAAAATCCGCGGAAACGACGCGCTGTCTATCAGTGAAATGTCGTTGGATGAAGCGAAATCGAAAGGGGCTTTAGCCTTTTTCGGTGATAAGTACGGCGACATTGTGCGTGTCGTACAAGCCGGCACCTATAGCGTTGAACTCTGTGGTGGCACCCACGTTGATGCAACGGGTGAACTGGGTTTTGTGAAGTTGATGAGCGAAAGTAGCATCGCTGCAGGGGTCCGACGCGTCGAGGCACTGACAGGCACTTCAGCGGTAGCAACGGTTCAAGAAGACACCGTGCTCCTCGCTAATGTGGCGAATCTGCTGAAAACGCCCAAAACCGCTCTGCCCGAACGGATCGAACGATTGCTTGAAGAACAACGAGACCTCGAACAGCAACTGCAACAACTTAAAAGCCAGCACGCCCTTGCCAACGTCAGCACCTTGGTTGAAGGTGCCACGCTTGTCGAAGACGTGCGGGTGGTCGCATCCGTCGTAACGGGCGCGGATCGGACTGGGTTGCGACAGCTCATTGATGAACTCAAAACCCGTTTAGAATCTGGGGTCGTCGCGCTTGCCGCTGTGTCGGGAAACGAAGTCGCTTTCGTGGTTGGTGTAACCTCAGACTTGGTGAAAGATCGTGATTTGCATGCGGGTAAAATCATTTCGGAACTCACCCAACTCGCAGACGGTCGCGGCGGGGGGCGTCCAGAACTCGCACAAGGCGGCGGCAAAAGCCCCAGCAAAGTGAATGCGGCAATTGCAAAAACCAGCGAAATCGTCGGAGAACAACTCAAAGCTTAAACCTGCAGATAATACCTCTGTAAAGTAAAAATTGTGCTTGAAGAGCCGTTTATCGGAAGCGGTCGTTATAATGCACAAAGGAGAAGTTATGGATTGGAGTCTAATCGCCTCACTTTTTTGGAAATTCAGTTTAGGGATTCTTCTTATCGCTCTCACAGCACTCGCCGGGTATTTGTGTGCCGCTGTCGGGAGCCTTCGAAACTCGTTAAACAGCATCCGAAATACGTTGAATTCTGCAGAAAGCATCGTTAATCAAGAGATCGGAGAGTTGATTACTGACGTGGATCGAACAGTGAAAGAGGTGAATAAGGAACTACCGGAACTGTTACAAAATCTGAACGGGTTGACGGCTTCTTTACAAGGAATTAGCGAGTCCGAAATTCAACCGACCGTACACAATATCCAAGAGATGAGCGGTGCGCTGAATCAAAGCATTCAAGAACTCGATGAACTGGTTCAAAAAGTGAGTAGTTTTTCTGGACAGACAATCGAACAAGCCACGTTTTTCCGCAATCAGATAGCAGTCTCGCTCGCTGATATCGTAAGTTTGTGGCAAGGCATCAAGGCGGGATGGGATAGTTTCGGTGCCACACACCCCGCAGAATCAGAAGAGGATGCCCCGATGTCCGCCGCGTCTAACGAATAACCAAATAAGGCAAAATTGTCAGTTTCGCGCTTCAAAAAAATCAGTATCGTATTAAATTGCAACAGGACACCAAAAAAAGAAACCGATAGGAAATAAACGTAAGAATTGAAACTTTCCACCCTGATTTTCGTAAATTCAAACAACATGTTTTGGCAGCATGCAAATTGCCCCAAAACAATCCCAATTTAATAGAAAGGATAAAAAAATGAGTAATAATGGACAGAACAACGGGCTCGCACTGGTCTTTGCTTTTGTTAGTGGTTTTATGGCAGGTGCGGTTGTCAGCCTGCTCTACGCCCCGAGTTCCGGCAAGGAAACCCGACAAAAAATTCGTGACACTTCGGTTGAAGCAAAGAAACGGACGGTTGAGTTCGCGAACCAAGCGAGTGATAGCGCGCGACAAGGCGTTCAGACTATCATGGAACAGGGTAGAGAAAGCGTTCACCACATTGTAGGCAGCGGAAAAGAACACCTCCAGCAAGCAGGTGAGCAGGTAAAAAGTGCTGTGGAAACAGGACGTAAAGTTTCCGCAGATGTCCGAGCCACAATCGCTGGGTCTATTCCGGGTGTTGATGATGCCGAAAAAGCCGATGAAGAAGCTACCGAGGAAGCCTAAACGTCTTCCCGAGGCATACGAATGGAAATAAAGATCGCGGACCTTAGGCACATATCTACAGGTCCAGTGATCCGTTAAATGAATGGAAATTGAAAAGTTGAGAATCCTGCTTGAACAGGTTAAAGGTGGAGAGATTGCAGTGGACGATGCCATGCAATCTCTCCGCACACTTCCTTTTGAAGATTTAGGATTTTCAAAAATCGACCACCATCGTCAACTCCGCACTGGATTTCCTGAAGTCATTTTCTGTCAAGGAAAAACAGTAGAACACGTCAAGCAGATTAGTGAGCGTATCCTCGCCGCAGGACATCCCCTCCTCGCAACCCGTGCCACACCTGACATGTATAAAGCCGTGAAAGCAGTTCAACCTGCCGCACGCTACAATGAACTTGGACGCACAATCACCGTCTCTCAATCCGAGGAAGGGACAGGCGTTTCAGGTATCCTCGTCGTTTCTGCTGGCACCTCCGATTTACCAGTAGCCGAGGAAGCCGCCGAAACCGCACTGATGATGGGAAACCAACCGGAACGTCTCTACGATGTGGGTGTAGCAGGATTACATCGACTCATGAGCAATCACGAGAAACTCTTGAACGCACGGGTTATCATCGTTGTTGCGGGCATGGAAGGCGCCCTTCCGAGTGTTGTTGGTGGGTTGGTGGACTGCCCAGTTATCGCGGTCCCGACAAGTATCGGCTACGGTGCGAGTTTCGGAGGTCTTGCCGCTCTATTAGGGATGCTAAACAGTTGCGCGTCCGGTGTCACTGTTGTGAATATTGATAACGGTTTCGGTGCTGGCTATAGCGCGGCACTTATCAACCGACTCAGTACGTGATTTACCGGTTATTCCGCACACGAAACGCCTTCCCCCTTCTCCTTATCTGCGATTCTTAGCACAACATTTGCGCTTTTCGGTGTTCCTTGTGAACCGACAGCTGATTTAGGAAAGTTGTGTTCCGCTTTTAATTGCACAACTTCAGTATTGATGTTGAGGGTAACAGTGTCAGCTCCAATTTTGCACCGAATTTGGTACGGAACCGATTCAGCACGACTCCGTCCATAAGAACGCTGTTGCCACGTCACACCCGATGCCTCAGCGTATGTTGTTAGGGCTGTTTCAGCGGCTTTCGCAATGTTTCCCTCCGTATTAAGAACATATTTTGCCGCATTTGCGGCTCTGTTTGCAGCGTTGACCAAACGTTCCTGAACCGTTTTTGTCTCACTCTCGTCTATATCGTCAGTATCTTTAATCTTCCGCAAAGCGATGTAGACGATTGTCCCAAGCACGCAAAGAAAAACAGTGGTACTCAAAATAACTGTCCCTCGCAACTCGCGACGGCGCGTCATACTCTCAAAATCCTCGCGATGGTGTGGATAGAAAGCATCGTGTGCAAAAATCGGCGGACTCCAGCACAATATACCGACAGCTAACAATAGGAGTGGAAAGTAAAGGAAAATTCGGAGCATCAATCTGTACCTGCCTCGGCATTCAGTATAACAACGAGAAATCGAAAAGTCAATCCTGTACCATCCAATCCCAAGACTATTTATAGTACAATATGCAATTACCTATGCTTTCTTCGGCTCAGCGGGGTTAGGAAACCTCGCCAGTTAAACAGTAGTTCGTCCTTCCGAATCACCAGTCTCAATTCGAACAGCGCAGAACTTCAACTCCGGCTGCTTGGATATTGGATCAAACGCTGAGTTCGTCACATAGTTCGCATTGGTCTCGGCGTGGAAGAGATCTCCCCAATGGAACGGCGTGAAGAGCAATCCACGTCGAATCGTTTCCGTAACACGTGCCTTTGCATAACACCTCCCACGTCGTCCGACGAGATACACCCACTCACCGTCCTGAACGTCGTTCTCTATCGCATCATCAGGATGAATTTCCACGAAAGGTTCCGGGTCTTTACGGACAAGCTGCGGCACCTTGCCCGTTCGGGTACGGGTATGCCACTGGCTCTCAATGCGTCCCGTTGTTAAACCGAGTGGGAATTTTTCGTCTGTATCTTCATCAGGTGGCTTATAGACGGGTGTATGAAATTGTGCCTTCTCGGACTCAGTGAAAAACTTCTTACGCGTGTAGCGGCGAGGTGTACCCGGATGCCGCGGGTGAGGACAGGGCCAGCGGAGCGATGTCTTCGCGAGCCGTTCGTTTGTCATTCCCATCTGATCGCACGGTGTTCCCGCTGTCAGAAGTCGATACTCATCCCATACCTCTTCGGGTGTATAGAAATCAAAATTCCGCTTATATCCCATTGCTCTTGCGACCTGCGTGAATATCCACCAATCCGGCATTGCTTCACCGGGTGGCGTGAGGAACTGATCACTTCGAACGACAAGCCGTTCGCTGTTCGTCATTGTCCCCTGCTTTTCACCCCACTGCGCGGCGGGAAGTATCACATCGGCGTACTCCGATGTCTCTGTCGGATAATAACAATCCTGCACAATAACCAAGTCGGCACGCCGGAGCCCTGCTTGCGATACCTTTGTATCGGGCATGCTGACCGCGGGGTTCGTACAGGCGATCCAGAGGGCACGAACTTTCCCTTCAGCCGCCGCCTCAAACATCGGCACTGCTGTTAGACCGGGATTCGGATCAATGCTACCGGGTGGAACGCGCCAGGCTCCCTCTAAATAAGCGCGGTGCATATCGTTCGTGACGACACGATAGCCGGGCAATTGGTGTGACAGATAGCCGACTTCTCTACCACCCATCGCGTTCGGTTGTCCTGTTAGCGAAAATGGACCTGCCCCTCTTATCCCCACTTCCCCTAATTGGAGGTGCAGATTGATGAGGGCGACATTTTTATCGACACCGCTCGTGCTTTGATTGGTACCTTGGCAGTAAAAACTGAGCAAACGGCTCGGCTTAGAAAGATATTCGACGATCTCGTCAATACGTGCTGGGTGAATATCGCATGCAGTGAGAAGTGCGTCTGCGTCTAAGCTTTCCAGATGGTTCTCGTAGGCACTGAAGTTTTCAGTGTTCCTTCGGACGAAGCGTCTATTGACCCGTTCTATCGCAATGAGACGTTTGGCAATGAGCTGAAGGAAGGCGACATCACTTCCGGGCGCAAGTGGCACATGGATGTCTGAATGTGCCGCTGTCTTGCTGCGTCGAGGATCTACAGTGATAACCCGTGTATTCGGCTCGATTGCCCGCCGTTTCCGAATCATCTGGAAGAGAACGGGATGATTTACCGCCATATTCGCGCCGATAATCAGAAAAACATCGGCGTGCTGGATGTCGTCGTAACAGGTCGGTGGCCCATCCGAACCGAACGACTGCATATAACCGACCACTGCAGAAGACATACAAAGTCGACTGTTCGTGTCTACATTGTTCGTGCGGAGGAATCCTTTGAACAATTTATTGAAGATGTAGGAAGCCTCTGTGTCCAACTGTCCAGACCCGTAGAGTGCAATGGAATCTTTGCCGTGCTCCAGTTGGATTTCGTGAAGCCGGTTCGCTGTGAAAGCAATCGCTTCGTCCCACGAAACCTGACGTGGCGGTTCACCTCGGCGATCGCGAATCATCGGATACGCGAGTCTTCCGTCATGGTTTTGAAAAACTTGTTTGAGATGTGCGCCTTTTGGACAGAGCATACCGTAATTTGGAGCGACATCGTCGTCCGCTGAAATTCTTGTTATCTTGTTATCACTAACGGTTGCGCGGATGACGCAACCGACACCACAATAGGGACATACCGCTTTTCCTGTTTTTTTACCGTTCCTTGCGGTTCGGTCAGGTAGTTTGCGCATTTTTTTATTTTTCCGTGCGGTTCGGTGAGGTGAGTTAGGTATTTAACGCGTTTCACCGTAGAACCGTCCTCCACTTTGTTACGGACTACGCGCTTGGCATTACGTCAAGAATCTGCGCGTAATCGGAGCGCAGCCCAGAATTACATAAATTAAAAAGCTTCAGCTTTCAGGCGTTGTCTCTCCGCAAGTGCGGCATCAAATGCTCTCTTCTCTGCGGCTTGGACTGCGGGTGAGAATCTCACCAACGCTGTAGCAACCGAGGCGACAGCGACCATTATGCCGAGATATAACAAACCTTGCTGCATCGTAATGCTCTCAGAACGGAAGAGGAAACCCGCAGCGACTGCGCCAGCGTTTCCACCTGCACCCACAATACCGGCAACGGCTCCTAATGCCTTTCGATTGATAAAGGGTACGATCCCATAGGTTGCCCCTTCAGACATCTGCACAAAGAGACTGAAGACAATCATCACGCCGACAGCAAGCACGAGAACCGCCATCTGAGAGAACACGATAAGCATAATCCCTTCACCTAACAAGACGACGAAGAGGAACATGACGCGTCCACGGAGTCCCATCTTTTTCGCAAAGAAGTCGGAAAAAGCCCCGCCGACGGTTCGCGCAAAAATGTTCATCAGACCGAACAACCCCGCAATGAGTCCGGCAGTTTTGACATCTAACTGGAATTGGTCGTGATAATAAAGTGCCGCGACATTATTGATGGTAAGTTCCACCCCGAAACAGGCGGCATAAATGACAAAAAGTGCCCAGACGCGGTAGTCTTTCATCGCCAACATGAAAGATTCCATGCCTTTGCCTTTCGCCGGTTCGAGATCGCCCCGATCACGAAGTTGTTTATAGTTCCCATCGGGTGCGTCTTGGGTAAGGAAGTAATACGCGAAACCCGTGATAAACAGGGCAATTCCCGGAACGATCATTGCCAACCGCCATCCAAGAAACTTATCTACACCGAAACTGAGAACAGCCGTAAAGATGAGAGGCATCACCATCTGCGTAACGCCGCCGCCGAGGTTCCCCCAGCCTGCTGTGGTCGCGTTCGCTGTACCGACACAATTTGGGGCGAACATTGTTGATGTATGATACTGCGTGATGACGAATGAGGCACCGATGGCACCAATTGCCAATCGGAATAGCAGAAACGTCTCGTAATTCTGGGCGAGACCGATACCCATAACAGGCAATGAACCGAGAATCAACAGCCACGTGTACGCCTTTCGAGAACCGATCCGGTCGCACAGCGGTCCGATTAAGATTCGCACGATAACTGTGATTGCGACGGAGGCGATAATCGTGTTACCAATTTGTGCTTTTGTGAGCATCAGGTCTTCGCGCACAATTGCCATTAATGGTGCGATTCCGAACCACCCAAAAAAGGCGAGGAAAAACGCGAACCATGTGGTATGGAAAGTGCGCATCTGAACGGTTTTTAAACTGAAAAGTTTTATTTGTGTCGCTTTATTTTTTATTTCCATATTTTTAATTTACCTTGCGGAGGAACAACGTGCGTTTGGACTCTGACGTGCATTCCTCAAATCTGGAGAAACACCCAAGCAAAAACCCCTCCATTACATTACGGGTTATGGGTTTGGAACTAACGAAAACCTCTTAACTGGTAACTGATAACTATTCTTACTGACAACTGGTAACTATACTCTACGTGAGAGGTAAGGGACGAGTCCCTCAAGTACTTGTGGTAGGTCATCACAAGGGACATTCTCCAATAACTTCGGTGCTATTTTCGGATTTGCCCCGGCATCTCCCTTCAGGAATACATCCACTGCGTCAGTGATGACACCATCAATCTTAACTTTCTTGCCCAAGAGTCCAATATCTGCGGCGGCGTGGTTGCCGCACCCATTTGGACATCCCGACCAGTGTATTGTAAGCGGCTTGGTATGGTTTCCGAGCTTTGATTCTAAGTGTCGGATCGCTTCCATCGCGCGTTCTTTAGTTTCAATAAGCGAGAAGTGGCAGTAGTCGATGCCAGTGCAACTCACCATACCGCGCATGACTTCCGATGGGTCATAGCGGAGTTCTTGTAGGAGTGGTTCTGCGGTTAAGTCACCGATTTTTGCGTCCGGTACGTTGGTGATAATCAAATTCTGCCCTTGCGTGAGCCGGATGTCGCCGTTGCCGTATGCGTCTGAGATCCGGGCGACCTCGAACAGTTGCGTTGTCGTAATACGTCCGACTGGGACAACAAGCCCGACATAGTTGAGACCTGGCTGTTTCTGTGAGAAGATACCCGTGTGGTCGGTCTTGTTCTTGCCGCGTGCGTCTTTCCCCGCAGTCAGCAGCGGTTGTTTTCTGTGCCGACGCCTTTCTAATTCTTCTCGAAATTTTTCTACACCCCAGTCTGCAATCAGAAAAGCGAGACGGGATTTATTGCGAGCCGTCCGAGGTCCGTGATCTCGAAAAATTAGCGTAATATCCGCACACAAAACTGAGGCTTCTTTAGGCGTAATAAACACATCAAGGGGTTGCGCGAGGGTGTAACCACCAGAACCCATCTTCCCACCGACTGCGACGTTAAAGCCGTTTATCTTTTGACCCTCAATTTCTTTCACCGCTGGTGTAAGGGCAATGTCCTGTGAGGCGGTATGCGTGCAGTTATCCAAACATCCTGTGATACCGACGTTGAACTTCCGCGGAATATCGGTAAATTCCTTATTCCCGACAAAGAGTTTTGTGAATTCCCTACCGACATGCGAAGCATCAAAAAGCTCATTGGGTGTCAATCCCGCAACGGGACACCCAATCACGCCACGAATGTTGTCAAAGCCTGTTTGGAGTGAACCTAAGCCGACCTCTTCGAGTCGGTTCCAGATATGTTGGACATTCTCAATCGCAAAACCTCGCAGTTGAATCTGCTGACGTGTCGTGAGGTCTACGAACCCTGGTCCGTGGGCTTCACTGATTTCAGCAATGGCGCGAAACTGTTCGGAATTGCTAAAACCGCTTGACATACGGAGACGCATCATGAATGCACCAGGGGTTTGCTTTCGGTAAAAGACACCAACCCACTTAAGTCGGTCGCGTTCGTTTACTGGGATCGATTCCCAGCCGTCTCGGATGTAGTTCGGGATGTCGTTAATGACTTCAAGTCCGTTTTTCTCTTGCTTCAGGGCCTCCGCAGCATTTATCTTGGACTTTGATTTTTTCGATGCCGTTGCGCTTTTCAGACTCGGTGCTGAACGCACACCTCGGCTTGTAGGAATAGTCCTCTTTTTTGAGTGGTTCACCCTTGAATCTCCTTTTTATGATAACCATAAAAAAAGGCATCCATCAGCGAGTATAAGACTCAACTGAATGGACACCTGTGTCCAGATCCAAATTATGCCATCAAGGCACAATTTGTCTTTGCTTTACATTCTACCTTTGGTTAGGTTTTATCGTTATTCGTCGCAGTAGTGCGGAGCATATCGGTCGTATGCTGGAAAAATAGAGATTTCCGATGTGCACATGTCGTTCACCCTTGAACATGCACTACTTTTACAATTTGTTCGTCAATACATCAGCGACAGACAGTACGTCTTGTGAGATTTCTGCGAGCCGTTTTCTGCGATTCATCGCCATTTTCCGTAAAATTTGATATGCCTGTGATTCGTTACAGCCGCGTTGCTGTGCGACCACTTCCTTGGCACGTTCAATGATTTTACGTTCGGCGAGGCTTGTTTTTGTTTTTTCCAGTTCTTGTTGTAATGCCCGGAATTCATAAAATCGAGCGACAGCGGCTTCAATAATGGTTTTAACTCGGGCACTCGTCAGTTTTCCAACGGCGTATGCAGAGACACCGGCACGTGTCGCTGCCTGAATCGTTTCTGATCGCTCATCCCGTGAGAACATGACCGTCGGACACGGATAACTCTCATGAAGCGACGCGACCCAACTGAGAATCATCTGTCCTGGGAAGTCAACGCCGATCAATATGATGTCTGGCTTTATCTGTGTAACCTGCTCAGTCAAATCTTCCTGCAGACGCACAGGTGCCGCGACTTTGTAACGGCTTGCTTCCAGAATCTGGATTAACGAGTTTGCGCGCTCTGGATTGTTATCGATGATTAAAATTCGTCCCTTTGTAGGGGGCGGGTTACCCGTCCCGTACGCGGGTGGAGATCCCGACATTGAGGCGCCTGCTTCCATCCTCGACCCTTTCCCAAGTTAATTCCACGTAACGGATGCGCGTGTGGCATCCGAGGACAATGTACTGAAATAATGAGGTATATTGACCTCACATACAGCATTAGCAAAAACCTTGCCAAAAGTATAGAACATTGATTTCCGTAGGGCCCATAGCACTTATGCAAAAGGAAAACCCCGCAGAAGGCTCGCGAGGTACTAATTTTTGCCTGTTTTTTTAGCAGGATGTCATCATTTTTTCCTGTTTTTTGGGCAATACGGATTTATCGTATTGCAGGGACATCAGTTTTGTAGGAGGGGTTTTCAACCCCGATCTTTTGAAGGAAAGTGGCGCACGGTATAGATAGAGACTTCGGAGGTTTGTCCGTCCAATGTGACAGGATAGTCGGTCTTTTGATAGCTAAAGTCGGTGTCGGTAAGCAGTTTGAAGAAACCGGTCGCATTGCTACGATTCGGCTCGGAAAAGAGGGCAACGCCGTTAGGGGCGAGATATTCCTGGAGTAAAGCCGTGATCGGGGTCCAATGGGGTTCTTCGTAAATGACATCGGCGGCGAGGATGTACGGAAATTTGCGATTGAAGCAAGGGGCATTCCAATCCATCTGGACGAAATCGGCATGTTGACTCACACCGTTCTGCTCGGCGTTGTGGTGCGCGAAACGGAGTGCTTCCTGTTCTGCATCCGTAAAGACCACGCGCGCACCCATCTGGCAGGCGACAATTCCTGTCAATCCGAACCCACATCCGATTTCTAAGATATGCGTATCTTTTAGGCGTGCACTGATTTTCTCTATATGATGGGCGAGACCAATTGAAGACTCCCAGAGATAGGTCCAGTAGGGAAGGTAGAGTTTGCCTTGGTCATCCTCTCGGCTAAGTCGCTCCAAAAACCAATCGGGTTCTTCTATCAGTGTAAGTTGGACCCGACCGGTTTCCAACTTAATAATTGTGCTTGTCAGCGGATAATCTCGCAATTCGGTTTTCATTTCCTCACAAAGGATTCTGTCAGGTGGTAACTCAGTGCGGATTGTTACTAAAAAGTTTAGCGATTTCGTCTGTCTCAAAAACAGGCAACGGTTGTTGTGCGCCGGTGGCATCTTCCAGCCACAATCCGTGCTCAGGTGGCAAGAATTTTCCAATAATATCGGCGTTGATACCTGCCCTACCGAGGGCTTGACAGATTGTTTCGCCTTTTTCAGGTTCGGATGCGATTAACATGGCACCAGATGAAATGATACCAAGTGGGTTAAGCCCGAACATATCACATAACGTCCGTGTTATGTTTCCATATAGGACTGGTGGGTTTCCGAGAAGTTTATCCGAATAGACGGTCACGCCTAATGCAGCGGCGGTTGCCAACTCATAGGCAGCGGTTGTGACACCACCCTCTGTAACATCGTGCATAGCGTGTACACCGCCTGTGGCAGTTGCGATTTGGGCATCCTTTAGCACAGAAATTCCGGGATCTATGAGATAGTTCTTCGCCTGCTCCAAGAATTGGGCATCGCACTTTTCACGCAACCGATCTTCACACTCGCGAGCGATGATTGCTGTTGCTTCGATACCGAGTCCTTTTGTGAGAATTAGGGCATCCCCTACACTGGCGTCCGCTGAAGTGAATAAGGCATCTTTGTGAGTAACTCCCATCATCTGTCCTATGACAACGGGTTGTGTTACGGCTGGCGTAACTTCGGTATGTCCGCCACACAGCGCGATGTCGAACGCCGCACACGCCTGCGTAATTTGCGCCATGATGTCGCGGACCATTGTCGGTGTCGTTGCGTCTTCAGGTAACAATAGCGTTACCAGTAACCATTTCGGCACTGCCCCCATCGCCGCAATATCGTTGCTATTGACGCATACCACATACCACCCAATATCTTCAGTCGCAAAGGTAATGGGGTCGCTGGTTGCAACGAGATAGGTGTCGCCTAACTCGACGACTGCGGCATCTTCCCCAAGTTGTGGACCGACAAGCACGCCTGCATTTCTATCGTGTGTGGGGAGGAGTTCTTTTAAAAAATCGTGTTTTAGTTTTCCAACGGGCAGGTTCATGTCTTTCGCTCTCAAATAAAAATTTTATAGGTGCGCAAGCCGAAGGAAGGTCCAATAATTGCCCAAATGCTACCGATGACATAATCGCCTAAGATTAGCCCTAAAAAGAGGGGTGCGACCTGACGATGCAACCGTAACCCGCCGTGCCGTAAAATCATCAACTTTAGAAACCACGCCACGAAGAAGGCGAACCAGAAGTAATCCATCGCGAAACTAATCGCGAGCGCGTAGCCCGCTGGATGGAAGGGCCACCACAAGAAATGCATCCGCATGTACATCATCACGAACGTCAGAAGCGCGCCGATACCCATAAAGCCGATGCCGATCACGTTCGGTTCGGTCGGGTTATGTAGCCACCGCTGGAGTCTACTGAACGACTCTCTGCCGACCCAGCCTTTGAACCCGCCTGCTTTCGCAACCGCACCGTTTCGGAAGGTGATGTCAAGGTTTGCCCAGAAGGTTACCAGAATACCAACGATAATCGCAATCAACATCGCTACCCATAAACGTCGGTTCCCCATTCCCGTTGATTCTGCGAGTTTAAACGCCTCAATCTGATTGGGCATCGGGTGATTGCGGTAACCGCGATTGAACCAGTAGAACAGCGACATGATCGTGAGACTGCTTGTGTCGAACTGACGAGTGCCGCCGACTGTCGCCAACATATCGTGCGGATTGACATAGTAAATCTCATGAGGTGTGCCGAGTTCCGCTCGGACACGGGTGATCGCAAAGGAGAGTAGGAAATAGACACCAAAGAAGATGCCCGCAACCCATAAGGACATCCCTGCGATAGAGGAAAAGACACCGAGCGCGACAAGTGAACCGAGAATCCCTAAGAAAGCGGCACGATACGGCATCGGTTCGTCCGAATCATCGAGACGCGATTTGAATCCAAGCACCTTTTTCATGACCTCAGTCAGATGCCGCCGTGTGACCCAGACAGCAAGTAAAAAGAGCGCAATCCACGCCCCGTATGCTTGTTCGTTGAGGGCAGGGAAATAGCGCGTGCCGAGTGCCGCCCCAATGACAAATTCTGCTAAGCGAACAACAAAGAAAAACCAGCACGAAAACGAGAGATCCAACGGCAGGAAAAACGCCAATCCTACTGCGAATGGATAAACGGAGATACGGGTACCACGAATAACATTCCATGGACGGTCGGTGAAGATGTCTCGGAAAACGGCTGTCCGTTTAATATAAGGGATCTCTGGGAATTGTGGGAAGAGGTAGTGAACCCCGTTAATCACACCGATAGCGACGGCGATACTGAATCCGATCCACATCATCCGATTTTTGAGGAGACTGATGCCGCCATCCTCCGAGAGCCGAAGGGGGAGTTGGATAATCGGATACGCCAACTTTTCCTGTTCTGCCCACCGCTTTCGGACGAGCGTGTTGATGCAGAGCATCATGAACATCATAATCAGGAAGAAGAGTCCCCAAAACAGTAACGGCTTTGTCCAGACTGTAAAGTTGTGGTTTGTGTAGAAGGTGGATTCCCCTTCATAAAACCCCTGTAAACTTTGCGCGTCAGAAACCGTAAGCCACGCGGGTAGATACCGAAAAAAGAGGGTCTGCCACTCGTTCTCTTCAGTCGCGAATCGGAACGGATGCGCGATACTGCCGAACATATTTTGCATCGTGTCGTGCCCCGCAAACGTGCAGGAGATCGCGACCATAATGTAGATCGCGAGCAGTTCCCCTTGCTGGAGCATCTGTCGCGGTGCGATGCGTTTCAATGCAAGGTTGGCGACGACACAGACGAACATGATGAAAACAGGTTGGATAAAGAGTGGAAGGCACGAACCGTCAAGGGAGTAATACTTCACCTCAACAAGTGTCATCCAGTAGACATTGACTGGAATGAGTAGGACACCTAAAAGAAGCGAGCGCCCTGTAACGCGTGACGATGAGATTGAGGTTTCACGATTCTTCATAGTGAATGTAGGTTGGGTTGAGTCGTAAAAGACTAAGAGTCCTATAATTTGAACCAAGAATGCTGATTGTCAACCCCCTATTCTTGAAGATAGGCATAGCGAAATCCAACAAATCAAATGCTATGGGGCTAAGAATATGTTGGGTTTCACTTGGGTCTTGGGCATATCAGGTTTCTATCTGTCGGTTGCCAGTCTTCTGCCTTCTCCTGTTTTGAGTTTGTTCTCGTTCAACCCAACCTACAAGAATCTGTTTCTTTTATCAAACTCACGTTAATTTAGGAGTAGCGGGCGCGGAGAAATCGTTAACGGTAGGCTTTAACGATTTCTGAGATGACACTGGCTCTGTTTTTCCAATTCATACGAGCAGGCGGAATCAGATAGATGCCATCGATTGCGCATTCATCTTGATTACGGATCTCCTGAACCAATTCCAAGCACAGTCTCATACCAAGTTCATGTCCAGTGGTGTCTCCAAGATCCCGGAATTTGTCAACAATAAACTGCGGGATGTAAAGCCCCAAATTATCGCGTAGATAGGATGCGCTTCGGAAACTCGTGAGTGGTAGGATACCGTAGAGGATCTTTATATCGAGATGTTCCGTTGCTTGCTGGGCGCGTAAAATATCCTCATAGGTCCAGACGGGTTGTGTGTATGCAAACTTCGCGCCATGTGCCACTTTATTTGCAAGGTGCTTGACGTGTGGCTGTAGCTTCTCTGCAATCGTGAAGCCACCGCCATAATAGAAACTGCACGGCTCCCCGATCGACGAGCCATCGGCGAGTTCGCCTTGGTTCAGTCGGGCAATGAGCCTCATCAATTGAACCGCACCGCGAACATCCGGGACGAGACTGGCGGTCTCATAAGGTCCGGCTTTCGGATGGTCCCCGGATAGAGCAACAATGCCTCGGATTCCCAATGCCTCCGCTTCCAGAAGATGAGATTGCATACTGATGAGATTACGGGATCGGGTCGTCCAATGGATGAGCGTCGGAATCTGGGTCGCCTGCTGGAGTCGATATGCTGTGGCAATAGCCCCAATGTTCACTGCGGCACCAGAATTGTCGGTTACGTCAAATAAGTCTACACCGGTTGCCGCGAGGTTTTTCGCTTCTTTCAGCATTGCTCGCAATTGCGGAAAAGTATTGGCGCGCATTTCTACACTTACAATGTGTTCGCGCGTTTCAAATACTTGTTGGACAGGATTATCGGTTGGTGCTTTAGACGTTGACGTAATTTTTGGGAGGACGAAAATGCGTTGCTCCCGTTGAACAGGTTCGCGTCCTACGAGAGCCTGTCGGATTTTTGCCGTATAGGCAGGGGTCGTACCGCAACAGCCGCCGATCATGTTCGCGCCGAGTTCAACTAATTTTCCAACATAGTCGCTGAAAACCTCTGCCTCGACTGTGTAAGAGACGGCAATTTCACCCTGTTCTACTCTCGGATTTCCAGCGTTCGGTTGTACGGCAATAGGGACTTTGATAACGGGGGCAAGCAACTCCATCGCCTCAACGAGATCATGCGGTCCTCTGCAATTGATGCCGACTGCGTGCGCGCCGAGTTGTTCTAACGTTTGTGCAAAAACGCGCACATCTAATCCTGCGCCTACAGTTCCTCCTGAAACCCCGCTGATTTCAACGACGACAGGGACATCATAGGTGAGTGCTTGCTTTGTAGCGATTTCTGCTTGTTTGGGGGAGACAAAAGTTTCGAGTACGAGAAGATCAACGCCTTCATCGACGAGCGCGTCCATCTGCTCCTTGAAAAGCCGTCGGAGTGCCTTCGTGGATGGAATCGGCGTATCTAAAGTTTGAAACGGAATTTGACCAACGGAGCCAGCAACATAGCATGTCTCTTGTGCCGCCGCTCGTGCCAGTGACACGCCTGTTCTGTTAATCTCTTCAACCTGTTCAGCCAAGCCGTGGACTGCTAATGCTTCTCTGTTTGCTTGATAGGTATTCGTCTGAATGACATCGGCACCCGCATCGATATAGGCGCGATGAACCGCTACAACCCTCTCAGCATGCTCTGTAGAAATATTGCAGGCATCGATGCACTGTAAATGTGATGGGATCCGTTTGCGGAGTTCGGTTCCGATAGCACCGTCACACACCAGAATCTGGCGGGCGAGGGCTTCCATAAAGTTATCTGGTCTTGAGTTAATAGCCATCTAAGAGAAAAGCGCGCTTAGAAAGCGCGCCTTCCTATGTTTATGAGGGAATTTCTATTTAATTATTTCTCCCGCACTTTCGGTTGGGATATAATAATAGCCAAAGATAATACACATCTCATCTTCAGACGTGAGTCCAAATATAAGGGGTTCGTCCGTGTCGTAGTTGTTATGGGTACACTCGAACTTGAGTGTGTCGGCTGCATCTAAGCGAAGAACCGGATCGAAAGGGGTAATCGGGGCATCATCATAAGAGATACTCCGATGTAGCAGATCGCCTGTTGAACCCTGAAAAATCTCGAACAGTTCCCCGTGCCGATGCATGTGAGATGTCAGCAGAAAGACGTTCAAAGCTGTTCCTGCATCGTGTCCACGACGCTCCAACTCATCTTCAACGTACCACGTCATTTTAGCGACACGTGTTGTTCCGGGTGGGACGTTAATTGACCGATTAGAAACGAAGATTTCAACGGCTTCGTATTGGACTTCCGCCTCCGGAATCGTGTAGATATTAACGTAAGTTTCACCAAGCAGCGTTTCGTCGCCGAGCAGATTGATGTAGTGGGAATTCAGATCGTAAATGGTATCACCGGGGAGCCGTAACCCTACACCCTCCGGGAACGCAAAGAGGGTGTCATCTGTTTGTGTTCCGACGACGAAAAGTCTGTCAACCCCGAAATTCCCAAGTACCAGCGGATCTTCAGTATCAAGTTCACGGAACTCATCTTCCGAATTAACACCGATTCCGGGTGTAATGCCTCTCTCTGGCACACCTTGTGCCAAACCTTCTTCCGTGAATCGATATAAGATGAAGTGATGGCTACCCGCAGGATAGAAAATCTCTACTCTATTGATAAAGATATCTCCCTCTACGGGATCCCCATTTTCATCTCTGATTTGGGTGGCGTAGTAAATTTCCCGTTCGGTGCCGGGTTCAATTTTGAACGGCGGCAAATGGAGTTGATAGCCTTCCCCAGGCGCGGGAGGCGCAGGGGGTTCAAAGACTTCATCAGGATCGCGTAAAACACCAAGATCTCCAATACCTGCTATTTTACCGGTCTGTGGTGCCCCTGCCTCGATCCATGTCCGAACCGCATCTATCTTACCATTGTGGAGTACGCCGCCACCGAACGGCATCCGCTGACCCTGTTCCGCCACTGTCGGTCCCATCAATTTCGTCAAAAGAAAACTGTTCTCTGGGTTCCCTGGGTCAACGAGTTTCATACCCGCCGCTGCCGCCGCGGGATTCTGTGGCACAACTCCCACCAACTCTTCGTAGGAGAGACCATAGGTGAGATTCAAACCGAGGGCGTTTGCAGGCGCGGCATGGCAAGCACTGTTCGCACAGCTCTTATCAAAGAGGGCCTCCTGAATATCATGATACGTGGAGTTTTCATCCGGGGCAGTTTGTCCAAAACTGCTGCTCACGCGAACGAGGTCCAAGACGTTGACAATCCCGTCGCGGTTCACATCAGGATCCTGTTCTGCATTGCGATCCCTGGGTTGTCCGAAAGAACCAGCGACAAGCACCAAATCTTGGATGTTCACGACACCATCTTTATTAACGTCTTCCAGCAAGGTAGGGAGATTGCTGTGTCCGAACACCAGGAGCGATACGCCACCTACCAGTACAAGAACGAGTGCGGAATAAACTATTTTTTTTAACATAATTAGTAATTTAACCTCCAAACATTGGATATTAACGCAGTTGATTCTGCGTCATATTTTTAAAAAGTTCAGTTTCTGATATAAAACGGTATTTTAGAAGTGTCCATGCGGCAGAAAATCCATCTGACCAGAATCGGAGTTTCTTGCCCTCCTTCTTCGTGCGCGGGAAATAGGAAACCGGTACCTCGTAGATACGATAACCCGCACGCAAAATCTTTGCTGTGACCTCCGGACAGAATTCAAATCCTTCACACGTTAAATCTAAACGTGTGATGAGTTCTGTGGAGAAGGCTTTGTAGCCTGTTGATTCATCGGTAATTCGGCATCCGTAAAGGAGATTTGTGTAGATAGCGAGAATACGATTCGCTATGAAATTATGAAGACTGGCGTTCCCTCGCCCATTCAGAAACCTTGATCCGTAGACGACGTGAATGTTCTCCTTTTCCAGTGGTCCCACAAGTTCAGGTAGATCTGCCGGAGTCAATTCCATGTCTGCATCTTGAATAACGACTACTTCTCCCTTCGCGTATGGAAGCCCGCTCCGAATTGCGAAACCCTTGCCTCTGTTCTCTTGGCAATGCACGACGGTCAGTTCATAAGTCGCACGCAATTCCTCAAGCACCTTGTAAGTTCCGTCGGTGGAACCGTCGTTGACAACAATCAATTGTTTCTCAAGTGGCAGGGTACATAGTGCCTCCAGCACCTGTCCGATTGTCTGCTCTTCGTTGAACGCAGGAACGATTACGGATATTAACATCGTTCATCATGCCTCCGTTCAAGTGTATCAGAGTAATGATTTTACCATGCCGCCGTCTACCTGAATCGTAGTGCCGGTGATGTAACTGGCGCGTTCCGATGCCAGAAAAACGACTAAGGTTGCAAACTCGTCTGGGTCGCCGATTCTACCGAGCGGAATATCTGCAGTCATATTTGCGAGTGCCTCATCAAACGTGATGCCACCCTCTTCTGCACGGACGGTCGCGAGTTGTCGGATACGGTCGGTGAAGATAATACCGGGACAGACGTTGTTAACGAGAATTTTATCTGGTGCTAATTCTGTCGCGAGGGTCTTCGCGAATCCAATCACGCCTGTCCGTGCCATATTGGATAACATAAGTCCATCGACAGGTTGTTTGACAGAGACAGAAGTAAGATTGATAATCCGTCCACCACCACGCACCCGCATCGTCGGGACAACAGCGCGACAGAGGTTTATCGTGCTCATCAGGTTCAATTGGACGGCGTCTTGATAGTCCTGTGCCTCCAAGTCATCGAACCGTCCGGCTCTGGGTCCACCGGCATTGTTAACCAATATATCAATACCACCGAAGTGCTCTATCGCTGTGCTAATGAGATTTTCAACCTGATCTGGTTGGCTGACGTCGGTCGGTACCGCTAAAACTTCGGTGTCGGTCTGATTGCGAATGTCATCTGCTGTTGCTTCCAAAGCCTCTTTGTCTCTTGCGCAGATAGTGACCTTCGCGCCTTCGTGTGCTAACCCAAGAGCGATCGCGCGCCCAAGTCCTTTGCTTGAGGCACCTACAACTGCAATTTTATCCGTGAGTCCAAGGTTCATTATGTTATGTTAATATGGGCTTACAAACTACGCCCTACATCCTTTCAAAAATAGAATCAATGTTACGCGATTAAGTATAACACTATGGTGGTGTAATGTCAAAGGTAATTTCTGTTGGCTGAAAACAGTAGTCGCAGTTTCATGAAAATTAAGGATTTAATTGGAGAATGTTGTGATCCTGTAGGTTGGGTTGAACGAGACAGAAAACGGACGTTCCCTGTATTGGTCTTTTGCTGGATAATTTAGCGTGAAACCCAACTTATATTAGGACTTACTGACAATTACATAGATCTCTACTCTTTAACAAACAGCCGTTCGTAGTAGTGCGATTCATCGACATCGTGCCAAAAAGCACCAAATATTTTCAGACTTCACTATATGTGATATGTGCCGAAAGCGTTTCCAGACGCTACTTCTTTATCAACATTTTGCGTGTCATTGAGAAGTCTCCTACCGATAATGTAGAGAAATAAACGCCACTCGCCATGGGTTCACCGTGTTGATTTCTGCCATCCCAATACGCTGCGCGGCTTTTGCTGTGATACGTTCCTGCAGGTTGATGTCCCAACGCCAAGGTCCGCACCAGTGTTCCATCTATAGAGCGGATGTGCAACGTCACTTCCGCAGGCTTAGATAACTGATAGGGTATCCACGTCTCAGGGTTAAAAGGGTTCGGATAGTTTGCTAAGAGATGGGTTTCTGTTGGAATAGTTAAGGTTGCAAGGAGTTGTTCAAGCACAACAATCCCTCTTTTTGCAACCTCAACATTGGGGTGTGAAGAACCAACGTGGAGGTCATAGTCTTTCGCTTGTCTTATCCACTTCTGTAAGTCTGCGGTTGTAAACGCAGGCATTTCTTGGATATGTAACGCCGGTGCTGCCCGTACATCACTTAACAAACTGGCAACTAAGAGGAGATCGGCAATATTGACAATCCCATCTCCGTTAACATCCGGATTTGGATGAACCCTGCCAACGATCGTTTTGCCGAAATTGGAAGCAACCAATACGAGGTCTGCTATGTTGACCGCTCCATCTCTGTTGACATCGGCGTTGTTTCCAGATACTAAGGCGTTCACTGCTCTGAGTGTGTAGTCCTGCCGTGTAATATTTCCGTGGACATCAATCACTTGGAGGACGACATTGTTGATTTGCTGTGCCGTTAAGGTCGGCGTGCTGAATTTAAGGAGACTGCTTGGCGTGTGTAAGTCCTTACAACTGTGTAACTTGACACCGGACGCTGGGTCCAACACGGTCGTCGGCACCAGTAACTGCGCTTGGTGGATACCGTCTACATCACTGACGGAAAATTGGAGTGTAAAATTTCTCGCGTTTCGGGAGTACCTTGAAGGCGTGAGCATCTGAATCGTTGTCGGTTCATTGAAGGCGGTTTGACCGGTGTTAAAAAAGCGATTGGCGTTCAGCCAACTGGCGGCACACTTAGACAGTTGATTTGGTGCTACTCCGTATGACATGATGTATGTCGGATCTCGAAAGTCGTGCTCTAAACCGAAAGCGTGTCCGAGTTCGTGCGCTGTTACAACGACGCCATACGCCCCCTCGAAACACACACCCGAGGCAGGGATCACCGCGCGGCCCCCTCGAGCCCTGACCGAGGGTTCATTTTCAAACCAATTGCCGCCACCAACCCCGCATTTGTCTGTTGCACCAATGAACTCACTACTGATGTCTGCGACAATGAGATAGACGTGTTTTTCCGTGTCAAACAGAGACGCGACTTCATCGTAGACCTTGTTTGCAGTATCCGTATGGTAATATTGGTCTCTGAACTGCCCCTCAACTCGGTATGCAAGCATCTGACCATTTGCATCGGTTTCATACGTGAAGGTTTTTCGACCGAATCCATTAATTTGCATCTGGTCTGCATAAAAACGTTGAACGCGCCTTATGAGTGTATCCACCTTCGTCCAGATGCTCGGTTGCATGTTCCGATCGCGCGGGAGGAAATAGATAATCCGCACCATATCCGGAGTGATAGAACGATAGGGTGTGACATCCCAGAGTCGGAGTGTGCTGTCCGTACCACCGCTGATCAGCGAACTTCCGTCTGGAGAAAAGGCGGTACCCCTGACCCAATCTGTGTGTCCCATGAGCGTGCCGATATTCTCGCCGATGTTAACCCTCCATAGATTGACAGATGTATAGCCTGTGGTGGCAAGCGTGCTGCTATCGGGTGAGAAACTCATATTGGAGATTGTGCCGTTGGTGGTAAGCGTGCCATGGGGTATCCAATTCGGTGCTTTCCATAATTTCACTTTCCCTTCGTATCCCGCACCCGCAAGGATTTGGGCATCCGGAGAGAACTGAACGGTATAGACGGCCTCCGAATCAGCATGAAGTTGCGTAACAGCCTGTTGGCTTTGAACATCCCAGACGGTAACCTGACCACTGTTATCTCCCGTGGCGAGTAGCCTGCCATCGTTGGAAAACGCAACTGCCCAGACCCAGTCGATATGTCTGAGCGTAACGATCTCGTTGTAGGTGCGTGCGTTCCAGAGCTTCGCATGTCTACCGCCAGTCGCTATCATGCTGCCGTTTGGAGAGAAGGTAACCGCTTTGACTTGTGAACGAGCGCGGTCAGTAATATGCTCATGGATTACGATATGGCGTTTGTGGTTGACATTCCACAATTTGAGGACATAATCGTCACCACCGCTGGCGAGAAACCTGCCGTCTGGGGAAAAAGCGATGGAATTGACAGTATCATCGTGGTGACCTAATGTTGCCACGGTCCCGTTCCGCAGATTCCACAACTTTATTACCCCATTATCGCCAGCACTGGCAATCAGGAAAGGATTCACCGGGGAATATGCAACCGTTAGGACGCTACTGCCGTGTTTAAGTAAGGTGTGTTCTGTTTGAGCGACGGCGGTGAGTGACAGCGTCAGCAAGAGGGGTATTATGAGAGATAGACGCTTGAATTGCATATTTCTAACGATTGGTTTCTGGGGCCTCTCCGTCACATTACGCGGGGGTTTTCGTTAAAGTCGCACTCCTTCTTGATGTTGAAAAGGGTTAGAGTTAACCGGAAACCGTTGTGTAATGAAGTGGAGCGACACCCAGGAGCCGATAAATTAAAAAAGATAACATGCTGCCCTTACAAACGAGATTATTGGGTTTGTGCCATGGGCACATTCCATTTTTCGGCGCATTCGCGAAGCTGCTGGTAGATGGAGTCGGGGATATCAATCCCGTTTGCGAGGCGGCGTGCGCGAGTATTCGCTTCAAAATCCCCGGGGACTAACACCGCGTCGAAGCCGGGCGCGGGGGGTATCGTCTTGATTGCGTCTAAAAATGCCCGAACCCCTTTTTGGTACTCAGCAAGCGATGTGAACGCGTTGACATCAATCACTTGCATGTAGAGACCGCCTATCTGTCCAGTCTCGATGTTAAATGTTCCTGCCAATCCACCGAGTAGACAGACGAAGAGGGAGAGCGCATAGCCTTTATGCCTTCCAAAAGCAAGAAGATGTCCACCATCGCGATACTCGGCAGTTTTGACAGTGGGATTTCCGTCTTTGTCAACAACACATCCTTCCGGCAAATCTCTATTTTCGCTGTCGGCAACGTAGGTTTTACCGTTTGCGATCATACTGGTTGCGAAGTCGATGAGAAATGGAGTATCATCGCCTGTAGGGACACCGATGGCGATCGGATTCGTCCCGAGTGCGCCAACCGCACCACCGAAGGGGAGGATGCGTCCACCGCCTTTTGAACCGCCACCGACGGTGATAATTCCAATATATCCGGATTCCGCGGCTTCTTGTGCGTATTCACCGACCCTGCCGATATGTCCCGTCCGAGTAAGTGTCGCGAAGCAGGTGCGCGCAGTTTTCGCTTTTTCGATCGCACGCCGGACGGTGTATCGGGCAGTATAGTGCCCAAAACCGTTTCCACCATCAATATGGAGCGTGTTGTTGGTTTCTCGTAGCACATCCGGTTCGGCATCCGGACGGATACCGCCGCCCTCAATTCCGTCGAGGTAGGAGGGAATCCGAAGCACACCGTGCGAATCGTGTCCAGCGAGATTCGCTTTTATCAAAATCTCGGCAACGTTATCCGCGATGTGCTGCGGTGTGCCTGCCGCCACAAATATGGCGTTTGTAAATGCCTGAAGATGTGCGGCTTCAAATATGTGCCTCTTCACGATGCGTTCCCTCCTATCTTATTCTCGTAAGCGCGGTTATGAAAGCGGACTATAGTGTGCCTTGTCGTCTTCCTCGACAGTGTCCTCACCGATGGAAATGCCGAGTTTGTCTGCGCATTCTTGAAGTTGATTGTAGATGGTGTCGGGGATCTCAATCCCATCCACTAACCGTTGTGTGCGGAATTGGTGTTCAAAATCACCGGGGACAAGGACTTCGTCGAAGCCGGGGGCTGGCGGTGTAGATTTAATGCCGTCTAAGAAGGCGCGCACACCTTTCTGGTATTCATCAACCGGTGTGAAGGCGTTGACATCGATGGCTTGCATGAAAATGCCGTTCATGGTGCCCTGCTCTACATCATAAGTTCCTGCCAAGCCACCAAGGAGGCATGTGAGCATAGCGAGTGCGTAGCCTTTATGTTTCCCAAACGCGAGAAGCGAACCGCCATCGTAGAAATCAGCGGGTTTGACGCTCGGCATTCCGTTTTTATCAAGAATACAACCTTCCGGTAAGTCGATGCCTTTGCTCCGTGCGACCTGTATCTTACCTTCGGCAACCATACTCGTGGCATAGTCAACGATAAACGGACTGTCATCGCCGGTCGGCACACCGATGGCGATCGGGTTCGTCCCGAAAGCACCTTCCGCGCCACCAAAGGGGACAGTGGGTCCTCTGCCTCTACCGCCGCCACCGGTGGTAACAATTGAGATACATCCGGCTCTCGCCGCCGCTTCTGCATACTCACCCAAACGTCCAATATGTCCAGTGTTAATGATACTGATAGAACAAGAGATAGCGGTTTTTGCCTTTTCTATCGCTTTACTCATAGACCAGCGTGAGACGTAGTGTCCGAAGCCGCGTTGTCCATCGACACGTAAGGTATTCGCTGTCTCTGCGAGAACTTTGGGTTCCGCGGTCGGATCGAGTTGTTTGGTATCAATGCCGCGTAAATACGCAGGAACGCGCAGCACGCCGTGTGAGTCGTGACCCGCAAGGTTGGCATTGACGAGGATTTCGGAGACATCCTCTGCGATGTGCCGCGATCCGCCAGCGGCGACAAAAATATTACGCGCAATTGCGTGGAGATGTGGTGCCTGAAGTAGATGCGTTTTTTCCATTTTTTTAACTATTGCTCCTGGACTGCCCTCCATTTCATTATGGGCAGGTTTCTGGTCAATTCGCGACTGTGTTTGCTAAAGTTGAAAGTCGTAGAAGAAATATGCACCCTATCTTATCGGATTCGCTTTTTTTGTCAATTGAATTATGCGTCCAATCCGTAGCCTGCAACATCGGCGCAGGGTTTTTGCTTGGGTGTTTCCTCAAGAGATGAAGAACGCCCGTCAAAGTTCAAACGTCCGTTGTTCCTCCGCAAGGTAAAATTAAAAAGCCATTTCAACGAGGGTACCCAATCCTTTGGCTTCTGCTTCTACAAGCACCGCGGCTCCCGCGACCGCATCTTGCACCGCCACGCCGACCGATTTAAAGAATGTGATTTCGTCGTTTGATTGGCGTCCCTGCTTGTCGCCGTTGATGATTTCTCCGATTTCGGCATCAATTTCAACGTTCGGGATAATCAGGTCTCCTGCTTCCTCTAAGCAGGCTTCCCGCGAATCGACCACAATTCGATCAGCCTTTCTTAGTGTCGTCGTGTCAACTTCTCGTTTCTCTGGGACAAACGTGCCAACAGCTGTGATGTGTGTACCGGGACGCAGGGCATTTCCGTCGAAAAGTGGGGTTGCCGATGTCGTCGCACAAATGACAATGTCAGCGTCCTCTACGGCCTGTTGAGGGTTCGGGACGAGATGAACTGCTGGGGCATCTGTCCACGCTGAAATTTCAGTGGCGAGTTGTTGTGCTGAGGCTTTTGTGCGACTGATGAGGTTGACGCGCTTGATGTCTCTGACCGCCATCACCGCCTGCAGTTGTGCTCTCGCCTGTACGCCTGCTCCGAATAAACCAACCGTTTTCGCGTCCTTTCGGGCAAGAAGATCCGCCGCCACACCACCACCGGCTCCCGTTCGGATAGCGGTGAGACTACTGCCGTCCATGATTGCTTTTGGGAGTCCTGTCGCTGGGTCGAGCACCAAAACTGTCGCGGTGATGCGGGGCAAGTCGAGGTTTGGATTATCGTCATAAACCGAGACGACTTTGATACCGAACTCACTGCGCTCAGGCAGATGCGCAGGCATTAGAAGCGTGACCCCTTTGTCAGTGGAGATATGTTGCCGTGGCGGTGCGGTCACTTTGCCTGCTGAAAGTTGACCGTAGGCGTGCCGCATCGCATCAATGGCTTTGGGCATCGGCAAGGCTGCTCGGACATCGGCGGCAGAAAGGATTCTAATACGCATTCGATTACTCCACATGAACGACCGCTTCACCTAACACATCCATATCAGGAGTGATTCCCAAGCCCGGTTGCGTTGAGGCTGCCATCCTGCCGTTAGTGCGTTGCGGCGCGCCTGCCGCTGTGCTGACAGTGACGTAACTGTTGAAATCTGTCGCCGTGAAGAGGAACGCTGTCGGTGTACTGTGCGCGAGATGGGCAATGGCGGCGGTTGTAATATCGCCACCCCAGCTATCTTCGATGGTCATCGCAATTCCGAGTTCGACGCATAAATCTCTCGCAAGTTTCGCTTTGGTGAGTCCACCGAATTTGCTAATCTTAATGTTGACGACATCCATCGCCCGATCGGCATGACCGCGTAACAACGTGTGAATGCTGTCTATCGTCTCGTCAAGCACAAAGGGGTGACCCGTACGCTGACGGATGGCGAGGCATTCTTCGTAGGAGAGACAGGGTTGTTCAATGTAGACATCCACATCGTTCACGCCTTGCACGACACGGGCGGCTTCGTGCATCAACCAACCCGTATTCGCATCCGCAATGAGTACATCTCCGGGTTGCATCAGTTCGGCGACTGCTCGGATGCGTTCAATATCGGTGTTCGGATCGCTCCCCACTTTTAACTGGAATTTGCGGTACCCTTCCGCACGATAGGTGGCAACTTTCGCCGCCATCTCGTCGGGAGATTGTTGGGAAATCGCACGATACAGCATGAAATCTGAACCGTACCTACCGCCAAGAAGTGTACAGACCGATTGGTTAGCGACCTTACCGAGGATATCCCAACACGCCATGTCGATTGCTGATTTCACGTATGGATGTCCCTTGAGGGCAATGTCCATGCGTTGGTTGAGCGGGAGCAGTTGTGTCGGATCTTCGCCAATGAGGTGCGGACCGAGCTCGGTGATACCTGTGCGGGTGCCTGCCGCATAAGCGGGAAGATAGAACGGTCCCAGCGGACACACCTCGCCGTAGCCGGTGATGCCTTCGTCCGTTTCAATTGAGACGATGGTGCTGTCAAATACGGATACAGATTTCCCGCCCGACCAGTTGTAACTGCCTTCATAGAGTGGGAGATCGACTTGGTAGGCGTTGATATAGCGAATTTTCATTTTTTTAACTATGCGCCAAGCGTGAAACGACGCGGTTGGTGACTTAACGGTTGTTGCTCAGGTTTCGCAAGTGCCGTTGTTGCTTGCTCCCGGCATTTTACCTAAGCCGTTGTGAAGATAATAACATGTTTGACCAAAACCGTCAAGAAAAGATCGGTTTAATAGCAAGCACATGGTTCTCCGGCAGAGAATGTTCAAATTTGAGCATAGGAAAGGTAGGTTGGGTTGAACGAATAGGACCAGAGTGTTGGTAATTCAAAATAGGACCAGAGTGTTGGTAATTCAAAAAATCGCGTCGTTTCCATGCGACTTCTACTCCAGAGATACCGAGAGGAACCCAACACTTTTCGTATGAGGATTCGGGAATCTGGAGGTATAAAGTTGGGTTTCACTTCATCCTTGATGGGGTATAATGGCTATGAGGTTGATGTGCATTTGGAATGTTGGCATCGCACTTTTCAGTGTCGTTCAACCCAACCTACAGGCTAAGTCGGCACTTAATGAGTTGAGCGAAAATGAACCTAACAAATAACTATTCAAAATCACCGACCTTCGCAGCGGCAGGTGCTTGTTTCGGGAGTGCTTTTTTGATTAGTGCGGACTCAGGAACATAGCCGGAATAGTCCGAAATTGAACCGTGCGTCAGCGCATACACGACAACGTTTGTCATGAAACGGTAGACCCCTGGGGAATAGTGGACGCTCCGCGTCGGGTAGCTGACGGTCTCCATGGCGCACATGTAATCACGACGGACAACGATAACCGCTAATTTCTCACCAACGGAGATACCTTCGAGAAAGTTCCGTTTCGGCGGGCGGGTGCCCCACCAGAAAATGTCGAAACCGACAGGGGGACCCGCCATCGCATAGAAGTTATTATAGACTTCGTGGTTGTTGGAGATCCGCTCGACGTGATATTCAGGCATGACGTAACGCATCTGTGAGAGGAAGAGGCGCACCATCGCCTGCGCGGGAGCATTCACACCACAATCATCAAAGACGAGAAACCCACCTTTTTCAACGAGATAGCGACGCAACCCTGCGGCTTCAGACTCGCTGAGGCGACCATCTATCCTACCGGTACCATACTTCCATCCATACATCTTCCGAGAACGGACGAGTCCCGGATCGTGTCCTGTCATAAAGGCGAGCGGCGTTTTAAAGAGATTGGCGTCGTTGAGTTTCACGGCACCGCCCTCAACGTTCATATCGGTTTTGATTTCGGTCCGCTCGTTGAGCCATTGCGTCAATGCGTTGAGCGCAGAAGCATCCGCCCACCAGTCAGAAAGCTCATGCCGGACGCGTGCAAAACGGAGAATACCTCGGATGTCCTTACCTTTACCAATGACGCGCCCACCCGGTTCGCCTCTGGGAAGGGGTGGTACGACATAACTGGAAAGCGTGATGTTCTCGACGACATCGCCGAGTGCATCGCGTGCCGCACCGACGTTTTCAACCATTGAAAGTCCCGGTGGACGCTCAAGGGTTACCTTCAAGTGTCCAACGATACCGCGAAAGGCGGTTCTCGTTCGGGCAAACGGGACTCTTACTATAGGCGCGGAGAACGCCAAGGCATCAGGAGCATCCGACACCAACAAATCCGCGTGTATCACATCTGTCATCCCGGCTGGATTCAGTGTGATGACTTTCGGTAGGTTCGGATCTGTTGATGGTTTTACTTTAACGGTTCGGGTTGAAAACCCGGGGACCATTTGTGGTTGGAAATTTAACTCGCGGATAAACAGAGTCTTCACACGGGATTGTACCTGAATCTGTTCAATGACAATGTCTCGTGTTGGAACAGTCGGCTTCATAACAGGTTTCACGACGAATTTCCCCGCTTTAAGCTTCGGGGGTTCTTTGGGATAGAGAATTTCGACACCTATTAAATCTCTAAACCGCTCGGTTTGCACGAGTAGATAGAGTCCAGCCACAAGTGCTATGACGACGTGAAGCACCAGCGAGGTCATTAGGGCACCTGAGGTTATTTTTCCGCGCATGCATCTTTACCTCCAAGGGAAAAAGGTGTTGATATGGAGATAAGAGCAATTCCCGTGCCGACGCAAAAAGTGCTGAATTTGCGGGTATCCGTGTGATTATCGGGGTTAAGCTGCACGAAAAGGGACAGTTGTCTGTTTAAGTTGCACAAAAAGGGGCTATTTTCGGCGTTTCTACAGGCATGCCACTGTTATAGTGGATTGGAGTGAAGAGGTCTACAGGATGGAGAACCGATGCGGTTGGGTGAAGTTTCAATAAATATTTCGATTTAAGTGTAGAACCCATTCAAGCATCATGCCGAAAATCACAGATAGATAAATGGGCAATCTTAGCCCCGTAGGGGCGGCATCTCTGTAGAACTATCCTCTATACAGGGTTCGCATTTGCTGGATGACCTTCGGTAATTTGGCGATGACCTCATCAATCTCGGCTTCGGTTGTGTTCCTGCCCAAGGAAAAGCGGACTGTGCCTTGTGCCAAACGTGGCGGTAAGCCGAGCGCGGCGAGCACGTGTGATGGTTCCATAGAGCCGGAGGTACACGCGGAACCCGTCGAGACACAGATACCCTCCATGTCCAAACGTAAAATGAGGCTTTCACCTTCCACCGATTCAAACGAAACATTGAGAGTGCCGGGAGCGCAGTGGTCGGGATGTCCGTTATAGTGCAGGCGATCAATGTGCGCATCCAAGCCCTCGCGAAGTCTTTGGGTTAAAGCGTGGAGATGCTGTGCATAGGCGTTCTGCTCCTGTTTCGCAAGATCAGCAGCAATGCCTAAGCCGACAATGGCAGGGACGTTCTCAGATCCGGCGCGTCGGTTGCGTTCATGTGCTCCCCCGTGAACGAGGTTTGCGAGTCGCGTGCCGCGTCGAATATAGAGGACACCGATCCCTTTGGGGGCGTAAATCTTATGACCGGAAAACGCGAGGAGATTCACACCGAGTTCTTGTACGTTCACTTCTAACTTCCCAACCGATTGCACGGCATCGGTGTGGAGAGGGATCTCGTGTTCTTGGGCGATTTCACACATCTCCTCAAGGGGTTGGACGGTGCCGTTCTCGTTGTTGACGTGCATGATAGAGATCAGGACTGTCGTATCGCGGATTACTTCACGAAGTTGTTCAATGCGAATCCGTCCGTATCTATCCACGGGGAGATAGGTTACCTCGAAACCGCGTTGCTCCAGATATTGACAGGTATGCAAAACGGCGTGATGCTCCACAGAGGAAGTGATAATATGGTTGCCTTTGCCTCGACTTTTTTGGAGTTCGGTCAGCCCTTTAATGGCGTGGTTATCTGCTTCGGTGCCACTTCCAGTGAAAACAATCTCACTCGGGCTTTTGGCACCGATAAGATCGGCGACCTGCTCGCGTGCGGTGTCGATAGCCGTACGTGCCTCGCGTCCGTAAGCGTGAATACTGGAACCGTTACCGAATGCCTCGGTAAGATACGGCATGATTGCGTCCCGGACTTCGGGACGAAGAGGTGTTGTGGCGTTGTAGTCTAAATAAATGCGTTGCATATCTTTCGTCCATCTTGCTATCTGGAGTGCTCATTCGTACGTGCGGTGATTCCAAAAAGTTATCCGATTCGGGTTAATCTTGATATCTGGTACGGAGTCGCCGCCGCGGACTCGCCCGTTCTCACCTAAGAAGGAGAGGTTGAGTGTATGGGTGCCAGCGGGGAGTGGCATCCGTACCATAAAAATTTGATTCGGAAGTGTTTGCCATGACCGCTTATCCGCCTGTTCCGTCACGACACCGGCAAGGTTTACAAGCAACCCCAAGGCTTCATTTTCCTTGTTTGCCTTTCGGTAGATCAAATATTTGCCTACAGCCCGGACTAAGGTTCGCAAGAGAATCCCAGTCCGCTGCGCATTAAAGGTTTCTATTGCGATGGTCTCTACATCTCCTACAAGCACACCGTTCGCTTTTGCCGCTCCGGCTGCAACTTCGATCCCTGAGAGAAGCGGGCGATTGGAGTCAATTTTCGGGATCGCTACGCGTAAGAGATATTCCAATTCCACCTTTTTATAGGTCCTGCCCGCGCGTCCCATAAGCGTCGGTACAAACTTTTCATCGTCCACATCGTCTGTTTTCAGGATCGGAAACGTCAAAGCGTCCTCACCTTTCGGTGGAACGTAGCCGCTTTCATAAAAAAGAATCAGTTCACCGGTGTTTTCAGGACGCGCGGAAAACTCGCCATACTGTTCCTGGTAACGCTCCAACTCGTCAATAAAACCGAGTTTACGTGCCAACCGGACCAGCGAACGACCGATGTCCTCAGGCATCTCTACGCCGGTTTTCTCCGCGGCGTTTCGGTAGTATTCTGCCGCCTGTTTGTAAGAGATATAAGCGTCATTCCATTCACCAGTGGCTTCAAAGAGAACACCGGAGAGGTATGCCAAAAAACCCGCTCCGAAGAAATCATAATCCTCGTCTTCACCCTTGAAATAGTTGATGAGAGCCGTGGCGCGGCGACATTCTACCAGCGCACCGTCTAATTGACCTTGATAGACATAATTGAGTGCCCGATAATAGTGACTCAGAAGTCGTTCATATCGGGTCCCAGAATATGGACGCAATGTATCGGAGGTGACCAGTGAACCTACCTCTTTTGAAACGCTTTTGGTATAACGGTCCTCAGCGATGTCTTCTGCTTGATCGAACGCCGTGTTGCTTTCTGGGAAGTGGTTGGCGTAATGGGCGACCAATCCTAATTCAAACAGAAATGGGATGTCAGGCTTTTTCGGTGAATTTTTCTGAAGCTTCGTATAGGCTTTTTCTGGTTCTCCCGCCTCCAATGCGATTTGGAGGTCTTGCATCTTATAGCCGCCACATCCTATTATCAGACAAGTAATGAGCAGAAAGGGGAGTATTTTAATCATTGATTTCCGTGAGTCTTGAAAAATCGCGGTGGGCAGGCACGGGGACCTGCCCAAACGGTCACATCTGGAGTACCCTACATTTTAAACTTGTCACGTCCGACAAACTTTTTGATTTTCTTGTTACCGATCCAAATCTTCTCGTTGGTTTCGATGTTCGTCAATGTCAGATCTGTCTGATAAAAGATGACTTGGTCTCCGCCTTCACGATCTTCAATGGTGTTAATTTCGCCGGTCATCATGTAATCAGCACCGAGTTCGCGTCCCATCCTTTTAACGGTTTCGATTGCGGCGAATTCGCCCTGGTCGGCACGTTCTTCGCGGATTTCGCCGCGCTCACTTGAGCTTGAGACAGTCCGCACTTTTCCAGAGTTGATGAAGGCACGTTCGATATCGGTGATAAACGTAGCGACGGGGATATGTTCCATACTCTTGTTGCGGATACCACCGACGATCACAACCGGTTTCGCGCCGCTATTTATACCGTGATCATTGATCCAAGGGTGTGTTAGGCAATCCTGAATAATGTCATCGGCGACCATGCGAGAGTCGGTGTCGTTCCAGCGTCCAGACAGATCGATTGTGGTGTCGGCATCAACGCGGGTGACCTGTTTAGAGGAACTGCAACTGCTGAAAATTGTGATACCAACGAAGAGAGTAAAAATTATAAGGCTATATATGGAAGGCTTGACTGTCAAAATTTTATACATTCGGTGTGCTCCTTTTTTATTCTTGTCGGCTCTCAGTTAATGGTTAAAGTTAGTTATCGGTTAAAGAGGAAGCTCTTGTAACCGATAACTGATAACTGAAAGCCTGCGCAGCAGGCGAACCGACAACCAATTAAAAGTCTAAGTCGGCTTCTTGAACAAATTTATCGACGAAGGTATCAAGTGCCATCGCACCGATGTCGCCTTCATCTCGGCTGCGGACACTGACTGTGCGGCTTTCCTGTTCACGTCCACCGATAATTAACATGTAGGGGACACGTTGTAAGCGGGCTTGGCGGATCTTCGCGCCAATCTTATCATCGCTATTGTCGAGTGTGACGCGACACCCTTTTTGCAACAGAAGTTGTTCGACCTCTCTGCCGTAATCAACGAAGCGTTGACTAATCGTCATCACAACGCACTGTACCGGTGAAAGCCATGTCGGAAATGCCCCGGCGTAATGCTCAATCAGCATCGCGATAAAACGTTCAAAACTCCCACAAATTGCACGATGGATAACCACCGGACGCTTCTCGGATCCATCTGGTGCGACGTAAATTAAATCAAATCGTTCTGGGAGTTGGAAGTCGAGTTGCACGGTGGCGCACTGAACGTCTCGATTGAGTGAATCCCGAACCTGAAAATCGAGTTTAGGACCGTAGAACGCGGCTTCGCCGGGATCGATGCTGTACTCAATCTGATTATTTTTCAGGACATCTTCGAGTATCGTTTCGGCGCGATTCCAGACCTCTACATCACCCATAAACTTCTCAGGATTGCGTGTACTGAAATCACATCGGAACGGCAGATCGAAAGTGCCATAGATGCGTTGGAAGAGTCCCAAGATACGCTCGTATTCATCGGCGATCTGATCTTCCGTGACAAAATTATGGGCATCGTCTTGGCACAGTTGGCGGACACGCGACAAGCCTGTCAACGTCCCCGTGGCTTCATTGCGATGCAACACCCCTTGGTCATGCAGGCGATAGGGTAGATCGCGATAACTGTGGCGCGCACTCTTATAGATTAACATGTGTGCGGGACAGTTCATCGGTTTCAAAGCGCTCGTCGGTTCGCCATCTTCATTTTCGACGAGGAACATATCGTCTTTAAAATGTTCCCAATGCCCGGAGGTCTGCCAGAGACTGCTATCGTAGATGAGGGGTGTCCGCACCTCCTGATAGCCTTCACTGAGATAGAGTTTCCTTACCTTTTCGGAGAGGAGGTTATAGATGAGTGTGCCTTTGGGAAGCCAAAATGCACTGCCGGGGGATTCGGGATGCATCTGAAAGAGTTCCAACTCGCGTCCGAGTTTACGATGGTCGCGTTTGGCGGCTTCTTCGCGTTGTGTCAAGTATGCCTGAAGGTCGGCTTTGGTCTCCCATGCGGTGCCGTAAATTCGTTGCAACTGCTCACGGTTGCTATCACCGCGCCAATAGGCTCCTGAAACACGGAGCAGTTTGAAATATCGGCATTCGCTTGTTTTTTTAACGTGTGGACCCTTGCAAAGGTCCGTGAAATCACCGTTGTGGTAGATGGAAACGCCTTCTTCATCGACACCCTCATCGGTCGCACTGACTTCACGATCCGAAATCCCATCGATTAATTCGAGTTTGAATTTCTGATCTCGTTCGCCGAACCATGTACGAGCATCGTCGTAGGACCATGTCTCTTGCTCGAAAGGCACATTGGATTTTATCATCGCCTTCATGTGCTTTTCGATTTCAGGGAAATCTTCGGGTGTAATCGGGCGTGGCACCTCCATATCGTAATAGAACTCGTTCTCAATCGGCGGTCCGATTGCGAGTCTAACGGTACGTTCGCCATCTGGGAATAGTTGTTGTACAGCATACGCCATGATATGCGCGGTTGAATGACGTAGGCGTTGTAAGTAATCTTCAGGTTGATTGGGTTCACGCATTGCGGTTCACTCTCTATATGTCAATTCGTATAGGTTTCAAAATTGTTCTTAATAGACTTAACGTCTTTCTTACGACACTGTTTACGAAATAATTCTACACGATTTAAACAGGGAATGCCAATAAAAAACGTGAGGATGGAAGTGTTTTGTGCTTGGAAAATATTATTTGGAGAAGATAATCCAAGTTTGAATGAGTTGGAGTAATAGTTTTGGGAGAATGGGCGATGCTGGACTTGAACCAGCGACCTCTTGCATGTCAAGCAAACGCTCTAGCCACCTGAGCTAATCGCCCATCGGAGAAAAGAATGGAGGTGGCGGTCGGAATCGAACCGACGAATAAGAGTTTTGCAGACTCTGGCCTTACCACTTGGCTACGCCACCATAGAAGATGGAGCGGGAGACGAGATTTGAACTCGCGACCTCCACCTTGGCAAGGTGGAGCTCTACCACTGAGCTACTCCCGCATCATTTTGACAATTCTCACAGAAGAGATTGCACTTCTCAAAAACATATATAGTTTAATATATTTGCCTTTGAATGTCAAGTTAATTTTCGATTAAAATAGCAAAAATGTGGATTCTTGTCAAAAAATTTTTGACAGCACTGAGACATCCCGCGGCTTCCGTTAAGTTTCACACCGCTCAACTTGTTCAGAGTTGCTCTTCGATCCAATCATCTCCATGTGCGGGATTGTAGATGAGTCCCCTTTTCATATCGACGCAAAGATCCAGTTCTTCCAGTACCATGTGTCCAATGAGTACGGGTGAACCTTCTGGGAGATTGGTTACCCGGATGGCACTGCTTCGGTCTAAAAGGGTATATTCGACCTCGGAATAGGCGGTGCGCTCTACGATGCCGGCAGCGGTTCGGGCAGCCCTCACGCTGACAGGTGTGAGACCGAGGTGTTCAATGAGTGATGTGGGCATACAGAGACGCGTCGCACCAGTGTCGACGAGTGCATCTTCAACGGTGAGCCTCCTCACGTCTTCAGGGTTCATAGCACCCGTTTGCACCAAAAACAGATCTCTGAGATTTGCGAGTTTGATTTCAGCTGTGTGTCTCATTTTTTTCTTCTTCTTGTAACCTTATGTCCGGTAATCCGCATTAATCCGAATATAATCGTAGGAATAATCGCAAGTCCACATCGTTATCTCTGTGTCACCCGCACGGAGGTCAATCGTGATACGCACCGGATCTTGTGCGAACAGCGCGGTGGCTTTGTCTTCATCGTAGCCAGCGTCCATCCCGTTTTTGACGAGTCGATAATCCGCAAGCCAGACATCCACCTGATACGGATCGAATTCGGCATCCGATTTTCCGATTGCCATCATAATCCGTCCCCAGTTTGCATCGTTGGCGAAAACGGCGGTTTTGACGAGCGGTGATTCCGCAACGGCACGCGCCGCTTTTTCGGCATCGTCCCGATTTTTGGCATGTTTTACTATCACCTCGACGAGTTTCGTCGCACCCTCACCATCACGGGCGAGCATCTTCACCAATTCCGTGCAAACGAACTGCAATCCCTCACAAAAAGCGTCGTAATCTTCCCCGTCTGCGGCAACAATCTCGGTGTTGTCGGCATGACCGGTCGCGAGGATCAACACTGTATCGTTTGTGCTGCGATCGGTGTCAACCGTCAAAAGGTTATAGGTGTCGTCTACGACACGGTTTAGAGCGGTTTGGAGCGTCTCGGGGTTGATTCGAGCATCCGTGGTCAGATAGGAGAGCATCGTCGCCATATTCGGTGCGATCATCCCCGAACCTTTCGCAATCCCGCCGATCCTCACGGGTGTCCCGTCGATTTCGATCTCTGCAGCGACAGATTTTGGGTGTGTATCCGTTGTCATAATCGCTTCGGCGGCATCGGCACCGCCTTCATTGCTAAGTGCGCTTGCGGCGGATTGGATCCCGTATTCGATTTTGTCCATCGGCAATTGCTGTCCAATAACACCAGTAGAGGAGACGAGGACGAGGTTTGCATCTATACCGAGCTGTTCGGCTGTTGCGGTAGCCATCTGTCGTGCGTTTGCCATGCCGATCTCGCCGGTGCATGCGTTGGCGTTTCCGCTATTGACAATAACGGCTTGTGCGTATCCGTCGCTGAGATGCTCGCGGCATACAAGAACGGGTGCGGCGGTAACGCTGTTTTTTGTGAAGACTCCAGCGGCAGTCGCCGGGGAATCGGTAACGATGAGTGCCACGTCCTTCGCGTCTGGGGCTTTAATGCCTGCGTGGAGACCTGCTGCGCGGATACCGGCGACCGCGGTGATTCCTCCATCTATCTGTATCATGAAACGCTCCTCGAGAAATAATGTAAACGCCAGTTTGATAAAAGTGGGATGTCGGGTTTCACTACCGCTACTTAGGCGAGAAGTGTCTTGAAAAACGCTGTATTTGTTCAACGCGTCCAGTTTTTCGTGTGTATTTACCGCTCTACCCGACCTACAGATTTATTTTCAAGCTCACGTTAATGTAAAGAAAATATTATACTACGTCTTGAAGGGAATGTCAAAAGGTAAAATTAAGAAGCAAATAAAATGAAAATATGATATAATTTTTTTCAAAATCTATATCTGAGTTACGAGGTGAAAAAAGATGCACACCATTTTAGAACGCTACCAAAAGACTTTCGCAAAAGATCGAGAGATGTCCGATGCCGCAAATCATCTCTTTCCAGATGGCGTAACGCACGATGGACGCTATATGTCCCCCTTTCCGGTTTATATCACGCGTGCCGATGGCTCGAAGAAATGGGGACTTGACGACAAGCAATTTATTGACTATTGGGCGGGACACGGTGCCCTACTCCTCGGGCATAATCCCCCAGAGGTTGTCGAAGCGGTGACAGAACAGATGCATCGAGGAACGCACTACGGCGCGTGCCATCCGTTGGAGATGGAATGGGGTTCGCTCGTGACGCAATTGATACCCTCAGCGGAACGCGTCCGATTCGTCAGTTCCGGGACAGAGGCGACACTGATGGCGATCCGGCTTGCACGCACGTATACGGGTAAGAATAAGGTGCTGAAATTTGCCGGACATTTCCACGGTTGGCATGACAGCGTCATCTTAGGCGCGTACCCGCCTTTTGATATGAACGTTCCTGGTATTCCTCAGGAGGTGCGTGAGACAACCCTGTTATGCCCACCGAACGACATTGATGCCGTTGAAACACTCTTGAAAACGGACAAAGACATCGCTTGTATTATCCTCGAACCGACAGGCGCATCCTTCGGTATTGTCCCTACGAACGGTACTTTTTTAAAGCAACTCCGTGAGTTGACGGAGGCACATGGGGTCCTGCTGATTTTCGACGAAGTTATCACAGGATTCCGGGTCTCACCCGGCGGTGCCCAAGCGCATTACAACGTCACACCAGATATGACGACGCTGGCGAAGATTTTGGCGGGTGGACTTCCCGGTGGGGCGCTTGCCGGCAAAACGGAGGTGCTTGAACTCATTTCCATGAAATCGGAACGCGATGGCTTAAAAATGCCGCATCCTGGTACCTTTAATGCGAATCCACTCTCTGCCGCTGCAGGCATCGCGATGCTCAACATCGTCAAGACAGGCGAACCTCACAAGCGAGCACATCGAACTGCAGATCGACTTCGCACCGAACTGAACAGCATCATTGATGACTATGAGCTGGACTGGGTCGTTTACGGCGAGTTTTCAGGGCTTAGATTGCTCGTCGGACACGGTGAAAAGGGGATGCGGACTTCGGATTTCGATCCATACACATGGGATTACCGGAAACTGAAAGGGAGTAACGATGCCGACATGCTGATGCGTCTCCGGTGCGGTCTACTGCTCAACGGGATCGATCTCGCCAGTAATGGTGGGATGACAACCGCCGCGCACACAGAAGAAGATATTACAGAGACAGTTGCGGCATTTGAACAGACGCTTGAATGGCTAAAGGCGGAGAAAGCATTGTAATTTTTGAACGTGCGATAAATCGCACTACTACGAGCAGTCTCGTTGTAGTAGGGAGACCATGTGCAAATCGCGTGTGGACTTGCGGGACAATGCCCGTCGATTACCACATTTTACACAGAGGAGAATGAATGAGAACGATTACGTATCGCGACGCGCTCAAGGAAGCACTCGTAGAGGAAATGGAACGCGATGATGCCGTCTTTTTGATGGGCGAGGATATCGCTGAATACGGTGGTGCCTATAAAGTCACGGACGGACTGTTCCAAGAATTCGGGAAAGACCGAATCCGAAACACGCCGATCTCGGAAGCCGCTATCATCGGGACCGCGCTCGGCGCGGCAGTCACAGGCATGCGTCCCGTTGCGGAGTTGATGTACATCGACTTCACAGCCGTAGGCATGGACCAAATCGTGAACCAAGTCGCCAAGATCCGTTATATGGTGGGTGGACAGTTGGATGTGCCACTCGTGATTCGGACGCAGGGCGGTGCGGGTCGATCCTCTGCGGCGCAACACGCACAGAGTCTTGAAGCATGGTTTGTGCATATCCCTGGGCTACTCGTCGTGATGCCCTCTACACCCTATGATGCGAAAGGCTTGCTGAAAACAGCCATCCGGGACGACAACCCGATTATGTTTATTGAGCACAAACTTCTCTACACAGAGGAGGGAGAGATCCCTGAGGCAGAATATACCATTCCGTTGGGTGTGGCGGATGTTAAACGTGAGGGTGAAGACATTACGATTCTCGCGACATCGCGGATGGTCTTGAACGCGCTTATCGCCGCGGACACGCTTGCGGCTGAAGGTATCTCTGCTGAAATCATTGATCCACGGACGTTGATGCCGCTCGACAAAGATAGTATTCTCGACTCTGTAAAGAAGACGAATCGGTTGCTGATCGCGCACGAAGCGGTCGGTAGGGCGGGGTTCGGGGCAGAAATCGCCGCATTGGTCGTCCGGGAGGCGTTTGACTATCTCGATGCCCCGATTGAGCGGGTCGCTGCGATACCGGTACCCGTTCCCTTCGCGCCGGTGATGGAAAATTTCGTTATCCCGAATGCAGAGCAGATCGCGGATGCCGCACGAAAACTTGTCCGATATGAAATCTAAGCAATAGACCTCTGGCACGCTTGTATAGTGTGCCAGCAAACGGCGGGATTCAGGTAAGATTTAGGTCTCCTCTGTTTTCACCAACTTCTGGTACATCCGCGCCAAACCGAAAGCGATGGGTCCCCACAACACCGCTACCACCATCGCCGTGATGGAATAGGCAACACCCGCAATTGTCCCAACGCCTAATCTCACCAATTCAATCACACCTGCGCTCCCACCTTTCGAGAAGCGGTATCCAAACGAATCAATAACCTGTTTCGCGCGATAGCGAGAATCGTAAGAGAGCGGCATATAGAACAATTCCTTTCCCGCCCGAAAAAGTGAGTAGTCTAAGGCTTTAAAAATCACATACGCCGCTGTTCCGGTTCGGAGTGAGGGAGAAACCGTTAATATAAGACTACTGACGAAGTGGACTATCGGGATAGTGAGATGGATATACCGGAGCGCGATGAATCTGAGTGCGAGGGGTACAGCTACCAGTTGCAAAATACCCGCCGCCAGTCCGAGGTTCCCATAGACCGAACCGAAAAATGCAGTCCGCATATCCGTGTCAGGTCTCTCCATTTCAGCCAACATATTGAACCGCAGATCCAGCACGGTGGACACTATCTGCGTGCTTATGATTAGCACCCCGATAAAAATCAGGTATCTGGAACGAAAGAGTGTTTTTATGCCGATGTGTCCGAGTCTACCCCCCGCCTCTTCTGCGCTGGGTTTAGGTTCTCCGCCAAACTTGTAGGCAATTACTCCGAGAATCGCCGTTGGGACGAGAGATCCTGCTGTGAACAGCAATAATGCTTCAGTGCCTAATACAGGTGCCAATTTGCTCACAAGTGTGCCACCGAGAAACGAACCCATAGACGCTACGGCACAGAAAGGTCCGTTAATACGCTTCGCCTGTTCAGTTGTCAGCACGCTGTTCACAAACGACCAGAACTGTTCAATGACGATCACGATGTATGCTTCGCGGAATACGTAGATGATCGCCGCTGCGAGATTCATACCGCGAGACAGCGCAATATAACAACCAAGAATTAAGATGGCAGAAAAAAGCGAAGTTATCACCAAAGCACGAGTTGCCCCCTGCCACGAGAGCAGACGACCGTAGCAGTATAGCATCACGATCATACTCGGTGGTACCGCCACCATACCGCGCGGGAGATTCTCAGCACCATACGCTTCAATAAACAGAGACGAGGACACGGAACGGATAAATTCGTAACCGAATAGCACAAAAAGGGCGGCACTACTGATTGAAATCGCCGCGAAGATAAGTCGTCGTGAAAACATAGGTAGGATTGCCCCTCAAAAAATTTTTATCGTTCTGGAATGCTATCCTCAGCTGGACGGAGGTTATGCACCCAGTGTCCACTCGGATCGCTGCCTCTGGCGACAATTGCACGTCGGTTCCAGTCGTTTGCGGCGCGGACTTCAGGCGGCACGAACCGCATCGTCAACCCACAACGCCGTCGATCTGAGGTGTTCGGTTCAGAACCGTGCAATAGCAGATCCGAATGCAGCGACATCTGCCCGGCTTTCATCTCGAATGGGAACGGTGCGTCCCCGTATTGCGTAGCCCCATGCACCGTCTGACCCAGCACATTCTTTTCCTCGGCAGTGCTCGGCTCAAATGCGATTTGCCCGTGCAGGTGCGATTTGGGGATAACGGTCATTGCACCATTTTCGACCGCCGCATCGTCAATCGCGAGCCATACGGTAACCGTCTTGCTCGGAGAGAGGGGCCAATAGGAAGCATCCTGATGCCAACTCACCTGTTTCACATCGCCTGGTAATTTGCAAAAGTAGTGCGTTCCCCAACAGATGAGCGTTTCACCGAGTAGGTCTTGCACGTAATCGAGAATTCTGCCTTCAGTAATCAGATCATGGATACCCGGACAGGTAGTATGCCATCCGTTAATGGAGTAGCTATTCATCCCTGCTGCGAATGCTTTCTCCATGAGCTGATCGAAATAGGCGCGGTGTTCCACCATCTCCGATTCGGAAAAGACATCCAAAGGTGAGATAAAACCTCTCTCATTAAAGTGGTCAATTTGGGCATGCGTTAGGGTTGATGGATTTTCGTTTTCAACCGGAAAAAACTGAAGTGTTCGATTGAGTTCCGGCATTGCATCCGTAATTGGCATCGGCGTGTCCTCTTTTCTCCACGTAGGTTAGAAGTTTATTGTTTCCTGTTCGCTACTGACTCCGAACATCTGCTTTCAACTGTCCCCAGCGAGTGGCGAGTTTGCCATTCGGTTCGACAGCGAAGGCGGGGATCTCCTCTCCGTCGATAATCAGATTGTCGTAATGGGCGTTTGCCTCGTATGTAATGAAACCGATACGTCCGCTGTCACGAAATTTCGCATCATCGTCACCCTCGAACAGGAGTTCATCATCGACAAAGCATTCGTAATTCTGTCCCTCTGAGATGACCTTAAGACGATAGGTTTCGCCGACTTCCGGTTCAAGGGGTAGAGGGGTAGCGATGTGATCCCATTGATTCTCTCTCCATCGGGAGAATTGGCATTTGTGCTGATCTGTACGAATCCAGAATCGCATGCCGTTGTCTCCCTCCGCGTCAGCACGGATTAACAAACCCGCGGCATTCACCCCCACGTCTTTCACCAGTGTCAGGTCCACCTCAATAGTGTAATCCGTCCAATCTTCATCACCGAACATCGTCTTGGCGTACTGTCCGCCAGAGGTCTCGGCATAGGCATCCTTCACAATCTTCCACTCGCCACTGACATCGTTCCAGCCATCGGGCAATCCTTTATCGAAATTTTCCTGCCATACCCCTGCCGAAGCAATAGATGTTAGTGTGGTGACCATGAGTATGACAGATACAATATATGAATAGCGCATCGGTTCCTCCAGTCTATCGGATCATCATCCTACAAATCCTGACTCAGACAACTAAACACAACTGCCGATAATTATATTTATATTGCTTGGTAAGTCAAGTTAAACCTGCTGATAAACACAGATATGCGGGATTTGGGAGTTTACTGACTGCTGACCGCTGATTGCTGACGGCTAAAAGGTTTTACCCCGTTTCCCCGAAAACTTGACATAAAAGAGGCTCTATGATAAGATGCAACACTGAACTTTGTTATGTTATGCCATGTGAACCTAAATTTTGAACAAAAGAACAGACATCTCTACAAAGACCTACCTATTAGATAAACACTAAGCAAATGGACGAAAAACGAGCGAGTGGACGCTACTATACACGCGGAAATCCGTTTCAGTTGGAACCGTTCCAGACGTGGGCAACCGCCTCCAATTTAGAACAGCAAATGGTTTTAGAACCCTTTGCAGGTGCGAGAGATATTCCACGTTTGATCGACGCAGCGCATTTGCAGTGCCGAGATTGGGCATTTTTTGACATCGAGCCGGGTGCGAAAGGGATCGTGCAACGCGATACACTCGCCGATTTTCCCAAGGGGTTCGATGTCTGCATCACCAATCCGCCGTGGTTGGCACGCAACTCGGCAACGCGCCGCGGCTTACCTTTCCCAGAAGCGACCCGTTACGATGACCTCTACAAATACGCCCTTGAGCAGTGCTTGACGCATTGTGGGTGGGTCGCCGCAATTATTCCAGAGGCATTTATTCGGAGCGGTCTGTTTCTGGAACGGCTGTGCGATTTCATCTCTTTAGTCCCACAAGAACAAGATAAGACAAATTATCCCCCTGATAAGGGGGACAGGGGGGTTTCGGTTATGTTTGAGGACACCGAACATCCCGTAGGGCTTGCTCTATTCGCATCGGACGCGACATCGGACGTTAGGATCTGGCGCAACAATCAGTTTCTCGGCACCATGCGTGAACTACGCAGACACCTTCCACAACCCTCCTCCAATCGTAACATTGTGTTCAACGACCCACACGGAAATCTCGGGCTCATTGCTATAGACAATACCGTCTCTGCCTCTATTCGCTTTTGTCCAGCAGAAGAGCTGAAAGACTATCCTATCCGTGTCCATTGCCGTTCCATTACAAAGATTGGCGTGCCGTGGCGTGTGGATATCGATATGCTCAATACCCGTTTGGCAAGAATCCGCGAAAAAACCCACGATGTTTTTCTGACAGCGTTCAAGGGTATACGCCGTGATGGACACTACCGACGACGGTTGGATTGGGCTTTGACGCGAGCAATTGTTGACGCGCAGCATCTACAACTTAAAATAAACATGGAGTAAGAAAATGAACATCCAAAAATTAATTTGTCTACTGCTATTGATAGCCATCATCACCATCGTGGGGTGTGTGCCCGGCGATGGAAATCACACTGCTGATGAACCCGCTGGGTTTTTCTGGGGTGTTTGGCACGGATTGATCGCGCCGATCTCACTCATCTGGGGACTGTTTAACTCAGAAATTCGTCTCTATGAACCCCAAAACACTGGCTGGGCTTATGATCTCGGATTCTATCTCGCTGTTATCGGCGGTTTCAGCGGTTTTTCCTCTTCGAGTGGTAGCAAAGGACGGAAGAAGGCTGAAACATAGGAAAGTAGTGGTGCTGAATAGAGATTTTCAGAAGAGATTTGAATATTTATGGTGAATTACGGGAGTAAGTTTAAATCTTGTAGAGGCACCTCTTGTGGGTGCCCACAAATGCACCAACCGCGATGTTAAAGTAATTCTAAAATCTACCGTAGAATAACACAAATTAACGACCGCAGAGATCGCCTTAGTAGAGAAAGGAAATAACCAATGAAAATCTTAGTCATCGGTGGGACGGGCAACATCAGTCGTGGGATTGTTGCCGCGCTGCAAAACCAGAACCATGAAGTCGTCCTATTCAACCGCGGACAACACGCCGATCCGCCACCTCCAGATGTCCGTGTCATTCATGGCGACCGAAAGAATCGTGAGGATTTCGAGGCGAAAGTCGGTGCCGAAGAATGGGGTGCAGTGATTGATATGATTAGTTTCAACGCCGAGGATGCCGCCTCCGCGCTCCGCGCATGTCAGGGACGCGTTGGACATTTCGTTCACTGCTCGACGGTGATGACCTACGGACCGCCGTTCAGCGGGATTAATCTCCCAGAGACGGCACCGTTGCAAGGCACATCGGGCTATGGACTCGGCAAAATCGAAGCGGATAACCTCCTATTGGACGCTCACACGCGCGACGGGTTTCCCGTAACCATTTTCAAGCCGTCCTATACACACGGTCCGGGCATGAACCTACATCGACAGGTGGGTGGAGACGGCAGTTGGATTGATCGGTTACGGAAGGGGAAACCGATCCTCTCCGCAGGTGATGGACTGAATTATTTTCAATTCCTGTCATCTCGCGACGCCGGAATTGCGTTTACAGAAGTACTCGGTAGATCTGACTGCTTCGGTGAAATATACAACATCGTTCATCCGCAGGCGCGAACGTGGGACGAGTGGCACCGTGCCGCGGCGGCGGCACTCGGCGTTGACATAGAGATTGTGCATGTATCCCAAGAGACACTCATCGCGATGGCACCTGAACGGTTTAGCGGTTTGCGGGGCAACTTCGGGCATACCCAAATCTATAGCCACGAGAAACTCGCAACAGTATTATCTGAATTTACGCCACAGGTTCCGGTTACAGAAAGTGTCGCGGAAAACATCGCGTGGATGGACAAACACAATCTGGTTCCAGATAGCGATGCAGACGATCTGGAGGATCAGGTTATTGAGACGGTTCGCAATCTACCGCGTATTCGGTAGGACAGAGGTGAAACATGATACAAATCAAATCAGCGTTGGATTCAGAGAGGCTTGATGTTGTCGAAAACGACCTCCGCGAAGTCGGTTTCCATGTCATTGAGAATGTGATTACCGACGAAGAGGCAGACGCAGCGCGCGAGGTAATCTGGAAATTAATCGAAGAGGATATTGCCAACGGATATGACCACAGTTACGGCGACGGCAAAATCCGTCGTGTCTGGGCAATCGTTGGGAAATCCCCAATCTTCCGCTATTTCATCCAGCACCCGACCGTCGTGGCAGTATGGAAACGGATGCTCGGTGAGGATGTCATCGCTTCCACATTTACAGCGAATATCGTTGGACCCGGTGCACCCGCAGGCGGTTGGCATATCGACTATCCGTATTGGGCGATGCAATCGCCGTTCCCGTCCGGTTCGTTGACGGGACAGACGGTCTGGATGTTAGACGATTTCACGGAAGAGAACGGGGCAACGGCGTGTATTCCAGAGTCACACAAAACGCTCCGTCGTCCGGAGTTGGGAGAAGCCGAGGGACTTGAGATGAGCATCGCTGTTGCACCGAAAGGCTCTATCATGTTCACGAACGGTGCGATCTGGCATCAGTCGCGGGCGAACCTAACGGACACACCCCGCGTCGGACTGCTCGGTATGTATAACAGATCGGTCATTTACCCGCAGGAGGATATGCCTCGGCAGTTGACTGATGCCGAGTTAGCAGGTGAGAGCGATGTCTTAAAGCAGTTGTTGGGCAGAAATATCCAGTTTCGCGATCCAGATCACGCGCAAAATTGGCATCGCACGGACGCAGGGTTTCGCGAAGCGTAGGGACAAGCGTTCGGTTCCCTGTAGGAGGGATCTCCGAATCCCGACTTCTTCTATGGGAACGATTTCCTGATCGCGACTCACGGTTTCATGAAATGGGAACTCAGATCGGAAACTGGATTCTCTAATAATATAGATAGGTTTCGCTGAACACTTTGCTATAATGTATTATTGTTTCAGATGTAAGGAGGGCATTTATGCCAGTTGTATCTCATGATGTTTTGAGAAAGTTTGTGTATGACATATATCGCGGGGCGGGTGGTACGGAGGAAGATGCCCGTATCGTCAGTGACCACGTTGTCGATTCTAATCTCGTCGGACACGATTCACACGGCGTCATCAACGCGCCGAACTACATCGGGGGGATGGAAGGCGGTCCCGCCGCAGATAAGATGGAGATTGTCAGAGAAAGTGGTGCCGCCACCGTCATCAATGCCAACGGCGCACTCGGGATGGTTGCCGCCCGTAAAGCGATGGAGATGGCTATTGAAAAAGCGGAAAGTTGCACGATCGGTGCGGTCGGCTTGCATCGGTGTGGGCACGCAGGACGGATGGGAGAATATCCGCCAATCGCTGCCCGTGCTGGCATGATCGGGATCGTTCTGCTCAACGGTGGTGGACGTTTCATGCATCCGCACGGTGGTACCTCTCGGAGACTGCCCCCGAATCCGATTGCGATCTCAGTGCCGCGTCAGGGGGGTGAACCGCTTCTCCTTGATATGACACTCAGCGTTGTCGCGGGTGGAAAACTGCTCGTCCAGACGGCGCGCGGTGAGCCGATACCGGAAGGCTGGATGATAGATGCCGAAGGTCAACCGCTCACAGATCCGAATGCGTTTCGTGAACGTCCGCAGGACACAGCCGTTATGCCACTCGGTGGTTTTCAGTTCGGGCATAAAGGGTTCGGACTCGGTGTGATGATAGATGCTATCGCTGGCGGACTTTCTTGGGCAGGATGTAGTCGTGAACAACCGACCCGCGGCGCAAGTGGCATTGTGATGTTCGCAATTAAAATCGGGGATTTCATCGATTTAGCAGACTATGAACAGGAGATCGCATATCTTGCGGAGTGGGTGAAGTCATCCGCTCGGTTGCCCGGTGTTGATGAAATCTATGTACCTGGAGAGTTTGAGGAACGGAGCCGTGAGAAACGCCTGTGTGAAGGGATACCCATAGAGGAGCCGACTTGGAATCGCCTCGTTGAAGCCGCAGAACGTTTTGATGTTGCGGTACCCAGTTTCTAATGTAAGTCAACGCGAGTGGTTATCATAGACCAATAACTGACAACCGAAAGGAAATCTGTGTAGTAGATTTCCGTACTGACTGCTGATTGCTAATACGCAACAGGAGAAAAAAATGAGAATCTACGGTTTGTTTGTTTTGCTTATCGGCATTACGGGGTGTGCTGCACTGAATCAGCCTATTGGTGAAATGCCAGTCTCACGCCTCACTTGTGAGTCTAACCCGGAATTTGTAGATGGGAATCTGGAGACAGAGAGTACATTCGCAGTGAGGGGGTTTGTCCGAAAAGCGTATCTACTGCACGAGGGTGAGGGACGGCGGCTCGCCTATGCACAACAGCGTTATATAACGCAGGTTGAAGGGCAACGCCGTACGGAGGCGATTATCAAACTGGACGTGCCTACCTATATTGCGTATGTGGAAGTCTATCCCGGCTCACGGCGGATCCAGAATTTCGCGATGATGACGACGACCGATGATCCGCCACGCTTTGATGTCGCCTTTGAACGAGTATCCGATAAGCAGCATCAGGACATAGAAGGGTTAAACCCCGTGCGTTTTCGCATCGAGCGAGAAGTACTTTATCTACGAATGAGCGCAGACGGAATAGAGGACAGACAGAATTCCGTCCGAACCGCAAACTCAGGCGTTGAGATTCCACTGAAAGGTGCTTCCATCCGCGAAGTCAAATTTTACATCCGGCAGACGCCGTAACTAATAAGGAGTAAAAAAATGAATAAATGGGTTTTCAGCATTCTATTATTTTTGTCGTTCAGCCTCGCGGGTTGTGTGGGACTTCAAGGGAAATCGGGAACGGAAATTCTGCCATCGCGTTTGTCTTGGCTTCAGGACACGCCTATTGAGCAAATCGTATCTTCACGGTTGACCTGCGACACTCATCCCGAAATAGTCGATGGTAATTTGGAAACAGTCGGAACTTTTGAAGTGCACGGAGATGTGAAAAAGCAGCATGATATCGTGGAGGGCGAGACGCGTTTCTACGGCAAAAGCCAGTATGTAACGAATCTGGGCGGAACCATTCGAGGCGAGATTTTGGTTAAGCTGGAAAAGCCGATGTACGTAAGTATTGTTGAAGTCTACCCTGCGTCGCGCATCTCCAATTTGGCACTGAGCACAGCCTTGGATGAATCCGAACGTCACTTCGGCCAATCCGGTACGGGATTCAAGCCTGTGCATGACAAACAGTATAGAGATATAGAAGGCACAAAACCGGTGAAATTCCAAGTGGGACGGGAACTGCTTTACCTACGCGTGACAGCAGATACAATGGCGGATCGGCGGAATGCCACGCGGTTTGATGACAGAGTCAGTGACGAAGGAATAGACATTCCTTTGAAAGGTGGTTCCATCCGTGAGATTAAACTCTACGGGCGACAACCGTTATATGGTAAAACCGAAAAATGAAGATGCGAATGTTCGGCGTTCTCTTGTTTTTGTTGTTCGGCGTTCTCGGATGCGCGCTGTTGCAAGGGTCTCCATCCGTCGAAATACCGGCTTCGCGCCTTTTCTGTGCACAAAATCCTGAGATGGTGGATGGCGACTTGTCGACGATAGGTGCCTTTGCTCCACAGGGTTCAATCACAAAAGAGTTTGTGGTAAACAGGGTAAACAGAAGGTCCGCGCCTCGACAGTATCAGCGTCGAGTGAGAGGCAGTCTCAAAACGGAAACATTGATTAAACTGGACGCGCCAACCTATATCAAGTATATCGAAGTCTACCCCGCATCAACCATCCCCAACTTTGCTCTGGATACCACTGCCGAAGAGAAATCCCCGAAGTGGATGCTTTCGTTTGCGGCTGTGGAAGACAAACGTACCCAGAGAGTGGAAGGTACATTGCCAGTAAGATTCCAAATTGAACGGGAAGTCCTTTATGTGCGATTGACGGCTAACGCATTGGAAGATTTAGATAATGTCGCGCACGGTAACGAAACAGGCGAATTGCGAATTCCGCTCAAAGGTGCCTCGATTCGAGAAGTTAAGTTTTTCGAGCGGCAGTCCTTTTGAATGTGTAATGGCATCTTACAAGCGGCTGTCCGTGACGGAGGAATATCGTGAACGGAAAATGGACAACCTATAACTTTAGACGTATCTTGGAGAGGTCCCACTGTCTTGTGGGACTTGCGTTAATCTTCGGTCTTGCGGGATGTGCGATATTGCAAGAGACACCATCCATTGAAATAGCGTCTTCGCGTCTTTCCTGTGAGAGAAATCCTGAAATGGTAGATGGTAAATTGGAAACGGTAAGTGTCTTTGAGACAAGTGGAACTATCCGAAAAGGATTCGAGAGAGGTGGGAGCCAACGGCAGTATCAACGTGAAGTGATAGGCAACTTGAAGACGGAAACCTTAATCAAATTGGACGCGCCGACATACATTGATTATATCGAAATCTATCCCGCCTCAACTATCCCTCGTTTGATTTTAGATACCACTACTGAAGAGAAGTCATCAAAGTGGTTGCTCTCGTTTGAGGCTGTTGAAGACCAGCGCGGCGAAAAGATCGTAGGCACGCAGCCAGTGAGGTTCCGGATTGGACGAAAGATGCTTTATCTGCGGTTAACGGCTTACGCATTGCAAGACTCGGAGAGTGTGGCGGTCTACAGCGAGGCTGCTATTGAAGAGATGGAGGCTTCCCTCAAAGAGATGAACACGAGTCCAGAGATGACCGAGAGGGCGCGTCAACAGTGGCAGAAGCAGAGGAGAGAAGGGGAGATGCAAATTCCACTTAAAGGGGCGGCGATCCGAGAAATTAAATTCTATGCAAGGTAATAAAATTCGCTTGACTTTTGTTTTAGGTTCTTGTAAAATAAAAGTGATTAATGGGATTTATTCACAACAATTTCTGCTGGTACTGTTTGAAAATTTGCCAGTCGAGAAAGCAAATTGTGTGTAACTCCTAAAATTTGACATTTTTTCACAATTGCGTTAAGGTTAGACAGAACATACAAGGTGAAACCTATAGGTTTCCCATTTAAAAAGCCGGAGGATTAGAATCCGATTGCAAAAACAAGAATCGAAGGGTGTTCCCATACAGAGCAATGCTGAAGTGCAAGCCCTCTTCGGGCAGAGTGATGCCTTCTTGAAAATCATTGAAGATGGATTTGATGTTCGCGTTGTTTTGAAAAGTGATAGCGTTGCTGTCGTTGGTGAAGATGCCACAGAAGTTAACCGGGTGACAGCGGTTCTCGAATCACTACTTCACCGCATCCGGAAAGGAGAACGTATTCAGGCAACCGATGTCAACTATGTAATTCGAGCGTCGGGTGCTGGTGAACGAGACACTTTAGGTGAGACTGGTGCTGAGTCTATTCCAGTATTCTCAAAACGTGGCGTCATTCGTCCGAAAACCGCTGGACAGAAAAGGTATGTTGAGGCAATTAAGCATAACGACTTGGTCTTCGGCATCGGACCGGCGGGAACAGGAAAGACGTATCTCGCGATGGCGATGGCAGTTTCCGCACTCAAAAGCGGACAAGTGAGTCGTATTATTCTCACACGCCCGGCTGTTGAAGCCGGTGAACGTCTCGGTTTTTTACCCGGTGACATCGCAGACAAGGTCCATCCATATCTACGTCCGTTATACGATGCCCTCTACGATATGATGCCGCCAGAGGCACTCGACAAATATATTGAGCGAAATGTTATTGAAGTCGCACCTATCGCTTTCATGCGAGGCAGGACACTCAATAATTCGTTTGTCGTCCTTGATGAAGCACAAAACGCCACTATTGAGCAGATGAAGATGTTTTTGACTCGACTCGGTTTCGATTCAAAAGCTGTGGTGACCGGCGATATTACGCAGACGGATCTTCCGAACCATAAGGTCTCAGGGCTCGCGGACGCACAAGAAGTGCTTTCGGACATCAAAGGAATCCAGTTCGTCTATTTTTCTAAAGTTGATGTCGTACGGCATGAACTGGTCCAACGGATTGTCGAGGCTTATGAACAAGCATCGCCCCACAATACGAGACGGAACGGGATAGATCCATCGGATGTCTCCAGTAGAGAAGGATAACCGTTTTGATTCGGGTTACCAATACGAGTCGCAACACCGCTTTTGATATAGAAGTGGTTTACAGTGCCGTGCGTGCAACGTTAAAGGCGCATGACGCAGAACCGTGTGAGGTCAGCGTCCTTTTAACAGATGATGTTGATATTAGACAACTCAACCGTGACTATCGTGGCATCGATGCACCGACGGATGTGTTAGCGTTTTCAATGCGTGAAGGTGAAGATGGTGATGTGAACCCAAGTTTGCTCGGAGATCTCGTCGTATCCCTTGAAACCGCAGCGCGACAAGCATCGACAAGGGACGGACTCGCTGGCGTTTGCGGTAACCTTGAAACCGAAATCGCGTTGCTCACAGTACACGGCGTGTTACACCTGCTCGGTTACGACCATCAAACGCAAAAAGAAGCCGAAGTTATGTTTGAAAAGCAGGAGAGTATTTTCCGTCTACTGCAGGAACCGTAGTTTGTTGTCTGTTATCTTCTAAACACCGCGAAATTGGTCCGTTATTAGGAGTGTGATTTTACGTTTGGACGACCTAGACTTAGTCATCAAACTCGTTAGCTTAGGTATACTTTTAATCCTCAATGCGCTGTTTTCAGCTGCCGAAGCGTTACTCGCTCGGTTAACGCGAGATGATATTCTCAGGTTTGCCGAGGAAGGGGGTAAACGCTACGAGCTACTGACCTCCCTATTGCGCAACCCACGCCGCTACTCGCTGACTATTATCACGGCAAAAACTATTCTGATAGTGGTAAGCGTTATGATATTTATAACGTTTTGGGAATACCAATATCCAGTGGCAAATGCGGCACTCGCAGTCGCATGCTTCGTTGTCTTTACTGAATTGTTTCCCAAAAATTATGTACAGGGCAGTACAGGGGAAGCAACGATTCGAGCACTCAGCGTACTCCGCGTCATCTATTGGGGCGGATTTTTGGTTTTAATCCCATTGAATTTCCTCGCAAATCTCATTGTCCGTGTCTTTGGGGGCAAGGTTACCTCAGCACAAGACAGCCTTGTATCCCCAGAGGTTTTGGAGACACTCGACAACGTCGCCGATAGCCAAGAACTTTTAGAACCAGATGACCGAGAAATGATCTCTCGGATTTTAGATTTGCCAGACAAAGTCGTCCGAGAAATCATGGTCGCGCGAACCGATATGGTTTGCCTTGAAGTCGACACACCCGGCACCGAGGTTCTACAGACAACGATTACCTGCCGACACACCCGTATTCCCATCTACGAAGAAACCATCGACCGCATTATCGGGATCTTGCACGTTAAAGATATGTTGGATTGTTGGGAGGAAGACCAGCCAATCAATCTCAGGGAGTTAATCGTCGGTCGGAGCCCTTTTTTCACACCAGAGAGCAAGAATATTTCAGAACTCTTCCGAGAACTTCGGGCGCATAAGCAACACATCGCGATCGTTGTGGATGAATACGGTGGCACCGCTGGGATTGTGACCTTAGAAAACATCATCGAAGAGATCGTCGGTGAAATCCATGATGAAGACGAAATGGATGAGCAGGATGACTATATTCAGATGGATGCCAACACCTATTCGGTGGATGCGAGGCTAAATCTTGTCGAGTTAAACGAAAGACTTGGAACGGAACTTGAGGCAGAGAACATTGACACAATCGGTGGGTTCGTTGTCGATCATCGCGGGCGCGTGCCTGAACAGGGCGATCAATTTACTTACCGCGGGATCCGTTTTGCTGTATTTGAGGCAGACGAACGACGTATCCATAGGATTCATATCCAGATGCCGGATATCGATATCGATGATGCATCTTAAAAAGTAGGAATTGCTGACATCCATTCCACTAACGGACTTTTGAAGGGGACCCGTTTCCGAAGGGAATGCAATTTGTCCGAACGTTGCAATTTTGAAATTAATTTGACAACACCGAACAAGCACGGTATAATTAAACATAAGAACGGGGCGTAGCGCAGTCCGGCTAGCGCGCCTGCTTCGGGAGCAGGAGGTCGGAGGTTCAAATCCTCTCGCCCCGATTCTATTCCTTCAAGAAAAGCACAGCCATCACAGTTAAAACCATGGCAGCTCAAAAGACCCAAGCGATTGTCATTCGCACCTTTCCCCTTCAAGAATTCCATAAAATCATTACCTTCTACACGCCTGACTTCGGGAAAGTTAAAGCAGTCGCTTACGGCGTAAAAAGTCCAAAGAGTCGCCTCGGTGGAAGCTTAGAACTTCTCAATCACGGGACACTCCTCTTTCAGCATCGCGAAAATCGGGAATTGCAGAACATTACTGACTTCAATCTGATTGACGGGTTTGACGCAATTCGCTCCGATTTCACACGCATCACCTACGGGTGCTATTTCGCCGAATTGGTGGATAGCATTGCATCAGAGGGCATCGCCAGTCCTGAAATTTTCAATCTCCTCCACACCACTTACCAATCTTTAGCTCATGCGGAGGATGTCCCGTTGCTTGCACGAGGATTTGAGATCAAATTCCTTGATTGTGCGGGATACGGACCGGAACTTTCTCGGTGTGTGCATTGTGGTTCAGCTGTGGAAGGCGGAACCACAGATAAATTCGGCATCGCCTTCAGCGTCCGGTACGGCGGTGTGTTTTGTGGCGAGTGCGAAAATCGAGACGGTGCTGCCTTTACAATTGCACTCGGTAGTTGCGAATTGCTGAAAGTACTTCGGAGGTCTGAATGGGAGCGGTTCAACCGGATCCGAGCCTCTACCCGCAATCATCAGGAACTTAAGCGTCTTCTCGGAAACTTCATTGAATATCATACCGAACGGAAATTAAAAAGCCTCAAATTCATTGAGAATGTTTTGTAGACCCTAAGCAGTTTAGCGTTTAGGTCTCTCGCTTCAAGATTCATACCGTGTCTGGAAACATTCAGAACATATTAAGGAGTCATGAAATTGAAAAAATATAACCCCTTGCAATCTTTGAGTCGTAAGTATCCGAAACTTGCGAGTTTCACCAAAGTAGCATCTTTCTTCTTCGTTGCTGTGTATATGGCAATAGTGGTTAACTTTGATGTCTCTGCGGCGATCACCGGAAAAATTTCTGGGGTAATCACCGCTGAAGAAACGGATTCCCCGCTTGCGACTGTCACGGTAACACTCGTTGGTACAAGCACTACCGCGACAACGAACAGTGCTGGCTATTATGTTATGACCAACGTCCCACCCGGAAGTTATGATGTAAAGGTCGAGCTCACGGGTTATGCGGCAGAAACTGTAGCGGCGACAAGCGTGCTCGCCGGTCTTACGACAACGTTGGACTTTACCCTAAAGAGTACGGCTGTGCAACTTGAAGGTATAACGGTAACGGCTGTTAAGCCGCTAATTAAGAAAGATGTCACGCAGTCGACAAGAATCATTGAATCAGATAATATTGAGGCTATGCCCCGCGATACCGTGAATGGGATTTTACAAACCCTTCCTGGGGTTGCGGTGCTGAACTCAACCGGTTCAACGCATGTTCGCGGGGGTAGGTCAATGGAGATTCGGTATCTCATTGATGGTATCCCGATTAATAATCCGATCAGCAGAAGTTTGGGGTTGAGTATCGGCACGAATTCCCTTGAGCAGATGGAGGTCATCACCGGTGGATTTAATGCGGAGCACGGTGATGCGCAATCCGGTATTGTGAATCTCATCACGAAGGTTGGAACGAATAAATTTTCTGGTAGAGTCCGATACCGAGTTGGACAGTGGGGGACGCACCACGGCGATCCGTTGTACGGTCCATGGCTTGATCCAGATAATGGATTTCGACCCGTTGCGATTGAACCCTTCAGAGGTATCTTTTTTGGGCAACCCTACGACTATCAAAAGCCGTATCGCGGACGGGATGTCACGGTTGCAGAGTTAGCGGAACGCGAAGGCGACGAACAGGTCGTCTTTACGGAGATTTTCCCCGGCGTATATGCCGACAGGACAGAAAACCCGCTCCAGCCCGTGATGGACCCAGAAACGGGTGAACCGCAGGTTAACCCCGATACGGGTGAACCGATTATGACGCGTCAACCTTATAAGGATGCCGATGGTACTGTTATCGACTATGAGAAGAAACAGGTTACTTTGTTAGACGGCTACGTCGTGGATCTCGAACAGTATAAGGGATTGTTCAACGACACGAAAAAGTACGAGCTGTCTCCGAGCCATATCGGTGAATTCGCGCTCAGCGGACCGATATGGGGAAATCGGTTGACGTTCGCTGTCTCCAGTCAGCTAAGTCGGAATCACAGTTTTTTTCCGAATAGTGGGGGAACGGGATATATCTTCCAAGGAAAGCTGAAGTTTGAAGTAACACCGAGTCTCAAACTCACTACAAGTGGGCTTTTCAATAGGTCGGAAGGTTACTCCTATGGGGGTTCGCTGCGCTTTTGGCCCAGTGCCGTTCCGGAGTCAAATTCAAACGCTCGGAATATGTCCGTGCGACTCTCACATAATATCAACTCTGGTACTTTCTATACGTTGACACTTGGGCAATTTCATCGTTCTGGTGAGGCACATCAACCCGGAAAGGTGTGGGATCCGTTGGAGAAGACGTTTGATGAAAACGCTTGGGATCCCGATAAATCCTTTGAGCAGAATCAGGAAGAAGGCAGAATCAGGAACCCACCCCAACAGGCATATAACGATACAACCTATTTAGTCGCCGGGGACAGCAATTCTTGGGGAACCAGCACTGCGACAACCTCAATCGCAAGAGCGGATTTTTCCAGCCAAGTTACGGCGAACCACCTGATCCAGACAGGCGTTGAGTTCTTGGGATACGATCTCTATAATCTCAGCACGACGAATTACGGAAGCTCCAACCTTTACATGGAGTACTACGATGTCCAACCGCAATCCTTGAGTATGTATCTCCAAGACAAGATGGAGTATGAAGGCATGATCGTCAACGCCGGGTTACGATATGACCTGTATAATCCATCTGGTGTTTCACCCCAAGACCCGTTTGATCCGCTCGAATTGAACGACGATGGCACCATCAAACTCGATAAAAGCACCCATAAAGTCGGACTCCCTATCATCAAAGATCCTGTTCAGGCTTCCACCAAACACATGATCGCCCCACGTCTCGGCATCTCCTTCCCGGTTACCGACCGATCGAAGTTGCACTTCACGTACGGGCATTACTATCAGATTCCACGAGGTGATGATCTCTACGAAAACCTCAATTTTGACATGCGGGGCGCAATCCGAAGAAGAGGGAATCCTGACTTAGATCCAGAGCGGACGATCGCTTATGAAGTCGGTATCATACGTCAATTCACCGATGACTTGACGATTGACATCACCGGATTCACCAAGGATATTGACAAACTCGTCAATAGCGTACACGTTGACATTACCAACGATTATAGCTACTTCCTCAATAGTGAATTCGAGGGAATGCTCCACGGCATCTATGGTCGGGTGCAAGGGTTTGAACTCACGATTCGCAAATGGCGCACAGGTGGAAGTCCGGTTTCTGGACTGCTCAGTTATACCTATTCCGTCGCGAAGGGAAAAGGTTCCAGCCGAAATCTGGGCTATCTCACCTACTACCGGCAACAGCCTGACGTAACCGAAAGCCACCCGTTGGCATGGGATCAACGTCACATTTTCTCTGGAATGTTGGACATCCAATTGCCATTTGATTCCTCTGTCAATCTGATTGGCAGGTATGGGAGCGGTTTGCCCTACACGCCGAATCCGAGAGCACCCGTCAAACCCGACATCAACTCGAAGCGTTACCCGCCGACCTACAATGTGGATGCCCTTATCAGCAAACGGAGTCGGATTGGTGGGTTGACTTATACCTTCTTTGCCGACATTCGGAACATCTTCAATACGAAGAATCTCGACGATATCTTAGATGCGGTGACCTATGACCGATACGGTATCCCGCTCAACAGCCAAAAACATTCGCATCCGCTGTCGTGGAGTTCACCACGGTTGATTATGATGGGCGTGAGTCTGGATTTTTAGTCGAATAAGATAATATGGAGGCGAACAATGCGAATACAAGAAATCGCAGAAGCCATAGAAACGTTAAGTCCCACTGATCGGTCCCACTTACGGAGACTATTAAAAGCGCAGGACGAAGCCGATAAACTGGAAATATTTCATCAAGTCTTGCTGTCGAAAGGCTTAGTTAAAGAAGTGAAAAAGCCTCCTGTCCCTGACACGATTGAACGGCAACTCATTGAGGTCAACGGGAAACCTGTCTCACAAACAATTATTGAAGAACGGAATAGGCGATGATCTACTATATGGATAGTAGTTGTCTTGTTAAACGTTATGTCAGTGAAGTTGGTTCAGGATGGGTTCTCAGTATCACTAACCCTGTTGCAGGAAACGAAATTTACACTGTCCGCATTACAAGTGTTGAGATTGTTTCTGCCATCTCGCGGCGGAAACGGGATGGCACAATTATCTCTGCTGATGCAGCAATGGTAATTGCCACCTTGAAAAATGACTTACTGAACGAGTATCAGATTATTGAAGTGACTGAGCCGCTGGTTAATCGGGCGATGACCTTAGCTGAAACTTATGGTTTACGCGGCTTTGATGCTGTACAGCTTGCAGCAGCATGTGAAGTTCAAGCACTTTGCATCGCAAGTGGAATTCCGCCGCTCTCTTTTCTCTCAGCAGATAAGGTGCTCAATGCCGCAGCTACAGCTGAAGGACTGTCAGTGGATGATCCAAATGACCACCCTTAAATACAATAAATGTGGGTTTGGATTTTTAAGAAGGAAAATACTGAATGAAGAAAATCAACATTGCAGAGGCTGATGTGATCACTGTGGCGACGCGGCTAAAACAGTTATCACCTAATATCCCCGGATTCGGATCCGTCGATCCTGCATGGACGCGCCCCCCTGCTGTTCTTGTCATTGACTGTGTCCTTTCGCTCAACAGGAATTACGACACGTTCTTAGTTCCACGTCTGAAAACTTTCATGAGTAACCATCCTGAGACACAGCGGATAACCGACTTGGCTAAGTTGATGGCGAGTTACCCAACGCCCCATGCGTTCGTGCAACAGGAACTCAATTACAAGCACGAAAGCCGCGCAAGGACACTTCAGGCTGTCGTGGACTTCGTGTGCCAAATCGTTGAGGGAACACAAACTATTCAGGCAGAAAAAGAGGTTCTTAAACAGTGGGCAATTCTGGCTAAACCGTCGGACTACCAAACGCTAAACATCCGGGGTTTTGGGATCGCCGGTTTTCAGTACCTTCGAATGCTCTTTGGCGCGGACACTACAAAACCTGATGTACACATTATTGGATTTCTATCTGAGCTCTTGAACCGGAGGATCTCGGAGGTTGAGGCACTTCGCCTTTTGGAAGCAGCGTCTGAAAGTGTAGGGCTTTCTGTCCGGGACGTTGACACATACGTCTGGCAAATTAGGGCGCGTGGAGAGCAAAATGCTGATGAGACAAACGCTGTTCGACTTGATCCAGACATTGCCGCCGCTTTTCCTACTGCAAAAGCCGTTAATGAAGCTTTGCGATCTGTGTTGAAAGAGAGAGGTAAGAAGAAATAACTGTGTCTGTAACGATTGAGGGCATAACAGTCAAATGAAGCATCAGGAAACAATACCGTTATCAAATATTTACAATCGAGAAGAAGATTTCTCTACAGATCTTGCTAATAATCTTGATATTCTCAAAGTTGGCAGTTTTGAAGACGTGGAGACGGAATCCAACGTCGGGACACGCAGAGCAGATATTGTCGCTGTCGGTGAGGATGGCATCCTCGTGGTTGAAAATCAGTTTGGGAAGGCAGATTGGGATCATTGGGGCAGACTTGAGGCTTACGCCCGATTGAAAAAAGCCAATGTTGCTGTGCTGGTAGCTGAAGACTTTGAGGAAGTAATGATTGTTACTTGCAATCTACGCAATGAAGACAGCAGAATTGACTGGTATCTCATTCAAGCACAGGCGAATGGACACAAAGAACTTTCATTTCATCACGTTGCTCGACCTGCAATAGATATTCAAACCGAGAGACAACTGGACACTGAATATGATGAATTCTGGGCACCGATTCGCAGTGGTGAACTCGGAAAAGTGTTTATGGGACCACCTATGTCTGATCACAATAACGGCTGGATGGGTAATAAAACTATTCCCGGTGTAGAAGTGTGGCTTAGACTTATTAACCAGAAATGCTATGTTCGATTGTACTTTCTGAAACCTAACCCCTTTGAACGCCGAGACAAGATCATGGAGTTATTTCCGGGATCGGAATACGATTACGAATACAAGGATACACCCACCCGTACAACGGTGATTTTTCCTGTCATTAACAAAGGCAAAAACGACCGCGATGATTGGGATGAAATTCGCGAGAAATTAGTTGCCACGGGCACCGATATCTACAATAAAATCAACGAATCTAACCTATAGCCACTAAAGTTTGAATGATTCGTATTGCGTGCATATTGAGTTTTCAAGGCGTTCTCTATTTTTCTGTGAGTTTTGCACAAAGCGGTAACTCATAAACAAAAAGATTTCAAGCAGAGAGAAGCGCAGCCCCAGCGGGGCGGCATCTGTATAACGTAAAACACTAAAAGGAAATCGAAATGCTAAATGTAGGCGAACAACTTGTATCTTCATACCTACGATACATCCGGGGTTGTGATTTTATCCAAACGAATTTGTACACGATCGAATCCCAAGGCGAAATTGACGTTGTCGGATTGAACATGGTGGAACAACAAGTCTACATTTGTGAGGTAGCCATTCACCTAACAACTGGACTCCAGTACGTCAAAAACAAGAGACCCAACAATGTGCAGAAACTTACCGATAAGTTCTCCAGAGACATTGAATACGCACAAAAATACTTTGATAAACACAATCAACATTTTATGCTTTGGAGCCCGATAGTTAAAGACACAAAAGGAAAGCCTGAATACAATCAAATGCGGCATCTCGCAGAAATTAAAGCAAATATCAAAAGGCAGTATGACGTTGATATTGAATGCATAGTTAACGAAAAGTTTTACGCCTGTTTAGAAGAGTTAAGACTTCATGCAGCGGCCCAAACTGTCGCACTCCAATGTCCCTTGATGCGTTTAATGCAAATAGAGGAACTTTTGGGTAAACATGTATCAAATCATCACGCCACGCGACCGGCAATGAATATCCAAACTCAGAAGAAAACCGAGCGGGAATACAGTGAATTCTGGGCCCCGATTCGCTCTGGAGACAGTTTATTTGCGGGAAAGCCTGTCCCTATCCGAGACGAAGGTTGGGTACGTAAGAATATCCGCAATATCGGTGTGACACTCTTTCTTAACAACCAACAATGCTATATTTTGTTGTACTTTGAAGGAGAAAATCCCTTAGAGCGTAGGGACCGGATCATGACGCTATTTCCAAAATCAGATTATATTTGGGAATGTAAGGATTCACCTAAGGAGACAAAAGTTATATTCCCAGTCCTTGACAAAGGTAAGAAGAATCGAGACGATTGGGATGAGATTCGAGAAACATTAGTCAACATGGGCACCGACATTTACAGTAAAATCAACGAGTCTGACTTATAGTACACGACTTATGGATTATACCATTATAGAAGCCGGTATTGACGATGTCGAAGCCATCGTGGATGTGACATTCCAAAGTTTTGAGGACGCGTTCAACAAACTGTTCTACATGGAACGTGAAGTCGCTGTCCACAGATGGAAAGCGTATATGCGAAAGGAGCATCATCCGCGAGACGCAAAAGACCCTCGGATTGTTTACATCGCAATCGCCGATGGAAAGATAGTAGGTTTCGTTGCGGGACATCTGACAAAACGGCTCGGATTGGAAGGTGAACTCCAATCTATCTATGTTCTCCCGAAGTTCCAGGGACAGGGACTCGGAACGCAATTAGTCATTGTCCTTGCGAAGTGGTTCAAAAAGTGGGATGCGAAAGAGGTCTGTGTCGATCACAAGAACGGTAGTGAGGGTTTTTACATCAAACTGGGGGCGAGGTTCAACGATCACGGATGGTTGGTATGGGACAATTTTTTTGATGTCCTTGCGTATGAGAAAGCATAAGGGACGACTACGAAATGATATCTGTTAAAGAGGTTATGTATGCCGTTTGTTGCTGAATTGTATTTTGATCCCGCAACCGAGGAGTGCATTCGCGATGCGTGGAAAGCCATTGATGAAGCAGGAATTAGTGATTCTATGCCCAAAGGTGGTTATCGCCCACATATATCGCTTGGGATTTGCGAGCATCTTGAACTCGAGGCGTTTGCGAAGGAACTTTCAACCTTTGCGGCGGGTATTACGCCGTTTCGATTGTCGTTCCCCAATATAGGTATTTTTTCTACATCGGAAGGGGTCGTTTACTTGGGCGCAACGGCAACCAAGCAATTGCTGAATCTACACACGAAATTTCATGAAATCTTCAAGAAATACGCAAAGGAGCAACGCGAATATTACACTGTTGGACAGTGGGTGCCGCACTGCACACTCGCTTTTGGTTTGTCAGAGGACCAGATCGCTGAAGCAGTAAACGTTTGTCGGCAGATTGATTTACCCGTTTCCACGGAAATCAAGGAGATTGGAGTGATGGAGGTTTCTCCTACGGATTGTCGCACGCTATCTTCGTTTAGTCTCAAAACGAGTGATAGCATTGAACTGGATGACGAATTACGCCCCGAATACGACGAAACACTGCTAAAAAACGGCATTCAGGGGAAATACGCGAAACAGTAAATGATCAATAAGGGAAAAATTTACCATGAGAATATATGAATTCACACTCATTTTAACAGTCGACCCAAATGAAGAAGAAACCGATCGGCTCTACAGTATCTTTGACGATGGGACAATTGCCACGATTGGCGGGGTGCCGCGGATTCATTTTCACCGTGAGGCATTTTCGTTGGAGTCCGCAGTTGTTTCGGCACTCTTGGATATTCAAAAGGCAGGTTTTGATGCTGACCATGTGCATATTAAACCGAAGGTTGTCCTTGGCACAGTAGGCAGTATAGATTTACGCGAGCGCGGTATTGACGAAGCACAGGCGGCAGAAATGCGGGCACGTCTCGCTTCCTTTGCCGAAGATTGGGAAAGTCCCGAGATGGATGCCTATGACAACTATGACGAGGAAAAAGCCAAGTTACAAACGCGGTGATGTCATTCTATCACGTTTTCCGGATTCCAATTTGCATACAGCCAAACTACGTCCGGGATTAATCGTTCAAGCGGACAATCTTCAAACCAATTTGCCGCAACTGATTGTAGCGATGATTACCAGCAAGATGTTCCGTGCTAATCACCTGAGCCGTGTTACCATTTTAGTTTCCACACCGGAGGGGCAACAATCTGGATTAATCATGGACTCGGTAGTGATGACTGATAATCTTGCCACAGTTGTTGAAGCAACCATTGAACGGGTTGTTGGCTCGATTCCAATGAAAAAAATTAACATAGCTTTGCGGCATACCTTGAATCTATAACCGTTGATGGATATTGACGGAGCACGCTTAAACAGCGAATTTACACTCGTAAAAATCGTCCTACTCTGTATTCTGATTGCCTCAGCGGTTTTAGTGCTGCGGAATCTCGGACATAGTGGGATTACGTATTGGGACGAAGGGTTTCACGCCGTCGTTGCACGGAATTTGACGAAACATCCGCTCAAATTCACGCTCTACGATCAACCGTGGCTCCCTTATGACTACAAAGGTTGGGGTGAGAACCATATCTGGCTCCATAAACCGCCTGTCGCCATGTGGACGATCTGGCTCTCGCACCTTCTTTTCGGTATCAATACGTTCGCGCTCCGGTTGCCATCTGCAATCAGTTTGGTTGTGACGACGTGGTTGACATTCCGAATTGCTGCGGATCTCTTTGACAAACGGGCAGGACTCATTGCGGCATTCCTCCAGGCGTTTAACCCGTTTCTCTTTGAGTCCGTTCACGGCTATCGTTATTCGGATCACATCGACATCGCTTTGTTGCTCTGGGTACAGGTTTCGTGTTGGTTCCTGCTCCGTGCGATTCGGACAGGCAAACGGCGAAATTACATCTTATCCGGCGTTGCAATGGGTGTTGCGTATCTGTCGAAAAGCTACCTCGCACTCATCACTTTTGGCATCGCGCTTGTCGTTTGGTGTGTTAAGTGGGCCAGGCAAATCTATCGCGAGAGATGTGTCTCGGATAATAGCGCGCAAAACGAGGTGCAAGAAGCAAAAATTCGTCTCAGGGACATCGGTTTACAACTCTTAGCCGCACTTGCGACGGTGGCACCGTGGGTCATCTATTGCCTGATTTACTATCGCAAGGAATTCCTTTGGGAACATAAACGCGTGTTGGATCACCTCAACACCGATGTCGAGAGTTGGGGAGCAAGTTGGGACCGACCGTTGTTTGATTACATGCCGCTGTTTTATCCGGTGTTCTATGCCGCACTCATTGCGGCGGTGTTGTGTCTGATAGTCGTCCTGTTCAAACGGTGGCAGTTAGCAGAACTTTTCGTGTTAGCGTGGGGTATCGGCGTGATTGTCCCGCATACACTCGCAGAGACGAAAACGCCATCGGCGACGATGATTGCCGTGCCACCGCTACTGATGTGTCTCGCCGCGGTCATCAGCCGAGCATGGCAACGACGGGATTGGGTTTACACCTCTATTTGGATGGCGGGAATGCTTGCGGTGACTATCATCTCTGGTGGACGTACGCTCGTCCAGAGTCGTGACCAGTTTGATGGACTCAAAAAGATCGCACCCTTTATCCAAACGAATTTCTGGATTGTTGAGCAACTGATCGGATTTGGCGTACTATTGGCAATTTTCGCGGGTGTGTACATGCTGGTTCGCCACCGCAATGTGCAAAGATGGATATGGTTTGGTCTCCGAACCGTGGCACTGATAATTGCGTTATTCTATGCAGGACGCTATGTGCATGCCGCTTACAGCGTCACAGAACGGAATAGTCAAGTCCCTCTATATGAAACGAGTGGACCACGTCTCCAACGTGAAATGCCAGAGAACGCCTGTTTCTTTCTTGACGATGAGCGTGTTGGGGCACATTTCGATTTGATGTATTACGCAGATCGGTCAACGTATCAGATTTACAATAAGCACATGAAGAAGCCTCGCGATTTCAAGAGCCAAGCCAAGATAGCTCGTGAAGCCGGTGCAATTCCCTATCTTTTCTCTGTCAAAGAGACAGTCTACAATTATCCGCTGTTCATTGAAGATGAAGTGGACATCGGGAATGGAAAAATGCAACAGTATCGGGTTTTTGAAATTACGGAAACCCGATGAACATTTTTGATATTTACTGGAATCATTTCTTGCCTATATTTTCCAGCAAGAACGCTTTGTTATTGCAACATTCAATAAATATATGAGGTGAAACGTAACCTATGAAATTATTACGATATATTTATCTATCCACAATTTTAGCACTCGTAGCACTACCCACAAGTGCACAAGTGGATTGGAAAGCACTCGATGTGGGTAACCTATCGTCTGCTATCTATAACACCGCGGTTGTCGGGTTTCCGAGTAACCCTACCGCGAACCCATCGGGATGGTGGCCCGCGGGCACAAACGATTCCTATATCTTCGAGGGAGATATCTGGATCGGTGCCAAAAAGAACGGTGAGGTCGGTGTGTCTGCCTCAGATGGCAGGCACAGCGAAATTTGGCCCACCGACGACGCGCCAGAGGTTATCTCAGACAAACCCGGTGTAACGACGAAGGGAACCCCCACCAACCAAGCACTCATGTTCAAATGCTCGGACACAAATCCCGAAGCAAATAAAGATTTGATCCTCGGTTTAGAACTCGTAGTCAACGGCTTCCAATGGAGTTACGCACCCCTCTACGACTTCTTTATTCTCGAGTATAACGTCAAGAATGTCGGTAGCGACACGCTTGAAGACGTATTTATGGCGTTCCGATACGACGTGGACATCTCCAGTAACGAGACGGGGACAGCGAGTTACTCCGCTGATGACTTTGTTGCCTTGGATCAAACACCGGATGCGCTCAATCCAGTGGATCACCCAAACCGTTACCTCTCTTACGGATTCTCCAACGCCTCCGCACCCGGGTATATCGGCTTGCGGGTATTAGATGCGTATATCGGGGAAAACGCGGACGACCCTGCGGCAAAAATTCCTTTCACAGCACACAAACGGATTACGATCACCACCGACCCAACCACGGATGCGGAGATGTACGCCCTCATCAGCACCCCCGGTGTTGAACCGCTCCCCGCAAACTACGATGATCAACGTTTTATCCAATCCTATGGACCTGTTGAATCCTTTGCTCCCGGTGAGTCATTCAACGTCATTATCGCTGTGGCAATCGGTGAGGGACTTGCGGGTTTGCAAGCGTCGTCCGACTGGGCACAGAAGTTATATGACGATGGCTACGTCGCACCGGCACCGCCGCCATCCCCGTTGGTAACGGCTTATCCTGCTGATAAACAGGTGACACTCGTCTGGGAGAGCGAGGGACGCTGGGTTGACGCTGGGGAGAGCAAGCGCATTGAGGAATACATTGATGTGACCGACCCAGAAAAAATCTTTGAAGGCTATCGGGTTTATAGACGCGATGTCTCTTATGATGAATCCACTGGCGATCCGGTCGAGGATTGGACGATGCTCATGGAGTTCGACAAGCCGAGTGCAACGGGTAATTTCTTTACGGTCTCGCATGTCGGTAAGCAGTCGGATGCCACCATCGAAAGCGAGGGGGATGAACCCTTCTTCGCCGATTTCTTCAAAAACGCTGTCTACGTCATCAAATTTAACTCCAGCACAGAGTTTGAAGTGGTTAACACGACGCTATGGGAAGTTATGGCGTATAACCCCGCCTTTCCAGCAAACGGCGGCGGATACGTCATCATCAAAGATCCGAATACAGGTGAACCGTATCCGGACGGTGCCTATCGTTCCGGTGCTCGAATCTATTTTGGTGGACTCTACGTGCAAATTGCCGATGGACCTTCAGGACCGCCTGTCGCTGGCGACATCTTCCAAGTCGTCTCGACCCCTTCGCAAGCACTCGGTGAGGACGCAGGTATCAAGAATTTCTACACCGATGAAGGCTTAACCAACGGACTTGAATACACCTATGCGGTGACCTCGTATGATACAGGCAACCCGAAAACGGGGCTGATCGCGATGGAGAGCAGCCAGATCGAGACGATGGTACACGTTGTGCCACGCGCCCAACCCGCAGGATACCGCGGACCTACTGCTGATATAGAACAGCAGGGACAAGGAATCGTTACCGTTGAACCGATGGTGCTCGCACCGAACAAGGTAACGGGGCATCAATACAAAATGGTCTGGTACGGTGCAAAGCAAATAGGTCCCGCCGCATACATCACAGGTCCCGGATATCAGCCACCCGCTTATGAGATCGTCGATATGACGACCGACCAGACTGTTGTTGAGCTACAATCCTTTGATTGGTATGACCCGGAGCATCAAGAGGCTATTGAAGTTCTTTCACCGATGTTTGATGGCGTAGTTCTGAGGATAACAGGTGTTAATGTATCCTACGGCACGCCCATGGAAAATCCGATTAACGACGTTAAACTGACAGCAGGCACAGTCACAGATTGGTCGGTAGATATCCAATCCCCCGGGTTTGGTGAGAATACATGGCCCAACGTCTGGTGGTCGACGTATTATCGTCCACATACCTACTCGATCACATTTGTTGATGATACCCACGTCAAAGTGGTCGATGAAGATACGGGTGAGGAAATTCAATTCAGTGACCAGCGTGCCGCTGGATACGCGATCCTGACAGCCACAGGCTGGCGTGATACATATAATCCTGCAGAGACCCCAGGGTTCTTCCGTATTTACATCCGAGGCGGCTACGTCTTTATAAAGGATCCGAATGGCGAAGTCTCTGCCGGAGATGTCTTCACTGTTGAAATGGGTGGGGTCAGCGCACCACAGGACGGGGATCAGTTTCTTCTCAATACAAAAGGGGAGAGCCTCTCACCTGAAGACATTGAAGCCGATCTTGGAAAAATTCGGGTCGTTCCCAATCCTTATTTCGTCACAAATAGAGCGGTACTTTCCGAAGGAACAGACAAAATTTTCTTCACACATCTCCCACCGCGGTGTACAATACGGATTTATACGTTAGCCGGTGAATTGGTCCGAACCCTTGAACACGAGAGCACTGCCCTTTTCAATCCTGGTGAACGGACACAGGGCGACAAGGGCGGGACAGAGACATTTGAACTCCTCAATCGCTACAATCAAGCACTCGCAAGTGGTGTTTATATCTATCATGTTGAAGCCAGAGACGAAAGTGATGAAGTCGTCGGTAACAAAATCGGCAGATTTGCAATCATTCGGTAACAGGAGAAATGCATGCAACGTATAATTTATATGCTATTATTCATATTTCTTTTACTCTGGGATGTTCCCAGTCATGCCACAACCAATGTTGGCACGGCGGGTGCCCAGTTTCTGAAAATCGGTCCCGGTGCACGGGTAGACAGTCTTGGAGGGGCGTTTGGCGCGCTCGCCGACGACGTAACCAGTATCTACTGGAACCCAGCAGGGATAAGCCAACTCGAAAAAACCAGTTTTTCGGACACACATACCGTCTGGCTTGCCGATGTCCGTTATAACTATCTGGCGTTCGCTACACCGATAAAAAACATCGGCACTGTGGGCGCGAGCGTCACATTCCTCAATGTCCCGGATACGGAGATTACCACACTGGCAAAACCCGATGGGACGGGTCTCTGGTATTCTGCTTATGATACCGCTGTCTCGTTGGCGTATGCCCGTCAACTTTACGAACAGGAATCCGGCGTTAAATTATCTGTCGGTATTAATGCCAAATACATCCACCAGCAGATCCATAGAGAAAGTGCCAGAGGCGTTGCTATTGATGTCGGCACCCTGTACCATACCGGCTGGCGCAGTCTACGAATCGGGATGTGTTTCTCGAACTTTGGACCGGAAATGCGCTTCGGCGGTCCTGATTTAGAGAGTGGGGCAGAAGTTGCAGGAGACCCACGGATAGGGAGTTACCGCCCGTTTCCAGACACAACGAATCCGGCACGGAAAGCAGAATTAGAGACGATTGAGTTCCCGCTACCCTCCAATTTCCGACTCGGACTCGCCTATGACATTATTGATTCTGGTAGCAATCTCCTCACGCTTGCCCTTGACGCCAACCATCCCAACGATAATAGTGAACGGTTGAACATCGGCATGGAGTACTGGTACAGAAAAATGGCAGCAATTCGGGGCGGTTACAAATTCCGATTAGGAGAAGACCGCACCGACGATGAAGAGGGGCTTACACTCGGTTTAGGCATCCACCTGAACCTTGGCAGAAGGGTCCTTTCTCTCGATTATGCCTATGCTGATTTCGGACGCCTACAACAGGTACACCGAGTGAGTTTGGGATTACAGTTCTAAGGACACCAAATATGACAGACAAACCAAACATCGTTTATCTTCTGGCGGATCAAATTCGTGCGTGCTCGTTGCCGGTATATGGCGATACACAGATCGAAACGCCGCACATTGATCGACTCGCACAGGAGGGCACGGTCTTTTCAAATGCAATCGCTACCGCGCCCGTCTGCACCCCTTACCGTTCTATGATGCTCACGGGACGGCATCCACAGACGACTGGACATCTCATTAATTTCGTCAGAACCCGACACGACGAAATCGGACTCGGTGACGTTTTCAACAGAAACGGCTATCGGACGGCATGGGTCGGCAAATGGCATCTCCACACCGGTTCGTTCCCGGAAATCGGTGGTCGAGACTATGTTCCCGAAGGGCGTGACCGTCTCGGATTCCAACACTGGCGCGGCTATAACTTCCACACCGACTATTTCAACGGCACAGTAAACCTTGACGACTGGCGGAACGAAACGTGGGAAGGTTACGAAACCGATGCGTTAAACCGATACGCCTTCCAGTTTATGGATGACATGGACGATGATACCCCATTCTGTCTATTTATCTCTCCACACCAAGCGCACTCCACGCCTTATGAATTTGCACCATCGGAATACTACGACCGGCTCCCTAATGAACTCCAACTACCAGAAAATGTTCCAGATTCGCTCAAAGAACAATCGTTAGAAATTTACCGACACTATCTCGCAATGACACTAACAGTGGACGATATGCTCGGTGAACTGATGGCGTATCTCGAAAGGACGGGACGTGTCGAAAACACGTTGCTCGTTTTCGGATCCGACCACGGAACGCAGGGCGGCGGACAAGGCATCAATTTCTGGGCGAAGCGCGAACCTTACGAAGAATCCATCAAGGTGCCACTGATTATGCGTCTGCCCGGCGTTTTCGATGGAAATCGCACCTGTGACACGCTCACCTCCCCCGTTGATCTGTTCCCATCGCTTTGCGGTTTATGTGGCATCCAACCACCCCGCACCGTTGAAGGTTATGACCTTTCTGCCTCTTGGCGCGGTAATGCTGATGCATTTGAACAGGATGCCGTCTTAACGATGAACTTCGGATCGACCTACGATTACCTCATTGATGGTAACGAGTGGCGTGGCGTGCGTACAAAAACGCATAGTTACGCACGTTGGCTCGGTGGCAAACGGATGTTATACGATGTGGAAGCAGACCCGCTGCAGATGAAGAATCTGATTGACGCATCCGAAGCAGAGTCGTTAGCGGGCGAAATGGAGAACACCCTCACAAATTTGATGGATGCCCGGAACGATAGACTCCAACCCGCGACCGGTTATACAGATTGGTATGATGCGCAACGTCGTATTGTGCGTAACGCCCACGGTCCCCTCGGTGATCCCGAAGATGAACCCGATTGGTCGCTCTTAAAGAGTTAGGGACATTTGGTTCTTGTGTCGGAGGAATCTCCGAATCCCGACGCTACTTTTCGCAGAATCATATCACTTCAGCAAGAACGCTCAAAAAATGTTACGCTTTCCGTCAAATTATTTTTTTTCAACAGAAAATCTCAACCGAGAAATACACAAGAAACCCACGTCCCCACTGCGTTCTCAACCGAAAACCTGCACACAAATGCCAATTTAAAAATGTTATAAAAATGTAACATTTTAGCGAAATCCGTGTCATCCGCGTCAATCCGCGATTTGCGACTTACTCGTCCAAATGCGACGTGCATTCAGACAAACACCCACCAACTGCCTAATCCTGAAAATCCGTTGAATTAAAAATATCTATTGTGATACAATAACTACTTGAATTAATCAATCCAAACGGAGTGTACGAACAAAAAACAGATATGACTCTTCAAGAAATAATTTTAGCGTTAGAGAAATTTTGGGCAGATCACGGGTGCGTCATCCAGCAACCGTGCGATATAGAAGTCGGCGCAGGCACATTTAACCCCGCAACATTTTTGCGATGCCTCGGTCCAGAACCGTGGCGAGTCGCCTACGTAGAGCCTGTGCGGCGTCCAACCGATGGCAGATATGCCGAAAACCCTTTCCGTGTCGGAGCGTATTACCAGTATCAGGTGATACTCAAACCTGCCCCTGAGAATGTGCTTCCCCTCTACCTTGAAAGCCTCTATAGTCTCGGTATCTCTCCCCGCAAGAACGACATCCGATTTGTGGAAGACGATTGGGAATCACCAACACTCGGTGCCTCTGGACTCGGTTGGGAAGTCTGGTGGAACGGTGCAGAAGTTACACAGTTTACCTACTTCCAACAGATGGGAAGCATAGACCTTGATCCCGTATGTGCTGAGATTACCTATGGGCTTGAGCGCATTGCTCTCTATTTGCAAGATGTTGACGACTTTTTTGACATCCGCTGGAACGAACAGGTCAATTACGGTGATGTTCACCGGCAGAGCGAGATAGAATACTCGATTTACAACTTCGAGCGCGCGGATGTAGACATGCTTTTTGAGTTGTTTAGCACGTATGAGAGGGAAACCCACGCATGCTTGGATGCAGGGTTAGTGCTACCGGCAACCGATCATGTCTTGAAATGCTCACATACCTTCAACATGTTAGACGCGCGCGGGGTCATCAGCGTCACGGAGCGGGTGAGTTACATTGAGCGCGTACGGCGGCTTGCTCAACGGATAGCACGCGCCTACGTCAAACAGCGTGAGGAGATGGAACATCCCCTCATGGGACGTTTTAATATAGAGACGATCCCCACCGCGGTAGGTGCGGTTTCTAACCGCACTGAATCTGACAAGGAACAAGAGACCACTGATCTCCTATTTGAAATCGGCACGGAAGAGATACCCGCGGGTTATGTCCCGCCTGTTCTTGAACAACTGAGCAAGCTCGCAACCGAATCCCTGACGAACCACAGAATCCCATTTGGCGATGTTGACACTCTCGGCACACCGCGTCGTATCACGCTCAGTATCAAGGACATAAAGATGCTTCAAGAAAGCCAGGAGACAGAGGTCGTAGGACCCCCGAAACGTATCGCCTATGATGAGAACGGCGAACCGACAAAAGCCGCAATCGGTTTCGCAAAGACGCAGGGTGTTGATCTCAGTGCACTCCGCATCGTTGAAACCGAACGAGGGGAGTATGTCGCCGCCTCCAAACTCGAAACAGGAGTTCCAACACGAGAGATCTTGACAACGTTGCTAACTGAATGGATCGAAGCACTCCGTTTTCCGAAAACCATGCGCTGGGAGACCGAATCCGAAGAACCGAGTGCGTTCGCTCGATTTGCGCGTCCCATCCGATGGCTCGTGGCATTATTGGGCGATGCGGTCGTCAATTGCACTTATGGTGCGGCACACGCAGGACGGTTAACCTACGGGCATCGCGCCTTACATCCTGAACCGATAACTTTGACTTCCGCTGACTTAAGCACCTATATTGAAAAACTACGCGCTGTTGGTGTTGTCGTCTGTCCAAAGGAGCGTAGGAACACAATCGAGAAACAGGTGAGAGACGTTTTAGAGGTCGAAAGATGCCTTCCGAGGTTGGATGAAGAATTGCTGGATACAGTGAATTATCTCGTGGAGAACCCGCAACCGATCGTCGGCAATTTTAGTGAGTCGCATTTGGAGATACCGTCAGAAGTGCTGATTACTGCAATGAAGACACATCAACGCTATTTTCCGATGTGGAAGAGTGAATCCGAACTCACCGCGAAATTTATTACAATTTCCAACGGGACAGACGGCAATTTTGACGGAGTTCGACACGGGAATGAACGCGTCCTCCACGCAAGACTCAATGATGCTGAGTTCTTCTACAGCGAAGACCAGAAAACCAGCCTCGCCGATAAAGTTGAACGCTTGGGCGCGGTTGTCTTCCACGCAAAGCTCGGTTCACTCTTGGATAAAGCGGAGCGACTTAAAGCGTTAGTTCAGTTCATCGGTACGGAACTGCAAGTGCCGGAAACAACTGCCTCTCAGGCAGAACGCGCAGCGTGGCTCTGTAAAGCAGATCTGACGACACACATGGTAATTGAATTCCCATCATTGCAGGGAATTACGGGGAAATATTACGCACAGAATAGTGGAGAAGCGGAACCTGTCGCGGCTGCTATTGCTGAGCATTACCAACCGCTCGGTGCCGATACGCCACTACCCGAAACCGATGTCGGTGTCCTTGTTGCGATCGCCGATAAGCTCGACACGATTGTCGGATATTTCGGTATAGAAGAACGTCCCACAGGTTCGCAAGATCCATACTCGTTACGACGGCATGTCCTCGGCACAATTCGTATTCTCCAGCATCAACAGTTGTCAATCTCAATGGATGCAGTCGTTGAGAAGGCTATTTCCCTGTATGCTGTAGAATTAGCGGCAGATACAAAAGCGAGCGTCCTCAGTTTTATCAAGGAGCGTCTACGGAGCGTCTTGATTTTGCCGGAATTGGCAATCCAATATTTAAACTTACAGACACAGCATTACACGCCCGATCTTATTGATGCGGTCTTGGAAGTCGGTGATGTGGATGTTATTGATATCCTCAAGCGCGTCAGGGCACTTGCCGAATTTCGCTTGACACCAAATTTTGAGGAAATATATAATGCACTCAATCGGGTCCTGAGAATTTTACCGCCAGATGCTCCAGAAACTGTAGACGCTGCGTTCCTACGCGACGATGCTGAAAAGCAATTATATACCTGTATTACCGAAGCGGAACTTGGTTTCCAACAAAGTATTCGGGAACGCGACTACGCTAAACTGCTGACGCAACTTGCCGCTTTACAACCCGCGATCGACGCATTCTTTGACGATGTTTTAGTGATGGCGGAGGAGCCGGCACTACGCGCCAACAGATTGGCTTTATTGAACCAGATCGGACGGAATATCTACGCCGTCGCGGACCTGACGAAACTTGTAATTGCTGGGAATTAATAAAGTTCCTGTCGCCTGCAACATCGGCGCAGGCGGGTATATGGGCAGGCACGTTATTTTCAGAACTAACCTGACCGAACCGCAAGGAAAAATTAGAAAGCCTGCAACATCGGCGCAGGCGGATATACGTCGAGAATCCTTCTTCCTTCAACATGCTTGACCGAACCGCAAGGAAAAATTTAAAAATGAAGCAACACCTGAAAAATAACGTTCGGATCTCAGACGCAGTTGGGATTCACTGGAAACCACCGCGAACTGTAATGGAGCGGTGCTCAGATTTAATAATTAAAAAAATCCATCTCTCACTCATTGTGACAATTGTCCTCGCGATAGGCTGTGGTGAGAAGGAGAACAGGGACATTATTGAAGCGCGAGCCGCTATTGTTCGCGGAGATTATGCTGCCGCACAAACGGCGGTTCAGAAGACAGACGCCGGGAATCAGGAGGCGCGACATCTGAAAGCGTTCCTACAAAATCGGACGCGCACGGAGGCAGAAAGTTGGCACCAAGCGATTGCGCAATCGAACGCTTATCTTGAGACCTTAGCGACAGACATCCTTGCTATCTCGTTGCAGGAAGATCCGGATTCTGACGAACTTGATCGACAGGAAAGACTCGTCCGCTCGCAGAACTCCATCTCTGGACTCTTTGCTCTATCGCTTGCTGAAGCGGTCGAAAAACGCTCAGGATTGCTCTCTGAACTCGTAGCGTATCCGGATGCCGCTGTCGTTATAGGGATTTTAGCCGCGGAAAAATGCTATCAACCCAACGCCCTCGCAGCAGTCTCGGAACTCAGGGCAAAACTCGGAGATGGGGAAGCAGTTGTTGAACTGTTACAGCAGGCGATGCATCATAAAGATACAGCCATACAAAAAGAGGCTGTCCGTTATCTCGGTGCGATGCGAAACCCTGAACTCATCCCAATTTTTGAGGAAACGCTTGCCACAACCACGAGTGCCCCTGAAGTTGCCTATAGAGCAATTGTCGCACTTGAACAATCAATCGGTTCAGGTGCTGAGATTACAGCCATTGTGCCGGGACTCCAACTCGCCCTCAGAAACAACAGCGCGCAGGTCCGGATGCACGCCGCTAAGCTCCTCGGGAACATACAAGCAGAAACGGCTATTCCTGATCTTGTCCGGCTTCTCTCAGATCCGAACAGTTACGTCAAGGATACCGCCATAGATGCGCTGAATCGTATTGGGGAACCCGCTGTTGCGCCGCTCCTTGAGGTGTTGGACACGGGCGCGCGAAACCTCATTCCCGATGAGGACACCGGCTTCGCCACAGAATACCAATACATCGCGAGTGCTTATATTGATGGTTTGTGGATGAAAAAATATAGGATCGGAACCTTATCAGCCGCGATCCAAGCACTCGGGTTGCTCAAATCGGGAGACGGGGTAGAAACGCTCATAGATGCGTTAGCAAACGAGGAATTACAGGATGAAGCATTGGCGGCACTCGTTGAGATGCGCGGTGTTGCTGTTCCGCCGATGATCGATGCGCTCAAAAGCAGCACAGATGAAATTCGGGTGAAGGTCGCTGATGCGCTTGGGCAAATCGGTGACCGGCGCGCAATTGTTCCGCTCATTGAAGCATTGGACAGCGATCCATATAAAGAGGTAAAAGCACTCGCAGCGGTTGGGCTTGGTAATATACATGCACGTGGTGAGAATAACAGGGCGGTCATCGCCCTCACGAACGCGCTCTCCTATGACGACACTACTGCAACAAATGCCGCAGAGGCACTCGGAAAAATCGCGGTAACCACGGAAGATACCGTTCAGAAGTTAAATATCGTAGCGATGGATAAAAATATGCGTGAGACCTTACGCATTGCGGCTCTTACGGCACTCTGGCGACTCAAACCTGAAGCCGCAACACAACCGATGTTACTCCTGATGTTCAGTGACGAAACCAGTCCCGTCCTACGCGCAAACGCCGTCAAGGTGTTGAGCCGAATCCAAGCCCCTGAATCTGTGTCTGTGTTACTTTGGGTGCTTTCTACACAATTTGACGAAATTTCGGATTTTCAACGGCACATGAAACGGGAGTACAAAACGCTGGATGCACTCCGCGCACAGGTTGATTCCTTCCAGATTCAGTGGACGCCTGACTATCCACGCGCAAACTATCGGACATGGGGTGAACTCAAACCGATCCCGAGTCTTGTCCGAAGTGAGGTCGCTCGAGCATTGGGTATTATTAAGGGGGAGACTGTCGTAGAGCCTCTGGCAAATGCACTCCGGGACGATGGACGCGCAACCGTGCGACAAAGTGCAGCGTGGGCACTCGGTGAAGTCAAGGGTGATGACGCAATTCCGCCGTTGGTTACTGCGTTGAGAAAAGATAAACAGGGGGCTGTCCGACAGGAAGCGGCGATCGCACTTGGGAAAATAAAGGGGCCGAAGGTTGTTGATCCGCTGGTGGACGTTCTGAAAAACGATAAGTATGAAACGACGCGCTTTCAAGCCGCAAAGGCACTCCTGGAGATTCAAGCCGGAGATAAAGGGCTTGTTGATATTATCAAGAAGGGCTTGGGGAGTTTTGATGATGGATACGAGGTGCAATCTGTCCAAGACCAGGTCATTGCCTCATTAATCAAAGATAACAACATTCCAACAGCCGAATTTGCACTTGATGCTCTGAAATCTGCGGATGATGAGTGGACGAGATGGGCACTCGTTCATGTCATCGGAGCGAGTGCGAAAAAGGTTGCCGTTGATGCAATGCTGGTGGAATTGGAAAATCCAAGTTATGTCGTTCGGAGACGCGCCGCGGAATCGTTAGGTGGGTTCAAAGAACGCCGGGTTGTTGATCCGTTAATTCCTGTTCTCGAAAACAGAGATGAGATGAAATCCGTTCGCGCAGCAGCAGCCGTATCCCTTGGTGTTCTCAAAGATGAACGGGCCTCTACCGCGTTGCTAACTGCACTCTCCGATGAAAATGCCGAAATCCGATTAAAAGCCGCTACTGCCTTAGGGAACCTCAAGGATGCAAAAGCGGTCGCGCAACTCAGTGAGATCGTTGAAAATCCATTAGAGCCGGATACTGTCCGCGATGCTGCCGTAGCAGCACTCGGCAATATTGGTGATAAATCCGCTGAAGATGTGCTGATTCGCGCATTAGATATCCGAGTTGGAGATATCTCAAAGAACGCTATTGTTGCTTTGGGCAAACTCGAAAGTGAAACGGCGATTCCTAAGTTAATCGCTATCTTGGAAGACAAACAGATAGCGTTGAACGCGAGTACGGATGCGTTAGCCAAGGCGTCTGCTCGGACAAAAGCCGCAACAGCACTTGGGGAGATTGGCGGCGCGCGTGCCGCAGAAGCAATAGCCGAACGGCTTGTTGACGATACCGAATATATCGTTGCACTTGAGGATGCCGCAAACAGAAAAGCCATCGGCGCCGACGATCTGAAACGGAATTGGAGTTGGGAAGTCTTCGTCAACGCTGCCAAAAAATTAGACTTACCCGCATACGTTGCTCCCAAAATGTTAGCCCGTGCTGAGGATGAATGGGAAAATCATCAGGTCAGAAATGCCGCAATGGTTGCCTTAGGTAGATGCAAAACATCTGAGGTCGCTTTGGACACTTCACAACTCAAACAGCGATTGGTTGATCCAGACGTGGACACCCGAAAAGCGACAGCACTTAGCATTGGACAAGCCGGAATTAGCGAACTCATACCAGAACTCGTTCAGGTAATGAAAGGTGAAACCGAAGCCGAGAAAGATGTTCGTCGAGCGGCAACGCAGGGACTCGGTGAGTTGGCTGATGAAACAACGACCGACGCGCTTATTGAGGTGATGAACAACGATGACAACCACGTCGAAATTCGACGCGATGCCTCGCGGGCATTGGGTAAAATCGGGACGGACAAGGCGGTGACAGCGTTAGTGGAAAAACTAATAACACTGCATGAAGCCCAAATTACGAGAGGGTTGCGTATTGATATCATCAAGGCATTTGGGGAGGCCAAAAATGTGAATGCAGTATCAGCACTTGAAGTGGTTCTCCAAGATCAGGACGCTGAGATTCACTTCCAAGCGGCAGCAGCCCTCTTTGAAATTACAGGTAAAGGCTATGGCTATAATCGATTGTAAATAACAATCGGCAATCAGCTGTCAGGCGAAAACCGAAAGCCGACAGCCATTAAAAAAGGAGATTTCATGGCTTTTTTTGAACTACGACAGTATAGAACACAGCCCGGTCAGCGTGAGAATTGGGTGAAATACATGGAAGAAACCGTCCTACCCTTCCAAATTTCTAAAGGGATGGTTGTGATTGGTAGTTTCATCGGTGAAGAAGAGGACGATCTTTACGTCTGGATTCGGCGGTTTGAGAGCGAAGCACAGCGAGAACAACTCTATGCAGCGGTTTATGAAGATGACCGGTGGGTGAATGAAATCTCACCCCGCGTCGGTGAGCTGATTGACAGAGAGCAGATCGTTGTCACGCGTCTTGAACCCACCTCACGCTCGGCACATCAATAGTAGCACAAACTGTTAGTTTGTGTCCGCGTTAACAGTCCAAAATGGAGGTGGTTTGGTGAGCCCTGAAGAAAAATATCTGTTTGACCTTTGGGGGTATGTGAACATCGAAAACGTCTTAGGAGCAGGCGAACTCGCGGAACTCAATGCCCTTATCGATGCACAGAAGTACCCAGATCCGGTAGATGATGATGTCTATTCGCAGAGGTTCGGCGGATTCTTGAGTTGGGAAAACGATGCCTTCCGTAAACTTCTGAATCATCCACATATCATGCCATTTTTAGCGGAAATCGTCGGTCCTAAGTTCCGATTGGATCATGTCTACGGTATCTTGATGATAGAGGGAAACCCGGCTGGAACGCTCCACGGCGGGGGCACTCCCTACGATCCAGCGCAGTATTACGTCTTCCGAAACGATCGGATGTACAACGGCTTAACCGTTGTGTCGTGGGCTTTAACGGATATGCTTCCCGGACACGGAGGCTTCTGTTGTATCCCCGGTAGTCATAAGAGCAACTATCCCTGTCCGGCGGAATTCCGACCCGTGCAGGACAACAAAACCTGTATGGCACCTGTGCATCAGAAAGCAGGGGATGTGGTCATCTTCACAGAGGCGTTGACGCACGGCACACTCCCTTGGACGGCTTCGCACGAACGACGTTCTATTCTGTTCAAGTACTCACCCGGACACGCCTCATGGGGACAAGGCAGGCACGACGATGAACTTCGCAATCTCATGTCAGACGAGGACCAGAAGTTGATGCTTGAACCCCCTTACGTTGCAAATCGCAAACCCGTGGTTTAAAGGTTAGATCGTTAGTGAGTGCAGGGGTTGCCGTAGGTTAGGTTGAACGAATTCGTGAGGTCTGATGCACGTCTCACTTGCATGTTAAATAAAGCGCAGCCGCCTCTGCACCCAAAAGGGAGTGAAACCCAACTTCACAGCGGTAAAAGACAAAGTGTTGGGTTTCACTGCGTATTTTTGGTGTAAAGCAGGTATTGCGGAAAATTATTTCTTGGAGGTATAAGTGCTTCAAGGGTGCCCGTTCAACCCAACCTACGATGCTGATGGCTGACTGCTGACAGCCAATCTCTACCAATCCGCCACGCTGCCATCGGTATCATAATAAAATTCGCCGCCGAGTTCTTCTGGATAGGTGTCCAGTATCCGTTCCGCTTCATTTTCATCAATCTCGAAACCGAGTCCGGGCTTTGTCGGCAACGCAATATGGCCATCTGTGACGTGCCATTCCTCAGTCAACAACCCTGCTCCCAGACCGTCATCGATCTGTTCCTGAATGAGGAAGTTTGGGACAACTGCATCAACATGAAGGGAAGCAGAGAAGGCGACGGGTCCAATCGCACAATGCGGAGCAATATGCATGTAGTAGACCTCCGCCATATTCGCAATCTTTTTCAATTCAGTAATACCGCCAGTGTGCGAGGTATCGGGCTGTAGGTAAGCGACCGCCTGTTTCTCAAACACCTCTCGGAAACCCCAACGGGTGAGCAGACGTTCCCCAGTCGCAATCGGAAACGGCACATGGTCGGACACCTGTTTGAGTGCGTCAACATTCTCTTGTGGGATAGGTTCTTCGACGAACATTGGACGCATCCCTTTCAATTCGTGACAGATCTCGATTGCAAGGGCAGGAGTCATTTTACCGTGAAAATCGAAGGCGAGTTCGACATCGGGTCCCACCCATTCACGCATGAGGTAGGCACGCTCCACAAATTCATCGATTACCGCAGGAGGTTCATGCCCTCGCCATTTACCACCAGGACCGCTTTTAAACGCTTTGTAACCACCTTTTTGCTGTAGAAATTCGAGACGTTCTTTGGCAGTTGATTTTCCTTCATCTGTCAGACTGCCGATGCCCCAGTGTGCATAAACTCGGATACGATCGCGTACGGCACCGCCTAAAAGTTGATAGGCAGGTAAACCGTGATGTTTACCGGCGATGTCCCACAACGCCTGATCGATACCCGACAAAGCGGACATGAGTATATTTCCGCCTCGGAAAAAGGCAGAGCGGTAGACGTGTTGCCAGTGGTGTTCAATGCGGAGTGGATCTTTGCCGATAAAGTAATCGGAAAGTTCTTCGACAGCCGCCCAAGTACTCTTGGGTTTGCCTTCAAGTGTAGTTTCTCCCCAACCGACGATGCCGGTGTCGGTTGTAATCTTCACGAGACGCATCCGGCGGCGTGGATAGAATTGTTCAATCTTAGCAATCTTCATATTTTTAACTATGGCCTCCTGGACTGCTCTCCAAATGTAAAGCAAAGACAAATTATGCCATTTAAGGCATAATTTCATTACGAGCAGGTTTCTGGTTAAGTCTCGACTGCAATAAGGATATGTGCAGTTTTTTTAGATTCTTCGTAGGGTCAAAAGCCGTAGCACGGAACGAAGTGGAGTGCGGATTTAAGGAACATCCGTCAAGGATTTAACATCCATCGTTCTCCCGCAAGGTAAATTTAAAAAAAGGAATGATTAAATATGTCACAACCCAATGTTCTTTTCATGATCGCTGACGACCATCGATGGGATGCCATCGGTGGCATGGGCGATCCAACGGTCCAGACACCAACGATGGATTCACTCATGGCGCGTGGAACGACCTGCCGCCAAACACATATCATGGGATCCCTCGTCGGAGCAGTCTGTGTGCCGAGCCGAGCTGCAGTCCTCACGAGTGCGAATCTGTTCCGTAGCGGTGGAAACCAGATTAATCGAGATTTAGCAGTGTGGCCACAGGTGATGCGCGAGGCGGGATATCACACATTTTTTTCTGGTAAATGGCACAATGACCGACAAACGTTTACCGACAGTTTCGATGACGGTGCTAAGATTTTCTTTGGTGGCATGAGCGATCAATATAAAGTGCCAGTTTTCGATTTCGATCCAACAGGAAAATATCCAGAGGATGCGAGGTACATTGGAGAAAAGTTTTCTACGGAACTCTTCACAGACGCCGCCGTGCAATTTATAGAAAACTACAGTGAAACGGATCCTTTTTTCCTCTACCTCTCTTTTACTTCACCGCACGATCCGAGAACAGCACCCGGAGAATACGCCACGATGTATTCACCAGAGGATATACCTGTCCCTGAAAACTTCTGTCCCGAACATCCATTCGACAACGGTGAAATGCGCATTCGAGACGAAGTATTGGCACCCTTCCCTCGCACACCAGAAATCGTTCAACAACACATCGCCGATTATTACGGGATGATCACGCACATGGATGCCGAAATGGGACGTGTGCTAAGCACATTGGAAGCGACTGGACACCTCGACAACACAATCATCATCTATACCGCCGACCACGGACTCGCTGTCGGGCAACACGGGCTGTTAGGAAAACAGAATCTCTATAACCATAGCATCCACGTGCCTTCCATATTTGCTGGACCGGGGATCCCCGAAGGGGAAACAGTTGAGGCGCTAACCTATCTGTATGATGTGTTTCCCACCGTCTGTGATCTCACCGATGTTGCCTGTCCAGATACAACTGAAGGGTGCAGTTTAGTGCCATTGATGGATGGTCATGTAGAGCGAGTGCGCGCGACAGTCTTCGCAGCGTATAGAGAGATTCAACGCACGATCACGGATGGACGTTGGAAATTGATTCGTTACTATGTCTCCGAAGAGACCGGTGCTGGCACGGATTGCATCCAATTTTTCGATTTAGAACAGGATCCTTGGGAGACGACAAATCTTGCCGATCTACCTGAACATGCTGACCTCATTCGGTCACTCGCGGCGGATATGCAAATGTGGCAAATTCATACAGACGATTTCATGAAAGATGTACCGATATTATTACAGTAGTAGGATCTTTGGAAGGTTTCCCACACGCGGAAACCTTCTCCCGCCGTTGTACCATAACCAATTGGGAGATTAGAAGGACCCTCTTTTTTTTCCACATTTCTCCCTTTTATGGTAGATCTTAGACTCGTAGGTTGGGTTGAACGGCACTGAAATGCGTGTTGATAATCCGAGCATACTTGAAAGACAATACTTGTCATATTCCAGCAAAGGGAGTGAAACCCAACTTTGTAGCGCTATATACACGAAAAACTGCACAGAAGGAGTGTTGGGTTTCACTCGCTATTTTTGGATGAAAACTATGTTACCAGATATTTGTTGGCTTTGAGGTGTGAGCGTCTCGGTTTCTATCCGTTCAACCCAACCTACGATAAAATCCGATCACCGATAGCAACCAATCGTGCCGCTTGCTCTGCTGTGTCGGCGATCAACCGCGACGCGTCTGTAACGGCATTTTCAAGGGACATCGGCTCTTGTACGATGCCCAACATTGCATCTATACCGGCATCATAAACGGCTTCAGCACCTTCAGCGACACCACCAGCAATTGCTATAACGGGGATGTCGTGCGCTTTCGCGACCTTCGCAACACCCACAGGTGTTTTCCCAAACGCCGTCTGGAAGTCCAGTTGCCCCTCGCCGGTGAAAACGACGGCGGCACCTTTTATCCGTTCCTTGAGATTCACGGCATCAATCATAATATCGATACCGAGTCGCAATTCGGCATTGAGGAACGCCATTAATCCTGCGCCTAATCCACCGGCTGCCCCCGCGCCGGGAATATCATTAAAGGATTTTCCGAAGGTATGCATCAAAATCTTGTCAAAATGTGCGAGATGCCCATCTAACGTTTCAATCATTTCAGGGGTTGCCCCCTTCTGCGGTCCATAGACGTGTGATGCACCATCTGGACCCGTTAAAGGGTTGTTAACATCACAGGCGACAACGGTTTCAGTTTCAGCAATAGCAGGATGTAAACCCGTTGCATCTATTGACGCTAATTGTCCAAGATTTCCGCCACCGCGCTGAATCTGTTTCCCGTTTGCATCCAGCAATCGGACACCGAGTGCCTCCGCCATGCCAGCACCGCCATCGTTTGTAGCACTTCCACCGATACCGATGATGAGGTGTCTGCACCCTGCTTCCAGAGCGGCGTGAATGAGTTGTCCGGTCCCGTATGTGGTTGTCCGAAGCGGGTTCTGTTCGTGCGGTGCGACGAGTGTGAGACCGGAGGCGGATGCCATCTCAATAACAGCAGTCTCTCCGTCGGAGAGGATACCGAATTGGGCATCAACCTCGTTTTCGAGAGGGGCAAGCACACGGCGTGTCTGAAAACGTCCACCCGTGGCATCAACAAGCGATTGCACTGTTCCTTCACCACCGTCCGCCATCGGTATTTTCTCAATGACAGCGTCGGGAAACACGCGGCGAAGTCCGTGCTCCATCGCATTCGCAGCTTCGAGAGCACTCACACTCCCTTTAAATGAATCAGGCGCAACTACAATTTTCATGGTTGATAATTTACCATAAGCCTCGCGAATTGTCAAGTTCAGACGGCACTATGTTAGGACTATTTAGTTTTCCGTTTTTTAGAAAGATTTTGAGCAACCATCCCGGTAGGTGCGGTTTCTAACCGCACCGGATCCTGAAAAATAGGCGTAAAATCCAATAATTTCTTAAAACCGAATGACCCTGGCACTATGTCAGTGCGATTCGGTTCTCCTGTAGGACGAATTTCCGATTCCCTGCGTTTTCTAATTGATCTTTCTACGGGGCACGGTTATAATAAAATCACTAAAAGGAGGACTACATGGGCTGGCAACTGGAAACGACTGTCTCTGATGAGCAGGTTAAGTTTTACAAAGAAAACGGATATATCACGTTTGGACGTATCTTCACAAAATCGGAGTTGGATACGCTCCGAGATTATGTGGACGAGATGATTGCGAATTTGCCGGAAGGCAGACGTCCTGAGCAGATGGATGTTCCACATTTTGAGCACCCATTCTTGTTCAAGTACCTAACGCATCCACAGGTGTTGAAGGTGATAGAGCGGTTTATCGGACCGGATATTGTGCTCTGGTCGAGCCACTTTATTAGCAAACGCGAGCACGATGGCATGGCGGTCCCATGGCATCAAGACGGGGTCTATTGGGGCAAGTCTCTTGAGCCGATGGACGTTATCACGATGTGGCTGGCAGTAGATGAATCGAAGGTTGAAAATGGCTGTATGCGTGTTATCGCTGGCAGTCACAGATTACGGGATCGCCGCTATGAAGATGTTGATCGCACGAATAACCTCTTCGGTAGCGAGGTTGTGGAGGCGGACTTGGATACATCAAAAGTGGTCAATTTGGAACTGGAAGTTGGCGAGTGCCATTTTCATGACGCATGGACGATCCATAACTCCAGTCCGAACGTCTCACAGAAACGGAGATGTGGTTATACAATGCGCTACATGCCAGCGACTGTTCGCTATCCGGGGGCAGAGTGGCGCCGTAAGCACTATATCTATCTGCTGCAAGGCGAAGATAGAACAAACGGTTTTAATACCTACACACCTATACCGGAATTCTAACGATGGTACATTCTTCAGTGCTGCGGCGAAAATTTTGACATCGGTATCTCCACTATCAAAGGTTTCCGTCGTCTCTTGACGCAAGTCAAATTATTTTCAACGGAAACCTTGCACCTTTCCAACGCCTACCCCTCAAATTCCCTTTATTTTTTCGTTTAAAATCCTTTATTTTACTATTACAGCAGATATTTTTCGTTAAATTTCAAAAATTATGAAATTTACCCTAAACTTTTACGATTTCATATCTATAGTTAAAGTAACAGGGTTTATAAATTTAATCTGAAAGTATTTGCATAAAAATTAGGTGAAACAAGTTAGGGTGTCAGGAAATGTTCACCAGAGGGTGTCAGGCCACACCTTAATGTATCTATGTTTCAATTTTCGAAACAAAAAGGAGAAAACTCATGGCAATTACGATCCATCTGAAAGGTGGCGTTCCAATTTTGGAACCAAATGGGAAAATTGTGGGCCCCGTGGTATCGGAATTGCGAGAAAAACTCGCTTTGTGGTTAGATGATGCCAATGCCCCCTACCTTCTGATCAATTTCGAGCATATCCACAAGATAGATAGTTCCTGTCTCGGCATGCTGGTGCATGTGCATGACATGGCGGCACGGAAGGGAACCCGCATCGGGCTTATCAATGTTGGAAAACACATCAAGAATCTGTTGATTCTCAGTCGGCTCATGAATGTTTTTGAGCATTTTGATACCGAAGATGCTGCAGTTTCAGCATTCGCGACTGCCCCGAAGTGGAAGCGTCATTTGAATCTATAGTCTTTTTGGGTTGAATTTTTCCTATAAAAGCAGTACAATAATTCTTATGCTAATGGGTTGCTGGCATAACTGGTTTTTCCGGATATGTGGAAATGTTTACACTTCGGAAAATGGAGGATAAACAGATGACTTTAAGGTGTCAATTGAAAGGTGTTAAATGTCCACCCTACAAACATCAAGGCGTCTTCCTACCAGATAATGAAACGGTAAAATCGTTTTTGCCCGATTTAACGCATTGCGCGACGTGTATTGCCAACGCGGCACCACGGCGCAACGATCTCCGTGAAGATTTGCTGCAGGTCGCCTCCCTGACGCTCATTGATAAGGGACCCACGTTCAATCCAGGGCATGAAAGTGGTGCCAATTTCAGGAGTTTTATCCGTGTGCGCATCTGCGGTGCCCTGATGGATGCGAAAGAGAGAGAGGTGAGACACAGTACCCGCGAAGTGTCTATGCCTGATGAGGAGTGGGATCCCCACGAAATGTCAGATTCAGCAGACGAGACGGAGATCGAATCTCTGTGGCAATTTCCGGACCCTCACGCGGAATTCGAGAATAGACTCATTCGAGACATCAGTTTTGCATCTGTGCTCCCGAAACTCTTGAAAATACTAACACCTCGCGAACGTAAAATTTTCATCTACCTCCGTGAAAATCGGCAAAACCACGAAATTGCTAAAGTGTTAAATATCTCTAAATCCCGCGTAAGCCAACTCGTGGCACAAGTAACGCTGAAATTGACAAATGCTGTACAAGGGTTTGAGTTGGCAGAATAGCCGCTTTTCGACATACTATTTTGACAGAAATTATGCGTCCCTATTTTGATGTACATTGCCATATCGGTATGACAGTATCACGCGCACCGACTGTAGGCCAAAGCGTCGGACGATGTCTCGCCCGGATGGCTTCTGCTGATGTCATCGGTGCGATTCCGTGTCCAACGGGTGGAAGTCCGCAGGCACGGGGGGTCTTGGATACGCGCACACAACACGAGACAATTGCCAACGCATGCAAACTCTATCCAGAACGCTTTCCGATTGGGCTTGGGATCGCTGAAGTCCGACACGAACAAGCGGGGGCTGACGAATTGGACAGAGCCATGCAGGAAGACGGTTTGGTCGGATTTATGTGTCATCCTGGACTCTCTGGACATTCACTCGGCGGTGAGTTGTATGCATTCCTTGAGGTAGTGGCGATGCATAACGGGGTATGTCTGCTACATCAGGCAGGCTCCACCCGAAATATTGCCGCTTACGCGCAACGGTTTCCATCAATAACGTTTATCATCGGACATGTTTCGATGAACAAAGCCGGACATCTCGATGCGATTGATCAGTGTGGAAAATGTGAGAATGTTTGGTTCGATGTGGCACAGAAGCCGGAAGGGGCAGATACGAGTTGGGACCTCGTACATCTCGTCAATCATCTCGGTAACGACAGGATTATGTTCGGGAGTGATTTGCCGTATTACGATTTTCGTCTAGTGCAGGCGCAGATTGAATCCGCCGCACTTGATGATGAAACAAAGGAACGGATTGCCTACCAGAACGCCGTGCGGTTGGTTCAACAGTTCCGCGCGGACTGGCTGCCGACGCTTATCCCGATAACGCCCCCGCAGGTTTATTCTGAAGCTGAAATGTGGGATGCGAATGGCGCAAGGCTACGCTAACCGATGGGAGTGATCTCCCATTCGCGCCGCAATAGTTACTTGACAATTTCGACTGCACGGATCCGACGGTGGAGCACGAGAAGGCAGAGGGCTATCAAGGCAACTTGGATGAGAAGTGCCCATCCCCAATGCACGGCATAGTCGTGTGAACCCGAAAATAGGACTGTGCCCAGAATGTCGTAGTTTGCCCAAATGGAGACTAACGCCATTTTGCTGGTCCGAGTAATCGCTTTGAGTATCTCGTAGATAACGGGTGAGCCGAACCACACGGCGCAGAAACCGATAATGGCATAGCGAGGATTTGAAGTAAGCGATGAGAACAATAACATCAATAGACTGGAAGAAAGCGTGATAAGCACCGAGTAGGCAATGATCGAAAGAGGAATCCAATAGTTCTCTTTCAGGAAAGGCGTGTCGGTCAGTAGCACGTGTTCAAGAAACAGTAACAGTCCCGGAACCAACGTGAGGCAACCGAGCAGGATACCGATGGCAGCAAATTTTCCGATCAGGTAGTCTATCCATGAAATAGGTTTGGAGAGGTAGAGGGAGAGCGCGTTGTTCTTCAGGTCGGTGGCGATTAATCCAGAACCCCCGAAAATAGCAATCAGCGCGATAAGAAATGAGGAAGGGGGACCTGCACCGGGGTTTCGGAATAGGAAATTCTGAAAAAACTCATTGTCAATGTCAAATGAAAACACCGCTCCGGGAACTTGATTAAGGATAAAAATAAGGGCTGCGTGAACTATGATGTAGATTGCGGGGGGAATGGCAACAATTAATCGGACGATTTTGCGTTGTGCCAGCAGTTTTAACTCCGCTTTTGTGATAATCCACCACCGTGTATAGGGGCGCGGATTCAGGGTGCCTTCCCAATGTCGATAGTCTTGTGTGTGAATAGGCATTTTTTTGGTTTTCAGTCGTCAGTTTTCAGTCGTCAGTCCCAGGAGATTTCTGGGGACAATCTCCCCAAACATCGAAACTCCCAGAAGCGGTGAATTGTGTTACATGGAGCCCTCTTAACTGGAAACTGATAACCGGTAACTGGTAACTATCTCCTAATACTTATAGATGGCGGTTTGCTCTAAGGTGTCTGAGAAGGGACCCTGTTTCTCAGTCTGAATTTCAACAATAATAACCCCTAAGGGCGTATCGCGTTCCGGGTCATCATCAATAAAGCCACGCGGGATTTCCGCAGTCATGAGTCGATCCAGTCTATTGAGTTCCTGTGACCAACGGAGGTCTAAGAGCCGTCCATCGTAGACTTTCTTATGTTGCTTCCCGTTACGCATAGAGTAAACCTTGGCATTGGTAGTGAAGTCCGCTTCCGAGACAGTGCTCACGCCAACGCTTGGGCTGAGGATACTCTGATTCCATATCAGCGGTATGCCGTTTCTATCCACGAGATAAATCCGTAAGTCGATTCTATCAACGCGTGGATCCGAATAGATCCGGATGCCCTCAAAATTCTGAATTACCCCGCTCCCACATGAAAGCGTAACAAAAACGCAGATGCCGACGAGCAGGACGCTCCGACTTTTTAATATAAGGTTGCGGGGCAAATGAAAGCGGTACACATCAATCCTCCTGTTTCACATTTTTCAAGGGCAACTCACAAGTTCCCATAGACCCTACTTTAAGATATTATACCCTTTTTAGCGGACGGATGTCAATCTAAAATCCGCAGAGGCATTCGGTTCTCTTGTAGGAGGGAACTCCGATTCCCGACTGCTTCTTCTGCTAAAATCCGCTTTGTATCTTTTCCCAAAAGTGATACAATACTACTCATGATACCCACTTTTGTGACCAAGGGTGTGGATACTTTAAGAAGAGAGAAACGTACGAACTCTCAAAGACATCCCAGCTGAATCGGAAACCTGCCCATTGTCCCGCAAGCCTATAGAGGCTTGCGCAAGTGGAGGGCAGTCCAGGGTCCATAATTAAAAAAACCAATTTCGGAGGAACCCTATGAAAGCCGCAGTATTGTACGAAACGGACACACACTTAAAAATTGAAGAATTCGATCTACCGCGTCCAAGCGCAAATCAGGTCCGGGTGCGATTGGTCGCCAGCGGCGTTTGCCACTCCGATTGGCACGTCGTTAAGGGTGATTGGCCCTTCGTTAAGTTGCCTGTCATTCTTGGACACGAGGGGGCTGGGGTCATTGAAGAGATCGGAAGCGACGTGACGCAAGTCCAAGTCGGCGACCATGTTATTCTTTCATGGAAACGGAACTGTGGATTCTGTGAGATGTGTCAGAAGGGATATCCGAATTTGTGTGCGCTTCCTTCCGACGGTTCAGGCAGACCGGCTATGAGATCGAGTGGGCGAGAGATCGATCAGATGTCGGGATTAGGAACATTCGGCACTGAGACGCTTGTCCCACAGGACGCGGTTGTTCCCATCGATCAGGACATGCCGTTTGCACAAGCCGCGCTCATCGGGTGTGGCGTGATGACAGGTGTCGGCGCGGCTATCAATACTGCAGAGGTGGCACCCGGAAGTTCGGTCGCTGTCTTTGGCTGTGGAGGGGTTGGACTCAATTGTATACAAGGTGCCGCGATCTCTGGGAGTGAACCCATTATTGCCGTTGATGTACTCGACAACAAACTTGAACTCGGTAAGCAATTTGGCGCGACGCACACGGTTAACGCCTCCGAGGTAGACCCTGTAGAACGGATTAAGGAGATTACCGATGGACGCGGTGTCCACTACGCTTTTGAAGCAATCGGGTTGATCGGTGAAACCTTCCGACAGGCGATCCTCTGCACGCGGAGTCGAGGTGTGACGGTGTTTGTTGGGCATGCACCGGAGAACACCGCTGTCGAATTCGACGCACGAATGCTAATGCCAGAAAAAATGGTTATCGGTTCGATGTATGGGACTGCGCGCCCGCATGTGGACTTCCCGCGCTTGGTGTCGCTCTATAAAGCGGGACAACTTAAACTCGACGAACTCGTCACGCGCACCTATCCCTTGGAAGGGATCAACGATGCATTCGAGGCTTTAGCAGGAGGCGAAGTCGCTCGGAGCGTATTGGACTTGACTTGATGAAATACGGTGAAGATGGGAGAAACTATTCAAGAATACGCTCCATACGCTCGCGAATCCATGCTTTATGCTCTGGGTGCGTGTGGATGTAGAAGGTGCCGTTCTGAATCGCGTTATAGACATGCTCTGCGACTTCTGCAGGCGATAATCCCGCCTCCATCTCGGCGCGAGCATTTCGTGAACCGCCGATAACGAGTTCTTGGGGACGCTTCTTCTCTGCTGGATTTTGTAATGCGTCCGGACGGTTGCGAGCGGCATCCAGGATCCCCGTGCGAACCCACCCGGGACACAGCACATGCACCTGAATGTTAGCCCCTTTTTGTGCCAATTCATCGGCGAGGGTTTCGGAAAGCACGACCACACCGTGTTTGCTCACCTTATAGATACCTTCGCCACTGCCGCCCACCAGACCCAAGATGGAAGCTGTGTTCACAATGTGACACTTATCCCCTTGTGCGAGCATACGTGGCACAAACGCTCGGATGCCGTGGATCACGCCCCACAGGTTAACGCCCAACACCCATTCCCAGTCAGCGAGGGTATGCTCCCAGACGGGACGACTACAGACGACACCCGCGTTATTGCAGAGGATATGCACAGCGCCGAAAGCCTCTAACGTCTGCACAGCAAGATTTTCGACCTCTGTTGCGTTTGAGACATCCGTTCTGACAGTGAGAACCGTCGCACCTTGAGCCTTTAGGTCCGCCTCAAGTTTGGCTAATGTTTCCTCTTCAACGTCAGCGAGAACGACTTTCATCCCTTCCGCGGCGAACCGTTCCGCCAGTCCTCGTCCGATGCCACTCGCCGCACCCGTAATAACAGCGACACCTTTTGGCGTAGCTTGCAAGCCAAAACTTGCTTCACAAACTTGCATGACCTTTGTTTCCTTGCAGCGTAAAGTTAAAAAGTAGCCTGCAACAATACGCAGAAATATCCAAGCAACAACGGCGCAGGCGGATCTACGGAGAGACACTCCATCTGTTAAAACCACCTGACCGAACCGCAAGGTAAGTTTAAAGATCCGATTGGCGTTGCTGGTGATACTCTTCCAATGCCCGGTTCGCGTTTACAATCGTTTCTAACTTTTCAACGAGCACATTGATGTGTTTGCCGGGGAAGGCGAAGTAGAAGTCATCGTCAGAGAGAGCCGTATAAACGCGGTTGCCGATACATCCCAAGCTACTTACGCTCCGTCCGCTTTGTATGACGGCAGGAATGGCGGCACACGTCGGTCGTCCCATAATCCCATCTTCTGTGCCAATACTCGCAGCGGTCGCGGCTTCTGCCAAAAGCATCATTTGTCTCGGCGTGCCAGAGATGATGACGACATCAGGCGTATCTGTCGCATCTGATAGAGGGGCATAGACTGCAGTTTTGAAAGGCGTTTCCCGTGTTGGGATACCGGGGACTTCTTCCATAGTGATGTAGCCGAGTTCGCCCATCAATCCGAGCGTGTTTTCGAGTTCCTTCATCTGGGCATCTGGTAACGCAACGTTGTGCGTGTAGCACCCGATCGGACAGTTGTAATGGTCGGAGGATTCCGTATAGAAGGTTTTGCCTTCCGCTGCGCGTCGCCAATAAGAACAACCCGATGCTTCGACCTTTTCCACACGGGAGACACCTTTTGGTTGTGTGTCGTGAAACGTTACAGCAACAGGAGCAGTTTCCAAATTGAGCAATTGTTGAATCTGTTCTGACATATTTTTAATTTTCCTTGTGGTTCGGTTAGCTGAAGTTCGGTATGAATGTCATTCTTAAACATGTATTGGGACAAACTGTCCTTCGGTGGGTTCCGCTCAGCAGAACCACGCTTCGGTGAGTCGTGGCGCGGGTAGATGCGCTTCTTTTTTTTCTATTGGTGGGGACTGCCCTCGCATATCGGCAGCGAGTCTCCATATCCTATAGAAGGTCTTCAGCGCATCAACACTGGCGCGTGCGTCGTTTTCAACGAGGGCATTGACCGTTTTATGAAGTTCGTCCATCCGTGCATCGGGATGCACCCATGTATAACTGAAGGAGGCTTCGTCAAGTGTGAGTGAAAGTTCTTTCGTTTCGGGACGGTTGAGCAAGTATGAACCGGGTGGGATTAGCAACCGAACGGCGTACTGCACCGGATCCACGTGATACACAAGACCGTGTGTGTCAATAAACTTGAGGAGGTCGAGATAGTCGCCTAAAGTTGTCCACGGCGTGAACGGCACCCATGTCGGACGCAACGCTATCCCGGCTCCGTGAATGATGTCAATTGCTTCCTTTACATCGGCACGCGTGTGATGCTTCTCCAAAATCGTCAAGACCTGTTCGTTCAGCGTTTCAACAGCAGAGATGACGAATCGGCAGCCGAGTTGCGCGAATTCTGGGAAATATTCTCTATTTTTCAGAATGTGCTCAATCTTGGTTGTAAAATCGAAGGTGAGGCTTGGGAAAGTCTCATGCATTGCCCGGAGAATGCGGAGTCCATGCGTCGGACCGTTGAGGAAATCTGGGTCGCCAAAGGTGATATGTGTCGCACCTTCCACCACCTGTTCCTGTATTTCTGAGAGGACAGTGTCGCGTTGCACGGCGAAAAACTTGCCGTTATAGACCGGAGGAATAGGACAGTGCGTGCAGAGATGTTTGCACCCGTGTGTCGTCTCAGTATAACCGACAGTTCGCGTCTCATCTTTGTGCTCAAATTGGGCATACATTCCCAGCGGTGGTAATTCCGCAAGGAAATCGGATTCCTGTGATTCAGACTGTTCTGCCTTCGCATAAGATTCCACCAGCGCGACGAGTTGCGTTGAATCTGTATCTGCGATGCAGAAATCGACACCGCGTGCAAGCAGATAATCGGCGTTGAGCGTTGCGTAAAGCCCGTACATGCATATTTTGTAGGGTGTCCCCTGCTTGAGTTGACGGATACGATCAATAAGATGAACCCCCAACCGCAAAGCAGTATGCATTGGGACGGATATACCGATGAAACGTGCGCGCTCAACCTTTTCAACGTCCAGCGGTTCGACGGCAATATCGATCGCATCGGGCGCGAATCCCGCGGCTTCAAGGGCGCGGAGCGGACGGGTAAGCCCAATTGGTCGGTGCCCGAGTTCGTAGCAGGAGATTAAGAGGACTGCACCGGGGTCGTGTATTGCTGAGGGGGTTCGCGTTTGCGTTTTCATAACTAATAGAATAGCACGTCATCGGAGAATTGGCAACGGAATATTGGTCAGTTTTAGAATCAACTGGCTTACGAAATACCCTACTTCGCAAGTCTCTGAAGAATGTTATGCGTGATGCGTTCAACCACGGCATCGCTACCCGCCAAGCCGTGCGACCAGTCAGTTGTGGCAGCAGTAAAGACAGTCCCGCCTTTCGTATAGATCCCCATCGTTGCCGCACCCGTTCTCCCTCTTTCCCAACGTTCATACCATTCACAGTCGTCGGGATGCCAACGGACAGGAGCCGTTGCGAGGATCGTGAAGCCTTCAGGTGTGCCGTCTTGATAGGTCGGGACCGGTAAACCGTCTACAAGGGTCCATTCGCATCCGTCGCATTCGTAACCGACAATGGTGTTTTCGCCGCCGAAAGTGTCATCTCGTGAGAGGTTCGTGCCTTCAAATACCCAATGCTCCGGACGATGGACGGTATATTCGCCTGGACCGTCCATAAATTGACCGTGACTCAAGTGATAACCCCCTTGAAGAAAGCCTACACCTGTCAATTGGTTCTCGGGACGATCTACCAGATAGTGACTCCACAACGTGCTGAGGGTACTGAGATCATCGGTCTTGAAAACTGGATCTTGGTTGTAGGTTTGCTTCCAACAGACAAGTGCCCTACCATTGTCTTCGGAGCGGACCTGCCAGCAGACCGAATTCCCACTGAAGAAGGCGGCGTTTCCGCCGTTGGCAATGAATGCCTCAAGGGTGTCGCGCATCGGGGCAGACCAGTATTCATCGTGTCCGACACTCAATACGAGTCTGTAATGTTCCAGCATTTCAGGATGGAATTCCAAATCGGAGTTCGCCGCGTAATCGAGTGTATACCCGTTCTGCTCTGCCCAGACAACAAAAGCCGCCTCCCAGTTACTAAAGATGCCACGCATGGGTCGATCGAACGAGACGCGGTTTCCCTGTATTTTGCTCGCCCCGTGAAACCCGTAGAGACTAAAGCCACCCCAGTTGTTGTAAGCGTTGTAGGTGTTGGTAGAGAGTTGGAATAGGATAGGCGTATTCGCCCCCGGTTTCGCGGGACGGACAATAAAGAAGAGCCTACTTTCAGCCGTGCGCTGATTCCGATAGATGTGGTCACCACCGCCATCAGTGGCACGGAGTGTGCCTTCATAATAGCCGCTTTGCCACGTTTCAGGCACTTCGAGCGTAAAGATGGGGGACCATCCACACCCTTGCGACGATACATCTGTGGGAATTGGCTGCGCTTCACCGGGAAGTTCTGCTTGATGCCAGACGACCTCGCGTGTTGCCCCGATGCGAGCAATCTCAAGCGAATAGTTCTCCGCACTCGTTGAGATATGGAACGCAATTTCTTCACCGGGGGCATAACTGAGTTGGTGGGTGTATCCGTCGATATAGAGAGGTCTGATTTGGTTTTCGGTTTGCGTTAAAGTTGCCATTATGCCTCCTCCTTTGGTGTGTAGCATAGCATTTTTCGGACGAAATGTCAATTTTTGGGTTCTCAGTTTTCAGTTTTCAGTTACCTGTTGGGTTTCATACATTCAACCCAACCTACTATAGTTACCTTTTTTTGACTTTTTTCGTCAGATATCCAATGAGTTATGATTTCTACAGGATTTTCAACTTCAGCAATTAGCAATCAGCAGCCCGCAACAACGGCGCGGGCGACTCGAACACGAAAATCGTCAAAATCCTAATCCACATTGCTTATCCGCAAGGTAAAATTAAAAATTGGAATTGAGTAAAAAATGAATATCAATCAGAAACAGGCGACCCCATTATCATCTGAACAGATGGATCAGTGGGAAAACGATGGATATTTACTCCTAAAAGGCGTTGTCCCGGAATCCGCTATCAATGGCGTGCGGGACAGTTTTGCCCGCATGGTAGACGGTATAATTCGCGGGTTGAAAGCGGACGGGATTATCGAAGATGAGGGAGCAGACCTCCCGTTTGAAACGCGATTTGTGGAGGTCGCTGGTGAACACGCCAACCGCTTTGGTCGTTCTTGGCGCAATCAAGTTGCGACACCTGAAGTATTCGAGTTACACCACGCACCGCGCCTTGTGGACGCAATCGGTCAACTCACAGGTACAGATGTCATCGGGCATCCCGTTTTCAATGCGCGTCCGAAACTTCCGGGTCAACAATTAACAGTTGTTCCGTGGCATCAAGACAGCGGCTACTTCGGCACGGTGAGTGAAACTTCGCTCATCCCGACTGCATGGATACCGTTGGTCCCGGTAGATGAGACCAACGGCTGTTTGCAAGTGGTCGCAGGATCACACCGGTTGGGCGTGGTTAACCATCACACAGAAGAACGGGAAGGGAAGTTTCTTGAGGTGATGGATGCGCTTATCGAGGATTCTCGTATCGTGACGTGTCCGATGGAATTAGGGGATGCCTTGGTATTCCACAATCTGACGCTCCACCGATCGCTGCCGCATACTACCAGCAAGGACATCCGTTGGGCGATTGATGTCCGCTATCTCCGCGATGGAGATCATCCGGGCACTATTTACTGGCAGGATCCTGATTTCAAGTGGGTCATCCGTAGCGAAACGCAACCCGTAACGCCCGTTACACAATGGCTTGAAATGTGGTAACGACCCAGCGCAAAGTGGTCAAGGCTTAGAAGATTGCTTCGAGTCCGATCCAAGCGGCACGAGGAGCACCCGGAGAAAGAAAACGTGAGTCTTCAAAGTCGTCCCCTAATACTTCGTCCGCTTCTCCAAACAGCCCAAAGGTTTCATACGTTTCATCGAAGAGGTTGTTCACCTTAGCAAAGATGGAAAAATTATTCCATAATGTATACCTACCACGCAGATGAACGATGCCGTAGCCTGGGATCTGGTCGATCAAATTACCCTCGTCCCCTCGGAAAACTTGATTGGAATTGATGAGAATATTCGTTCCTAACGACTGCTAATGAAAATGAGACCGTCAAAACTCGTTCCTTGAAAGAGGTCAGCGTTCCAGCTGATTTCACCGAACTCACCACGGAATCCCATCTCAAAGGTCTTTGTTACCACCTGATCCAGCGGCGGATCGGCGACGAATGCGTTTGGTAATCTGCACGGGGCATCAGGATCGGCGCACGTCAATTCCACGGGTGTTGGTACCCGTGAGGATTCACTATAACTGCTATAGAGTGAGAACCCACTGTAGACCTGATAGGTCAAACCTACTGCTGGGTTGAAGCGATCAAAGATATGATCCCCATTGAGTTCAACACCAATTTGGTCCCGTAATACAACCGCAGTTCTGTTGTAGCATCCTGACAGCGTGAGGCCCAACTGAGGTGTGATAGAAAAGGTGTTTGTTGCATAGATGCCTATGTTCTGAACGGCAGCCTCAACATCCACAAAAGATTCACTTTCAAGAATACCGCTACCGATGGTACCACGGTCGGGTGTTAGACTTGCCAGTTCCGTTTCGGAGTTAAACAACGCTCCGCCACGGTCGAAACTCGCGCCGGCAATGAACTGATTTTCACAGTTGATGAGCGGATTGGTGAAGGTCGCTTGTAAGGTCGCACCATAGCCAGTTGGGGATGACTAAACCCCCTGAGATGAACACAAAAGACCTTGCCTTTTTCTCACATATCAGGCATAATGGTGGACAATAAACCGATGAGGACGCAATTTATGAAACGTGTACCTTTCCAAACTTTACAAGATGAACTTTATCGTGTGCTCGCAGCAATCGGGTTTAACGATGAGCGAGGCATGTTATGTGCGCGGCTATTTGCCGAAAATCAACGCGATGGCGTGTACTCACACGGACTCAATCGCTTTCCCGGATTTGTTGCTGGGCTGGAAAGCAAACAGATCGATTTCCGTGCACAGCCAGAGAAAATTGAGGGTTTCGGTGCCTTAGAACGATGGGATGGCAAGATGGGGGTGGGACTCGTCAACGCTCACTTCTGTATGCAACGAGCAACAGAACTCGCCGATACTCACGGCATCGGGTGTGTTGGGCTTTCAAATACAAACCACTGGATGCGTGGTGGTGCTTACGCTTTACAAGCCGCAGAAGCCGGATATATCGGGATGTGTTGGACGAATACAACTCGACTTATGCCACCGTGGGGTTCTGCAGAAAAAAAGATTGGGAACAATCCGATGGCGATCGCCGTGCCGCGAAAAGAGGGGCACGTTCTGCTGGATATGGCGATGAGCCAGTATTCAAACGGGAAACTGGAAGTGCTGCAACTGCAAGGGAAACAATTACCGTTACCGGGTGGGTACGACACCAAGGGCGAACTTACGGTTGAACCGGGAAAGATTCTTGATTCCGCAAGGGCACTTCCGATTGGCTACTGGAAGGGTTCCGGCTTGGCACTGGTGCTTGATACAATGGCATCGATTATCTCAGGCGGGCAAGCGACACATGAAATTGGGAAGCAGGCTTCGGAATATGCTGTCTCTCAGGTGTACATCGCTATTAACGCCACAGGGATGATGGGACAAGCGATGTTGGACGAAACGGTTGCTGCGATTATTAATGATTTTCATACATCAAAACCCTTAGACGAAAATGAGAGCGTGCGGTATCCAGGAGAAGGCATGCTGCAGACGCGTCAGGAAAGTCTTGAAAAAGGAGTCCACGTAGATGCAGAGCAATGGCAGGCGTTGCTGGAGCTGAATAGAGATAAGACGCGGTAGCTTTGCCCTATCTACCAGACGGAAGGGAAGAAAGACAGTTGTAAAGGTGAATTCCTGGATCCATCTATGCCACCGATTTAAAAAACTTGACATTTCATAATTTTGATGATATTCTCAAAGGGACATACGATTTACGCGAACAGAGAATTGTAAGATCGGACTACAGGGCACGTCGTTTTCAAACCCTGTTTTTATGTAGATGGGAGACCTACGCAATGAAAGTTACGTTATTTTCCGTTTTTTTCCCTGCTCTGCTCACCGCAACTCTCTTTTTACCAATTGCTCACGCCCAAGACGCTCCTCAATGGCACTTACCAGAAGCTGCCACAGCGCGACTCGGGAAAGGGACCATCAGTGCCATTGCGTATTCGCCTGATGGGAGCCAATTGGCGGTCGGGTGTCTCAGTGGTGATATTTGGATATACGATGCGTCCACTGGTGCGGAAGTCGCTGTGTTGGCAAAGCATACAGGGGTTGTTAGCAGCGTAGCGTTCAGTCCGGATGGAGCAATACTCGCAAGTGGCGGAAATGACGGGAAACTCTATCTGTGGGATGTCAATACGGGACAGCATCAAAAAACGCTCGAAAGCCATGACTTCCGAGGAAGTGTGAATGATGTTGCGTTCAGTCCGGATGGTCAGACGCTCGCAAGTGGTGTGGTCAGGGCAGTGATTCTGTGGAATGTGAACACCGGACAGCAACAAAAAACTCTCATAGGGGAAGCAGGTTGGGTTCAAAGCATAGCGTTCAGTCCGGATGGTCAGACGCTCGCAAGTGGGAGTTCGGAGTCTGCTGTTCATCTGTGGGATGTGAACACCGGACAGCAACTGCAAATTCTCACAGGACATGAAGGTTGGGTTCAAAGCATAGCGTTCAGTCCGGATGGTCAGACGCTCGCAAGTGGTGCGGTCAGGGCAGTGATTCTGTGGAATGTGAACACCGGACAGCAACTGCGAACTTTTACAGGGCGAGAAGATGTATGGATGTGGTACGCCGTCAGCGTAGCGTTCAGTCCGGATGGACGGACGCTCGCAAGTGGGGATTGGGCATCTACGGTCCAGCTATGGGATGTGAACACCGGACGGCACCAGAGAACACTCGAAGGACATAGGGATCGGGTCTACAGTATAGCGTTCAGTCCGGATGGTCAGATGCTCGCAAGTGGAGGTGAAGATGGAACGCTCCGCTTGTGGAATGTGAACACCGGACAGCAACAGAAAATTCTCACAAGGCGTATGGGGAGTATTGAGGATCTTGCGTTCAGTCCGGATGGTCAGATGCTCGCAAGTAGAGATTCCGCTGGCACAGTATGGGTATGGGACGTGGTGACTAGGCAGCACAAAACCACTCTTGCATTGGATGGGGGTTGGATCAATAGCATAGCATTCAGTCCGGATGGTCGGACGCTCGCAACAAGTGGGGGTGGAGGGCTACGGCTGTGGGATGTGGCAAGTTGGCAATACAAAGTCATCTCCAACGAGCATGCCAATAGTATTGTGTTCAGTCCGGATGGTCGGACGCTCGCAAGCGGGAGCTCAGATGGCACAGTGTGGTTGTGGGATTTGGTGAGTGGGCAGCACAAAGCCACCCTCCTCAAGCATACCATGGTTCGTAGTGTTGCGTTCAGTCCCGATGGTAAAACACTCGCGAGTATAGGTTACCATGGATCGGTGTGGTTGTGGGATGTGGTGAGTGGACAGCGCAAAACCACCCTCCCCAAGCATACCACATATGGCATCAATGTTGCGTTTAGTCCGGATGGCAGAATGCTCGCAAGTAAGTCTTACGACGAAATACGGCTCTGGGACGCGGCTACTGGTGAACATAAAGCAAGCATCACAGATCTGAATAACGACGCTCCTGTTGTGTTTAGTCCAGACGGACGGACACTCGCAAGTCATGGTAATGGGTTTGACCCGTGGGTGCAATTATGGGACGCAGCCACCGGCGGTCTCAAAACCACCTTAACCGGGCATACCACGTATGCCCTCAGTGTTGCATTCAGTCCAGACGGCGGAACACTCGCAAGTGGAGGTCCAGAAGGTATTATCTACCTATGGAAACCTCCACCGTCGATCCTAAATCAGTCCAAGTCTAAACCCGGACCTATGACGATTCGGCTGATCTACTTGTGCCCGAGCGACCGCGCCCCCCGTCCAAACATAGACACAGAGTTGGATACATTAATAAGGGAAACACAGTTCTTTTATGCCGAACAGATGGAGTCCCGTGGGTTCGGCAGAAAAACCTTTCTCTTTGAAACCGATGCAGATGGAAATGCCGTGGTGCATCATGTGGAGGGACAATTCGCAGATGCATATTATCAGTCTAACTCATCCTATCGTGTCGAAAAGGAAATAGAGAAAAAATTTGATATGTCACAGTACGTCTACCTCATCGCGGTAGATGTGAGTAACGAAACCTTGAATGATGGAAGGGTATGTGGTGTTGGCGGTATCAGTTGGAGCGGTTGGACAGGTGAAGAAGTCCTTCGGGCAAATCTTGACGGTACAGCGGTTATTCCTGCTTCCGGTGGGTGCTTTAACGTAAGAGTTACCGCGCATGAACTCGGGCACGCGTTCGCCTTAGGACACGATTTCCGGGATGATACCTATGTTATGGCTTATGGAACACAATCACGATTATCAAATTGTGCTGCAGAATGGCTGGATGCCCACCCTTTTTTCAACCGCAGCCAAAACGGGTTCAATCAAACAGGTTTCGACCAAGAAGGCACAACGATTGAAATGCTCTCACAACGTGACGCTCGATTGCAGTTTCGGGTTACGGATGCAGATGGTCTCCATCAAGCACAACTGATTGCCCATGAAGACACGGACACTATTTGCGGTGTCAGAGATACTTTATATGATTACAAGACGTTAAACGGAAACCCGGGCAGTGTCTTTGAATTTATTAACCCCAAATTGACAACACGAACTAATAGGTATGTCACGCTTCAGGTTATCGATTTAGATGGAAACATCACCCAACGGAGGTTTCCGGTGGAAGAGCCAGTACTGGTTGAGGATGTTAATCAGGATGGTTCCGTTGACAACATCGATTGGCAGCTGGTGGCAGCGGCACAGGGGCAAGATCCGCCTGCTGATCCGCGCACAGATGTCAATGGCGATGGGAAGGTTGGTGTAGAAGATATTCTTTTGGTGGCTGGAGCCATAGATGCTGACAGGGGTGCCCCATCCCTGTATCCCGCGACACTGGAGATGTTTACTGCCTCGATTGTGCAGCAATGGCTCAGCGAAGCGAGATATGTTGACCTAACAGATCCCATTCTTCAGCGCGGCATTCTGGTTTTGGAGCGACTCCTCGCGGCGTTAGTTCCCAAAGAGACCGCGCTGTTACCGAACTATCCTAATCCGTTCAATCCAGAGACATGGATCCCGTATCAATTATCAAAACCTGCGGATGTGACGGTGTCCATCTATGCGGCAAATGGGAGTTTAATTCAGACGCTGGCGTTAGGCAATCAGTCTACGGGTATCTATGAATCTCGGAGCCGTGCGGCATATTGGGATGGCAAGAACGCACTCGGTGAACCTGTTGCGAGTGGGGTCTATTTCTATACCCTCTCTGCCGGCGATTTCACAGCGACACGAAAAATGATCATAAGAAAGTAACACTGTTTCTTATTGATAAATCTCAAATCAATATAAATTGGATTGGAGATAGCTTATGACATTACGAGCAGGAATTGTCGGTTGTGGCGGAATTAGCCGGAGCCACGCTGGCGCGCACACGAATTTGGATGGAATAGATCTCGTCGCGATGTGCGATATAAACCGCGATGCGCTCGACAATCGCGCTGATGAATACGGTGTCTCAAGTCGATACACCGATTACGAGGAGATGTTCGCGCGTGAGGGACTCGATATTGTGAGTGTGTGTACGCACGCCCCGTTACACGCCCCGGTTGCGATTGCTGCCGCAAAAGAAGGCATCCACGTTTTATCTGAGAAGCCGTTGTCCGTTGATTTAGAAATGGCAGATCAAATGTTCACGGCGTGTCGTGAGGCGGGTGTGCACTTGGCAGTCAGTCATCAGTTCCGATTTACGCCGCTTTTTCGGCACGCGAAATCTCTGGTCGATGCGGGTAAAATCGGTGAACTCCGTTCGATTCGTGAAGTCGGCAAAGGGCGTGAAGCCGGATTTGAGTTGATGGAAATGGGTGTGCACTATTTTGATGAGATGGATTTCTTCTTAGACGGCATCTCTTGGATTCAGGCGCATATCACATATCAGGGGCACGATGTTACGGAAGCGGACATCATGCACAGTAGTGAGTTGTGCAAAACCGACCGGCGCGACAATGGGATCGTCGCGGGAGACACGATGCTCGTTCATATTGGTGGTGGGAACAGTGCCTACGGTATAATGGAACTCTATTGCCGTGAACCCAGACACGGATGGATGATGGGACCGCATCTGCTCGGTTCAGAGGGGCAATTGATGGTAAAACCGCATCCAGACACGGGTATAGATGAAATGTGGTACTGTCCGTTTGATGTCTCTTTTGCCGCACATACACCCGCATGGGAACAGATAGAGCTTGATGCATCGGCGTTTCTAATCTCAGGAAAACCGTGGCAGTCGCGCCACACCATCTGGAGCGCGAAAAATATACGAGACGCAATTCTTAACGAAGACCAACCAGAACTCGGTGGACGCAACGCGCTTACATCTCTTGAGTGTGTCAGCGCAACCTACGTCTCCCATTTCAGTGGACAAAAGGTGCAACTGCCGTTAGAAGAGCGGAGTCATCCGCTTGTGAAACGTCTTAACAGAGGAGCAGCGAACTAAATGAAACTTGCCTTTTTTAATGATTACCAACTCGGTGTAATAACAGAAGATGGGATCGTTGATATCAGTGGAGCACTCAGTGGTGTTTCGTATCGGACGCCCCAAGAACTGATACGAACAGTGATTGAGGACTTTGATAATCTACGTCCGACAATAGAGAGCGCGGTTGGAAACGGCACTGCTGTAGCTTTAGACAGCGTCAGCCTTAATGCACCCGTCCCGCGTCCGGGACAACTCGTCTGCCTTGCGGGTAATTATATTGAACCGGACAGTCCGTCGCGCGGCGATTTCAATGCCTTTCTGAAGTCCCCGACCGGCATCATTGCTACGAAGGGGACCGTGGAACTCCCAGAAGCAGATGTGACCGTATTTCACTTTGAACCGGAATTAGCAATTGTGATTGGTAAAACGGCGAAACATCTGTCCGAGGACAATGCGTTAGACTGTGTCTTTGGTTATACGCAATTTATTGATGTTTCCGCGCGTGGATTGCCCGGTGGTTTCTTCTTAGGAAAGAGTTGGCATACGTTTGCACCGATGGGTCCAGCGATTGTTACTGCTGACGAAGTAGGTGACGGGAACGCGCTCGACGTGCAACTCTGGATTAACGACGGTCTGCAACACGATTTCTCTACGAATTCCATGGCACGCTTTATCCCGGAATTGCTCGCCGAGGTGACCAATGTGGTAACGCTTGAACCGGGTGATGTTGTATCGACAGGGACGCATCATGAGGCACTTACCGCAATAGGGGACGGGGATACGGTCCGACTATCAGTAGAAGGTTTCGGTCCGGAGTTGACCGTTAATGTGATCGATCCACTAAAGCGGACGACTTGGCGCGGTTAGGATATTTGTAGCACAGGTTTTCGCTTGTCCTCTGTGCAAAAAAGTGTTGACAACTGTATCAATTTGTGTGTATAATAATATAAGGTGTAATTTAGAGGTTTCCCTCTAACCGCGAAATCCTTCTCTTAATAGTAAATTTTGGCTTGCAAGCTGCGCCATTTCCAATAGTAAGATTTGGTGCGAGCCCGAATGAGACCCGTTCTGACCACAAGGAGACCGAATTGATGAAAAACCCCAGAAACATAGCCGTGCTGGCCGTCCTTGCGATTGTCTGCGCGTGGATGGCAGGATGTGCTGGCTGTAATCCAGAACCCATACCGAGCGGAATGAATCCTACAGAGGGACCCGAAACCGGTGGCACGACTGTCCAGATTACTGGCGAAAAATTTGATATGAAAAACGGCGTAACCGTGACGTTCGGTGGGAAAAATGCACAAAGTGTAACCGTTCCAAGTGAAACACAAATCACAGCGGTGACTCCCGGTGGCATGGCAGGAGAATCTGTGTCTATCGTCGTTACGAATAAAGGGAAACCTGAAGTACCAGTCACGCTTTCACAGAAATTTACCTACACTGACGCGACCCCGCCGACAGTGACAATGAATGAACCCGCAGATGGCACAGTCTTCTCTGAGTACGAGAATTCGCTGAATGTGATGAATAGTCTGTCGGTTTCGTTTAGTGAGCCGATTGATAGCGATAGTGTTGCCGTGGATGTAGCGGTTTCGAAAACGGAAGATTCAATGAGTGAACCGATGAACGCTATGCTGTCAGGTACCGTGACTGGGAGCGGCGATTCTGTGACGTTTACATCCGATATGCCGATGCGCGCCGGACGTATGTACACTGTCACCGTCTCCGGTGCTACGGATATGGCAGGCAACGCCCTCGAGAGCTCACACAGTTTCAGTTTCAGCATCACTAGTCCTGAAATGCTTTACAAATACCATGTGAAGGAAGAGGATATTCAGGAAGAAAACGGTGAAGGGGCACTCAAGCGTATTGCTGCGCGTCCTGAGATTTTCGATGACCCAGAGATGTGGAAACGGTTGGTCGCCGCGAACCAGGACGATTACATCTTCGATCGGAGAAAACTGAGTGTCGGACAACTATTATTGATTCCACGTGGTCGCGCTTGGGGCGATAAGTAACCAAATTTGTGATCAAGATTGAACCTGCCACACACCTTCTCGCGGGAGGGCATACCGAGAGTTTAAACGCTTGTGAAGTCTATGTTAGACTACATTTGTAGCAGTAGACAACGAAGCAAGAATCCTATTGCTTTAGTTATGGGAGTGTCAAAAGCCGTGTACCTGCTACACGGCTTTTTTGTTTATTGGAAGAGGAAATCATGTTTGGACCGCAAAGAGATATTAAAAACCGTATCGCCGAATACCAAAGCAATTTAGTGGGTATCAAGCATCTTTACCGATTAAATCCACCGTTTACGAACCTATCACGACCGCAACCGAATCAACCGATTGACATCTGCGTGACAACGTCTGGCGGTATCGCTTACGATTCGGTTCGCTGTTGGGTGGATGTAGATGGTGAAGAATCCACGCTTGAGTTCACAGCGAGTGGATCGGTATGGAGCGCACTTGAATGGCGGTATGTGCACCACTGGCACGGACAGATCCCACCACAACCCGGCGGCACAACAGTGCGCTACCGAATCGGTGGACGCATCGTAGGATCAGATGGATGGATTTTTGCAGATAACCAAGCGCGGGTGTTGTCCGAAGCAACCGAATTTGCCATCTCTATTGACGATTACGACGTGCCGAAGTGGGTCCGTGATGCCGTTATCTATCATATCTTCCTTGATCGATTCTATCCGGGGGACGGTGTGCAGTGGAAAAAGACGACAAACCTCTCCGGGTTTTTCGGTGGCACGCTCCGTGGGGCGATTCAGAAACTCGACTACATTCAATCGCTTGGATGCAATGCGGTCTGGCTCTCGCCACTCTTTGCAAGCCCGTCTCACCACGGCTACGATGCCACAGATTATTACGCCGTTGAACCTCGATTCGGCACAAACGCGGAACTGATAGAACTCATCGACAAAGCGCATCAGCGTGGTATACGGATTGTTCTCGACTTTGTTGCCAATCACTGGTCCAACCAACACCCGACGTTTCAAGCGGCGCAGCGTGATCCAGACAGCGAGTATCGAGCGTGGTACACATGGCAACGCTGGCCCGATGAATACACAAGTTTCTTCGGTGTGAAGGGAATGCCGCAGTTGAACTTGAAACACAAACCGACGCGCGATTATTTGTTAAAGTGTGCCCAGTATTGGCTTCAGAAAGGTGTTGATGGCTATCGACTCGACTATGCTCCAGGTCCGCCACGGACGTTCTGGGCAGATTTTCGCCAAGCCTGTAAAACCGTGAAGTCTGACGCTTTTCTGTTCGGGGAAGTCGTGAGTCATTCGGAAGTCATCGCGTCCTATATCCCACATTTTGATGGGTGCCTCGATTTTCTACTCGCAGATGCATTCCGACGAACCTTTGCCCTTGAAACTTCGACACTGCTGGAATTTGAAGCGTCTTTAGCAGCGCATGAAATGTACTTTCCAAAGGATTTCTCGCTTCCAGCGTTTCTGGATAACCATGATATGACGCGCATTCTCTATTTGGCGAAAGAGGATAAAGCGAAAGTCAAATTGGCAGCATTAGTGTTGTTCACGCTCTCAGCACCACCCGTGATTTACAATGGAACTGAGGTAGGCGTTTCACAAAGAAACCCGTTTGGACGTTTCGAGGAGGCGCGATTGCCCATGCCGTGGGGAGATGAAGCGGACAAAGATTTATTACATTATTTCCGACGATTGGGAGCGTTACGGAAGCAGTTTTCAGTGATCACCTCTGGTAGCCGAAAAGTTGTTCATCTGAACGTTCAAAAGGGGACTTACGCGTATCTGCGGACTTCAGAAACAGATTCTATCTTAATCGCGTTAAATACGAGTCGACATTCTCAAACAATTAATGTTCCGATTTCGTCGTTTCAAACGCCTGCAAAAGATCTCCTCAGTGAAAACCCGGTGACAGTATCCCAAGATTCCGTAAGCATTTCACTTCCACCGCAAAGTGGTGCGTTTATCGTCTAAGATGTAGCGTAGAAAAGAGGAAGGGGACCGACAACTACAAAGTGCTGTTCTCGGTCCCCTTCTTATAGGTGTTATGAGATGTGACTATTGGGTGCCACCGTTACCATTTCCGTTGCCATTTCCGTTGCCATTACCAGCGTCTGTGGTAGCATCACCGCCATTGGCAGCAGCACCGTTCGTATCACCGTTAGCAGCACCACCATTGGTAGCAGCATCTGTACCGTTGCCAGCATCGGCCTCGGGCATTTCAGGTGTTTCGGGTGTTTCAGGCATCTCCGGCATTTCAAGTGTTTCATCCATGGAGAGTGAAACGAAGACACTGTCATTAGCGGCTTTGGCGTGACAACCGTAGCAACCGTTCCCCGCATCTTCGAGGTTGGAGCCTCTGACCTGCATATACTCGCCATCCGCACTGGAACGGGCGTATTTGGCATACACCCATCCGTTGTGGCCCGCATACATCGGATCGTCGCTTTTCATCATGACGGCGACTTTATCGACAAACGTTTCGGTATCATCCATAATTTCCTTGACAATCACGGTCCCAGCGGGATACATTGTTCCTGCCTTGTTTGCCATGGCACCCATATCGTTGATATAGAAGGTCCGTGAGGTTGTAACGCCAGTTGCCACGTGGGCTGGATTGTGTGCCGCACCAGTCTCTATCGGGCTCGTGGCTTCTGCCATGGGCGCGGGTGCTGGAAGCGCGACATGCGCCCATGACATATACATTGTCGGGTCCAGCATCTTCATCATATCCATCATCATGTCCGTTGACATGTCATCCCCAGTCATCATGTCATCCCCAGCCGTCATATCGTCGGCGACGGGTGCTAACATTTTCTGCGTTCTCTCACAGGATACGAAGGCGACAGAAGCGATGAGGATCGCAATCAAGGCTATTTGAACCTTTAACATTATTAAAACTCCTTATTCTATTTAAAAGTAGAGATCGGCGAAGAATTGCGAACTTTTAAGCGATAAGCCCTTCCACTTCGTTGTGGTACTCTTCGAGATCACATACTACACAACTTCACTTTAAATGATATAGTATTTCGCTTTAATTTTCAAGAAAAATGTAGCGTAGGGAGGTGCTATGTGGAGCATTGCGCGAAAAAAAAAGGGACCAGCAACCGTAGAATCCAGTTACTGGTTCCCTTTTTTAAAGATGCTGTGAGATGGAACTATTAGGCATCATCTTCCATATCGTCTTCCATATCGTCTTCCATATCATCTTCCATATCGTCATCCATCATGCCGTCATCCATCATGCCGTCATCCATCATGTCGCCATCCATCATGTCGTCATCCATCATGCCGTCATCCATCATGGTATCGGGCATCATGCCGTCATCCATCATGCCGTCATCCATCATGCCGTCATCCATCATGGTATCGGGCATCATGCCGTCATCCATCATGCCGTCATCCATCATGCCGTCATCCATCATGGTGCCGTCCATCATGGTGCCGTCCATCATGCCGTCATCCATCATGGTGCCGTCCATCATTTCCGAGTCGCTGCCGTCCATCATGTCATCCGTAACGGGGGTCATGATCTGCTGAGCTCTTTCACAGGATACAAAGGCAAAACAAGCGATCAAGACAGCAATTAAAAGAATCTGAAATTTTAACATTGTAAGTGCTCCTTATACTGTATACTTCCTTATTCTATATACTAAAGTAAATAGTTATGGAAGGTCACAAATCTCGTAGTGTGCCTTCAAAACAATAAAGTTTATTCAGGTTAGATGTAACTTTCCAAATCCACATATCATACAATTTGAACAAATTATACTATTTTTCGCTTTAATTTTCAAGAAAAAAATGCGGAGGCGTCGTTATTTGGATGTACTTCTACGGATCGGTTTTCAGAATTTCTGAGCGAATTCTCAAAATATAAGGGTGTTTTGGGGCTTGCGCAAAAGCGGTTTCAATTTCACGGTGTGCTTCGGGGATACGGTTGAGACGGTAATAGACGAAAGCAAGCGTAGCACGGTGTGTTGGTTGATCGTTGCTTTTAAGTGCCGTCTCCGCAAGGGTAAGTGCCTCGGCAAGTTTCCTGTTTTCCGTTGCGAGTAGCGATGCTAATGCCTCTTTCGGAAATGGGACATCTGGCGCGAGTTGGATGGCTCGACGAAAATCAGCTTCTGCCATGCTGGATTCATTCTGTTTTTGATAAATTTTTCCTCGCCACAAGTATCCAGGTGCCCATATCGGTTCATGTTGTATCCCCATCGTAAGGGCATGCACGGCGGCTTGGAAGTCCTTCGCTCTCTCGTGCAAGTTTGCGAGTTGAACGTAAGCGTCCATAAAATCCGGTTCGTGTTGGATAAGTGCGAGATAGTGTGAAACCGCTGCCGCTTGGTTGCCGAGTTTGGCTTCTATCATGCCGAGATGCAGAAGTGATTGGCGTGAATTAGGCTCTATCGTGAGCACACGTTGATACGATTGTTTTGCGTCTGCGAATTCGCCGAATTGCATCTGAATGTAGGCGTAGTCTTTCAATGCGACAGTAAAGGTTTCATCCACTTCGATGGCTTTTTGAAGCGGTGTTAAGGCGCGTTGTGGCTGTCCGTTTTCAATGAACCAATGTGCTTGATGGCGATAGCGTTCCGCCAGTGTTCGGCGATAGCGTGCTTCGGTGGTTTCGGCTTCTCCATTGTTTCCAATATTACGGAGTACATCCGCAAGTGATTTGTAAAAGATAGGTTCGTCTGGGGCATGTCGGATGGCACGTTCATAAAACCGTTGGGCGATGGCGAATTGTCGGCGTCTTGCACCAACTTCACCACGTCCGAAGGCGGCACTCGCAAGCCTCTCGTCTTGCGTGAGTGCTTCTCGGAAAACGGCATCGGCTTCGTCGATACGATTGAGTTTGAGAAGGACGTGTCCGAGGTTGTTGTAGGCAGCGGTTGTGTCTGGATGTAGTTGTACGGCGACGATATAGTATCTGCGTGCCTGCTCTAAATTGCCGCGCTCGGTTTCAATCTGCCCCAGGGCGACATACCACGCTACTGGTGCATCTTCACCCGCACCTTTAACGGCTTTTTGAAACCATATATCGGCTTCGTCAAGTTGTTTATTGCGATGATAGGCAGCCGCGAGTTTGGCTTGCACCGTAAGCTGTAGGCGAGATATTGTAATATCCCCTTGGGGTTGTGTTGAGAGGAGTTGTAAAGCACGTTGGAAAGCAAGAATCGCAGCGGGGTAGTCCTTCAGTTTTGCGGCGGCATCACCCTCGCCGATATAGACGATCGGGAATTCTGGTGCCTGTTTGACGAGTGCTTGATACAAACGGCGTGCCTCGCGCCAGTCCTCTGTTTGAGACGCATGCTGGGCATCTTTTAACCGCTTCTGGAACGCTTTAGGATAGTCGGCTATATCGCCTCCAGATGCCGAAGCGATCATAAACAGAAGTGCGACGATGACAAAATGTCGCCATCCCGCCATGGTCCTTCTTTCTATAGTCCGTTTTCGGTACTGATTATACCGCATCCATTTATTTCGCTTCATTTTTCTCTGGGGCAAATTCATCATCCAAAATATCCCAGGTTTCCTCTGTTTTCTGTTGGGTCAACCACGCTTCAAACTGTTCGTTTGCCAGCTTCTGCCGAATCCGCTCTGTGATCTCTTCACTGACTTCTTCGTACGTTTTTAGATATGCTGAATTGTTCCCGATGCGTTCGACGATCTGGTATCCCTCCGCAACGCGAAGCGGTGTGCTCCGTTCAGAGACTTGTAATTCAGTTACAATAGTCCCCAAAGGTGTGTCTACTGCAAGCGTGCGTACCTCAAACTTGAGTTCCAACTGTGTTTCAGAAGCCTCATAGACCATCTGAAATGTTTCACCCTGTTGTAAACGTTCATTCAGTTTTGGTACCAGTTCCTCGACAGTTTGCTTTTCCGCCTCGGATCCATTCTTTGGCATGACGATGAGTAATGATTTGAAGGTGACTGTGGGCGGCACGATAAACTCAACACTATTGGCATCGTAATATGACTTGGCTAACCTCGCGACCTCTTCGCTGTTGACGGCATTGAAAAATATACGGCGGAAGAATTCGTCGTAAATTAACTGATCGTAGACCCATGCTTCTATTGCCGCTTTTTCCAATTGGTACTGCTCCAAAACACTTTGAAACACTATACCCGAAACATATTTGGCGGAAATTTCTGCTATCTTTGCGGCTACCTGTGAATCACGTTCAGTTACGACAACGCCAAGCCCTTCAGCTGCTTGTAGGACGAATTTGCGATTGATAATAGTATTGAGTGCCGCGCGTTTTTCAGCAAGGGTCGAGGTCGTGTCGATACGTATCCTAAGCACTGTGGTGATACGAAACTCATTTTCGAGTTCGCTGCGTGTGATAGCGTCCTCGTTGACGACCGCAATGATTGAATCAATGAGCGTTTGAGCGGACGCGTTACCACCGATACAGAATAGGATTAGAAAGGTGATGTAGCGAATCATACTATCGCGGGTTCCTCGGCGTTAGCCACTTCTCTTCAATGTGCAAACCGAGTCCAGGACCGTCATTTGGAGAGATGTAGCTATCCGTTGGGAGCGACTCACCTTCAAAGCGTTTTGTCTCCTCTAAAGGTACACCGGGCGGGGTGCCGAGGTAGTATTCTACCCAAGGTGTGTTTGGCATAGCGGCGGAAAGGTGGAGTCCGGATTGCCGAAGCCCGCCGCCGTGGAAGATAACGGTGAGTCCCGCAGCATCTGCGAGATGACAAATTTTAACGCATTCGGTTATCCCACCTACCCAAAAGGTATCGGGTTGCAGAATATCCAAGCACCGTTTTTCGATAATCTGCTGGAATGGGAAACGGGTATAGTGATGTTCTCCGCTTGCCAAGCTCACCCAATCTACAGCCTCTTTGACTTTCACTAAGCCGTCAATGTCTTCTGGGATGAGGAATTCCTCAATCCACTTGAGGCGATACGGACGGAGTCGGTGTGCTAAACGGATTGTGTAATCGACATCGAAAGCCATGTAACAATCGAGCATGATTTCAACGTCGTCACCGACCGTTTCTCTCGTCTTTGCCACCAGTTTTTCGTTCTCTTTCAAACCCCATTCGCCGTCTACCGGTCCATAGGGGCACGCCAATTTCACGGCTTTGAATCCGAGTTCCAATTGCCAATCGGTGTCGTTGCCTGTGGCGTAAGCGAACATTTTTTCACGTAGCGGTCCGCCAAGCAGTTCATAGACGGGTTGGTTCTTGATTTTGCCGTTCAGATCCCACAAAGCGATGTCGACACCGCTCATCGCGCAACTGGTTAAGCCTTGCGAACCGTAAGGTTTGGACATACGGAACATCATATCCCAAATCTTCTCAACGGCAAAGCAGTTTTCACCGATCAACATCGGTGCGAAGTGTTCATCAATGATTGCGGCGACGGGTGTGCCGAAAGAGGTCTCCCCTATACCCCATGTGCCGTCTTCGGCAGTGACTTTGACATAGACCTGATCCCACGTTTTCGGCATCCAACTGGAGCGGTGGCGTTTGTATTGTGGATAGCGCGACATCGGGTTTGCGACTTCAGCATGGACATTCCACGACTCGCGGCGGGGTTCCGTGCGTTTGACCTCGCGTTGTGGCACATTGATTCGGACTGTTTGTATGTCTTTGATTTTCATCGTTTCGCTCCGTTCAAGGTTTGCCGCATTATACCACGATTTAGTGTTTAATTCAAAGGGAGATCACTCCTTCAACTCTATCAAACCGCAACCGATTTTGGCACCGCCTCCGGGTTGAATTGCAGGGACATTCATCTGCGCGTTGGGATGGGAATGTGGGGGTGTCTCCGGTGGGTGGAAATGTGGCGGTATCGTCTGTATGTCCATGTTCATATCCATCTGTGTGTTCATGTTATGTGCGTGCGGATTGGTTAGGAAAGTATCTCCGGTTTCGTGAATCATGATCAGTTTGCCGAGGATGTCGGTATTTGGATCCCCACCGAGAGACCAGAACGGTGTCTTAAATTCCAGGATACCCGTGCCATCCTCGCCGACTGAGATGTTGCCTACTTCGCCTACACCGATAGGTGGTGTATCAAGGGTCGCTTGGACAACAGGGATACCGGGCGTACCTGCTGGAATCTCCATAGGATGCCAATGTGGTCCAGCGTCGGTGCAACTATTGCCGATATGGAGATGCATTGCATGCAAGCCAGAGGTGGCGTTCTGAATCTCGATGACAACGTGAACCATCCCGTCCATTTCCGTAAAGGTCGCTGTGCCGATCAGACCACTATCATTCATTTCAGAAATAGTGGCAACTGCGATTTTGTCAACAGGTTCCGAGGTGATTATCTGGGTTGGGATCTTTTCGCAGCCGACTGCCAGGCATGTCGTAATGATAAGAGTGATTAGTGCTATGTACGGATTGTATCTGATGTTCATAGATGTATAAATTGCTCCCTTTGGTTCTGTGATTGGTCCTGAGAAAACAATTTACCATAATTTGAAGGTGTATTGCCATCCGGCAAGGAGTGTCCAACCGAGTTCCATCTGTGGTCCGTCAAGGTTCTGATAGACAGGTATCTGAAATTCAACAGCGAACCGCTGACCTGCTAAAATTCCGCCGAGTTTGTTAGAGAAGATCAGGTTTACACCTGCTGACAAACTCCCACGTGTACCACCACGAAGATTTGGATCCATCGTCGGAGACATGTAGTTGGGTTGTGCGGTTTGGGTCGGTGCAGCGTGGCTACCATGGGAATTACCGTGTCCGTGTTCGTGTTCATGGGATTCCAGCTTTTCTCCCGATGTGGATGTTGTAATATTGTCCCAATTTTTGAATGAACCGCGGAGCGAAATGCTGAGCCAGTCGTTGAGTCTACGTGCCCCCCAAAGCGTCGAACCGATGGTAAATCCTAACTTGTAGTCACGACTGTTTTTGTTGAGCGGGATCGTGCTATGTGCTTGTGCCCCATAAGACCACGATCCGTGCGTTGCGGCAAAGGTGAGTCCCGGTCTTAGCTCAAAAGAACCGGATCCTAACTGCATCGGATAGCGGAGAGTGGTTAACTCATCCCCGCCGTGCGTGCCTCTTAAGTCAATAGCACCTGTTGGTATAGAGACACCGGTGTTGAGGAGGAGATCGGCGTTTGATGTGTTAAGCAGTGGAATCAGAGCAGAAAGCCTGAGATCTCCAAGTCCACCGGTCGCCATTGAGAGATGTCCCACCGGATGATCGTGTCCCCCAGAGCCGTGGAAGTGTGCGCCTTCCATTTCCATGGAGTTCTCCAGATAACTTATCATCGCCATAAGAGTGACCCTGTCATGGGGGGCGAGCATCGCGCCGAACATGTGCATCTGCATTTGCATAGTGGTCGGTACCACGGCATAGTCGTGGAGTGCTTTTTCAGTTGAGATAGGAGTCGTCCCATCTCGGAGTCCGTCCATTGCCATCCCCATAAACCGGTATGAAAACATCAATTCTCCTGCCCGATGGGCATGGTCACCCATAACACCGAGCGGCGCATAGCTATCCGGGCGAGAAGAGGCAATCTGATCAGCGGATTCTGTTTCTGATGGGGCGTGGAGTCCATTCGCAAACGCAGCCTCTGTGCTTCCGCACAGGAGAAGAATGAGGGAGACAATCCATGCTTTCATTTTGCTTTCATGAGGTCCTTTCTTATTTTTCGAGGTGTTTTACTGGACAGTTTCCATTTTCAAAATGTATTATACCATATTTTGGGCGCGGTAAATCCAATTATTTTGTCTACGAGATACGGGCATTTATGGTAAACCAGAAAAATAAACGGACATTTTCCCCGATCCGGTAGGCGAGGATTGTATCCTCGTTTCTTTGGAGTGTCTAATTAATTCTAAACTTTACCATAGTTTTCAGTTGTCAGAATTAGGATTTACAGGAGGATTCGGAAATCTATAGGTCGGTCTTGTCAGTGTACCCCGCCCTAAAGGGCTTACTATTACCCATAAGTTCGTAGGTTGGGTTGAACAGAAACCTATTAGAAAATCCACACAAGAAAATGACTTTCAAAACTCCAAAGACCTCAAACCATCAAAATACAAGTGAAACCCAACGTCTTATCCGTGTCTCTTGGTGAAGTTGGGTTTCGCTATACTACCTTCCGGAGACAGAACGGTCAGTGAGAGCGGGATTCTGAGTTATGAACGACGTTTCTTTGTCTATTTTCGCTCAACCCAACCTACATTAGATTTGTGGGTAACAGTAAGCCCTAAAGGGCGAGGTTTCCACGCCGAAGATTTTGATGAAACCATTCACAGAAGTGCTACGCGAGAATTGAATGGTTCTGAATTAGTGCTTGACATTCCACTCTGTGTTGGTACAATAGAAATATATTATCCAGAACATGGAGGGAATGAAATGGGCTATAAATTAGATCCGAACGCAATGTATCGGATGCCGACACATTTTGGACCGAGGACAGGACCGAGATACGGACCCGATGGCAGAAAATTCGAGTGTAAAGGTAACCCGAAATCAACGTCAGTTTCAGTGAGTTTCCTGACAAATAGCGAGCAACTTGAGGCGTTTCTACCGCCAGGCTTCTCGCTTAACGGCGATCCGGTTGTGTCTGTATCCGGGGGCTATATGAAGGAAATTGAATGGCTCGCAGGGCGGGGTTACAATACCCTCGGCGTTAGTTTCCCGGTGGTTTACGAAGGTGAAGTGGACAGAGCGACGGGTTCTCTGTTGACGGTGCTATGGGAAAATCTGACAGATCCGATTTTGACAGGACGTGAGGAGTTAGGATTCTCCAAAATCTATTGTGCACTTCCAGATCCGCTAACTTTTAACGGTGAGACACACTGCACCGCCAGTTGGCTCGGTTTTAAGTTCATGGACATGCGCGTAAGAGCGACGGAGCAAGTCCCGATACCACCCGCGTCCCCTCCGCCGCAAGCGAGTGACGAACAACCGCTTACTGGGACATTACATTATAAATACATGCCGAGAACGGGCGTGTGGGGCACCGAAGATATTGCCTACGCCGTGCTAACGCCATCGCATACACCGAACAGGGTTGTGCAGGAGCAGTGGCGCGGCGAAGGAACCGTCGAATTCCACAAAGCGCGTTGGGAAGATCTACCGACACAATACAACATTGTCAACGCCTTCCACGAGTTGGAAGTCAAGGAATGGCGTGGTGCCTCTATCGTCAAAACCGTCGGCGGAAAAGACCTGAGCGATCAACGTATCTTGCGTTAATGCTTAATCCATTACTGTGCCGCCTGAGACGGTGATGGAAACCCCTGATAGATAGGCGGCTTCGTCTGAGGCGAGGAAAGCAGCCATCTTGGCAACATCTGCTCCCTCGGCGAGTCGCCCGATGGGTACGGCTGCCTCAGAACGGCGTGCGTATTCCGCGAGTTGTTCATCAGCGGAGAGATTCTCGGGCATTAGCACAGATGCGAGATGTCCAAATCGCTCTGTGTCGACAAGCCCGGGGCAGATGGCGTTTACGTTAACCTGATAGGGTGCGAGTTCAGACGCGAGCGATTGTGTGAAGCCGATCACAGCGAATTTCGAGGCACTATATGCCGCGAAGCGCGCCGATCCCCGTTTCCCGGTGACAGAAGACATATTGATAATTTTGCCTCCTGTTCCTTGCGCGATGAGATGACGTGCCACCGCTTGTGAACAGAGAAACACGCCTTTCACATTGACCCGCTGTACTCTGTCCCAATCTTCTTCAGCCAGATCTACGACAGGCACGCGATCCTTACCCGCTATCGTCCCTGCGTTATTGATGAGGATGTCGATTTTGCCGAAGTGTGCGACGGTCTGGTCCACCATCTCTTTTACCTGTTCCGCGTCCGCAACGTCCGCGACGACACTGATGGCGCGTCGTCCCATCGCCTCAATTTCACGAACAAGGTCGGGTAAGCCTTGCCAATCCGCTTGATCTGCGGCGTAAGGATGTCCGGTAATGTCGTTGACGGCGACATCGGCACCTTCTTTTGCCAATCGGGTCGCGATAGCACGTCCGATGCCATTTTTGCCGCCTGCTCCCGTTACTAAGGCAACTTTTCCATTTAAGTTGTACATTCAAATATAGCTCCTGTAAATTGGATGGTGCAGAGTATATCAGATTCTTAGGCGGATGTCAAATTGGCGAGTCAGAAACCTTTGATCCTTCGCTGGATCTATGGTATACTTTATGGTGTCCTTTGCGCCTTGTACATTAACAACACGAATCGGAGAAAATGATGAAGAAAGAAGTTTCAGCAGCGGAATTGCATCAAAGGCTTGGTGAATTGCTCGAAGGGGTCTACCACAACGGGGATCGGCTGATAGTCAAAAGTGCCAACACACCACTCGCCGCGATTGTTCCAATTGAAGTCTATGAAGGGATGCTTCAACAACGAGAGCAGGCCTTCTCGGTATTGGATAGGATCTGGGAAAAAGTGCCAGCGGTAAGTGAAGAAGAAGCACACACCGATATTGAACAGGCAATTGCTGAAGTACGCGCCGAGAAAATACGTAAAAAAAGTAAGTCGTCTTCCTAATGCGTGTTGTACTGGATACAAACCAGCATGTTAGTGCGATTATCCGACCTAACGGGCATCCAGCTCAAATCGTAAAACTCTGGCGTATTGGTCTGATTGAACTCGCAATATCTCCTTTCATACTGAAAGAGTTTGAGGCAGTTGTACATCGTCCACGTATTCAAGAAAAATACAACTTATCAGATGCCGATATTACTGAATATCTTGAAGTCCTCAAGACCTTTGCAGTTATAGTCCCTGGAACAATTACCGTTAATGCTGTCCCTGACGACCCAGATGATGACATCATCATTGCTTGTGCTATAGAGGCGGAAGCTGATATGATTATCAGTGGTGATCAACATCTGCTTTCGCTTGGTTCATATCAAGGGGTTCCTATTATCAAAGCGGTAGAGTTTCTAAGGAGTTATATTCCATCTCACTGAATCCGTCCATTTTGCAGTCTCTCGCTTAAGGCGACCAGAGCACATAAGTCGGCATATCGAACAGTGTGCCGATGAGTGCCCAACCGCCTACGAACACATAGTCGCCCATCACCAGACCTAAAAAGAACGGGATTGCGCGTTGATGTGCCCGTAGACCGAAGATTGAGACAATAATGAACTTTATCATCCAACCGATATAGACGGAGAACCAGAAATCGGCGAGACCGCCCCACGTTGCCGCTGTCATCACGTATCCGATCGGGTGGAAGGGCCACCACATAAATTTATGCCGCAGGAAATAGAGAATCCACGTCATCCCTGCACCGATTCCCATGGATTGTGTGCCATCCCAATTCGGACCGGAAGGATTGTTAAGCCACCGTTCTAAGCGTCTACCGAAAACCTCCTCGCCGATACCGACGATGTAACCGTGTACGGCGAATGCCCCTGTCTCGTAAAGGAGATAGAGGAACGCCCAGAAGGATGCGAGTGTCCCGATAACGATTGCAAACATCATCACCCAGACGAGTCTTCGGCTATTAATGCCTGCCCGTTCTGCGAGTTTGAATCCTTCTAATTGGTTTGGCATCGGATGCGAAACATTGAGCCGATTGAGCCAGTAGTAGAAGGAGATGATTGTGAGATTCCCGGTCCCGACGAATCGCGCGCCAAAGGTAACGACCATCAACCGTGCTGGATCGAGGGCGAGGATTTCGTGTGAGGGTGGACCGAATTCGGCGCGCACGCGTGTCACACCGAGTGCCATCACGGTGAAAATGACAATAAAGCCGAATACACCGCCTAAGGACATACCCGCTTTTATGGAAAATAACGTAAGTCCAATGCTTCCAAGGATTAATCCAGTGACAGCGACTCGGTAAGGCATCGGTTCGTTTGAATCGTCGTACGCTTTTTGGGTCTTCAAGCAATTCAGGATGACATCACGGAGATGTCTCCGGGTTCCCCACAACGCCAAGATACCGACTGCAAGCCATGCACCACCGGCGCGTTCCGCAAAATAGAGTTCGCCTTCACCCATCATCCCCATACGAACAATCCGTTCCGCTTTGCCAAACAGATAGAAAAACCACGCTGACATCGAGATGTCCAATGGCACGAAGAAGGTGAGTCCTATAATAAAAGGGAAGATAGATAAAGGGAGCCACCCGACGGCGTTCCACGGTTTGTCCGTGAATAGATGTTGAATAGAGTAGGAACTGAGTTGGATAGCGGGGATTTGAGGAAATAGATAGCTCAATCCTACGAGGATTTCAATACCAGCGGCAACCGAAAAGCCTATCCACATCGTGCCGTTTTTGTAAAAGCTTTTCCGTCCTTGTGCCATCTGCAGCGGTAATTGGATTATCGGATACGCCAACTTTTCACGTTCCGTCCACTGCACACGGATGATGCTATTGAGACATATCAGTGTGAACCAGACGAGCGTAACAAACCCGGTCCAGACCAAAATTGGCACCATCCAGCCGCGTAAATGCTTCGGAAGGTAGAAGCTCAAGCCACCCTTGAAGTAGGCGTCCAGGGCATAGTCCTCAGGCACAAACCACGTCGGGATGTAACGCCAAAAGAGAGATGACCATTCGTTTTCGATAGTAGCGAACCGAAACGGATGAGCGAGGGTTCCAATCAGAAAAGTCATCATTGAATGTCCGCCGATGGTGGATACCATGACGACCATGATGTAGATAACAAGGAGTTCTTGTGGGGTCAGTGCAGTATGGGGTGAGAGTTTTTTCCAAGCGAGGTTGAAGCCGATGACAGCGAAAAGTGTGAAAACTGCGTTGAAGAAGAGCGAGACGAAGTTGAGGAGAAACTGCGGCTGGATCATCTCCGCCGCGTAGGCGAGCCAGTAGGCGTTCCCGATAACGAGAAGTGTACCAATCAGGAGTGCACGGAGCGTAATTCCAGATGTAAAGGAGGCGTGAGGTTTTGACATTTTTGAATAGCGGTCGGCTGTCAGCGTTCAGCCGTCAGCAAAAATAATTATTGGCTGTCGGAATATCTCATTCGAGGATCCCCTCGTTCTTCAACGTCTGAATCAGTTGAGTTTGTGTGCCATGTCCCTTCATCAATTTACACGCGCCACATAACAACTGAAGGTTATCAGAAATATCGGCACTTCCTTGGGATTTCGCTACAATGTGGTCGATTGTCATATTACGAAATGGGGATACCGTTTGACAGCCATTGCATCTGCCTTCCTGAAGTCCAAATAGTATATGCTTATAGGTTCGATCCTGTTGGTAAAGTTCAGGGTTGCCTTTTCGGTGGATAACGTTCTTGATAATACCGTGTTGTTCAAGCCGCAGTTTGGCAAGTTTAAAAGATTTAGGACTTAAATCAATACCGATCCAGTGCCGTTGTAAACGTTCCGCGGCAATACATGTCGTAGCACACCCGCAGAAAGGATCGAGTACCATATCGCCCGGATTGCTGCTGGCACGAATAATTCGCTCTAACAAAGCGATCGGTTTCTGTGTAGGATACCCAATACGCTCTTTATTTCGTGCCGTTAAGTTGGGAATATCCACCCAGATGTTGTTTAGCGTTTTGCCTTTCTGTTCGTCAAGATACCGTTTATATCGAGGTACATTTCCGGGTCGCGTTTGCACGACGTGTCCGGCTTTGATCTCCTTTAACATCCGAGATTCCGCCCACCGCCATGTTCTGGTAACTCCCATCACCTCATAGGTGAGATGAGAATCGGGATCCTGCGTTTGAGCGGTGATAGAGGTATGCGATACGAGTCGTCCGGTGCCGGGTTCAACGTAATAATATTGGCGTTTGGTTTTTTCGTCGAGGTCCTCCATATCGTAGGGGATCGTGACGGCATCAGGATTCCAAACGAAATCGTTACTTTTTGAATATCGGAGGATGAGATCGGAGTCTCGCGCCAGTCTTTTTTTCAGATTCCCTTTGCTGGTTACAGCTCTTTGCCAAACAATCTCATTCCTAAAATTGTCTCTCCCGAAAATGCCGTCCATCATCATTTTCAGGTAGTGGCTTGCGTTGTCATCGCAGTGGAGATAAATGGTTCCTGTCGGTTTCAGGATTCGATACATCTCCAGCATCCTGATACCCATCATAATCAGATAGGCTTTCATGGACTTTCCATGCGTGAATTCAGTGGTACTGATGGCGTGATAGAGATTGGGGGCTTTCTCTGCGAGTTCACCGTGCCACGCGTACTCTAAATCATCTGGTGTCCAGGAATCTTTGAATGCTGCGCCTGCCGCCTCGCTCTCTGTCGATGCTTCAAAGGTGCGGTTGGAGTTGAAAGGTGGGTCCAGATAGATCAGGTCAATGGTATCAGCGTCAAGACTACGAAGCACATAGAGATTGTCACCTTCAAAGATGGTTCGGTTTTTTAATTTTACCTTGCGGTTGGGTAAAGTAGATTTGTGCATTCGCGTGCCTTTACGTATATCCACCTGCGCCGTTGTTGCGGGCTACGGTCGCGACTTACTTAACGATTACCTACGATGTTGTGCAGGTATATTAAGAGGCGCGCCTGCAAAGCGCGCCTCTGGAAGGGATAACGTTCATCGGCGTGCTTTGAGAGTCCCCCACGTCACGGCGAGTTTGCCGTTGGGTTCAACAGCGAGTCCCGTGTCAGATTTGAAGTTCTGGTTGACTTCAGCTTCGTCAAGGACTCTGTCATAGACACTGAATTCGTCTATGATACCGCTAAACACACCGAATTCACCATCGGCTCTACCATCTAAGCCGATAAACATGTGAATACTTGCCCAATCATCCTCAGGGAATTGGGCGAGATTCAGCACTCCCTCAGCCGTCGCTTCGCCATCAACGAAGAATTGGACTTTACTATCTTCGGGTGTGCCCGCGACAGCGATATGGTGCCATTTGTTATCGTCAATGTTGTTTCCTACATCTTCGACATTGCCTACCCAGCCGGTGTCGAGGTTAAGGACACTATTGCGAACCCATAAGGTTTTGGGACCCTTGTCGTCGGTACCAGGACCGCCCGTTTTGGCGCAGATTACACCGGGACCGGAGTTGTTGGTCTTTATCCATGCCGACCAAGTGAAATCGACGTTGAAATCGAACGCTTCTGGATCGTCGATTTCGACAAAATTCGCCTCATCTCCATCGAATTCCAATGCGTCACCGATTTTACCAGCGACTTTTTTAGGACTGCCGTTGATGGTTCCATTGTAATTGCCGGTTCCATCCTTAACGGTCTTTCCGTCAAGGTTGTTTGCATCGAAACTCCAATAACTGACCAGTCCATCTTCGACGATTTGAGCGGAGAGGCTGGTTGCGATTAAACTAATTGCGAGAATTAGTAGCAAAAGATTAACCTTTTGCAGCATAAGTAATCTCCTTTAATTCGTTTATGTATGGGAATGTGCAAGCGACGCCTTGCATGAGGTGTTTCTATCCTCTAAAAATTTTCCTGAGAATCAGAAACGCGCCGCCAACGACGATGATAAACAAGGCGACGGAAAATAGGAAGGCGAAAATTGCTTGCAAAATTTGGAAGAGGATCAGGATACACGCAACAAAAATGACGATCCCGAATATGACAAATAAAATTGTTCCCATACGTTAATGTGTCTGTGGATATTGATCCACGTTGTGAGTAGTTGTCAGCGTTATGCGAAGCAGGCGAACTGACAACTCTATTAGTAGCGTGCTTTGAGCGCGCCCCAAACGGTTGGGAGTTTGCCAGTCGCTTGAACAGCAAGGATCTCATCAGGTGTGCACTCGTCGGCTGTTTCGCAAATTGCCCAGTTGTCAAATGAGACAATGGTCAGCGCAGGCGCGCCTCTGCTTGAACCCCCGTTGAGTCCGACTTGTCCGCTCTCAGGTCTGGGACCCCCGAAGTCGAGTTTACTTTCAAGAAGCCAATCTTTGGGTTCATCTTTGCCATCTTCCCAGATTTTACCGGTAAAATTCTTGTCAGATATTTCGGCTTTCATCCAGTACCAAGTGCCGATTTTCACCTCTCCGAAAGGGGGTTCGGTATCGTTCCCTTTCCAAGCGCGATGGTCATTGAGGAACTCCATGTTGTTGAGGAAATGGTGGATCAGAAAGGCGTAGCCGGAGGCATCTCCCGGATCAAGACGAAATCCGAGTCCACACCGTGCCAAGTCGTGGTCTCCCCAATCATCGACGCGAATCATCACTAAGCCAGTATGCGGTTCTGGAAAACCGCCGTCTAAGACCAGGTAGGTGTGGTCGCCGGGGGCTTCATGGGTTTGACTGATAACGCCGCCCTTTTCTACCCAATCCCCATCATGGTTCTTGAATTCATATTTCCCATCAATTTTTCCATCTTCAAAATCGTCAAGGTATAACACTTCACCAAAACTGGTGGAAATCCATGCGAGAATAGCAGTACACACCAGTATAGAGAGGAGAAATTTGTGGGTTGATAAACTCTTAACAGTGTTCATTGGAATAACCTCCTTCATAGTAATCCTTTGTTAGTTTAACTTGATGTCGGGAAAACAATTGCCTCTATCTGGATTTTGATGCCCTTATGGCGTTGAACGGCGGTTGCCACCATCCATATAAAGCGCACTCCCAAACATGTAGGAGCAGGCTTCAGAGGCTAAGAACGTTACGACATTCGCAACCTCTTCCGGTTCTGCAATCCGTCCCGCAGGTAGTTCTTGCCCGAGTTCCTGTAACAACGCCTCGACATCGCGTCCCTCACGCTCGGCTCTCGCACCTTGCTGTGTCCGTGCCCGACCGGTGTTCGTCAATCCCGGACAGACGGTATTTACCAAAATGCCGTCACCGGCAACAGCGTCGGAGAGTGCACGCGTAATATTAAGAATAGTAATGTTGGCAGCCCCTGTGGGTATGTTGCTACGAGTGGGACTTGTACCCGCTGAACCTGCGATGTTAATGATGCGTCCCCACCGGTTTTCCTTCATGTAGGGGATAACCAATTGAGACATCCGAAGGTAACTATAGGTTTTCAATGAGAGTGCTTCATCAATCAGATTTGGGGACAGTTCCAAAATATCAGCATTCCGAGCGGCTCCGACGTTGTTGACGAGGATATCGACACCACCAAAACGATCAACTGTCTCTCGCACCACCTTCTCACAATTCGCCGGTATATTTAGATCGCCTGCGACAGCATGTCCTTCGGATCCAGTCTGTTCAAGTTCCGCGAGCGTTTGATTGAGTGCGTCGTGTGTTCGGGCGGCAATGCAGACGTGAACACCTTCTCGTGCAAGTGCAAGTGCACACTGCTTACCGATACCACGGCTACCGCCGGTAACGATTGCGCGTTTTCCGCTCAATCCTAAGTCCATGTATCTTGCGTCCTTTACGCTGTTTCTGGTTTCTTAATGGGTTACGGGAATCTACTGAATTGCTTTCAGGCTTCCCCATGTAATGGTAAGTTTGCCCCGTGACTCGACGGCGAGGCTTGAACCCCCTTTATCAAACATCTCTACGTCGTCGATGAGGGTTTCGGATCTCCACTCGCGGATGCCGAATCCGCCTTTTGGATACGGGACTTTACCGTATTCAGCAATCTGTTTGCCATCGAGTGAGACAGTTAGTTTTTTGTCCTCTACAGTGACCGACAGTTCATGCCATTCATCGAGTTCGATATTGATGTCCGCCTTGGCGACGATTGGCCAACCGCCACCCCGTTCAAAAACGTTGAGGACGTTTTCTCGCGGATCCCCACAACACAACCGTTTTCTCGCTGGTTCAACCAGCATATATTCGGTTGCCAATTGTGCGCGCACAATCAGACCGAATGCAGCAAATTCCGCTGTTTCACCAACGATATTGAATTTTGCTCGCAGTGTGTAGTCCGTCAGATCCTCGAATCCTTCAAGAAAAAGAACATCGGCATGGGTTTGATCGTTCCTTGTGTCAAAGATGAGGACGGTGTTGTTCGGATTGCCCGGATCTTCCTCGATTTTTATCGCTGGTACATCGGGCCATTCAATCCCAGCGTTTCCCTCAAAATCATCAAAAAACAGTGTTTCTGCCATTGCGTTTCCAAACAGCAGAAGAATGACCCAAAAACCAACAACACACAGTTTTTGGATTCTCATTTTGAGATTCTCCTTCAGGATATAACTAACGAGGAGATGCCCGTCTCAGTCTGGGGGACATCTCATTTTCAATGCCCTCTGTATATCGCACGTTTCGATGCGTATCTATTGGGAGGATTTGAGTGAACCCCAAGTCGTCGCTATTTTCCCAGCGGCTTCAACGGCTAACGCGCCTTCGATACCCTCACCGAGTTTTGCGACGTCATCATCAGAGAGTACTGTGTCGAAGATAACAACTTCGTCGATGATACCGTTCCACTGACAGCGTTTGCCACAGCCTGGATCCGCACCGATATAGACCTCTTCGGGAGATGCCCACGGCGGTCCTTTTGCATCTTCGGAGTTCTGGAGTTTGCCGTTGACGTAGACGTGGAGTTGAGAGCCATCCCATGTACCGACGAGGTGGATCCATTCTTTGGAAGAGAGTTCATCACCGAGCACTTCAAGTTTCCCACCACCGTTGGCGGCCCGAATATGGAACGCCGCCTGCGTGCTATTTTGCCCGTTTTCGTGGGCACCCGTTCCGAGTAGGTACTGGGACCAGGTTGAACATCCAAGCCCTTTCCATATGACACATTTCCCAGTGGGATCCTCTGCGGCGTAGACCCAAGAATGGATTGAAAACCCTTTGGACTCCGTGAAATCCAAAGCGGCTAACGTTTTATCTTCACCCTTCGTGCCGAGTTTGACCCAAGTGTCTGCACCGTTAAATTCTAATCCGCCGCCGAATTTGCCTTTCGCCCATTTCAGGTCGCCAACAAATTCACCGTCGGTGTCGTTGCCGGAGAGATCCTTTACAACTTTACCTTTACCTTCTTCAAATGTCCACATCCCCGCAATGTCGTCTTCATCAAACGCTGCGTGGCTTGTAACCAGCATCGCCAAGCTCAAGGCAATAACAACAATTGCAGTGAATGTATAATTCAGATAGCGTTTTGCCAAAAACATATTCATTTCCCTTTTGAGAACGATTCGATGATCGCGTCTCCGTTATTTTTTCAGACTGCCCCATGTGACAGCCAACTTCTCTTTCGCGTCTACAGCGAGAGTCGTCTCGAAACCGTCATTCATAACCGCTTGTACATCATCTTCATCGAGGAAAGTGTTGAGGATAATGAACTCGTCTAACAGTCCTTCCCATTGTCGGCTTTGGTTCCAGTCGCCGATTCGGGCAGGATCGAGCACACCGGGATTTCCACCCCAATCGTTTTCGATGTCGAGTTTGCCGTTGACGAAAAAGCGGATTTTCTTTTCCTTCGCGCTGTAGGCGGTTGCGATGTGGACCCATTTATCCATCTGATCGCCTGCCAGCATATAGTTCGCAAAAGTATCGTTCCCACCTGGATTGCTATGAATGGAGAACTCGACTTTATTGTTCGGGTGCATCTGGTAATGGATGTCCCCGGCTTTCCAACCGTTGACGTTGAAGAAAACACGCCATGCTCCCTCTCGTCCCGTGGATTTGACCCAATGTGCGAAGGTAATTTCTTCAAATTCGCCGATCCGTTTCGGGATTTCGACCCAGTCGCCTGCGCCGTCGAGTTCAATCGCGTCCCCGAATTTGCCTGCAACGAATTTTCCACCTTTAACCTCACCATCAAACCCGTTCCCGGATATATCTTCGGCATCGCCCTCAAACAGCCACGCTGCCGCAATCATATCTTCAGTGATTTCTGCGGAGCTGAGCATACTACTACCGAGTATGAGCAGCGCACTGAGGATAACTGTGATAATTCTTGGATTTAACAAAAGAACCTCCTATGTGTTGCCAAAAGAACCGATATGCCTTAGACGTTTCCGATTCTTCTGAGACATTTCTTACTCTGTGCATACTTTAATTATAGCATAAAAAACGTGGAGATACAACCAATTCTTAAGACTGGAAATCTTGGTGGGAGGATTAAAGGAATCTGTCTTTGTGCGGACTGGCTTCCCATTGGGCACGCCACATCTGCCAGGATGTGGGACACTGATTGCTTTCACGCTCGCGAGCTGGACAGGCGATCGCTTCGTGCCAGAGTCCGTTTAGCGAGGTGCCGATGCGACTGAACCGAAAATCTGTCGACCAGCGAATACTGTTGCTGTGATTGACTAACGATCGATGGAAGACCAGATTGTTAAAGACGAGCAGGTCGCCTTTTTGCATCTCTAAGGTATCGATGTCGGTATCGGATGCGGTGGGAGAGAGAACGGGGACAGCAAACGCCTCACCAGGCACGCGATGATAGGTTTGTAAGCCTGACTTGTGGCTTCCCGGTAGGAATTGTAGGGGACCGTTCTCCAATTTAACATCGACAAGCGGGAGCCAAACGGTCAGATGCGTATCGTTTTCGGTCTCCGGCATATATGCGCTATCTTGATGCCAAGGGAGGGTCGTGAGTTTTTCGTTAGGGAGTTTCGGACGTACCCAGAAATCGCCATTGAATTGAATATCACCTCCGATAAGGGACGCCAAGATGTCTAACACCTTCGGATGGGTTATTAGATTAAAGAGTGCCTCGCTGAAAACAAGTGTATGCCAGCCAAAGACCTCGTTTTCTCTACCGCACGCCTTTAGAACAGTATGCCAACGACGTTCAAAAGGCATCTCTTCATAGATGTCCGAGATGAATCCTTCTTTATAGAGTTCAGTGGCACGTGTATTAACGGCTTCGGAGACAACAGCGATTAACGGGGCAAGATCTGACTCAGACAGTGCCGATTGAACAACAAGATAACCTTGTTCCGCAAATTTTTCAGAATTCGTTTCCATCGTTTTTAACGTTGTGTTTTCATTGCTCCCCAAGTCGTTGTTAGTTTTCGTCCCGGTTTCACAGGGAGGGGATCCATAGAGTCCTCAACAGAGATGGCTTCGCTCCAAAATGCCACTTCGTCAACGGCACCACCGAAGTGGTTCTGACCGTTACGACTACCGATAGTGAAGGGTAACCCTTCGGTAATGTGAACGGCATCAGCACCGGGCATTTCGCCTTCTAATTTTCCATCAACGTAAGCCTTCACGGATTTACCGTCATAAGAGCCGAAGATGTGATACCATTTTCCAATTTCCATTTTAACATTGCCCACACAACAGACAAGATTATTGCCGGGACCGGTGGAAACTTCAAAAGAGAGTGTCGCATCAGGTTCGATGAAAAAACCGTAACTCCAGTTGAGGTGAATACCCTTCTCAGCAACGGCGACCCATGAACCGAGTTTTAGGGGCTGAATCCACGCCGCCATAGACAACGCTTCGAGTTCAGAAATTGCGGGTGCGTCGGGGATCTCGACGTAATCGGTGCTACCGTTGAACGCTAACGCTTCGCCGAACTTTCCTGCGACTACCTTTGGATTCCCGTGGATATTGCCGTCGTGGCCGTTTCCGGTTAGGTCATCCACGCCATCTGCCTTGTCAAATGACCAGTAGGCTACTAATTCGGCATTTGCTGTAAGATTGACGATGCTAAACAGGAGAAAGGTTAGACACACAATTTTTGCAAGTGGCATGGTTAAGTCTCCATTTAAGTGAACGTATGGCGAGGCGCAAAACCTCGCCTTCTCGTGAAAAGGACATTACGAATATGCACTTACAAACTGCGTCGTAGGTTGCGAAGAACGACAAAGCCTGTCCTATAACTTAGCTCTCAGTTTATCCATTAGCCCGTCTGGTGGATCAAAGGGGAGTTCAATCACTTCGTTTGTGATGCCGCTGTAGTAAATTCCCAAGAGTAGGTTGAACTCGGCAAGCGATTGCTCAAGATGGGTGGGATGTACCTTGCTCTCGTCGTCCAGCCAGTCGAAAACGGCTTCGGTAAGATTACCCTGTGCGATGACATCTTGTTCTCCGTAGTTAAGGGGACCCCCCTCATAGCCGTTTTCCGGGGTTGAGCGTTCCCAACTGCTGAATCGCCAATGCACGAAACCCTTCGTTCCAATGACAAAAACGCGCTTGTGGAAAAAGACAACCGGATCATCGGACGCAGTCGGAGCGATGGCTGTCCCGAACGCAACAGAGACATGAAGCCCGTTCTCGTATTGGACGCGCGCACTCGCAAATTGCGGAGAGGGTTGTGCTGAATCTAAGTGTTCGGCACCAGAGATTTGTCCGAGGACTCGCACAGGACGGGAGTTGTCAATATAGGAGGATACCAACTGCAGTACATGCGGACCTTGATCGACGGGTGTGCTACGTGCGCTGGCATCAATGAATTTGATTTCGCCGATGCGACCTTCTGCGACATCCCGCTTCAATTCCAGATTCTGTGGGTGGAAGTTGAGTTGCGTATTGACGACAAACTTCGTTTGCGTTTCCTTGGAGAGTCCTGCGATCTGTTTCCAGTCCTCGCTTTCAACAGCAATCGGTTTTTCCACAATTGCCGCTGGCACACCTGCATCCGAGGCTTGTTTCATCAATGGGTAACGAATGCGCTCATTGCTACCCCGCAGCACGGGTGCTGTGACGATATGGAGGACATCGGGCTTCTCTTTTTCGAGCATCTCGTCCAAGTCGGTGTAACGGGAAGATATGTCGAAGTCGTCTCCGAATGTGTTGAGTAACTCTGTGTTCATATCACAGATTGCGGCGAGTTTGCCGTTTTTGACGAAGCGATAGGCATCTGCGTGTGCGCGTGCGCGCCCCCCGCAACCTAACATCGCTGTTTTATACATAGAAAGGTCTCCTTATTCATATCCTGATTTCAACCAAAATAGATCAAGGTTGTTAATAGTAGTGAGGCGTTAAGATAAGTGGCAGGGAGGAAGGCACAGTTCAGTGGTCATTTTCGCTTAATGCCTGCTTGAAGTCTTCCGGGGTTTCCGCCTGCATTGCGGCGTGAAACAGCTGCTCAAGGCGTTGTAGGTCATCAATCGCTTCAAGTGTCGGCTTGAAAGTTTGTGCTGTCTCAGGCTGTAATCGAAGCGTAAGAACCTCAAGGATATGCTTGCGAGTACTTTCTCTCCGGCCTTGTTGGATACCTCGTTGAACGCCCTGTTCATGTGCTTGTGGGGCCACATATTCGATAATAGAAGGCTGTTGCATGGTTTCCTCCAAAATAATATCTAAAATCGTTTGAGAATCATAGACTAAATTCCCCAAAACAGCCAGGCTTCCAAGATATTCCGTCTTGTTGGGAACATCAAGGCTATCCGCAGTTTGGACACAGCGACGAAGCCATTGCTCTGCATCCATATCCGTTGGACGTTTCATAAGCGGTGTGAACGGTATCAAACCTGTGGGCTTCAAATTGAGAATCGCTTGTCCATCCATTTCAATCAAGCGAAAAACTTGGTATTTAATAGAAATACGGTGATGTTCCAGATTTTGCTCAAATTTTCCTGGATCATTTCTACCTGCATCGGGACGTAGGTAGATGACATTGGAATAGACAGGCAGTCGATAGACTTCAATTGCTCTGATGGTGTAACCTGCCATGCGCAGTGGCATTTCAGGATCGTAGCTATCGGTAGTTTGAAACTCGAAATGCACAAGGACTTCTTGATCATCACGCAGTGCTTTAATGAGAATATCTGCTTGGTGCATCTCAACGGTGGGTTGTTCCGGTGTGATAATCTCCAGTACGGTGATATCTTCCAACCCGAATGTGAAGCAAAGGTTTACGAAATCCTGAGGGTTTGTTTCGACCTGTTTTTTAGAGGCAGTATCAAAACTGGCCATCCGATCCCTTTCGCAATTTTAGTATGTCTTTTTTAAAATTATAGCACACATTTGGAATACCTGTCAATTTTTGGAGATAGCGGCAGGTTGACGTCTCACCTACCGCTATGCTTTTCGGTTTACAGTTTCTCTCGGAGGATATCAATCAACCCGTCGGGCGGTTCAAATGGGAGATCAATAATCTGGTTTGTTACCCCGCTGTAGTAGATGCCAAGGAGCAGATTGAACTCCGCAAGAGATTGCTTGAGATGCGTCGGATGTACATTGTTCTCATCGTCGAGCCAATCAAAGACGGCTTCGGTAAGATTGCCCTGTGCGACGACATCCTGCTCTCCATAGTCGAGAGGACCGCTCTCGTAGCCACCCTCAGGTGTTGCGCGTTCCCAACTGCTGAATCGCCAATGCACGAAGCCTTTTGTACCGACAACAAAGACGCGCTTGTGGGTGTGATTACCCGCATCTGGCTCTTTCGGCACTCTTTGTCCTACACCTGTCCCGAATGCCAGAGAGACGTGAAGTCCGTTTTCATAGAGTGCCTGAGCGGCGGCATGCATAGGAGAGGGCTGAGTAGAATCCAAATCCTGAGCACCGGAAACTTGTCCGAGCACCCGCACAGGACGGGAGTTGTCGATATAGGAAGAGACGAGTTGCAATACGTGGGGTGCTTGGTCGACTGGAGTACTCCGGGCACTGGCATCAATAAATTTGATCTCGCCGATACGACCTTCTGCGACATCCCGTTTCAATTCCAAGTTTTTCGGATGGAAGTTAAGTTGTGTATTGACAACGAACTTCGTTTGCGTCTCCTCTGCTAACCCCGCAAGCTGCTTCCAATCCTCGCTTTCAACGGCAATCGGTTTTTCCACAATTGCCGCTGGCACCCCTGCATCCGAGGCTTGTTTCATCAGTGAGTACCGAATCCGTTCATTGGTGCCGCGTAACACGGGTGCCGTGACGATGTGAAGGACATCGGGTTTCTCTTTTTCAAGCATCTCGTCTAAGTCGGTGTAGCGGGAAGAGATACCGAAATCCTCACCGAAACTGGTGAGCAATTCTTCATTCATATCACAGATTGCGGCGAGTTTGCCGTTTTTGACGAAGCGATACGCGTCTGCGTGCGCGCGGGCACGACCCCCGCATCCTAACATCGCTGTTTTATACATGGAAAAATTCTCCTCTAAACATTCCGTGTGAATTTGGATTGGGTTTATAATTTTTCCCTGAGTGTGTCCATTAATCCATCAGGGGGTTCAAAAGGCAGATCAATAATCTCGTTAGTGATCCCGCTATAGTAAATGCCAAGGAGCAGGTTGAACTCTGCAAGGGATTGTTTGAGATGCGTCGGGTGCACGTTATTTTCATCATCCAGCCAGTCAAACACGGCTTCGGTGAGGTTGCCTTGCGCGGCGATGTCCTGTTCCCCATAGTTGAGCGGACCGCCTTCATAACCGCCTTCGGGTGTGGCGCGTTCCCAACTGCTGAACCGCCAATGCACGAAGCCTTTTGTTCCCACGACAAAGACGCGTTTATGAGCGACGGTGCTCTCGCTGTCTGATGCCAGCGTCCCCATACCGGTCCCAAAGGCAACAGAGACGTGCAGACCATTTTCATACAAAACGTGTCCAGCCGCATGCATGGGAGAAGGTTGTGCCGAATCTAACTGCTCTTTCCCTGCGATCTGTCCAAGCACACGTACCGGACGCGAGTTGTCGATGTAGGATGACACCAGCTGTAGCACGTGCGGTGCTTGGTCAACGGGTGTGCTGCGCGCGCTGGCATCAATGAACTTAATCTCACCAATGCGACCTGCCGAGACATCTGCTTTTAATTCCAGATTTTGCGGATGGAAGTTGAGTTGTGTATTGACGACAAATTTCGTTTGTGTCTCTTCTGCCAGACTTGCGATCTGTTTCCAGTCCTCACTTTCAACTGCAATCGGCTTTTCCACAATTGCCGCTGGCACGCCATGATCGGATGCCTGTTTCATCAACGGGTATCGGATGCGTTCACTGGTGCCGCGCAGCACAGGTGCTGTGACGATGTGGAGGACATCGGGTTTCTCTTTTTTGAGCATCTCATCGAGGTTAGTGTATCGTGAAGAGATACCGAATTCCTCACCGAAATTGGTGAGAAGTTCTTCATTCATATCGCAGATTGCGGCGATTTTGCCGCGTTTGACGAAGCGGTAAGCACTTGCATGGGCACGGGCGCGACCTCCACACCCTAAAAACGCAGTTTTATACATAGAGTTGTCTCCTCTAATATTAACAATAGCACGCCAGCAGCGTACCAGAATAGGACAAAGGCACGGAAACCTCGACCCACCCGATACAACTGCATTTCAAATCACAAATTCTCTCGGAGCATATCCATGAGTCCATCGGGCGGTTCAAACGGGAGTTCGATAATCTTGTTAGTTATCCCGCTGTAGTACATTCCTAAGATGAGGTTATTCTCAATGAGCGATTGCTTGAGATGCGTCGGATGCACATTGTTCTCATCGTCTAACCAATCAAAAACAGCATCGGTGAAGTTACCCTGAGCGACGACATCCTGTTCTCCATAGTTAAGCGCACCGCTCTCATACCCACCGTCCAGCGTTGCGCGTTCCCAACTGCTGAACCGCCAATGCACGAAGCCCTTCGTCCCAGCAACAAAAACACGTTTGTGGCCGTAGATACCCGGATCATCGGATGCCTTTTGTGCCATCTCTGTTCCAAATGCCAGAGAGACGTGGACACCGTTCTCATATAGGACGTGTCCCACAGTATGCTGCGGAGACGGATGCCCACCAGGCGCAAGATTTAGATTCTCGCTTCCAGAGATTTGTCCAAGAATCCGAATAGGACGGGAGTTGTCAATGTAGGAGGACACCAACTGTAGCACGTGTCCTCCCTGTTCTGCGGATCTACTACGCGCACTCGCATCGATAAACCTGATTTCACCGATACGTCCTTCTGTGACATCTTTTTTTAACTCCAGATTTTTCGGATGGAAGTCGAGTTGTGTATTGACGACAAATTTCGTTTGTGTCTCTTCTGCTAACCCTGCAATCTGTTTCCAATCCGTACTTTCAACAGCAACCGGTTTTTCCACAATCGCCGCTGGCACGCCGTGGTCGGATGTCTGTTTCATCAACGGATACCGGATACATTTGTTGCTATTCGGAATCACGGGACTTGTGACGATGTGGAGGACATCGGGTCTCTCTTTTTCAAGCATCTCGTCCAAGTCGGTATATCGCGAAGAGATACCGAAGTCATCCCCGAATGTGTTGAGTCGTTCTGCGTCCATATCGCAGATTGCGGCGAGTTTCCCGCGTTTGACGAAGCGATAAGCATCTGCATGCCCACGGGCGCGACCCCCGCAGCCTAACATCGCTGTTTTATACATGGGAGTGTCTCCTAAGTGTCCATGATGGGAAAGGTCGAGGTCGTAGGCTATAAAAAAACAACAGATTGTATCAGATTAACAATAGAGACAGTTTTTGTCAAACGTTATTTCAGGGATTGCTACTCCGAAGCGATGTAGACTTTTTCACCGCTTTTCGCACTGTCGTAAAACGCATCCAAGATTTGCATGAAAGTATACGCATCCGGCGCAGAGACATCTGGGGCGACCTCGCCTGTTATCGCCATGGCGAAGTGGTTGAGTTCGTAGTAGAAGACGTGAACCTCTTCAGGGAGTTCACCGTGATCAATTTCGAGGGGTTCATCAACGGTTTCTCGGACGAATTCACCATCTTTAAATCTCGCGATGCCGCCGTTTGTGATTGCACCGGTGGTACCGTAAAGTTCAACGACGCTGGCGGAGTCGGAGTGGCTCATCCGAGAACAATCGATCTGAATGGTTTTTCCACCCTCACATCCGAGAATACCAGTGAAATAATCTTCTGCCGCTCCCTCTGGTCCGTCGTATTGAGGGTAAAGAACATGCTTCGCAGCGAACGCCCACTCCGGTCTTGGACATCCCATCCACCACCACGTGAGGTTGAGTTCGTGTGAATAGTGTTGCCCTAACGAACCGCCTTTCTGCCCGTAGACGTGTAGCCATCGACTGTTGACATCGAGTTGTGGAATGAAGTTGTATTTCCCGAAGATGCGCGCATGATACAGGTCACCGATCGCCCCGTTCAACACAGCACGCCGAATCTTTCGGTTGTTCGGGAAGTGGCGCATAAAGTAGCAGAATTGCAATGTTTTCCCTGCTTGTTGTGCGGCTGTCTCCATTTCCAAGATTTCGGGTGCGCGGAGTGCGTGCGGTTTTTGCACCAAGACGTGTTTCCCAGCATTGAGCGTATCCAAAACTTGCTGCCGTCTGACATCTGGATTGGTAGCGAGATAGACGGCTTCAACGTCAGGGTTGTCGAGAAGTTCGCGATAGTCGGCATAGCGGTGTGGTACTGCGTTGTCATCACCTGCTTGTTCGCGGCGGGCTGGATCACGTTCCGCGATGGCAATAACGTTCAGCCGAGAGGTCGCATTGGCAGCTTCGATGGCTCGACAGCCTGCCCACCCACACCCAACGAGTCCCATTTGAATGAATTGGTTTGTCATAGGTAGTATTGCCTCCGGTACTTCTTATATCAACTTCTAAAATAGACGTGGCAACTCTGAGACGCTATCAAGCACCCATGTCGGTTTCGCGACAGGGTTTTCCAAATGATTGCGTTTAAACTTCCCAGTCTTCACAAGGACACTCTGCATCTTCATGCTTGCCGCCCCAACGATGTCGGTGGTAATATCGTCGCCCACCACAATTACGTCCTTTGGCGCGAGTCGAAGATGATTGAGCACAGTTTTGAAGAATGTCTCACTCGGCTTGCCCATGATTGTCGCTGTTTTGCCGGCAGCAGCCTCCAGAAGCGTCACGAACGCGCCGCAGTCCAAGCGTATCCCTTCAGAAGAGAACCAGTAGAATCCTTTTTGTAACGCTATAAGTTCCGCTCCATCCATCAACAGCCGAAAAGCGTGATTTAAGGCGTGAAAGTTAAAGCCTTCACCGTAATCCCCAACAACGACAAAATCGGGGGCATTGTCGTCTATGGGTATTTCCTTGAAAAACCCTTTGACAGCATCATCGACCATAAAGTGGCAACTCGCTCCAGATTGTGCGCGTAAGTGGAGGAGACACGCGTAAGTCGCATTAAAAATCTCATCTTCGTAGAGGTCAAATCCCAATTCTCGCATCTGCGCGTGAAGCATCTTTGGGGTTTTGGCAGTCGTGTTTGTCAGAAATCGGAGTTGATACTTCTCCTGACGTAGATAGTTGACGGTTTCGATCGCCCCTGGACAAGGCTTCCCTTTAAAATAGAGCGTTCCGTCCATGTCAATCAAAAAAGCCTTCGGACGCGTTGTGTTCGGTTGTTTTGTATCTGTCATGCGTTACGGTTCTATAACCTTATAGTGTTCCACCTGTCCGCCGCTGATTGTTTGAATTGTGAGGCTTTTAACAGGGTGACGATTTTCGTCATAATGTGAGATGGTTGTGGCACCTTTGTAGCCGCTGACTGCCGCGAATGCATCACGAACCGCAACACGGTCAAGTGAACCCGCATTCTCTATTGCGCGTGCCAAGAGTCGCATCGCATCGTAACCTGACGCCGCAATGCCATCGGGTGGACTCTCGAACAGTGCCGTGTAACTTCCTACAAATTCTTGAACGTCTGCGTCCTGTGTGGCGACAGAGAAATTCGTCGGGTAATAACTGCCGTCCAATACGGTGTTATCCGCTAAGATGCTGAGGAATCGTTCGCGGTCATCCCACGCGCTACCCCCGAGAAAGGTGCCTGTAATACCGGCTTTGCGTGCTTCGCTTATCAGCGAGGGCACTTCTGGCTGAAAACCGGGACAGAAGATGACATCGGGTTGAACGTTGTGGATCTCTGTGAGCAGAGCAGTAAAGGTGGTGTCACCTACGGTATAGGCACCGTTGTAGACGATTTCCCCGCCGATTTCCTGAAAAGCTGTCTCAAACGCCTCAACGAGATCGGTGGTGTAGACGTCGCCCTCCTCAATAATTGTCGCTGCTGTTGTGGCACCGAGTTCATCGGGATTCATCGCGAAACTCGCCATCACTTTCCCTTGAAATGGGTTAGGGACAGTGATTAAGAAGATGTAATCTCCGGCTGCTGGTACATTCGCACCACTGGAACCGGGAAGCATGAGCCGCTGTGCGTGTTGTGCGATCGGACCGACCTCGATGGAATTCGTGGAATAAATAGGACCGAGGAGTGCAAAAACGTTCTCTATCTCAATCAAGTCCTTCGCGGCACTAATACTCGCTTCTGGTGTTGGTGGTTCGGTTGCGACAGGTTGATTGTTTCGACTAATGAATTCTACTGGCATACCGAGTACGCCGCCTTTTTCGTTAATCTGAACGCGGGCGGTTTCAGCACCTTGACTGAAAGTAGTGAAAGTGTTTGACGGCTGAATTACACCTATTTTTACTGTCGCTTCGGTCGGAGTAGTGGTCGCGTCGGGCTGAACTACATGGCTGATACGTTCGCATCCTAATAGGTAAATACTTAGAAGAGCGGATAGAAGAACCGAGGTTAAAATGGAAATTCTCGCGCGCATAATGTGGTGTTTCTCCTTTTACGAAAAATAGAAAATGCTTGAAAAATATTTAGATTTGTGGTAATCTCTTACCCAACAAAAACAATAACAGACACTACCGATTTTGTCAAGTTTAGAAAGATATGGAAACATATCTATTTAGGAATTGGCAGTCAGTAGTCGGTTTTCGGTGACAATGAGTTTTCGGTGAAAGGGTGTTCGTTATACCTAAACACGTAGCCCGTAAGCGTAGCGGAGGGCGGGTCTACGGAGAGACACTTTATCTATCAAACCCACCTGACCGAACCGCAAGGAAAATTAAAAATATGGAACTCGGTTTTTTCACGATGCCTTTGCACCCACCCGGCAGTGATACCACCAAAACGCTTGATCATGATATTGAGCAGATGGTAATACTGGACGAGTTGGGCTATAAAGAAGCTTATGTTGGTGAGCATTTCACGTTTACGTGGGAGAACATACCGTCCCCGGATCTTTTTATCGCAAAAGCGGCTGCAATGACGGAGAATATCGTCTTCGGCACTGGAATTACGTGTATGCCGATACATAATCCTGCCGTTGTTGCCCATCGCATCGCGCAACTGGATCATCAAACACACGGACGCCTTAATTGGGGGGTCGGCTCCAGTTCCACACCGAGCGATGCGGAAATGTTCCTAGCGGATGGGGACAGGCGGCAGTCAACTCGAGAAGGGATTGAAGCAGTTCTCAAGATTTGGACGGATCCAGAACCCGGACATTACAAGAGCGATTTCTGGGAATTTAAGATTCCCGAAGACCGTCCGAACATTGTCAGCATGCACATGAAGCCTTATCAGAAACCACATCCCCCGATTGCGATGGCGGGATCGTCTGCTAAATCCGACACACTCGTGCTTGCTGGCGAGCGCGGCTGGATTCCGATGAGTATTAACCTCGCACATATCCCGATCATCAAGACGCACTGGGATGCTGTTGAAGAGGGCGCGGAAACATCCGGATTATCGCCATCTCGTTCGACATGGCGTATCGCCCGCGAGGTCTACGTCGCCGATACCACTGAACAGGCACGGAAAGAGGCACTTGAAGGTACACTCGGACGTGATTTTAGAGACTATTGGTTTAACTTGTTCAGCCCGGGGAACTTCAAACCCGATCCGGATATGGACGACGCGGATATGACCCTTGAACATTTATTAGATACCTTGTGGGTTGTTGGCAGCCCCGACCATGTCGCCAATCGGTTACGTGAGATCTATGAGGAGGTCGGCGGCTTCGGTGTGCTACTCGCCATGGGACACGAGTGGGAACCTTGGGAACAGTGGTTGAATTCGATGACGCTCCTCAAGAATGAAGTGATGCCGCAACTGGCGGATCTGACATAGTAGCAGACACGCTCCGGGTGCCGTTGCCCTTTACGGGATTTTCCGAAATGAAGGTCTCCCAATCCTTTAGGTTTGGGATGAAATTTCGCCCTCTTGGAAAGGACCAAAACTCCCAAAAATACTTGACATTCGGGTTAAATTATGGTATAATTAATATTATCACACTGGACCGACAGTTGAAGCACAATCGCTTGATTGTGTGTCGGTCCCACCCACTTCAACGGGGTAAAAGGTGTGATGTGTGATATACCATGAAAACCTACAAATATCCGTTTTATGATCAATCGAATACGATCCGTCTTGGCAACCTGCTTGATGATATGTGGCAAGTCCACGAGTATTTCCATAAGTGGCAACGTCAGCGATACAAGGACGGACTGCCGTATGCCAACTATGCTGCGATGTGTGCTCACTTGACCGATTTGAAGCGGACGACCCACCCACATTGGAAAGCCTTGCCGAGTCAAGCGATTCAAGAGGAGTTGAGACGCATTGACAAGGCGTATGTGCGTTTTTTCAAGAAACTTGGGGGTAGACCGAAAATCAAGAAACGTCATAAGTTCAAGTCGTTGACGCTGAAACAAGCAGGTTGGTCTCTGAAAGACAATCGCCTCACCCTCAATTTCAGAAAATGGGATAAAGGTAAAGGTAAATGGCGACATGACAAAGGGGCTTATACGTTCCATAAACACCGTGAGTTTGAAGGGAATATCCGTCGTATCACGATAAAACGAGATAACTGCGGTAATTATTGGCTTTATATCATAACCGACTTTGTAGAAACGAAACCGCTGCCAACGACGGGTAAAAGTGTCGGGGCAGACTTCGGTATGAAAGACGCATATTTGACGCTCAGCACGGGTGAGAAAAAACAGCACCCACAACCTTTGAAACACTCCTTGAACGACCTTCGGTCTCTCAACAAAGCATTGAGTCGCAAGCAAAAAGATTCTCACGGGTGGTGGCGGTGCGTAAGACAAATCGCACGCCTCTATCGGAAAATATTGAACCAACGTAAAGACTTTCAGTGGCAATTGGCAAGTGAACTCTGTAAGAAGTTTGATACGATTGCCATTGAAACTTTGAACCTTGAAGGTATGAAACGCTTGTGGGGACGTAAGGTCTCCGATCTTGCCTTCTACCAGTTTGTTGAGATATTAAGGTATAAGTGTCAAAAACATGGGCGTAAGTTGCTTCAAGTTCGGCAGTGGACGGCGACAACGAAACCGTGTAGCGACTGCGGATTTCATAACGAAACCCTAACTCTCAACGATCGGCAGTGGACATGCTCCGAATGTGGTTCACACCACGACAGAGACATCAACGCTGCGCTAAACATTTTGCGGGCAGGGATAGCCGTTACCTAAATACGATATGCCCTGTATCCACGCGATATAGGGGAAACGCCCGCAGGTGGAGACGGAATAAGACGGTGGACTTTTCAAGGAAACCGCACTGTCTACGAAACCGAAGCCCACGCCTTTAGGCGTTGGGTGCTATCACGACTTGTAGCGGACGAAACAAGGAGGCTTTTTATGACGACGCTTATGGCAGGTGCGGCGGAAACTATCATTACCTCCATAAAGGACAGACCCGATGTTTACGCTGAGTTATATGCCCGCGTTTTGGTGCTCGCCGATGGCGAAAAACAACTCGCTATCGTAACAGCCGACTATGGACAATTCTCACTCCAGTACAACAAAGTGCTGCTTGAAGCAATCCAGGATGCCACGGGCATACCGCCAGAGTATGTCGTCATTAACTGTAGCCATACGCATAATGCTCCGGGGGTTGACGGACGGGAGATGAGTGAAGCATCTGAGGCATGGTTGGCGACCTGTCTTGCCGAATTAGTAAAAAATGCCGTAGATGCGCTTGAACCTGCATCATTGCGTGTCGGACGCGCCCCCGTCCAAGTCGGATATAACCGTCGCATCATGAACGACGAGGGTTATATTACTATGGCACCCAATCCCGAAGGTTCTGTGGTGCCGTGGGTTGACGTGTTAGGGGCTTACGATGCAAATGGGGACATTATCGCTGTGCTGTTCTCACATGCCGCCCATCCCGTGATTGTCCACTGGTCGAGCGAGGAGATGGGTGCGGATTTCCCCGGCTATGCCGTTGAACATCTGCGCAATTTCTTGGTGTTGAAGCCGAAAAGCATTTTACTCTTCGCACAAGGTTGCGCCGCGGACATCAATGGGTATCCGTTGCGGGGTGGTTTCGAGGCGTGCGATGTCGCCGGATTCATGTTGGCGTTTGCGACCCACCAAGCGTTAAAGAACGCCAAGGATATCCCTGCCGCGTCCCTTAAAGCCTGTTCTAAACTCGTCAATTTGCCGTTCCGGGATCCGCCATCGGTTGCGGAATGTGAGCAGTTGATTGAAGAGTTTCCTGACGATGAACGCTATGTCGCCTTATTAGAGGTCTCTAAGAGCGGTGAAAAGCGCACTCTACCCTTTCCGATAAGTGCCTTTGCTGTCGGTGATGTGCTCTGTTTCCTGTCTGTATCGCATGAACTCTTTTCGGAGTACCAACTCTTTGCAGACGAGACTTCGCCGTTCTCGCACACCTTTGTTTTTGGCTATACGAATGGCAGTGAGGTGTATATTGCGACCAGAGCCGCTTACGAGTTGGGGCTGAAGGCAGGTTATGAAGCCGGACCCCGGAACCATGCGCTCAGTGGTCCCTACCGATTAGCACTGATGCCGGCAGTCGAGGAACAGATTCGTGAGGAGATCACGGATCTATTGGGAAAAGTGAAAGAGGCGTAAAGGTTGTAGTTAGAAGCCACCTCACTAAAAGCAGTGTTCTGACACACGATGTGTGCTTGCTACTTCCGTATCAGCATCTTCCGGGTTGCCGTGAAATCACTCGCTGTGAGCGTGTAGAAGTAAAGACCACTCGCTACCGACTCACCCACATCATTTCTGCCATCCCAATACGCCGCACGACTGCGATTTTGATAAATACCAGCGGGTGTTTGTCCCAACGCCAAAGTCCGAACCAAGATACCCTTCACAGAATAAATACGTACCGTGACCTCCGCGGGTTCCGAGAGTTGATACGGTATCCATGTCTCTGGATTGAACGGGTTCGGGTAGTTGGGCAGCAGTGCTGTCTTCTCTGGAATTAGCACTGCCAAGAGGCTTTGAAGGAAAGTAATCCCCTCTCGGAAGGCAATAGAACCGTCATCTTCAATTTGTGCCTGTGTTATCCATGCCTGTATCATCGCGGGATTTAGATCCTCGTTATTCATCGCAGCAATAGCAGAGGGTGCGGCGGCAGCTGACCTACCCATGTGTTGTGCCACAAGAATCAAATCTAAGATGCTGACAACACCATCATCGTTTACGTCTACCTCCGAATTAGTGGGTGCCGTTTCTCCTAAGTGTTTTGCGATGAGAATCATATCCAGAATACTCACCTGTCCATCTCGGTTTATATCTCCGATAGTGAGCCGCTCCTCCACAACAATGACAGTTTTACGGGGTTCCGCAGGGATAGCCTGTCCCGTGCTGGAGCCAAACTGAAGGTTATGCAATACCAATTGCGTCTGTCCATCTGTCTTTGCTGAGAAGGTCACCGACAGTAACGCACCCGTACCGGTGACACCCTCCCCGCTGAGACTTGCTGAACTGAGACCTCTGATTCTCCCAGCGGTGTTATTAATTGTTCCTCTTTGAAAGAAAGTCGTTGCGCCACCTGTTTTCAGAAATTCACCTTCGTTGACCTCAATTGCCTTGAGTGCTGCAGCGTCGAAGACAATATCAAACTGCCATCCCGCTAAATCAGGCACGTTCTCTGCGCGAATATCAAGGGTAAACGTATCGCCGACATGGATTGTTGGCTTGGAAAAGGCGTATCTAATACCGGAGTTTGCCACTGTATATTCTGTCCCCGGTTCAAATCCAAAAAAACCCTGACCATCGCTGAGAAGTGCGACGAATAAGACATTTTTTCCTTGCTGAAGCGTCACACGGTAATCATCCGTATAACCAGTACTCCGCCCTGAGTGCCGCGAATGCTGGTGAATCAAAGTTCCGTTGAGCCAGACTTGGAGCTCAGAGGGGCTGCCGACATATAGTGTTGTCGCCTGTTCCCTTGCCGAAAATAGGAGCACAGATCCGTAGATGGCACCTCCAGGAACAGGTGGTTTCAACATGTCCTCTATCCGTCCTGTAGACGGGAGTTTGTGAGAAGTCCACACGCTACTACTGACAGATCTTCCCTCTGTTGCCCCATGGACAGCAATCTCTGCCTCTGTCACCTTCCCACCACTCACTTCTGATAGTAAATCCCTCTGCAGTAAAGACCAACGGTGGTTACCAACGTCCACGTCCGACAAGACAGCCCACAACCAGGGTCCCTCTATTTTCGGGGCTCCTTTTGGGAACCCGGGATTGTTGTACCAAATGAGTTTTATCTGCTCACGTACCCCATCCAAAGGTGAAAAATCGGATATTTGGTTATTACTCAGATCTAACCACTTCAGATTGGGTAATGCTGAGAGTGCCGATATGTCTGAGATGTCGTTACGTCCAAGGTGTGCCCGTTCCAAGGTGGTTAGTTTCTCTAAAAATGAAAGATTAGAGATTCCACACTGGTGTAGCCATAGTTCTTTTATACCTGTCAATCCTGATAGAGGAGATACGTCCACTTTACTACCTCTTCCAATATCTATCTTTGCGAGTTTTGGTAACTTTGTTAGAGGTGATAGGTCAGGAACAGGTTCGCCTGATCCCCAGTAGTAAATAGTTTCCAAGTTGATTAATTCTGCGAGGGGCGATAGATTACCGGGTGGTTCAACCCTCACCCTTAGCCCAGTGAGACCTTTTAAATTCGCGAGAGGTGAAAGATCTGAGACTGGATTATTATACATAGATAACCAACGTAAGTTTGTTAATCCTGAGAGTGGTGAGATGTCCGAAATCTCATTACCATATATTCCGAGTGATCCTAAACTTTTTAGTTCTCTAAGTGGTGAAATATCCGAAACCTTATTTCCTTGTATCCCTAATCGACCCAATTGGGTTAACTCCGCAATCGGAGAGAGATCGGATACCAAATTGCCACGGATTTCCAAAGTTTCCAGATTTATTGCGAACTCAAGTCCCCGCAAATCCTTAATCTCCTTCCCGTTTGCCTGAAGGCGTTCTAATGTTGCCATCTCCGCCACTGTAATCGTGGAGCTCGGTGCTTTACCAAGAGCCTCTGCGACTGCGGCGCGTAGGTTTGGGTCGGGGATGTGAACAGACTCGCCAGGAATGCGTTCTGTCTGAGAATCGACTGGTGTTACAGCACTTTTCGCTGGGAAATCCAACGCAAAAATGACTTCACTAAACTGATTCGTCCATGTGTCCCGCTTTATCGTCCCGGTCTCCAGCACCAATAATCCCAAGTTTTTCAAACCCACATTCTGACGGATTCTTTGAAGGAACCTCTCGGTCTCTAATCCGACAGCGGCAGCCGCATGCGCCGCATCAAGGGGTCTCTGAAACGCCTCGTAGAACCGTTGAACGGGTTCAATCCCACCAAAGACCCCGCCCGTTGCTTCAAGTGCCTGTCTATAACGGGCAGTATCTTCGCTTACCAAACGATCCATCGTCCCTTGGTTTGTATAGAGTTGCAACGCTCTGTCTTTATTAAAGGGTGGATTCGCGTTCCGTTGAATAACAGTCCGAACCGTATCTTGGAAATCTTTCATCCCTTCGGTATGGCATCCGATACAAGACAATCCGTTGCGGACGGTGGGATCGCTCGCCGCCGGATTGGAAACGATATTTATCGGTGCCTCATCAAGTCGTCTGCCGCCGGCATCTGCGAGGTAGTATGCCTGCAATCCATTCGGTAAATTGAAGATAATTTCACCCCCATCATGTGTGAAAGACAGCGGATGCGTAAAGATATTTTGTGTCCCGACACTCCCCGCGAAGTCGTAACTCTTCCAATACGCACCGTATCGCGATTCATGACGTTCCACAACGCGATTGTGGTTTGAAACACCTGAATCATTGAACCCCGCACGCCAGACGCGCTTTCCTGGGGCGTTGCGAATATTTTCGACGACATTTACTTCCAATCGAGTTTCCAGTTCACGATCCGTCTCAGGAAGCCCAAGAATATCGTGGTAGAGTGGTGGCAAGGAGGCAGTCGCAAGAAACCAATCGACATGAACGAATGGCACCTCACAATCCATTGTTTCGCGCAGATTCGTTAATTTTTTATGCAGTCCTGTCTGTGTTGGGGCGTTGAATTCAATCTCATAAGGATATTCCGCCTCAATCAACGTCCACCGATTGGTGCCAATCTCCCATTCGTAGTCACGAAGGTCAATATAGAAGATCGTTTCTTCTGAATCAATGGACTGCGGAATTTTAATGGTGCGTCCCCAGGAGAGGCTATTCACGAGTTTCGAGAGTGCCCGTTGATAGGCGTGGAGTGCCTCTGCACTTTCACCTGCGTTATAGAGATGTGTGAGTGTAAAATAGCGTGCGAAGGGACGATCAAACGGCGAAAGCGAGTTGACGTGCTTCTCAATGGTATCGAGCATCTTCTTGGGTGTGATGAAGGAGACATCTGTCGCAGAAGTGCCTTCCCAATCCGGCGCGCCCGCTTGGATCCAATTACCAATCGTCAGAATCGCTGCTGGTGGCAGTTGGGGTTGACCCAACGGCATCCGTTTTGCCGGATCGTTTGTGAGGAGTCGCTTATAGAGTTCAGATTCTATCGGTTTCCCCGGAACGACCGCGCCTGTTTCAATGAGTGCTGTATGCTCAATGATGATTTCCTCAGTAAATGCCCCGTGCTCTCCGTGGCAGTTAAGGCAGTTTTGCTCAAAAATCGCATACGCCTGTTGGGCGAGATTCTCTTGGGCATCAACACTGAGAAAGTCGCCCAGAATGAGGGTCAACAGCGAAATGAAAGTAATAAAAATTTTCCAGTTTTTCATGTATTTTCTCCTTGGTCCTAAGGGTTTATGATGAATTAGAAAAATACTTTCACACTTTTTCACACGACGTGCGATGAATCGCACTACTACAAACGCTTCCTCGTTAAGGGTAGGTGTAAATGTAATTGTAAGTTTCACCGTAATTCAAAATCTATAAAGATAATTCTATAAGTGTTGTGAAGTGAAATCTTCCGTAGAGAACGACAGTAAGCCATAAGATCATCGTAGGTTGGGTTGAACGGCCACCTTGAAAAAAATAGGACATAGCCAATCAACTTCAAAGTCAAGGGAATCCCTGATCTCCCAAAGCCTGAGTGAAACCCAACGCTGTTTTCTGAAAGCAGTGTGTTTGTTGGGTTTCGCTCTATCTGCTGACAAAAAGGCATATTGGTGAGTTGCAGTTTCAGGAACAACGAGACGGACTGCGTTTTTTACCGCTCAACCCAACCTACGGCACCACTGATGGTGGATTGCCACAGAAAATTGTTCAAAGTTTAGATGATATAAGCCTACTCAAAAGCATTTGCGACGGCAACCAAATCCAAAACATTAACAGTGCCATCCCCATTGACATCTGGAGCATCTTTCCCAAATGCATTTGCGACGGCAACAAGATCAAGGATGTTCACCGTCCCATCGCCGTTGACATCCACTGTGGGAGAGATTTCTAATCCCGATTCCGATTTCAGATAAATCTCGCCGTCTAAGTCAGGGAGGGTATGTGAGCGTTTCTCCTTTACACCGCTGGCAACGCCTGACACTGCTTCCGAGAACTCGATTTGCTGTTCCTTTCCAGAGCGGTTATAGACTGCCCAGCCGTTGGTATACTCGCGGATGTAGAGACCTTCACGGTTTTTGTAGAACTGTCCTTTTTCGCCGATGGGTTGACCGAGATCGGCATCCCAGAAATCATACCAATAATGGTCGTGGTCGTGAACATGGTCGTGCTTGTCGTGGGACTCTGGTAGAAATGAATTATACCAAAAATGTTCATGAAAGAAGCTACCACTCCCGATAACATATAACACATATCCATCTGAGAGTGTTAGACTCATCGTCGTGAATAAACGCATCCATTGTCTGTTGCGCGGGGAGTCCGGTGGTTCTTTGATAAGACCCCAGCCTTCCAATCCATTTATGCGGGGTTCGCGAAAGTTCTTTTCTGACCACACCAGTGTTTCTTCAATGTCAAGAATATCCGCACGGGTGTACCCCGCGCCTTGAAAAGGAGCCAAGGTTATACCAGGAAGTGTCTCCATGAAAGTGCCGTTGACATACTCAGTCCACCTCGGGATCTTGTTACGGCCCGTGTTGACCATTATTAAAAAATCATCGCCGACCCTATCCCGAATGTCTTGCAAAATAATATCGCGTGCCAGGTGTTCTTCTTTTAATGTTCTATGTCCGCGAAGAGTTCCGCCCCCTCCCCAATGGTCCAGGAAGATTCCGTCGAATAACCCGCATCTGGCAACAGCTTGAACATGTTCAAGCGTCCACTTTTGAGTTTCCGGTAGGGTGAAATCTACGAGGGATGCCCACCATCCTTCGTCCCGAACACGATTACCCTCTGCATCCCGAAGCCATGCCCCCCAATCTTCTGGATAAGCATCTGGGTTTGCTCCGTAATACGGAATTTCGACCAGTAGTATCATATTCGGATTACTGGAAAGAAGCGCGTCGCGCTGCCTTTTAGCTTCCCGGAGATTACCAGCTAAACGAATACCATTATCGGTTCCGACAAAATGGAGCCCCAACTCATTGCTGCCAAACCACAGATCGTGACGGGCATATCGTTCAGATTCAGACAAAGTTGGGAGATTGATGATGTTTGCCCACGCTGCGAAAGCTGATGGATATTCACGATCTTCAAGACGGTCTTTCACAGGAAAGCTGGGCAAATCGCAAACCCCGATATTCGGCAAGTCTAACTCCAATAATTGTGATGCCTTGACAGTATTTGCATTAACGTTCAGAAATTCTAAGGATACCAAGTTCTTAAGAGGCGTAATATCTGTGATAAGATTACTTTCAAGATCCAACCTTTGTAGATTGACAAGCCCCGAAAGAGAGGTAACATCCTCAATTCTATTCACGGATAGATATAACTCTCGTAAGTTAATGAGGTTAGCGAGCGGTGAGATATTCCGAATCTCATTTGAATCTAACGATAGCAACTCTAAATTCGTCAATCTGGCTAATGGTGCAATATCTGAAATCTCATTCTCGTAGAGTTTTAACACCTTTAGCGACAGTAAACCTTTAAGCGGTGTAAGATCAGAAATTCGACTATGCGTTAAATGCAAAAACCGAAGGTTTACAGCGTGTTCCAAACCCTGAAGGCTTGATATATCAGAACTTAGGACAATCAGGTCCGTAAGCTCCCGCAAGTGAAAGGTGGTTAGAAGAATTCCTTGTGGTAAGTTAAGATGTTCCCGAACAGCCTGTCTTAATTCTGGATCCGGCACCCAGTTTTCTTCTTGAGCGTAGACGATGTTAATGCCCATAAACAAGGAAATAATAAGTGAAAAAAGTCTTCTATACATAGGATTCTCCATTGAAATAGTTTTCAGTTGTTCGAGATTTTGATGACCTCAGCATTCAGTAATGTAGGCAATTATTGTCTGAATCGTGGATCGTTTCGGATTTTGCAGATTCCCCAGACCCTCGGTTATTTCAAGATGAGCATTCTGCGCAGGAGCGACAGATGATCCGCCTGTAGTTGGTAGATATAGATGCCACTGGCAACGCGTTCACCAATAGCGTTTCTGCCATCCCAATAGGCAGCACGGTTTCGACTCGTATAATAGCCTTCATGCTGGTGTCCGAGATTCAGTTGGCGGACAATGGTCCCCCGCATATCATAGATAGTGATTACCACCTCACTGGGATTTGCCAAGTGATACGGTATCCACGTCTCTGGATTGAACGGGTTCGGGTAGTTCGGAAGCAGTGCCGTCTCTTCTGGAATCAACACTGCCAAGAGGCTTTGAAGGAAAGTAATCCCCTCTCGGAAGGCAATAGAACCGTCATCTTCAATTCGCGCCTGTGTTATCCATGCCTGTATCATCGCGGGATTTAGATCCTCGTTCTTCATCGCAGCAATAGCAGAGGGTGCGGCGGCAGCTGACTTACCCATATGTTGTGCCACAAGAATCAAATCTAAGATACTAACAGTCCCATCGTCGTTCACATCCACTTCAGCGTTAGTGAGTGCGGTTTCTCCTAAATGTCGTGCTATAAGAATCAGATCCAGAATGCTCACACGTCCATCTTGGTTCACATCCCATGCAGGATAACCTCCCACAGTGATTGTAATATTGGGTGGAAGGGAGGGGATGATGTCGCCTGTAATAGAGCCAAATTCAAAGTTATCCAATGTTACTTGCGTTCTACCGCCCGCTTTTGCCCTAAATGTTACAGAGAACAACGTACCTGTGCCACTCACACCATCTTCAGACTGTCGCGCCGCAAACAGGCCTTTGATTTCACCCGCTGTATTATCAATTGTACCCCCTTGGAAGAAGGTATCTCCGCCTTCCAACATCAGGAAATCGCCTTCAGCGACTTCAGTCGCTTCAAGGACATTCGGATCAAAGGTAATATCCGCTTGCCATCCTGCTAAGTCGGTAACCTTTTCTGCGTTGAGATTTAGCGTTAACATATCGTCAGTGAGAAGGGTTGTCTCTGTTGCTGAAAACGTGAAACCGACACCGAAAGGTATTAATGTATACTCTGTGCCTTGTTCAAAGCCGAAGTGTCCCGTAATCGTTCCTCCATTGCCAACTGCGACTAACAAGACATTTGCTCCCGGTTTAAGGGTGACAGGAAAATACTGATTGAAACCGTTACTATCGGACGACCAATAATCGTATTTTACAGGTCTGTTTAACTGCTCGTGGATTAACTCACCATTTAGCCAAACCTTGTTGCGACCTGCACTTCCCACAAACATTCTTGTTTTTTGTTCACGCGGTGAACCTAAGATTACGGAACCGTAGACAATCATAACTTCCGTCTTCCATTCATATTCTTCGGGCACGCCAAAAGCACGCACCATTTCCCACATATTATTTATAGGCCCATCATAAGGACCTATAGGAGAAATTTTATGCGCTGTCCATTCATAATTGCCGACTGTTTTTCCTGCCGCTGCGCCTCTCGTAGCAATCTGATGTTCTGTTACAGAACCCTCACTCACGTCTGACAATAAATCTGTATTGTTGTCAAGTTGTTTTTCTGGAATCGGGACCCATAACCAGGGTCCCTCTATTTTTCGACCTCCTATAGGAGCACCCGGGTTATTAAGCCAACTGATATGAGTGCGCGCAGTTAACCCATCCAAAGAGGATATGTCGGTTATTTGATTTACACGTAAATCTAACCATTCCAGGTTGATTAGCCCTGCGAGTGAAGATACGTCTGAGATCCTGTTTGCATGAAGATACAGTTCTCTTAATCCGGTTAAACCCGCTAATGGTGATACATTAACTATTTCATTCCGGGGTAAATCTAACCTTGCCAAGTTGATCAGCCCAGCAAGTGGAGATGCGTCTGAGATCCTGTTCTCGGCAAGTCGTAAACGTCTTAAGCTTGCTAAACCCGATAATGGCGATAAAGAATAATCGGACACTCTTCTGGTGTGGTTAAGGTTCAGATATTCCAATTTGGTTAACCCTGCCAAAGGTGAAATATCCGATAGTGAATCACATCTATGAAGGTCCAGCCATTCTAAATTGATTAGGCTTGACAAGGGTGAAACATCCGATAGCCCTTCATTGTTAGCGAGCGACAGCCGTATTAGACCGGTTAATCCTGCCAGCGGTGAAAGGTCTTCTAATCCAGAGCCATAAAGGTACAGTACTTCCAGGCTTGATAGGCCTGTCAAGGAGGACAAGTCCAATACTGGATTATTACCAGAGTTTAACTGTTTCAGTTTTGTCAATCCTGAAAATGGGGAGAAATCAGATATCTGAGTGTTCCAAATAAATACCTCGATAAGATTTGTCAATCCTGCGAGTGGTGATAGATCCGATAGTGGATTATTTGAAATCCATAACTCTTCCAGATTTATAGCGTGCTCAATGCCCGTCAAATCTTTAATATCCCTGTTACTTGCTCTTATAATTGTTAATGTTGCCATCTCTTGAAGCGTAATCGGAACAGTCTCCTCTTTCCCAAGTGCGTCTGCGATTACTGCACGCAGGTTCGGGTCGGAAATGTATACACCCGTACCGGGGATCCGCTCTGGACGCTCTTCAGTTGGCAGAAGAACCCTATCAGGGGTATCCAACACAGAAAGCACTCGGTCAAAATTAGATCTCCACGCATCCCGTTTCATAGTACTATCTTCCAACACCTGCAATCCTAAGTTTTGTAGACTCGCATTTTCACGAACTTTTTCGAGGAACACCTCGGTCTCTAATCCGACAGCGGCAGCAGCGTGCGCCGCATCAAGAGGTCTCTGAAACGCCTCGTAGAACCGTTGAACGGGTTCAATCCCACCAAAGACACCGCCCGTTGCTTCAAGTGCCTGTCTATAACGGGCAGTATCTTCGCTTACCAAACGATCCATCGTCCCTTGGTTTGTATAGAGTTGCAACGCTCTGTCTTTATTAAAGGGTGGATTCGCGTTCCGTTGAATAACAGTCCGAACCGTATCTTGAAAATCTTTCATCCCTTCGGTGTGGCATCCAATACAGGACAATCCATTGCGGACGGTCGGATCACTCGCCGCCGGATTGGAAACGATGTTTATCGGTGCTTCATTAAGGCGATTACCGCTAGCATCTACCAACAGATATGCCTGCAATCCATTCGGCAAATTAAAGATAATTTCGCCACCGTCATGAGTGAAGGAGAGCGGATGTGTAAAGATGTTCTTTGTCCCAACGCTCCCAGCAAAGTCGTAACTTTTCCAATACGCGCCATATCGAGAGGTATGACGCTCCACAACACGGTTGTGATTCGACACGCCGGAATCGTTGAAACCTGCACGCCAAACGCGTTTGCCTGCCGCATTTCGGAGATTGCTGACGACATCCACATCAAGTTCTGCCTCTAACTCCCGATCGGTTTCAGGAAGATTCAGAATGTCGTGATAGAGTGGGGGCAATGAGGCAGTCGCAAGAAACCAATCGACATGAACGAATGGCACCTCACAATCCATTGCTTCGCGCAGATTCGTTAATTTTTTATTCAGTCCTGTCTGTGTTGGGGCGTTGAATTCAATCTCATAAGGATATTCCGCCTCAATCAACGTCCACCGATTGGTTCCAATCTCCCATTCGTAGTCACGGAGGTCGATATGGAAAATCGTCTCTTCGGGATCAATGGGCTGTGGTTTGATAACCTCGCGTCCCCAAGAAAGACTGTTCACGAGTTTCGAGAGTGCCCGTTGATAGGCGTGGAGTGCCTCTGCACTTTCACCCGCGTTATAGAGATGTGTGAGTGTAAAATAGCGTGCGAAGGTGCGGTCGAACCGAGAAAGCGAGTTGACATGCTTCTCAATGGTATCGAGCATCTTCTTGGGCGTGATGAAGGAGATATCTGTCGCAGAGGTGCCTTCCCAACTCGGTGCGCCTGCTTGAATCCAATTACCAATCGTCAGAATCGCCGCCGGTGGGAGTTGCGGTTGACCCAACGGCATCCGTTTTGCCGGATCCTTTACAAATAACCGCCTATAGAGTTCAGATTCAATCGGTTTCCTCGGAACGACTGTGCCTGTTTCGATGAGTGCCGTATGCTCAATGATGATTTCCTCAGTAAACGCCCCATGTTCTCCATGGCAGTTGAGGCAGTTTTGCTCAAAGATCGCATACGCCTGTTGTGCAAGATTCTGCTGTGCATCAACACTGTGAGAGTTGCCCAGAATGACGGTTAACAGAGAGATGAATGCGATAAAAATTTTCCAGTTTTTCATGTATTTTTCCTCCTTGTCCTAAGGCTTTGATTCGCAATCTTTAAAGATATCCGCAAGCCTTGCGAATTGAAATCTTCTGGAGAGCGATAGCACGTCATAAGTTTAAATTCACATGATAGTATGTTAAAATAACCCAAGTTGCCAGTTGTAGCACAAACTTTCCAGTTTGTGTCTGTGGATGCGCAAACTGAAAGTTTACGCTACAAACATCAGCGAAGCCGCCACGATTTGCGAGGCAAACGCGGCACATAAGCCTAAAATCTTATAAGTAGCAACTTGGGTTAAAATATTAAGACACAATTTTTAGGCAAAACCTTACATCATGGAAAAAAAGGACTGGATCAGACGGGGATATACTCGTAAGGGAGGGCACTCTTCAATAGAGAAATACTGAATTCAGGGCATTCACTTGAGAATATGTTACTCAAAAGCATTTGCGACAGCAACGAGATCGAGGACATTGACGATGCCGTCACCATTGACAGCTGGTTCAACTTTGCCGAAAGCATTTGCGACGGCGACGAAATCCAAAATGTTCACTGCCCCATCGCTGTTAACATCGTCAACTCAACCCATTCATCCGCGATGACTAGGAGATCCAATGAACATCAGCATCCTAGCCATCATAAGGTCATTTGATACTATTTTACGATAACCATTCTCCGCGAATACGATAAACCCTCCGCCTGCAGTTGGTAGAAATAGACACCACTGGCAACGCGCTCACCGACAGCGTTTCTGCCATCCCAATAGGCGGCGCGACTCCGACCTGTATAATAGCCTTCATGCTGGTGTCCGAGATTCAGTTGGTGGACGATGGTCCCCCGCATGTCATAGATAGTGATTGTCACCTCACTGGGATTTGCCAAATGATACGGTATCCATGTCTCTGGGTTGAACGGATTCGGATAGTTCGGGAGTAGTGCTGTCTCTGCAGGAATTAGTGATGCTAAGAGGCGTTGAAGGTTGGCGATACCTTCTTGGAAGGCAATGGAGCCGTCATCTTCAAGTTGTGCTTGTTTGATCCACGCTTGTATCATCGCAGGGTTCAATTCGTCCATGCTATCCATAGCAAGAATAGAAGGCGAAGCTGAAGCTGTTGATTTACCCATGTTCTGCGAGACAAGAATGAGATCCAAGATGTTAACAATTCCATCGCCATTTAGGTCAACATCTGAGTTGGCGGGGACGGTTTTTCCAAGGTGGCGAGCCACAAGCACCATATCCAGAATGCTCACCTGACCATCCCGATTCACATCTCCAGTAACCTGTTTCCCCTTTACAGTAATGACGACCTCATGCGGTCCTGCCTCGATCAGTTTGCCGGTAATAGAAGCGAGTTGAAGGTTATCGAGTCGCAATTGCGTTTGTCCAGCAGTTTTTGCCGTAAATGTTACTGACAACAGAGCACCTGTGCCACTGACCCCGTCTTCGCTGAGCCTTGCTGAACTCAGCCCCTTAATCTTACCCGATCGATTCTCAATCGTTCCCCTCTGAAAGAAGGTCGCTCCGCCTTGTGTTTTCAGGAAATTGCCTTCGTTGACCTCAACGGCTTCAAGCACAGCGGAGTCATAAGCAATATCAAATTGCCATCCCGCTAAATTGTAGATATCCTCTGCCCTAATTTCGAGCGTAAACGTATTCCCGGCATCGATGATAGGTTGGGAAAATACGTATCCGACACGCGGGTTTAACACGGTATACTCTGCCTCTGGGTTAAATCCCCAAAAACCGTTACCCGTCGTTGCTGTTGCAACTAACAAGACATTTGCTCCCTCTTTGAGCGTAACAGGGACGAAATGTTGGTAATCCGATCCGCTTAAACCCCGTTTCTCATGAACCAAAGCACCGTTGAGCCAGGCTTTACCACCGTCGCTATTCCCTACACACAGCGTCACCTCTTGTTCCCGGGGTGCATACAAAACAACACATCCATAAATAACACCATGCCGAATAGGAGGCATTAACACCTCCTCGCTAATTTCACCCCGCCCCGTAGGCGATATTTTGTCGGAATACCAGAGGTTATCTCCAACAGGATTCCCTTCGGTCGCGCCATGGGTTGAAACCTTTACTTCTGTCACCGAGCCACCACTCGCTTCTGCAAGGTAATCTATTCGACCTTCAGGATTAAAATTTATCCCCGGCAGTAGCACCCATAACCAGGGACCCTCTATTTTAGGTCCCCCCTGAGGGAAACCCGGATTTTGGTGCCAGATGATTTTTAGATCCTCTCGTAATCCATCTAAAGGCGAAAAGTCAGATATCATATTTTCGCCAACGTGCAACCATGTCAACTGCTTTAATTGGGCAAGGGGCGACACGTCCGATATTTCGTTTTTTGGAAGTTCTAACCATTTCAGGTTGGTTAGTTTCGCTAAGGGCGATATATCCGATATACCATTGCCAGTAAGATCTAAACGCGTTAACCCCATCAATTTCGCCACAGGTGTGACATCCGATACCCTGGAAAAGCGAAGATACAGTTGTTTCAAATTTCTTGCCCCCTCCAGGGTTGATACATCAGGCTCCCCCCCACAAATATCTATAGTTTCAAGCCCTACGAGTGGTGATAGATCAGATAATGGATTCCCCCAAGAATCAAACCTTTCCAGATTCGATAAACCCACCAAAGGTGAGAGATTCGATATATTGTTATGGCTAACCTTCAGAAGTTGAAGATTCTTTAATCCCGTCAGCGGCGATAAGTCACTTATTTCATTGCTACTAATATCTAAGAGATCCAGTTTTGTTAATCCCTCTATAGGGGATATGTCGGATATTTGGTTTCCCTGAATTTCTAACCGTTCCAGATTTGTTGCGAACTCAAGTCCCGCCAAATCGCTGATGTCCTTGTCTGCAGCAGTAAGCCGCTCCAACATCATCATCTCTTCCACTGTAATTGGGGTGTTTGGTGTTTTTCCGATTTCTTCTTCAATGACCGCACGCAAATTCGGGTCGGGGATGTAAACAGATGCCCCAGGGATGCGTTCCGTCTGCGGATCAACTGAAATCACTACATCCGGGAAATCCAACGCAAACACAATTTCACTGAACTTCGATGTCCATGTATCCCTTTTCATCGTGCCATTTTCTAAGACTAACACCCCTAAACTCTTCAAATTCGCGGAGGCACGAATCCTCTTCAGAAACGCCTCGGTCTCCAACCCAACGGCGGCAGCGGCATACGCCGCATCCACCGGTCTTTGAAATGCCTCGTGGAACCGTTGGACGGGTTCAATCCCACCAAACACATCGCCGGTCGCTTTCAGTGCTTGTTTGTAGCGATCGGTATCCTCCGCGAGGAGTCCCGCCATCGTCACTTTGTCTGTATAGAGTTGCAACGCCCGGTCTTTGTTAAAGGGTGGATTCGGGTTCTTCTGAACAACGCCACGCACCTGATCTTCAAAATCCTTCATCCCCTCGGTGTGGCAACCGATACAGGAGAGTCCGTTACGGACAGTCGGATCACTTGCAGCCGGATTGCGAACGATATTTATGGGTGCCTCATCAAGTCGTCTGCCGCCGGCATCCGAGAGATAGTATGCCTGCAAACCGTTGGGCAGGTTGAAGATAACCTCGCCGCCATCATGGGTGAAAGAGAGTGGATGTGTAAAGATGTTCTGTGTGCCGACACTCCCGGCGAAGTCGTAACTCTTCCAATACGCACCGTATCGAGAGGTATGGCGCTCAACGACGCGGTTGTGATTGGATACACCCGAATCGCTGAAACCTGCACGCCAGACGCGCTTTCCTGCTGCATTCCGAAGATTTTCAACAACATTTACCTCAAGTCGTTCCTCTAATTCTCGATCGGTTTCTGGAAGGTCTAAGATGTCATGATAAAGTGGCGGCAAGGAGGCGGTCGCAAGAAACCAATCGACATGAATGAACGGCACCTCACACGCCATCGCTTCGCGTAGATTCCTCAGTTTTTCACGTAGACTCGTTTGTGTGGGTGCGTTGAATTCAATCTCGTAAGGATATTCCGCCTCAATCAATGTCCACCGATTGGTTCCGATTTCCCATTCGTAATCCCGGAGGTCAATATAAAAGATGGTTTCTTCCGGATCAATAGGCTTTGGGACGATAACGTTGCGTCCCCAGGAGAGACTGTTCACGAGTTTCGAGAGTGCTCGCTGATAGGCATGGAGTGCTTCCGCACTCTCACCCGCATTATAGAGATGTGTGAGTGTAAAATAGCGTGCGAAGGTGCGGTCGAACGGAGAAAGGGAGCTGACGTGCTTCTCAATGGTATCAAGCATCTTCTTGGGCGTGATGAAGGAGCCATCTGTCGCAGAGGTGTCCTCCCAATCCGGTGCCCCTGCTTGAATCCAATTTCCGATGGTTACAATCGCGGCACCGGACAGTCGAGGTTGACCCAATGGCATCCGTTTGGCAGGATCATCTACAAGCAACCGCCGATAGAGTTCGGATTCAATCGCGGGTTTCCCCGGAACAACTGCGCCTGTTTCGATGAGTGCTGTGTGATCAATGATGATTTCTTCAGTAAATGCGCCGTGTTCGCCATGGCAATTAAGACAACTTTGCTCAAAAACCGCATACGTCTGTTGGGCGAGATTTTGCTGTGCATTAACAGTGTGAGAGTTGCCCAAAATGAGGGTCAATAGGGAAACGAATGTGATAAAAATTTTCCAGTTTTTCATGTGTTTTTCCTCCTTGTACGACTAAGGGTTTGATTAATAAGTTATAGTAGATTTCTATGACTTTAGCTTTTTTCCAGAGGTATTCGCGACGATAACGAGATTCAGGACATTCATAATCCATTACCGTATAACAGTTGGAGATGAAATCACCTTCTATTTCAGATAAATCTCACCGTCTAAATCAGAAAGGGTGTGATTCACACCAGTAACTCCACTTGTGACAGCGGATGCCTGCTCCGGTAAACGAATCTTCTGTTGCTTTCCGCTACGGTTGTAGACTGCCCAACCGTTGGTGAACTCACGGATGAATACACCCTCGCTGTCGTCGTAAAGTTGACCCTTCGTTTCATCACCTCCGATCGGACGACCCAAGGGAGCGTCATAGAACCGGTAGTAGTATTTGGAGTGGTGATCAACATTTTCAAGACGGGCATGTCCCTCTAACTGTGCTTCAGTGCGTCCAACGCTAAATAAAACATAACCATCAGAATGTGTGAGAGTGAGGGTGGTAGTAACACGCATCATTTGCTTATTGAGTGGAGAATCTAATGGTTCAGTCGGTACTGCGAAAACTTCAAGAGCATTTATTTGAGGTTCGCGCAGGTTTTTCTCTGACCATAACAAGGTACTTTCTATTTCTTGGAGTCCAGCATGAGTCAAATAACCATCCTCATTGTCCCACAAACTTCCTATGAAGGCACCATTGATGTACGGAGCAGAACACCGAGCTTTAGACTGGTTCGTGTTAACAATAATCAGAAAATCGTCGCCAACGGCTTCACGCATACGACGGAGCATAGAAATTCTCGCTTCCCACTCATCATAGGTATAATTTAGATGAGGATTTGTACTATTTTCGTTCCACCAATTCAGGAACATACCATCATAGATACCACTCTTGGCAATAGCAACGGCTTGTTGGACGAAATGATTTTGAGCACTGGGATACGTCCAGTCTATGAGAAGTTCACCCCAACCTACGTCTTGAATTCTATCTCCATTTTCATCCCTTAACCAATATGGCCAATCCTCTGGATAAACTTCTGGTGGTGCCCCATAATAGTATATTGCCGCAAGCAGTAAATGATTTGGATTTAGTTTCTGTACCTCACTTCTTTCATTCTGAATATGCTCTCCTTCTGCTACAAGCAACTGAGATCCATCAGGTGTAAAGTGCCACTGGGCACTGCGGAATGACCCTACTACAAACAGATCATGATAACTCAACATCTCTTTATGATACGACCATTCCCATATATTATCGGGTCTTGGATAGTTTAGTAGTTGATGATCCCACATTCCAAAAACAGAAGGATATGTTCTGTTTTCAACGCGTTCTACGATGCTCGGTCTATCGGACAGTCTAAGTGAATTCTCCGATGTATTGGGGGTTGAGACCTTCTCAGAAACCTGTAAACCGGCACTATTGCTTTTACTGATGGTCGTAACTTGCCCAATCTGATTTCGCACGGAGGGTTTTGCGTCAGTCTCAAGGACGATAGGGGCATCAATAATTTCAACGGTAGGTTCGGATTCAGCCTCGAAGCTGTAAGGTTTTTGAAAATGTGCGAGGTATTGGTTGCTAACACTGAGCATCAATAGGGTTACTAAAACCACAGCTGTCCCAAAAGCCGCCCAGGGGAGCAACGGTTTCGTAGCCGAGGGTGGGGTCAGTTTCAGATCAGCGACTTGCTGCATGACGTTCTGGGTTAAATTCGCCGATATCTGCACACTGCCCAGAACCTCTTGAACCAAGGCTTCTTCTTTCTCCCGTAAACGTTTACGTGCCCGACTCAGACGACTACTGATCGTCTTTACGGAAACGCCCAAGAACTTACTAATCTCCTTCATTGTCATTTCGCCGAGATAGAAAAGCGTCATGACGGTGCGTTCACTCTCCGGCAGTTTTTCAAGAAGTTTTTTCACGACTTCACGCCGGCGTTCCTCGGCTTCTGCCTCGCGGTGCTCCGACAAATAGTGAGTATAGGAGAGTTTTTCTACTTCATCCACGCGTGTATCCTCCAGCGATTGCATCGTAGATTTTTGTTTTCGCAGCCAATCCAGGCAACGCCGATTCGCCATGACATAGAGCCATCCGGCAAATTGATAGGGATCTCTGAGGGTCGGGAGTTTTTTATAGACTTGGAGGAAGGTGTCTTGGGTAATCTCTTCAGCATAGTGAAAATCGCCAATCTTTCGCCATACAAGCGCATGAACGCTCTTCTGGTACTTGTCGACCAAGATGCTGAACGCTACATCATCACCTGATAAAATTCTCTGTATCAATTGAACATCGTCTTCTCTTTCCATCAGGATTCTCCATGATTCATGAATAGATTTCGCAGCTTTGAACGTTCCCTTTTCTGGCAATAATCAAAAAAGGCCACTCCGTATGATACACGCTTTCGTGACAGACTGCCTCTGCCGAGAGGTTCCCGATCGAACGTAGTAAATACGCATCCGATACACTGTTTTCATTTTGAAGGATCGCGTTGCCAATATCTATAGGCAGAGGTCGTTTATGTGCCGCATTTGCAGTTGTAGCACGTAGAATTCAAAGACCGCACCATTTGATATGGGATCTTCCCTTCCCCTGTTGTTAAAGACGCAATTTTTTTATTAAAAGTCTGCACTAATTTAACGAATACCAATTCTGATTGATGACTTCTTTTAAAGAGCGTTTCCTGTTTTCGGAGCATGTCCGGTGCGGTTAGGGGATTTAGTCTGGGGAGAGACTGGATTTAGTCTGGGAATAGACTAAATCCGTTCCTTGTATTACATTCCGCACCTACCGGGCCTGAGTAGATAGTGTGGTTGAAGTAGCATTCGTAACTCTCAAACGAGCCGTTAAAGATAGAAGGGTGGAAGTCCTCTAACTTCCACCCTACTTTTTTGTAACCTTACCAATGCCTTTCTATTTCCGTATCAGCATCTTCCGCGTTGCCGTGAAATCACCCGCAGTGAGCGTGTAGAAGTAGAGACCACTCGCTACGGACTCACCTATGTCGTTTCTGCCATCCCAATAGGCGGCGCGACTCCGACCTGTATAATAGCCTTCATGCTGGTGTCCGAGATTCAGTTGGTGGACGATGGTCCCCCGCATGTCATAGATAGTGATTGTCACCTCACTGGAGTTTGCCAAGTGATACGGTATCCATGTCTCTGGATTGAACGGATTTGGATAGTTCGGAAGCAGTGCTGTCTCTTTTGGAATCAACACCACTAAAAGGCTTTGAAGGAAAGCAATACCCTCTCGGAAGGCAATAGAACCGTCATCTTCAATTTGTGCCTGTTCGATCCATGCCTGTATCATCGCAGGGTTCAATTCGTCCATGCTATTCATAGCAAGAATAGAAGGCGAAGCTGAAGCTGTTGATTCACCCATGTGCTGAGAGACAAGAATGAGATCCAGGACATTGATGACTCCATCACCATTTAGGTCAACTTCCGAGTTAGCAGACGCAGTTTTTCCGAAATTCCGAGCAACAAGCACCAAATCCAGAATGCTCACCTGACCGTCCCGGTTCACATCTCCAGTCGTGAGTCGTCCCGCTACGGTAATGACGACCTCATGTGATTCTGCAGTGATGGAATTACCGGTAATAGAAGCGAGTTGAAAGTTATCGAGTCTCAATCGCGTGTGTCCTGCTGATTTTGCTGTAAATGTTACTGACAACAGGGCACCCGTGCCACTGACCCCGGTTTCACTGAGTCTTGCTGAACTGAGACCTGCAATCTTACCCGACCGATTCTGAATCGTTCCCCTTTGAAAGAAGGTCGCTCCGCCTTGTGTTTTCAGGAAATTCCCTTCGTTTACCTCAACGGCTTCAAGCATAGTGTGGTCAAAGGCAATATCAAATTGCCATCCCCCTAAATTGTGGATATTTTCTACGTTGAGGTCGAGAGTAAATGTATCACCGAGATAGATGAGGGGTTTAGAGAAAGTGTATCCAATACGGGGATCTACGGATACCGAATACTCCGTGCCTTCTTCAAAACTGAAATAACCGCTCCAACCGCCATCAAATTCATAAACACCCACTAATAAAAAATTTACCCCTTGTTTCAGCGTGACGGGAAAAGCCCTTGGAACCCCGCGGAAAGTGCCATCCACTTTCTGTCCATTGAGCCAGGCCTTGCCCACATTATCAGCCTCAGCAAATAAGAATATATCCTGCTCCCGGGGCGAAATCACACGAACTGAACCATAGGCAATATGGTTGTTTATATCGCCTTTTCCCAGTCCAGTGGCGTTTGCCATGTCATTCATATTATTATCTGTCGAGGATATTTTGTGAGATTTCCATACACTGCTTCCAACAAGCGCGCCTTTGGTTGCACCATGGGTCGCAATTTTTAACTCCGTTACCTCACCGCTACTCATCTCTGCAAGAAAATCTGTATCCAGTGACCTACCCTCTGTTGGTGTAATTACCCATAACCACGGTCCCTCTATTTTCGGACCTTCCTTTACTGAGGACCCTGGGTTGAATAAGTCAAAAATCTTTGTCGTCTCAGGCAAGTCATCTAAGGGTGAGAAGTCGGATATATTGTTGTTCTCAAGATCTATCCATTTAAGATTTGTTAACCCGGATAACGGGGATATATCAGATATATTGCATTCTCTGAGATTCAGCCATTCGAGGGTGGTTAACCCTGCCAAAGGGGATATATCCGAAAGCCGTCCATTCGCGGCAACACTCAGATGCGTCAAATTCGTCAAGTTCGCCAAGGTTGAAAGGTCTGTATCCGACACACCGCAGAAATTTAGATAGAGTTCTTTCAAATTTTTGGCATCCTTCAGCACAGATATATCTGGATCTCCACCACATATATCTATATTCCAAAGGTTCGGAAGTTTCATCAGGGGTGATAGGTCAGATAAGAAATTGTTCCAAGACTTAAAATATTCCAGGTTTTTTAATTCTTCCAGAGGTGAAAGATCGGATATTTTGTTGTTACCTATGTTGATCTTCGCCAAGTTTGTCAATCCTGCCACAGGTGAGAGATCTGAAACCGAATTATGACCAATATCTAAGGCCCATAAGTTATGTAGTCCAGCAATCGGCGACAGGTCAGAAATGTGCTTGTTACCCTTAAGCCATAGATCTCGCATATTTGTTGCAAACTCAAGTCCTGTTAAATCGCGGATGCCTTTGGCATCCGCAAGTGTCTCAAAAGTTTCCAAAGTTGCCATCTCGTCTGCTGTGATCGTGGCCCCCGGTGCTTTGCCGAGTACTTCTTCAATGACCGCCCGCAGGTTCGGATCAGGAATGTAGACAGATTCTCCAGGGATGCGTTCCGTCCGAGAATCAACTGACGCTCCACCACTTTTCGATGGGAAATCCAGCGCAAACACGATTTCACTAAACCGATCTGTCCATGTGTCCCGTTTCATTGTGTCGTTCTCTAACACCAATAAGCCTAAATTCTGTAAACTCGCGTTCGCACGAATCTTTTGGAGAAACGTCTCGGTTTCCAAACCGACAGCGGCGGCAGCATACGCCACATCAAGCGGTCTTTGGAATGCCTCATGGAACCGTTGGACCGGTTCAATCCCACCAAAGACACCCCCCGTTGCTTCAAGTGCCTTCCGATAACGGGCGGTATCCTCCGCCACAAGCGTATCCATCGTTCCCTTGTCTGTATAGAGTTGCAACGCTCTGTCCTTGTTAAAAGGTGGATTCGCGTTGCGTTGAATAACACCCCGAACCGTATCTTGAAAATCTTTCATCCCTTCGGTGTGGCATCCAATACAAGACAATCCGTTGCGGACGGTCGGGTCGCTCGCCGCCGGATTGGAAACAATGTTTATCGGTGCCGCATCAAGTCGTCTACCGCCGGCATCCGCGAGGTAGTACGCCTGCAAACCGTTGGGCAGGTTGAAGATTATTTCACCCCCATCATGTGTGAAAGACAGCGGATGCGTAAAGATGTTCTGTGTCCCGACACTCCCCGCAAAGTCATAACTTTTCCAATACGCCCCGTATCGAGAATCATGACGTTCCACAACGCGATTGTGATTCGACACACCGGAATCGTTGAAACCCGCACGCCAAACACGTAATCCCGCTGCGTTGCGAATATTTTCGACCACATTCACCTCAAGCCGTGCCTCTAATTCCCTATCGGTTTCTGGAAGGTCTAAGATGTCATGATAGAGTGGCGGTAAGGAGGCAGTCGCAAGAAACCAATCCACATGAACCAATGGCACCTCACAATCCATCGCTTCGCGCAGATTCATTAGTTTTTCACGGAGTGCTGTCTGCGTTGGCGCGTTGAATTCAATCTTGTATGGATATTCCGCCTCAATCAACGTCCACCGATTGGTTCCGATCTCCCATTCGTAGTTTCGGAGGTCGATATAGAAGATCGTTTCTTTCGGATCAATGGATCGTGGGTTAATAACCTTACGCCCCCAAGAGAGACTGTTCACGAGTTTCGAGAGTGCCCGTTGATAGGCGCGGAGTGTCTCAGTCGTCTCACCGGCGTTATAGAGATGTGTCATCGTAAAATAGCGGGCGAAGGCACGGTCAAACGGTGCGAGTGAGTTCACATGCTCCTCAATCGTGTCAAGCATCGCCTTGGGTGTAATGAAGGCGGTGTCTCGTTCTGGCATCTGCCAATCCGGTGCGCCCCTTTGAATCCAATTCCCAATCGTCAGAATTGCGGCGGGAGGCAGTTGGGGTTGACCCAACGGCATCCGTTTTGCCGGATCGTTTGTGAGGAGTCGCTTATAGAGTTCAGATTCTATCGGTTTCCTCGGAACGACTGTGCCTGTTTCGATGAGTGCCGTATGCTCAATGATGATTTCCTCAGTAAACGCCCCATGTTCTCCATGGCAGTTGAGGCAGTTTTGCTCAAAGATCGCATACGCCTGTTGTGCAAGATTCTGCTGTGCATCAACACTGTGAGAGTTGCCCAGAATGAGGGTCAACAGCGAAATAAATATAATAAAAATTTTCCAGTTTTTCATGTATTTTCCTCTTGCGTTATTTTATTTCAGGATATGCTACTCAAAAGCATTGGCGACGGCGACGAGATCCAGAACATTGACTGTTCCATCGCCATTGACATCTGGGGTATCCTTGCCAAAAGCATTTGCGACAGCAACGAGGTCAAGGATATTGACAATCCCATCCGCATTGACATCCGTTGTGGGAGGGGTTTCTAAACCCGATTCCGATTTCAGATAGATTTCACCATCTAAATCAGGTAGAATGTGCAGGGTGTTGCGTAAACTACTTTCTACACCTGTTGCTTGTTCTATTAGGCGAATAACTTGGGGGGCACCACTGCGGTTATAGACCGCCCAGCCATTGGTGAACTCTCGGATAAACAACCCCTCTCGGTTCTCATAAAGCTGCGCTTTGGTTTCATCGCCACCAACCGGTTGACCGAGAGGAGCATCATAGAAGTCGTACCAGTACTTCGTGTTTTGGTGAGTGTGCCGCTTGCCCTGTGCATGAAGATCCGTATGACCTGGCCAAAATTCAAAAGGGTGGGCGGGATGGTCAAGGGCACCTCCCATGGTAAACATGACATAACCATCGGAATGCGTCAAACTCATCGTCGTCCATAGACGCATCCATTGTAGATTTCTCGAGCTATCCAGCAGTTCGTTCCTCACGCCCCTGCCTGCTAAACAGTTGATTTGAGGTTCTCGAAGGTTTTCTTCAGCCCACGACAGCGTGCTTTCAATTTCGGAAAGTCTTGCGTAGGTATAACCGCCCTCATAATCTTCATAAGTTTCCATGAAAACGCCATTGATATATTCCGCATGCCTCGGAATAGTTGTACCAATCGTGTTAGTCGTCGTTACCAGTATCAAGAAATCCTCACCAACAGCATCACGAATCCCTTGTATGATACGATCCTTTGCGGTATTGGCTTCTTCTACGGTTATATATCCTTCAAGTGCCTTCGCCCAATGATCTATGGCAATTCCGTCGAAAATCCCACACTTTGCAACTTCAATCGCCTGTTGGATAATCCACTCTTGCGCAGCAGGACGTGTGAAGTCTATTATATATTCATCCCATGTCGGAATTTCTAATATATTTCCCGATTCATCTCTGAGCCAATATGGCAAATCCTCTGGGTATTCGAGGCGAGACGCAGCATAGTAATGTATGCCTGTCAGGAGAATCAGATTTGGATTCTGAGCGCGCATCCGATCTATTATTTGCATGGAATCCTCAAGGTTTCCTGTTAATTTCCAGCCGTCTGGTGTTGAATTCCAAGCCCACCCGAAACTTACAGCGCAGAAAAACAGATCGTGATATGCTATCCCCTCTTCCCTTGAAAGTTTTGGGAGGTTCACTATATCCCCACATGCTTGAAAAACCGACGGATGCGCCCTATTTTCAATACGAGGCAGTATAGGGGCTCTCTCTATATCGCAAGTAACTAGACGGTGTGTCTTTAGTATCTGAAGGACTTCTGAATCTAATGATATACGTCCCAAAGTTAAGACTTCTATCCCGGCAAGCCCATAAATCGGTGTAAAGTCAATGATTTTATTTCTGCTGAGATGCAATTCTTTCAGATTCACCAAGCCTTGTAGCGGTGATATATCTGCTATCTGATTACTTTCAAGTGCCAATCCTTTTAAGTTGACGAGTCCAGTGAGTGATGAAATATCTTCTATCTGATTTGCTTCAAGTTGCAATTCTTTCAGGTTCACCAAGCCTTGTAGCGGTGATATATCCGTCAGAAGATTGGCGTTCAGTTCAAGAACCTGTAGTCCCACAAGTCCCGCGAGTGGTGAAATATCTGCTATCTGGTTACGTCCCAATACCAAAACTTCCAGATTTATCAAACCTGCAAAGGGCGTTATATCCGAAATTCGATTCTCATACAACTTTAAAACCCGTAAGTTCTCAAGCCCCACGAGCGGTGTTAAATCCGACACTTGACTTTTAATAATAGACAAGGATTCTAAGTTCTCAAGTCCCGCAAGTGGCGTTAAATCTGAGACTTCACTTCTGTCAATAACCAAAACTTTAAGATTCACGGCATGCTCAAGTCCTTTTAAACTCCTAATATCGGGTTCTATTTTTATTAAGAGAAGATTTTGTAATCTTGCCATGTCGCCAGGGTGTATCGGTATTGTGTCCGGAACTGCGAGTTCTTCACGGATAGCTTGCTGTAGATTCGGGTCAGGCATCCAGTCTTCTTTGTCTTGGGCGTGTGTGATGTCTCCGAGTGAGGTAATTAGTAGCAATCCGATCAACATAACTGTAGATATGAATCCATTGATTTTCATAAGGCGTATTCTCCTTCTATTAGATAGTAGAAATTGGTTTGTTTTTCTGGTGTTAGAACTATTTGGGATGGCAACAAGGTCCAAAATGTTGACGCTTTCATCGCTATTGACATCTGCAGGCGATGTGCTTATTTTATAAAAATCTCGCCGTCTAAATCCGGGATGGTGTGTGATGTGCTGCTGATACGACTCGCAACACCTGTGGCTTGGATCGGCAACTGGATCTGCTATTCTTTGCCGCTGCGATTGCAGACCACCCGTCCGAGTTATCATAAGGTCATTTGATACTATTTTACGATAACCATTCTCCGCGAATACGATAAACCATCCGCCTGGAGTTGGTAGAAATAGACACCACTGGCGACGCGTTCGCCGACAGCATTTCTGCCATCCCAATAGGCGGCACGACCCTGACTCGTGTAGTAGCCTTCATGTTGATGTCCGAGATTCAGTTGTCGGACAAGGGTACCCCGCATGTCATAGATAGTGATTGTCACCTCACTGGGGTTTGCCAAGTGATAAGGTATCCATGTCTCTGGATTGAACGGATTCGGGTAGTTGGCAAGCAACTGCGTTTGTTCAACAACCGTCGTTATCGCAGCAGGCGCAGCAGCAACACCCATCTCTCCTACAGAATCAATCCCTAAGCCAAGGTCAGCAAGTTCACCTAACCCTGTAATGACATCTTCGATGTTCTCACCGTTGAGGTCGACACGCCGCAGTTTTTCTTTCTCCGCCCAATAGAGTTTACCGCCTACCCTATCCACGACAACTTGACCCGGAGACGCCAAACCTGTGATGAAATTCGGCTGAAAGTCGGAACCATTGAGGTTCATGCGTTGAAGTTTTCCCCATGCGTTGGTTAGGTAAAGTTTCCTGTTTACAGCATCAAGCACCATGCCGCGGGGCACACTCGTTAGTTTCTTGACTAATTGCACATTGGATCCATCAAGATTGGCACGCTGGATCTTTCCAGTTGTCTTACCGGTTTGCTCCGTCCAATAGAGTTGACGATTCGTTGTATCTAAGACGAGGTTCTGCGGAGACTTCAAGTCTGTAACAAGGTTGGGTTGAAAGTTTGATCCATCGAGATTCATACGTTGGATTTTCCCCCAGGCGTTGGTCAAGTAGAGTTTTCCATTTGCCATATCAAGTGCGATGTCGAGGGGTGTGCTTGTCAACTCTCTAACGATTTGGATGTTTCTGCCGTCAAGATTTGCGTTTTGGATTTTCCCGGTTCGCTGGCTTGTTTGTTCCGTCCAATAGAGTTTTCCACCTGCTGCATCCACGGCGAGACGGGTCGTCTTTTGCACACCTACCTTTAGGTTTTCCACTTTATCAGCACTGAGTCGTTGGAGTGTGCTTGTTTGGGCATCTACCCAATACAGGGGTAGGTATTTTCCGGGTGCGACCTGCGGAATAGTTTTCAGATAAATCTCGCCATCTAAATCTGCCAACGTATGCCGGCGTTGATTCTCCACACCGCTGTCCCAGCCAGAGACTTTCCGCGGAAGTTCTATCTCCTGTGCCGTGCCAGAGCGGTTATACACCGCCCACCCGTTGGTGAACTCACGGATGAATAAACCGTCAATCGTCTCGCCAGCGCGGTTGATGTAGCGTTGACCTTTCGTTTCATCACCGCCAACCGGACGACCAAGTGGTGCCTCAAAGAAATTATCCCAATAGTGCTGCTTTGAGTGAACATGGCGCTCGCCCCGTGCGTGTAAATCTGCATGACCTGGCCAAAATTCAAAATGATGGACAGGATGGTCAAGGTGGCTACCCATCGTAAATAGGACATAGCCATCTGAATGTGTCAGACTTAGTGTTGTCCATAGGCGCATCCATTGAATATTTCGGGGGCTATCAAGTAGTTCGCTCCGAACACCCCTACCTTCCAAACAGTTGATTTGCGGCTCTCGGAGATTTTTTTCTGCCCATAACAGCGTGCTTTCGAGACGAGCGAGTTCTGCGTGGGTATAACCCCTTTCATGATTTTCAATCGTTTCCATATAAAGTCCATTAATGTATTCTGTATGCTTTGATGAAATCTTATCACCAGTAGTTGTTACCAATATCAAAAAATCATCACCAACAGCTTCACGGATACCTTCTATGATACGATCCTTTGCATTCGCAGCGGCTTCATAGGTTATAGGTCCTATTCCTTCATTAGTCCACTGATCCATGTGAATTCCATCAAAAATTCCACACTTTGCAACTTCGGTAACTTCTTGGATAATCTTTTCTTGTACAGCAGGATGTGCAAAGTCTATGACATATTGATCCCATGCTTGAAATTTAAATCTCTTTCCCGCAGCATCTCTGAGAAAATATGGCCAATCATCTGGATAGTCGTCGAAACCTGCAACATAGTAATCTACACCTGTAAGGAGAATAATATTTGGATTCAGATCGCGTATCTGACGTGCTGATATCCCATCCTCCTCGGGGTCGCCTATGATTTTCCTACCGTTTGCTGTGTGTGTCCAAGTCCACCCAAATGTTTCACCGCACCTAAATAGGTCGTGATAGGCTATTCCCTCCACCCACGAGAGTCCTGGCAGGTTGATTATATCCCCACAGGCTTGAACAAATGCAGGATATGTTATATTTTCAAGACGAGAACCTATCGGTTCTCGTGCAATTTCACAAACAACTGGACCGTCTACTGGATTCAGTCTCTGCAGGACTTCTGCGTCTAAAGGTATCCCTGATCTTGCCAGACCCAACCGTAATGTTTCTATGCCGGTAAGCCCATAAATCGGTGTAAAATCGACGATCTGATTTTCTGCTAAGTCCAATATTTTGAGGTTTACCAACCCTTTAAGCGGCGAAATATCTGAAATCTGGTTATGTCCCAAGTTCAACTCTTCCAGATCTATCAACCCTGCGAGGGGTGTTATATCCGTAATCCTATTATAACCCAACCCTAAGCCGCGTAAATTTTCGAGTCCCGCAAGCGGTGTTAAATCCGACACTTTCGTAAAATTGATGGCTAAGAATTTAAGATTGATGGCGTGTTCCAACCCTTTAAGACTCTGAATTTTTTTAAGATCAGCCTTGAATTTACCATCAGCCACAAAGCGATAGAGGCGTTGCATATCCGCAATCGTCAGTGTTTCAATCCCCAACTTCTCCGATATGGCGTGGCGGAGGGTCGGATCCGGCATCCAATCCGCTGCGTGCGCCAGCGAGCAGACGATGGAGAAAAAAATCAGTCCCACAAATACAAATCTATGAAGTTTCATTTTCAACTTTGACTCCTACAATAAGGAAAAGAAGTCCTCCTAATAAGGGGACTTCTGTACTGACCGCTGACGGCTGATAGCCGTCAGCCATCAACAGCCATCATTAGAAACTATTCGCCACCAGCACAAGGTCTAAGACATTCACCGTGCCATCGCCGTTGACATCTGGGGTATCCTTGCCAAAAGCATTTGCGACAGCAACGAGGTCAAGGATATTGACAATCCCATCCGCATTGACATCCGTTGTGGGAGGGGTTTCTAATCCCGATTCCGATTTCAGATAGATTTCACCATCTAAATCAGGTAGAATGTGCAGGGTGTTACGTAAACCACTTTCTACACCTGTTGCTTGTTCTGGTAGGCGAATAACTTGGGGGGCACCACTCCGATTGTAAACCGCCCAACCGTTAGTGAACTCGCGAATGAACAGCCCCTCGCGATTCTCATAAAGCTGCGCTTTGGTTTCGTCGCCACCGATTGGGCGACCCAAAGGCGCATCCCAAAAATCGTACCAAAGCGTCCTAATATCGGGGTGACCCGAACTCACATTGACATACCCATCTGAATGCGTGAGGCTGAGCGTTGTAAACTGACGCACCGTGCGTTGGCTTGTTAGAGGTTTATGATCAACTTGACCCCATAAAAGCGTAAAAGTCGGTTCTCGCAAGTTCGATTCATACCACTTTATAATGTTCTCAAAATGATACAAAGTTTTATGTGTGTAGATTGGTTTTGGACCAGCTTCTATAAAAACACCGTTGATATACGGCGCAGACTGTGGAAGTTCTTCCGTTGAATTAACCATAATCAAAAAATCATCTGGGACATTCGCCCGGATCCCTTGAAGTATTTGGAGCCTTGCATTCAGTTCATCTTCTTTCGTTACGAGATGGCTGAGTTCACCCCGAAAATCACCCTCCAACTCCTTCCAGCGATCCAGCCAGATACCATCATATAGTCCACACTTTGCAATCGCAACAGTTTGTTGAATTATTATTTCGATAACATCGGGATGTGTAAAATTGAGAAGGGGTTCCGAATACTTGTTACCGAGACGATCTACTTTCCATATACGACGTGCTATTGAACCGTCCTTATTTCGGAACCAATAAGGCGAGTCTTCAGGAATATTGAAGAAACCCCCATCGAAATATCCAATCGCAACAATAAATATCATATTCGGATTTTCACGGATCGCCTCCCTATGGACGTGCGAGAGATGTGCTATCGTTTCACGCGATCCAGTCCGTACCGCACCACCAAATGGAGAATTAAAGGTACGTGGATGAACAAGTGGATGGAACGGCTCGAACATGAAAGAGAAATCGTAGTGGACCAACTGATTGAATGGATCCGGATCTTCTTCATAGTTGCTCCTTTTATGTGTCAGAAAAACAGATGGATAGTCGCGATTCTTAATTCGTTCTGCCACAGTGGCGGTATCGGAAGGTCTTGGGTGTTCACAGATAAAATTTTCTTCTGCTGCCTCAAGATGCGATGCGTCTATACCTATAAATTGGTTCCCTAATGGAATCGGATTCGGATAGATAACAAGGGTTTTTAAATTCGTTAGACGCACAAGGGGCGTGAAATCTGAGATGGCGTTATTCTCTAAAATAAGTTCCTGTAGCCCTACCAATTCCGCAAGGGGTGAAACATCTGAAATCTGATCGCCCTGTAGACTTAACACTCTGAGGTTTTGTAAGTTTACCAGCGGTGTCAAATCCGAGATCAAACTACTCCCTAAACGAAGTTCCTGTAGCCCTATCAATCCCACAAGCGGTGTAATATCTGAAATCTGATTGTCATGTAATTTCAAGCATTGTAGGTTTACCAACCCAGAAAGGGGTGAAATATCCACAACTTCATTGCTTTTCATTCGTAAGTCTTGTAGCCCTATCAATCCTGCGAGCGGTGAAATGTCTACAATTTGATTGTTATGTAATTCCAAGCGTTGTAGGTTCACCAACCCAGAAAGGGGTGAAATATCCGTGATGCGATTATAATTCAACTTCAAGACCTGTAAATTCTCAAGTCCCGCAAGGGGGGCTAAATCTGAGACTTCACTTCTAATAACAAACAAGCCCCGAAGGTTCACGGCATGTTCGAGCCCTTTCAAACGCTGAATATCGTGTTCTACTATTAGATGGTTTAATCCCGCCATATCTGTGGGATGTATCGGTATTGTGTCGGGAATTCCTAAATTCTCACGGACCGCCCGCTCTAAGTAGGGATCCGGCATCCAGTCTTCTTTGTCTTGGGCGTGTGTGATATCTCCGAGTGTAACTATCAGTAGCAATCCAGTCAACATAACTGTAGATATGAATCCATTAATTTTCATAGAGCGTATTCTTTTCCTATATTAGGTCGTAGAAATTCGTTTGTCTTTCTGGTGTTAGAAACGATTTGCGATAGCAACGCGATCAAAAATGTTGACGCTTTCATCGCTATTAACATCCGCAGGTGGTGTGCTTATTTTATAAAGATCTCGCCATCTAAATCCGGGACGACGTGTGATGTGCTGGTGATACGACTCGCGACACCGGTCACAGGTTCTGGAAGTTGGATCTTCTGTGCTTTCCCACTTCGGTTATAGACTGCCCAGCCATTGGTGAACTCCCGGATAAACACCCCCTCGCGATCCTCATAAAACTGCGCTTTGGTTTCATCGCCACCAACCGGTTGACCGAGAGGAGCGTCATAGAAGTCGTACCAGTACTTCGTGTTTTGGTGAGTGTGCCGCTTGCCCTGTGCATGCAGATCTGCATGACCTGGCCAAAATTCAAAAGGGTGGGGGGGATGGTAAAGGTGACCACCCATGGTAAATAGGACATAACCATCAGAATGCGTCAGGCTCAGTGTTGTCCATAGACGCATCCATTGTAGATTTCTCGGACTATCCAGCAGTTCGCTCCGAACGCCCCTGCCTGCCAAACAGTTGATTTGCGGTTCTCGGAGATTTTCTTCAGCCCATAACAGCGTACTTTCGATGTGAGAGAGTCCTGCGTAGGTATAACCGCCCTCATAATCTTCGGTAGTTTGTATGAAAAGTCCATTAATATATTCCGCATGCCTCGGAATAGTCGTGTCGGTAGTCGTTATCAGAATCAAGAAATCATTACCTACGGCATCACGAATACCTTTTATGATACGATCCCGTGCGGCATGCTCTTCTTCCACGGTTTTATTATATCCTTCAAATTCGTGCCCTTTCGTCCAATGATTTATGGCAATTCCGTCAAAAATTCCACACTTTGCAACTTCAATTGCCTGTTGGATAACCATCTCTTGCACAGCAGGATGCGTGAAGTCCAGGAAAGAGTGATCCCATCCTTGAGATCTAAGTCTATTTCCCGATCCATCTCTGAGAATATATGGCGAATCCTCTGGATACGCATCGTCGTCTGCAGCATAGTATTCTATGCTTGTAAGGAGAATCAGATTTGGATTCTGAGCGCGCATCCGATCTGGCGCGCTCCTGGCCTCCTCAAGGTCCCCTATTAATCTCAGGTTTCCGTCCGGTGTTGGAGTCCAAGTCCACCCGAATGTTTCACCACAAAAAAACAGATCATGATAGGCTATTTTCTCCTCCCGCGAGAGTCTTGGCATATTGATTATATCCCCACATGCTTGAAAAACCGACGGAAGTACCCTGTTTTCTATACGAGGACGTATAGGTGCTCTCGCTATTTCACAAATAACTGGAGGATCTACTGGTTTCAGTCTCTGAAGAATTTCTGGGTCTATCGGTATATCTCCCAGATCCAATCTTTCTAGCCCGACAAGCCCGTGAAGAGATGTAAAGTCAATGATCTGATTTCCTCTCAGAAGCAACACTTTGAGGTTTACAAACCCATCAAGGGGTGTAATATCTGAAATGTTGTTGTGAGATAGGTTTAAGTCTGTGAGGTTCACAAGTCCAGCGAGCGGTGTTAAGTCTGAAATGTTGTTGTGGGATAGGTTTAAGTCTGTGAGATTCACAAGTCCAGCGAGCGGTGTTAAGTCTGAAATGTTGCTGTCATAAAATTTCAAAACCCTGATATTCTGTAACCCGGCAAGGGGTGTTAAGTCTGAAATGTTTGCTCTAAGGATATCAAGGAATTCTAAGTTCACCGCGTGTTCGAGACCCTGAAGATTTGTGATGATGCCTTCGGCACGTATCTCTATATCTGTCAAACGCAACAGATCACGAGGGGTCATAGGGATATTGTCTGGAATCTCAAGACGTTCTCGAACAAACCACCGGAGATTCGGATCCGGCATCCATGTCTCAACAGTTTCGGGATGCACCGGTAATCCAGTTGTTGAGACAGTTTCAGATCCCTGTGAGCCAGTACCAGTGTTTTTATCTAACGCTGTAGCCTGTCCCACTTGATTTCGCAGGGCGGGTTTCACATCAGTCTCAAGAACGACGGGTGCGTCAATGATTACAACGGTCGGTTCGGATTGTGCCTCGAAACTGTAGGGTTTCTGGAATCGGGCGAGGTATTGATTGCTCGTGCCAAGGAGTAATGCGAGCAGAAGAAAAGCCGTACCGAAAGCGATCCATGGAATAACCGGTTTTGGCGTTGTTTGCGGCATTGACTTTATGTCAGCGACCCGCTGCATAATGTTTTGGCTGACACTCACCGGTATCTGCACGCCACCGAGGACTTCTTGAACAAGGAGTGCTTCTTCCTCTTGTAACCGCTTGCGTGCCCGATACAACCGATTATGAACTGCGCTTGCAGAGACACCCAAGAACTTACTAATTTCTTTCACCGTCATTTCGCCAAGATAGAAAAGCGTCATGACGGTCCGCTCACTCTCCGGGAGTTTTTCGAGAAGTGTTTTGACGATAGCACGGCGACGCTCGGTGATTTCTGTCTGCTGTTGTTCCGATACGTGATGAGTATAAGAGGATTTCTCTATTTCTTCCACGGGTGTGTCCTCCAACGATTGTATCGTAAGATTTTTCTGACGCATCCGATCAATACAAAGCCGATTTGCAATGACATACAGCCACCCAGCAAATTTATAGGGGTCCTTAAGCGTCGCGAGTCTTTTATATACCTGAAGGAACGTATCTTGTGTAATCTCCTCGGCATCGTGGAAATCGCCGATCTTCCGCCACGCGAGGGCGTGGACACTTTTCTGGTGCCTGTGGACCAAGACATCAAACGCCGCTTCATCGCCTGATAATATTCTTTGTATGAGTTGAACATCGCTTTCTTTTTCCACGAGGGGTCCTCCTAATGAACAGTTGGGGTGTGTCCGTGTTCGCCAAAAGGCTTAATCAGATGCCGAGTCTTTTGAAATTGCACAGGGCGATACGGTTCATACCCTCTATTATTAAAGACGAAGTTTTGGGCAGGAAATTCGCATAATTTGAAAAAATAAGAGAAATCAGGATTTTTTAGAAGTCGTTCTGCGGATATCGGGTTCTGAACACGGGATAAAGTCCGATTGTGGAGGGAAAATACAGGGTGGATGTCCTTGAAAGGATTTTTCGAGAGACAGGAGTGGTTACAGGGATGCTCCTTATGTGTCAATTTTAGAAAAATTTATGTGACCTCGTAGGTTGGGTTGAGCGGAATTGAGACAGACAACGTGGGTGCCCCAAGCACATTTCATCCGCCTATCCCATCACATCAATCAAGGAGATAGCGAAACCCAACGCCATCCCGCTCCCTATGTAGAATCTGAGAAGGAATATGTTGGGTTTCACTGCGTTTTTGGAGCTATATGTGGGTCTGTCAGATTTGATGTATTTTCAAACCATGGCGTTTTATGCCAATCCCGTTCAACCCAACCTACGTTCCTGATTATCGGTTATGGTGGGGTGTGGACAATTCTCATCCCTCTGAAATGCAATCCATACTCTATAGGATGGACGCACTGCCTCTTAAAGTCCCCTGATAAGGGGGTTTAGGGAGTTAAATCGCTAAACAACGGCTTTTTTTCGGAAATATATCGCCTTTTCACGCAATTTGCGCCCGTCCTATTAGAAATAGGTCTCTAATTGCGCGCGTGCGTTTGCGACCCCGTCAATAATCGGTTGTGGTGTTTCCGCTTTCAACCCCAAATAGATGAGCATAATCTCCTCGGTGTAGCCGACACGGTCTATCTCCTGACAGATAGCAGGAAAATCCATCTCTGGTGCCCAGAATGGCTCGCTGCCTGTCTGTGAATCCACACCACAGTTGAAATAGACGCTGATCAACCGCTCCGACAAGGTGCGTAAAGCGACGACTGGATCGTCTCCGGCGCGATGGAAATGAAACGGACTGTAGTAGAAACCGAAGTTTTCGGCGGAGATCGCATTGAGGATGTGTTGCGTGCGTTCCAGATTGTAAGCCATGCTCCCTTCGTGGGCGTAGAGCATAAGGGTTAGATTACGAGCCTGTGCCTCTTCGGTAACCGTTTGGAGATGATCAATAATCGTTTCAATCTCGCGGGCGGTGGCTTCTTCTTTGCCACCACTCGCGATGCTGACGAGTGGAATGGAAAGCCTTTGGGCAGTATCAAGAATTTCGATTAACGCCTCGAGTCCGTCTGGCGCGTCAACCGCCACAGTACTCAACATAGATTTAAAACGGAGCCCGGTCTCCTCTCGGAGTGCGGCGATCGTTTCGGCTTCCACAACCGAATAGTGAGTTTGGGCGAGTTCAATCGCGGATACGCCCTTTTGGGATAACCCACCTACAAATTCCGTCAATTGGTAAGGGGAAAATGGGAGGGTGCTTGCACAATAGGTTCTCATTTTCCCATCTCCTTCAGCGCACTCAGGCAACGTTCAACAGCCTCAAGTGGTGGGAAGGCATCACTTTCATATTCAACGATGTACCATTTCGTGCCACCGGTGGTTTCACAGACTCGGAAAATCTCGTCCCATGGCACACTGTCTTCGCCGATAACCGGACGGAAACCGGCGTGTCTATCTACCTCACCCAGTGATTCGGTGTAGGGTTTGAGATGAACGGTGCCAGCGCGTCCCGGGTATCTCTCCAGAATGCCGACGAGATCCGCACCACCAGATAACGCATTGCCCATATCCAGTTGCATCACAACGCCTTCATTGGTGTTCCCAAAGAAAGTATCCCACGGGAGCTCGCCATCGAGCGGCGAAAATTCGACGTGATGGTTGTGATAACCCGTTACCATACCGTGTGCGGCGAGTTTATCCGCGATTCCATTGAAAGTCTCTGCTAACTTCAACCAGTCTGCCCGCGATTGACGCAGTTCCCCCGGGATACCCGGAACGATAACATACGGGTTTTCCAGGACCTTGTTAAATTCGATTGTTTCATCAAGGGTATCCTCTTGGACGAGGTTGAAGGGGGTGTGCCAACCACAACAGATCAAGCCGAACTCGTCAAGCAAGCCTTTCAACTCCTGTGCGGAGTGTTGCGGTGGACCCGCGAATTCAACACCTTCATATCCCATCTCGGCGACCGCTTTTATCGTGCCTCGGACATCTTCTGCCAACTCATTTCGGACGGAGAACAGTTCTAAACCAATCGGTATTCTGGACATAATTTTCCTTTCTTTTCTACTGGAAATTTGTATCGTAAAGCCTACAATTAAGGCATACTTCGTGTGCCTACTACACAACAGTTGTCTGTAAGAAATCTTTGTATTCTTATCTGTGAAAACATAAGTGTCGTAGGTTGGGTTGAACGGAATCTTACTGAAAATCGCATAGAGAAGATAATTTTCCAGTTCATCAAGAAACCTGAAATCACCAAGGGACAAGTGAAACCCAACGCATTTTCACACCGATAGTGTTGGGTGTTGGGTTTCACTATCTCTATCTACAGGGACAATTCATCGAAAATCGGCATTCTCCGTATAAACCGGAGGGTTTTGGTCTTTACCGCTCAACCCAACCTACGGTCACATCTATATTTTGGACTTACGCAGGTTCCTCTTTTGTAGCACAAACTGTTAGTTTGTGTCAGAAGACCGGCTGCTTTTTTTCAAAATTCCCATCTAACAGAACATACCACGATCAAAATTGCGTAAGTCCTGTATATTGTTATTATCAAGCTCAAATCTTTGTTATCGTGCTGTGTAATTGGGCGCGAGTGGACATATCCGAGAAAGTGCCAACAGTGCGACGCGTGCCAACCCGTGAATCAGGTACGCCGCTCCCATTTGCGACTCATACCAGTCAATCCCGGATGCGCCGAAGGGGAGCGTCTCTGGAAAATAGACCTCCAACACCGTTTCTGCCAATTCAATGCCGCCTTCCAGCCACACCGACTCACCCGTGATGTCGTAGAGATCCGCAAACAGCTCAAGCGTAAGACCGGCATCGGATGCTGGAATCTTAAATCCTTCTGTGTGAACACGATCGATTGGGAATTTCTCTGCAAGATAAGTATTGCCAACCACGCGTGCCCATTCCATTAACTTCTCATTCTGTGTCAATCGCCAGCCACCGAGACACAGCACCGCAGTGCCGCACACGGTTCCTGCACCGTAAACGCTGCCCCACGTTGACATGCGCTCAAAAATCCGATGCGTCTCACACTCGCAGAGACTGACGAATTCGCGGGTTTCAAGGTTGTGTGGTGCAGCGAGAAATCCGTCAATGTAGACCAAGCCGTAGTGCCGCATCTGGTCCGCCAATTCCGGTAGGAGCGATTCTAACAACGCGGCGGATTCAAGGAGACTCATCCCTAACGAGAACGTCTGTGTCGGAGCGTTCTTCTCAAAAAACCGTTCGTCCTCTTTCGGCGAGCGACTCTCAATACGCAAAAGTCCACGCGCATCCCGTTTCTCCCACCAATAGCTGGTATAGTTCTGAATCTGTTGGAGGGTTTCAGGACGTTGATCTTGCGTATACGCGAACGCCAAATCGAAGATGTAAAAACCTGAATGACGTGGAAAATCGCAGGCACGGGCACCGCGAGCGAGATGTGCTTTTGTGTCAATATTCGCATGGCGGATGTATTCAAGTCCGTTCCCTTCTGTCCAATGATAATCCAATCCGTCTGCGAAACTCTGTACACAGGCAGGGTTAAAGATATTCAGTTTTTGCCAGATCCAGAGCGGAACCTTGCGCAGATGGTCGTGAATTGCAGTACCCCCTGCTGGGTTTCGTGAACATCCAACCCGTTCCTCAATGAGTTGCCAGAAGGCGTGTTCACCCCAAGGGAATAATCCTGTTGTCGTATTTGTGCAATTCTGGGCAAAGTGCTTCAGGTATCGATCTACAGTTTCAGCATATTCCGGTTTCGATTGGCTTTCAGCGAGTGCGTTCATCGTGGCAAGTAATGGTTCATCATGAATCAAATTGGAGCCGAGATGTGCTCTGTCGCCGTCCCGTTGTCCCGGAATCTTGGTTGGTTTCTCCGTGAGCATATCGCCGGTTTGTGGATCCAGAATTGACGGGAACAGACCTTTGTATGGCTCACTGCTTTCGATAAGTTGGTCGATAGCATGGCATATTTTCGTTAGAATGACTTCTGGGTTCATCGCAAATAAGGCCTCCACCTCTGCTGAATGATGTAATCATAGCATAATCTTCTGAAAAATGTAATTTTTTTCAAATGAATGTGTTACCCCCTATGAGTCCTATTTTTTCTTGCTATCTGACGTTTTGTGTTGTATAATCATCCTGTTTTTTTATTCTTCAGACTAAACCTACGACAAACCCTTATTTTACAGGAGAAACTTATGCACGTTGGACTTATGGGAGGAACGATTCGGCGGGAAACGCTCAATGAAACGCTGGACGCTATTGTGGAACACGATGTCCACCATTTACAATATCATGTGCCTGCAGGACTGTCACTTGCGGAGGTTCGCAAGGGGATGGACGACCGACAGATCACAATCTCAGCACTTGGAGGCACCTACAACATGATTGATCCCGATGTTGAGAAACGGCATGCCGGATTGCAGATGTTGCGTTCTGTTGCGGAGCAGTGTGCGCCGATGGGTACATCCGTGATTACCATCTGTACCGGCTCGCGTAACCCGGACAGTATGTGGCGCGCACATCCTGATAACAATACACCAGAGGCGTGGCGCGATCTCATTGAATCTACGAAGCAGGCACTGGAGGTTGCCGAGGAATACGAGGTGACACTCGCATTTGAACCTGAAGTCGCGAACGTGGTCGATTCTGCACAGAAGGCGCGTCGTTTTCTCGATGAGATGCAATCGCCGTATCTGAAAGTTTGTATGGACGGCGCGAATATCTTCCACAAGGGTGAACTCCCGAAGATGCGTGAGATCCTTGATGAGGCGTTCGCATTGCTTAAGGACGATATTGCATTGGCGCACGCGAAGGACCTGGATCGCGATGGAGAGGCGGGCCATCTCGCTGCTGGAACGGGATTGCTGGACTACGATCAGTATCTGGGTCTGTTAAAGGAGAGCGGTTATGACGGCGCGGTCGTATTGCACGGGCTGTCGGAAGAACAGGTGCCTTTCTGTACGGGATTTTTGCGAGAGAAGATCGCTGCACTGTAGAAGTTATCAGATTTTTAACTGTTATCTAAAACTTCGGTTCTAAAACCTCGCTCTTTAGAGCGGGGATACAGAACCGCCCTCTTGGAAAGGACTCAACCGTTGTTTGAAAAAGATATTTTTCCCTTGACAAAACAGGATAAAAACTGCTATAATTAAGCGTATCAGGTTGGCAGACATGCTTAGCGTTACCGTTTGGTAACGTGTCTGCCTCCCACTAAGCAGGGGATAAAGCCTGATACCTGAGAGTCCATGCGAAACACGACCCATAAACTTTTTCACGATAAACAGTTGCGCCACTTGCACAACGACTTGAATATCATAGGCGTTGTTAGGAATCATTTCAATGCGCTTGCGCGCCGGTATTACCGCCGCTATGGTAAAGGTCTTTCGTATGCCAAAATGTCGAAACACCTGACGAAACTCAAGAAACTTGAGAAATACGCGTATTGGAATATCCCGTACTCGTGGGCATTGCAAAACATGCTCAAACGTTTGGCACAATCCTTTAGAGAAATGCGAACCCTTGGACGTGGACACCCGCAATTCAAGTCGTGTAAGAAACACAAGGGAATGACGTTTGACGGCACCCAAGCACCGCTTGAAAAAGTTTTGGAGAAACAAAAACAGAAAAGAAATCATCCGACGTATCGTATCCGCTTGAATGAGCGTTGGTATCGTTTCGCATTGCATCGTGAGATACAAGGCGAAATCACGCGCGTTCAAGTTACCAGAGACGCACTTGGAGATATGTATATCACCCTTACTGAAGATTACTCGGAAATCAAATATGAACCCAAGACAGGTAAAGCTGAAGGGTTCGATTTCGGTATCACAGAAGATTTCCTGATAGGCAGTAACGGGAAAACCTACCCGTCTCTGATGTTTTACAAACTCAATGCCAAGCGGTTGGCAGCAGCACAAAAGGTGTATTCTCGGAAGGTCAAAGGGTCTAACAATCAGGAACGCGAACGCAAGAATGTTGCCCGTATCCACAAAAAGACGGCAAATCAACGAACCGACCACCATTGGAAACTGGCGATAGACCTCTGCCGTGACTTTGATATTCTATTCTTTGAAGACCTGAATCTTGAAGGTATGAAACGGTTGTGGGGAAAACAGGTCTCTGATCTGGGATTTGGTGAGTTCCTGCGAAAACTCAAACACCAGTCTCAGAAGCGTATCCGTTGTGTGCTGAAGATTGGGCGGTGGACTCCCACGACAAAGTGCTGCTCTGTTTGTGACTATAAAAATGAAAATCTGACGTTAGCAGATAGAGACTGGACGTGTCCTGAATGTCATACCCATCTGGACCGCGACCATAACGCTGCTATGAATATTCTTAAGGAAGGGATAGCTTCCTTTGGGTTAGGAGAAGTAAATCCTATTGTTCTGTTCAACAAAATCGTAGGTATCTCTGTCGCATCGTCCTATCCGTTGCTGAATTCCACAAACGCTTCTGCGTAACGTATTGCAGAAGCCTCCTGCTTTAGCAGGAGGTCTATCACAACTCCAGTTAAGAATTAACCAGAAACCACCGCGAAACATAGTGGAGCGGTGACCAGATTTAATCGTTTAAAAATTAGATTTTCCCTGACATCCGTTCCGCCAATCGAGCGAGCGCCGGTGAAGTATCCAATTTTTCAAGTTCCGCTTCAATCAGGGTAAAGTGTTGCGTCTCGGCGAGTGCGGCTTTAATGGCTTCGTCAAATTCACCTTCGGTTCGGACATAGTAGCCGCGTCCTGTCCCAAAGAGTGTTGGCATACAACTGTAGTTCCAACTTCCTATGTCGTTAAAGGAGCCATCGAGGAGGTGCCGTTCGGTGCCGTACCCGTGGTTATTGAGTACCAGAACAATTGGATTGAGTCCGTAACGAACGGTCGTTGAGAGTTCGGTGCCTGTCATTTGGAAGGCACCATCCCCGACGATAACGAGACACCGAGTGTCCGGCATACTCATTTGCGCCCCAACGGACGCTGGCACTGCAAACCCCATTGTGGTGTAGTAGGCAGGACTGATAAAGTTGGTATGTTGATGGATGCGCAACTCCGCCGCCCCGAAGAGGCTGTCGCCGACATCAGCGATAACTGTCAGTTCGTCGTTTATGAATTCGTTGAGGTGTTGGAACAATCGGGAAGTTGTTAAAGGTTTATCGGGTTCGACTTTGAACGGGTCCTTATCTGGAGATGCCCATCCCAAATTCGGCTTCCGCCGTCTTCGGAGTTTCGACGAATTGAGACCGTCAATGAAATCGTCAAACATCACCTCTTCGTAGTTGTGGTAGCGGACTGTAATTTTTTCTGAGGTGGCGTAGATTGAGCGTGCTCGGTCGAGGTTTGCGGTATAAATCCCAAGGTTCACATCCGTCATAAATGCGCCGAGGATGATGACGCAATCCGACTCTTCAACGAATTGTCGGACCTCCTGTCTCCCCATTGCCCCCTCGTATATCCCCAAGTAAAGCGGATGGGATTCTGGCACCACTGACTTTCCAAGGAGTGTTGCCACCACTGGAATCCGTTTTTCTTCTATGAGTGTGAGTAATTTGTTCTGATAACCGAATCTGTGGAGTTCTACGCCCGCGAGAATGACAGGTCTTTTACTGTGGTTGATGAAATCAATGGCTTCTTCAACAGCGACGTCCAATGTTTCTGGATCGCTGAGATGTCCGCCCGTTGTGGGACGTTGGTAAAGTGTGCCGCGGGCATCGACCATGTCACGTGGGAGTTCAATGTATCCCGGACGTTTGTAGCGGTAGACGGCATCGAGTACCCGATCGATTTCATTGAAGGCAGTGAAAGGTTCGTCAAGTAGTGCCGTTGCGACGGTGATCTCGTCGTAAATCCGTTGTTGGGTATGGAAATCTCTGACTTTATGGTGAAGGAGTGCATCTTTTCCGTGTTCTCTGATACCGGGGGCACCACTGATAACAACAACGGGGGATTTCTCGGCGTAGGCACCTGCGACAGCGTTCACCATTGATAACCCACCGACGCAATAGGTGACACACGCGGCACCCATGCCTTTTATCCGAGCGTAGGCATCCGCGGCGTAGCCTGCTGCGTCCTCACGGGTCATACCGATATGCTGAATTGAACTCTGCTCGATAAGGTCATAGAACCGCAGAACGTAATCGCCGGGAACGCCGAAGATGTGTTCAATGTTATAGCCTTCCAGTTTTCTGAGTAGGTATTCGCCGATTGTTGGAGGTCTGTTGTGCATGGTGTCACCTCGTTGTGTGTTGATCTGCTAGAAGTTCTGGGTGGCAACAATGGCAGCATCTGGAACTTTCCGGATGTTTACCGTAACTTTCTCGCGTCTTGGGCTACCATCAGCATTTCTAAAACCTTTCTGGAATGAACCACCACATTGTCCTAGCGTTTCAGTATCAAAACAGACAAAGTGGATTTCCGATAAGATAAACTCTGTTTTACGCCTTCTTGACATGGCCCCTCTGTTTATCCGGTTTACTTCATATTTGCTTATTCCCTCTTTCAGTTCATCATGCCACCTTTTAAAGGTTCTTTCTTCATCGTTGTATTCTACTTCACCGATCGCGAGAATCACTCCGTAGTGACCATAATCGCTTATTGTATTTGCTATCGCTTCAGCATCATTTGTAATAACTGTATGGTTTGTTGTATTTGCCGCATGTGCCTTAAAGTCCCACGAAATTTCACGAAACGCGTCGAATTCTGTGTTGCGATATTTCTTCCCGGGCATATCAATTATGTCATCAAAATGAGTTTCGCATAAAAATTCAAAGTAGAAACCCATCCATTCCATCTGCCGCCACTGTGTTGAACCGCCCTCTTTCATTTCAAGGATGGAACTTCTGCCATCCCAAACTTTCGGCATGTTTCGAGAGGCGGTTTGCAGTTTTTCAACTGTGTCAACTATCTTTTGATTTATCATAGTAAAATTATGTTTCCTTACTGAATAAGTCCCATACAGGTTCTTCTTCCGTTTTCTGAATTAAGTATTTCCCTGACTCAATCCGGTCAAGTGCGAATTCATAATACGCTGGGACAATCTCAAAGCCTATGTAATGTCGTTCCTTCATTTTGCTGACAACAGCAACCTGTCCAGAACCTAAAAATGGATCCAAAACAACATCACCTTTTTGACTAGAATAGTCAAGAATTTTCTCAATCAGTTCAGCAGGTAATTTCGTTGGTGTTTTGACTGCTCCTTGCCAATACTCCCTTTTGATTTCCCAGACATCTTCCTTGTCTTTGTAGTGGGCAGACCCACCGCTTTCAGTTTTCGCATCCTTGCTAAATCGGCGATAAGGATAAAATTTTCGTTTTTTGTCATTTTTACACAAGAAAAGACAGTGGTAGTGAGACGTTACGTACTTACGCTTGGTGACAACACCAAACTGATATTTCCAAATAAGGTGATTAACTGTAATGAGTTGACATTGATCGATTGCTATCAGAAGGTCTTTTAGATAGTTCCATCCTGAAAAGATGTACATACTACCAGAGTCTTTTAGCACTTTTGTTGCTGCTGAAAGCCAGTCAAGCGTAAAGGCAAGATAGTCGCTGCCTGCGATTTCATTGTAACCTTCAAGAACTCGACTCTCTGTTCGGTTGTAGTTGTGACGAGTCGCTTTGAAGTCAATGGCAAAAGGCGGATCTGTTATAACAAGGTCAACACATTCATCCGGCATTTCGGACATCAACTTAATACAGTCCCCTTGTTTGATGATATCAATGTATTCAGGATGTTTCATTCTCTTACCTTTTCTGAATTACGCACGTTGCAATTGATTTTCTGAACTTTCAGTTTCTATTCTCAAGTCACGTGCCGAGAGCACCTAATATTATATCAAAGGATGTTGCCGCGCGTTCCAAAAATCATATCCAAGTTACGTTGCCATTAGGATTTCAAGGAATGCTGTCATGTACCCGATAGCGTACGCTCGACCGCGGTGTCCCCAATCTGTGTCATCAACAACGTGTGGCACATGATCAGTAATCATGAAGCCTGTAAAACCGACCTCTTTCAGCGTGCGCATTACCTCAAACATATCACAGTTGCCGTTGTTAACAAAGGATTCAGCGAATTTTGGGACATGCCCTTGGACATCTCGGAAATGGACGTAGAAAATCTTGTCGCGTTCTCCGAAATAACGGATCGCATCTGTGACCCCGGGTCCCATTTCGGACCAAGAACCGACACAGAAATCGAGTCCATGTATTGGACTGTCGGCGATTTCCATCCCGCGTTTGAAGCCTTCAAAGTTACGGAACAGACGTGGCACACCCGCAAGGGATTCCACAGGCGGATCGTCTGGATGAAGCGCGAGTTTAACGCCTGACTCTTCGGCAACGGGCAAAATGGCGTTCATGTAATATTCGTAATTTTCCCATATTTCGTCTTCAGTGAAAACACGACCATGCGTTAAGGGGGCGTCCTTGACCTGTTCCATATCGAAACTGGTAACAGCCGCACCGCCTCTACCGAGCGTGGTTCGGGAGGTCCGCCAGACTTCGTTGGGCATCCAGTGGTACCCGAATATTTCCACACCAGCCTTGCCGAGGTTGCGAATCGTTGTTGCCATGTTCTCGATTTGTTCGTCGCGTCCGGGCAGACCGAGCATCGCTTTGTCATAAAATGAGACAGGCACGTTCTCAAGTGCCGCTAACCGTAACCCCGCATTTTCTATCTCTGTCCGGAGATGAAGGATGTCCATAAATTCCCAGCGTTCTGTGCCGGGGAGTTGTGGTGTGTTGAGCAGCACATCTTCAACCCCAAGTTGCTTGATGAATTTCAGCCGTTCTTCACTGAGTTCACTGAATTGACCTAAACCGAGACGCATTTTCTGTGCCATCGTTTTCTCCTATAGACATGTCAAGCCGAAGAAAGTGCTTTTTAAGGAAGACTTTTTAAGGAAGAATTGATTGATAAACCTATGCGGGTTAAAAATTTTTGTCGCTATCCAGTAAGATGGTGACGGGACCGTCGTTAATGAGTTGGACATCCATCATCGCTTGAAAGGTGCCGCCTTGTGTTGGGACGTTTAGTTTCTCTAAAGCGGTGATGAACTGTTCATATAGCGCATTCGCGGCTTCGGGACGAGCGGCGTCGATAAAACTGGGGCGTCGTCCTTTACGGCAATCCCCGTAAAGCGTGAATTGCGAGACAACGAGTGCCGCCCCTCCTGTTTCAAGAAGCGAACAATTCATTTTACCCTCTGCGTCCTCAAAGATACGCAGATTCGCGACCTTATTGGCGATATATTCTAATTCTGTTGTCGTATCATCATGGGCAACGCCGAGGAAAACGAGCACGCCTGCCCCGATTTCAGAAACCAGTTCGCCGCCTACCTTAACACTCGCGGATTTGACGCGTTGAACAACTGCTCGCATTTTTTTAATTTTTCCTTGCGGGTAAGTAACGGGGTTTAAGACCTTGACGTTTTCTGTGTTCGAGCCGTCCTCCTATCGCAAGCCTATATAGGCTTGCGGGACAATGTTACGGACGACTGATTAGTTCATATTGGACGGGGAGGCACTCTGATTGTGGGATACTGCTTGCATCTTTATTAATTTTCCCTCGATAATTCTTTCAATTTCTATCGCTAAAAGAGCAAATTTTCACCGTCAAATGTCTGTATATCCTCACCGCCGAATGTTAGGTTAAACTGGAATCCTGGCTGGCTGTTAAATCCGAGTTGGAACGCAAGCGTATTCGATATTTCATAGCGGAATCCCATCCCGATGAGGTTCGTTACGTGTATACCGGCATACGGGAGTTCACGCGAAAAGTCGGCTATCAACCACATGCTATCTGAAACGGCGATCTCACCGCCGACTTGCCAATTGAGTGTAAAAAAGTCGGTCGTTTTGAGTGCCTTTGATGTCAAGAAGACGCCGACACCGGCGTGAAGTTTAAAGAGACTCCCGAATCTTTGTGTGCCAACGAGATAGGTGTTGATTCCGACAAACGGAAATCCATCGGCAGGGCTATGGTCGAGGAATTCGTTGTCTGAATTGAGACGGTCATCAGCAGTGAACCCGAATTGCGCGTCGCCACCCACAGAAATACTCGGTAAATTATCGTTTCGGTCGGGTTTGATGTTATATTTCAGTCCAATGCTACCGTCGAAGAGCGGTTGATCGTAGACGCGACGATTGATGTTTGGATCGTCAGCCGTCTCAGTAGCAGTGTTGTAGAAATCGTGGACGACTTTCCGGACGCCACCTGTCGAGAATGTACCGCCGAGCACGAGATCGAGTTCGTCGCTTAAACCGTAAGCGAATTTGACAGGGATAAGGAAGGTCTCGATCTCCAGGCTTACGATGTGGGATTCCTCAAATCCGCCAATATCGACCCTCTGACTGAAATCCGGTAGCAAATCTACTTTGGAGTATTGAAAGAGTCCAAACGTCGTACTGGTGCCTCCCTTACCCATTGGTTCAGCGGTTTGGATGGTGCTGAGATGTGAAATGGGAGGGAGTTGTGCCCACAGGGGTGTTGTTATGCCTGTGAGAAGCAGTAAAGTACAAATAATATAAATAAAGGTTTGTGTGTTGTGTTGTCTCTTTTTCGGGGCATAACGGGTAAGCCCGAAATTTGCTTTGGAAAAGTTAGCGTGCATGGATTTATCCTTTAGCATTGTGTTGTCATTCGAGATTCTTTGCGAGAGTCTTGTAGTTATCGCGATTTCGCCTCCACAAGCGCGCTTTCGTCGCGTCGTCCGTCAGGTCCGGGTGTATCGTCATAGGCGGTGATGTAGTACTTCTTGAATTCTAATGATTGACCGACAAGAATGGGGTCTTCACCGGGGATAGTGAAAGTGCGCTCCTTGGGTCCGACTGCTGGGCGCGGGAGGAGTTTTCCAGCGGCGTCTCTGGTGTAGAGTTGATACCCAGCGAGATCGGGTTCGGTGTTCGGTGTCCATGAGATAACCGCATCGTATTTTGTATTAAAAAGGGAACGTGGTAAGTAACGGACCCGAACGTCTTTTGGAGGCGCAGGCGGCACATTTGGCACTGCGGCAGTAATCGTTGTGATTGCTTCTGCGCCGAATTCATCAACACCCGCAACGCGGTAAACCTTTCGGGTGCCATCGACTTGGAAATCGTGGTCGAAATAGTAGAGTCGATCTCGCTTCGGTTCGGCAATTAACTCGAAACGTAACGGTTTGTCATCTTGGGTGTCGAGTGCGGCATAAACGCGGAAGATAGAAAAGTCGTCAGGGAATTCATAGCCGTCCCAAAAGAGTTTGATGGTGAGGTCGGTCGGGTCACCGAGTGTTACATTCGGCGCCGGAGGTGGCACACTTGGGGTCGCCAAAGCAGTTTTCCAGATGCGGCGTGGGTCTTCATTCTCAGCAGGAGGATTGGCTGGGTCCGGCGTTTCAACACCGTTGGCGTCAACATAACTGATGCGGTATTCGTAGGCGAGGAGCCGTCCAGACGTATCAAGTCGATCGTTTTCAAGATTTTGGGTGTCAATAAATTCGTTTGCGGGTGCATCGACAGATCCGACTTGCTGGAATTCTGCGTCTGCCCCACCTGTGGAACGTCTGTAGATGCGATATGCTTTGATGCCTTCCTGTCCTGTGTCGTCCCACGTGACCCGGACCTGCTTATCGCCTGCGAAAAGTATGAGACCATCAGGCGCACCAGATGTCCGTAAGTTCTCAGGGTCAAGTGGATTCGCAAAGTCTTCGCTACTTGTGCAAGCATTAAAGAAAACCAGTGCAGACAACATGGAAAAGCTCAGTAGAAAAATAATCTTACTGGTGGATCGTCTGCTGAAAAAGTCTGAACTATGATTTTTATGATTCATGTGATTCACCCCTACGGGTTTGAAGAATACCTCTTTACTGATGGTTTCCGATGGAAACTAACGGCTATTAAAAAAAGTGCCGAAGGCTTAGACCTGCGCGCCGAGTCTGGAAATCGTAGTGCGGATGTAACTGGAACGATGTCCTCGGAAGTAATAGGTTCGTATTTTCGGAGAAGCGATTTGGGAAACCTCTGAGGCGCGTTAACGGGATTTCCATATCAGTTGAAGATACTGAATCCTCTACAAGTTCTGGTGTATCAAGTTGACTATAGATTGAGAAAAGCACAGCGAGTCCCACAAATCCGAAACCTACACGAGACATAATCGTGCTGGCATTCCGTCTGACAAGGAAAGCGTCTTTGTGGGTTTGGATGTCTGCTTGAATTGCGGCGTTGAGATAGGTATCGTAATGGTTCTGGGCAGAGGCTTTGAGAAAGCTGCTTCCAAACTGTAGACCCATGCCTGAAGCGAAAAGTACAAGGGGTAGAACGCGTGAGCGACGCGCAGCATCTGCGTGCTGACCCGTTAGGATAAAAATGAAGACACAACTGAACGCAAATGCGATGTATTTCTGAGTGATACTACGGCATTTCATGTCGAATTTATTCCTTTGTTGGGAGATCCATTTCCATAAAGTTTACCCTATTTTTTGTCGAAAGTCAATGCTTTTTGTTATGATACAGGTGTCGCGATTTGTGGGGTGTTCCTATTGGAACGGTGGGGCATTTCGTTCCCGGTTCTTAGTAACGGAAAATCTCTGTTTCCAGTTTACGTTAAAGTCGAACTGAATGCCCTGCAGGAATGACGAATTCTATTGACATACGATGAAATGCATAGTAAAATTAAAGAGAACCTTTTTGAAACTGAGATTGTCTTAATCATTAATAGATATAATAAACGGGCAGGCACGTATGTACGCTTTCCGAAAGTTCAACGGAGAAGAGTCATGAAATCAAAAATCGTCAACAATCGAAGAAGCATCATGGCGAAGTTAGGGATCGGTTGTGTCGTATGTCTACTTCTCGGGTTTGGAATTTTGCTTTACGCGCAAGATAAGGCGAAAGTGGAGCTTATTGCCACAAAGCCGGAGATAAGTCCGGTCAAAAAACCAGAAATGGACTCGGCTAAAATACAAGCAATGATGAAAATGAAGGAGCAAGCCACTGTACAAGCCAATAGGTCCCGTGGACGTCAGAATCGAGGGGGAATTGATTTCGGAGAGAATGCGGCGTTCTACAAAGTGATTATTGACAACAATCTCTTTCGTCCCCTTGGGTGGACCCCACCGAATAATGAACCTGCCTATAGTTTAATCGGTACTGCCGTTGGTGCAGAGAGTGCCGTATCACAGGCAACGCTGCTCGAAAAAAGATCCAATCGGTATCACTTTGTGACGATAGGGACAAAACTCGGCGATATGACGGTAAAGGACATCCAAGCGAAGCAGGTAATCTTAGACAACGCTGGAAAACCGATTACACTGAAATCAGGTGAGTTACAGTTCCTGACCACCAGTCGGGGACGCGAGGCTGGTAAAGCTGCGCAAACCAGTGAAGGTCAGTCCGGGACGGAGGGAAGTAATTCGTCAAGAAACCAAGCGAATGCTAAGATGGACGCTGAAAAACGTAGACAAATGGAGATGGGAGAGCAGGCTGCAGCCTGGGGAATGAAACCGAATGAATTAGCAGAGAAAATCAGGAATGCGTCTCCAGAGGAACGGCGAGAGATAATGCAAAAAATGCGAGCAGAACGTGGAGAACGCGGTGGTAGAAGGGGTCGGAATCGCGATCGGTAGTCTATTGCCTATGCATATTAATCTTGTTTCAAGGCGCGGTTTGTAACCGCGCCTTTCTTTGTTTATAGTAAAACCGAAAAATAAATAGACATTCCTCCCTCCCCTGGTAGGCGAGGTTTCTAACCTCGCCGGTGCGGAGTGTCAATTAATTCTAAACTTTACTATAGTGAGAAACTACGCTGCTTCTTCGGTATTCTCTGGCATGTTTTCGAGTCGAGAGAGCCAGTAGCCGATATCAAACGAGTCGTCGCCAGTGAGGAAGCGCCATTGCTTGATACGGTTGACGATCTCAAGTCGTACATCGTTCCCATACCATCTGTGATTTCTCCCTAAAGCACCGTGGATACCCGGTGTGTCTATATCGTCTGTGTTCCAGAGTTGACACTGACGTACCGTCGGGTTAAGGCGGAGTTTGAACATGTAGCGCGTGCGGTCTGTAAGATTCGGTTGCGCACAGTGCCACATCCCGTGATGCACCACAATCAGAGTGCCAGCATTACAAGCGATGGGCATTTGTCCGAGGAAGTTTTGATAGCGCGCGATGTCCGTTTCACAGACACGGCGATAGTGGCTTCCCGGTAAAATCATCGTCCCTCCCATTTCGCGCGGCGTATCGTGTGAGAAATAGAAGAATTGGATGTCGAAATGCATCCGTAGATCGATAATCGCGTCGGCATGCCAAATTTGCCCTATGTTGTTTTGGGGACGGACGATGTGAACGGCGTGATGATCGTAGAGGGGATTCTCGCCTACTAAACTTTGGATAATACCTTGGACTTCCGGTAGTCGGAAGACTTTGCCAACCGCAGATTCATCGTCCCAGACTTCGTCTAAAACCGTACCGCCGCGTCCACGCACAATAATACCCTCTTCCATTTCGGCATGTGCGGCTTCGTTTAATTCTTGGGGAATTAGGTCGTCGAAACGAAGATAACCGTCCGCTACGAAGTTCGCCATCTGTTCTGTGTTGAGCAAATGCTTTTTGTCAATCATTAGATTTTCTCCAATTTCTCCAGGATATATTCAAACCTGAGATATGAAGTATGATATTCCATGCCGGGATAGGCAGGGAATTGTTGTGGAAACTGAATCACGCGCCAGCCATCTTGCATCGCTTCCACAACCGAGTTATAGGGGGGTGCCTCGCTGTCCCCTGTCGTATAGCGTTTTTGACCCGTACCGTCGTACATTGCCCAAGCGACAACGCCACTGTTCAAGTCAGGCGTGTGCAAATGCAACACGAGGAGTTGTTGTCTCAATTCAGACATATTTTTACTTGTTCCTTCTGCCATCAAAAACTTTATCTCTTGGAATCTACCGAGTCGCTTGTGCTTTAATTTGACTCCAAGTTGTCACCAGTTTCCTGCCCGGTTGAACGTCTAACGTAACGACCATCCCATCTTCGATTAATTCGTTGATTTCTTTCTCACTGAGGGCTCTGTCATAAAGTACTACCTCGTCAATAACACCTGTCATCCAGTAGTTACCGATATCGCATCCACCGATAAAAAGAAAATTATCGTGGTTATCGGGTTTCGTTCCTGGCGATACTTCGGCATCTACTTGCCCATCAAGGTAGAATTTGAAGTCAGAACCGTCATAAGTGCCTGCGGTGTGGTGCCAATCACCATCCGTTGCAACGGTTTTCGCATCGAAGGATTTCCAGCCGGAGTTTGTTGTGAAAGAGTAATGGATAACCCCGGTGTTGATGTGACCGAAAAGCCCGTAGTTTCTACCGGTCGGATTGCGGTTTTCTTTCGAAGCGATGATTTGCCATGCCCCGGAGACTTTTGGGATATTTATCCATGCGGCAATTGTGAATTCGCTCAGATCGAGCGCGTCATCATCATCGACTGTTACCATATCTGACCCGCCGAATTCCATTGCACCATCAAACTTACCTTTAACCCATTTCGGCTTACCTTGTGCGATTTTTCCATCCAACCCGTTACCGGAGGAATCCTTAACGGCTTCCCCTTTGCCTTCATCCAGTAACCACACACCGACAAGCCCATCTGTATCGAGTGCCACGACTGGGAGTGCCATGAAATGTATTAGCACCGAGAGACTCAGTGTTAGGAATGTTAGCACTTTGTACATCAGCAATGCTCCTTGTTAAGAAACCTTGATTATGGAATTCAGGACTATGGATTAGACGACGGTTTCAGGAGGTATCGTTGCATCCTTTGGAACAATAACAATTCCATCCCGAATGTAGTATTCTTCACCATCCAGATTATCCACTCCATCTCGGTTGACGAGTACAGAATTATCACCAATACGCGCATTTTTGTCAATAATTGCATTCTGAATGAGGCAATTTTGCCCAATACCGACGTTCGGGATGCCTGCCTGTGCGTTTTCCATCCGTATTTCATCGGACTCGTAATAGTCTGCGCCCATAAGGACAGACTGGTAAATCCGACTGCGATTGGAGATGATACTTCGGATCCCGACAATAGTTCTATCGATTTCAGAATCATCAATGATAGAGCCTTCAGCGAGGATTGAGGATCGAACGCTACTGCTGTTGACTTTGGTGCTCGGCAGATGCCGCCGGTTGGTGTAGACGGGTGCCTGTTCGTCGTAGAAATTGAACGCAGGTGAAGTGTCGGTGAGCGCGATATTCGCCGAATAGAAGGAGCGAATGGTACCTATATCCTCCCAATAGCCATCAAAAAAGTAAGCAGAAACTGGAAGCGTCTGAATGCTCTTCGGGATAATATCCTTGCCGAAGTCAACGTTTGCGTCATCTTGAAGCACGTCTTGCAAGACTGTCCTGTTAAAGATGTAGATCCCCATTGAGGCGATGTATTCTCTGCCGTGGGGTTCAATCCCTCGAGATGTAAAGACGTCGGGTTCAACACGGAGTCGATGGAGTTCCTCTTCGGTTTGGGGTTTTTCGACGAAATCAACGATACGTCCGTTCGCGTCTGCCTGAAGAATGCCCAGCCCACTCGTGTCCTCTTTTTTCACAGGAATTACAGACACAGTGATAGCGGCGTTAGATTCAGTGTGGACTTTGAGCATCTTGCGATAATCCATCCGATAGAGATGGTCACCGGCGAGAATCAGAACGTAATCGTCTGCGAAACGTGGATTGAGGATATAAGGTTGATTGTGTTTAACTGCGTCCGCGGTTCCTTGATACCACTCTTCGCCCATCAGTGTTTGTTGTGCTGCGAGGATTTGGACGAACCCACGGCGATATGTATCAAAGCGGTAGGTCTGCGCAATATGCCGATTCAAGGAGACAGAGTTAAACTGCGTCAGAACATAGATGCGTTCCAAGCCGGAATGGAAGCAGTTGCTAATCGGTATGTCCACGAGTCGAAATTTACCTGCGATCGGGACGCTCGGTTTCGCCCTGTCGCGTGTCAGCGGAAACAGGCGTGCGCCGCGACCGCCTCCAAGAATAACTGCAATTACGTTTCCGTTACTCATAAACGTTCTCTCCTCATTACAAACTTCCCTTGGTAGATAGGACACCCGTAATACGTTCATCAAGACGTGTCGCAATATGCAAAGCTTTCGCAACTGCCTTAAAGATGGCTTCAATGATGTGGTGTTGATTTGTGCCGTAGGGGACGTTGATATGCAAGGTTGTCCCGCTATGATTCACAAATCCATGGAAAAATTCTTCAGTGAGTTCAATATCAAAATCGCCAACTTTCCCGGAGACAAGCGGGGTCTCGTAGTAGAGATACGGACGTCCGCAAACATCCAAGTCTACTTTGGCGAGGGATTCGTACATAGGGATGGTGAAACTGCCGAAACGTTGCATCCCAGTTTTGTCCAGCACTGCTTTTTGGAGGGCTTGCCCTAAACAGATACCGACATCTTCGGTCGTGTGGTGTGCATCCACGTGTAAATCACCTTCTGCTTGGATTTCCAGATCGAAAAAGCCGTGTTTGGCAAAGAGTTCCAACATGTGATCCAGGAATCCAACGCCGGTGTTAATATCGGATGCTCCGGTTCCGTCGAGGTCAAGTCGGAGTCGGATACGGGTTTCTGCTGTTTCGCGGGCGATTTCTGCTGTTCTGTCCATTTTTTAATTATTCCTTGCGGTTAAACAACGTGGATTAGGACTTTGCCGTGCTTTTTTGGGAGTCGCCCTCCATTTCGTTTCAAGCTGCGTCCTTTATATTATACACTTAAAAATCGTTTTGAGCAACGCGAAAGCAAACGCTACCCTGTAGGAGCGAGTGTTTTTGCTTGGGGTTTTTGCTTGGGCGTTTTTCAATTTCCCCCTCGCTCGCGACACTTGCCGATGGCTGATGGAAACTGATTGCTGACGACTGATAACTGATGGCTCTCTTACGCCCAGGTGATAAGCCCAAGTTCATGCGGAGATTGAAAGTCCTCGTGATAAGGTAAGGCGCGGACGGTGTAACCGTGTAATCCCGTCTGTTTCAAGGTGAGTGTCCCTTCAAAGAGATAGGTGCCACCTCCGAGGTCGGTTTGATACTCCATTGGGCTGACACTTCCATTGTGAATTTCGCCTGCTTCGTCTAACACACCGTGGTAAATTTGGACAGCGAGTTCGTGTGGAAACAGCACGTCGGTATGAACAACCGCCTGCACCGTTGTAGATTCACCGACCCCCAACTCAGGGTTTTGAATCACAGCAGTTGTCTCATCGGCGTGTCTCTCCTCAATCCGTAGGTCGCCCCAATGATCCTGAATATGTGTTTTCCAGCGAGTTAAGGCGATGCTGCGCTTTCCACCTGCTTCATTGAGATGCTGCCAGCGGCGATGTGCCGGAAAATACAACTGCTCTGCGTACTCCGCTACCATCCGCTTCGTATTGAAAATAGGAGCGAGGTTCTGCATCGCAGTCTTCATCCGGGCAACCCATTCATACGGCACATCGTCAACAGGGTTACGCTGGTAGAAGAGGGGCACAATCTCTTTTTCAAGAAGCTCATAAATAGCGTTGGCGTGTGCTTTGTCGGTGGACTTTGAGTCCTCAGAAGTGTCACCAGCATCGATGGTCCAGCCACCACCTAAATGATTTGCCTCTGCCCACCATCCATCCGCAATACTGAGATTGAGGGCTCCGTTCGCTGCCGCTTTCATACCGCTTGTGCCGCTCGCTTCGTTAGGACGTAGCGGATTGTTGAGCCAAATGTCCACGCCTTCAACGAGATAGCGACCCACACAGATGTCGTAGTTCTCAATGAAAACGATTTTATGATAAAATCGTGATTCTGATGCGATACGGGAGATGCGCTGAATCAGCAATTTCCCCTCATAGTCATGTGGGTGTGCCTTGCCCGCAAAAATGAGTTGTACAGGGCGTTCTGGATGGTTGAGTATCTTGTCAAGACGGTCAACATCTTGGAAGAGTAAGGTCGCACGCTTATAGGTTGCAAACCGGCGAGCAAATCCGATAGTTAATGCCGCTGAATTGAGAATTTTAGTTGCGACCCTCTCGCTTTCCTGCGAACGTTTGCCATGCAAAGAAGTTGAGGCACTTCCGAGGGCGTGTTTCTGCTCTTGTCGCTGGCGTGCGAATGTAATAAGGCGTTCGCGTCGGCGTTCATGTGTTCGCCACAACTCAGGATCCGGGATCTGTGAAATCTGTGTCCAGACTGCTTGGTTTGTAAGTTCAACGATCCAGCGAGGACCCAGGTACCTGTCAAAGAGACTCTGCATATCACCGGAGACCCAAGAACGGGTATGGATGCCATTTGTTATCGCACTAATAGGGACTTCATGCACGGGCGTCCCGGGCCAGAGATCCTTCCACATCTCACGGGAAACATCACCGTGTAATTGGCTCACACCGTTGCTCATCGCTGAGAGTCGGAGCGCGAGGAGCGCGGGACTGAATTCGCTGTGCGTATTGATCGGATTTGTTCTGCCAAGACCCAGGAAAGTATCAGCAGAAACCCCGATTTCCCTATAGTAACCGCTGAAGTAGTGATTAACCAACTCAGGCGGAAACCAGTCAATACCGGCAGGGACGGGTGTGTGTGTTGTGAAGATGTTTCCTGATTTCGTAGCTTCGCAGGCTTCTTCAAAACGGATTCCTGTCTCCAGCATGAGTTGTCGGATGCGCTCAATTGTGAGGAACGCCGCATGACCTTCATTCATGTGGCAGACGGTCGGTTGTATACCAAGTGCAGTCAAAGCACGGTATCCACCGATACCTAACAGAATCTCCTGTTTGATACGGAGGCGTTCGTCACCGCCGTACAGGTAGTCTGTTATGTTTCGTAGTTCCTCACTCTGGTTTTCGGGGATATTCGTGTCGAGCAGGTATAAGGGAACGCGTCCGACTTGTGCACACCAGACTTTGGCAAATGCTTTACCTTCTGGATACATAACTTCCACAAAAAGTGGGGTGCCATCAGCACACTTTGCTGGCTGGATGGGCATATTGTAGAAGTCATTCGTTGGGTAATCAGCCATCTGCCAGCCATCTGCCGTGAGCGTCTGGCGGAAATACCCGTGCTGATAGAGTAGTCCGACTGCAACGAAAGGCAGACCTAAGTAACTTGTGGACTTCAAATGGTCGCCTGCTAAGACCCCTAAGCCGCCGGAATAGAGCGGCATACACTCAGTCAACCCATATTCCATTGAGAAATAAGCGATGTTCAGGTTGTTGAGCGTCTCGTCGTTGTGATTTGTTTCAAACCATGACGCAGTCTTGTGGTATTCTTTAAATTTTTTGTGGATGACTTCAAGGCGGGCGAGAAATACACTGTCTTTTGCAGCGGCATCTAACTGTTCTTGGGAAATTTGACCGAGCATCGCAACCGGATTGTGATATGTCTTTTCCCACAATTCGGTATCAAGGTGTCGAAATAAGCCCAGGGCTTCACGATCCCAGGTCCACCACAGATTTAAGGCAAGTTCACGCAGGGGTTCAAGATTCGGCGGCAACATTGGCACCACTGTTAACTGACGAAGTGGCTTCATCTAATCCGTTCTCCTTCCGAAATCTATACGACTTCTGCGTCTGATTGTTGTGTTTTTAAAGTGATGTAGGTGCCTTGTTTCCGTTGCTCGAAATCTAATTTTCCTTCGCGGGCGAGCCAACCGACACCCATTAAAACTGTCCGTTCGGTTTCGCCAATTTCGCGTGTTAATTTTGTAATAGTGGCTTCGGTGTTATCTTCAAGATAGTGCCATATAGCACCCGCAATACTTCCAATACTTTCTAACATTTCTACCTCCATAAGGGATATATAACTTCAGATATTGATTCAACACACCTTAACCAATGTCTTGCGCGACGTGTGTCGGAATCTCTGGGAAAAGCGAGGCGTTGTCGCACGAGCCTTCATATATATTATAGTTGCTTTTGAGGAGGTTGTCAAGAGCAAAGATTTGCGGAATTTGACATCCGTTCTGATGTCATGATATAATCTTTCGTAAAGAATGCGATTTTATACTTTTTCATCCTTTTGGGCTTTGCTTTCAAGCCTGGATAAAAAACGTTAGATGAGGTAAAAAAATTTGAGTATTGTTGTTCATGTGACACACGAAGCCATCCAAAAAATGGGCGGCATCGGAGCAGTTTTAGAAGGGTTACTGACAACCCGTAGTTACAACGAAGCGGTTGAACGCACCTTTCTCGTCGGGCCTCTCTTTCCTGGTGCCGACTTGGGAGAATTGGATACCGTGCTGTATCGCGCAAGTGAAGGGATAACAGACACGCCCCACGCAAAAACTCTCAGTGAGATTGAGCAGATTTATCATGTAGAAATCGTTTACGGACAGCGAGAGTTTGTAGATAAAAATAAGAACGTTACGACCCTCACGGATGTCGTCTTGGTGAACGTATCAAATAGCAATGAAGCTCAGACGAGCGAATTTAAATGGCATCTCTATGAGCATTTTGCTATCGAATCAAGTCGGTACGAGAGTGAATGGGAATATGAAGAATACGTCCGTCTTGCCGAACCCGCGTATGATGCGTTGCGTGTCCTCATCGGTGGAAAGACAAAGACGCCGGTATTCATCATTTCGCATGAATTCATGGGGATGCCGCTTGCACTCAAAACACTAATTGAACGCAAGAACAACGAAGACGCCGTGAACATGCGCACCGTCTTCTATGCCCATGAAGTGGCAACGATACGTCCCATTGTTGAGGGGCATCCCGGACATGATATACGCTTTTACAACGTATTGGAGCAGGCAAAAGCGAAAGGAGAATCGATCCGTGAGGTGTTCGACGATCCGTTTTGGTATTTCAAGCACGCCTTGATTGATAAAGCACATCTCTGTGATACAATCTTCGCAGTCGGGGATCTGGTTGTAGATGAGTTGCGGTTCTTGGCAAAGCCGTTTGAGGAGTTCCCAATTAACCTCGTCTACAACGGTATTCCAGCGTTTAAGGTGAGCCTACAGGAAAAATTAACGTCAAAGGCACTGCTCCAAAAATACGCAAAAACACTTCTGGATTATCGTCCCGATTACATCTTCACACATGTAACGCGGCTCGTCAAAAGTAAAGGATTGTGGCGAGATTTACAGGTGCTTATGCACTTGGACGATCTACTCGCTTCCAATGATAGAACAGCCGTGTTGTTTATTCTCTCCACAGAGATTGCGACAGGCCGTCCCCACGAAAGTATTCACGAGATGGAGGAGGCGTATGGCTGGCCCGTGCACCACAAAATCGGTTATCCTGATCTCGTTGGTGCGGAAATCGAACTGAACAACGGTGTCTCTGCCTTTAATCTACAGTCTAAGGCGATCAAGGTCGTTTTTGTCAATCAGTTCGGATGGAGTCAAGCCGCTTGCGGGAAACGGATGCCGATAGAGATGGAATTTATGGACATTCGCAAGGGGAGTGATGCCGAATTCGGGCAGTCTATTTACGAACCGTTCGGGATTGCGCAGGTAGAGCCGCTGAGTTTCGGCGCGATCTGCGTCGTCAGCAATGTATGTGGGTGTTGCGGGTTCATTCAACGTGCTACCGATGACCGTGATGTCCCAAATATTGTTATTGCGGACTATACGCAGTTGAATATTCCTCCGAAGTCGTTAGAAGATGTAATTCATATCGGGTTGGCGGAACGGAATGCGATTGAGATGGAGAATAGCAGAGACATCGCAGCGAAACTCTTGGGACGCTTACCTCGCAAACCCCGTGATGTAGAAGATATGCTTCGAGAAGGTTACGATATTGCTTCCCGCATGAGTTGGGAAGTCGTTGTTAAGGATTATTTCCTGCCTGGATTGGAAAAGGCACTTTAAGGAGAAGAAGTCAATGTCAAATCAAACTCCTGTGGACGCACCGGTGCTAATGACACCTGAGCAAAAATTTTTCTTCGATCTCCGCGGTTGGATTCTGTTACCGTCAGTATTATCTGAGCCAGAAATTGAAGAGATGAAAGCAGAGGTCTATGACGGTGCGAAACAGAGTTATCAAGGGGCACTCCAAACGCTCCTCGACCATCCCGCAATCGTAGGCATCCTGAATGAGATTCTATCCGAAGATCCTTTTGTGATGGATGATTGCTATGGATTTCGGTGTGAAGGCTCGTTCACGACTGTGAGATCCCCGGGTTGGGGTGTGTCGGAACGTGGCGATAACGGTCTGCCGCACGTTGTGCGTCCACCGCAGCAGGCAAATGCGATGCGGTATCAGGTCGCTGGTGGGAAGATTTTCGCAGGGTTAACGCGCGTCGTCTGGGAATTGGAGGAGGTCAAGTCAGGACAAGGTGCTACCTCTTTTCTCAGTGGTTCACACAAAGCGCACTTCAATTACGGAGGTCCTGACCGGTATCGTCCGAATATTAGTGAGTCACCGTGGGAAGCGAATATGCGCGAGGTGATGGATGATTATAGTTGCCCACCCGGTTCTGTTGTCATTTTTACTGAGAGCCTCGTCCATGCGGCGAATGATTGGACGAATCCATCGAACCCTCGATGTGCGGTCTTCAATTGTTATAACTCCATCTGGGCACAATGGCATCGACTTAACCTGAGCCACGAGATTATTGAAACGATGCCACCGAGGCGGCAGTCATTGTTCCGAGGCACATGGGCAATTGGTGGCGGTCCCGGTGGAAACCGTGCGTATTCGTTGGATAATAATACCACGTGATGACAAGCGAATTGATGCGGAGGTGTCAGTGGGTTTCTAATCTTTTTCCCTAACCGCTAATACCTGTGCGCTTCGGGCGGGGACATACAGTTGGATGGATTGTGTATGTCCCTCTATGGCTACATCTTGCCATGGATAATGCCTACCCTCTACGGCACCATAGCCACCGTAAGCGGTATCGTCGGTATTGAGAATAAGGCGATAATCCTTTTTCTGAGGCACGGGGATACGCCAATCTGTGACCGATGCAGTCGGATGGAAGTTGAAGGCGAAGATAAGTCCACCCCGTTCATAGACGATCTGTTTCGCTGTCCTCGTGAATAAATAAAAGATAGATGTTTTCATCAGAAAGCAGATGGTAAGTTGCGTCGAGGTGTTGCATGGCGCGATCAAAAGCGTTGAGATGTTGGTAGCGGAGGGTATCATCATCGACGAGATGCCACTGCCTGCGCGCATACCAGTAAGAATTGTTGTTCCCCGCGCGCGGAAAGTCAATCCACTCAGGGTGTCCAAATTCATTCCCTATGAAGTTGAGGTACCCGTCGCCACCTAAACTAAAGGTCAGCAATCGGATGAGTTTGTGGAGTGCTGTGCCGCGAGCGATGCGATGGTTTGTTGTGGAGACGCTCATGTTCGTGTAAAGTTCAGTGTCCATGAGTTGCATAGCAAGTGTCTTATCGCCAACGATGGCTTGGTCGTGACTCTCGACATAGGCGATGTGTTTCTCGCCGGTCCGGCGGTCACGCAACATGCCGTAAATCTCGCCGATGTGCCAATCTTCATCTTGTTTCTCTTTCAATAACTGGATCCAATAATCCGGGATGCCCATTGCGAGTCGGTAATCGAAACCGAGTCCGCCTTCCTCAATGGGACGCGCGAGACCAGGCATTCCACTCATATCTTCAGCAATTGAAATTGAGGTAGAGTTGACGGCGTGAAGGACCTCGTTTGCTAACATTAGATAGGCAATAGCGTCGAGTTCAACTCGATCATCGAAATAGTCCGCGTAACCATCGAAGTTCCGATTTAACCCGTGGTCGCTATAGAGCATGCTTGTGATGCCGTCAAATCTGAATCCGTCAAACCGATAGGTCTCCAGCCAATAACGAATATTGCTAAGAAGAAAGCGTTGCACTTCGTATTTGCTGTAATCAAAACAACGCGAATCCCATGCGATATGCTCACCTTTCTCACCAGCGTGAAAATAGTGGTATGCTGTGCCGTCAAAGCAATTCAATCCTTCATTCAGGTTTTTGACGGCATGGCTGTGTACCAGGTCCATGATAACCAAGATCCCCATACCGTGTGCGGTATCAATGAGTGCTTTGAGTTCTTCCGGTGTCCCGAAACGACTTGAGACGGCGAAGAAATTGCTTACGTGGTATCCGAAACTCGCATAATAGGGATGTTCCATGACCGCCATCAGTTGCACGGCGTTATAGCCCAAATTTGCAATTCGGGGTAGCACATTTTGCGTGAACTCATCGAACGTTCCCACCTTTTCCGCTTCCTGCGCCATACCGACGTGTGCCTCGTAGATCCGTAAGCCCTCGGTGCCAACATCCAAACGAGGGACGCGATGTTTCCACTGATATGGGAACGGTGATGCCCAATACTGTCCGGTGAAATCGGCGTCCCCTTCCTGAACAACACGTTGAATATATGCTGGAATCCGATCGAGTCCACCGAGTTCTGATACAACATGCACCTTGACTCGGCTTCCGTGTGTAAGTCGATCGGCGTAGTCTCTATCGGGCAGGAAGATATGCCATACACCACGATCATCGACAGACATCGGGTGTGCCCCGCGATCCCAGTCGTTAAAGTCGCCGATAAGAGCAAGGGTGTGTGCCTCGGGTGCCCATTCGCGATACCAAACCCCGGTCTCACCGTCATTTTCCCCGCGATTGAGGCCGAAATATTGATGTCCCCGGCTGATCTCGCCTAAGATACCACCGGTTTTCTCAATCTCTGTCTTGAAACGTTGATAGTGTATGAACCGCTCGCGAAGTTGTGCTGTATACGGCTTTAGTAGAGGGTCTGCCTTGATGAGGGCGGTGCCATCAACCGTTTTTGACATGGAATGTTGTTTCTTCATTCTTTAATTATACCTTGCGGTTCGGTCAGGGGTTTAGCATTTAACCTTCTTTTTTGTATATCCGCCTGCGTGTTTTTGCGAATCAACGCTGAATGCGCGTGTGGCATTCATCGGGGTGTTTCTGCGTATTGTTGCAGGCTAACGGTAATGGGTCCATAATTGGAGGAGCCTGTTGTGCTCGCGAATTCCTACTTAACCAGAAACCTGCGCGTAAGCGTAGCGGAGCGCAGTCCAAGAGCCTATCAATTAAGAATTTAGCACAAGACGGCTTGCAATGCAAGTCGGATGTATGCTACTCTGTGGGCATGCGAATTCCCTTCTATCCAACAACAATATATTTCATATTGATGGTGCTGCTGATATGGCACACTTTAGAAGCTACGGCGGTTGAGGACCTGTTTGAAATTCGGGTGTTTGATGGTCACGTAGAAGTGATACGACCCTATAGGCTGGTTTCTGGGAAACGCTACCGACTTCAGGCGGTCTCCGCGGATAAGAAAGTGCTTACGGCACAGTGGTTCCTCGCCGGGAATTTAGGTGGCGTTACGACAGATAATCAACCAATGCTAACGGCTGTTTTTGTAGGGGAAGGAGATCTTATCTGTCGTGTGAACGGGGTGGAACAGCGTGTAAGGTTAAGCGTCATTCCAGCAACACGCACCATCGGAAGCCGTGGTGGAACACTCAAGAGTCCAGCAGGCGTGGAAATCATACTGCCCGAAGGCGCGCTCACAATCGAAAAACAAATTGGGATAGAAATTGTAGCATCACCCGGGTTACCGCCAACAGCCCGGCAGTTCATCCGTGTCATTCAAATCTCACCCGCGCGACTTGTCCTGAAACGACCAACACAGCTTACGTTTCTCTTTCGAGAGGATGCGTTTCGAGATGCAAAACCACAACTCTATTTTTGGGAGGTGTTTGGGAAACGGTGGATACCCTTGCGAAGTCGCGTGAACGCTATTCAGGGGAGTGTGACCGCTTCTATTAACCACTTCGGTATTTATACATTGATGGTGCTTCCTCCCGCAGATTTGGAACGCACCGATCGGCTACAGATCCAGAACGTCAAGCTTTCGCCGCGTGTATTTTTCGCACCCGATAGGAATCGACTGACGATAGTGTATCAACTCAATGCCCCGGATGTGGGACAAGCGTTTGTAACGATGGATATCTTCGATCTTCGGGGGAGACGGGTCCGACGACTTCTTGAGGACGCTCCGCACTACATCGGTCCTCACGTTGCACAGTGGGATGGATTGGCAGATGATGGGGTACTTGTCCGTAATGGACGCTATTTTCTTGTAATTCGTGCCAGGATAGGTTCACAGCGCACAGCATACCGGAAGTTAGTCGTGGTTTTTAAATAGTAATCCATCTATTTCAATGAAAACAACTTTTCAATTTCCACCGACATATCCTTCCTATTGAGAGTTGAGAGCCTTTGAAACGCTGCGTCGGTAAGCTGCGCAAAAAGTTGATCGATTTCTGTATACAATTCGGATGTACCCTCTGTTATATCAGTGTCTGTAGGAGTATCAAGGTCAACCGTATACTCGGTTCCATAAGTATCAGTGATATGGACGACCCCTCGTCTTCCGCCTTCTGGGAATACCAATGAACCATCCGCTTCTAAGATCCATTGATCTTCCCCTCTGGTTCCAGCAGACCCAATTCCAAAGCGCATTGTCGGAAGTTTTTGCCTCGGACGAAACGGTAAGTTTTTGACTTCTCGAATATATATCTCAACACTGTTTTTGGTGAGACGTTTTGTGAGCGTGTCAAGATGCGAGATTATTGACGCTCTGCTACTGGGGGGCAAATCTGCTAACTTGGTTTTCGCTATCAGTGCAAGGATACCGAAGTGTCGTATATATGGCTCTACATCAGTGTCAGTCGTAAGAGAACCATGACCGATGAACAGCACCGGATTGTCCCGATATAAGGTCATACTATGTGCTTTGAGTTCAAGCCGCTCGCGTTCAGGTAACGCGTATCCTGTTTGGTCTAAAGTCTTGAGTTCTATCGAATGAATAAGTTCTGAAAAGGATTTTTGCTCCGCTGCCGTGAGCCTTCCTGAATACTTGTAGAGAGGTGCGAAAAGTTCTCGGGTTTTTGCATAGTTGGCTTGGCGTTGGGTGTACCAGTAGAAAACCCCCGCACATAAAAGTGCAATGCCAAGTATACCTATAAAAAAGATCCGTTTTCTGCTCATATGTTTATTTTTTCCTCATATAATAACCTAAATTGCCACTTTTGTAGCATAGTCTGTTGGATTGGGTTTCCCGTGAATCCGCAAACCAACAAGTTGCGCTACGAAACCCCCACGGATAATGAACGACCTTGAATAAAAAGCGAGGTCTGCCTATCTAAAGTCTCATGCGTGGGAGTTTGAGTCATAATAGTATATTTCGTCTAAAAATTCAAACTTATTTCTTATTTAACATAATGGATGGACACCACAAGTATATCGTTCCTCAAAGTCATAGAAAAAAAGAACTCTCTTTGGTACAGGTTCTGAATACTCCATTATACCTTAGAGAGTTCTCTTTTCGTTTCCACAGTGTTTTATTTTATACCGGATTTATCTGAGTTTATTGCGTGCCAAATGCCGGACGTACATTCGACACGCTAACATCTCTGTTTGAAACTGCCGCGTCCGTTTTCTGAGATGACATCAGTTGTTTGACTCTTCCCAACGTGCATATCTCTGAAGCGTTCGGATGTCAATATCTAACGATTCAGCCGCCTCACGGAGCGAGCCGTATTGCTCTACACGCTTTCGGGCAACTGCGCTTAAAATCTGATGTTGGTTCATGTTTCTTATGTTGAGAAACTCCCCTTTTCCGCTCATCCCGGGTATGCCTGGAACCTGCAAACCACCGCAAGGTGCCGAAGACTGCGTCGAGAGTTCATGCATCATTGTGTGTTGAGTTTCCGGATGCAGTGTTTCCCATATTGCGTTTTGTGTCTCCGGCGGCAGTGTCTGCCATATAGAGGTAAGAGTTGCGATAAACTCTGGATAGATATCCGGAAAATCTTTGGTTTCCAGTTTGTCGGTTGTTGCGAGTGCGACAGCCGCTTGAATGGTGCTCCTCAACTGACGAATGTTCCCGGGCCACGCCGCCTGCTCAAGACGAGTCAGTGCCTCCGGCGTAATCCCTGTAATATTTTTCCTATATTCAGCACTGAACTCATTAATAAAAGTTGCGACTAAGGGCGCGATGTCCTCTGGACGCTCGCGTAGCGGTGGGAGGTGAAACATCATTCCCTTGAGACGGTAATAGAGATCCTCTCTGAACTCCTTTTCCGCAACGGCATTCTCAATGTCTCGATTCGTTGCGGTGATGATATGAACATCTACCGCCAACTGTTCGTTCCCACCGAGGCGTGTGAATGTGGCTGTATCCAAGACGCGGAGTAGCATTTTCTGTGCGTCCAAAGACATTTCAGGGACTTCATCGAGAAAGAGGATACCCCCATTTGCCATTTCAAACGCCCCTCGCCGCTGTCGGATTGCGCTTGTGAACGCTCCGGCTTCGTGTCCGAAGAGTTCACTTTGCAAGAGTTCAGCGGAGAAGCGTCCACAGTTGATGGCAATAAACGGTTTATCTCGTCGGGGACTGGTTTCGTGAATGTATCTTGCGATGCCTTCCTTACCGACACCAGTTTCGCCAGTAATGAAGAATGGAATGTTTGATTTTACTATCTCCTGAGTTGTTTTGTAAATCGTCTGCATCTGTGCCGATGGCAGTTGTATGAAGATTGACTGCCGGTTCATCATGTGCTCCTTAAAGTATATTGTAAATTAGGACGAAGAATATATTTAAGTTTGGGCAGTTTTAGTCCCTAAAAGCGAATCGCAGCACAGTGCGTCATTACCATGTGCAATCCTTATTTGGCTCATAGGGAAAATAACTGCGCGGTCCAAAACCGGTTTTCCATAGCACATTGTGGTTTTTTTTCGTTAACGCCAGATTCAATTTTTAGTTTACCTCATATCCGTGATTTTGTAGTAGATAGGAACAGCGAGTGTTTTAGACGCGCATATATTGTCTGTATTCTAAAGGAAACTTGTATGTTATTTTCCAAACTGACTTTAGTCGTTCGGTTCCTTCCATTGTGCGTATCTCTGTAGCGTTCGGATGTCAATATCTAACGATTTAGCTGCCTCGCGTAGGGACGGATACTCCTTAATGCGCCTCTGGGCAACTGCGCGTAGGATTTGATTCTGGTTCATATCCCTTATATTGAGAAATTCTCCTTCTTCAACCATGTGTGGAATATGAAAGTTACGCCAAGATTCTGTCGCCTGTCTTGGAAGTTCGTGCCCAATTGTGTGTTGTATCTCTAAAGGGAGTGTTTCCCATATCGCTTGGCGCGTCTCCAACGGGAGTGCTTGCCATATAGAGATGAGTGCTTGGGCAAGTTCTGAATACAGATCCAAAAAATCTTTAGGTTCAAGTTGGTCGGTTGTTGTGAGTGCGACAGCCGCTTGAATGGTGCTCCTCAACTGACGGATGTTCCCGGGCCATGCCGCCTGCTCAAGACGAGTCAGTGCTTCTGGCGTAATCCCAGTAATGTTTTTTTCGTATTCAGTACTGAATTCACTAATAAAGGTTGCGACTAAAGGTGCGATGTCCTCTGGACGCTCGCGTAGCGGTGGGATATGAAACATCATCCCTTTGAGACGATAGTAGAGATCCTCTCTGAACTCCTTTTCCGCAACGGCTTTCTCAATGTCTCGATTCGTCGCGGCGATGATGTGGACATCCACCGTTAACTGTTCATTCCCACCGAGGCGTGTGAATGTGGCTGTATCCAAGACGCGGAGTAGCATTTTCTGTGCGTCCAAAGACATTTCAGGGACTTCATCGAGAAAGAGGATGCCCCCATTTGCCATTTCAAACGCACCTTGTCGCTGTCGGATTGCGCTTGTGAACGCTCCGGCTTCGTGTCCAAAGAGTTCGCTTTGCAGGAGTTCAGCGGAAAATCGTCCACAGTTGATGGCAATGAACGGTTTATCTCGTCGGGGACTGGTTTCGTGAATGTATCTTGCGATGCCTTCCTTACCGACACCGGTTTCGCCAGTAATGAAAAACGGGATATTTGATTGGACAACTTGCTGAATTGTTTTATAAATCGTCTGCATCGGTGCCGATGGCAGTTGGATAAATACCGATTGTTGTTGCATAGTGGCTCCTTTAACCCAGAAGCAATCGTTCTTAATTTATTAAGCAAATTTCGTGCCAATTCTTTTGATAAAATACGGTGTTCTATGCTAAAATTCTAAACATATTATTCATCAGGATACCTCCACGAACACAGGTAGGGATTGGGTTTGTAAAAGAAAACAGATCTGTCCGATTTTCCTTTAAGAAACTCTGTAGTTGCGCGAATATGAGCCATTTGGAAGCCTTTTTTTGTCATTGAGGCACAAAAATTGAGGGATTCGGTGCAGAAATTGTTTAGTTCTCAATTTCTTCAAAAGATGTCATGTTATAGCGTAAAAGGCGCACAATTTCCTATTAAAACTCTGATTACCCACTTAAACTGATAAAGCGGATTGCGTTGTTGGAAACCATATCAGGACGACTCTATTTTTCAATGTAAACTATTAATTTTTATTGTCTCATTATAGATTAATGGTAAGAAAGTGGGAATAAATCAAGATGAACGCAATGTCATCCAATCGAGTACAGCAGGTTTTGCAGGATATGACACATTTTATGCATTGAAAAATACTATTTTTGTGTATTAATGATAGAGAGTAGCATGCAACAGGTCCTGTTCCTTTCATTTAAGTAGGGCTTACGCACTGTAGCATAAACTGTCAGTTTGCGTAAGTCCTGTTAAGATAGTATTTTAGAAATGATAACGGAACGTCTACATCCCATTCGGTAAATCTGGTGATTGCTTAGGGGGGAATGGATAAATATCTATGGTAGATCAGCGGATGTCTCAGAACGAATTCGCAGCGTACATCGCTCAGAGGGTCAGGACAGGTTATTCGCGATCTCGGACACCACAATTGATCGCACTGAGCGGACCTGATTGTGCAGGAAAGTCGACGCTCGCTGTTGATGTGCGGGAGCAGTCGAATCGTCTCGGTTTAGATATAACCTTGCTCTCAATAGATGCGTTTCTAATTCCACACTCTCTCAGGACATCGAATGCGTCTGAATCTATTGCGTACTTTGAGAATGCTTTCGATTACGCTGCGCTTGTGCAGACACTTGAAACCACCAAGAGCAGGTCATCTGCAGTTTCTTCAAACCCGCCGGAGATTGTTCTCGTTGAAGGTGTGTTCCTACTACGCAGTGAGTTTTGTCATTTATGGGACCTTACGATCTGGATAGACGTGGATACTTCTGTAATTATGAATCGGGCAGTTAAGCGTGATAAGGAGTACTTTGGTGATGAAGAGACCGTGCGGCATGTTTACCAGAATCGGTGCCTTCCTGCACAGGATTACCATATACGTCGAGATTTACCGAAGCAAAAGGCTGACGTCACCGCCACATTCGAGAAAGAGTTGTGGACTGTACACGCTTTATGAGTGAAAGAGGATTGAGACAATCAGAAATAGACACGAAATGAAGAAGAGAAAAGATTTGGATAACTGCCAAATTCCGATTGAAATTGCGTAGAATCGCCGTTCTTCGGTCGTTTTCCGATGCTGATGAAACCGCCGACGGAGAGATGAATATCCTCTGCGATGTTATAGGTAATCTGGGGTGCGATCCAGGTCGATGGGTCAGATAGATTGAATAGAATTTGCCCACTAAAACTAATGAGCGGTGTCAGTTGATGGGTGAATCCGGGCGCAAGGTAGTGGACACCCAGCAAGTAAACACCGCCGCGGGTGTACGCCGGTTTATCTAAATTGGTAAGTAAATTTTCAGGTTTCTTCGTACCTGCTCCGTTGAAATGATATTCGATGAATGTGTAAGTCTCTCCACCGAAACTATAGTCGAAACCAACAGAGGTACGTAGGTAATTATTCAAGGCATTGGAGTCGTTGTTAAATGGTTCGGTGAATACATAAGCCGTTTCCAGCCAAAATCCGGCACCCCCTATACCGCGTGCTATATCGAAACCGACGAGTACATCTCTTTGAAATTCCAATAATAGAATTGAAAAGTCTGTTTCTACGGCATTCAATTGCGTTCGGAGGAAGACAGCACTTTTATCAAAATTAAATTTGTTGCCGAAAATGTATCCTGTATCTATTTCTCCCATGACGCCTATTGGGATACGGACCCGAATTGTATCTACACCCACCCGGTCTTCAGTATCAAGTTGATCGTAGGTGTAAGGAGCAATAATGTCGGTTGGGTTTATGATCCGTGCACTACCCCACGCGATTGCGTCTCGACCGATGGAGAAATCGGCGAAATCTGTGCTAAACTGAACAGAAGCGCGATCAAGATTGTGGTAGATGCCGACACTGCCCACAGACGCATCCTTTCTGGGGTAGATCGGTGAGTCCAGATCTGCAACTCGGTAGCGGGACGAAGCGATACCAACGGCAATCGGAGATTGGAAAAAGAGCAAAGGGTCTTGAACCCGTGGTGTAAAGTCGTAGGCGAAGTCAAATGAAAGTGAATCTGTGGCTGTATAAGAGAGGTTGAGACGGAGTCGGTTGACCACGACTCCCATCATTGATGTGTCTGGAAGCGGCGAATTGAATGCCGTGGAGAAGTTTTTGTAGTAACCACCGGCTTGGAATTCGGCATGGATGATGCCTACAAATGGTGTTGTCATCAAATAGGTGATGAGCACGAGAACTTTTCTCATCAGGAACCTCTTAACCGACAACCGGTAACTGATAACCATTACTTCGTTTCATCGCTGTCTATTTGTCCGTCGCGAAGCGTAATCAGACGTTGGGCACTCTCCATCACCATCGGATCATGGGTTGAGAATATGAACGTCATACCGGTTTCGGCGTTAAGGCGATGCATCATTTCGAGTAGGTCGGCACCTGTTTTCGAGTCGAGGTTCGCGGTCGGCTCATCGGCAAGGATGATTGTAGGTTCAGAGACCATAGCCCGCGCGATAGCAACACGTTGCTGCTGCCCACCTGAAAGTTGCGTCGGTTTCCGGTTGGCAACACCCTCTAATCCGACTGCCTTGAGCATTGCGATAACCCGATCGTGCCGTTCTGTTTTCGGGACACCTGCCAAGAGCATTATATACTCAACGTTTTCTTCGACTGACAGGACAGGAATCAGGTTGTAAGCCTGAAAGATGAACCCGATATTATCCCGTCGAAAGTCGGAGAGTTCGTTGCCGCTCATCTCTGATAGCACCTTGCTGGCAAGCCACACTTTTCCTGCTGTGGGACTGTCCAACCCAGAGATGATGTTGAGAAAGGTCGTTTTGCCCGAACCAGAGGGACCTACCACTGCCGTGAATTCTCCCGATTGGATGGTTAAATCGATCCCGTTAAGAGCGTTGACGGGGATTCCATCTGCCGCATACACCTTTGTTACACCTTCTGTGACGATAACATCTGTCTTCTGCATTTTTTAATTATTCCTTGCGGTTCGGTCAGGTGGGTTTGATACATAAAGTGTCTTTCCGTATATCCGTTCTCCATTTCATTACGAACTATGTGCTCTGGTTTACCCAAGACAGCGGTTTCCTGCAACAACGGCGCAGGCGAATTTGATAAACGTGCTTCAAAGTTCAAACGCATGTTATTACTCCACAAGGTAAAATTAAAAGCTTCGGCGCATTGCGTCTACAGGCGCCATTTTCGCTACGTACCGAGCCGGATACAGCCCAGCAATGATGGTAGAAATAAAAACCCATATAGGATAAATGATGAACTGTTGAATCTCCAGTACCGGATAGATGAACTCCTGCATCGTCACGCCCATCATTTCGATGCCGGTATAATCAATACCGATATGTGCGAGTACTGCTGTCAGAACGAAACCGAGTATTGCTCCCAGCCCAATACTCACGATCGCCAAGGCACCCGCCTCAAATAGGATAACCCGCGCCATCCCGAAAGGACGGGTTCCGACAGCGCGTAACACGCCAAACTCGAACATCCGTTCATACAACGACATGAAAAGCGTATTGATAATTCCAAAGATAACCACTCCGAACAGTATAACGCCCATGATGTATTTAGTATATTTCGTCATTTCTAACACGACGGTCAGTTGTGACATCAGTTCTGTCCAGCTTAATGCTTCGTTACCGTGCTCGGAATAGGTATCCCAAAAGGATAGTGTCGTATCCTGAGAGTAGGCGATGGAAGTGAATTTAATCGCGATTTCATGGACATCATTGCCGATAGCAAGCATCTCTTGCGATTTTTCGATCCGGACGAATGCCATGCCGCTGTTCATCGCTTCGTCGGCAAAGTGATAGATACCCGAAATGCGGAACATCTCTTGGGAAAGTTCTCCAGTCCCAGCCTGTGCTACCGTCACGACCACGCGGTCCCCAAGCCCGATTTCTAAGATTTCGGCGAGTTTTGCACCGATGACAATATCGCGGCTATTATCGCCTTCAAAATAGACGCCTTCCGTTATCGCATCATCAATCAGGGACAAGAATTTCTCTGTCGGCGGATGAACACCGACGAGGTGAATCGCGCTGACATTCGCTGGAGACGTAATCATACCCGAAACGAGCACTCTTTGCGTAAAATGCTGGACGATGGTTTCTTCAGCAAGACTCGCGGTCACCGCATCGAGTGCCTGAATCGTCATAGAGGCTTCCTGTTCGTCTCGGAATCCTTCACGATGAATCTGCGCATCGCCGAGGAAAGAAGCGGTTGCTGTCCGAATCATCGTCTCTTCCATTCCTATCATGAAGGCATCAATAAAAATAAGAGCAGTCAGACCGATACCGATCGCTGTCGCGGCGATAATCGTGCGACGTTTATTCCGAAAGATATTCCGCCAAGCTAATTTTGCTAAAATCAGGAACATTTTTCTAATTTTCCTTGCGATTCGATCAGGTCAATTAAAGGTTGAGAGTGTTTTCCCGTAGATCCGCTTTCCACTTCGTTCCAAGCTGCGCGCTTTTGAAAAAGGGTTGTGATATACCTAATGCCTTTTTGCTGACTGCTGAAAGCCGTACTAATGTGTCCGCATCGCTTTTGCAGGCATAATTCGAGCGGCTTTTATCGCAGGAAATAGACTGACGACCGCCGCTGATAACATAACGGTGATCGCTGGAATCATCAGACATCGGACGTTGACTTCAGCATATAACGTCTTGAATTTCATACCACCGTAACTAATTTCCTCGGGATATGTAATGCCGTATATAGATAGCAAATAATTGACGAAGACGCCGAGCAGGACACCAACACAGATGCTGCCAAGTGCTATAACCACCACTTCGCAGATGACGAGCCAAAAGATTTGCGTTGGTTTCGTCCCGACTGCCTTCAATACACCGTATTCACGCGTTCGTTCGAGTACCGACATGAGCACCGTATTCAGTACCCCAATAGCCACAATGAGCATAATCACCCAGCGTGCGATCGCATCTCCCTGTTGATCGGCTTTCATAGCGCGATAAAAGGATTTGGCGATCACTTGCCACGGAGCGACATCAAGGGTCGGATCGTTGAGACTCGCTTCGATGGCGTTCCTAACTTTGTCCACCTGATTGATATTTGAGACAATTACAACGATTTCGTGGGCACGTCCCTGAAGTACAAACAATTCCTGAGCATCTTCAATGTGTAAATAACATGCCGTTCGATCTGTTGAATCGTCGCCACTCTCTGTGATCCCAACAATTGTATACACGTCATTCGCAAGTGAACCATCGGCACCCTGTGAAAAAATCACAATCGCACTCCCGACCTCCGCTGAAAGAATCTTCGCCAAACCTTTCCCAATAACCGCTTCATGCGAAGCGATTTCCGCGAATACCTTGCCGTCAATTACTTTGTTATCAAATCGAGTCGCTTGGATCTCTCGTGCTACGTCGATGCCAACGATTTGTACAGCCGTGCTCTTTTCACCAACTGAACCGAGTCCAGCGGCGTACACTCGCGGTGTCCACGCCGCAACGCCCGCAGTACTCTGAATCGTCTCACCGATAGTGGCATAGCCATCGATCGTCTCGTAGAGCGACGGCTTCTCAAGGTACCCAGCGCGGTGCACCTGAATATGCCCCGTGCGATTTCGTGTGAACATTTCGATAATACCGCCATACGCTCCATCAGACAATCCGATGGTTAACGACAGGAGCGTAAAACCGACAATCATTGCGAGGGCAGTGAGAATTGTCCGCCGCTTTTGGCGGAAGATGTTACGAAACGCAATTTTAAATATCATGAGTTAGTGTGCATAGTAGTAGGCACACGCCGTGTGCCGTAACTCGCTTGCTGTATAATCTATCTTCTTCTCTGAAGGTTGCGACGGGTGAAGATTTTGTCGTCAACATCTGAATCAAACGTAGCGTTTGTCCATCGAACGACCGTCTTGTGTCCCTCTTTGTTTTGGGGGATCATTTCCATCACAGAAGGAACGGTTTTGCCACTGAAGGTTCTAATTTCTTTGAGATTCATAACCCGCATCAGCTTCCCTTTTTCGTCATAGAACCGCTGCCACACGGGTAGATAATCGCTGGCTTGCACAGCGGCAACAATCTTACCCCAGACTATTGGAGAATCTTCTTTGGGCATCAGTTGGACATAGATATGGTCAGGAGATGCATCTTCAGGTGTGACGAACTGATAGGTATAATCATCAAGCATTGACGACTCCCTGACTAAGTCGTCATTCGTGAAATCCGATCCCATCCACGATCCCATCATCATTGATGGTGGAATCTTCATAACCTTATTGGTTTTCGGCAGATAATTCCACATCTCATTGCCGATGCGCAGTGTCGCGACTCCTTGCTCTTTTTTCGGTGCCGTGATTCGGATGAAAGTTTTTTTCATTCCTTTTGTCCAGATTGTCATCGCGAGGGTGCGTTCCCAATGCGGCGTGACGATGTGCATCTCGATTTCAGCTTCGCTGGTTTCGCTACGGTAGAGTTGATCTATTTTTTTGATGATAGTTTCAACATCGGGCGTGGGTTCTTGGGCTGGTGTGAGAACGCAGAAGAAAAGCGTCGAGAGGAGAAAGGCGTGTGTCATCAAGTTCCGTGCTATTACCGGTATCCCATTTTGAGATTTTGCCATTTTTCTGTTCATCCTTTCCACATTCATCTTATGTTTTTATTATACAGCAAAATGCCTTAAAGCGCAAGTTTTTCAGATTTGCCGTAGGAGGGATCTCCGAATCCTCGGGAAACGCCCAAGCAAAAATACTTCCTTTTCTGTAGGAGCGACTCCCGGTCGCGATACATCACATAAAATCAACGAAAACTGAAACCAAGTGCCGCTAACTTTTACTAATATTCAGTTGACATCTGGCTATTTGTATGGTATCATTACCCTGGAATAAATCGCATTGTGGAGGTGAGAAAGTTGTGAACAAACCGCTAAAAGTTTTCATTACCTATTCGCGTAAAGATAGGGAAGCAAAGCATAGATTAATAAGGTCCCTTGCGGTCATGAAACGCCAAGGCCTAATCGAAATCTGGCACGACGAGAAAATACTTGGTGGTGACAGGTGGCAAGAAGAAATTTTTTCCATACACGTTCCGACTTCAGATTTGCTTCTTTACCTTGTTTCTGCTGAGAGCCTTGCTTCTGAAAACTGCTACAAGGAATTAGAAATAGCTTTAAAGAAAGGTATAAGGGTTATTCCAATTATCTTCGCGGATTGCGATTGGAAAAACGATCAACTCAGTGACTTCCAAGGTTTTCCTGATAATGGATTGCCTATTACCAAATGGAATAATGAGAGCGAAGGCTGGCAAAATGTAGTAGATGGAATCCGAAAAACCATTAGTAAATTGGAGTCTCAGGCTAATCCATCCTTCGGTGGAACTGAAAAGGATTTACAGGCGGAATTGGCATTTGAACGAGGAAATATTCGACTGCTGCGTGAGGAACTAGATGAGGCGATAGAAGCCTACTCACAATCCATTGACCTAATGCCTCAAGTCGCGAGTTCCTACAACAATCGCGGCGTTGTTTATTGGAGAAAAGGTGATTTTGACTTGGCTATTGAAGATTTTGGAACAGCCATAAAAATTAAGTCCGATTTTGCCGAAGCATATTACAATCGCGGGTTGGTTTACAGTAAAAAAAGTGAGCCTGAACTTGCTATTGCAGACTACACCAAAGCGATAGAACTAAAACCCGATTATGCCGATGCCTATTACAATCGCGGTGGGGCATTTTTACGCCTCGAAGAACGGGAAAAAGCTGAAGCAGACCTCGTAACTGCCAGAAACATGGGTGCCGCTGCCATCACTGCCTTGGATAAGATCCTACAAGACTACGATCGCGCATGGAAAGTCCTCGGTAACTCATGAAATATTTGACAATTGAAGATATTCTGATTATTGCCGTAGGACATGTGGGTAACTATCAACTGCTAAATGAAAATCAGTTGCACTATTTGGTTGGTATAGTAGGCGAAAAATTTGGCGATACCGACCTATTTCCAACGGTATTCCAAAAAGCTGCTGTATATGCTCACCATATTATCACAGGGCATATATTTTTTGATGGGAATAAACGTATTGGTCTAACGTGTGCAATTAGGTTTTTAGAATTGAACGGTTACTCTCGCCATCTTGACATAGATGATTCCGTTATTGATCTTGGCTTTAAAATTGCGGATGGCACCATAACTAATATTGACGTAATTGCGGCGCGCATACAGTCATGGATTTTGTAACAAACGTATGTTGATATACCGGTGAGTTTAAACCCAAATCCATCCTTCATAGTGGGTCTATAATCTTGAAAAGATCGAAGAAGCTTGTAAATCCTGATTCAGACGATTAACACCCTATATTCCCCGGATAAGCTTTGATTTTTCATTACACATACCGCTCCGCTGGAGCGGGACTTAAAGCCATTCACGCGCTATAGACATACCGCTCCTCTGGAGCGAGAGAGGGAAAACTCATAAGGAGTATGTGGATACCTATTATATCAAAATTGATTTGACAAAATTCCATGTAAAATGATAAACTGACTTCAAATAAGGGAACCTGAAAACGATACCCTTAGTTCTTAAAGATGAATGAAAGGAAGCAATATGGCATCACAAGATGAACTCAAGTCAATGCTAAACGCACCCATTGGCTTAGCACCAAATACCTACTTACATTTTTATAATGGTGGAAAGCTTCGCGCCGAGTTTATGGGCGAACCCGATCCGAAAGATGATTATTACTCCGAAGAATGGATCTTTTCCACAAACCGGGCAATCACGCCCGGCAGAGAGAATCCGCCTGACAAAGGACTCAGTCGCATCCAACTCCCAAGCGGTGAGATTGTCCTGCTGAAAGCACTGCTGGACGCATTTCCAGAAGAAACACTCGGTAGCGCACACGTTGACAAATACGGCACTGAATTAGGCGTACTTCTCAAGATTTTTGATGTCGGCGAAGGGGCGCATATCCCTATCCATTGGCATCCAAATCCCGACTTCTCTCAAAAACACCTCAATTCTCCGTTCGGTAAGAACGAGGCGTGGATCCTCATCGGCACCCGTCCGGGCGCGAAAGCATGGATAGGCTGGAAGGAAGCGATAGACAAGGCAGAATTCCGCCGTCTGATGGAAGCACAAGATGTGCCAACACTACGCAGTCTGATGCACGTTGTTGAACCGAAGGTTGGGGAAGTCTATTTTTTACGGACGCCGATTGTCCATTCACTGGGAACGGGACTCTGCGTTCTCGAACCGCAAGAACCGACCGATTGGAACATCCTTGCCGAATGGGAAGGCTTTCCGTTTGAAAGAGACGATGGACATCTCGGTCTCGGATGGGATCTCGCTGTAGATGCCGCTGAGTTTGATAAATTGGAGTTGGACTATCTTAACAACTACATCCGACGCACGCCAGAACTCGTCCGAGGGGAAGGCGATAACCGAGAAGATCGGATCGTGCCAAAGGAAGCCTCGAAATTCTTTGGATGCTCACGTCTAACAGTAAGTTCGACGCTGAGTATGCCAGCAGACCAAGGTTTTTACGCACTTGTGACTCTGGGCGGTGAAGGCGTACTGCGTGGGGATTTTGAAGATGTCCCACTCAAACGCGGCAAATCTGTCTTTATCCCACGATGCTTGTCCAGTTACGTCATCGTTAGCACTGGCGATACACCGATGGAGATTATCTGTTGTTATCCACCGAGTCTTTAAAAGAAATGGTGATACGCCGTATGCCGTGACAAGAGGTAGCAGTTCCGTGTGATGTAACAGAAGCAAGTACACTGTGTGACACAATGGCAGCACGCAATGTTGGATTTTAAACCTCCTAAACCAAATACAACCGTCATTCAGATTGCGAAAGCGCTTGTCCCGCTTATTAACCGCATGTTTTTGAAGGGGTTAACGCTGGATATAGATGCGGAATCCATTGCTCGTCTAAAAAAAGTAGATGGACATCCTGCTGTATTAGCCCCGAATCACGCGGCGCGCGCGGACCCTGCTGTTATGTTCTTCTTGTCTAAACGGCTTTCTCAGCAGTACTACTACATGACTGCACGGGAGACCTACGGCAAAGGAAAATTCGATGGCTTACGCGGTTTTCTGATGCAACGGTTCGGGGCGTATTCCATCGTACGTGGCACCGTGGACCGGAACGCATTCCGCACAACGCGGGATCTCCTGTCGAAAGGCAACTCGTCCTTGGTTATCTTCGCGGAAGGGGAAATCTCACGGCAGAATGATACCGTCATGCGCTTTGAGAGAGGTATTGTTCAGCTCTGCTTCTGGGCTTTGGACGATATGGTAAAAGCGGAGATCAGCAAACCGCTGTATGTTGTCCCGATTGGGATTAAATACCACTATCCACAGGACATGTGGGACGATATTGATGCCGCCCTCACGGAATTGGAACGGAACATTCTTCCACCAGCGGATCAAACGCCGATTGAACGCTATGAACGGTTACGGCGTATCGGTGTGGCGGTATTCAAAACGCTTGCGGCTGAATATCAATATAAAGTCGATGAGACCATGCCGCTTGATGTACACATCCAAAAGATGAAAGAGCAGATCTTGTCCCATGCTGAACAGGTTATGGGCATCCACTCTGAAGCCGATGTGCTCACGAGAGTACGAGCGTTGAAAAATTTAGTCGATGCCGAAGTCTATAAAGACATTGAGCAGATGACGGAGTACGAACAGAAGATACATGAAGAACTGCTCCAGAAATTCCAACGATTCTATCCCGATCTGGAGCGGTTAATCAATTTTATAGCGATTTCAGATGGGTATGTCGCAGAAGAACCGTCACCGGAGCGGTTTCTTGAAGTGATTGTTCGTCTGGAGAGAGAAGTCTTTGGTGCGTCAAAAATACGGGGACCGCGGGTCGCATCCGTCCGTGTCGGTGAACCCAAAAATCTCCGTGAATCTTACGATACCTACAAGGCACAGAAAAGAGGAACGGTAGAGCAAATAACCCTTGAACTTGAAACAGCCGTTCAGACCTTGGTCACGGGTGTATCCTAATGATGCTTTACCTGAGAAGTACGGTAAGTAACCGTAGGGCAGATTTTTCTAACTATGGGACGCTGGACGCCATTCCATTCCATTTCATGGCGGTTTTCGGTTAATTCCAACCTGCTCCAAGTGCTCAAAGGTTACTAACTTCACCAGAAACCGTTGTGGAACGAAGTGGAACAACGTCCATATTCAATAGTTTAAAAATTGGAGAAAAACATGGCAAAAAAATTGTCGATTGGAAGTTGGGCGTATGCGTTTGGCCCCTATGAAGATAATCCTATTCCGTTTGATACCGTCGTCAAGACGCTCAGCGAGCTTGAATTCGATGGTATTGAAATTGGGGCGTTTAAACCGCATATTGACATTAACGATTATCCGATGAAAAGCGACCGCGATGCCGTTAAAGGATTAATCTCCTACTACGGCTTGGAAGTCTCTGGGTTAGCTGCTGATTTTTGGTCGCATCCGGGTCCCGCTACGGATGAAGGGCAAGAGGACGATAGATACTACAAATTGTTCAAAGAGAGTCTCCAACTCGCCTTGGATCTCGGATCGCCTGCGATTCGTGTGGATACAGTGGATGATCCCGAAGCAGGAATTCCTGGCATTGAGCCTGAGAAAGCTTGGGATCGAATCGTCTCCACCTGGAGACGCTGTGCACAAGTCGCTGAGGACCACGGCGTGTTGATGCTCTGGGAATTTGAACCCGGATTCATGTTCAACAAACCCAGCGACATTGTCAATATGCCACAGGCAGTGGGTCATTCCAATTTCAAGGTGATGTTTGATACCTGTCATGCACAAATGTGCGCGGTTGTCGGTGCCCGGCAGCCCGGAGAGCAGGAGACCCTCGGCGATAATGGAGTCATTGACCTTGCACGTCAGTTAAAAGGACAGATCGGTCACTTCCACCTCATCGATTCCGACAATACGCTCCATGGCGACGAAACAAGCACCCACGCACCTTTCGGAGATGGTGTTCTGGACTTTGACGCGATTATTCCGGTCATTATGGATGAGACGGGATACGACGGTGATTGGTTTTCTATTGATCTCTGTTTCTGGCCCAACGCATGGGATGTCACGGAAGACGCAAAGAAATTTCTGACCCCGTATTTGGAAAGGTATTAAGGCTTTTAATTTATGGGCACTTGGCGTGCCCTCCATTCCATTACGCGCAGATTGCGAGATAAATCGAGACGTCTTGTAGCATAGGCAGTATAGGGGCGAGGAAACCTCACCCCTATAGGCAGATTTAACGAGACCTTAGCCCGTAAGCGAAGCGGAGGGGTTTTTGCTTGGGGTTTTTGCTGGGGTGTTTCCTCAATTTCTTCAGATCTACGGAGAGACTCGTTGGTTATTCAACTTACCTGACCGAACCGCAAGGTATAATTAAAAGATGCTCAATCTGCGTTCATTAGATCCCCTAATCGACTTGGCGTTTGAAGAAGATATCGGTATCGGTGATATAACAACGGAAGCAACAGTGCCACCCACACAGGAGGGTGTCGGAACCCTACTTGCTAAGAGTGACGGCATTGTCGCAGGATTACCAGTCGCCGAACGAGTCTTCGCAAAATTAGATGAGACAGTGTTATTTCGTGCACTCGTCAATGATGGAGACGCTGTGAAGGTAGGTACGCCGATTGCCGAGGTCCAAGGAAGTGCGAAAACCATTCTGATGGGTGAACGGACGGCTCTTAATTTCCTGCAGCGGCTCTCCGGTATAGCGACACTCACTGCACAATTTGTTACAGCAGTCGCCGACTATGATACCAAAATAGTGGATACCCGGAAGACTGCAGCCGGATGGCGGGCGGTTCAGAAATATGCCGTGCATGTCGGTGGCGCGCAAAATCATCGCTTTGGGTTGTATGATGGTGTATTAATTAAGGATAACCACATCGTCGCCGCCGGGGGTATTGCTAACGCTGTGCAGCGGGCACGACAGGTTGTTCCACATACTGCCAAGATTGAGGTCGAAGTTGAAACACTCGATCAGGTCGACGAAGCACTAAAAGCAGGAGCAGACATCTTACTCCTTGATAACATGTCTCCCAGCATGATGAAGAGCGTTGTGCATGAAGTGGGAGATCTGGCAGTAACGGAAGCCTCCGGTGGCATTACACTGAAGCAGGTCACAACTGTCGCTGCAACCGGCGTAAATCTCATCTCTGTTGGTGCGTTGACACACTCAGCGATGCCGATGGATATTAGTCTGACGCTGACACTCATTGCTGGATAAGGGATTTTCTAACTATGGAACTCTGGGACCATCCCATTTCATGGTCGTTTTCGGTGAAGTCAAAACCCTTTGATTCCTCAGAATGGGTTGGAATTAACCCAAAACCGTTGCGTATTGTCCCGCAAGCCCACACGCGGCTTGCGCATGAAGCAACGCCCAGAGTTAATAGTTTAAAAAGGAGATTTCGCTGGTAATGCAGGAATTCTTGAGCCGCGAAAACGTGGCTCGCGGTACGTTTTTCTTTCTGCTGTGCACATTCACTGGGTTATTCCTAAGTTTTCTGTGGGGTGGTACGCAAGATATAGAGCAAGTTTTTCGCGAGATGCAGGTTGAAATGCTGCTGGGTGCATGTCTGTGTATGTTCGTGGATTGGGTGTTCGGGGCACTTCGCTTCCATATTTTTATTCGAATAGTCAAACCAGACATCAGATTCTGGGACAGTCTGCGTGCAAACTTGGCAACACTCTGTGTTTCCTGTATTACGCCGTTTCAGACAGGCGGAGTGGGACACCTCTATATTTACGCCCGAGCAGGCGTGCCGTTGTCAGGAGCAATAACATCAGGCATCATCTGTTTTCTCTCCACGATAACCACGCTCATTTTCTTCGCAGTTGGTATCGCAGGGTTAGATCCCCCTTTTTTATCGAAAGGGGCTACGTGGTTGAGCCTATTCAGTTGTGTGATGTTCAGTTTGGCATTTGTGGGATTTCTGTTACTGCTTTTCAAGCCAGAGATTGTTTTTCGTTTTTTTCATTGGCTCTGCAATGTTGCACAGCGGAGGTTCACTCGCCTTACCCCTATTCTCGAACGTGCTACTTCAAAAGTTGAAGAACTTGTTATTGAGCATAAATCGTTTGCGGTCATGTTCTTGCGGCACCATAAATGGACGTGTGTGTTCAGTGTGCTCTTAACCTGCGGTTTCTTTGGAGCACGGATCGTTGGCAGTTACATAGTCGTGAAAGCACTCAATGGAGATGCGACCCTATGGGAACTGAGTGTTGTTGGATTGCTGCTAAATTTCGTTGTGCTCTTCGCACCGAGCCCTGGGGCAAGTGGGGTGGCAGAGGTCGTAACCGTCGGGCTGATGGAAAATTTGATTTCCAAGGAATTGATACCGCTCTATGTGTTGCTGACACGATTCTTCGCTATTTATTGTGCTGTTGTCGTTGGCGGTATTGTTATTAGTTCACAATTAGCAAAGGATTTTAGAAAGCGCAAACGGACTTTTTAATTATTCCTTGCGGTTCGGTGAGGTGGGTTGACTGAACGACGACCCTGTCGTATATCTGAAGAAACGCCCAAGCAAAAACCCTCCACTTACGTTACGGGCTGCGGGATCCCTGTAAAGCACCCCAGCGGAGTGCTACGTCTACAGTATATAACATTTGTCAGAAACCGATTTTTTGATAAATAAAAAGAAGGAGAATTATGGAAACTACTACATTGAAAATTGAACCCGCAACAACGAAACTGGGTTGGATTGGTACCGGCGTAATGGGACGCTGGATGTGTCAACATCTGATGGACCTCGGATATGGGATGACGGTCTATAACCGAACGAAATCAAAGGCTGACCCATTACTGGAAGCAGGCGCGGCGTGGGCAGATTCACCCAGTGAAGTTGCAGCCACCGCCGATATTATCTTCACGATTGTTGGATTTCCACCCGATGTCCGAGAAGTCTACCTCGGTGACAGCGGTATTTTAAACGGAGCGAAACCCGGAAGTATCATCGTTGACATGACGACGACAGAACCCTCTCTCGCCCAAGAAATCTATGCCGCAGCGCAGGCACAGGATGTTTCATCCATCGATGCACCTGTTTCAGGCGGCGATGTTGGCGCGCGAGAGGCGCGCCTTTCCATTATGGTGGGAGGCGACGAGGCGGCTGTCCAAGCTGTTATGCCGCTCTTCGAGGCGATGGGTGGAAACATCGTCCACCAAGGTGGCGCAGGTGCCGGGCAACACACCAAAATGTGTAATCAGATTACAATTTCGGGAACAATGATCGGGGTCTGTGAAGGGTTAATTTACGGCTACAGAGCTGGATTGGATTTAGAGACGATGCTGTCATCGATTAGTGGCGGGGCAGCTGCTTGCTGGTCTCTGGACAATTTAGCACCACGACTTCTCCAGCGGAACTTCGACCCTGGCTTCTTTGTGGAGCATTTTATCAAAGATATGAGCATCGCCTTGGACGAGGCGCGCAAAATGAACCTAAGTCTGCCTGGACTCGCGTTGGTGCATCAGCTTTACACGGCGGTGCAAGCACAAGGGCACGGTAGGTTAGGCACCCAAGCTCTGATGCTGGCACTGGAGCAGATGTCCGGTGTGGAAGTCAACTAAAGGTTAGTACGTTGTAATGATGCCCTCGCTGGTGTGGTATTTTTGCTTGGATGTTTCCCTTAGAAACCGCACCAGCGAAGTACAGGCATAGTGGAGCAACTACAATCCTCTTATGCGGAGGCGGGATCCAAGCGCATAGGCATTATAAGAGAAACATAGTTATCATCGTCTACCGGTTTAATAAGAACCGGATTCAACTCCCCTGAAAATTCTATTGACAGGGACTCCGTTTCGATGTGAGACAATGCTTCTATCAATAACCGAGCATCGAAACCGATCCTAACACTTCCAGTACTCGACTCCACAGGCAGTGTTTCGTAGGCTTCTCCTAATTCCGGGGTCTTCGCGGAAACCTGAACCTGTTCCGGATCGATCTCTAAGCAAATTGAATAGTTCTTCGGATTTGACAGGAGGGCGACCCGCCGCGTCGCACTTAAGATTCCATCCGTTGGAATAACTGCTCTGCCCTCAGTCGATTCAGGAATGATTTTCTTATAGTTCGGATAATCCCCCTCTACAAGTCGCGTCGTTAAGGTGGCGTTTCCATCGGTAAAGAGGATTTGGTTTTCAAAAACTGAAACGCTGACCTCACCTGCATCGGCGAAAGTTCGCGCAATCTCGCGAACGGCTTTCAACGGAACGATGAATCCATTGGCTTCCCCCGGCGAGGTGAGCGGCTCGCAGCGCGCCAGTGCCAGACGTTTTCCATCCGTGGCAACGACCTCAGTCCCATGCTCAAGAAAATTGAAATACAGCCCATTTAGAAAGTAACGAACTTCTTCTGTAGATGCGGCGAACTCCGTTTTCTGAAGGACATCGCGCAATGTCTCGCCACCAATCTTCAATGCCGCCCCTTCGATTGAGGGAAGTTGTGGGAATTCTTCATCAGGCAGTCCGATAATTTTGTAGACGCCCTCTCCACAGGTAATTTCAACGCGGTCGTTTGCTGTCGTTGCTAAGTGTATCGGTTTATCCGCTGGTAACTCCTTGACAATATCTCCTAACTTCTTAGCGGAGACAGTGATTGCCCCCTCCTCTGTGATTGTACCTTCAACCTTCATTCTAATGCCGACTTCCAGATCCGTTGCCATGCACTCAATAGTGCCTCCGGTGGCGTTGATGAGGACATTTGAGAGAATTGGTAAGGTAGTGCGTCCACTTGCGACGCCTTGCAGTACCTGTAAGGCGTCCAAGAGATCATCCCTTTCAAACGTTAATTCCATTCTGAGATCTCCTTCCTAAGTTATGGCATAAAAAACACACGTAAAAGTCAATAGTTTTCTTTGGTTATGCTGTAGATGTGATCCCTTGCTTGAAATTTGAGGGTGATCCCAGCAATTATTTTTTCTTTATATTAAATAAAATTGTGATGGCATCAGTAATAAACAGGGAAATATTACTTGGAGAAAACGAACCAGCCTCACGAATATTATAAGGAACATTCGCCGAATTTGTTTTCAAAGAAAAACCTTGACAAACTCCTATATTCAGTATAACATATTTAGCGAATATAACAAAGGAAAATTTTGATTAAACACGGACTCGCACTTTGCGCTTTTCGATTGCTGATGCACGCTACAATGTCCTGTCTACTCTACAACTCAAGTTCTCCTAACCAAGACTTATTTAGAGCGATTTAGTTTCCGGGTGTCACGGTCGAGAAAGAAATGAAATCGCTGCCACTCTTCTCCTGAGAATATGCCTACTACAGACTCGCACGCCTCGCAGACAATCGCGAAACGGGCAGTGCTGATTGGTACTGTCTTGATTATCGCTAATAGCTACTGGATAGCCTATGTCGAGATGATTTGGCATACTGCGCATCTGACAACAGTGGCAATGTCGGTGAATGTCATGTTTGGCATTATAGCGATGACGTTTCTGAACATGATCGTACGGCGTATCTTTCCACGCGTCGCCTTACAGCCGCGCGATCTACTTGTCGTTTTTAGCATGCTCGCTGTGGGCAGTGCTTTTTCAGGACATGACTGTATTCCACGTCTAATGGGACTCATCCCGTACGCTTTTCGCTTCGCTACACCCGAAAATGATTGGGAGGCACTGCTCTTTCATTACCTTCCCGAATGGCTTGTGGTGAAAGATCCGAAAGCGGTCAACGACTTCTATGAGGGCAAGGTCAACTTTTTTACGGAGGGTTATGTTCAGCATTGGATCGTGCCGATTCTCTCTTGGTCGGTGGTTATTTTCCTGTTAATGCTAATCTTTTTATGCCTGACCTCCCTTATTCGTAAACAGTGGATAGAAAATGAGAAACTCGCATATCCGATTATTCAGATTCCGCTTGAGATTACCACCAACCGACGTATCTTCACAAACCGCTTGCTCTGGCTTGGCTTCGGAATCGCCCTGGGTATCAACCTACTTAACGGGTTGCAGTTCTTCTATCCTGTTCTTCCACAAATTCCTGTCCGAAAATACGACCTCAATGTCTACTTCACGCAGAAACCGTGGATTGCAATGGGTAGTACGCCGCTTAGGTTTCATCCGTACATAATTGGCTTCTCGTTTATTTTACCTTTGGATTTGGCATTTTCATGTACCTTCTTCTATTTCCTGAAGAAAGTACAGTTGCTATTTGGAAGTGCTGTGGGCGTCTCAGCATTGCCGGGCTATCCGTTCTTAGGTGAACAGGGTGCCGGAGCATTACTCGCACTGCTTGCGATTGCATGTTGGAATGCGCGAAAACATTTTGCGGATGTCTGGTCCCAGGTAATCCGACCCGATCGTGCCGCCTTACGGACAGAAGCAATCTCGCATCGTGCTGCCGTTGTTACGTTAGGTATATGTCTGCTTTTATTGGCGATTTTCTGTGTTCGTAGTGGAATGACGCTCTGGGCGTTTGCGATTTTTATCGCCGTCTATCTCATGATTGTGGTGGGTTTAACCCGAATGCGTGCGGAATTAGGTCCGCCGATCCATGCGATTGGGTATCTCACACCGCAATATATGATAATTTCACTGCTTGGCACGCGACGCCTGCGGGCGGGCAATCTGACAATGCTCTCGTTGATGAATTGGTTGAGTGGTGCAAGTTATGCCTCCTTTCGGACACATCCGATGCCAGATCAACTTGAGGCGTTTAAACTCGCAGAGCGCACCGGTATCCGAAGCCGAACGATGTTCGGGGTGTTAGTCATTGCGAGTCTTGTTGGCATCCTATCGAGTTTAATTCTCTATCCGTATGCGATTTACAGTGAGGGAGTGGCGGCAGGTTCGGAACAAATTCATGCCGGTGGCGCGGATACATACAACTTTCTTTCTTCGTGGTTAGTGAGTCCGAAGCCGACGGATTGGCTGGCGACCTCAGTGCTCGGATTAGCCTTCGCTGCGAATGTGGGTATCATCTTTCTGCGTTCACGTTTTGTGTGGTGTCCGTTGCATCCAGCCGGATATGTGATCGGCGTTGCGCCAGGGACAACCGATGTCATCTGGTTTCCGCTGTTTCTGGCGATGGTAGCAAAGTGGGTTATCTTGCGGCACGGCGGTATCAACGCATATCGGAAAGCGATACCGTTCTTCATCGGGCTGGTGTTAGGTGAAGCGTTGATGGGATGTTTTTGGCCCTTGTTAAGCCTTGTGTTGAGATCCGCAGTGTATAGTTGGATTTAAGTTTGTCGTGTCGGAATCATCGCGAATTTTTTCTTGACATTCGGTGAATTCTGTGCTATTATTTTAAATAATATATCCTATTTTTCAGACACATCGGTGACATCTTTTCTCGCCGACTGTCCACTACTTTTCAATAATATGATCGAAGTTAGAGAACTCACAAAATCGTATGGTACGACGGTCGCTGTCGACCAAGTTTCATTTGACGCGCATGCTGGCGAAGTGTTAGGATTCCTTGGTCCGAACGGTGCAGGAAAGACGACTACAATGCGTATTCTTACCTGTTATCTTTCTGCGGATGCAGGGAGTGCCACCGTTGCGGGATATGATGTATTCGAGGAATCCGTTGAAGTCAGGAAACAAATTGGCTATCTTCCTGAAAGTGCTCCGCTTTATGCCGATATGGGTGTCATTGAATACCTCAACTTTATGACGCAGGTGCGGCACCTCCCAAAAAGTGAGAGGAAAGAGCGGATTCGGGCGGTTATTGACATCTGTGGGCTTGAGGACGTTATTCAAAAAGACATCGGTGAACTCTCAAAAGGTTATCGTCAACGTGTCGGTTTGGCGCAAAGCCTCATCCATGATCCACCCATCCTGATTTTAGATGAACCTACCTCTGGGTTAGACCCAAGCCAAATTATTGAGATCCGTAACCTCATCAAAAACATCGGGCAGGAGAAACTGGTGCTCTTCAGCACGCATATTTTGCCTGAAGTCTCTGCTACCTGTAGCCGGATCCTAATCATCAACAATGGAAAGATTGTTGCAAACGGGACACCGGAGGAACTTGCGAGTCAGGAGAAAGGTAAAGAGATTGTCCATATCGCTATCCGAGGTTCACAAGAATCAATTGAGGCACAACTCAACGAATTAGAATTTGTATCGCAGTGGAATCGTGTTGACACGGACAACGGTATCGTCGGTTATCAGATACATGCTACTCAAGGTAGTGATGCCGCGGAGGCACTTTTTCACGTCGTTGTGAAGAACGGATGGAGTCTCACAGAACTCCGTCAAGAATCCGTGGACTTAGAGGATGTCTTTCTTAATTTGACAGACAAGGAGCAGGTATAGCGGAATAGCAGTCAGCGGTCAGCCGTCGGAAACCATCAGCATGAGAGATTTATAGCGATAACCAAAAACATTCCCACCCGAAGTATCTGAAAGCCGATGCCTGATAGCCGATAGCCGTTACAAAAGATTATGACGAATATTACAGCTATCCTCAAAAAGGAATTTAGAAGTTATTTCAATTCACCCATCGCGTATATTTTTATCACCTTCTTCCTTGGTATCTCCGCATGGCTTTTCTTCAGAGGTTTTTTTCTCGTTAACCAAGCTGAAATGCGCGGTTTTTTTGGATTGATGCCGTGGATCTTCCTGTTTTTTATCCCCGCTGTTACGATGAAACTCTGGGCTGAAGAAAAAAAGCTCGGCACAGTAGAAATCCTGATGACGCTACCTATTCGGGATTATGAAGTCGTCATCGGAAAATACTTAGCAAGTTTTGCCCTTCTGACTGTAACAGTGTTCCTCTCACTCGTTCTTCCGCTTTCAGTCATGTACTTAGGGAATCCGGATGGTGGAACACTCATCGGAGGATACATTGGACTCCTGCTGATGGGTGGGGCATATATAGCAGTTGGGCTTTTCGCTTCAACGTTGACTGAGAATCAGATCGTCGCCTTTATTTTTGGAATTACTGCCTGTTTTGTGTTGCTTATCATCGGTGAGGACATCGTGCTTTTCAATGCACCGAATTGGTTGTTCCCGATTTTCAGTTATCTGGGTCTCGGCGCGCATTATAGCAGTATTCTTCGAGGTGTTCTTGATTCTCGCGACATTATCTATTATCTCTCGTTAATCGGTTTTTTTCTCTATCTAAGCACATTGTCGGTTGAAAGCCGCAAATGGCGTTAAGAAAGGAGTAAGCTGTTTTGGTTAATAAACGAATCAAATACGGTGGTAACACCCTCGCTTTTGTAGCAATCATCTTCGGCATCCTTGTGCTGATTAATTTCCTGTCGACGCGTCGCTTCATTCGCGCCGATCTCACAGAGGACAAGCGTTATACTATCTCAAAAGCGACGAAGAATGTGCTGGACACGTTAGATGATATTGTGACGATCACCGCCTACTTTTCCACGAATCCCGCCGAAGTCGCGCAAATCCGTCGCGATGTTAGGGACGTACTGGACGAGTACAACGCATTCTCTAAGAGACTCCAGATTGATATTGTGAATCCTGCTGATTTCGACGATGGTCAGAAACAGGAACTCCGTTTCAAGGGTATTCCAGAAGTCCAAATCAATGTCGTGAAGAAGGATAAAGCAGAAATTGCGAACGTCTACATGGGGATCTCTATCGGTTATAGCGGTAAAGAAGAGATCCTACCCGTTGTGCGATCCACCGCTAATTTGGAGTATGAACTGACTTCTACTATTCTCAAGGTTACCACCAAGGAGGCGAAGACGGTAGGGTTTTTGACGGGGCACGGCGAATTTGATATTAATGATCAAAACCATCAGCAGTTTCGACAACTTTTGGATAAAAGCGCGCAAGGGCAATATAATCTGACCTCTGTGAGTCTGCAAGATGGAAAAGCCGTTGATGATAACGTCGCGACGTTGGTTGTCGCTGGCGTGAAGCAACCGTTGACGGAACGTGATAAATATGAACTTGATCAGTTCATCATGCGTGGGGGTAGGGCGATCTTCTTAGTTGATCCGATTCAAATGCAACCCGGTACATTGCAAGGTGCCCCATTGAGTACCGGTCTGAACGACCTTTTGGAACATTACGGTGCAAAACTCGGTAATAATCTCTTGCTTGATGCCAGATACCATGACACGGCGCGGTTTCAACAGGGATTCATGACCGTTATTCAGCCGTATCCGTATTTTGTTAAGATTGTAAAACCGAATTTCTCAATGGAACACAGCATTACCAACCAGTTGGAGGTGTTGACACTACCGTGGACGAGTTCCTTAGAGATGGTAACAAAGGAAGGTATCACCGCAACGCCATTGGCAAAGACGAGTGAATCAGGTCGGAGTATCCAAGGTTATTACAACCTAATGCCAAACGCCCCGATCCCGCCCAATGCTGAGTCCCAAGTTTATACGGTTGCCGTCGCCTTGGAAGGTAAGTTCAAGAGCTTCTATGCCGGTAAAGAAGTTCCGTCGGTCCCATCCCCAGCTACAGAGGAAAGTGAAACGCCTGTCCCGGTACCAGATGCCGAGACACGAGTCACCAAAACTGAGAGCGAACAGACCCAAATTGTTGTGGTAGGCACGGCGCAATTTCTCACACAACTCCGTCCCGATGGTGTCAACTTTTTCTTAAATACCGTCGACTGGTTGACCCTTGGGGATGCGCTCATCGGTATCCGCTCACACACCATTACGGATCGACCGTTGCGTGAAGTTTCTGAGATTGAGAAAAACTTTATTAAGTACCTATGTATTGTGGGGGTTCCACTCATAGTTGTTATCTTTGGACTCCTCCGATACTTCCTGAAAAGACGGGCAAAAAGGTTCGTAGAGACCTACGGATCTGTGTAACTCACCATAATTAGCGAGGTTCAAAAGCCTCGTCAGTAATAGATTTAACATTCTAATTGTCCTTGAGACGTACAAACTTAGGAAAAAGTCAGATTAGTTTGTAAAGTCAATTTACGCGGATATCCAATCGTTAAGAAGGGAAGGCGATCTTAAAGCGTTGCTGCACTATGTCGTTGGAATTAACCGAAAATCGGGGTCCCCGCCCGTTACTGGGAAGGGGCGGAGAAACGTAGTGGAACAGTGCCCAGATTCCCATAATTTAAAATATGAGAACGAAACAACTTCTTATTTTAGGTGCTATTTTTGTCGTTTTGGCAATCGTTGTCCTGCTTTTTGAGAATCCTTTTGGGCAGAGCGAATATCAGCAGAAGGTTGAAACAGCAATGCCCCTGTTCCCGAACTTCGATGGGGAACAGGTTGTGAAAATAGAAATCGCTGCTACTGGCGAGACGACAACGCTTTCAAAACAAAAGGGCAGTTGGGTAGTAGCTTCTATGGACAACTATCCTGCGGATGGTGAAGGTGTGTCAGAATTGCTCTCCAAAGTGGGAGAGTTTAAGAATACACAGCGCGTCTCCAATAACCCAGAAAAACAAGCAGAATTTGAAGTAGATAGTACGGGTGTTGAGGCGAAAATGATGGATGCAAACGGTAAAGTATTAGCGCATCTATTTGTAGGGAAAACAACCCCCGGCTTTCTAAGCAGCTACGTGCGTCCTGCTGATGCCAACGATGTCTATGTAGCACAAGGGTATCTCCAATCTGTCTTTGACAAGGGCACACGTACGTGGAAAGATCGGACTATCTTCAGTTTTAACAAAGGGATTGTTACACAACTTAACATCGTTTCACCGGAGGAGACCGTCGAACTGCGTCTCGATGCAGAGGGGACATGGCAAATGATCAAGCCTGTCGCCGCTGCCGCTAAAACAACAGAGGTTGACACGCTTCTAACAACTTTCAGCGAGTTGGATACAGACGATTTCGCTGAAGCGACGGATGAACTTGTTGCATACGAGTTAGACGCACCACAATCTACCATTTCCGCTGTACTCAACGATGGCACAACGGCAACCCTACATGTTGGGAAAGAGGAGGAGGGTAAACTTTACGTCAAGCGTGACGATAAAGATACTGTCTTCAGGCTCTTCAAGTCGAACGTGGATCGGTTGATAAAGAAATCCGATACGCTCAAGGCAGAGGAGCCACCAATAGAAGTTGAAACTGAATGAGGGAGATTTACTGTGAAGAGATTAAAATTTCTATCTTTCGGAGTTAGTGTTTTGCTCGCTATAACTCTCATTGGATGCGAGCCACAAATCATAGGACCTTTACTTCAATCGCAGGAGAGTGGGAAAATCCATGTGACAGGAAGCGGTTCAGTCGTCGGTGAACCGGATATAGCAACCTTAAATTTAGGTGTGTCTGTCGAGAAAAAGACGGTTGCGGAAGCACGAGAGGCAGCTGCCGTTGCGATGACAGCGGTGATAGCGTCTCTGAAAGCCAGCGGCATCGCTGAAAACGAGATTCAAACGGAAAGATTTAGTATCTATCCACAGTATGACTACACGGAAAATGGTCGGATGCTTCGTGGATATAGTGTGAACAACACCGTTAGCGCAAAGGTGAGAGAATTGGAGAGCCTCAGTGATATGATTGATGCTGCCGCCGAAGCGGGTGGAGATATTATTGTTGTGAATTCTATCCAATTTATGATTGAGGACACCACACCACTGCAGACGCAGGCGCGTGGCTTAGCCGTAAAAAACGCAGAGGCGAAAGCGCAGACTTTAGCAGACGCGAGCGGTGTTACGCTCGGAAAACCCATCGCCATCACCGAGACCTCGCACGCTGCAGGTCCTCCGATCGCCTTTGCTGAAGAAGCAGCATTCGCTGACGATAGCGCGCGCAGTAAAACGCCTATTGAAGCCGGTGAACTCACCATCATTGTAAATGTTACCGTGGTTTATGAGATTAAATAGGGTTTTCTTAACAACATTTTTTAACCTATTAACCCTGGACCTTACTCCACTCCGTTTCGCTATGGTTTTCGGTTAATTCCTACGCGATTGGGATGCGTGCGTTTTTTATCCTTTGAACACCCTTCCAAAATTGTATCTCCATTGAAGGGCAAAACTCATTCCGATTTGTCCATTTAGGGGGCTAGTGAGTAATCGTCCCCACTCATTCTCATTTGGCAAACGCGCAAAGTCCTTGTAAGTTTCTACAACCCAATTATCTGCTGCATCAATAACCCCCAGAGTCATCGGTTGTGCTTCGGCTATGGAAAGTAGACTCTCAATTTCATGATACGGAATCGCGTCTTTACCGTTACGTGCGTGTTGGTTATTTTTCCTCGTGAAGTCTTTTTGTACCGCAAGCATTAATTTTTCTACTTGTTCTGCATTCTGCATAGCGTCAACTATACGGCGTAGATGTGAAGCTCGCCAATCACTCTGATTGACATACGCCAGAAATCGGAAAATCTTTTGTGCCCATACTTCATTTTGGTTAATCAACCACTCTCGGTGTTTTCGTGCGATCGAAGTCAAAGTGAAGTCAGCAAGTTGTGTATTTAAGAAATAGTGCCATTTGATGACTTGGAGCTTTAGAGGTGGGTGTGACTTCCTGTCTTGGTAATCAGTCACCATGATAAGCGCATCATATTCACTTCCAAGAAGTCTCTCGTACGCTGAGGAGAAAGGATCACCAGCATTGTAATTTTTAGATGGAGCTTTTATACTTAAGTCGAGGTCTGGCAAGTCAACACCGCGCGCAGGATTTAAACGGAGTTGAGGTATTTCTATATCTTGAAAAGTTATGGTTTCAAGAACGGCGACAAAAAGCATCTCAATAACACTACCAACTGTTTTTCCATCGAGATTGGGAAGCGTCTGCTGGGAACGAAGTTGTTCATACCAGTGCGGCAAAGTTTCGCCGCCCCCGACACGTGAAAGTACTGATTCAAGCCTTCCAAGATTCAATCCTTGAAGGGCATGATTTAATTCAATCATAGTTTCTTCAAGTCTTTCTCGGAGCAAATCACGTAATTCCATTTTTGTCAGCATAAGTTATTGGTTCCTGAAAAAGATGGAGTTGTTGTTCTTTTACGTTTTCCAACGAAGTCACACAGTTTTGCAAAATTTTATCAATTACCCAATTCGCGAATACAGGCGGAATAGCATTGCCATATAAAGCGTATTGGTTATAAACAGAGACAGCAGAACAATGATCATCTGGAAAACCTTGCAGCCGAGCATATTCCACATTCGTTAAGCGCCGATAGCAATCTCCTACTTTGTAACGTTCATAATGCCGACTGGTGGCTGCTGTAAGCGTTGGGGCGATTCCATCAATACCAAACACCGTGTACCCCATACGAGCTCCTCTCTTTTGATTATAGAGGAGTTGAACACCATCAAGAAATCTATTAATCCGTGTACTTTCTTCTAAACGCTGTAAAGTGCTCTCTGTGAAGTCAAAAGTTGGGTCAACAGTAGGTTGCAGAACACTGCGTAACCTCACAATAGGTTTCGCTTCCGAAAAGCATTCCAAGTTACGAGAAAAAAAACGTTGGCCAAACGCCAAACCCCAATTGGCAAAATTCCGACGATGTCTTTCAAGTTCAAGCCAACTTGATATATCGGTGACCCAGCGAAAGTTGTTTTCCAGACCTTCGCAAAGATCTGTCAATGTCGCAAGCCTAATCGTTGGATTGCTATCTTTCACATCCAAAGAACCTAATATAAGCACACGCTCGCGATTCTGGGCTAAGCCGAAGTGTCTCGTATTGACTAAACGCCATTCAATATGATACCCCAATTCCATTAGGAAAGAAAGCACTGTCGCAAAATGGACACCTTTTTCCATTAAAAGCAACCGCTTCACGTTTTCTAAAATAAAATAAGAAGGACGATGCTCTCTTAAAGTATCCACGATAGCGGAGAACAGCAGTCCTCTTGGGTCGCGAAAACCCTTTTTTTGTCCAGCACTACTGAAGGGTTGACATGGAAAACCAGCCGTGAGTAAGTCGTGTGTAGGAATCTCATGGATTAATTCTCGAATATCGCCTTGGCGAATTTCAGCATCTCCGAATTGACTACGATAAACTTGACAGGCTTTTGGACAAATATCATTCGCCCACAGGGTCTGAAGTCCACTCCGAGCGGCAGCTAAACGAAACCCACCTATACCTGAAAAGAGTTCAACTGTCGTTTTGATTGCCTTAGAAGCCATTCGCTACTTTCCTTATTTTTTACTAACACTTTGATTCATAAGATACGTCACCCCACTAACTCGCTTCTTGGAAAATAGTAGAATGTTACAATCTTCTATAAGATTATGTTGATAGATTCGTCTGAAATACAAGGAATTTTCCATTAAAATGGTGTTGCAGTATAAAAACTCCCACTTGCCCAAATAAATCTGAGCATTCCATTTGTTCAAAAGCAACTTTCATCTTACTGTACTGTTTGTTCTGTTCGGTATCACTGTGACACGGCACAGTAAAGTTCAGTGTATTATCACCGATTTGAGGATATTGGTTCAGATTCAAAATGTTAGCGCCAGCCTTAACCTCAGTCATAATACGAAAGCGCATCTTTACTGATGCATCATCTACGTTTCTTACTCTACTGAAGGTTTGCTGTTCACTGAATAGATCCAGCAATTTCTGTCTCATTGATACCGACAGAGTTTCCCCGAGTTCGTTTAGCCGTTCTTCTAATGCTTGACCAAAAGATTCTGAGATCAAGGTCGAAACAGGAACCGTCTCAAAAAATTTTCCGTGAGTCAAGCAGACCTTCACGTTTGATTGTTTTCTACCGCGAATCAGATAAAAAACTTGGCGAATAGGCAAGGAAAGTATATTATTACCTGCTTCTTCCATTTGTGAGCGAGTAGTGTTTTTTATACCTTCTGTTAACTTCTTGACATCCTTTTCACCAGTTGGAATCGTTGAGTTGAAAGAAGCCACCGAATAGCTTTTTTCGCTATCCTTGAGTTCAATCAATTCCCCACCAGTAAATTGTTCATTATCATTGTTGAGTTTAATGGCTAAGTCGGGAAATTTACCATCACCGACACAAGAAAGCATTTGCTCGTCAAATGGAAAACTCTCAAGTTTATTTTCCGAGAGAAGTTCCTCTTTTTTCTCACACAAGTCGGCGAAAAAGTGATAAATGGAGTAAGTCATTTATTAATTTGACTCAAGAAAAGCCATCTGTTCGGCAGCGGTTTCGTCAGAGGACTCGCATTTTCTGTTTAGCCCGTATTTGCCCCAGATGGCTTCTAAGTTTGGGGTGCATGTATAATCCTTGAAAAAACGCGAAACATCGTCTGAGTCTCTCCGTTCAGCAAGTCTATTTTGGATAAGCGTAACATTGTGGGAGTCGAGTTCAATTCCTACTGATTTTCGTCCCAATTGTTCTGCCACGACCAGCGTTGTCCCTGAACCCGCGAACGGGTCGAGGACGATATCACCAGGGTTTGTAGAGGAGAGGATAATCCGAAGGAGGAGTTGGATAGGGGTCTGCTGTTTGTGCAAGCGATTCCCTGCTGCATCTCGCAATGCTTCATCGCCTGCAAAGTAACCAGAGGTCAACTCACGAATATCATCCCAGACATCCGTAACAAACATACCGTTTTCTCGGGCGTGCTTGTAATCTGCAGGCAGTGGTGGATCGATGCGTAGACGATGGAAAACACGCGGCGTTTTACCTTTCGTTGCAAACGCAATAACCTGGTAATGCTTGCCGAAACGTTTCATTCCTGGCACTGCCGAGGTTTTCTTTTTCCAGATAATCAAGTTTTGAAAAGTCCACCCTGTATCGCGTAAACATTGCAGCACGAATTCTGTGTTCTTTTCACGTTGCATGAAATAAAGGGCGCCACCATCCGAAGTCAAGGCATACACCTTTGCACAGATATCGCGCATCCACCCCCAATATTCCTCTGGCGGTAGGTTATCATCCCAAGCATGGTAGACTTTATCCTGATTGAAGGGAGGATCAAGAAAGGAGAGGTCTATTCTCGGCGCGAAATTGCTCCGATCCAAGGCAGTTGTACAACTCTCATGGAGCACAGTGCAGTTTTTTCTAAATGAATTGCCCATAGCGATTACATGTTCTCACAATTAGGATGATTCCGGGTTGGTGTCCTCTGAAGGCTTTCCCCACGGCTCGCTTTCAAAATCTCGGACCGCGGCACCCAGTTCGCCCCAAAGATATTCATCCCATAAATCCTCGGAAAGCATTTCCAATTGCCGGTGTCGGATGTAGTCGCGGAACTCGTCGCTTTTCGGATCATCTGGTTCAGGGGTTTGTATCTGTTCTTTCATAGTGTGTATACCTTCACAAAGGCTGCGTTTCGTTGTACCCGCAAGCCTCAAATCCTGATGAGTTTTCCAACGAGACGCCCTGTATGGTTATCGTTCTCGACGATAACTTTGCCGTTCACGAGGGTATAGTCGTAACCCTGTGCTCGCTGTGTCCAACGTCCCGCACCGACAGGTAAATCATACACGAATTCAGGGATGTCCATGCGGAGATTTTCTGCATCAATCACGTTGACATCGGCGTAATACCCTGGCTTTAATAATCCACGCTCAGGAATTCCGAAGGCTTCTGCGCCATCAGAAGTCAACCTGCGAATCGTCTCTTCCAAACTGAACACTTGTCGCTCACCGTGCCAGTATGTCAGCGCATGCGTTGAGAGAGAAGCATCGCAGATGGCGTTTACGTGCGCACCTGCATCACCGAGACCGAGAAGCGTGTCTCGGTAACGCACAACTTCCTCGACATGCGCGAGATTGTGGTTGTTCGTTGCGAAGGCAAACAACTGTCGCCCGTCGGTTTCGTGGAATAGCCGAACAATTGTCTCTATCGGACGTTCATTGTTTTCATCGGCAATATTGCGTAGCAAGTTCTCCGGTTTACGAACATATTCGCACTCCGCCGGTCCGAAACGATATAACATCTTACCGAGACGTTCGTCGCTTTCTGCCGGAATATCTAACAGTCTTGCACGTGTCTTTTCGTCTTGAATGGCTGTCAACCGTTCAGGGTAAGGGAGGCTGTATAATTCCCGCCATGCACTCACGTCGCGAATCGGCATCCAATTGCAAAGTCCAACCATTACCGTGTTGACGCGGGAAGAGACCATCGGACGCGCTTGTGCGCCGGCGGCTCGTTCTTCGTCAAGCCATTCCAAATAGAGGGTCTGAATCGTCGGTACGGCTTCATGCGTGAACGCGCTGAAGATGACAGGACATCCGCTCTGCCTATTCACCTCAGCGATGCGGTGGATCTCCTTTCGCGTTTCTGGATATTCCGTTGTTGGATAGTCCTCATATTCCCCGAAACCGGGTGCCCATTGGAAAATCCCTTTATTGTGTCTTCCAACGGCTTGTGCGAGCGCGACCAGTTCATCGAGGTGTGCAAATGTGCCGGGAATCGGAATGCCTTCAGAGGTTTTGTGGGTGAGTGTTCGAGAAGTGGAAAATCCGAGTGCTCCCGCTTCCATTGCTTCATCAATAGAGGCTTGCATCGTCTTCATTTCATCGGGAGTTGGATTTCTGTCTCTTTTTAGACTTTCTTCACCCATTGCGTGATAGCGGGTTGCCGCATGCCCAATCATACCGCAGACATTCACGCCCTTCGGACACGCATCTAAGGCATCGTAGTACTCGCCGAAGGTTTCCCAATTCCAACGCAGACTTGACATGATACTTTCCGCAGGAATCCCTTCAACACTTTCAAGTACCTTCGCTAAAACCATGTGGTCGGCTTGCTTGACAGGTGCGAAACTCACACCGCAGCTCCCGAGGATCAGCGTTGTGATGCCGTGCCAGCATGTCGGTGTGCCGAGCGGGTCCCACATGAACTGTGCATCCATGTGTGTATGCGTATCTATGAAACCCGGTGTGACGAGTTTGTCCGTTGCATCAATTGTCTGATACGTCACATCGGAAACATCACCAACGGCTGTGATACGTTCACCACTAATAGCGATGTCGGCTTTGAAACCAGACGTACCCGTTCCATCGATGACCGTTCCGTTGCGAATAACGAGATCATGCACTGTTTTGCTCCTTTTAATAGTTTTCAGTGCGGATTGCTACGCAACCCTTTCAGGCATCGGTTAAAAAGGGGACCTGTAGCCAGTTTCTCTCACTGGGAATATTTCAGGGCGCGGTCAATTGTTACCAAAAACCTCTTAACTGAAAACCGAAAGGATTTTCGCAGACGGGGAAGTCCATAAGGACTTCATACCGTTGATTCGTCCGAACCGACGACTGACAGCTATTTCTCTGATAACTGAAAGCCTACACAGCAGGCGAACTGATAACTATTTAGACCGTGTACTGCTTTAGCGTATCGTCATCTAAATTCTGCAAAACATCTTTCGTGTCAGGTTTTTGTCCTCTGTCGAGTTCCTGTTCAGAGAACCCCTGCTCTGCAAGCACCTCTTCAACAACATAGATAGGAGCTTCGCAGCGAAGGGCAAGCGCGATTGCATCACTCGGACGACAATCAACTTCAATATTGTCCCCATTCACGTCCAATGTTACGTGTGCATAGAAAGTCCGTTCTTCAAAAGAGTGTACACACACGGCTGTAACTTTAGCCTCAAGGGTTTCAATCATAGTCTTGAGCAAGTCATGTGTCATTGGACGTGGGAGTTGTATTTTCTCTATATGCATCTGGATAGCCGCTGCTTCTGATTCGCCGATCCAAATCAGTAGTATCCGATTTGAATCGTCCTCTTTCTCCTTCAGAACAACTATCGGTGCACCTGTGCCACGGTCGATTGAGAGGAAGTTAACTTTAACCTCGACTCTTGCTTGTTTCTCTTTTTCCATCTGTGCATCCTTTCATAATATTGGCTATCAGTTTACTGGCTATCGGTTCTCGGCTCTCGGTTTTCAGTTAAAGAGTGATTTGTTAAAAGAAAACCTCTTAACTGATAACCGACAACTGACAACTGATAACCAACATGCTATTCTTCTGAATCCGATTGGGCATTGACTGCCACGTTGGAAGCATAATCTCGGATAGTCTGTGCAATTCTCTCAGTATCTAAACCGCTGAAACCAACAATTTCTTTCAGCAGAGGCACTGCCGCACCAGCATTCACAATGGAACTGAGGATTCGGTTCATGCCATTGCTGCCATTACCATTACCGCCGCCACCGAGGTCAAGCACACGGATGCTTTCAATATGCTCCGCTGGCTTCATCAGTTCAGTGGTTACTTCAGGTAGGGATTCCACGAGTGCTAATATAGCATCACTCACGAGAACTTTTGAATCCGCTTGATTCTTCGCAGCAATTGATGCCTCTTCACCATCGGCTTTTGCCTTCGCTTCAACAAGGAATGCCTCTGCGAGGATTCTTTGTGCTTGTGCTTTGACCTCAGCGGCTTCACGTTCCGCCTTAGCGGATTCTACAACGGCATAAGCTTCCGCGTCGGTAGCACGTTCTTTGGCGATTCGCTCCTCATCCGCTTCCTGTTCGGCGTGGATAAGCGCAATTTTACTTTGCCGCTCGGCTTCCTCAACGGCTTCGGCAGTTAAGACACTCGCCTCGGCTTTGGCTTTTTGTGCACTAACGTCCAGGAGTTCAATCAGTGCGGCTTCACGTTCCTTTTCCTTGATTGAGATCTGGATCGCATTTTGGGCTTGTGCTTCTTTTTCTTCCCGCTCTTTCTCGATGAGAACGATTCTGCTGGTGATACTGGTCTCTTCAACCGCACGCTGCTGCTCAATCTTGGCTTTTTCGACGGTGAGTTCCCGCTGGACTTGTGCTTCTTCAATCAACTGTTCCTGCTGGACACGAGCGATTTCGACTGCCTGCTTTTGAGCAATCTCCGTTTCCTGGACTTGGCGTTCCTGTTCAATCCGCGCGGTATCAAGCCGCTGTTTCTGCGAGATTTCCGTGGATTTCACGACTTCTTCCTGCTTGATTCGCGCCTCTTCAATCTCGCGTTCCTGTTCTGCTTTGTTCGTCGCAATTGATTTGCGCTGCGCTTCTTGTGCAAACTCAAGCCGTTTCGCAACTTCTAAGGCTTGCGTCTCCGTTTCCTCTTCGCGCTGTTTGATTTCCAGTTCGGCTCTGAGTCGGTTCTCTTCACGTTTCACTTGGTTCTCGTGCTCGATCCGGGCAGTTTCAGTTTGTCTATCTTCAACCTCTTGTTTGATGGTTTGGATTGCGACGACATCAAAACGGTTGTTCTCGTCAAGTGCTTCGAGTGGTGTTTGATCGAGGTTCGTGACGGCAACGCTTTCTAATTTAAAGCCGTTCTGTTCGAGGTCGTCCCGACATGCTTCCTGAACTTGGTCAGAAAACTGTTGGCGTTTTTCATGCAATTCCTGTAAGTCCATAGTTGCGGCGACGCTTCGAAGAACACCGACAAGTTTGCCTTCAAGAAGCTTATTAACTTCGGCAGGTGTTAACGTTTTGTCGCCAAGACTCGCCACCGCTTTGAGTACGTCCTGCTCGTTCGGTTCAATTTTGACATAGAATTCTGCTTCCAAATCAACCCGTAAACTGTCTTTTGTAATAAGCGCAGCTTGCCCCGTTCGTTCGACGGGGAGTTGGAGTGTGTTCAGGGAAATAAGTTGGCTCGTGTTCGTAAGTGGATTGATAAGGCTACCGCCAAAGACGGCACGCTTTTTACGTCCTCCAGAGATGACTAATGCCGAGTCTGCTGGTGCTTTTTTGTAGAAAGAGCGATAGACTAACAGGAAAATGACCAGTAAGGCAATCACGCTACCGACAATAGTGACGAATAAGTTGGCGTCCAACATGCTTTAATTCTCCTTATCGGGGGTCCATTTGGCTTTTTCTTACATCAAAGATTCGTTTTGTCTGATCATAATTTATGAGAACGACAGTATCTCCTTTGACAGGAGTGGCTTCATCTGGTTCGGCACGGCAACTGACAGTTAATTCGGGTCCGTCCGGTACTCGCACACGAGCCGTACCAAAGGTGGTTGTGATTTGTCCACTGATAACTCGCCCTCTTAAACCGAGGAGTTGGATATCACGGATGGCTTTTTCGCTCTCTGGCAATAGTCTTGAAAGCGCGATGGAGATATATCGAGTTCCTAAGAAACAACACAAGAGCGCAATGATACAAGATATCCAAACTCGATGTGGATTCTCCGGGATATTGAGAAGCGCGTTCGCGATGAGCCCAAAAATTCCCCACGTCACAAATAGCGACATCAGAACAATCATCAGAGGGACCCTGCCAACGTTCAGAAAGCCAAACACGTCTCCAAAGGAGGGACTCTGAGTGCCTGTGTCTATATCAGCATCTACATCTGCGTCGGCATCGATATCGGCATCCATGTCGAGATCCGCCTCCATATCCACATCCGTGTCTACATCTCCGAAGTCCATTGCGCCTGTGGCAAGTCGAACGAGTGCCAGTAGGAACACAATCGCTAAGGGGGCTGTAAACCAGACATTATACGAGACTATGAGATAATTCAGGAATTCTATCATAGCATGCCTTCTTCTTCCATGAGTTGCTCGGTGATGCACGCGTAGGCGCGTTGTGCTGAACGGAAACTGATATTATCGATCCAGTGAACATTGCGTACGACACTAATTTCAAGTTTTGCTTGAAGGAGAAGCCGGTGCTTGAAATGTCGGATTAGCTTGACGCCACGAATTTCCGTGAATAATAGATTACATCGGACGTTTGCGTAAGAGATGGTGAGACCGCCTATATATCGCTCATCTAAGACCAACACCCGGCGTGTCGTGATGAAGACATAGTCTGGATGCAGCAAACTGGAGCGACCAAGGACGCACAAGAGAACATGTTCATCCTCACCTATATGCGCTTGCACGATCTTTTGAATGCGAGGTGGCATGTTCGTGAATTCAGCCATGTTATTTTGCAAGCGATGTGTTGCTGGTAAACACGGAATAACGCAGTAGAAATGGAGGTGGCGGGAATCGAACCCGCGTCCGAAGGCATTTCAATAGAGGGTACTACATGCTTATCACAGGTTTTAAGGTTCGCCTATCAGACTCCCCTGTGCAGGATTCACAAGAGGCTATCTCAAAAAGTGATTCGCGGCACACCCCTTGAGAATGGGTATGCGGCTAGCCCGTATTGCGACGCTTTCGCTTCCCTGACGGGCGGCAGGTCGGCAAAGCGTAGCCACTTTAAGCGGCTAATGCTAATTCTTCATCAGCATTTATAGATGTTCCGCCTATTTAACGAGGCCTGCGGAGACCTCGGCATGCAACCTATATCTCATTTACCTTCGTCGAAACCTTTACACCCCCAGAATAGCCATCAGCAGTCGGCAGTCAGCGGTCAACCACAAGAGGAACTGCTCGTAAATGAAAACACCTTCACTGATGGAGAGCCGATGGTTACCGATAGCCGAGTTAATTGTATGCTCTTATCTCATTCGCGCTCGCTTCACGCTCAATCTTGTCGCGTTTATCATAAAGTCGCTTACCTATAGCAACAGCTAACTCCAGTTTCACCTTGCCATTGCTAAAATACGCGCGCGTCGGAACGATAGTCATCCCCTTTGAGCGAATCGAGCGTTCAAGTTTAGTGATTTCTCGCCGATGTAATAAGAGTTTCCGTTTCCGCTTCGGCTCGTGATTTGCGATATTCCCATGTTCATAAGGACCGATGTGGGCATCGATCAGGAACACTTCTCCATCTGTTATCTGTGCGTAACTATCTGTCAAGTTAAACCGTCCTGCGCGGATTGACTTCACTTCTGTGCCTTGCAGGACAACACCGGCTTCATACCGATCGCGCAAATGATAGTCATACCGCGCTTTTCGATTCACGGTAATCACTGGAGTTGAAGAATTTTTGGCGTTTTTCATCGTGCGTTTAAGTATAACATAGAATAGACTTGTGTGCAAGAAAAACTTCAGGTTTGTTTTTTTACCAAGGATACAACCCTCTCCAAGACATACATAGAAAACGATAGGCACTCCAATAAAGTTGACCTAAAATTATGAACTTTTTTCGCAAAATAGGATTTTAGTAGAAAAGGACGCGCAAATCTGGTAAACTATACTACACGTTGGGAAAACCAGGGCATTGTGCCTCGGTATACCCGCAGAACGCAGGAAAGGAGTCTTTGGATGCCAGAACTTTATGATACCCGTGCACCGAATCCGCCTTCACGTGCAATTTTAGTGGGTGTAAAACTCCGAGATAATTCAATTGACGAAACCGAAGAATCGCTACAAGAGCTCCAGCAACTCGCAGAGACTGCTGGTATTGAGGTCGTCTGTGCGACAATTCAACCCCGTAATAAGCCAAATCCAACCTATTTCATTGGCGAAGGCAAGGTTCAAGAAGAACTCAAGCCTCTCGTTGAAGAACTAAACGCAGACGCAGTTATCTTTGATGAGGAACTATCACCAGCACAGAATCGGAATCTTGAAAGAGTCCTTGAGGTCGCTACGATTGATCGGACAGGACTCATTCTACAGGTTTTTGCGCAACGGGCACTCACTAAGGAAGCTCGCCTACAAGTAGCATTGGCGCAGCTTGAATATGCACTGCCACGTCTCACTCGGATGTGGACACACCTTTCACGACTCGCAACAGGCGGCGGCGGCAGCAGACGGCTCCGAGGTCCCGGCGAAACGCAGCTTGAAATGGACAGACGCTGGGTCCGCGGGAACATCGCGCATGTTAGAAAAGCACTGGATGCTGTTGAAAAACAACGCCATGTTCAGCGGAGAAACCGATCTGAAAAAATCAGAGTGTCTCTCATTGGGTACACCAATGCAGGGAAATCGACCCTTTTTAATGCCCTGACAGGCGAAACCGTTTTGGCTGAAGATAAATTGTTCGCGACTTTAGATTCTACCACACGGAAGTTGGATTTGCCGCAAAAACAGCAGATTCTGTTGAGCGATACTGTCGGATTTATCAAAAAATTACCACACCAGTTAGTTGCCGCATTCAAGGCTACGCTTGAAGAAGTCTTAGAGGCAGATCTTTTGCTTCATGTTATTGATGTGAGCCATCCAGAAGCGGAAGCGCAGATAGCCGCTGTGAACGTGGTGCTTGAAGAATTAAAGGCTACCGACCTTCCGATGTTCATGGTTTTCAATAAAATTGATAGTCTCAAAAGTGATGAGGAATTACACCTCTTGCAGTGTCAATATCCGGAGGCGCTGCCTATCTCAGCGCAACGCGGCGACGGCATTCCAGCGTTAATAGATGCTTTGGCACATCGTTTTGCCGAACGCGGCACGGAACTCTCTCTCTGTATTCCCTATACAGAGGGGAAAGTGCTCGACTTACTGCATAAACACGGTATAGTGCTTGACACTGAATACACAGCGGAAGCCGTTCACGTCAAGGCACGTTTGCCGAACCGCTATCTCAAATCGGTTGAGCAGTTTTTAGTTTCCTCCTAAGAAGGGTGCTAACAATGGGATGGTTGGATCAGACTGACATCGGTCACGACTTACAAATCTGTCCAGATTGTGACAGGGAATACGAAGTGCTCGACCAGTTTTTGGGGAGCCCATCGGGGAATCGTGCATCCGGCAATTTGATTGATACCGTGTTCAACGACGCTTATTATGTCGCGATTCGGTGTCCACAATGTCTCGAAATTCGGCACCTCTGCATACAATCTCTATCACCCATTCAATTTCATATCGAAAAGGAGAGAAAATGAAGATAGGCGTCACCCAAATTATCCTTGGCGGCATGTCCCTAAACGATACGCTTGCGCTTTGTCAAGATGCCGGTTACGATGCCGTTGAACTCACTTTCAGTGAAGGGCAGGACACCGACATCAATATGAGTGATACCGAGTTGCGCGGCATCACCGCGAAGTGTGAGGACGCAGGTATTGAAATCAGCAGTATCACGGCAGGCTACGCCGATCGTGGGAATTTACTTAGCTTGGATGCAACGCAGCGCGAAAAAGGGGCAGTCTCGCTCGCTCGCGGTTTGGAAGTCGCTGGTGCACTCGGTGTCGGTGGTATTTTACTACATCCGGGACAACTCACTGTTGAGGGAACTTACCAACAGGTTTGGGATAATCTCGTGGGTGTGCTGAAAGATCTCGCACCTTCTGCGGAAGCGCGCCAAGTCGCAATCGGTCTTGAGAATGTCTGGAACAAATTCCTACTCAGCCCGAAAGAGATGCGTGATATTATAGACGAGATAGACAGCGATTGGGTAGGCACTTATCTTGATACTGCGAATATGATGGCTTACGGTTATCCGGAGCATTGGATCCGCGAACTGGCGCATCGCATCAAACGGGTGCACTTCAAGGATTTCTCCCGCGGCGCGCACCAGTTTGTCAATCTTTTAGATGGCGATACGGATTGGCAAGCCGTCATGGAGGCGTTCCGTGCTATCGGTTACGATGGTTATGTCATTCACGAGGTCGGTGGCGATAGAGACGCACAAATTGACCTCGCGAAACGGATGCGTGAGATTGTTGCGATGTAACTGAAACAGAAAAGGCGATGGCTTATGAGAAACCATCGCCTCATGCCGGAGGTCGGACTCGAACCGACATGGACCTAGGGCCCGCGGGATTTTGAGTCCCGTGCGTCTACCAATTTCACCACTCCGGCATCCCTACTATTGGCAAAATATATTATACGATATTTTCCATGGAAAGTCAAATTTACACCAAGGAACCTTAGCAATCATGGCGAACGAACAGCGGAATCTCGCATTTCAAAACATATTCCAACGCTCTTTTATCGTCGTACAAGCACTCTTTGGTCAATTGCTTGACAGAGGGACATGGCAGGCTTTATGGAATTGGGGGCTGTGGCGAATTATACCCAAACGCCGACGTATTTTCAAATTGATACACGAACTCCAACCCCTCGATCCAAGTACCCCGACTGAAATGCGAACAGTCCGTGATGAAGTCTTCGCAAGAAGTTGTTTAGAACTGCAACGCATCGAAGAGGCACAGATCCTTTTGGACATCCTAAAACATGTGCATCAACCCCATGGATTTGAGCAAATCTTTTTCGCCGCAATCTACCCGGTTTTGGTCAAACGCGACATGGAGGCGATCCCGATTCTGACGGAAGATAGGCATCGACTTGATGTAGAGATTGGCTACCTTGGACACAATGAGGATTATTTTTTTTGGGTGTTTGAGATTGATGGCACAAAAAATCTCAATCTCGATTCGCCGCTTGCCCCAAGGCTGGAAATGCGAGACGATAAGCGCTACGTGATCTATTCGCTCGGGAGTGCAGGGCTCGTTGATGCTGACTATGCCGAATATGCGGGACAGTGGCTCCTTGATTCGCCACGTTTAAATATAGCACTTCGCTTGCTCTCCGTCGCGTATGCAGAACAGTGGATTCTTAACGCACGCGTCTATTTTTCACATATTCTCGCAGATTTGAAGAAACGGAATTATCAGGTTACAGCAACGGCAATACCCGATTTTGAACGGGCGCGGTTGTCACTTTTACGCCGTGTCTCCCTGGACCGGCTAAGAAAACGTCAATTTCTGTCCGAACGCCGAAATCGGTGAGGTAGATACCCGGCTCGATTGAGAAACAGACCCCAGAAATCAACGCACGCGCATCACGCGTCTCTAAGTTATCTAAATTCACACCGTTCCCATGAATAACAGTCCCGATGTTGTGTCCGGTGCGATGAATAAAGAATTCGCCGTATCCTTTTTCGGTGATATACCCTCGTACACAGTTGTCCACTTCGTAACCGTGAATTGGTTCGTCGGTATCCCATTTCTCACGGATGAACCGCACGGCTCTATCCCGTGCCTCTTTGACAATATCGAAAATTTCAACATATCTCGCCGGAACCGTTTTATCCGCGTAAGCCACCCATGTCGTATCTGCAAAGACCGCATCTGGATCTTTCTGTTTTGCCCATAGATCGATTAAAATAAAATCGCCCATTTTTATCTCTTGCGTGTCTGTTGAAGTGGGGGCGTAGTGCGGGTCGCTACTCTTCGCGTTCGCAGCGACGATAGGCGGGTGATCCGTAACTAAATTCATCTCATCGAATTGTCCGAGGATCACTTGCTGAACGTCATATTCTGTGATTGTTTTCCCATCACGCAGTTGTGAACCGATCCACGCGAAGGCATAGTCTTTTGCCTGTAACACTAAGCGTGCGGAGGTCTGATGTCCGGTTGCCTGTGACTCGCTCAGACGCGCTTCCATCCGTTGCGCGAGTTCCGCAGATGTGTGCACCTCAACGCCCATCGAACGAATCCACTCCAAGGTGCCGGCATCTACCCGTGAAATATAAGGGATCTCGGCGTTTGGGGAATACTCCATCGCAACGGTTTTAACGCCAGTGAGTAAGGCGCGAATTGCTGCGTTAAGTTCTTCCCAACCGGCGTAAAGCGCGACGCTTCCTTGGACACCGACGAAGTTAGATGTCTCGATCTTATGGACCAGCCACCGCGGTTCACCCTGTGCTGGGATGAGACAGAACCACCGGCGTGTGATATGCGCATCTGCCAAGCCTGCTACGTTCTGTGAAATCGGGTTTATCCCACGGAAATCGTAGAGGAGCCATGCATCTAATCCTAATGCTGCCAATTCCCGCTGGATTTCTGTTATTTTCATGTCCGTCAAAGTTTTCCTTCTTTTTGTAGTTCGGATCGAATTTCTTGATAGTCCCGAAAATCTGTAGCAGTTTCAACCGCTGAATCCATCTCTAAAATGGCATTGCGAGTGAGACATGCGGAATCTTCAAACCGCGCTCCATCATGATCCACCTTAACAGGATAATAGCATATTTCACGGGGAGAATCAAGACAAAATGATTTGATTTTCTCTCAATCGTGCTATGATTTTAACGGATCCAGAAATGATATTATCTTGTTCACGGGGAAACGTATGGCAAATTATCACTCTTCCCGCCAAGACCCCATGCTTTAACTTGCGGGATGTAGGCGGGCGTTGGGTTTGTCGTTCAAGAAACATTTGATAAACACGAAAAAATGTGGTATACTTAATACTATCACATTGGCAGACATAACGAGCGTAATCGCAAGGTTACGTGTCTGCCTACCCACTCGTTAGGGGTTAAGGGTGTGATGTGTGATATACCATGAAAACCTTTAAGTATAAGTTTGGCGATCAATCGAATACAATCCGCATTGGCAACCTGCTTGACGACCTGTGGCAAGTGCATGAATACTTCCATAAATGGCAGCGTCAACGCTATAAAGACGGATTGCCGTATGCCAACTACAATGCCATGTCCGCACATTTGACGAACTTGAAACGGACGACACACTCGCATTGGAAAGCCTTGCCGAGTCAAGCGATACAAGAGGAGTTGCGGCGCATTGATAAGGCATATATCCGATTTTTCAAAAAACTTGGGGGTAGACCGAAAATCAAGAAACGCCATAAGTTTAAATCCTTCACACTCAAACAAGCGGGTTGGTCTCTGAAAGACCATCGCCTCACCCTCAATTTCAGAAAATGGAATACCGGTAAATGGCGACATGATAAAGTTGCTTATACGTTCCATAAGCACCGTGAGTTTGAAGGCACTATCCGCCGTATCACGATAAAGCGTGACGCGTGCGGTGATTATTGGCTCTACATACTCACGGACTTTGTAGAAACGAAACCGCTGCCAACAACGGGTAAGAGTGTTGGGGCAGACTTCGGTATGAAAGAGGCGTACTTGACACTCAGCACGGGTGAGAAGAAACAACACCCACAACCTTTGAGTGCGCTTCAACAGACGATAATGGAATGTAGGTCTGATTCCTACTTTGGTGAATCCAACACCATATATCTTATTCCAACTGCGATTTTGGAAACAATATCGTGGAAAGCAGGAAGAAATGACGCATACCTGCGGGAAAGGCAAAACTCTACCAGAGTTCCCAAAAGTGGTACGTCCGATAAAAAATTGACATGGATAAACGAAAGTTGAATATCTGTAAGTCTCGTGATGTGGAACATAGAAATGCCTTGAAAAACTATGGTATTCTAAAGATTTCGTATCTGAAAGTTGCTATTTCAAAGTTAGCAATCCTATTGGTTTTTTTAGCATACAGCATTGGGTTGCCCAATGTATCGGGATATAGGATAATCCTAAATCAATTTGTGAAAGTCTATTATCAGAGAGTTGGAGAGAACCTAAATGGACTCTCGCAGTTCACAAGGTTGAGGAGATTAGGTAGTCTCATAAGAGACAAGCATAATCAGGTTGAGTGCTTTGAAACATTTCCGAAAACATTTTATCTATAGACCTGAAATCGTGCCAAAGCATGCAGACTATAGAAGTCAAATGACTTATGAATAAGAAATAAAGTAAAAGTGGTCTACGACCTAAAGCGTTTATCGCCACATTCAACTGGTAGGTCCGTGTGCGGTGAAAGTCGCACGCACGGTTTGGAGTGGGGGAAAAACCCGTAAGGGTTCTACCTATCACTACAATCTAACTTGAACAAACTTCGCAGCCTCAACAAAGCCTTGAGTCGTAAGCAAAAAGGTTCTAAGGGTTGGTGGCGGTGTGTGCGACACATCGCACGCCTGTATCGGAAGATCAGCAACCAACGCCAAGACTTCCATTGGCAATTGGCAAGCGACCTTTGTAAGTCTTTTGACACGATTGCCATTGAAACCTTGAACCTTTCGGGCATGAAACGTCTTTGGGGTCGTAAAGTTTCCGACCTCGCCTTTTACCAGTTTGTTGAGATATTGCGATATAAGTGTCAAAAACATGGGCGTAAATTGCTCCAAGTCGGTCAGTGGACGGCTACAACGAAACCGTGTAGCGATTGTGGGTTTCATAACGAAGATCTAACTCTTAGAGATAGGCAGTGGATATGTCCTGAGTGTGGTTCACACCACGATAGAGACATTAACGCTGCGATAAACATATTGCGGGCAGGGATAGCCACAACCTAAATGTGATATGCCTGAGACTCGCTTCAGCGTTTCAGGGAAATGCCCGCAGGTGGAGCAGACGTAAGACGTTCAACCGCTGGAAGAATGCTAACTGCTACGAAGCCGAAGCCTCAACCTTTAGGTTGTGGGTGCTATCACCAAGATATAGCGAATCTGTTTGGAATATGGTAATTGCCTGTGAAAGGTGTTCGCATCGCAGGACACTTGAACCGAAGATTGAGGGGTTATCGAACAAGGTGTTAGAATTATGATGCGTTATCCTGAATATAAAGAAAGTAGTGTGGAGTGGATTGGGGAGATACCAGCACATTGGGAGGTCAAAAGACTCAAATACGTTGCGGAGATACTACCAAGTAATGTTGATAAATATATCTATCCAGATGAGATCCAAGTCAGGTTATGCAATTATACAGATGTTTATTATAACGATTATATTACAGTTGATATCGTTTTGGAAAAGGGGAGTTGTAGCGAACGTGAGTTTACGAAATTTGTTTTGAGGAAAGGTAATGTTATTATTACCAAAGATTCTGAGACTCCAGATGATATTGGTGTTCCAACGTTTGTCAAAGACGATTTAGACAATGTTGTTTGCGGTTATCATTTAACAATGATTAGACCCAACGCTTGTTGTGGGGAGTTCATTTTTAGATTTATTCAATCCGACAGAACAAGAAAATATTTTGAGTTAGAATCAAATGGAATTACCAGATATGGTTTGGGAAAACCATCAATTGAAAATCTACTTTTACCTATACCTACTGATTCCGAACAAACCCAAATCGCCAAATTTCTTGACCGCAAGACGGAACAGATTGACGAACTCATCCGCGTCAAAGAACGACGGATAGAACTGCTGCAGGAACAACGCACCGCCCTGATAAATCAGGCAGTGACAAAGGGGCTTGACCCGAATGTGGAGATGAAACCGTCGGGTGTGGAGTGGATTGGGGAGATACCGAAGGGGTGGAAGGCAGTTCCATTGACAAAGTATTTAGAATCTATAATTGACTACAGAGGCAGAACGCCAGAAAAGACAGCGGATGGAAGGTTTCTTGTTACTGCCAAAAACATAAGAAATGGTCGAATTGACTATGAAATTTCTCAGGAATTTACACCAGAAGATGAGTATCAGAGAATAATGACCAGAGGCATACCTCAAGTAGGTGATGTACTTTTCACGACAGAAGCACCATTGGGTGAAGTGGCAAATGTAGATGATGTCTCAATTGCTCTGGCACAGCGAATTATTAAGTTTCGACCTAAGCAGGATTTTCTTAATCCCTATTTTCTGAAATATTGGATACTCTCGTATTCCTTCCAATGTGACCTGCAGCGATATGCGACAGGCTCAACAGCAGTGGGTATCAAAGCAAGTAAACTGTGCTTACTTAAACTCAACCTACTTCCTCTTAAAGAACAGCAGCAGATTGTAGACTACCTTGACTCCAAGACTCAAGAAACGAACAAACTAATAGCCGCAGAACGGCGAAAGATTGAACTCCTCAAAGAATACCGTCAGTCCCTTATCTCCGAAGCAGTGACCGGCAAGATAGATGTCCGAAATGAGGGGTAGACCGAGGCAGACGTATACAGAACAGAGATTTGAAGACCACATCGAACAGCACCTGAATCGGTCGGACTATCGGTCGTTACAATCTGCTGACTACGATAAATCCCGCTTCCTGATACCCGATGAGGTTCTTCAGTTTATTCAGGACACGCAACCTAAGGAATATCTGAAACTCAAACGCCAGTCCGACCCGCCATCGGCATGAACCGCGAGCATCTGCGTCTCTACAACCTGAACCGATTCTCCTTCATTCGACAACTGCATTACCAAAAAAAGAACGAGAAATCGCTGGATATGACGCTCGGATTATTGCGCAGATCGAGCAGCGTAGGATGCAGGACCATATCTCTTATTTTGGTTTCAACGGCACACCGAAAAACAAGACCTTAGAACTCTTTGGACGGAAAGACGCAAAAGGTACATTTATTCCGTATTATCTTCAGCAGAATCGTAGGTTGGGTTGAGCGAACACTGGCGAAACCGGGGGGAGTCAAAGAGAAACCGCGTTTTGCTCATACGCGGCATATTGGAAAGATAGCGAGTGAAACCTAACACTTTTCTATGAGATTTCTAAGAAGGATACGGTATGAAATTGGGTTTCACTCAGTCTATGAGTATATTCGATGCTATATGATATTTGAGGCGTGTATGGATTATCAATGCCGTTCAACCCAACCGACAAAGAATTTTGCCTATCACCCTAAGTTTAACGAAATTGGGCAGGCGTGAAGCCTACCCAAACAATGAGTTGTGTTTTGAAAAGGGTTGCGTTTTAGCAAGCGCGTCTCATTACCTGTGCTTGCTGGTATCAAATGGCATTAAGGTGCTGTCTGGATTTATGGATATCGGGAAAATTTGACCAGCACACTTACCCAAAAGATAGAAAGTACGATTAAAAAGTTCATTGGATGTCCCTTTCTCGGTTCCTGAAAAATTTTGGATATTTCTATGAAATATGATGACGTATTTCGTAATACGTTATTTTTCTGAAAAGGTGACAAAATTTGTAAAATGTTGACATTGGGTTCATCACACCATATAATATCGATTAAATTAACATGGAGGCACTCAGTTCACCTGCCCATGAACCCATCCGAAACACAGAAACACTCCCAAGCATACTTAGAGCGGTGCCGACATCCTGAGATTCAGGCACTCCAACCCGAAGTAGAAAATACCGAAGGTATATGGATACCGACCTCTGAACAACTACAGCAACTTTTAAAACAGAAGCTTCCATATCCAGACAGGTCTGTTTTCCACCAGACCGAGGACGGTTGGGAATACGAGACATATTTTCGCGAATGGGCAGCCGATTACGGCACTTATATTGATACACACCGACAGTTTGTTGGAGCCGATCCCGAGACCGTGCTTTTGCAAGTGTTAATGGCACTCCTTGGTATCGGGGAACGATGGATGGTGTAGAAAAATTTTGCTATTTTTTAGGGGGATAGATGAACTTTAGACAGTTATTGACGACGATTCAAGATTACAAACAGGCAGGTATATCAAATCTTGATACCTTAACAACGCTTCTCAACGACACATTCGGCGATTGGCTCACCTCGCAGGGGGTAAGCCACCTCATGATGTTGGGAGATAACACGTTATGTCTAAATGTGAGAGGCGAGTTAAAACACACCACATTCGTAGATGGGATAAAAACACACTCCCGATTTCTTGTGATTTCATTGGACAAAGTGAATGACAATCCAGAGGCAATAGCAGACGCTCTTAAATGCTATAGTTCGGATGGCGATGGGGCTTATGTTTGGGTTATTCCGGATGGCTACATGGCGGCGTTAACCCCGACGGAACAGGAATGGGAAGCGGATGGCGGAGGATATTTTTCGCATGAGTCTATATGTATCTCCAATACTGCTGATAGAGGGACGTGTTGTCTACTTGAAGTGCTTTATGAGGATACAGCATTAGAAAACGTCTCCTGTGAATTTGAGGTGCCAGCGCATCGTTCAGTGCATTATCGGCTGGATAAACTCACGACAGAAAACGGAGAACCGCTCATCGCCAAAGATGCGCCTGTGAGTTACAAGATCACGAGTCGCGATGCCCGGGTTGTCGTCCAAGGTTCGCGAATCCTGACGAGTGGTGAAAACAGCACCTTTGCGAGTTTCGGAACGGTCATGGCGTGGTGCCCGCAATAGGTATTAAAAAAAGAGGCAGCCTGGTCCCCGATACCTGCAACTATTCCTTGACTTTTGGCACGCCGCCATATAAAATTTTAACATCACTCAAAAGGAGGCAAATCATGGATGTGCGAGACTATTTTGACTTTATTGATGAAACCAGCATCCGCATCAAAGGGCATCGCGTTTATATCGACGAGGTGTTAGAAGAGCGTTTACAAGGCAAAGAACCCGAAGAAATTCTGCATTGTTTTCCAAAACTGCCCTTAGAAAAAATCTATGCTACGCTTCTTTACTATGAGGTGAACAGAGCAGAGGTCGAGGCTTACCTAAAACGGGTGAAGCAACAGCAAAAAATATTAGATCAGGAGTGGCGGCACGCTCAGGGACCAACATTAGGGCTCGTTGAGGAGAGAGAACGCCTGCGAAAAGAGCGGAAAAAACGGATTGCTGCGGAAGAGTTTGACCCACTCTGGGATGAACCTGCATGAGACCACGGTTTCTTCTGGACGAACATCTTGATCGGACCATTCAGGCACAACTCCGCGAAATACACGTCCGACGCATTGGAGACAAGGGCGCGCCTCCACGTGGAACACCCGATCCAGACATTCTGATGTGGATTGAACACAATACCTATATCCTTGTTACTAACAACCGGACGACAATGCCGGGACATCTTATTGAGCATTTGCAGGCTGGTGGACATGTACCCGGAATTCTCTGCTTTCCACAACGTGCCTTAATTGGTACTTACATCAAGGAGTTGCGTAGGATTTGGGAATCCTTCAAGCCCGATCAATATCAAGATGTCATGCAGTATTTCCCACAAAGGCAGAAGTAAAATGGAACTAAAAGACTACTTTGACTTCAATAGCGAAATTGATATACGCATCAAAGGGCATCGCATTTCTATTCAACATGTGTTAAACCAGTATCGACAAGGCATGGGAACTGATGAACTCCTCCACCGCTTTCCGACATTGTCCATGGAAAAAATCTACGCCACTATTCTCTATTACCTTGCCAACAAGGAGGAGGTCGAGGCTTACCTTGTGCGAGAGAAACTTATGGATGAGGAAGCGGGAAAACTCATAGAAGCGTATGGTAGAACCCTGACCTTGATTAATTGGGAGCAACGTTTGGAAGAAGCCCGACAAAGATTGATTGCTGAGGGGAAGTATCCCTTAACGTAACTTGCTGCTACAACATCTCACACTTTCTGTTTGGGGTTCCAGAACGCGCAGATCACTGCCGTAATCGGGATCGCAAGGACGAGCCCGAGTGTGCCAGCGAGCAGTCGGACAATCTCAGCGGATACAACACCGATACTCAACAACTGTGGCGGTGGTGATTTGAAGAAGTCCAGATTCGGTGCCGCAACTGTAACCACAAGCAGCAACTCCACGCCGAGGTAAGCGAAAACCAATGTATTCACCATCGTACCGAGAATATCCGTTCCGACGTTCAAACCGGAGGCGATGAGCCGCCATGTCGGCATGTTCGGGTTCGCCCTGCGAATTTCCTCCATACTCGATGCCACCTCAATCGCGCCGTCAACAGCGACACCCAATACACCCATCAGCATCCCTGCCAAGAGGATCTGCACGAAATCGAACGGGGGTGTGCGCGTCGCTTCTACAATGTCCGCTGAAATCGCGTTCTCTAACCCAGAAAAGTGGAGGTGTTGCTGCGCAAACAGAACAATCAAACCCGCAACCAAGATGCCACCCATTGTTCCAAGTACCGCCGAAAAGGTTTTCCGACTCGGACCGATCACGAATACCAGCGACACAAACGCCACGACACCAGAGGTTAGCGTTACAATGAACACCGCATTCGCACCGCCTGAGATTAACGGCAGCATGAAAAAGTAGATAACCCCCGCAGACATTAGCATCGCACACGCTGTACGGATCCCCTCCATCCTGCCCACGAGGATAATTAACAGTAACATCCCACCTACTATCCAGATCAGGAATCGGTCTCTACCGTACTCTTGGACGATATTGACGAGGCCAATCTGTTCGGGGTTCCCGGCAACACGGCAAAGAATAACATCTCCCGGTTCCGCGGGAATACTCAGCAATGGCATATTGTGATTCACGATGTTTCGTAGTACCAAGCGTCTACCCTTATACATCCCACTCAACATTTCCACTTCAAGGATATGATGTTCGATTTTCGACTCGTAGACATTGAGGACGTTCTTTTCTTCACCCTCTACTGCGCGAATACTATAGGTTTGCTCGTATTTCGTATCGGAAACGAGCCAGCGACTGTCCTTCCACGGTTTAACTGAAACCGTGAGTTCGTCCGAAAGCGGAATTTTATGACTACTGAACGCCTCACGCAAAGCTATAGGCACAACACGATTGTCCAAATCGCTTGAGGCACTGCTGTCAATCTGAAAAAGGAGGTTCGCACTGGATTCAAGCAATCGAACAACTTTTCCCTTCGCGTATTCCGATTTATTAATAGGGTTTCCGTCTGCATCCCGTTGCTCTAAAACCGTCGCGGAGAGTTCATGCGTGTGGTCGTACACAAAAATTGTGCCGATCAGTACGATCGCCATCGCAATAGGGACAGCGATTCGGGCTTTACTCCGCGGCGGGTCGGCGCGGAACAATTCGTCTAATTCTTCCTCGGACGGTAGGTCCTCGTGAATTTCGGATTTGTCTACCTGCGTGTACTGCGTAAGGAATCCAGCAACCGATGCGGCAATCGGAACAGTCAGGACCAACCCGATAGTTCCGACGACGGCTTGGACAATCGCAACCGCTGTCGCTTCATCGTTGACGAGACGGAGAAATGGATAGAGGATACCGACTTCAGGGAAATCAATGCGTGGCAGCAACATTGTCATCATGTGCGCACCGAGGTAGGCAAAGATAAGCGTATCCGCCATTGTTCCCATAATATCCCTGCCCACATTTAACCCAGCACGGATCGCTTGTCGGACAGTGATGTTCGGATTCACCTGCTTGACTTCGTGGACGCTTGAGGAGATAGACATGCTCACATCCATCATCGCACCGACGGCACCTAAGATAATGCCTGCAGACAGGATACCTGTGAAATTCCAGTGATGCGAGGCGGGTGTCCGCCACAAGGCGAGGCCGAGTTCCAAGAAACCGAACTCTTGTGCCAAACCTGTCAACGCCATTGCATGTTGGCTGAGGACTGATAAGATTCCAACAGCCGCTAAACCGCCGAGCGTCCCAAGCACACCGGAGATTACCTTGAAACTAAATCCTGTAATGAGGAGAAAAGTCGCGAACGTGAGTAAGGTGGCAATTAGAAGGGCAACTGCGATCGGATTGTAACCGCTGATGGTCAGCGGCACCAGCAGATAAAGCACGGCGAAAGCGGTGACAAACAGGGTCAAAATCGCGCGGACGCCTTTCATGCCCGCGACAAGTATCATCAAGACGCCTAACGCACCCGCCAGATAAAGCAGGAAGGGCGTTCGGAAGTACTCACGCATCGAAACGGTCTCAATTTTCGGACGCATCGGATCGCGGAGCGGGATATCGAGGAACAGCACATCCCCTTTATGGAGTATACGATCTCCGAAAGCGCGTCCCGTCCAAATATTGTTCACTTGAACAGTCTCGCCTCGGAACTGTCCAGAGAGAATACGGACGGACAAAATCTGATCGGCTTCATCGCTCGTATCTATCTTAACGACGCGTCCTAAGCAGACCAATACTTGCAACGCACCGTCGTGTGTCACCTCCGAGAACCGATAGAGTTTTATGTGCAATGCCGCGACACTCAATAGGATGAGCAGTATCGTGACGATTTTGATGTTTCTTTCTCGCATTTTTTTATCTTTCGTCTTACTGAAGTTTCCAAGGTTTTTATCACGAAACTTATCCGCAAGGGATAATTAAAGATTGCAAATAACATGCCAATTCAGAAACGCCACACTTACCCTACAAACAGCCAATTTAGGTTCAAAACTGCCCAGATTGGTGCAACACCTGCCCGAATCCGTGCAGAACAACTGATAGGAATTTTTCTGATAGGACTTACGCATTGTAGCATAAACTGTCAGTTTGTGCTATGTAGCGGGTCGCTAACTTACACTTGCGTCTACAGATCCTACCATCGTAATAGACGGAATGCCTTATTTTGCGTAAGTCCTGTCTGGTGAGAAAGATCGCTGAATTTTGAATCAGAGGTGCTTCCGAATGTTCTCAGCGACACTGCGTGGGATTCCCTTCACAGAGAGCAATTCATCTGAACTCGCCTCCCGGATCGCTTCAATTGAACCGAAGTGCTGAAGCAGTGCTTGTTTCCGTTTCGGACCGAGGTTCGGAATCTCGTCAAGCACCGACGCACTCAGCGACTTCTGGCGAAGCCGTCGGTGATACGTAACCGCAAATCGGTGCGCTTCATCCCGTAACCGCTGGATCATGTGCAGCGTCGGGTTATCCTCTCGCAGGACAATCGGCTCCGATTTACCGGGAACGAAAATCTCCTCAATTCGCTTTGCAAGTGCAATTAACGGAATATCAGGGAGTTGGGATGACGCGAAGGTTTTCATCGCCCCTTGTGCCGCACTCAGTTGACCTTTTCCACCATCAATCAACATCAAATCTGGCAGTTTGTTGAATTTTTCATCTTTTGCGAGGGCACGACGGAAGCGACGTGTGATGACCTCTCGCATCATCGCGAAATCGTTCTGTCCTTGAACGGAGCGGATCTTAAACCGGCGGTATTCACCTGAATCAGGTTTTCCGTCTTCCAAGACCACCATCGATCCAACCGCGAACCTATCGCCAAGATTGGAAATATCGTACGCCTCAATTCGTCGGAGAGGATGTTTTAACCCAAGCAATTCTTGCAGTTCGACGAGTGCTGGCTCCACACTACTACTGTAAACCACGTTCTGTTCACGCTGCGTTAGGAGGATCTCAGCGTTTTTTGTTGCCAAAATTTGCAACTTTCTGAGTCTACCTGCCCGTGGGACGTGCAATCCGACACGGTTGCCCTGTTTCTCACTGAGCCAATTTTCAATCAGTTCCATCGACGCAATCGGCATCGGCAAAACGACCGTTTTTGGCACAAAGACAGCGTTTTGATAATACTGTGAAATGAAGGCACTTAGCGCGGTAGCAAGCGATTCTGGGTCTGCATCGTTGAGATAGTAATGTTCACGTTCAAGTAACTTACCATCTCGCACCCGTAGAAGTTGCACACACGCAATATCTGTCCTCGCTGCAATACCGATGACATCTTCATCCGCGGCGGACACGCTATCCATGTTTTGTGTTGTAATCGCCTGTTGAACGTCTTTCAGTGTATCCCGATACTTCGCCGCCGTCTCAAAATCGAGTGCCTCCGCTGCGGCTTGCATCTGCTCCGTTAGTTCTTTGACAACAGCATCTGTATTTCCACTTAAGAACTGGCACACTTTCTGGACAATCTCGTCGTAGTCCGGCACATCAATCTTGTCTGCACAAGGACCAGGGCAGCGTCCGATGTGGTAATCGAGGCAGACCCGATACTTATTCCCCGCTTCTACAAGAGGGAGGGTACAGGTGCGGATGGGAAATAACTTCGTTAACTGTTTGAGCGTCTGCCGGGTTGAACGCACATGAACAAACGGTCCGAAATATCGCGTTCCGTCGTTTTCGGCTTTACGCGTGATGTGAATACGAGGAAAGGGTTCATTGACCGTCACACGTAGATACGGGTAGCGTTTATCGTCTTTCAGTTTCACATTGTAGCGAGGCTGATGTGCCTTAATCAGGTTATTTTCTAAAATCAGTGCCTCTACTTCAGTCTCTGTGACGATATAATCGATTTCTGTAACATACCGCATCATCTGTGATGTCAAGGCGTGTGCGGATTTCTCACGACTTTCGACAGCAAGTTTTCGGTTTGCAAGCTGCACGGAAAAATAGGAACGCACTCGGGTTCGCAAACGGATCGCTTTGCCGACATAGATGACAGTGCCGTCGGAGGCTTTCATCAGATATACCCCAGGTGCATTCGGGAGAGATTGCCACAATTCAGGTGTGGCATTGTCACGCTGTTCTGTTTTCATCTTTTAATCTCTCATAAATCGATCGATAGATATCCCTACCTTCCAAAACGTACTTCATTTCGAAGTTAGTTGCGATATCCCGATCTGGACTGATGTTTGCCGAAACGAGCTGGAGGACAGGTAGACCAGCAAGCCGCTCCTGAATCTCTTGGAAGTATTCCGCATAATCTGTTGCGATGTAAAGCCTACCGCCATCGGGATTGAGTGTGCGTGTCAGAGCAGACAAAAAGTCTTGATTCCGAAAAATCCGTCGTTTCCGTTGCCGTTTTTTTGGCCACGGATCCGGAAAGTAGATATGGTAAGCTTGCACGGATCTATAAGGCACATACCGTGTTAAGAAATAGTTGGCATCTGTCCACACCAGACGGACGTTTGAGAATGCGCCTGACGCTCTATCCACACCGAAATGCCGCATGTACTTCTCGAACCGTTCCTGCGTCAAGGCAACGTATTTTTGTGCCCGTTCAATGCCGATATAGTTAACCGCTGGGTGCCGCTTTGATGCTTCAAGCAGGAAACGCCCTTTTCCGGATCCAATCTCTATTTCTACTGGATGCGAGTTTCCGAAGAACGCTTCCCAATCAATCGGCACAGGGAATTCACCTAACGGCACAGCACGTTCTGTCACGATGTCGATTATTTGGGAGTGGACAGTTGTGTTTTGGTAGTAGAGGTCGTTGTAGTCGGGATTTTCACGCATTCTTTTAACTTACCTTGCGGTTCGTTTAGGGCATCGCTGGAAATAACGCTGTTTTCCGTATATCCAGTCCGCCCGTTGGTTGGACTTACGTGCGTTGGCAGTATTTCATAGTGCATCCTAAAAATAGATAGACATTTCAGTCCAACCTTTTGCCGACAGCCGATGGGAAATTAAAATTCTGACAAAAATTTGTGGAGATGCGTTTTAACCAAATTGTCCTGCGGTTGATACCCCAGGACCTCAACTGCTCCGCTTATGTCAAGGTAGCTCTGTTGATACCCATCAGAATTTGCCGAGCGCCCGTATGTGATCAGATATTTGACGGGTCCCTCGTAGTCCACAGCCAGTCCGAAAAGTTGTATGCAATCTCGCGGGGTCAGCAATGTGCTACAGTGCCGTATCCCGCTCGGTTCGTATGTGCCGTTGAAACTTCCGATACGGATGCTAATGAACCGCATATCGTGTGCATCAACGAGATACCTTCCTGCGATCTCTGCCATACCCTTCATTGCGCCGTACCATCCGTCAGGACGAAACTGATCGCCTGTTGAGAACCGAGGCGGCGAGTTCAATCGCTCATTCCATCCTGAAACGTGATTTGTGCTCGCATACACAATCTTCTGAATGCCACCTTCTCGTGCGGCTTCAAACAAAGTCATTGACGCACCGATGTCGCTGACTTCACCAGGCACCTTTCCAAGCGAATCTTGGCGTACATACGCCAGATGGACCAACGCGTCTTGATCGCGACACAATTCTTGCATCGCCGCGTAGTCCCGAATATCTGCCTGTACCACGCGCGAGTTTGCACCCGTGATCGGATTAATATCCATCAGCGTCAGCGTGTAGGCATCCTGTTTTTCCCATGCTTGCCAGAGTGCGCTGCCGACTGTGCCAGCGGCACCTGTAATAAGTACCCGTTGTTTCATATTTTTAATTTTCCTTTTCCAGTGCCGCCATAATATCGGTGTGCACCGCTTTCGGATCCGCCACCGGTTGTACGTAGAACCGGTCAATCGCCTGTCCACCTAATCCTGAACACTTACACATCTCAACGTTCAGTCCGAGTTGTGCTAAAATACCGCTGAAGTAATGAAGAAATCCGACTTTTTCTTCACCGACGACGACAATTTCTGAGTAGTTACGTGCCGTCTCGACGCTCACATCGTCAACTTGCCAGGTTTCGGTGAGATTGACATAGTGTCTCTCGAAAACCTGTTCAAGTGTCACTTCCTTTGCAAGGAGGCTACGGATGTCAAAATCGAGGTCCCGTTTCAGCTCTTCATCCAGAGGCATCGGTTCCCCCCGATGATGCGGTGGCTGATGTACAAGCCGATAGATTTCAAGTTCGATGTTGGTGTCCTGTTTCGTGTAGACGCGCGCGTCTCGGACATCTATACCGTTGGCGAAAAAGAGACCGCTCACGGTGTGTAACTTTCCAATACGGCTCGGACTACACAGATGCAGTTCAGTAAATCCAGGACGGTCGACGAATTGGACAATTCCCGTGATTGATGTTGCCTCTGTCTCTATAGCCGTGACTTCAGCTTGGGATGTCATCTTGATATGCATCGCTATCTCTTCAGGAGAGACACTGATCCGGTAGGAAACCGGCATGTGGTGAAGAAATTGCTGAAACTCTTCAACAGGTGCGAAGGCACCCCATTGCGTCGTCTCTTCCTGTCCAACAAAACGGGTGCGAGCAACCTCGTACAAACTCTTCAGATTGTGTTTAACGACATGGCTGAAGTTCTGTGAACCGTTCGCTGTGGAATCGCAATACGTGAGGAGATACAGAGCCGTCAAACGCTCTAACGAGTTAACCTTCTTACAGAATTCGGAGATCGTGCTTTCATCCCAATGATGGTAGCGTGCCAACTCTATCATCGTCAGGTGTTCTCGGATGAGGAAGCAAATGTCATCCGTCTGTTGTGAATTGAACCCAAATTCGGGTGCGATGCGTTCCGCTTTTTCTGCACCGGTCGCCGGATGGGTTGGATCCGGTTTATCTATATCATGCAGGAAGAGTGCCATATAAAGTGGCGCAGCATCTGAGAGTGAGCGAAACGCTGTGTTGAGATCCTCTAATTCAGAGGTGGGGGAGGGTGCCGTTGGCGAACCGAAACCCCCGCCACCCGCACCAAACGGACTACTCGGTTCCGTTCGGCGAATTTCATCGAGATGCCCAATCGCAACGAGCGTGTGTTTCCCGACTGTATATGGATCAAGGCTCCGTTCGCTCCGCGTCATCATCGCTCTTTCAAAAAGCTCCCCACCTTCACCGAGGTGCGACAGGATATTGAGTCGGTGCAGCCGTGTGAGCGTCTTCTCTACATCTCCCGGTATATTTATCAATTCTGCCATTCGGTTCCGGAAAGAACGCCAGTCAAACGCATGGACGTACCGAGATATGAATGTAGAAAGGGACGCATCGATTTCGAAGTCGTACTGTTGGAAGTAGGTGAACAGTGTAAAGAGTTCGTTTGCATCGAGTTCACCGAAGTTATTATCGATGCAATACAGCAGTTCTGTCCTCACGGCGAGCACATCCGAGATAGGGATCCCGTTCGCTAACATCTTTCGGATCAGCAACTCTGCTTTGAAATGCAGGTATTTTGCCATCGCGTAATACTCAGCCATGAACGCATAACGCCCCTCATCGGTTTCATCTACAAATCCGAGTACCTGAGCGATCTGTGTTTGAAGTACATCCTCTTTTTCGGGATGGTAGGTGAGGTCGTCGTGCGGTGAATCGGCGAGAACATGGAGAAGATTCCGCACCTTAAACATGAAATCAAGGGACGGAATGAGTTGTCCCTCATCGTAGCGTTCATAGAGTTCAGGGATTGAAGTGAAATCTGGGAGGCCGCATATCCAGAGTGCATACTGGAGCGTACGTAGCCCCCCTCTTCCTGTTTTCACATTCGGTTGGTTGAGGTAGATTGTATCCTCGGATGCTTCAAAAGAATCTGCTTTTGATTTCAGCAGATCCAGCACGAGCGAAATATCCGATTTTCCAGAGTGTATCTCTTTCCGGAAGTCCTCAGTAAGCGACGCATCACCAGCGATAAACCGCATATCGATCAACGCCGTCATATCCTGATAGTTCCATTGGGCTATATCCGTTAAGGGGCGATAGATAAAGCTGAATTCAAACCCCGGAATCACCGAGTGGAGACTGTCGAAAAAGTCATAGAACCATCGGATAAGTTCGAGTGTGCTTTCATCGTAGATATCCTCTAAGTCCACAGAAGATGTATAAATAACGTCTACGTCCGAAAAATAGCAAAGTTCATTTCTGCCGTAACTGCCGACACCATAGAGAGCGACATCCGGTCTCCATCCCTCCAATTCTGCTTCTAAGTCGTCTGCCTTAAAGTCAGGAAGTAACTTCAACACCTCGATCTGCTTCTGGTATTCATCCTGAATCTGAAAAGAGGCTACCTCGTAAACCTTCTGAATGACTGCATCCCAGATCTCCGTGTGAATCTTGCAAGCCGCAAACCCATTTTCGCCTTTCAAGATACGGGCTTTCAATTGTTCTCGCTCGGCTTGAATGAAAGCGGTTAACTGTTTTTGCAAATCTTCAAAAGGCACATTTAGGTCTGGTACATAGCGATTGAGTTGTTTTTCGATCTGTCTAGTTTCCATTTTCTCGCGCCTCCAATGTATCAGAGCAATCCAATTGTTGCAGGGTCCTCTTGAAATCACCGAGTAAGTAAAAATTTCCAATATGCCCAATTATAACCCAAATACCGAAAAAAAACAAGCGCGTTTTTGGAGGGAGGGGACACTTCCTGATTGCCCGTTTTTTCCTTGACACACTTTTTGAGTCTTGATAACATACGCGATCAGGGGATTTAAAAATGAGTGACACCAAATATCGTGTAGCCATCATCGGATGCGGACGGATGGGGCAGAACTACGCCGAGGCGTACACCACGTATCCCGACACAGAAATCGTCGCAATCGTCGATGCCAACTTCCAGCGGCGGGATGTTCTTGGGGCACGCTTTGATGTTGGCGCTCTTTATCCAGACGTAGAAGCCCTATTGCGGGACATTGTGCCAGACATTACCGTGGTCGTCACACCCACGAAATACATGAAAGATGTAGTGATTGCCTGTGCTGAAGCCGGTGTCAAAGGGATCTCTACTGAGAAACCGATTGCTGGATGTTTACAAGATGCCGATGCAATGGTTGAGGTATGTGCTGAGCGCGGCGTCGTCTTCGCGGGGGGCAACCTGCAGCGGGCGATGAATGAAGTCCAAGCGGCGGCGTCTCGACTCCACAGCGGTGAATTTGGCGAAATCAGAGGTGTGAGCGTTCATGGGTTCGGTGGCGAGATCTCTGGGGGTGGATGCCAACACATCTCCGTACTACGTCTGTTCACCAATGCTGAGGTTGACGAAATCGTCGCATGGGGAGCACCGCCTGAAGCATTAGACGCAGAAACCGATGAAGGTTTAATCATCAACGGACGTTTTCATCTTACGAATGGACTGGAATGCAATGTCTTCGGAACACCAACATCCTGCCGTGGTGTAGATGTTTGGACGGAAGAATACCTCGTCCGATGGGATTGGAACCCGCCTGAAATATTCAAAGGCTACGACCCGAACGGCAATCGCGTCCGAATTGATCCCAACTACAGTCCTTACCCATGGAGTGAGTTCAGCTACTTGACAGGCTCCATTCGTTCCTTCTTAGCGGCTGTTGATGGCGACGGACACCCGTGGATTACAGGCGCGGATCTCCGGCAAGCGTTGGAGGTTGCCATTGCTGCGAAACTCTCCGCAACCCGAAACAGTACACCTGTCAAACTCCCACTTGAGGACAGATCTTTGGCTCTATATCCACGTCCCTATCGGTGGCTCGGAGGGGATGCAACCGGTAGACCTCAGAGTCCTGCCGAAGCAAAGGGCTAAAGTAGTTGACTGTCCAGTCTAACGTTACGGTTTGTTTGGAGTTGATTGATTCCTTTGATACTACGACGGGCAATGAATGGTTTCCCTACTACGAACAGATACACCTATAATGTGGAAGTGGATAGAACAGTAGTAGGCACACAGCGTGTGCCGTAACAGGAGAGTTAATGATGAACGAAGATCAAAAGTACCTATTCGATTTGACTGGATACCTCATCGTCGAGAACGCTTTGACGGCAGAAGAGGTTGCCCAATGCAATACTGCCATTGACCATCACATTGAAGGACTTAGGGAACGCGATACCTCTCTATCAGGCGGTTCGGCGGCACTCGCTGGCACGGCACACCGAATGGACATGGGGGGCATGCTTGCCTGGGAGAAACCTTGGTGTGAACAGTTCCGAAATTTACTCGTCCATCCCAATGTTAAACCCTGCCTTGAAGAGATTTTAGGCAAACAGTATCGACTGGATCACGGTCCGGGCTTAATCGCTATGGAAAAAGGCACGGAAGGTGGCACCTTACACGGGGGTGGGATTGAACGTCCGAATTTCTCCGAAGCCTACTTCTTCAAATACGGTCGCATCTACACAGGTTTAACCGTCGTCGAATACATGCTCGCCGACGAGGGACCCGGCGATGGGGGTTTGGCAATCGTTCCGGGCAGTCACAAAGCGAACCTTCCGTGTCCGAGCAGCATGAAACGGTACGAGCAATATCAGAATCAGGTGCTGGAAGTCAATGCTAAGGCGGGCGACGCTGTAATTTTTACCGAAACTTTGACGCACGGCACGCTTCCGTGGACGGGTAGCCATCAACGACGCGCACTGCTCTACAAGTTCAGTCCTGGATTCCAGTCTTATGGCACCGGAGCACACGAAGTTACGTATCCCGATTACATTGAGGATATGTCCGCTGAGCAGCGAGAAGTCATGGAGGCACCGCACATCCGACGTTAGTCAGAAAGGTTTTCGGTCTTCGGTTAACGCGTGTAGCGGTTGCGTGTTGCCTGAATTCCACAGGTGTCTCTTTAACTGATAACTGATAACCGAAAGCCTGCGTAGCAGGCGAACCAAAAACTATAGGAAGGGGAAAATGATGTCCAAACTACGAGTTGCTGTCATCGGCTGTGGCGGTAGGGGCCGCGGTCACATGAAAATCCTTTCGGAATTTGACGACACGGATCTCGTTGCCGTTTGCGATCCAGTCGAAGCAGCGCGCGACAATGCCGCGGACATGTTCAGCGTCTCAGCGCGGTACAAGAGTATTGAGGCGTTGTTGGACAACGAAGCCTTGGACGCTATCTTTGTCGCTACACCCGCACACCTCAACGGTGAGGCGGCACTTCCCTGTTTTGAACGCGGTGTCCATACGCTTTTGGAAAAACCACCAGGCATGAGTGTTTCGGAAACAATCGCCTTGCGCAGTGCAGCAGAACGGACAGGCGCGAAAGGGATGGTCGGCTGGAACCGCCGCTTTCACCCGATCATCGTTGAAGCGAAACGCCAAGTTACCGCACGGGGTCCTGTGACACAAATCGTCGGCGAATTCCACAAGAGTATCACCAGATTGGCACAAGGCAATAGATTTCCAGAACACTTGATGGACAACATGTTTCTGGAGACACCCATACACGCGCTTGATACGATCCGCGCCGTTGCTGAAGCCGATGTCCAGGAAGTCCACAGTGTCGTCCAACGGACGATCTCAGATTACAAAGATGTCCACGCCGCACTCATTCTGTTCGATAACGGCTGTGTCGCCCAACACATCGCCAACTATACCACAGACGCACGCCTTGAGCGTTATGAGATTCACGGCAGGGACATCTCCGCCTATCTTGAAGGTGTCTCCCAAGGAACCGTTTTCTGTGATGGCACACAACATAAACTCACCGAAGCAGGTACCGGTGGTACTGTTGAACAGAATAGGTATTTCTTGGATTGTGTCAAATCCGATACGCCAGTTTCGTTCCCCGCCGCTAACCTTGACGAGGCTGTTAAAACCATGGAACTCGCCGACGCAATCCTCAATGGGTTGCGTTGACGTTAGCCTGCAACAACGGCGCAGGGTTTTTGCGAATCAACGCTGAATGCGCGTGTGGCATTCATCGGGGTGTTTCCCCCAGGTCTACGGAGAAACGTGTTGAATATCTAATCTGCCTGACCGAACCGCAAGGAATAATTAAAAGATGGCAACGCTTGACGAACACTTTGAAGCCTATAGAACCGATGGTTTCACAATCTTTGAGAAAGTCTTTGACGAACCGCAAATGCAAAGTTGGCGAGAGAAACATCAAGAACTCTCTGCCGCCAACGACGGTCAAACATGGTTCGGAAATACGCTTGAATTGGCATCTGAACTGATGTGGCCCGCTGTCTCACACCCAACAATCCTTGAATTTGTAGAAAGAGTGATGGGTCCCTTCGTGCAATTAGATAACCTCACGCTTGCCGCCTTTCCATCGATGGAAGCGGAAAAAGCGGAGGGCAGGGTCTCAGGATGGCACCGTGATCGCTGGGCACATGTTCCTTTTACCGATGCCTATCATCGCCCAAACGCCATCAACGCTATATCTTATTTGCAGGATCTAACGGATGAATACGGACCCCTCCGTGTCATTGTCGGTTCGCATCGAAAGCCGATTACCTTGGAAGATGCACAACGTGGTGTCCCGCATCCCGACGAAACATTGGTTCACATGGGAGCCGGTGATGTCGTCATCACACATAACGGACTCATCCACTCGGGCACACCGAATACCTCTGGAAACTTACGCTATTTCTTTAGCATCTATTATAACTTGACGTGGCTGAAACACACCGATCATCACACGGGTCCGCATACCCAGAAGTTGTTGGAGACTGCGAAAGGTGCCAATAATCATCAGCACATGCGGCTCCTTGGTGTGGACGAGCAACTTCAACCCCGGTGCAATTCCGGTTTCCTCCGTTCCGATGAAGAACGCTGGGAAGAGTGGGCAACCGCCGACCGCGATGCAATTAAGGAGGCATAACCGATGGCAAATCCAAGTGTAGTGCCACCGACACTCAATGTCGAACTGGATCACCAACTGCAACAAGAGGTTAACTTTTTCCTCAATTGGGGCTATCTTGTCGTCGACAACGCCGCAACACCGGAACAGATTGAATCGCTGCGAGAGGCACTTGATGAGAGTTACAAGCGAAACGATAAAAGTCAATTCATCGGTGAACTGTTGGAGGAAGATGATCGGTTCGCATTTCTGTTAGACAATCCGCCTGTCCTAAAGCGGATGGAAGCTATTTTAGGCACGTGTGTCCAGCTCCACAGCGCGACAGCACGCATTACCGAACCCGGAACACCAGACCAGCATTGGCATCGCGATGGTCCCTGGCCCGTTGCGCCAAACGGAACGCCTTACGGAAGTCTCCCGGCACAAATCAACTGCGGCTATTATCTCGACGAAGTCAACGATGAAAACGGTCCCACGGTTATCCAACCCGGCAGCCACCGGGCACCTTTCCGTCCACCACCTACTCCTGTCGAATTGCCCGATGAAAAGCGGGTGCTCGTCTCCCCCGGACAAGCAGTTATGTTCGATGGATGGACATGGCATCGGGGTGCGGCTAACAATTCGTCAGAACGTCGGCGCGTCTGTCTAATGTGCTACCAGAACGCGTGGATGAAGTCTCGCGAACCCTTTGACGGTCCCCGCGTCACAAAACTCCGAGAAGAAGGGACACCGCAACAACAACTCTTACTCGGCGCAATCCCAAAATGGTGATATAGTGAATTGTCAGAGACACGGAAACTATACTGTAGCATAATCTGTTAGATTGTGCAGTTCTAACGAGACGGTGGTAGCCTGCAACACCGGCGCAGGCGGATACGCACAGGAGACCTGTGAATGCCCAAATCCATCTGATCCAACCGCAAGGAAAATTAGAAAGATGAATCTCGCTTATATTGTTATTGATACACTCCGCTACGACTACATCGGTGCGAACGGAAATGACTGGATAGAGACACCCAATATCGATCGATTTGCCTCCAAAGCGTTGGCGTTTGACTACGCTTTCTGTGCCAGTTTCCCAACGATTCCCTATCGGACCGATGTCATCACTGGACAATACGGCGCGCCCATCCATCCGTGGAAACCGCTTCGTCACGAACGCCAAACTTTGCCGTGGACACTCGCAGAAAACGGCTACGCGACGCAACTCATTCACGATACACCGCATCTCGTCAACGGCGGGCATAACTTCGACTGGCCCTTCCACGCATGGACGTTCGTTCGCGGTGCGGAAGTAGACAGAGACTGGATTTCCGATACTGTAGTATGGCCCGACAACTGGACCCGTCAACCGCTCTTCGATTGTATCGATGACAAAGCCGCTGAATCCGGGATGCTTCGTAGTTACGCACGCGCAAACAGAAACCGCAAAAAACCTGAAGATTGGAACTGCGCAAGACTCTTCAACACCGCGGCGCAATTCCTCAAAGACAATGCTAAGCGAGACAATTTCTTCCTCTGGGTAGACTGCTTCGATCCCCACGAACCTTGGGATGCACCGCTTGAGTTCATGAAAAAATACGATACCCGCCCGGGTTACGATGGACGCGTTGATCCGCGCAGTCTCGGCGCAAGAGGTAATGCGCAGCACTCAGATGAAGCGAAACAACACATCAAAGCACAATACGCCGCTAAAACGACATGGATGGACCACTGCTTCGGACAATTTCTTGATGCCCTTGAATCCACAGGGCTTGACAAGAATACCGCTGTCATCTTCACCGCTGACCACGGTACAAATGTCGGTGAACGCGGCAGGTTCGGCAAAGGACAACCCGTCCGTCAGCAGGAGACACATGTCCCGCTCTTTATTCGGCTTCCCGAAGGAGATACAGGGAGAAGTAACGTCATCGTCCAACCGCAGGACTTCTTCCCGACAATTCTCAATATCTTAGGCGAAGCACGTCCCGACGGCATTGAAGGACACGACATCTTAACCCCTGCACGTAACGGGGAAGCCGGCGCAAGGGAACTTGCCCTCTCTGGTGGAAGTATTGAGCGGTGGGAGAATAGCACAGAGAATCCGAATCTTAACCTCTTCACTATCTTTGATCGTGAGTGGAGTTTAGAGGTCGGCACGAAACCTGAAAATTCAAGCCTCGTCCGACTCGGTGAATTAGACGATGTTGCCGATGAACATCCCGACATCGTTGCGAAACTGCACGCCGCCGCTGTTGATGAAATCGAACGCCGTGGCACCGATCCCGCGCTTATGGCATGGCTTCGGAGTGGTGGTGAAGACCCTTTCCCTGCCGATGCGCATTACTGGAATGGCTATCCTGGACCCGCAGGTTACCGTCCGTATTTTGGGAAACTCTACACGGGTGAGTAATTTTTAAGTTGTTCCCAATCAGGGTAGGCGCGGAATGTAATACAGGGAATGGAAATGTAATACAAGGAACGGATTTAGTCTATTCCCAGACTAAATCCCTAACCGCACCCGAAACTTGACAAGGCTTCAGACTTCTGATACCATATTAACAAAAATTCGGGGAAATTATCCTTTAAGGAGTTCTGTAATGAAGAATTCAAAACTGCAGAAGCAAGCTATGATGTTAATAGAGCGACTCCCAAAGAAAAAACTCAAAGCTGCTATAGACTATATGACCTATCTTTATGACAAGGAAGCATGGGATGCAACACACGAACTGACAAGTAACGCAGAGATCGTGAAAAGTTTGGAACGTGCGGAGGCCGACGAAAAGGCCGGCAGACTCAAAAGTTGGGCTGATGTTAAGCGAGACGTTTGAAGTCCAATTCACAGATGAGGCAATTGCTGATTACGGTAGGCTTGATGCTGATATGGAGCGGCGGGTTAACACTGCACTTAACACCTTAATGAACAATCCGTTATTTGGACCGAATATAACCAAATTGCACGGACGGTACGCCGGATTATATCGTTATCGTGTTGGACGTTATAGGATTATCTATAGGATAGACAAGCAACACCGTAAATGCATCATCAGAGGAATCCGAACGCGCGGGAAAGCGTATGCCCCGTAATTCGAAACTATACCAGTATTGGAATCTATCTAACTTAACGCCTCTCAAAGGAGGAAACCATGCCACACACATACAAAGCCTGTCTCATCGGATGCGGACGGATGGGCGCGACCATTGACGACGAAGTCGAAGGCAGAGCTGATAGTTTTATTTGGCAACCCTTTTCACACGCCGCTGCCGCTGTCGCCTGTGAACGAACAGACCTCGTTGCAGTCTCAGATGTTTTTGCCGAGAAAGCCGAAACCATCAGGAAACGCTATGGAGCCGAGCGTGCCTATACAGACTACCAAGAGATGATCGAAAAAGAGAAACCCGACATCGTCTGTATCGCCACGCGACCGGGTCCACACGCCGACATGACTGTCTTTGCCGCCGAAAATGGTGTCAAGGGTATCTATTGTGAAAAACCGCTCTGCTGCTCTATGGAAGAAGCGGACATCATAGTAGACATCGTTCAAAAGCACGGTGTCAAATTCAACTACGGCACGCAGCGCCGCTATATGCCGATCTATCGAAAAGTGCGTGAACTTGTGGATGCTGGCGAAATCGGCGATGTTTTATGCTCCATTGCCCAATATGGAGCCGGTTCTGCGCTCTGGGGCTTAACCCACGCCGCCGATATGCTCCTCTTCCTCGCGGGTGACCCAGAGGTTGACTTCGTGACGGGCGCGATTATATGCAAAGATTCCGACTGGGATGGCAACCGTCTCAACGTTGACCCGGGTATCGCTTGTGGTTACATCCGTTATTCCAACGGGGTCCACGGCTATAACACCGCTGGCACTGGACCCGAATATGAAGTCTGCGGCACCGGGGGCAAGATCCGTATACAAAACAATAGTAGAGAAATCCAATTCCGCAAAAAAGACGGGAGTTTCTTTGAAGAAGTACCGTTCCCGGAGACATCCCGCGCGACAGGCACCGTCATGGGCATCACCGACATCGCCGAAGCACTCGACGAAGACCGAGAGACCAAAGGACCCGCCCACCTCGCGCGTCGGAGTATAGAGACACTTATGGGCATGATCGAATCGCATCGGCTCGGTGGTAAGCATATTACACTCCCCATGGAAAACCGATCTCTCTACGTTACCAGAGACAACTGGTAGAACGCCCCTTGCTCATTTCATCTCGTTCGGGCGGGTCCCTGTGCCCGCCCATTCCGCCAACCTAAGACATGAACTTAGAGATCCAAATTCAGCAATTCCGAGAAACCTTTTATAACGTTAAAGCCGAAGTCCAAAAACGCATTGTCGGTCAAGACGCGATTATTGAAGGTGTACTCTTCTGCTTGCTCGCCAACGGACACGCCCTCCTTGAAGGCATCCCCGGCTTAGGCAAAACACAACTCATCTATACCCTCAGCGAAGCACTCGACCTCTCCTTCAAGCGCATCCAGTTTACACCCGACATGATGCCCTCCGACATCACAGGCACGACGCTCCTCATTGAGGATGAACACGGCAGTAGGCAGTTTGAGTTCCAACAGGGACCCATTTTCTCTCAACTCATCCTCGCCGACGAGATTAACCGCGCCACGCCACGCACGCAATCGGCACTCCTTGAGGCGATGCAAGAGCGGACTGTTACCGTTGGACGCACCAGCCATAAATTAGAGGAACCTTTTTGTGTTCTCGCCACACAGAACCCGTTGGAGATGGAAGGCACCTATCCACTCCCAGAGGCACAACTCGACCGCTTCCTCTTCAAACTCCTGATCGATTTTCCGGGTGAAGATGAGATCGTCGAAATCCTACGCCGCACCACATCCGGTGCCGAGATCACTATTGACAAGGTGACGAATGCTGAGACACTCAACCAGATGCGTCAGCTTGTGCCGCAGGTCATCATTGCTGAGCATGTCGAACGACACATCATCCGACTTGTCCGAGGTACACATCCGAATTCCGAGGACGCGCCGGAGATTGTCAAACGCTATGTCCATCTCGGTGCGGGAATTCGGAGTGTCCAAGCGATAGCCCTTACTGCCAAGATTAATGCGCTCCTTGATGAACGTTACAACGTTGCCTTTTCAGATATCGATGACGTGTTACTGCCTGCCCTCCGGCACCGCATCCTCCTCAACTTCGAGGGGCAAGGCGAAGGTGTAGAACCCGATGCCATTGTCAACGAAGTCCAAAATACTATAATTCCCACATCCTAACTCCCATTCCTGTTGTTATTATCAAAAACGCCCGAAAATGACAAACTATAAGAGATGTGTTTCTTAAAAGCGGTTGGTTCGTAGTAGCGCAATTTATTGCGCGTTCTGTAAGTTCTATTTCTTATAGTAAAGTCCGAAAATACTTGGACACTTAAAAAACACAAAACCACCCTTGCCACATTAGAGAGTGTAAACTTAATTGTGGGCTTCACTATAAAACTGAACAGTTCTGTGCAGAATTAATCTCTTGACATCCGTTTGAACCTACACTATAATATGGGATTATCAAAAATAGGGAAAAATGACAATACGAATTTGCCATTTTCAAAAAGAGGCGAGAACGGCAATATGAGAGATTTTATAGCGGGCGCGTACCGACAGCAACGAGAATACGAAAGTTTCAGCCCATCCTTCATCAACTGTCCTTTCGCGTGGGAAAATCGCCAAATAGATCAGTTGGTCGAACAAACTGCCAATCTTTTGGGAGAACTCAACGCTTATGCGGAAATCGTACCAGATGTCGATTTTTCGATTCCAATGAGCATTGCGAAAGAAGCGATAGACTCTAATCTGATTGAAGGCACAAAAACTGAACTTGACGAGGTCGTCTTGCCACAAGCGGAAATTCCTCCAATGAGACGGGATGATTGGCAAGAAGTCCAAAATTATATTGCGGCCATGAATTTCGCAATAGCCGAACTGCCAAGAATCCCAATTTCGATGCGACTTCTCAAAGATGTCCATAAAATATTACTGTCCGGTGTTCGTGGAAAACATAAGGCACCCGGTGAAATTCGCAAAAGTCAAAACTGGATTGGTGGTTCGTCGCTTGCCAATGCCCTTTTCGTCCCACCCTCACCGGAAGAACTTCCAGACCTCCTAAGCGATCTGGAAAAATTTTGGCACAACTCATCGCTACAACTGCCATTCCTCATCAAAATCGCTATCACGCATTATCAGTTTGAAACCATCCATCCGTTTCTTGATGGAAACGGCAGGTGTGGAAGACTCTTAATCGTTTTGCAACTCATTGATGCACAGTTACTTAACAAGCCTGTGCTTTATGCATCCACCTTTTTTGAGAAAAACAAGGTTTCATACTACAATTCGCTCACTCGGGTTCGCACTGTAAATGACTTGGAACAGTGGATCGTATTTTTTTTACTCGGAATTGTTGAGACCGCTCAGCACGGGCTCAAGACATTCAAAGGGATTATCGCGCTTCGCCAAGAATATGATCCCAAAATCCTGACTCTCGGTTCCCGAGCGAAAAACGCTCAAAAGTTGCTCCAACGCATGTATGCAACACCCATTGTTAACGCGAGATTGGTTGAAAAGGAATTAGACATAAGTTTTTCAAGCGCGAATCGACTCCTAAAATCCTTAACAGGACTCGGTATACTAAAAGAAACCACTGGCTTCTCTCGCAACCGTCTCTTCGTCTTGGAGAAATACCTGAACCTCTTTAGAGATTAACGGACTTCACATAAAGACTATGTAGACCCCTATTCAGAAAAACATTTGACAGATATAAACAAAAGTGTTATACTTCTCTTAAATAAGGCTTACGCAGGCTGCTTTTTTGTAGCATAACCTGTTAGGTTGTGCAAAGGGGCGGCTGGCGTTTTTTATACGATCTCTATCTCATGGCACGGGCGATGATCAAAATCGCGTAAGTCCTGTTAAACACAAATGCTTGTCTTCGCAAAACAGTTACAAACGTATGGCACAAAGGAAAAAAATTGGAATGTTTGAATTCAGTTGGGCAACTATCAGCCTAATAGACATCGGTGTGCTGAGTATCAGTGTTATCGGCTTGTGGTGGTTGAAAAATCAGGCCGATCGATACAAAGCACTCTCCGAAGAATTGGATAAGCAATACAACGCGCTTCAGCAGGAACACACAACGCTGCAGCAGGAATTTAGAACTTTCCAAAGCACGGCTGATCGGAGATATAACGCTTTGCTTGACCAGCATAACGCGCTCCGGGAAACTCATGATGTTCTGCTAAATCAGCACAACACGCTTCAAGAAGAAAATGCAACCCTTCAAACGGGATTAGATGTTATTGCAAGAGAGCAAAAAGCCCTCCAAACATCACACGATCGCTTGTCTGGACGATACGACGAACTCGTCGAAAGAGTAATGCCGGTATTTGAAATATTGGCTCGCGAAAAACTGATGGAGATAAACACGTCCAATTAAAATCGAGTGCCGCCGCTTTATTGAGAAAAATATGCAAACATCCCAACAAAAATTACAAACCCTCCTTCAACAACTCTTCCGGGCAGATGCTGCCGACCTGGACTTCGGCATCTACCGTATCATCAACTATCGACGCGATCAAATCTAAGCCTTCATCTACCAAGAACTTCCCACTATCGTTAACAATGCACTTGAAGCGAACACCGAAGCATCATCCGCACACGTCGGAACCGAAAACTAAATAGTCCTGAGCCACCGTGTCTCATTTTCCCAGCTGAGTTTCTCAAAAATCAACATCTGTATAGAAACACATACCGCGTAAAAAAATAAATTTACATTTCTAAACTAAATATGTTATCATACATAATCTAAACTTGAATTAAGAATGTGTCTGTTTCAATGACGCGGAACTAACGAACAAAGTGAGCTCTCGGACCTTGCACAGATCAATCACTACAATCAGATGCTCAAAGGAAAGTGCGCAAATAACTTCCGCAGACTCAACATCACACACCCTCAATTCCCACAGAAATATCGAACCCTTTTCAACGAAGCCCGCGAACAATACCTCGCGAGTTACCGCAGTGCCAGTCTCAGCCTCCCTGAAAACCTTATCCTCGAATTGGAATTTCTATACGGGCTAACAAAGGAACTCGTCATCGAAAACCGCGACCACAAATACATCACCCAAGCCACTCAGATCCTCAAAACCATCGCCGCATGCAACGCCGCCAACCAACAAGAGGAACCCCTCGATATCACACCCCAAGAGGTCAACGCTCTTCAAGACACTCAGAAAACCTTGACCGACCAACTCAGAAAAGAGACCCGCCAATTACGAAAACACGCAGAGAGCACAGATGCCTAACACTTTTCCTTTGCCATCACGCCCAAATTATGCTAAAATATCCGTAGCATGAACCAGCACGACCTAAAACACTCCCATAAAGAACTCCGGACGCTTCTCGGGAAACGTTTCAGCACGGAGAGTGCTGTCCGGGACGCGCACGCACGCGATGCCTCCTATCACCGAGGCGAGCTCCCTGATGCCGTCGCTTTCCCGAAAACCAATGCCGAAGTCGCTGAAATTGCTAAAATCTGCGCAAAATATAAGATGCCGATAGTCCCCTACGGCACGGGTACGGGTGTTGAAGGTGCTGTCGTCACAACCGAAGGTGCACTCTGCATCGCTCTGAATGAAATGAACCGTATCCTCCGCGTCAGTCAAGACGACAGAGATGCTACCGTCCAAGCGGGTGTAACGCGGTTGCAATTGAACACACGTCTCGCAGAGATCGGCACACAACTCCATTTCTCCGTTGATCCGGGTGCAGATGCCTCACTGGGTGGGATGGCAGCGACGCGTGCGTCCGGTACAAGTGCCGTCCGATACGGCACGATGCTCGATAACGTCCTCGGCTTGACCGTTGTCACTGCCGACGGCTCTATCGTTCGGACGGGGAGCAGAGCACGGAAGTCTGCCGCAGGCTACGATCTCACACGTCTTTTCATCGGTTCTGAAGGTACATTAGGGATTATCACTGAAGTCACGCTCAAATTAACACGGTTGCCGGAAGCGGTTGCATCTGCTGTCTGCGCTTTCCCGACCGTAACTGCGGCGGTAGACACTGTTATTGAACTCATAGGTACAGGGGTTAGCATCGCTCGTATCGAGCTTTTAGATGAACTTCAGATGGATGCCGTCAACACATACGCGGGGTTAGCGTATGAAGTCGCACCGACCCTCTTCTTTGAATTCCACGGTTCCAAACACACCGTCGCAGAAAGTTCTGAGATTGCTGGGACCATCGCAGCACAACACGGCAGTGGCGATTTCCGGTGGGCGACGGACGAAAACGAACGCAAGCGTCTCTGGCAAGCCCGATATGATAGTTACTATGCCGCCTTGAATCGCCGTCCCGGTTCCGTCGGCTATGTTACCGACGTCTGTGTCCCGATATCTGAACTCGCTGAGTGCATCGCCAAAACGAAAGCACTTCTCGCAAAATCGAGCCTTGTTCCATCGATCCTTGGACACGTTGGAGACGGGAATTTTCACGTTGTTTTCCCGCTTGAAGCTGATAACGACGATGAATTAGCAGAGGCACAACAACTCAGCTATCAGATTGTAGACATCGCCTTAGAGATGGGAGGCACCTGCACCGGTGAACACGGTGTCGGTCTTGGCAAACGAAAGGCACTACAAAAGGAACACGGGTCAGGGATTGACTTAATGCGTGCTGTCAAAAATGCTTTGGATCCCCTAAACTTGATGAATCCGGGCAAAATTTTCTTGTAGGTGCCTCCTTATAGACTTGGCTTTTCAGGAGAAATTTCTTATGAAAAACCTAATTTTGAGTTTCACAGGAATCTTGCTGTGCGTCACGCCCACTTTTTCAGAACTCAGTGACTCAGATATTCAAGGTATTCGAGAAATCGTCCAGATCACCGTAGCTGCCGAAGGAAAGCAGATACGCGCGGAAATGACTGCAGCGATAGATGCCTCTGAAAAGCGGATGAAGGAGCATCTGAACACAAAAATAAGCGAAGTGGACACACGAATAGACGGAGTGGACAAGCGGCTCAACTTTGCTTTTACGGTGTTAGGATGGCTGTTTGCGGTAGTTATAGCTGCGCTTGGCATTCCGCAACTGATCATAGCGTTTAGACAACGCGGGCAAGAACGCCTGCAGACATCGGTGGAAGAACTTTACGCAGTCCATAGTGAAATTCTGGCAGAACTCAAGCAGTTACGGGCAGAGAATGAAGCTTTCAGAGGGCGAGACAGGTCACAGTCTGAATCATCATAGTCAGTGCGCTGGCGTATCTAAAAGGAAAACATGCAAAACAACTGGAAAGTCCTCATTACCGATTACGCTTGGCCCTCTATAGAGCCTGAACGACAAGTGCTTGCCGAAATCGGGGCGGAACTCATCGCCGCCGAGACCGGCGACGAGGCAGAACTCCTAACACTCGCTCCTATGATGGACAGCATTCTTACCTGTTGGAAACCTGTTCGTGCGCCTGTCATCGCTGCCGCTGAAAATTGTCAGATTATCGGACGTTGCGGTATAGGATTAGACAACATCGATGTGGAAGTCGCTACAGAACACGGCATCGTTGTCACCAATGTCCCCGCGTATTGTATCGATGAGGTATCGGACCACGCGATGGGGTTGCTGCTGGCGTGTGCGAGAAAAATTTCGCGCTATGATCGAGCGGTCAAGGGGGATACATGGGAACAGAACATCGGACCATCAATGCGCAGGATCCGAGGCAAAACGCTCGGTGTCGTCGGCTTCGGACGGATTGCGCGCTCAATTGTGCCGAAAGCGAGGGCGTTTGGATTTACAATCAACGTCTGTTCTCCGCGTACTGATCCTGAATTAATTCGGCAGTCCGGGGGACAAAAAGTTTCGTTTTCAGAACTCCTCGCGACCTCTGATTTTATCACTATCCACGCGCCACTGACACCAGAAACACAAGGCATGTTTGGAGCGACAGAATTTCGGGCAATGAAACCGACAGCTTACTTGATTAACACGGCGCGTGGAGGTATCGTAGACACCGCTGCACTCACCGCCGCGCTTCAGAACGCTGAGATCGCCGGTGCGGGTGTGGACGTGTTGGAAACAGAACCCCCTGAACAGAACGAAGAACTGCTGACCCTCGATAATGTGGTCGCTACACCGCACGCCGCTTTTATGTCAGAGGAATCGATTCTTGACTTAGAAATTGCTGCCGCCACGTGTGTCGTAGAAGTACTAACGGGGAAATTGCCTGAATCCGTCGTGAACCCGTCGGTTCTGGAACAGTCAAACCTCCGCGCAAATTTTTGACCATGGCTACTGCTCCCTCTACATTCCATGATTGTAGCCTGCAACACCGGCGCAGGCGGATATACGGAGATGAATATGCAATCCCAGGTCCACCTAAACGAACCGCAAGGTATAATTAAAAAGCCTGCAACATTGGTGCAGGCGGGTCTACGGAGAGGTACGTAAAAGTTCAAACCCACCTGACCGAACCGCAAGGAAAAATTAAAAGTCTGCAACAACGACGCAGGCAGATATACGGAGATGAATATGCAATCCCAGGTCCACCTAAACGAACCGCAAGGTATAATTAAAAAACTTCCTGATGCGACAGGGCATTTTGGGCAATTCGGAGGCAGATACGTCCCCGAAACGCTCATGCCTGCCCTTTTAGAACTCGAAGAAGCGTACATGAAGCTCAAAGACAATCCCGAATTTCAGCAAGAATTTCAATACTACCTCCGTGAGTATGTCGGGCGACCAAACCCACTCTATTACGCCGAGCATTTAACAGAAACACTCGGTGGCGCGAAAATATATCTCAAACGGGAAGACCTCAACCATACAGGTGCTCACAAAATTAACAGCGCAATCGGTCAAATTCTCCTCGCACGATGGATGGGCAAAAACGCATCATCGCTGAGACCGGTGCGGGACAACACGGCGTCGCAACAGCCACCGTCGCCGCAAAGTTCGGTATGGAATGCGAAGTGTATATGGGTGAGGAAGACATAGAACGGCAGGCACTCAATGTTTTCCGCATGCAGCTGATGGGAACGAAGGTCGTACCAGTTAACTCTGGATCGCGGACCCTCAAGGATGCGATCAACGCCTGCTTCCGCGATTGGGTCACGAACGTCCGAACAACCTACCTGCTTCTCGGTTCAGTTGTCGGTGCACACCCTTACCCGATGATCGTTCGGGACTTCCAATCCGTCATCGGCGACGAAGCGAGAGCGCAGATTTTAGAGCAGGAAGGGACTTTACCGGATTGTGTCGTCGCCTGTGTCGGTGGTGGGAGCAATTCACTCGGTATGTTTTATCCGTTCTATGCCGATGAATCTGTTCGGCTTATCGGTGTGGAAGCCGCGGGAGAGAGCATCCGTAGCGGACGACACGCCGCACCTCTCACCGCGGGCAGTGTTGGTGTCTTTCATGGTGCGAAGTGCTATCTGTTGCAAGAGGATGATGGTCAGATAACCCCCGCACACTCGATCTCTGCAGGATTAGATTATCCAGGTGTCGGACCGGAACACAGTTATTATCGTGAAACCGGTAGAGCCGAATACGTGCCGATTACCGATGTAGAAGCGGTAGAAGGATTCCGATTGTTATCAGAGACAGAGGGCATTATTCCTGCATTAGAATCCGCACATGCCATCGCCTATCTGCGTGAGCTTGCACCTAAACTCGGTAAAGATCAAATTATTGCTGTCTGTCTTTCAGGTCGCGGCGACAAAGATGTCTACACTATTGCGAGTGAATTGGGTATTAACCTTTAACAGAAAAACTGTAGATGGTTGATTCCATCTTTCGATCGAAAACAATTTGGTATCTGACTTTGGTGTATGCTATAATTCTTACCGTTTAGCCTTTAATTTATTTCTCTGAGGCAGCAGGATCAGGACGAAGGGGAAAATACAATGACAAACATTGCAAAAATTCAAAAAGAGATTCTGGCACTCTCTGAAGCAGATTACCGACAATTGAGACAGTGGTTCAGCGAGTTAGATTGGGACGAATGGGATCGGCAGATTGAAGATGATTCAAACGCAGGCAAGCTGGATTTTTTAATTGCGGAAGTTCATGAGGCGGAGGAAAAAGGGACACTCAAGAAGCTTGAGGATCTTTAGGTGCACAAGACGACACCGCGTTTTTGGAGATATTTTGAGCGGCTCCCAGAACCCGTGCAAAGGGTCGCGAGGCAGAATTTTCGCCTGCTCTTAGAGAATCCATGGCACCAGTCTCTCTATTTTAAGAGAGTTGGCAAGTATTGGTCAGCACGCGTGGGGCAAGATCATAGAGCACTCGCAATTAAAGATGGGAGCGACTTCACTTGGGTTTGGATCGGTAGACACGGCGAATATGAGAGATTGATTAAGTCCTAATTTGGTATCGCGAAACGAATTCTTTGGCGAATTTTAAATTGCCAAAGTGAGCGAGGTGGCACCATGGCGCGCGAAACCGTAGACGCTACTTCAAATTTGTCCCTGCAGCAAAAGATCGGCAAGTTCATCAAGTGGCTCTCGCATCGAGAGGGTCCTCTCAGGAATTGGCGATATTTCCCGACCCGCGTGTTACTGCGAAAACTGCAATCGGAATCCGCTGAAATGCGGGCGTACGCCGCCGAAGGGTTAGGGGGTGTCGGTGATGGACATGCCGTCGCGCCGCTCATCAATGCCTTAGACGACAACAACTCAACCGTCCGTCGCTTCGCTATTTCTTCCCTTGGACATATCCGCGATGAACGTGCTATTGACGTGCTCATCCCGTTTCTACAAGACGAAGAAGCTGATATGCGTTGTGCCGCTGTTGTTGCGCTTGGTGAATTGGGACTTAGCGAAGAGAGGTTCTCATCGCCACCAGGGCAAATAATAGAGGCATTGGTAAACAGTATAACGGACACTGACAGAGCCGTCTGTTCCGCCGCTATTGTTGCTTTGGGCAGAATTGGTAATCCACAAGCCATCTCCCCGCTTAATGCATTAGCGGAAACCACCGAGAGTGAATGGATTCGTCGTTACATCAGCGAGGCATTACACCAAATCGAAGAGCAGAACGCCTAACGAAATTCTCAAAAATTTTCCTTGATTTTGGTTACCCGATTTGATATAATATATGTTAAGTTTATTAATGTGAGAGATCGGGTTTTGCTTACGTGCGTTAAAACCCTACATCAGGACATTCCGCGATCCAGACATATCGCAACATTCATCTATCTTCAAAAATCATGGACGAAAATCAAAGTTTCAAATCCGGGTACGTTAGCATTATCGGCGCGCCGAATGTCGGTAAATCCACCTTGCTCAATACCATTTTAGGGCAAAAACTCGCTATCGTCACCCCGAAGCCGCAAACGACTCGGAATCAGATTCGCGGAATTGTCACCACCGACACCCATCAAATCATTTTTGTCGATACACCGGGACTGATGAACCCCAAGTACCGTTTACAAAGCGAGATGGTCAAAACCGCGTATGGGGCTTTGGGAGATGCTGATGTGGTTCTTTTTGTGATTGATGTCACGCGTCCAGATCCTGAGATTGAGGAGAGGATTCTAAAACGTCTCAAGCGCAGTAAACTAACAACAATTCTCGTGCTCAATAAAGTAGATCTTGTTGCGAAGCCAACCTTACTCCCAATTTTTGAGGACTACAGTCAGAAATTTGAATTCGCACACATGATACCTATTTCTGCATTAACAGCCGATGGTGTACCGCTGCTTCTTGAGCAGATTGAAACGTACCTACCGCTCGGACCCCGCTATTTTCCAGAGGACCAACTCAGCGACCTCCCGGAACGTTTTTTCATCGCCGAAACCGTTCGTGAAAAGATTATGCTCCTGACCCAACGTGAAGTCCCTTACGCCTCTGCTGTCATTATTGAAGAGTTTGAAAAACGCCGAAATAATAAATCGGGTGAAATTATCTATATCCGAGCCATTGTCTATGCAGAACGCCAGACACAAAAGCAAATTATTATCGGTAAGGGCGGTAGATTGATTAAACGGGTCGGCGAACTTGCACGGCGTGATATTGAGAAGTTCTTAGATGCTCGCGTTTTTTTAGAAATCTACGTAACAGTCAAAGCCGATTGGCGCAAAGACACCCGCAAACTCAAAGAGTTAGGCGGTTTTGCGGATGTTTAACTGCGTCCTATTACAAAAAATAGGTTTTTAATTCTTCCGTTACCTGGACTGCCCTCTATTCCATGACGCACAGGTTTCTGGATAGGAGGGAACTCCGATTCCTGGGGAAACACCCAAGCAAAAACACTAAACCGAAATTGTAGCCTGCAACACCGGCGCAGGCGGATATACGCAAAGAAACAAGAATGTCTTAATCCCTCTGACCGAACCGCAAGGAATAATTAAAAAATGACAGAAGAGTCGATTCTTGTACAAGGTGCACGCGAGCACAATCTAAGAAACATTGATATCCAACTTCCAAAAGACAAACTCATCGTCTTCACCGGTGTAAGCGGTTCCGGCAAATCTTCGATGGCGATTGATACCGTTTACGCCGAAGGACAACGCCGATACATCGAGTCTTTATCGGCGTACGCCCGGCAGTTTTTAGGGCAACTCGGCAAGCCAGATGTAGACGAAATTGTCGGATTGTCTCCTTCTATTGCCATTGATCAGGGATCAACGGGACATAACCCGCGTTCCACAGTAGCAACCGTAACCGAAGTTTACGACTACCTCCGTGTCCTCTATGCCCGTGCAGGGCAATTCCACTGTCCCGAATGCGGACGTGAAGTCGGTTCACAAACTGCCGCAGATATCGTCCAAGCTTTGATCGACTATCCAGAGCGCACCAGACTTATCATTTTAGCACCGATTCTCAGAGGCTCCCGCGGCGCACACCAAAGAGAACTTGAGGATTTACGCAAAGCGGGTTTCGCGAGGTTGCGAATTGATGGTGAAATATACGAACTCCGACCGGGTCTGACCTTGAATCCCAATCAACGTCACGACATCGATGTCGTCATTGATCGGATTGTTATCAAAGAGGGCGTTGAACCTCGCGTTGCGCAAGCCGTATCTACTGCCCTCATGCGTGGAGATGGAAACTTGCTTGTTCATGTTGTTCCCACTGAAGGCGAGGGATCTCCATTCGCGACGGAGGACAACGACCTGCTGTTTAGCGAAGATTACACCTGTGCGCACTGCCGGATCAGCTTTGTGAAACCGGAGCCTCGCCATTTCTCTTTCAACAACCCTGATGGGATGTGCGAAAATTGTCGGGGTTTAGGCGTGGAAATGGGAATCTTGCCAAGGTTGATCGTTCCAGATGATACTCTCTCCATCATGCAAGGTGCCATAAGTCTATGGGGACCTCTTAATACGCGAAATACGCTCAAGGAAAGGGTAATCGCTGAAGCACTCGCAAAGCACCTCGGATTCGATATTGAGACCCCGTGGAAAGACCTTACACCGGAACAGCAACATGCCATTCTCTACGGCACCGGGGACGATATTCTTACGATTACCACCCCCAGTACAGGTAGACACAGAGGACGGAAGCAACGACGGCAATATCGCGCCCGTTTTCACGGTATCATTCCAACTGAAGAGCAGAAGTATCGCTTTGAGGATGACGAGGAAACCGATGAAGACACCTTCCCCGACTATTTCGTCAAAATGCCCTGCAGGACCTGTGAGGGAACCCGGCTTAACCCGTGGGTGAAAGCCGTAACGATAGGTGATACCTCTATAACGAACATCCTTGAAATGTCCATTCAGGATGCCGCCCAATTCTTCGGCGAGTTGGAACTTCCAAAGCGCGAGATGCTCATCGCGTCGGAACTCTTGAAAGAGATTCGAGGACGGCTCGGATTCCTGATGGACGTAGGGTTGGGGTATCTAACGCTTGCCCGTCCTGCACCGACCCTTTCCGGTGGTGAAGCACAACGCATTCGCCTTGCGAGTCAGGTGGGAGCAGGGTTACGCGATGTCACCTATGTTCTTGATGAACCGAGCATCGGTTTACATCCACGCGACCACGCCGGTTTGCTCATGACCCTCTTAAACTTGCGGAATCAAGGCAACACCGTTATCGTCGTTGAGCACGATGAAGCAACGATGTTGGTGGCTGATCTGATTGTCGATTTCGGTCCCGGTGCTGGTATTAAGGGTGGGAAGATAACGGATATCGGTACACCCGCACAGTTCATGAAGGAGAGCAACACCCTTACTGCTCAATATCTCCGAGGCGATAAAGTGATCGTTCAACCGGAATCCCGTCGTCCGACGGGGGATAGGTGGGTACAGATCTGCAACGCACGCCAGAACAATCTTCAAGGTATCAGCCCTGAAATACCTGTGGGTACGCTCTGCTGTGTAACAGGTGTGAGTGGTTCTGGAAAGAGTTCCTTAATCCACGATATTCTCTACAGCGCGCTCGCCCGGGACCTCATGAAAGCGAAGACTGTGCCGGGGGATTATGACGATATTCGAGGCATCATTGAAGGGAAAAGCGTTCCGGTCTCCGATGTCATAGACAAAATTATCAACATCGACATGGCACCTATCGGACGCACACCGCGTTCCAATGCAGCGACCTATACAAAAGTCTTCGACAATATTCGCTCACTCTATGCGGGGTTGCCCGATGCGAAATTGCGAGGCTATAAACCCGGACGGTTTAGTTTCAACGTCACTGGTGGTAGATGTGAAGCGTGTAACGGTAACGGTGCGAAGAAAGTCGATATGGGACTGCTCTCTGATGTCTGGGTGGAGTGTGAGGTGTGTGAGGGAAAACGCTTCAACAGCGAAACCCTCACCATTAAATACAAGGGGAAAAATATCTCTGAAGTCCTTGAAATGGATATTGATACCGCACTTGCACACTTCGCCGATATTCCGAAGATCGCAAGAGGATTGAAACTGCTCCACGATGTCGGTTTAGATTATATTAAACTCGGACAACCCGCCCCCACGCTCTCAGGTGGCGAAGCACAACGTATCAAACTTTCGCGAGAACTCTCCAAACGCGGCACCGGCAAAACGCTCTATATCCTTGACGAACCCACAACCGGTTTGCACTTTGACGATGTGAATAAACTGTTGATGATACTTCATCGACTCGTAGATGATGGCAATACGGTCGTCGTCGTTGAACATAATCTGGAAGTCGTTAACTCCGCAGATTATCTCATTGATTTGGGACCTGAGGGAGGTGTTGATGGCGGTACTATCGTTGCCGTGGGGACACCTGAACAGATCGCAGACATGCCTGAATCTTACACCGGTCGGGCACTCCGTGGAGATTTTGATATCTGTTCTTCTTCCGACCCGAATGAACCGCAAGGTATAATTGCAGAATCCGATGAAATCGTAGCCTGTAACGAAGTGGCGTGCGGATGTACGGAACGGAGCGTGGAACGACCAATTCACTTGAACGAACCGCAAGGAAAAATTAAAAACATTGTTGTGCGGGGAGCCACAGAAAATAATCTGAAAAATATTGACATCGATATTCCGCACCGCAAGATGACCGCATTAACCGGCGTGAGTGGTTCGGGTAAAACATCGCTCGCACTGGATACCGTTTATGCCGAAGGACAACGACGATACATCGAAACACTCAGCACGTACGCGCGTCAGTTTATCGGACAGATGGAAAAGCCCAAAGTCTCAAAAATTGAGGGACTCTCGCCCGCGATTGCTATTTCTCATGCGAATGCTGGGCAGAACCCAAGATCCACTGTCGCGACGATTACGGAGATACACGATGGACTCCGTACACTTTATGCCAGATGGGGTAAGCCCTACTGTCCCGATTGCCAAAAGGAGGTCCAGCCACAGACAGCGGAAGAAATAACGGAGCAGGTTTTTGAAATCCTCCGCGAACAACGGGTGGATGTCCTCGCACCGCTCACGAATTTCTTGCTGCTTCCGGAAGGTAAAGAAGGCGTGTCAAGGGGTAAAATCGTTGATGTAAATGCAAGTGAATCGGCGTACGGTTTGAAAGGGAATGAGGATTACGCTGATGTATTTCGTCGATTGCAAAGAGCAGGATTTGTGCGGGTTCAAATTGACGGCGAAATTCACCGGCTTGATGAAACGCCGAAGTTGAGTAAGGGCATTCATCATGAAATCTTTATCGTCATCGACCGCGTCGAACTTGTAGATGAAGAAAAAAGCCGTTTTACGGAGGCGGTGGAGTTAGCACTCCTACAAAGTGGTGGGTTCGTGCTCATAGAGAAAATAGAACGCGGACAAACAACGGAACGACATTTCTTTAGCGAACACGCCATGTGTCGTTCTTGCGGCAACAATTTTGGGCAATTGACACCACGCCACTTCTCCTTTAACAACAAAATAGGGGCTTGCGATTTCTGTGATGGACGCGGAAGGAACATGCACCCACCCTATGATGCGTGCAAACAATGCCACGGCACACGATTGAAGCCCTTTCCAAGTTACGTCAGATTTGAGAATGTAACCGTCTCTGAGTTGATGGCATTGTCAATTACTGAAATTATTGAGTTCTTTGACACACGGTTAAATCGGATCGAAACGGAGGTTGTTTCGGCTGACGCGGAGACCGATAGGAACGATTTCCTGATCGCAACAGGCGTGTCAACCTCAAGAGCGACACATCCGTCACTTCACATTCATACTTCACCTGAATTCGAAGCCGAGGTCCTACACCAAATCTGGACACGGCTCCAGTTCTTGGAAGATATTGGTCTCGGCTATCTGGCGTTAGACCGCGGAGCACCGACGCTTTCGGGTGGCGAAATGCGTAGAATCCAGCTCGCGAGCCAACTCGGTAGCGGTCTCACCGGTGTAACCTATATTCTTGATGAACCGAGCATCGGCTTACACCCGCGCGACCAAAAACGCCTCATTGCGGCACTCAAGGAACTCCGCGATATTGGAAACAGCGTTCTCGTCGTTGAACACGATCGCGATACAATATTAGCCGCCGATCATGTAATCGACTTCGGTCCGCAAGCAGGCAAAGGCGGCGGTGAGATTGTTGCTATCGGCACACCGGATACCTTCACGAATGGTGACTCCTCTGTAGGGGGCGTATCCTCCGAATCGCGACCTGTTGATGGAGCATCATCCGTTAAATCCTTGACGCAAGCCTATCTTGCCAATGAAGTGGAGATTTCTGTTCCGAAAAGTCGGCGCGAAGGCACAGGCAAACAGTTAGCGATATTCGGGGCGAAAACGAATAATCTCAAAGACATTGATGTTGAGATTCCGATCGGAACGCTCACCTGCGTAACCGGCGTTTCAGGGTGTGGAAAGAGTTCGCTCGTTGAAGGCACACTAAAACCTGCCCTCGAGAGTCGCAGTTCTATCAGAACAGGTGATCCCAAGGACCGGCGTTATACCCATTATTCCAGCGATGGGGACCGAGAACCGATATATAACGACTATGGACTACCGGAATATGAAAGTATCCGTGGGGTTAGCTATATCAAACGCCTCATTAACGTAGACCAGAAAGCGATCGGGGAAACGCCGCGCTCGAATCCTGCAACCTATACAGACCTCTTCACGAAAATCCGTGAACTTTTCGCTGAGCAACATGATGCTAAGATGCGTGGGTATAGTATGGGCATGTTTAGTTTCAACCTCGCGTCGGGGCAGTGTCATATCTGTGAGGGGCACCGTTTCAATCGTGTCGAGATGCATTTCCTTCCTGATGTGTGGATGCCGTGTGAGGCGTGTAATAGCACTGGTTATAGTATGGAAACCCTTGAAATCCGTTACAAGGGAAAAAATATCGCTGAAGTCTTAGAGATGACAGTAGACGAAGCACTTGCATTTTTCAACGAAAGTCCACGCATCTGCCGGACGCTTCAGATGCTAACGGATGTCGGACTCGGTTATATAGAATTGGGTCAATCGGCGACGACTCTCTCCGGGGGTGAGGCGCAGCGCGTCAAACTTGCGAAAGAATTGGCACGTCGTCAAACGGGTTCAACGCTCTATATCATGGACGAACCGACGACAGGACTCCACTTTGACGACATCCAGAAACTCCTCAAGGTGCTAAACCGACTCGTCGATGCCGGCAACACGATTATCGCTGTCGAACATAACATCGACGTTATCAAGTCCGCAGATTGGATCATCGACTTGGGACCCGAAGGAAGCAAGGATGGTGGAGAAGTCGTTGCGATGGGTACACCGGAAGAGGTCGCCTCGGTGCAGGAATCCCACACCGCACGTTTCTTACGCGAGGTATTGTAGAACATTTTTTGTTATCCCTTACGAATTTCTTTCCGTTTTCGTTTCTCAGGTCATTAAAAAACCTTGACAGATTCTGGAGTATGTGGAATGATAATACTGTATCTATCAAAGACGTCGTATCCATAATGCAAATTCCAGATTACTATCAAATCTTAGAGGTCGAGCGCGATGCCACCGCTCGCGAAATAAAGAGAGCCTATCGGAAACTCGCAAAACGCTACCATCCCGATAAGAATCCGGAGCGGACCACTTTCGCTGAAAAGATGTTCCGCGAAGTCTGTAATGCCTATGACACGCTCCAAGACAGAAAACGGAAATCGGACTATGATCGGACGTTACGGACGATCGAACGGCAGCAGCAGTCCGAGGAAATCTATTTCGATCGGCTGAAAAGAATCAACCAGACTTACGCCAAGTTGGAATTGCTGTTGCAAGCGTTGCTCCATCACAATTATGAAACCGGCGTTTCCATGTATGAGCAGTTGCAGCACCGCTCTCAGGAGATTGGAAAGCAATTGCGCATTGACGACTTCCTGAGCTACGAAGAGAGTCGGGATTGTGAATTTCTCATCGCCGAGGCATACCAGAAACTCGGATTTTCTAATGGCGACCCGTCTTCTGTCCTAGATCGATACCGAAAAATTGAGCAGGCAATGCTAATGTATGAATCCCTGCTGTCTGCCGAAACAAAGCGTCCCTGCTTTAGACACTTTATCCGGGAAGTCAAAGACCGCCTCAAATTCATCTACCTTTATCATTTCAGTGTTGAGGGATACGACCAAACCCACCCGATTCCGTTGACGAAAATTCGTGAATTGAAACTCTCGAAACGCGAGACTGCATGGATGTATAAAAAAATTGCGGAGTTTTACGTTGAAATTGATCAGTTTCGTGAAGCGCGAACTGTTTTGAAAATGGCATTTGAATTGCAACCCCGGCTTACTGGTGCGAAGAAAATCTGCCAAACATTAAATATGGGATATTAGTTATCGGTTGTCAGTAGAATAGCCATCGGCAGTCAGCAGTCGGCAATCAGTAAGCCAGGTTAGATTAAGAATTTAATTCGGTAATGTGGGTGAAAGATTGTCTGAATCGGAATTTACAGGATTCGCGGATTTTCCGGATTACAGACGCGCCGCGGTTGAGAATAGACCTTCATAGAATTACCAATAGTTATCCAAGAGGAAATACGAATGCAAAAAGAGGTGCGTTGGGAACGAATGTTTCCCGATCAATTAGAAGTCGCATTCAACGAATGTCCCGCTGTCTATTTCACGTATGGACTCTGCGAACCACATGGTCCTCAGAACACTGTAGGGCTGGATACGCTTAAAGCACATGCGATCGCGTGTCGTGCGGCGCAAACCCATGGGGGTATCGTCGCGCCTCCCGACTATTGGCATATCCACGAACACGGTATGTACGCGAACTGGGCGTATCGGAGTGTCGGAGAAGTCCGCAGTTGGCTCACCGCTATGCCTGCGTGGCAACACTTCAAAAACGTCTGCTATCATGTTCGTGCCGCCGATGCACTCGGATTCCACGCCGCTATTTTCCTCACAGGGCACTACGGACCGAATTGGCAGGACCTCAAGACCCTCCTATCTCTAATCCAACCCCACTTCACTATGCGGCTCTATGGGCTTCCCGATTTCGAGGCAAACACACCGGGGTTCAGTCAGCAGGGCGACGGTGGAGACCATGCCGGTAGAGTTGAGACTTCATTGCTATGGGCGTTGGAACCAGACTGTGTTGATATGTCTCGGATGCCTGCGGCGGACGTACAGGGACCACATTTTGCGATGGGCGCGAATGCATTTGAGTCAGACCGCCGTATCGGTGAACGTATGGTAGATGATGAAGTCGCATGGCTCGGAAACAAGATGCAGGAATTGCTAACGGCTTACGAACAACAGGAGATTACCGAACGTCAGCCTGTAACTTTTCAAGAAATCGAACAGATATGGACAGAAACCGTATCACCTGCTTTGAAAACCTTTGAGACGATGAAAACTCCAGAAGAATCGCCACCGGAAGATTCACAATGGTTCCGCCAATGCAAACTTCCGGATATACGGAGGTAACCGTGAGTGCACAAACCCCCTTGACCGAACGGCAAGGTAGAACTAAAAAACTTGCTGAAAATTACCGAAAAGACGGATTTTTGACCGGTATCCATGTTTCCGATGCAGTTGAAGCAACGCGCCATCGGCAAGCCTATGATGCCTTGGAAGCAGAAGTCGGTGCAGAGAAATGTGAAATCGGTCTTGTTGACTGGCATTTCGATTATCAATTTATCTGGGAACTCGCGACGCATCCGAAAATTGTAGATGTCATCGAGGCACTTATCGGTCCCGATGTGATGCTGTTAGCGACGCATTTCTTCTGCAAGTATGGTCCCCGCGACAAGTTCGTGGCATGGCATCAAGACGTGACGTATTGGGGACTTGAACCACCGGATGCAATTACTGCTTGGTATGCCATAGACGACAGCGATACAGGGAACGGCTGTATGCAGGTAATCCCCGGAAGCCATCAGCGTGGCATCAAGGAACACGGGACGTCCGACCAGGCAGGCAACCTGCTGAGCATCAATCAAGAGGTACCCGTCACCGAAGCAGAAGCAGAAACCGCCGTAGATTTGGTGCTGAAAGCCGGTGAAATGTCCATCCACCACGGACAGATGATCCACGGTAGCCTACCGAATCATTCCACGCGTCGGAGGTGTGGTCTGACGATTCGTTACATAGATCCATCGGTAAGGCAGGCAGAAGAAAATTCACTGAAGCGTCCGTGGAAACCGATTTTACTGCGTGGCGAAGACCGGTACCAGAATTTCACGACTGTATCAAATCCTTTTTAATGGAAGAAGTCTGAACTGTGATTTAACTGATTGAGGGATTACCCTAATTATCGGAGGTCCCATGATTCTATCATGGTGAATCACAAAAATCCTGGTCAAAAATGCGATCTCGTATATACGATACAATTATCATCGGTGCCGGTGGCATGGGGAGTGCGACCGCATATCATCTTGCCAAGTCTGGCGCAGACGTACTTGTTTTAGAGCAGTTCCAACGTGGACACACGTACGGCAGTTCGCACGGCGAAACCCGTATCATCCGCTTCTTCTACGATAAACCCTTCTACACAGAATTGATGAAAACCGCCTATGCCGAATGGCGCGACCTCGAATCGGTATCAGGGAAATCGTTGCTGTTTATCACAGGGAGTGTAGGTATCGGCGCGAAGGGGAACCCGTATGGACGTGCGACACGACAAAGTTTAGATGCGGCAGGCGTTGAATCCGAGTGGTGGGATGCAGCACAGTTAGCAAAACGTTTTCCGCAATTCCGATTGACGGGTAATATGGAGATCCTCTATCAGAAGGACACGGGTTTTCTCCGTGCCGCCGAGTGTGTCTCCACCCACTTGCGGTTGGCAGAGCAACACGGCGCGGAAATCCGGGAGGAGACCAGGGTAACCAGCATTGATTGGCAAACAGATGTTCCAACTGTTCAGACCGAAGATAGCCAATTTTGTGGTAGGAAAGTCATCGTGACAGCCGGGGCGTGGGCTGGCACTCTGCTCGCCGAGTTGGATCTCCCACTCACAGTCACGAAACAACAGGTATGCTACTATCAGCCTACGGACATCAAACTTTACCAGCCAGACCGGTTTCCAGTTTTTACGGAAGTAACGCCTGATGGAGAATTCATCTATGCTGTTCCGGCTTTTGGTGCTTATGATAAAGGGGGCGGGTTAAAAATTGCACGGCACGGGAGAGGACAGATCATCTCTCCTGATACACCCGAACGCATACCTGATGCAGATTACATTGCCCACATAGATGCTTACGTGCAAGAACGCCTCCCAGAACTTGGAAAAGCCACGCATGCCGAGGTCTGCCTCTATACGGAAACGCCAGACGAAGACTTTATCATTGACGCGCACCCGCGCTGTCCAGATCTGCTGATTGCGGCAGGTTTTTCAGGACACGGCTTCAAATTTTGTGCCCTCGTCGGGCGTATTATGAGCGAACTCGTCCGAAACAGTAAGACCGGTTTTGACATTCACCCATTTCGTATTGACCGAGAACATGAAATCTCAAGCGGTATCCCGAGGCTGCAATCATGACGCAACAGATGCGAATACAGATCATAGTCGGTGTGGTTTCTGTTGGTGTTGTGTTAATCTGTATTATGCTATTCTTCCCCATGCCGCGCGATTCTGATCTCAGTGTCCAAGCACCCGCACCGCCTCGGGAAGTCACACCTATTCCATTGCCGCCTCCAGTCCGCTCAATCATTGCTGTGAAGGCGAATCTGCCTATACACGATGTCAAAACATTAGTGGAATCCGCACTCAGAGATTATCTGAGTAAACCTATCCAACGAGAAGACGGGGCAATTACGTCCGCGATCCGTCTTAATCTCGACTCTCTCACGATGACAGGCGCGGCGGATGGGACTGTATCGGTGAACGTTCCATTCCGGTTCAGCGGGTGGGCGCGCGTCTCGAAAAAAATCTTCGGGCAAGTCGTCCAAAAACGTGAGGATATTGAAGGCGCGGCGATTGCATCCCTAACCCTTACCCCAACGCTTAACTCGGACTGGCGTATTACTGCCAAAACAACCTCTGGTATTTCCGTCCAGAGAGCGGAAATTGAAATTTTGGGGATGACAATCTCGGTCCGTCGGATTCTTACCGAATTGGTGCGGGAAGCAGTTCTCCCCAAATTGGAAAACCTCATCGTCAAATACATTACCAATATAGACGTAAAGACTCGCGTTGCGGGTTTATGGGCAAGACTCTACGAACCGATAATCCTCAACACGGAACCGCCAATCGCTCTTATCATAGAGCCACTGGAAATTCTCGCGCAGCAGTTGTCGAGTGACGGACAGACACTCTTCTTCAGTCTTGGTGTAGAAACGTACATTCAAGTAAATATGGGAAATATATCAGCTGATTCTTTCAATACTACAATCACCGACTTGCCAAATATCGACTTTGTGGATGTTCTCGAATCTGGGTATCAGATTATTGCACCGATTGAAATAACCTACGCCGCTGTTGAAAACCTCGCCAAGCCCCATGTTGAAAAAACGCACAAATTAAAAGGGGTCGATACATTTGTTAAAAATTTGACTCTCTACGGTAGTGGTACCCAACTCGCCGCGGGGATTGAATTCAGTATGCCTTCGTTGGGCGCGGAGGGACAACTCTATCTACTCGGGACACCTATACATGATCCGACGACGATGGCGGTTTCTGTCACTGAATTTGATTACACACTAACGACGCGAAGCCTACTCTTGGATATCGCGCAAGCCGTCGGAGAAGGTTTCTTTCCAGACCTCCGAGCAGCGGTCGAAGAGGAACTCATCTTTCCGTTGGAGGATCAACTCACTATACTCCACAAGAAGCTGGCGGATGTTATCGCAGAACATCGAATTGGTTCGTCCGTTGTTTTGCGCGGCACCATAGATACTATTACACCGGAGGCACTTTATCTCACGCAAACAGGGGTGCATATCCCATTCCGTTTGCGAGGCGATCTTATCTGTGAGGTGAGCCTCAATGTTTCACGAGGTTCACATTAAGGAGATTGAACAATGCAAACAACTCTTAAAGCAGGCAGCGCGAGCGCAAATATTACGCCACCGCTGGGCACGAGAATACCGGGCGGTTTCCGACCGAGATACGCTGAAAACGTTGACGATGAACTTTTTGCCAAAGCAGTCGTCATTGATAACGGAACAACGCGTATTGCAATCGTTACCTGCGATCTCATCGCTATACCCGAGAAAATAGCGGATGCTGCCAAAGCGCGTATCGCTGAGAGATGCGATATTCCGGCAGCACATGTCATGGTGAACGCTACGCATACACATACCGCTGTCGCAATCGCCGATCTGCTCGGTGTCGATGAAGATCCAAGTTATACCGAATGGGTGCCACTGAAAATCGCCGATGCAGTTGAACTCGCAGTGTGGCGACTCAAGCCGGCACGGGTGGGATTCGCCAGTGTTGATGAAGAACGCATCACTTTCAATCGACGGTGGCACATGAAAAATGGGACTGTCCGTTTTAATCCCGGTATCGAAAACCCAGATCTGGTAGAACCGACAGGGACAATCGATCCGGAGTTAGCGATGATGTACGTTGAGGCTACCGATGATGGGACGCCGATCTCGGCGGTTGCTAACTTTTCGCTCCACTATATCGGCACAGACAACGGCAGCGCGCTCTCTGCAGACTATTTTGGACATTTCGATCGGCTCATGCGACACTATCTGGGGGATACGTGTATCTCACTCCTCTGGAACGCCGCATCGGGACAGATTAACAATACTGACTTCAGTGGACGGACGAAATGGACGGCGAGCGGACATCAACAAGCAGTGAAAATGGCGAACGTTCTCGCGGGACATTTTATTGTTGAGAAGCAACTCATGGAGATGCACGAAACGCTTGATCTCAGCGGAGACCTTGCCACCCTGACGTTCCAGCGTAAAGAGATTACTGCTGAAGACCTTAAGGTTGCTGAACAGGTGTTGTCTGTGCCGCAAGGAACTTACGATGCTTACGAAACGGGTCCGTTCAGTTGGGTCGTCGGGGAACCTATACCGCAGGCACTGGTTGATGTCTACGCGCATGAATGCCAGCGGTTGGCGAAGTTACCAGCGCAGATGACCGCTCCGGTTCAAGTCATCCGTCTGGGCGAGACGGCGATTGTCGCATTGCCGGGAGAGGTGTTCGTTGAAACGGGGATGAATATCAAGTCGAAATCCGATGCGAAGCCAACGTTTCTCGTCAGCTTAGCGAATGGGTATATCGGTTACATCTGCACGGACAAGGCATTGACGCAGGAAGGTGGATACGAGACATGGGCAGCGAAGTCCTCGCTTCCGGCTGTTGGAACAGTACCAACGATGGAGGCACTCGTGGCTTCTATGTTGGGTTAAAAAATAAAGAGGCGGGTTCTAAACCCGCCTCTGGGGAAAAATAGAATAGAAAGTTAAACAGCGGCAGGACCTCTTTCACCTGTACGGATACGGATGGTTTCATCAATGGGCAGGACGAAGATTTTTCCATCGCCGATTTTACCGGTCGCAGCAGCCTGTTGTACGGCTTCAACGACTTTATCAACGTTCTCTTCTGCGACAACAATTTCGATTTTTAACTTCGGGACAAATTCGATCGTGTATTCGCTACCGCGGTACAATTCGGTGTGTCCACGGCTACGCCCGAAACCACGAACTTCGCTGACTGTCATGCCCCGAACACCCACACTACTGAGTGCCTCTTTAACCTCCTCCAATTTGAAGGGGCGGATAATACATTCTAGCTTTTTCATGCGATTCTCCTTGCTAAAAGTGAATAGGGTTGTGTAGCGGCTTTACCTTTCAATCAGGGCTTACAATCTGTGCCCTTACGAGTGCGGTGGGCGGATATGAGCATCCGCCCTATAGAGTGATTTATCAAAACCTCTGTGGAAGCACGCCATCACGACCGTTGTGATCGCACGACTTCCGAGTTCACACGACCTAAATGTCGTGATAGAGGAAGAATTCATACGGATGCGGTCGCATGTTGATTGCATCGACCTCATTTTCGCGTTTGTAATCAATCCAGGTGTCCAAGACATCTTGGGTGAACACGTCGCCCTTGAGGAGATATTCGTGGTCTTCCTCTAAAGCATCCAAGGAATCGCCGAGGGACACTGGCGTGGACTCGATGTCGGCGAGTTCTTCGGGTTCAAGGTCATAGAGGTCTTTGTCCAGGGGTTCACCTGGATGGATACGATTTTGTATGCCGTCAAGTCCTGCCAGGAGCAATGCGCTAAAGGCGAGATAAGAATTACAGGACGGATCCGGTGTCCGGAATTCGATTCGTTTCGCATTCTCGCTCTTTGAGTAGACGGGAATACGGACACATGCACTACGGTTGCGTTGTGAGTAGGCGATGTTCACGGGTGCTTCATACCCTGGGACCAATCGCTTATAGGAGTTGGTTGTTGGAGCGATGATTGCACAGAGTGAACGGGCATGTGTGAGCAAGCCACCGATGTAATAGAGGGCATCCTCACTCAGAAGCGAATATCCCTGTGGATCGTAGAAGATGTTCTTCCCGTTTTTCCAGAGACTTTGGTGGACGTGCATTCCGGAGCCGTTGTCTTGGAAGAGCGGTTTCGGCATGAAAGTCGCGACGAGGTTGTTTTCGCGCGCCACGTTCTTGATGATGTACTTGTACAACGCCATCTTATCGCCAGTCGCAGTTAACTCACCAAAACGGATGTCGATTTCGCCTTGACCCGCGGTTCCCACTTCATGGTGGTGAACTTCCACATCAACGCCGGCTTCCATCAACTTCAGACAGATTTCGGAACGGAGGTCTTGAAGTGTATCCGAAGGTGGTACTGGGAAGTAACCCTCTTTGTAGCGCGGTTTGTAACCGAGGTTCGGATTTTCTTCACGTCCCGAATTCCAGCTTCCCTCAACGGAATCGACAGAATAGAAACCGGAATGTTGGTTCTGCCCGTAACGGATATCGTTCAGGAGATAGAATTCTGCTTCAGGACCCCAGTAACTTGTATCCGCAATGCCGGTGGCTTGGAGATACGCTTCTGCTTTCTGTGCGATATGTCGGACATCACGCGTGTAATTCTCCAACGTAATCGGATCTTTGATGTTACACGTCATGCTTAGCGTCGGCACCTTGCAGACTGGATCAATGAGGGCAGTCGATGGGTCGGGAAAGAGCAACATATCGCTCTCGTTAATTGCCTGGAAACCACGGATACTTGAACCGTCAAAACCGCAACCTTCTTCAAACAGGTCTTCTGTCAACTCCTCTGCCATAAGGGAAAAATGTTGCCACATCCCGGGCAGATCCGTGAATTTCAGGTCGATTATCTTTACGTCATGTTCTTTTGCAAGTGCAACCACCTCACTTGGTGTCATTACATATCCTCCTAATTTCGGCTAACTTGATAGCCGAAACTTGCTATCAAAAATCAAAACTTTCTCGATCCAAGGACCGAGGCTACAATCTGATAAAACGGTATAAGGAACCGCGGCACGAAAACCTTGATCCTCCTAAACCCGTTTCGATTACTCAGAAAAATGTCCTAGCTTCGTCAACTGAATGCGCAACTCATACCACTTGACGGATGTCTTACTGACTGGTTAAGCAAAATTTATGCCAATTAACTGTAATTGGGCATCGGACAACATTCGTTGACGAAAATAGGTTAAATCTCGTGCGAAATCACGAGACACAGGGGGCAAAGCGAGAAGGGCAGCGGGAACGAAGTGCTGCCGGATTTATTGTTGACGCCTAATATTACAAATCCCAAGATATTGCTAAATTATTAGGCATGGCATTGCCCGTTTTTTGCGCGTAGCTGCGGAGGCACGCCATCACGATGATCGTGATCGCGTGACCTCCGAGGCCCAACCTAAAGGTCGCTCCTACAAGAATTCAACGTCTTTGGCAAAACGACTCGTTTCTGGCCCGTCTTGTCCGGCATATTTGTTCGCCGGTTTGAGTTGATACGGCACATGGGCACTCGAAGAAAGTTGCGCAAAAGTGAACGCACAGATCCGCATCCCTGGGTACAATTTGACCGGCATACGACCGAGATTCCCTAACTCCAAGGTAGGAATGCCGATCCAGCCCGGATCGAAAAGCCCAGCGGTACTGTGGACGATAATGCCCAGCCTCCCTAAACTGCTTCTGCCTTCAAGCCGTGCCAGCACATCGTCTGCTAATTCGAGTGTTTCCTGCGTTGCTGCCAAGACAAACTCACCCGGTTGCATCGTGAAGGCATCCCCGTCAGGGACATCGACCCTCCGCATCAGGTCATTGGTATCAATCTCTGCACGCAGATCGATGTACGGGTATTTACTATGCTCAAACACACGAAAGGTGTTGCTCAATCTGAAGTCTATAGAGCAACTGCCGAGTTGTGTTTTCAAATCAGGTTCGGGGGAGATTTTGATTTTTCCCTTGTTTATATATTGGATTATATCTTTATCTGATAAAAACATTTTTTCTTTTGACAACCTTCCCTTACTGTTCAGGCAAAAAATCCTCTGGAGAGATACCCCGATAAGCATAGTCTAAGAGATTAACAGGATGCATTGCTTTCATGGATAATCCGTGTTTTTGAATACCGAGTTGAATCTGGAGCAAGCAACCGGGATTTCCAGTCGCGACGATGTCCGCATTGGTTTCGGCGATGTGCGTCATCTTCCGTTCTAAAATTTCCTGTGACAGTTCGGGTTGTGTGATGTTATAGATCCCGGCACTCCCGCAACACCATTCAGATTCCGTCAATTCAATTAACTCCAGTCCGGGTATCGCTTGAAGGACCTTGCGCGGTTGTGCCTGTACGCTTTGCCCGTGAAGGAGATGACAGGGTTCGTCGTAGGTAACGCGCCTTTCGATGCTTCCACTCGGCGCGACCATCTCGATCTCTGCTAAGAATTCGCTGATGTCTCGCATCTTATGGCTGAAACGTTCTGCTTTCTCGGCGTAAGCCGTATCGTGTTCTAAAAGTGCCTCGTATTCCTTAAGCGTCGCCCCGCAGCCAGCGGAGTTGATGATGATGGCGTCTAAGTTCTCTTCTTCAAAGGCATCAATGTTCTGCTTCGCGAGCGATGAAGCGACATCTCGCACGCCATTGTGAAGATGTAATGCTCCACAACAGGTCTGTTGACGTGGGGTGACCACTTCACATCCGTTCTGTGCTAAGACCCGAATCGTTGCGACGTTCGTCTCAGTGAAGACTTGGTTCATGATACATCCGGGTATGAATCCGACACGATATCGGGTGTCGCCTGCCGCGGGTGTAATGTCGCGTATCGTGTATTTCAATCGCGGTGGTGGGATCTTCGGGAGTAGTGATTCCATCTGCCCGAGTTGTCCCATGAGTTTCAGGATACCCGTTTTTTGAACGAGCCATCGAATACCGAGCCGTTGGTAGAGCCACATCAGCTCGAAGATCTGATCTAACCGTTCCTTATTCGGTAGAATTTGCTTAAAGACAAGGTTCGTCCAGAATCGGTAGGCGGCTGAGCGGGGTGCGTTCTGTTCATAGATGGCGCGTGCCTCCTCAAGCAGTTCCCCGAAGTGAACGCCAGAAGGACAAGCGGTTTCGCACGCCCGGCAGTCTAAGCATCTATAGATATATTCTGACCATTCCTCGTTGAGTGGGGTGGCATCTTCATCCTTGAAGGCACTCCCCATGAGATATAACCTACCCCTTGGTGAATCCGTTTCTAAACCTAATTCTCGGTAGGTTGGGCAGGTTGGCAGACAGAGTCCGCAGTGTGTACAGGCATCCCACTTCTTCCAACTAAAGGTCTCTATGCCGATAAGCGATTGTGTTTGTTGATTGGACATATATTACGAAGTCGTGACCCCCTCGTTCAGGCTCCCGGAACGATACCCCTGCAGGTCGAGCGCGACGTGCGTATATCCGAGTGTTTTGAAATGTGTGCTGATGTCATGGCGCACGGTTTTTGAAAGCATCCGTGAGATCTCCTCCGCTTCGAGTTCAATGCGTGCGAGGTCTCCATGGTGTCGGACGCGGAATTGACGGATGCCTAAGTCGTAGAGAAATTGCTCGGCGGCATCTACCTGTCGTAGGAGTTCACGGGTGATACGCATGCCGTAGGGAAACCGTGAGGAGAGACAGGCAAACGCGGGTTTGTCCCATGTTGGAAGGTCCCACACCTTTGAAATCTCACGAATCTCTGCTTTCGTCAGGTCAACATCTATCAAGGGCGCTTGGATACCCATCTGCTTCGCAGCATCCATCCCTGGGCGGTGGTCTCCAACGTCATCTGGGATTGCCCCATAGACGATCGTTCCCACGTCGTATTTTTCAGCGATGGGCTGTAACTTGTCGAACAACTCCGTCTTACAGAAAAAGCATCGGTTCGTTGGGTTGCTGGCGTAGCCCTCTAAATCTAATTCTTGCGTGTGAACGGTCTCAAAACGGATCCCGATCTGCTTGGCAATGTCTTGCGCGGCACGCATTTCTCGGATCGGATAGGAGTCTGAAATGGCAGTAACAGCAAGCGCATTATCACCCAATGCGTGTTGTGCCGCCTCTGCAAGAAATGTGCTATCAACACCGCCAGAAAAAGCAACGATGACCTTTTCATAAGCGCGTAAGCACCCATAGAGGTGATCGAGTTTTGTTTGTAGGATAGGTTCAAGTTTCTGTTTTGGCATATGTTGCTCAACATGTAACGGCACGGCAGGGCGTGCCTACTACTTTTAAGAAGGTCGCTGAGCCTGTTGCAGTCTCAGCAATTCATCACTCAACAAACGGCGCTTTAATCCGCTGATCCGGTCAATGAAAAGTACACCGTTGAGATGATCTATTTCGTGTAGCAGAACGCGAGCGAATAAACCGTCAGTTTCAATACGGATAGATTCACGCTCGACATCAATCCCCTCAACGACAATTCGCTCTGGACGTTTCACATCAGCGGTTACATCGGGGATACTGAGGCATCCTTCCTCAGCAACAATTTCCCCCTCAGAACTGAGAATTTCGGGGTTAAACAGCACCAGAGGTTCGTAGACTTCATCGTCAACTTCACCGATGTCGACAACGATGAGCCTCTTCAAAACACCGACTTGTGTCGCGGCGAGCCCAATACCGTTACCTGTAACTTCCAACGTCATCAGCATCTGTTCAGCGAGTTGGAGTTCTGCTTCTGTGATCTCTGCAACCGGTTTAGCTCTTTTACGAAGGACTGGATCACCGTAGTAGCACAGTTGCAAGGGTGCTGTCTCACGCAGTACGACGTTATCTTCTCCATTCACGTCCGAGGCATCGGTGTCTCTGGGCTTTCTTCTACGTTTTGGCATGTACTTAGGAAACTCTCCGTTTTTGGTGTATGTCCGACGAAAAAAACATTTAATTATGTTAGCACTAATTGCAGATTCTGTCAAGCAAAAAGTTTTGATTATCAGGACATTCAGTTTTCAGCCATCAGCGGTCAGCGATCAGCAATCAGGAGACAGGGGTCAATAGGACAGCAGTCAGGCAGTTGGGAAGTGTGCGAGAGTTCGGAATGCCTCGCAGTGAGAGCTGGACCAGGATTTATGAGGTAGGCTCTACATATTTTGATAGTTCACCAGAGTTCAGTCATTGTATTCTTGTGTTTGAGAGGTATCAGTTAATGCCGCATTAAGATCGTCCTTGAATTGATTCTCGTATCTTTCGTGGTAGAAGGAGGGGACACCGATGACGCGGTATTTGCTGTTCTCTGTCAGAATTTTGCTTTTGAATTCGGCACGGATTTCCTGTAGGAATTCCTCTTTCCACTGGTCGGTTTCTGCGAGATGTTCGCCTTTGGGTTCAATGAAAAGCTGGTAACTTAGGGATTCTCCATTTTTTTCGCGTAAGAACAGCACGAAATCGGGTTGAAAGGGAGTGCCATCCGAGAAGTTATAGATGGAGAAATGTCCTTCATTGCGAAGCAGATAGATGTCCTCGTAGGTTTTCTCCGATTCTTGGATCCATCTGTCCAACATCTGTACGAACGCCTTTTCTTCACTCGTGCCGTAGAGCGTGTCATAAGCAAACCAGTCTTTGAGTTTGACGAGATACGCCGTGTCGCTGTCATCAGCACGCGGTGTGTCCACACTGAACTTCAGGGTTTTGTCAGTGAAAACAGCGCGGACCTGCTGCTCATAAAAGTGTTTCGTGCCTTGGTATTCGGTAATCTCTTTGCGAATTTCGGATTCTATCTGACTGAGCAACCCCTCACACGCTGCCAATTTTGCGGGGCGATTCTCTTCCAAATCAGTGAGATTTCCTTTGAAAGTGATTGCTAAGCCACTCAGATAGTTTTTGGAGGTGATAAATTCGCGGACGGATGTCAAGTGCGGAAAATATTGGCTAAGCGAGGTAAACGTGAAAAATGGATTGCGTGCAAGGGCGGATTTGACGATATTCTGTTCAATATCAACCATCTGGATGTCCCGGCTGATTTGGTGTCCCTGTTGCACAGGGGTCTCACGGTCTTCCATGACAGTCGTCACGCCGCCGATCCCTGTATAGATAATATGTTCGTAGTTTTTCTGCTTCACGCTGAGTTTCGCTAAGTCCGCAAAAGAGTGGACGTGTTGATAGTCCTTTGGCACTTGTTTGTTGAGCCAGACAACACCGTGTTTGTAGAGATCGGTGTCTTTGAACTCGGTTTTCAATTTGAGCTGGCGAGTCTCAAGACGTTCGTCTATCATTCCTTCATCAATGAGTGCGGTACGGATTTCGGAGATGTAGCGTGAATCGTGAATGCTATGGTAGTGCAGTTCTTCCAGCACGCGCAATTCATGGTCGAGGTCTTCATCGAACTTACGGCGGAACCGGTCTGTGTGCTCAGACAGGACGAAGGGAAAATAGCGGGCACCGCGTCCGATAAGTTGTGCCTCGGATATGGTTGTTTTTCCGATTTTGCTCTTTCCTGAGTCGCGCGCCTCATAACAGCGGACGATGTCAAAGAGGTTCAACACATCCCAGCCTTCGTTGAGTTTCTGCACGGCGAAGATTGCCCGGATCGGATTGCTTCTGTCTTCAAGATTGTTAAGACGAAGTTGATGCGTCTCCTTCTCATTCTCATTGTTAACCGAGAGGCAGTGCTCCTCGCGGAATGCCGATTTTAGACGTTGGACCAACGCTTCGGTCGTCATCTTTTTATCGAAAAAACGGAATGCCCGTTGAACGATTTCAATATCTGATCCCCGGAACTCGTCAATCTGGTCAGCAGTGAGTTCGTCAATGAGTTTATGAAAGTTTGCCTTGTTCTCCTGTGATTGCGCGATTGTCCGCTGTGCCTTGAACAGGATGACAGGTTTTAGGCTGATGCCGTTATCCGCTGCGACCTCCTCTTTGTACTGATTCAGAATGAGTGCCTGCAAGATGCGGGATTGTGGATCTAAGTCGGAATGCACAAGGACGACATCTTTTGAGAACTTATCATTCCGAAAGTTCACGAGATCGTAACGATAGATAATCTTGTTCCGGTACTTATCTACAATGTTTGGGTTTTCGTAATCGTGTGTGGCGGTGAATTCCAACAATAAGTTATTTGTGTTTGCGCGAAAGATGTTCTCAACTGTATTCTCCCAACTCGGTTTCTGTTCCTCCAATTCCAGTTCCAACTGCTGGGATCTGGTCTGGACGTTCATGTGGTGCGCTTCATCTGCCAAGAGAACGATTTCCTTTTTCTTGAAATCCTCAAAGGTTAAGGCGTTCTCCTTCTCTGCTGTCAGGTCGGAATGGAGTTTCTGGATCGTTGTGAAGCAGATATTAATAGATTTCTCGTTGATTCCCTCGAAGTTTTCTACTTCTGTGACCGCAACATGCTCCCCGTCGATATGGATGTTTTCACTGAAGAGGTATTTTGCGGAGCGCGCATTGAGAAAGTTGTCTTTTGTTTTTTCAATGATATTGGTGGAGTTGACGAAAAAGAGAAAATTGCGGTAGCCTTTTTCATAGAGATAAAGGATCAAACCCGCCATGATAAGCGTTTTGCCGCTACCGGTCGCCATGTTGAATAGGAGATGTAGTGGGTTTTCCTTGCCCGGGAGGTCGTTATTGAAGTAGTGGATAAAACTCGCGAACGCGTCTTCTTGATAGGGACGGAGTTCAAACGTGGGATTCAGATTTTGCGTAATGCTCTCCGGCATTTCGGGTTTGGGGATCCCAAAGTTGAACGCGATTTCGAGTTGTTCATGAAGGAATTGCTCAAGCATCATCCACCGTAGTCGTCCCAGTCAATGTCATCAAGTGTTTGGGCGGTCAAAGCTGCCTCAAAGAGCGCGTCAAGACGCGATAGACTCCGTATTGAGGTAATCCTGCTGGTAACGGATTCAGGAACGGTATTGAATCGAAATCGCAGCAATTTGAGGACAACTTCACGTTTTGCGTGCGTTTCACCGCGTCTTTCACCGCGTCTTTCACCGCGTCTTTCACCTTGTTCCATTAGATATTCAGCCATCGTTTGTGCCATTGCTTCTCCCTCCTCTCTACGGGAAGTTTCTTGGATGTGCTGGTGAACCAGCGTTTTCAATTCATCGTGTTCCTCAGTTGGTCGGCGATGCAAAATCAGCAGATACAGATAGAAAATTGCACGCCGCCACTGCTGGGTTTTTTCTTCATCAAGGGTGTCAATATGTGTCACTGCTTCCATCAAGGCTGTCCGTATTTCTTCTTTATCCGCGTGTTCTTTCTGCAAGACGGTTAGCAACCACCCGAACGGGTGATCTGTCTTTGTTAGCGTGGCTGTGGCTGTGCTCTTTACGCTCAGAAGTATTGCACTAAATTCCGGGACAAACTCAGAAAGCATATCAGGCAAATCCATCACAGTACTGAGCGTTAGGGGTGTTTGCCATCTCTGCTCTCCTGTGTAAAACACAATCGGGATAATGGGACGGAAACGCCACTGACTTTTAGGAATGTTGCTGGATTCCCATTCGCGGCGTTGGAAATCCCATATCTGGGTCATATAGAACAGTACTCGAAATCCCATCGTTACGTCAACCGTTGACTGATGCTCAATGAGGATATAAATTAAGAGTTCATCTGTTTTCGATTCACTATGGAACGGCGCGCTATACACAATATCGGATTCTTGCTCGCGGAGGTTATCTGGTATGAAACTCCTATTGATGTGGGTGAGTCGGCTAAAATCAAGATGTGCCACCAGATGCTCAGCAACAATTTCTAACAACCCACGGACGTTTTCCCTGTCTTCTAACAGCCATCGGGTGCTCCGGTCAGCAAACTGTTCAATTGGAAAGTCGAAAAAAGCGAGTTCGTCAGTTTCTTTGGTTTCCATATTCTCTGAATGTGTAAGATTAATGTGGTGTCCCCTTCCATTTATTATACAAAAATCGGTGTTGAATGTCAATTCAACCGAGTATCAAGTTGTTCTAATCAGGAAATTCCCCGTCTTCCAGAATTTTCATTATTGATCGTCTACATAAATCCTGAGCCTCTGTAATAAACTCTGATTGAGGAACATGCTTATCCTTCTCAATCTCAATTTTTTCCTTGAGTCTCCCCTCATGAGCAGCATCACAACGACAGTCATAGATTACTTTGAATTTCTTCTTTAACTTTTCTTGATTGTCTTTATTTGTTCCCAAATATCTGGAAGCATTTTTCTTCAGATTATAAACTATTTTTCTACTTTTGCCGGGCACCTTGGCTGGCACATAGAGGGATTCAAAGGCTATTCCTAAATCAATTATTTTATCAACAGGATTATCTTCTGCCTTTGACTTTATCCATCTATCAACCGGTATGTGTAACTTTTCCTCAACATCTGAGGACAAGTTGGTTAGTTTTTTATATCGGTCTTTGATTTTCTCTACACGAGCCTCGTCAATTCTGGTGATAGTGGAGTTTTCCTTTGGTGTCCTCAGGTTGAGGACTTCTGTTGTAACGCTCTGTGGGTTGAAAAGTTCATCTTGGTCGACGTACGACCACTGGAGTACAGGTTCAACTGGGTAATTAGAAAGCAAGGAAAACGCTTGGCAAAATTTCTCTACATCGAAATTCGGAAACTCCGCGTTTTTTGTTTTAATCTCAAATTGATTCTCGTTCTCGGATGAAGGCTTGGAAAATAACGGGGATACAGTATGATCAATTATAAGAACAGTCTTCTGGCGAAAAACTGATGGACCTGCACTGTTTAGTATAGGACTGAACCTCTGATCAAATAAATACGGGGGCAGTTCAGAAGGATTAAGAGGAAATGAGACAAGGCGTATCCCATCAGAGACACGGATCTCTTTACTGTCTTCTGTTTTCGACTCCAACCAAAAAGGGTATATTGGACCTTGGAGAAGGACTATCTTTTGGAAAACCCCGACCGTCTCTCTCGTGCATTTATCAAGTGCCGATATTGCCTTATCCGTTCCGCTGGCAATACTGATCTCCAAAAGTTTTTCTAATAACGAGTCCAGCGGACAAGGCAAGATGTTTGTGCCACGTATAGCAATCTTGGCTGGACATATCGAATGAGTCCAAGGCGGTTCTGCAGATTCATTTTGTTGGATATAATCTGCAAGTTCTTCCTTTACGAAATTAAACAGTTTTGATTTCACCGTCTCCTCTTGGATATTCGGTCTGTAGTACAACAGAATAGATGACAAATCTGGTCTATAAGATTCTCGAAATGCCTTGGCACATTCTTTATATTTTTCAACCGATATAGGCTCATATCGATCAGGAGCCTCAATTATGACACTCTGCATTGCTTCTTCAAACAACTGCCGTAGTTCCTGTTTTCTTTCATCAGTCATCTTTTTTCACCTTTCTATCAAGAATCTCCATAAAACGCCCTATTCAACGCCTTATCTTTCTCACCCACCGCAAAATCTGCATCCTCCATTTCGGAGAGGTTGACGTAGAGTTGGTTCTTATCCAGCAGTTCAGCGAGTAGGTGCTTCTGTTTCTCCATGTCACCGATGGCGATGAAATCGTTTATGGCTTCTTCCGGCATTTCAGGGTTGACGTACCAGTTCAGGAACGCGTTTTCGGCGATCTCTCGCCAGAGTTCTACGAGTGCCTCGGAGGAGTGTGCGGATTGGATTTTATCCATATAGGTTTGATTATATTCCATCAGTTCGCAGTAGATAAAGTCACCACCGCCCTGCCAACTGACGGATTTAGAGGTACCGCCTTGTTCACCAGCAATTACTTTGCTTAGGCGTTCAACCGGAAGAGTTTCAGCATAATCCATTTGCTCAACTATAATCCATTTGCGATTAATCTTATGTGCTACCGCAGCAGTAGTACCTGCACCAGCGAAAAAATCAAGGATAATATCCCCCTTTTCTGTCAGCCATTCTAAAATCCGTTTCAGAATCTCTTCGTTTTTTTCATGCGAGAATTCTGATTGATTTCCAGCAACGTTAATATCTGTCCAATTTTCGCTCAGCAAGATATTATCAGTTGCAGGAATGTAGTGTTCAGGTTTACCATTTTTACTAAGTCTGACCAATTCAAAATCTGAATGACTCAAGATACTATTTTCTTGAATATAGCTGCTATGATAGACATCTATATCGGCATCGGTGATGTCAGTTTCCTCAATTCCGTGTGCTTTGATATAACGGATAAGTGTTTGATAATTTTCAATGGCCTCGTAAGTCCTTGATTTCTTCCATCGCCATTGACCTGTTTCAGGGGTAATTCCAAAAAGTTCAAACCGCATTGTTGGCCGGTCGGTACCACGCCAGTGGTTATTCCATGAACTTGCGCTGGGTCCCTTTAATTTCTTAAAGAGATTTGGGATCTTGATTTTGTTATCCTTGCTATAAAAGAGAATCGTATCGTATCCTGCATTCAATTTATCAATAGAATCAAATTGCTTTTGGAGGCTCTTTTGTCCCTTTTTCACAATGATTCCGTTCCGAAAATTGTTGTCAAAAACCTCATCGCAAAGGCACTTCAAATATGCTAATTCGCGATTGTCAATTTGAATTAGCATAAATCCATCTTTCTTCAACAGTTCTTTCGCCACTTCTAACCGATTCTTCATGAAAGTCAACCAAGTCGAATGTGTAAAACTGTCGTTGTACTGAAACGAATCATCCTCCGTATTATACGGCGGGTCGATGTAAATCAATTTGACCTGTCCTCGGAACTGCTGTTTGAGGGTGTGGAGTGCGCTGAGGTTGTTGCCTTTGATAATGAGGTTTTCACGGATAACCCCGTTCTCGTCCCGTTGAATGTCCGTTACGTCCTGTTTGCCTTCGACGGTGTGGCGTTTCCAGTCGGTCAGCACCTTCGGATCGAACATCCGGTTGATTTCGTCCTGGGCGAGGATTTCATTGAAGAAGATCTCTTTCCGCTTCTCCTCTTCCTTCGTCTGTCCGCCCTCCAAGACACAATCCTTGTAGGGCCAGACGAGAGATACTTCGCCGCGCTCGCGTAAGAATTTACCACCGATGTTCAAGCCGATTTTGTTGCGAAATTGGGTGTAGGAATTGGCAAGGAAGTTTTTGTCGGTAATGTAGTTGATGAAGGTGTTGTGATTGAAAACCCAATGTCCGTCAATTTCGTCAAAGAAGGCTGTCTTTATCTGATTGTCGATGAGCAATAATTTGATGAGGTCGTGGTTAAGTTGCCATGCATGGTCTCTGACAGCGGCGGGAATGAGTTCACCTGCGTCGTCAAGGAAATCGGGGTGGGTTTTGAGGAGTGCGGTCAGTTTTTCGTTGAAATTTTGTTTTGGCATAGTGGTAATAACCTGCATTGCATGTAAGGGAGCGGTAGTCTCGAAAATAGCCAATATAACTTACTTTCAGTTTACCATATATCATGTAAAGAGTCAAGGGGAATGTAAGTTTTTGTGAAGCGATCCAGCCATAAATGAAAGTCGCTCCTACAGAAGAGGATCGTTAGCAATGAGCGGTCAGGAAGCGTCGGGATTCGGAGATCCCTCCTACAAGCAGGAGGGATTGTATCACGGGGCTGGCATTAGATAGAGATAGAAGCCTTCGTCATCAACGATTGAACCTATCAATTCGGTTAAGAGATTAAGATTATGCTGGTCAATCAGTTCCGGGTCTAAAGCACGGTTCATGATAATGAGAATATCCTGAGATGTCTGAGTCCGCAGGGCATTTGCCTCCTCAATGACTTGGAGGTCCGGGATATCGACATCAGGTTCGCGGACATCGTCCCATCTCACAAAGGAGCCGGGACGACTGCCGTGTACGTAATGTATCTGATCTTTTTCGAGGTATCCGACAATGGTACTGGCGGCGTAATCTATCTCGCCGACCATCTGCATATCTTGCATATCGTTCGCGCTGATATATTCAGCGACCTGTTTCCCATAAGAGAAAACGTGTCGGTGCTCCAATGCAACGGCGGTTATACCTCCGATGAAATGACAGATGAAGATGAAGGTGAAAAACGGGGAAAACAACCGTTGCGGTAATTCGTTGAGAATCTTTGATCGAAGGTCTATCTCAGGACAATCTTTATGAATCCAACCCGTCATTAGGAGTGTGATAAACAGGAATCCGTGGTGCCGCATGCTACCGTAATACTTGATGTAGAAGAATACTAAAAGTCCGAGCATCGCCATGAGATATATGAGAAGCGCAGTCGGACGCTTGAGGAATAACAGCACACCGCAAAGCATCAGAAGGCAACAGAACGGAATTTGAATGGATTGGTAGAAAGCGTACGTTTCTAATTGGTGCTTATTCCAAAAATTAAGCGAGAATTCGGGAATGGGGAGAAATGCACGAGAGATGAGATGGATAACCTTGCTGAACTCTTCCGATTCATAGGCAAACTTCCATTCCACGGCGAACCCTGTATCTGGTGGCGGATTGAGTTGTAAAACTGATGTTGTGATACCGATCCCAATGAGAATGAATCCGATCCAGACGGCTCGTTTATCCTTTGCTGTCTCACCTTCTTGGATGAAAGGGGTTAAACGACAACAGTGACAAACGTATTCGCAGCAAAGCGCGACGCCTATTGCTATGGTGAGAATTAAAGCATGGACGCTCGTATGTGCCAGAAGAAATAGCACGCAACCCACCCAAATAAAGCGTTTGTAACGCGCCTTGAAAAGGATACAGAAGACGGTTATCAGCAGAAGTCCGAAGGCGTAGTTTCTGGCAAGAATAGCGTATTCATAGAGGACGAAGTAACCGAAACAGAAAAGGAATTTCTGGAGCAGGTTGAAAGGCGCGTAGCGAACGAAAAGATATACGGTGACACCTGCAATCAGGAGGTGGAATACCTGCATGATGACCGGGGAATGTGTGATACGCGTGAGTGGCATAAGGAAGAGGTGCCACAAGCCCGGATGCCCCTCATATTTCAGATGCGCGAAGAGTTCAAAGATTGAGCCGCTGTCACGGGCGATCAGCCATGCCTGAATCTCGTCGCGCCACATTTCGTGATGGCTGGCGGTAAATGCGCTTACGCCAAGAAAAAGAAACGTCAACCCTAAGGCGTAATGTTTATCCTTTATCTGCATCGGTGATCACCGTTCGTTGATTATCGGTTCACTGGATCGTGAGGCTGGAAATCGGCAGCCATAAGCCACCTGTGCTTTTTGCGATGAACTTCTGAAACGGCTCATCGCGTCCGATAACGTCTACCTTGATTTTAGCAGTTTTCATCTTCACCATCACATCTATCGAAGAATACGCCCCGCTGACATATTCGTCTGTGACGAATATGAAATGAACCTCAGCGTCCTGTCGGAACGTAACCTCATCGGCGGCTCGGATGAGAGCGTCCAGACCGTTTTCGTCTCCTCGGAATTTCAGTTGTGCCAGCACCTTCTTAACTTGAGAAACGGAACGCATTTGCGGGATCACCTCAAAGTCTAAACCGAGTAAGCCGTATCCCGTTCCAGTTCGGAAAGTTACAATACCGATGGTGAAGTCGATGTTTGCGCTGTCGAAGAGATCTGTCATAGCACTGAGGTGTTCGCGCACGGCGTCAACATCATTTTTCATACTCCCACTGCCGTCGATAACGAAAACGATGTCAACGAGGTCGGACCCACGGTTTGCGACGATATGTCTTCCTACCTTGGTGAGTGCCAGATCAGGAAGCGTGAGTCCCCCAATGTCAGAGGCGGGTTGCTCATCCGTTCCGCCTAAAAAGCCACGAGTCGCCCCCCCGGCTTTTCCATTGCCTGATATACGTGAACCCAACCCACTGCCTGCACCACTACTACCTAATCCTGATACAGGCTTAGCCCGTAACCCCTTCCCGTGAGTATATTCACCTGAAAGGGAGGAAAGATCAGGTGTTTGTAAGTCGACAGTTGCGTCTTGATGCGCTACGGGTGCCGCTGAGGTCTGAAGCGCGGGGGGTTGAACCTCGATTGTTTCCATCTGTTGCATATTTTCAGGAATCGTAGAGGGTTGTAGTGGAGGGTGGCGAACCTTTTTCAATGGACGCACGGAGTTTCGCAGTCGAATCTTGACGATGTCAAACTCCGTGACCGGTTTGGGTTGCCAATCGATCCTTTGTCGATATAAGGTCCCAAGTAGCAGCAGCAGGAGAATATGGAGCCCGATAGAAATGAGAAGGGCATTTGGGATGTTTTTATTAAGGAGGACCTTCATTTTTCATTTACCTGCCTTGGTAATGTCTTCAGGTACTGTCTGCGAGTCCAGAAATTATTATAGCACTATCTCCACTGTTACTGCAAGTGAAGAAAGATGTTGACGAAAATGTTAAAATTTGGTATCATATAAATACTGAATAAGAAGAGAGTTTCGGTTTATCCAGCAACCAAGACTCGCGTTTGACCATGCCGAAATAATCCGAAAGGCACTGAAGCAGCTAAAATGAAACACTATGGTTTAACACTAAATCTCAAAAACGATCCGTCCGTTATTGAAAAATATAAAGCATATCACCGAGAGGCGTGGCCCGAAGTGATTGATGCGCTGAAAACAGTTGGCATTACGAAGATGAATATCTACCTGCTCGGATGCCGTCTGTTTATGGCAATGGAAACAATTGATACCTTTGAGATAGCGCGCGATTTTCCGCGCTATCTTGAAGAGAATCCGAAATGCAAAGCTTGGGATGAGTTGATGAGAACCTTCCAAGAACCAGTAGCGGAGGCACAGCCAGACGAATGGTGGGCACATATGGAGCCTGTCTTTGAGTTATAACGCGAAAATGAATAAACCCTCTCCAATGCCTACGACTTTTCTATCGATTGGTCATTTCTGTTATGATGTTTCGCCAAACGGTTACATCCTTGGTGGGTCGGCTTCGTACTCAACAATAACCGCACGAAATCTCGGACACCAGGCTCGAGCAGTTACGGCTGTTGGCTCAAACTTTGATCGGGGGAATCCACTCTTAGAAAATATAAAAACAGTCTATCATGAATCGCCTGAGACAACAATTTTTGATAACCAATACGACGCAAAGGGACGCAGACAGCAATTTATCCTTGGAAGCGCACAGCAATTAAAGGGAAGCGATGTTCCTGTCGAATGGCGTGCGGGTAATATAGCCTATTTGTGTCCGATTGCAGATGAGGTCTCCTCTGAAGTTGTTCACTGTTTCAGTGATGAAACGTTGATAGGCGCGACACCGCAAGGCTGGCTCCGACAATGGGATGCCAGCGGTAGAGTCGAGGCAAAGCGATGGGGAACAGCAAAAGACATTTTGCCCTATATTGATGTATTAATCCTGAGTGATGAGGATCTCCGCAGTTATCCGGATGAACTCGAAAAATATATTGGATTAACCTCAATCGTTGTTCTGACGCAAGGGGCACAGGGGGCGACCCTTTTTCAAAATGGGACGCAGCTTGAATCCGCGGCGTACTCCGTTAGAGAAATAGATCCGACGGGGGCTGGTGATGTTTTCGCAACCGCCTTTTTGATTAACTATTATCAAAGCCGTTCTGTAAAAGATGCATTGAACTTCGCACACTGTGTCGCATCTTTCGCTGTAGAAGGTGTTGGCACCACGCGTATACCGAAACTGGAACAGGTCTTGTCGAGATTACAGACGTAGTTCGCGGAAGTATTGTGAAAGTGAGTCAAATAGGTCTCGGTTAACAAAGACTCTTAAAACCTGCAGAGGTCCCCAGTTGCGTTAGAATTAACCGAAAACCGTTGCGGAACGAAATTTTGTCCACACGCGGCACAATTTGTTTTTCCTTTACATTTGGCGCAACGCCCAGAGTTAATCGTTTAAAAATCACTTTTACGAAAATGAATGCTTTCATGGAAAGAGAAAACTATGGCAATTACCTACGACTTCATTGTATACAGCAGTAGAACATCGGCGACGGGGTGGATTCTCGGGATGAAGGCTCTTCACGGAGAGGTGCCGCTGGATATTGTCATGCCTGACGAGTATGGGACATCAGATCCTGAAAACCCCGAAGTCGTCGGCGTTTTAACGACCGAGGGGTTGGAACGCGAGAGCGTTGATGGACTGGAACTCTACCGGTACCTCCGGCAATTGAATCCAAAGAAAAATAACTCATTCGGATACAATGAGGTAGTTATTCGGAATATACATTCTCGTCTGAGTGCTCTGAAGGTTGATGAAGAGATGCGGGTGCAAGTTACCTACAGCGAGCGCAGGGAAACTTATACCCTGTTTTCGTATCATATTAAGTTAATAGGCATTTTTGGAGGCACAGATGCCCCTGAGCTGGTTAACCCATCGGGTGAAGTTGCCGCGCCATTTTCACAAGAAAATAGCCCACCGCTTCAGGAGCAAATAAATTTGAGTAATCCGGGACAACTGCCATATAAAACAACGAATACTTTAGACAAACTAATAAATTTTACGCAAAATCTTCAAAAAGAGTTGACGCAGACACGCAAAGAACTCACTGATATGGCAGATAGGGTTCTACGACTCGAAGAGGAACGGCGACAGCTTGAAGACGAACAGCAGAGGTTCAGCGAGATCCAGAATCTGATTGAAGATATTTTTGACCGACTCAACCGCTTGGAGCTTTTCGATCCACGAATCCAGGACCTTGAGGCGGACAGGCATCAACTCCATAATCTTCAGCAAAACTTACGGCAATTCCTCTTAGGGCTACATCAGCAGGCACGGATATACCTTCAAGAATCCGCTGATAGAACAGAGGACGAGTGAGACGAACGCACTTGAAAGTGTTCCTACCACCAAGACGAAAAAGGAGAGCACCGTTATGATAAAATTAGGGACGATGTCTCTGAATGTGAGAAATACTACTGCTTCTGCTTTCGCACAAATCGTGTACGATCTCGGTTTTGATGTTATTGAGTTACATTCAAGCGCGTTTGAATCCACCGAGGCAGACTATCTACGAGACCTGAAGAAAGATCTTGCGCGGAAAGGATTACCCTTAGGTTATATCGGGATTAGCAACAACTTTGGTCGTCCTATCGCCGAACATGGGGAACAAGTCGCGCTCATCAAGCAGTGGATTGACGTTGCCGCTTTTATGAGTTGCCCGCTTGTCCGAGTCTTTGCCGCCTATGTCCCTGAGGACTGCGAGGATGAAGAGACTTTATGGCCCCCGATGATTGAAGCCTTCAAGGAAGTTGCTGAATACGGCTATGAATCCGGAATCCTCGTCGGATTACAGAATCACAACCACAACAACGTTACACGCGATGGTGCCGCTGTTTTACGCGCCCTGAATGAGACGGATCATCCCTATTTTACACATATTTTAGACACAGGACAATATGCAGGATCTCCCGGCGCGAGTGGACATCGAGGCTCCCCACATCCTGGCTACGACTGCTACGCAAGTATTGAACAAACAGCCCCGCACGCCGTCTATGTCCGTACGAAGTTTTATCAGATTGATAGCGGCGTAGAGGAATGGTTGGATTATCCTCGCGTTTTAGAAATCTTGCGAGGCGTTGATTATAACGGATGTCTCTCGGTTGTCTATGAAGGTGAATCGGATCCGGTTGACTCGATGCGAAAGGCGAGAAGTTATCTGGAATCTTTATTGTAAGCGCACTACGTTGAGAGGGAATAAAAAATGAAAACGCGTGCCGCTGTTATGTATGAACATAATCAACCTGTCGTTGTTGAGGAGCTTGAATTAGATGATCCGAAGGAAGACGAAGTCCTCGTTCGGACCGGTGCGAGTGGTGTCTGTCATTCTGATCTTTCCGTAGTGACTGGGACCATCTTCTACGACGCCGCTGTCGCCCTCGGTCATGAGGGTGCTGGTGTGATTGAGCACGTGGGCAGGGATGTAACAGGTTTTCAGCCCGGCGATTCGGTGATTTTGTCTTTTGTGAGTTATTGTGGTCGTTGTCGGATGTGTCAGATGGATCGGGTCTGTCTGTGCCAGAGTTATGATGTGCCTCGCGGATTCCTATTGGATGGCACTTACCGTCTCCACAACAGTTCGGGTGATGGGATTCTCCAGATGGCACGGATCGCAACGATGTCGGAATACATGGTTGTTCCACAACAGAATCTCGTCAAAATTGACCCACATTATTCGTTAGAGAAAGCCGCACTCGTGGGATGTGGTGTGACGACAGGCGTCGGTGCAGTGCTTAACACAGCGAAAGTTGAGCCCGGCAGCACTGTAGCGGTTATCGGGACCGGCGGTGTCGGTTTGAACGCCATCCAAGGGGCAGTGCTCGCGCAAGCGGAACGGATTATCGCTGTCGATATTGCTGAGAAGAAACTCAACTTTGCGAAAAAATTCGGGGCAACGGATGTTGTCAATGCCGCTGAGAGTGATCCGGTTGAAGCCGTTCGTGAGTTGACAGACGGCTTGGGAGTAGATTACGCATTTGAGGTCATTGGGAATCCGAAAACGATTGTACAGGCATACGATATGGTCCGACCCGCTGGAAGTGCCGTCATTGTTGGAATGGCACATCATGAATCCGAATTCAGCATTCCAGCGCAACGTTTCGTCGCAAGTGAGAAACGATTAATTGGTTCATTTTACGGATCCTGCCAACCGCGGGTGGATATGCCGAAACTTCTCAATCTGTATGCAGAAGGCAAATTAAAACTGGATGAACTGATTACACGCCACTATCGACTTGAGCAGATTAATGAGGCTTTCGCGGATATGGAAGCGGGAGAAAACGCTCGCGGAGTTATTGTTTTCAATTAGTGAGTGGAAGAATTTTTGAAATCGTATCTCGGAGATAGGTTCTGGTTTTCAGTAATCGGTTTTTTTGAGAAACCTCTTTAACCGAGAACTGATAGCCGATAACCGAAAACTGATATATGAAATCCATACACACAGCGGTTCGAGACCAATTTAGCCAACATGCCGATTACTATGCCCAGAGTAGCGTGCATGCCAAAGGGAATACGCTAAATGTCCTCCTCGACTTTGCAGACCCCAAAGGCACGGAACAGACATTGGACATCGCCACTGGAACAGGGTTTACGGCATTCGCACTTGCCCCGAAAGTTGCACATGTCGTGGCGACAGATCTAACTCCGGAAATGGTCGGGAAGGCGGTTGAATTGGCGCAAGAACAAGCGATAGGAAATATTGCGTTTTCCATCGCTGCTGCCGAGGCGTTGCCGTTTGCTGATACGTCGTTGGATTTGGTAACTTGTCGAATTGCACCCCATCACTTTCAAGATGTGCAGGCATTCTTAAGCGAGGTTCATCGGGTTTTACGGGCAGATGGACTCTTCTGCATGACGGATTCTGTCTCACCCGAATCGGAGAAGTTGATAGCGTGGCAGAACCGCGTAGAGGCACTCCGGGATAACTCGCATGTGTATGGTTACCCACCCTCGCAATGGAACGCAATGATTACGGATGCTGGATTTTCTCTTGAAAGGACAGCACATGCCCGAAATGCACAGATGTCGTTTCTTTGGTGGGTACGTCCAGAGAAAAACCCGCCCGAGGTTGTGCAGGAGATCCGTGATGCGTTTGCGCAACTCTCACCTGATGAGGCACGAGAGCATTACACAGTCCATCCAGAGGGTGATGACTTCTATTTTTCCTGGCCCACGTACACCGTTAAAGCAAGGCGAAAATAAGACTTTACGACATCTGAAATTGTTGTTAGATTCGCTTTGACGCAGGTGCCCGCCGCTACAACGGCTAATTTTCCCTCCTATTAAGCTTAAAAAGTCTGCGTCAGACGCACCATCGACAAACGCCCGATTTCTGGAGAACCGATAAATTGCTGGTGCCTACGGTTCAACAGATTCTGGACTGTCAATGAGAGACGGGGTCTGGGACCAATTGGCAGATCGTAACCGGCGTTTAAATCAAATGTGTAATAATATTCAAGATCACCGATGTAAACACCCGATCTCACAGGAAAGCCAGCCACATAACGCATTCGGAACCCTACACCTAATCCGAGATCGGCGTTAAGGTATTGCACGCTCGCCCCGAATTTATTTTTAGGTGCGTTAAGTGCAATATCACCAAGCCCATCAACGTCCTCAAAAAGGTCCTTGCTGACAAAAGAATAATTGGCACCGAAACTCAAACTCGGGTTGAGATAATAGGTAAAATTCAGATCCAATCCGTTGAGCGAAATGTCACCATAGTTACGATAGGTGAGCATGATTGCGTTTGGATCTGCCGCTTGTTCGGGGGTCACCGTGCCGAAAGGTATGAAAGCAGGACCGTTGTTTTCTGTTCCCGCTACGAATAACGTTACCAACTCATCAACAGGCGAACCGTTTCCATTCCCCCCTTGAGAAGGCGCGTCAAATGCAAGCAGTGCTTGATTAAGCCCTGCGTTTTGCGGATCGGCTAACGCCACCGTGATCTGTTTGCCCAGGGAGGCACCCAACGTTACAGGATCCAAGAACACATTTGGCGTTTCGACAACCAAGGGACCGACGAAATCCTTAATCCTTGAGTGATACACATCGGCAGAGAAAGCCAACTTGTTCATGAGAATGCCTTTGTAACCGACCTCATAAGTTTGTGTGATCGTTGGCTTAAGCGGGTTAACATCATTTACATCTTCAACATCGACAAAGTCGCCTGCCTGTGGATCGAGCGAACGTAGGACATTCTTTACGCCAACGACCTGCTGTGGAATGAGGTTGTCAAACCCATCAGATAAGGCTGAGACGCTTGAGGCGGGAAGTCCTTGCGCAATTAAACCCGCTTCAAAAACTGGTTTCACCCCACTCATAACGGCACTGCGTCCGATACCCCACATGACATTGGTGAAAAGAGGGTCGTCAAGTGGAATGTATGTCTCTGCAGAGAGTTTTGCTAACGGTGAGAAAGGGGAGCGAAACTCCGGACGACCATCCGTACTCCTTTTGAAGGTGAATCCCGTTTCGGAACGAACCCCTTGTGCCCGTATGTCAATATTCGGACTGAAGCCTAACGCCGGTTGAAAGTTGGCACCTAACCGGAACGGATCTTTGACTGATAGAATATCGAGAAACAGATCGGAGGTCCTCGGCGTATTGAAGGCACGGTTATAGGTTACTCTCAAATTGTGATCGTCGTTGGGTTGATAGGCAAGGGCAAGACGCGGTGAAAGAACGATGTTTTCGAGTTGATTGTGGTCATCAACCCGTCCTGCAGCAATGAACTTTAACTGCGAAAGAATCTTGGTCTCTGACTGCAAGTACGCACCCATCTCGTTGATGTTGTCATCCTCTTCATTGATGCCATTGATTGTCCTTTCCGTATCGGGACGGGTCAGTAACACATCCATTCCATAAGTAAAACGCTGCCACTCGCCAAAACTATAGCCGTGCTGAATCTGTCCGACATATAGATCGGAATTGTCAATTGTCGGATCACCGCTCCGTACGACATAAGTATCCCCAGCATTACTCCGATTCCAAAAGGCTTGTGCAAAGAGATCCTTGTGAATGAACCGTCCTTGAAGGTAACCGTATGTCCAATTTTGGGCTTGACCTGCACCAATCCCTGTCAGTTCAATACCGGTGGCTTGCGTGAAACCACTGGCGATAATAGCGGTTGTGTCGGCGTTTGGGCTATAATCAACCCGAAATTCGCCGCTGGCTTTGTAAGTGTCAAATATCAGTCCCCCTTCACCTTCAATATCTTCTTTTGCGCGTCCTTCTTGCCAATCATTTCCACGGAAATAATTCCCTGAGAACTTATAGCCGATCGTCTCATTGACAACGCCGGCATGTCGAAGCGAGCTCATAAGTATACTCCGTTCACCACCCCCAATGCTGACAGTTGTTCCTTGGGAAGTGAACGGTGAGCGAGTGATGATATGCATGACACCGTTAGCACTGTTTGGACCGTAGAGTGCGGCACCAGGACCCGAGACGACTTCAATCTGTTCAATATCTTCGCTTATCGTAGGGATGAAGCTATAACTATTGACCCGCAGCGAGGGAACACTCGCAATACGATTGTCAACGAGCGACAGGAGTGAACCCGAAAAAACGTTGTTGAAGCCGCGAACGACAACATATGATGCTCCGAGTCCAGCGGTCACTACATCCACCGCACGCACCGATTTTAAGTGCTCAGTAACACTTGGCGCGACTCGGTCTTTTATTTCTGAATCTCCGACAAGAGCAACCGACGCAGGGGCTTCAAGCACCTTTTCCCGACGACGCGATGCTGTGGTAGAAATCTGTTCAAGTTGGATAACTTCTGAAGAAAGCGCAAGTTCTACCGCCTTTGATTCATCAGCCGCAAGTGCGATATCTGCCATGATTGCATCTGCATAACCCGGTAAAGAAGCAGTCATCGTATAGATACCTGCATCTAAATCTGAAATTTCAAGCATGCCAGTTGCGTTGCTGACACCTGTCGTAACGGCACCCGTCTCATCTGTGACGGTAATCGAGACATCGTTCAGTCTGTTGCCGGTTCGGGCATCTGTCACTGTGATATTCAAGGTAGCGGCTGGTGCTGATACTATAGCAACAATGAAAATAATGAATGAAGCCAAGAATAAAACACCAAGTCGATTTGGGGAGTCCATTAGACTATCTCCTTTATTTTTAGAATGTTATTGAACGCTACTTCAATAGACAAAGTATAAAAAACTGAATGATTCTGGAGGAGCGCCCCTTATAGGAAATTTTCAATATCGGAAGGGGTCGGTAACGCAGGAATTACGCCAACTTTTTGAGTCGCCAACGCTCCTGCGGCGTTCGCATATCGCATAATCTCATCAAGTCTAGCTCTTTCAAGTGCTAATAGGTCTGCGTGCGGCATCAGTTGGGTAAGCATCGCCGCGACGAAGGCATCTCCTGCTCCAAGTGGATCCACTACGTCAACGATAAAACCGTCGACGAAACCGTTGGTGATCCCGTTGGTGTAATAGCAACCGCGCTCGCCTAAAGTTACAACGATCAGTTTCACACCGCGTCTAAGAATGCGGTCAATACCGTGCTCCAAGCCTGCATCCCCTGTAACGAATTCCCATTCCTCCTCTGAGAGTTTGACGATATCTGCATAAGGCATCACTTCCCAGATCCAGTGCTTGGCGTCGTTGGCGTTATCCCAGAGCATTAGCCGCAAATTCGGGTCGTAGGAGAGCCGCGCACCCCCCGCTTTTGCAGACTGGATTGCGTGAAGTGTCGCCTCTCGACTCGGCGAATGGCTGAGGCTGACAGAGCCGTAGTGAAACAGTTCCGCAGATTCAAGGTAGCCGGTGTCGATTTCGTCAGGAGAGAGTTGGATGTCGGCACCCGGATGTCGATAGAAGGTGATGTCCTTCATGCCATCAGAGCGCGTAGCGACGAAGGCTAAGGTCGTCCGTGTCCCTTCATCTGCGATGAGGTAGTCGGTATTAACACTGTTCTGTTGGAGTGTTTCACGAAGGAAATCTCCGAACGCATCGACACCGACTTTACCGATAAACCCGGCATCCATACCGAGTTTCGCTAAGCCGACGGCAACGTTCGCAGGGGCACCCCCTGGGGCTTTAACAAATCCTGGGGCTTCGGCGAGCGTCACATCAGGTGTTGTGGAGACAAAGTCAATAAGGAGTTCACCGATACATAAAGCTTTTGGCATGTTTTTAATTATGGACCTCTGGTCTGCGCTCCATTACATTACGCGCAGATTTTCGGTAATTCTATACCTATTTTTAGGTGTGGAAATATTTTAGTCTGGTTCCCTTATACCCATTTTTTGAAGTATAGTAGATAGATTGGCGAGTTTCAATACCAGACAAAAGGAATCAGAATGTAGTGCGTAGATCTTGTGCCTGTCCTGTCTGTGCGGATTGATACCCCGCGTCGAAGATCTCTATGACATGCCGAGCATGCTCCGCTGTGACAATCGTCGGTTTATCCTCGCGAATCCAATCCACCATCTGCATGATGTCCTCATAAACGTGTGATTCCTGGATGCTACGATGCGGTCCCACAACGTGTGGGAGTTCCCCGTCTGGGGCATCAATGGGGTTACCATTCAGCAAATTGCCTTCAATCGTGCCACTGGTGCCGTGAATTGCCAGCCTACCTCTTACGACGGAGCCGGCGGCGGCACCGTAGACGAAACCGTAAAATGCCTCACCGAAGTCAAGCAAAATAAAGGTGTTGTCGTCCATATCGCAGGGAAGCATCTCGCCTCGGAATTCGCGTTCCTTGAGGCGAACACCGGAGAACGCCGTTACACGTTTCGCAGGTCCGAGGATACCGGTCAGCGTATGTAAGCCGTAGACAGTCATATCATAAAGCGGTCCACCACCGGGCTTGCGAAAGTACCATGCCGGATTGATATTGGAGAGCGGATCGTCACCGTGTCTGACAGATTCGTTTTCGTGGTATCTACCAAAGGCGGAGCCAGCGGCTGCCCACGTCAGCGTTCCGATAGCACCGTCAGCGATAAGGCTACGGATTTCTTGATGGATCGGACGGAGCATCTCGCCAGGGGAAGCGACTAACTTCACGCCTTTACCCGCCGCTGATTCAATCAGATCGTCGGCTTCATCGACGGTAGTCGTCATTGTTTTATTGAAATGCGCGTGGAGACCGTGTTCAATGGCGAGTTTTCCCTGTTCATAGTGCAAACCGATAGGCGATGCGATGCTGACCGCATCTACATGTCCGTCTGCTAAGAGTGCCTCGTAGGTTTCATACGCATACGGGACGTTGAATTTCTCAGATGCCGCTTGTGCCCTACCCGGAACAGGATCACAAACGGCTGTTACCTGTAATCTGTCTTGGACATCGTCTTGGGTGAGGTGCGGAAGGATGCCGCGTACGGAGATACTCCCGACACCAACAACACCGATGCGTACTCTATCACTGGTTGACATAATATTTCCTCCAAAAGCCAAAAATTGTAGCACGCAACAGCGGCGCGTGCGGCACCAACAAGAAGAGACTTTTGCTCAATAGCCTTGACTGCGCGCAAGCAAAATTAGAAAAATATTTCCTCCAAAAGCCAAAGATCGTAGCACGCAACAGCGGCGCGTGCGGCACCAACAAGAAGAGGCTTTTGCTCAATAGCCTTGACTGCGCGCAAGCAAAATTAGAAATTATCGCCACGATGTTTCGTGTTGCCACCCGACAGCATTTTTCAGTTTATCGCAAGTAATAAACGATTGGTGTCCCTCAAGCGTTCTCACCTTCGGAAGAAATTCCGGTTTAAAACGCTCGACTAACTCTTGAGAGGGTTCCAAGGCTGAAGTGTCGTCGGCGTTCAAAAAGTAGACATCGTGCGGGGGTAGCGTATCCGCTTTTTCCATAATCAGGCGGTGCGCACTTGCGACATCTTCGCTCCCTACCCAACACCAGAGCCACGGGGTCCAAGCGGTTGTCGGTTTCGCATTTTCTGCCATCTGCTTTCTCCGTTCTTCTGGGCTGATACCCGCAGGACGTGTAACGTAGGTGCGAATGCCGTAAGCACGGGTGTAACTTGCCAATAAGTCTTCACCACACCGTTTAGAGAAACTATAGGAGTCTTCAGGATAGCACGGGTGTTCTTCATCTATAGGGAGGTAGTCTACTGGAATGTGGGTTTTGCTGATCCGAAAGCCGTGTCCCAATGCGCAATTACTGCCGGACATCACAACCGTATGGACATCTGCTTCAATCGCGGCTTGCATGAGGTAGTAAGTGCCAAGCATATTCGTTTTAAAAGTTGCATCAAAGGGGATCCCCTGCTCGGTAGCACGGGCGCGTAGGTCTGGATGATCAACGGGACCCGGTTGTGCACCGAGATGTTGGATAGCGTCCACGTTTTCAACGGCACGCTGACAGTCCTCGAAGTTATTCAGATCGCCTTGAATAAATGGGAAGTGTGAGAATTCAGCAGGCGGCGTTCTACGCGACATTAGGACGAGTGAGTGTTGATCCGCCAATTCTCGGATCACAAACTCGCCGAGCCTACCGCTCGCGCCAGTTATCAGTACTTTCATAAAAAGCCTTTCTAAAATGGGTTGACAGGCTGGGGTATATCCTCTATTATGTCTTAGAGTTTACTTACGTGGAAGCACAGTCGTCAACATTATAGCAGTGCTGAGAATTTTGTCAAGTGAACCACATTTCCACAAAACATAGCTTGCAACAACGGTGCAAGCGGATCTACGGAAAATCGTTTTTTAACGCCAATTCACCTGAGCGAACCGCAAGGAAAATTAGAAAAAATGTATAACGCTGAAACACATTTCAAAAACTTATACGATACCGTTCCGAGAGAATTTGAATTTCATGCGACTACACGGGAAGAGTTGTTAGCATGGCAAGCGAATTTTCGTCCGAAGTTACGTGAGATCCTCGGCTTAGATAACATGGAATCTGATCTGGAAGGGTACGTCCCGAAGGCGGAACAACTTGAAGTCTTGGATATGGATAACCATTTCCGAGAGAATTGGTATCTATGGGTCGAGCCAACGGTGCCACTGCCGTTTTACTTACTCCGTCCGAAAACAATTGAAGGTAAAGTGCCCCTGATTCTTGCCCCACATGGACATAATCATCCGCATCTTTACGCTGGTATCGCGCACACGGAAGCGGAGGAGGAACATATGCTGGAAGGTGAGCGCGACATCGCTCGTCAGGCAGCTGTTGAAGAGGGCTATATTGCGATTGCCCCGACAACGCGAGCGTTTGGTGAGACGCGCACGGATGCAGATAAACAAGCAAATAATACACACTCCTGCCGCCACCAGTTGGTTCATAGCATACTCCTTGGGCGTACCCCGATCGGTGAGCGGGTGTGGGATATGTCTCGTCTCATTGATTGGGCAATAAAGGATTTACCGATAGATGCTGAACGCATCGCGATTACTGGGAACTCTGGCGGTGGGACGGTATCACTTTTTGCAGCAGCGTGTGAGACACGGATTACCGTAGCAGTGCCGAGTTGCTATTTCTGTACGTTTGAAGGTAGCATCGGCATGATCCGCCATTGCGAATGCAATTACGTCCCAGGAGTGATGCGGCTTGGGGAAATGTACGATGTCGCAGGCTTAATCGCGCCGCGTCCGTTCTGCGCAATCGCGGGACGAGGTGACGGGATTTTCCCAATAGATCACGTCGAGTTCGCTTATGAACGATTGAAAACTATCTACGAGGTTGCTGGCGTTGGGGATAGATGTGAACTCTTTATCGGGGAGGGTGGACACCGCTATTACAAAGCGGGCGCATGGCCCTTTGTGCAGCGATTTTTTCAGAAGTAGTAGGATTCACTGAGGTAGTTAGCGGCTATCCGTGTATAGCGGTTGCGTATCACTTTATTGACACAGACCATTCTTAACCGACTGCTGATTGCTGATTGCTATTTCAGCGCGAACCTTTTTTGATTGCCCATAACGTCTTCAAAATGATCTTGATATCCAAGGCGAGAGACCAATTTTCGATGTAATACCGGTCGTAAGAGATCCGTTCTTCAAGAGAGGTATTGCCACGCAAGCCGTTGACTTGTGCCCACCCGGTCATGCCAGATTTAACGCGCTGTCGAGCGCGGTAGTGCGGAATTGATTCACTGAACGTATCGATTAATCCAGACATTTCTGGACGCGGACCCACGAGGCTCATATCGCCCTTGAGAACGTTGAGGAATTGGGGCAGCTCGTCTAAACTCCAGCGTCTCAGAAATTTTCCGAGTGGGGTTTGCCGCGGATCATCGCTTTTTGCCCATACATGTCCAATTTTTTCCTCAGCATCAGCGCGCATAGAACGAAATTTGTAGATGCGGAACGGCTTTCCACCTCTACCGACCCGTTCCTGACGGAAAATTGCTTTACCGGGTGAGGTTAGGCGGATAGCGATCACGATTATTAACATGAGCGGGCTTAAGACTATCAACGCAGATGTGCTAAGGACAATGTCTATAAGACGTTTAACGATGCCGCGTCCACCCTGCATCGGTGTCTCCCTTAATTGTAGTACGGGTATACTATCAAAAAAGGTAATAGTATTTCTGCTGTCCCTGATAAATTCGGAGAGTTCGGGCAGGACATTGATTTGGATCGGCACCCCTTCGCAGGCATGGAGAATCTGCAGGATTGTGTCATTCGGTACCGTCGGTGATACGATGAAAAGCGTATCAAGTCGATGTTTTCGCACCAATTCAAGGACATTTTGGCTTTTCCCAAGGAACTGTAATTGGCTTTCGGTTTTCGGTTTTCGGTTTTCGGTTAAGAGGCTGTGAGAGGGGTTTGTAACCCCGATTTCCCTCTTGCTGACTGCTGATGGCTGACTGCTGATTGCCGTTTCATTGATTATCCCCACCACTTCATAACCGCTGTCCGCTTTAGCCTTTAGAACATGGATAAACTTTTCGACGCGGGCATCGTAGTTTCCGACGATTGCGAGTCGATTTACACCGACCCCTTGGGCGTGAATCGATTGACGGAAGCGCTGAAGCACCAATCGACCTAAGAACAACCAGACGAGACTAAAACCGGTAGCCAAGAGCATGACCCAGCGCGAGTAGGCATCGTGGTGGTAGATGAAAAAGAGTGCGGCTAACGTGGCGATGAGCGAGATGCCAGCGGCTTTGCAGAGTGTCCAGAACGCTGAAAACGTCGCGTTGCTTTCTGGATGATACAGTTTTAGGGCTTTCAGCGTTATTAGCCAGATTATAACCATCAGTGGGATGAGCCGAAAATAGTCGTCAAGGGGTGGAGTGCCTCCTTTATGCAATGCGAGTGCTTCAGGGGTCCAACCCGATTCAAATCGGACCCAGTATGCTACGACAATTGCCGTGGCGACGAAACAGAGATCTAATAGGACTGTGATCGAGATAAGCAAATGATCGAGCGTTTTGTTGTTCATTGTCTGGTGTGGGATGTAGCTTGCAAGCCCATATTGGGGTATGAGCTGTGCTCAATTTGTCTCTCATGTTATTTTTCGTTTTTATATATCTTTTCTGAAGTGCGCTTGAAGCCTTATCAATGGTGTTTCAGCGACCGTGTTAAGTATATCAAATCTGGACTGTGCTTGCAAATTAAAACAGTGAAGACAACGCCTGCTGTAGGGGTAGTGTAAAAGTCGAGACGATAGGAAATTATACTGATAAATTGCGCGCAATATGTTATGCTACGGCTATAGACCGTTAGAGGGCAAATCTCAGTTTGCGAGGCTACGCCGAAATGGAAGGAGATACAGAATGGCGAATCAACTGAAAGTGGGGATTGTAGGCGCACATCGAGGGAGTTCCTACGTGGCACCGTTTAAAGCGATAGCGGAAACCGATATGACGGCGGTTTGTGACATCAATGAGGCGACACTCCAAAGCGTTGCAGAACGATTTGATATTCCGCAACAGTTTACAGATTATCAAGCAATGCTGGACGCTGTCGATCTGGTCATTCTCGCTACGCCTGAAAACTTGCACGTGCCGCAGGCGATCGAGGCATTAGAAGCTGGCAAACATGTTATCAGTGAAGTGACGGCTGCTGTCAAGTTGGAAGAATGTTACGACTTAGTTCGTGCTGTCCGAAAGGCATCTGCAAAATACACGATGGCTGAAAACACGTGCTATTCCAAGTCAAATGTCCTGATTCGCAGTATGGCGGAGGCGGGCATGTTCGGTGATGTCTATTTCGGAGAGGGGGAATACCTTCACAACATCAAGTCGCTCCACCACGATGAGAGTGGTAATCCGACGTGGCGTTACTACTGGCAGGTCGGCATTAATCGGTGCAATTATGCGACGCATAGTCTCGGTCCGGTGCTTCAATGGTTTGGGAGTCGCGTCGCGAGTGTCTGTTGTCTCGGCACCGGCGTTAACACCGATCCTGAGCACGCGATGGAAGATACGGTGATGATGCTGTGTAAAACGGATTGTGGTGGGTTAATCAAGATCCGAATTGACATGCTCTCAAATCGTCCTGCGAATTCGTATTTCAGTTTGCAAGGAACAAAGGGATGCTATGAAGGTTCTCGTGGACTCGGCGCGACACCGAAGATTTGGTTAGATGAGTTCTCGGTGACTGAGCAGTGGCGACCCCTCTCGCAGTTTGAAGATTTACTACCTGAACGCTGGCAGAACCCGCCTGCTGAGGCAGAAAATGCAGGCGATCTTGGAGAGTATTTTAAAGTGCGGGATTTTGTAGATAGCATCCTCACCGATACACCGCCGCCGCTGGATGTTTATACGGCGATGGATTTCACTGTACCGGGCTTGGTTTCGGAGCAATCCATTGCGAACGGTGGAACGCCGATGGAAGTACCGGATTTCCGAAAAATTGATCTTTAATTTTACCTTGCGGAAGAATCAAGTGAGTTTTGAACTTGACGCGCTTTCCTTAAATCCGTCCGCCACTTCGTTACGGACTACGGTTACGAAAATTAACCTAAGACGGTAGCCTGCAACATCGGCGCAGGCGGATATACGGAAAGACACCTTATGCATCAAACCCACCTGCCCGAACCGCAAGGAATAATTAAAAAACGTTTTACGAATCGTTAAACAAACTCTTCTTCTACAGCAGAGAAGACGAGTCCGCAACTGCTACAGCGGTATCCGCTGTCGGGTTGGGATTCTACAAGCGGGAAGAGCATACCACAACAGATAGGACACGGTTCATCAATTTCCATTTCGGCTTGTTCTATTTCGCCTGAGCGGTTCTCAAATTCAACGATCATTGATGTCCTCCTCTTGATCGGCAACTGCAACACGCCTATAGATGTCCCGCAAGGATATCTTGCAGCCGATTGAAATGAGTGACATCACATCTTCGGAGGCACAAAATTCTGTGCGATCCCAGTGTTGATCTTGTCGCCGATAATGTTCAACGCAGAACCTATGTTGTGAGACAAGAATGTAGTCTTGCAGCGACGTAAGTTGCTGATAGTGTTCAAATTTCTCTCCTCGGTCATAGGCTGCAGTGGAGGGTGAAAGCACCTCTACGATAACAATCGGGTTCAGTAGTGTATCATAAACATCATCTTCAAAACGAGGTTCACCGCAAGCAACAACGACATCTGGATAGAAGTAGGCTATTGGACTCGGTTGCACACGCATATCACTAGAATGGACTTCACAATCTGATGCCACTAATTGATTGTAAAGTGTATTGGATACGTTGCTTGTGATAAGACTATGGGCGCGACTTGCTCCAGACATTGCAAATATCTGCCCGTTGAGGTATTCACTCTTGTGCAGTGCCTTTCGTTCTTGAGTGATGTACTCTTCTGGAGTGAAGAGCGTTTGCGCAGGAAGAGATGCCATCCGTATTTCCTTGAAGAGAAGTAGTATTAACGATATGATACCACATTCTTAGGCACAGGTCAATCCATTTTTCTGAATCCCGTTTGCTTATCCATGTACCTTAACGAAAGCACACAGATTTCACCAGAAAAAATGTTAACGATAACGCTTCAGGGTTGGATCAATCTCGGCTGCCCACTGGTCGATACCTCCAGCGAGATTTTTCGCATCGGGAAATCCGTTTTGCTGTAAGTAGGCAGTGGCATAGAGACTCCGCGTCCCGTGGTGGCAATAGACGACGATTTCTTGATCTGATGGGAGATTATCGACGTGGTGTGGCAATGTATTAAGCGGTATTAGCTGCGCACCTTCGAGATGCACAATGTCATACTCGCTCGGTTCACGGACATCTAACAAAAACACGGCTTCGTTTCCATCGAGTTTCTGTTTCAGTTCAAGCGGCGAAATTTCAGGAAGTGACGGCGTAGTCTGCATTTTTTTTATTATACCTTGCGGTTAAACGACATGGTTTGTGCTTTGATGGTTTTCGGATAAGGAGTCGCCTGTGCCGTTGTTGCAGGCTGTTGTTTAAGGATACCATCTAAGTCGCAGTTTCCTAACGGGCTATATTCCAACGGGGGTACATTCCGGGCACGGACAGGTTTCGCGTAGGACTTCAAATGGGTAGATACCGGTGTTGTGTCCATCGTTCCAACTGAATTGGAGCGCGTAACGACCGACTAACTGGATGTCAAGGGGTTGAATATCGTCCGAGACCTCAATGAGGGTTATATCTCCATCGCCTTGCGGAGCAAAGAGGGAATGGACATCCTTACCTTCGTGGCGGATGATAGCACATTCAGCACACGGGCACATCTGTCGAAGATAGGCATACGGATACCAACTGACATGTCCGTCCTTCCACTCTACCTGAAAGGCATTAGGGTGCTTCTTGAGGAGTTTCGGTTGTTTCGCGAGCCTGTCCATAGTGGAGGTTACGGCACACGGCGTGTGCCTACTACTTTAAAAAATGCCGAGTTCGTCCTTCGCGTCTTCAGTCATCAGTTCTGGTGTCCAACGCGGTGTCCAGACGACATTCACATTGACTTCCTCAACACCCTCCATCTGTTGCGTGACTTGCTGTGTGCCGTTCACAATTTGCCCACCAGCGGGGCATCCAGGGCTCGTTAGGGTCATTGTAATATCTACAGTCGTGTCATTGATGTCAACACCGTAGATAAGTCCCATATCAACGATATTGATGCCAATTTCTGGATCGATAATTTGCTTGATAGATTCTAATACGGTTTCTTCGGATACCATTGGGGTTCCTCCTACAAGGTCTGGGCAATTAATTAGTCGATGCTGACAAGAACATCATCGTCCTCAACTTTGACGGTGTAGCAATCGACGGCTTCGACCGCGGGCATGCAAAGGGGTTCCCCTGTTTTCACACAAAAACGTGCGCCGTGTCGCGGACATTCTATCTCGTCTCCGTGGAACCAACCTTCTCCTAAGGGACCGCCATCGTGCGTGCAAACGTCCTCCATAGCATAGAACTCTCCATCAATATTGAAGAGTAACACAGGGACGAAGTCAACTTCGACTAAATGTTTCGTGCCGGGTGGCACTTCGCTCACTTTCGCAACTTTATAGAATTCTGGCATAGTTTCCTTTCTTAATAAATAAAGAAATCGGAGCACCGGGAACACTAAACCGTTCAGGCGGTTATTTGTCTTCTTCGCCGGGCCAACCTTTGATACCGTAAGCACCGGCTTTGAGAACCTTGAGTGCCAATAATGCACATTTGACGCGAACGGGACCCAAAGGGATACCGATCATATCTAAGATGTCGTCTCGCGAGAGTTTCTTGACTTCCGTAAGGCTTTTACCTTCGATCTCCTCCGTTAGCATAGAGGCAGCAGCTTGACTGATGGTACAACCGTGTCCGCAAAAACGCACCTCTGTAATGATGTCGTCTTCAACAATGAGGTCGATGCGGATCCGATCTCCACAAAGCGGATTGTCTTCTTCATGAGAAATATCAGGATTCGGCAATGTTCCATAGTTGCTCGGATTCTCGTAATGGTCAAGCAATTCTTCCTGATATATGTTCATATTCTTCTCCGAGTCATCAATTTTTGTGTTCTGCACAGCCCTTCGTATAGCCGGTCCACTTCTTCGATGGTGTTATACAGGTAAAAACTCGCACGGACGGTGGCGATAACATCTAACCGCTTCATGAGCGGTTGCGCACAGTGATGTCCCGCACGAATAGCGATACCGTGCGTATCCAAAACGCCAGCCACGTCATGCGGATGGACGCCCTCTACATTAAAGGAGATAACACCCGCTTTTTGATGCGGTGAAGATGGTCCATAGAGGGTAATACCTTCGATTTCTTTTAAGCGATTGTGTGCGTATTTTAGGAGTTCTTGTTCGTGAACCTGAAGTGCTGCTAAATTTGCTTGTGTAATATAGTCGACTGCATGTCCAAGTCCGATTGCTTCGGCAATACTTGGGGTGCCCGCCTCGAACTTGGCGGGGAGTTCTGCATAACTTGAAACGTCGCGTTCGACGCTCCGAATCATTGAACCGCCACCGAGGAAGGGCGGCATCTCCTCAAGGAGTTCCAATTTGCCGTATAGGACACCGATACCCGTTGGACCACACATTTTATGTCCAGAGAACGCGAGGAAATCGCAATCGAGTTGCTGAACATCAACCTGAAAATGCGGCACCGATTGCGCGGCATCGACGACGACTTTCGCGCCAACGGCATGTGCCGCTGTAATAATGGACTGGATTGGATTGATCGTTCCAAGGACATTAGAAACGTGTCCTATGGCGACAAGCTTCGTTTTTTCAGTGAGGAGGTTCTGAAGTTGTGTGAAGTCAAGCAACCCTTCATCGGTTATCTCCATGAATCGGAGCACCGCGCCGGTCCGTTGTGCCAGCAACTGCCAAGGCACAAGGTTGCTATGGTGTTCCATGACGGTGAGGACAATTTCATCGCCTTCTTGAATGTTCGCGCTACCCCAACTGTAAGCGACGAGGTTAATGGATTCCGTTGTGTTCCTTGTGAAGATAATTTGTCGTGTCCGCGGGGCATTCACGAGCTGCGCGACTTTCTCACGCGCGCTTTCGTACTGTGCTGTCGCCTCTTCTGATATCCGATAGATGCCGCGATGGATATTAGAACGATACGTATCGTAATAGGCGTCCATCGCTTCAACGACGGAGCGCGGTGTCTGCGTTGAAGCGGCATTATCAAGGAAAGCCAACGGCGGGGTCGTCGCGAAGATCGGGAAATCTTTACGAATGTTTTCTACATCAAGGGGACGAAAGTGGGGGGTGTGCATTGTATTTGTCATCCTATGCAGCAGTCGCGCCTCCACGCAGGCGCACCCTTCAGAGCGCGCCCACCTTGGAGACTCGCGAGATAAAACTATCTGCTTGGGAAACCAATGCTGACAGCGGCTGGTCCATGATCCTCACACGCCTGATCGGTCGGAACGTCGGTTTCAGCATCGCTGGATTTGACAATCCCTTCCGAAACCAGATAGTGTTCCACTTCATCGCCGCTGACATCGGCAAGCATTATATCGTCAATCTGGACGCACGGCTGATAGGGCTGACGCGTCTTCTGAACCATTTCACGATAGTTGTTTTCGTTGTTAATGATGTCTCTATCTTCATACTCCAAACCGTATTTGGCGAAGATAGCGCGGACACCATTACTCCACCCGCAGACGGGCTTCATGTAAGCGATAATTTTGGGTTGACTCATTTGAGTTGCTCCTTTGTATGAGTTAGACGTACTCAGGAGAGCACACCTATGGAAAGTTGTGGCGGCATCGTGAACGCTGCGCCATAAAATCTATTGGGATTCACCTATAAGTTTGTGCGTAACGGATGTACTCAATTCTTCACGAACGGATTCCAACGGAATTCGTTCCATGACAGGGGCAAAAAAACCATCAACAATCAATTTCTCTGCTTGTGCGTAAGGCACACCGCGACTCATTAGGTAAAAAACCTGTTCAGCATCGATCTTCCCTGCGGTCGCGCCGTGTGTACAGCGCACCTCGTGCGCTTGAATTTCCAATCCGGGCAGCGTATCCGCGTGCGCACGCTCGCTGAGCAGTAAGTTGTCATTTTTCTGGTACGCATCGGTGTGATTCGCCGACGGATAAACGTAGATATTCCCACCCCACGCCGTCTGTGATCTATCTTTCAGAACGGTCCGATAGAGCAGATCGCTGGAGGTGTGCGGTGAGATGTGTTCTTGGGCGGTACTAACATCCAAGTGTTGTCGGGCATCAGTGAAAGCCAAGCCCAACATTTGGGCAGTACATCCGGCACCTTCTAAAACGACAGCTTGATTTATCTTGTTCAACCTACCACCGAAAGTGGCAGTTACCCAACAGAGTTTCGCGTCTCTGGCAACCATAGCTCGGTGCGATGCAAAGTTCCAAACCTGACGATTCCAATGTTGAACCTGGACGTAAGTCACGTTCGCATTCTGTTCCGCGAAAATTTCTACCGCTCCACTATGTAAACCGCTGGTAGTTGGGGCGGTTGATGAATTGTCCTCCAAGATCACAACCTCACTCCCCTCTTCAGCGATAATAAGCGTATGCGATAGGTCGGCACGTTCCGCCTCGGACATCTTGATATAAACCCGAAGCGGGACTTCGATCCTAACGCCTTTAGGAACATGCAGGACGTAACCGCCTTGCCAAAAGGCACCGTGAAGGGCATCAAACTTGTTGTGCAAGGCAATGTTCCCACTTTTTAACGCCGTTTCCAAAGTTACTGCCTTACTCATAAAGTAAGTGCGAAGCAGTTCTGGTTGCTCTTGCAGTGCCGTGTGGAGATGTGCGAAGTATACCCCTTTTTTTTTCAGTATGTCAGTAGTAGAGATGTGTTGGAGTTGCCCATCAACTTGCACAAGCACGCCTGATGTTTCTTCATCGTTGTCATTTAAATCATCGGCGGCTGGTTTACCGTTCGTTGGAGCACTTGGATAATATTTTTCGAGATCGAAGCCACGGAGATGCCGTCGAGTGCGCCGCCAATAATCTTGGGTTCGCATATCAACGGTGCGCCGCCACACATCATCTTTAGTCGTGTGCGGCATCGGTAAGGATTCATAATGTGCGTAAGCCTCCAACCGTTTCTTACGCATCCATTCGGGCTCAGTTGCTCCTATTTTTTGAAGAAATTCTTTTGAAAAATGTCCCTTTTGCAATTTTATTTTTATCCTTGTAATAGCCATCAGCCATCAGCTATCAGTAGTTTGTTGTAGGTATTGCAAGCACTTTCACCTACCGCATATTCTACTGAAAGCCGATAGCCGACTGCCGACTGCCACTTAACCCACTGAACCTTCCATCTGAAGTTGGATGAGGCGATTCATCTCGACAGCGTATTCCATGGGAAGTTCCTTGACGAGCGGTTCAATAAACCCATTGACAATCATTGTGGAAGCTTCTTCTTCCGAAAGCCCACGGCTCATCAGGTAGAAAAGTTGCTCTTCGCCGATTTTACTGACGCGTGCCTCGTGTTCAATGTTCGTATCGTTCTCACCAATCTCAATGACCGGATAGGTGTCTGAACGGGAATCTTTATCAAGAATGAGTGCATCGCAAACGACATGCGATTTGCAGCCTTTTGCCCCTTTCGCGACATCGACCCATCCGCGATAACTCGACCTGCCACCATCTTTACTGATACTCTTCGAGGTTATCTGCGAAGTGGTATGCGGTGCACAATGATAGACTTTTGCCCCAGCATCTTGGTGCTGCCCCTTACTTGCGAACGCGATAGAGAGGATGTCGCCGCGCGCACCGGGTTCCATCATATAAACGCTCGGATATTTCATCGTCAACTTACTGCCGAGGTTGCCATCGACCCACTCCATCTGAGCATCCTCGTAGGCAAATGCGCGTTTCGTGACGAGATTATATACATTGTTTGCCCAGTTCTGAATAGTCGTGTAACGGACCCGAGAACCTTTCATGCAAACAATCTCAACAACCGCGCTGTGTAAGGATTCACTGCTGTATGTCGGGGCAGTACAACCCTCAACGTAGTGAACCTGTGAGCCTTCATCGGCGATAATGAGCGTGCGTTCAAATTGCCCCATATTCTCGCTGTTGATGCGGAAATAGGCTTGCAGTGGGTACTCCACCTTTACGCCGGGCGGAACATAAACGAAACTGCCACCGCTCCAGACCGCGCTGTTGAGTGCCGCGAACTGATTATCGGCAGACGGAATGATCGTACCGAAGTATTTCTTCACTAAGTCTGGGTACTCTTTGAGAGCAGTATCGGTATCGAGGAAAACCACACCGATTTTGTCCAATTCTTCGACGATGTTATGGTAAACGACTTCTGAGTCGTACTGCGCACCAACACCTGCGAGGAATTTCCGTTCGGCTTCCGGGATGCCCAACCGATCAAAGGTTTTCTTGATGTCGTCGGGGACATCGTCCCAACTCCGTTCACTCCGGTCAGAGGCTTTGACATAATAGTAGATGTCGTTAAAATCGAGTTGTGAGAGGTCGCCACCCCATTTGGTCATCGGTTTCTGCCTGAAAATTTTATAAGCATCAAGCCGATACTGACGCATCCAGTCGGGTTCCTCTTTGATATCACACATTTGGTTGATAACTTCTTCATCCAGTCCTTTACGCGACTTGAATGTAGGTTTAACGTCATCGTGGAACCCGTATTGATACTCATTACTAATCTCAAGTTCTTCTATGGTGTTCGTTTCAGAATTTGCCATTTCACTTCTCCTCTTACGTTAGCGGGGATGCCGCGCACTATCGTCCCGAATTACGCCTCAATAACGCCGTGTTTTTCACGAATCGGATCGTACCCCTCTGTTTCTAACATCTGCGCGAGTTCCCATCCACCGGATTCAACAATCCTGCCATCAAGCAAGATATGAACGAACTGCGGACGGATATAGTCCAACAACCGTGGGTAGTGTGTGATAATCAACACGCCCAATTCCGGTCCAATCAATTGACTCACACTTTCACCGACGACACGGATGGCATCAATATCAAGACCGGAGTCCGTCTCATCAAGGATCGCAATTTGGGGTTCGAGCATTGCGAGTTGTAGAATCTCGGCACGTTTCTTTTCACCACCGGAAAATCCATCGTTCAGGTATCGTCGTGCGAAGGAATCATCAATACCGAGTTGTTTCATTTTTTCGCGAAGTTCACGACGGAATTCGCGCATCGGAATGAGTCCGTCGTCCCCGGAACCATTCGTTTGTTTAGCACGGACTGCGCTCACTGCGAGCCGTAAGAAATTTGCCAAACTGACCCCGGGAATCGCTGTTGGATACTGAAAAGCGAGAAAAAGTCCGAGTTTCGCGCGTTCGTTGGGTTCCAGTTCCAGAATATCGACACCGTTAAAAATCACTTCACCGGAATCAACATCGTAAAGGGGATGTCCCATCAAGCCATTCGCGAGGGTGCTTTTACCGGACCCATTTGGACCCATAAGTGCATGGATTTCACCCTGTTTGACAGTTAGATTTAATCCTTTGATAATTGGTTTTTCTTGCACACTGATATGCAAGTCTTTGATCGTCAGGTCTCTGCTCATCCGTTGTTTTTGAACTCCTTAATAATTTGCCTTTATAAAAAATTTGTAAGGGCGGTTCCGATGTTATTTTTTATTTTTTTCATCTCACGCCTATCGCGCGATTTTTTACACGCATCTGTCGCTACAGGAAGCACTTTAACCACCGATTCTCGACATATTTCTTTCTGGTTTAATGAAGTCTGCTGCATTAATCTTATGCCCGGCTTCTTTTTGTGCGACTGCGTCAAGAATTAACTCACGAATCATCTCATCTGGTGCACCTTCGCGTAGTGGCGTAAGCAGATCCGTTTCTGTCAGCGAGAAGAGACAGGTCCGAAACTTTCCATCAGCGGTAAGACGCACTCGGTTACAGTTTTCACAAAACGGTTCACTCACCGAGGGTATGACACCTACCTCGTTCCCGTTATCCGAGAAGCGATAACGTTGAGCTGTATCACTCTTTGCCTCGCCGTTCAAAGTGACCGGCGTAAGTGGATAGACGGCGTTAATTTTATCAATAATCTCTTTTCCGGGGACATACATGTTACGTCCCCATACATCATCGGCATCAAGCGGCATAAATTCGATGAATCGGAGTTGATAATCGTTTTGCCGTGCGAAGGTGGCTAAATCGACAACCTCATCATCGGTGAAACCTCGCATTGCGACAGCGTTGACTTTAATGGGGTTGAAACCACATGCGTGTGCTGTTTTAAGCCCTTCAAGCACTCGTGAGAGTACCTTCCGGCGCGTCATCTGCTCGAACTTCTCTTCATTGAGCGTATCCAAGCTAACATTGATGCGACGGAGCCCAGCATCGTAAAGTGCTTGTGCTTGGTTGATAAGCCCAATACCGTTTGTTGTCAGACTGATGTCTTTGAGTTCTTCCAGTTGCGTCAATCGCTTTATGAGTGTAGGCACCCCGGGACGGACAAGCGGTTCACCACCGGTAATACGAACCTTGTTGATACCCAACGCGACGAAAATACGAGCGAGGTGCAGAATCTCGTCGAATGTCATCAATGCCGCGTCTGGCATGAAGGTCATGTCTTCTGGCATACAGTAGATGCAACGAAAGTTACATACATCTGTAACCGAGATCCTGAGATTCGTATGGATCCGTCCAAAACGGTCGAGCATCTGTTGTTTCATATTGATTCAGGCGGGCATATTCAAGTTTATTAATAGTATATCACATCCGTATCTTTTTTGTCAAGTATTTTTTATAGTAAATGCTATATAAAATATTTCTTGAAAAAATTGGATAGCACATCAAGACCCGTTTTTCGTCTCCTTGACATAGCCATAGCGTTGATGTATAATATATTTATACTTTTGAAAACTGGAGGAAGGACAATGAGTGAAAAAGTGTTCGATGTCGGTGGTGTTGAACTTCACGTCGACAAACGCAATTTCGGATCGGACGGTGGTCCCTCTGTGCGTGTTTATGGCGAAGTAGACGGTGAAAATGTGCAACTGCTTCGTTTTGACTGTTTTCGCAAGGATCCGCATTATCATTACGACCCCTCTGGAAAAAACGATCAGCACTCCCTTGATAAAGCGAGTGTACCAGATTCAGTCGCGTGGACGATTGAACAATTAGGGCAAAATCTCGTCGAGATGATTCACACAGCCGGTTATGCCGGTGTTGCGGACGCGGTCGATCAAACTGCGGTGACAGAGGTGCTGGCTGAGGTGGAATCCTTGATGCGAAGCGAAGACTAATGCTATAGGTGTGTTCGCACCCGAAGGAAAAAGTTAATATGATGAAATCTATTACAATAAGCGTTTGCATATTCACGCTGCTTATCGGCGTGAGTGCGTTCGCTGGCACGCCACAGGATTGGGGAAAGTGGAAGGAAGGAGAACTCCTCCTCGAAAACCACAGTTTTGAAGAGGACTTAGCCGCTTGGGGTTTAGAAGATGGCGCGTGTTGTGGACGTGGTGGACTCTATACGATGGAAATTGACAAGAAAAATCCGCAACACGGAAAACAGTCGCTCAAAGTTATCGGGCATAAAGCAACAGGGACCGCATGGCATGCGAAGGTTCGGCAAAAAGATATGTCGATGAAATCCGGCGAAACGTACACCGTAATTTTTTGGGCGCGCGCTGAGAAACCGCGCGAGGTGCAACTCAGCGTCCAAATGCAACACGATCCATGGACTTTCTACCAAGGCGGTGCTATCAATCTAATAGGACCTGAATGGGAAGAGTACCATATTACCTACAATTCGACTGCCGATGTTGAGAGAGACATGTGGGTCGGTTTAGCGATTGCCCAATCGGATGTCGATTTCTGGATCGATAATTTCCGATATTTTGAAGGTGAACCGGAAGACGATCTGAATCGTGATACACCCTTCCCTGTTGATCCCAGAGAGAAATTGGCGACACAGTGGGGCGAGATTAAAGCCGAACGGTTCTAAAAATGTGCGTTTGGTTTCATGAGGCGCGGTCTCCCGACCGCGCTTTTTTATTTCAATGGCGAATTAGACTTCGGAATTTTATCTCCATAGTGTTCCATCTTTTTTACAATCACCCTCCGAAACGTTAGCGACACCCGTCGCTGCCGTACGTACTTACGCCCATCCCACACATCCGATTTTCTGGCAGGGATCCCGTGCAACCACGTATATCTCGCCGCCTCCCTCAGGACAGCGATGCTTCTTCGAGCAAGCCAAACTGAAACTTTTTTCGTTCTATCGTATTGGTTTGTGAATTCCATAATACAGCTCGATCCCAGACTCAAAGAGATAATTGTGTCCTTAAACCACGGTTCTTTATCGATATGGCCGCCGATACCCTGCCCGGGTTCGTATTCACTCACAAGCACCTGATTCGGGACCTCCAGTATATGTCCGTCTTTGTGTAATTTGTGACTGAGCCTTTTCAACCACTCTGGCAAATCGTTTATACCTGTTTCACGGTTCAATTCTCCCGTTTTGTAGTCATATTTGGGTCCGTAATGCTGAGCGCGCCGCTTGGCAAAACTGTGCCATTCTTGTTTGTTAATCCGATCTAACAACCAATCGTGTTGGAACTCAGTGATATAGTTTGGGATATACTGCAACCCACGGATTTCCTCAATCGCTTCCTCATTATTGGGCGGTGGTTGTGGTTCAAAGGATTGCTGGTGCTGTAGGGGGAATAGGTCTAATTGTGTCATCGTCAGTCCGCTATTGGATCAAATTTACTCGTAGCGAAGTATTTCATGGTAAACCTTGGCATCATTGTGGGGCAGATCATTTATGAGTCTACGATAAGAAAACGTTTCAACATCTGATTGGATTCCTTGACTTCTAAACACCGAAAGGTTAGTTTTAAGTTTTTTCCACTTGCCATACAATTTCGAACGGCGGGACTCGGGTAATGATCGGTGATCAGGGTTCTGATATATGAGACACATTTTATGTTGATTGTATCTCTTCATAATCTCGATCAGTACATCGGATAAGTTATCAATGTCTAATGTCGGACTCGAAAAAAAGTAGCAAAAATTAAATATAATTTGTGTTCTATCACCGTTTTCAATGTACTTGTCCAATAATCGGATCAAAGAATCGGAGTTGCGAATTAACTCAATTTTGTCAAAGAAAGGTTCTTTATACGTGTTGGGACCGTATTTGTTGATGATTGCCGCCTTATCAAGCATAGTTTGCGAACTATCAATTCCTAAATAAGTAATGTCGCACTGTCCTGTAAAAGTGCGAAAAGCAATACCTGAAGTTAATGGACCACAACCGAAATCAATGAATACGACTTTATTCTCTTTGCTTATCGGTGTGAGGTAATTCGTAAAGATATGGTAGGAACCAAAAAGGTGCCTGGGCATGTGGTGGACACAATAGATGGATACTTTATCTTTTGGGAAATAATATGCATTGGAAGGTTTATCAAATGAGACTTCATCGAAATTGCTCTGTCCTTGTCTCAGGATACGCGCTATATCTTCCCAATAGTATATTCTGTTATTTCTAACATCTTCCGATAGCACCGGTAGGTCGTGTTCAAATGGTTTTATGATGAGTTCTTCAAACAGATTCTTTAGGCTTTCACCGGGTTTATAGTGGTTATCGGAGGAATAGTGGATATAGGACATGGTTTGGGATGCTTTTCTAAGAGATGGTGTCTTGTGTTTCGTTGTCAAGTAATAATGGGTAGAGGAATTTACCCTATTTCTCAAAGGTATCATATCGCTTTCTCTACCTTCTTGGATATGGTTTATTTTCTATTATACTAATAGTATAGCAAGTAGTGCGAATCTTGTCAAGACAATTTCTGTTTACACCGACGCAGATGCCGGTCTCACTTCCATTTCACCACGATAAGTGAAATAATAGCGTGTTATAGTAAAGCCCGAAAATATCTGCACACCCGCCGGTAGGTGCGGTTTGCAACCGGGATCCCCACCCGTTACTGGGAAGGGACACCGAGTCCTGTGTAAAAGTAATTACGGAATCTACTATAAAAGGAGAATCAAGGAAATGTAGAGTAGAGGTGAGATATATTTAGGTGTTGCTATGCATAGAACAGCAGCGCAGCGACACTAACAAGGTCGGGGTTATGAAAGGAGATTGAGACTACAGATCGGCGACTAATTCCTCGTGATACGCAAAGAGTGCTGGGGTGCCACCTGTATGCAGGAAGATGACGGTGTCGTCGCGTCCGAGTTTGCCCTTTTGGATGTGATCAATAAGGCACGCCATTGCTTTAGCAGTATAGACGGGGTCGAGGAAGATACCCTCTGTTTTAGCAACGAGTTTGAGGGCATCAATGCCTTCCGGCGTGAGGTAGCCGTAAGCCTGTCCGATATAGTCATCTGTATTCTGAATGTCTGCTTCGGTAACACAGGGGTCCAATCCTAAAAACTCGGCGGCACTGTTTGCGGCGGCACTCAGTCGTTGAAGTTTATTCTCCCAAACAATCGGGGCAATACCGAACGGCTTCATTTTCAGCGCAAGCGTTTTCGTGCCGAGGACAAGACCCGCCTGCGTGCCACCGACGGAAGCGGTATAAATCCAATCGGCATCAATACCCAACTGCTCTTGTTGTTGCGCAATTTCGGCGATGCACCATGTGAAAGCAACAGCGGCAAGTGCGGTGGACCGCGGGGATGCGACAACGTAAGGTTTCAGACCTTGTTTCTTAAGGTCTTCTGCCAGTTCGTATTTTACGACGTCTAATTCAGGTCCGAATGGGACATCGACAATTTCGACATCGACACCTGCTAAGTTATCTAACAAAAGATTACCTTGGACGATACTCTTGTGGTCCCGTGCGAGGCGTAAGTAGCAGTTGAGTCCGAGTTTACCGCAAGCGGCGGCGGCTTGTCTACAGTGATTGGATTGCGATGCGGCACCATGTACAATCGTGTCTGCCCCTTGTGCAACAGCATCACCAATTGTGAAGGTGAGTTGTCGAACCTTGTTTCCACCAAATGCCAAACCAGAGCAGTCTTCGCGTTTAATAAAAATGCGCGGACCCTTGAGTGCCTCGGAGAGTCGTGGGCATTCCTCAAGCGGGGTCGGGAAGTGACCGAGATCCACTTGTGGTATCTGTGAAACTTTCTGAATTACGTCTGCACTGGTCTTCATTGCTTTACTCCGATTCAATAACGACAGCCATTTGACTGACCCGTTTTCCATCCTTGGACTGCAAGCCTGGTGAGATGACTTCAACGATCGTTCCTGACTCGGCTTCACTGGCGCAGACCCCTTTTGGCTTGTGGTGGTTAGGTGATACCTTCGTTTTCCCGATTTCAATCGGAATGACTTCGGAATCGACAAGATCTAAAAACCAGGTGAGACGCTTGGATAACGCGTTACCACGGGTGCATTTGGCGATCTCAACGAAAAGAAAATCTCGGACAAATTCGATGAGGAACTTCTTGAAAACGATCACCTCAATCTTTGATGCGTGTTTCTTTTCCTGCTCGGTGAGCTTTTTCGTGAAGCGTTGGAGATATGCATCACATTCGCTCTGAATTTTCTCCAAATCGCGCGCGTTTTCAGCGAGGAGATCAGGGAACAATGTGGGTGAAGGTGTGGAAATACCACGCGTCTGCTTGAGTGCCTGTCTGAGACGCATGCCAACCTCGGTGAGCGTTTCAACAACTTGTTCGGTTCCCGGAGTGGCGCGCTTTGTCTCTTTCTGCCATGCGGTCACCTCGTTCACCATGAGGTTAAGCAACAAAATTGCGGTTTCCTCTTCACAGAGCGTCTCTGGATTCCAGTCACTGAGGTCGAGACCATAGCCTTCATTGTAATCCCTCTCTAACTTGGAGAGTTTATCCTGAAAGTCGTCTTGAATGGATTCACCTTTCTCCTGATAGTAAGCCTTGCTACGTCTTTTGTCAGCAGGAAGTCCCAATGCTTGAGCAAACTGCCCTAAAATTCCTTTCTTTTTCTGTTTTGAAGCCGCTCTGCCGGAGTTAGAGGAGGTCGCTATCGCCTGCGATTTCCGTTGCTGGGCAAGCGCACTTGCTGGTAAGGAAGGAACTGTGATTTTAAACTCAAGGTTATTATCTACATTGACTGCCGGTGATTTAGGAATGGTACGTATAGGCGAGGATTTTTCTGTCGATTTCTGTTCGTTGTTAGGGAGGATCAGTTGTTCCGGTTCTGCAGTATCCACTTCGGAATCGCTTGAGATCACAGTTTCATCTGCTACTGGCTCAGGTTCTTGGGGCACAATTACGTTTTCGACCTGTTCTTCTGCGGGTTTCGGATCACGAGGAACGACTGCTTTTTCAACGTGTTGTGTTGTTGCAGTCTCAGACTTGAGATTAGTGAGTGCGTCTATGTTACTGTAGTTCCTCAAAGGGGATATATCAGCCATAGGCACGGGAGCCTCTACTAAATCCTCTGGTGGCAATGTGGTTCTGAGTTGGTCCAATTCCGCTAATATTTTTTCAATGCGAGCGGAAATAGGATCCGCGTTATCAATAAAAAAGGTGAGTCGATGTGCTTCGAGGACCTCTGCTGGAAGGCGCAGCAAAACAGGTGTGTTGATTAACTGAAACTGCCTCCAATTAGCGAGTCCGCTCATGGATAATTTCTGATACATTACGCGTACTTGTCTTTCGTCGCTAAGCAGATTCCGGAGACTCATATAGGTGCGAGAGCCCTCAATACTAAATGATATCTCAATATCTCGGAAACGACCTGTTACGCTGTTCTTCGACATGCTATGCTTCTCCTTGCAAATCTATGATATAAGATCCAACGTGAGTTTAATAGGTAGTGTGGGATTAAAGAGCTTAACGTTTTTTCTCCATTAAACGTTACGAAATTTTTTTCTTTTCGGGAGTTTTTTTTCAAAATTCACAAATTAGAGCCACAATTTACGAGATTGGAACGGTTTTTGGCGTATAATATTTGCCCGAAATAAATAAAAACAGAAAAATCACCTTTGAATGAACATTTTCCGGGTCGCGTGGAAAGTTCCAGCTTGAATTTCGTAAAAATATACACCGCTCGCGACAGATTCGCCGGTAGCGTTACGACCATCCCAATAAGCAGTGTGTGAACCTGTCTTGCGGTAGCCAAGTGCTTTAGAGTAGATACGCCTCCCTTGGACATCGTAAACATGAAGGGATACGTTCGTATCTGAGGCGAGTTGATACGGAATCCATGTCTCTGGGTTAAATGGGTTAGGAAAGTTTTGGCTTAAGCGGTTGACGAATACAGGCTTGATAACGTTGGGGGTCCAGTCAGATTGCGTAGGTTCTTCCACAGCAAGCGAGTAGCCTTCTGGGTGCACACGAAAAATACGAAGTTGATACAGATCCGCGACATAGAGAGCACTCCCTACCAGTTTCAATTCAAACGGGAACCGGAGTCCGCGAAAGCGAGAAGAGATTTTCAATGTGCGTGTGTCAATAACTTGAACGCTGTTGCTATCGAGTAGATAGAGATAGTTACCGCTTACTGTCGCATCAATTAGGAGTGCCTCGCTCTCGTATACGTCTTGCAACTTCAGGTTGTTCGGTTCAACCACATCAAGCACCGCGACACCGATACCACTATCTAACAGGTAAGCGCGTTCATCCGCGAGCGCAACGCCTGTCGCATTTCCTTGTGTGGCGTGGCTTCCGACGAGACGCGGGACTGCTGGTCCCGTGATGTCGAAGACATGGAGTCCTCCTTCAAGAGCGGCGACATAGGCGTGTGCGGGTGTATTGGGATCGACGACAACCCGATAAGCACTCCCCGGTATGTCGCGTCTGGATATGATTCTGCTTTGCTGAGGGACCCGGCTATCGACAACAATTAGAGATCCCGCACAGAGGTAGGCATAGCCTTTGTGCAACGCTATATCTGAAACGGGTGAAGTTGTCGAAACATGTGCTGCTATCGTATCTGTGGCAAGATTGACAACGTACATTCCGGTCTCAGCCGCAACAAAACCGTGCCCGTTTTGAACGCGAATTTTGGTGCAACTTGCCGCCTCAAACTGGTTGTTGGCGGTGATGATATTCGTAGGCAACGGCAGTCTTTTTGTCACAGTGCCCTGATACGGCGTCGTGAATTCGAGGGTTTTCAATCCGTCTACGCCGTTCGCGACGTAGACAGTCCGTTCCCCTGCGCCTGTTTCAACAATGTCAAGTCCGTAAGCTGTACCACCAGAGGCATACCGATGTAACCACTTCGGCGATTCTGATTCGCTGATGTCTATTGTTTGGATGCCGCCTCTGCCATCAGCGATATACGCGAATGTATCTCTAAGGACTATATCGGTTGCGTTCCCAAAGGTCGGTTGTGTGGAAATTCGCCGTGGCTGTTTTCGGTTACGCACGTTGATAATATGGAGTCCTGTTTGCCTGTCTGCAAGGTAGACGGTGTCATTACGGAATTGGATACCTGTTGCGAGTCCTGGCGTGTTAAGGCGGAAATCGATTTCGGGGTTTTGATCATCCGTAACATCCACCAAGATGAGGTTGCCTGAGGCGACATAAGCGTGAGTTGTTCCTCTTGTCTCTGCGATCTCGTGGGCGTTGGATAAAATTGGCGCAATACCGCGCACGACAAAATCACCGAATGGACTTGGATCGAGAATAATCAGCCCGTGTCTATCATCGCTGAAATAGACAATCCCGTCGCGGATAGCAACATTGATCGGCGTACCCGCAGTCCGAAAGAAACGTCGAGGTCGGGGTATTTGCATGTTGTGAACGTCTCGTAAATTAAAAACAAGCATTCCACGCTCACGATCGAGCGCGTAGAGTTGGTCATCAGCGACTCGGACTCTGTGTGCATTCGTGAAGCCTCCGATCGTCTTTACAATACTCGGTTTGTTCGGATCGGCGATATCAATAACCTGTACACCTGCGGCACCGTCAGCGACGTAAGCGGTTTCTCCCTCAACGGCGGCAGATCGCGCCCTGCCCGGCGTGGCAATCTCACCAATTCGGGCGGGGTGTGTCGGTTCTATCAATGTGAAGATTTCAAATCCCCAATCGCTCGCTGCGTAAAGATGAGAGGCATTCGGACCACCGATCGCAACATCGGTATAATCACTCGCAAGATGGATTTGTGTTCTCGGTTCAAGCTGCGTTTCCGGCGTAAGCTTCGCGGGCGAAGTGCTCCGTTGGGTGAGATTGTTGAGGGCGTAGGTTACAGCGTCAGGTAGAGTGTCCGACGCATGCTGGCGTGGAGCATCTGCTGCGCCACCGTTGTTGGCAGCGGGCATATCCACGGCGACATAACGAAGTGTCTGTGGGACATCTGCGGTTACCATTAGGACAATCTTACCATTGCGCCGGAGTCCTTCTCGGCGAAGATGCCCTCTATTTTTCGTGCTAAATGGAATAGGTGTAACAACGGGACGTCCGTTGGACGGCTGATAAAGGGTTGTCGCGTAAAGATTCCCCGAGCCGCTTCCGATCACGGATAGATCCAAGGTTTCGGGTAGGTTCTCAAAGACAATATAGTACGCACCCCATTGGTTGATGGGAATATTATTCGCCTCGTTCGGGTAACTGCGGACGCGCGGCACTACAGCACTCACCTTTCGGTCTCGTAGGACAGAATAACCGAGTTGTTTGTTTTGTGCCTGTGTATTAGCCCAATTCGCAAGCCCCCAATTCAGAAAAACTTCAGGGAATCTGTCACTTTTTCCTCCACCTGCCAAAGCGGCATCAATCGCTTGTTCACCGAGCGCGTCTGTTTCTACAATACCGCGAATAAATTCCGGTCCGCCATACTGCTCATAGAGATAGAGCATAAGCATGAAAGTCCCACCGTAATAGGTATCTCTCGTGTTTGCATAAGCGAGCGAAACGCTGGGATTTGCCAAATAACCGTCAACAAAAATGTTATGTACAGTGCCGTAAACTGCCCATTCAACGAAACTCGCCGTGCCTTCTTCTAACCATCGTTGATCGGTGGTCCCACCGTTCTGGAACCAATTGATAAGATGTGCGAATTCATGTGCAAGACTGCTATAAAAAGTATGTCGGGACCGTTCTCTGAACTGGAAGACATCCATATAGAGCATTTCGCGACGGTTGCTATTCGGCAGTGTGGGCATCTGATCGGTCGGCGCGAAATAGCCGCCGTAGTCGGCTCCGGAGTTGTTCATACCGACATCGTGCATCAACAAGGTTATACGGTTGTCTCTATCGAGTCCGGGTTTCCATTCCGTTCCCATCCACTTTCGAACGTCCGGATAGATGCGGTTGTCAAATTCTCTTGCCACGGCAGCGGCTTCGGCATCCGTGAACAGATCGCGCACCGAATTGTCGACATAGACATAGAGATGTTCACTCTTCGCGATACAGGTGGCGACTACCTCTGTCTCCGGGATGTGAATAAAGAATCGCTCGACGTGTCCGATGTGAGCAGGCGCAGCAGGTGCCGCGGGAACCGCTTCAGGCGGATGTTGATGGATATGTTTTTGATGCAGGAGCGGTGTCCCGCACAACCACGGATCCGCGAACACGGAAGTGCCAATAATAAGAGAAATAAGGGTGAGTGATATGAAAAGTCGCATGAGATGTGTCGTTTTCTATTGCGTTTGAATTTTAGTGTAGTATTAACCTCACTACTATCTATTTTACAACAAGTTACGCCAGAAATTCAATTGAGGTGGGAAATTTTCTTTACATCTCAAAATCCATCTGATATACTTTCGCCATAATTAACACGCCAAGGGAGACTTCGCAATGTATCGTGTCGGTATCATCGGATTGGGCAGTATCGCCTCCCGTTATTCAACGCCAGATGACGCGTATCCCTATTGCCACACAGGTGGCATTCGTTTTTGTGAGACCACCGAATTGGTCGCAGTCGCGGACATGTCCGAGGAACGTCAAACGGAATTTCAACAGGTATGGGGACCCGCGTTCCCAGACAATTCCATAAACTACTACGAAACGGATACGCAGATGCTTGAAAGTGAAGATTTGGATATCGTTGCTGTCTGTGTGCGCGGACCGCATCATTTCAGGGTCATGCAAAACGTCTTGAAGGCGGACATCAAAGCCATCTTCCTCGAAAAACCCGCTGGATGTTCCCTCGAAGAGGTCGATACGATGACCGCAGGGGCTGACGCGAAAGGCATCCCTATCGTTGTGGATTACACGCGGCACTGGGCACCACATCTCATCCGTCTCCAATCGCTTATCAAGGACGGACTCATCGGTGAGGTGGAAACCGTTATCGGTTATTGTGGTGGCGGTGTGCTTTCCTTCGCTATTCACACGACGGATATGATCTGCCAGTTCGCTGGCTACGATCCGATTTCTGTCACTGGATTCGTTTCTGGGGGTGGGGATGTACCAGAGCCTTACGAACCTGAACCGGCGGTTGTTGGTTCAACCATCCAATTTGAGAGCGGTGTTGTCGGCTTCCATGTCGGCAATCATGGAGTACGAGGTGGGTTCTCCGTTGATGTCCTCGGCAGCGAAGGCAGCGTTCAGGCAGGATTTTATAGCGACACGACTGTGCATAAAGAGGGAAAATTAGTTGATAACGCTACCCTTGATCTTCCTGAAAACGCCGGTCCGTTCAATGTCGCGTATAAACAGATTACGGATTACCTCGATGGCGGTTCGCCTCCCCATTGTGCCCGTGATGATTATACGGCTGTCAATGAAATCGGCTTTGCGACGATTGAAAGCGGCATAACCGGCCAGACGATACAACTCCCGTGCCAGAACAGGAAACGGCTCATCTTCGCGAACGGCTAACGTCGAGGCTCATAATGGCATCTATATTCAATCTGGATAATTTATACCGGTTCTTTATGAAGGCATACCCCGTCAAGTCTTATGGGGGTACATCTCCGAACGCACCCCTTCACAAGGAGCTAAACCAATGCCGTGTCGCGCTCATTACAACTGCTGGATTACATCTCCAAGAGCAAACGCCTTACGATGATAGGATTATAGGTGGAGATTGTTCGTATCGGGAAATACCGAATACGATTGAGACACAAGTCCTCGCGCTTGGACATAGAAGTAAGGCTTTCGATTCGAGTGGCACAGAAAGTGATATAAACTTGGTATTGCCGCTTGATCGGTTTCGAGAATTGGAAACCGAGGGTAAAATCGGTTCACTGAATCATAGACACTTCAGTTTCATGGGGTCGATTACAAAACCGAAACCCCTCATTGAAAAAACCGCACCTGAAGTCGCGCAGATGCTCAAAGCCGATGATGTTGATGTTGTATTCTTAACCCCTGTGTGACCGGTGTGCAATCAATCCGTCGGATTGATACAACGTGCCGTTGAAGAAAGGGGAATATCGACCACCTCCATAACGCTTGATGAAAGCATAACAAAAAGGGTGAAACCCCCACGTGCGTTGTCAGTCCCTTATGGATTCGGTTATCCACTTGGAGAACCAAACAACCCGGAATTGCAACGCTCAATCATTGTCGAGGCACTTACACTCTTAGCGGACGAGGCACCACTACCTATCCTTAAAAGTAGTAGGCAACACCGTCAGCCATAACATCAAAGTTGTAGGCACACTCTGTGTGCCGTAACTCTCTAACTCCGGTAGGTGCGGTTTGTAACCGCTCCGATTACGGATAGTTCGTAGTCGTGCGATTCATCGCACGTCTATTCTGAAAACCAACAACTGCCCGAAAGGATACCCGCTGATAGCCAACTGTTCTCACTGCGAAGCAGGCTGGCAGTCATTACTAAAAATTATACCATCTGTAGTAGAAAAACCCGATTTTCGTAGATCCTAAAGGAGAAATATATGGATAAGATTAGGGTTGGCATTATCGGATGTGGCGGCATCTTCCGCAGTCTCCACTCCCCGTATTACGAAGAACCGACGCGACGCGGTGACATCGTCGCAATCGCTGACATCAACGAGGCATCCGCAAACGAACAAGCAGACAGGTTCGGCGCGGATGCCTACACAGACTATCGTGCGCTCCTTGACAGACAGGATATAGATGCCGTTGATGTCTGTGTCCATCCGCGTCCGCACCTCGAAATCACCCGTGCTGCCGCCGAGGCTGGCAAGCATATCTTGATGGAGAAGCCGATGTGTTGTAGTGTCGCCGAGGGTGAAGCGATGATCGCTGCCGCTGAGGAGGCGGGTGTTCTGCTGATGGTCGCCTATATGATGCGGTTCAGTCCGGGTTACATGAAACTGAAATCGTTGTTAGACGATGGCACACTCGGTACACTACAGATGGCGTATTCCAATCAGGTCGGTTGGTTTTCACCGGAACGGCATCCATGGCTTTTTGTGAAGGCGGAGTCGGGTGGTATGTTAGTGGAGCAAGCCATTCACGAACTCGATATCTGGCTGTGGCTCTACGGTCCCGCCTCTACTGTCTACGGATTCACGAGTCATGTTCCGCTCGGTGGCACCTACCCACCTCCTGAAAAAGCCGTAGAGAACAATGCCGTGCTGACCGTGCATTTCAAAAACGGTGGTGTCGGGATGATGATGAAGAGTTGGGCGGCTGAGATTCGCAACAGTGGGAACGGTCTCGTCACCAGCAAAGGTTCTGCGACGTTGATTCAGAATGGACTCCGTTGGAAAACGCACGACATGGCAGCGGAGGAAGAATTCACTGCGCCTGTGCCAGATGACGGCACCTACCGCAACATGCCAGAGGAGCGGCGGCAGCAACGGTATTGGGGTGTTGCCGCAAAAGGCACGAGCATTAACCATTGGCTCCAGTGTATCCTCGGTGAAGCGGAACCGACAACCCACGGACGCATCGGAAGAGATGGCATTGCGTTGGCGGAGGCGACGTATCGTTCCTCCCAAATCGGCGCACCGATTTCGTTGCCACTATAGCAGTGTCTCCTCTTTTTTGTAGAAACAATCCCATAATATCCCTCCACACGTTATAGGGCGGACCCCACTATCCGCCCTTTACTTCCTAAAATTTACTTCGCAAATCAAAAATTTTTTCTCGACCGCGAAAAGCCTATGTCTATAGTTATGTATAGGCTTTATTATTTTTAGGTGTTGAAGAATAATAAAAATTGGCTTATTATAACCAAGTGCGTTATTTGTAAATCCATCCACTCACAAGTCTGTATCAAGGTGAAGCATAGTGGAGTAAAATTGCCAGTAAACGTCAATACTTCTCATATTTGGTGGCGCGAAGAAAAAATGCCACTACGAACGGAGTTTATAATGAGAACACTAAGTGTCAATCGGGAAAGCATCGTATCAATTCTAACGATAATGTTGTTGATATGTGTCACACAAGGCAACCTTAGTTACGGTCAAGCCGCTGCCCCAACGGTTCGGCTTCTGCCTATCTCAGTCGCCTCTCCTGCTGTCGGCGAAAGGTTAACACTCTCTCTAAGCATCGCGGGTGGGGCATCGGTAGCAGGATATGAGGCTGCCGTAAAATTTGATACGAGTGCGCTGCGCTATGTGGAGAGTGAAATCGGGGATTATCTGCCAGCGGGTGCCTTCTTTGTGCGCCCGGTTGTTACAGGTAATCTTGTGAAACTTGCTGCGACCTCTCTGGCAGATGAAAGCAACGGCGACGGCACGCTCGCAACGATCACCTTTGAAGCCCGGGCGGTGAAGGCCTCGACCTTGACATTATCTAATGTGCTTCTCGCCGATAGCGAAGGCACGATTTCGCGTCCACAGGTTGAAGGCTTGCAAATTACGAAAGCAGAAGAATCCACACCTATCTCACAGACGTATGACTATATACGAGGACCCTGGCTATGGATGATTGCTGAGGGATCAGATATAGATACCGATTATCTCGCTGCAGAAAGTGGTGGTGCGCTTACGGAGGCTCAGGTCGCCCAAAATGGTGTAAACGAAGGAGATAAATTAGGCGAGTTGCAATGGACACCTGGGCATATCCAGCCATCAACCCATTGTGGTTTTTTTCTCTGTGCCTCAAATAATGTTCAGCATGTCGTTAATGCCACTGAACTCAGCTCAGTTCAGAATCTCAGTCACCACACAGCTTATGCATTTATTAACATCGTCTCACCGCGTGACCAAAATAATGTTCGGATGGGGGTGGGCAGCGATGATGCCGTCAAAATTTGGCTCAATGGAACGGTGGTTTATAGAAAAAAAATTAGCAGGAGAACAACGGGCATTCAAAACCGGTTCGACACATCTCTGAAAGCAGGGAACAACATTCTGTTAGTCAAAGTCAGCGAGTACTCGGGTAACTGGGGGATGTTTTTTAAAATTTATCTTGACGAGGCGGATTTCACCACTTCCACGGCCGTCAGAAGCCTGCTCCCAAACAACCGTCCTGCGGCAGATGTCAATGAAGATGGCAAGATCGACATTCATGACCTGATTCTCGTGATAAGAGCTCTCGGAGAAGCCGCACCTATTAATCCGCGTGTTGATGTCAACGGAGATGGTAGCGTCAATAAGGGTGACTTGCTTATCATTGTTGAGAACCTTGATGACTCGACTATTCCTGCAGCCCCTGCGCTCAGTGCGGTGTTAGCTGAGGTTTCACCCGCAACGCTTCAGACCTGGCTGAATCTTCTGAAAGCCGACAGCGATAGCTCGGTTGTTTACCACAAAACGCTTGCCATTCTCCAAGGGCTTTTAGCTGCAGCGCGCCCTCACGAGACAGCTTTGCTGCCGAACTACCCGAATCCATTTAATCCAGAGACGTGGATCCCGTATCACTTATCAAAAGACGCGGATGTCACGCTGCGTATCTATGCCATGAATGGCACATTAGTGCGGACCTTAGCACTCGGACATCAACCTGCGGGCATGTATCAGAGCCGCAGTCGTGCGGCATATTGGGATGGTAGAAACGCATTCGGTGAACCCGTGGCAAGCGGTGTTTATTTCTATACGCTCACAGCAGGTGATTTCACCGCAACGCGTAAGATGTTGATACGCAAATAGTTATGAGTCATTATTCTTCAACTAAGAGAGGCGTTGTGGCAGCGAGGAGTAAAGCCATTACCACAAAGGGTTAACTGATAACTGATAACTGAAAGGTTTTTCGCATGAAGTTTGAAAAATAAATTGGGTAATTCTATATTTTCTCAAACCCGATAGGTGCGGTTCCCTAACCGCACCGGGCATCGGTAAAAATTACCCGATTAAATTCTTAATCTTCATCAGAAAAACCGAACTGATACCTATTGTAAAAGGAGTTTGTTATGAAAACGTTAATTGTGGATCAGAAAATCATCATTTCAATTGTTTTGGTGTTGACGAGTTTATGTTTTATCACAGGAACAGCGTATAGCGAAGTCAGCATTAGTGAAATCATGTATGGATCGGAGGCAAGATTTTCGCCAAAACAATGGATAGAGATATTCAATTCTGGGACAGAGCCAATCGATCTTACTGGATGGACACTGACTATTCAGAACGTGGACTCAGACGATTTAACCGGACCGGTGACGGCGACAATCAATTTTAGAGATACAACTTTTGAGGACGCGCCACGGATATGGCCAAATGACTTTCTCTTGATAGTGACATCGAAAACTGATGAAAACTCAGGAGATTTCATGGAAGATCAAGTTTACGATCTCAGATGGATAGAAGGGGTGCGAAAAGATAACTTAGAAATTAGTTTCAACACCATCTGGCTGAGTGCAGAAGGCTTTCATATAAAGCTGACCGGTAAAGACGGCAACTTGGTTGATGAGACAGGAAACTACGACGGAACTACGACGCTTTGGGATTTACCTTACGATTTTAACAGAGGTAGAGTCAGAGCAGGCAATCGGACCTCACTCATACGCCGTTATGCCAACGGTGTCGCACTCGATGGAACGCTAAAAGAGAGTTGGGTGTCCGCAGCTGACGCGAATCTAACGACAGATCAAAAAACCTATTATGGTGATGAAAATGACATCAGTTCACCGGGCATCCTTAATAATATCACTTCTCCCCCGCCGGTTGTAACACAACAACCTTCTACCGTGCCAGTTGTTGACACAGATGGGACTCCGCCGGTTGTAACACAACAACCTCCGACTTCTACAACAATCGTTCGCCTTTTGCCTGCGATAGTGGCAGCTCCTGCTGTCGGCGACAAGTTAACATTCTCACTGAACATCGTAGGCGGGACATCGGTAGCCGGATATGAGGCAACCGTGCAATTCAATAAAACGGCTTTCCGCTATGTGGAGAGTGCGATCGGCGATTATCTGCCTGCCGGAGCTTTCTTTGCGCAGCCGAAGGTGGAAGGAAATCTCCTAAAACTTAACGCAGCATCTCTCGCTGGAGAAAGTAATGGGGACGGCACCCTCGCGACGATCACTTTTGAGGTGATTGCTGAGGATACATTCACCTTGATGTTATCCGATGTGCTTCTCGCCGACAATGAAGGGAATACCTCTGTTCCGAAGGTTGAAAGCGCACAAATTACGAAAGTGAAAGCCGGCGGACTTAAAGGCGATGTCAATGGGGACGGGACTGTTAATATTGCAGATTTGGTGTTGGTCGCCTCAAATCTCGGCAAGACAGGACAGAATGCCGCGGATGTGAACAGTGATAATGTCGTCAATATCGCTGATCTCGTGTTGGTCGCCGGTGCGCTTGGCACGAGTGCCGCTGCTCCGTCTCTGCATCCCGAATCTCTTGAGATGCTCACCACAAGAGAGGTCAAACTGTGGCTTTCCCAAGCACAACACTTAAATCTGACGGACGCAACGGCACAAAGGGGTATTCTCTTCTTAGAGCAACTCCTCGTAGCGTTGATTCCCAAGGAGGCAGTACTCTTGCCTAACTATCCGAATCCATTCAATCCGGAAACGTGGATACCGTATCAATTGTCCAAATCTGCGGACGTTACACTGCATATCTATGCTATAAATGGCACATTGGTGCGGACGTTGACACTTGGACATCAACCCGCGGGCATGTATCAGAATCGTAGCCGTGCGGCGTATTGGGATGGTAGAAATGCCTTCGGTGAACCCGTGGCGAGTGGCGTCTATTTCTACACCCTCACAGCCGGCGATTTCACTGCTACGCGCAAGATGTTGATACGGAAGTAAGTGCTTCGCCTGCTGAAGGACAGAAGATCGTTTGCATCAATCTATGATAGATGTTAGAATTAAGCAGACATTCAGAAAGACCTAATATCCGTTAGGGGCCTTAGAACTTGCACAAACTCACAGTTTATGCCACAAAGATCTCTACTTATTTATAGGTTTTAGGGTAAAAAGGAGAAAGGATGAAAACTCGTTTTATGCCTCACACAGTCTCTTCTCTTCTTTGCTTTATGGTTTTTATTTTTATCCTTTTTGTGCCTGAAGTCTATTCCCAAGCGCAAAGCGAACAGAGCGTGTCTCTAAAAGAACAGCAGGAAGGCAGGACACTATTGGTCGCCGCCTCAACACTCTATGGGCTTTCTCTTTACGGACCGGGGACAGCACTCCTCCTTGACCTTGAATCAGAACGCCAATTGGCTGGATTGGAGTTACTCATTGGTGGTGGGTCTTTTGTGGGGGCACTTGCAGCGACAAAGAACCATCGACTTGGAGTCGGACGGTCTAACCTAATCCTATCGGGCAGTTTCGCTGGGACCCTATACGGTTTTGGAATGCCAGTGTTGTTGGAATCAGAGAATCCCAAGGCTTACTTTGCTTCTGCGATGCTCGCTACGCCAATAGGGGGGTCTGATTGCCCATAGACTTGTGGTTCGCACACCGTTCTACACGAGGTTGGGGCGAGAAAACACCTTTTACGAGGAACGAGCTCGTACCTGAATCAGAAAAGTTCACGGTTTCCTTACCTTCAATCGATAAATGGTTGACGCTCGGTATGATGGCACTCCGCAAACCCTCTTTCATGGCGGATTTTCCTGTGGAATTGATGCGAATCTCATTCTAATCAAATCACATCGAAATCCCCAATAACCCGCGCGTTAATTGGAAATCTGTATTCCCTTTGCCGTGTAGTTTCGGAGTATACTGCCGCGAAGCCACTTCCACAATTAACGCCAATAGGTCATCAATATCAGCGGACATCGAATCCAGATCCGCGCCGTAATTGGCTTGCGTTGTGGAATCTGTAGAGACTTGGATCAGCGGCACCATCACATGTGATTGTAAAGGGGCACCCACGATATGCGCGAGTGCCAAATCCACACCCGTCGCACCTAAACCTGTCAGCGTCTCCGTCTGTTGATCAGTAGGTGTCTCCATGATATGGAAACCTGCTTTCTCAACCCGTTGTCCATATGCCAAAGTCGTAGGCACACTGTGGGAGGGGTTTGTAACCCTGAACGTGCCGTAACGTAAAAAGGTCGCGTTCGCTGGTACGATGACCCTTCCCCCCGCAGCGACGACCCTATGTGTCAATTGCGTCAGGGATTCCGAGACTTCTTCAGTTGTCGTTCCAGTTGATGTTACGGCTATGCAGAGGTGTTCTAATCCTGCATCGACAACCGGAACAGACGGTTTATCCGCGAGTTCCTCCGAAAACCAATCTTGCACTTTCTCTATGACGGCATCAATCCCGCCATCCAATTGCACACTCGCCCAACCGTAGCGTTCCGGTGATATGCCCAACTGCTGAATCTCATGTCGGACGTGATCGTTGTGTGTCTTTTCGCAACCGTGTTCGAGGAGCAGACCGAGGGCAACCGTTGGATGTGTGAGGTGTCCGATCATCGTGCGGGTATAAATCTCCTCGGAACGTCCGCTGGAGACACCACATCCTTCCGTATGTGGTAACGCAACAAACCGTGAGATACCTTGTGCCTTGCCAATGTTCCGCTCGTTGCAACGGTGGGCAATCATCTGTGCAATCTGACCCGAACAGAGACTGGTCGGTAAAATCAGTCCCACTTGATCTGTACGACATCCATCTTCTGTTTGAAGTGCGCTGAATTGCAATTCCTGAGAACTCGCGGCTACATCGGAGGTTTCGATCGGAATCGGTTCGCCAGACTTCAATTCGGATTCTGTCAACAATGGATTTAAATCCACGGGACCTGTCTGCTTCCAATCGCGCCACAGTGAGACTTGGGAATGCCCCGCTTTCTCACCGACAGAACGTTCACCCGAGGCAACATCCACCGTCAGATCCAGCATAGACTCGCCGAGTTCTTCCATTGGTGTGCCGTCGAGGTAGGCACCGGCATTCACGTCCATGTCCTTTTCAAGCATTTCATATCGTCCTGTCGTGGTGACGATCTTAATCGTCGGCACGAAGGGGAAATTGGTGATTGAACCGTTCCCAGTGATAAAGAAAATCATGTTCGACCCAGATGCTACCTGTCCAGCGATGCTCTCCAGATCGTTACCGGGGCTATCCATGAAGTAGTAACCCGAATTCTCCATCGGTTCGCTGTAATCAATGACGTAATCGAGACAGACCTCGGGATGCCTTTTCATCGCCGCACCGATCGATTTAATGGCGATGTTATAGAGTCCACGGAAATTGTTACCACCAGATGGATTCGCTTCTGTGGAGTGTCCATGCCATGCGGCGCGTTCCTTGAACCGTTCAATCGTATTGAGGAATTTGCGTGCTGTCGGCAGGTCACGGGCGTTCTGTAGTACGTAAGCCTCAGAACCGATAAGTTCATCGGTCTCAGCGAGATTGGCGCATCCGCCATAACGGATAACCTCTTTCGCAACATAAGCCGCAAGAGGGTTTCCCGATACCCCGGAGAACGCATCCGATCCGCCACACTGCAAGGCGATTTTGAGATGTTCCAAGGACTGTTCGGTCCGCGGAACGCTGTTCACGACATCTAACCATCTATCAATAATCTCTGCACCGCCGGCTAAATCCGTGTCGAAACTTCCCTGTAACCGATGGAAATGGTGTACAACGTCATCTAAAGCATAACCCTCCCGTAGCATATACGCCTTAAGCATTTCGTTTGTAACTGACTCGGTGCCGTAATCGACAAGCAGTATCGCTCCAATATTCGGATGGACGGTGAAACCCGCAAGTGTTCGGAGCAACATATCAATGTTATTGGGAGTCTGGCTTTCGCCTCCTTCTGTGTGCGTTACGGCAACAATACCGTCTATGTTCGGGAATGTATCGGGGTTACAAACCCCTCCTACAGAACACATATCAGCAAGTTTCCTCGCGAAACCCGAAGTGCGTGCAGTCGTCCCCATAACGACGATATAGTTTCGCGTGCCAACGCCACGATTCCCGGGACGCTGGTAACCGAGGAAGGGACGTTCGTGTGCATGACGCGACACCTGTTTCCCAGAGCGGAATTCTGCTTCATCTAATTGATAGGGTGCCATTTTATCGCTGAAGTTCGGTGTTTTTGGCAATTCAAAGGGTAGGTTTCTAATTGATAACGAATCAATCATCTTCTGATTGCACACGTAGTCACCCGGGGAAATGGGACGTGTCGCGAAACCGAAAGGTAAGCCCCACGACAAGAGGGGTTCGGTTGCCGAGATCGGTTGAACAGCAAACCGATGTCCTTCTAAGAGGGTATGCGATAGTTGAAACTGTTGCCCATTGTAACGGATGCGTGTGCCACTTTCCAGCGTTTGCGTCGCGATACCGACGTTATCACCTGGCGAAGGCAACCGTGCAACAGAGGTAAAATCGTAATCCATTTTTTAGCAATCGCTCCTAGTTCGGTGTTTTCTTCGTTAACACCGGTCCGAAATTAGTAAAAAACCCGCTTTAGGTTACGAGCGGTTTTTTTTACAATTATGTATCTGCAAGGACAACGTCCGCAGCAGCTCAGATTTAGTGGTTTAAAAGATGGCGATAGATGCTTACTTCGATTGCGTCCTGTTTCACCCACGGCAGGTCGATGTCAAACCAGTGTGTTTCAGATTCATAACGCGCTCGGACGTGCTCCAGATAATCCGCCATTGATTCGGCACCGATACCAACGTTGTCCGCTACAACGGTTGCCGGATTCGTCAACTGCGGTTCAATTGCCTGAAAACAGGGGAAGTAGTTGTTGAAATTGTTATCAAGGAGCAGAAAGTCGACAGGATCTTGAATGCTTTTGAGGACTTCTTGGGCATCGCCGATACGTGAGTTGACGAGATCGGACATTCCAGCGCGTTCGAAATTCGTTCGCGCTTGCGCGGCGCGGTCAGCATCTATTTCAATCGTTATTAAACGTCCAGTGCCAGCAGCTTTCAACACACGTAGCATCCAGAGTCCAGAATAACCGATAGCGGTTCCACATTCGACAATAAGGGACGGTTTCGCCTTTTCAACGCAGGCAGCGAGAAATTTCGCCTTTTCTTCCCCCAACATCGGGATCCTCTCTGCTTTACACTGTGCCTCAACTTCTTGTAGGACTTGATCAAACATGTGAACCTCCATCTGAATGCGATTGTTTCGTTCTAAATTTGACATCTGTTATGTAAACATGCTAAATTTTTGTAGGGCTTGTGCAGTGCTTTATCAAAATAATCATACACGAAAACCCGCTTTGGAGTCAAGAGAGGGACATTGAGTTCTTCTCTCATGCCCCGAAAAAATTTGCAACCAAATCCGAAGTTTGGTGTATATTATGGATAAGCACCTCTGGAGGCACCTGATGCTTGACTTAGATGATGAATTAATGGATCGCTACCAAAAAGGAGATGAGGGCGCGTTTACGCTTCTCGTACGCCGGCATCAGCAGCCACTCATTAATTTCATTTCTCGGTTCATCAATGATAGGGATAACGCTGAGGATTTAGCGCAGGAGACGTTCATGCGTATGTTTAAAGCGGCGCACCGTTATAAACCCGGACGGGCGCATTTTAAGACATGGATGTATCACATCGCCAAAAACCTTTGCAAAAATGAAATCCGAAATCGAGAACGACGGGACAAGTACAGGGTTGATAACGTTGTGAACAGCGGAAGCGATGATAATAATCAAACAGAAGAAATTGACTTGATTGCAAATGCACCCGCGGACTCTGGTTTCCAACCGGAAGTGGAACTTGAACGCAAGGAATTACGCAACGCTATCCAAAAAGCAATCGCAGAATTACCGGAACAGTACAGACTCCCGCTCGTCTTACGCGACCTGCAGGGACTGAGTTACGACGAAATCAGTGAGGTATTGGAACTCCGGAGCGGGACAACGAAATCTCGCATCAACCGTGCCCGGCTCATGCTGAAAGATAAGTTAAAACCGTTTATCTAACGTTCATAGGAGTAGTGTATGATGAACTGCTTACAGGCTGAGGAACATTTCTCCGCACATTTTGAGGACAGGCTTGATTATGAGACGTTGCAGGGTCTTGAAGAACACCTCGCAACGTGTGAGGCGTGTCAGCAGGAATATGCCAAATTCCGGGAATCTGTTAAGGTGGTCCAGCAATTGCCACAGATTGAGCCTTCACCCTACTTTATGCCGACGTTGCTGCAACGGATTGCCGAAGAACAGGGCGAGATCAACGGGATTAAGGGAATCACGACAACAGGTTGGAAACAACTGCTGGATGTATTTCGCCGTCCGGTATGGGCATTCAGTGGCATTCTGGCGTTAATCCTCGCCCTAACTGGCACCTATCTCTATCAAGACGGATTCCTGTTCGATCGAGACACCGGTTCAACTGCGGTAACATCTGAGTCTCAAAAAGTGCAAGTTGCGACCTCGCCGGTGGTGACGCGACGTGCCGTGGGAAACGGTAGTCAGCGTCTACCGGGTGGTGTTATCCCAAGGTCGGTACGTCCAATGCAGCAGCATTACATCTTAAAACAGGTGAGTTATACCAACGCGTCCACACGGGGCGGGCTGTAAAAATTTTGCAACGGGTTGTAGCACACTTTCCTTCAAGGAAGTAAAGCATGTACACACGAAAATTAAAACACCAACAATTAATAATTGGAATGCTGAGTCTCCTCTTCTCTGTCGTCATGCCTGGTTTCACCAATGAGAGCGTGCTCCAGCGGTTTGAAAAGGATTTTCAGAGGATCGTTACAGATGCCCGTCCTACCGTTGTGAAGGTTGTCGCAACACAAGGCGTACCGGTCCCACTGTCGTGGAACACGAAAGACTTAGCACTGATGCGTCAAAATATCGGTTCTGGTATTGTCATTGACACTGCTGGACACATTGTGACGACCACTTTCGAGATGGGTCCCCCGAGTAAGATTGAAGTTATCTTTAACGATAAAAGGGTGTCTTCAGCAAAACTCATCGGCACTGATGTATTCACCGATATTGCTGTGCTTCGGGTTACAGGCGCGCCGCGCAAATCCACACTACCAACGAATGCGGTCGGGTCTCCAGCGGTACCTGACGACGGGATCGAATTCAAACTGCCTCGTAAGTGGGGCGATTCTTCAAAAATTGATACCGGTTCCTGGGTTGTGACAATCGGGAGTAGTTATGGCCAGAGTCCCATTGTCTCCTTCGGTATTGTGGGCGGTTGGGACACCTTGCCGAATCAATTGTGTGGCGAATTAATTAAAATCAACGCCGCGGTTACGCCCGGCAACAGTGGTGGGGCAGTCGTAAACACGTCAGGAGAGGTCGTTGGAATGATCCTGGCAGTTCTGACAGAACCAACTGCTACGCATTCTCCGCTTGACACGCTTTTCGGGAAACAGGACGGTATGGACATTACACAATTTCTTGATCGCCCCCCGTTGGCGACTCGGAATCAGGAAATTACCTTCGCTCTGCCGATAGAGACGGTGCGCGCTGTTGCCAAAGAAATTATAGAACACGGGAAGGTCGCTCGTGGCTGGCTCGGTGTTGAAGTTGATATTGGCGATTTAGGGGTCCTCGTTACGGGTGTGATCGAAAACAGTCCGGCGCACAAAAGCGGGCTTTTACCTCAGGATCTTATCTTGGAATTTAACGCAGTCCCTGTACACTCTTACGACGAGTTGTTAAAATGCGTTGTGAGTAAGCGACCGAATACGAAGATCCGACTTAAAATCGGTAGGAATGGAACCGAACACTATTCTACAGTAACATTAGGTGAAACGCCTTAGCGCATGATTTGATCGAATTCAGCAAGATATGCTTGGGCAATATCGGGGTTCCCTTTAATAATCAATAGATTCTCGCTGTTGCGCTCTTCGGCGTTTTTGGAGAAGTTATACGAACCCGTAATCACGGTCTCCTTATCGATAACAATTACCTTGTGGTGCATAGCCCCCCTATTTTTATCCAGTGCCACACGTAACCCAGCCTGCTTCATAGCATTATATTCGGAGTAGCGATCATCAACCTGTCGTTTCTCGAACACACCCCGTACGTCAATCCCTGATTCAAAACGATCCCGCATCGCACTACCGAGCGCATCTTGTGTGAACGAAAACGCCATAAAATGAATCGACTTCTTAGCGGATCCAATCTCCTTCAGGAGCGACGACCTAATATCATTGTCCGGTGAAAAATAGGTGAATATCTGCGTCCCATCACTCAGTGTCACTTTCGGATGCACAACAGACGCCCCGGAAGATTTCTCAGCCCGCATTTGCCGGAACAGCTCTCGGAACTCCTGTGTGAAGTTATACGCGACTCGGACAGAATCGATGAATATTACATTGTTCTTGTTTCTATAGGCACCGTTATAGGTGGTATTATAGGAGCCGGTCCAGACATACCGCTCATCAATCACAATAAATTTGTGGTGCATATAGCTGTCGGAGTCTCCATCGTCGGCGACGGGGATGCCGACTTTCTGTAATTGCACAATTGCGTCCTCATCAATGTTGTCCGTTTCAGTGACGACTCGCACCTGCACCCCGCGGCGGTGTGCTTTAATGAAAGCGTCGGCTATCGACGTAGAACTCAAGTGGTAGAGCGCCGCATCGACCCGTGAAACGGCAGTGGTAAGCCGCTCGACAAGACGGTTCTCAAGCGAAGGGTGACTGTCCCCAGCATCGACTTCACTGAAGTAGACCTCCCACGCGACAGCAGGAGGTCTGCTGCTCTTGTGATGTCTGATACCGACGCCGATTGCAACTGCACAAAACAGGATGAAAAGAAGAGGTAGAAATTTGGAATTTCTCTTTTTAGGGGCTGTGTTGGTTTCAGATCCACCCGAATCACTGTTCATTGCATCCATCTAAACGCCCCATCTCTGCCGTGATTTTTCCAAGGATTCAATCTGCGCGCCCTGCTGTTTCCACGCATAATGTCCTTTCGGTTTTTCACCAACCCAGCGTTCATCAATCGGTTCAGCGGCAAGTTGGTAGCGGGTATCTGCTGTAATCCGAATCTTATCCGAGGTGTTAACGAGTGAAGCATGCATCAGGAACATGCTAAAAATAATAACATCACCCACTGAAAACGTTGTCGTTGCCCAGCGTCCGCCAAATTTCTCGAGAATCTCAAGCGGTTTATCGCTGAAATGTCCCTCAATCAGGTCTCTGTCCACATCTGACTTGCCGTAAGTTGCTTGCACCTCTTCAAATCGGTTGGAGCCGAGACAGAACACAATCGGACCCATGTCCAGCGAAACATCACCAAACGGTGTCCAACAGGAGTAGAGATTTTGCGTGCCTCTGCCCATAAAGACGATATCGTAATGTATCGGGGATCCTGATCCAGGTCCCGCCGTGCGAAGCCATTTAAAATCGAACGTTCGGGCATCGCCACCGAGGAACCCTTTGAAAAAGTTCATGATGGGTTCACCCTCGACAACCGCTTTGAATGCTGGCATCTGCGTAAGTTCCTTATTACCCATTGACCCGGTTGATGTTGGTTCGGGGTAATCGGGATTGAAGATCCCGTCCATCAGCGGTGTATTCGGTGCGATCATCTCTTTTGCTGCGAGTTTCTCCAGAATTTGTCGACGCGCCGTGAGGATCGTGTCCTCATCGTGTAATCCACGAATTAAGAGATACCCGTCTGCTGCTATCCGCTCCTGCAAGGCATCGGGATTGTCAAGGAGGTCGTTACTTTCTCGCAAATCGGTACTGACGTCTACTTTCTGATGTAAAAATGGCAGTTTCATTTTTTATTTTGGTCCTCTGATCGGCTGTCCACTTCGTTTCAAGCCGGTTTCGGGTCAAGTGGCACCCCTCTTTGTAGCATAAACTGTTAGTTTGTGCGACTCTCGGAGTCTTGGCGTGGACTCAAGTGAAGATGTTTCAACGAAACTTAGTGACTTTGGGAAACCTTTTAGGGATTTCACAACTTTTCCCTCAGCCATGCATAATTAAATCGGTAGTGTTGACGGCTACTAATCAGATGGATGATCCCATTCTCTCCTTGGCAAACCGCGAGGTAACCACCGAGTTCTGCATCGTTTAACCCCATCGTAAATGGACGTCCATCCATCGTCTCGATCTCTCGATCTTCTCCATTATCTGTAATCAGCCGCATACATTCCCATGTTTCACCGTCGTCATAAGACAACGCACCAAAGAGTCCCGTGACGAAGCGTTCATTGCCAGAAGCATCAACGATCGGCATAGATGTAGGGGTCTTCCGTTCTCCGGTGAAGGAAGCAAGAAAAATCGGTCCCTCCTGAAGTCGTAGCAGAACACATCGCTGTCCGCCAGAAACCACTGGGAACGGACTCGCACTATAATGCCATGTCCTACCACCATCTTCAGAGACACTTTTCGGCATCCGTTCGTTGATTGTGTCGCCTCTGCCGTAAGCCATCAATCTGCCATCTGTGAGTTCAACGACAGCGGCGTGGATGCCAGCGATCCATCCGCCCTGTTTGCCATCGGCGAATTCTGGCATCGGTTGTCCTGCTCCCGGATCGTACCAAGTTTCACCGTCATCGTCGCTGAGCCATATTGCCGTGCCGCCGTTACCCCCGGTCACTGCATCGCATGCAAGGAGGATAGAACCGTCCTGTCTTCGGAAAACAGAGGCGATCGGCATGTGTCGGAGTCGGTGTTCCGGTGATATGAAGCGCGGTTTCGACCAAGTCGCACCGTTGTCGTCGGAGTAGCGTAGCACCAACGCTAAGGGACCCCATGTTGCAGCAGCCGAGAGTCCATTGAAGTGATAAATCCGTCCATTCTCGTTTCGCCAAAGAGAGGTGGCGTGATTGTTCCGATCGGGCGGACCCCAAAAGGGTTCAGCGGGATCCCATTCGGTTTCACCAAAGCGGAGTCGGCTCGCGGCGACTGTCAATTCGCGTCCACGTTCTGTCACGCAGGAATACCACGCCGTGAACATATCGCCGTTCGGACATTCCGCAATCGCCGGGACGTGATTGTGTGCCGAAAAAAGCGGTCCGTTTGAACCTTCTGGAATTTTAACATAAGTGAGGGGTTCCGCAAAATAGGGGGATTCTGGTGCGGGGGCACTCCTATTTTCCTGTTTAACGTCGCGTCCCCATAACGCCACCTTCGGTGCTGGGATCGGAGAGGTCTGAGGCATCTCACCACAGACGACACGAAATCCGATGTACCAGTGCTTATCTTCTGGCACTGCTCCCATCCGATTCGCTGAGCGTAGATAGCAGAGTAACGTCGAATGACTGCCGCCCCGCGTAACACGATACAGACTTTCTTCTCTGCCCACTGGATCAACTTGTGGATCCGGTGCGTAGGTCCCATACCAATCTTGGCACCACTCCTCGACATTTCCGTGCATGTCATATACACCCCACGCGTTGGGGGGAGTGTGTCCGACGTGCAAAGGCACGATTTCTTCGGCACTGCGGCTCCGCTCCGTATCCGGGTACCAACTCTCTCCAACGTTTTTGTGGAATTCAGGCGGTAGTGTATCGCCGGTGTGGAAATGGGTTGTGGTCCCCGCACGGCACACGTATTCCCATTCTGCCTCGGTTGGCAGTCGATAGGGAAGTCCCTCCTTTTCGGAGAGCCATTCACAGAATCGCGTCGCATCGTGCCAGTCTACAAATACAACCGCTTCGTCATCTGCCTTAGAGAAGCCGGTGTTCTGAAGACTCTTCAACGTACGGTGTGTGGGATCATACATCTCATACTGGGCATTCGTCACCTGAAAAATACCGATATAGAACGGCGTGGTGAGGGTTACTTGATGGACAGGTTGTTCATCCCAATCCCCGTCCCGGAGATGTGCTTTTCCAGCTGTCAACTCATCTGATAGCGCAGCGTTCTTTGAACCCATCATAAAGGTCCCAGGTTCAATTCTAACGAACTGCATTCCTATTGAATTTGTATGGGTTTGACCGTCAATCGCTAATTTCTGCATAGTCTCCCTTAAATTTACTCCTTAGCCTTGGTTACAAAGGTTACACTGACATCAGTCGAGTTGCCAGCAGCGTCTGAGACTTTGCCTTTAATAACGTAGGTCGTTTCGTTTTCGAGTTCTCTGCCTTTGACAAGCTCAAGCGTCGCTGTGTTACCTTCGACTTTACCAATCCAACCGACGTCATCGCCATCTTCGGTTTGGAGGGCGATGTTTCCTGTCATATTTTCACTGAATAATATCTCGATCTTCCCATCGCTGTTGAGAGCTTCGGGATTGACATCCTTGTCACCGTCCACGACGGTGCCACCAATAACGGTGGGTCCGCATCAGTCAGGACCGGTAGCGGTATAGTTGAGTGCTTGGGTTCCATCAGCCCAAGTGATCGTCAATGCGAGAGGACCAGGCATGAAAGGACCCGCGATAGTCGCTGTTTTACCTGCAACTGTGACAGTACCAGCACTCACCGTAACGTCAGCGGGTGCGTTGTCAAAGGTAACCGTAATCGTCCCGTTCACGGCAATCTCACCGCCCGGTGGACTTGCACTGATGAAGGTAGCTGGTGGGATTGCAATTTCTTCATCTTCGCCGCCACCACAGCCAATTATCAGGGATAGCACAAGCAAGCCTGCCAGCAATGAAGCGGAAGTTCTAAACAATTGTGTCATTAGAAAATATAAAAACTAAATTTTTCTGTGATCATGCACGTTTTTCCTCAGAAATTGTGTCTTTAATGGCAAGTAAAGAGATAAAGTATTGTTTTAACGTGAGTTTGATAATAGAAATCGAAGCATTCCCGTAGGTTGGGTAGAGCGGTGAATCATCAAAACCCTTAGTTTACCCAAAAAAGCCTGCTTTTCAACGACACCATTCATGGCAGCAGATCCAGCGAAACCCAACAATCCAACGCCGCCCAAGTGAAAATGTATAGGATTTCCAACGATACGCTTATGTCAAACTTACAGTGTTTTAGTTAATCCATGAGAGAGGTATTCAAAAGTTTAAATGAAGTTACTTCCACGACTTACATGGATAGCAATTTGGATTTATTATACCAAATCGGACGGAATTTGTCCCCGAAAAAATATGGTTGGTTATTATAACCTAATAGGACTTACGCAGCAGTGATTTATATCGCAGGAGATTTCAGTTGTTGACAAAGGTATTCAGTAAGTAATCCGTGTTTAACTTGATAAAGCGTTTTGCCTGTTTCATAAGCTTTACGCATCAGGTGAACCCAAACCAGAAAAGCAGAGGCGATGTGGTTACGAACAATACGCGCAAGACGACATTGGCAGTTCTGCAAACCTGTCAACTGTTTCACTTCTCGGTGAAGTTGCTCAACCTTCCAGCGCACGTCGTACACTTGTCGCACGACGGAGACATCGGATTGACTCAAGTCGTTGGTCGCAACATAATCCGTGCGTTGTGAAGACGCTACCGGGAAAACTTTCACCTTGTGATCTCTGGGAAACTTATGAAGTTTCACGCGTTTGCCTGATTTTTCTTCTGCGTCCGTCCATTGTAAAGTATCAATGCGTTGATACGGTCCTTTGGCATCAGAATCATCAACAAGCCGATTGCATTTCAACGGAAACCCATAATACGTCTTCTCAAGATCTTCAATATAAAGCAGTAGCGACTTACTCGCATACCAAGCATCCATGAGCAGGGTTAAAAAAACGACACCCCGCGAATCTACTAAGACCGAGAGTATCTCTCGGACATGCTCCAACTTTGATGTGCCGTCGCCGTCTTTATCGTAGATACGGTAATCTATCAACCAATACCGGTCTAACGAAGGATTGACATAGACGCACGTAACAATAGCGATACCGTTGATAACACCGCCAGCATTGCCTGAGTATTGCCTCTGAGCAAGTGCTATCTTCTTGGCATAGCGTTTATCAATAACGGTATCATGAAAAATAAGGTATCCATCGGGATCCATTACGATGTCATTTTTGGCATGTTCCCAAAGCATACGCGGGGTGAGACGGTCTTTTGATAGATACCGGTTGATCTGATCATGACTGAAGCCCTCAGAATGTTCTGCGAAATGTGTGAGTGTATAGTTGATAGGGGTACTCAGGAGATATTGACAATAATGTAGACGTGTTGGGCTAACCATTTTACCGAAAATTGAGCACTTCGCAGCGACATCGATGAAAATCCTGATTTCCGGCGAAACGGGGACGGGTAAAGAATTGATCGCCCGTGCGCTCCACAAAAACAGCGGTAGATCGGGAGAGATGATTTCTGTCAACTGTGCAGCACTGCCGGAGAGTTTATTAGAGAGTGAGTTGTTTGGACATGAGAAAGGCGCGTTTACAAGTGCCGAGGCACGGCGCATCGGTAAGTTTGAAAGGGCACACAAAGGAACCTTGTTCCTTGATGAAATTGGGGAGATGCCGCTTTCCATGCAACTGAAGTTGCTACGTGCAATTGAGGATAATAAGATTGAACGCGTTGGAGGTGAAACGCCAATTCGGGTGGATGTCCGGATCGTAGCGGCTACCAACAGAAATCTCGCACAAGCCGTTAAAGATCGGACGTTTCGTGAAGACCTCTATTATCGGTTAGATGTTGCCTCTATAGCGTTACCTCCGTTGTCAGAACGGCGGGAGGATATTGAGATGTTGGTAGTCCATTTTCTTGAAAAACATCGTGGGGTCAGTAAATCGGGAGTTTTGCAAGTGGCAGCGCGTACACTATCTCTCCTCAAAACCTATCGCTGGTCTGGAAATGTGCGGGAATTAGAGAACGTCATTGAGAGAGGGATTTCGCTGGTAAAAGATGGTGTTCTCTTACCAATGCATCTACGAGAAGATGTCCGGACCTACCAAAAGCAACATACAGATGTCTCCGAAACTATTGCTACACCTGAAAACGAGCAAATCGTGGGGAGACCTCTCGGTGCGACGCTTGAAGAGGTGGAAGAAACGTTTATCCGTGAAACGTTAGCATGGCTTGATGGGAATCGGACGGAAGCTGCGAAAGTGTTGGGAATTGGCAGACGGACGTTGCGAAGAAAGTTGAAAAGATATAATATTTAACGCGAGTTGCCCCTCTGTAGCATAATCTGTTAGATTGTGCCTGCCATCCTGCAAACTGGGTGGAGTTTGAATAAATATTGCGGTAATCCAGCCGAGAAAAATGGTCGTAGGGGCGCGGTCTCCGCGCCCGCACATTGCTCAGCCGGAATGACGCGGTTATGTGCGTCATTCGGGCGCGATGCGTCAAACGGACGCAGTTTGAGATGGGTCTGGATTCGACAGGACAATAAGGGATTTAAGAATAGGGCGAAGTTTCCATTTCTTCAGGGAGGGTTTTTGGTGAACCGAGTGGGTGCCTGTGTTTTGGACGTGTGATAGGGGAAATGCTGCTTTCTCAATTCCAGTCTGTTTGACAGAGATCGCGTGTTTTATGAAAGGGATTGGCACGGAACTTGCTTGCTACAGTTTAACGTGAGTTTCGACGCGAATGCGTTGGTTTTTATACCGAACTCACCGGTGTTGACGGTTTTTGTCTTTTTGAGAAATCGTCGTTGCAAGTGGCAGTATCGTTGATTTTTGAGAGGTGCGCCGAGGGTAAAGCAACCACCGTTCAACGCAGTACTGCGATAACTGGAAGATGACAGTGCTAACCTAATCGTAGCATAAAATACTTTGATTTGTGAATTTTTTAGGTTAGCACCTTAACAAGAAAAGAGAGAGTATCCATGTCCTTCCAGACACGTCATCTCCACTTCTCGTAATGAATAATAACTCGGAGGTAACATCATGTTCCGAGATATACTCTTAGGTTCCCGAGCCATCTTTATCGGATTCGTTTTCTTTCTGATCGTTGTTGGTGGCAGCCTGCTTTATAGTTGGCACGTTGCCCGCACGACTGATGCTGAGGTATCAGAAACACAGCGCAAGGTGCAGCCGCTTGAAAACAAGAACGAGACGCGCGCCACAATGGACATCACAGATACAAGTACGGTGGATTTTGAACACACAGAAACACCACTTGAGGGCGATGAGGCTCAACCGATGTCTAACGACACAGGTGTGTCACCGATAGATGGAACTTCCGAAGTGCTTGACCTGTCAGATGCATTCTTACCGGATGATTTTGAATCGGAGGAAATTCCCACAGAAAATGTACCTGTCTCGCCATTCGGATTTGGACCGTATCCGGAAGTACCCGTTGGATATAGGGATCCGAATCTATGGGATCATGCCGAGGCGATATATGAATTAAGTCCTGATCGCGCACGCGATTGGGAATTACGAGAAAGAGTGTGTATCAAACTCTGGCAGCAAGGGAAACACGCCCAAAGTGTGGTCATGGAAGATGGACTCGTTTATCCTTGCTATCCGAATACGGTTTATGTCCGATGGGGCTCGGATATTGATGAAAAAGGCAATACAGTGGCATACATAGAGGAACTCATCGCCCCAGGAAGTTTGTCACGGTATGCCGATGATTTCGAGAACGATATAATTCCATCAGGTATAACGGTTATACCTTATGACGAAGGTGGAATTGATCCTTACACTTTTCTGAATCTACATTAAAGGAGACTTGCAAAATGAAACGTTTCAAAGCTTTTCTGCTGGCAATAATTTTATTTTCCTGTCTGATTCTGATGGTTCAAATCGGCGAAACAGGTGAAGATAGAGATGACGATGGTTCACTTACAGCCAAAGTCGAGTCAAAACGTAGTGGGCCTCGGATTAAATCGAAGGCACGGGCATCATCAGGAACCGATATAGTCGATGGCATTTATGATGTTTATGCCCAAGTTGGCTCAGCTGTGGATGAAGAGTATAATTCCTATTCCGGATCGATTTATAAATTAGCGCGTAAGAATGGCCCGAACAATCACAATATTGATGGAAGAGCCGATTCCATGATAGACGGGTTTGACAATATGGGTGTATTATTCGTCGCTATTGCTCATACTACAACGTAGCGTCTTACCTCGCCTTGCGGGGTGTGCGAGGCACCCAAACACCCCACATTCATAGAAGCGTTGGGCGAAACGCTCTCGAGTCCTGAAGCACCCCCGATCTTCAACAAAGGCTCTTATCATTTTTGAACCCGTTCAAACGCCACCTGACTTTTATCAAACCATCGCCAACAACCTTTAAAGCACAGTAACAAGAACAACACACATCCGTCTGTATCGGCAGCACGCTGGATACAGACACCACTGTCACCGACATCCAACCTAAACAGGTCACGCTCTCCAAATCGGGCGTGATGCGAACTTTAAAACTCAATGCCACACCCCTAACAAAATAAAAGGAGAGATAGCAGTTGTTTGATTGTGACGAAATCGCACTTATCACGCGCACCAAACAAGGAGATACCGATGCTTTTAACCCGCTCGTGCAAAAATATCAGTCCCAAATCTATACCTTTATCCGAAAGCAGGTAAAAGAGGTCGAAACCGCAAAAGACCTCATGCAGGAAACATGGCTCAAAGCATTTCGAGCCATTGACACGTTCCGGGGCGACTCTGCTTTTTCTTCATGGCTCTACCGCATCGCTAAAAACGTCTGTATCGACTACTTCCGAAAGCAACAGAAAGCATACAACATCGAACCCCTGCATACTGTCGATGAACGCCGTTTCATCGAAACGTATCCCGACCCCTGCAGGGACCTCGAACGCCAGGAACTTCGGGCATACCTGCGCACAGCGATCCAACGCCTCACACGGACACGTAAACAGGTGTTTCTCCTCTACTACGCCCAAGACCTGTCTATAAAACAGATTGCCACCCGTCTGAACCGTTCTGAAGGCACGATCAAATCCCATCTCCGCAACGCACGTCTCCAACTCCAAGAATATCTCACGCCTTACCTGAAAAATCAGCACATTCCCTGGCTCTCATGAACTGCCACAGAAAAAGAATCGGACTGCTACAACATATCCTGTCTTGATATGTGTTATGAGAATGTCTGAAGTTTTTGACATCCATCCTTCCGTTGCTCTTATGGGAGGGTTCCTCACCCCGATTTACCCGTAGATAAGACAAGAGAATTCCCAAAAATCTGCGAAATCCGTGTCATCCGCGTCAATCCGCGATTCAGACAAAAAATGTCCTATTTTTCATAAAATTGACTTGCTTTCTTAACAGATTTATAGTATAATTAATAATAGAAAATCCCTGTTTTTTTCTCAAAATTCGGATTCCCCTTTCGCTTTAACTTAACGGTAACGCGCATGATTGACAAACGAGACATTCAAGCCGCTTGTGATGACATCGTCCGTGAATTCGCACCGCTACAAGTTATCCTCTTCGGTTCCTATGCCTACGGGACACCGACCGAGACTTCGGATGTTGATCTGCTGGTGGTCGTGCCGACAGCCAGATCAGAGCGGCACCGACGGACTGTGGAAACCTCACAGCGTAATCCCCGCCGCTTCAGCATAGATCTGTTGGTGCGTTCACCTGAGGAGATTACATATCGCCTCTCCCATAATGACTGGTTTCTTCGCGAGATCACTGAAAAAGGCGAAGTCCTTTATGAAGTCGCTAATTTTTTTATCGAGACCCCCAGAAAGAAAGATACTACTATGAACCCTTTGACGCTGGAATGGGTGGAAAAAGCTGAAAAAGATTATGCGGCGGTTAAGTGGCTTCAGCAGGCACCTATACCAGATTATGATATTATATGTTTCCATATCCAACAGTGCATTGAAAAATATCTCAAGGCATGGCTTCAAGAGGCAAACATCCCGATTCCCAGATCGCACGATTTAAAGGAATTGTTGGTGTTAATCGTCCCAACTGTTCCTATGTGGCAGACGTGGGATCTGGACTTTTCGGAAATTTCTAAACACGCTGTGGCGACTCGCTATCCCGGAGATTCAGCGACTGCGGACAATGCTCGGCATGCCATGCAGATCTGTAATCAGGTGCGTCACGCCATTCGTGAGCAGCTAAAACTGCCTCCTGATGTCACAGTAGGAGAAACACAATGAAAGCCCAAAACGTTATCGAAGAACAGTACCGAGAAGCCGTGGAGATGCTTGTCGAAAAGGTTCAGAAGGATCCCTATGTTCTCGCTGCTATTGTTGCAGGCAGTTTCTCTTATGCCCAAGTATGGGAAAAATCGGATCTGGATGTGGAACTCATCGGTAGAGATGCCATTCGTCCGACGCAGTCTTTCTTTTCGCTTGTTGAAAACGGTGTAAATATCCACGCGAATATAAGTCCACGTAGTGCTTTTAAGCAGACAATAGAGAGCGCACAACAGGGTTCCTTCATGCACTCCTATTTCTCGCATAGCACGCTCCTCTTTTCGCACGATGCCTCTATCCAAGAATGGTATGATAAAAACGCAAACCTTGACAACATCGGTGAGCGTGATAAACAGTTCCAACTGCTCAACGTCATCGCCAGCACACTGCCGAGTCTTGTCTATGCTGAGAAGCAGTTTTACGTCAACAAAGATTGCCTCACCTCGTTCCTATCGCTTTTGAATGTGGTGCAAGGGTTGGCACGGTTGGAGGTGCTTTTGAACAATGAGATTCCAGCGCGAGAAGTGATTCAACCCGCACTCCGTTACAATCCTGATTTCTTTAGCGGTGTCTATACAGATTTAATCAACTGTGAAAAGACGGAAGCGGTCATTCAGGACGCACTGGATGCAATTCACGACTACCTTGATGAGCGACAGTTTATCTTCCAACCGATTCTTGAGTATCTCGCTGAGCAGAAAGCACCGCGCACGAATACTGAATTGAATGCTGACTTGGGTCGTGGCTTACATGTCAACAGTGAGGGTCTTCCTGAATTTGATGACGAACCCTTAGATTTAACCTGTCAGTGGCTGGCTTGGAAAGGTATTATCAGACAAGTCGCCATGCCAATAAAACTTACGGCGAAAAGTCAGGTCTCTGTGGAGGAACCAGCTTATTACTACGATGGCACTGTAGGAGCAAGCGATGCTCGAGATTCTTCTCAGGTGCCCCCGCAAGAGGACATCCACGCGCGAATTCATCATGCGTTGGACAATTTGACAGACACGCTCGAAGATGACATGTACATCCTCGCCGCAGTTCTCACCAGTAACCTCGCCGAAGACAACGTCTGGGAGAAAACGACACCTTACATCACACTTATCCTGAGAGATGGAACAAGATTCAAACAGAAGGAGTATCAATTAATCGAAGAGGGTATTCCGTTCCGAGTTCAACTCCACACCCGTAGCGACTATAGAAAGTTGTTGGATGGGACACTACAAGGCAGTGCTATCCATTCGATTCTCGCTGAAAGCCGCGTCCTTTTTTCCAAAGATAGTCTCTTTTCTGTAGATGGTAATGCTAATTTCCGGGTGGGGGACCCGTCCTGTCTGCAGGTCGGTGAACGGGATAAACACTCTCAACTCCTCAACGCCGGAGCCAACGTGACAGCCATACTCGCAAAAGCCGAAAAGTGGTTCCACCTCAAGCACGATATGGATTACACGTTTCTCTATCTGACTTATGCTGTCAGAGAATTGGCGCGCATTGAAGTTCTCATGCACAATGAAACGCCGAGACGTAAGGTTATCTATCAAGCACTCGCGCACAACCCGTCCTTTTTCAACGCTGTTTTTACGGATTTGATCGACAAGCAGAAAGACGAGACAATGCTTCGCGATGTCCTTGAGCAGATTGATGCGTATTTAGAGGAGAATCTACGGACACTGTTCAAGCCGTTGCTCGATTTCTTAGAGGAATCGGGTGAGGAACGCACGATAACCGACATCTATACCCACTTCGGCAGCCGTCAACTCGCCTTTGAAATGGCGTGTGAATGGCTTGCGCAGAAAGAGGTTATTGAACAGTTCTCAGCACCCGTCCGTTTGACAAAAGACAGCCAAACTTCCGTAGAGGAACCCGCATATTATTTCGATGCAAATAATCCGTTTCTGTTTGACATGTAAAAACGTTACATCAAATTAAAGATTAGCCGAGTCATATAGCAATGCAACAACAGCGCATTGCGGATTTCGCAAGACACCTGTTCTTTGCCCAAGTGGGCTCATCGCTCACTCGGTGCCAAATTAAAAAATAGGAGGAATACATGAGACAGACGGTCGCCGTTAAAGGCGCGCGAGAAAATAATCTACAGAACATTGAAGTTGAGATTCCACGAGACCAACTCGTCGTTGTCACAGGTATCAGCGGTTCCGGTAAATCTTCATTGGCGTTTGATACCGTCTATGCCGAAGGGCAACGTCGATTCTTGGAGTCGATGTCCACGTACGCCAAACGCTTTATTACACAACTCAAAAAACCGGATGTCGATTTCGTTGATGGGTTGTCCCCTGTCGTTTCTATCGAACAGAAAACGATCACGATGAATCCGCGCTCCACCGTCGGCACGATGACCGATTTGCAGGACTTCCTCCGTATGCTCTTCGCGACGATCGGTGTTGCGCACTGTCCATATTGTGAAGGTGAAATCCCGATCCGTTCGCATTATCAAATCTTGGAACGGATGCTCTCGATGCCAGAAGGCACCGAGGTTGAAATTCACGCCCCAGTCTTCAAAATCTACGGCGAAGATTATGACTATCTCTTTGACGATATCCGTACCAAAGGGTGTAGACACGTCAGAATTGACGGGGTTGAACACGACATCAGCGAAGAAATTGAACTCGATCCGGATCAGGAATATGACATCCAAGTTATCGTTGACAAATTCTTTGTTAAAAAAGATATCGACAAACAGGTACTCGCTTCTCTTGAGCATGCCATGCTCGTTGGCGAAGGATTCATGCGTTTCGATGTGCAATTCCCAGAGGATGCCGAAACTGACGCAATAGAGTTATTGGAAGGTTTCGGGTGTCCCAAGCACGGAGTGCTCATGGCTGAGTTGGGTCCGCATCACTTTACCTTTAATGAACCGACTGGCGCGTGTGTAACTTGTTCTGGACTCGGTACCTATTTGCAGGTGCATCCGAACCTACTCGTTCCTGATAAGAGTCGAAGTATTGCCGATGGAGCGTTTGTCCACCAAGCCTTTAACTACGATCCCGATAGGTGGGATGGTAGGACAATGTACAGTCTCGCGGAACACTACGGGTTCGATCTGAACGTTCCTTTTGCAGACCTTCCAGAAAAGATTGTTGATATCCTCTATCACGGCACACACGGCGAAGAATTCCCTATCCTGCAACCAGAAGGGGCACGACCTGTTGAGAGACGCCACCTCGGTCGGAAGATCCGTTTTGATGGGATTATCACTCGGATTGACAGGCATTATCGGCGTTACCGAAAACAGGGCGAGGCACACTCTGGGATGGAAGAGTATCTCCGAAAAGTAATGGTAGAGCGCACCTGTCCGGACTGCCACGGAACGAAACTCAAGCGACAACGGCTTCTCGTTACTATTGAGGGTCAAACAATTCATGATGTCGGTGAACTGCACTTTGAAGAATTACGGGATTTCTTGCTGACTATCACGGATATTCCAGAGAAGCAGCGGGAAGCAGGCAACCGGGTTATCAAAGAACTGGGCACTCGGATTAACCTCCTACTCGGCATCGGATTGGATTACCTAAACCTCAATCGCCGTTCTGCGACACTCTCCGGCGGCGAATCGCAACGCATCCGTCTCTCCACACAGATCGGCTCTGGATTGATGGGAATGCTCTATGTCCTTGATGAACCGAGTATTGGCTTACATCCAAAAGACAATGTCAAAATGATAGAGACGCTACGGAAGTTACGGGACATCGGGAACACCGTTATTGTTGTTGAACACGATGAGAGCACAATTCGCGCCGCCGATCATATCATCGAACTCGGACCCGGACCGGGTATCCACGGTGGGGAAGTTGTTGTTCAAGGTGAACTCAAAGCGATTCTGGATTGCCCGGAATCTCTGACGGGACTCTATATGAGTGGACAGCGCGAGATCCCACTTCCCGAACAGCGTCGGAACTTAAATGGGACCTTCTTGAGTATTACGGGTGCCAGCGAAAACAATCTAAGAAATATTGACGTTGATTTTCCGCTCGGTGTGCTTATCTGCATCACGGGGGCATCTGGCTCCGGTAAGAGCACGCTCGTCAACGAGATTCTCTACAAGAAGCTTCATTCTCTCTACCACGACAGTCGGACGCTCTATGGCGCACACGATGAGCTTGAAGGGCACCAGCACCTGAATGACGTTATTAACATCGATCAGTCTCCTATTGGGCGTTCACCTCGTTCCAATCCTGCCACCTACATCGGATTTTACGATAATATTCGCAAGCTTTTCGCCAGTACCCCACTCGCGCTTTCGAGGGGCTATACCGCTTCTCGATTCAGTTTCAACGTCAAAGGCGGTCGGTGTGAAGAATGCCACGGCGAAGGCACTATCACCACTAAACTCCACTTTATGCCGGATGTTGAAGTCGTTTGTCCGACCTGTAAAGGCGCACGCTATAATGAGGATACGCTTGATGTTACCTACAACGGGAAGAATATCTCCGAGATTCTCAATATGTCAATTGAGGAAGGCGTTGAGTTCTTTGCCGATCAGCGGTTGATTCATCATAAATTGAATGTACTTTACCAACTCGGTATGGGGTATCTTCAGATAGGTCACCCTGCGACGATCCTCTCTGGCGGTGAAGCACAACGGGTAAAATTGGCAAGTGAGCTTGGCAAAATCAAGCGCGGCAAGCATAATCTCTATATCTTAGATGAACCCACCACAGGACTCCACATGGCAGACGTGCAGAAACTCTTGGACAGTCTCAATCGTCTTGTTGATAGTGGACATACAGTTGTTGTGATTGAGCATCATCTCGATGTCATTAAAACCGCCGATCATGTCATCGATCTCGGTCCAGAGGGAGGACATAAGGGTGGAGATGTGTTGGCGCAAGGTACACCGGAAGAGATTGCGAAGGTCAAAGCCTCTTACACTGGACAGTTTTTGAAGGAATACCTTGTTTAGGTAGCACTTACACTTCAATCTATTAGGACCTACGCGCAGAAGAAACCCTAAATTGCCTCACTACCAACGATCTTGCGAAGGCATTTTTCTCAAAAGAGGTGTGGTTTGTAGTCGCGCAATTCATTGCGCATTGTGTAAGTCCTATCTATCATAGGTGTGGATGTCTGCCCTCAAATAAGTAATAGAGGTGTAAATTTTTGGGCAGCATTCTACTATGAAAAGATTGTGATCCTAATGGATACCTTGTCAACATACATGGCATGCTGCTGACAAGAGATATCCGATATTTTCAAAACACCTCCTTGCTCCAGCGGAGCAATATGTCTATAGAAAGATGTACGTCAAGGGACCGCACTCCAGCGGAGTGCTATGTAAACGAACCTGACCTCTGCAAAAAATCAATGCTTTGACTTTACACACCCCATTGAAAATTCCTCCTTGCAAAATTAACCCAAATCGTGTATACTTTATAGAATGAAATTGGGGACTAAACACGCGACTCACAAGTATATATTACAAAGTGTGCTTTCCCCTAATACGACGAGGCGAGGGGTAACCATTGACCGATAACCTATTAAGTTCCTTAAATGATGTTCAGCGCGAAGCAGTCCAACACACCGAAGGCCCGCTCCTCATCTTATCCGGTGCCGGCAGTGGAAAAACGCGCGTCATCACACACCGCATCGCCTACCTCCTCGAACATCACGATGTCTCTCCCTACCATATCCTCGCTGTAACTTTTACGAACAAAGCGGCAAAGGAGATGAAAGATCGGCTGGACGTGCTCGTGGAAGGCAGTGTGAGCCGAGACCTCTGGGTAGCGACCTTCCATTCGACTTGTGCTCGCATACTCCGCCGAGATATTGAGAAATTGGGCAGGGAGGCTGAGACTGAAAGCGTCCTCAGATCCAAACACCGCGCCTACACCCGCGATTTTACCATCTTCGATACAGGTGAGCAAGCCACGCTCGTCAAAGACGTGCTCCGACAACTTAACTATAGTGACAAACAGTACAATCCGCGCGCCATCCTCAGCCACATTAGTCGTGCGAAAAATGAATCTATATCACCGGAGACCTACCAGAATATAGCGGATGGCTATTTTGAGCGAGTCGTTGCAGAGGTCTATGCTCTCTATCAAGATGCTTTGCGTATGAACAACTCTCTTGATTTCGATGATTTGCTACTTTTCACAGTGGAGCTCCTGAATGAAAATCTCGAGGTCCGCCAATTTTATCAGAACAAATTTGAATATATCCTCGTTGATGAGTATCAGGATACGAATCGGTGTCAATATGAGTTAGTGAACTTATTGGCTAGCGAGAAGCAAAACATCTGTGTCGTCGGGGACGATGACCAGTCCATTTATGCCTTCCGTGGTGCCGACATCAGAAATATCCTTGATTTTGAACAGGATTATCCGAACACACGTGTCCTCCGTTTGGAGCAGAACTATCGTTCCACCCAAAACATCTTAGATGCCGCATGGGGGGTTGTGCACAACAATAGGGACCGGAAAGCGAAGAAACTCTGGACAGAAAACGATCTTGGCGAACTTGTTACCTGCTACGAGGCGATGGACGAAAACGACGAGGCGGGTTACGTCGGCACACAAATTGAGGATTGGCACACCGAAGGTGTAGATTACAAAGACTTTGCCGTCTTTTACCGGACTAACGCCCAATCCCGAATCTTTGAAGAGGCATTCCGCGCCGCAAACATCCCGTATCAGATTGTCGGGGGTGTCGGTTTCTATGATCGGATGGAGATCAAAGATCTCCTTGCCTACCTCCGTGTGGTGTGCAATCCGAATGACTCTATGAGTGTTCGACGTATCATCAACGTGCCAAGTCGTGGCATCGGTGCGACAACGCTTGATCGACTCATCAATTTCGCCGCACAGGAAGGGATTCCTCTCTTTCAAGCTATCCAGCGTGTCGATGAAATTACCACCATTAACCGTGGTATCCAAGCGAAGGTGAAACGTTTTATCAAAATTTTTGATGATTTCGATGCATCTATGCTACCCGCTGATGCGCTTGACTATGTGCTAAAAGTCACTGGCTACCTGAAAAATTTAGAGGCTCAGAAAACGATTGAAGCGCAGAACCGCGTTGAAAACATTGAGGAATTGATTAACGCCGTTATCGAATATGAACAGAATACATCCGAACCGACCCTTTCAGATTATTTAGAGAACGTGGCACTCACGGCGGATATAGATGCTATGGAGACCGACACCACCGATATGGTTACATTGATGACCTTGCACAGTGCGAAAGGTTTGGAGTTCCCGTTTGTTTTCATTGTCGGTATGGAAGAGGGGTATCTACCGCATCAACGTTCCCTTGATACGCAAGCGGAGTTGGAGGAGGAACGGCGACTCTGTTACGTCGGGATCACACGAGCCATGGAGCAGTTATATCTCTCACATGCAAGTTCGCGGAGAACGTTTCGAGAGACAGAGTATCGCGTGCAATCTCGTTTTGTCTCTGAAATTCCGGAGCATCTCATCAAGCATGTGGATCGGTACCGATCTCCCTTCCGTCAATCGGGGAGTCCGTATGAAATAGTTTCTGAAGACACGGTGGATTACTACGTCGGTCAGGTTGTTCATCATCCGCAATTTGGGAGAGGTAAGATAACGAAAATCAATGGTGCAGGGCAGGTCACCGTTCGTTTTGGTCGTGCTGGGACAAAACAACTCGCGGCTGCATTCACGCCACTCTCAATAGTGTCTGATTAATCAAAGGATAAAATACGAAAAAATGGCAACGATTACTACCGAAGGTATACGCCATGTCGCAAATTTGGCGCGCCTTGAATTTAATGAGGAAGAAACGGAGCATTTTACCGAGCAACTTACTCGCATTTTGGACTATATCGGGAAGTTGAATGAACTCGAGACAGATGATGTGCCGCCGACATCGCACATCCATCCACATCAAGTTTTTATCATGGGTTCAGAAACCGAGGCATCTCATGTTGCTAAACCGGATGTCGTCAAACCCTCATATCCACGCGAAGAAGTGCTCGCGAATGCTCCTGAAGCTGAAGAGGGATACTTCGGTGTTCCCAGAGTGGTTGATCGCAGCCACTAATCCGAAAATAAGGAAAACTGAATGTCGTTTTGTGAATTGACGGCACACGTCCTGCATGAAAAACTCAAAGCACGTGAGATCACGGCTGCGGAACTCACCGAATCTGTCTATGCACGTATCGCTGAGGTGGAACCTCACGTCAAGGGTTACCTGACGCTAACAAAGGATCTTGCCTTGGAGCAGGCGAGTCGTGCCGATGCTGGATTTCAGAACGGGGACGATATGCCGCCTCTATCTGGCATCCCGATTGCAATTAAAGATGTGATATGCACGCAGGGGGTCCGCACAACGTGTGCCTCTAAGATCCTTGAGACCTTTGTACCACCCTATGACGCGACCGTCATGACGAAACTCCATGAGCAAGGTATTGTTATGCTCGGTAAGACGAACATGGATGAGTTTGCCATGGGGTCCTCTACAGAAAACTCGGCATATCAGATTACACACAATCCTTGGGATTTGGACACGATTCCCGGCGGTTCCAGTGGTGGTTCTGCCGCTGTTGTATCTGCAGATACTGCTATCTGTTCGCTGGGTTCGGATACGGGGGGATCGATCCGCCAGCCCGCTGCACTCTGTGGTGTTGTTGGGATGAAGCCGACGTATGGGCGTGTCTCCCGTTACGGTTTAGTTGCATTCGCCTCTTCACTTGATCAGATCGGTCCGTTTACCAAAGACGTCACCGATTGTGCGTTGATGCTCAATGCCATTTGTGGGAGCGACGCCATGGATGCCACTTCTGTTGATATGCCCGTCCCTGATTTCACGCAGAGTCTGATTAACGACGTGAAGGGCTTAAAAATCGGTATCCCCAAAGAGTATTTCACACCGGCGTTAGATCCAGAAATTGCCGATCGGGTACACACTGCCACCGCTGTCCTTGAATCCCTCGGCGCGACGGTTGAGGAAATTTCTTTGCCGCATACGGAATATGCCATTGCGACGTACTATATTATCGCTCCCGCTGAAGCGAGTGCAAACCTCGCAAGGTACGATGGGGTCCGCTACGGATATCGGAAGGAAAATCCGGAGGATCTGATTGATATGTATAAAACGACGCGGAGTGAAGGATTCGGTGAGGAGGTGAAGCGTCGGATTATGATTGGCACCTTCGCACTGAGTGCAGGCTATCAGGATGCATATTATCGAAAGGCACAAAAAGTTCGGACGCTCATCAAATCTGATTTCGATGCCGCATTTGAGAAGGTTGACGTTATTGCAACGCCGACTTCGCCGACACCTGCATTCAAAATAGGTGAACGGACTGCGGATCCGTTGCAAATGTATCTGTCCGATGTGATGACAACGCCTGCGAGTCATGCTGGGTTACCCGGCATCTCTGTACCGTGTGGTTTTGTGGAGAACGGGTTACCGGTTGGGTTACAACTGCTCGGTGCGCCTTTTGCTGAAGAAAAAGTGCTGCGGGTTGCTTATACCTTTGAGCAGAACACGGATCACCACCGGCGGAAACCGCAGATCGGAACTTAAGGAATGGTTTTGTGATGAACGCTTTAACAGCACCACTCGGCGGACTCCTCGGCGCGGCAATAGGCGGCGTACTTTGGGCGAAATATATCCAGTGGACAGGGCACACTGCTGGTTTTATCGCTATCGGTATTGGTATATTCACAGGAGCAGGGATGCTCTTGACAAGCAGCCGATGCTTTGAACGTGATGCGAGAACGATGTGGCGCGTTATCAGTGCTGCCGCTGCATTTTTCGCGATACTCGGTATCTTTATTGGGAAATACTTGGACGTTCAGTGGAATGCGGTTGCCCAAATCGCCGAACAACTGAGCCAAGAACATAATATATCTATAGAGCAAGCCATGCCAATCGCGAAAACGGTGTTTAAGGGGCAGTCTGTGTGGGAACTCATGCAGACACGGATGAGTCGTATTGATCTGCTTTATGGTGCCGCTGCCGCCTTTATCGCTTTTCGGATTCCAAGTATCCAAAGGCTACGAGACTACCTTTATTCATAAAAACTTGCAGAAATGTTCTAATTATTAAGTTTTCGCTCTGCCCTCCACTGTGGGAGAGGTTTGTAACCTCGATTCTTTTCCGGCGAAGATCGTGAATGGTTTAATAACTTGTCTGAGACGAAAGGAGAAGGTAAAAAATGAAATTTTTAACGATAGGTTTTGGAAACCCGCGAACTTCCTCCAAAACCTGTTTTCACATCTTATTATCAGTATTTCTTATTTGCACACTTCTACCGCTCGGTTGGAGTTCAGAAGAAACCGGCAAAACCGCCGATGATGAATTGGTAGAAAACCTCGCGCTTTTCTCAGAAATCCTTGCTTATATCAAACAAGCACATCTTGAGGCACCGAATGCTAAGGAACTCGTAGAGGGTGCTATCAATGGCGCACTTCGCAAATTAGACCCATATAGTCAATACATTCCAGACTACGCTGCCTTTCGAACCCAAAACCGTGGTAACTACGGTGGACTCGGAATGATGATCGGGATTCGGGAGGATATGTTGACTGTGGTTACGCCTTTTAAAGGGAGTCCTGCTGCTTTGGCGGGTTTGCAAAGCGGGGATGTTATTAGTCATATTGAAGGTGAATCAACAGCTGTAATGACCTTGAACGAGGCGGTCGATCAGTTGCGTGGTGAACCGGGAACTCCAGTTTCCATTACGGTCGTACGTCAGAACGATAGCCGTCCGTTTGAGGTTACTGTCACGCGTGAAGTCATTCGGATTCCGAGCGTTGAGCAGAATCTAATTGGAGATAATATCGGCTATATCAAAATCAATCAATTTCTGGATACCACAGCCAACGATGTGGATAATGCCTTGTTGGACTTCAAGGCACAGAATGTCCGGGGTGTCATCCTCGACCTCCGCTCAAATCCTGGAGGGTTGCTCACTTCAGCTGTTGATATCGCGAGCGACTTCCTCACACCCGATCAGCTTGTTGTTTACAGTAAAGGAATTGAGGCGCGTGAGAACTTCAAATCGAAAGGTGAAAAAAGGGAGTACTTTCCCTTAATTGTACTCGTTGATGGTGGGAGCGCGAGTGCTTCTGAGATCGTCGCCGGGGCTATCAAAGACCACGGACGCGGACTTGTCATGGGTAACAAAACCTTCGGAAAAGCATCCGTTCAACGTGTGTTTCCACTTAGCAATGCCAAATCTGCTGTGAAATTAACCGTGGCGCGTTACTTTACACCGAACGGGGTCGATATCGACAAGGTCGGCATTATTCCAGATGTTGAGTCCGCATGGTTTAGCCGATCTGAACGGCAGATGCAGTTGAAACTCCGCGATAACGAGAAACTCAAAACCTTTATAGATGAGAATGGCGATGACGTGTTAGTACAACTCGCGACCGCTGAGCATGCATCGCGCGATGACCGCCACGCCGCAAAACTCCTGCGGAGTTACCAGCGTCTGAGCGATGCCCTGACTGAAGAACAGATTGTTCTCAGCGATATCGGCATTAAATACGCACTTGCCCAAATTACAGAAAACGACCGTGATGAACTGGAGCACGATCCCCAAATCGTTGCCGCTATGGAGCAATTGAAAGTGCTCGAACTCTTCGCGGTGGAGAACTAAGGAGGAAATACAATGGAAACCGATATTAGTCAAAGTGGCTCGCTACCGAACTACGTTAATAATATATGGCAACAATCCGAGGCGACTGAACTGATCGACGTTACGAATCCAGCGACTGGGGAAGTCCTCACCCAAGTACCGCTTTCACCCGCGGAAGAGGTACATCAAGCCGCTACAGCCGCCGCTGAGGCACTCCATGAATGGCGCCGGACACCACCCGTCGAACGGATTCAGTACCTCTTTGCCTTGAAGAATCTTTTAGAGGAAAATTTGGAGGATATCGCCAGAACCATTACGCTGGAGTGCGGTAAGACGCTTGACGAGGCAAAGGGCGAAATGCGGCGTGCGATCGAGAATGTTGAGGTCGCCTGTGGTATCCCGACACTCATGCAAGGCACGAATTTGGAGGATATTGCTACCGGGATTGACGAGTTTATGATTCGCCAACCTGTTGGTGTGTGTGCTGTAATCGCGCCTTTCAATTTTCCGGGGATGATTACTTTCTGGTTTCTGCCCTATGCCATTGCCTGTGGTAACACTTACATCGTGAAACCTTCCGAAAAAGTACCCATCACGATGCAAAAGATATTTCAATTGCTGGAACAGACAGGACTGCCTAAAGGCGTTGTCAACCTTGTGAATGGTGGCAGAGAGACTGTGGACGCACTCTTAACGCATCCAGATATTCGAGCGGTTAGTTTCGTCGGAGCGACTGCGACTGCTAAAGAAATCTACGCAAAAGCTGCTGCAAACGGCAAACGCGTCCAGTGTCAAGGTGGCGCGAAAAATCCGCTGATTGTTCTTCCTGATGCGGATCCGCAATTTACTGTCAACGCTACAGCCGAGAGTGCCTTCGGATGTGCTGGGCAACGGTGTCTCGCGGCATCTCTCACCCTCACTGTTGGCGAGGCACGGGACTGGTTCACAGAAGCCATCGCCGACACCGCCACTGATCGGGTCGTCGGAAATGGATTGGAAGAGGGGGTCGAAATGGGACCCGTCATCACCTCCGAGAGCAGAAGCCGAATTGAAAATCTTATTCAAGCGGGGGCTGATGAGGGCGCGCAGCTGCTTGTTGATGGCAGGTATCCGAGCATTCCCGGTGGTGAAAGTGGCAACTTCCTTCGTCCGACAGTCCTCAATGACCTTAACCCACAGGGCGATATTGCCAGAACCGAGATTTTCGGACCGGTTTTAGGACTCATCCATGTTGAAACGATTGACGATGCAATCGGACTCATCAATAGCGGACGTTACGGCAACATGGCGTGTCTCTTTACGAGTAGTGGGGCATCTGCCCGTCAATTCCGATATGAAGCGGAGATCGGTAATATCGGCATTAACATCGGTGTTGCCGCGCCGATGGCGTTCTTCCCTTTCAGCGGTTGGAAGGATAGTTTCTTCGGGGATCTCCACGGTCAGAGTTGGGATGCTGTAGACTTCTTCACGCAGAAGAAAGTCGTCGTTGAGCGTTGGGCGTAAACTTAGTATCCCTTTGCTGGCTCTCTCCAACAAGGTAGGTGCGGAATGTAATACAAGGAACGGAAATGTAATACAAGGAACGGATTTAGTCTATTCCCAGACTAAATCCCTAACCGCACCTATAGACCTCGTTCTTGACTCACCCAATTGATTTTTTACCTTCGTTTAATTTCGTCCCACTCTGTGCAAAAAAATGGGTCGGACGAACACGCCCGACCCGGATTGATTGTGAATGAAACTTAACGGTGCCTACGGAATTCTCGCTGGTCACGACGGAATTGATTCGCGCGTTTCTTTGCTTCTGTGTGCCGTTTCTTCGTCAATTCCGTCAGTTTCGTCATCTGTTCTTCCGTCAAAATCTCCTTGAGACTCGCGTAGAATTTTGTCTGCGTCTCCTTGACGCTCTCACGGAGTTTCTTCACTGCAGCCCGTTTCTCATCGGATTCACGCGCCTCTTTAATCTGTTTCTGCAGCGTTTCACGGGTTTGCTGATAGATCGGATGCACCTTTGCTAACGTCTCTGTGTCAACTTCCACACCGAAAGTCAAATCTATCCAAGAGTTATTGAGAGCGGCAACGGGGTTTACCGTCGCTATCCTGCCACGAGCCGCACGAGCATTGTCATTGCGATATTGTCTTTTGTTGTGAACCTCTCGATGTGCTGCAGCCGTATTTTCAAAAACGAACATTCCGACCATTGCGATTGTTGCGATTGCGCTGACTGTGCAATATTGGCTTACAAGTTTCGCCATAAAAAACCATTTCTTTTTCATTTTTCTTTCTCCTATTAGATTTATGATTTTGTGAATGCCTAATTATCTTTTTAGGAAAGGCATTTACTTTTTGGTTTTGCTTATTTAGTCAGATCCGTTCAGAAAAGGTTCGTTTTTTTATTTTTTTACCACGGATGCTTATATGATGGTGCATTGACGAAGCGATGTGTCCCTAATTCCAATTCGATTTGTGTGTAGGGTGGTAGGTGGACGTGAAGATGTGTTCCGTTGATCGAGACACTGTGTTTGTTCTGACCGTCTTTGATGCTTACTGACGTGAAATTGTGTTCACCCATCGCCCCCGCTTGCACGATGACGTCCCGCGGTGCTGTGGTGTTGAGGTTCACCAGTTGCAGTTCGGTGGTGTCCGCAGTCATTTGGGTAACCAATGCGCCGACATCGGGTGGAAGTCCGGGGCGTTTCTGTTGTCCGTCGAAGTGCCGCACCCGTGTCACGAGCAAGCCGCCGTTGTAATGCGGCAACGGACCGCCACACGTGAGTTGAACAAGTCCTTCACAGGTGATTGGATTCCGTCGCTGAAAATAGGCATCTCCATAGTTCGCGGGGTCTTCGTCATCGTCAGCCATGAAAGCGAGACGTGCCTCGACTTGGGAGAGGTTGTGGTTGAGGATTGTTTCCGGGTATTCGGGATATTCGCCTCGCATATAGGCAAGCCACCCGCCGTCGTGTCCGCCGCTATCCTTGATATGGTGCCATGCGTTGATGTCGAATTTTGATCCCGTCCTTTTGGTGATTTTCTTTGCCCGTTCCTGATCCATCGGTTCCATTGACAGTGCCCATAAATGCGCGACATCCGACGGATGCATCGGCATAAATTCAAACCAGCCGTCCACTTGCAAGGCGGTACCGTCTTCATTTGTAATCGGATATTGCAACCAAAGCCCCGGCACATAGTTGACTTTACCCGGGTCGCCGTACTTCTGTGGAACGTAGAGTTGATCGTTTTTCTCAATACCCTTTTCGATCAAAACGTCAATCTGCGAGCGCGGAAAATCGAGGTACGCCGTATCTCGCCAGAGCAACATGGCATTCTGTGCCGCGATGCCTACCGCTTGTCCGACGCTATGCCACCCGTGGGGCCAACTCCAGCCGTAGTAAGAGCCGTACCATTTTCCATCAATATGCTCGCCGATCTTTCCTGACAATCCGACGTTATCTGGGACAATACCGCCGTTTTCTTCTGTCCGTTCTATCCATGCGTCAACGTATTCCCGAACCCATACCTTGTATTTCTCTTCGCCAGTCAGTAGATAGGCATTCGTAGCAAGAGTCGTAGCGGCGAGGTTGACGACAGTGTCTCCTACTCCCTGACGTTCATGGTTTATCCTTCCGATACGCTCACGCAACGCTTCATTTTCCCTAACGGCTTCATGACTCGTGCCTCCGGGGATATCGTAAAACGGCATGTTATAACCGTCCCAAGGGAAGTATGGATGTCCAGTGAAAGCCCAGAATGCGGATCCCTTACTTCCGTTCATAGCGCATTTGATAATTTTATGCTGTGGGTCATAGTTCTGCGCATCCGGGTCTTCATTCATGAAAAATCCCGCAAACCGTTTTGCGCGTTCGATGTGCTTCGGGTTTGAGGGATCCGCCATACAGAGCATATAAAAGAGATAGTTCCCTTCGCCTTGATGAAACCAATCGTAACCAGGTTGATATTCTTTGACCACCATCGGATACCCGTGCCCCGTCCCATATCGCGTCATATCCTTTGTGATGACATCGAATTCCGTGTCCGCGTCAGTCAAGAACCGCGCATCGCCACCGAGCATGTAAAAGAGTGACCAGTTATGGAAACTCTCGTAGGCATCGTCCAGTCCGTCGATACTCTGAAAATCTGGATGTGTGGGCCAGAAAAGTGTTCCGTCTGGACGCGTATATTTCTCCATGACTTCTGGTCCTGCGCCGTTCATTTTCTCGATGAGTTGGCGTTCCAGCACAGCCCATTTTGGCGGGATCTGCATTTGCGTCTGTGCTTCAATCTTTGGGAACATAATTTTTTACCTCTTATGTTTGGAGTGTGGTGAGTTGTAGTATATCATGTCTTCCTATATTCATGAATTTTATATTCTCGCATAACTGGAGTCATTCAGTTCTCCCACGCGCACTGCCACCGCTGGTGAAGTTTCCTAACCTCGCCAATCCACAAGGCCCAAGTCGTTCTAATATCCACTATAAGTAGACCCGATCATAGTTAGGTTTTCCTTGACATCGGGCTCCGTATCGTGATATGCTAATTCAATAAAGCAGACCAATTTGTATTATGTTAACGCCAGTTTGAAAATAAATTTGTAGGTTGGGTAGAGCGGTAAATCCACACAAAAAATCGCAGGATATGGAGAGATATGCCGTTTTTTTAAGACACCTGCTATCTCAATAATGGTAGCGAAACCCAACGTGACACTTTTATCACACTTTTATCACACTCACGTTATGTTAACTTAAGATCAATAAAAACCACCGAGCAGCGTTACGGAAGACAGAGAATGGACATTTTAGAGATGACAGATCTTGAAATCTATGAACTTGGTATTAAGGAACTTATAGAACAAATTGGTCCAGTATATACTGAGCGGTTTCTCCGACAGTGTAAACCGAACAAGTATGATTATTCTGTTGAGCGGCATAAATTGTTAGCAAATCAGCCTGGTATTGACGAGATTGTAGCGCGTATCCGGCGGAGAGAAGCAGAGCGAAAAGAGGAAGAACGTATCAAAGCCGAAAGAATCACCGCGTGGCGAAACGGATTATTAGAACTCACTGATATTGAAATTTATGAACTTGCAGCTAAAATCCTCATAGATAAACTACATGTGTACGGATATGTAGGGTTCTGTCAGCAGCATTTCAAAAACCTGAATGCTAATCAGCCAATTGATTTATCGCAGCAGCCTTCATCTGATAGGGGTGTTAACAAACTGTGAGACAGACGATGAAACAGAATAAATTCCCCCCTGGTTGGGATGAGGAACGTGTGCAAAGCGTCATTAATTATTACGAAAATCAGACGGAAGATGAAGCCGTCGCTGAAGCTGAGGCTGCGTTGCAAGATGAATCTGTTACACTGATAGAAATCCCTAATGATGCCAGATCGTATTGCGAACGTGGCATCGCTTACTACAATAAACGCGAGTATGACAAAGCCATCGCAGACTTTGACCAAGCGATAAAACTCAAGCCTGATTACGCCAAAGCGTATTGCAGTCGCGGTCATGCTCACCGTGATAAAGTTGATTTTGACAAAGCCATCGCGGACTATACCAAAGCGATAGAATTCAAGCCCGATTATGCTGAATCCTACTACAATCGCGGTAAGCTTTACGACGAGGTAGATGAGTGTGACAGAGCCATTGAGGATTTTAGCGCGGTGATAAAGCTTCAACCTAAACATGCCGATGCGTATGGTTATCGTGGTGCCCTTCACCGTGATAAAGGCGAGTATGACAGAGCCATTGAAGATTTCAATATGCAGATAAAACTCCAACCCGATGATGCTGAAACCTATTACGATCGCGGTAAAGTTTATGGTGATAAAGGTGAGTATGGAAAAGCCGTTGAGGACTTTAGCAAGGCACTGAAGTTACACCCAGAGTTTACAGAAGCTTATGTCAAACGTGCCGTGGCTTACTTCCGCATGGGCAAATTTGAGTTTGCTATTCAGGACTATGACAAGGTACTGGGACTGAAACCGAGTTTTCCCAAAGCTTACGCTGCTCGCGGTATAATGTTATTACATATAGAGGAATGGAAAGGTGCTAAATTGGACCTGACTTTTGCCAGAAATTTAAGGGTAAATATCATTGACGTATTTTATACAATGTATGGAAACGTTACTGACTTTGAAGAAAAGAATGATATTCAGTTACCGAAAGAAATCGTGGTAATGCTGACGCGACAGTAGATATGATTCCTGATGCATCAATTTTTGGAAACCTATAATGGGGAAGCGTATGCTGGCACAAACTATTTCCGATATCGTACAATGCAGGCAAACAATTGAAGATTATAAATTTGACGAGACTGCAACCAAACAGTACATTATTCTCCCTATTCTCAGGTCCTTGAATTGGCAGGATGATAATTTATATACTTTAGAGGTTTTTCCAGAAAAGAGAGTTGGCGATGGGAAAGTTGACTATGCTTTACAGCAAAATCGGACCTCTCTGGTATTCATTGAGTGCAAACGTTGGGGCACAAGTATTGAGAAATTTCAGGCACAAATCTGCCAGTACGCTTTTCAGGCGGGAATAGAAATAGCTATTATCACCAATGGAAAGATATGGGACTTCTATCTCCCTAATTTAACGAGTACGCCTGAAAGAAGAGTTATTCCTTGGGAAGACAGGATTTTCTGTTCCATTGATCTTGAAATACAGCAGGAAGCGGTATCTGATTTCCAAAAATATCTCTCCAAGTCTAATGTTGAACAAGGGAAAGCAAAGGAGGAAGCGCAAGAAGCGTTTCAACCTCGATTGTCTAACACTCCACTACCTAGACAGAATTATGGGCTACCGATTCTGAAAGCTTTGAAAAGTCTTGGAGGTTCCGGCGCAACCTATGAAGTTCTTGATTTGGTTTATCAATTCATGGAAGAGGCTAACGAACTACGAGTAATAGATAAATCACGTAGATCGGATGGTAAATTTTATTGGGATAATCGAACTCAGGACATGCGGCGGGAATTGATCAGTAAAGGTTTAATGAAAGATGATTCTCCATGGGGTGTTTGGGAAATCTCTAATGCTGGACTTGAACACCTCCGTGACGTGGATGTTCAAAAATTACCGCAACCCTCAACACTGGACACTTCTCTACATGAACATAGTCTTGAATCTGCTGACACTCCACTTCCACGAACGTCCTATGCCTTATCTATTTTAAAAGCCTTAAGCCAACTTGGAGGTTCTGCAGTCACCAGCGAAGTACTCCGAACGGTTCGCCGCTTAATGGAAAATGAACTGAAACCAATAGACTTATCACAACGTCCAGCGGGACATTTGTATTGGGAAAACCGAGTCCATGATATGCGCCGAGAATTGATAAATAAGGGTTTGATGACAGCCAATTCTCCGCGCGGTATTTGGGAAATTTCTGATATGGGGCGTGAGTATCTTATTAATCTTAATAGTGAGGAAATTTAAACAGTGGATAATACAACTGAAACTATCAAAGCAGCCCCAACGGCGCGTGGAGGAACGAATCTTGACGGAATGAGAAACATTCTTAGGGATGCCCTTTACGAGTTGGGGTATGATGACACATTGGTGGATATACTGATAGAAAGAAATGTCATTGATTTCAGCATTGTTGACTACACGAGCCATATCATATACCAACTTGAAGAACACTACGGGGAATCCGTTTCATGGGGTGGCCTTGAAGACGCTGTTGCTCTTGAGGGCTTAGCTGCTTCTTTGACAGAAGAGCTTGGGAAAAACTGGCGTGCTGCTGAGAGCGACACTTTTCGAGAACGGATCCGACATATTATTAGTGAACCAATTGAAAACTTAGGAATGAAACTGATGAATCGCTATGAGTTAGAAAATAACAGCACTTTCTCCGAAGAATTGGGGAATGTTAAACAGTATCTCGCAATTGATTATGGGGAATTCAATGCTTATCTCCCGGATGTTGATTTTGTTATTTACACCCCTAAAAATTCTCATGTTATCGTTGTAATCTCATGTATCGTTAATTTGAAAGACCGAATCACTGAGCAGGCTTATTGGAAACGCAAACTTCAGGCTGACGAAAGTAGTGCTTCCATCAAATACTATCTCATCACGGCTGATATAGGCAAAACCCTGAAGGTTGTGAATTTGCCAACAAAAGAGCGAATCATTGCGGAGGCAGAGCTGGATGGCACGTATGTCCTGACAGCGGAAGCACTTGAGGAGAGCGACAAGGTTAAACTGTTTGAACATTTCATTGAGGATCTTAAACAAGTCATAGGAGAAACCAATAACATAATGAAAATTGCAAATGCTCCGTGTTCGTGGGGTGTACTTGAGTTTGAGTTAGACGGTGAAGCACCCGGCTACGCACAAGTATTAGACGAAATGCACCAGATCGGTTATGTCGGGACAGAATTGGGGGATTGGGGATTCATGCCGACAGATGCGAAATATCTCCGTGCCGAACTTGCAGCACGTGAGTTGAAGATGTTAGGAGCATTCGTAGGTGTCGCACTCGCCGATGAGGAAACACATGATGCAGGCGAAGCATCGGCACTCCGTCACGCCCGTTTGTTAGCGGATGTCAGTGGAAAAACGCCCTTCATCGTGCTGTCAGATGACAACGCTACCACGGCACTGCGTACCCGCTATGCGGGTCGCATCCGTCCTGAACACGGGTTGACACCCGCGCAGTGGGATACCTTTATACAGGGCGCGCACCGTATCGCCCGATCTGTCCGAGAAGAGACAGGACTTCGCACCGTCTTCCATCCACACTGTGGTGGATATGTAGAGGCTCCAGCAGAAGTTGACACGTTGATGGAACGCACCGATCCAAGCCTCATCGGGTTGTGTTTCGATACGGGACATTACCGATTCGGCGGCGGTGATCCGATTGAAGCGTATGCCCGCCACGCTGATCGGGTCTGGCACGTCCATTTCAAGGATTGCCATCCCGATGTCGCCGCCCGTTCTCGTAAGGATGAGTGGGATTATTTCGAGTCTGTGGGGAACGGCGTTTTTTGCGAATTGGGCAAGGGAGACGTCGATTTCCCAGCGTTCCTTGCGGAATTGCGAAAGCGAAACTACGATGGTTGGATCGTCGTAGAGCAGGATGTCTTGCCGGGGATGGGCAGTCCGTATGAGAGTGCAGAGCGGAATCTGTTGTACCTGAATTCAATTCTGTAGCAGAAACCTCCTGTCACGGCACGCGGAGTGTGCCTACTACTTTTAATAGAACCCACGTAGGAAAGGTCTTTAATGAACAAGTCCTCAAAAATCGGTGTTGGTGTTATCGGCGCAGGGCGCATCGGTAGGCTTCATATTGAACATCTCGCACAGAGTATACCTGAAGCCGAACTGATCGCGATTTGTAGTTTGGACTCCGCTGGTATTGAATCTCTCACGAAACAGTTTAATATCCCGAAAACAACCATGGATTATACTGCGCTTCTGGCTGACCCTCGGATTAATGCAGTGCTTGTCGCCTCTTCAACGGATACACATGTAGAGATTAGTCAAGCCGCCGCGAAGGCGGGGAAACACGTCTTTTGTGAGAAACCGATCTCCTTGGATTTGGAGCAGATTGATGAAACCTTAGCGATCGTCGAGAAAGCAGGTGTTAAGTTTCAGGTCGGTTTCAACCGTCGGTTTGATGCGAGTTTCGCGCGTATCCGTGAAGCGGTTGCCTCTGGAGAGATTGGAGAGCCGCACATCATGCGGATCACGAGCCGGGACCCCTCACCGCCACCGATTGAATACGTTAAGGTCTCTGGTGGCATTTTTCTTGACATGACGATACATGATTTCGATATGGCGCGCTATCTCATTGGGGACGAGGTTGTCGAGGTTTACGCAACAGGCGGGGTCCGCGTCGATCCAAAAATCGGTGAGGCGGGTGATATTGACACGACCGTTATCACTTTACGATTCCAAAATGGGGTGATCGCAACTATTGATAACAGTAGGGAGGCTGTCTACGGTTACGACCAGCGTGTTGAGGTTTTCGGTTCAAAAGGGATGGTTACAGCGGCGAATCCACCGACGAATACCGTTACTTTTAGCGGGAGTGAAGGGAGTCATGCCGCGTCGCCTCCGTATTTCTTTGTGGAACGCTACAAGACGGCGTTTCTCTCGGAGTTACAAGCGTTCTTTGCGTGCATTCAAGAAGACACGCCGCCGCCGGTTACGGGCGAGGATGGTAAGGCACCAGTTGTGATGGGATTGGCGGCATTGAAGTCACTACGCGAAAATCGACCTGTGCTCTTGTCAGAAATTTAACGATTTTTTAGTGCCCCTCGCCACCGACTTCGCCGACTTCGATGTCAATTTCGTCTCGGTTCCTGATGCGTTCCACGAGTCCATCTCGAATGTCCACAATCCTGTCGGAGACATCAAGCATCTTCAGGTCGTGCGTTGCCGAAATTACGGTGACACCCTGATCCGTGTTCAGGCGTTTAATCAGATCAATAATTTCACGTCCCGTGATGGTATCAAGGTTTGCTGTCGGTTCATCAGCGAGAACGATGCTCGGATCGTTCGCGAGTGCTCTGGCAATAGCGACGCGTTGACGCTGTCCACCCGATAGTTCGTCGGGGAGGTGGTACATCCTATCTCCCAATCCTACCAGATCCAGCAACTGTTCCGCTTTTTCATTTCTTTCTCTTTCAGGTATCCCAGCGAAGATCATCGGGAGTGTTACGTTTCCATGTGCACTCCGCACATGCAGCAAATTGTAACTTTGAAAAATATAGCCCACACGGTGGCACCGAAACGCCGCAATCTGCCTTTGCGAAAGTTGGGACATATTTTGTCCGTCGATATACACTTGACCCTCTGTAGGGCGATCAAGGGCACCGATCATGTTAAAGAGCGTGGATTTGCCCGAACCGGAGGGACCCATGAGTGAGATATACTCCCCGCGTTCAATCTCGATATTGATGCCATCCAAAGCACGAAGAATGTTTGAACCCATGCGATATTCTTTGACAACATCTTCAGTTTTCACAACGATATCAGCCATAATTTTCCTCCGTGCCTATACCTCGGTACGCATTGCTTCAGCGGGCGGGAGTTTCGCCGCACGCCACGCAGGGAACGATGATCCGATGACTGCTAAAATCATACCGAGAATACATCCAAGTAAAATGACGACGATAACACCGAGCCGCATCGTACCGTCTTCAGGCTGCGCAGGTAACAGGGGGAAATAGAAGAATAGATCTAATCCGTAGTCTTTAAGTCCTAACAGTACCGCACCGAGTGTTCCGATAAGCGCGCCGATGAGTGCACCTGAAAACCCCTGAAACCCTGATTCAAGTAGAAACAGCCTAACCACGAATCCGTCTAACGCACCGAGACATTTCATCGTCCCGATCTCACGGAAACGCTCTGTGACCGCCATCAGCATCGAATTCGCAATACCGACGACACAGACAATCAGCGACATTACAATCAACCAGATATCTTTTGTGGAAATGCCTTTTTCTGTTGTTTCTTCAAAAGTGTTAATTGCCGATTGTCGTCCGCTTTCCTGTAATGCGAGACCAATTTCATTGTTTGTCCACACCGACACGAGAAATGCAATACCGAGTGTAATGCCCGCTGTCGTGATGATTGAACGTCCAAAACGGATTTTCAAGCTCTGAAAACTAATTCGCAAAGATTCTACAAAAGGGAGATCAATCTGTTCTTCAATTGGTGTTCTTTGCTGCAAATGTCTGTCTCCTTGTTCTTATTTTGTATCTATTAAATGTATTGTATCAAATTTACAATTTTACGTCAAGTTTTATCTGTTTTTCCTTTAGGAGTCAAGCGGATTCTACACGTTCTATACGCATGTAGCTCCTATAGACTGGGGGAGGTAGCGCGACTGAAAGTCGCTCCTACGTACGAAAAAACAGAGCGATGTCCCGAAGTCCACTGCCCTTATCTCGCGCTGGATAGGCGAGGTTTCCTAACCTCGCTGTCCCGCTATTCACGCGGTGTTGCCTTTCTCACTGGGACTTCTCCAAAGTGTATCCTTAATTCTATTATAAATGAGTTTTTGTTCCTTTTTACAATTTAACTTGACGCTTGTTAATAAATATAGTATAATATATTATAACTTTTCCAAACGGAAGATTCCGCGTTAACTACGAAAAACGGGAGATGTCAGGAAAATGATCTATTGCCCGTCAAAAAATGTTACACTTTCCGCTAAATTATTTTTTCACAGCAGCAAATCAGAAGAAAGGGGCTATAAACCCTTACCGTCACTGGGTTTTCTTCGATATCTTCTGTACACCAAATGTTACACTGGTGTAACATTTTTCGGACTTACACAATCTTTTAGTGTTCGCTTCATCAGGCGAATTCGAGGTAAATAACATCATGAAAATTAGAGTAACCGCCATTTTTGTTCACGATCAGGAAAGTGCGTTAAAATTTTATACTGAAAAATTGGGATTCGTTAAGAAGAGGGACATTCCCTTAGAAAATGGTGACAGATGGCTTACGGTAGTAGCAAAAGAAGAACAAGACGGACCTGAACTTTTGTTAGAACCATTATCTGGTAATCATTTTGAACCCGCCAAAACGTATCAAAAGGCTGTATTTGATGTAGGGCTTCCATATACCCAATTCAGTGTGGAAAACGTTCAGGAAGAATATGAGCGATTAATCAACCTTGGAGTCGAATTCAGTGTAGAACCTACTAAGATAGGTACAACAATTTTTGCTGTTTTCAATGATACTTGCGGAAACAATATTCAGATTGTAGAAATTGAGTGAGGGTGGTTCATTATTCGCAGCATTTTTGTAGCGCAAACCGCTCGTTTGCGGACCGATAGAGGTCATCTAACAAGAGAAACTCTAATATAGTACGGATCTAGTGGAAGACATTCGGCAAGCCAAAGCGCGTCTCGTCGCTATCTTCGGGGACTTGGAGACCTATATGGAATTCATGATGCGGCGACAGGAAAAGCGTAGGAGTGTAATGGATGAAGCAACTCACGCAAGCGGCATTTCAGAGAGCAAAGCACTTTATAATGGATCACGGAAGAGCGTTGGACCAAAAGCGTTTTGAGTTCCATTTTGAAGATGGATCCGCGGATGCCGTCCTCGCCGCGCTATCACCCTATCAAAACAACGATGGTGGCTTTGGACACAGTCTGGAGCCCGACATCAGAACACCTGCCTCGTCTGCGATCGGGACCACGATAGGTTTCCAGATTCTCAGAGAAATTCAGGCACCTGTAAGTCACATAGTGGTACAGAAGGGAATCCAATACTTTATTGACACCTATGACGAATCGCAGCAGGTATGGCATATCGTTCCACCTGAAGTGGATGCGGCACCTCACGCCCCTTGGTGGAATTACGAGAGCACTACCGAATCTTTCGGTCGATTCTTGGTCAATCCCCGCGCAGAGATTGTCGGATATTTGCACGAATTTAGCGATGGCGTACCGACGCAATTGTTGAAAACATTGACAGTCGCCGTTCTGGAGCATCTGGATTCCCTACCCGACGAAATGGAGATGCACGATGTCCTCTGTTTCGTCCGACTCGCGGAGACGGAGGCACTGCCGAATCGGGATCAAGTCTGGGCAAAACTCGCCCGAGCGGCGGCGCAGGGTGTTGCCCGGAGCGCGGAGCAGTTGGCTGGCTATGTTCTCAAACCTCTCTGGGTGGTGCCCTCTCCAGAATCACCGTTAGCGGCTGAACTCAAGGATGAAGTGGAGATGAACTTGGACTTTGAGATCGGACAACAGGGCGAAGACGGTTCTTGGTCCCCGAATTTCTCATGGGACGATCAATATCCAGAGGCGTGGCGAACAGCCAAGAAAGAGTGGCAATCCAGGATCACGGTCGATACCCTGAAAACGTTGAAAGATTTCGGTCGCATTGCGTAGGAAAAAAATAAAATAGAAATACAGATCTAACGCATGGAACCGTATCGTCTCACAAGTGTCTCCTTTGGTGTTTTTTATGTATAAAATAACTTTCTAATTCGTTAAAAATAGGACATCTTCTGTCCGGGAGTATCGCATCCTCCAGAGGTATAAAATTTCAGAGTAGACTTCACAGAGATACCTCATTGAAACTGCCAGAAACCCAGTTATCACGTATGTTCATGGCATACTTCCAAATCTACTACATATCCCATTTTACTCTGAATACTCTGAAATTAAAACTGCTTGTAGGTTGGGTTGAGCGGCGTACAAAGGCGGCACCATACTTCCAAACAGACTTACTAATTTTCAACGCTACATTGTTAAAATAAACGCAGCGAAACCCAACGAAACACTATCTATCCTGAAAATCCTTTAATCCTGTAAATCCTGATTCAGACAATTATTCCCAAAATTACCGCTTGACATTTCTTCCAACTTCCACTAAAATGGATAACGCTACATACAAAAAGTGGAAGGAGCAAAATAAATGGCACAAGATACAATTCGAGTCGGTGTTATCGGTGCGGGTGGCAACACAACCTCACGACATATTCCCGGACTCCAAGCCATCGAAGGTGTTGAAATCGTCGGGGTCTGCAATCGGAGTCAAGAATCCTCACAGCGGGTGGCAGACCAGTTCGGTATCCCGAAAACCTACGGCGGTTGGCAAGAGGCTATTGCCGATACGGATACCAATGCGATTGTCATCGGGACATGGCCCTATATGCACTGTCGCGCCACAATAGCGGCACTTGAGGCGGATAAACACGTAATGTGTGAGGCGCGAATGGCGATGAACGCCAGAGAAGCACATAAGATGCGAGAGGTATCGCGTCAGAAAACACATCTCATCGCGCAGATCGTCCCGTCGCCGATGACGCTCAGAGTAGATAAAACAATACAACGCCTTATCGCCGACGGGTATATCGGGGATGTACTTGCCGTGGAAGCACGTGCCGGTGGCGCGTTTTTGGACAGCGAAGCACCGCTCCAATGGCGACAGGATTTTGATCTCAGTGGTCTTAACATCATGAGCATGGGGATCTGGTACGAAGCGTTGATACGTTGGGTCGGAGAAGCGACGAGCATTATGGCGATGGGCAAAACCTTCGTCAAGATGCGTCCGGATGCTGACGGTGTGATGCGTTCTGTGCGGATTCCTGAACATATCGATGTCGTTGGGGATCTTGAGTGCGGTGCGCAACTCCATATACAGGTTTCTAACGTTGCAGGGTTGGCGGGTGCCCCGGAGGTTTATGTCTTCGGTAGCAACGGGACTTTGCGTTTTTCGGGGAACCGGCTTTACGGTGGACAAAAAGACGACACTGAACTGACTGAAATCGACATTCCAGATTCAGAGGCTGGTGGGTGGCGAGTCGAGGAAGAGTTTGTGAACGCTATCCGTGGCGAAGAAGTTATCACACATACCGACTTTGAGACAGGTGTGAAGTATATGGAGTTTACGGAGGCGGTCACGCTGAGTATGCAATCGGGGACAGCCATTACTTTGCCTCTTCATATTTAGAGCGGGTACGACAAAGTAAAATGTAACTGCTACCTTAGAAAGGAGAGACCTTTGACCTTAGGTGAACTCTTTCGTCTTTGTCAAGATATTGAGCTGCGGCAAGCGAAACTCTACGCTTCTCTCTCATTGCATTTAGGGAATGTTGATGAACGGATCGCGCGGTTTTGGGAACAGATGAGCACGGAGGAATGGCAGCACTACATTCTCGTGGATTTCGGACGCTCTCTGTGTGTTGATGCCTTCGGAATAGACGCGCCTGTGACGGAGTTATCGGATGTGCCGGTTCAACAAATCACAGACGCACTGGATGCACACGAGCAGAAGGTTGACAGTGGGAGGATCTCACTTGATGAAGCCTTCGAAATTGCAATCGCAATTGAGGGAAGTGAGGCGGACGCTATCTATATGTATCTCCTCTCTATCATGAGGAAAGCGATTGAGCAGAGCGATCAGCCGTATCTGATTGATCGGATTGTGCAGGTGGAGAAGGATATGGTGTCGCACGTAGATGGACTGGTTAAAGCGACACAGCGGTTTTCAAGGGATAACGACCTAATTCGGAAAGCACATCGTTTGCAGGCAGAACACGGTTAAACTTTGGAAGAGGTTTGTAACCTCGATGCAATTTTCAGGAGTGTTGCGCATTACACAAAAGATTTCCTGCTCGTGCACATGCGACTTGTTCAAGTTGCAGGGTCGTATGGCTGATGCCGAAGTGTGTTTGCAATTCGGCGTTAATCTGCTCAAGGATCCGGTCAGGAGCTAAGGTTGTGTTTTCGTCAACGACAATATGTGCGCTCAACGCAGAATAATTGGAACATAGCGACCAGATGTGTAGGTCGTGGACATCTTCAACCGCTTCTAATTCGCAGAGGCGTTGAGCGACGGTGTGTGCGTCTGCATTCCGCGGCGAGTTTTCAAGCAGGATATGCACCGCTTCTCTCGTTACGTTCACTGCCCCGAAAAGTATAATCCCACCGATAAGGAAACTCAGCAACGCGTCAATCGGGTACCATCCCGTCCAGAAGATAATCGCACCTCCGACGAGAACCGCGACGGAGGAGAGGGTGTCCCCTATTACATGGAGCATCGCACTCCGGACGTTGAGATTTCCGTGCCCCTCACCGTGCAACTGCCATAAGATGATGAGGTTCCCTATGAATCCAAGGCACGCCACAACAAACATCCCTGCCACTTTTATTTCTGTTGGGGACATGTACCGTTGGTATGCTTCATAGAAAATCCAGCAGGAGATCGCGATGAGGGACACACCATTGACAAAAGCGGCGAAGACCTCTGCGCGATGATACCCATAGGTCCGAGAAGACGTGGCGGGACGGGTTGAAAGGTAAATTGCCAACCAACTAATCAGTAGTGAGAAGACATCCGACATTACATGTGCCGCATCGCTTAGGAGAGCAAGGCTACCTGACCAGATGCCGCCGATGAGTTCGCCGAGGAAGACGCCAAACGTGATGAGCACAGCAAACTTGAATTTCTTTTGGAGATGCCTTTGATGGCTATGTGCGTGCGCATCGTCATGATCGTGGTGATGGTCGGGACTGTGATTGTGCACAACGTTTCCCTTTAAAAGTAGTAGACACACTCCGTTGTGCCAAAACTAAAAACGTAACCGAACTGAAGCGTGGAGACCTCACCCGATAATGCAGGTTCGTTCACTTTTAATCGGTGGATGTGCTCTTGGATTCGCTACTCGTATCGGTTTTCTTTTCTTTTTTCTCGCTTTTGTCCGATGAAGTGCTTTTATCTGACGACTCGTTTTTATCCTTCTTCGCTGATTCTTTGTAGCCGTCACTTCGGTAGTCTGTAATGTAGAATCCAGAGCCTTTGAAAATCAATCCTGCACCTGCTCCGATGAGTCGCTTCACTTTGCCACCGCACTCCGGGCATTCCTCGATTGCGGGGGCGGTTATGCCCTGAAACCGCTCGAATCGGTTGTCGCATCCGAGACATTTATACTCGTATGTAGGCATATAGACTTTTCCTCCATTTCGACATATTTTCCAGACCGCGCCCTTTGTAGGAGCGAGTTTTACTCGCGATTCTTCTTGTGATTTTTGAATCGCTGTGCTCTGTGGGAATAAAAAGTTTGTTGATAAAAAGGACGTATTCTGATACATTTTAATCGGTACGCGTGCAAAAGTCAAGTAATTTCTGTAATTGGCGCAGAGGCATTCAATTCTTCTGTAGGAGGGAACTCCGATTCCCGACTTCTTCCTGTAGAAGCACTCTCCCGGTTGCGATTTCTTACAAAAATGGATAGAAAACCGACAGTTGAATGGCTCTGGTAATTGGCAGAGCCAATGGTTTACCTCTGTTGCTTTCTTACCGTCTTTGCTGTTGAATTTTGTAACTGCATCTACGGTGTATGACGACTACTTTGCGAATCGCTGGTTGCTGATTGCTAACAACTGAGTACTTCTGAACGGAGTTTTTTATGTTTCGTCTTCCTATTGATTCTGAGAGTTTCCCGCTCGGCAAGGGACCGATGGTAATGCTGATTCTGTTTCTTGTCTCTACGCTTTTCATCTTCGGACGTTCCGAGCAGGAAGGTGAGAATCTCGAATTCTGGATTTTCGCGAACACCCACTACGAGGAATACCAAGCACGCGTGCCTATCTTTGAAGCGCAGAACCCAGGGATCAACGTCCAACTCATCAATTTCGGTGGCACGATGCACGATAAACTCCTCGCGGCGATGTTGTCCAATTTCGGTGCGCCGGATCTCGTTGAGGTTGAGATTACATCCATCGGTCGGTTTCTTAAGGGCGCAATTGATGAGGTAGGCTTTGTCGATCTCCGTCCGCGTTTAGAAAGCGAAGGTTGGATGGAGAAATTGGTCGTGAGTCGGTTCACGCCGTGGTCCTATCGCGGCAAGATTTTCGGCATTCCGCACGACTTACACCCCGTCGTACTACTTTACCGAGATGATCTCTTTAAAGCCGCTGGCGTTGAAATGACAGAGGTTGAAACATGGGACGACTTTATCGCTGCCGGAAAGAAAGCGACGCGCGATCTTGATGGCGATGGTAAAATTGACCAGTACGCAATCGTGTTGGATCGACGCACGGAGAGCGACTATTTCAGCTTACTCCTTCAACAGGGCGGCGGATTTTTCGACGAAGCAGGCAATGTCATTATCGATAGCGAACTCGCGATTGAGACATTGGAATTTTTCACGGCGTTGTTCAATGAACATCAAATTGCAACGCCAGTATACGGAACATGGCACGGCGATCCGAGTAATTTCGCCGCAATGCAGGACGGCAAGATCCTCTCTATTCTCGCACCCGATTGGTACGTCGGCATTCTCAAAAGTCAGGTGCCACAGATGTCTGGTAAATGGAAAGCAGTCAGTATGCCTGCGTGGTATCCCGGCGGTAGGCGGACCACGACGCGCGGTGGCACGATGATTGGGATTACGAAGCAGTGCGAAAACCCGGATCTCGCGTGGGAAGTTCTCAAGTTCACCTATTTTGACAGACCCGGTCTTGTCAACCGATACGAGACGACACGGATTATTCCACCGCTCAAATCGGCGTGGGATGCCCCTATCTTTAAGGAACCTGATGTCTACTTAGGTGGACAGCGGCTTGGGGAGTTGTTTATCGAAATGGCACCCAATATGCCGCCTCGTTATCAGAATCCCTACTGGTCGGAAGGGGCGGATCTGCTCAACGATGCGATTTTCGCCGCCGTTACAGAGAAACAGACACCGAGGGAGGCTTTAACCGATTTGGCAGATAAGGTGCGAGCACTGATTGCCAAAGACAGAGGCAGATGGGGCGACCTGTAACTATCTTGAACAGAAAACGCAGCCTGTAACGAAGTGGAAGGGTTTTTGCTTGGGTGTTTCCTCAGATCTACGGAGGCACACGTGAAAACGCCAACTGACCTCACCGAACCGCAAGGTAAAATTAAAAGATATGAAACAAAAACGCACAACGAACGTTTTTTGGAACCAACAACAGAAAATCGCTCCCTATCTTTTTATCGCCCCGTTCTATCTCTTGTTCGTTATTTTTATGGGCTATCCGCTCATTTCGTCGCTCGTGATGAGTCTCTATGAAATGCGTGGATTCCAAAGCCGGATATTTGTTGGTATCGGTAACTTCACAGATCTGTTCCGCGACCCGATTTTTTGGAAATCGCTACGGAACACTGCCTATTTCGCCGTAGGTACGCTCACCCTCCAATTACCGATCGCTTTGCTGTTAGCGATTCTCCTCAATTCCAAATTCGTTAAAGGGAAAAACGTTCTACGTCTCGCCTTTTTCGCACCCGTCCTCGTCGCCGGTGTCTTCGTGGCGATTATCTTTAACCTCGTCTACGATCAACGAGCAGGCTTGGTCAATCAGGAATTCGTTCTCTTTGGTAAGGAGATTGGTTGGTTAAACGAGGAAAAATATGTGATGCCAGCGGTCATTCTAACAGGTGTTTGGCAGTGGGCAGGGTTCAATATGATCTATTTCTTAGCCGGTTTGCAAGGGATTCGGCAGGAATTATATGAAGCGGCAGCTGTTGACGGTGCGAACTGGTGGCAAGCGTTCATCCATGTCACACTTCCCTCGTTGCGACCCGTGATAGCCTTCGTTTTCGTCGTTTCGATGATAGGCTCGCTCCAACTCTTTGATCTTCCGTTCATTTTGACGAATGGCGGTGAACCTGCGGATGCCGGATCGACGATCGTTATGTATCTCTACAAAAACGGATTTCAGTTCATGCGTCTCGGCTATGCGGCGACAATCGGTTGGGTGCTGTTTTTCATTATTGCGGTTATTTCAATCGTCCAGTTGAAATTGCTCGGTATTTTCCGAGATGAGTAGCAGAGAAACCAAGCGCGTAGTCCGTAACGAAGTGGAGGACGGGTATACGGAGAGGGACTTTCGGTTCTCAACCTACCTCACCGAACCGCAAGGAAAATTTAAAATATGTATATACTACCCGCAATCGATCTTCGCGGTGGCAAGTGTGTGAATTTAGTACAGGGTATCGCCTCACAGGAGACCATCTTCTCAGATGCCCCTGTAGAGATGGCGTTGCGGTGGCAAGCCGAGGGTGCGGAATACCTGCACCTCGTGGATCTGGACGGCGCGTTTCAGGGTGAATCTGCGAACCTCCACATTGTTAGTGAAATCGTGTCTGCATTGGATATCCCTGTCCAGCTTGGCGGTGGCATCCGCAGCATGGCGCAAGTGGAAGCGGTTTTGGCGTTAGGCGTGCATCGTGCCATCTTGGGGACAGTTGCACTCAAACAACCGAGTTTGGTGAAGCAGGCGTGTGCCGAATACGGTGGGCGTATCGCTGTCGGCATTGACGCAAGAGATGGGATGGTTGCTACGGAAGGGTGGTTAGAGGTTTCCCAGAAATCTGCAGTCGAATTTGCCGTGGAGATGGCGGATGTCCAAACACTTATCTACACTGACATCAAGAGCGATGGCATGCTCAAAGGTCCCAACGTTGACGCCACTGCTGATATTATTGATGCTGTTCCTGCCGATGTGATTGGTTCGGGGGGTGTCACGTCGCTTGCTGACGTAGCCGCTTTGAAGCAGATTGGTGCCAGTGGTGCGATTATCGGACGCGCTTTGTATACCGGTGACCTCACCCTGCAGGACGCAATCGCTGCAGGATAAAACCGTAGGTGCGGTTTTCAACCGCACCCGTCTGAATCCGTATGAACCATGCTTATGTGAACGGATCATACCACACCCGTCACAACGCCTAACCCGATTCGCACATCCATCTTTTTTACCTCAAATCGTGTGCCAACCTCCATCACCAAGGGTAAATCGAGTGTAAGGCTCACGTGGGTATAAGCTCCCGGTGTAATAAGAGAGAGACTCGGCGGGAGTTTTAGATGCGCAGGCATGTCAATACCCCATAAATGGATGTCAGGTCTATCGTTTTCGATGAGCGGGATGTGTGTGCCACTTTCTTCGTGTGTTAGCAGATAGATGAGTGCGGTAAATTCGGAATGCGATTTGACTGTCTTCGGTGAGCAAAGTACTTGTCCGATAGACAACCAGTCGGGTTCAGATTCGACGCAGACTTCGTCCTCCTTTATGCTGAGAATCCGTGTTTTAATCCTGTCTCCTTTACCCACAATATCGACCGCTTGTCCGACAGCGAGTTGTCCTTGCGCAATATCGCCGCGGATGGCTACACGCTCTTTCGTTTCTTCAGTAATTTCGTAAATAGGCATAATAAGCGGTAAGTGTCCAGTGTCCACAGGCGCGGGCATTGTCCGATTCATCGCGAAAATAAGGTCAACAATCGGTTGCCACTGCGTAGAAGTGATGCTGTCTCCTCTGTAATCTAATGCCTTGCGTGCATCACCGACAATTATTGGAGCAGTTTCTTCGTCCCAACTACATGTGTTCAGCAGTTCTCCCATTTCCTGTTGGCAAATGTCTATAAGTTCATCGTCTTTTAGAATACCGTCTGTATTCAGAAAGGACAATACAGTCGGGAAGTGCATTTGACTGACAAGGCGGAGATGTGCCTCGGAGTCAGGTGTAACCCCTTCGACTGCATTCACGACCCAAATTGCCCCCTGAATTGCAGGTGAACCACTGATGAGCATTTTTACCACATCAAAGTAGGTATCGCAATCGATGTGTGTATAAAGTTTGCCACTGGTTTCATAGGCTATTGCACGGTAGGTGATGCCAACGCCTTCTCGGATTGGATGGCTGATCGGGGTTTGTACCTCAAAGTCGTTATCTCCGTTTGTGTGAATCGCACCAATTCTCGCGACGACCTTCGCTATCGCCGCTGTCAATGTTGTTTTACCGTGTCCGGGTGCACCGAGGGTGCAAATAGGCAATCTGCGATGCGTGTCTTCTCTTTTCTCGGTCATTCTTTTTCTCCTGATCTGCATAATTTTTTCTACAATTCCCACTTCATTATAGCACAAAATCATGAATTCGGCAATAGAGGAAAAACTTGCCAAGCGGTCTGATGCGTGCTAAACTATTAACGTTTTTTATACCATCTCTAAAAATTTATATTGCATTAGCCTCACCGTCCACCCAGGCCCGGTAGGTGCGGTTTCCCAACCGCACCGGACATAACCAAAAACGGTAGACTCTTTTAAGAGAAACCATCAATCAGAAATGGTATTAGAACTTGATATTAGTGGAGCGGAACAGATCTTATCAAAAATGGAAAATGTTAAATCAAAAAATCTATCATCTCAGCGAACTTGCTTCCATCCTTCAGCAAGCGAAATCAGACGGAAACGTTGTTGTCACGACTAACGGCTGTTTTGATGTACTACACTTGGGGCATCTCCGTTATCTTCAAGCGGCGCGCCAACTTGGGGATCTGCTCGTGGTGGCAGTTAACAGCGATAGTTCGGTACGTCAACTCAAGGGTGAAAATCGTCCGCTTGTTCCTGAAGACGAGCGGGCAGAGATGCTCGCCGGATTGGAATGCGTCGATTACGTCGTCATCTTTCCAGAAGAAACGCCAATCTCCTTACTTTCAGAACTCAAGCCGAGCATCCACGTTAAAGGTGGCGACTATCAACTGGAACAACTCATCGAAAGAGACGTCGTTGAGGCAAACGGGGGTAAGGTGATCGTCGGTTTGAACGTCCCAGGTAAGTCCACGACCAATCTCATCCAAGTGATTTGTGAACGATATAAAGACACACAGTCACCATCGTAGGTTGGGTAGAGCGGTGAATGACCACGAAACCTCAAATCTATCAGGAAAATACCACTTTTCAATGATCTATTCATAGAAATAGACATAGCGAAACCCAACAATTTAACTGAGGAGGCAACTATAATAAAATGAAAATAAACAAGTCATTGTGTATTGCCGATCTAAAGCCTCAGATTGAGAGGCTTTTTGAATGTTCAGGTCAAAAGATTTTAGCCATTGAGGATACGTGGCCCCCCGAAAAAGGGACACCTGTCTTTACCGTTGCTGGGACCTACACGACACGCGGCTGGACAGAGTGGACACAGGGGTTCCAATTCGGCTCTGCTATCCTCCAGTTTGATGCCACCGGCGATGAGCAGTTCCTTGAGATCGGTCGGCGGAATACGGTTGAAAAGATGGCACCCCATGTGACACACATCGGTGTCCACGATCACGGCTTCAATAACGTCTCGACTTACGGCAACCTCCGACGTTTGATGCGGGAGGGTATGATTCCGTGGAATGATAGTGAGATGGATTTCTATGAACTCGCACTGAAAGCCTCCGCCGCCGTGCAAGCCGCTCGCTGGACCCGTATTAATGATGGGACAGGATATATCGCCTCTTTCAACGGACCGCATTCGCTCTTCTCAGACACGATCCGTTCTTTGCGGGCTTTGGGACTTGGGCACACACTTGGTGCTGTGCTGATGGGTGAGGGCGATGCCGCTATCAGTTTATTGGAACGCCTGCTTCAACATTCGCAGACGACAGCGTCCTATAACGTTTACTACGGCGAAGGACGTGACGCATTTGACATACGTGGACGGGTTGTGCATGAATCGATCTTCAATACAAACGATGGGAACTACCGCTGCCCAAGCACCCAGCAGGGGTATTCTCCGTTTACGACGTGGACGCGCGGGCTTGCATGGATTATTACGGGGTACGCCGAGCAACTTGAGTTTTTTGACACATTACCCGCAGAAATGCTTGAACCTTACGGCGGATATGATCTGGCGACTGCACACATGTGCAAAGCCGCGGAAGCCACCGCTGATTTCTATATTGAGAATACCGCGCAGGATGGGATTCCGTATTGGGATACGGGTGCTCCCGGTTTAGCAGGACTCGGCGATTACTCGTCAGTCCCCGCAGACCCATTCAACGATCTTGAACCGGTGGATAGTTCCGCCGCGGCAATTGCGGCACAAGGCTTAATTCGACTCGGCAACTACCTCAATAAGCACGGTGAATCAGATGCTGGGAATTCCTATTACCAAGCAGGCTTAACAGTGGCGCAGACGCTCTTTGCTGAACCGTATCTCTCTGAATCCGATACGCATCAGGGGTTATTGATGCATTCGGTGTATCACCGTCCGAATGGATGGGATTATGTGCCGGAAGGCAGGCAGATTCCGTGTGGGGAGGCTTCTATGTGGGGCGATTATCACGCCCGCGAACTCGCAGTCCTATTATGGCGGGAGATCGTCGGAAAGCCGTACCTGACGTTTTTCTAATCTGTATTATAGGGTAGGTGCGCTTTAATAAAGTTTAAGTAAATATTTCGGTAATGCTATCCGAAAAACATTGTAGGGGCAGGTCTTGTGCCTGCCCGCACATTTTCTCTTGATTATACCCCTACCCGTTCAACTTGTCCTGTTTTCAAGGAACGGTTCGCCGCGAGTGTGACAGCAAGAGACTTGACAGCATCGGCGTAGGGGGCAATGACCAACCCCTGATCGTTTGCTTCGACTGCCTTGATGAATTGCTCAACCTGTCGGAAGTAACCCGCTTCCGTGCCGGTGTAGTCGATTTCCTCACCGCTAATTTGACCGCGCAAGCCGAGGTCGAGCGTGAGTTTGAGATAGAAGTCATCACCGACCAATTCGGCGGCAAAATGGTCGTGTGCGCGAGCGACACAGGTACTGGTGATACTGCCAACCGCTCCACTCTCAAACTGCATGTTGCAGACAGTACATTCCTCAAAGTCAGCGATACCTTCAGAAACCCCTTTGATACCGTAGGCGTGAACATTGGCAACATCACCGAGGAAGTAGCGGATGAGGTCGAAGACGTGCGTCGTCTGCTCGACTATCTGTCCGCGCGATACCTCGTATTTCCCCCACCACGGATGCCCCGCACCCATCCTTGTGAGAAACCGTCCGATCCCCATTGTGAGTTGCCGATCGCCGACTAATTCCTTTGCCTTTGCTGTAATGTCGCTGTAGCGCGCCATATAACCGACCTGATTGATGACATTAGCGGTGGCAATCGCATCGCGGGCGTGTTGAGCGGTTTCCAAATCCTGTGCAACGGGTTTCGCAACAAAGACCGCTGCGCCAGATGCCGCGGCATCAGCGACCTGTGTCGTGTGTGCCCCAGGTGGGATACAGATGAAGACGACATCCGGTTTCTCTGTCTGTAGCATTTCACCGTGATCGGTGTATGCTGTCGCATTTTCTTCGGCGGCGATCGTTGCAACGCGTTCGACGTTTATATCACAGACTGCCGCGATGGGACGTTCGAGTTGGTTAAGGCTTTGGCGGTAACTTCTGGTAATGCCACCGACACCGATAAAAGTAATTTTCAAATTCTGTTCATTCATGCTGTTGCTTCTCCTTGGTTTCCAACAAATTGACAAATCAATGCTGAATACTCAGATCAGTTCTCGAATTTTATCTCGAAAGTAACGGAAACTGGGCGATGCGTTTTGGTCTACATTCATATGCGGAGTGATTTTCTGAGCCCATGCCGATTTTTCTTTCCCACGTACATACCAAGGTTTCTTTCCGAGGGCATTTGAGCCTCCGACGAATATGGCATCAGCCAGAAGTTCCCACGTTCCGCAAATAGAGTCATTTTGATAACCATTCAGAATGTTATCCTTGGCTTTTGGATAAGCTGCCTTGATTGCTGGAATATCCCCGAGTAGCCACGCTTCGCCCTCTTCTATAGCAACACAAAACCGGGTTTCTGGTTTGGGGTTGCAAGAATCCAAGATTCGCAAGAGTTCTTGGCGGAATGTTTTCAGACAGTTATCATCCAAATCACAGACCACGATTACTACCTTGGTAGGATCATTAGCATAACTTTTTCCGTAAGCTCTGAGCTGTATAGGGAGTTGATCGAGCAAGAGGTCAGTATTTACGGTTGTAGGGCTGGTGAGATTTTTTGGAATGTGTCCTATTCCTCGGTAGGGATGGATATTGTATGTATGTTGAGCACCAACGATTTTCTGTATCAAAATGTCAAGTGCTTTTTTGCCAGATAGGTCTTCAACAAGTATTTCAAAATGCATTCTATTGTCTCGGATCAAGATAGTCACTATACCAGAGGCCACCCAAGGGCAGTCCCTCTTCGACAAGTTCGTTCACAAGTGGATCTTCATTTGCTCGACGTATTTTGGAAAACCCATTTTCGTCTTTTTCGAGGATCCAAACTTCTTTCGGTTCCAAGGCATTGACAAAATACGGCTGGTGAGTCGTAATAAAAACTTGTGATCCTCCTCTGTGTCCTGTAGCATGTTCACGGAATTCGGTGGCGAGTGTTTCCAAAAGTTTATGATACAGACCGTTTTCTGGTTCTTCAATACACAGAAAAGGAGGTGGCGTTGGGTCTTCAAGCAGCAGTAGATAGGCGAAGACTTTGAGCGTCCCGTCAGACATCTGCTGAGCGTAAAACGGATCTTGAAAGCCTTTGTCATTAAATCTTAGCAGCAATCTACCATCGCTGGTTTTTTCAGTATCAATTTGATTGATACCAGGAATTTTATCAGCGATCCTTTTTAAAATCGTTTTGAAGTGCTGTGGGTGTTCACGCTCCATAAATTGCACGACGTTACCGAGATTGTCGCCTCGGGTATTGAGGTGTTCTTGAGGACCAGCAAGCGGTAGGCTTCGCGCAGCGTCTGGTGTAAAGTAACTGAGATACCATCCCTCAATAAAACGACGGAAAGCAGAGATGCGGGGGTGTTGTTTCAATGCGCCAATTGTGGCGATACCAAGTTTGCGCGGGTCATTCAATTCAATAGTCTCTGTTTCCCCAAACTCCTCTGATTTTATGGATTCCAGAAATGTCATCAATGATTGTAAGTTGTCAATCGCTTCATCAATCTGGTGTCCTGCTTGATCTCCTTTCCACGCCACACCACTACCATTGTTGAGAAATAGAAAAGAGAAAGGCCAACCCCGTTTCTGTCCCTTGCGTCTTTGTCGAAGGCGTTCTCGCAGGATGTAGGGACGTCCGAATTCGTCTGACGCAATGGCAATTTGATAGGTAATCGGTCTGGCATTTCCGTGTTCTCTATAGTACACATCAAACTCGATGGGGTCTGTTGTGCCTTGTGATCGCATTTTTTCAAAACCCCCACGCCCGCGCGCGTCGCAAGCCTCCTCCACATTATTGAGATTGAGGGCATCGGCAAGGAAACCAAAAGCATCGAACAAAGCACTCTTACCCACTCCATTTTTCCCAATTACCGCTGTCATTGGGGTGAGTGCTTCTTCTCTTCTTCTGTCCCATAGGCGACCGAGTGTAACATCTTTGAGAACACCGAAATTTCTCACTCTGAAGCCTTCTAATGTTGCCATTTTGTGATCTCCATTGTCATCTCTGCGGATGTTATAGTAAAGTCAAGAAATAAGGGCACATTTTTATCAGACCCCATCGGAGAAACCCTTCCCTCGTAGAGGGTTTTTGCTTCGGTATTTCTTCAAGATTACCTCGCCCGATAGTCAAGCGCACACTTAATTATCAGTTTCACTATAAACCGAATTCCCGATTATTGTAGCACATCTTGCGTTATTTTTAAAATTGAAATCCTACGATTATGGCAAATGTTTTGGTCCGCTTCCACGCTGTGGAGATAAATTTGAGAATCAGTTCTAATCATCAGCGGAAGCTACTGCACCCAGCAGTTCCTCGTCCGAAACGGGGCGGAAGCGTTCCTCTGGATTCCTCAGGAATAGCCTTCGGACATCGGTTGTGATCGCATAAAGTGCTGGCATCACAAACAGGGTCATCAAAGTCGCAAAGGAGAGTCCAAAGATAATGGTATACGCCATCGGCATCCAAATCGGTGATTTCCCGCCCAGACCGATTGCCATCGGAATGAGTCCAATGATGGTTGTCAGGGAGGTGAGAACAATCGGACGCAATCGGACACTCCCACCTTTCAAAATCGCATACCATCTGTTGTAACCCCGTTCTCGGTATGTATTAATGAAGTCGATAAGAACAATGGAATCGTTCACCACAATTCCCGCGAGTGCAACGATACCAAACATCGCGACGATGCTTAGGGTCGCATTGGCAAGGAGGAGTCCAATCATCGCACCTATCATTCCAAACGGAACAGCAAACAGAATGATAATCGGTTGTATAAACGACCTGAATTGCGCGCCCAATACGACATAGATGAGCAACAGCCCAACAATGAACAACTTCCACAACTCGGAAAAGGATTCTGTAATTTCATCAAAAACCCCTCGAAAATCGAGTTGGTATCCCGGATACAAAGATTCTATATCAGCAAATGCGCTGATGAGTGATTGATTCACTTTAAAGGCATTCGTCTTTTCTCTATCTACGGATGCATAAACCGTGATTGCTCGTTCCCCATCGAAGCGATGGATATCTGCGTATCCCGTTTCTTCTCTTATATCTGCGATGTCCTTAAGCGGAACAATCGCACCGGTAGGGGTCGCAATTAAGAGATTACTAAGTTCTGCAAGATTCGTAAGGGTATTTTCCGCATATTTGACGATAACATCAATCGCCTCGTCTGCTTCACGATAGGTGGTCGCCTTGGCACCCTCAATAGCGGTTCGGACAGTTTGGGCAACCTGAAACGTGGTTAATCCATATTGATATGCTTTCTCCTGATTCAAGTAGATGCGCAGTTCAGATTTTCCGATGCTGAAGTCATCTTGGATATCATAAACGCCATCTATCTGAGATAGGGCTGTCTTAAGAACGCCAGCGAGTTCAGTCAGACGCTCAAATCTCGGTCCTTTTACTTTGACTCGCACATCTGCTACTTGTGGAGCACCCCCTTCCTGTGTGACGAAACTCAGTTGCTCAATTCCACTTATTGTGGCGGTTTTCGTCCGTAGTTCTGCGATGATCTCATCCACACCTCGGATGCGCTCTTGCTTTGGTGTCAGCTCGACGATTACCTCTCCTAAATTTGAGCCGTAGGTAACACTTTTTCTTACCAAACCTGACATAAATGTGTGTAAACCGACATTGCTGACGACCGCATCAACTTCAGTTGATGGAAGTCTTTTAGCCATCTCTTCAATTTGGACAATTACTTCTGTTGTTTCCTGTATTCCGTAGGAAGGTGGCATCTCGGCTTTGACATAAAATTGTGGGAACTCTTCACCGGGAAAGAGTTCCCTTTCAAGAACAAAAAATGCCCCGATGCATGCAACTAACCCGAAGAAGAGGACACTCCCTACAAACGCATATCGGCGTCGAATGGTTATTTTCAGGATTCTAACATATCGGTTCCGAATTAATTCAAAAAACATGGCAAACCACACGAAAAATCCGACAATCCGGACACCGAGGGTGAAACCCCTCGGAGACTCGGTTCGGAGATTTTCAAGCCTGCTACGTCCTGTGCGAATTTTGGTTCTTCCCCATTCAGCGACGTGTGCTGGTAAAATTACAAATACTTCAAAAAGAGATGCTATCAACACCAGAATCGCCATAACCGGCACGATCCGCATAAACTGTCCAGTAACACCAGACATAAACATCAACGGCCCAAAAGCACAGATTGTCGTCAAACTTGCCGCTACAACCGGCCAACCGACCTCTTCCGCGCCGCGGATGGCGGCAACTTTTGGAGATACGCCAGACTCAATGTGCCGATAGATATTTTCCATGACAATAATAGCATCATCAACGACAATCCCTACGACTAAAATAAGCCCAAACAGAGAGACACCGCTGAGCGTATAACCAGCAATGGACATAAACCAAAACGTTGCCATGAACGCAACGGGGATTCCGAGTGCAGCGAACAAAGCGTTCCGCCATCCGATGAAGAGGAGGAGCATCAACACAACAAGGATTAAACCGAAAAACGCATTTGTTTCAAGAATACCCAATCGTTCTTTGAGAACAACGGAATAGTCATTAACAACCGTCAACTCAGCACCTTCAGGGAGATCCGTTCTCCGATTGTCGACTAATTCTCGAAGTTTAGCAACTAATGCAATTGTGTTTCCCTCAGTCTGCTTTTGCACACTCAGGCTAATTGAAGGTTGTCCATCAATTCGCGATAGCGTTCGCACCTCCTCGTAGGTGTCAGAGATCGTTGCAACATCTTTCAGACGGAGAAGCCTACCTATCGGCTGAACAGTGATAAAGGTTTCGCCAATAGTGTCCAAATCACTGAATTCTCCCATCGTTCGCACCATGAATTCCGTGCTGCCAAGTTCCATTGTGCCGGCAGGGAGATTCAAGTTGTTTGTTCCAAGCGCGGTAATAACCGCTGAAATTGGGAGTCGATATGCCTTCAATCGATCAGGGTTCACCTCAATCCATATTTCCCTCTCACGGAGACCTGCCATTTGAACAGAGGCAATGTTTTTGATGTCCGAGATTTCATCTTTGAGATTTTCAGCAATATCCCGCATCTGCGTTTCCGCAATATTTCCACCTACGACAATCGTCAAAATGGGAAAACCGAATGAGGTATCAAATTCTTCGACCCTCGGATCATCTAAAATCTCCTCTGGCAACGCATTCACCTGATCAACAGCGGTGCGGAGATTTTCAAGTTCCTTGTCAAAATCCCGGTCACTTATCTCCTCAAAATCGACAAAGATAACAGAACGCCCCTCTGAAGAGGTAGAAAACAATAGATCAACTTTGTTGACATTCTCCTCAATAGCATCTTCAATAGGGGCAGTGACAAGCATTTCAACTTCTTCTGGGGATGCTCCCGGATAGAGCGTTGTCACAACTGCACTCTGTACTGAGACTTCCGGGGTGAGTTCTCGGGGTAGGTTTATCCATGCGTACAACCCGAAAGCGATGGTGATAATCATTAGTAAATTCGCTAAAACAGGGTTGTTTACAGATATTTTGGGGATGGACATGGTGATCGGATTTGCTGTGTGGGATTAAGACTTCGTGTTGATTTGCGGATGTTTTGTCTGCACGGATAAAAAGTGTATAAGGCGAGGTCCGAAAACCTCGCCTCAGTGCTCTAATCAATCGTCAGCCGGAACCGCAGCACCCAACAGGTCTTCGTCTGAAACGGTTCGGAAACGTTCCTCTGGATTTTTCAGGACGAGACCTCGTATATCTGTTGTGATCGCATAAAGTGCTGGCATCACAAAGAGCGTCATCGTAGTTGCGAGCGAAAGCCCGAAGATAATGGTATACGCCATCGGCATCCAGATCGGAGATTTACCCCCGAGGCCGATCGCCATCGGCAGGAGTCCAATAATTGTCGTCATTGAGGTGAGAACAATCGGACGTAATCGGACATACCCGCCTTTCAGGATTGCGTACCACTTGTTGTAGCCGCGCTCGCGGAATTTATTGATGAAGTCGATAAGCACAATTGAATCATTAACGACAATACCGGAGAGTGCGACAATCCCAAACATTGCGACCATACTCAGTGTCGCATTGGCAAGAAGTAACCCGACCATCGCTCCTATCATTCCGAACGGGACAGCGAGCATAATGATAATCGGTTGGATAAACGATTTGAATTGCGCACCCAATACGACATAGATGAGCAACAGTCCGACGATAAACAATTTCCACAACTCCGAAAAGGACTCTATAATCTCATCGAAAAGCCCTCTAAAATCGAGTTGGTATCCGGGATACAGGGATTCGACATCCGCAAATTTACGGATGAGCGCCTGAGTCGCATCAAAGGGGGTCGTTTTTGTCCTATCTACGGAAGCGTAAACCGTGATCGCCCGTTCACCGTCAAATCGGCGGATATCAGCGTACCCTTTCTCCTCTATGATATCCGCGACATCCTTGAGAGGGACAATCGCCCCCGTCGGTGTTGCGATTAACAGATTGTTAAGTTCTGCAAAGTTAGTGAGGGTATCTTCCTCATATTTGACGATGACATCAATCGCCTCGTCTGCTTCACGATACGTTGTCGCTTTAGCGCCCTCAATTGCAGTGCGCACTGTTTGTGCAACTTGAAATGTGGTTAATCCGTACTGATGTGCCTTCTCCGGTTTCAGATAGATACGGAGTTCGGATTTACCCGTGCGAAAGTCATCTCGAATGTCGTAGACACCGTCCATTTCCATGAGTGATGCTTTAAGGGTATCTGCGAGCCCCGTCAGTTGGTCAAATCTTGGTCCCTTTACTTTAACTTCAACATCCGCGCCTGAGGGAGGACCGCCTTCCTGTGTGATGAAATTCAACTCCTCAATTCCACTAATACCTGTGGTTTTTGTCCGTAGTTCTGCGATGATATCATCTACGCCTCGAGTGCGTTCCCGTTTTGGGGTGAGTTCAACGATAATCTCACCGAAATTGGATCCATAGGTAACGCCTTCCATCATCCCCGAGGTCGGCGTGTGTAACCCGATGTTGCTGACAATTGCCGCGACTTCATTTGATGGAAGTGTTTTGGCAGCTTCTTCAAATTGCGCGATGACGGCTGTTGTTTCTTGCATCCCGTAGGAAGGCGGCATTTCGGCTTTGACGTAGAATTGCGGGAAATCTTCGCCTGGGAAGAGTTCCCTGTCGAGAACTAAAAACGCACCGACACACGCGATCAACCCAATAAAGAAGACACTTCCTACAAAGGCGTACCGATGTCGAATCGTTATTTTCAAGATTCGGATATATCGGTTCCTGATAAAGTGAAAAAACAGTCCGAACGCTGCGAAAAAGCCTGTGATATAGGCACTTAGGGCAAAGGTATTCGGTGATCGGGTACGAAGGTTTTCGAGTCTGCTCCGTCCTGCCTGGACTCTCGCTTTCCCCCATTCGGAAACGTGCGCCGGTAAAATTACGAAGACTTCAAAGAGAGAAGCAATCAATACCAGAATCGCCATGATTGGGACAACCCGCATAAACTGACCTGCAGTGCCAGACATGAACATCAATGGACCAAACGCACAGATTGTCGTCAAACTGGCGGCTAAAACTGGCCAGCCCACCTCTTCTGCGCCACGAATGGCGGCAACCTTTGGAGATGCCCCTGCTTCAATATGTCGATAGGTGTTCTCTATGACGACAATAGCATCGTCGACAACAATCCCAACGACTAAGATAAGCCCAAACAGGGAGACACCGCTGAGTGTGTAGCCGCCCACAGACATAAACCAGAAGGTTGCCATGAACGCAACCGGTATTCCGAGTGCGGCGAATACGGCGTTGCGCCATCCGATAAAAAGGAAGAGCATCAACACAACGAGGATCAAACCAAAAAACGCGTTTGTTTCAAGAATCCCTAATCGTTCCTTGAGAATAACCGAATAGTCGTTGACCGCTGTCAATTCGGCACCTTCAGGAAGGTCTGTTTTCCGTTTTTCTACCAATTCTCGGAGTTGGGCGACCAACGCGATTGTGTTTCCTTCGGTCTTTTTCTGCACACTTAGGCTAATAGAGGGTGCCCCACTGATCCGAGAGAGGGTTCTTGCCTCTTCGTAGGTATCCGAAACCGTCGCGACATCCTTCAGGCGGAGCGGTGTACCCGTCGGTTGAACGGAGACGATTGTTTCACCGATCGTATCTGGATTGGCGAATTCGCCCATCGTCCGGACCATGAATTCTGTGTTACCAAGTTCCATCGTGCCAGCTGGCAGGTTTAAGTTGCTCGCACCGACCGCAGTGATAACCATCGCAATCGGAATCTGATACGCCTTCAACCGATCGGGATCCACTTCAATCCATATTTCCCTCTCGCGGAGACCCGCGATTCGGACAGACGCAATGTTTTTGATGTCCATGATTTCGTCTTTGAGATTTTCGGCAATGTCGCGCATCTGCGTTTCCGAGATGGTGCCTCCTACAACAATCGTCAACATAGGGAAACCCGAGGAGACATCCAGTTCTTCAATCTTTGGATCGTCCAAAATCTCCTCTGGCAACTCATTTACCTGTTCTACAGCAGTGCGGAGGTTCTCAAGTTCCTTGTCGAAATCTCGATCACTCATCTCTTCAAAATCGACAGAGATAACAGATCTGCCTTCCGAAGAATTAGAGAACAGCAGATTGATTTTGCTGACATTTTCCTCAATCGCGTCTTCAATAGGGGCGGTGACGAGCTTTTCAACTTCTTCAGGAGAGGCACCCGGATAGAGCGTTGTCACCGTCGCACTCTGTAAGGCGATTTCAGGGGTGAGTTCTCGGGGTAGGTTTATCCATGCGTACAACCCAAAAGCGATAATTATAATCATTAGCATATTCGCTAAGACTGGGTTGTTCACGGATATTTTCGGGATGGACATGGCGGTAGAATTTCTCCTTATCCTTTGGTGTGATATTGCCTAAGCAGATTTAAGCGTTGTCTTTTGAAGCGATTCGTTTTGCTTAAGAAGTGCTATTTGGGGTAGTGTCTTCACCACCCCATTTTAAATCCATTCGTGCGTTGGACAGATCTCCTCTTCTTTCTGTAGGAAAACACAATCCACCGAAGATTATTGACTCGCTTTGAGAGTCCCCCATGTCGTCGTTAACTTGCCATCTGGGGCAACTGACAAGGGTTCAATCCCTTCACCTTCAATCGAGAGTGTGTCAACAAGGAACGTAACTGTTTGACCGCCCCAACTGTTCATGAACCCGATACCGACACGTTCTACATCGAACTTGTGGTTCCACGTTTTGTTTCCAGAAAGAGTCCAGTCATCTTTTTCACTCTCACGATAGTAGCCAGAGAACAGGTCATCCTCTTTGACGATCTTGAGATGAAGCGGGACATCGAAGCCGGTCTGAAAGTGTCCCTTGTCCTGCCAATTGGCTTGAACCATACTCCCAATCAACGTTTTTTGCGGTTGGTTGGCTTCACCGCCAAACAGCAGACAAGCGTAGTTCAAATCTTCGTCGCTGTATAGGAAAATGCCGATCCATGAATCAGCGGGTTTATCCGGTTCGGTGGAAAAAATACCACTCACTGTTATGTTTTTCGCGGCACTTTTCGGGATTTCCCGTTCAAGCATCGGTTTATCAGGGGTTGTATGTCCCCAACCACCCTTCGGATTCGTCATTTGTAGGAAGCCATCTTTGACTTCAAACGTCGTAACTTTATCGCGATAGTCGCGGAATTCCCATCCTTCAACAAGTTCTTTGCCATCAAACGGATCCGTCCATACACCGGCGGAGACTATGCCGACGGTGCTGCACAATAAGATTCCGCATACGAGAATCGTAATTCGCATAGCAATCCTCCTTTTGATTTGAGACATTATAACATATAGCCCAAGTTGATACTTACAAGATTTTAGACAGACATACACCGTTTTTGATTGAGAATACTATGGGAAATTCGTATTGTAAGACAATGCACTCCACAATTGCGGGTTATCGGTTCATTTTGAGCGTCCCCCAAGTTGTGGTCAATTTGCCTGCTGGTTCCACGTCTAACCCGCCGAGTGCTTTTGCTAATCCATGTTCCACAATGATTGATAGGTCATCTTCGCTGAGGACGGTGTTGAAGATAGCCGCTTCATCAATAATGCCAACGAAATATGAACCACCACCCCATTTACCGATCTCAACGGGATTTCCCGTGACAGCGGTTTTTCCGGGACGTGTACTCACACCTGCTTTTTTGCCATTTACATACACAACGAGTTGCTCGTTTTTCTCGTTGATGTCGTAAGTCGCCGCGAAGTGGATCCATTTCTTTTCATCAGGGACATGTGAAGAGGCTCGTGGTTCCCAACTTCCACCCGGCTTGACAAACGCTGACATTTTATTCCCTTCCTGCGGTGGATCAATGCGTAAGAGATATTCGTTGCTTTTAGCGATGAGTTGCCGCCAAGTGGAAATATCTGTGGCGTAAAACCATGCCATCATTGTGAGTTCTTCACCGAGCTGTAGTTCCGGGGTCGAGTCAATGGACACCCACTGCGCGCCATCAAACTCAAGTGCTTTTCCGATTTTTCCGTCTTTCCACTTGGCACCGTTGATTGTGCCGTCGTGCCCTTTTCCTGAAGCGTCTTTGGTTGTTTTACCCGCACCTTCATCAAAGAGCCAGACACCAACCGCTGTTTCAGGGTCGATTTCAGCAGAACAGATCTGTGGTAGTATCCAAGCAATGGAACAGACAATTCCTAAAATCAATATCGATTTTCGCATTTTTGTCTCCTGCACGCATCATATCTCAAAAAAGTTCTTTGGTAATCAAACTATGATCGGTTGCATTTACTCTCATAATTATAACACGCTGTCCGTCGCTATAACAAATGAAAATACTGGAAACATCCGTTAAATTTCTAATTGGACATGCAACCGAAATTATGGTAAAATAAGTACAATAGTACTTAGAAATTGCCCCATGGAAGGATACAGACTATGGACCAAAAAGAACAACTTATTGCCGATCTTACTGCGCTCCTTGGGTCTAAAAATGTCTTAACGGATGCAACCGCACTCTCGGTATACGAATGCGATGCCGCGCCCTCTTTTAAGGCGATGCCGGATATCGTTGTCTTCGCGGATACGGCACAGCAGGTGTCAGATATCGTGAAGTTGGCGAATAAATACGACACTCCGTTTATCGCTCGTGGCGGTGGCACCGGCTTGAGTGGTGGCATGCTCTCTGTCCAAGGTGGAATTATCATTGCCCTCAACCGGATGGATCGTATCTTAGAAGTAGATCTCGAAAATGAACGAGCAGTTATTGAACCCGGTGTAGTGAATCTCTTGTTGACGCAGGCGGTGCAAAACCAAGGTTATCACTACGCGCCAGATCCGTCAAGCCAGAAGGCATGCACGATAGGCGGGAATATCGCCGAAAATTCCGGTGGACCCCATACCTTGAAATACGGTGTTACATCCGACCATGTGCTGGGGTTGGAAGTCGTTTTGCCGGACGGTGAGATTGTTGAATTGGGGGGTGCTGTTGAGGAAACGCTCGGCTATGACCTGCGCGGTGTGATGATCGGCTCCGAAGGTACGTTTGGAATCGTAACGAAAGCGATCGTCCGACTGACTCGGAATCCGCAGGCATACCAAACCGCGCTCGCTGTCTTTGAGACAATGGACGATGCTTCTAACGCCGTCTCAACGATAATCGGTGAAGGTATCATTCCGGCGGCACTTGAAATGATGGATACCCTCGTCATTCGTGCTTTAGAAGAAGCCTTCCAGTTCGGTTTCCCGCTTGATGCTGAAGCGATCCTGATTGTGGAACTTGATGGTATTGAAGCCGGAATGCAGAACCAGACCGATCAGATCTTGGAAATCTTCAAACAACACAACGCACGGAAGGTGGATTACGCCGAAGATGAGGCGGAGCGGCAGCAACTCTGGAAGGCGCGAAAAAGTGCCTTTGGTTCGTTCGGACGACTCGCTCCGAACTACATTACTCAGGACGGTGTCGTGCCACGGACGACGCTGCCGAAGGTGCTACGGCGGATCTCTGAGATCTCTGAAAAATATCAGATTCCCATCGCCAATGTGTTTCATGCCGGGGACGGCAACATTCATCCTATCGTTCTTTTTAACGAGCGAGACGCGGATCAGTGTGAACGTGTAGAGCATGTCAACCAAGAAATCCTAACAGTCTGTGCAGAAGTCGGTGGCACAATCACGGGGGAACACGGCATCGGTGTTGAAAAGATGGATTACATGCCTCTCATTTTCAGTCCTGCTGATATGCAAGTCATGGCGACGGTCAAAAAAGTCTTTAATCCTACAGGACTTTGCAACCCTGGGAAGATTTTCCCCACAGCTGAATCTTATGAGAAGTTAGGTCTGCCACCGAGTGGGATTCTATATTCATAGACAGGGTATAAGGACTACCTAAAAGGAAAAATTAGAAAATTGTACGATAAACTTAAAGGTATTGTCGGCGAATCCGGCATCCTCTCGGAGGAACAGGTTGTTGCCTACACTTTTGATGGATACGTCCCGAAGGCGGTCGTTTTACCGACATCTGTCCAAGAGATGCAAGAAGTCCTCCAATTTGCGGCAACACAAGGACTGTCGGTGATGCCTGCCGGTGCGGGTACGAAACTCGGTATTGGAAATCTGCCACAGAAAGTAGATATAGTCCTGGCGACAACACACTTGAATAGTGTCGTAGAATATGAACCCGCGGATTTAACTGTAACTGTGGAAGCCGGTATCCGCTTGAGGGATCTCCAGACCGAATTGGCAAAGCATCGTCAGTATCTGGTATTGAATCCACCGTATGCAGACCGGTGTACCATCGGTGGGATTGTAGCCACAAACGCGAGTGGTGCTTTCCGTTTGCGGCATGGGACCGCCCGAAATCAAGTCTTGGGTTTGCGGGTCGTTCGCGCGGACGGCACTGTCGTCAAAAGTGGTGGCAAAGTGGTGAAAAATGTCGCTGGCTACGATCTTAACAAACTCTATATTGGTGCGTTTGGGACGCTCGGTATCATTACCGAGGTAACCCTCAAGTTGTCGCCTATACCCGTGCGGCAAGCCATACTTACAGCAGACTTTCAGGACGTTCAGGATGCCGCGGACACGGGTTTGGATATTGTTGGTTCACAAACATTGCCCATGTTTGTAAATCTGTTCGTCAATTCAGATCCAACGCGGGCGGGAACCGAAACACCCGCAGATGAAAATAAGCCAATGCTAACAGTTGGGTTCGGTGGGGATCCCGAAACTGTGGCGTGGCAATTGACGCAATGCCAAGGAATTATGGAACAAAACGGTGCGATAGGTGTCACAATTATAGAGGACGAATCATTACAGCACCTTCAGGAAGCTGTGCAGGAATTCTCCGCAGATAATAGAAATACCGAAAGAGTGGTTGCCAAATTGAACCTAAAGCGCACCGATCTCGCAGAATTTACTGCGCAAATTGTGGAGGCGAATTGGGCTTCTGATGTCCAAATGATGGCGTTGCTTGGGAGTGGTGTATTGTATGTCATTATTCCTATGGGGTCTGACACCGACTACCAGTCGCTTGCGAATGTGCTAACGCAACTGCGTCAAACTGCAATGTCGAAGCAGGGAAATCTTATCATAGAAGTCGCACCCCCTGAACTCAAACGGCACATTGACGTTTGGGGTTCCGCCGAAGGAACGCTCAGTTTAATGAAACAGATTAAAGCAAAGTTCGATCCGGCGGGTTTGTTGAACCCAGGACGGTTTGTTTCGAGTATTTAGTTTTTGTTTGCTTCAGCAGGATAGCACCACATGCTTTTCTGCTTTTTGTCGGAGAATTCACGACTGCTCACCCCGAAGACATCGGGCACGTAATAGGTTGTCCGTTTATCAAAATGTAGGGCAAATTTGCAAACCTACATTCCAAAAAGGGGGCATAATATGCAGGAAAAAAGATGGAGGATTCTGTGGATCGATAGCCAGATATCTGATGTAGAGCAATCTGACGCGCAACTTAAGGATCAACATTCTGAGGCGCAGACCAATATAATATCCAAGTCCTACATCCGCTTTCTGGAATATCGAGGATACGACATTTCTTTAATAAACACTATTGCTGAAGGCATTACATTACTCCAGGATGCAGAATATCACGCTGTCCTCTTGAATTATGACGGAGCGACGCGAGAGGAGCATCTGCTTTCGTCCATTCGGAGTGTGGATGCACATATTCCTATGATTCTCCTGACACACGAAAGCGGGCAGGAAGTGCTTCAGCAAGCGAGCCTTTACGATGTTGATAGTATTTTCATAACGACGGCGAACGATCAGACCGAAACTTCCTCTCAACAGTTAGAGGCATCGCTCGCGCTTGTACTTGAGAAACAGACAGCACGAGAAGCATATACACCACAGGCGTACGTTCAAAACTTTAACAGGGGACAAATATCGGACGCTGCTACGCGCGGACGCGGTTCCGTTGATGAGTGGCAGACATGGATCGATACTTATGTGCGTCTCGTTGAATGGGATTTACGACTCGACACGCTTCATAACGTCGATGAACTTAAATCTATTCATGAGATGGAGAAACGAGAGGCAAATGCAGGGTTCGCTGACTATATTCAAGCTAACTATCACAATTGGTTTGCCAGTGGAACCTCGCCTACTTTGTCTGTGGATGTCGTTTACAAATATGTCATCCCTGAACTTCAGGCGGGGAAGCAGGTCCTGTTTGTTGTGATGGATTGTATGCGGTTGGACCACTGGTTGAAAATTGAACCCTTACTGTACCCCCTATTTAATATAACTACGGATTACTATTATTCCATCCTGCCAACGGCTACTCGTTATGCGCGGAACGCTATTTTTAGTGGGTTGTTTCCACTTGAATTTGCTGAAAGGCACCCCGACCTATACGCAGAACCCGACACAGTACACACGAGTATCAACCGCTATGAGAAAGATCTGATGCGCTTACAACTCGAGCGGCACGGCATACTTCTCAAGCCACCTCTCCATTACTTCAAGATTTTTGATACACGCGGTGAAATTCAATATCTGCACTGGCTAAGCGTTACCGACAGAATTAGTTTGACGGCACTTGTTGTTGATTTCCTTGATATGCTGACACATACACGGCATGAGATCGGTTTACTACAGCAACTCGTGCCAGATGAAGCGGCGTTTCGGACAGTCGCGCAGGCATGGTTTCAGCATTCGCATCTTTATAGAGTCTTCAGGATTGCGGCTGAACGCGGTATGACGGTCGTCTTAACGTCTGACCACGGTTCGCTCCTGTGCCAAAATCCCGCGAAAGTTTCAAGTCAAGCTGAACTCACGACGGGTCTTCGGTTTAAAGAAGGAAAAAATATCTCGTGTTCACCTGAAGCCGGATGGGTCATAAAGGAACCAGGCGTATATCGCTTACCGGGTGAAGAGGCGCGAAAAAGTTATGTCCTCGCAAAAGAGGACTACTACTTTGTTTATGAAAGACAATTCGATGTCTATAAAGAAATATTTCAAGGCAGTTTCCAGCACGGTGGTGTTTCACTTGAGGAGATGATTCTGCCTTGCGTTGTACTTGAACCGAGGTAATTGAGGAGAATTAAACGATGTTGGAAACCATCAGACTTCGTAAACATTTACTGTATGGGCTGTTCGTCCTTATCGCAATGATATATCCTGCTCATATACAGGCGCAACTCGCAGATTTCGGATTTGGTGAAAAACCACCTGTTGAGAAACTCTCAGCAAAAGGGTACCTCTCGCTTGACAAGGTGCAACCCGGTAGCCAATTCCAAATTGCCGTCGTCGTTGAGATTGCCGAAGGGTGGCATGTCAACGCCAATCCAGCGGGTGAAGGGTTGATTGCGACCGAGGTCATTTTCCCCGATACGCCCCATCTTACTTTCGGTGAAGTCGTATACCCTAAGGGTGAAGTATTGGCACTCGGTTCAATAGGAGAAGCCCCGGTCTATCACGATACCATTACTATCGGGGTCCAAGCCGATTTAAGTCAAACTGCTCCAATTGCCCCCATGCTGCTGGATTTGGAACTGACGTATCAAGCGTGCAACGATGAGCAGTGTCTATTACCGGAAGTACTTACCCTTGCGGTCCCTATTGAAGTTGTTGGTATAGAGGACACTATTCAACGGATGAATGAAGCGGTTTTCGCCAATGTCCAATTCGGTGCCCTGCCGAGTGAGGGTGCGGACGAAGGTACCCTTGCACGTGCCCTCTCTGGTGGGCAAGTTTGGCTTGCATTCCTACTTGTGTTTGCGGGGGGTATCTTGACCAGTTTGACGCCTTGTGTTTACCCACTCATACCGATCACCGTTTCTGTCTTCGGTGCCAATGAGTCTGCTGGTTTTCTCAAGTCTTTCCTGCTCTCTGTTGTGTATGTGCTTGGCATCGTTGTGACCTATTCGATTTTAGGCGTGGCGGTCGCATCGACTGGGGCCGTCTTCGGTCAGATAATGGCAAACCCATGGGTCGTCGGCTTCATCAGCCTAATTCTTGTGAGTTTAGGGCTGTCTATGTTCGGTGTTTTTGAGATTCGGTTGCCTTATGCCGTGCAGAACCGTCTTAACACCGTTGGTGGTACCGGATTCGCAGGCGCGTTCGCTATGGGGACAGTCGCAGGGGTGATCGCCGCACCTTGCACCGGACCAGCGTTGGCAGTTGTGCTCACTTATATCGCCACGACCGGAAGTCTCTTTCTTGGGTTCTGGCTTATGTTCACTTACGCGCTCGGAATGGGACTCCTCTTTATCGGTATTGGCACCTTTTCCGGGTTACTCTCCGCACTACCGCGTTCAGGCGGGTGGATGTATGTTTTGGAAAACGTTTTCGGCATTGCTATTATTACAATGGCACTCTACTTCCTCAAAGATGTGTTTCCACCGTTACAAGATTTCCTGCAGAACTCGCTTCCATTTTTCGCTATTGCGGGGGGGTTAGTGCTCATTGGGGTGTGGCTCGGTAAGTTAACCCAACGTTTCAGCGGCATCTCTCGACGGATGCAATTCCAAAAGGCGTGTGGGCTTTTGCTGGCGGTACTGGGTGCCTATATGTTCGTTGGGGGTATCCAACAGCCTGCTGGACCCCACTTGGATTGGGTCTACGACGAAATCGAAGGATTTGAAATCGCCAAGCGGGAAGACAAGCTCGTAATGCTTGATTTTTATGCCTCTTGGTGTGCGGCGTGTAAAGAACTCGATCATAAAACGTATGCCGATCCCGCGGTCGCTGCGAAACTTGATGACTATGTAAATGTTAAACTCGACTTCACCCGCAGTTCCGAAACGACTCAGGAATTAACCGAGAAGTATCAGATTCCCGGATTGCCGGTCGTCATTTTCATGGATGCGAATGGCACTGTTCTCAAGCGGTTCACCGGATTTGTTGGTGCTGAGGAGATGCTTAGTATTTTGGACGACATTGAGAAACGGCCATAAATCGAGGCAAAGGAGTAAATATGCCCTTTAATGTAAAATCCTTATTTTCCTTGCGCAGTTGGCTTTTTTATGCAGAAGTGGTTGCAGTCATTGGTTTTGTTGTGCTTGCGTTTTTCTATATTCAACGTGGCACTGCGGAATCCGAATCGCAACCGTTATCGCAGGTGGGGGGTTTCATTGAGAAGGCAGATGTTCTCTTTGAGAGACAGGACCTTGCTGATGCGGCTCTCCACTATTGGCAGGCGTTACGAGCGTTGGAAACGGAGGATGAAGTCCAAGGGATCTCAATAAACAGTGCTTCACAGACGAGTGCGGAAGTTCGTTTGCACGCCAATCTCCGCATTGCGGAGATCTATTCACAGAGTAATTGGTTGAAAGATGCGAAGGCACGTTTGGAATATGCAGCGCGCATTCAGCCTGAACATGCCGGCGTCCGTCTCTTACGCGGCAAACTGTTTCGTGATGAGGGGTTGCTCGCCGAAGCCACCCAAGAGTTCCTCGCTGTGCTCAAGAATATGCCCGACCATGCGGAAGCGCACTATCTCCTTGGTGTTCTCTATCAGGGGAGTAAGCAGTTTGAACAAGCCGCTAAGCACTATACAAAGGCGATTGAAAACGATCCAGAGTTCTTAAACGTTCCTTCTGAAAAAGCACCTATCGGTATCCTTGCTCGCCTTCAGTTGTCGAGAACGTATGCCAGAATGCTACAGAGTTATCAGTTCCTTGATAGGGAATTCACCGAAGCGGATTTGGCTGAGGTTACGCGACTGGAATCGGAGTCGATTGCCCTCTTAGAGCAGGCACATGAAAAGATGCCTGAAATGAACGAGGTTGTTGACGATCTCGTCCGACTCCTCTTTTCGCGCGCATCCGCGCTGGAGCGAGAGGATATCGAGACGCGTCAGTATGTGGACGCGCTGGAGGTCTATGAACGGATTGTCGAGCTGGATCCAGAGGAAGTTCGTGCGTGGGAGCGGATGGGTGAAATTTATGCGAGTTTCCTGGGTGATAAGCAAGCCGCACTGGAAGTCTACCGCACAGTGTATAAGATCGAGCCACACCCGACTGTTTTAGCAAATATCAAATCACTTGAGGAAGATGTCGCCGCTGAAACAGAAAGCCGATGAGAGGATTTGAACCTCCGACCTACTGATTACGAATCAGTTGCTCTTCCACTGAGCTACACCGGCTTAGCAAATTATTGCGGTTGGAAAGGGAGTGCCGAGAGGCAGAATCGAACTGCCGACACAAGGATTTTCAGTCCTCTGCTCTACCGACTGAGCTATCTCGGCGTCAGGTATATAATAATACCATTAAACGGAGGGGTTGTCAAGTTTTTTGAAAAAAAGATTGTTTTTTCGGGACGTCTGCGCGCGAAAACAAAAGGCGCGAAATAGCATCTATCCCTGTGCTGTAGGATGATGTCTTCAGACCTTGTGGCTACGAAGTTCGCCTTTAGGATTCCAGACGCATCGGCATCACAAGACAGACGTGATTTTCTTCACCGATCGGTTTAAAAACAATAGGCTCCACTTCACTTTTAAATTCTATTGCAATAGATTCCGACTCGATGTGTCCCAAAGTCCCAATCAACAAACGTGCATCGATCCCAATCCGTATACGTCCAGTACCCGTCTCCACAGGAATAGGCTCGTATGCCTCTCCTAATTCCGGGGTCTTTGCTGAAATCTGGACCTGCTCAGTACTGATTTCCAATGCAATCGCATAGTTCTTCGGATTCGATAGCAACGCAACGCGCCGGGCCGCATGCAACATCTGTTCTTTAGAGACGACGGCTCTGCCTTCCGCGGATTCAGGGATGATCTTCTGGTATGGTGGATAATCTCCCTCTACAAGCCGTGTGGTTAAGGTCGCGTTCTCATCAGCGAAGAGAATCTGATTTTCAAAAATTGAGATCTGCACCCCGTCAGTTTCAGCGAAAGTACGAGCGATCTCTTTAACCGCTTTAAGTGGGACGATGAAACCTTTTATATTCTCCGACGATGTGAGCGGTTCACAGCGCGCGAGTGAGAGCCATCTCATATCCGTTGCGACGACTTCCGTTTTCTCTGGAAGAAAATTAAAGTAGATTCCGTTTAGGAAGTAGCGGACATCCTCCGTTGCGGCGGCGAATTCGGTTTTGTGGAGCAGATTCCGCAGGGTATCTCCATCAATAGTTAATGAGTCTCCGTCAACAGAAGGCAATTGTGGGAATTCTTCGTCAGGAAGTCCAATGATTTTATAAACGCCATCCCCACAGGTGATTTCAACTCGGTCGTTTGCCGTCGTCGCGAAGTGTATCGGTTTGTCTTCCGGTAATTCTTTGACGATGTCTGCCAACTTTTTGGCAGAAACGGTGATGCCTCCATCTTCTTGAATGGTACCTTCCACCTTGAGCTTAATCCCGACCTCCAGATCTGTGGCGATACATTCAATTCTCCCATCGGCGGCTTGGATAAGAACGTTTGAAAGAATGGGTAAGGTCGTGCGCCCACTCGCTACACCTTGTAGCACTTGCAGGGAATGCAAGAGATCATCTTTTTCAAAGGTTAGTTCCATTTCCGGTTCTCCTTATAGTCATTTTTACAATTCTATCACAAAAGACGCATCAAAGTCAAACACTTTTTTAACTTGTGTTAAGTAATTTCGGCGATACCAATAACTTAGTTGCCTGCTTGTATTCCCGTGAACTGTTTCTGGAACAGGTCGTGGTATACACCACCGCGTTGAATCAGTTCGGCATGTGTGCCGGTTTCAACGAGCCTACCCTCTTTGAGAACAAGGATTTTGTCGGCATCTAAAATGGTTGAGAGTCGGTGTGCGATAACGAAACTGGTGCGTCCTCTCATGAGGCGGGTGAGTGCTTCTTGGACCAATGCCTCGGATTCTGCATCCAAAGACGAGGTTGCCTCGTCGAGAATGAGGATTTTGGGGTCTCTGATAAGCACGCGCGCAATGGCGATCCGTTGCTGTTCACCGCCAGAGAGTCGAACGCCGCGCTCGCCGACTTTCGTCTCATACTGTTCTGGGAAATTCATAATGAAGTCGTGTGCGTTTGCTAACTTTGCGGCGGCGACGACCTGCTCGTGTGTTACTACTTCTGGGTCTTCCGCGCCTAGGCGGATATTGTAAGCTATACTCTCAGCGAACAAGTACGGATCTTGAAAAACGATGCCGATATGGGCACGTAGGGACTGGATTTGGATCTCTTTGGTGGGGATGGCATCTATCAAGATGCTGCCTTGTTGTGGATCGTAGAAACGTGGAATTAAGCTGATTAGGGTGCTTTTACCTGCACCACTGGGTCCAACTAATGCAACCGTCTCATCGGGTTCCGCTTGAAAGTTCATTTCTTGTAAAATGGGTTCCGCTTCGGTATACCCAAAGGAGACATTGGAGAATCGGACACGTCCCTCAACGTGTTCTATCGGTATTCCTTCTTGTGATTCTTCTTCGTGTTCATCGAAGAACGCGAAAATACGCCGAGTCGCAACCATGATTGACGGTATTCCGAGGTGGAGTTTCACAATCTGTGACACAGGCGCGTGTACATTGCCAAAATAGTGTATGATAACAAGCAGTTCACCGATGGTGAGGGCATCGCGTAGGACGTAACCGCCGCCTATGAAAAATATGAGACCCTGGGCTAACCAAAAGAGAATGATGGTGAACCCACCGCCTGCTTGCTGGATAAGTCCCTGTCTGATACCGATTGCGATGAGTCTTTCAATAAACTGGCGGAGGTTCTTTAAATCATAAAATTCCTTTCCTAATCCCTTGAGTTCGCGAGAACCAGCAATGCTTTCCTGTAGTTTGCTCGATAGTAGGGCGTTCTGTTCTTGAATTTCCTCGCCCATTCGGCTGAGCGATTTATCCAAGACAGCGGGAATGATTATGTTTGCAGCGACGAGTAATAAGGAGAGAACGCATAAGTGCCAGTTGATGTATGTAATAATACCCAGTGTCACAACGAGCATGATGCCGTTTATAATATAGTCACCGGCAAAGAGATTGAAGCCTTGCGCCGCTTTTGGCGTGTCGGATGTGAAGGTTGCCATGACTTTTCCAGTCTGGTGCGTGTCATAAAATTTGAATCCTAATTTGCGGAGATGGTGGTAGGCTTCGAGTTGCATGTCTTTCGATCCGTTCTCCGAAACCTTTGCGGGGAAGTAAGCGGCTCCGAATCGAAAGAAGTACATACCGACTGCTGTCAGCGCATAGAATCCGCAGGTGGGCAGCAGGAGTTCAGCGTTTTTTGGGATAAAGACGTCGTCGATCAGAATCTTCCGAAGCCAGGGCCAAATGAGGCTACAGCCTGAGTTGCCCAGGGCACAGAGGATAAAGAGGACTTGGAAGTGCCAATACGGTTTTAGATACGACAACAGTCGCAGAACGTCTTTCATGTTATGTCCCCTTTTTGCATCCCTGCGAACTGTTTCTGGAATAGGTCGTAATATACACCGCTACGCTGAATCAATTCAGCATGCGTACCGGATTCAACGAGTGCTCCGTCGCTGAGAACGAGGATTTTATCGGCATTCAAGATGGTTGAGAGTCGGTGAGCGATGACGAAACTGGTGCGTCCTCTCATGAGACGTGTGAGTGCTTCTTGGACGAGAGCCTCGGACTCTGCGTCCAGAGACGATGTCGCCTCATCGAGAATAAGGATTTTGGGGTCTCTGATAAGCACACGCGCAATGGCAATGCGTTGCTGTTCACCGCCGGATAGTTGAACCCCACGTTCTCCGACTTCACTCTCGTATTGTTCTGGAAAATTCATGATAAAGTCGTGTGCGTTTGCTAACTTTGCGGCAGCGATGATCTGCTCGTGTGTTACCGTTTCTGGATCTTCCGCACCCAGACGGATATTGTAAGCGATGCTCTCAGCGAACAGATATGGGTCTTGAAAAACAATGCCGATATGTGAGCGCAACGACTGGATTTGGATGGTATTGATGGGTGTCGTGTCAATGCGGATAGTGCCCTGTTGGGGTTCATAGAAGCGCGGGATGAGGCTAACCAAGGTACTCTTACCAGCACCGCTGGGTCCGACGATGGCAACTGTTTCCCCAGGTTTTGCTTGAAAACTCACCTGTTTCAAAACGGGTTGTGTTTCGCTGTATTCAAAAGAGACATCGGAGAATTGAACGCTGCCCTCAATGTGCGTGATGGGTGTACCGTCTTGCGGTTCTTGCTCGTGTTCGTCAAAGAACGCGAAAATCCGACGAGCCGCTGCCATGACTGATGGAATGCTGAGATGCAGACTTACCAGGAAGTGCACGGGACGTTGCAGCGCATTGAACCACATGACAACTGCAAAGAGTTCTCCCACGGTCATAGTGTCTCGTAAGACATACCCACCGCCCACCAGAAGCACCAACGCATCGCTTATCCACCAGAGGGCTAAGATATCCCCTACCTTTTGGATCTTTACCTGTTTAATACGAATTGCCACAAGTTGCTTCAGAAAGTGATGGATATTTTTTAAATCGTAGAGTTCTTTTCCCAATCCCTTGAGTTCGCGGGAACCCGCAATGCTTTCCTGTAGGTTGCTTGACAGTACAGCGTTCTGTTCTTGGACCTTCTCGCCTATGCGATTAAGGGATTTGTTTAAAAGGATTGGCATCGAGACAGTCACACCGACGAGGAGCAGTGAGAGAAGGCATAACTGCCAACTAACGTTCATGACGACAGGGATGGTAATAATAAGCAGGATAATGTTTGTGGGATAGTCGCTGGCAAATATCTGAAATCCCTCTATCGCCTTTGGCGTGTCTGACGTGAACAGTGCCATGACTCTGCCGGTCTGCTGCGTATCATAAAATTTAAAGCCTAATCTGCGGAGGTGATGGTAGGAAGCGAGTTGAATGTCTTTCGCGGCATTTTGCGAGACCTTTATGGGGAAGTAAGCGAACCCAAGTGAGAAGAGGTACATGCCGAATGCTACCAACATCCAGAGTCCGCAAGTGGGCAGCAGTTTGTCGGCGTTTTTTGCGAGAAAAACATCGTCAATCAGAATCTTTTCAATCCAAGGGAGGACGATGAACCCGCCAAAGTAGCCAAGTTGACAAAGAAGGTAGAATCCTTGGAAATACCAATACGGTTTTATGTATGACAGTAGCCGCAGAATATTTTTCAATTCATCTGCCCTTACGAGTTGGGATCTGATTCTATTCTAAAATATTTTCAATACGCAAAGGTTGAGCCATTTTCTGATTTTCAGTTTCTAATTTTTCACGGCTCGCGACGACACAAATCGAGGCTTTATCCTTATTTTTCTCCAAAGTTTCGAGCAAGGCACGTTTTACCTCCTTGGGAGTTGCGCGTCGGAGTTGGGCATATCTCTCTTCGATCACTTCGTGTGTCTGTCCGGTAAGGTGGTGCGTAAGCGCATCGGTCGAGGCTTGACCGGGTCGGATTGTTTTTTGGTAATCTGCCGTTGTCGCGATAATTGCTCTATCAATGTCTGTCTGCGTCCACTCTGTCTGTTTGACATAGTCAACTGTCTGGGCGAAAACGTCGAGCGTGCGTGCTATGTGAGGATCAGCGTACGATCCTTGGTACAGACAGGCCGCAAATGGATCATACCCAAAGCACGGTCCGTAAGCATTGCCCTTAAGACGGACTTCGGTCATAATGTAACCAAGCCATAAGATCTGGGCGCCAATGGTTAAGAAGACCGAATCTGGATGTGAGTAGTGCGGTGCCGGTATTGCGTATGTGCAGTTAGCTATCTGCATAGGAGCCGCCAAGCCTTCGCGTGGTGGAGTGTCAAAAGGTTTAAAACCTGTGGGTGCTGGTGTTATCGGTTCATTACGCATGTCGCCAATCCATTCAGCGAGTTTTCCACTGAGCACCTCAAAAGCCGCATCAGAACCAGTAAAACTGGCAGTCACGCGACCGCGCACTAATAGAAAATCTCGAATCTGTTCGATGTAACCGCAAAGTTTCTCATGAGATTCATCAAAGCGGTTGAGTAACATTTCACTTGTGCGGAGTTGTGGGAGCCCAAAGACAATTTCCGAGAGATGTGCCTGCGGCGAGAGTCCACGGGCGGCATGATAGATCGCCGACACCAAGCCATAAGGGAACTGCAGTTTATTCATCAAGGTTGTGCGACATTCTGTTACTGCTTGGTTAAGTACATCGCGAAGGCGTCCAGCATCCCGCGGATTCACAGCAAAAATCAGATCGTGCAAGACATCCAAGGTATCTCCCATTTTACCGTCAAGTACTTTAAGTTGAAACTGCATGTTACACAACGTTCGCCCCGCATCGAGTGCGTGTGTGCTAAAGTTAGGGACGCATTCCAGTTCGCCGGTAGCTGCTGCGGTACGCTGCGCCATCTTCGCGTAATCCATCCTGCCAGCGCCGAGTTTACGGATAGCATCGGTGTATCTGGGCAGGTACTGCCAAAGGTGTTGCGGCAATCCTTGCAAATCAAAATTTAGGGTAAGATAGTTTACACCGTTGGAAAAAACATCGTTTCGAAGCAAAGGACATCCACTAACCGTTTCAATGCTTGTGGAAATGTGCAGCGGTTTCTCAGGCAGATCAGAGACACGCAGTTGCGGCAACTTTGCTAAATCCTCGGGTGAATTGGGTTGTTCGTTGAGACGTTCCAGTTCAGCGGCATCGGCAGCAATATCTATCATCTGTTCATCGGTGAGTTGTGAGCGAATCGATTTCAGACGTGTATCTTCATTCGCATTAAGACGCGCCTGCATATCCGGATCAGGCGAGAGGACAGTTGTCAAACGATGTTGGTTGTTAAGGAGTTTCTCACGAATTAACTGATTGAAAATGCGCGGATTTTGCTCCCAACGTTGGCGGATAGAAGATAGAACCGTTCCCATCTTTAAAAAGAGAGTCGGTTCTTTTTCATATATCCACGTGTTTATGACACGCTCCATCATCTGAAACGGAAATCTCGGCGTGATTTCCTGATAATTATACGTGATCTGTTGAAACGCCGCTTCTACCTTCTCTTTGTCAATTTCCGTGTCTGCAATTTGAGCCAATGTATTAACAACCAATTCTGTGAAAGCCTCAATACGATCTGCTTCACTTCCGGTTAAGCCGATGTGAAAAATACTGTGTGGACCCATAACGTTGACTCCGGGAGATATAAGAAACCTGTCATTATGTATGTCCACACCGAGTTTTGAATCAATAATTGCTTTTCGAAGGAATGCTCCCTCGTTGCCGAGCAGAATGAGTTCTAAGATACGGCATAAAACGACATCCTCGGGATCCGTTGCATCACCAATAAGCCAGCTGAGCATGAGGTATGTTTTCTCAGCGATTGATTCATCTGCACCAATCAGATAGGTATCACTCACTGTCCGTGCGGTTTTCCACTTTGAAGGATGTGTAATTTCTGGACCGAGGGGGTGTAGAAACCCATTTGTCTCACGCTTTGGTATTTCCGTCAGTTTATCGGCAAGAAACAAGAGATAATCGCTTGTTGGAATATTGCCGTAGAAGAAGAAGTAACATTTGCTCGGATGAAAGTAGGTTTGGTGATAGGACTTAAATTGTTCATAAGTTAGATCGGGCATAACCAATGAGTTCCCACCACTATCACGGGCATAGCAAGTATTGAGCAGAAGTCCACCTTTCACGGTAGAATACAAGCGATATTCTGGACTCGACAAAGCGTCTTTTTGTTCATTATAGACGATTCCGTTGATTTTTAAATCGCTTGTGGGTTGATCCGGATCTACAGGTTCAAGGTGGTGTCCTTCACGTTTGAAGGTCTCCTCAGTCAGTAGCGGGTGAAAAACACAATCAAAGTGGACTTCTGCGAGATTAAACAGATCCTTTTTGACGTTACTTGAAGCAAAATAATAGGCATGGTCGATCCAGTTCATGGCGTTCGCATCGTCAAAGGTGGCGAGGCTCATCTTAATCGTCTCAAAAAACACCTCTTTGACCGGATAGTTTCGGGATCCCGCCATTACAGAGTGTTCGAGGATATGCTGGAGCCCTGTATCGTCGAGTGTTGGGGTTATCGGACTGATCGAAAACCAGTTCTTGGAGTCATCTGTATAGAGATGCATCAGTCGTGCGCCGCTACGTGGATGCAAGAGTTCTATCGCTACTGCGCGCAACTCGTCAATCGGTGTGACGGCTTTCACCTCGAAGCCGTAAAGATGTTGCCCTGGGGAAAGGTTAACGGATGGATGTTGAGAATCTGTTCTGCTTTGTGGAGATGTATTGGGTGCGTTATTCCCTTCTAAATGCATTCTAACCTCTATCCTTTCGTGTTTCTATGACGCGAATGAGACTTCGGTCTGCAAAGAGAAGAGTCTCCTACAGACCGAAGTCGACCAGAAACAGCAGTCTTTCAATCAAACATATTCTTGACCGAGAAAACCACATTTCCGGTCCCTCTATGCGCGTATTATTACTACAAACGAGTCCCTAAAAAGTTGCACATTTCCATTTTTTCATTGTTAATGACGTGGTTTAGAGACGAAAAGGGTGCATAATTTTGAAAAAAATCGTAAAAAGTGGAAGATAGTGTTTTTATTCGTTCCAGATGCCGATTTCGCGATAAAAACGGATGGCACCGGGATGAAAAGGTGTACCTGTATCTTTGACGACATTTTTCGGGTTGATGGCTTTGCCAGCACCGTGCCGTTTCACGACTTCCGCGCGGTGCGTGTACAGGGTCTTCGTGAATGCGTAGACTGTATTTTCATCTGTGTTCTCAGCGGTGATGAGGTGCATCGCGCCTACGTTCATGCTCGCGAACGGTTCGGTCTGTCCTTTGTAGGTATCGGCAGGGATAGTTATTGCATTAAAGAAAGGATAGTCAGCGAAAAGCGACTGTTTCGCTGCGTCGTCAAATGGAATAAAGAATATGTCTTGAGAGGTACTGGCTTGTGTGGCGGCTGGTGTTGGGATTGCACCGCCGACGAATGCCGCGGCGGCGGAACCGTCCGCTAACAAATCGACTGCCCCGATATACGTGCTATTGATCGGCGTGAAATCATCGTAGGTGATACCGTGTGCCGCCAGTATCGGTTTCAGGAAATACTCGAAACCTGCGCCCGCCGGTCCAACGACAATTCGTTTACCAGCGAAGTCTCGGATTCCACGGATACCGGAAGACTGCTGTGTGAGGAATAGTCCGACATTCGGAGCAAGTGTCATGACGTTACGGATGGTGTGTTCAGTTCCCCACGCGCCTTCACCGCGCACAGCAAAATAGGAGATTGCGGCGTTAGCGAGCGCGAATTCCAGTTCACCGTTCACAATACGCCGGATGTTTTCTTGTGTGCCTTTGGTGGCTTCGGCAGTCACTTCCCAGTTTGCGTCTTGGACGTTACCGTCGACGACCTCGGCGATTGCAGAGCCGACGACGAAGAACGCGCCACCCGCAGGGGCAGTGCCGATACTGATATAGCGGCGTTTTGTGGAAGGATCGTTCACTAACTGGGCAGGGGTATCGCCCTTTTCATTTTCGGCAGTATTCTGTTTTGCTGTATTATCGCACCCGATGGCGAGTAGAACACAGAGAATTGACAGGTAGGACAGGATTAATTTCATGAGAGTCTCCTATGGATGTGAGATGTTTTCTGATTAACTGAGCGGCACTTCGGGTGGAAATGGGCACATTTCTGCCATATCAGGGAAGATGTGCGTTACGTCTTTTCTAAACACATCTCCGCTCAAGATGTCAACGATGCCTCCCTGATATTCGGGATATTCTGACAGGAACCGCGCAAAACTAAAATCCTTTGTGTAAAAAGCGTACACGAGTTTCCGAAATGCCTCCATTCCCTTTACAAATTCAGCTCCGAAACTTCCGAGTTGCGATTCGGAGAAATCGTTCTTATCGAACGCTTCAATGATGACGTCCGCCGCCATCTCACCGGATTTGAGTGCCAAAAACAGTCCCGTCGAATAGACGGGATCCAAGAATCCGAATGCGTCGCCTACGAGCACCCAGTTGTTGCCTGCGATACGGCTGGCACGGTAGGAGAAATCTTTCGTGGTTTGGATAGGGAAGAGTTGCTTCGCACCTTCGAGCCGTTGTTGCAATGGCGCGCACTTCGCGAGTTCTTCGGTGAAGATTTTTTCGGCATTGAGTTTGCCATCAGCATCTCTTCGATTCTGAAGCAGATAGTCCAACTCGCCCACAACCCCGATACTCGTGCGGTTATAAGGGAGCGGAATCGACCAGAACCAAGAATCTTTCGCTTCGGTATGTAGGATAAGCGTCGCGCCTTCGTCGATACCTTCGTCTCTGTGTCCGTCTTCGTAGTGTGTGAAGAGCGATGCCATTTTGAGGTTCGGTTCTATCGTATTCAGGTTCAGTTGCCTGCCGATGAGGGATCGCTGTCCGGTAGAATCCACGATAACAGTGGCGTGGAGGGTTTCACGGGTACCGTCTGTGTGCTGTGTAACAACGCCGGTTGCTGTGTCCCCTTCAAAAAGGACTTCTCGGACACTTGTTCCCATGCGAATTTCTACGCCTTTTTCTTTGGCGTTCTCCAAGAGCATCTGATCGAATTCACTCCGTAGGACCTGCCATGTGACGGCACTTTCGTGGGGGTTCGTTTGAAAGAAGTAGAACGGCGTGGAGGCTTTGCCGGAGCGCGAATAGAACTGCACACTATATTTCTGTGGGAAATGGCTTGCCCGTAGTTTTTCGAGCATACCGAGTCGTTTGAAAGTCCAGTACGTCGCGGGAATCAGCGATTCCCCGACTTTGAATGTCGGTTCAGCTTCCCGTTCAAGGAGCAGGACGCGATATCCCTGTTCCGCGACGAGCGTTGCCACGGTACTTCCGGCGGGTCCACCCCCGATAACGATGGTGTCGTAGGTATGGTGTGTATACATGTGTTGATTTATCTATGGGCTTCCATATACGCTCGGAGCACCGTATTGATCCGCTCGTGGTAATCTTGTCCTTGTTCCTTGAACCATTCCAAGATTTCATGTTCAATCTGAAGATAATTTTCAGGGACAAGTGGCTGGGCATTTTCCCAGAATTCATCATCAAGTTCGGGGATCTCTGACGTATCAATCGCGTTCTCAAGAATGTTCTCAATTTCAGAAAGCTGTGTTTTTGAAAGTTTCATCTTTGGATTTGTTCGTGAAAGTGAATACCACTTTAATCTGCTGCCTCTTCATTCTTCGATTTTTCTGCTTTTGGTTTCTCATCCGGTGGATCCACAAATTTGTATTTGCCAGATTTCCGGTATTCTTTTTCTAATGCCTGATAGTGAGCGATAAGTTTGCCGACATCATGATCAAATCGCGCAGAGATTTCTCGTCGAATTCTGCGAATTTCGTCGATTTCATAGTTTGCCATTTTAGTCGTCAACTCCTATGTTTTTCACTTCTTCCGTCACTGAGTTCCTCAATGACAGCTAAACTTGAAAACAGAAGGAATTGATCCGCATATTGGTCCCACCATTTCCGAGTTCAGTTCTGCTTAGCAAGCGATTCAGTATCCTTGCGCAATGTGTAATAAAAACTCGGAATTGATGTTTCAATGTAGACGCGATGCGGTTGTTCGTTATGTAACAATTATAGTCTCCAAGAATTTAAATGTCAAGGTAACCAATTTGACATCAATTGACAAACAGTTTATCCTATTTTTTTTTACGAGGACCGTTCATCGGTGAATCTGTTTGATTTAAGCTCGGACCTCGGTAACGTTTCGAGTGGGACTGCTTTCACTTCGGCACGTAAACCTAACTCATCTCGGATCGCCGCGGCGACTGTAGTAACGGTTTCCGTCGGGTCTGGGTTTGTGGATTCAATCTGTATTTCGAGTTCGTCGAGCGTTCCCGTTCCGTAAATACGTCCGGCAAACTCACGGACCTCAGGAAACTTGAGAATAATGTTTTCGAGCGTAGCAGGATATACATTTAAACCCCGAATGATAATGGCTTTATCTAATCGTCCGATAACACCACCATCAAGGACGCGGCTTTTCCGACCGCATTCACAGAGGGTTGATTTGAGTTTCACGTAGTCTCCTGTCCGATAACGAATGACGGGCATACCGACGCGTCCTAAATTCGTGATGACTAACTCGCCTTCATCTGCGGGATTTCCAGTTTCTGGATTGAGGACTTCACAGATGAACTCATCTTCGTTGAGATGGACACCCGCTTGCGGTTCGCACATAACGCCCCAGGCACCGACTTCCGTTGCACCGGCATGATCGTAGGCACGCGCCCCCCAACGGCTTTCGATGCGGTGTTTCGTGGCGGGTAGACTCGCTCCGGGTTCACCGGCATGGATTGTCGCCCGAATTGAGGCTTCTTCAGGTAAATTGATGCCGTCTTGTTCTGCGGCTTCAGCGAGTCGCAAGGCATACGTCGGCGTCGCGATGAGCACCGTCACATCGTTGCTGAGGATGGCGCGTATCCGTTGGTCGGAGGTCATGCCTCCGTTTGGGATTGTGAGGGCACCTAACTGTTGGGCTCCATGATACGCACTCCAGAAACCGATAAAGGGTCCGAACGAAAAGGCGATCATGAGCCGGTCGGCTGAGGTTACGCCAGCGGCGCGATAGATTTCTCCCCAACATTTTCCCCACCAATCCCACGATTCGGCTGTGTCTAACCATCGAAGTGGCGAGCCTGTTGTGCCTGATGTGCGATGGAGACAGGTATATTGCTCCAACGGAAAGGTGAGATTCGTCCCGTAAGGTGGGTGCGATACTTGATCGGTGCTGAGTTCTTCCTTGGTCGTAAACGGGAGCTGTCGGTAGTCTGCGAATGATTGGATGTCGTTTGGATGCGTGACTCCGACTTCGGTGAGTTTTTGTTTGTAGAAGGTGTTAGTTTCCAACACCGGGACGAGCATCTCCCGGAGGCGGTGTAATTGCGTGTTTGTATCCATCTTAGTAGGTTGAGTCGGTGGATAAGGGAACAGAATCTGAAAAATGAAGGGCTGCTCGTACGCCTTCCTCAGTTAAGCATGGGTACTCCTCAAGTAATTGCTCAATCGTCTCACCCGCTGCGATTTTTTCTAAGATTAATTCGACAAGAATGCGAGTACCTACGATAACAGGTTTACCCATCATGATTGATGGATTAGATTCGATCAATTTAGTATCCATGTTTTGTTCCTTCTGCTGTAGAAAAGATACACCAATATGTAGGTTGGGTTGAACGCCCCTGAGACATCAAATACTACTGAACCAAACATCCATTATATCCCAATCCCTTCATACCTGTCAAAGACGAAGTGAAACCCAACAACTACTGATTGCTGACTGCCTCTGTTGGTTTAGGTATATCGCGTGTTCTGGTACTCAGGGGCATAGAACGCCGGAAGCAGGCTATCGACTTGGAGCAATCCGCGTTGCGTCAGTTGAATCTCGTCCGATGCGGCGTTGACACGCAACATGCCGTCGCTTTGCAGTTTCTCGAAGGGTTCGGCAAAAGTATCAAGGATGTCTGCGTCGAACTTCGCTTTGAAGTAGGAAGGTCTGATCTTTCCAAGTTTGAGTTGCAGTATCATCTCCCGCGTCAATCGTTCCGCTTCCGTCGGTTTCAGTGCTCGGTAAACTGGGATCCTATCTTCCTCAAGGTGGTTGAGATAGTCTCCCCATGAGGGTGCGTTCTGAAAATGAATCCCGCTGAGATGTGAGAAGGAAGCGACCCCGGTGCCGATCATATCGCTGCCCTGCCATACCGCGTCGCGATAGACGAATTGGCAATGTCTGTTTTTCTTGAGCACTGTATACGCGCTGGATTGTGCGTAACCGGCTTGTTCAAACTGTTCAAAGGCGTATTGGTGCCATTCGCGTTTCAATTTCCAGTCTGCGACCGGCAGCGAATCGCCACCGAGAATGTCTTTAGAGTAGACGGTGTTGAACGGCAATTCCAACTGATAGACAGTGATGCTATCCGGATCGAGTTCAATAGTCTTTTTAACGGTTTCTCGCCAACTTTCCCACGTTTCACCTATCATACCTGAAATAAGATCGATGTTGACCTGATCGAACGCCAGTGTCTTTATCCATGGGACAATGCGGTACACCTCTTTGGACAGGTGTGCTCTACCGTTTTCAGCAAGGATCTCGTCATTCAGGTTCTCAACACCAAGGCTCAGTCGGGTTACGCCGATCCCTTTGATCGCCTCTACTTTCTTTTCCGTCAAGGTACCCGGTTCACATTCAAAAGCGACCTCTTCAGCAGCATCCCAGGGCATCACCCGTTTTACCCTATCTACGAGAGCCGTCAGGTGTTTGACGCTGATGTAGGAAGGGGTCCCGCCGCCAAAATAAACGAATTTCAGGGGTCTGCCAGCAATTGCGGGTTGCGCGCTGTAAAGTTCGACCTCTTTCGCAAGGGCGTTCAGATATGTGTCGATTTCCGAGCTATTTTTATCGGTGTAGACGCGAAAATAGCAGAATTTGCATCGCTTACGACAGAATGGGATGTGGAGGTATAGCCCCAATGTCGCATCTGGGCGCGGCTGTTCACCGAGCGATCGTTGTACTTCGGGTACGTCGGACTCGCCCCATACGGAATACGGCGGGTAGTTGGAGACGAAAACGCTTCCTACAGTAGTGTCTTTTGAATCTATGCCTGCTGTTGCAGGTTCCGGTTTTGCTTCAGGCATTATTCATGCTCCCTTACCTTACTTAACCCAAGTTGTTACTTACAAACATTAAAGCTGTGATGATCGTGATGTGTTGTATCGGTTTCCCTAATTTTTAGTCAAACTCAGGTTCAAATAAGTTCATATTATTAGGACTTAGCAGGCTGCTCTTTTGTAGCACAAACTTTTAGTTTGTGTCCACAGACCGTCTGTGTTTTTTCGAGAATCTCTATCTAACAGAGCGTGCTACGGTTGAAATTGTGTAAGTCCTGATTATTATACCATGAAACGGTAAATCGTGCCAATCTATGTTGACCCAAAGCAATACAGGATCCCGTCCTCAGTCCCGATGTAAATTCTACCGTTGGAGACGCTCGGTGAAGCGACAATAGATGAACCTGTTGCGAATTCCCACACCGATTTCCCTGTCGTAATATCTAAAGCGATAAACAACCCGCGAGTTGTCCCCACAAAGGCACGCGTCCCGACAATGACAGCAGAAGACTCAATACGGGATTTAGCGGTATACGTCCATAGGGGTTCGCCGGTCGCTTGTGAGAGCGCGTGCACCATCTTATCGCGTCCGCCAATGATAACGCTGTCTGCCGTGAGGGCGGCTGAAGCAAAGAAGGGGAATCTGCGTTTCGGATGCCGATACCGCCAGGCAATCTCTCCAGTGTCTAAGGCAACTCCCAATATTTCGGTGCCGTACGTGCCACAATAGACGCGGTTTTGTGAAATCGCAGGACTTGCCCCGACATACGCGCCAAGATTCACCTGTTGAGTCTGTGTGCCATCGTCAATGTTAATGACGCGGAGATAACTATCGCATCCCGTGACAATTGCGAAGTTTTCTGCCGGACCAGCATCGCTTGCGATTTGCGTCCAGACCCCAGGGGTGCCGTGGACGTAACCTTCAGTCTCTAATTTCCAGACCAATTCTCCGTTCTCTCGGTTGAGACAGTAGAGGAATCCGTCATACGAGCCGAACAGCACGCGATCGTCAACGACATTTGCCGATGAGATGATTTCACCTTCCGTCGTGAATTGCCATTTCGCTTCTTGGGTGTTGATGTCCACTGCACGGAAGATCCCATCCCCATCGCCGAAATAGACGACTCCGTTGTAAATAGATGGCGAGGCTTTGATATGTCCCTCTACCTGATACGTCCACTTCTCCTTGCCGGTTTGTGCGTCGATTGCGTAGAGAGTTCCGTTTAATGCCCCAACGTAGACGATGCCATCGACGACTGCGGCAGTGGATTCAATCATATCTCCCGCTTGGAAAGTCCAGAGCAATTGCGGATTTTCGGAGAGTTGGGAATCGGCGAGACCTGTGAGTTGTGGATTACCACGAAAACTTGTCCAGTTGCCAAAAGATATATGCGAAGCGAGGAACAATAGGAGAATTAAAAAAGTAGCAGGCACACTCCGTTGTGCCGTAGCCATTAACTTCTTAAAAGTAGCAGGCACACTCCGTTGTGCCGTAGCTTTTGACTTTTTAGGATATGTACGCTTCCGCTTATCTACTTGTGTTTCAATAAACTTGTTCATAAAGGTTCATAAAGTCTCTAATGTTGACGGGACGCGGATTGAACTGTGCTGTCCACTGTGTCGCCGCTTCCTTTGCCAACGTCGGTATATCTGCCGTTCCTATCGTGTCTTGGATGGGATAATCCCCGAGTCTGTTCGGCAGATTGCCAATCTGTTTGAGTGCTGTGATTCTATCTGCTAAGTCACCGTCCGGGTACAGTTCACGATAGGCATCTCTTGCGACAGTGCTATTGAATCGGATGACGTGCGGTAACATCAGCGCAACGGCAACACCGTGGATCACCTCATATCTCGCTGTCAGCGGGTTAGCACAAGCATGTGCGGCACCCAGCATCGAGTTTTCGATTGCGAGTCCGGCGAGGTATGCCCCAAACAGCATTTTGCTTCGGGATGCGGAATTGTTGGGTTCAAGGCATGCCTCAAAGTGAGCGTCTAACAACTCCCATGCGTGCTGTGCAAACATCTGAGACATCGGATTGTGTCTCGTTGAGACGAAACTTTCAACGGCGTGTGCGATCGCGTCTATACCGGTGATTGCGGCGATCGGTCTCGGCAAGGTTTTGGTGAGTGTCGCATCTAAAAGGACAGTTCCGAATCGTGCTTTTTTATCACCACACGCCATTTTGATGTGTGTATCTGCCTGTGCAATGAGTGCGAAGGATTGTGCCTCGCTACCGGTCCCGATAGTCGTCGGGATACCGATAGAGGGGAGCATCGGTTGTGTTGCCTTGTTTGTGCCCCAGTAGTCCTCCATTTTGCCGCCGTTTGTGAGCAGGAAGTTTGCGCCTTTCGCACAGTCCATTGAGCTACCTCCACCGAGTCCGATGATGAGGTCTATCGGTGCATTGATTTTTGCAACCGCAAGTGCCGCGTCAACGTCTTCCGTCGTTGGGTTGGGCGTGGTATCAGCAAAAACGTAAGCGGCGATCCTTTCGCTTTGTAGTGCTGAGACGGCTCTCGCGAGGATACCTGCTTTTTCGATACCGGCATCTGTCACGACAAGAACGCGGCTGCCACCGCGTTCGCGGGTTAGCTCACCGAGTCTCTCGATCGTGTTATCACCGTAGATGACTTGTTGGTTCAATTCACAGTCAAAAGTTTCCATGTATGAAATCCGATAGAATATGGCGCGCTTATCGTGCGTGCCAGTGGAAGGTCGTATTGTATAAGCCCTTTAAAAGGATACCAGAGTCTTCAGGGCAAAATCAAGGGAAAGGTGAATTGCCTCAGCAGTGAGGTTTTATGGGGGTTGAGAAGTGGCTGGGTAGTGTTAGTGTTAATTGATAGAGTTGATAAAAATGTATCTCGGTAGGTGTGATTGCTTTAGTGCTAAATAGAGAGAGCACAGAGGTCATCGGTGTGCCAGCTGACCGTACGATCATCAACCTTCTCAGCACCCCGTTGCAGGTACCCGTCGATCGATTTGCCTTCAAGCACCCGAACTTCAAACGTATAAGGTGGGTCGATTTTAAATGGCGCAATCTCAGCGATATTTCGGCAAGCCTCCGCCGCAGTCTCGCGAATCAGTGCTCGCGACCGTTGGGGTGATAGGTGCAACGCGAGTTCCTGTCCGAGTCCCTGTTTGGTTTCAACGCCATAAATGTTGGGTATGAGTTGTTTCGCTTCGGCAACCGCTTTATCGTCACCGGAGATGAAAACCGTTGGAACATCGAAAGTGCCCGCGAGCGCGGCGCGACAACCGAATTCTCCGATCTCTTTTCCGTTGAGTTTGTAGTGTTCAATTGACAAAGAGGAATACGTATGACTCAACGGAGCGTTTGGTGTGCCTGCCATGGCGTGTTGCCCTAAGAAAAAAAGCGCGTTGTATGTCGCGTCAAGATAGTAGGGCGGACGAATAGGTCCCCGCGCAATTAACTTCGCCTGCGGATGAAATTCAAGCACATCAATCCCGCCGGTCCCATGTCCATCCCAGACCACAATTTCTGCGTCTGCATCCACATCAAGAATACCATCAACAGCCGCATTTAACTCCTGCGTCAACAGTCCCATGGCAGTCTCTTTCTGGGGACCTTCTTCACGGGTTTGACTGAAGCGGGATACCATCGCGATGCCTTCTAAGTCGGTTAAGATGTAAATCTTCATCGTCGGAATCCTGCCAATCTATGACACAGTCCACGTTTCGCCATCGTTGAGGAGTGCCTCAAGATCGCCATCGCCCATGCGTTCTCTCGCCGTGCGGACCTGATGGGTCATCGCATCTTCGTAGCAAGGATGCCTGACGCTACGAAAAATGCCGATGGGATGTGGCATGTCAGGCGTGTCGCTCATCCGTGCAAGGAAGTTCGCCAAGGTGGTGTCCTCGGCGTACTGATCGTGAACGATGAGATCATCGGTGGAGTATTCGCCGTTTGTGGTTTCGACGACTTCGGGTTGGAATCCGTTCAGTCGGATACCCTTATCGTGTTCCGTGCCGAAGACGAGGGGGTCACCGTGTTCCAGAACGACCGTGTTGTCAGCTTTCGTATCTTTTTCCGTGTATTGGATGAAGGTTTTGTCGTTGAACACGTTACAGTTTTGATAGATTTCGATAAACGAAGTGCCTTTGTGTTCAAACGCTGACTTGATAATAGTCCGCAGGTGGTTTGCATCTCGGTCGAGTGAGCGCGCCACAAACGTAGCACCCGAAGCCAGTGCGAGGCTGATCGGATTAAAGGGTGGGTCTACTGAACCGAGAGGGGTAGATTTCGTCAGTTTACCTTGCTCGGATGTCGGTGAGTATTGTCCCTTCGTGAGTCCATAGATACGGTTGTTAAAGAGCAGAACGTTGACATCGAAATTGCGGCGCATCAGGTGGATGAAATGGTTGCCACCGATTGAGAGCGCGTCGCCATCACCCGTGATAACCCACACGGAGAGATCGGGATTCGCCATTTTTACACCAGAGGCGATCGTTGGTGCTCTACCGTGGATGGTGTGGAAGCCGTAAGTGTTCATGTAGTATGGGAACCGACTCGAACACCCGATACCGGAGATAAAAACAATGTTTTCTTTCGGGATCCCGAGTTCCGGCATAATGCGTTGTGTCTGGGCAAGAATAGAGTAGTCACCGCAACCGGGACACCAGCGTACGTCTTGGTCGGATTCAAAGTCCTTTTTGGAGAGGGTAGGTGCTCCAGCCGGAATACCTGAAGTTCTTTTTCTTCTCATGATTTATTTACCGCCTTTTGGCGTTAGGGGCTAAGCATGCCCAATTTCTTTGAGTATCTCGTCAATTTTCGATTCCAACTCGAATACGTGGAAGGGTTGCCCTTGCACCTTATTAAACCCAATTGCATCGATAAGATAAGTGCTGCGAATGAGTTGGAGGAGCTGTCCACTGTTGAGCTCAGGAATTAAAATCTTTTTGAATCTCTGTAGAATGTCGCCTAAGTCTTTGGGGAAGGGATTGAGGTGTCGGAGATGGACGTGTGCGATTGGGAGTTCTGAGGCGATATAGTTTTCTGCTGTGGTTCGGATCGCGCCATAAGTGCCACCCCATCCAAGGAGCAAAATGTCTCCTTCTTGCGCGCCAAACACCTCCGTCGGTGGTAGCTCATCGGCGATGCGCGCAACCTTTTCTGCGCGGATTTCCACCATCCTTTGATGGTTCTCAGCATCGTAACTGACGTGTCCTGTTACATCTGATTTCTCTAATCCTCCGATACGGTGCTCTAAGCCAATGGTGCCGGGTTTCGCCCACGGACGCGCCAAGGTCTCTGGATTGCGTAAGTAAGGTTCAAATCCGTTACGGGTGTCTGCGCTCACTGCGAAGTCGGGTCTAATTTCTGGTAGTTCGGAGAGTTGCGGAATCTTCCACGGTTCAGCTCCCATTCCGATGTAGAGGTCAGAAAGAAAAATCACCGGTGTTCTGTATTTCACAGCGATGCGGCAGGCTTCGTAGACGGTCTCGAAGCAGTCGAACGGACGTGAGGGAGCAATGATAGGCAGTGGCGATTCACCGTTCCTGCCGTAGAACATCTGCAAGAGATCCGACTGTTCCGTCTTTGTCGGCATGCCTGTTGAGGGACCCGCACGCTGGATGTTACACACCACGAGTGGGAGTTCGGCGATCATCGCAAGGTTAATCGCTTCCGATTTGAGCGCAAGCCCTGGTCCACTACTACCGGTCACACCCAGGGCACCACTAAAGGATGCACCGATCGCAACACCAACGGCGGCAATCTCATCTTCCATCTGCATTGTAACAACGCCGAAATTCCGGTATTGCGCGAGTCCGTGGAGGATGTCACTTGCGGGTGTGATCGGATAGCTGCCGTAGACGAGTGGTAGACCGGACTGATGCGAGGCGGCGACAAGCCCAAGTACCGTTGCCATATTGCCTTCGATGTTTCGGTAAGTACCCGGTTCAAAGGCGGCGGGTTTCACATCATAGGAGACAGCAAACTGCTCGGTAGCTTCGCAATATATATTCCCAGCACGGAGTGCAAGAATATTGGATTCTATATACTGCGGTTTTTTCGCGAACTTCTCCTTGATCCACTTCATCGTGTATTCCATCGGACGGTTGTACAGCCAGAGGATCATACCGAGTGCGAAAAAGTTCTTACATCTGTCGATTTCTGGGACGCTTAATTGTGTTGTTTCGAGTGATTTTCGAGTGAGTTGTGTTAATTCAACGCGGAAAACTTGATATTTTGTAAGTTTATCGTCTTCGAGTGGATCTTCTTCATACCCTGCGAGACGTAGATTGCGGCGCGCGAAATTGTCAACATTTACAATCAGGATGCCGTTGGGTTTGAGTTTGTTGAGGTGTACCTTTAAAGCGGCGGGGTTCATCGCGACGAGGACATCGCAAAGGTCTCCAGGGGTGTGAATTTGTTCGCTTGAAAAGTGAAGTTGGAACCCGGATACTCCAGCTAACGATCCAGCGGGTGCGCGAATCTCAGCGGGATAATCGGGTAGCGTGGCGACATCGTTCCCAATGAGGGCGGTGGTTTCAGTCATTTGTGTGCCAATGGTCTGCGACCCATCGCCGGAGTCGCCAGCAAATAGGATTGTCGCTTCCTCAATTTGCTCTACTGGCTTGCGCATCACAATTGTCCTTTTTTATAGTAGGTGCGTATGTCGAAAGTACACCTACAAGAGATTAGAAAACAGGTGTGTATTTGGTGACCACACCTAAGGAATATGAAAGTTTAGAGGCATTTAGGCACCCTCTCGGGCTTTCAGTGCATCTCGAACCGGTTTCGGCGGCAGCGTTAAGACCTCTTGGAGAAATTCCTCAACGAGATAGGACATTACGTCCCGAATGGATACCATACCAATCGGGCGATTTTCTGTATCAACGATAGGGACGTGTCGATAACCGCCCCGTGCCATGTGGAGAATGGCTGTGGTCAGCGTATCATCAGATTGTGCTGTCTGCGGATCTGCAATCATGAATTCTGTAACGCCAATGTCGTCCAGGTCTCCGACCTGTTTATTGAGGATTTGGTTTAGGACATCTCGTTCACTGAATATTCCGCGGAGATAACCGTTCTCAACAACAGGGGCTGCGCCGATTTCGTTAGCAAGGAGTAGGTCAATAGCCTCATTCGTGCTGGCGTTGATGTCAATCTGAATGATGGGACGCATCAAATCCTTTAGCAAAACCTGAATCTCTTGCGCATTCCATGCTCTCAATGCAGCATCTTCGTCCATCTGCTCTAATTCTTCATCAATTGCCAAATCATATAGCATGGTTACGCCTCCTACTCCTGATTTTCTATAAATATAGCGATATGTTCTAAAATATCGCGGGTTGAAATTATTCCGATGGGATATGCCTCCCCTTGGTCGTCCCAAACGCAGAGAGGTAGATGCCGAAAATGACCAAGGTGCATCAGGTTGAGTGCAAAGGCAATAGGGTCACTGGCGCGTAGTGTCTCTGGATCCGCTGTCATCACCTGTTCGACCTTAAATTCCGTCGGTGCGGCGCGCTGCCCACTCACATGTTGGAGCAGATCCCGTTCGGTGATAATTCCGACTAATTGTTCATCCTCATCAACGACGAGAACACACCCTGTTTCTCTCTCTTGCATCATATCAATGACGATAGAAACAGGAGAACCGACTGGCACGGTGGTGGGTTGCTTGTAATTCAGTGTGCTGATCGGTAAAGACAGCGTTCTTGTGTCCATCGTATCTATTCCTTATACTATAACGTCAGAAAACAGATTTGAGTTTCTCATAGTCTTCTTTAATATAAGGATACCATATTTTCCGCTGATTTGCAAGAAAATCTTCGGCAAAGAATTCAGGCTTTAACTTGCCGAAAGAAGTCGTAGGCAAGAAATAAATTCTAACTCGGATTTATACCCGCAATGTGATAGCGAGAGAGGATCGTGAACCCCATCCGGGAATAACGATCGTCCATCTCCCCGCGGGTCCACCCGCTACCATCAGCATCAGATCGTCTGCCGAGTATTGCTTGGTCGTGTCAGCGATGTATTGTCGTATATCGGCTCTGCTGAACCCGTCCTCTGAAATCGTCTTCGCGTGTTCAACGCCAATGACGAGTATGGTTTCACCGACAGTGTTACCGGGGGCGGTGATGTTATGCGAAATTGTGTTGAGAATACCTTCCGCAGTGTTGTTGCCGTGGTCGTTGACGGTTTGGGGACCTGCCGCCGCAAAAATGGTGACAGTGCTGTCGTCCGCTTGAAAACCCCGTTCGATATGCAAGGGATCCCAAGGGCTTTCTTCCTCTTTTTCAGCGATGCAACAGGTGTATTTTCCAGCGTGTCCGAATGCCGAGCGATCGAGTTCACCGGGGAGTCCGCCACCGATATTGGTACAGATGAACCGCAACGTGCGACCGATCGTGGCATTTGCTCGCCATCCTTGCCCAAAGAGATTGAATCCGTCATTGATTTCTAACTGCTTTCGGATGGGTCCGTTCACAACGAGCATCGGTGAAACATGGGACGTCGTGACTTGAACGCCGTGGAGATTGAACTGTTCGGCTGTCATCGCCTCCACTGCGGTGAGAATAAGCGGTAGATATTCTGGTTTGCATCCTGCCATGACAGCGTTAATCGCGACCTTTTCGACGGTGGCTCTGCCCCATTTTGGTGGGACAGCTGCGATGAGTTCATCTGGATCTCTATCTGTTCCGCTGAGCATGCGTTCGACGCGCTCAGGGGTCGGTGGAACGACGGGAAGTCCATCCGTCCATCCGTTCTGATAGCAGACCTCGATGAGGTCCTCGGTTTCGTCAATTGCTAACGCTGTGGACTGCCATTCTTGTGTCATGTGTGTTCCTTTCTGTGATTGCTTTTGAATATGCCCATCAGGGTATGTTATCATAGTAGCATAGAATTTATAGGTTTGCAAGGTGCTCTTTGTTCTTGTAAGAGGGAACTCCAATTCCCGACAATATTAGCCATCAGCACGCTCACTTCGTTCGCTTTCAGCACGGATTTTCTACGAAAGAGGTTGTAGGTTGTAAGTTCGGTTTTTCTTTGAAAAACCTTTAAGTTATCAGTGAAGAGATTCTCGTTTATCAAGTGCTTCTCTTAACTTATAACTTATAACCAATAACTTATGACCGCTCTTTGTAGGAGGGAACTCCAGTTCCCGACTCTTTTAAAATACATTAGGAGTAAAAATGAAAACTGTTACCCTTCAGGGAATTATTGCGGCGCGCCGCGTCGTAACACAATATTTAAAACCGACACCACTGGTTCATTATCCAGAATTGTCCGAGCGACTCGGATTTCAGGCATACATCAAGCACGAAAATCATCATCCGACAGGGAGTTTCAAAGTGCGCGGTGGTATCAATTTCGTGCACCACCTGCCACAAGCACAACGTAAAAAGGGCGTTCTTACAGCGACACGCGGGAATCATGGACAATCAATCGCTTACGCGGCGCAACAATTTGGCGTTAAGGCTACGGTTGTTGTACCACACGGGAATAACCCTGAGAAAAACAGCGCGATGCAAGCGTATGGTGCGGAACTGATCGAACACGGTGCCGATTTTGACGAAGCACTCGCGCTGTGTGAAACGCTCCAAGCGGAGCGCGGACTTTACTACGTTCATCCGTGCATGGAGCCTGCACTCTTCCACGGTGTCGGCACCTATTCGCTTGAGATTTTTGAAAGTCTCCCAGATGTGGACGCAATCATTGTCCCTATCGGTGGTGGAAGCGGTAGTTGTGGGGCTATCACGGTTTCCAAGGCGATCAACCCCGATGTAAAAGTCATCGGTGTGCAAGCGGAGAATGCACCGGCTATCTACCGTTCGTGGAAGACAGGGCAGCGTGTCGAAACCGATTCTTGTGATACCATCGCAGATGGAATTGCAACCCGATCACCGTTTTCGTTGCCGTTATCCATCATCAAAAAGGGCATTCACGACATTGTCCTGCTCAGCGAGGCGGAACTTGAGGAAGGCATCCGTTTGGCGTTGAGATGGACGCACAACTTGGCGGAAGGGGCAGGCGCGTCTCCGATAGCGGCAGCACATAAACTCATGGATACACTGGCGGGAAAACGCGTGGTAATGGTGATGAGCGGTGCGAATCTGGATACGAAAACGCTTAAGAAGGTGCTGACTCACCAGTTGTGAATCACGTAGACCGCGGCAGATCCGTCGGTCAATTGAACGGTTGCCGATTCCGCGCCTTCTACGAATTCGTTGCGGAGTGCGTTTGTTAAGTCGGGATGGATGTGTAGCAATGCCAAGTCCCAACGTAGATTCTCACTTTTTTCGACGATGACGTTGGACGATTCCGCGATGAGAGAGACGCGTTGCAACTCACTGCTTTTGCGGGTTAGACGCACTGCTGATAGCACGTAGTGAATTGTTTGTTTCGGATCCCGCATTTCGGCTATGTAAGGTTCGTCTGCGGACATCCGGTAGTGTCCAAAGCGCATCAGTTTGAGGTTGCCAAGAAACTGGTCGGTTTCGTATGCTTCTGGTCGCGATAAACCGCCGTAGATGATGATATGTCGGCAGTCATACTGTTCCATGGCATAATCTACGGCGAGTTGTCCATCCGTATGATCTTTGTCGGTTTTTCCTACCCATTCCTGAACGACATGTTTCGCCTGTAGGAGGGGTTTGGAACCCTGATGTAGGATTGAATCCATATCGCCGATGAGGATGTCCGGTATGAGAGCAGTCCCCGAGTGTCGATTGAGTTCGTCAAATATGCGGATACCTCCGTCTGCACAGATGAGTGGAGAACCGTTTTCCACTGCGGTTTCGATCTCTTGACGGTAAAAATCGAGATGCCGTGTGTCGTAGTAGCCGTTAAGAAAAATAAGTGCTGCTCTCATCTTTTAATTTTACCTTACGGTTCGGTCAGGTGGTTTCAGACTTTGATGCTCTTCCCGTAGAGTTGCCCTCCAAATGTAAAGCAAAGACAAATTATGCCATTTAAGGCATAATTTCATTACGGGCTACGCGCTTTGGACTTACTTTTATAGGACTTACGCATGATGCTCTTTTGTAGCATAACCTGTTAGGTTGTGCCACAAACCGCCTGTGTTTTTTATGCGATCTGTCTCTAACGACACGGGCGATAATCAAAATTGCGTAAGTCCTGCTACATAACAATATTGTATGACGGAACCAGTTCGATCGGATGGTAGGAGCGTTTGACACGTTTCAGGTTCTCTAACCCTGAATCGTCCATTGCGTTGACCCATCTGTAGGTGTCCACCAATTCCTTGCAAAACTCGCGGTAGATGAACTGTGCGAGCCCTTTTATTTCAAGATCTGTAATCTCAAATAGCACACAGAATGTATCCGCATTCAGTGGATATCCGAAGGTATAGCCGCTGATTTCCGCATCAATACGGACAATCCTACCGAGAAGTCCGAGTGCTTCCGCGTGCTCAGTCGCGATTCGGTGTGCCGATCGAGAATCCTCAAGCATCGCGCAATAGACTGTGTCTTTACATTTCGCTGCGCGTGCTGTGTGCCATGCCTCATAAAGTGCTAAACACGCCTCGCTGTCGGCGGTGCAGTAGGGTCTGAATTCTGACGACGGATAACGCGCAATGAAGGCATTATAAGCGTTCCGCTTACGCTTGAAGCGATTACCGCTCAACTCGCTGAGTGCGGCTGTTTTATAGAGATATTCGGTCTCCTTCAAGGTGGCACGAAACCCAATCTCTTGAAAAAAGGTGCGCAACGCCTGTGGGACATTTTCGATTCGGGCGATGTGTGGATTCCGATTTGATTCTAACATAAATTGATATGCTGTGCGAATAACATTTCGGTAGGTGCGGTTTTCAGGATCGCACGGCATCGGTAGAATCGGCATGAAATAATCCTCACCCTGTTTTGCGAAGAGGCATAGATATTCCGCGAGCCGTGTCCAATAAAACTGAAAATGTTCCTTCCATACGTAAAGCGGGGCGAAGGCGTAGTTGGAAAGCCGTGGGCATGTCCGATGTGCGTATTCGTCAAAAAGTGGCTTGTCATTAAGGGTTAGCGGTTGGAGGCGCATCTGTCAGTTTGAGGGTATGGACAATTTTTACTGTGTCTTGGTAGTCGCCGATCAAGCTCCGGTTAGCGACTATCTGTGCAGTAACCGATTCGGATTCAACGTAATTGATGACATGACGGATGTGTTTCTGAAAGGCTTCTGTTTCGATATGTGCTTCGCCAAACGGACAGAGACTGTCTACACCGAGCACGACCTCGCTTCCATCCTCACTGAACATTAGAGCGAAGGGATAGAGTTGACAGTCAAGTGGACGGATCGGATAGATGGTACAGTGGCTCGTCTCCGGTTCAAAAAACGGACAGATGTAGAAGTCGTTATACGGTTTCAACTGGATCTGTGCACTCTTTCCGTCTGCCTGTGGACGGAACAGTGTCGGATCGGCACCGTGTGCGATGACTTTTTCCGTCTCTGTTGCCGTGAAGATGGGCGCGAGTGGACTGTCTTCCTCTAAAAATCGGCAACAGACATCACACGAGAAACAGACATCGCTGGGAATGATTTGATAGAGAGGAGTGTTCGTTGGGTTAGGTGTGTCCATCTTTTTGCTGAAGTGGTGTTATGTCTATATCGCCTGAATCTCGGATTATCACAGGTTTCTGGGCTTTCTGTGTATCCACGCCTTAGCGTGATTATGAACCCAAAGCCTGTTTGTAGTAGGGAAACCATTCATTGCCCGTTTTTAGTTTCTGTAGCCGGACTATGAATCCAAAACTTTTCCTATTTCATCAATTACGATATGAATCTCTTCTTCGGTTAATCCGGGGTGAAGGGGTAGACTCACGACGCGTTCAAATGCCGCCTCAGCACACGGGAAATCGCCGACACGGTAGCTGTATTGCTCCTGATAAAACTCGAAGAGGTGCAACGGAATATAGTGAACACTGCATTCAATGTTTGCCTCACTCAAGGACCCAATAAATCCGTCGCGTTCACCGGGTGGGAGTTGAATAATGTAGAGATGCCACGAATGTTCGTTGGGATTCTCCGGTGCCACCGGTGTGCTGATGTGCGGAAGATTTGCCAATTCCTTTTGATAGATTTGCGAGAGATCTCGACGGCGTTCATGCTGTTTGTTGAGTTTCATGAGTTGGCATAACCCCATCGCTGCCTGAATATCGGTCATGTTGTATTTGTAACCTTCAGTAGCGATGTCATACCGCCAGATGTCGCGCTGTGACTGACGCGCCCAAGCGTCCTTGTCGATCCCGTGGAGCCGCATCGTGCGGAGCGGTTTAGCGAACGCGTCGCTGTTCGTGGTAATCATACCGCCTTCCCCTGTTGTCAGATTTTTGTTCGCATAAAAACTAAAGGCGGACAGATCGCCGATATTACCGATGTGTTGCCCTTTGTATTCGGTTGGGATGGCGTGGGCGGCGTCGTCAATAAGGACAAGATTGTGATTTCGGCAGATGTCCTGTAACGCATCCATGTCGCACGGAAGACCAGCAAAATGGACGGGCATTATTGCCTTCGTGCGCGGAGTAATCGCCTGTTCAATTTTGGTTATGTCAATGTTCAATGTATTCGGATCAATGTCCACAAAAACCGGTTTTGCGTTAACATATCGGATCGCTTCAGCAGTTGCTGTGAAGGTGTAAGGGGTTGTGATGACTTCATCGCCGCCACCGATCTTGGCTACAACGAGACTCAAGTGTAGCGCGTGGGTGCAGGAACTGACCGCAATGGCGTGTTTAACACCGAGGTATTTGGCGAAGGCGCGTTCAAATTCGCGCACTCTGTTCCCTGTGCTAATCCATTTGGAGGCGAGGACTTGGCTAACGGCTTCGATTTCGGTATCATCAATCCAAGGACGACTAAACGGTATGAAAGGGTTTTTTGCCATCTTTTTAACTTTCCTTGCGGTTCGGTCAGTCGGGTTAGATATTTAGCGCGCCTCGCCGTAGATCCGCTCTCCATTTCATTACGAGCTACGCGTTTTTTAATTTTCCTTAATTTGTTGTTGCAAAATCTGGATCATTGCTTCAAGAGCAAGAGTATAACTATGCGTCCCGAAACCACCGATGACACCGACAGCAACCGCCGATATGTAGGAATGATGCCGAAATTCTTCACGGGCGTAAATGTTAGAGAGATGAATCTCTATGACGGGGAGTGCGACAGTAGAGAGTGCGTCTCGGATGGCGACGCTGGTATGTGTGTAGGCGGCGGGATTAATCAGGATACCGTCTGCCCAGTCAATGTTATCTCCGATGATGGAGACGAGTTCGCCTTCGTGATTGGATTGGAAGATTTTGAGTGTAATCGCGTGAGACGATGCCGCTGCATGCCGGTCAAGTGTGTCATTAATGTCCGATAATGTCTGGTGTCCGTAGATCTCCGGTTGGCGTTTCCCTAAGAGGTGTAGGTTCGGTCCGTGGAGGACGAGAATATTCATGCGCGTATTCCTTTTTCTGTGAAATGGTGCATTTGCCCTAAAAAGTATATAATGGATTGGAAAAAATTGCAAAGTTTTTTCAAGCTTCTGGTGTTCCTGTGTTTTACAGGTTAAGCGGGGAAAATGGAGGGGAAGTTGGGTTTCGCGATGCTCAACGCACCCTACGGGTTAAGTGCGGTTAGAAACCGCACCTACCTCGGATTGGGAAAACTGGTTCTGTAGATATTTTTACTCGTCAATGGCGTGACCGAATTTTTGGCGGAATTCGTCGTGAACCATCTGTTCATAACCGGTAGTTTTTGTTATCGGAATGTCGATGGGCGTCATCCCCGTCCGTGAAGATTCATATAAAGCGATACACATCTCCACATCTTTCCTACCGCCGATACCATATTCGGGTGGTTCTCCTGTGAGTGCCGCTCTCGCAATGGTCATAATCTCTTCAGCGGTTCCGACATTCCAATCGTCTATTGCATACGTTCTGAAAGGGTTTTCATAGACAATCTGTGGGTCGGTATGCACAACGATTCTGGAAAGAACATCTACGCCATCGACTTGATGGCGTTCTGTTTCGATCGGGATATCTTTCATTTCACCGTTAACGATGGCACGCAGTGGAAAATCGGAAGTCCAGAAATCAACGTCTGTGATCACGCCTTTCGTTCCCATAATCTGTCTGTACTTAATCGTTTCTTCTCCGACCTGAGAGGTTTCGTAAACACCAACGGCACCGCTTTCAAATTCGATGATTCCGTGACCCCAGTCTTCGTAGATTCTGTTGGGTTCGGGAGCGAATTGCTTGGTAATTCCGGTGATTCGCTTCGGTTCGCTTTGCGCATAAAACCGAATCTGGGACATCCGATGAACGCCCATGTCAATACAGACACCGGAGTGAGAAGTGAATGTTGAGATAGGGGACTCTATACCGCGCGGCTTTCCTGCCCCCTGCACAAATCCTCTACGTCCAAAAGGTTCGATAAAGTGAACCCGCGCGATGTCACCAAGTACACCCTCTTGGATCAGTTTTATGATGATGCGATCCCCCGGCATCCGGAAGTAATTCTCGGCGACCTCAAAATGAACCCCGTTTTTTCTGCAACTGTCTATGATTACATCGCAGCAGGCGAGGGTCGGTGCCATCGGTTTTTCAACGATCGGGTGCATCTTGCGTTCAGCGGCCATCTTCGCGACCGTATGATGTTCATAATCACCGGTACTGATGTCTACAACATCGATGTCACTGTGTTTATGCAGCATCTCTTCGACATCCGTATAGTACGGGAGCCCGTACGTTTCGCCGGCTTCGCGAGCCGTATCGGCGTCTACGTCACAGACGGCTATGTAATCCAGATCCCCTCTTTTCGTCAATTCAGCGATTGTTGGCAGATGCCAACGTTTTGCGACCCAACCGCAACCTACGGATGCAATCTTGGCTTTCCGCATTCCTTATCTCCTTGTTACTCCGCCTCTACGATGGGCGTATTTTCTCAGTCAATTCTTCGTCAACAGTGATTGCCAGATGCCCTTGGGGTCCAACCATCTTATTTACCATGACTGCCTCGAGTTCTTTATGCTCAAGCGCAGTGAGTTCTTCTGCTAAGGGACTATTGATAAAGTCCTTGTACGGACGGCTTGTATCCATGAACGGCATAATGTACATCGGAATGACCGCCTGCAACATCGCGGCGCGCTTGTGTGGCGTGCGATTTACGCCCGCGCGATGCCAAACCCGAGAATCATAGACGATGTAACTCCCCGCTGGTGCCTCGACGACATCGGCATCCGGTCCTGTGTATGGCAACCCTTTGGATTCACGGTGCCCGTCTTCTCTGGAGGTGTTTCCATTTACCCACTCGACGGGTGGACCTTGACCGAATGTGTGGGATCCGAGTTTGAAACAGGTCGCTCCGTTTTCCTTGCGGAATTCCGAGACGCAGAGGTTCCGCTGGACTCCCATGACCAAACCGTCAACCTGGTGAATCGGTATCCGGTTGACGACTTCACTGCCGGCGATACCCCAAAGATAGGGGAAATCTGAGTGCCAACCTTGAACTTTCCTTCTACCATCGTCTGGTGGGAGTATTGCGAAGCCCGGCGAGTGACCGAGTCGGATTTCCTGCGTCTGCATATATTGACGCATCAACCACAAGGAGACGGGTTCTGTCGCAATCTTTGCAACCGCTGCAGTCTCATTCATCGGGGGAATACGCCGCTCGTAGGTCCCTGCTTCCCAACGACCCGTGCAGCTGACCCGCTCCAGTTCTTCGATAACATCAGGGGCGATGATAGAGGGGAGACACGCCCATCCGTTCTGTTTGAAGGATTCCAGATACTCAGATGGCAAATGTGCGGGACCGTGTCCAGCCGAGAACACAGCACCTTCGCTTCCGACACTACCATCACTCGTGAGTGGATCTCCGTTATGACGCAAGTGATAACCGTTCTCAGCGTCAGCGGATTCGGCTTCGAGTTGGATACCCGTGACGACGTGTCGGTAGGCATTGCTATCTTTGACCTGTTCCCATATCGCCTTATCGTCGGTGTAATCAAAAGTCGAGAGTGCGTTCACATCAGACACGCCGAGGAAATCGCCATCGGCGTTCCGAAGTAGTGTAAAGTGCGCCGACGGCTTTTCCACCCGGACAACGCGTTCCTGAAAAATATCGTCTTTCACCATCGGTGTTAGCTCCTAAATAATTGTGAAATTCTACGTTTGCATATATATCTTAGGACTTACGCACACTGCTCTTTTGTAGCATAAACTGTTAGTTTGTGCCGTTATCCGTGTTAGGTTTTTAGCGAATTGCAATCGAATAGATTGTGCTATGGTCAAAATTGCGTAAGTCCTGTATCTAATGGACAACGCCTACTTCTGCGAGCCACGCTTCCAGTAGTTGCATGTTGCCGAGTGTGTCATCCCAAGACATCGCCGGTGCTTGCCGATCTGCGATGTGGTTGGCGACTGTATCCGCCTCGTATGTAAAGAGGTCCCTATCAACATCGATCGTAATTTCTTCCCGACGCTGATGCGATTCAACGATAATTTGTGTTGACGGGAAGACTGTATCAAGGGGTAACGGTTCTCTAGCGTGGCGACAGAGCGATGAGGGTAACCAAGGGCTTGGGATGGTAATCGAGCCTTCTGTGCCGTAGATAAAGACGCTGCTCCCAACGCTGCACTCAACAGCGGCGATTATCTCTCCAATGATACCGTTTTCAAACTTGAGCGTTGCTGCTGCGATATGGTCGACCCCCGTTGGACCGACTTTGCCGTTTCCTTTTATCTCAACGGGGTTCAGGAATAGTTTATTGTCAGCCGCACCTGCCATTTTTCGGGTCATTGAAGCGGTGTAACACCCGATGTCGAGGATACCGCCGCCACCCATTTCGCGGTTGAAAATTCGGCTTTGGGGGTTAAAATTTGACCGGTAACTGAAAGTTGATCGGATGACGCGGACATCACCGATTGTGCCGTCCTGTATCAGTTCGACCACCTTCGCAACCTGTGGATGGGTGCGATACATAAAGGCTTCCATGAGAAACACATCGTTTTCGCGTGCTGCGTCTACCATCGCGGCGGCTTCAGCGTGGTTCATGCTGATCGGTTTCTCGACAAGGAGGTGTTTCCCCGCTTCAGCACACTTGATCGCCCACTCCGCATGAAGTGGATGAATAGTAGCGATATAGATAGCGTCGATATCGTCGTCCGTCAACAGGTCAGCGTAATCGTTATATTGACGCGGGATACCGAAATCGTTAACGAGTCTGTCCATTTTGGATTGGGTGCGACTCGCAACGGCAAGGATCTGCCCGGAGTCTGTGAAACGCATTCCGTTGCAGAAGACATAGGCGATGCCGCCTGCACTCATAACGCCCCAGTTTAACATATCTGATTTCCTCCTACTTTCTTTTAAGCATCACACCAAACCTGTAGCCTGCAACAACGGCGCAGGGTTTTTGCGAATCAACGCTGGATTTAGCCTTTAAATAGGCTAAATCCGTTCCTTGTATTACATTTGCGCGTGTGGCATTCAGCGGGGTGTTTCCCCCAGATATACGTAAAGGCATGTTATTTTTCAAACCCACCTGACCGAACCGCAAGGTAAAATTAACTTTTTGCTTCTGCACGCTTGCTTGCGAGCGGATGCATGATACCCGCACCGGGGGGCCAGACCCCTGGGTCTGCTTTGATCCACTCACACAATTTCTGAGCGTGTGGTGTCAAGGTTTCCCAAATTTCGTGCGGCATAATCCTGCTGAAACCGTGTTGTGAACGCCACGGTGCGGCGTACTCGACGTTTGGCAGTGCGCGAATTTCTCTTGAGAGATTCGGTGTCGCTCCGTGCCATGCGCGGTTATCCCGAAACACACCGGAACCCGCTGTCGCGCCGACGAGCGTTGAATGTTTCATCCAATCGGGTTCGTCACCCGGAGGTGGCGGATGTTGCTGCAATGTATGTGACCCCGGAATTTGACGGATGGGACCGTTTTCCCAAGTTAAGTCACACATGATGAAGTTAATCGTTACAGTCGGTGGGGTCATCTCCATAATCATCTTTTGTGAGGGGACATCAAGATTTCCGTTGTCGTCTCTATGGAGTTGAAGTCCGAGGCGTTCCGCTTGTCTGATGCGTGCTTCGGTGAGGTGCTGGGCATCCCTACCATCGGAATGCAAGTGTTGATACTCTACTGCCCCGGGGAGACAGAGGTCGCCGCCTGAACCCCACACCCGATAATCTGACGAACCGAAGATTTCTTTAACGATTGGGGTTGTCGTCGGCAGATCTATCATGCTTGCCCAAGCGAAGTGGTGCAGCATCTGTCTTGAAGCGGAAGAGGTGCCGTAACTATAGCGGTGTGGTAGACGTCCGGTTTCGGTTATATATTTTCTGTTCCCAGGTCCCGGTATTGAGAGGATGTCGCGCAGTGCTTCGGCACAGCCTTCTCTCCAGCGAGCGAGTTGCTCGGCGTTGAGGAGGTCTTTGACAACAGCGAAACCGTCGCGATGGAAAATTCGAGCGATTTTCTTAGTTTCGTGGGGTTCGCAGATTTCAAGTCCACGAATACCGTTGTGCTCGCGTAACTTTTTGCGTAGTGCCTCGACCTCTGGATCGTCATAAACACGGTGTTTGGGCGAGTTGGGGTCTGCCACACCGAACCCTCTTTCACCGGGGAAAAGATTACCTTCCGCGTCAACGGTTTCATTGACAGGTGTGTTTTCATCCCATCCGACCCGTGTGTCACCGTAGACTTCCATTTCTTCCAGTTCTGCGGTTAAGGTCCGTCCGTTGTTACCCATAAGTTTAACTCCTTACTCCCATCTGCTGCGAGTGATGGGAAAATATTCTTTTTTCGTCGTAGACAGCGAACGTCAAGAACGAATGACTTTAGAATAATTTTCAGTCTATCATGCCTCGTATTTTTTTTCAATTGTAATTTGCTTGAAAAAAGGCTTAAGGTTTGCTACGATAATGGCTATTAGATCCGCGAAACAATTTACAACGGGTGGTAAACGCACGAAAACTATGAGAATTCTACACACTGCCGATTGGCACATCGGACAACGGCTCCACGAACGTTCCCGACTCGACGAACACGAGCAATTCTTGGACTGGCTCCTTGAAACAATTCAAAAACGTGAGGTCGAACTTCTCCTCGTTTCAGGCGATATTTTTGACACCTCCCTTCCGTCTGCAGAATCAACAAACCTCTATTATCGGTTTCTCTACCGCCTGTTTGATGAAACGGATGCTTATGCCGTGATTACTGCCGGCAATCACGACTCCGCTCGGCACCTGGAAGCCCCACGAGAATTTCTCGAAATGGGCAAAATTTATGTTGTCGGACTTGCCACCGACCCTGCCAAATGTGTTTTACCGTTTCCACCCAACAACCCGAGCGTCATGGTTGCGGCTGTTCCATACCTTTCCGAGACCGAACTTCCACACGTCTCTTATGAGACGGAAATAGAAAAGAGCGAACGGTATCGGGAACGACTCAAATCGTTCTATACCGATTGCGTTTCTTGCATGCCAGAGGAACTTCCTAAGATTCTAATGGGACATCTCTTTGTGCAAGGCGGAAAAGTAACGGATTCTGAACGAAATATCCAGATTGGCGGTGCAACCGCTATCCATGCCAATGATTTTCCGAACGGTGTGGATTATGTTGCCCTTGGACACCTCCACAGACCACAGACAATCAAGGACACCGATTACCCTATCCGGTATTCAGGTTCACCCATTCCGCTGCGGTTCAACGAAACAGGTTATCGCAAAGTCGTATATTTGCTGGTGCTATCCGATGATGGGACGCTGGCGTTGGATGAAACAATTGAGATTCCTATTTTCAAGGAATTATGTGCCGTTGAAGGTGATGAATCGTTAGTGCTTTCAGAAGCAATGACAGGAAACTGGACCGGTAAATATATCCAAGTTAAACTGAAATTGAGCAAACCAAGAGTTGGCATTAGCGATGATATCCGTCAAGCCTTTAGCGAACGGGGGGGCGAGGTGCTGAGCGTTGAAGTTGAGATGCCAGAGACAACACAGGGACCTGTGATTTCTGTTGAGGAAATGGAACGTCCCGAAAAAATCTTTGCGCAGTTTCATAGATCGAAGTTTGATGATAAACCTCCTGATGAGACCTTAGCACAGACATTCAGTGAATTGCTCCAGATGGTTTCAGACAGCAGTCAGTGAAGCGGTTTTCTTTAGCCTGCAACAACGGCGCAGGGTTTTTGCTTGGGTGTTTCTTTAAGATTTAAGGGATGTCGCTGATAGTCCTGGCGTGCGTTATTTTTCCGCAAGGTAAAATTAAAAAATGAAGATATGTAAATTGAAACTTAAGAACCTAAATAGTTTTCGAAGGGAACAGGAAATTGATTTTGAAAGCGGACTGTTAAGTGATGCTTCATTGGTGGCAATTACCGGTCCGACAGGGGCAGGAAAAACAACCTTGTTGGATGCGATTTGTGTGGCACTCTACGGGAAAACGCCGCGCTTGAGTGGACAAGGCAGCCAAAATCCGAAGCACCTCATCAGTCATGGAGAAAAAGACGGGTTCGCTGAAGTCCATTTTATCGCAAACAATACCCGTTATATGGCGACGTGGTCTGTTGCACGGACAGGGACCCCCAACGGAGAGTTGCGTTATATAGACAATGACAAATTAATCACCGATAAACTATCAAGTCGTGGCAAATCTCTCGGTTCAAGCCAAAGCACGGTCAGTGAAGAGATAGAATCTATTTTAGGACTTGATTTCGATGCTTTTAAGCGTTCCGTTATGCTGGCACAAGGCGAATTTGCGGCGTTCTTGAAGGCGAAACAAGAGGATAGACGACAGATTCTGGAAGCGACCGCAGGAATCCGCATCTACGATCTACTTCGACAAGCATTAAATGATAAGGTTAAAGAGGTTGAGGCAGCGACTGCCGATGTCCTTGACAAATTGAACAAAATCCCGGAAGCCTCTCACGAGCAACTCGCAGAAGCCGAGGCAGTATTTGATAGGTTGCAAGCGGAAGCCGAGACGTTAGACGCACAAAGCCAGCAAATTCAGACCAAGAAACATGACGAAGTGGAACGCAGAGAGGACTATGAGAAACTCCAGTCGTCAGAAAAACGCTGGGACGAACTCACGAATCGGCAACCGGAAATTGAGTTCCTCCAAGCAGAATTGGAAAATGCTCAACGCGCTGAGCGTCTCCGTTCTGAAAAACAGATGTCCGATACCGCAAAATCCGATCTCGAAAATGCCAAGAAAGCACTTGATACAGCAACAATTGAGAAAACCGAGGCAGCAGCGCAGGTGAAAACCAATCAAACTGTTTATGACGAAAAAGAGAAAACGTATCAGGTAGCATTTGCTGAACACAAACAGAAAACAGATGTTTACACCACTGCGAAATTGGATGTCCATCGCGCAATGGGCCAGTTTGCTGAAGCGGAGAATCGAACTTCAAAATTGGCAGACTCGGATGAGGAGATTGAAACGCTTTCAAACCATTTAGTTGGTAAACAGACTAAGAAAGCCGAGTTGCAGAAACAGGTTCAAGCAGCGCAAAACTTTTTAGATGAAAATCCGCTTCCATTGGACCGACAACAACGTCTTACGCGATCGACCGGGCTTCAAGCGAAATTCAGTTCGCAAGAAGATCAGTTGGAAACGGAACTAACGAACAAAGCGAATGCCAAAAAGAATATGTCATCCTTGAAGCAAGAAATCAAAAAATTGTCTGACACTCACAAAAAACGTCTGGCAGAAAAGACGGAAGCAGAGACTGCCTTGAAAACTGCTATCGCTGATTTGGACAATCTACAGACTGCAGGCACTCGTGAGGAATGGGATATCCGAAAACAGCAAGCAGCCAAAGCGCAGCCTATCGCTCAGAAATATGAAACTATGAAAGATGACTTGATGGAATCCGAAGACCATTTGTGTGAATTGAACGAGACGGAAGTAGAACTGGACGCAAGACTTGCACAGATCGGTGCCAAATTGGCAAGCCAAACAGAGGTGTGTCAGCGCGTGACGGCAGCAGTCCAAAGTTGTGAAGAGTCCCTAAAATCCGCACTTTTGGCAGACTCGGCGAATCAGCTTCGACAACATCTTCAGGAGGGAGAACCTTGCCCAGTGTGTGGCGCGACGGAACATCCGGGTCATGGGATCGTCATGGAGTCTGAAGGTGAAGAACGCCTCCAGAATGCTGAAAGTGCCTTAGAACACGCGAAAACTGAGGCACAAGATGCGGAAGCATGCCAACAGACACTAAAAACAAGGCAGGCTCAAACTGAACGGGATAAGCGGAACATTATCAGCCAAATTGACGATCTGACTGACGAGGTAGAGACGCTGCGTAACAAAGTATCACGACTTCTCGCAGAATGGCAGGCAATTTATCCGGACGTTGGTGTTTCGTCAGGTTGGGTCTCCGAACAGTTTGGCATAGCAGATACGACTATCGCAGACATCACAGAAGCCGAGCAGACACATGTGAAGGCATCTAATGCGCTTCAAATAGTATCGCAGCAACTCGAAACCTCTGAGAACAATATCAAACGCGAGACGAATGGTTTGAGCGATATTGAAACGCAGTTGACTGATATAAGCAGTGCTATTGCGGATTTGCAAACGGATGTTACAGCGACAGAGACCCGTTTTTGGGAGTCCATGCCTGATATTTTTCATGATATTGCACCTGCTGCGGCTGTAAAGCAATTTGATGATAAGATTCAGGAAGTTGAAAAGCGTGAAGGAGAACGGGACAGTGCAAAGACACAACTTCAAGTGCTTAACGTTAATATTGAGGCAGACCGAGATAGGTTGCAGGATCTGAAAAATAGCCGAGAAGGATTGAAAACCGAAATAGATGAATATCGGTCTGACGGAGAAACCTACTTAAACGCCGTTCGTGATAAAACTGATGGGTTGGAAACGGAAGGCGAGATTAACGCCGCTATTGATAAGTTGGAAGTGGCACTGCAGGCGAAAATGGAAGCGCGTGATGAGGCAGAACAACAATTACAGAGAAGCCGAGAGTTGCTTACCGAAAAACGGTCTATCCATCGGCATTGCGAGGGGCAGTATAAAGAAGTCTCTGACAAGCTTGAAACCGCACGCGAGGCTTACTTTGATAAGTTAAGTAGAATGGGATTTGACTCGCCAGATGCCCACGACAGGGCATTCCGAGATGAATCACAGATACGGAAACTCACCGAGCGAATCGATACGCATGAAGATGAAAAGCAGCATCTCGCATTGGAAATCACCGAATTGCGAACTCGGTTTGAGGAAACACCGTTCGATCCGGAGGCATTGGCACAGATTGAAGCCCAAGTAGAAGAAATTGGAGAACAACTCCAAGCAGCGCAGCAGGAAGTTGGTGCGCAACAACAGAAAATCGGCGACTTGAAGGACGCGCTTGAAAAACGTGAGGCACTCGGGGCTGAAATAAGTGAAGCTGAGCAGGAATTGAACCGTTGGAAAACGTTACAGGACACAATTCCGAGAAACGACTTACGCGATTTTGCGCTGGAAATTATGTTTAAACAGATGGGCAGTATAGCCAATGAACAATTGAAATATCTCACCTCAGAACGTTACCAACTTAAAGTTGAGGGGATCGGTGATTTGACGGTTATTGACCGGTGGAACGCCAACGAAGAACGTCCCGTTGAAACGCTTTCTGGCGGGGAATCCTTCCTGACGAGCCTCGCTTTGGCATTGGCACTCGCGGATCTGAGTCGAGGACGAGCGCAACTCAATTCGCTGTTCCTTGACGAAGGGTTCGGTACGCTCGATACAGAGACACTTGACATTGCTATCGCCGCACTGGAGGGACTCCGTACGCAAGGACGCAGCATCTTTCTCATCAGTCATATTCAGGAACTCACAAGACGTTTGCCCGTCAAAATCAACGTTAGGAAACAGGGGAACGGCAGTTCATCTGTTGATATTCGGGGTTAACCTAACAAAATATCAAACGAATCTTGATGTTCCTAAACTGCGAGTCTGCAACACCGGCGCAGGGTTTTTGATAGGGTGTTTCTTCAACTTGAACATACAAACCCTTAAGAAAGAAGGAGCTGATACCTGTCCGCAGGGTATTAAAAAGCAATTTTAACAAAACCGTAGCCTGTAAGCGAAGCGGAAGGCGGATCTACGTCGATTAACGGTATTCATCCAATTAACCTGACCGAACCGCAAGGAAAAATTAAAAAATGAGATTTGGTTTTATGTCGTCTGTCTGTCCGCCGTTAACGTTGGCGGAACTCATTGACAAAGCGAAACACTACAATTACGAACACTTAGAACTCCGCGTGGAGTGGGATCACGGACACGGTGTGGAGTTAGATTCGACACCGCAGCAGCTGCAGGAGGCGCGCCACCGCTTTGCCGATAGTGGTATCGAACTCTCCTGCATTGCGACTGGCGTGCGATTCATAGATCCAGACGCACAAAAACGCGCCGAACAGGTGGATTTGCTCAAGCGGTATATTGACTTGTCCGAGACGATGGGTGCGAAGAATATTCGGATTTTTGGAGATCGGGTGCCGGAAACACCCGTTGCGGTGTCTCAGACTTTGGATTGGGAGGCGGAAGGCATTCGTGCTTGCGACGGTATCGCAGGCGATGCGGGTGTCGCGCTCTGTTTAGAGACACACGGCAATCTTATTGCCAGTTGGGTCGCCGAAACCTTACACCGAGCAGCGGCACAGAATACTTTTGTGAACTGGCACGCTGCGCATCATGTTCGCCATGGGGAACCTATAGATGTCGCTTATGTACACCTGCGCGGTAAGGTACGCCATGCGCATGTCAACTTCGGCGACAGTGGACCTTTACCTGATACGGAAAAAGATTCGCTTACACTTCTCTCACAGGATGGATACGACGGGTTTGTTTCTATTGAGGTCATCAATCCGCCGGATTCAGATGCGGTGCTACAACGACATATAGAACTCTATAATGCTTTGTCCTAACCGTTTAAGCATGAGACGTTAAACCCAAATTGTAGCCTGCAACACCGGTGTAGGGTTTTTGCTTGGGTATTTCTTCAGATATACGGGGAGTGGCGTTATTTGTCCAATTGCCCTAACCGAACCGCAAGGTACAATTAAAAAATTAAAAATAGAGGGTTGCTGTTAGGTTTCGTCTGCCACCGCTGTTTCGGAATTCGCACAGGTATATACCCTGCCATATCCCTAAATTGAGACGATGGTTGGTGATTGGAACGGACACGGTAAAACCAACAAGGGACGCTTTGATATGTGCAGGCATATCGTCATCGCCCTCTATTGTGTGTTTATAGAACGGTTCGCGTTCCTTGACGAGACGGTCGAAACTGTTGGCAAAATCTTCGCGGACGGTCGGGTCGTCGTTTTCGTTGATGGTCAATCCTGCTGAGGTGTGCTTGATGAACAAGTGCAGGATACCTTCTTTCGGCAATTCACCGAGCGATTTCATAATTTCATCTGTGACAAGATGGAAACCGCGCGGGTATTCGGGTAGGGTTATTTCGATCTGTTGTATCAATTTTTAATTGTCCTCCAAGTTTACTGATGAATCTGGATGTATTATAATCCGAGTTGCTACTAATGAGTTTTGAGCGTTTTAAGAAGATGTTTCGGGTGCTTCTCCACTCCATTGTAGCCTGCAACAACGGGGCAGGCGGGTATACGGGGAGTGGCGTTATTTACCCAATTGACCTAACCGAATCGCAAGGAATAATTAAAATCTGACTGCTGTGTGTTCGCCATAACTCCAAATTGTAGCCTGCAACAACGGGGCAGGCGAATATACGGGGAGTGGCGTTATTTACCCAATTGACCTAACCGAATCGCAAGGAATAATTAAAAATGGACATTATTTGTGCTTCTATCTGTTACCGCGGCTACGCCGAAGATGAGGTCGCCGCAACTTTGGAATACGCACCACAAATCGGCTACCGGTTGATGGAGATCCATGGACCGCTTATCTGGAGTGTTGACGCTGCCCACGCGCTTGACATCAACGATATGAAGGCAAAGATCGACGCATCCGGTATGAAGTGCGCAGGACTCTATCCGCCCGGATGGGGTGGACAGGACAGTGCCGATGTTGACGCACGCGCAGATGCGATCGCACGATGTGTTGAAGTCGCCGAAGGACTCGGTGCGACGCACCTAACAACAAGCGGGGCACAACCGCGGACAGAACCTGGGGCATTGGACAGGGTTACCTCCTGTGTGAACGAGGTGTTGCAGCGGATGCCAGCAGAGAGCCAAATCAAATTGACGCTTGAACCCCACCACGGGAATGTGCTTGAACAACCCGAGGATTTCCAAACAATTTTAGATGCTATTCCCGACGAACGAGTCGGGGTCTGCATAGACACAGGACATTTCCACTCGTCAAGTGTCGATACGCTTGCGGCAATTCGTCAGTTCGGTTCCCGTATCTATGCCGTGCATCTCAAAGACCATCTCGGTACTGTATCCGTCGGTATCGGACGCGGTGAACTCAAGCTCAAGCAGATTATCGAAACGCTCCAAGAAATCGACTACCAAGGCGACCTAACGTTGGAGTTGGAAGTCGAAGATCCAGAAAATCTGCCGCGTTATACTGAGGAAGCATATTTCTATCTCAGTGGGATGCTCGGTTTACCGTTATAGTTAACGGACGTTCCCGCTCTTGTAGCACAATCTGTATGAAGTTCAAATAAATATTTCGGTGATTTTATCCCCCAAAAACCCTTGTAGGGGGTTTTTGCTTGGGTGTTGCCTTAGGTCTTGTGCCTGCCCACACATTACTCCCATGTTTTGATGAAATCTGCTACACCAAAATTGTCAGGCATTTCCTCGAAATAGTAATGCATTGGACCAGATTGGAAACCGGGTAGATACAGCTCTTCGTCGGTTTTGAGTAGTACGTCAAGAGGCTTAAACCTTTCCCATAATGTCCCTGCTTCCTCTGTCGTGAATCGTTCGGCGAAGGGCGGTCCCCAATTGAGGGTGATAGCGTGGAAACCCTTGCCACGATTCCGAAGTTCATCAGGGATCTCTGGGAGTTCATAACCGTGTTCGAGTGCTACGAAACAGGCGGCTTTGCACAAAAAGACGGTTGAGAGCATCTTCCCTTTTTCACCTCTGCGTGGGTGTAGGTTTTCGAGTGCTGTGTGGTAGGCAGCGGCATCCTTTTCTATAGCAGCTCGGAGCGCATCTTCACACCATATCTGCATTTGATTGCTACGCGCATTCCACCGATCAAACCTCTCTCGGACTTCCGGAGACAGATAATCTACATAGTCGAATGCTTGATAGTGCGTGTAGTTTGCAAACCCACCGTGAATCGTGCGGCGCATTTTTCTGCTATAGTCGCTTCCCCAATGCAAGATCGGCAGAATGTAAACGACACCGTCGCCGGCGTTGAGGTGCGTCTGGACAGCACTGGGGAGTGGCACCTTAGGATCTGCCAACAATCGCTGATTTTCTTCCTCTGTGTTCACTCGGAGATGACTGCCGGGTAGCACCCACAACACGTTATCGTCGTAGAGTGAGAGATTCCACTGAACGTAGCGCGGTCCGGTCTCCAAAATATCGTTGATATAGCCTAATAATGGGGCGGTATCGATAGGGTGGTGGTCGCGATGCCAAGCGGCGGGTCCGCAATCTTTGACTGGACTGCACATGAGCATCATCTCGGTAACGCCTGCGTCTTCCTCACCGAGCAGTTCACTACTGACCCCTTGCATGTTTTCGTGTGCCCAAATTTCGACAGCACTTGCTGTTTTTTCATCGACAAGTCCTGCGAGTGGGTTGTGTCCGAGTTGTAGGCGGGGTTGTGGGGAAGATTCCCATACGCCGCCTGGGGGGTCGTTCGGTCCGCTTTCTCTCGCCCAGATTTCTCGCTGGCGCGATACCATTAACTCATAACTTTCCCGAAGCGCGTCCAGTTCTTCCGGTGGAATCACCTCTCGGAGAACGAGATACCCTTCTTCCATGAATTGGGTCTGATTCACTTGCATAATTGTCTCCATCGGCGAAGGCTTTCCTGTAAGAGCGAGTTCTGCTCGCGCTTCTTAACCAAAAACGCAGCCTGCAACAACGGCGCAGGGTTTTTGCGAATCAACGCTGAATGCGCGTGTGGCATTCAGCGGGGTGTTTCCCCCAGATATACGGAAAGGAAACCCGTTATTCTTTAAAACCCACCTGACCGAACCGCAAGGTAAAATTAAAAAATTAGCCACGTCCGACATAGAGTTGACCGACCGGTAGGACAGTCGCTTCTAACATATTGATATGCGGCGGGAGCGTCGCCATAAGAACAGCGGCTTGCGCAAGATCGTCAACGTCCATCATCGGTTCCATAGGTTCCTGTGGACGGTTCTGATGTCGCTCTACGTAGGTGTTACCGGGTTGTAAACAGCTCGCCGTGATGCTGTGCGGTCTGCCTTCAAGTGCTGTCACCTGTGTCAGTCCCCAGATACCGAATTTGCTGGCACTGTAAGGGGCTGTACGCGGACGGACGCGATGCGCAGAGATACTCCCGACATTAATAATACGACCACCTTCACCTTGCGCTTTCATAATTGCGAATGCCTCGCGTGTGCAGATAAACGGCGCACGGAGATTCACATTGATAACCCAATCCCAATCCTCCGTTGCGAGTTCACCTATGGAACCCCCGTTGAATGCCCCTGCGTTATTTACGAGGATGTCCAAACGACCGTACGCGTCCATCGATTTTTCAAAGAGTGCTTTAATCTGTTCCTCGTCCGTTACATCGGTCGGGACAGTCAACACTTTTGTGCCGTTTGCCCGGAATTCGTTAGCGGTTTCTTCAAGGAGGTCGGCGTCCCTCGCAGCGATTGTGAGCGTCGCTCCCTCAGCGGCAAGCCCTCTCGCAATACCTCTTCCGATGCCTCGGTTTCCACCCGTTACAATCGCAAATTTTCCGTCTAATTGTCCCATTATTAATTCTCCTTTTCCTTTTTTTAACTTATCGAATTTGAGCATCGTTCCACGATGATTTTAGTTTAGGTGAGAACCTCTGGACCTTTCAAAAGGTTGACAACTTTAACACAAACCTGTGCGGAGTGTAATGGAGCACAGCTCAGACTCCCATAGTTAGAAAATCTGTCAATAGAGATTCTGTTCTAACGGCTTGCACCGTTTCGCTGGCGAGTCGCATCGCTGATATGTGTGCATACAAAAACGCCAGATCTTCAGCCGTATCTACGTCATACCATGGAGGTAGGAGCCCTACCGTTGCTTTTAGCGAACGGATGCGGGCAAGTGTTTGTTGGAAGACGTTCTCTGTACTCCATGCGATGTTCTCAAATACAAACGGCACTGTCATTGCTACATTCGTCGCAGAAAAGCCGATGAGGTAGTAACCGCCATCTGTACTCGGTCCGATGGTGATGTCCTGCGAGTTAAGCAGTGTAACTGCTTTTGAGACATAAGCAATCGGTAGTGTTGGACTATCGGATCCGACGAGTAAAATTTTTGTGTATCCCTGTTCAGTTGCCCACTGTGTTGCTGAAGCGAGCCGTTCCCCGAGATCAGCACCTGTTTGTGGAATGTAGAGAACATCGTCTCCGATTAACGCTTGTAGATCCGATCGTGCTTCTGTAGGTGTATAAGCGATGATGAGGTCTACATCGCTGAGTGTGGCGAGTGTGTCACACCCATCTCTGAGGAACGCCGTATACAATGTCGCCGCTTGTTCCGGTGAGAGGGTTGGCACAAGCCGCGTCTTGACTTGGTTCGGCACCGGATTTTTAGCAAAAACAATGACACATGTCTTCACCGGTAAAATTCCTTTTTTTGCTTCGTTCCTATAGTGGGTAGAACGAAGGTGCTGCGTTTACAGATGAAGTGCTTGACGTAGACGCGCCCAGAAACCACCTGCATTATGTTTTTGCGGTCGGTTTTCGCGCTTCTCTCGGAATTCAAGATAATGATCTAGCACATTTTCAAATCCCTCTTGTAGTTCTGTGTCAGTGTCACCGTGGAAAGAGACAATGTCATCACCAATACCAACAACATGGCCGACGAAGAGATCATCTTCGGCACTATAGATAATTTCCGCTGTATATCCTCTGTATGTCATTGTCTTCATGGTGTTATTCCTGCTTGTTTTAGAAAGTTTCGTATATCGCGTACTTGGTATCGATTTGCCTCTTTTCGAGGATGAGGTCGGTGAAGTGTAGTGGTTTTCCCATTCAATTCAAAAGTTACGGAGGAACCGCGTTTCTCATCTTTTATTCCACCGAGTGCCATGAAAAGGGCTTCAACACGTCTCCATTGCAACGTTGCTGGGGTTTGTGTGCTAAAAATGGCTTTCAGTGTTTTTTGATGCTTCTTATTTAGACGGACATTCATACGCTAACCGTGAGTATGCTTTGACTCTTAACTCTACCATATACCGGTTGGGGTGTCAACTTAAAAATTCAGTCCACCTGCAGTTCTTAATACCAGACACGATATACCGGTATCCCGAAAACCGCGCCCACTAAACTCCAAAACGTTCCGATCAGAAAGTCTCCGAGAATCACGCCAACAAAGAACGGAGCCGCCTGCCGATAGATGCGTAACCCCCCGAATTTGAGGAGGATTGCCTTGATGATCCAACCGACACACACTGCGCTCCAGACCCAGACCATTCCTGCTGATAAACCGAGCGCATAACCCGCCGGATGGAAAGGAAACCAAATAAATTGCCTTCTCAGAAACATGAGTCCCAACGTGAACAGCGAGGCGAATGCTGTGAAACTCAAGCCTGTGCTATCCGTGGTGTGGGGTTGTTCCAACCACGGCAGTAGCATGCGTTCAAAAGTTTCAATGCCGATACCGATAATATACCCTTCAGTTCTGACCGCACCGTGTTGGTAGATGAGATGCAAATACGCCCAGAACGAAGCCGGAGTAGCGACCAGTAGGGCGACTATCATAGCAATTGCCATCTTTTTCTGCGAAATTGGGGCACGTTCCGCGATTTTAAACCCTTCTAACTGACTCGGCATTGGGTGTGAGACGTTGTCGCGAACGTAGGGATACAAGAAAGAGAAAAGCGTCAAATTCGCCGCGCCCGTTCGTCGTGTGCCTAATACCGATACGATCATCAGTTGTGGATGCGTCCAGATGACTTCATGATACGGCACACCGACTGCCGCCCTTGCATACGTTATGGCGATGGACATAAGAAAGTACAGACAGAGAAAGGTGAGGAGAATTCCTACCGACATACCAGCCTGCTGGAAGACAATGACAAGGATCGTGGTGCCTACCAAGATACCCAGTAGTGCTGTACGATATTGAAGCGGTTCTTTTTTCTCAGCGACGATGTCATTGTCAGAGGACTTGAAAGCTGTAGAAAATACTGTTTTGAGATGCTTACGACTTGTCCATAAAATTAAAATTGCAAGGGTCAACCAGGCACCGATGCCTTGTTGATTGTAATAGGGAAAACCTTGCAGCGATTTCCATCCGCCGATGCTTCCTATAATCAATTGGAATTTTGTAAAGAGAAAAAAGAACCAGACCGAAAACGAGAGTTCGAGCGGCACGAAGAAGGTCAATGCGACGACCCAGGGGTAAAAGAAGAGCGGTAACCATCCAATCGCGTTCCAAGGTTTCGTCGTAAAGATTTTCGCCCCAAAATCGGGTGTTTTCAGTGGCACACCGGGCACAAAAGGATACAGAAAGTGGAGTCCGTTGAGGAGTTCTATCGCGGCACAGATGCTGAATCCAAGCCACAGCAATCTTCTTGAAAAAAAACGTGGCGTGGTCATCTCTATAGGGAGTTGTGCAATCGGATAACTGAGTCGTTCCCGTTCGCTCCATTGTAAACGCTGGAGGCTGTTGAAACACAGTAAAATGAAGAAGAGGATGAACGTGACGAATGACCACAGTAGGATGGGACCTATCCATGCGGATAGGTGTCTCGGTGTGTATAGGGTCGAGTTCCCTTCAAAGAAACCGGTCAGAGCACCTTTATCTTCAACCGTAAACCAAGATGGGATGTACCTGTGGAAGAGCGTTGCGTATTCGTTTTCAAAGGTAGCGAACCAGAACGGATGTGCGAGGATTCCCAAGATAAAATCCATCGGGTTATGTCCAGAGACCACGCAGAGGATAACCAACATCTGATAGACTAAGAGAAGTTGTGCGCGACTCAAAGCGAATGGTGGACGGATCCGCTTTAGCAGTGTATTGATGATCAGGAGAAAAAAGAGGTTGACGATTGGAGCGATAAACAGAGAGGCGTAGGCAGGGTTCAGGGAATGGTGGATACCGCTGACTAAGGCAATCCAATATGCATTGAGAAGGATCAGAGCCACACCGATGGCGAGCGGTGCAAGGAGCGAGGTTGTTTCAACTCCGATTTGGGTTTGATGCCTGTTTTCTGACATGACTGCCTTCAGCGCACAAGTTTACCTCTGACTGAATTAAAATAGATGTACTACGTTTGGGAAAGGGAACTGTCCGCTTTCCTTACTCCTGTAGAGAGACGATACCTACCGATCGTCAATCATCTCACGGGTGGACGGTCTTGCTGGTTCTACCGGTTCTGGACGCTGGCTCAGCCACCACGCAAAGACGACAACGAGACACGCCAACACAATCGCACTCAGTGCCATCGGAACACCCGTTGATTTCCCGTCACTGATGTCAATTTGGTATTTGGCGATGACCGCCGACGCTACAGCAATAACTGCCAACACAAGGTTTACCTGCCACGGAATTTGAAAAAGCACTGCAATAAGCGAAATTACTGCGATAGTGAGGCTTAATTGGGCAAGCGGGTGATAAGGGGTCGCATCGGACTCGTCAGCATCAGACGCACCTCTGGATCGGTGAGGGAGCGTAGGCGCACCCTCTTGGTACGTCATCTCGATGAGACGGATGAATTCTGCGAGGAGTTTTCCGTCTTGAATCCACTCGAAGAGGTCGGGATATTCGTGGCGAAGAAGTATTACGAACTCTTGACGTTGCGCGCTGAAGTCTGTGAACTCTTCCCAGTCGTTCTCTGCGACGGTGATGTATGGTTCAGGACCGACACGGAGTTCGTATCCCCGTCCAGCTACATAGACGACGCTGCCGATGCCTTCGCGCGCCGCCATCGTAATTTCTGACGAATCATCGAGAGCAGCGTCTTGGATTGTGTTTTCCTGAGTGACAGTCATATCGCGTTGTTTGAGGGCTTCCGCCCTTTCTTCAGATTGTGTCGCCATTTCGTTGTCCGTGACGGCTACACCGATGCGGCTTACCAGTTCCATGGCTTCTACTTCGTGTTCAGGTTCAACGAGGAGAGCGGTTTGGCGTTCCTCTTTTAATTCGATAGGTCTGCATCGGATCTGTTGTGCGCTCAGAGTGGCTTGGATGAGTTTCACTTCCCACTCATCACTGGTGCGATGAATCTCGACCCATTCCGGGGTGTCCCCGATGCCTTCACCGAACAGTTTGGAAACTTGCCTCACTTGCCCTTGGCTCGCTTGCGTGCCTTGTGGTGGACTCACGGTTTTTTCTCTCATAATGATTCCTTTGTGGTGTGATAGAATAGTCAGTTACTGTTTTTTTCTGCATTGTACAGGAGAAGTCGCGATTTGGAAACATCTTAACATGCCGCTAACAGTTCGGCGTAGACAGCCTCTGTCAATGCGGTGTTCTTTTTGCTGCTAAACAACTGTTCAGCACGATTGCGAGAGGCTTCACCCATCGCCTTCAGTCGTTCCTGATCGGTTGCAAGCGTTGCGATAGCGTCTGCAATTGCCGATGCGTCTTCAGGTGGCACTAAGAGCCCTGTGTCGCGTGTGACAAGTTCTTTACTCCCGCCGAGTGGCGTGGAAATGACGGGTTTGCCGACCGCCATCGCTTCAATGATGGTGCGCGGGCATGCCTCAGGAATAATAGATGGCACCAGCACAATGTCGAGCAGACTCGTTACAATCCGTGTATCCGACAAAAATCCAGTGAAAACGACGGAATCTTCAACGCCTAAATCTGTGACCTCCTGTTTGAGCTCCTTCATATAGTCAACATCTTGTTGGAAGTAGGAACCCCCTACAATGAGCAACTTTACGTCTGTCCTACCTTTGAGTTCTCCCATTGCTCTGAGTAAAAAGTGGATGCCTTTCTCTGGCGTAATCCGAGTCACGACTCCGGTGAGTATTGCAGCGTCAGATGTATCTGGAAGGAGTTCTGCACGGAGGTCTTTCACTTCTTCTGCGGATGCTTGGAAAGCGTCTAAATCCACCCCATTATAGATTAACGTCTGCTTCGCTGGAGGCGCGAAATTCCAGCGTGTTGCCTCCGAAACGAGAATTACGCGGTGCAAGAGTCTTTCGCAGATCCGATCCAAAATGCCATAAGAGGTAGCGTAACGTTTATGCATCAGGATGGGGATGCGGTTTATCCTTGCAACGATGCCACCGAGCAGTGCCACCGAAAGCGAGTTTGCATGAATGAGGTCAATCGCATACCGTTTTACTGTTCGATGGAGTTGGAGAATAACCCCAAGCTGTCGGAAGTCTTCAAGTAGATCGCGGAGGGTAAATCGCCGACTTTTATCCTTTTTAGCTGAGAAGTCTCCGACGAGATACGCACGGGCACGCTCATGCCAGACCTGCCGAATCGAAGTACTATATGAAGAACCGGTTTTGTTGTGCGCGGCGGGTAGAGACAGTGGAACGACGTTTGCGCCTGTCTTTTTTGCTTCCGCCGCGAAAGGACTATCACCAAGGCATCCGACAAAAGGCGTAAATCGATTCTTATCTAATAGATTGAGCAGGAGCAGGAGACTGCGTTGTCCACCGCCGATGCCAGACCCGCTATCGAGATATAGGATGTTGGATTTCGATGTATCGGATGTTTTCATCTTCAAGATTTTGTGATGTAAGTTCACGAACTTCACTACTGTGTGAAGCGTTTGTGTCTGCAAGCGTTATGTGTATCTTTATACAGGTATCCGGCAGTAAATCTGCCATTCGTTCTGCCCATTCAATGATGCAAATCCCATCGCCTTCTATGTATTCGCTAAGTCCGAGTTCGGTAATTTCCTCGCTGTTTTCGAGTCGGTACAGGTCGATGTGATAGATCGGTATTTTCCCGTTATATTCGTTAATCAGGATATAGGAAGGACTGTTGACGACTTCATCTGAAGCGATACCAACACCGCGCGCGATACCTTGTGTTAAGCAGGTCTTACCGGTACCGAGATCGCCGACGAGCGCGATGACATCCCCTCGCTTGAGCGTTTTGCCCAGTTTTTCACCGAAAGTTTGCGTTTCTGCTGGGTTTTCTGTTTTAAAAGTCTGATTTCTATTTTCCATTTTTTAAACTATTCAATCTGAGCTGCTGCGTCCGTTGTCCTTGCAGTGTTCTAATTGTTAAAAGACCTTTCATAACCTTAAAATAGGTTCTTTAATCAATAGGACTTACGCATTCCTTCTTAAAGTCCCTCTGATAAGGGGCGGGGAATGCCATAAGGCATTCATACCCTTGATTCTTTAGGGGGTTTAAGGAAGGGAAATTATCACTTTTTGCGTCTAAATGTCCGATATTTGCTCAGTTTGCGTAAGTCCTATAGTGCTAAGGATATAGGTTTTCAGGTGCCAGCGGCACATCGCAAAAGGTCCTCTTGTGTCAGATTATCGTTAATAAATTCACCCGTGATCTCGCCTTCGTGTAGCACCATAACCCGATCGCTCATACCAAGAATTTCTGGGAGTTCGGAGGATACAAACACAATTGCGACACCCTCTTGCGCGAGTTTTGCCATCAGCGTGTGAATTTCTGCTTTCGCACCGACATCAATGCCGCGTGTCGGTTCATCAAGGAATAACACCTTCGGATGTGTCATCAACCATTTACCGAGAACGACTTTCTGTTGATTCCCGCCGCTGAGATGGTTCACGGGGACTTCAAGCGAAGTCGTCTTAATCTGGAGGGAATCCACGTAGTGCTCGCTTTTTTCAAGTGCCATATTTTCGTTAATTATTCCGTGTGATGTGATGCCTGACGATAAACTCAGGCTCGCAAGCGTCATGTTACCAATAACATCTACCTCTAAAAGGAGTCCATAGCGTTTTCGATCCTCGCTGACGAGTGCCATTCCATACTGTATCGCCTCGCGCGGGGCGCGAATCTGAACACGGATACCATCTATAATGATTTCACCGCTCCATCTATCGTCATAAGCACCGAAAATGGCACTAATTAATTCTGTCCGTCCCGCGCCCATTAAGCCTGCGATTCCGAGGATTTCCCCGCGTCGCACCTCGAAACTGATGTCTTTAAGTTGAGGTGGTTCAGACGGATAAGTGCTTAAGTTTTCAACTCGGAGTGCTATATCTTGTCGATTTGACCCGTTTTCATCGGTAGCGGTTGTTCGCCGTTTGGGAAACAGCGCCGTTAGTTCGCGTCCGACCATTTGCGAGATGAGCACTTCTTCAGTGCAGTCAGGTGATTGAAGGGATTGCGTTGCGACTGCTTTGCCGTCCCTGAGCACTGTTACTCGGTCAGCAATCTGAAAAATCTCCTTGAGTTTATGGGTGATATAGATACAAGCCACACCCTTCTCTCGGAGTCGGTTCAGAATTTGTCGAAGGATGTCTACCTCGCTTTCGGTCAAGGCGGCTGTTGGTTCATCAAGCACTAGCAACAGGGCATTGCTTGACGTATCAATGTTGGCTTGCAAGCTGCGCCGCTTCTCAATATGGGCTTGCAAGCTGCGCCCTAAAGCCTTCGCGATTTCTACGAGTTGTTGTTGTCCGATGCCGAGTTCATGGACGGGTTTATGGAGTGGAATCGTCAATCCGAACTGCGAAAGGAGTTCACCTGCTTCGTGATAGAGGCGGTGCCTGTCAATAGTCCCGAGTTGGCACGGCTCTTTGCCGAGATAGATATTCTCAGCGACCGTCATCTCTGGAATCAGTGCCAGTTCCTGATGAATGACGGCGATCCCAGCACGTTCTGCGTCGCGCACACTATGAAATCGCTGTTCATTTCCGTTGATGCGCAGTTGTCCCTCGTAAGTTCCAGACGGGTAAACGCCGCCGAGAATCTTAATCAATGTTGATTTGCCCGCACCGTTTTCTCCACACAGCGCATGAATTTCTCCCGAATATACCTCGAAAGAGACATCGTCTAAGGCACGCACACCCGGAAAGTCTTTGGTAATTGCTTGCATGTGGAGAAGAGGGGTTGTCACTGTTCTTCAAGGCTCCGATGCTCAATTTATTGCTATTATAACAGAATTCGGGATGGTGGTCAAGTTTATAGAATGATGTTTTTTGAGCGAATTGGGTGAGTTTCCCATATAATTTGACATGTTGAATCAGAGGCGTTATAATCCTTAAACTAAGCGATAGCCTGCAACAACGGCGCAGGCGGGTTTAAGGAACGCACGTCAAAGTCCAAACGCTCGTTGTTACTCCGCAAGGTATAATTAATAAAATTAAAAAACATGAAAGTTCTTACGTCTTTATGTGCTTGCTTTGCTATCTTTATTTTTGGAGGTTGTGCAAAGTTTCATTTGAGAACCGCCAGTGTCGAATCTGTCACCCTCACCGATATTGTCAACGACGTTGACGTAAACGCCGTCAACTCAGAATATAAGGGACAGATGGTTACAATTACCGCGGCTGGTAGAATCTTTCCGAGTCCTGATGGACATCCGCCAAGGTTGGAATTGTTTACGCATCACAATAAAGTCCGTTTTTTCATCACCGACCCTGACGCTCAGTTTCTACGCCACTATTATTCAAATTACATGGAAAGCGATCTGGGACATATTCGCGGTCATACAACTTACACTTTCACACTGCTGGTAAAGGATATTTCCGAAAACACAACCGAAGATGGAGACCGTTTCTTCACTATCTGGTCTGATGTCCCTGAACACACCGCGAAAGCGGATATTGAAGTTATTGACACGACACTCGAACAGATTGTCGCGGGAGGGCAGAGGTATGTCGGGGAGACAGTGCGTCTGCAAGCGACCGTTTCACTTGATAGGCTAAGTGAACTACTGGAGATTCGAGATGATGTAGACCCCGAATTGGTAAAAAATTATACAGGCGCAATGACGCTTAATACAAATAATAGAAATGTGACATTTTGGGTGATAGATGATGTTGCAGGGGGCGGTCTCTTTCCTTCAAACCTTCAAGAATACGAGAATAATCAGACGTATACGTTCACACTCTACATTGAAAGGATCGTGACAGATGGAAAACAGGTCGAGATTACTACAGGCATTGCTGACGATTAACGAAATAGCGTTTTTTCTTTGATATGTATCTACAGATATGTTATACTAATTATATATTTAGAAATCTGGTGTATTTAAAAATTGGAGGACATCATGGCTGAAGAGAAAAAAGACGAAATGGTGCCGGTTACCGCCGAATATGAGGTCGTTGATCAGGTGGATGATCAGGCGATCATTGAATTGATGACTGGACAGACGATTCAGGATTATGTCTATTCCTTCAAACAGGGAGGACGTACCGTTGAAGGGTTGACCTTAGCCGGTATTAACGAAGCCGCAAATCGTCGTGGCGGTATCCAGATCGAAGAGATCGATTATGAGGAGCGCGAGCATTCTTGGATTGCGACTGCTAAAGCCGTTGATACAATCACCGGTTCATCTCGTTACGGCGCGTATGAGCAACTGAAGATGGCTGGCGGACGTGCCGATCCGTTCGCGTTCACCAAAGCGATTCATAAGGCGCAACGCAACGCCATTAAACAGTTGATACCCGTACCGGTAATCCGCGAGGTGCTGAATTTCTACCTGAACCGAAAAACAGGGAGTGGCAATGCGGCGCAACAACCGCAGTTACAGCAGGGTGGCGGAAATGTCGCTAACGCCCAAAAAGCGGCTTTTGCAATCGCAAACAATCTGGAAGGACCCCTTGAAAGCAAAGGTGTTAGTAAGGCAGATCTCTGGAACTACATCAAGCGTAAATATGGCGTGGAATCTCGGAACGATATGAGCGAAATGCAGTGGACGCAGCTTTCTGCTGAACTAAAAGCGGCGGAAACGTCCACTCAGTTGTTGGATCAACTCTGTGAACGTATAAAGCAACTGACAACTGCTGCGCAGGAGAGCGAAGTTCCGAAACCTGAGGAACCCGCGAATCAAGAGACTGCATCTTCCGATGGTGCGCCAGCAGAAAAGACACAAACCCAAGACTCACCTTTTTAGTGCTGTATCCACATAGAGGCATTCACTTCTTCTGTAGGAGGGGGAAACACCCTATCAAAAACACCCCGATTCCCGACAATATTGGCTATCGGCAAAGAGGCAATTAGCAGTCGGTAAAGAGGTTTTCGTCCAACGTCCCCTTGTTGATCGCTGATTGCTGACTGCTGATTGCCATTCCTTACAGTTTTTGTTGACCTCGCCACAAAGTTCTTGTAGAATAGCAACATTCGGTTCTATTCGCGCGAAAGACGGTTGTTTAATAGCGAGGCAATTATGAAGGCGCGTCGATTGTCTATCCAGCACATTGTTGTGATTGTGCTACTGGTCATACATGTTTTACCGGTTTGGTTGTTCAAATATACCTGCACCCAAGATGGACCAGCCCATGTCCACAACGCACACATCTTAAAAGTATATCACAATCACGAAAATTACGTGCTGCGGGAAGTTCACGAACGCAATCCAACACTTTTTCCCAATTGGACCTCCCACGTAGTCATGGCGGGACTTATGTATATCTTTCCGCCGCTTGTATGTGAAAAGATATTCTTTAGCCTCTGCGTCGGGCTTCTACCGCTCTCTCTCCTCTATCTCCTCAACGGTATTCAGAAAAGCAAGACACTCTTCTGCCTCGTTGGTTTCATCTTTGCCTATAACTATTTGCTACACATGGGTTTCTATAACTTCGCCTTGAGTGTCTCACTGTTTTTCTTCGCGCTCGGTTGTTGGTGGCGATGCGAGGATAAACTCAGTCCAAGAGCGTTTGTCACGGTCTATGTATGGCTCACGGTCGTCTATCTCACACACTTTCAATCCTACGCGCTGCTTACAGTATCCCTAACGTTCCTCGGTGTTTTCCTCTATGCTTATGAAGTCTTAGAATCTCCTCGTGTGCGGTTGGCGACACAATTAAAATCTATCTTGCTCTTTTTAGGCTCTATGCTCCCCGCATACATAATCCTGCTGACCTACTATCTTGTAAAACGGGAGGGAGGTGGTTTCCATAGGAATTTTGAAGGACTAATGAAGTACTTTCTCTCCGTCGGTTCTATCGTCTCTTTTCGGGATGATCATGTTCTGATAGGCAATCTCCTCCTCACCGGGCTGGCAATTGCCTTCCTATTAACTGTGATTGATAGAATCCGCAGAGTCTACGCGCTCCGTGCCTCGTCGAAATCGGAAAACCAGGATTATGGAGGCGTTACCGCAATTGTGGCTCGGACAGACGCGTTTTTACTGGTTGCGCTCATACTCACGTTCCTCTATTTCAAATCCCCGTGGAGTTTGCGATCGGGTGGTATGTGGATCAGCGATCGAATTCATATCTACATTTTACTCGCCCTACTTCCGTTCTTCAGTTTCAACCTTCATAGATTCATTGATTATGCCTTTTCCGGTGCCCTGATTGTTTTGGCATTCTGGCATCTCGGCTATCACGTCCAAACCTATTACTCCATGGACAGGGATGCGAAAGAAGCCCTCTCATCAGCTGAGATGATTGAACCGCACACGGTTCTTGCAAGTCGCCCGAGTTCATGGGGTGGGACACCTGATTCGGCGAAATGGGATTTCAAGTACATCCTTCCGTTTGAACATATAGAAGGGTATTTGGCGTTGGAGAACGATGTCGCGTATCTTCAGAACTATGAACCTAACACAGATCATTTTCCACTCCGCTACAAGAACAAAAAGGTGACACCTGACTATGTTCTCGTCTGGCGGACGGAGTATGATAATGTTGAAGATCTTACCCAAGATTATGAAGTGATTCATTCAACAAACTTTAATCGGCTTTATCGACGAAGGATGGCATCACCAGACGCGCAATTATGGGCGGATACCACAACACTCACTTTCGACATGCAACCGCATGATGGAAAGGCTACCGCAAATCACATCGTTATACACAAAGACACTGACTATACAGATGGACGGTTCGGGTGGTGGTCGAAATCTGTTCGGGATGAATTTAAAACCGGCGGTGGCGGTTTTGAACTCAAATATTGGCACACCGAAGAGACAAAGTCTGCGCGGGATATACGCGAGGTCTTGGCAGTCGATGAACCAAATCTTCTTCTCTATCAGGATAGCCTCTGGGGTGAAGAGGATGGTGTCTTCAGGATCGCACTCCCCAATGGTACTTATGAGATAACGTGCTATTTCTACGCTGGGATTGTCGCACCGGTGGATATTAACCTCATTGCGAACGGCGAAAAGCAATTCCAGAAACTACGTCTCACTTCACCGGATGAATCTGCGGAAAGACGATATATTGTTACAATCACTGATGAACGTCTAACCCAAGTGATTTACACACGGAAAAAGCGTTGGGTGTGGAACGGTTTTACGGTTAAACGGCTTTCAAAAGGAGAGGAAAAATGAAAATTAAGTCTTATTACAGACATGTGATCCTCGTGTCGCTGCTGCTTGCTTCAGTGGCGATGGGTTATGCTGAAATAGACTTAGGCACCTTGGCAGGGGTCTGGCTCTTTGATGAAGGTAAAGGCAACACGGTCAAGGATCATTCAGGTAACGGCAACGATGGGACAATTGAGGGTGATCCAAAATGGATCGATAGCGACCTCGGTCCAGCCCTCAAATTTGATGGTAAGGACGACTATCTTGAAATTCCGCACAGTGATACCGTCAACGTTGGAGAAAACGATTTCACCTTAGTGGCATGGTTGAACCCTGCTATACCTGGTGATGGAAAAGGTATCATCTCCAAAGGCGCGTGGTGCTGGAATGGTGGCTGGATTCTCGATATTGGCGACACCGGTCCTGGCGCGATCCGCTTGGAAACCTCAGCAAACGGCTCGGATAACGGGAGTATTATCAGTCCGGCAGGGACGATGGAGGTTAACAAGTGGCAGTTTGTCGCGGCGTCTGTCACGCGGGATGCCGACTCCTTTATCTACAGAGACGGTGAAGAGGTTGCTGTAAAGGTCATCAAAGGAAACGATTTGACGCAGGAGGCGTACCCGCTGCTCATGGGGTGTCTGTTAGAGTGTAATAAACTCCCCGGTGGCTTCTTTGCGGTTTCGATTACGCACGTCGCCCTTTTCAACGGTGTCGCACTCACCTTTGAAGAGACAGAGATGATCCGTGAACTCGGATTGAATACAATATTGCCCGTTTCTCCGAAAGCCAAACTCGCTACTACATGGGGTAAGCTGAAGACGATGTAGGCAAGATATCTGTCTTAGCAACTGAGCAGATACTCTCGGCTCCGCAAGGCATCTTGCAGGGAATGCGCAGTCGGTGTGTTTTCAAGTAGCAGATCGCCGGTATAACTCTGTGTTTTCAAGCGTTCAGCGATCGCTCGGAAGTCAACGAAGCCATCACACACTTCTGTGAGAACGCCATCTTCGGTTCTCTGTTTGAAATGTACCGACGTGAGATCCGTCATTTTAACGGCACCCCAGAATTCGTCTGGCGGATTCACCGTTGATCCATCGGCGCGATATGTATTTGTTTCGTCATACGTGAGTTTGGCATCCCCTGCGACTGCTAACTTCAAGGTCAATGTGGCGGTTTGTCGAGCATTCTCTACGGCAAAAATCATCGGAAAATCCGGCAAAAGCGTGTTGTAATGCTTCAGATTCGCGATAGCGGCGGATTCGTCGATGTCTCCTTCGGTGTCGAGATCGACAAGACGGAGCCGCGATCTTGCTGGACAGAGTAGATATGCCAACTTCTTTGCTCTAACAATATCTTGTGTGTCTGCTGCACTGTCCTTTGGGGATGAAAGCCAAGGATGGGACATGGCATAACTCAAGGTGAGACCTGATGTTTTTTGAACGAACGCTGTGAGTTCCTCAAAAAGTGTCGGATGCTTCGTTCCGTAAGGTCGTTCTGTCCAGATGGCATCACAGATGGTTTTATATTCCGCGTCGGTATATTCGGGCATCGCGGATTCAAGCCGTTGAATAAGCTTTCCAAATTCGGAGTTGCGGAGGTAGTCGCCCTCGCGAACCTCCATATCCTTGAACCCGTTTGCGCCGAATTCCACCATGAGTTCATCGAAGCGCGCCCCGTTTTCTACCTCTTCAGACCAGATATTGGTTACGATTCCAAGTTTTTCAAACATTTTGACATCCTTCACTTGTTCGGGTATGATATACAACAAAGATTATAGCATATTTTCAAGGAGTTTCAACAAGAGTATGGCACAAAATGGACTATTTACTGATGAACTCAGGCGCACTGCCGCACCGATTTGGGAGGCGGATCTTAAGCATCCGTTTGTTCGAGGACTCGCGGATGGGACCCTTCCGACAGAGAAGTTCAAATTCTATCTGATTCAGGATTATCTTTTCCTATTAGACTATAGCCGTGTATTTGCGCACGGTGTCATCAAAGCACACGATGAAGCAACGATGGCGATGTTTGCGACACTGCTCAACGAGACACTGAACACCGAGATGGATTTGCATCGAGGGTATTGTGCGAAATTTGGTATCTCCGCCGCTGAGATGGAAGCCGCACCGATGGCACCTACGACGCATGCTTATACCCGACACCTGCTTGATGTCGCACAGGTCGGGACTTTGGCGGATATCGTTGCGGGTGTTCTACCGTGTCAGTGGGGTTACGCCGAGATCGGCACAACACTCGCAAAGCAGGGCGGGTCACCGGAACCGCTCTATCAGGAGTGGATTGAGATGTACGCCTCTCCTGAATTCCTATCGTTGGGCGTGTCGCTACGGGGTCTGCTCAACAATCTTACAGTGGAGCATAGCACCTCTCAGAAAGAACGGATAAAAAACTACTTCTTGTTGAGTAGTCGTTATGAGTACCTTTTTTGGGAGATGGCTTACACCGAAGAGATGTGGAAAATTTAGCGTTATTTATTGCAAGTCGCGTGTTTATAGCGGCACCGCGACATAAAATATACTGCCTTGCCCAAGTGTGCTTTCCAGCCATATCCTTCCGTTGTGCGAGAGGACAATATGCTTAACGATTGCCAATCCTAACCCGATGCCTCCCATTTCTCGGGCACGTCCTTCGTCAACGCGGTAAAACCGCTCGAACACGCGCGGTTGGGATTCCATTGGGATACCGATACCTGTATCCTCTACACTCAGAATAATCTCATCTGAGACTGTATTGGAGCCTTCAGTTTCTTCGCGCGAGTAGATCTCTCCCGAAACAGTAATCTCTCCACCATCAGGCGTGTATTTGATGGCGTTGTCGATCAAATTCACAAAAACCTGCCTAAAAAGTTGTTGATCTACGTTAACTTTCTGAAGCTGCTCAGGAATCTCCCATTTTAAAACCAATCCTGATTCCTCTAATAGCGGTTCAAACACATCTAAAAGGGGTTCGTAAAAGGTGTTGAAGTGACAGGGGGCGCGTTTCAATTCTACCTCACCCAATTCGAGCCGAGACAACTCCAACAGGTCTGAGACTAATCTTGTAAGTCGGGCGGAGTGATTGAGAATTTTCACGATAAACTGTTCACCCGTCTTTGTCCGAACCGAATCCTCACTGAGTAAAGTTTCGGCGTAACCTCGAATTGTTGTCAATGGCGTTCGGAGTTCATGCGAAACGTTTGCCACGAAATCAGCACGAATCCGCTCTAATTGCCGTTCCTTCGTGACATCATGAATAACGATAATGTACTCTTGACCCGCAGAAACGGGAACAACCGTGACCTCTGCCTCCGGTTCTCTCAGGTTACCCAACTGGATTTCTGCGAACGCGATGGTTTCTGTCTGTTCCGCCCTTTTCAGGAGTGCTTGTAGTTCTGGTATCCGATTAATTTCAATTAAGGCTTTGCCGATATAAGCGTCAGGGAGTGCCAGCATAGAGATAGCTGTTGGGTTAGCGTAGGTAATTTCAGACGCACCGTTCACAAGTAGTACACCTTCACTCATGTTTGTCAAAATGGTTGCAGAACGCCGATATTCCTCGGAAAGTTCGTCGATCTGTTCCTGGATTCTGTCTGCCATCAAGTTAAAGTTCTGCGAAAGTTGTCCGAGTTCATTTCTGGAATCGACAGGTACACGCGAGTTTATGTTGCCAGCCGCAAGCGATTGGGTCATTTGGGTTAATTTCTGAATCGGTTTTGTGATGGCACCGGTGCTAAAGACGCTAAATACGATTGTAAGAATGAGTCCCGCTACGCTCGCGATGAGTGCCATCCGTCTGAGGTTACCAATCGCTGTATTAACGGCTTCCATCGGGAGCGCGACGCGGCAGATCCCAATCAAAGTTCCTTCTGCATTTGGTGCAATTTCCGCACCCACATTGCGATATATTGGAAGGGCAAAGTAACGAAATTCTGTCTGTGTTGTATTGCTATAGCGGTCTCGAATGCCGCTTCCTTTCTTGATGACATCTTGTACCTCTGGACGCGTAAGGTGGTTATCCATTGCACGCAGTGCCTGTCCATCGCGTTCTGTGTCACCCCAGACAACACCGTCCAAGTCGATGAAGGTCACACGGGCATTATTTACCTTTCCAAGTCTATCAACGAGGGGATCTATGAGGTCGTAGGTAAAGTTATCCTTGGCAGGGAGTTCTTCGATGAGAAATTCACGGGTTAATGTCGCCTGAACTTCCAATTCGCTGGTGATGCGACTGCTCATGGAGTCTTTGAGCATCGTAGCAAGATAGAAATACATTGCGAGTAACACGAAGAGCACGATACCTATGTACCTGAATGTTAATTGAGTGCGGATGTTCACGATGATTCCTTTTGGTACGTTGCACTGCTATCTTCTACTAATTTTATGTTTGCTATGTGCTGTTGATACGGGATATGGAACTTGATTGGGTTTAATAGTATCATAGCACGTTTTCGGCATAACTTGCAAACGGAAACTTACTTGGCGGCAGAGGCATTCAATTCTCTTGTAGGAGGGAACTCCGATTCCCGACTCCTGCTTCTGTAGGAGCGATCTCCTGATCACGAGCTCTACTCTGACAGCTGAAACGAATGTGTTTGTAGTCGTGCGATTCATCGCACGTTCTATAAGGAACCGAAAATAAATGGTTTCCTTACTACAAACCGATGGACTTGAAACAAGCACAGAAAACTGAATAATCCTATCCTTTCTTCAGGGTTATTTTGTTTTCCATAAAAAACACTGAAAGTCCCCTTGATAAGGAGACTTTAGGGGGTTCCTGACTGCCGATTGCTGACTGCTGATCGCCATTTTTTCACCTTGACATCTAAATCGGAATCTGCTAAACTGAAATTTTAAGTCTGACAGATAATCCGATACTATATTCCTTGTAAGCCATATGACTGAGAAAAACAGCAATTACGCTCTATAGGAGGGATTCATGAATATCCGATTTGAAGGCATTTTCTCACCGACGATAACACCACTTGATGAAAAAGAGCGCGTTGATGAGCTTGGGTTTATTAATCAACTCAATCGTTTGATCGACAACGGTATCCACGGTATCTATCTATTAGGAACTTCTGGTGAATTTACCACGTTGACGAATACAGAGCGCGAGCGAGCGATGGATATCGCCGTCAAAGCGATCGGGGGTCGTGTCCCGATTATCTGCGGTGTGATGGATACGAGCACCCAGCGTGTTATCCAAAACATTGAAGTTGCCGAACAGTTCGGTGTTGATGCGGTTGCCGCTACACCGGGTTACTACTACCCCTCCACCGACGATGCCGATCTGATTGAGTTTTATTACGATGTTGCCGCAAGCACGGAACTCCCCGTTTTCATTTACAACATCCCGTCCACCGTCAAGACAATGATTAAACCCTATATCGTTGCCCAACTCGCAGAAACATGTGAGAATATTGTTGGGATTAAAGACAGTTCCGGCGATTGGACGAACTGCCTTGACCTCTTGGCACGGCTCGGTGACAAGCCAGGTTTCTCTATCATGCTCGGTTCGCATACTGCGCTCGGTGCAGCGGTGCTGTTCGGTGCTGATGGTGGTGTCGTCTCGATTTCAAATGTCGCTCCGAAGGAATCTGTCGCGCTCTACAATGCCGCAAAAGCACGGGATATTGACGAAGTCCACCGGTTACAGAAATTGCTGCTTCGGCTTAGCAAAATATATACGTATGGACAGGGCGTTAGCGGTATGAAAGCATGTCTGGAGATTTTAGGCGTCTGTAATGCCTACACAACGAGTCCATTGTTGCCGATTGGTGAGTCTGTGAAGGACGAGATTCGACAATTGTTATCGGAAGCAGGAATTGCCTAAGGTTCTCCTATAAATCACCTCTTTCCAAGTAGGTTTAGAATGTTAGAAATCTAAAAAATTCAGAAACATCAAATACTACTTATTTTTTTAAGTGTAAGTAGCAAACCGACATCGGAGGTTTGCGGATATTGATCGAGAATGCTTGTCTAACTAATGATGTCATTTAACGCCTAGCGCATAATTAAAAATATGATTCGGATACAGCCGCTGCGTAAACCGCTTAATGCCACGATAGAGGTCCCCGGTTCCAAAAGTTATACCAACCGTGCGCTGTTAATAGCTGCGTTGGCACGTGGGGCTTCGACTGTAACGGGCGCGCTCTTTAGCGATGATACGCGCTATATGTGCAATGCCCTGCAGAAGCTCGGGGTCGAGATTGATACTGACGAAAAGCGAGCGACGTTTGATGTGTATGGGAATGGTGGCGATATTCCGGTTTCAAGTGCTGAACTTTATATCGGGAACTCGGGGACGACTTCACGTTCGCTAACCGCCTACGTTTCTTTAGGTCGTGGGAATTTCGTCATTGATGGCGATGAACCGATGCGACACGGTCGCCCTATCTCCGATTTACTGGATGCATTGACACAAATTGGAGTTTCGGCACGCTCGCAATTTGACAATGGACATCTTCCCGTCGTTGTTAAAGCGAATGGACTGGAAGGTGGAAAGACCCGACTTGATGTCAGTAAGAGCAGTCAATTTTTGACGGCGTTGCTACTCATCGCACCGTATGCGAAAAACAACGTAGAGGTTGAAGTTGTCGGGGACCGCGAGATGCCCTATATTGACATTACACTATCAATCATGGAGGCGTTTGGCGTACAGATCGTCAGCGAAGGTTATAAATATTTTCGGATTGAAGGCGGGCAACGGTATCAGCCGCGTATCTATAACATTGAGCCGGATGCGTCCAACGCCTCTTACTTCTTTGCGGCTGCTGCGATCACCGGCGGACGTGTCACTGTCCAGCATCTACACTTAGATTCCATCCAAGGCGATGTTCAGTTTGTGCGTATCTTGGAGCAGATGGGGTGTCAGGTCACCGTTTCTGACAGTGGGATTACCGTCACAGGTCCGCGCCAATTGAAAGGGATTGATGTGGATATGCGAGCGGTTTCGGATACTTCCCTAACCCTCGCCGCGATTGCGCCGTTTGCCGATAGTAAAGTCACCATCAGAAACATTGAGCACACGCGTTGGCAAGAGACCGATCGGATCCATGCCATGGTAACGGAACTACGAAAGTTAGGCGTCCCCGTCGTTGAACACCAAGACGGACTCGAAATTTCACCCGCTCCTATTACCCCCGCCGCAATTGACACTTATGAAGACCACCGGATGGCGATGGCGTTTTCGCTTGTCGGTTTAAAGGCAAGTGGTATTCGGATTAATAATCCAGAATGTGTCAGCAAGACCTTCCCTAATTATTTTGAGGTGCTACAGGGGCTATATTCTTGATGGGTATCTCTTCATACAAAAGTGACCGCTCAGTCCCGATTTTTGGGATAAAATCACCCAAGTTGCTACTTGTAAATTTTGGTGTTTGCTTGGGTATTTCTGCGGATTTCATAAGGTTCTTCAGGTGTTTTCCTCACCCCAGCGGGGTGATATGTCTATAGAAACCGGGATCCACAATCTCTTGCACTCCAGCGGAGTGCTATGTGCACAAATAGGCGGCTGGGTTATATAACGTGAACTTGAAAATAAATTTGTAGGTCGGGTAGAGCGGGCACACAACCGAAAAAACGCAAAATTTAGACTGTTTCAAGGTGCTTTTTGACGAAATAGTAGTAGCGAAACCCGACATCCCGTTTTTATCAAACTCACGTTATATTAAGTCTTAGAAAGGAAAACTGCATGCGCCTTTTAGCCATAGTCATTCTGAGTGCAATATTCTGTCTATTTTATTCTCACACTGCCCGATCTGCCGAGGTTCAGATCATTGACAATAGCGTCTTCGTTGAAACCGATACCTATCAAGTCCAGTTCACCGACGGTGTTATTACCCACCTTTCTAACAAACTCACAGAAGAAACGTATACCCTCCCTCTTGGTGTTGGCGGCGTTACAGGTTTTCGTGGGCGCAGTGGATTATTAAAAAGAGACGGCATATCTATCTGGACCGACCAAGCGACGCTAACGCAGGCAAGGAAAGTTACACCACTGAAAGCAGAAATCCTGTTTCGTCAGGAACGGAACAAGTTCCGCCTGTTCATAGGTGTTGACGCGAGGACAGGGGACTTGCTGATTGAACAGGAAGGCACCTCCGAGATAGCAGGTGCCTATGGGATTCAGTGGGGCTGTGTAAATCTCAATTCCAGGAATTTGGATCTCATTCTTCCAGCGGACGGTGGACAAATCATTAACACGATGGCTCCATTCACTTCCAGAAGTTTCAATTATCCCGGTAGTTGGGAAGCACAACTCGCTATTCTGCAAGGGAAACAGGGCGGGTTTTTCGTTCGAGGTATAGATGCAACCTTCCAGTTCAAAGCACTCCACTATGAAAAATATATAGACAGTTTTGCGCTCGGTTTTGAGACGCAAAATCAGGCACCCTTCGATACACTTACCTCCGCGAAATCTGTTGTATGGCGACTCAATACATACACAGGCGATTGGCGTGTTCCGGCAAGAGATTACCGAGATTGGATGGAACGGGTATTCAAACCGTGGCGATTGTCAGACATGCCAGCGTGGGTCCAAGAAATCGGTCTGGTCGTTACCTATATCGATCCTCGTTTGGATGTTGGCATATTAGATAGGTTAGCAGAACAGGTTGATCCCGCAAAAACCTTGCTGTATTTGAATCAATGGCGAAAAGATCCGTTTGATGTTAATTTTCCGGATTATACGGCGAAACCTGAGTTTGGTCGTTTTGTTGAAGCGGCTCACCAACACGGATTTCGGGTAATGGCGCATGTGAATCTCATCGGTGTCAATGCCGATCATCCCCGCTACGCTGAATTTCAGAAATTCCAATATCGAGATCCGTGGAGTGGAAATCTTCGCGGCTGGTTTTGGGATCGAACGGACATTCCGAGAAATCGCATTGCCGCCATAAATCCGGCGAGTTCCGAATTTAGAAAATACTATGTTCAACAACTCAAAGAGGTATGGCAGAAATACGACGTGGACGCATTCTTTTTGGATGTTAGTAGTTTTGTTTTCAACACTGCAAATGGTCTGATTGAGGGGTTAAACTCGGGTCAAGGTAATGCCTTGTTGCACAAGGAATTGGCAGCGGCGATGCCGGGTGTTGTTTTTGGCGGTGAAAGCCTTCATGAAGTCACATTCTTCCGCGAGAGCTTCGCACAGCGTTGGAAAAACCCGCCACGATGGGATCCCACGCGCCGATCAATCCCACATCCTATTAGTTCATTCCTGTTTTCTCCTTATACAGTGCCCTACGGATATTTGGCATTGCCTAACCCTGATAGGGGTACAAAACTTTATCAAGAGTATCTGGATACGTATGAGATTTGGGGCGTTTTGCCCACGCTTACGCTCTGGTCAGTATCTGACTTGGGACCTGAACGGGCGAGGACACACGAGTTACTCTCAATTGCGCGAACGTGGCAGCAACACGGATTGAAACCTGACTTTGAATCCGACTGGACACCTAACACTCTGTTTCAGTATGTTGGAGAAGAAGGCAATCTTGCGACACTGAGAAAAACAGAAACGGGGACAACGCTTGTTCTACCGGAAGAGAGTCTCGGGTATGAACGCGTTTTGGGTGTGACGCAGGTGAACACCCAGCGGAATATATCACATTGGCGCGCCTACAACGAAACGACGATACTCGGTTTGCATCCTGAGAAATCTTATTTCTTAGACGACACACCGCGCGATTTCTCTCAAGCACATATCAACGCCTTGCCAGAGGGTGTTTCTGTGACAGAATCGCGTGTGACAGAGAATGCGGCTCTATTTCAACTCGAAAGAGTGGATGTCTCTCACGAAATTGATTTATTGTCAGAAACGCATCTTGTAAGGACGGGCATCGTCCATAAAGGTCAGGAATTACCACGACAGAGAGGGGCGTCTTTTCATAAAACGGAGGTTTCCATCGCCGGTGTTCGTAAGTTCGCGATTGATGCACACCCGCCTTATGAAAGTATCCCCGGTGATCATATCCGTCGTGATACTTCTACTTTTGGCGAATGGACGCTCTCACTCCCTGACACTTCAACACCGCTCTATCTTAATTTTGATATTGGGTTGCGAGAGGGGGCTCAATCCTCTGATGGCGTAACGTTTATTGTCTCTATTCAGGGGACGGAGATTTTTCGCCGACTGTATAAGAGGCAGAAATGGGAACATGTCAGGCTTGATTTGACACCGTATCGCAATCAACGTGTGACACTCCGATTTTCCACGACACCCGGACCCGTTGGAAATGGGGCATGGGACTGGGCAGTGTGGGGTAACCCTGAAATCACCTATGAGCCGGTACGTCAACTGACAGAGATAGGATTCTTCATACCCAATGAACCGATAAGAACTTTTCCGGATACATTAGAGAACCGTGGAGACGGACAGTATTGGTTGAAAACGCAACTGCCTGCACAGATTCTTTTTCTCTTTGGCACGCCGCAACAGAACGGAGCTGCTCCATTAAATCTTCGAGAGACACTGATTTTGTCCTTGGCTTCAATTTGATGGTGTCTTCCGGGAGGGAAGTGTTTGGGACTCAGGTTGGAAATCGGAGTTAACTGCTGATGGTGTGCGTAAGAAAGATTTTTGCGGACATCCGCCTGCTGGTGGACAAACTGTTCTTCAATTCTCATTGCTAGCTACCTTGCCCAAAGAGGTGGCATTCTCTTTTTCGATGGGATTGCCGGATGAAAATTGTAGTGATGGTGTGTTTTTTAAGGTGCTTCTAAATGGACAGGTCCGATTTGAACACTTGGGATTCAACGAACCGGGTTGGGATAGATGCGCGTATCCTCTTTCTGAATTTGCAGGCGAAACGGTGTTATTGGAATTAGTGACCGATTCCGGTGAAACACTGAGTTGTGACTGGGCACATTGGGCGGATCTGTTTATTACAGCAAAAGGGGTGGAGTCCAGTGGGGATGTCAATCAGGACGGGATTGTCAATATTCTTGATGTTATTCTTGTGGCACAGAATCTTGGGCAAAAACCACCGTCCAATCCGAGAGTAGATGCTAACAGAGATGGACAGGTGAATATCCTTGACCTTGTACGTGTCGCAGAAGATCTCGGTGAAAAAGTAGCTGCCGCGCCTTCTCAGATGGAGGTCATCAGAATTACACCGTCCTCGCCTGAAGATGTTATTAGGGTCCAGCGTGCCCTGAATGAATTGGATGCCATTCCAGAGAAATCGCATAGCGTTAAGATGACCATCCGGTATTTGCGTGCTTGGCTGGAAAATGCCAATCGAAACGTTGTAGCAACGAAACTTCTTCCGAACTATCCCAATCCTTTCAATCCAGAAACGTGGATTCCGTATCAGTTGGCAGAAACGGCGGACGTAAGTATAAAAATCTACGATATTAGTGGTCGTTTGGTCCGAATGCTCTTTGTTGGGTTCAAGCCTGTCGGATATTATCTCACACGCGAGCGCGCAGCCTATTGGGATGGTCGGAACGAAACAGGCGAATCGGTTTCAAGCGGAGTCTATTTTTTACAATTCATCGCAGGAGACTTTGCCGCAACACAACGAGTGGTAATAGTGAAATAAAAAAAGTATGGCGTGGTTCTATGTTTTAATCTTCTAAACGGCCAACATAAGATGATGTTGAGATAGAAAAATTTTAATTTGCAGATAGGTTTAGTGTAAGATATACTTAAGTACTACCGTAAAACATAAATCCTGTTTAGGTCTGGTGTTAGATAGGCTAAAAGGAACTTGTGCAAAGACTTCCTCATCCTGAGCGAGCTATCGTACACATTAATAAGTTAACGGATTATTGTTTAAACCCCGAGCATTCGTCCGGCAAACATAAGGCACGGGTCTTTAAATCCATGCTAAATTTGGGCTTAGAGAATGCTGAGACCTTGAGAAATGCCTTGTTAGATGTAGTTCATCAAGAAATGGCTAAACCTACAAAACGCAATGCCTACGGACAAAAATACGTTATTGATTTTGAAATGAGTCACTCGGGACGAATAGCAGAGGTTAGATCTGTCTGGATCGTCCGCGATAACGAGAATTTTCCAAGGTTTGTAACGTGCTATATTTTTCACTGAGGAGGAACCTGATGAAACTGCTTGATACTGTCGCACTTTTGGAAGATATGCCAAAACTCAAATTATATCGCGGACAGGTTGGTACCATTGTTGAAGAATATGAATCAGGCGTGTTTGAGGTTGAGTTTAGCGATTCCAAGGGGCGGACGTATGCTTTGGAGACGTTGCCAGCATCGCAGCTCATGGTTTTGCAGTATGAACTCCTCGACCAAAGGAAGTCTGCTTAATCAAACCGAAGTCTTTCCCGAAATTCGCCCAAGACAGCGATCCCTCCGCCATAAAACAGCACTGCCAACGGAATCAGTACCCAAACAGACAAAGACCCCTTCAAGAACACCAAACCAACCCCCATTAGGGCAGAGAGGAACGTTGCTTTCAAAACAGTACGGAATATAAAAGGGGTTTCCCGGAGTTTGGTAATATTTCTTGAAATGTAGCCGATCCCAAAAATGAGCAGAAATACCTCACTGATAACCATCGCCATCGCTGCGCCGGTATGGCTGAAACGCGGGATTAGGTATAGATTTAGGCAGATATTCAGGAGTGCCGTTGTCCCCATGAGCACTGAGAAAGCACTACGTTTATCTGTCGCTCGTAGCACCGCTTGCACCGCTGTCGTTATGAAGATAAGTCCACCTGCCCAACTCAGCCATTGGAGTGCTGCTGACACTTTGGCGATTTCTGCTGGTGTATAGGTCGGAAACAACACCGCCGTAATTTCGGGAGAGAGTATTGAAAGTCCAACCGCTAACGGAAATCCGCTCAGCACCATCCATCGTATACCGAACGCGTAAGTTCTCGGAAATCTCCCTTTTTCTCGTTCCCATGCGCGGGAGAGAACAGGAAACATCGCGCCCATCATAAACGCTCCCGGTAGGGTCGTGAAGGCGATGACGATTGTATACGCCAAACCGTACCATGTGTTAGCATCCACCCCTTCTGCACTTAGTTTCGACAGCAGAATCGCATCAACACGAAAATAGAGCAGGTTGAACAGGTTACCGATCGCGAATGGCAATGCCTGATGCATCAGCACTTTCACAATCTTTCGACTCGGTCGGAAACGAAGTTGGGTGAAGCGGAGTCGGGTAAGTCCAACGCCCAAAATTAGGTTAATACAACTTGCCGCCAGCATCACTTGACAGACGGGGATGAGTCCATAGCCGTGTAGGATAGCACCACCGCCGATGACCAGAAACGCCCCCCGCTCGGCTATTACAGTTAAAGCTTCATATTTCATCTCCTCGTGCGCACGAAAGACACAGCGATACAGCTGTGCTAAGGAATTAACAATCTCTGCTAATCCAAGGAACACTATCATCTTTACGATTATCGGTGGATAGAGGAATATGCCACTGATAATCATGATGCCATAAGCAATAATTGAGAGAATACAGCGAACGATGAGGGCGTTGCCAAGGTAGTGTCGGGTCTGTTGCTGATGCAACGTCATCTCTCGGATGAGTGGATTTTGGAGTCCCAATTCCGTGAGGGTTGCAATAAGGTTCGTAAGGGCGAGTGCGACAAAATAGCCGCCGAGTTCACTTTCAGTGAAATAACGCGGCATGAGCCAGATCGTTATCACGAGTGATCCGAGGCGACCAATAAGGTGTGCACTGAAAAGGGAGGACGTATTTTTAAAGATACGATTCATCAAGGTAAATTAGAAAAACTCAATATAGTCCAACTCTAACATAGTTCGGCACTAAGGTCCAATAGTTATCGTTATCTCCGTGCTGTAGACGTTGTGCGCCAAGGTGTGCAATCGTTGCACCCCGTGGAACGTTGAAAATGGGATCGGCGAAGGACGCTCTCTCATCGAGTCTTTCTCGGACAACATTGCCGTACATTAAAAGTCCATCCCCAACGAAATGAATGATACCATTTGAAGGGACATCCGTATTGAGTCGGTCAAGGAACGCATCGATGGATAAGCAAAGGTCTTCACTGAGGCGTTGCCACTCAGTCCCGCCTTCAAAAATGGTTCCGTAGATTTCACTGCGTCGGGCATCCAGAATTGGGCAGATAACACCGTTTGTCGATCGAAGGTTATAAGCGATCGCCTCCAAGGTCGAGACACCAACAATCGGTGTGTCGAGGGCATAACAGACGGATTTGATCGTTGCGACGCCGATGCGAATACCGGTGAACGATCCGGGTCCAATGCCAACGGCACATCCATCCAAAGCATCTACCGTGATGTTACCCCACTTCAAGACACTATCAATCGCGGGCATAAGTCTGGAAGAGTGCGCTTGAACGATATTCAGTGTATGCTCAGCGACTAAATTATCGCCATCGATTAAGGCGATACTCCCGATTGGGGTTGAGGTGTCAATACCTAAAATTTTCATCTTTGCGTTTCGATTTTTCTTTACTGTTGTAAAATTAATATGAATTACCTCTCGTGGGAGTCCCGAAGGGATTCCAAAACCCTTCGGGACATCTCACACAATAACTCATATCCAAATGCTAATCCGTTTTCAACCGTGCCCATGTCGTCGTGAGTTTACCATGCGCTTCCACATCAAGCGTGTCAGGCAACAATTTTTTGATCTCTGCCTCACTGAGGACGGAGGCATAGATGCGTGAATCCTCAATATGCGCGTCGAGATCACCGGGACCTCCACCTAAACCACCGTGACGCTTCCCCCAAATCGCCTCTGCATCCTCGTTATCAAAGGTCACGAATTGGCCAAATGTATAGTCCCCAATTTTGTCCCCATTCCGGTATATCTGGACACGCGCCGTGCCACCATCATCTGTGTACGAGATCGCCATCATAATCAGCTCTCCCGTTTTCTTTTCCTCGAATCCAGGTTTCGGGTCTTGGGTGCGGTGAAACCAACCGCTACCTGCCATCCAGCGATGATGCTGGCGTTCCCCAAAGACAATCGCGTCGAATGTAGGGTCAGAGAGACGGTCGATCGTTAAGATTGAGCCTTTCTGAACATCAAGGTTATCCATGATAGCCCACGACACCAACGTCTTTTCTCCGATATCCGGTCCATCATATCCACTGGCGATTGCCCACTTACCGAGGTCAACATTCAATTGACCATCCTCGATTGTCGCACCCATGAGTTGAATATCGGCAAAGTTACCCATAAGATCTTCAAGTTCGACACCTTTCTCAAAGGTCCAGTGTCCAACAAGAGTGTCCGCCTTTTCTGCCTGTCCCAACGCTGGCACTGATAATAGATTGAGCAGAAGTAGGACAGCACATACCCAAGTGCAATAGCGTTCCACGTACTTCATGGTTATCTCCTCCATGGTTAGTATGGGGTTGAGATGTTCCAGAAACCGCTGAAATTCAAATGTAGTGTTTGCCATTAACGATTATGCGGACCGGCACGAACTTGAAAGCGATAATCCGTCACACCGTGCGCATTCGCTAACAGGACGTTCAAATTCAGTATATCACACCCGTGAACAAAAGTCATGTTTTTTGTAGGAGGGAACTCCGATTCCCGACTCTTATGCCCCATTTCTGTAGGAGGGAGAAACACTTTCTTCGCGTTGGATTTCAGCGTTTGCAAAAACACTCTTATTCTGCCTGATAGGGGAGATATAGGGGGTTGACTGACAGCTGAAAGGGGGCGTAGCACCCGAGGAAACACCCAAGCAAAAACACCTGACTGCTGATGGCTGATTGTTGACGGCTATTTCTGTTAGTGTAATCTTAATTCAGACGCGAGAGTAGTTTTTGGAGGTGTTGTATGTTTCGCTCGACTGCTGAGGCATCAGGGGATGTGCCTGCGAGTCGGAGATAGGTCTCGAAGGCGGCGATACTTTCACTATACGTATGATTTTTGTAGTGTAGGTAACCGAGCAGGCGATAATCAGCGGCGATGTTCGGCAGTAACCACGTGATGCGTTCTGCGGCTGTAAGTGCTTTGTCGTAATTCTCGAGGAGCGTGTAGGCGCGCGTCAGATTTCGCAGAATGCGCGCGAGGATCTCTTTATCTGTGGCTTCAGTTAGCATATGCGATTCCAGCGATGCCGAATCCCCCAGGGCTTCTTGGAGTTTCGCTTGGAGCGAGTCTTCGCACATAAAAGATCCGTTTTCAAATACATCAAGCAGAATGTCTAAATGTTCACGTTGGTATCTTACAAGGAAATGCCCCGGAAAATTTACGCCGACGAGTGGTAATCCCGCGCGTCTGCCAACTTCAATGTAGACGACGCCTAATGTAATTGGGATCCCCGTCTTTTTATCAAGTACAAAGTTAAGGAAATTGTTGCCCAGTGCGTAGTAGTTATCGGTATTTCCCGTGAACCCTTTTTCCTGAAAGAGGTAACGGTTCAACTCGGCAATGTGTTGCTCAGGTGATGTTGTCTCTTGGATCCGTTCCCGAACCACATCTGCCATCTCATCAAGTTGATGCAGGTAATCCTCAATATTAAGTTCGCCGTACTCGCTTTGCGCGATAAGTAGAGCACCCGTTGCGAGTTGAACTTCGTGGTTATCACGGTTCGCGAAGGAGAGAAATGGATCTGTTTGCGATTTTTTTGTCATTTTTCCGAAAAAGGTGAAATTTTTTTGCATTCCCTGAGAATCTGTGATATAATTAAAGCAATCTTTCTGTGGGGGATTAGCTCAGTTGGGAGAGCGCTTGCATGGCATGCAAGAGGTCACCAGTTCAAGTCTGGTATCCTCCACTTTTTTATTGCATCCGCTATTCTGGGGACCCTTTAGGCACTTCGCCTGTGTTTTTATTGACTTGTGCTTTTTTTGTTCTGCGTGGGATACCGTTATCCAACACGCCCATAAGCGTCAAATGGAGTTGAGCTTGCGTCGGCAAGGTCTGAATCAGCTTTTCCTCACTCTCTTCGATCTGTCTCCGTATTTCCTTCCGTTTCGTTCTGAATTTGTCCAGAGTTTCTTGAATCTCCGCATCTTCTACAAGCGAGTCCTTTGCAAGCCGATTTAAGGTTTTCAAGTCATTGATTGCCTGAATGTCCTTTTGGCGTTTCATATCCCACAATTCTTCAAGTTGGACTTTCTGTGCCTCTGTTACGCCGAGATCTACCAGAGTGATACCCTTCTGACTTTCATCATTACTCTTTTGCGCCCATGCGAGGACACCGCAAAGCACGACACATATCAGAATCAACGGGATATGCTTGGCAGGGATATGTGAGCCTCGGTTTCGTATCCGTTTAGCGTTCTGCATAAGTTTTCACCTCCAACTTCGATATCGAACCCAGAATAAACGCTCTTAATACCATAATAACACGAAAGGTGAGGGATGTCAAGGAGAAACGGTGGAAGGTCAAGGCATTCTATTCTCTTGTAGGAGGGAACTCCGATTCCCGACGCTTACGGATCATTCCCTGCTGGCGAGGTGTCTAACCTTGCCTTACCGACAACTGATGGTATCTTTTGTGGGAGGGGTTTTCAACCCCAACTTATACTGACCGCTGAGGCCTGTCGCAGGGTTGAATACCTCAAATCTGAGAAAAATTCGCTTGACAAAAAATAACATATCTATTACAATTATCTAAAGATTGTTCCTCAAGCTGCTTGTACATTACACAGCGGAGGTTTGAAGTGCAAGGGAGGATTGGATGCTGTACAAAGGGTTACAACTCGATCGGTTTCAGGAGAAAGCGATCGCGGCGATTAATCGGGATACCTCAGTGATTGTCACTGCCCCGACAGGTGCTGGTAAAACGGTCATCGCTGAATATGCCGTCGAAAAGTGTCTTAAGGAGAGCCGCCGCGTTATCTATACCGCACCGATCAAAGCCCTCAGTAATCAGAAGTATCGGGATTTTTATGCCGAGTATGGGGAAAAGATCGGCATTGTTACAGGCGATGTCGTCCTAAATCCCTATGCACAAGTACTGTTGATGACGACCGAGATTTTTCGGAATACGATCTTTGATGATATTGAACGACTACAAGATGTCTCTTACGTCATCTTTGACGAAATTCATTATATTAACGATATTGAACGAGGCACCGTCTGGGAAGAGAGCCTCATTTTCGCCCCTCAACATATTAAATTTGTCTGCCTGAGTGCTACAATCCCGAATATTAATCCTTTCACAGAATGGATGCGAGGTGTACGGGATATAGATATCGAAATAGTCGAAGAATTAAAACGTCCGGTTCCTTTGGAACATCACCTCTATTTTAAAGATTACGGCATTGGTAGTGTCGAGCACATTTCCGCTCTTCGGAAGAGAGCACAGCACGATACGCCTAAACGAAAATCCGATCTATTTGAAGATAAAACGCCTCCTGCACTTCCCTCTGATTTTGTAGAGACACGTCTGATCCCGCATCTCCGTCAAGAGAAACAACTTCCCTGCCTCTATTTCTGTTTTAGTCGTAGAGGTTGTGAAGAAAACGCATTTTCATTGGTGTTCGGATCGCAGTTACAGTTGCTAAATAAAAGACAGACGACACAAATTTTAGAGCAATTTGATGAACTCTGCCGCCAATTTGACATCGTCGAGGAAAGGAAAATTACGGAGTTCCGTAAGTTAGTGAGTCGCGGTATCGCTTATCATCATGCCGGTATGTTGCCAACGCTTAAAGAGGTCGTTGAGAGGTTGTTTACCTCTGGATTGATTCAGCTACTTTTTACCACTGAAACGTTCGCTGTTGGTATTAATATGCCAGCCTGTTCGGTGGTTTTTGACAGTCTTGAAAAATTTGATGGACTCGGATTTCGGTACCTCAAGGCACGGGAATATCATCAGATGTCTGGGCGCGCAGGCAGGCGCGGTATTGACACTATCGGTTATGTCTATGCCCAAATTATACCCTCATACGCCGATTCAAATGAAATCCGAGGCATCGTTTCTAATAAGATCGAACCCATAGAGAGTCAATTCAATCTTTCCTATTCCAGCATTCTCAACCTTTATCAGAAATATGGCGATGATATTTACGATGTTTACACGATGAGTTTAAGTAACCATCAGAACCGCGTGCGGGTCTCTAAACTCAACAAGCAGATTGAAGATAAGACGGAGAAACTGCAAACACTCCCTAAACCCGAGTGTATTCACGATGGTATTGATGGGAGCGTACAAATTGAGAAGCATTATCGCCAGAAACGAAATCATGAGAAAAAACTTCAGCGTTTGTATGTAGAGGTCGCGCAAATCAAATCGCAGACGCGAGGGAAAAAGCGGAAAAAGATACGCGCGAAGCGGTTGAGAGTCGTTCACAAGGAAATTAAACGTTTTCAAGCGAGCCAGGAGCCAAGTCTCTGTGACGAATGTCAGCATTTGAACACATGTACGAAGAGGTATAAAACCATTCGCAAGGAGGAAGAGCGGCTTCAGAAACTCAATAAGAGGGCGACATCTGTTGAGAACGATCCGCAGCGGCAGATAGCCGCTCGTTTGAAGGTGCTTGAAGAACTCGGGTATATTGAAGCACAATCCGTACTGCCGCGCGGGAACACTGCTGCTCATATCTACGGGTATGAGGTGCAATTAACCCAATTACTATTTAGCGGATTTTTTGAACGGCTCTCAGAAGACGAAATTAACTGTCTCATGGTGGCGATCGTCACTGAACCCCGTAAAGATGGATATTTTAAGCCCCTCAAAGACAAACACTTGTTAGAGGTGCTTTACGCAGTTAATTCTGAAATTTCGTCCATACAGCATTTAGAGGTTAAGCATAAGGTAACTGAAATCACACCTCTGTTAGAATTCCGGCTCTGCACTGCGATGCTCGCTTGGAGTCGAGGTTGTGACTTTGACAAACTTGAGAGATACACTCGTTTAGATGCTGGCGACTTTGTCAGAGCCTTTCGACTCGTCATCGATCAACTCCGCCAGATCCGTCGTGCTATGAGCGGTCATACTGCCCTTGTTGATAAACTCAACCGATGTATTGGCAAGATTAACAGAGATGTTGTGGATGCGGAACGACAATTGCGAATTGGGCAGGAAAACCTTGATGCCGCAACAGCGGAAGATCCCGCTGCGGTTTTTGAACAATCCGTATCGGTTGCACGTGAAAGTTCCGATGATGCTGAGGCAGAAAGTGAAACATCGATTTCTTCTTAGCACGTGCACTTTCAATTGGTACGACTTGGAAAAGTGATTGTAATGTGAAATAAATTGTATTACAATGGATAATAGATGTGTAGAGAGGCTGGTATCGAGATGTACTGCTACACGGTGCACGAGGATGCCGGCACCTTGATAAAGATTAAAGGAGAATAACATGGCAAATCAAGATTTTGGCTTGACCGGTGCCCTCAAAGTGCGCGCGGCTGAAGAAGGCGATGCGATACATTTACACACATTTTGTTTTCCTGAAAAAACCCAAGAGCAGGTTACGCAGGAACTTCAAGCCGATTTGGAATCAGATGGTCAGACCACTCGACTCGTTGCGGAATCGAGTGGATACCCGATCGGACAGATTACCGTGAGCAAGAATTCCGGTGATCCTGAGGTCGCTCAAGTCGGGAATCTTGCTGTATCTGGACCCTTCCGACAGTTAGGGGTGGCGGACAATCTCATAGAAGCTGCCGCGGCTGCCGCAACAGAAAATGGAGCGAAAACCCTCGAAATTGAGCTTCCGTCCTCGGAAACGAATGTCATCCAGAGATATAAGGACTGGGGTTTCGTTGAAAAGCCGCTTGTCATTCTGCAGAAAATGCTGGGTGCAGAAGAAGTAGAGGAGGAAGTCGAAGAAGTAGTCGTAGACGATACAGACGAAGATGAGGGGCAAGGTGCTGAGACCGGTGGCGAGCAGCAGGAACTTCTTAATACCTAATGGTGGTGAATCAGCCAACCAGGAAACACGCCAGCAAAACACCTCGATTCCTGCCAATGTCCAAGTAATTATGGGCTTTACATAAAGGTGTCACTGACCGACAGTGGCGTAGGAGAATAAACTATGAAAAAAATCTGGCTTGCCTTGGCACTTATACTCTTTATCGTCGGGTGTGGTACCCAGAACGAGAACCTCGCGAAGGGTAAAGAACTGATTAAATCGGATAAACGACGTAAAGAGGAACGCGCTGTCCGAGAATTTAAACTCGCACTCCAGCAACAGATTGATAGTGCTGAGGCACATTACTTGCTCGGATATTACAACTCCCAAGAATTTTATGAGCCGAACACCACTGATTGGGCGGAAGCATCGATCACTGAGCGGGGCAAACAGATGTTCCTCGCGTATCAAGAGGAGCAACGGAAATACCTCGAAAGACTCGTTTTTGAGACACTCCGTGATGACGATCTGGATATCCAAAACGCCGCACTTGATGCTCTGAAACGGATCTATAAGCAAGGCGATCGAAAACGACTCCTCAGCCAACTCCAAAAGGCGATTAAGTCGAGTGATAATCGCGATCGCCATAATGCACATTGGGTACTTGGGCATCTCGGTAAGGAGGATCCTGGAACCATTGTCCCTATTTTGGTAAAACTTCTGGACCATCGAAGAACGGAAACTCGCTTGAATGCCGTCAAGGCACTTGGAGAGGTAGGAAGTGAACAAGCGATCCCCGCACTCGCTTCGCTAATTGAATCCGGTTCTGCGAGATGGAAGCGAGATCGGGAGGAACCTGAAGTCCGTCAACTTGCTGTAGAAGCACTTGGAAAAATCGGTGGTGCCGCTGTGCCGGAGTTAGTCAAAATTGTGCAGAATAAGGGGTCATCGCTGCGTGTTGATGCCATTCGAGCCTTGGCAGTTCTTGGTGACGAAAAGGTTGTCGAACCTCTCTTGGAGGCTTTAAAAGAACAGAGCAGTCGGGATGTTGCCATCCCGCTTAACTGAACTGTGAGCCGTTCTCGCAGGCTTTGATGCAACTTGCAATCCGAATCTTCATAATTAAGGAGACTTCCGCACTTCCACAGTAGGTGCGGCTTCTAACCGCACCAGGTCATTTAACCGCAAGGAATAATTAAAAAATGCGAAAAAAAATAAGATGGTTTAACAGACCTCGCCACTTGGTGTTTATCGTGTCCCTCCTTTTTGGACTGATGTTGGGGCTTGGATGTGATAATCAGTATTACGATGAACGCCTAAAGATGCAGGTGCAGCAGTTAGACAGCGATCTGAAGGATCGCTGGTCGACCAGTGGTGTTGTTGTTTTGAGTACTACACCCAACGGACCCGCAGATAAAGCGCAGTTGGAAACCGGCGAGCTTATCTCTTACGTTATTGCCGAATATCCTGTCCAAAGTACCGGAGACTTTAACAGCGCATTGAAACAGGCAGTGGATGAGGATAATAACTTCATTCTCTATTTGAAAGATAAACCGCCGCTCCGTATTGCGCTCCGTAGACGAGGGGATAAGGTCGGACTCAGTGTTGAAGGAAACGGCACTGTGCGTGTCAAGCAGATTCAGCCCGGTACCCCCGCGGCGAATACCGATATTCAGGTCGGCGATATTGTTCAAAAGATTGTTGATGAACGGAAAATTTATAGCCTTGATGACTACAAGGACACGCTCGGAAAACTTTCTAAAAAGCAATTTACGTTCCGAACCACTGAATTAATAGGCGTAAAGATTGCCGCTGTGAATGCACTTGGCGATTTGGGCGATGTCCGTGCGATTGAGCCACTCGTGGATATCTTCAAAAATAGTTCTGAGTTCTCGCTCCGGAAAGGGGCAATTAGTAGTCTTCAACGTCTCGTCGAATTGAGCGTCCTAAATGATCTCTTCCAGCAGTTTCAGAGTGCTGATGTGAATCAGCTCCCAGCCGACAGTCTCCAGCCACAGCAATTGGAGTCCGCCGCAATCCTCGGATTGCTGATTGTAGACAGGACTGAGAATACCGCTACGCTCAAAGCTCCCTTCGGGACGCAGTTCAGACACAGATCCGAGGCACTCTATCAAAAAATTAACGAAGGACAACTCGCTGAACTTGCCCAAGAATATATCCAAATCGAGGTAGAACCGGAGCAGGAGATTCGACGCGCCTGCCTCGCGATAATCGGAATTCTTAAACCTATTTCCGCGATTGATTCTCTCATCGCTGTCCTCGAAAACCCAACGGAAATCCCCGGTATTCGCTTCCAAGCAGGATTAACGCTCAGCCAGATTGGTGAACCCGCTGTTGATGCTCTTATTGCTGCGTTTGAAAAGGGGGATACCAGCACGAAGGATATTGCGGCTTCTGCCCTGGGAGGTATTGGCGGATCTAAGGCACGTGATCGGTTGATTAATGCCTTGGAAAGTACCACTGAGTCGGCGATTCAACTCACACTTGTTGACGCCATTGCCAAGATCGGCGATATGACTTCGATTCAAGCCTTAGAACGCCAACTTCAACAGTACCAGCAGGATGACGAGAGTGGCGTCCGCATCTTTCTGGACGAGGTTTTCAGGAATTTGGAATTTTCTAACAATTGAATCTGAGCTGCTGCGTCCGTTGTCCTTGCAGTATTTCAATTTTTAAAAGCCTTTCATCATCCAGAGATGGTTGGACTTAACCGAAAACCACCGTGAAACATAGTGGAACGGTGTCCGGATTCCCATAGTTTAAAAAACGGGGTGTGGGCTGCTAATGAAGATTGGACTTATTTCCGACTTGCACACGGACGTTACGCCTTGGAACAAGGCACTTGTCCCACATCTCATTGATGCCGTCAGCACCGCAAATCTTGATGTTTTAGTGCTCGCAGGAGATCTCGCACGACATTTAGTTCAACTTTCTGAAACGCTGAATGCTTTTCAACTTGCAGATCTGACCTGTGAGAAATTGTTCATTCCCGGTAACCACGACATTTGGGCTGTTGAAACCGCCAACGTCACAAGCCAACAGAAATGCGGGATTATTTCGGAACTCTGTCATGCTTGCGGATTTCATCCGTTGATGGACGAACCCTTTATCAGCGAAAAAGTCGGTTTCTGTGGAACTATCGGCTGGTACGATTATAGTTTTGCGCCGAATGGGTACGCTTTCACTAATGATCAATATGCCGAAAAGGAGTTGATGGGGGCGGTCTGGAACGATAAACGATACGCCAAATGGGGTGCTACAGATCTGGTTGTTGCCCGACGTTTTGAAGCGGATCTTGAGAGGCAGATTGCCTCTATTCGGGGTGGTGTATCACAGATCATTGTCGTCACACACCATGTTCCGTTTCGGGAGTGTATCCGGTACCGCGGTGAGTTGCCGTGGGATTTTTTTCGTGCATTTATGGGTAGTGAACGTCTCGGTGTACAATGCTTACAGGAGCCTCTTGTCACGCATGCGCTCTTCGGACATATACATCATGCCCTTGATATGCAAGTTCACAATGTACGGGCTATCTCTGCTCCTGTTGGTTATCTTCAGGAAGAACCTACGGTGGGATTGCAGACTTATGCCGCGCAATGTTTAGTTTGTTTTGAGATATAATAACATAAGTAGAAAATAGCCTGCAACAACGGCGCAGGCGGATTTGAGGAACGTACGTCAAACTTCCAACGCACGTTGTTCCTCCGCAAGGAAAAATTAAAAAATGGATATAACTTTAACTAACAGCAACGATGCGGGTGCTCTTGAATTTCCGTGGGGTGCCATTAAATGGCTCTGTAACGATCAGATTGATCCAGAAGCTGAAATGACATTTGGTGTCGTCTATATTAACGCCGGTGAAGGCAATCCTACCCACTATCATCCGAACTGCGAGGAACTTATCTATGTGCTCTCAGGTGAATGCGATCACAGTCTGGGAGACGAGGTTATCCCGCTCAGACCCGGAATGATGCTACGTATTCCGCGTAATGTCAAACACAATGCTGTCAACACCGGTTGGCAACCTGTAACGATGATTATCTGTTATTCGGATGCCGATCGGCAAACCGTCTTTGAAGAGTAAGATAATCCCAGGTTGCGACTTACAAGATCTTGCCCCTATGGTAAGAGTAGCCTGCAACAACGGCGCAGGCGGGTCTACGGAAAGACACGTTATTTTTCAAATTCACCTGACCGAACCGCAAGGTATAATTAAAAAATGCATAGAGAATCCCGCTGCAGTGTTAAAATCTGCGGTATCACTTCTATCCATGATGCTCAACTTGCCGCTGATGCCGGTGCAGATTACATTGGGGTGTTAGTTGATGTTGCCGTATCCGAACGAACACGCTCCGCGACGCAAGCCGCCGAAATTGCCAGTGGAAGTCCTATTCCTACCGTAATTCTACTATATAACCGCTCAACAGCCGACATCCAAGAAATCGTTTCGCAGGTTCAGCCTTTTGCGGTTCAACTGCTTGGACAGGAGTCCCCACAACAAGTCGAGGAACTTAATCGCGAGGGAACGTGTCAATTCTGGAAGTCGGTCTATTTGCCGGCGGGAAGCCCGAAAAATGTGGATATATCGGCTGTTCAGGAAGAGATGCAGGCGTATTGGGATGCCGGCGCGGATTTCTTGCTGTTTGATAGCGTTGATATGAGCCTTGAGAAACCGAGATACGGCGGCACCGGAAAAACCTGTGATTGGAATGTAGCTGCTGGACTCATTGCGAAGAGTCCGCTGCCAGTTTTCTTCGCAGGTGGGATTCGTCCAGAGAACGTCAAAGCCGCTATCGAGACAATTCGTCCACACGGCATTGACCTCTGTTCTGGTGTTGAGGCATCGAAGGGCATCAAAGATCCGAGCAAGCTGGAACGGCTTATGGAACAGGTTAAACAAGTTGAGTAAAAAATAGTCGTCGGTCGTCGGTTGAAGCGAACTTTCTTCTAACAGTCTACCTTTTAACTGACAACTGATAACCGATAACTGACAACCCTTAAAAAAAGGAGATTTTCATGAATAACCGTATCATCCGTTCAGGACAGATTTTCAATAACCTCTCTACGTTAGCGATTGTAGTAATGGTTTGTGTGATGTCTGTTGTGAGTTTCTCTACTGCCTTTGCCGATGCTCATGAAATGGGAGGCGAAAAAGCAGAAGAAAAGCCGATGACGGAAAAACCCAAGGTAACAGGTTGGTTCCAGATTGATGTGGATAGTTTAGGCACCTATTTTTTAGTGGGTGCGAGCCATCCGCTCAGTGGTGGCATTTCATTTGATTCTAATATCTATGTTAATGATCATTTGGGTGAGTTTGATATGGGTGTTTCATTCCCTGTTATCGCGAATGATAGCATGGCACTGCTGCTAACACCGATGCTCGGAGTTGGGTTCAATTATACCAGTCCAGATGGTCCCTATGCCTTATACCCCCAAATTTTTGCTATCTTACCCGCCGGTAAAATCTTCGGTTTCCATTGGACAATCAGCACGATCAAGACCCTATTTGATGACCAAAGCCTGAATGAAGTCTATAATCGTACTTACCTTACATACGCCTTAAACGACACTGTCGCGGTGGGTCCACAGTTTGAATCAGTACTCGGTCTCGGTGATGGTGGTGGACTATGGGCTCTCAATTTCGGTGGGCGAGTGAATATCGGTTATGGCGAGAATAACACACTTGGCATATATGTCGGGTATGAGACAAAAAAAGAGGAAGGCCAAACCGGACTTACCGGTAGAATGAATTTTACGCGTAGATGGTAGTACTCTTTTTTCGCTGTATACGAAAGAGTCGTTATTGGAAAGTTGTTCCTACCGGATAAACATGTGGGCGTGCTTCAAATAGATAAGAAGCGCGCCTTTCTCCATTAAAAATGAGATTTTTCGTTCTAAATTGCAGTATTTTGTGGATCCATAGAACCTGATTTAAACAATAAACAACCCGTGGGCTCCTGTTTCGTTGAATACCTACTTGTTTCAGAAAGCAGGCATTTACAGTAAAATCCACAATTACTTGGACCCTCCTATTGTAGCGCAAACTTTCCAGTTTGCGCCCACCCCTGCACAAACTAAAAGTTTATGCTACAATGTCCACGTATTTTTCGACCTTACTATGTCCCGAGCACATCCAGTCGTCTTTAATCAAATTTACAGTCAAAAACCGATTTACTTTACCCCTTACGCTACTGGCGGATTTGAACAAATACCCACCTTAAACGATGCTGAGACCGCCTATCATCTCAAAAATGAATTGGCAAGAAATCTTGGAGTCGATATTAAATATAACGTCACCAGCAATCTGACTTTGGATACAACGCTAAACCCTGACTTTGCCCAGGCGGAAGCCGATGATCAGCAAGTTAATTTAAGCCGATTTTCGCTCTTTTTTCCAGAGAAACGGCAGTTTTTTCAGGAACGTTCTGGGGTTTTTGCTTTCAATTTTATTAGTCGTGCTCGGCTTTTTCATAGCCGCCAAATTGGTATCCAAGACGGTGAACGTGTTCCCATCATTGGTGGGGCGAGGCTTGTTGGGCGTATCGGGAATTGGGACCTCGGTTTTCTGGACATGCATACCGCACGTAGTGGAGACATCCCCAGAGAAAACTTCGGAGTCCTGCGGCTGCGCCGGCAAGTGCTGAATCCAGATTCCTACGCCGGTATCATGCTAACGAACCGTGTTGACGAGAAAGGCAACTACAACTTCGCGTATGGACTTGACGGCATTTTTCGGATTTTTGGGAAAGAATATTTGACTCTTAAGTGGGGACAAACTTTTGAAGATCAAGTCATTCAGGAGCGAAACTCCGAGGGGGTGCTCGCTACGATTGGCTAATGGGGAGGGGAACCTCAATTAGGAAAGTAAGCCCGCTACAGTTTTCGGGATACGTCGTCCTCCGTAATGAAGATAGATCTGTGGAATCCGCGCATCTTGCCTATGATACAGATTTACAATGGAAGTCCGGAGCGGATGTATGGATAGATTTTGAGATGGATTATGAAGATCTCCCCGAAGATGAAGATTTCCCCAAGGATACAGTGATTCCTGCGGGCAGTTATACTAATTTCAAAACTGAAGGCGGTTTTGATACACCCGGTGGAAACTTATTCCGTGCTGACTTCGATTGGGCTTTCGGTAGTTTTTTTGATGGATGGAGATTTGATGTGGGAGTCGAACCAACTTGGAATGTGTCACGACATTTGGAGATGAGCAGTGAATACGAAGTCAATGTCGTCCGGTTTCCTGATCGGAATCAGGGATTCAACGCACATGTCGTTCGGCTTCGGACTCGGGCGGCTTTAAATACACAAGTCTCTCTGAATGCGTTTGTGCAATACAATAGTGCCAGTGATCGGTTCTCGACGAATATTCGTTTTCGGTATAATTTTCGGGAGGGCAGTGACCTGTGGTTGGTTTACAATGAAAATCTTAATACATATAGAAACTATGATGAGATACCGAAACGATTACTGACACAAGGACGCACAGTGCTACTCAAGTATACCAATACTTTTGGGACATAGCGAATGGGAGTCATCATCCGTGCACCAAAGGAATAGCGGGTTGATTGCTGGACTTTATTCCAATAGATAAACGTGAATTGTCCTGTCTTTTGCCCTCGAAAAGGCAGGCAATGTTTTTACGATATGTCCGCGTTGGCGAATCCAATTGCGGACGTTTTCATTTGCATCAAAGACATTAAAACTCGCCACATCCACAAGAAACCATAACCGTTCTTTCCTTGCCATCTCCCACTCCCTTTCAAACATTTCCGCATCTTCTAATAATCCCCCGATGTAGATGGGTGTCAGTTCTGGCAGATAATACCGACCCATCTCAGGTTCTGAAAGTACCACCTTGTCGGTGGGTTTCTTCTCCGCATCTACGACTTCAAACGCCTCGCGCCACTTCGGTCTCCCCCCGTTTTCAATTTTAAAATAGAGATAGTCTTGCGACAGGAGCGTCACCAGAAGGACGCAAGGCACAAGTATGCCGAGCGTGTTTCCCAATGCCGTCCCTGTTGCTTCCCAGACTCGTTCACATGCGACGCTTGCCAGAATGAAATAGGCGGGTATTGTCCAAAATAGGTAATACCCCGCGACATTTTGGAGTTGCGATGCGATCAGAAAGAGAATCAGCGGTACACCCGCATAACAGAGCAAAAAAAGCGTGGATCTCTTGAAACGTGTCGTGATGGGAGCGAAAAAAGCGGTGACGGCGACTGGGATACTCACACCTTGGACAAGCGTTAGCACGATATAGAGCGGACTCCGTTGCCATACGTTGCGTCCCCATCCGGAGAAGAGGTAACCTCGAGCTTGTGGAAATGCCAGTGCCAGTACCGGCATCGCGAACGGAATGAAAAAGATGAGTAGATTCAACCACCGCTTTTTGTTCGATTTTTCTAATAGACAAATCGCTGCGTATGCCGCTAAAGCCGGAACGATCACAACGGCGAGGGTATGCGAAAGAATTAAGCAGAGACAGGAGACGAGCGCGCCTATGGTTAAAAGTGTTGAATCGCGTTCGAGGGATGTGTAGAAAAACCATGCCGTCAGGACAGCGAAGAAAAAGGTAAAAACCGGATAACGCGCATTTTGTGCCCAAAACAGGTGCCAACTTGAACATGCCACAAATGCACTGCTAAGGATTCCGATCCGCCAATTAAAGAGTGTTCGTCCTAACCCAAAGACCGCTGGGATTGAGACGATCCCAACGATGCACGGAATGAATCGACTCCCCCATTCGCTATTGCCAGCAATTGCCGTTGATAGCTTCACCCCGAGATAGGGAATCGGATTTGGGATGACTTGCCAACTGTTGAATGAAAGATTTTGTGCGTCCCGAACAGTGAAAACCTCATCGATCCAGAAACTCCAATGCCCCAAGTTCCAAAATCGGAGGGTTGCCCCGAACAACACAACGATACTCAAAAGCACCGTTTGCATCTTTTTTGGGCAATGTTTTGTTGAAAATTTCAGCATTTTTCTGACAAATCCGCCCCTCACTTAACGGTTAACGGTTAACAGGACTGGATAAAGATTTTCTGTTTGTAGCAGTTATGAGCGCTGTGATTGCCACAGATCCCTAATGATAACTGATATTCAACAGCCAATGAACCGATAGCCGAAAGTGAGCGTAGCGAACGCTCTGACAACCGATAACTGTTAATTGGCACGCGTTTTGCTTTAAACGAAACAGGTGCACAATAAGCACTGGTGAAAGCCTGTTCCCTCGTTATTAAAAGAGTGTTGAAAAACGCAGGCAAAATCACTATATCACAAATTTATGCTGAAGTCAAGCGGTCTCTTTCTCTATGAAAACCGCAGACTGACATTATCGCACCGTGATTGTAGGTTGCTCAAATTTTTATCTAACCCTGTAGGTGCGCTTTGGACGCACGTGAAGGAGATTTAAATGAAAACGTATATGCTCTGGTTGGTTCGTTTGTTAGTAATGGTTTGTATTTTCGCAGTTGGTAGTATCCCTATGGTTTATGCAGACGCGCATGAAGCCGGTGAAGAGATGGCGGAGGAAGAAGAGGCATCAGGTGTTTCCGGATGGTTCAGAACCGATACGGATAGTTTAGGAACACAGATCTGGGTGGGTGCTAGTCATTCTCCAAGTTTCCTCGGTGGTCTCTCTCTGGATACCGATATTTACGTCGTTGGAACGTTCGGTGAGTTGGATGTTGGACTGGGCATTCCAGTTGTTGACAGTGATGATCTGTCCCTCAGTTTCCTTCCTATGGTCGGTATTGGGTTTGATTACGCTGCCGCGGACGGTCCCTCTTCCTTAATTGCCCCGCAGTTGTTTACCTATCTCACTGCCGGTTCCATCTACTTTGAGTCATGGATACAAGGGTTTTTCAATTCGCCTTTTGATTACGGGGACGATTCGATCTATACCCGGAATTTTGTGCTTCTGTCGCTGAATGACACGCTCTCTGTTGGTCCGCAGGTAGAGGTAACGCTTGACTTAACCGAAGGCGGACTCAGTAGTTTAGCCCCCGGTCTCCGTGCCAATGTCGGCTATGGCGAGAATAATACGCTTGGTGTTTTTGTCGGATTTGAGACCCAAAAAGGTGATGATGAAACAGGAATTACCGGCAGAATGACTTTCGTCCGTACTTGGTAAAGATGGAAACTATCAGTTGTGAGCTAGGAGTTATTGGTAACAAGAGATGCTTGATGTATCAACCTCTCTTCACTGGCGGCTGACAACTGATCACTGACTGCTGTTCTACAAGGAGATAAGTTCAAATGAAAAGTAAGGTTATCATAATAGTTTTTGCACTTACTTGTTTGCTGAGTCTGAATGTTTTCGCCTTAAACGGGTCCATTGAGGGTGAAAAGGTTTCTGACGCAAAGTATATGGCAGACACATTGTGGGTGCTGGTCGCTGCATTTCTTGTTTTCTTTATGCAGGCAGGGTTTGCTATGGTGGAGTCTGGGTTCACACGTGCCAAGAACGCTGTCAACATTCTCATGAAAAACCTGCTTGACTTCTCGATGGGGTCGATCGCTTATTGGGCAATCGGTTTTGCCATTATGTTTGGGACGGGTAGTGCCTTCATGGGATGGAGTGGTTGGTTTGTCCCGGCTGATTCCACAGCTTTCGCTTCATTAGAGTGGAGTTCTGTCCCGACACACGCCGCTTGGCTATTCCAGTTGGTGTTCGCCGCTACTGCCGCAACTATTGTTTCCGGTGCGATGGCAGAACGTACCCAGTTTAAAAGTTATCTAATTTACAGCGTCTTCATTACGGGTATCATCTACCCTATTGTTGGACACTGGATTTGGGGTGGCGGTTGGTTATCAAGTATGGGTATGTCGGATTTCGCCGGTTCAACTGTCGTCCACTCAACAGGTGGTTGGCTCGCTTTGACAGGTGCTATCGTCTTGGGTCCCCGTCTTGGTAAATACGATAGCGATGGAAACCCGAGACCGATTGCTGGGCACAATCTTCCACTTGCCGCACTGGGTGTCTTTATCTTGTGGCTGGGTTGGTTCGGGTTTAACCCCGGTAGCCAAATGGGTGCCGACGCAGCTGAGATTTCCGGTATTGCCGTAACGACGAACCTCGCCGCCGCCGCAGGTGCTATTCTGGCTATGATTACCGCATGGATATTCCTCGGCAAACCCGATGCGGGTATGGCACTCAACGGTGCACTCGCTGGGCTGGTCGCAATTACTGCCGGTTGCGCATCTGTCAGTCCGGTATCCGCCGCGATCATCGGTGCACTCGGTGGTATTGTTGTTGTTCTGAGTGTTCTGTTTTTTGAAAAGCTTCGCATTGATGACCCTGTCGGTGCTATTTCCGTCCATGGGACGTGTGGTGCCTTAGGTACAATTCTCCTCGGATTTTTCGACAGTGAAAGTGGCGTTTTCTTCGGTGGAGGGTTTGGACTTCTCTGGGCACAAATCGTCGGTGTCGTTGCTGTTCTCGTATGGTGTCTCGTTACTGGCTTTATTCTCTTCTATGGAATCAAGGCTGTTACGGGCTTGCGAGTCAGTGAAGAGGAAGAGCAGGCAGGCCTTGACTTCGGAGAACACGGGGCAAGTGCTTATCCTGACTTTAATGTTTCCTCAATACGTTAGGAATGTTTCGATAGAGTCTTCGATCCAACAGGACCGAGACTAAAATACTGAATAGGAACGTCCACACGAAGTTTCACTTTTATCCCTGAGTTTTACTTCACGTTCTGTGGACGTTCCACTTTTTCTTTTTTCTTAATTCGGCAGTAACCTCTTCTTGTAGGAGCGAGCTGTGCTCGCGATCTTTGCGGGATACTCAAGATGTGTAATTACCCAATGTATTTGTTAAACCTTATTAAGGCTTGCACTAAGAGGACGGATTTAAGAAACGCATATCCCTTGCGAAGCGCACGCTATTTATTAACCGTAAGGTAAAATTAAAAAAACCTTGATACTATTGTGATATTCTGCTAAAATGCTGAATCAATATCTTCTGAAATTAGGCTCTCTTTCAGTAAACCGTTAGTAGGACACAAGTACCTGTCCCTACAAAAATTGCGAAGAGGTAGACGGAGTTGTCTACCCTACAGAAACAACAAAACAAGCGATGCCTGCTTGTAAAATTATGGAGGATACAGATGCAACAACGATGTGCATCACAATCTGCAAAGGAGCGATCTGGTTATACACGAATTGGAACGCTAATTGTTATTTTATTGATGTGTGGCGTGCCGGGTTTAGCGATGGCACAAGAGGCAACTGCTCCTGATTCAGGTGACACTGCTTGGATGCTTACTTCAACTGCGCTTGTGCTCTTTATGACGATTCCCGGACTTGCCCTTTTCTACGGGGGACTCGTGCGCGTCCAAAATGTGCTTTCTGTGCTTATGCAGTGTTTCGCATTGACAGGGTTGATTACGATTGTCTGGGTTATCTGTGGCTACAGTCTTGCCTTTAACACCGAAGGTATGGTGGCAGGGCAAGTCACACTGACCTCTTTTGTCGGTGGACTCGGCACCATGTTTTTGCGTGGTATCGGCGTGGACACCCTCTCTGGGACTATCCCCGAAACCGTCTTTATTACCTTCCAGTTAACATTTGCAATTATCACACCCGCACTCATCGCTGGCGCATTCGCGGAGCGGATGAAGTTCTCGGCGATGTTAATTTTCTCTGTTCTATGGTCGATAATTGTATACGCACCTCTCTGTCACATGGCATGGTCGGGGGACGGCTCGTTATTTGGTGATATTATCGGTGCACTTGATTTCGCGGGTGGAACCGTTGTGCATATTAACGCAGGTATCGCTGCATTAGTCGCTGCTATCTTAGTCGGCAAACGGATCGGTTACCAGACAACAGCGATGCCCCCGCACAGTTTGACACTCACTGTCGTTGGGGCTTCGATGCTCTGGGTGGGTTGGTTCGGCTTCAATGCTGGTAGTGCTGTTGCTGCTGATGGTGCCGCTGGCATGGCAATGCTCGTTACCCAGATTTCAACTGCTACTGCCGCCGTCGCGTGGATGTTCGTTGAATGGGTGAAACACGGGAAACCGAGTGCTTTGGGTATTGTAACAGGAGCCGTGGCTGGATTGGTCGCGATTACGCCTGCTTCAGGTTCTGTAGGACCGATTGGTGCGCTGATTATCGGCATCGCCTCCGGTATCGTCTGTTTCTGGGGCGCAACCAGCCTGAAGGCACAACTCGGTTATGACGATTCTCTGGATGCATTTGGTGTTCACGGTATCGGTGGAATTGTCGGTGCTTTGTTGACCGGTGTTTTTGTCCATCAGAGCTTTGGTGGTGTCGGATTAGCGGACGGTATGACCATAAGCAAGCAGGTTTGGGCGCAGCTACTCAGTATTCTCGTCACCCTTGTGTGGAGTGGTGTGCTTTCGTTTATCATCCTCAAAATTGTAGATGCCACTGTTGGCTTACGCGTTGAAGAGGATGAAGAACGGATGGGACTCGACCTGTCGCAACACAACGAACGTGGATACAACCTCTCATAGAGGCATCTACTTCGTGATTTTGTGTGGTTACAAATTAAGGGCGGACCGTTAGGTCCGCCCTTTTATGGTGCATTAGAAAAACCGGTAGATGCGGTTTCTAACCGCACGGATCCGTCGGTGCACACTCAATTTGACTATAATACGCAGCTCGCAAATACATATTGCAAAGTCTACCCTATTATCTGTGTGACGACCTCTTCATCGGACACCTGGTCTTTTTCGACAAGTAAGTCCTGGCTTGCCCCGATATTTCCGTAAACTTCAGCAATCCATCCCGTATCAAATACATCGCCGGTGTTGTGGATGATCAATGGTCGCGGTGCAACGAGTGTTCCGGCTGTTCGGAGATCGCCGACTCGACGGATACTCGGTATCGGTAAAGTTTCCAAGAAAGCCGCGTCGCTGTCAAGGGCGTATTGTGCCGCATCCACGACAACGCTTTTGACATCCGTAAATCCCGCCGCCAGCAAACTCCACAATCCCGCTTCACCTATCCCGATTAGGTTCACCTCCGAAATATCACCTCTGTTTGTGAAGCAGTACAGGGCTGTTACAATATCTTGCACACGTAACGCCGCTGTTGTTCGATTATAGGTGGTGAAGTAGTTGGTATCTTCCGATCTCTCATAATCGCTATGCTCACCCGTACCGAAAACGTCTATGATCAGAACTTTCTGGTCAGTGCTGAGTAAGTCAGTGATGAGCGAAGACGGTTCGCCTGTTTCCGAATTGATTAACTTTTCCTTACCCTTTGGGTGAACAATCAGCGTTACTGGATCGTGTCCTACTTGGGGTTCTGGACTAAATAGGAGGGCAGGGATGGCGTCCCCTATACCCTTTCTACCGATGACCAAGTGTTTCGCCGATAAATTGGTATGATAGGTTGTCGGAAACGCTCCTTCTGGTTCAACAAGTGTCACATCCGTGCTTTTCGGGATGTGTAACCCGAGGGCATGTTGTAACCCACTTCCCATTTCGTCGCGAAATGTTTGAAGTTCTGTTTCGTTCGTCGGCTTCACTTTTTTCATCGCTTGTTCGGATATGTTCACCCAAGCGGGTAGAAACTCGTCCTGTTTCATAGCATGCGATGGTAAGTCGCGTTCCGAGAAAACCAGTAGTGCTTCATCTGGCTCAACCTCAAAGGCTACCTCTTTAAATGCCGAAGTGTCTTCCGCACCCAAAAACCATTTGGCGAACCATGCGTAAACTGCTTCGCGGCTTTCCTTATTATAATTATGCTCCGCGTCTACCTGAACCTGATGCACTTTGTCTTCCGCATCGAAGTGAGCATAGATACTTCGGATAGCTGGATATTCAACTGTCGGTGTCTTCACAGTCCAATCGCCTGTTGCAGACACGAGTAGGAGTGGACGGGGTGCCATCAGCGCACCGATTTCAATGTTGCTGACGTCTAAACGGAGGTTCGGGGCGTTTTCACAAATGCATCCACCTTGCATCGTGGCTGAAATCATATTGACGGGCGCTGAAACCTTAATGCGTTCATCAACCGCTGTCAATATAAAGGTTTGTGTGCCACCGCCGGATGCTCCTGTACATCCGATGCGTTCATTATCCACGTCTGGCAGGCTCTCTAAAAAGTCAATAGAACAGATACTGTTCTGGAGTTGTAACCCCATCGCACTGAGTCCCCACAGTCCTTCGTGTGCCCCGCCATAACCGTGTTCTATCTGTTTACCACTATCATTATAACCGAGCATATCGTACGCAAAAATGACGTAACCCTGTTTGGCGAAATTGATACAACGACCGGGAATTGAACCGCGCTCGATACTCTCAAGCCTACCGCGGCTCCAGTGTCCGTGTGGACTCACAATCCCAGGGAAAGGTCCTTGTTTCCCAAGCGGACGGTATAGATTTCCTGTTGTGAAGAAGCCGGGGAAGGGTTCAAAATAGACCTTTTCGATGCTGTAGCCTTCCCTCTCAATTTTCCCGAAAATCTCGGCATTTAGGGGTGTCGGTTCGTGCATTGGAACTAAACCGTTGGCGACGCGAATCTGCTGACGCAATGCCGCGGCTTTTTCGGTCCATTCCGCTTTGGTATAGCCGGGAAAGGTATAGGGCGTGTTGAGATCACGTGAGATACCACCGCGTGCGTCGTGAACGCCTTGCGAAGCGTCAGAAAAAACGTGGGCGAGTTCGTGGTGTTGTGCAGCCATTAGCTATTCCTCCGTTATCAATCTACTTAGGACTTACGCATAATGCTCTTTTGTAGCATAACCTGTTAGGTTGTGCCACGAGAACATCTGTGTTTTTTGGGGTTCTCCCTCTAACAAAGCGTCCTATGGTCAAAATTGCGTAAGTCCTGCTACTGTTAGGATCCCATGCTTTAGCGAGGGGTATGTCAGTTATCTGAAGTAGTTTCCTCATCCACCAACTTCGTCTCTATATTGTTGAGACTCTCCGCTATATTTGCCTGGACATCAATTTTTTCTGCTGCGAAATAGGCAACAATTAATAGCACTATCCCAGAAAGAACAAAGATTACAAATAAAATCACACTTGAGGTAAAAGTGACGTTTCCTCTTGGGTCGATTGGAAAGAGTTCCAAAAGATTCCCTTCCCGTAGTGCTGTATCTAAAAGCTTTGAAATTCCTGATCCGAAAATTGAAGCTATCAATGTTTGAATGCCTGTCCCGATGAATCCGACGAAACCTACTTCGCCTAACAGTTGGACCGTGATAACTGTGATAAATATCAAAGTGAACTGCGGATCATTATCGAGTGTTCTGATTTTATTCGATCTGTTCCAAAACAGCATGGCGAGGACTGTCGCAAGGATGATGACGATGCCGAGTTCCAAGATGGATCCAATCATGACAAAAATCGATGGAATCATTTCCAAGTCTGTGCTCGCACCTATCGTATTAACACATATCACAAGACCCCACACGCTAATGCCTACTGAGACAACTCCCCCAAGAATCTTGACGAGAATTGCAGCCCACTGTCTAAATTGGCTGCCGGATTCCAATGAATCAATCCATGTAATGATGCTCCGCAAATAGTGCACAAAACACTTCCTCCTACCACTACGGATTACGCTGCGGCACGGTCATTTTTACCTACGGTTGCAAATTAAGTCTGGGTCAGTATAGCAAGTCGCGAGGGCTTTGTCAAATTAATAAACATCCTTGATTTTCCGAACATCTTCTGGTATAATACAGTCAAAAAGGATATGTAGCATGAAAATTCTGGTTGTTGGGCAAGGCGGTCGCGAGCATACACTCGTCTGGAAGCTTGCCCAGAGTCCACTCGTCGAAAAAATCTATTGTGCGCCCGGGAATGCTGGTATCGCACAAATTGCAGAATCTATCCCGATGCCGGATCGATTTACTGAGTTGGCGGATTGGGCGGAGGCCCAAGGCATTGCGTTAACCGTTGTCGGTCCCGAAGCACCCTTGGCTGAGGGAATCGTTGATGTGTTCAGTGAACGCGGTCTGAGGGCATTCGGACCCGATAAACGCGCAGCATACTTGGAAGCGAGTAAAGATTTCGCTAAGCAGCTGATGGTAAAAAACGGGATCCCAACAGCACAACACCAGACGTTTACGGATGCCGAAGCAGCGATGGCTTATGTCGAAGATTACAATGCACCTGTTTTCGTCAAGGCAGATGGACTCGCCGCAGGAAAGGGCGTTATCCCCGGACGTACCTTCAAAGAGGCATCGCAAGCGGTTACAACGATTTTGGTGGATAGGACATTCGGCGAGGCGGGCGATAGTGTTGTAATCGAAGAAGAACTCATCGGCGAAGAAGCCTCCTTTACAGTGCTTACCGATGGCACCTACTGTCTCCCTTTTGTGAGTTCTCAAGATCACAAGATGTCCCACGATGGTGATACCGGCAAGAATACCGGAGGCATGGGGGCTTACTCTCCCGCCCCTGTGATTACACCAGAATTGCACGACGACGTAATGCAGCGCATCGTTTATCCGACTGTTAACGGTATGGCAGATATCGGAAGACCCTTCAAAGGTGTACTATATGTGGGATTGATGATTACGGATGCTGGACCAAAGGTGGTGGAATTCAACTGTCGTTTTGGCGATCCTGAAGCACAAGTTCTTTTACCTCGCCTGAAGAGTGATTTAGTCCCTCTGCTAATCGCATGTATTGATGGAACGCTTGAACAGCACGCTGATGTTCAATGGCATGACGAGGCAGCAGCGTGCGTTGCTATGGCTTCGGGAGGGTATCCAGACGCATATCAAACAGGGCAGGTTATCACAGGGCTTAAGGATGCCCATGCGATTGAAGGCGTTATCGTCTTTCATGCAGGCACAAAGCAGGAAGGTGAAAACATTGTCACAGATGGCGGGCGGGTGTTGGGTGTCACGGCTCTATCTGGCGGATTGCACGATGCTATTCAACAGGCGTATAAAGGTGTTTCTGCCATTCATTTTGATAATGCACACGCGCGGAGCGACATCGGTTATAGAGCATTGGGACGGGATTGAGCACGCATATAACTCTAAAATACACCCTGTAGGGGTAGGTCTTGTGCCTACCCTCCACTTGGGTTAATGTGTGGTGTTGTAATGGGGCAAAGGGATGGCAGCCGAACTCACCTATAAAATCGCTAAGTGCTGTACCCCTCAAGAAGGGGACTCGATTACCGGTTATTTCAAGGAAGACAGCACAATAACTGTCCATCACGCTAAATGTAACGCAGTACAAAGCTTCCGACCGGAGCGGCTATTGGTAATCACGTGGGATGAGATTCGGACAACCGAGACTCCCACGGATTCCGTTCCCCTTCCACCTGAATTTGCTGAACTTGATGAGACCGATTACTTTATACTGAAACACCATCAAGAATTGGGAATGGACTACTCTATCGTTGTCGCTGAAGCCTTGAGAATCCCGCTGGAGGAGATGCACCAGCGACATCGTAAATTGAGGGAGCTCGGTGGTTTGAAACGGGTTGAAGGACGTATCATCCACTATCGAAAAAATATCGTCAAGGGGAAATGGATCAAACACCGAAATCACACCTATTATGAACTGACACCTGAAGGCAAAACGTGGATCCAGGCTTTTGAAAATCAGCAAGCTGCATTAGAGACGTAGGCATACAGAAATCAAAAAACAGTTGCTCACAACCGAATAATTCCAAAACAAAAAATAAAAAGAGAAACCAAACGCGGAGGACTTCATCATGTTAAATCATTTGCTAAGCTGGGGCATTGATGTACGACGACGTAAAAACCGCACGCGCTCTGTCATCTTATTATCGCTTATTCTACACATGATTGTCGTGATTACCTACCTGTTTCTTCCAATAAATCAACTCAGCCAAGATCAGGCGGATGCATTTGCTGTTGACTTGATTAACGATGCGGATGCCCCCACAAAACGGAAACTGAAGCCGAAACCGCCGTTAACCAAAAAGATGTATAATCCGAATGAGGAACTCGCCAGAGACGCGATGGAGAAAAAAATTGAAGCCGCTCGGAATAAGGTAGATGAAGTCATGAAACTCAGTCCACGTGTCGTTCTCAAGGATGTAGAGGTTAACAAGGCACCTGTGAGTGAGGTCATTCCAGATGTGATGACAGACGCACAACTCCGCGATGCGGAAGCCTCCAATCTCAGTAGACTTATCGCACAACCCGGACAGACGGATGGACGCGGTATTGTTACCGGGAGGGTCCGAGCACGCGGCGACGGTATGGGTAGATTCCGTGGCGGTGGGCAAGAGGGATCCGACGGTGGTCTGCTCGGTGGCGGCGGGAAGGATGGTGCCGCGGATCGACTCGGTCTCATTGATTTCCTTGATGAATTCGGGGGACCCAAAGATGTCGTCTACTGTCTTGATGTGTCCGCAAGTATGCAGGCTGCTGGGCTGAAAAAACTATTTCTTGCAATCAATTCTCTCAATGATTCCGTGTTGAGGCTTAGCAATGAGGATACATTAAATATAGTAACCTTTTCTACGCATGTGAAAGCAATGAGCAAGAAAATGTTACCGGCGAATGCCGCAAATATAAAACGCACTTTGAAGTTTCTTGATAGATTGAGCACCCACCAAGCGGCTGGAACAAATATCCTCGCTGCGCTTGAAGTTGCGCTAACACTGGATCCAACTGTTATTGTGTTGATAACAGATGGACTTCCGATTCCGGTTGAAGGTGCCTATATTGAGGCGGATAAAGACATTATTCTTGAAACAGTGCAGGAAAAGAACGTCAACAACGCTGTTATCTATGTGGTTGCTCTTGAGTTTGATCCGAGACGTTCTCCTGCTGCAAAGTTACTCGTCTCCTTGGCTGAGGAGCACAACGGAAAAATAAAAGTGATTGATTCGAGTTTATTATATCAATATGCAGAACAGGATGGATTGACCGATAATTAGATAGGTGTTACGCAGGCTGCTCTTTTGTAGCACAAACTTTTAGTTTGTGTCCGCAGACCGGCTGTGTTTTTTCGATAATTCCTATTTAACAGAGGTGCTACCCTCAAAACTGCGTAAGTCCTATTGATATAACACAAATCGGAGTAAAACATGAATCAGAAATCTGCTACGGGGATCGTTGAACAATTTCGATTGGATGGTAAGGTAAGTCTCATCACTGGGGCGAGTCGCGGTATTGGGCTTGCGATGGCAGAAGGACTGGCAGGTGCCGGTTCGGATCTCGTTGTTGTGGGGAGGGAGATAGAGACGTTAACCCCCGTCGCTGAACGGATCGCCGATGAAACCGGTAGAAATATCCTCCCTATTCAGGCGGATGTCAGTAATCTTTTAGAAATTGACGCACTCGTTGCACAGACTGTCGAGACTCTCGGACGGCTTGATGTCCTCGTCAACAATGCTGGCGTTAATATACGCAATCCTGCCTTAGAGTTTACCGAGGCGGATTGGGACTTCGTCACAGATATTAATCTGAAGGGCGCGTTTTTTCTCGCAAAAGCCTGCGGCAATGTCATGCAGCGACAAAAATCGGGTAAGGTCATCAACACGTTATCGCTCACCTCAGCGATCGGTCTGCCGACGAGTGTCGCCTATACAGCGGCGAAGGGTGGACTCCTCCAATTGACAAAGCTTCTCGCTGTGGAATGGGCGGAACATAACATTCAGGTCAACGGCATCGCGCCCGGCTTTATCCGAACCGAGATGACTGCTCCCGCACGCGAGGACAACCGAAATCGGTGGATTCTCAATCGCACCCCTGCAGACCGATGGGGTGAACCTGAGGACCTTGCGGGCTTAACAATTTTCTTCGCCTCTAATGCCTCTGACTTTGTTACGGGACAGATGGTTTTTGTTGATGGCGGATTCATGGCGGGTAGTGACTGGAGGCGACAATCCTAAGATGGCAAAAGATCCCGATACAGTGCAAGCTGAAAGTCCCGATGCATTGGTAGAGGTCAAGCAGATCCTGAGCGAATTTGAACTTGAAGACGTTTCGCTTTTTGACCATACGCCAGTTTTGCGGATACAGGTCTCGGAAGCGCAATTTACGCGTGCCCTCCAATTACGGGAAACCTTAGTTGATCGGATAAAACCCTTGGGGTACCGATTCATCGCACTTGATTTAGACGAATTGTAGAAATTGGCATGCTCGCGAGGGCTTTGAACGGATGAATCCTGTTCAACAAAAATTTGATTTTTGCCCAGCAATGTGTTATAATTTTTAAGCAAAATCTGTGAGTCAACGCTTGCAAAAGCTTGACCTTCCTGCTCAGAGACCCGACGAAATCATAGGAGGGCTGAGAAAATAAAAAGGCGGCGAAAAATATAAGGAAACTAATGCAGAAAACTGCAAAAGAACCCGCACCAACAAAGCATCTTGTCACAACATACCTCAGCGATGTCAAAAGTAAGGTTGATGCCTGTATTTTTGATTTTCTCCCGACTACCCACAAACATCCGGATGTCCATCAGTTGTACCAGATGATGTTAGACTACCCGCGCCGCGCCGCGAAAGGGTTACGTCCCGCGCTCTGTATGCTCATGTGCGAGGCGTTCGGTGGAGATACACAACGCGCCGTTAACACTGCCGCCTCACTTGAACTCCTCCAAAATTGGCTCCTGATACACGACGATATTGAAGATGGTTCCGAGCTACGTAGAGGCGAACCCTGTCTCCATCAAAAGCATGGGATCCCAATGGCTATCAACGTTGGGGATGCCCTCCATTGCAAGATGTGGGAGATGCTTCACCGAAACACTGAGATTCTCGGACATCAACTTGCCTTCCGTATTTTATCTGAATTCATACAGCTCAGTAACCAAGTCGTTGAAGGACAGCACATTGAATTGAGTTGGGTTAACGATAACCGTTGGGACCTCGATGAAGATGACTACTTAACAATGTGCGTCCAGAAAACCGCGTGGTATACCTGTATCACACCGTGTCGGGTCGGTGCAATCATCGGTGGCGCAAGTGAAACAGAAATAGATGGACTCGTAGAACTCGGCAAAGAAATTGGAATCGCCTTTCAAATTCAGGACGATGTTCTGAATCTGATCGGCGATGTCGGCAGGTACGGAAAAGAGATTGCTGGGGACATTAGTGAAGGCAAGCGAACCCTCGTTCTTATTCATCTTATCAATGCTTGCAGCTCGACTGAAGCCCAGCATGTAGTTGACATCATGGCGCGCCCCCGTGATGAGAAAACCGAGGCGGAGGTAGAGAGCGTACTCCGCTTAATGCAGAAATATGAATCGATTACTTATGCGCAACAACGGTCTCAGGCACTCTTACAGGAAGCCGCTGGACGATTTAAGAACAATTTTGCCCATCTCCCTGATGGACGAGCAAAGCACTTGTTTTTATCTTTAATCCGTTTTTTCGTTGAACGTGAATACTAAATAGTCGTCAGTTCGGATTTTGTTCAAAAATCCTTTCAGTTTTCGGTTAACAGATGCTTCTTGTAACTTTAACCATCAACTCGCACATTGATAAAAGTGTTAAGGCACGAGTTGATGATTAAAACCGAAAGGGTTGCGTAGCAACCCGAACTGAGAACTGGTAACTATTCCTCCGACAGCCACCAAAAAAGGAGAAGTAAATGAACGATATTTCCTCTGGTAAATTGCGGGGTATCATGAAACTCGCCGATGCGAATGGTCGCTTTAAAATGATGGCGATTGACCAGCGAGGTTCCATGGTACAGGCACTCGCAGATGCACTCGACAAGGACAACGCTGATGTCCGATACGAAGATGTCGCCGCACTGAAAACTTTAATTACTCGCATTCTTTCCCCAAATGCAACAGCGGTTCTGACCGACCCAATTTACGGGCATCCCTACTCTATTACCGAGATCCCACGGGATGTCGCATTGCTGTTAGCCTACGAAGAATCGGGCTATGTCAGCGAAGGGGTGGGTGAGAACGAACGTCTCTCCAATCCGATTGCAAACTGGAGCATCGCCAAGGCACAGCGTGCCGGTGCAGATGCTATTAAACTTCTCGCCTATTATCACCCTGATGCCTCCGCGGAAACCCTTGAACACCAGCAAGCCTTTGTGCGTCATGTCGGGGACGAATGCGAAAAGCAGGATTTACCGTTTTTGTTGGAATTAGTAAGTTATGCGCTTGAAGGCACGACGAAGAGCGTCGCCTTCGCGAAACAGAAACCCGATCTTGTGATTCGGAGTGTCGCGGAGTTCACGGATCCAAGTTACAAAGTTGACATTCTGAAGTTAGAATTTCCTGCCGATCTGAAATACACGGCGGATTATCAAGATGCCAGTTTTTATGCAGGAGACGCGGCGTATGAACTCGCGGAAGTGAAGGAAATCTGCCAGAAATTAGACGAGACCTCGACACTGCCGTGGGTAATTTTGAGTGCCGGTGTGGATATTGAGGAATTCATTGAGAACGTTGACCTCGCCACCGGTGCCGGTGCGAGTGGATTTCTCTGTGGAAGAGCGATCTGGAAAGATGCTGTCCAATACTACCCTGACACTGGAGCAGTTGAGCAGTTCTTGGAAAACGAGGCAACGACGAACTTCAAGAACGCAAACGCTGCAGCAGAGAACGCGTTACCATGGTTTGAGCATCGTCAATTTGGTGGTATAGAAAACGTTCAGGTTGCCAAACAATCCGCAACGTGGTACCAAGATTTTTAATTTTACCTTGCAGAGGAACGACGTGGATTAAGGCGATTGAGGGTCTTTCTTAAACCTGAAGAAACACCCAAGCGAAAACCCCTCCACTCCGTTACGGGCTGCTGTTGATGGCGTTTTGGACGTGACGCATCTTTAGCTGGTTATCGCTTCGCTAACAGCACTCTGGATTTTCTTGGAAATTTTTTGGGCGATATGGAGGGTTGTTTCCTCGGGAACCTGCCCTCCTATTTCAGCGACCAACACGACGATAGTCTGTTGTACGAACAAAAAATTCGCTCCAGCCTGCCACACCGGATCACCCAATCCATGTTTATCATTTGATGGGGGTTGATAGATAGAATCACGTCCACCTAATTTCGGCACGGTCTGCGCTGAAAGCCGAAATCTGCCCTCATTCGCGACTGTGCGTGCTTCGTCGTGTGATTTGAAGAACCAGTAATTGATGACAACTTGCTGTGCGGCTGTGTGGTTTAACCACCATCTGTCGCGCCAACCGAATTGTGCGATCGGTCGCCTTGGGGCTGTTGGAGAGTAGATTTCTTGGGCAGAAGTACGACGCGCGGCTACATCTGCCAAGTCATCAGGTGTAAGTTGAATTGCTTCAAGCGTGAGTTCCATGCTGGTATGATAACATCACTCACAGCAAAATTTCAAATTAAAAACGGGGTTCGCTACGACTAACATATTAAATTATGAAGGTTTTTCGGGCGCATATCAACTCATAAAAAGGAGTCTCTTGGATTTATAGAAAGAGGATGTAGCCTGCAACAACGGCGCAGGCGGATTTAAGGGACGCACCTTATAGTTGGAACGCCTGTCGTTTCTCCGCAAGGTAAATTAAAAAACCTGCAACAACGGCGCAGGCGACTCGTACACGAAAACCGTCAAAGTACAAACAGCGTTCCTTATCCGCAAGGTATAATTATAAAATCCGCAAGGTAAGTTAAAAAATGAGAATATTAGCGCGGTATACACTTAAAGAATTTTTTCCACCATTCATCATAGCACTTATCTGTTTTACCTTTATCCTCATCTTCGATGACCTTTTTCGGTTGACGAAGCTTTTTGTGCAGAAGGGGATAAGTCCAATTTACCTTGTCGAGTTGCTCACCTATGTGATGCCAGCGACGGTTGTGCTATCTCTTCCGATGGCGGCTTTGGTCGCAATTTTACTTTCCCTCGGGAGACTCTCTACCGATAATGAGATCGTCGCGATGAAAGCGCACGGTGTCGCTTTCCATCATCTTATGCTTCCCCTTTTAGGCATTGCGGTGGTGCTCAGCGTTGTCGATCTCGGGTTGATGGATTACGCCTTACCGAGGGCGAATCTTGCTTACGCCACACTCAAACGCGACATCCAAAGACACAATCCGACGTTCGTTTTGGAAGAAGCCACCGTCATGAAAGAGTTGGAGAGGGAAGGCAAGTTATGGATGTACGAATCCACAGATGCCAAGAGTGGTCGCATGCAGGATGTCAAAATCTGGGATGGCATCTGGAGTGGACGTCCTCGGTTCAGTCACGCCCGAGAAGGCACCCTCGGTTTTGAAGGGGGTAGAGCCATGCTCACGCTTTACGATGGACTTACTTACGAACCGACAACCGATGATTCAGAGGCATATCGTGTAACAAAGTTCCAGCAGCAGCAACTGGCACTGCAATTGACCGAGGATCTGGAGCGCGGCGCATTTCAGAACCAGACACCACGCTCAATGAGTATTGCCCAACTCAAGGCATTCATCCATACCTTGGCAGCCTCCGTCCAAACCAGCCAAAATCCTGACTACACCCGGAGTAGACTCCGTTTTGCAGAGGTCGAGTATCACAAAAAGTTTTCTATCCCTTTCGCATGTTTGGCGTTCGGGTTAATGGGCGTGCCGCTTGGGTTGATGGTAAAACAGAGCGGTAAAATGATTGGGTTTGGTCTCGGCTTAGCTGTGATCTTAGTGTACTACTTACTGCTTCAGATCGGCCAAAGTGCAGGTTTGAATGGTATGGTATCTCCTGTCCTTGCCATGTGGCTTCCCAATATTGCTATCGGTGTGTTCGGCGTTTTTCTGAGTATCCGTATGATAGGCGAAGGGACGCTGCGGACGTGGCGTGCCCGCGACACGTTACCGTTTGTCGTCAGTAGGAAAGTCGAATCATAGCCGAGAGGCACCAATCAGGAAGCGCAGATTGTCGAGGAACGTTTAGCACCTTCTCAAAATCGGACACTAAGCCCGTAATGAAATAGAAGGCGACTCGAACACAAAAACCGCTAAATTCACAGATGCCATGATTCATCCGCAAGGTAAAATTAAAAATTGAATATTTTAGATCGGTACCTGCTTCGCGAATACCTCAAAGCCTTTTTTGTCGGACTTCTGTTCTTTATTGCCCTGATTATTATCGTGCGCTTGTTGGATAAGGACATTAAGAAGTTTGATGATGATGTTGCTTATATGACCGCTGTTAAAATTGTGCTCTTCCAAGCACCCCGTCGGATTATGGAGGTCGTACCCGTTGCGGCATTTGTGGCTATCTTTTTTGTGCTCGGTAGAATGGTACAAAGCAGCGAGTTCACTGCTATGAAGGCGGGCGGTCTCAGCGTTTATCGGCTCCTCGTTCCTGTTCTGATTGTAACGCTCGTTATTTGTGGACTCTTCGCGCTTTTTTATAACCGTGTCGCGTCGCCTGCCTTTCATGAAGCACATCTCTTACAAAATCAGGTTAAGCCGCGTCGTGGCAGGAATATCGTCTTCAAGGGCAAGGGCGACCGTATCTTTTACTCACAGCGGATCGCTTTGGACGCCCGTAAAATCCAGCAGCTCACCATCTATGAATATGATACGGAGGGAGAACTCGCTCATGTAACGTTCGCGAAGTCAGCGGAGTGGACACCTACCGAGTGGCAGTTAACAGATGGATACATTCGCCACTTTGAAGGCGGAATAGAGGTGGGTTATGAGGCTTTCGATACACATACGATTGAGCGGCACGAAGATCCTGCCCGTTTTATTGGGAGTGAGAAGGATCCCAGAGCGATGACAATCGAGGAACTCCGCCAACAGATCACCTATAAACAGGAAGCCGGACAGATTTCGCGCAAAGAGCAGGTAAAGTTGTATCACAAGACGGCGTATCCGTTCGCAGCTGTCGTTGTGGTTATGCTTGGCGCGCCTATCGCTATCCGTTTTGGTAGGGCAGGTTTCTTTGCGGGGTTGGTGATTGCTTTCTTCCTCTCTTTTATCTATTGGGCACTCTCTTTCGCAACGCTTGAAGGATTGAGTGAAAGTGGCAAACTTCACCCATTTCTCGCGTGTTGGGGCGCGAACATCCTGTACGCTGCCGTTGGGGGTATCATGATCTGGCGTACACCGAAATAAGATGAATGATGCCCTCGTTTTTTCTGAAAACCCTGTTTCAGACAGGCACTCCAGAGCCAATAGCCCGTAATGAAATGGAGGGGTTTTTGCTTGGGTATTTCTTCAGATATACGGAGAGGCATATAAAAGTTCAAACCTACTTCACCGAACCGCAAGGAACATTAAAAATATTGGCAACTTCTTTTTCAAAATCCGCAGTTTCACACCTATCCCGTTTATCTTCGCACTCCTCTACTTTGCAGAGCCTCTGTGGTACACAGTCGTAATTGGCGTGCTGTTCATTGCTATGGGTGAGCTTCTCAGAATATGGGCGGTCGGATATGCAGGGGCATCCACCCGTGCGAGAACGCTCGGTGCAGCGCGAGATCTCGTCACAACGGGTCCCTATGGGTACGTCCGCAACCCCCTTTATCTCGGTAATTTCTTGCTCAGTCTTGGCGTTTGTTTTGTTGCGAGTGTCTATTGGCTCGTAGCCGTGTTAGTTGTTGGCTATTTCCTCCAATACTTACCGATTATTGCGGTAGAAGAGTCGTATCTGACGGAATCCTGTGGTCCCGTCTATCAGGCATACCGAGACCGAGTTCCCCGCTTTATTCCCCAACTTCGTTCCTATCCCGAACCCTCTCCCCACGATTTTTCTTGGACACGCGCCATCAAAAGTGAAAAGCGGACCCTGACAGCGATCGTCTGCGTCATCGGCTTGATTTTCGCCAGACAAACCGTTGACCTGTTGTAGTTGTTTCGTGCCGAAATTCACAATTTTCTTAACATTATTTTCACAATAGTGTATTATGTAAAACGATGATGTTGTTCAGTTTCCAGACGTATGTTCACGAGTTACCGCCCAGATAACCTGAAACACATAACCTTTCGGAAACAGAAGGAGACGCATCTCATGAAAAAAATGTTCCTCTCGCTTATGATGCCCTCTGTCCTCCTGATACTGTTGGTTCTGCCTGTTAACATCGCCTCATCGAAGGCGTTTAACAACGATTTCGAGACGGGAGATCTTACGGATTGGGAAAAAGAAGGAGAGGCATTCGATTTCCAACCTACTTGGGGAGATAACCCGACAGCACGGAACCGTGGTCAGCCCTCTGAACATCAGGGAGATTGGTGGTTAGGGTTATATGAAAAGTACCAAGGTCCAGATAAAGGGAAAAAACTCGGACAGAATCCAGGCGCAACGCAGGGCGATGGACCTCAAGGTACTCTCACTTCAATTGAATTCACAATTATCGGAAAAACGATGAATTTCCTCATCGGTGGCGGCAATCATCCATGGAAAGATGATCCTGCTCCCTGTTGTGTTAACCTTGAGATTAAGGGAAAAGTCGTTCTCACAGCAACAGGGAAGGCTACCGAAACGATGGCGCGGGTAGAGTGGGATGTCTCCGAATTCAATGGCAAGACCGCCCAAATTGTTGTTATTGATAACAATAGCGGCGGGTGGGGACATCCGAACTTTGATGATATACATCAAGCCGATTCCAAAGGAAAAAATATCCCGTGGGAACGGGTCCTGTCTGTTGACGCCCGCGGGAAGTTGGCTGTCACTTGGGCACAGATGAAGAAGTACTATTAGTTTGAGAATTGAACAACGTCATCGTTCTTTCATTCTCTAATAGACGGGGCTCTCTGCCCAATAGCAACTATATCTGCGCCAACCCCGCACGTTCCCTGAAACGATTGAACGTTTTCAGGATTCCTTGCTCCATCGTGTAGTCAGGCATAAAGCCCATCTCCTCAGCGATGGGTGTTGCATCGTAGTCCCACGAGATCCCGAACACCCCTGGCTCCAGCGTAATCTGTGCATCTGGCACCAGCGTCTTGAGGTATGCCACTCCTTCTTTGACAGGTCGGATACCGCCCTTCACATTGAAGACGCGTGTTTGCGTTGTTGGACAGGTACATGCAACCACGATCGAACGAGAAACATCTTCTACATACTGCCAATCCACTGCATCATCGCCAAACGGACAGACGTGTGCTTTACCTAACGCCACCGCTTCGATCATTTGCGTCGTGAATGAACTCATGCCGCGGGTTCTACCCACCCCATAGACCGCAGTAAACCGGAGCCCGATCGAATCCACACCGTAGGCATCAAAATAGTGCATTGCGTATCTTTCGTTAAGGGATTTACATGCCCCATAGATGAACTTCGGATAGTGTGGTGCGTCGTTGAGAATCTGTTCGTGGTTGTAGTCCTCTGGTGCTCCGAAGACTGCGACGCTGCTTGCCCATACGACACGTTTTAGGTTGAAAATACGCGCCGCTTCCAATATGTTGATTGTGCCTTCGCAGACCACCTTTAGTGCCTCTGGTGGATTCGCGTTGCACGCTGGCACCTGCCACGAGGCGAGATGGATAACCCGATCAATTTCATGTTCTTGGATAGTGCGCAAGACGTGTGGTAGGTCGGTGATGTCGCCCTGCACGAAGGTGAACCCTTCAAGTTGTTCATCCGTGAGGACCATTTTAGGAATCGTCAGGTCGTAAGCAAAATCGTAAACGACTACCTTTTCACCGGCGGTCAATAGGTCGCGGATGACGTAAGTACCGATGCACCCCATGCCACCGGTGAGCAGATATGCCATAATCTTTCTCCTTCATGTCAACAGGCGCGATCGGATGACCGCGCCGCACACTAAAACAGATGCTAACTCGCTTGGAGAGGTGTCTCCACATTCACAAGGATATCTTCACCCTCCACTTTGACAGGATAGGTGGGGAGTTTCTCCTCGCCGGGCCACACACACTCACCTGTCGTCACATCAAATTCCCACATGTGGAGTGGACACGTAACACAGTTGTTATCTAAAAAGCCGTAACTCAAAACGCCGCCGAGGTGTGGGCAGATGTTGTTCATGGCGTAATACTCACCCTTCACGTTGTAGATGCCGATGAAAACACCTTCGACTTTCACACCTATACATTTACCGGGTTGAATCTGGTCGGTTGTCGCGGCTTTTACAAATTGTGACATAATTTCTCCTTAGGCGTCATCCATGGGATATAGGCTACATCCGCCGTCTACGAGTAGCACTGTTCCTGTCATATAGTCTGCAGCGGTGCTGCACAAAAACAGAAAGGCGTCTGCCACCGAATCAAGCGGTTGCATAACGCCAAGCGGAATTGCTTTCTGTGCCCGAGCGCGGTAAGTTGGATCCGTATCCCACTGTTGTTTCGCAAGCCCAACGCTGACGATCCCAGGTGCGACAGCGTTGGCGCGAATCCCTTGGTCGGCGAGTTCCCGTGCAAAGGAACGCATGAGTTGCTTCATTGCCGCCTTGCTTGCGTTATACGGTCCAATCTCGGGCCACGGCACATCAGCGACCCAAGATGTCGTAAAAATGAGTTGTCCTTTAATGTTATCTTCAAGCATTGAACGGGATGCGGCACTGCCCAATAAGAACGCTGTCCGTACATTGACCGCCATTGTCTCATCCCACTCTTCTGCTTTATATTCCAACAGCGGTTTCGGAATCACCATACCAATATGACAGAGCGCGACGTGGATAGGTCCGAACCGTTCGCGGGCAGTATTTACCAACATATCTGTTTCATCGGTGTCCGTCAGGTCTGCCTTAACATAGTTTATTTTCGATATGTCAATGTCGTTCTGACGAAGTCGGGTTGTTGCCTGCTGATCCGACAGGATGTCGTTCACTGTTAGGTTTGCGCCGTGCGCCATTAATTTTTTGACGATTCCGAGTCCGATCGCTCCGCACCCGCCGGAAATAACGATATGTCGTCCAGCGAGTGCATCGTTACGGAAAGCCATTGCCAGATTCTCCTATTATTTTCCCATCACTTTGCCTTCACCGCGCGGATCCGTCCCGCCGTCGTGGTGAGTTCCGTCGTCCGAGACGCGAACGCCGTGTCCTGGACCTCCGATACCCGCACTTGGGGTGATTTCATGTCCGAGTTCTCGTAACGCTGCGAGCACATCTTCACCGGCGCGGGGTTCAACTTGGATCGGTTCGGCACCATCGGAGTGGAAACGCGGGGCGTCCAGTGCTTGTTGCATTGAGAGTTGTAAATCTATAAGACTTATACTAATGTTAAACTGATTGTTTGGGATAGTTCTGCCGCCGGGGATGCCGTAAGTCGCGAAGGGTTTGCCGTCCCGCGTGGCGAGACACGGGCCCATGTTGTGAAGTGGACGTTTGCCCGGTCCCACTGAGTTCGCAATCCCCGGTCGGGGATCGAAACGTCCGACACCGTGTCCGAAGAGGAGTCCTGTTCCCGGCACTGTCACCATTGAACCGAATCCACCCCCGTGCGTTTGTGTAAGAGATACCATATTCCCGTGGGCATCCGCAGTAGAGATGTGGCTTGTGCAGTTCATCGGTTCATAGTAGACAACCTCTCCCGGTTGTGGCGATTCAAGCCCCGCCTTCAGTTTTTCGCTGAGTGTCGCGGTGAAACTATCGGAGAGTTCCGTTTCAATATCTATATCAACGAATGTTGGATCACCGAATCGGCGGAGCCTTTCGGGCCAGCAGACCTTCATGGCTTCCGCGAAGAGGTGGAATCTCTCAGGGACGGACATTGATGCCACGTCAAATCCCTCCACCAACCGGAGCATCTGTAAGGTGGTCAGTCCACCTGCTCCGAGTGGTGCAGTATAGACCGAGTAGCCTCGATACTGAATTTTGTAAGGTTGTGTGATAAAGGGGCGGTAGGTCTTGAGGTCATCCACGGTGAGACATCCGCCTAATTCCTGAATGTGATTTGCGATTGTTTCGGCGATTGCACCTTCGTAGAATGCGGCGTGTCCGCCTTCAGCGACTGCCTCCAAGGTTCGGGCAAGTTCCGGATTGGTGAGTGTTTCCCCTTTTCTCGGCGGTCTACCATTTTTGAGAAAGACGCGTGCCGTTTCAGGGAAGTCCTGTTTCCAACGTTCGGCATTTCCTGCGATCCCACCGCGGTTTGCAGTGTTCGGAGCATACCCGTATCGGGCAGAATTGATGGCGGGTCGGAGCACATCCGCGAGGGGCAGGCTTCCGTACGTCTCTAAAGCCAAGCACAAGCCAGCGACAACTCCCGGTACCCCGATAGACAACGGGCCGTGAACGTTTACGCGTCCCGGCACCCGATATCCCGCAACTGCATCTGGTGCGTCTTCAATCGTAAACATATCCTCAGAAGCAGCAGCCGGTGCGGCAGTGTTGTAGTCTATCGCGATAACATCTTCCGTTTTCTTGCGATAGATAAGCACGCAGCCACCATATCCCGCGATACCGTTGTGAGAGGGTTCCACAACACCCTCTGCAAAGGCAGCAGCAACAGCGGCATCAACGGCGTTTCCACCTGCAAGGAGCATTTCAAGTCCCGCTTGAGCAGTGCGAGGGTGCGGTCCAGCGACCGTCCCATAGTCCCTTTTGTGTAAATTCACAAGTTTTTTCCTTTTGCTGAAGGTAATACGCCGAATTCTAAAAGGTTTGCACAGAATTGTCAAGTGTTTCAAGCATTATAGATGCTTTTTTGACATATTATAGTAAAATCCGGAATTTAAGGGGACATTTTTGACGGTTTCCATCCCAAACTCGGTAGGTGCGGTTTGGAACCGCACTCGGTATGTCCAAAAAAGCCGGGAAATCCGATAGTCTCTTAAAATTATGGTAAATTATAGAATTAAGTGGACATCTGAGTAGGCAATAGATCCAAAGACGCTCCGCCACCGCTGGCGAGGTTTCCTAACCTCGCCTCTTTAGAATGTCTAAGTAATTGTAAAATCTACCATAAATGCCCCTAATCCTGTTAGGAATTTCTGTTCAATTTTTCAAGGAATCGTGATACAATCTGGATGCCGGCATTCTCAAGCATCAATCATTATAGTAAAACCTAAAAATAAACAGACATTCACCCCTTCCCTGGTAGGCGAGGTTTTTAACCTCGCCGGAGCGGAGTGTCTAATTAATTCTAAACTTTACTATAAACGAGGAAACATAATGAACAATCAAGTGACTTCCCCCGAAGCATTCTTTGGATTCCAACTCGGTTCTGACCGTAAGATCGCCACTTGGGACAAAATTGTTGCGTACTTACGCCTTTTAGAGCAGGAGAGCGACTGCCTGCAAGTCGTTGATATGGGACCCTCTACAGAGGGAAACCCATTTCTGCTGGCTCTCATCTCATCACCGCAAAATCTGGCGAATTTAACGCATCTGCAAGCGGTCAACGCCCAAATAAGCGATGCCCGGGGACTCTCGGAGGACGCGGCGAAATCCTTGATCAGCGAGGGAAAAGCAGTAATCTGTCAGTCGATGGGCATTCACGCCACGGAGATCGGAAGCACGCAGATGGCTTCGGAACTTACCTACGATTTGATAACCCGAACGGATGCGGAAACCCAACGCATTCTTGATAACGTGATTTTTCTGATGTTTCCCTCCCTGAACCCGGACGGTCTGATCATGACAACAGATTGGTACGACAAATATCTTGATACCGAATACGAGGGATGTAATCTTCCGTGGCTTTATCATAAATATGCCGGGCACGACAATAATCGTGATGCCTTTATGTTGAATCTGGTTGAATCACAATACGTCGCACGGACTCTGTTTCAGGAGTGGCACCCACAAGTGTTCCAAGACCACCACGAGATGGGGAGTTACGGGGCACGCCTGTACGTCGCGCCTTATTGTGAACCGATTCACCCGCACGCCGACCCACTCGTCTGGCGAGAAATGAGTTGGTACGGGGCACACATGGCATACAGACTGGAGGAAGCCGGGAAGACAGGCGTCCTGAATGCCGCGCAATATCCAGCGTGGAGTCACCTCGGCTTCCATTGGATCGGGAATTATCACAACATCGCCAGCATCTTGACCGAATCGGCACACGCTAAGTTGGCAACGCCGCTGTATATTCACAAGGGGCAATTAGAATCCCAAGTCGGACGACTCAGAGCGTTTCCGCATTATAAACCTCAGACCAATTTTCCGCATCCGTGGCTCGGCGGTTGGTGGCGATTACGCGACATCGTAGAGCAACAGAAGATTGCCGCGTGGGGTTTGCTCGATATAGCCGCGCGACACAAGGATACCATCCTGTCGAACGCATATCTGAAAGCGAAACGTCAGACAGCACGTGGTGCCAAGGGGACACCAAACGCATATCTCATCCGCCCCATACAGCATGATGCTTTAACCGTCGTGGATCTGATCAATAAACTGCTCGCCCAAGGGATTGACATCCGGAAATCAACGCAAGCCTTCACCGTCAATGATGTAACCTATCCGGTGGGGACTTATGCCATTTTCCTCAATCAGCCGAAAATGGCGATCATCAAAACCCTGCTTGGACAGACCTTTTTCCCTGATGACGCTTGGACACGCACGCCGGACGGGACGCCAAATCGTCCCTATGACACGGCGACAGACACAATCGCAGAGTTTATGGGTGTGAATGTCGAACCTGTTGATACTTTGGTCTGCGATGACGCTATTTTTGCCCTACTTACAGCACCCGAACAGCCCACGGGGCGGCTGGTTGGCGAATCAGAATTTGGCTATATCTTCGACGGACGACTCAACGAAAGTTTCAGGCTTGTCAACCAGTTACTGGCACAAGATATCCAAGTCATAAGGATTGATGAAGCCGTTGAAGTTGGCAATACGCAATTTCCATCAGGCGCGTTTGTAGTCCCCGCTGAATCAAAAGAAGTGCTTGAGGGATTCACGCGCAATTCTGGAGTCACCTTCTATGCCTTAGAACAGGAACTCTCGGTCCCCCGGCATGAGGTCCAACAATTGCGCATCGGTATGTACCAACGATACCACGGTGGCAATATGGATGAAGGTTGGACGCGATTGGTCCTTGAGCAGTTCGGATTCCCTTATCAGAGGTTGAAGGACGATGACATCACGGGTGACGACCTAAGTCAGCGACTTGACGTTTTCATACTTCCCGACGACACGATTAACAGGATCGTCGGCAAAGTTGACGAAGATGAATCGAAGGAGTTTGACGTTCCGCCAGCGTACCGGAGTGGTATCGGTAACGAAGGAGTCAAAGCGATTAAGCAGTTCGTCGAAGAAGGGGGAACGCTACTTGCCCTTAACGAGGCGTGTGAGTTTGCGATTGAGAAATTGGATTTGCAGGTCAGCAATACCCTTAAAGGAAAGTCGTCGAAGTCCTTCTTTTGTCCCGGCTCGACATTGAAAGTGTCTGTTGACACAAACCACCCGCTTGGGTATGGTATGCCTGATGAAACGCTTATACTCTTCTGGGATAGCCCGGCATTTGAAATTCAACCTTCACGCTTCAACGAAAGATACGAACTCGTTGTTCAGTATCCAGAAAAGGCTATCTTGCAAAGCGGTTGGCTTATCGGCGAAGATCAACTCGCGGAACAGACGGCTATGGTCTCGGCACGATATGGTATGGGGCGTGTCATCCTGTTCGGATTTCGACCGCAGTTCCGCGCGCAAACCCGTGGAACGTTTAAGTTGTTTTTTAACTCCCTTCTCGGTTAATTTCTAAGATTACGGATTCGGAGATTGCACCAACGAAATTAAATTGTAGGACGGAACTCCGATTCCCCAGTCTTAAAGGTAGTAGGCATACTCCGTATGCCGTAACTGTAGAAGCGGCCTCCCAGTCGCGATTCGGAGGGTACGCCCCCTACAGAAGAGGTGTAAACTTATTTCCATAATTCACCATAAATGCCTCTGGAGTTTTATTTGACATGATGCCTCAAACCGTGTATAATACAAAGTAGCGTATGGGAAAAGGTCTACGCGTTAACATTCTAAGTACAAATCAGGACGTATCATGTCTCTTCGTAGGCGATCTCGCATCGTTGCGATGCAAGTACTGTATCAGATTCAACTCACCGCCGCTCCTGTGCCAAGTGTTATAGAGCGATTTTGGCAGAGCCAAGACACATCGGCGGAACTTCGTCCCTTCGCGCTGGAACTTGTTGAAGGCACGACTGCGCATCTGGAGGCGATTGATACACTACTTCAAAACACATCCAAAAATTGGAAACTCCACCGAATGCCTGTCGTTGATCTCTCTATTCTGCGATGTGCAACTTACGAAATTCTCTATCTCGACGATATCGATCCGGCTACCTCGATCAACGAGGCTATTGAAATTGCTAAATCCTACAGTACGCCGGACTCCCCTAAATTTATCAATGGTGTCTTGGACAATATCCGAAAACAGCATCCGCATGTTCCTGAATCTTAGCGTATTTGACTGTGGAACAGACACTATGTCAAGAGAATAGGAAAGGTTTAGTGATTCTATAAAGTCGCAAATGTTTAACTTGAAAAACGTAACGCTTTGTCTGCTACTCCTGCTTCCAGTGCATGTAAACGCCGCACAGGAATTCAAATTTGTTAATGCGTTCGGTGAGAAAGGGGCTGGTGAATCACAATTCGCAAAAACCTTGTTCATGGCGTTCGGTCCTGAGGGTGCCATTTATGTGACGGATACAGATAACTTCCGGATCCAGAAGTTCAATGAAATGGGGGTTTTTGTATTTGACATCCAGATGGAGGCAGAGAGTGAGTTCCGATTCATTAACCCTACGGCTATCGCTATCGGCACGGATAGTAGTATCTATGTAATGGACTGGATGTTCGTGGAGGTTTCTGACGCAAACCGGCAAGAAGAGCAGGATCCGAAGATCTTTAACTACGGTCCGTGTATCCATAAATTCGATGCGAGCGGCGAATTTGTCGCAAGTTACCCGATTCAAGATTTGAGCCAGCGGATAAAACGTCTTGAATCTGCCGCCCCCGGTTTGGATGCAGATGGTAATTACGCGCTGATTATTCCACAGGGCGATACGAGACGAGAATTTTTACTCGCAACCGATGTACAGAATAATCTCTATGTTTGCGACAGCGATGTGCCGAATAAGCTTATTATCAAACTAGATGCAGACGGCAAGACGATCGCTCGCTATTTCCTTGACCAACCCGGTGCAGGGTACATCGCACAGCCCGCAGATATGGCGGCGGATAAAGTTGGGAATCTCTATGTTGTTGATGAAAAGGGGCATCGGGTGCTGAAATACAGTGCCGATGGAAAGTTCGAGCGTGCCTTTGGTAAGTATGGCGATGCCGCGGGGGAATTTATCGCACCTTTTCGGATAGCGGCATTGACAGATGGCACGCTTCTGATCGCTGATACAACGAAGTACTTAAAGGACTTCGCCTCCACGCTTCCGAAACGACTTGACGATCCGACGCGACGCTACGATGGTTATACAAGGCTGTTTCGCTATCGGCTACGACGTATCCAACGGTTTACCACAGATGGTGCATATACACAGAAGTTACTCATCCCCTTTCGGCGAGAAGTTGAAACCGATGTTGCACTTCAACTCAAAGGCATTGACAGACGTGGGAACCTTTACTATCTTGATCCAGCAGAATTGCGATTTCGGAAATATGCACCGACCACGTCATTAATCTCCTCGATGTTCCAGACGGAACTCAAACTCCGTTATACACGCGATTTACACGATGTTGAAATCGACAATCAAGACGATTTAGACGCCGATCTCTATACCAAATCCGATTTTGATGAGCAGATTATTCAGGATACCGCGCACGCCAATTTGATTTTCTCTTATGATTTCAGTGAGGCGTACCGCATCGCTGTGTCGAATCGACTCACTTATGTCCGAATGACCGATACCAGTTATTACCGGGCAAGGGATTTTGAGGACTTCCGTGGACGGTTCAATCAAGATGATCGGGCGACTGAGAACTCTTGGGACGATCGTATTCAACTTGATTTTACGTGGGTCCGCGATCCGAGTCTCTACAATTATCGGGAGGCGCGTGCTTTTGCATATTTTAGCGTCATCCGTGTCGATTTCATCAACGATGCGCTTGACAGTTTTAATTACCGCTTCTTCGATTTCAATGCAAATCTCTCCGATTGGGGAGCAGGGATACATTACGACTTAAGTCGAACGTTCCGCTTGAATTTTGAGATCACACATTTCTTCGGCGAGAATCGGTATACCTATATTGACGAGACGAATATTCTCTACGCCACTGGTTTTCAGGAAGGAGACCTGACCCGCGCAGTTTTGTTTATAAATGGGATCTTTTGATGCCAACCCACACTCCAGCGGCGTGCTGTGCCTATAGAAAACTAAGATTCAGTTAAAAAACTTGCAATATCCACGAAAATCGGGTATTATCGGATTCAGGATCCTTTTGAGAAACGGCATGCGTCGTCTAAAGTCTGAAGTCTATCATTTCTAAACACGTAACATTAGTACCCTATAGGAGGCATTGTTATGGCATCTTTTGGGACAGGTGATTATCAGTATGAAGTCGTAGAAGGCTGGGGTATGATTCCGCAGCTCGGACTCGTTTCCGGCGTGGCGTGTGACTCAAACGACAGAGTCTATGTTTATAATCGGAGTCCACAACCTGCTATGCTCGTTTTCGAGGCGGATGGCACCTTTGTAACTGAATGGGGTAAGGACATCTTTCAGAAACCGCACGGTATCTGGATGAGTCCCGACGATGAAATCTATACCACAGACACCGTCGATCATACGGTACGGAAATTTTCGCTGGATGGTGGATTGTTAGAGACCTTCGGGACCGTTGACCAACCGGGACCGCCTGGAGGACCTTTTAATGAACCGACGCGTGCTGTCCTCTCAACGTCTGGGGAGATGTACGTCTCTGATGGTTATGGACAGTCACGGGTACACCGGATGACCGCAGATGGCGAGGTTATCGTTTCATGGGGCGCACCCGGCACGGGACCTGGCGAATTTAACCTCCCGCACGATGTTACCGTCGATCATAATGACCGCGTCTATATTCTCGATCGTGGCAACCTTCGCTGTCAGATTTTTAACAACAACGGCGAATACTTAACCGAGTGGAAAGATCTCCGTTCTCCCAATGATCTCTTCATTGATAGTGATAACATCATTCACATCGCTGAAGGTGGACAACGTATCAGCATTATGACGCTTGAGGGTGAAGTCATCGGACGGTGGGGTGAGAAGGGAGACGCTCCCGGACAGTTCAGTGATTCCCCGCACGGTATCTGGATTGATTCAAACGGGGATATCTATGTCAGTGAAGTCATCGCGGATAGACGTTTCCAAAAATTCGCAAGGGTTTAATAAGTTTTGAAGAGACATTATTACTATTTTAGCGGCGCAGCTTGCAAGCGCATATTGCAAGCCAGTATTGTTTTTATCGGAGTTGTCGGGTGCGCGTTGGTGTTTGCTGACGAAGGGCATGAGCATTCAGGCGATCGGATAAAGGAGTTAATAAACCAACCCCTTACCCTGCAACTCGCAATTGCGGCACTCGTCATCTCGTTCGTGCTTGGCGGTCTGCACGCGCTAACACCCGGACACGGAAAAGCCATAGTCGCTGCTTATCTCGTCGGCTCTAAAGGTAGGGTAATTGATGCCGTGTTCCTTGGGCTTGTCGTTACCTTTACGCACACCTTTAGCGTCATCGCGCTTGGAGTCATCATGCTGGTCGCCCAAGAGTTTGCACCGGAGGATATTGTGCCGTGGTTGAGTTTGTTCTCCGGTGTTCTGATTGTTGGTATTGGTGCATGGTTGCTTACGACAAACATGAAACAGTATTACAGCGGCGGTGCACATAGCCACAGTCACGGACATGGACATACGCATCATCCGCACGATCACGATCATTCACACGGACATGCTCACAACCACGATCATGATCACCCGCATGCAGACGACCACGATCACGGGCACGACGATGAACATGGACACGACCATGACCACGATCATTCGCATGAACATGATGACGATCACGAGCACGCCCATTCGCATGATGACCCCGCGCATACACATAGCCATGGTGGACGGACACATAGCCATGTGCCTTCAGAGCGGACGGGTTTTTGGGGATTACTATCGCTCGGTATCTCCGGTGGTATCGTGCCGTGCGTTGATGCCCTCATCGGGCTCCTATTCGCGATTAGTCTTAACAAACTTGTATGGGGACTAATTATCCTATGTGCGTTCTCATTGGGGCTTGCCGCTGTGTTGGTGGCTATCGGGATTCTGATGGTGATAGCGAAACCGGTAATTGAGCGTTTCACAGGTGAAGGTATCTGGTTACAACGCCTACCGATGATCAGTGCTGCTGTTGTCATTCTGCTCGGTGCGGTATTAGTATTCAAGGCGTTCAACACTATCGGTGTTCATATTTGAAAAGAGGAGGCAACCTATGCTCAGCACTGTTGGAATTTTAAGCCCCGGTGATATGGGACACACCGTCGGGAATGTTCTCCGTCAAAACGGTTTGCGTATCATCACCTGTTTGGAAGGAAGAAGCCAACGCACTCGGGAACTCGCTGAGAAAGCCGGCATTGTGGACGTGCCGACGTATCCACAATTCGTTACGGAAGCCGATCTTATCCTCTCAATCATGGTGCCTGCACAGGCGATGTCCGCGGCGTCTATGGTTGCAGAAGCGTTACAGAAGGTAGACACGACGTTAACCTATGCCGATTGCAACGCCATCGCACCACAGACGGTTCGTAAATTGGGTGAGATCATCACCTCGGCAGACGGAATGTTCGTCGATGCATCCATCATCGGTCCGCCACCTCGTACACCAGGAGCCACGCGGTTCTACGCATCGGGACCGAACCTCGACATATTCTCAGAACTCAACAATTATGGATTAGATGTGCGAGCTCTCGGCGAGGAGGTAGGACTCGCCTCTGCGATTAAGATGTGCTACGCCTCCCTGACAAAAGGGTTAACCGCGCTCTGCACCGAATTGCTCACAGCGGCATCCGTTTTAGGGGTTTCAGAGGCACTTACTGCGGAGTTTCAATTGAGTCAATCTGCACTTTTTGAAAGGATGGAAAACGGACTGCCGGGTATGCCCCCGAAAGCGAGACGCTGGATCGGTGAAATGGAAGAAATTTCCGCAACCTTTGCGCATGTTGGGTTGACACCGAATATTTTGACAGGCGCGGCGGATATGTATCGATTTGTTGGGGACACGCATCTCGCGGATCTTCCACCTGAGGCACGGGACGAGTTTCCGAACTTGGCAGGATTGATTGAAATCTTAGCAAAGAATCTTAAATCGGAGTAGAAAAAGTATCAGTCTGTTCGCAGTGCCTCAATTGGGGAGATGTGTGAGGCGCGGATCGCAGGATAGAGCCCAAACAAAATACCGATGCAAGCTGAGATACTGACAGAGACTGTTATCCAGTGTAGGGAGATTACAACTGGCCATTGTGGAATTACCTTAACGACTTTGACAGCGATATGTGAACAAATATAGCCTGTACCGATGCCGAGGAGAATTCCCAGCAAGCCGCCAGCACTGCACATCACAACCGCTTCAAATAGAAACTGTAAGAGAACGTCACGTCGTTTGGCTCCAATCGCACGGCGGATGCCAATTTCACGGGTGCGTTGGTTCACTGAGACTAACATCATGTTCATAATGCCAACGCTCCCTACAAACAACGAAAATCCAGCAATACTGCTGAGCATGATTTTAATAATTCGGCTGATTTTATCGAGTTCCTTGACAGCAGCTTTATGAAAACTAATATCGAAAAAATCGTCTTGATTCCTATGCCGCTTTCTTAAAACGGATCTGACTTCTGCAGTTGCTTTTTCGATGGAATCGGCATTTATTGCTCTGATGCTGAGATAATTGACATAGTGTGTTCCTTTAAATCTGTCTTGTGCCGTCGTCAAAGGTATGAACACGATATCGTCCCAACTAAATCCGTATTGAAGACTTGTGCCGCGTTCAGCCATAACGCCTAAGACGATAAAACGATCAGGGTTTCCGCCTTGTAGTGAAAGTTTAATTTCCTTACCGATCGGGTTCTGATTTCCAAACAGTTCTGTCGCGACTTCCGTGCCGAGGACACAGGCTTTTCGTCGATTATTGAATTCATCTTCGGAAAAGAAACGTCCCTGCTGAATCTCCCACTTCATCCCTATGGGGAAGTAAGCATTGACGCCATCATACTCCGTCCATTTTGTTGCACCACCTTCAGCCTGCGCGAGCACTTCATCAGCGATACTCGGTATCACACATTCAACAGCCGGGCATTCGGCTTCAATCGCTAATACATCTTCATATTTCAAGTATTCGCCGCTGCGGTTTGGAAACACACGCTCCCCGCGCCAGATCCATGGGCTCCGCGAAACCGTAAAATGGCTTCCATACTTTTCAAACTCTTGCATGACGATGTGCTTCGCGCCATCACCGATAGCGAGCATTGCCAGCACAGCTGCAACACCGATAACGATACCCAGTATTGTGAGTGTCGAACGTAGCTTTTCCTGCAGCATAGCAGAGAGTCCTGTTGAAAATCCTTCATACAGTTTCAATTCTCCGTGCCTCCTTGGCAATGCGTGTTGCGTTTAAAGTATCAGATTAGATGGATATAGGCAAGTTGTTTTGATATGAAATTAGGGTTATTTAGTTTTCCGTTAGTTAGGGGATTTTGAGGAATCAAACCCAGTAGGTGCAGTTTCCAACCGCACCGGATCATAAAAAAAGGCGTGAAATCCAATAATTTCTTAAAACTGAATGCTCTGATATAAAATTATCTTGATTGTTTGATTCAAAAAATCTCAGACGTACCATTGTGCTTGTGCTCTGAAAAACTGGGCATACAGGCCATCGTTTGCCAGCAGCGTCTCGTGGTCCCCGTCCTCAACAATTGTTCCGTTATCAATGACGAGGATCCGATCACAGGTGCGTACGGAAGAGAGCCGGTGCGAAATTAACACCGATGTCCGTCCTGCACTCCGTTCAATAAATCGTTCATAGATCGCCTGTTCAGCCAACGGATCCAATGCCGCGGTTGGTTCATCGAGGACAACCAACCATGGAGTCTCCCGCATGAAGCTCCGAGCCGTTGCGAGACGTTGCCATTCGCCACCGGAAAGATCGCGCCCTCCAAAGGTGGGACCCAGTGTCGTCTCGTAACCTGCGCTAAGCCCGTCGACAACCGAAGCGGCACCACCGGCGATAGATGCCGTTTCCATGCGTTCAGGATGTTCGAGATCGCCGAAGATAATGTTTTCGCGGGCGGTGAGGTGGTAGCTGGTGAAATCCTGAAAAACGGCACTGCAATGCGTTAACCACTGCCGATGGTTCTCGTCGTTTAGTGGAACATCCCCCACGTGAATTGTGCCTGTCTGTGGACGGTAGAGTCCCAACAGGACACGTGCCAATGTCGTTTTCCCTGCCCCGTTGGGTCCTACCAATGCGACTCGCTCCCCTTTTTTCAACGTCACGTTTATGTGATTTAACACGGGGACTTGCGTATGTGGATAGAGGAACGAAACATTTTCTATCCGAAGATATGCTGGTTCTTCAGAGGTCTGGAATGGATTGATGTGAGATGCTGAGAGGGATTCGCCTCCTGTTTTTACTATGATTGTGTCTGAACCGCGATCCAAGAACGGGTACAGATCTCCTGACAAACGGCGCATCTCGTTTCCTATCCACTGAAAATGACTGGTGACCTCGTTCCAGATACCGTCCAATTGAACAAGGGCAGCGGCAGCGGCGATATAAGTGCCAACAGTCAATCCACCACGGAAGATTTCCAGCAGTAAGAGAATGAGCGAACAAGCGTATAACAAACCGCGTGCGATGTCAATCGCAAGATGTGCGAAAAATTTGCGTCGTTCAATTACCTGTTGTTCGTCTATTAACGCCATCCATAATTTTCGCCAGCGCGTTATCCATAGGTCCTGCGCTTGGTATAACCGAATTTCTTTGCCCGCTCCGCGATCCATCAGAATTCCTTCTAACGCATCCCGTTCTCGGCGTTGCGGTGTCTGTTCTACATCAAGGTTGTAAACACTCGCCGCAAAACGTGAACCGCTCCACCACGAAGCGAAACCTGTGATCATAGGGAGCACTGCCAACAACGGATGATAACGCCAGAGGACTATGCCAAGCGTAATGGCACTGATTAATTGTTGGAGGCTGTCAAAGATCCACCAGACAATCTCATCAAGCTCTATACCCGACATTGCGCGGGCTCGCGCCAACGCGTTTTGAAATTCTGGGGTCTGGAATTCAGTCAACGCTATTGTATTGGATTTCCGAACGATATTTTCATTTATCCACGCCTCAATGTTTGCACCGACGTGAAGACGTAGCGGTTCCCGTAAATGATCGACAAGGATGCTAAGAATTTGTAAACCGATCAAACCTGCCAACCACGGAACGACCTGTTGCCACCAGTCGGCATCGCCTATGGCGGCGGTGATTGCGTTGACTAAACGTTCCGTCACAAAGAACTGAGCAGCAGGCACAGCACCGAGCAACAGCGTGAGCAGCAGAACGCCCAAAAGTGCTAATGCACCGTTCTGCCAAGTGATCGAAAAGGTTCGGATATAGGCAACGATGCTGTCTTTAACGATGGATCCCCATGTCTTCAATGTTTCTCTTACATTTCCCATAGTGTTCTATCCATTCTGAATTTTAGAATAGGTTTGTAGTCGTGCGATTTATCGCACGTTCTGAAGATGCATACAACGGGCATTGTCCCGCAAGTCCACACGCGACTTGCGCATGGTTTCCCTACTACGAACTGGATTTACCTTTAATTTAAAAGTGGACAAAGCAATAGTAGAACCTTCTTTTCTTCTTAGGACTTACGCATGTTGCTCTTTTGTAGCATAAACTGTTAGTTTGTGCCTAAGACCGTCTGTGTTTTTTCGAGGATCCCTACCTAACAGGGCGTGCTACCGTCAAAATTGCGTAAGTCCTATCTACTGATACCAATGCGCTTGTGCTCTAAAGAATTGAGCGTAGCGTCCATCTCTGGCAAGCAACGTCTCATGTGTCCCGTCTTCAACAATACGACCTTCATCCAATACTAAGATACGATCTGCGAGACGGGCGGATCCGATTCGGTGTGAAATCAGGAACGTCATTCTATCTGCCGCGAGTTCGACAAAACGTTGGTAGAGTTCGACTTCGGCTTGTGGGTCCAGGGCAGCGGTCGGTTCATCAAGGACGAGGACTTGCGGATTTCGTGCCAAAGCCCGCGCAAGCGCAACTTTCTGCCATTCACCACCAGATAACTCGGCACCTTCGCCATCTTCGCCGAGTGAAGGATCCAGATATGTATCTAAACCGTGTGAAAGGGTTTGAAAACGATCCTCAATGCCAACGGCGTTGATGACGTTCCAGAGCGTATCGTCGTCAATCTGGAAACCCGGCGGTCCCGGCACGAGTTCTTCCCTCACGGGTCTACGGAACCGCGTGAAATCTTGGAAAACGGCGGCACAGTTAAGGGCAATCTGCTCTGGCGCAATTGATGCCGCATCTACGCCATCATAGCGGATTGATCCGTTATCGGGTTGGTAGAGACCGAGCAACAATTTGATGAGTGTCGATTTTCCCGCACCGTTGACACCCACGATGCTGACGACTTCCCCGGGACGCACGTGAAAGTTTATGTCCTGTAGTACATCATCGGTTGCCCCCGAGTACCGGAAGCGTAGATTGCGAACCTCTACGCCTTGCTGTAAGGGTATCGGAAATGTCTCAGTGCCTGCCTGTGCTCGAGTCTTTTCTGCGCGTTCTAAGAAGAAATGTAGATCCCGAAGCAGGGGTAGGTCTATGAATATGCTTTGTATGTTTCCCAACAATCCCTCCATGTTTCCTTGAAAGGTCGCCGCTGCACCCGTAAGCACGACATAATCTCCAAGTGTGAGATCACCGTTTACAATGCGATCTGCCAGTATACCGATTGCGATTGCATAGGCAACGATTTCGGCGACAGTTGTGCCGATAGAGGCTCTTATTTCCGTCCAAATCATTGCAAGGGATTCTTTCCGCCATTTACGATGGTTCGTACGCCAGCGTCCAAAAAAGCGATCGAAGAGTCCATAGAGTCGAACTTCCTGTCCAGAGGATGAACCGAGAAGTAGACCGAGCATGTAATCCATCATACGACGTACGGGGGTTGTATGGTAATTGTAGCTGTATTGCTTTTCGGCTGTTCTAACTTTGAACCAAGCGGAAGGGATTGCCGGCAACACCACCACAAGCACGAGCAGCGGATCCGCGACCCAGAGCAGAACACCGTATCCCACGAGCGTTACGCAGAGTTGTCCAATTTCCGTTAGAAACCGCAGAAAATTGGTGAGTCGATGGTCCAGAGCCTGGCGCGCCCGTTGTATCAGATCGTATGTCTGTGGCTGATCGAAGAGGGCGAAGTCGATATGCGTCGCGGCTTCAAGTAAGGCGTGCTGTTGATGGACTTTAATGCGGTTCTGCATCTTCCATCGCAAGTAGCCGTCATAAGTGCCGCTTATATTTCTCAACGTCGCCAAGAGGACGAGTGCAATCAACCACGGTGCGGCGGTTTCTAAATTTGGTTCTACTTCTTTAGCAAGAATCGCTGTGATAAGATTCACCAATCCCCGGCTTGCCCAAAGGATACCGATGGGAATAAGACCATGTATGAGCGTCAGAAGTGCCTGAGCAATGGCTCCGAATGGACTCACTCGCCACGCTACAAAGAAAAAACGGCGCAATGTCTTTAGGGCTGAAGGACGAGGTTCTGATGCTGTGTTGGGGGAATGTGTGGTGTTGCTATCCATTTTTTCGCTCCAATAAAAATAACCTACGGAGTTTTTTAATCCGAAGGTTTTGAAAAAAATCACTTAAAATTATTGGAACAAATTGCGCCCTGCAAAAGAACTGGCACCAGGTGAGTTTTCAGAACTCGTCCGGTGCCAGTTTCGTAGAAGATTTTATTATGCTAACCCAACTTGCTACTAACGAATTTTACGCGTTTGAAGAACCTTTTCAGCATGTTCTTCACCCCGGGGTCCCCACCCGTTACTGGGAAGGGGGAGGGGTGATATGTCTATAGAAAATGGCGTATTTAATCCTCGCACTCCAGCGGAGTGCTATGTGTATAAATAAGTGGCTTGGGTTATGCTAAGTTCTGCGCTTCAGGTTCTGAACGTGTATCGTCAGGAAATGCCCTTTCCAAACATGCATCTGAGAGGGTATTGTTCTACTCGGGACGCTACTGTTCTTCAAGCGCGATGTGCAATATCCCACGATCTTCAGTAGCACTATAAAGCTTATTGTTAGCAATGGCGAGCGCATTGATTTCATCGGGCACTTCTGAAGCAACCTGTTTCCATTGACGACGAGCGTCCAAATGATAGACTCCCGCATCGCCGATACCATAAACTTTCGTGCCCTCTACTGCAAATCTGTTTATGATAGTGTGGGCTCTCACGCTATTGGTTAGCACGCTCCAGTGTTCGCCGGTTTGTGAACTCAAGACTCCTGCATCTGTTGACACATAGACGGTCGTTGCTGCAAAGGCTATCTCATTGAAGCAGGTAAAGCGAAGAGGCAGGTTTGGTGTGATGTCTCTCCAACTGTTCCCGCCATCAAGTGACTGAAACAACTTACCATCTCGCTTACCTACATAGACAGTTTCTCCCGAAACCGCTATCTTGAGGACTTTTCTGGAATCACCATCGGACATGTTCGCATCTATCAATCCAGTGTTTATCCACTCTGGATCTCCAAGTCTCCATTTGAAAAGAGTGCGTTTGTATTCCACGTAGAACACATCACCACTCACTGCAACCGTTTTAAGTTCCACGCCTCCAGGAACAAAAGATGTAGTGATTGGCTCATTGTCTTTTTTCGAACTATCGGATGCGTGCGTTGGCTTCACCACCGTGCCATTTATCCACAATTCGGGGGCTAATTCTTCATCATCAAAGGTAGGTATGCCTTGAACGAGACTGAGCGTATTGCCATCTGTAGATAAGCGGAAAATTTTCAGGCTGTTGTCTCCACGTGTAAGAAAATAAAGGCAATTGCCATCCACTATCAGTTTTGAATAAAAAGAGATATGGACGCGAGCCTCGTTCTTATCTTTTTCGGACCATTCAAACGCAGTACCCTCCACCGCAAAGCCCCCGTCAATCACAAGTTTTTTCCAAGACACACCTTCGTCGGTTGATTGATAAACCTCATAACCTGTATGCGCGTAGAATCTGTTGTTGCAGACAACCATATCCTTTAGGCGCGTGCCTACCATTCCATCTACAAATAGAACCCATGACTTACCCCCATCCGTTGTCCGAAAAATGCCGTATGGACCCGTTCTGTAAAACGTCTTCTCGTTCGCCACCACGGCTGGAAGACTGTTGATCATGAGCATATTCGTGTCTCCTGGCAGTTCTGTCCAGGTTTGTCCGTTATCTGTTGAACGATATTGGTGCTTGACACTTGACGCGAAGAGCGTTTCACCGGCAGCCAAAACTGTTATGCCAGAGGGTATCCCATGATTATCAGATTGATAACTCGGTGTTATTTCAGTCCACGACGCTCCCAGGTCAGCGGAATGGAAAAGCTTAAGTACATGCGACTCGACTTTTGGCACCACTTGTCCTGTTTTTATTGCCGTGAATCCCAGCAAATCGGGACCCGTTCCAACATAGAGATGATTCTCGGATACTGTCAAGGAATAGACAGCTCTTAATGTTTCCACCGGTAACTTTGTCCAAACACCTGAATCGAGACGATAGAGACCACGTCCTGTCCCCGTAAATATCGTTTCTCCAACAGCCGCCATTGTGGAAATTATTTCATCCGTCAATCCATCGTTAAGTGGGTGCCATTGTGTTCCACCGTCTGTAGATCGGAAAACCCCTTCATCCCTGAGTGCCAGATACATCGTGAGATTTGCTTGTGAATCGACATCTTGGAGTGCGTCTGTAATGATGAGTCCAACTGTGTGTCCTTTTGGTCGAGGACCCAGCGTATGCCATGTTTCACCCCGATCAACTGAAGTGAATATTTCATCCACGGAGACGATATAAAGTCTTCCATTATGCGCTGCCATTGGCATTCGAGATTCGCCAATAGGAACGTTTGTGTTGACGCGCGTCCATGCTGTTGCGTCTACCTCTGATCTGTATATTCCTGTGGGTGCAACAGCATAGACAGTTCCATCAGAGGTCGCGAACATATCCTGTATACGCCCCCCTGACGGGGCATTTCCCTGCGTCCACTGTGAGGAGGTACCAAACCGAAGAGAATCCTCCGGTGCCTTGGATCTAAGAACCGCTTCAGAAACCTGAATACCCGCACTACTGCTTCTACCCGGGGTAGTCGTCCGTCCAGACTGATTGCGTATAGATGGCTTTGATACAATATCAAGGACGATGGGGGTATCGACAATTTCAATTGTGGGTTCAGATTCCGCCTCGAAACTATACGGCTTCTGAAATCTGGCAAGATACTGGTTACTCGCGCCGAGCAGTAAAATAACAAAAACCACAGCCGTCCCGAAAGCCATCCATGGCACCAAAGGCTTTCCAGTCGGAGCCGGCGTCGGTTTCATGTTAGCCACCTGTTCCATGATACGCTCGGTCACGTGGGCAGGGAATGGGATGCTTCCGAGTGTTTCGCTCACCAAGAGTTCCTCTTGTTGTTCCTGTAGACGTTTCCGTCCTCGGCGAAGTCGACTCTTAATCGTGTTCACCGACACACCTAAGAGTTTCCCAATCTCCTTTGCCGTCATCTCGCCGAGAAAGTAGAGTGTTACCACTGTCCGTTCACTCTCCGGTAGTTGTGCCAGGAGTTTTTTGACGAGTTCGTGGCGACGCTCGGTGCTCTCTGTCAGCCGTTGTTCCGATACGTAATGTGTGTAAGAGGATTCTTCGATTTCTGCCACAGGTGTGTCCTCCAACGATTGCATCGCAGATTTGTTCTTGTTCTTTTGAAGCCATTTCAGGCAGAGTCGACTGGCGATGACATACATCCATCCGGAAAACTGATTCGGATTCTTGAGCTGCGCGAGGTTCTTGTACACCTGAAGGAAAGTGTCTTGTACAATCTCTTCAGCGATATGAAAATCGCCAACCTTCCGCCACGCGAGCGCGTGAATACCCTTTTGATGTTTTCGGACTAAGACATTGAATGCCGCGTCGTCGCCGGACAAGATCCTACGAATCAGTTGAACATCCTTTTCTCTTTCCATCAGAAGACTCCATGATTAGCGGTTACGATGATACTCCGCTGGTTGTGGACAGATAAGCGATAAAATAGAAATGATCTCGCGATATCGACTATGCGTCCATTGGTCGTTGCGTCCACACGAAACTGTTTGTCGGTTCTTCGTACGGAGTATACCAGATCGAATAGTAAAACTCAAACCCTCAAATTTGGAACATTGCATTGCCCTTTATATATACGACTTACGCGGGTTACTCTTTTGTAGCACAAACTGTTAGTTTGTGTTAGGGGACCGCCTATCTTTTTTTCACAATTCCCATCTAACAGAACGTGCCAAGGTCAAAATTGCGTGAGTCCTGTTATAATTAAAGATACGGTTTTGAAGTAAAAAGGGTGCATAAACTAAAAAAAAAATGAAAGAACCCCAAATTTTCAATAACTTCGCACATCGCCTACCAAGGCTTACGCTAATTCTGTGCTTTGTTATTCACTGACACAGTAAACCGGAGAAGCGAAGCCTTGGCAGTATCAACGGAATAAAATAATTCAAAAGAGCCTACCACTCTGTCCTATGGAGGCGTAGGCTCTTTAGGCGGTGTCGGTTTCTGAGGAGGCATTGGTTCTTTGAGATATTTCAAAGTTTCTTGCACATGCTCAATTTGTTTCTTAGCATGTTCAAGTTGCTTTTGTGCCTGCTCAAACTGTTGTAAAGTTAACGCCTTCTGGGCGCGTTTGACTTGTTCCTTGCTGTCTTCAAGTTGATCCTTGGCGCGCTCAATTTGACCCTTACTATGGTCAATAGCACGTTTAACTTGTTCTTTACTATGCTCGATCTGGGCTTTAGAACGTTCAAGTTGTTCAGCACCGCGTTCGAGTTGTGCGTTAGCACGTTCGACTGCTTCTTTACTGCGTTTGATGGCGAGTTTAGCGTGTTCTTTGCTCTGCTCAATCTGCGCCACGGCACGTTCAACTGCCTTCTTACCGCGTTCAATGTCGAGTTTATCCTGCTCAATTTGCACCACGGCACGCTCAACTTCTTGAATCTTGGTGTGATCGTTTACCAACTTATCAATATAAGCGGCTTTATAGGTTTCCCAATCATCCGCTGGTGGAATACCGAGAAACTCTGACTGCTGTAGATCTGGATTGTCTTCCAAGAGTGCTAAAGTGTAACGTTTTGACAGCAAGGATGCATACGCAAAGGAATCATTTATCGTGATGCCTTTATCCAAAAGCAGCTGAAGCCATTCTGCCCGTGGATACCTCGTATCTATCTCACTGAGTGTGAGGTCGCTACTATAAGTCACGGTTTTTATACCTGTGAACTTACCGGACACACTCACGCGGGTCTTTGCCAGGCTCTTATTGTAATCTTCATCTAATGCGTTCATCAATTCCGGCACATTTTGGGGACCGGGATACTTTTTATACACGAACGGTGCTTTTGCGTCGAGTTCAATGTGTTCACGTAACTGTATATTTGGCGATCCAATTTCATGACCGTTTGCAGTTAGATAGGTAAAGACCATCCCAAAAATGGCGAGTCCTAAAGTTGCGAAGAGTGAAAGCCTTGCGAGAGTTTCTCTCCCGTGAAAAATGCTTTTCATTTTTTTTCTCCTTTAGAGGCGTTATGTTGCCTCGTGTTTAAAGTTTAACCTTTGAAAATATGCGTCTATATCCGGATGACGCGTTTTAAACGTTGTTGGCAATTCGGTTATCATCGACATCAAATATCGGAGCGGAAGAATTTCAGAAATGCTGCGGTTGTCAATATGACTGCAAAGAAACAGAGCAGCAGCACATCCACCGCCGATTGACGGAGCGTTTCTCCTAAGGTTATTGTCTCTAAAGATGGTGGTTGTGTGATTTTGACAGTATCCTCTGATGTAAATACTCTTGCTGTAATGTGATCTATAATTTTACTGAATATATCTGTATGGAGCATCTCATAATAGCGATCACCCGTTTGAAAATAGGTGCTTCTTGTCCCTTTTCCTGTCTGTGTTAAATTAGTAGCAAGGTAGATGAGAGAAGATGTCGGTGTGATTCGGGAAAGCGTCTCACCTAACTGTTCTTGTCGTTCCGTCTCACGTTTATAATCCCGATCCAATGTGTTAGCATGGTTCTGGAATTTCAGTTGATATTCCTCTTCGAGAAGTTTCACGCGTTCATCAACTGTTTTACCATTTTCCCCTCCTACTATTATAGAACCGTCCTCCTCCGGAGGGATCTCCTCCATTATGATTCTCCATTTTTCCTTATCGATGACTGCGTTGAAATCGTCTCGCATGGCTGTTTTTTCCATATAGACGCTCTGTGAAGTGCGCGTTGGTGCAATAAGTTTGGCAGCGAGAAAACCAACGCGGGGTGTGATCAACACTGCAAACACCCAGACAGTAAAGGCAACGATGAGTGCCGTCTTAGAATTATCTAAGTATGTGGAAATGACGGTCCCGATCGCAAAAAACACCGCAATATAGAGGAGTGAAACAAGAATTAGCGTCAGTACTCGTGGAAAAATGTCGGGCTCTCCGAGGGGAAATCCTTGCCAGACGAGCACGAGTAAACCGAATAGAAGCGACATCAAGAACGGAACGACAAACACCACGTATCCGCCAATCAATTTGCTCCACAAAAAAAGGTCGCGCGGCAGGGAGTTTGCTAAGGTAATCCGAAGGGTGCCTGCCTCTCTTTCTCCGGCAACGGCGTCGAACGTAAACAGTAACGCGAGTAGACTAAAAACAGTACCGACTATAAATAGAAAATCAAGATGCCCTAACAAATTGGAAAGAGAGGAAACCAGGGCGGGTGCCCCTTGTGTAATCCCATTACGTGTCATGCCGAGATAGCTCGGCAATGTATCTGCTAACCCATTTGCGAAGACGCTCAAAGGGGTCGGTTTGAGGATGAGTTTGGAAACCTCCAGCTCCGGTTCCAGTGGCATCTTCAGGTTCACTGTCGTTTCTTCGGTGTTTGCGAGTTTAATGGCTTCTTGGTAATCCACTAAGTTCTGACGATAATTTCGGTAATTGGTGGAAAGGGTCAGTGGGACGAGCAAAAGACACATCAGAAGAAGCGCTACAAACCGGACGCTCAGAATGTGCTGCATCATCTCTTTTTGAATCATAGTCATTAACATATCGGATCCCCCTTTAATGCTGTATTACGGTATGGACGTTCTTCATTCGCTGTTAAGGGGATTCGGTTCTCTTGAAATCAATTCCTGTTAAGTGGTGTATGATCCCCTTTTATAATTAATGATACCGTCTCGCGCCAAAAAGGGTGCATAAGATGAAAAATTTGGATTTTCAGGTGCCAGAATTGACGTTGGGTAGGTTTTATTGTTCTGGTTCTTGGAATTCAGGTTCGGGACGTGTGAGGATCCATTCTTGGAGGGTTGCTAAGTCTTGAAAAAAAGACCGCATCAGTGCGAATTCATCGGGCGTGACAATTGCGCACCGCAGAAGTCCTTCTTGTTCTCCGTGTATCTCTATGCGTTCACGCCAAACGTCCTTGAATATGTTGTTGTCTTCTGTCATGAATATAGAAGACATCCCGATGTGGACGATTTTGGTATGCAAGCCGGAGACCTCTGGATTGCTCTCCATTAACGGTGTTATCAAGTGGGTCTGTTGGAGTTCGTTAAGTTCTTTTATGTTGTCCCGCGGGTCTTCAACCGTGATTCCCCACGCTCGGACGATGAAATAGTAATCCGTCCATACATCTAATTCCTCATCGTCTTTATCCGATCCGAGTGTGTTTTGGATTCTATCGCGTGCGATAGTTTTCATGTTTTCTGTCGGCATTGCATCGACGTATGCCCGAAAATCTTCGTAGTTCTCTCCTTCCTGTGCTTTCAAATATGCCAGATAAGGTTCGTTTGACAAGACCGCTTCTAAATCGTTTGGATTTTGTGATGCTTGGGTTTCATCTGTGATTTCAAGGAGTTGGGACAGAAGTTTTTGTTGCTTTTCATTCAATGGTTCGCGAGCAGACATTCTTAAGGCACGCCTGTGTTGTATATGTTGTTCGGTTATCTGTTCCATCTCGTCTAACATCTTACCGAACCACGGGACGACAAAAACAACCCCGACAACGAGAAGGACAACGCCTATACCGATAAGAATTAGAAAGACAGGTTTTTTCATTTGAAGCCCCTTTTCTGCTCAATACTGTAACCGCATGATAGCATCTTTTGGGGTGGATCTCAACCTTTTATGATGGATCCTAAAAATAAATAGACACTCTCCGCTCCTGGTAGGTGAGGTTTCCTAACCTCGCCGATGTAGAGTGTATAAGTAATTCTGAGATCTACTATAAGTGAGCATATCAAAATTCATAGATGAGTCCGGCAGAAAAAGTAAAGCCAAGCTGTGGGATCTCGAAATACTCATCGATTTTGAAATCCAGTTCGTCCGCGGCCTCCTCAAACTCCGACGTTTCGAGTTCCTCCAGAAGTCTATCAGCCAAATGGAATCTGATTTTATTTTTCCGATGATACACATTCAAAATTTCGGCATATGCTGTCACAGGAAGTCTCCACAAAGTCCTTTTCTCACTAAGACGAAGATCCAAGCGGTGATAAGACGGAAATTCTGTCGGAAAAATCGCGCCTGCGACATCAGAAATGAGTGGATGCATCCCTGCCGTCACAGGATCCTGAACCGTAATGAGATTGCTTAACGGCACTGCAGTGGTACCACTGGAATATTGCCACTTCGCCCCGATCTCAGTTTTCACCGTTGGACTGTAATTGGCAACAATACTGACGATATGGGTGTTATCAAAGAGAAATGGCTTGTAGGCATCATTGGGTGTCTCGCGCCGCTCGGTGTGGGTATAGGCATAGGATAGCCATCCGAAGAATTTTTCGCTCACACGGTGCCGCAGAAATATCTCTGCCCCACTCACGAAGCCTGTCCCTTGATTGAAATAATCTGTTGTAACCGCATCGTCCGAGTCGTCAAAAAACGCGTCAAGATTAATGGATCTCGTGACCAATTTCTGCATGTCTTTGTAATAGAGCGCGAATTTGAACTCTGTTCGTGCGGACAATTCATGTTCCAATTCCATGATGTAATGCTCGGTCACGCTGGATTTTAGGTCTCGGTTTCCATCCGATTTTAACACCTGATATGCTAAGGGACTCCGTTCATATCTACCGTAGGCAAACCGGAGCGTAGAGGTCGTTGGCAACGTGAAACTCAGACTGCCACGAGGTTGAATGGAAAGTTGCTCTGTCAGATTGAGATAATCGAGTCGTACACCAAGAGCCATGGATAAAAATGAGAGCAGATCATAGCGAGCCTGGAGATACCCCTCGGCGCGCCGAAATGGGTAGCTAAATTTGTCAAACTTCCGTATCCATGATGGTTCCGCCTCCTCGTCAAAATCTATCGTTTCTGGAGAAGCTGTATGTGTCCGGCTTTTAGATGGACTAAAGGCGAGAAGAAATCCGGGTTCCAATTGAAACTTGGGTGTTAATCTGTAGGACACGTCTTCGCGAAGGGTATACATAGGTGTGTTGATCGTTAGGTTGTAGATGAATCCTTCATTCTCAGTTTTATCGTCATGGGAGGCGGCACTGCCGAAGTTGATGTTGAGAAAGTTGTGGGAACGCGTCAGAGAGAGGTGAGATGTGAGTTTGTCGGTGAAATGGGAGCGGAGATGAATGCCTTCCGCCTCAAACCCATTTTTGAAGTAGGCAGAAAAATTAACTGCTTCCTCAATATCTTCTGATTCAACGTCGGAGAAGTCGAAGTGATCTGCCGCGCCTAAGCTGTTGAGCGTGAGATGGTGCTTGGGTGTAAGTTGATAGGCAAATTTGAGTTGATAATCCGACCATGTAGGAAAGACCCAATCGAAGAAACGTCCAAGAATTAGGTTATAGATGGTGAAGCGTCCAGCGATAGATGCGTAGCCTTTGTCCCCGATTTTGGCTTCAACGAAACCGGCGGGCGATATAATGTTCAGATCGAGCGCGCCTGCCCACTTCTTTTCCAAATACTCGCGCGAACGGATGTCAATCACCGATTGCGAATCTAACCCGAATTCCGCACCGTACCCGCCAGCATAGATACGGATGTCCTCAATACTATGTGAGTTAATCGTTGAAAAAAGTCCAGCATAGTGAAACGGATAACCGAGCGGCGTTCTATCCAGATAAAGGAGCGTCTCTCCCGGTGCACTCCCCCGGATATAGAGGATGCCGAAAATATCGTTGGGAATACCGATGCTCGGCAACGTCGTGAGTCCTTTAAGGGCATCACGTCCCGTACCGGGAATCCGAATCAGATCACTGCCTCGAATCTCTTTGCGGCTAATCGTCGGTGAAAGCCGTTGCCCCTCTACCACAACCGTTTCAAGTCTTATCCCTGTGCCGAGGTATATCTTTACCTGCGTGGTCCCACCCGCTGTTACCGCTACTCTGGTAATCGTCGGTATCTTGTGTGTTGCGTGTGTAATTGACAAAGTATAAGTCCCAGGAGCGATAGCGATAAACCGAAAGTTTCCAGAGGCATCTGTTCTTCCAGACACGTCAATTTCGATGAAACGGACTTCTGCCTCAGCAAGCGGTTTTCCGGTTGTTTGGCTGTAAACGTACCCGTCTATATCTCCGCTATCGGTAGTATTGATAAATGGAACAGCGGCACTAGGGTAGAACCTCCCGCGGAGCGTCTCACCTGCGCGAATCTCAATCGGAATTTCTGTGGGGGTATTGTAAGTTGGATGGGATATCGACAGCGTATATGTTCCGACAGGAATTTCGATGAAGCGAAACGTTCCGTCTTTACCTGTTTTTTCCTGCTGATCGGTTTCAACGATACGCACTTCTGCTTCAACGAATGGGGTGTCGGTGCCGCGCTGGAGGATTATGCCTTCTATATTACCTGTACGCGGAAAGATTCGTTGCCAGATGCTTCTTTTGGTTTTTGCGGTCTTGTCTTCTTTTGCCCTGTCTGTTTCAGCGGAAATAGAGAACTGCATCATGAGCAGAACATATAGAACAGAATATAAGCAAAATCTCATAAACGGGTTTGGACCTCCACTTGGGGGCTGAGTTGTAGGTTTTAACGCTCAATTAGAAGATCCAGTTGACACAGAGATCGCGTTTATCAGAAAGAAGAACGCAGAACAGCCAAACCTATAAGGAATTCTTCAATTCCAACAATGGCTTGGCTGTAATTCGGTGCCATACGATGCAGAGCCGATTGGCGATGACGTAGAGCCATCCGGCGAACTGGTTCGGGTTCTTCAGCGTCCCAAGTTTCTGGTATGCCTTGAGGAAGATGTTCTGTGTGAGTTCCTCGACGGTATGAAAATCGTCGACCTTCCGCCATGCGAGCGTGTGGACACTTTTCTGGTATTTTTTTACCAACGTGGTGAAGGCACCTTCGTCACCTGCTAAGAATTGGTTAACCAGTCGTGCATCTTCGTTTTTCATCAAACCTCTCCTAAATGACTAAGAGTAAGCATTATTAACGTGCGATTCTCGTACTGCTGTTACTATTAAGGACGCGATTTAAAAGGCGAAAGGTTGCATGGCGGAAAAAATGTGAAAAATGTTGCACTTGACATAACTCAGAAAAACCATTATATTAAAGTGTATATGAAACTCTTATCTATAAACGTTTCGAAACCAAAGCCTATTCAATACGGCGGTAAGACAATCCAGACAGGGATTTTCAAAGAACCCGTGTCAGGCACCGTCATGCTCCGAGAGAAGAACATTGATGGTGATGGACAAGGTGATTTGCGGGTGCATGGTGGGACCTATAAAGCCATCTACGGTTATCCGTTTGAGCATTACGCCCACTGGCAGCAGGAATTGCAAAGAGACGACTTGATCTACGGACAGTTCGGCGAAAATCTCACGGTTGAGGGGTTACTGGAAACTTCTGTTCATATTGGCGATGTCTTTCAGATAGGGTCAACGGTAAAATTACAGATTACGCAACCCCGCGTGCCGTGTTTCAAGCTTGCGTACAAGATGGGACTGCCGGAGTTCGCCAAGCAATTTTTAGAGAGTCGGCGCGTCGGTTTCTATTTCCGGGTGCTTGAAGAAGGCGAAATCACTGCTGGCGATACGATCGCACGCAGTGAAGTTGCCTCCGAACCGATGAGCATTACGGAGATAGTCAACCTCCGCTATTTTGATACCGACAACCATGAGAAAATCGCACGAGCCAGAAAACTGCCCGCCCTCTCGCCGAGTTGGAAACGGGATTTCACGAAGATTTTATCAAAATGAATATTTTTAAAGCAACAACCAAACGGGAAACGAGCGAAGCGGCAGCGCACCTCGCAAGCAGAAAGCTTCGCGAGGCATTGGATGCCAATGGACATGCCAGTTTCATCGTCGCAACCGGCGCGTCTCAATTTGACTTCCTTGCCGCGCTCACTGTAGATGAAACGATTGATTGGGACAACACGACGATGTTCCATCTCGACGAGTACATCGGCATTCCTGAGACACATCCCGCCAGTTTTCGCAAGTATCTGCGAGAACGGCTCGTGGACATCGTTCACCCTGGAACGGTGCATTTCTTGGACGGTGAAGCGGACGAACCGCAAGCCGAGTGTGATCGGCTCAATCGGATTATCTCGCAACATCAGATTGACGTAGCGTTCGTGGGTATTGGTGAGAATGGACACCTCGCCTTCAACGATCCACCGGCGGATTTTGAAACAGAAGATCCTTATATTTTGGTTGAATTAGATGAGGCGTGCCGACTCCAACAGGTCGGCGAGGGTTGGTTCGCTGGAATTGATGACGTGCCGACCCAAGCGATTTCAATGTCCATTTGCCAAATCATAAAGGCGAAAGTAATTGTTTGCACCGTGCCAGATGAACGGAAAGCGGAAGCAGTTCGGAGTTGCTTACACGGCGAGATAACGCCAATGCACCCGGCTTCGATTTTACAAAGGCATCCAGATTGCGCGGTATTTCTGGATGCTGGGTCGGCATCTTTATTGTAGGAAGTGGTAAAGACCTGTCCCTGGTAGCTAACGCTCTGCTTTAACCTGTCCCCAGGTGACAGCGAGTTTGTCTTCTGGCGCGACATCAAATGGAATCTGACCGAGGGCATAGAGGATTGAGCGATGGATGAGTTCCCATCCATCGTCTGTTACCTGTTGCCAGCCGGTAGAGTGGGGCCAAATGTTAACATGGCGTGCCTTCGTTGTGCCTTTCAGTAGTTTTGCCCCTTCTTCGTAGACAGAGATAGCCACGAGATCATCATTGTCGGCTCGCACGGCTAATATGTCAACATCGCCTTCAAATCCGCTGCACGTCATGAGTGCTATCGTGGGTTTGCTAACGGTGATGTCGCCCTTAAAACCTTCCATTATTGGATGCTCGGCATCAACGACAGTTAGGTCGTCGCCTGGATCGGAGTTGAATGTGCCGTCTGCCGCAAACCCCATATCATCGTATGTCCACGTCTCTGCGTTGACGACTGGAACGGTTGAGTCTTTGTATGCGCCCAGAATGTTGGCACTGGAGGTTGATTCCGAAATGAAGACGAGATCTACGTCTGCCAGATTAACAGGGTGCTTTGCCTGATGCTGATGCGGTTCAACGACGTACCCCCACTCTTCGAGATGTTCTATAAGAGGAATGTCCTTCGGGTCGGGTTCGCCGGAGCCAACGAGGACAAGTTTTTCACCCTCAGCGATAACCGAACTTACGGCAAAGAGTAGCATGAGAATCGATAGGAAAAAGTAACGATACATGAGAAGAATTTCCTCCTTTTGAGTTGGTTTTAGGGTATGGAGACACCTGTAGACGATTGCTTACAACTACGCAGTGTGTAGCAGATACTTCCAAGAAATTTGATTGAATTCGGATATATTCTATAGGAATATACAAGGAATGTCAAGTGTTTTGATGAGTGGTGTGTCGTGATTCGGAGATCGCGCCTGTAGTGTTTCAGACTCACGTTGTTATAGGGAGCGGTAAAATGAGAGGAGGTACGATTACATCATAATACCAAAATCCAAGCCTGCAACAATACGCAGAAACACCCCGATGAATGCCACACGCGCATTCAGCGTTGATTCGCAAAAACACGCAGGCGACTCGAAAACGAAAATCTTCCAAGTTTCAAAAACCTAAACTTATCCGCAAGGAATAATTAAAAAATGAAAAATGCAATCAGAGTTGGGATTATTGGGGTTGGTGGGACGATCGGCAGCACGACCGCTATTCTTGCCGCAGAGCCGAACGTGGAACTCGTCGCTTTGGCAGACCCGGATCCTACCCGCAGGAAAAGGGTTTTGGATGGGATTAAGGGTGTCCGTGTTTTCGATGATTATCGGCAGATGTTCGGTGCCTGTGATTTAGACGCAGTCTGCATTGGGCTTCCGACGTGGATGCACGCCCCTGTCTCACAGGAAGCGGTGCAACTCGGATTACATGTGCTCTGTGAGAAACCTCCTTCAAATGATGCGACGGAGTTAATGCCGGTCACCCAACTCGCGGAGACCAGGGGTCTTGTTTATATGTTTGTCCGTCAATCACGGTTCACGTCTCAATTGATGGAGGGACGCAGACTGGTACAGGCTGGAGAACTCGGTGACGTATATTACGCAGAAACCCGATGGATACGCACACGGTGGTGTTCTGCACGCGGATGGCGGCACGATAAAGCGAAGGGTGGCGGAGTTCTCCTCGATCTCGGTATTCATGCCATTGACAACGTCTGGTTTATGATGGGATGTCCGCATCCAACAGAGGTTATGGCTGGACTGTACTGTACATTTTCCGATCTCGCACCCCCTGAACAAACCTACACCGCAGATGATGCGGCGTGCGGATTTGTGCGGTTTGAGAACGGATGCACTTTGCATTTTGCTGTCGCATTTTCGATGAATACTACGAACCGACAGGTTCCAGCGGCGGGAAGCGATTTGGTCAAAAGTGAGACGCAGGAGTTTCAACTTTACGGCACGAAGGCAGGACTTGAAAGTGGAAAACTGCTGGTTGGGACACCGGATGGTGTTAAGGTCAAACCCATAACAGCACCGCCACAAAAAGCGGATGATATAACGCTTCAGGCACGAGAATTCATTCGAGCAATTCGAGAAGAGGATGAGCCTCTTAATCCCGGTTCGCAGGCAGTGATGCTCATGCAGATGCTCGATGGGGCAATGAAGTCCAGCGAAACTGGCAGTGCCGTTTCAATTCAGAGGTTCTAATTTATCTTGCGGTTAAACGACAATTGTTTTATCTTGTAAAGTGTTTCTCAAATCTGCTTGTGCCGTTGTTGCAGGCTAAGTTTTTTTCATGTATTGAAGGGAAAAGAAGGGCAAAATGCCCAAACCCAATTGCGACGTGACCGAAAACCTGCAAGGACAACGGACGCAGCAGCCCAGGAGGACATAATTAAAAAAATGTCTATACAACACAATCAAGGCGGACTCACACCCCAGCAGAAGCAACAATTTCACGAAGACGGGTTTCTGTTCGTCCGAAACGTGCTGCCAAACCAGGCACTTCAGCCGTTGATTGATGAGTTGGCACAGTTGGTTGACGAGGGAACTCAGGCGGCGGTCGAACGCGGTATCCTTGACCCGTCGGATACGTATGATGATGAGCCATTTGAGACGAGATTGGCACGGGTATCAAGTGCGTGTTCCGATCCCAACTGGATTTGGAGCAACTATTTCCGAGATCAGAAAATCCGAACCGCTGGGATGTTCACGCTCAGGACTGCCCCTTCACTGCTTGATGTCGTTGGCTCTCTCATCGGTGATGAAATCTTTGCACATCCGCAATTTAATTACCGTGCTAAGTTGCCCGATCAAGCAATCACTGTTATCCCGTGGCATCAAGATTTGGCGTATCTCATTCCAGAAGAGGCGGGTGATACATTGGTTGTAAATGTCTGGCTTCCGCTCGTTCGGGCAACTGAAGAGAGTGGGTGCATGCAAGTCATTCGCGGTTCACACCGCTACGACCTGATTGAACACAACTACCAGGATCAGACCCCTGGGCATACGGGGGGTAGAGGTATCAGCGATGCGGAACTGCCACCTGGTGATGTCGTGACTGCTGAACTTGAAGGGGGCGATGTTTTGCTGACGAGTGAACGGGTCGTCCACCGTGGACTTCCGAACCGTTCCGACACAGTCCGCTGGAGTGTTGATACGCGTTATAGCCGAATTGGGTTACCAACGGGTCGGGAAAATGTACCTGGATTTATCGCTCGGAGCCGGTTGAATCCTGAGCGTATTGCTAACTCCCATCACGACTGGAATCGGCAGTTCGCGTCAAGTTAAGCATCTCCAAATTTTTTCCGGAACAGTGAAACCGTATCGTGGTCAGGGTGGTTCGGCAGTTCAGCGGGGGCTTCCCATTCTTCGTCGACATCCGTTAATTTCACGGGGTTGCCACTGTTTTCCAGAACCGATTTCCAACCTGCAAGGAAGACGTTCGTCTTGTGTAAAATCTCATCATACGTCTGTGGCATTTCGTTATGGAGTGCCATGTTCTGGAACGCCCAAATCGTCGGCACCCAGATCTCTGTTTTGTCGAACGGATAACCAGTGCCGGTGTGGATTCTGAAATTCTCACCGCCGTAGGCTTCCTGTGTGTGAATCTGCACCGTTCCCCACGAACCGCCCACCTGATGGAGTGTTCCATAGAATTGGCGACCGTCGCTATCAACATGCTCGAAGGTGAGGACACCCGGTGGGCTGTGCCAACTCTCCGCTTGATATCCGACGGACACAACCGGATTTCCCGCCTCCGCAACCGCCTTGCAAACCATATAAAGCCCATGGATACCGTGTGTGGGATAGTCGTCGAACGAGTTGGTCGCCGTGTAACAGATGATCTGTTTATCGCTTGCCCACGCCTTAGCGCGTGAGATAGCATCGTTGTGCTCGTGACTCGATGGGGCAAGGAGGGTCGCGCCGTGCTTTCGCGCCAGTTCAATCATTTGTCGTGCTTTTGCGAGGGAGTTCGCAAACGGACGGTTGATGAGGTTCGGCAAGCCTGCTTCGAGATACGGTTCATGGAGGATATGGTTCCATGGGTGATTATAGTAGCCACCGGAGATCACACCGTCTACCTTCCCCAACATATCGTCAAAATTCTTGACGACTTCGCAACCGTAAGGTGCAGCAACCGCTTTCGCCTTCTCGTATTCAATATCCCAACAGTGCGTGATCCGCATTCCCGTAAACGGTGTGTCTTTCTCACCGGGGCGCGGGTTGATGTGAGGTGCCCACAACGGCATGTGTGAATAGGAGTCTACGTTCAGGAATCCGACACGGAAAGGTTCAGTGTTAGGTGCTCGCATAGCTGTCTCCCTTTATGAGTTCTCAGTTTTCGGTTAAGAAGTTTTGATATACAATTTACCATTTCCTGGAGTACTTCAAGTTTGGGTCGATTGTTACAATCCGCTCTTTAACCGATAGCCGATAACTGACAACCGACAACCATTTACATTGAAACCCACGTTGAGCCGTTTTCACAAGACTCAACCGCTTTGTAGATGAATTGCATACCCCGTAATCCATCATGGACCGTCGGAAAATCGTATGCTTCTGTTTCCATAGGATCGCCGTCGATATAGTGCCGGATGGCTTCGACAACACCAACATAAATCGTTGCAAACGCCTCCAAGTACCCTTCAGGATGCCCCGTTGGGATACGGGCACCTGCTGCTGCGGCTTCGGAGAGGTATCCCTGACCACGCGTAAGGGTCTGTCTCGGTTCACCGTAACGATAGAGTTCGAGATAGTTCGGATTCTCTTGTGCCCATTTCACTGCACCCTGTTCGGCATAGACGCGGAGTGTGAGTCCGTTTTCCTCCCCAGTGGCGACCTGACTGATGCTTAAAACGCCTTTACCGCCACCCTTGAAACGGAGTAGGGCATTGACATCCTCATCCAGTACTCTGTCAGGGAGGAAAGTACTCTTATCGGCGCAGAGTTCGACGATCGGATCGCCAGTGACGTATTCAAGCAGATTCACGCAGTGTGTACCGACATCACCCATCGTGCCGCCGATACCTGACTGTGCCGGATCGACACGCCATGCCGCTTGTTTCTGACCGAGTTTCTCGTGCGGGACCATCAAGAAGTCCTGGAGGTATTCGACGATAACCTTACGGATTTGTCCCATTGAGCCTTCAGCGAACAGTTCTCGCGCATGCCGAACGAGTGGATGTCCCGTATAATTGTGGGTCAATGCAAAGACAAGACCTGAATCCTCGACATGTTGGACAAGTGCCTCCGCTTCATCGAGACTGTAAGTCATCGGTTTATCACAGACGACGTGGAAACCCGCGTCCAAAAATGTTTTTGCGATCTCAAAGTGGGAGATATTTGGCGTGACGATGCTCACAAAGTCGATCCGTTCATTTTCAGGGAGCGCGGCTTCAGCTGCCGCCATCTCTGTGTAACTGCTGTAACAGCGATTCGGATTGAGATACAACTCCGCACCGGTGATGCGTGTATTTTCTGGATCGCGTGAAAAACATCCGGCGACGACTTCAATTTGTTGATCGAGTGTGGCAGCGATTCGATGGACACCACCGATAAACGCGCCCTGTCCGCCACCGACCATACCCATTCGTAATTTCCGATTCCAAGATTCCATAATACTTTACCTACGTTTCGGACTGAAAGCACTCATGCTTTAGCAGGGTGATGAAAGTCCGTCCTATTAAATTAGACCACAAGTCTATATTGAAAAAAGATTTGACATTCTAATAGTTTTGTGTTATACTATATCTATAATCTAACACAATAAGGTTTTAGAATGAAACTTGAAACTCCAGATTTAACATACCAAACAACTCGGTACTCCACATACGCCTGTGAGTATCATATCATTTGGTGTACGAAATACAGACGCACGGCGTTGTCTGCTGACATCCAAGCACGGTTTAAAGCACTTGTATTAGAATCGCAAGAGAAATATGGCTTTGTTGTCCGTGCTGTAGAAACAATGTCAGATCACGTGCATTTGTTAATTAGCATTCCCCCAACCGAAGCCGTTGGTGTTCTGATCGGCAAGATAAAAGCACTGACGGCGAAAGCCTTGCGTGAAGAATTCCCTCACCTGAAATCAAGATTGCCTAACCTATGGACACGCACCTACTTTGTAGCTTCTACTGGCGGTGTAACACTGAGGTCCCTAAAGCAATATGTTGAAAGCCAAAAAGGTGTATAGATGTCAAGTTTCTATCGAACCCAAACCCTGAAAATAGAATCGCAACCGATATTCTCTGAAATCAATGCTGCGTCAGCGTCCATTTGGAATCAGTGTTTATCTCAAATGGATATGTATCAATGGCATAGGGGCTATCCACATGCCCATAGAGACTTCTATTTCGGGAAAGATTGTATGGGTTGGATAGACAAAAATGTTTCAAATCCTCTCTTGCATTCCCAAAGTAGACAAGCCGTCGTTCAACGATACTTCAAGTCTTGGAAATCCTACTCGACCCTAAAAAAGTCGGGGGGTGTTCAGAAACCCAAACCCCCTAACAAAAGACGAAACTATATGACGACACGTTGGAAAAAGTCTGCTATCCGATTTGTAGAAGGCAGCCTTTTTGGCAAACGCGTTGAACTCTCTCTGGCACAAGGTCAACCCAAAATAGATATACCTTTGCCATCAAACTTTGATATGTCTAAAGCAGCACATATCGCAACGATTGATTTGTGCTACAACTACGGACAGTGGACCCTCCATTTTTCATATAAATACGAAACCCAAACAACTCAAACAGGTCAAAAAGTCGTAGGCGTTGATATTGGCGAAATACACCCGATTGCGAGTCACGACGGGCAAGACACACATATCTACAATGGACGGTATATCCGCTCACTCTACCGCTATAGAAACAAAGTGCTTGCTGAATTCAGTCAGGCGATGAGTCGTTGTAAACGCCACTCAAAACGCTGGTGGAAACTCACGCGTCGGAAGTGGCAGCGTATCAAAAAGATTGATAATCAAATCAAAGACGCTCTCCATAAACACACGACGAAGTTCGTCAAATACTGTCAGACGCAAGGTGTCGGTGTGATTGTTCTCGGAGACCTCACCGGTATCCGAAACAATATCAAAGCCCGAAAGAAAGAACGACAGAAGCTTCACCAGTGGGCTTTTGGTAAGATTGCCGAGTTGATCACCTACAAGGCAAAAGCGTTAGGTATCAAAGTCAAAGCCATTGACGAATCCTATACCTCACAAACTTGCCCCAAATGTAGCAACCGACAGAAACCTACGAACCGAAACTACACCTGCAAATGTGGTTTCAAATATCACCGCGACGGTGTAGGTGCACTCAATATCAGAGAAAAGTATCTGGGACACTTCGGTGTCCCCGTAGTGGCGGAAAGGGTCTCTGACCGCATGACACCGCCCTTGGGCTTTCGCTTGAAAGTCCCTGTTGCCTCGTCTTAGACGCGAGGAATGTTCCTACAAGGAACAAAAGAATCACCCATGCTTTAGCGGGGTGAGTATGTCAATCCAATTCAGTTGTCGATTATCAGTTAAGAGGTTTTTGTTAAACCGAACCGTGTAGTCCCTAACGAAGTGGAGGACGGATATACGGAAAGGTGCTTCAAAGTTCAAACCTGCCTCACAGAACCGCAAGGTAAAATTAAGAATTCAAGCCGAGAATGTCCCGATTCCGTACGGTGTCGGTTTCTCCGCCTGCGAAGTCATCAAAGGCGACATCGGTCGTTTCGATAATATGTTTGGCGATAAACGGTGCGCCTTCTGCCGCGCCTTGCTCTGGACTTTTGACACAGCATTCCCATTCCAGTACTGCCCAACTGTCGTAACCCGCTTCAGTGAGCAGGGTGAACACTTGTGTGAAATCCACTTGCCCATCTCCAAGGGAACGAAATCGCCCCGCACGTCCAGCCCATGACTGATAGCCACCGTAAACGCCAACTCTGCCAGTCGGACGGAATTCGGCATCCTTAACATGAAATCCCTTAATGCGTTCGCTGTAAAGTCGGATGAAGTCGATATAGTCGAGTTGTTGAAGTAGAAAGTGGCTTGGATCGTAGTTGAGACAAGCGGCGGGATGGTTGTCCGTGTAATCTAAGAACATCTCGTAGGTCGCACCATCGTAGATGTCCGAACCTGGATGGAGTTCGTAGGCGAAGACCTGACCATTATCGTGTGCCAGATTCAGAAGTGGTAACCAGCGTGCGGCGAGTTCTTTGAACGCCTCTTCAATAATTCCATCGGGGCGTTGGGGCCAAGGATAGACAGTGTGCCATGCAAAGCCACCTGAAAGCACAGGGATGACATCCAGTCCCATATTTACCGAAGCGTGGATACATTTCGTTAGTTCATCTGTTGCCCATGCTGTCCTTTCGGCACCTCGTAAACCGGGAGGGTGGAACGCCTCAAACATAACCTCGTATGCGGGATGCACAGCCAGTACCTGTCCAGCAAGATAGCCAGCGACCTCCGTCGCTTCAAGCCCCATCTCGTTAAGTGTCCCTTTAAATTCATCGCAATAGGTTTTAGATTCGGCGGCGTTCCCCATGTCAATAACGCGGTCGTCCCAATTCGGGATTTGGACCCCTTTATATCCTAAGCCTGAAACCCATTTTCCGATATTTTCCAATGTGTTGTATGGTGCTTCGTCCCGCATGAATTGGGCGAGAAAGATAGCTGGACCTTTGATTTTCGGCATTGTTTCTGCGCTCCTATATTTGTTGTGTGTAAACTCTAAAGATATGAATGGTGTAAGTGTTGTTATTAGGCATGCCACTCGGTTTCTCAAAAGCATGTCATCACGATGATTGTGATCACGGGACCTCCGAGAAAAATAATTACCAAATTATCACAAACTTTGGGTATAATATTTGACATACTCTCCGCCCTAAAAGGCAAAGATTCTTTTGTTCCTTATAGGAACATTCCTTGGGTCTAAGCCAAGGCAACAGGGACTTTGAGTCGAAAGCCCAAGGGCGGTGTCATTGCCATGGGTAGCTTTTCCATGTCCGCCACTACAGGGTCACCGAGGCGACCGAGATACTTTTGTCTGATATTGATTGCACCTACACCGTCGCGGTGATATTTGAAACCACACGAGCAGGTATAGTTTCGATTTGTGGGTTTCTTGCGGTTTCCACACCTCGGGCAGGTCTGTGAGGTATATGCCTCGTTAATGACTCTCACCTTGATACCCAAGGCTTTTGCCTTATAGGTGATCAAGCCCATTATTTTACCGAAAGCCCACTGGTGGAGTTTCTGATTCGTACATTTGCCATAGTCAATGTTTTCTCGGATACCCCTGAGGTCTCCAACAACGATTGTACTGACACCTTTGGCTTGGCAATACTTCAGAAACTTTGTAGTGTGTTGGTGGAGAGCATCTTTGATTTGATCGTCAATCTTTTTGATACGTTTCCACTTCCGACGGGTGAGTTTCCACCAGCGTTTTGAGTGGCGTTTACACTGACTGATAGCACGACTGAAGTCAGCAAGCACTTTGTTTCGCAGTCGGTATAGCGAGCGGATATACCGTCCATTGAAAATCTGTGTATCTGTTCCGTCATGACTCACAATTGGGTGGATTTCGCCAATATCAACGCCTATGATACCTTCGCCTTTTTCGCAAGGTGCGGTCTCATATCTGTAGGAAAAATGGAGTTTCCATCGACCGAAGTTGTAAACTAAATCAATAGTTGCGATACGTTCTGTTTTAGATATATCAAAGTTTTTCGGTAAAGGTATCTTGAGTTTCGGTCTGCCGATACCCATGGAAAGTTCAACACGTTTACCAAACTGACGATCTTCTACAAAAGTGATAGCAGATTTTAGCCAACGGGTCGTCATGTAGTTCTTTGGTTTTCTTGGAGGCTTCGGATTTTGAACACTCCCGCTCTTTTTTACAGCAGAATAGGACTTCCATGATTTAAAGTATTGCTTCCGAACCGCTTGGATACTCTGTGAATGCAAAGGTTGCTTTTTGGAGAGTTTTTTGTCCACCCACCCTTCACAATCACTTCCGATATAGAAGTGGTCATGGACATGTGGATAACCACGGTGCCATTGATACATGTTCATTAGCGTCAAGCACTGATTCCAGACCGAAGCCGATGCAGCATTGATTTCAGCGTATATCGGTTGTGGCTCTATTTTGAGTATTTGCGTCCGATGAAACTTTGGCATTGGAAAACATCATGTATCACGCATTTATCCCCTTTCCAGTAGGAGGCAGACACATGGTTTCCAAGGGACAATGCTTGAAATGTCTGCCAACATAATATTACGAATTATACCATATTTTTAGGGAAAAATCATAAGTTTTTCGTAGAATTAACGTTTGGTCCTTTCCAATCCAAAATAACGGGTTGACTTCTGCCCTAAAATATGGTATCACATTATTAACAAATAATAAAAAATTTTCAATCCTCAGCGCGGAATATTTTCCCCAACCGACGAGGTTAGGGCTAGGATGTCAAGTTTCGGAACGCCAGAGTGTTTGGGTTGTTAGAAACTTTAAAGCAAACCATCCTTCAACGCTTTGATGAGAGGAATATTAAATGCCCCTCAAAACAGAGAATATAAAAGCACAAGAAATATTTTTGAATCAAAATTACGATCTCCCACTGATAAACAGAGAAGTGTTTGATAGTCTGATATTTCACCTTATTCAAGCATTTCAGCCAGAGAATCATGCGAATAGCAAAAACCGGTTTGGTGATGAAACAATAGAACTCCCACCTCAATGGGGACGGTATAAAGAGGTTGAACCGAGACGACTAATTTTTTGTGTGGAGACAAGCCTTTTCGTATGGATCCAAGCACTATTGTTAAAATATGCGGCTGATATAGGGTTAATTAAAACTTCCTTGTTTGAACAACAATATATTCCGGGAAGAGAAGTTAGCGCGGAATTTGAGCGTCTAGCTGATATTTTTCCTGAAGACGCGTTTGGTGGAGATTTGTATTCTTGGTGGTGGAAAGAGGATGGTTGTGTTGCATCCGATGTTTGGAATTTAGTTAAAACGCCACTTCTATTTTCTGAAATTGAGAACCTCAATGGAAATTTAGTGTCTAACCTTTATATGACCTATTTCCCGCCAGAACTAAGGAAATCATTAGGAGAATTTTACACAGATCAGAGAATCGTGGAATATATTCTAGATTGGGTTGGGTATATCCCCCAACGAAATGGCAATATGGAAAATTCTTTGCTTTTTCAAAGGCTCATTGATCCGGCGTGTGGGGCAGGGACATTTCTCATATCTGCCTTAGAGCGTTATTTTCAGGACTTTCTGGTTCACAATCAATGGGTCAGTGATGGAATCTGCGACTTAGTAGAGCATAATAGAATTGTCGGTGTGGATGTCAATCCCTTTGCTTGTGCGTTATCTCGATTAGGATACCTCATTTTCTTAATTCCATATCTAGTTCAGACGAAATTAGAGCAGGAAAATCTGCCATTCATCAAACATCTTCCAATTGTTCAAGCTGATTCACTTGTTGATGTACGTGAAGAGATTGGGAATAGTTCCTATGATTGTGTTGTTGGTAATCCACCCTATGTCAGAATCCAGAGGTTAAACACAAACGGGTCCAAGCAATCTTATCTGAAATCTTTCAACTCGGCAGTCGGAAGGTTTGATCTTTATTCTCTTTTTATTGAACGCGGTCTTCAGCTGCTAAAACCGAATGGAAAATTAGGCTATATTACTTCTAATAAATTTATGACGACGAATGCCGGGAAGGGTATTAGGGAAGTAATTTCTAAAAAGGCTACTATAAATCATCTTTTCGATCTTTCCGACACGAAAGTTTTTGGAGCCGCGGTCCTTCCATGTATTATTGTTCTTGAAAATTCTAAGGACGGGAACGAAACATTTCCGTTTGGGTTACTTCGCGAAATTAACTATGATAAAAGTTATCAAAATGTCGAAGATGTTTTTACGCATTTCCACTCCCGCACCTCCAAAGATTTCTCTCAAGAGGAAATAAACCTTCCTTCAAAACTGGCGCGTAAGACAAGTTTTGAGTTGCGAGTAATACAATCCATTCAACCAACAGAAAATGGTGATTGTTGGCATTTTTTATCTCCAGCAGAAAAGGAAGTGATTGCTGGAATAGAAGCGAATCGACCCGTTCCATTAGGGGAAATCGCCGAGATAACATCGGGCTTGAAAACAACGGCTGATAGCGTATTCATTCATCCAATGACGGATGCTTTTATTCAAAAAAACAAACTTGAAAAAAACTTGATTTATCCTTTTATTCAGGCAAGGAACATTGCGAGGTGGAAAGTACAGTGGACTGGCACTAAGGAGAAATCCGATACCTATGTTCTCTATCCCCACTTAGTAAAGAAAGACAGGGTTGTCGCAGCTAATCTGAATGATTATCCTTGCGTTGGTGCGTACTTAAAATCCCATTATGAGAGGCTTTCCAAAAGGCAATATCTTATAGAGTCTGGTAGGAAATGGTATGAGATATGGGTTCATCAGAAACCTGAGATTTTCCAAAGACCATTTAAAATTGTAACACCTGATCTTAAAACTCGCAATACATTTGCTTTAGATACGCAAGGTTACATGTCCGGTGCTTCTTGTTTTGCGATTCTCCCGAAAAATCAGACGAGACAAGAGAGTTATTATTTACTTGGACTTTTAAATTCTGAATTGTTGGATTTTTATCATAAGGTTAAAGCGAGTACCTTTATCTATGCCGGGCGCTATCGTTACTGGAAAAGTTATCTGCAAAATTATCCAATCATTCGTTGCTATCTGGGTGAATCAAAATTCGAAGCGATTTGGCAGGAAGTAAAACCTCTGGTTTCTGATGTATGTGATTTAAGAATCCAAAATGGTATTTTGGCTTGTGGTCTTATTCCTGTACCAATTCCTAATGGAACTTGTGCAAGGTCGATTTTTCGCTTCGCGTTGCAGAGCGAAATAGTTGCTCAGGTTGAAAAGATTTTATCTTCAAATGGAGAGGAATTACCTAAATTAGAAGATCGTCTCAATGATTTAGTATATCATCTCTATCAGTTGAATCATTCTTTCCGGTTTGCCGTTGAGGAAAGTTTAAGGCATAATTGACAATGGTACAGGGATTTGAATCTTGAAGTTAGTGCCCTCGGAGATCGAAAAGTACTCATTAAACTTCTCTCCAGAAGTAATAACAATAGAATCGACGATAAAGTTACCGTGTACATCTTGTTCCATGAGGGCAACGATGTACCGAATTTCTCGGGGAGTAATTTCCCATTTGTTCCAAGATGCTTCTATTGGTGATGGATCAGTTGGAAGATGTTTACCGAGGTCTATTGTGCCTCGTAACTGGAATTTAACTTCAATCAACTGGTGGAGCAAGTCAGGATAATCACCTGTGTCAGTTTGTTGATAAGCCTGATAGCCGAGAGTTTTGATAATTTCTTTCTCAAGGACTTGTCCCATACTCCTTTCTTGTCCAGTTCCTAGATTAGCGAATTTTGTTCCTATCAAAGTTCTAAGGAATCGTGCGATTTCATCATGCGTTAAAAATGAGGCAGGAGCTGGTGGTTGCTTAATCAAAGGGGATTCCTGATTTTGGGACTCTTGAACGATAAATCTTGATTTCTCCTCTAAGGGTTGTTGCATATATGTGCTGATTTTGCTGTGCAGTGTTTCAACTGGACTAACAATGATTTGCGAAGATATTTCGTCCCGATAACTACGCTTAGCATTAGCTTGCCATTTAATTGTTTGAGTTCCAGTGGTGTCCCATTTAGCAAGTTTGTTTCCGTTCACAACGGTGGTTTTCAGAATAACCCCTTCAGAGTTGTGAAATACGAGAAGGTAGCGACAGTCTTTGTAGCGATAAGGAGATTCACTTTCTATGTTCCATTCGTTAGGTATGATGATGTCTGCGTAGGGTACATAGTTCCAAACTTGCAGATTGCGACTGGATTGAACAAAAATATCGAGTAACTGATGTATGAACTTGGGCTTAGACTGTCTTGCTTGTTTTGTTCTGAGCCCCGAAGGTCGTTGATATCCTAAAAGTTCAATGATTTCTAACTTAACCCATTGTGATTTTTGCACATTTGAGAGATTGTGCGGAATAGCTTGGTTTAAAATCGGAGTGGTGAGTTCAAGTATTTCGTCTGCTGTGAAAAGACTGTCTTGGTCTGGAGGGCAGAAAATTAAAAAGTTTTGTGGCGACAAATGGGCTTCTGCCTGTTGGATTAATGAAATTTTGGCTTCCAAGTTCATTTTATGCTCCTACTACATTCTGAATATTGCTACGGACTGTTTGCTTCACCAGTTGCAACTTTGTGAAAGTTCATTAACGCATGAGTATTATATGCAACCCGGAAAAAAGATTTCCATAGCCGACATTATTGCGGCAACTTGGGTTATAATATATAAAACAGTGTACAGGATGTCAATTGTTGTCTTGGAGGCAGTTCAGTTTTGTGAAAGGAAAAGAAAAGGGTGAAACAACCGATCTATGGATTGACGGTTCGCGAAGTAACGAAACATTTCCATCGCGCCAAGCGGACAAACGATAAACTGCGTTTTCATCAGAAGCTTCAGCACATATTCAAGCGCGAGAAGGAAGTCATCCGCGCAGTTGACGACATCTCCTTAGAGGTGAACATCGGAGAGATCTACGGTATTCTCGGTGCGAATGGTTCGGGGAAATCGACGTTGATTCGTCTCATTTCGACGCTACTACTGCCCGATGCTGGGAGTATTCAGGTCTTCGGGGACGACGTAGTGACAAATAGTCTGAAGGTCCGACGGGTGATGAACCGCGTCTCTGTTGAAGCCTCCTTCTTTAAACGTCTCTCTTCGGAAGAGAATCTGATCTACGCCGCCCGTCTCTATGGGATCTCGGCTCCCGAAGCCGAGCGAAAATCGAAGCAGATTTTGGAAAGGCTCGGTTTTGATGCAGATCGGATGAACGAAGAAATGGAACATTTATCGCGCGGAATGCAACAAAAAGTCGCTATTGCGCGCGCCCTACTCACCACCCCTATGCTCCTTCTGCTTGATGAACCCACAACAGGACTTGATCCGAAATCTAAGCGCGATGTGCAAGCCTTTATTGAGGAAATCCGTCAAGAACGGAACGCTGTTATTGTCCTGACGACGCACGATATGGCGGAGGCAGAGAGGTTATGCGACAAGATCGCAATTATTGATAAAGGGCGGTTTATCGCAGAGGGAACGGTAGAGGAACTCATCGCCGATGCTCCATCGCAAAATGGGATGCCCGCGACATTAGAGGACGTGTTTATCGCGCTAACGGGTAAAGGGATTGAGGAGGAAGAGTAGAGCCATGCTGAATCTTGTCCGGGAAACGATTGTCTCTTACGCCTTCATTGAACGGAACTTCAATCTGCTGAAGCGATATCTGAGCTGGGAAATTCTCTTTTTTAGTTATTCCATCGTCAATGCGCTAACGATCGGCTTAATTATGGTAGGACGGGGTAGCAGTGAAGATGTACTTTATCTCGTCATTGGTGCGTTAATTTGGGGGTTTCTCTCGGTTATGATGCGTGAGGTGAGCGATGCGATTACATGGGAGCGATGGGAAGGGACGATTGAATATACCTTTATGGCACCGATTTACCGCATCACACACCTTGTGGGTTCGTGTCTATTTGCGATTCTGTACGGGTTGCTGCGTACCGCTTTAGTTTTGGCGATAATGCCACTCTTTTTTGGGGAACACATTGACTTAGGCAACGCAAATTGGCTAACGATGGTGGTTACGGTTCTTATCTCCAGCCTCTCTTTTATCGGGATCGGTCTGATGGCGGCGATCTTTCCATTACTCTCACCGGAGAAGGGGCAAGCCGCAACGGGGATTATTCAGTCGATGCTGCTTTTAGTTTCCGGTATCTACTATGAAATTGAGGTGTTACCGACGTGGCTTCAACCGATTTCCCAAATTTCGCCTGCTACGTATACACTCAGATCGATCCGTGCGGCAATGCTGGAGAACGCATCCGTTGAGAGCCAACTGGGCAATCTGTCTTTGCTACTCATCATTGGTGTCCTACTCATTCCTCTTGGATTTTGGGTTTTCCATTTGGGTGAAAAATACGCCAAACGCGTCGGCAGATTAAAAAGGAGCGGTTAGTGCTGAATTGGGTTCGGCGTAATACCTTACTGAACCACGAAGAAATTGTCTGAATCTTCGCCCCTTCCCTGGTAGGCGAGGTTTCTAACCTCGCCGGTGCGGAGTGTCTAATTAATTCTAAACTTTACTATAATTGTAGTTTTCGGCACCAAAAGTGCCCATGTCTCACCGCAAACGAGAGATAAAGGGGCAAAATAAAAAGCCGTAGTCCGTAATGAAATTATGCCTTAAATGTCATAATTTGTCTTTGCTTTACATTTGGAGGACGGATATACGATGATAAACGTTGTTTACTTAATCCTCCTTACCGAACCGCAAGGTATAATTAAAAAATGTCTGGATATTATAGATTCCCAACAATTTGTCAAGAGACCATTGTTTTTGTATGTGAAGATGATTTGTGGACGGTTCCCGTTGGCGGTGGGGTTGCGAGGCGGCTCACGTCGAATCTCGGCGCAGCGAGTTCTCCACGCTTGTCGCCGGATGGTGAACTGCTTGCATTCACGGGACGTGAAGAGGGACCGTCAGAGGTCTATGTGATGCCTGCGCTCGGCGGTGAAGCGAAGCGGCTCACCTATCAAGGGGGCAACGCGGCTATCGTCGACTGGGATGCCGATAGCAAGACGATTCTCTATTCCAGTAACGCCGGTTTAGCATTTGATCCGTGGCTATGGAAAATCTGTGCGGAGGGGGGTGAACCCCAACGCCTATCGTACGGTCCTGCGAACCATATTGATTTCAGCGGTGCGGGCGGCGTGGTCCTCGGTAGATTAACCCGTGAACCTGCTCGCTGGAAACGCTACCGCGGCGGTACTGCTGGACAAATCTGGGTTGACCCGGAAGGGGATGGACAATTTCAGCCCTTGGCACCCGTAGATAGTAATTTCACGACACCGATGTGGATCGGTGAACGTATCTACTTTATTTCTGACCATGAAGGTGTTGGCAATATCTATTCCTGCCTCCCCATAGGTGAAGATATTCAACGCCACACACATCAGGATACCTATTACTGTCGTTCCGCTCAGACCGATGGTACATGTATTGTCTATCATGCCGGTGCAGACCTATTTGTTTATGAAATTGAGAGCGATACTGAAACCCGTGTTGGTGTCGATTTTCATAGCCCGCGTACCCAGCGACAGCGGAAGTTCGTCAGCCCGTCGCGCTATCTGCAGGATTATGCCCCGACGCCAGATGGACACGCATTGGCAGTGACCGTTCGAGGGAAACCCTTTACAATGGCGAATTGGGAGGGAGCGGTGCTCCAGCACGGCGAGCGCAACGGAACGCGTTATCGTTTTACGGAGTGGCTCAATGATGGCAAGCGTCTTGTTACGCTTTCCGATGCCGAGGGTGAAGAGGCACTTGAAATCCATACGCGCGATGGGAGCACTGATGTCGTCCGATTGGACACTCTTGACATCGGGCATGTTCGGCAGCTTGCGGTCGCTCCGCAAACCGAAAGCGACGAGAAAGATCGATTGCTTCTTATCAATAATCGTCTTGAACTTTTGCACATTGATTTAAAGACACAAGAGATACGGGTGCTTGACAAAGGACATTATCAGAATATCCGAGATGTCGCGTGGTCGCCTGATGGTAAATGGTGTGCCTATAGTTTTGCATCTACGGAAACCACTCGTTCAATCAAACTCTGTAAAATTGAGACGGGTGAGACGTGGTTCGTCACGGATCCAGAATTCAACGATTTCGATCCGGCATGGGATCCGGAGGGGAAGTATCTCTATTTTCTCTCTTATCGCGAGTTCAATCCCGTCTACGACGCGCTCCACTTTGATCTTGGCTTTCCTACAGCGATGCGTCCTTTGCTGGTGACCTTGCAGGAGACATTGGGCAATCCGTTTATCCCGGAGCCTCGTCCGCTTGAGGAGGAAAAGGAAGATAAGGATGAGAAAGATGAAGGAGAGAAGGAAAAGGACCGCGAGGATAAGGCATCTGACGAGAAATCCGAGCAGAAAGCGGAGAAACTGATTACAATAGATCTGGAAGGTATTACACAACGCGTTGTCGCATTCCCGTATCCGCACGGGCGTTACGGACAGATCGCTGGTATTGAAGGCAAAGCGATTTTTACGGCGTTTCCGGTGCAAGATACACCCGCAGACGATGAGGATAGCAGACCGAGAGGCGTCCTTCATGCCTATGACTTCAAGGAGCAGAAAAAGGAAACGCTTGTCTCTGGTATTAATGATTTTCAACTTTCGCGTGATGCAAAAACGCTTGTCTATTCCACTGGCAGTCGGTTGCGCGTTATCAGGGCAGGTAAAAAGGCTGAAGGCGATTCCAAGTCCGAGAGTCGGGGTGGTCCAAATCGGCAGACCGGTTGGATTGACCTGAGTCGTATCAAAGTCTCCGTTGTTCCGACGGCTGAGTGGCATCAGATGTATCGGGAGGCGTGGCGGCTCCAGCGGGAGTATTTCTGGACAGAGGATATGTCCGGCGTGGACTGGGAGCAGGTCTATCAACGTTATCTGCCGCTCCTTGAACGGATTGCGACGCGCGGTGAGTTTTCGGACCTGATGTGGGAGATGCAGGGGGAACTCGGCACCTCGCATGCGTATGAAATGGGCGGGGATTATCGGAGTTCGCCGAATTACGCCCAGGGGTTCCTCGGTGCGGATTTTGCTTACGATGCAGAGAGTAATGGTTATCGTATCACACACATTGCTCGCGGTGATGGTTGGGAAGTGACAAAGGATTCACCACTCAATGCCCCGGGGATTAATATCCGGGAAGGCGATATTTTGCTTGCTATTGCTGGACAACGTGTCAGCGAAACCGTTTCACCCGGTGAACTGCTCGTGAGTCTCGCAAATCAGGAGGTTCAAACGACATTCCGAAGTGCGGATGATGGTGAGGAACGCGTCGTCACGCTCAAGGTGCTGGGAAGTGAAAGCGAACTTCGGTACCGAGAATGGGTCTCCAAAAATCGGCGGTATGTCCATGAAAAAACGGATGGTAAAGTCGGGTATGTGCATATTCCTGACATGGGACGGCGTGGGTATGCGGAATTTCACCGCGGTTTCCTCGCCGAGGTGAGTTATCCGGGGTTGTTGGTTGATGTCCGCTACAATGGGGGTGGGCACGTCTCGCAACTGCTTTTAGAGAAGTTATCTCGCCGCCGCATTGGATATGACGTTCCGCGTTGGGGCACGCCACACCCCTATCCAGATGCTTCCGTTTTGGGGCCGATGGTGGCTGTCACGAACGAGAATGCGGGTTCCGATGGCGATATTTTCTCACACTGTTTCAAGTTGATGGAGTTGGGGTTACTTATCGGTAAGCGGACGTGGGGTGGTGTTATCGGTATTTCACCGCATCAGGCGTTTGTAGATAGGGGTGGCACAACTCAACCCGAGTATTCTTTCTGGTTCGTTGATGTTGGCTGGAGTGTTGAGAACTACGGCACCGACCCACATATTGAAGTGGATTATCGTCCCCAAGATTATGCGACAGAAGCCGATCCGCAGCTTGACCGCGCGATTGAAGAGCTCCTCCGACAGATGGAAGAGAATCCACCTGAAGTTCCCGATTTCGGTGAACGTCCGCGTTTGACCTTGCCCACACTGCCAAAAGCGTAATGTGAGCGAACATCGGTTTTCCTTAATGGGTAGGCGAGGTTTCTAACCCCGCCAACGAACGGTGAGAACGACAGATTTTTTGCGGATAATCCGGAGCGGTTAGGAAACCGCTCCTACCCTGCCTGAGTAATTGACGGCTGATTTGAGAAGAGAGAAAAAACACATGCGTATTCTCTGTGCGAACGTAGGTAGTACCTCGTTCAAATACCAAATTATTGATATGGAGACCACGACCTCTCTCGTCAAGGGAGGCGTGGAACGTATCGGCAATTCACCATCTGCCTTTACACATGCGGTACCGGGGAAACCGTCCCGCGAAGGCGAAATCGATGCACCGACACATACCGCGGCGATTGCGCACGCCATGGATCTAATCACGGATACTGAGGTAGGATGTTTTGAAGACTTGGGGCAATTAGACGGTGTCGGGTTCAAAACCATTCTTGCCAGAGGGTACTGGCGGTCCGCACGGATCACCGAGGATGTGATAACCGCGCTGGAGACATCTACACCGCTCGCTCCGATGCATAACCCCGCATATATTGCCTCTATCCGTGCTTTTCAGGAGTTGCTCCCCACAACCCCGCTTGTCGCAGTCTTTGAGACGTGGTTCCATCAGACGATCCCTGATTACGCTTCCGAATTCGGTGTGCCTCGTTTCTGGGTAGAACAACACGATATCCGTCGTTACGGCTACCACGGGGCTTCGCACCGATACATCGCTGAACGCGTGCCGCAGTTGCTCGGACGGGAAACGGGGGACGGATTACGCATTATCTCTTGCCATCTCGGTGGCAGTTCGTCTCTCTGTGCTATCAAAGACGGGGAATCTATTGACACATCGATGGGCACGTCTACGCAATACGGGATGATTCAGTCTACCCGTTGTGGAGAGTTAGACGCGTTTGCCGTGCTGTATATGATCGACAAAGAGGGGTTCTCTACCGATGAGATTCGTCGTCAGTTGGTTGAGGATTCAGGGTTGAAAGGGATCTCTGGCACGAGTGGCGATATGCGTGATATAGAGGCGGCAATCGATGCAGGCAACGATGATGCCCGATTGGCGCTGGATACCTACGTTTACGGTGTGAAAAAATATATCGGGGCATATATCGCTGCGCTTGGGGGAATAGATGTGATCGCTTTTACCGGTGGTATCGGCGAGAAAAGCCCAATCACGCGAGCGAAGATCTGTGAAGGGCTTCAGTGGTGCGGTATTCACTTAGATGCAGTGAAGAATGAGCAATTGACTGGCGAAGTCGATCTCTCGGCGGATGAGAGCCGTGCCAAAATCCTTGTTGTTGCTACAAACGAAGAGTTGATCGTTTCACGTGAGACTGCACGGGTTCTCAAGGGGCGTGATTGAAGGACTCTCACATCAAATATTCGCGTCCGCGAAAAATTCGGGTGGCAAGCCACAGCAGCACCACTGTCAATATGAAGATGACGAGGAGTGCTACCCACGCTGATGGCGGTGATGTTCCCAAGGCTTCATTGAAATCGCTTCGAGGCACTCTATAGCGTGGAAATAGCGTCAAAAGATAGTGTGATATAGATAACCTCTTGATCGCTGTTGCCATCATAGGGCTCGCCGTAATACTTTCCCATCCCATCACAAAGAGCAACCCCCAGAGTACTGGATTCTTGAATCTGACTGCCAGAACCGTAGCGAGTGCTCCGTAGACTAACAGGGCCAATGCCATTAAGGCGGTGTAGCGCAAACTCATACCCAACTGAAACAATACACCGTTCTGCAGTTTCGGATGTGTTATCATAATACCCGTCAGGATCAAATGAGATGTTCCGATAAGCACAACAGTCCCGACGAGATATGCAGCGAATTTACTAAGGAGAATCGTTGATTTACGGAGCGGGCGCATCTGAAGATACGTCAAGCCTTTCCCATCGATTTCATCTGAAATAATTGCGGTGCCGTAGAAAATTGCGGATAGGTTCACCAAGAGTCCATAGAGTGACAACGTCATCAGTGGGATGAACCGGTTGACACTTCCACCCCCTCGCGCTATGAACCGAAATGCGAGTGCTATCGCAAGTGATAGCAGACATCCGAGCAGAATCAGGACGGTTCGTTTACTCCAAAACATTTGGCGGAATGTCACTTTAAAGAGTGAGAAATAGGCGGGAAAAGAATTCGTATTGAGAGCCATCTATAACCTTTCTGTGGATGAGAATCTTAGATAATATTAACATTAATTTTTGGATTTGACAAGTCTTCTTTGAGATTAGAGTGGGTGGCGATCAGCCATAAGCACCCAATCGTTGGTAAGAGCAGGGAATCGGAGTCTTTTGCTGGGGGTTTTTGCTTGCGTGTTTCCTCAATTTCCCTCGACTACACGGATACTATGGTGGATCCTAAAAACACATAGATATCTTAAAGAAACAACGAACCTTCTCCGCTGGCGAGGTTTCTAACCTCGCCTTTTTAGAGTGTCTAAGTAATTCTAAAATCTACCATAAATATGCCTGTGTTATTTGCAATCGGATTGCAAAAGTATGGAAAAATATGCTATCATAGCGTATCAATGTGAGATTTTCTGGTTCTTAGTCTATGGGTGCCAGCCTATGGTGAAATGAAAGGGTTTTTGCTTGGGTATTTCTTCGACTCTATGCAGAGGCACGTGTAGGATTAGCCAAGATTCAAAGGACGTAGCCCGTAATGTAATGGAGGGCGGATTTAAGGAAGGGACTTGATAGTTCTAACGCACTTCATTTCTCCGCAAGGTATAATTAAAAAAAGGAAAATTAAAAAATGAATCAGCACGATTTTACTATCACCGATTCGGAGCTTAATTTTTTCAAGACGTTCGGTTATCTCAGTTTTCCACAACTGATGGCGGATCGAATTACCGCAATCCAGGACGCTTTTGAAGCCGTCTGGGAAGAGAGAGGCGGCGGACATGACGGTAAACCGCACGAAGGCACCGCACGTTCCTGCATTGTACCGTTCATCGATCAAAGCGAGGAGTTGTCGTCCCTGTTGGATGACCCAAGGATTTTGGGGATCGCGAAGGCGTTGATCGGTGATGACTTCAATTATATGGGAAGCGACGGCAATTTCTACGTCGGCGATACGGGATGGCATTCGGATGGTGGACATAAACTGGAAGATCCGATGCACATCAAGATCGCGTTCTATCTCGACCCACTGACTCGCGATACGGGTGCGCTTCGCGTTATTCCGGGAAGCCATCTCTTCGGTGATCAGTATGCGGATGCCCTCTCTAAGCAGGCTGGAAAGAGCCAGGACTTTTGGGAAATACACGGTAAGGATGTTCCAGCGACGGTCTTTGAGACAACTCCTGGTGATCTGGTCCTGTTTAACCATAATACCAAGCATGCGGCGTTCGGCGGCGGTACGCGGCGACGGATGTTCACGATGAATCTCTGTCAGCGGTATCCTGATGATAAACTGGATAAGCTGCAAGCCTATATCGCTGGCTCTGCGCGCTTCTGGATCGATCGGAAGTATGGCGAGAAAATGATAGGCACGGCGACACCTGAACGGTGGATTCATCTTGAACAGGTGAGGGCAAACGATGGGCATCTCGCTGAACTCTCCCGCCAAGCACAAGAACGGATGAGTGAACCTTCACGCGGATAATGCTTGTTTCCACGTTTCTTGAACATACGCGATGGATTGCGAGAAGCCTTCCTGTCCTGAACGGCTGGCTTCCTCAATGCTAAGCCAACCGTCGTAGCCTGTTTGTCTCAGTCGCGAAAAAATCTGCGGGATCGGTGAGGCACCGGTACCGACGCGAACAGGTTCAAACACCCTAACTGCACGTAGGTCAAAGATATGCAGCACAACGATTCGTTGAATAACCTCTTCCAGAAGTGCGAGTACATCTTCTCCGAGCACAAGCGGGTTGGCGGTGTCGAAACAGACACCAAGCGGTGTATCAGCAAGCGCATCTAAGATTTCCAAGAAAATCTCCGTGGGTTGTGAGAAGTCCCAGTAATTCCAAGGTGCGCCTTTGGTGTGGTTCTCGTAGGCGAGTGTGATGCCGTGTTTCTCCGCTTCGTCAAGGGCACGGCGAAATCCATCTGCTACCCAACGCACGCCTGCTTCACGCTCAGTGCCGGGATGGTTTTGTCCTGCTGTCACCCGAATAAATTTTATCCCCAATGCTTTTGCCAGTCCAATGTCCGCCTTCAGATCGGTTAGTTCTTTGGCGCGTTGTGCCGCATCGGGGTGTGTGAAGTCGCAATAACAGGCGAGCATACACGGCTCTATACTGAACCTTTCGAGGGCGGTGCGTGTGTTTTTAATCGTTTCGGCGTCGCGCTTTGGGAAGAATTTGATACTGAAATCGACTGCGTCCAGTCCTAATTCTGCACCGAGCTGAATCCAATCGGCGACGGTGCTTTTTCCTGTGAAGATACCGTCGTAAAGAGAGACGGGGAGGCAACTAAGTTTCATTGTTTATATCCTTTAGTGACTATTTATTGGAAACCATCGGCATTTGGTCGGAAGATTGGAAAATTGAGGGACACCCATCCTTCCATTCTTCCTACTGACTGCTGATTGCTGATTACTGACTGCTATTCAGAACATAAACCGGTACATGGGACGTTCTAAAGCGATGCCGATTAATGTCCAGATGGCTCCAAGTAGAAACTCGCCAATGACTAAACCTATAAAGAACGGCATCGCACGCCGATAGGTCCGGAGTCCTCCCGTCTGAAAGAGGATCGCTTTTATTCCCCACGACAAGAAGATTGAGAACCAATACCAACTTGTATTCCAAAAACTGAGTGACAAGGCATAGCCTGCGGGATGGAAGGGCCACCAGATGAAACGACGACGTAGCATCATCAGGAACGTTGTTAAGGCAATCGCACCACTGGAGGCGGAAACCGCACCGACGTCTATGGATTGTGGGTTAATGAGCCACTGCTTCAGTTGCTCGTAGGTCCAACGGCATTGTGCCTGCTCACCATAGACTGCCGCCCCGTAATGATAGCCTTGTGCATAGTATGCCCACGCCGATGAGATCGTTCCGACGACGGTCACCAAGATAATAGCAACGATGAAGCGGTTGTGCGACAACCCACGGACCTGTGCGACTTTGAAGCCTTCCAACATAATCGGCATCGGATGGGAACGATAGGATCGGTTGAAACCGTGGAACATACTAAACGTGGTTAATCCCTCTGCACCAATGCGACGGGTACCGAGAAAGGAGACAAGCACCTTATCGGGTCTCCACGGCACATCGTGCGCTGGTGGTCCGACTTCAGCACGGATACGGGTAATAGCGATGGCTAACGCAAAGAAAAGTGTAAAATAGCCGAGAATGCTGAAGATCGGTGTGCCTGCACTTTTGAAGAACACAAGGGTAAAGATACTACCGACTATTAACCCAATGATCGCATATCGGATATGTGCTGAAGGTGTACCCATTGCGTCTGGTTCTGCAGTGCCGCCTCGGAAGGCGTTTTTGATCTGTCGCGCGATGAACTTTCGGCTGAGCCATATCGCAGAGATGCCTAAGCAGAACCATGCACCGAACGATTGTGCATCGAGAAAGGGGAATCCCGGTAGATGTCCGATGCCTGCCATCGTGCCCCATACGCGTGTCATTTTGTGGAAGAGGTAGAAAAACCAAATAGAGAACGAAAGTTCCAACGGTATAAAAAAACTCATCCCAATAGCGAACGGATAGACGGCGATGGGCAGTCTGCCGATGGCGTTTAGGGGTTTGGTCTGGAAATACTGTCCTAAATTGTAGAGACTCCCTCCTAATCCCGGCACAACAGGGAATAGAAAGTGAAGCCCGTTAAGAAGGTTTATCCCGCCTGCAAGCACAGCCCCCAGCAGAAATAGCCGATTGCTCAGAAGGACGCGTCCGCCGTTTTCTGTTAAATGAAGCGGAATCTGAATGACGGGGTAGCTGAGTTTTTCATGGGTCACCCATTGGTGTCGGATGAGGATCGTGATGCAAAGCATCATACACGTTAGCACGATGATAAGAGCAGACCACCAGAGCACAGGAGGTAGCCAGAGTTGTAGGTGTTGAGCAGTGTGAAGTGAGTCGTCCCCTTGATAGAAGGTTGCCAACACGTTCCGCTCCTTGATGGTGAGCCAATCGGGCATGTGGCGGTGGAACAGTTCTCCCCATTCGTTCTCAGGACTCGCGAACCAGATGGGATAGGTGAGCAGGGGCCACAATATTTGGAGTGTATCGTGTCCAGCGATGGAGGAGGCGATGGATACGAGGAGGTAGACCACCATCAACTCGGCATCAGTGAGGCTTGCGTTTTTCCCGATGGCTCGGAGGAACGGATTTATCGCCATCAAGATGAGCACAACAAAAATGACGTTGAAATAAACGGTGGAGACGGTTGGGAAACTCTGACCTGTGCCATAACCGCTGGGACCCCAGTTAATCATGAGCCAGTAGGAGTTCGGAATGGTGATGAGGAGTGCAAGGAGGACAGCGCGGAAGCTGACTTTTGGCGAAGCTTGCGGGTTTCCAAAACTTGCTCTACGAAAGTTATTTGGCATATTTTTACCGGTGCGGCGCGTATTCCCAATCGAAACGTTGTCGTCCGTAACGCGTGCCGTCAATTTCAGTCTGGTGACAGACGAGGCATCTATGGGCTTCGGTGACACCGTGTAACTCATGCACTAACTGAATTTCTTCTGTGTTATGCACGTGGCATTTAAGACAGGTGTAACTTCCGTAGTCAGAATCGGCATAAATAGCAATCTGATCTGTTACCTTCAGCGCGTGATAGGTGCGATTGTTTTTACCATCTGTGATTGTCCATGCGTTTCCTGTTTCTTTGATAGCAACAGGAGAAGTTTCGGGTACCCTGCTATCATTTTGTAAGAACCAAAAGTGCAAGTCCTCAGGAATAGTGTCTGACGTATCCAAATCTTGAGGAAACGTTGTGCTGACATGAAACAGGAGGCGTTCCGGTGTATGGCATCTCGCGCAAGGCACATCGTGGGCATCGGTGAGTGGAAGGAATTCGTCGTGCTCTAATTTTTTCTGTCCATGGAATACGATGCTGATGAGTAAGATTGGGGCCAGAATCAGATGGCATCGAAGCAGAATTCGGCGCGCCCCACGAGATGTCAGACTCACAGCGATACCCGTGCCTAAATTCGATAGCGCGAGCAGGAGCGTCAGCCACGAATGCCAGGCCAGGGGTTGGAATGCAGAATGCAGTAGCACTAAGGACAAACCTAAGGAAGCGAGTCGTTGATGGTACCTGAGCCATGTCTGCCGATTGCCCCATCGAATCCAGCGACTCCGCAGAAGATAAAGACTGGCAATAACGATGGCAATTGCACCGATGATGCTGAGCGTGTGTCTCGCTTCACCGAAACTGCCTGCTTGCCATATACATAAACCTGAGATGACAGCGGCACCGACGATGCCGTGTCCGATTTGAATGAAAACCCTCATAACCTCAGTTTAGCATGGACATGAGATGAGATCAAGGAAAATACCATATACCAGTGTGTGAAATGGACAGGGGCTTTTGTGTGGATGTTTGTAATTGAATTCGGTGCCATTTCAAACTGTGCCTGAAAATAAATTGAAAAGACAGATGTAAACTTTTTTTAGGGGTCTCTCGTATAATATGTTATAATAGTCGGGACTGACGGATAAATCTAAAGGAGAAAAAGACATGAAGTTGCAGGTAACTTTCGTACTACTCTCGCTTTTGGCAATGGTGGCATTTGCCGGGTGTTATACGCAACTCGGTTATTATGCGTCTTCGGATTTTGATGGGAACTATCGGACGGTTATGGAGGGAGAGAAAACGGGGGATCACGCTAAGGCAGAATCGGAAGAATTAGCGTCAGAACAGACCGATGCTGAGGAATCGGAAGGCTATTACGGACGACGGAAGTATACGCATCGCGAAACGTCCGTTTATCCACGCCAACACTACGGAAGCTATTGGGTACCTTACCCACTGTATCCATATCGCTATTACATGCCCGTTGGGTTTCCGTATTATTCACACCCTTGGTTTTACAGGTATGGATATTCTTACGGTTACTCGCCGTATTACCGCTATTATAGGGGATATTATCCTTATGCGAACGTTTATCGGCGGTATTACAGTGGGAGTCGGTATGCCCCCCTCTCCCGGCGGACTTACGATAGACGCGATTGGCGACCTGAAAACCGGCGTTCTCGGAATTCACGCGGTGTGACTTCACCAAAGTCGAGGTCTGAACGACCACAACGACGAATAAGAAATCGAAACAGTAGGTAGCGCAATGGTGGGGTTACGGAAAAGCACTTCTTGATCCTAAATCCACCTGAATGAACCGCGGGGAAAAATTAAAAAATGGAGGAATCAGAACAATGAAACGAACGATCTATACTACATGGATTTTCTTATTTGCCGCAATTTTCTGGACGACTGTCAGCATAGCGCAAGTAGAAGAGATGGCGATCGGAAATACGTTCGGTATTGGTGCGCGGACGATGGGAATGGGGGGTGCCTCGCTCGCACTCGCTGATGATTTCACTGCGCTCTACTGGAACCCCGCAGGGATGGCGCAGATCCAAAAGTTTGAACTCTTTAGTAGTTTCTCGCATAATACAGCAAGCACAGAGGCATATTTCACCGGCGATGAGGTTACTGGGACGACCCGATCGCAGATGCGTCCGAATTCGATCGGGTTTGTGTATCCATTCCAGGCAAGACAAGGCGGTTGGGCGATCGCTTTCGGCTACAATCGTCCACAGAATTTTGACTATCAGACTGCAATTCAGGGCGTTGATCCGAGTTCAGGCACTGAATTCAGTGGATTGGCTGTTGATGAGACTGACGTGAATAGTGGCGGCATTGGGATTTGGAGCTTCGGCACGAGCGTGTACGTTTCAAAACGCGTTCTCGTTGGTGGTTCGTTGGACTTCTGGCAAGGGAATAGCCTGAATAAGTTGGATACGACAGCGACGGATCTGTTGAAGGTGGATAGCGAGTTATCGCGCTTCAGATACGATGACGAAATTGATAGGGAGTACTCAGGTTTAGGTGCTCGGATAGGCATTCTGGCACACCTGACGGATGCTATTAGTGTGGGGCTAACCTTGGTCACGCCTGTTGAATTGGGAGTTGATGAGCTTTGGTATCAGTCGACTCGGGCAGTTTATGACGACGGGGAAGAACTGTCGGATGCTGTAGATGGATCGCAAGCATTTGATATTGAGAGACCCTTTGAAATTGGAACGGGAATTGCTGTGAAACTACTTAACGAGCGATTGATTTTCGCAGGTGATGTCCAACTCACAGATTGGACGCAGACCCGCTACGATCCAGCACCAGCGGATGACATATCGCAAGATAATTTTCAGGAATTCTACGCCACAACGCTTCAGGCACGACTTGGTGTGGAGTATAGGATACCTACTATCGATACACATGTCCGTGTCGGTTATTTTCGGGATACGATTCCGTTCACTGATGCTGAGGTTAACAACGCACGCGATTTCTTAACGTTAGGTGTAGGAAAAATCTTTGAAGATTCTCTAAAGTTTGATGTAGGATATATGCTCGGAACTTGGCAGCGGAGCAGGAATGACTTGACCACGGAACGGCTTACACATCGGGTGTTTGTATCCGCCGCGTATCGGTTTTAGGAAGTCATCGGCAGTCGGCACTCGGGGCGTTCGCTGCACTCACTGTCAGTAGTGGATGGTTTTCCATTCTTGGTAACTACTGGCGGTCAATGAGCGGTGGCGGTATCTTTGTATCGAACTATGGTTTAAGCAGAAACAGGCGGAGTTTTACCTCCGCCTGTGCATTTTACTGACTGCTGAAAGCCGATAGCCGACAGCCATTAAACCAGTTGAATGTAGCCCATCTGTGCTCCGTCGCCTTTTCGGAGTTCACCTCGAATGATACGTGTATATCCCCCGCTTCGGTCTTGATACCGAGGTCCGATGTCATCGAACAGTTTGCGTAGGATAGCGTGTTTGTCGAGGTTACTCACTTCTTCTCCTCTTCTGGGTGTGTAATGCAGATTGGTCCCATAGAGCATTTTTGCGGCTTGTCGGCGAGCGGGTAAGTCCCCACGTTTGGCAAGCGTAATCAACTTTTCAGCGACACTCCGAAGTTCTTTACACTTTGGTAGTGTTGTCCGAATTTGTTCGTGTTCAAATAGCGCGGTGGCTTGGTTGCGGAAAAGTGCCTTCCGATGGCTTGCCGTTCGTCCCAATTTCCGGCCGCGTTTTCTGTGACGCATCGTCTTCCTCCATTCACGCGTTGTCACGAAGAATTACACAGGCGGTTGCAAAGGTGCTTGCGTCATATCTTCTTCGGTGAGATCCGCGTCGTCTAAGTCGTCCAATTTCATTCCGAGGGTAAGTCCCATGTTGGCAAGTTGCTCCTTGATTTCATTTAGGGAGGTTCGCCCGAAATTCTTGTATTCCAACATATCCTTTTCCTCTTTTGTAACAAGTTCTCGTATAGTTTTGATATTTGCCGTTTCGAGGCAGTTACTGGCTCGGACCGAGAGTTCAAGTTCAGAGACGGGTTTGGCGAGGTATCGATTGCGCCGGAGCTTTGCCTCATCAATCTCAGGTTCCGGTTCAACGTAGCTTTCATCGAATTCCGTGAAGATCTCGAGTTGTTGCAGCAGGATATTAGCAGCGCGTGTGACAGCTTCCTTTGCCGTGATGGTTGCATCTGTCCAGACTTCGAGGTTAAGTTTATCGAAATTAGTCATATCGCCGACACGGGTTTCTTCTACCCAGTAGTTCACTTTTTCAACGGGTGAGAACTTCGCATCAACAGGAATCAATCCAATCTCGTGTCCTACAGTTCTGTGCTCTTCCGCGAGAGAGTATCCTCTGCCTGTTTGCGCACGGATCTCTATGTCCAATCCTTCGCATTTATCGAGTGTTGCGATGTGCTGGTCAGGGTTTATAATCTCAACGTCTGCGTTAGAATGGATGTCGGCTGCTGTAACTTCGCCAGATCCTTCTGCTTTCAATGTGAGTCGCATCTCGTCGTCGGTTGTGATATTGAGCCGGATCTCTTTGAGGTTGAGAATAATCTGGACTACATCTTCCACAACGCCGGGAATCGTAGCGTATTCATGCTTTACTTGCTCAATTTGAACGGCTGTAATCGCCGCCCCTTTAATTGAGGAAAGGAGGACTCGGCGTAGCGAATTGCCGAGGGTTGTTCCGAATCCGCGCTCAAAAGGTTCAGCGGTATACTTTGCATAATTAGGGCGTAAGGTATCTGTATCAGTTATCAACCGATCGGGCATTTCCAGCTCGGACCTTATTATCGATTTCTCCCTCATCGATTTCTCCCTCATCGATTTCCTCCTATAAGATTCTAAATTAAGTGTTAAAGTACGGACAAACTGAGTGGTCGTGTGCACGGACTCTTAATTTTCTGCCTGTATTGTGTTTTTTGGCATCCCCGAAATAGTTGTCGGTAGTCGGTCTTCGGTTAAGAGGTTTTCGTTTAACTATGGTGGATTTTAGAATTAACATCACTTTATTGAATTGTAGGAGGGAACTCCGATTCCCGACGCTTAGGCGTATGGTCGCGATTCGGAGGGTACGCCCCCTACAGAAGAGATGTAAACTTAATTTTATACTTTACCATAAATCCTCTTGTAACTGTTAACCGATAACCAATATGGGGATGTATCTATCGGGAGTAAAGTTCAATGATGAGTTGCGTTTCAAGGTCGATGGCGATTTGCTCTACCACGGGTGTTCCTTGAACACGTCCTTCTGACTTGTCCGTATCAATTTCCAGCCATTCAGGTGCGCCGCGATGCTGTGCGTATTCTAATGCCTCTTGAATAGTCGCGAGGTTCCGGCTCCGTTCGCGAGGTGTGATGACATCACCAACTTTCACAATATAAGACGGGATATTAACCCGCTTGCCGTTGACAGTGAAATGGTTGTGCTTCACGAGTTGACGCGCCTGATTTCGAGAGGTTGCGAACCCGAGTCGGTAAACGACGTTGTCCAACCTCCGTTCAAGGAAACTAATTAAATTCTCGCCAGCGATACCTGTTTGACGTGCTGCTTTGAGGTAATAATTCCGAAATTGTTTCTCATAAACACCGTAAGTACGTTTGACTTTCTGTTTTGCACGCAACTGTCGTCGGAAATTGTCCGCTCGACTTCTGCGAGGCGGGGTCTGACCGTGTTCGCCAGGCGGGTAGCTGCGGCGTTCAAAAGAACATTTAGGTCCGTTGCATCGACGCCCTTTCAGAAAGAGTTTTTCGCCTTCCCGTCGGCATAATTTACAGACTGAATCTAAATATCTACTCATTCCCTCTCCTTGTGTGAGTTTGACCCTCAACTCGTGCTTTTAAGTCTTGTATCGGAGTCGAGTTGCGGGTCAACTTAAACCCGTCGTCTCTTGGGGGGACGACAGCCGTTGTGTGGGATAGGAGTCACGTCCTTCATTAAGGTAATGTCAAGTCCGGCTGCGGCGAGTGCTCGTATAGAAGACTCTCTCCCGGATCCGGGTCCTTTGACTCTAACCTCTACACGTTTCATGCCGTGATCCATTGCCCTGCGAGCGCATGATTCTGCTGTCTGTTGTGCGGCAAAAGGTGTTGACTTCCGTGAACCCGTGAAAGTCATTCCAGCGTTCGCCCAAGCAACAGTGTTTCCGTTTAAATCTGTGATTGTAATGATTGTGTTGTTGAAGGTAGCTTGTATATGTGCGATACCTTCAGGAACGTTCTTGCGTTCTCGTCGTCTTCCACGCAAAACAGCTCTCCTTTCTTATCAATGGTTGTCAGTTATCAGTTATCAGTTAAAGAAGGGGCTTGTGGCGGTAAAGTTTCCTGTAATGTCCACAAGGTCTTAACTGGCAACTGACAACTGAAAGGTTTTTCGGAAGAAAAACCGAACTGATAACTGACCGCTATTCTTCTAACCACCTTTACGTGCTGCCTCTTTAGCTTTCCTACCGACAGAGATGGTTCGTGCCTTTCCTTTACGGGTGCGTGCGTTAGTATTCGTGCGCTGCCCGCGGACAGGTAACTGCCGACGATGTCGCAGACCACGATAACTGTTGATGTCCATCAATCGTTTGATATTCTGATCAATTTCGCGGCGCAAGTCACCTTCAATCATATATTCTTGAACTTTGTCTCGGAGTTGACCAATCTCGTTTTCGGCGAGGCTGTCAACTTTTTTCCCAGGTTCGAGGTCCAGATCGGTGACAATTTGCGCTGCAGTGTAACGACCGATACCATAAATTGCCGTCAAGGCAATATCCACCCGTTTGTTTCGAGGTAAATCAACTCCTGCGATCCTTGCCATGAGTTTCTTCCTTTTTCGTATGTTCCTTGCAGAAGCCTGTAGCGTAGCGGAAGGCGACTCGACATCAGAAACTTTCACAATGCTAACAGCGAGACTTATCCGCAAGGTATAATTAAAATTAGCCTTGGCGTTGTTTGTGCTTCGGGTTTGAAGAACAAATGACGCGGACTATCCCTTTTCGTTTAATAATTTTACACTGGTTACACATCTTTTTCACAGAAGGTCTGACTTTCATGGTGTCCTCTTTCAAGTGAAAACCCTAACGCCGTCTGCCTCTGAGTTTTCGGTCTTTTAAGAATCCTTCGTAATGGCGCACCGTTAAATAGGATTCGATTTGTGACACTGTATCTAACACGACACCCACAACGATCAGGATAGAAGCACCTTCTACCATGTTTCCAACTTGAAGCTGGCTTGTGATGATAATCGGAATCACAGCAATAGCAGCAAGAAAGACTGCGCCTGGGAGTGTGATACGTGTAAGCGTAGTATTGATGTAGTCTGCGGTCTGTTTACCTGCTCGTATACCTGGAATAAAACCACCATATTTCTGTAAATCCTCTGCCATTTGTATTGGATTGATTTGCACAGCTGTGTAGAAATAGGTGAAACCAATAATTAATAACGCGTAAATGCTAAGATAAATCGGGGTTCCCGGAGCAATGAGCGTTTCCACACCCATTACCCATCCCCAGTCGCGTGGTAGAAAACCGAGAACAGTCGGCGGGAATTGGATCAGTGTCACAGCGAAGATAATTGGAATCATACCAGCGGCATTGACACGAAGCGGCAAGTGTGTTGATTGTCCACCAATCACTCTTCGCCCGCGAATTTGCCTGCCGTATTGCACCGGAATCTTCCGAACGGAAAGTGTAATAAACACAGTCCCCATAACGGCTACAACGACAAGTGCCACTAAAAGTGCAAGTTGTAGGATTCCGAACTCCGGTCTTGTCACGAGGTTATTGAAAACGGTTGTGACACCACCCGGCAATCCAGCAATGATGCCGACTGTAATAATTAATGAAATACCTTGTCCAATACCGCGTTCTGTGATCTGCTCACCCAACCACATAACAAAGGAGGTTCCTGCAGTAAGTGTTATAACGACGAGGAAATGCCACCAGAGGTCGGGGTTTCTCACGATTTCGCCTGCTTGTCCAGTTATGTTTTCTGGGTTCCGCAGGACGATACTGATCGTTATACCCTGAATGATACTCAGAATCACTGTGCCGTATCGGGTATACTGCGTAATCTTCTTCCGACCGTCAGGCTCTTTGGAGAGTTTCTCCAATGAAGGCACAATGACGGCGAGGAGTTGCATAATGATTGAGGCACTGATGTAGGGTTGTATACCGAGCGCGAAAATAGTCATCTGACTAAACGCACCACCAGAAAACAGGTCGATGAATCCTATGACATTCCCACCACGCTCCATGAGTTGTTGAAAGAACGCTTCGAGTGCTTGGTCGTCAATACCCGGGAGTGTAATGTGTGCACCAAGGCGGTAGACAATCAAGAGCAACGCTGTAAAAATGATGCGTTTCCGCAATTCAGGTATTTTAAAAGCGTTTTGAACTGCCTTAATCACTTATTTTTTTTCCTCCTGTACGGGCTGGGTGCTCCAGCCCCTACGATGCTTAAGCAGGGTCGTTAGGGGTTGCATGCATCCCGAGGATCTCGGTTGTGCCGCCTTTGGATTCAATTTTCTCGATTGCAGATTTTGAGAAGCGGTGTGCTTGGACTTTCAACTGTTTTTCGAGTTCACCGTCGCCGAGTATCTTTATCAGGGCGTTTTTCCGTTTGATTATTCCAGCTTCGCGAAGGACTTCAGGGCTGACAACCGCAGCGTCTTCAAAAATGTTGAGGGTTTCTACGTTGATAACATCGTACTCAAGTCGTTTGTGTCCAGTTCGCCGCGGGCCTCGCTTGGGAAGCCGTCGAACCAGCGGCATCTGTCCACCTTCAAACCATGCGGGGATTGAAGCACCGGATCGGGATTTTTGACCCTTGTGCCCACGTCCGCAGGTGCCGCCCCAACCTGAAGCGTTGCCTCTGCCTACCCGCTTTCTTGAGCGGTTCGCGCCTGGTGCAGGTTTAAGTTCGTTCAGTTTCATCAGGATTTACTCCATTCCTTCTTTATAGTTTTCAGTCTTCAGCACGGGTTGCTGCACAACCCTTTCAGTTATCAGCAAGAAGGTTGTGTGACTGATATTCAATACACCAATCATTATCGTGCCGCAGTTTTCAGTTATCAGCAAGGAGGTTGTGTGACACTTACGCGAATTACCCATGCTTCACTGACGACTGACACCTGACTGCCGACCGCTGATTGCCAATTTAGCGTTTCTTGAGCAGTTCTTCGACAGGTAGGTCTCGTAACCGAGCGACTTCATTGACATCTTTGAGACTCTTCAATCCAAGCATGGTCGCTTCAGCGATATTTTTCACATTCCGAGAGGAAAGGCATTTTGTTAGGGCATCTCGAACGCCTGCGAATTCGAGGATAGCACGCGTCGCATGTCCAGCGATAATACCTGTTCCAGGACTTGCCGGTTTTAGCAAGACTTTGGCGGATTTGAATTCGCTGATGATCTCATGTGGGAGCGTACCGTTGGTAATTGGAACTCGAACAAGATTTTTTCGAGCATCTGCGAAACTTTTTCGGAGCGCACCAGCGACTTCGCTTGCGCTACCAAATCCGATACCAACAATACCATCACGATTACCAACAACGGTGAGTGAGTTAAAACTGGGCGTTCGTCGCCCCTTACCAACTCGCATCACACGGTTGATTGTAATCATGCGTTCCTCAAATTCATAGTCATCAGGGTTGATTTTATCTTTCAGCATGTTTTAAGTTAGGGCCTCCTGGACCTCGCTCCACTTCGTTTCGAGTGGGGTTCTGGTAAAATTCTTGTTCAATTTTTGAATCAGGAATACAAGATACACGCAAAACCTACCCGAAATCGAATGGAGGGGGTTGCTTGGGTGTTTCCCTGAGCAGAAACGTAATAAAAAAGGTTAGAACTTTAGTCCTTCCGTCTTTGCAGCTTCAGCAAGGGCTTTTATACGCCCGTGATAGAGATGCCCGCCTCGGTCAAAGACAACGACCTCAACCTGCTTCTGCTTGGCTTTCTGCGCGATAAGCGTCCCAACGCTCTCCGCTGCCTGAATGTTTCCACCGTTTGAAACAGTCTCTCTCAGTTCGGGAGAAAGCGTCGAGGCTTCGGCAACCGTCACGCCAAGTTCGTCATTAATGAGTTGCGCATAGATATGTTTTGTGCTTCGAAAAACAGAGAGCCTCGGTCTGTCGCCGGTACCGCTGATCTTTTGGCGAACTCGCTTGCGGCGCCGTAAATGGCTCATCCGTTTCTTTTTTGTAAGTACCAAGGGGTCTGTCTCCTTATCACTTTTCTAACTATCTGACAACGTTAGCCAGCAGCAGCTTTCCCTTCTTTATCTCGGACGCGCTCGCCGTCGTAACGAATACCTTTACAAGGTTTATAAATTTCCGGTTTCTTAATTTGACGAATAGAAGCTGCCACTTGTCCGACCAACTGTTTGTCGATGCCACTGACAACGACAGGTGTATGTATCTGTCCATCTACTGTCTCAGTGGGTTCAACGTTCAATGTTATTCCATCAGGTGGGGAGTAAGTGACGGAATGCGAATAGCCAACATCGAGAACCAAATTGTTCTCACGATTGACCTCAGCACGATAACCCGTACCGACGACTCGTAATTTTTTCTCAAAACCCTCCGAAACACCGGTAACCATATTGGCAATAAGACTGCGCGCCAATCCGTGTAGGGCTTTGTACTGTTTGAGCTCACTCGTTCTTTGGACGATTAGGACGTTTTCCTCAAGCGTCGCATCGATTCCTTCTGGCAGTTTCCAATTAAGACTCCCTTTCGGTCCGTCCACCTGTACGTCGTCGTTGTTTAAGGCGACTTGCACCTTATCGGGCACTGGTATCGGTTTTAGTCCAATACGTGACATTCTGTTTCTCCCAACTCATTGCGTGTCATCAGCAAGATGTTACCAGACGTAACAGAGAACTTCGCCACCAATTTTCTCCTGACGGCATTGTGGGATCGTTTTGAGTCCACTGGATGTTGACAAAATAGCGACTCCGAGTCCTCCGTAAACCCGTGGCAAATTATCGGCTTTGGCGTAAACCCTCCTGCCGGGTTTGCTGATACGTCTTAGGTTTGTGATGACCTTCTCTTTTTTCGTGGTTCCGTATTTCAAGTAGATTCTTAAAATCCCCTGTTTCCCATCTTCGATTAAACGGTAATTTCTGACGTAACCCTCTTCTGCCAGGATGCGTGCGATCTCAGCTTTAACTTTTGAGGAGGGGATTTCGACGCGTTCATGTCCTGCCATGTTGGCATTGCGGATACGGGTTAGCAGATCAGCAATCGGATCGGTCATCGACATGAAAGATTCTCCTTATTTTCTTCTCGTTTTTGAATAACTGTTGTGCCTGTCATGTTTGTATAGAGAGACAACTCATTGAGTCCTCTACCAACTTGCCTTTCGAACACCAGGAATTTTACCGGCGCGAGCATAAAGACGAAAACAGATACGACACAACTCAAACTTGCGAAGATACCCACGCGATCTACCGCAACTTTTACAACGACTGTATTCTCGGGTCTGGAACCGCGGGGTTCTTTTCTGTTTGGCAATCCATGATTTACTTGCCAACCTGGATACTCCTTTTTTTGTTTACCCATAGTAGCTACGGGTGTTGCCTCCGGCTGTTAAACAGGAGGTGCTGGTAAGGGTGCCCCTGAGATCTTTCCTGACGTTTAACGAAAAACCTCATCTATCTATCTTCGGAAGGGCATCCCTAAAAGTCTTAACAACTCGCGACCTTCTTCGTCAGTTGGAGCGGTGGTAACAATGGTTACATTCAGTCCGCGAATATCGTTAACCTGGTCATAATCAATTTCAGGAAAGATTAACTGTTCCGTGAGACCCAGGGAATAATTGCCGCGACCGTCAAAAGCTTCCGGTGATACACCGCGGAAGTCCCGAATTTGGGGTAACACAATGTTGATTAGGCGGTTGAGAAATTCATACATCCTTTGCTTCCGTAGCGTGACCTTACATCCGATCGCCATGCCGGGAGTACGTCCCAACTTTGATGGACCTCTGATTTTGAACGCAGAGATCGACTTTTTCGCACGGGTGATCACCGCGCGCTGACCCGCAATAAGTGTCAGTTCTTCTACGGCATCTTCCAATGCGCTTGGATTCTGAACTGCTATACCAACACCGATATTCAGTGTAATTTTGTCCACTTTCGGAATCTGCATCACATTTTTATAATTAAAATGCTGTTGCAAGGCGGACATAACTTCCGATTGATAAAATTCTTTGAATGGGCTCATAAGCCTTATATCCTATAGAGATTGCATGTTCCGTGAGAGATGCTTTGCAATGTACTTCTTCAGCAGGATCTCAGACACTTTATTCCGCTTAGCCATCAATCTTTTTGAGATTGGAAATGTGGATGGTGCCCTCGCGTTCAACGATGCCGCCTTGTCCTGCTTGGTTTGGTCGGAGGTGACGCACGACGATATGAATGCCTTCAACGATTGCTCGCTGTTTCTTTGGAAACACCTCTAAAACAACGCCTTCTTTACCTCGATCTTGACCACTGAGGACTAAGACTGTGTCGTTCTTTTTGATATGTAGTTTTTGCTGTGCCACAATTGTCCTCCTAAATGACCTCGGGAGCGAGCGAGACAATTCGGGTGAACGCCTTTTCTCTCAGTTCACGTGCGACGGGACCAAAGATTCGAGTGCCACGCGGTTGATTCTGCGGATCAATGAGAACTGCAGCATTCTGGTCGAATTTAATATAGGAACCGTCTGACCGTCGATATTCTTTCGTCGTACGAACGACAACTGCCCGGACGACTTCACCGGCTTTTACCTGTGTATTGGGGACCGCTTCCTTGATGCTTGCTACAATCACGTCGCCTACGCGTGCGTAGCGCCGACGGGTTCCCCCAAGCACACTAATGCACATTAACTTCCTTGCGCCAGTATTATCAGCACAGGTTAATCGAGTATATGATTGAACCATTTTTCTATCCTCCTCCACCGTCTTCAAAACGGAAACCTGTTTGGAAACGTCAGAGTGGAGATGAACCCTTTCTTCTCAAGTGCCGAACGAACCACGTCAATGCGTTTCTCACCCTATACGGGGGACAAACCACGCGCACTGCTGATGGCACTTCTTAATCGTTTACGGTCTGTGCTGCGTTTACTATCGCTTGGACCCGCCACCGTTTATGACGGCTCAGCGGTCGGGTTTCGACAACCTGCACCACGTCACCAACGTTACAATTGTTCTGTTCATCGTGAGCCAGAATCTTTTTCGTTTTTCGGACTACCTTTTTGTAAAGGGGATGTTGAAAGCGTCGAACAAGCGACACTGTGACAGTTTTATCCATACTGTTACTGGTAACAAGACCTGTCCGAAATTTGCGATGTCTTCGTCTTTCCTCGCTCAACTTTATCCTCCAAACCAGTCAAACTTATTATGAATAGCAGTCAGCAGTCAGTTAAGAGAGAATCGTTTAGCAAAAGTCTCTTTGCTGATTGCCGATGGCTGATGACTATTCTGCACGGAGTCGTAGGACGGTTTTCACGCGTGCGATGTCCTTCCGAATCTTACCGATACGTGTTGTGTCCTCTTGTTGTCCTAAAATACTTCGGAATTTCTGGTTAAACAGATTCTCTTTGAGAGTTTTCAGTTCACCTTCCAATTCTTCGGTCGTTTTTCCTCGTAGTTCATCCGCTTTCATTTTTCCGGACCTCCATGCGTGGCATCAAACTTACGCATTCCGTGCAACGAACTTAGTTTTGATTGGCAATTTATGGGCGGCTCGTTCCATCGCCCCTTTTGCATCTTCAAGCGAAACGCCGCTTAATTCATAGAGAACTCTGCCGGGTTTAACCACAGCGACCCAATGTTCAGGGGGCCCCTTCTTACCTTTACCCATGCGCGTTTCAGCAGGTTGCTTACTAAGTGGCTTGTGTGGAAAAATTTTGATCCAAAGTTTCCCACCACGGCGTACATATCGCGTGATAGCGACACGTGCCGATTCAATTTGATTGCTGGTAATCCAACCAGCTTCCATTGCTTGCAAGCCGTATTCGCCGAAGTTAATCTGTGAACCTCGGAGTGGCTTTCCACGGCGTTTTCCACGATGCACGTAGCGGCGCATCACGCGTTTCGGCATTAACATTTAAATGCCTCCTTAAAAATCTGCCCTTGTTCTGTTGGGCGGTTATGAATTACTTCTGGAACCGCCTCCGCCGCCTTCGCCTCGACGCGGGCGACGCCGACCTCTTCCTCGACCTTGTTCCCCTCTTCCTCGACCTTGTTCCCCTCTTCCTCGACCTTGTTCCCCAGATTGCCGGGGACCAGAACGCCTGTCACCGCGGCGACGTTCAGGACGTTGGGAACCTGCGTCTTCACGTCGCCCAGATTGACGACGGACGGACGGTTCACCCTTCAGGTTATCCGGGACACCGATAATTTCGCCTTTGAAGATCCAGGTTTTAACCCCGATTTTACCGTATGTCGTATTTGCTTCCGTAAATCCGTAGTCAACGTTCGCTCTGAGAGTATGAAGAGGGACGCGTCCCTCAATACTGGATTCAGCACGGGCGATTTCCTTGCCGTCCAGTCTCCCACTTACCATGATTTTGACACCCAATGCCCCTGCTTGTATTGAACCAGAGATTTTCCGACGCATTGCTTGTTTAAAGCCTGCACGACGCTCTATTTGTGTTGCAACGTCTTCTGATACGAGCTGGGCATCCAGTTCTGGTTCTCTAATCTCCGAGACATTAATCCGTACCGGGCAACCGACCTCTTTTTCGAGCATCGCTTGTAGTTTCTCTGCTTCTGCACCGCGACGACCAATCACAATACCTGGGCGGGCGGTATGGATGTTAATACTGCAACGGTCAGCTACGCGTTCCACTTCAACACGCGAAATACCGGCACGCGCAAGTTGCTCTTTGACGAACTTCTGAATTTTAAAATCTTCATGGAGCCATTTGGCATAATCCCGCTCGCTGTACCACTTTGAATCCCACGTCTCAATGATTCCTAAGCGTAATCCACGGGGGTGAGTTTTTTGTCCCACGCAAACCTCCTATTGAACTCTGCCCCGTTCGCGACGTGGAGTACAAGTTGTGTTATTGGTGTTTTGTAAGTGCGCGGTGTTACTCACCATTATCACGACTCTCCTCATCAACGACGACGGTGATATGACTGCTCCGTTTTAGGATTCTATTTGCCATACCCCGTGCCCGGGGACGTATCCATTTCCGCGTAATCCCTTCATCAACCCGAATCTCTTTAACGTATAAGTTTGTGATATCGATATTCGGATCTTGATATTGCGCGTTCGCAGCTGCTGACTGAATGAGTTTGTAAATGATAGGGGACGCGGCTTTATGCGTAAAGCGCAGCTGACTTAACGCATCCTCAACGTACTGATTACGGACGAGATCGGCTACTAAACGTGCTTTCCGCGGCGCAACCGACGCGTTCCTAATCTTAGATCTGGCTTCCATCAGTGTCTCCTAATAAAAGCAATTTTCTGGTTTCATTGTGATTCGTATCAAGGCATCCAAACGCATCGTTTCATAAGAAGGTGGCATTTTAGAGTGCCTCGGTATACGATGAAAGCTATCACAAGGTTATCTTCTTGCTGCACCACCTGTGTGAGAACGGAAGGTACGAGTTGGGGAAAATTCTCCAAGTTTGTGTCCTACCATGTTCTCGGTTATATACACTGGAAAGAATTTTTTCCCGTTGTATATTGCCAGAGTGTGTCCAACTAATTCAGGGGTAATCATTGAACGGCGGGACCAGGTCCGCACCACCCGTTTACTGCCGGAACGTTCCATAGCGGCTATTTTCTTAGCAAGTTTCGGATCTATGTAAGGTCCCTTTTTGAGAGAACGCGCCATTGTGTTTCTCCTTTTTTCAGCAAAACTACCGAAGCGTAAGCCTGTAGCGTAGCGGAAGGCGACTCGATATCAGGAACTTGCGCAGATTTCACAACGAGACTTATCCGCAAGGTAAAATTAAAAAATTATTTCCGTTTTCCAACAATGTAGCGGTTCGATTTCTTCTTCGGATTTCGGGTTTTATACCCTTTAGTTGGAACACCCCAAGGTGTGACCGGATGCCTACCACCGGAACTCTTTCCTTCACCGCCACCATGCGGATGATCAATCGGATTCATAGCCACGCCTCTCACTTTCGGGCGTTTTCCGAGCCACCTCGAACGTCCAGCTTTACCGATAACGATCTGGCTAACGTTACCGACCTGCCCGAGTGTTGCCATTCCCTGAACCGGGACAAGGCGAATCTCACCTGACGGGAGTCGGACACGGGCATACTTCCCTTCTCTGTCAACCAACTGCGCCGCAGCACCAGCACTCCGTACGAGTTGCCCGCCTTTACCAGGACGCATCTCTATATTGTGGATTGACGATCCGAGTGGGATTCTCGCAAGGGGTAAGGCGTTCCCCGCACGGATTTCTGCATCTTCGCCTGAATTTAACATATCGCCAACCTGAACACCGACAGGGGCGAGAATGTACCGTTTTTCACCGTCAACATAGTGTAATAGGGCGATATGTGCAGATCGGTTCGGATCATATTCAATTGCGGCGACTTTGGCAGGGATGCCAAACTTGTCGCGCTTGAAGTCAATGACCCGATATCTGCGCTTATGTCCACCACCGCGGCGTCTCACAGTCAAACGTCCATGAGCGTTCCGACCGGCTTTCTGTTTCGCACCTTTGACAAGAGACTTTTCGGGTTTGCTCCGCGTAATCTCTTCAAAGGTATATCCAGTCATGAACCGGCGACTTGGGGTTATGGGTAAATAAGTTTTAGGCACTCTGATTTCCTTTGCTTACCAATCAGCCACCAGCCGTCAGATTGCTGACGACTGACAGCCGACACCTGACGGCTATTCCTATATGGTTTCAAACGCTTGGATGGTCACGCCTTCTCTCAGGGTAAGGATCGCTTTCTTCCAATGCGGTTTTCTGCCCCGTTGATAACGCAACATTTTACCTTTGGGCTTACCACGAACACGCATCGTGCGAATTTTAAGAATATCCCCTTCAATGTCAAACAATTCTTCGGCGGCTTGACGAATCTGTGGTTTCGTCGCATTGCGATCGACAACGAACGCATACTTATTAGATTCACGGAGTATTGTGGTCTTCTCCGTTATCAGCGGTTGTAATATGACCTGATATGCATCTTTCATCAGTTTTATCCTTCTGTATCTGAACTGATGTTAACAAATTTGGATTCCAACTTCTCAGCGGCGTTCTCGGTGATTATCAGCGTATCATGCCACATGACCTCATAGACGTTGAGGTTATCCCATGTGCAGCTGTTAACTTGTGGAATATTCCGGACGGAGAGGTAAATATTCGAGCTGTGTTCATTGAGAACAAGCAGAACTTTCCCTTCCGCATTCACCGCCTCTAACATGTTAACTATATCTTTCGTGCGGGGTTTTTCAAGTGTGAAATCTTCAACGAGAATGCACTGCTGGTTCTGAAACCTGTCTGCAAGTGCACTGTGGAGTCCAAGTTGACGAACCCGTTTCGGGGTAGCCTGTCGGTAACTCCGCGGTTTCGGACCGAACGCTACACCACCGTGTACTCGAATCGGCGACTTGGCATGTCCGACACGAGCTCTACCCGTTCCTTTTTGGCGGTAGAGCTTTCTCCCGCTGCCTTTCACTTCACTCCGGGTTTTTGTTGATGCGGTGCCTTGCCTCTGATTCGCGAGGTAAGCGACGACACACTGATGAATGACGGTGCCATTCACTTCAGCGTCGGTGAATGTATCGGCTAATTCCTTTTCTCGCAGAACAGCCCCGGATATGTTGTGTACGTCTAAAATTGACATGTTTTCCTCTAACTGATAACTATTTTCCTTTAGATGCCTTTTTAATCAGAAGTAAACCGTTGGGGGGTCCGGGAACGGCACCTTTAACGACCAATAAATTGCGATCCGGATCGGCTTGGATCACGGGTAAGTTTTGAACCGTATGCCGTTTGGCACCGTGACGTCCCGCCATCCGTTTCCCTTTAAAGACTCGGGAAGGTGTCGCGCTTGCACCAATAGAACCGGGACGACGCAAATCTTGCTCGCCGCCGTGGGTTTTCTTACCACCGGCAAACTTCCAACGTTTCACCACACCGGTAAAACCACGTCCTTTTGAGGTGCCTGTCACGTCAACGAGTTCACCCTCTGAAAAGACGCTCGCATCGACAATGCTTCCTACAGACACGTCCTCAAGACTCTGTACCCGAAATTCTCGAAGCACAAACGCCGGGTCAACGTCAGCTTTGGCGAAATGCCCTCGTTTCGGACTATTCGTGCGACTTTCTTTCTGCTCTCCGAAACCCAATTGAACTGCCTGATATCCATCTTTTTCTTGCGTTTTGAGTTGGACAATTGGACAGGGACCTGCTTGGATAACGGTAACGGGGACCGCTTCACCCGAATCCTCAAAGACTTGTGTCATGCCGACTTTACGACCAATAATTCCATTAACCATTTTTTTAATAATTGAATCTGAGCATCGTTCCACTACGTTTCACGATGGTTTTAGGTTAAGTCTAACTGTCTCTGGATGATGATAGGTAGCGAATATAAACACTTAAGAATCATACATATCCTCAGTTGCGTCGGAATTCGACGAACACCACCGCATACGTAGTGGAGCGGTGACCAGAGTTAATAATTAGAGAAGCGTGATTTTGACATCGACCCCTGCAGGCAGATCCAAGCGCATCAAGGCATCAACAGTTTTGGGTGTCGTCTCTAAGATATCCAGCAGACGTTTATGAATCCGCATCTCAAATTGTTCACGCGACTTCTTGTCTTTAAACGTAGAACGTTGAACGGTATAGATATGCTTTTTCGTCGGCAATGGAATCGGACCGGAAACAGCCGCCCCTGTGCGTTTCGCAGTATCTGCTATCTGCTTTGACGACAGGTCTAACAACCGATAGTCAAATGCCTTGAGCCGGATGCGAATTTTTTGATTGTCCATGTTTTCGTATCGCCTTCATCAAACAGAGGGTTAATTGTTTACATCTTGATGCTGATGTCTGAAATTCTCTGTGTTGATTACTTAAAAAGGCGGAGCGTCCGCTCCGCCTTATCGTTTTATTCAATAATTTTCGAGACAACACCGGCACCGATGGTCTGTCCACCTTCCCGGATCGCGAATCGGAGTTGTTCTTCCATCGCAATCGGTTTGGTGAGTTCCACGGTAATCTGGGCATTGTCGCCAGGCATAATCATCTCGATGCCTTCAGGAAGATCCATCTGTCCGGTTACATCAGTTGTCCGGAAATAGAACTGTGGTCTGTATCCGGTAAAGAATGGATTCCAGCGTCCGCCTTCCTCTTTTGTCAGAATATAGGCTTCGGCTTCAAATTTGGTATGGGGTGTAACGGTTCCGGGAACTGCTAAAACTTGCCCACGTTCGACTGCGTCCCGGTCAATACCACGCAGCAGCGCACCGAGATTGTCGCCAGCTTGACCTTCGTTGAGGTTTTTACGGAACATCTCAACACCTGTGACAACAGTGTCTCGTGTTTCGCGCAATCCAACGATTTCAACGGTGTTCCCGATTTCAACGGTACCACGTTCCACACGTCCCGTAACGACGGTACCACGTCCACTGATGGTGAAGATGTCTTCAATCGGCATCAAGAAGGGTCTGTCGGTATCGCGAACCGGTTCTGGAATGTATTCATCAACAGTCGCCATGAGTTCGAGAATGGGCTGGCATGCTTCGTGGGACGGATCACCACCAGATTCCATTGCGTCAAGAGCAGATCCTGTGATGATAGGAATATCATCGCCGGGAAATTCGTAATCGCTGAGCAATTCACGGACTTCTAATTCGACGAGTTCGAGTAACTCTTCGTCATCGACCATGTCTGCCTTATTCAGAAAAACGACGAGAGATGGTACGTTCACCTGCCGTGCGAGTAGCACGTGCTCACGCGTCTGAGGCATAGGACCGTCAGCGGCAGATACGACGAGGATTGCGCCGTCCATCTGCGCTGCACCTGTAATCATATTTTTGATATAGTCAGCGTGTCCGGGGCAATCAACGTGTGCGTAATGCCGATTCTCGGTTTCATACTCAACGTGTGCGGTATTAATCGTAATGCCACGCTCTTTTTCCTCAGGCGCTTTGTCGATTTCGTCATATTCCATGACGTAATCTGTGTCAGCGAGTTTTGAGAGCACCATTGTAATTGCTGCTGTCAGCGTTGTCTTACCGTGGTCAACGTGGCCAATTGTTCCAACATTGACGTGCGGTTTAGTCCTTTCAAACGTTTCTTTAGCCATTTTTGTCCAAACTCCACTAAAAGTTTATTGTGATGTTGGTTATCAGTTCGCCTGCTGTGTCTGCTTTCAGTTCTCGGTTTTCAGTGAACAATTTTTTGTTTAATGAAAACCTCTTGAACCGATAACTGACAACTGAAAGGGTGTTTTTGATAGGGTGTTTCCCCATCGTAGCAACCTGCACTGAAAACTATTAAAATCCTGTGTCCGCTTATGGGAAGTGAGAACACTCCCACAGTTCAGACACCTTAACAACTACTTAACGATTCGCTGATGAAATTAAGTCTTCCATCACGCTTGTTGGGGCTTCGTTATAGTGTGCAAACTCCATAGAGTAGTTGGCTCTACCCTGTGTGAGTGACCTAAGGGTTTTGACGTACCCAAACATTTCTGAAAGAGGAACATCAACACGAATAACTTGAATACGAGATTTCGCTTGCGTTTCCGTCTCACGTATCTGCGCACGCCGCGAATTCAGGTCGCCAATCACTTTGCCGAGGTATTCGTCAGGAACGATAACTTCAACGTCCATAATCGGTTCAAGGAGTGTCGGGGTGGCACGCTTCATCGCGTCTTTAAATGCCATTGAACCCGCTACAGAAAACGCCATTTCTGATGAATCCACGGCGTGATGCGAACCGTCTACCAGTCGGACTAAGACATCAACAACTGGATAGCCAGCCAAAACACCCGTATTCATTGCGTTTTCAATACCTTTCCGGACTGCTGGGATGTATTCTTGCGGAATAACGCCACCTTTGGTTTCGTCGATGAATTCAAAGCCAGTCCCTTTCTCAAGGGGTTCAGCTTCGATCACAACGTGTCCAAATTGACCTCTACCACCTGATTGACGTACGAAACGTCCCACAGACTTGATTGCTTTAGTGATCGTTTCCCGATAGGCGACTTGTGGGTTACCAACATTCGCCGAGACATTAAACTCGCGCACGAGTCTATCAACAATGATTTCGAGATGAAGTTCACCCATACCGGACAACAATGTTTGTCCTGTCTCACTGTCTTGATGGACTTTAAAGGTCGGATCTTCTTCAGCGAGTTTCGAGAGGGCGAGATTCAGTTTATCAATGTCAGATTGTGTTCGAGGCTCAATGGCGATAGCCATCACCGGCAGCGGGAACACCATCGTTTCCAATGTGATATGTGCCTTCGGATCGCAGAGTGTATCACCCGTTGAGAGGTCTTTTAACCCAATTGCAGCAGCGATGTCGCCTGCGTAAACGGCTTGGTGTTCTTCCCGTTTGTTGGCGTGCATCTGCATTAATCGCCCAATCCGTTCGTGCTTCCCAGTTTTACTGTTGTAGACTGTATCCCCTTTCTTGAGAACACCGGAGTACACACGTAGATAGGTAAGTTTGCCAACGTGCGGGTCTGTCGTAATCTTGAATACCAAGGCACAGAAAGGCTCATTATTATTTGGGGGACGCTTTTCCTCTTCTTCGGTCTTTGGATGAAAACCTACCACTGGTGGCACGTCTGTGGGGGCTGGTAGATAGGATACAATCCCGTCTAACAGAGGTTGGACACCTTTATTTTTTAGAGCAGTTCCACACAGAACAGGGACAACATTGCCAGTAATTACAGCGTTTCGGATGCCTGCTTTAATCTCTTCAGGTGAAACTTCGATACCCTCAAGGTATTTAAACGTGAGTTCTTCGTCGTAATCGGCGATAGCCTCCAACATCCGATCGCGATATTCGTTTGCCATTTCCTCCATTTCCTTAGGAATGTCTGTCTCTTGAATGGCAGTACCATCGCTACCAGCGTCTGTTTCTATGTTCCAGACTTGGCCCTTCATGGAGATGAGGTCTACGATACCTGTGAATTGTTCCGCTGAACCGATTGGAAGTTGCACGGGAATCGCTCTGGCACCGAGACGCTCTTCCATCATTTCAACGGTACGGAAGAAATCGGCACCGGTTCGATCCATTTTGTTCACAAACGCGATTCGGGGTATGTCGTATTTATCTGCTTGTCTCCAAACAGTTTCGGATTGAGGTTCAACCCCGCCAACTGCGCAAAAGACTGCGACTGCACCGTCAAGAACGCGAAGTGAGCGTTCAACTTCAACGGTGAAATCGATGTGCCCCGGTGTGTCGATAATATTGATTTGATGTTTTTTCCACTGACAGGTTGTTGCAGCGGCAGTGATCGTAATGCCACGTTCCTGTTCCTGCACCATCCAATCCATAGCAGTGGTGCCATCGTCTACGTCGCCAATCCGATAGAGCTTACCCGTATAATACAGAATACGTTCGCTGACAGTGGTCTTCCCGGCATCAATGTGTGCCATGATGCCGATATTTCGCATGTGGGGCAGTTCTGAACGTTGTGGGGTGTTGTTATTTTTTTTATCCGCCACGGTTGAACAACTCCTTGTGTGTGTTAATGCTTTGGCTATAAGCCGTGACGCATTTTTTTACCATCGATAATGCGCGAAAGCGCGGTTCGCTTCTGCCATTCGATGCTGATCCATTTTCCTACGGATTGCGCCGCCTTCGTTCCGAGAGGCTTCAAGTATTTCGCCTGCGAGACGTTCTGCCATCCGTCTTTCACCGCGGTCGCGTGCGGACTGAATAATCCAACTAAAAGCCAATCGCTGTTTCCGTTCTGCTTTTACATCAACCGGGACTTGATACGTCTGACTCCCAACACGCCGAGGTCTAATTTCTAACACCGGCTTGACATTGTTGATTGCTTGGCGGAACACGGCGAAACCATCTTCGTTCGCCCGGGATTCAATAATCTCAAAGCTCTCATATAAGATTGACTGTGCCGTGCTCTTCTTTCCACCCAGCATGAGGCTATTGATGAATTTTGACACCAGTTTACTATTGTATTTCGCGTCAGGGTTCACATCCCGTTTGCTGATGTTTCCACGTCTCGGCATTTACGCTTCCTCCGTTGTTTAACCCGGTTTCCGTGCGCCGTATTTTGAACGACCTTGGCGACGATTATCGACACCTGCTGTATCCAACTTGCCGCGGACGATGTGGTAACGCACATTAGAGAGGTCTTTCACTCTCCCGCCTCGGACTAAAACGACTGAGTGTTCTTGCAAATTGTGATCGATCCCCGGAATGTAACAGGTAGCTTCGTAACCCGTGGTGAATCTCACGCGAGCGACTTTGCGCAACGCTGAATTCGGTTTGTTCGGCGTTACTGTTTTTACTTGTAGACAGATACCGCGCCGCTGGGGACACTGCTCCAGTACCGGAGATTTCGTTTTTTTCCGGGACTTTTTGCGCGGCTTTTTGATTAACTGATTAATTGTTGGCATTTCAGACCTCCGCAATAATGTCTCTGTAGATCTCTGAGGCAAATAAAAAAGCCCCGCGCGGGGCATCACAACTTCAACAAATTAACGTGGAATTTTAGGTACGACGTTAGAATGTTTTCGGATCATTGCCCCCCGCTTCTAAAAAAGATTGATTAGGGTTCACAAAACTCTAATATTATACACAATATTTTGGACGATGTCAAATTTTTTTTCTTTTTTTTCAAAAAAAAGAAAAAAAAACTGAAATTCTGCGAATTTTCTACTTTTTTAGCAATTTTCCACCTAAAATCACCGTTTGAACGCTCAAGCTTTCGTCAACAATAACGACATCTGCTGTTTTACCGGTTGCAATTGAACCCACCGAATCTGCAACGCCTAAATTTCGTGCCGGCGTTAAAGTTGCCATTGTTAAGGCGTCTTCCAGGGAATATCCCCAATTGATGACATTACGGACACCGTCCATAAGTGTAATTGTTGCACCCGCAAGGCGTTCCGTAGGCTTGCCTACATCCAACCACACCGCTCCGTTGCGGACATATTTCTCAGTATTATTGGCTTCAAAGGCTGTGTCGTGTTCAGAAATCGCATCTTCGTTGAGGCGATAGGCATCAAGTTCAGGGATGTATGTTGCTGAGGCTTGCCAGTCTTCCGCAGGGACACCAGCGAGTTCTGTGCAGTCTGTAATTAACCCAACACTTTGTATGCCCTTTTGCCGAATAAGGTTGTTTCCCCAGAAAGGGTGGACATGATGTTCATCGACGATGAGTTCTGCGTGGATGTCTGGATGTGAGAGGACTGCTTCAAGCGCGCCGAGTGTGCGATGGTGCATCCCAGACATACCGTTGTAAGTATGGGTAGCACGTGTCACCCCTGCGTCGATCGCATCCATTGCTTGTTGATATGTCGCGTTTGTGTGTCCCATCGCGATAACGATGTTATTATAGGCATCTGCTCTAAAGGTCGCGAGATGCTTGATAAACTGCAGATTTTCATCGTTTTCTGGCGCGAGGGAGATCACCTTTAAGGTGCCATCGGAAGCCGCCCACATTGCATGAAATTCTTCAAAGTTCGGCGGTGTGATGTATTTCGCATTCTGGGCACCGTTTTTGGCGAGACTCCCAAATTTTCCTTCCACATATGATCCTAAAATCCGAGAACCGTCTGATACCGGTTCGTCAACGACGTGTGCAATAGCCGTTAAGGCGCTATTAATTTGCGTCATGCTCCCTGAGGAGATTCCTAATACCAACGAGGTGACACCGCTACGCGCATGTGCCCGCGCGATCGTCTCGACGTCTGCAACCTGACCCGTCATGCTATCATAGCCACCGCCACCATGCACTAATCCGTCAATCAATCCGGGGATAACAAGACATCCTGAGGCGTCAATACGCTCTCCTGATGGTTGCAGTGCTTCTGATGTTATCGTTGAAATTTTGTCGTTTTGAATGACGATACTCCCCTGTCCATAGTGCGTCGGGGTATAGATATCGCCATTCAGGATCGTAAGTGTTTCCATGTCTCCAAAATGCCTTGAATCTTTGCCTATATCTGTTCCACTACCCATAAGATACTTTGTGCCAGGAATCGTAAAAAGGGTTCTACTTCAAAATCTTTCTGGTGCCCTAATGAAGTATAACAGATACGTCCGCCATTATGCAAACGCGTCCATGCTACAGGTTCTGAATGTTCGTCGGTATGTCCCATCAAGAGTAGAGAGGTATCATCACAGAGTGATGGGTTTTTGTAAAGGCTTCCATAACAGTCAAACGCTGGGATGCCGTTCAGGATAGGATGTTCTGTAGCGATGAATTCCACTTGGGTGGCGGGACCGTCGCCGTAATGACCTTGATAGTCGCCTCCCAATACGGCTTTATCAAATTCCAACCAGTTTTGATAAGCGTGGCTGGCTGTCCTGACGCCAACGAGCGGCTTGCCTTGTTCACAGTACGCTTGGAATTGCCTCAGTGATGCGCCTTTTGTATTGAGACGGCGTGTAAATACTAACAAAGCGTCTGCGTCATCCAACGCCTCCAAAGAGGGATCGTCATCCTCGGAACCGTAAACAATTAAATTCGCTTGGATCGGATAGTGTTTTTCAACGAACGTCTTGAAAATCGTCAAGGATGCCTCGGAGTCGTACTCAAAAGAACCGGAAAGCATACACAAATTAAGCAAGATTTTTCTCCTATTTTCTTTCTAAAAACAAAAAACTGTAAGGATAAGGATTTTTCTCGTCAGGTTCACCATCAATGCGTTTTACTTCTTGCCACGCTTGGATATCGAACGCGGGAAAATAGACATCGCCCTTGAAGGTGGCGTGGATCTGTGTAAGATAGAGTCGGTTGGCATGGGGTAAAAAGGCTTCGTAGATAGGTGCGCCGCCGCATATCATGAGTTCTTCTGTTCTTTCACAACGTTTAAGAATCTCTTCTACCGAATGTGCGACGATGCACCCTTTCGGTGCCTCGTAAGTCCTGTTTCGTGTGAGAATAATATTGCGCCGCTTGCCCAGCGGACGTTTCAGCGTTTCAAAGGTTTTACGTCCCATAACGACGGGCTTACCAACTGTCATATCACGGAAATGCCGTCGATCGACTGGCATCTGCCATGGGATATCGGGTCCATTACCAATCAGTCGGTTTTTATCCATTGCGGCAATCATTGAAACTATCATTTTTAAGGGACTACTCCTTCTTCTTGTTCTCCTGCCTCTATTCCATTCAAGACCTGCTCCGCAAAATGGATCACTGTCTCTTTTAACATGCGAGGTACAAGTTTGATGTGCCCTTCGCGTTCCCATTCAATCTCAAATTCTTCCGCGTTCACGAGTTCGCGAATCCCGGTCTGGATGGTCTCTTGATCGGTTTCAAAGTGTTCGGCGAGTTCCGCGAGGTCCAGAGGTTCTTCGGTTTGAAAAGCGAGAACTTCTATCCAGAGCCACATTCCCAACCGTCGTGTGAATTGCGACAGATTTTCGGTCGTATCCACTAAACGGGTAATTGATGCGAGGCAGTAGCCCGCATGATGAGGATAATTGATTAGAATCTCTTCAAATTCCTCAAAAATGAGTTGAATGAGGAACATCGCTTCCTCTGCCAGTGTCAATTCGTCTGAGACTGAGGGACTACCGTTCTGTTCTGAATTGTCCAGGTTACTTTGATTTTGTTTTTTCTCTTTCATTCGTTCCCTAAATACTGCTTCTTTGGTGGATTAAAGAAATCAGTGAACATTTTAGTAGGCAATAGGTCTGAAAACGCTCCGCCACTGCTGGCGAGGTTTCTAACCTCGCCTCTTTAGAGTGTCTAAGTAATTCTAAAATTTACCATTGTTAGAGTTGTAATGAGAGGTATCTGCTTTTTTGTCTATGTTGTTTTGATGCCTTTTTCAGACAATCATGGGCGCGCTGATAGTTCCGTGGTGTTGGTAGTCTATCAATTGAATGTGTTGCATCTTAAAAGCATCGATTGACTTAATCTTCGGATTCAGTTCAAGTTTCGGGAGCGGATAAGGGCTGCGTTTCAATTGGGTTTTGACAGCGTCAAGGTGTTCATGATAGATGTGGGCATCACCTAAAGTATGAATGAATTCGTATGGCGTTAAATCTGTTACCTGAGCCACCATGTGTAGAAGGAGCGCGTAGGAGGCGATGTTAAACGGGACTCCTAAAAACATATCACAGCTGGGTTGATACATCTGTAGCGATAACTTGTCGTTTGCCACAACGAATTGGAAACACATGTGGCATGGGGTCAACGCCATCTCGTCTAATTCGGCTGGATTCCATGCTGTAACAATATGTTTACGGCTATGCGGGTTTGTCTGAAGTTGTTCAATGACTCTGGCTAACTGATCAATCGCACCATTTTCTGTCTTCCATCTACGCCATTGGACGCCGTATATCCGTCCGAGGTAACCATCACGCCCCCATGCCTCAGCGTTTGCATCCCAAATTTGTGTGCCGAGTTTTTGAAACTGATTGACGTGGTCGTAGCCGCGCAGGAAACCCAGAAGTTCTGCTTTTACGGACCGGAACGCGAGTTTTTTGGTGGTCACAGCAGGAAACCCGTCTGCCATGTTGTAGCGCATTTGCATTCCAAAGAGTGCACGGGTTACGCCGTTTCTGCCCTCTCGGTCAACGCCGGTATCGAATACCTGTTGAAGTCCTTCTATATATTGTTCCATGGCTGCCTCTATGTGGTTATCTACTTCAGATCTGTGCTGCCGAATCCACCTCGGGAGGCAGTGGACATCTGTTCGACCTCATTCCACTCTGCTGTGTCTACACGCACGAAAATGGCTTGTGCGATGCGACTGCCTCTTTCGACGTGCACAACGCTGTCCGTGAAATTGTAGACCTGAATTTGCAGTTCGTCCTCTTCACCACAATAGTCGTTATCAACAATGCCTACGCCCTGGGGCACCATCAAACCGAATTTGCGCGGTGTGCTACTTCGGGAACATACCATCAGCATATAACCCGGGGGTGTTTCAACGATGACGTTCGCGGGGATCAGAACGATGGACTGTGGGGCAATCTCTGCGGATTCTCGACAGATCAGATCGAAGCCAACGGAACCGGCGGTTTCGTATTTCGGTAACGGAAGCGTCTTGTCGATGCGTTTGATATTAATTTTCATAGGTATTACGGAACTACCATTCCTACTGTCTTGCATGCTACGCGATAAACGGAGGTGCTTGCCGTGATGAAAAGGGTTTTCCAGTCATCTCCACCCCATGCCAAGTTCGCCGCTCGCTCAGGGACGAGAATAATTCCGAGATGTGTTCCGTCCGGTGCGAAGACCCAAATACCATCGGGACCTGTTAAATAAACATTTCCCTGTGTATCGGCTTTCATTCCGTCCGGTTTTCCGGTATCCCCTTCCTCTTCACCAAAAATGCGGTCGTTTGTGATTGTGCCGTCGGGTTGCACATCGAAAGCGCGCACATGCATCCGTTCGGTATCGTTAATGTAGAGGATGGACTCATCTGGTGAAAAGCAGATACCGTTGGGTCTGTCGAAGTCGTCGACAAGAAGGGTCAGTGTCTCACCGTTTGGTGAGAGGCGATAGACGCCTTGAAAGTCGAGTTCCTTCTCTGATTCAACGCCGTAAGCCGCGCTAAGCCCATACGGGGGATCGGTGAAATATATGCTTCCGTCGGATTTCACGACGACATCGTTCGGACTGTTCAAGCGTTTTCCCTGATAGTGTGATGCTATTGTGATGACTTGTCCGTCGGCTGTTGTTCTTGAGACCCGTCGGTTTGCGTGTTCACAGGCGATGAGGTGTCCGCCTTTATCGTAAGTCAAACCGTTTGACTTCCCAGAGGGTTCACGGAAAACAGTCATTCCAGCGTTCGCATCCCATCTCCGCATCTTGTTCGCAGGAATATCACTAAACAGCAGAAATTGCTCTGTGGCGTGCCAGAGGGGCCCCTCGGTGAATTCGCATCCTGTTGCTATCTGTTCGACGGCTGCCTCCGGATCAACCAGATCCGTTAATTGTCTATCTCGGACATCAAGTGCCATATTTTTCCTTTCAACACTTTCTTCAGATTCCAATCTGACTTTATATATCGAAAGTGAGTTGTAGTGATCAATTGCTCTGTTCTACTTTCGGTTGTTTAGATACACGTCAGATATGTGTGTGAAGTAGACTTCACCGTAAAGCCTTCCTTCTTACTACCAGGATCCACACCGACCGCAATGTCTTGCTTGTGTCTGTCAGAAGGCTCTATGTTGAGTCTTACACAGAATATGCCATTATTCCAGTAAGGTGTAGCTTTGCCTGACTTAATCCATTTTCTTGCCCTCGCTGGTGTGGTTGGCATCAACTTCTCACCATCTTTACTTTTCACGGGTACAAACATAGTTTGTAACCCTCCTTTCGGAGTATATGTTGCCCCATCGAGATTGCGGAACCAGAGCGGATATAGACTTGGGGAGCATCCATACCATCTCACCGTGTGCCACCACAAGGTCCGCGATATTTTACTCTATTCAGCATGTCACCTCGCAGGGTCCCCGCTTGGCTACGGATATTCTACAATCTCCGCCCTTTAGCGCGGAGTTACTGAAATATCCTTGACAACTCTCTCAATTAATGTTAGCATAGTCTTTAAAATGGTGGATATAGGATTTCGCGCAGTGAGAATATGACGTGCACGTCCGTTAGAATTAAAAAAAGAACGTGCCTGGAGCGACTCGAACGCTCGACCTTCAGCTCCGGAGGCTGACGCTCTATCCATCTGAGCTACAGGCACATAAATCTTCAAAGTCAGGAAGGTTAAGGAAATAGAACCGAACCTGATTGACATGTATCCTTAATTTTAACAGATTCAACATCTTTTGTCAAGTTTTTCCAGTCAAAAAATCTAAGGAGGAAGATCAGGGTGAAACGTAAATTTCAGAAGTTCTCGATCCTGGCGGTTCTGGTTGTCTTTTTATTTAGTTTCGCACCGGATATCGTAGAAAGCCGTCGCGGTGGCGGTTTTAGGGGCGGGCGCAGTTTCAGTCGCAGCCGCAGTTATAGCCGTAGCACGAGTCGGCGGAGTACCACACCGAGGCGTTCCTATAGTAGCACTCGCAGTCGGAGCAGCACCAGTCGTACCTATACAAGCCCACGGACTTCAACGCGGACGACCCGCAGTACGGGTAGCAGTTACAACAGAAGTAGCGCATCGAGAAGCACCGGGACGCGCACCAGCACCGTAGCACGTCAGCGACAGACTGCAACAAGTCGTGCAAGAGCAACGACCGCAACAAATCGAAGCACGACTTCGACTCGGAACGCAACGCGCAACCAACAACGGCAGGTGAAGGCTCAAGATCGGAAGCAAGTGCGGCAACTCAAAGCGGAAAACCGCAGCTTGAAACGGCAGAACCGAACGGCGAACCGGGAAACAGCACGTGCTCGCCGAGACGCGCGCCAAACGATTAACGTCAATAACTTCGGGGGCTACTATCCTATGATGGGGTATTCAATGTACCCGTTGGCGGCATCCATGGCGTTTAACAACCTCATGTTCGGCATCTATTTCCATGACTATTACAACCATGCGATTCGCCGCAGTTATTTGTGGCACTATCACCATCCCAGTTATGATCGCTCGCATTGGAGTGCTGAAAAGCAAGCGGAGTATGAACTTTATAGGGATTACTACGAAAGCCAAGGTGTTGAGCAGAATTCAAATTACGTAGATCCCGGCACGAACCGAGATGAAGATTATACCGCGAGTTACGTCGATGAGAATCCTGATAAATTTTATGGGGACGGTGCCGAGTCTTTCACTGTTGATGAACTTCCAGATGAAGAGGCATTGAAATCGGAACTCCTTGCTTCTGCCGAGGAAACACCTACAGTAACAACATCCGCTGCCACGACAAGCACAACGCGCGCACCACCAGCTACACGAACCGTTGTTGTTGAGAATAAGACATCGGGGGCGACTTGGTTCCTGCTTATCTTCGGAAGTATTCTCATTGTTGGTGTGATTATGTTAGTGATGTATAACAAGGGCTATTTTTAGGTGGGAGCATGGCATTATTTGGCAGAAAAGATGGTAAATCCCTGTTCGGTAGACGAAAGGACACTGAACCGAAGAAACCCGTGCGGCATGAGTTGGTCGACATTCCGCTTGATAGTATGATTGAACTCTCCGACATCATGACGTATGAGGAGACGGGCGATACTTCGCACGCCTTCAAACTGGTCATACGGAAGAAATATGAAGGAGACAGTCTCCGTCGTTATATGTATCACATCCGTGATGCGGAGGAGGAGGTCGTTATCGGTGTTGATCATGTCGCTGGAACGAAGGAAGACTACGAGATTTCCCGATGGATTGTTGACGATGAATGTGAACTCGGAGATCCGTTGCCGGATACCATGACACTCTATTTTCCCGATCCAGAGAATGAGAACGAGGACATCGCTGTCGAATATAACCGACAGGACGTTGTCCCCGCAACGCTCACCCTCACCAATCCCGAAGGCGAAGAGAAGTTTGACGTTGAGCTTCACGAATACGCCAATGATAACGACGAGTACATGTCGATTGAACTCTGCGGCGATTGGTTGACTTTCTACGTTGGCGTTCTCATCACGCGATCAGATATAGAAATCTATCCAGCGATGGAAGCGCAACCTGAACGCAAGTAAGTTTTATCCCTGATCTATCCATAAGGCGAGGTTTTCTGACCTCGCCTTATTTTTATTTAACAGAAGAAAATTATTTGCTTGGGTCAATTGGAAGCTTGCCTAATGGGCATTCTTCTACGGTTGTAAATCATTGCCTGACAAAATATTTTTTCCGTGATGTAAGGTTTTGCCTAAAAATTGTGTCTTTAATATTGTAATGTATAATTATGTAAACCGTGTTGCATTGTGTAAGGTCCGAGACTCGGTGCCTAATTGAACATTCCAGTGGGAACAACGCGGTTGAATCTGTTTATGAGGGGGCGCTCTGTGGAAAGAGATGATGATGTTCAGTTGATCTACGCCGTTTTGTCAGGCGATGACACCGCATTCGACGCTTTGGTTGAAAAATATCAAAAAAGCGTTCACGCACTTGTGTGGCGAAAAATCGGTGATTTTCACTACGCAGAAGAAATTACACAAGATACCTTTCTCCGCGCCTATCAAAACCTTTCAACGCTGAGAAATCCGAGCCAATTTCTTGGATGGCTGTATGTCATTGCGAATCGGCTTTGTCTCAACTGGCAGCGTAAACAAAAACCTGCGATGCAATTGCAATCGTTGGAGGACACACCCATGGAAGAAATAGTGGAATCTGATTATGCACATTACGTCTTGGAACGGCGCGAGGCGGCAGCAACTGAACATCGTTTTGAAATCGTCAAAAAACTTTTGGAAAAATTGCCGGAGAGTGAACGGACGGTGATAACGCTCTATTATCTCGGCGAAATGACAGCAAAGGAAATTGGCAAATTCTTGGGAGTATCGGCGGGAACAGTATGGACACGGCTGCATCGCGCCCGAAAACGGTTACAAGAGGAAGAGGAACTTCTGATCCAAGAGGTGCTCGGGGGCGTGCAGATACCGGCGAGTATAAAGCAGAACATTATGAGGGAAATTGTCGATCTGAAACCGACACCTTCTTCGAAAATGGAACCGTTCTTGCCGTGGGCGGCTTTTGGAACCGCTGTGGTTTTAGCAACCTTATTGATGCTCAGTGTCAGCAACCAATACCTCGCACATTTTCAGAAACCTTACAGCTTCGAGGCTGCATCCGAACCTACCGTTGAAATTATTGACGCCCCTATCGTCCTTGAGACTGACGCGAAGCCATCCGTGCGAAATCAGATTGGACAGACTACGACTATCAGTAAAAGCAATAGTGCCGGTTTACAGATTTCTGAGAAGGTCTCAACCCCCAATGCCTCGGAGGATTCTCTGAGACCGTCCGAGACACAGTGGATGCCGGATCCTGCCCTCCGACAGGCAGTTCGCGAAAAACTTGACATTCCGGTAGATACCCCTTTGACCCGGGCATATCTTCAAGAACACTTAACCAGCCTCGATGTGCGATACAAAGAGATCGTCGATCTTACAGGTTTAGAGCATGCGACTGATTTGCAAGCACTTGTTCTGATAGGGAACAAGATTCACGATATATCTCCTTTATCGGGTCTAACGGGACTTGTTTTTATTGATTTGGGAGAGAACCAGATTTCGGACCTACGCCCGCTCGCAGCACTCACGCATTTAGAGACTTTACATATTTGGAAGAACCGAATCGAAGATATTTCACCGCTCGCAGGGTTAGTCCATCTCAAAAAGTTGTTGATAGAGAATAATGATATTCGGGATTTTGCACCCCTCGATGCGTTGATGAATTTAGAGGTTCTAAACATTAAAGGCAATTTTCGGATCGGTGATTATATATCGAGAGTCGCTGTAGTACCTCGTATCAAAAATAGGGATTACCCTTCCGTCTTTTCAGCATGGTATTCCGATATGCCCAACTTACCTAACTTATCCGATGATGAAGAACTCGTATATCACGATCTGTTTTGGGGTGGACCGGGGTTTCACCTGCAATGGCAGCCTACATCTGAAGGGCTTCGACTGTTTGGTAGAATAGACCATGCGCACTGGAAAAGAGATTATCTGCTTTCGCAAAATCCTAACTTTCTAAGACTGGTAAGTCTCGACTATATCGATGCCCATCCGAGCGACTACCCTGAAACGTGGCCCCATTGGATCAGAGATGAGAACGGCAATCGGGTTCGAGCTTACGCAGGGGGTTCAACCTTCCTGATAGATTTCACACATCCCGTTGTACAGGACATCCTCATTCAGAAAGTGCTTGCCGTAGCGAAATGCGGTCTCTACGACGGTATCTTCTTGGGACGGTGGCAGGAAGGCGAGGTTACGCTTGAGGATGACGAAGGGGTCTCTTATCGGGGTGTTGAAGCCGAGTGGTCGGCGAGAATCTCTATGATGCGTCTTATTCGTGAGGTTGTTGATGACGATTTTCTGATGATTGTCAATACGCAACGGAGTAAAGCTCGACGTTCTGCCCCCTATATTAATGGAGCGTTCATAGAAACTGTTCTGAACGAAGGTGATACGGCTTACACGCATGATCGTCTCCGAGAGATTGAAAGCACGGTGTTATGGTCGGAACAGAACTTTCGTGAACCCCAAATAAATGCGCTTGAAGGTCGGGGAATACCGCTTGAGCCGCCGGATTCTCCTCGGAACCAACAGATGATGCGTGTCATTACGACTTTGGGATTGACACATTCTGATGGCTACGTCTGCTACGTCATCGGAATATCAGGCATATTCCATAAGCATGAATATGAGATCTTGCCCGGACATGAGAGAGAGCATATAAAAGGTGAACGGCATCAGCACAACCACCAACACTATTGGTATGACTTCTATGATGCCCCGCTGGGTCGTCCTGTGGGCGAGAAGGCGCAACTTTATCATAATCGTAAGGGACATACGGTTGAAGGTTTATTTATCCGTGAGTTCACCAACGGCTGGGCAGTCTACAATCGCAGCGGAAAAGCGCAAAAGATTTATTTACCGGCACAAGCATCCGCTGTCGCAAGTGGCATCACCAACGTTCAGCACACCCTTCCAGATTTGGATGGCGAAATTTATCTGAAAAAATAGCATCACTCGCCGCTATCAACAGCAACAACTGCGTTAACGTTCTCGATTTGGATGCTGTTGTGAATGCTTTTGGAAATCCTTAGACTGCGTTCTGTGAGAAAATAAAATATGAAGATACATGTTAGATATTTTTTGATAGTGTTTTGTTTATGTGTTGTAATAAATGTTTATGCTGAAGAGTGGATGCCAGACCCTGCGCTCCGCGAGGCTGTCCGGGAAACACTTGACATTCCTGCACATGTCCCCTTAACACCGGCACACCTTCAATCCTTAGGGCGTCTTGATGTGCCAGACAAAGGGATTGTCGATCTTACAGGCTTAGAACATGCAACCCATTGTCATGCCCTTATTCTGGAAGAGAATGAAATTAGCGATATATCGTCTTTGTCCGGACTCACAACACTCGCTTTTTTGAATTTGTCACATAACCAGATTTCTGACATTCGACCCCTTGTGGGGCTCACGGGATTAGGTGGATTAAAACTTGCGAACAACCAAATTGTAGATATTTCACCGCTCGCAGGATTAGTCAATCTCAATTCGTTGGATATAGCCAATAATCGAATTACGGATTTTTCACCACTCGCAGGGTTAAATCTCCAAAGTCTGAATACAAAGCGTAACATTAGTGTTGATCTTAGCATGATTAATACATCCAAGATTGCAAATCTTGAGAATGATTTGGTGTGTGATATTCAACGCCCTTCAGCCTATGAACGTGTCCAGAGTCGTGATTATCCGTCTCTTTTATCCGCTTGGGGACACGTTTTAAAAGTCCACGAAAATAAATTTGAAAATATCCCAATCCATGATCTTTATTTCTGTTGTCCGAACGATCTGTATCTTTACTGGGAACTTCGTAGCACTGCCAGCGGGACCAAACCCGTATTGGTAGATCATATTTTTGAGGCGAAGCAGCGACATGCCGAACTCTTATCACTAAACCCTAATTTAGTGATGTTAGTGCCTGTTGTTTATTACCGATTTGGGGGACTGGATTACAAAGAGAAAGGGTTGGATTATATTTCTACGGATGATATTTTTCTCCGAGATGAACAGGGTAATATTGTTAAAGAATTCCCGGGAGACGGGGCAGCACCATTATTAGATTTTACGCTATCTCAGACACAGCAATGGGTCAAGGATCAAGTATTAGCGATTTCGCAATGCGGATTGTTTGACGGGATAATGCTTGACCATTGGGATCTTGGGCAAAAGCTTAAAGGGTATAGAACGATTGAGGAAGAATATGCGGCGAGAGATGCTATTCTGCAGAGTATCCGCGAGATAGATGATGACCTCTTAATTCTCGTAAACGCGGGTAGGGGTAAGCATTCAAAGATTCCGAGGTGGGCACCCTATATCAATGGTATTTGGCTGGAAACGGGGCCTGGAGCTAATTCTATATATGACGATCATGAAATTGCTAAAATCCAAGAGGCACTCCTCTGGGCAGAAACAGAAGCATCTTTCCGAGAACCGGTCATCAATGCTATATCCGGGGGTGGTAATCCGGGAATCCCTCCAGATTCATCTGAGACATGGAAGGTCGTGCGTTCCTTGACAACACTCGCATTGACACATTCCGATGCTTATCTGAAATTCAAAAACGGCGGAGTATTTAGTAAACAGATTTGGGGAGTGGATATCACATATAAAGGCGTACATTCTGTCTGGCTGGAGTTCTGGGATGACCCCCTCGGTTATCCGATCGGCGGTGATGAAACGAAGGGTCAACTTTACGAGAATCGAGAAGGCTTATTCATCCGAGAGTTCACCAACGGCTGGGCGGTCTATAACCGCTCTGGCAAGGAACAGCAGATCAAGTTCCCAGAAGTGGTGTCTGGGGTTGCCAGCGGGGTGAAGGACAAACGCTCACATACCCTCCCTGACTTAGACGGCGAGATTTATCTGAAATCGGAATCGAGGTTAGAAATCTCTCCCACAGTGGATGTCAATGGCGATGGCGTGGTGAACATTCTCGATTTGGTTGCTGTGGCAAATGCCTTTGGTAAGGAGACTCCAGATGTCAATGGGGATGGCACCGTCAATGTTTTGGATTTGGTTGCCGTGGCAAATGCCTTTGAGTAGACGCATATCATCTAAACTTTGGATAATTTCCTGTGGCAATCCGCCATCAGTGATGCCGTAGGTTGGGTTGAGCGGTAAAAAACGCAGTTCGTCTTGTTGCTACTGAAACTGCAACTCGCCAATACGTCTTTTTGTCAGTAGATAGAGCGAAACCCAACAAAAACACCGCTTTCAGAAAACAGCGTTGGGTTTCACTCGAGCTTTGGGAGATCAGGAATTCCGTGGACTTTGAAGTTGATTGACTATGTTCTATTTTTTCAAGATGTCCGTTCAACCCAACCTACGATGATCTTATGACTTACTATAGTTCTCTACAGAAGATTTCACTTCGCAACACTTGGAATTACCCTTATAGATTGCGAATCAAACCCTTAGGACCAAGGAGAAAATACATGAAAAACTGGAAAATTTTTATTACTTTCATTTCGCTGTTGACCCTCATTCTGGGCGACTTTCTCAGTGTTGATGCACAGCAAAATCTCGCGCAGCGGGCGTATGCAATTTTTGAGCAAAGTTGCCTCAATTGCCATGGCGAACACGGCGCATTTACTGAGGAAATCATCATTGATCACACATCACTCATCGAAACAGGCGCAGTTGTTCCGGGGAAACCGATTGAATCCGAACTCTATAAGCGGCTCTTTGCAAACGATGAAGCAAAACGGATGCCACTGGGTCAACCCCAACTGCCACCCGCCGCGATTCTAACGATCGGTAATTGGATCCAAGCAGGCGCGCCGAATTGGGAGGACACCTCTGAAACTGATGGCGTCTTTATTACACCCAAGGCGATGCTTGATACGATTGAGAAGCACGTCAACTCACTCGCGCCGTTTGACCGTCCTTTTGCCCGTTATTTTACACTCACACACCTCTATAATGCTGGCGAGTCGGCGGAGACACTCCGCGCCTATCGACAGGCACTCTCGAAACTCGTGAATAGCCTTTCTTGGGGACGGACCATTAAAATTCCGCAGCCCATTGATTCAAAAGAAACGATCTTCTACATTGACCTTCGTGACTACGAATGGGAGATTGGAACCAGTCGATGGAGCTTGATTGAAGCGGAATATCCTTATGAGATTGAATTCAACGCGCCAACACAGACAGCACTTCGTAGGAAACTAACAAATCTACAGGAAGCGATGGACTGTGAAGTGCCGTTCGTTCATGTTGATTGGTTCATTGCAACCGCCTCCTTGCCACCACTTTATCACGACATTTTGGATCTCCCTGAGACCGATAGAGAGTTAGAGACACGACTTGAGGTGAATGTTGTTGAAAATCTTCGCAACGCCGCGGGAAGACGGGTCTGGCGTGCGGGTTTCAGCGATTCGGGTGTATCGAATCACAACCGCGTTGTTGAACGTCACATCTCTCGATATGGTGCGTATTGGAAGAGTTACGACTTTGCGGGAAGTGTTGGGACACAGAATATCTTTAAACACCCGCTCTCTTTCACGCATGATGGTGGCGAGGTTATCTTCAACCTTCCCAACGGTTTGCAGGCATACTATCTCGCGGATGCCGGCGGTAGACGGCTCGACGCGGCACCGATAGATATCGTTCGCAATCCGGCGGCGAGCGATCCAACTGTCCGTAACGGACTCTCCTGTATCGGTTGCCACACCGAAGGGATGAAAGATTTTCAAGATACGGTTCGGGGTGTTATTCAACGCAACGCAAATCCGCCTTTTAACAAACCGCGAGCGTTGCAGCTCTATACCGATAAAGCCACTATGGATGGCTTGCTGAGCGAAGATACCACCCGTTATCGGAAGGCACTGAAAGCGACCGGCGACGTGTTTGGTGGGATTGAACCCGTCCAACGGTTCCACGAGGCATTTCAAAGACCGGTGGATGCGGCGTATGCCGCTGCCGCCGTTGGGTTGGAGACCGAGACATTTCTGAAGAAGATTCGTGCCTCCGCGAATTTGAAGAGTTTAGGGGTGTTAGTCTTAGAAAATGGCACGATGAAAAGAGATACATGGACAAATCAGTTTAGTGAAATCGTGTTTGCGTTGGATTTCCCTGATGTGGCTATTTCCGTTGACCAGCAGACGGAACGCATCCCTGGGGCATCTGTCTACATCCCCGACCCGAATTTGCGGGCGATCATTGAAGAAAATCTCGGAAAAACACCAAACACCCCGATTACAGTGGCAGAGATGGCGACTATGCACCAGAACCGGATTTTTGCTGAAAACAAGGGCATCAACGACTTGACCGGACTTGAGTTCGCAACAAATTTGGAATGGTTAAAAATTGAGGGAACCAAATATCTGACTTATCCCCGCTGGCGGGGTTAACAAAACTGGATCTTTTGGATATCAGTGGCAATGAAGTCAGGGACCTATCCCCGCTGACGGGATTAAAAAATCTTAGACATGTAAAAATTAGTCATAACAACATATCAGATCTCTCACCTCTGGCGGGATTGCCCAATCTGAACAGGTTTGATTCTTGGGGCAACCCCTTGTCCGACCTGTCGCCACTCGTAGGGCTCGAGATCATAGATATTTGTGGTGGGCAGCTTGATATATCAACCCTGGAAGGGGCAAAAAATTTGAAAGAACTGTATCTTCTCGGAGGCGGGATATCGGATGTCTCACCTCTGGCGAAATTAACGGGGTTAACACGCTTAGGTGTTGCAGGCAACAACAACGTATCGGATATATCGCCCTTAGCTGAGTTGACCGGTTTAAAATGGCTGGAGCTGTCAGAAAACAGAATATCGGATATATCGCCCCTTACAAAGTTAAAGAACTTAACATGGCTGCATATTGGCGGAAATGAGATATCCGACTTTTCGCCTTTAGATGGATTCAGCGAGGATGTAACGATCATTAATCACTCCAATCCAGGTTTCCCTGAAGGCGGTCCCAAAATAGAGGGACCCTGGTTGTGGGTACTGCTGCCAGAGGAATATATTAAAAGCATTGTTGTGGACAAGCTGGAGCACCCTACCGATGATCTTCTCACACATTTAGATATTCTCGCAGAAGCGAGTGGTGGCAAGGTAACAGAACTGAAAGTTTCAACCCATGGCGCGACTGAAGGGAATCCTGTTGGAGATAAGGTCTGGTGGTCGGACAAAATACCGCCTATAGGGCGGAATAACATCGCCGAGGTGTTACCGGCGGAGATCGCAGCAGGTCCTTTTGTGCCCGGTGTCATTTATGGTTGTGTTGTTCTGTATGCACCCCGGCAACAAGAGGTAACCCTGTTTGCTGGGAATGATGGTGGCGGTAAAGCCTGGCTCAACGGTGTTTTGGTCCATGACAAACTTAAAGGCGCACGCGGTCACGATTACCAACATTTCGTTCCTGTTACGCTCAAACAAGGAAAAAATGTTTTGTTGGTTGCAACACGAACGGGGGGTAACGGGTTTTGGGGGTTTAATCCTGAAGCAGAGTATACGGTGTTAAATCCACGGGTCGGATACGCTTTTTCCCAACCTATCATTGAGACTGCCGATACGTTTACGCTTGAAATTCGGGCGGAAAATATCGCCAATTTAGCGGGATGGCAATTTGATATTGCTTATAACGCTGCTGTGCTTGAAGCCGTTGAGGTCAACGAAGGCGATTTCCTGAAAACAGGCGGCGGCGCGACCTTCTTTCAGAGAGGGAGGATTGATAATCGGTCGGGTAAGATTAAAGGTCTGAGTTCAGCGAGGCTCAGCGAAGACGGTGTCGGTGGCACAGGCACGCTGTTGTCAGTAACATTCACAGCAAAATCAGTTGGACAAGCTCGATTGAAACTTGATAATTTTCAATTCGCGGCCATCACCGGTAAACCCATCACCATAGAATCGCAAGAGATCGTCATTACTGTAGAGGGGCACCATACTACCGGGGATGTGAACCGGGATGGTCAGGTGAGTATTCTGGATATGGTCCTTGTGGCTCGCCACCTTGGAAAAACCGTCCCCGCCAACTCAGATGTTGACCTAAATGGGGACGGAATTGTTAACATCTTGGATCTCATTCTTGTTTCCCAGAATATGGGAGAATCAAACGGCGCAGCTGCCCCTTCGATGCTCGCGGTAGACGATATACACGGATTGGATCCAGCAGTGATTCAGTGGTGGATAGAACAAGCGCAACTTGAAGATGACGGCTCTATCGCCTTCCAACAGGGCATTGCGAACCTTCAACGCCTCTTAGCGTCGCTGATTCCAGAAAAAACAGTGTTACTTGCGAACTATCCGAATCCATTCAACCCAGAGACGTGGATACCCTATCACTTGGCGAACCCCAGTGAGGTGCGGATTACCATCTATGACACACGCGGCACCGTCATCCGGCGTTTAGACTTCGGACATCAACGTGAAGGCTACTACACGAGCCAGAGTCGTGCAGCGTATTGGGACGGCAGAAACGCTGTCGGTGAGCGTGTTGCCAGTGGTGTCTATTTCTACCAACTCCAAGCCGATAATCTGTCGCTCCTGCGCAAAATGCTCATCTTGAAGTAGGAAGGCTTTGATAAGATTCTAAAAAAGTAGGGTGGAGGTTAGAGAGTTTCCACCCTTTCTATTTTTAACGGCTTGTTTGAGAGTTGTGAATACTATTTCTTGTTCTTTTAAAAAAACAGCATCTTGTGTTAAATTGGTGCAGACTTTTGACAAAAAATTGTGTCTTTAACAACAGGGGGAGGTAAAGTCCCACATTAAATGGTGCGGTCTTTGAATTCTACGTGCTACAATTACAAGTCCGGCACATAAACGATACCTGCCTACAGATCTTGGCAACGCAATCCTTTCAAATGAATCATGGAGAATCCTGATGGATAGAGAAGACGATGTTCAATTGATACAGAGAATTTTATCAGGTGATGATGTAGCGTTCAGCATCTTGGTCGACAAGTATCAGAAGAGCGTTCATGCGCTTGTATGGCGAAAGATCGGCGATTTTCACTATGCTGAAGAGATTACGCAAGACACCTTCCTCCAAGTCTATAAAAAACTCCCGACCCTCAGAGATCCCTATCAATTTGCCGGATGGCTCTATGTCATGGCGAATCGGCGTTGCCTGAATTGGCTGCGAAAGCAAAAATCTGCGATGCAATCGCTGGAGGATACACGCGTGGATGAAGTAGAAAAACTCTCCTATACTCACTATTTGTCGGAGCACCGCGAGGCAGAAGTCGAGGAACGCCGGCGTGAAGTCGTGAAAAAACTTCTGGAGAAACTGCCGGAGAGTGAACGCACCGTCATGACGCTTTTCTATCTCGGCGAAATGACAATGAAGGAGATTAGTAAGTTCTTGGGCGTTTCCGTAAAGACGATCAGTAGTCGTCTGAGTCGGGCACGTAAACGTTTACGGGAGAAAGAAGAAGCCTTGGTTCAAGAGGTTCTCGGCAGTGTGCAGATATCGGCGAATTTAACCCAGAACATCATGCAGCAAGTCGCTGACTTGAAACTGACCCCACCCTCGGCTACGAAACCGTTGCTCCCCTGGGCGGCTTTTGGTGCCGCTGCGGTTTTGATTCTATTTCTGATCGGATTCAGCAACCAGCACCTCACTCGTTTTCAGAAACCGTATAGTTTCGAGGCGGAATCTGAACCGACCATTGAGATCGTGGACGTGCCCGTTGTCCTAAAGACCGATGCAAAACCGGCACTGCGCAATCAAAGTGGGCGTGCTGTCGCTACCGCCGGTAAGACCCGCAGTGACGGCTTACAGGTTTCTGCAAGGAGCGCAACATCGGACGCGCCGGTGCATCCAAAAGATACCCACGCCTGGATGCCCGACCCCGCATTGCGTGCGGCGATTCGAGAGGAACTCGGGCTACCCGAAATGGCACCTTTGACGAAGGAGGGTATGCAAGAACTGGAGCGTCTAAGCCTCGAGGGAAGAGGTATTGCGAGTATAAAGGGTTTGGAATTCGCTCAAAATTTAAGGCATTTACATTTAGGGGATGAGGGTAATTATGTTACCGACTTAAGTCCTCTCGCTATGCTTACCTCCCTGACTGATCTCAATGTAGGCGCGAATCAAGTAGCAGATCTGAGACCTCTCGCCACCCTAACGAATCTAACCGGGTTAAGTCTCTGGAATAATCAAGTAACCGATGTATCTTCCCTGAGTTCGCTGACTGCCCTGATCTACCTGAATTTGGCTGACAATCGTGTAAGGGATCTCAGTCCCCTTGCGAATCTGAAAAGTTTAGAAGTATTAGACCTTTTTGACAACGAAGTTGAAAACGTTGTTCCGCTCGCAGGTTTGGAAAACCTGAGGGAACTCATCCTTACAGACAATCGCGTTGGAGACTTAAGTCCACTAACGGGACTGACGGAATTGCGGACAGTGTTGCTCAAAGGGAATCCGATAAGAGATTTTACACCGCTGTCGGGATTGAATCTCACAGACCTGAAATACGACGCTATATCCGATTCAGCAGGACAAACACGGTCCTCCGAAGCGTGGATGCCAGATCCAGCGTTGCGAGCAGCGATTCGGGGTGAGATCGGAGTGCTACCAGATATTCCCTTGACGAAAGAAAGGATACTAAAGTTGGGCTTTCTCAATGCGCATGACAAAGGCATCCTGGACATCACAGGATTGGAGTTCGCAACGAATCTTAGGGGATTAGATTTGCGTCAGAATCCGATAACAGATTTACGTCCACTGTCGAATTTGACACAACTCGTGGAGTTTCATTTTTGGCACGTCCCTGTCCGTCCAACAAATCTGGATCTGCGTCCGTTGGCGAATCTCATTAACTTAGAGATGCTATCCTTGGACGGGAACTGGATTTCGGATATCCGTCCGCTTATGGGGTTGAAGAAGCTTCGCCGCTTGCATCTCTCAAATAATCAAATTGAGGATGTGAGTCCACTTGCAGGGCTGACGGAACTGTGGCAATTGTGGCTTGAGAGGAATCCGATAAGAGATTTGACGCCACTCTCTGGATTGAATCTTACAGACCTCAACATTTCTAATAATCCGATAAAGGTGTCAGATATAAGTCCGTTGGCGGCGTTGAAAGAACTTCAAACCTTGGATCTTTTAAATAGTGGCGTTTCTGACATCCGACCGCTATCAGGACTGACGGAACTACGGACGTTGTTGCTCAAAGGGAATCCGGTAAGAGATTTGACGCCACTCTCTGGGTTGAATCTTACAAACCTGAAATACGATGTTATCGGACAGACGGCAGGACAAACAGATCTTGCTGAGGCATGGATGCCCGACTCAGTATTGCGCACCGCAGTTCGCGGAGAGATCGGGCTGCTACCCGATGTTCCCTTAACAAAAGAGAGACTGCAAAGTGCCCGCTATATCAATATCGCGGGTAAGGGAATTTCTAACATCACGGGTTTAGAGTTTGCGACGAATCTTAGAGAACTCGACCTCAGGGACAATCCGGTAACAGACCTCCGCCCACTTGCTAATTTGACGATGCTTGAAGATTTGTACCTCTCGGATCTCTTTCCAAACACCCCAACCCTTGACCTGCATCCGTTGGCGAATCTCATCAACTTACAGGAACTGTCTCTGGAGAATAGCAAGGTTTCGGATATAAGCCCATTGGCGAAGTTGAAAAAACTTCGGATCTTGGATCTATCACATAACGACATTTCTGACGTTCGTCCGTTAGCAGGTTTGAGGGAGCTACAGAAATTGCGGATTTGGGGAAACCCGGTAAAAGATTTGACGCCACTCTCTGGATTGAGACTTACACACTTGGAATAGGGTGGACTGCACGAGATGCACCACTGGGATCGACCGTCCTCGATTGCATTCAGGGCGGGAGTTTCCGTTGAATTGCGATTCGTAAGAAATTTTTTATTAAAGGAAGTGACTATGAAACTGAAGAAAAAATACATCTTTCCAATTGTCTTAGCACTTATCATTTTAGTACCCAAAAGTACTGATGCGCAAGAGAATCTCGCGCAACAAGCGTATGCTATTTTCCAACAAAATTGCCTCAATTGCCATGGAGAACATGGGGCGTTTACTGAGGAAATCATTATTGAACACACGGCACTCATCGAAACAGGTGCTGTTGTTCCGGGAAGACCTATTGCGTCTGAACTCTATAAGCGACTCCTCACAAACGATCCTGCCAAACGGATGCCGTTGGGGCAACCGCAACTTCCCGCCGCTGCGATTCTGACGATTGGCAACTGGATTCAAGCGGGGGCACCGGATTGGCAGATGCCAGAACGAGATACCGACTTTATTACACCCACGGAAATGCTTGAAACCATTGAGAAACACGTCAACTCACTGGCACCCTTCGATCGTGCCTTCACACGCTATTTCACGATGACGCATCTCTACAATGCCGGTGAGAGTGCGGAGGCACTCCATGCCTATCAACGCGCACTCTCGAAACTTGTGAATAGTCTCTCTTGGGGACGCGAAGTCATCAAACCGCAACCTATTGATCTAAAAGAAACGGTTTTCTATATTGATCTCCGAGACTACGAATGGGAGATTGGAACCAATCGGTGGACGCTGATTGAACAGGTGTATCCCTATAGCATTGAGTTCGAGGCACCAACACAGACGCGGCTGCGTGAGAAACTAACCGGTCTTCGCGAACAGATGAATTGTGAGGTGCCGTTCGTTCATGTGGATTGGTTCATCGCAGCAGCCTCCTTGCCACCTCTGTATCACGACATTCTCGGTCTTCCTGAAACCGATCGAGAGTTAGAGGAACGGCTTGAGGTGAATGTCGTCGAAAATATTCGCAATGCCGCAGGCAGACGCGTCTGGCGTGCGGGTTTCAACGATTCCGGTGTTTCAAGCCATAACCGTGTTGTTGAACGTCATGTCTCACGGTATGGAGCGTACTGGAAAAGCTACGATTTTGCCGGAAGTGTGGGGACGCAGAATGTTTTTACCCATCCGCTTTCTTTCACACCTGACGGCGGCGAGATTATCTTCAACCTTCCCAACGGTTTGCAGGCGTACTATCTGGTGGATGCTGGTGGCAACCGGCTTGATGCGGCACCGATAAAGATTGTCCGGAACCCCGCAGCGAGCGATCCAACCGTCCGTAATGGTCTCTCTTGCATCGGGTGTCATACAGAGGGGATGAAGACCTTTGAAGATGAAGTGCGTGGTGTTGTTGAACAGAATGCGAATCCGCCCTTTAACAAAGATCGGGCGTTACGGCTCTATGTAGAGAAGGCGGAGATGGACGCGTTCTTAGAAGAGGATACCGCGCGGTACCGGCGGGCACTCGAAAAAACAGGTGATGTCTTCGGTGGAGTTGAACCCGTTCAACGGTTCCACGAGGCGTTTCAAAGACCGCTTGATGCGGCACATGCAGCTGCCTCAGTAGGATTAGAGACGGCGAATCTGCTCCAAAAGGTTCGCGAGAATGCGAGTCTAAAAAACTTAGGTTTGGCGGTGCTAACGGGTGCGAGCGGAGGCGTGAAAAGGGATACATGGACATCGAATTTCAGTGAAATCGTTGTGACGCTGAGTTCTCCTGACAGCACTATCGTTAAGCCGGTTGTTCCGAGGACAGAACGCATCCCTGGAGAGTCCGTTCACATCCCTGACGCAAACCTTCGCGCTGCCATCGTGGGAGCACTCGGTAAAACCCCCAGCGTTGTGATTACAGCGGAGGACATGGCAACGTTGATCGGCCTCTATGTGGGAGAAATGGATGTCCAGAGTTTAGAGGGACTTCAGTCGGCAACACATCTGGAGGAACTCGAAATTCACGACAATCCGATAGCCGATTTATCCCCTCTATCCAGATTAACGACCCTAAAAGAGATAAGACTTTCCGGCAAATCCTTCTCAGATTTGTCACCTCTGGCGGGGTTAATCAACTTAGAGGGCGTCGGGTTCTGGAAGACCTCTGTGTCAGATCTCTCACCCCTATCAGGATTAACGAAACTCAGATGGTTAGACTTTGGACACAGTGAAGTATCTGATTTATCGCCAGTGGCGGGACTCACAAGTTTGAAAAGATTGGAAATTTACGACGCCAAGGAGGGCACGAATCTTGATCTCTTACCTTTGAAAGGGTTAACGAATTTAGTAAAGTTACGCATTGGTGCCACCCGCGTATCGGATGTCTCACCCCTATCGGGATTAATTAATTTAGAAAGTCTTACGTTAACTGGCAACGTATTAATATCGGATGTCTCGCCTTTGGCATCTTTGAAAAACCTAAAAGAGCTAAGAATAATAAACAGCGGTCGATTATCCGACGTATCGCCGCTTGCAGCTTTACACAACTTGGAAAAACTGGAACTTTTGCGCAACGGGATATCCGACATCTCGCCTTTGGATGGGTTACGCGAGAATACAAGAATCTATTGGTCCGAGAATCCAGGTTTTCCTCAGGGTGGACCCAAAATAGAGGGACCTTGGTTGTGGATGTTAGTGCCGGGAAACGGTTTTTCAGATGGAGTGGATTTGCTCGCACAAGCAAGTGATGGGGCTGTAACGGAACTGGCGATCGCAACAAATGGGGCAACAGAGGGGAGGTCTGTTGGAGAAAATGTATGGATGTCCCACAAAATCGCTCCAGATCCAGATAACATCAATGCAATGCTAAACGCCCTGGGTATGAGGAAAGGAGATAATAGAGAGAACGTCGTTTACGGTTCCTTGATCTTGGTTTCATCGCGTGAACAAAGGACAAGGATGTTTGCTGGAAGTGATAATAACTACAAAGTTTGGCTCAATGGAGCGTTAGTTCATGAGCACCTGGATGGCGTGTGGAGTGAAGAATATAAAGATTTTTTCCCTGTCACGTTGAAACAAGGGACGAATGTTTTGTTAGTTGGGGTTTATAGCCGCGCGAATTGGAAGTTCAGTGGTTATTTTGGGTTTTCACCTGACACGGCGTATACATTGGTATCCCCTGGAACTGGCTTCGCGTTTTCAACGGATACCCCAAGTGTTCGCGTCGGGGATACATTTACCGTCCACGTTAATGCTGAAAAGATTTCAGATTTAGCTGGATGGCAGTTTGATTTGATGTTTGATCCCGATGTGCTTGAAGCCGTTGAAGTCAGAGAGGGTAATTTTCTGAAAAGAAGTGGTGGAACGACCTTCTTTCAGCGAGGAACAATTGATAACACCGCTGGTAAAATTGTGGGTGTTAGTTCTGCACTGATCTCCAAAAACGGGGTCACCGGTACCGGTAACCTTTTGTCAGTGGTGTTCTCTGCGAAGGCGGATGGGAATGGCGGATTGACGCTGCGTAACTTCCAACTCGGTTCTAACACCGGTGATGTGATTCCTGCGGGTGTGCGCGATCTCACGATCAGTGTGGCATCCGTACCCACTTGGGATGTAAATGGGGATGGACAGGTAAGCATCTTAGATCTGATCCTCATTGCCCAAGATCTCGGAAAGGCAGCATCCCCTAACTCACGAACAGATGTGAACCGTGATGGAGCTGTGAGTATTCTGGATCTCATTCTTGTGGCACAACACATGGGTGAATCAACGGGTTCAGCTTCGCCTTCCATCCTTGCTATGGATGACATAGACGGGTTGGATCCTGCGATAATACAAGCGTGGATAGAGCGTGCGCAAATTGAAGATGATGGTTCTGTCGCCTTCCGAGCGGGTATCGCTTACCTTCAAAGTCTTTTAGTCTTACTGATTCCAGAAGAGACGATGTTGCTGCCTAACTATCCCAATCCATTCAATCCAGAGACGTGGATACCTTATCAGGTGTCGGAGCCTACGGAGGTCACTTTGCGTATCTATTCTGTAAATGGGAGATTGGTTCGGACCTTGGCGTTGGGACAAACGCCTGCTGGTATCTATCAGAGCCGGAGTCGTGCCGCCTATTGGGATGGCAGAAATGACGTGGGTGAGTCCGTGGCGAGTGGTATCTATTTCTATACATTGTCCACGGAGTCCACACGCGACTCCGTTACCGCAGGTGATTTCACAGCAACACGGAAAATGCTGATTCGGAAATAGTTCAAATGACCATAGGATGGAAACCGGAATGCTGATCCCTATTAGGTGAACTCATACATGAAGATTAAGAATTTAATCAGGTAATTTCTCAACGTGCGATAAATCGCACTACTACGAGCGAGCCCGTTTGTAGTAGGGCAATTCATTGCCCGTCAATTACCCAATTTATTTATTAAACCTCATCTGTGAGTTTAACGTATGGGATCATTTGATACAAACTATCAGTAGATAAGAAAGAAACTACAACATGGAACCACGATTTACACGCGGTGAGTATTGGCTACTGGAAACTGTTGTTGAACGTGAATTTGAAGTATGTGCACTCATTGACAGCAGCCTTGAATCACTCTGGAACAAAAAAGGGCATGGGTTAACACGCGCATCACTCATTGAGACGCTCCATCGACTCATCTCTTCGGGGCTAATTTATGCCAAAAGCGAGATGAAGGGTTCTATCTCAACGAAGGAACAAATCGAACTCGCTTTGGAGGAACGCGTACCTTGGAACACCCACCACGTCTTTATTTTAACCGATGGAGACATCGGAATTGTCCCGGATGAATCCAAACCCCCGCGCACGGAACCTATAGATGTGAGAAAAATCACGTACTATGGACTGACGCGGGAAGGCGGCGCGCAATGGGAAGCCTTCGCCGCACCTGACTGGCAAAAATACATAGCCCGAAGTTTTCAGTCAGAAGATGAGGAAGGTGAATATGAAATATGGGAACTGATTTGTGGAGATAAAAATTGGCTTGAAGCGTACATTGAATCTATGTGTTTCTATCGCCAAATGGAGGTGATTTTAGAGTCGGTCGAGTGGGATTATATCGCGCCGTGGCAGGCGACGTACTGGAAACGACTCAATGGAGGACATAGAGTTCGCTGTCGGTGTCGAGACAAAAGTGGAGAGGGGAATTCTAAACCACCACCACCTCCGTTTGCAGAATACTTTCATCGCATTTGGTATGCTTGGCAATAAAAAATAGGCTGCCAAAAGTAGAGGCGCATACTCTATATTCGGAACTCTGTTTTTGCTGAGTGGCAGCAGATAATTTTAAACCGACGCACGACTACATAAACAGGAGAATCAATAATGTTTAGGTTAAGTGAAAAGGTAAAATATATGGCTTTGGGTGCTTTGATAACCTTGGCCGGATTTGTATTAGGGGATATGAACGAGAATACCGAAGCACAATCTGGATCTGAGACTATTAATGAACTGACCGTTAGAAATATGGTTGTACTTGAGGATATAAGAGTGCTTAACGACGATAATATGCCTCAAGTTGTAATCACTTGGGATGAAGATGGTGGAAACGTATCAACTCACAGTCCAAGGGGACACGCTGCTTTCGGTGTTGGTGAAGAGGGTGGACTTATACAAGTTGCCAATGCAGAAGGGAAAATTGGTGCTCAAGTCACAATGAATGAGAATGGTGGAATCGTAGTCGTTCGTTCCACAAACGGACCGGGTGGTGCTGCATTAGCTATATACGAGGGTGACGGAGTTGTTTATACAAAAGATAGGCGTGGAAATATAATCGCACTGGATTGAAACAGTTTTATGAGAGGGAGCATCTATGATGTTTAAATTACACGAAAAGTTGACGTATATATTTTTTACTGGATTGCTGGCATTTGCTGGCTTTCTGTTTGGGAACATGAACAATGATACGAAAGCGCAACTTCGATCTGAGACGATTGATGCGTTGACCGTCCGGAAATTAACTGTGCTTGAAGACATAACCGTGGTAGCGGACAACCGGGAACCCCGTGTTGTTATATCTTGGAATGAAATCAGTGGATCGGTGTCGTGTTACGGTCCAGGAGGGATGGATGTTGCGGATAGGACTGCTCTGTTAGTTGGTCAGTTAGGTGGAATTGCAGGCGTTACCGATAGAAACATAAGTGGTGCGAGTCTCACGCTTGGACTGGAGGGTGGAGGCGTAACCATTTTTCCTATTGCTGGTCCCACTGGGGAAGGTGGTGCTGCCTTAGGTATAGATGAAGGGAATGGTATTGTATCTACAATAAATCGATTTGGTGAACGCCGCGTATTGGAAGAGTAGTTCATTGGGTATGGATTACAATGGTTTCAGAAATACACTGGAAAATCTCAGAATCGATGCCTATGGAAACACTTCTGAACACTGGACGGCATGAGGGTCGTAGAGTCCCTTGGAGGTAGAGAAAATGAAACGCCGCTTTTTAATACTTTTGCTAATGCTTATCGCTCCACTTCTTACCTTCGCGCAAGAGCCTTTAAGGGTAGAGGATGTAAACGTACTGCGTCTTAAGATGGCGGAATCCAATGCGAAAAAGGATGCAGATAAGGATATGAGAAAGCCCGCACCGTTTATCACGGGTATGGGATCAGCTTTCGCTACCGGAACCTGTCTAGCGATGACGTTTCGCGCATTGCCCTTTGGCGGACCAGCGGTTGGGTGCACTGCACTTATTGCTGCAGGTGTCTCGCCTTTTTTTTTGGCGTTTAATCACTACGACACCCCACCCCACCCACCGATTGAAAGATTGATCGGGAAACACCCTGAATATGTCAGAGCGTACGTCGATGCATACAAGAAAAAAATGCGATCCGGCCAGCTGATAGCAGTCTCTGCGGGTGCAGCGACAGGATGCGGCATCCTAACGGTGTGGGCGTATGCTTTTGGGCCTCAACTACTAATTGCATTCCACTAATTATACGAAGCTTTGGACAATTGTAGCATAGGCTGTTGTTCTCCTGTGCATATATTAGGGGGCCATAGACGCACACCGTAGGTTGGGTTGAGCGGTAAAACGCAGGCACTTCTTGTGGCTATCGAAATAGCGGTTCACCCATACGCGTTGCTTGTAAACAAGATACAGCGAAACCCAACACACCCATCGCTTTTAGAAAAACCGATGACAAAAATCAAGAGACACATCAACACAGGCTGCTTTTTAATACTTTTGCTAACGCTTGTCGTGCCACTGCTTACCTTCGCACAAGAACCTTTAGCAGTAGAAGACATAAATACGCTGCGCCTTCAGGCGGAATCTGATGCGAAAAAGGATGCGGACAAGATTATGACGGTGCTTACGCCTTTTGTCGCCGGTATCGGATCGGCTTTTGCTGGCGCGATGTCTGGGTTGGTGACGGGATGCATCGGTAGTGCCATCGCTAGTGAAGTGTACCCTGGCATCCCGGACGAAGTGGGGTGCGCGCTTGTTGCTGTGGGATCCTCGCCTTTTTTTTTGATGCTTGTGAATCACTACAACACCCCGCCACATCCACCGATTGAAAGATTGATTGGGAAACACCCTGAATATGTTAGGGCTTACGTCGATACCTACAACAAGAAAATGCGCGCCAGACAGCTGATATCAGCATCTGCGGGCGCTGTTGCAGGATGCGGTATCATGGTGGGGTGGCTGTATGTTTTTTGAGGATATACCAGAATGATTTCTTTAATTATATCGCACGAGCGGAGACATAGATGAAATCTCTTGAGTCCTTTATTTTTATTCTTTTGGGTGTGGGAGTTCTGTTTTGCTGTATTACTTTTATGCTTAATCTGCTTTGTATGGTGATAAGTGTGCTTTATCTGGTGATAAGGTTTTTTTTCGAGTTTTTCTCGCGACCAAAATGTCCCAACTGTGCAAAAGCGATAGGAAAAAAGATTATCAAATGTCCAAGTCTGGTGATAAGGTTTTTTTTCGAGTTTTTCTCGCGACCAAAATGCCCTAACTGTGCAAAAGCGATAAGAAGAAAGGCTATTAGGTGCCCACACTGTGAGAGTTCTCTGACAGAGGAAAAGCCTCAGCAAGAGATGAATCCTGAACTTTACGCTCGCGTCAAAATTTTGATAGCAGAGCAGACTTGGGGATCAGAAGAACTTACACCAGACACGCACTTAGCAGACGACTTGGGGATAGTCGGGGACGCTGGTTATGAACTGCTTGAGGCATTTTGTGAAGCGTTTGAGATTGAAAATATGAGTGAGATTGACCCTTATGAATATTTCGGTCCAGAGGGATGGAACCCATTTGACATATATGTTTTGCTCTACGACTTGGTGTTTAACAGAGAAAAGCTAAGCGATTTTGGTCAAACGCCGCTTACCTTGCGGGATTTAGTAAAATCGGCTGAAGCGAAAAGGTGGATCCCACCGGAGACAACATCATGAAAGATAGAATCGGTATTGCTATTGTTGCGCTTGTGATCATTCTCATCAGCTGCGTCTTAATTGCTGGCTGCACGCCTCTCCCTGGGTATAGCATTATTGATCTGCGGTCGGAAGTGATGCAGCCGACGTTCTCTATGTATCGGGATCCTCAAGTGCAATTGGACATTGGAACGATTATAATTTGGGAATCACTACATTCCTCTGAAGAGAAAACACGATGGGAATTCCACTCAGGAGGCGTATATCTTCCTATGTCGTGGCACCCACGACCAGTAGAGCCTGAAATGGTGTGGTACCTACAATATGAACCTTCTGATAATTTCATTAAGAGACTCTTGGGATTGTCGGCACCACCTGTCTCACCTGTTTCTTGTCTAACTTATGGGGAAGTGCCACCCGGCTATCAAGAGAAAGTGAAAGCCGAACCGCTTGAACCGGAGCGATATTATATTGTCCAGATGCGCGGGTATGGAGGAATACCCACAGAGGGTATGACCTTTATCATCCGTTTGAATGGGACAGGGACCCCTGAACGGCTGGAATACCATAGGAATGACTTTCTCATAACCAACCCGCGATATCCTGCTAATCCGAGAGATGACCTCCGGCTCTATTAGCGTCCTTTCTCGGACATAATGGGCATTTTTCGCGTGAAGGTAAATAGATAGGTTTATAGTAAAGTCGAAAAATAACTCTCACGGCGAAGCAATTTTAGGGAGTGGTAGCCCCGTCTCGCGTCCCGCTGGCGAGGTTTCTAACCTCGCCCCGGTGTCCACAGACTTTACTATAATGAGAGGTCATCGGGAAGAGTTCACGGATGCGGTTATCAAGGAAAATCATTATGTCTGTTTTGATAAGAGCCTTCATCAGAAGCATCGCTTGCTTTTTCACCATGGGACTGCTGGGGTGTGGGTGTCTTTATCCGTCTACGTCTACGCCGCAGAGTCCGAATCTTTACGCCGATGTATCTAAAGCCGAAAATCTGCAATACAGTAATAAATACAGGGCAGCGATTGCGAAGTATGAACAGGCTCTTAGAAAGCTCCCTCGATTCCCCGCTGATACAAAGGTTGTTAATGTCAGTTTCCCTACTTTTTTCAAATACCATATCGCTTTTTGCTATGTCAAGTTGGCAGAGGCGGAAAAGGATGTTTCGCTCTATGTTAAAGCCGAAACAGCAGCCAGAGAAAGTTACGAAACGGCGATACTCCCGTCCGATCAGGCAGATGCGCTCTATCTTTGGGGGTACGTCCTTTTCAAGCAAGAACGGTATGGAGAAGCCAGTGCCAAATACGAGAAGATAATTGAGAGATTCCTGCAGGATGGGGTCGTCAGTCATCACTTCCTTAAAGAAGTCTTGTATGCACTTGGAAAAGCATATTTTGAATTCGGTGATGAAGGCGAGGCACGGCAGATATTTTCACAACTTGAGGCGCGAATTCAGACCATCATACAGGAAGGGGACAGTGATTTTTATACTGCGGAAACCATATATGCGCTTGGTAAAGTGTATTTGGAACTCAATGATGAAGCTGCCGCGCGACGTGTATTTGCAAAGCTTGAGGCGCAAATTGAGGCTGATCTACGGAGGTTTGGTGTCCATTTTCATGAGGTTGACTTCTATGAGAAAACCTTGTATGAATTGGGGACGGTGTATTTGGAACTCGCTGACAAAGCCGCCGCACTTGGGAAAACGTATACGGTATTGAGTGATAAAACCGCTGCACGACAGGCATTTGCACTGCTGATCGAGCACTTCCCCGACTCCTCCTACAACGCTGAAGGTGGAACGTTTGCTTCAAGAGCAGTAAATCAAGTCGACGCCAACCAGCGCGGATAACGGAGCGGGGATATAGATGGAATCTCTTACGTATTTTATTCTTTCTCTTTTTATTTTGGTGGTTCTGTTTGGTGGTATTGCGTATATTCTTTCCGTTCTTTATCTGGTGATAGGAATTCTCTCGCGCCCGAAATGCCCTAACTGTGCAAAAGCGATAGGAAAAAAGACTATCAGGTGTCCACACTGTGGGAATCCTCTCGGAGAGAGACAGCCGCAAGAAGAAATAAATCCCGAACTTTACACTCGCGTCAAGGCTTTCGTAGCAGAAGAGACGCGTATATCACCGAAAAAACTCACGAAACTCACGCCAGACACAGATTTATCCGAGGGTTTAGGGATAGCCGGTGACGATGGTTATGACCTGCTCGAGGCGTTTTGTGAAGCGTTTGAGATTGAAAATATGAGTGAGATTGACCCTTATGAATATTTCGGTCCAGAGGCGTGTAACCCATTTTACGTATATGTTTTGCTCTACCATTGGGTGTTTGACAGAGAAAAACTAAGCGATTTTGTTGGTCAAACGCCGCTTACCTTGCGGGATTTAGTCAAATCGGCTGAAGCGAAAAGGTGGATCCCACCGGAGGCAACATCATGAAAGATAGAATCGGTATTGTTATTATTGCGCATTAGCATTCTCATCAGCTGTGTGGTTTTCGCTGGCTGCACGCCTCTCCCTGGATATATCACCGTTGATTCGCGGTCGGCATTGATGAAACCGACGTTCTCTATGTATGATGATCCATATTTTCAAAAACGATTGCAGATTGAGAGTATTACAGTTAAGGAAGCGCGCCGGTCTCCCGAAGATAAACAGCCGTCATGGAACGAAGGTCAAACGATTTGGCACTTGGAATATAATGTTTTTCTTCCTCTCTACTGAATTGTCTCTTCGGATGGCAACCGAACCGGTATCTTCTCTGACTTATGGAGAAGTGCCATGGGGCTATAAAGAGAAGGTGAAAGCCCTGCCTCTGGAACCCGAACAACTCTATATTGTCTCGATGAACGCGTATAAGATCAGAAGTATAATGCCTCTGAAATTTGTCATCCGTTTGAATGAGACAGGTAACCCCGATCGGGTGGAATATCTGGGATGGAACGCTCTTTCTCCCATTAGAAATTACATTGGACATTGTCTAAACTTCAGTGCCCTCTCGGAAATGATAGACAAACAGTGATAGAATCGGCACTTTCAATGAGATGGCATTCACCAGGATTCTACAGTTATGTTTGGAAGGTCCCTATGAATATTCTGATGAAAGTATTGAGTATAAGCATTGTTGGCGTTCTCATATTGGGGCTGTCAGGATGTGGGTGTCTGTCAAGTTGTGGGTGTCTTTCTGGGTATACACCCAACACCGTGCCGAATCAGTACGCCGAGCTGCACAGTGAAGCGAACTCCCTGCTATATGATGGCGAATACAGGACAGCGAGTTGAGAATTATGAGCAAGCCTTTAAAATTCGCCCTCGCTTCAGAAAGGTTATTGATGTCAGTTATATTCCGCAGTTCAAATACTGTATCGTTGCTATGCCAAATTGCGGAAATGGAAGGGGATAATTCCCTCTTTATCAAAGCCGAAGCGGCAATCAGGGAAAGTTACGGCGACACTCCAGACGGATCAGGAGATATCCTCTATCTTTGGGGCTACATTCTTTTCAAGCAAGCACGGTATGCAGAACCCGTGCCAAATATGAGGAGTTACTTGAGATAGCCCTGCAGCGTGGGTTCCGTGATCGCCGCTTTGAAGATGCCTCCAACCTTGAGAAAACGTATTTGGAACTGGGTGAAGAACCCATTGCACCACGGGCATTTCGGCAGCTTGCGGCACTCCTTAAGATACTTGACGGATCGAGTTTGAAGATGCCTTGTCCAATCTTGGACAAGTGAACTGGGTGATGGCTGCTGCAGGACGGACATTTCGGCACCGAGGTGCTAGCCCTGCAAAGTGAAGTCCATGATCGCTTCCTTGAATATGCCTTGTATGTACTCGGGGATGCATATTTGAAACTCGGTTACGCACGACGGATATTCGAGCGGATCGAGCCGCTCCTTGAAATAGCCCCAAAGTGGGGTCCGTGATAACCACTTGGCGTTTGACTGGTATATGGGGAAGGATATTAGAACTCGGTTCCTCGTTACGGGAATAGGCAGCTCTGGAGAACCACTCTTACCTTCACTCGTCGTTCAAGGATGAGATGGAAGAACGCTTCCTTGGAAAGCAGTAAATAAGCTACACCAGCGCGGATAACAGGGGAGAGGTATAGTGGAATCTCTTACGTATTTTACTTTCTCTTGAGATTTGTATCTGTTTAGCGGTATTGCGTATATTCTTTGCGTTCTTTATCTGGTGATAGGAATTCTCTCGCGCCCGAAATGCCCTAACTGTGCAAAAAGGATAGGCACGATCAGGGGTCCACATTGTGGGAATCCTCTCGGAGAGGACAGCCTCAAGAGAAAATATCCCGAACTTTACGCTCGGGTCAAAACTTTGGTAGCAAAACATGCCTTTATACTTACACCAGACACGCACTTAGCAGACGACTTAGGGATAATCGGGGACGAGGGTTATGACCTGCTTGAGGCGTTTTGTGAAGAATTCGAGATCCAAAATACGAGTGAGAGTGCCTTATGAATATCTCGGGCCAGAGGCGTGGGACCCATTTTACGTATATGTTTTGCTCTACCATTGGGTGTTTGACTATAGTGGATCCGAAAAATAAATAGACATGTTCCCTTCCCCGGTAGGCGAGGTTTCTAACCTCGCCGGTGTGGAGTGTCCAATTAATTCTAAACTTTTCTTTCATACCCCTTTATTTATGGGATTTAGTAAAATCGGCTGAAGCGAAAAGGTGGATCCCACCGGAGGATGAAAAATAAAATCGGTATTGTTATTATTGTGCTCATTAGCATTCTCATCAGCTGTGTCTTAGTTTCCGTTGGAGGCTCCCCTGGCTCTACGTATATCACCCTCGATTCACGGTCGGCACTGATGCAGCCGAAGTTCTGTCTGTATGCCGACCGATATTTTCAAAAACGATTGGACATTGGAACGATTATAGTCCGGAAAGCGAAACGTTCCTCTTCAGAAAAAAAGAGGTTAGAATTGGATTTGCTATTTCGGATTTATTGTTTGGAGGTAAAGATCTTCAAAAGGTTTGGCACCTACAATATAAGCATCGTTTTTTGGCAATTTCATCAAGAGACTCTTAGGGTCGGCATCACCCGTATCTTGTCTGACTTACGGGGAAGTGCGGTTATGAAGAAGATGTGGAGCCGTCCCTCTGGAATCGGAAGAAATTTATAGCGTCTGGATGGAGGAGCATAATTCACCAAGACATCCGGGAGATCTGAAGTTTGTCATCCGTTTGGATGGGACAGGTGTCCCAAAACAGCTGGAATATCTCCCAAAAGCACATATCTTTAATAACACGCCATATTCCCTAAGACTCTATTAGGTGCTTTCTCGGAATGAATCCTATACGTTCTGATAAAGGTAGTTAGCAGAAGCATTATTACACCTTGGGAGGAGGGAGGAAACTCCTAATACGCTGTCATCTGTACTGTATGAGACTATCTACTATATACAGGGCGGCGGTTGAAAAGTATGAACAAGCATTTAAAATTCGCCCGCGATCCACTAAGATCATTGATGCCAGATTTCCTGCGTTGTTCAAATACTGCATCGCTTTTTGCTATACCAAATTGGAGAAGCAGAAGAGGATGTTTCTCTCTATGCCAAAGCTGAAGTTGCGGTCTTGGAGAGCTACCAAACCACGTACAATCCCCATTATCGGGCACGAACCCTCTATCTTTGGGGATACATCCTTTTCAAGCAAGAACGGTATGAGGAAGCCATTGCAAAATTCAAGTCAGTAAATCTGCCCGGTGAGTTCCTGCCTGGGGATCGCCGTCGCTTGATGTGGGATGGATTATACGCGCTTGGTGAAGCATATCTCGGACTCGATGATAAAGCCGCCGCACGACGGGCATTTAACCAACTTGATTCGCAAATTGATACCTTCCTGCAGGATGATGGATGGTCCAATTTGTCGGAGATGACATTTGTATGCGCTTGGGAAGGGAATCTGGAGTTAGGTGATGAAACTGAACGGGTTGGCTAATAAAACGAGTTGGCTCACGACTGGGGATATCTTACGATGCCTTGAAAGACGCAAATCGAGGGCATTGCCGAATTTGACACCTTGCATCGTGATATCCTTATGTTGGAAATTTTATACTTGGTAAAGGATCTGGATGGCGTTAAACTGCCGCACGACGGATATTTACCGGAGCTTGAGAGATCATTGAAATCTACCTGCGGAAAGGGTTCCCCTTATGTTGGGACTGAGATCTTATATGGTTGGGAGAGCTGGGAGATGAAGCCGCCGCACGAATTTACGAGCTTCTGAAGCATTATCCGGCATTCTACAGACTGAGGTGAAACGCTTGCTTGTAAATATAACTAACATCGGCGCAAATATCGGTGATGATACCTTCGCCGCGAAATTTAGAACGCAAGAAAGATGAGGTAAAATAGAAATGGTTGATAGAAAAGCACGAGATAAATTCGCAGAACTCCTGCGTCATTTCTCGGTCGAATAACGAATGAAGAATTTGAGGATAATTCCGTACATCTTGCTTGAAAAAGCGTACATGGCACTCAGTGAATATACCGCTGCACAACGGGTATTTGCGAAACTGGAGCACTACCCCGACTCGCCAGAATAACACGAGAGTGAACACTTGCTTGAAAAGCAGTAAATATCAGTGGCTACGGTGATGGCACCTTCACACAGTACACTGAAAGAATTACTGGGAGATTTGAGGTCTCTGGTAAGCTTACCGATATTTATTGCACAAGAAAGATAAGGATCTGGAGACAGCACGAAGGTGATCGCCGTATTTAGCGGGTAAAGGGCGTTAGCGACTGGCAGAATTAGAGAAGTGAGATAAGACCGAAGACAACATCTCTGAAAGGAACAAGCGTATGGAACCAAGATTTACACGCGGCGAGTATTGGCTACTCGAAACCGTTGTCGAGTCGCTATTTCCCGTTTCGGGCCTCACGGATAGCGACTTTGAGTTCAGCCTGAATAAAAAAGGACACGGGTTAACGCGAGACGCACTCATTGAGACGCTCCATCGCCTCATCGCTTCGGGACTGATCTATGCCGAAAATAAGGTGGATGCACCCATCTCCACGCACCAACAAATCGAACGCGCCCTAAATGAACCCGGCTGGCAGGTTGAACCTGTAGAGCAGATGGAACCCGTAGACTGGAGAACAATCACGTATTATGGGCTGACACCGGAAGGCGGCGCACAATGGGAGGCATTCGCCGCACCTGACTGGCAAGAATATATAGACGCGAGTTCTCGTTTGACAGATGATGAGGAAGGTATCATCTGGGAAGTGATTTGTGTCGATAAAGCATGGCTTGAAAGGTACTTTGAATCTAAGTGTTTTTATGACCCAGAGGAGGTATCTTTAGCGACGGTTGAGTGGGATTATATCGCACCGTGGGATGCAACCTATTGGAAGCAACTTGAGGGTGGACATAGAGTCCGGTTTCAGGAACAGGACGAAACCGAGGCGCAGAATGTTAGACAGAATGTTAGATCGTATCCGTTGGCGGATCCGGAGTGGTTTCATAGCCTCTGGTGTGCGTGGCGATAAAAAAATAGATGCGTTGAATCCGATCTACATAGAAAAATAAACCGAGGTATCTGTTCGTGTTAATTTCATCCAAGAAACCCGTTCCAAAGTTTTTGTGCGATCTGTTATACTCCTTCCAGAATGAAAAAAAAGAGGAAATCTCATGTTCCGTATCTCTGCCTTTTTGATGGCAACCTTACTACTTTTCAGCACGATGCCTGTGAGTCTCGCACAGCAGCAGGTCACCGCGCAAGCACAAGCGAAAGCCGATGCCCACAAGGACGTAAACCGCGATATGAGAGAAAGTTTCTGGTTTCTGTCAGGACTGGTGGGTAGCAGTGCGGGGGCTTTCACTGGCTGTGCCAGCGGGATTTTAGCGGGATACCTCATGGGAGATTTTTTACCCGACGATATACCGACAATAGAAGGTTGCGGCATCGGAGGTGTTCTCCTTTTCGGTATCTTGGCGGCACCGATCTGTGTTCATCTGTATCCGCATAGTCCAAGTCCGCCCTCGGAACGACTCCTCGGGAAAACCCCCGAATATGTCGCTGCCTATACCCAAGCCTATAGGTCGAAAGTTATATCGCTTCGGAAAAGGTGGGTAACCGCAGGATCCATTACCTCCAACTTAGGCATTTTGACCTTACTGCTCAATTGGTAAATTCGCAACACCATCAAGGAGGGCATTTATGTTCCGTGTATCCGTCTTTCTCATGGCAATCTTACTCCTTTTCAGCATGATGCCTGTGAGTCTCGCTCAGCAGGATTCCGTGCAAGCACAAGCGAAAGCCGATGCGAGTGCAGATATGTCAGATATGTCAAAAGCGAAGTGGTTTCTGTTAGGCGCAGTGGGGAGTACTGCGGGATGCCTCCTCGGTTGTGTCGGCGGATCTTTGTTAGGGGGACCCAGTTATGCATCCGGTAACAGCCAAGCGAATCTCATGCTCGCAGGTTCTGTCCTTTGCGGTGTTTGTGCCGTGCCAATTGCTGTTTTCAGATACCCACACAATGTGACGCCGCCACCCGAGCGACTTCTCGGCAAATCACCTGAATATATGGAGGCTTATACCCAAGCCTATAAATCAAGAACAGTCTTACTCCGCAAAATATTTGTAACCGCAGGCTCTATCGCCAGTAATTTAGGCGTTATGACGCTGATCGTCCGGTTCGGGTTTGGTGAATAGAACTGCCAGTTGAACGGCACCCAAGCCGACACAATCTGACAATAACGTATTCCAAGCGACAAATCTGAGGGGGTCCATCTTGGATATTCGGAGGTAATACCATTTTTAAAAGTTTATATTGCATTAACCGTCCTGTCTATTCAGCCCCGGTAGGTGCGGTTTCCCAACCGCACCGGATTGCCTAAAAAAGGTATGGAATCCGATAATTTCTTAAAACTGAATGACCCTGACTGAATGGTTTTCAGGCTTTTTTCAGAGTATCCAAGTAATTCTGATATCTACAATAAAAAAGATTTTTTACTTACAAAGGAGCATCTTGTGAAGTATTTAGTGATAATCGCAGTTTTCATGGTATCCACGCTAACGGCATGTGTTCCTAAACAAGTCGGCGAAGCGAGCAAACATGATAGAGAAATTCTGACCTTTGCTAAGATTGCTAAGGACATAGAAGTAGACCCAGAGAAGGCGAGAAGAATCTACGTCGGTAGGATTGTAACTATCCGTGCTAAGGCTCCAGTTCTCACGAATTTTAGAAAGAAATTTTTAGAGGATTTATCTCGCTGGGTTTCAGCTCGCCTGCGCGTTGGTAGGGGTTTCGTATCGTTTTGGGTACACTACACAAAGGATGAGTTATTTCAGCCGGAAGATTTATCTCTCCCTGATGGATACCACTATTCAAAATTCTATCTTCTTAGGGTGCGTATAAAAGCTATTGATCCAAACATGGCGGCAAATTATTGGACGGTTTGGACGGAACTTCTTGAATGGCCCGAAGAATAATCAACGCCGTATATTCACCAGATAAATCCCAGCGGCTACGAGAAGCGTCCCCCCCAGTAGACTGGGCGTCAGTTCGTCCCCTAAGACCAAGTAACTAAACACAACACCCGACAATGGGGTTGCGAAAAAGAGCACAACCAGTTTACTCGCACTATATCTTTCCAGCACTGAAGTCCACGCCAGAAAACAGAAACCGGCGATAACCCCGCCTTGATAGAGGAGAGCAGCACTGCTTCTGAGTGTCAGTTGCATCGGTTGCCCATGCTCTAAGAGTAAACTCATGACGACGTAGATGGGGAGACTCAAGGTTAACAGCCATGCCAAGAGCCGATAGGGGTGGATGGACTGAATTAGCAACTTCGTCACGACGACGCGTAGTCCTAAAAAGCAGCCGCTCACAAGCACAACAATATCGCCGAGGACGCTCGTTTCACCTTCTCCGAGATTTGGGGCAACGGTTACGAAGACACCACTGAAGGCGACAACGATCCCCAAGGTCTTTGGAACGGAGAGACGTTCGCCGGGAATCCAGAAATGCGCAAAGAGCGCAGTGAAAAAGGGATAGACGTTAATAAAGATGGTAGATCGGGAGGCTGTCGTGTATAGAGTGCCGGTGTTCAAGCAGATGATTTGGAGGATAAAGATCGTTGTGAGCAGTAGTAGTCGCGGGAGTTCGCCACGGCGTAAACGGAGTGATACACCGCGATAGAGTGCCCAGCCTCCAATGACGACAAGCCCAATCACGAAACGGAGGAACGCCAGTGCCATTGGCGGGAAGTCTTCCAAACCGATTTTTATGGAGGGCGAATTCCCGCCCCAAAGAAACGCGAGGAGCAGACTGAGGGCAATGATTTTCCCGTGCGGCTCCTCGCTAATAACACTTGGTGTTGGCGGTGTCCCGATGGTCTCTTTTCTATTCAAACGAAACTGTTATCCTCGGTGGAGGTCATGTTCTCTGGAAAATTTGGGATCAATCGTAGGCACCGGGGCGGTGATTGCCCATTAAGCGCTGTTGACGTTCCGTTGCCTGTTCCAAGATTTCCTCATTGAACTGAAACCTGTTCAGATAGGGTGGGAATTTCTGAGTGATCATCCGATTGGCATAGTGCACCTGTAATAGATAGCGGGTTTGGTCGCTATGGTTTGCTGTGCCTCGATGCCAGACTTCGCTTCGGAAAATCACAACATCGCCAGAATTACAGAGGATACTCTTTTCTGTCGCGCCTTTCCATTCCGTCGCACCGTCGGGTCTCCGCCCGGAAAGATGGCTGCCGGGGATGAACTTCGTTGGACCGAGGTCTTCGTAAAGGTCATCCAAGTAATAGTGTGCAGTTGAGATGAAAATTGGCACCTTGACACGTGGGTCTTCGAGAAGGTCTGCAGGTAGCGGAATCGGCAGCCAGTCTGCGTGCAATCCCTGGTCGGGGCGACCGGGTCCCGTTACCCATGCCGTCATACCGATGACATGACAATCTTCGCCGTGCACCGCCTCTGCTAATTCGATCACTGGAGAGAAATCAAGGTACTGTAAGAAGACAGGGTCGCGGTTGAAGGCGTTGTTGATGTGTTTGTTAAGGAAACCGTTTCCATTCTCTGGCGTGCCGTGCCGATCAAAACTCTCAGGAATTGCGGTTAATCGATCCATTGCCGCGCGCAGTTCCGCAAGTTGCTCACCTTCGATAACCTTCGGTAGATAGGCGTATCCGTCCTCCTCCATCGCCTTGACTTGGCCCTCGAGGTCAGGATAGGCTACAAGAGGTAAGGCTTGGCTCATTGTTTTTTCTCCTTTTATAGGACTTACGCACGCTGCTCTTTTGTAGCATAAACTGTTAGTTTGTGCCGTTGCTGGTATGAGGTTTTTAGCAGATCGCAATTCAATAGACCGTGCTATGGTCAAAATTGCGTAAGTCCTGTTTTATTTAAAAACTCGGAATAAAATCTCCCTCGCGTGCATTTTACAACTTTTCAGGCTTGATGTCAACTTTTTTCCGAACAATTCGTTAACAAAATGCATCCAATATAGTGTTAAAGGTAACTAATAATCATCAAAAAAAGAGGAGTATAGAAAATGAAAAATGCAAATGTGACAACCAAGACTCGTGAAGCCTCTAAAGACGCGGCGATCCGCGTCCTCGGAACTGTACTGGAATCCCTACCTGGAAACCTCTTTCAGGTGAAATTGGAAGAAAACGACTACAAAGTTGTGGCGTATCTCGCTGGCAAACTCATGCAGCATAAGATTTGGGTGCTTCCTGGCGATCAGGTTACGGTAGAACTTTCTCCCTATGACCTGACGCGTGGACGCATTATCTGGCGGAATCCCGGCTCTTAAGTGCTGTTACGTGAGGAATTCTTTGATGCCACCTCTGGATCAGACTATGGAAGGCATTGTAATAAAAGCAATAAGTGGTGCTTATGAGGTACAAGTTGGCAAACGAAGCTACACTTGCGCCTTGCGGCACCACCTCATTGAAGATGAAAAACGACGGCTCGCTGAGACGAAGGAGATGCCGTACGTCGATCTCGTCGCCGTTGGCGACCGGGTACGGATTTCTACGGCTATGTCCACAGCCGACAGTGGACACATCGAGGAATGTCTTCCCCGTGACACCCAGTTTGGACGGATTCGCATGGACGGGTGGCGACAGGTGATTGTGGCTAACTTGGATATGCTACTCATTATCTTTGCGGCACGGCATCCGACACTCAAGCTACGGATGCTTGATAGATTTCTCGTCACCGCCGAGGCATCTGATGTTGAACCGGTTATCTGTATTAACAAACTTGATTTAGCGAAATTCGAGAATGTACAGCGTCAACTCAGTTTATATGAAGAATTGGGTTATAAAGTGGTTTATACAAGTATCGTGACAGGTGTTGGTGTTGAAGAATTGCGGGAGGTGATGCGGAATAGGATTGCTGCGATTGTAGGTTCATCGGGGGTTGGAAAATCGTCTCTGCTCAATGCGGTGCAACCCGGACTCCAGTTACGCACAGGTGAAGTGGATACTCGCATTCATAAAGGAAGGCATACGACAACGGAAGTCATGCTGTTGCCACTCGAGTTCGGCGGGTTCGTCGCGGACACGCCCGGTATCCGAACCCTCGGCTTGCTTGAAGTTGATGAAGAACAGGGGTTAGATATTCATTTTCCGGAGATGCGCGCTTATATTCCAGAGTGCAAATTCGCCGCATGCACGCACCAACACGAACCCGCGTGTGCTGTCAAGCAAGCGATTGAAACTGGCGATATTAGCCCGCTCCGATATGAAAGTTACCTCCGAATCTCTGGATTCAAGGAAGGGAGATATGAACGAAACTCAGATAAGAGAAGAACCGATAAGAGAAGAACCGACCGAAACACGCGACGACGTAAACGCTGACCCACAAAAATGGGAAGATGCTATTCAGAACTTGATGCGCATTATTGAAAGGAGTGAACAGAAACTCGGATATTTCCAGAACCGCGTAAAACAAGCACAATTCATGGATCGTCCGAATCAGCGTATGATTCGAGCCGCGGGGGCGCAAGTCGGGGCGCACTCGGCGCAATTGGAAGGCTTGAGAAGTCAGTTGCGTCAATTGGAACGGCTTCACGGTGGCGGTATTCATCTCCGAGAGGTCGCTGAAAATGAACTTCGTCGAATTTGGGGATGGATAAACCGACCCGGCATCAGGCATCTCCTCTACGCGACACAGGTGTCATTTGAAACCTTGCTCGAAGATTGGTACCGTTGGATCGAGACTGAACGGACGCACGCCCTGGCTATTGAGATCCGGACGACACGTCTGCTCATCGGATTTGCCCTCCTACACTATGATGTAGATACGGTTACCCTTAAATTCGTCATCATTCGACCTGATTATCGCGCTCGCGGATACGGCACCGATGCACTCCTTGAAACCGTACGTTACGCGTTTGAACAACTGGAGGCTGAGTACATCACACTACAAGTATCACCTGACAACGGACCTGCCCTGATATGTTTTGAGAATGCCGGATTCCAATACCTCAGTTACACCGACACCACAGAACAGACTTACACGATGGGCATTGAGCGCAGCGAATGGAGCGGCGAGAAGTCGAGAGATGAACAAATTGAAACGCCACGGCTCAGTACCCCACTCAAAGTGTTTTTTGATGATGAAAAATAATTTTTTTTCACAAAACCTCCAAAAGTGCATCCGAAAACGTGTATTAAACGAATCATTGTCACTTTTGTGATGATGGTATCCTAATGCCGCTGTGTTGCGGAAAAGGAGGTATTTGTTATGTTAGCAAACCAGAGGAGGTGTGGCACTTAGTGTTGCGCCCTTGCGGTGTGGCACTGAGTGTCGCACTCTTTGGAAAGGGACAGGGGGTTCAAACCCCTCTGTCCCCTATTTTTTAATTTCTTCATAGAAACACCGAAAAGTGCATCCGAAAATGTGTATAGATAAACCATTGTCATTTTTTAGTGGCATATTTTTCTGTTTTTTTGTATACTATCATGTACGGTTTGCAAAGGCAGTCTTTACGAAATGTCATTGACCCGCTTGCACCGTTCCCAATCATAAAACAATAAGGAGGATAAGGAGGTACCCTTTATGTTAAGTTCCAACCACGCCACACTTCACCTGAAAGTATTCAATTGTGGCGATGGTGCCTCTGACCTTTGTCGATAGTTTGATTAAGGCATAGGCGCGATCGCCTCACATTCGAGGGAGTTGCTCTATCTATGCCCAAGTTTAATCCCGACTTTTGGGAAATTCCGGTGCCACCGGAGTATTTCGATCAGCTCACTACCGAGGACTATTTCTGGTATCGGACACCTGATGACGAATATACCGAGGCGCGTCGTGCGAAGCGGCGGGCAGTCCTTGAACAGATTCGTCTCATTATCGCGAGAGAACTCACCAAACGCCAAGCCGAATGTATTCAACTCTACTTCTATAAAGGGAAAACACAGGAGGAGATTGGGAACATTCTCGGTATTTCCCGCCGTGTTGTCAGTCAGCACCTTTTTGGTGTTACGCGGAACGGGAAACAGATAGGCGGGGCGGTTAACAAAATCCGAAAGGTGTGCCGAAAACAGGGAATACAGTTTCCGTAGGTGCAGGAGCCAAGTCTATAAATTAACCCTATCAGTGCACTTCAATGCGGGAGGAACCCTTAAGGGGTGCCTCTCGCTTGAAAGCATTTTATCGGAATCAATAAGAATCGCGACCAAGAGGTCGCGCCTACAGAAGAATAGCGATCAACCGTTATAAGTAAAGTTGAGATTCGGAGATCCCTCCTGCCGTTGACAGTCTTCAACCCGCTTCCTTGAACCGATACCCAACCCCATGTACTGTCTCAATATGCTTCCCGAATTCCCCGAGTTTCCGTCGAAGGCGGCTGACGTGCGTATCCACTGTCCTATCGATGCCGTAATACTCTTGTCCCCATATCACATCCATTAGAATATCACGGGTAAAGACGCGTCCGGGCGAACGCGCAAATAACGTAATAAGTTTGAATTCGGTGGCTGTGAGATCAATTGAACCGCTTTCGGTCAAGACCTGATGTTTGTCCAAATCGATTGTGAGTCCGTGCATCTCAATCTGCTTGGTGCTTTCTGTCTGTTTACCGGCTTGGATGCGGCGTAGCACAGCGGATACTCGTAGCACGACTTCTCTTGGACTAAAGGGTTTTGTGATGTAATCGTCTGCACCGAGTTCCAAGCCTGCCACCCGGTCCCGTTCTTCTACCTTCGCGGTTACCATCACGATCGGAATATTTTTCGTCCTTGGATCGTTCTTGAGTAACCGACAGACGATCAGTCCGTCCACTTCTGGGAGCATCAAGTCTAACAAAATAAGATCCGGTGGCTTTTCGACAGCCCGATGGAGAGCATCTGCGCCGTTCCGGACGTAATCTGTTTCAAAACCTGCTGCCTGTAGATTATACCGTAGTAAATCTACAATATCGCGTTCATCTTCAACAATGAGAATCTTTGCGTCCATTTAGTCATCCTTACAGTCAATAAATGATTACACTCCTATTTTAACAAATTATGCGCTGTTGTGTCAATTTTATGGAACGATTTTTTTCTCGCAGTCAGCTATCAGATGAATGTAGGTTGGGTTGAGTGGAATGAACCGAGACTCGTATATACCCAGGGGATCCCTAACTTTCAGAGAACCTACCACATCCCAGAAAGTCAGCGAAACCCAACTTTTCGCTGCTTTCGTTGGGTTTCACTATGGAGGTGAGGTATTGATATGTTTTTGTCCGTCCGCGGTTTTGAGGGGCTGGTGAAGTGCCGTTCAACCCAACCTACAAAAAACTACCTGTGCAATAATTTCCAGTTCCTGATACCGCATAGTCGGAATCGGACAGCAGTAAAAAATTAATGAAAATGTGCTGAAAATGTGGTATTATTTATATAAAATAGAAGGGGGTAATGACTTATTACAACGCTAATAGATACATTTTATATTTCATGGCGGACTTGGAGACCACATTTTTACTTTATCTGTATTTTTCTTGCGTTCGCATTTTCTTCTCATAACGTCTTCGGGATGCGTGGATTCACCCCAGAGACTGCCGCTACACAAAAGCAATATGAGGCCCGTTTTAAAGATCTGGTTTCAGCGGAAAGATGCCAACATAAATTGCGTTATCTGACGGAGGAGCCTCACCTCGCTGGGACAGAGAATAGCCGTAAGGTCGCCGAATATCTTCGGAATGAATATGAAAACTACGGTTTGCAGGTTAAGGTGTACGAGTATCATGTGTATCTTCCCTATCCGCTTGAAGTGCATGTAGCACTGCTCTCACCTACCGAACACCTTGCTGTCGGCAAAGAAGCGAGTTGGGAGTGGGACAAGGATTCTTATGAAACAGAGATTGTGCCGGGGTATAACGCCTATTCGCCCGATGGGGATGTAACAGCCGAACTCGTCTACGTCAATAGAGGGTTACCTGCCGACTACCAACTTCTCGCCGATCAAGGTATCTCGGTGGAAGGAAAGATCTGTATTGCAAGATATGGTGGCAGTTATCGGGGTGTCAAAGCTAAAGTCGCTGGCGATAACGGGGCAGTCGGTTTGATTCTATACTCAGATCCGGCGGACGATGGATACATGCGTGGTGATGTTTATCCTCGGGGGCCGTGGCGTTCTGGTGATGCAATACAACGCGGAACCGTGAAGTATATCTTTCAACATGCCAGTGATCCACTGACACCCGGTTGGGCGGCGACGAAAGATGCAGAGAGACTCGCATTTGACGAAGCCACAGATCTCCCCAGGATTCCTGTAATGCCTATCGCTTATATAGATGCTGAACCATTTCTGAAAGCACTCGCGGGACCGAATGTTCCATCCGAGTGGCAGGGAGGCTTACCTTTTGCCTATCACATTGGCCCGGGACCCGCGAAGGTACGGATTAAGGTGCGTTGTGAACACAGCATCCGCCCAATCTATAATGTTATTGCGACTTTAGAGGGTACGAAGTATCCAGATCAGTGGGTAGTTTTGGGCAACCACCATGATGCTTGGGTTTATGGTGCCGCAGACCCTGGCAGTGGTACGACCTCGCTCTTAGAAGTCGCACAATGCTTGGGTGAACTTGCCAAGGCAGGGACACGTCCGAAGCGGACAATTGTCTTTGCCTCATGGGACGCCGAAGAATTCGGTATCCTCGGTTCAACGGAATGGGTTGAGGATCTGAAGACGACGCTCCAGCAGAAAGCGATCGCATACCTCAATGTGGATATCGCCGCAACAGGGGGACGGTTCTACGTGAGTGCAACGCCGTCGCTGCGGGAGTTAATGCGCGAAGTAACCCAAAATGTCATTGATCCGGGAACACTCAAACCGGTTTACAAGAGTTGGAAAACGGCGCAAGGCAAGGAGATTCCGCAGATCGGTAACCTCGGAAGTGGTTCGGATCATTCACCGTTTGTTGGGCATGCGGGTATTCCGGCTGTCAGCATGGGGTTCGGAGGTCCCTATGGGGTCTACCACGCCATGCAGGATAACTTTTACTGGATGACACACTTCGGCGATCCAACTTTTCAATATCAGGCAGCAATGGCACAAGTCTGGGGCACACTTGCACTGCAGCTCGCCAATGCCGATATTTTACCCTTCGACTACGAGACGTATGCGACAGACCTGATGACGCCTTTGAAACTGTTGCAAAATTCTGGATCGAAAAACAGGATTGCCAAAGATGTTGAAAAATTAGACGGTCTGCTTACAGAGTGGCAGCAAGCGGCAGGGAGACTCAATAGAGAACTTGCACGTTACCTCGCTTCTGACGACCTATCTCAGATTTCGGAGATAAACCAGCGACTCTACCAATTAGAGCGGGGCTTGACGAGCGAGACGGGCTTGCCGTTACGTCCTTGGTTTAAGCATCTCATTTATGCACCGGGTCTCAATACGGGCTACGCGGCGGTCGTTTTTCCTGGGGTCCTTGATGCGCTGGAGAATGATGATGATGCGGTAGTGCATGCAGAGATTGATCGATTGGTTGAGGCCTTCACACGAATGATTCAGGGGATTGATGAGATTCGGCGGATGTTGTAATCTGTGCTTCTACTTGTTTTGAAATTGGAGGCAATATTAAGTCAACTATCCCTACCTGTGGGCGGTGGCTACTATGACCGCAGACTCTCGTAGACATCATTATGTCTTCCAATCGAAAACCAGACGAAACCTTCCTCGTCTTCAAATGCTACCGCCCGATATCCCCTTGTAATTCTGGCTGACCAATAGTCGTATCCTTCGAGTTTCTTGAAATTAAGGGACGGATGGCTTGGGTTTTCCTTGAGAAGTTGAAATTGTTTATCTGCAAGTCTTTGAATATGTGCCGGAAGCCTTCGATAATTTGCCCAAAAACGATGGGTCGTTTTGTGGACACGTCTGGATGCCACTCTCCTTGATTTATAGGTATTTGAATTTTCCTGACCGGACATCTGCCAGTGCTTCCTCTCGAAATTTATCAAGTTTCCCAGCTTTCACATCTGCCTCAAACTGCTTTTCCCAAGCCTCTTCTTCGGCGACAAGGACCTCATGAAGTTTTTTTTCGAGCGTTTTCAGTAGCACTGCTTCTGTAGGTTCCTTGCACTTGACTTTTGGAAGCTCTGGAATCCACCCAAGCCAGTTTGTTCCGTTGCTTTGGATATGGGCGATATAGGTCTCCTCAAAGATTTTGTCATGAATTTCGACTTTTTTTATTTTATCCATGATTTTCTCCAGTGGATCAAATTCGTTAGAAATTTTCAGAGTTGTGCTTGTAAATTGTAATTATACCATAGATCCGCTGTAAAATCAATCCGATTCGGACGTGACCGCTACCGCCAATTCCGCTTTCAACACAACCGTATCCCCGATCTGAAACGGGCAGCGATAGTCCGTCTGGACGAAGTACTGCTGTCCCTCCATTTCGACCTGATATGTGAAATCGTGCCCTTTAAATGCCTGCCCTACGACGCGTCCGCTCTTGGTACCACTCTGAGCGTCAGGTGCCATCATTATCAAACATTCGGGTCGAATAGAGAGCAGTGCGTTTCCACTCTCAGTGCTTTCCACTTTTACACGTCCGAAGGGTGTTTCTGCGATCCCGTCTCTGATGTCTGCGCGAATGAAATTCGTCTGTCCCAGAAAATCTGCGACGTAAGCCGTTTGCGGGTGGCGATACACCGTCTCAGGGGTGCCGATCTGTTCAAGGGTGCCTTCTTTCATCACACCCAACCGCTCAGCGAAACTCAATGCTTCTTCTTGTGCATGTGTGACAAGCACTGCGCTGATCCCTTCGGCTTTCAGGAGCGAGCGGACCTCCTCACGGGTAGACTGCCGTAGTCCCGGATCAAGACTTGAAAAGGGTTCATCTAAGAGGAGCAGTTTCGGACGGGCGATGATAGCACGCGCCAATGCGACTCGCTGCTGCTCGCCGCCAGAGAGATGGTGTGGTAAACGCGACTGTAGGTTCGTCAGTCCGACCATCTCCAGCACCTCGAATGCCCTTTCCTGTCGCTTCTTTTTCGGCATCTTTCGCAGTCCAAAAGCAACGTTATCAAGCACATTTTTGTGTGGGAAGAGAGCATAGTCCTGAAACACAAATCCGATACCGCGCGATTCAGGCGGGACGTGCGTATTGCTATCGGCAAGTGTGCGTTCTGCCATAGAGATTTTGCCGGTGTCTGCAGTTTCAAATCCAGCGATGAGGCGCAAAGTGGTGGTTTTCCCGCAACCGCTGGGTCCCAAAAGCGCGAAAATCTCGTCCGTGTGGACGCTGAAGCTAACATTTTTAACGATTGGCGGTTGGTTAGCTACAAACCCTTTTGTCAGTGCGTTTACGGTAAGTAATGGTGTCGGCATTAGATTTCCGTCTCATCTTGGCTGTTGATTGGTTTAGTTTCTGTCAGTCTATAGTAATTGTAGGGTGAAATACCCGTTTTGTCAAATCAAAGTCAGTGCCATTTAGGGTTTGGAAGGGAGTACGTGGAGATAAAAAATAATACGGTAATTGACGGGACTGTTTGTAGGAGTGCGATTTATCGCACGTCGCGTAGCCCAAGATTATCTGATTTCTTTGTCAACTTCATTAGGGGCGGCATCTCTGTGGAAAAACTGTTCTTCTGACTGCTGATCGCCGGCTGCCGATAGCCAACCTTAAAGTGTATGTCCCGCACCGGACGAGGGCATATACAGATGCAAGGCAAAACTGATGAGGCTCAGAATGCTGCGCGGGATATAATCCCCCAAAACCAATCCGAGGAAGAAGGGGATCGCTTTACGATAGGTTTGCCAACCCGAAAATCGCAGGATCAAAAACTTGATAAGCCAACTCACCATGACGGGGAACCAGAAATAGATGAGTCCACCCCATGACGCGCCTGACAGCACGTAACCCGATGGATGAAGCGTCCACCATAACAGACGTGTCCGTAGGAAGTGGAGGAGGAAGACAAAAGAGAACCCGCCACTCATAAAGAGCATCGCGCTCACATCGGGTTCTTTCGGGTGCTGTAACCAACTTTGAAGTGGATTGAAACTCTCCCATCCGAAACGTCCGACAACGCCTTGACATTGCGCCAACACACCGTAATGATAGGCAACTTGCAAATACGTCCAGAACGTCGCCAACGCACCCACTGCGATTGCAAGTGCCATTCCCAAGAGCAACGTCTTACCGGGCATGCCTGAACGTTCTCCTATCCGAAGGGATTCGATCTGGTTCGGCATCGGGTGCGAACGGTTGCAACGGTTGAAAGCATAGAGAAACGTCATTACCGTGAGGTTTGGAGCACCCAATTGTCGTGTTCCGAACATGCTCACCATCATCTGCCGTGGATTGATACCGATGACTTCGTGGTAGGGCGGTCCGAGTTCAGCGCGAACACGTCCTATCGCTATCGCAAACGCTATAAATAGGGCATAAAATACGCTGATTGCCCACAGCGACATACCCGCAGCATAACAGAACCCGAAGACGAGTCCCATACTTAACACGGTCAGGACGGCGACTGTCCGATAGGAGAAGGGTTCGTTGCTGTCGTCCCCGCGTTCGGTTCCGATCACGTGGCGGAAAAAGCGGGCGAAATGCCGACGGCTCATCCAGAGGGTCAACACGGCGATACCCACCCAAGCCCCCGAAGCGCGGTCGTTGAGATGCAGGACACTGATGTTCGTGACCCCGACTGCACTTGCGATCACGCGTTCTGCACGGGTGAGCCAAAAGAAAAACCATGTGGAGAAGGCGAGATCGAGCGGCATGAAATAGGTGAGTCCGACGATTGCAAGGTTAAAGGACATTGAGGCATAGCCGATCGCATTCCATGGGCGTTCCGTGAAGTGTCGGTCGAGCCGATAGTTGGGCGGTAACGCAGGAATAACGGGGAAAATGTCGTGTAACCCAGCCATCACACGGAGGAGTGCCGCGATTCCGAATCCGAACCAGAGCGCACGCGAACGGAAAAAACTGCGATTCGTCGTCATTTGCAGGGGTAATTGTGTGAGGGGAAAACTCAGTTTTTCGCGTTCCATCCACTGTTTACGAAGGAACAACCCTAAACAGAGCAGTGAACCGTAGAGCAGAAAGATAAAGCCTGACCAGAGAAGCGCAGGTCGAATCCAGATGCGGAAATGTTCTGCCCAATAAATGCTGGATTCACCTTCATAGTAACCCGCTAACCATTCAAACTCGTGGACTGTGAGCCATGACGGGATATGGTGTAGGAAGAGTTGTGCCCATTCGTTTTCAGGACTCGCGAACCAGAAGGGATGTGCCAGCGTCCCCATAAGGATCGCCATCATGGCGTGTCCTGAGATCGTGGACACCATCGTCACCATTATGTAGATGAGGAGCAGTTCTGCGGGGGTGAAGGCGATGCGTGGTGAGAATTTATGGAGGAGGACGTTCAGCGCGAGCAGCACAAATAGCGTGAAAACCGCGTTGGAAAACGGTGAAACAAGTGTGTAGACGGCGTACCAGAGTTCACTCGCTATCCCTACCCAATACGCGTTAACAACAACCAGAATCAGTCCGACGATGAGTGCTTTTTTTCTGATGACGTCAGGTGGGTTCTCGGTTCTGGAAATCATGTTTTGACAATGGCTGTCGGCTTTCAGCTGTCAGGGCATTCGCTTCGCTCACTTTCAGTAATCAGAAACCATCGGTGTATGGTAGAATGGAACGTTCAATCTGCCACAAGATAACTCTTTCTGACCGCTGACTGCTGACGGCTGATCGCTTCTTTGCCGACTACTATTCTTCCGTGATAACCTCATCTTCCAGAGGGACGTTCGCTTGCGTCGTCGAAGGCGGTTCCGTTTCTTCTGACGTGGGGTTGAGATACTTTTCGACCTCATCGGCATTAATGATGCGAATTGCCTCTTGCAATTGTCGATCATACCCTAAATTCACTACCTGATCAATACCGACATATAGATTAAAGAGTCTCTCTGCACGCTGTTTGAGCCACCGTAAACTGATAGTGATGTGTTCTTCTTCGAGGGTTTGCTGTAGTTTTGGGAGCGCAGGTTCGAGCAGAGAGAAATCCTTTGGCATCTCGCCGGGATTCTGATGTGCGTCATCGATCCATTTTGAAACGAAATTTTCGACAGAATCAGTTGAATCGACCTTTCTGAGCATTATGTTTTCTATCTCGTCAGGTTCCTCGAGGTCAATATCGACTTGTGGTGTAATTCCGACCTCGTTAATTGAGGTGCCATTTGGCGTATAATAGGTGGAAATAGTGAGCGACATTGAACCGCCGTCAGGGAGTTCGTAGCGTTTTTGGACAACCCCTTTGCCGTATGTTTTCTTTCCAACGAGGATGCCACGGCGTGTATCCTTAATCGCACCTGCCACGATTTCGGATGCACTCGCACTATACTCATTGACAAGAACGACAAGCAAAATCTCTGGAGGACACAAGATATGAGGTGTTGCTTGGTATTCTTCATTGAATTGTTTGTTTGTTTCGCTTCTTGTTGACACGATAAGCCCTTCGTCAATAAATGCGTCGGCGATGTGATAGGCGGCATTCAGGAGTCCGCCTTGATTGTTTCGCAAATCCAAGATGAGGGCTTTTATACCGGCGGCTTTGTGTGCCGCAAGCGCGTTTTTAAACTCTACTTCTGTACCATCCTTGTTTCCGATGAACCCTGAGATCTGAATGTAACCGATGTCCCCTTCAAGCATCGTTGATTTCACACTCCTGATAGGAACAATGGCACGGGTGAGTGTTACATCGAAAGGTTCGAGAAATTTGCGTTGTACGGTGATTGTCACATCGGTGCCGGCTTTTCCTCTCAGCAAATCGATGACATCGTCCCGCGACATTCCCGTTTTTTCGCTGAGATGAATCTGTTTACCGTTGACTTTGGTAATGTAATCTCCCGCTTGGAGATTCGCGAGCGCGGCGGGGGTGTTTGGAATCGGTTTAGAAATCTTAATAAATCCTCGATGATCGTTGTAGATATGAATACCCAGTCCTCCGAATTCGGCATTGTAGAGATTTTCGACAGCGCGTTGGTGGTCGCGCCGTTTGATGTAATAGGTATATGGATCATCAAGAGAGGCGAGTGCGCCTTTGATCGAGCCGCGGAACAGGTCATTTGAATCGTCGATCGGTTTATAGTAGTTTTTCTCGGCAATGCGGATAGCGGTTGTGAGGGCGTCCGTTAACATCAGGCGGGTGACGCGTTCGTCTCCGCTTATCGCATCTTTTCCACTCGGGTTGATGAGCAGAAACGGGATACCGATAGCAAATACTAAGACGATGAAGGACAAGGTGTATCTTTTCATGAGATTTTCCCTCTGCGGTTTTTTAATTATTCCTTGCGGTTAAATAACGCAGGTTTGGACTTTAGAGTCCTTTTCTTAAATCCATCCGCCTGTGCAAGCCTATAGAGGTTCGCAGGACAATGTTACGGACTACGTATTTGAGATGATGACAGGACGGATTCCCTGTTTTTTGAGGGTTTCCTCTATCCTAACACGGATTCAGTGTTGATGCAACACAATTTTTACGGATGCGGTTGGGTTTTCCATCGGTTATGGAGCCAAAGCCACTGTTCTGGATATTTATGGATATACGCCTCTAAATGGTTTAGCATCTGTGCTGTGTAGGTTTCAACGTCTCGTTCAAAGTCGTCGGAGGGATTGGGATGAATTGGAGGTGAAATATAGACGTGGTGCCGGTCGTCAGGTTGGCGGATGCTGAGTGAGAAGATGAGGGGTGTCCCGGTCCTGAGTGCTAATGTAGCCGGACCACGTGCCGCTGAAGCCGATTTCCCCAGAAAATTGACGAATATACCTTCGGGACCAGCGTTCTGATCTGCGAAAAAACCGACTGCATTGTTGTTTTTGAGGGCACCCAGTGTCTCTCGGATCGCTCGCTTCCGGGGAATCAGTTTTAAACTCATCTGCTCCCGATGTCGCCAAATGTAGGCGTTAAGTGGCACATTCTTCAGAGGGAACGCGATGGCTTTCGCCCGATCGGGAATCAGCGCGCCGTATACCAGGGACAGGAGTTCCCAATTCCCGAAATGGGGTAGGAACACAATCGCACCTTTGCCACCTGCCAAGGCGGTATGGAGATTTTCTGCCCCTTCTACGGTGACTTCGTCCCAGATGTTCTCGGTGTTGAGTTTGGGAAATTGGAGGAACTCAATGCAAGTTTTGCCGACATTGATGAAGCTCGCCTTGCAAATTTCTGTCCGTTGTGAGTTTGTGAAGCGGCTACCGAACGCGATTTGTAGGTTGTTGAGGGCAATCTGCCGGCGTTTTTTGATGAGATAATAGCACAGCATTCCGACGCCGCTTCCGAGTTGCAGTGCCCACCTTTTTGGAAGGCAACGACACCACCATCCGAAGGTAGACACTATCCGATAGATGCATCTATCTTTCCATCTCACGCGCTCGCTATGCATTCCGGTTTCTCCTTTGTGCCTGAATCCTGTAACAGCTATAGTATACCACACCCTTGTGCCCTAAACAACGCATTAGGTTTTATTTCTGGCGAATACCTCCAGAGGCATTCAATTGTCACAAATCACTCTGTGGGAGGGGTGTTTTTGCTTGGGTGTTTCTCCCGATTCTTGCGGATAGCATCGCGCACCTATTCACAAGATTGGACTCAAAAAACCGGCAATTGAACGGCTCTGCGAATACCTCACGTGACCTTGCTGATAAACATAAGATGTGATACAATAACCATATTCCGATAATCATTTCAAAGGTGGGAAGAATATGCAAGAACACAACGATTTAGCACAAGTGGATAGCAATGAGACCGGTAGGACGCCTCTACAACCGATGGGTTTCACGGATATTCTGGACGGGATGTTCAGTCTCTATCGGAGCCACTTCCAATTATTTCTGACAATCGCAGGGGTGTATCTCGTCATATCGTTTGGTGTGGATCTGATTTCTGTGTTTCTACATGTTGAGGCAGACGCCACGATGGGTACAGGTTTGGTGATATTGGTGTTCACTGTCTTAATTAGCGTTGCGGTGTCTACGTTCGTTGTTGCTGGGCTGGCATACGCGAGTGCGCATGTCTATTTAGGGAGAGAGATTATCCCTGGGATCGCTTTGCAGCGAGCATGGCAACGGTTTTGGACGTACCTCGGCAGTTTAATCCTCTGGTCGTTAGCTGTCGGTGGTTTGACAGTTACAATTATTGGTATTCCGTTTGCCATCTATTTTTCTGTTCGGTGGGGACTCTATGCGCTTCCGGTGATGTTAGAGGGGACGACAGCGAGGAACGCATTGCGCCGCAGTACGGAATTGATTAAAGGGAGTTGGTGGCGGGTCTTTGGAATGATGGTGTCAATTTCCCTCATCTCTTTCATGATATATTTTATTCTTGAAGCATCTTCAGGCTTTCTCCTCACTTGGATGGGGGTGTCTGAAGCCGAGGCACCTACCGATCTTTGGGATACACTACGCCAGTTATTTATTCCAACGCCAAGTGAGATTGGGTGGTTCTCTTATACAATTCGGCGGTTGGTGAGCCTCATCATTGCTACCTTCACGATGCCGATTAGTGTTATCGGTTCTACACTCCTCTACTTTGACTTACGCATTCGGAAAGAGGCTTATGATCTTGAGATGCAGGTAACGGATTAATCACGTATTTCCGCACCTTTCACACACAACATCAAGGAATCAGAATGTCCATTGATCAGCACATTAAGAAACTTGCTGGCAGAATTGTTGAGTTATATCGCAATCACTGCGGATTGTTCTGGCGCATCATGATGCCGGTTGCGATCATAGCCGTCATATTAGAGATTGCGATGTTTTTTTATCTTCGTACGGGGCTTGAGAAGGAGATTAAAGATAGGGGTGTCCCATATGTTGAGGCGGTTACCACTCATGTGAGCACGATCCATGGCATTTATCCAATCTTTAAGTATAAGCGTGAGGTTGCCGAGACAAAATCATCGTCAGGTATGAGTTGGCAATTCTACCTGATACCGAATTTCTATTCAACTGACGGTAAAGGGGGGATATGGAGATGGGAGCTCGATTTCCTCGGTCTCAATTACAGTCTTCCAATAACGTTTCTGTTGCTAACGTTCTGTCCCCTATCGCTTGCTGTTGCCCGGATATCAGGGGTTTCGCAGTTCTCTGATACAGGAGAGGAGCTTTCCGCACCGACTGCCCGTGAAATGTGGAGGGATACTGGACGCAGGGCATTCAGGGTTTTTGCCGCCCTTTTGATCTTTATCTTATTGATAGATGTGGTTGCGAATCTCTTCGGCTTGGTTTTCGTGTTGGTGCCTTCGTTGGATTATATGTTCCCTTTTCAGTTAACATCCTTTTTAATTACAGTTTCCTATGTTTCCCATATCTATTTTCTCGTGACGTTGAGCCTCTATAATCCCTGTCTCATTCTTGAGAACAAATCCATCGTAGGCATTTTTCGTCGAAGTCATGCGTTGGTGAGTGGCGCGGGATTGCGTTTTTTCGGGATCTATTTTCTGACGGGTTGGATAGCCTCGGTTGTTACTTCTGTGTTACTGGGGACTGTGTTGTTAGGGTTTTCTGTATTCGTTCCAGATCTCGCACAGGTTCGCGATGCGTTACCTCCCCTCAAATTCTTGAGCCTCTTCATCGGTGGTGATATTGAAGTAGTGTTGCCACAATTATTGAGTGTCCCTGCTACCGTGGCGATTCTGATCGTCAAAGTTTTGATGGCTACTTTCTTGGTGCCGATATGGGCAATTTTAACGACGCTACTGTATTTGGAACGGGTAGGTGTGGAATCCAATGCTCTAAAAGAGGCGGTGGAATTGTGAGAAAGAGCGTTTGGGTTGGTCCTATCATCTATTTTATGGCGGTCTCTCAACTGTTCGCTATGGTGGTCGAAGAACGGGCATTCCGTGAAGAGTTAGAGACACGCGCGGAAATGGAGGTCTCTTACGAAGAATACCAAGCGGCTTTGGCGAAGATCCTTGAGCATAGGACGGGATGGGATGCGGATCTCAGGTATGTGTTGTTCCCGCTTGGAGCCATCGCACTCGGAATTGTGGTTGCCTTTTTTGTCCGGCAAATCAGGATGAACCTGATTGTTGAAGCACGCGACGATGTATCGGATACCGAGCTGGAACGGGTAGTGACGGAGAAAGCGGCACTCGCCCGCGCCGAGACTGCAGAGGCGTCAAACGACTTTCGTAGTGCGCTCCGTTTCCTGTATCTCTCCGCAATTTTGCACCTTCAGGAGCGCGGTGTACTCCCCTACGATAAGAGTCTCACCAATCGCGAATACCTCCATCAAACGCCAGAGAACATCGACCTGCAGGCGACGCTCGGACCGGCGGTTACCGTTTTCGATGAGGTGTGGTACGGACACAAACCCTGTGATGCAGAAACCGTCTCGGATTACCGGGACCTGTTACAGAAAGTCTATGCGCGAAACTAAAATTTTAATTTTACCTTGCGGAGGAACGACGTGAGTTTGAATCTTCTACGTCCCTTTCGATCGAGCCGCCTGCGCCGTTGTTGCAGGCTCACGGTTTCACGACGCATTTTCTTTCCGCAAAACATGCCGTTAAAATTCAGTTTCATTTTAATTGTGCTTACCTGTTTTCAGATTTCGTGTGATTCATTAGAGAGTGGTACGTTCCTTCATCGGGCTTTGCGCAAGTTGAAGTTCCGCGTCACGGAAATATCCGAGGTATATCCTGCACGCCTCAAGAGGTACGATGCGTTGTTTCTCCAAGACCTCCACAAGGCTCCCACCGAGACAGAAGTTAAGGGGATTCGGAGTTTCGTCAACGACGGCGGCACCTTGATTGTGGCGGGAGATAACCGAGTACTGGATGGGCTTTTCAAGATATACGGCTTGGAACTGCGCGAGTTCTCAAAAACACAGGAATTCTCACAGCGAATCGCTGATAAGCCGTTCTTTTCGAGGCATCCGGTTGATGAGATTCGTGTCCGTACAGATTCTGTTATTATTGAACCTGTGGACCGCGAGGTTGCAGTGCTCTATCGGACAGCGGATGGGGCAGTCGTTGTGACGTTCCGTGAGGGTGAGGGACGTGTTTTCTTCATTGCCTCTGCCTATCTGTTCAGCGTCGATGGACTCCGGTATGATGAGAATAACGCCACACTTCTCTATAACCTCATGTCAACACTGCCACGCAACGCACGGATCGGGCTTGCTGAGAGGATATACTACACAGTTGAAACGAGACCTCCGAATCCGTTTGCGGCACTTGTGTTCGGGACGCGAGGGGGTTTAGCGGCTGTTTATATCTGCCTTGCCCTTTTCGTTTTTCTGATGCTGCGGGGGCGTCGGTTTGGGAAGCCGTTAGATGTGCGGGAGAGAAGTAGGCGTTTGAGTTCCGAGTACGTTCACGCCATGACTGCGCTATATCAGAAAGGCAACACGCGCACTGATATTTTAAAGCACATTCGCGACACGTTCAGGTCGGACCTTGGTAACCGTTGGAAAATCAACCCGAATTTGGACACGCCGACTTTTTTAACCGAATTGACGCGTCGGGGTGCTGTCGATGCGGACGAAGAACTGACGCATCTGGTGACGGATCTGGAACCCTCCGGTAATATATCGGAGGCACAGTTGCTTGATCTCGCAAAGCGGGTTGATGCCTACCGTGAAGTCGCGAACATTAGTAGGTGGAATTTCTAAATTAACGTGAAGAGGTTACCAGCCCTTAGGGGTTTTCCCTAAACTGCCAGGGGATCGCGTTTAAAGAAACGACAAAACGCGCAGCCTGCAACAACGGCGCAGGCGGATATACACAAAGGAACGTCAATGTCCGAACCGAACTGACCCAGCCGCAAGGAAAAATTAAAATATGACGAATCTCGTTCAAACGGTTTTTGAAAAAATGAAGCAAGAGACACAAAAAGTTATTGTTGGACAAACGGAGCTTTTTGAACTTATTGTTGTGAGTCTATTTTCTGGCGGGCATGTCCTGTTAGAAGGAGTCCCTGGGACAGCGAAAACACTCGTGGCGAAAACCTTGGCAATGATAGTCTCTGGGCAATTCAGTCGTGTGCAATTCACCCCTGACCTGATGCCATCAGACATTGTCGGGACCAGCGTCTACGATTTGGCGACCAACCAATTTAACCTCAAGCGCGGTCCCGTTTTCACAAATATCCTCCTCGCTGATGAAATCAACCGTGCCCCTGCGAAGACGCAATCGGCACTCTTAGAGTGTATGGAGGAACGGCAGGTAAGCATTGACGGTGTCCGTCATGAACTTCCACCGCCGTTTATGGTATTAGCAACGCAAAATCCTATCGAATACGAAGGCACCTATCCACTTCCCGAAGCGCAGCTTGACCGGTTTCTGTTCAAATTACGCGTGGATTACCCGCTTCCAGAGGTGGAAACAGAGATTCTGATGAACTATCATCACGGTTTTAATGCCACACGCTTAGAGACAATCGGGATTGAGAGCGTCGTTGATAGTGCGTCACTTCAAGCGTGTCAGGAGGCGATTCAAGCGGTCACAGTGGAGGATTCGATCTTCAATTATATCGTCGGTTTAGCGGAGGCATCGCGTGCGTCCAATGAGTTGGTTTTGGGGGGAAGTCCACGCGCCTCGATTGCGCTGTTGTTAGCGAGCAAAACCTACGCCGCGCTTCAAGGACGGGATTATATTCTACCTGACGATGTCAAATTCTTGGCACCACCTGTCTATCGGCATCGGATTCTCCTAAAACCGGATGCCGAGATTGAGGGGCTAACGCCAGACGATGTGATTGATAGGTTGCTCGCCGAGGCAGAAATCCCGCGTTAGGTTAGATAGAAACGCTGTGATCAGCACGGTGTCTTTCTGGAAAAAATCAATAACGCGAAAGCCAAGCCTGCAACAACGGCGCAGGCGCCTCGTAAGGGAGGCACGTTGAATCTGAAACCTGCGTGATTTATCCGCAAGGTAAAATTAAAAGATGCATTTGAGCAACCGTCTCCTTATCTTCTTACTGCCAGTAGCCGTCCCGATTATACTGAGCGGCGTTTCTCCGAACCTACTATTTGTCGGTGGAGCCTATGTAGTGGTGCTTTTCGTCGTCGGTACCGTGGATTATCTTACCAATCCACTCTTTAAAAGCGTCGAGGTTCACCGCGAGATGAATTCCAAGTTTTCGTTGGGAGTGGAGAATGTTGTGATGTTGAGGGTGATCAACCGCTCGCGCTACCCGCTCAAAGTCCGTCTCAAAGACGATTTCCCTGACGAATTTCTGTTCGAGCAGGTCGTCCACGATTGCGATGTTTCACCGATGCACCACACAGATATATCATATCGTCTTACACCGTTGCGACGCGGGATTTATCAGTTCGTAGATATACATCTACGGTGTCACGGAATTTTGGGGCTTGTAGTCCGGCAACGTCGTGTGCCGGCGGCAACCGAAATAAAAGTCTATCCGAACCTACACGCCGTTCGACAATATGAACTCTTAGTGAAACGTGGGATGCTCCATCAGATCGGACTTAAAAATTCACGACGATTCGGGGAAGGCACGGAAATGGAGCGACTCCGTGAGTATTTTCCTGACGACGACTTCCGCCGCATTGATTGGAATGCTACCGCGCGACAGCGGAAACCGATTGTTCGGGAATTTGAGACCGAACGGAGCCAAGATGTCGTCATTATGTTGGACACTGGGAGACTCATGGCTTCGCCGATCCTTTTAGATGCCACCACACTCCCCTCAGCAGAGGTTATATCGCAAAAGGCGATGCTTAAATTGGATTACGCCATCAATACAACCTTGATGACTGCGTATGTCTCGACACTCAAGGGGGATAAGGTTGGGTTGATCGCTTTTGCGGATACCGTTCATCAATACCTTGCACCGAAGCCCGGCAAAAAGCAGTTTCTCACGATGCTGGAAACGATCTATGCCCTCCCTGTCCACTCGGTTGAACCGGATTTTGAGGCGGCATTCAAGTATCTCGCTTCAAAGCAGCGCAAACGTGCGCTCATCATCCTATTTACGGACATCTTGGATAGGGATTCTGCTGAAGGGATCGCCGCCTATGTGTCGCAACTCTCTAAGCATCATCTCGTTGCTTGTGTGACCTTGACAGACTCCGGTATCGTTGAATTGGCGGAACAGAAGTCTACAGATTCCAAGTCGGTTTACGAGAAGGCAATCGCTGAGCGGTTGTTGCAGGAGAAACATGCGACATTAGAGATTCTGCGGCGTCGAGGGGTCATCACGATTGATGTGCCTGCACATCAGTTGACAATGGCGGTGGTGAATAAGTATTTGGAACTGAAAGCAAAGTCTCAGATTTAAGTGTCGTTGTCTGGTATAGGACTTACGCAGTCCCTTGGTAGGTGCGGTTTCCTAACCGCACCGATCACGTGGTAATAGGTGTTTCGCGTAAATCCTGTGAAGTTACCGCGCTTTCATCGCAAAGAGGTAGGTGAACAGTAGGATACCTGTCAAGGCACCGAATCCGATTTTGACGGAGGGGAGTAGGCTGGAAGGCGACACGAAACCTTCAATAATCCCCGCAACGACAAGTAGCGCAACGCACCCACCGAGCAGTTGTATAGCGGTTCTCGCCGCATCTGTCAACGTCCGTTTCCGCGTAAAGAATGATGGAGCGATGAGTGCGTATCCTAATTTCAATCCCGCACCACCAGCAATGAAAATCGTTGTGAGTTCAATATAGCCGTGCGGCGATACGAACGACCAGAGGGCAAGCGCAACTCCGTTGGCATGACACAGACCTGCCACAGCACCGATGACAATACCATTGAGAACTAAAATATAAGCCGTACCTACCATGAAGATGATGCCGCCAGCAAAGGCAAAAAACGCGACCCGAATGTTATTCGTCATCACGAAAGACGCAAATAGGTTTCTATTTTCCGCGGAAGTATCATTCCACGCACCGTCCTCTAACTTTTTGATGTGAGACACGAAGCGGTCGGGGACGATTTTTTCCCCAAGTTCGGGAGTGCTCAAAGCGATCCAATAGGCTGCCGCAAATGAGATGGACGAACATCAGGAACGATGCTCCGATGAAGTTAAGGTTTTCACGAAATACTTTCGGGAAACCGAAGAGAAGAAACTGACGAAGTGTGCCGCGCTTAAAAGGGGAGGTCTGATAGACCGCGGCGTGTGCGCGTGAAGCGAGTGCGTTGAGATATGGGACGCACCGATCTTGTGGGAAATCGCGTCTGGCTACCGCTAAATCAGACGTAACGCGCCGGTATAGGTACCCCAGCCGATTGAGTTGATTCGCACTCGCACGGCGTGAATGATTTAACAGTGCCTCAAGTTCATCCCAGGTCTTCTGTTTTTTGGCAATGAATTCTATAGCAGTCATATTTTTACGGGTTGTCCTTTTAACCAGGAGCTGATAACTAATTAAACACGGATTCGTATCGAAAATCAACCTATTTTATAGAGGAAGGTCCTTCACTTCTACAAATGAATGAACAGGTATCGGTGGAAACACCCGAACAGATTGATATAAACTTTCAGCAGGCGGGCATCGGCTCTCGTTTCTATGCCGCACTCATTGATACTGTGTTGCTGACGCTGATTTCACTTGCCGGATATTACGTCAACAGGCGGTTTATCTCCGAACTCGGTGATCTTGTCGGCAATTGGCTCGGCGCATTGGGCGGGATCGTTGTTTTCGCACTCTTCTGGGGTTACTATATAGCCTTTGAGGTTACCACAAGCGGTCAAACCTTTGGAAAACTTGCACTCGGTCTGCGTGTTATCAAGGAGGGTGGCTATCCGATCGGTTTCGCTGATTCTGCGATCCGGAATCTGGTGCGGATCGTCGATTTTCTTCCCTTCTTTTATGGCGTGGGTTTGATTTGTATGCTGATAAGCAAAAAATGGCAGCGATTAGGGGACCTCGCGGCGGGGACACTTGTTATTAAAACAGCGCGCACAGAGTTGAAACTTACCGGTGAGGGTTCACAAGCAAATAACCCATCTATCAGCATCCCACCACGAGAATTTCTCTATACTGCTTGGATACAACCGGCGTTAGTAACAGAGACGGAAATACGGGTGATCCGTGAATATCTTACGCGTCGAACAACGCTTCCCGATTACCGCCGGGCAGAACTTGCGCGCACTATCGCCAGGCCTCTCGTTGAAAAGATGAGAGGTACTGGCTCTATTGGCTACGATAGATTTCTGGAGGAGATCTACATGCTTCAGACCTCAGAGACGACTGAAGGTAACACGGAAAATACAGATGTCAGAAAAAATGGATCCATCACGAGTGAATAGCATCCCGGAGCTTAACTTGCGGAGTAGTAGCGAGCATAAACTTCCGAAACTACATGCGATGGGATTTGGGGAACTTCTTGATACAACGTTCAGTCTCTATCGTAAGCATTTCTGGTCGTTTCTTGGAGTGTCCGCCGGTTACTGCCCTGCGATGCTCATCATGATTTCAGTGTTTCTTTTAGATGATTCAGTTGCAAGGGGTCCGAAAGTATCAATCTGGATCCCCACGATTGGCGTTTTCTTGGGTGTCTCTGTCTTTGTGGTAAGTGGACTTATGTTTGCGAGTGCTGAAGTTTATCTGGGAAGGGGTATCAAGATAGGTGCGACACTAAAGCACGCAGGACACCGATTTTCACGATGTTTCGCGGGTATGCTTTCATTCGCGGTCCTTGCGATGCTCGTGATGTTTTTCTTAGGTGTCCTGTTCACGGGGATTTTGAGAGCCGGCTTCGGGAATATCTCAGAAATCATAGGTGGACTGTTTATTTTAGTGAGCGTGCCTTTTGTTACAGGTTGGTTTGTAACCTATTGGTGTTTCTTCACAGCAACGGTTTTGGTAGAAGGAAAATCGGTGTCAGATAGTTTAAGACGCAGAGGTGAATTAATTCATGGGGCTTGGTGGCGGGTTGTTGGTATGATGTTCGCTATTTTCTTCCTACATATCGGGATTGGTGTTATCGTGCGCGTTGCTCTCGGAGGTCTACTGAGTTTGACTGGATTTGTCGGTGTGATGGAGTTTCTAAGAATAATTCAATGGACGTCCCTCTTACAACTTCTGATAAATGAGCCAGAGGTATCCCTCTCTTATATGCTGATGTTCCTTATCAACTTAGGCGTTGATATTTTTACGATGCCGATCTGGGGTATCGGTAGCACACTCCTCTACTTCAACCAGCGTATTCGAAAAGAGGCATTTGACATTGAGATGATGGCGACACGCTCAGGGGAATAGAAGTCAGGTCTGATAGTTAAAATTTGCCCAAATATGGAGGTTGTGCTAAGATGGGGGCGTTACCGAAAGAATGCTGCATTCTGCAGAACCCGTCTGAATGTTCAGAGTAAGTTACACTGTAACTGGAGGTAAACTTTATGAAGGTTTTAGCCATATTTCTTTTTTCACTGGGGTGCCTTGTCGCGTTCAGCGCGATGAGTGAGGCTGTTCGAGAGGACGAATTGGCACTCTATCTCTCTTTCGACGAAGCGAAAGGTGATACAGCGAAGGATAAGTCTAAACATGGAAATGATGGGACAATCCACAAAGGAAAGCGCGTAAAGGGCAAACACGGCCAGGCAGTCGAACTGAGCGGCGAAGCCGGCGGTTGGATCGAAGTGCCAGATTCCAAATCTTTGGATATTACAGATGAGATCACTTTGATGTGTTGGGTGTATCCGACCGAGTTCACAAATGAGTGGTTCCGTATTATTGTGAAGACCTGGGCAGGCGATACCGCCCCATGGATGGTCTATGGGTTTTATGAGTTTGGCGGTAATAATGGAAAGACCGGTTTTATTATCTCTGTGAATAAGGGGACAGAAAAGCGGATCGGCGATGCTGAGACTTCGAATTTGCCCCCGGACGAGTGGACACATGTAACCGCCACCTACGATGGAAGCCAGATGGTACTTTACTATGATGGCGAAGTAGAAACGGAAGGGGATGCTAAAGGGAAGATTGATACCAACGATGTCCCTGTGTCAATTGGACGCAACAGCGAAGGGAATCGCGAGCATTACATCGGACGCGTCGATGAGGTCGCAATCTGGAGTGTCGCACTCACCGAGGATGAAGTCAAACAGGCAATGGATCGAGTTTATGCCGTTGAGCCAGAAGGCAAGTTACCCACAAGATGGGGTGCGCTAAAAGGTGGGTATTTGAGAATGCCTAAATCGTTTATCCCGAGAGGACCCAATTGGCAGTAGACACCGTCTCCACAACTATAGTGAATTATCAAAATATGTTGACCCTTACTGGTAGGTGCGGTTTGTAACCGCACCGCTTGAAATGTAAATTAATTGTATAATCCAGATAAAAGGGTAAAGCGTGGGCATCGCGCGTGTGATGCCCTCTTTTTATCGTGCAACCTAAAAATATGTAGACAGATTGTTATAGTAAAACCAAAAAATAAATAGACATTCGCCCCTCCCCTGGTAGGCGAGGTTTCTAACCTCGCCGGTGCGGAGTGTCTAATTAATTCTAAACTTTACTATAAAGAGTGTTTTTAGTCCCGTAGGGTTTATTTGCTTGGGTATTTCTTCAAAATCTGTGTAGAATCAGTGGTCTTCCCGCAATTCTAAGCCCCGTAGGGGCGGCATTTATAGCGCATTTGCAGTATATAAATAATTACCGGTTTTACATAATTAATGTCCGAGCCGCTGGAGCATCTTGCGAGCCTCTTGGTTCTGCGGATCCAAACGGAGCACCTCTTGAAATTCGTGGATAGCGGGACCTTCCTCTCCGAGTTTGTAGTAAGCGGTTCCTAATGCTCCATGCGTCAGGGCATTGTCCGGATTGCGCTGAAGCACCTTTTGAAAGCAAGAAACCGCTTCATCGTACGCCTGTTTCGACAGCAAAATTATACCGAGGTGGTGCAACGCGTTTTCATCTGAAGGGTTCAGTTCAAGGATAATCCGATAGCCGATTGCGGCTCTATCGTACATCCCTTTCTGCCAGTAAATCTGTGTCAAGTTTTGGTGAAGCTCAATATTTTCAGGAGTAATCTTAATCGCTTTTTGGCAATGCCGAATCGCTGCATCAAGATCTCCTGAACGCCAGTATATGACACCAAGCCCACCGTAAGCGTCGGCGAAATTCGGTTCAAGTTGGATTGCTGTTTGATAAGCGGCAATTGCTTTCTCGATTTTACCGTCTTGATAGTAAGCGAGTCCTAAATTGTAATAGCTTTGGACTTTTAAATCAGCGATTTCTGTTGGATTCTGGGTTGTGTTCTCCGTGTCGCGGATAACCGTGAATGTGTTCTCTAAAACAGCAATGGCTTCACTATATTGCTTGTTGAGCAAGAGCGCGATTCCGTAATTGAGCCAGAGGTGCGCGTCTTTATTAAGTCCTGATATTGCCACTTCCAATTCACTGACGGCGCGTTTGAAATCTCCTTGTTGTAGGTATCGGTTGCCGCGTTCAGCGTAGCGCTGTGCTGTTACACCGAGTTTTAGCACATTCCACCACAGCGGATCGTGCATCTGTGTGTATTTCGTTCGTTTCCGTGATGCTTGCGCATGCTCGGTGGCGGCATCCGTTTCTCCGAGGATCTTCGCAACTTGCGCCATTGCCGCATGTGCTTCGCTCTGTTCTGGATTCAGTTTTAAAGCCCGTTGCAAGTGGCTTTGTGCCGTTTCAAACTGCTGGGTGGCGAGTGCGAGTTCACCGAGCCATAAAGACGCATACGGGTTCTGAGGATCCAATTCCTTGGCAGTTTCGAGGTGCACTTTCGCTTGCGCTAAGTGTCCGAGGCTTCGGAGTGCGGCAGCGCGGTAGATATGGGCGGGCGCGTATCGCGGGTCAAGTTTGATGGCTTCGGCAAGTGTTTGGGCGGCGGTTTGTGGGTTGACTTTATAGGTGGTCAATCCGAGGTAGTATAACCATTGGAATTCGTTGGGGGCAATCTCGACCGCACTTCGGTAACACTCGGCGGCTTCTACCTCCCAGCCGTGAACGAAATAGACATTGCCTAACTCCCCCCAAGCCGTTGCGTCTTTGGGAGCTTCAATCAATGCTTTCTGTGCGGCTTTAACGGTAGCTAAGAGTCGCTCTTCTTCGACGTGCGCTATGTCGCTCGGTTGCGGTACCCAGTTCGGTATGCTCGCATTTTGCGCTTTACCTTCCGATTCATCCGTTCCACCGACCTGCTGATTGGAATCGTCTGCAAGGGCGGATTTCCCTACTTCGCTATAGAGAAGCAGGATGCCGCACGTCAAAAGCAGCACACAATAGATTCCTTTCATGTGGGTCTCCTTTATACGACATACGGTTCAGGGTTGCGCTCAACCTCTGACAGCAGTGTATCCACGTACGTCTTAATGTGGAACAACCGACACATAGAATCTCCCACTTTCCCTTGTTTCAACTGACCGAGTCCTTCCCAAAACTCACCGAGTTCTGGTCGTTTCAGACGGATATATTCTGCCTGTGGGTCGTCGGTGAGACGTTTGTTCCAATGGATAACTTCGACGAGATGGATATAGGTTGAGGTCTCATAATCGACGCCGATCATAAGGAGTTTGGCATTTGCATTGTAGGCACGGGACATCGGTGAATGCGTGCCGTAAGTTTTGCCCCACGGGTAATAATCCCACGGCGATGCGTAGCCTTCAAGTCGAAGATGATCGGACACAAACGCTTTGGCATCTTTCCCGCGAGCGGCAACGGCATGCGAATAGTGGTCAGATCGATAGGTGTCGGGCATCTGCCGAAAAAACTCCGTCAGCCAGCCGACCGTGGACGGAGTCTTGCCAACATTCCACGCCGCGACGCGTTCTTCCCGACTCGGTAAAAGGCTGAAGGTCGGCATCAGAATCAGTCCTTCCACCCCGACTGTTGCTTCTAATGCCGCGATAACTGTACCAGCCCCGCCTTCTACGGGACCGAGACTCTTGAAAGATGAATGGATAAAGAGTGTATCTCCTTTTGCAATGCCGAGGTCGATGAAGTCTTCGGTGAGTGTTTCGTATGTGTAGGGTGTCTGCATTCTGATTTGAAAACCATTTTCTATCTGGTGTCGGTTTGTGAATTCTTTTCGACCCATGTAATGAATTCATTCACAGATTCAACTTTATCCGCAAGGACAGCTCTATAGATTGCCATGCTATTGTAGATGTTCCCCCGATAATCGGGATGTTGGCAAATAACGTGTTTGATACGTAGAATTGCGTCGCGGTCTGCGTGCTGTAGTTGGCAGCGCAGTGTCTCAAATTCGGCGATATGTTTTTGATAATCTGTGTCGTTATATCCCCAGAGATCTATTTTCCATTCCCGTTCCCTGTAGCGGAGTTGGGTGCCCCAATAAAGTCCGTGATCGAATCCTGGAAAGCCGCGTATGAAGTGGTTTGAATATGACATCTTCGTTATCTGAAACTTCGTTGCGATTCTCTGAGCGATCTCAAAAAACAGTTCAACATTTTGTTCGTTGGGTAGGTTCATACTGATGTCAATATCGGGCCATGTCATCATATTGAGAGTATAACTTCCGATAACTTGGGTCGTCCCAACAGTCTTGAGTATCGAGAGTAAACCTTCTTTGTCAAGCAATTCGCTTGCTTCCTGATGGAGCAGTTTTGAATGTTTGGCAATCTCTTCGTCACTCATCACAATCCTCCTTTTATGCTGAAATCTCGGAACTGCACATAAAGTTAAGAGATTTCGGGTACTAACACTATATTTACGCGCGGACTAAACCGCATAATATGATTGCAACAATTCGACAATTCTTCCTGCCTCTGCCCTTCGCATCCGCTGTGCGACTTGCAGCGGTGTCTGCCCTTTCCGATTCCTAACATTCGGATCGGCACCTTTGACGAGCAACGCTTCCAACGCCGCTCGTTGTTTTTCGCCGTTTTTTATCGTCGATCGGATCGCCTCAAACAGTGGGGTTTCGCCATCGTTGTCGAGGGCATCAAGGTCCGCGCCGTTTTCAATGAGTAGATTGATAACTTTGAGAAAACCCGCCTTCGCTGCATAATGTAACCCCGTTTTCCCTTTATAATTCTGAATATTAATATCGGCACCCAGTGCTAACAGTCTCTGGATTTCGTCTGGATGTTCACCGTTGTCGCCACGACAGGCATAGACGAGTGATGGCCAATTCTGATTTTCTGCGTTTATGTCCTTAGGCGGGACACCGTGTGCCTTGAGTAGCACGCTCATTTCAGAGTTGTCATCCAAGATACGCGGTGCTTTGCTCGAATCCGCCCCGTTTTCGAGTAGCAACTTTGCAATCTCCACCCAATCATACGCGATGGCGTAATCGAGGAAACGTTCGCTGTGGGGTTTGATTGTCGCCCCTCGTGAGATAAGCAGTTCGACAATCGCGGGATTTCCACCCACGATGGCATAACAGAGCGGTGTCGCCCACGCCGCGTGGCGGTGTTCAAAGGTGTGGGGTTGTCCTGCCGGTAGCATGACTGCCTGAAGGTACCCATTGTTGACGAGGTTTGAATCGCTATCAAGGTGCGAATGGACAGCATCGTAATCTTTGAGATAGGCGGCGGTATGGATGTCGAGTGTCGCACCGTGCTGGAGCAGGTAGTCCGCTACGAGATCGCGCCCCTCATACCGTGCCACGCAGTAGGGGGTTATCTCAATCCTGTGCTGGATATGGTAGCAACCCGGCAAATTTATATCGGCACCGCGTTCAAGGAGAAATTGAACCATCGCCAGTCTGCCCCGATATGCCGCTTCCCACAGCATTGTCCGACCGTGCGAACCGACGGTGTGAATCCAAGCCGGATTGTCATCGACCAATTGTCGGACGGTTTCGAGGTCACCGCGTCCTGCCGCGGCGACAACGATTTTCAGGAAGTCGCTCTGGTTTCCAGTGAGTTGTACATTTGGCATTTGTGTCGTCTATCTTGTGTATAATGCGTTTAGGGTTAAGTCGAATGAAAAGGTAAAAAATAATTAAGTAATTGACGGGCATTGTCCCGCAAGTCCACACGCGACTTGCGCATGGTCTCCCTACTACAAACAGGGTTGTTCGTAGTCGTGCGATTTATCGCACGTTCAGAAATTACCGGATTAAATTCTTATCATAAAACCTTAATTCTCGTCTATAACGTAGGGCCGTCTACCGACGGATGGTGGTAGGAGCATCCGTTTCTGTTGTTCGCTGAGTTCGCCGTATTTGTTGAGGTCGTGATATTCCCCTGACCATGCGGAGTGTCCGGGACTGTATTTATAGAGCAGCGAGCGGCGTTGATGTTTCGCCCGCCACGTCATTGTCCCATGAACAAGGGCTTCGGTGAAGAACAACACATCTCCGGCTTCGACAGGCGGTTGCACAACATAATGGGCAGGACGCTCGAAATTCCGCACATCTGACGGCAATTCCCGCAAGTAATTGCTCTTATGGCTGCCGGGAATGCAGGCAAACCCGCCTGCACCTTCTGGAGCATCCGCGAGATTATAGGTCATCACGGACAACCCGTTCCGCATAACACCATCGCGATATTTGTACCAGTGATCGGCTTCGGGACCACCGGGTCCACCACCGTCTTCACCGCCGTGCAATCTACCACCTGTTTGCCCTTCATCCATAAAGATCGCATAATCGTGGTCTAAACGGACGTGCGGACCTAATAACTCGAGGAGATACGGGAGAATCTTCGGATGGTCAATCAGGCTCTTAAAGGGTTCACCCCAAAGACTCGACACTCTATCGCCGTGTCCTCTCAAACTCTCGCTGGATTCTCTATCGATAATCGCATTCATCTCAGCGACTTCATCCTCGGTCAAGACGTTCTTTATGACGAGGTAGCCTTGAAGGTCTACCTGAAATTTTTCTTCACTGGTCATAGTAGATATCCCTTTCAGTTGTTGTGTAGCCTTGCTTTTCTGCTAATGTGATTTCAATTTATAGTAAAACCGAAAAATAAATAGACATTCGCCCCTCCCCTGGTAGGCGAGGTTTCTAACCTCGCCGGTGCGGAGTGTCTAATTAATTCTAAACTTTACTATAAATAACCTAAGTTGCCAGTTGTAGCACAAACTTTCCAGTTTGTGTCTGTGGATGCGCAAACTAACAGTTTGCGGTACAAAGGCTTTTGTCAAACTCAGGTTAACACGAATCGGCGAGATTGCAAACCGTTCCTATCAATTGAGGAACAGGATTTTCAATCCTCTTCAATAACAGGAGGCCGTCTACCGACAGATGGCGGCAGGAGCATCCGTTTCTGTTGTTCCGTCAACCCTTCGTATTTGCTGATGTCGTAGTAGTGTTCCGACCATGCCGAGTGTCCGGGACTATATTTATAGAGTAGGGAACGGCGTTGGTGTTCCGCTGTCCACGGCATCGTCCCGTGGATGAGTGCTTCAGTGAAAAACAGCACATCCCCTGCTTCGAGTGGGGGTTGGACGACATAGTGGGCTGGACGCTCAAAACGTCGCACGTCCGTTGGCAGTTCCGTCGGGAAGTTGCACTTGTGGCTCGCTGGGACGCAGGCGAACCCACCCGCGCCTGCTGGAGCATCCATCAGATTGTATGTCATCACGGACAACCCGTTGCGTATATGTCCGTCTCGGTATTTATACCAGTGGTCGCCGACGCGCCCACCGGCGCGTCCACCATCTTCGCCGCCGTGCAGTCCGCCGCGACCTTGCCCTTTTTCCATGAAGAGGGAGTAGTCGTGATCGAGTCGGACATGCGGACCCATCAGTTCGATGAGATACGGCAGGATTTTCGGATGGTCGATGAGTCTCCTGAAGGGGGCACCCCAAAGACTCGGCGGTCCTTCGAGATTGCCTTTGTCGATAATGGCGTTCATTTCAGCGACTTCATCGTCGGTGAGCACGTTCTTTATGACGAGATAGCCCTCAAGATCTACCGCAAATTTTTCTTCACCTGTCATGTCTGAAAGTTCCTTTTCTTTAGTGGTCAATTCGTAGGTTGGGTTGAACGGGTATCTACTAAAACAATCCCATAGAGAAAGTAGGCTTTCAAGTTCATCGGAAAGATTGAAATCATTGAGATACGAGAGAAACCCAACGCATTATTATAGTAAAGTTCGCAATTACTTGGACACTCCTAATATCCACATATTTTTCGACCTTATTATAAACTTCCAATATTTGGGTGTGTTGGGTTTCGCTATATCTATCTATCGGAACGGTTCATTGAAAATCGGGATTCTCCAGATAAAAAGAGATTGACCCTAACATTTTTCGCTCAACCCAACCTACGTCTACTGACAACTGAAAACTATTCCTTATTATAGCATTACCGAAATATTTCGTAAACTTCATACTTTTCGGTCTCAGGGCTATTTAGTTTTCCATTTTTTACGACATTTTCGGGGCCCCGGACCCGGTAGGAGCGGTTTGTAACCGCTCCGAGCATTGAAAAAGGAGTGTTCAAACGCCAAACAATCCAATAATTTCTTAAAACTATAGTAAAACCGAAAAATAAATAGACATTCGCCCCTCCCCTGGTAGGCGAGGTTTCTAACCTCGCCGGTACGGAGTGTCTAATTAATTCTAAACTTTACTATAAATGGTTCTGTTTCGGTCTTTGGGTGCTATCACTTCAAAATCAAAACCGCCAAGCACATCGCCGTTCACTTCCACCTCGAAACGGTGCCATCCGAGACACGCCTTTCCATCCTCGTGTTGCTTGAGCGACGGCAACGGGAAAAGGGATTTTTCGTAATCGACGCGCTGTCTCGGCTTCAACTTCCGTTGGCTGAGACGGTAGCGTTTGCGCGTGATGTGTCCTGTCGGACGTTTGTAAGCGACTGCGTAGTAGGTAAGGATTGTTTGTTCGGCATCGGAGTCGCTCTGTAGACTGAACGAAAAATCGAAAACTTCATTGATTGGAAGGACTGGGCGTTCAGGTTTCAGTTCGATTAGCGTGATGTCTGCTTTGCCCAACTTCGGCACCGCTCCCATACCGAGGAGTTTAAACGCACGTTCATCTCCGATCTTCACCTGATATTTGAGTGCCTGCCGGAGGATCTTTTGTGTCTCGGAAAGTCCGTCCTGATGCCACCGTTCCAGTGTGGTGTATCCCGCCTCTGGGTTATCCTTGACGATGTCGCGCATGTCCGTCGCGACCTGTTCCCGCACACGCGCATCTGGATCGTCTTTGAGGGTTTCCAGAAGTGATAGGATCGGTTGTGGGTCTGGGATAAAGGGACGGAGCCATTTTTGCATTATGCCGCGCGTACAGAGCGATGCCGCCACAAACAGACGGAGGTTGGCGTTTTCGTCCTTGACCCACTCACTGAAACGTTCAAAACACCGATTCGGGTCTTTGATGATAAATTCACGGATCTCGTCGCCACGGGTACACCGCTGTTTTGAGAGTTCATAGAAAGCGTCCAGAGAGGCATCGAAATCTGCTAACCCATAGAGGCTGACAAAGTGCGCAATCGGTCTCAGACTCGTCTCGACTTCCGGGGTCGGGTGTCGCCTCGGTTCCGGTGGTGCCTCGATCTCAGCGAACGCCATCAAGATGGCGAGTGCATCGGAATAGTTCTGTGGGAGATACTGGCGCAGGACGCGACCGATGGCGTTCGTCACGTTGTAGATCGTCTGCCCCTCCATCTCCGTCCGCACGTCCGAGACGAAGGCGGTCACATCGAATTCAGGATAGATGCGCTGGATCTTTTCGCCGATGACCAAGCCGTCTTGTGTTAAGTCGAAAAGTGTGCGTTGATCTCTCATGTTCAGGAGATTCCTGTTGATTGGAGACTTATGATTTCGGCGAGTGTGAAATTGTTAATTGTCTGAACTGTGATTTCTGTGATTATAGGATTATCAAGATTGTAATTTCTTTTCGATTCGATTGTCTTTTAATTGCCTGAATCACGGATTTTTGGCTCTCTGGATCCTGATGAGTTCTGACTGGGAATTGACCGAATTTTCCTTAAAATGTTACGTTTTTATAACATTTAGTGTACAGGGACTATCGAGATAGAACCCAGTGAGCGTAAGGGTTCAGAGGCGTTTTTTTCTAAATTTCCGTTACAGCAAAAAAATAATTTAGTGGAAAGTGTAACATTTTCCGTTGCGATGGTTATCGGTTTTCTTTATCTATAAACATAACATACTATAAGTATAACATATAGTATGCAAAAAGTCAAGACAAAAGGGTAAAGATTTCCACTGGTTCTGTTTATTTTTTGGGGATGTGGGGATGAACCTGTCCTGTAGGTCTCACGCCTTTGATGCAGCTTGTTAAAATAATCCAACTTGCTACTAACGAATTCTGCAAGTCTGTAAAATCTTTTTCAGTGCCTTTCTTCACCCCAGAGGGGTGGTATGTTTATAGAAAACGGCGTATTTAAACGCTTGCACTCCCGGGGAATGCCATAAGGCATTCATACCGTTGATTCCGGAGTGCTATGTCTCTAAGTAAGTGGCAACCTGCGTTAGGATAACAGATTTGGGTCGTCAAGCCACCATAACACCACATAGGTATCCAATAGTAGATTCATTAATCTTTTTCCGCACGAAAGGCTGCCATAAACGAGTCAGGCGCGTGTTGTTGGCATCAAAGCGATACACCATTATACACGGAGTCGAACGAAATTGCGAGGAGAATTTTAGGATTGTCTGAATCAGAATTTTCGGAAGTTTTAGACACGAGAAAAAGATACCGCGGTTCGTGGTGTTAGGACAGTGGCATCTTTTCTGTTATGAGATTGGTTACTGAGTTTCACTTAATGCCTGCTGCAAACGTTCTTCAGTGTCTTCAGTTTCAACGCCTTCAGCTGGCAATAGGCGGATCATTTCATCTGCCATCGCTTTTCCGCCTACTTCTCCTGTTCTGCCTTTGTATTCTCCCTCCTTATGCCAATCTATTTCCGATGCAGCCTTCACTAAACGTCTGACGTTGTCCCAATTCATACCTATTTCCTCGTTGTAGCTCCGCGAGAAAATCTGCGCCCCGGTGTGCGACCAAGCTATGAGACCTGTGAGCTCAAGGAGTTTGTACTCAAAAACGTTTCTGCGACTGCCCTTTATTTCAGGATCATCAAGTTTTTCAACATCTGCCCACTCTTCATGAAGATAGTCAGCGATTATCGTCCAGAACTCGGACATGTACTCGGCTTTCTGATCAATATCTAAGTCTTGAACGCCCCCGAGTCCAAATAGGCGCGTAACTTGCTTTGCTACGCTATGGAGAGCAAATAGATGTGTACGCTGCAATGTTGTTTTTGTAATTCTTCCTTGAAATGGACTGTCATCTCGTTCATTAAGTTCCCATCCGACTTGTGCTTCTGGTTTCCCCTCAAGGTAAGCTGTTAGAGGTTTGGGTACTCCTTTTTGGGTGTCGTTAACATTAATGAATTCTTTTGCTTCTTGTTCACGAGTGAGACTTGGAAGCAGGATGAAGGAAATTTCGCGTACATCGCTGTCAGATTCATATAACTCTACAAAGCCCCCAAGGCGATGTTGTCCATCAAGGATAGCGGCTTTTCCTCGAATGATAAGTTTTCCTGTATTTTGTCCTTCCCCATTCGGTTTGAATTGCCAGTTACCGCGTCCAGAGAGCAGAACGGGTGGAACTATACTATCGGGGTATTCTGTGAGAAATTTCGCGAACTGTCTCATACGAGTTAGTGAACCAGGTCTCTGATAACCCTTTTCCACGATTTCATTAAGACAAGTTTTACGACTGGATTCAATAACGGGGACAAACGTCACGTTCTTAACCTTGTCAGATTTAATTGTTCCAAATAAGTACTTCTGATTGCCTTGAGTCTTCTGAATGACTCCTGCAATTTCGCCAATTTGGTGAGTTTCAGTATTCATTGATTAATTCTCCTCAATTTGAAGATCGGGGATACGAGATAGGACGACGATGAAAAAAGATGTATCGTTCCGGTATTCATATAACCACTCATCGTGTTTATGCAATCTTGAGGCGGTCGCGTTATCGCGAAAATCCCAGCAAGTTACGAGGTTGACTTGATGATAAGGGTGTCCATGATCATCAAAATTCTCAAAGTGATATTCTAATTCAATCGGGACAAACATGGATTGTGCCTCAACTTCTCTTATTTGGTATGAGGCTATTGCATCTATGCCAGCGCGGGGCGTGTATTCCCATAAAAGGAATTCGTGGAAAGGGAGGGCGTTAAGTGCGTCTAATTTAGATAGCAAGACAAGCACTTCATTTTCATTTGAAGGAACAAGCATAAGCGGTTCGCCTTTAAAAAACACTTTATTTCCTACCCGCGCCCGTTCTTGTCTTATTTTTAGATTGTCTGCTGATTTGATTTGTTGTTCTGATTCGATTTTTTGTTCATAGTCTTGAAACAAGGTTGATTCTGTGATTGAAATACGCGCATTTTCGATAGAGTCAATCAATTGGTTAATCAACTTACGTGTGTGTCCACCACGAATTGTCGTCTGTTTTAATACTTCCGAACCAATTTCTACAATCCAGTATGGATCTTTATTTTTGGTAATTAGCCAGTCTTCCTTTTCGGGATCAACTGGACCGAACAGGGTGTATAACTCATTCTTTTTAAGTGCTGGAGAGGTATAAAAAGTTGCATGACCGATATGGTTTCTGTTTGTATCGTACAGATCTTTTCGCATAGTGAAGTCCGCTGTAGATCCCAATTTATTTTTGTATCGATTCTGAGGTTGGATTATATATTCTGTCGCAAACATTATCCAACGAATACAATACCTTGACCCCTCGAAATCTGGAGATCCCAGCCAAGTGTTTTCCAAAAGATAAGAAAAAACAGTGGAATTGTTTTGTAGTTCTGAGGGTACGGTGTTAGATCGCCAAAACCCTTTCAGAGTCAAGAGGGAATCTGCTTTTTTACCCAGGTGATCGTGGGGTATAAGCTGGTTTGAATGGGGCGGATTTTTAAAAAGTTTAGAAGTATCTACTGTATGATACTTCCCTGTTTGGCACAAAGAAATAGCATCAGCAAAGAAGATTTCTTCAAATGAGCCGTCAAGTAACGCGCGAGCATCATTGTTGGAAATAGTGCGGTCACAGTCAATCTTTACTATTGTTCGACCGGTATTGTCGAACGTGAATCTAAAAGTCCAGCAACATGGGTGGACGCGGTTAACTATCTCAATTATTCGTAGTGGATTTGGGCTGGTCCTAAGATATTTAAAAATTTCGGGCCAGGTACGCCGCAGGTTTAACTCAGTCATTCTAACGTTTCAACCTCGTAAGGTGCCATCTGTGTTGCATCTGTTTTGCGGACGCGAAATTGTATGCCCTTAAAGAGTCCGTCATTATTTTTCCGAAAGGTTTCAAGGGATTCCCCTAAGGAACGTGCTGATATGTAGAAGATATACTCAAGGTCATTGCTAATTTTTTTTACTTGAAGAATAGGGGCATACCCCTTAAATGTCAAAACAACATCTGGTTCAGAGATGATTGCCAATTCTATCCATCCGGTACCGACTTTTAAAGGTGGTGGTAATTCTTTCGGCATAGTTTTCTCCTATAGATCATATAGTGCTTCGGCAAGCTGATTTTGAATCGCTTGTTCTTCTGTAACAGGACCCGATTGTAGCAGTTTTTCAAAGGCATCAGAGAGATTCCATATCGGGCTTTCAACTCCTTCGTTTAGCATTCTCACGATATGTGGAACGCCTGCAGCTGCCAGTCCGTTGGCGGTGTCTATCATGCAGCGCGGGTTGAGGACGACCTCTAAGTTGTCCTCAACAGCGATCGCAATCAACATGATGGCTTGGGCCTGCCAGCCATCAGTGTTAAAAATAGTACCGCTAATAATGTCGACAGTATCCTTTTTCTTTAGTTTCTTTAAATCCATCGGTTTAAGATTCTGACGTGCTGCCAGCGAGAGTCCAGCAAACCAGAGATCGACCTTTCGGGGAAATGGACTTGTATCGGATTTGGTGTGCTGTCCCGTTTGACAGTAGTGATCGTAGTCTTCCTGCTGTGTAGCAGGGGCAATGATTGTCATATTTCGGAACGGGTTATCGTATTGTTGTGCCATATCGATCTCCTAAGATTCCGGCTGAATTTCCGCCTCAATATCTGTTCGCCTTTCACATATTTTGCATACCCCGAGGTCCTTGCACTCGCACCGGAGTGCTTGAGGTTCGTTGATGTGTGGATCGTTGACTAATATATTGGGGTAGTGCGCCGAATTTGTTATGGTTATCACACGTCCTGCCTCATCTGCTATAATATCCTCACAGTCTCTAATTTCGGAACGCGTCAAAAAGAGGATAAGTTGTGAACTTTCTTGAATGGCAGTTTTAAGAACGGAACGTTTGACGAACCCGTCCATCATGCCCAGGGGGGTGTCAATTACATTTGCAGCTGCTATTTCACTGACTTTGGTGAGGGCGAGAATAAATGCTATCGTTAATGCTCGCCGAGATGCACCATTTAAATCTCTGTCAGGATTCAAAGCGCGTTCATTCGGGCCATAGACGAGAATAGCAAACTTGTCACTGATTTCTGCTTTCTGAATGATTGCGCCTTGTTCGGTGTCCGCGCCAATCATTTCCAGAAAAAGCGTGTTCATCAATTGACTCACCTTTTGCAATTCCTCGTTTGTGATTTGATTGTAGGAATTTTTAAGAATTTGCTCTATGTCGCGCGTGACCTCCAATCTATCTGATATCCGTTTCTCCCTCCTATCTTTACGTCTAAGGTTATTACGACTTGCCGTTAGGGACCTCTGCCTTTCTTGCAGAAGTTCAAGTTCTCTTTCGTGCTCTATACGGGTATCGTTCAAAGAGTCGCGTTTATTGATGTAATCCTGCCTGGTAGCACGAAGTTCTTGAATGTTGGTGTCTCCTATATCTTCAAGCTGGACTTCAAGTGATGCTAAAGTTTTCTCTAATTCCTTGCGTCGCGTTTCAAGTTCATCGCGATGGATTGCGTTTCTCTTGTATTCAGCGATCCAGTGTTGCTCATGGGTAACCTCTATCGGTTTCAGTTCCAATGAACCGAAATAGAGACCGGTCAGACGTGTTTGAAGTTCATCTGTTTCCCGACTCTCGCTAATTAGCCGTTCGATATGCGCTCTGCGTCGCTGTCCGTCTTCCGAGTGTTGATCCAGGGATTCTCCACAAATGCAGGTAGCACCTGTTAGTCGTTCTTCAAGGACTGGAATCGTTGTTTTCGGCAGTTTACCATGGTCACTGAGTTCATCCAATTTCTCAAAACTTTTTTTCAAAACCGAGGCGAGCAGATCTCGGAACAGGGGCGGTTTTTGAAAGAGTTGTGAATGCTCGGAAACCAGTTTTTTTTCTTGACTTTTGATTTCCTTTAGTTCTGCTTCTGTTTTTTGCAGTTCACGATTAAGTTCTTCTTGGTCCCCCTTAAGCAATGCTGCTTCAATATCTTTAGTAATATCCTCTATCCTTTGATTTAGCGTATCAAACTGTTGTATCGCATCGTCTCTTTCGTTTTCAAGCAGTTCAATTCTTCTATCTATCTCCTCCAATTCTGTCTCGATTTGCGCAAGTTCTGTATCGGTTCCGATATTCCTCAGGTCTTTCCTAAGTCCAGCGATCGTCTTTTTCAAGTGATCAAGTGCAGATTCAATCACGTCAAGTCCTAACAACGATTGAATAGCATCTTCAACCTGTTTACTATTATTTTCTGATTCGATGAAACTCAGTGCTCGGTCTCCGTCGGTGAAAAACACCTCACGCAAATGAGGAGGTAACAAGAGTCGGGATATCTGTGCTTCTGGTGAGCGAATCGGATCAGCTCCGGTTTCTCTCAGTCTAAACAATTCTACTTTCGGGTTTTGTTTGTGTCCCTCGGTTGTTTCCTCTATAGAGCGGATGAGACGGTAGCGACTTGTCTTAACTTGATTTAACTCCGATGCGGGTTCTTCAAAATCGACTTGCACGGATATCGGAATTGCCCTTCCATCAGGAATATCTAGGTCAATTGGAAAGAGGCGGTGTCCTTTGCCTTTGCCCGGCAATGCGTTGTCGCCGTAGAGAGCCCACTGAAGAGCGTTTAAAATGGTCGTTTTTCCGCTCTCATTGGAGGCGCGAATGACCGTGAGTTTTTTGTCCTCACGGGTCGAAAAATCTAACGTTAAGTCTCGTAGCAGACGAAAGTTTTGAAATTTTGCACTAATGAGTTTCATTGAGTGTCCTCCGCCGTTGAGAGATCTTTATCGCGATTCTTATGAAGAAAATCGCCCGCTGCATAGCATTCAGAGTCTACCTGTTTTTGAATAGTTGTTTTTTGTGCTTGATGTTCTCTCTCGGCACTGAGAATTTTAACTATCGCCTCAAGAATTTCTTTCCTGTAGCCGTCGCATCTCTCCTCAATAGATGTAGATTCATTGAGAATTAGGTCTACCATTTTTTGCTTGTTATACGACATAGTATCCTCCGCTATGTATAAAGGGTTTTTACCAGTTGGTCGATGTGGTTTAAAGGCCCATCAGGCCTACCAAAGTTTTTCGCAAGGTAAGCGAACGCTTGGATTCGCTTGAGCTCGGACTCTATTAAGGCGCGTGCGCGAGTGTCAATATTATCCAAATCCGGCGGTAATGCAATGAAGTCGTGAATCTCACTATGCGTCTTACCGGTTTCGCTGCATCTTCGTAGCAATCTTCCACGACGCTGGACCCATTGGCGTTCTACTGTGGTGCTTGCGAGAATGAATGCCTTTTCAATCTGTGGGATGTTCACCCCTTCATCAAGCACGCGTTTGGCAGTTAGAATTCCCAGTGTTCCTTCCTGAAAAGACTGAATAATCCGCCTTGTTTTTTCACGGTCTCCTGTTTCTTCATAAGTGAGTTGATGAAATAGGATGCCGTGTTTGTTTAATAGGATGTTGACATCTTTGAGCTGCTGCGGTGCCTTGTCAGACGTGTAAATCAACGTATGTTGGAGTCTCTCGAAATCTTCGCGTTGTGTAAGAACATCTTCTAACACAGCAATCTTATTTTCGGCGTTTTCCAAGAGCGCACGACGGTCTCGGAGCAATTTCATAAGGTATTCATCGTCCGCATCGCGGTCTTCCTGTCGCCAAGCATTTTTCCCAATCTTTTCCGTGAGGTCGTACCATTCCTCCATTTCGTCCTCTGTGAGTTCCACAGGATGCACATAGTATTCGTATCCAACAAGACATCTGCCAATAGCTTCCTCAAGTGTGAACTGGAAAACAATAGGACCGAAGAAATCAAGTAGTTGCTCGGTGCCCTCCTCATCATACTGACGGATTGGGGTTGCTGATAATCCTAATCGGTAATCAAAGAAATCAGGCGGATCAGTGATGAACCCTTCGCTTCCGAGATTATGGACTTCGTCCGCGATGAGTAGGGTGTGGCACTGAAATTTTTTGAGTTCATCTTTAAATTCGTTATTGCAAAGTGTCCGATGAGAAACAACCACGATCTCAACGTTGCTACTACCGTGCTGGAGCTTTCGTCTGAGTTTACTAAGTTCAGCTGCACGTCCTTTTGCTCCATATGCTTCCGTTAGGTTAACTGCTCTCAATCCAAAGGGTGAAATCTCATCATACCACTGTTGGATGAGGGGGATATAGGGCGCGGCGACGACAATCAGGAGGGGTTTCGCCATAGTATAGAGCCTATGCGCGCAAATCATAGCGGTGATAGTTTTTCCTGAACCGGTCGCCATTTCTAAGATACCCTGATAACCGGCTTCACACCACGCCGTAATTGCCCGCCCTTGATGTTCAAAATTACCCTCCTCAAATTCCAGATATGATGGTATTGTAAATGAAGGACGTGATAACCTACCAAAACCGTAAGTCGTTGAAGATTCTTTGATAGCCTCAGTTGCTTGTTTGTAGAGCGTGTGGAAGTCGTCCTCTGTCGGTGGGATATCCGAGTTATAGGTTTTCAACAGGTTTTCCTCAATGGCTTGTGGTATCGGAATGACGGTGCAACCCTCATCGTAATTTGTCCAAAATTGCTTGAACTGGTCACAAAATTTTTCTGTAATATAGAATTGATTGGCATCCTCCCACGATTTAGAGATGGACAGCTGCTCAATATTTTTCTGAATACCTGCATACGTCATATTGCTGGAGCCATGCGCTGCGATGACATCGTCGCCCTCGTGAAAAAGCCAAACCTTGGGGTGGAAAAGAGCATCTTTCATCAAGGCAACCTTGATTTCCACGCGTCCGTGCCTCAGCATCCACGACAGACATTTCAGGGTATGTTGCGCAATAGCGTTTTCGGTAACAACAAAATCTTCTAAAGTTGCGTTGACGATATCCTCTACGGAGGCTATGCCTTCTGCTATCGCCGCTTTGTCTTCGGGACGGAGCAGCGGGCTGATAATCAGACGCAAACTTTCGTCTGCGCAGTTTATGAATGTTGCTAACCCTGGCGCAAGTGACACCAGAATTTCACTCGAAAAGAAACCCATCATGCAATCAACATGCGTAGCAGACTGGAAGCTTGGAATCAGGACCTCTCCTATCGCGGGATCCTTCGGTAGTATATAGAGTGGTCGAATATCGGGTATTGCCCGAAGTGTCATCCCATTATCTGTTCCCTTTCAAACACAATAGAATTTTGTTCATGTTACTTATGGCAAATCAAGCACGGTTCCTCATCATCCTCGTCGTCGTGGACCTCAGTGAGGATTTCGGCGGGGGTGAGGATTTGCATCAGAGTTTGATTCGGTTTTGTCATTTTCTTTTCTGCTATCGCTTTTTTCTTATCTGCTATCGCTTTTTCGGTATTTGCCTTAATCTCCGCTATCCGTTCTGGGTCTGACAATTCTTCTAAACTTTCGCCTTGACTCCACGTGAACCGTTCACCTGTCTCTTCATTGAATTTCTCGTAACCTTTGGCGAGTTCAAAAAGGTCTGGATGTTCCTCTAACAGTCCGACCCACTCCGATTTGCGTTGGAAGAAGCAGAAGTAGCACCCGGAACGTGTCCGCCACTTGTAATAGTCGGGCAAACCCACCCCACTTTCCTCCAGGATTCGGTAGACATCCTCTTTGGTGATGCCATCCTCTTTGAACGGGTACTTAGGCTCGATATTACGGAGAGCGGCGGTTTTCAGCGGTTTATAACCGACGCGATCTTCATCGGCACGGATAGCGACATAATTATACGCTTTGTCTTCGCCGACATATTCCTCAAAAGGTCTTATTTTCAGGTTCACGGTGCACCATCGCACTTGAGACGACGGCAGCAAGCCGCCGTAGAGCGTCAGCCAGTGATCAAAATCGCGATTCTCGCTCGGATCACGCTCCATGTTGAGACGGACAATCGGTTTGCCGAGGAATACTTCTAACCGGTCCAAAAATTCATAGGTTTCCGGCAATTCCTTACCCGTATCAGAGAAGAAGTATTCCATCTCTGGCACTCTGTCCCGCATGTAAACGGCGAGTGCGGAGCTGTCTTTCCCGCCAGAAAGACCGAGCAGATGACGTGTTTTTTGTTTCATGTTTTTTCCCTCTATTCATCGAGTTGTTGTATCCATTTTTGTGAAATTCGTGCCAAAATTGCGATGTGGAGTTCCGGGTTGTTGTCTACGTCAAATTTGTCGAAAACTTTTTTGATCTCGTGCTCCATCTCAGAGGTTTGTTCATCAGCCACCAGTTTTTCGTAGGACACCACTTCAAAATGCCGGAACTTTCTCGCGATTTGAGAGAGGTTAATCTCAAATTGGGCTTTATCTGTCTCTATCCACGCTGAAGGTGGTTTTTTGGCGAGATAGGTCGCGATTGCCTCGAGCCAACTACTGAAATCGTGTCCAGCACTGCAGACCTGAATTAAAAATCCTTTGAGATCCATTTCAATTGTTACCGCTAACAAAGGTTCAGCTCTTTTGACCAGTTCCGTTCGGAGTTTTTCCGCTGTTGGTGTTAAGCTGAAGGCTTCTACAAGCAACTGCTCAACGGCGTTCAGTAGAATGTCATACGCCTGTTCTAACTCGGACAAGGCATCTCGCAGGGTCCCAAAAAATTCCGAAATTGCCTTTGCATCTGTTGCCATTTCCTCGCCGAAAGGAGGGAACCCAAATGCCTCCGGCAGTTCTTTAAAGAGGAGTTCGTCAGGTTCACGCGCATTTAGAACCGTTGTGCGGAGATTTTTCGCGTTATCACGCAATTCTTGTGTTGTGAGCGTGTACTTCGGGAGTTGTGCGATCGCGTGTATAAGTGGCGTAACAACTGTCAACAGATCGGGCTTTTGGGTTCCTGTCGATTGATTGAACACTTCTGAAAATTGTGAAAACAGATCAGCCCGGATTCCTGTCATCCGAAACCGTTTCAGTTCAAATTGGTGCGGGGCTTTAAGAAATCTTTCAAAGACCGGCATTGACCAGTTTGCGATAAAGGAACCGTTTTCATAGAGCGCGATTTCTGTTTTGTAATACTGCATCACGGCACACAAGAGAATCGGGAGTGGACCGCTCCGCACGCCGAGGGGGGGTGCCATGAGATTTTTATAGAGATGGACAACGGGTTGCCGCGCATCCTCACACCCTTCAAGAAAAGTCTCAATGGCGTTCCATGTGTGTGCTATTCTGCTTTTATCGTCCTGTTTGGGTGGGTGGAATCCCCACACCCCTGAAACCTCGCGGTGTATACCTGTACGCCATAAAAGCGAACGATAGATGCTCATTTCAGCTGGATAACCCGTGATACCGAGATTTTCTTGGTCTCCCTTTTCAAGTATTGCTTGAATTAGTTTTCTCCGCGCCGTTGTTACAGCACCAGAGATTTTCCGCCGATTGATGAGTTCGTTCCGAATAAAGGGCGTTTTGTGGTAAACCTCATCACAGATTTTTGACAAGTGTTCATTCCTTGCACGCTGAGCCTTAATAGTTACGGGTTGTCCTTTATGAAACCATCTGCAAGGGGTATCACTCTTACCCGCGAAAATTGTTGTGAGTTGATCGTCCACGTTCCGTTCCGCTTCTATCCATCGGATTGAGAGCTCACGTCTCGCGACGGGATCCCCTTCTAATTCCAGCGTATTTTCCTGAATCCATTGTAAACAGGCGAGTTCCGTGACGGCATCGTGCAAAAAACGGATCGAGCTTGGGATTGCGATCAGAACCTCTTTACGGTCAGTAGCGTCTTCTCCGCTTGCTTTTTCGACGAGTTGGTGAACCTCCTGTTCATTCGCTGGTAAGGTATAGATCACAAGTCCATCGGCATCGTCGAGCGGTTCCGTTAGAACTGTGTCGAAATTCTCAATATCTGTGTACCGAACGGTAAAGTAACGGAGTGTGCCTTTCTCAAACAGGTGTCGCCGGGCGATCAGCGGGCGCGGCGGACTGAGTTTTGAAAGGTAAGTCATGAGTCTTTCATTCGGGTCGAGACGGTTTTCGGCTTCGTGGAGTCTTGCTTGAATATCAATATCGCTCCCTGCCCAGAGCGCGTAAACATCGTTGTAGCGACGATAGGTAACGATTGAACGTCTTTCCAGTGTCTCCAGTGCTCTCTCAAATACTTTCTCGAATCCTTCAGTGTGGTCGTTTAAAGCATAATAAAGTATCTGTTTTGAGGCTTTCAGATTGGGACTCACCTCTCCGATAATACCGAGCAACCCGATCGTCTTAATGAGGTTAACAGTTGTTGGTGATGGGTCCGTTAAGCGATTAATAGCCATCTCGATTTCTACCCATCTATCGCCTTCGCGTGAGGCGGACAACCGACTCCCTATGGTGGTATTGAGATAGTCGTAGAGGTCGGCGATGGACAACATCGGGAGTGCATTTCCATTGTAACTCCGGTTTGAAAGGAAGTCTTGGAGTCCGTAAGGTTCGCTGGAATTCAGGAAAGCGAAGAGAGAGCGTTCATTCTGTGCGAACCTTCGGAAAATTGAGCCAATGACGAGGGCTACGGTTGGATGGAGTGGCAGACAGTTTCGCAGGAGTTCACTAAATTTATCCTCGGTAAGTTGGTTCGGTTTAAGGCTGGAATTGATGGCAAGTGATAGATCTCCGTGCTGAGTTTCTGGAGTCCTCTGAATGGCGGATCCAATCAGGCGCAGAACCTGATCGGCGGGTTCTACGAAGGCAATATCCTCGAACCGTCCTTGGATCTTTGCCCACTCCTCGCGTTGTGATTTTGCAGTTTTGTTTGCGTATTGTTCAAAAGCCTGGTGTAGGATCGTGATTAAAAAGAGTGGGGTTTGATCGCTGCGTGTGGCGAATTCGGCGAGAGTTTGTAGGACGAACACATCGCCTTGCGCGGGATGTTGTGTTGCGTGTTCAAGGAACTTGCCAAACTCGTCAATCACAAGTAATAAGCCGTGCCCTCCCCTTTTCTGAATGACGTGTGTTGCGGATTCAAAAAGTTTTGTGATTTCAGTTGCCGACAGCGGGTTGCTGTTTTCCTCTGTTTCCAAGAGGGCTTGAATATCTTTCCGTAGCGAGTGTCTTGCGGTTATATGAAACGTTTGGAGCCCGTGTTCTAATCCTTGCAGGAGGGCGTGTGTAATCGAACCGCGTTCGCCAGAGATGAGCACTGGACAGAAACCGATTGAAGTTTTTTCTCTGTTCCCGTTTATGCTCAAAAAACGTTCGTATAATGTCGGATCGCTGTGTTTGAGTAATTCCAGAGCGTGTTTCGTTGCGGGGGTGTCAGCGTTGCCGAGTAGTTTTGCGGCGAAGAGTGCGAATGCTGATTTTCCCGATCCGTAGGGACCGGTGAGCGACCATGCTTTTGCGGTCGCTGTGTTCTCCTGTGCTGCAATCAGACGGGTAAGGGTTTCCCGGACTTTGACAGTCACAATGTATCCATCTAAGGCGTTTTCAGTATAAAAATCGCGCGCCAGATGGACGGAACGTTGAAAACGTTTTGTGATATAAAAAAGATCGGACAAGCGAACGTTATTCATAATACCTCTTCAAGAGTGCCATCGGGTCTAAATCTCTATGTCGTCGAATCGCTTTCAAACCTGCCGTTTCGTCGTATTGCAAAGCCTTATCTGTGAGGTGTTCAAGGTTTTCAAGATGGGTCGTCATTGTGTCTTCGTCTAACCTGAAAACCCGTCCAGGACTTGATGGGTCGTACATTAAATGTGTGAAAGACAGCGATCCTTGTAGAGAGAAGTGGTTTTCCCAGAACGTAACTAACGCCCACGCAACGATTTCAATTGGGAGTGTCTCTTTGTCGCCCCGTTGGAATTCGTAGCTGCTACCATCTGGCAATTCGGCAATTAAATTGAGTTCAACGAGCGGACAGTCAAAGGTTTCCTCAACGAGCGGATCGCTATCACGGGATTGGCAGTAGGTGCGGATAAAGCAGTTGACATCTCGCCGAAGTGTGTTTTCGGAAACGGGACGCATGGATCGTTGCTGTTGTGCCCATTTGTACACATCTCTTGTGAATAGAGGCGGTGTGAATTGATTGCCCCTTAAAACGTTAAATGCCCAATACCAAGAGGTTGCTTGATCGGTGTTCGTTGCGATCTGATAGTGAATTAACCATAAGGTCGCTGGGTCTTCAAGGTAGGGGTCAAGCCCTTCTTTATTGTTATTGCCAAAAATAGTTTTGCCAAGGTGAGTCGTGTCAAGTTCGGTGCGTTGGCCTATCTTCTCTTCAATGAGTCCGGAGACTCGACACCAATGTCGAATGGAACTTACCATATTTTTTCCGACACCCAGAGTAACAGAGGCGTTCTCTGATGAAAAGATGTTTGAATCTTTTGTAACGGCATCAACGCCCTTCTTCAGCCATGTATAACGAAACGGGAATGTCTGGTGCCCCGAGAAGGATGGGGTGATGCCTTGTGGAGAGATCGTGTGCGCGTTACTCAAATTTTGTCCCTCCAAAATGTAGCGGTCCATGGAGCAAACAGCAACATGTGAGAGAAATTGAGAGTAACGGTAGAAGATATGACAACAAAAACAACCCGCGTTGGATGCCATCGGACGAAATGACACGCGGGCGAGGAGATGGAATAGTGGGAGAATCCGTGAATATTATCTGTAAATGCTTATTGTTTGTAAAGTGGGGGGGGGGGTAGATTGGCTTGTTAAATCAGGTGCCCAGATGGCTCCCGAGGGTACTAATGACCCCTTGAAGCAAGGATTCTTATCAAGCATACGCGCTGTTCTGACGATAGTGTTCATATCTCGATTTTTTATTCGCTTTACTGATTTAATTACAGAGTGATCGGAGTATTCAGATTTTTGTTTCTGATGTCAGGTTAACTGATTAAATTTTAGCACGGATTCGTATTAAATGTCAAATTTTTTCTTCTTGGATTTAGCGAATTAAAAGTTCCCGGTAATTTCCTTGAAATACTTCTCTAACATGCCAACCAATGAACTGTACTTCTGGGTAATACGATTGTCTTTGTGGGAGAAGGATCGGTTTACTGTGATACCTTTGCAGCCATTCCTTGAAACCCTTTGTTCCATGTGCGTCATCTGATACAAGGATTTGTCGTTCCTTAGACAGCGTGAAGGCACCGCGGTCAAAAAGTTCGTGATGTAACACACATAGAGCCAGACCATTTGCTGCTTCACTGGGTCCACCATGCGATTTCCATTTGATATGAGCGGCTTCTAACGCAATAGGCGTGTTTCCCAATTTCACATCGAAGCCGCACACAGCACATTTGCGCTCGTAGGCTCTTAGGATGTTTTCTCGGAAATTAAGAGAACGTCTTTTCGTCTCAAAAACTTGGAATGGCGGTTGAATGTTAACGGCTTGTAAAATTTCGCTGTGGCGTGTGAGAGGGAAGTGATCGTCCAGCAAATTGTAGATCATTTCAAAAGCGAGTCTCGAATCGTTTTGAAGTTGATTTGCGATCGCTTTAGGGAAGCTACCAACACCATGCTCCCGCAGATCGGTTACGTATGCATCTCCACTGGAAGTTTGTCGAATTTGGTCGGCATTCTCGATTTCCCAGATTTCGTCGTTTTGTAGCCGCCAAAACGGATGCTGTGGCTGATAGTTTTTGCGCCACGGTCCAAACTCTTGCAGTAAAATGCGTAGGTTCTCCTCTGTGTCCTCAAATGAAATGTGTCTATCTTCACCATTCAGCAATTTTCCAATTACATACAGGATCAGTAACGGCTTGTGTGCTGCTCTTTGGCCGCCTCTTTTCCATACATTCAGGTTCTGGAATTTCTCAATAATCTCTTCTCTTGTCATTTTCAAAAAATGGTTCGGATGGTACTATTGCGTTGATGGATATTTGATGCTGGATTTAAGTGCCGTCATGTATGCGAGGTGGTACTGTTTTGTTTGGCAACTTGAATCAAAAATCTCAATGTCTTGTTCACAGATGCTGCGTCTGGAAATACCTCGGTGACACCGGGTTCTAACTTGATAAAGTTACCGAACTGCTTACGCGCAGGACCAAATTCCCGCACTCACAACTTTTTCAGGTCATACTCTGGGAGGAGTTCATCTTGTGTGATCGTTTCATCCTTCTTCATGTTTAGGTCGAAGTTCATCCGGTAACGAAGAAGCGTTTCCGTGCTCATTGAAATCCGTGTAAAGTACAGCGTGAGTAACTTTCCTTGCTTACGGTAGATCAGTAGCGGTTTCGAGGTTGGTATTCGCGCTTACTTGGGATTCAATTGATAGCCGGCATTCAAGAGTATTCAGTATGCTCCTGAGTATATCCAGAAGCGGGGCATTCGCCCCGGAGAGTGCTTCCAGAAAGATTTCAGGTTCAATACTGGTGTGTTTAGAAAACTCAGAAACCCCGCCTTGCGATTCTACAAAGGTCTGGAGTCCCTTTAAAAAGAAAGGTAGATCACCATCAACAAGGTATTCTTCTAATGTTAATTGAAGATAATCAATTGCGGCTTCCCGATCGTTGGCAAGTTTTTCAATTTGGTAGTCGCGCCAGCTTCCCATTTCCCTCATTGATATACCTCTCAATAAAAGGGGATCTACCGTTTGGAGTCCGATAGTATTGTATTACTCGCAGATGAGCGTTGTTACGCATTAATAAGTTCCCTATAGCCTCCGATCACTCCAGCAAATAACAGATCCGCCGATTACCTATTATATCATCTTCTCCCTCAAAATGCAATAGAAACTTATATCCGCATCAGAGGTATTCAATTCCCCTGTAGGAGGGAACTCCGATTCCCGACTCCGTCTTTTGTAGAATGGAGTTTCTCTTCAAAATACCCAGCACAAAGCGGATAGAAAACCGACAATTGAATGGCTCTGTTAGTTGGAATGTGTAAAGTTTTTGGCATTAGACCTCCGCTGCCTCTTGTGGATAGTGTTTCGCACCCGGATTTTGACCTGTTTGCTCTTCAACCCCGTAGGGGTGACATCTCTGTAGAACTACAGAGATATGAAAATTTCACAGTAAGCGTTTGAAAAGATTATTTTGTTGAAATAAGAATAACATATTGATAAATAATAGCGTTGAAATGTTACACCAGTGTAACATTTATGGTGAATTATAGAAATAAGTTTACATCTTTTCTGTAGGAGCAATCTTCCAATCGCGATCAGTTGTCCTGAGAGTTGGGAATCGGAGTTCCCTCCTACAATTCATTAATGTAATCTTAATTGTAAAATCTACCATAGTAGGTAACGGCTATCGGCAGAAAGCCCAATCGGGTCTGGGGAGACCAACGGAACGCTTGATGCCTAAAACTTTACACGTTCAGAAAAAACTTGATTTTTTCGACACTATCAGGTATCATAATTTACCAAGTAGACAGCCATTGTAAAACCCCACATATCCTGTCCCTATTGCCCCCAGTTTAGTGAAGAAACCGATATGACAGAAGCACCACAAACCTATCTCACCTTTGGAACCCAAGGCGAAGAATCAGATAACGGATTTTACAATACACGCGATTACATCGAGAAAACCTACAGAAACCGAGGAGACGACACATTTCGCTGTAATTCGCATCATTTCGCAAGATTAGAAATGGTATTAGGTTATTTTAGAGGATTTGCACGCTTACCATGCACATCGAAACACTTGATTACCCTTTAATCCAGATCCCCGCTGGGATGTTCATAATGGGGACGATTCCGACCGGAATGCGGAAGACGGATCCAGAGGAACCACAGCGCAGCGTCCTGCTCGATGGGTACGCCATCGGGACGTATCAGGTCACGAATGCGCAATACGCTCGGTTTGTTGAGGAAACAGGGCATCCACAACCGCTGTTCTGGAACGAAGCGCATCTCAACGCTCCCGATTTTCCTGTCGTTGGGGTGAGTTGGCAGGATGCGACTCATTTTTTGGCGTGGCTCAGCGAGCTTGAAAATGAGGAATATCGTTTGCCGTCGGAGGCGGAGTGGGAGAAAGCGGCACGGGGTACGGATGCACGAGAGTATCCGTGGGGGGATGTATGGGATGCGAGTCGTGCGAACACATCGGAATCGGGGAATAAGCAGTTGATGCCTGTTGGGAATTATCCTGAAGGTGTGAGTCCTTACGGATGCTACGATATGGCGGGGAACGCCTACGATTGGTGTAGCGACTGGTTTCACATGGAGACGTATAAATACTCGCCTGTGGAGAATCCTTTGGGCGCGAGTGAAGGACGGCGTAAGGTGATTCGTGGGGGTTCATGGATTGCGCGTGGGGAGTTCGCTGCGCGGTGTGCGAACCGTGCGGCGTATGAACCCATCCAAGCCATTCATAGCGTCGGTTTCCGGATCGCGATGGACATTTAAATTGGGCAATCCTATAACAACGATTTTCAATCCACCAGTGTCTATAATCACAGAAATCCGATAATCACAGAAATCACAGTTCAGACAATTAACACCCCAGATTACATCCGCGAAATCTGTATAATCCGCGTAATCCGCGATTCAGACGAATATGCACAAAAAGCCTTTACGTAAACACTACCAAGACTTTCGAGACACGTTGTTGGCGTGGTTCAAGGATTATCAACGCGATATGCCGTGGCGACGCACAAGTGATCCCTACCGAATTTGGGTCTCTGAGGTGATGCTCCAGCAGACGCAGGTCAAGAAGGTAGTGGGATACTATGAAAGATTCATCGCTCGGTTTCCAGATGTGCGGCACTTAGCCGCCGCGCCGTTACAGGATGTCCTGAAGGTATGGGAGGGTTTGGGGTATTATGCGAGAGCACGGAATCTCCACAAAGCGGCACAGGTGGTTGTGAATGAACTGGACGGGAAAATACCGAGGGACTATGCGACCTTTCGGAAATTGCCGGGTGTCGGGGATTATAGTGCGGCGGCGGTGCAAAGTATCGCCTTTAGTGCACCGTATGCCGCTGTAGATGGGAATATCAAACGTGTGCTGGCGCGCCTGTTTCTGATGGAAACACCGATTAACGACGCGAAATCAGCAAAGCACTTTCAGCAGAAAGCGGATGACCTTTTGGATCCGAATGCATCGGGATTTTTCAATCAAGCGATGATGGAGTTAGGGGCAACTGTGTGCCGACCGCAATCGCCGACGTGCCTCGTTTGCCCTGTAAATGCGTTTTGTGAGGCGTTCCACACGGCACGACAGGACGAGTTTCCGTATCGGCGCGAGACGAAACCTGTCCCGGAACACCATCTCGCTGTCGGGGTTATCTATAAGGGCAACGAGGTTTTACTCACACAACGACAATTGGACGGCTTGCTCGGTGGACTCTGGGAGTTTCCCGGTGGTGAACTTGCCGAGGGTGAGACTGCCGAGAAGGCGTGTGTCCGACACATCGCTGACGTCGTCAATCTCTCTGTTACGGATGTACGGTATTTCGCGCGCGTCAGGCATGCATATACCCATTTCAAGGTTGTTGTGGATGTGTTTCGGTGTGATTATCAAGCAGGTGAGGTGGTCCTGAGGGGTCCGCGGGATGCGAAGTGGGTCGAGATCGCGGCATTGCGGGATTATCCGCTCCCGCGTGTGACGCATAAATTTTTGGGGAAATTAGTTGAAGGTGAAACGTAGTTATTGTTTGTAGTAGCGCAATGGCGCAAGTCGCGTGTGGACTTGCGGGACAATACGCGTTAAAACGGGCGATGAAGGGTTTCCCTACTACGAACTTAAACTATCTGGTAGAATTATGAGGAGGAATGGTGCGGTTAGAAACCGCACCTACCGTTTTTTATGACAGATAGCCTCTAATTGTCTGCGCCAAAGCGTGCTTCGTATTTCTCCCATACCTCGTCGGGAAGCGGTGTGCTGGCAGCGCGGACGTTCGCTTCAAGTTGCTCGACGTTGAGGCTCCCGATGTTGTTGCCCTGAATCCGTTCTTCTTTCAGACAGAACTGAAGCGCGAGTTGTAGGATGCTAATGTCTTCTTCAACGCACCATTCCCAAATTGGGTATGCTGCTGCGACATCACCTTCTTTTTTCCACCGTCCGCGTGCAATTTCTGCATCGAGATCGACACCTGTGAGGATACCGCGTAGGATCGACCAACCGTTCATGACACCGATATCGTGCTCGGCGGCGTACGGAAGGATGTCGTCAGCGGCGTTCTGCCTGACGAGGTTGTAGTCGTTGAAGCAGAGGATGAGGTCGATGTCGCCGGTTGCCATCGCCTTGAGATGGAAATCGTGGGGACGCATCCCGTAGCCGAGGAAGCGAACGAGTCCACGCGCTTTGCATTGGAGCAAACCGTCAAGGATGCCGCCCTTCTCCAACGTGGGATCGATCTCACCTGGGTCGTGGATAAGCATCCCGTCGAAATAGTCTGTGCCGAGAAGTTCGAGTTGGTCTTCGAGATCGGCGATTGCGCGTTCGGCGGAATAGTCGGGTCTGCCTTCTCCGTAGCCACCCCAATCCGCGGCGGAATGGCAACAGAGCCGCCCGGTGATGATGACATCCTCACGCGGGATCTCTTTCAACGCCAGACCGAGTTTCCGCATTGAATCCCCATAACAACGTGCACAATCGAAATGGTTCACACCGATGGATACGGCATGTTTAACGAGATCCACAGCCTCTTCATCGGAGACGAAGCCGAAGTTGTTTCCAAATCCTTGTGTGCCGAACGGAACAACGGGGATGCTGAGTTCCGTTCTTCCGAGTCGTCGCCTCGGAATTGTGGGAAGATCTTGATTTGACATAAAATCCCTCTTAATATTTGTCCGAGCCCTCAAGCGGGAGTGGCACTGCCCAGATGTTCCGGTACCGAACGTCATTGCCATGGTCTTGCAGTTTGAGAGGACCCGGTGTAGCGGCTTCTGAATCGATACTTCCGACTGTCGCGCCAGCGAGCTGCGCGTTGTTGATAATCACCAAGCCGTTCTGAATGACGGTGATGCGTGGACCTTCAGTCATTTCGCCTGCGTCGTTGAAGCGAGGTGCTCGGAAGGTAATGTCGTAGGTTTGCCATTCGAGTGGTGGTTTACAAGCGTTGACAAGCGGTGCGAACTGGTTGTAGATTGCGCCGCAATCACCCATTCCAGGAACGGCAATGCCGTAGGAATCCAAGACTTGGACTTCGTATCTGCCTTGGAGGAATACGCCGCTGTTACCTTTTGCTTGTCCGGTCGCTTCGGGCATATCGGGACACCGGAATTCGACGTGAACGAAGTGGTCCGTAAAGGTTTCCTTGCTGATGACGTCACCGGCGCGTGGAACGACGAGCATTTCGCCACCTTCGACTTGCCAACTCGGTTCGCTGCCATCGACGCTTGTCCAGTTACTGAGGTCTGTGCCGTCAAAGAGGATAACTGCGGATTCTGGAGGTGTTTGTGTCATGAGTTTTCCTTTCACATGCTGTGCATGCGTAAATTGGTGTTGTGAAAAAACAATTTTTCTTATTTTACCGAAATCCGCTTTTTTGTCAAGCGAATGGATCGCGCCGTTTCATGGCTGCGATGGAAGAACTTGAAGGACAGGAATGACATAACTGTGGATTGTATGACCGTCAACTGTATCCATCTCTACTCGGGGTTCCGAATTTTCACGATAGTCAAATACCACATAATAACCTTCTATTCCGCCTTCCGACGTGAGATATGTCGCAAGTTGCTGCTTGCCTGCCTGATAACTGCGCTCGCTGCGCCATACCTTTGTTTCGACAATGTGAGTCTGTCCGCTGTGCGAAATAATGAGGTCGGCTCTGCCCCTGCCGGTTGGGACTTCCAGATACATGGTAGCACCAACGACTTTCACCAGCTCGTCGAGATAAGCAAAAAGGAGGTATTGCCCTACGAATTCTTGGGGTGTGTCCGGGACTTGCAGTATTCTGAATCCGGCACGTGCGATGAAGTCCTTGAAATTTTCAATGAGCCTCAGCATCTGAAGTTGTCCAGTTGGCGCGATATATTCTGAAAAGTCGATAGAGCTGTCTTCAGGAAAGTATTCGTCCTCAAGTCCATTTATAAGGGGTTTAAGTGCTTGGATAATGCAATGGAGATAGATAGGATTGAGAATCTGACACATTCCGTCTTGTCCCTTTGTGATGACACCATAAGTAGCGAGTTCACTGATGGTTTCATTGTGGAGGGTAAAATTGTAACTGTTCCCGTAGAAAGCAACACGCATAAGCATTCTTTCAAAACGTGGGTCTCTGCGGATATTTGTGATGAGATGCTCAATATTGGTGTTTCTCTCCTCGATGAGTCGGGCATGTGCCTCAGAAAAGTGGGATATCTCAATCGTTTCGCTTTTGGGAATCCCGAGTTCCTCAGTAAGAATCTGTGCGAACCTGTTGACAAGAAAAGGTTGTCCTGCTGTCTGTTTATGGATCGTTTCAATGATTTTGGGTGCGAATTGTTGTCCGACCTCGTCGGTGTACTGGGCAAGCAGTTCACCGACCTGCTCTAAGGTGAAGTTTGGGAGTGTGAACTCGTCCTGTATGTTGAAAGGCGAGATCGAGCGATCGTAATTGAGTTGTGTGATGTTTTTAACACCGACAATACCGACACTAAACGGAGAGCGGACTTCGCGTCCGGTGAGGTATATCCGACGGAGTGAACGGAGAAATCCATTGATAGCATCCTGTGGAATACCGTCGAATTCGTCGATGATAAGGACGACCCGTTGGTTTTCTGTGAAGGTGGTAAATCCTTCAAAAAATTCACGCATCGAAATGTGGTTGATTATCTGTGCATTTGTCAGAAAGGTGTCCAATTCTTGGGAAAGCTGCTCGCCGCGTTCTCGAAAGACCTTCCGAATCTCTTTGCCAATTTCTTTACACAACGAATGGTAAAAATCGGCGGGTGTTACGTCTTCGTATTCCTCGAAGTTGAGTTGTATTGGAAAGTAGTCTGTTCCTTCGGCGGCAAGTGCCTTGAGTGCATCTTGGAAGAACGTGGTTTTACCGGTCTGTCGTGGTGCAAACAGAACGATATATCGTCCCTCCTTAACGCGTGCAATGAAATCGGAAAGTTCCTCACGCCGAGCGACGACATAATTATCTTTGGAATTGACGGGACCTTGGGTCCCAAATCGTCTCATGTTTTTCTCCTATTGTCTTCGGTGCAAAACATTGTATCAGGTTCCGTTGTGAAAGTCAATTCGCAATTGGTGAGCAACCGTCGTTAGCGGGATACGCACAAAAAACTTTTCAAAAAAAGATATTGTGTGCTATAATAAACTTGTATTTGGGCGCGTTCGATGGACGCGCTTGCAGTCATACGGATAAGATAATTGAGAAGCGAAACGTTATGCTAAAACCAAAACCCAGCATTGACACGATTCAGCCGTATCAGGGTGGTAAACCGATTGAAGAAGTCCGACGCGAGCTGGGCATTACAGATATTATCAAACTCGCATCCAACGAAAATCCGTTAGGCCCCTCGCCGTTGGCGATGCAGGCAATCTCAGAGAGTGTCACACAGGTGCATCTCTACCCTGACGGTAACGCCTACTATCTTAAAGAGGATCTCGCAGCGTCCCTCGGAATTTCTGCTGAACATCTGATTTTGGGGAACGGCTCGAACGACGTGCTACAACTCGTCGCCGAAGCTTATGTCGCACCCGGTGATGAAGTAATTTATGCCGCAGGGGCATTCGTCGTCTATAGTCTTGTGACGAAGCTGTGCAGTGCGACAGCAGTCGTCGTACCGATGGTGGAGCATACGCACGACCTGTCTGCTATGGCTGCAGCGATTACCGATAAGACGAAGGTCATCTTCGTTGCGAATCCGAACAACCCGACAGGCACGATGGTCACAGCGGATGAGACAGCGGCGTTTATGGAACGGGTGCCGGACGATGTATTGGTCGTTTTTGACGAAGCCTATTATGAGTACGTCGACCGTTCAGACTATCCGCGGACGCTCCCTTATGTACTGGAGGGACGAAACTTCATCATCACCCGAACATTTTCCAAAATTTACGGGTTGGCTGGGCTACGCATCGGATACGGCATTGCACCACCTCCGTTGGTTGAGACGTTAAATCGGGTGCGCCAACCCTTCAATTGCAGCTTAGTCGGGCAGGCGGCGGCGCAAGCCGCACTCAAGGATACTGCACACGTTACGAAAAGCCGAGAACAAAACGCCATCGGTAAAGCCTTTCTTTACGACGCATTTGACAACATCGGGCTTCGTTATGTCGAGAGCGAAGGCAATTTCATCATGTTGCACCTCGAACAATCGGGAACGGATGTCACCGACGCGCTTCTGAAAGAGGGTGTTATCGTGCGTCCAATTGGGGGGTACGGTTATCCAAGTGCAGTGCGTGTAACAATCGGCACACAACAGGAAAACGAAAAATTCATCACGGCTTTAGGAGTTGTCAGTGGTCGGTGATCGGTTATCAGAGGAATAGTTTTCAGTTCGTTCCGCTTCGCTCCACTTGCGGTTATTGGTTATAAGTTATAAGTTATAAGTGGTAGGTTAAGAGTCGTTAGGGTCTTTTCAAACCCATTTGGAATATTCCTAACTGGGGTGGATCGTTTCCGAAAACCCTCTTAACTTATAACCAACCCCCTACCACCTATAACCCTTTTCGTAGAAAAACCGAACCTAAGACCTACAACCATTAAAAAATATGAAAGAACTGTTACAAATCAGCAACAAGCGTCCTACACGAAAGATTATGGTAGGGGATGTCCCAATCGGTGGCGGCAGTCCTATCTCCATCCAGACGATGACGACAACGCTGACGCACGATGTCGATGCCACATTAGCACAGGTGGAGCGGTGTGCGGAGGCAGGCGCGCAGATCGTCCGCGTCGCTGTCCCGGAAGAGCCGGACGCCAAGGCACTCAGTACGCTTGTGAAACGTGCGCCTGTCCCCATCGTTTCGGATATCCATTTCAACTACCGATACGCACTCGCCGCTGTGGACGCAGGGGTGGCGAAGGTTCGCATTAATCCGGGGAACATCGGTAATGAGCCGCGAATTGCCGAGGTCCTGTCTGCAGCGAAAGCGGCGAATATCCCCATCCGTATCGGTGTCAACGAGGGATCGCTTGAAAGGGATCTCTTAGAGAAATACCCGTCCCCGACAGCGGAAGCGTTGGTAGAGAGTGCAATGCGGCACGTCAAGATTTGTGAGGAACACGATTTCAGGGACATCGCTATCTCTGTGAAGTCGAGCGATCCACTTCGGATGATAGAGGCGAACCGTCAGTTTGCCGCGAAAGTCCCGTATCCGTTGCATCTCGGTGTGACGGAAGCCGGTACGCCTCGACGCTCGCATGTCAAATCGACACTCGGCATCGGCACATTGTTATTAGAGGGGATTGGTGACACCATCCGTATCTCGATAACCGGCGACCCGGTTGAGGAGGTTTTGACCGCTAAAGAACTCCTTCGGGCATTGGGTATGGCAGACGACATGTTAGACGTTGTTTCCTGTCCGTTCTGCGGGCGCGGTGACCCCGCGGCGGATTATGAGAACATTGTGGCTGTTGCTGAGGAACTTTTAGAGAAACACGGCATCAAAATCCCAGTCGCTGTGATGGGGTGTGAAGTTAACGGACCCGGTGAGACGCGCAACGCTGAAGTCGGCATCCATTTGGGGGGCAAGGAACTTGCTGTTCTCAAGGTTCGTGGGGAGCGGGTGCGTACGTTCCGAGGAAAAGACGAGGTCAACCCGGAATTTTTGGCGAATGCGTTGTTAGAAGCGGCGCAACAGTTAGAGGCGTCTCAGACCCATAAATCCATATAAAGAAAAATGAAGGACTTTTGGCAGTATTCCCAGAAAGCAATTCGATTGATCCCTGTTCAGATTGGGTTGCTCGCGCTGTTTTTTTTAGGTTACCATCTATTCCTGTATTACAGCATGCGCGAGATGTCTATCAACCTCGGGGCAGTGCGGTTTGACAAGCACATTTTGCCCCTTTATGCCGAACCGAGTTTCGACTTGAGTTGGTGGGTATTTCCTGCCCTCGTGGTGTGTGTCGGATTTCTGTATCTCTGCCACAGATACCTGCTTGCGGGTGCGGATGGTCGCCGCTTAATATGGATAGCAATTGTTTGCTTCATCGCCATTAACATTAGTGTTGCCCAGATTGATGGCTACCGAGAGTTGGAACGCGATGGCAAAACAGAACGGGTCTTAACGCTTTTAGAGCCGTATACTCGAACTTCATTAGAATATTATGGCGATGTGCCGCGGGTCGACGAACTCGGAATCCGTAGATTTCTCCGGGATTATAGCAAACCAGAATTGTTTGATACCCTTTCTGGACACACGCGCACGCATCCGCCCGGGGGTGTGCTTTTTTTATGGCATGTTAGCGGACTTTTCGGTTACAATCTCGTCTCGGCATCGTTAATCTCAATTATCTTCACTGCGCTCACAGTCATACCAATCTATCGGCTCGGCGAACACCTCTACGGTGAAAAGGTCGGGCGATACGCACTGCTGCTTTTTCTTATCACCCCGAACTTTGTGATGTTCACCGGTACATCGATGGACGGTCCCTTCAGCGTCTTCCCGATCCTGAGCGTCTACCTATTTTATAAAGCACGAGATCAGGAAACTATACCCGACCAGAAGTGGTATGAGTTCCGTCCGTATAGCTTATTGACGGGACTTTCGCTTGCGCTTGGGATGTTCATGACGTATTCAACGGTCGTTGTGGGTGTCTTTCTGTGTGTTGTCGCCTTACTGGAGCGGAAGCAATTCGGGCAGTATCTGAAGGTTTTGCTGTTCGCGGCGTTGGGATTTGTCGGATTTTATGTATTGCTTTTCGTCCTGACTGGTTTCGATCCAATCGAGGCGCTCTGGGCGGCTATCAAGAAAGATGAGATGGGTATGGGAACGGGTTACGAAAGTGTTGGACGTTATTTCCACCTAAGTTTCGCCAATCTGTTTGCGTTCCTCATTGGCGTAGGATTCCCGATAACGACCGTTTGGCTACGGCAGATCGTCGCATCGGTGAAGGAGTGGCGGCAGAATACCCGCACATCTGAACCGGGGCGTACTGGAACTCCTGTTCCTTGGATATTGCGCCATGACGCTTTGGACAGTTTCATCGTCGGTTTCGTCATCACGCTTCTCTACTTCACATTCTCGACGCTGTTTACGATGGAAGTCGAGCGGATCTGGATTTTCATGGTGCCGTTTTTCGTGATTCCGGTTGCTAAACACCTCGCGACGCGCCCGATATCGGACTTCTATTGGGTCGCGGGTATTCTCGTTGTGCAACTGATCGTCGGGGAAGTTCTGCTCTATACGTATTGGTAGGAAGTGGTGGTCGGTTATCAGTTTTCAGTTAAGAGGTGTTCGTCTCACAAAGGGTTTCTCTTTGTAGTGTACGAAGTTGTTGGTATTCTACACACACCCTGCTTGCGGGGGTAGGGGGTGGCACAACCTAACAGGTTATGCTACAACAGGCTCAAAACCGTTAGCCCGTAAGCGTAGCGGAGGGGTTTTTGCGAATCAACGCTGGATTTAGCCTTTAAATAGGCTAAATCCGTTCCTTGTATTACATTTGCGCGTGTGGCATTCATCGGGGCATTTCCCCAAGATCTACGTGAAGGCAGGTTCATACTCCGTACCCACCTTACCGACCCGCAAGGTAAAATTAAAAATCCGCAAGGTAAAATTAAAAAATTAAAATTCTGTATGTCATTGATTCCATGACAAAGGACGGTGCCGAATCACAACTGCTCAAGACCCTGGATCGGTTGCCATCTGAACGGTATGAAGCGTCTGTTGTACTGAGTCGTGCCGAGGGGGAACGCGTCAGGGAACTCGCCGCACTGCCGTGTGTGCGGGAGGTTGCAACACTCGCAGGTGAAGGCAGACGTCCGAGATTGCTCGAAAAAGCGTTTGCACTCGGTGGCATTATCAATGCTGCCGAACCCGACATCGTGCATAGTTGGTTGTGGTATTCCAATTTCCTCTGTGGACTCTCCCGTAGATTCGGACTGTGGCGACAGATTCCGTTCATCGCTTCCCAACGCGGCGATTACCATGCGCGGTACGGGAAGTTTCGGCTCTATCTTACAGAAAAACTCATCTATAATACCGCCGATGTCCTTCTAACGAACTCAGCGCAGATCCAACGGCATCTCCACCAGCGGTATCCAGACAAAAACATCCTTAGCATCCCCAATCTGTTGGAATTACCCACCGAAACATGGTCCCAGCAACGCCGAGATACTACCGAAGAGAAGGTAATAATAAGCGTCGGACGGTTCGCGCCTGAGAAAGGACATCGGTATCTGATTGAGGCGTTAAATTTATTGAACCGAGAAGAAGTACCATGGCGATGCATGTTTCTCGGTGAGGGTGAGTTGGAAGCAGAACTCCGAGCACTCACAGCGAAATACGGACTTTCAGAACGGGTAGCGTTTCCGGGTTTTTGTGAAGAAGTTTTTTCTCTGCTTTTGACAGCGGATGTCTTTGTGCTCCCATCGTTGCACGAGAGTTCACCGAACGCTTTGATCGAAGCAATGGGAATCGGGATGCCGTGCATTGCATCGGATGTCGGAGGTATCGTAGATTTAATAGAGAATGAGAAGGACGGTATTCGGGTTCCGCCGCAGGATCCAACAGTTTTGGCGCAAGCACTGCATCGGGTACTGACTGAACCCGATTTTGCCAGTGAATTGGGTAGGAACGCACGAGCGACAATTCAACAAAAGTTTGACAGCGCTGTGTCTATTCAAAAATTAGAAGAGATTTATCGGCAATTATTCGTCGAGTAAGAAATATCTATTACTTGCAATTCTTTAGGACGCACAGGGTGGAACAGTGATTAGACAATTCTGGACGAATTTAGTTGAATTAGACATTCTTACGATACTCTGTGTTTTGGTTGGACTTGGTTTCATTGGAGTCGTTTATGATCTTTGTTCATTCATCAGGCGAAAGCGTTTTGGAGAAAAATATCTCTCAAAATTCAAAGAGTTCGTGGACTGTGGTCCATATAATCCTTATAAAACGAGACATCGTCAGTGGTTACTCCATAATTTAACAAGGATGAAAAATGACATGGAAGGACACGGACTTTTGGATACCTACAGCCTTGCTTCTGGTGATTATCCGATCCAAGATGCTGATATGGTATCCGATACACTGGTAAATATTACACTGTATTCTGATAAAGAATTGGCAAAGACTCAAGCTATTTTGGAAATTTATGTCGGTGAACTTGCGACTCTGATTTCTCGCAAATTGTGGGGATTAGTTAATCCGTTTTTTTGGCTTCGGCGAATGATGCGTTTAATTATATTTGACGCGCCTTTTTGGATCCTACAGTCAGTTGGAATCATAAGTGGTAACGCTGAAAATAAAATCAGGTACTACTCGATAATTAGCACAGTCATAGCGGTGCTCTTCGTTTTGGCAACGTTGTATTCTCTTGTAGAAATATTAATCGATATTTTCCGTTGGATAGGTTCTCTGTTCTAGTGGGATACTGTGATAGATGCGTAACTTCCTTAAAAATATGGTAGCATTTCTTATTTGTTTGTCGGGAATCCCTTTCCTCATTCGGGAGTGGGTGTGTCGGCATCGGGTTGCCATCCTTCTATATCACGATCCGAAACCTGCGGTTTTCGCGAAACATATCGCCTATCTCTCGCGCCGTTACACGATTATCTCACTGGATACCCTCGTTACGGCTGTTCACCGGAAGGATTTCTCGCAGATCCCTTCAAAAAGCGTTGTGATTACCATCGACGATGGACACGTTGGCAATATCGCGCTCCTACCGATTTTCAAGCAGTACCGTATCCATCCAACGCTCTACGTCTGCACGCAGATTATTGACACACATCGGCATTTCTGGTTCAAGATAGCGGGACAATCCAAAACAGACAAGGAGAGATTGAAAAGGCTACCGAACGCAGAACGGTTGACGCGCCTCAAACAGGCTGCTGACTTTGAACCTGAGAAAGTATATCCAGACAGGCAGGCACTCAATATTTCGGAAATGCAAGAGATGGCAGAGAGCGTTGACTTCCAACCGCATACCCAATTCCATCCAGTCTTACCGCGCTGCACGGCCACCGAGTGTAAAAAAGAGGTGCTTGAGAGCAAAAGGGATTTGGAAACGCTTTTGGGGATTGAGTGTTCTCATTTCAGTTATCCAAACGGCGATTATACTGAACGCGAGATTGAAATTGTGAAGTCGGGTGGGTTCCACTCGGCACGCACGACAGATATAGGATGGAACACGCTGGACACGCCGCTGCATAGTCTGAAGGCTGTTCCGATCACCGATGATGCTGGACTGATCCTCTTCCGTTCAGAACTCACAACGATTCCCCAGCGGCTTCGCAGATGGGCGAATTCTTTATTATACGGAGAAGTCGTTTGACAGAATGGCACCGTGCCTACATCCAGAACGCTTACCGCGAATTAGAAGATGGCATAACGCGAAGGCAACTCGATACTTTGGACATCAATGCTACCGGTAAAAAGGTGTTAGATGTCGGGTGTGGACCGGGGAACCTTCTCGTCGCCATCTCCACCGACACACCAGAGTTCCTTGTTGGTGTCGATGTGGATGCGTTTTTCTTGGCGTCCGGACGTTCTCAGATCGGCGAGTTCATAGAGCCGTCTTCTGTAGATCCTACCTTGCTACGGGCGGCACTCCCAACCCTGCCTTTTGCAGATGCGTCTTTTGATCTCGTAACCTGTTTCCTCGTTATGCCGCATGTCCCTGATGACAAAACTGCTTTAACTGAGCTTGCACGGGTCTTGAAACCCGGCGGCACGCTCGTGATCTCTGGACACGGGTTCGGGTTTCCACTTCGGTATCTCAAGCGTTTCAGACTGAAACCGTTACAGATGTATCTCGCCAGTCTGATTTATGGATGCACTGGGAAAAAGTGGATTCGAAACACGCTGCAAAACGATAGGAAGATCTGCGACATCTTAAAGGGGATCGGTGTGGTCCCAGAGATGCGGCACTACAATAAAAAGGTGCTTGGATGCGTTGCGACTTACTGGATTAAGGCGATTAAAAGCGAGGTTAGCCCTAAAGCGACGCAGTAATAGGAGAACACCGAGAATTTGCCTCGATTTAGTATAACCAGTAGAAACCGCAGCGCGATATAGCCGACAATAAACGAGGCGAGCATACCGGTTCCTACGATGTGAAGCGGGATCGTGGTATCTCCGAGGTCTCGGATTTTGAGGGCGACCGCACCGAGTATCGCGGGAATTGAGAGCAGGAAGGAGTATTCCGCCGCGGTTTTTGCGGGAATCCCGAAAAAAAGTGCCAGCGAAATTGTCGTGCCGGAACGGGAAATGCCCGGTGTAATTGCGCAGCCTTGGGCGATGCCGATGAGCGGTGCGTGCCACGTTTTCAATTCTTCGGTGGATGTATCCGGACTATCCGTTTTCCCTCTGCGGAGCCGGGGGAGTTGGAGAATGATGCCGGTGAGGATTAACATGGTGCTTACAATGCGAACCTCATCAAAGAAGGATTCCAGTTGCGTCTTAAACACCACTGCGATAATTCCTGTTGGAATAGAGCCAATGAGTATCAGCCATATAAATTTGAGTTCCGCCGATGTGTTGAGCGTTGCCCTTGGATTTCGCCAAAATTGGGTGTCTCCGAGTACCGATAGCCCACCGATCACTAACCGCCCTATTGCATCACGATACGCGACGAGCACGGCGGCTAATGTTCCGACGTGAAGCATCACATCAAAAAAGACGAGGGGTTCCTTGAGTCCGAGGAATTGCTGTGCCAAGACGAGGTGCCCTGAACTACTGACGGGTAGGAATTCTGTTAAGCCTTGTAAAATCCCAAGAAGAATCGCTTCAAGAAATGTCATGCGGATATTGTAGCACTTAAGGTGTCAGCTTTCAAGGGCAATTTGTGGACGGTTTCCGATTAGCATTGCGCGTTGCTATAATTCAGAGAATGTTGTATAATACATTAATAGTGTTCAACGTTTGTGTTAAAATTCCTGTTAAAATGTTTTAGGAGGCACAAGAATGCGTAGAAATCTATTCCTGTTGGGACTTACAGCAATCTGTGTATTTGTGGTGAGTCTCTCGCACGCTTTCGAGGAAGAGGACATCCTCGTCTATTACTCTTTTGACAAGTTGAGTGGTACTAAAGTCAGTGATGATTCTGGCAATGGGAATGATGCAGAATTGGTCGGAAAAGGCTCGCTTGTTGACGGGGCATTCAATAAAGCAATCCATTTGAACGGTGGTGTCGTTGTAATGGAACAGAACGACTTTATCGTTCCAATCGGTGAGAAGACAGAGATCACAATGGAAGCGTGGTTTTTCCTGAATCAACACGCCTCTTATGATGGGATCATCTCCATTGAAGCCGCGGCGGGTGGGTGTTGCGAATTCCGCACGATGGTGGACCCCAGTTTCAATCCATTCTGGGATGCCGGACATCACGCCGACAAGAAGCTCGCAAACTTCAAATTTGAATTGAAAGAGTGGTATCACTACGTTTTGGTTGCCGATGGAAAAGATGGCAAAATCTATGTCAACGGTAAATTTATCGGTGAGGTGCCAGAGAATTTCAAGTGGCCCAAGTTCAAAGAGGCAGCGATCTACATCGGTGCTGGCGAAAATCCGAACCTCCATAAAGTCGAAGATGCGATCATCGATGAAGTCGTCATATACGCGGCGGCGTTGACTGAAGAAGAGGTGAGGAATAATATGGAACTGAGTATACCGGTGGTACTTGCCGTTGAAGCGCGCCACAAGTTAGCGGTGACGTGGGGAGAATTGAAAACCGATTTATAGCGTAATTTGTAGGGCGAGGGACTCCTACCTCAGTGGAAGCATGCTATCACGATGATCGTGATGGCATGCTTCCGAAGCCCTACACCAATTCGGAGACCTTATGAAATTAGGATTCTTATCAAAAATTTTTGAAGGTGCGTTGAGTATAGAAAAAACATATAACCAATGCGATAATGCACTGAGCGAACTAAAAGCCTACAACGAAAATCGCCAAGAAGCCGATTTTCGGATCTCAGATGAAGATAAAGCGGAATTGGACGAGGTTGTCAACACCGCTATTACAAATGCGACCCGTATCGTTGACAAAGAAGGCGAGCGAAATTGGCCCGGTGTGTTTCGGGAAATGCACACGAATTTGGCAAAACTCTATTTGGAACTTGACGAACACGACAAGGTCCGAGCCGCCTGTGAACGCCTACAGGACTACGGCGAAACCGGTAGGCTGGATGCCGATGAGGTGCTGCAGAGCCTCAAGGAGAAAGAGGAAGGCGAGAGCACGTCTTAACAGCAAGTTTTAATAGTTTTCGGTTCGTCCGCTGCGCAGGAAACCTTCAGTTCTCGGTTTTCAGTTAAGAAATTTTCGTTTAATAAGGGAAACACCCTCTTGTAACTCTACGCAAACCTATAAAGGCTTGCGGGACAAGGCAAGGCAAACTGACAACTGACAGCTCATTTAGAAAATGCAATTCCTGAACCCTGCCGCGTTTTATCTACTCGGTGTTATTCCGATAGTAATCGCACTTCACTTTCTGAAATTACGCCGCCACACCCGCCTCGTCCCCAGCATTATGTTTTGGCTCTCCACTGACGAAGACCGGAGAGCAAATGTCCCTTTCCAACGGCTCCGTAACCTACTCCTCCCACTGCTACAGGTGCTGTTCCTGTTGCTTCTGATATTCAGCGTCGCGCGCCCCGCGCTGCGTAGACCCGGATTTATGCCCGGAAAAGCCATTCTCATCGTTGATAATTCCGCGAGTATGTCCTCAAAAGAGATGGGGCAAACCCGCCTCGCACTCGCGAAACAAGAAGCGCAGCAATACATTGAAGCGGTTTCTGCGAGGGGTGGGATGATGCTCATGGTAACAAATTCTCCTGAGACCTATATCCAACAAACTTTTACAACGGATACCTCGAAACTCCATCAAGCGATAGCAGACATCGCTCAGACTCATGTACCACGTAATTTGCGCCCTGTCTTCGATGCCGCAACACGCTATGCGGATTCACCGCAAGACAAGATTGTCTTTGTGAGTGGGACATTTGAGAACCTACCGGATATATCGTTGCCGGTACAGGAAATCGGAGTGGGTGGGAAGACGGAGAATGTCGGTATTGTTCGCTTCAGTGTTGAAATGTTAGCGGATCGTTATGAAGTCCTCATCGGCATTCAAAATTCCACGGATACATTGAGGGAATTGGACGTTCAATTGTCGGTGGAGGATGTTCTTCTTGATGATAGAACGGTGTCCGTTCCGTCGGGTGGAACGAAATCAGTTCTGTTTTCAGGGGATCCGAGCGGCTTAGAGGGAAAAGTGCTGAGTGGGCACCTTGATATAGATGACGATTTTCCACTGGATAATAGTGCTTGGGCACTCCTATCTGCTATCCCGCAACTGCGGATTTTACTTGTGAGCGACAATCGAAAATCGTTGCTACCCGATCTTTTGGAGTCGTACGGAGATCACGTGAGGTTGAATGTGGTGGATCCGACGGACTATCACGGCACTGGCGATGCCGATGTCGCAATCTTTGATGGTGGCACGCTCGCCGGTCGCGAGGCTTTCGCGCCCCCCAGATTATATGAAGACTCTGAGACTGCCGCTGGAACGGCTTTGGTCTTCATCGCACCCGGGAACAATCTGCCCTACATTCAAGAAGAGTCTCCAGTTACCGAAACGGAGAGGACACCTGTTCGCGTTATCAAAGAGGATGGAAACCACCCGCTCATGGAGAGTGTGTCGCTGCAGGGATTACAGATAAGCGAGTCTATGCACCGAGTGTTACCGCTCTGGGGACATGCGCTTGTTGAGACGGAGAAAGGGGCATTGATATGGCTCGGTAGTAGACAGAATACTCGGCTTCTTGTTTTCGAGTTCGACGCGTTTAACCCTGAAATCTCTTCCTTTCCGCTGACTGTCCCCGATGGACCGCAATTCATCTATCAGTGTTTAGCGTGGTTTGAAGCGGGAGTCGCCCCACTGCAACCGCTTGCGTCTCAAGGAAGTGGAACTCGACACGCCTTCCGGACTGGAGAACGGGTGAGCGTCGCGTTGAACCGAGAGGGACGCACGCTTCACGTGCAGAAACCAGATAAAACGACGGTTGGATTGGAGAATTCGATATTCACCGAGACGGATCAGATTGGGGTCTATACCCTTTTTGCGGATGGTAGACAGGTTGAACGGTTCACGGTCAATTTACTGAACGCTACGGAATCGGCACTGTTCCATTCTCCAACACCAGCCATTACAGACCTTTCCATGGATGTGGAAGGTGGATTGCAACCGATGCTCCAGGAGATATGGCGTTGGTTTGCACTTTCGGCGTTCCTACTCCTTGTGCTGGAGTGGTGGTTTTATCATCGGCGTGGTCTATAGGTGGAATTGTTTTAGCGCGTAGGTTGGGTTGAACGAGCACTACCAATACGCTACTAACTTAGAGGAAGTTGAGACGGGATCAATCCCTCCATTTCCCATAGATATAGAGTGAAACCCAACACGCTGTTAACTTGAGAGCAACAGATTTGTTGGATTTCGCTATATCTATAGGGCTTACGTAGGCGACTCTTTTGTAGCACAAACTGTTAGTTTGTGTCAGGGGTGTTGGCGTTTTTTCAAGCATCCCCACCTAACAGCGCGTGCTACGGTCAAAATTGCGTAAGTCCTACTATAAATGCTTACCGCTTGCCTCAATTATTTATCACACTCAGAATGTTCTGAAGCAGTTGGGCTTTCGGCATTACTCCTCTGAAACTGCCAACAGCCTTTCCATCTTGGAACACAATATAAGTGGGATGTATCCTAACCTGATATTTTCCGGTTGTTTGTCGATTCTTAATATTCAGTTTCGCGACGGCAAACGTGTTCCGGTTCTCTAAAGCAATTTTGGTGACAACTGGCACCATCTGTTTACAGAACGGTCAGCCGTCCTTTACAAACTCAACCACAACAGGTATGTCTGAGTTAAGCACAAGCGAGTTAAACGTCGCATCGGTGACTTCAAATGGGATGCCAGAGGTTTTAGGGGCAGTGGTAAAACGAATGTTGATGTCGGTTGAATTGCCAGCCGTATCCTTGACTTTCCCCGAAATAACATAGGTTATTTCATTGTCGAGTTCTTTGCCTCTGACCAGTTCGAGCGTCCCTTTCTTACCTGAAACTTTACCGAGCCACCCCACATCAGCACCTGCTACGGTTTGCAGTGCAATGTTGCCAGTTACTGTTTCGTTGAAGGTAACTTCGATCCGCTTAAGTGCTTCGGGGTCAACATCTTTATCGCTGTCATTGACGCTTCCGCTGGTAATTTTGGGTGCTTCAGTGTCAGGGACGCGGACGGTATAGTTAAGCGTTTCGGATCCATCCGCCCACGTGATAGTCAAGGCGAGTGCACCTGCGTCAAAGGGACCCGTGATTCGCACCCGCTTGCCAATGATTCTTGCCCTTCCTTCGCTGACTGTAAGGTCGTCTGGTGGATTGTCGAAGGTGAGGGTAATGGTATCGTCGACAGCAATTTGTGATCGGATCGCTGGATCTGCACTAACAAATGTGGCAAGTGGTCTGATGGTATAGTTGAGCGTCTGAGTACCATCCGCCCACGTGACAGTTAGTGCGAGTGCGCCTGGATCGAAAGGACCCGTGACTTCCACTGTTTTATCAGCGACTGTAGCATCACCTGTGCTCGCTTTAACGTCTTCTGGTGGGTTGTCGAAGGTAAGTGTGATGGTATCGTCCACAGCGAGTTTAGCGTTAGCTGCTGGGTTCGCACTCACGAACGCTGCGAGGGGTCTGATAGCATAGTTGAGTGTCTGGGTTCCATCTGCCCACGTGACAGTCAGTGCGAGCACCCCTGCGTCAAAGGGACCTGTGATTGACACGGTTTTATCAGTGACTATAGCGACACCCGTACTCACCCTAACGTCCTCTGGCATGTTGTCAAAGGTGAGGGTAATGGTATCGTCCACAGTGAGTTTAGCGTTAGCTGCTGGGTTCGCACTCACGAACGCTGCGGGAGTTCTAATGGTATAATCGAGCGTTTCGGTGCCGTCTGTCCAAGTGATTGTCAGTGCGAGTGCACCTACGTCAAAAGGACCCATGATGGAGACGGTTTTGTCGGTAACTGTAGCGATACCCGTACTCACCCTAACGTCCTCTGGCATGTTGTCGAAGGTGAGAGTAATGGTATCGTCCACAGTTAATTGCGAGCCGATTGCTGGGTTCGCACTAATGAACATCACAGGTGGGCTGACGGTTTTACCCAAGTGGCTTGCGACGAGCGTCAAATCAAGGATATTGACAGTGCCGTCCCCGTTGACATCCGTATTAGGAGTCTGATCTGCGGCGGGTGTCGTGCCAAGCTGCGCGGCGACAAGCGTCAAATCGAGAATGTTTACCACGCCATCGGCATTGATGTCGGATGCTCTTAAAGCATCGAGATCCGCATCTTGTGTGTAGCCTACGGTTAAATGGGTGAGAATTAAACAGGTCGTTAGGCATAACAAGGCGATTTTTCTCATTGTTTCTCCTTTATTCAATCTCTAAGCTTCCAAGGATGCGTTGCACCAATTCAGTCTTAGGCATCGCTCCGCCAAAACCTTGGACAATTTCTCCATCTTTGAATACGATATACGTGGGTGTCCCGCGAATGCTGTATTCAGTTGTTTTCTCGGGTTGCGTCCTGACATCCAACTTGACGAAACTGAAGACATCGCGGTATTCCAATGCGACTTCTGCGACCACCGGTCGCATTAATATGCAGAAGGGTCAGGTATCGTCTTTAAATTCTACCACAATGGGCAGTTCAGAACCCAAGACAATATCGTCAAATGTCGCATCCGTGACTTCATACGGGATACCGGATCTCTTACCAAAATGGCTCGCGACGAGTGTTAAGTCAAGGATATTGACCGTGCCATCCCTGTTGACATCCGGGTTAAAGGTTTGATCTGCAGTCGGTGTTGTGCCGAAATTTGCGGCGACGAGTGTCAAATCAAGGATGTTCACAATTCCATCGACGTTGACATCGGAGGCTCTCAGGTGATCAAGGTTTGTCTCTTGTGAGTAGCCTACAGTTAAAGGACTCAAGATTAAACAGAGGGTTAGCAGTAAAAGGGTAATCGATTTTTTTCATAGAGGTTTATGCTTGGGCACTGTGCCATTCTTGAACGGCTTCGGGGATCGCTTGTAGATTTTCGATTGTCGTTTGAAGTGGGATCGCACACTCGGGTCCAATGAGTGGCACTCCTGCATCAAGGTTTTTTACGACCTCCGCTTTGACGTCTTCCGGTTCTTTAGAAAACAGCGTCTCAGGGTTATTGATATTGCCGACGAGGGCAATCCGCTCCTGAATAATGTCCATAGATTCCTGCGGTTCGTTTTTTGAGTCGTAGTGGAAAGCGGACATGCCGGTTTGTGCGATGTATTCCATTCGATCGACAGTGCGTCCACAGATATGCAGGATTAAAGGGATAGGGATACGCTCAACAAATTCGATATGGAGGTCGCGGAGGTAGCGTTGGTAGTATTCGCCGCTGACGAGATCGCCTGTCGCGTGGTCGGGGAGGGTAAGGGCATCGGCACCTGCCTCGATTTGTGCGACCCCGAATTGCACAGTCGCTTCCTTCATCCGATCGAGTGCGAGTTTCGTTCTACCGGGATCGTCAAGTGAGAGCAGCAGGAAGGGTTCAACCCCGAAGCAGTGGTAGCCGAGCGACCAGGGACCCATCGTTTTCCCGATGACAGCGATGTCATCACCATATTCTTTCTTCAGGATTCTAATCGCGTCCAAGACGCACCGGGTATCTGGATGTGTCAAGAAGTCATCGGGTATAGCAATATCGTCAGCATCTTCCCAGATCGGTTCGCGCATTCTAACGGTGGGCCAGTTATCCTTCTGCTCCCACTGAATTTTGCAACCGAGTGCACTCGATTCTTGGATAATCGTGAAAACGGGCATGATAGTATCGAACCCGAGTTCGGTGTATCCGGTAGCCGCGAGGCGTGCCATGAGTTCCGGTTCTCGATTTGCCTGTGGGAAGGGCGCGTCAACGAGATCCATCAGTTCGACCGTCGCGACGGAGGTCGGATTACAGACAGGTGTTCGATCTGTGGCTTCGTTGTTCAGCGCGGCGAGCACCCGTTCACGACCCGTCATCGATTTAACAGTTTGATTTTGCATCCTTAAGTTCCTTCAATTTCCTTGATTGTTTAGTGCTTGACGAATGTGGTGGACAAGGCCGGCTTTCTGCATTCCACCTATGAACCGTCCCGTTATTTTTCCATCTCGGAACACGATAAAAGTCGGAATCGCTTCAATCCGATATTTTATGGTTGTTTGTCGATTTCTGTCGGTGTCTAACTGCGCGATGAGGAAGGTTTTCTCATTTTCGGAGGCGACCTCCTTGATAATAGGTGCCATCCATTTGCAGGGTGGGCACCAGTCTGCCCAGAAATACACCACAACGGGCAACTCGGACGCCATGACCAGTTCTGTGAAGTTTGCGTCAGTGACGTTAAATGGCGATTTCGTCAGTTGCGGCTTCGGCTCCGGCTCCGGTTCGTCAATAGTTTCTTCGATGTCTATGATGTCTATAGAGATGCTCGGATCGGGAGCGATAACGGTATAATTGAGCGTTTGCTCACCATCTGCCCAAGTGATCGTGAGAGCAAGCTCACCTTGCGTGAAGGGTCCGATGATCGTAACGGTTTTCGTGGAGATAGTAGTTTTACCTATTTTTCCATTACTTGTTCGGACTGTTACGTCTCTGGGTGTTTTGTCAAAGTTAAGCGTGATGGTTCCATTTGCTGGGATCTCACCCTCGGCTGGGATCGCGCTAACGAATACGATAGCTGGAACTTCTTCGTCGTCATCGGAACTCTCACAGCCAATTATATCGACCATGAGTAAGGTTGCGATCGCTATAGATAAAACTCTACAGAACAGATTCATCCGAATTCCTCTTCCGCGAAGAATGAACTATATCGGAATTATATCACGGATTTCTTTTAATTGTCAAAGGAAAGAAAAAGCGAGGTTCAAAAGGGAGAAAAGGAAGGGAATACAGACGCAGCAAGTTTCAATATTAGCGTTCAGGTTTTGGATCTCCAGTTGGATTGGAAAATTGGAAGCATGGAGGTTTGGAAGATAGGAGGCACGGTATTTCTTCCAGACTTTACTATAAATTTTTTCATCATTCTTTATCATTCATCGCTGGGATCATGAAAGCGAAGCGTCCGCCAAGGTCGTCACCATTTTGATCGGCTGGGTTGAACAGCCGGGCGCGATGGGCTGGATCGGCGGCATCCACAACATTGTTGGAAATCAGCCACAAGCCGATACCGGTTTCTTTGTGCGGGAACTCATCGTCCCTGATGATACTGAAGATTTTCGGCACACCGTCGGCATACAGATCAATCGCTTCACTTGCCACAAAAAACTGACCGAGACGATCGCCCGTTGACCAGTCAGGCTGGTCGATATACTGCAGCCGAAGCTGCGCCGCAAGCTCAGGTGTGCATACGTCAAACCCGAGTTTCTTCGCCCGCTTGATAATGGTATCAAGGGACACCAGTTCATCCTCAAGGAAGCCCATTTCTAAAAGGCTCATTACAATAACATCAACCTGCCGCTCTTCTGCCTCAACAGGAAAATCCCGATGGATAAGTGCCTGCATCGACCATTTGCTCACTCTGAAGTGATTTTCGGTCAGTGAATCAAACAGTGCCTCACCATCCTCATGGGTGCCGAGTGTCACGGTAAAATCCGCGTCAATCTCTTCTTCCATATTCTCAACTATGTCCTGATCCATAATAACCGGATCCGTGACTATTTCCGTAATAACTGGATCGGGGACTGTTTCCGTGGCTGTTTCCGTTTCTTCGCGCGAACATGAAGAGAGAAGGGCGACCGACAACAGTATAAACAGAATAATCGACAAAATTGCCGTTGTTTTCACGTATCTTCCCCTCCATTTATAGTGGCAATACCTTCGCCAAAATGATTGTCGAAATAGGATAAATATCCTAAAGTTATAGGTGAACAAACCAAACTTACAAGGATGTTTACCCATGTCTGAGATTGTATCATGATTTACTATTTTCAGTTCACATTTATTACTGACAATCACTGGGCAGTGTAGATATTCTCAGTTATTGTATTACTGAATAAAAAACCACCCTTCTATATCGTTGACAACCACTCTATAATGGCCAGGCATGAACTCCCCGATAGAAATTTCTTTTTCATATATAGGTCGCCGTGTAAACTTCAATATATTCAGGCGATTTTCCGAGTAGACGCTCGGACGGCACTGTACCTCCCAATTTATATATTCCGTAAAGAGACCCTGTAAGACCAATTTTACCCACCCTCCTAAACAACCGCATACCATCTCAGTAGGGATAAATGCCACACAGGTGTCGTCTATAGAAGAGGGTAACGGAGGATCAAGTGCATCGGCCAACCAACGCCCCAAAAAAGCACCTCCTATGGCAGAGATTGTAACAAGGGTGCTACTGCCGATACAGCAAAAAAATTGAGTAATATCACCACGCGCGTCATACTCCGCATCAGCCTGAGCGTCTGTTTCCGCTGCTATCCGTACGTCAACGATTTCGTTTTTTTTTGCTTTAAGAGGTGCTACGTATGTGTGACTAAAAATAAAAACAGCTAATACTGCGATTTTTTTCGTGATTGTGTCCTTACTCATTTTTCCTCTTAGGGGTCGCGGTGAAATCGTCTTCCGATTGAAACTGAGGGGTTCCCAAATCTGTCGAACTGAGGAGTCCGTCCGTAACGCCTCAACGATTTGGTGCTGTTCAGACGGAGTCAACTCAACCGCGTGTTTTTGCTTGGGTGTTTCCCCAAGGCTGTTTTTCGATGTCCAGTGCCACGGTCAGTCTCCCAACAAGTTGTTCACTGAGATTTGAGTTTAATGACAGCGACAAACGTTCTCTTTTTGTTCTTGAGAGATATTCCACCTAAAAGGGTTCAAGATCGGGGGCAGGAGGAATCAGCGGTTCCGGTAGAATAATCGGCGGTTCCGGTATGAATGGCGGTTTCTTCACTGTTGTTGGGTCCACAACAACCCCCATAAATAATACGGTTCCTGTCTGGTTATCTCGAATCGTAAGAAAAAACGGTCGATTTACAATAAATGGAATAGGAGGTACAGATTCCTCCGCTAATGCGGTGGTTACGTCTGCGTCGAAGAAAACAAAGCTCCCTGTGGAGGCTTCAGTGCCCTCTTCATTGACTTCAACGACTGCCGTATGCGTCAGATAACTAATAAACACCGGCACCGATGAAGCCGTCATGCGACTGAAATCGGCGCGATCTTCATCAAATGCGATACCCATAGCGAGTCCCTCTAACGCGTCCTTCAGTTCTGCTGAATATTGCAGTTCAAATTTGGGCATGACGAGCGACACTTCCCTTTCGGAGAATTGCGACATCCAACCCTCCCAATTCTCAACGTTCAAACGGTCTAAGAAGGTGTTGAGATCGGTGGCAGGATTCGGCAAGAAAATATACATACCCATTTGACCATTCCCGTAAGGAAGACTGACAGCCTGAAACTGATCGCCTGCATAATATGGGTACCAGTCTATTCGGCGCATCATTGGGATCTGTTTTTTATCGCCGTTCGCGAGGGTGAAGGGCTCGTCCCGGGTCAGCGATGTGTCGAATTCTTCTTGCCAATTCCCCTTGAAATAAATCCCACTAATCAGGCACGCTATCGTTTGAGGGTCGATTGCCTGAACAACACTTGGAATCGCCCCGTTAGTGTTGGTATTTATGCTGTCGTTGATAGTGTCAACATTCGTCGGCTCTGTGAAATCGAGTGTTGCGATTTCTGTATCCAAGAATTGATCGTTCCGATCCAGAAAACCGGGATCGAACTCAATATCGTCGGCAGCCCAAAGGGCGTTTGCAATCTCTAGTGTTACCTTTGAATCAGGTGCCTGAAGTGCTCTCTGCAAGTAGACATAGTTGGCATTAATCGACCCGGGGTCTAATGCTTGCAGTTGTAGTGCAGATACTATTGCTTGTTCAGTTTCACCCGCTGCGCCGTTGCGTGCCATCGCGAGTGCGACAGAGAGGCTGAAGGGCGATAGGAGTGTATTCTCATCCTGGTCGGTTTTTCTGAGTTCGTTGAGCAACTTAAATCCGAACATCGTATTGGCACTAACGAGGTTCGGGTCCACAGCGTCGAGTTCGTCTCGGTTGTTATCAATCATGCCAAGGTCAAACCTATCACATCCGACGGACATGAGGAAAATCATGCCCATGAGTCCGAGAGAAAGCGTGGTAACTCTCTGTTTTCTATTCATCAATTTATCTCCTTTATATTCATTTTAGAATACTATACTTTGGACGCATTTACCGCTATGTGCATCATTTCTCGAAGAAAATGCCAGCGAACCCAACGCAACCCACTCAGCAACAATCGCGGGATAGAGACCTACAGACTGATGTCCCAATTCAAGCGTCCGCACCAATCTTCCATCCGCACTATAAATAGCAATAACGTTAGGTTCTTAATCCTCAAAGTCATAGTTACTTTGATTTAGCAACAGTGAACCAAGCGCAAGCGTTAGACAACCGCCTCCAATAGCAACTCCCGTTACTGCTGATTTTATCCGAAGGGATCGCGTTTTGTCCCTATAGGCATCGGCGTAAAACATAACATATTCAGGTGATTTTCCGATTAACTTTTCAGGCGGCGGATTTGGAGGGTAACTATAAGTTCCAATGAGTGTAGCAAAGATACCAACACCACTTGCTAAACCGCCAACAGATGCTGCAAGTTGGGAAAAGTCGGGGTCGTAATATGTTTCGACAAGATACACAAGACCGCACCCACCCCCGATAATAGCAGCCCCCGCGCCTGCAGTAAAACACGCGAGCTTATTGATGTCGCTGCTCGCGTCGGATTCAGCAGCAGCTTGTGCCTCAAGGCGCACAGCATTTAGGGCTTGTACTGCAGCGGTTTCGGCTTCAGATTGCACGGGATTCTGCTGGGCGAGCGTGGCAAAAAATGCGCTGAAAGTCAGCACAGTCCCCCAAAAGACCAATATATAAGACATAGAGATAATCCTCATCTATTTCCCTATCGTTCAAAAATCTAATCTAACGTGAACTTGAAAATAAATTCGTAGGTGTTTTGCTTGGGTGTTTCTTCAAGGTCGCCTCGCTCGATCTACGATTAAGAAGCTCAGATGGGTTGGGGAACCCAACCCCTACGCATTCAATGACCGATTTCGATTGTCAAAATTCATCAGAAGAGGCGTGAACTTATTTTCGGAATCTACTATAATCGTTATATGTCACACCTAAGGGACTGGGTCTACAACAACACCTATAAACAGGATCGTTTCTGTTTGATTGTCACGAATCGCAAAAAAGAATGGACGGTTTACAATGAACTCAGGAGGTGCACTCTCTACGCGCATCTCAACCTTGGTGACTGCTGCGGCTTCAGTGCCTCTTTCGTTGACTTCGACGAAGGTTTTATGAAGCACTTCGTGGATATACAAATTGCCATCTAACTCCTTTAAAGGTGCCATACGGCTGAAATCCGCAAGTCTTGGTGCAAATGCTATATCCATACCGAGTGCTTTCAACGTGTCGTTAAGGTTCTTTTGATATTCCAACTTAAACTTGGGCATGCTGATCCACACCTCTTGCTTGTAAAACTGCGACATCCAATGCTCCCAATTCTCGGCGTTCAGGGTCTCTAAAAAACTGTTGAGATCGGATTTACCGTCCGGGAGAAATATATACATACGCATCTGCCCATCGCCATAAGCGAGACTAATGGCTTGAAAATTCTTTCCCCGGTAGTATGGATACTGATGTCCCTGCCTCATCATTGGCACCTGTTTTACATCGCCATTTGCGAGATGGAAAGGATCATCTCGTGTCTGTGATGGGTCAAACTCTTCCTGCCATGTGCCTTTGAAGTAGATTGCATTGATAAGAAACAACACCGTCTCTGGGTCGATTTCATCAAGGATTTTTGTAATTTTGCCATTGGTATTGGTATCGACCCACTGATTAATCGTTTCTACAGTACGTGGATCCATAAAATCTAATGCTGAGATCTCTGCCCCAAAAAATTGGGTATTTCGTTGGAGGAAATCCTCTTTGAATGGAATACTTTGGCGCGCCCAAAGCGAGTTTGAAATCGCGAGTGTCACTTTCGGATCTGCTGTCGAAAGTGTTTGGCGCAATCCAGCATAACCCCCGTTAATCCCTGCGGAGTCTACCCTTTGCAATTGCAATGTGTCGGTCATTGCCTGTTCCGTTTCGCCGGCTGCACCGTTTAATGTCATCGCCAAGGCGACGGAGATACTGAAGGGTGAAATAAAAATATTGGTATCTTGCTCAGTTTTACGGATTTCGCTGAATAGGTTAAAACCAAATTGTGTATTCGCCGAGACAACGTTGGTATCAACAGTGCCAATCTCAAGTGCGACTTCCTTCTTGTCGAACGCATCAAGGCGAAACTCATCACATCCGGTGAATAGCAGCAAAACCGAGCAGAAGAGTCCAAGAAAAGTGTTTGTGGTTGTCTGTTTTCTATTCATTTGCTTCCTTTAGCATTTTGAAAAATGTGCTTTAGTAGGGGTGTGCAACAAGACTGCCATAGCCGTTGTAAATCACCCTTAACCATCAGCGTTCCTATCCTATGGTGTAGTGATAGGTAGAACCCTTGCGGGTTTTTCCCCCACTCCAAACCGTGCGTGCGACTTTCACCGCACACGGAGACTTTCCAGTCAAGTGTGGCGATATACGCTTTAGGTTATGATAACCACTTTTACTTTATTTCTTATTCATAAGTCATTTGACTTCTATAGTCTGCATGCTTTGGCACGATTTCAGGTCTATAGATAAAATGTTTTCAGAAATGTTTCAAAGCACTCAACCTGATTATGCTTGTCTCTTACGAGACTACCTAATCTCCTCAACCTTGCGGACTGCGTGAGTCCGTTTAGGTTCTCTCTAACTTCCTAATGTTAGACTTCATTGACGGATTTAGAATCATTCTATACCCCGATGGGTCGTGATCCGATCTCGCATTCTTATCAGACACACAAGATTGCCACATATGAAAACAATCTTAAGAATGCCATAGTTTTTCAAAGCGTTCTATGTCATAGTTAACGAGGCTTGCAAACGTTCAACTTTCGTTTATTCCTGTCCGTCATTTATCGGACGTGCCATCTTCGACTCTCTTGCGAGTTTGCTTCTGCCTGAGGCATGCGCCATTTCCCCTTGCTTCCCACCTTATTATTTCTAACAAGGCAGTTAGGGTAGGATATGCGGTGTGTGTCTCACCGAATCGGAATCAAACCGATATTCTAACATTGCTTGATAGAGCGCACCCTATGATACTATATGGTGGATCCTAAAAATAAATGGGCATCTTTGTAGCATAGGCTGTTGGTCTCTTGTGCCAACGTGAGACGTAACCTCACAATTTGCCCTATGATACGAGTGTCCAAGTAATTACGGGATCTACTATAAATATCAGAAATACATCCTTTTCGGCGGGATCTCTTGTCCACCGAAGGGTTTCGATGATTTCCCAAACTCATGGCAAGAGACTCGCACGTTATTCATATTCGAACATTCTATCAGGGTGCGTCAGATTTTCAATCGCAACAGCCTCATAAACCACTAGCGGATACGTGAATCGATTACGTCTGGGACCCCCCAACAGAACTTCTTCTCGTGTTTTCCTGTTTACCTCAATGACGATCTCATCAAAAACGTCTGGGGCATCGTCTACTCTTAACCACTCAACAATAGGGGTTCCATCCAGCGTATACGAATATGGCTTCGGGGTGAGGTTGAAAATGACCGCAAGCTTGGGAGAATCCATGGTAAAGCCTTCACGCAGCTGACCCACCCCCGCATCAATACTCCCCCAAAAGAATTCATGGAATTGCCAATCCCCCAGGCCATCGGTGCCCTCTGAATAGCCGGTAGGTCTGAATCTATATCGCACACCCGGTCTCAAATCCAAAGCATTGTCAAACGTGAGCGCCGTTACAAGGGCTTCAGTATTAGGGTCTTTGAGCATATCTATCGGATTTTGCATGTCAATGAAGTGCCCCTCTACTACAACACCTCTGTTTTGAAGAGCAGGAATATAGATGTTAGTGGCAGCTGCGTTTAAAGGATTATTCCGTAAATCGACGTAGTCCCCGATGCCCAATCCTATATTTGCCACGAGCGGGGCGATGTCCGATATCTCGTTGAAGCGTACCCCAAATGTGTCAGATTCGGGAATTTTGCAAGGGCAGAAATATCTGATAGCCCGCTAGACCATATTTCCAATCGTGTCAGATTCGTAAGATTTGCGAGTACGGAAATATCTGATACCGAATTATTGCCAAAAGACAGAATTGTCAGATTCGTAAGATTTGCGAGTGGGGAAACATCTGAGAGTGGATGGATACCCATCACCACGAGTTCTCTCAGATTCACGGCATATTCTAAGCCGGTGAAGTCTGATATGCCATCAGTGAGTTTTAGTTCTCTTAGGTTTTGCAGAACCTCGGGAGTGATAAGTGCGTCTGCTGCCAGTCCCAGTGTCTCACGCACCGCCGATGCCACTTTCGCATCGGGCATTGACACACCTGCGGATGGGTCCACGACGGTTTCGACCATTTGCTGACCTCTGTCGCACCCGATGACATATACACATAATAGCAAAATGGCAAGGACGGGACCTTGGTAGGTTTTCATCTGATTTTCCTTTTTATTCTTAAGATGTTCGCATTGAAAGGGTCAAATTTCTCCACACCGTCAATGCCGATTTGGAAATTGTTCTTATACCATTTCTAAAAGTTTATATCGCATTAACCGCACCTGAGTGCACAGACTCACAGTCTATGCTACAAAAAATCACAAACGAAGAGTTTATGCTACAATTTCAATCAGAAATGGTATTACTTAATGCGTCAAGCAAACACGTAAAAGGACGCATACGGCGGAAACTACATGTTAAACCAACATCTACAAGTAAACAAAATAATAAAAAGTGTGTGGAATTTTTTCATCCTTTAAATTCCTTATGACGGACAGCCATCCAAGAAATTGGCTCGGGTTTCTCAGTGTTGAAAGCTTTTGATAGGCGCGGAGGAAGGTATCTTGTGTAATTTCTTCCGCATAGTGAAAATCACCGATTTTCTGCCACACAAGCGCGTGAACACTCTTTTCGTATTTTTTAACTAAAATGTTGAATGCGGCATCGTTGCCTGACAAAACGGCGTGAACCAACTGAGCATCGTCTTCTCGTTTCACCGATACCTCTCCATGAACAGGTTTAGTCGTGTTTGCATCCACCCAAATATTCAATCAGGTGTTGCGTCCCGGACTTTGTGCAATGCAATATAGACCATATAGTTATGTTAGACAATATTCATAGCAATATTAAAGACACATTTAATGGCCAATATAACGCGCAGGTTTGTCTAAATTCCTGATGATTTCTCCGGGGTATTCGTAAATTGTGTAAATAATACCGTCCTGCCCGTACTTATACGGTTTTTTGTGTTTACCCAAAATTTTAACAACAATCTCATCACCAAATTCTATATCCTCAGAGTGATAATATTGATATTCACCCGACCGGGCAGTCACATGCACATCTATCAAGACGAACTCATTTTCTTCGGTAAAATGTTCTGATGTAAATCTGGACGCAGGGCCGACGAAGTAAACGCGTCCCTCCGGTTGTTCTTCATCATAAAAGACAATGTCCGTATCATCATCATTACCAACGACGACTGAGTTCACATGCATTCTATATGTGCCGGGCTCTAATTCAGGAACAAGGGGGTGTAAATGGGGCAAGTTTTCGTAAGGGTTCTCTGCTAAAAGTTGTGAGTTACCAATGACGAAATGATTACATCCCTGCCCAAGTTCGTGATCCAACGTTTCCGATATGACATCTGTCATTTCTAACGTAAGTGTATCCGTGTCTGGTGGAACATCAAAGGAGACCCTTAGGAGATTCGTGTTGAGAAGGCCTGTAAGATTCTCACCAAACTTGCCAATATTGCCTGAATTCCAAACCTCAACAGCATCAGCATACCAAACCATCTTGAGCGCGTTCCTTCTATCATGACACCCCGGCGTATACAGAAAGCAATCAAAATATCTATAGTTGCGACCTTTGAGATCGAATACAATCTTACTATTCGCATAGGAGTAGAACCAATACTCAAAGCCAAAATAAAACTTAACAAAACTACGAATACGAGACTTTGGAATTGGAGGCGTCGGGGGTGGAAATGGGAAAACCGGAAATGCTTGTCCTTTAATCATTTCCCACGCGCCAATGTTATGTTCCCAACTCCCCCACTCAGAACTATCGTTGATAGGAGTTATTGCATCTTCGCTATCAGAATGTAGCGAAAGATACGACTCGGTCATTTCTCTACCTCGACTCTCGTCCATAAGGACTTCGCCAACATGTTCACATCCCGTTAATACTATACAGACACATATTGCTATTATAAACATTTTATTTGGCATAATTGTTTCCTCGATTGTAAATTATTCATTAGTTCATGGGACATTTTATGTCCGTCCCAGAAGACATATTTCAGATAACCCTGATGGAGTTGGTAGCTATTGTTCTTATACCATTTCTGATTGAAATTGTAGCATAAACTCTTCGTTTGGGTTTCCTTCTTGTAGCATAGCCTGTGAGTCTGTGCCCGAAAGTGCGGCTAATACGATATAAATTTTTAGAAATGGCATTACGCGGGAAATATCCTTCAGAACCAACGGCTCGTATCAAGAGCAAATAAAAGTCCGACTGTCGTTGGGGGAGGTATCACCCGAGAACCCTGCATTATATCCGTGCGTGTTTCCAACTTCAACCGCAGGGGGGTCCATCGGAACATCTCGATTCCCGCGACAGCATACACACCCAACACAAATGACGTGTTATAAGTGGGGAATCGGGCACTATAGATTGAAAAATGGTCGATAGAGCCGCCGCCTCCCACATAAGGTGAGATATTCTGCTGAGTTAAGAAATAGCGACTGCCAATCGAAAAAAAGCGGCATCATAATGATCACTTATATTGAAACGGAACTCTGTCCCAATAGCATATCGCGGTGTCTCATAAAACCAACCGAATTCTGCAAACCTGTTGTTTCTATCAATATTGCGTAGGTCCTATAATATTTCCAACACTGAACTCTTTTTCAAAGCCATTGACATTGAACTTATATTTCCCTTGTTTGCAGAAACCGATAAAGACCACTTCGGTATGAAACTTCGCGAGCGAGTTAATGACTACGCCTTCTAAATCGGTTTCCCGATGTTCCATCATCTGGACGCGGATAGTTTTGCCATCGTTGTATACGGGGTATCCGCCAAATGTCGTGTCAGGTATTTCTAAGGGATAGTCGGTCTTATACTCTGAATAGGGTGCGTATCCACCGTGGACTTCACAGTAAACGATAGCAAAAACCGCATAATGTGGTGTTTCAAAATGTCCTTGTATTTCTGTGGTGTATATGTGGCTATCAATAATGCCCATAGGCACGATGTCAATCAGAGGCTCGATCTCATATTCATAATTTTTATTTGCACAACTGATCAGCGTGCATAAGATTATCAATACGATGAATCGCGTAGAAAATTGACGCATTTGTCTCCTTCAATGCTGTCCCGTATAAGCACGGCGGTTTTGCGTCTTCCCGCAGGACGCGTCATCATTTACTTATAGTTTGTATCAACATTTTGCGCGTAGCGGTAAACTCTCCTGCAGTAAGCGTGTAAAAATACACGCCACTTAGCTTTACTATAAATTTTTTCATCATTCTTCATCATGCATCGCTGGGATCATGAAAGCGAAGCGTCCGCCAAGGTCGTCACCATTTTGATCGGCTGGGTTAACAGCCGGGCGCGATGGTCTGGATCGGCGGCGTCCACGACATTATTGGATATCAGCCACAAGCCGATACCGGTTTCTTTGTGCGGGAACTCATCGTCCCTGATGATACTGAAGATTTTCGGCACACCGTCGGCATACAAATCAATCGCTTCAGTCGCCACAAAAAACTGACCGAGACGGTCGCCCGTTGACCAGTCGGGCTGGTCGGTATACTGCAGCCGAAGTTGCGCGCCAAGCTCAGGTGTGCATACGTCAAACCCGAGTTTCTTCGCCCGCTTGATAATGGTATCAAGGGACACCAATTCATCCTCAAGGAAGCCCATTTCTAAAAGGCTCATTACAATAACATCAACCTGCCGTTCTTCTGCCTCAACAGGAAAATCCCGATGGATAAGTGCCTGCATCGACCATTTGCTCACTCTGAAGTGATTTTTAGTCAGTGAATCAAGCAGTGCCTCACCATCCTCATGGGTGCCGAGTGTCACGGTAAAATCCGCGTCAATCTCTTCTTCCATATTCTGAACTATGTCCTGGTCTATAATAACCGGATCTGTAACTGTTTCCGTGGCTGTTTCCGTTTCTTCAATAATCGGATCTGTGGCTGTTTCCGTTTCTTCGCGCGAACATGATAAAAGAAAAGCAGCCGACAACAGTATAGACAGAATAACCGACAAAATTGCCGTTATTTTCACGTATCTTTCCCTCCATTTATAGTGGCAATATCTTCGCCAAAATGATTGGCGAAATAGGGTAAATATCCTAAAGTGATAGGTGAACAAACCAAACTTACAAGGATGTTTACCCATGTCTGAGATTGTATCATGATTTACTATTTTCAGTTCACATGTATTACTGACAATCACTGGGCAGTGTAGATATTCTCAGTTATTGTATTACTCAATAAAAAACCACCCTTCTATATCGTTGACAACCACTCTATAATGGCCAGGCATGAACTCCCCGATAGAAATTTCTTTTTCATATTTTCCGATACCCCAGGCGTGTCTTAGAAAGTCGCGTGTTCCCAAGGGGCAGGGAATACTACTGGGGACTTTACTTGTTATTTGGATGTAGAGGGTATCTTCTTCTTGTCTTTGATGCGTCTCGAAAAATGGTAGACCCAGTCCGCAAAAGTATCCTTCAACATTAACGCTAACTTGAGCAGGTCTGCTTTCTGATAACAAAAATTCAATGTCCTCAATGATCGGCTTTCTAATAATCCAACTCTCATCGTCTTCAATATGGAATGCGAACTCGAGATCGCCTGCGATCACTTTATATTCACCGATTGTGAACTCCCCAATTGAAACCTGTTTTTGGATTTCAGTTACTGCTTGTCCACAAGTACCCTCAATGACCTCCATTTCTCCCCAGAGGGAGATAGTATTTCCACTTCGCGTTTGATGTATTTCGAGGCTTAATACACAAGTATTTCTATGGGATGCGGTAGCTGTAACCATAACTTGGGCAGGTCTGCTCTCTGAAATTGATATTTCAATGCCCTCGATATATGCGTCTTCAATAACCAAGTGCCCGTCATCCTCATAGAGAGAACAACCAAAGAAGCTTATCATGTTTGTGATTAACAGCACTACTACCGAAAATAAAAATAAAATTCGCATCGATTTCTAAGATATTCAAATAGATACCGAGTGGATGCAAGCGATGCCGGAACCGGAACCGCTCATTGCTGCTCTCACGGAAGAGCGCATCACAGAACTCGTTGTCAAGGTTGAGGGTGGCGGCCAGAATATCCGGATCGCTGAATTTGATGCAGAGACCGCCGCGGCGTGGATACCTGCTGAACTCCAGGAGAAGCTCATCAAACTCGCTGATCGGTTTATCTACAAGGATTAGCAGCCAATGGATTTTTAGTCTTCGACTCTCAGTCACAAGAGGGGGTTGGACGTTCAAATCCCCTCTTCACTGATATTGGATCAAAGCCTTATTTTAAGCGAGATTTTGAAAAACGTCTCATCGCGCAACGCTTTTCTTCTAAATATCTCCGTTTGTCCATCCAAAGAATAGCATATGAAGCATCGCAGAGCCACCCGCGGCTCTTATTGCTCTCTGCTTTCCAATTTCTCGCTTATAGGTCGCCGTGTAAACCTCAATATATTCAGGCGATTTCCGATTGAAACTGAGGGGCTCCCAAATCTGTCGAACTGAGGAGTCCATCCGCAACGCCTCAACGATTTGGCACTATTCAGACGGAGTCAACTCAACCACGTGTTTTTGCTTGGGTGTTTCCCCAAGGCTGTTTTTCGATGTCCAGTGCCACGGTCAATCTCCCAACGAGTTGTTCGCTGAGATTTGAGTGCAATGACAGCGACAAACGTTCTCTTTTTGTTCTTGAGAGATATTCCACCTAAAAGGGTTCAAGATCGGGGGCGGGAGGAATCAGCGGTTCCGGTAGAATAATCGGCGGTTCCGGTATGAATGGTGGTTTCTTCACTGTTGTTGGGTCCACAACAATCCCCATAAATAATACGGTTCCTGTTTGATTATCTCGAATCGCAAGAAAAAACGGTCTATTTACAACGAAGGGGATAGGCGGTATAGATGCAGCTGGTTCGTCAAGTGCTTGGGGTTCATCAAAAAAAACAAAGCTCCCTGTGGAGGCTTCAGTGCCCTCTTCATTGACTTCAACGACTGCCGTATGTGTCAGATAACTAATAAACACCGGCACCGATGAAGCCGTCATGCGACTGAAATCGGCGCGATCTTCATCAAATGCGATACCCATAGCGAGTCCCTCTAACGTGTCCTTCAGTTCTGATGAATATTGCAGTTCAAATTTGGGCATGACGAGCGACACTTCCCTTTCGGAGAATTGCGACATCCAACCCTCCCAATTCTCAACGTTCAAACGGTCTAAGAAGGTGTTGAGATCGGTGGCAGGATTCGGCAAGAAAATATACATACCCATTTGACCATTCCCGTAAGGAAGACTGACAGCCTGAAACTGATCGCCTGCATAATATGGGTACCAGTCTGTTCGGCGCATCATCGAGATATGTGTTATGCTACCGTCCGCGAGCGTGAAGGGTTCGTCCCGTGTCTGCGATATGTCGAATTCTTCTTGCCAACTCCCCTTGAAATAAATCCCGCTAATTAGGCACGCTATCGTTTGAGGGTCAATTGCCTGAACAACACTTGGAATCGCCCCGTTAGTGTTGGTATTTATGCTGTCGTTGATGGTTTCAACATTCGTCGGTTCTGTGAAATCGAGCGTTGCGATGTCTGTATCCAAGAATTGATCGTTCCGATCCAGAAAACCGGGATCGAACTCAATATCGTCGGCAGCCCAAAGGGCGTTTGCAATCTCCAGTGTTACCTTTGAATCAGGTGCCTGAAGTGCTCTCTGCAAGTAGACATAGTTGGCATTAATCGACCCGGGGTCTAATGCTTGCAGTTGTAGCGCAGATACTATTGCTTGTTCAGTTTCACCCGCTGCGCCGTTACGTGCCATCGCGAGTGCGACAGAGAGGCTGTAGGGCGAGAGGAGTGTATTCTCATCCCGATCGGTTTTTCTGAGTTCGTTGAGCAACTTAAATCCAAACATCGTATTCGCCCTGACAAGGTTCGGATCCACAGTGTCGAGTTCATTTCGGTTGTTATCAATCATGCCAAGGTCAAACCTATCACACCCGGCGGACATGAGTAAAATCATGCCGATGAGTCCGAGAGAAAGCGTGGTAACTATCTGTTTTCTATTCATCAGTTTTCCTTCCTTCTGGGTTGCCCTACAAGAGAAGCAACGCATGAATTCGTAAGTTTTGTATTGGGTGAGAAACGGGTCTCTATCCCATCACAGCACCTTTTGGAGCAATACCTAACATTTCAATGGCTGTTGGCAATAAATTGGCCGCCACATGCGCCGGGACCTGGACATCCCTTACGAATCAAATTGTCCAGTTCTTCGACGGTTATTGTGCCTTCCGCATGCTGCCCGACGGCTTCAAACACGTCTTGGATCGTGATATCTCATCCCTGAAATTTGTCCAGCATGATCGATCTGCCGTCGGGAAAGCGGAGCCAAAGTGTTTTGATTCACTATTTTTTTCTACCAATCCGGTTTCAATTCCCTTCAAACGGGAAAGCGGAGCCAAAGGGTAAATCTATTATAGTGAAGTCGAAAAATAAGTTGACATGCTTTTGTAAAAAGTTGTTTGATATTGGTAGCGATGATAAACAAAAATCGATTTCGTTGAAAGTAAGTTCAATTTTCGTTTCAGCGTTAATCGCATTATGATCAACGTCTCTGTCACCATCTATTATTGTGCCACCGGTAACTTCGGGGGCATCACTATCGGGTAGGACAACGGTATAAAGTAGCATCGTAGTTCTATGTTCCCAAGAGATTGTCAGATAGAGCGGGCCGGGCACGAAGGGACCAGAGATTTTGATAGTTTTACCAGTAACTGTCGCAACACCGCCACTTACTGTGACATTTTCGGGGTCGGGCGCGAATGGTAAGGTAAGGTAGATAATAGTATCTGTTGCAATCTTACTACCACTTGGTGGGGTTGCATGCTCACCATCATCTACCAAACCCCCGTCGTCATCTTCATCATCAACACCGCAGCCAATCATGCAAACAATAAGGAGACCTGCTATCAATAAAATTAGGGTTCTAAACAATTTTTTCACTGGAATTAGCCTCTCTTGACCAACTTCCCCATGCTTGTCAGATTCCTGCTCTGTTGAAATCAGAATGCAAACGAGTGTTTTCATAGGGACATTCTACTTGTTGTTTCAGGGGTTGGGGTTTCGCAACCCTATGGATGAAGGCGGATACCAACCTCCCGGTTGTAGTTCATACCATACACGCAAAAGCGGAAACGCTGCCTCCGATAGAATGGTTCATCCCGCGTCTCCAGCGGTCTGCGATGAAGCACACGCCCCACGCTTTAGCGTGTGGATGCTATCATTTCAATCATGACCGCTAGCCCTCATCGAATCATAAATAAGCTGCATAATAAAAGCCGCCACGGTCATGGCAGTGCCACTGAGAATAGATCCGGCAGCAACGGCTCGCATTCGATACGATCGCATTTTCGAGCGATAGGCAGCGGCATAAAACTTGATATATTCAGACGATTTTCCGATCAACCTCTCAGGTGGCGGATTGGGTGGAGCGCTATCATCGGTAATCCCTATGCTTAAAATTGTTGCGGAAACCACTGAGATACTAATGAACGGAAAAAAGTCTACATTTTCTTGAACGATTAACACGCCAGTGCCTCCAGCCATCAAACAACACGTTCCTACGGCGAGAGGCGCACTCATACCTGCGCCAAAATACGCCAGCGCATTGACATCACGGCTGGCATCGGATTCAGCATCTGCTTTTGCCTGAAGACGTATAGAATGATGTGGCATCTTCTCATTATGTTTCAAACCGCAGCCGGCAAACGCAATACCGCATACAATTTTCGGAGAAGATGTCGGTGTCATGTCAACAACTTCCCGCATAATGTTCTCCCTTATACTTGATGATATCTGCACGCCACCCAGAACTTCTTGGATCAAGAGTTCTTCCTCTTCTCGTAACCGTTTTCGGGCACGATACAGCCGAACCTTTACCGTCTCCACGGGCACCCCCAGGAATCTGCTAATCTCCTTCAGCGTCATTTCGCCGAGATAATGAAGTGCTATCGCTGTCCGTTCACTCTCCGGCAATTTTTCCAAAAGTTTTTTGACGATTTCAAAACGATGTTCGGTTGCTTCCGTCTCGCGCTGTTCGGATGCATAACGTGCATAATCAGATTTCGCCACTTCTGCCATAGGTGTGTCCTCCAACGATTGCAAGTGCTTCGTAGATTTCTGTTTGTGTAGCCAATTCTGACAAAGCCGCTTCGCAATGGCATACAGCCACCCAGAAAATTGACTTGGGTTTCTCAGTGTTGAAAGCTTGTGATAGGCGCGGAGGAAGGTATCTTGTGTAATTTCTTCCGCATAGTGAAAATCACCGATTTTCTGCCACACAAACGCGTGAACACTCTTTTGGTATTTTTCAACTAAAATGTCAAATGCTGCGTCAGCGCCTGCCAAAACGGCGCGAACCAACTGAGCATCGTCTTCTCTTTCCACGGAGTTCTCCCTCATAAACAGATTCAACTGTGTTGACCTCCACTGGAGTGTCCAATGCGGCACGGTGTCTTGAGCTTTATGCAAGGCAACACAGTTCACACAATTGTGTTATGATAATATTAAAGACAAAATTTTTACGCGAAAGGTTACATTGTAGTCAATTTTTTAAATATTATTCAAATAATAATATAATGTCTTTAAGTAACTGTAAATTATACTTTCAATTTTAAAAAAATTATGGGAGAGCAATTTTGGAAAACCAGTGTTAGGTTTCAAGGAAGTGTGGAAGGAAAGGAAAAGCAGTTGATGCGACAAAAAGATCTAGTGCTTTGTCAACATTGAATTGAGAGTCGGTTCGTAGTAGTGCGATTCATCGCACGTTCCAAACGGGAGACCCTGAATAGTTTGCCTAAATAACTGGATTAGGGACTGTTTCCGTGGCTGTTTCCGTTTCTTCGCGCGAACATGAGGAAAGAAAAGCGGCCGACAACAGTATAGACAGAATAACCGACAAAATTGCCGTTGTTTTCACGTATCTTTTCCTCCATTTATAATTTGTATCAAATGACCCCATGAGTTATACTCATAGTATGAGTGAACCTAACAGGTAGATGTATTTGCATCCCGACGCTTACCTCATGGAGATCGATCAGTGATTATGCCAATGAATGGAAACCAAAAATCAGCCGTCAACGGGTATCGCTGACGGACTCGCTTTTCTTTCGGACCTATGCCTGTAATCGTTCTCTGAAGGCGTGAAAGGTGTCAACAACGGATGCCTCGATATTGAGTTGCTTGAGTCGGTTGATGTCGTCAATGGCTTCGAGTGTAGGCTTGAGGGTATCCACCTGAGCATCAGGAAAGCGCGTATTGAGGATGGCGAGTGTGTTTTCGATACTCGTCTGCCGCGCACCTTGCTCGATGCCTTGTTGATAGTTGAAAGGATTCATACCGCTATTGCTTTGCGGACGCATACCTTCACCTCTTGCCAGTCTGAAGATGATAGGGTCCCAATGACTGCTAAGATTTTGCTCCGCGGGAGTGTTACAAGGAAACTCCTAAAGGCACTTGGTCTACGTAGACCTGCTTCTATCCAATCAGCAATTAAGTGATCTGTGGGTGTGATAGCAATGGTGAGATTCGTTGTTACCGCTCCAAGAATCACGTCTCCAACAGTGGTATGGTAATCCACATTTGAAATAACCACTGCTGGTCGTCTTTTAACCCCTGTAACTCCTGGAAAATCAGCAATAATTACATCTGCGGATTTTAGGGTGTCCATGCATCCCATTCCTTATCGCCTTCAACATCCCACCAATCTGTCGATTCTATGCTGGGTGCAATAGCTGCCAGTTTCTCTGTCTCGGTTAAAAGATCATTGGTAGGAGACCAATTTGCGCTCAACACACTAACAAGAACACTTTCTAATTTGACCCCTTGCGCTTTTGCAATTTGACGAGCGCGTTGGTACACAGCATCGGGAATATTGAGTGTGACTTGATGTTCCATTATTTGACCTTTCTGTTCGTGATAAGGGGATTAAGTTTTCAAACCGAGAATATTATACTACCTCTTCGGATACCGAGGCCCCAGCCGACGCACGCATCCAGCTTCTATCAGGGAGTCTAACACACTTCAGCTCCCCGCGTCAAGCAAAAAATCCGCACAGGCCCCTGAAACGCACCGATCCCTGCGCAAGAAAACAGGTTTGAATCTATAACGAAAAAAAGGAGAGACGCCACGGACACTCTCCTTTTTATCGAGTTATTTTGCGCAATCCACTGATGTTCAACAGCGATCGCTGGGAAGCGAATGAACATCAGCATCCCAGTTATCCTATGGTCATATGACCCTATTTTTTTATCAGCATTTTGCGTGTGGCGGTAAATTCGCCTGCAGTCAGCGTGTAGAAATAGAGTCCGCTTGCCACAGGTTCACCGAGTGCGTTTCTGCCGTCCCAATACGCCGCACGATTCTGACTCGTGTAGTAGCCTTCACGTTGATGGCCAAGATCCAAACGCCGGACGATGCTGCCCCGTATATTGTAGATGGTAATCCGCACATTACTGGGGTTCGCCAAATGGTAGGGTATCCACGTCTCTGGGTTGAACGGATTCGGATAGTTGGCGAGGAGCCGCGTCTCCGTGGGACGGATGGATGCCAAAAGTCCTTGGAAGAAGGCAATGGCGTGTTCGTATTTCATCGATCCATCGCTTTCAGCACGTAAGATGTCAATCTGCGCTGTAAGTAGTGCTGGATCCAGAGATGTTCCTATCTCCCCCAGCGATGGTGCGGCTGCAGCGACTGGGTCATCAAGAGCTTCAATGACAAGGAGCACGTCTGCCACGTTGACGCTGCCATCGGCATTGATATCAAAGTTCGGATTTGCGGGTGGACTTTCGCCAAGTGCTGTTACCACCAGAAGCAAATCGGTTTTGTTCACTTTCTGATCCTGATTGACATCGGTGGCTGCGTCTACGGCGGGCGTTGTGGCCGGCTCCGGCGCATCTGTCGGACCGGGCGTTGTCGCCGTAATGCCGAGGACGATGTTGCTGGGTGCCACTAAGCCTGTGACGACGGGTTCGTCTCCTGAGCCGTCGAGGTCTCTCCGATGGATTTCTCCAGACCGGGCTGTCAGATAGAGTGAATTGCGACCAGTGTCAACAGCGATACCCGTCGATGCACTTGGCAACGTTTCGAGCAGTTCACTGTTTGTGCCGTCGAGATTTGCACGATGTAGTTTTCCAGCGTTTTCTGTTGTGCCTTCTGTCCAATAGATTTTGCCGTTAGCAACGGCGAGACTCAGAGGGGGCACCAAACCCATGACGACATTTTGGACACCTGAACCGTTGAGGTTCGCTCGCCGGATACGTCCAGATGCTTCCCTTGTCTCCGTCCAATAAACTTTACCACCCGTTACATCTAAAACGAGATGCCTCGGCATATCCAAATCTGTGATGAGGTTGGGTTGGAAGTTTGAACCATCAACGTTAAGACGCTGCACTTTCCCGTAAGCGTTGGTCAAGTAGAGTTTCCTGTTTACAGTGTCAAGGGCGATGTCGTAAGGGACGCTCGTTAGTTTCTTGACGAGTCTCACATTTGTCCCATCAAGGTTCACACGTCTAATCCTACCCGTGCGCTCGCTTGTTTTTTCTGTCCAATAGAGTTGACCGCCTGCTATATCAACGGCGAGACTCGTAGCATTTTTGGCAGCGGGCAAAAGGTTTTCCACCTCATCACCGATGAGACGGTGGAGCGTGCCTGCTTCCGCATCTATCCAATACATCGGAGGTCTCTGAGATGCTTCAACCAGCACAACTGGTGCTGGCGGTAGATGTTTCGCGCCCGGCGTGCCGTAATTCGGTGTTGACAAATTGACACGTCCCGTTGATGCTTTCCAACTGCTTGCAAGGGTGCCGTCTGGTATGTCTCCCGTTGTATAATCAATCGTTCGATACATGGAGATGAGCGGTTTATTCTCCGATGTGTTGCCGCTTCTCCCAGGAACCTTCCACCCGTTGTTGCTCACGCGATCAATGACTCTGTTACGGACATCAGGATTGTGAAGAGGTGGGAAAGCACCATCTGGCAGCGGCTCCTCGGAAACTGTAGAAAATCGGAGACTCACGTCTGCGTCCGCGAAAGAATACGCATGCGCTGAGGCATTGTAAAGTTCAATGTACTGCTTGGCAGGCGAAGTGTCATCAAGCCCCCACATGATTTCACTGATAACGATGTCCCCGAATTCGGCTTCACTCGAACTTCTCGGTAAAGGGTTAGCAGTGGCATGGGATATGAGTTCAATCCGGCCGCCATCTTGGAAGAAACTTTCCAAGTTAGGGATATCGCGGGAGTTGTTACCAATTCCCCAGTATGCATCGTAGGTCTTGAAATTACCTGCTTTATGATAGTTTGCTTGCTGTCCATTATGAGCCAAGATCGCAAATTCTCCTGATCCAATGGTGAAGTTATCACGAGTTAGTTCAGGCGGTTTATCAATTGCGAGGTCGGTGCCGGTTGCCGGAACCTCAGCAACTGTCAGAATAGGATCCGGATTGCCAACGAATACCCTGACGATGAATCCGCGTGCTTTTTCATGAACTAAAAACACAGCAATTTTTTTGCCAGTCTCATCCTTGACTAACAAGATACCTCCGATATCCATCCCGATTTCTGTAAAGCCTGGTGTGAGGTCCCCGCCGTGAATTTCCTCACTGTCAGGATTTACCCGATATATTGAAACAGCCGCTCTACTGTGATTCATGAAATATACAGAAGTGCTGTCTCCTATTGCTCTTGGTTTGTTCAAACGTGGAAGTTGACTCGGCGGATACGGTTCCAGATTCACCCACTTGCCCCCACCATCATTGTCTGGATTACTCGTGAATTGTCTCCATGTCTCCAACAACTCGGGCGGATGCGTCAATTTCGGAGCCTCCTGAGGATCAAATCCGCGAAGGTGCGGTAAATGGGTCCGAGCCGCCGGTAGCGTATATTGCCAAGCACCATCGCCAAAGATTTCGGTAAGTAATGAAGCAAGACCCGGATCGTAATTTTTCAATGCTGCCCGCGTCGCAACAGACTGAAATTCTGGATTCGCGTGAAACCAAGTACCTACGCCCTGCGCCCAGTACTCAGACATATTCGTGCCTGCATAAGTATTTTTCCATAACCCGCGCGCTCTTGCAGTATTATACGTTGTCCTGAGCCTGTCATCAAACGTCGGATCGATCGTATTCAAGCCTGCTTCATGAAAAGCATGGGCAAACTCGTGAATTGTGACAGAGTACCATCCCTCATCAAGCACAGTTTCTTCAGGAGCACTCACTGTCAAACACCGTGGACAATATCCACCGCGATTTCGGACATCATACCAGAAGTGAGGTTCCGGATGTATACGGTGTTCGGGAATCTCCGTCGTTCTCTCGTTATGTCCAATAATGGAGAAACGCACCTTGTTTTCGACCATTGCCTGTAGTGCTGTTGGACTGTGTCGAGTTATCTGATGGATTAGCCATGCGACTTCCTTTACTGCATAAGGACTCACCTTTTTGGATGCCAGGATGGGGAACCCGTCCACATCTATCCATTGCTGATAAAACTCGTCCAAATTAAACGCTTCTCGAACGGCAGCTGATGGCTTAACAGGTTCGGGGACGCTATAGGGCCGTTGCCCAAAACTGTTCGGTAAAGCAATAAATGCCAAAAACGTGAGTAGTATTATCACGAAATATAGTTTTGTTTTCATGAAGGATTTCCTCTCTTGGAAGTCAATGCCTAAGCCCTGTTTGCATTTAAGCAGCAGAGGTTGAAGGACGTTCTTGCACGACAGGAGTGACATAACTTTGAATTGCCGAATTCTGTAATGTTTGCGTTTCTACCCGAGGTTCGAGGTTTTTGCGACAATCGAAGCCGACGTGATAGCCTTCATCCGCATTTTCTATACTGAAGGCTGATTTCTCCTTGAATTTTACATATTTCCTAAAATCTTGTAAGCAGCAACTTGGGTTACTGTAGGGTAGTCATGTCCCCTCACGGAGACACAACCCCCTCCGAACTATGCGTGCGGCTTTCACCGCACATAGCTCTCCAGTTGAGTCTGGCGATAAACGCTTTAGGTCAATGACCATTTTTACTTGATTTCTTATCCATACTAAAGTTTGGACAATTTTAAGATGGACAAAGGTTTCTGAGCAGAAACCCTCTTTTGTAGCATAGACTGTGAGTCTGTGCCTCTGCATACCTAAGTCCTACAAAAATTGAAAAATCTCTTCCAAATATTTATCAAGAGTGTTAAGGTGTTGTTCGATATAAGGGCGGTGTCCTATCTATTTGGGAACAACGAATGCCAAACGACCTCCGAGGTCAGTCCCCACAGGATCGGATGCATTAAACAGTCTGTCAGGGTGTCCCACAGCTTCAGCCTCAACGGTACCATTTGAAATCAGCCATAGACCGATACCGGTTTCAACGTGCGGGCTTTCATCATCCTGTATGACACTGAAAATCTTCGGGAAGCTATCATCCGTAAGAACAAACGGTTCACTCCCGACGAAAAATTCGCCCAGTCGTTCCCGAGTTGTCCAGTCTGGCTGGTCGAGAAATTGCAGACGCAGTTGCGCCGCAGTCTCAACAGGGCAAGTTTCAAATCCCATCTGTCTTGCGCGACTATAAATGGTATTAAGGGTGGCGAGCTCACCCGCAGCAAACCCCATCTCCCGCATAGAAACAACAACGATACCAACCGTTATTTCCTCTGTCGCCACCGGAAAATCCGGATTTTCAAGGGCTTGCCTGGACCATAGGCTGACCATGCATTTTTCTTCGATCAGTGCAGCTAAAAGATCCGCACCACTCCTATAGGTTCCGAGTGTTAGGGTAAAATCAACAGCGAAATCCTTCTCATCGCGCGTAAAGTAAGTCCTGTAAAGTTTCTGAAAATGTTCAGAATATTGGTTGCTGACACCGAGAATCAATAGGGTTGCTACAACCAAAGCGGTTCCAACAACCACCCACGGCAAGAACGGTTCCATTTTCGGAGAAGATGTCGGTGTCATGTCAACAACTGAAGTGCCAACGTTTATTTAGACCACAATTTCGTAAAGTTAAGCCAATTTTTCTTGCTGAAATTCGAGAGGTGTCAAATACCCTAACGCCGAATGCAGGCGTTTGAGATTATACACCTGTGTGATAAAATGACCGATGCTTTGTCGAGCCTCGGTAATATCTTGATAATCATTGAGGTGGACTTCCTCTTCCTTGAGCGTTCGGATCAACCTTTCAGCGTATCCATTCTCCCAAGGACACCCGCGGCGAGCTACCGAAATCTCAACACCGTATGCTTGGAGTGTTGCAATATACGCATTTGAAAGATACTGCACGCCTTGATCGGAATGATGAATCTCCGCAACCCTGTCGTGTAAAGCTTGCTCTAAGGGTTTCAAAGTCAGAGTTTGCGTCAAGTCTTGACTGAGGTTCCACCCTCGAATCATACGTGTGAAGACATCCATGAGCAGCGCGACATAGATGAAGCGTCCTTTGAGGCGGACATAGGTGATATCGCCGACCCAGACGTGATCCTCTCGGGAGATCTCAAGCGTCTGTATTCTATTGACCCACGGGTGTGAACCTTCAAGGGACCTCGTGGTTTGACAGACCCGTTTCACCGAGACCGAGAGGTTATCTTCTTTCATCAACCGAGCGACGCGCCGATACCCAACAGGGTGTCCTTGATTCACCAGCAGTTTGGTGATACGTCGATACCCGTAGGTGGGATACCGGGCAGCTAACTGCTGTATGTCTGATCGCAGGACTTCTTCAGACGGGTCGCTTTTGGGGTGATAATAGAGCGTGCTCTTGTTGAAACCCAGCACCTCGCAAATCAGTCGAACCGAATACTTCGTCCGCAACGTCTCAACGATGCGTCGCTGTTCAGACGGTGTCAATCCAACAAGGTCGATGCTTTTTTTTCAATCTCCATCGCCAGCGTCAACCGCCCAACGAGCTGTTCAAGTTGAGCCACTCGCTCTGCTGACTCGCTCGACTGCTTATCCGTAGCGTCAAAGAGCGTCGCTATATTTTCAACGACTTGCTGTTTCCACTTTGAGACCTGGTCTGCACTCAGGTTATGGCGCCGACACAACTCCGCTTGAGAACTTTCACCGCGAAGTGCCTCAAGCACAACTTCTGCTTTAAATTCGGGGGTAAATCTTCTTCGTTTCGCCATCGGAATGCTCCTTTCAAGTAGATTGTTATTCTATCACAATCTTGGTTTAGAGAGTGGTCCAAATTTCCGATGGCAGTACACCAGGTCGCGACTTCCTCCGAAAATCAATAGAAACTATGATATTGAAATGGAATGGAAGGGTTAAATGGCTCTAAAGGATTTACCATTATTATTGTTCCCGAGAGGACCTCAGCAGACTCATACAAAGCATTTAGTTCTACGTTAGAAACACCAGTAATGGCTCTTAACTCTACAATTGACGGGAGCGGGTTAATGTTTTCACCAATATCTATAATTTGCATGTGTGTAAACAAAGTCTCTCTCACTATCGGTTTATACCCTTTATCAGATAAAAATTGAAGTACAGCGACTGCAGGTGCACTTTGCATCTCAAGATGTTTTTCTTCAAAGGTTACCAGTAGTAGGCCGAGCTCGAATAGTTGTCCATTTACCATCTTACCTACTTTGTTTGAGGTTATAAGCTCCAATTCTTTTACGACTCCGGACATACCCGTTAACCAGTCTACATATTGGTGCAGAAAGTTTGGTTCTGCCGTTACAATACCAGGGACTGTTTGCAACTCTTCCAGTAGTGGCAAGGGGTTTATATTTTTCCCAATGTCTATAACTTCAATTCTATAGAGTATTCCCCTTACTTTGGGTGTATATCCCTTACTCACGAGAAAGTCATTCACAGTTGTTATAGGCGTATGTTTTTTATATGCCTGTTCCCAAGTTTCTTCATCGTACTGTATCATGATTGTTTCGGGAGCGTGGTACAATCCATCAAGAACGTTGGAAAATCTACCATGAACCTCTACAACACTTCGTTCTGCTGCTACAACACCAGGGACTGTTTGCAACTCTTCCAGTAGTAGCCAGGCCCCTAATGACCAGATACTACCCCCATATTCGGCAATGTCTATAACTTCAATACGTCTTCCGGGGAGTACACTTCTTACTGTCGGTGTGTATCCCTTACTCACGAGAAAGTCATTCACAGTTGTTATAGGCGTATGTTTTTTATATGCCTGTTCCCAGGTTTCCTTATCGTACTCTATGAGGATTGTTCCGAAAGTGTAGAGAAGTCCAGGCTGGAACTCGCCAATTCCATTAATCTGGGTTAACTCTTTTTCGGGTGCTTTCATATCATCCATTTTCATGATCAGGAGTTGTTTCTCGCACCCAATAAGTGTACTGATTGTCGCGAGTGTAAACACTGTTATAAGAAACAATACTGTGTTTTTTGATTTCAATGTTAGCCGCCTATGACGTTGTCGGAGTAGGTTATATTTAGTCCTTATGCACAAGTTGCGTAAGTCCTATCCCGTTTGTAGTGGTGCGATTTATCACACGTTCTTCCTGACTGCCGAAAATGTATTTCAGGAGCGTGTTAAAACTGCAAAGCAAACTCGTATTTTACATTGCCGTTATTGAAGCAACCGCCCCAGATTTGTTTTAGATGTGATTGTTAATGTAGTAGTGATTTATCTCTACTCCTTACCCTTGGTTACAAAGATTACACTGACATCAGTAGAGTTGCCAGCAACGTCTGAGACTTTACCTGTAATCACATAAGTCGTCTCGTGGTTAATTTCTTTGCCCCAGACAAGTTCGAGTATCGCTCTGTTGCCGTCAACTCTGTCGAGCCAACCGACATCATCGCCACCTTCGGTCTGAAGTGCGATATTACCAGAGACATCTTCACTGAAGTCAATCTCGATCTTCCCGTCGGTGTTGATAGCTTCGGGATCGACATCCTTGTCGCCATCTTTGACGGTGCCGCCAGTGACTATCGGCGGATCGGTATCTGGTGCCGTGACCGTATAGTTCAGTGCATGGGTGCCATCCGCCCAAGTGATCGTCAATGCGAGAGGACCCGGGGTGAAAGGACCCGTGATAGTCGCTGTTTTACCTGCAACTCTGACAGAACCAGTGCTTACCTTGATATCAGCAGGTGTGTTGTCAAAAATAACCCTAATTGCCCCATTCACGGGAATCTCGCCACTCGCTGGGGTCACCCTTACGAACTCCGCTGGAACTGCATACATAGGGGGCGGTTCCGGTATGAATGTTGATGGTGGTATGAATGTTGGTATCCATGCTCCTGGGTCCATAACAACACCCATAAATAATACGGTTCCTGTCTGGTTATCTCGAATCGTAAGAAAAAACGGTCGATTTACAATAAATGGAATAGGAGGTACAGATTCCTCCGCTAATGGGTTACGTCTGCGTCGAAGAAAACAAAGCTCCCTGTGGAGGCTTCAGTGCCCTCTTCATTGACTTCAACGACTGCCGTATGCGTCAGATAACTAATAAACACCGGCACCGATGAAGCCGTCATGCGACTGAAATCCGCGCGATCTTCATCAAATGCGATACCCATAGCGAGTCCCTCTAACGCGTCCTTCAGTTCTGCTGAATATTGCAGTTCAAATTTGGGCATGACGAGCGACACTTCCCTTTCGGAGAATTGCGACATCCAACCCTCCCAATTCTCAACGTTCAAACGGTCTAAGAAGGTATTGAGATCAGTGGCAGGATTCGGCAAGAAGATATACATACCCATTTGACCATTCCCGTAAGGAAGACTGACAGCCTGAAACTGATCGCCTGCATAATATGGGTACCAGTCTGTTCGGCGCATCATCGAGATATGTGTTATGCTACCGTCCGCGAGCGTGAAGGGTTCGTCCCGTGTCTGCGATGTGTCGAATTCTTCTTGCCAACTCCCCTTGAAATAAATCCCGCTAATCAAGCACGCTATCGTTTGAGGGTCAATTGCCTGAACAACACTTGGAATCGTCCCGTTAGTGTTGGTATTTATGCTGTCGTTGATGGTTTCAACATTCGTCGGTTCTGTGAAATCGAGTGTTGCGATTTCTGTATCCAAGAATTGATCGTTCCGATCCAGAAAACCGGGATCGAACTCAATATCGTCGGCAGCCCAAAGGGCGTTTGCAATCTCTAGTGTTACCTTTGAATCAGGTGCCTGAAGTGCTCTCTGCAAGTAGACATAGTTCACATTGATCGACTCGGGAGCTAACGCTTGCAGTTGCAACGCAGATACTATCGCTTGTTCGGTTTCACCCGCTGCGCCGTTGCGTGCCATCGCGAGTGCAACAGAGAGACTGAAGGGCGAGAGGAGTGTATTCTCATCCTGATCGGTTTTTCTGAGTTCGTTGAGCAACTTAAATCCGAATATCGTATTGGCTCTAACGAGATTCGGATCCACAGTGTCGAGTTCGTCTCGGTTGTTATCAATCGTACCAAGGTCAAACCTATCACACCCAGCGAACATGAGTAAAATTAGACCTATCAAGCCGAGAGAAAGCATGGTAACCATCTGTTTTCTATTCATCAATCTTCGGGCAGGAGACCCCATCCTTTAGGTCTTACTGTTACCCACAAATCTAATGTAGGTTGGGTTGAGCGAAAATAGACAAAGAAACGTCGTTCATAACTCAGAATCCCGCTCTCACTGACCGTTCTGTCTCCGGAAGGTAGTATAGCGAAACCCAACTTCACCAAGAGACACGGATAAGACGTTGGGTTTCACTTGTATTTTGATGGTTTGAGGTCTTTGGAGTTTTGAAAGTCATTTTCTTGTGTGGATTTTCTAATAGGTTTCTGTTCAACCCAACCTACGAACTTATGGGTAATAGTAAGTCCTTTAGGTTGGGGAGGAATGCCCGCTCCTATAGTTAAAGTTAAGCCGTGTTAGGACTTTGAAGCTGTTTCGCTTTGCACTTGTTGTTAATCGTTAGGGGCTGGGTCTACAACAATACCCATAAATAGCATCGTTTTTGTCTGATTATCACGAATCGCAAAAAAAAAGGGACGGTCTGCAACAAAAGGAATTGGTGGAATTGGTGGCGGTTGTACACTGACGATGCCAACGACCTCAACCGTGGTTACTGCTGCGGCTTCAGTCCCTTCTTCATTAACTTCAACGAAGGTTTTATGGCTAACTTCGTTAATATACAAATTATCCCAAGGTAAAAGTTCTAAAGGTGCCATCCGACTGAAATTTGCACGTCTTCGAGCAAAGGCAACATCCATGTCGAGTGCTTTCAGTGTATCGCTAAGTTCCGTTCCATATTCCAACTTAAATTTGGGCATGACGAGGGACACATCTTGCCCATGAAACTGTGACATCCAATTCTCCCAACTCTCGGCGTTCAAATTCTCTAAGAAACTGTTGAGATCGGATTCACGGTCCGGGAGAAAGATATACATACGCATCTGTCCATTGCCATAAGCGAGACTAATCGCTTGAAAATTCTCGCCTCGGTAGTATGGATACCAACGCTGCTGTCTCATCATTGGCACCTGTTTTACATCGCCATTTGTGAGATGGAAAGGATCATCCTGTGTCTTTGTTGGGTCGAATTCTCGCTGCCATGTGCCTTTGAAGTAGATAGCGTTGATAAGGAACAACACCGTGTCTCGGCTAATTTGATCGCCAACGACTTTCTTGATTTTACCCTTGGTATTGGTGTCTACCCACTTGTTAATTGTTTTTGAAGCATTAGGATCGTCAAAGTCCAAAGTCGAAATTTCTGCACCGAAAAATTGAGCGTTTCGTTGGAGGAAATCCTGTTTGAATGGGACACCTTGACGCCCCCAAAGCGAGTTTGCAATCGTGAGGGTTACCTTCGGATCTGCTGTCAAAAGTGTGTGGCGCAATCCAGCATAGCCAGCATTAATAGCTTCGGCGTCTAAGCCTGGCAATTGCAATGTGTTGGTCATTGCCTGTTCAGTTTCACCCGCTGCGCCGTTTAGCGTCATCGCTAAGGCAACGGAGATACTGAAGGGTGAAATGAAAATATTTTTGTCCTGCTCAGTTTTACGGATTTCATCGAATACGTTAAAGCCAAATTGTGTATTCGCTGTGACAACATCGGTATCAATAGAACCAATCTCAGGTTCAGGTTCTTTCTTATCAAACATGTCAAGACGCATCTCATCACATCCGGCAAGTAGTAGCAGAACTGAACATAAAAATCCAAGAAAAGTTTTTGTGGTTGTCTGTTTTCTATTCATCAGTTTTCCTTTCTTCTGAGTTGCTCCTATAAAAGGAGCAACTCATGGATCGGTAAGTTTTGTATTGGGTAATAAACGGGTTCCTATCCCGTCCCAGCACCTTTTGGAAGAATGCCTAACATTTCATCAACCTATCTCACAAATAACCAGAGCAATATGTTGCGATTCTAATCAATAGGCTGTGTGTGACACATCAAAATAAAATTCCACACCCTCAATGAATACAGTATACGCCCCTGCAGAGAGCGTCCCAATATCTATCTCAGCCTTTGTAGCAGCATTATGCCATAGATTCGGTATACCTATAGACTCATTTATTAAACAACCGGAGTCAGCATATCGTACCAGACGCCATATATCAAGGTTGATAACGTTCTCAGTGCGTTCTATATCTGCCTTATAGATAGCTTCGCAACCGGGTTTATATTCATTGAATGCGCTTGTCATATCAAAATGGAATTCCACTATATCCACCATAATTTTAACATGGTAAACAGTGTCCTCGAATTTACCATCGCCGGGAACTATCGGAGAAAGAATAACGTCCAATTTGTCGGTGTTGCGATACGGCTTACCATGCATATCGGCATACATTTTGGTGGGTTTAACCTCCATATAAGCCGCATCCGATTCAACACGAAGCCGTCCCAACTCGTAATCTTCGTAATATTCGAAGGGGACATTCCCCATTATTATGTATTCACCCACTTCGAGGTTCTTCACAGTTACCTCTCCATACACGTCCGTTATTGCGTCTCCACAATCCACAGGACCAAGAGGTATTGTTTTCTTTGCTGTTAGATAGATTTTATTGCCATCTCGATTGGCATGTACTTTCGCCCTTGATACACATGTGTTATAATGCGTTCCATAAGCACCAATCACCACTTCGGCGGGTCTCTCACTGGAAACAGAAGAGATAACCACAGCATATATCTCCATATCCTCGTCTTTGTGTCCATCAGGATAACCACACCCGATAAAAAAAATAACGCATACCGTTGAAATGATGATACTGCTAATGCGATACAACCTGTCAACCCTCCTTTCGATTTTATTTCGGAATAACGAATGCAAAACGACCTCCGAGGTCAGTCCCCACAGGATCGGATGCATTAAACAGTCTGTCAGGGTGTCCCACAGCTTCAGCCTCAACGGTCCCATTTGAAATCAGCCATAGACCGATATTGGTGTCTTCGTGCGGGCTTTCATCATCCCGTATGACACTGAAAATCTTCGGGAAGCCTATCATCCGTAAGAACAAACGGTTCACTCGCGACGAAAAATTCGCCCAGTCGCTCCCGAGTTGTCCAGTCTGGCTGGTCGAGAAATTGCAGACGCAGTTGCGCCGCAGTCTCAACCGGGCACGTTTCAAGTCCCATCTGTTTTGCGCGCTCATAAATGGTATCAAGGGTAGCGAACTCACCCACAGCAAACCCCATCTCCAGCATAGAAACAACAACGATATCAACCGTTGTTTCCGCTGCTACCACCGGAAAATCTGGATTTTTAAGGGCTTGTATGGACCAGTCACTGACCATGCATTTTTCTTCGATCAGTGTATTTAAAAGATCAGCACCACTCCTATGAGTTCCGAGTGTTAGGGTAAAATCAGCCGCGAAACCTTTTTCATCTTTTGTGTCTTCAGCGTTGCGCGCAAAGTAAGTACTGTAAAGTTTCTGAAAATGTTCAGGGTATTGGTTGCTGACACCGAGAATCAATAGGATTGCTACAACCAAAGCAGTTCCAATAGCCACCCACGGCAAGGACGGTGGAATTTTCGGAGAAGGGGTCGGTTTCATGTCAGCAACTTTTTGCATGATGTTCTGCTTTAGACTCGTTGGTATCTGCACGCCACCGAGAACTTCTTGGATCAAGAGTTCTTCGTCTTCTCGTAACCGTTCTCGGGCACGATACAGCCGAACCTTTACTGTCTGCACGGACACCCCCAGGGATCTGCTAATCTCCTTCATCGTCATTTCGCCGAGATAATGAAGCACCATCGCTGTCCGTTCACCCTCCGGCAATTTTTCCAAAAGTTTCTTGACGATTTTGAAACGATGTTCGGTTGCTTCCGTCTCGCGCTGTTCGGATACGTAACGTGCATAATCAGATTTCGCCACTTCTTCCACAGGTGTGTCCTCCAACGATTGCAAGTGCTTCGCAGATTTCTGTTTGTGTAGCCAATTCTGACAAAGCCGCTTCGCAATGACGAACAGCCACCCAGAAAATTGACTTGGGTTTCTCAGGGTTGACAGTTTTTGATAGGCGCGGAGGAAGGTATCTTGTGTAATTTCTTCCGCATAGTGAAAATCACCGATTTTCTGCCACACAAGCGCGTGAACACTTTTTTGGTATTTTTCAACTAAAATGTCAAATGCTGTGTCATCGCCTGACAAAACGGCGCGAACCAACTGAGCATCGTCATCTCTTTCCATAGAGTTCTCCCTCATAAACAGATTCGACTGTGTTGACTTCCACTGAAACGTCCAATGAAGCATGGCGTCTTGGGCTTTATGCAATGCAACACAGTTCGCACAATTGCGTTATGACAATATTAAAGACAAAATTTTTACGCAAAAGGTTACATTAAGTAAGTTAATTTTAATATTATTCAAATAAAAATATAAAGTCTTTAAGTAACTGTAAATTATACTTTCAATTTAAAAAAAATTATGGAGGAGTAATTTTAGAAAACCAGCGTTAGGTTTCAAGGGAGTGTGGAAGGGAAGGAAAAGCAGTTTATACTGCATAGGACTTACGCACTGTAGCATAAACTGTCAGTTTGTGCGATGTAGGGGTTCGCTAACTCACACTTACGTCTACAGGTCCTACCATCGTAATAGACGGAATGCCTTATTTTGCGTAAGTCCTGCTGCAAAAAGAGCTGGACGTAGTAGAGATGTCCGATTTTCTGATCTTTAGGTCTGTTGGCTCGGAGCGGATAAGACGCCTCGTGACGCGCTCATCTCCTCTTCGCGCAGGGTGATTCTGACGTTCGGGGCACGGATCAGTAGGAGTCCGATAAGTGCGTCGTGGGAATGCCCACAGGCAAAACGAGCGGTATCGTTGTTATCGGTTTCGACGCTTTCCATTTCGCCCAATTTTATCAAGCCACCAGTAATCGCTGAGATCCGCCGCGCTGCCCCTCTACCTTCACCGTTTGCACGCACCTGATAGATACCGTTTCCAGTTGAATCGACGGTGATGGTGAGTTGAGATTTTCTATCCAGTATGTTTAAAGGGCGTGGTTCGGCATGGGTGTCTGATGCGAATTTACATGCCTCCAAGAAAACACGACGACATGCGAATTCGTGGGGATCTTTGCAAGGGAAATAGAGCAGACCTTCGGGGGTTTTTAGCATACCACCGAGCGTTTGCATTGTTCGTGCGACTGCCTCAATTCTCTCGGTAGCACCTATCATCTGGCTATAGGTATGAACAAGGAAAGCGGGGAAATCCGTTCCAGTCGTTGGATCGACGATTTGCTGGCGATAGAGTCCGATGGTAATATCATGGAAGTGCGGATCGAGGGGGATGAGTTCAATACGTCTGCCGATGTCAACAGTCTGTCGCATGGGGTTCCCTTACAGCAATTAGCGGCGGGCGAGTCTACCGCCGTAGTGGTTTTCGTAAATATACTTGTAGGCGCGTTCTGAGAGTCTCCGCAAGATATAGGTGCGCTGATTTCTCCACTTCGCAAAAGACTGCCAGCGATTTCTTCGGTTCGTTTTGGTCCTGTCCTCCATCAATCCAACAAAAACATAAGCTCTTTGTTTACCTTCGGGGTCTCGGAAAGTTAATATGCCACCATCTCCTACCAACCCGTAAACGGTACCGGTTTTGTTATAGACCGTTACGGATGAAGGGATGTAGGTATTTTTATAGATGTAGTCCCCATTTTTGAGTTTGAAGTACCACTTCATTTTTGCAGAGTGGGGAAGCCGCCCTTGCCAGAGACGCAGAAAGAACGTGCCCAGATCACGCGCCGAAGTCATATTCCTGTAAGTCCGCCCCCCCTGAGGTATGTATTCGACGATCTTGGTCTGTTTAAAATAGGGGTAATTCGTTTTCAGTATCCGATTTACCTTCGCGGGTCCGCCAAGTAACCGAATAAAGTAGTTTGTTGATGTATTTGAACTCCACTGAATCATTGCTGTCAGGTGTCCCCTATTTATAGCGGTGTGTGCTTTCCGCCCATATCTAACTTCATGGAAGTAGGCGAGCATAACGAAGTTCTTAATCAGCGAGGCTGCCATCATCTGCCGGTCTTCGTTGATGGACACTAGTTTTTTATTTTTTGAAATGTCGTAGACGACGAAACTCGTCCGATCTGTTGTTGATAGGACCCGGCGACTCCGCCGGTTTTTGACATAAAACTCGAAGGTTGCTTCCAAAGGCGAATCAATCGTTCCTCGGAGTTTACTTGGAATGCTCCAATATTTTGCCGCTGGCGCGCTATCTATCGGAAATAGGAGCGCGATCGTACAACAGATGACGAGAGGGTATAATTTTCGTATATATCTAAGCATTCTGTCGTCTATTTCCTTTCGCATGCTTGTTTCCCTAACGGGTGGAGGGCGAGTTATTTATAGGTGCGAGTATACATCTGAGTTGTGGATCACTCAGTGTGGGAATTAATATCGGTATTAATCGTTGGTAACTGATAGCACGCCGCCTCGCGATCGCTTCGAACCAGAAGATAATCACCAGCAAGAGCGGGTGTGTTCCACGCTTTACCTTTTATTGCTGCGAAGCGTGCGTGTTCTATATGGGTGTCTGGGTTGGGATCTACGAGTACAACTTCGCCGGATTCGGTCAGAACGAGGAGAACATCGGAAATCAAGAGGGTCTGTCCATGTCCATATCTACCTCGTTTCCATTGACGTGTACCATCGGCTGGGTTTACACAGGCAAAGATCCCGTCGTCTAATCCATACAGATAGCCTTCATCATAAATGATGTTCGTGAATTTGGCTTTTAGGTATATGGTTTCCCATAGGGTAGAAACGTTGAAGTCGCCCATCGAGTTACGAGAAATTTGGAAGAGTTTGGCACCGACACCGTAACCACTTGAAACAAGAAGTTTGTCATCGGATAGCGGGACGGGTTGCGATACACATTCGACTGCGGTGGGCCAGGGTTGCATCCATAAGAGTTCACCGCTCAATGGATCATGTGAAGTGACGAGACCTTGGTTAAAAATCACGATTTGCTCTACACCCGCAAGAGTTGTGAGGAAGGGTGAACTGTAACCGCTTTTGGTCCTGTATCCGACCCAAGCAACTTTGCCGGTCTCTCTGTGATATGCAACGGCACCGCCAGCACTGACGACAACGAGTTCACCGACGACGAGTGGCGAAATACTTACGCCCCAAGGGGGTGTGTCTGCCTTGTGCTCTTCAAAGATATTGGTCGTCCAGAGTTGTTCCCCTGTCTCAAAGTCGAGACAATTAAGAATCCCTGTTGAACCGACGGTATAAACCCTATTTCCAGAAATCGTTGGTGTTGCTCGCGGTCCGAGACCCGCAAGAGGCGTATTGTATCTCGCTTGGTCTTGGTGACTCCACTTTACGTCGCCGGTGTGTAACGCATAACAGACCACTTTTTCCCAGTCGTCTTTCTGTTCTTGCGTAATCGCTGAGTTACCGGCTATTGCGAATCCTGACCAAGCTGCGCCAACGGGGCGCCGCCATACTAACTTCGGTGGGGAGGATTCCCAATCAAGGTTCAACTTCGTGGTAGATATGACACCATTTCGATGCTGTCCGAGGTATTGTGGGTAGTCCGTTGCGGATATTTCGGGGACCGATAGATTGGCAGAATTGAGTTGGAGAGGTGTTTGCCCGTCTTGCCAACGCCATTCAAATATCGGGACGAGGTCGCCGCTGAAGCCTTTGAATTGGAATAGATTATTGCTGAGGAAAACGCCCAAGGCGAGGACCGCAAGAACAAGTAACCTAAACCGCCATCTCATCTCTGAGAGGAATAACAGCCATAATATGCTCAAAATGATTGTGCCAATGACAATCATAGTTGTTAAAAGAACCTTGTCTTGACGATGACCCGCATCTGAAATCCATGTCACCAGCGCACCTAAAACGGCTAAGATGATGACAACCCAAAGGGGCCACCAGCGGATTGATTTTGGGGTGTTTTCCACTATAAAAGTTCCTTTTTTTTTCATGAAGCGTGAAATTATGCCTGAATTCCCATATTCTACGCTACCTCACTAACTATAATAGTGTTTTTCATTCGTATTTGTCAAGGGAAATTTATAGTGCGCTGAGATGACAACTTTCTTTCTGCTTTAAATCGTATGAAACTTTGCATTAAGAATGGACGTTATGATAAAATGTTATAATAATCCACGTTGCCCCTTAAACTTGGAAAACATCATCTGCGCAGAACATTCGGAAAGCTCTATCACTGTTTATGGTGAATTATAAAAATAAGTTTAAATTTCGATAGGAACGAAAACCCGCCATTCTCGCTGGCGAGGTTTCCTAACCTCACCAATCTGCTGAATGTCTCAACTTTCACAGAAAACTGAAGGATTTTCTATAGGTAGCAACTCACGTTATAACACATGAGGGGCGAAGAGCAGAAATTGTCTGAAAGGGAGAAATCGATGCGTTTTGAGAATAAAGTCGCATTTGTAACAGGTGGCGGTGGACCGTTAGGGATTGGGAGAGCGGCGTGTTTGGCGTTCGCCCGTGAAGGCGCATCCGTTGTTGTCGCAGGCGGAAGAAGCGCAGATGCTGTTGCTGCTGAAGTCCGCGCCGTCGGTGGAAAGGCTATTGCGGTTGCATTAGATGTTACCGTGCCTGAGGAAGTGCAGGAAGCTGTTGAGATCGCAGTGCGGACATTTAAACGGATCGATATTCTCTTCAATAATGCCGGAATTCTCGGTCGACAACCGTTGCTTGAGGTAACACCGGAACTCTTTGACAAGGTCATGGCTGTGAATGTGAAGGGATGCCTACTATGTGCACAAGCGGTCGCTCAAGTGATGATAGCGCAAGGCATACATGGACGTATCATCAACAACTCTTCTATTTTTGCCGAGGAATCTCATGTCGGTGTTCTGAGTTATTGTGTGAGTAAAGCCGCTCTGAATCGGCTCACGCGAAGTCTCGCACTCGAACTTCGTCCGCATGGCATAACCGTGAATGCTGTCGCACCGGGGGGTGGTGCACCCACCGGTATGAATGCTTCACAAAATCTCCCTGAAGATGACACCCTACCGGATTTACCGACTGCTTCACCGGACGCACCTCCGCTTGAACGGGGGGCAACGGTGTGGGACTATATTGGCGCAGTGCTATTTCTTGCCTCTGATGAAGCCGCTTATATGAGTGGTGATATTATGACTGTTGACGGGGGAGCTGTTTCGCGTCGATGAATTGTGATCAAGTACAGACTTTTTTGGCGTTTATGGATATGCTACAATCTTACAGTTACTTTCTCTTTGAATGGCTAAAGGCGTATGGAGTGATGCTGATTGGTGTCTCTGTAGCGAGTTTTGTCGTTAGCATCCTCTTTTGCACGCTGGTGATTGCTTACTTGCCTGCTGACTATTTCTTGCCGAATAGACAGGAGAGTCGCATCAAACACCCCGTTTTGCGGATATGCCTCAAGTGCCTAAAGAATCTATTCGCAGTGCTACTTGTGATTGTAGGGATTATTCAGATACCCTTACCGGGACAAGGTGTTTTGACGATACTGATAGGGATTATTATCAGCGATATTCCCGGAAAGCGGAGATTGGAACGTCGGATTATAAGTGCACCCGTCGTCTTAGCCACAGCAAACGGTATTCGTTCGCGTTTTAAACGTCCGCTACTTGTGTTAGATGAATCGATTGAATAGCCAGCAGTTATCAGTTTTCATCGGAAGCGAAAAAGATGGGATTACCGGGACACTAATTTTTTGTGAATTTCTAAGAGTCTCTGGAGTTCTTCGATCGGCTTCTCAGCATCATCCACCCGTAGATCGATGTATCGATCATTGAACCCCCCATAGCCACTACCTTCTTGAACGACGAGCAGAGCGGCTGACTGTTGTCCGCGTGTGTCGCCTCCTGCTTCTTGCCCTGCGAAAAGTGCCGCCATTAATTTATCCGCCAGTTCACCGTTCGTTTCCTCGAACGCTTTGCCCATCGCTGTGACGACTGCTTCACCCGCGAGGATGTTGCCTTGCGCCGTGTAATGCTTGCCTGAGACGGCACCCGCCCACTCATTACATTCATCGCCTGTATAGTTAGCGACATTGCCTTTCGCATCCACGATGCCTACCTGTCGCGTCGCACGTCCCGAATCATCGGCGATGAGACGTTCCAATGTCTGTTCCGCGGAGAGTCCACTTTTAAGGAGTTTTAAACCGTTGGGACCGAAAGTCGTATTTGCCCAAGATTGGGTCGCAATCGCGCCAACACCTGCCTCTGCCCACGGCACAACCGAGCCAACGGCGAAAAATTTGGATTGCACAGCGATCCCAAGCGCACCTGTTTCTCCGTCGTATCCGACAATTGAGAACGTCGCGACGGGAGGTAGAACAGGTTTTTCATGGGATATGTCGGGATCGGAAAGGTGGAACAGTAAGCTAAGGGGAATCAAGAACATCTGATAGGTCTCCTATTGAAGGGTTCTTGTAGGTTGGGTAGAGCGGTGAGGGACCAAATTCCCTTCTGACTGATTACTAACTGCCTCTTTGTAGGAGGGAACTCCGATTCCCGACTCTTACTGACTGCTGATTGCCAGCGGTGGTGGACTTAATCTTCTTCAAATCGGATTTTCATAGCGGCGGCATGCCCTTCAAGTCCTTCAACCTCAGCGAGTTTAACAACTGCCGGTGTAACTTCCTCTAAAGCCGCCTTGGTGTATGAGATGAGACTTGATTTCTTTACGAAATCGTCAACGCCGAGTGGCGAGGCATAGCGTGCGGCTGTCCCTGTAGGTAAGACATGGTTTGGTCCTGCAATGTAATCTCCAACGGCTTCTGGCGAATAGGGACCTATGAGGATAGCACCAGCATTATGCACGTCTCCGAGCCAATCGAATGGGTTTTCGATGTGAAGTTCAAGGTGTTCCGGTGCGATTTCGTTGGCGAGGGTAAACGCCTCGGAGAGATCTCCGGTGATAAACGCGGCACCGAAGTTTGCAAATGCTTGTGTCAGTTCGTCGCGGCGCGGTAAGGCTTCACCCTGAACCTCGATCGCTGATTTCACTTGTTCGGCGAAACCAAGCGAAGGAGTGATCAGGATTGCAGCGGAATCCGCTTTGTGTTCTGCTTGTGAGATGAGATCCGCGGCGACGTAATCTGGATCGGCTGTGCTGTCGGCGATGACAAGAATTTCGCTGGGACCCGCTAATTTGTCTATATCCACATGCCCATATACCTCTTTCTTGGCGAATTGGACATAGAGGTTCCCCGGTCCGACAATTTTATCGACAGATGGAATCGTTTTCGTGCCGTATGCCATTGCCGCGACGGCTTGTGCACCGCCACATTTGTAAATTTCTTGGATACCACATTCTGCGGCGGCAACCAGCATATAAGGGTTAATCTCCCGATTCCGCATTGGAGGGATGCAGACAGCGATTTCTTCGACACCCGCAACGGTCGCGGGGATGACGTTCATCAGCAAGGAAGAGACGAGAAGTTGGCTGATCGCTGGAACACAAACACCGACACGCCTTAACGGACGAATCAGATGGCCAAGCAGTACACCGTTGGGTTCTGTTGACATCCATGAACTGCGCAACTGTTTCTCGTGGAATTTTTCGATGTTTGTTCGGGCATGCGTGATTGCATCTATAAATTCAGAGGGTACTTCTAAATACGCTTCCCCAAATTCTTCTCGTGATACCTTGAGTTCCTTTACTGAGATACGGGATGCGTCGAGTTTGCGAGTATATCGGACAACCGCTTTATCCCCTTCCGCTTGCACATCACTCAAAATACGCCGGACTACCTTTAAGATACCTTCATCTGTTAACTTACCGCGTGCCTTCAACTTTGAGAGAAAATCCTCAGCTTCTTGGGTCCCTGTCTCGACAATTTGTAACATCCTTGGATAATCCTTCCTCTGCGTTAGCGACGAAAATCGTTAAACTTCTTCGCCGCTATCTCTGACTCTTTTGATGTTCGCGCCGACGTTGTTAAGTTTTTCCTCGATGGATTCATACCCACGATCGATGTGATAGATCCGTGATACGATCGTTTCACCGATTGCTGCCATTCCAGCGGCGACAAGGACAGCACCCGCACGCAGATCGGAAGCCATCACTGGAGCACCACTGAGTGTGGAGACACCGTTAATCACGGCTTTGCTGCCATCGAGCATGATGTCCGCACCCATCCGGTTCAATTCCGCTGCGTGGATATAGCGATCCGTGTGTACGTTTTCCGTGATAACGCTGGTCCCGGATGCGAGGCAGAGCAATCCCATGATTTGTGCCTGCATATCTGTCGGAAAACCAGGGAAAGGTGCTGTGGTGACATCGATACCTCTGATCTCGCGGGGTGTTGTAACGCGGACGCCATTGTCATCCCAATCTAATTCGATACCTGCTTCAGTGAGTGTTTCTGAGATGGCGGGAATTTGTTCCGGTGTGATACCTTCGACGTAAACATCGCCTCTGGTAATAGCCCCTGCGACCATGAAGGTACCTGCCTCAATATCGTCGGATATAACGGTGTGTTCGGTTCCACGCAGTTGCTTGACACCGTGAATTGTCAAGACAGACGTGCCGATGCCTTCTATATCTGCTCCCATCGCATTGAGGAAACGGGCGAGATCAGAGACATGCGGTTCACGTGCCGCCCCACGGATAACCGTGGTGCCTTCTGCCAAAGTGGCAGCCATCATAACATTCGCAGTCGCACCGACGCTGGGTCCGTGCTGTCCCATGAGGTACATCTCTGTACCCGTGAGACGTTCCGCTTGTGCGTAGATGTATCCGCTTTCGACTGTGACATCTGCACCTAAGTGCTCTAAGCCTCGGATATGCAAGTCGATGGGTCGAGGTCCAATGGCACATCCGCCGGGGAATGAGACTTTCGCCTTCCCTAATTTCGCCACGAGTGGACCGAGGACATAGATAGATGCGCGCATTTTTCGCACAAGTTCGTAAGGGGCTTCGTATTGTAAGTGGTTTATGGGTTCAATATAGAGCGAGGATTTTTTTATTTTTGTTGTAGCACCGAGTCCTTCCAACACAGCACTGAGGGTTTTTACGTCTGTTAGATTTGGTACATTGTGGAGTACACTGACCCCATCGCCGAGAATTGCCGCGGCGACAGCGATAGGCAGAACTGCGTTTTTACAACCGCTGACTGGAATCGTTCCTTGAAGTCGGGTACCACCTTTGACGATTAACTTTTCCATTTCCTTCTCCTTGCGAATTTTCTTCACCGAATGTAATGGGTTATGTTAACCCTACCTGCATAAACGATGCCAATCGGTTACTTGTTACAGATTATAGACAATATATGGCTTTATATGGCTTTATATATTCAAGGAGTATAAAGGGCGCATTAACCTTATCGCATGATAGAAACCAATGGGTTACTTGATAGAAACTATAGGCAGTATGCGGCTTTATATGGCTTTATGGCTTTGAAAAATGTGTTAAAAATAACACATGTAATCTATTTTTCTTAGCAAAGTCTTCGGTGTCAAACCCCCGTCCTTTAGGGACCTGGATGTAGACACCGCCTATGGTTGTGTCAAGAAAAAACTTGACAATTGTAGTAAAATTGTGGTATCATTAAAGTATCCGTTGGCAGGCATAACGAGCGTAGTCGCAAGACTACGTGCCTGCCTCCCACTCGTTAGGGGATAAAGACGGATAACGGATATACCATGAGAAAGGTTTCCTTTGGTTTCAAACTCCAGTCGCAAAAGAACATCATCAAACTTGGTAACATGATTGACGATATGTGGGGTGTCCATTTGCATATCATGCTGCTGGCACGTCGGTATCGTCGTATGTTTGGAAAAGATGTATCTGCATATAGACTCAAAAGGCATGTTGCGAAACTCAAAAAGCGGACGAAACCTCACTGGAAAGACCTACCGAGTCAAGTTGTCCAAGACGTTGTATTGCGGTATGGCAAATCCCAAGACGCATTTTTTCAGAATATCAAAGACAGAAAAGCAGGACTCACGAACCGTAAAGTCGGCAGACCGAAAATCAAGCCGCGTCACAAATACACCTCTATGACGTTCACACAAGCCGGCTATGAACTTGAAGAGCATCGTATCAAAATCAATTGCATAGAGACATGGTTCTCCTTCCACAAACACCGTGAAATCGAAGGTCTCATCAAGACGATCACGATCAAACGTGACAGGTGCGGTGACTATTGGATATACTTTTCGTGTGAGACTGTTGACGATTCCCAACCCAAACCCAAGACGGGTAAGAGCGCAGGATTTGACTACGGAAACAAAACATTCCTCACCAGCGACGAAGGCAACAAGATTCGATCTCCGCAGTTCCTCAAACAATCGCTGAAGACGTTGCGTTCACTGAACAAAGCACTGAGTCGTAAAGTCAAAGGTTCTGGCAATTGGTATCGTGTGTGTCGTGCTTTGGCAAGCCTTCACCGAAAGATTGCCCGACAACGTTTGGATTGGCAATGGAAGCTGGCAACCGAACTCTGCACAGAGTTTGATACACTCTGTTTTGAAACGCTGAACCTTGATGGCATGAAACGCTTGTGGGGACGCAAAGTTTCTGATCATGCGTTCTACCAGTTTCTGCGGGTGATGGAACAGAAGTGTGCAAAGCACGATAAAACCTTTGTAAAAGTCGGACAATGGGTTGCTACAACAAAGCCTTGTAGTGATTGTGGTCACCATAACAAAAATCTTTCTCTTTCCGATAGACAGTGGACATGCCCCGCCTGTGGTTCTCACCACGACCGAGACGTAAACGCTGCTATCAACATCAAACGGGTAGGCTTGGCTGCCTAAAGTGGAGCGGTTGTTAGACGTTCAACCTTTGGGAAGAACGCTTACCGCGAGGAAGCGCAAGCCCCACGCTTTAGCGTGTGGGTACCATTGACAATTCGCTTGCTTTGACAACCAATTTTTGATAAAATCTGAGTTCAATAGGACTTGTATCAATCCTTTTCAGCTCGGTTTCCGATTGAAATTTTTCTGAAAAGTGGTGTGCTTGAGAAATGCGATGAAAACTATATCTTAGGAGCATGGCGTAAGTCCTATTCATAATCTATTTTTGGGATGAGGTAAAGCAGATGGCAGACAAAATATATCGTGTTGGAATTATTGGATGCGGTGGCATGGGGCGTTCCCATGCACGTAATTGGATGAGTACCGGTCGTGCTGAGGTTGTCACGGCTTCAGACATCAGCGAAGAATCCGCCGAGAGATTCGCGGAAGAACACGGACTCCAAACGCGCTATACCGATTTCGGTGAAATGTGCGAGAAAGAGGACTTAGACATCGTCAGTATTACGACGTGGCAGAGCGTCCGTGCAGAACCGACGATCGCCGCGGCGGAGAGCGGTGTGCTCGGTGTTATTACCGAAAAACCGATGGCGGCTTCGGTTGGTGATGCGCAGGACATGATGGATGCCTGTGAGAAACACGATGTGAAGTTAGTCGTTGGGCACCAACGGCGTTTCAGCGCCCAAAATTGTGAGGCGCGCCGCCTCATCCAAGAAGGCGCAATCGGTCAACCGCAAACGATGCTCCGCCGTGATGGGCACGGGCTTTTGAACCGTGGCACCCATGAAATCGATGAGATGCGCTACATCCTCGGTGACCCGGATCCGTTGTGGCTCATCGGTCAAGTCGCACGCAAAACTGATCGTTGGGAACGCCGTGTAAGAACTGAAGACCTATGTATGGCGGAAATCTGCTTTGAAAACGGTATCCGCGGCATCTACGAAAGCGATTTACCGGAACCCGTCCTCCGAGGCGATGTCGTCTACGGAGACGATGGTCAACTCCGTCGTGGTGAAAACGATACGATTGAATTGCTCAATAGCAAAGCCGCAGGATGGCAGGTTATTGAACCCCGCCAAAGTGAACCGAACCAATTTGACGAGATGTTAGATTGGATTGAGGGGAGTGTTGATGAACACCGCAATGCCGGCAAACACGGGCTTTGCACGATAGAAATCCTGATGGCAATTTACGAATCGTTGCGTCTCCAAGACGTTGTTACTTTCCCGTTAAAAACGCGACCCAACCCGCTTGACCTGCTCGTAGAAGGTGGAAAGTTACCGGTATTTGTTGAGGGGCGTTACGATATCCGGGCACCGTTCCCAGAAGAGAAAAAGTAGCATAATGGCAGTCAGCAGTCAGCGGTCGGCGGTCAGTAGGAGGAACTCTGGTACATCGGAAAACCCCTTTACCGATAGCCGATAGCCGATTGCTGATAGCCAATTAGCAATCTACCTCTTTTCCTTCGCTTCCGTAAACTTCCATCCGTTCCTGTGTTGTGATTTCTCCAGCACTCGCCGGTACGTAGTGAAATTGGAGTGCCCGCCGCCGTTGTTCCGATTGATTTACAGGGCTCCCGTGATGGGTCAATCCGTGCCAGAAGAGACAGCCGCCCGGCTTGAGCGGAACCATCGTATCTCGCCCTACGGGTACATCCGTATCACAAATCTGCCAATCCCGCCGTTTGAAATGGATCATCGGTCCCTCAATATTTGAGCCGGGTATAACGTGTAAGCAACCGTTTTCAGGTGTGGCTTCGTCTAAGGCGATCCATACACCGACAACCGTTGTTCCCATCGGTAGGTTAAAATAGGCGCAATCCTGATGCCACGGCTTTTCCGATCCGTGACGCGGTGGTTTGACGAGTGCCATGTCTTGAAACAGTTCAGGTGTATCCCCTATCATTTGTTCAAGCACACCGAGAAGCCCAGAATGCGCTGCCATCGCGTTCAGGCGTGGTTCGTAGTCTACAAAACCGAAAATTTTCCTGATAGCATCTCGACGTGCTTGTCCTTCCAGCTCGTCCTTCTGTTTGACGAGTTTCGGTTCAAATTGGATCGCTCGGAAATCAGGGCACTTTCCGTCCATGAGATGGATCATGCCAGCCAATGCGTCCTTGATTTCGGTGGTACTGAAGGCATCGTTGATGACGAGATAGCCGTATTGATGGAAGTATTCGATGTCTGCCTCAGTTACGGCTGAAAACCCACCAGAAATCCCTTCTGCCGCCGTGTCAAAACGATAAAGGTCGGGTGGATATGGGATTTGGACAATGTCTGTCTGTTCGCTTGTCGTTGGGGTGTTCATGTAAAACTCCTTACATTTCGCCTTTACTTTCGCGGGTCATGAGGGTCAGGAAATCGTCAACCCGATCGATTGCGGCTTGGGCGCGATCTCGTGCCGATGCGGCCGGCTCTTCTTCAGCGAGCCATCGTCGGCGTTGTGGAAGCCACTCGTTTGTCAGATAGTCAAGTTGGTTCAGGAAGTGAGGATCCTCACTTTCACTGACGAAATACTCAATCACACCCAGCAATCCATATTTACGGTTTGTCTCCATATCGTCTAATTCATCTACCATTTGCAAGAAAAGATGCTGATTCCGGTCTTGTCGCGCTTGGGCGACTTCGCGAGAAGATTCTGTCAGTAGTTTGTCGACGAATTCCTGCTTGGAATTAATCCAACGGGGAAGGTTCCGGACGTAGTCTTCAAGGTCGAAATTTCCACGTTGTAGCGCAAAATGCGAGTGGATGTGAATGTTTCGGAAGAAAGCGGTATAGCCGACGTTCGGATCCATTGTGTCAGCATCGTAGAGAATCTGATTTTCGATCCTGTTGTAGAGCAGTTTAAAGTCCTCGGCTGTGAGATTCATCGGCTTCAGGTGCGCGAGAACAACGGCTGTCGCGGCTTGAACGAAGGCTGGATCAAAGTCATACATCGCTAAGATGTTCTCGGTGATGACTGCCCCCGATTCGTGATGGACCGTGCCCTGAAGGTTGTGCTTGTTGTAAAGTTCCGTAACGACGTTCTGACCCGCAGGGGTGAGCGTCTCGTTTAACCAGAACCCATTGTGATCAAGAATCCGTTGTCCGTTGTCGTCAGTCAAAATAACACCGTCGTATCGTTTGGTGATGTCGTGCAGGGTGCCGGCGACTTCAAGCAGTTTCACATCCCCACCTTCCCGCTTACCGAGTTCCATGCTCATTGCACGCACACGCATGGTATGGTTCCATGTATAGTGTCGCCACTGGAAACCTACGCGGTTGTGTTCCCAGAGTCCGAAGGTTTCGTTAACTAAAGTTTCCAATTCATTCAAGACTTGGCTGTAATTCATAAGAACTCCTTTTAGATAGTTTTCGGCTGTCGGCTATCGGCTTTCAGTTTTCAGTAAAGAGATAGGTTGGTAACAATTTTCCGTAGTTTAGAATATTACTGGGCACAGGGGATGGTTACCCAAAACCCTTTTTGCTGACTGCCGACGGCTGACAGCCACTCTTCTGACGACTGATTGCTGACTGCTAATTGCCATCTGCCAAATCCGCGTCAGGCGTTATATTTAACTTCAATGAGTGATAATCCGTGTGCCGGAACTGACATTCCTGCCGACGCTCGGTCTTTGGCATCTAAAATACGACGAAGTTCCATCTCGGCATCTCGGTATTTCATGTTTTTCGCGCAGCTTGCACGCCAAAACTTGCGATTAAGAGTCAAGACGGTGCCGGTGATGGCGCGAACCATACCTCGCAGGAACGCATCCGCTTCGATCTCGAAGTAGACGTACGGTTCTTTTTTCCACCAGTGCGCCTCGTAAATCTCGCAAATAGGATTTAGTCGGGCACTCCCCACCTTTTGGAAGGAAGAGAAATCGTGTTTGCCGACCAACGTTTGACAAAGATCGTTCGTTCGTGAAACATCGATTTCTGTCGGGAAGCAGTAACCCGTATGTCGCAGAAGTGCGCTCGGATATTCACGATTCAGAATCGTGTATCGGTACCGCCGACGGGTTGCACTGAAGCGGGCGTGAAATTCAGGGGGCACCTCTGTTGCGGAACAGACGACGATATCCCGAGGCAGAATAGCATTGAGTCCTTTCTGAAATGCGACGATGGGTATCTCTGAATCTGTATGGAAGTTGGCGACCTGTCCCTCTGCGTGGACGCCGGTATCGGTCCTCCCCGCCCCGATGATCTGTATTGAGGTTTTGGTGAGTTTTGCCAAACTTTCCTCGATGGTATCTTGGATTGTCGGCAAGTTCGGTTGCGTCTGCCAACCGTGATAGTTCGTGCCGTCGTATTCAAGCACGAGTTTGATATTTCGCATTGTGCCACCCTGTTATAGGGTTAGGGATTTGATGAATAAAGGGTATCACATTCTTATATTAAGTGTCAAATCAATTGTGAAGTGCAGTTTGGAAACTTGGATAGGGGTGTTTAGGTTCCTTTTTTCGCCCCACCAAGAACTTGATAATTTCTTTCACAATATGCTATTATATTTTCAGTGAGAAATAGTGGCGAATACGGGTCGTGGTGGTAGGAGGGCTTGTTTATGGTCAGCCGACAAGAGATTCAGGCTACTTGTGATGACATTGTGCGCGAATTTGCACCGCTACAAGTGATCCTTTTTGGCTCTTATGGGTATGGCACTCCCACGGAGGACTCAGATGTCGATCTGCTCGTTGTGATGGCGATTCCAGAGTCGGAAACGCGTCGCCAAGCGGCAGAAATTAGACGGCGCATCCCTGACCGTTTTCCTATGGATTTGCTTGTCCGGTCGCCGGAAGAAATTGCATATCGCCTCTCATATAATGACTGGTTTCTGCGTGAGATAACCGAAAAGGGAGAGGTTCTCTATGGCACTGCGGACCCCTTGCAGCGTGCGTTTGTGAGATATTCCGCTACCTGCCCTGATGCGTTGGAAAAGGAGAAAGGTGTAATGAATCCGTTGACAGTGGAGTGGATCCGAAAGGCTGAGGGTGATCATACCATCATGCACCAGAATTATCACTCATCGAATCCAATTCACGATGCCATCTGCTTCCATGCCCAGCAGTGTATTGAAAAGTATCTCAAAGCGTGGCTTCAAGAGGCAAACATTCCGTTTGCGAGAACACACGATTTGGAAAGGCTACTGAATTTGATTCTCCCTACGCTCCCTGATTGGGGAGATTGGCACGCCGATTTCTCAACAATTTCTGAGCATGCGGTGGATTTTCGTTATCCAGGCAAAGCGGCGACTGCTACTGATGCTCAACACGCTATAGAAACTTGTATTCGAGTGCGCCAAGCCGTTCGGGAACAGTTGGAATTACCTACCGTGTAGTAAGCGACGATTCGTTGCTGACATCTGATGAATAACCACCTTTGATCATGACTATCCCTACTTTTATCTTTCTCTGATCCGAATCGGTTTGAAAAGCGTGGAAAATTTTTGTGTGCAAACGATTTACAGTTTCAGTTGCGCTGATAGTGTGGAATTCCGAGATGAAAAATGAAACCCAGGTCTATGACATCCAAGCAGATCAGCGCGGGACACGTCTCGACCGCTTTCTTCTCAACGCAACGCAAGGCGTCTCTCGAACCTATCTCCAACGGTTGGTTCGCGATGGCGATGTCACTGTCAATGGTAACGTTGCGAAACAACCGAGTTATGCACTGCGAGAGGGAGACCGGGTGTGCTTGACGCTCCCGCCGCCGCGCCCTTTGGATACTGTTCAACCTGAACGAATTTCGCTCGACATCCTTCACGAGGATAGCCACTTAATCGTTCTGAATAAACCCGCGGGGATGCTGGTTCATCCTGCGAATGCGGTGAATGTTGGAACGCTTGTGAATGCATTGCTGGCGCATTGCACAGACCTTTCGGGGATCGGAGGTGTGGAGCGACCAGGGATAGTTCACAGGTTGGATAAGGGGACATCAGGGGTGCTCGTTGTTGCGAAAACCGATGTGGTGCATCGGGGACTCTCCATCCAGTTTGAACGGCATAGCATCACGCGCCAATACGTCGCTGTCGTGTGTGGCGCGCCTACGGAAACTTTGGGGACGATTGATGCCCGAATTGCGAGAAGTCGACGGGATCGACGACGGATGACGACGGTTGAAACAGGCGGGCGGCATGCTGTCACGCACTATGAAGTTTTGGAAAGGTATCCGCAGTTCGCTCTCGTTCAACTTACGCTGGAAACCGGACGACTCCATCAGATTCGCGTGCATCTGCAACATATTGGGCATCCAGTGGTCGGGGACGCCGTTTATGGCGGCGAACAACGTGCTTTGAACGATGCCGACACCCCGGCGTTGAAACAGGTGCTCTCACAGCTGAAACGGCAGGCGTTGCATGCACGCCTACTCGGTTTTGAACATCCCGCAACCGGAAAACGTTTGACTTTTTCAGCGGAGATGCCCAAAGACATGCAACAGGTCGTAGACGCATTGCAGATTTTTTAGCAATTTAGAACTTGCGCAATTTGCGTTTGTCTGCAGTATAATATCATTTCTGATTGAAATTGTAGCATAAACTTTTAGTTTGGGTTTCCATCTTGTAGCAGAGACTGTGAGTCTGTGCACTCAGGTGAGGTTAATGCGATATAAACTTTTAGAAATGGTATAACTTTGACTTCAAAAACCTTGTTGGATTAACCGAAAACCTGCAAGGACAACGGACGCAGCAGTCCAGGAGCGATCACTAAAAAAATGGAATATGTCAATTTTGGAAAAGCAGGGGTTAAGGTGAGTCCACTCGCATTGGGTTTAGGGCTTAGGGGACAAGGCGACGCGAATGAGGCACAAAGACTCGTTGAACACGCCATTGATTCCGGTATCAATCTCATTGATTGTGCCAACATCTATGGACTTATGGACGATCGCGCCAACATCGGTCGTTCTGAGGAAGTGCTCGGTAAAGCGATTCAGGGCAAACGGGACGACGTGGTGATTACGTCAAAAGTTTTCAGCCAGATCGGTCCGGGTCCGAACGATCAGGGTTTGTCGAGATACCATATCATGCGTGAGGTCGAGCGTTCCCTATCGCGTCTCAACACCGACCATATTGATGTCTACCTCATCCACGCGCCTGATGAATCGACCCCGCAGGAAGAAACAGTTCGCGCAATGGACGATTTGGTGCGTTCAGGCAAAGTGCGCTATATCGGCTGTTGTAATCATCAGGCGTGGCAGGCGTGCAAAGCACTCTGGATCGCCGATCGGATTAACGCAACGCCCTATATGTGTATTCAGAACATGTATAACCTACTAAATCGGGATATGGAGACCGAGTTGTTCGGTTTGGTGCGTGAGGAAGGGTTAGGTGTTATGGCTTATAGTCCGTTGGCAGTGGGTTTGTTGAGTGGCGTTTACGCACCGGGTGAACCGCCTCCCGCCGGGACTTTATGGGGGACCCGCTTACGTGATGAATTTGAGCAACGGATGAGTGGTGAGACCGGACGGGTGATCGTAACCCTCAAGCGACTTGCGGCGGAGTTGGGTAAAACGCCTGCTCAGCTCGCTGTGGCGTGGGTGTTATCGCATCCGGAGGTTACTGTTGCAATCAGTGGTAGTGACACGATTGAACAACTTGACGACACGCTCGGCGGTGTTGGTTGGGAACTCGATCCGGCAGTTCGTGAGGAATTGGATGAGGTATCGAGTTCGTTTGTGCGTCTCATCGCACCACCTGCTTAACTCTCCGACTCAGATAGGTGCAATTTCTGTGAACTTATCTGTTTTACTGGTGAAATTTCATGAAATTAATAATCGCTGCTGTGTCAGGGATAGCAACAGTCGGATTTTTGTGGGTTTTCTTTAGACCCCCTTTCGGAGAGAACATTGTTCACCTGAACACACATCAACGGATTGTCGCGCTCACTTACGATGATGGACCGAGTCCGACTTATACCCATCAGTTGCTGGATGTCCTCGCTAAACATGATGTCAAAGCGACGTTCTTTATGATCGGGAATCGGGTTGAACGGCATCCTGAAACCGTCCGCCGCGTCATTGCTGAAGGACACCAAATCGGGAATCATTCCTATAGCCATCCTGTACTCGGGTTGCTGCCGCCCTCCGCTGTCCGGCGGGAAATTGAACGGACGGATGCACTGCTACGCGACATCGGTGTAAAGGGTGAGATTGTGTTTCGGGCACCTATCTTAACACGGTTTCTGCCGGTAGCGTGGGTACTCGCGAGGCGGGACCGCGCACACATCAGCGGTAATGTATGGAGTTGGGATTGGACAACACAGAACCCCGACAAAATCACCAGAACGGTGTTGCGGAAGGTCCAGCCGGGTTCCATTATCATCTTCCACGATGGGACAGGTGTTTATCGGAACGCTACCCGTCTGGGAACCATAGAGGCAACAGACAGGATCATTACTGCGCTTAAACGAGAGGGATACACGTTTGTGCGGGTATCGGACATCAGCCAGTGAAATTCTTACGATGTTTATGGTGTTTATCAAATGTGTGGATGATTGCACTTACAAGTTGCGGTGCTAAACATTATGCGCAGCTGCCACTTGTGGAGCAGGATTCGATACGTCTTCAAGCAAAAGCCGCAGCGGCGGCAGATGCCAAACGCGATGTGGAAGTGCTGGCTTCTTTTGGAGCAGGCATGAGTGCAACTTTCGCCGCAGCGATGTGTGGTTTGCTGACGGGATTCGTTGCTGACGCAACGCTCGGACAGGGGCAGGACGCTCTTTTTTACGGGACGGCTGCAATGAGCACCGTGGGGACCTTCAGTCTGCTGCTTCGATATCATATCCGTCCACCGAATCCGCCACCTGAGAGATTGATCGGAAAATCGGCTGAGTATGTCAAATTTTACGCCGATGCCTATCAGGCGAGGATGCGAACATCTCAAATGAAATCAGTTGCTGCGGGATCTATTTTCGGTTGCATGACCCTCACGGGGGGTATCGCTATTATTGCTTCTCATATAGAGGCAGAGCGGTGAGACTTTCCAGAATAAAGCTAACCCAAATTCTTTGATTTCCCGTATGCTTTTGGAATTTTTGCGTTCACTTTCTTTCGCGAAAAACCGCCATATCCGAACACAGAACCACCCGATCCCCTGATAAACACCTGATCAGACGATACCTCCAACTACTATCCCAATTGGATAGCTGAAGTGCCACCGTTTATTCAAGCGAAAAATTAGCAAAGTTATAGTAAAACTCATAATTAAGTTTACATCTCTTCTGTAGGAGGGATCTCCGAATCGCGACCTAATCCACTGACAGTCGGAAATTGGAGTTTCCTCCTACACTTCAATAATGTAATGTTAATTGTAAAATCTACTATAAGCCAAGTTTTTTCGTTGAAATTCCATGGGTGTCGAATACCCTAACGCCGAGTCTGGACGTTTCTGGTGATACACCTGTGTCATGCAGTCGACTGTGCCCACGGATAGAGGTGCGTCCAATCTTCGCTGAAAATGACCCGAACCGATTAAAAAATTAATGTTCAACAAGGCTTCCCTTGGAAACCCGGCATTCAACCCGTATCACGGGGTTGGATAAGACTCGACGCCGAGGCGCGCCGAGGTGATACTCCTATCCGCCAAGTTCTATAGAATTTAACACAAAAACAAACGAATTACAAATAAACGTGCACAAGCCTGGAGGCGTAAAGTTTAACGAGTGCTTCAAAATCCGCGATAATCCGCAGAATCCGTGCAAATCTGTGCAAATCTGTGATTCAGACACTTCACACCGGCTTCCACTCACACTCCCAAACTTACGATACAAATTTCCATTCTGATCAAACTGCAACCTTATTCCGGCTCCGGGGCATCCTTGTCAACTTCTGGAATCTTAAAGATAACCCACACGGGATAGTGATCCGAGACCCTTTTATCAATAAAAGGAGAGCGAATTACACCCGAGCGTTTGAAGTCTAAGCCTGTATTCCTTTCTAAACCTGTATTCTCTATAGTATTCTCTATATAAAATATATTATCCAGATTGGACTTATTTTCTTTACTAACCATCGTATCTTCTTCGAAACCGATAGCCTGTTTAAAAAAGCCCTCGTCTTTCAATTCTCCGAAGTGGAGTTCATGTTCATGTTTGATATTGAAGTCGCCGAGTATAATAATATCATTATCTTCAGCACCGAGTCTCGCCTGAACCCCTTTATAGACCTCATATAGGAATTTTGCATCTTTCTTAGCACCATTTCCCCAAGTGCGGTTATGGCAAGTAATAATTGTAAAATCGAAACTGCCATCCTCTGTCTGAAAGGTACAATATCCCGGAAGCCTTTCCATTTCAAGATCCCAATCCTCATAAATCCTAATTTTAGGGTTTATCGGCTTTACAATATCCTTCCTGTATAAAATCAGATACTTTTCGCCACCTGTATTACTGCTTGCAATACCACACCAATTCTCTTCCTCTGGGAATTGCTGTAAAAACTTGTTTTTTACTACCGGTTCAACACCGTGATCTGTATACTCCTGAATAGCAATTAAATCAATTTCCGCTACTCTTATGATCTCTGCTATTTTGCCCAAGGTTTTATCACGCGCATGTGCTTTTGAACTTTCACTACTCCTAAACCCTGCTTTTGATTGGCCGAGGTTTTGTATGTTCCAACTGACGATCTTTAATGTTCTTTTTTTGGATTCCTCAGCGGTCTCCTGTTCCTCTGCCCGAACCCCAAGACTTGACAAAGTAAGTGGAAACATGAGAACGAATAAACAAAAGGTAACTTTGAAATTCAACTTTTTCAACATGATATTCCTCCTTTTTGGTAACCGAAAGCCGTACCGTTTTTTACTCTGCATGGTGGCTCTGCCAATCTTCGTGTACGTATCATCGCGAGATCACTGTCATGCATATACAATATGCGTATCTGGATCCAAAGTGCTTTGAATACAAACATCATCATTGAGACGTTGCGCAAGGAGTATTCCGTGCGACAGATTTGCGATACGCTGGGTTTCCACAAGAGCACCTTCTATTATCAACCGAAGATCGACCCGTCTGAAGACGTCCTGCGAGCGGAAATAGAGACGTTAGCAGCTTCGGTATCCGACCTATGGATATAGACGCATCACAGCGTTGTTGCTGCGTCAAGGATACACCGTTGGGTATAAACGCGTTGCTCGGTTGATGAAAGCGCAGAATCTCTTGGTCTCCATCAAGCGTGCGACTCAAACAACAAAATCGCTTCAGGGGGATAAACCGTGGAGCAACTTGCTCGAAGACCTTGAGATCTCTCATCAGGATCAGGTCTGGGTGGCAGATATTACCTACGTTCGCCTCAACAGACGCTTCATCTATCTCGCTCTGCTCATGGATGTTTTCACTCGCATGATCAGAGGGTGGCATCTGAGTCGACAGTTGAACACATCTCTGACGTTGAAACCCTTGGAAGACGCCTTACGCCAAAGCGTCCCGGAGATCCATCATTCCGATCAAGGTGTGCAGTATCTTTCAAAGGCGTATCTCTCGCTGCTCAAGGCACACGATATTCAGATTTCGATCGCTCGCAAAGGGCGTCCTTGGGAGAACGGATACGCCGAACGGTTGATCCGAACCCTCAAGGAGGAAGAAGTTCATCTCAACGACTATCACGACATCCATGAGGCGAGAGAACGCATCGGTCATTTTATCACACAGGTGTATCACCAAAAACGCCCGCATTCGGCGTTAGGGGATCTGACACCTATCGAATTTCAACGAAAAAACTTCTCTTAACTTTGCGAAATTGTGGTCTAAATAAGCGTATGCACTTCACCTTTTCCCCTTGCTTTCTACATAGTAGTTTCCAGTATGCAGTTAGGGTTAGATATGCGGTGTTAGGTTCACCGAGTGGGATTTGAACCCGCATTTTATCATTGTTCGTTGGAACGCACGTAGGGTAGCCGCTGAGCGCGCCGAGGTGATACTCCTATCCGCCAAGTTCTATAGAATTTAACACAAAAACAAACGAATTACAAATTAACGTGCACAAGCCTGGAGGTGTAAAGTTTAACGAGTGCTTCAAAATCCGCGAGAATCCGCGATTCAGACAATTTTCCACCTACGACTATTTGGTCGGGAAATGAAATGTTGAGCAGCCAAAAGGTGCGCTCAACATTTTTCCACCTCTTGATACTTACAAGCGTATATATGGAAAGGCATGAAAACCTCACCATACCGTCTATTTGCGGATAATGGCTCGCACAACAGCTTTCGCAGCCTTAATACCCTTGCTGACTACCGAGGTTGTCTTGAAGATCTTACTAAACGTTGATGTGCCAGTCGCCAGTCTTAAATCGTCCAATGCCTGTGCAAATCGTCTTAACCTGTACTGCGCCATAGCCCTATTAAGGTAGACAGCAAAACCAGAATCGGAATTAAGTACTTCGTTATAAGCTTCAATAGCCGCTTCAACCGTTGGTGTCCAATTTTCAAGCATCATATTTGCTCGAGAGATTGAGCCCCAGGAGTTTAGTGAATATCCTGGAACCGGAAAACTATATAGTCTATCAGGTTCTACACTTTCTAAAAGAGAGTTTAAGTGTTTTGCATCAACTGCCCAACCCACCGGGATTTGGATCATAGGATCAGGAGATGCTACACCTCTCACCAAAATCCCCATAACTATACCGGATTTATTTAGTACGGGCCCACCACTACTATTCCGAGCAATCGGAATTGTTACCAAAAATTCATCTGGATTTCCAGCTACGCTCTTAAGTCGCCAACCACCCTTCTCTCCTCCGTGTTCATTTCCCACGACATAAGCCTGAGTCCCGGAATTTCTGTCGCCACAACGGAGATAGGAATAGTTATATCCATTGATTCTCAGAATGGCTAAATCACGATGTGGATCAATTGCGGCAGCACCAGAGATGTGGAATTGCTCTTTTGTGCTGAAACTCCACCCCGAAACATCTTCAGCATGATAGATGACATGATAGGTGGTCGCGATCAAGTCATGATCCACAAAAAATCCGCTACGGCGACCAAACTTCGTTTCGATTACCACCATAGAGCCTAGCACGCTTCTGCGAATTTCCTTAGCTGTTTGCGCGTTTGCTACAACTGTTAACCACAACAATAGTGGCACCAGAATTGTAAAAAGCTGTCTTGGTCTGTTTTTGCGTCTCATCTATTTCGACTCCTTCGCCGCTCTCGAAATTAGGTGCTATTCCCAATCCTTTTTGAGATCTGGCCAACGTATAGATTGCTGCCTCCCTATTTCCGTTTTATGCCATAGCACGAATTCATAAAGGTACGGAATTGGGTCTATGGTCGGTCTGTCTTTGTCATCTTTCCCGTTTGAAGGCTTAATAAGCTCTTCGATTTGTTCATCAAATGGAAGATCCTCTTGTTCAGACGTGAGCTTTCTGACTTCAATATGAACATGTACGGCTATAGGCAGGTGACTCTCATTGCCTTGATTGCCCAGATGATCCCCAAAATCAACGACGTCCCCTACTTTCACTTCTACGTCGCTAGCGTGTAAGTAAAGGACCATCATTTTGTTGGCTTCATCATAAACGGCGATAACGTTGTTGCGACCTTCGCCAGCCGCCTTCACAACACCACGTGTTATCGAGTAGAAGGGATGGTCACTATCAGCGAACCGTACATCCCAACCTCCATGTCCCTCACCTGTAGGATATACCAGTTTACCCTCATCATTCGGATCCAGATCCGGGTCCAGTTCTCTTAATGTCCAATGGGCATGGCAACCGTAGTCGTTGTAACTATATGAGGTGTCCGTGGCGCATTGTCCACCAGAAAGTAATTTTACGATGTCCACCTTACGCACATCTTCATCTCCACAAACGTGGGCATTCCCAATACTGGAGATCCATCCGATGCTAAGTGAAAAAATAAAAAAATACGTGAGTATCCAAGTTCTGGTAGTAAACATTTTGCGTATCCTTTCTGACCTGTTCTTCCAAGTCACTTCTTTTCAGAAATTTACAGGAGTTTTGGGAATAAAAAGTGTAAGTCGGGGTTGCTACCGCGACTGTCTCCGGTGTATCAACGCCAATCCGTCGAACGTTCGGAAGTCTAACCCTGTCGTCAATCTTGACCGTGTCCCGCGGAAAACACTACTGCTTCAGCCAATGATGAAACTGAACTTCTTTGTTTCCATCTTCAACCACGCGCAACAAAACGTTAGTGTTCTCCAGAAAATCTATGACCATGAAGCCGGTATGTTCATGCGCAAATAGCGTATTCTTCCCGTTTGTCACCGGTGATTTTTTTTCATCTGATCCAGCACCACTGACAAGGAGGTAATCGGCAGTGTGCCCCTCCAAAACTTGTAGAGAATGATCATGCCCCGCGGCATAGATTAACAGCGAGGTCTTGTCCGCTACGGAAAACGCCCCGTTGAGTTGATCTATCATGTCCGTGTAGTCCTCTCCATGGGTATCCTGTTCAGATAGTCGAAAATGCCACTTGAAGAAGTCCCACACGGAACGAAATGGGTGTGACTTCCAAGCCCTGTACCCCCCGTGTGGCCCATACGTCTCTATGGGATGGTGCCCGACAACAATTACCGGCAATTCAGTCCCTAACCGATCTTCGAGTTCCTCTATGACTGTCTGGGGAGCCTTGGGAGGCCTATAATATTTTTTATGGAGCCACCATTGCGTATCAAGGACAACAAGTCGAACGACGGGTGTGGTCGTGGGAAGTTCCAGCCTTTTGGGTCCCGGCTTACCCCCTCGGGTAGAAAAGCAGAGTGGCCACACTGGGACTGAGCACCAAGGTATTTATTGATAAACGCCTCTTGCGCCATAACAGCACTATGTCCGTGTTTGCCTCCCTTATCCCAATCGTGATTGCCGGGGATAAACAGCCCACAGGCTTGACTCTCTATGACAACATCTAATTGCGGACCGAGACGCTTCTCTGCGTCACCTTTTTTCCGAGCCTCTTCCGTGAGTCCGTTGTCATACATATTGTCTCCCAGAAAAACGATGCTGGTTTTCTTCGGCAGCTTTTTCGCCCATTTGCCGAGTGTTTTAAGAACGGGTTCGTCTGTTCCCGGGGCACCCGCATCGCCGATCAGGAGGATCCGATAGCTGACGGCAGCAAGGCGTTTATCAGAGGGGTCAACATCTCCTTGCTGGCTGGCAGGTAGGGAAGGCAAATAATATGGGGTTACATGCCTGCTGCTACACCCTATAAGTACCAAAAGGCAGAAAAACAAAACGATAGAGCCAAGAAGGCCCAAGCGGTGGTAAAATTTTAGCATTCCTCTCCTCCTATTAACACAATTGTACGTCCATCTACGCACCCCATCATACAGTGGTTCCGTTCACGATAAACACGATACATTACCGGTTTCCCCATCCCGTCGGATCTACTGAATTAAAACGGCGTATATCTTTTTTTCTCCCTTGAATTGAACGTACTCCTCGGCATAGATATTGAACCGGCACAGATTAATCGGGGTAACTTCTGAAGCATTGACATCCTTAATTACACCGCCTACTTCTAGTGCCCCAGCAACAAGTTCGGAGCAGAAAAAGGCTCCGAAGTCTTCCTCATTCCAGGTTACACGCGAAAAGTCAAGTGTATCTTCCCAAGCACGGATCAATGCCCCCAGGGAGTCAAAGGGAGCCCCTATGCTGTCGATCAAGAAATCAAAAAACGCCTGATGTCTACGTTCCAACTCACGTCGAGATTCACGGCTCAAAGGCAACCACCATAGTTCGCCTTCATAATTTTCTTCCAGCTCGCTGAGGTTCGTGAATTTGACACCCGAAGCCGTTGCCTCAGCGACTTGGTTAAAAAGGCGTCCGTGGGACTCGCCATTCATCTCTAACTTCGTCTGGAGAACAACGCCTACATGTGACACATTGCTTCTTGTCGCCAACTTTATTGTTTTTGAGAAGGCCTTTTTCCCCGAAAAAGCAATGACATCCCCAGGTTTCATAGCGTCTCTAATCACTGAATATTTTCTTTCTATTCTTTCTTGTAGACCCATTCTTATGCTCCGTATGGTGTTCGGTTACTGAACTTCACGCTGCTGCAATACCGTGTCACCATTGATAACTCACACGATTTTATAGACCATGTCACCACTGAAATCTTCAATCTGTGGCTACTATTATATCCCAAGTTGCTACTAACGAATTGTACCCGTTTGAAGAAGTTTTTCGGTATGTTTCTTCACCCCAGCGGGGTGATATGTCTATAGAAAACAGCGTATTCAGAGTCATAAATAACTGGCAACTTGCGTCATTATATAATAACGCGTGGAGCAGACCGAAAGGTTGCATAAAATGGAATAAGCATAAATTTTATAAAGCCAAGGGCAATTCCCGACGCGAGCACCAGTGGCGATACATCTGTGGCTATTCCCAACTGCGAGTGAGGTGTCTTGGTTATAAAGATTGCAGTTTTGAGTGGATTTCGTGCAAAATATGAAAAAAATTAGGAAATTTAAGGGAAACTGGTGAAAAAATAAAGGTAGGTTTTGGCAGTTTTCTGAAAATCTGCGAGAGTTGACCCCGAGGTATCGGAGACCTCCGGGTCAACTCGTCTCGTGAATCCTACCCCCTGATAAGGAGGGATATGGGGAAACGATAGCAACGGAAACGGTATTATTGGGTATTTGGTTGGGAAATAAAAGGATTCGTAGCCAAAAGGGCGGGAATTAGGTTTCCCGCCCTCTTTTTCTTCATCTCATCTGAGTTCAAGGTTATTTTTTGTTGTTAGGATACGGTTTGGTATTGTTCCCATGCTTCGCCTGCGGCGGCGGCTTGACGTTCCAGTTCGGTTCGCCATCCGACGACTTCACCCGCTTTGATGCGTTGGATGTCAAAACCAGCGTATCGGTCTTCGAGCCGATCGCCGAGTTTGTGGTTCGCCGCCCAGCGATCCCACGCTGTTTTCATCCATTCGTGCGGGAGTGCCTCACGGACGGCAGGATCGAGTTGCCAGGCAAATCGCGCATCGACGACCTTCGGTTCCTCCTCGGAGGGACCGCCCCACTTCGACCAACCGATCGATAGGGTGTTGCGTTCACGCTCAGGCACGGTGTGTCCGGTATGGATGGTCACACCGTTACGAATAAGTGCCTGACCTGCCTTGAGCCGAATCGCGACCTGTCCGGGGAGCGGATCTGTGCCGTTCCAACTCGGTGTATACGGGACACCCTGATCCTTCATGGATTGTGGGAGTAGTACGTCGTGTTCAAGTGGGGTGCGCCATCGACTGTGGCTACCTTGAACGAGTTCATGGCATTCGTCGTCTGCAAGTGCCAAAAACATACCGACACTGTTCCGTTCGGTAATTCGCTTCTCATTTTCTTCCTGAATTTCTTTCCAGCGGATCTGCTCAACCTCTTCGGAATAGGCTTCAGGACCTTCTGTGCGACTTTCTTGTGAGAAGTAACTCTCCCCAGTACCCCACCATGTCGTATCTCTGTGCCATCCGAGTCTGTTCTCTTTTTTACGGGGATTACACCAGAGGAGTATGTTCGTCATGACGAGGTCTTCAGGTTCTACGTCACACCAAGACTTGACGAAGCCTGTGAAATCTGGAGATCCGTAAAATTCAGCAAAAACGGGTTCTTTAAATGCCGGATGAAGTATACCTCGGATTGCCCAAGGTTCGTTCTCACCTGCGCGGTGAACGTATCCCTTTGAGCAGTCGATAATGTCATAGCCGTTCTCTGGGGCACACGCTTGCGTGACCCGTCTGCCTGCCTCTCGGAGGATTGGAATCCACGGATTGTCGACAAAATCGTTGATGATGACGAAACCGTGGTCCCTTAAATGCGCCAGTCTTTCCGGTGTGGCTCCGGGTGCCGAGAGTTCCGGTTTGAAATCAGCAAAAGCTTGGGAGCGGTAGACCTCTTTCTTCGGTGATTGATCGTTGCTCATTGTGATGCCTCCTTTTGAGCGTTATGGAAAAGTGGTCTAAATTTGGCGTTGATGGTGACATTCTATCACAAATGTGTCAAGGAACGCAATGTAGAAGTCAGGACTGTCTGGTTTAAGTGTCCTCGTTTGTAGTAGGGCAATTTATTGCCCGTTCGCATCGTTTTATAACGTGCGATGAATCGCACTACTACAAACCCACTTGCTCATAGTGAGAAAATTGTTTAGTGTCCACCTGATTGCCGACTGCTGACCGCTGAGAGCCTTTAATGCATTTCGATTGAAAGGACATAACTCAGAATTGTCACCAGAAGCCATGTAGCAACCAGCACGACTCCGAACGGACGTTTCAGCTGATCGCCCGATACGAAGATCCCACACCGAAACACGATCAGAATAAACAGCATCGCTGGGAACAGGAACTGGAAGAATTGACCGTCCGCCTGCAAACCGCCTTGCGTTGCGGAAGCAGAAACACCGGCGACAAAGAGGACGTTGAGAATATCGGCACCGATAATGTTACCGACTGCCAACTCTCCGTGTCCGCGTCTGACTGCCGTTATTGCCGTCACCAGTTCCGGGAGCGATGTGCCGAACGCAACGAGTGTTGCAGAGATGATGTGTTTCGGGACGCCTATCCGCTCCGCCATAATGCTCACGGCTGGTATCAGAATTTGTGCAGAGACGACAATGATAGCAATTGACCCGATGAGTTTAAGAAGCGTTCCGAATGCCCCTGTTTCCTCCGCATCCGTTTCTTCTACGTTATCGGGATTCGCGCCTGCGGCACTTGCCCATCGGATGGACTGATAGATGTATAACGCCAATAATATAACGAAAACGACCCCCACGAGTTGTGGTAAAGTTCCACCTTGCGTGAAGACTTTCGCTGGGGATGTCCACGGAAAACAGCCGAGCACGAGCAGGATACCCGCACCGACTTGGACGTTTGACAGCCGTGAAGCCAATTGGCGATTGAGGGGTAGCGGCGCGATGAGGGATGCCAATCCGAGAATGAGTCCCGTGTCGCAAATGATTGAACCGACTGCGTTGCCGAGCGCAAGCCCCGGTTTTCCTTGTATTGCCGAGAGAACAGAGACTGCCGCCTCTGGGGTTGTCGTGCCGATGCTCACGATCGTCGCACCGATGACCGCTTTCCCTAAACCCCATCGGGTTGAAAGGATGACGGCTTCATCGACGAGCCAATCCGCACCTTTACCGATTGTGTAAAGGGTTACCGCAATTATCAGAAAAAGTGCCAGGCTGGGTAACCCGTTAGCAAGTTCTGTGATCCATTGTTCCATTAACTTTACCTTTCGGAGAGAGACAGGATGTTTATTTCAGAGAATAGATTAACATATCCGTTTTGTGAAGTCAATCAGTTTTCGGTTTATCAGCCGTCGGTTATCGGCTATCGGTAATCAGTAATCCCCTAACCCCGCTTATCAGTTAGGTAGGTTGGGTTGAGCGGTGCGTAGAAAGCCGAATGTGTTATAGCGTAGAATTTGGCATTTTCGGGATACTTGAACGTTTCTAAATTCCAGCGAAACCCAACATTTCATTACATTAAAACTATGGTGAATTATAGAAATAAGTTTACATCCTGTATGGGGTTTTTGCTTGGGTGTTTCTTCCCCTTGTGGGTGCCCGTTCTCACCAGTCTCAAGGTCAAAGTAATTCTAAAATCTACCATATAGTAAAACCGAAAAATAAATAGACATTCGCCCCTCCCTTGGTAGGCGAGGTTTCTAACCTCGCCGGTGCGGAGTGTCTAATTAATTCTAAAATCTACCATAAATGACCTGTTCATGTGGTAGGGCTATTCATGTGGGAGCGAACCTTGCTCACGATACTTTTCTAATAGTAAAACGCATACGTCGGTCTATCAACGATAATGCTAAGAATATTCCAGAAGCTACCCATGACAAAATCTCCCAACGCGAGTCCAAGGAAAAGTGGTACGGCTTTCCGATAGAGACCAAGTCCGCCATATTTTAGCACACTCCATTTGGCGAGCGCGCTGATGACAAACGCCGCCCAGAAAAGGTGCAAATGGAAGGATACCCCGTAACCCAGCGGATGGATGGGCCACCAGAACAGCCGACTCCGTACGGCTGAAAGCAGGGTTGTGAGAGAGAAACCGAAGATTATCGCCGCGATGTGACCGGTGTTTGGGTCTTGTGGCGAAGTGAGCCAACCTTCAAGGAAGCGATATGCGCGTCCACCAAAACTGTTAATTTGCCCACCCACTTTACCGGTATTAACCCCAAGTTCAAAGAATGTATCTATCAGCATGAAGATACACAGCGGCATCGCGATGACTGTCAGTGTAAGCATCAAACGAGACAGACCTTTTACGTCAAGGTTCCCACGATCGGCAAGCTTAAACGCTTCAAGTTGATGTGGCATGGGGTGGCTCCGATTGTCTCGATTGAACCAAAAAAAGAGGGCGAACCATGTCAAGTTTCGTGCACCGATGCGCCGCGTGCCGAGTAGACTGACGAGGCTGTGGTGCGGACCGATAAAAGTTGTTGAGTGAATCGGGAAACCAATTTGTGCTCGAATACGTGTCAGTGGAATCGCAATCGTTGCGAAGTGTGCGACAAAAAATAGCACGGCGATCCACATCGCCATGCCGCCGCGCATCGCGAATCCGATGATAAATATTCCACCGAAAATAATTCCCAAAAGTGCGGTTCGATAACGCATCGGTTCGGCGTCGTCCGGGATTTGGCTGCGTCCGAACGCTATGCGGAACGCACGCCAGATCTGCCGTCGTGTGCCCCAGAGTGCAACAGCACAGATACCGATATACGCACCGATGTTCTGCTCATACGGATACGGAAAGCCGGGGACGTTTTCCAGTCCGGTGAGGATGGCGATAAAATATTGCACTTTATACAGAAAGAAAAAGAGCAGGCACGATATGAGTAAATCGAGCGGCATCAGGAAACCGAGTCCGACAGCAAACGGATAGATAATAATTGCATTCCCGCCACGGAGAAAGGCTGTCCACGGTTTTTCAGTGAATAACGCGTTGAGAGGTATGTGCTTGTTTGGAAAAGCCGGGATTGCGGGAAAAAAGATGTGAAGCCCGTTGGCAAGACTAATGATTGACGCAATGCCGAATCCCCACCACATCGCCCGACTCCGAAGGAATTGGTTTGTGTTATAGGCGAGTTGATACGGGAGTTCAACGATCGGATACACGAGACGTTCCTGTTCCGTCCACTGCTTGCGGATAATAACATTGATGCACTGCATCACGAAGATCAGCGCGAAAGTAAAGGCGCACCACCAGAACGTCGGTGTCACCCATTTCTTCACAGAGTCGGTCTCAAAAAACGGGGCATCACCGAGATAGAATGCGCGAAGCACACGCGGATCATTGATTGTTAACCACTCCGGCAGATAACGCCAAAACAGCTCGCGCCATTCGTTTTCAGGAGTACCGAAATAGAAGGCGTGGACGATGATTGAGACGAGTGGCAGGAACATGTCGTAGGACATGAACAGCAGTGTTATTGACATCAGGACATAGAGACTGATCAGTTCTCCACTGGTTAGGGCATACTTCGCGGCGTATTTCTTTAAAGCAATATTGAACACTGCAATGATCAGGAGTGTGAACACTACGCTATAGAAGGGTGCCATCAATGTTGGAAAGGTGTATCGGAGGGCTTCACACTCAATATGCCATTTGTAGATGAACGGCAGGAGTAGCAGAGATATGAAGATGGTACGTCCTGTGATTTTTTCATGATTTGGCGTATCCATAGGTGGACGGGGTGAAGACATCATGAGGGTTCAAGATAACTGGGCAGTTGGTGAAAAGTTTTAGTGTGTCGTTGCAGAAAAGTGAACCGTCTTTTGACATTTTACGTATATTCAGGTAAAAATTCAAGAGAATCCGTTCTAATATAGTAAAGCCCGAAATACCTGCACACCGCCGGTAGGTGCGGTTTCTAACCAGGGTTCCCACCCGTTACTGGGAAGGGACACCGAGTTTGGTGTAAAAGTAATTACAGGATCCACTATATTTGATGTCAGAGAGGCTGTTTAATGATGGAAATTACGCAAGTTGAAGCGTTCGCGCTCCGATACCAAACCGAGAAATCGTCAGAAGAACAAACCGACAATTATTACTTACCCTCTGAAGGGTGGCGTTCTATTTACTCACGACACCACGAAACGATGGTCGTGCGGATCACTACGTCAGACGGCATCGTCGGGTATGGTGAAGGGCAGAGTCCCGTTTCGCCGCGCACATCGAAGACAATCGTTGAGGACCTGTGTCGTCCGATACTGATGGGAGAAGACCCGTTTGACGTGGAATACCTTTGGCAACGGATGTTCACAGCGATGCGGGAACGTGGACACTATACCGGCTTTTTCATTGATGCGCTCGCTGGGTGTGACATCGCACTCTGGGACATCATCGGGAAAGCAACAGGGAAACCCGTTCACAAGGTGCTGGGTGGACGCTATCGGGATCGGATTCCCTTGTACGCCGGTGTTGGAGGTAGCACACCGGAAGCGGCGGCGACACAGGCGGCTAAGCATGTCTCGCAGGGGTATGGCGGATTGAAAATTCACACGACGCACGGTCGCGCAGAGATTTTAGAAATCGTTGCCGCGGTACGCGAACAGGTCGGTCCGCAGATTAAGTTGATGGTAGACCTCCATACCCAGTACAGCGTTCCAGAAGCGACACTGCTCGGACGAGGACTTGAGGAATTGGACGTGATGTGGTTAGAATCACCGACGGCTCCGGAGGACATTCCCGGGCAAGCGGCGTTAGCGCAGGCATTGGATATGTCGGTCGCTATCGGGGAGTGGACACGCACCCGTTATGAGTTGCGGGAGGTGTTTGAACGTCGCGCCTGCGACATCACTATGCCCGATATTGCCCGCACGGGACTCACGGAGGGGAAACGCATCGCAAGCCTTGCCGATGTCTACAATATACCAGTGACACCTCACATCGGTGGCGGTGGCATCCTCTCGATTGCGGCGACGGTGCAATTCTCAGCGACGATCCCTAACTTCCTGATTATGGAGCACTCCCCTGAGGCGTATGAATCGAAAGGGCAAATCACCACGCGAAAGCCGGTGATCGAGGATGGATCTTTCATCATGGATGATGTGCCCGGACTCGGTGTTGATATTGATATGGAAGCATTGGAAGCCTTCACAATTGACAGTTAAAACAGGCATTTCGGTAATTCTATGCCTTTTGGAAGTCTTGCCAATTGATTCCCAATTGACGGACAGCAGCATGAATCGTTCCCAATTTCAGGTCGCGTCTACCCCAATCTGGAACAACAGTGCCTCGTTGGGTGTTGGGATTAAACCATTTTCGATGGGATCCACCGCCTCTTCTCTTTCGTTCTTGACAACCGAGGGCTGTTAATTTTCGAGCAACTTCCCGGTATGTCACGGTGCCGATACTACCGTTTCTAACCACACAGGGCTCTTGGCATCGGGAATATGGGTGTTTTCTGGCAATGAGCGTCCCATGTCCTGATAGAGTTCAATGACCGCAGCAAGAGCGTCCTTAACGTTTTCTAATGCCTCGTTTAACGAATCACCCTCAGTGACGAACTCAGGCAACACCGGGGAGGTCACTGTGTATCCACCTTCAGGTTGGGGCATTAAAAGGAGTGGTATTTTGTATTCCATTATAGGTTCTCCATTTAATACCCTTTTTCCTTATCCACAACGTTGGTGAGCGGTTCTCCGTTCACGTATTTGTGCATGTTGTCGATGAAGAGTTCCATCGCGCGTTTGGCGATATTCTGCGAGGCACCGGCGGTATGAGACGTTAAAATCACATTCGGGAGCGTCCATAATGGGTTGTCTTCTGGACACGGTTCGGTATAGGTCACATCCAAACCCGCACCCGCCAATTTTCCGCTTTTCAGCGCGGCGATGAGCGCGTCCTCATCGACCACTTTACCACGACTGACGTTGATAAAGAAGCATCCCTCTGGCAAGGCATCGAATTCTGCATGCGACAGCAGTTTGTGCGTCTGTGGTGTGATTGGACAGCATACCGTCAGAACGTCGCTGCGGGACAGGAACTCTGGCAACCAATCGAGTTGCCCTAATTCGTCAACGGTGTCGGGTTTCTCCATCGGTTCGGGATCGACAGCAATCACGTTAAACTCGAAGGCTTTGGCGCGTTGGGCGACCGCTCTGCCGATACCCCCGAGTCCGAGAACACCCATCGTCATGCCTGATACCTCGACGCATGGGGTCCATTTCCACTCCTTATTTCGCATCAAATCGAGTTGGGCATTGATCCCGCGTGTCAGGGACAGTAACAACGCGAAGGCGTGTTCGGCGAGTTGCGGTCCATACAGGCGTTTGCTGTTTATCAGTGTGATAGGGCTTTCTTTGAAGGCGGGATACATTGACCTTTCCACCCCTACGAAAGGTTGCATCACCCACTGTAGGGAGGTCGCCTGAGGGAGGGCATCTTCTGACACGACGCCATAGAGAATTTCAGCGTCTGAAATGTGGTCTTTGAGTTCCCCACCTTCCGGTAGAAAGCTGATTTCCATCTCCGAGGGTGCGTCCTTCAGCATATCCGCAACTTCTTGGCTAATTCCACTGGCAATCAAGACATTGATTTTCGCCATTGATAGTCTCCTTGGCTATAGAATTTCTGTGATAGTGGTTCACATAAACCGAAGTTTATCATAGGTTGAGATGTTTGTCAACAGGAAGATTCGTAATATAGAGTTGTTTAGTTTTCCTGTAGGAGGGATCTCCGAATCCCGACTCTTGATTCCTGCGGTCGCGGTATATCCGACAGAACCTATAAAAGGTTCCGAAAACTCAGTGGCTTTCAATTTCTTCGTTCGTAGTCGGGCAATTTATTGCCCGTTCTTTTCTATAGGAGAGATCTCCGAATCCCGACTCTTATTCCCTCTGATAAGGATGTTAGGAGGGCCTGAAAACCAACCCCACACGGTAGATGTGGTTTCCAACCGCGCCGAATCTCTCCAATCTCCCGCCTACAGAAGATGTGTTTTTCCTTGACAGATTCCTCCAAAGCGGGTATTCTCAAGGAAATTCTCACCTTTATCCCGTGAAAGCGAGCAATTATTATGCTACAGGTCCGATACGCACGCTATACCCCCCACGATGCATACCTCCGTTTGACGAATGAACATTACATCCTCGATGTGGATAGACGCAGCGGTGCTATCAAGGGTTTATACCTCACAGAGGACGCACAAGGCACGAACTTCTTCGGGAATGAACAGAACATGCGCCTCAACATCTGGTGGAAACAACGGCATGTGCCTGAAAAGGCGCAGCGCATTCCGATGCACTGTTGGACGGGTGACGTTGTACTGAAAGCGCGGGTGCCCCCTACCGGAGGGATTTGTAATCCCGACCCTAAAAACCAAAACTGGCACGCGATGCACACCTTCCTCAGTGACGATGTCCGTACGGTGACCTACGACGATGATTCCATAACCACCCGTTACGAAGGTGATTCTGTCAACCGAGGTGGACTCCAACATCTCAATATTGAGCAAAGGTACGCGTTTAGGGGAAACTCTCAGAACGGCGATGCGATTCTATGGACAATCACGCTTCACAACACTTCGCAGGAACATGTCGAAATCGGGGAACTCGGACTCCCGATCACACTGAATACGAACTACAACATCGGTGATGAGAAACAGGGTTTCAACCACCGGTCGATTGAGTCTACGAAATACGTCTTTGAGCAACGTGTGATTGAAAGTTCATTTGTCTCTGGACATTCGTCCTATATTCTTGCGACCCGTGCGAGTGGGAAAGGTGACCATCTGCTGATTGTTCCACAAGACGACACCGCACTGGAAGCGATTTCTGGGTATGGACTTTTCCCCGATACCGAGATGATGACGGGGGCTGGTTCCATGTTTTACCTGTTTTCGGAAGCCACTGCGGAGGAACCTTGGTACAATGGACACCGTTCGCTCACTTTAGCACCCGATGAAAAACGGACTTTCAGTTTCGCACTGAGTCGCGTCAAAGACCATGCCGATGTCAGTGAGAAGTTGTATCAGGACGGGAACATCGCTGTGAAGATTGTGCCGGGGATGGTGTTGCCTGTCGGCACGACGGCGCATCTTCTGCTCCGATGCCAAAAGCCGATTACGGCGATTGAGACTGCCAATGGCGTTGAGGTTGAACCCGTGACAACGATGGGCGATCGCTATACCTATACCGTCCGTCTGACTGCTATGGGTGAACAGAAGGTGACAATCCGATACGGCAATGGCGAGTGGACGCATCTATTGTTCAACGGTATCGCCGAGATAGAGACCTTGATGAAGGCGCGCTCCAAATTCATCGTGGAGAACCAGCGTGTCGAAGACCCAGATGATCTCTGTCACTATAGTTTTCGTATCTGGAATAACGAGGATGAAAGACTCATCGTAGAGGAGGAAGCACCGTGTGGTTCGATTGATATGGGGGGTAGCGATGACAGGTGCTTTGCACCACCGGTATTCCTCGCTGGAAAGAACGTCTATTATCCCGATGAGGAGGAGATCCACGCCCTCGATGAATTTATTGAGAAGTTTCTCTACGGGAAGTTACAGAACAAAGACAACTATCAGGTCTTGAACTCGCTCATTGGGCTACGACCGGGTTCGTGGCGGCGATGGGATTACGTCTGGCGTATCTATAACTATCCGCACGTCTATAATATCTACTATCAGATGTATCGGATTACCACGTTGCACGGAATAAAAACGAGTCGTGAGCCGTTGTGGTATCTCAACCTCGCCTACAATACCGCACTCGCCTCTTATCTCGATTCCACCTACGAGAGCGTCTATGAGACGAAGAATTACATCGACTACCACCGCGGCAACATGTCTAAGACGCATGCCCCGATGGGGTCACCGATTCTGGCACATCTCCTGAGATCGTTGAAGATGGAAAGTATGACTGCTGAATACCGGACGCTTCGAGAGGCTATTGAAGGGTGTCTCCCGTTCTTCCTTGAAGAGGAATACCCGTTCGCATCCGAGTATTGCTTCGATCACGCCTCGAAAGCGGCGTTGTATTATTTAGCGCAGGTCGCCGATGATGAACCGTTGAAGCAACGCACTGTACAGACAATCCTCGCCAGTCGAGACGCAACCCCAATGTGGTTCTCTTACTGCACGAACATGCGGTATATCGGATGTTACCCGACACCACTGATGGCGCGTCCGCTTTTCGATAGATATGAGCAGACCGGGGATCTACACTTCCTGCAGAAGGCTTACGGCGCGACGTTGGCGGTCTGGAGTTGTGTCGATCCGTCTGGGAAGGGGTACAACGGTAGAGAATGGCGCTTCAATCCGCCGGAGAAGGGGTCGCCGGAATACAATTACTATCGGAACGGCTGTTTTTCTGGTGAGGTCGGTATGGGACTTTACGGAAATTTGAGCATGCTGAAATCCTACCTCGTCCAGGATCCGGATTTCGGGCTTGTCGGCTATGGGTGCGCTGTTTCCGAGACGATGGACGATTACACGCTCGTTCCACAAGATGGATTGGGGGTTAGGGTAGCCTTTGTGCCGCTCGGTGTGACGTTGGAAGCGGTGAAGGCTCGTGTTGAGAAAGCGACGCTCTCGAAAGATTTACGGCGGCTGGAACTCGTTTTGTCGAAGCCGTCCAGGCATGCGGAATGCGCGCATATCTCGGTGCATGGGATGCCGACAGGTTCGTATCGGTGTAGCACGGGACGCGTTGAGATCCGTGAGCAGGTTGAATGGGATATTCCTTATGCAGACGGACAGGATTCCGTCAAGGTGACGTTGGTGCGCTGAGTTGTCATTCACCCCCCTAACCCTCCTTATCAGGGGGAAGATTCATTTCAAATCCTATTTCCTTTCGCTGGCGAGGTTTCCCAACCTCGCCGCTTCTTTCGATGTGGTAGGTGCGGTTTGATGAATTTTAATTATTTAAATTGGTAATTCTAATTCACCCCCAGGCTCGGTAGGTGCGGTTTGTAACCGCACCGTTGTCCCACTAAATCTCGTGCGTCGTCCAAAAAAAGGGACCGGTAAAACCGATCCCCTTTTTATTTCTATTTCACTGGATTTAGGATACTATGCCGATAGTTCCGAAACTGCGGCATCCTCGCTGTCGAAACACTCAAAGAGACTCACCAATCGATTCAGAGCGACCAGGTTCTTGATGTGTTTGCCGACATTGACAACCCCGATGCGTCCTTGCTTGCGGGTCGCGGCGACACGTGCCTCCATGAGGGCACTGAGTCCTGAACTATCAATCCGATTGACGCGTCCGAGATTGATGAGGACACGTGGCTCATCGTAAGCCTCTATTTGCGGTGAAATTGCCTTCCATAATTCCGATGCTGAGGATCCCACTATCTTTCCGCTCGGTTCCAAAATCGTGATGCCGTCTTGTCGTCTAATTTGCGTTGCCATGATTTTTCTCCTTCTTTGTTTTTTTAGTCCACTATAAATGTCAATTCACTTTTCTACCTTTTACAATATTTCAACGTTCAATTACTCTCTTTGTTTACATGAGTCAGATTATTTCAAAAAAAGTTCGTTTTTTGTTAGCAGTCAGCAGTCGGCGGTCAGCCATCGGTCTTGTAGGTTGGGTAGAGCGTCGCGAAACCCAACAATCTGTTGATCGCCATCGAAAATTCGGGGTATTCTCGATTCAGACGAACACCGATACAGTTAGAAACCGCACCTACCGGGTAGGAGGGATCTCCGAATCTCGACATTTCTGATGACTACCAGCAAAGCACTTTCATTGGCAAACGGAGTTTGAACCTGTTATACTTATCTCGGAGGTACAACAGAAAAATCGAAGAATGCGTGATACTATACTCGAACCCCGCACGAAAATCCTGATGATGCTCATCAGCGGTTGCCTCGTCATTCTACTGGACAGCCCGACGGCACTCCTCGTCTGTTTCGTTGGAAGTCTTGCGTTGGTCGCACTGTCTGTCCCGACGTGGCGACAGATCGGGTTGCTCTGCGCTTTCCTTTTCTTTACGACGTGGGGTTTGATTTACAGTCAAGCGATCTTCTATAACGAATTTCCACGCACTGTGCTGTTCACACTTGTGCCTGCCGACCTGCCGCTCATTGGGAAGATGACGGGCGGCATCCGGGTCTATCGAGAAGGACTGTTCCACGGAATCGTCCAATCCCTCCGTTTCAATACGACACTCGTCATTGGGTGTTTCATCGTCTGGACGACGCAACCCCGCGATCTGCTCCTCGCGTTAGCACAGTTGCGTGTCCCAGCGACCCTCGCTTTTATGGTGACGACGGCGTTACATTTCATTCCGGTGATTGCGAATGAGGCAGCGACTGTGTTCCGTTCGCAAAGGTTGAGAGGGTTCCGATATCTCCGCCTCAATCTTTTGGCAACCTGCCGTGGGGTTCTCAACAGTTTCCGTCCGATCTTGGCGGGTAACATCCGGCACGCGACGCATCTATCTGAATCCGTTGAGAGTCGCGGGTTCTCGCCGGAGATGGCGACGCAGCGCACCTCGCTACGGTCTTTGAAGATGGGCGTTTGGGATTACAGCTTGCTCTCAGTGTTGTTCGTCTGTTTGATCGGTGTCGTTGGGTTGAAGTTGCTCTATTTCTTTTATGCGAACGGCATCTATTACGCGTCGTGGTTGCGGCATGCGTATACCTTCACCCGCGAGGTTCTTTAATTTACTGCCAGAAACGGAGCCTGCAACAACGGCGCAGGCGGATAGATGGAAGGCTCACTAAACATGAAACCTGCGCTATTACTCCGCAAGGTAAAATTAAAAATTAGCGGCCGACCTCCCATGCCAGATGTTGCAATTCCGGTCCAATCAACTTTTCCCATGCCAATTGCACAGCCGCTGTTGAGCCGGGTGTAGAGATTACCACTTTTCCGCGGTAGACCCCAGCCGTTGCGCGTGAGAGCATCGCCGCCGCACCGACCTGATCGTAGCTGAACATCCGAAAGAGTTCGCCGAATCCGGGCAAGGTCTTTTCCAGTTTACGATCGAGGATGTCGAAAGTCGTGTCGCGCGGAGCAATACCCGTACCACCGTTGAAGAGAATAACTTGTGCATCGCTTTCCGCCATTTTATCTAATACTGCGGCGACTTGGTCGGGTTCATCTTTTATGATTTGGTAGGCGGCGACGCTGTTTCCCTCTGCGGCGAGTTGTTCGCGAAGGAATACGGCGTTTTTATCTGTTTCAGGGGTACGTGTATCGCTCACGGTGACGATCGCGACGGCGACAGGTCCTTCCTCGGTTGCCATTTCTCGGTGTTGTTGTGTACTTGTAGAAGTTGTTGACATTGGTGTTGTCATCTCCTTTTGATTGTTAGTTTTTCAGTCAGTTTTGGTCCCGTGATAGTGGGACATCCGGTAAGGAAAACCTTAGCGTTGCGTTCGGTCTCCTCTCAATATAACTGTGGGGTACCTCATCGTCTGACACGGCTGGATCGATAAGTTCAATGTGATAGTCTGTGATTTTGGGGCTGCCGAGGTTGATCCACTCCTCTATTCTCGCGATAAAGCGGTCGACACCTTGCGGCTTGCCGTAAGCCTCCACACGGTTCTCGGGCTTAGGCTCATAAACGGACCGAGGGACACATAAGGCAGGTAATTCCCTATCCAGCAGGACAGAGTGCATTCCCCGTTGTTCTTTGTATTCCCAAAGCGTTTCCATCGGTTCTCCGTTTAGACGAAGATAGAGGGCACAATCGGATCCTACGTACGCCCGAAGTGGAGCGAATGTCGGCTCCTCTTGCAATAACGCTTCTAATACTGGATCGGAAGATGGCTCCAGGGCATTCTCAGTAGAGGATTTGAAGTTTCCCTGTAAGTCCATGAAACCCGCCCAGCGCGTGATTGTCCCTGTCAGTTTGTTGCCCTGTTTGTGGAGCCGAAGAATTGGATCTCCGGCACCTCTTGTCTTCAACGGCATCACCAAAATCCCGCCCTCTGCTAACGATTCAGTCCACGCTGGTGGAATATCAGGTGAACCGACTGTAACGATGATTCGATCAAAGGTTTCCCCATCCCATCCGAGTCCACCATCACCCGCTCTCAGGTTGACCTCAGTGAATCCTGCGGAACTCAGGTGTTTTCGGGCTTTCTCTACCAAATCCGCTTGCAGGTCAATAGAGTAGACGAGACTTTCGTCTCCTACGCGAAACGCGATCAGTCCAGCGTTCCATCCGCTCCCCGTTCCAATCTCCAGTACCTTGCATCCGTGAGTTAATTTGAGATCGTCCAACATGCCAAAGATAAGCGTAGGTTGAGATGCGGCACTGTGTGGGTCTTCTCGGATCATCAAACCTCTATTGGAATAGATCGCTTCCAGTTGCTTTGCTGTCGGTATCGGTGATTCAACTTGGGCAATTCCATCTGGTGCCTCGTCATCGTAGTATTGTTCAATGAAGAGGTGACGCGGCACATTCAAAAGTGCTTGTTTCAACCAATCGGTGTTCAGTCGAAGAGAGTCTCTCTTCGCCAAGTCTTCGTGCATGTGTTCTATGTGCGTCCGAATTGTTGCATCCATGTTAATTTCAATTTATTGGTTTGGATAGGTCCTATTGAGATGTTTCGGCATTGTAAAGAAGCGTCCACCCGTCTGTTCTGCGAGTTTTTTCTGGAAATCTGTAGGACCCGGATGTCCGATAACATAAGCACGGATACCTAACGACTGACATAGACTGAGTGCGCGTTCAGGCGGATATTTTCCTGTCGTCGGTTCATCCGTTAGAATAAGCAGGAATCGGCTTGCATACGGGCTGAATTTAACTTTCGGAACGCCTTCCACAATCGCATCGATAAGGTGTTCGTCCCCGCCAAAAGGGGCTTCCATGGAACTTGCCAGCATCGATTCGTTGAGTGGCATCTGCGTCACAACCGCTCCGTTAATGATTTTGATGGCATCTTTCGCCTCCGCGAAACGGATGAGTCCAATCCGATAATTAATGGGTAGGATGTCTAATCTGCCGATAAGCGTGCTTAAACCGAGCATAATCACTTCCGATTTGCCGCCCATACTCCGACTGTAATCGAGCATCACCACGATGTCCACGGCGGGTTCAAATCCCCTCACTGCGCTGTCAGGGGATGCGCTGAGTGCGGCTCCATCGTAGATATTCAGTCGGTTCTTTTCACTTCGGATGGTATACATGCGACGACGGGTCGGATCGTTTATAAGCCATCTGTTACCGCGCTTTTGCGTCATTGCAGTGAGACTGTTCGAGAGATTCCAGCTTTCAGGATATATCCCGGCGAATACATTCAATTTATCGTCCTGTTTGCGGACGGTGTAGACACGACCGTTTGTATAATCGGTGATTACCCACAAATCCCCCTTCCGTTTCTCCCATACCATAGAACTCCCAAACGGATTATCGACACCGGCTATAGAGACCCCATTCTTCTTGAATTCGCGTTGCAACTTTTTCATCGGGACATCGCCATCTTCGAGTAGCACCTCGAATTGAGACTCCAGACTGAATAACAATCGCCCCCCACCTCGGCGAATGTCTTTGACAATATCCCGGAAGACCTTCATAAATGCTTCATTAGCGACACGATCACTTGGAAGTGATGCTGCCTTACCAAAACCTCCGGGAATGGGCTGCCAGAGTCCACCTGTCATTTCCGCTAACTCTTGTTGAAACGGTTCTGGAACGCCGAGGACGTTGACACGGATACCCTGAAGTTGATATTCTTTGATAACCTTCTCCCGCATCGTGGTGTAGGCACCATCCTTTTTAAAAGCGGTCGTTGCGGGTTCATCGGTTACGAGGATAATGTATTGGTCCGCATCGGCGTGGAAGTCAATACGATAGGGTGTATCTATGAGTGCATCGATTGCATGTTCGTCTCCGCTGAGCGTGGCTTTTTGCATCCGTCTGCGCAGCATCCCGACATCGGGTAACAGCGTGCGAATCTCCAGTTTTTGACCTTCGTACCTAACGCTGAATTCTGACATGCCGAGGTGGTACTCCAGATTGACGAGATCGAACTCATCGGTCATCGCAAACAGGTTTGCGGCGACTTCTTGTATATTATCGCGCATACTCGCGCTCGTGTCGAGTACGAAGACAACGTTCACCTTGTCTAACTGTCGTGTTCCGATGATGTGGTCGGCGATACGTTTGAGTGCTTTCGCGAACGGATTGCCACTCCCTTTCCCGGTTCCTTCGCCTTCACCGTCTCCATCACCTTCACCGATGGTCCCGATTTCAGAGGCACCCGTGGATTGGAGTCTATGAAATCCACCACCACCATCGCCTTTGACGCGTTGCCGCAGACTGTCTACACCTGCTCCTGTGGTTGTCTGGAACGGACTCGCAACCGATTCTGAGATCGGTGTTTCTCGACTATTGATCCGTTTTGCGTCCGTGGTTACATCCGGGAGTGTCGTTTCAAGGTCAGACACGGATCTCGTCGCGCTGTGTAGGAGTGCCTCTTCCGATTGGCGCGTGGTTTCGTCGATTAAATTCGCGGAAGCGATGAGGTCCAGATGACGTTGATTTGTTTCGGTAGACGGATCTGTCTGCTGTGGTGTTCGTAATTGTTTGGGGGGCGGCGGTTTAAGGGTGCGTCGTTGTTCCGGCAAGGCTTTCGGATTGATCAGTTCCACCGCCAGCGCATCTTCGCCTCTGTTCTGTCTCGGCGTATAGAAGGAGAACATAAAAGTGATCGCGAGACAAAGATGAATGATGCCTGCAAAGAGCAGCGCACGCATGGAACGGTGTCGCCTGTAGGAACGGTTCATAGTGTTTTCTCCATTTCGATGTAGGTCTGTTTATCCCTGAATCCGATCTGCTCCTTGGAGATTGTGTTTAATTGCGGATGGTTCATTCTTCATGTGTTTTTGTGCCACAAACTGTTAGTTTGCGGAAAAGTGTTAGCTATAAGACAACGGATTTACGCTGGAAGTTTGATCATTCGCGTATTATAATCTCGAGCATTGATTGATACACAGGCAGTTGCGATGACTTACGAGCCACCTTAATGTTTGATTTTCACTTTTCCCCATGTAGTTGTTAGGAGATGCGGTTGCGGTGAAACGGGTAGCGCATAGTTAGGATCAAACCAGTCCCCGCCAGAATTTGCTTGAAAAGCACCCTCAGTATGCGTCAATTGCGTCTGAATACCACTACTTATATCGAGTTTAAAAATCTGTAGATAACCTTTAATTTCTTGTGTATACAGGACTTCTTTGCCGTTTGGTGATAACTCAGGGTTCACTGCCTTCGGACCCGCCTCATCGACAAGTTGTTGGAGACCGGTACCATCGCGATTCGCGATGTAGATTGTTCGTTTATCCGTCCATCCCTTTGGTAGTTTATCTTCTCCACGCTTGAAGTCTGGCGGCAATCGATTGTTATTCCAGTCGAAGGCAAGTTTGTCCCCCGTCGCAGACCAAGAGGGACTCATTTGACCCCCTAATTCTTTTCTCGGTAGGATCCGTTCTTCCGCACCTGTGCGGACGCTGATCAGTTTGATTTGGCCATTGCCAAAAGTACTACACGCTATTTCCGCACCGTCGGGCGACCAGGCTGGAAACAAACCATTTGCGAAGAAATTTTCTTCCTGTTCCCCTAAGTTCGCAGTGTAGATGGTGTATATATCTTTATCCCAGTTGATCTGCGTGTAGGCGATCTGTCTACCATCTGGCGACCATGCCGGAGAGTCTCGTAAAGTGGAACTTCTCTTCAGGTTGTCCTTAAAAACGCGTCGGATATTCGACCCATCCGGGTTCATCAGATATAGGTCTCGCTTCCCGTCGCGATCGGAGGTGAACAGAATCTGCTCACCTGTTGGAGACCAAACGGCTCTTAGATCATTTCCTCCGTGTTGTGTAAGTCGTACCTGTTCAGAGCCATCTGGGTTCATGCTATAGATTTCACGATTGCCGTCCCGCGCGGAGGTGAACAAGATTTTTGGAGTCGTCGGTGCTTGTGCGAAAAGCGGAGGTATGCTTGCGTTTAGCAGTAGAAAAATAGATATAGCAAGAACTAATAACCGTGTTGTTTTCATACAATATCCTCCGTTCATAGCGGGTAGGCACAATACCTCCCCTTATCGGCTATGGTGAATCGTGAAAATAAATTAACATCTTTGTAGCATAAACTGTTAGTTTGTGCCAGAGTGAGTGCCCTGAGCGGCATTCACTCTGTTTGAGAATGTTCAGTTAATGCTAAAATCTACCATAAATTCCTATTGCTTTTTAACCTCACCCCATGTCGTCGTTAGCAGTTTTGGTTGTGGTGAAACTGGCAACGCATACGCTGGGTCAAACCAATCCCCACCAAAATTCCGCCCAACAATATGTGTCAACTGCGTCCGAATACCGCTGTTTACATCCAGTTTGAAAATCTGAAACGTTCCATTAATTTCCTGTGTATAGAGGATTTGTTCTCCATCTGGCGATAACGTAGGGTACTGTGCATGGGGTCCGGCTTCATCGACAAGTTGCTGAAGGTTGGTGCCGTCACGATTCACAGTGTAGATTGTCTCCTTATTTCTCCACGCCGGTGGAAAACGATCAACCAGTGGATTGTGATCCGGCGGTAACGGATGCTTATTCCAAGAAAAAATGAGTTTATCCGCAGTGGGCAACCAAGATGGACCGTTTTGCCAGTCCATTGCTTCCTTAGGGAGAAGACGCTTTTGCTTTCGTGTACGGATGTCGATAAGTGTAACTCGCCGGGTATGACCAATTGGGGTATAAGTGATATAAGCGATTTCCGTCCGATCAGGTGACCATGCCGGATAGAAGCCCCGCACAAGAAGTTCCTCTTCCTGTTCACCTAAAGTCGCGATGTAGATAAAGGACCCGGCACCGATTTCATCCGCGGACGTGTAAGCAATCTGTTTACCATCGGGTGACCACGTCGGATCTTCTCTATAAGCCTCTTTCTTGAAGACGCGTCGGACCTTGCCTCTATCTGATTCCATTAGATACAAATCTCGAACGCCATCACGATCGGAGACGAAAAGAATCTGATCACCTGTTGGTGACCAGACGGCATCCAGATCGTTTGCGCGATGTTTTGTGAGATTCACCTGTTCCGAGCCATCAGGGTTCATGATGTATACTTCTCGGTTGCCATCTCGCGCGGAGGTGAACAGAATTTTGGGAGTTGTCGGTGCTTGTGCGAAAAGCGGAAAAACGCTTGCATTCAGCGCGAAAAGAACAGATATGGCAAAAACAAATGATCGTGTCGTTTTCATACAATGTCCTTCCTAAGGGGTAGGAAAACCCAAGATCTATCCCTATAGACTCTGGTGAATCCTAAAAATAAATTAACATCTTTGTAGCATAAACTGTTAGTTTGTGCCAGAGTGAGTGCCCTGAGCGGCATTCACTCTGTTTGAGAATGTTCAGTTAATGCTAAAATCTACCATAAATTCCTATTGCTTTTTAACCTCACCCCACGTCGTCGTTAGCAATTGCGGTTGTGGTGAAACTGGTAACGTATGCGCTGGATCAAACCAATCCCCACCTATATTTGCTTGAAGGATATCCCCAATGTGTGTCAGTTGCGTCCGAATCCCGCTGTTCACGTCAACTTTGAAGACTTGAAACTTCCCTTTACGTCCATTCATTTGCTGTGTATAAAGAACTTCATCTCCGCCTGGGGATAACGCAGGAGCCCATGCTTCCTGACCGTCTTCAGGCACCAGTTGTTTGAGGCTGGTACCGTCCCGATTGACGATGAAGATGGTATCTTTAGCCCTCCATGCGTTGTGTAGATCCCTATCCAAGATGGCAGGTATCGGTGCCTTGTTCCCAACCAAGGCGAGTTTATCGCCACTCGCCGACCAAGACGGCTGTCCTTGCCAAGGTAACGATTTCTTGGGTAGAAGGCGTTTGTGCTTTCGTGTCCGGACATCCATTAATATGATCCAACGTCCTGCCGGGTTCGCTGTAGTACAAGCAATCTCTGCTCCATCGGGCGACCACGCTGGAGAGTAAAACTTACCGATATATTCAGGGTCTTGTTCGCCTAATGTTACAATAAACATACCGCTGATGCCGCCTCCGTTCCGATCCCATTGATCGTAAGCGATCTGTTTGCCATCGGGCGACCATGTCGGGCTTGTTCTCCAAGGTTCTATTTTTCTCCTAAAGACGCGTCGGACGTTAGATCCATCCGGATTCATCAGGTACAGATCTCGCTCCCCGCCGCGATCGGAAACGAAAATAATCTTTTCACCCGTAGGCGACCAGACGGCTTGCAGATCATTTGCGCGGTGTTCCGTGAGTCTCACCTTTTCGGAGCCATCAGGATTCATGCTATAGATTTCACGATTGCCATCGCGTGTAGAGGTGAACAGGATTTTCGGTGTCGTCGGTGCCTGTGCGAAAATCGGAGCAATGCTTCCATTCAGCACTGAAAGAACAGATATGGCAAGTACTAACAGTCGTGTCATTTTCATACGATACCTTGTGTTTATAGAGGGTAGGTCCAAGACCTATCCCTATAGACTCTGGTGAATCCTAAAAAATAAATTAACATCTTTGTAGCATAAACTGTTAGTTTGTGCCAGAGCGAGTGCCTTGAGTGGTATTCACTCTGTTTGAGAATGTTCAGTTAATGCTAAAATCTACCATAAATGCCTATTGCTTTTTCACTTTTCCCCAGGTCGTGGTGAGCAGCTGCGGTTGTGGCGAAACCGGCAACGTATACGCCGGGTCGAACCAATCGCCACCGGAATTCGCTTGGAAAAAGTGACCAATGTGTGTCAATTGGGTACGCACGCCACTATTGACATCAACTTTGAAGATTTGTAAGAGACCATGAATTTCTTGCGTATAAAGGATTTCTTTCCCATTTGGCGATATGGCAGGTCCTGAGGTCATGGGACCCGCTTCAGGAAGGAGTTGTTTCAAACTACTGCCATCGCTGTTCATTATGAAAATAGTCCGCTTGTCTTCCCATGCCTTATGCAGTTCCCTTTGTACCTTCAGCTCCAAACCATTGAGGTCAGGCAATGCGTCCTTGTTCCCCGTGAAGGCGATTTTGTTTCCCGTAGCCGACCAAGAAAGCTGCCATTGCAAATTTACTGTTTTTTTTGATAAGGGACGTCTTTGTTTTCCTGTGCGAACGTTGACAATTTTAATTTGGCCAAATATAGAGCAGGCGATTTCTGTTCCATCGGGCGACCATGCTGGATTATGTGCATTCATAACGAGTTCCTCCTCTTTTTCTTCTCCAAGTGTCGCAATATAGGTAGGGTACTCGTCAATATCCCAGCGTAAGTGCATGTAAGCAATCTGTGTGCCATTGGGCGACCACGCCGGTCTCCCTCTATAAACTTCCTTCTTAAAAACGCGTCGAACATTGGATCCATCAGAATCCATCAGGAACAAGTCTCGAACACCATCGCGATCGGAGATGAAAAGGATTTGCTCACCTGTGGGGGACCAGACCGCACGCAGATCGTTTGCGGGGTGGTGTGTGAGTCTCATCTGTTCGCTGCCATCCGGATTCATGGTGTATATTTCACGATTGCCATCCCGTGTGGAGGTGAACAGGATTTTCGGTGTCGTCGGTGCTTGCGCAAAAAGCGGACAAACGCTTGCATTCAATGCCCATAGAATAGAGATGGCAAGAACTAAGAATTGTGTCGTTTTCATATAAATACCCTTCCTCAAGGGCAGGCACAAAACCTGTCCCTACAGCCTGTACAACTATTTCTTTTTCACGTCTCCCCAAGTTGTCGTGAGGAGTTGAGGTTGTGGTGAAACCGGCAACGCATACGCCGGATCAAACCAATCCCCGCCGGTATTCCATCTGGCGTTATGTGTCAACTGTGTCCGAATGCCGCTGTTTAAATCAAGTTTGAAGATTTGGAAGTTTCCGTTCACTTCTCGTGTATAGAGGACTTCGTTTCCGTCTGGTGATAATGCTGGACACTCTGCATAGGGACCTGCTTCTTCGATAAGTTGCTGGAGTCCTGTGCCATCATGATTAATGATGTAGATTGTTGTTTTGTCCCTCCATTCCGCGCGCACATGTCTTTCCGCGTCTGGAGGTGGCACTGGGTGTTTATTCCAAGAGAAGGCGATTTTGTCCCTCGCCGCAGACCAAGACGGATCGCGTTGGAAAGACTCCACATTCTTGGGTAGGACCCGTTTTTGCGCTCCTGTGCGGACGTTGATTAATGTGAGCCGTTCCCATACAGAACAGGCGATTTCCGTTCCATCTGGCGACCATGCTGGAAAAGAGCCATCCACAAGGAATTCCGAGTCTTGTTCCCCAAGGGTCGCGATGTGGCAAGCGAACTCTAAACGCCCCCAATCTATGGATGAATAAACGAACTGTTTGCCATCGGGAGACCAAGCTGGCTTTTCTCTCCAAGCTTCTATTTTTTTCTTGAAGACGGGTCGGACGTTGGAGCCATCAGTGTCCATCAGATACAAATCTCGAGCACCCCTGTCTCGAAGGTCCCTGCGATTGGAGACGAAAAGAATCTTCTCACCGGTCGGAGACCAAACGGCTCCAAGATCTTCTGCGGGATGTTGTGTCAGGTTCACCTGTTCACTGCCGTCTGGGTTCATCATGTAAACTTCGCGCTGACCGCCGTCCCGTGTGGAGGTGAACAGGATTTTTGGAGTTGTCGGTGCTTTTGCGAAAAGCGGCGAAACGCTTACATTCAGCAGTAAAAAAACAGATATGGCAAAAACAAATAACCCTGTTGTTTTCATACAATACCCTTCATAGAGGGAGGTCCAAGACCTATCCCTATAGACTCTGGTGAATCCTAAAAATAAATTAACATCTTTGTAGCATAAACTGTTAGTTTGTGCCAGAGTGAGTGCCCTGAACGGCATTCACTCTGTTTGAGAATGTTCAGTTAATGCTAAAATCTACCATAAATGCCTATTGCTTTTTAACCTCACCCCATGTCGTAGTTAGCAGTTTTGGTTGTGGTGAAACCGGCAACGCATACGCTGGATCAAACCAGTCTCCACCAGAATTCGCTTGAAAGAGAGACATACCAACAATATGGGTCAACTGCATCTGAGCACCACTGTTCACATCAACTTTGGAGACTTGGAATCGGCCGTTTACTTCCTGTGTATAAAGAACTGCCTCTCCGTTTGGTGATAACGTAGGATTTTGTGCCTCAGGACCGACTTCGTCCACCAGTTGTTGGAGTTCAGTGCCATCGCGATTCACCATGTAGATGGTCTCCCTATTTCTCCATTCTGGAGGAAAACGATCGGCTCGTGGGTTGAAGTCGGGTGGGAACGGGTGCTTGCACCAAGAGAAAACGAGTTTGTCACCAGTGGTGGACCAAGAGGGTCTATTTTGCCAAGACATTGCTTTCTTCGGTAGAAGAAATTTTCGTTTTCGTGTGTGAATATCGATAAGTGTAGCTCGGCGGACCTCCCCCCATCCGGGGACGGGCAAACCAGTATAAGCAATTTCTGTTCCATCTGGCGACCATGTAGGTGCAAAGCCGTCAACGAGGAGTTCCTCGCCTCGTTGTTCACCTAAGGTGGCAATGTAGATATAGCTCTTGCCCGCGTCCCAATTCGTGTACGAGTAAGCAATCTGTTTGCCATCTGGTGACCAGGTCGGTGATGATCTCCAAGGTTCTATTTTTTTCCTGAAGACGCGTCGGACGTCGGATCCATCAGGGTTCATCGTATACAGGTCTCGGACACCTCTACTGCGATCGGAAACAAAGAGGATCTTCTCACCGGTCGGTGACCAAACCGCTCGCAGGTCATCTGCGGGATGTTTTGTTAGATTTATCTGTTCGCTGCCATCAGGGTTCATGATGTATACTTCTCGGTTGCCATCACGTGCGGAGGTGAACAAGATTTTTGGAGTCGTCGGTGCTTGTGCGAAAAGCGCGGAAGTGCTTACATTCAATAGTAAAAAAACAGATATGGCAAAGACTAACAATCGCGCCGTTTTCATAAGACGTAACCCAAGGAATCAAAATGCGTTTTCATACGTATATGTAAAGAGAGGGATAATTGGCAATTTCTGAAATTCAGGTTATTATATCATGTAAAACGGAGTTGATCAAATTAAAGTTGACAAAATTGGAGTATTCTGCTAAACTTTAAAAAAATCGGTTGCTTTGCACTTTTTTCTTGCAATTTATATTTGAAAAGTGCTATAATTTATTTTGTGCATTCTATCAACTTCTCGGGGTGACGTATACTACCTCGCAGGAGATTAAAAGAGGAATCGCACCGCTGACAGATAACCGGTGAAACGTCAGCATTAAAACGCGTGATTTGCACGCAGTACTGCTATCACCAAAAGTAAAATTTGATGAGGTGATGAGATTTTGGGAAGCGCGCTTCTTGCTCAAGAACTCTGAACCTTGTGTATATTGAAGAAGGAGATTTCATAGCTATGAAAAAATTCACAATCTTTATCACACTTGCCTGCATTGTCATGATTTCGCCAATGGCATTCGCACAGAATTGGCAACCGGCAGGTGATAATTGGATTGGAAAATGGTGGGGACTCGATCTCGTCACCAATACGGGCGGTTTTAACACATCCGCAACAATTGACTACCTCGCTGAAGGCAGTGGGGGTTTGATTTCAAACGCCTCCGTCTCTACACGCGACGGTGCCGGAAAAACAGCGAATGCCATAGTGAACCTTCCAGATAACGGTGGTTCACTCGCTTGGTCGATTGTTGACATTAACGTTGAGGACCAACTGAACATGTCCACAAGCCACGGTATCCCTGATGGACGGGACATCACATGGCACGGTCTCATCGTTGTTATTTCTCCGGATACCCGGACGACAACGATGCATCCCGCGCACGATGATTACGCCCAAATCTGGATCAACGGCGAACAGGTCTATGACAACAGTGCTTGGACAGGTGGGGTTCAAAGAGTCACAACGCCAACCGAGATTCAATTCCAGAAAGGCGAGAACTTCTTGCACTTCAAATGTGGTGAATCGGGTGGCGCAGATTACGTCAACCTCCGCTTTGAGCCGACCGATACCGATCTTCTCATCGCACCCACGAAAGATAATCTCTTCTTGGATGTGCTGACACCAGTCGAACCGCAGGGTAAGTTGGCGACGCAGTGGGCAGCTCTCAAGCGTCAGTAATATTTTATTCTTTACAAAAAACCCGTATCCAAATCTGGATGCGGGTTTTTTGTTGGCTGATGTGGCTTGAAATCGCCCTACTCTTCCGACTCTACGATTGTCAGAACCTGGTTGATAGAGACATCTCGTAATTCTTGTGTAGTCCCGCTTTGCCAGACGATACTTACCTTCTCAATATCCTGATTTTCTCCCAAACCGAACAGCACGCGCGTATCGCTTCCTGAGGCGTAACTTGAACCGCTCTTCACTTCCCTTATCTGCGTCATGTTTCCTGTCGTGACCGTAACCTTCGCACCAATCCCGTCGCGGTTGCTTTGCGTTCCGACCAGTTTAATGCTCAGATAGTTTTTCGTGTTTCCACCATCGTTCCGCAGCAGCACTGCTCGCTGGTCAGAATTCATGATAACAATGTCCGGGTCACCGTCATTGTCGTAGTCGGCAGTCGCGGCGGCTCTACCGACAAGTGGTTCTAAGAAGTAATCCCCGGTGGAAGCAGAGACATCCGTATAAGTGCCATCACCGTTGTTTTGAAAGATCTGGTCCCGTTGGGCGTATGTTTCATTGCCCCCCAATATCTCGACAACATCTTGTGGATGTCCGTTTGCGCAGAACATGTCGAGGTGTCCGTCGTTATCGTAATCCAGAAAGAGCGGACTAAAACCTACAAACGGGAGCGTCGGTTGTTCCAATCCACTGTCCACAGTGGCATCGGCGAAAAAGAAGCCCTCCTCGTTCTTATAGAGCGTTGCCTTCTCCGAATTCGCAACGATAAGATCGAACCATCCATCGCCGTTGTAGTCTGCACAATCTACCCCCATAGACCCCTCGGCGACCCCTCTGTCGTCGTAACCGACACCGATGAAGATGCTTTCATCCGTGAAGGTGCCATCACCGTTATTGTGATACAGGAAATTTCTATTGGTATCGTTGGCGACGTAAATGTCTGGCAATCCGTCTTGATCGTAGTCCCAAGCGACAGCCGCCATACCTCTGCCCTCGACGGGATTTGTCACGCCTGCTGTCTCGGCGATATTCGTGAAGGTGCCATCCCCGTTGTTTCGGTAGAGGACATCGGGGGTTCCCTCGTAGCTACGCGGGTGCCCGTAACCGACAATGCCTTTGTAGATGGATACCGGCATTGACAACTCATACACCAGATAGTTGACCACGAAGATATCCAAGTCGCCATCGACATCAAAATCGAGGTAGACAGCGGCGATACTCCAGAGCGTGTTATCAATACCCGCGGCTTCTGTGATGTCGGTAAAGGTGCCGTCCCCATTGTTTCGGTAGAGTTTATCCTGCCTGAAGTTGGCGACATAGAGATCGAGATCGCCGTCGTTGTCGATATCTGCCGCTGATGCCGCCATTCCGAATCCGGTATCCCCTGTTCCTGATATTTCGGTGACATCCGTGAAACGTCCATCACCCTCGTTTCGATAGAGAACGTTCCCTATCGTATGTTGGTTCTCTTGAGAAACGGGACCACTGTTGACGAAATAGAGGTCGGGATCACCATCGGTGTCGTAATCGAAGAAGACCGTGCCGGATCCCATTGTCTCGATGATATGCTTGTGTTCGGTTGTGCCTTTATTGTGTTTGAAATGGATGCCCGCTTCTGTGGTGGCATCCACAAAGATAGGGGATTGCGAGATGGCGTTGCCTGCAGTTAGTAGAAGGAATAGGATGACGTGTAAAGACGGATTCTGATTTTTCAGCATTGTTTTCAATGGTTTTCAGTTCGCTCACTTCGTTCGCTTTCAGTTGTCAGGTGTCGGTTAAGGGGTATTCTTTAGTCCCAAACCCATAGCCTGCAACAAGGGTGCAGGGTTTTTGCTTGGGTGTTTTTTCAGGTCTACGGAAATGGTCGTTATTTATCCAACTCATCTGACCGAACCGCAAGGTAAAATTAAAAAGCCGTTTTTGCCAATCGGAAACCGACAAAGGAGGTTTTTAAGTTAGGATAGAGGTAAAACCGAAATGTTGTGCTACATCGGGCAATCGCATCCATCCAGGATCCGCCTCGGATGACACGCCAACTCCCGACAGTCGGTCCTGTTGGGTTCTGCTTCGGACGTTTCGTAGCGGCTTGTGAAGTGTACCAATAGTAGACATCGCTGTACCAATCCGCTGTCCATTCCCAAACGTTCCCCGCCATGTCCATTGCGCCGTAGTAGCTTTTGCCTTTTGGGAAACTGCCGACAGGTGCGAGTCTGTTCTCATAACCGTCGTCTTTGGCAGCGGTGTTGGCGTAAGGTTCAAGGGCATTGCCCCAAGGCCATGTTCTGTTGGTGTAACCACGCGCCGCCTTCTCCCATTCCGCCTCTGTCGGGAGGCGCATGCCTTTCCACGCCGCGTAAGCGTTTGCATCGTGCCACGACACACCGACGACAGGATGATTCGGGAACTGTTTTGCGCGTGCGGGCCAATCGCCGATTTGTGGGAGGTGCGTGAAGTTTTCTGGCGTGTGTTGTGGCGTTTGTCCTGGAGAAGCGGCTTTTAATTGCTGTTTCCAAAATTCATGGTACTCGGCGTTCGTGACCTCATATTTGCTGATGTAATAAGCGTTGAGATAGACTTTGTGCATCGGTTTTTCGTCGGCGGCGCGGGTATCGCTTCCCATTGTAAAGGTGCCTGCAGAGATTAATATGAGATTCTCTGTGTCCTGCGCCGATGCCCCAAAACTCATACCAATGCTGAGGAACAGGAGCAATAGACCTTGTATCTGTAGGGACGATGCGCCCTTGGAGAAATACCCAAGCAAAAACCCCCTACTTCTGTTTGGACAAAAGATATTCATAGACGCGATAATGCTCCTGCGCGAGTTTTTGGTTACCCATGCCTTGGTAGAGCCTTGAAAGGTTGAGGTGGTAGTAAGGCTCTTCGCTGTCGAGCTCAACCGCTTTTTGGAACGCACTAATTGCTTTTTGCGATTCACCCTGCATCGCGTAAGTGCTACCGAGGGTGTTATAGAGAATTGCTTGGTTCGGCATCAGTTGGACGGCTTTTCTGGCGGCTTCTGAGGCATGTTTAGGATAGTTAAGGTTCATAAAGGCGCGGCTCAGTCCATGATAAAAGTTGGCGTTGTTGGGCGCGAGCTCAATGCATCTCTGGAAGACTTGAACTGCCTTGGCAAAGTTTTTTTGATGCATAAGGAGTGTGGCTAACTCTGTCCATGCCTCAAGGTTGTTCGGTTCCGCTCGCGTGAGACGGGTGAGACGTTCGTATTCAGCGAATTCCTGTTGAAGTCGCTGATAAATTTGCATTTCCGTTCTGCTTTTCTCCCGGTCCCCCAATCGAAAATACGCTGTCCCGAGCCCGTGATGTGGTTCCGCATAACCCGTTGGACCATACGCTATTGCCAGTTTGAAGTTCTCTATCGCTTCTGGATATGCTTTTAAATTGAGATATGCTGTGCCGAGTTCATAATACAGACCTGCGGCGTGTGGCGTCAGTTCGAGTGCCTTTTTCAGGATCGGAACGGCTTCTGCGTACCGACGGAGTTTTACGAGCGATCTGCCGAGCATCTCATACCCGCGTGCGTGTTGCGGTGAAAGTTCTATAACTCGTTGGAGTGTTACCACTGCATCTTCCCACTGATCAAGTCTGAAATAGGCAACACCGAGTGAATAGAGTGCCTCGATGTTGTCTGGCATTAATGCTAACGAGCGTTGGGAACTTTCGGCGGCTTTGCTCCAGAATTGCTCTTGGGCGTATGCCATGCCGAGATAGTGCAGGATTTCGTAGTGATCGGGTTCAATCGAGAGCGCGGCTTCAAATTCGGAGATAGCTCCGAGATTATCGCCTTGAAACATGAGAATGAAGGCTCGCTCTACGTGCTGGACGTATATGCTGTGGGTCGCTGGATTTCTCGTCAGTGATTCCAGATAGTGGCAAACAGAGCCAAAGGATAATTACAATTGCTAACCAGTTGCGCATTGGATTGTCCTAATCCGATAGGGATTTCGTATAAGTGTGTATCATGACCGATAGGTTAAATTTTAACCGCAGTGCTGAAAAAAGTCAAGTTTTCCATAGAGAAAAAGAGGTCTTGGTGTTATACTGGTCTGTGATTTCTTTACTGTGTAGTTTGTAGATCTATATCACGAAAATGGGGGAATTGAGATAAAAATGCGACAGGTTACAATCTATCGTGAACCGGGCCGCTACGCTGGCTGGCCAGCAAATTACGGTATTTGGGCATGGGACAACGAAATCGTTGTCGGCTTTACGGTTGGATATCATAAATCGGATGCGGGATTCCATCGCCGCGACCCTAATAAACCGTTTGTGGGAATGCAGGCACGAAGTTTCGATGGCGGTGAGACATGGAGTGTCTCGGAAACACCGTGTCGTTTACCGGCAAGGGGGACGCTCTCTGCAGATGAACACGTGGAAGAACGGCATAGGCTGGCATCGGAGGCTTCGTTTGAGACGCCGTCGCGTGTCGATTTTACGCACCCGGATTTTGCGATAATGTGCAGCAGATCCGGATTGAGAGCAGGGGCTTATTCGTGGTTTTATACCTCTTTCGACCGGTGTCAGAGTTGGAATGGTCCGTTTCGGCTTCCTATGTTTGACTACACCGGTATCGCGGCTCGGACAGATTATCTCGTCTCCGGTCCAGACGGATGCCTCTTGTTCCTTACGGCATCGAAATCCGATGGTGAGGAGGGTCTGATATTCTGTGCGCAGACAACCGATGGGGGTGAATCCTTTTCGTTGGTATCTCAGATCGGACCCGAACCCGAAGGATTCGCGATTATGCCAGCAAGCGTTCGGTTACCTGATTCAAAGATTCTCGTAGCGGTTCGGTGCCGAGCCGGTAGCGATTACGCAAATCCAGACTGGCAAAAATGGGAGAACTGGATTGATCTCTACGCCTCAGATGATAACGGGCAGACGTGGAATTACATGAATCGACCGGTAGAGAACACGGGACGCGGCGGCAACCCACCAACGCTAACGCATCTTCACGACGGACGATTGTGCTTGATTTACGGATACCGGGATGCTCCGCATCGGATATGCGCGAAGTTGAGCAGTGATGCAGGTGAAACTTGGGGTGAAGAGATCGTTTTGCGCGATAATGGCGGGGATCACGATGTTGGATATCCACGCACAATCCAACGTCCTGACGGGACTATAGTGACCGTCTACTATTTTGATGAGGAACCCGACGGTGAAAGATTCATCGAGGCGACATTGTGGAAGCCCTAATTGATGCCTTTTATAGTTAGGACTTACGTACTTCCCCGGTAGGTGCGGTTTCCTAACCGCACCGATTGCGCCATAATAGACTGAATTCTTTGATTTTGTGTAAGTCCTGTTTACTATAAGTCGTCAAGGAGCAATCACTTTGTCTCTGGACGTAGGTCAAGGCAGACTAACCGATCTTTGCCTCGAATATATAACAGCCCATTTGACAATGCGGGTGCCGACCACGCCGGATATTCAATAAATTGTCTTCCGTTTTCGTCTCTTGGGACTGCCTCAGAAATGATCTCCATCTTTTCTGGGGTGCATTTGAGTAGCATCAGACGTCCGTATTCCCCGAGGAAGATAAAGTAGTCGTTTACCCAAAGTAACGAGGCGCGTTCGTCAACGCGTTGTCCCCACACGACGTTACCCGTCTTGAGTTCTACGCATCTAAGTTCAGCACCGCTGGAATGTCTGCTGCTACAGGCGTAGAGGTAGCCTTCGTGATGAATGGCGGTGTTCCAGTGCAGTCGCAGTGACTGGTTTCGGCGGCGCGGTGGATCTTTCCAAACAACCTTGTAGCCACCCGGATATACTTGGAGGACAGAACTGCCGACCTCGTAAGATTCACTGATAAAGACATGGTCGTCAGCAACAACGGGATTCGAGGCATTGACAGATTCAATCTTCGGACAGCGCCACGGATAATGGAAATCGAGTTTGCCAGTTGCCGGTTCAAAGCCGACGAGTCCACCGCGAGCAAACATGAATCCCCAACGTCGTCCATCAATCGTTGCCGTGATAGGACTTGCGTAACTCGCTAATTCGTCACTGATTTCGTAAACGACCTCTCCCGTGAGTTTGTTGAATGCGACGATACCGGTGCCGTTTGATGGCGGGTTACCGTTTGATGCCCAGATATTTTTCGGGATTCCCGGTGGAGAACCGCCGATTTGGGCGATAAGTAGGTCCCCTTCAACAATGGGTGTTGAAGCCGTCCCGAAAAAGTTTTGAACGACATTATAACGGTCTGCCGTATCCACCCTCCATAATAGGGTACCATCCCTAACATTCAGGCAGTGCAGTTTTCCCTGAACCCCGAAGATATAGACGCGTTCCCCGTCAACGACGGGACAAGACCTCGGTCCATTGTTGTATCCGTACATATCTTCGTAGTCTGTCGGGTATTCAAATCGCCAAAGTTCCGTACCGGTGTTGCTTTCCATACAGGTGAGCCGCGCCATGTCGCCATGACGTCCGAAGATAAACAATCGTCCGTCTGCGATGGTGGGTGCCCCGTAGCTGGTGCCGATCTTTTTGTGCCAGACGACCGGGGGACCTGTGTTTCTCCATGGCGCGACCTCTATTTTCTCTTCCGATTTCCCATTTCGCTCTGGACCGAGAAAATCATTCCAGTCTGCCGACACGGTCAGTGGAAGGTTTAGTATTAGTAAGAGGAAGCATACGAATTGATGAAGTCTTAAGAAAACGTTTTCGGATGCTTTTTTCACGGTGTTGTTAAGTCGCATAGAGATACTATTTTTTTCAAATGGGTATGTTTACAGTATGTCTTCCGCTCCAGTAAAACGGTAGATTAAGGTTTCAAAGTTCTTCTTTCATAGTATTGTGAAGTTGCATAGGGCTATTGCTATCTTCAAATGGACGGATATACAATGTGCCTCCGCTCCAGCGGAGCGGTATGTCTATAGCAAGATTGTGAAGTTGCTCTTCCGCTCCAGCGGAGCGGTATGTAAAGTATATTGACATTGTGCGCGTGTATCATGTTTCGGAAGTATCTTCAGCACTCGAATCAAAAACATACTTTTCATTATAAGTTACATCAAAACGCTTCAATAACTCAAGATATTCCTCTCTAAACGTTCTACGTGAATGGTGTTTTTCCTGATTTTGGATGTATGTAGCGACATCTCCAAGTTGAGAGTGTGAATAGGTAAACGCTCCAAATCCTTCTTACCATCTGAACTGTCCCATCACCCAACGTTTTTGATTGATGAATTTTGTGGCACTCACCTTAATATCCCTGACTAAATCAGATAAAGCAATATCAGGAGTCATACCTACGAGAATATGAACGTGATCGGGCATTGAATTGATTTGAACCATTTTTTGCTTCCTGTTTGTTACAATGCCAGTGATATATTGATGAAGTTCTGTTTTACGATCTTTTGGAATGAGGGTATCTCTGCCTTTGACGGCAAAAACAATATGGACATAGAGTTGGGTATAGGTGTCTGCCATGGTTGTTATGTTTCTAAGATTTAACTTGATAGGCACATACCGCTCCTCTGGAGCGGAAGATTACATGGTCGTGAGTGCTATAGACATATCGCTCCTCTGGAGCGAAGATGATGAGTGTTCTGCTAATGAATGTTATCTGTTTGACAGATAACTTAAAACTGGCATTTGTTGAACAAACATACCGATCCGCTGAAGCAAGATCGTGATAAAACCTGACACGTCCTCGTCAAAGTTGACTGTGGACGTGTCAGTTAATGAATTCTCTGTTGGTATCCCTCGTTTTTCGTCTTTTTCATTGAGGGGACAAACATCAATTTTCTGACGCAGCGACCTCCTCATTTGCTCGTTTCACGAGTGCATTCATGTAGGCGATCGTATACGCTGTGCCGACGCGACCGTCATCCCCCATCTGTGGGATATGGTCAGGGATCAGAACACCGTTGAAATTGACTTCGCGGAGTGCTTTCGCGACGTGGTACATATCCTGATAGCCGTTGTCAACAAAGGTCTCAACGAAGTGCGGGAGCGGCTGATCGACATTGCGGAAATGGACTTTGAAGATTTTGTTCCGTTCGCCGAAATAGCGGATGGATTCAATGACATCTTTGCCCATCAATTCGCCGCCTTCCAGCCAGCAACCAACACAGAAACACATACCAACATTGGGGCTATCGGCGATTTCAAGGGCACGTTTGTAACCTTCAAAACTGCTGAAGATACATCTCGGAATTCCTGCGAGATGCACCGCGGGTGGGTCGTCCGGATGGATACCGATCATCACGCCTGCTTCCTCAGCGACGGGCGCGGCTTGCTTGATGAAATAGGTGTAGTTGTCCCAGAGTTCATCCTCGCTGAATTCGCGTCCGTGAGAGAGCGGCATCGGATACAGTTTGCCGCCCCAGTGTCCCTCTTGCGCCGCTTCGAGGTTAAATCCCCTTGCACTCGCGCCACCACGGGTCGTCTCACGTTCGGTGCTCCAGATACCGTTGCCCATGTGCGCATACGTTGTATACGGAATCCCCGCCCTACCGAGATCGCGAATGTACCGCTTGTACTGTTCGATCTTCGCGTCGCGGTTCTCTAAGTTCAGCACAATCCCGTCCTGATTGTGAACATCGCTGTTGCCGAACCCATAGATCTTGAGTCCTGCGTTCTCAAAGATCTCGCGACGGCTCATGAAATAGTCGTAATTCGCATTTTCGCCGTTTGTCCAGAGGACGACATATTCGACATCCATCTGCTTGGCAAGTTGCAAATCTGCCTCACTTGGTTCCGGCGACATCTGTGCCGTAACTTTCATACCGGGTGCAATTTTGCTCAAAGGGGTTTGAGTTGCCATTTTTTCCCTCCATGTTGGTGATGGGATTGGATAAAGATGAAAAAATAATTTGGTAATTGACGGGCGATGAATCGCACGACTACGAACAAATCGGCTTGTAGTAGTGCTATTCATCGCACGTTTGAGAGTTACCAGATTAAATTCTTGAACTTCATGAAACCTCGCTTAGCAGTGAACACTTAATTTGCCTACTCTTCGTCTCCTGCTTCAGCTTTGAGTCGATACAATTCCGCTGTCAATTCGGTGACGATGTCGGCATACGCCGGATCATCGTAGACACTGCACATCTCATTCGGATCTTTCTCAAGATCGAAGAGTTCCCATTCGGGTTCTTTCGGTTCATCAATCGAACCCGTAGTGCCGAGTGCTTCACCGTAGTAATAGATGAGTTTATAACGATGCGTTCGGATCCCATAGTGTGCCGGAACATAGTGGTGTGTGAGGTGCATCCAGTAACGATAGTACATTGACGTGCGCCAATCGTCCGGTGTTTCACCATTGAGAAGTGGTCGCATACTCGTTCCCTGCATGTCCTCTGGGATAGGGAGTCCAGCATAATCGAGCCAGGTCTCTGCGAAATCTATATTCAGTGCCATGGCGTCGCATGAACTGCCCGGTTGGATCTCGCGCGGGTAGCGGACGAGAAACGGCATCCGCAAGGATTCCTCATACATGAATCGTTTGTCGTACCAGCCGTGGTCGCCCAAGAAAAATCCCTGATCGGAAGTATAGATGACGAGTGTGTCGTCTGCGATACCTTCCGCATCGAGGTAGTCAAGCATCCGTCCGACGTTATCATCGATGGAGGCGACGCAACGGAGATACTCCTTGATGTATCGTTGATACTGCCAGTTTGCCAACTCCTTTTCCGATAATCCCTCTGGTGGTGGACCCAGTGTGTCAATCTTGAGATCTCTTTCGCTCATGTGACCGAAAACCCGCATTTTCGCGTCCTTTGCGGCGTTTGAACGGTTGGCGTAATCGTCAAAGAAGTTGTCTGGCATCGGAACGTCTGCGTCCTCAAACATCTGTGCGTGCTTCTCATCGGAATCCCATGGACGGTGTGGTGCCTTGTGGTGGCACATCAGGAAGAAAGGTCTCTCCTTGTCCCGATTCGCCAACCATTCCAATGAGAAATCTGTGATAATGTCGGTGGTATAGCCTTTATGGGTTTTCTCGCCAGCGGGTTCGAGCATCACTGGATCGTGGTAGAGTCCTTGTCCGGGTAAGACGTTCCAGTAATCAAAACCTGTCGGATCTGCGTTCCCGCCGTGACCGAGATGCCATTTGCCTACCATGGCGGTCTGATAGCCGTCCGCTCGGAGCATCTTCGCGACATTCGGTCTCCGACCGTCAAGGGGATCTGATAGCGTCTTGACCCCATTAATATGACTGTGTGTGCCGGTCAAAATGTTCGCACGACTCGGCGTGCAAATGGAGTTGACACAGAAACAGTTTTGAAGAATCATGCCGCCATCGGCGATACGATCGAGGTTTGGTGTTTGGTTAATCCGACTTCCATAACTGCTGATGGCGTGTGAAGCGTGGTCATCGGACATGATGAATAAAATATTAGGTCTGCTCAATTTTTCCTCCTTGAGGGTAAAAAAATAAAAAACACAGAATGCGAGTCTGATGTGTTTTGTAACGGATACCTCTCTAAATATGAAACTGTCAATCAGCGATTAGCGATGGTGGTGGTTCGTCAAGTGTGTATCCGTGTGCTTTTGCTTCAGTTTGCCGTTGGTACCACTTTGTCCACACCTCTCGTTCTTTGGTGGTGCCTTTTATGATGCCTTTTGCTTCTTGATAACTGGAAATCGAAGCAAGTATAGCAGACGGTATGGCAAATTCAGGGAGCAATCGGACCACATTTCGTAATGCTGCAACAATACCGAGGTAGTAAGCCGTATAGTAAATCGTAATGTATAGAAAAATTAAGGCAACAAGCCAAAACGTAAGGTGAACGATCAAGGACATCGGGTTGTGAATCATGAAGCGTAATGTCTTTTGAACTCTTCTGAAATAAGAATTAACGGGTATGTTTTCCAGTGGTGGTTCTTCATAAGTCCCATCCAATGTTCCTGATCTGTGTTGTTGCGTATACCACCCGCTCCACCTTTCCTGCTCTTTAGCAATTCCTTTTAGGTTGCCTCTCGCCTCTCGGTAACTGATGATGAAAGCAATAAGAGCAATCCAAGGCAGGAGTTGCCCAAACGCCCCTATTAACACAATCAACTCCCAGATATCGTCGGGCTTCTCTTCTGGTGGAACCGTCATGGCGAGTAGCATGAAAAATAGGAGTGTAGACGCGAAAATCCAGCATATCACGTGAACGATGAGGGGAATCGGGTTCCGAACCATGAAGAATAGCGTTTTTGGGATTTTCATGATCTATTTCCCTTACATGTGAAACCTTTTTTTATAAGGAGGTATCAAATAACGGGGGTGATACGTCAAAGATGGTTTCTTGGACTTTTGCGGATTGTCGTTGATGGTACCATTCCGTCCACATCTGCCTCACTTTAATAATCCCTTTTACAGTACCTCTTGTCTCTTGGTAACTGGAAAGCAGGGCAAGTACGAGGGGAAGGAGGGCAAACTCAGGTAGCATCTTCACGAATTCGCGTACTGTATCGACAATCCCTGCCCACTCTGTCAAAGCAAATAACACAGCAAATACCAAAGTAAAAGCAGAAAACCAGTATGCAAAATGCACAATAAAAAGCACCGGATTGCGAATCATAGATCGTAGGGTTCTTAGTGTTTTTCTGAAATAGGAATTGACCTTCCGGTCCTCCAATGCGGGTGGCGATTCTTCAAAAATGTTTTCCTGTTGCTGACGATACCAATGCATCCAGGCTGTGTGCTCTCTCGCAATGCCTTGTAAATTACCTCTCGCTTCTCGGTAGCTGATAGTGAAAGCAGGGAGCATAACGAAAATAAAAGAATACACTCCGCCGCCGCTCGTGAATTCTTTGATGATTTCGTCAAAAATGATTGAAGCGGCTCTGACATAATTCCCGAACGATGAAGGCGGTGATACGATTTGGGCAATATGGCGCCCTCTCCCTTCTATAAATGGATCGTCGAACACAATACTTAAAGCAGCAAACAAAAACCACCACGTCAAATGAACGATGAGTGGAATTGGGTTTAGAACCATGAAGAACAGTGTTTTTGGAATTTTCATGGCATCCTCAACCAAACGTACGATGAATCGAACGACTACAAACCTTTGGAAAATGTGACGTTAAGGTTGCGTTACGTCTTGTGCTTTAAGTTCACCCCAACGTACCGGCAATTTGTCGGTTGCTCTGACGCCAACAACTTTAAATACCTCAACATCCAGAGAAAGTTCTCCGCCTTCTCTTTCGCTACCAAGGATATAAATTTTCTGGTTGACTGTCGCTACCCCAAACGGGGTATTTCCAATTGGCATTGGCTTCCTTACTCTCCACATCTCGGCCTTTGGATGGTAGGATTCCACCGTCTTCACATGTTGATCGAAAGCCGCGCCTTCGAGCCCGCCGATGAGATAGATTTCATCCGCAACGACAACTGACGAAAAGCCGTATCTAAGGCTTGGCAGGTCGGTTTTCTTCCGCCACCTATTTCCAGGTTCATAGACATCAATGGTCGCAAGATACGGGCCATTTTGGGCGATTGATGGCCATCCTCGCCCACCAATAACATAAATGCTATCTTCAACGATTGCTGTCTCAAAACCATCGCGCCGCGTGAGTAAGCTTGGACGGTTGTGCCAGACATCGGTATCGGGATCATAGACTTCCACATGATCGAGTCGCCACTGATTCTCAAAGAAATTCGCTCCACCCATGGCATATATTTTCCTGCCAACCACGCCGATACCAAATGAAAGACGAGGCTCGGACATATCCTGTTTTCTCTCCCATGTGTCGGTTTGCGGGTCGTAGACTTCAACGACTTTCAGAACCTTAGTGCTTTCCATGCGTCTGTCTGTTGCAGTGAGCCCACCGGCGACATAGATTTTTCCGTCCACTACTGCTGCGCCTGCATTGGATCGAGGCGTTGGCATATCGGCAACTCTTTTCCAACTATTGTTGTACGGGTTGTAGACTTCTACTGTTGAAAGCCCAAAAGGACCACTGCTCTCGTTTTCAAAGAGGGTGCCGCCAATGACATAAATTTTACCTTCAACGACTGCAGTCGAGAATGCCGATCTCCCTGTTGGAAGTTGAGAGACGATTTCCCATTTCTTCGCAGCAGTGTTTTCTATAGTTATATGGAATAGAACAACAGCGGTCAAACCGACAATAATCCATCGTAGGTGTTGGAACGTTTTGAACATCGTTATTTCCTCCTTGTCAACACAAATAGGATGAATGTGCGGGAAGAGAGAAATGTTACCTTATTTCGCCTTAATTTCCTCCCATGCGCGGTTGTAATGCCTCGTGAAATCCCCAGGATCCTTCAGCCATTCAAGGGATTCCAAAATCTCTGCAGGCGGATAGATAAATTTGTGTTCCCGCAGATGTTCCGGTAGGTATTCTTTTGCTGTCGGCACACAGGTTCCGTATTTCGTGAAAGCCGTGATTTTGGCATTAACTTCAGGACGAAGAAGGTAATTGATAAATTGCTCGGCGAGTGCCTGATGCGGTGCGGATTTCGGAATGCAGACGGCGTCGATAAACTGACTGGATCCTTCTTTGGGAATGACATACCGAATCGCTGGACGCGTCTCGGTTGCTCGGAACGCATCACCACTCCAGCAGTGTGCCATGACGACATCCCCGGCGATGAGGAGTTCTTCCGCCTCGCTTTTGTACTGTTTCACGAGCGGTTTCTGTGCGATCAGTTTCTCTTTCGCCGCTTTGATTTCTTTCGGATCGGTGGTGTTGAGACTGTATCCGAGCAGTTTTAGTGCCGCACCGAGTGTCTCGCGTTGGTCGTCTAACATGCTGAATTGGTTCTTGTATTGCGCGTCCCAAAGTACTGTCCAACTGTTGGGTGCTGGCGAAACGACGGACGAGTCGTAAGCGATGCCTGCAGTGCCGAATGTGTATGGAATGGAATATCGGTTTTCGGCATCGAAGTATTTGCCGAGGAACAAGGGACTGATATTTTGGAAGTTGGGGATATTGTCGCGATTCAGTTCCGCTAACAGATTTTGTTTGATCAAGATTGACACCATATAGTCGGACGGCATAATGATATCGTATCCCGTCGCACCTGCTAACAATTTCGCGAGAAGATCCTCATTGCTGGCATAGGTATCAATGAGGACATTCACCCCATATTCCTTTTCAAATCCCTCGCGGATGTCGTCGCTGACGTAACCTGCCCATGTGAAGACGTTGAGTTGTTTCTTTTCCCCATCGCTATCACCGACAAAAAGCGCGAGGAGTATCAATGGTAAAAGGATATATGTGTTGCGCATAATTCTCTCCCTTAATGTCTATATAGTGTAATATCAAAAACCAAACCAAGACGTTGACAAGGTCTGTGATCTATGCTAATTTGTGTGCATAGCGTCCCTTATTCATCGGACGCTTCGGTTGGGAGTCCTTCGGCTTTCCAACCGCGGAATCCACCCGTTAGCACTGAGACGTTTTCGTAGCCCATGTTTTTTAAGGTATGTGCGGAGAGTGTCGCACGGGTGCCGCCACCACAATACGTAACGATATGTGTGTCTGCATCAGGGGCGATCTCATCAATGTCGAGTTCAAGGTAACCGCGCGGTAGAGAAACCGCCTCCGGTAGATGTTCTTCATCGTAGTCCGGCTCGTCGCGGACATCTAAGAGAATGATTGACTCCGTAGTTTCCGTAAGTTCATCAGGTGAAATGTGTCCAACGTTCGCTTTTGCTTCGGCAACGAGTTCTTCAAGGGTTTTCAGTGGCATTGTTTTCCTCCATTTATAGTTGGCAGTTATCGGTGAATCAACGGTATGAATGTTCTCCGTGTGGCATTCACCGGGGTTTTCGGAGAAAACCCCTTCGATTGTCAGTTAAAGGTTGCGTCTAATAGAACCCTCTTGTAACTAACTGATAATCATACGCACTATAGCATAATATCTGCAGGTTCGTCAACGATTTTTCAGTTTTTCTTAGGGCATTTATGGTGAAACTTATTTCTGGAGTCACCTTCGCCAATGTTGCAGGCTTGTGATTTCGGATTGTGGCAAAACCTACAAAATTAAGAAAGGAGTAGAGATGGAATTACTTAAAGAATCCGTCCAATCTGTACTTGAAAAAGAACGGATTGGGAGTCCCGTGTTCTTAAGGTGTGTCCTCCACATAGCGGGTGATTCAGCAAATCTGTTATCACTGGCGTCAGAGATGGCGGCACTCGCGAATGGATGGATGCCCTCACCGCCAGCGCGCGTCTACACACAAGGAGACGCAGACGGAACACAGGTTACAGTGATGGTTCACTATGTGGGCGGGCAGATGGCACTGTTAAGCGTCAATCAAGCCGATGTAGACACAGCGATTGACATTATGTTGGTCGGTAATAAAGGTGTTATCTATCATGAAACCCCTGTGGGGCGGCACTATCTGAACGCTACAGTGCCACAATTGGGTGATACGGGTGAGTTAACAGAGGCTATCGCGCAATCGCTTGAAAGCGGTCAACCTATTACGGTGGAGGAATAAACATGCAACAGGATGGAAAATATGGAGTTCTCCTACTCGGTGGGAATCGCACGCATCAAGAGAATTACGCCTTGAGTTTTGCACAGGATGCACGCTGTCGGCTGGTCGCGTTCGCTGATGAATCCGATGCGCCACCAGAGCGGATTACGTTGGCACGTTCGCTCGCTGAATCTTTGGATTTGCCGTTCATAGACCTCGACGCGGCATTGGCACGCGAGGATGTACATCTTGTGAGTCTCTGTACGGATGTGGAACGTCGCGGGCGTATCGGTGCTAAATGTGCCGAAGCCGGTAAGCACGTCTATCTCGATAAGCCGATGGCACTCAATGCAGAAGATGCCGATAATATTGTTGCGGCGGTTGCGAAGAATGGTGTCCGGAGCCAGATGTTTAGCAATATTCACAGTGCTTGGGCACGCACCGTCCAGCAGGCATTGGCAAGTGGAAGCCTCGGTGAACTTCAGGCAGTTCATTGCGATGTGCTCTTCTCCAAAGGGCATCCCGGGACCGCACCTGTCGGAGAAAAAAGAATCCAAAAACCCGCGCTGGAACGCTACAGTTTCGTTGAAGCCAAACCTGAGATGTTCGATGTCGGGGTCTATGCGGTGTCTATGGTGAATTGGTTAACACAGAAACGCGTGCAGCGTGTTTTCGGTGGGACGGCGAACTACTTCTTTAAGGAACATCGTGACTGTGGTCTTGAGGACTTTGGGGCTTTAGTCTTGACGTTGGAAGATGGAATTACAGCAACGATTGTTGGTGGACGTTACGGTTGGCAGAGTCACGCACAAGGTGGCGTCCGGAAGGTGCAGCTCATCGGCACCGAAGGGAGTTTGACCTTTGATGCCTCAGCGAACCGTTTGGAGGTTTTTGCCGCTGAACCCGCGTTTGAACCCCCTTCACCGCATCCGCTCGATCCGATGGGAATGTGGAGTAGCACACAGGCAGGGATTGGGGCACCACCGAAGCAACAGTGGATAGATGTCGGTAGTGATGACGACAGTGCGCGTGAATTCGGGGCATTTATTGATTGTATTGAAAACGGTGTAGAGAGTGAAATGAACGCCGAATTTGCGGCGCATTCCGTGGAGATCATCTGTGCCGGGTACCGTTCTGCAGCGACTGGAGCGGTTATCGATCTCTAACGCCAATGGCTTCAAGTTGTGCAATCTGTTTCATCCATGATTCCCGAATCTCAGGGGAATAATCTCCCGGGAGTAGGGATTTACGCGTGCAGTTGACGAGGGCTTGCAAGGTTTGGTAGCGTCGAATCGGACCGATGTTGGGTAGAATTCGATCTTCCGCGACAGCGATGATTTCCTCGAGCGTCAGTTTATCTTTTTTCATGAGACTGGCGGCTTCCAAGTCGGAGCGGAGCGATGCGAAACTTGCCGCGGAATAGTCTTCGGTCAGTTTCACAAGTCGTTCGATTGCGTCTTCGGAGAGCGGACCGGGAAGGACTTTGGCGATCGTCCATCGAAGGAACGCCTCGCGATCCTCGTCCTTCGGATCAAGCACTGGGATTACCATATCCCCGACTCTACCTTCTCGCCGTAGATCGGGGGAGAGGTGGTAGATCCGGGCGGTCATGAGAAGCCACGTGATGTTACCACGGAGTTGTGGATCTGACATCATCGCTTGTATCTTTCCTGTCAAGCGCCGTTCCGTGCTATGCGCATCCGTCCCAACATCACCGAATTGGGTGTCCGCTTCATCAACGAAGATGAGCACCTTCACAAGAGCTGTCAACAATCGTCGGAGTCGTTCAAAGATGACATCGGTCTGTCCGAACCACATGCTCCGAATGTTCTTGAGGACAAGCACAGGGATGTCGAGTTCACCGGCAAGTCCTTCGAAAATGAACGTTTTTCCGCTACCAATGGGACCGCAAACGCTCATGCCGGGGATCGCATCGGGACCCGTTGAGGTGATACGCGGAATCAATTGCGTCTTCAGAAAATCCACTAATTTTTTGTTGCCAACGATGTCCTTGAGACGATGCGCAGGCTTTTTGAACTCTACGACATCTTCCCCTAACTGCCCTTGGATAAATTCAGACACTTTACTGATAACATCTTCAGGTTGTAACCTCTCACCGGAGTAACGCGCAGAAAGGAGCATCTGGCGTAGTGCTTGGATCGATAAACCCGCCGTGAGTATCGCCAGTTGGGTTTGCGTCCCCCAAAGGTTTAGCGGTTTTTCCATCAGTTTCGGCGTATTGTTAAACCAAGAAATGAAATGTTGGCGTTCCTCCATCCCCGGGGCAGGTATTTCAACGGTGATCACCTGTGGTAGCCTTGTAATCCGAGAGTTCAAGAGACTCGCTGATTCTGCGATGAAGATGACCGTGTCGTTACCTTCCATGAAACTGGAGTCCGAGATCCAATCTTGAACGATGCTGACCCGGTGCCTGTCCTGTAGCGATAAACTCCGAATTTCGCCTTCCGGTAGCAACATGTCGGTTGCTTCAATCAGGATTATCAATTTTTCCGAGAATAGTTTTTCACCGTGAGCGTTTGTCGTGCGGGAGAGCAGGCAAAACTGCCGTAGGAGTTCAAGTGCCAGCGTCGGACTGCCGATTGCATCGTTCATGTTCCGTGTAAAGGAATCATTTGCCGATTCATCGACTTCGGCAGGCGTAATGCGTTCACTGATCTGCTGTATTAGACGAGGAGTGCCTGACGGGGAATCTGTGTCGAGAGTTGCCTCAATTGAGCCTCGCCATAGATTGAACGCACGCTGAACTTTTTCGCGTTCAGCCGCTTTCGCAAATCGGATGGGTCCATTGAGTTCGTAAACTATAAGAATGAACCCAGGAATGTCCCAGCTGCGGGTTAAGAAGGGGACAAGTGGAATATAATCCGTGTCATCTCCGTCACGGACGAAAAAGAGATCGTGGATATTTCCAGATAGGACGAGGCTACGAGAGGTTCCCGAATTGATGAGCGTTCCGGCTTCTGCCCGGAAGGTATAGGTTGGACTTTTAACGGCTATGGCTCGTCGCCCCCTTCTGTTTATAGTAAAACCTAAAAATATGTGGACAGTTTTTCAATAAACAAGCACCCCACCACCGCTGGCGAAGTTTCCTTGGGGAAACACCCTATCAAAAACACCTCGCCTCTTTGGAGTGTCTAATTACTTCTAAACTTTATTATAAAATGGCAACCTATGGGTAAGATACTGCGTTTTTGTCGCTCGCTATACTGGCAGTTCAGAATCGGAGTCTGTCGTCTTTTTGGGAGTTTCCGTCTCTGTCTTTGCGTCAGTCTGCTGTGCTCCAAAAATTAGGGCATCAAATTCGTCGTTAGTAGCAGAGGATCGCGCTGCGGTGAGGAATTCTTCCTCTTCACTTTTAGAATCGGTGCCAGCCAATTCCTGTGCGACTGTTGAACGCGCTTTCGCTTTCTCACGTATTTCGCGCATTCGTGTCAATTCGGCAGAGGTGCCATCCATGCTGATACCCGAGAGCATATCGGCGATTTCCTCTTGCTCTCGTGCGGTAATCAGATCCGCAACTGCCTCAGACTGTTCGGACTTAATCTTATCTAAATCGCGATGAAGACTGGTAATCTGAAGTTTGTGGGATTCAATATCAGCCTGTGCATCTTCAATCTCGTTTTCGAGTTCCGTAATGCGACCGGTTTTCTCGACCAAGTTGGAATTGAAGTCTTGATAAGCAGTGACGCATCGCGTATACTCACCGTGCACCTTGATTTCTTCCTGTGAGAGTCCGTCGCCTTGTAATTGCGCAGCGGTCTGCTGTGCCTTGGCGATGGCTCCTGATTTGAGTTCTTCGAGTCTCTCGACTTCGTCGGTCAGGCTTTTAACCGTAGATCTTTTCTGTTCAACGAGTGCGATCAGTTGCCCGATCGCTTGCTTATAGCGTTGGATATTCCCCTTTTTGTCGTTGATGATGTCTTCGTAAGCCCCTCTGACGGCTTCGGGGTTTTCCATCATTCTATCTGCGGATTCGTGTGCCTTTCCTGTCAGTGTATACCAGATAGCCTTAAAAAATCGTGTGAATCCATTTGCCATGTTCTTTCTCCTATTGAGCGTGCGCGTTAGAAGCGCGGTCTTCCTGTATTGATTTGCGAGTTATGTCGGTGCCCTCTGATGACTTTATACGAGCGTCCAGACACGCATATTACGGTATTTTAACATATTTTATCTATAACTGCAAGAAAATTTTTGTGGGTCGTAGGATCATTTATGGTGAATCCTAAAACAAATAGCCATCTTATAAGGAACAACGACCCATCTCCGCTGGCGAGGTTTTCTAACCTCGCCTCTTTAGACGGGCTAAGTAATTCTAAAATCTACCATAAATAATCCTATTAGACGCGTTGTTGCGTTCAAGGGAACCGTTTTTTGAAGAAAGTCGAAGTGATTGGCAACTAAGCGTGAAGAAAAATAGTTTTCAATAGGAGGATAGTGGCATTCAGTTTTCGGTTACTCGTCTTAGGAAAGTCTTAGGAACCGAATGTCGCCACCTCCGTTTCCGACCTATCACCATTGACTGTCTACCTAAAACGGAGTCAGTTGCGTTTCAACCTGACAGGAAACGTCTTGCACTTCAGCGGAGTGCTATGTCTATAGAATGAATGACCCTAACAGAAGATGAATTCTGCTTGACACGGAGGAGATGTCTCAGTAAAATAGACACTAAATATGATTGTCAATTTTTAAGAGATGCCCATAAAACTTACGGTTCACAGGACATTTTCATATTGGTTGTGGTTCGTTGCATTCGGTGTACTGGCATTGGTGCTTGCGAATGTTCCGTTGTTTAATATTCTTGCTTTTGAGTTTTGTGCCGTAATGGCACTTTGTATCTCTTTCGCGGGCGCGCACGTAACACTGACAGTGTTGAGACAAATGAAACGGCAACCCGGTGCCCTTACCGGTACGCCCAGGCAGGTCGTCCTACGGTGTTTTTGTGAGGCATTGACATTTAACGCCGGTTTATTGGTTTTACCGCTCGGTATTATTCTGCTGAATGCGTTTCGCGTTGAAAACTGTAACTTTGGTGAGGGTTTCCTCTTTTTTGGTATTTTGCCTGTTGTGAGTTGTGTGTACGCAACGGCAGTAGGGGTGTTTTTCGGGTTTTGGATTAATAGAAGATGGTTAGCATACCTTGCCTATCTCGGCTATCTTTTGATTTCTTATATCCCGGTGGTTGTTAACCTAATATTTCATCCACCAGTATTTGCGTATCACGCGACATTCGGGTACTTCCCGGGGCCAATCTACGATTTCATCGTTCCAATAACGGGGATACTGTTGATAGCTCGGACGGAAACGCTGTTGTGGGCGTTGTTGTTTTTGGGGCTTACTGTCGGTATTTGTGAGGTGAGCAGAGATACTGGGTTGATGCCACAGTTGAGGTGGCGTAAACTTTTCAGTCCACTGTCAAGACGTGTATGGTTATATCTGTTAGTCATCGGTTTGCTCGGTTTCCAGTTCTACGCGGGGGCTTTAGGGATACGTCCGACGCGCGACGATATTGCCCGCGAACTCGGAGGCTTGCGTGAAACAGCCCATTTTGAAATCTTCTATGCCCGCGAACTTGAAGCGGAGATTGATCGGATCGCTGAGGACTGCGAATTTCGCTATACGCAATTGGCTACCTATCTTAAGCCTGAAGACACACCATTATCGCGGAAAGTCCGTGCGTATATCTATGCCTCTCCTGGGCAGAAGAAGCAGTTGATTGGTGCAGGAAGTACGTCTGTCGAGGATCCCTTTGGACACGGATTTCACATTCATCTTCAGGGTTTTCCGCATCCCGTCCTGAAACATGAATTAGCGCATGTCTTTACCGTGCCGTGGTCCCCGTTGAAGGTGAGTCTGAAGGTAGGACTTCACGAAGGGATTGCTGTTGCCGCGGATTGGAGTGAAGACAGGCTTACAGGGCACCAGTGGGCAAAAGCGATGCATCAAATGGGAATTGCCCCGTCCTTATCGAGTGTCATGGGATTTGGGTTCTGGAGGCACGCGGGTTCGCGGAGTTACCTGTTGGCTGGATCCTTCGTCCGATTTCTTGTTGATACCTACGGCATAGAAAAATTTAAGGGCGTTTTTCCGACCGGGAACTTTTTGAAACACTATGCGAAAGATTTATCTTCACTGGAAGCGGAATGGATTGAATTTTTAGAGACGATTCCAGTCCAAAACAATGATACAACTTACGCCACATACCGTTTAAAGCGGCCAAGTGTTTTTGAACAGGTCTGCGCCCATGAGATGGCAGCATTGCGAGATGCCGCTTGGCGAGCATATTACCGAAGAGATTTTGCCACCGCCTCGGAAACTTTTGGAACAATGTTATCAGATGAACCTGACAACTTACGGACGCTGCGAGGCTTAATGTACAGCGAATATCGAATGCGGAATTATGATAAGGCACTCTCGTTAGCAACTCGTATTGGCAGTGAGCAAGACACGAGATTCAGTCCAGAAGCGATGCTGTTAAAAGGGGACATCTATTGGCTAAAGGGTGAGCATGAAGCGGCGATGGAGGTATACACAGCGATTGAAGTAGAACATGAGGCGATCGAGCAGGGACGTATCAAACGAATTGCCGCATTCTCTTATCCAGATGTAGTTCCAATGGACTGGAATGCCCAATTGAATCAAGAGATACGAGAGAATCGGCCTCTACGCGAATTGCTCCGAGTCGTGTTGGTTGAACGCATAGATTCGGCAGAAAAGATGGTGTATCTATCGATGTGCATACAAGCGGAACCAGATATGTGGTTAGCGTATCTCTTAGTCGGCGAATTGCTTCATGGAGAAAAAGCATGGCAGAGCAGTAATCAGTACCTTCGCCGTGCGGTGGCACTCTTAGAAAAATCGAGAATCTCAGATGAGATACCATCGCTTGCACAGTTGACACCACAGCAGTATCAAAGTCTTGTGTTGGATGTGCGGAAAACAATAGGCATTAATGCGTATTCTCAAAAAGATTATGGAACCGCGATAGAGGTTTTTGAGAGGATAGCGAAAGATGAAACGTTGCCCGACGGTGTCACACTCAATGCGGAGGAATGGAAACAGAGGTGTCAGTGGGCACAAAACCGTTTTCAAACCCACGTTAAATAGTTCTTGATGCCAGAGCCATTCAATTGTCACAAATCACTCTGTGGGAGGGGTGTTTTTGCTTGGGTGTTTCTCCCGATGCTTGCCGATAGCATCGCGCACCTATTCGCAAGAATGGACTCAAAGAACCGAAAACTGAATGGCTCTGTTCTTGATGCGGAGTTTTGTTGACTTATGGTTAACTTCATACTATACTATATTTTGCGCGATCGTCAGTGATTGGGATTTCTTTAGACCCAAGGGTGTAGCCTGCAACAACGGCGCAGGGTTTTTGCAATGTAATACAAGGAATGGATTTAGTCTCTCCCCAGACTAAATCCGGTGTTTCTTTAAGATATGAGAAAGGCGCGTGAAGTTTCCAACTCACGTTGTTTAACCGCAAGGAAAAATTAAAAAATGAAACTATTTGTGCCGGGAAGAATTTGCCTATTCGGTGAACACAGCGATTGGGCAGGAGGACACCGGCGAAGTAACGCTGAGCTTGAAAGGGGCTATACGTTAATAACCAGCACAAACCAAGGTGTATACGCCGAGGTTAAACCGCATCCGAACCGTCTGATTTTAAAGACGACCCTCAGCGATGGCACACGACACGGTCCCTATAGCCTGCCTATGGAACGAAGCGCACTGCTCGCTGAAGCTGAAAAAGGTGAGTTTTTTAGTTATGCGGCTGGCGTCGCCTATGAGATTTTAACAAACTACCGGGTGCAAGGATTAGAAATAGACAACTATCTCACGGATTTGCCTGTCAAAAAGGGCTTATCTTCGAGTGCCGCTATCAGTGTTCTGGTGGCGCGCGCCTTCAACCGGACCTATGACCTTAAATTAACAACACGCGGGGAAATGGAGTACGCTTACCGAGGTGAAACGACGACACCTTCACGCTGTGGACGGATGGACCAAGGGTGTGCATACCAACGTCCCATTCTTATGACGTTTGACGGGGACCATATCGATGTAAAAGACTTCAATGTGCCTCACGATATGTACCTTGTCATTGTCGATCTCGGTGCGAGTAAAGATACACGTCTTATATTAAGCCAATTAAATCACTGTTATCCATTTGCCGAAAATGAATTAGAAAAGAACGTGCAACACTATCTCGGTCCGGTGAGTGCAGAGGTTACACAGCAGGCGTATCAGGCACTCCGCGATGGCGATGCAGAAGCAGTCGGTAGTCTCATGACGCGAGCACAGAGGGAGTTCGATACACACTTGATACCCGCATGTCCATCGCAGTTGACGGCACCGGTTCTCCATAAAATCCTGAATTATGAGCCGATTCAACCTTATATTTGGGGCGGTAAAGGTGTAGGATCGCAAGGCGACGGTTCCGCACAATTCATTGTAAAAGATGAGGAAAGCCAGCAGCGGGTCATCGAGATTATCGAACGGGATTTGCAGATGTCGTGTCTGAAACTGGTCATTGAGGCAGGGCGGCATGTCCGCAAAGCCGTTATTCCTGCCGCTGGCTTCGGAACGCGACTCTTTCCGGCGTCAAAGGCGATGAAGAAGGAGCTCTTCCCTGTGGTTGACAAGTCTGGACGCGCCAAACCAGCGATCATGGCAATCGTTGAAGAAGCGATCAACGCTGGTATTGAAGAGGTCTGCCTTATCGTACAGCCCGGAGACACCGAACTTTTTGAATCCTTTTTCAAAACACCCCCGCGGATTGAACACTATAATAAACTCAGCAAAGAGAACCAAGCGTATTGTGACGCTCTGCTGGAATTAGGGAGTCGAATAACATTCGTCACGCAGGACGTTCAAGAGGGTTTCGGACATGCCGTCTATTGTGCAAGAGAGTGGGTTGGGAACGAACCGTTTCTGCTCATGCTGGGGGACCATCTCTACGGTTCGGATGAGGAAGAATGTTGTGCCCGACAGGTCGTGGAGGCTTATGAGCAGGTAGGTCAGAGTGTCGTCGGATTGAAAGTTACACCGATTGAGCAGTTGTCGAATTTCGGTTGTGTTACCGGTACATGGAGAGAGGAGAATTCCCTTCTATCGCTAACGGAGATTTATGAAAAGCCGGATCCTGAGTATGCAATGGAACATTTGCACGTAAATGGGATGGATATGGACCAGTTCTTGACGGTGTTCGGCATCTATGTGCTTCAACCCCAGATTTTCGAGTTTTTGGAGCGAAATATCACCCATAATCTCCGTGAACGGGGCGAATTTCAACTGACGTCCTGTTTAGACGAATTACGGAAGGCGGACGGATTTTCAGGATATGTCGTCAAAGGACGACGGTATGACATCGGCCTCCCTGAGGAGTATCGGCAAACGGTTATTGAGTTCATGGAGGCTTAGGGACTCGAAGGGTGGAGGAAGGTTCGTCTCCTTCCTCTCTTGCCTCTGTTGAGTTCTGGATATTTACTTTGCGGGTAACCCTAACTGTTAGCTTTTAATAACAACGATTGTCAAATCGTCGTATTGTTCCGCTTCACCGACGAAATTGTGGACGTCTTCCACGAGGCTTTGAATGACTTCTGCTGCCGTGAAGTGATCAGGAATTTTTGAAACAGATTCGTTTAGGCGTTCCGTTCCATACATCTCCTCCTCTGTATTGAGCGCCTCAATCAGACCATCCGTATGGAAAATGAGGAAATCACCCTCATTTAAATCGAAGGTTACGGACTCATACTCTACCTTTTTCATACTGCCAAGGGGTAAGTCACTGCTTTCAATTTCAATGATCTCTTCCCCTCGTTTAAGGACAGGGTAGGGTTGTCCGCCATTCGCATAGTCAACCCGTTTCTTGTCTTCATCAAGGACAGCCAGGTTGAGGGCGATGAAACTCGGTCCGTACATGCGTGGTGCTAATCCCGCATTGAGATCGGTGAGAATGATGTCCGCTTCGGATTTGAAACGTGAGACTTCATATAGCATCCCATTCGTTAGCACAGCATTCATCGCGCCTCGTAACCCTTTTCCAGCAGCATCTGCCACCGCAATGGCGGTCTGTCCGTTCGCTACGGTGAGATAATCGTAGAAATCACCGCCTACCTGCGTTGCTGGGACGGACAATCCCGCGACATCAAACCCTTTCGTATCAGGTGCTTCGGTTGGCAGAAGCCCCATCTGAATATTCTGTGCTTCGCTCAACTCGGCACGGATACGCTGCATCTCTGCCTCTTCCCTTTGACGCACCTCGTTACGCAGTTGAAGGGTATGGCGTCGATTGACAACCAGACGACCAATTAAAGTTAGAACGACAGTCATAAAGATAAGGGTCGGGAGATATGTTCGCCAACGCGTCCAAAGGGGAGGCGAGATACTAAAATCCACCACTGCTGGTGTGTGTGTGTAGGGCCAGTCTTTGCGAAACGCATTGACGAGGAAGCTATAATTACCCGCTTTGAGTCCTGTATATCGGATACGCAGAATCCCATTGTGGTTTTGGAGTTCTTGGATAACACTACTGTCGCGCATGGATTGTTGCGTTGTTGAGCCGGGTGCTGTGGGAGATATCCACGCTTCGGATGGAACTCCAGAACCTGTTGTCAAAAGAGAAAACTCCTCTGCCGAGACGTTCGTCCATGTAGGGGTGTCCAGTCCGATTAATTTATATTTATAAGAAAGACCTTCTCGGAGTGGACTGATACCTTGGATATTGAAGATCTTCGTGCCGCGCGAGGGTAACGTTAAACTCGATGAAAGGTCAGTGTAAGTTTTATCTGATTCAAGGGAGGTCAGTCGGCATTCTGGGAGTCCGCCACGTGTGGGTGTATATTGTGTGACGCCTCCTTCGGTTGTAAACCAAATATCTTTATTGGAAGATTCATGGATTCTTGAGATATTGTTATGAGCGAGACCGTCTTTTGTTGTGAGGTTATAAAAGGTTTCACCGTCATATCGGACAGTGCCACCACCCCAGGTCGCGAACCATATATTTCCGCGGCTATCCTCTATGACATCTTTCACGTTATCAACGAGAAAACCATCCTCTTTTGTTGTATAGATTTTGGCTTTTTGCCCATCATATCGGACTGCACCGCGATATGTGGCTAACCAGAGAATCCCCTCCTGAGTCGTTACGGAGTCTTGTAGTTCAGCAATTTCAATGTCCTCGAGAGAAATGAGTGATGTCCCGTGATAGGTCTTAAGCGCGTCTGAAAAAAGAAAAGTTATTCGGTTATTTTGCTGGCTCGGATTCTTCCAAACGGCAATCGGGACTGATCTGGACTCCCCGTCCATCAGAAGCGGTTTACCGAGTTCAGTATCACTCCAAAGTGTCAATTTTCCTGTTACCGCGTTAAAGAACCATTTACTTCCTGACGCGGTTTTTAACAGGTGTGTCGCTTTAAGGGCAACGGTTTCAGGTTGACTCAAGCGAGTCGTTAGAGTGTTAATGTCTTTTGAATAGCGTAAGACCTTTCCATCATCGAAATGCACCCATAATCTGTCGTTTGGATCTCTGTACAAATCAGTGATAGCGGCTGTACCAAACTCTATGGGATCTATCGGAGTAGGAATACTGTTCGGACCGATATCTCGAAAGAGAATCCTCTGGAAGCCGGTGTCTGTCAGCAATAATAACCCAGTTGCATCCGCTTTGAAGAGATGTCCTCCGAAAGACAGCCAAGTATGTTCGCCTTCGTCAATGAGAACATTCGTACTCCTATCTGAGCGTTCCCCGCCAGGTCCAATGATTGTTTGGATGGGAATAGAGACTTGACCGAATTTTCCATTTGCGTACCGAAAGAACGTATATCGTAATCGCGTGGAACTGCCGTTCAGCCCTGGTTCGTCAATAAACCAGACGTGCCCACCAACTTCAAATATTCTTTCGATTTCAGTTCGGAGTAATCGAACGGGCTCCCTGCTTCTGGCATCGGTTTGGGGATCGGGTGATGGATCATTTTGAACTGGACTGACCCTGAAAATATGGGTCGTCAGCTCCTCGGATTCCGCATCATAGCGTGCAACACCTCCTGGCACACTAAACCAGAGGTAACCTCGACTGTCCTCGAATATCATCCGTACCCTATTTGTGCCGAGTCCAGCGTGTGTACTAATAGCAGGTGTTGGGTCGAATGCTGTCACTCCGTTATCGTGCCCAAACCACAATTTACCGTCTATGGCTTCAAAAATCATGTGGATGCCCTCAACGCCAAGTCCACTGTTGATACGATCGGGCATTTGCGTGAGGTCGGTGTCGTACTGATGCGCTCCATTTTCGTCGGTAAACCATAGATTTCCCCAAGCATCTTCAAGTTCAAGAAACCCTGATAGATTTCCGTGCCGAGAGCCGTCCCACCATCTCGTCATCCGACCATCGCTGAACCAGACTCGATCTTTCGTATCGCTCCGAATGGATGCCAACCTCTGAATTGATGCAGGTCTACGTCCTATGGATCCGTTGTGTCCCCAAACTAAAGGGAGGATTTGCTCAAATACTTGCCCGTCGAAACGTAGGAGAAGATTGTAGCCACCGAACCAAAGGTTTCCAGAGGTATCTTCGCCTATTGTTTCGATGGCACTCACGGCGTTGAGGTTCGACAGGTCATAACGTGTGAATCCAGCATTTGGATGGATCCGCTGCGTTCCATTGTCGGTTGTGTCATCACCATCCTCGCTTTTTAAGGGATCCTGTACCCAACGATTCTCTCGGAAACTGAGTATGACACCGTCCTGCTGTTCTTCTCCGTCGCTGCCACCGATCCAGATAGTGCCATCTTCGCTTTCAAAGATAACGTTTATTTTTAAATCCGTTGAGCGGAGCAGATCTTCACCTATAATTTCGTTTGGATGTGCTTGTGGCAAGCGTTGGACGCCTGGAGTGATATACTTCGTTAGTTGCTGATTTTCACCGACCCATATATCGCCATGCTCGTCAATGAGCAGCGAATTACCTGTGCCGATAAGATTAATCGAAGAGCCATCAAACCAGCTTATCCTCCCTGAGCTTTCTGAGCGAAAGTGGGTGAGGAACCAGATATGTCCCCATTTATCTTCAACGATTTGTCGGGTCTGTCCGAGGAGTGCCCCAGGTCCTACGTTGGATGTTGGCGCGTTTTCAGAAGTGTCCAAAGATCCGATGTAGGATTCAAACCTCGTTCCATCAAATCGACTCACTCCGCCCCGATCGGAACCGAACCACAGATTGCCCCGACTGTCCTGAAAAATGACAGGAACAACGGGACCTATCAATCCGTCAGCAACGGTGTAGGTGTGGATTTGCTCAGACTCCGTCTCAATACAAACAAGGAATGTAAATAAGAGTATAGAAAAAATTAAAATGGAGTTTTTCATAATATTCGCTATCAGCAATCGGCTTTCAGCTATCAGTTAAAAGGTTCTCGCTTAACGGCAGTATCTTGTTACTGACTGCTGATTGATGACTGCTAACTGCTAATCAAAATCGCGAATCCGTGAAATTGCTTCTTCAATCACTGCATCTGGATACGTAAGCGAGATTCTGAAATAGCCTTCACTCCACTGCCCATATCCGAGACCAGGTGTTACCACAACCCCTGCTTCCTCAAGCAGTGCTGTCGCAAAAGCACGACTTGAACCGTTGAAACGCTCGGGGACCGGTGCCCAAACGTACATTGTCGCTTTCGGTTTCTCGATTGCCCATCCACTGTCTGTGAGGGCGTCCACCACCATATCGCGACGTTTTTGGTAAACTGCGTTTATAGCGGGTGTTATCTCGTCCGCTATTGAAAGTGCCTTTGCACCAGCGAATTGAAGCGAGCGGAGTGAACCGTTATCGATATTGTCTTTCACCGTTTTGACTGCCCCAACAGCCGTTGGGTTGCCAACGACGAATCCCAATCGCCAACCTGTCATATTGAAGGCTTTGCTTAATGAGAAAAACTCAACGGCTACTTCAGCGGCACCTGCCACTTGCAATATGCTTGGTGAGCGATAACCATCATAAGTGTTCTCGCTATAAGCGTTATCGTGCGCTATGAGGATGTTATTTTGCCTGCCAAACTCCACAGCACGCTCGAAAAAATCCAGATCGGCAGTGGCTGTTGTTGGATTGTTTGGATAATTGATCCAGAGGACTTTAGCAAGTCGTTTTACTTCATCAGGAATAGCATCAAAGTCGACATAAAAATCGTTTTCTCGCAGAAGCGGAGCATAGTAGGTCGTTGCACTGGCAAACACGTGTCCGATGTTGTAGGTAGGGTAGCCTGGACTCGCCGCTATACCAATATCGCCGGGATTGAGTATGCCGAGTGCCATTTTGACGATTGCGTCTTTACTACCGAGCGTTGTCACTACCTGATCATCGGATAATGTGACCCCGTAACGATGCTGATAAAAGTCGAGGACTGCCTGTGGAAAGTCGTCAACAGGGTTGTCGCATCCGTAGCGGTGCCGATCCGAGTCTTCAGGGTTTTGAATCGCACTGCATAAAGTGTCAACGACTGGATCAGGTGTTGGGATATCCGGGTCACCGATACCGAGGCTAACCACATGGACGCCTCGCGCTTGTGCTGCCTGCATTTTTTGCCGTAAATCTACAAAGAGATAGGGTGGAAGTTTCGCTAACCGTTCTGCGATTGTAATCAAAGTGTTCTCCTTTTACTTCAGATGAAGGATTGACTGCTGGGTTTCATTGAGGCGTTCCATAACGTTCGGGCTGAAGTGCAGACCCTGACCGCCCCAATCTGGCATATAACCAATACTGTAACAGTAATAGAGCGTCCGACGCGGGTTGCCGGAAACGTTGATGACAGATCCGTGTGTGAGTGCCTCTGTAAAAATGATAGCATCCCCTGCTTTCGCTGGAATCGGTGTCAGCACGGGGTTTTCATCCGGATGCCCTCCCCACGGTTTTGGGAAGTTGCTCTTATGGGCACCCGGTATGACAGCGAAACATCCGTCCTCTATATCGCAATCCAGCATCGGAAAGACCGCTTTTGTTAAAGTTGATACCATCTGTCCGTTTTTGCAGTGATACTGACATTTCGGAATAATCGGTGTTCCGTGCATGTGCAATCCCGTATAGCCACCACCCCACCGGTAAATTGTGTAGGTATGGTTAAGCCGATACGGACCACCGGTTACGCCTTCGATGACGTCCAGTACCTCCGGGATATCGATCAGGACGTTAAAAGTACTGTCCGCCTCCAAGATATTGGAGATGTAGAGTTCTTTTTCTGTTCGCTGTGTGCCGAGGCACAGCGGTGGTGGATAATCGTCCGGCGGCATATTTTCGTACTGATCTAATACCGCGTTACACGCATCAACCACTGTTTCTGGGATAACATCCTTCAGGACAATGAAGCCTTGCAAATCGAATAGATATTTCTGTTCGTCTGTCATTTTTTTAACCTTTTTTCAACTATTAGAATCTGGTCACCGTTCCACTTCGTTTCACGGTGGTTTTCGGTTAATTCCAATCGCCTCTGGGTTATAAAGGGCTTCAGTGAACCCAATCTTAGTGTGGACTGTCCAGAAACCTACCCGAAACGTAGTGGAGGGCAGCCCAGAGGCACATAGTTAAAAATCTATTCACGGAACGGCTTCATATCTAAGAATCGTTCCGTTTTGACCGACCACCCATCCGCTGTCTTTGCTGCTTATGTAGATAGCCTTCAGATCCGTTTTGGTGTTCGTATGCTGAGGTCTCCAATTTTGCCCGCTGTCCTTTGTATGGAGTACGAGCCCCTCTTTTCCAACAATCCAGCCTTCTGTTTCTGATATAAAGAATACGTCATCAAGGAAATTACCGGTATAACTCTCTTGACGTTGCCATGTTTTCCCGCCATTCTCGGTATGTAGAATCAACCCATCCATACCTAAACTCCGTAAATCTAATCCCACAACCCATCCTATCTCTGACGTAACGAAAGTGACAGCGTCCAAAAAGAAAGATGGGTAACGCCCACTGAGAGACGATAACTTCCAATTAGCACCGCCGTCAACTGTGGAGAGCATCGTTCCGTTCAAACCGACTGCCCAGCCGCGCTGCTTGGAGGTGAAATGGACATCAAAGAGGTTCCAAGACGTTCCACTCTTTTGCGGTTGCCATGTTTTCCCACCATCATCTGTGTGGATGATTTCACCACCACTCCCGACACACCATCCGTTTTTTTCGTCAATAAAGAAAACGCTGAGTAGGTCCTGCTGTGTCCCTGAAACTTGACGTTGCCATACACTGCCACCGTTTGTGGTATGCAGGACAACACCTGCTTCTGCGACCGCCCATCCTATGTGTGAAGACACGAAATGGGTTGCGCCGAAACACTCAGTCGTGCGGCTATCTTGCGCGCTCCATACGACCCCTCCATCCTCGGTGCGTAGAATCGCGCCCCGGTCGCCCACAACGTATCCTTCATCCGGTGAGGTGGCACATACACCCACCAGAAGATGACTCGGACTTGATTGTGATTCCCATGTTACACCACCGTTGCGGGTGTGCAGAATTGTGCCATTTTCACCCACTGCCCAGCCGATTTGTTTGGAGACGAAGTCAACACCCAGCAGGACGGCGTCTGCACTGTTATGGAAACGGGGACCGCCCCGTTGATGTTTCCATTTTTCTTTTCCGCCAGACGAAGTGCGAAGGATCACACCTAAGTCACCGACAATCCAGCCGTTTTGAGCATCTACAAAGTCAAGATCGTAGAGTGTAAAGGTATGCAACGGCTCATTGCCGAGATAGTCGGGTTGACCGTAACTACTTTTATGGCGTTCGTTGGTTCCGCGTGTGACGAATTCCCATGTGTTCCCACCATTGGTTGTTACGAAGACGCTCCGCCGATCACCGACAACCCAACCTGTCTGTTCGTCTATGAAGTGGAGGTTGAACAGGGCAACTTCTGTCTCAAATTGGATTTTCCAAGTTCCGCCGCCGTCGGTCGTACGGTAGATATAGCCAGCGTTCCTTGATTTTGTTGGTGTCGATGTATTATAGGTAACAATCCAACCTCGGTTTTCGTCTATGAAATGAACCCCTTTTAATGACTTTCCGTCGAACGCCTTTGCATCAATTTTCGTGAACGTCTGTCCGCTATCAGTCGTTTTTAGCACTGTCCCCCAGTCGCCGACAATCCAACCTGTTCTGTTGCCTATAAAAAGATCATGCAGATTATTTTCCGTGCCGGTTTCAATATGCCGCCATGTCTGTCCACCATCTATTGTACGGATCAGAACACCACTTTCACCGACACACCAGCCATCTGACGCCGAGCGAAAATGCACCTTTCGCAGGGGTTTGTTAAAAACGCCCGCATGCTGCCTGTGCCATGTTTGACCACCGTCGTTTGTGTGGATGATGAGGCTTTCCGCCCCCTCTCCAAAATCGGAGCCAGGCGTTACGTCTACAGCGTTACCAACTGCCCACCCTTGTTTTTCAGAAATGAAATGAACATCGTATAGGTGTGAACTCCAATCGCCTTCCATGACAGTTTTCCATTCGTACCGGACCTGTCTCTGAGACGCTGTTTGTTCGCAGCCAACTATAAAGAGTATGCTGATGAGCGTCAGAATAAAATAGTTATTGGTTATCAGCAATGGGTTATCAGTTAATTTCTGTAAGGGTTGCGTATTATGTGCATGCCACAAACATCTCTTTAACTGAAAACTGAAAACTGAAAACTGAAAACCACTAAAAAAGGGCTTCGCTGACATCGTGTAATCCTTTAGGAGCATTGACCACCCATCTGGCTGCGCGGATCGCGCCTTTGGCGAAAGCCTCTGGACTGTGTGCTCGGTGAACGACGCTGAGTTGCTCACCCTCTGTCGCGAACAACACGGTATGATCGCCAGCAATATCGCCACCCCGAACCGCGTGAATACCGATCTGCTTTTTCGGTCTCGCGCCAACGATGCCGTGGCGACCATAGATACCCACCTCATCTAAATCGTGTTCAAGTGCTGTGGTGATTGTCTCCGCTACACGGAACGCAGTACCGCTCGGTGAATCTGCTTTGTGATTGTGGTGTGCCTCTATTACCTCAATATTATAATCATTTCCGAGGGCTTTGGCAATTAATTCCAATGCTTGGATCATCACGTTGACACCGAGACTCATATTCGGTGCCATGACACAGCGGATCTGTCGGGCGAGTACTTTGATTGTGGCGAGGCCGTCGGGGCTAAAACCGGTTGTTCCAAGAACCATGGCTTTATCCGCGTCAACGATTTGTTGGAGATGCTCCAGAGTTGCGTTAGGCTTTGAAAAATCGATGACAACATCTGAACTATGAAGCACATCATCAAGTTTGCCTGTGATGGTTACTCCAATGTCTCCGATGCCAGCAACAACCCCCGCATCATTCCCGAGCTGTGGATGCGACGGGTATTGGACAGCTCCAATGAGTTGCATATCGGTCTGTTGGGCAATACCTCGCGTGATGCAACGTCCCATACGACCACAAACACCGGTGATAACTACACGAATCATTTTTTTTCTTCCTTGCGGTTACATGACGTGGGTGTTTCTGCTGGGGCGTTTCCCCTATAACTTTGTATGATTAATAGGACTTACGCGTGCTGCTCTTTTGTAGCATAAACTGTTAGTTTGTGCCTAAGACCGTTTGCGTTTTTTCGAGCATCCCTATCTAACGGAGCATCCTACGGTCAAAATTGCGTAAGTCCTAATTAAGTCGGTCAGGGTGTTACGAAGAGGTAGTCCTGGCTTAAAGGTCGAATCTATGACGCCTGAAACAGAACTTCGCTGACATCGTGCAACCCTTTAGGAGCATTGACCACCCATCTGGCTGCACGGATCGCGCCTTTGGCGAAAGCCTCTGGACTGTGTGCTCGGTGAACGACGCTGAGTTGCTCACCCTCTGTCGCGAACAGCACGGTATGATCGCCAGCGATATCACCACCTCGGACGGCGTGGATACCGATCTGTTTCTTCGGTCTCGCACCAACGATGCCATGGCGTCCGTAGACGCCCACCTCATCTAAATCACGTTCCAGTGCCGTCGCAACCGTCTCCGCTAAGCGGAGCGCAGTGCCGCTCGGCGAATCTGCTTTGTGGTTGTGATGTGCCTCTATCACCTCAATGTCGTAATCATCCCCAAGGGCTTTGGCGATTAATTCCAGTGCCTGGATCATCACATTGACACCGAGACTCATGTTCGGTGCCATTACGCAGCGAATCTGTGATGCGAGTTCCTGAACAGTCGCAAGTTCATCGGGATCATATCCAGTTGTTGCGATTATCATCGCTTTGTCGGCATTGACGACCTGTCGGAGGTGTTGAATTGTTGCTTCAGGTTTCGAGAATTCGATGACAACATCTGCGCTCTCAAGGATCGCTTCCAGATTCCCTGTGACGGCAATCCCTATTTCTCCGATACCGGCAACAACCCCCGCATCACTCCCGAGTTGTGGGTGTTCAGGGAATTCAATCGCGCCAACGATTTCCATGTCGGCTTGTTCGGAAACACCTCGGATAATGAGCCGTCCCATGCGGCCACATGCCCCATTAATAATTACACGAATCATTTTTTAATCTCTTAAATCTGGTCACCGTTCCACTTCGTTTCACGGTGGTTTTCGGTTAATTTCAACCGTCTCTGGGTTATGAAAGGTTGCTTCATGGTTTTCAGCGATCAGCGATCAGTAGTTCGTTGTGGGGGTTCCGAACGCTTACAACCTCTACCAACGAGTGACCGACTGCCGAAAGTGAGCGCAGCGAACGCCCTGATGGCTGACGGCTACTTCAATGTGAACAGATACGCCAGAAGGTCGTGCATCTGCTTGACTGAAAGAATATCTGCGAAGTTTTCAGGCATAACGCCTGCTTGTGGAACACTGCTACTCCTTATATCCTTGTTGAAGTAGGTCGTCCACAACTTCCCAGTATCGTCGAGTATCTGCACTATTTCAGGGTTTATTCTGTCTCTGTGATCATACAAATGACGTTTCCTACCGGTGATTTCCTTTCCATCCTTGGTGAAAATGGTAATCATTTCATATTCAGGTGCGATATAGGCGCGCGGATTGAGAATGGACTCGACAATGAATTGCGGTGAACGAGTGCGAGCGACATAAGTCATGTCGGGACCTATTTCGTTGCCGGTGCCGGTGGCACCTCTCCCGTGAACCGTGTGGCACTTACCGCAGGCGTATCCTTCTGAGAAGAAGATGGTTTCTCCTGCCTTGACATCGCCTTTCATGTAGGGGGTCCAGTCCTGAGTAGGTTTCGCTTCCTCTAAGGAGACCCCTGCCGCTTTTGCCTGTTCCGTGCGGAGGTAGTCGACAATCATATTGATCGCTTCATCAGAGAGTTTGCCACCAAACTTTTGCATCTCAGTCCCTGGAAGTCCGTTGAATATGGTCTGAAAGATACCGTCATCGGTCCAGCCGTAGAGCCATTGTGGTTTAAAAAGATCGGGTGCCTTGCCACCGCGTGTTTGTGCCGCGTGGCAATTCCAACACATCAAACGGAAGTAGAACGCGCCATCGATAATATCTTCATCATAATTAATAACTTCTCTCGGTGCTGCGGGAGCAATATCCACCTCTAAGTCTTGGGCGTTTACGGGCGAAAAAAAGAAGAGACTCACACTCAAAGAGAGGAGGAAAATGTGCCACGTTATTCCGACGGTGGAAGTTGTAACGCCGGTAGAATCATACATCATTTCTGTTCATCCTCCTGAAACGGAGCGAAGTAAGGCAAATGATACTTCTCACAGAGTTCTTTCAGTTTCTCCTCACTCCATTTCTGTTCGATAATTGTGTTAACAACATCTTGGAGTTCGCTTGTTTTTCGTGTTGGTTTATCTTTGCTAAAAGCGATAGCAACATTCCAACGCAGGCGAGCTTGAGGAACGAATCCTTCGACAATCTCTAATTCAGGGTAAGCAGTATCCGTCTGTTCTGGTTGCTGAATTCGGGAACCCTTTTCAATCAGCCACCCGATATTTGACCAGACATATCCGTAAGCGATTTGCCCTTTATTGATGGCGTCCAGGACAGCGATTTGTGAGCGATAAACGCGCCGATTATATCCCATCTGTCGCAGGACATCGCTTGCGATGGAACCCGCTTCTGTCCCAAGCGTTTCTAACTTAATGTCCTCGAGATTTTCAGGTGACGCTTGGGTACTTTTATGTTTTACCAATACATAGCCGGTACCGTAGAAAGGCGTGGAGAAATCAACGTTTTCCCCCAATTGGATTGACTCACTCATGGCACGCTCCTCAATGGGAACCCCGATCACACAGTCGCAATGTCCGCGTATCATGTCAGCAAGTAGACTATCACGGAGGGTGTTAAGCCAGTGGAGTTCCAACTTAACACCGAGCTCCTCTGCCAGTAGATGTGCTATCTCGACATATAATCCTGGAAGTTCCGGATCTGCATTGGAGTAAGGCAGATTGCGGATGTCCATACAGACTGTTAAGAGACCCTTTGCCCGAATCTCATCCAAAGTGCTATCAGCGTTTGCAGTGTGGAGCATCAAAATAGGCAATATGAGAAGCGCGATCCACAAAGTGACAGCGTGTTTCATAGGTGCTACCTCCGTTGATAGTAAAACCTAAAAATAGGTAGACATTCACCCCTTCCTTGGTAGGTGAGGTTTTTAACCTCGCTGGAGCGGAGTGTCTAATTAATGCTAAACTTTACTATAATCGTTATCAGTTGTCGGTGAATCGTATGGCGGTTGCGAACGTTTGAACTTAACACGAGCGGCTCTTGTCTGAAAACTGATAACTGAAAACTAACGACTATTCATCAAAGAGCGCGAACACAAAGAGAGTTCCGCCTTCGCGAGCATTAACTTCAGCATATTTCACGGCACCTGACGCTATTACGACGTATTGGACACCGTCGAGTTGATAGGTAATGGGTGGTGCGAGGACCCCGGATCCCGTCTGGAAATCCCACAGCACTTCGCCGTTTTCTGCCGATAATGCCATAAATCGCCCCTCTAAATCGCCAGCAAAGACGAGACCACCCGCTGTTGTGAGACATCCGCCCCATTGTGGGAAATTCGTTTTGTGCCGCCATTTAATCTCGCCCGTAGAAACATCGATCGCGCTGATATGTCCCCACATCTGCATGTCGCCAGCTTCGTCTCTCTCTGCTGTCATACCGCTACCGAGATAGGGTAGACCTTTCACGTAGAAAACGCGTCCTTGATGAAAGGAACCACAGAGTTCCAATGAAGGAACGTAGAGGTAATTGGTGTTCGGATTATAGGCTGAGGGGGGCCAGTTCTTGCCGCCTTCGACACCCGGACACACACGAATCGTCCCTTCTTCTGAGGTGGATACTCCGGGTAGGACAGTAGGACGACCGTTTTCATCAAGCCCCGCGGACCAATTCTGTTCGCAGTAAGTGCTTGCATATAGGAATTTTCCGTTGGTTCTATCAAGCACATAGAAATAACCGTTGCGATTCGCTTGCATCAACGCTTTAACAGGTGCGCCATCTATCTCCATATCGATCAGTACCGGTTCACTCACACCGTCCCAATCCCACAGATCGTGGGGTGTCGCTTGAAAGTACCATTTGAGTTTCCCCGTGTCGGCATCCAACGCAACGATACAGTCGGTGTAGAGGTTGTCGCCTCTCCGGACAGCACCGTTCCAGTCTGGTGCAGGATTGCCCGTTCCCCAATAGACCAGGTTCAATTCAGGATCGTAGGAACCTGTGACCCAGGCGGATCCGCCACCTGTCATCCAAGAATCGCCTTCCCATGTGTCACCACCGGGTTCGTCTTTTGAAGGGACGGTGTAAAATCTCCATGCCTGTTCACCTGTTTCAGCGTAATACGCATCAATGTAACCTCGAATGCCGTATTCCGCGCCTGATATACCGACAATCACTTTGTCTTTGACAACTAAGGGCGCAACAGTGAGGGATTCGGCGTTAGTCAAGTCGCCGACGACTCTGTCCCAAAGCACTGTGCCGGTTTTTGCATCCAGGGCGAGAAGATGGGCATCGAGTGTTACCCAAAAGATTTTATCGCCTAAGATGGCCGCTCCACGGTTGACCATACCGCAGCAGATCGCCAAATCGTCGGGGAGTTCATAATCGTACCGCCATATTTCCTTACCGGTTCTTGCGTCCACTGCATAGATGGTGCTATACGGAGTAGTGATAAACATCACGCCATCAACAACCAATGGGGTACATTCAAACTTATCGAAGGGTGTTCCAATTTGAAACGCCCATTTCGGGACGAGTTTTTTTACGGTTTCAGTGTTAACCTGTGTGAGTTGACTGTATCGCCAGCTTCTGTAGTCCCGTCCATACATCAACCAACTCTCAGCGTCATCTTGTGATGTGAGTAGCATCTCGTTCGTAACGGGTTGGATATCCGGTGTAGTGCCAGCTGTGATCGTACTTGGTATCGTAGCGAGTGCTAAACTTACGATGAAGATAAAGAAACTTACGCGCTTTATGTGCAAATAACAGTTTGCTGCTTCTGAGAAAATGTGCCTGTTCATGTTTCGCCTCCTTGTTCCGATGGTGAGACAATTCCAATTTCTTACCGCCTTAGAAATCGTGTTGTAGGGAAACGCGAGGGGCCTGACATTACTGCAAAAATATATGGTTCAGCATTAGTTTAGCAAAAATCGGATTTAATGTAAAGTCTGAAAATGTCTTGGATAGGGTTATTGGGTTTTAAGGAGTGATAGGGTTTCCGGAGCGGTTAGGGGATTTAGTCTGGGGAGAGACTAAATTCGTAGCGCCAGAACGGAGGCGCGTGTGGCATCCGAGGACAACGTGTGGACTTGCGGGACAATGTATTACATTTCCGTTCCTACCGAGTGGAGGTGAAAATCGGGAAAAATTGAAAATTAAATGGCCTTAAAAACGTCCAGGACCATTCAGTTTTCGACATTTTGTGATGTTGTTATGTTAATTGGGGTCCAGTCTTGCTTGTTCACTGGCGTGGTAGGAACTTCGCACTAATGGACCCGACTCTACATGTCGAAATCCCATTTCGATGCCTGCTTCTTTAATCTCTTCAAATTCCTCGGGAGTATAATAGCGTTGGATCGGTAAATGGCGTGAGGAAGGGGAAAGGTATTGACCCACGGTGAGAATATCGCATTCGGTGTTGCGGAGATCTTCCATTGTTTCTAAGAGTTCCGTCACGGTTTCACCCAAGCCGACCATGAGTCCAGATTTTGTGAGCATTTGTGCGTCCAGTTGTTTGCTGGTGCGGAGGAGATTCAGCGTTTGTTGATAATTTGCATAAGGACGAACGCGGCGGTAGAGACGTGGGACTGTTTCCGTGTTATGATTGAGCACTTCAGGGCGTGCTTGCACAATAACGGCGAGGGCATCCCAATTTCCTTCGAGGTCGGGGATGAGAACTTCCACAGTGCATCCGGGACGATGTTTCCGTGCTTCGGCGATACATTCCGCGAAAACGCTCGCGCCACCATCGGCGAGGTCATCTCTATTGACTGAAGTGATAACGACGTGCTGAAGTTTTAAGGAACCGACGGCTTCACCGAGTCTGCGCGGTTCATCGACATCAACGATCCCTCCGGGTGCTCCTTTTTTCACGGCACAGAACATGCAGCGACGGGTACAGACGTCACCGAGTATCATAAAGGTGGCAGTCCGACTATTCCAACACTCACCGATATTCGGACATCGCGCCTCTTCACAGACCGTGTGGAGTTGCAGATCCCGCATTAATTTCTTCAGTTCAACGTAATTATCACCGCTCGGCATCCGGGCTTTAATCCATCTCGGATGTCGTCTTTGCCGTGTTTCGTGCTGGACTAATGGAAGCGTCTTTACCATTTCTTAATTTAGCCCTAACGGGAAATATCAGGAAGGTCTCGACAAGGCACGAACCTTCCAAAGATCCTACTACTTTTAAGTTACGGCACGACGGAGCGTGCCTACTACTTTTAAGCGATGGCGGGAGAGGGTGGGAGTCGAACCCACCTATCCACTTGCATGGACAAGCCGGTTTTGAAGACCGGTAGGGCCACCGGACCCTATCCTCCCCCATAATTACCAGTGCTATGTGCACAAACGTGTATGCTTACGTTTCCAAGTGCCGTGGATGCAACCTTCGGATGTTGCCATCTCGGATCGTGAGGTTCTGACTGTCGCAATACTCCAAGAACGGCACTGCATATTTTCGTGAGGTCTGGGCAGTTTCTCGGAATTCGGCAACGGTTATTGTATCATTTTTACGGAGGTACGTCGCTAATAATTCTCGTATCTCCTCAAAAACGGTCTTGTGGATAAAGAAATTATCCGCTATTTTGACGAACTGCCCCAAGTTCAGGAGCGCGTAAAACGTGGATTCCAGTAGTTGCGGTGTATATTCTGGAAGTAGCGTGCCGAGTTCGCTGAAACCGGGTGTATTCATACCCGCTTCCAAGAATAGTTTTTCAAGTCTTTCTTTTGCGGTTTCTTCCTCTTGGGAAAACTGGATTTCGTGAGATGCCAACCGGAGAAAATTTCCCTCTTTGGCGAGCTGACCATCGGCAATGAGCTGGTTTTCGAGTTTCTCAAAACCGATGTCGTCCAATCTGAGTTCTCGGCGCAGTTGTGAGGCATTTTGACCCGCAAGGAGGGGTTCTGCCGAATGGAACGCTTTCAACGCTTCTACGATTTTCTCTTTCGTGTTTGCCGTCCGCACCGCATCAGAAACGAGCGGTGATCTACCCGATTTGTCCCAACGTACAATTTTTCCGTCCGCTTCCAAGCGACTCAAGATGGCATTCACGTTGGTCTGTGAATGCGGTAGATAGTAGTGGAGGAAGGATTCTGGTACGCAAAGGGTTTCGCTATTTTCTAATATGGTGTTCACGACCTGTGTATCATCGGCTTCTTCCCATTGTGCTAAGGTGGCGATGGTTTCTGGCGTGAACCGCTTATGCTTGGGGGCAAATGGGTTAATAACTTCACCACCGCCGACTGTATATTGCGCTGAAAAATCGCGTAAAATAATTCTGTCGCCTCTGAACGTTAGGATGGGTTGTTCTAAGCGAAGTTGAGCCTGTACGGTATCCCCCGGTAGAATTGCTTCGTCAACGAGTAGGATCAATCTGCAAAATATCTCGCGGGTACCGAGATACGCTCGGAGACGCGTCCAATGTTCAAGCATCCTTGGAAATGAAGACAGCACTTGCATCGACACGTCGATATTGTCCGTCACTTGTGAGAATTCGATTGGACAGAGTACATCGCCGCGTTGGAGTTCCTGTGCGGAGATGCCGGAAAGATTCAATGCCGTTCTCTGCCCGGCTTGTGCTACGGGTGCCGTTTCATTGTGCACCTGTATCCCTCGGACCCGGACGGCATGACCCTGCGGAAGAATTACCATCCGCTGGTCTCGATTAATAGATCCACCGATGAGAGTGCCTGTCACTACAACGCCAAACCCCTGAACAGTAAAAACCCTGTCAATGTATAACCGCGGAATCCCATCATTTTCCTCGGTTTCCGTCGCCAATGCTACCTGTTTGACGATGGTCTCTTTGAGTGTTTCAATGCCTACACCGGTTATTGCGGAAACACTTACAGTTGGAACACCTTCAAGGCTTGTGTCGACGAGCATCTCCTGCGTCATTTCGGTCGCCTCTGCCAATTCATCAACGGTTGCCAAGTCCGATTTTGTCATGACGAGGATACCGTTTGAGATTCCGAGCAGATCCAAGATTGCGAGATGTTCGAGCGTCTGTTCCTGAACGCCTTCTTTCGCATCGACGACAAAGAGGACGATGTCCATACCGTAAGCACCGGAGAGCATGCTTCGGATGAATTTTTCATGACCTGGAACGTCAACGATACCTGCCCGCGAACCATCTGGCAGATCGAAGTAGGCGAACCCTAACTCAATAGACAAACCACGTTCTTGCTCTTCCTTGAGCCGATCAGTCTCCATACCGGTAAGTGCCCCTACCAGAGCAGTTTTCCCGTGATCAACGTGCCCGGCTGTTCCAATGATGAGGTGTCGTCTGTCTTGATACATTTTTTAATTCTATGACTTACGCATCTGCTCTTAAAGTCCCCCTGATAAGGGGACTTGGAATGCCATACGGGGAGGTTTCCCACACGGGAAACTTCATACCGTTGATTCTGATTCTTTAGGAGGTTAAATCACTGACAACTGGAAACTGATAACTGATAACTGGCAACTATTAAGGCTGTGCATGGATGAGTTTGCCGATTCGATTGAAGCGCACATTACCTACCATTTTCCACACTTCCCACAATTTCGCTGGACGCGCATCGAAGGACCAGTACACCATAAATGCTTGTCCTTTGATGTCGCTTACATCCACAGGTCCCCACGAACGGCTATCACTGCTCTGATCGCGATTATCACCCATTGCGAACACCATGCCTTTGGGCACAGTGAACGGTTTACCCTCAGGATATTTACGCTTGAATTGACTCGTCGTTAAGGCGAAATCGGAAAACGCATCGGTCTCTGGCAGATACTCTGGTTGACGGAAGGGTGGAAAATCACCTCTTCTGAAGTGGCTAAAGGTCATGTGTTTTGTGTAATGACCATCATCAACCGCTTCACCGTTTACATAAAGTGTATTGCCGCTCGTTTCGATTGTATCGCCTTCAGTGGCTACGATACGTTTGATGAAATTTCGTTCCCGATCATGGGGTGGGATAAAAACGAAAACGTCTCCGCGAGTAGGCTTATGGAAATCGAGAACCTTGATGTCCGTGCCGGGGATTTTAATGCCGTAAATAAACTTGCATACCAGAATCCGGTCTCCGATGAGGAGCGTACCTTCCATTGAACCGGAGGGGATTTTGAATGCCTCAACAACAAAAGGACGTATGAACCCGAAAACGAGAATGAGTGCTACAACAATGACTTGGGTATATTCCCATACAATCGTCTTCCGAAATTTTTGCCATTTAGATAACTGTGTATCGTTGTTATTCATAATATATTCAAGCCTCTATGAATAAGAAAATGCCCACTCTCCTTTTCCTAATAGGACTTACGCATTCCCTCTTAAAGTCCCCCTGATCAGGGGGATTTAGGGGGTTTAGAAGGACGAAATTACCGCTTTTTGCATCTATGGTAAACCAGAAAAATAAACGGACATTTTCCCCGATCCGGTAGGGTTTTTGCTTGGGTGTTTCTTCAAGGATTGTATCCTCGCCTCTTTAGAGTGTCTAATTAATTCTAAGTTTTACCATAGTTTATTTTAGAACGAATCCGGTTCCGAGGGGATGAGTTTACCGATGCGATTAAACCGAATATTGCCTACCATCTTCCACACTTCCCACAACTTCACCGGACGATTGGCAACAGAAAATACAATCATAAAGGCTTGTCCTTTGATGTCATCTACAGCAACCGGTCCCCAGAAGCGACTATCGCTACTCTGGTCACGATTGTCGCCCATGGCAAATACCATCCCTTTAGGGACAGTGAATGGATTTCCTTCAGGATACTCGCGCCTAAACTGGCTTTCAGTCAAGGTATAGTCGTTGTAATTGTCGCCAGGCGGGAGATGTTCTGGTCTGCGGAAGGGTGGGAAATCCTTTCTAAAATGACGGCTAAATTTCAAATACTTTGTATAGTTCCTGTCTTCAACTGCTTTGCCGTTCACATAAAGCGTCTCATCTCGTGTTTCAACGGTATCACCTTCCACGGCTACGATGCGTTTAATAAAATGTCGTTCATCGTGGTGTGGGATAAAAACAGCAACATCTCCACGTGCGGGTTCGTGAAAATCGAAAATTTTGATGTCTGTGCCGGGGATCTTGACTCCATAGATGAACTTGCATACCAGGATCTGATCCCCGATGAGGAGTGTATCCTCCATGGATCCAGAAGGAATTCTATACGCTTCAACAATAAATGGACGGATGAGACCAAAAACAAGGATTAATGAAACAACGATGATTTTAGCATACTCTCGAAACCCGCTTTTTTGTAATTTTCGCTGGTGAGTTGGTTTAGATTCAAGCGCTTGATTCTGTTTCTGTGTATCTTTGTTCATTGTGGAAGCCGTTAGAAAAACGGTGTCCTCCTTTCTCTAATACTATGGTGGATTATATAAATATGTAAACATATTAAGGAACCCTCATCACCTCTGTTGGGCGAGGTCCCCGTGCCTCGCCCCCTCGGATACTGTCTACGTAATTCTAAAATCTACCATAAGTAGATTTCTTGACGATTGCGATTGTGTTTTTTATTCGTTCTACTCATCAGTTGTGAGCATTGCCGTGAACGCTTCTTGTGGAACATCGACGTTGCCGATCTGTTTGAGCCGTTTTTTGCCCTCTTTCTGTCTCTCCAACAATTTCCGTTTCCGCGTCACATCGCCGCCATAGCATTTCGCAGTAACATTTTTTCGGAGTGCCCGTACTGTTTCACGGGCAACGATCTTGTTGCCGATTGCCGCTTGAACGGGGACTTCAAACATTTGACGCGGAATCAACTCTTTCAGTTTGGTCACTAATGCCTTGCCACGCGTTTCTGCAGCGTCTTGTGGCAAAATCGTCGAAAGCGCGTCTACGGGGTTACCGTTCAGCAGGACGTCTAATTTGACGAGTTTTTCAGTTTTATATTCTCCGATGTCATATTCTAACGAACCGTAACCGCGTGTCAATGATTTAAGTTTCGGATAGAAATCTGTTAGCATTTCGCTGAGCGGGAGTTCATAAAGCAGTTGCACACGATGTGCGTCCAATTGGTTCATCCGTTTATATATACCCCGACGCTTCTGACAAAGTTCCATCGCATTTCCAATATAATCGCGCGGAACAATAATGTCAATATTGACATACGGCTCTTCAATTCGTTCGATATTATTGGGTTCTGGGAGATGCGCGGGATTGTCAACTGGCACGTACCCACCCGTTTTCAGGTGGACTCGGTACATCACACTCGGAGCAGTTCGTACAAGCACGAGTCCGAATTCCCGTTCAAGGCGTTCATGGATAATTTCCATGTGAAGCAAACCGAGAAAACCACACCGAAACCCGAAGCCGAGAGCAACGGAGGTCTCAGGTTCAAAATTGAATGAGGAATCGTTGAGACGTAGCTTATCGAGTGCCTCGCGTAGGGCATGAAACTGATGTGTGTCTGCTGGATAGAGACCACTGAATACAAGCGGTTTCATCTCTCGATACCCCGGAAGCGGTGTTGCTGTCGATTTCGTATGGTGTGTGATTGTATCCCCGATTTTCGCTTTGTCGATCTCTCGGATGCCTGCGATGAGGTAGCCGACAGCACCCGTACGGAGTTCAGCGGTCGGTTGCATTTCTGGTGTGAAGATGCCGACCTCTTCAACTTCGTATGAGCGTCTCGTTTCCATGAGTTGAATCTTTTCCCCAGGCTTCACACTTCCCTCAAAGACGCGTGTGTACATGATGACGCCGCGATAGTTATTATAGACGGAGTCGAGCACGAGTGCCTTTAAAGGGGCTTCAGGCTCACCAATGGGTGCGGGGATTCGGTTGATAATTGCTTCCAATATGGCAGGAATACCGATTCCCATTTTCGCGCTAACGAGGAGGGCATCGTCAGCAGGGATACCGATGACTTCTTCTATCTGTCGTCTGGATTCGTCGGGTTGTGCGGTGGGTAAATCAATTTTATTGACGACGGGGATAATCTCAAGATCATTGTCAATAGCGAGATAAGCGTTTGCGAGGGTCTGTGCTTCGACCCCTTGCGCGGCATCAACGATGAGAATAGCACCTTCGCACGCCGCGAGGCTACGGGAGACCTCGTACGTGAAATCGACATGTCCAGGTGTATCGATCAGATTGAGTTCGTATCGGTTTCCATCCTCGGCAGGATAATGCAGTTTGACAGCCGTTGCTTTAATGGTAATACCGCGTTCACGCTCTAAATCCATCAAATCCAGCACCTGTTCACGCATATCACGTTCAGTGAGTGTGTTTGTGTGCTCAAGAAGTCTATCGCTCAGTGTGCTTTTTCCGTGGTCGATGTGCCCTAAAATGCAGAAATTCCGTATATTTTCAAGATGCGTTGGCATAATATAGATAGTATATCACAACTGCTGTCCGATTGTCCATAGAATCTCATCTGTATCTCTTCTGTAGGAGGGAACTCCGATCCCCGACTTCTCGACAGTGATTGTCTACCGAAAACGGAATCCATTGAATTTCTATGGGTCGAGAGATGTTTCGCACTCCAGATGAGGTTTAATAAATAAATTGGGTAATTGACGGGCATTGTCCCGCAAGTCCACACGCGACTTGTGCATGGTTCCCTACTATAAATAGGGCTGCTCGTAGGAGTGCGATTTATCGCACGTTGAGAAATTACCCGATTAAATTCTTAATCTTCATGCGGAGTGCTATGTTCGTAATCGCAAAGAGGTATCATGTCTCCATATAATGCGTCCAAGTGAGGAACCTCGGAACCACGCATGAACGCAATAGCTATGGACCGTTCTATAGCGGCTTGACTTTGATGTTCCTGCACCAGATTTTCCCGCCGTGGTCTTGGATACCGATATGTCCACTTCGGGGGAAATTTTTGAGGGCAATGCCGAATTTGTTCCGACTTCCATCTGGATTTTGGTGCGGCGTGTCCCACTCATCCAAATCTGCGCGGACAATTTCTTCATCGTTGAGTGTCACGGCAATGATGCTTCCATCGCAGGTGATCGTCATCTGATTCCACTCACCTGCGGGTTTACAGGTATTTCGGGTTGGTCCGAGGGCATCGTAGAGTGCACCGCAGTCGTGGCTATCGGTAGGCTCCTTGCCGTGTGTATCTAAAATCTGGATTTCGAGACCGCTCTGAACCGCGTCCTCCAGATCTGCCCATCGGACGAAAATTCCGCTGTTGACTTTCGGCTCGGTTTTGAAGTCCAGTGCCAATATGAAGTTATCGTAGTGTTGTTCGGTATAGAGGTATTTTCCGCCCTGAACGGTGCAGAGAATACTGCCATCATCGATGACCCAACCTTCAGCACTTCCGGTGGCTCCCCATCCGGTGAGTGTCTCACCATCGAACAGGGATACCCATCCTTCAACTTTCTCTTTTTCTGTTAACATAGTTGCTCCTTTTATCTAACGTAAACTTTCTAAAAATAGTCTTCCGACATCGAGGTTATATTCAAAATCTGTTGCTGACCAAGGGCTGTTATAGCCGATGATTGGCACATAACTTTCATGCCGCGACCCGTGTGAACGCACCGCGGTCGGTTCTACTGCCGTTTCCAACTCACCGAAAACAGTCGTTTCGTCTGCTAATACGAAGATATCCCCGATCCGTTCACGATGCAGTCGGAATCTACATGCCGCGTCTTCCGTGGAATAGACCTCTTCAATACCGGACGTGTCCAGAAGGGTTTGGATGGCTCGCGTCATATCAGTGCTGTCCTTGAGGAACACATAAGCGGCTCCGCCTAAATTGCCGTGATGCGCGACATAACGATCCTTAATAATCGGGATGGAACTCGCAGGAATACCGTGCTCTGTTAGGACGCGCCCTGGATCAATAGCCGTGGTTTTCTCTAACATCCCGTGGTCGGCTGTGATATAGATTTCACGTTCCGGGTCATCATCAACGATATTCCCGATAATCCTATCCAATTCCTCAAGGTGCTGTTGGGAGATGTCCTCATCGGGTGCATATTTGTGTTGAACCCAATCCGTTGTTGAACAGTAGACGAGTTCTGGGTTTTCTGTACGCAGCACCGCATGCACGGCACGGAGCAACCACCAATTGATTTCAGCGGAATAGATCGGTTCAACCCGACCAACTGCGTCAATGTATTCAACGGGTGGCGATTCCGCGGCGACCGCTATATCGGTGCCTGCTTCGAGCATCCGTAGCAATTTTTGTTTCGTTACCAAGAGTGCCGTTTTGTCTGCGAATTTGCAGGCTTTTGCGACCTCAAAGAGTGTCGGCGCGAGGAGAAATCGGTTGTCCTCGATAAATTCCCCTTTGCCGGTTTCCCTGTCTACGTGGTAATTCGTTGTGATACCGTGCGTTTCTGGAAATGACCCGGTTGCAATGCTGACATTGTTTACGTTCGTGACCGAGGGAATAACAGCGTTGGCATGGACATAGAATCCGGATTTTGCCAACTGGCGGATGGTAGGAAGGTCGCTCGCCGCAAGGTAATCGTGGCTACCCGCGTCGATACAGAGGATGAGAATTTTTCGCCTTTTCACGTTTTGTATTTTGCTCCCCTATCTGGTATCTTGTTATGTTCGCCTGCGTTCTGCTGAAAATTATAACAGTTATCTGTGTGCATTGCAAGGTATTTCGCGTGGACTGGGATTTAAGGGTTGTTATTCCGCTGGACATCTGATATAATTTGTTTTAAATTGGTATCATACGGGGATCTGAATCATGCAGATGAACAATGGATCTTCCGAATTAGCGAAGCTGATATTTAAGAATTCAGCGGACAATGAAAAACTCAAACGGCTTTTGAATGATAATTACTCGGAAACCGATCTGATCGGCTATCTTCACAGCAAAGAGCCATTGGTGGGACGCGCTGCGGGATTCGCACTTCGGTTGATCGGCAGTTCAGATGCGATCCCTGCGTTGGTAGATGCTCTGAAAAACAATGACCGTGGGACCCGCTTCAATGCGGAATACGCACTGTGGGAAATCTGGTCGCATTCTGGCGATGATACCATTGATGCCATGCTTGAGGATGGTAAGAACTTACTCAAAAACGAAGCGTATCAGCAAGCCGTTGAATGCTTCACTACCATAATTGAGACGGATCCGAATTTTGCCGAAGGGTATAACCAACGCGCAATCGCTTATTTCATGCTTGAGGAATGGAGTCAGGCGATCCGAGATTGCAAACGGACGATCTCACTGAACTCGAATCACTTCGGGGCATTTGCCGGGATGGGACACGTTTATGTCAGACTCGGTAAGATTGACGAGGCACTGGCGGCATATAAGCAAGCGTTAGTGATTAACCCGAACCTCATCTCTATCGCTGAAGCAGTGTTACGGCTCCGGAGCCGGACCCAAAGTGAATAAATCAGTTTATGGATACAACTCTGGGCGATCGAAACCATTTCCTGCGGACTCTTATAACTTGGTGTGTCATCGCGAGTTTTTTGCTCTGGCTTATCTATACGGTGTTGATGCAGGCAAAACTCGGTTTACCGATAGAGTGTTTTTTCATGGCGCAGGTGTTCGTCGTGCTTTTTGTGGCACCCTATCTTGCCGCACGTGCTGTCCATGATGACTTCCTAAGCACAGGCTTTGACGTACAGTATACCCTCAGTCCTATTTCATCTGGACAAAGGCTGTTGAAACTGCTTCTAATAAGTCAGATACCGATAGTGTGCTGGGTGTTTTTATCGACAGGTGCGGCTCTGTTCGTTACGCGTATTCCCTTCATCAAAGCCTCCCAGATGTTCGTTATACTGGTGATGTATAGTATGTCGGCAGCAGCAGTTGGGATATCGGGTGCTCAGATTTTCAGGGATGCCCTCTTCGGTGCAGAGTTTGCCACCGTGTTATGGTGTGTTTTGATTGGTGGCGCATTTCTGCTTAACCCATTGAAACGGTATGTGGACGATCTGCAACCTTTCATTCCACCCGTCTTACACCTGAATCCAGTTATTGTTGTGTGCTGTATCTTTGAGGGGTTGGACCTCTTTAGAAATCCGCTTCTCTATGAACTCACGCCTGTCCCTTCTTATGTTTTCTACTATCCGAAGCCGTGGTATCTTGTCGGAGTATGGCAGATGGTGATGGGTGGATGTTGTTTTTTGGGGGCATGGCAGATAATCAGGTTCCGTAGAGACACCGCATACGGGCTACAGAGAGGGTAGCATGGATAAGGTAGAAAAACCGATTGTAAGTGTTTCAGGCGTTCGGGGCGAAGTTGGCGTTTCGCTCGATGTTCGCGTCATTACACAATTTGCCATGGCTTTTGGGACTTTTGTTGGTGGGAGAACGGTGATTATTGGCAGAGATTCCCGAACTTCCAGCCCAACAGTTCGACACGCCGTGCTTGCCGGGCTTTTTGCCACAGGCTGTCACGTCATCGATGTAGGGCTTTGTCCAACACCGACGATACTCCTCATGGCGAAAGCATTGGGGGCACAAGGCAGTATTACCGTTACAGCCAGCCATAATCCTGTCGCGTGGAACGGCATCGAATTTGCCTCTGCATCGGGACGCCTTCTGACGGAGGCAGAACGAGACGAATTAATGCGGATTTACGAAACAGAAGATTTCGCGCTTGCCCCTTGGAACGAGCAAGGAACGCTTGAAACCTATGGAGATGCTGTCAGCTATCACCTCAATCAGATTCTGTGTTCCCCTTGGCTGGCACCGGATTTAATCCGGAAAACTGCCTTGAAAGTCGTCATTGATTGTGGTAACGGTGCCGGCAGTGTGATAAGTCCGTCGCTCTTAAGGAAACTCGGATGTCGGGTTATCGAACTTAATTGTGTTGCCGATGGACATTTTCGCCGTCCTGCCGAACCCGCACCTGAGGCATTGGATGAACTTTGTAAGACGGTTCTTGCCTCTGGTGCCGATATAGGATTTGCTCACGACGGAGATGCCGACCGACTTGTCGTTGTTACAGAGCGCGGGGTGCCATTGAGTGGTGAATGGACGCTCGCTTTTATCGCTGATTTTATGCTTCGTAAGACGAAAGGCGATGTCGTTGCCACGGTATCAACGAGTCGAATGTTGGATGATATTGCGGCAAATCATGGTGTTGCACTCCATCGTACGAAGGTCGGTGTCGGTTGGGTTGTTGAGAAGATGCACGAAGTTAATGCAACCATCGGCGGTGAAGGCACTGGTGGCGTTATCTATCCCAATATTCACTACACGACGGATGGCATCGCGTCTCTCGCGGCGATTGCGCAATATCTCGCTGAGTCTCGTGTGACGGTAACACAGGTCATGGAAGGTATGCCCCAGTATCAGATGTGCAGAAAGAAATTGGAAATCCCGTCCCAAGAACTTGCATCACGTCTTGTCGATCTCGCTTTGGTGGTTTATAAAGAGGCGGAGGACCCTGCTGACATGGAACCGAAACTTGAACTAACGGATGGTGTCAAACGGGTCTGGAACGACCGGTGGGTGAACATCCGTCCGTCCGGCACAGAGCCTGTCATTCGGGTTTTTAGTGAAGCACCAACTTTCACAGCCGCGGAGCAGTTGTGTGACGAAACGATTGAAACACTAAAAATGTTAATGAAACAAAATTCGAATTAACTGCGTTATCTATTACGGTTATTATAAAGCCTTTTTTTTAACTTTTCCCTCTGAATGCCGTTCCATCTCATGACGCGGTAGTTTTGGATCAGATTTACCTGCTCGTAACCTCAAGAAAGTGCTTTATCAATTTTAGATCGGGGTTGACAACGGAAATCCCGCCCAGATTTAATAGTTAAAAAAATTGGAGAAATTATGGCTTTGAAACTTGCCTGCATCGGAGGCGGAAGTGGTTTATCCGCTTTGCTGAGCGGCATTAAACACTATGCCGATCTGGAGAAGGGTAAAGAGCACCTTATTGATTTGGATAGCCTGTCGGCAATTGTTACCGTTTCTGATGATGGTGGAAGTTCAGGGCGGCTTGTTGAAGAGTTTGACATGCTCCCACCGGGCGATATTCGCAGGCTCCTGTTCACCTTATCCGATGCGGATGAACTCGCGGGGCTTTTTGAGTATCGTTTTTCAAGCAATGGTGAACTCGGCGGGCATACCGTCGGGAATCTCTTGCTAACAGCACTGACAGAAAAGTTTGAAGGAAATTTTCCGAAAGCGATTCAAGCGGCATCAAGACTCCTCTCGGTGCGTGGACAGATTATTCCTGTTACATTGGATTATACCGTTTTGTGTGCAGAACTCGCCGATGGTGAGATTGTTCGCGGTGAATCCACGATACCTGTGCGGGAAAACCGTGAACCGATCAAGCGTGTCTTTTTTGAACCCCGCGAGAATGGGAAAACACATCATTCCCCCCACGAAATCTATGAATGTCAGGCGCATGAAGGGGCTGTGGAAGCATTGTTTAACGCCGATGTCATTATCATCGGTCCTGGGAGCCTTTACACCAGCATTATGCCCAATCTGGTTATCAAAGGCGTTGTCGAAACGATCCAGCGTTCAGACGCCATTAAAATCTACGTCTGTAACGTTATGACCCAACCCGGTGAAACCGATGGATACGCGGTTACGGATCATGTTAACGCTATTTTGGACCATGCCAAAATTCCGCTCAATTACGTCGTGGTGAATAACCAACCCGCGCCAACCGAGATCATGCAAGAGTATGTTCGGAAGGAATTGGTTTCGCAGTTGACTCGAATTCGTTCGCTTTCTGAGGAAGGGCTTTCGATGCTCTATGAAGATACCCAGCACCTCATGGACGTGCTGAACTTGGCGAAGGATATTTCGTCTCTGTCTGTTGAGACAGTGCAAGTCGCAGACGCCTCAAAGGTGCAAGTCTCTTATAATCATGAGCAGGAGAATCTTGAAGCGGAAGGGATACAGGTGGTTGAGGCGGACCTCATTCGAGATATGGTCGTCACTGAATTTGGCACATGGTTAGGCGGCGTTCAGATGAACGTTATTCGCCACGATCCCGAAAAGTTAGTCCGCTCTCTTGTGAAGATCTTTCGGAACCATCCAAAACTCCAAGAGTCGGTATGATTAAAGAGGGTTCCGGTTGCTGGATAGAAACAGATTAGTGCCGTGATTGGTTAGATTGCTTAGAAGGGGCAGTGCCTTTCGCCGCAATCTGGTAGGCGAATGTATCACAAATCTGGGACAAATTATCGATGAAAAGTTCCCAGCGCAATTCATCTTGACGCGCTTTCGCAATCGCGATGCACAAAGCGGTTTCGTATAAGGATGGATGATTCTTACGTACATCAGTGGATTTCATGACTTTCCCCTTTCTAAAAGTAGTTAGTATAGATTTTCCTAAAAAAAATTGAAATATATTACATCACTGTGTGTAAACGGAAACTTTACCGAAAAGGTTACACTTTATTTATTACCAAAAGAATAATTTTATTCCGTCTTCCGGTGAACCATGCATCCTTAGAACCTTATTGTGAGGTTCTTTATTTTTAACAACCTGCAAGAACAGTGCCACTTCACAAAATCGTCTATCATCACCGTTATATGAGGGGAAACCCTCGGATAGAGCATATATCTGCCTGTTTTTTACGCGATGACCGTCTATTTATCGCACACTCCTCAATGTGTGTTCGATGCAAGAAACGTGATTTTGACATCAGAAGGCACCCTTTCTATACTATATAGATACAATCTAAAGGCAAAAAGGTTGCATAATTTTTCAATCTGAAAATCTTGACTTTATCGCGTTTTGAGAGTATAATTATTTTAAGAAGATACTCCACCCTTTATATATAGACTACCGCTCTTGAAAGCGACAGTCTCTGTGATACGTTCAAAACAGCACAATTGTATGGTATAGATATGAAGCATTCAGATCCCCCAGGAAAAGAAAACACTAACAATTCCTCTGATACAAACTTTATTCGTCAAGCGATTGAAGAAGATCTCAAGGCAAACAGGTATGACGGTAGGGTGCATACCCGATTCCCTCCAGAACCGAGCGGTTACCTCCATATCGGGCACGCCAAGGCTATCTGTATTAGTTTCGGTATCGCTGAGGATTTCGGCGGACTTTACAACTTACGGTTTGACGACAGCAATCCCCTCACGGAAGAGAGCGAGTATGTAGAAGGCATCAAACGGGATGTCCGTTGGCTCGGATTCGATTGGAAGGATCGGGAATATCACGCATCGGACTATTTTGAAACGCTCTGCGAATATGCCGTCAAACTCATAGAGAAAGGGAAAGCCTACGTCTGCGATTTGACCCCAGAAGAGATGCGCACCTATCGCGGCACCTTAATAGAAGCAGGGAAGGATAGTCCTTATCGCGACCGTTCGATTGAGGAGAACCTGACGTTATTCCGTGGGATGCGCGATGGCGAATTCCCTGATGGCTCCCGCACGCTCCGCGCAAAGATTGATATGTCGAGTCCGAATGTGAATATGCGCGATCCCGTGATGTATCGTATCCTTCGTGCCCATCACCATCGCCAGAGCGATGATTGGTGCATCTATCCCACCTACGATTTCACCCATGGGCAGTCGGACTCGATAGAAGGAGTGACGCACTCACTCTGTGATGTCCAGTTTGAAGACCATCGTCCGCTCTACGACTGGTTCTTAGAAGAACTTGAAATTTATCAGCCCCGGCAGATCGAATTCGCACGGCTAAATCTCACTTATACCGTGTTGGGCAAACGGAAGCTCAAAGTCCTTGTTGAGGAGGGACACGTCAGTGGATGGGACGATCCGAGACTCCCTACGCTTTCTGGGATGCGTCGCCGCGGGTATACACCTGAAGCTATCCGAGATTTTTGCAATCGTATCGGCGTTTCAAAGGCGGATAATCTCATTGAGATGGGTCAGCTTGAATACTCTATCCGAGATGATCTGAACCGTCGTGCACCGCGGGTCATGGCAGTTCTCAATCCGGTTAAGGTTATTATTGACAATTATCCAGAAGAACAGGTCGAGATGCTTGACGCTGAAAACAATCCAGAAGACGAGAATGCCGGAACACGGCAGATCCCATTTTCGCGGGAGATCTATATCGAACGAGAAGATTTTATGGAGGATCCACCACGGAAATTCTTCAGATTGGCACCCGGACGAGAGGTGCGGCTTAAGCATGCGTATTATGTCCAGTGTGAACGGGTTGTTAAAGACGAAACCGGCGAAATCGTTGAGATTCACTGCACCTATGATCCCGAAACGCGCGGGGGATGGTCAGAAGACGGACGCAAGGTGAGGGGCACATTGCATTGGGTTTCTGCTGTACATGCCGTTGATGCTGAAATTCGACTTTACGATTCGCTGTTTACGGAACGGGAACCGGAGAGTGCCGCCGATGGTGCAGATTGGATGCAGTTCCTCAACCCGAACTCTTTGGAGGTTCTAAACGACTCCAAAGTTGAACCGAGCCTTGTTGAGGCGACCCCGGAAGAACGGTATCAATTCCTCCGAATGGGCTATTTTTGCCTTGATCCAGATGCAACCTCAGAGAAATTAGTGTTCAATCGCACAGTGCCACTGAGGGATAGCTGGGCGAAGATACAAAGGGGACAGAAATGAGCGAAACACCGAAGGGTATATCAGCCTCCATTGTGAAAGACCCAGTTCGAGTGCGGATGGCACCCTCACCCACTGGATACCTACACATCGGCGGCGCACGAACGGCTCTATTCAATTGGCTGTTCGCCAAGCACCACAACGGCAAATTCATCCTCCGAATTGACGATACGGATACAGCGCGTTCTACTGATGAGTCCATGCAGGAAATCTATGATTCATTGAAATGGTTGGGCATCAATTGGGACGAGCAATACGTCCAGTCGGAGCGGAGAAATATCTATGACAGGTACGTCTCGCAGTTGCTTGAGAGTGGCAACGCATACCATTGTTATTGCACGCCGGAAGAATTAGAAGAGATTCGGGCACAGGCGCGTGCAAACAAACAGACCCGTTCCTACGATGGGAGATGCCGAGATTTAACGCCAGATGCCGTAGAACGTTATGTAGCAGAAGGTAGAAAACCGACTGTGCGCATAAAGATGCCTGAGACACCCATCCGTGTTGACGACATCATCCTCGGCTCTCGGAACATTGATCCCGCCACTTTAGAGGATGAGGTAATTGTACGTTCAAACGGAATGCCGAACTACAATCTCACCTCGATCATCGACGATGCGGATATGCAGATAACGCACGTAATTCGCGGAACAGAGCATCTCAACAACACGCCGAAGCAGATTGTGATTGCGAATGCTCTGGGCTTAAATGTGCCACAGTTTGCACACATTCCGTTAGTGTTGGATAGCAGCGGTAGGAAGATGAGCAAACGTCATCACGGCGATCTCGTCGCTGTCAACCGCTACCGTGAACAGGGGTATCTCCCTGAAGCGATGCTGAATTTCGTTGTCCGACTCGGTTGGTCCTATGACGACAAGCAGGAGATTTTTTCTGTTGATGAACTCATTGGGAAATTCGATCTTGCGCGGGTTGGAAAGAGTGGCAGTGTCTTTGATATTAAGAAATTGGAGTGGCTCAATTCCCACTATATCAATCAACTGGATATAGCGGCACGGACGGATGCGGTCATCCCGTTCTGGCAAGAAGAAGGTTTATTGAATAATTCAGTTGAGGATCGGGACTGGTTGGAAGGCATTGTAGAAGCGGTAGGTGAACGTCTGACGACACTTCAGGATATTGTTCCACAGACCTCCTACTTCTTTACTGATGCATTCGAGTATGAACCGAAAGCCGTCAAGAAGTGGTGGGGAAATTCAGAAGAAAAAAGGGAGAAAACCCGAGAGATTCTGACGCATATTTCACAGATTTTGGAAGAGATTTCTACGTTTGATATAGAAACGATTGAAGCGGCAATTTGGAAGTACACAGATGAGAACAACATCAAACGCGTCGCAGCGATGCAAGCGTTGCGGATCGCACTGACGGGGGCATCGTTCGGTCCGAGTCTCTTTGATATTGTTGTGCTGCTCGGTAAGAATGAAGTTTTGAAACGGATCCCGAAAGCGATCGCGCATCTCTGAGTCTCTGTCCTGCGGCGCATGTAACCTCTATAAGAAGGAGGTCGTTCATGGCAGCAAAACTCGCTATATATGGTGGTCCAGGGACTGTTCCTGACGGATTAATTCAACCCTGGCCAGAGGTCACCCAATCCGACAGAGACGCTATTGCTGAGGTTATCGCCTCCGAAAAAATTACGGAACAGCAACGGATTCAATCCGAAGGTCTCGCGAACGAATGGGCGGAATACATGGATGTCGAGTATTGTATTCCGGTCAACAGCGGGACGGCGGCATTGCATCTATGCGTCGCAGGTGTTGGCATTGAGCCTGGCGACGAAGTCATTATTCCCGCCTTTACTTTCTGGGCAACGGCAGCCGCTGTTCTCCATCACAACGCTATTCCCGTCTTTGTTGATATTGACCCCGTAACTTACTGTATTGACCCGAACGCAATCGAAGCGAAAATCTCGGAGCGAACTCGCGCGATTATGCCGGTTCATATCCACGGCATGCCTGCCGATATGGATCCGATTTTGGAGATTGCGAAGAAGCATGACCTGAAAGTCATGGAGGATGTCGCTCAGGCGCACGGGGCATATTATAACGGCAAGCTTTGCGGATCGTTTGGTGATGCCGCGGGTTACAGCACACAAGCCTCGAAAACGTTGAGTAGTGGGTGTCAAGGCGGTTTGTTCACAACGAATGATGAGCAAATCTACGAACGCGCAGCGTTGTTGCAGTATTTCGGGGAAATCGTCGTGCCGGGTAGGGAACGCGAGGAACAGGAATACAACGCTTACGGGCTTGGATGGATGTATCGTGGGGATATGTTCAGTCAGGCGTTCATCCGTAGTCAACTCCAACGGCTTGACGTGAACAACGCACTGCGAATTCGGAATTGCCACTATCTCACCGAGTATCTTGATGAAATTGACGGCATCGAAACGCCGGTTACGCCAGAAACGTGTGAACCGGTGTATTACAACTATGTCATCGGTTTCGATCCAGAGGCGTTGGGATTAGATGTTTCCGCACGAACTTTGCGTGAGAAAGTACAAGCCGCTCTACGGGCTGAAGGTGTGCCAACGGGACAGTGGCAACGCTTGCCTGTGCCATCTCAAGAGATTTTCCAGAACCAGATCGGTTACGGGACAGGGTGTCCGTGGCGATGTAATCAGTCGACGGTTGAATATAAGACGGAGGACTATCCTCGAGCTGTTGAATTTATTGATTCGCACTGTTATATCTTCGATGTCAATCCACCCAACGATTTCGAGCTGATGTCCTATTACGTCGAAGCGTTTCATAAGGTAATGGATCAGCTTGACGCCGTGCTTGACGCACCAGATGCGACTTAAATATTATAGTAAAGTCCGAAAATATGTGGACAGTTGTTCAGCGAATCAACCTCCCACCACCGCTGGCGAGGTTTCTAACCTCGCCCCTTATCAATGTCCAATTAATTGTGGCTTTTTACTATAAGTCTCTTGCAAACCATGAACCCCGCGTTGCAAACCGAGCGACTTTCTCTTCGCATATCTATGGCTGACGACGTTGATTTATTCATATCCACTTTTTCAGGAGATTGGAGATTGACATGAGGAAAATCACAACATTTGCATTTCTGCTGTTGGGTGTGTTGATTGGAAGTTTTATCGGTTGCGAACGGGTCCAGCAGGTTATTCAACCGACTGTTTCTCAGATGGAAGGCGATAGGGAGGAAATTTTAATTGGTGCTGTCTACCCTATCACAGGGCCATCCAGTTTGGCAGGACCTTCGGTGGAATACGGTATTGACCTCGCTGTTGCGGAAATTAACACCTCACAACACAGCAGTGTGAAGATCAGACTCATTACAGAGGACGATCGGAGTAGCGTGGAGGGTGCTGTTGAAGCCTTCAACAAACTGATTCATCAAGACAAGGTTCCTGTCATCCTCGGTCCGGGATCCTCAAGTCAGGTACAGGAGGCTTTTCCAATCGCGCACCAGAATCAAGTTGTAGCGATGAGTCCTTCCTCAGCCGCCTCTGGCTTGAGTGCAATTAGCGATTTTGTTTTCCGTACCAATCTCACCACAGATGTGCTTATTCCGAACGGAGTCAGGGTGACCCAAGAGAAACTCAGATACCAAAAAGTGGCTACGCTGTTTGATGATATTGATCTTTTTTCTCAGACGAGTGATAAAGAGTTAAAGAAAGCACTCGCTGATAACGGTGTTGAGATTCTCACGTCAGAAAGTTTCCAAACCGGGGAGACTGACTTGTCTGCCCAATTTACTCACATCAAAGCATTGAATCCGGATGTTATCTTTATCTCATCTACAGTGGCGGACATTTCCAATATTCTGATTCAAGGACGTGCCCTCGGGGTTCCTTCTGATATTCCGTTCATTGTCAATCTCACTCTATCCAGAGATTTAGTAGAAGCTGCGGGGGATGCTGCTGACGGAACGATCACTTTTACGAGTTGGGATAGCGCAGCGGATACACCGGGCAATCAAGCCTTTGTTCAGAACTACAGCACTAAGTACGGAATTGAACCGAATGTTTGGGCGGCACAATTTTACGCTGCTGTTCATATTCTCGCCAAAGGCATAGCCGATGCGCAATCAACAGATCCAGAGGCGATTGCGGCAGCGCTCGCGGAAATTCGTGATTTTGACACCATTCTCGGTCCGTTCTCTTTTAATCCTGTTGGAGACGCGGTCTACGATCCTATTGTCTTGATTGTCAAAGATGGTAAGTTTGAGGTGTTTGAGTAGGTATGTGTTTCAATATGCAGAGAGGCTTTAGGTAAGCGTAACCTAAAGCCTCTTTTTCAATTCTGACTTGTGAATTTCTTATTCATCTGAATCGTCAGGATAATCGATCGACCATTTGCCGCGTCCGTCGCCGGAGGGTTCTTCCTTCCAGAGATCCAGGAAGTTCTCAGGGGCGTTATGCTCCGTGAGGTGCGCCATAAACATCTCATGCAACTCTTGGACGAGCGCCATGTTATCTGCGGCGATGTTGTTCTCCGCTATCGGGTCTGCGGGTAGGTCGAACAGTTCCGGTCTGCCGTATTCACCCACAGGTGCGTATCCCCAACGGTCGGTTACAAGGAACGGTGCAGTCGCTCGACGTGGCACAGTTCCGTCCGGGGCACCGATATGGCAACCCGTTACGGCGTATTCCCTGTGCTGCGCGTCGCCGTTAAGGAGGGCACGTGCGAACGAACGTCCCTCAAACGGTTTTGGTGGATCCAAGTTAACACCAGCCAATTCACAAAGTGTCGGCATAATATCCATCGGCTGTGCGATGAGGTCGAGGCGTTGTCCGCTCGGTACATCTCCACCGGCAATCAAGAACATCTCATGATTGATTTCGGGGTACGTGGGCCAATAGCGTTCATCCTCTGGATCAATGTTGGATTTACCCGTTCTACTGTGTTCGCCAATAGACATACCGTGGTCGGACAACACAACGACGAGGGTATCATCCCATAACTCCAGATCCTCCACTTTCTGCAGAACCCGTCCGATGTGTCGGTCAATAAGTTCTGCTTCGCCTGCATAGTGTGCCCAGAGATTGTGCAATTCTGCCTCTGTAAAGAGCGACGACAGACCGTAATTCGGATGTAGCATCGGTGGACCCGTGTAATCCGGATCGTAGCGTTTGACGAGGTATTCGGGTGGATCCCACGGTTCGTGTGGATCGAAGAAGTCTACCCAAAGGAAGAAGGGACCCGAACGATGGTTCTCTTCCAGCCATCGGATTGTGGTCTCAGAGGTCCTACCGGAGAATGTCTCTGATTCGTATTGGTAGTAGCGATTCGTCCAGCGGTGGGTGTTCGGCAGGGTATGTCCGCGGTATGACGGGTGTGGTCGCGTCTTCTCATTCGGCATAACGATTTTTATCTCGTCATTATGGTGGAGAAGCGGTTTGTCTCCCTCCTGTCCACGATGCTGGAAAGCGGCATCGAAACAGTGCTGAAAACGGACATTGAACAGGTGTGGTGTGTCACATATCAGCTGCGTTGCGTATCCCTGCTCACTCAGGAGTTGCGAGATGATGCTCCGTCCACTCAGATCGATCGGTTGCCACGGGTAGTGGGGCCAGCCGACTGTTGCCGTCAGAATATCGGTACGGTGTGGCACGGTTGGAAAACTGCTCATATAGAATTTGTCGACAGCCGTCGCGCGTTCTGCTTCAAATTTATCGAGCATTGGTGTGCGAATCGGACGGCGTGCCCGTTCGCCTAGATTGTCATACCGAAAGGTATCGGTAATCAGTAAAACAATATTCTTCATATTTTCAACTATTAACCTCGCTATGATCACCACACTGGGCGACCATCAGAGTCATTTAGTTTTCCATTTTTTTACGCGTTTTTGACCCCCAGCCCGGTAGGTGCGGTTTCTAACCGCACGGGTCGTCCAAAGAAGGCGTAAAATCCGATAATTTCTTAAAACTAAATCGTCCTGGGCCGACCAACGGTTTCTAATGAAATCATTATCGCCTTGGATAATGATGCCTCAATTTCTCTTATAATGGAAGTCAGATAGCAAATCCTGACAGCAAAACGGACTTAAACCTCTTGGCGTGTTGTTCTTAACAAAAGTAGTGTCACCAACAGCAATGGCACAATGACTGCCGCAGAGATAGTGATCGGCACCAGGGCACCGATAAGACAAGGAAAGAAGAGGATTGAGCCGACCATCGAGCCTTTCAGTGCCAGATAGCCATTTTTCTCGTTCGGTTGGAGGTAGAGTGAAATACGTGTGCCAACGGTGGCGATGATGCCTAAGATCACCCAAACGATATAAAATTTGTGAAGATCTGGTTCCAACCCATACGGCAAAAAGGCGATGGCAAAAGCAAGAATAGTAGCAACCGCCGAGAGCAGGAGTGCTGGACGAATGCCAATCTGAAGTGGGGTCGTTACGATGCCGAGTTCTTTATCACGCGAGAGATCTTTGAAGGTCGTGGTAATATGCGTGCCTAAGTCGTAGAGCGTTGTGGCGGCAAAGGCATACCATACCAACCGTGGCACGGTGCCACTTACCGCTAATGCTCCGAAGACGCTCAATAACCCAATTCCCAAAGGCAGTGTGAGGCTTCCTAAGATACCTTTTGCTTTAAAAATAGAGTTGTAGAGATGCGAAATGGCGACTAAGCCCATCACCAGCAGACCCGCTTTGATATTCAGCCAGAAACCGCCAATCACGCATAACCCATAGATAATACTCGCCGGGACAATCGCCTGACGCGGCGTCAATCGTTGCGATGGGAGCGGGCGTTCTGGGTTCGTGTATGTATCTGTTTCGTGGTGAAAATAGTCGTTCTTAATCATTCCGGCGAAGTAACCACAGAGAGCAATCAGCAGTGCTCCCGCGACACGCCGTGTAAACTGACCCTCGCTGGCGATGAGCGCACCGGGCAGTGTTGCGACAATCGGAATCGCAAAAAGCGGGTAGCGGATGAGTTCGAGATAGGCTTTGAAGCGGCTCATGTATCGACTTCCGATTAGAAATTTTCGCGTGGCACACCTGCTTCTGTTACCGGAGAATTTCTGGGTTCGTATGCTTCGTCTACACCGTAAAACTGATCGCTTTGTGTCCCGATACCGAGTTCGGTGATATTCGGTCCAACCTGTTTATTCCCTTGAATGAAATTGTCCCGGAGCCTGCCCCCGTCGAACACCGCCCAACCGACGTTCAACGTTATATTGTTGGAGACTATCTCTGGTGAGGCAGTGGAATAACAGACGATGGCGTTCTCGTAACTGGCGCGGAGAATGTTGTACTGGATACGGGGTCGAGCGTCATCTTCGCATATAATGCCGTAATTGTTAGCCGTGAACTCGTTGTATTCTACATCCGGAGACGCGCTTCCTCGGAATTGTGTGCCTGTGCCGTTTCTATTAAATTCGTTGCTGGTAATCGTAGGACTGGTGCCTTCAGAAAGGACTCCCGTTTTGTTTTGACTGAGGAGACATCTCTCGATTTGGACGGCATCTGTTCGGCATGTGATACCGATAGTTGCGTGTTGGATCCGACAGTACGTGAGTCGACTGTTCGGGCTATCGGCTTCAATCTGAATTCCTGCCCAATCGCCAGCCTTTGGCGGATCGGCGGTTAAAGTTATTTGAGTTTCAGTGCCAATGTTGTCTGCCATGCCCATGCCACCGAAGTCTGATGCCGTTGATGTGAAGGGTGTTTCTGGCTCAGGTTCTGGTTCCTGTTCCTGTTCGCGCTGTCTGCCTAAGGAACCGAAGACAATCATCCTCTCTGGTGACCCTTCCGCATAGAGTTCACCCCGCACGATGAGCTGGCTTGGCGTGTCCATCGGTTCAAAACCGACGATGGTGCCTGATCGAATGGTCAACGTGATGCCTTCCGGGACAACAAGGGTGTCGGTAATATAGATGCGTCCGTCCCAGACCTCATTCTCTGTCAGTTCACCGGATTTCTCTATAATTTCTGAAGTGCCGCCGACATCAAGATTGAAGGTCTCGCCTTGGCACCCGCAATAGAAAGCCGTTAAAACGCAGATGAGGGGGATAAAGAGATTGCAGAACGAAAATTTCTGATGTTGCTGTGTGAGGGTCGTTATTTTCATAACTCAATTTTAGCATAGACACAGGTTTAGATCAAGTGAGAAAAAAAGTTTGACATCAGGCATAAAATTTGCTATAATTGTATAGTTAGGAACTGATCTGTCGTTGTGCGACTTTAGCGGTCAGGATTTATAAAATAAGGACGTAGGAACAATGTTTGAAAGCTTGGGTGATAGGTTACAAAGCACCTTCAAAAAACTCAAGGGTCAGGGGAAGTTAACAGAGAACAATATCTCTGATACGCTACGTGAAGTGCGTCGTGCGTTTCTCGAAGCAGATGTTAACTATAAAGTCACACGTGAGTTTATAGAACGGATTAAAGTGCGCGCCCTCGGTCAAGAAGTCCTCGGAAGCCTGACGCCAGAACTGCAAATTGCCCGAATTATTGGTGAGGAACTCACCCAATTGATGGGCGAAAAAGCAGAGAAAATTCGCATTGCACCGGGTGGTCCAACAATCGTGATGCTTGCGGGATTGCAAGGCGCAGGTAAAACGACTGTCGCGGCGAAGTTAGCACTTCGATTTCGCAAAGAGGGACGTAAACCCTTACTTGTCGCTGCGGATGTGTATCGACCTGCCGCTATTAAGCAGTTGCAGGTGCTCGGCGAACAGACTGAAACGCCTGTGTTCTCAATGGGCACAGAGGTCTCTCCTGTTGAAATTGCTGAGTCGTCTGTCAAGGAAGCTTTAGCGCACGGACATAACTGCGTTATTATTGACACTGCTGGGCGTTTACACATTGATGATACGTTAATGGGTGAACTTCGGCAGATCAAAGAACGGGTTGAGCCTACAGAAATCCTGCTGATCGTTGATGCAATGACGGGGCAGGATGCCGTGAACGTCGCCGAAAATTTCAATAATGATCTGGAAATTGATGGCGTTATCCTCACGAAAATGGATGGTGATGCTCGGGGAGGGGCGGCACTCTCTATTCGGCATGTTACACAGAAACCGATTAAATTCATCGGTGTCGGTGAAAAAATTGAAGCCGCTGCGTTAGAGGAGTTCCATCCTGAACGGATGTCCTCGCGTATCCTCGGACAAGGCGATTTCCAAACGTTGCTTGAAAAAGCGGAAGACGTTTTCAGCGAAGATCAGGCGAAGGAACTTGAGCGTAAACTCACAGAACAGAAAGGTTTAGATTTTGACGATTTTCTCACGCAACTGGAGCAGCTTAAAAATATGGGACCCTTGGATCAATTGATGGATCTGATGCCCTTTAAGAATCAGTTGCCTGTTCAAAATCTTACACCTGATGAAAGCCATTTGCAAACGGCGAAAGCAATCATCCATTCAATGACGCTTGAGGAACGCAAGAACCCTCGACTGTTGGATAGAAGTCGAAAGCTTCGCATTTCCAAAGGCAGTGGAACAACAGTAAATCAAATAAATATGCTGGTTTCTCAGTTGCAAATGATGAATCGTATGCTAAACCAGCAGGCGGCGATGGCGATGCCACAGATGGGGCGAAAAATGGGGGCTCTGCCGGGGTTGAAACGGCAGACATCGAGAAAGCCTCGAAAACGACGGAAACGCCGCAAATCGCGTTAGGGAGGTATTTTTTGGCAGTTAGAATTAGATTACAACGACACGGTAGAAAAAAACGTCCTTTTTATCGGCTTGTCGCGGCTGACGCGCGTGCCCAAAGGGATGGCGTGTTTTTAGAACGTCTCGGTCATTACAATCCTATGACGGAGCCAGCAGATGTTTTCATTGATGAAGAGAAAGCCTTGAAGTGGTTAAGGCGCGGGGCGCAACCTTCAGATACCGCAAAACGACTGCTCACCCAAAATGGGATTTTGATGAAATTCGAGTACGAGAAATTAGGAAAACCGATACCGGGAGATGAAAGCACCGAAGAAGTCATAGAAACGGAAGATGTTGAACCAACCGAGACACAGGACGCAGCATCTGAAACGCAAACTGTACCTACCGAAGCAACGTCTGAATCCACTGAAGAAGAGGCAAAATCAGACGAAGTAGCATCTGAATCCGCTGAAAAAGAAGAATAGTACCCACTTCGATAGGTCCTGGAGACACAGACAGTAGAATAGCAATCAGTAAAGAGATGGGGTTGAACGATTGACCCTTGCTTTGGAATATTCCAAACTGGCGAGAATTGTTACCGAGAACCCTCTTTGCCGATCGCTGATCGCTGATCCCCATTCTTCTGAAATCCGAAAGTCAACTATGTTTAAAGATTTGATTGAATACATCGTAAAATCTCTCGTCGATTATCCCGACCAAGTCGTGGTGCGTGAAGTAACTGGCGAAACGGTCGTTATCGTTGAGTTGACTGTCACGGAGGAAGATCTGGGGAAGATCATCGGTAGATATGGGCGGACGCTTAAAGCGATCAGAAGTGTTCTCTATACTGCAGGGTTGCAAGCGAATAAAAAGGTTATCCTTGAACTAATTGAACACCCAAGATCAGACGAGTAGATCGAAGAATAGCAGTCAAATAGCAAAGAGGCGGTCAGCCATCAGCAGTTGGCAAGAGGAAGAAATAACTCTCTTTGTCCTGCTGATAGCCGATAACCGATAGCCGACAGCCATTCCCGCCGAAACCAATAAAAATGAGAGTTGATGTTCTTGCCCTGTTTCCAGAGATAATCGCACCAGCGTTGAAGACGGGCATCCTCAAGCGGGTTCAAGACGCAGATAAACTCACTGTCAATCTCCGTAACCTACGAGATTGGGCGACTGACAGGCATAAGTCGGTTGATGATTATCCTTATGGCGGTGGCGCGGGGATGATTCTTAAACCTGAACCCATTTTCGCAGCAATCGCGGCGTTGAATCCGGAAACTAACGCGCACGTTGTCTATTTGACACCGCAAGGGACTCCCTTAACGCAGGAACTTGTGGAATCACTCTCTTTGGAAACGCATCTCATCCTTTTGTGTGGACGTTACAAAGGCGTTGATGAACGGGTGCGTGACCGATTGGTGACAACTGAGGTTTCTATTGGGGACTATGTGTTGAGTGGCGGAGAAATCGCTGCGCTTGTTTTGATTGATGCTATTGGACGGGTCCTTCCCGGAGCCCTCGGCGATTACGAATCTGCACATGTTGATTCGTTCAGTCAAGAATTACTGGATCATCCGCACTATACGCGACCTGCTGAGTTTGCTGGTATCACTGTCCCTGAGGTGCTTTTAAGTGGGCATCATGAGAATATTGAGAAATGGCGGTATGCGGAGGCACTCAAACGCACCGCAACCTGTCGTCCGGATCTACTTCAGAAGTTGGAGTTGAGCGAGGAGGATATCCGAATTCTCGAAGCAGCAGGATTGATGGAGTAAATCAAAGAATTTGGTTACAGGGTCTTTCAGCGACCTGTAAATCTGCATAAAAATATATCAGCCACAGAGACATTCAATCTCCTGTAGGAGGGAACTCCGATTCCCGACCTCTCCTGTAGGAGTGCTCCGAAAATCAGCCCAAATTCCGAAAACTGAATGGCTCTGTATCAGCACTTATATTTATTGTATTACATAAGGAGGAATCAGCAATGAATTTAATTGAATCTGTTGAAAATCAATATGTGAAGAGCGATATTCCTGAGTTTGGTCCTGGGGATGTAGTCAAGGTGAACATTCGTATCCGTGAAGGTCAGAAGGAACGCATTCAGGCGTATGAGGGCACCGTCATCCGTCGTGCACATGGTGGATTAAAGGAAACATTTACGGTTCGGCGTGTCGCATTCGGTGCTGGAAGTGAGAGGACCTTCCCGCTCCATTCACCCAATATTGAAAGTATTCAGGTGGTTCGATACGGTGCAGTTCGCCGCGCGAAGTTATATTACCTACGCGATCGGACTGGCAGATCCGCCCGTGTCAAAGAACATAGAAGATAACCTGATGGAGATAAACGTATTTGAGCTGGCATGCCAACAGAGCGGCTATAAACAGATTGCTGGCATTGACGAGGCAGGTCGAGGGGCATTGGCTGGTCCCGTCATTGCCGCGGCAGTCATTTTACCGACACATTGCCGCATTGAGGGTTTGCGAGATTCAAAGCAGTTGTCTTCGAAGCAACGTGCCCGTCTATTTGACGAAATCCACGACGTCGCTGTGTCCGTGGGTATCGGTTCCGTGGGTCATCAGGACATTGACCGTCTGAATATTCTTGAAGCCGCTCTTTTAGCGATGCGGAAAGCCGTCGAAAAACTAACACCGTCTCCCGATTACTTACTCGTTGATGGCTTACATTTGCCTGAAGTAGGTATTGTGGGTGAGGCTATTCCGAAGGGCGATAGTAAAAGTTATTCTATTGCCGCCGCCTCTATTATCGCTAAGGTCACTCGAGATCGGTTGATGGCTGAATTAGATCCAATCTACCCCAATTACGGATTCTCACGGCATAAAGGGTATCCCACATCCCAACATCGACAAGCCATCGCCCAGTTTGGCGCGTCGGATATCCATCGTCGTACTTTTAAACTCCTTCCAGATGCTTGAACCGTTTACCGAACTACGGTATAGAACCCTCGATTTTCGATCAGAAGTATAAGACCTTCCCCGTCTATCACACCAAACTTCCCCTTTAATTGTGAAAAAAATCAGATTTCTATGATTTTTTTAATTTTATGCACCCTTTTCGCCTTAAAATTGTATCATTAATGATTGAATAGTGGGAGAACGTATTAGATTTAACAAATTCAGTTCACTGACTGCCGTGTGTTGTATTTTCAATTGATAGGTCCTAAAATATAACTACTTCTGTACCAGTGTGCGAGGAGGAGGGTAATCATGAGATACCATCCGTCTTTTCTACGAAAAGTTAATCGGGCATTATTTGTGGGTTTTTCATATTCAACACCGTCTGTTTGTGTTATGCTGCTTGTCTTTATGGTTTTGGCAATAAGTTGTGGGCCCCCGCCTACAGGACAATACCACGTTCCTGAAACAGCGATTGCCGCCGCTGCGAAAACAGTGCCAGAGCCGCCAACGCAGACTGCTAAGAATTTACCAAAAGCCGCTGCGATCAATTTACGAGAGATGCCTTACGTCAGAAATATTTTTAAACAGCCGTTGCGTATTGATAGGGGTGGACTTGACGATTTTTATGCAACAACCCGCGGTAAAGTGCAGCATATTGCTATTATTTCTAACGCCTCGCTTGATGTGCTGAAGGCGTTTATAGCGAATGGATGGGCTCCTATTGTCGTGGTTCAATTGCAAGGACGGAGTCCGGAAATTTTACCGTTGTCTTCTTATGATGATCGATCCAACGAAGTAATTCTCCAAAATCCAGTTAATCTTGGTGAGCGTCGGGTGAGTTACAGGGATTTTGAGATGTTTGGCACAGCGAGATCACGGAACAAATGTGTCTTAATCACGCCGCAGTTCCTCACGGAAGTAGACGTTCTGAGAGTATTAGGGAGTTATTTACCTACAGGAGCATTCCAGCAGGTTCGTGTGAGAAGTCGTTGATACGCAATTGTGATATTAGGCAAGGCTTATTTTCCTTAATCATGGAGACATCTGATGATAGAAAATGATGTTCAGCTGATACATAGGATTTTGTCAGGCGATGATGAGGCGTTCAACACCTTAGTCCGAAAGTATCAGAAAAGTGTTCATGCCTTAGCATGGCGGAAGGTGGGCGATTTTCATTTTGCTGAGGAAATTGCCCAAGATGCCTTCTTGCAGGCATACAAAAATCTTGCTATGCTAAAGGATCCCAATCAGTTTGCTGGATGGCTGTATGTGATCGCAAATCGGCTTAGCCTTAGGTGGATCCAAAGGAACAAGTCTGCAATGCAATCGCTGGAGGACACATCTATGGGAGAGATAGAGAGATCCTCTTATACCCGTTATATATCGGAGCAACGTGAGACGGAAGCGACCGAACGTCGCTATGCAATCGTCAAAAGACTTCTGGAAAGATTGCCTGAGAGTGAACGCACGGTAGTGACGCTTTACTACCTCGGCGAAATGACAGCGAAGGAGATTGGCAAGTTTTTAGGTGTTTCAGTGAATACCATTAAAAGTCGACTGCGACGCGCACGCGAGCGTTTAAAGGATGACGAACCGATGATCCGAGAAATGCTTGGAGGCGTCCATCTCTCTGCTAACTTCGCCGAGGACATCATGCGACAAGTCGCTGACATAAAGCCGACACTCCCACCAGTTGGGAAACCTTTGCTCCCATGGGCGGCTGTAGGGGTGGCTACCCTATTGATTGTGGCACTGATGGGAGTAAGCAGTCGATACGTTACTCGTTTTCAGCAACCGTATAGTTTCGAGGCACTGTCTGAACCCACGATTGAAATTGTTGACGCACCTGTCGTCCTTGATATACCTTCAAAACCGTCAATACGCAATCGGACTGGGCGTGCTGCTGCTCCAAGCAGACAGGATAGGGCTGGCTGGCAAGCTCCCGAGACAGTTTTAGCCGCCGATGCATGGGGCGATTCTACCACGTCTTCTCCGTCAGGGTGGACCCAAATGAATGGACTCCAAGGGGGTGCCGCCATCAATCTCTTTGCTACATCGGCGGGGGCAGTCTACGCTGTCGCAGGAACAGGGATCTACAGATTAGCAAAGGGCAGTGATACGTGGACGCTCATTGACAGAAGTGTTCCGATCTTCGGAGATTATGTTATCGCAGAGCATGAAGGGACCTTATATATTGCTACTGACAGGTTATATGCTTCAACCGATAGCGGTGGGTCATGGAATGTGCTTGGAGGTATTTCACCAAGGGGATATATTACTGGATTTGCTATCACGGATGAGGCACAAAAACACGATTCACAAGCACGGACCGCAATGTATCTCACTCTTCTGGATAAAGGGGTTTTCCGATCTACGGATATGGGTCAGCAGTGGAACTCCTTTAACAATGGATTGGCGGGCAAGAAAATTTATGCGCTCGCTGCAATTGGAAACACTGTGTTTGCTGGCACGAATCGAGGTCTCTACCGTCTCAACACATCAGATGTTTGGGAGCAACTGCCAATGGGTGTGTCCGAGGCTATTCACGCTTTAGAGGTTTTTGAAAACGATCTCTACGTTAAAACGGGACCCGATCCTTTGGCAAAGACGAAGACTGTAAAGGATATAGTGCACGGCGACAGTGCCAGTTCATGTCGTATTTTTCTCTCAGCTGACTTGGGGACATCGTGGACTGATATAACGCCTGAGGAGGAGTCCACGTTTGTACGGACCGCCACTGGTATACAGCTTTTGGCTAATGGTAAAACTTCCTTAACGCAAGATAAACCTATGTTTTATCCAGGATATGGAGAGGATGCCCCGATAAATCTCCGATCTGTTATGAATTTGTTTCTGTTGGATAGGCGACCCCTTGTGGCAGTGGACGAAAATACTTATTACAGAACGGGAATATATGGTACGCATCGTACAACTGATGGTGGAAACTCATGGCACCCATCTATGAAAGGGATGGTCGGGAGCGCGACGCTCAATTTGCTTGTGTTCAACGATCACCTCTATCTACATACCTACGAAGGGATTTACAAATCAACCGATGGCGGCGCGTCGTGGGAAATCGTTTATGCCGGTTACTTTGGATATTCAAGGGTAGCTATTGTTAATAATGTTCTCTATGTCATTGTGAATGAATGGGACACCCATCGTGTTTTGCGTTTATCTACGGATGGAAATCCCGAACTTATACCGGTTCAAGGCATGCCTGATTTTGATGGTGAAACACTCGTTCTTGAGTTTTGGACAGAGGAACATTTTGAAGAACTGAAACAGGCAGACGTGGCGGCAGGTCGTCCGGTGATTAAAAATGTGCCAGCTACGTATTATCTCCTTGATGTATATGGTAGGGATATTGGTGGATTTGCAGTCAGTGGAGAGACGTTCTATATAGAATATTTACGGAGGCTTTTTAAGTGGAAACCCGGTGATTTGGAATGGACAAACACTGGACTGGTAGATACCGGTGAACAGCCGAATAGCGGCTTGGATAACGAGTTCAAGTTGGCAGTCTCAGCAGAAACCGTCTATGTAGGAAAGCGGGATGGTAGGTTGTTTCAATCGTTTGATGGTGGCGACAATTGGAGAGACCTTACATCGAGCCTTCCACTCCGCTTTAACCATTTCAAAGAGATAGTCTTTGCGGGTTCAACGGTTTACGTCGCGACAGACAAAGGGGTCCTGGGGTCGCAAACCGGCACGCACTGGCATGTGATCACCGATAAAATTGGCATGCCTGTCGTCATAGATAAATTCACTGTTAATAATACCGAAGTTTTTGGTATTGGCGATACAGGTGTCTATCGCTTGAATAGTCGTGGTAAATGGTATCAGGTTTCTCCCACTGTTTCGGATAAAACTGCATCGCTCATCACCAGTAATAACAGGACTACACAAGTACCTTGGGAATTTGATCCACCAGATACGGATAGAGTTGTTTCTCTTATTGCCAATAAGAACAGGTTGTACGTTGCTACCTACCAGCTCGGAATCTTTCAGGTCTTGCTTGAGAGGGAATAGATAAACCCTGTATTGGTGAAAAAGGAGTAGAACCATGAGGTTAGCATTGTCTAAACGAACCGTGCGGTGGTTTTTCATCACGCTTGTGGGTTTTCTCGTAATATTAACAAGCCATTTCCCTGTTGATGCTATGAAGATTGCCTTTCAATCGAGTCGGGGTTTAGTTGAGTTTAGATACAATATCTATGTGATGGATGCCGATGGAAAAAACCTTGTCAGACTCACACAGGGTCCGGCATCAGACGTGAATCCCGCGTGGTCTCCTGACGGAACGAAAATTGCCTTTGCATCAAGTCGTAAGGGTAATTTCGGTATCTATGTAATGGATGCCACTGGTGGCAATCCGATTAATCTCACGCAAAGCCCAAAAGGATGGGATAGATTTCCTGACTGGTCACCTGACGGGAGTCGAATCGTCTTCACCTCAAGGCGGGATGGGAACGAGGAAATCTACGCAATGAGTGCGAAGGGTGGCAATCTTATCAATCTTACACAGCATTTGAAGTCTGATCGCTCCCCGAGTTGGTCCCCGGACGGAACGCGAATCGCCTTTTCTTCAGATCGGGATGGCGACTATGAAATCTATGTGATGAATGCCGATGGCACCAATTCCATTCAACTGACCGAAGATCCATGGGCAAGAGACTTTGATCCAGCATGGTCTCCTGACGGGGAGCAGATCGCTTTTTCTTCAGACCGTGATGGCGATGATGAAATCTATGTGATGAATGCCGATGGCACTAACCCTATTCAACTGACCCATAATTTATGGGAGATAGACTTCGGTCCGGCTTGGTCTTTAGGTGGGAGAAAAATTACCTTTACTTCATTCAATCATGTCCGTCACGCCGATGTTTTTGTGATGAATGCTGACGGCTCTAACCTCGTCAATCTCACTCAAAATCAAAGTGCAGACGATTTCGCGGGTTCTTGGCATCCAACGCCATTGGTCGTTTCCCCACAGGAAAAGTTGGGAACACTGTGGGGTCGAATCAAACAGAACAATATAAAATGAACGTAAGTTCCGTATTTGTAGCGCAAACTGTTAGTTTGCACCTGATGGGACACAATCTATGGTAAGCCAAAAAAATAAACGGACATTTTCCCCGATCCGGTAGGGGCGGTTTGCAACCGGGGTCCCCACCCGTTACTGGGAAGGGACACCGGACCTGATTAGGAAATTACCGACTTAAATTCTGAATCTTCATACAGATTGTACTAAAAAAAACCGTCAATTTAAAATGAGATTTCCCTATAAAAAGGGAACTTCTGAACACGCCGAATGGAGGAGAAAATGAGAATCCGATTGAGACTATTGATGCTACTAAACAATCTGCGGAGAAATTTGCTGTTTTCCTTGCTTTTAGGAATGTTAGTAGTGGTAAGTATGACGCGGTATGCTGAGGCACAAATCGCCTTTACGTCGGGGGATTGGGTGCCTGGACCCAATATTTATAGGGTGGATTCCGAGGGTAAAACAGTCCGACAACTCACTGACCACGAACGCTGGGACTCGGCACCGACTTGGTCGCCAGATGGAAAACAGATCGCTTTTGAATCTGAACGCGTTGGGCATCCAGAAATCTATGTCATGGGCGCGAACGGACGTAACCCAATTAACCTAACCCAGCATCCCGCGCCTGATGGTGATCCAGCGTGGTCTCCGGACGGTCTGCAGATTGCGTTTACATCAGTGCGAGATGGAAGCTTCGATATTTATGTGATGAATACCGACGGCACAAATCCGACACAAGTTACTGACCATCCGCGTCCGGATGTTCATCCAACATGGTCTCCAGATAGCACACAGATTGCGTTTGAATCCCCGCGTATTTCTGGATCCGACATCTTTGTGATAAACGCTGATGGCTCGAATCTAAGAAGAGTTACTGACGCTCGACAGTGGGACTCAGAACCGGCGTGGTCTCCCGATGGCACACAGATCGCATTCGCATCTTGGCGCGACAAAAACTGGGATATCTATCTCATAGGTGTCGATGGTGGAAATGAGACGAATCTGACGAACAGCAAATCCAATGACAAGCATCCTACATGGTCTCCCGATGGCACACAGATTGCCTATTCATCACAACGTGGTGGTCTTTATGGTATCTACGTGATCAACGCCGATGGGAGGGACAGTGTTGCGCTTGTTGAGGATTTAAATGTAGCTATCGAACCTGTTTGGGCACCGAAATCGTTGGCTGTTTCTCCGCAGGATAGGTTGGTGACATTGTGGGGAACCCTCAAAAGAGAAAAGTAGGAATTTTTCAGAAGGTCAAATCTCCGCAAGGTAAAATTAAAAAATGGATCGTTCACGCTTGAACATCGCAAAAATTGGTGAATCGTTGGCAGTGGAGCATCTCAAGGCGCGTGGATGTGAGATCCTTGCGCAGAATTATAGGGTAAGGCGCGGCGAAATTGATCTCATAGCACGCGATGGCGAATTCATTGTCTTTGTAGAGGTTAAAACGCGACGGAGCCTCAGATTTGGGTTGCCTCAAGCAGCAGTAACGCTACAGAAACAGCGACAAATCTCCAAGGTTGCTTTGGCATATCTACAGGCTCAGAACCTCTTAGACGCGCCCTGTCGTTTTGATGTTATCGCAATTCACTTGTCCCCGCAGCTGGAATTGTTGCGACTTGAACAGATTGAGAGCGCGTTTGATTTTCAACCCACAAGCAGATACTGAACGCTGTCCTATAAATCTCAATACTTATGGGTCAGGAAACCTTAAGATCCTTTTTGCATTCCCGCCCATAATGTCTGCCAATTCCGCTTCAGATAGATCCGGGAGTAATTCTTCTATAACCGTAGTCAATTTCCCGTAACCCGGTTCTTCCAATATCCATGGAAAATCGGTTGCCCACATCAATCGTTTTGCCCCAAAGCCAGTCAAAAGACCTCGATGCCATCCTGCCAAATCTTTATAAGGGAATTCTTCCCTGCTAAAGGCGTACTGACCGGAGACATGTACATTGACATTTTCAAAGCGTGCGAGTCGATAGGTGGTATGCATGGTGAGATTGTAACCCGTCACCTCTATCTGAGGTCTCCCGAATTCGTCCCAGCTGAATTTGCCTTTTCCTGGGCACACAGCGAGATGATTTAGCACAATCCTTACCTGTGGGAACTCTTGTATCAGATATGGCAGCAGATGTGCGTTGATAGCGTTCGGATAGAGCCACAAGACATAATCGCGTTCGGCAGCGCATTTCCAGATCGGATACGCCTCAAACTCGCGGACATCCATCTTCGCGAAAATATCACGCGGTCCCCCAAATGTAGAAAATCGGAATCCGATAATTCCGGTGTTATCTGTGAGTTCCGCCATATGGTCAGCAGGGTTCGGATGTCCCTCTGGAACCAATCCGATCCCTAAAAATCGGTTTGGATACGCTTTGAGGCAGCGTAGCAAGTAACGATGGTTCGCTATGCTCGCGCCTGCCATCTGGACAAGAACTGCCTGATCGATCTGGTGTTTCTCCATTTCACCTAATAGCTTTTCGACAGGCTCTTCCCGTTCTGCGGGCCAAACGTCCGATATCTCTCGCGGAAACTCGGAGGAGGCTTTTGTGAATACATGCAGATGCGCGTCAATTCGTGGCATACGATACCTTCCTTTGATTAGCCGTCCAAGCTAAACAATTTGCGACGTTCCGGGGTCTGACAATACTCCGATATGGAAGCATACTGTTCCGGTCCAACGCGTCCCGGTGTCCGTTTTTCGTAAATCAGGATGATGGATTTACGCGGCACATCGGAATGATTGTCCATTGAAACGTGCCATCCACACGAATTGAACATAATCGCTGTGCCTGCTTTACCGGGGAAAGCTTTGTGTCCCGGCATACTCTCTTGCCGCGTCGGGCGTGTGTACGGACCCGCATCCGGTTTATGACTGCCCGGGACAAATCCGAATTCCCCACCTCCCTGTTCGACATCGTTGACGTAGATTTGGACCTTGATGTGGAGTGGATTGTCATGTCCTACATCGGGATGCCATCCGGTGTAGCTCACGGGCCACGGTGCCACCGTCCGAACCTGTGGGCCCAATAGAATCAGGTCGTTGTCAGTGAACGCCATCAACGCGCCGTAGTAGCTCGGATAGTCGATAATATCAATGAAGATCGGGTCCTTTTCAAGTGGATTTGGGATGTCATAGAAGGTTGCGACAGACTCTCCCGCTTCGACTCTATCCAGCCATTCTTCTTTGCACGCATCTGCCCAGTAATCGAAAGCCGTTTGCAGTCGCTTGAGATCGTCCCCTTGAATCGCGTTTTCAAAAACGAGATACCCTTCTTCTTCCCACTGTTTTTTCTGTTCGGATGTCGGTAGAATCATTTTTTAATTTTTCCTTAACGTGATCTTGAAAATAAATGCGTAGGTTGGGTAGAGCGGTAAATGCACACGAAAAGCCTTATTATTGGGACAAATCTGCCCTTTTTCAAGACACTTTCTGCTTAAATAGCCGTAGCGAAACCCAACTTGACACTTTTATCAAACTCACGTTCCTTATTAAGAAACGCGGCCCCTGCCTGCGATTTGCCAGATTGTTTCGACAGTACTGCCTCTTATACCTACCAATTTGTCGTGCAAATTGCTCGTCATCCCTTGATGCAACGGGATAACAGAGAGTTGTTCACCGACCTTAAATCGATGCGAACATTCACTGACATCCACATGCCCGTGTTCAACGGACATACCGTAAATCTTCGCGTCGGGATGTTCAATAATATGCCCGTAGGGCGTTGGCGGATAACTGGCGAAAGTCTTCATCCCGCCATCAATGATAATCCGCTCAGGTGTAGGCGTGCTAACAACGGTTACGATAACACGGAGCACACACCTATCAGGCGCGAGCATCTCTGAGTTCCCGATCCGAGTCAAACCCTCGTAGACATAGGAGCCGCTCCGGGTTTCCGTGCAACCAAGTTCTTTTGATGCCGCCTCCGCACCTGTACCGCCACCACTGATAATGTTCACAGGGATTCCGTCGCTTGAGAGCAGATCAAGCGTTTCTTCGATAAACGGTTTCGCTCGGATGTTGCTCGGATACGTCATCACACCTTGGAAGTCAATGCCTTGCATCTTCACAATCCGTTGTGCAAGGTGTTGTGCTGTTTGAGGGGACTGCACACCACAACGCCCACTTCCAGTATCGAGTTCCACAACAACGGGAACAGTACAGTTATCGGTGTGTGCCTGTTGAGAGATGCCGGTTGCTGTCTCTTCCGAGTCGAGGGCGACGGTAACTTGTGCACGTTTTGTGAGTGCTGTCAATCGCTTCAGTTTCGGTGTGCCGACGATATTATAGGGAATCAGGATATTGTCGATGCCAGCATCCACCATAACCTCCGCTTCGCCTAATTTCTGGCAGGTAATGCCTTGGGAACCGGCAGCGATCTGCAATTGAGCGATTTCTGGCACCTTATGTGTTTTGGTATGAACGCGTAGGGGGATACCGATCTGGTCGCAGAGCGTTGCCATCCCGTTGATGTTCCGTTCAAGCACATCCAGATCTGCGGCAAGTGCGGGTGTGTCTAAGGCAGCGATGTTCATAATATTCCTCGCGGTTCGGACTAACAAGCAACACCTTACGTCAAATAGATTTCTGCGCTTAGTTTACCCGTTGTGCGCTTTTCTGTCAAGGGGTGTGTCAAGTTTGGGTTATAAAGTTTCTGTTATTTCTTCAACCCCGTAGGGGTGACATCTCTGTAGAAATGCCGTTCCCCCAAGGCTCAGCCCCGTAGGGGCGACATTTGTAGTATGCTCTGATAAAATATTTACACACCCGTTAAGTTTTTTGGACTATTCTATTTTCTACTCTTTCGCTGGCGAGGTTTCTAACCTCGCCCTATTGAAGGCTGAATATCCTTGAATCCAACGGTTTTCCCTTGCTAATTTCCCATAACCAGATATAATGTCGGTGTTTACGGGCGCGGATATTGTTGAAAGTTGTGCACAATTCACGCAAAGGAGAACGTGGTCATTGAAACGATTGATTGTCGGAATAACCGGTGCAAGCGCAGGGGTATATGGGGTCCGCCTGCTTCAAGTGCTCACGAAGCAGGAGGATATAGAGATACATCTAACGATTTCTTCATCTGGAGCGCGCGCCTTGTCAGAGGAACTACAAATTGAGGTTGACCTCGACAATTTCAAATTGGAGTCACTCATCGGTATTTCCTCATCCCGCGTCATATACCACCACGAATCGGACATCGCCGCACCGATTGCCAGTGGTTCTTTCCGCACGGAGGGAATGGTCGTTGTGCCTTGTAGTATGGGGAGCATCGCCTCCATCGCCGGGGGGATGTCGCGGAATCTTATCCAACGCGCAGCGGATGTGTGTATCAAGGAGAACCGCAAACTCGTGGTTGTCCCGCGCGAGACCCCGTTAAGTCCCATCCATTTAGAGAACATGTTGAAATTGTCGCGCTTGGGAGTTTGCGTGTTACCTGCGATGCCGGGATTTTATCACTATCCAAAAGATATAGACGATCTACTCAACTTCGTCGTCACAAAAATCTTGGACCAGTTTGGGATAGATACGAAACTTATCCAGAGGTGGAAAGAATAGTTTTTTTAATTAATTAGGACTTACGCAGAGAGCAAATATTCGGATGATAGGGTGGAAGAAAGGAAGAATGGAAGGATAGGGATCCCAATCTTCCACCCTTCCAATCTTCCGATTCTACAAAGAAAGGAAGGGATTTTGCGTAAGTCCTATTCCTTTTAGGTATAGGCATCTATTTCTGTCCTACTCGTTTGTAATGTCTATACCATAACCCCCATAGCAGTGCTGGAATCAGGTTGAGTGCTGCCATTCCCCACAAGATCATCTGTATCTGAAACTGGTCTAACAGTATCCCAATGATCAATGAGCTGGCACCGCCCATGAGCGTAAAAAGGGCGAACTCAGTGCCGAAGATACGTCCCCGAATTTCGTTGGGAGCGCGCTGTAGCAGCAATTGTGTTGAAAACACCCATACGATTCCGCCCCCGATGCTCCTCACAAGCCCACCCAGAAGCACGGATCCGAAATTCAAGAGAGGTGCCATGATAGCTATGCCGACCACCGCAATCAAATAACCAAGGGTGATGCTGATTCGGAGCGGTTTGTCCCGATCGCCGGTCCAACGCCGCGCGAGAATCGGTCCAATACCACTTCCGATGCCGTTTATGCAGTATATCATCCCTAAACTCAACGCACCACCGACACCGATAACGAAATAGGTGTTGGAAATTTCAACCAACACGACCTGAACGCCGGTGGACATTAAAAGGGATATCGCTGCCTTATGCATCGCAATGATGAGAATGTCCGGATGCTGAAGCATGTAGCGGAGTGCCGTTAACCTCGCACCCCCCGAAGGCCCCTCGGCAGTGGATGATGAACTCGGTAGTCTGATCTTCAGCAAGAGTCCTGCCGAAATAGCGAAGGTAAATCCGTCAATAATGAAAGCCGTCTGGCTACCAAAAAGTCCTGTTGTTAAACCGCCGATGGCGGCACCGACGGCAAGCATAACCGACCAGGAGGCTGCCCCAAGTGTATTGGCGGTGCCGAGTTCTTGTGGAGAGGTGATGTCTGGTAGGATGGCACTCCGTGCGGGACTGAAAAAGCCGCTTACACCGAACAGAAGAACCGTCAGGACATAAAGCAACCAGATATCGTTTGCGTCTTGGACGAAGAGAAAACCGAGAACGACGACGGCACGCACGAGGTCAGTAATGATTAACAGATACTTCCGGTTATACCTGTCGGCGAATATCCCCGCAATCGGAGCAACGACAAATGGAGCCAACATCCGAATTGTGAACAAAATACCTAACGCGAGACCAGAATCGGTGAGTTCAGCAATGAGTATTGCAGACGCGATGAGGTTAAACCAATCCCCGAGCAGGCTGACGATCTGTCCGCCCCAGAGCCAGCGAAAGTTGGGGTTCTGTCGAAGGAGTTCAAAGTAACCAACCGGTTTTCCGATGTCCCGTTGTTCTTCCGCGGGCTTTGTTGAGGAACGTTCCTGTTTAGACAATTAGAGATTCCACCGTTCGTTAATCGGTTTCTGATAAACCTCTATGTTGCCTGCTACCACCTCTTCATAGTCGACTGCCTGTCCACACGCATTAGACTCGTAAATCGCTTCACAGATAGATTTCGCCCGTAGCCCTACCTCTGCATCGAGTTCGGGTGGACGGTTATTTGCTATCGCATCCGCAAAATCGTAGCATTCAAGGACGACGCCATCGGTGAAGTTGTGCGGAAAAAGTCGCGCTTCTTCTTCATCCGATAGACTTGACCTATATTCGGCGATAAGGCTTTCCATGCTATGGCGGGTACCATCTTTAAGAATCACTTCCGCACCATCGAAAGGACCGTGGAATATGTCGCCGTCATCGAGAAGGCATCCTTCGCTGCCGTAGTAGACGACATGATGGAAGCCGTGTCCGACTGCCGCCCATGTACACGTCCAGAGTCCGAGTACGCCATTTTTGAAGTTAATGGTTGCGACCCAAGTGTCCTCTTGCTCGTTCTTGACGAGTTGCCCGGCTTTGGTAACTTGCAAATCCTCAAATTGACAAACGCGTCCGTACACAGTGTCCGGATCGCCGAAGAGATAACGTATGGTATCGCAATAGTGCGCGCCGGAATCCATCACCATGCCACCGCCGCCGAGCGTTAGGTCGAGTCGCCAGTGCCAATCACTTTGCGGATCTGGCTCCCGATAGGAGGCGTGTTGTGCTGAGAACATTCGTAAATCTCCCAACATCTGTTTCTCGTTCATTAACCATTCCGCAGTGCGTCGGCTCGGCATTCGGCGGATGTTTTCAGCGGTTGCCGCGATTTTGTTATTCGCTTTCGCGGCGGCAATAATCGCATGGCTGGCTTTGACGGTGACGCCCATCGGTTTCTCTACCATGACGTTGACACCACTGTTGAGGCACTTTATCGCGTTGATGTGGTGATGTGCATGCGACGTGCAAATATCTGCGCCGTCTAAATCCGCTGTTGCGAGCATGGTATCGGTGTCATCAAACACCGCCGGCTTTTTACCCGTTACCTCTTGAACCCTGCTAGCGAATGCATCTGCTCGTTCTTTAACTTCATCACACATCGCGACGAGTTCTACTTTACCCGGCTCCGTTTGGTGTATTGTAAGATAGGCGTTGAGATGCCCGTTTGCCATCCCACCGCATCCGATAATTGCAATCTGGACCGCCATGATTTTCCCCTTTTCTGGCTAAAATATCTGATGAATTATAGTATCATGGATACGTTTATTGGGCAAATTGAAAATTATTCATTTCTTATCGTTGATCGTGTAAATAATACCATCTCTAAAAGTTTATATTGCATTAGCCTCACCGTCCACTCAGGCCCGGTAGGTGCGGTTTCCCAACTGCACCGGACATAACCAAAAACGGTAGACTCTTTTAAGAGAAATCATCAATCAGAAATGGTATAAGTTTACATCTCAATGGAGACGAAAACCCGTCCCTCCCGCTGGCGAGGTGTTTTTGCTGCGGTGTTTCCCTCCTAACCTCGCCTCTTTAGAATCTCTAATTAATTCTAAAATCTACTATAAATCACTATTTCTCCTTCTGATATTTAGCAACTGAAACTGAATGTAACTGAGTTTCATTTGACAAATCCGCTCTTAGTGGGTATGATTACTATATTTATTATCTATATGTTTTAGCCGCTTGGGTGGTAGGTCTTTCCGTTGCTCGCTTGATTGTGATATTTCACTCGTCCCTACAGAGGTGTGAATTTGAAAATTCCGTTATTGAATCCATTTAAAAGATACTCTCAAAAGGTTGGGCTTCCGCCCGGAACGCTTGTTTATATTGGTGAAGAGCGAACAGATCCTGTTCGGATTACCGTCATTGATTATGATGAAACACATCTTCGTGAAGAGGAGATGCAAACGGTAGAGGCGTGTCGACCTTTCACTGATACGGCGACTGTCACGTGGATTCATATTGAAGGCGTGCATGATACGCAGATTATTGAAGATATCGGAGAGTATTTCGGTGTTAATTCCCTCGTGCTTGAAGATATGATGAGTCCCACCCAATTCCCCAAAATAGAGGTCTATAAAGACTATACCTTTATTATCCTCAAAAATCTCAATTATGATACTGAGGCACTCAGTATTTTCAGGGAACATATTAGTCTTATTATCGGTGAGAATTTTGTCATTTCTCTCCAAGAAGGCGCTGGAGAACTCTTCACACCTATTCGGAACAGGCTCCAAAATATCAATAGCAGAATTCGGAAGATGCGGTCTGATTACCTTGCGTATGCATTGATAGATGTCATTGTGGATCACTATTTCATAGTCTTGGAACACCTCAGTGATCGAATTGAATCGACGGAAGAAGAAGCCATCACCAATCCGACATCAGAAGTTCTACAGAAAATCAGCGATTTGCGAAGAGAATTTCGCCTTCTGCGTAGACCCATCCTTCCGTTACGCGATGTTATTGATGAGGTATTAGGTGGTGAAGTCCCACTGCTCACTCAGGACACACACTTGTATTTTCGTGATGTTTATGACCATCTGGTTCAGGCTGTCCACACATTAGAGATGCTCCGCAACGCAGTTTCAGAGTTGTTTGATACTTACACCTCAGCGGTTAGTCATAGGATGAATGAGATCATGAAGGTGCTCACCATTGTTGCTACGCTTTTTATCCCTTTGACCTTTATCGCTGGCATTTACGGGATGAATTTCAGATTTATGCCCGAGCTTGAAACGCACTGGGGATATCCGATTGTTTTATTGGTCATGACAGGTATTGGAATTGCGATGTTTATCTATTTCAAATTCAGGAAGTGGCTTTGAGTGTTTGAACGAACAAAAGCGCGTTCGGTGCCTTCCTTGAGAATATACAACCGCATGAAGACCTTGTGTTAAAAAAATTTGATCCTACGACATCCCGATGGTTGGCATTTTCGTCTGTCGGATGGCGAAACCTCAATACAGTGTTAAAATTCGCGCCAGAGGTCGGTTTTAAGACCTTCAAATTTTCAGCAGAGCCTGTTATTACGTTTAGTGTATCCACTCGATTAAGGTTGCGCTTAAGTGGTTCTATGACTTATAATAGTGAACCGTTAACGGAGAAATGGCATTATAAGTATTTGTTAATGCTGCGCGTTACATTGTAGTGATGTAGTGCCTTGAACGAAAGGAAAATAGTGATGTTTTCAAACCCAGGACAGCAATCCGAATCTCAGCTCAGTGGTAATGCTCCGAGTTCCCAGCATGGACACGGTTTCGGTACTGCTCCTGTATTCCTCGCTTCGGTGAGTACAATCCTCGGGGCTATTCTCTTCTTGCGGTTCGGTTACGCCGTTGCACACGTCGGACTCTGGGGTAGCCTCATGGTTATCGCACTTGGACATCTTGTGACGGTTCCGACCGTTCTGGCGGTGTCTGAAATTGCGACGAACCGTCGCGTGGCGGGTGGTGGTGCCTACTATATTGTTAGCCGTTCCTTCGGTGAGAGTATCGGGGGTTCTATCGGAATTGCGCTGTATATCTCTCAAGCGATCTCAGTCGCCTTCTATATCGTGGCATTCGCACAATCTTTTCAACCCGTTTATGACTGGGTTGCGACGACGTATGGATTGATTCCCGATCCTCGTTGGATGAGTATTCCTGCCACAGTTCTCATGCTTGTTCTTATGCTAACCAAGGGAGCGGGTATAGGGGTTCGAGTTCTGTGGGGCGTTTCCGCAATCTTGACGGCGTCCATAATTTCATTCCTTTTGGGACAAGGACCTGAATCAATTCGACCCGAGGGATTGAATCTTACAGCACGTATTGAGAGTCCTGATAGTTTTGGGATAGTTTTTGCTACATGCTTTCCCGCTTTCACCGGTATGATTGCAGGGCTGGGGTTATCCGGTGATCTGAGAAACCCTCAAAGAAGTATACCCCTCGGTACCATCGGTGCAACATTCACTGGCATGGTCATATATGTACTTGTCGCTATTAAGTTGGGACAGAGTGCCACGCCTGAGGTGCTTGCTGCGGATGAGTTTATTATGGCAAAGGTTTCTCTGTGGGGATCTGCTATCTACATCGGATTAGGTGCCGCTGCTTTCTCCTCTGCCCTCGGATCGATTATGGTGGCTCCCCGAACGTTGCAAATGCTTGCCCGAGACAATGTGCTACCTATTCCCCAGCTGAACCGCCTTATGGAAAAAGGCGTAGGCGAGTCGCAGGAACCCGTATATGCGACATCTGTATCAGGCATAATTGCGATTGTTTTCGTGGCAATCGGTGAATTGGACTTTATCGCACAGATCTTGACGATGTTCTTCATGGTAACTTATGGTGCCCTCTGTGCGGTGTCGTTCCTTGAGCATTTTGCGAGTAACCCGTCTTATCGTCCTACCTTCCATTCTCGCTGGTACTTGTCCCTGTTGGGCACTGTCATGTGCGGTTTAATGATGTTCCAAATAAGCGCGCTATATGCGTTTATCTCAATTGGACTCATGGCGGGGACCTACCTCGGTCTCCGTAGGAGCCACAAAGGACAACGCGACTTGACGGCAATCTTCCAAGGGACAATGTTTCAATTAACTCGATGGTTGCAAATTACTTTGCAGAAAAGCCGGGTCATTTCGTCTGAAGGTGGATGGCGTCCCTCGATTGTCGCGATGACTCGCTTCGGTGAACGACGACTCGGGCATTTCGATTTGCTCCGTTGGATCTGCCATAGGCACGGGTTCGGGCACTTCATCCGTCTGTTCCACGGGGACTATTCGTTTTCCAGCGAGCTCCAAGCACGGGTCTATGTTGATGAATTGATTAAAAGGACAGAGGTTAGCAGAGCCGGTATCTTTGTCGATTCCATAATTTGTCCGACATTTAAACTCGCTCTCGCACAAATATTGCAAATGCCCGGAATTTCTGGGCTACCAAATAATTGTGTTCTCCTTGAGTTCCATCGAGACAACCCTGACGAGATTGAAGAGGTTCAGGAAGGGATACGCCTTGCTGCGAATTCATTGTTCAATGTCCTGGTCCTGCGGTCGACGGGGTATCGCTTTGGGTATCGCTCTTCGATTGATGTGTGGGTGACGGAGGACAACTTGAAAAACGCTCCAATGATGCTGTTGCTCGCGTATATCATCGTCGGACATTCAGATTGGAGGCGTGCTGAAATTCGGCTTTTTGCGTGTTCCGAAGCTACGGATGCTGAACGTGAAGCGGACAGACTTTCCACGCTCATGAAAGAGGGACGACTGCCGATTTCAATGCATAATGTGACTTCTGTGTCTTACAGCAGTCAGAAAGCTTTAGAAGAGGAGATAGAGCACCGATCCTCTCAGAGCGATTTGGTTATCGCAGGTTTAACAGGAGAAGACCTCTACTCCGAAAAATTAGGGCAAATACTACAGTCCTATGCTGCTGCCAATGACGTGTTGTTCGTTCATGCGATTGAGCAGATTTCAATCGATTAGTGGAAACATCTCGATTTACAGTCTGAAACTAAGTTAAGAGGACAAAATGTGTCTGGAATTCATAGGTGTTGCGTTTTTGTAAACACACGATAACAAGTAGGCTGGCATCAGATGGATGAGTTGATTCAACGATTTCTGGATTTACTTCAAACGCGGGTAATCACTTTGGGTGGAGGTAAACCTGTGAAAGTTATCCAAGTTGTTTGGTTAATTGCAACTTTGGCAGTCATATTGATAATCGCAGGCTTTTTGCGTCGATGGTTCCGTCGTCTCTTTGATAGACTCGGGATGCCACAAAGTCTCAGCAATCGGTTGCTGGCACTGCTGTTCTTGGTCATCCTGATTTTTGGGATCAGTTTGGCGTTCCGGTTCGCAGGGATTAGCACTGGATTCTTTGGTAAACTTTTTGATTATCCGATTACGGACCTTTTTCAATCTCCCCAGGAAACTGAGGGGACAGATGCTACGGCAGATACAGCGAAATTAACATTGGCGCGACTTTTTTATGGGTTTGTAATTGTCTTCGGAATGTTTATTCTCTCAAAATATGTACAATGGGTGCTGCGGCGACAGGTATTACAGGCTTTTCAAATTGCGGAGCATACCCAATTTATCTTACTCCGCTTTCTTCACTTCAGTCTTATCATTGTTGGGGTCATTATCAGCCTCAGCACCATCGGGGTGAGTTTCACAAGTTTGGCGTTGATTTTTGGCGGCCTGAGTATCGGTATCGGTTTTGGCTTACAGAATATCGCTTCAAACGTGATTTCGGGATTTATTCTGATTTTTGAACGTCCTATCAAAATTGGGGATCTCGTGGAGATTATGGACGTTAACATATTTGGTAGGGTCGGTAGTATTAACCTTCGTTCAACAGTCATCGTCTCGCTTGATGAGAAGGAAATTATTGTTCCGAATTCTCAGTTGATTACGGAATCGGTACATAATCTCACACATGCGAACAATCTGTACCGGCTTCGTATTCCGGTGGGGGTATCGTACGGTTCAGACGTGGATCTTGTCAAGCAAGTGCTACTTGATGCTGCAGATGAGCATTTCGGCGTGATCAAAGAACCCATTCCGAACATCAGCAACGTTACGGCTCCTTTTGTTCGCTTTACTGGCTTCGGAGAATCGTCCTTGGATTTTGAATTGTTGGCGTGGATTCCCGATTGTTTTCAGCGTTTCGATGTTGCCAGCGATCTCCATTTCATAATCTGGCATAAATTTAAAGAACATAATATTACAATCGCATTCCCACAACTTGATGTCCATTTTGATCCGCCGGAAACCGAATAGCAATCTTGATAGTCGGATTTATATAGTGGTTTCTGAAAATACATGGCCAGTCTTCAAAAAAGAAAACCTATATCCCCGCTAGTGAGGTTTCTCACCTCGTCCTTCTGTCAATATATAAGTCATTGCGGGCTCTACTATATAGGTGGAGGGTCATTCAGTTCTTCTGTGGGAGGGGCGGAAACACCCCAGCAAAAACACTCCGAGTCCCGACGCTTAACCGACGGCTTTTCTGTAGAGGGTGGAAACACCCCAGCAAAAACACTCCGAGTCCCGACAATATTGGCTCTTTGCTGACTGCTATTCTTAGGAATGCCGAATTACGTCGCCTTTGACGAGGTAATAGACCTCTTCACTGATATTTGCCGCGAGGTCGCCTATCCGTTCCAAGTGTCGGAAAAGGAGGAGGAGGCTGATACCGGGTTGGATCAGTTTCGGATGTTCGCTCAAAATTGTCAAGAGTTCGTGGAGCATCCTTTCATAAATCTCGTCTACCTCATTGTCCCGTTCTCGGATTTCTAAAGCATGTTCAGCATTCCGATTGACGAAGGCATCCATCGCGTCTTTCACCATTGTTTGAATCATTTGTGCGACATAGGGTAGATCTACAAACGGTTTTACCGGCGGGTGTTCCGATAACTCAATACTCCGTTTGGCGATGGCAACGCTTTTATCCGCTATCCTTTCAATGTTGTGGTTAACCTTCATCGCTGTTGTTAGAAATCGAAGTTCTACTGCTACCGGTTGGTGGAGCGCGATCAACTGGATGCACATTGATTCGATCTCGTTTTCAAACAGATCAATCTTATCGTCTGTATCAACAACGAGTTCGGCTAAAGTGCTATCTCGTGTTAAGATAGATTCAATGGCTTGGCGCAGCATCTGTTCCGCAAGCCCTGCCATTTCCAAGATTTTGTGCTGGAGTCCCTTAATTTCGTGTTCTAACATATTCTTCCTCGGACGATAGTTAACATGCCTCGCAGTGAGAGTAGGCTTCAGTTATCAATGAGAAAGCGTGTGGTCTCATTAAAAATCTCCTGTGACTGTTAACTGATAATTATGACCGATCCTATAAGACATTAAATCCCCTATCCCGCTGGCGAGGTTCCTAACCTCGCCGTTGTTAATGTCTAATTAATTTTTTCGAATCTATCATATATTGGTCGTTACCCTAATCTTCCTGTTACATATTGTTCTGTTCTTGTATCTTGGGGGTTTGTGAAAATCTTCTCCGTCGTTCCGAATTCGATCAATTCGCCACAGTAGAGGAACCCCGCGACATCCGAGACGCGAGCGGCTTGTCTTCTTTTATTGGTGACGAAGATAAGTGTACAATCGTTTCTTAAATCCCGCATGAGGGTTTCGATTTTAACGGTTTCGATCGGATCAAGTTCCCCACACGGCTCATCAAATATTAAAATTTCTGGTTCAACAGCTAAAGCACGCGCAATACAGAGGAGTTGCTGCTGTCCTATAGGGAGTTGTTCTGGATTTCTGTGCAAGATAGGTTCAACTTCGTCCCAGAGTCCTGATCTTTGAAGGCTTTTCTGAACGATGCTGTCCAGTTGTGATGGTTGACTTATGCCTGAGATCCGAGCCCCGTATGCCACATTCTCGTAGATAGAACACCGAAATAGTTCAGGCTTTCGGAACACCATCCCAATCTTTTTCCGAATAGCCGTCACATCTATCTTTTTAGCATACATGTCACTGCCTTTAAAAAGTATTGCGCCACTGAACCTGAAATTCGGGATAAAGTCATTTAAACGATTGAAGCACCGTACGAGCGTGCTTTTACCACAATTGGCAGGACCAATAAGCGCAGTTACCTGTCTCGGCTGTACCTCAAATGAGAGGGAGTTCAGAATCTCATTATCGCCATACCATACATTTAGATTGTGGATGCTCAGGATGGGTTCTCTTTTTTCAATCTGCATCACTCGTATCGCAGAAATTTAGGAATTCGCGCCTCCATTTGTCTTGTGAAAGTTAATCGTGTCGTGCTGTAGCAGTGGGAGCGGTTTCCGACCCCGATTCCTTTAGGAAACTGGAAATGGTACTCAGTAGCAGTGCCCCTCCTAAGAACAACATGAACTTGTCCGGGATTCCTCTGGCACCTGTTGTATCTCCCGGTATATGGATACCGATAAGTAATGCAGCTGCGGCGAGTGCTCGCGACATTGCGTGACATGCCCCCGCAAACACCCTTGGAAGGGCAATGGGCACGACCTGTTTTGCTAATACTTGCCATTGATTGGCACCTAACACATAGGCGGATTCACGAATGGGTGTCGCAATCGATCGCAGTGCCTCTTGGGTCGTTTTGATTGCTACCGGCATTACCATCAAAATGAAGGTGAGAGTCTCTGCGTGAAACATTGCGGTATTACGCTGGAAGAATATTGCTTCTAATTCGGATTCTTTCACGTTCTGGACAGGAGGGGGCGTTCCAATCTCTTTAAAAATACCAGTGTAGCCAAAAAGAATCACGATTGCCAAAAGCCCGTACAAGAGTGAAGGAATTTCAGTCAAAAAGGCGACTTGACTTTCTATAAAGCGCCGAACCCAACTTGTTGCTGGAAGCCATTCTTCTAAGTAAAAAGCACAGGCTACCCCAAACAGAACAGCCAGAAGGCTGATGGGGAGAATCAGATTGAGATCGCTGAGTAGACTCGGTAATGTGCCGGATATACGAGATGCTAACGGCGTTTGAATGTTAGCAGTGCCTGTGTTTTTAAGGTCATTCCAGAGGAAAATAAATAGGATTCCCACTATAATGACAGCGATCCCCTGCAAAGCATTTTTTTTTCTGAGTTCTGGGCGAGTCATCAAGGAATTCATAATTGGCTATCAGAGACCATCGGCTATCGGTAAGAGGGTTCTTGGGAACAATTTACCGCATCCTGAAATATTCCAAACTGCGAAAGATTGTTACAAATCCACCTCTTTGCTGATTGCTGACTGCTGACCGCCGACAGCCATTCTTGCTGACGGATGATGGCTGATGACTGACGGCTATTCTTATCCGTAACGCATTTGCACGTAATCCGCAGTCTTAGGATGTTCGGGCGTTTCAAAGAGAGCTTGCGTTTCTCTGTGTTCAATAAGTTCTCCGAGAAACATATAGATACATTCCTTACTGACTCGCCGCGCCTGCGCCATATTGTGAGTTACGATGAGGAATGTATATGTTCCGGCAAGTGCCTCCATTAATTCTTCAACAGCAAGCGTGCCGGTTGCATCTAACGCCGAACACGGTTCGTCCATCAGAATGATTCTCGGTTTCAGCGGTAGTAGACGCGCAATACAGAGTTTTTGCTGCTGTTCAAGTTGGAGTGATGTTGCCCGTACCTTCAACTTATCCTTCAGATCCTCCCAAAGGAAGACGGATGTGAGTGCTTCCTCAACAATTTGATCTGATTCTGTTCGTGTTATACTCCGCACTGGAGAGTGAATACGCAAGCCGAATAATATATTATCGTAAACTGAAATCGGCAATGGGTTCGGTCTTTGGAACACCATGCCGACCGATTTTCGGAGCTCTGGCAAAGAGACATCGGTGTCGTAGATGTTTTTTCCTAAAATCTCGATTTTCCCTTTTGTTGTGACGTTGCCGTAGCGTTCGTTGACACGATTGAAACAGCGCAGTAGCGTTGTTTTTCCGCACCCAGAAGGACCGATAAGCGAGGTTATTTGACCGTCCGGTATTTTCACGTTTACATCAATAAGTGCTTGAAAATCACCGTACCAGAGACTAAGATTTTCAGTTTCAATGCTATAATTCATTTCTTTACAATCAAATCTGAGATGCTGCATTTCAGTGGAAATGCAAATTATCAAATTCTTCAGTGTCAAAACCCCGTCTTTTAAGGCGGGGATGTAGACACTGCCTATGTTTTTCTCTTGACAAAGTTTGTCAAAAATGCTATAATACTCTTAGAGTGTAAGGTTGCTATAGAGGGTTGTTACGCACCTCTAAGGTTAGATGCCTATAGTGTAAAGCTCTACTATCTAAAACCCTGAAAGTCGTAGCTTACAGACGTTAGTAGGGAAAGACAGGTCATGCTGAATCCCATTTGAAATATACGTCTCAAAACTTTTCGTAAGGACACTTCGGTGTCGCAGTCAGGATAGTGTCTGTTGCCGGAGGCTACAGAAGCCTTGCATATCGCAAGCAGTGGTCGTTGATCGCACGAAGGCTTCTGTCGTTTAACGACTACAGAAGCCTCGTCCTTTAGGGCGAGGTCTATCACGGATCTTTAATAAACCTTTTATAACCGAGAGGTGGTTGGACTTAACCGAAAACCACCGTGAAACATTGTCCTGCAAGCCTCTATAGACTTGCATAGGGAACGGTGACCAGATTTAATAGTTTAAAAAATTTAGCCAAAAGTTCCGTTCACATAGTCGTAGGTGGCTTGCTGTGTCGGATTTTCAGAGAAAATTGTATCTGTCGTATTAATCTCAATGAGATCGCCGTTGAGGAAAAAAGCAGTGCGGTTCGCCAGTCGTTTCGCCTGTTGCACCAAATTCGTAACGAGTAAAATAGTCATTTCTGTTCGTAAAGTTTTCAGCACTTCTTCAATACGCATCGTTGTGACGGGATCGACAGCGATTGAGAATTCATCAAGACAGAGGATTTCCGGTTGGTGCGAAAGAGCACGAGCGATTGTCAAGCGTTGTTGTTGACCACCCGATAATTTAGTGCCGAGTGTGTTCAATCGCTCCTTTACCTCTTCCCACAGTGCCGCCTGTTGTAGACACCGTTCGACGATTTCGTCTAATTCCGATTTTGCACGAACCCCTGCTGTGCGTGGGGCAAAAGCCACGTTATCATATATAGAGAGCGGCAAACCGACCGGTAAGGGTTGAACCATGCCGATACGTCGGCGTAAGCCATATACATCACCAATTGTGCTAATGTCTTCGCCATCCAATTTCACGGAGCCTTCTACGGTTGTGTCAGGTGTAAATTCCAGCGTTCTGTTGATAACTTTTAAGAGTGTTGTTTTACCGGATTGTGCAGGACCAATGATACCGAGGATCTCGTTCTGGTACACATCGAATGAGACACCATTCAGGGCAGATTTATCTCCATAACGCACTTTCAGATCAGTAACCTCAATTATAGGTGTAGTTTGTAATCCATTTTGGCTATTTGATTTCATGTCTATTTGTCGATGCCTTCCATAGGTCTATTTTCCAAGTTCTCTTCACTTTCATTTGTTTTTTGACGTTCTACCCGTGATTCCGTCAAAACTGAGGCTAACAATCCAGATGGAATCGCGATTAATCCTACACCAACAAGCGTAACGAGAGCAGTGAACAATTTCCCTCCCGGTGTTATCGGATAGACATCTCCGTAGCCGACTGTTGTAAGTGTCACGATAGCCCACCACATGGAATCAAGAATGGTTCCGAATTCTTCGGGTTGCACATTTCTTTCAAAATAGTGGATACCACACGCCGAGAGATAGACTAACATCATTGACAGAATAACCAGTGCTAAGAGTTCTCGTCGGATTTCATTCAATGCTTCGGTGAGCCGATCTACTGCGAGGATAAATCGGGTCGCTTTGAAGATTCTGAAAATTCGTAGGAACCGTAATATCCGAAGAACACGGAACCCGGGTAGAAGAAACAGAGATGGTAAAATAGCGAGTAAGTCTATTATCCCGTAGAAACTGAAAATGAAATCCCGCTTTCTGGGTTCCATATAAACTCGTAGGATATATTCGATCGAAAATAAGCCAAAAAATACCGAGTCCAGCACAATGAAATGAGGGGCATGTGGATCCTCACTATCAGATTCAAGCACAAAGACGACAGCGGAAGCGAGGATAAGGAACTGGATGATTCCACTGACGATGTTTCCTTCAATGATCGCTCGTAATTTCTCTTTGTTCATTCTTTATAGTTGTCTAAAACCGTATGAAGCTTAACTTAATTGGGTAATTCGGCGGCAATGTTTTCTTCTAGGAGCGAGTTGTACTCGCGATCTTTGCGGAATACTTAAGAAGCGTCTGGTGATCCAAAACCCTCTTACCGACAGCCGATAGCCGACTATTCTTCTGACCGCTGACAGCCATCCTACCACTTTTTCCGAGTTCGGAGATACACCCTTAGCACAATCGCTGCGGCATTGACGAGTAAGACACTGCCTACAAGGACAATCGCGGTCCCGTACGGAATGCCCTCCGTAACGTCCGGAACCTGTGTGGAAATCGTGAAGAGGTGTAGCGAGAGTGCCATGCACTGTTCCGTTATATTATACGCAAAAAGGTTTCCTTCTGCAATAGCTTTATAAAAAACCGCACCCGTGAACATAATGGGTGCCGTTTCACCTGCCGCTCGCGATACCTGCAATATAACGCCTGTCAAAATGCCACTGATAGAGTTTGGGATAACAATGCGGCGAATCGTTTGCCAGCGCGTAGCACCCAGATTCCAACATGCCTCTCGGAAAGACATAGGGACGGCTTTGAGTGCTTCCGTCGTGCTGGCGATAATAACCGGAAGCGTCATGATTGCTAACGTGAGCGAAGCCGCTAAGATTGATTCACCTAAACCCGCGAAAAGCACAAACGCCCCGACACCGAACAGGGCGTGGACGATGCTCGGCACACCCGCAAGGTTCACAACCGCTAAATTCGTGATACGCGTGAACCAACTCTCACGGGCGTACTCGTTGAGATACACTGCGGCGAATACACCAATCGGTGCCGACACTAATAAAGAGACCACCACCAAATAGATCGTACCCAAGAAAGGTGCCCAGAGTCCCCCTGCACGCATGTTGTCCTTTGGATTCGTGAATAGGAACTCCAAAGAGAGAACCGGTAGTGCCTTGTAAAGAAGGTAACCGATAATGAGAAGCAGTGGAAGGATCATCAAGCTTGTCATCACAAGGAAGAAGATTCGCATCACATTCTCTGTCCGCCGTTTTTGTTTGCTGATTTCTGTTTCTGTAAACATATTTTAATTTTTTCTTGCGGTTAAATAACGTATGTCTGAACTCTCAAATCTGTTTCTTAAATCCGCTCTCCATTACATTACGAACTACGTACTTTGGTTTATTTTTAACCGGACTTAGGCAACCCGCCCTGCTGGCGAGGTTTCCTAACCTCGCCACTGACGCAATCTGAAGCACTTCGTAAAAAATTGCGTAAATCCTATATGTTACGGCTCCTGGCGGATCCCTTTTATCACCAAATCGGCGATGAGGTTCACCACAAATGTAATGGTGAAAAGCAGAATACCGATGATAAAGAGCACTTGATAGTGTTCGTCTCCTCTTGCAACTTCACCCAATTCAGCGGCGATTGTTGCTGTAAGCGTGCGGATCCAGGAGAGTGGACCTGATGGAATGTTAACGGAGTGTCCGGTTGCCATAAGGACAGCCATCGTTTCACCGATAGAGCGTGCCGCACCGAGGAGGACCGCTGCCAGGAGACCGTTTTTTGCGGCTGGTAAAAGCACACGATAGACCACCTGCCACCGAGTCGCACCGAGTGCCTCCGCCGCTTCGCGATAGGAATCGGGTACGGCTTTTAGCGCGTCTTCCGCGATAGAAACGATAATCGGTACACTCATCAGTGCCAACATAATACTACCGTTCAGCATTGTTAAACCAATTGGGGCTTTGAACACTGCGATAATCAATTGATTCATCAGTGTCAATCCGATGAACCCCCACACAACGGACGGGATGGCGGCGAGCAGTTCAATGATAATCTTAAATGTTTCTCTCAGTTTTGGGCTACAGAACTCCGATACAAAGATCGCCGCACCAAGTCCAAACGGGACAGCGATGCACATGGCTAAGAGGGTAACGCTGAAAGTGCCGACGATCAGCGCAAAGGCACCGTACCTTTTATTCTGCAATGAGGTCGGTTGCCACTCTACGCTTGTTAAAAATTGACCTAAATCTAAACCGTTGAAAAGGAAACTCGCTCCTTCCCGAAATACAAAGAAAAAGATACCGAATACAAAGATCATGGAACTAATGCCACACAGACGGATAAACAGTTCAATCGCTGTTTCGGAAAAGGGCAGATTCGCCGCGCTTTTTTTGCGTAGGATGTTCATATTTATTCTGACTTACTTTCTAACGGGACGAAGCCGAGTTTCTCAACGATCTCTTGCCCCTCTGTTGACAAGATCCAATCGAGATATACCTTCACTTCTCCTGTAGGTTCACCGAGGGAATACATGTACAATGGACGCGCGATAGGGTAGGTTTTGGCAAGGACATTTTCAAGGTTCGGAGGGTAGTAGGGTGAATCGGAATCGACGGCTACCTCTAACATTTTCACATGTGAAGTCGCGTATCCCATTCCGCTGTAGCCGATAGCGCAGGGAGTCCTGCCGACAACTTCTACGACATCTTTGGAACCGTGTAGATCCAACGAACCTATGCGGAAATCACGGCTTGTGCCGAGAAGTGCCTCGCGGAAATAGAAATAAGTGCCGGAATTAGATTGACGACTAATACGGATAATCTTGTCACTTGGACAGTCGCTATGTAATATACCGAGATCGCTCCACTTGGTTATTGTGCCGTTCTCACCATAAATTTCTGCGAGTTGGGTAATCGTGATTTTATCGAGGGGTGTATCCTGATGGACATAGACGGCGAGGGCATCATAGCCAACGATAAATTCCTGAGGGGCTTTACCGGTGTTTTGCGTCGCAAGCTCCAGTTCTTTCGGTTTAACCTGGCGACTACAGTTCGCAATATCTACAGTGCCATTGATGAGTGCCGCGACACCCGTCCCAGAGCCGCCACCTGACACCTCCACCGATGCGGTGGTGCTGACATCCGTGTACTGCTCTGCCCATGCCTGTGCCAGATTCACCATTGTATCTGAACCTTTGTTTTTGATGATAAATTGTGATCCCTCTGCCTTCGCAACGCTCGTCTCGTCTTTGGGTGAACAACCGTTCATGACGAAGCCGCACGCCAAGACGACAAAAAGGTATGTAATTGTATAGCCAATCCGACCATTTATTCGCATCAATCTACCTTTCTTATGAAATTCTAACTTAAATTATAACACTGAATTGTTACGAAAGTAAGACAAAATTCGGAATTTTTATCAATTGACTCTCCAGATAGTAGAAAGGGGATGTCACGATTTTATTCAAGCGGGCACCCTGTTTCTTATTCTGAAATTGATTGATTTTAGAAACCTGCTGTGATAGAATAGTGAAGATAGATGTGCAAAGAAATATGCCTACTTGCATGTCACAACCCAATAACCCTTGCACAATGCTAACACAAATAATAGCGATACGAAATTGTGAAACAGGAGAATACTGTGCAATCCAAATTCCAACAACTCAAAACCCTTCTGCTTGAAGCGAATGATATATCGTCCGCCGCCGGACTCCTCTACTGGGATCAAACGACGTACATGCCGCCCGGTGGTGCCGCTGCCCGCGCACGCCAAAGTGCTACACTGAGACGATTAGCACACGAGAAGTTTACCGATCCGGAAATCGGAAGGTTGCTTGACACCCTCGAGCCTTATGAAAAAAGTCTCGCTTACGATTCCGATGAGGCGAGTCTTCTTCGGGTTACGCGTAGAGACTACGAACTGGCTACGAAAATCCCTGCTAAATTTATGGCTGAGGTAACGAACCACACCTCGGAATCTTATCAGGTGTGGACTGAAGCACGTCCAGCGAATGATTTTCAACGGGTCCGTCCGTATCTCGAAAAAACGTTGGACTACAGCCGTCAGGCGGCAGACTTCTTTCCGGGATACGATCACATCGCGGATCCGCTCATTGAATCCAGCGATTACGGGATGAAGGCTACCGATGTGAGTCGCGTCTTTGCAGAATTACGCCGAGAACTCGTGCCGATTGCTGCTGCAATTACATCGCAAGTGCTCGCCGACGATTCGTGTTTACACCAACACTTTCCCGAGGAGAAACAACTCGCGTTTGGTTTAGAGGTTGCGCAAAAGTTCGGTTACGACCTGAATCGTGGACGGCAGGATAAGACACATCATCCATTTATGACAAAGTTCTCACTCGGAGACGTGAGGATCACAACCCGGACAAAAGAGAATTTTCTTGGCGACGCCCTCTTCAGTACTTTACACGAAACCGGGCATGCCCTCTATGAACAGGGAATTCGCATGGATTTGGAAGGCACGCCGCTTGCAGGGGGCACTTCATCGGGCGTGCATGAGAGTCAGTCGAGGCTTTGGGAAAATATCGTCGGACGCAGCCGTGGGTTTTGGCAGCACTTCTATCCGCAACTTCAAAGCGTTTTTCCTGAGCAGTTGGGTTCTGTCCCCTTAGGGACGTTTCACCGCGCGATTAACAAAGTGGAACGTTCCCTCATTCGCACAAATGCAGACGAAGTTACGTACAACCTGCACGTCATGTTGCGTTTTGATTTCGAATTGGCACTCTTAGAAGGCAACTTGGAAATACGTGATTTGCCGGATGTGTGGCGGGAACGGTTTGAAGCCGATTTCGGCATTGTACCCCCTGATGATAAAGACGGTGTTTTGCAAGATGTTCATTGGTATTATGGGTTGATTGGCGGCTCATTTCAGGGCTATACGTTGGGGAATATTTTGGGTGCTCAATTCTTCTCAGCGGCATGTGAAGCGCACGCTGATATTCCTTCTGAGATTGAAAATGGTGAATTCACTACGCTCCACGATTGGTTGAAGGAGAATCTTTACCAACACGGATCGAAATATACGGCACCGGAAATTATTCAGCGCGCAACTGGTGGTCCTCTGTCCATTGCACCTTATATAGCCTATCTCCGGACGAAGTATGGGGAATTATACGACTTAGGGAATTAGATTTTTTAACTAAGTTTTCGCCCTACCCTCCGCTACGCTTACGAGCAGTTTTCTGGTGAAGAAACTTAAACCGAGCCTGCAACAACGGCGCAGGCGACTCGGACACGAAAATGATCAAAATCTCAAACCTCGTTACTTATCCGCAAGGTATAATTAAAATTTTACTCCTCTGCGGTCTTTTGCAAGCTTGTGGTGGACTCAAGTTGATTGATATATCCAAGAGTTCCCCGGCATTGCAACTCACAACAGCACAGCAGCAGACAATTCACCCGAAACTGAAACTTATCCGTGATATCGTTGAGGACTACGATTTTGAAAAGAAACAGTTGGAGGTGGATTATCAGATATTTCGGGCTGGTATGACGCAACGATACTACGATCGCTACGAAAGTGGATTCATGGATACGCGTTCGCGGCGGGAGTTAAACGAATTCAGGGACGGTGCACGGAAGTTTCTCAAGCAACGCGAAATCTATCTCGATGAGATTAAAGAAATCATTGGGGAAATCGCGGCAGAACTTACCCCTCAGCAACGTCTTAAATTGGCTGAAATGCGACTTCCCAAGTTAGACGTGCCAGTGATGCTCCAGCGCGACCCATACAACGATCTCCGCTATATTCCAAGTCATCCGCTCGGTGGCGTGAACGTATTCTAACCCAAGTTGCTACTAACAAGTTTTAAAGGTTCAAGGAGATTTTTCACGCACTTTCCTCACCCCAGATGAAGTTTAATAAAATATTTGGGTAATTCTATATTCCGCCAAACCCGGTAGGGTCTTTCACGGAACCGCACCGGATATGGTTATGCAATTACCCGATTAAATTCTTAATCTTCATGAGGGGTGATATGTCTATAGAAAGGGCGTATTTAAGCGAATCGCACTCCAGCGGAGTGCTGGCTCTACGCCACAGATCGTCATTCATCAAAACCCACCTCACCGAACCGCAAGGTAAATTAGAAAACCGAACCGCAAGGAAAAATTAAAAATTGGATTACTACGTGAGTTTGCTCGGTGACGATTTAAACCTCGGCACGTCCGAGACTGACCCATGGCAAACTATTGAGCGTGTAAATGCTGCACAGTTGTTACCGGGTGATTCTGTCCTATTTCACGCCAACCAGACCTTCCTTGGAAATCTCTGTCTACAAAGTAGCAGGCACACGCCGTGTGCCGTAGCAAAAGATAGAAGTCACACCCCGGATGCCGTAACAATAGCCTCCTACGGATTCGGTAGAGCAACGATTGACGCACGGGAGGGTACCGGTTGCCTACTAAAAAATAGGGGCGGTGTCTATCTGAGAGAACTCAACTTTGTCGGTGCTGGTGCGCCTGAGAATACCGATTCTGGCCTCCTGTTCATTAATACGTTGCCCGGCGGTATTCACCTCTGGTCTACGGGTGCAAGCGGTGGTATCACGGACACAACTTTTTATGCCAACACAATCTTTACGACGCACTCCGCTGATGGAAATCCTGCCGCGGTTGACTGTGCGAGCGCAGGAATTCACAACATTCGTTTCTATAATAACTGCTTTCAAACCGATGGAAAGGCTGTGTTCATCCGTGGCAAAACGAATCCAAATGCGCTATTTGACGGCAATACTTTCGGCACGGATTGTCGGCTTCCGAGAATTTCTATTCGTAAGTCATGATATATTCTGAGAATTAGCCAAAAGACGCAAGCCTGCAACAACGGCGCAGGCGCACTAACCAAAGGGCGGTACAGGCACAACCCACTTGATTTAACGCCTTGCGATTCGTTTAAAAAAATGATCCAGAAACGCCGCCGCCACCTTAATGCAGACGTGTGCGTTCGGACTGGAGTGTTGGCGTTCAGGTCGCAGATCGGCAACTGTCATGCCGTTTGTTAAAGTGCCTTCGGTTTCAACCTGAACGTGAGCCGGAACGCTTTGAAAATAATCTGGATGTGTCAGCATACCAATCGGGAGCGCGTCGTGGATATGAAATCCCCAAAACCCGACGTGTTGACGGTAAAATTCCATGCAGGCGTGTGTGGCATCCTTGAGGAATTGGGAAATTCTGTCGGATCGATTAGCGATTTCCGTGTGCAATCGTTCACCAGTTAAGACAACTTGATGGGTTGCGTCAAGCGGGGCAATGTCAATTGGGATATTGGCATAAAAGACTTCTTGAGCTGCGTGTGGATCGACGAAAATGTTGAACTCTGCCGTCGTTGTAACGTTCCCGTATTCCTCAAACGCGCCACCCATCACAACAATCTTCTGCAGTCGTTGCATGTTCGCGGCGTCTTTGCGGATCGCTTTGGCGACGTTTGTCAATGGACCCAGGGCTACAAGCGTGAGTTCATCTGGATAGCGTGTTACCGTCTCAAGAATGAGATCTATCCCTGAGGTGGATGAAATGCTTGTATTTGCGGGCGGATATAGCGGACTACCATCGGCATTTCGCAGTTGGCTCACATTTCCTAAACCATCTTCACCGTGAACATGGGCGGCTGTTACGAGATTTTTAACCAACGGTTGTGCTTCTCCTTGGGCGATAAGCGGGAATTCCTCTAAATCGAGAACCTCAAGAATTCTTAACAGGTTCTCTGTGCCCTGTGGGACGGGAACATTTCCGCAGACGGTTGTTATTGCTTCTATGTGTAATTCGGGTGAAAGCATTGCGAGGAGAATCGCGATGGCATCGTCTACACCCGGATCGGTGTCTATAAGGATACGTTGCATATTTATCTTCCTATTTTGTGTTTTATTAATTCTACCATTACGGAACGATTTTGTCCAATTTCTGACAACCAGCCGCTGAGATGGTTACACATCCCTAAAAAAAAAATAAATTTGCATTTTTAAATCAAATATGTTATCATGAATAATGTAAATATAAATTAATTGAAATGTTATGGGTTAGTTCATTCTAATTTTGTCGATCCTGATTCAGACAACCGACGCTACAAGCTCGGATTAAACGAATGTTCAAACGATTCATGTTCGGGTAAAAAAAATGTTACACTTTTCACCAAATTATTTTTTTTCCCAACATAGAATCGCAACCGAGAAATGCACAAGAACTCCGCGTCCCCACTGGGATCCCAACCGAAAACTCGCACAGAACTGCCAATTTAAAAATGTTATAAAAACGTAACATTTTAAGGAGAAATTACCATGAAACTCCAGGAAGAACACAAAGAATTTGTCGTTAAGGGATACGCCTGTTTTATGAAACCCAGTGAGATCCTCGAAAACTTCATGATTGCGTTCGCACCCAATATTGCCGAAGCGTTCCTCGAAGACAGCGCAGATAAACTCGAAAAAGAAGCTGTGGAAGAAATCTTACGGAAAAAGGAACGCTTTACAGAAACACATTACCTAAACGGTCACCAACCTAACATCTATCAATTCGATTTGTATAAAATCATAACGACAAAAAAGGGCATCCAACAAAGAAGGCAGGTATTTGTAAACTGGCAAATGATCATCGCACAGATCAATCGCTACAATGAAATGCTCAGGGGAAAGTGTGCAAATAACTTCCGCAGACTCAACATCACACACCCTCAATTCCCACAGAAGTATCGAACCCTTTTCAACGAAGCCCGCGAACAATACCTCGCCAGCTACCGCGCTGCCAGTCTCAGCCTTCCTGAAAACCTTATCCTCGAATTGGAATTTCTATATGGTCTCACAAAGGAACTGGTAATCGAAAACCGCGACCTCAAATACATCACCCAAGCCGCCCAGATCCTCAAAACCATCGCCGCATGCAACGCCGTCAACCAACAAGAGCAACCCCTCGATATCACACCCCAAGACGTCAACACTCTTCAAGACACCCAGAAAACCTTGACCGACCAACTCAGAAAAGAGACCCGACAACTACGAAAACATACAGAGAGCACAGATGCCTAACACCCACACGCAAAACCCTAAACTTGATAACCATTACAAACGAGTCATTGGTATCTGTTTTGCCTTACTTCTTTTCTGTTGTTCTCCACTTATAGCACAGGTGAATATTTTTACGGGTGAAACGATGCGGCAAATGTGGTTGGAATCCGGTTGGTATAACAGCGTCAATTTGGATTTAACCTACCGCTCTGGCAATTCAGATCTGCTCACGATACGGACCCGATTTCGCTCGGATTATCTCACAAAAACGTATCACGGTTTTATGTTTGGGAGTCTCCAGCAGGGAAGAAAAGACGATGTGTTTTTTGTGAACAAAGGCATGGCACACGCTCGAATTATTCGAAATTTTACGCAGCATGTCCTTTTTGAATCCTTTGTTCAGAAGCAATTCAACGAATCTATTTTGCTAAGTGATCGGAATTTGGTAGGCGGTGGCGTTCGATTCGCCTCGCATCCGCGTAATTCCAGATTTAATCTTTACCTCGGCATCGGGGCAATGTGGGAACACGAACGGATTAATGACAAAGAAAACGGCACAATCACAACCCGTATCTTTCGGTCAACAAATTATATCAATTGGACTGGACAACTCGATGAACGCGTTACAACGAGTGCTACAGGATACTATCAGGTTTATGTCCGACGTTTTCAAGATTATCGCATCCTTTTTGAAGGTAGCATTACATTCCAACTGACGACAAAGTTATCCTTTCCACTCCGAGTGAATTTCCGATACGATAGTGAGCCACCGACCGGTATCCAAAAACATGATGTAGAAATATTTAACGGATTGCGGTATACTTTTTAATGGTTATTGGTTATCAGTTATCGGTTATCAGTTAAGAGGCTCTTGGGACAGTTGCGGGTTCTGTCCATTCCACAAACATTTCGGGTCTGATAACTGGCAAGTACAAAAAAGGGGGCATCTGATGAAGGAAGTGAAAACCTGTGCTTGGCAGGTGGGAATAATCACCTATATTGGCGTGTGTCTTGTCGGGTTGTCGAATATTGCGTGGGCAGATGGGCATCTTCAAATCCTCGAGAAAGAGAAGAAGCTTGTCTTAAAGGGCAAAATTTCTGAGGCTCTCGGCGAATACGAATCACATTTAAAAGGAGCCGTTGAATATCTCGTTTGTGGACACAACGGCAAAGAGTATGAAAGCATTATTGTCGTCGAAGCAACGGCAAAGCAGATTCATGACGCACTCAGTAAACTTGATGTTCAAGTAGGGACTCCACCTGGCTATGATGAGGAGAAGGATGAGCCGACGCCACCAACCGGAACCGAGTTTCTCATTTATGTTGAATGGGAAGTTGGCGATAAAGCGAAAAAAGTTCGTGCCGAAGAACTAATTTTCAACGTGAAGACGCAGAAACCTATGCAACATGTCGCTTGGGTCTATTCGGGGTCACGGATCGTGCCGGATTTGGATAGTGATGATGAGGACGCAATGATGCCACAAGCGTTTATGAGCAATGACATTGTTGCTTTGCGGCTATTTGATGCAAGTGCACTCTTCCAAAATCCGCTTCCCGAATCGTCGGAGGAGAATATCTATAAAAAGAACGATGCGTTACTGCCAAAACTTGGGACACCTGTCACACTCACGATTGAGGTTAACCAGAAAATGCAACTGTATGTGCTAATCACTGGCAGGGTGCAAGGCGTAGGGTTCCGCAACTTCACGCAACGCAACGCACAGCAACTTGGCGTTAAGGGGTATGCTAAAAATCTACCAAACGGCGAGGTTGAGGTTGTCGCAGAGGGTGATAAGGCACAGTTGGATGCGTTGGTTGTCTTCTTAAGAGAAGGACCGCGCTATGCAAGAGTTGATTCACTTGAAATTGACGAACGTCCTTTCACAGGAGAATATGAGACTTTTGGCATTCGGTATTAAACCATGACGCATACGACATCCTTTAGCACGCCGCTTGCAAGTGCATATCAAAAAGGCATTTCGGGAATACTCCTTGCCGCAGGACTCTCTACTCGGATGGGTGAACCGAAGCAACTCCTCCCTTTTGGCGAAAGTACGATTGTTGAAACCGTGGTGGACAGTATGCTTGGGGCCAAGTTTGATGAGGTTATCGTCGTTGTCGGACATTGTGCATCGCAGATTCAAGAACAGCTGTCGGAACGTCCCGTCAAAATCGTTTTTAACCCCGATTATCAGGAGGGGATGCTGACCTCCGCGCAGGCGGGAATTCAAGCACTGGATGTAAGCGATGCGTTTGGGCTTATGCTGGTCGATCAACCTTTCATCACCTCTCCGTTAATCGATCAGGTCATTGATGCCTACGTACAAACGGACGAGGGGATCGCCTTACCGAGTTATAATTATAAACGGGGACATCCAGTCATCTTTCATCGACGGTATGCCGATGATATTCTTGCCTTAGGAGTGGAGAGCGGCGGCGTGCGGACGCTCTTCAAAAAGTATAACGATGATATTCATTATGTCACAGTCAATACAGACCGGGTGCTTCGGGATATAGATTATCGCGAAGATTATGAACGCGCATTGCGTCTGAATCAGGATTAAAGGATTGTCAGGATAAAATGTTTGAATCTATTGAAAGTGTCCAAACGGCATGCGAACAACATGCGTATATCGCAGATACGGGGTTGGCGACAACCCTCTATCTCGCGCATCATCTCAAAAAACCCATCTTTCTCGAAGGCGAACCCGGTGTCGGTAAGACTGAAGTCGCTAAGGTACTTGCGGATTCAACAGGCGCGAAACTCATCCGGTTGCAGTGTTATGAAGGCTTAGATGCAAACAGTGCCTTATACGAATGGAACTACACCCGACAAATTTTGCAACTTCGCATTGATGAGGCGCGCGGACGAGAGAAAGAAAACATCGGGACGGATCTGTTTAGCGAAGCCTTTCTACTGAAACGTCCTTTGCTGGAGGCTATCCAGAGTGATGGGGATGTACCGCCCGTCTTACTCATTGACGAGGTAGACCGGAGTGACAGTGAATTTGAGGCGTTTCTACTCGAGATCTTGTCCGACTTTCAGATTACCATCCCTGAAATCGGGACGATTCGAGCCAAACACATTCCCTATGTTGTGCTCACCTCAAACCGGACGCGAGAGGTCCATGAAGCACTCAAGCGCCGGTGCCTCTATCAGTGGATCGATTATCCGACTGTGGAGAAAGAGTTGGCAATCGTACAGACGAAGCTCCCGCAAATTGATGACCATCTCGCACAGCAGTTATGTCAGATGATGCAACTTTGGCGGCAAGGGGATTACTATAAGAAACCCGGTGTTGCGGAAACCTTAGATTGGGCGTTGGCACTTGTGGCACTTGGTAAAGCGCAATTGGATGCGGATGTCGTCGCGGAGACGCTTGGCTGCGTCTTCAAGTATCAGGACGATATTCAGCGTGCGCGCACAGTAGAATTATCTGAGATGGGATTTTAGGATGAACGAAAAGAAAAAAACGCGACACGTTGAGATAAAAATTTTCAGAGGCGTCGGTTATCTCCTTTTAGTAGGGGCAGCCTTTTGTACGATGATACCGATGCTCTGGCTAATTACGTCCTCATTTAAAACTGCCAACGAAATTTTCGCTGTCCCTATTGAGTGGCTTCCAAATCTGCCACCGCGCGTCGCATCGTCGCCTTACATTGTCGAAGATGCCTACCCTGAGGTAGAAAAACCGGTGGCGGTGGGTGAAGCTGAATGGGAAACCCTGCAACCCCAACTCACACGGATAATTTGGGCAGAGGCACAGGCACACATCGCCGCAAATGCGAAACTTGCCAACTATGTTCCGTCCGAAGAATTGCAAACCGAAATCATAGAGGGTTTATGGCAACAACTGGTCGCAGGGCTACCGGTCGAGATCTGGAACGGCACGACGGATTCGGTTACTGTAACGGTGAGGGACGCTATTATTCCCGAAGCCATTGATACGATCTGGGGATCAGTGTATCGCGAAGTTGCAGTTGGAACACTCCAGATAGAAGACCTTGACTTCAATCGCACACCAATTGAAGTTGTGAAGTGGGAAGCAGAGACAGGCGCGCGTATACGCACGTCAGACGATCTCCAGACGGCGGCAAGTCTATCCTACAATTTCCAAGACAGGGGCACTGTTCGTATGACGACTACGGTTTCCTCTCCTATTCCGATTGAGCGGATTCGGCGTATTACGCTTCCTCTGCGTGGAGACGCTTCGTATCATCGGCTTTCGTTAACCGTATCTGTGCCGAAGTCTGGGAACAATGCCGACAGTGCCAACAATGGCTTTGCATATCAACCGACACGTCCTTTCGTTTTAGGGAGCGCGTTGTGGACAGATTCGGTCTGGCGACTGCACGGCATCCCCGGTGAGTTAGAGTCGTCACACATCACAATGCAGAAAGTCGATACACATATCCTTGGACAACCTACAGTGGATGTAGGAACTGGAAGTCAATTGTTCCTGCAATTAACGATTCATCAACCCGCTTATCTCTCAATTGTGTGGGATAAGTTCACGTCAAACTACCGGAATTTGTGGAAGACGGTGCCGTATAATCGGTATTTTGTCAACAGTGTTTTCATTGCGACCGCGTCAACGCTCCTGACACTGTTTTTCTGTTCACTCGGTGGCTATGCGTTTGCCAAGTATCAATTCCGTGGTCAGAAGATTCTGTTCGGTATCCTTCTCGCTTCCATGATGGTGCCTTTTCAGGTATTGCTCGTTCCCTTGTTTGGGCTGATGTATGATATTGGTTGGCTCAATAGTTACAAGGCGATTATTATCCCGTTTTCAGTCGGTGCGTTTGGCGTATTTCTGATGCGTCAATTTATTGTCACGATCCCGTCTGAACTGCTCGATGCAGCACGTATTGACGGCTGTTCCGAGTTCGGCATCTATTATCGGGTTGTGTTACCTATTATCAAGCCTGCCCTCGGGGCGTTGACCATCTATTCGTTTTTGGGTTCATGGAACGGGTATCTCTGGCCCCTCATCATTTTACGGGATGAGGTGAAATATACGTTACCAATTGGCTTAGCGAATCTCGTGGGTACCTATCGTCAAGATTACGGTATGTTGATGGCGGGAACGTTACTGTCGCTGATGCCGATCGTTATCCTGTTTTTAGCGATGCAGCGTGAATTTGTACAGGGGATTACTTTAGGCAGCGTTAAGGAATAATTATATAGGACTTACGCACTCCTTCGGTAGGTGCGGTTTCTAACCGCCATCAGACCCACCTCACCGAACCGCAAGGAATAATTAAAAAATGTCAGATTATACAACGGTCACAAAAACGTCAGCCATCCGGGAGGGACGCGGTAAAGCGTTCACTGTCAACGGAAGAAGGGTCGCTATTTTCAATGAAGGTGGCGAGTTCTGTGCTGTGGACAACACCTGTCCGCATGCGATGGGTTCCCTCGGTAGGGGTAGAATCCGAAACGGTATCGCTGTATGTCCCGTCATGGCTATGCTTACGATACAAAAACCGGCGAATGCCAAACCGACCCGCGCCTCCGCATCAGAACATATCCGGTGATTGTCGAAGATGAAGAGATCAAAGTTGAGGTGAAATAGTAAGTTTTGGTGAAACAAGTAGGTCCACATTTCACACTTTTGGTACGTGTTCTGTCTAATGGTAATTGCCCTAAACTGGACATTTGCTGACATAGGAGATGAGTTAGGTAAGTCTCTGATGGAAGATCCGATAGATGTATGGGATGCCTTTCTCGGTACGCTTAACCATCTTGGACTTTCAGACCCACATTGGGAGTGAAGCGAAGATTCAGGAAAAACTAATTATTTACTTCAAAGCAAAAATTGACGTGGGCGTTTCTAATGGGCTAACGTCACTTCCACCTCTCTTACCGCGTTACGTTCACCGCTTTCCAGAAGAGATGCTGCAGGAACTCAGGTCATACGCCAAAAGTGTGCTGGAAACCGATCCGAACAATGGCGCAGCAGCGAAGTTTCTGGCAATCGAGGCGTTCCGTGAGGTAGACACCCAAAAGCCTATTAAAAAGTATCCTCTTTTAGAAAAAGCGATGGTATTGGTGCCTAACGATGTTGAGATTTGCTTCTTCGCGTTTGCAATGTGCACACGGCTCGGCAATCAGATGACGAAAAGGCACTTGTTTCACTTGAAAAACTCTTTGAGCGGCTCCGTGAGACCAGTTATCCGATTCCGTATAGATGGGTGCAGAATCTTTATAGCCTTGACTGGAATTCGGCTACGCCAAGTGAGGTTTATGAACGGATTGACGCCAACGATCCACTCATTGGACGCTGGAAAGCCGTGTTGAGTGAGCATACAGAAACCTGACTCATGTGGTTGCCTATCCATGAGACGTTGGGTGATGAAGCATCGCGAGCCGTTTTCGTCCAAAGAAGCGTTTGGAGGAAAACCCGAACGATAGTGCTGCTTTCATTAGCCAGTATCCATGATTTGGAAATCCTGAGTTAGCCCGCGAATATCGGGTCAAGGCAAATCCTACCCTTGCATTTAAAGGAAAGGTGCTGCCCGATTTCTCATCAGCTGTTGACTTGGATGGTAGTCGATTTCACTCACCGACTACCGTGGCAAAGTTGTTTTGCTTGATTTTTGGGCAGTGTGGTGTGTGCCGTGTGTTGCAGAAATGCCGAATATCAGAGCGGTATACAAGAAGTATCATAGCAAAGGTTTTGAGGTTATCGGAGTGAGCTTTGACCGTGATGAGACAGTATTGCGCGAGTTTATCAAGGAGAATCAATTGCCGTGGCGACAAATTTTTGCCGGTGAAAAGCGGAGCAGTCCTGTCGCTCAGAAGTATCGTATCAGGGGTATTCCAGCGCAGTTTCTGATCAGTCGAGAAGGCAAAGTTATTTCAGTTGACGCGAGAGGTAACCGCCTTGACAAACTTGTTGAAGCAGAAATAGAACGTAAAACGGATTGATATGTCTCTTTTTGTTGAAGATAACGCTAAAAGTCCGTGCTGACCCCTACCATAAACGAAGTCTTGTGAATCGGCTCGAATTGAGAGACCCCTCCCACCGTCTCCGTACGTCGAAACGTGTATTCACGGGTAACAATCGTCACAACCGGCGGAAAAACTTCGTAGCGAACCTCCACACTGAATGCCGATTTTTCATCTAAGTCGAACAGATCTCCAAAGAAATTCGTCTCCCCAGCCTCACCAATATCGCGTTTTGTATAGAATGCACGTAGCGAAAAACGTGGCACTAATCCCGACTCTGTAAATCCCATATAGAGTTTAGGTTCGGTATTCGTATAATCCTCGAATGTTCCCATGAAATGAACCTGTGGCAGTGGATGCCAGATAAGTTGTGAAAAAAAACCGCGTCTCGGTTCTGTGTTTGTTTCCAACCCCAAGAATTGGGGCATGTCTGGTTCTGGGGATACCGATTTCGCGGATTCGTATGTGTAATCGAACACGGAAGGGATGTATCCATCTCCAAACGTGCGATACTCTATTTTGAAGAGAGTTTGGGTGAACGAGAATCCAACACCCACGGCGTTTCCCCAGGCAAGATTGGTTGTTACGCGAGTTTCTTCTGTAAGCGTAATTTTTGTCTGTGTGTTTTCTTCAGGTAATGTATTGAGGAAAGCGATGTCATCATAGAGATCGAGTCGGAACGTGCTTGTCTCGAAGATTGGGAATCCCACATCAAGCCCGACGGCACTCAATGGGTCTTCTCCCGTTTCTTGTAAATTCGGATTGATGTCTGTGAGATAGGTTGCGCCGAGTTCAAACCGCGTCAGTAAGTTGTTATTTTCTTCTCGTTGAAATGGACGATAAAACCCGCGTCCCCCGAAGATTGTGGGATTACCGATGTCATTCATCATCGTTTCAATGCCGAAACGGTTCTCAGAATTTCTAAGGTTCAAGCGTAACCCGCGCCGGTCGTAGTTAGAATAACCGGACATGATTGAACCGTGTCCAATGGTTAGGTAGTCCAATTCCCCGAAACGAAAATGGAAGGGATCGTAAGGTTGACCGTAGCGAACGTACCGGACAAGTCTTAGCCAGGTGCTTGGACTGTCCCACGCTTCACCGTCCTCAGCGAGGATTTGAGGTTCGGCACCTTCTGCATACGGATTATAGAGCAGGATTAAGTCTAACCCAATGCCCACTTTTCCGAGAGGGATATCCGGTTGAAGTTGAAGTCGAACGTAGGCATCACCGTTAATGAAGGTTAGACCGCCGCCGTATAGTCCGCTTGTTAGGAAGTCGGGTTGCTCCAGTTTGGTTAGTGCTTTATCTTCTTGGGCGAGGATGGGTGTGGGTAGGATAAGGAAAAAAAGGATAGTTCCGATGATCGAAATGCGGATATATCTTCCGTAATATGTGAAGATCTTATTTCTGTTCATCTATCGACGATCCTTCCATCTTTCATCTGGACAACACGGTCGGCGTTCTCTTTTAACCCTTCGTGGTGTGTCACAATAGCGATAGTGGTTTGGTGCTCTTGACGTAGTTCTTGAATAAGATTCATTAGGTTGTCACTCTGGCGACTGTCGAGGTTGGCGGTTGGTTCATCGGCAAAGATAATTTTCGGACGGTTGGCGAGGGCACGCGCAAAGGAGACGCGTTGTTTTTCGCCACCGGAGAGCTGGGCAGGACGGTGGTGAAGCCGTTCGCTCAAGCCGACCTGTGTGAGTAATTCTGTCGCTCGGTTTTCTGCTTCGGTGGTTTTTGTTCGGGCGAGATCCATCGCTACCATCACGTTTTCAAGTGCTGTGAGGTAGGGGAGTAGATGGAACAACTGAAAGACGAATCCGATCTTTTCACGACGAATGACACTCAAGTCTTGCACTTCACGGGTAACCGGTTCACCATCAATTTGGAGTTCCCCGTCATCCGGCGTTAATATACAGCCGAGGAGACTGATGAGCGTTGTCTTTCCACAGCCGCTGTCCCCCATCAGCATTACCAGTTCACTTTCTTCAATTCGGATATCAACCGAATCAACTGCGACAACGGTGGCATCGCCGCTACCAAAACGTTTCGTTAAACCTGTTCCTTCTACGACTATCGCCATTCTGAATATACCTCTTGGATCGGCGTTGAGGCCGTTTCTCCGGTTCAGATATTTCCTTCTTAACTGCGGACAGATTCCCAAACCCAATTGCGAATTAACCAGACCCCTGCCTGAAATGAAATTATGCCTTAAATGGCATAATTTGTCCTTGCTTTACATTTGGAAGGCAGCCCAGGACTTAATAGCTTAAAAAATTAAATCTCACCGCGGAAGGCTATCATCGGATCGACCGCGATCGCTTTACGCGCAGCCAGATACCCGCTACCACAACACACAATGAAACTAATGCACGCCACGATGATGGATTCGACGAAGTGAATCGCGACGAAAATCGGTGCCGCCGCCGCGAATACATACGATAGGATAAGCCCAAGAAGCACGCCGACAGTGGAGATCAAGACAACCTGTTTGAGAAGAAGTCCCATCACATAACCGTTTGAACCTCCGATCGCCTTGAGTACCCCGATTTCTTGGGTCTTTTCGAGCATCGTCACGTATGTAATCATCCCCACGAGGATGCCTGCCGCTAACCATAACATGACCCGTAGGAATTGCACTGCCTTCATCGGTTCATCAACGTAGTACGCAATGATGTCCGTGAGCGTCTGTTTTAAGGTGCGTACTTCAATAGTTTCTAAGGCGTCTAAATCGGCAGCGATCTGTGCGGGTTGATCGCTTTTGTTTGTTTGGGCGATCATCATGTTCACATGCGGTGTGTTGCCGAGTAAGAGTTTCTGTGCAATACGGACATCCATAAAGAGCAATGGCGTATCCAAAACAAACATTAGGCTTTTCGCCTTTCCGACAACTCGCACTTTTTCATTGCTGAGGGTGATCTGTTCTCCGATTTCCAGTCCCATTTTCTCGTCAACGACTACCTCGTACGGTACTGGGTCCTCCGGTCTATAATCTTCAAAATTGCTCGGCGTGAACATCCTACCCTCAATTACGCTCTTGGGTCCGCCGAGTTGTCCCAATTTATAACCGACGACGATTGCTTTGGTGGATTTTCCGCGAACGGTCGGACGTGCTTGTGCAAAAACCAACGGCGAGGCAGAATCTGGCACTAAACCGGGTCCTGAATTCAGAAATGCCATGTATTCCTCAACCACCATGGAAAACCCAATAAATGCGCCACCGGAACCTTCAGCGGAGATCCAGACGTCCGCACCGGTGGATTCGACGTATTGTCGCGCTTGGATGCGCATGCCGTTCATGATACCGCCTAACAGCAGTATCAATGAGATGAGTACGGTGATGCCGAGTGTTGTGAGGATGACTCTCGCCTGGCGATACCGCATGTCTTTGAGGAATAGTGTCTTCATTTTTTAATTATACCTTGCGGGTCAATAAAGGGGTTTATAACTTGATATTTTTCCCGTTCAAATTCCCTCCACTACGTTACGGGCTAACGTTTTTGATATTAGACCGTACATATCTTTATCTCACTTGCAGATTCACCGGAAACCTGAGCGTAATGTAATGGAGCGCAGTCCAGGCGGCCATAGTTAGAAACCCTTTTCGGGCATTGTTTGTCGTTTGCGGCGGTGCAATTGGACGTGCTCTTGATACGCACCTACATCTGCTTCAGCACCAGTATCGCGTTCTAAGAAGAGTGGAAACTCTGACGCGGGAGGTTTCGCATTGTGATACGCATGGCTATAACTCCGCATGATGATGCGTTGCTCGCGATTCAATGTCTCCAGCCATTCGGGTGAGGAATGAAACCGGTCGGCAGGCGTAAGCCAAGATGGACAGTAGGCGACGAAGATATTGTAGCGCACGACATCGCTCTCGTTGGGTTCAACGCGATGCCAGATGCTGGAGTGCATCACTGTCATTGTGCCTTTACGCGGACAGACAACCTTTTCCCCTAGGATACTTTTGTGTGTATCGTAGCCATCCATATACTGCTGACGGTGGCTTCCGGGTAACACGACGAGGTTCCCCATCTTTTCTCTCGGTAGATCGGTCAGCCAATACCCGATTTTGATTTGCAACGGCAGTTTGGGTGAAAACACACCGTAAGGGAGTGCACGTGCTCCGTCCGGGTGCCACTGATTGTACTGTTTACCGCCGGGTGGACGGAGAAAAAACTGACTCTGATGGAGTTTGAGGAGTTCACCGAAAAGGTCATACGCATATCCGACATGCCGCTCATTATCAATCAGGTTTGTAAACACGGGATCGCGTTCGACGATGTTCTCTATGTGGAGGTGCCCCCCGGGCGTATATTTCGGATGGGTAGCGGCGACGCGATCTATCGCGTCAATGTAGGTTTGGACCTCTGCATCAGAGATTGCGTCCTCAATAAAAATGATACCGTCTTCGTTAAAAGTTTTCCACTGTTCTGCTGTGAATCCGGGTGGTGCAACACGATATTTTTGTTCAGTTTCCATTGAAGAACTCCTTTCATTTGGATTTGTAGCAAATCCCATGCCAGTTAGGACAATATCACACTTGTTAGATTCTACGGGAAATTTCCATAAATTACTGCCCTCAATTGGGCAGATTTTGTCTCCGATTGCACGAAATGGGTCAGATGTAATCAGCCTTTGTGAGTTCTGGTTAAATGCTTAAGGTCAACGCATGTTGAAATTAAGAATATCATATTTTACCAGTAGCGTCAACGGTAATAACAAAATGCCCCAAACCCAAAGTAGAACCCTTGGATTTGGGACAACAGAATTTCATTTTATGGTGACAAACAGGCTGATTGCCCTAAGTACCGACATCAACGTTTACTACACCGCACCGCCTGTGTCGTAAGCATGGTTCTGAACTAACCATACCGATACAGCATGAACGAGAATCTGATTTGCTCGTTCGACAATCGGATTTAACGATGGAATATGGGCAAACATTTTTTGCGCTTGATGTTTCAAATTCGCGATTGACGGCAACTCAAGAATTTTCATCTCTTTAAGAAATGCTTCGACTTCTGCCTGACCGATGTGGATCCGATGACGTAATTCTTCTAATTTTGGGGTGTGTGTCCATGCCTTTAAAACCGTGTTACCGATGTGTTCAACCGAAAAACTTGCGGCGAGTTGTTGGGCAGTATTTTCGATGGTAGATAACGACAATTTACGTTGTCCTTCAACTACATGCTTGGGCGGTAGACGTAGGTCCCAAACAACTCTAAAGATGGACAAAACTTTCAAAATATAATATGTGATGTCAATTTGCCACCAACGAAAGCCTTGGGGAGTGGCACTTGGAAAGTGGTGGTGATTGTTATGCCAACCTTCACCTAATGTAATGATAGCGAGCAGCAAGTTATTGCGAGAATTATCGCCAGTAATATACGACTGTTTACCTATTACGTGGGAAAGGGAGTTGATTGTGAAGGTCCCGTGAAAAAGAATGACTGTACTCAGGAAGAAACCGACGATAAGTCCTGACCAGCCTGCAACCATCCAAATAAGTACAGCTAATATAAATGGCGGTAATCTATCCCATTTATCAAGCCAAACGAGTTCTGGATATTTCCGAAAGTCCTTAATCATACTGTAATCTGCGGTCCGTCCGTGTTTAGAGAAGATCCAAAGCACGTGAGAATACCAGAATCCGTGTTGAACCGGAGAGTGTATATCCTGTTCTGTGTCGGAGTATTTGTGATGTTCGCGATGTCTGGCTGCCCACCATAATGCGCCTCGCTGTGCTGAACACTGTCCCAGAAATGCCAAAAAAAATTGGAATCCACGGCTTGTTTTGAATGAACGGTGCGAAAAGTAGCGATGATATCCAGCTGTGATACCGAACATGCGGATAACGTACAAAGCTCCACATATAATCCAGTCGATAGGTTGAATGTCCACCCAGAAAATCGCAAAACAGGTAAGGTGAACCATTACGAAAGGCAGGACGCGAGGGTGAATGATGTCCTCCTTATCGGCAGGGCGCGTAGTACATGATTCTGTTGACAATTAGGATTCTCCTTGCTAAGTAGCGGTTAAGTTGTGTCTGGTCAAGTGGTTTCGTGCACACAGGAATTTATCACGGTGCACAACGGGTGTTAGTGCGATCAGCTTTAATATCAGCTCGGACTTTACACGCAAGTTGGGCAAGTTTATCTTGTGATTCAGCAAAAGCCTTATCCCATAGTTGTTCATCTTCGAGTTCTTCGAGAATCACAGCAGCGATAGCATCCTGTTTTTCTGGCGGCAACTTATAAACTTCGGTAAGCACTTTTTCAAGAAGTTGTGTCATAATTGTTCCATCCTTTGTGAAATTTCGCTGTTTACGGGTATAGACTCGGGTATTTATAAACTGCCCTTAGGTTAACTATAGGGGGAGGCATGGATAACCTCACCCTATAATACTTGTTACACTCTGCTATTGCTTTTCACGCAGCCGTGCTTCTAACGCCGCCAATTCATCGGATAACGCTTCCGGCAACGTCTCTTCAAAGCGTGCGTAATGTTCCCGAATGGATGCAATTTCATTGAGCCATTCTTCGATATTGACGTTTAGGAGTTCTGACATCTGATCGTCCGTTACGTCTAATCCGCTGGTATCAATGGCACCGTCTGTTGGCAGGTAACCGATCGGTGTTTCAACCGCCTGTCCTTTGCCAGAGACGCGCTCCACGATCCACTTGAGGACACGACTGTTTTCGCCGAAACCGGGCCAGAGCCAACCACCATCGGCATCTTTGCGGAACCAATTGACGTAGAAAATCTTTGGCAATTTACTGGCATCGGTGTTTTTACCCATCTCCAACCAGTGTGCGAAGTAATCGCCCATATTGTAGCCACAGAACGGAAGCATCGCCATCGGATCGCGTCGGAGTTCACCGACTGTACCCGCGGCGGCGGCAGTACGTTCAGAGGAAGCAATGGAGCCGATAAAGGTGCCGTGCTGCCAATCAAAGGCTTCAAACACGAGCGGGACAGTCGTGGCGCGTCGTCCACCGAAAAGAATCGCTGAGATTGGGACACCGTTCGGATTCTCCCAATTCGGATCGATGATCGGGCATTGTGCCGCAGGGGTTGTATAGCGTGAATTTGGGTGTGCGGCTGTCTTTTCATCACTGGGGTGCCAGTCTTCACCGAGCCAACTTGTGAGGGTTTCGGGTGGCTCTTCACTCATCTCTTCCCACCAGACATCTCCATCTTCTGTGAGGGCGGCGTTTGTGAAAATAGAATTGGACGCAAGCGTATACATCGCATTCGGATTCGTGTCCATTGATGTGCCAGGGGCAACGCCGAAGAAACCTGCTTCAGGATTGATGGCGTAGAGTCTTCCGTCTTCACCGAATTTCATCCAGGCAATGTCATCGCCGATAGTCTCAGCTTTCCAACCGGGTATGGTTGGCGTGAGCATTGCAAGGTTCGTCTTACCACAGGCACTTGGGAACGCTGCAGCGATGTAAGTCTTCTCACCTTCCGGGCTCGTTAATCCCAAAATGAGCATGTGTTCCGCCATCCATCCATCGTTTTTCGCCATGATGGAGGCAATACGAAGGGCATAGCATTTTTTGCCGAGCAACGCGTTCCCACCATAGCCACTACCATAGGACCAGATGGAACGTTCTTCGGGAAAGTGTACGATGTATTTGTTATCCGAATCGCAGGGCCAGACGACATCAGATTGTCCGGGTTCAAGAGGCATACCGACGGAGTGTAGACAGGGTACAAAGTCGCCGTCTTCGCCTAAAACATCTAACACCGCACTGCCCATGCGTGTCATAATCCGCATGTTGACGACGACGTAGGGTGAATCGCTGATTTCAACGCCGATGTGTGAGATGGGTGAACCGAGCGGTCCCATGCTGAACGGCACAACGTACATCGTCCTACCTTTCATGCAACCCTTAAAAAGCCCTTTGAGGGTTTCTTTCATCTCAACTGGATCGTGCCAGTTGTTTGTCGGTCCTGCTTCGAGCGGCGTTTTCGCGCAGATAAATGTTCGGTCTTCAACACGTGCGACATCGGCAGGATCCGAACGCGCCAGATAACTCCCTGGACGTTTTTCAGGATCCAAGCGAACAAATGTCCCGTTCTGGACTAATTCTTCGCACAGTCGAGCGTTTTCTTCTTCAGAACCATCGCACCAATAGATAGAATCAGGTTGACAAAGCGCAGCGGCTTCTTCGACCCAATTCTGTAATTTCTTGTTTTTGGTCATTTAAACCTCCGATTATTGAATATGCTTGTTATGACTTTCATCTATAATTTTATAACATATTTTCGCACTTGGCAAATTAAAAGGTAGACGCTAAAACGCCGCACCAAGATTAACGTGGATTTTCCCGCGCAATAGGGACTCTCCTGCCGCGAGCCCGTAATTGATTCGTAAGATACCACCTCTTGATTCAAGACGCGCCCCAAATCCGTAGCCGACTCGAAATGTATCAAAAACGGATGGAGTTTCAATCAAGGTTACGGCACCTAAATCCGTAAAGACGAAGATCTGGGAGTCGGGTCCGACGAGAAACCGGTATTCGAGGTTGGCATATACACGGCGCGGTCCAGAGAACCAGTCTTCATCGTATCCGCGCAAAGTGGTCGCGCCACCGAGATAGAAAAGTTCAGTTGGCGGGATATTTACCCCCCATGCGGCGGCACCATGGAGTTCAACGGCAATCGTCTGTTTCCCCCATGTTGGGAAGTATTGTTGTAGAGAGAGCCAGGCTTTTCGGAGACGGAAATCGCTCCGAGACACTTCAACAGCGATACTATCACGCCGTCCGCGTGTCGGATTCAGGAAATAGTCACGAGTATCCCGTGTCAGCCGGAGTGTGACACTGTACTTCGTGCCGATATAGGGTGTCGGTTCAGTGGGTGAAGTCGCGCGTGGATCGGAGAGGATTGGCGTTTGAAAATTAGACGTAGGGGTTGTTACTGAAGGCGGACCAACGTTTGGCACGTTAATCTGTTTATACCCCAACGTCATCATCCCTTCAAAGATGCGTCCAAAGTTCGTTGTAGCACTTATGCTACCCGATTGTTCCTCGGAAACGGTTTCTGGTGCATTATCAGGAAAACCTTGGAGTTGTCCTCGGTTGAGATTGCGTTGTTTGAGTTGTCCGTATTCTATGCCGATGGTTAGCGGTTTACCGAATATCCACGGTTCTGCGTATCCAAACCGTAATATCTTCAATAGACCGGATTTCCAATAGAAGTTAACCTGTCTGCCTGTTCCTAATAGGTTAGTTTCGCGAGCTTCAAACACGCCAGTGAGTTGCGGTGCGGCATCGGTATCTGAGTCTGGTGGGGCATACCCGACAACCCCGTTCAGTTGTCCTGTTCGGGCTTCGGTGACTCGCGCGTGGAAATTAATCCTATCTTCTGTTTCACCCGCTTCCAACACATTTGGATTAACTTGATAAAAGTATCCCAAATTTCGTAAGCGACGATAGCTTGTGTCTATGTCACGTTGCTTGAAGTTGTCATTCGGTTTCACGTGAATTTCCCGAAGGGCTACTTTAGTCTTTGTTTTCTTGAGTCCGCTGACTTTCACTTCACCAATCCTGATCTGTGCGCCTTCCCGAATATTCAACTCAAAATTGATGGTGCCAGTTTCTGGCAAAAGTCGGATATTTTTAGGTTCAATTTCAACTTTCGGGTATCCGTGTTCACTGTACAAAGTTTGGATGCGTTCAATTCCCTGTTCCAATGCCACCTGTGTAAAAAGTTTCCCTTCTTTTATACCAAGTTGATCCCGAATTTCGTCTACTGAAAAACGTTGATTCCCCGACAATGTTAACGTCCCAGTACGGAGCGGTTTTCCTTCGACAATTTCTGCCGTGATAGACACAAGTGTTTCGCCGTTGATCTGTCCAGTTCCAGGAATTACTGTGATATTGGAAGATGTTTCTGCGAATATATAGCCTTCGTCCCGATACCCCGTTATAATCCGTTCAAACGCTTCTATAATTTCTTCACGAGAATAGGATTTTTCTTTTGTCCACCCGAATAATGTTATCAACTTTTTCTCATCTAAATGTTCGTTTCCGGTGAAGCGGAGTTGGTGAATACGGTAACGTGATTGTGTTGTTGCCTCTGTTTTGTTGTCTGGAGTTATTGCGTTTTCTATAGGAGTGCTCTGGTCCAGATCCTCTGATCCATACAACAGTGTGTGTGGATTGCTTGCCAGACATAAGAGTACACTGGTAAAAAATAGTGTGAGTTGTGCAAGTTCGGATCTATACATTTATCCTCTCCATTAGATTAACACCCGTGCCATCGAAAATAATTTTAACATGCACACCAAGCTTCTGACAAACCAGTGCTTCAATAGAGGCTGTCTTCTGATTACAATCTTGTGAGAAATCAACCTTCAGTTAACACAATACCTTCGTGAAGAAGAAAAAATTTGATAAAAATTTGAAATTGTGGTATCATAATTGATAGGAGTCACTAAATTTATAAATTATTCAAAAAATCTTGGCAATATGGGCATGAAAGTTACGCCCACAAGGAGATAGATTTATTATGCCAAATGCCTTATTTGTTTATCCAAAATTCCCGCCATCCTATTGGGGTTTTAAGTACGCTTTAGAATTTCTTGGTAAAAAATCATCGATGCCCCCGCTTGGATTGTTGACTATCGCCGGCATGTTCCCCAAAAATTATAACTTAAAAGTCGTTGATATAAACATTGAACCGTTGACGGATGCGCATATCGAGTGGGCGGATGTGGCTCTGACCTCGACGATGATTGTTCAAAAAGACTCGCTTTATGAGGTTGCCGAACGCTGTAACCGAGCCTCGGTTCCAATCATCGCCGGAGGACCGCACCCTACCTCCTACTATGATAATATCAAAGAAGAAACGGATGCTGTAATTGACCATTTTCTTTTTGGTGAAGTTGAGGAAATCTTTGAGGATTTCTTGACCGATTTTGAGAGTGGCTGTGCGGAGGAGATCTATCGCGAGAAGCGGAAACCCGATATCACAATAACACCACCGCCTCGCTACGACCTTATTGACATCAATTCTTACGGGTCAATGGCACTCCAGTTTTCGCGGGGGTGTCCTTTCAATTGCGAGTTTTGCGACATTACGAAGTTGTTCGGACGCGTTCCGCGCACTAAGAGCAATGAACAGATGCTTGCTGAGTTTGAGATGCTCTATAAACTCGGTTGGGACGGCGCGATGTTTGTTGTTGATGACAACTTTATCGGTAACAAGCGCGATGCAATGCGCTTGCTTCCGGCTGTCAAGGAATGGCAGGAAGAACGACAATTCCCTTTTTCACTCTTCACTGAAGCCAGCGTAAACCTCGTCGAAATCCCTGAAATGCTCGACGCAATGAGTGACGCAGGTTTTAACATGGTATTTCTCGGTATTGAAAGTCCTAATGATGAAGCACTTCTCGGCACCTCCAAAGGACAGAATACCAGCAAAGAGGAGGAGGCCGGAAGTTACCTCTTGCGTGCAATTAGGGAAATACAGAGCAAAGGGATGGAGGTCACAGGTGGATTTATTATCGGGCTTGATGGTGACACGGAGTTTGATTCACACATCAAGTTTATTCAGGAAGCCGGTATCCCAATGGCGATGGCTGGCTTGCTGACGGCTTTGAAGGAGACTGACCTTTGGCACCGATTGAAACAGGAAGATCGATTGCTTGGGGAATCCAGCGGAAATCAGACCGACATGACCCTTAATTTTGTTCCTGAAATGCCGCGCGAGGAACTTATGTCAGAATATCGGCGGGTTGTTTCGACGCTTTATGATCCGACCTTGAAGAACTATTTTGAGCGATGTTTGACGTTGCTTGAGCATATGCCTTATACCCCTCGCAATGTGAGATCGATTACTAAAGAGGAACTCATGGCATTTGTCCGATCTATTCAGCGACAACTTTTCTCTAAGCAGGGAGTGGAGTACGTCCGGTATTTGGTGAAGTCACTCAGAGACTATCCAAAAATGTTCCCCGAAGCCGTGCGATTGGCGGTCATGGGTTACCACTTGGAGAAGACGACGCGTTATACTGTTGCTGTTGAGGATTTCAGAAGTTTCTTAAACCACGAAATGGACACGTTCAAGGAAAAGATTCCACAGTTTGTGGACGCTCAGGGCGATCCGATGCGTGAGTTCCAGAACTATTCGAGACGACTTTTTGCCCGCATTAAGACGCAGTACAATGCAATTCACAAGGACTTTCAATATGCCGCACACAGCGCGCTTGAAGGTTTTCAGCAATCGATGTTCAAGGAGTACTTAGAGGCAGAATTCGCTGCTTTCAAAGCCGCAGTCGGGACCTTCGCAAAAGCACAAACTGAACGTCTCGGTGAATTACAAGCGTATGTTCACAATCTCTTTACCCGTGTTCGTGCTCAGCACGCACAACTCCAAGGTAATTTCAAGTATCATACCGACGATTTCAAACAGAACGCCCAAGAATCTTTTGACGCTTTCCGGGACTCCATCCAGCGGCATTTAGAGCAACTCTTCGGTTCTGTCCCTGTACAGATCGAAGGATTAAGTTAGTCAGACCATGGCGTCTATTGAGATAGAGAATCTCGGTTTTACCTATCCGAGTCGTGAAGTCCCGACGCTGCGCGGCATTACAGCGCGTGTGCCTTCCGGGGCGTTTGTGTTACTGACGGGGCCAACAGGATGCGGTAAGTCTACTTTATTGCGGACACTAAACGGTTTGATTCCGCATGCTTCGGCAGGGACGCTCACAGGGACGGTTCGTCTTAACGGTAAAAATGTCGCTGCACAACCGCTCGCTACCACGTGTCAACAGGTTGCCCTCCTCTTCCAAAATCCCGACGATCAACTCTTTTGCACGCGCGTCGAAGACGAAATCGCCTTTGGACTCGAAAATATCGGTTTCCCTCCCGAAAAAATTAAGGAACGGATTGCCTTTGCCTTGAAACAGGTAGGACTCCCCGACTTTGGATCACGGGAGATCTCATCGCTTTCTGGAGGGCAAAAACAGCGCGTTGCGCTTGCCGCTGTCTGTGCGATGCAACCACAAGTCCTCCTATTAGATGAACCAACGAGCCATCTTGATCCGCGTGGAGCGCACGATATCCTCACCATCGTCACACAATTGAATAAGGAATTAGGGATAACAGTGATTTTGGCAACCCACCGAACTAAAGAAGTTGCTCCGCTGTGTGATCGTGTATGGTTAATGAATGAAGGACGGCTCTATCTGGATCTGCCCGAAACGGAGGCGTTTCAGGATCTCACGCCATATCGGCATTTAGGTGTGCAGGCACCGAAAACCGAGGAACCCTCAGCAGACACGCCTTTATCGAACCCTTCAGATGTATCCCAAAAAGGCACTTACGAAACAACACCTCAGACCGCTCTACTCAGTATCCGCGAACTCCACTTCAGTTATCCGAACACCGATGCGGATGCGGTGCACGCAATCTCCTGCGATGTGCCGCGTGGGGAAGTGCTTGCTATTATGGGCGCGAACGGTTCTGGGAAGACGACCTTGATTCATCTCATCGCGGGATTATTGCGTCCGGCGGCAGGGGGAGTAGTCATTGCCGGGAAGGTGTCCGGACGTATGAAACTTCATCAGTTAGCCGGTAAAGTCGGTATCGTTTTTCAAGATCCAGACCTATTACTACAAGCGGAGACAGTTCGCGATGAGGTCGCATTCGGTCCCAAAAATCTCAAATTCCTTGCACAAACCCTCAAAAGTAGAGTTGATGGAACACTTGCGCGATTTGACTTACGAGATCTCGACTTGGAGGCACCCTATTCACTATCTCGAGGACAGCGCCAACGGGTCGCTGTTGCCGCAACCTTTTCACTACACCCCGACCTTTTCCTCCTTGATGAACCCACCACGGGTCAAGATGCTCAACATCTCCATCAATTGATGGATGAGCTTTGCGATGAGATCCAACGTGAAAATAAGACCCTCATTTTCGCAACGCACGATACAGAACTTACCTTGAAATATGCTGATCGGGTCCTCTTATTACGCGATGGGGGAGTAATTTTCGACGGTGCGCCTGATTTGGCTTTCGCAAATCCTGATCTCCTACAGCAGGCATCGCTCCTTGCCCCGTAGTGTAAACATAATCTATCATAGGAACGTTGAAAATTTTGATAGCAGCTTCAGCATCGGTTTGAATTCTCATTGAAATATGTTATACTTCAATGAAAAGGGGAATTTGTATGGCCACTCGACAAGAGATTCAAGCGGCGTGTGATGACATTGTGCGTGAATTCGCACCGCTCCAAGTAATTCTTTTTGGCTCCTATGCGTATGGCACGCCGACAGAGGATTCGGATGTAGATCTGCTCGTTGTAATGGACATTCCGAAGTCGGAGTTTACTCGTAAGGCGATTGAAATTCATCAACATATTCCGCGTCGTTTCAGTATGGACCTCTGGGTACGCTCTCCAGAAGAAATTGCGTATCGCGTCTCATACAACGATTGGTTTTTTCGGGAGATCACCGAAAAGGGGGAGTTGCTCCACGGATCCGATGCAGCCTGCAACGTCAAAAACCTACAATTCACACATTACGGAATAAACCTCGCCGAAAAGCAGAAGAATGGCATGAACCCATTGACGCTGGAGTGGGTAGAGAAAGCTGAAGGTGATTATAGAACAGCAAAGTGGCTCCAGCAAGACCCAGAGCCCGTGCATGACTCCATCTGCTTCCACGTACAACAGTGTATCGAAAAATACCTCAAGGCGTGGCTGCAAGAGGCAAACCTCCACACGCCAAGGACACATAACCTTCAAGAATTACTGGACATGATTGTCCAGACACTTCCGACTTGGTCCCATTGGCAGCCTGACTTTAAGAGAATAACAGGATATGTTGTAGACCCTCGGTATCCTGGGGATTCAAGAACAGCCGAAGATACAGAGCATACGATGCACGTCTGTGATGAGATGCGTCAAGCCGTTCGCGCACAATTGAAGCTTCCAATGTCTGTGAATTGACGTTGGAACGGATGTCTAAAAGACAAATGCTTAAAAACCTGCAATTCTCCATAACATTTCTATCCGTCCTTCTCTTCATCAACTCACTCTACGGTGCTCCGTTAAAAGTGCTCTCCTTAGATTTCACGCGTGAATTGACTGAGAACAATAAAACGGAGCAAATTGCAGGCACACTCCATTACGACGCAAAAGCATCGCGAGTTGTGGTTGAGGTTAACGAACCGCTCAAGCAGATAATGGTTGTGAAGGACAAGGCGTTAGAGATTTATTATCCCGTCGAGAAACAGGCATTCCGATTTATCTCTGAAGGGCGGATTCCGCTCCCGTTTGTTGAATCTATTATCCAATCTACACAAGCGGAGCATGGATTGACAGCGATCGGGTATTCTTTGGAAAAACACGATGTTGTAGACAAGATTCTCTATAGTTACTGGAGTCCATCTAAGGAAGCGAAAGACCAGCTCGGCACTGTCATCTTGGGGATGCAGGACGATAGGCTTATCTCTGCCGAGGTCAAGAATCCGAAAGGACATATCATCGCCAGATCGCACTACCAGAACCACAGCAAAGTCGGCATGAACTATGTCCCGATGAAGGTCACCTCCAGCACCTATAGCGAGAAATCTGAAGTACTCCAACACGAACAGGTCGTCTATAGCAACCCGCAGGTAAACGCGGATCCACAAAATCCCATACTCAATTTCACTATTCCTGAATCCGTAGAGGTAAAGGAGATCAAATGGTAACTCGTCTCGTTCTTTTCTGTATGTCCTGTCTGTCCTCTGTTATCTTCGTTTCGGTGGTGTTTTCGGATGAGGCTGCTGACCTTGCATTCATCCGAAAAGTCAATCCAGTTACGATACCGAAGCGACAAGAGATTATCCATTTTAATCCATGGGAGACCTCTGAACTCAAACTCGCTGCTACAGGACTCATACGGTTGTATCAGAAATTCATCTCCAGCCAAGACAGTCCGGCGTGCAACTTCCAACCGACCTGTTCTCGCTTCGGTATGGCATGCATACGGGAGTATGGTGTAGCACGAGGGATACTGCTGACTGCTGATAGGCTTCTCCGATGTAACGGGTCGCAGTCGCAACATTACCATAGAGACAGCGCAACCGGAAAATACATTGACCCTGTTTCAGACTATGCAACGCTGAAATAGTTCCGCCATTTTTGCCATCTGGTAGGTGCGGTTTCATGAGGTGTAAATAAGTATTTCGGTAATTCTATCCGCAAAAAAACCTTTGTAGGGGGTTTTTGCTTGGATGTTTCCTTAGGTCTTGTGCCTGTCCGCGCATTACTACGAATTATATGAACACAACGCAAATCCTCAAATTCCTGTTCATAATTTTCTTCACTACCACACTCCTATCCTTCGTGGTCGCTGAAGAACCCATTGACTACTACGCTCCTGAAAACGTCCGCAAATTCGCCGATTTTCTGTATGAACAGGGCGACTATCTCCGTGCTGCGGGCGAGTATCAACGGTATCTCTTTTATCAGCCGCGAGAAAGTGAAGAGATGCGCTATAGAATTGCCCTTTGCTATCGTTTTGCTGGTCAGACAGAGCAATCCATCCAGAATTTTCAGATACTTTTACGGACACATCCCGAAGGTCGATTTACAAGCCAAGCATACTATCAGATCGGTGCCACCTATTTTCTCCAGGATCAGTTTGAGCAATCTGTGGAATTTCTTAGTGAGGTACTGCCACACGTAACGGATGCACGACAACACGCTGAAGCCGAGCAGTTGATTGGACTTTCTTATCTGATGCAGAAACAGTGGTCTGAAGCAGGCGAGGTATTCAAAACGTTGCAAAGATCGGGGATACCTTCGGTCAGTCAAAAAGCAGCGATGTATCACAGTTACGCAAAGAACGGAGCGGGTCTACCTACCCGCAGTCCATTTTTAGCAGGGGCTCTTTCCACGGTCGTGCCCGGAGCTGGACGGCTTTATACGGGTCGCTTTAGCGATGCACTCACTTCTCTGTTCATTGTCGGTTTAACAGGTTGGCAGGCTTACGATGGTTTCCAGAGAGATGGACTTTCATCGGTGAAGGGATGGACGCTCGGCACACTCAGTGGTATTTTCTATGTCGGCAACATCTACGGCTCGATCATTTCAGCACGCGTTTACAACCGCCGCGTAGCAGACGAATTTTTGACAACATTATCTATTGAATTGCCGTATTAATTGAGGTAGTGTTACGCTGGATTCAACGCCTTGCGACAAGTTCAGGTTGTGCGACTTGCATCCGTATTGGGGGTAGTCCTGCTGCAATGGCTTCAACGTCATCGGCAACCATTCTCCCAATGTCGAAAAATGCGGGATCAATACCACCCGCCATGTGACACGTCAATATTGTGTTTTCCGTCTCCCGGACCGGGTGATCGGGCGGAGGTGGTTCCTCAGGGTAGACATCAATCGTCGCACGAAATCTACCAGCATTTGCCAATTCAAGAAGCGCGTCGAAATCGACAAGATGCGAGCGACTCGCGAGAACGAGCACTGCTCCCGGTTTAATCTGTTCCAGTTTTTCGCGAGTGAGTAACTCCCTGTTTTCTTGTGTTGGAATCGCTAAAACGAATGTTACATCGCATGTTTGTAGCAGTTCCTCCAGCCCCATCGGATGTATTCCTTGCTGTGCTAAATGTGTGTCGGGAAGCCACGGATCGTATGCATGCAGTTCACATTTGAAAGGTGCCAACAACAGTCGCAGTTCCCGTGCGAGGTTTCCATAGCCGATGATACCCGCTGTCGCATTATAGAGCGTGCAGATATCGGCTTGTCCGCGCCATCCCCAGTTCTCTTCACCACGGCGTATTCGCCGATCCGCATCAACGATATTCCGTAAAGCAGCTAAGGCGTGTCCCAACGCCATCTCAGCCACCATTTTGGCGAAGGCAGGGGCGCAACTCAGCACACGAATGCTCCGTCTGAAGCAGGTCTGGTAATCAACTGACTCTTTCCTTGGATGTGCTCCACCCACTTCCATAATAGCCTTCAGATGCGGTGCCGCGTTTTCATCAACATCACCGACTCCGTAGCGGGGAATACCAATGAGAATAGATGCCTCTTTTTTCGCTTCAGTCCATGCCTCTTCGGACATTTGTTCGTCCTTACCCCATATCACTTCAACAGTGTTCCCGAGGCGTTGCAGATCTGCCGATGTGAAAATGGTGTCGAGTTGCCGCGCAGGACGTGTGTGCAGAATTGCTTTTAGCATTGTTGTTCCTTTCATTCTTAAGTGTGGTTTGGCATTTTAGCATAGATCTATCCAACCTACAATTTAAAAATGGATATGCTGTATTGATAGGATTGTTCTTGCGTTATTTTGTTTCTGGGTGGTTGACAGGAGACCATGAATGGTTTTCCTACTACAAACAGAACTGCTTTGTAGGGATTAGGTCAGAAAGCGATGGTAGATGAGGGTTGTGAGTATCTTATAACCGGCTTTGAGGGTGCCGGTGAAGGTGCCGGTGATTTTAGAGACCCCAATCCGCTTGCGATAACGGACTGGGACTTCACAGACAGGGACTCCCTGTTTTGCCGCTTTGAGTTGCATCTCGACTGTCCATCCGAAGGTTTTGTCCTGCATGTTCAAGGCAAGCAACTGTGGATACCGTATCGCTCGAAAGGGACCTAAATCTGTGTAGCACACGCCATAGAAGCACTTTATCAAGAAACAGGCGAGCCAATTGCCAAATCGTGCTTGAGGTAACAACGCGTCGCGCGCATCATCAGCACACCTCGCACCGATGACAAAGTCGGCTTTACCTTCAAGTATCGGATAGAGGAGGTAGGGCATGTCTGTCGGGTAGTCGCTATAGTCGCCATCCAGAAAAACGACGATGTCCGGTTTGGTCGTCGTAAGCGCGGCTATTCCGGCGAGGCAGGCGAATCCATAACCCCGCCGCGGTTCTGTTATCACCCTTGCACCGTTTCGGCTTGCGATTACAGCAGTGTTGTCGGTGCAGCCGTTGTCAACGACGGTAACTTCCTGGACCGCGGCTTCAGTTTTTCCGTCAAGCGTCCGCACGGTCTTTGGAATATCGGTGATAACCTTGGCAATGGCGTTTTCCTCATTGAGGACTGGAATGATGATCGAAATTTTTTGTGATGACATCTACATTCTTACCGCAGGTTCCTGCACTGTGTCCAGTAGACGTTCGATAACGGTGTCGGAGTCAACTCCCTCAGCTTCGGCATGGAAATTGGTTAAGACGCGATGGCGTAGAACAGAAGGGGCAACGGATTTCACGTCTTCACAAGAAGCGTTGTAGCGACCCCGTAGAATCGCACGGGCTTTCGCTCCCAAGATGAGATACTGCCCAGCACGGGGGCCCGCGCCCCATCGTACCCATTGCTGGATAAAATCGGGTGCGTCTTCCTCTTTCGGACGGGTTGCACGCGCAATCTTCACAGCATATTGCACGACGTTGTCGGCGGCAGGCACACGTCTCACGATATCATGGAGTGCTACGATAACGTGCCCAGACAGTAGGGTGTCAAGTTCAGGTATCTCTGCACCGGTCGTTGCCGAAACGATGTCCGTCTCCTCCGTCTCTGTGGGGTAATCGATGACAATTTTGAACATGAACCGATCTAACTGCGCTTCTGGCAATGGATATGTTCCCTCTTGCTCGATTGGGTTCTGTGTGGCAAGCACGAAAAAGGGTTGCTCCAATGCGAATTCGGTACCCCCGGCAGTAACATGATACTCCTGCATCGCTTCTAAAAGTGCGGCTTGTGTCTTCGGCGGTGTCCGATTGATTTCATCGGCGAGGAGGATGTTGGCGAAAATAGGTCCCTGAATAAATCGCATCGTGCGATGCCCGGTCGTGCGGTCTTCCTCGAGAACATCGGTTCCTGTGATGTCGGCTGGCATGAGATCAGGCGTGAACTGAATCCGCTTAAATTTAAGGTTCAGAATTTGTGCCAAAGTCCGAATCATGAGGGTTTTGGCAAGTCCTGGGACCCCTTCTAATAAACAGTGTCCTCCAGCAAAAAGTGCCATCAACATCTGATTGATAACTTCATCTTGCCCAACTATTACCTTTTTGAGTTGTGCCAAAATCAACTCTTGGCTTTTCATTAACTCTTCTATCGCTTGAACTTCTTCTGTTGCTGGCATCTTTTTATTTATGGCCTCCTGGACTGCCCTCCACTTCGTTACGGGCAGGTTTTCGGTCAATTCTAACTGTATTTAGGAATCTGCGCGGTAAATCTTTAAAACAACTGATGGCTGATAGCCGAAAGCCGACGGCTATTGTGTTAATATAAATCGTTTCGGTCCTCGGTTCGAGGCGATTCTGACGACATCTTTGAGAGGGTAAATGTTGTCCGGTGTGACCCTCGGCGTTAGGAAACGGATAATCTGATGCATCTCGGCTTTGCGCTTGGATTGCGAGTAGCGGATCTGAATTCCCGCAACTTCAGTCTCCAGTGTTTGCTCTTCAGGAACGGTCCCAATCCGAAAGGGTGCCTCTGTGCTGACACTGATTTTGTCTTCAAGCGTTAACGCTTTACCAATGTCAGCGGGATACATCCGGCGTTCCTCGCTCAATAACTCCGCATAGGGGTGTTTGACAATCGGTAATTCAAGGACAAATTGACTGCCGATGGCGTACAGATACTCCTTACAGATCCACGTGACTTCAACCTTCAATTCGTCTTCTAACTTTGAAAGTCCAGAGACCTCAACATCCGTCACCTTGGCACGTTCATCTAATTCCAACGCCTTGTGGAAGAACTCTGCCTTCTCCTCGGAAGTCTGCAGGTGTGCGAGTTGACTTCGGAGCTTCATGTTGAAAATCCCTGTCACCCTCAACTCTTGGTGAACAGAGACACTCATATCCCTTTTTACCTCTACACGGGTGTGAACCCGCTTCAGATTTGATGTCGCATCTATAGAAGGACTCCTCCGAAAGAGGTAAAGCCGATCTTCCATATTGTCTATCGATGCAGTATCCTCTGAATGCTCTACTTCAGATACCCTATTTTCCGTTAGAAACCGCGGGTTGATGATAAGTGCCCATCTGTCTTGGTCACCGGCAGGGAAATCACCAAAAGCACACGTCTCTGCCGTCGGATCGAGCCAGATGAATTCATCATCTTTACTCCCCTCAACAGCAAGGATCATGTGATTGAAATAGGCAAGTGAAGGGACCGCTTCGACTTCCGAACCACCATCAGGGAGATGGGCATTAACACCCCGCGTGTCGCCAGCGGAAATGAGAACAGGATAGGAATTAATACCTGCCGATGAAAGCATCGTGGAGAGAAGTGTCGTTTTGTCCTTACAATCGCCTTTTCCTACCTTCAGAACGAAGTCCGCAGGGTAAGGCTTAATCGCCCAGATACCGAGTTCATAGCCGAGATATTGGATATTCGTGGCAACGTATTCATAAAGCCGCTTCACTTTCTCCTTTCGGGACCAGGCACCGCGGAGGATTTGTTCTGTCTTTTTTGTTATTTCTGGTGTAATGGTATCCTGTTCCCGAATGAGTGTAGCATACCACGTCACTAATTTATCCCAAGAATCAATCGAGGAGATGCTAATGCTATAAGCGAGATCCTGGGGAGCTGGCATCAGGTATTCTTCTCTTAACGGCGGTACATCGTCGACTTCAAAGGTATAGGTGCGGATGTAGTTATTCTCGGTAATTGCGGGTTCAATCTCAAGAAAGGATTTTAATGGATTACCTCTGGACTGCTGCGTCTGCTGTTCTTGCAGATTTGCAGTGCCGCCTACAGTCGATGCGCCTGAGACCTGATAATAGAGTTGCTTTTTCTTCGGGATATGTACGGTGAACCGATAGTATTGCACAGGTTGTGAACCTTGAAAATAGACTTTACGCCAAAACTCGCCACGCATGACGTGTCCAAGATTGTTCGTGGAATAGGCATAGTCTATGATGCAACCATCGGAGATTTCTGGAAGTGTGAAATACATCAAGCGCGCGTCAACGTATAAACCCGCATCCACAGCACTCGGCGGCGGGACATTCATTATTATCTCATTCAAATCCAGTTCAACAACCCTACCATCGGGCGTAAATGTACGAGCGTGATGAATAGTGACATCATCTTTTCCACGCATATAAGGAATGCTAATCTCGCCGAGACCTGCGCCATCTTCATTGAGGATTTTGACGACGCGTCGTGTAGAATAGATATACCGACTCTTTTCATCAATGTCAACATCAACACTCTCCCAAAGAACGACTGCACCGTCCTCTGGATAGTCCTTTTGAGAGGGTGCGGTGTCAATGGCTTCTTGAATGACTTTCTCGTCTGCTTCGCTGATATAATCGTAAGGCAGTGCCGATGAACGGTTCTCAGGGGTACGAGAGGCAGTCGAAGCATCTAAGTTTCCATGTTCGTCCGCTTCGGCAGGCTCAATTGGCGATACGTCGGCATCGCTAAATACCTCAGGTTCAGATGAGGACGGTATCCTCGGTAAAACGGAACGACGTTTTCCTAAGAAGGTTTTTTCAGCGAGTGCGCCATCGTCTGTGCGTTCTACAGATGGAATCTCAGGATCAATCGTTAGGTTTCGAGTGGCGTTTCCATCACCGTTATCATCGAGATGTGGATGTTCAGACTGAATAGTCCCGTCATTCTCATACCATTCCTTCGTCAGCGTCTGCAGTGATAGGAACGCTTCTAAGAGTGAAATGTCGCCATCGCTGTTTATATCGTTATCCGGAGTAGAGAAAGCACCAACAAAGACATCGCCAAATCCTGCCTGTAGCGAATAGCCTTCATTTGGTGAACTTGAGGTGAGAATTACGCGTCTCGGTGCGCTCAGCGGCGGCACAAGTCTCGCACTATACGGAAAACCGAAGATTAAAATCTGATTCTCCGCAGGAACACTCTTAATGAGCGTTACGTATTCTGCTTCAGTAATATCCCGTCCTCGTAGATTAAATTTTGCGCTGCCTCTACCGGTACGGGAGGCATGCCCAAGCATAAACAGCAGAAACCTATCTGAGGGTTGTACAGTCTTCGCGAGTTGATCGAATGCGGCTAAAACCTGTTCGCGATTTGATTCGGCGTCAACCAATTCTAACGCGCTTTGACCACCTCGGTCTACATCCGCCATGTCCTCAAAGAGAAAAGTAATCTGGTCGGGTGTGTAGCCATACTCATCGGTGAGCAACTGATGGAATCGGGAGGTAGCACCCCAGAATGCGTCGTAAAAGGATTTTTCACCCGCAACACCTCCAATAATCAGGACGTGATCGACAGCAAAGGCGGTCGTGGAAATTAGACAAACCGCAAGGATTATGACGATTTTCTGATATATTTTTTTCTTCATTGCTATATTCCTTGATTGGAGCAACTACGTATCAGAACCGGAAACTGTGTCTCTTGTATCCCTTGTGAAAGTTCCACTCTTGCCACCCGTTTTCTGGACAAGTCTGACCTCACCGATAACCATCTCTCTATCCACTGCCTTACACATGTCATAAACGGTCAAAGCCGCAACTGACACCGCAGTGAGTGCCTCCATTTCTACGCCTGTACGTCCCACCGTCTGGACTTCGGCTTCAATTTCGACCTGCGGTATATCATCCGAGATAGCGAGTTCAACGCGAATCGAAGTCAATGCGAGGGGATGACACAACGGAATCAGTTCACCGGTGCGTTTCGCCGCCATGATACCCGCAAGCCGTGCGACCTCCAAAACATCACCCTTCTTCATGCCTTGTTCGGTGATGAGACGGAGTGTTTCAGGACGGGCAGTAATATGCCCACGAGCAACAGCAATACGGAGTGTCTCGTCTTTGCCACCGACATTCACCATCCGCGTATTGCCTTTTTCGTCAAAATGCGTTAATTGTTCTTTCATTTTTTTAATCGCTGTCGGCTGTTATACCGGGTGTTCTTCCATAATCTGCTCGTATCTTTCGCGAAACTGCTGAAGGTAATTTCCCTCACCGTGATAGGCGGCAACGTCTACGGGATTCGGTTGGACCGATTCACCGCGCTTCAAGACGGCAGCACTGAACGCCTCAACGTCAAAAGGCTCGGCTTCCATATCGGAGTCTGCATCAAAAAGTGCTTTGACCCCTGCGACAGCGGCACCAAGTGCGGCACCACCTTTCGCCACCGGAAGCGTCGGTCTGTTCCAGATGCCAGCGACACGCCGCATGATCTCAGGACTATCCGTTGCACCACCCGTTACAAACAACGGTTCCTGTGTTTGCTTTGTGAAGACGGCAGAGTAAAGATAAACTGCGGCGAGGCTCGTTTCAATAATACCGGTATAGTCTTCTGCCAACGTCGATTGTGCGCTGGAGCGGATTAACGCAAATGCGCCAGAGACGGGGAAGGACTCAGTCTTCGGTTGCCAGAACGTCATAAACTGTCCAGGGTCAACCGTCTGCAACGCCGCTTCTGCGGGCGCGTATTCCTCTTTCGCCAAGCCGTAATGACTCCTCACCGCATCCCATACCATTGCACCATTTGTGCGGCATCCGAACATAAACGGACGGTTGATACCGTCATACATTGCGTTGGCAAATCCCTCTGGATCGAGTGTATCCCCGTCGGTTGACACCATATTGACGAAACTGGTCCCGAGGCTCAGCAAATCCCCAGCAACAGGCACCTTCGACTGCGGATTATCACCAGAACCCGCTATCACGGCGCAGCGACCATCGAATCCGTACTTCTCTATGTAATACGCCGCGAGACTGCCGACAACGGAATCTGGACGTGCGAGTGCGGGTAATTTCGATTGGAGTGCTTCCACACCACCGGGTAAGCCATCCGCTGTTGCTGTCAACAGCGCGGGGTCCCACACCTTGTTCCGGTAGTTCATGAGCGACATCCCACATCCGTTCCCGTAATCGATAGGCACCTCGGCGTTCCCGGTCAGCACTGCGGGAATAAAACTACTAATTAACTGGACTTTTGCAGTCGCCGCATAGCATTCAGGAAACTGTTCTCCGACACGGCGCACGACGGCACCGGTGAAACGGAGCGGCGCGTCCGAACCGGAAAGGTCAATCATCTCCGATTTTCCACCGACTCCATCTCGAACAGACTCAGTTTGCGCAGTCGTATTCGCCGTCATCCAGATTGGGGCATTGGGATACGCAAACGCATCTTTTAGCAGGATTTGTAGGGACGAGGCACCCTCGCTTCTACGTGCAAGTTGCGCCAACAGCGCGTCTGCATCCCGGTTCAGATAGACATGCCCGTGTTGTTGTCCTGATGTATTGATGAGAAGGATGTTCTCAAGCGGAATGCCTGCCTCACGCATATCAGCAAACAGCGCATCAAGCGAGGCGAGATACATCAGCGGTGGTTGTTCGGCTTCACCCTCCTCTCTCGGCGGTCGAATATAGTCTGCTCCGATACCGAATTGGTTGAGGCGTGCATCGGTGCGATAGTCAAGCGAATGCTCAAAGCATTTTTCCGCCGCGTCTATATCAATGACAACAGCAGATAGGCTTTGCGTGCTTGAATCTAAACCGAGAGCGAGTCTTTCTCTTGGCACAAGTTTCTCCTATATATCCCTCTATCAGGAATTGCATTTAGTTCCCTGGATAGGCGCGGTTCTCCAATTCTGCGACGAACTTCTCAGCGGCGATAGCGGCTGCTGCACCAGCACCGGCAGCGGTAATCGCTTGCCGAAAGACATGGTCATGGACATCGCCAGCGGCATAAACACCGTTTACGTTCGTGCGCTGCATCTCGTCCACAATGATATACCCTTGATCGTCCATATTTATGACATCTGTGAAGAGTTCTGTATTCGGAATATGTCCAATAAAGATAAATACACCGTCAATCGGGAAGAGTTGCGTCTCACCGGTTTTTACGTTTTTGAGAGTAGCACCGGTCACTTTTTCTGCGTCACCGTTGATTTCCTCGACCACGGTGTCCCAGATGAACTTAATTTTATCGTTTTTGAAGGCGCGCTCCTGCATAATTTGGCTTGCCCGGAGCTGATCACGACGATGGACGATATACACCTCGGAGGCGTACTTGGTTAAGAAGATACCCTCTTCTAATGCCGCATCACCGCCACCAACGACAATGAGCCGCTGATCTTGGAAGAAAAACCCATCACACGTGGCACAGTAAGAGACACCCCGTCCGCCGTATCCCTCTTCACCGGGAATATCCAGCGTGCGCGGCGAGGCACCCGTGGCTATGATCACAGACTTCGCACGGTATTCTTTCCCGTAGGTCGTGACAGCAAACGGGTGTTGCGAAAAGTCAACAGCCGTCACGGTGTCAAATTTCACCTCGGTCCCGAACCGTTCTGCCTGCTCTTGCATGCCCTGTATAAAAACGCCTGCCTCGTTCCCGAAGAAACCGGGATAGTTTTCCAAGTCAAGCGTCAAAGAAAGTTGCCCGCCGAGTGCCTCCCCTGTAATCAGGATAGGTTCAAGCATCGCACGAGACGTATAGACGCCCGCGGCAAACCCGGCGGTACCACCACCAATAATCACGATATTTCGATCTTCTATATTGTTTGTATTGTTTTCCATTTTTTTAATTGTTCGCCAAGCGTTAACTGAAAGTTTTGGTTACATAAAGACTTTCGATTAAGTTCCGCAAGCTGCCGCTGTTGGCTTGCTTACGGCATTCCTAATATCTTCACTCCATCAGCAAAGAGGGAACCTTCGTTAAACGATACTCTCTTAACTGACTGTCGAAAGGATTTTTGAAAAAAATCCGACCTGACTGTCGATTACTTTATTTAAAATGGAAGCGGAATGTCAACCCGTTCAGCAACTATTTTTAACTGTTCCTGGTGTGCTTCGCCAATCGGGATGCCGATTTCAGCCCATTCCTGTTCGCGTTCCCACTCTAAACCGCCGGGCAGATCCGATCGGTCATAACCCGGTGCCGGTTGCATCTGTCGTGCGTCGTGGATATGTTGGTCGATCTCCGCTTTATACTCGTCAATCGGTCGGAACCGAGAAATGTCAATCGCGGCAATGAAAGCACCTTGATTGGCACCTTCCCAGATTGTTGGGGGATCCGACGGTTTATCGAATAGCCAGATACCAGCCATAAATCCACCGAGCGCATGACTCACATGACTCAATCCCAACATCTTGAAGAACGCCGCAGGACTCTGTTCAAACGCCTGTTCCAATGGCAACTTGGCATCAATACCTGTTGCCATATCGACGACGATAGGCGGCTGGTTGCCCGCCGGAATCGCAAAACTCATCGGCGACGCACCAGTTGCAGTGGCAATCGCCGCGTCGGGACTGTGTCGAAAACGGTGGCAAGAGACCGCAAACCCGGCACAATCCGCTTCAAGTGCGAGCCGTGTATACTTGCCAGCACTCCCAAAGTGGAAGTGGTTTCGACTCGTTGCGGCACCGAGTCCCATCTCTTTGGCTTTTTTGACCGTCGCCTTCGCCGCATGATACGAGGCAAAATGCCCCATACCGCCATCGCCATCGTAGATCGCTGTCGTCGGGGATTCATTAACACAACGGACGTTTGGACGCGGATTCACTTTGCCGTCAAGCATCATGCCGACATATCCCGGTGTTTGCCATGTGCCGTGGCTGAATACACCCCGCAGATCGGTGAGAACCAACAGATGTGCCATGTGCGCGGCGTCTGCCTCGGAGGTCCCTGCCTTTCGGAACGCTTCACTGACGAATGCGCGCATTGCATCTGGCATTACACGGATAAATTCTTTCGGTACTACATTCATTCTTCTAACTTTCCTTGCGGAGAAACGACGTGGATTTGAATCATTGATATGCTTTCCTCAAATCCGCTCTCCACTTCGTTACGAGCTACGGTTTTTGGTCTCAGCTCTAACTCCTGTAACCTAAAGATAACGCAAGTTGCCAGTTATGTAGCATAATCTTTTAGATTGTGCATATCCGTGCGCAAACTGAAAGTTTACGCTACAAAAACCCGCGCATCCGCATCAATTTTCAATGAAAAGGCTTTTACATTCCTAAAATCTTGTAAGTAGCAACTTGGGTAAAGATAGTAGCCTGCAACAACGGCGCAGGCGGATATAGGAAAAAACCGTCAATATACCAAGCACTTCATCTAACGCCTTGCGAATAGTTTAAAAATCTTGGAATTCCGTCAACAATGGGGTAGTGCCGTTCACACGCTTTGCAGTGGAGACGCTGTTCCTCCCATGTAATCTCACCTTTACACTGCGGGCAAACGAGAATTTCCTGCAATGTTTTTGTCCGGCGATGTTTGCTCCTTACCAACAGCGATTTTATCTGAGAAACGATACTTCGTGGGACCGCGCTTTTAAGAAACATCCGCCACTCACTCTGTCCTGAACTGTTGCTATCCGATACGATGAGCCTCTCAAGCGTATCGGCACATTCCAAGTCCAGTGCCAACTCCCTATCGGGAAGAATTTCGTAGCCTATTTCGTCTTCCCATTCGTACTGGACCAGGAAGAGGTTATGATGCGTAAGATGAAACCGCTTCCAATGCTTGTCTGTCGCCGCCATCCTATGGAAAAGCTGTCCGAACTGGGAATTTCTTTCATTCCTCCGCAGCATCAGACAACCATCGACCAAGTTGACGACCCAGTTGTGATAGTGCCACCCGTAGATTCGCTCACCTATTTCAGAGGGTGTTTCAATATACCCACGGCGCGCGACGCGCTCTAATTCAGCGATGAGTTGTGCCGGATCTTCAACGTGCTCCAATACATGTGAGCAGATAACATAGTCAAATGCCCGGTCTGCAAACGGTAGAAACTGCCCATCCGCTTCTACTATCGGGCGGTCAGCGACGATTCCGCCGCCGCGTTGTTCGTCATCCGTTATAAATTTATCACATAAGACATCCGAGCGTGCTTTCGGATTATGACCGCTCCCTATTTCTAAGACAAAATCATCCGGGCGAATGTTCATTTCTCAACGACCATGGTGATATAAGGACTCAGGTAAGGAAACGCTCCCGCGATAATTCTGCCCTTTATCCCGAACCCGACGGCTTTTCTGATGATCGTGAATCCGTGTGATCGGAAAAACTGCGCGAGATCAATAGGGCTGGCATAATAGGCACTGTCTGCATCACCACCGATGGCATCTACCTGTAAGTCGGGTTCACGGTAAATGAAGTTCGGAGACTTTGTCAAGAACCGCTTCTTTACATAAAGCCCACAGTTACGCATAAACTGTTGTAACGCTTGCCGTTTCGTCTCACCCCAGACAGGTCTACCGGGCTTGCCAGACATCAGATTCAGCCAATCCAAGAACGGAATTAAGGGTGAGCAGAGATTCGGTCCAGAGATTACGATTCTTCCGCCCTGGCACACAACCCGCACCATCTCGGTGAGCGCTGTTTCGACATCCGGAAGATGTTCAATCAATTCATTTGAACAGATAACATTGAAGGATTCGCTCTCAAAGGGAAGCTCCATCACATCGCAAACCCGATAGCGGAGTTTCGGATTTTCCCATGCGCGTGCGTCTTGAAGAAAAAGCGGAGAGATGTCAGTGCCAACAACATCAAAGCCTGCCTGATTGAGCAGCCTCGCTGAGATACCGTTCCCGCACCCGAGGTCAAGGACTTTGGAACGCGGGGACGCGTAACGAATCACCAATTCCACGTAGTGTCGGAGATAGGCTTCATCGTGGGCAGATAGAAGTCCTTTATAGGTCTCCGATGTTTCGTAGAACTCACGCATCCGCTCTCGTGTTTCCAGTATTGCTTGCGCGCTATGAAAATAGTTTGGCATAAGCGTTCCGTGTTTCGTGTCCGCCCGCGCCGTTGTTGCGTGCTACACTCTTTAGAAAACCTCTTACGAGCGGAGCGTATTCCACGGTGCCTGATCGAAAACATCAATGAGTTGATACCCCTCTTCGCCTTTGCTGGGGCTGAGGGTAACGAATAACTTCGCTGACGCAGAGGAGACGTTAAAGGATGCGTGGACCATGTCGGCAGGGATGAATACAGAATCACCGGCGTTGAGGGTCTGTTTCTTATCTTCAAGCCACTGCTCTACACTACCTTCTATGACGTAGATAACCTCTTCTTGGTCGGGATGCCTATGAAAATCGTGTCCATATCCGGGGGAGAGACTCACTTCCATGGCGACGATGTCCTTCGCGCCCGTGCTCACTGGACGACTGAGCCAACCAATTGTTCCCCAGTCGAGTTCGTCTCGTTCTACGTCCGCAGACGCTATAAATTTTCCATTCATGACGCTATACATTCTCCTTTTACTCAATAAAGAGATAGGTGCGGTTTCAAACCGCCCCTATTCTCAAAAAAAATTACTTTTGGGATTTCAGTGTCGCCCAAGTCGTGGACAATTTCCCAAGCGGCTCAACAGGGGTCAACGATGTTTCCATTTCCGCGAGGACTTCCTCTTCATTGAGGGCACGGTTCCAGATGCGAACTTCGTCAATGAGTCCGAGGAATTCACGGTTGTTTTCGTGTGTCTTCCCGACGAGGAGAGTCGCGGTATCGGCTGCACCGGGTGGATTATTTTTCCCGTCAAATTCGCCAGCCGCTTCACCGTTCACCCAATACTTGTGAGTCGTGCCGCCATCTACCTGCGCCACGACGTGTACCCATTCATTAAGGGCAATCTTTTTGTCGCAGACGCTTCCGCCACCGACACTGAGGTGCAAACATTCACTCGGAAATTCCGTGTAGAAACTATAAGAACGCGGATTGTTGCTCTTCGCAACAATGCCTTGCCACCGCTGATCGTTGGGACCTTGATGTCTTTCGGCATTAATCCAAGCCATGACGGTGACGCTCTCATCAACGGTAAGAATCTCTGCGTGTGGCACTTCGACCCAGTCGCTCTGACCGTTCAGTTTAAGTGCATTCCCAAATTTACCAGCGACTAATTCAGGCGCGCCAGCAATCGTTCCGTTGTTTCCATATTGCGAATGATCGATAACCGTGTCCCCATCAAGCTCATCGAAAGAAAAGTAGAGGATGAGCGAATCATCGGACGGATCTGCGGCGTAGACAACAGGTACGACAAGGGCGGCAATCATAAGAAGAAAAAAGACCGTTTTCATACATCCTCCTATTGTTTGGCTGTAGAAGCGAGTGCGTGCTTGGAACCGAAGTTACGATTCAGAAGCGCGCACTCGGATGATTTTATCGCTGTGATTTCTTTAAGAGTCCCCAAGTTGTAGCGAGTTTCTGACGCGGATCAACGGCGAAAAGCTCGAAATAGCCTTTCTCCATCTGGTCAATAACCTCGTCCTCATCAAGGGCGCGGTTCCAAACCCGTACCTCGTCAATGAGTCCAAGAAATTCGCGATTGCCCTCGTGTGTTCTACCGACGAGAACGTCCGCTGTATCGGCTTTGCCGGGCGGGTTATTTTTTCCACCAAATTCGCCAGCCGCTTCACCGTTCACCCAATACTTGTGAGTCGAACCGCCATCTACCTGTGCAACGACGTGTACCCACTCATCTAAGGGGACTTTTTTGTTACAAACACTTCCGCCACCGACACTGAGGTGCAAACATTCACTCGGAAATTCGGTGTAGAAACTGTAGGAACGGGGGTTGTTGCTCTTGGCTACAATGCCCTGCCACCGCTGCCCAGCAGGTCCTTGATGGCGTTCGGTATTGATCCATGCCATGACGGTAACGCTCTCATCAACGGTGAGAATCTCGTGATGCGGCACGACAACCCACTGGTCTTTGCCATTAAGTTCCAAAGCTTTACCGAATTTGCCTTCAGCGAGTTTTGGACCGCCGATGAGTTCACCATGGTTCTCATAGAGCGAATGGTCGATGGCATTTTTCCCATCGACTTCATCGAAAGAGAAGTAGAGGATCATCGAATCCTCCGGTTCGTTCAACGCGTAGGCAAAAGATGCCGTAAACGCGATAAGTATTAGCATTATAAATAGGGTTTTCATTTTTCCTCCATTAGAAACCTGCCTTCAGCAGGCGTATTTTTAAAATTGACTAACGTATCGGAACAATCTCACTCCCTTCAACTGCGATAAACCTGCGGTTGACGGGGAGGTGCGTCCCTCGGTCAGTGTGTCCGTTAAGCCAGCGAATCTCAAGGAGGTCAATCTGTTCCGATTTGCCAACACCAAAATGAGCACGCAGATCGTGGAAGGAAAGGTAACTCCCACTACTCTGCACCTCCGAATATTGGACGTGTGTCCCTGTGACGACCTTAATTTTTGCGCCAATCCCGGAGCGGTTGCTCTTCTGACCGACGACCTGAATCTGTATCCAATTGTTTCGATTCCCGATTGCGTTTTGGAGCAGATCCGGGCGTTGATTGCAATTGGTGACAAGGATATCAAGGTCGCCGTCGTTGTCATAATCGCCGATAGCCGCACCGCGACTCACCTTTTCCAATGCCAAGCCGTCTGTCTCTGACATGACATTGGCGAATCTACCATCCCCCAGATTCCTGAACAACAGATTCTTTTGCGGATAGGTTACATGCTTCTCAAGCAGGTTGATGTTATCCATCAAATGTCCATTGGCGACAAAGATGTCTTGATATCCATCGTTGTCGTAATCAAAAAACTTGATGCCCCATCCGAGATAGCCGTGTGTTACTTCTGCGATACCTGATGTAATGGTATTGTCGGTAAAAAAGGTGCCGTCATGATTATGATAAACGGTATTGGTTTCGGTCTGGTAGTTGCTGACGGTGAGATCGAGCCATCCGTCGTTGTCATAATCGCCGAAATCGGTACCCATGCCGGCTTCCTCTTTTCCCATATCATTATAGCACACGCCTGAAATTAATGCAACTTCCGAAAAATTGGGCAAAAAATTACCGCTCCCGCCGTTTTGAAACAGAAAGTTTGGATCCTGATCGTTGGCGACGTAGAGGTCGGTGTCTCCATCGGCATCGTAATCCCCGAAGGTTACGCCTAACCCGTGCTGTGGAATTAAGTCGGACGGACGGAATAAAGCCGATATATCGGTGAAGGTGCCATCTCCGTTGTTCTTGTAAAAGGTATCGTGAACCGCCGGGTACGCATGCGGACCGCAATAGACGTGAACCCCGCGTTCTTCACACCGGATATCGTTCTCCGGCGTATAGGCGGCGTAGTTCGCCACATAGAGATCTAAGTGTCCATCGTTATCCACATCGGCAAATGCACAACTGGTACCCCAGTTTGAATTGCCGACGCGGGCGTGTGTTGTCACGTCCGTGAAGGTGCTATCGCCATTGTTCCGATAGAGCTGATCCTCACCGAAGTTGGTAACGTACACATCTATATCGCCGTCGTTATCGTAATCACCGACAGCGGCACCGACACCATAAGCCGTACTCCCGATCCCTGCCTCGTTGGTAACATCGGTGAAGGTGTTATCGCCATCGTTTCGATAGAGGACGTTATGCGGTGTTTGGTCCTGTCCGTCTTCTGTCTGAATCGCACCGTTGACGAGGTAGATGTCGAGATCGCCGTCGCCATCGTAATCGAAAAACCCACCGCCGGATCCGAGGAACTCATTGAAGAGTCTCACACTGCTCCTACCGTCGGTATGCAGAAACGTTATCCCTGCGGATTCCGTAACATCGGCGAAAATCGGTTCTGTGGCGGCGAGTGGACAATACTGGAGACTTATCAGGGCAAGGACGAAAAGGCGATAGAGAGACGGGATTTCATTCAGGTGAGTTTTCCGCATAAGGAGAAATTTACCGCGTCGTTTGTGGACGTTTTCTCAAACGTTCTAAGTTCTGTAATGCTTGCCGAGCGTCGTTATCGTCAGGTGCGATTTCTGTGATGTACCGGTAGACGTCTATCGCTTTCTGAAAATGTCCCTGTTTCGTGTAAATTTCGGCTAATCCGTGATACGCCAAGGTAAGTCCGGGCATCTTGTCTATAGCGGCTTGTAGATGGGATTCCGCCTTATCAAACGCTTTTAGCGTAGTATAGAGCCAACCCAATCGGACGTGTGCTTCCACAGCGTCTGGATTGAGTTCAAGGACTTTCAGAAAGAATGGGATGGCACGCTGTGGCACGTTAAGATCCATGTAAAGCCGACCCATCTTATCGTATCCGGTCACCAACTCTGGATTCAGCCGAATTAAACTTTGATATGTCGTCATCGCGGCGGAGATGTGTTTGTGTGCCAGATGGACTTCCGCCAATTCAAGCCGAAGCGTCGGGTTCAGAGGATCTTCTGCCAAAGCACCTTCAATGGCGTAGGTCCGATCGTAATAGGCTTTCATTTGCTGGAACCGCTTAAGTTGTTCCGTTGCGGCTGACGTATCGCCAAGGAGTCGGTAAGCCTTTGCCAAATTGTAATAGGCACTCTGGACATAAGGTTTTCTGGCGATTGCCTTCTGATAATGCGCCACGGCTTGCTGCGGTTTCTGTTGCATGAGGGCGATCAAACCGAGCCATTCGTAAACTTCGGCGAAATCGGGGTTGCGTGCGAGGGTGTGTTTGAAGGAAGCGAGTGCGGCATCAAACTTCGCCTGATGTGTGTAGATATAACCGAGCCGATAATGCGTATTTGCGTCCGTTGGACACCTCTGAACGGCTTCTTTAGCGTGCTGCTCGGCGATGTCCAATTGACTCTGCTTGCAATAGATTTCTGAGAGCGCGAGGTGGGTTAGCCCCTGTATTCGTTCTGCCGTCAGGACTTTTTCTGAATCCGTCGTTGTGGCGTTCAAGGGCAATTGTTGGAAACTTGTGAACTGTGCCAAAAGCGCATTAAACGTCTGAATCGCTAACGCCAATTTGTCTTGCAATTTATAGACATTTGCCAGTTGGAAAAGCGCGTTCACATCTGTCGGATCGCGGGACACGATCGATTTAAAGGCATCCGCCGCTTGTGGATAGAGCCGAAGTTTGACATATTCAACGCCCTGCTGAAACGCTGCTGTCGTTTCGGTTCTGCTAACAGATGGAACGAGGCAGAAGAGGAGAGCGGTGAGCATTAAAACCCGATGGGTTTTTAATTTTACCTTGCGGAATAATAACGCAGGTTTCATATAAGTTACGATTGTTTGTCCACAACGTCTTGAATCCAAGACAATGCCGCCATACTCGAAGACCAGCCGATAGAAGTCACGGCGAGCAGTGCCACCTGTTGTAACTCCTCGGGCGTAATGCCTTCTCGGAGGGCGCGTCGTGTATGCGAGTGTACGGCACCTTCGGATTTCGCCCCGATCGCCAATGCAAGTTTAACAAGCCTCACGGTTTTCTCCTCAAGAGGACCTGCGGTGCCACACGCTTCACCGAGTGCCTGATACGCTTTCCAAACATCGGGGTATTCTTCAATGACCTTCTGAAGAAAGTCGGGTAATTTATCTTTCATTGTTAGTTTTCAGTTATCGGTTGTCAGTTAAAAAGAGTATAGAAATTGCGAGCGGCGTATGCGCTTACAAGTAGGGAGAACACATCGGAGATCCGATCCTTCTCTATCCAGTTTTCCCTTTTGGCGGTGCTCCATTCTCCTGTTGTGCGTGTGTTGTGGTTTCGGGTTCCTCTGACTGTTCCTCATTGAGACCCGCTTTAAAGTTTGTGACGCTCTTACCCAACCCGCGCGCCAACTCGGGGAGACGTTTCCCACCAAATATGAGTAACACAACAGCCAACACAATCAATAGTTCCCACGGACCCAGGCCTAACATATTCATGCCTCCATGTTTTTTCGTAGTTCGTGCCTTGTGCGGATGCACGATAGATATTAGCGTATATATTACCACAGAGTAAAAAATATGTCCAGTAGTATTGAAAGTAAAATGTAATTGACAGAGAGTCTCGGACATGCTATAATTTAGGGATATTGAAATAGGGCAAGCTATCGTTGAGGACGATAAGGGTGGAGGATTTTAGATTTATGAACAAGGTGCTGGTCAGCGACCTGCTGTCGCAGCGGGGTTTAGATGTCTTAGGAGAGAGCGGTGATTTTGAGGTGGACGTTAACCTCAACCTCTCTCATGAAGAACTGCTGGACCGGATTGCTGACTACAATGCCCTGCTTATCAGAAGTGCAACGAAGGTAACTGCCGATGTCATTGAAAACGCGCAGCAGCTGAAGGTCATCGGGCGCGCCGGGGTCGGTGTGGACAATATTGATGTGCAAGCGGCAACACGAAACGGTATCTTAGTTGTCAACACCCCAACGGGAAATACGATTGCGGCGGCGGAACATACCATCGCGATGCTGCTGGCATTGGCGCGAAATATCGTGCCTGCCGGGATCTCACTCCGAAACAGAACATGGCAACGCAACGACTTCATCGGGGTCGAGTTATACGGGAAGATTTTTGGCACGATTGGACTCGGACGGATCGGACGGGAGGTCGCTCGACGCGCACAAGCTTTCGGGATGCAAATCATCGCCTATGATCCGTACATTTCAGCCGGTGCGGCAGAGAAGATCGGCATTCGGCTCGTCGAGCGGGAAACGCTCTTTGAAGAATCCGATTACATCTCCGTCCACACACATCTCAACGCCGAAACGTATCACAGTGTGGGTGCGTCAGAGTTCACATTGATGAAGCCGAGTTGCCGCCTGATTAACTGCGCCCGTGGCGGTATTATCGACGAAGACGCCCTCTATCACGCCTTGAAAACTGGACAAATCGCCGGTGCCGCCCTTGATGTTTTCGAAAGCGAACCGGCAACGGAGACTCCACTGCTGGACTTAGAGAACGTACTCGCACTCCCACACCTCGGGGCATCTACATCAGAAGCGCAGGAACATGTCGCTGTCGAGGTAGCACAGCAGGTAATAAATGCGCTCCGTGGACAACCCGTCGCGAATGCCGTAAATCAACCCAAAATTGATCCGAGGACGCTTGATATTTTGGGTCCCTATCTGGAACTCGCCGAAAAGATTGGCAGTTTTCATGCGCAAATTGTCGACGGGCAAATCTCTGGGATTAAAATCCACTACAACGGCACACTTTTCCAAAAGGAAGACGTTACACCGATAACGGTCGCTTTACAGAAAGGGCTTTTGGCACCTGTGCTAACGGACGTGAACTATGTAAACGCCCCTTTTCTGATTAAGCAACGCGGCATCGCCGTTACGGAGACAAAGAGCGAAGCAGACGCAGATTTTGCCAACTCCATTGCGATTACAGTTACGACTGATAAAGGCGAGGCAGTTATCGAAGGTACGGCTTTCGGCAAAAAGGACATCCGCATCGTCCGAATAGATCAACTGCATATCAACGTGAGACCGACCGGTTATATCCTTCTCATCTATAATAGCGACCAGCCGGGAATGATAGGATTAATGGGGACGATTCTGGGGGAACACAGTATCAACATCGCCGATATGACTGTCGGACGTTCACGCTTATGGGAACTCGCCGTAACACTCATCAACGTGGATTCGCCTGTGCCACGGCACGTGTTGCAAACCATCGCTGAACAGAAGAAAATCGATTTCGTTAAGCAGGTTTTCCTTGCGTAGTCGGTAATTTCTGAACGTGTGATAAATCGCACTACTACGAACCTACTCTAAAACTCAAAGTTGATGTACTACTAAGCATGTAGCCCGTAACGAAGTGGAGGGCGGTTCTACGGAGAGGCACTTCATCTATCAAACTCACTTGACCGAACCGCAAGGAATAATTAAAGAGTAGCCTGCATTCTCACTGCGAAGCAGGCGCAGGCGGATATACGGCGATTCACGGTATTTATCCAATTATCCTAACCGAACCGCAAGGAATAATTAAAAAAAGGAATAATTAAAAATTGGACGCCAAACAGAAATGTCTTTTTCTTAACGACGAAATTCCGAAGGCGAAACTCTTTGAAGCAGAAAAACGGGAAATTCATCCCGATTGCAATACCTCTTGGCGAATCTCACCAGAGCCGTTCTGGATTCCCGAATCGGATTTGAGATGGTTTGAAGAACTCGGAACGCATCTTTTAAATTTCTATCGCGCTTGCAATTTACTCTATTCCCAAAGCGTTCGAGGTATTCAACCCGCTTGGGTAGCTGAGTACCTGGAGATCGGCAAACCGGAACCGGTTATCCAACATGGACGGATGAACCGGTTTAAGAGCCAATTACCCGGCGTGCTTCGTCCCGATATTCTCCCGACCACTAATGGCATGGCGATCACTGAACTCGACTCGATTCCAGGGTTTATCGGGGCGACAGGTTGCTTAGCGAGACTCTACGCACAACTCGGTTATCGCATCATCGGCGGCAGTGACGGGATGGTGAATGGATATGCCGAAATGATCCGTGCGCTGGCAAAGAAAGACAATCCCACACTCGCGATCGTCGTGTCAGACGAATCGGAGGATTATTGGGCGGAGATGGTCTGGCTTGCCGCGGCACTTTGTGAGGCTGGCGTGGAGACCCGTACCGTCAAACCGCACGAGGTAATTTTTACTGAAGATGGGTTACGCGTTGAAACGACAACGGGAAATCAGATAGAAGTTGACGTGCTCTATCGCTTCTATGAACTGTTTGATCTTCCCAATATCCCAAAATCGGAGTTAATGTTCTATAGTGCGAAGAAACGCACCGTTGTGATGACACCACCGCCAAAATCCTACTTGGAAGAAAAATTGTGTCTCGCGCTTTTCCACCACCCGACGCTCCAACCGTTTTGGAAACGGCATCTCGGTAAAAAAACGTATCCGTTCCTGCAACAGGCAATTCCAGAGACCTGGATCATCGATGCCCGCCCCCTACCACCCCATGCTGTGATTCCCAATTTGGAGGTGGAGGGAAATGCCGTAACAGATTGGCGGCAACTCGGTTCCGTGACGCAACGGCAACGGGAATTGGTTATCAAACCGTCGGGATTTTCCGAACTCGCTTGGGGGAGCCGTGGTGTAGCAATCGGACACGATCTTCCGACGGAGGAATGGGAAGCCGTTATTGAAAACAGTCTTGAGAGTTTCGGGAAGAATCCGTACGTCCTCCAGAAATTCCACACTGCCGAACGGGTCCGCATGCAGTATTACGATTTCGATGCCGGCGATGTCCAAGAGATGGCGTGCCGTCCACTTCTGCGTCCATACTATTTCGTCGTCGGTAACACCGTTAAACTTGGGGGCATGCAAGCCGCAGTCTGCCCAGCGGACAAGAAAATTCTACACGGTATGGTGGATTCTATTATCGTGCCGTGCGCAGAAAGGTAATAAGATAACCCAAATTGTTACTGACAAATTTTGAGGTGTTTTGCTTGGGTGTTTCTGTGGATTTCTTCGTATTTTAATGAGGTTTTTCGGATATTTCTTCCACCCCGTAGGGGTGCTATGTCTATAGAAAGGTGATTTTAACCATGCAACTCAGTGAGAAGCAGCTCGCGGAATTCCGAAATAATGGGTATCTTGCCATTGAAGGATTTTTTGATCCCGTTGAAGCGAAGGCTCTCCGGCTGGAATTAGAACGGATTTACGATACTGAACTCAAAAACGGAACGGGTATCAATTGCGCGGTGCAATCAGACGGAACCAAGCGCGACAATGCGGGTGAACGGCAAAACCTTCAGGTAATTCCACTCAACAACCGTAGCGACTTGCACAAAGCCTTACCCTTCCATCCGAGAGTCATCTCCGCTGTTCAGCAACTGATTGGAGATGAATTCATGTTAGAACTGGATCAGGCATTCTGGAAACCGCCGAAGGTTGGTATCGGTACGAGTTGGCACCAAGACAACGCTTATTTCAAAATCGCAGACCCGTTGCGCGGCACTGCGATGTGGATCGCTATCCATGACGCAAGCGTCGAGAACGGGTGCATGCACGTCATACCGGGCAGCCATCGGGAAAGTTATGAACACTATCGCGACCCGTTGAGCGACCACCATATTCGGTGCGATCCGCCCGAAGAACGTGCTGTCCCGATCGAACTGAAAGCGGGGGGTGTGCTCTTTTTCTGTTATGGCGTAGCACACTGCACCAAGTCAAACCTCACCGATAAGGAGCGTGCAGGCGTGGCACTCCATTTCCTCCACAATGACTTCGGTGGTCAGGAGCTTTGGGAAAATAACAACGCAAGCAAACCGATGCTCAGGGGTCCCCTTGCAACCGGCGGAGAATCCGAGTTCGGCGAGAAATTTGAAGGTAGATGGGAAGAACTCATGAACGCCGTGCTTGCCTCTGATTCGTCAGATCGATAATTACAGAATTCAGAGAAAACTGAGCGCACACCGTAGGTTGGGTTGAACGAATGGACCCCGAAAAATCAGACATAGACGATCAACTTCAAAATCCAAGAGGTTCCTGAACGTTCCAAAGTCCGAGTGAACCCAACGATGTGTTTCCTCTCAAAGCGGTGGGTTTGTTGGATTTCGCTTTATCTGTTTACAAAAAACGAGTAGTGGTACGTTAGAGTTCCGGTAGCAACAAAGGGGAGTGAGTTTTACCGCTCAACCCAACCTACGGGGCCCCGATGGTTGATTGCTACGGAAAACCGTCCTAAAGTTTAGTAAGGTGAAAAAAATGAGATGTCTATTTTACTACCCTTTATTTCTTGTTCTGGTGTTTATGTTAGCAGGATCTGCTACGGCGGCTCTCACTGACGATCTTGTCGTTCACTTCACGTTCGACAAGGTCAAGGGCAAGCGGATCTTTGATGAATCTCGGAACGGTCTGGATGCCCGGATTATCAAACATACTAAATTTGTTGAGGGTAAATACGGGAAGGCAATCCGTATCACCAATGAGACTGAAGATTGTGTGAATATTCCGTCCACAGATGCTCTGGAAATTAGTGAAGAGATTACGATGATGGCATGGGTGTACCACGAAAACTGGATGGAGAGTACTTTTCAATGGTTTGATAAAGGCTGTTATAGCGGAGCCTCTAATAGGTCATACGGCATGGCACTCTTCAATAGGGAGAACGCTCATAGTTCGGGAATCGGAATTATCTTAGGCGGCGAACACCAGCGACGCTTCATCATTCGGAAAGACATGACAAATAAAACGTGGCATCATATTGTAGCAACCGGCAGCGGCACAAGTGTAAAACTCTATCTCGACGGGGAAGCCGTCAACTCGGATGGACGCCTCCCACCTGCATTTGAGTTTCTCTTTAATGGTATAAATGACGAGGATTTGCGGATTGGTTGTGCGAAAAATAAACCGCAGTACGCATTTGAAGGCGGTTCCATCGATGAAGTCGCGATATGGAGTCGTGTCCTGAGTGATGATGAAATTAGAAGTGCTATGCGGGGTCCCCTGCTCGCTGTCTCACCGAAGGATAAGATTGCTACAACGTGGGGCAATATTAAGCGGAAAGCGTTTTAGGGGTCTGAATCGCCGAGGACACAGATTTTGCAGATTTCGCGGATTATAGGGCGTCTGAACCGCAATAAAAACACGTTGCATGTTTCACGGGTCCCGTGATATACTCTACTTACTTCCTTAGGACTTACGCACGTCGCTCTTTTGTAGCATAAACTGTTAGTTTGGGTTTCCATTGCACGTGTGAGGTTTTTAGCGAATCGCAATCGAGTGGATCGTTCTATGGTCAAAATTGCGTAAGTCCTGCTTCCGAACAAGCAAATTCACATTTTTGATGTAAGGGGACCGCACAGGAGGAGACACAAAATGAAAAATCTATTTGGTTATGCCGTGCTACTCAGCACGTTGATGTTTTTAGCGATAGGATACGCCACAGCAGATCTCGCCGAAGGACTCGTCCTTTATTTCACGTTTGACAACGTCAAAGGTAAGGTGATTGTTGATGACTCCGGCAACGGGCTGGACGCAGATATCATCGCCAATACCGATATTGTGAAGGGCAAGTACGGGGATGCGATTCGTATTACAGGTATAGGCGCGGATTGTGTCAACGTGCCAGCTGCCGATGACCTGAAAATCACGGGTGAAATCACGATGGCGGCTTGGATCAATCAGGACTCTTGGGCAACGGATGCACAGTGGTTCGACAAAAACTGCCATAACGGGGGTGAGCATTCTTCCTACGGCATCGGTGCTTTCAACGGCGGTAAAAATTTTAATATGTTCTTGGGGACCGGCAACAGTAGACCGACCCTCAGCCAGCCGCATGCCCTGGATACGAAGAAATGGCAACACGTCGTTGGAACTTATGACGGGACAACTATGAAAGTCTACGTTGATGGCGAAGTCGCCGCGGAGAAAGATGAAAAGTTTGATTTCAAAGGCACCAATGATCAGGACTTGCGGATCGGATGCTCCAAAGACCGTCCGAATTATACCTTTGAGAACGGTTCTATTGATGAGGCGGCAGTCTGGCGACGTGCGCTCAGCGAGGACGAAATCAACGAAATAATGAACGAAGGCTTCCTCGTAGTCTCGCCTCTCGATAAAGCAACAACGACGTGGGGGAGCATTAAGTCAAGAACCGGGACATACTAAACGCTGTCTCACACAAAAATTCAACGGCACAGGCATCACCCTGAATAAGGGACCGGTACCTGTGCTTTCTGCTATAAAATAGAGGTAGAGAACATGACAAAAATCGGAATCGTTGGTATCGGATTCATGGGCATGATTCATTACTACGCCATTCAGCGTATTACCGGTGCCGAAGTGGTTGCCATCTGCACACGAGATCCAAAGAAACTCGCTGGTGATTGGACGGGCATTCAAGGGAATTTTGGACCCCGAGGTGGCATGGAAGATCTCTCGAACGTCCGAAAATATAGCGAGATTGACGAACTCCTCGCCGATGAAGAGGTCGAACTGGTCGACATTTGCCTGCCGACACACCTACACAAACCCGTGAGTATGGCATCCCTCGAAGCAAGAAAACATACGCTTGTTGAGAAACCGATTTCTATCTCTATTGACGATGCCAATGAACTCGTTGAACTCGCGAACAAAATCGGCACAGCACGGAAAGCCGACAATGAAGGTCCCTGTTTCCTGATGGTCGCACATGTGCTACCCTTCTTTGCTGAATATGCCTATGTAAAACGGGTGGTAGAAGAGGGGAAATACGGTCAGCTCCTCGGTGCGCATTTCAAGCGCATTATCTCCAAACCGAGTTGGTCCCGAGATGTCGCCGACATCGAAAAGAGCGGCGGTCCCGGCATCGATTTACACATCCACGACACCCATTTCATCCAACTGCTCTGTGGTGTCCCTGACGCAGTCTTCTCACAAGGCAAAATCGCCAGCGGTAATTACGTCGATTACCTGACGACTCAATACATCTATAATGATAAGGAACTCTCTGTGAGTTGTTCATCGGGCGCGGTCTCGCAACGTGGACGCGCTTTCTCGCACGGGTTTGAAATCTACCTCGAAAAAGCCACGCTCCTTTACGACTTTTCGACATTAGCAGGTGAAGCCTCTACCGCAGTGCCGCTGACACTCCTGAACGACGAAGGTGAAGTTGAACAGGTCGATTTAGGAGAGGTCGATCCGATTGATGCTTTCACGGGAGAACTTCAATACGCCGTTGACGCGATAGACTGGGAAGAGGAACCCGCGGCACTGTCCGGGATCGGCGCGAGAGATGCGTTGCTGCTCTGCTATAAAGAGGCAGAATCGGTTAAAACAGGTCAAATTGTTCCGATTTCTTAGTCCCATGATACTTATTGATCCTCCTAAACAATGACTTCTTTCTATTCCGTTAGCAACATCGGCGAACTCTACGTCCCTGGTGAATGCCGGGACGCCGTTTTTGCGCGCGCACGCGCCAAACTGTTCGCGCATCAAGAATTAGGACACCTCAATCGGATCTTCACACACATCCGTCACGGCGGTGTCGCTATTGTGGAGGGAAAGTGGGAACAGATTACAACACTCATGGAGTATATTCAGCGCCACAAACAGGATTTGATCCAACAGCCGCAGCGCGATGCCAGAACACGAAATCGGAGAGATTCGCATCGGAGATCTACACGCAGTGCGCTGAAAGAAGCCTTAGTAAGACTGATGTGTTGGGCAGATGCAGATGGAATTTTACAGGCTGAATCCGCGCCCCTTCTACCGTATCTGTTGGAACTCGCTGGCGAGCCGGCAGAAGCGAACCAAGGAAAACCCTTTCTTCTATCACTCGCAAAGATCCAACACATTCAAGGTGCTCTGGCGGACACCTACCCCGTCCGTGCCCTCAATGCCTCTCTCGTTGCTTCCGAAAACGTCCTTGCACCGCGCTCGCAAGAGACAATCGAGTGCTTTCAGGAGGCACTCCAGTATGTTCGTCAATCTGTCCCCGCTACCGTCGCTGACATCGGATGTGGAAGTGGGTGTTTGACCTTGCTGGCACAGCAGGAATTAGGCGAACAGATTGAACTGTACGCCTCCGATCTACTCCCTGAAGCGGTCGCGACAACGAAACTCAACCTACAACGGCTTTTCCCAGATTCAGAGCCTGTTCACGTCATGCCCGCTGGCGACCTATTTGAACCATTTTCTTCACATCAATTTGACGTGATTATCTTCAATGCACCCTGGGTCGTTGCCCGTGTGCGTAACCGAGCGGAACTCGCTATCCACGACGAAAAGCAGGAAACGGTGAAACGTTTTTTTGCGCAGGTCTCAAATTTCCTGAAACCTGATGGCGTGATTTTGTTGGGGTATGCGGATGCCTCAGGACCTAAGGCGATCGAGAATTTGGAAACAATCATCGCTGACGCTGGTTTTAAAGAAGGAGCACTCTTTAAAAGGCGGGTTGCGACGCATCGGTCAAAACGGAAATGGGAGCAGATTCGGGTGTATGCGTTGTGCCGAAAGTAAACTGACACATTTTTCCATTAATTGGGTTTCTTCAATTTGCCCCAGTGTGTTGAAAGTTTGTCTTTTGGGTTAACCGCCCGAAATTCGGTATCGAACGCTTCAACGGCATGTGAGAACCTCTGTCCCCGTATGAAACCACCAAGCATATAAATTACACCATTGACCGCGACTGCTGGAGCGATTTTGGACACGGGTAGTGGTGGTATTACCCCCCATCTATTTAGACTTGGTTCATAGACATCTATCGATGTGAGGGTTTTAAATCCAGGGTCCCGAGTGTAGCCGCCAATCAGATAGATTTTCTTATCGATGGCAACAGTAGAAAAGGAAAACCTCAATATTGGCATATCCGGTCGTTTTCGCCAACGGTCGATTCTTGGGTTGTACTCTTCAATTTTGGTAAAAAACTCGTCATCAGGTGGGACATCATGCCGAGGTGAAACTTCACCACCAATCGCATAAATTTTATTGTTCACAACTGCCGTATCAACCCACATGCGTTTGGTTGGCATGCTGGCATACTTTTTCCACCGCTCTGTCAACGGATCATAGGCTTCAACGAGGTCAGTAGCGACTCTGACATCGCGTTGTCTATCGAAAATCGCGCCACCGATGACGTATATTTTTCCATCAGCAACGGCCGTTCTAAACCCACGACGAAGCGTTGGCATGTCTCGCGTTCTTGACCATGTATTGGTTCGCGGGTTGTAAACTTCAACGGTTTTATGGTCTTTCTCTCCGCGGATCTTTCCCCGGCTGTATCCACCGAATACATAGATGTCACCAGCAAAAACCGCGGCTTGGGCAGTGATCCGTGGAGTTGGCATATCCGCGGCTTTCCCCCACGCCCCGGTACGCGTGTCATAAACTTCTACCGTTGGAATTGCAGACCAACCCGGTCCTGACTTGTTACTATACGGCACACCCCCGATGATATAAATTTTGCCGTTAACGACAGCGGTCGCGACCCCTTTTCTGGATGTCGGTACTTCGGTCTGATGCACCCAATTAGCCTCACCATTCTCTGAAACTATAACAACCAACAGAATAATAAGAAAGGATTGGAAGTTTCGACGGTTACGCATAAACATGGGTGTCTCCTTTAATCCCGAACGATAGACACTGGCGTTCCATCCTGTAATCGGTGTTGTTCACCAACAATCACCAATGTTCCGTTCAAAAGTCTCGCGGTAACCTCTATCTCACCCCCGTAAAGGGTACCGACGCTTACCTGTTCCCGACGTGCCGCGTTCCCTTCAACGGTAAAGATAGTTCCACTTCCATTCCGGATGTGCAAGACTGAATGCAACGGAAGGAGTTGGACGTTCTTCCGTTCACCTGTTTTTATAGAAACCGTGATTGTACCACCCGGTCTCAGACCGCCATTGTGAGCGAGTGTCCCGACAGAATTCGGCACACTCGCATGGACAAGCACGGTATTATTTTCACGGTTGACCGTGGGACTGATAAAATCAATCGCGCCGACGATATTCCGAATGCCAGCATCCGTAGAGATCAGAACGAGCTCACCGCTGTGAATGCGACGCGCATCGGTGACAGGCATGCTCCAAATAGCTTTGAGAACCTTAACGCCGATGACTGTAAATACCGGTTTTCCTGTAGGTGAGGAGGCGGATCCCGCATAATCTCCCATGTTTAAGTGACGCGTGGCAATAACGCCATCAATTGGAGATTTAATTATCGCAGCACTCACCTGTTCTTGCGCGAGTTTGAGTTGCTCTTCGGCTTGACTCGCTGCCGCCTTCGCAATTTCAATCTCTTGCTCCCATGACTTGGCTTCCACCAGTTTCTGTGCGGCGTTAAGATCGGCTTGTGCCTGGGTAACCTTTGATTCTGCCATAGCGATCTCGCGTTCCCAACTGCGGATCTCCACTAACGTCCGAGCAACGCCTAATTCCGCTTTCGTCTTCTCCACGGAAGGATGTGTCGAGCCTTCCTCGAACTGTCTTGCTGTAACCTGTGCTTCCTCTAAACGGATTTCTGCCAATCTCAAGCGCTTATCTATCGATTCAAAATTGCTGTCACTGATGAGCTGCTTCTCGTGAAGCGATTTGTTTCGTTCATAATCCGCTTTAGCGTCATCGCGCTCTACCCTCGCGCGCTCCAATCCCTGTTCTGCATTCGTTTTCGTTTTCTCAATTGTCTCCACGGCGGCTTGGTATGCCGCTTCTGCCTGCACGAGTTGGTTATGGACACGCATTTCAGCGAGCGATTGTGTCTCCACCAGGTTCGACTGTGCTGTCATTAACGCTTCCTGTGCAACCGCCAACTGAGATTCGACACGTGCTTGAGCGTTTGCTTCCGTTAACGTGAGCCGGGATTGCGCACTGCTGGATGCCGACTCTGCACGTATTACGGCAAGTGCGGCTTCTCTCGAATCTGTCTCTGCAATTACATCATCTTTCGCCACGCTTTGCCCAACGACGGCGTTTAGGGCAACAACCTTTCCTGGAGCATTGGCAAACACCTTCACCTCAGCATTTGGTTCTAAATGCCCGGTGTACTGTTTCGTGGAAACAATCGTCCCGCGCCTCGCTGTCGTAACTGGCACGGCAACTGGCGATGTCGCCTCTTGGGCAATCACACTCCCGGCACTGAAAGAAAAGATAATCGCGAGAACACTCAGTAGAAGCGATTGGCATGGGTTATTTGTCCGCTTTAACATTGGTATTTTTGCATAGATTTTAGTGTAGGCTTTTAAAACATATCTATGAATCATTTTTAAGTTTGTCCTTAAAATCCTTTGTGAACTTTCGCATCTTCGGGTGAATCACAAACTGGCAATATGGCTGGTTTGGATTCAGTTGAAAGTAATTTTGGTGGTAATCCTCAGCAGGATAAAAGACATCAATCGGGGTGATTTCCGTGACAATCGGAGCATCCCACACATCCGAGGCGTCCATCTCGGCTTTAGATTTTTCTGCTATCTGTTGTTGCGTTTCCGTGTGATAGAAAATCGCTGAACGGTATTGGGTGCCGACATCCGCACCCTGCCGATTTAAGGTTGTTGGATCATGTGTGTGCCAAAAGATTTCCAATACCTCTTTATAAGAAATAACGTCCGGATTGAACTGGATCTGAGCCACTTCGGCGTGTCCCGTCATTCCCATACACACCGCTTCATACGTTGGATTGACGGTGGTACCGCCGGTGTACCCTGAGACGACCGTGTGAACACCTTCCACTTCCAGAAACACTGCCTCAACACACCAAAAACAACCTGCTCCAAGCGTCGCTGTTTCTAATTTCATTTTTCTCATGACGGTTTTCGCCATAGAGCGAACCCCGTGACTCTCCTTTAATAACGTAGCTTGTAATACGTAACTTGAATTCGCCGGTGAAGTTTCAAATTTTGTGTATAGTTTTCAAAGAGTAAGAGTCGAGAATCGGAGTGCCTCCCACAGCAGAACTGAATGCCCTTAAATTTTCAAGAACGGGAACTTGTAAAAAGCCGAAAACTATGCTACACTCATACTCCATGAAACGCTTCTTTTTTCTTCCCATTTTCCTGTGTCTGATAGCATGCGAGTCCCAGGAACAACAGATAAAAACGCTTGTCAACCAACTTGGTGACAGAGCGGCTGTGCGTCGCACCGAAGCCGCCGACACCTTAGTCAAGATAGGACCTGAGGCGGTCGATGCACTCATCCACGGGTTATCCGATGAAAATCCACAGATTCGTGAGATGTCGGCGTGGACACTCAGCGAAATCAAAACCCCTGCTGCCCGTATTGTGCCTGCGCTTATCTCCGTGCTCACAGATCCCGATGAAAACATCCGCGTCGTCGGTTCGGTTGCTCTCCAAAATGTAGGTGCACCTGCCGTGCCGTATCTCATCGATGCTCTAACAGCAGACGCCGCGGAAATTCGGTTGAATGCCGCTTATGCGTTAGGTGAAATCGGCACACCACTTGACACAATTTTGCCTGCCCTCATCAACACACTTACAGATCCGGAATGGAACGTCCGTCGTCTTGTCGTGCGCGCCTTAGCTACAATCGGTACGCCAGCGGTTGATTCGCTTATTGTTGCACTGCATTCGCCTAATTCGGATCTTCGCCGTATGGCAGAACGCGCTTTGAACGATATTGGCACCCCACAAGCCCGCAAGGCAATTGCGGACGCAAAGAAAGGATTGGCAGATCGCTGAGACTATTCAGTCGAAACTTTTTTGCCTTCCATCCGGAGACACTCATCCCAATACGAGACAGCATACGTCTTCACGGGTTCAGGTTGGTGCGCCTGTTCGAGATATTGCGCTATCCAATCAAGTAACTGTTGGCGGAGTGATCGACGAATCTCGCCATCCACATAAGCCAACTTATAGAAATCTTGACGTGTGTCGGCATCCAACTGAAAATCGGCTTGGCGATAGAGTACCAGATTGACGATCAATCCGAGTGTAAGGTGTTCAATAGGGTTGGGGAAGATACTGAGGGGTGGATCCAACGCGAACAGGTTATCCAGTGGTAAGGCTTTTACGTAGTGGCAGCGATTCTCGATGCATGCCAACTGCTGGTCGATTATATTGACCTCAGCCAAATGGATAAGAGCTCTTGGGACCCCCGTATCTCTGATGGTTATTTGATGGGACCGAATAGTGGTTCTGTAAGTCAATAACGCCTTTAAGAATTCAAATTCCGCTTGCGTATAAATCTGGATACCTTCTGTTTCTAAGTCAGTATAGGTAGCCCCGAGTGCATGTTCTGCATCCCTATCAGGGGGTAGAATCACACCGTGTTCTAAAAGATGGCGCGCCCTGTCTAATAACTTTTCTGTCAGTGTGTTCCCGATTTGGAAAAATTTGACGACCCGGTTTTTACAGAGGAGTCGGACCGCTTTGTCAAAATCGCCCTTGCTGCCATACTCCAGTCCAAGACTGGTGAGCGTGAACGCAGTTTGAATCTGCGTCCGTAGCCCAGATTGATCGGAAAGGTCTGTCGTCTTCATTGTAATGAGTTTGTGCGCGATAGCGGCTATATTCTGATAGAGCGTATCCGCCCGTTCAGGAGGGATACCGCCGAAGGTGTCTCCGTGCGCTAAGGCTTGTGCGAGGAAGAGTCGCCGGTCAAGTTGCGCCTCGGCGACGAGAGAAAACCTATTCGTCTGTGCCATTGTCGTCCTCATCGTCATCAAGCGTAAGTGACTCTAAATCGACCTTCTCTATGAGGTCCGCCTCAGTAATGTCAATACCGGCTTCTTTATCACGTGCTGCGACGCGCGCAGCCCGATCAGCCTGGACAGCATCGAAAGCGGCGGCGAGTTCAGCCTCAACATTGCCCTCTGTATCAATCGCAAAGAGTTCCCTGATGAACGTTCTAAAGATCTCATCATCTGCTTCCCAGATAGCATTACAAATCGCCCGCGCGCGTTCATCTGCGTAATCAATTGCGGGTGAACTCGGATCAAGATACCCAGCTTCAAGAAGCATACCGCTGTGGAGATCTTGAAGCGTGACGCGACCGTGGAGAAGTGCTGCCAATAAACGGATGTCAAGTTCCCTGAGCAACCGTCCAAGATCGTCTCGTTCACACTCAGAAAGTTCAAAAAGCCAGAGGTCCAATGACTCTTCATCAAGCTTGCCATCGCGCCAGACGGCAATGTCCAGCAGTTCCTCAAATTGCTCATTTGAGAGACTGGGCAATAGGACTGAAGCGAGTCCTGTGCCGAGCATCGTGTCCAAGACTTGGAGTACATCCTCGGTAGGGCTTGCCTGGATGAGCTCGGTGCAATCCGGCACGAGATAATAGAGTTTCTCTCGAGACTTCGGGTTGCGAGTTGCGCTGAGAATATCTAACTGCTGTTGCTTCTCGTAACTTTGAAAGAGTTGCTCCGCTTGCCGCGTCGGTAGGGACAGTAACTTCTTACTTTCGGAGTGCGGGGCTGTCGTTTTTGGGCTGTTCATGCAGACTCCTCCATCATGAGACGGGTTTCAATATTGAAGCGCTTGACATACTCACCCAACTAAAGCAAGGGTGATTCTTTTGCTCCTTTATAGGAACATTCCTCGCGTCTAAGACGAGGCAACAGGGACTTCCAACCGAAAGCCCAAGGGCTGTGCCATTTTCATGGGTAGGCTTCCCATGTCAGCCACTACGGGGTCGCCTAAACGACCCAGATACTTGCGTCTCATGTTATACGCGCCGACACCGTCGCGATGGTACGTGAAACCACATGCACATTTGTAGTTTCGGTTTGTAGGCTTGTTTTTCTCGCCACAACTTGGGCATGTTTGAGAAGTGTAGGCTTCACTAATTGTTTTGACTTTGATACCTAACTCTTTCGCCTTAAATGTTATCAGCGTTGTGAGTCTTCCGAAAGCCCATTGATGCAACTTCTGATTGGCAGACTTGCTATAGTCAATGCGATTTCGGATACCTATAAGGTCTCCTAACACGATTGTGCCAACTCCGCGTGAAACGCACCGATTCACAAACGATGTAGTATGTTTGTTAACAGCGTCTTTGATTTGGTTATCAATCTTTCGGATGCGTTTCCACTTCCGACGTGCTAATCTCCACCAGCGTTTCGAGTGTCGGTCACAACGACTCATAGCACGGCTGAACTCAGCGAGGACTTTGTTCCTCTGTCGATATAGCGAGCGGATATATCGTCCATTGTAGATTTCAGTATGCTCCCCATCGTTGCTGACAAGCGGATGGATTTCACCAACATCAACGCCACAAACCCCTTTACCAGGGGACTCAGGTTTGATTTCATCTGTATATGTGAAGTGCAACTCCCACTGTCCGAAGTCATAGACTAAATCAATCGTAGAAATCAGATGCACTTTTGAGGCATCAAACTTCTTGGGTAAGGGTATTTCTAACCTATTCCTACCCGCACCCATAGAAAGACTTAACATCCTGTCTTTGAAATGCATAGCACTCTTTAACCATCGCGTTGACAAATACTTTTTTGGTTTTCGAGGGGGTTTCGGACCTGTGATACCCCCTGATTTCTTAAGTGCAGCATACGACTTCCATGATTTAAAGTAAGTCTTTCTAACATGCTGGATACTTTGTGAATGCAAGGGTTGGGATTTTGTCAGTTGCTTGTCCATCCAACCTTCACAGTCGTCTCCAAACCAAAAATAGTTATGGGCGTGTGGATACCCGCGATCCCACTGATACCTATCCATTTGATACAAACACTCATTCCAAACAGACGCAGAGGCTTGCTGTATCTCTGTAAATATCGGTTGTGGATCAATTTTTAATACCTGGGTCTTGACGCGTTTCATACGACACACCCTTTTGATTTTTACGCTTTGGTCTAATTCTCTAAAGCGACACTCCATCCCTCAGCTAAAGCACGGGGGTTTTGTGTCGGGCCCTGATAAATCTTTGATAACCCATGTCCCTCTGTCCCTATCTCAAAAACTATTTCTCACAAAGTCGAGGTTTTTTGCGGCAGACGCAACCGGGTCATCTTTACCGGGAGTTTCCAAGACAAACCAACTATCGTATCCAACAGTATGGACAGCCTCAAAGACTGCGGGAAAGTCAACATCGCCTTCACCGGCGTGATTGCCGCCGGTATCCTTGATGTGCATCTGTGAGATTGCCCTGCCCAAACTCCGAATTTCAGACGGTGAATCGTAGCCGAATCCTGTGGCGTTCCCCATATCGTAGTAAACGCCTACGGCTGACGATCCGACATTATCAATAATCTGTTGATGTTGCTCCGCACTCAGGGTTGATTCAATAGCAAGGAAAACACCATGTTTCTCAGCGGTTTCAGCCGCCGCTTTCAATCCATCAAGGAACCGTGATGCGTGGATGTGCGCATCCTCGATCTGCCCATTCCCAAAAAACGGCACCAGAATCACCTTCGCACCAAGTTGTGGACATATCTCTGCGAGATATTGCAATTTCGCAATCCCTTCGGTTCGTGTACTATCAGTCGGATGCATAAACGAATACGCAGTGAAGCCGCCCGGAGACAATGAAGCTACCTCAATGCCAGCGGCTTCTGCCAAACTGTTCACTTTATCAATCCCACCCTCCTGCCAGAGCAGATGTTCACGGTAATCGACTCCCATGCAAATCTCGACACCATCAAACCCGATCTCTTTCGCTTTCTGAAACGATTCCTCAAAAGAAACGGGCAACATCCCGTCCCGAATACCTACCTTCATAAACTCCTCCTAAAGGACATAATTTGTAATTCAGCGTGCATTTCACATCAATTCTGATTTTAACATAGTCTTCGCACGAATTGCAAGGAGATCTGCTTTTTTTTACATCACACTGTTAATATACGAAACTACACGAAAAAAGTTGATTTTTTCCAATCAATGTGTTAATATACTTTAGACGAATTATCTGTACGGACGAGCAAGCGTCATCTGACGGGTAAAAGGATCCGATTGGATACGGAAAAAAGTCGTCCTGTACGAAAAAATAGAAAGGATATATTAATGAAACAGATTACGTGTATAACTACAATTTTATTTCTGACCGTATGCCTCATCCCTGGCGTTTTCGCACAAACATTGATGAGCGACGAATTCAATGGGACGGGTCAAGATCTTCAGTCCTTTTGGCAGGTCAAGGATGGTGATAAGAGCCCTTGGGAACTCAAGGACGGGCTGCTCGTTTCTGAAGCGGGCTTCGACCAGAACTTATGGGGAGACGATACCACCACACGTTTCTATCAGGTCACGGATCAGGACCAATTCGACATCGAAACGTCAATGGTTGTCGACTACGCTGATGCTTGCACTGTTGCTGGAATTGTCGTGTATTCTGCAACGACGAAGGATCACCAGAACCGCGATGGCCAGTGGGTGACCTTGAAATTGTGGGGTCGTGGTGCCGCACAAAATAACAACGCAGTGCTCCAGTATCAACGTCGTCAAAATGACGATTCCGCTTTGGGATACGTTGGCACACAACCTGATTACATGCCAGATCAAGGTGTTATTCCGGTTGAATTACGCGTCAAACGCGATGGCGACGAATATGAGTCGTGGTTCAAGCCGAATGCAGAAGGCGATTGGGTCTCGGTCGGTAAAGCGACTAACGAACTCGAAGAACCCCTTGAGGTCGGCATTTATGTCGGCATTTGCGAGGGCCAAGGTGCCGGTAAGATGACTGTCACCTTTGACTACTTCCGGGAAGCGTCAAGTCCGGCAACCCCTGTTGATCCGCGGGGTCGGCTCGCCGTTACGTGGGGTGATCTGAAAGGACAGCAATAGCAACGAACGCTATTTACAACGTCTACGAATCGCTGGCGGCTACAATGCCGCCAGTTCCTTTAGGAGGGCAAAATTTGAAACAAGCGGCTATTTTATTGTGTATCAGCTTTGGAATATTCTACGGCATAACTTCTGGGCAAGCCGCGGACTCCCTTGGGGATCCGTTTGATGGAAACGCCTTGAAGAACCCGAATTGGAAATGGAAAACCTCCAAAGAAGAAAGCATTGAACCGAAAGAGTGGGATATGGGCAAAACGAAAGCCGGATGGCTTCACATCAAAGGTGAACTGAACCGGAACCTCTGGCCCGACGACACGACGAATCGGCTCTATCAGGAACACGAAGGCGACTTCGACATAGAAACACATCTCTTTATGGACTATGAAGATGCCTGTGTCGTTGCGGGTGTTGTTGCGTACTCACCGACAACGAAAGACCGCCAAGGACGTGAAGGCGAATGGGTGACGATTAAGCTCTGGGGTCGAGGTCCCGCGCAAAATAACAATGCCGTCATCCAATATCAGAAACGGCAATTCGATGGCGGTGAAGGACTTGTCGGGGTTGTCCCCGGTTTCCAAGATCCCGTGGGTGAAATGTCACTTTACATGCGACTCCGTCGTGAGAAAGATACCTTTACAGCGTGGTGGAAACGGAAAGCCAAGGATACATGGATCGACATCGGCGAAACCGAACAGGAGTTCGATGAACCACTGGAAGTCGGTATTTACGCCGGTATCTGCGATGGAAAGGGTAAACAGATCGCACAGTTCGAGTACTTTGAAGACCTTCTCGTCCCATTTGATGTCTCACCTCGTGCGAAATTACCGATCGCCTGGGGTGACTTGAAACGAAAGCATAGTATACCGGAGCCTCGTTAGCTATGAACGTGACCCTAAATTGGCTAAAAACCTACATCGATTTTGAATTCTCTCCCAGTGAACTTGCTGATCGGTTGACGATGTTAGGGGTTGAGGTAGAATCTGTCAAGCAACTCGGTGCCGACCTTGAAGGTGTAATTGTCGGTAGCGTCACCTCAATCCGACCGCACCCAAACGCCGATAAACTTGTTCTCTGTCAGGTAGATACAGGTGGAACCGAGGAACTTCAGATTGTCTGTGGTGCCCCGAACGTCAGAGAAGGAATGCTCGCGCCCGTTGCAACAATCGGCGCAACGCTCCCTGTCGGTTTGACAATCAAACGTGCGAAACTACGCGGCGAGACATCGGAAGGGATGCTCTGCTCTGAAAAAGAGTTGGGACTCTCTGACGATGCCGCCGGTTTAATGGAACTACCGACAGATACCCACCTTGGAATACTTCTTTCAGAGGCACTCGGATTGGATGATGTCGTGTTTGAACTCGAGATTACTCCCAATCGTCCTGATTGTCTCAGCCTGATCGGTGTTGCTCGCGAAATCCGAGCGGAAACCGGAAATCCTTTAAAACTACCGACTGTCAACCTGAAGGAAAGCAGCACCAACGCCGGAGATTCAACGTCCGTTACAATCAATGCGCCAGATCTCTGCCCGCGTTACGCCGCACGCGTTATCCAAGGTGTTAAAGTAGCAGAGTCCCCAGCATGGTTGCAACAGCGACTTGAGTCTGTTGGTATAGGCATGATTAACAACATCGTCGATGTCACTAACTTCGTTTTGATGGAATATGGACAACCGCTCCATGCCTTTGATTATGATAAGCTGACGGAGAACCGTATTGTTGTGCGTCGCGCAACGGACGGCGAACAAATAACGACGCTCGACGAAGTTGAACGCGAACTCACACCCGATATGCTTGTCATCGCCGATGCTGAAAAACCTGTCGCACTCGCTGGAATTATGGGCGGCTACGATTCCGAAATTACGGAAACGACCTGTGATGTCCTACTGGAGAGTGCCTATTTCAATCCATCGAGTGTTCGTGCGACCGCAAAGGCGTTGGGAATCAGCACGGAAGCCTCCTATAGATTTGAACGCGGTGCTGATCCGGGTGTTGTCCTCGCTGCCCTTGACCGGGCGGCACAACTCATTGCCGAATTAGCAGGTGGTACGGTTTGTGAAGGCACCGTTGATGTCTATCCGGGACAGCAACCCTTGACTCAGATTCAGTTTCGTCCTGAGCGTGTCAATTTCGTATTAGGGACAAAACTCGAGGCAGCAGAGATGGTACAGATTTTAAACTGTCTCGGTTTCGACGTGGACACTACCGAAGAGGCTTATCAAGTCGTTGTGCCAACGTTCAGATCTGATATCACCCGCGAAATCGACCTCATCGAGGAAATCGCACGGGTCCACGGTTACGACAATATCCCGACGACACTCCCGAAAGGCGATATTCCTGTACCGGCACCGAATTCAAAGACAGAAGTCCGCAGGTGTATTAAACATTTTTTTCTCGCGGCTGGAATGATGGAGGCAGTGAACTATAGTTTCTGCGATCCCAACTGTTTTGATAAGATCCGGTTGAATGCAAACGATCCACTTCGTAACACTTTGCAACTCCGTAATCCATTGAGTCCAGAGATGTCAGTGCTACGCACAACATTAACGCCAAGTCTGCTCGAAAACGCACAGCATAACCGTAATCATCAAATAGACAGTATTGCGCTCTTTGAAACTGGAAGTGTATTCGTCCACGATGGTGAAGAGAAAGAGCCAGAACGCGTTGCGGGTGTCCTTGCTGGGCAGATTGGGGAAGGGGTCTATAGCGATCCATACCGACCTCCAGATTTCTTTGACATCAAAGGACTTGTAGAGGGTATGCTTGAGGCGTGTGGTGTTGTTGATTGGACGCTACAAAAGACCGACGTTCCCACCTTCCATCCGGGTAGGAACGCGGAAGTGCTGATGGGCGATAAACGGATCGGTGTCTTCGGCGAGGCGCATCCAGAGGTGCTCGAAAATTACGATTTACCCTATAAGGCATATCTCTTTGAGTTCGACCTTGAAGGCTTAGCGGATGCCGCTACATTTGTCAAACGTTTTGAACCGATTTCCATCTATCCAAAGGTCGCGCGCGACCTTGCAATCGTTGTAGATAAAGCAGTCTTGTCAGATATGCCGACAGAACTCATCTATACGACGGGTGGAGACGCTGTAGACTCGGTGCGTCTGTTTGATGTCTATGAAGGTGAACAGGTTCCAGAAGGTAAGAAGAGTCTTGCTTATACCATCACCTACCATTCTGCGACCGAAACGTTAACAGATAAAACGGTCAACGCCCTTCACGACAAGGTTGTGAAACGTCTCAATCGGGAGTTAGGTGCCGAATTACGGATGTAGAATGCTACTATGGATGGGACGTATAGACTGGCTATATGGATTCTTGATGACTTTTCGCGTCCAGATCTCCGTTGGAATTAACCGAAAACCATCGTGAAACGAAGTGGAACGATGACCAGATTTAATAGTTTAAAAGATGCCCATCGGATAAAGAATCTGTTTTCAGTCATTGCGCGTCACTACGACCTACTCAATGCCCTATTAAGTCTCAAACGTGACAGTGCTTGGCGGCGTGAAACGGTCAAAGCAAGTGGCGTTGACTTAGGTAGTAAGGTGCTGGATGTCTGTACCGGGACGGGTGAACTCGCCCTCGCGTATGCTGACAAGATTGGAGCGGAAGGTTTTGTGATCGCTTCAGACTTCTGTTTTGAGATGCTGGTCATCGGCGACGAGAAACTCCAGCAACCGGTAGGTGCGGTTTCTAACCGCACTACGAGTTTTCTGGCAGCGGATACCCTTATCCTTCCCTTTTTAGACGATACTTTTGACGTTGTCTCTGTCGGTTTCGGTATCCGAAATGTTTCCGATCTGGAGATGGGGATACGCGAAATGGCGCGTGTTGCGGCACCCGGAGGTAGGGTCGTTATCTTGGAGTTTACGCAACCCGTGAATCCGCTATTTCGGAGCCTCTACTACTTCTACTTCACCAAGATCCTACCTTTTGTTGGAAACCTTATCTCTCGGAGCAAAGACGACGCTTACGGGTATCTCCCCCGTTCCGTCATGAAGTTCCCGAATTGCGATGCGTTGAAAGCCGTTATGGAGCAATGTGGACTGACAGATGTCCAGTTCCATCGAAAAACGTTCGGAATCGTTTCGATTCACGTTGGAAAAAAACGATAGCCATCTGAGACGGCCATATACGGTAGGTGCGGTTTCCCAACCGCACGGGAGTTCCACCGTTAATAACATTCACACTATCGTTTAACCAACCGTTCTACATGCGCTACAACGGATTCAGACACGCCTTCCAAACTATAACCACCCTCCAACGCAGAGACAACGCGACCCGATGCGGTTTCCTCGGCAAGTTCGAGAATTAAGTCTGTTAGCGTGGAAAATCCGTCCGCTGTGAGCTCAGTCCCAGCGAGCGGGTCGAGGTAGTGGGCATCGAAGCCTGCTGAAATTAATACGATCTCAGGTGAGAAATCCCTTAAAGCGGGGATGAGCACATCCGTAAAGACCGCAGTGTATTCATCATCACCACTCCCTGCGGGCATGGGCATGTTTAGCGTTGTACCACGTGCTTTCCCGCTTCCACGTTCATAACTTGAACCCGTGCCGGGGTAGAGCGGTGATTGATGGATAGAGAAAAAGAAGACCGTCTCATCTTCATAGAAAATATCTTGTGTCCCGTTTCCGTGGTGGACATCCCAATCCACAATCGCGACCTTTCCAACCGCGTGTTCGCGTTGAAGATAACGAGCGGCAATTGCGATGTTGTTGAACAAGCAAAACCCCATACTTCGGTTCTGGGTCGCGTGATGTCCAGGGGGACGTCCCATCGCGAAGCCGTTTTTCACTGTTCCCGTTACGACCGCATTTGCGATACGTAGCACACCACCCGTGGAAAGTTTTGCTATATCAAATGAAGCTTTTACGACAGTCGTGTCGTAGGAGAGGGGCATCTCTGCTTCGCAGTATTGCTGAATGTGTTCGGGGTAGGTCGGTTCGTGTGCATAGCAGAGTTGTGCGATGCTCGCGGGTGTCGGTTCAACGGGGTGTAGCTGTTCCCAGACATCGCTTTCCTGAAGTGCGGCTAAACTTGCGCGTAGCCGATCGGGTCGTTCCGGGTGATTCGGACCGGTGTCGTGGTTAAGGTAGTTTGGATGATAGGCGAACCCTGTTTGTTGTGTCATGTATATGCCTGATCCTTTTGAGCGTCATGTGATTCCCTAAATGATAGAATTTTTTTAATCTTCCCCGGCTGTGCCCAATTACATTTTCCTGCGCCGTTGAGCTGCCGCAACAATTTCGGAATTTCGGGATTCTCAAGTGCACTCTTAATCTCGTGTGCAGCATCTTCAGACCAGCACGGAATGAACGCATGCATCGATTGGTTCCCCTGCCACGCCTGTCCGTCTATACCATTCAACACAACCGGGTTAAACCGACTTCTCCCGTACGCTTCCCACATCACTTTGAACGGTGCAAACGAGTAAAGACCAACACCAAACAGTGCCCACCAATACCCTCTATCAATAGTCGACCGGAGAAGCGTTCCCTTCCGGGATTGTAGTGTTTCTTTAGCATTGTATAGGTATTCTTTTAACGGAGCATACTGTTCAATCTGATGCTGCGTGAGCGGCTTCCCTGTTTGTCGATGATACGGCAGAAGTATCCATTTGTGGGGGGATGATGCCTCTTGTCGCCAAATCTCCTTTGTCGCAAGCGGATACAAAAATGCTTCGGGGAGGTGAGTAGGTTTGTCTTGAAAAATAAAAACGCTATTGGCACCGCATGTATTCACACCCTGTCGTGGTGTTTGTGCCAGCGACAATTTAAGATCAACGGGTACTCCTGTATTCAGTTCATTGAGATCCCGCACGACCCGCCATGAGTCTATAGCACTTTTGAGTGGGACAGCCTTATGTTCAGTCCATTTTCCGTCCAATTCCCTGAAATACGTAACTGGGAAAGTCTGACGCGTATCGCATCGAAATTTAGCACAACCGTATGACGTGCCGACACCTTCAAATACGCTTGTCGACCTGAATTCATAAACCGTATCTACGGTAAAATCACGCTGATTTGCGCGATAATCTCTAAAACCGTTATGCGCGCCCTCACCGAAAAAGAGGGAAAGTGGGAGGTAAAAATATCCAACCCCGTTCTTTTTCAGCAATTTCCCAAGAACGATCTTTAAAACGAGTGCCGCAATATCAACGCGAGAGGAACCTAAGAGCAATTGCTGTCTGTCTGGAACCAACCCTTCTGAGAGGAAAAAAGGCTTTACACGCGCTTTGTAATCCGATGGCAGATCCGCGAAATTGACCCACGGCGGGTTTCCGATAAGAATGTCGTATCTTTCCGCATGCGCCTCCATAATCACATCTTGGCAGAAGAGTTGGGATACTGGGAAATCAATACCGAATTCTTGCTCGACGTGTTTTCTAAACCATGTCAGATGTGAAGCGTTCATCTCGATGAGCGTTAGGTGTGATAAACGTTCTGGGGTGATAGGAACCCCTTTACGACGCGCAAGGTCCAGAAGGGCAAGGATGAATGTCCCTTTTCCTGCTGTCGGGTCACAGATATGCGCACCATCAATCCATGCATCGAAGATCTCCCACTTGTTAATGAGCCATTTCGCCCATTTCAGCGGGGTAAAAACCTCTCCAATTGTAGTTGATTTATCCAACATAGGTGTCAATTGCGAACCGTAAGAGCATCCATAGCAGAGCACCCATAACGGGTGTCCCTACAACCTCGCGATTTTCTGCTTATCGAGCTAACTTCACTCTCGCCCATGTCGTAGCCAGTTTTCCTTCCGGTTCAACGGCGAAAGCCTCGTCCCAGCCATTCAGCAATTGTTTAATCTCATCAGCTTCAAGGGCGCGACTGAGAATGACGACCTCATCAATGCCACCGGTAAACGGTTCAGGTCCGAATTTGAGTTGCAGTGTTTCTCCAGGGTTAACCTTACCGTTCCACTCCGGCTTCCACTCTGCTTTATTGGATGACAACGCGCCTTTTTTACTTTCAGGTTCGCCATCAACATACATCTCAACGATTTTCCCGTCATACGTTCCAGCGAGATGGTACCACTTTCCTTGCTCCAACTCAGTTTTCCCATAGAATCCGGGGGTAATTCCGGCAGCTGTCCAGATTCTGAACGAGAAACCATCAGGCACGGGTTCACTCGCAGATTGGTCCTCTAACAGATAGGCACCATTTTTCCTGACCCCGGTATCTGAGTCTTCATCTACCCGGAACCATGCGGCAACTGTCAGTTCTGCTTCGACGCTCAAGATACTGTCCGAATCGTCGACGTCAATACTACCGCCTCCCTTAGCCACGATTGCCTTGCCAAATTTACCGTCTTCAAACTTGAAAGCTCCATTGATTTTTCCATCATTGCCGTTGTCTGTAGCATCATCAGCATTGCCTTCAAAGAGCCATACCCCCACAATTGCTGGATCGTCTTCTTCCAATGCCCACGAGGTAGCACCAAGGCATAAAAGCAAGGCAACACCTATATATAATAGTTTCATTTGAAGTCCTCCATGAAATACGAAATATTCAAAGTTTTATTGGACGCGAAGTCTTATATTTCTTCCACGTAAAATATTATATCACATCTCTCTTTTTTTCTAAACCAAGACTTGCCCAATTTTCGCCGTAGTACGTTCCTTACCAAAAGGTAAAATTAAAAACTTGTAGATTCACGTGAAATGTGCTACACTTTAAGACATCTTCAGAGGCGATGCTATAAGGTTAAGGTTAAAAGGGGTAATCAGATGGTTCAACATAACACACCGCGCGCATTCCATGTTATGACAAAGCCGATCGGGCCAATATGTAATTTGGATTGCGAGTACTGCTTCTATCTCGATAAAGAGAAACTCTATCCCGAAACGCGTTCCTTTCGGATGAACGACGCGATTTTGGAAAATTATGTTAAGCAATATATAGATGCTCAAGAGGTCAACGAAGTCACGTTCGCATGGCAAGGCGGTGAGCCTACATTGATGGGTGTAGACTTCTTCCGACAAGCGATTAGATACCAGCAGAAATACAGGCGTCCGGGTATGCAGATCCAGAATTCGTTTCAGACGAACGCCACACTCCTCGACGATGAATGGGGAGAGTTTTTCAAGCGGAACAAATTCCTAATCGGGGTGAGTATCGACGGACCGCCAGAAACCCATGATAAATACCGCTACGACAAGCGCGGTAGACCGTCCTCTGAACAGGTAATTCGCGGGTTACGTATCTTGCAGAAGCACAAGGTCGATTACAATATACTTTGCGTTGTCAATAAACATAACGCGGAGTATCCACTGCAGGTCTATAACTACTTCAAAGAACTCGGCGCAGAGTTCATGCAGTTTATTCCAGCGGTTGAGCATTTCGATGGAAAGAATGTATCCCCCCGTTCTGTTACGGCACGGCAGTACGGCAAATTCCTGTGTGCTATTTTTGACGAATGGGTCGTGAACGACATCGGAAAGATTTTCGTCCAAATTTTCGATGTGGCGTTAGAAGCATGGTTGGGTTACAATCCAAGCCTCTGTGTCTTCAATGAAACTTGCGGTGATGCCCTCGCGATTGAGCATAACGGCGACCTCTACTCTTGCGACCATTTCGTTACGCCTGACTATCACGTCGGAAACATCGAGGAAAACACGATTGCTGAGATGGTGGATTCAACGTTTCAACGTAAATTCGGGACCGATAAGCGGGATACGCTTCCTGAATACTGTCGGAGTTGCGAAGTGAAGTTCGTCTGCAATGGCGGCTGTCCAAAGAACCGATTTATCAAAACACCTACGGGCGAAGACGGCTTGAACTATCTCTGCGCTGGCTATAAACAGTTTTTCAATCACATTGACGAACCGATGAAGATGATGGCTTCCGCATTACAAGCAGGACAACCTGCGAATAGTATTATCCCAATCCTACGTCAACGTCAGCAAGAAAAAACGAGCACTCATACACCCATAGGCTCACGGAAAGTCGGGCGAAATTCGCCGTGTCCATGCGGTAGCGGTCGAAAATATAAGCAGTGTTGCTTGAACAAGAAGTAGCCAGACCTTCTGAGTTAAAGGGATAAAATCTTGTCGAAAAATGTAATAGTCGTAGCGGGTCCAAACGGATCCGGCAAAACGACGTTTGCTCGTGAATATCTCCGAGATTCAGAGGTTTCCGAATACATCAGTGCCGATGCAATCGCGGAAAGATTGGTATCCAGACCGGAGGACATGGGCAGGGTCAAGATTCAAGCGGGTCGACTCTTCATACAAGAAATCCGAGGGCTGATTGAATCGGAGAAAGATTTCGTCGTGGAAGTGACGCTTGCAGGAAAAGGATTTGGAAGAACTATCTCTCAATTAAAACGCGCTGGCTATACGGTCACCATCGTCTTTATTTTTCTTAAGTCCCCTGAGACGAGCGTAGTCCGGATCCGAAATCGGGTAGAAGCGGGCGGACACCATGTCCCAACAGAAGACGTCGTGCGTCGTTTTTATCGGAGCAAGCACAACTTTTGGCATATTTATAGACACTTGGTGGATCGATGGAGCTTGGTTTACAATTCTGGGGAACATCCTCAGAAAGTCGCCTTTGGCGAGGGGGATCAACTCACAGTAATAGATAGAGGTCGCTTTGAATTATTTATACGAGACATTGACAATGGAGGTGTATAATGCGTCAAGACAAACTAAGCCCTGAAACCTATGAATGGGCACATGAAATGCTGCGAATTGCCAATCAAGCTGCGAAAAAAGCACAAGAGGAGAACCGTAAAAAAGGGATTCCGAACGTGTATGATTTCAATGGACACCTCTACTATGAACTCCCGAATGGTGAACTGACAAAAGAAGATCCATATCCCTTAGAAAAAGAAACGGACGCAAAAGAGGAAAAATGTTAACTATCTGTTATGACCCGTACTCCGGCACATTGGGTAGATACACGCGTGTCGAGATTTTTGACCTCGTTGCCGATGCAGGCTACGAAGGTATCAACATTCCCGTGAACTCCGGTTTTCTCGGCGAACTCTCGACTACAGAGATAGATGACGCTGTGAGTCTCGCCGAGAAACATAACCTCGTTGCCCCAACGATCGGCTTCGGCAATCATATTTTAACAACCCCTGCCCGACAAACTGAAGCACTGCAGCACTTTGAGATCGTCCTTGAAGTCGCACGTCGATTCGATGCCGAGGTTATTGGGGTGTGGGTAAATCCGTCCGAAGGTGTGTCGCGAGAGGAATCTTTGGACGCACTTGCCGATAATCTGTCTCAGATGATACCCGCTTGCAATGAAAACGGAATGAAGATTGCGCTTGAGTTTGAGAAAGGGTGTCCGCTGGATAACTATCGCGAAGGTGTGGCATTCGTTGAGGGGACAGGTCTGCAGGTCTATCTGACGTGTGACACGTATCATCTTTTTAACGATGGGGCTGAGCCGCATACGGCGGCGCACGCCATGAAGGCATGTCTCGGTGATGTGCATGTATCGGGGAGCAATCGGGGTGAACCGGGTGGCGGCGTTTTCGATTTTGAGACGTTTGCACAAGGCTTGAAGGAGATCGATTTTTCAGGTCCGCTCGTTGTCCAGTACAAGATGGAAGATGTCGCGAGTATTGCACGCAGTTGCGAGTTTACCAAGAAATTTCGAGCGATGATACAAGCATAGAGAGGAGATTGCAGATGAGACGGACAGTCTTTTTAATTTTCGCCTTTACCTTTATAACAATCGGATACATTTATGCACACGTGACAGAGCACCCTCCAGCAGAAACAGGAGATTTCCAGTTTGTAGCGCACCATGAAGTGCCCGAGATGAAACTTACCAGCGGACAGGGCGCGCTTAAGTTCAAGGTCCTCTATATGCGCGACCACTTTCCACCAGAAGTCGTTTCTGCAATTGACAAGGCACACGGTGGGTTTGACGTAGACCGCCGGGAAGGGAAAGGTGAAACCTATTTCGCACTGCCAGAAGTGGGTATCATCCAAATCAGTGCAGATCTGAAAACCACGCGACTGATTGAGACGCCTCCTGCGCTGAAAAAATCCAATGCGCATTACGTAACTGTCTGGACAACAACTACCGGGACCCCTTACCTCTCTTTCCCCGCGAACGATGTCGGCAAGATTTTCACGACGACGATGGATGGGAAACTCGTCCATACACTGGAAGCCCCAAGCACTATGACCGATTTCAAGCATCAGGCAGTTAACACCTATTTCAGTGAGGGTGGGAAGTTTGTGCCCACCGGCATCACGCATATCGATGGAATGCTTTACGTTACGACCGGTTACTCCGATTTAGATTACATTTTGGGTGCGAAACTCACGAACCTTGATCCACTTGAGGCGAGTTGGTATCCGTTGGCATTCGGGGGCAAGGGTGATGAACCGGGACAATTCGGCACAGGCCATCACATTACAGTGCCTTACGGTACACATCGATTGGATGCTTCCGATCGGGCGAATGCGGAAATTGAACGCTATTCTCCAGATGGCACCTACTTGGAAACACTCCCGCTTATCAAAGGATCATTCCCGTGTAGCATTGACTACGAAGCAGGATACGCTGTCGTCGCATGCCTCTTCGGACCGAATAAGGAGAAAGGCGCGCCGCTCTACATCTTGGAGGGCAACAACTTGGTCTCAACGGTGATGTTAAGAGAAGAGTTGGGTGTAGAGACCTTCCAGCATCTGCACGGCGCGGTAATCCGTAAAATTGACGGCAAACTTTACATCATTGCGCAATCGTGGAACCCTGGGGACATTATTATTTTAGAACAGGTGATGTAGGTACTGGCGCTGTAGAGATCGTATTACTCTTGTTTCAGCTGTGTAAGGCTATTCTCGCTCCGGTCATAGAGATAGGCGTTCCTACCTGTGAAGTATTGGGCGTAGACGTTCTGCCAATCACTGTTTGTCAATTTCCATCGTGGTAAAGGACCGAGTTTAAAATAGACAATGTCTGCTTCTTGGAGATTCTTAAACGGATAATCGCCAATCGGGGCATCTCGGCGTTGAGGCACAAAAATAACGGCGTTGTGAATATCCCGTTCCGCGACCATCGGTGGCAATTTCTGATAAACAGGATCCCAGTTCTGATACACCTTCCCAATACGGACATAACTCCACACAATGTTAACACTGAGTAACAGAAAGCATATCCCGACACTGATTGTAAGCCCGCGTCTTTGAAACGGTTTGAACCGTTCATAGAGGATAAATATTCCGCGCGCTGCCAACGGGATGAACCCGAGAAATGTCGACTCGGTGTAATAGCGAGCGTTTACAGGCGTGAATCCCCACGTTGACCCCTCAAAGTAAAAGAAGGCGTAAAGCAGCAAGTTGGCAACGAGTAAAGCAAGGCAGAACACATCGTATCTGTTGAGCGAGCGGTGGAAGAAGGGGATCAACACCAGAACCCACGGCAGGACTAACGGCACAAAGGCAATGAACCACGTCACTGATAATTCTATGTCCTCCAATAAATCGTGATGGTAACTCCCCCAACCAAGCGCGTTGAAACTGATGCTTGGAAGGATGTGTCGCCAAGTCCTTTCAAGCGCCCATGCCGGCGTAAAAATACGTGCCTGTTCAAGGTCGGGTTCATAGCCTTCCATCCGAGGACCGAAACCGATTTTGTCATAGGGTTGCGCGACCGTGTGTGTGAACATGAACGGATCTTCTGTGAAATGTGCGTTCCATGACATGCACACGCCAAGCATCACAACGAACGGAATAAAGAAGAACCCTAAGCGTTTCAGTGTGGGGAGCAACGCTTGCGCCATTTCGTGGTGATGTTGCCATTGGGTGCGCAGATGGTCAAGTGTTAACAAACCTTCGAGGGACTTACGATAATCAAATACTTTGAACCATTGGGTGAACAGATGGTAAAGTGTTAACCCCGCGCCGACAACACCAAAGACGACCGCCGAGAGCGGACGTGTATTAAACGCGTATCCCAACGCAAACCCTGAGAGAAGCGGATAGCCAATCCGGGCGAGGAGAGAGGCATCGTCTTTGCAATTCAGCGTCCTAAGGAGTGTAAGAAGATAAAGCGAAAGGTAGAAACGACTTACGGGTTCACTGAACCACGTCGAACCCATCCCAAGCGTTGCTGGTGAAATGAGTGCCAGCATCGCGGCGATGAGGGCAATTCCGGGATGGATGTTCCCATATATCTCTTTCACAAAAAGATAGAGAAGCAGCAACGCACCCCCCGTTGCAAGTGCGGGAATCAGCCACGGCGCGTTGATAAATACGCCGAACATCAGCATCAAGGCATTTCCGAAGGGATATTTTGAATACCATTTACCGTTGAGAACATTGATATGCGGAGAAGAAGAGAACCCGTGTTCTGGGGGCGCGGGCACCGAGAGCTTACCCTCCGAAAACAGTTTTGCTTGGAATAGATACGAAACAGTGTCGGGTTCAAAATAGGAGAACTGGAAGTAGATACCGCATAGGAGTACCGATAGTAGCACACCGAGGATAGAGATGATGTAAATAGGTTTAATTTGCATGGCGTTGTTCGGTCGTCTCTAAAAAATTTGACATTTGCCTCTCAATGGGGTATAATATCATTAAATTAAATTAAAATCACTGACTTTTTAATGTCAAGTTTGACCCCTTCCGATTAACGGGTGGGGATCTGATATTGCGAGCGAACATGAAAAATGTGTAACGCTAATACATTGAATATCCATCACCATCATTCGGTCGACTTCTGAGTAGAGCGGATGAGGGGAAATAAATAAACATTCTTGATACGAAGCAAGTTTAACTTGTTCGGACCCTGGTAAGCAAGCCGCTCTCCTCAGTGCCGCATTGTCGGCGCGTGCGAGAAAAAGAGCAAACTGTTTACTGGGTTTTTTTTTTGACATTTTTAAATTTATGGGATCCTGGACTGTGCTCCATTACGTTACACCCAGGTTCTCTCAGGAGCGAGTTCCAACTCGTAATCGGTTAAGCCCTTATACTGGATCCGCAGCCCATAATGTAATGGAGGGGTTTTTGCTTGGGTGTTTCCCCAGATATACAGAAAGAAACCTCACAGGTTCAGACCCACTTGACCGAACCGCAAGGAATAATTAAAACATGGAAAAGTTTGAGAAACCTGCTGGGACGAACGATTTTCTACCCGAGCAGATGGTTCAGCGAAATTTCGTTGAAAATATCGTCCGTGAAACCTTTGAAACCTATGGATATGCACAAGTTCAAACCCCGCTGTTTGAATCCTTTGCTCTATTATCGGCGCAATCTGGCGAAGAGATCCGGCACAAAATGTTCACGTTCGTCGGTTCGGATCGGGTAGATTATGCCCTTAGACCCGAGTTGACTGCACCTGTCTGCCGACTCATTGCCAATGGGGACCTAAAACACCTTCCCTATCCCTATAAACTCTACTACATCGGGCAATGCGTCCGACAGGAACCGATTGCCGATGGTACGGACGTAAAGCGGGAATTCCGACAGGCAGGTGTTGAACTCATTGGACCGGCTTCTGCCCATGCCGATGCTGAAATTATTACCATTCCGATTCGAGTCCTCGAGAAACTCAACATCTCACATACAAAGTTAAGAATCGGCAATACAGGCGTTTTCCGCGAGATTTTCAAACAGGGGGCACTTGATCCGAAAGACCAAGCAGAAATGATCTGGGACATCGACCATCTTGTAAGCCTCCGTAACGAAAGCGAACTTTGGGATCTGGAAACACTGCGAGATGCCCTCAATATGCTGCGTCGTTTGCAAGGACCTGACTACCAAGGTGTTTACAAGCTTGAGACCGTTTCGATTCAGGAATTAACTGAAAGCACTGTCCCCACTTTTGCGGAGAAACTACCTACGATTGCTGAGGAGACTTATAAGGCAAGATGGCACCGTTATTTTAATGTTTCTGAAGAGATAGCACAGTGTTGCATAGATGTCTCGAAAGTTCGTGGGGATAAAAACACTGTGATGACAACGTGGGAGACGCATCTCGGTGATACTGCGCAAGCCGCACGTAAAGAACTTCTCGCCCTTTGTGACTGTTTGGAAAACTACGGTATTATAGATTTTGAAATTAATTTGGGTATCACGCGCGGGTTCGATTTCTACACCGGTGCGGTCTTTCAGATCGAACTGACTGAGAAACGTCTATCGCTCTGTGGTGGTGGAAGATACGACAACTTGATCGCCTCCTTCGGCGGCCCGTCGATACCTGGTGCTGGATTTGCGTTTCAATTTGACGGGCTTGTAGAAGCCTTCACCGACACGAACAAAGCGACTGTTAATGGAAGAAAAGACTACTTCATCGCAGCAGAAACATCCGAAGGCATTGCAGAAGCACAACGACTTGCTGAAACGCTGCGGCAAGCAGGTAAGAACGTTGAGGTAGATTTAATGGAACGTGATCTGCAGGCACAGCAGGAGTATGCCAGCCAAGCGAACTATGATTATCTGCTCCGCTTGGTCCCTGATGAACCGATGTGCAGAATTCAAATCATAACGGGTGACAGACAGGTGGTTACTGTTGAAGACCTTCTATAAATATTTTCCAGCCCTTTATAAGAGAAGTATAGAAGAAGGAGAATTTATAATGCAAACGGAATCACAAAGGACACTGAAACTACTTTTACCGAAAGGGAGCCTACAGTCAGATACACTTGAAATGTTTCAGCGTGCTGGCTATGAACTCAACGGTTATACTGAAACGGATAGGTCTTATCGCGCGACCTTCCACAACGACAACGAATTTCAAATCAAAATTTCGAGACCTCAAGAGATACCCGTCTACGTCGGCATGGATGATTTCTATGATATAGGAATTACCGGTCAAGATTGGGTCGAAGAAACTGATGCTGATGTTGAAGAAATCTTGCCTCTGGAATACGGACATATTGATATTATTCTCGCAGTGCGTGAAGAACGAGATGACATTAACACATTTGATGATTTGGTGAACTTCTCAGATAGGGACATCCGCATATCCACCGAATACCTGAACATCGCCGAGAAATATATCCTTGAACAGACGGAAAACAGAGTCGCCCCTACGATTTTAACACCGTGGAAACGACTTAATACCCTTGGCACTTATCAGTCGCCTATCACGCTTATGTTGTCCTTTGGTGCCACTGAAGGGAAACCCCCAGAAGACGCCGATGCTATCATTGACAATTCAACGACATCACGACGCACACTCAAGGCAAATGAACTTAAGGTGATTGAACTGTTGCGAGAATCTGAATCTACGCTTATTGCAAATCCAAAAGCACTCAGGGATTCATGGAAACAGGAGAAGATTGAAAAACTGAAGCAGACCCTCCAGAAAGGTTTGCGAAGACGGAGGAGTCAGGCACTCCCCGGACACATATAAACCCGTAGGTGAGAAGGTTGGAAGGGGAGATCCCTTGAAGGAGGAAACTTATGGCAACCTTTATTAGACCGCGTGTTCCGCGCGGGATGCGAGATATTTTACCGGAACAGATGATTCGCAGACAGTATGTTATAGATGTGATTCGGGACGTGTTCGAGGAGTTTGGGTTTGAACCGTTGCAAACCCCTGCGCTTGAATTGTCGGAAGTGCTCACGGGTAAATACGGACCCGATGCTGAGAAACTCATCTATCAGGCAGGGCACGTGGGTGGCAAGGAAGACATCTCTCTCCGTTACGACCTTTCAGTGCCCCTTTGTCGGGTCATTGCTATGCATCCACAACTCCCAAAACCGTTTAAGCGATACCAAATCGATCCTGTCTGGCGAGCGGAACGTCCACAAAAAGGGCGCTATCGTCAATTCTTCCAGTGCGATGCGGATACGGTCGGAACTGAGAGCATGCTCGCTGATGCCGAAAATGTGAACCTCATCTATCAGGTGCTAACTCGACTCGGTTTCGAGCAATTCGAGGTTAATATCAATGACCGAAAATTAATCACTGGGATCGGGCAATTCGCTGGTGTGCCTACCGAACAACTTGGCGGACTTTACCGTTCTATTGACAAGTTGGATAAAATTGGGGTTTCAGGGGTCAGGGACGAATTGGCGGAAAATCAGATTTCGGAACCTGTTATTGAAAAGTTGCTTGCGCTGCTTCAGATTGAAGGCGATACGGCGACAGTGCTGAACGCACTCAATGAACAACTTGGCGATTCTGAGGTAGCGAGAGAAGGTATTGCAGAATTAGAAGAACTGAATAACTATCTCACAACGCTTGGAGTACCGGACAAGTTCTATAGGGTCAACGTTTCAATGGTGCGCGGCTTGGAATATTATACCGGTCCGATCTATGAAACCGTTGTTGAGGAACCGAAAATTGGGAGCATCACTGGTGGTGGGAGATACGATGAACTCATCGGAAGTTTCAGCAAACAGGGCTATCCAGCGACGGGTACCAGTTTCGGGATTGAACGGATTATTGATGTGATGGAAGAATTTGATATGTTCCCTACCGCTGTAGGCAAAACGGTGACGCAGGTATTAGTTACTGTTTTCGATGCCGACCTCGCCCAAGAATCCCTGAAACTGGCGACGCTTCTGCGACAAGATGGCATCCGTACAGAGGTCTACAGTCGCCCGACTCGCCTCAGCACGCAGATAAAATATGCGGATACGAAAGGTATCCCGTATGCTGTTATCCTCGGTTCTGACGAATTGGAGGCAGGCAAAGTGGCGATTCGCAATCTCGCACGCAGAGAGCAACAAATCGTCCCACGGGCGGAATTTGTTGAACACATCCAAAAATGGATAGGTGGCTAAAGTGGCTGTTTACTTGAACCCTCAAAACGACAATAGGCGGTGTGAAGGTATTGGAAGATGAAGCGACTTTATAAGCACCCCAGATTCACCTATTATATTATACTCCTCTGTTGCATTGTTCAAGCAGTCCAACTGACAATCGCGGGATGTAGTCATACAAAGCCGTATTATCATCCCGATATACCCGACAGCGCGAAACATGACGGAAAAGTAGAGGGTAAACTCCGATATCGGCTTTTATTACTGGGTGATGGTGGTGCTCCAAAACCGGATGAACCTGTCCTGAAAACGCTCGAGGAATGGGCGAAGGAGGATGCCTCAAACACGAGTATTGTCTTTTTAGGAGACAATATGTATCCTGAAGGGATGACGGAGCGCAAAAAACACGAAGCGACGACTCGGTTGACACCACAACTCGCGGTTGTCAAATCTACGGGTGCCCATGGACTCTTTATACCCGGTAACCATGATTGGGCAAGTGGGAGAGCAGAAGGACACAACGCACTGCGGGCGCAGGAGGAATTTATTAACGATGCTCTCGCTGGTGAATCGAATTTCCTGCCGTCTGGTGGCTCACCCGGTCCTGTTGTCCTTGAACTCCCGAAGACGGATCCGGTCCTACGGTTTATTGTGTTGGATACGCAGTGGTGGCTCCATCAGCATGAAAAACCGGAAAAATCACCTGAAACGGTGATAGAAGAACTCGTAGGTCTGTTAGATACAGAATTACCTGTCGTCGTTGTCGGACACCATCCACTGGAAAGTTACGGCTCACACGGCGGCTCCTATGACTGGAAGGCACACCTGTTTCCTGTCAGATTTGTGAAAAGATGGCTCTGGATCCCAATACCGATAGTGGGTTCCGTGTATCCATACGCACGATGGCACCTCCACAGGTCCGATCAAGATATGAACGGCGCACGCAACAAAAATATGGTCGCGCAGTTAAACCGAGCATTTGCGACGCGAAAATCACCACCCCAAGGTCCACCGCTTTTAATTTACACTTCTGGACATGAACATTCCCTGCAGGTTTTGAAAGGCACAGTTACGGATTATCTGCTCGTGAGTGGTGCGGCGGCGAGCCGAAAGGTGACGGAAGTGATGTCTGGAGACAATACCCTGTTCGCACATCAACATACCGGTTTTATGGCGATAGATTTTCTTGACGATGGGAAAGTTTTATTGCGAGTCGTTGAGCCTGAAGGAAAAGGTGTCCTCTTTCACCGATGGCTGACTTTTTAGGAGCAGCCGTCAACCGATAATCCCAGCTTGAAAAAATCCTTTCGAGAATGTTCTACAAGCCCCCTGAAAAGGATGCCCCGCTATGGTAACCCTACCGAAAAAATGCAAGGGCATTGTGATAGGTCGAATTAATAATAATTTGGGTTACTTCATACATATATTCTTGTACATGCAATAGGCAGGACATATTTCTGTCCTGCCTACATTTTAGCTTTCCTATTTTACGAGGCTAATTTTCCACTTTACGATTCTGGCGGGCATACCTTAAAAATTCCATATCGCGCAAGTAGGGGGCAACATCATCTAATTGCAAGCGAATTTCGGTTAAATCCCCTACAATCTGATTCAAATCCGATTCAACTTGATGATAGGCTTGCTTTGCGTTGCGGGGATGGTAGCCTGATTTTTGTAGGGCAACCGATGTTCCCAACCAAGTACTTACAAGCGCGATCACTGTTATTCCACTGACAACAATCGCTGTGACAGCGGTAATTACAGCGATATATTTGATGACAAGAAAGATCGCTACCCCTATTAAAAGTAGTAGTAGCAGTGGCATACTATTCCTCCCATTACTCACCAGCACCTTTAGCGATCTGAATGAGTCGTTTAACTTCCTCTTTGAGAGCAACCATTTCTTCCTGAATATGGTTTACTTGCTGCTGCAGTGCCTCTATATCATGCTGCGATGCTCCCTTTTCCAAACCGTTTACTTTTTTAGAGTAGGATATACCCATCGCCACACACCCAAGCGTAGTAATTGTAATACCAAGCACGATGATAAGTACGGATTCCATTTCAAATTCCTCCCATTTTTATGTTGTGTTACAGGATAGAGTCTGCAAAACTGGAAAGGATAGCAAAAAATGGAAAATTGTCCTAAACTCCCCGAACAAAAGCGTTCCCCATAAATGGATTGTACTGTGGTTTTCAATATCAGGCGGAAATTGCCGATGAAGAATCCTTTGTGGGGAGCTGAAAAGGTTGTTCTGTTTTGCTTTTCTCAAGCATTCGAGCAACGTCATACCCTCTACGGAGCAATTCAATTAAAAGCACGTCATCCGAGGCTTCGTTTACCGAACTTAACGTTTGCACACTTCTGTTAGATTCGGAATGAATTGACATCGCTTCCGACGCATCCCGAACGCTGGCGTAGTTTACACCTAAATATCGCTGCGTTGTCACGACACTTTTATGCCCTAACATCTCCTGCACGGCATAAATATCGTTTGTCTGTTCATAGAGGCGTTGCGCATACGACTTCCGCAGCGAATGCGTGCCGAGTTTTCCGTTTAATCCGGCCGTTTCAAAGGCATCTTTTAGCACGTCGTGCGCCGCTATCCGCGTCATCGCTTTCAAACCTTGTCCTTTTCGTGAGGGGAACAATGGACGAGTCGGATCAACATTTCCATAGAACTCAAGATGCCAAGCTATGAGGTCTTCAAGTGCCTGCCTGCCGTCTACGTTGACAGGCACTGCTCTCGATACTTCACCCCCCTTTACAATGCTCCGATCAAACAACAAATCTTTGACAGGCTTATTATTCTGCCACACATCATTCACTTTCAAAGCGAGCAGTTCACTAATACGCCCGCCGACGGAGACCCCCAGCATGAATAAACTTCTATTCCGAATAGCAAACGTCCCGTCAAAAGCCGTTGAAACCTTACGGATTTCAGCGTTATCTAAAGGTCTTGTCCCTTTCACAATAAAAAACTCCTTATTTCTTATGAGTACATAATAATTAAAACGGAATCAAATTCTATTGGTTTCTAAGTGTCATGCTGGAGAAAGCGATCTGTCCTATTTCCGGGTGGTACAAAGTTCACACACCAATTGCTCCAGAATGCCTATCTCGTTTAGATCGCTTGTTTTTAATTGGGTATCCACGATGAGGGTTTTTTCAATCGCAATGACCAGCTCCTCAGCAGTGAAAGCGTGGAGCGTCTGAAAAATCTTGTAGGCGACATAAGGATTCTGTTTCAGTATGTTATGTGTAGCCGACTTTGGTAAAAAACCGCCCATTTCTTCAACAAGCGGCTGAAAGATATTCTTCGTAAATTCAGAGAACTGCATCCGACTACGAAGCGGTCGAAGCCCTTTTCTACCTGCGATGAGCTTGGCTTGGAGAGCAAATCGGAATTGACGCGTGATTGACGCATTAACCAGGATAGGTTCTTGACCGCTTGCTAACACTTCGTAAAGACTCTTCAATGCTTGTCCAATTGAACGCCTTCCAATCGCATCGGTGAGGTCGAAAATACTATCAAACGTGTTCTGCGTCACAATATTCTGGATATCTTGTTCGTCAATTTGACGTTTGTCGCCCACAAAATTGACAATCTTGTTGATCGCTTCGGCAATTGTGTGCATATCGCCGCCGGTGCGTGTCCTGAGTTGCGTGAAAGCACGGGGTGTAATTTGTTTATTGAATTCACCGAGTTTTTCCGAGACCTTTTTATACAACGGATCCCGGTTCAGCGATGGACCCGCTTCCACCGGATCAAAGGACCTATAGCGTCCTACAGTTTCAATCGTTTTAACGACCCTGTTGCGTTCGTTCACGGGTCCGCGCACTATAAATATCAGAACGCTGTTTTTCGGCAGATCGGCTTGAAGCCACTCAAGGAGTAAGTCAATGTCATCAGCGGCACCAGTTTCCGTAGCATGGGTATCCAACTGTTGAGCAATTTCCGGCAAACGTTCTAAGAAACTCCGCTCTTCGTCGGTTAATTTTGTCCCTAACTCATTGATGAGTGCCTCAACCGCATTTACAAAGTCAAAATGCCGCTCGGCGATTTGCTGTGGACTTACCTCTAATAGTTTTTCCATTGTAGAGATAGATTTTTGCGGGTCTGTCATTTCAATTTTGAATGCATTGCGGAGAAGCGTTATCGGTGTTGTCCGTTGCTGGGTTTTAAAAAAGGGAGCATCTCGGACAACCACCGCTCGCCATTTTGACATGACCGGATAGAGATCAACTTGACTGAGAATTTCTCGAGTTGTTATATCGGTGCCATCGAGGAAGGTGAGGTTAAAATCGCGTGTTTCGGGTGAAAGCAAGTGATCAAGCATCTGTTTGAGGGTCCCTTCAATGAGGAAACTTTCCTCGCCACAGAGTAGATATACCGGTAGGACTTTGTCTGCTTGGATTTCGCGTAGGATGTTCGGTGCGGGTTTTGTAGGTTTCTGTTTCATTAGGGCAAACTGCCACCAGTTGGAATCGCTCAGGTTGCGTTGTTGCTGGTGGTCTCCTTCTGCGTACCTGCGGTAGCAAAAGCGGAGAAGCGTTTCGTTGGATTCAATGCGCCACACTTCGGACATGGCGGGGGACATTCCGAAGGTGTGTTGGTATCACTGACGCGTTGAAGAACCTCAAATTCAGTTCTACAGTCATTGCAATGGTATTCAAAAATTGGCATTTTTTCCCTTAAACTGTGGTAGGTCGAATGATGATTTTTACTTTTGTGCCTTTAGGTGGGATTACATCGGTATTCACACGATACGTCCGATCATCAGTGCCAGTAGGTAAGGGGTGGTTGAAAAGTGAATCTGGGTCGCGATAGACAGCGACAATATTGTGGAAGAGTTGGGCAGTGAATTGATTGTTTTTAAGTCGTCCGCCTGTGAAGATCCATGGTGTGTCTTGCATCGGCTCCTCCGTAAAGGCATTCCATACTAACTCTCTTGCGCGCCGCGAGACCACCTCGTCGCCTTGATTCCATTCCACCCAAATGTCAACAGGTGCTCCTGTCGGAGTTCGCGGATCACCTTCAACTGAAAGATTCATGCCCGGCGTAAAATCTAAAACCCCGAGTGCTGTAAGTATGTAAATCGGTTCTGCGTCAACGATTAAAATGCTTTCATGCGTTTTGCCGAGTTTACCGCAGGCAAAGAATTCAATATTAGCATCTCCACCCACAATGTTAATTTCACCCGACAGGGTTACCTCGCGTTTGCTGGTATCGAAAACAACGTTGCCGAGCTGATAAATATTTTCGCTAATTTGCTTCGGTTTCGCTAACTGGACATCTGTTGCCGCAGTGGATTTAGGAAAGACTGTGAGTTTTTCCGAGGCACTATTATCACTTTCGTCTGCATCCGAGAGATCTATGCGTGCCACAAACTCGATTTTACCTTCCTTTGTCGGCACCCAATCGGCGGAAATGACGGTCTCAGCGAGTTCCGACGTCCAAAAAACTTCGGTTGTAGCAACCGTCTCATCATCAACATAAAACTCGATCTTGAGAATCTTATCAAGAGGAGTTCCCGTATTCCGAAGGGTTGCACTGAGTCGTACGACTTCACCGACGCGCGGCGTAGGTGGTGAAAACCGGAGGCTCTGTGGAACAATCCCGATGTTCGGCTCTGTTGGACCTACCAAGGCATGACTCAAGGACATGACAGCAAAACAGGTTGACAAAAAATCACTCTCAGATCCGCGCCATCTTCCATCAGATTCCTGTTGTGCAACCATCATCCGTGAGATTTCATCGTACCAATCGTAGCCAGCAAGTGTGTCTATAGTTGGAGGAATGTCACAGTACCGTTGTAACGAAAGTAGATAGTAGTAAAGCCATGAGTTAGAACCAGGATTTCGGGTTAAAGTCCAATGCTTTTTGACCCATTCGATGCCTTTCTGAATCTGCGGATCGTCGGTAGGGACGCCACATGCCCGAAGTGCCCACAATCCGGTTGCGGTCATGCTGCCATAGACCCCTATAGCCCACGGCGAACCGTCATCAACTAAATTGTAGAGCCATCCGCCCGTTTCGGTTTGGTTTCGGCGAATCCACTGCTCGGCACGTGCCCATGTGTCAGGCGGAATATCAAGCCCCCACTGTTTTGCGGTATAGAGTGCGTAGATAACCATGTTCATATGCGCACCATCAGCAGAAAAACCGTATCCCCAACCGCCGTCGTCGCGATCGTCTGTGAACTCACTGCCCCTGACCGGGAGTTGCTTTTTGACTAATTGATTCACAGCAAACTGGGCGCGCTCTCTATATGCGGCATCTCGCGTCGCGACTAAAGCCGGTATCACCACGGCAAATTGATAAACAGCGAATTCGTTCCAGTTCTGTGCCAAGAGAAACTCTAAACCTTTTTGCACTGCTGGGTGCGAAGGTGTATGTCCCGTTGCGAACAATGTTTGCAATGCCAACGCTGTTTCTTGCGTCTGATCTTCACCAAAATTCCAAGAATTGCCGGGAATAAAGTTTTCAGCGAGACCTTTTAGGCTCGCTCCGCAGGTAATGCAGATTAAGATGAGTTGGTTTTCAGTCCCACATTGTAAGCAAGTGCGACTATGCCTTCCTTGCTGTGCGGCTATCCAAGCAACGCCTTTGGTTATGGCGTTTTGGACCTGTTCAGGAGTGACGGGTGGAAACGTTCGCGACTCAGCAACGAGTGTCGCATGGGTCACGTTGTTTCCCATGTCTGTTTCTTCAATGTGTTTTGCACCGGCTGGGTTAACGACGGCATAGATTTCAGTCTTACCCGGAGGCGGTTGCCATTGTGTTTTCACCCGCTTGCTCTTTCCGGGTTTTAACTCTAAGATCACATCCTTACAGAGTATTTGGAGCGGTTGTGTCGCCGGATCCCCCTCATAAAGGTCAACAACCAGATCTTGGTTCATCGTTTGTGTTCTGTCACCAATATTCTTTATTTCAACTAAAATGGTAATCTCTTCTCCTTCAACCGGCGTTGGGTTGGAAAAGGAGATGCTATCAGCGTCAACACGGAAGTCTGGCAACTGTGCGAATCCACTTGTGGTAAAGGAGACAATAACAAACATTCCGATTGCCAACCTTAACAGTAGACTTCGGAAACTGATGCGCTGCACCAAACGAGGATACTTAATCATGTTGCACCTCATATTTGTCAAAAAAATTGTTATTATTCCGGCGAGTGCCACAACCAGATTTCGGTGTATCTTTCAACGAGACGAGCGTGGCAACTCAATTCCTGTCGATTCTAAATTAGTTGCCCGACCAGTATCCAACAGAAACCGAGGAAGGCTGTGGTATCGGATTTTTGAACAGGGGTTGTCCTCCTGACGTCCATTTACTAATTTCACCTTGGAATGTCTCACCGAGTATATCCGCTATCCAAATACCGCCATCTGCGGGTGAAACGCTGATCGCCACAATTGCCATTCCCGCAAGAAATTCAGCTCTCTTGCCCCCATCTGGTCCCAAGTTCATTAACATCGACTGTTGTGAAACAACCCAGACACTTCCATCGGCAACATTGATGCGCGGGGACGTAGGATTCGGAATATCGGTAATTTCCACCAGTTTCTGTCCACTCGCTGAAACCCGCATTAGAACACTATGTTGACTGTCGGCGATCCAAGCATTTCCATCATAGTCCACGGTTACCCCCTTGGGTTCACCCATCGGTGGTGCGTCTGCTACTTTATTCCCCGCGGCATCGTAGCGTGCGATAGGACCTCGTGCGTTTGTTATCCATGCCGAACCGTCACTGGGATTTACTGCCACTGCGGGTTCATGGGCAGGTATCACAGCGACAACTTGCGTGCCATCACCAGATACTTTTTTAACAGAATCAAGCCCTGCGATCCATGCGGAGCCATCGGCGGGGTTAATGGCGATCTGGTTCGGACGATTAATATCGGAAATCTGTGTAAAATCGCCAGTGTTTGGATTGTAGCGATAGACGGTATTTGCCGCTGAAACTGCGATCCAGACAACACCGTCTGCTGGATTCACCTCGGCGGCGGTTGCTTGCGGTAAATTCGGAATAACCTGTGGATCAGCGTTTCCATCGGCATATAATTTATAAACTGTATCTCCCTTACTTACGACCCAACATTCTCCATTATATTGTCCATAGCTGATGGTAACGCATAGAACCGACAGCACTATTGCCCAAAACATCTTCTTCATCTTTATGTATCTCCTCGTTTTACTGTATGCGCTTTGTAAGCGCGCAATATATGGTTGTAAGTGCGCGCTGTAAGCGACGCCTTCATTTTTTAATCTTAACATAGTTGCCGTTAATTTTGCAAGGAATTTCGCGTGTCTGTGTGATGGGACTTTGGTATCGCCTATATGATTACTCGAATCCGCCGTTTTCCAGATATATCAAGGGATAGATTTGAAATCACTGCGCTACGTGTGACGGGAAGCTGCTTCTATCTTCTAACAGTCGGGCTTGTCATTACTGCCGTTCTCAGTATCGTTCAGGGCCATCAATCTGAAACAACCTTCTGGGGAATTGTCATTTCAGTAGTTTCAATGACTATGATCGCCACGTTGGATAGGTCGAAACAAATCGCTTTGAACCCGATGCGTATGGTAAAACTACTATGTCGCGTCTAAATGCCTCCTTAAGAAAAGATTCTATGAGTGCTATTCCTCGCCTCAGACGACTTGTACTAAAAATTAAGTTTATATAGAAACTTTACATTCCGTCCGGGTTCCGGCATTATTGCTTTGATGCGAGAGAGATGTTGGCGATACTCCGTATCAAAAAGGTTTTCAATCTCAAAAACCACCATGTTTTCAAGTTGCCACCACGAAAAATTGAGATAGCCTCCGATATCATAGACAAGATACTCATCCGTAGGTTCTTCAAATTCACCAATGCGTTTTTGTCTCCCTGAAAAACGAGATGTCAGATAAAAATGAAAAGGGGAAGGTGTGTAACTGAGAACGACTTTGCCGTTGAGAGGGGGGATGCGTTCCAACGGTCGCCTGTTGGGTTCGAGCCTTCCGCGGACAACACTCATATCGAATTGAAGGTGAACTTGCGGTAGGACTTTGCCACCAATTTGAATCTCAGCACCGTTCATCAGAACGTGATGTCCCATGTATTGATAAATCCATAACCATCCGGCTGCACCGCTCCCCCACTCTTTCTGGCCCGTGTTCGTCGGAATGAGGTAGTTGTATATACGATTGCGGAACAGGGCAAAATTCAGTTTGAACTTATCAGTTGAGTATCTGGTAAAGAGATCAGCCCCATATCCGATCTCAGGTTCCAACGCTGCGTTCCCTATTTCATAGGAGTAGACAGCCAAGTGTGGTCCATCGCTGAAAAGCTCTTCGATACCGGGTGGACGGAACGTCCTCATCAATGTAAGTCCAGTGCTCAACTTATCCGTCCAGTGGTAAATTCCAGACGTTGCCCCCGACATACCCTTGAAATCTCGACGTTGGACGGTTCCGGCTCGGACAACTGCACCAGGTCTAAACGGTTCTGATCGCTTAAGGTCATAGCGGACAGCCCCTTGTAAAGTGAGTTTATCGAAGTTATACTGACTTAGATAAAATCCCGCGGCGGCAAACTCACGCGTATGGGGTGTCCAGTAAAATCCACCGGTCGCATGATCGCGATATTGACCCGAAACACCGGCAATGGCATTCTCTAATACGTAAGCCATCGCTGAGACGTTGTAGGTTAGTAAACCGAATTCGACACCGAGCGCGCCATTTGACTCCAACTCTTGATGCTGGTAACGGGTGTAGGCTGTTCGGAGTCTCATCTTCTCAAGCAGCCTTTTATTGAAGCGGTACTCCATTTGTCCTTCATAACGCTGCTTGTCAAGTGCGATGTCAACGCCGCTAATATGTCCCTCTGGAGAACCAGGAACGCCGTAATCTGAACGATAACTGCTTCCAGAAGCACCGATGAAACCCCATGGCTTAATTACGGAGGCACCGCCTGAAAAGTTGATGTTTGAAAGGGCAGTGTTTTCAAGCACGCCTACCGGCGTTCGTATGTCAGACGCAAGACGGCGATTCCATTCTAAATTTCCGGCAAAATCACCAATTGGAACGGTAAAGCCCGTTGTTCCCGTCAAACCTGAATTCACAGATTCGCCCTGGAACGCCAGATGCATGTCCAGCCGTTCTGGCAAAACTTGAGGAATATTGTTGTTCTTGACATTGATAACGCCACCCAACGTGCTTGACCCGTAGATGAGGGATGCGGGACCACGCGTGACTTCAACCCCTGCAGCACTCGTTGGGTCAATTGATACGGCATGGTCGGCACTGGAGGCAGATTTATCACCAGTCCGTTCGCCATTCTCAAGAATAAGCAGTCTGTCTCCACCCAATCCTCGAATAACAGGACGCGCGATTGCCCGTCCCATCGTTCGTTGCGAAATGCCTGTCTCATTTGCCAGAGCGTTCGCCAAGGTCATACCGACCTTTCTTTGGAGTTCAGCCTCACTCAGTGCCAAGTCAGTCGTTGCTTCAAACTGCGACAGATCTCGGCTTGAACCGTATATCTCGATCGCTCTCAGTTGAAACGGCAGTGCCTCCAACGCAATCTGAATATAAGAGGTAGACGCATTGACCTCAATGACTTGTTCAAACTGTTGATACCCGACTTTTCTGAATTGCAGTGTCTGTTGCCCTTCTGGGACAGCATCAAACTTAAACTGACCATTGGTATCGGTCTGTGTGTTCTTCTCAAGTTCGACAATATGGACGGTAACACCGACAAGTTGGGTGCGACTCCCTGTTTCGAGAACCTCTCCTTCTAAAACTCTCGTTTCAACCTGAGTACTTTGGGCATCTCCGAAATAGCAAGGTAGGCATGCTATCCCAACTATTAACACGAATAGGTAGACGCACTTAAAAAGCGCGCCTACCAAAGAAGAATCCCGCACACAGGCAGAAGTGCCTAACATGGACTTTTCTCCTTATTGCACGGTTACGGGTATCGGAAGTGCTGCCGTGAAGTCGGCGTGGTCGCCGTGAAGGAATTGTAATGTAATCTCCATTGTACCGGCTTTCAGTCCAACGACTTCAAATCGCCATCCTTCTTCACCATGTTCGTCTTCGGCGTGCTCCTCTTTGCCCCCAGGCAGATGGATGTCAATAATAGCCGAATCATAACCTGTTAAACCCAAAGAGAAGACCTCTTCTTCATCATGTCCATGTGCGTCTTCACCTTCCTCTTCGCCGACGTGAACTTCCGCGCCACTGGTGTCGATAAACGTGACAGGCACCTCAACTTCTTCTCCGACTCCGACGGTTAGCCCGCCGCTCGATGTGCCTTGAAATTGACGGTAGATCTCAGCAGCGGCGACCTCTAAAACAAAACCGTCAGCATCAGTGTGGAAGGTTTCCCCTCCGTCATGCGCATCTTCATCAACAATAGGGTTGTCAGTCTCACCGCACCCCACAACAAAGGGAAATACAACAGTAAGCGTTAGTAAAATTGAAAGAGAAATGGCAAGAAGAAAATCGCTCTTATAAACGCAGGTAAGCATTATATTCTCCATCTTTTGTCAACTGGAAATGTTAAAATATAGTAAATAAAATGATTATGGCACATCACACTACACTCTGTCAAATCAAATCGGTAGGTCCTGCTGAGCAACGCATCAAGGTTTTGAAAGCTGAAGGGAAAAACCCGATGGACACTATTTTAGGTTCATTCTAATGCCGACGGAATAGGCATCTCGGAGGTCCTTCTCGCGGAACAGCATTTCCTCAGCTTCTTTTGTAAACACCGTGATGGATGTTCAACACTGTTTAATAAATGAACAGTGTTGAACAAATTATGCAAATCGGTTTCTAACCGCTCCCGCAGCTTACAAGGCGTCGAATGATGCCACCTTGGTTTCATATTAAACTGTCACCATGCACATTTTTGTTCAAATCGGTCACGGCATCGTCGGGGCTGCCGTTATCTCACTCCTCTGTATATGGCGAGCAGGCAGCTTCGGAGAAGCGAGGCACCCCCTCAGCATCATCGGTGCCATTGCTATCGTTATCGCCAGCCTCTATATTCTACGAAGTCGTTGGATCCGATGGGGAAACCGACAGACGTGGCTAAAATACCGTCAACGGCTTGCCTCCTTAGGTTTATGCCTCGTCCTATTGCATTCCGCCTTCCAACCACTCGCGTGGCATTCATGGCTCACCTTCCTACTGGCCCTGTGGAAACTGAGTCAACATTTGATGCCTGTCGAATTTTCACAACAAAACTTGTCTTAACCTTACGAAATTTTGGCCCTAATAAGCGTTGGCACTACAGTTTTGACACTTTTTCTTGAATTTTTTGAGAAAGTCGTGTATGCTAAAAGGTAAAGTATTTGAACGGACAGTCAACCGGATGCGTTTTAAGAATTATAACACCCTTTGGAAGAGAAAAATGGAATTTATTTCAGCGGATAAAAAAAGGACTGCTATTCCTCTTATTTGGCTACTCATTTACCTATCCATAGTTCCGATGCAATTGTCCAACTATGTCTTGTGCATCGGCATGGACGGGCATGTCGAATTTGAAACCGCAGTCAATGGACGCTGCACTGGTACTGACACACATGACCTCCATGAAATACACACAGAGGTTGTGATTACTGCGAATACTGCTGAAGAAGCTCACTGCGGCTCGTGCTTTGATCTTGCCATTTTTGTTTCTTTGGACGTTGGACCGTATCTTGTTCTAGTCCAAGATACGTTAGTACACCCATCCATTTCCACCGTTACACTCATAGCACACCGAGCAAATGGTTCCGCGATTCTAACACATACCCCTCTTCTGGATATCCCATCAGTCATAGATCCTACGCTCGTATCTCTTCGGACCACGACACTCCTCATTTAAATCGTACCCTTTTCTATTCACTGTAGCCTTCATCGCGCCTCGCGCGGTTGAGAGTTAAGCACGAATTCCCACTGATTTCCAAGACTTTAATCCAGCACCGACTTTTGTCAACTTTGTAAGCACGGACGGTTATATCCAGTTCGTGAAGAATCTTAAACCAAAGCACAGAGTCCGTAACATTGTCCCGCAGGTTTCCTCTATAGGAGACCTGCGCTAGGAGGACGGCTCTACGGAATAGAACGTTAAATTCCAAATTCACTTGACCGACCCACAAGAAAAATTAGAAAACCGTAAGGGAACATTAAAATGCGTACGAAACTTACATTCAATCCCATCTTCGTGATCGGCATAATTTGTCTGTTGGCATTAAGCGTCTGGCAACTGTCGCTTGCCTTTTCAAATACGGAAGGGCAGGTTACACTTGAGGTTGCGGTCCAGACGGCACTGCGCGAAAACCCGGAACTTCACGCTATTCGTGAAAAACTTAAAGTTGCCCGCGCCCGAATTGAGGGTATCCCGTTGCTGAGTAACCCTGAATTGGGAGCCGAGTTCGCTGGCGGGATAGACGGCAATCAAGAGCTTGAACTCACCCAAACTTTTCATCTCGGTAGACAGCGAGGACATCAAAGACGAATTGCGAAGATCCATCTCGAAAAGGTCAACGCTGAACTTGGTGAAGCCACCCGTTTGCTTACGAAATTGGTAAAGGTAGCCTTCTATGAATTGGTGCTTGTTCAAGAAAAGCTTAAGTTAGCCAAAGAGGTTATTCAACATAGCGAACAGATGCACGACATCGCTCAGTTTCAGTTTGAAACTGGTGATATTTCGGTGACACAGGCAAATTTGGCAAATATCCAGTTACAATCGGCACTGCGTGAAGCAGTAAGATTAGAGGGTGAATCACAATCGGCACAACTTGAACTGAACGCCTTAATGGGCACCCCACTTGAAACTGAGCGTATCGCTGTCAGTGGTTTGCCAAGCTTCTCAACAGCAAGTCTTGGAAGACCGCAAGCCACGCCAAAAATATCACCAGATGTCCCTTCACAATTGACGCTTGACATCTTGAAGACACATGCGCTCGAGCAACGCAATGACCTAAAGTCGCTTCAATTAGACGCTGAGTTGACTGAAAACGAACTTCGACTCGCAAAATCAGTGAACATTCCTGACTTGAGCGTTGGCGCACTTGCCCAACGCAGCGAAAGTGAGAACAGGTTCGGCGTGAAATTGACGATTCCATTGCCATTCTTCGATCGGAATCGTGCTGAAATTAATGCGGCAAAAGCGCAACAACAGGTAGATGCCATCGAAATCAGCAGTCAAGAGCGACACATTAACCGGGAAGTGAGGGCAGCATTTCTCTCTCTCAAAACCGCACAAAAAACGCTCAAGTTTTATGAAGAGGATTCAGTCAAATTGCTCAATGAAAACCTCAAACTGACGCGAACTGCCTACGAATTAGGTGAGGCAGAACTCTTGGAGGTTATTGTGATGCAGAACGAATTTGTCGAAATGCGATTTGCTTACCTTGAAGCACTCGCGGCGTACTACAAGGCACTGGCTCACCTTGAAGCCGCTATAGACACACCTATCAGCCGATAGCGACTGTGTTAAAAAGGAGAAATTATAATGTTACGTTACACGCGTTTTCCGCTATTTTTTGCATTTTTAATTATGACAATAGGAGGCTTGGTCTCGCTAAATCTCACTTCTGCATTAATTTGGGCTGATGACACACCTGATGAGCATGCTGATCATACGCACAGTCAGGGAAACACAGTAACGCTCACTGATAAAGCAAAAGCCAATATCGGTTTGAGGACTGCTGAAGTTAAGGTCCGTGCAATTGAAACGATTGTGCCCGTTCATGGAAACATACTACCGCATCCCAAACGACAGGCAATTGTCACACCACGGATCGGTGGTATTGTGAAACGCATCCATTCCAATGTTGGCGAATTTGTCGAAAAGGGCGATTTACTCCTTGAGCTGGAGAGTCTTGACTTGCAAATGGCGCAGATCGAAATGATTGAAGCGGTAGCGCAAAAGAAGTCGCTGGCATCCAGATTGACGAGACTGACAGAGGTCTTTGCCAAGCAAATTCGCCGGGAATTGCAAACGCGTCAAATTGACTACTTGCAATCGCTTTCCGAACTGCAGGAGTTACAGAGCGCAATCGAAAGACGTAAAGTGCTTGCTATAACGCAGATTATCTCGGTATTAGAACAGATGCGGTTTAGATTGGTTAAAGCCGACGTTGAACTTCAGTTGATAGAGACAACACTTAAGAGAACCGAAGTCCTCGCAGAAAAGCGTATTTCCGCACAGAAGGAACTCATTGCACAACAGTCAGCATACAGAAAAGGGCAGAATGAGCTGGCAGATGCAAAGCGTCAATTCCAAATCCTCGATGTCAGTGAACAGATACTAAGAAAGATCCTTCACGACAGCGGGGAGAGCGCAATTCTCGCACTGTTGAATGCTGACGAATTGGATACGGAAACCTTACTGAAAAAATACGCAATGCTTAGCGGCGAAGGAACAGCGTTGGTTGATGCAGAGGCGGCATACAAGATTGCTGCTATCAAAGTTGCAGCCAACAAACAACGCGCCTTGGCTGCCGGTCTCACTGAAACACTGCTTGAAAACTTGGCTAAGACGCGGGCTATAGTATCCTTCAACGATTTGCCCACCGATGAACTGATTGAAAATTACCTTGCTTTTGTGGAGAGTTCAGAGGCACTTGAGGGAGTACTCCAATTAGAAGAGGCATTTCGGAGTGCCAGCATCACCTTAAACAAGGTTCGGCAGAAACTTCAGGTGTCCGGATTGACGCTCGCTGACATAGACAAGATCGTTCAAACGGGACAACCTTCCCCAATATTTCATGTTAAGGCATCCGCTTCCGGACAAATCATTAAGCAACATGTAACACTCGGGACGACGGTTGAAAAAAACAATATGCTTTTCTCAATACTCGATACCGATCTCGTCTGGGTTGAAGGTGAGGTCCATGAGGATGCACTTGTTCGCCTTCAGGACAAATGGCAAATAGGCAGTGAGGTTCGCATTCGCGCCGCTGCTTATCCAGAAACAACTTTCACCGGAAGGATTTCACATATCTCAGGTATTATGAATCCAGCGGAACGTACCGTCCATTTTTGGGCGGAAGTCAACAATCCCACGCGTAAACTCAAACCGGGGATGTTTACTGAACAGACAATTGTCTTGGAAAAAGGACCCGAGGTCTTGAGTGTTCCATTGAATGCTGTCCTTGAAGACAGGGGGAGTTGGTTTGTTTTTGTTGAAGAGGGTGACCATTACACGAAGCATGAAATTGTAGCGGGTGCCAGAGATGATCAGTATGTCGAAATCAAAGAAGGTTTGTTTCCCGAGGAATATGTAGTGGTACAGGGGCAACATCAGTTGTTGCGGGCAACGGCGGATGTCTCCGAAGGGGTGGATGCTCACGGACATGCCCATTAAGGTTTTTATTTTACGTGGGTCAACTTAGATTTTTCACGGTATTTTGAAGCAGCATTCTATAAACATACTACTTCGCTGGAAATCCGGTGCGGTTGAGGGATTTAGTCTGGGAATAGACTAAATCCGTAGTGCCAGAACGGATGCGCGTGTGGCATCCGAGGACAACGTGTGGACTTGCGGGACAATGTATTACATTCCGCACCTACCGGACGAGAGAAAAAAGGAGAAAGATTAAAAAATGTGGTCGAAAATCACCGAGGTTTCTCTTAAAAATAGACTCCTGACGCTTGCTTGTATGGTCGCGATTGTCATCATTGGATTCAGGATGTTTCAATCGGCACCGATTGATGTTTACCCTGACATCAATCCCCCTCGTATTACCATACTCACTGAAGCACACGGATGGTCGCCTGAAGAGATGGAAACCTTGGTTACATTACCTGTTGAGAGTTCGATGAACGGCGCGCCCTATGTCACACGGGTCAGGTCTTCCTCCGCCATTGGTTTGTCGCTTGTGTTTGTTGAATTTGACTGGGGAACGGATGTATTTCTTGCACGACAGATGGTCTCTGAGCGACTCCAACTGGTTGCTCCGACCTTGCCCGAGGGTGTTGACGCTCCAATTATCCTGCCGACTTCCTCCTTGTTGGGTGAGATTATAGAATACGCCCTCGTTGATGAAGCAGGAGAATTTGATGAGATGGAAATGCGAGACCTCGCAGACTGGGTGATTCGCTACCAACTGCAATCACAGGGTGGTATTGCCAATGTGATCAACATCGGCGGCTACGTAAAGCAATTCCAAGTTTTCGTCAATCCTGAGCAATTAATAAGTTACAACCTCTCACTTGAGGATGTCGCGGCTTCGCTTGAGAAGAGTAACGAAAACTCAGCAGGCGGGTTCCTCATCAAAGACGCTCGCGAGTTGATGATCCGGGGATTAGGACGGATCTCTTCGATTTCTGATATTGAAAACGTCGTTGTCAATGTGCGAAACCACGGCAGACCGATTCTTGTTAAGGATGTTGCTACAGTGAAAATCGGATCGCTTCCAGAAATCCGACGCGGCGCGGGAAGTCACAATGGAAAAGAGACCGTCTTAGGCAAGGTGATCAAGCAACCCGGTGTCAACACGATGAACCTGAATGACAAAGTGACATCCGTGTTGAAATCACTGGAACAGTCAATGCCTGAAGGTGTGAAGATTAAAGTTGAATACGCGCAAGCAGATTTAATTCGTCGCGCTATTGATACTGTCAAAGATGCCCTGCGTGATGGCGCGATTCTGGTTGTTATTGTTCTGGCTATTTTTCTTTTTAACATTCGGACCGCGCTGATTACCCTGACTGCGATCCCACTGTCCCTGATTATAGCCGTTATTGCGTTTCTTTCTCAGGGTGGGACCCTCAACATCATGACACTAGCGGGTTTAGCGATTGCGGTTGGAATGGTGGTTGATGATGCGATTGTCTACGTCGAAAACATCTTCCGACGATTACAAGAGTATTTTCGTCTTCGTTGGACGGGTGTTGAGCCTGAAGAAACACCGTCGGAGGTTGTAACGCGAGCAAGCGAAGAGATCAGATCGTCAATTGTTTTTGCGACATTAATTATCATCCTCGTTTTCGTCCCGCTGTTCAGCCTCAGTGGTATGGAGGGCAGGATGTTCCGTCCACTTGGCTGGGCTGTTGTTATTTCGATGGCAGCGTCGCTACTGGTTGCGCTCACAGTCGTTCCGGTGTTAAGCGACTTGCTGTTGACCCGTTTCCAAAGGTCGCGTTCATCGGATGGATCTGAGTCGGAACCCCATCCTTCAAGAGAAAGCCCTGTGGTTGTATGGATTAAACGGGCTTATCATCCGATACTTGTTGGGGTTATGCGATTGCGTTGGGTGATTGTCGCGGTGGCATTGCTGTTGGTGGTGTTGACTGTAGCAGCGATTCCTCGTTTGGGGCGCGAATTCCTGCCTGTGATGGATGAAGCGACGTTTATTATCAGCGTCTTCTCACCACCAGGAACCTCGTTGGGAGAATCCACGCGTATCGGCAGAGAGATGGAAACGCGGCTCTTGACGATTCCAGAAGTAACGAGCGTAAGTAGCCGTACCGGGCGGGCAGAAGCAGATGAACATGCCCACGATGTAAACACACATGAGATCCTTGTGAACTTTATTCCCCCTGACGAACGAGAGAAAACACGGGCAGAACTCCTCTCCGAAGTCCGGACGTTGCTGTCTCCCGAAAACTTTCCCGGTGTGCTGGTATCTGTCGGTCAACCGATTCAGCATCGCCTTGACCATCTTCTATCAGGGGTCAACGCACAGGTCGCATTGAAGTTGTTCGGGACAGATCTCGACACGCTTAGAGCAAAAGCGGAGGAGATTCGAGCGGTCATCTCGGAAATTGGAGGTGCAGCGGATTTACAGGTGGAACAGCAGGTACAAGTGGAACAACTTCAGATTCGGGTTAAACGGCTTGAAGCGGCGCGTTACGGTTTACGCGTCGAAGACGTGACGCATTTTGCAGAAACCGCATTCAAAGGGGAGTTAGTCAGCCAAGTCATCCAAGGGCAACGCCAATATTCCCTCTTGATTCGAGTAGATCCGACACTCGTCAACACAGCCGAAGCCATTGAGAGTTTAAAAATTCGAACGCCGTCAGGGGCATTCGTCCCTTTGAAACAGGTCGCCGATGTTGGCTTTGGTTATGGACCGAACACTATCAATCGCGAGAACGTTTCTCGGCGTATTGTCATCCAGTGTAACGTCCAAGATCGGGATCTCGGCAATTTTATTGCAGAAGTTCAGAAAGAAATCGACGAACGTATCGACCTGCCCGAAGCGTATTTCCTGTCCTATGGCGGGCAGTTTGAAAGTCAACAGGCGGCACAAAGAAGGATTCTGATTCAGACAGGGTTTGTCCTCATTGGCATCTGTGTTCTGTTGTTTTTGGCGATGGGTTCATTTCGGCTTTCATTGTTGGTGATGCTTAATCTGCCGCTGGCGTTAATCGGGGGTGTTGTCAGTATTTTCCTCACGGGCGGTGTGTTGAGTATTCCGTCAATGGTGGGTTTCATTCTGCTCTTCGGTATTGCTGTGCGAAATGGAATTATTTTGGTGACACACATCAATACGCTGCGTTCAGAAGGTATGTCGCTCTATGATGCCGTGATAAAGGGCGCCGAGGAGCGGATTAGTCCGGTGTTAATGACGGCTTTAACGACAGGGTTAGGGATGCTGCCACTTGCGCTTGCGCACGGTTCTGGGGCAGAACTTCAGAAGCCACTCGCAATCGTCATCAGTGGTGGGATGATAACAGCAACGTTCTTGACGCTTATCGTCTTGCCCGTGTTGTATTACATTGTCGAATTAAGCTGGTTAGCAAGTTTCCAACGCAAAACCGTTTCCTAACAATGTAAACTTCTTTGTGATATTGATCGTTTAAACTCTTAAATGATGGGATTTATTATATTATAGTAAAGCCGAAAAACATGTGAACACAACAGCATCTGATACTTCACCACCGCTGGCGAGGTTTCCTAACCTCGCCAACTCTTGAGTGTCCATTTAATTGCAGGTTTTACTATAACTCAACACTACAGAAATCATCAGCAACTTTTTTTGAAACTTTTTGCGCTGAGTGGTGTCTAAAGAGTATAAGGAAAGTAAGACTAACGAATAAGGAGAAACAGAATGAAACGCGCACATTTCTATTGTCTAACTGTTGTGGTAGTCCTTCTGTTTTTTGGAATAGGCATGGTAAGCATGGCGGAAGTGGCTGTTTTGAAGTTGGAGATTTCCGATGTCGTCAGTAACGCCGATGCAAGGCAAATTCGACGGTTACTGGAACCTTGGGCGGATCCAAAGGACATCACATTCCACACACCTGTTGACAAGCATGGTAGAAAACGGCTTTTCACGACACTCGTGGAAGTCAAACCGAGACAGGGTCCCTCTAAATTCAGTGAAACACATACGTTTGACGTCTATGACATCATGCGTCAGCTTAACGATTCGCGTTTCCGGGGCCGGCATGGGATTGGACACTCCCGTGTTATTAATACCGAAGCTACCATTCGCGGCGACCTGTTTGCACATCCCGGCTTTGCCCGGAGTTATCTCCGAAACGTTCCGGCATGGCGCCGTTGGCGACCTGATACCTCCAATATCCACCATGCGATGACCGCAGGGCACGCGGAGCAGAAATTCGTCTTCAGCGCGAACCCTAAGTTTGATCAGTTACGAATTGATACCGCAAACAACGATAAACCGGTCGAAGTAAAGGGTATCATCACAGGATTTGACGGTCCCTATCCAATTGTATCCGTTCGCAAGTACGAGGTAGGCTATCATATCAAGACGAAGGCGTCTGGCGCGGAAACAGCGGGACAACCGACCTACGACTATCTTGAAAAATAAAGGAATGACCGCCGACTTCGGCTTTCTACTTACGACTGGTAACCGCCTGTATTAAAAAGCACAACGCGCTCGGTGTCTTCAATCATTCCGTTCGCGACGAGTTGCTTGAGTGCCGCGACGGTTGCGGCTCCTTCAGGGCATGTCAAAAGCCCTTCGGTTGTGGGGAGCAGTTGCAGTGCTTCACGGATGGCATCGTCCGTGACGGTAATCGCGGCACCGTTGCTTTTGCGAATCGCCTCTAAAATGAGGAAGTCGCCGATGGCTTGTGGGACCCGCAAACCACTGGCAACGGTTCGTGCATCACGCCACGGTATCGCTTCAGTTGCTCCTTCTTCCCATGCTTTGACAATCGGGGCACATCCTGCTGATTGCACAGAGATGAACCGAGGCCTTTTCTTACCAATCCAACCGATCGCTTCTAATTCCGCAAAGCCTTTCCACATCCCGACGATACCCGTGCCGCCACCCGTAGGATAGATGATAACATCCGGTAGTTCCCACCCGAACTGCTCGGCAAGCTCAAACCCCATCGTTTTTTTGCCCTCCACGCGATAGGGTTCTTTAAGCGTTGACACGTCAAACCACCCTTCCTGTTCCTTCCGTTCGGCGACAATCCTCCCAGCATCCGTAATTAGACCGTCAATCAGTGTGACATTCGCACCGGCAAGTTGACACGTCTCCTTATTGAAGGGGGGTGTATCTTGTGGCATAAAGATGTGTGCTGTTATACCTGCGGCAGCGGCGTAAAGCGCGAGGGCAGTTGCAGCGTTGCCAGCGGAAGGGATGGCTAATTGCGTCAATCCGAGTGCCTTTGCTTTGGAGACTGCCATTGCCAAACCGCGCGCCTTGAAACTTCCAGTGGGTAATCGGGACTCGTCTTTCACCCATACTTCTGTGAGTCCGAACGTTGCTCCCAACCTCTTCGTATGGACGAGAGGTGTCATTGTTTCGCCAAGTGTCACGATGTCAGTTGGATTAGATATAGGTAGGAGTTCCGAATAACGCCAGAGTGAAGCGGGTCTCGACTGGAGCGTGTCACGTGTCCATGTTTCTGCGATCTGCTCAAGCGCGTATCGGGCAAGTAGCGGTTTCCCGCAAGTGGTACAGACGTTCTGGGGTGTTAAGTGATCATAGGTTTCACCACATTTACTACATTCGAGTCTTTTTAATGTTCCTTGCGGTTCGATGCGGTGGTTTTGAGTTTTCATGTCCCTCTCCGTAGATTCGCCCTCCGCTACGCTTACGGGCTACGGTGCCGTTAACACAAGACAGCAGCCTGCAACATCGGCGCAGGCGGATATCAGAGAACACCTTCCAAGAAAAGAATCACTTCTTCTAACGCTTTGCGAATTATTAAAAAACCTTGCGGTTCGATGCGGTGGTTTTGAGTTTTCATGTCCCTTTCCATATATCCGCAGGTTCCCCCGGATGTTAGTCGCTATGGCTCCCGACATTCGTTTCAGGTTGCATTCGGAACGGCATACGGAATATGCCTACTACTTTGCATGCGCGAGGAGTTTGAGAAGGATCGCTTTCATGCTATGGAGGCGGTTCTCGGATTGCTCAAAGATAATTGAGCGTTCATCGTTAACGAGTTCACCCGAAATTTCATACCCGTGGTGTGCGGGGAGACAGTGCATAACCCGGCACTTGTGCGTCTTCAGCAGTTCCGCATTCAATTGATACGGCATCATCTTTTCTAATCGACGTTTCCGCTCTTTTGCAAAAGCCGGATCCGTGAAGAATTCCATGTCCACCCATGTATCTGTGTAGACAACATCGCTTTCGGCAATCACTTTTTCCAGTGAATTCTCAACCGCCTCGTGGCTGGTATCAAACGTTTTATAGAGACCTTTGCGAGAGGCTTCTGCCCATAGTTCCTTGTCGACAGCCGCAGGATTCACCTCCGGTGCGACGACCGTGACCTCCATGCCTACTTTCATACCAGCGGCAATCAACGAATTACAGACGTTGTTATGCACGCCGATGAAACACACTTTGACCCCTTCCAGCCTACCGAGATGCTCCTGTATCGTCATCAGATCGCCGAGGGCTTGTGTTGGATGGTATCTGTCACAGCAGCCGTTAATTACCGGGACGGTCGCAGCGGCTGCCGCCTCAACAAGTTCCGAATGCTTCAAGAAACGGGCTAAGATAATATCAACATACGCTGAGAGGACGCGCATTTCGTCGCTCAGGTCAGCTAACGCGAAGTTTGTCGTGCGCCAATCGAGGTAATGCGCATGTCCACCGAGTTGTGTGATACCGATCTCACCTGCACAGCGTGTTCGCGTAGAGGTCTTTTGGAAAAGCAGACAGAGGTTCTTTCCACCGACAGCGTGTCTGTATTTTTCGGGATGGTTTTTTATATTTAAGCTACTTTCAACTGTTTCAAGAATGTCTGTTTCTGACCACGGGTTCAGTGTAATTAGGTGCATAATTGCCTCCACAGTGGGTTCTTAGAAACCGATGGACGTTTTCCGTTTTTTACAATCATAAAAAGGCTGTGTATTGTCTTCAACCACCCTCAGTGGCAAATAAGAAAGCATAATTATATCCGATTTTCTAACGAATGTCAAATCTTTTTGTGTATGTTCTAAAGTTATTCAGTAAACAATCCCTAAATCTAACGATATTGCTTGGAAACGACCTCTCAGCGTGATCGATTTATCTCGCGGAACGGATATAAAAACGAAATGATAAGTTAATTTATACATAACTTACCATATTTTAAATAATAATGTCCGCTTGATTGATTACTCTTTTTTCCGATTGCTTTATGTGTTCGTCCACGGTTCAGGGTATACTACTGCGGTATCCACGACCAATTACGTCCGGTCCCACGGAATTTCAACACCCAATTCGTCGGCAAGCCGCTCAAGTTCCCGCACCGGTTCTCGATGAAGTGGAATCCCATTCGCGAGGCGTTCCTGTGTCAATTCCGACTCAATCTCACCAGGTAGCGTGACGCGTGTAAATCCGCTGCGAGGGGTGGCTTGACGTGTCATCCGAATCTGCCGATCGATTTCAGCCTTAAATTCTGTGATGGAGGTGAAACTGGCGATGTTAATCGCGAAGAAAAAGTGTGCTGATACGCGTTTCTCTCGTGGCGCATCTCCAGGCTGATAATGCTTGTTGATACCCATCAGTCCACCGCTTAACGGACCACATAAGACATCCATCACGATCGCAAGGGCAGAACCTTTGGGACCCGCGGCAGGCAAGATAGCAGCAACCTTCCCTGGGTCATCGGTCTCATTGCCATCTGCGTCGAGTGCCCATCCCAACGGGATTTTTTCTTGGTATAGACTTGCGGTTCCAATCCGTCCAGCGGCAGCGGCACCGCATGCCATATCTAACACGATCGGCGGTTCTTCACCTGCGGGGATGGCAAAGGAGAGCGCATTATTCCCGATCGAAGTGCTTCTGGCACCGAAGACAGCGACATTCACACCGAGTCCGTTAGTGGTTGCGAAACCGATCATATCGTGTTCTGTGGCTCGTATTGCATGGCTGGAGGCAGCTCCAAAGTGATTGCTGTTCCGAACAATCGCCACACCGATCGAAGCGGATTTCGCTTTTTCAATGGCGATGTTCATTGCCTGGACACCGACAAGATGCCCCAATCCGCGGTCTCCATCTAACAAAACAGAAGCGGCATTGTCTTCAAGTCTTTGAAGTTGTGGACTTGGATTTATATCACCGTTGATGATGCCTCGGACATAACGTGGCACGGCGCGTGTCGCATGGGAATGAACGCCGCGTAAATCCATCAAGACTTGCATTTCTGCGACGGTATCTGCATCCGATTCGGCAACGTCTACCTTTTGGTAAAGTTGGCTACAGACGGTTTGCAGTGCTTCTGCGTTCACAATTGCTTCTTGTTCGTGTCGATTCATGACTATGGGACTCCTATAGTGTTTTCAACACATTTGGGTGCGTTGGGTTAGAAGGACACGTGGATAGTAGGCACCTACGAGGGATGCCCCTACAAAATATCTGTTTCTAACATCGCTATTTTAGCAGAATCGACCTTAAAGCGCAAATTTCGTTCAGAAAACAGAACAATCCAGTATCGAGTGGGTTTTTATTTGCGTTATGATGCATACCGAGATATAATTATTTAACGTGAATTCGACAATAAAAATGCGAGTATGGTTCTTTTTTTTACCGCTCAACCCAACCTACTTCAATCCTCATATTGAATTCATGTTATTTAGAGTAAACTCATAACTAAACACAGGCGTTTTTATAAGAAAGCAAAACCCCAATTTTACATTTCAGGAAGCATACGAATGATTTCGCTTAATTATCTCTTACAATGTTTTTGTCTGATTTTAGTGCTACTGCTCGTTGCCGTTACTGCCAATCCGGGTGAAAAGGACACTTCTGACTTCTCACAGAATGGTGCTCTGTTCTTGGAAACGTACTGTTTCAGTTGTCACGCTGGTGACCAGCCTGCCGCCGAACTCTCCTTGGATTCATTCACGGACAACCGCTCATTAATTGAGAACAGGGACATCTGGGAACAGATTCTGGACATGCTCACGACAGGTCAGATGCCGCCACCGGAAAGCGAGCGGTTTCCACCAATAGAAACGTCGGAATCGTTTGTTGCGCACGTTGAAGCGATCTTTGAACATGCGGATCGCACGGCTAAACCAGATCCTGGACGCGTAACCGTCCGTCGACTCAACAAGGTTGAATACAAGAATACCGTCCGAGACCTACTCGGCGTTGATTTCAACCCAACCGAAAATTTTCCTGCAGATGATGTCGGGCACGGGTTTGATAACATCGGTGATGTGCTGTCTATGTCACCACTCCTGATGGAGCGGTACCTTGAAGCCGCGGAGGCAGTCGCCACGCGTGTTATCCTGTTGGATCCACCACCACCATCGAAACGGTACCAAGGTGGTAGTCGTCTTGAGCCGCGCCACGATGATGTCCCTGATGAACGTTATCGCCTGCTCGATCCGACTGCCACAGAAGCCTGGAAATCTGGTCCCTTTACAACAGGAGCGACCTATTTCAAGGTGTTCCCGGATGTAGAAATCGTCTACCGCGCAACACTTTACGCCGAAACGGACAGCGAAACACCCGTGAAAGTCGTTCTATTCATTCAAGGTGACAAATTGGAAGTACTGACCCCACCTGAAAAACTCGCACGCTTAGTGGGTATAGATCCTACAGTAAAAAATAAAATCAAGGTTTTGAAGGCTTTTGAGATTACCGCCCGCGAAGAAGAAAAGAGACAGACAATTGGAGTCCATATTACGGGTATCCCTAACATCGAAAAAGTCGGCATTGCGATGCTGAAGCCCACAGAAGGTGAACCGGACGCGAAACTCCAGATTCGTACGCTCTGGGCAGAGGGACCCTTAGACACCCGACCCGATTCTCATTTTGAAATTCTGGCGTGCACACCCGGTATCTCCCAAGTGGAACAGACCCGTGAAGTGCTAACGCGTTTGCTTCGGCGCGGCTATCGTCGTCCACCCACCAAAAACGAAGTCGATCAACTCACGCAGTTTGTAGCATCCGTCCAAGCTGACGGTGTCTCGTGGGAAGCGGGCATTCAAGAGGCGATTAAAGTCATTCTTTGCTCACCGAAATTCCTATTTCGGTTGGAGTTGGACGATCGTCCGCAGCGTTCAGAACCGTATCCGATTGATGAGTTTCAACTCGCTTCTCGGCTCTCCTATTTCTTGTGGAGTAGCATACCAGATGACGAACTCCTTGAACTCGCTGAGAAACAGCAACTCACTGTCAACCTTGAAGCCCAAGTTCAACGCATGTTGGCTGACACGAAGGCATCTGAATTAGGACGCAACTTCGGATCCCAATGGCTTCAGATTCAACGGCTGATAACGGCGGCACCTGACCTCGAAAAATTTCCGACTTTCACTGGTAGCTTGCGTCTGGCTATGCTAAAGGAAACAGAACTCTTTGTTGAATCGATCTTTCGTGAAGACCGGAGTGTACTTGACCTCATTGATGCGGATTACACTTTCCTCAACCAAACTTTAGCAAACCACTACGGTATTGTTGATACACAAGGAAACTGGAGAGGACAAAAGAACATCATTCCCGGCGGTGAAGTGATCAAAGGTAGATCGTTTCAACGGGTCCAGTTGCAGAGTACCTCACGTGGTGGGATCCTTAGCCACGCCAGCGTCTTGACGGTGACTTCTAATCCTACCCGCACCTCACCCGTCAAAAGGGGACGCTGGGTTCTGGAACAGATACTCGGCACACCGCCACCACCACCGCCACCAGATGTCCCAGAATTGGAGGAAGAGGGTGAAGCGGTTCATGGGAGTACGCTGCGGGAACGGCTTGAGCAACACCGAGCAGATCCCGCATGTGCCAACTGCCATGCGAAAATGGACCCAATCGGATTCGCGCTTGAAAACTACAATGCGATTGGGGCTTTTCGGTGGAAAGATGGCGAATTGGATATCGATACAACAGCGGAATTGCCAGACGGAACGATATTGCACGGCGTAGCAGACCTGAAACAGGTTGTCAAAGACCGAAAACAGCAATTTCTACACTGTTTAACAGAGAAAATGTTAACCTACGCTTTAGGCAGAGGATTGGAATATTACGACCGAACGACCGTTGACAGAATCGTAGCACAACTTGAAGCCGGAGGGTATAGAAGCTCTGTACTGATTACAGAAATCGTCAAGAGTGATCCGTTCCGGTTACGACGCGGCACAAAGGGTAATTTATGATTGGCAGTTGGCTATCGGAAACCATCGGCTTTCAGTTTCCATTTTCCCCCCTGGCGAGATTTCCCGGGGGACAGACCCTTCTCCTTTTATTCTTCTTCATAATTCTCCAGCCAAGTTGCTATACATCTCATTATTATGAACTACCAAATAACAATCCTATGTCCCAGTTAGAGGAGAAGTATTCCGTTTACTTAGATTCTACGTGGACAACACAACAGGCACACGCGCTTTTAAAGGTCTTTGAAGCCATATCCCCAAATCTGAACCTACAATTTTCGAGATGGCGTATAACCGACGATGGCTTAGAAAATGATATTAAAATTGAATCCAAAGACCAGATAAAGTTCGTTACAGTTAGTAAAGATGTCTTTCCGGTTAAAGGATCTCAAGAGGTTCTGTCTCCGGGCAAACATCTATATTATGCCGTCGTTCAATACGTAACAGAGAATGGAACAAATAGAGCCATAATAGAATTGATATTGCAAAAGAGGTATGGTATATATGTGCCTTCTTATGATTCACCAACCGATGCTTCATCAACCGAATTAACCGAGAGAATCCGAAACATAGGATCAACACGCTATTCAAATTTTGAAAATAAAGATCTGATGCTCATTATATCAGTGTTTGAAGCATTCCCTCAGGCACTGCATAAAATACCGCGATTACAGTATATTACTCGTAGAATCGACAAGGATGAAAATATGGATGAAAAAGGGATCAGTTATGCCCGGACAAGTCGTGGTTACATAGAGTTTGCTGAATCCGTTTTTCGCCGCGGTAATTCTAATAGGGCTCGGCACGTAATTGCCCACGAAAAGGCACATTTTTTATGGACTTATGTTTTTAAAAGAGAAGTTAGAGCGGATTGGGCAAAACTCGGAGGGTGGTATCAAGATTCAACAAATGAGTCAGGTTGGTCAACAACTAAAGAACGATCAGCGTTTATATCGGCTTACGCTTTTGAAGAAGATCCAAATGAGGATATGGCGGAAAGTATCGCATCTTATCTTCTATATCCGCATAGACTTCGTTCCTGTTGCCCTGAGAAATATGAATTTATTCATGAACTTATGCTTCTGTATGTCGAACGTTGGGGCACGTCTAATTTTTTTATCTAAATCTGGGAGAGGCTTATGAGCACATCAAAACAATTTTCACGTCGAACGTTTTTACATGGCTTGGGGGTCGGTGCCGCTTTACCTTGGTTGGAAGCGATCTGTCCTCTAACCGCTTGGGCAGATATTCCTACAAAAGAGGGACCGATTACCCGTTATCCCGATCCATCTGTTGAGGTCATTGACTCGCGTTTCGCGCAGTACAAGATTGGGAACGCTGTTATAGAACGGCTATGGACAGGATCGCGCTGGGCAGAGGGACCTGTCTGGTTCGGAGACGGTGGCTACCTCCTCTGGAGCGACATTCCAAACAATCGGATTCTGAAATGGCAGGAAGCCACTGGCTTGGTGAGTGTCTATCGTAAACCCGCTAACCACACCAACGGACACACCCGCGACCGGCAAGGTCGGCTCGTCAGTTGTGAACACGGTACACGCCGTGTCACACGAACCGAGTATGACGGAACGATTACCGTCCTCATAGACAACTTCGAGGGGAAACGGTTCAACGCGCCGAACGATGCAGCCGTCCATCCTGACGGACATATCTGGTTCACCGATCCCGGATACGGTATCCTTTCCCATTATGAAGGGCACAAAGCAGAATTTGAGTTGCCGACTTCCGTTTATCGCCTGAATCCAGACACTGGCGAAGCGGTCTCCGTGACGGATGAAATCGAAAGACCGAACGGCATCTGTTTTTCACCCGATTATACTAAACTTTACGTTGCCGATACCGGTCCACCGAAAAACATCGTTGTCTATGATGTCGTCAACGGTGACGGGTTGGCGAATAAACAAGTATTCGCTGAGATGGCACCCGGTGCGGCTGATGGTCTGCGGTGTGATACCGATGGAAATCTATGGGCAGGTGCTGGCTGGGTCGGCGACGGCTACGACGGTGTGCATATCTTCGCGCCAGATGGAACGCTTATCGGGAAGATCCATCTTCCAGAGATTTGTGCAAATATCTGTTTCGGCGGCGTGAAACGAAATAGGCTCTTTATGACAGGGAGTCAATCCCTCTATTCAGTTTATGTCAATGCCCAAGGGGTACCCTACTTTTAAACGGGTGTCATAAACACTTGACAAGTCACAAAAAATAAGGTATAATTGTGTTATAGAAGTTATGAAACGAGAAATCGGACAGTGACAGCAGCGGCTTTTCGTAAGTTTCGTACTGCTTTAACTATCGGGAGTTGACGAAGGAACAATTATGAACACTTCAAAACAACTTTCACGTCGAACCTTCTTACGCGGTTTGGGGGTGAGCATCGCTCTACCGTGGCTGGAGGTAATGGGACCCCTTACATCGTGGGCAAATGCTCCGGCGAGTGGCATAGCACACCAGACAGTTCCGAATCGGATGGCATTCCTTTACGTGCCCAACGGAAAGATTATGGAGGATTGGACCCCGAAGCAGATCGGCACTCACTATGAACTCACGGATATCCTGAAGCCCCTGGAAACTGTGAAAGACAAAATGTTAGTGCTAAGCGGTCTAACGGCTGATAAAGCCCGTGCTAACGGGGATGGTGGTGGCGATCACGCCCGCGCCATGGCAGCTTTCCTGACAGGCACACAGCCCCGTAAAACGGATGGTGCTGACATTCAGGCTGGCGTTTCTGTTGACCAGGTCGCCGCATCGCATATCGGTAATCGGACCCGAATGCCTTCGCTTGAACTCGGCATCGATCCTGGAAGAAGGGCGGGAAATTGCGATTCCGGTTATAGTTGCGTCTATTCATCAACATTGTCATGGCGTTCCGGTACGCAACCGCTTCCTAAAGAGGTGAATCCGAAACTCGCTTTTGAACGACTCTTCTCTTCCCTGCCTGATACACAACGCGAGGAACGCGATCAACAGCGAAAAAGTATCCTCGATTTTGTGAGACAGGACTCAAAAGAGTTGCTCCGTCAAGTCAGCGGGAACGACACCCGGAAACTCGATGAGTACTTCTCCTCTATCCGTGACATTGAGGTGAGAATCGCATCAGCTGAGAAGTTCCCACTGATCGAAAGCCCGGACTATACCGTGCCGGAGGAAATTCCAGAAGATTATCAGGAGCACCTGCGCCTGATGATGGACCTCATGGTACTCGCATTTCAAGCGGATGTAACCCGTGTTACAACGTTCGTCCTCGCAAATGAAGGTAGCAACAGACCCTATCCGTTTGTCGATGTTCCAGACGGACACCACTACTTGTCACATCACGGTGGTGATGAAGAGAAGATAGAAAAAATCAAGCGAATTGATATCTTCCATTCTCAGCAGTTGGCATACTTCTTGGAAAAACTGGACGCTACCGCCGAAGGCGATGGTTCGCTCTTGGATCATTCAATGATTCTTTACGGTAGCGGGAATGCTGATGGCAATCGACACAGCCATCACGATCTTCCCATTTTGCTCGCTGGAAATGGCTGTGGCACGCTCAAAAGTGGTCGCCATATTAACTATCCGAAAGAGACGCCGCTTAACAATCTCTGGCTATCCATGCTCAATCGGATGGATGTTGACCTTGCGCAATTAGGCGACAGCACTGGTAGTTTACAAGGACTCTCTTAGGTCCAAAATGAAGGCGCGCTCTGCAAGCGCGCCTCTTTCCAACCTTCCCATGATCCCCATCATTCACCCTGTATTAATGGGTGTCTTCGGCAGACAATCCAGTCTCAGCGATCCGCATCAATTCCTCATCGTCCAAGTCAAGGTTTACGTCCTCAGAGAACGGCTGTGGGACCTTGTAGGGCGTCTTTGCGTATACCTCAACGACATTCTCATCAGGATCGTAGAAGTAAATCGCCAAAGAGATACCGTGATTCACGACACTCCGAATCTTTACCCCTTCCGACTTTAGCAGTGCGTAGAACTGCTTCAAATCTGCGAGATCCTCGACAATAAAGGAAACCTGTTGAACAACTTTCGCTCCCACTGGGGCATCCCTGCCCGGACACAATGCGAGTTCATGGTGTTCTGATTCTGGTTGTGCACTCAGGAAAATAATATGTCCTTCTGGATGCGCATCGGTAACGGTGAGACCGAGAATACGGGTATAGAAGTCTTGTGACCTTTGGACATCGGTGCAGTAGAGTCCAACATGACCAAGTTCCTTAACGGCTAACATTTTTTAGCCTCCTGCGGTATCGAAATTAGTAACCTCAGTTTATCATGAAACTGGAAAATAGATCAAGTTTTAGCAGTCAGCTATCAGCGGTCAGCGGTTATTGCCTATATCGTAATTTGCAGGATTGGATGTACCTCTCGTCTATATTTTTTCTCCACTAAAATGTGTTAAAATGAATGTTCGATTTTAACAGTCGAATGTTTTCTAAAGACCCTTTCCAATACCTTACTGATATTACTAAGAGTAATATTATACGCTCGATCTACACGCGTAGGTTGGGACGAATGATAGCTCCAATTGACCCTTTACCAGCATCGCCTCAATAACGACTGCCGAAATTAGCTGGGTATTCTGTTGGTAAATAACAGAAACTCTTTAATCCCAAATGTACACCTGAATTTCGCAGTATTAAGCCCATGAACCCAGTGGTAGTATGGGTTTACAGCAAAATATCATTACATTGGAAAAGTATATTTTGATAATGGGTTTCATTATCAAAATATAAATGTGTTCACAGATAGGATTATAGTAAAACCGAAAAATAAATAGACATTCGCCCCTCCCCTGGTAGGCGAGGTTTCTAACCTCGCCGGTGCGGAGTGTCTAATTAATTCTAAACTTTACTATAAAATGCTATAGAACGCAAAGTGTATTTCAAAAAGGTGAATTCGGTGAAAGGATCGTTAGGGAAATAAATTAAGGTAAGTTCAGCATTGGATGCAAACTTTCACCGCAAGGCAAGTTTACGCTACAAGGACGGCACACGGAGTGTGCCTACTACCTTTAACTACCAATCTTTGAACGGAAATATACGTGTTTCTGTCGCCATTCCATAGAAACTCCATAGACTCCCCGCGACGAACTCACCGAGAATTAAACCGAGGAAGAACGGCGCCGCCTTTCGATGCAATTGCAACCCGCCCTGCTTGATAATCAGCCATTTTGCGGTCGTGCTAATCACAAGTGAGATCCAGAGCCAATTCATGCACCAATCCGCCGCCCCTGAGACAGCATACCCCACAGCGTGGAAGGGCCACCAAAAGAAACGCATCCGTAAAAACATCAACAGGAACGTGAATCCCATTCCAATACCCATGGCTGTCACTTCCGGGATATTCGGTCCCATTGGAAAATTAAGTTGTTGTTGGAGTCGATTGAAAGGATGGCGTGCAAAACCACCATGCACCCCAAAATGATAGGCATCGTGTAGATATGCCCAGAAAGAACCGATCGAACCGACAAGTGCTGCAAGGAGCATGACCCATACGAGCGGTTTCGGATTAAACCGCGCCCGCGAGGCGAGTTGGAAACCCTCTAACTGATGCGGCATCGGATGACTGCGGTGCGCACGATTGAAAAAAAACAGAAAAGAAAGTGCTGTCAGGTTCGGTCCGCCCATACCTCGCGAACCCAGAATCGTCGGTAAGGCGTAATCAGGTCCCATGAAATGCAGATCGTGTGCAGGGGCACCAGATTCCACCCGCATCCGAGTAATACCTGTTGACAGCGCGAAATACATCACAAAGAAGGCGATACCGAGTGAAATACTGATGCCTATCTTTACAGAAAACGCTATGAGATAGATACATCCCAATACAATGCCCGCAATGGCGGTTCGGTACCGCATCGGTTCAACGGATTCATCAAGGCTTGAACGTCCCGTGACGACCTGTCTAAAGACTTCTGCGAGGTATTTTCGGCTTGCCCATATCGCGAAAATCGCAAGCCCAAGATACGCACCCAGTGACTGTTGGCGATCATAAGGGAAACCGGGTAATCCCCGAACCCCGATGATGGCTCCAGCGACCCGTTGCATCTTGCGGAACAGATAGAAGAACCAACAAGAGAACGATAAGTCCAAAGGCATAAAGAAGCCGAGTCCGATGACAAACGGATAGATAGAAAACGGTGTCCAACCGATGGCGTTCCACGGCTTTTCCGTGAAAAATTGGCTGATATTCCGAAACCGAACGCCAATGATCGGGATCGTCGGAAAGAGGTAGCTTAGCCCGTTAATAAGGTTTAGCAGCGAGACGAGGATAAACGCCGTCCAGAAGGGTTTACCTCTGAAGAAATTCGCACCGCTGTTCCGTGTCATTTCTAATGGCAATTGGATGATGGGATAGGCGAGTTTCTCACGTTCAGTCCACTGCTTCCGCAGTACAACGTTGATACAGAGCATAACGAACACAAGGACAACAATGAAACTTGTCCACCACAGGGTCGGACCGAGCCATGCTTGTAGGACCTCTGCGCGATAAAGCGTGGTTTGTCCTTCGTAGAACCCTTCTAAAATCCCCTTATCTTGGACCGTCCCCCACGTTGGCATGTATCGGTATAAGAGTTCGCGCCATTCGTTTTCAGGGGTATCGAACCAGAAGACGTGTCCGATCATCGGGATGAGCACTTGGGCGTGGTCATGGGATGCAATTGCACTCGCCATGCAAAGCATCACATAGATGACGAGGAGTTCACCGTGTGTCAATGCCCATTGCCGATTTGCCCGCCGGACCAGTAGATTGAGGAGCGTGATCGTGAATACGAAGAAGACTGCGTTGAAAAACAGAGACATCGTCGTCGGAAACAGCCCCCACCAGACCATTTCCGTGTACATAATCCAATAGCAGTTGATCGGGATAAGGATCAGGGATATTAGAACGGATTTGAAGGTGACCCCGCGGGTTAAAGCCGAAGGCATGTGGTTCTCCTGTCGTTTTCGCAGTCTTTCATAGACGTGTCTATTCTATAGTGGCTTGGAGCATCTGCACAATGTCGAGATGTTCTCTCGATTCCGCTAATGTCAGCGCGGTGTCGCCTTGTCTGTTTTTCAGAGTGGCATCGGCGCGGTGCTCAAGGAGAAGTTCGACAATTTCCGAATGCCCACGCCACGCCGCATACATCAACGCCGTTTCACCAGTCCGATTTTGGATATTGACAGCCGCACCTTTTGCAATCAACCGTTCGGTAATCTCCAGATTTCCTGTCTTGTGGATAATAAAGATTAGCGGTGTATTGCCGTTGGCATCTGTGAGGTTCACATCTGCTCCGTTTTCAATAAGAAACATCACGACGTCCCCGTACCCCTTTTCTGCGGCGATGTGCAACGGAGTCCTGCCGAGGGCATCCTTTGTATTCACATCACCAGTCACATTGTGAATATCCTTAATATCACCTGTCCATGCGGCTATGAAGAGTTTATCCTCAGGTGTGTCTGAGAATTCAGAGATGATGTGTTCCCGATTCGTGGGAAGATCCTCAAAGAGTTGAACAACCCCGCTCTGCCACCGCACTTCAAGCCTATCAACGACAGTGTGCATCCCCAATCCGAAGTGGAGTCGACCATCGTGACTGGACAGGTAACTTGCACCTCGACTGATTTCCTGGACTTGTGTGTGTCCGCCTGCTGTCAGAGTAAGACGCGTCCCTATTCCGTCCCGACTGCTGATAACACCGACGGTTTTAATCCGAACCCAATTGTGGTGGGTTGCAGTCTCGTTTCGCAATAAAGTCACGGGACCATTGGATTGTGTGACGAGTACATCGACATCGCCATCGCTATCATAGTCCCCGAAAAGTGCGCCGCGGCTTACCGCAGTGCTTTGAAAATAGTCCCCTGCGCTCGCCGATACCTCTTGAAACGTGCCATCCCCTCGATTACGGAAAATTTGATCCCGTTGGCGATAGGTCAGGATATCGTGTGTGTCGTCAATATTGTCGATGATATGCCCATTCGCGATAAATATATCTCGCCAACCATCGTTATCCGCATCGAGGAAACCTGTCCCGAATCCGACGAACAAGTAACTCTCTTTACCGAGATGTGCTTCATAAATGACATCGGTAAACGTCCCGTCACCGTTGTTCCGGTAAAGCGCATTGGTTTCGTAAGAGAGGTTCGTAACGAAAATATCGAACCATCCGTCGCCGTTGTAATCGTTAGTGGCAACACCCATCCCTGCTTGTGCAACGCCGTTGAAACTGTAAGCACACCCAGCGAGCAACGAAATTTCACTGAACGTTCCATCACCGTTGTTATAAAAAAAATCGTTTCGGGTATCGTCGTTTGCGACATAAAGGTCTGGAACACCATCGTTGTTGAAATCTGCTGAAACGACCCCTAACCCTTTTCCGTGAAACAAGCCACTAATACCTCCAACACCAGCTTCCTGACTAACATCCGTAAAAGTGCCGTCGCCGTTATTGCGATAGAGCGTATCGGGCGCGCCTTCAAACAGGGAAGGATGACAATAAGTTTGAATCCCGTCTTCCCCGCATGGACGGTAGGGAACATCCGTTGAATACACAAGATAGTTAACAACGAATAGGTCGAGGTGTCCGTCCCGGTTATAGTCGAGGAAACACGCGCTGCTGCTCCAACTTGGATCGCCGACACCTGCGTGAGCCGTGACATCCGTAAAAGCACCATCACCGTTGTTCCGGTAGAGAACATTAACTCCGAAATTAGTCACGTAAAGATCTACATCGCCATCGTTGTCGTAATCGGCGCAAGCGGCACCTTGTCCGTAGTTGCCGCGGTTGCTCACGCCTGCAGTCGTTGTGATGTCAGTAAAGGTGTTATCGCCATTGTTACGGTAGAGCGCGCTGAGTGTTTCGTTCGTTGACGACGAATCCTTCCAATAACCGCTATTCACAAGGTAGATGTCCAAATCACCATCGTTGTCGGCGTCAAAGAAGGCACCACCGGCACCGAGGGTTTCGGGAAGATGATATGCACCTTCAGCACCATTGATGTGCCTAAAGTCGATGCCCGCCTGCTCAGTCACGTCCACGAATTGGATCGCGGCAGATGACGCCGAGAATGGCACACATATAAAGAAAATGAGGAGGCATATTCTTTTACTCTTCATAATCTTTGGCGAGACGGAATCCGATAAAACTGGTCCCGATCGCTGGATATTGCCCAATTCGTGTGGAGCACCTCGCTAACTTTTCTTTGTTCAACCACGATCCTCCTCTTACAACGCGACGACTCCCGACCACCGGTCCCTTTGGGTTTCGATCAGGACTCTGGCGATAGTAGGTTTCGGAATACCAGTCAGCCACCCATTCCCAGACGTTGCCCGCCATGTCGTGTGTCCCGTAAGGACTTGCCCCTGTAGGATAGGAACCAACGGGTTGCGGGTACGCCCCTGGTTGCCTCCATATATTCGCGTGGACGATTGCTCCCTTGATGCGTTGTGTGAAGGTATTTCCCCAGGGCCATCGCCTCGCGTTTGTTCCGCGTGCCGCTTTTTCCCACTCCGCTTCGGTAGGTAGCCGCATGCCTCGCCACGTCGCGTAGGCAACAGCAGAATGCCATGATACTCCTATGACAGGATGGTTCGGTTTCGTTTTTGCGATGCGGGGCCATGTCCCAAATTCACCGTCATAACTGATAGGCGTGTGTTCACTACCGACGCCACCCTTTTCAACCCAAAACCGATAATATTCAGCGTTGGTTACCTCCGTCTTACCGATATAATAGGCGTCCAGATAGATTTTGTGTGTGGGTGCTTCATTCGGCAGATCGTCATCGCTGCCCATCGTGAAATGCCCCGCGGGGATGAGACACATGTCGGGTCCAGTCCACGCACAGGGTGAAAACGCCAAGAGGGTATAAAGTAAGACGGTTATCAGTCTTCGGTTATCAGTTTTCGGTAAGAGGTTTTCATGTAATAACAAATCTCTTTTTAACCGATAACTGACAACTGACAGCTGACTACCATTTTCCTGATCGCTATTCTTTGGTTTTTGACGTGAGACGTTCATATTCTTGATAGGTTTTCTCGGCTTCTGTGTGTGCCCCAGCGAGTTTGTAAGCTTTGGAGAGATTCAGATAGAAGCGCGGTTCGGAAGGCTTTAAATGAATGGCTGTTTGATATTGTTCAATCGCTTCGGAATACTGTTCTAACATCAAATACGCACCGGCAAGGCTGTTGCGGTACGTTGCGACGTTCGGTTTCTGCTGAACCGCTTTCTGGTACATCGCCACCGTCTGTTTGTAGTTCTGCTGTTGAAAGTGAGCGTATCCGAGTGCTTCATAGCCGCGCGTCTCTTGGGGCGCGAGTGCGATGTAACGTTCCAAAGATTGCGTCGCCTCAGCATAGAGCTGACGCTTGAGTTGGGTTCTACCAAGTCGGTACCATGCTTCGGCATTGGTAGGGTTTAGTCTCACAAATCGCTTGAGATGTGTCAGTTGCTCTTCCTCAACAGAGAGGACCTCAAAACGTCGTAAATTCCGTTGTGCTACTTCTGTTTCCCCAATACGCCGATACGCCGTGCCTAAAGAGAAATGTGCCTTCGCGTGGAAGGGATCGATTTCAATGAGTGCTTTGAAAGTATCAATAGCGGATTGCCACGCCTCCTGTTGAAGAAAGGCATTCCCAAGCGTGTAGCGTGCTGTCAGCGAAGTTGGATCAAGTTTAAGTGCGTGTTGAAGTTCACGAATGGCAGTATCGGTGAGATTATCACGAAAATAAGCGAGACCTAATAGGGTCCGTGTGCGTGCATGATCGGGATCCATCGCTACTATTTTCTGTAGGATCTGTGTTGCCTGCGCGGTGTCCCCCAAGTGAACGAGTAGCACATCACCCAACTCATAATACGCCTCAATATAGTTTTCATCTGAGATTGTTGCCTGTCGAAACGCCTCAGCGGCGGCATGGGTCTCCTCGGCACCTTTATAAATCAATCCCAAAACGCAGTGTGCATCCGCCAACGATGCATCCAGTGTGACGGCTTTCTCTAAAGCGGTTCTCGCTTCTGCCTGCTCTCCATGAGCGAGCGCGCGTAATCCGGCGTCATACAATCGTGCCGCCTCGGGATGGTATCTCGGTGCGGCAATGGTAAGCGGGGTCAGGAACAGTAGCAGAAACGCGAAAACGCGTATGAATGGAGTCATAGGTGCGAGGGAATAGGAGTGTATAGGGACGGAGTTTTAACCCCGTCCCCTACCACTATATCTAACTTAATTATTGTGACTTAATGTCCGCCCATGTTGTCGTTAGCCGTCCTTGAGGGGTGACAGGCGTTAAACCGAGGACAGAGCCAAGACCATCGTTCATTATGTTTTGAATGTCGGCTTGTTCGAGGGGCACATTGAAAATGCCGATCTCGTCCATTAATCCCAATGCCTGTCTCTGGGTGGGTGTTCCCCCTAAATGGACATCGACCCCTGAAACGCCAAAAACACCGGTTGTATCCTGATCAATGTCAACTTCACCGTCAATGTAGAGGATTTTCTTTGCGCCGTCGTAGGTGAAGGCGAGGTGATGCCACTGATCGTCGTTGACTGTGGTCGGTCCGAAGAGCCAGCGCGGATTCAACTCACGGCTACCGACTTCGACTTTCCCCTGATTTCCACCTCTGCCGGGACCAAAAACATTCAGGATATTATTCCAATTGGTCGTAAAAGCGATGACCATGTGATCGTCCGCGCAGCATCCACCGTGCGGATCGCCTTTCCTTTGGATTTTTACCCATGCGACGCCGGTGAAGGCTTCAGCGGTGCTGTCTAAACTTTCTGAATTTGCGACATTGACGTAGTCATCGTCCCCGTCGAGACTGAGTGCTTTTCCCCACTTGCCGCCATCGGTAACTTCTGCGCCGTTTATAAGTTCGCCATCGTTTCCGTAGCTGCTGGAATCGCTCACATCGCCATCGTCAAAGAGCCAGACACCGACAGCGGTCTCACTGTCGACTGCGGCGAAACTCTGCAGTGGGATGAATGCCAATCCCAGTACCGCCAAAACACATAGTATTGCCCAATTTTTTGTCATTTTTACAAATCTCCTGTGAAGAGGTTTTAGAATACATTTTTCCAATGAAGCCTGCATCTCGCAGGCAAACTTAATTTAGCATGAGAACGGGGGAACGTCAAGCAAAATTTTTAGCCGCATTTATTCGTTGTGAGTGAGAGGATGTGTTTATATGCTGGTCTGAATGGCGGATTGCCGCGGATGAAATGGATTGCACGGATTTTGGTAGGTGTGTATTTTGGTGCCTTCAATCTTATAAGGGCGATATGTGTGTAGAAAAATGTCTCAGGAAAGATAGAGCCCCAGCGAGACGACAGGTGTGTAGAAAAGGAGCCGCCCCAAAGGAATAGTTTTCTTTCCATTGGATTTTAGCGTTTGCGGGGCGACAGGTGTACCGCAGCTTATGAAGTTTTTTGCTGGTGCTTGGCGATGATTTTTCCTAATGCTCTCAAGGCATCGTTAACGGATTTCGCGTCCGGAAACATCTCGGCTACGTCGTCGTCAAGCCGAACCAAATTTGTTCCTGCGTGGTATCGATCCGCATATTTGCCTCGAACCCCTTTACTGAAATCATATTCATCGAGCATGTCTGGATCATGTTGATTGGACGTAGTTTGACTCATGTTGGAATTCCAATCCCACGTTTTTCACTGTACCTGCCTGTTAGATGCCGAGTTTTTAATTGTAGCATTACATATTTTATAGGAGCGGATCAGTTCATTGACACTACATTATAACAAATTCGCTCCTAGAAGTCAAGTTACGGAGTTCGATCGTTCGATCAGATAGCGACTTTTCCTTGAATGTCGCTATCAAATGTGCTATAATTTTAAGAAGTAAAATCAATGAAGTCCCTGACTACTCTAAAGTTTATTTTCAGCATTAGGGATGAACAAAAAATCATATAGCAGATACCGGAAATCAAAACGATGGGCAAACCAAACGCTGAATGATTATGAAGCGGGCAGGCTACAAATGTCGGAAATGTGGGAGACACGTTACACAGGTCCATCACGAAACCTATAAACGCGTCGGCAGAGAACGTCTCAGCGACCTAACGGCGGTGTGTGGATGCTGCCATAAACGGGTTCATGGAAAGTAGCAGCTTCTCTTAACGTTGGAGGATAGTACTCTTATTAAGAACTATGCCAAATAATTCTATCGTAAATTTAGGTGATTTATCGAAACCAGCGGATACTTTAATCAAAAAAATATCAAAGGCAGTCGGCGGTATCTTCGCCCCTTCCCAAACCAAGCGAAGGGCCCAAGCAGAAGCAGAGGCAACAATAATCAAAGCACATGCCGAGGCAGAAGCATCCAAAATCGAAACCCAAGCCGAGATTGAGCGTGCCCAATTGTGTCAACGAGCGGTGCACCGCTTCATTGCAGAAGAAACGCAACGTCAGAAAAACATGGAAGACATTACTGCTAAGGCGTTGCTTTATCTGAATGAAGAGGCAGAGCCCGATGGCATGAATAATGACTGGATTGCAAATTTCTTCGATAAATGTCGAATAGTCTCTGACAGTCAAATGCAAAGTTTATGGTCCCGCATTTTGGCTGGAGAGGCAAACATTCCTGACACCTACTCAAAACGGACAGTTAATTTCATTTCAGAACTCGACAAGAACGATGCTGAACTGTTTACTAAGTTATGTGGTTTTTGTTGGACGGTTGAAAATTTTACGCCGTTAATATTTGATGAAAGCGCGGAAATTTACAAGAGACACGGAATTAACTTTGAGACCTTGAATCATCTTGACAGTATTGGATTTATTAATTTTCAAAATGTTAACAGTCTCATGTGGGATTTTTCAACCAAGAGTACTGTCGGGCATGCCGTGCATTATTATGGTACCTCGCTTTGCTTGGAGGTACCCGAGTATCGTAACAGTGTTGAGGTTGGGAAGGTGCATCTCACAAAAATCGGACAGGAACTTGCGCCAATATGTGGAAGCCAACCTATGGATGGTTTCTATGAGTATGTGAAGGAGCAATGGAAGGAATATTTGCCTATAGATGCGAAAGATTAATGACGCAGATAATTCTATACACATGCTAAAGTAGTTATCGAGGGTCAGTTATTAGAAACCGTAGTCTCCTCTGTAGGAGCGAGCTGTGCTCGCGATACCATATATAAAAACTTATAGGAATATGCAATGAAACAAGCACCCAACCGAGGACACCGGCAACTCCGAAAAGGCAGAACCTCAATACCCGGTGCCTACTATTACCTCACACTCGCCACACTTAACAAAAAACCACTGCTCGCAACTCCCAAAATCGCAGACATTATTTTTCAAGCCTTTGACTGGCTCGAAACGAAAGAACGGCTCAGATGGTTTTGTGGGGTTGTGATGCCAGATCATATCCACGCCGTTATCCAACTCGGCAGTCAGCAAACATTTTCCAAGCTTATACAATCCTTCAAAAGCCACACAGCGAAACAGGTTAATGCTTGCTTGGGACGTAGCGGTTCGCTTTGGCAAGCTGCTTACTATGAACATGGTATTCGGCGGGATGAATCATTAAATACCATTATTCAATATTGCTATCAGAACCCAGTGCGGTCAGGATTGGTAAAGGCTGCGAGGGATTATCCGTTTTGGTGGTGTAAATTTGAGATGGAATGAGGAAGATCGCGAGTAACACAGCAAAAAATCGCGAGCGCAGCTCGCTCCTACAGAGGAGGTATGTGGTCTACTTTATCGCGAGCACACAGAAATACCCAAGCAAAAACACTCGCTCCTACAGAAGAAGGGGGAATCGCGAGCACAGCTCGCTCCTACAACAAGTGTTCCTTATAGTGCAGGCAAATTTTTGACGATCTCCACCGTCTTCAAACTGACGGTGATAACACGCCCAACCAAATCCACAATATACCGCGGTTGATCAGCACGGTTCGGGTCATTCACAATTCCGCTCCGTTTGTCCGTCTTGACGCGATACTGATCCACCACCCACTCCAACGCTGAACGGTTGCCGAGCCGATACTTATAAGCCTCCGCAGGGATACCATCCAGCGTCAGGAACTCGTTGTATTTCAACTGCGTCTTATCTTTGGACAACCGCATCTTCTCAACGCGCCAATCTATCGGTAGCCCCGGCGTTTCGACGTTTCTTAGTTTATCGTATTTCGGAACGGATTCATAGTTGACGTGGAGGTCTGCTAACTCTGCACCGGCATTAGCGAATCCCCAGAAGTCTTCGGCGTAGGGGATATGCGGGAGGTCGCGCTTGAGGTTCATCTCGTATTTCTCACGGTAGACGGGATGGTGCAGGAGACCGTAGTTATAGTGGAAGATGTCCCACTTGGTAATGGTGTCGTCGTTGTAGTGGGTTCGGTATTCCGTTAACGCCCAATCGGTGATGTTCTCCTGTCGGTTGGTGCCGTCCTCATCGTAGGTGTAGAAGGGGAAGGATTGTTGTGGATCGCCATAGAAGTTCACATCGGGAATACATTGATTCATCAACACAGCAAACTCTTTTCGACCGTAACCCCCAACACAGATCACGCGGTTCTCGTTTTCAGTCTCTGGTATCGGAAAAACAGTGGGGAACACAAAGACACTATGATTCATAATTCGGTCAAAGAATAGATGTGTCTTTGTAAAGGGGCGGTAGAGAGCATATCGGAGTTTCGCATCTGAAAACTCAGCTATTTTGCCACTCTTAAACTGCCGTTTTAAAGCAGAACTCCAGCTGATTTTAGTATTGTCATACTCTACGAAATTATCTATATTCACAATTGACTTCTCTGGTGTGACCAGCCACTTTAATACCTGGGCATTGTAGAATCCTATCGTTTTCTGAACATTTTCAGCAAGAGTATCTTGGTTAAAATTGTAGACCCACGCATCGCGATTTGTACCGACTCCGAGGCTATAGGTTTTATAGATAACACCCACCGTTGCACCTTTTATTCCTTTTGCTTCCTTCGTTCCTATCGGAATAAAGGTATCAAACTCGGGGTGGAGTCCTTCGGTGAGCCATGTATATCGGCCGTCGGGTGTCATCTGCTGCCACTCAATGTTTTGGTAGTGCTCCTTTGAATTGAGGTAATTATATTTTTCTTCTTTGCGCCAAAATTCGTCAACGCGAGCATAGAAGATTTCGGCGGGTTTTGAATCTGTTCTAACTGTACTTCTCTTGACGAAAAAATTGACGCTTACTCCGACCTGAATCCCGAAGACATTATGTGTTGTCCCTGACAACTTCGTATTCTGGCGGACATTCCCACCCAGATCCAGAATGTAAATTGCGTCAAAATCCTGCGCGAGGTGTTTCCGCATTCCATCAAATGTTGTTCTGTCCAGAAAACCGCTGTTTGTCACAAATGCTACAACGCCTTCTTCTCCAATTCGCTTTGATGCCCACAGGATCGCCTTTACATACGGATCTGAGAGTGATCTTTTGTTCGTCGCCTTTGAGGCACGCGAATATGTTTTTCGCAACAAAGCATCCATCGTCTCATACGTCCGATTTTTATTATTGTCGTTCTCGTTCACCTGTCCCATGTTATAGGGTGGATTGCCAATAACGACGAACATGTCCGCCGCCTTCTGTCTCTCGACCCGTTCTGTGTTTTCCTGTGTGAAGAGTTCTCCTTGTTCCTGCTCCATTAACTCAAACGTGTCAGCAAGCGCGATCCCTTCAAACGGCAGATACATCCCCGTGCGTTGGTAGTACTCCTGTTCGATGTTCAGGCTGGCGATGTAGTAAGGTAGGAGCATCACTTCGTTGCAGTGGAGTTCGTGACGGTATTTTTCCTCTAATGCCGTGCCTCGGATGTCCCGCATGAGTCGGACGATGAAGTTGCCCGTTCCGACGAACGGATCGATAATATGCACGCCGGTATCCGACAGCGACCGACCGAACTCGGTCTCCAAGATATGTGCGACGCTGTTGACCATGAAATCGACAATCGGTTGCGGTGTGTAGACGATGCCGTGTGTGTCCGCTACGTCCTCAGAGAATCCCTGAAAGAATTTTTCATAAAAGGTGTTGAGGAAATGCTGTTTTTGGGAGAAGTCTTTACAGAGCGCGGCGGCTTGCTCAATGGCGACATAGAACCGATCTAACGGTTTAAGAAACTCCTCGCGACTGAACGCCTCTCGGATGAGTTCATCAACGACATTTTCAATTTCACGTGCGATGATATTTCGGCGGGTGAAAGCGGAGTTGTTAAAGACGGTACGGAAGATTCGCTCGGTGAGAATATGTTGGATGAGCATCTCTTCGACGGCATCCTGTGAAAGTTCCGGGTTGATGGAGGTGCGGCAGGTATCGTAGAAGTCGGTGAACGCCTTTTTGAAGGCTGGATCGGTTTCGTGGCGTTGCTCAATGAGTGCCTTTAGTTTGTTTGCGAGGTCTGGTACGTGTTCTCTGAAATCGGAAACTGCGGTCTGCCAGTTGCCGAGCGCGGGTGGGACGTAGGCGAACAGGTATTGGAGTGCGGCAATCAGATTGACGGGTTCGGTGATGTCGAGATCCAGCACCTCCACACCGTTCTGATACAGGATAACGCGTTGTGGGGTTTGGAAGAGAATATTGTCAAATGGGTAACCCGCCTCGCGTTTTTCCTGCACCGCTCTGGCAAGGTTGTCGTCTATATCCTTCGCTTCCCAATAGGCGAGCGGGAGTCCGATTTCGTCGATGATTGCGCCATCAATAACGATGCGATTTCCTTTTGGAGCGCGCATCGGGTATTGTGGGACGAGCGTAGCCTTCACCTGCTTCGCGCAGGCATGCAGGAGGGTTTCAAGCGGTGAGCTGACGGCACCTTCGTGTGTAATGTCGTGTTGTTCGTATTGCTGCAGCGTGGCATAGTAGTCTCGGACTGCTTTGTGGTTGGGTTTGAGATTGAGTTTCGGCATAGCGGTATGATAGCAGGTTTTGGGGGTAAGTCAAGAAAATTTGGGATAGAGATACATAGATATGTTATACTAAAATTATACAAGTTGCCACCGTTTTATCAATATAACAGCCCTTAGCAAGTTTCAATCCTTAACGTTCAAGTTTTGAATCCCCAATTGGGTTGGAAAGTTGGAAGTTTGGAAGTTCGGAATCCAGACACGCTCTAAATACTTTTCACCCATCATTTCAATAAGGAGAAAACGATGGACGGGAAACATCTACCTTGGCATTTACCCCTAACGGATTGGTTTCTGGGAGCGACGGTTTTATTCGCAACCACTGGTACTGTCATCCTGTGTCGGTTTTTATGGCGGAAGTGGCAAGCGTGGCGGATTCAAAAGTTTCTCGAACAACGGTCAGCACTTGCATCACCGGGCGCGCAGCAACTGACGGCACACGATAAGCAGGTCCTAACGAGGAGGATTCGGCGATCGGGAAACGAGCGTTTGGAGAAAAGTTTCGCCTTCCAAGGGAATGCCGATCTCTACGTTGCTATTGGGCTTTTCGGACTGGCAATGATCGCTTTGGTCTTGTTAGCCCTCGCAAATGGCTTCCACAAACACGGACTCCCATAAATTCGGATATAATCGGCGCGGTGGACTTTGGTTCACCGCTTTTTTTTCAATGACCCTTAATTAAATCCGTGATAAAATATCAAACGAATGATTAAGACGAGTTAAGCGTCTACCCACGCATCACACATTTAACTCCATGTATCGTCACGAATTCTCAATTCCCAACTCTCTTCATAATTAAACGTGAGTTTAAAAATAAAAATTGAAGCGTCTCGTAGGGAATCAACGCTGAATGCGCGTGTGGCATTCAACGGGGTTGAACGGAAATCTACTAAAAATCGTACACAGTACAGAGTGCTCAAGAGAGCAGAGAAACCTGGAATCACCAAAAACCGAGTGAAACCCAACACATTGTGATACTGACACGGTTTAGAATGTTGGGTTTCGCTAAACCTATCTACCCGAAGGGTTCATTGAAGAACAGAACGCTGTGTATAGCGAAAATGCGCTTGTGGCTTTACCGCTCAACCCCGGTTCATGCTTTATAGCATGAATACCGTTGATTCCCTACATCCATATTTGTATTTCATTTTCCAACCCACGTTTAATTATCAAGTTCACGTTAATTAAAGGAGGTTATGACAGATGAAAACCGTAATGGCGAATTTAATGCTTGTGATTTTAATCGTCCTGAGTCTAATGTTTGCGGACACGAGCACTGCAGAATTTGATATAGAAACCGTTACTGGAATGTGGCTTTTTGATGAGGGCAAGGGGAATACAGCAACGGATTCCTCTGAAAATGGTAACGATGGGAAATTCGAGAACGATCCGAAATGGACAAAGGACGGTAAGTTCGGATCGGCATTGGAGTTTGATGGAAACGAGAGTAAGGGACATGTCGTTGTCGGTGATTTGGGCTTGTCTGGGGAGGTTACATTGGTTTTGTGGGCAAATCCGAGGGATGCCGCCAATGATGATCGGTTGATATCGAACATCAACGGTCCCACAAACCCGGCTTTCACGACTCGGTACCAAGGTGAAACCGTTGAAATCTGGAGTAGCGCGTGGAAACCTGTCATCCCTAAATTTGATGACAATAAATGGGGACACTATGCGTTTGTATTCGATGGTGAGGGAAATGTAACGGGCTATTACAATGGCGAAGAAGGTGAGACAGTTGCCGATACTTATACGTTTACGGAGATCGGTATTGGTGCGAATTTTTTAGATCAATGGGGTCAATATTTTTCCGGTCTCTTTGATGAAATTGCGTTTTTCAGTGTCGCGCTCACTAAAGATGACATCGAAGTCGTCATGACAAAAGGGCTGAAATCCGCGTTGGCTGTTTATCCCGCTGGGAAATTAACCACCATGTGGGGAAATATAAAAACCCACCCGTAAGGAATTGATAACTTCTCACTGCGGCGGAGTGTCTAATTAATTCTAAACTTTACTATAAACACCCTTGGAGACCTCAAAATATATGGAGAATACGCATGGAATATCACGTACTCATTACCCTTTTTGTCATAGCGGCATTGGTCTTAGCAAGTGAACTCAGTAGTGTAACGGCGGGTGAAATCGGAGGTCTCGTCGGTCATTGGAATTTTGATGACGGAACCGGTACCGACCTCTCTGGAAACGGGAATCACGCTGTGCTTGGCGGAGCAAAGATTTATTCACTCGGTGAAGGACGTGCTTGTATTGAAACGATGTCCAAAGCCGAACCGATACGGATTCCGGTGTCTGAGAACTCTCCACTTGCGATCTCGCGCGGTACTATCTGTTTTTGGCTAAATACGATATCGGATCGGTCCAACATCCTCAGATATAACAACGACGCTCTCGAACTCAACACCTATCGTGGCTGTTTTCAGGTGCGTTTCCGAGGTGAAAAGGATTTTGAATACTGGGAAGGGATTCTTGACTACGACTGGCCCAAGTACGACATGCGTGAGTGGGCGTTCTATCCGCATGTGAAAGCCTCCATCGGTGATTCCGAATGGCATCTATTCGCCGTTGCTTATGACGACGAAGCGAAGCAAATCGTAGGGTGGCGCGATGGGGAGCAGATCGCAACAGTTGATTTGTCAACAGTGGATACAGAGCCGCTACTTCGAGAGGGTTTAACAGAGATTCACACGGATGAACGCTTTGTCGGTTATCTCGATGATCTGCGCATCTATAATAAACCACTCACGGATGCCGAAATCCGTCAGATTTACGATGAGACCAAAGCCATCTATGCTGGAAGGCAGGACACGAACCCTACTGAAAGACGGCAGAATACTTACAAGTACCAAGAAAGAGACAGGACGCTCTATAAGGCGTGGCTACAGTTCAATCCGCTCGATACAGAACAACGCAGTCAGGATTTATTCAGAACCATCGTTGCTGAGGGCGCGAATTCGACTGTCCAGACGGCTGCTTCTGAATTGGCACAGGCGGCGGAATCCATGTTTAATTTCAAGCCTTCCGTTTCAGATGCTACCACTGTCGCTGGACCGAAGGTTATCCTCGGAACAGCCGATACCTCCGACTGGATCCGTGATCGTGCTGAAGACCTCCAACTGGATCGCATCGAAGGGGACGGGTTCGTCATCAAGGCGATGGAAGGGGCGGTCGTTGTTGCCGGGAGGATACCCGCAGGGGTTATTTTTGGCACCTTCGATCTGATGCGTCGTATCCAGATTGGACAGGATCCGCTCACACTCGATGTACTGGAAAATCCGCAGGTGCCTATCCGCATGGTTGCACACTGGTCCTACTTTCGCGGACTTTTCGGTGATAGATGGCGGGGTGGCGGCAGAGACGATTCAATTTTCAGTTGGGAGGAGTTGCGTACCGGCGATACCAAACGCATCCGAGATTGGGTACGTATGTTGGCATCGTGCGGTTGGAATGCGCTCTGTCCGAGTGAGATTAACTGGCACTACCGAAACAACTTTCTGGAACATCTCGATGAGGTCGAAAAACTGGCAGACATCTGTCGAGACTACGGCATCAAACTCTATTGGAGTCCGAATTATCTCCTTGCACTCGACCCACAGACCGCCGACACTCTCTATGCACGCGTGCCTGACTTCGGTGGCTATATGATGAAACTCGGTTCAGAGAAACAGAACGGCGACCCACGTCCGCAAATGACAAACCGGATTGCGGATACACTGAAACCGTATGGCGGGAAGGTACTTGTGCGTGCGTTCGTCTATGGTAACCTTCGGTATACACCCGAACCTTACCGCAACCTAATCCCCCACGATCTGTTTGCCCACGAGGACGGCAATTTCCGAGACAACGTCATTATCGTCCCGAAAGGAAGTCCTATGGATTGGGATCTGTGGGCACCGATCCCCGCACTCGACGGCGCGATTGAGAAAAATCTCTATGGAAGTGAGCTCGTCATTGACAAAAGTTGGCCCGTCTCCTGGATCAAGAAGTGGAAGTGGTGGTTTGAACAAGACACATACCGCAACGGACCGGGGAGCTTGAACAAATTTAGTGTCGATTGCATCATGGGTGTCGCTATGATCTCGCCATCGCCAGCGTGGACGGAATCTCCATTGAACGCCGTGAATTATTACGGATTGGGGCGACTCTCTTGGAACCCAGACCTAACCGTGGATGAGATCTACACGGAATGGATTCAGCAGACATTTGGCAATGATTCAGAGGTACGTGGGACAGTCAAAACGATTCTGATGATGCTTGAAGAAGTGACGCGTAAGTCCTACAACTACCGGGGTTATCGCGGTATATGGCTCGATTCCAGCGACCCGGGTATGACGGAAAACAAGACTCCCTATGTTGTCAATGAAGAAGGTGTAGGTGTTATGACACCTGCGTTGCGTGAGCGCGTGTTGGCACAGTATGCGCCAGGGCTTCGCAAAATATATGGAGACCCGTTGCGTGGGGAAGCACACCTTGTTACCTTCCACTTCACAGAACACGATCATCAACTTTCTATCGGCAGGACCCTCATACAAGACATCTACGCCAACATGGAAGAGGGTGTTGAGATGGCATTGCAAGCCGCCGAACTCTGGAAAACGCTTGAAGGTAAAGTAGATCCGCACAGATACGAATACACCTTAAAAACCTTGGTAGATTATGCGGCGTCCGTACGCAGCCTCACCCTTAAGAAATGGGTAACGAACTTTGAGAAGTATACGGGCAGAAAACGCAAGGAAACACTCGCAGGATTGACTGCAGAAGCACTTGCGAAAGTGGGCACATACAACGTACGGCATTTCGGCACCCTTGCCGATGGCAAATCGAACGATGCGAACGCGATTAACGAAGCAATCAGTGCCTGCCACGCCGCTGGAGGTGGCACGGTCTTCGTGCCGTCCGGTGTCTACGCAATCGGTTCCATTCACCTGAAAAGTCATGTTACCCTCGCGATTGATGCGGGTGCTGTCTTTAAGTTTTCCTTTCCTGAGACAGATGCGTCTCTACTTGTCGGAATAGACTTAGAGAACGTAAAAATCTACGGTCCTGGGTTCCTCGACGGCAGGAACAACACGTGTATCACCTTGAAACGCTGTAAAAACGTGGAAATCCGGAACTTGAACGTCTATAGAGGTGGTGATTCCGCGATTCTATCTGAAGGTTGTGATGGGTTGCTCGTCGACAACGCTGACATCCGAACAGATGGGAATGGGCTTCATCTCTCCGGGTGCCAGAACGTGACGATTGCTTACTGTCGTATCGACGCTGTGCGCCGCGAGTATGGAAGACCCATAGGAGGCGGTGAGGCAATCAACGTCCATGGCGAAACGCTCCCATCTGAAAACATCACTGTTCAAGATTGCTTCCTCGTCAACGGAGGGGATCCTCTTCAATGAAGATCACGGAAATTGAAGTTCACGAGATCACGCTTGAATACAAGGATTTTCTCGCCTACCAACTCAATCACTACTACGGTCCAATCCGGCGTACTGTCTATGTTGCTCGGACAGATACGGGCTTGGAGGGGTTGGGTGAGAGCGGGAGACGCGAACCTCAAGATGTGATTGATCCGTACATCGGGACAAATCCGTTTGACTGGATGGGAGATGAGACCTCGCTTGGACTCGGAACGGCGATGTACGACTTGATGGGGAAAGCGGCAGGCGTGCCGGTGTATAAGTTATTCGGACAAAAGTATCGTTCATGGGTGCCTGTGGGCTGTTGGACTGTTTCGACCGACCCCACGCGCATGGCAAAAACCGTTGCTACATACGCCGCGCAAGGGTACACATGGATGAAATATCATCTCTCACCTTTTGAGAATGTCCTCGATCAGACCGAGGCGATGGAAGCCGTTGCACCGGAGGGGTTCAAGATCCACTACGACTTCACGATGGGCGGGACAGATGACCACATCCCTGAATTGGTTGATGCGTTGTCTCAATACCGGATCGCGGGTTGCTTTGAAGATCCATTACCCGGTGAAGACATACAGGGTTACATCGAACTCCGCCAACGCTCACGATTGCCGATTGTACTCCACCATTTTCCGATGGGAGCAACCTACGAAGTATTCATGAGACCTGCGGACATTTACATGCTCGGTCACGCGAAGATTGGCGATGCTATCCGACGCGCAGGGCTGTTTGCGGCGAAGGAGAGTCCGTTCATGCTTCAGAATGTGGGTGGGAATATCACGCGTGCGATGACAACCCACATGATGGCGGCGTTTCCAACGGCGACTTTCCATTTTCATTCAGATACTGAGACGTGGAAAACGGATGTGGTCAACGAGAACTTGACACCGATTAACGGATTTGTGCGTGTCCCTGAATCCCCCGGACTCGGCGTGACGCTGAATCGTGATGAATTAGAGCGTCTGAAGTCTTTAAAACTACCGGAACAGGAACGGTGGATTCTCAAATCTCAATTCAAAAACGGGACGAGGATGTATAACATCGCCGATCCAAAAAATTCGCTTTTCATGGTGCGCCCGGATCGTAGCAGGCTAATTCCAATGCGCTACACTGCTCCTATTTCTACGACGTATTGGGATGACGATGGCAGTGCTGAATACCAAGAGACCTTCGCGCGTATTGAGCGGGAAGGCGTGGTTTTGGAGAAGAGTGTGTAGGAACTATTGTCTGAATCGCGGATTGCGGATACTTTCGTCTGAATCAGGATTTACTGGATTAGATACTCAGTTGGGTTTCGCTGGGGATACTCAACCCGACCTACAAGAACCGTCGGAGAAATTCTCAGAAATACCCATTTCCATTTTTTTTACCAATATGCACCCTTTTCGCCGATAAATGTGTCTTTAAGTTACAAGGTATGGAGAAGTTATAAAGCGTAGAAAATCTTGTCAAGGCGAAAACAAGGAGAGTGATAGTGCAAAATTTCTTTCCCGAGACCTTTGTTCGCATTTTCACGTTGGTGCTGCTGTGTGTAAACGTTTCCCCGCTTTTCGCAGAAGCCCCGACAACGCCCAAAATCCTGTTCACCTCCGCACATGATGGCAACCGAGAAATATACATCATGAATCCAGATGGTTCTGAACAGGTGAACCTGACCAAACATCCCGCAACTGACCAAGAAGCCGTCTGGTCCCCAACAGGTGAGCAGATTCTCTTCGTCTCCGATCGTCGTAGGACGCATGTCCGAGACCTTTATCTGATGGATTCTAATGGATCCAACGTCCGGCGCGTCTTCAAGAAGAAAATAGAAGGTTGGAGAACAGACCCGACCTGGTCACCCGACGGTAAACATATCGCTTACCGGCAGTGGGATCCGATCGGAGGCGGGGCAAGTGGGATGTACATTTTGACCTTAGGCGAACAAGAACCTGAATTCATCGGGAAGTTTTCTTCTCCAGTATGGTCGCCCGACGGGACAACAATCGCCTGCGGGACAGCGAGCCCAGGGCTAACATGGATTATCTTAATGGACGCTCGGACACGAAAGCATAAGCGTCTTCTACCCAAGAAAGCACTCCCTTGGCAGACCACTCCGTCTTGGTCAGCAACAAGCGATAAACTCGCTTTTTCTGGAAACAACCATCCCTTGCCTGGCATCAATGGTTTGGTGCTGAAGGAAGCCAGGGCACTGCACAACGCATGGCGGGATAAACAGACAATCTTCATCGTCAACCGAGACGGCACAGGGCTCAAACAAGTTCTTGCGGAAGACGGTTCCGATGCATGGGCGCCCGCGTTATCGCCAAGTGGAGAGGAAGTCCTGTATACACAGGAAATTAACCAGCGGAATCAGGTTTTCAAAGTTGATGTAAATAGCGGAATTCGGACACAGTTGACGCACAATGGGATGCCCAGATTTGGAAATTTTGGCGGAGATTGGTTTGACCCGTCGTATGCATTGCCGGTTTCACCACAACCGCAGTTGCTCACCACAACATGGGGGGAAGTGAAAAAGAAGTAAAGTAAGTCTACTGCATGGGAAAATCCGAGAAAACACCGGAAGCGATCAGCAATCAACAGTAGGGGCAGGTCTTGTGCCTACCCGTATGAGAATCGCGAGCATGCAGAAATCTCCAGAAACACCCAAGCAAAAACCCAAAGCAAAACACTCGCTCCTACAGGAAGTGTATGCTACAGCAAATCGAATGTCTGTCCGCCTTCTGTCTGCCAGTTGGTGAGATCGCCCAACGGAATTGTCCGCAACCCGACTTGAGCGTTTCCTGTGTAAAAAACGTATCCGACACTGTCCTTGGCGAACATACGGGGCCAGCCGACCCAGTTACTATCGAACTGGGCACTACCGATGCCGAGACCGGGCAGCGCAGGGTTCCTTGGATAGTATTCCCAGTTGACGAGGTCCTTTGAACGTGCAAGTCCTACGGTATCCCACCAACCGTGGTGAGACACACCCTCCGGTTTCCATGTGTTGCATCCCTCATACCACAGATACCACATATCATCGACCCGATTCAGGGATCTCGGCCGGACATGAATCGCGTCCCAGTTATCCAGTGTTTCGGGCCCGAAGACCGGATTCCGCTCGTCGGGATGCCAGTTCACCAAATCGTCGCTGTATAGGAGATACCCGCGATCTCCCGCTGATCCGCGCTTGGGCGACGGTGTAAATCCAGCATAGAAAAGAAGATAGCGGTGCGGTAGTCCTTCGGCGCGAATGAGATCGAACTCGTGGGCATGCGTGGGATGTTTGTAAACCGGATTATTCGCATACTGAGTGAATGGTCCCATCGGATGGTCAGCCATGGCTAACATGAATCCTTGCCACTCTGGGAACTTCTGTGCAGAGAACATGATAGCAACACGTCCCTCATCTGTGACGACAGCACCGCTGACATACAGATTGTCGTACGGTGTATCGAGATAGGAGACAATGGGTTCAAGATGCCCCTCCCACTGCTTTAGGTCTGGACTTACAGTTACACCGATTGACCGTCTTGAAGATCCCTCCTCATCGCCTGCCATGCCTGCCATGACGTACATGTAATGCAAGCCATCGTATTCAATAATCGCACCCGGTATGACCTGTTTCTCATAGAAGGAACCTTTAGGACCCCGAGATATGACCGGTGTGGTAATCTCTTGGAGCCATGGGAGCGTTGTCACAGTGCAGGATTGGCGTTGGATACCTGATGGGGTTTCGACGCTGAGATGATTATCGGTCGGTTCATAAATATCTTCCCATTCACCCAAGGGACCCCGAATCCAACCGGTCGTGTCATTGACCCAGAACCTGAAAAAATTGCCCTTCTTCAGAACCCTGACGTTCCACGGTGGTTTTCCGATGTTGTCATAAGTTTTCCAGACTCGCGTGTCGGTGCCGGTTTCGCGGACGATCTTGAATCCGTCCGTAGCAATCGCAAGGCACGCTTTCTTACCTAACGTTGTGTTTCCAGAGAAGAAGACTTTCACCGGTTCGGTGGTCAGTTCTCCTGACAGCACCAGATTCATTTCGTAGTTTCCGGTGACACGTCTTTCTATCACGTTTTTTGTCCTTTGTTCGGAATAATTGTAGGTGTTTTTGCTTGGGTGTTTCCCCAGGTTAAGCGATTTGCGAAACCCAACAGATATAGTTGAATTGAGTTGTGCGTTGAATTGTTGGGTTTCACTGGAATCTCGGTGTTTTCAGGTATTCTGAAACTTCAAAGATTTCTGTGCTAAACGTCCCTGATGTCGCATGCCCCGTTCAACCCAACCTACGGTAAAACCTGTAGTTTTAAATAGTATCTGCTGGTATCGATCTATCCATAGGTGGTAGTTGGATCGAGTGGGTAAACCGGACGTCTTAACCTCTGGTAGCGATAACTGAAAAGGTTCGGGCTATGTACACCAGGGGTATCCACGTCCAAAATCTGGTGCGCAATGGGTGTGTAGTCTGCGCGGAAATGGACAGCGGATTTGAGGGCGATGAGTTTACGCGCCGTCGGCTCAATCCCAACGCTCCGAAGCACTTGCGCATCGTAAGGTTGGATCCGCCTTTCCGTCAGGATAATCTCAATCCCACCAACCTGGACGACGGCGGTTCTGCCCATATTTCCAGCCGTGCCGCGCCCCATAGGACCTTTATGGATAAATCTACCGTCAGAGAGGGTTTTGACCAATCCTGTTAGCGCAACGGGTGCTCCGTGTTGTGTGTCCGTTTTGCCACCGACGTTCAATCGGACACCGCTTCCGACCCCTGCCTCAACTGCTTGGGCAACCGATTCGGGATCAGCGATCACAGCGATGACTGCCTCTTGAACGTCTGCGTCTATAAACTTCTGTAGAATCGTTGTGCCGTCACAGGGACCGCCACCGCCAGGGTTATCTGCGCCATCAGCAAGGACAATCGGATTGCCGTCTGTGTGGTTGGCGATTTCGATTGCGTCTTCGACGGTGTGTAGGTTAAAGGTGAACTGCTCGCGCATCTCCCAAATATCAGCGGCAAATTGGTCAGCACGTGCCTCTGCGAGTGCCATATCACCGTTGGTAGTAACGAGCACTGAAACGCCGGCATCGGTTATATCGGCAAATGGAAACCCCATAGAGAGCGTTGCTGTCACAATACCGCTTTCGGTCTCAAGGGCATGAAGCGCGTTGATCACGTCTATCATCGGCGGTTTCATTGTGCACTGTGCAGGGGGTGCGGTCAGTAAAGGGAGTTGACGGTATGCCATCGTCGGCTGAATCTTCCCTTGGTTCATACCGAACAATAACTGACCTGCTTCAAACCCGCGTTCGTAGCAGTCTACGTGCGGATAGGTATCGAACCCGATGATAACGTCGGAGAACTGTGCCATTTTGGCGGTGATATTGGCGTGTAAGTCAAGCGTTGTGACAATCCACGTTTCACCGACTATCTCACGTACCGTCTGAATCAGGTCTCCCTCGGCATCTTCAAGTTCATCTGTTACCATCGCGCCGTGTAAGTCGAGGAGCACGCCATCAAGTTTCCCGGCGTTCTGCAAAAGCGTTAGGAACTCTGCTTTAAGCGTCTGATAAGCGGCTTGCTCTACCATGCCGGAAGGTGTCGCAAACGCCCACAGGAGTGGAACGGGTTGTAAATTGAGCTGTTCAGCGACATCAAGGAAACCACCCGTAATGGTTCGAGTCCCTCGGAACGCGGCGATAATCTCGTCACCGTGGTGGTAACTCCCCTTTTTGAAGTTATCAATGGTTGTCGCTACGGGTGAAAATGTATTCGTTTCGTGTCCGATGCAACCGACTGCGATTCGCATGGGGTATCTCCTTACTTTAGGACGGTAGGTTGGAACTGACGCGTTTGAACGCTCCGCAAATCGTAAGATAAATATACCACACCTTTGCTGACGGGACAAGTAAAAGTTTGAAAATATTAGGATCGCTTAGTTTCTACTATTTTCCTTGATTTTCGGTGGGAGTCGGGAATCGGAGTTCCCTCCTGCAGAAGATGGATCCCAAGATTTTTGTTAATCAAAAAGCCGGGATTTGATAGAATAGTCGTCAGTTATTGGTTGTCAGTTATCGGTTAAGAGGTTTCTGGTAACAATCGCCCCGCTTGGAATATTCCGAGATCGCGTGAATTGTTAAAAAGCACCTCCTTAACCGCCCACCGAAAACCACTTAAAAGTTCCAACACTCATATAGGAGCAATCGCTATGGAATATACCTATCTCGGTCGGAGTGGACTACAGGTGAGTCGTTTCTGTCTCGGCACCGTCAATTTTGGGAGGCATACGTCTGCAGAAGATTCGTTGCCGGTCCTAAGTCGGGCACTGCAAGCCGGAATTAACTTTTTCGATACCGCTAACATTTATAACGATGGTTTAACAGAAACGATTGTTGGAAACTGGTTGGCAGAAGATAAAAGTCGGCGCGATCAGATTGTTCTGGCGACCAAGTTGTATGGTTCAACAGGTGAGGGACCTAATGATGGTCGTTTATCGGCTTACCATATTCGTCGGGCATGTGAGGACAGCCTCCGTCGTCTGCAAACCGATCACATTGACCTTTATCAGATGCACCATATTGATCGTCGGACACCGTGGGATGAGATTTGGCAAGGGATGGAACAATTGGTGCGTGAAGGCAAAATTTCATACGTCGGCAGTAGCAACTTCGCGGCGTGGCATATTGCCCGCGCACAGGGCATTGCGACGCAACGCAATTTCCTCGGTCTTGTCTCAGAGCAGAGCGTGTATAATCTCCGCAGTCGGAAAATTGAACTTGAAGTGTTACCGTGCTGCCGAGAACTCGGTTTGGCGGTGATTCCGTATAGTCCGATGGGGGGTGGACTGCTCTGCGGTGTACTGGATAACCCGACCACCGGACGACGGGGCAGGGAATCGCACAGAGAAACGATCGCGATGCATCGATCACAGTTTGAAGCGTATGAAGCCCTTTGTGCCTCGATAGGAGAACCCCCTGCTAACGTTGCTTTGGCGTGGGTGCTCAGCAATCCAGACATTACAGCACCGATCATTGGACCCCGGACAATCGAACAACTTGCGGAGAACTTATCGGTCTTGGAATTGAAATTGGACGATGAAGTCCTCGCGAAACTTGATGAGATTTGGGAGGGTCCCGGTGGCGAAGCACCAGAGGCGTATGCGTGGTAAGGATATAGTTACGGTTCGGCAACTTCGTTGCCTTTCGGTTTTCAGTTAAGAGGGTTAGTGGTAACAGAAGAAATAAAAAAGGTTCATGTCTCCGCAACTGATAATTGATAAAAGGAGTTAAGATCTATGACTTATGAGAATGAGCTTTTTCAGGAACGCGTCGTCCGTGTGGAACGTCCGTCAGCACATTGGACATTGTTGCGCGCCCCGAACGGTGAGTTCCTTGGCGCGTCTGACGCTGGGCTTGCGGTTTTTGATTATGTTGATGACAAGGCAATATGGGAGTCGGTTGAAGGTGGCACTGCGTATCGTCATGTGGTCACCGATCTTGCCCTTGAAGCGAAAGCGGCGGGTTCAGAGAAAGGTTGCTATCTTCAGCATAACGGTGCTCGACTTGCCAGTGACGGTACTGCAGCAGTCGATGAAGCGGCGGTCTTTTCTCCTGGGCATGGACCGGCGCACCTTCCATCGGAGTATCTAACAACACTCAAGGAGAACGGCTGGGTATGTCTCCCGTCCATTATAGCACCCGACGTTGTTGAAGAATTGGAGCGGATTAGTTGTACCGGTCGATGGGACCACGAAACCTATGACCGAAGTACAGGATCACTGGTTAAGGGTATAGCCGTAGCACAAGCGGCAACAGAACCGGTCTCCTTGTGGGTGATGCGCCAATACATGCAAACGAGTGAAATTCGACTCGGACACCCACCCGGTTTCGCTATACTCACGCCGGACGATGGTGAAAGGGATGTGCAAGGTTGGCACTCCGATTTCCCTTACCATTGGGGAATTTTTGCCACGAGAGGCATCGGTCCAGAAATACCACGGCACAATTTCCCTGAATTGGTTATGGGTGTGCAGCGCAATCTCTGTGTCTCAGAATTCCGAAAAGAGAACGGGGCGACCTGCTTCAAACTCGGATCGCACGTACTCGGCGAGGGACCACCAGACGCATGGGGTCCTGGACACATTTATAGACAACCAGGCTATCGTGCCACTCACGGATTGCCCTATAACGGACCGGAGGCAGATGTTGTTGAGGCACCGGGTGGGAGTTATATCCTCTACGATTCAAGGGTTTGGCATCGCGCCGGGGTGAATCGGACAGAGCGGAAGCGAGCCGCAATATTGCAAGCCATCATCCCTATGTACATCATGCCGAAAACGGATACCAGCCGTGCCTATCGGAACTTCATTGAAAGCCCTCTCATTGAAGAATTGACACCGTTAGAACTGAAAGAACTTAAAGCCTTGATGATAACCAGAATCGAGGGCTCAGGTGGAAAACATGTTGTTACGACGGACGCAGCACTCAGCGAAATAGTTGAATAGCCATCAACAGGCAGTAAGGAGGTTATCGTCTCATAAAAGCCTCCTGAACGCAAGCCGCGTGCGGGCTTGCGGGACAATGCCGAAAGCCGATGGCTGACAGCCACTAAAAAGGAGCAAAAATGGAAAAACGTCCAAATATTTTATGGTACTGTACAGATCAGCAACGTTTCGATACTATCGGCGCGTTGGGCAATCCGCATATTAACACGCCAAGACTTGACGAATTCATGGGTCAGTCAGTCACATTCACCCACGCTTATTGCCAATCTCCCATCTGCACACCTTCTCGTGCGAGTTTTATGACCGGTATGTATCCTTCAGCCGTGAGCGTCACTGGCAATGGCAACCCGGTTTTCCCCAAATATTATGAAGATCGTCTGATAACCCATGCCTTAGCGCAAGACGGCTACGACTGTGGGTTAATCGGTAAACTCCATCTCGCGAGTGCCTTTGATGCCCAAGAACAGCGCGTGGATGACGGATACCGCTATTTCCAATATAGCCACGATCACGGGAAACCGACCGCGCTCGGACACGAATACGCAGATTGGCAACGCGCGCAGGGCTATGATCCTGAAGCGTTGATCGCCGAGAAGGCGCTCTCCCAAAAATATCCGAACGAGCGAGGACGGGTGCCAGAACCGACGCCCGATCGCGATAATATCCCGCCACATCTTCACCAGACCTACTGGTGCACCGAAAAAACAATCGAATTTATTGGGAAAAATCGACGAGAAAATCAGCCGTGGATGCTGAGTATCAATCCATTTGATCCACACCCGCCGTTTGACGCGCCTTGGGAATACTATCGACGGTATGACCCAGAATCACTGCCCGGTCCGCACTTTCAGGAGAGCGATATTGCTTTTCAGTCGAAATTGACGGATGCGGGTATCGACTTTCAATCTCAGGCAAAGCCGCCTGCAGAATGGGACGATAAGCGGATGCAAGCGTCTTATTACGCGATGGTTGAACAACTCGATCATGAGTTCGGACGTATCCTCGACCATCTTGATGCTGAAGGGCTGCGTGAAGATACGATTGTTATCTTCACTTCCGACCATGGAGAGGCACTTGGTGATCACGGGTTGGCATTCAAAGGGTGTCGTTTTTATGAAGGATCGGTGCGGGTGCCGCTAATGATTTCGTGGCCAACGCAGTTCTTGCAAGACGTGCAAAGCGATGCCCTCGTTGAACTGACCGATATTGTTCCTATGCTATATGATGCATCGGGTGTAGACATTCCGTACTACGTTCAAGGCAAATCCCTTGCGCCTCTGTTGCGCGGTGATATTCCTGCTAACGAGCATCGAGAGGCGGTTCGTTGTGAATTTTTCGACGCAATCTCAATGCCGGATCGGACGCACGCCACGATGTATCGGGATCGACGTTGGAAACTCGTAACTTACCACAAAAAGGGACTTTGCGAACTTTACGACCTCGACAACGACCCTTGGGAACACAACGATCTTTCGGATCACGCCGATTATCAAGCCGTCAAATGGGAATTGATGCAGAAAAGTTTCGACGCAACCGTTTATGCACACCCTCAGATGATACCGCGTGTCGCTTCACATTAGCAAAACCGCTACATTGATTTACTGGATAAGTGCGCTTTGTAAACTCGATTGGCGTGAATTTGGTTTAAGGGTTTAGCGGAAACACACAAGGGACTCCCACTGGTTAAATCTGCCCTGTTTCGTGCCGCTGGGTGTAGCGTATGTACCATTTTGTGCAGTTCCTTCTGGGCATTTCGCAAAAGATTCCGATTCAGACTGGCGTAGAATTTGCTGCTTGCTTTCGATTTTTAGATTAAAACTCAGGGACTTTGGTGATTTTCCGAGATTCTGCAACCTTTGCGCCTTAAAAGTGTGTCACTAAGAATTAACATGAGCTCGATTTTAATAAGTTCAAACTAAGGTAAAGGGTTGCCTTGTGTCTTTACGTTTACATGTAGGTAGTTTTTGAGTTTCTCTAAAATTATGCACCGTTTCCGCTCAAAAGGTGCGTCACTAACAGTTGAATGGGATCATATACCACGTTTAAATCGAAGTAATCAGAGGTATAAAAGAAGGGAATTTTATGGCGACGACCCGAAATAATGACGGAATGCATGCCGATGACGTTGCGGCAATTGACGAACTCCGAAACGTCTACGACCAGTTAAAAGCATCGCTTGCGAAGATCATCATCGGTCAGGAGCAGGTCATCGAACACTTGGCGATATGTCTATTTTCTCAAGGACACGCCCTGTTAATGGGCGTTCCCGGCTTGGCGAAAACGTTGTTAGTCAGTCGGTTTGCTGAGACGATGGCGTTGCAATTCAGCCGAATCCAGTTCACGCCCGATCTCATGCCGATGGACATCACTGGCACCGACATCCTTCAGGAAGTTCCAGGTGGCAGACGGGAGTTCGAGTTCGTAAAGGGTCCCCTCTTTGCGAATCTCATTTTAGCAGATGAGATTAACCGAGCACCCTCAAAGACCCAAGCCGCTATGCTTGAGGCGATGCAGGAATACAAAATCACTGTTATCGGCAGAACATATTCTCTGGATCCCCCCTTTTTTGTCTTAGCGACGCAAAACCCAATCGAACAGGAAGGCACCTATCCGTTACCGGAAGCGCAATTAGACCGATTCATGTTCAGAATTGAGGTGGACTATCCGGAGCGGCTTGAAGAGATTGAGATTGCCCGTACGACGACGGGTGCGTCTCTCCCGACGCTGGAACATGTTCTGACCGGTGAGCGGGTGCGAGCGTTTCAAGACCTCGTGCGTCGCGTCCCTGTCGCCGAGCACATCTACGAATTCGCCGTGGATCTCGCCCGAAGCACACGCCCAGGAGGTGATGCCGCACCTGACTGGTTGAAACCTCTGGTTGCTTGGGGTGCTGGTCCGCGGGCGGTTCAGTATCTAATTCTTGGTGCGAAAGCGCGTGCGGCACTCAGTGGAAGCTACATGGCACGACTTGAAGATGTTGTTGCGGTGGCGAATCCAGTGCTGGCGCATCGCGTTATTACCTCCTTCGCAGCCGAGTCTGAGAATATCACCAGTAAAGACATCGTCAACCGACTCGTTGAGGAGTTGTCTGAAGGAAATTAACGGATGCTGCAACTCAAACGAGATTACCTCGATCAGAAGGTTCTGGAACGGCTTTCGACGCTTCAACTGCACGCTCGGTTGCCTATGATCGGAAGCGTATCGGGCAAACATCGGAGTCCGATCCGCGGTTCGAGCCTTGAGTTTGCGGAGTACCGTAAGTACGTGCCGGGTGATGATCCACGAAGACTCGACTGGCGGGCTTACGCACGGAACGATCGTTACTACATTAAAGAGTTTGAGGCTGATACCAATTTACGGATGTGTTTAGTCGTTGATACCAGTGGTTCCATGAATTTCGCATACAACGGGACGAGTAAACTGGACTACGCTCGTCGTGTCGCTGGAACCTTAGCCTATATCGCAGCACAGCAGGGTGACGCTGTCGGACTCTACTGTGCCGGCACAGGGTTCCATAAAGAGATCCCACCGAAACGGAGTGCAACGCATCTGAGCGCGGTGCTCGATGAGTTAGGTGCAATGGAGGCATCCGGCGAGACGGGATTGGGGAACGTTCTCCATGAAACCGCTGAACGCGTCCCGCAAAGGGCACTCATCGTCGTTCTTTCCGATCTGTTCATAGAACCGGAAGTTGTGCGGAACTGCCTTGAGCATCTACGATTCCGCAAGCACGATGTCGCGGTGTTTCATCTGCTGGAGCAGAGCGAGTTGGAATTGGAATTTGATCGTCCAATGCGTTTCGTTGACATGGAGGGCGGCGAACCTATATTGGCGGATCCAACAGTCATCGGCGCGCAATACCAGCAGGCACTCGAAATGTACCTCGAAAGTATGAACACAGTCATTCAGGATACTGAAGTTGATTACCACCGTATCCGCATCAATGAGAACTATGACGACGTATTAGCGCGATTCCTATTGGGACGCACACCAAAGCGACATAAAGGGTTGTAGGTTTTAGGTGCGGGTTGCTATGCAACCCTTTCGGTTATAAGTTTAGAGCGAGAGACTCTTAACTTATAACCAATAACCCATAACGGAAAGCCTGCGCAGCAGGCGAACCGATAACCAAAATAAAATATGAATTTTCTACAACCGTTGGCATTAATTGCTCTCCCTTTAATCGCGTTACCGATCCTGATCCATCTCATTAATCAGCATCGGCACCGCACGATCCCTTGGGCAGCAATGATGTTCCTCATGAGCGCGAAGCGTATGAGTAAGGGCATGGCGCGTCTTCGGCATTTCCTTATCCTGTTGATGCGCGTACTTGCAGTAGCGGCTCTGATTTTCGTCGTCAGTCGACCGCTGTCCGGTGGGTGGTTGGGTAGCATCGGAATGAGTAAACCCGATGCCACCTTGATACTTCTTGATCGTTCTGCCAGCATGGAAATTCGAGACTTACAAGCGGGTCAGTCGAAAAGATCTGCGGCACTGCAAAAGCTCGCACAATTGCTGGAGCAGGGCGATTACGGGACGCACTTGGTTCTGATTGACAGTGCGAGCGGTCAACTACAAGAAGTAGATTCACCGAAAGCACTATTAGGGCTACCTACAATCGGACCAAGTGCCACGAGTGCAGATATTCCGGGTATGCTTGAGTCCGCCTTAGCGTATCTCAAAGCAAACAAGTCGGGACGAGTTGACGTATGGATCTGTTCTGATTTGAGCGAGAACGATTGGGCTGTTGAAAGCGGACGCTGGCAAGCGATACGCGAAGAGTTTTCTCAGTTAGAGGGTGTACATCATTTCTTGCTTGCATACGCAAATTTGCCTTCAAGCAATTTCTCGGTAAGGGTAGAAAACGTACAACGGTGGGAACACGGCAACGATGCCGAACTTGCCCTTGATGTGATAGTTCGGTCGAAGGGTAGCAGTGACACGACGCGGCAAGAATTTCCAATTGAATTTGAAGTTAACAACGTTCGTTCCGTCGTTGAAGTGGAACTCGACAGACAGGGTGCTTCTTTGCAGGGACACCGTATCCCGATTGATACCAAACTACGTTCAGGCTGGGGCTCGGTTGGGTTACCGGGTGATGCGAATCCCTTAGACAACCGTTTTTTCTTCGTGTTTTCAGAACCAATGGTGCGAAGAGCCGTTGTTGTCAGTGATGATCTAAAAAATGGTGAAGCATTCCGTCGGGCACTTACCATTCCAACCGATTCTCGGCTCCAGCATCAGATTGAGGTTATCTCTGCGAATGACGTTGCAGAAATAGATTGGGAAAGTACAGGGGTATTAATCTGGCAGGCGGTTCTACCGAGCGGGGCAGTCGCAGATCAGATTGCGCAATTCGTTGACACCGGACGCGTAGTTATGTTCTTTCCACCGAGTCAAAACGCAGAGGAACGGCTGTTTGCTTCACGTTGGGGAGACTGGCAAACGCCCGGGAATAGCGGTCAGCCATCAGCCAATAGCCATTCTTTCAGTGTCTCATGGTGGCGTGGCGATACAGATCTGCTGGCACACGTAGAGAGCGGAGACGCGTTGCCACTGAACGAACTACATACGTACAGATATCGCTCTTTTGAAAGCCTTGGGACACCATTGGCGAGGTTTGATGACAATGCTCCCCTGCTCACCCGTATCGCCACCGATCGGGGTGCGGTCTATTTCTGTAGTACGTTACCTACGGCACAATTTTCCTCTCTTGAACGCGAAGGGGTCATCTTTTACGTGATTCTACAACGGGCATTGGAGCAAGGTTGTCGCGCGTTGGCTGTGGCATCTCAACGCGATGCGGGTCCCGACATGTTAGCAGACCGCAATCAGTGGGAGTTAGTGGCTCCTGTGGACAATTCCGACGCGCCGCTGCATTTATCTTCACAACGCGGGCTACACGCTGGCGTATACCGGGACGGAGCATATTTGACAGCTGTGAACCGTAGCCAAATTGAAGACAGTGCTACGGCAGTCCCTATCGAGACGGTGGATGGGCTATTTGATGGCATGTCGTATCGGCGGATCGATGTTGATGTTGGTGACACATCTGCCTTAGCGAGCGAACTCTGGCGTATCTTTCTCTTTGCGATGATAGTGGCACTTCTCGTAGAGGCGGTGCTAAGTCTACCGAGCAGAAGAAGCAGTCAGCGGGCGGAAACCATCAGCAGTCAGTTTTCGTCGCCTACCATTATTCCTTCTCGCCAGAACGAATAGTGTCGATAACATCTATTGATGGCTGATTGCCAGCAAGGGACATAGTAATGCAAGAACAGCAGGGAAATCTTGAATTTTTCTCAAGCGGAACCTTCTTAGGTTTGAGCTTGGCTGTCATGATTGTGGCAGGTATATTGTGTTGGCTGGCGTGGCATCGCAGCGGTTATAGCAGGAAGACCGGAGGTCTTGAGTTGTTGCGTTTTGTATTGATTTGCTTGGTTGTTATAACTCTGAATCAACCCGAATGGCTACAAACGCAACTACCAGATCGGCGTTCCACTCTCGCCGTGCTTTGGGACGAATCCAACAGCATGAAAACGCAGGATGTAATCGACGCACAAGACCTTTCTGGCACACCCAAAAGTCGCGCCGAGACGATTCAACCCCTGATGTCTGAAGAGGTTTGGAAACCTTCTGATGCCAACGACCTGAGCGTCGTGTTTGAACCCTTCTCTTCACAGTTAGATCCGGCGGCGGAGGCAACGGATTTGAATGCCGGACTGTCGCAGGTTTTGGACACGCATGCAAATCTTCGGGGTGTTGTGCTATTGTCGGACGGTGATTGGAATATCGGGAACTCACCTGTTGAGGCGGCGACACGGTTTCGGATGCGGGGAATTCCCGTTTTCGCTGTTGGAGTGGGCAGTAAAGTGCCGTTACCGGACCTTGAATTGGTTAGCATGGATGCCCCGACGTATGCGGTTGTCAATAAGCAACTGCGTATCCCGTTCGTCGTGCGCAGCACTTTGGGACAGGATCGGGACGTAAGCGTCACCTTGACGCAAGCCTATACAGGAAACCTGCGGGACAATGTAAATAAGCAATCAACGGTTACGAAGCTGATTCGTGTTTCGGCTATGAGCCAAGCACAAGAAAACATGGTATGGACTCCGCCAGCAATCGGCGACTATACGCTAACAATGCGTATCCCGCGAGACACACAGGAATTAATCCCGGAAAACAATGAGATTTCTGTGCCAATATCAGTGCGTAAGGAACAATTGAAAGTCCTTGTCGTCGAATCCTATCCACGATGGGAGTATCGCTATTTACGCAACGCGTTGGAACGGGATCCCGGGGTTGAATTGACATGTCTACTTTTTCATCCCAAATTGCCCAAGGTTGGTGGAGGACGTAGTTATATCAAAAATTTCCCGACGACGAATGAACTAACTCGCTACGATGTAGTATTCCTTGGTGATGTCGGTGTCGGAGAGAAGCAGTTAACAACGGAGCAAACACAAGATTTACGGCAACTTGTGAGTGCTCAGGCTTCTGGGCTCGTCTTTATGCCGGGACGGACTGGAATGCATGCGTCATTGATGTCCGGTCCGCTCGCGGATCTCTATCCTGTAGTTTTGGACGCGGCGACCCCGTACGGTGTTGGTTCGGGTACACAGGGATATTTCGCGCTCACACAATTGGGTCAACGCAGTTTATTAACTCGCCTCGGAGAAACTGAGGAGATCAACCGTCAAGTGTGGCGAACGTTGCCGGGCTTCTACTGGTACGCTGGTGTCAAACGAGCCAAGGCGGGGACAGAAACTTTAGCGGTGCACGACGAAGTCGCGACGGCTTCGGGACGAGTGCCGCTCATTGTGACCAAAACGTACGGTGCAGGCAAAGTGTTGTTTATGGGAACGGATAGCGCATGGCGTTGGCGACAAGGTGTTGAGGATAAGTATCACTACCGCTTCTGGAGCCAAGTCGCCCGGTGGATGGCATATCGTCGACAGATGGCACAAGGCGAATCGATACGGCTGTTTTATTCGCCAGACCGACCACAGGTCGATGATGCTGTAATGTTAAACGCTAATGTGAACGATCCATTGGGTGCCCCATTGGATAGAGGCTCGGTTGTTGTGCAGGCGATTTCACCATCAGGTAAAACACAAACAATCCGGTTGCAACCGGGTGAAGGAGATGCCATCGGGTTATTCACCGGTTCGTTTACCCCAAAAGAATCTGGCAATTATCGACTCGTTGCCAGCAGTTCGGAGACTGGGGCTTCGATACAGACCGATCTATCGGTTCAAGGTTTAAATCGGGAGCAACAAGGGCGTTTGGCGCGTTTTGAGGTCTTAGATGAAATCGCTAAAATTACAGATGGCAAGTTAGTGTCGGTTTCTGAGGTGCGAAGCCTGTTGGATTATCTCGCCGATTTGCCGGAGCCTGAACCGACGGTGCATCGCACACGGATCTGGGCACACCCACTTTGGACAGGACTTCTCATCCTACTTCTTGGCTTGTTCTGGATTGCGAGAAAAATGACGGGGGCTGTGTAGCAGTCAGCGGTCAGGGGTTTTGCTTGGGTGTTTCCCCAGATTTTTCTCAAAAAATCCGTTCAGTCGTCAGTTAAGAGCGTTTTTTTTAGTGAAATTGATAACCGAAAATACCGAGCCTGAAACGAAGTAGAAGCCGATTCTACGGAGAAAAGTCTGAATCAGGATTTACGAGATAATCCTAAGCGCGCAGCCCGTAACGTAGCGGAGGGTAGATCCACGGAGGAAAACATGAAAATCCAAACTCACCTGACCGAACCGCAAGGAAAAATTAAAATACCGCCGCGCCTGAAAGCGACACTCGAACAGTACCAAAAACGGGTATGGATGGTCAAACTCGCTGAAGGTGTACTGGCGGCAATCTTTGGTATCCTTCTTTCATATATCATCGTTTTTTGCTTGGACCGGGTATTCGATACGCCGATGCTTCTACGGGTGCTTATCTTAGGAATTGGGATGGTAGGGATGATCTTTCTCTTACCGATGAAGTACTACAATTGGGTTTGGAAACATCGGCAATTGGATGGTGTCGCTCGATTGTTGCAGCAAAAGTTTCCACGTTTTGGGGATCACGTGCTCGGCATCGTAGAATTAGCGCGCAATAGAGAGGATCAATTGTCAAGTCCGACGCTGGTCGAGGCAGCCATGCGTCAGGTTGATGCCGAGGTCGCAAGACACAATTTGGCAGATGCGGTTCCCAATCCACGGCATCGCCGCTGGGCATGGGCGGCTGCCCTCCCATTGGTGTTGGTAGCGATCGGAGCATTTGTAATACCCGCAACGAGTTGGAATACCTTCGCTCGGTGGCTGACCCCGTGGCGTGATGTGGCGCGTTACACCTTTGCACAATTGGAGGATGAATCAGGTTTACGTGTGGTTCCGTACGCCGAACCTTTTGATGTGGAAGCACGTTTAAAAGACAACTCGCCGTGGAAACCTGAGTCAGGAGAAGCCCGCTACGCAGACCAAGTCCCGGTGGTTGCGACGCGAGATGAAGCAACGTACCGATTTCAATTACCACCTCAAACAAGGGATGGACGGCTCACGCTTCGAGTCGGAGATGCCCGACGTTCTATTCCAATCGAACCCAAATTGCGTCCTGCCCTGACGAAACTTATTGCCGAGGTCGAATTGCCAACCTATTTGCAACGCCGTGAACCACTGGTGGAAGATGTCCGCGGTGGGACGCTGAGTTTGTTGAAGGGGAGCACCGCAGTCTTAGAAGCCACAGCAACACGAGAACTCGCAGAAGCGACTTTGAACAATCATCCACAACGCGTTGATGGCGCGCGTGTGACGACTGAGCCTATCAGGGTCGTAGGAGGGGTTTCTAACCCCGATACCTTACTCCAGTTGGCGTGGCGTGATCGCTTTGGGCTCGCTGCCCGTGAACCGCAAGTGATACAGTTAGAGGTGCGAGAAGATGAATCCCCGATGGTTAACTTCAATAAACTCAAGAACAATCGTGTTGTCCTTTCGAGCGAGGTCCTCACCTTTGAGATTCAGGCGGCAGATGATTTTGGTGTGAAGCGAGTGGGTCTGGAATGGGAAGGCATTGGTAACCCGATCCACAACCCCGAACCTACACATGGTGAAAAAACGGTATCATCAGGTACACCAACGACAGATATTATGACTGTTGCTGCCACATTTTCTGCTGTGCGGGAAAATGTCCGTCCACAGAGTCTACGTCTGCGTGCTTTCGCTGAGGATTATTTTCCCGGTCGCGAACGCGTGCGTTCACCGGATCTCGTCATACATGTGCTGACGCCAGCGGAACACTTCAAGTGGTTGGTAGGGCAGATGGAACTCTGGATGGGTGCGGCACAGGAGGTCCACGATAAAGAATTGCAGTTGCACGAAACCAATCGCGAGCTGCGAGACCTATCCCCTGAAGCACTTGACGACCCAGCACAGCGCAGGAAACTGCAAAATCAGGCGGCGGCGGAACGTGCCAACGCTGCGCGACTTGACAGTCTCATTGAACTTGGTACCGAGTTGGTGCAAGAAGCAACAAAAAACGAGGAATTTGATCCGAATCAGCTTGAATCATGGGCAGAAATACTCCAGAAGTTAGAGGAGATCGCGGGACAGAGAATGCCTTCTGTCGCTGACTTACTTGCACGTGCCGCTGAGGCACCTGGACTGAATAGTAGCCAGCGACCAGACATCAGCAGTCAGCAAGAAGCCTCTCCTCCGACAGCAGGGGGACCCCCATCTCCTTCCAGAGGTGAACCTGATAATTTGGAGAACGTGGAGAAATATGGACCTGAGAGCAAGACGCCTCCTGAAGGTTTAGACGAGATGCCTGAAGATCCGAATATTCCTGGTCCCGGGGTCAACGTAGACCGAAGTAATCAACCAGAAGGCAAGCCGGGTTACATACCTGCCAATCCGACGCCGCGTGTCCTTGATGTTGAATCCGGTTTCAACGAGGAAGAAGAGGCAGGACAGGCACCACAAGTCATCGGTGGCTTAGGCATTCCTACGACGACCCTCAAAGGGAGCGGTAGAAAAAATGAGGGGGAGGAAGAATCCTCAGCCCCTCAGACAGCAGAACTCGTCTTGGAAGCGGTTAAAGAACAGCAAGAATTATTGGATGCCTTTGCAGAGTTGGCAGAAGAAATGAACAAATTGCTCACGGGTTTTGAAAACAGCACGTTCGTGAAACGCCTGAAGGCGGCATCGAGACGGCAGATTGACATCGCTGTGGACCTGAACAATCTGGACGGTTTCGGTCAAGATGCAAGTGATGCAGTGGAGGATGCATCTGACCGAGAACGATTGGCTGAAAAAGAAATCGCTGAGTCTAAGGTAGCATCTACACTCCTGCAGGACATGGCGGCTTATGCCGACCGACGACCGTCCGAAGGTTTCTCACGCGTTCTTTCGGAGATGCAAGACGCTATTGTGTCCGACCAGATGCAGGACATAGCAGGAGCGATTGTTAAGGACAATTTTATTGGTGAATCAACGATTGAGGCGGAATTCTGGGCGGATACGTTGGATCGGTGGGCAGAGCAGTTGGTGGATCCGCTCCCTGAAGGGGGACCGCCAGGAGAGATGGGGCTGGTTGAACTGCCGAATCTACCACCGGAAATCGTCGTGGAAGTCATGCGTATCATCAACCGTGAAATCCAATTGCGTGAAGAGACACGGGAACTTGAGCAGGCGAAGGAAGCCCTTACTACCGATGAATACCGCGAGCGTAGCATCGCATTGTATGACACACAAATAACGTTGACCGAGGATACCCGCGAGGTAGAGGCACAGATCAGCCTCTTACCGGATGCACACGAACGCTTTATCCAGAATCAACTTGAGAAGGTAGCAAACGCCGCCGAGGTTATGGAGGAGGTCGAAGATATCCTTGCAGAACCAAACACCGGTCCCAGAGCGATTGCGGCTATAACGGAGGTAATTGAAATCCTACTCCAAACCGGACGGGTTCCAAACGCGCCTATGATAACAACAGCACCGCCAGCTACTGCTTCTGCTTTGATGCTCCTCGGTGTCGGTGATGACACCGGCAGAGCTTCTATCGAGAATCGTTCACCCAGACAGGCAACTGGAAAAACAGGGCGCGTCTTACCGGAAGAGTTCCGCCAAGGTTTGGACGCTTATTTCAATGCTTTAGAAGGGAAAAACCGATGACAAATGCCCAAAAAACCCCTATCCCGTTCGAGATGTTCGCGAGTTTCAAGAGGATTGAGACGGGCAATCCGATTATTTCTCTGCCTCCACCCCTTTGGGCGGCAGCGACCCATGCCATTATCGTTGATGGGACAGTCCATTATATCTGGTGCAAGCGCGATCTCGGTGTGCGCTGGTTGATAATGCATGCAACAGCTCCAATCAGTGATCTCACCGACATCACACAGGATGCTCGGAATCCTGTCCTTGAGCCTTCAGTGGACGGTTTTGATAACGCAGCCGTTGAGTACCCCTTCCCGTTCCTGAATCCCGCTGACGGTAAGTTTTACATGTACTATCGAGGCAAGGGGAAAACAACCCCTGAACAGACAGGGCTACTTGTGTGCGATGGGGACCTTGGCGAGTGGCGGCGTGTCCGAGACATCCCCGTCATTCCTGCGGATACCGAACACGAACGGCACGGCGCAAGTCACCCCTCGGTTGTAGTAGAAGGAGATACGATTCACATTGTTTATACAGGGAAGGCAACACGATCCTTCGGGGAGGGATTGACGATGTGTCACGCGACCGCACCGACGAGCGACCCTGCATCGGTCACAAAAAATCCTGACAATCCCGTTTTTACGGGGAGCGGACAAGCGTGGGACAGTCGAGCCGTTCGTGAAACCGAATTGTTCAAAGGTCCAGAATACTTCCATATTCTCTACGGTGGATACGATGGTGAAATCTGGCGAATTGGACACGTGCGCACCCGCGATTTCCGGGCATTCGAGCCGAACCCTTATAACCCGGTATTCACACCGTCGGATGATCCGGAGGCCTTCGATTGCGATGGTGTACTAACAGGGCAGATCTTTGAAATTGAGGACACTTACGCCATGCTCTACGCCGGCAAGAAGGGTCAGGAATGGCAGACGGGTTTGGCTACACTCCGAGAAACTTAGAGGAGGACTGAACAGATGCGTCATTTGCGATTTGTGTTAATAGCGATTGCTTGTATCGGCATGTCGCGTGGTGTTGTTTTTGCACAGGACGATGCGCTGGAGGGTGGGACAGTCCGTGGACTGATTACCGACTTAACGCCAGCGCAGAACCCAATTGAGGGCGTTGAGGTCAAGATTGTTGCCCAAGACAGCGGAAAGGCATGGACAACAAAAACGGATGCTGACGGCGAGTACAAACACGCTGGGCTTCCCCCCGGGCACTACATGATTAGCATATCTAAAGAGGGGTACAATGAGCGGGTTGGAAAACCTGTTACTGTCGTTGATGGCGGCGACCACTTTATCTCCCTCAAAATGACGGAGAAGGGCGATATCGAACCCCGCAAAAAAAGGCTGGACGTTCTTGTCAAACAACGAGCTGGTGTCGTCAAACAACGAATTATGTCTCTGCTCGAACGTGTCGTCGAAAATGTTGGTAAGCGTTACGATTTGGACGAGGGAGTTGTCAATGCCCTTCATCAGTCAATTCTTAATTCAATTGAGGGTACGTTGGAACAGGGTGGAGATCTGGGGGGCTTCGCAAAGTCGATGGAGGAAGGAAACGTGCCGTTGCTTGAAACGATATTATCGCATCCCGGCTGTCAAGCAGAGTTCCAGAAACACTTGAGCGAGACGCAGCTTCAGGATTATTTGGAATTTACGGCGGCACGACAACAACGAGATCGACAGGCGGTCGTTCATTGGATCACTGTCGCACTCGATAAGGAACTCAGTTTGAGAGCAGATCAACGCGAAAAGGTTGTGCAGTCGCTACTTGACACAATAGAGAACAAACTCTTTCCGACTTCAATGGGTGCCTTGTGGTTCAGTCCAGAACAGGCGGCGCAGCTGATGCACTACAGGTTGAAACTCTCGCTGGATGGCGTTTTGAGTGAGGCACAGTCCAAAGTCTGGCAGGGATTGGTTAACGCGAATACAAACACAGAACAAGTCTTTGTCGTCGTACCCGAAGCCCACATTAAGGAAGTAATCAAGGTTGAGAAGATAGATGGGGAAGACGTTGCCGCCCTGAACAAGAGGTTTGGGTTTATCCCCAATGAACCAGACGAGCATCTTGGGATAGAGAAAGAATTTAAAATAGCGATCGATGATATAATGATTGACCAGCCAAGGAAGCAACCTTGGATTGAAATTAACGCCGATACAGCGGAATCTCCAGAGCAAATGATGGAGATCGCTGAAGCCAAACTTGCGGCGCATACCGAGTTGTTAGGTGCTCTTGATGAACGTGCGACTCGACGCTTGGTACTCGTTGCCAAAGGTGTGGTGCAACAGTACTTTGAAGCCCAAGACGAAGCTCGCGAAGCGATATCCCGGGAGGTCGAAGCGGATCTCACGAAGAAAGTTGAAGATGGCAAAATGACTCGTGAAGAGGCAGCAGCGATGCTCAAATTTACGGTGAGAAATGCGATGGATGAATTATCTAAAGATGGAGGGTCAAAGGCTGACATTACAGAACATCCGCTGTATCAACAGGCAATTAAGGATGTGCTTTCTGAAGAGGCATTTGCGGCGTATAGTGAACATCAAGCTGAAAGAGAGGCTTTACGTCAACAGGCATTGCGTGATATAGTGGTGGCGTGTATGGATATGCAACTGCTTTTAGGGAACACACAGCGGAAGCAATTGGAAACGGCAGCATCGCAGTTGGTTCCCGGTCCGCTTAAGGAAGGAAGTTCTTCTATCTCAATGTTTTTTCAACTTTTTCCACAGACGGTAGATTTTGAAGTCCTGACCCCACGGCAGCGGACGGAGTTTGAACGTGTGTTCGGTCCGATTGCGTGGAGGAGGTAATCCTAATGAAGGTTTCAAAGTCTGTGAAGTGTGCTAAAGTCCATAAGGTTGCCAACAACTTTCGATACACTCGCGAACTTTTTTATTTTATTTTTCTGGTGCTGCTGGTCATATTTTCAACCGGGTCGGCAAATGCACAGAATGTTGCCCTCCGTTATGGTACAGGTGTACCTGCGGCAGTTCGGATCATCAATGATCGCGGTTTACGCTATCTCGCGAACTCCCAAATGGAGAACGGGGGATGGTCAGGCGCGGGGAGCGGACCCGGCGTAACAGGGATTTGTGTCATGGCACTGATGGCAAGTGGCGAAGACCCAGATTTCGGTCCTTATGCCACGAACATCCGTAAAGCCTTGCAGAACATCATCTCCAATCAGGATGCGAGAACGGGATACATCGGCGGAACGTGGAGCGGACACGGATCCATGTACCAGCACGGTTTTGCCTTGTTGGCACTGTCCGAAGCGTATGGCGCAGTCAACGAGCGACTGCTCTGGGAAGGGAGCGACATTCCGCCTGAACGGCGGCGCACCCTTAGTGAGGCGTTGGAATTGGCGGTGCGCTCTTCGTTAACTTCACAGCAAAAGAATCCATGGGGTGCTTGGCGTTACTCCCCGGATTCCCAAGATGCCGACACAACTGTGGCTGGAACCGTGTTGATGGGCATACTCGGTGCTCGAAACGCTGGCATCGAGATCCCCAACGAAGCCGTTGACAAGGCTGTGAGTTTTTTTCAGACGCACACAATGCAAAACGGGAGTGTAACATATCAGATGACGAGCAGTCACGGTGGCGGACTCACTCGTTCAGCAATAGGTGTCCTGATTTATGCGATTGCGAAAAGAAAAGATACCCCTGAATACAAAGCCGCTTCTGAGTTCATCAAGCGTCGAATAGACCATCGTGGCAGTGGGCATCTGTTCTATAATCTCTACTATATGGCGCAAGCACTGTTTCAAAGTGACTTTGAGGCGTGGAAGGCTTGGAATCAGAGAACCATCGAGTGGCTCCAAGAAACGCAGGCAGAAGATGGCAGTTTCTCGAGTTCCCATGGCAGAGCCTACGGCACGGGTATGGCTATCCTTGCTTTGGCATTGAACTATCGCCTCTTACCCATTTATGAAAGGTGAATAGTCGTCAGTACAGTTTTTCTAAGAAAAACCTTTCAGTTCTCAGTTAAGATTTTCTGGCGGTAACGATACATGGAACTGCCACAAGCCTCTCTTTAACTGAAAACTGTTAACTGAAAGCCTGCGCAGCAGGCGTACTGACAACTAAAAAAGGAGAGATATGATGCAATGGAATCTAAAAAGCCTGCTTGTTGTGGTTACCGCGGCGTTGGTGGTATCATGGACTCCAATAATACAAGCTCAGCAAATCGAAATCTGGCAATCCGATATGCAAACATTGCGTTGGAAAAATGGCGATGTCCTTCCCGGTAAGTTGTTGGAAAGTGCTTCTGGCGTGATCCACTGGTCATCACCGTACTTTTCGGATGATCTGGTTGTTGATATTGGTGTATTGGATTCGGTTGTTTTCCCAAAGCAGTCCGCACCAGCAATGGAGGCTTTTCGCGTCGGCACCGTATCCGGGGATATCTGGATCGCTGACATAGATGATTCGGATGAGGAGACCTTTCTCTTCTCCAGTGAGCGACACGGTCGGTTTCGAGTGAACCGTGAAGCGATCTATACTCTTGAACGTCGGGTGCACCCGAATCTTATTTTCGACGGTTCCCAACTGACGAATTGGGAATTACCCAAACAGGATGCGAACCAGCCCATATTGCTGTTTGGTGGGAATGCGTTACCGGATTGGTATGCGGATCGTGGTGGGCATCCACGGACAGATAAAGTCAAGGCGAAAATTTTTCACGCCCTTGACTGGCCCCAACGTTTTGAGATTGACTTGGAGTTAGCATCTGCGACGCGTCCGCCGGGCTTTGTTTTCGCACTTGGCAAAAATTTATATGAGGCATTGCGGCTGGAAACTTGGGTTAACGAACTCGTCGTCGTTCAAGGCACACTGTTCGAACCAGTATTGACAATCCAGCCGGATCGGCGAAACTTCCGCTTACGTCTTGCTTATGATGGGGACACCGGTGTACTGGAGGTGTTTGATTTTGCGGGCAACTTACTGCTGAAATTGGACGAGGTCGGGCAGACAGTTAAGGAATCCGGTCCCTATGTCTACAATCGAGGCCAAAATTTGACGGTGCGGCGGTTAAGGGTTTATCGGCAGCCTATTGGTTCCACAAAGCAACAAATGGATCCTTCCAAGCCGCGAGTTCACATGATGAATGGGCAAGTCGTTTATGGGAAGTTGTTTGTCGAGAAAGAAAGTACTTATGTCCTTGATGAAGATGGGAATCGGTATGACATCGACATCCAACAAATTGACCGTGTTGTTCAGCCTGGTGCGGCATTCGTCGAAATGGAACAACCCGTTGCCTTGACCTATCCCGACGGTGCGGTCTTGCGGGGCAAGATTGCACAGGTGAACCCAGGAAGTGTATTGTTACAGACTGCGTTCTCAAATGAACCGATAGAATGTGTGTTTGCAGGTGCCTCACTGCTTCGTGTGGAATTAAGTGGTCCCAAGAATCACGGACAGATTGAAGACGAGGATAGATTATTTCACCCGTCGGGGAATCTCCGTGGCCGCGTTCACTTTGACGTGAAGGACGGATCGTTCATTCGTTGGAAACCTGTCGGTGCGTCGGAAGCTGTGCGACTGGCAAATATCCGGAGAGCCCACATAGAACGCAACAACAGACGCGCATCGAAGATGTATCCCTTTGACACGTCGCGGTTCCGTCATATATTGCATCTGAAGAGCGGAGAGATCATTCCATGTCAAATTTCATCATACGATGAAAAGACCGTCGGTTTCCAGTCACCTTTTATCAGCGCGCACCTTATGGATTCGACATACGTGAAAGCACTGGAGTTCTCTGGTAGAACACATGCGAACTATATTGATACGGTGCATTCGACCAACAGCAAACGTTCCTATATCAATCTTGGAGAAGGAAATCGAAACCATAGGATCGTAATCCGCAATGTAGAATGGGAAGGACAGGAGAAACTCGAGGGATTTTTTGGAGAGGGTGGCGAGATAGATGTGAGAGAAGGCGAGATCAGATTAATGATAGATGGCAAGGAAATCAAGGTACATCCTGACCAGAATTTAGACGAAGTTATCTTCGATGTATTTCATGATGGCGCACCTAAAAACCGCAAGTTAGATGTAAAATTGGAGCATGCGTTAACCGTCCCGCGTTTCAATCGGGACACCCCACCGAGCCATATTCTCGTAGCAGAGAACGGGGATATGAAACGAGGCAAGCTACTGGGCTTCAATGGAGAAACGATCCAGTTTGATTCTAAACTACGCCAGTTTTCTGTTCCTATAGACCGTGTGGCACGGGTGGTCGATGTGAGCAAAGAAGTCGTCAGCGATCAGCAAAGAAGTCGTCAGTTAACAGTTAACAGTCGTCAGTTAAAAGATAGAGTTGTTAAACCAGAGCCCTCTTTCTCTTTAACTGATAATCGACGACTGACAACTGACAACCACTCTGAGGTCTGTGTCAGATTAACGGATAGTTCTATTCTGATTTTTGAACCGCTTGAGATCAAAGATGATGCGTTATTGGGACGTTCGCCGATCTACGGAGAAATAACGGTTCCGATCGCAAGTATCCAGCATCTCTATCTCGGAGACACGACAGCGTCGTTTGCACCTGCCTTTGAAGCATGGGTGATCCGACCGGCGAAAGAGCCGGTGTTCAGCAACGAGCCGTAATCCATTACGAGAATGCCAAAAAACATAGCCTGCGACACCGGCGCAGGCGGATCTACGTAAAGGCACTTTAAAACCTCAATTTCACCTGACCAAACCGCAAGGAATAATTAAAAAATGAGCGTGAGAGCGATTCTGATCGGTTTGGCACTCGTCATTATCCAGACAGCAATTACCCCCTATAACGACTACTATCTCCAAGGAACAGATATCGCCGGAAATCATTTTCCTTTGGGGACAGTGTTCACACTGATTTTTCTCACCCTGGTCGTCAATCCCATTCTGAAGAAAGTATTTCCCCGAGCGGTGCTAAATCCAGGGGAATTGATGATAGTCTGGGTTATGATGGTCATCAGTTCAGCGATCCCATCGAAGGGAATGGTCGGGTATTTACTTCCTTATCTGGCGGCACCCGTCTATTTCGCTACACCTGAGAATGAGTGGGCAGAAACGCTTCATCCGCACTTCCCTGAATGGTTAATTGTGTGGGATGAGCATGCCGTCACCGATTTCTATGAAGGAGAATCAATTGTCCCTTGGGGACTCTGGGCAAAGCCGCTCGTTGTTTGGACAGTTTTTATCTTATTGTTCTATGCGCTGACGATCTGTGTATCGATTGTGTTAAGGAAACAGTGGGTTGAGCGCGAAAGGTTCATCTTCCCGCTGGTTACTGTGCCTGTGGAGATGGTTCAGCAAACCTCAATGCACGCGGGTCTGAACAGTTTGTTCAGGAATCGGCTCGTGTGGGTCGGTTTTGGAATCGCTGCCTTTTTTCATCTACTCAACGGACTGCACGAGTATTTCCCTGCCCTTCCGCGCATTCCGAATCGGTATGATTTGTACACCCCATTCACGGAGCGTCCATGGATTGTGATGGGCTGGTGGCCCCAATTTCGGTTCTTTCTTTATTTTTCGGTTATCGGTATAACCTACTTTCTCGCCATGGAGGTGTCTTTCAGTTGCTGGTTTTTCTTCCTATTCTTCAAGTTACAGTACATCATCATCAACGCCTTCGCGATCCCTATCAGCCCATGGATCTCTGCCAGAGGACAGACAATGGCGGCATACGTGGTTATGGTGCTTGCCTTTCTACTTAACAGTCGAACCCATATCACAGATCTCCTGAAACGAACGTTTCTGGAGTCTTCTGCTTCCACAACGATCGACGATTCTGATGAAGTATTGCCGTATAGATGGGCAGTTCTGGGAACAGTGTTTAGTTTTCTGTTGCTTGCGGGTCTCTGCGTCTACGCGGGGATGTCGCTTTGGGTTGCTTGTAGCATTCTTGTGCTGTTCCTGATTGCTTCTACGGCATTATCGTGGATGGTTGTCAACGGAGGAATGCTACTGATCCAAGCACCGATGTATCCCGTAGAATACTTTGAAATTATTGCGGGTTCGAGAATCATTAACGCAAACAGTTTGGCACTCTTAGGGTTCCAGCGGGTAATGATGCGCGACTGGGGCGGCATTTTGATGCCGAGCGTTCTGCACGGATTTAAAGCGGCGGATCCGGTCGGACTAAATCGAAGAAGCGTCCTCGGCGCAATGGTGCTGGCTATTGTTGTTGCTATCGGTGTTTCCTATGCGGCATCGTTGCCTTTGATTTATGAAAAAGGTGGCTTAAATCTGCAGAGGGGTCCCTTCGTCGGATCACCGAGATATTTTAATCATATGGTTTCACTGATTCAGTATCCGAAAGACCCGAAATTAGGAGAGGCGTACAGTATGCTTTTGGGAGCTGGAATCACTGGCTTTCTACTGATTATGCAGCGTCAATTTATGTGGTGGCAACTTCACCCGATTGGATATGTGATGGGTGCGGTTTATTCCTCCTATTTCCTCTGGTCTTGTATATGTATTGGCTGGTTTTTGAAGTATCTGGCACTGAAATCAGGTGGGATTGGATCCTATCGAAGACTTCGACCATTGTTTATGGGGTTGGTTATCGGTGAGTTTGGTATTGTGGGGTTTTGGATGATCATCGGGATGGTTACAGGCGTGAATTACCAAGGTGCCTTACCCGGATAATTTTTTCTACTTGTTTCTTGAGCGTCCGTGTACACACTCATACCCAACGCTCGTTAAAAAATACAAGGCACTCAAGGGTTTCCGTTCAGATTGCTAAGGAGGTAACCATGAAGTTGACGTTTCCTAAAAGAATCACAAAGTTGCTCTGTTTACAGAAGTGTTTTTTAGCAGTAATGACAGGTCTTTTCATCGTATTGGCAGCTCAGATACCAGCGGCGGATATGAAGATCGCCTTTACTTCAAACCGAGATGGTAATTCTGAAATCTATGTGATGAATGCCAATGGAACAAACCCTGTCAGACTTACTGATAACCCTGCAGCAGACAGCAGTCCCACTTGGTCTCCAGACGGTAAGCGCATCGCTTTTACCTCGAACCCAAAGGGCGTTTACGATATCTATGCAATAAATGCTGATGGGACAAACCGTATCAATCTTACGCGAAACTCGTCAGGCGACTTTGGTGCCGACTGGTCTCCGGACGGAACGCAAATCGTCTACGGCTCAAACATAGGGAACGAAGAGATCTATATCATGGACGCCGATGGTGCTAATCCGAGGAATCTCTCACGGCATGCAAAAGCAGATCGTCACCCAGATTGGTCTCCGGATGGAACAAAAATAGTGTTTACCTCAGACCGGGACGGTGATCGTGAAATCTATGTGGTAAAAGCCGGAGGGGGTAGACCGATTCAACTGACGAAAAACCTGGAGCCGTGGGACAGGGCTGCTGATTGGTCTCCAGATGGTAAGCGTATTGCCTTCACTTCAGGCAGAGATGGTGATTTTGAAATCTATGTGATGGATGCCGATGGTTCTAACACCATTCAATTGACTCACAACCTATTCGCATTAGATGATAACGCTGCCTGGTCTCCGGATGGGACAAAAATCGCTTTCAGTTCTGACCGAGAGGGTGAGTTCGACATCTATGTAATGGATGACGACGGTTCGAATCCTGTCAATCTCACTCATAATCAGCCTGGAAGGAATAGAGGTCCCGCTTGGCAGCCGATCCCCTTAGCGGTTTCGCCACAAGAAAAGTTGGTGACGTTGTGGGGAAATCTCAAAAGCAAGCAGTAACCTTATCGGGAATGAGATAGGGAAGCGCGTTAGCGAAAAGCGATGTATGCGCAAAATACACCCATACAGAAATTTAGGCGATGCCAAAATGATCAGACCCGGGCATAAGATGTTCTCTGGCAACGTCGGCGTTGATCTCGACACCGAGTCCCGGCTGCTCTGGCACCACAAACGCGCTATCTTGCATAAGCGGTTCGTCGGAAATTGCGAGATCCCATCGCCATTCAACCTGATCAGCGTGATATGGGAGTTCCATAACGATGAAATTCCGCACAGCGGCACAGACATGCGCCGTTGCCGTCATCCCGATTGGTGATGTGATATTGTGTGCCGCAAATGGGATGTAATAGAGATCTGCCAGATCCGCAATCTTTTTCGCCTCAAGTATCCCGCCCGTTCCAGATACATCGACGTGAAGCATATCACAGGCTTGCGTCTGAATGAGTTCTCTGAAACCGTCCCGACGAAATAGGAATTCTCCGGTACAGATAGGAATAGAGGTCGCGGCAGTGACTTTTGCCATCGCTTCGACGTTGTCATTCGGCACTGGGTCCTCCAAGAACATTATATCAAATGGCTCTAAGCGTTCGGCAAGTTTCATCGCTGAATGCGTGCTGAATAGGCTGTGACAGTCAATACTGATGTCGATCTCGTCCCCAGCCGCCTCTCGTGCGGCGGCGACCAACGATGTCATCTTCTGCAATTCCGCTGTACTGAGTTCCCGATTGACCGCATCCTGCTTGAGTTCGTTTGCAGAGTTGTCAATGTCGAATTTGATTGCTTGATAGCCGTCTGCAACGCCTTCTCTGGCGCGTTGCGCCCAACCCTCCGGGGTGTTACCTTTTCCATGTCCGACATCGGCATAGAGCCGGATACGATCCCGATACTTTCCACCTAACAGTCGATAGACAGGTACGCCGAGGCTCTTTCCAAGCAGATCCCACAGTGCGGTCTCTATCCCACCGATAGCCGATAAACCCATTGCGTATCGGTTGCTAGCGGCACCAATCATTCGGTGGTAGAGAGGTTCTATATTTCTTGGGTCCGCACCGACGAGTGTATTCTTATATTGCAGGACAATTTCAGCGATTCCCGCGCCAGGATGCGCCTCGCCTATCCCTGTCAATCCGTCATCGGTTTCGATCTGGACGTAGTTCCACTGTTTGTACCCCTTGAGTGTCATCGCTTTTACATCGGTAATTTTCATGTATGTTCCTTTCGTGTATGAGATCGGTTAAAAGGTCAATAGGTGTTGCAATCCGAAGAAATTTGATATTATTTTCGTTTCAAGAGACTGTCCAAAGGGGTATATTCATTCTCTTGAGGTAACTCCGAAACAATAACGCGCCCGTTCCGTTTGAAGAGTTTATACGCCTTCGCATTTGGCACCGAGGCAAGCACACGGTAATGGTTTCCAACAATCTCAATCGCGGCGTTATTGTCACATGCAATTCCGATACCACCTCGTTTATCAATCATTTTTGAGAAGGCATCTTCCCGCTTCTCGAAATGGTAATGCGGACAATATACAGCATTGATGAATCCCAATCCACTCACACGGATATAGTCCCACTCTACGTTGCTGGAGAAGGAACGAGAATCACTGCAACCGTATTTGAACCAGCAAATCGCGCCTGCGCTGAGACCCGACAGAACAATACCACGAGACGCGGCTTCTGCTAACACCGTATCCAACCCCAACCGCCGCCATATTTTCATCATCCTGTAGGTGTTTCCGCCACCGACATAAATCAGATCTGACTCCAACACCAACGCTGACATTTTCTCAAACGCCGGAGGATTCTGAATCAGGTTGAGGATGCGCGTTTGACACCCGAAATGCTCACCGTAGCATGCCTCGAAGGTCTCTACGTATCCAGCGGCGTCACCGCTGGCGGTCGGAATAAAGAGTGCCTTTGGTCGTTCTTTGCCGGTCAACTCAATGATGCGTTTGTCGATGTCGGCGGTTTCCAGCATTTTAAGTTCTCCACCACCGATCGCAACAATTTTTCTGGCTGTGTTCACCAAATCATCTCCGAAAGGGTTCCTACGTGTATTGGTTAGAAACACTCAATTCTATTGCGTCTGCTAAGCATTCATGATAACATATCTCTTGAGATTGTGCAACAGCGACGGAAGGTTTTTAATTATTCCTTGCGGTTAGAGAGCGTGACGTTGGACTTTGAGGTTTCTTTCTGAAATCCGCTCTTCATGCGCAAGCCGCGTGTGGGCTTGCGGGACAATACGAGCTACGGGCTGAGTGATATAAGGAGATCAATTAATGGCAGATCAGAAAATTAAGACCGCTTATGAGCAGGACGGTTATGTGGTAGTTAAGGATCTTATCGATGATCGGGACTTAGAGCCGATTCGCGACTTTATCAAGGCGAAGGTTGATACGTATAGCCGTGAGCTACATAGTGAAGGAAAGCTATCGTCGCGCTACGAAAATGAGTCATTTGAGCGGCGTTATGCGGCGATCTGCGAAGAGTTGGATATATTACCCCGCAACTGGTCTTTTGGTATGTATGGACGTGAGTTTTACGACCTCTACAATCTCCCTGGTGTTCTGGATGTGCTTCGTCTTCTTTTGGGTCCTGAAGTCTCGAATATAGGCACGCCTGCGTTACGGACGAAACTCCCAGGAAGCGTGATTACTTCGTTTCCATGGCACCAAGACAGCCAATATTTGGACCAGTCGACGATCGGGAAGAAGGAGAAACACACAGGCGGTCTCCACATGGTTACGGTATGGGTGCCGCTAGTGGAGGCGACAGTCGAAAATGGATGTTGCTGGGTGATTCCGGGGAGTCACCGTTGGGGTTTGCTGGACGGTGCGCGCGGTGCGGATTCAAACGTCCGGATGGAAGAGGATGTTGAGACACGTGGCACGCCAGTGCCTATCCCTCTCAAACCCGGTGGTGCTTTGTTCATGTCGAACCTCTGCGTACACACCAGCAAAGTGAACACGACGCGAAAATCCCGTTGGAGTATCGACTTCCGCTACTTTCCCACACCCGACCGAGCAGACTTGACTGCCGAAGTGCGCGAAGCCGCCGAATTCGTGAAAACTAAAGCTTTGAGAGGCAGTCGGGTGCCGCTTGTCGTTCTCACTGAAGGTCGTAAGCCGACGTGGGAAGAGTGGGACGCAGCGCATCGTAAATTGGATTGAATGGGTGTGAACCGAACGCTATTCAGGGAACTTCAGCTACCTTTGTAACGGTTTGTTGACTATGTTGTGTTTACACTTGAAAGTGTATTGACATTCTCGGATGACCCATCTGGTTGGGATTGAGCAGGCACTATAACGACGTTTGATGCCACTACTCGTCCAGGCTAACCTAATACCATTTCTGAATAAACGTTTCTCATTAGCGAAAAAACCGTTCGTAGTGGCGCAATTCATTGCGCCTGTTACATGCAGAAACTTCCTAGTGCACGCGACCCTGAAGGCAGTTTCGGTTTCCGATGTGTGAAAGATGTGATCCCCTAAGTGATCCCTTAAGTGCTGACCTTATCAAATACTGTATTCACTCCCAAGTCGCGTCTTGCATCAAACTGGCTTGAAGATTGAAGAGTTGCGCGTAAAGTCCGCCAGTTTTCATCAACTGCTCGTGTTTACCTTGCTCTGTTATCTTACCACCGTCTAATACAATAATCCAATCGGCATTGATGGTTGCCGCTAATCGGTGCGTAATAAAAAGCGTCGTCACGCCGGACATCATTTCCTTTAGTTTCATGAATAATTCATATTCTGCTCTCGGATCAAGCGCAGCAGAGGGCTCGTCGAGCATGAAGAAACTTCCTTGCTTTGCCAATGCTCTGGCGAGTCCAACTTTTTTCCATTGTCCGCCGGAAAGCTCCGTGCCACCAAACTCTTTTGATAAAATCTCAGAAAGCCGATTCGCATCAATTTCCGTTGATGGTGCAAATCCAGCCTCATCCAAAACTCGTACGACATCCCTATCAGATCCTTGACCGAGTAGCACATTCTCAGCAAGCGTCAAGGCATACTGGCTCGAATCTTGAAATAAGACTTTCGTATGTTTGAACCATTCTGAAGTGTTAGCAGAAGAAAGCGGAACGCCGTTAACGAGGACTTGTCCCTGTGTTGGTGGGTATAATCCGATAGCCATCTTCGCGATCGTGCTTTTACCTGCAGCATTCTCACCAACAAGTGCTGTCATCTTGCCCGGTTGTAACTCCAAGTTGATATCTTTCACAGCAAATGTATCCGATCCCGGATACTGAAACGAAACCCCTTTAAAAGTAATCGTTGGCAGCTTTCTGTTCTTCAGAAGATCGGGCATTTGTGAGGCACTGCTTTCGCTTTCTTCCGCTGGGATTTCCATTTTCAGAACCCTTCGGATGCTCAATACATACAATCCATGCTCGAACAACGAAGATATCCCAACAAAAACCCGATACGCAGTGCTCTGTGTGCTGGTAACCGCCTGAATGTACATGGCTATCATACCAACCGTCACGGTTCCAGCCTCAATTGACTGCAAGACCATGAACAGCACAAGTACAAAACCCGCCGCCATACACAACCCACCTGCAATTTGATAAACCATTCGCTTAAGACTTTGACGACGCTCCGCGGTGAACCAAGTCCTAAAAACTTGACTGTATTTTTCAAAAAGCCAATGCATTGCATTCCAAATACGGAGTTCTCTACAGGTTGTTCTACCCGACCAGATCCCTGATAAAAAACCCATCTTTCTCCGAAGAATTGACAATCTCTCGGTCAGTTCCCAACTCTGTTTGATAATGTGTTGATCTAAAAGGATATATGGGAGTGTAATCGCAACGACGGCTACCGCTAACCAAGGGCTTAACTGACTCAATAGCACGAACATCGACCCAAACATGACTAAATCGCTGCCTAAATCAATAGTCGCTGTAAAAATTTGTGGGATCCGATCTTTTGTGCCGTTAGCCATCTCCAAATTATTATAAATCTCCGCGGATTCAAGTGAAATATAGGGCAGTTTTGAGGTCTTTTCCATCAGATCCATCGTAATATCATTCAGCAGATGGTTCGACAAGACACCACCAAGCCAACCCCGGAGCGGTGTAATAAGCCGTTGCACCGCAAAGAGCCCCCCTTGCAGCCCAAACACAAGACCGACCTCTCTAAGTGTCGCTGTTCCTTGAACGTAGTCAACTGACCGGTCAACAACTTTACTAAAAATGTAAAGGCTCGCAACCGGTTGCAGACTTAAAATCAGAGCCATGAAGATCATAGATGTAGCCAAGAAAAAATGCCTCCGTAATACGATCCCTAATACCCAAAAAATCGCTATGAGTCGACGCAAGACATTGGTACTTTCCATGGATATGTTCCCCTTTTTTTCGACAGATGGATACCTGTCAAATGCCGTTACTGCTTCCAAAAAAACCGTGTTTTATAGTAAATTCCATAATTACGTCAACACTTTTAGTGTAGCGTAGACTGTGAGTCTGCGTGCGAAAGAGGCACAAACTAACAGTTTATGCTACATCCGTCAACCTATTTTTCGACGTTACTATAAAAGCCAGAGAATGAAGACGATCAATTATGATACCTCTTTATAATTAGAGACACGACTTTGGGTGAAAAGGGTGCATAATGCAGAATATAAACACTTACTGGAACTACAAGATGACATCCCGTGAGATTTGAACCCGATGCTCACGATGCCCAAATTGTTCGCAAGAGGCCTCTCTTGCTCTTATTTTAGCACATAATATTCAAAGTTCAACAAGTTACACGGAGGTGAAAGCGCAAAGCCTGCGACACTGCGGCGTGAAGTGACCCGATATAACAAGATGGTGGGTGTTGGTTGTGAGCGGCAGGCACAAGGGGAGTGTAAAGTTTCAGAGTATTCAGAGTAAAATCGGAAAATTGTCAGGTTTGACAAGAGGCTAAAAAGCCACGCCCTGACAGGGTTTTGAGCGTTTTTTTCAAAGGTTCTTGGAGATTTACTCTGAAATTGTATCGGTCGCGATCAGGAGGGTACGCCCCATACAGTAAGAGGACGTGGGTGTGTATCCTGATTATCACAACCTGCTGTCCTTAAGTCGTGCGATTGTACAGCATTCGACGAGTCCGACTTTGGCATAACGCGCCGCTGGCGATGGTAGTTCAAAAGACTCACACATCATAGCGCGCGAAAGATAGAAATGCTCCCATAAAGAAGACCACATTGAATAGAAACAGGAGTAGGATGTCCAAACTCGCTTCGGCAAACGAGGTGGAAAAATCGGAAGGGGTATCGTCAAATTTTGGAATCTTATCCAGGCTGATTTGCGTCTCCCTCAATTTCTGTCTTTCCGCATCTTCAAGAAAAACATTGGGATTGCAAGGGTATTCTTCGTATGTAAACTGTAGGAGGCGGTGCCGATATTCAATCGCCTTTTTGAAAAACTGCTCGTAATGTTTAATGCCGGTACCGACCAACGCCTCACAACCGATTTGATAGATTGCCGTTGGGGATATACGGGATATATTCTGCGCCAGTTTCACTTGATAGAGTTGTTGTTGGCGGTATTCATTGTAGATTGATTGCTGGGCATCGGCTATTTTGGCAGAACGGGTCAAAGGTTCGCCGAGCGACCAGTGTGCGCTAAATCTACCTTCGCCGTATCGCTTACGGATCTCGTGCGTCGTATCATTTGCCCGTCTGGCGATCGTTTCCTCATCAGGGAGTTCCGCCAATCGACTTGCCAGCAATCCGCCTGTCCTCGGGATAAACACCACAAAACACACCCAAACCAAAAGGAGGAGGACGAGGCTGACCGATGAGGCTCTCGTTAAGCAGGAGATGAACAGCCCAAGTGTAGCGAAAACAGAAATATAGAGGACTGAAAACAGGACGATGCCTCCAATCTGCAACCAATAGGTCGACTCAAAAGGCACAATGCCGAAAAGGGAGATGATGAGGGTGTTCATACAAATCCCGATGATCAAAGGAATCGCGAGGCTGATGATTGTGCCGATGTATTTCCCGAATAGTAGGGTTGCGCGAGGCAGCGAATTGGAAAGACAGAGGCGGAGTGTTCCTGTTTCCCTCTCACCTGAGACGCTGTCATAGGTCATCGCAAACGCCGCAAAACTCAAAATAACGCCGACGGTAAACACCCAATCCAATGCGTCGAATCTCTGGAGTGTGTAGTTTCTCCGTAGGAGCGTTTGGGGACCAGCGAGTTCAAACGCATCCACTGCAAAGGCGTTCGGTAAGTCTTTTTCATGCCCTTCAGCAATGAATCCCAATGGACTTGGTGAACGATATATGAGCAGGTTTGGTCCGAAACTGACTACAGCGTGTAAACCTTTCTTCGCTTTCTCTTTCAGAATATCCATGTTTTCACTGACATTTTCACCGTAATCTGCAACCTGTTGGCGGTAGTCGAGGATATACAGGACACTTCCCATCAACATTAAGACGATTACCAGAAGCAACGTCAGGACGAAACGAAGACTCTGTAGATGATCTAAAAGTTCTCTCCAGATAATTTCATGTAGCATCTTATCACCTCACCTCGCTTTTCAGGAACATCGCTCCGGTAATCAGAAACAGCAGGATGTTGAGAAAAATCAGGTAGACTAAATCTGGGAAAGCACCTCCGAGAGCGACGTTTCCCCACGTGGTTCCACTGGTAAAGGCAGGCATGCCACTTGAGTCGAGCGGTGCCACGTCCTCCCATTCTTTCGGTGTGACGTTTTTGAAAAACGCGTCCTCGTCCGATGCTACGAGTCCAGCTTGTGAGGGCATATCGTTGAGATTGACAGGCGTGAACCAGCTGATACTTGAGAAAGCACCTTGTTCTTGCATGTATGCCATCAGTGCCTTTCGGTAATCCTGTGCTTGATGGATGAACCGCTCATGTCGCCGTAAATCCGTGCCGGACAGACCCGCGGAAAGGTTATAGTAAATCCATGCAGGAGAAAGTCTGGAAAGGGTTTCAGCCAAAACGGTCTGTCTTTTCAGCGAACGGTAGTATCCCTGATAGAGGTTTCCGATTTGCTCTGCGTATTCGATGCGCTGTGGAATGTAAAATTTGGCACCGTCGAGATACCAGAGCATCGCTTCTCTGGATGCTGTTAGCACTTGGAAAGCAAATGGCAGATTTCCGCTGACCACGCCGTATCCTGTTGCAAAATACGAACTACTTCGATGCGCTACGCCGTAATCCATGATTTTCTCCCAAAACGCTATCTCGATTGCCGCGCGCTCTATATTAACCACCGATTTGGAGGGTATCGGTCGAACCTGTTTTGCAATATACACCGCACCGTTTGGGATGATGAACACAATCACAATCCAGAGGAATAGCAACCAGACGAGTGCCCGCGCTGACCGCTGGGTGATTGCTGAAATTAGCATTGAAAGCAGGAAAAAGACGGAAAGATATAACGCCAAAGCCGCGAACAGTAGAGCGAACCGGTTCCATTCAGCGATGTGAAATTCTATCATCGGGTTTGTACTTATCAATATAGCCGCGGCTATCCAGCCGATCGCGAGTGGCACCAGAAGACTTGCCATCCCACCGAGATATTTCCCAATCAGAATATGATATTTCGACACTGGGTTTGATGTGATAAGTGCGAGTGTCCCGCTTTCACGCTCACCACAGATGACATCGTAAGCGATCGAAATCACAAATAGGCTGAACGCAATCTGAACCATGAGCACTGCGTCAACAGCGGAAAAAACGTTCAGAAGTGGGTTGCCACCGCCGAGTATTTTCGCCTCTATCGGGACATCTTCGTAGGAGACCTTTAATGTGCTTCCGAGTTGCCTCTCCATCCCTAAGCAGATAACGCTTAAAGGTTCAGGTGGTTTTACCACGTCTACCCGCAGGTGCGAATAAACCTTCACGTCTTCAAGCGCATCCCGGTATTCAATCTCTGCCGCATTGTGTACGCTGAGTCGCTTTTCGTAATCCTCCATCAGAACATACGTACTGGTGACGAAAAGCGCGAGGCAGACGATTAACCCGATGAGTAGACGGAGGGAAACGATGTTTTCTGTGAACTCTCTTTTGGCAATTACCCAGATGAGGGACATCTAACAGTCTCCAATTAGTGGTGAGAAAAGTGAGCGGTTTAGTTTTGGGATTGTGCCTTCACTGCTTCCGCGACGAGTGTCTCCAAATTTTTCCCTCTCGCTTTATGTGTAATTAATCTGCCTTCCCTATCAATGAGCCACATTTCAGGAACACCAGAGATATCATACTGTTGTAAAAGTGAATACGCTGGCGTGTCGAAAATTTGTCGCCACCGAATGCCGTTTATTTTAATGTAGTTACGCAGCATAGTGTAACTACGCAGTATCGCTTCTTCACTATCAAGGTTGACCCCAATAATATCGAATCCCGCATCTTTATAGGTATCGTAAACTTTCTTGAAATTTGGCATTTCCGCGGTGCAAGAATCGTTCTGCACCTCCCAAAAATGAAGTAGGGTGACTTTTCCACGATACTCTTGAAGTGAAATCGGATTCCCATCAAAGTCAATCACAGAAAAGTCAGAGACAGGCTTTGTCATCGGCGGGACAGATGAAGACATGTGCATCTGTCAAGTATTTCGGATGAAGATCCGAGAGCTATTTCGGAAACTATGCTTGCACATCATTCAAATCGCGAGTCTATTCATCAAGTTCTTCTTGTGTCGGTACCTTCTGTTTGGCCGCCTTTTCAAACATCGATTGAAGACTCACCAGAGATGTCGCAATTGATTCCAGTGCCTCTACTTCGCGGATCCGAAGTTCATCTTCCTCCGAGACGGATGTCTCAAGTTGGTTTAACCCAGCCTTTGCGTTTGACTCAGTCTCGTCTGACTCAACCTTGTTTGACTTAGCCTCTCTTGGCGCAGAAGTGCTGACGGAAAGGTCATTGACGTATCGGGAACGCAAATGTATTTTGAGAGTCTCCTGTAACTCAATAATCTCTGGATCATTCAGAGCCTTCTGAACCACACTGCGGTGTATACCGGTAGCCTCCGCTATCTGGTTCACAGACGGTTGTCTCAGCGACTCCTGCGCTATACGTAATTTCTCCTCGTAAGAAATCAACATTTCTCATTTCCTCCTTGTCATTTTATGCCATATTCTGTTGTATTTTGTAATTATAACACATAAAATATCAAATATCAATAAAAAATTATATTTTTTGACATATTATGACAATTTTTGCCACATTTTTCTTAATCGGTGTAAAATGCCAAATACTATCCGCTTGGACACTTTCAATGTCTAATTCTCCTGATTTCTCACTTTTTTTCCCGATCAGGTGCGGTTGTGAAACCGCACCTACCGGGTTTGGGGTAAAAATCGGACTGAAAGATGGAGAACTGAATGGCTCTGCCACTTCTTATGTCGAGTTTACGTTAAAAATAGGCATGTATGCCCATTCCTACGTAAACACCAGCGATCCCTTTAGATTGTAATTCGGTTTTTTCCCTACCAAACCCTTGACCGACGCCTATGTTCAAACCGAGCGGAATCCCTCCGAGTGAGAACACAAGTTCGCCTCCAAAAGCGAGTCCACCGCCTAACGTCGTAGATTTGACGATTTCGTCACGTAAATCCGGCTCTTTTTTATATCGCCATCCGCCTTCTAAGGTGAAATAGAGTCGGGATCTGTGCCACCTACCGTGGTGCTCGAATATGGCGTACGAAACGCCGCCTCCTAACATGTGGTCGCTGTTCTGGTCGTTGAGAATAAAGCGTCCAACGGTTTGAAGGTATACGGGTGCCAGTCCAGTATAACGAAAACTAACGCCACCAAATTCAGAGGTGGCTCCCTGAAGTCCAATACCAAAATTCTTGGTGAGGTCGGGCTCTTGCGCCTGAACCGAGAAACTGAGGGTTAATCCTGCCAAAATGCAGATTAGGCAAAAAACTGTGCGTGTCATTGTTTTTCTCCTTTTTGTTTATTGAGCGATCAGTAGTGTCACTCGGTGCGAATCAGTCGTAGATGGATGATACATGAGAATGTCTTGTTTACTGTCCTTGTTGAGATCTACCAGCCGGGTATTCCGTTCGTCCATAGGCAAGGTGACCGCGACTTTTTTGGGCTGTCGTGCTAACAGTTCCGGTCCCGGGACACCGACAAAGACTTGTAGTTCTTCCCGGCTCTTCCCCACCAGCAGATCTAAGCGTCTGTCGCCGTTCACATCCCCCATCAGTACCGGCGAGAAGAATATGTTTTGTTTGTCAAAGAAGTTAATGTCCGGTCTGATTTTATGCGTGGCAGTTGGGTTGTCTGGATAGATGCCGTCTTTGATACGATAGAACTCAACATCCATCATGATGGAATTACCGAGGAGCGCACGCATCATCCCCGCGACACCTATATTTACGTCTCTGAAGATAACGTCTATTTCACCATCCGTATCGAAATCTTGCAACCAGACGGACGAATAGCCTGAGTGCTGCAATCCACCCGCTCTTCCTCGCGGTTGGATTACCGTGCTTGCCTCTCGTGCGAACAGGATGCCGTCGGGTGTCGGCGTGCCGAAATGCACCTCGTATAGGCTGCGTTGGTTCAATACACTCCGTCCGTCCAGCGAAAGGATCATCATGTCAGCAACACCATCGCCATTCACGTCGCCGAACGCGTACAGCACCTTCAACGTCGTGCTCTCTCTGAAACCAAAGATGAGCGAGAACGTATCCTCGCCACTGAATCCAAAGGCAATCGAGTAGGCACCGTCAGTGTCAAATGGAATATCAACAGTGAAAATCTCTGGCACCATGGAAAACATCCCATTGGAATCCTGGCGATAAATGTCGAAATGGTCCCTGTTCCAGAACACGAGATCACTGTGTCCATCTTGGTCGTAGTCCATTTGGTGAACACGACTCAGATACCAAGGTATCGTCAAAGCGGTTATTCCGACTTCGCGGTAACTGCGGGTATCGTCCAAGGCACTTTCGTCGAGAAAGGGTTCGGGCGGTCCGAGTTTTATTGGGTCGGTGAATGAGCCGTTGCTCATTTGCGTGGCTACCCAAAAACCATCAATATCCGGCATTACCACGTCGTCGAGACCGTCAAGGTTGATGTCCCGAGTGATGTCAATATGGGGGATGCTACTGCTCCCCGTAGCGTTGTAACTCGCAGTGATTTCAACCAAGGCGTGTTCCACCGCGGAATCAGGATCAAACCAGTTCAAGCGACCTTGTTCGTACGTGATTAGGCAATCGCGTCCACCGATGTTTGCGACATCAATAAATAGTGCTTCAGGACGCAGAGGAGCGTCAAGTCTCAGCACCCAAATACCATCAACAAACGCATAGATACGCAACTGCGGATTACCGTTCTCATCAACGTCAACCGTGGCAAGTTCCGCGATAGTGCCTCCGAGAAAAAATCCTGTCAAAACGGTTTGATGTTTGGCAGTACCAGTGGCGACTTCATACTCATCGAAAGTGAATCCCGCAGGAGCAGGCACCATCGGATCGATCGCCTCGTTGGACAGTCCTAAGCAACTCGACAGGAATACGCTGAGAACCAATATGAGGAACAGGTTTCGTCGATAATACCTTGTTCGCTCAGTTACTGATCCCAGTTTTGCAATAAAAAAGTGTTTGCGGACTGGGTTTCGCTTTTTCATTTTATTTCTCCATATATTAACATATCTAAATAAATGAACAGTGTTAACCTATACATAAAAAAATATAACCGATGGATCTATTGAGCGATCAGCATCGTCACTCGATGCGGTTCAGTTCCCGGAGCCAATTTCGGTGCGCCGTGAGCATCCCGTAGTGTGAATGGGTGATGCATAAGGATATCTTGCACCCCGTCCTTGTTGAGGTCCACCAGCCAAGTGTATTCTTCGTCGTTGGGAACAGCGATCTTCACCTCCTGAGGTTGTCGAGCAAATATTTCTGGTCCCGGCACGCCGCTGAAGACGACCATAATCCGAGGGTGATCCGCGATGAGGAGATCCGAGCGACCATCGCCAGTAACATCCCCGATGCGTAAGGTTGCGTTGAACGCACGCGGGTAACTTTTTTGAGTTTTCCGTCTCTCGTGTGTTGCACCTCGAAGCACGATGGCCAGTGGCACCCATCCCGGCTCACGATGGCTGGGTACTCCGTCCAGAGCGATTCCACGGGTGGTGTTAGGTGTGTCGAGATAACGGCCTTCTTCCATTTGGTAGAACTCAAGACCCAGCCCGATGTCATCCCCCATGAATCCCTTGATGCTCTTCCAAATGCTGCCTTTGAGGAATTCAAGATTAATAGTCGTGATCATCAGATCCATCTGACCATCGCGATTGAAGTCGTGCCGGTCCATCCTCAGCTGAACGTTCTCATCCGACTGGAACGCGATGTCAAGGTCTCCTGAAAAAGCGATACCGCCATCGGATGTTGACGCGCCAAAATGCACCTCATAACTGGAGTGCTTTTTGGAGATGTCCCTGCCTGAAAGGTTGAAAACCACTAAGTCAGCGATATCATCACCGTTCAGGTCTGACAATGAGTGCAGTATTTTTCCTGTCATGTCTCCAGTGTCGAGTAAGGAGCCCCGATCCGAGTCGAATGTCACATCGGTTAGAAAGGTTTTAGCCTTCGGTGCAAACAGCCCGCGTTCATCTTGAAGATGAACCTTGAAGTGGTTTTCGTCCCAGAACACCAGGTCGGTCCGACCATCTCTATCGTAGTCGATTTCATAGACTCGGCTCTGAGACCACGGGTTGTACCGATATCCGTCGGCTCCGAGAATCCTCTCCATCTCAGTAGGAGGACCGATTTTTACTTTCTCGGCAAACACGCCATCGCTCATCTGGATGAACATCCAGAAGCCATCGGCATCAGGCACTACCAAGTCATCGCGGGCGTCATTATTCACGTCCTGAGTGACATCTACATGGGGAATTTCGCGCTCGCGAGGTGGCTTGAAGTCGGAAGTAACCGCCACCAATGGGTGTTCTGTCGCTGCGTCCGGATCGAACCAGTTCAGACGTCCCCTCTCATACGTGATTAATCGATCACGTCCACCGATGTTTGCCACATCAACGAACAACACTTCTGGACGTAGCGTTGTGTCGAGTTTCGGTGTCCAAGTATTGTCAACAAACGCGTAAATGCGTAAGCGTCGGTTGTCGTTCTCATCAATGTGCACCACGGCAATTTCAGCGAAATCACTACCGGACAGGAATCCCGTCAGAACGGTCTGGCGTTCCACAGCACCAATAACGATTTCGTACTGATCGAAAGTAAATTCGGCGTGAGCAGGCACCGTCGAATCGGCGGCTGCGTTGGGAAGTTCCGAGTAACTCGATAGGAACACAACAAAAATTAGCATGGCAAACAGACTTCGTCGATAACATCTTATCCGTTCGGTTACGGAGTTTGGTTCTGTAGCAGAAAAGTGTTTGAGGTAGAGGTCTTGCTTTTTCATTTTATTTCTCCATATATTAACATAGATAAATAAATTTACAGTGTTAAGTTATAGGTGAAAAAATATATTTGACTTTCGCCAAATAGTTTTGAATCTATGCTTTTAAACCTTCAATTGTTGTATGAATTACGGTGTCAATCAATTTGTCTTTCTCAGTCCAAGGGAAATCAGGGAAATCAATCAGGAGCAATGTGACACCGTGAACCGCCGACCACAGTACCTGACCGGTGGTTTCGATATCCGCTTGGCGGAATCGTTTCTGTTGGATGCATTCAGAGACCATTTCACGTAAGTAATTGAACACCTTTTCGCCAACCGATCCTTCTTGCAGCCCTAAATCCTTCTGGAACTGAGGGCGGATGACAAACGTCAGCTTGTAATCTTGCGGATACTTGAGACCGAACTCGACGTAGGCTTGCCCACTTCTTCTGAGGGTTTCAACCGGGTCGCTTTTATCATTTTTTAGTTGCTCAAGTGTGTTCAACAGATTCAGAAGTGTTTCTTTGCAGACCGAATCTAACAGATCTGCCTTGTCCTTGAAATAGAGATAGATCGTCGTCGGTGAGTATTCGATCTTGTTAGCAATCTTTCGCATGGAGACGTTCTCATACCCTTCACAGACAAACAACTCTCGTGCCGCAACAAGGATTTGCCGCCGTAACTGTTCTTTCTCTCTTGCTCTTCGTTCTTTCGTACCCATCGCTTTAACCTTTGTTTCCATGATTTACATAGTAATCTAAATTAACAGTGTAAATATTATATCACATGTTTTTCTCTTTGTCAATTTTTTTTTTGACTTCGCACGAGACACGACTTTAGACCCAACGCTAAAGCATTGGGATTGTTAAGGGCGTCTCTTCAAATCAAGAGAGTTCCCCGACGGTGGCAGATGCCTTTTGAAGTTCCGGCTTGAGAATGTGAGCAAACACCTTAACTCAGCAAGATTCGATAACCCGTGCTGACGCCCGTTGCCATTCCAACAAGTGCCCAGATTCCAGCGCAGGTCATCTCGCCAAGCACAAGCCCAAGGAATATTGGCCTCGCACCTCGATACATTCTCAATCCCCCGTACCTGATGAGAGTATACTTCATCATCCAGCCCAGAAAGATTGAGGGCCACAGCTTGAATGAGGCCCAAGAACTCAGCATTGTATATCCGATTGGATGAAGCGGCCACCACACGAAAATCCTTCTCAGCCACATCAACAGCCCCATGAACAGGCTACCTCCGACCATAAAACCTGTGTTCGTCCAGTCCGTCCCGGTATCGGCACTAACGAGCACAGAAGTCAGCCACCGCATGTCGCCCGCCCCACCTGTGTACGGTGCACGATGTGCATAGCTGACGTTGAGGACGGAATAATATGAGACAAGGGTTCCGATAACCATCGCCGCGCCCATAGCTATTAACAGCCCCCTCCGTCTGACCTTGACTTCATCGGCCGCCTTGAGACCGTTTACGACATACGGCATCATAATCTCCCTCAAGTCGCGCGTGAGAGAAACGGGATGCATAAACAGCGATGTCATGGTTGAAGGATTGATTCTCGCCGAACCCAGCGTCGTAAAGAGCACGTAATGCGCTGAATACGAAGGATTGACAAAAGGAATTCCGCCGTGGATGACTTGCCATGTCAAGACAATGTAAATTCCGAGAAGCACCAGCACAAAAAGCAGTGCGAATCCCAACGACATTCCCATCAGATGATTTGCATACGCCAGCAGCAATATCCCGCCGATGAGACCGATAATTGTCAAACCAGAGGGCATCGCCTCGTTTGCGTCATCGCTTTTGCGAAAGGCACTGACGAGCATGCTTCTGATGTGATGCCGTGCTTTGAAAAGGATGTAGATAACAAAGGTGAGGCACGCACCAATTTCCTGAGAAGCACTGAACGAATACGCGTTGTGTTGCACGCCTGGACCTTTGGTGATTTGGAAACCGAGCATCGAACCGATAAGACATTGGAGTTTGAAAAATAGAAAGAAAAACCAGAGGCTTAACGACACCTCAAGCGGCAGTAAATAGCTGAACCCCACTATCGAACAATACAAGTTGAGTTGCAAAGGTTTCAGTGCACTCCAAGGCTTTTCAATTAAGTAGGGATGGGGATTGAATCGGACGGGAAATTCCGGCGCGCCAGGGAAGAACGCATGCAGGCCGTTTAACGTGTGAATGCATAGGGGAACGGCAAATCCGATCCATAATGCTCTGTTCCTGAAGAATGAATTTCTCGATCCCGGCGGGTTATTTGCCATCTCCACAGGCAACACAACCAGCGGAAAGCTACACCGCTCAATCTCGACCCATTGTCTGCGCAGCAGCACCGAGAGACATATCACAACGAAGTAGAGGACAAACACGTAAAGTGTCCAAGCGAATAGAGGTATCAGCCATGCCCCCCAGGGGATGGATTCACCCGAAAAGATGCCTTCATGAAAGGATTTGATAGCATTCTCATCACGAACAACGCGCCAGTCGGGAATATAGTGATGGAAAAGTGCTTGCCAATCATTTTCGGGTGTTGCAAAATACTGGTAGGCGACAAGCGGGCGAAACGCATATCTCATCATGCCTGTCGAAGGGATGCCGGAGGCGGCTGCCATGATACACCAGATCGTCACCAATTCACCCGCCGAGAGTGCGAGTTTGGGAGAAACTGCGCTCAAGATGCGGTTGCCAATCAGTACCAGGATAGTCAGGACAAAAAATGGACCGACAGGAAAATGACCGCCAGCGAGAAAGACATTGCGAATCACGTAATCATTGTAAGGCGCAATCATACATTCCCCGGCGGCACAGACTAGCCCAATGACAACTGCCCGCGATGATATGCTAACAGATTTGCTCGTTTTGTCCATTTGAAATGTCCAATTAGTCGAGGGGCGTGTCTGCCTCAAGCACTCGGCGTGCCGCAGAGGAGAGCCTTCCTTCCGCCGCGGCCCGTTCCACCCAATGGGCAGGTATGCCATTTGTCCATTTAGCAGGGCTTGCGTCGGGGTCTGGTGTCCGATACGCTATCAGCAAGCCCCATCGGGTCGGGGTTCCTGGCTTGCGATGTCCGACATGATGTGGCATGTGATGGGGAAACGAGACCATGCTCCCGGGCGGTAGCGAGAAGCGTACCATTTCCAACGGCTTGCCGGTGAAGGCGTGGATCTTTCCCTTCAGCCAGCCCGCTTTCATAGCAGCGTCATCATCGGGTCGCTCGGTGCTCCATTTGTACGGAATGCGGTAGAGATGCGCACCCGGGATGACCCCAAGTTCCCCACCCTCCTCGATGGTTGCCCCTTCCGGGTAGCAGAGTGTCCGAATACACTGCCGTTGCAGATACTCGGTGGTAAGGGCGTCTCCGGTACCGATAGGATCTTCGACCTCGTACTGCCCCTGCCGATACTGGTGCGCATGCCACCGCCGCCCTATTGATCCCGGTGTCCGGTTGAGCATATTGCAGTGGTCGAGTATGAAGCGGTCACCGAAAAGTTTGGTGAATAGTTCCATCATCTGAGGATGGGCGGTGGCGACATCCCTGATGAAGTCGTCGTATCCAATCGAGAAATGTTCCGGCATGACTCCCTGCGACTTGTACCCGCGTGTCACCAACGCAGGACCTGGACCGAACAGTCCGTGGTCGCGCATGTATTGATTCAGTCCTCGTGGCATGAAGCGCATCTGCTCTGAGCCACCGCAACACGTCTCCAAAAATTCCGGGGTGATTTGCTCCGGCAACGGCGGCTGTAGCCCCCGGCCCGCAAAGTCGATGGCAGCCCAGTCGGTGTCCATGACGATCTCATCGTTCATCTGTTGTAACTTCTGCAAGCTCTCCGTCCACCGCTTGCGACCGGCGTCGGTCAGTATACCCTCCCACACCCAATATCCTTCGCGCTCGAAGAATGTGCGGTCAAATGCCTGAAGCACTTCCGGTCGCAGCAGGTCATGCACGCGGCTTGCTGGGCCGACGTTGTCGGTTTGACTCGAATGTATAGATGATGTGTCCATTCGCTGCTCCTTTGATAGAAGTTAGACAGTTAAGATCTTTCGAGCGGATTCTTAGATACCAGAGCCAACGGTATCAATAGCAGTGCTAAATCCTGGACCTCCAGCCGCCACATAGCCGTCGCTGGCACCTGTTAAATCGGGACTGACCCAGAAAGAATATAACTGTCCGTTTGTTAAATAAAACCTAAATTTCACCGACTTACCAGCCAGAGAAGATAAATCTTCTCCATTTTTCCACCTTACTAATTGACAGGTAGTATCCTTGCTTATGGGAACGCAGTTTATATGGGAATATGGAGCAATCACATTGCCTTGAGGGTCTAAAATTTCAACTTGAAGCATACCCTTTTTTGTATTCGTATTCACAAAAAGATGTTGGTTTCCCTTATTAAATATCACGGGTCTGGTTGTTAAAGATTCAGTAGATAAACCGGCATTCATGGAAGCAAAACCGTCTCGGCGAAGTATTGCGAGTCCAGTATTACCGCCTGCATACATATGTCTACCGAGTGTAGGTGACTCTCCTGACCAGGCACCAAAATAAAAGTAAATCTTATCCTTCACTACCAAACATCCACCACCTGCGGCATGAATATAAGCCCTATTCCATGTGCCTTCCTTTCGCGATGCGGCTATAAAAGGACTGCGAATAGGTCTATGCCAGTGGAAACCATCGCGGCTATACCCTAACACCAGTTCATTCGTCTTAGGGAATCCCCCTATGGCACATAGCTCATTGGGTGGACCTTTAAAAATTGCAAACAAGCCGAGAAGCAAGCTCTCATAGGCAACTGCGTTAACGTCATATAGCTGAGGTGCGTATCCGAGGTCAGGATCAGCTGGGTCAAGTTCATCAGCTCTCGTCCAGAATACCACATCTTCTTTCTTCCATGAAGCACCTTTGATAAAATCTTCGTGTTCGCGATAACTTCGGGTGCGTCCAAGCGTACGATTAGAGGTCCTAATACTGTAAACCCACTTTTTCCTGAAAGCATTATAGAAGAAAGTCGTATTATCCCCACAAGGACCCGTTCTGACTGGCTGACCCCAATGGATACCATCAAATGAGGTATAAACTTCCCCTCCCGACCAGTCAGGAGAACGGAAGTATACAAACATTTTAAACCTTTGATTCGGATCGTCTGTTTGGGGGTCTAACCAGACTGCGGCGCCATCTCGCCGATACCCTTCCCTTACCGGAAGTACCCTGTTCGTCGCTGGCACGACATCTAACATGGGTCTATCCCAATGTAAGCCATCTTCACTGATTGCATACCCAAGACCATCGAACCATCCAGCATGATACCACATTTTAAATAACTGTTCTTCGGGATCATAAAAAACGCCGTCATTAAACGGAGAGGCAACCGGATATTTTCCATTGTTGATCTCCAGTTGCGTTTCAGGCTTTAAAACCGGATTATCTTCGTATAAGCGTGGGTTGTGAAAATCCCTTTTTAGATTGGTACTTTCAATGAGAAAGTCATCTACAAACAGTTGTCTTCCCGTATCTATATAAATAACTGTCGGTGGATTTTCTAAGTATGGCACTGAGATAGGTGAAAGGGTTGTGTCACACAAATTTCCTGGGGGCCACTCTTCCGGCAGACGAATTCCATTATATAGAATTTCTTTCTCATTATTTTCCATTATCAAAATCTCCTTGCTTCTTCGTTCTCTCGCACTTTTCTCATGATGACACCTCATTTTAATACTCGTACGTTGGATTTGGGGGTATGCCCTGATCTTTGAATCGCCGGTAATCTCCGCTCCAAATGGGTGTCACCTCGCATCTTCGATGAGTTTCCAGGATAAACCATCGGGTGAAACATACAAAAGAGAGTGTCCTTCATGACGGACGAGGTTTTCTCGGTGATGCAGGTACCAATCGTCAAAAAAGAGTAGGGTCGAACTCCCGTTATTGTCCATAAAATTTTCTCCTTAATACATCAGAAATCTTTAGAATCTGTTTGACACGTTTTTCGTGGGCTATCAGAAGAATGGATCAGGGAAAGGGATGCCAACCACAAAAGGAAATGCAGCGCAGGATTACATCAAAATACAAAAACTCAGAGGCGAAGAGGGGAGAATGTGAGAAAGCGGTAAAACGTCCGCTTTCTCACTTCTAAAAACTCGGCTTATGCGCTTCGCGGAGCATCTCATCTGCCGTTTGCGCCATAAGTTGTATGAAAGGGAGTGTCTATTGGAAAACCTTCTTAACCTTACCCCATGTGGTAGTGAGGTGCCCCGATGGAGAAACGGGGAGAAATTCCTCCATATTATTCATGACTGTCTCAATATCGTCTTCATCCAGCTCGCCTCTGAAAACGGCGACCTCGTCAATGACGCCGTTGAAAAATGAACCGCCTCTGTGATCACCCATGCTGACTCCGATTGCAAAGCCCTTCTCGTGATCAATGCTACCTTTGACCCCGCTATGGTCAATAGGGTTTCCCGGCTGTTCTCCATCGATGTAGACATATCGCTCACCCTTTGTTCTGCTAAAAACCACCGCAACATGATGCCATTTCCCGTCGTCAAGACCAGTGCCTCTGTTGTCACAAACTGTGGCAGGTTCAGTCTGCAGTCAGGTCCTGATTTGTCCTCCGGCAGTGAACTTGACTTCAAACCCAGTCCAGCCTCCAGCCAGCCGTGTTTTACTCATTATGAAACCCGTGCCCGTATCCGTTTTAAACCAAGCGGTAACAGTAAAGTCGGTCTTATCGCCGAGTTCAAACTCATTCAGTTTGTCAGCACTTTCCGTCTCGACCGAGGTCCCGCTGCCATCAAATTCCAGAGCACCGCCGAACTTACCTTCAACCCATTTGGGTCCGGCTATGAGCTCGCCGTCATTGCCATTGGGTGAGGAATCTTTAGCTACATTTCCTCTACCTTCGTCAAAGAGCCATATCCCGATTGCGTCATCTACGCTAACTTCAGCTACGCTTAGTAAAGGGAAGGCAGAAGCTAGACATGCGCAAGCTATGACCTTTATCACCAATACCCGTATCATGATAGTTCCTCCTGACTTTCTGAGATAGAATAGAAAATGAAAAACCGTCCTCTTACAGCTTAATCTTGCCCTATGTAATGGCAAGATTACCAGACAGTTTGATAGCCGTCATGGAAACTGATAGTCCCTGCATCAGAGTTCTCATATCAGCATTGGATAGAGCGATGTTGAAGAGGCGACCTCATTGATACCTCCGTTGAAAAACGATCCCGCTCTGAGATTACCCAGACTCATTCTATCTCTTCCACGTTGGTTTCCAAACTGTATTATCTCATTATATCCAACTCGATATATAATGTCAAGTTACCACCTCGATTTCGCTCAAATAAGCCAGTTGTCGATTGCAAAGATAAAAGAAGTTGACCCAGCAACATTTCATCATTTCATCCGAATTAGAAAGCTAATAGAAAATCCTTAACTGGATTTTCTGTTCCATTGCTCCACAAAGTCTAAAATTTGAAGTCCCAAGAGGTGATAGAGAAAGGCGAGTATGTTTGGTTATCATTTTCTCGGCTCTGTTTATCTTTACAGTATTGCTGAACCCATTCCTCGGAAACACTGTCGGCTTGTTTTTGGAGGCGTCTGGGACCAAACACGAGATTTTCGGGGTAAGAAATTTCCAGCCAATCCATAATTCTGAGAGCCGTTTTCTCATAGAAAGGTACGAAATCTTCGTAGATTACTGTGAATGGAATTATATTGTATTGGGTAAAGTAAAACTGCCATGCCGCCTCGTGAAAGACAATCTCTTGGACGAAATAGTCAATGGCTTCAAAGTTATACGCCGGTTCTTTTTCCAGCTTGGGAGTGGGAGCACCGGTTCTTTTCCACCAGATCAATGTCTGAAGTCCCTTCCATAACGATACTGCTTGACGGACTTTATCTCTGCGCATGATCCAGATATAATTCAGATTTGGAAACAGTTCGTTTAACACTGTATGCGGTGACAGATTTCTATCGCTGAATTGTGGGATTTGCCGCACTTTGTTAATGAATTTTTCAAAGTAGCCCCACATGAGTTTTGTTCCGAAGACCCCATTTGGGGTTGTACTTTTCTCTTTTACTTTACTGAGGAAGTCGGTGTAATCGGTCGCGTTCCATTCTTTAGCCCAACGTTCATCTTCCCAGAAGTATTCCCCTGGATTTCCGGCGAGACCTGTATTCTCCAAAGCCTCAAACAGCAGATAACCGCCACAACGAGGTGTTGCACAAATCAAATATGAAACGTGTAGTTCCATGGAAAATAATCTCCTTCCTTTTAACATTTTGCTTTCCTCGTTCATTTTTTGAACATAAATGAGACGAGTCTTGGAAGTTTGTTTTCATCTGTTTCATGCCACCATTCCCTGAATTCCTTAAGGCGGAACCCACTGTTTTCGGCAGCGTCCAGAAAATCTGATACATGATGCACGAATGCCTGAATTTCTATTCTTCTGTGAGCCGTTTGAAAGTTTGCCTGCATCCCTTGATATTGCCTGAAAGGATGAAGTTCAGAAATGAAAAAGTGCCCACCATCGGTCAATACACCGAATGCTTCTGAGAATATGAACGCAAGGTTTTCCACATGTTCAAGGACGAGGTTACAGACGACAAGATCGGCAGACGAATTATCATAGTGCCACGGGCATGTAATGTCGGCGAGAGAGAAGGTTACATTGCTGGATTTCACGTTCTTTCTGGCGAGAGAAATCATGCCTTCTGAGAAGTCAATCGCGTGAATGTTCTCACCGATTTGTGAGAGAAAGGTAGTATTTTTCCCTGTTCCACAGCCCAGTTCAAGAATTGATTTATAGTGCGAATTTGCCAGCGTTTTCTCGGTAACAACCTCATCTAAATCTCGGGTGCGGTTCTCATCCGAATCATAGCTTGCTGACCAACTGTTGTACGCCTTTTGGATATGCATATAGAACGTTTGGTAAGTGTGTTCATGGATCATTTGTTAAAGGTTTCTGTGTTCCCAAAACTTCATAACCACATGTTATTATATCTGATTGATGCCCGTAAAATCAATGAGGATCGCGGACTTTTGCCGCTATCTTTTCTCTTGCCTATTTTGGCGATTTTGCTATAATCCAGAAGTATATTGACATTATCCTCTGATTGGCACTCTGAGGTTTAGTCAGGAATCCGATAGTATTATTGATATAGGAGGAAATAGAGATGAGAATTGGAAGTCGAGCCAGTTTTGTGCTGGTTTGGTTAATTGTTGTCACTTTCGGATTATTGATTACAAGTATCAGCCATACTGCTATCCTTGATCCGAAGACTGTTGAGGTCGCATACCTCTTTGACGAAGGGAAGGGTACCGTCGCCAAGGATATTTCTGAGAACGGTCGAGATGGGGAAATATCTGGTGCGAAATACACCAAAGGTGTGTTCGGGACTTGCCTGGACTACGATGGCAAAGATGACAATTTGATTGTTACCGGCTACGCCGGGGTTGGTGGCACGGATCCGAGAACGACGGTCTTCTGGTTTAAAGCCGGGGATACACGAGAGCACTCGTGGGTGAAATGGGGACCAAACCTGACGGGAGAAAAATACTACGTCCGTGCGCACCTACGGGGTGCGGAATGTAACTTGAGAATCGAGGTTGCCGGTGGACAGAATTACGGAGCCGACAACGTCTGTGATAAAGAGTGGCATCACATGGCAGTGGTTTTTCCCAAAGGTTCTGACGCTGTAAAAGACCATGACCTCTATGTTGATGGTGAACTTCAGTCCAAGGAAGGCAACGATCAGGCGATGGACACGAATGCTAAGGATCAGGAGGTTAACATGGGAGACTTCTTGGCGCACCATCAATTTATGTTCGGTCTTTTCGATGAGGTTGCCATCTTCAACGTGGATTTGACTGAAAAACAGATCAAGGCAATCATGGACAACGGATTACAAGCGGCACTCGGTGTGGACCCGCAAGGGAAATTAGCCACAAGTTGGGGAATGCTTAAGAAATATTAGTCCCATAAATCAAGCCCCAATAACTTCCGTCCTAAAGGCGTAAGTTCTGCTGGTCCATAGTTTTTCGCTTCCCACCCTCGTGGATCGCCGGGATAAGGACCTCGACCCAATGCTCTCCGCTCCCGCCACAGCATGATGCGTTCTTGCCGTCGTTCCTCATCTATCGGGTCGGGGACCGGATAGAAGTTCATGTATTGCGCCAGTCGCGGTTTGTCGGAAGTATTGCGACCATTACCGTGCGGAAGTGCTTTATGCCATATAAGCAACGAACCTGCTTTCGCAGGCACTTGAATGAAGTGTTCCGGCGAAATTTCTGGCACCCACGGATTTTTTTTATCAATCAGCGACTTATGTGCTCCGGGCCAGCAGACAAAAGATCCCTGGTTATCAGCCGTATCTGTCAGAAACAGGACACCTTGGGTGCCGAAACCGAGGGGTAGTTCGGAGGTGTCCGCATCCCAATGGTACATCCCCTTGTGATCCCATTCAGGATAGTCGGGGTGTTTCGGTGGTTTCATGTTGACGCGATCGGGGTGTACCCAGATCCGATCGGTGCCGTAGACCTCCGTATAGATTTGATGGATCGGTGGATGCTGGTAGATGTTCCACATGGCTTGGTGTTGGTACATTTCTACCATGCCCGCGCCGGGTTTGTGCGGTGTGCGGTACCAGTCATTTGGGTCTGAAGGGTCCATTTCTAAGAACGCAAAGATTGCATCGACGACAGCATTGCAAAGTTCAGTTAGGACGGCATTTTCGATGACCATGTATCCGTATTCGTCGAAGTGTTCATGATGTGCTTGTGTTAAAATTGCCATTTCAATTTCCTTCAGTGTCAGTTTTTATTCGTTTCGTTTAAGGTCGCACGTGCCGCCTGATACAGACGGAATAAACGCTCGTGTGTTTTTTGGGCGAGGATCTGTGGATGCCACACCAAGTCTGCTACCAGATCACTGATGACAAACCCTGATGCCATGTCCACGCCGCGCAGTGTACTGATAGCGAATAAAGCGGCAGCCTCCATTTCAACCGTAACAACCCCTTCCTGTTGATAATGCTGAATCTCTCCAATTGTTTCACGAAAAAAAGCATCGGTTGTCCATGTCGGTCCCTGCGTGTAACGTATACCATTCGCTTCAAAAGTCTGCATAAGTGCATCCGTCAGGTTTTCGGACGGCAGTGCGGGTGCCGAAGGGTCTTCTAAGTAGTGATATGAGACACCTTCATCACGAATAGCACTGGTACATACAACAATATCGCCAATACGAGCGTTTTTTTGTAATCCACCAGCGACGCCTACATTGATAAATCGTTTAACCCCCAATTCTATCAGAAGTTCAAGAATCATTGAGACACCGGGAGCACCGATGCCGTTATTGCCGCTAACTGCCACGCGATTGTCGGTTTCAGTTAGCAGATAAAATTCTCCACCTACCCCGCGAACCTGCTCAACATTTTCAACGTTGGCAATACGATTAAGCAGATTTCCTTCGTAACAGAGAATGACACTCTCCGGAACTGGAAAGTCAGGGATGAAGCCCTGTTGACGGAAGTACGCGACGTGCTGTTGTGGTGTGACTATGGAACGCGATTTATGTTTATTGGGGAAATTGGGTATCGGCATAGTTACTTTGAAAACTGAGGGGTTTGTCTGAATTTGCATCAAAGAATGAGTAGTATTACGGGCTGGAATGGAACACATCCCGAACCGCGCTGTTACAATCAATTATTAAAATGGTAGCACATTTGTCAAGCGGTGTCAATCACTGAAATACAACGCGAGGTTAGGAAACCTCGCCAGCGGAGGGCATGTCTGGTAAATACTTACATATTTTCAAGCTTTACCATATCAAAGTAATCTATGGATTAAAGGTTCAAAAAATCAGCCTATCTCCATACGCAGAAAAGAGAGAAACGTGCCAATGAACAGCACCAGCAAAAACAGGATCAATAGCAATAAATCAACAATTGCGGCGTTAAGATCCGTACTCAAGCGATGTTGATCTTCAAATTTCGGGACGGCATCAAAGTTCACGGGTTTCTGTGATGTGCCTTCTGGAATACCAACGGCGTGCGGACTTTCTGGATCTGACCGATCGATATCAATGAGGAACTGTCGAAACTGCTTCGCGTATTGACGCGCTTGAGAGATGAAGTCCAAATGTCGAGAAAAACCGGTGCCTGCGAGTGCTTCAAAAGCGTATTGCACAGTGGCTGCTGGTGAAATACGGGTGAGAGAACGAGCAGTTTGGATTTGACGGAGTTCGGCGAAAAGATAGCCTCCCCGCAAGCGATCGCGCAATTCTGCGTCTTTATTAACATATTCCGCGCCTAACGCCGTTGCGATTGTTGCCGGAGTTTCTCGTCGGGGCGGTTCTTTAATCCGCGCAAAATAGCGGGTTTGCAAATCTTCACGCGCATCCCGAGCTTGAGCCATGAATTCTCTGGGGGTGGGTCGGGAGTGCAAACGGTTACCGAGGGAACCCAGTGCGTTTGGCACCAGCACCACCGAGACTGTCCAAATCAACAAAAGAATCGCGAGACTCGTTGAAGATTCTCTAACACGGCTAGAAATGAGAAGTCCCAAGAAAATAAAAATTGAGGTATAGATCAGCGCGACGCAAACAATGAAGCCCAACCGCACCCAATGACCCCCCTGGAACTGGACGACTTCAGAAAGGTGTATAATGGAAAGACTGACAATTGTTCCAATCAGAAAGGGGGTTGCAATAGCAAAAAAAGCACTGAGAAATTTACCGCAAATCACTTCATTTCGTGAAACACTGTTTGCCAGCATTAACCGCAGCGTGCCGCGTTCCTGCTCACCGGAGATCGAATCGAACGTAAACAGGATACCCATGAAACTTAACAGAGCCGCTGTCACAAATCCCCAATCTATTTTGATATAATCCGGCATGATACTTCTATCAGTGGGGACTGCCTCAGAAATGAACAATAGATCGCGATTCGGTGGGTATATCAATCCCCAGATTTCTGTGAACTTATAGGAAGTATCACCACTTCGCCACCGGCGGGTCCGTCCCGCAGTATTGCCGCGGACTTCGGCAAGTAATACTTTTTCTCCACCATCTGCGCAGAAAGCGAGAGGACTCGGTTTTTTGTAGAGATGACCAGGTCCCTTTAGAGCCAAACGATACAACGTAGAACACCGAGATTTCAACTCGTTTCGGGACGCGACGACCTGTCCCCGATATTCGCTCATTCGCTGTTTGTATTCTCCAATGTACACGACAGCGTTGACGATCATCAGTATCAGAATCAACAATGTTGTCAGTGCGAAACGGAGGCTACTCAGGTGATCATAGAGTTCGCGTTTGACGATGTGGAAAATCATCTTGTGTCCTCAGTAGAAGGCGGTGTTTGGAGTGTTGGGTTTCACTCACACCTTTTCGAGGTTTGGGACCTCTTTTTAGTTCCGTTCAACCCAACCTACAGCTAGATTTCCTGCCTGACGAAAATTGCGAAAGTTGCAAGGAATAGCAGAACATTGAGTAGTAGCAGCAACTGTAGGTCAGGGAGTGCTCGCGAGGCATTGGTCCAGAGATCGGCACGCTGATACGCAAACCTCGGCAGATCGTCTAAATTGATGGGACCTTTATCGCTCGCGAACCACTGTCGACTCGAAAAGGCATCCTTATCGTAAAAGTAACTGACCAGCGTACGTCGATACTGCCGCGCTGTCTCAAAGAAATCGACTATCCCATAGAGGTCAGTTCCCGACCATGCTTGTGTCGCGAGATTATACATTGACGCTGGAGAGAGTCGAAGCAGATTTCGAGCAATCCTGGCTCTCCGAAATCGGAGTTGTTCCAATGCCGGCAGACGCACCAATCCTATTTTCTCTGCTGCGTCGATGCGTAGCGGTGTTAGGAATTGATGGTAGCGGACGGCATGGGGAATGTATTTTTCGGATTCCGGAGTAATGTCTTGCCAATCATAAGCCTTGAAATCTATACGCATGAGTATATTTGATTTACCCACACCGATGTGTAAACTACTGCGATTACCATCTAAGTTAAAGTGTTCGCTTTCACCTTCGACACCGTCGTTCTTAAGATATTCTGTCTCCTCCTTATTAACTGCAAGTCGTATTTGCCGCATCGCATCGTAACTGGAGTTAATCTTACTCCTGTTGGGTTTCGTCAATTGATCGACAATGGACACACTGAGAGAAGGATAGACCAACACCAGGACCACCCAGACAAATAGAGAGAGCATGAGCGCGGTGGCAGTGCGGTGTACCCAAGCGGAGATAAACAACCCGATCAAGTAGATAGCCGAGAGATAGATAATCGATGTTAGCAGGACGCAAGTGATTCGTAAATAGTCCTCTCCACTGAAGACGATTGAACCGCTTGATACCATCCAAATTAAGGCGATGGTAAAACTGATGATGAGCGGTATGATTAGACATACCATTGCCCCGAGGTATTTTGCCGCCAAGATACTTCCTCGCCTTACGGAGTGGCTCATCGTCAGGCGCATTGTACCGGTTTCACGTTCCCCCGCAATCGCATCGTAGGCGAACAGCAGGGCCAGTAATGAAAGCACATACTGAAAAATAAACACGAGATCAATTCGATAGAAACGATCGATGAAAATATTGCCAGAACTATAGGCTTGCGCGTCCCAGAGCACAGGGATAAGCGTGTAATGGACCCGTAATGTATTGCCGAGTCGGTTATCCATACCGGCGTTAAAAATACTCAACGGATTAGGCGGGCGTTCAACATTTGGTCTCAAAAAGGAATACGTTCGGGTGGACAAGCGTTCATCACGATGCGCTTCTATGGCTGTGTTGTAACTCACCAACCGTTGTTCATAATCTTCAATCCTGATGAATGTGGTTGTAGCAACAAGCAGCAGACAGGTAATCACCGTGATTGCAAAACGAAATGTTATCAGATGCGCGAGAATCTCCCGCATCAATAGCACCAAAAACATCGAACGGTTCCTTTTGGATGGAGGGCTAGAAGGCAGTGTTGTTCCAGCCTTCTTCCTTAGTACTGGACTCAGATTAATGGTCTTTAGGATCCAGATGGACCCTTGTCATACCCACGAAATTCAGGAAATAGAACACGGCATCGTTTTTGGGTTCAATGAGATTATCTTCCGTACGCTCCGCTAACTTCGCCTCTATTAAGGACTTCACGGCTTTCTCAATCTCACCTTCCGAGGTGCCGCATCCGTTTGCTAAGTCTTCAACTGATCTCTTGCCCTCTACCAACTGTCTTAAAACACCGACGACTGCCGGATTTGCGAAGATACCTGCGAGGTTCGCAATCGCGGCATCCGATGTTCTGGATAGGAAATTGTCAATGCTATCTGTCCAGAGTGAGAACCGCCCTGACCTCTTTCCAGACGGGGTCCGGTAGGCTCCTCCGTAGCTCCACGCGATTGGACTTTCAGCATTATGGGGCAGTCGACATAATGTTGAAATGGCTTCTTTTTTTTCAGCGGTAAGAAAAGCATCCGATTCATCTGCGATAACCCGAAGTTGCTCTTGCAAATCGGCAATCTGCCGCTGCATTTCTTCAAGATCTGCCGTGGACTTAGATTCATTTTTCGTTTCATCTGTCATGATAGTTCCCCTTTTCAACTGTTTTTGGGAGCGATGGTCTCCTTCAACTATAATGCCTAATGCCTCTTGAATCATGAATTGATATCTCTTTAACTGCTGTCGTGCCCGATGGAGCCGACTCTTAATAGTATTTTCAGACACACCTAAATGCGTCCCTATTTCTGAAGACGTCATCTCTTCAAAGTAGTGGAGTGTGATCACCTCTTGATCGCTTTCCTTCAACTTGGTAAGTAGTTTACTGACCAAGTCACGTTGCGCTTCAGCAGTCGTTTTTGCGTGTTCTACGGTGACATATCGAGAATACGCATCTGTCTCTATTTCTGAGATATGGATTTCTTGCAGGGATTCGATTTGTAACAAACTTTTTCGGTGCCATGCGATGCACAGATGATTCACAATCGCATAGAGCCACGCTGAAAACTTCCCTGGGTCGTTTAGCGTTGCGAGTTTCTGATAAACTCGTAGGAAAGTCTCCTGTGTAATGTCCTCGGCAGTCTGAAAATCGCCTACTTTCCGAAACGCGAATGCGTGAACCTGCTTCTGATATTTTCTAATCAAGCTTTCAAAAGCATTCTCATCACCTGCAAGGATACGCTGGATCAATGCAACGTCATCATTTCTCATTGGACATCTCCAGAAAGGCTATTTTTACGGGCTCATGCAATTGCACGTTTTGCTGATAGATACGCTTACAGAACATAAAGAGACATTCTCTTGATTCGCTTCACTATATAATGACGCGATCTGAGAGAAAAGGGTGCATAATTTTGGAAAAGTAGGTTTGAAAGAAAATATTTGTCGGGAGGTCTGTCTGAAATATAGTATTATAACTGGCGAGGTTAGAAAAAGCCGCGTTTCGGTTTTTCCAAGACTCTCGCCAGCGAGAACTACGCTTAATTTTCAGGTTTGATATGTCCGAGATGGACAATTGTCATACTCACGAAATTCAGGAAGAAGGAGACAACATCGTTTTTGGGTTCGATTCGGTTGTCTTCTGTGCGCGCCACTAACGTTGCTTCCATCAATACCTCCACAACTTTCTCTACTTCACTTTCCGAGCTACCACATCCGTTTGCCAGATCAGCAATGGATCTTTTCCCTTCCACTAATTGCCTTAAAACAGCGACTATGCTGGGATTTGTGAAGAGACTTGCGAGATTCACGATTTCAGGGTCTGGTGCCTTCGTTAGGAAGTTATCGATATTATCGCCCCAGAATGCAACGCGGGCAGTCGATTTACCGGGAGAGGTCCGATAACCGCCGACGTAACCCCACGAGATCGGCCTTTCATCACTATCGGGGAGACGACATAACATCCTAAGAGCCTCACTTTTCTCCGGATCAAGAAATTCCCCATCATCAGGGTGAAAAGTGTCTGATTCAGCTGCGATAACCTTAATTTCTTCTTGCAGATCAGCAATCTGACGCTGAAGTTCCTTCAGTCTTGCTTCGATTTTGGCTTCATCTCTCATTTCCTCTCCCATGTTGATTTCTCCTTGCGCAGGATGTTGTGAATGGTGTCTCCGTTCGATTGTAATGTCTAACACGTCTTGAATCATGGACTCATACTTCTTTAGCTGTTGTCGTGCCCGGTGGAGCCGACTCTTAATCGTATTTTCAGATACACCTAAATACGTTCCTATCTCTGAAGACGTCATCTCTTCAAAGTAGTGGAGTGTAATAACCTCACGATCACGGTCTTTCAACTTCACAAGCAGTTTTTTGACGAGGTTGCGTTGCGCTTCAGCCGATGTTTTCGCCTGTTCTGTAGCGACATGTCGAGAATATGCTTCCGTTTCTATCTCCGAAATGTGGGTTTCTTCCAGCGGTTGGGTTTGGAGCCGATCTTTTCGATGCCATGCGATGCAAAGGTTATTCACAATCGCATAAAGCCACTTTGAAAACTGTATCGGATCATTCAGGGTTTCCAAGTTCTGATAGACTCGCAGAAAAGTCTCCTGTGTAATGTCCTCAGCAATGTGGAAGTCCCCTATTTTCCGCAATGCGTGCATGTGAACCTGCCGTCGGTACTTTCTGATTAAATCGGCAAAGGCCCTCTCATCACCTGCAAGGATGCGCTGGATTAACTCAACATCATCGTTTTTCATCAGACCTCTCCAGAAAGACGGTTGTATCAGGGGCGTAACAACTTACACGTTTTGCGGATAGGAATGCCTATGGCACTTGTAAAGATCCAAGGAATACCCTATCCATTCACTTCACTATATAAAGACGCGAATTCAGGCGGAGTAGGTGCATAATTCTGAAAAAATGAATAAGGAAAAATATGTGTCAAACAGAAAGCCACGTCGCGATTCGGAGGGTACGTCCCCTACAGAAGAGAGAGTGGTTTGGCAATCGGTATGGTGGGATTCAGATTTACCTGACAATCCTACCATCAATGTAATGCCCTGCAACGTTACGTCCGCAGAGGCTGAGTACCGTTGGAAAGACATCAACGGATCGGATGTACTGTTCTGCAATTGGATAATTCGTTGCGAGTGGGATGTACAGATGCTCTGCGGTTAATGCCCCATGGGTCGCGTGATGCTCAGGGATTTCATAACGGGCACGTAAATCGTAACCATTCTCAGCACTGAGAACGAGATCGCCCGTCCGTTCGCTTTTGAAAATCTGCCACAATTGAACGATTCCATCTGGATACGGACTGTCGTAGGTCTCACGGAGTGCTTCCCTTGAGGACAGATTTTCATAGGATACACCGTAGCCGAGCGGATCTGTCCCAATAAATCGGTAGGAGAAGCGCAACGCGTCTGCACATTTAAAAGGCATCGTTCCGTTGTGTGGGATCTCGGAGTTTGTGCGCTCTGAGCGACAGGAGATCTTTCCCTGTCCGTCTTGGTTTTGGACGATGATGTCTCCAGTTTCGCTCTGCCCAGCGACAAATCCCAATCCTTCCAATTCAATCAAGGAACTAATAACACCCATTTTGTGAAGCTTCTCGAAAGGTGTCCGTTTGCCCCATCCTTTTCCATACGAGTTATTTTTAAAATAGAGATGCGTCATCCCATTTCCTGATACCATGCTGGCAGATACGGCACCTTGCCGCCAGACCTTTGGATAATGCAAACATCGCCAGCCCCCATCGTCTAAATGCCGCGGGACATCAATATGCGTATGTGTGTCGGTCATCCCATGGTCGCTGGTAATCAGAATCAGTGTCTCTTGGAGGGTGTTCATCTTTTGTAAAGTATGAATGAGCTTACCAATCGCCGTGTCTATCTCTCGGTAAGTTTGAAGTACTTGTGGGGATTGTATTTCTGTGAGGTGTGAAAAGGTATCGACTGCCGGGAATAGGCACATCACAAACTTATCCCCTGCTTCAACGGCTTTGTGCAGACGACGAGCGGCAATCTGATTGACGAATCGCCATCGATGCGAAAAATGCGCGTAGGTGTAAACGAAGGGTTTAATCCAGCGGGTCAGGTTTTTGGATGGCGGACACCCGCGAGCGAGAAGATTGTAGATGTTGCTTACCGGTGAAAAGAAGTTAAACAGGGTAGGGGAGCCCGGCGGCAAATCGGCTTCAAAATGCAACCCGTCAGGTCCCATATAACTACAGATGCCGGGATGTCTGAAGCGGTGTGGCGAATGAAATTTCGATTTGGAAAGCCATCGAATGCCCGGTATATTTGCCGTGCCGGGATACAATCCCATAAAAAATGGGATAAAGGCGGGTCCTGTTGTTGAGGGGAAGGCGGAGATGGCTTTATTCAGACTGCCGCGGTCTACCACATGTTTCTTGATATTTGGGAGATCACCATTTTCAATCAAGGCTTTAAAAATTTCGTAGGGTGCTCCGTCAACTAAGATAAAGATAAACCGCTTGAAGTGGGATCCGGTTGATTCCATCAGTCCGCCCTTAATGTATTGAACTTTATTGGCGTGATTCGTTCTTATCAGCATGCTTATGCAAACTATTATACCCTTAGATTGTGAATGATGTCAATTTTCTGAATAGATGGGCAATCGTGATCAGGAGATCGATCCTAATTTAATTTGACAAACCAATATATAATAGTGTATTATAATTACATGTAATTCAGTTATATATGTGCAAAAAAAAAGGAGATTTTACAATGCCAGAATTTGACGCGAGACAACGAGAAAGAAGTCGTGGTGGAAGACGCAAGCAGCGGAAACACGGAAGAGGTGAACGAAAAAGGGATAATGTGGTAATGGTCAGGGTTGATGAGGGTAATCTCAACCGGATAGATGAACTCGTGGATTCAGGGCAATTTAACAGTCGTTCGGAAGCGACAGCGTTCCTCATCGGTGAAGGCATCAGGTCCAAACAGCAGATGTTCGACAAAATGGCGGAAAAGATTTCTCAGATTCAGGGGTTGAGAACGGAGCTTGAGGCGATGATTGCCGAAGACACAAAATCGACTCAACCCAACAAACAGGAAATAGATGAAACTCCCGATAACGGAGGAGAAAGTCAATGCGAAAACCGATGATGCAGATCGTAGTCGCACTCGTTTTGATACTGTTTTTTGTAACCGCAACTTTCGTGCTGGCACAACGCCGAGGTTCCGCTGAGGCTCCGAAAGTTCCCGAAGGTATAACAGTATATCGCGACGTGGCTTATGTTACAGATGGACACGAACGTCAGAAACTCGACCTGTATGTGCCGGACACAGGGGAAAACTTGCCGCTTATTATCTGGGTACACGGAGGTGCTTGGCGTGGTGGAGACAAGACCCATTACGTCCGGATGGAATACCTCAAAGCAGGCTATGCCGGAGCAAGTATCAACTACCGCTTGAGCCAACACGCTGTATTTCCTGCCCAAATCGAGGATGTGAAAGCCGCTGTGCGTTGGCTACGAGCGAATTCAGAAACCTATCGACTCGATCCGAACCGCTTTGCGGCGTGGGGCTCATCGGCTGGTGGGCATCTTGTCGCCATGCTCGGTACGACAGGCGATATAGAGGAATTTGAGGTAGGTGAAAATCTGAACGTGTCCAGTCGAATACAAGCCGTGGTCGATTATTTCGGTCCCACAGACTTCCTTCAGATGGACGCGCAAAGCCTTCCAGATGGACTCGTGCATGACGCGCCTGACTCCCCAGAGTCTCAATTGGTAGGGGGACCTATCCAAGAACATAAAGACCGCGTCTCACGAGCAAATCCAATCACTTATGTGTCCAAAGACGACTCGCCTTTTCTGATTATCCACGGGGATCAAGACAAACTTGTCCCGTATCATCAGAGCGTGTTATTGAAGGATGCCTTGGAAGAGGCGGGTGTACCGGTTACGTTTTACAGGGTGGAAGGCGGCGGTCACGGTTGGTTTAGAGACCCGAAGGTTCCAGAGTTGACGAAGGCGTTCCTTGAACAACATTTGAAACCATAGCGTAACAAGCGGCGCATAATTCGCCTTAACATTCAACAGCATACCTTGAATAAAGTCCGACTTCTAAAAGTGGGTTGCTTTTAAAAATCGCAGAAACAGATCTTGGTGAATGCTAATCAGTAGGGAATGTATGAGAACGTCGAAGCACGACCTAACGCGGGGCAGTATTTCAAAAGCCCTCTTACGATTGGCTATACCCACATTTGTCAGTCAACTACTTCAAGATCTGTTTAATGTCGTCGATATGATTTTCGTCGGGCGATTGGGACCGGCAGCCCTCGTCGCTGTCGCGATGAGCGGAAATCTACTACGCCTCGTAAGCATTCTGGCACACGGCATCTCAACGGGGGCAATTATTCTTGTGTCTCAGTCTATTGGTGCTAGGAAGCGTGGACAAAGCGAGGACATTGCGATGCAAGCCGTGATGCTTAATGTGGTATGTGCGTTGGGAATCGGGGTCTTAGGCTATCCGTTAGCTGAATTTGGATTGTGGTTAATGGGTGTCGGGCCAGAAGTCATTCCACTGGGAGTTCCCTATCTTCGCGTGATGCTGCTTGGTGGGGTAATGATGTTTTTATCGCGCACCCTTACTGCAATTTTCCGCGGTGCCGGGGATGCGATGACACCGATGGTTGTCCTGATTTTTTCTTCGGTTGTTAACATCGTTTTAGATCCGCTATTAATCTTTGGGATCTGGGGGTTTCCGCGACTCGGCGTGGTAGGTTCGGCGTATGCGACGGTAATTGGTCGAAGTCTCGGCGTTGTTATCCTTCTTTATCTCTGTTTCAGGGGGCGGAGTGTGATTTCTCTGCGGCATGTTGAACGGCGTCCAGACCTTTCAACGTGGGGTCAAATTATGAGTTTGGGGATTTTTACTTCCATGCAGGCGTTGTTGCGGCATGGTTCCCGTGTATTGTTTATTCGAGTTGTCGCTGTCTTTGGCACCAATCCCGTGGCTTCCTACGCTATCTGTATGCGGTTGCGTAGCCTTGTTATGCATTTTGGAACTGCCTTCTCAAACGCTACAGCACCAATGGTTGGGCAGAATATCGGAGCCAATCGTATTGATCGAGCCGAGAAATCCGCTCATTTAGGTAGTCTCTTAGCAACAGCGGTCGTTACGTTTATCAGCATTTTCTTGTTCACGACCCCTCAGTTCTTCGTTGGTTGGTTTACGAACGACCCGGCTGTCATTGAAATTGGAAATGTTTATTTGCGTTATCTCGCAGCGACGTTTGCATTCATGGTTGTCGCCAGTGTCTTAGGGCGTGCGCTTAATGGTGCTGGAGACACGAAGTCCCCAATGACAATTACAGGATTGTCTCAGTTTGGGATTGGGTTGACATTGGTGATTGTGCTTTCCCAGTTGATAGGACTAACAGGGATTTGGTGGGGGATTGCTGTATCAAACGTTGTGCAATGTCTCCTTATAGGGTACTGGTTCAAGCGAGGCGACTGGAAAATACAAAAGCGCAGAGTCGCCAGTCTGACGCCAGTTAATCGATAATCGCTTTTTCATACTCACCCATCTGCTGATAGACGAAGCCGAGTTCAAATCTTGCTGGCGTATAATCGGTGTCAATATCAAAGCGTTGCTAGTTGGTAAGTGCTTCCGCCTGCCGATAGTGCCGTAGCAACGGATCAGAGTGTTGGGCATTCGCCACGAAACCGAATAGGATAAGAACGGTTTGGAATAGATATCGCATTACGAACGATTGGGATATTCGGTTTTTGACTATCAGCTATTGATGTGCCTGCTTGATTTGACCCCAGGTCACAGGGAGTTTACCACTTGGATCGACAGCGGCGGTTGTGCTGAAGATTATATCACCCAATACGCCGGGACTGTTATCATTTTCAAAATCACTTGACCAAGCCATCGCACCGCCCTTTGGTGGATCGTAGACAGGATCAACATCCATCACTGTGATGTCAAATCCGATGACATCGCCGTCTTCGGGTTTGATACGTTTTCCATAGTAGGGCTCGAAGATTTTCCAGGGCATGCGGATCTCAAAAGTGTAACTGTCCCCATCGTTTTTCGCCATGATATTCCCTTTTGCTGGGCTGTTGAGTTCTGGATCTTCGACTTGACCATCTCTCTGAAACGCTGCGCCTGCTCCACGTGTGGTTAAGGGCGCAATCTCCCAAAAGGTATCATCGGGTTCATAGGTACTAATTGCGGCGACAGCAGCTGTATCAAATTTTTTATTTCCGAATTTTTTGGTGGGGGCATCGTGTTTCGTGTCGAAACAGAGCCAGTATCCCTCAAAATTCCTACCGTCTCGTGCCGCAAAAGGTGGCTTTAATTCGTTGATGTGGTCATCAACGACTTCAAAGGCGAAATAGAGATTGTCATCGTCCCACATGGTCATCCATGTGACTTGGAGATCGTCATCGCCATCAATTTGTCCGCGGCTCACGCGCTGTCCGCCTTTATTTGTGTTGCGACCGGCACCGCCGCCTGCGACAATTTGATACCAATCTTGAGGTTTCGTGGTAATCTCTTGTGCGAGGGTTCTCACGATATCCCATTCTACAAGATTGCCATCAATGGTGATGTCTCCTCTTCTCGGAGCACTGATTGCCTCTCCACCGGAATGTGAAAACCCATCCGTTGCGAAAGGGAACAGCCAGATTGAAAGAAGCGTGGCAACAAACAAGCAGAACATGTCTTGGGTACGCATCACGAATTTCATGAAGTCTGTCCTTCGTTTATTGTTGAAGCTTTGGGAAGGTTTGTCCTAAGTCGTTATGATTGTTGAGGGCGGAGAGTATCTCCGCCCATCTTTTGTAAAATAAATCAGAGGCACCGCGGTTACGTGTCAGTGCCGACTATTGATAGTCACGTTTAATCTTACCCCATGTTTCAGGCAATTTGCCTGCAGGATCGACAGACGTTGCACTACCGATGACCTCATTGGAAATGAGGAGATCACCGAGTACACCGGGACTGTTGTCGTTCTCAAAATCACTCGACCAAGCGACTGCACCACCAAGAGGTGCGGCGTAGGTGCCTGGAGCGTCCCCATCGATGTCTGTAATTGTGATGTCGAATCCAATGACCAAACCATCCGTCGGTTCGAGAGCAGCACCAAAAAACGGTTCAAAGATCGACCAAGGGAGACGCATCTCAGCGGCATAACCGCTACCCGTTTTCTGGCCTGCGACGTGTCCGTTACCGGGTTCGCCTAACTCTGGATCACGCCCCGCACTCAAAGATTGTGACCACGCACCACTTGTGTCTTCAGTCGTTACCGGCGCAAATATCCAATAATGGTCGTCGTCTTCATAGGAGCTGTTATTCGCCACATGTTTCGTTTCAAATTCGTGGTGGGGAAACTCAAAGACAGGTGCGTCGTGTTTGGTGTCGAAAAGCAACCATATCCCGTCAATGTCCCCATCCCGAGAGGCGAGATCGTTGGCGTAAGCGTGATGCGTATCGTCGGTGATGTCGAACGCGAAGTAAAGGTAGTCGTCATCCCATAGTGTTGCCCAGCGTGCGAGAAAATCGTCGTCGCCATCGAATTTGCCGCGACTGACACGGAGTCCACCATCATTGGTGTCGCTACCAGCACCGCCACCCGGAATAATTTGATACCAGTCTTGGTTATGTTTCGGATCGCGCGGGTCTACAACAATATCTTGCAGGGGTGAAGATTCTTGAAACGCTGCGTCCCACTCCGCCTCATCCATCATTCCATCGATCGTGAGAGGCGTTTCAGTTTTTTTGCATGTTACCTCACCGCCTGAATGTGCCATCACCGATAGTGTGGACAGGACGAACAAAAGGCAGCAGAGAATGGAAAAGACTGTATTGGCTTTAAAAGAAAACGATTTTTTCTGAAAAAACATTGTGAATCTCCTTCAATATTCTTCGCTGTAGAAAGCAAAGAGGCGTTTGTTTTCTTGTAGAAATATGCTTAGGGTGTAGATTCCCAAGCAATAGATACATCGGTAAGATTCATGGACAGGATAGTTCCATCACTCGTGATGATAGGTGCTTAGATTCCCAATTCACGCAACGGATGGCTTTAAAAAAGACGATACAGGAAGTGGACATAAAAGTCAAGTTTTTCTAATATCAGCAACTGGGATTAGGATCCGCTCCCACGACTACTATGAAGGGGAGTAACCGCGTCTACAGCCCTTCTTGATAACGACTACTTCAGTGTGACTTGAGGATCATCCGCATAGGCTGAATCCAATCGAACGAGACGCTCTAAAATCAAACAGAACAATGCGAAGAGAGACTTTAGTAATGCTGTCTCTTTGATAACACCCGTGCATTCAAAGCACAACTCATCAACGCCTTCAGGGAAATCGGTGCCAAACCGACCTTCATCATCTTTAATGCTGAGATGAATCCTTGGTTGTCTTTGACACAATTCTTTTATGTTCTTATCGGCAAGGAGTAATTTGATTTTTTCTGGATTGTCGCCTTTGATGATAAACTGCTCATCGAAAAACGGATCTCCTATTTCTATGTCCTGCATACCGAAGAATTTACCTATTGCGCTGAAAAAACCTTGGCGAGAAATTTTGAAGTAGAGGCCGTCCTTATTGACAAATGGGGCGCGCATGCGGGTGACTGTATAAGATGATGTTCCAGTTGAGACGACGTAAGTATCAAGTAGGATTTGCCACTCACCGTGCTTATAAATGAGCACATCCTTGCCCCAGAAGCCACCTTGAATAAATTCACCACCGATATCCATAGCAATCTGTGACCAGATTTCGTCCTTGGAGGGACCGAAAATAGATTTGCGTTTACTCGTTTTTTCTTTCATAGCATAGCTTTTTTCTAATTCGGACGAATACTCGCCGATGCAGATATAAATTAACGTTTCACTGCAACCGAGACCCCATCGCGGAGAGGAATAATCGTCGTGAATACATCAGGTGAACTGTAAAGAAGGCGTGTCAACTCTCTAACACCGATGGTCGCCGCATGGAACCATCGCTCTCGTTCATCAAGTCCTTCTGGGGGACCCCCGGGTTCCTGGGTGACGACGCGTCCCATCCAAAGCATATTGTCCGTGATAAAGAGTCCACGGCTTCTGAGTCGGGGGATCGCCTTGTGGAAAGCCTCGGGATATCCGTCTTTGTCGATATCGTTATAAATGATGTCAAACTCGCCCTCGGTTTCATCAATGATTTCAAGGGCATTGCCGACGCGATAGTCAATGCGATCTGCGATACCACCGCGAGCGAGATAGCCTGCTGCGCGATCGGCGTTTTCTTGCGAACCATCGGTACAGATGATAGATGCTTCCGGTTTTTGCAGTGCCTTCGCCATCCAATACGCCGAATATCCGAAACCTGATCCCATCTCGAAAATCCGTGTGGGATTCGTCAACAATACCAATTGGTGTAAGACGCGTCCAACGAGTGGGCCCACAATTGGAAAACGGTTTGCCCGTGCATGCGCCTCCATTTCTGTTAGGACTTCATCGCGTTCAGGAATGATGTCGAGTAGGTAGTCGTCAATTGAGGGATGAAGAATATCCAAACGTTGCATAAGTTGCTCCTATTCTGCCTGAAGTCATAGTGAATTGAAGGTCGTGCCAAAGTAGAAAAATTATCGCATGATCGATAATTTAAGTCAATTAAGTACTTAAATAGAACTTACGCGGCCAGACGATAAATCGCCTTACTACAAACAGGATGCCTGGGAAGGATGCCCATTTTTCAAAAGCAACACCCCTTTCCAGTAACGAGTGGGAATCCCGGTTTGTAGTTGCGTAATTCATTACACATTGCGGCCGTCCTGTTAAAAATACGTTGCGGCACTGAACAGAAGGGCAGCATGCCGCGCTTCTAAGTTGAATCCGTCTCGAAGCCGGTTATACTGATAGTCCAGCTTAAAAACAGTGTCCTCTGTTGGACGGAAGTTAAGCCCCAAGGTGAGGCGATTTTGGCTGTCACCATCGATGTTGGTGTTGAAGTCTACCAACCCATAACGCACCACACCGGTGAAAATCGATTCCGGCAACACCTTAATTAGTCCTTTCAGAAAGTGAACGTTGCCTTGGAGGTATAAGCCCTGCTGGCTTTCCGCTTGAAGTCCTATCAATTGATCCGGTATATCCACTGAAGCGCGGGCGTACTCGCCCAGTAACTCGAATCGATCCCACCGAAACTCTCCATCTAAGACGAAAATTGTGAGACTTCGTCTTTCATCCACTTCGAGTCCATCAAGGGTGTGTATGTTATAGAGCCCTGTGTGTCCCGAAACCCCTACCTCCACTGACGGGTGTGGACTAGCCCCAATGCGACCCACAACTGCGGGATTCTGGTTGTTATTCTTAAAGTTGCCTTTTCCAGTTGGGATACGTGTTCCGTCTTCGCTCCCAATGAGGACACCCTCATTAAATCCGTTGACCCCATAAATCTCATATGTCAGCCGAGAGTTCGCCGATAGGTAGAACGCTCCGAAGAATCCCATCCCCGCTTCTGATAGTGCTGTCCCGATCATTTCCACGCTGACGAGCGGTCGGTCAGTCAAGTCATTTGCAGGACTGTCGTGGGCGATGTTAAAACGTCCAAGAGGCGATAGGATAATCCCGCTGCGGAACGTCAGGGCTTCGTGGATTTCAAAATCAATCACGGCGATTTCGATCTTGATCTCTTCGCCGCCTTCTTCGAATTCTAATTCGGAAGCAACCCGTACACGGTCTGTCACGGGCGTATAAGTAAAAACATTGAAACGCTTCGGCTCAAAGGTAACCTCCTCAGTAACCCCTTCCTCCCGCTCGAAGCGGAAGTGTGCCTCAGTATATCCGCCGAGGCTCGTTCTCCTACCGAGTTGCGTGATATAGGGTTTATCATAAATGCCGCCCTCAACAAACGGGCGAATCTCCGTATCATCGGAAGCCTCTGTTAGTTCAGTTACGCTCATGGGTCCTATGCCCCCGATGATTAACATACCTGAGAACATGACGAACACCAATCTATATACCATCAGATCTGTCCTCCTTAAAATAACGCGAGTTTCCATCTATTTATAGACATAGTTTTCTATAGACATATCACCCCGGAATCAACGGTATGAAGGTTTCCTTATGGCATTCCCCGGGGGTGAGGAAAGGTCTGAAAAACCTTATTGAAGTGCCCAACATTCGTTAGTAACAACTTGGGTCAAAATAAGATGATTTTAATTCTGTCGCCGTTGACTTTGACGGGATAGATCGTGAGTGCACGTGGGGCAGGCCCCCGTACAACCTTGCCCTCCAGGTCGAAAGTAGCACCGTGGCAGGGACACACCAGAAAATTCTGAGTGGGTCGGACATGACACCCAAGATGGGTACATTTTGCCGACACAGCCCGGAAGATCTTCTCGTCCACTGGAATCAAAATTACCGGATCGGGAAGATCGGATGCCTTCACAACGATAGGTTTGTTTCCGCCGGTGAGTTGTTCGAGTTTGGATCGTGAGAGGGAGATTTGACCGTCTGCAACTGTCGCTGGATAAGTAAGCGCGGCTGCACAGCCGAGTAGCCCTCCGAGTACCGCCCCGGCTGTACCAGCCGCCCCACAGGTTAGAAATATCCGTCGAGAAACCTGTATTTCTTTGTCTGTCATGATAGGTATTTCCCTTCGTCTTATGATTGCTAAAGCGATTCGAGAAAGGTAATGACTGCCTGTTGATCCACCTCAGACAGTTTGAAAAACGCCTCTTTCGAGTCCTGAGACTCCCCGCCGTGCGGTCGGATGGCCTCTCTGAGCGTGGTTGCACGACCATCGTGAAGGAAAAACGGGGTGCCGCCCGTGAAATCTGCGACCAGGCGAGTTCCCCAAAGCGGTGCTGTCCGCCATTCTGTACCCGTCGCGCTCCCATCGGGACGGGTATCGGCCAATTCATTACCCATATCGTGAAGGAGCAAATCGGAGTAAATATGCACATTCACCCGGTCTAACGCATCGATGAAATGAGGACCCGTCCGCATTGTTGGGACATGGCATGCGGTACACCCTATCTCCTCAAAGAGCTGTGCTCCCTTTTTGACTTCCGGTGTAATCTCATCCCGTTTGGGTGGTGAGAGCAACCGCACATAAACGACAGCCTCCAGGACAGTTGACGCAGGAATCTCCGGATCTGGAACGGTGTCCCCTACGGCAAATCCGCCCGCCTGTGGATGTGAATTCTCAACAGGTATGAAATCGCTTGTGATACCGATGTCTTGATGGTATGCCTCTGAAACCTGCTGAATGAGTGACGACACTTGGGCCTTTCGGCCGAATCTGCCAAGTTGTTTCCCCGGTCCACCCCCCACCTCTGTATCCGGAACGTAATCGGGTGCCGCAACCCAGTTAGGTCTGCCGGAAATACCATCTCCATCGGCATCGTTCTTATCAGCGTAGGACAAAATCATATCAACGGGGATAGCTTCGATGAGCCCCATGCCAAAAACGGGTGGTGGTAGGCGTCTGGATGTATCCACACCTTCAGGAAGCACTTCGAGCGGGACACCGGGAATGGATCGGTCTTGGTGCTGCGCTCCTCCTTTATCGATGGCAAGGTCATTGCCTATGCTAAATCGGAAGAATGATTGATCTGGGGTCCCGCGGCCATCTGCGGGGTGGCAACTTTCGCAACCAGTGTTGTTAAAAATTGGGCCTAGTCCTTCTTCCACCGTAAAGACTTTCTCAAATGCCTCATCTCCCAGAACAAATGTTCTGTTCAAATCAAAAGACATTCCATCAAAAGGTGTCACGAAGTCATCGCCTTCGGGCGGCGGTTTCGTAAGCAAATTATCGCATCCGGCCACATTCAGAAACGCAATCAAGAACAGCCAGAATGAAAATCGCCACAGGTGCAGACAGTTTCGGGGCTCCAAATCCCTGCGTAATCTATATTTTGTGGTGTTTCTTGCTTTTTCTTTCATGTCTTGCTCCTCCTTATCAATTGGGCATCCCCTACAATTATTAGGCATAATAAATAATATTATTAGGCATAATAAATAATATTATTAGGCATGCCTAAATATATTTGTAATAAATTATATCAGTTTCTTTTTCTTTTGTCAACTGAATGTGTAAAATGGGGTGTGTAAATATTTTGTCAAAATCCCATAGGTTGGGTTGAACGGGACCTGACTGAAGACCTCATAGCAGCGATGATTTTCAAACTCACAAGGCACCTGAACGCACCAGAATACAAGTGAAACCCAACGCCTTTTCACACCCGCAACGTTTGGGGTGTTGGGTTTCGCTATCTCTATTTATACATAACAGGTCATTGAAATGAGGAAACTGCTGTGGATAAACGAAAGTATCTGGGTTCTTACCCCTCAACCCAACCTACGACTTACAATTATACTGAATGCCAAAAACTTTACACACCCTGTAAAATGGGTGTGTAAAATATTTGTCGAGCATCAGGATTAGGCTGGGCGGGATTTAAGGATTCGCGGGTTGATGCGCCTGTTTTTGACAGACCGTCTCTGCTCCTGGACGATAGGCAGAAATGGCACAGACTAACAGTCTATGCTACGGAGTGCTGAATGCCAAAAACTTTACATATCCTGTAAAACTGAATGGGCTACGGCACATTGAGCATGCTATCGCGTGCGTCTTGCTGCCAGCGTTCGAGCGGGTGTTCGCGTGGCGTCAGCGGCATATATACCCGTGCCTTCTGTCGATGCGATTCCCATGTCGCGTGTATCATTTCAAGACAGTCTCGACCATCTCTGCCGCTCGCGAACGGATCCCGGTCTTCTTCAATGGCTGAAACGAGATCGCGTAGCATGAGGCGTTGCAATAGCAACCGTATTGATCCCTTGTCTCGTGGATTTCCATGCTCGTCCAAGTCTTCGGCTGATAGATGCACGGGTTCCCACGCTTCTGCGGGTGTCTTATGTTGTCCCTTGTGGATAAACATCGTTGTACCGACGCTCTCTCGGATAGCAATTCTGCCTTCGGTACCGATGATGTCGATGCCGTAGGCATTATCGTTTGTCTCTGGTTGCGCCAGGAACTGCACATCGGCGTGGATGCCGTTCTTGAAGCGAAAAGCGGCGTGTCCACGCTCTCCAAGCACAAGCCCTGCATCTCGATCGAATGCGTGAACTTCTTGGGTATGTTTGATGTCATTGACGGTTGACTCGCGTCCATCCATCTGCACGAGGTGTGCGTGCGTCCACTCGACATCGCCAGCGAAAAGCCGCAACCAATCGTAGAGATGGGTGCCCATCTCCATCAGTGAGTTTCCGACTTTGCGTCCACCTTTATCTGTTGCCTTTAGCAACACGACATCGCCGATTTCGCCTCCTTCTATCAGTGAAAGGACGTGACGGTTGTAAGGACTGGCGCGCTTGATGTGATTAATGGCAAACTTGACGCGGTGTCGGTCGCAGGTTTCGACCATTTCATCGGCTTCAATAAGGTTGAGGGCAGTCGGCTTTTCACAGAAGACGTGAATGCCGCGTTGTGCCGCAGCGATTGTTGGCGCGTGGTGCATCGGTGCCTGCGTTGGGACGATAACGATATCGGGTTGTTCTTCGTCAAGCATCTTTTCGTAATCGTCATAGATGGCTTTAACGCTGAATCGTTCGCTCCACCCCTTTGCGCGTTCTGGATTGATTTCCGCCCCGGCGACGAGTTCACAGTTCGTCTCTAATTTCACTGCTTCGGCATGAGCTCCGCCCATGCCACCCAAGCCGATAATTGCAATACGGTAATTGTTCATGCGTATCTCCGAAGTTCACCAAGAAGAGTGTGTTGGTTTACATCTATCATAGCAACTTCAGCCTTAGAGCGCAACAAAAAAGTTGAAGAAAATGCAGTAGATATAGTTGAATATAGAATAGGATTAATTATCATGATATCCAAGCAATATTTGAATTACCGAAGATCAAAATCCAATTATGAGACGGACCTAATAAGCGAGCCCAACCACTAATCTGATGAATGGGAAATAAAACAGATGACAAAAGAACGAATTCGGATTTTAGTTGACACCTCACGCGATACCGGTTGGTCGGATGGATTGATACGAATTGAACCAGACAATATCTATCAAACCACGAACAACCGGGATTATCTCAGTGAATCAGTGCTAAAAAACTACGATGTACTGACGATTTGCAGCAACACACCTTTAAAATACACCGATGCGGAACTCCAACTTATCCGGGAGTTCGTAGAAAACGGCGGTGGACTGCTTTTAGCCGTCAGTACGAGCCGATTTGAGCGAGATGTCCGTGAACCGATCTCGGAATTGGGGGTTAATCAGGCTGCCTCTCTTTTCGGTGCGCGATTTCTTCCGTTACCCAAAGGACAAGGGGAAATGGATATTGATGCGAACCCTTTGCGCGGTTGGACACAGAAAAATCTGCGTCTCGCTGACCACGAAATTACCGATGCACTCGGAATTGATGACCTCGGTCTCACGTATTGCGGTATCCTTGATATTCCTAAGGATGGCAGTGTTTTCCTTGAACACAGCGGGACGGGGGAACCTATAGGAGCTTGTCTCGATTTTGGATTAGGACGCGTTCTGTTGATCAATACGCAACTCTTTCAAAGGGAGAATCACCCTGTATCTGGACGATTCGTCGATTGGTTGGGAGTCAACCGCGTCTCTTTGGCTACGGGTAAGCAGACAATTCCTGATGAAATTCCGATTGAGGAACAGGTCAAAGAGGACGGAAACATCAAAATCTACAATACGCACTTCGTTGAAGACCGTGTGGATACCTGTATGGCGTTTGCCAAAAAACTGGCGAAGGAGATGCTCTCGAAATTCCCAGAAGGTGAAAAGATTGAATGGAAAATCGATCTGATGCCGTCGTGTGTTCATGGATACGGCTTCAGTTGGGAAGATTCGGTAATGACAATCGGGGCGTGTGTCAGTCTTCCGAGACTCGCCTATTCGCTCGGTGTTGAGGCAAGTGGATTGCTCGCCGACAAAACGCCGTTTGGAAAGGCGACTGATGTTCTTTTTGACGGAGAGGGATTCCCGTTTTTCTTCGGTATCTGGGCAATGAAATTGCTCGGATTTGAGCAAGAAGCGACGGAGATGGTCGCCGAAGCCGAGCGACATTTTCGTGAAAACGCCCAAGCAGAGGAACCGATTGACATCGCGAAGGTTTACGAGCAACGATCTCGCAAACCGATCTGGATACTGAAGACGCTCCTTGAGAAATATGGTGACGACCTGTTTGTCCGGCTTGCCAAGGTGTTGTCGGGGGAACAAAACGACACAGAACAGAATATGCCGCGCACAACCTTCTCATCGGTGGATAGACTCATCTATTACCTCAGCCGGGCGGTAGGTGAAGACCTGTTCCCATGGTTTAAAGAGATCGGCACGACCGTCCATCCGCTCCCGTTGGGGTCCCCGAATGACAGTGACGAATTCGCGGCGGAAGTCCGCGAGTATCTCAACGAAATGATTCGCGACACAACCGCAGATACAAGCGATAGAATCGATGCAATCGATAGTCTTCTCGAGATCACTGACGATTCCGAACATCGGATTTCGACCTTAGTTGCTAAACTGGACACAGCGAACAGATACGAACGACTGATTGCCGCGGCAAAACTCATCAATAGCTGCGATGAACGGGCGGTGAAAGTACTTGAAGCACTGACGGTTGAAGCAGAAGATGAGGGACTTGTGGCGATGGCAGTCCTGATATTGGCTCGTAACAATCGGAGCGGAGAACACGTAGATCGACTCGTGGAGATTGCGCCGCACCAGGATTACAGATACCAACTCGAAACCGGATACCTGCTTGAAAAAATGGACCACCCAGCCACCGAACGATTCTCACACAAGGGGATCATCGACGAAAATGGTGTCCCTATTCTAACGATGGATATCAAACGCAATCAGCGCAATAAGGACTTATATCTCTATCCGATCGTCGAGGGGTATCGCGTTGCCACTTGCGAGTCAGCACTCCATACACACCATTTTCCCCACAACACACATGCCCCCGGTATTTACGTGAGCTGGGTGCATACCAATCCGAAATATCGTCGGCGGGGATTGTCGCGGTGGGCATTCGGTGCGTCAATGTCTCACGAATTGGTCCGCCGGTACTCTTGTAGCTCTCTTCATACCAGAACGGACAATACCGCCCACGGGATGTACAGGAGTTTTGGGTTCGTTGATGGATTGGTAGGGCGACGATTCACCAAAGCGTTGCAACACGAACAGGCAAAAGTGGTCGAGGGCTTAGTCGTCCGTCCATACTCGCATGGAGATGAAGTCGCAATGGCAAGGGTACTCAATGCGTTTTATGCCGACCAGGTGGAACGTAGATCGAGACGCGCCGAAAGGTGCAGAACGTCGGAAACTCGGTTGATTTATCTCGCAGAGAAAGATGGGGAGCTGCTCGGCTATGTGCAAGTGCAATGCTATGAGAAGGACAAGAATGTCTCAATCACCGAATTCTGTCTTAAACCTCAATCCTCCGAGAGTTCCACACACCCGGACGGTTTCCTTGAGGAGGTCGGTGCTGCACTGCTCTGTGCGTTGCACAACAAACTGGTGAAGCGGAAATATAAACAGATAAGCTGGGTTCCTGAAGAAGAGGTGGAAAAGAATTATGTCAGAAAGTTATTCCACAATTTTGGGTACACGTCGGGAGATGAAGATTGGGTATGGATGTTCAAGATTATCAATCTGCCGATGCTGCTTGACGAGCTTTCTCCATTGCTTTCCAAACGACTGAACGAGAGTGATGCTTACAAAGGCTGGCAAGGGACAATCGGCATCAAAGGTTCGGAACATCAAGCAAGTCTTATCATCAGAGATGGCAAAATCCGCGTATCGGCAGAAGTCTCAGAAGCGACTGGAATCTGTCTCTCTACAGATGATGCCACGATGACTCGACTCATTTTGGGAGTCGTCACACCCTACGCGGCATATCTACAGAATCAATTACACATTGCACCGACAGTTAACGATTCGGTAATAGGCCTGTTGGCAGCACTTTTCCCAAAGCATTAAAAACCCATCATCGCTCGAACAAAGGTTGTCGTACTGGTCGTATGTTCAAACAGATGTGTGGTTCTACGGTGTCCCGCAAGAATGACGATATAGAAACCAAGCCATTTCCCTCTGTTAATAGCATGGATTTCAAAAATACGCGTTCGCAGGTCAGGGCGGTAGAGGTTTGGAACGTCAGTATCATCTGAGAAAGTTTGTAGGTAATGCTTAAAGTTTTTATCCCGGTTGGAAAACTTCCGGTATTGGAATCCTCCGATGACATTTAATCTCGGTGAAAACTGATAATCAAGACGGACCCCGAGAATATCCTCTCGACTTCGACGATTGAATCGCAAATATTCAATCGGTTCAGTGTCGGTTGGGAGAAACAGGTCTGGATCGAGTGTTTTTGGAATTTCCTCGGCACTCCGGTCAAAAGCGCGGTCCCAGATGTACTTCACCATAGGCGTTAGCGTTAAATCTTCAACAATTTTGTTGACGAAGGGAAGATCCACAAATGGAATCTCGTATTTTGCCTTCAGAATCGTGAGTTGATTACGGATGTTCCGTTCGGGATAGCGGCGTTTTTTCCAATTCGTGTCGTCATAGATTAAACCGGTGTCAGTCGGGTCAAGCGCATTAATTCCATGATCAGGATAGAACGGGTATTCTCGCATTTCACCTCCGGCTCGGACCTGTTCAATTGGCACCATAAAGTCAACGCGTTCATCGGGTTCAAATTTCTCTGATATTGGGTCGTATTCAATATCCTTGAAAAGTGCTCTCTCTTGATCCTGTTCAAACTGTTTTTGCATGAGAATCAGGAATTTGGCTTCAAGTGTCAAGTTTCGCACTGCTGTGTAGAGGCACTGGAACGTTGTTGTATTCGACCGTGCGTTGTAAAAGTCAAGTTCGTCATTGATGTGAATCGGTTCCAATTCTCCAACAGGTAAGGCGATTGCGTAATCCGGAATCTCGTCTTGTGCTCGGACGAATCGATTTTGGAAGTGAAAACTGCCAAAGTTAGGGATGCTGCGTTTATAAGTGACGTGTATGTATTTCGTGTTATTTTTCCGCCGACTTGAAATTTCGCTTTCGTTTAACCAACCCGCCTGAACAACGAGGTTCTTAAGTAGATTGTATTTTGCTTTAAGGTGATACCCCTGACGATCTATACCGTATTCGTATTCCGGTTCAAAGTCATCCTCAATTGGATCGACAATACCGTTATTATTCAAATCGATAATATGGGTAAATACAGGTGGGTCGGCTTCAAAAATAAGAAAATCTTCTTGGAAGTCTAATATCCCGTTCTGGTCTCGGTCATCAGCCCGTGGAATGACCCCATCAAAGTCAGCATCATCGGGCCAGCCATCACCATCATCGTCATCTTCAATGAGTGTATAATTGGCTGTGTCCCACGGAACTTGTTCTGTCGGGATCCGTTCTTCCAAGGGTCTATCGGGTCTGCCGCGTTCAAGCGTGTAAATTTCGCCTCGGTTCGGATGTGCCCCAAAATTCAGATAGTTGGTTGTGTAGCCCGGGTCAATATGATACAAGACGGCTTCTAAGTGGAGTTTGCTAAAACGAGACTTAAGTTGGACGAACCAAGCGGTTTCTCTACCGAGTTTTCCGTTGCCATCTTCATCTGTTCCGTCCCCACCTAAAAAAGCTTCAAAACGTTCGCCCTCGGCTTCCGAATATGTGGGAATACCGTTTGCATCTACAGGAAGTTGGCTGTTGAGATCAATAGTGACACCTGTGGATTCCTCACCATCGGGCAGCTGAAGAGCGGTTTTGGTTCGACTAAATCCGACTTTATCTTTGGGAATCGTCGGGTACTGTTTGTATTTACCATTAATAGAGTAGTGTGCCCTGATGAAAACATTACTGACAGTCCCTTCAATGTCAAGTCCATAGAGCGTTGCGGCACGTGCAGCACCATAACGGTATCGGATTTTTCGAGGTCTCCCTTCACCTTTCCATTGCGTGGGATTGTCTCTGAGTTTTTTCCTATTTTTGATGTAATCCGGAGATTGACCATAATTCCCGGGTGCCTCAATTATATCGCGATACGGCATCTGAATGCGACCATCTGTCGTTTTAATCCACTCTTGTAGGTCAGGATTCTCCTCTGCTCTATTGGCTTCACTAAAGCCGATAACCGCTATATTATAATCGCCTGCAACAACCATGTCAAATACCACCGATTTGACCGTGCGTGGATCAATGTTAATCTTCGCATCCGTTAGTATAAGATCATATTTCATTTTATTGAAACCGGTGACAATTTTCCACTTCCCGTCAATGGAATCTCGGATTTCGGAAGGACCGCCGCTGTGATCAACTGGAACCAGCTCGTCGGCGAAGACATCGAATTGGTGGGTCATTTCGGGGAGTAGTTCGGGTTCAATACCTTCCGCTATAGCGACGGGGGGTAATTTGTGAAGTGATTGTGTAACGATCGTAATCCTCATGCTTTTGAAAGCCGCACCGACACCCTCTTGGATATGATCGCTATGTAAGTCGGGATCATAAGAACGAAAATCTGTGAACACGCTCGTGTGATTATCCTCAGGCGAGTCATCACGGAAAACAATGGATATTCTTTCAGGGGGTGTGTTGGCAACCGTCCCCATAAATGAGTTTATGAGACGTTCGGGGTGTTCTTTATACAAATTTACATACGTAAACCCGATGCGGAAAAATTCGCCTAAAACTCCCTGTCCTCGAAAACCGATGAGTCGTGCGTTTTCAATATTTCTGACCCCTGACACTGCGTTCAACCCGTTTCGGCGTCCCAGATCCTGCCCGAGTGCTCCATCCTCGGCAGCGTCTGTTATTTTAATAGGATTGGAAATACGGGAGTGGATAAGGCTAAAAAGATGGTGTTCCTGCGCGAAGGAGATATCCCACCGAAGCCCGTCAAACTCAGTTTTGTATAGAATATATCGGTTTGGAAACAGGGTAGCGGGTTTGATGCGTAGGTGATCGCCAATCATAAATTCGGTATGTCTACCGAGGAAGCTTTCTTCGGCTATGATTGTCCGGTCGAGTTGCGCTGTGAAGCGCATACTATCCAACTGACCGCCCCATCCGACAATTAATTTGCCGTTCTGATCAAATGCTTTCTGATCGGTGTATGTATTGAGTTCGCTGCCTTCCACGATTTCTGCACCGTAAAGATCATGGAAGAACTGTGGTTCTTCTTCCAATTGGTATCTGCTTGAGAATTTCGCTTCGCTCTCAATTGCAGGCAAGAGCGGTTGATACGGTCCGAGAGGGTCTGCACCACACCCATAGAACACAGACGCACTCAAGATGCAAGGCACTACAAGCATAAAGTGAATCGCTCGTTTTAACGTGTTCATTTGTGTTCCTCCTTACGGACGAATTAACTGAAGTTGTTCAAATGTATGCATCCTCCAAATACAATCGCTCATCTCCTGTCAATCAAATTGAAGCCTATTCCTTTGCTTTAGGACTTACGCAAAATGACCAAATTTCACCTGTTTTCACAGGATTCGGTGCGGTTAGAAACCACACCTACCGGGGAGTGCGTAAGTCCTATGCTTATCAGTCGAGTGGTTTATGATGCCATCACACCGTCTCATTTCCGAATAAGCATTTTGCGGGTTGCGGAAAAGTCGCCTGCGTGAATCGTGTAGAGATAGATGCCGCTGCTCACGGGTTCTCCCACTTGATTACGTCCATCCCAATAGACGGCTTGCGCCTGTGAAGAATAGTCGCCTGCAGGTATTGTCCCCGGGGATAAGCGACGCACCAATTGACCCGCAGTATTATAAATGTGGATCGTGACGTGACTTTCATTTGCGAGTCGGAACGGGATCCAGGTTTCCGGGTTGAAAGGGTTGGGAAAGTTTTGTAGGACCTGATTCCGTTTCACGTCTCCCAGTATAATAATCTGTTTACCTCCCGGTTCAACGGCAACAGGTTGGGAAGGTAACAGTGCGCTTCCATCCCAAATATGGATTTGACCGTTGAATGTCTCCGAAAGCAGAACGGAACCATCTCGACTGATGTCAAAATATACTGGGATAGATGGATGCTCAAGGGGGATTTCTGTCTGCCAGTTCCAGACTTGAGTGGACCCGTCTCGACGGGCAAAGAGATAACGACCATCTGGACTGAAGTGCACGGGGTGATAATAGCCATCCAAGGTTGTTAGAAGCTGGGGACCGTCTGACAAGAGTTTCCAGATGTGAAGTTCCGATTCTTCGGATGCTGCTAACACCGTTGAACCATCTGTGTGAGAGGTAAAGGCGAGCGTCGGTTTTGGGCTGTTGAGAAGATCTGGGACCTGCCATGCATATTGAAAGCCGAAAGTGTCGCCCTCGCGTTTCCATAATTGAATCCAATCTTGATCGTCTTTCGATCTGCCGGAAGCCGCGAAATACTCGTCATTTTCACTAAAGACGATCTGGTAATGATTATGTAGCGATACAGGTCCATTTTTTGACGTAAGTTTCTGGGGTTTCTCCGGATTTCTGGTGTCCAAAATGGAGAGAGGCTGCCAGTGCCCCACTGTCGCAATCCACCTTCCAGAAGCACTGAAGACAATTTCTTCAAGCCACCCAGTATGCTGCTGCGGAAATTGGAGTTCAACCTTACCGGTCTGAAGATTGCGGATCTCCACCCACCGGTCCCTGTGGACAGCGAGTTTCCGGCCATCTGGAGAGATTGCAAGCCCTTCAAACGTGGCATCTTCTGCAGAAACGATGCGTTTCATTTGCTGGGACGCGACATCCCATGTCTTAATAAAATATCGAGAGGTGGCACCCACAGTCTTTCCATCAGGACTCAACTTCACCACATTGTAGAATCGATCTCTGAGAAAATCAGTCCAGACATTCAGGGATCGCTTTTTCTCTATATCCCACATCACGACGGCATCCCAATAGTGCAGGAGCGCGATTTTCCCGTTCGGTGATAGCGTTATTTCTTCCAATTCGCGGAACTCACTGCCAAATGTGTCGATGTGTTGCCCCGATTTGACATTCCAGACGCGGACCTGGTCATCCCATCCTTGCCAGGGTCCGGGATCAATCCAAGTCAGTACAGCAGTCTCGGTCGCAACATACAGATGTTGACTGTCCGGACTGAAAACCACATCTGAAATCGTTCCAATGCCGCTTTGTGCTTTCCAGAGTAACTGTCTCGATTCTACATCCCACACGTAAATGGAAGCTGAACTCGACTCGAACGATGCCACATATCTTCCATCGGGACTGATAGTGGCCTTTTCAAGCCAGTTTCCGGTGTGTCCTTCAAAGTGCCCTTCTAATTGGCGCGTCTCAATATTCCAAAGTTCAATGTCAGGACGCATTGAGGCGATGATCAGATAGCGACCCTCGGGACTAAAAATCGCGGTACGATCACGCGGATCGCCTTCACAACTGCTGCCGCCATCAAAGAAATGACAGGATTGCAATGGGTGCCGTGTGCCTGTCATCCTTCCAAGGGGTTCGCCCGTTTTCCAATTCCAGAGATGAATCGCATCCTCAGAAGGAATTGCGAATAGCGGATCTGTTGGACTAAATGCCGCGACCTCCGCGACATCATAGATGCGGAACTCGACTTTCCATTCGCTGACTTGCTCGCGGGTATTAACATCCCAGATACTGACAGTCGAACTCTTTCCATCATGCGCATGTGTAAGAATCGCTAAATGTGAGGCATCTGGACTCAACACGACATCGCTGAAATACTCGCGTTCGGCGAATTCATCTATAAGCGCACCGGTATTCGGATCAATAATTTGAATGCGTGCTGGGGTAACCCGTACAATCGCTTCATTGGAGAGAAACGCGTGTTGCTCTGGAAAGGGTTGCCCAATTGTGCCGATCGATTCCATCCCGAAAACAGAGCAGGAGATGCAAATAACACTGATGACTGTAATATAAATTTGAAAGCTTCGTTTTGAAAGGGTAATGCGGGTTTTCATGAGAAACCTCCAGGGTGTGCGACGATAAGGATGGATCGGTGATTAGGAGCGATAAATTGCTGAACTTCAAGACTCCTAAGCGTAACACCCAAAGTATGTGCCTTTACTATGGCAAATTCCGTGCCAATCTGAAAAATACAATACTGGTGAGGTTTTTAGCGAAATGTCCAAAAGCACTGCACAAAATAGGGCATACCTTGGACCTAATCGCACAAAATGGTGCAGAGGCGTGATGTTGAACGGTATCTATTTGAAACGCAATTTTTTGCTTATCAGTCGGGGGCAGGACGACTCCGTCAAACCGTCTCATTTCCGAATGAGCATTTTGCGAGTTGCGGAGAAGTCGTCTGCGTGAATCGTGTAGAGATAGACGCCGCTGCTCACGGGTTCTCCCACTTGATTGCGTCCATCCCAATAGACGGCTTGCGCCTGTGAAGAGTAGTCACCTGCAGGCATTGTCCCTGCGGATAAGCGACGCACCAACTGACCTGTAGAACTATGAATGTGAATCGTAACATGACTCTCGTTTGCGAGCCGAAACGGGATCCAGGTCTCTGGATTGAAAGGGTTGGGAAAGTTTTGTAGAAGCTGATTCCGCTTTACCTCCCCCAATATAACAATCTGTTTATCACCCGGCTCAACGGAAACAGCCTGTGATGGTAACAGTGTCTTTCCATCCCAGATATGAATTCGACCGCTATCGGCATACGAAAGCAGAACGGCCCCATCTCGGCTGATGTCAAAATAATTTGGAATAGGTGGGGGTTCAAGCCGTGTTTGTGTTTGCCAGTCCCAGATTTGAAGGTAACCCCCTTGATTGGCGAAAAGATACCGACCATCTGGACTAAAGTGCACTGGATCATGTCCGTCCAAGGTTGTCAGAAGGTGCGAACTATCTGACAAAAGTTTCCAGATTTGGAGCTTCGATCCTTCGGATACTGCTAATACCGTTGAATCACCTGTGTAAGACGTAAAGGTGAGCGTTGAATTTGAGCTGTTATAGAGTTCTGGGAGCTGCCACGCATATTGGAAGATGAAAGTATTGCCTTCACGTCTCCATAATTGAATCCAGTATTGATGATCTTTCGTTCTACCGGAAGCCGCGAAATACTCGTCATTTTTGCTGAAGGCGATCTGGTAATGAATATGTAGGGATGCAGGGTCATTTGCTGACTGAAGTTTCTGGAGGTTCTCCGGATTTTGGGTGTCCAAAATAGAAAGACGCTCCCAGTCATTCACTGTCGCAATCCACCTTCCAGAGCCACTGAAGACAATTTTTTCAAGGCCGCTAATAGGCTGCGGAAATTGGGTTTCAGTGTTACCGGTCCGAAGATTATGTATTTCAACCCAAGGTGCCCTGCCAACAGCGAGTTTTTGACTATCAGGCGAGATTGCAAGCCCTCGGAATTTCCCACTTTCTGCAGAAATAATGCGTCTCATCTGCCCTGATGCGGTGTCCCATGTCTTAATAAAGTATCGGGAGATGGAGACTGCGGTTTTTCCATCAGGGCTCAACCTAACCAGATTGTGGAACCAGCGTCTGACGAAATCAGGGCACACATTCAGGGGTTGCTTCTTCTCTATGTCCCATACTACAACAGCATCCCAATAGTGCAGGAGCAAGGTTCGCCCGTTCGGCGATAGTGTAATCGCTTCCAATGCCCGAAACCGACTGCCAAACGTATCAATCTGTTGCCCCGATGGGACATTCCAGACGCGGACCTGGTCATCCCAATTTTGCCAAGTTGACTCAGTGGCAACATATAGATGTTGACTGTCTGGACTGAAGACCACATCTGAGATCCTTCCACTGCCGCTTTGCTCCTTCCAGAGCAACCGCCGCGATCCCATATCCCACACATAAAGGGAAGCAGGTCCTCTCTCAAATGTAGCGATGTATGTTCCATCCGGACTGATAACTACACCTTCAACCCAGTTCCCAGTGTGCCCTTCAAAGTGTCCTACTAACCGGCGCGTCTCAACATTCCACAGTTCAATATCGGGACGCCTTGAAGCAACGATGAGATAACGACCATCGGGACTAAAAACAGATGCGCTATCCTGACTGGGGAATATACAAGTCCTGCCGCTATCGAAAGAGTAGCATCTTTCAGATGGACGGCGTTCTCCTGTCATCATCCCAACGGACTCGCCAGTCTGCCAATTCCACAGCTGAATCTCATCATCAGAGGAGATTGCAAGCAGCGGCTCTGTTGGACTGAACGCCGCGATATCATAGTAGAATTCAGCTACCCACTCGGATATCTGCTCGCGGGCATTAACATCCCAGATGTTTACAATAGTCTCCTTTGGATTATCAGCATCCGTAAGAATGGCTAAATGTGAGGCATTTGGACTGAATACAACATCGCTGTAATACTCGCGTTCGGCGAATTCATCAGTAACCACACCAGTCTCCCTATCAATAATCTGAATGTGTGTTGGAACAACGCGTAGAATCGTTTTATTGTTAAGAAAAGCGTGCTGTTCTGGAAGCGGTTGCCCAATCGTGCCGATCGGTTCCATCCCGAAAACAGAGCGGGAGATGCACATGACAGCGATGACTGTCATATAAACTTGTAAGCTTCGTTTTGAAAGGGTGATGCGGGTTTTCATGAGAAACCTCCAAGTATTTCTGCGATAGGGATGGATAGTTGTAGATAATAACCCCTTCTCCCCAGCTGATGTTGATGACCAGTAACCCGCCGATCAGAAGCCAGAGTATAACAGTTGATAGAAGTCTCTTTAGAGAATTCATTTCTTAAGTTGTCCCCATGTGGTTGTCAGTTTTTGCTGTGCTTCGACAGCAAGCGGGAGGCTGGTCTTCGCGTCCCCTTTTCCCACGAGGTGATAGGCATTGCCCGAGGCATCTGAAAATCTCCGCATTCCACCGGGTTCATCGAAATGCCACAAGGCAACCGTTTTTGCGTCAGCCTTGAACCTTCCATGCGGTGCGAAAGCCTTTTTAGCGACATCGTAACGGGCGACGGTCGAGACGCGAACCTCATCAATATATCCTGTAAAGGAACCCCAAAAGTAATTCGGGACGTTGGGCAACTCGATTTTCTTCCCAAATCCTCCGAGTGTAAAATCTTTCGGATGCCGGAGTGTTGAAAGATCATGCGCGATGATTGTTCCTTGCGGCAATGTCTGTGTAAGACTATTGACAATCGTTGTTGTCTGCTTTCCTTTCGCCTGATAAACGATGTGATACCATTGGTTCGGCGAAATCGTGATTGGGAAAAAAGGCACCGTGCCGATTCTACCTGCAAACGGAGCATAGCCATCGACTATCAGAAGTAGGTCTCCCCTCCGCCAATCAATAGCCTTCTTCAGTTTCCGATATCCTTCGTTCGCATAGCTTACGACGCGCATCCGCACCTGTTGGCTGAGAATCATCGCTGTTGTATTTTTGTCAGGTGGGGTCGTTGGGTATACCCACGCTTCCACGGTGAATTCGTCTGTGTTTTTGGGTAGAAGGACATCGAAGGTTTTAAAGTCTAAAACCGCATGGTCGTCCTCGCCATCAAGGGTTAGGTAGTTACCACCTGCGGGTGAGGAAGGTGGAAATGCCACAGCACTCAGCGAAATTAATGTTATTAAAAGAAGAGATGTGAGGATGTGTCGGTATATCATTTTTAATCTCCTTTATCCGCAACCGTGTAAAATTGAACCGTCTCAATGCGACCTGCGCCAGTCATTGAATGTTTTATAATTTTGACAGCATCGGTCTTGGCAATAAGTGGGATTTCATACGGAAACTGAATTCCTCCCGGTACTTTCTTGGCGGGTTTCCATTGATTTCTCCTATTGCGCACGTGAAGCTCAATGTTTCGAATCTTTCCAGAACCAAGGAGCACAATTTTCCGAATATCCGCTCTTTCTGGAAGCGAATAAATGGCTCCGTGGAAAGTCGCCTTTTCTTCTACATCGCGATCGATGAGGACATACGCCTGCTCCGTTAGAAGTGCCGTACACCCCATCTGTGCTAAACAAGCAAGTATAAAGAGTAAGTATCTCCATCTGTTCATGATTGTTCTCCTTACACACAGTGTTTCGGAGTGATAGAGGGAGCGATGCAGCAATTGAGGGGAAAGCCTATTGCATCGCTCCGTATATTTCCAAGGAGGTAGGCTCTCCCATGTTTATGCAGCGTTTGATAATATAGGAGCAATTTTCATGCCAAAGGCAATTCAGATAAAAAATCGGGTTTATAGTAAAGCCCATAATTACTTGGACATTGATAGTCGGCGAGGGAAACACCCTATCAAAAACACCTCGCCAGCGAAGGGGTGGGCTTCGTGTTTTCTAAAGTGTTCACTTATATTCGGGCTTTACTATAAAGGTAGTTTTCCGGCGATTTTATCTGACA